>NZ_CP192598.1:0-5097535 GCF_057983045.1 Citrobacter sp. LST-B2
GTGTCACTTTCGCTTTGGCAGCAGTGTCTTGCCCGATTGCAGGATGAGTTACCAGCCACAGAATTCAGTATGTGGATACGCCCTTTGCAGGCGGAACTGAGCGATAACACGCTGGCTTTGTATGCGCCAAACCGTTTTGTGCTCGATTGGGTAAGAGACAAGTACCTTAACAATATCAATGGGCTGCTGAATAATTTCTGCGGCGCAGATGCCCCGCAACTGCGTTTTGAGGTCGGGACGAAGCCCGTCAGCCAGACGCTGAAGGCGCCCGTGAACAACAACGTCGCCGCACCGGCTCAGGTGGCGCACCAGGTTCAGCCGCAGCGCGCGTCGCCTGTCGCGGCGCGTCCTGGCTGGGACAATGTGCCTGCGCCGGCAGAACCCACCTATCGCTCTAACGTTAACGTCAAACACACGTTTGATAACTTCGTTGAAGGTAAATCCAACCAGTTGGCTCGCGCGGCGGCGCGTCAGGTGGCAGACAATCCTGGTGGCGCCTATAACCCGCTGTTCCTTTATGGCGGCACCGGTCTGGGTAAAACCCACCTGTTGCACGCGGTGGGAAACGGCATTATGGCGCGCAAACCTAATGCCAAAGTGGTGTATATGCACTCCGAACGCTTTGTCCAGGACATGGTAAAAGCCCTGCAAAACAACGCGATCGAAGAGTTTAAACGCTATTATCGTTCCGTCGACGCCCTCCTCATCGATGACATCCAGTTCTTCGCTAATAAAGAACGATCTCAGGAAGAATTTTTCCACACCTTTAACGCCCTTCTTGAAGGTAATCAGCAGATCATTTTGACTTCGGATCGTTATCCAAAAGAGATCAACGGCGTTGAGGATCGTCTGAAATCCCGCTTCGGCTGGGGGCTGACGGTGGCGATCGAACCGCCAGAACTGGAAACGCGCGTGGCGATCCTGATGAAAAAGGCCGACGAAAATGATATTCGTCTGCCGGGTGAAGTGGCCTTCTTTATTGCCAAGCGTCTACGCTCTAACGTGCGTGAGCTGGAAGGGGCACTGAACCGTGTGATTGCCAACGCCAACTTTACCGGTCGGGCGATTACCATCGACTTCGTTCGCGAAGCGCTGCGCGATCTGCTGGCGTTACAGGAAAAACTGGTCACCATCGACAATATTCAGAAGACGGTGGCGGAGTATTACAAAATTAAAATTGCGGATTTGCTGTCCAAGCGTCGTTCTCGCTCGGTAGCGCGTCCGCGTCAGATGGCCATGGCGTTGGCGAAAGAGCTCACCAACCACAGCTTGCCGGAAATTGGCGATGCGTTTGGTGGCCGCGACCACACTACGGTGCTTCATGCCTGCCGTAAGATTGAGCAGTTGCGTGAAGAAAGCCATGATATTAAAGAAGATTTCTCAAACTTAATCAGAACATTATCTTCGTGACGCTATGAAATTTACCGTTGAACGTGAACATTTATTAAAGCCGCTTCAGCAGGTCAGCGGTCCGCTGGGTGGTCGTCCTACGCTGCCTATTCTTGGCAACCTGTTGCTGCAGGTGGCTGACGGTGCGCTTTCGCTGACGGGTACCGATCTTGAAATGGAAATGGTGGCCCGCGTTGCGTTGATTCAGCCGCATGAGCCCGGCGCCACCACTGTCCCGGCGCGGAAGTTCTTTGATATCTGCCGTGGCCTACCGGAAGGGGCGGAAATCGCCGTCCAGCTGGAAGGCGATCGCATGCTGGTACGTTCGGGCCGCAGTCGTTTTTCGCTGTCCACGCTGCCTGCCGCCGACTTCCCGAATCTGGATGACTGGCAGAGCGAGGTAGAATTCACCCTGCCGCAGGCGACGATGAAGCGTCTGATTGAAGCCACGCAGTTCTCCATGGCGCATCAGGACGTGCGTTACTACTTAAACGGCATGCTGTTTGAGACCGAAGGTGAAGAGTTGCGTACCGTGGCAACTGATGGTCACCGTCTGGCGGTTTGCTCTATGCCTGTTGGTCAGTCGCTGCCCAACCATTCGGTGATCGTGCCGCGTAAAGGTGTGATTGAACTGATGCGTATGCTCGACGGCGGCGATAACCCGCTGCGCGTGCAGATTGGCAGCAACAACATCCGCGCACACGTTGGCGACTTTATCTTTACGTCTAAGCTGGTGGACGGCCGTTTCCCGGATTACCGTCGCGTACTGCCGAAGAATCCGGATAAACATCTGGAAGCCGGCTGCGATATCCTCAAGCAGGCTTTTGCCCGCGCGGCGATCCTGTCGAACGAGAAGTTCCGCGGCGTGCGTCTGTATGTGAGTGAAAATCAGCTCAAAATCACGGCGAACAACCCGGAACAGGAGGAAGCCGAAGAGATTCTGGATGTCACCTACCCGGGGACTGAAATGGAGATCGGCTTTAACGTCAGCTACGTATTAGATGTCCTGAATGCGCTGAAGTGTGAAAACGTGCGCATCATGCTGACTGACTCCGTGTCGAGCGTACAAATTGAAGATGCGGCGTCGCAAAGTGCGGCTTACGTTGTTATGCCAATGAGATTGTAGAATCTGAAAGGGGCTGGTTTACTTGCCATTTCGTTTTCCGGCAGTGCTCGAAATGCTCACGTACTTCGTGTACGCTCCGCTTTCTGCGCACTGGCGGTAAACGAACTGGCTGCGACACTCACGCCCCCTGGATGATGCTCTGAAATATGTCGCTATCCCGACTCTTAATCAAAGATTTCCGCAATATTGAAAATGCGGATCTCGCGTTATCCCCCGGCTTTAACTTCCTGGTTGGCGCGAACGGCAGCGGTAAAACCAGCGTTCTGGAAGCCATCTATACGCTCGGCCACGGCCGGGCGTTTCGCAGTTTGCAGATTGGTCGCGTCATTCGTCACGAGCAGGAGTCGTTTGTTCTTCATGGGCGATTGCAGGGGAATGAGCGGGAAACCTCGATTGGGTTAACTAAAGATAAGCTGGGTGACAGTAAAGTGCGTATCGACGGCACTGACGGCCACAAGGTGGCGGAGCTGGCGCTGTTGATGCCGATGCAACTGATCACCCCTGAGGGGTTTACTTTACTCAACGGCGGCCCCAAATACAGAAGAGCGTTCCTCGATTGGGGATGCTTTCACAATGAAGCTGGATTCTTCACCGCCTGGAGCAACCTGAAGCGTCTGCTCAAGCAGCGCAATGCGGCGCTGCGCCAGGTGAGTCGTTACGAGCAACTGCGTCCGTGGGATAAAGAACTGATCCCGCTGGCGGAACAAATCAGCACCTGGCGCGCGGAGTACAGCGCCGGTATCGCACAGGATATGGCGGATACTTGCCAGCAGTTTCTTCCTGAATTTTCTCTCTCCTTCTCTTTTCAGCGCGGCTGGGAGAAAGAGACTGATTATGCCGAGGTGCTGGAACGTGGTTTTGAACGCGACCGCATGTTGACTTACACCGCGCACGGCCCGCATAAAGCGGATTTCCGCATTCGCGCCGACGGTGCGCCGGTAGAAGATACCTTGTCGCGTGGGCAGTTAAAGCTGCTAATGTGCGCCTTACGTCTGGCGCAAGGGGAGTTCCTCACCCGTGAAAGCGGGCGGCGGTGTCTCTACCTGATAGATGATTTTGCCTCAGAGCTTGATGATGCGCGTCGCGGACTGTTAGCCAGTCGATTAAAAGCGACGCAATCACAGGTCTTTGTCAGCGCAATCAGCGCTGAACACGTTCTGGACATGTCGGACAAAAATTCGAAGATGTTCACCGTGGAAAAGGGTAAAATAACGGATTAACCCAAGTTTAAATGAGCGAGAAACGTTGATGTCGAATTCTTATGACTCCTCCAGTATCAAAGTCCTGAAAGGACTGGATGCGGTGCGTAAGCGCCCGGGTATGTATATCGGCGATACGGATGACGGCACCGGTCTGCACCATATGGTATTCGAGGTGGTAGATAACGCTATCGACGAAGCGCTCGCGGGTCACTGTAAAGACATTATTGTCACCATCCATGCCGACAACTCTGTCTCCGTACAGGATGATGGACGCGGCATCCCGACCGGTATTCACCCGGAAGAAGGCGTATCGGCGGCGGAAGTGATCATGACCGTTCTGCACGCAGGCGGTAAATTCGACGATAACTCCT
This sequence comes from Citrobacter sp. LST-B2, assembly GCF_057983045.1. Classification (NCBI taxonomy): domain Bacteria; kingdom Pseudomonadati; phylum Pseudomonadota; class Gammaproteobacteria; order Enterobacterales; family Enterobacteriaceae; genus Citrobacter; species Citrobacter sp. LST-B2. Next base: position 4,089 of record NZ_CP192598.1, read on the forward strand.
ATAAAGTCTCCGGCGGTCTGCACGGTGTGGGTGTCTCCGTGGTGAACGCCCTGTCACAGAAACTGGAACTGGTTATCCAGCGCGATAACAAAATCCACCGTCAGATCTACGAGCACGGCGTTCCGCAGGCACCGCTGGCAGTCACTGGCGATACCGATAAAACCGGTACGATGGTGCGTTTCTGGCCGAGCCACGAAACCTTTACTAACGTCACGGAGTTCGAATACGAGATTCTGGCGAAGCGTCTGCGCGAACTGTCGTTCCTGAACTCTGGCGTCTCTATTCGCCTGAAAGACAAGCGCGATGGTAAAGAAGACCATTTCCACTATGAAGGTGGCATCAGGGCGTTCGTTGAGTATCTGAACAAGAACAAAACGCCAATCCACCCGAATATCTTCTATTTCTCCACCGAAAAAGACGGTATCGGCGTGGAAGTTGCACTGCAATGGAACGACGGCTTCCAGGAAAACATCTACTGCTTTACTAACAACATTCCGCAGCGTGACGGCGGTACGCACCTGGCAGGTTTCCGTGCGGCGATGACCCGTACCCTGAACGCCTACATGGACAAAGAAGGCTACAGCAAAAAAGCGAAAGTCAGCGCTACCGGTGATGATGCCCGTGAAGGTCTGATTGCCGTGGTGTCCGTGAAGGTGCCGGATCCGAAGTTCTCCTCGCAGACCAAAGATAAACTGGTCTCCTCTGAGGTGAAATCGGCGGTAGAACAGCAGATGAACGAACTGCTGAGCGAATACCTGCTGGAAAACCCGTCTGACGCCAAAATCGTGGTCGGTAAAATTATTGATGCGGCCCGTGCCCGTGAAGCAGCCCGCCGTGCGCGTGAAATGACGCGTCGTAAAGGGGCGCTGGATCTGGCGGGTCTGCCTGGCAAACTGGCGGACTGTCAGGAACGCGACCCGGCGCTGTCCGAACTGTACCTTGTGGAAGGGGACTCCGCGGGCGGCTCTGCAAAACAGGGGCGTAACCGCAAGAACCAGGCGATTCTGCCGCTGAAGGGTAAGATCCTCAACGTAGAGAAAGCGCGCTTCGACAAGATGCTCTCTTCGCAGGAAGTGGCGACGCTGATCACCGCGCTCGGTTGCGGTATCGGTCGTGACGAGTACAACCCGGACAAACTGCGCTATCACAGCATCATTATCATGACCGATGCGGACGTCGACGGCTCGCATATTCGTACGCTGCTGTTGACCTTCTTCTATCGTCAAATGCCAGAAATTGTTGAGCGTGGCCACGTCTACATTGCCCAGCCGCCGCTGTATAAAGTGAAGAAAGGCAAGCAGGAACAGTACATTAAAGACGATGAGGCGATGGACCAGTACCAGATCTCCATCGCGCTGGACGGTGCAACGCTGCACACCAACGCCAGCGCACCGGCGCTGTCTGGTGAAGCGTTAGAAAAACTGGTTTCTGAGTACAACGCCACGCAGAAAATGATTGGTCGTATGGAGCGTCGCTTCCCGAAAGCAATGCTGAAAGAGCTGGTGTATCAGCCGACGCTGACTGAAGACAATCTTTCAGACGAGCAGACCGTGACCCGTTGGGTGAACGCGTTAATTACCGAGCTGAACGAGAAAGAGCAGCACGGTAGCCAGTGGAAATTCGATATCCAGCACAATACGGAACAGAATCTGTTTGAACCGATCGTGCGTGTGCGTACCCACGGTGTGGACACCGACTACGCGCTGGATCACGAGTTTGTAACGGGGGCGGAATACCGCCGTATCTGCACGCTGGGTGAAAAACTGCGCGGCCTGATGGAAGAAGATGCCTTCATCGAACGCGGTGAACGTCGTCAACCGGTTGCCAGCTTCGAACAGGCGCTGGACTGGCTGGTGAAAGAGTCACGTCGTGGTCTGGCTATTCAGCGTTATAAAGGTCTGGGCGAGATGAACCCGGATCAGCTGTGGGAAACCACCATGGATCCGGAAAGCCGTCGCATGTTACGCGTTACCGTGAAGGATGCGATTGCTGCTGACCAGTTGTTCACCACGCTGATGGGCGACGCGGTAGAACCACGTCGTGCGTTTATCGAAGAGAACGCCCTGAAAGCGGCAAATATCGATATCTAATCCCTGTCTATAAGCCGGATAAGGCGGTTTTACGCCGCCATCCGGCAAGATCCTGCGTGATGCCTGATGGCGCGTTGCTTATCAGGCCTACAATTGATCGTCAAAAGGGGAATCGTGATTCCCCTTCTTATCCCCCTTTTCGCTGCTGTTTTTTGAGCGGAATCGCGTTAGCATGAGTCAGGACTCATTGAATGCGGGGAATTCATGGCTATCAAACTCATTGCTATCGATATGGATGGCACCCTTCTGTTACCCGATCACACCATTTCACCGGCGGTTAAACGTGCGATTGCCGCAGCCCGTGAAAAAGGGGTAAACGTGGTACTGACCACCGGTCGTCCGTATGCGGGTGTACACAGCTATCTGAAAGAGCTGCATATGGAACAACCCGGCGACTACTGCATTACCTATAACGGTGCGCTGGTGCAGAAAGCGGGCGATGGTAGCACTGTCGCACAAACCGCGCTGAGCTATGACGATTACCGCTATCTGGAAAAACTCTCCCGCGAGGTCGGCTCGCACTTCCACGCGCTGGACCGTACCACGCTGTATACCGCAAACCGTGATATCAGCTATTACACCGTACATGAATCCTATGTCGCGACCATTCCACTGGTGTTCTGCGAAGCGGAAAAGATGGATCCGCAAACCCAGTTCCTGAAAGTGATGATGATTGATGAGCCCGCGATCCTCGATCAGGCCATCGCCCGTATTCCGGCAGAAGTGAAAGAGAAATATACCGTGCTGAAAAGTGCGCCGTACTTCCTCGAAATCCTCGATAAACGCGTCAATAAAGGCACTGGTGTGAAATCACTGGCTGATGCGCTGGGCATCAAACCGGAAGAAATTATGGCGATTGGCGATCAGGAAAATGACATCGCGATGATCGAGTATGCCGGGCTTGGGGTAGCGATGGATAACGCCATTCCCCTGGTGAAAGAGATTGCCAACTTTGTCACCAAATCAAATCTGGACGATGGCGTTGCGTATGCCATTGAGCAGCACGTCCTGAAGTAATCCCTCTGGATGGTTTGCCATGACCCGCGTTGATCGCGGGTTTTTTTATCCCCGCCGTTTACTCCTCATAACATTTTTATTACCAATTGTCGTTTTTGTGATCTAAATTGTAGTACAACATATCTATGTTGTACTACATTGAGTGCATAACAACACTGTATAGCATCACGTTAGTACTACAAAAATGAGGCGAATTTCAGCGATAACGGTAAAGTAGAGAGGACCATCCAGAGCACAAGGACTCTCCATGACTCTCAATAAAACCGATCGCATCGTGATCACGCTGGGCAAACAGATTGTCAGCGGTAAATACGTACCGGGTGCCGCACTCCCTGCTGAAGCGGAGCTGTGTGAGGAGTTTGAAACCTCACGCAATATCATTCGCGAAGTGTTCCGCTCGCTAATGGCAAAGCGGCTGATTGAAATGAAGCGTTATCGCGGTGCCTTTGTCACATCGCGGAATCAGTGGAATTACCTCGATACCGACGTGTTGCAATGGGTACTGGAAAACGATTACGACCCGCGGCTCATCAGTGCGATGAGCGAGGTCCGAAATCTGGTGGAACCCGCGATTGCCCGCTGGGCAGCGGAACGCGCGACCTCGAGTGATTTGGCTGAAATTGAATCGGCGCTCAATGACATGATCGCCAACAACCAGGATCGGGAGGCCTTTAATGAAGCGGATATCCGCTATCACGAGGCGGTATTGCAGTCAGTGCATAACCCGGTTTTGCAACAGCTGAGCGTGGCAATCACTTCGCTTCAGCGGGCGGTATTTGAACGGACCTGGATGGGCGATGAAGCCAACATGCCAAAAACGCTCCAGGAACATAAGGCGCTATTCGATGCGATACGGCATCAGGATAGCAATGCGGCAGAGCAGGCGGCCCTGACCATGATCGCCAGCTCGACACGAAGGTTGAAGGAAATCACATGACAGCTCGCTACATCGCAATTGACTGGGGATCGACCAATTTGCGCGCCTGGCTTTACCAGGGCGACAAATGCCTGGAAAGCAGGCAATCAGAAGCAGGCGTTACGCGTCTGAACGGTAAATCCCCCGAGGCGGTGTTAGCAGAAGTCACACAAAACTGGCGCGACAGCGCCACACCGGTGGTTATGGCCGGAATGGTCGGTAGCAACGTGGGCTGGAAGATTGCCCCGTATCTGCCGGTTCCTGCCTCTTTCGCTGCCATTGGTGAGCAGTTAACGCCCGTTGGCGACAATGTCTGGATTATTCCTGGCTTGTGTGTTTCGCGCGACGATAACCACAATGTGATGCGCGGCGAAGAGACACAACTGCTCGGCGCACGCACGCTTTCTCCTTCTTCTGTCTATGTCATGCCGGGGACGCACTGCAAATGGGTGCAGGCTGACGCAGAGCAAATTCACGATTTTCGTACCGTGATGACCGGTGAACTACACCATTTGCTACTGCAACATTCGCTGGTGGGCGCTGGTTTGCCGGAACAGCAAACCTCTTCAGACGCCTTTGCCGCCGGGCTTGCGCGCGGGATCGACTCCCCTGCCGTTTTGCCACAACTTTTTGAGGTTCGTGCCTCGCACGTGCTGGGAAATCTCCCGCGCGAGCAGGTCAGTGAGTTTCTCTCTGGCCTGTTGATTGGCGCAGAGGTCGCCAGCATGCGTGATTTCATCGCGCACGAGCAGGCCATCACGATTGTCGCAGGCGCATCGCTGACATCACGCTATCAGCAGGCGTTCCACGCCATGGGGCGTGACGTTTCCGCGGTCCCCGGCGATACGGCATTTCAGGCAGGTATAAGGAGCATCGCCCATGCAGTGGCAAACTAATCTTCCGCTTATTGCGATTTTGCGCGGCATTACCCCCGAGGAGGCGCTTGAGCACGTTGGCGCAGTGATCGACGCCGGATTTGACGCGGTGGAGATCCCGCTTAACTCCCCCGAGTGGGAAAAGAGCATTCCGGCCGTGGTGGATGCGTTTGGTGATAACGCGCTGATCGGTGCCGGAACGGTATTACAACCGGAGCTGGTGGATCGCCTGGCGAAGATGGGCTGTCGGCTCATTGTGACGCCAAATATCAATGCGGAGGTCATTCGCCGTGCGGTGGGTTACGGCATGACGGTCTGTCCGGGATGCGCCACCGCCACAGAAGCCTTTACCGCGTTGGATGCTGGCGCGCAGGCGCTGAAAATTTTCCCGTCATCGGCCTTTGGACCGGATTACATCAAAGCGCTGAAAGCGGTATTACCCGCCAGTGTACCGGTCTTTGCCGTGGGCGGCGTAACGCCAGACAACCTGGCGCAGTGGATGAAAGCCGGGTGTGTGGGTGCGGGACTGGGCAGCGATCTGTATCGCGCCGGGCAGTCCGTAGCGCGCACCGCGCAGCAGGCGGCAGCATTTGTTAAGGCATATCGAGAGGCAGTGAAATGAAAATAACCAAACTCACCACGTACCGTTTACCTCCACGTTGGATGTTCCTGAAAATTGAAACCGACGAAGGCGTTGTTGGTTGGGGCGAGCCGGTGATTGAAGGCCGCGCCCGTACCGTCGAAGCGGCGGTGCATGAACTGGGCGATTACCTGATTGGTCAGGACCCGGCGCGCATTAATGACCTGTGGCAGGTCATGTATCGCGCAGGTTTCTACCGCGGCGGCCCGATACTGATGAGCGCCATCGCTGGCATCGACCAGGCATTGTGGGATATCAAAGGTAAAGTGCTGAACGCGCCGGTCTGGCAACTGATGGGCGGCCTGGTACGCGACAAAATCAAAGCCTACAGCTGGGTTGGCGGCGATCGTCCTGCGGAAGTGATCGACGGCATTAAGCAATTGCGGAATATCGGCTTTGACACCTTCAAGCTCAACGGCTGCGAAGAGATGGGCGTGATTGATAATTCACGGGCGGTCGATCGCGCGGTCAACACCGTGGCGCAAATCCGCGAAGCCTTTGGCAATGAAATTGAGTTTGGTCTGGATTTCCACGGACGCGTCAGCGCGCCGATGGCGAAAGTGCTGATTAAAGAGCTGGAGCCTTATTGCCCGCTGTTTATTGAAGAGCCGGTGCTGGCGGAACAGGCAGAGTACTACCCGAAACTGGCGGAACAGACCCATATTCCGATCGCGGCGGGTGAACGTATGTTCTCGCGCTTCGAGTTTAAACGGGTGCTGGAAGCGGGCGGGCTGGCGATTTTGCAGCCGGACCTGTCACATGCGGGCGGTATTACCGAGTGTTACAAAATTGCCGCAATGGCGGAAGCTTATGATGTGGCGCTGGCTCCGCACTGTCCGCTGGGACCGATTGCGCTGGCAGCGTGTCTGCATGTCGACTTTGTTTCACGTAATGCCGTGTTCCAGGAACAGAGCATGGGGATTCACTATAACAAGGGCGCGGAACTGCTCGACTTTGTGAAAAACAAAGACGATTTCAACATGGAAGGCGGGTTCTTTAAACCATTAATGAAGCCGGGCCTTGGCGTGGATATTGATGAAGCCAAAGTCATTGAGCTAAGCAAAAATGCGCCGGACTGGCGTAATCCGCTGTGGCGGCATGAGGATGGTTCGGTCGCCGAGTGGTAAATGCGCGTCATACTTCGCGCTGGTGGTGCGTTGGCTGCGTTTTCTTACCCCGGTCACATACTTTTGTATGCTCCCGGGGATGCGAAAACTAGCCGCCTTCCCCCAGCACGAATTATTTAGCGCATTAGCGTAATTTTTTAATTTTAAAAATAAAACAAACACCCTCTGTAAATTACCGGGCATGGTGAGCGGCTTCGCTATGCCCAAAATCTGGAGACAGATTGCGATGGATATTCCAGTTACTGCTGCAAAAACCGGGCGTCGCCGTTACCTGACGCTGATTATGATCTTTATTACCGTGGTCATCTGTTATGTCGACCGCGCCAACCTTGCGGTGGCGTCGGCGCATATTCAGGAAGAGTTTGGTATTACGAAAGCGGAAATGGGCTATGTCTTCTCGGCTTTTGCCTGGTTGTATACCCTATGCCAGATCCCCGGCGGCTGGTTCCTTGACCGCGTCGGTTCCCGTCTGACCTACTTTATCGCGATATTTGGCTGGTCGGTGGCAACCCTCTTCCAGGGCTTCGCCACGGGGTTGATGTCGTTAATTGGCCTGCGCGCCATTACCGGGATATTCGAAGCCCCGGCGTTCCCTACCAACAACCGCATGGTGACGAGTTGGTTCCCTGAGCATGAACGTGCCTCCGCCGTCGGTTTTTATACCTCCGGACAGTTTGTCGGCCTGGCGTTCCTGACCCCGCTGTTGATCTGGATCCAGGAGATGCTGAGCTGGCACTGGGTGTTCATTGTCACCGGGGGGATTGGCATTATCTGGTCGCTGGTCTGGTTTAAAGTGTATCAACCGCCTCGTCTGACCAAAAGTATCACCAAAGCGGAACTGGACTATATTCGCGACGGCGGCGGCCTGGTGGATGGCGATGCACCCGTTAAGAAAGAGGCGCGTCAGCCGTTGACCAAAGCGGACTGGAAACTGGTGTTCCACCGTAAGCTGGTGGGCGTTTATCTGGGCCAGTTTGCCGTCACCTCGACGCTGTGGTTCTTCCTGACGTGGTTCCCGAACTACCTGACACAGGAAAAAGGCATTACCGCGCTGAAGGCGGGTTTTATGACCACCGTACCGTTCCTCGCGGCGTTCTTTGGCGTACTGCTTTCCGGATGGCTGGCGGATAAGCTGGTGAAAAAAGGCTTTTCGCTGGGCGTGGCGCGTAAAACGCCGATTATTTGTGGTCTGTTAATCTCCACCTGCATCATGGGTGCAAACTACACCAACGATCCGGTGTGGATTATGACCCTGATGGCGGTGGCGTTCTTCGGTAACGGCTTTACTTCCATCACCTGGTCACTGGTCTCTTCGCTGGCGCCGATGCGCCTCATCGGCCTGACCGGTGGCGTTTTTAACTTTGTTGGTGGGCTGGGCGGGATTACGGTTCCGCTGGTGATTGGCTACCTTGCGCAGGACTATGGCTTTGGTCCCGCGCTGGTTTATATCTCAGCCGTTGCCCTGATTGGCGCGCTCTCTTACATCCTGCTGGTGGGTGATGTAAAACGCGTAGGTTAATACTCCTTTACCAGCCCGCCAGACGTTGTGGTGGGCTGGTCATCCTGGCTTAGCGGGATATGCGCGATGCCGCTTCGCATAATCGCGCTTCTCAATACGGGCGCAGTCAAACAACGACTCTTCAGGATTTTGCCATACAGTTTAACGCGCAGTTGGCGGGTGGCCTTCCGGTAAGCGCGGTTCCTCTCCGGCGCATCCAGCAGCAGAACAGCCTTGAGGATCTCCGCGCTATCCAGGGCGTAGCTAATCCCCTCCAGTGAACTGGCGCTGATGAACCCGGCGGCCTCGCCAATCAGAAATGCGTTATCTTCACCGCAGACGAAATCTGCCCAGCGTGACGGAAAGAGTACAGTACATTTCTCGCTTTTCATCGGCTCGCCGAAGCGGAACTGAAAGGCCGCCATTTTCTCTTTTAGCGCGTCAAAGCGCGCCAGGCCGTCTTTCATGGGATAAGCGCCGCCAAAGATGAAATAGCCGTCTTTGCTGATACTCCAGGAGTAACAATCCGTCACAGCGTTATCGAAAATGCAGGAATAAAACGGGACCGGATGACTTTCTGCGAACCACTGTTGGATGGCGACATATTTGCGAATCTGATGTTCCGGATAAAGATAGCGACGCACCAGCGAATTTGCTCCGTCGGCCCCCACCAGATAGCGGGCGGTAATCTGTTGCTCCCAACCGTCGGCGCGAAAAATCACGTGCCACTTCCCCTCTTCTCGCCAGATTTTTCGACACAGGCTGTCGTGATACACCTGTACTTCATCCGGGATCAGCGATTTCATCCATAAATCAAAGGCATGACGGTTGAAGTTGATATAGCTGCGCTGGTAGTTGCGCGTCAGTGAGGTGTCGACATCCACCGTTTTAACGCTGAAAATTTGCGGATTGGCGATGACGTCCACCGGCAGCGTAATGCCGTCGCGAATAAACGAACGCTGTGCATCCGGTGCCAGTAAACCGCCGCAGGGTTTGGTGAACCCTTCATTGCCGCAGTGACGTTTTTTATCCAGCGCAAGCACGCGCATTTTACCGCTCAATTTACGCGCCAGCGTTGCGCCGGCCGGGCCGAGACCGATAATCGCTACGTCGAAATGTTCCATCTTTTTGTCCGCAAAAAATGAAGATGGCACTACGCTAATGCCTGAAAGTGAAGTCCTTGTGAAGTATGATTGATGAAATTGTTCCTGACCTGAGTATCCCATGAAGCAAATCACCTTTACGCCGCGTAATCATCAGCTTACCAATACCCGGGCCTGGACGGCGGACAGCCGTTGGCTGGTGTTTGACGTTCGCCCGTCAGGAGCGTCTTTCACTGGCGAAACCATTGAAAGGGTGAATGTCCATACCGGTGAGCAGGAGGTGATTTATCGCGCGACGCAGGGAGCGCATGTCGGTGTGGTAACGGTGCATCCGCTGGCGGAGAAATATGTATTTATTCATGGGCCTGAAAACCCGGATGCGACGTGGCACTATGACTTTCATCATCGTCGCGGCGTGATTGCCGAACAGGGGAAAGTGACGAATCTGGACGCGATGGATATCACTTCACCGTACACGCCGGGTGCACTGCGCGGCGGCAGCCATGTTCATGTTTTCAGCCCGAACGGTGAGTTTGTCAGCTTTACCTACAACGATCATGTCATGCATGAACGCGAGCTGGCGCTGGATTTACGCAACGTGGGCGTCGCACTGACTTATGGGCCGGTGACGGTGTCGGCGCAGCATCCAAGAGAATACAGCGGCAGCCACTGGTGCGTGCTGGTCAGCCAGACGACGCCCGAACCCACGCCGGGCAGCGATGAGATTTCTCGCGCCTACGAAGAGGGCTGGGTGGGAAATCATGCGCTGGCGTTTATCGGCGACACAATGTCTGAAAAGGGCGAGAAAATACCGGAGCTGTTTCTGGTTGAACTCCCGCAGACGGAGGCGGGCTGGAAAATGCCAGGTGATGCCCCGCTGGAAGGTACGGATTCCACGCTGCCCGCACCGCCGCGCGGAGTGACACAGCGCCGCCTGACGTTCACCCATGCACGTCGTTTCCCAGGACTGGCAACGGTTCCGCGTCATTGGGTGCGAAGTAATCCGCAGGCGACGGAGATTGCGTTCCTGATGCGCGATGAGGCTGGTATCGTGCAACTGTGGTTGATTTCGCCACAGGGCGGGGAGCCCCGCCAGTTGACCCGTCATGCTACCGGGGTTCAGTCCGCGTTTAACTGGCATCCGTCAGGAAAATGGCTGGGATGCGTGGTGGATAACCGCATTGCCTGCTGTGATGCGCGCAGCGGAGAGATCACGTTTTTAACGCAGAATCACGGCACTCCGCCTTCTGGGGATGCTGTGGTTTTCTCGCCTGATGGTCAGTTTGTGGCGTGGATGGAAGATGTAGACGGTTTCCGTCAACTGTGGATGACAGAAACCGGGCGGTAATCAGGGGGCGGGCATTTTCGCCGGAGGGATCACGGAGTTGGTTATCCGTGTTCTCTCCTCGCTTCTTTCGACACGCGATCTGACTGAATTGTCTTTACGGAACAGATCCCACGGTAACAGGATCGTGTCCATTACTGCCGTAAAGGGCATATCCAGTATCGCCAGCGATTTGGTACCCCAGTTTGTCTCATCGTCACCTATCATCGTGGCGCTGGCGCGGGTGCCAGGATAAGTTCCCTCTTTACCACCGGTATGTGACATTACGCTGGAGCAACCACTCAGTAAAACCATCCCACTGCACATCATCAGCGTTAACAACACATTTCTTATCATGATTTATTCATCTGTTAATCATCGGTGTTTGCATGATGAGTTATAGCGATCCCTTGCCAGAAATAACATCCTCATCACATCGCACTGTGGCGGCTATCGCACTTTAACGATTAGTGCTGTCCCCACCCAGTCTATGCAATAGACAGCAAACTGCAAAAAAAAGTCAGCCTGGACGGCTTGAAATGTGCGTATTCAGACCCATTTTGATGGTGTAGGCAAATGAAGAGCACGCCTGATGGGTGTTCTGACTACCGGACCTGTCCATGATGGAAGGTCATTTAACTTCTCGCTGATTTCAGGAGCTATTGATTATGCGTAACTTTGATTTATCCCCGCTGTACCGTTCTGCTATTGGTTTTGACCGCCTGTTTAACCTGCTGGAAAGCAATCAGAGCCAGAGTAACGGCGGCTACCCTCCGTATAACGTTGAGCTGGTAGACGAAAACCATTACCGCATTGCCATCGCCGTTGCCGGTTTCGCCGAGAGCGAGCTGGAAATTACCGCACAAGACAACCTGCTGGTGGTGAAAGGCGCACATGCGGACGAGCAAAAAGAACGGACCTACCTTTACCAGGGTATCGCGGAGCGCAACTTTGAGCGTAAGTTCCAGTTAGCTGAGAACATCCATGTTCGCGGCGCGAATCTGGTCAATGGTCTGCTGTACATCGATCTTGAGCGCGTGATTCCGGAAGCGAACAAACCGCGCCGTATCGAAATCAATTAATTCTGACGGGCCGCGTTGCGCGGCCTGTTATCCCGGGCTCGCCGACAGGGGGCCTATGCAAATCTACGGATTTGCAGGTACGACTATGCCCTAAACCGCTTGCGTTGCAGGGTGTAGTGAAAACTCGCTTCTTAGAAGGAGAATGATTATGCGTAACTACGATTTATCCCCGCTGCTGCGTCAATGGATCGGTTTTGACAAACTGGCCAACGCGTTACAAAACACCGGTGAAAGCCAGAGCTTCCCACCCTATAACATTGAAAAAAGTGACGATAACCACTATCGCATTACGCTTGCGTTGGCCGGTTTCCGTCAGGAAGACCTGGATATTCAGCTGGAAGGCACCCGCCTGACCGTAAAAGGCACACCGCAGCAGCCTGAAAAAGAGACCAAATGGTTGCATCAGGGGCTGGTCACCCAGTCGTTCAGCCTGAGCTTTACCCTGGCTGAAAATATGGAGGTGTCCGGCGCGACATTTACCAACGGGTTGTTGCACATCGATTTGACCCGTAATGTCCCGGAAGCGGTTGCTCCGCAACGTATCGCCATCAGCGAACGTCCCGCATTAAATAGCTAATTTAGCTCCTTGCCTTTGCCCCGCCAGAAATGACGGGGCTTTTTTGTGCACGAAGATAACACCGGGTTTTAGGGTATGATGCCCTTACCAGAAGAAAGCATTCAGCAACGTCAGGTTACGATGAAGAAAAAAGGGGGAAGAAACGCTCATCATAAGGGTGCTTTACCGTTTCGGCAGCATGAGAATGTGCGCCATCTTGCATCTATGCCTGAACGGTTCAGTCATAATCCATGTAAATTGAAATGTTATTCACAGGGAATAAAAAATGAGTGATATAGCATTGACGGTCAGCGTTCTGGCGTTGGTGGCGGTTGTCGGATTGTGGATCGGCAACATCAAGGTGCGGGGTGTCGGCTTTGGCATCGGCGGCGTGTTGTTCGGCGGCATTATCGTCGGCCACTTCGTTGATCAGGCTGGGGTGACGCTGAGCGGCGATATGCTGCATTTTATCCAGGAATTTGGCCTGATTCTGTTCGTCTACACCATTGGGATTCAGGTGGGGCCAGGGTTCTTCGCCTCGCTGCGGGTTTCTGGCCTGCGTCTCAATCTGTTTGCGATTCTGATCGTCATCATCGGAGGACTGGTTACCGCTATCCTGCATAAAGTGTTTGCTATTCCGCTGCCGGTGGTGCTGGGGATTTTCTCCGGTGCGGTCACCAATACTCCGGCGCTGGGGGCCGGACAACAAATCCTGCGCGATCTGGGTACGCCAATGGAGCTGGTGGACCAGATGGGGATGAGCTACGCGATGGCGTATCCGTTTGGGATTTGCGGTATTTTGCTGACCATGTGGCTGATGCGCATGATATTTCGCGTCAATGTGGAAGCGGAAGCGCAACAGCATGAATCGACGCTCACTAACGGTCACTCGCTGATTCAGACCATCAATATCCGCGTTGAGAACCCCAATCTCAACAATATGGCGATTCAGGATGTGCCGATCCTTAACAGCGATAAAATCATCTGCTCACGACTGAAGCGTGAAGAGACGCTGATGGTGCCGTCGCCGGGAACGGTGATTCAACTGGGTGATTTGCTGCACCTCGTTGGTCAGCCGGGCGATCTGCATAACGCACGACTGGTGATAGGTCAGGAGGTGGACACCTCACTGTCCACCCGCGGCACCGATTTGCGCGTCGAACGCGTCGTGGTCACCAACGAAAAAGTGCTCGGCAAACGCATCCGTGATTTGCACTTTAAAGAGCGTTACGACGTGGTGATTTCTCGACTGAACCGTGCGGGCGTTGAACTGGTGGCCAGCAGCGATGCCAGCCTGCAATTTGGTGACATCCTTAATCTGGTGGGACGACCTGCCTCGATTGATGCCGTTGCCAATGTTGTCGGTAACGCCCAGCAAAAACTGCAGCAGGTGCAGATGCTGCCGGTGTTTATTGGCATCGGTCTGGGGGTGTTGCTGGGGTCTATTCCGCTCTTTATTCCCGGCTTTCCGGTGGCGTTAAAGCTGGGGCTGGCGGGCGGACCGCTGATTATGGCGCTGATTCTGGGGCGTATCGGCAGCATTGGTAAGCTGTACTGGTTTATGCCGCCAAGTGCGAACCTGGCGCTGCGTGAACTGGGGATTGTGCTGTTCCTGGCCGTGGTAGGGCTGAAATCAGGTGGTGATTTTATCGATACGCTGACGCAGGGCGATGGTCTGAGCTGGGTGGGCTACGGTATTTTTATTACTGCTATCCCGCTTATCACCGTCGGTTTACTGGCGCGTATTTTTGCCAAAATGAACTACCTGACGCTGTGCGGGATGCTGGCCGGTTCGATGACCGATCCACCGGCGCTGGCGTTTGCAAACAACCTGCATGCCACCAGCGGCGCGGCGGCGCTGTCGTATGCGACGGTGTATCCGTTGGTGATGTTCCTGCGGATTATCACGCCTCAACTGCTGGCGGTGATTTTCTGGGGATTAAGTTAGATCTGCTCATATCGACCGGCATCCATCGGGTTGCCGGTCAGCATCGTTCAACACATCACGCTTTCTTACTAACCCGTTGTGGCGTCCGGTTTTTCCACACCCAGGCGTTGGAAATGCTCGTAGCACGTCATTTTCAGCCAACAGGTGCACAATCTCCCATTTTAGCCGTGCGATAACGCCAGGGTTTTGCGGTGGCGGTACTGCGTATTCATCGCCAGATGCTTCTGTCGATTCACCATGGAAGAAATGAAACTGGTTTCGCAAACGCTACATGCATCGACCTGAGTTACAGAGTTTATTAATGCTATTTATCCAGGTGCTCAGGTAATATTGCGGTTATTTCATACGCATTTTTACGCATTCAGTAGGGGGTTAAATGAAGATTTCCCGCCTCGGAGAAGCCCCGGATTACCGCTTCTCACTGGCAAACGAGCGTACCTTTCTGGCGTGGATCCGCACCGCGCTGGGTTTCCTGGCCGCCGGCGTTGGGCTTGACCAACTGGCGCCGGACTTCGCCACGCCGGTGATCCGCGAGCTGTTGGCGCTGCTGCTCTGTTTGTTCGCTGGCGGTCTGGCGATTTACGGTTATCTGCGCTGGCTGCGCAATGAAAAGGCGATGCGGCTGAAAGAGGATTTGCCCTATACCCGAAGCCTGCTGATCATCAGTCTGATATTGACCATTGTGGCGATTGTGGTCATGGCGCTGGTGCTGTATGCCGGATAGCCGTAAGGCCCGTCGCCTGTCCGATCCGGGACTGCAGCCGGAGCGCACATCGCTGGCATGGTTTCGCACGCTGCTGGGCTACGGTGCGCTGATGGCGCTGGCGATAAAACATCACTGGCATCAGGCGGGATTCTTGTTCTGGGTCTCTATCGCGGTGCTGGCTATCGTGGTTGTGATCCTCTGGCGCTATACGCGCAAGCGTAATCTGATGGATGTCTCGCATATTGATTTTGTCCAGTCACGCGCGGTTCGTGACAAATTTATGATCTCCCTCGCGGTGTTATCTCTCGCAATACTGTTTGCTGTAACGCACGTTCGCCAACTTATCGTATTTCTCGGGAATTTAGCATGACAGGATGTCAGGTCATGGCCAAGCCGGCCAGTTCACGTTGTAACCTGGATTGTCGTTACTGCTTTTACATTGATAAACCCGCCCACCCGGTGATGGATGACATCACGTTATCGACGTTTATTCAGCAGCATATTGCCGCACAGCCAGGGCCAGATGTTCTGTTTGCCTGGCAGGGAGGAGAACCGACGCTCTGCGGTCTGGATTTTTTTCATCGTGTGGTGGCGTTGCAAAAGCAGTTCGGCGCGGGAAAGCAGATCCAGAATGCTTTTCAGACCAACGGTATTTTGCTCAATGACGCATGGTGTCGCTTTCTGCACGACAATAACTGGCTGGTGGGACTCTCACTGGACGGTCCTGCTGATTTGCATGATGCCTTTCGCGTCAGCCGTCGCGGCAATCCAACCCATCAAAAAGTGATGACTGCGCTGCAAAAACTGGTCGAATACCGCGTGGAGTTCAACCTGCTGGTGGTGGTGAATCGCCTCAACAGCAACCAGCCGGAGCGGATGTATCACTATCTTCGCCAGCTAGGGACGCCTTTTTTACAGTTTATTCCGCTCGTTGAGCTGGATGAGCACGGCAAGCTGACGGCGGAATCGGTCGAATCACAGGCATGGGGGCAGTTTCTTAAATCGGTATTTGATATCTGGGTACGGGAAGATATTGGCCGTGTGTATATTCAGCTCTTTGACTCGACGCTGGGCGTGTGGTGCGGCTATCCGTCGCAGATGTGCGCGCTAAGTCAGGACTGTGGTCACGCTTTCGCGCTGGAAGCCAATGGTGATTTGTATCAGTGCGATCACTATGTTTATCCGCAGTACCGGCTGGGCAACATTCATCACACGCCGCTGAAGGCGCTCAATGCCAGTCCGCAGGCGAAAGCTTTTGGAGAGCTGAAAAGAACCACGTTAAGCGCAGCGTGTCAGGCCTGTTCGCTGCTGCGCTTTTGTCATGGTGATTGCCCTAAACATCGGGATGAGAGCGGGAAAAGCATGCTGTGCGCCGGATACCGCCACTTTATCTGTCATAGCGCGCCGCACATGCGCGTGATGCGTGATCTGATCAGGCAGCATCGCTCACCGGCAGAGCTGATGGCGATGCTGCGTGCCGGGCGTTAGCGCCCTTTCGCCAGGTATTGCGCCATTTCTGCTTCTGGTACCATGCCGCCGCCCGTCGCCCAGACCAGGTGCGTTGCATTATTGAGCTGCTCAGCGCTAATCCCTTGCATTTGCTGATAGTCAGTGGATGCACAAACACGCTGAGGCCCGGCCATTCCCGCCAGTGCTGACGGTTCCAGACGGATGTTCTCTTCCTGTGCCAGCCAGCCCAGCATGTCATACATGGACTGATCGCTGAGGGTATATAACCCATCGAGCAGGCGTTCCATCGCTCTGCCGACAAAGCCTGATGCCCGCCCTACCGCCAGGCCGTCTGCCGCCGTCAGGTTATCGATACCGATCTCCTGCACGGAGATCGCATCATGCAGACCGGTATACACACCCAGCAGCATGCAAGGGGAATGCGTCGGTTCAGCAAAGAAGCAGTGTACGTTATCGCCAAATGCCAGTTTCAGACCAAACGCCACCCCGCCGGGGCCACCGCCCACGCCGCACGGCAGGTAAACAAATAATGGGTGATCGGCATCCACCACGCGGCCTTGCTGTTCGAATTGCGCTTTCAGACGCTGCCCCGCAACGGCATAGCCTAAAAACAACGTGCGGGAGTTTTCATCGTCGATAAAGAAGCAGTTCGGATCGGACTCCGCCGCTTTACGGCCCTGTTCAACCGCCACGCCATAATCTTCTTCATATTCAACAACCGTGACGCCGTGGCTGCGCAGTTTGGCTTTCTTCCACGCCCGGGCATCCGCAGACATATGCACTGTGACGTTAAAGCCAATGCGGGCGCTCATAATGCCGATAGAAAGCCCCAGGTTGCCGGTTGACCCCACCGCGATGCTGTACTGGCTAAAGAAGGCTTTGAACTCCGGAGAAAGCAGAACGCTGTAATCCTCGTCTGGGGTCAGCATCCCGGCTTCCCGCGCCAGTTTTTCGGCGTGCGTCAGCACTTCATAAATGCCGCCGCGCGCTTTAATCGAGCCGGAAATGGGCAGATGGCTATCTTTTTTCAGCAGGATTTCGCCACTGATTTTCTGGCCGTACTGTTTTTCCAGACGCTGCTGCATGGCCGGAATGGCAACAACCTCAGATTCAATAATCCCCCCGCTCGCAGCGGTTTCCGGGAAGGCTTTGGCCAGATACGGCGCAAAGCGCGCCAGACGGGCGTGGGCACCCTTAACGTCTTGTTCCGTCAGCCCTACATAGGGTAAACCTTCCGCCAGAGAGGTCGTTCCGGGATTGAACCAGGTCGTTTCTCGCAAAGCCACCAGATCCTCCACCAAAGGATACTGGGCGATGAGTTTTTGTATGTTTTCCATAGGACGTCTCTTTGCGCTTAGATGATAAAGGAAAGCAGGAATGTGCAAGCCAGTGCAATGACCGAGGCGATGAATGTCGCGGTCGTATAGTATTTGAACGTCTCATTCAGGGTGGCGCCGCAGTATTGCTTAACCAGCCAGAAGAGGGAGTCGGTGACGATCGTGCAGCCAATGGCACCGGAACCGATGGCAATGGCGATAATCTCCGGACTGACGTTGGGATAAAGCGGCAGCATCGGCGCGACAATCGCCGTGGCGCCCATCATCGCAACGGTGGCTGAACCGACTGCCGCGTGCAGAATCAGCGCCACCAGCCAGGCCAGCAGAATCGGGTGCATATCCATATTGGAAAGGATCACCGCCAGCGTGTCTGCCAGACCGCTGCTTTTGAGGATGGCGTTGAATGCCCCGCCCGCCCCGATAATCAGCAGAATATTGGCGATAGAACCAAAACCGTTTTCGGTATGGGTGAGCAGGGTGCTCATGCCGATATGCTGGCGCAGACCGAGAATGTAATACGCCACGAAGACGGCAATAAACATCGCGGTGATCGGGTTACCGATAAATTCCAGCAGGGTGTACAGCGTGCTGCCTTTGGTCATGTTCAGTTCAGCAACGGTTTTCACCAGCATTAAACCAATCGGTAGCAGGACGGTAAACAGCGTTGCGCCCAGCGACGGCAGCGTGCTTTCTTCGCGTACCTTGAGGTCTGCAAACTCAGCGGGAACCGGTTTGAACGGCAGGCGATTGCCGAGAAATTTCAGGAACAGCGGGCCGCCGATCAGCGACGCCATCAGGCCAACCAACAGGCCGTAGACGATCACTGAACCAATATCCGCGCCCAGTTTATTGGCGACAAACAGCGCTGCCGGGTGCGGTGGTACGACGCAGTGAACGGCCATTAGCGCGGTACACAGCGGGATTGCCAGTTTCAGCAGCGAGGTGTTGGTTTTTTTCGCGATGGAGAACGCCAGCGGAATTAACAGTACCACGCCAACTTCAACGAACAGCGTGATCCCGCAAATCAGCCCCACCAGCACCATAATGACGTCAGCAGAGAGCCAGCGACAGCGCTGGAGCGTTAAGCCGATGCGTTCTGCTGCGCCGGAAACCTCCATCATTTTGCCGAGAATCGTACCCAGACCGATGACGGCGGCGAGAAAGCCCAGCGTACCGCCAATCCCGCTCTCAATGGCGTTGACCATATCCAGCGGCCCCATGCCCATCATGGTTCCCACAAAGAAACTGGCGAGCAGCAGTGCCAGGAACGGGTGGAATTTGAATTTCACGATGGTCAATACAATTAACACAATGCTAATTAGCAGCGTGCTCACAACCCAGATTTGAGAGTGCATATCTCACCTTGCCCTGTGATTAACCTGTCCCTATTGGACAAAAATTCGGCGTGGGCTGACAAACGATATAAATCCTCACTCACATGAATCAGATTGAATCAAAGAGGTGATTTACATCGAATATTCGCGCAATTTTGCGATATGGTTCACCCTCATTCATCTTTATGCTGATTTTTTCTGCGATTTTTTTTACACTTCGCCGGACTGAAGCTGAAGTCACCGAGGTATAAATGGAACCCCTTCGCGAAGTCAGAAACCATCTCCTCAATGGCTGGCAATTATCGAAACTGTACACGTTTGAAGTGGCCGCGCGACATCAGTCGTTTGCGATGGCCGCAGACGAACTGTCGCTGAGTCCCAGCGCTATCAGCCACCGCATTAACCAACTGGAAGAGGAGTTGGGGATCCAGCTTTTCGTCCGTTCGCACCGCAAAGTGGAACTTACCCATGAAGGTAAGCGGGTGTTCTGGGCGCTGAAATCGTCGCTGGATACGCTGAACCAGGAGATCCTCGATATCAAAAATCAGGAACTCTCCGGGACGTTGACCGTCTATTCTCGCCCGTCTATCGCGCAGTGCTGGCTGGTGCCTGCGCTGGGTGACTTTACCCGCCGCTATCCATCAATCTCGCTCACGATCTTAACCGGCAACGACAACGTAAACCTGCAGCGCGCCGGGGTCGATCTGGCACTCTATTTTGACGATGCGCCATCTGCCCAACTGGAACATCACTTTTTAATGGATGAAGCGATTCTCCCCGTTTGTAGCCCGGATTATGCCCGGCGTTTTGATTTAATGGGCTCGCTGGTGAATTTGCCGCACTGCACGCTGCTGCATGACCGTCAGGCCTGGAGCAATGATTCAGGAACCGATGAATGGCATAGTTGGGCACAACATTTTTCAGTGAATTTGCCGACATCGTCAGGAATTGGCTTCGATCGTTCTAATTTAGCGGTGATTGCCGCCATGAACCATATCGGCGTGGCGATGGGGCGTAAACGGCTGGTACAGAAGCGGCTCGAAAGCGGTGAGCTGGTCGCCCCGTTTGGTGAGATGGCGTTGACCTGTCATCAGCATTACTACATGACGACGTTACCCGGCAGACAATGGCCGAAAATTGATGCCTTTATCACCTGGCTACGTGAGCAGGCGAAGCCGTTTTCCCAAAGCGAAACTGCTACGCGATAACTAAAAAAGCGTGCTAAATACGTGATAGCGCTTGCAACATTACTGAGGGTCATCGTGATTAAACCGCTCGTCTCGCTCTTCGTGTTGGTCAGTTTCGCCCTGGGGGCAGCGCAACCGCCGCTGACGGCAACACATTATGCGCAGCAGCTCGGTGTGGGGATGGACGTCGACTGGGCACGCACGGAACAGGGTATCCGGGAGTTTGACCCGCTGGTGGTGCGGGACTTCCACGCGAAAGGGATTACCCATGTACGCATTCGGGTGGCGGGAGAACCCACCGAGGCGCGGCTTATTCATCTGCGCAAGCTGGTGGAAGCTTGCGAGCAGTATGGCGTCATTCCGGTTATCGCCTACCAGGCCGACGAGTATAAAAATGATCCCAGTGCGAGCAACGAAAAAGAGGTGACCAACTGGTGGGTCGCAGTAGCGCACTATTTCGCTCACCGCGCGCCGCTGCTGGGGTTTGATCTGATTTACGAACCGGCCGGTAAGCTGAATCATAATCTGGCCTCCCTGAACCGGGTGTACGAAAAGACCATTCGCACTATCCATGCTATTGATCCGCAACGGATGATTTTTGTCGCGCCGCGTCTGCGTGCCGCGCCGGAAGATCTGACGAATCTGCGCTTGCCGCCGCAAAGCCAGAACTATGTCCTGGCGGAATGGCATATCTTCCCGTGGGGAGCGGTGAAAAATAACGGTAAATACCCCTGGACGTCGGGGACGGCGACAGAGAAAGCGGCGATTCGCGCGCGCATCGCTAGCGCGGTGCACTGGCAACAAAAAAGCGGGCATGTCAGCTGGGTTGGCGGTTGGGCCACGGGAGAAACCAGTAAGAATCCCCCGTCCTCTTCACAGCTGGCCTTTGCCACGTTTATGGCCTGCGAGTTGAAGAAAGCGAAAATTCCCTATGCGATCAACGCCGATACGCAATTTTACGACGGGGAAGAGGGGGCATGGCGGCCCGCGCTCGAACCGCTGTTACTGGCGATGATTGCGCCGGACTGCGAAACGCCCGGCCACACGGTCATTAAATCGCCTGCCCCTGGTGTGAAAAACGCGCCGCCAACGGCAGCCAGCACAGTAAAATCAGCAGCCCCATAAGCGTCATCAGCAGACCGAGGCTGCCCTGCCCGGTTTGTGGCAGCATCGCGGAAAGCCACGCCAGTACGCCGGAGCCAATGTTTTGCAGGCCGCCTACCAGCGCGCCTGCTGTACCGGCGAGGAACGGGAACGGCTCCATTGCGCCGCTGGTTGCCAGCGGGAACAGCATCCCGGCACCGAAGAAGAACAGCGCGGCGGGGATCAGCAGCGTCCAGACATTCATCACGCCAAACCAACCGGGGATCCACATCATCAGCCCGGCCAGCAGACAACTCACCACCGACTGCCACATTAGCGTGGAGAAGCGCTTATTCGGGCGACCGGCAAACCATGCGCCGAAAAACGCCGCCGGAATCGGCAGGATAAACAGGATGCTCACCACCATACTGCTCAGCCCTAACACTGCGCCCATCAGCACGCCGGAGCACGCTTCGAACACTGCGATCCCTGCCAGTCCGCCAATCAGCATCAGCAGATAGCAGTTAAACGCGCTGTGACCAAACAAGGTTTTATAGCTGGCAATCAGCCGCGTGCGCGGCGCGCCAGTAGGACGCGTTTCCGGCATCCAGCGCGCCATGCTGAAAGTGACGCCCGCACAGAGCACGAGCAGGAAAACGTAACAGGCGCGCCAGTTCCACATTGTATCCAGCAGCCCGCCAATCAGCGGGGCCAGCAGCGGACTGACCAGGATGCCCATATTCAACATGCTGTTGACGTGGCGCAGCTGTGTGCCTTCGTACAGATCGCGCGGTAAGGTTCGAGCCATTACCCCGCCGACGCCGGTCCCCATTCCCTGCAACGCACTGGCGGCGATCAGCACCGTCAGGCTGTGAGTCGTAATCGCGACCAGCGTGGCAAGCATAAAAATCGACATCCCGACGAGGATCACCGGTCGGCGTCCGACGCGGTCGGACAGCGGGCCATAAAACAGTTGCGATACGCCATAGGTCAGCAGATACGCTGCCATCACGCTTTGCACGGCCCCTTCGCGAACGTTTAGCTCGCGTGCCATATCGGCAATGGCAGGGATATAAATGGTTTGTGCCATCTGACCCACAGCCACAAGTAATACCAACATCAACAACAAATTGACGTTTCTTTGCCTTTTCATTTCGCTGAATACTATTCAAAAAGAGAAAAAATAAGAATAAGGTGCTACGCATTCCCATAAATGCGAGTGAAATCTACCACACTAAAAAAAGAAGGCCAGATGGTGAGCGGGAATGGAAAGGGAGTGAACGGCAGGATATGTAAACAAAAAGCGGCAACAAATGTTGCCGAATTTGAGTTCTAGGACAGGCGTAACAGAATGGCGCCAGCGGCAATCCCGCCAGCAGCCACCAGGCGCAACCCCACCACCCGCTCTTTCAGCAGTAGCCAGGCGATCAGCGCGCCAAACAGGATTGAGGTTTCACGCAGTGCAGCGACCACCGCCAGCGGTGCAAGCGTCATCGCCCAGAGCGCCAGTCCGTAAGAGCCCATGGTGGCAATGCCGCCAAAAATCCCCTTCTTCCAGTGCTGCGTCAGATAGCGCAATGCCTCACGACGACGGGCCATCATCGCCCATCCCAGCAGGCAGGAACCGTTCAAAAAGAAGGTCCAGAGCGTGTATCCCAGCGCGGTTTCCGAGAGCCTGACGCCGGTGCCGTCGACCAGCGTATATCCGGCGATGAAACAGGCGTTAATCAGGGCGAGCACAATACCTTGCTGCGAACGAGTCCGACCGTTAAAGGCCATGCCGAGGATGGCGGCGCAGATCACCGCGATACCCGTCCAGGCCAGGGCGGACAGGCTGTCGCCAAGAAAAAGTACGCTGATGATGGCCACCAGTAGCGGCGCCGTCCCGCGCATCAGCGGATAGGTCTGACTCATATCCGAAACGGTATACGTTCTGGCGACCAGTACGGTGTAGACCACCTGTAATGCGGTCGAGGCCGCTAAAAACGGGATGCTGGCGGTTGAGGGTGGTGGCGCAAAGGGCAGGCACAGGAGCGCCATAATGGCGGCGGAACCGCTGACGCTGATGGCGGCGTAGAGTTTGTCGTTCCCGGCTTTCACAATGGCGTTCCAGCTGGCGTGCAGCAGTGCGGCGAACAGCAAAATGCAGAAAACGGTAAGGGTCATAGCGCAGACGTCATCAGGGAATGTCATAAAAACGTAACATATCATCACCGCATAAGCATCTGCGATGTAAAAGGGGAGCGGTTGCCCGCTCCCCTTTAGTGCGACTTGAATCTGAATTACTTCAGGTATTTCAGAACAGCATCAAGCAGTTGCATGGCTGCAACAATGAGTTTCAGGATAAGAATAGCGATATCCACGAGGCTCATACGCGTCTCCTTTAGCAAAGGAGCACGGTGCTGACGTGCCTTTCCGCCGCCTGTTATCAGCACCTTTGTTGACATAACACAGTGTGCTCACCGGGGGGGTTAAGGCGCTGACGGCACCACCCGTTTCAGCCAGGACTTTGTTGCGCCGGTTTACGATGCGGCCCCACCTGACACACTGCGTACGGAGATATTATAGATAAATACTGTATGAATGAACAGGTATTTGTGGACAGTACTGAACTTCTGATCCATACTCAAAAGCGTCAAAATCCGTGCCGAAATTGCGTGTTCTTCGCAGAACGCGTATACTTTTGCTGTTGACATAACACAGTGTGCTTTGCGGCAACCAACCGCATCCCGCTGAAAAAACCTCGCTCCGGCGGGGTTTTTTGTTTTCAGGGGTTTTTATTAGCGAAACGTGATCGTCGACGCATTTTTACGCAGATGAAAATTTTTCCGTTGTCAGGTTATGAAAGCTGTGCTTGTATAAATCCTGTTAATCATTAAACAGACAAGGTCCCTAATGAACCCTTCCATGCTGACTGCGACCCTACTAAACACTGCGCCATCTCGCGCAGCGGTCGTCGTGCGTGTGGTGGTGGTCGTCGGCAATGCGCCGTAGGGTCCGGAACAACACACGATTCCAAAACCCCGCCGGCGCAAACCGGGCGGGGTTTTTCGTTTAAGAGACCTGTCCGGAGCGTCGGCCCAGAACAAAAGGACTGGAGCATGGCAAGTTCGGGCACAACATCAACATCCCAGCGTACGCATTTTACGGGCGCTGAATTCATCGTTCATTTTCTGGAACGTCAGGGCATTAAGATTGTCACTGGGATTCCCGGTGGATCGATTCTCCCCGTCTATGATGCCTTAAGTCAGAGCACGCAAATCCGCCATATTCTGGCGCGCCACGAGCAGGGAGCGGGGTTCATTGCGCAGGGCATGGCGCGCACCGACGGCAAACCGGCGGTGTGCATGGCCTGTAGCGGGCCGGGCGCGACCAATCTGGTGACCGCTATCGCCGATGCGCGCCTGGATTCTATCCCTATGGTGTGTATCACCGGGCAGGTTCCGGCCTCCATGATCGGCACCGACGCCTTCCAGGAAGTGGACACCTACGGCATCTCTATCCCCATCACAAAACATAACTATCTGGTCAGACATATCGATGAACTCCCGCAGGTGATGAGCGACGCATTTCGTCTTGCTCAGTCCGGACGTCCTGGCCCGGTGTGGATAGACATACCTAAGGATATCCAGATGGCGGTCCTCGAGATTGACGAGATGCCAGAACCGGCACAGAAAATGGCGACGCCGGACTTCAGTGCAGACAGCATTCGTGACGCAGCCGCAATGATTAACGCTGCACAGCGCCCGGTGTTGTACCTCGGTGGTGGGGTGATTAATGCGCCACAGCGGGTGCGTGAACTGGCGGAAAAGGCGCAGTTGCCGACCACCATGACGTTGATGGCGCTGGGAATGCTGCCGAAAGCGCATCCGTTGTCGTTAGGCATGTTAGGGATGCACGGCGCACGCAGCACCAACTTCATCCTGCAAGAGGCGGATCTGCTGATCGTGCTGGGCGCGCGTTTTGATGACCGGGCGATAGGCAAAACCGAGCAGTTCTGCCCGAACGCCAAAATTATCCACGTCGATATCGACCGCGCGGAGCTGGGTAAAATCAAGCAGCCGCACATCGCGATTCAGGCGGATGTGGATGACGTGCTGGCGCAACTGATTCCACAAATTGAGGCGAAACCGCGCGCAGAGTGGCACCAGTTGGTCAGCGATTTGCAACGTGAATTTCCGTGTACCATTCCACAGGAAAGCGACCCACTCAGTCATTATGGTCTGATCAACGCTGTGGCGGCCTGTGTGGACGACAACGCGATTATCACTACCGACGTGGGCCAGCATCAGATGTGGGCGGCGCAGGCCTATCCGCTGAACCGTCCACGCCAGTGGCTGACCTCTGGCGGGCTGGGCACCATGGGATTTGGTCTGCCGGCGGCAATTGGCGCGGCGCTGGCGAACCCGGATAAGAAAGTACTGTGCTTCTCCGGCGACGGCAGTCTGATGATGAACATTCAGGAGATGGCGACCGCCAGCGAAAACCAACTGGATGTGAAAATCATCCTGATGAATAACGAAGCGCTGGGGCTGGTGCATCAACAGCAGAGTCTGTTTTACAAGCAGGGCGTTTTTGCGGCGACCTATCCGGGAACCATCAACTTCATGCAGATTGCTGCCGGATTTGGTTTGCATACCTGCGATCTGAATAACGAAGCGGACCCGCAGGCGGCATTGCAGGAGATCATCAGTCGGCCGGGACCGGCGCTGATCCATGTCCGCATTGATGCGGAAGAAAAAGTGTATCCAATGGTACCGCCAGGCGCGGCAAATACAGAGATGGTGGGGGAATAAGCCATGCAGAAACAATCACATGAGAACGTCATTCTGGAACTCACCGTCCGCAACCACCCAGGCGTTATGACCCACGTTTGCGGACTCTTTGCCCGCCGTGCATTTAACGTCGAGGGCATCCTCTGTCTGCCGATTCAGAGTAGCGACCAGAGCCGCATCTGGCTTCTGGTCAACGACGATCAGCGTCTGGAGCAGATGATTAGCCAAATCGATAAGCTGGAAGATGTGGTGAAAGTGGTACGTAATCAGTCAGACCCGACGATGTTCAACAAAATTGCCGTGTTCTTTGAGTAAATTAATCGCCGTCTGAATCAGGGGTAATCACGTTGACAGAACCGTTCCGGCAGTGGGTGGCGTAATCTGCCGGTAACGGACGATCGCATATCAGGACATCAAAGGTGGAAAGCGGGCCGATGCTGGCGGGAGCGACCTCATCGAACAGGGCGTAACGCGTCAGTAAAATTTTACGTAGTCCGCGCTCCATCGCTTTACGCTTAGTGGCAAGGTCGTCCGGGTTAAACCAACTGACGCCGAAGTGCTCGTGTACGCCGCTGGCGGAGATAAAGACTTTCCGCGGATTCAGTGAATCCAGTGGTGACGGGTTATTGGCATCGTAGAACGCATCGCTCTTCGCCCGATAGGTTCCCCCGCAGAGGATCGCTGTGGCGTTGGGTTTTTCATTGAGCGCGATAAAAACCTGGTGCGAGTAGCAGATCCCGGTAAAGGTGATCTCGTCCGGGATCATGCTGATCACCAACGGCATCTCCGGACCATTATCAAAAAAGATCAGATCGTTTTCGCTCACCAGACCGGCCGCCAGGATCGCGACAGGCAAATCGTCGCGATGATGGGTTTTAACCGCAGGCAGCGGGGCGTGAGAGGACGCGGCAGGTTTATTCACCATGACGATATAGCCGCCGAGCAGCGTCAGGGGTAACGGTTCGTCATCCTGACTAAGGTCGCGGCGGATGGTCATCACGGAAACCTCCAGCATCCGCGCGGCGTCTTTCAGATGGATGCGGTCGGTCTTCTTCAACAGTTCCATCAGACGTCGAATACGTTCTTTTTGCTTGGTTTCCATTCACCTTCTCCGCGATTCATGTTGCGTATGTTCCATTAGTAACATTTTTGTGTCCACTGGAACATTATGTTGCTGCATTACTATACGTCCGGCAGGCAGGAATTAAAAGCGCGTTCGTTCGCGTTTCTTTGATTATAACTAGTTTAATTTCAGTTAATTGTAACTATTGATGGATGGGGAAGGGTGATTGCATGTGCATAATGCGCCTAATAAATAAACAGTGAAATGATCTTCCAATCGCGATCGTAGTCACAAATGATACGGAAGTAACATGATAATGTTATTTTAATATCATTGTTGTGTGATTGTTTCTGAGAGGTAGTAAAATGGATATCGCGGTTATTGGCTCTAACATGGTGGATCTCATCACCTACACCAATCAGATGCCCAAAGAAGGGGAAACCC
Source organism: Citrobacter sp. LST-B2 (assembly GCF_057983045.1). Taxonomy (NCBI): domain Bacteria; kingdom Pseudomonadati; phylum Pseudomonadota; class Gammaproteobacteria; order Enterobacterales; family Enterobacteriaceae; genus Citrobacter; species Citrobacter sp. LST-B2. The sequence continues at coordinate 31,664 of NZ_CP192598.1, forward strand.
TGGAAGCGCCAGCGTTTAAAATCGGCTGCGGTGGTAAAGGTGCGAATCAAGCTGTTGCTGCGGCGAAACTCAATTCGAAAGTGCTGATGCTGACCAAAGTCGGTGACGATATCTTTGCGGATAACACGATTCGCAATCTCGAATCCTGGGGCATCAACACCACCTATGTCGAAAAAGTCCCGTGTACCAGTAGCGGCGTGGCGCCGATTTTTGTGAATGCGAACTCCAGTAACAGCATTCTTATTATTAAAGGGGCGAACAAATTCCTCTCTCCGGAAGATATCGATCGCGCTGCGGAAGATTTAAAAAAATGTCAGCTTATTGTCTTGCAACTGGAAGTTCAGCTGGAGACGGTTTATCACGCCATTGAATTTGGCAAAAAGCATGGCATTGAAGTGTTATTAAATCCCGCTCCGGCATTGCGGGAATTAGATATGTCGTACGCCTGTAAATGTGATTTCTTTGTACCGAATGAAACCGAGCTGGAAATATTAACCGGCATGTCGGTGGACTCGTATGATCATATTCGTACCGCCGCCCGATCCCTGGTGGATAAAGGGTTAAACAATATTATTGTCACCATGGGCGAAAAAGGTGCGTTATGGATGACGCGTGACCAGGAAGTTCATGTTCCGGCGTTTCGCGTTAATGCTGTTGATACCAGCGGCGCAGGCGATGCTTTTATCGGTTGCTTTGCCCATTACTATGTCCAGAGCGGAGATGTCGAAGCCGCGATGAAGAAAGCCGTCCTTTTCGCTGCGTTTAGCGTTACCGGGAAAGGCACACAATCCTCTTATCCGAGTATCGAACAATTTAATGAATTTCTTACCCTAAACGAATAATACTCCTGCACTGTAAAAGGTAGCACTATGAACGATAAAAACATCATTCAGATGCCCGATGGATATCTGAATAAGACCCCTCTGTTCCAGTTTATTTTGTTATCCTGTTTATTCCCGTTATGGGGATGCGCAGCCGCATTAAATGATATTTTGATTACGCAATTCAAAAGCGTATTTTCACTCAGCAACTTTGCCTCAGCATTAGTTCAGAGCGCCTTTTATGGCGGTTATTTTTTAATTGCGATTCCGGCATCCCTGGTGATTAAAAAGACCAGTTATAAAGTAGCGATATTAATCGGCCTGACGCTGTATATCGTCGGCTGTACGCTCTTTTTCCCGGCCTCACACATGGCCACTTACACCATGTTCCTTGCGGCGATCTTCGCGATTGCCATTGGTCTGAGCTTCCTGGAAACCGCGGCGAACACCTACAGTTCGATGATCGGTCCAAAAGCCTACGCCACCTTACGGTTGAATATCAGTCAGACTTTCTATCCGATTGGCGCGGCGTCCGGCATTTTGCTGGGTAAATATCTGGTCTTTTCCGAAGGCGATAGTCTGGAAAAACAGATGGCGGGGATGAATGCCGAGCAGATCCATAACTTTAAAGTGTTGATGCTGGAAAACACCCTTGAGCCGTATAAGTACATGATTATGGTTCTGGTGGTGGTGATGGTACTGTTCCTGCTGACCCGCTTCCCGACCTGCAAAGTAGCGCAAACCGCCAACCATAAACGCCCGTCAGCGATGGACACATTGCGCTATCTGGCGAGCAATGCCCGTTTCCGCCACGGTATTGTGGCGCAGTTTCTGTACGTGGGAATGCAGGTTGCCGTGTGGTCATTCACCATCCGTCTGGCGCTGGAGTTGGGCGATATCAACGAGCGTGATGCTTCTAACTTCATGGTCTATAGCTTTGCCTGCTTCTTTATCGGTAAGTTTATCGCCAACATCCTGATGACCCGTTTTAATCCGGAAAAGGTGCTGATCCTTTACTCCATTATCGGCGCGCTGTTCCTTGCCTATGTTTCGCTGGCTCCGAGCTTTAGCGCGGTATACGTCGCGGTACTGGTGAGCATTCTGTTTGGACCTTGCTGGGCGACCATCTATGCCGGTACGCTGGATACGGTCGATAACGAACATACTGAAATGGCGGGTGCGGTGATTGTGATGGCCATCGTTGGCGCCGCCGTGGTTCCGGCGATTCAGGGTTATGTGGCGGATATGTTCCACTCGCTACAACTCTCGTTCCTCGTCTCCATGCTGTGCTTCGTTTACGTAGGGGTTTACTTCTGGCGTGAAAGCAAAGTGCGCAGCCTGGCTGAAGCGACTGCATCCTGAGGAGAACGATGATGACAACACGTATTACGCTGTGGCGGACGCTCTTTGGTGAACATCCTCAAGTCCTGCTGGAGAACTGTGATTTCACGGTCACTGCCTTTCGTTATGCCAGCGGTGTGGAAGGGCTGAAGGTGCAGAACAGTCGTGGTCATCTGGTGATTCTGCCCTGGATGGGGCAGATGATCTGGGATGCCCGGTTTGATGGTCACGATCTGACCATGCGCAACATGTTCCGCCAGCCGAAACCCGCAACGGAAGTCGTGGCGACCTATGGCTGTTTTGCCTTCCATTCCGGCCTGCTGGCCAATGGCTGCCCGTCGCCGGAAGATACGCACCCGTTGCACGGTGAAATGGCCTGCGCCGCGATGGACGAGGCCTGGCTGGAACTGGACGGCGACAGTCTGCGCGTGACCGGACGCTACGAGTATGTGATGGGATTCGGTCATCATTACCAGGCGCAGCCTGCGGTGGTGATGCATAAAGCGAGCGCGCTGTTTGATATTCAGATGGCCGTCACTAACCTCGCATCCGTCGCGATGCCGTTACAGTACATGTGCCACATGAACTATGCGTACGTACCGGAAGCCACTTTCAGCCAGAATATCCCGGATGAGGCGCTGCGGCTTCGCGAATCGGTCCCGGCGCATGTGAAACCCACCGCACAGTGGCTGGCGTTTAATCAGCGGATCTTACAAGGCGACGCGTCGCTGGCCGCGCTCAATGAACCTGACTTTTACGATCCGGAAATCGTCTTCTTTGCCGACAAACTGGACAGGTATACGGATAAACCCGAATTCCGCATGATCGCCCCGGATGGCACCACGTTTGTCACCCGTTTCGCCAGTTCGGAACTCAACTATGTCACCCGCTGGATCCTGTATAACGGCGATCAGCAGGTCGCAGCATTCGCCCTGCCCGCCACCTGCCGTCCGGAAGGCTTTCTCGCCGCCCAGCGAAATGGCTCATTACTTGACGTGCCGCCGCAGCAAACGCGGAGTTTTACGGTCACCACGGGTATCGCCTGATCGCTCAAGGCTTGAACAGCAACGCGCTTATCGTTAAGGTAAGCGCGTTTTTTTTACCCGCCAGGACAGAGCCATGATTACCGTTGCCCTTATAGACGACCACCTTATCGTTCGCTCCGGCTTTGCCCAATTGCTTGGGCTGGAGGCCGATTTACAGGTGGTCGCCGAGTTTGGCTCGGGGCGTGAGGCGCTGGCGGGATTGCCGGGACGCGGTGTTCAGGTGTGTATTTGCGACATCTCGATGCCGGATATCTCCGGTCTGGAGCTGTTGAGCCAGTTGCCAAAAGGGATGGCGACCATCATGCTCTCGGTACACGACAGCCCGGCGCTGGTGGAACAGGCGCTGAACGCCGGGGCGCGCGGCTTTCTCTCCAAACGCTGCAGCCCGGATGAACTGATTGCCGCAGTACATACCGTGGCTACCGGCGGCTGTTATTTGACGCCAGAAATCGCCGTCAAACTGGCGGCTGGCCGCCAGGATCCGCTGACCCGGCGCGAGCGCCAGGTGGCGGAAAAACTGGCGCAGGGGATGGCGGTAAAAGAGATTGCTGTCGAGCTGGGGCTATCGCCGAAAACGGTGCACGTCCATCGCGCAAACCTGATGGAAAAACTGGGCGTCAGCAATGACGTTGAGCTGGCGCGGCGCATGTTTGACGGCTGGCAATGAAAACCCTGTTGTCACGGTTTATCACCGTTCTCGCCTGTTTTTTTATTTTCTCTGCCGCCTGGTTTTGTCTGTGGAGCATCAGCCTGCATCTGGTTGAGCGTCCGGAACTGGCGGTACTGCTGTTCCCGTTTGGTTTGCGCCTGGGGCTGATGCTGCAATGTCCACGCGGCTATTGGCCGGTATTGCTGGGCGCGGAATGGCTGCTGACCTTCTGGCTGGCGCAGGAAGTGGCGCTGGAGCATCTTCCCCTTTTGCTGATTGGCGGCCTGCTGACGCTGCTGCCCGTGGCGCTGATCTCCCGTTATCGCCATCAGCGTGACTGGCGAACGCTGCTGCTTCAGGGCGCGGCGTTGACGGCGGCAGCGCTGTTGCAGTCGCTACCCTGGCTGGGACAGGGGGAAGAAGCCTGGAATGCGCTGCTGCTGACCCTGACCGGCGGATTGACGCTGGCACCGATCTGCCTGGTGTTCTGGCACTATCTGACCAGTACGACCTGGCTGCCGTTGGGTCCGGCGCTGGTGTCGCAACCGGTGAACTGGCGCGGTCGGCACCTGATCTGGTATCTGCTGCTGTTTAGCGTCAGTCTGTGGCTCCAGTTGGGATTACCCGCAGAGCTTTCGCGATTTACCCCCTTCTGTCTGGCGCTGCCGATTATTGCGCTGGCCTGGCATTACGGCTGGCAGGGGGCACTGATCGCAACCCTGATGAACGCTATCGCGCTGATTGCCAGCCAGACCTGGCACGATCACCCCGTAGATTTATTGCTCTCCCTGTTGGCGCAAAGCCTGACCGGACTGCTGCTTGGCGCGGGTATTCAGCGTCTGCGCGAGCTGAACCAGTCGCTGCAAAACGAACTGGCGCGCAATCACCGGCTGGCGGAGCGCCTGCTGGAAACGGAAGAGAGCGTACGCCGCGACGTGGCGCGTGAGTTGCACGATGATATCGGCCAGACCATCACCGCGATCCGTACTCAGGCCGGAATCGTGCAGCGGCTGGCGGTTGAAAACGGCGGCGTGAAGCAGAGCGGACAGCTTATCGAACAGCTTTCGCTGGGCGTCTATGATTCCGTGCGCCGCCTGCTGGGACGCCTGCGTCCGCGCCAGTTGGATGATTTAACGCTGGAACAGGCGATCCGCTCGTTGATGCGGGAAATGGAGCTGGAAAGTCGCGGTATCGTCAGCCATCTCGACTGGCGGATCGACGAGACGGCGCTCAGCGAGGGTTTGCGGGTGACGCTGTTTCGCGTCTGTCAGGAAGGGCTGAACAATATAGTGAAACATGCCAACGCCAGCGCGGTGACGCTGCAGGGCTGGCAGCAGGACGAGCGGCTGATGCTGGTGATTGAGGATGACGGCAGCGGTCTGCCGCCGGGCTCCGGTCAGCAGGGTTTTGGCCTGACCGGGATGCGCGAGCGCGTTACGGCGCTCGGCGGTTCGCTGACGATTTCCTGCACGCACGGTACGCGAGTCAGCGTCTCGCTACCCCTGCGTTACGTTTGAGGAGCGGCAATGCTAACCTTTTTTAACGCCCCGGCGAATGCGCCGCAGTTAACGGACAAGCGCGAGATCGACGATCTTTATCGCTACTGGCGTCGCCATATTCTGCTGACCATCTGGCTGGGCTACGCCCTGTTCTATTTCACGCGGAAAAGTTTTAACGCCGCCGTCCCGGACATTCTCGCCAACGGCGTGTTAACCCGCAGCGATATCGGCCTGCTGGCGACGCTGTTTTACATCACCTATGGCGTGTCGAAATTCGTTTCCGGCATCGTCAGCGATCGTTCTAACGCCCGCTATTTTATGGGGATAGGGCTGATTGCCACCGGCATCGTCAATATTCTGTTTGGTTTTTCCACTTCGCTCTGGGCGTTTGCCCTGCTGTGGGCGCTGAACGCTTTCTTCCAGGGATGGGGCGCGCCGGTGTGCGCACGTCTGCTGACAGCATGGTATTCGCGCAACGAGCGCGGCGGCTGGTGGGCTATCTGGAATACCGCGCACAACGTTGGCGGTGCGTTGATTCCGATCGTCATGGCTGCTGCGGCACTGCATTATGGCTGGCGTGCCGGGATGATGATGGCCGGAATGCTGGCGATCGTCGTCGGGATTTTTCTTTGCTGGCGACTGCGCGACCGTCCGCAGGCCGTGGGGCTGCCACCGGTAGGCGACTGGCAGCACGATGCCCTGGAAATTGCTCAGCAACAGGAGGGCGCGGGACTGACCCGTAAAGAGATCCTCACGAAATACGTGCTGCTCAACCCTTATATCTGGTTGCTATCACTCTGTTATGTGCTGGTGTACGTGGTGCGCGCCGCCATCAACGACTGGGGCAATCTGTATATGTCCGAGACGCTGGGCGTCGATCTGGTGTCCGCCAACATGGCGGTGACGATGTTCGAGTTGGGCGGATTTATCGGCGCGCTGGTGGCGGGCTGGGGGTCAGACAAACTGTTCAACGGCAATCGCGGGCCGATGAACCTGATTTTTGCCGCCGGAATTTTGCTTTCGGTGGGTTCACTGTGGCTGATGCCGTTTGCCAGTTATGTAATGCAGGCGGCCTGCTTCTTCACCACCGGATTCTTTGTCTTTGGCCCGCAGATGCTGATCGGTATGGCGGCGGCGGAGTGTTCGCACAAAGAGGCGGCAGGGGCGGCAACCGGATTTGTTGGGCTGTTTGCTTATCTCGGTGCATCGCTTTCCGGCTGGCCGCTGGCGCAGGTACTGGAAACCTGGCACTGGACCGGTTTCTTCGTGGTCATCGCTATCGCTGCCGGGATCTCCGCCCTGCTGTTACTGCCATTCCTCAACGCCCAGGCTCCACGTGAGGCCAGCGAAGCGTGATGCAGTTCACTTTTTTACCGCGAGTGGGGCAAAACTAAGAAATTTTCCCGGTTTCGCCTGGACGCTGTCTCAGGCATGTCTCCCGACTGATTTTTACAATGCCTGCCATTCGCAGGTATAAAAATTAGCCCGGGAGTGTCCTATGCTGGCTTTTCTAAACCAGGTGCGTAAACCGACCCTGGATCTGCCGCTCGATGTGCGGCGCAAGATGTGGTTCAAACCGTTCATGCAGTCTTATCTGGTGGTCTTCATCGGCTACCTGACTATGTATTTGATCCGCAAGAACTTTAACATCGCCCAGAACGATATGATTTCCACCTACGGGTTGAGCATGACGCAACTGGGGATGATTGGTCTGGGGTTCTCCATCACCTACGGCGTGGGTAAAACGCTGGTTTCCTATTATGCGGACGGCAAAAACACCAAGCAGTTCCTGCCGTTTATGCTGATCCTCTCTGCAATTTGTATGCTCGGCTTCAGCGCCAGCATGGGAACGGGTTCCGTAAGCCTGTTCCTGATGATCGCCTTCTATGCCCTGAGTGGTTTCTTCCAGAGCACCGGCGGCTCGTGCAGCTATTCCACTATCACCAAATGGACGCCTCGCCGTAAGCGCGGCACTTTCCTCGGCTTCTGGAATATCTCTCATAACCTTGGCGGCGCAGGTGCGGCAGGCGTGGCGCTGTTCGGTGCGAACGTGCTGTTCGACGGACACGTGATTGGGATGTTTATCTTCCCGTCTATTATCGCTCTGATTGTTGGCTTTATCGGTCTGCGCTTTGGTAGCGACTCGCCGGAATCGTATGGTCTCGGTAAAGCTGAAGAACTGTTCGGCGAAGAGATCAGCGAAGAGGATAAAGAGACCGAAGAAAATGACATGACCAAATGGCAGATCTTCGTTGAATACGTGCTGAAAAACAAAGTGATCTGGCTGCTCTGTTTCTCGAACATCTTCCTGTACGTGGTGCGTATCGGCATCGATCAGTGGTCTACCGTGTACGCTTTCCAGGAGCTGAAACTGTCCAAAGAGGTGGCAATTCAGGGCTTTACCTTGTTTGAGGTGGGGGCGCTGGTCGGTACGCTGCTGTGGGGTTGGCTCTCGGATCTGGCGAACGGTCGCCGTGCGCTGGTGGCCTGCGTGGCGCTGGCGCTGATCATCGCGACGCTTGGCGTGTACCAACATGCCAGCAACCAGTATGTCTATCTCGCGTCACTGTTTGCGCTCGGCTTCCTGGTGTTTGGCCCGCAACTGTTGATTGGCGTGGCGGCGGTGGGTTTTGTTCCGAAAAAAGCCATTGGCGCGGCGGACGGTATCAAGGGTACCTTTGCGTACTTGATCGGCGATAGCTTTGCCAAGTTAGGTCTGGGGATGATTGCCGACGGTACGCCAGTGTTTGGTTTGACCGGCTGGGCGGGTACCTTCGCTGCGCTGGACGCCGCCGCGATTGGCTGCATCTGCCTGATGGCGATGGTTGCGGTTATGGAAGAGCGCAAAATTCGCCGGGAAAGAAAAATTCAGCAGTTAAGAACCGCTTAAGTGTGTAATTGGTAACATTTTGCCCAGCCTGCGCGCTGGGCTTTTTTATGCATGTGTTTGGCGATGGTTGGCTGGTATCAGTCAGCGATCTCATGGGAAGTGAAGGTAAACGTTTCACCGTCAAACAGCCCCTGGCTGGTGAGTTTTAGCGCGGGGATCACCGGCAGGGAGAGAAACGCCATCTGGATAAACGGCTCGTCGGGCAGAGAGCCACATTCGCGACCTGCTGCTTTTAGCGCATCGATCTGCTCCGCCAGCGAATCGGCGGTGTCGGTGCTCATTAACCCGGCAATCGGCAGCGGCAAGTGGCATTGTACCTGGCCGTTACGAACGACGCAAAGCCCGCCGCCATCGTCAATCACCTGATTAACAGCCAGAACCATCTCTTCAGCGCTGCGACCGATCACCACAATATTATGACTGTCATGGCTGACCGTGGCCGCCAGCGCGCCTTCACGCAGTCCGAATCCACCTAATAAGCTACAGGCCGGGGGCGACTGGCGACCGTAGCGTTCAAGCACGGCGATATAGCAAATATCATGACGATCGAAGCCCTCCGCGGTGCACTCGCAGTCACTGGCGCCTGTCACCAGTTCGTTAGGGATAACATCGATCACCCGATAGCGTTTGCCGGGGGTGAAATGCAGCGGGAAGTCATTGGCGCAAACGGGGTGGCGCGCAATGGTATTGCCATACGGCGGAACGGTTTGCGCCAGCCTTGCCGGTTCATCGGCTTTCAGACGTTCAGTGTCAACGGGTTCTCCTTTGACAAACACCTGCTGTACCGTCACGTTGCGGGCATCGCTGAGCAGGACAATATCCGCCTGTTTTCCGGGGGCCAGCAAGCCAAGATGGCGCAGGCCAAAATGATGAGCGGCAGACCAACTGGCGACGCGATAAGCGACGTGTAGCGGGACGTTATGCTGTAAAATCAGTCGGCGAATCAGGGCGTCGATATGCCCTTCATGCGCAATTTCCCAGGGATTGCGATCGTCGGTACAGAGCAGGCACTGTGGGCTGTTAAAAGCGTTGATCAGCGGTGCCAGCGCGTCGAGGTTGCGGGCGGCGGAACCTTCGCGGATCATCAGCGCCATTCCGCGTTGCAACTTGCGATGCCCCTCCTCCAGTGTGTAGCTCTCGTGACAATTCTCGATCCCGGCGGCGATGTAGGCGTTGAGCGCCTTACCGCTCATTCCTGGGCAGTGGCCGTCCAGCGTCAGATGGCGAAAGGCGTCCATTTTATCGAGCAGCGCATCCTGTCCGGCAATGACGCCTGGGTAATCCATCACTTCGGCCAGTCCGGCGACCAGCGGGTGATCGCGCCAGGCCAGCATCTGGTCGAGGGAGAAATGTGCGCCATTCACATCACATCCCTCCAGAGCGGGAACGCAGGAACTCACCTGCAGATACTGATTCTGCTTCGCCTGTTCGGCGCAGCGGATAAACCAGGAGAATCCTTTTTCGCCCATCACATTGACGATTTCATGAGGATCGCACACGACGGTGGTGAGCCCGCGCGGCAGCGTCGCGGTTTCAAAGGTCACTGGCGTCATCATGCTGGATTCAATGTGCAGGTGAGCGTCGATAAAGCCGGGTACCGCTGTTGCGCCGTGGGCGTCGATGCGCCGTAATGCCGGAGCGTCACGATACTCCGCCCCGATGCCCGCGATATGCCGCCCTTTGATCACAATAGGACCAGTCATTTCTCCGCCATTGATAATATCGAGAAGGATGACATTATCAATAATATAATCAGCAACCGCTTCGCCGCGTGCAACGGCTAACAATTCTTGCTGTTCCTGACGGCTAATATAATGAAATTTATGACTTATGCTGTTATTCATATTTTTCTCATTTTGATTTTATCAATTTGATTATTATTTATCATTAAGAAATACCGGGTAATTATTTTAAGTTTATCGATTAACGGGCATTTGCATTGTGATTACAATCACTGAATTAAAGACAGGAGATGTTTTAAATGAGGCCTGCTTATATCTTCATAAATGGATGAGAAAAATGAATAATGATATCAGTGATGACGTGCAGCATGATTCAAATCACCTTTCGCGATTATTTAAACTCCGCCAGCATGGCACCGACGTGCGGACCGAAACGATTGCCGGGATGACGACGTTTTTAACCATGGTGTACATTGTTTTTGTTAACCCGCAAATACTTGGGGCCGCGCAGATGGACCCCAAAGTGGTGTTTGTCACCACGTGTCTCATCGCCGGTATTGGCAGCATCGCGATGGGCCTCGTCGCTAACCTTCCCGTTGCATTAGCGCCGGCGATGGGATTGAACGCGTTTTTTGCCTTTGTGGTGGTGGGAGCAATGGGGGTAAGCTGGCAAACGGGAATGGGGGCTATCTTCTGGGGGGCGGTCGGACTATTTTTACTCACCCTTTTTCGCATCCGTTACTGGATGATTTCCAATATCCCGATTAATTTACGTATCGGCATCACCAGTGGTATTGGTTTATTTATTGCGTTGATGGGATTAAAAAATTCGGGCGTCATTATTGCAAATAAAGACACCCTGGTGACCATTGGTAACTTAAGCTCTCACAGCGTATTACTGGGGATTTTAGGTTTCTTTATTATTACCGTGCTGTCATCACGTCATTTTCATGCTGCGGTGCTGATCTCTATTGTCGTCACCTCCTGCTGTGGGTTATTTTTCGGTGATGTCCATTTTAGCGGCATTTATTCTGTGCCTCCCAGTATTAGCGGAGTGATGGGTGAGGTCGATTTAAGTGGTTCTTTATCGCTTAATCTGGCCGGGATTATCTTTTCGTTCATGCTCATCAATTTGTTTGATTCATCAGGAACATTAATTGGTGTGACGGATAAAGCCGGGTTAATCGGTAGCGACGGTAAGTTTCCTGGTATGAGGCGGGCACTGTATGTCGACAGTGTGAGCTCGGTTGCCGGGGCGTTTATCGGCACCTCGTCTGTGACAGCCTATATTGAGAGCACCTCGGGCGTGGCGGTTGGCGGGCGTACCGGCCTGACGGCGGTGGTGGTTGGTGTGCTCTTCCTGCTGGTGATGTTCTTTTCTCCGCTGGTGAGTATGGTTCCCGCTTATGCAACGGCAGGCGCGCTGATCTTTGTCGGTGTGCTGATGACCTCCAGCCTTTCCCGCGTTAACTGGGATGATTTAACCGAATCGGTTCCTGCGTTTATCACCACGGTGATGATGCCTTTTAGTTTTTCCATTACTGAGGGGATCGCGCTTGGCTTTATGTCGTACTGCATCATGAAAGTGTTTACCGGACGCTGGCGGGAACTGAACCTGTGCGTCGTTGTGGTCGCGGTGCTTTTTGCGCTGAAAATCATTCTGGTGGATTAGTATTCACGGACCGTTTCCAGATATCATGAGCGCTGATAAAGCAGGAGAACGCATGATCTGGATAATGCTGGCCACACTGGCGGTGGTGTTTGTTATCGGGTTTCGGGTACTCACTTCCGGATCCCGGCGGGCGATTCGCCGCTTGAGCGAGCGCCTGAATATTGATGTGGTGGCGGTAGAATCGATGATCGATCAGATGGGAAAAGCGCAGGGTGAGGCATTTATGCAGTATCTCCATCGCCCCGACGAGTCACATCTGCAAAATGCCGCTCAGGTTTTGTTGATCTGGCAGAGCGTCATTGTGGACGGCAGCGAGCAGAACCTGTTGCAGTGGCATCGCCTGCTGCAAAAGGCCAGGCTGGCTGCGCCAGTCACCGATGCGCAGGTACGTCTGGCGCTCGGTTTCTTACGCGAGGTTGATCCGGATATGCAGGACATCAACGCCTTCCAGATGCGCTACAACGCCTTTTTTCAGCCTGAAGACGGCGTGCACTGGCTGCATTAAGAGCAATATGGATACGAATGTTGTTACGCAAGTGAAGCGTAAGGCAGGGGTAGCCATCGGACAAATAGTTGCCAAAACGTTAAATGCGTCACAATTAAAATGTTACACTGCGTGACTTTTCCACCAGAACACCACGCAGGTCGCATAAATGAGTGAATGTATCGAAGAAAAAACCCGCGCTGACGTTGTCGCCCGCCCGAACTGGTCGGCGGTATTTGCCGTGGCGTTCTGTGTCGCTTGCCTGATTACCGTCGAGTTTTTACCTGTCAGTCTGTTGACGCCAATGGCGCAGGACCTGGGGATTTCTGAAGGCGTTGCCGGACAGTCGGTGACTGTCACCGCGTTTGTCGCCATGTTTGCCAGCCTGTTTATCACGCAGATCATTCAGGCAACGGATCGTCGTTATGTGGTGATTCTGTTCTCCGTGTTACTGACCCTCTCCTGCCTGCTGGTCTCTTTTGCCAACTCCTTTGCGTTATTGCTGGTGGGACGCGCCTGTCTGGGACTGGCGCTGGGTGGATTCTGGGCGATGTCGGCGTCGCTGACCATGCGCCTGGTTCCGCCGCGTACCGTGCCAAAAGCGCTGTCAGTGATTTTCGGCGCGGTTTCTATCGCGCTGGTGATTGCTGCGCCGTTGGGCAGTTTTTTAGGCGGCATTATTGGCTGGCGTCACGTCTTTAACGCCGCAGCGGTGATGGGCGTGCTGTGTATGGTCTGGGTGGTGAAATCACTGCCGTCGCTGCCCGGTGAGCCTTCTCATCAGAAGCAAAACATGTTCAGCTTGTTGAATCGTCCCGGTGTTGCGGCAGGGATGATCGCCATCTTTATGTCCTTTGCCGGCCAGTTTGCGTTCTTCACTTATATCCGCCCGGTGTATATGAATCTGGCGGGCTTTGATGTCGATGGCCTGACGCTGGTGCTGCTGAGCTTTGGCATCGCCAGTTTTGTTGGCACCTCGCTGTCGTCTGTGATTCTTAAACGCTCGGTCAAGCTGGCATTAGCCGGTGCGCCGCTGGTACTGGCGCTGAGTGCGTTGGTGCTTACGCTGTGGGGCAGCGACAAGATTGTGGCGGCGGGCATTGCGATTATCTGGGGACTGGCGTTTGCACTGGTGCCGGTGGGGTGGTCGACATGGATTACCCGATCGCTTGCCGATCAGGCAGAAAAGGCTGGATCCGTCCAGGTCGCCGTGATCCAGCTTGCCAATACCTGTGGGGCCGCGGTGGGAGGCTATGCACTCGATAACCTTGGCCTGCTGTCGCCCCTGATGCTTTCCGGCAGCCTGATGCTGCTGACGGCGCTTCTGGTGGCAGCGAAAGTTCGCATAAAGGGTATGCAATGATCTCACACTCTGTTTGTCGAATGGCGCTGCGCTTATCCGACCTACGGTACGGAGACCTGTAGGCCGGATAAGGCATTTATGCCGCCTTCCGGCATAACGCGATATGGCTCATCAGAACCACGCTTCCCACATCGCGCCGACGTTGAAATCGTCCAGCGTTTCGTCATCCGTGCCGTTCACGCGAGCGGTGCGGTCGTTATCCACTTTGCCGCCGGTGACGTAGAAGCGCAGCATCGGGCGGAACTCCGGCCCCATTGCAATCGACATGTTCTGCGACAGCGTCAGCTTCCAGCCTTTGTTATCGCCGCCGTTATCATAGTCGACACGCTGATAGCCCGCTTCCAGCCAGGTGGAGTGCACGTCGTTCCAGAAGTACATTGGACGCACAATAGCACCATAGTTCTTGCGATTTTCACTCTGATCGGCGCTGTTGTCGTAGTCATGGAATGCCAACAGGTATTCAACCTGCGCCTGCTGCGTAAACTTGTGGCTCCCTTCGAAGCTGGCGTAAATCGCGGTCAGATCGTCGGTTTTGTTGTAGACGCTGTTGTCGGAGTTATCAGAGTAACGGGCGATCACTTTGTTGACGCCGCTGTCATTGGTGTGGCTGACGACAAACGCGCCCTGCCAGGCCTTCAGGCGATCGTCGCTATCGACCGCTTTCGAGTCAAAACCATAGTTGGCATAGATTTCCAGATCCAACGGACCGAGTTTCATGCCGTGAATTTTTGAGGTCACGGCGTAGTTGCCTTTGTCACCGGTGCCGGAACCGCCGGTACAGGTGATGCGTGACGGGTTGGCCTCATCTTCCATCACTTCCGGGCTGCACGATTCCACGGCGGCCACGGTCGCCACGTCAAACTGCACGCCGCCAATATCGAAGTTCTTCACCCCGGCACCCTGGCCGTCGTGGTTCATCCAGAAGTAGTCGTTGATCCCTTGTTGCGGACGCTGGTGGAAGTCGCGCCCCGCCCAGATATAGGCATTCGGGTTGGATTCCAGAACGTTGGTCACCCCTGCGTAGGCCTTTTTGAGGTTCACCTCGTCGCCCCAGTGGTCGATCATCACGTTGATATCCCAGATCGCACCGTTGTCGCCTTTGAATGCTTTGGAAAGCTGGAATTCGCCGCCGTTGCCTTCGTTACCCAGACGACCAATGGCGGACGCGCCGTTATAGGAACCGTCCACGCCGACGTACTTCTGATCGCCGCTCTGGAAGTGCGCGCCGTAACGCGCATAGCCGCTGAATTTCACACCGAACGGGATGGCCATATCGGGTGACTGCGCGGCGCTTTGCGGCTCAACAATCACATCGGTTTTTTTCGCCACAGCAGCGTCCATTTTCGCCTGACGTTCCGCAAGGGCTTTGTCTACGGCTTTGGCGACAATGGCGTCGATTTGTTCCTGCGTAAATTCCTGTGCGAGTACAGAAATCGGGCAAAGCGCGGCCACGACCGCCATGGCTAATGGAAGTTTTTTTATCATGTTCATGGTTATCTCATTTACGTTTTATCCTTCAGTTTGCATTGAGCATTCTGAAGAGATGTGCGCATTAATTTATTTTAAGATAATAACCATCCCGCCTTGGTGTAATTCGCTATCACCAAAACAAGTTGATCTGTTATTTATAGGTGCGGGTACAGAATGCGTTTATTTAATCGTAATAGCGTCTCCGTTTATTATTATTACCCTTCGACTTTCAAGCTGTTTCTTTGTTGGCTACGTTCGTTCACCCCAGTCACTTAGTTGAGTAAGCACCAGGGAATTCTCTCTTGCCGCCTCGACGCAACTCGAAATCCATTGGGTATAGATTTAAATTAACGTTGGTAGAGATGAATAATTTCTTCTGACAGTTCGCGGGCTAGCAGCGATGTCATTAAATGATCCTGCGCATGCACCATAATTAACGTCATGGGTTGCCGGGCTTCCCCGGCATCCTGTTCGATCAATTTGGTTTGCATGTGGTGGGCCTGACGGGCGTAACCGTCCGCCTCCCGAAGCAGGCTTTTCGCCTCGTCAATGTTGCCTGCACGCGCAGCGTGAAGCGCCTCGAAGCACAGACTGCGGGACTGTCCGGCATTGACGATAATTTCCATTACTGCTTCTTCTAATGCAATCATTGTAAATATCTCTTAATCGAATCCGTTATGTTCGGCGGTATTGGCGAACCACTCGCCGCTCTTTTTCACCGTACGTTTTTGCGTGTCTAAATCTAACTGGACAAAACCATAGCGGTTTTTATATCCGTTGAGCCATGACCAGTTATCAATAAAGGTCCACATATGGTAACCAAGGCACTGACAGCCTTCACTGATCCCTTTATGTAGCCATTTAAGATGTTCAGAGACAAATTCAATACGGTAACTGTCGTTAATTTGCCCGTTCTGAATAAATCGCTGTTCGTTTTCTACACCCATTCCGTTTTCAGAAATAAAGCAGCGCGGGTTGCCGTAATTATCACGCAGATTGGTAATAATATCGTAAATACCCGGCTCATAAATTTCCCAGCCCCGGTAAGGGTTCATTTTACGGCCTGGCATTTCATAATAATCAAACAACCACTCCGGCATAAATGGCGCATTCAGATTGATGGCGGTATCGCGGCATTTTACGCGGCGGGGCTGATAATAATTAATGCCCAGCAGGTCGATTTTGCCATCGGCAATCAGCTGTGCGTCACCTGGTTGGCAGGCGGGCAATTGATCGTACTCTTTCAGTAACGCCACCAGATCCGCCGGATATTCCCCTTTCAGCACCGGGTCGAGGAAGCTGCGGTTGAACAGCAGATCCGCATGGTGCGCGGCTTTCACATCCGCCGGATGCTGTGAGCGCGGATAAGAAGGCGTCAGGTTGAGCACGACACCGATTTCGCCGTCGTTGTTGCCCGCACGATAAGCGCGAACCGCCGTCGAGTGCGCCAGCACGGTGTGATACGCCACGGTGGCTGCGCGTCTGAAATCCACCACGTTGGGGTAATGGAAGTCATACAGATAGCCGCCTTCTACCGGCACAATCGGCTCGTTAAAGGTGAACCAGTGCTTAACGCGGTTGCCGAACAATTCGAAACACGTCTGCGCGTAGCGGCCAAAGGCTTCCACGACGTCACGGTTTTCCCAGCCGCCTTTCTCCTGCATCACCATCGGCATGTCGAAGTGAAACAGCGTGATAAACGGCGTGATACCCTGTGCCAGCAGTTCGTCGATAACGTTGTTATAGAACGCCACCGCTTCTGGATTCACCTCGCCCGTGCCGTCTGGAATCAGGCGCGACCAGCTTAACGAGGTGCGGAAGCTGTTATGTTTCAACTGCTTCAGCAGCGCGATGTCCTGTTTCCAGTGCTGATAAAAGGTTGAGGTGTTCGCCGGGCCAACCCCCTGATGGAAACGACCTGGCTGGCGGTCGAACCACACATCCCATGTGGTCTGGCTTTTGCCGCCGTTCAGGCTATCCCCTTCGGTTTGCAGCGCTGAGCAGGCACTGCCCCACCAGAAGTTTTCAGGAAAACGGTATCTCATTGTTCTGACTCCTTGATTCATTATGAGTTGCTACGGGCAGCGTTCGCCACGGAGACGGCATCCTGGGCTTTTTGCTCTTCTGTCTTCAGCAGAGAACGTTCGTAAGCGCGCAGGAACGGGAGGTAAATCAACGCTGACATCACCATACAGATCAGACACATCACCACCGGACTAAAGGCCCAGTTTGCCGCCCAGGAGGCGCCAATCGGTGCGGGCGTGGTCCACGGCGTCAGTGACACCACCTGATCCAGCCAGCCCAGGCGGGTTGCGGTGTAAGCCAGTACGGCGTTGATCATGGGCACGAAAACGAACGGGATAAACAGCATCGGGTTCATGATGATCGGCGCACCGAACAGAATAGGCTCATTAATGTTGAAGAAGCTAGGGACGATGCCCATTTTGCCGATCGTCCGCAGATGGGTAACGCGACTACGCAGCAGCAGGAAGGCCAGTGGTAAAGTCGAGCCCACGCCGCCGATCAGCAGGTAGTGATCCCAGAAACCTTGTAAATAGACGTGTGGCAATGCCGCGCCTGCTGCCAGCGCCGCCTGGTTCGCGGAAAGGTTGGCCATCCAGAATGGGTTCATAATGCCTGTGACGATCAGCGAACCGTGAATACCAGCAAACCAGAAAATCTGGCACATCAGGACCGAAAGCAGAATCGCCGGCAGGGAGTCAGACGCGGAAACCAACGGCGCCAGCAGGTGCATGATCGCCTGCGGAATGATCATGCCGGTCTGCGCTTCAATAAACAGGTTCAGCGGGTGTAACGTCGCAATGACCACCAGAACCGGAATGAGGATCTCAAACGAACGGGCGACGCCGGTCGGAACCTCTTTCGGCAGACGGATAGTGATGTTGTGCTGCTTCAGCCAGGCATAAACGCGCGTGGCATAGATGGCGGTGATCAGCGCGGTAAAGATCCCCTGACCGGAAAGGTACTGGGTGGAGATTTTCCCGTCGGCATACGGGGCGGCGACCAGTAAAAAGGCCATAAACGCCAGCAGGCCGGACATGATTGGATCGAGATTAAACTGACGGCCCAGACTGGCGCCAATGCCCACAGAGATGAAGAACGTCATAACGCCCATGCTGAGGTTAAACGGCAGCATCAACTGTTCACGATACGTGGCGGAGAAATCGAGCCAGCCACGGGCAAAGCTGTTGGTGGTTTCGGCAGAGAACGGCGGAAAAATAAACACCAGCATGAACGAGCCGATGATCATAAACGGCAGCGCCGCGGTAAAACCATCACGAATCGCAATCACATACTTTTGCTGGCCCAGTTTACCGGCAAGAGGGGTGATGGATTGTTCTATGACAGCAACCATTGACTGATATAACGAACTCATAATGACACCTTTCTAATGTGCCGCTTCAATCAGCGACAGAGCAAAATCCAGCACCTTGTCACCGCGTTGCATTCCGTAATCCTGCATATCAATGGCTTTTACGGGGATGTTTTGGGTGGCAGCCTTCTCTGAGAGCGTGTTAAGCATGTATTTTACCTGGGGGCCAAGCAGCACCACCTGGTAATTTGGAAACTGAATGTCAAATTCGGAAACGCCATATGCATCAATTTGGACTGGCAGCTTCCGCTCTTCTGCGGCTTCGACCATTTTACGAACCAGCAGACTGGTGGACATCCCTGCAGAGCAACACAACATAATCCTGAACATTATTAACCATCCTCAAAATGTAAAAACTTATTGCGAGTCTGATTTGATATCATACGGAAACCGGTTTCCATATGAAGCAAACGGAACTGTGACAACCGTCAAGATCTTATTCTTATAAGGCTAATTATTTGGATTTGGCTCACGGTTTTGGTGCTATTTCATACTTTTTGAGTGGAAACGGAAAATCGATTTCCATGAAAAACGGAAACAGCTATACTGCGTGTGGTGATTATTTGAGCCAATGTTAAATTCAGGATTGAAGGAGCCAGGCAGGCTCTGTCAGGGGAGAATGATGTCTACTATCAACGATGTATCGCGTTTGGCTGGCGTGTCTAAAGCCACGGTGTCGCGCGTGTTGAGCGGATCGCGTGGTGTGAAGGAAGCCAGTCGTCTTGCCGTGTTAAAGGCGGTGGATGAACTGAACTATCGTCCGAATGTGATTGCCCAGTCATTACTCAGCCAGAGCACCGGTTGCATTGGCGTGATTTGCGCGCAGGACAACATTAACCAGACGACGGGCTACCTTTACGCACTGGAAAAACATCTGAGCCAGCACCAAAAGCATCTGTTGCTCCGCTTTGCCAACACCAAAGCAGAGGTGATGAGCGCCCTTGATGAATTAAGTTGTGGCCTGTGTGACGATGTGCTGATTATTGGGGCGCGTTTCCCGCTGAATATCAGCCAGGAAAACGTCATTCTGGTGGATTGCCTGGAAGCGGGCGACGATGTGACCAGTATTCAGTTTGACCACAGCTTTGCCACCGAAACGGCCTGTAACTATCTGATTAGCCAGAATCGACGGCAGATTGCCCTCATTCATCCTGAAGGGATGGGATTCTCCGAACAGGTGCTACTTGGCTACAAACACGCGCTGGAGAAGAACTTCCTGCCCTTTAACCGTAACCTGGTGTTTATGGAAGCCACCTCTTCCTCGGTCGCGCTACAGGAGTTGTTGAATAACGCCTCCACGCTCAACTTTAACGCCCTGCTGGTGGCGGATGAGCAGCAGGCTCAGCGGGTGATCCCACAATTGCAGGCGTTTAATAAGTCGGTTCCGGAAGATATTATGATCTTCAGCCTCGCCGGTTCGCTGCATCTGCCGGGGATCCCGACCATCCCGGCAATCGAATACTCCATGGATGCGATGGCGGCGCGGATTGTCAGCTGGCTGAATGAAAAAACGCAGAGCATGTTGGGATCGTATGTGCTGCGCGGCGACCTCATCATTCCGGATGTTCGCCAGCGGTAAGCTAATTAACGGGCGTGAGGCATAGGCTTCACGCTACATATCCGGGCATTCCACCTTACCGAGCGCTTCCCAGTAGTTGCTCTGATTGTTCCTTTCCATCGCCACCGCCGCCTCGCGGATGTGCTGCTGATTGCCTTCATTCGCCATGATCGTTTTTTCCCACGCCTCGTCTGAAGGCGAACCTTGCGGCGTACAAATTTTGCGTAAATCGTTGAGTATCGTATTTTTTTCGTGCACGGATTGCAGTGCGCCGTAAGGCGAGTCGGCCTGCGCCAGCGTTGGCATCAAGAAAAGGGCGGCAATGATCGGTAAAACGGCTCGTTTCATGGTAATAATCCTTGTAGTCGATGCGCATCATTTCAAGAGTAAGTGTAGATGGTGTACGACTCTCTCAGCAGCCCGTGCGAAAGTCGGAAAAGGCTTCAGCAAAAAGTTGTATTTTTTCAGGAGGATAGAATGCAGATACAAATTACCGATACCGTTACCGAAGACGATCAAAATGCACTGCTCACCGGATTGCGCGCTTACAATTTTCAGTTTCTGCAAACGAGAAATTTTGGCGATCTGGCGGTTTACTGGCGTGACGAGCAGCAGAAAATTCGGGGGGGATTGATTGGCAAAATCAAAGGGGAATGGTTGAGCATTGATTTTTTATGGATGCATGAATCCCTGCGTAAAGGCGGTTACGGTAGCCAGCTAATCCAGGCCGCAGAGCACGCCGCTCGCGAAAGAGGTTGTCTCCATGCGCTGGTCGATACCCTGAGTTTTCAGGCGCTGCCGTTCTACCAGAAGAACGGTTATCAACTGCAACTGACCCTTGAGGACTTCCCGGAAAAAGGGGCTGCCCGGCATTATTTATCGAAAACATTTTGATGACCGGAGGCATTCACCGTGACGTCTGGACGCCGATTCACTTTCTTGCATAGCAGAATAGTGTATGTTCTGAACAATCATTTAATTCTTAAGCGGTAAAAAGATGAGACGGATCGAGATCGTACTGGGAGAGCTTGAAAGGCTGACGCGTGGGCTGGATCGTGCCGATTTGGCGCAGGAGACGGCATTCACCGCGGAGGCCATTGGCTTCAACCTGGGGCTGGCGCGCAACTCGGTCAGTAAAGATCTCAACCAACTGTGGAATGACGGTCTGGCGATTAAAAGCCGGGGGCGTCCGGTGTTCTTCCTGCACCGCCAGACGCTGGAGACATTGCTGGGGCGCAAACTGGAGAGTAGCGAGCGCGAGGTGCGCTCGGTGGCTGACCTGCTTCCGCAAACGGAAAATACGGGCGACGACGATCCTTTCACCGGCCTGATTGGCTATGACCGCAGCCTGCGCGATGCGGTTGAAAAAGGCCGCGCCGCCGTGCTCTATCCGCAAGGTTTGCACGTACTGCTGACCGGCCCATCTGGCGTGGGGAAAACCTTTTTTGCCGAACTGATGCACCGCTTCGCCTGCGAAAAGTCCGCCGGTTCCCCACCGCCGCTGGTCTACTTTAACTGCGCCGAGTACGCCCATAACCCGGAACTGCTCTCTTCCCACCTGTTTGGCCATCGTCAGGGGGCATTTACCGGCGCGAACGAGAATAAACCCGGTCTGGTTGAGCAGGCAGACGGCGGCTATTTGCTGCTCGATGAAGTGCACCGTCTGCCCTACGAAGGTCAGGAAAAACTGTTCTCTATTCTTGATAAGGGTGAGTACCGTCCGCTGGGGGACAGCAGTAAGGCGCGTTCGATCTCGGTACGGCTGATTTGCGCCACCACGGAACCGGCGAATTCGTCGCTGTTGCGTACCTTCCAGCGACGCATTCAGGTAAGCATCGATTTGCCGGGGATTCGTCAGCGATCGATTGAAGAACAAGTGGAGCTGATTGTTGGTTTCCTGCAGCGTGAAAGTCGCAAAATCGAGCGCACGGTCAGCATCGACAAAACGCTACTGCTCTGGCTGTTGAACAAACCGCTGGAGGGCAACATTGGTCAGTTGAAGAGTGATATCCAGTTCCTGTGCGCCCAGGCGTGGGCGTCAGGAATGACGGAACATAATGACACACTACAACTGGATAAACGGCTGGCGGAGATACCGTTTCACGCCACGCCGGAACAGCGCCTGTTGGTCGATGCCTTGTTTGAAGGGAAAGAGCGGCTGAACATTGATGCGCGCACGTTACCGGCGCTGAAAACGTCGCTGGCGACCGGGGCGGAAATCGAAGAGAGCGATCTGTTTTACAGCTTCCTGACCCGTGAATATGTCAATCTGCGCAACAGTAATGTCCCGCCGGCGGAAACGCTGGCTATCCTGAAAAACAAGCTCAGCTCGATTTTCGAATATGGCCTCTACAGTCGCGATAGCGTGGCGCATCCACCGCGTTATGGCGATCAAATCGAAGAACGCGTGACGCTGTTGATCGGCTGCGTGGAACAGGTGCTTACGTTTACGCTGCCGGAAAACCTGGTGAATCCGCTGCGCAAGCACTTCCTGGCGCTGATTGGCTACGTCCAGCGCGGGTTGATTCCCCAGCTCTACTCTTCCAGTCTGATCCTCGATCGCTGCAAAGATGAATACGATAACGCCACGCTGCTGTGCCGCAAAATTAATGAACTGCTGCATATTCAGTGCCCGGCGACGGAAGTGGTCTGGCTGTGCCTGTTCCTGAAAGAGTGTCGTCATTACCGCCAGCGCATTGATGCCAGTCCGGATTGCGGGGTGATTCTGGTCGCTCACGGCGCGACCACCGCGACCAGCATGGCGCAGTATGTTAACCGTGTACTGGAACGCGACCTGTTCAGCGCAGTCGACATGCCGTTTGAGCAGTCGGTACATGACACGCTGGAAACGCTGACCCAGATTATTCAGACCCAACGCTATCAGCGGCTGATCCTGATGGTCGACATCGGTTCACTGGTACATTTCGGCAGTACGATCAGCAAGTTATTTCAGATAGACGTACTGCTGATGCCCAACATCACGCTGACCAGTCTGCTGGAGGTTGGGCTGGATTTAAGCTACGAAACCAGCGATTTACCCCAATTGGCGGCGCTGATGCAGAGCAAAAATATCCCCTGCCAGCTGTGTACGCCGCAGCAGGAAAACGGCGGCAAAGTGCTGGTCGTTTCCTGCATTACCGGCATGGGAACGGCGGAAAAAATTAAAAAAGTGCTCGAGGAGAGCTTCGGCGAACTGATGTCGCAGGACACGCGAATGGTGATCCTCGATTACAACGACGTGCGCAGTCTCGAACGTGTCCAGCAGGCGCTGAATGCCAATGAGCGACTGGCAGGGATTGTCGGGACTTTCCAGCCCGGACTGCCGGATATTCCGTTTATCTCGCTGGAAGAACTGTTCTCTGAGCAGGGGCCGGAGCTGGTGTTAAGCCTGCTGACGCCGGATCTCTCCAGCGCCGAGCGCCGTCTGGAGATGGAGCGCAGCGCGATGCGCTTTATCAGCGCGCTGACCATGGAGAGCATCATCAATCATATTTCAGTGCTCAACCCGCAGCGCATTCTGAAAGAGATGGAGGGCGTGCTTAACCATCTGACGACTGCGCTTTCCCTCAAACCCAGTCGCCAGGTGACACTACGCTTCCTGATCCACTGCTGTTGCATGGTTGAGCGTATCGTGATCAACCGTAAACCGTTACAGATGGCGCTGGAAAACAAACCGAATCTGGATCCCCGCGCGTTTAGTGTCATTAAATCTGCGTTTCTGCCGATCGAAGAGGCCTATGCCATCCGGTTATCGGATGCGGAATATTTTTATATCTACGAACTGCTTTATAGCTGATCCCTTAATGGGCGAGGCGTTGCGCCTTGCCCGCTCTCCTTTCCCCCTCGTGTGACACAAATACTGGCACAGCCTTTGCTCTTTCCTTGCGTGTAAATGTAATCGCGCCAGGAGGCCATTTTGACTACCACTCAACCGTTGCCCGACATTCTGCTGCTGACCCATGGCGGCTGGGGACAACAGCTTTGTAACAGCCTGCGCATGGTGATGGGCGAAATTAAAGGCGTGACAGAAATTGCGCTGATGCCCGTCGATACGCTGGGTGAGTTTTATCAGCGTGTTGAAGACGTGGTGAAAACCATGCCGGAAGGCTCACTGATTCTGACCGATTTTGTGGGCGGCACGACATCCAACGTGGCGGCGCGGCTGAGTGCGGATTATCCGGTGGCGGTCGTTTCCGGACTCAACGCATCACTGCTGCTGGAAGCGCTGGACAGACGTGAACACGGTTCACTGACTACCTGCGTCAGCGAACTGGTGGACGCCGGACGCAGCAGTTGCCTGGACGTTGTCGCTCACGTCCGTCAATTACAACAATCACAATAAGGAAAATCATCATGGCAAACATCGTGTTATGTCGTATCGATAGCCGACTGATCCACGGACAGGTGGTGACGAAGTGGGTCGGGCAGTCCCAGGCCAACTGCATCGCGGTGGTCAGCGATGAACTGGATGCCGATCCGTTTATGAAAAACATCTACCTGATGGCCGCGCCGCCGAACATCAAAGTGGACTGCTACAGCAACCTGAGCTTTGCCGCCTCATGGCAAGAGAACCAACTGGGCGACGGCAATGTGCTGGTGCTGTTCCCTTCTCTGGCGGCGATTCAGCAGGCCGTACAACAGGGGTTTGATGTCTCCACGATTCAGGTGGGGGGGCTGGGCGGTGGACCGAACCGCAAAGCGGTATTCCAGAACATTACGCTCGATGAAAAAGACGTTGGCATTCTGAACGACCTGAAAAGTCGTGGGATTCAGGTGTTCTTCCAGACTATCCCGGAAGATAAACCGCAGTCGCTGGACGATATCCTGAAAAAATTCTAATTCTCTGATAATGGGATAACACTATGGATACCTTAGTTTTTGCAAGCCTCATGGGGTTGTATTACTGGTTTGCCCGCTTACGCCTTGGCTACACCTTCTCTGCCATGCTGCTTCAGCCGGTGGTGGTGGCTGTTTTCGTCGGGCTGCTGCTTGGCAATATGCAGACTGCGATGATTATCGGTGCCGGGATGCAGCTCGTTTATCTCGGCGTGACCTCCACGCCTGGCGGTAACGTGCCGTCAGATCCGGCGCTGGCGGCCTGTATCTCGATTCCCATCGCGGTGAAAGCCGGGATGGATCCGAACCTGGCCATTGCGCTGGCGATCCCCTTCGGCGTAATCGGCGTCTTCCTTGACCAGTTGCGTCGTACCCTGAACGCCGCCTGGGTGCATATGGCTGATAAGCACGCGGAAACAGCGAACATGTCGGGCATTATGCGCTGTGCGTTCCTCTACCCGGCGTTACTCGGACTGGCGCTGCGTTTCCCGGTGGTGTTTGCCGCGAACTACTTCGGTCAGGACGTGGTGGAAAGTTTCCTCAAACTGATGCCGCACTGGCTGACCCACTCCTTTGAAATCATGGGCGGGATCCTGCCGGCGCTGGGCTTCGCAATCACCATTATGGTGATCGGTAAAAAGAGCCTGCTGCCGTGGTTTATCGGCGGATTCTTCGCGGTGCTGTACCTCAAGGTAGACATCATGGCGATGGCGATCTTCGGTACCTGTGTGGCCTTCCTGATTAAAGGCCTGGCGAAAAATGAAGGAGCAGCATGATGAGCAGCGACGTAATGCAGCATGAACTGGTTGAGCGCGCACGGACGACCGGGGCGTTAACCAAAGCGGATATCACTAAAGCGTGGTTTATCTACTGGCTGGGCGCGGAAGTCTCCAACTCTTATGAACGTCTGCAGAGCCTGATTTTCTGCGCCTCGATGACACCGATCATCAAAAAGCTCTACCCGCAAAAAGAGGAACAGGTGGAGGCGCTGAAACGGCACCTGAACTTCTTCAACTCCGAGCAAACATTTGGCGCGGTGATCCAGGGGATTTCCATCGCCATGGAAGAACAAAAAACGCGCGGCGAGCCGATCAGCGATGCCTCAATTACCGGGATTAAAACCGGTCTGATGGGGCCGCTGGCCGGGATGGGCGACTCCATTGTCTGGGCCGCCGTCATGCCGCTGCTGATTGCGATTTTCATCCCTTTCGCCGCTAATGGCAGCGCGTTTGGCGGTATTGCACCGCTGATCCTCTATCCGGCGATTACCCTGGCGATCAGCTACGGTCTGATCCACAAAGGCTACACCCTGGGACGTGATTCTATCGTCGGGTTATTGCAGGGGGGGCGAATCAAAGAACTGATCTACGGCGCGAACGTGCTGGGGTTGATCATGATGGGCGCGCTGTCGGCAAGCTACGTCAAGATCACCACACCGTTGAAAATCAGCGCCCTGAAGGGTTCTGAAGTGGTCGTGCAGCAGATCCTTGACTCTATCGCGCCAGGCCTGCTGCCGCTGGCGGCGGTATTTGCCATCTATATCTTCCTGGTGAAAAAGGGTCCGCGTTACACCACCATTCTGCTGTCGATTGTGGCGCTGAGCGTGGTGTGTTCGCTGCTGGGAGTGTTGTAAGCCATGACAGAGAATATTTATCAACAGCTGGGGCTAAAACAGGTGATTAACGCCTGCGGCAAGATGACGATTCTTGGCGTCTCCAGCGTCGCGCCGGAGGTGATGCAGGCAACGGCGCGCGCGGCCTCGGCCTTTGTCGAGATCGACAAGCTGGTGGACCGAACCGGTGAACTGGTTTCCCGCTTTACCGGCGCGCAGGACAGCTACGTGACCTCCTGCGCCTCGGCAGGGATCGCCATCGCCGTTGCCGCCGCCATTACTCGTGGCGACCCGCTTCGCGTGTCGCTGATGCCGGACAGCAGCGGAATGGCCAACGAGGTAGTGATGCTGCGCGGTCATAACGTGGACTACGGCGCGCCGATTACCAGCGCCATTCGTCTGGGCGGTGGGCGCGTTGTGGAAGTCGGTTCGAGTAACCTGGCCGCACGCTGGCAACTGGAGAGCGCCATTACTGACGAGACCGCCGCACTGCTGTATGTGAAATCGCACCACTGCGTGCAAAAAGGCATGCTCAGCATTGACGACTTTGTACAAGTGGCGCAGATCCACAACCTGCCGCTGATTGTCGATGCCGCCGCCGAGGAGGATTTACACGCCTGGGTGGCGAGCGGGGCGGATATGGTTATCTACAGCGGGGCGAAAGCCTTCAATGCGCCGACCTCCGGGTTTATCACCGGCAATAAAACGTGGATCGCCGCCTGTAAAGCGCAACATCACGGGATTGCCAGAGCGATGAAAATCGGCAAGGAGAACATGGTCGGGCTGGTGTATGCGCTGGAAAATTATCACCAGGGGCAGACCGTGGTGACCGCCGAGCAGTTGCAACCGACGGTGGAGGCGATTTCGGCCATTCGCGGGCTGACCGCCGATATCGAGCAGGACGAAGCCGGGCGTGCCATCTGGCGCATTCGCGTTCGGGTTGATGCGCAGGTGTTTGGTCTGGACGCGCGCGACGTCGAAGCCCAACTGCGAAGTGGCGATATCGCCATTTACGCACGGCGCTATAACCTCCATCAGGGCGTATTCAGCCTCGACCCACGTACGGTCGCTGAGGGGGAAATGGCGTTGATTGTGGCGCGACTTAAGGAGATTGCAGAACATGCAGCAGATTAATTTTTATCGTCAGCGTGTGGCGATTAACGTGCTGGCGAAAGATATCGCTAACGCCAGGGAAATCTATGACGCCGCCGAGGGACACGCAGTGATTGGCATCCTGTCTGCGCAATTTTCGTCGGTCGACGAAGGTGTTCAGGAGGTGAAGCGCTGGATGGCGGACGTGCCGTCGATTTCGGTCGGGCTGGGGGCGGGCGATCCGGCGCAGTATTACAAGGCGGCGATGATTGCCGCAAAGGTTCATCCGGCGCACGTCAACCAGACCTTTACCGGCAGCGGTTTTGCCGCAGGCGCGCTGGCGGCGACGGGGGGAGAACAGACCCATATCAATGCGCTGGTCAGCCCGACGGGAACGCCTGGTGACGTGTTGATTTCCACCGGCGTCAGCAGCAGTCAGGGGACGCCAGCGCGCGTCTCCTGCGATGCCGCCGTGCGGATGATGCAGGATATGGGGGCGCACGCGGCCAAATTCTTTCCGATGGGCGGGGAGAAGTCGCTGCCGGAGCTGTACGTACTGGCGAGCAGCGCGGCGCGTAACGGCATGACGCTGATTGAACCGACCGGTGGTATCGATCTGGATAATTTCGGCGTCATATTGCAGACCTGCCTGGAGGCGGGAGTGCCGCGCGTGATGCCGCATGTGTACAGTTCGATTATCGATCCGCAAACCGGGAATACACGTCCTGAAGATATTGTCAGGTTAATGGACATCATCAAAGCGCTGGTCTGAGCCGAATGGCGCTGCGTGTGGTCAGCGCAGCGCCATCAGGATTTTCGCATATTCTCCCTTTATGCTTTTTTCTTCTTATTGATACCTTTTCGTTTTTTAAACCGCCGTGCCCTTCCCGCTATAGTCATTTCATTACTCATCAGGCGGTTATTTCAAAAGGATAAAAACGTGAAATTGACGATACCTCATTTACGGACAGGGGCGGCGGTACTGCTGGCGGGATTGTTGCTGGTCGGGTGCGATCAGCAGAGCAGCGATGCAAAGCACATTAAAGTGGGTGTGATTAACGGTGCCGAGCAGGATGTCGCGGAAGTTGCCAAAAAAGTGGCGAAAGAGAAGTACGGCCTCGACGTTGAGCTGGTCGGTTTCAGCGGCTCGCTGTTGCCGAATGACGCCACCAACCACGGCGAACTGGATGCCAACGTTTTCCAGCATCGTCCGTTCCTTGAGCAGGATAACCAGGCGCACAACTATAAGCTGGTGGCGGTAGGGAATACTTTTGTCTTCCCGATGGCAGGCTATTCGAAAAAAATTAAAACGGTGGATCAACTGAAAGAGGGCGCGACGGTGGCGATCCCGAACGATCCGACTAATCTGGGACGCGCGCTTCTGCTGCTGCAAAAAGAGAAGCTGATTACCCTGAAAGAAGGGAAAGGTCTGCTGCCGACGGCGCTGGATATCACCGATAATCCGCGTCACTTGCAGATTATGGAACTGGAAGGCGCGCAGCTGCCGCGAGTACTTGACGACCCGAAAGTCGATGTAGCGATCATCAGCACGACCTACATTCAGCAAACCGGGCTTTCTCCGGTTCATGACAGCGTGTTTATCGAAGATAAAAATTCGCCGTACGTGAACATTCTGGTGGCGCGGGAAGACAACAAAGACGCGCAAAACGTGAAGGAATTTTTGCAGTCCTATCAGTCGCCGGAAGTCGCCAAAGCGGCGGAGAAAATCTTTAACGGCGGCGCGGTGCCGGGTTGGTAAGATGAGCGTTGCCGCGCCAGTGATGTCAAACGGTTCTGGCGCGGCGGCGAGAATCCATCGAGATCAACACCACGGACGACAGAATCAGCAGTGTGCCCAGCCAGTCCGGCAGCGTGAAGGTAATGCCCAACAAGAGCAATGACAGCAACGCGCTGCTCAGCGGTTCGGCACAGCTTAAAATGCTCGCTTTCGGCCCGCCAATCATCTGCGCCCCCTTCAGATACAGGCTGAACGTCAGTGACGTGCCGATCACCACCAGGTAGAAAAACGCCAGAATCAGGCTGCCATTCACCACGAAATCCGTGCCCTCTCCAGCGTAAAACGGCAGCAGGATCATCCCGCCGATTAACATACTCCAGCCGACAATCGGCAAAGTGCCGTAACGTGCAATCAGCGTTGACGGGTAGGTGGTATAAAACGCGGCGGCAAATGCGGAGGCGATCCCCCAGAACAGCGCGGCGGGTGAAATTGACAGCGAAGTAGGGTTGCCGTGCGTTACCAGTAAAAAGGTGCCGATCAGGGAGGTGAGGATTGCCGTCAGCACCAATACGCCGGGACGGGCCTTACGTACCAGCGCGAACCACGCCACGATAATCGTCGGAGACAGAAATTGCAGCACGGTGGCGGTCGCGGCGTTGGACTTTTCGATGGTCAGCAGGAAGGTGAGTTGTACGGTCAGCGCGCCGACGACAGAAAATATCAGCAGACTCAGAGCGTCTTTGCGGTCTTTGAAAAGGGAAAAAATTTTGTCGCCGTGGACAAAGGAGAGCATCAGCAGAATGAGTCCGGCGAAGATCAGACGCGTCATGGTCAGAAATGGCGACGACATCTGGCTTTGCTCCATGATGTACTGCGCGCAAACGCCGGAACTTCCCCATAATACGGCAGCAATCAGAACGTTCAGCATCCCTCTTCTGGTGGACCCCATGTTTTCCTCGGCTGTGTTTTTTCGACGCTATTTGCAGGCATGATAGCAGATAAGGCACAGCCGTTACCCTCCACACAAAAGGTTATTTTAATGGCCTGCGAGCCAATGCAAAACCAGGAATATTTGACATTGCGTACTTGATGGCGGCGCACTATTGTCAAAGTGGAACATCATCTGGAAGGAACACATCATGGGTAAGCGTCGTGGTTTAACGGCAGTGCTGGCCACACTGGTTTCACTCTCTCTGTTCGCTGCGCCGGTCATGGCGAATCCGGGGAATGGTAACGGAAATGGTCATGGCGGAGGCGGCCAGGGCAACAGCAGTGGCAATCATGGAAATAAGGGCAACCAGGGAAATAACGGGCAAAAAGGAAATTCGGCCCAGAAAAACAACGGTTCATCCGATCATCGTAAAAATTACGGCAAACCCGATCACGTCGAGTCTGACATCAGTTTCGCGACAGCGCGTCATCTGGCGGTGAACTACGGCCTGACGGGATATGATTCTCTGCCTCCGGGCATTGCGAAAAACCTGGCGCGTGGAAAACCGCTCCCTCCGGGCATCGCGAAAAAAACCGTACCGGCATCCATGTTGGGGCAACTGCCTTATTATCCTGGCTATGAATGGAAAATTGTTGGGGATGATTTAGTGCTGATTGCGCTCAGTACCGCCGTGGTCACGGCGATTATTAACGGGGTGTTTGATTAACGTATTTAAAGGCCGGGGAGCGTTCCCCGGCTTGTGTTTATACCATCTTAATAATAGGTAAATGTAATGGGTAAACTGGCGGTGTAATTACCCGCCGGTATTGTACCGGTATGGGGAGACACTCTTGCCAACAAGGTGCCATCAAACTGCTTTTGGCTTACCAGAAAAGGCGCTTTACTTAACTCGACCGGCGTGCCGAATTCAACCGCACCTCCACCCTGCTTCCATGACAAGGTAATATCAACCATATTATTTGACGTAGTGAGTTTCGAATTACTGCCCCCAGCCAGAGTAACCTCAAATTTGGTGATATCACTGACACAGTCAATCACGAGGGGAACTTCAACATTATTATCGCCTAATAAGGCACCTGATGTGGTAATCAGCGGAAGTTGCACGGTTTCAGGCAGGCCAAGCCCTTTGTTGATTTGGCACTGAGGATTAGTGACCTGCATTGAAATGGGAAGACTTACGCTTGCCGTTTGTGCGGCGTGACTGTTAAGTGCCGTTGTAGCGCTTAACAGCCCCACCAGTAACGGAAAAAATAGACATGTCCTGTCAATCATAGGTTACCTCGACAGTCAGACTAGTGGAAATATTCCCGGCCTGAAGCGTTTCTTCAGGAATTTTTTTTGGCAACAGCTGGAACTGACCAAGCGTTTCATTTTGGTTACTTAATGCAGTTGATGCGGGAACAAAAGACTTATTCAATTCTAGCGGCGTAAAATCTGTGCCGGATGCATTTTTCCATGCCAACGCAAGCCCAACGCCGGATAAACCCGTTTTCATTAGGTTAGTGCTGCTCGTGGAAACGCCTGCAGCGGGCGAAAATTTCAGTGAGATCCCGGTTGCAGGCCAACTGCATGCAATATTCAGATCAACTGTCTGTGGCGTTGTTGCGTTATTTTCAAACTGGCTAAAGCCGATTTGTTGAAAATTCAGATTTGCCGGAGAGAGAGATAATGCGCACGTGTTTAAGGCTAACTCGGCGTTTATCGTAGCTTTTCTCTGCACTGATTTCGACGCAGAGGCATTGTGAATTGAAAAAAGTATCAAAAAAAAGGCTAACCATCTGAGCATAATTAATCCAGCTTATCTGTATATTAGCGAAACATTCAGGTACGTAGAAACCTTTCCGGCAGGAAACGGTGTTGATGGTTTGACGTTGATTCTGAATCTAGCACTATCATCAATATTTTTTTGTGTTTGCGAATAGAGCTGATAATTAGTATTGAGAGGGATAATTTGTTCACTCCCGTACAGTCTGGTTATCTGGAAATTTAACTTCCGGCCATTAGTATCATTGGCACTAAACATACCATTCGCTGCATCGACTACATTTTCAGGGTCTAAACGGACATAGAGACCATTGATTAATGCTTTATTTTTGCAAGAGTATGAAACTAATAGCTCTTTATACAAACCTCGATTCACGTCGCTGGGTGTTAATTTTCCAAAGTCAATATTTTCTGGAATGAGACTCATTGAGCAAGTGCCGATATCATTTATATAAAAAGATATCGTTGATCCCCCTAAAGCATTATTAACTTCGACTGAAGGGCTGTTGAGAACAGTACGCCCAATAGAAAGCACTGGAACAGTAACATTATGTTGACCAGTTTGAGTGTTTTTCATCCAGTACTCATCATTCACAATAAGCTTCGCTTTGCCGAGGACTGTGCCAGAAGGCCAGTCAACTCTTTCTCCCGGCTTAATCATATCGGAGGTAAGCCAGGAACCCGAGTCGCAATGCATACCTTCGAGCTGCCACTCAATGCCCGGATAGGATGTTGTTATAGTATTGGAATTTTTACAGGTCCCACCACTGGTTATTTTCATAGCCATTTTACTTTGCGGGGTTAAGAAATCTATATAATCCGCATCACAGGACATACCGTTTGTTATGCTTATCTGCATTGCTATTACAGGACCATTTTTCTCTGACGTATAACCATACGCCCAATGATACATATCGCTGGAGGGATCTCTATCGAAAGTTATTGTTCCGCCAGAGCAATCCTTTGCCTGGACAGGTAATGAACTAAGTGATAAAAAAGCTATTAAAAGAGCAAATATGTATTTATACATAATAAAAACCTTTGCGTGTCAGGATTTGTTTAATTTATACTCTTTGTCAACGCCATAATCATCAAACGCTACAATGCTAAGGTTGCTACCGGTAATTGTTTTACCCAGAGAAACTTTTTCACCTGGCGCAAAGACAGATAATTTTTCTTTAATATCGTCACTAACTTTAATGGGCGTTCCGTGTTGTTTAACACTGATGATCGCAAAGTAATAGGGTGTATCGTTCCAGAGGATGGTGTTGCCCTCACTGCTTATCATTTTAATCTGTTGTTCGGCGTTTTCCCTTTTCTCTTTCAGTGCGTCAGGGCGATAAAACATTTTGACCTGGGTATGCAGCGCAATGGATAATGCATTCATACCTTCTTTGGGTGCTTTAGGGATCTCCTGGATATTGATCCAGAAAAGCGATTCTTTGTCTTTTGGTAACGCATTATTAATTTTCAGGATACGCAGGATTTGTTTGTGCTGATCGGCCACTTTAAAAAACGTTGGGCTGGGCACAAAATAGACGTTCTTGTCGTTTTGGTCCTGGTTTTCAATCCATATCTGTCCGCCATATTCCTGAGCGGACTGGTTATCAACCTGTACAGAGATATTCTCTCTTTTTTCATCAAATACATAACGTGTGCTGTTAAGGACAAATGCCGCATGACTTGATGCCGTAAATAAAAACAGTGACGCAGAAAAGAAAAACGTTCTCAGTGTATTGTTCTTAGCCACACTTAATCTCCTGTGCTTTACCCGAATCTTTCTGCAGCGATCGTGAATCGAATTTGCAGTCACCTACAGATATGATCCCTTCATCTTTATCTTCAAGATTCATTAACAGAATCCCGCCGTTGTTGACGTAGCCAATTTCCTGGTTTTCTGCGTTTTTAGCGATACTCCCCATTGGAATAACAAAACCATTACTGCTGATAACTTTGACAATATACGTGTTAATTTTTCTGTATTTCACTTTTTTGTAGATAATGGCATTTTCTGTCGGCGTGACATTAATTGCGTTTTCTGTCAATTCGACGCTTTGTGGCAAGTTGTCGGCATTGACCGTAATGGTGTTATTGTTGTAGCCGTTAACGGTATAACGGCTCGACCTTTTTTATCGCCCGGCATAGAGCCGTTAAATCTGACGCCGGGAATATCTTCCATTTGCACAATCGCAATTTCATCATTTTTCACAGGCGTAAAAAGAATACCTGCATCTGGCAACCCGATAATACTTCCGCCAACCTGGAAGGAAGAACTGGAAGTGTTCCCCATTTGCGAATAGCTTGCCGAGGTTTGAACCTCGTCAAACAGATAAGACGCTGAAATCGCACTTCCTCTGGTGTTGCGTGACTGACTGATGGACGCATTATAGCTCAGGCGTGAATTAACACTTCCCGCAACACCGGTATTGAAATTCGTGCCATTACGGCGATCATAGTTTATGCCAGAGAAGCTGTAGTGCGATTTATCAAACACGCTGAAGGGTACGCTAAGGGATACCCCGGCGTTATAATCACTTTCCATCCCCTGCAGTCTGGAATATCCGGCATTCAGGGAGACTGATATATTATTAAAACTCTTGCTGAGATTTACGTTTGCCCCTACCTCACTGGAAGTGTCCCAGTAATCTTCCTTCCAGGCTGACATGTTTAAGAACACATTCATTTCCGGGAGTTGATAGGTAATAATCGATTCATACCGCTGTTTGGGTCTGTTGTTTAACAGATTGTAATAGCGATAGTTAAAATCCGCGTAGTCAATGTAATTTTCTGAGTTAAAGCGATAACCGATTAACTGTAAATTCGCGTTTTCACCTAAGGCACGGGCATATTTCACCGATGCGCTAAAGCCGTTCATCGTTTTGCCATTATGGTATTTTGCCTGCGACAGGTTGCCACTCATTGCCATGGCACCAAACCAGCCGAAAGAACGGATAAAACCCAGGCCAACGTTGTTATAGTTTTTATCTACCAGTGCAGAGGTATTGAGCGTAAAGGGCTCAAAACCATAATCATAGGTCATCTGCGCGAATAAACTATCATCATCACGCTTGTCACTGTATTGGTCAACTTTACTACCTACCGCGATATTGTAATTGTAATTGCCAGGTTTTAATAAATTGGGCAGCACAGCGACCGGGAATCGCTGTTCTTTTACTGAACCATCCTCTTCATAAATTTTCAAAACAATGTCACCCGAATACACGCCGGTCAGATCGTTAATCACAAAAGGACCCGGCGGGACCACGAACGATTTTAATGTGTATCCGCCTTGTTCGACGGTGACACGGGCATGTGTTCTGGCAATACCATTAATTACCGGGGCATAAGACTGCGAGTCCCAGGGATACATATCCTGATTGGATTTTAACTGTGCGCCATAAAAGGTAAAACCATCGTTCAGGGTATTGTAAGACTGGGTTTTACCAATCAGGATATCTGATTTTATCGATTTTATCGCATGCGTTAACAGCAGGTTATTGCTCTGGAATTTTTCTCCCTGATACGCGTATCCTCTCCCAAGCAGAACCCATTCGCCTATATTGATCTGGCCTTCGATATTGCCGTATGTTGTCCGATCCTGGTCACTTGATTTTGATGTATTGACATCATAGGCGAGTTTGAAACCGGCACTGCCATAATCCCAGGCACCGCCTTCTTTTTTATTATCGATAAAGCCAGCCTGAGGCATCTCGATCGACAACTCCTGCAGGGAAGGATCAAATTTAACCCGACTGTTCTTCTCTTTATCAAGAAGATAGCAGTTGCGTGTGGGGTTAAGATACTGTTTATAGAATTCTTTATTAAGAAAAATGCCTTTTCCCTGTAACCATTTATCCGAAAGACAAATATGCTCTGCATCAGCATTGCTGAGTGTTAGTTCCACAGAGGTCGCTGTTTTAGAACCATTAAAAAGTAGATCGACAACATAGTTCCCCGGGATGTTTTGTCCGGTATTCTTTAGTACTTCTGGTACCTCTTTGCTGCCACCACGGATAAAACTGTAATTGAAATCGTCGGCAAGAACTTCATTCGACCATAAATGAAAAATGATAGCGATACATAATACTTTTATTTTCATTACTTTTCCTTGCCAACATGTACCTTATTTAATTAAGGGAGCCAAGGCTCCCTTTTTATGAAAGATATTTATTTATATGCGATTACATAGCTTGCAGAGGCTGAGAATGGACCAGCAGTAAGTGTGCCAGTGCTTGGTTTGCTCAGCCAGGCACTATAATCGAAGGAGGCGATACCACCTTTGGTGGAATTATAATCTAAAGAGGTTGCACCC
The DNA here is from genome assembly GCF_057983045.1 of Citrobacter sp. LST-B2. NCBI lineage: Bacteria > Pseudomonadati > Pseudomonadota > Gammaproteobacteria > Enterobacterales > Enterobacteriaceae > Citrobacter > Citrobacter sp. LST-B2. Next base: position 67,839 of record NZ_CP192598.1, read on the forward strand.
GCTTTAATTGCAGCCTCAGCACCCTGTTTGACTGCATTTGTACCGACCAGGTTCATAAAGGCGTTAGTGCCACCTGCTGCAGCGTTAGCGATGCCTACATCCGTTAGTGTCGGAGAAGACCAAGAAACATTAGCTTGAGCTTTTGCAAGACAATCAGGCCTTTGAGGAACGAGCTTAAAAGCTACTTGTGCCCCGTTTGCTGCTGTATTTGCAATAGTGCCTAAATTAACAGTGCTAACACTCGTACCACTGCTATCTTTTACACTAACTTCGCAAGTGGCGGTCGAAACAGAACCCGTAAAGTTTACAGTACCAGTGTTTGGCGCAGCCATAGCACTAGACGCTACACCCAGAACCGCCACAATTGCCGAACCTAAAATCAGCTTTTTCATTTTATACTCCATTAGTAATAGGCTTAATTCTAAAGTCAGCTCATAACAATCTTAATGAGCGAGGCAGAATATATTGCCTTGGGAATTCGATGGCAAATCCTAAAATGGCGTTTGTTACTTTCCTATCGGCTTTTTTTATTTGTCATTTCGTTAGTTATATAGTTTCAGTTTTCGTAACTAATTTTTTTATTTTTTGTAAGGGAGATATAAAATAGAGTAAAGATGATAGTGTATTTATCATAATACTCTTTCAGGATATAAGAATAAAAAAGCCCCGTTATTTTATTGACTGATTCTGGTTTTTATTGATTTTTAGTGTTTTAATCTGATAGTTCCCGGGGGATAAAGTGAATAAAGTATATGCAATAAAAAAGAACAGAAAGGGCGAAGCTGTTGTCGTTTCAGAAGTCAGTAGAGGGATAAGGAGGATAAGGAAATGTCAAATAGTACGAACAACCCTGAATGCCTTGCTTATCAGCATGACAGGATTAGTATGTCCTCTATCATCAGAGGCTTCAGTTAGCGTACACAGTATTCCTTACCAGACATATCGCGATTTTGCTGAGAACAAAGGCCTGTTTAAGCCAGGCGCAGAAAACATCCCGCTATATGATAAAAATGGATCTATCGTTACCACGCTAAATAAAGCGCCCATGATAGATTTCAGTTCAACTGACACAAATGGTATTGGAACGTTAGTTGCACCGCAATATATCGTCAGCGTGAAACACAACGTGGGTTATAAACAGGTGAAGTTTGGTTACAGTGACGACACCACCTATAACCTGGTTGAAAGAAATAATCACGAGTGGGATTTCCATCGGCCTCGACTGAATAAAATTGTGACAGAGATTGTGCCTCTTGATATGACCAGTGCGGGGATTGAAAATGGTACATATCAGAATACAGAGCGGTTTCCCGTTTTCTATCGGGTCGGTACGGGAACGCAATATGTCAAAGATGAGAGTGGCAAATTGACACAACTCGCAGGGGGATACTCTTATAAAACAGGAGGAATAGTAAATCCACCATATACTTCTAGCTGGCGTTTTTTCACTATCACAACAGATACCCCTCTTTCCACCTATGGTACTCCTGGGGACAGTGGCTCTCCATTATTTGGCTGGGATGCACAGCAAAACAAATGGGTTGTAGTTGGAGTACTCAATTCTTATGCGGGGTTATCGGGTAAGACTAACTATTATACAGTAATCCCTGTCGGTGACGTGGTTGAAACCATGAAGCTGAACGCTGATGCCCCAATCCATTCACAAAAAAATGAAGGTGATATTCACTGGACTTATGATGACAAAACCGGCGTTGGCGCATTAACCCAGGGGGCGGCCTCATGGTCAATGCATGGTAATCAGGGGGCAACCTGGCCTGCTTCATTGAACAGCGGTAAAGATCTCATCTTCCAGGGGGGCGGCTCTGTGGTGTTAGAAAATACCGTTGACCAGGGGGCAGGGACGCTGACCTTTGATGATGATTACATTATTAAGCCCCTGGATTCTCAGACCTGGAAAGGTGGCGGAATCATTGTTAACGGCGATCATACCGTCGACTGGCAGGTGAACGGTGTTCAGGGTGATAATTTGCATAAGCTCGGTACCGGGACACTGAAAGTGAATGGTACGGGTATCAATCCAGGTGGGCTGAATGTTGGCGAAGGGACGGTGGTTCTGGCACAACGACCGGACATCGATGGCAACGTTCAGGCCTTTAATAATGTCAGTATTGTGAGCGGTCGCCCAACCGTTGTGTTAAGTGATGACAAACAGGTTAATCCCGACAATATCAAATGGGGTTATCGCGGCGGTAAGCTCGACATCAACGGTAACAGCCTCACCTTCCATCAGCTTAACGGCGCGGACGACGGGGCGATCCTGACCAACCGCGGGAAACAGGCCTCCGTCAACCTGGATTTCAATAAAGCAGATGCCACAACGGCAGTTGCCAATATCTGGCACGGCCACTTCACCGGCAATGTTGATGTCAAAAATACCGTTACACCTGGAACGCAGAACGACTTTGTCATGGATGGCGGGATGAACACGCAGGGGAGCTTCACCCAGCAAAATGGCCGTCTGTTTGTCCAGGGGCATCCGGTTATCCATGCTGTGAGCACTCAGGCTGTGGCGGATAAGCTGAAGGCGCTGGGCGACAACTCTGTTCTCACTCAGCCGGTTTCCTTTACCCAGAGTGACTGGGAAACCCGCCAGTTCAGCATGAAGCAGCTTGATCTGTACAACGCTGATTTCAGTCTGGCGAGGAATGCCAGCCTTAATACAAATATTAATGCCGACCATTCCACCGTAACGCTGGGCAGTGAAAACCTCTTTATCGATCTCAATGACGGGAACGGGGTGAAGACCACGCCGTCATTCGGGCAGTCACAAGCGACAAACGACGCCGATCAGAGCCGTTTCACCGGACGCGTACAGCTGAAGAACGGCTCCACCCTCAACATTAATGAACACTTTAGCGGCGGGATTGACAGCGCAGACAGTTCGGTGACCGTGGCGTCCAGTGATGCCGTTCTCAGCCAGTTCAGCCGTTTCAGCCACTCGCCGCTGTCACTGGCAGATGGCGCGAAGCTGACGGCAACGTCGGGGCTGGTTTCTGACAGTGAAGTGACTGCCGGTACAGGATCAACGCTTTCGCTGTTAACCGGAGCGTACTCGGCTGAGCGCTGGCGTCTTGACGGGCAGGGCACCACGCTGAATGTCGGCGCGGGTAGCGTAATAACAGGCAATATCAAGGCGGATGATGCTGCCAGCCTGAATGTTGGTACGGCAGAGGATGCCCGTGAGAATCTGTTCACAGCTTATGGTGGCAACCTGAGTGCGCCACTGGCAGGCGCGGTGATGACGAATACTCTTTGGCAGGCGGACGGGCAGTCCGTGGTGAAATCTCTCGACCTGAAAGGTTCACAGGTGCGCTTTGGCAATACCGGCGCAGCGGGTTCTCTGACGGTGGACACTCTAACGGCCAGCAACAGCCAGTTCATCATGAACACTGACGGTAAAACGGCAGATACGGTAACGGTTAAGCAGTCGCTGACCGGTAAAAACAATGCGCTGGTTGTTGTCCCGTCTGTGGCTTCAGTGAGTAAGGAAACATCGCCCGTCGCGTTAGTCACGGCACCGAAAGCGACGGCTGCCGATGTGTTCACGCTCAAAACGGTGACACAGCGCGCGGGTGTTCATACCTTCACGCCGCAGATGGGTATCGTGGAGAGCGGGAACAGCAAACAATGGCGACTGGAAGGGTTTGACGTGCAGCAGGACAATGCGGCGGTGCAGGCCAGTAAAGCCATTATGAATACGGGATTTAAAAACTTCCTGACGGAGATGAACAACCTGAACTATCGCATGGGCGACCTGCGCAACACCCACGGTGAAACCGGGGCGTGGGCGCGAGTCTTCAGCGGTACCGGTTCCGCAGATGCGGGTTATTCAGACAGCTGGACTCACCTGCAGGCTGGCGCTGACAGAAAGCACGCGTTTGACGGTGGTGACCTGTTTACCGGTGTGACGGCAACGTTCACTCACAGTAACAGCCATGGCGATGGTTGGTCCGGTCAGACAAAATCAACCGGTATCGGTCTTTATGCTTCCGCGATGTTTGACTCCGGGCTGTATGTGGATGCCATCGGTAAATATGTTCGCCACGACAACCACTATTCGGCGAGTGAAACCGGAATGCCGGAGCAGGATTACCGCTCGCACTCCTGGTATCTGGGTGCAGAAACCGGCTGGCGCTTCTCGCTACCCGGCGAAACTTTTATCCAGCCGCAGACGGAACTGGTTTATGGCTCAGTGTCAGGAACCCGGTTTGACTGGCAGTCTGCAGGTTCAGACATCCGTATGCAGCGTAAGCAGGAGAATCCGTTGATTGGTCGTACGGGGGTGGAATCCGGAAAAACGTTCAGAGGGAAAGACTGGGAACTGACGGCGCTGGCGGGCGTTCATTATCAGTATGACCTGTTTAAACCGGCAGAGACGGTTGTTCATGATTTTGCCGGGGAAACTCATATTAAGAATGGTAAAGATAGCCGGGTTAACTTCAGTTTAGGTGTTAATGCCAGAATTAAAGAAAACACCAGGATTAGTCTTAATATAGAGCGTTCGGCCTTCGGTCATTACGATATCGATAAGGCAATTAACGCCAATATCCGTTATTCATTCTGATTTTAACAGGTGAGTCAGTAAAAGCCTGAACCTATAGTTCAGGCTTTTTTATGGATTAAATGTGAGTGAGAATTAAATCCATTTACGCAACAAGTTAGTGTGCATAATTTTATCGCAATGGGTTATTTTTTAGGGTGGTTTTTGCACTTTTCATACTTTATAGTCCCTTTTAGTTAAGGTGTCTAATACATTTGATAACTAAGAGTTCTTATGTCGGTTGCTTTTTTGTTGGCAAGTAAAAATGCCTATTTTAATTATGGGTTGTCATTGCTCTCTAATGATGATCCAGATATTAAATGTCATGAGTACAGAGAGATTGAATCTGATCATGATGTGCTTAATAAATATAATAAAATATATCTGGTCTGCGACAAGGACGATTACTTTGCTTACAGTTTTCTTATGGAGAAACTCCCGGTGACGTGTCTGTCCCTCGATCAGATTGCGTACCGTTGTAAGAAACTGCGAGTCCTGACAAGCAGCAGACCTTCGCCTGTTTCTGTGTTCAACGACTTTACGGAGGATGAACGAAAAATTGTCTATTTGTACTTTTTTAAAAGGAAGAAAGTCAGGGAGATCGCGACGTTAACACAGCTAAAGGAAAATACTATTTATTATAGGATACGCGAGATAAAAATTAAACTCGGCGCGGAGTCCACCAGAAAACTGCCGCTGCTGCTTAATGATTTTTTTCTGGTGTCAAATACCTGATTGCTGTTTCTACGTGTAATTTCCTGTTGAAAATATTAAAATTGTTAACTACATCACCAAAGCCACTGGGTAACGCTATGTATTTTAAAGAAATGCATAGTTAAAAAAGTAATAATTAAAATTATAAACTATTTCGTTAATTAAAAAATTCCGAATTTACATGGCTGATAACCCATGAAATTATATGCATACAAAGCATGGGGGTGACTGTATGAATAGTCAAAGTGCTTTAAGTACCCTTAATTTTCCGGCTAAGGAAAGTTATGCACACAACAATCTGTTGGTGCTGAAAAAGATACGTTTTTATAACTGTGCGATTATCTATCTACGGGATGCGCAACTGCTTATAAAAACGAAAGATGGGCAGTCCTTTAATGTACCCCCTGAATCACTTTGTTATATCGAAAAAAACACAGTGATTGATGTTGCATTAAAAGTGCTAGGTAAAGGGGTTCCTTATGAGCTCTATCACGTTGATAGTGATGTGTTGAGTTGTATCTGTAAGGTGATGGAACCGCTGTTGTTAGATCCGCAAAGAGTCAACCAGACGCGGCGTAAAATATTTACCTGTCCTGTTGATGAAACAGATACAAAAATCTTCAAACGATTAACGGGAAGCGATGTCCCACAACACCGACAAGTTTATAAAATAACCTATCTTCTTTCTAAAATGAGGGATATAGAATCCTTAGTTTATTCCTTGTCGGTATCAACGGATACCACCTTTACTGAACGACTGAAGTCAATCATTGAAGCCGATCTCTCTAAATCGTGGAGGCTGGCAGATCTGGCGAACATTTTACATATGTCGGAGGTGTCGATTCGTAAAAAGCTGGAGAAAGAGAGTAATAATTTTAATACGCTGGTGTTGGATATTCGCATGCATCAGGCGGCGAAACTCATCACCACGACTGAGAAGCATATTAACAGTATTGCCAATGAAGTGGGCTATACCAGTACTTCATACTTTATTCGTAACTTTAAAGAGTTCTTTGGCATAACACCGAAACAGTTTTCTTTGAAGGTAAAAAAACAATCCTGATGATCGATATCGTTAAGATATTTCGCAGGACAGAACGACTTTGGCGTAACAGGCTGGAGTATTGCTGAAATCATTACCCTACCTGTTGCGTTAAGTCTTTGCTTTTATCGATCCCGTTCGCTTCCTCAGATCGGGTAAAGCCCTGAATCTGTATCTCGCCATAGTGGCCTTCTTCAAAGCGCAGTGGTTTGTCTGATGGCAGGTCAAACGCGCAGAGCCAAAATCACTGGCGATCCGTTCTCCTCTTATTGTGAACAAAAACGCAATAGTCTATTGCCATTTGTATCATTTATGTCATCAGGTCGTCAGCGTATTCTTCTCCCAACGCGTTATTCAACGCCAACCAATCAATTTACTCTGGGATTAAACATGAAAACCATTATCGCTGTTATTACTGCTTCTCTGTTCTCTGCTATGACCTTTAGCGCCTCTGCACAGAGCGTTACGGCGTCTGGCACCACGCTGGATTCTGCTGAAGCAGTGATTGCGCAAAAAGCGAAAGAGATGAACGCCTCTGAATACAAAATCACCAGCGCTCGAATGGGCAATACCGTCACCATGAGTGCAGAACTGTATAAATAATCGCGAGGGAAACCCATTATGTTATTCGATCACTATGCGCTGAATGCCTTGCCGTTAAAAAACCGGATTGTTATGCCGCCGATGACGCGTTCTCGCGCCGGGGCAGGCGACGTCGCGACTGACATGATGGCGGACTATTACGCGCAGCGTGCCAGCGCGGGGCTTATCATTAGCGAAGGCACGCAAATCAGCCAGCAGGGTCAGGGCTATGCCTGGACGCCGGGTATCTATTCCGATGCACAGATTGCTGGCTGGAAAAAAGTCACCGACGCCGTGCACAAGGCGGGCGGTAAAATCTTCGCTCAGTTGTGGCACGTCGGTCGTGTTTCACACACCGTTCTGCAACCTGGCGGCGCCGCGCCGGTCTCTTCTTCTGCCATTCAGGCGCCAGGGGTGAAAGTCTTTGTCGATGTGGAAGGGCGCGGCCCGGAAAATGGCGTCGGCGAGATGGTGCAGCATGACATGCCGCGCGCCCTGACGCTGGAAGAGATCCCGGCTATTGTCAATGACTATGCTCAGGCGGCGCGTAATGCTATCGCTGCAGGATTTGACGGCATTGAACTGCATGGGGCGAACGGCTATCTGATCAATCAGTTCATTGACTCGCAGGCCAACCTGCGTGACGACGAATACGGCGGCTCGCTGCAAAACCGTCTGCGCTTTATGCGGGAGGTGGTGACGGCGGTCTCTGCGGCGATTGGTAAAGAGCGCGTGGGTATTCGTCTCGCTCCGCTGACCACGCTGATGGGGTCAAAAGATGATACCCCGGAAGCGACCTATCTGGCGGCAGCCAGCGTGCTGAACGAGCTAGGCATTGCCTATATTCATATCGCCGAAGCGGACTGGGAAGATGCGCCGGTCATGCCTGCCGCGTTTAAAGAAGCGCTGCGTATTATCTTCCACGGCACGTTGATTTACTCCGGTAAATACACCAAAATCCGTGCAGAAGAGGCGCTGGCGAACGGCTGGGCCGATCTGATCGGTTTTGGTCGTCCATTTATTGCTAACCCGGATCTGCCACATCGACTAAAAAATGACTTGCCGCTGAATGCGCCAATTAAAGAGACGTTCTTTGGTGGCGGGAAAGAAGGGTATCTGGACTACCCGGCTAGCTGATTTCATGACGCAATGCGTCAATCTGCTCGCACATCCGCAAATGGTCCGGCGAATAACATCACGCCGGGCTTTGTGCATCCCTTTCATTTTCATGTGAATACCATCAGCGTAAACCGTGTTATCTGCGGGTATGATGAGGCAGTCCAGTTGATTCAAAAAAAGGTAAACGCATGCCCACTCCGCTATTCCGTCAGGCCACGCCCGCCGATGTTGACCGCTGTTATGAGATTGAAACGCTCGCCTATGAAGGCGATGAAGCGGCAACCCGGGAAAAGATTGCTACCCGTATCCAGCGCTATCCGCAGGGATTTATGTGTATGGAGCTGAACGGCGAGGTGGCTGGCTTTATTAATGCCGGTTGCGCCTGGGAAGTGGTGATGTCTGACGAGGCTTTTAAGGAACTGGTAGGCCACGATCCGGATGCGCCCAATGCGGTGATTATGTCGGTGGTGGTGCACCCGGATTTTCAGGGGAAAGGCTATTCTTCACTGATGATGCGTGAATTTGTGGCGCGGATGAAAGCGATGCACAAAAAGACGATTCACCTGATGTGTAAAGATCGTCATGTCGATCTTTATGCTCACTTTGGCTATCGCTACGTCAAACCGTCTGAATCCGATCACGGCGGGATGGCGTGGCACGAGATGGTGATGGTGTTGTAAGAGACGCGATGAAAACCGCGCGAAACTCGAATGTAGAAGGCGTTTTAGGCTTTCTGAAGCGGGAATAGGGCATGATATTTTGGCGGAAGATCACAGGAGTCGAACCTGCCCGGGACCGCTGGCGGCCCCAACTGGATTTGAAGTCCAGCCGCCTCACCGGAGACGACGATCTTCCGCGCCTGCATTGCTACATGGAGGCGGGGCGCATTATAGCTACTTCCTGACGTTTCCACACCCCCTCACTCACTTTTTTAACTTCCCTTTCTTCTTACCATGATCGGTTTCATATAAATCCTCATAAATTCCTCTAGTTACATTTTCTCACATCTTCTGGCGCAACCGCGATCACAGAAAACAAGAATCGTAATTTAATAACGAGATATCGGAATATCCGTCGCTAGCGCGAATGGTTTACAAAAACGGTAACCGGTACCAGTGCGCATGAGAGCGCGAAAGGATGCGTTATGACTATTCATATTTTGTCTGTTAAGGAGAAGATTGGCTACGGGATGGGCGACGCTGCCAGTCATATCATTTTTGATAACGTCATGCTGTATATGATGTTTTTTTATACCGATATTTTCGGTATTCCCGCCGGTTTTGTCGGCACCATGTTTTTACTGGCGCGCGCTGGACGCCATTTCAGACCCGTGCATGGGACTGCTGGCGGATCGCACGCGTTCCCGTTGGGGCAAATTCCGTCCGTGGGTGCTGTTTGGCGCGCTGCCGTTTGGCCTTGTTTGCGTCCTGGCATACAGCACGCCGGACCTCAGCCTGAACGGTAAGATGATTTACGCTGCTATCACCTATACGCTGCTGACGCTGCTTTATACCGTGGTGAATATCCCGTATTGCGCACTGGGCGGGGTGATCACTAATGACCCCACGCAGCGTATTTCTCTGCAATCCTGGCGCTTTGTGCTGGCGACGGCGGGCGGGATGCTCTCGACCGTGCTGATGATGCCGCTGGTGAATCTCATTGGCGGTGATAACAAAGCGCTGGGATTTCAGGGTGGGATTGCAGTGCTGTCGGTAGTGGCATTCCTGATGCTGGCGTTTTGCTTCTTCACCACCAAAGAGCGTATCGAAGCGCCACCGAGCACAACCTCAATGCGCGAAGATCTCCGCGATATCTGGCAAAACGACCAGTGGCGGATTGTGGGTCTGCTGACCATCCTCAATATTCTCGCCGTCTGCGTACGCGGTGGCGCGATGATGTATTACGTCACCTGGATCCTGGGGACGCCGGAAGTATTCGTCGCCTTCCTGACCACCTACTGTGTTGGTAACCTGATTGGCTCCGCGCTGGCAAAACCCCTCACCGACTGGAAATGCAAAGTCAGCATCTTCTGGTGGACCAACGCGGCCCTGGCCGTGGTTAGCCTCGCGATGTTCTTTGTCCCGATGCAGGCCGACATCACCATGTTCGTCTTTATCTTCGTGATTGGCGTGTTGCACCAGCTGGTGACGCCGATCCAGTGGGTGATGATGTCCGATACCGTCGATTATGGCGAATGGTGCAACGGTAAACGTCTGACCGGTATCAGTTTTGCGGGCACACTGTTCGTACTCAAACTGGGTCTGGCGCTCGGTGGCGCGCTTATTGGCTGGATGCTGGCAGGCGGTGGCTACGACGCGGCGGCGAAAACGCAGAACAACGCCACCATCAACATCATTATTGCCCTGTTCACAATCGTCCCGGCCATCTGCTATCTGCTGAGTGCCGTGATTGCCAAACGCTTCTACACCCTGAAAACGCCTTACCTGAGAAACATCCTCGACCAACTGGCACAGGGCGCGCGTCGCAATCAGCAGGAATTTACGCATAACGAATTTCAGAACTAAAGGAACAGAGTATGAAGATTAGCGATGGAAACTGGCTGATTCAGCCTGGCCTTAATTTACTTCATCCAGTCCAGGTGTTTGATGTGGAACAGCACGGTAACGAACTGGTGGTTTATGCCGCGCCGCGTGATGTCCGCGAACGCACCTGGCAACTGGATACTCCGCTCTTTACATTGCGTTTCTCTTCGCCGCAGGAAGGGATTGTGGGCGTGCGTATGGAACACTTTCAGGGGGCGCTGGATAACGGTCCGCATTACCCGCTCAACGTTTTACAGGACGTGAAGGTCGATATCCAAAACACCGCTGAGGTTGCTGAGCTGAAAAGCGGTAACTTAAGCGTGCGCGTCACTAAAGGTGAGTGCTGGTCGCTGGATTTCCTGCGTAACGGTGTGCGCATTACCGGTAGTCAGTTGAAGAACAACGGCTATGTGCAGGACACCACCACCCAGCGGAACTACATGTTCGAGCGCCTGGATCTGGGCGTCGGCGAGACGGTTTACGGTCTGGGCGAGCGCTTTACCGCGCTGGTGCGTAATGGTCAGACGGTAGAAACCTGGAACCGCGATGGCGGCACCAGCACCGAGCAATCCTATAAGAACATCCCGTTTTATATGACCAACCGTGGCTATGGCGTGCTGGTCAACCATCCACAGTGCGTCTCGTTTGAAGTCGGTTCGGAGAAAGTGTCGAAAGTGCAGTTCAGCGTCGAGGGCGAATATCTCGAATATTTCGTGATCGACGGTCCGACGCCGAAAGAAGTGTTGAACCGCTATACCCGCTTCACGGGGCGTCCGGCGTTGCCGCCTGCCTGGTCGTTTGGCCTGTGGCTGACCACTTCGTTCACCACCAACTACGATGAAGCGACGGTAAACCGCTTTATCGACGGCATGGCTGAGCGCAATCTGCCGCTGCACGTCTTCCACTTTGACTGCTTCTGGATGAAGGCTTTTCAGTGGTGCGACTTCGAATGGGATCCGGTGACGTTCCCCGACCCGGAAGGAATGATTCGTCGGTTGAAGGAGAAAGGGCTGAAGGTCTGCGTATGGATCAACCCGTACATCGGACAGAAATCGCCGATTTTCAAGGAGCTGAAAGAGAAAGGCTACCTGCTGAAACGTCCGGACGGTTCCCTGTGGCAATGGGATAAATGGCAACCGGGGCTGGCGATTTATGACTTCACCAATCCGCAGGCCTGTGAATGGTATGCCAATAAACTGAAAGGTCTGGTGGATATCGGTGTTGACTGCTTCAAGACCGACTTCGGCGAGCGTATCCCGACCGATGTGCAATGGTTTGATGGTTCCGATCCGCAGAAAATGCACAACCATTATGCCTACATCTACAACGAACTGGTGTGGAACGTGCTGAAAGAGACCGTTGGCGAAAAAGAGGCGGTGCTGTTCGCCCGATCCGCATCGGTGGGCGCACAGCAGTTTCCGGTACACTGGGGCGGCGACTGCTACGCCAACTATGAGTCAATGGCAGAAAGCCTGCGCGGCGGCCTGTCCATTGGCTTGTCCGGTTTTGGCTTCTGGAGCCACGATATCGGCGGCTTCGAAAACACCGCGCCGGCACACGTTTATAAACGCTGGTGTGCATTTGGTCTGCTCTCCAGCCACAGTCGCCTGCACGGCAGCAAATCCTATCGTGTGCCCTGGGCGTATGATGAGGAATCCTGCGATGTGGTGCGTTTCTTCACCGAGCAGAAGTGCCGCATGATGCCGTACCTGTACCGTGAAGCGGCTCGCGCACACGAGCGGGGCACGCCAATGATGCGCGCCATGATGCTGGAGTTCCCGGACGATCCGGCCTGCGATTATCTCGATCGCCAGTATATGCTAGGGGATTCAGTGATGGTGGCGCCGGTATTCTCGGAAACGGGGGAGGTGCAGTTTTACTTGCCGGAAGGACGCTGGACGCATCTGTGGCGCAATGACGTCGTACAGGGCGGCCGCTGGTACAAACAGCAGCATGACTTCCTGAGTCTGCCAGTGTATGTGCGTGACAACACCCTGTTGGCGCTGGGCCGTAATAATCAGAAACCAGATTACGCGTGGAACGAAGGCACTGCCTTCCAGTTGTTCGCGCTCGAGGAGGGACGTGAAGCCGTGTGCGACGTCCCTGCTGCTGACGGTTCGGTTATCTTTACGTTGACTGCTAAGCGCAATGGCAACACCCTCACCGTGACGGGCAAGGGGGATGCGCACGACTGGACGTTGTGCCTGCGTAACATCGCGCAGATTAGCGGTATTCGCGGCGCTTCACACCGGGGAAGCGAACTGGGCGTGATGGTGACGCCGCAAAGTCATGAGATCGTCATTTCGCTTTAAGTTGATGTACCGAGGGGGTGGAGGTTCAGCCGCCCCCACAGCGCCAGTAGCAGATACAACGCGACCGGTAATAGAAAGCTGAACCGGAGGTTGAGTCCATCAATACAAGCAGCCTGAAGTAAGGGTATAACCGCACCACCAATGCCGGCCATCACCATTGCTGCGGCAGAAATATTGGCGATGGCCGGATTTTTGTTGATGGTGTGCCCGAAGATAATCGGATAGAGAATTGAGTTTCCTAAACCGGTCAGGATAAGCAGATAACCGCCAGTGGTATTGTTCAGCCATATCGCCATCATCACCGCCGTTGCACAGGCCAGCGTCGCCATCAGAAACGGCGTGTAATTGCCTGTTTTGTCGGCGAGAAAACCATAAAGAAAACGACCCGCCAGCGCACCTCCCCAGTAAAAAGAGACCAGCGACATCGCAACAGTAGTGCTCCAGCCGCCGATGGTGATGAGATATTTTACCAGACTGGTCGCAAGACTCACTTCGACGCCGACATAGATAAAAATCGCCGCCACACTGAATAACAGTTCTCTGTTCTTCCAGGCGTTATACGTTCCTGACGCGGCTTTTTCCGGGCGCGCCACATCCGGCAGGCGGATCCAGAAAACCCCTGCAATCAATGCCAGCGAAAAGCAGGCGAGGCAAAGCCAGAGCGCACTGATAGGTTCTTCACGCGCCAGGATATCGATAGGGGAAAACGCCAGGAGGAGCGCAACCAGCATGGGCGCCAGCGTGGTTCCCAGCGAATTAACCGCAGAGGCCAGACACAGATTGCCAATGCGTTTGTGCGGTGCGCTGAGCAATGTCAGATAGGGATTCGCGACAACCTGCATCGCCGCCACGCCCGTCGCCACGACAAACATCGCCAACAGTGACAGGGCGAAGGAATCCAGCTGCAACGCCAGAGCGAACAGCAGGCATCCCGCAACCGACAACGTTAACGACAGCAGCAACACCTTACGGTACCCCTGGCGTTCAATTAGCATTGAACAGGGCAGACAGGTCAGAAAAGGGGCCACGTAAAAAATAACGGTAATGAAAATAGACTGCGACCACGACAGATGGAAATACTGATAGAAAAAGATGATCAGCACGCTGTTAATGGCGGTTATATTGCCCCATAAGAAAAATATCATGGCGAGTAATGTCAGATTTTTATTCATTTCTTTTTTTAATATGAAATTGTGATGAAGTGACCTGTTGCACAGACCGTTTACTTTAAAAAATGATAAATTTATTCTGCACTCACAGGAGCAGAAAATGGAACTGGAAAATGTATTTCGTGATGTAAAATTAAGTAAGACAGAAGTTACCGTACTGCGCTTTATTCAGAATAATCCAGAACAATGCATTCGTGAGGGTATCCGCACCGTCGCGGAACACTGTTACAGCAATCCGTCATCGCTGGTCCGTCTGGCGAAAAAGCTCAAATTTAGCGGCTGGCTGGAGCTGGTGTATTTCATTAAATTTAATATTACAATGCCAAAACTTGATGTGACCAATGATATTAACTTTATGAATGTCCAGCCAACCGAAAACCTCGCGTTGCTATTAAATCGTCTGCAGCACGACCGTATTCTTATTCATGGCAGCGGTTTCTCACAACTGATTGCGCAATATATTTATAATAAATTCCTGGTGATTGGCGTGAATGCCAGCCTGGCACTTTGGCCGGACTACGAAATACTGGAACAAAAAACGGCTGCAAAATTCGATTCTATCTGGCTGGTGTCTAAATCTGGTCGCAGCAGTTCGGCATTAAATTGGGTCAAGGCGCTGGAAGGTAAAAATACCGACCTTGTCTGCTTTACCGGTGACTATCAAAGCCCCCTGGCCCAGGCGGCAAACACCGCCGTCATCATTCACGATCCGCAAAAGTTTGATGATGATATCTACTGGAGCAACCCTTTCTTTGGTTACTGCATCCTGGGATTCGAACATTTGCTGAAGCTCTGGTTTATGCAAAATCCGGGCGGGGCGCCACTCGACGCCCCGGGAACGATCATTTCCAGTCGCTAAACTGTGCTTCGTCGAGATACTCGCCAACCAACTTTTCGGCCAACGACCAGGAGCCAATCAGCGGATGCGCCATTAATGCGCGGATTGCCAGAAATTTATCTTTGCGCATGATGGCGTCCACTGCCAGACGCTCGTACTCTTTCACGCAGGAGATCATGTTTTTCTGCGCGTCCGGTACGTGGATCGGCGTCACCGGTTTCAGCCCCTCTTTGCTCAGATCACAGCTGATCTCAATGACATCATCCGGGCGTAAGAAATCCAGCGTGCCATTGTTTTGCAGTGAGACAACGATGCGTTTGCTGGTGGCGCTGTTCACGGCTTCGAGAATATCCAGCGCCACCCCTGCGTAACCGCCGCTATCCGGTTCTTCAATAAACTGTTGCAGCGTTAGCGGCGTGCGGGTGTTGAATTTTTCCTGATGCGACTCACTCTGCATATAGCTATTTTCGCGGCGCAGATAGTGTTTCATCCAGATATCGAATGCGGCTTCCGGGTTTGCCTGCGCATCCACATTCTGCAGTTCCTCGCGCATTTCCTTGTTGATCCGCGCGATAGCTTCACCGCGCGTTTCCGGTGCATCCTGAATCGCTTTCAGCGCCACTTCGCGATAGTAGTAGTAATAGAGATATTCATTCAGCAATTGCTTGTCGCAAAGCTGAACCAGCACCGGTGAGAAGTACTGCATCGCCGTTTTGCTGTACAGCGCCGGGTTGCTCACCAGTTTGTCGGTGACGTCCTCACCTTTCACGGTGAAATGGGTAAACCACGAGAAGTGGTTCAGACCATAGCACTCCACTTTCAAATCCGCTTCGTCGCAGTTGAGGATGGCAGGCAGTTCGCGAATCAACTCTGAAGGGGCATCGCAAATGCCATAAACCCGACGTTTGAACCCGGATTTGATGATCGCCTCGGTAACCAGTCCGGAAGGGTTAGTAAAGTTGAACAGAATGGCATCGGGTGCGGCATGTTCTTCAATCAGACGGCAGTAATTAAGAATGGCGGGAATCGACCGCATCGCCATCGCAAAACCACCCGCCCCGGTGGTTTCCTGACCTAATGTGTTATGGTTGAGCGCGATACGTTCATCGCGCACACGGCTTTCATCGCCGCCGACGCGTAGCGTAGTGATGACATAATTGCTGTTCTTTAACGCGGATACCGGATCCGTCGTCAGGCTGAAACGAATATCAGGTCGAATCGTGGCAAAAACATAACGGGCGATTTCGCCGAAAATTTTCAGGTTCTCTTCTGCGTTATCGAGGAACACCACTTCCTGTAAACCAATACGATGCGCATTATAGGCCAGAGATTTCGCCAGGAACGCGGAACGAACGCCGCCCCCGCCTAATACGGTTAATTTCATAACAACTCCTGATTAATTATTTGCCAGCCAGTTATCTACCCGGGCTCGAACCTGTCCAACCCTCACACCGTAAATAACCTGAACTTCATTTTGATTACGCACTACGCCATTGGCGCCGGTACTTTTTAATAAGGCTTCATCAATTTTGTCGGGATGATGGAGCGCGACGCGTAATCGGGTAAAACAGTTATCAACAGAAATAATGTTCTCTTTGCCACCTAAGCCTTTAATGATCTCATCGGTGACGGCCTGACCTGCTTTGGCCTTTTTATTGCGGTAATCTTCTTTACTGTAGAGTTTCACTTCGCCGTCATCTTCGCGCCCTGGTGTTTTCAGGTTCAGCCTGATGACCAGCGTACGGAAAATGACGTAGTACGCGGCGAATTGCCCGATACCGATTAGAACGTATAGCGGCCAGCGGGTGAGGGCTGCCGGTAACGGCAGGTTATATATCAGAAACTCAATGAGTCCGGACGCGCCCCACGGACGAACCGTCAGCAGATCGCAAATTGCCTGAGAGGCGGCGGTCAGCGTGGCGTGAATCAGCCATAACAGCGGCGAAATAAATAAGAATGTAAATTCAATCGGTTCGGTAATTCCGGTGAGGATAGAGGTAATAATAGCGGGCAACAGAATCGCCTTCGCCATCATTTTCTTCTCCGGCGTGGCGGTGTGGTAAAACGCCAGCGCTGCACCGGAGAGACCAAAGATTGTCGTCATGCCCTGCTGGGAAAAGCGCAGTGCTTCGTTCATTACCGGGGTGAGATCCGGATGGCGCATGTAGGCCAGGAAGATGGCTTGCGTCCCGGAGACCACCTGCCCGTCAACGTTCAGAGTGCCGCCAATCTGGGTCAACTGGAAGGGAGACCAGACAAAGTGGTGCAGCCCTGTTGGGATCAGGAATTTTTCAAAAAAGCCGTACACGAAGACGCCTGCCACCCCGGCGTTTTTCATGAAACTGGTTAATGCCGCGATGCCGTGCGTGATGAACGGCCAGAACCAGGTAAAGGCAATGGCGTAAAAAAGGATCACCGGCGTCATGGCGATTAAGGTCAGTTTTGCGCCGCCGTACATCGAGAGTGCGCCCGGCAACTCTATTTCAGAGACTTTATTATGGACCCAGGCAATGGTGCAGCCGAGAATAATCCCTAAAAAGATCCCCATATCAACAACGACAAAACCTAAAATTTGCGTTTGTCCGGTGCCATAATATTCGCCATTGACCTTTTCAGCGATGCCGTGAGTATATTCCAGCCAGGAGTGATTGGCGCCCAAAAACATAATAAAGCACATGACGGCAACCAGCGCGACTTCGGTTTTTTTATCTTTCGCCAGACCATAGCTGATGCCGACACAGAAAAGCAGTCCCAGGTTGCCAAATAATGGCCAGAAGGTATCACCGAGGAGTTGACCTATTTGATGTAAAAAGCTGGTTTCGGAAATAAGTGTCGGGTTAGTTAATATTGAACTTAATGCCAGGATTAAGCCAATAACAGGTAAGAACAAGACCGCCCCGATCATTGCTCTGGAGAATCTTTGCATATCCGCCAGAATACGTTGACGTATTACAGACATGGCTATTCCTTTATTTTATGTAGGGTGTTTGTAATTATTAAATAAGACTTCCAACGTAATTGTTATAACAACTCCCGGTGGGGATGAAAACCTGTTGCGGAAAATAGGCACAAATAGCCGATAAATGAATACCTGTTTCGCTTTCATAGGGGCAGCTTGGAGAACGAAACTTACCGTAAGCAGTTATATGTTTGTTTTTTCAGTATAATCAGCTGTCAGATTAATATGCTACTAGCCTAATGGCGACAAATGTGACAGCAGTTTTTCTTTGTTATTCAGTCTTTTATGCATTACAGGTTTCACCTTTATCCCAACCCGCCAGTACCTGCCAACGTGGTAGAGGAGTACGGAACCAGTCGAGCATAAACAGGATTCGCTCAATGCGGCCAACTTTTGCAAGTCCAGTTTGTTTGGGATTGCCGACAAGCTTTTTTTAGTATCAGGGATGCCATTACGGTTCCCTGCTTTGCCGAGGACGCCAGGTGTACTACTTCACTCCAGTGAATTTTCATCTCTTCCAGGTTCACACTGCTCAGGAATATCGCAACTGAGGCATAGGGCATTGATACACTTTCCCTCCGGGTTGATTTAGGGAATCGACGGAAGATCTGTTCACCGACCGGGTAAAAGAGCTGCTGGAACAGCTCGTTCAGAATCGATTGATTTTGGTTAAGTCGTGATTGTTGTATAATATCGGTAGACATAACTGCTTATATATTGAGGGATTAATGATGGCAGCGGCACTCATTTGTTTGGGTGATAAAACGAGTTATGGAGAAATCATTTCTGTCACCGCGTCCCGGTTTGAGGTAAATAAAGCAATAGCCAGGATCGGCGACAAGCTATCATGCAGTATTTGTGATGGCTACTTTGAACTGATGGCTCAGAACTGGACCGAAGAAGGGCTAACTTATGTTGCCACGGGTGAGAGTATTGTGCCATTACCCAGACCATTACGTTTTCTGCTCTGCCACACAATACACCTGCCCAATGCGGAATACATTGACTTTTCACAATGCCCGTCATATTTATTAATGGATTAATTATGGCAATTTACCAACTCAGTACCCGTATTAATTCTAATGTCCCGGCTGATTCACTTCTGTATGACCTGCAAATTTACCGCATGGACACTGAAAGGAATAAACACCTTCTTGTGGATGTGCAAAAACAGCAGTTTCTCGGGAATTATGAAACACAGAAGCATATGACCAGAAATATAAATGAATCACTCTCGACTATTTATATTATGGAAATGAAGGTTTATCGAAAAACGATGTTACATACGCACTGTGTAACGCCTGTTCCGTTCACTAAGATGTATACATTGGAAGAATTCGCGTCAGGCAAAGCCTTGTCTTCAGTCAAGCGGGAGAACCCTTGTTATTTTGAATCAAAAGGAACCATGAAGCCTGAAGGTCAAGGGGGTGAAATAAAGCAAATTAAAATCACTATCCCAGAACGCCCATTTATTGCTAGAGAATATCCTATCGGAACTCCTCTGGATCCGTTTGAAAAAAACAAAATTGAAGCAGATATTCAGGATAGATTCTGCAATCTCTCTTATCCTTCTCAATTAGGGGCTAGTCTGTGTGGTCCTGCTACTTTTTTTTACTGTCTGCAAAAAGATCGCCCTGATGTTTATGCACAGGCTGCTCGTGAACTTTGGCGATATGGTAAAACCAGAATCGGTGACCTTAAGATAGAACCTGGTGAGGGATGCCGCCATCCTGCGGGTCAGTTTTATGACAATATCTCAGGACTTGACTGGATGACGCTTGCAGGCCTAAGGGATTCAGAAAATGCGATATTTAGTTTTGATACCCTTGATTCCCCTGTCGCCGGTGTTACCTTGTGGCATACACTAACAGACTGGTTTGAAAAAGCAGGCTATGAAAAAGTATTTAGTAATGTCGGCGTTTCTCAGGTAGGAGTCCAGGGAATCAATGCGTTAAATAAATATGTTGCACAGGGATATAAAGTAGTCACGCTTATTAATGATAGTTTGTTAAGAGACAGTTCTGCCGAGCATACCACATATCCGACTCACTGGATTGTCTGGAATGGCCCTGTGACTCAGGGGAATGACGGCTTTGTTAATTTAAGTCTATTCTCATGGGGTGAAGTGTCAGAGCAAATAAAATCACAGAAAGATCTATCATTCTTTATTCGTCGGTTCTTTGGAGGGGTGGTTTTTAAACCATTGAAATAATCATGTTATATTTTCGTTTTTTCATAATCATATGCCTGGTGTCTCTTTCAGGGTGCAGTATTTTAAGTCCAAAGGCTGAATATATGCCGAATAACAAAATATTACCAGAAGCCGAAGTAGGCAAACCATATCTTTATAAAATTAAAATCTTGGGCGGACGTGTTTTTGGTGGAGTACAAAGAAAAGCAGGTGTTATAGAACCTGATGATACAGGGATTTTTTTACGTAATTGTCGATTACCTGACTCAGTGATTACAGCTGATACAAGGGATACTAAGGATCATAACTGTATTGAAGTCTATGGCGTACCCACAAAAACGGGCGCTATAAAAATAAATATTAGCGGTGGAATATATGGAAGCATGATCGCTCCAGCTAGCTATTTCAGTAAAGATTATACGTTAAATATAGTGAAGCCCTGAAGCAGAAAGGAGCTTCTTAAAAGAGTTTGGTATGAACACTGAACTGCCCCATCAAGATATGAGAGGGTAAAAAACAATCTTGATATGCAATAATTTTTAATATCCAAACCGCCCCCTCAGAGACAGAACGCTCCCGGATAATGAATATCCGGGAGCGCTAAGGAGAGATTATGGCGTAACGGGCGCGGGGGAAACGGGGGCCGGTTCGGTCGACGTCACTTCACCCGCGGAGACGACTCCGGCCTGCATGGTTTGCGTGACCTGCTGTTTATTCGCATTCACGGCGTGCAATTGCCCATTCACTGTGGGCTTGAGCGGCGCGTCTGCCTGCACCGTTCCGCTGGCTGTCAGCTGAATATTACCGTCACCGGCGATCGGCAGTGCCGGCCAGCCCCATTGCTGTAGAACGTTCACCGGGACACCGCGGCCATTCAGGCTGATCTGTGTCTGGCGCGGCGGTAACTGTGACACGCTGGCGGTCGCTTCCAGAATCCCTCTTTCCGTAAAAGCGCTCAGTTCGCTGATATTCACCGTGTTGGCGTTGGCAGCTAAAGACAAGGAGGGGCGGCGCACGTCAACGCGGTTGAAGGTGGCGGCGGCGGCATTCAGGGTCGCGTTTCCGCTCCAGACGCCCCATTTCTGGTTCTGGACCAGCCCCAGATTCGCGCCATAACCATCCAGCGCGGTCAACTGCCACGGGAATGTCGGGTCGATATCAATCACCAGGTTGCGGCTGGCAGTAAATTTCTTCAGCGTCAGGCTGTTCAGCCATGTCGGCAGCGGTTGCATCCAGCGCTGTTTCCAGTTTTCCGGCAGGGTGTACTCGATGCCCGCGATGGCTGCGTCATCGAGGATAAGGGCTTTACCTTCCCGCAGCCAGTTGCCGGAAGTCCTGACCATTCCGCCTTCCCAGCGGGTAGTGAACTGGCGCAGCGCGATACCTTGCGGCGAAAACTCGGCATTCAGAATAGGGTCGAACAGATGCAACGAGCCAAAAATGAACTCGCTGGCATTCATCGACAATTTGCCTTCCTGCGTCTGCCAGTCGTCCTTGCTGAAGGTCAGATTGCGCAAACTAAGGTCAAGGTCAGTGACTGCCCAGTCTGGTCCCTGTAGACGCGCGTCAGTGACCTCAAGGCGATTAATCTGTAGCGATGGAATGGCGTTCAGCGGCGCGAAAAAGTCGGCCAGCGATTTATCGC
Organism: Citrobacter sp. LST-B2; assembly: GCF_057983045.1. Classification (NCBI taxonomy): domain Bacteria; kingdom Pseudomonadati; phylum Pseudomonadota; class Gammaproteobacteria; order Enterobacterales; family Enterobacteriaceae; genus Citrobacter; species Citrobacter sp. LST-B2. The sequence goes on from NZ_CP192598.1 coordinate 89,514, forward strand.
TTTGCAGTCGGATGTCGTTCAGCCGCAGATTCTCCACCATCCAACTGCCATCAGCATGGCGTTTTGCTACACCGGTTAACGCACCGCGCGCGATATCTGCGCCGATAGTGCTTAATGTCACCTGTTCGTTATCGATACTGCCTTCAATCAGTACGTTAGCAGCAGGAACGTCATTTAGTGTCAGAGAACCCGCGCTGAGCTGAATCTGCGCTTTGCTGCCGAGCACTTTACCGGCTTCGGGCAGCCAGGGAATGATGCCACCATTAACCCGCTGAGCGCTCAGATCCCACTCGCTGCCCGGGCTATTAAGCGCCATATCCTGCAACTGCAGGCGGTCAGACTGAAAGGGGAGCGGTGCCGTCTGAGGCGAAATATTAAGGGTACCGTTTTGAAGCAGGATCGTATCGACATGCCGTGGATGTGTCAGTTGGCGAGTACTCAGCCCAATATCGACCGCTTTTGCCACGAGCGTGGCTGGTTGACCATCACGCCCAAAGGTGACGTTTTTCAGCAGGATATGTGAAGGAGAAGAAAAACGATGGTCCATCGCCTCAAAGGATAACTGATAGTCGCTGTGCTCAGATATCCAGGCACTGATGTGTTCTGCGCCCCAGCGCGTTTGCAGCAGGAAATAGAGGCCGAGAATCACCACCAGAAGGGCGATCAGCACATAGAGAATCAGCTTTCCAATAAATTTCATGGTCTTCCATCCTGCGAAGGGCACATAGTTGAGTTATGCACGATTTACGCGCAATCCTCAAGGCAGGAATCGTGAAAGAGTATGATAGCGACGGTGAATTTGAATCACCGTCGCATAGCCTTTACTGCTTTTCAGGCGGGAAACTCAGGTTCAGTACGATAGCGGTTATACCACCCGCAGCAATACCGGAAGAGAGCAGGTTTTTCACCCAGTCAGGTGCAAACTGGAGGATCAGCGGCTGCTGAGAGACGCCAAGACCGACAGCCAGTGACAGCGCAATAATCAGGATTGCGCGGCGGTTCAGGGGTTCGCGGGAAACAATGCGCACGCCAGAGGCCGCGATAGTCCCGAACATAACCAGCGTTGCCCCGCCGAGCACTGGCTCAGGGATATGCTGCACAAAGCCGCTCACCGCCGGGAACAAACCGAGCACGATCAGCATCAGCGCAACCACAAAGCCAACGTAGCGGCTGGCCACGCCGGTTAACTGAATGACCCCGTTGTTCTGTCCGAAACAGGAGTTTGGGAAAGTGTTAAAGACCGCAGAGACGAAGGAGTTCAGGCCGTTTGCCAGCACACCGCCCTTCAGACGTTTCATGTACAGCGGGCCAGAGACGGGCTGTTCGGAAACGTCGGACGTTGCGGTGATATCGCCGATGGTTTCCAGCGAGGTAATCATAAACACCAGCATCAACGGCAGCAGCAGATTCCAGTCAATGCCCAGCCCGTAGTACAACGGCGTCGGCACCATGATCAGATCCTGGGAGGCTGGCGCGTTGTTTTCCGGCAGCATGCCCATAAACCATGCCAGCGCATAGCCCGCCGCCATAGCGATAACCAGTGAAGCCACGCGCAGGTACGGGTTACGCTGGCGGTTGAGCAGAATAATCAGCAGCAGCACAACGCCTGCCAGCATCAGATTCTTGGGCGCTCCGAACGTGTTGTCGCTCATCGCGGCATAACCACCACCGATGGACGTCAGCCCCACCTGAATCAGCGACAGACCGATAATCATCACCACTACGCCCGAGACCAGCGGGGTGATGATACGACGCGCGAGATGCAGAATCCGGGAGAGCACCATCTCCGTGCAACTGGCCAGCATCAGGGTGCCAAACAGCGCCGCCATCATCGTGGGGACGTCTGCACCGCCGGTTTTCAGTGCGGTACCGCCCATAATCAGCGGTGCCACGAAGTTAAAACTGGTGCCCTGAATCGATAACAACCCTGAACCCACCGGACCCCAGGCTTTAATCTGAATAATGGAGGCCACGCCAGAGGCGAACAGCGACATACTGATAATGTGTTGCGTATCCTGAGCCGGTAACCCCAGCGCCTGACAGATGAGCAGCGCCGGCGTAATGACCGCAACGAACATCGCCAACAGATGCTGACAGGCGGCAAACAGGGTTTGCGGAAGCGGCGGGCGATCTTCAAGACGATAAATCAGTTCGCTGTTTTGAGTCTGCGCAACCGGTTGCGCATTTTCCGACTCGAGGGTGTTAACAGACATCAATGATAATCCCGTGATGACAAAGCGGGCATTTTATCTGACCAGATGGTAAAAGCAAACGTTTGCGAGTGGGTATTCTTAATATTTAAAATAGATGAAATCACATTTTTATATAACTTTTCCCTCTTTTCTGCTTAAAATCCATGCCGAATTACTACTAAAAGCTAAAAATATCCGCAGGAATAAGACATCAGTGCGTAACTGATTCAGACGTACTCAAGGAGCTTTGTATGTTTCAACTCGATACCTTATCAACCCTCGTTGCCGCAACGCTGACGTTGCTACTGGGGCGTAAACTGGTTCAGTCAGTCTCCTTCCTCAAGAAATATACGATTCCTGAACCCGTTGCTGGTGGGTTGCTGGTCGCATTGGCCCTGTTAGTACTGAAAAAGAGCATGGGCTGGGAAGTGAATTTCGATATGACGTTGCGCGATCCGCTGATGCTGGCGTTTTTCGCCACCATCGGTTTAAACGCCAACATCGCCAGCTTACGGGCGGGCGGTCGCGTGGTGGGAATTTTCCTGATCGTCGTCGTGGGGTTGCTGCTGATGCAAAATGCCATCGGCATTGGGATGGCCAGCCTGCTGGGACTTGATCCACTGATGGGGTTGATTGCTGGTTCGATCACGTTGTCTGGCGGCCACGGTACTGGTGCCGCCTGGAGCAAGCTGTTTATCGAACGCTACGGCTTTGCTAACGCGACGGAAGTGGCGATGGCGTGCGCCACCTTTGGTCTGGTTCTTGGTGGGCTGATCGGCGGGCCTGTGGCACGTTATCTGGTCAAACACTCCACCACGCCGGACGGTATTCCGGACGATCTGGAAGTGCCTACCGCCTTTGAAAAGCCGGACGTCGGGCGCATGATCACCTCGCTGGTACTGATTGAAACCATTGCGCTTATCGCCATCTGTCTCACCGTGGGTAAGATCGTTGCGCAATTGCTGGCGGGGACAGTGTTTGAGCTGCCCACGTTTGTCTGCGTGTTGTTTGTCGGCGTGATTGTCAGTAACGGCCTGGCGCTGGTAGGTTTTTATCGCGTTTTTGAGCGTGCAGTCTCTGTTCTCGGGAACGTCAGCCTGTCGCTGTTTCTGGCCATGGCGCTGATGAGCCTGAAGCTGTGGGAACTGGCTTCACTGGCGCTGCCGATGCTGGCAATCCTGGTGGTGCAGTCCATCTTTATGGCGCTGTACGCGATATTTGTCACCTGGCGAATGATGGGCAAAAACTACGATGCAGCTGTGTTGGCGGCGGGACACTGCGGCTTTGGTCTGGGGGCGACGCCAACCGCGATTGCCAATATGCAGGCGATTACCGAACGTTTTGGTCCATCCCATATGGCGTTTCTGGTGGTGCCGATGGTCGGCGCGTTTTTCATTGATATCGTCAACGCGCTGGTGATTAAATTGTATTTACTGTTGCCTATTTTTGCGCAATAACGAGAAGGTGCGGTGGTGATGAACCACCGCGCTTTTGCATCGCCATCAGGATCAGGCGTTAGAATAGCGTTCTGTTTCAGGCATCCAGCGTTCGATTAACGCTTTTGCCTCTTGTGGGTAACGTTCATGAATATGACGAGCAATACGCTGAACTTCCGGAATAATGGCCTGATCTCGCAGTAAATCCGCCACTTTGAATTCGGCATTCCCCGTCTGCCGCGTACCCAGCAATTCACCGGGTCCGCGAATTTCGAGATCTTTTTGCGCAATCACAAAGCCATCGCTGCTGTCGCGTAACACCTGCAGGCGTTTCTGGGCCGTTTTCGATAACGGCGACTTGTAGAGTAGTACGCAGTGTGAGGCCACCGCGCCACGGCCGACGCGTCCACGTAGCTGGTGTAACTGTGCTAAACCGAGACGTTCCGGGTTTTCGATGATCATCAGACTGGCATTAGGGACATCCACACCGACTTCAATCACCGTGGTGGCGACAAGCAGGTGCAGTTCGCCCTGTTTAAACGCCGCCATCACCGCCTGTTTTTCGGCAGGCTTCATGCGCCCGTGGACCAGCCCGACGTTTAGTTCTGGTAACGCGAGTTTTAACTCTTCCCATGTGGCTTCAGCGGCCTGCGCTTCTAACAAATCAGATTCTTCAATCAGCGTACAGACCCAGTAGGCCTGGCGACCTTCCTGCGTACAGGCGTTGCGCACGCGGTCAATAATATCGCTGCGACGCGTATCTGGAATGGCAACCGTTGTGACGGGAGTGCGTCCGGGGGGCAGTTCGTCAATGACGGAGGTATCGAGATCTGCGTAGGCGGTCATCGCCAGCGTCCGAGGAATAGGCGTAGCGGTCATGATCAACTGATGCGGATGGAAACCCTGTTGCTGGCCTTTTTCCCACAGTGCGAGGCGCTGATGCACGCCAAAACGATGCTGCTCGTCGATGATGACCAGCGCAAGACCGTTGAACTGCACCTGTTCCTGAAAGATCGCGTGCGTTCCTACCACCATTTGTACCTGTCCGCTGGCAATCGCATCTTGTTGCGCCAGACGCGCTTTGCCTTTCTGCTTGCCCGCCAGCCAGCCGACTTCGACACCCAGTGGAGCAAACCAGTTACGGAAGTTGTTGGCATGCTGCTCCGCCAGTAACTCGGTCGGGGCCATCAGCGCGACCTGTTTTCCATGCGCAATCGCTCGCAGAGCGGCGAGTGCGGCGACCAGCGTTTTACCGGAGCCGACATCACCCTGCACCAGACGCATCATGGGGATATCGAGCGCCATATCGTGCTCGATTTCCGCTACCACGCGGGCTTGCGCACCAGTCGGCTTAAAGGGCAGCGAGGCTAACAGTTGATTTTTCAGCGTGTCGTTGGCGCTCAGTGGTTGAGCATGAAAACGCTGTGCGCCTGCACGGAGCGCCAGCATACTCAGGTTATGCGCCAGCAACTCTTCCAGAATCAGACGACGTTGCGCCGGGTGCTGCCCGGTTTCGAGATCGCTTAACTGGAGCGTCGGCGGTGGGCGATGCAGCGTGCGAAGCGCTTCAGGCAGACTGAGCATGCCCTGCAGCAATTCCGGCGGTAAGAGTTCGGCAATGGCGCAGGTATCCAGCAGATCCAGCGCCTGATCGGTGAGCTTGCGCAGTGTTGCCTGTTTCACCCCTTCGGTAGTGGGATAAACCGGGGTGAGGGTTTCCTGCAATGTTGGTGTACTGAGATCGCCCTGGACACGGTATTCCGGGTGGATCATCTCTGCACCGTACTTCCCGCGCTTCGCTTCGCCATAAGCCAGTACGCGTCGTCCGGTGGCGAGGCTGTTTTTCATCGCCGCGTTGAAGTTGAAAAAGCGCATTGTCAGGATGCCGGTACCGTCGCTGATCTGACAGGTCATCATCCGGCGACCCCCGAAAGTGATGTTACAGTTCAGCACTTCCCCTTCGACAGTGGCGTATACGCCGGGCAGCAGTTCGCCAATGGGATAGAGTTGGGTGCGGTCTTCATAACGCAGAGGGAGGTGTAACAGCAGATCCTGCACGGTGTGCAGACCAATTTTTGCCAGTTTGCTGCTCTGCGCTGCGCCAACGCCCGTTAGTGAACTGAGCGGGACAGCATCTAACAGGCGCCCACTCATGATTTACTTCGCCGCCTGCATGGTGGACCACCAGGCATCATCGGCTTCAATCGCACCTTGCTGATTGATATGCGGATAGGGCAGCCCTTTGCGTTTGGCGACTTTCGCCAGTACCGGATAGCCGCCTTCAAACAACAGGCGCTGCTGTTCGCCTTCCGGCAACATGCTGTTTTCGCGCAGATACATCCCGGCATTCTGCCGCTGGCGCTGCGCTTCATACAGAATCAGCGCTGAAGCAACGGAAACGTTAAGCGATTGAACCATGCCGATCATCGGGATGATGATATCCTGATCCGCCAGGTCCAGCGCTTCCTGGGTAATACCCGTTTTCTCCTGCCCCATCAGGATACAGGTCGGACGTGTGTAATCGATTTCGCGGAAATCGACGGCATTATCAGAGAGATGAGTTGCCAGAACCTGCATGCCCCGGCCTTTTAAATGCGTGACGGCATCGCCAATTGTGCGGTGGGTTTTCACCTGCACCCAACTGTTGCTGCCTGCCGCTGCTGAGGCCATGGTGCGCATACGACTGCCTGGCCAGACGGCGTGGACTTCGTGGACGCCGACGGCATCTGCAGTACGAATAATCGCAGAAACGTTATGAGGTTTGTGGACCTGCTCCATGCAAACGGTCAGGTCCGGCTGGCGCCTGGCGAGCATCTCACAAATACGTGCATAGCGCTGTAGGTTCATAAAACTAGTTTCGGTTACGGGTGACTTTTATCACGTCAGGCATCACGCGAATTTTGCGCATGATATTCGCCAGGTGAACACGGTCGCGCGCAGTAAGGCGAATAAAGGCGCTGTAGACGCGACCATCCTTCTCTTCAGTATTCAGGCTCTGAATATTAGAGGTGGTGGTGTTGATCGCCGCCGTCAGATTTGCCAGCGCACCCTGGTGGTTAAACATATCCACTTTGATCTCGGTGATGAATTCCTGCTCCGTCTCTTTGTCCCATTCCACCGCCATAAACTTCTCTGGCTCTTTCTGGTAACCACGGATGTTACGGCAGGATTCATGGTGAATGACCAGGCCTTTACCCGGACTGACGTGGGCAATGATCGGATCGCCCGGAATCGGACGACAGCATTTGGCAAAGGTAATCAGCACGCCATCTGCGCCTTTAATAGGCAAATGACCGTGGCCGGGCATAGCAGGTTGGATTGCGGAGGCATCGCCCTGCTGCAGGTTTTTCGCTACCACCACGCTCATGGCATTGCCGAGGCCGATTTCTGCCAGCAGATCGTCAAGCGTCGCAAGCTTCATCCGCTCAAGTTCACGCTGGATACTCTCTTGCGGGATTTCAGCCAGCTTACGACTGCCACCTAACGCATGGTTGAGCAGGCGACGTCCCAGACTGACAGAATCATCGCGCTTGAGGTTCTTCAGCAACTGGCGGATCTTGGCGCGGGCTTTTGAACTGACGACGAAGTTAAGCCATGCCGCGTTCGGACGAGCCCCCGGCGCGGTAATGATTTCGACCGTCTGACCGCTGGTCAGCGGCTGTGACAGCGGATAGGGCTGTCTGTCGACGCGTGCGCCGACGCAGGCATGACCGATATCGGTATGCACCGCATAAGCAAAGTCGACAGGAGTGGCACCGGCAGGCAGTTCGACAATGCGCCCTTCCGGTGTGAAAACGTAAATCTCATCCGGGAACAGATCGGATTTCACGCTCTCGATAAATTCAAACGAGCTACCTGCGCTTTGTTGCAGTTCCAGCAGGCTTTGCATCCAGCGCTGGGCACGAATCTGCGCGGTAGTACTGGTTTCGCCGTGCTCTTTATAAGCCCAGTGCGCCGCGACCCCCATTTCGGCCATCTGGTCCATATCCTCTGTACGGATTTGGACTTCAACCGGAACGCCGTGTGGACCGATCATCGACGTGTGCAAAGACTGATAGCCGTTCGCTTTTGGAATGGCGATGTAGTCTTTTACCCGTCCAGGACGCGGTTTATAGAGGCTGTGCATCTGGCCGAGCACGCGATAGCAGGTGTCGGCGTCATGGACGATTACGCGGAACGCATAGATATCCATGATGGAATGGAAACGCTGCTCTTTAAGCACCATCTTGCAATAGATGGAATAGAGGTGCTTTTCACGACCACTCACACAGCATGGAATTCCCGCTTCCTGCAGTCGCCCTTCGATTTCAGAGAGGATTTTTTGGATCATCTCTTTGCGGTTGCCGCGAGCGGCTTTAACCACCTCTTTAATCACGCGATAGCGGTTCGGGTACAGCGCCTCAAAACCCAGCTCTTCAAGCTCGGTTTTAATGTGATGAATACCTAAACGGTGCGCCAGCGGGCTATAGATCTCGAGGGTTTCACGGGCGATGCGGCGACGTTTGTCCGGGCGTAATGAGCCCAGCGTGCGCATGTTGTGGGTACGGTCGGCGAGTTTGATGAGAATGACGCGGATATCTTGCACCATCGCCATAATCATCTTGCGAAAGTTTTCGGCCTGCGCCTCTTTCTTATCGCGAAACTTGAGTTTATCAAGCTTCGACACCCCCTCTACCAGTTCAGCAACGCTTTTACCAAACAGCTGCTCCATGTCCTGGTAGGTGGCGGGAGTATCTTCGATCACGTCATGCAGCAGCGCAGCCATCAGTGTTTCATAGTCGAGTTTCATCTCGGCCAGAATACAGGCTACGGCAACAGGGTGCGTGATATAAGGTTCACCGCTTGAACGTGTCTGGCCCTCGTGAGCGTCACGTGCAACGAGATACGCCTGCCGAAGACGTTTGATTTGGTCTTCCGGCAGGTAGTGTTGAATCAGTTGATTCAGGCTTTCAAACAGATACAAGGGCGACCCGCTTTGTGATTAACGACGACCTTCAGCAATGGCGGTTACGGCTTGTAATTCAGCGGCTTCCTGCTCTTGCTGTTCCTGGCGCTCACGGACGTCGAGGATCTGGTTGTTGATCAGACCTTCTTCGATTTCGCGCAGCGCGATTACGGTAGTTTTATCGTTTTCTTCCGGTACGAGCGGATCCTTTCCGCCTACCTGCATCTGACGAGCGCGACGCGCGGCGACCAGTACCAGGTCAAAACGGTTACCAATTTTCTCTACAGCGTCCTGAACAGTTACGCGTGCCATACTTAAAATGCTCCACAGGTGAAGAAATGACTGGGCATGATACTGAAAGTGGGTTCAGTCTGCCAACAGTTTGCTGATTAAAGCGTCATGACGCTGCTTTTGGCGGCTCATGCGCAGACGTTCGGCGCGAATAATGGTTTTCAGATCGCCCAGGGCGGTGTCGAAGTCATCATTCACAATAAGATAATCATATTCGGCGTAATGGCTCATTTCTGCAACAGCTTGCGCCATACGTTTCGCAATCACCTCTTCGCTATCCTGTCCACGACCCCGCAAACGGCGGTCCAGTTCCAGTTTAGACGGCGGCAAAATAAAGATACTGCGCGCATGCGGCATCTTCTTACGAATTTGTTGCGCGCCCTGCCAGTCGATATCGAGAAAGACATCTACCCCGGAAGCCAGCACTTGCTCAATGGCTTCACGCGAGGTGCCATAGTAATTGCCAAAAACTTCTGCGTGTTCCAGAAACGCGTCGTTGCCAATCATGGTTCTGAATTCGTCATGATCCACAAAGAAATAATGTTCGCCGTGAACTTCACCCGGGCGCGGAGCGCGCGTCGTGTGCGAAACAGAAACCTGGGTGTCATACAACGGTTGGGTTTTTAACAAAGCCTGAATCAGGCTGGACTTACCCGCGCCACTGGGGGCAGAAACAATATAAAGCGTGCCTTGAGCCATGAGTATCTTACGTATGTGATTATCGAAAATGAACCTACATACGGGCTTATTATACACGTCACCGCTACGCGACGTAGTCTTTGTCACACTTTTTACGCCAGATTATTGCTTTTTGCGCGCCTGTTTCCTGATTTACGCAACATTCTCTGCAAATGAGCGGAATCACTGGAAGCCTGAACGCAATCTACACTTTTGTCGCTCGGCGCTGCCCACACAACGCGCTATATCTGCCTGGAAACGTACAGCGGAGAGTGGCGATGAAAGTTGGGACAGCGATATTGATGGGGTTGTGGTTATGGCAGGCGCAGTCCTGGGCGGTATGTCCGGTATGGTCGTCTGCGAGGGCTCACGAAGAGATCTCTCGTTTGCAACAGCAAATTGCGCAGTGGGATGACGCCTACTGGAAAGAGGGAGTGAGTGTGGTCGAAGACGGCGTCTACGATCAACTGCATGCACGACTGCTTCAGTGGCAGCACTGTTTTGCTGACGACTCTCCGCCCAGCCAGGCGTTGCCTTCACCGGGTGGTACGGTCCCTCATCCCGTCGCCCATACCGGGGTACAAAAGCTGCCTGACAAGCGAGCTGTGCAGCAATGGATGCGCGGGCACAACGATTTGTGGGTACAGCCGAAGGTTGATGGTGTGGCGGTTACGCTGAAATATCAACATGGCAAACTGACGCAGGCGATCAGCCGTGGCGATGGCCTGAAGGGCGAAGACTGGACGCAAAAAGTACAGCTGATGCCAGCCGTGCCGCAAACCGTGGCGGGGGCGCTGACAAACAGCGTGTTACAGGGTGAGATCTTTCTGCGACGGGAAGGGCATATCCAGCAAAAAATGGGCGGGATGAATGCCCGTTCGAAGGTGGCGGGTCTGCTGATGCGCAAGACCAGCGTAAGCGACTTATCATCACTGGGGATTTTTATCTGGGCCTGGCCTGATGGCCCGCAGACAATGTCCGAAAGAGTCAACCAGTTGAGTGCAGCGGGTTTTACACTAGCGAAGGCATTCACGCTGCCAGTTGACAACGTTGAGGCCGTGGAGCGGGCGCGTACGCACTGGTGGACGTCCGCTTTACCCTTCGTTACCGATGGGGTCGTTGTGCGAATGGACAAGGAACCTGCGTCCCACCAGTGGTTACCAGGGCAAGGGAGTTGGCTGGTTGCCTGGAAATACCCACCCGTTGCGCAGGTGGCGGAGGTCACCGCGATTCAATTTATGGTCGGCAAAAGCGGAAAAATCGCCGTTGTAGCAACACTTGCCCCCGTCATGCTGGATGATAAACGGGTACAACGGGTGAATATCGGTTCTGTAAATCGCTGGAAAGAGTGGGATATTGCCCCTGGCGATCAAATCCTGGTGAGCCTTGCTGGACAGGGGATCCCACGTATTGACGATGTCGTCTGGCGGAGTTCAGACCGGGTTAAACCGATACCTCCTGATAATCGCTTCAATTCATTGACTTGCTTTTTTGCTTCCGCATCGTGTCAGGAACAGTTTATCTCCCGCCTGGTCTGGTTGGGCTCTGGCGCTGTTTTAAAGCTGGACGGTGTGGGTGAGGCGGGCTGGCGGGCGCTTCATCAGCAGCATCACTTTGAACATATCTTTTCATGGCTGGCTTTAACTCAGGAGCAGATTCAGCACACGCCGGGATTTGCGAAAGCAAAAGGTGAGCAGGTATGGCATCAGTTTAATTTGGTTAGAAAACAGCCTTTTATTCGCTGGATACAAGCGTTAGGCATCCCGTTACCACTGGTGGCGCTCAATGCCAGTGGCGATCGTTCATGGCGGCAGTTGTCAGGGCGAACTGAATTGTACTGGCAACAACTTCCGGCAGTCGGCCCGCGTCGCGCACGTCAGGTGATGACATGGCTGGACAACGCGGAGGTCAAACAGCTGAGCCACTGGTTGGCAGCTCAGCAGATTGAGAGCTTCATTCCTTAGTGGCTTTCGTGGTGGTAGTAAAACACCGGCAAACCCAGTTTAAGGCGCAGCGCCAGAAGCCGGGCGACAAAGCCAAACATCAGGGTTGAGATAACCACGATATCCTGACTGGAAACATAGTGTTGCAGGACGATATACAGCACGGCAGAGGCGAATGAAACCCCGGCGTACAGCTCTTTCTGAAAAACGAGCGGAATACGTTTACAGAACATATCGCGCAGCACTCCACCGAAGACGCCGGTGGTGACTGCTGCAACGACGGCAATGATTGGCCCATGCCCCATATCCAGGGCCACCTGGGCGCCGATAATGGAAAAAACCACCAGGCCTAAGGCATCCAGTACCAGGAACACCTTGCGCAGGTAGGGCATGACGGGAGCCACAATAGTCGTCAGGACTGCCGCTGTGGCGACAATAATCACGTATTCGGGATGTTTAACCCAGCCCAGAGGATAGTGGCCGAGCAGAATATCGCGGACAGAGCCACCGCCGATGGCTGTTGCGGTGGCAATAATAATGACGCCGAATGTATCCATCCGACGACGACCCGCCGCCAGCGCGCCGGTCATGGCTTCGGCAGTGATTCCTATCAGGTACAAAACGTGTAACAGCATGACTCCCCCCAGTATTTTGGGGACAAAGAGTAACGATTTGTGCTCGTCGTCACGATTGAGATTTTCTAAGGTGAGTGATTTTTAATAACTTCAGGTAATGTGAAATCGTTATTCTTCTGCGGTGGTGCGTGGTATGAGGGTTTTTTTATCAATAAAATGAATGAGAAAAACTAAACTGAAGATGTCCACAATTTAGCGTGAGTCATGAAAAACGTAGCACCGCCATTGGCTGACGGGCTACGCGGAAAGACACCTTACTCGATGTTGGATCTGAATGTTGAGTAGTGCTATATATGCTTTGATTTACAAGTGTTTTATCTAATCGTCTTTTCGATTAGCTACACCCTTAAGTACACCGCAAGCAGATGCTATGTTGTATATGCTGCTTAATTGCTCAACGCAGCGTGGCCATAGATTCCAGATCTCACGTTCATCGAAAAGCACTGTTTTATGTCTGGTAAGCATGGCAGTCAAGCGTGAACGCCCTAGCTGTTGCTTAAGACCACTCTTCAAAGCTATGACGCTGGGCTCTTTGGGCAGGGCATGAAGGTATCCTTTGTTAAGCAGCTCCATCCCTAAGCCCTTAGAGCAGACCTGGAGTCGTTTGAAGGGGTTTCTCATCTCCATAAGTTGGGATAGCATCAAGGCATCCTTTTTCTTACTGGTTGGTTTAGCGCCTGGCTTGTATCGAGCTTCGATACGCAAGAAGCGCTTATGCTCATCCAGATTGATATTAATAAGTTTGGCACGATCCTTCAGAATGAGTTTTCTGTCACGGCGTGCATTAACTTTTTCATAACAATGAATATGTAGAAGAGAGCGATTGCTGCCTATTCTAACCCCAGGTAATCCATTTTCAGTATCGTAATACGTGCTCTTCCCTGCATTTTTTAATCCCCATAGGTAATCATCTAGCTTGCAGTTATATACATCAAGAGCTACGTCAATTCTTGTAACCCAAGCTCGAACAAGTAGCCGATAAAATATCTCCCCTAAGTTGCCATTTATCCATGATACTAAAGCATCTATTTTTGCTTTTTTCATATGTTGGGGATTAAAATCAAAACGTAGCCCTCCTGTATTAGGATGCTTCGGAACATAATCAATGTGCACTAGAACTGGGGAGTTCTTCTTTCTACTGTATATATTTAGTGATTTGCGATAAGGTTTTTCCTTTTTGTTTTTAATGTATTCAACTCGATATTTCCTTTCACTCCGCTGGTTCATTTTTTCCAGTTTACTATACGCTTCCTTTTTTTCCTCTTCAGGAAGAAAATCACTAACTACAGTTAACTTATCAATTCTTATTCTTAGGTTATGCCCGTCATTACCGTTACCGATATTTAAAGATTGGCATATATCTATGTTGCTTCTGTGTAATAACATAACTATTCCTTCTCAGAATAGTGAGAGTTACAGCCCATATGAGGCCATAATCAGCATATGAATCAATATCAGTTATTACTCTCACTATTCATATCTATGTGCATATAACGTGCTATTAGAGGGATGGGATTTTCTGACCCATAAACGTCATCAAATTTTGGTTTCTGCTAACGACACTTTTTGACGATTGGCAATCCATTGCAGTATTTCCTCTTCTCGCCATGCAACGGCACGTGAGGATTCATTTGTACTGGCGATTCCACCAGTCAAACGAACAGGCTCAGGAAAGTGACCTGCCTTGATCTGGCGATATAGCGTCGCTTTTGAAAAAGCGCAGTATTCAAGGACGGTTTTTAGTTTGATCAGACGTGAGGTGTGCATCGTAAAAGCCCGTTTGGTTTACGCATCCAATTGATGCGGCCAGTCTTTACAGATTTTTTGAAATTTAATTTTTTCACGTAAATATCAATTGGTTGGTTGGGATTTGTTTGTGTGCAGAACGGATTTTTTATCTGATCATCAGATTTTTTACTTGAATGCGTGGCTGCCATGTTAATCTGATGATCAGATCGAAAACTTGTTTGATTCAGGTAGGAAAATACATGGTTAAGAAAGGTGAAATTCGAGAAGAAGTAGAGTTGGCTCATCGGCGTGAGAAGTACATTGAATATCAAAACAGGCGCAAGAAAAAACTGGATAATCTTGGGGATAAAAAGTTATCAATAAGGCTTGATGACTCTCATTATGATAAGCTAATAGAATTATGTGAGATTCTAGGTTATCGTCGCCCAGAGAAAGGGAAATATAACCTTATAGAAACCTATTCGGGAGTTATGAAATATCTATTGAGAGTTTCAGGTCATGTAACAACGTATAAACCAAAAACAGAGGGTTCTCAGAAATTACTGCACTTACATCAACTCGTTAGTCATTTAAAACACGAACAGAATTTAAGTTACAAAGAGATATTGGATGAACTAAATAATAAAGATATTCAGACACCTCTATCACCGCTAGGAAATACAGTGAAACAAGTAAAACATGATGAACTGAGAACTTTAACTAGCAAAGTTAATAAATTTGAAATCAAAAAATTTGTTGAAGAACTTTTATGTGAAGAAAAGATCGTTGAGAAAATGGTAGAAATGGATAAAAAATCCCTTGATTATGAATCTTGAAAGATATTGGCTAAAATAGCCATAGCTTATTGTTGTTATTTTGTGTATTTATCAAGAAACATAATCAATATGCGCCTCTGCTCATGTGTTAAGCGAGGCCATATATTATCAAGTCGACTCTTCAAGTCTGCATCTCTTACAGGTGCGAAATCCTGTTGTTTCAGGACATCATTTTCAAACGTCGAGAAGCAATCAATGAAAAACCAGCTAATCGGTGTGTTGAGCTTAACCGCGATGTTCACGAGATGGGCTACGTTGATCTTGTTTGTTCCACGTTCATAACGCGAAAGCTGTTGGTGGGATATATCCACAAGCTCCGCTAAGTGCTGGGCTGTCATTCCCAGCTCTTTACGACGCATTTGAATGCGTTGGCCTACCTGTTTGTCTGCACTATCTGAGGGTAACTGGGCCATATACTGCTCTTCACTTCCGTAAAATGTCTATAGATGGAAGTTTGTGGCCTTTTTTCTCTTGTATGAACATCATCTATGGATTATAAATGAATTTTGCGCATCTATAGTCGCTGGGTGAAGGGAGCAAGTCTGTGGATACCTCGTAATCTAACGCTTTTGCGGTAACCAACTCCTTGAACTGAAGATGGGATCTTTTTGGTATGTTTATAACAAACTCATAAACGAATATCTTGTTTGGCGTGGCTGATGAAAAAACAGGAAGTATTGATTATTGAATCACGTAGTGATCAGGATATTTATGATGGCAGAGGTGAAGGAGAAACATTAAAGCGTATACTTCAATTACAAGGTGTCAATGCCAAAAGCATTGAGGCTATCAATGAGAAAATGCTCATTAAAGCGTTAAAAATCGCTCAAAGAGAAAATATAAAATATGTCCACATTAGTGCTCATGGATATGATAGAGGCTTTGCTCTAACAGATGATGCTATTATTACATGGCGAGATTTAGATCGACTTGCTTGGCCGATATTAAGAGGGAAATGCATTTGTTTCTCAAGTTGCTCTGTTGGTAATGGTGCAGAAGAGTTATTTACCCTACACAAATCATTCTGCAATGCAATTATTGCCCCAACAAGAGATATTAGCTGGGGGGAAGGCTTGGTGGCATATTCTGCGTTTTACTATCGAGCACAATTACGCGAAAAATCATCTATCCAGAATGTAAAAGTAATGAACCATGTTGTTGGTGCGGGAACGTTCAGGGTTATTGAGTCTCCCTATATATCCTATACATATACAATTGGTTGATTAAGTAATACGAAATGTAAGTAGATCTATGTTATTTATAATGAATAATGTGAGTTAATTTAGGAGGTAGTGTGAATAACGAGCAAGATGAAATTAAGCGCGAAGCGAACGTTCATTCATGGTTATATGGAGTGGGGGGAGCGGGGGTTGTTTCAGGTATAGGCTATATATTCACGCCAGGGGAAATACCTATTCGTTTAATTGTCAGTGCGTTAATTTTTTTACTGCTTTTGTTTCCTATTGTAAAAGTGGTTTTTTATTTTATTTCAAGTGGCCTTAGATGTAAAACCTGTAATGCTTCATATAGTATAAAACTAATAGATACTAAAAGAGAATTTTTATCAGCTATACCCAGGAGTAAAACTCAAAACCACGGCGTGGTTGGTGGGGATACAAGAGGTCCTCATTATGGGAAACAAGTTATTATAAAGTCAAACTGGACAGAAGAGCGATATAATATTACCAATATTTATTCGTGCATTAAGTGTGGGAACACCTATGATACTCAACGTATGGAAACACGAAAACAAGGATATTCCAGTACAAAGTTTTATCGGTAATGATTTGTTGGTAAAAAAATTTTTAATATTTAACGATATATAAAGGAGTAGTAATGAAAAAGATAGTTATAACTTTGTTATTGGCCAGTAGCTTTACTATGGCGCATGCAGCTGAATACGTTAAGCGAAACGGCGCTTTATCGTTGTCGACGGGGAGTGACACTGCTGAATTTAATATTAATGCATCTCACGGTAATGCTTCTGGTGTTTGTAATATGGAGGGCATTGCCGAACGTGTCGGTGCAGGCGCAGGGCAGCGAAATCGTTGGGTTTACAGCGACTCATTGAGTGCATGTGTAGCAGTAATTAGTGAATTGAAAGATGGTTCTGTCAATATTATTACTCGTAGTTGCGAAAACTATTGTGGTGTTTCTGCTATTGGTTCTATGGATGGGAAGTACAAATAGGAATAGTTAACTAGACTGGGAGTGAAACGATGATAATATTTTACTGTATTGAATACAAATCATTTTCGGTGGCTACAATGTTGTAACTGATTTATTTTTGCAGTGAAATGGGGATGCCTATTACAAGCTAGGACGGACATCATGTAACCTTTATCAAATTGTGTATTATGAAGTGGTAAAACGGCCACAATACCATGCGGCCGTTTAAAACAAATATTAGCACAAGTTATCTGAAAGTTTAGAAAAATCACAATTCAAAAAGGCATTCTCAAAATCGTTAAAACTATGTCTATTTAAGTAAAAAATAAGTAATGCGGAGTATATATTTAATTCTGGCTCATACATTCCATAGTTTAGTACAAATTGCATCCTATTTTTTATATATACATCATCACCAACAGTATACATTCCCTGGTAGTCATCTAATTTTTCGACAAGATCATTTAGTTCAAGGAAATTATAGTGATATTCGAAAGAAGATATTGTTTTTTCATCAATATTAAGGCTGCCTAGTACCGTATCAGCATAGACAATAATTTTTTCGTTTTGATGTTTTGGTATTGTAGCAAGTTTAATGATGGAAACAAGAATTTCTCTCGCTTGCCTAGAGCATTTGCTGAGTTGCTTTTGAAAACTATCAATAAAATTGAAAACTTTAAGATAGCCTTCACCTGGGTTATCAGGGAACCACTCATCAGTACAAATAGATTCGTTAAACAACATAAGATCCGCTGGAACTGGAATTGCTGTAGATAGAGAAAAAGAATGCCCTGGAGCTATGCTGAATGCAAAATAACGACTGTATTCATTTTTTAAAGAATCAAGAAATAAGACTTGGAAATCCATACTTTTTTTAAGGACCATACTAACCATATCAAATAAGGTAACATACTCGATATCAGGTGAGGAAAGTTTTACCGATGGATTAATAGGTTCAACTGTTAGTAAGAAGAACCAAATTTTAGGGTAGTTTTGCTTCAGGAGTGCATTATTATTATGCTTGTCGAATGTATTCTGGAACTTTTGCTTTGTTACAGTTGCTGTCATTTGAAGGCCAGTCTTCATCGAAAGGCTACCGTAATCGAAGCCAGGAAAATTTTGCCTGATGCTATTTAAATCTATAAAGTCTGTCCCAAATGCTAAGTTGATTAAGGAAAGCAAAGAGATTTCCTGGTTTTTAGGCAAATCGGTTAACCCATCTCGTGTACTAAGTTTGATCTGTGCATAAAGGGTTGCAGTGAAAAACCTCAACTGCTTAGCAATAAAAGAACTTTCAGATTCCATTTTTTTCTCCAGATATTTACTGAAATATCGCAATAAGTACTCTTTAACTAACAGATTTTACTGTACTTCAGCGCAGTTCTCTATGCTGTTGCTTTAATATTCAATGTACCCCGCTTTTGGCACTGAATGTATAGAGAGTAAGGTCATATGGTCCGCCATGAGGAAGGTGTGGAAGTTCACGATTCTTTCCACTGCTGATAAGGCGCTATAAGCATCGCGGTTGGTTAGTGAGCTGTGAGCAGGTCACGGGAATGTGAAGGAATAAGTTAGAACTGTCATGACTTTTTAGTGTTCACTTCTTGATTTCAACATAATTATTATGTTGAAATCAAGAAGTGAACCTGACGGAGAGACTTTCATGACCATGCCTCATAGTATCTTGTATACCGAAGCTGATTCAGATGTTGTACTTAATGAACTGGGTTTTTCAGAAAACGACATTCATGCAGCTCTAACGTCTGCTTTGTACGAGCGGCGCAAATCCAGCAAGCTTCACCCCGCAGTGGATGCAGGGTTCCGTTTCTGGAGTGAGATGGTTGCCGCGACACGCCGTGTATTGATTGGCAAGGGTAACGGCTGGTCTCCTGAAGTGGTCAAGCGAATGGAAATGGTCGTTAACCCAGCCAGAGGGGTTAATCTGATTATCACCTCGGGTGACAAACACACCGGACGTCCCGATGGATTGCCGAAAACCAAAAATGCAAAAGGTGAGGCAACGCGCTCGATTGTTCACAGCAATCCTGGCACAGTTGATATGTTCCAGACGGATACATTGTATTCAGGCAAATCTGAAATCACGCCCATAGACAGTACCCGCACTTATATCGTCCTGTATTATTATGATGCGGCTGACAAAGAGGTCCGCTGCGAGGTGTCGTACCCAGTAGGAATGGTGAATCAGGACGGATTTGCCCGCGTAAGCGCATGGAGTGAGCGCATTATTTTGAGTCCTCTGCCGTTTGAAGGCGCGGATATTTTCCCTGATGAGGATTTCGATGATGACATATCAATTTCTATTGAAAGCAAATGAGTAACCCTATTGATGACGGCAAACGTCTTTTTAATCCGTCCCGGCTCAAGCTAGCACGGATTAGACGTAAGCTGACCCTTAAAGAACTGGCAGAACAAATGGGGCTCTCCAGCCGTATTGTAATTGAGTACGAAAAAGCCTATTGCCTGTATGAACCCACGCCAGAGACGGTCCAAGCGTACGCTAGGGCTCTGAAATACCCAGAGTCCTTTTTCTTCGGGGATGACGTTGAAACTATCGATCCACTGACGGTTTCATTTCGTTCTTTGCGCACGACAAAAGCCGCCGACCAGCATGCAGCAATTGGAGCTGGTGCGTTAGGGGTTATGCTGAGTGAGTATTTCAGCACCCGCTTCACACTGCCGCAGCCTGATCTGCCGAATCTCCGTGGAAGTGAGTCTGAGGTGGCCGCTCAAACGGTGCGCGAAGCTTGGGGAATTGGTAAAAAGAGTATCACCAACGTTGTTCATCTTTTAGAGAAGCACGGTGTTAAGGTGTTCTGGCTTTCAGAGGAAACGGCGAGTATCGATGCTTTTTCCTTCTGGAAAGATGATGTCCCTTACATCTTCCTCAACACACGCAAGTCAGGTGAACGCAGTCGTTTCGATGCGGCACATGAGCTGGCCCACCTGGTCCTTCACCGTCATGGTGACGTTAAAGGGCAGGATGCTGAACGTGAAGCGGATGCTTTTGCGTCAGCATTTCTGATGCCCCCGGACAACGTGATGGCCGTCAAGATGACGTTCCCGACGTTCGACAAAATCGTGCAGTTGAAATCGCTCTGGAAAGTCTCAGCGATGGCTCTGATTGTTAGAATGCGAAATCTGAACGTGCTGACGGAATGGCAGTATAACAGCCTGATGCGCGATGCAACGGCAAAGGGGTATCGAACCGGTGAGCCGGGAGGAATTGAGCGTGAAAGGTCGCTCATTATTGAAAAAATGATGAACGCTCTGGCGGGTAACGGCATTCACCTAACTCAGTTGAGTGATGCGCTTAACGTGCCTCTTGATGAACTGAGCAGTCTGCTTTACGGTGTGGCGGCAATCAGCGGCGGCAATAGCAGCAAAACCTCACCATCAAAGGCCTCGCTCCGTCTGGTGTGAACAGAAAAGCTACTCATGCTTAGAGCCGCTAGAGACTCTCACTAGCGGCATTTTTAATGCTCTTCTCATTCTTACTCATATACTAGATATCGACCAACGCAACCGAAATACCATGCGGGACTCGGAAAATATAGCGGTATTACACGTAATTCCCTTGACCTGCCCCCACATTGGTAAGTACAGACCGGTCTAGCAACGCCTGTTTCTGGCATAAAGCTGCCAGACGCTGTGTCTGCTATGAGCGAAAATTGGACCTTTTCAGGTGAAGAATATGGTGACTGCTGCAGGCTTTTATCTCGTCACTATTGCAGGGTAATGATTATATTTCGGTTGAACGGAATGCGTTCCGAAGAAAATGCCGCACAGCCGCACAATTGTGCGGCTAGTTCGCCCGGGTTCACACGTTTTTAGAGAGCATCTTACGGTTCGTGTGAACAGCCATAACGATACCAAAACTGGCCATCAGAACAATAAGCGCAGACCCACCGTAGCTGACCAGTGGCAGAGGAACACCAACAACAGGCAGGATACCGCTGACCATACCGATATTCACAAAAACATAGACGAACAGTATTAACATGGCACTTCCGGCCATAACGCGCCCAAAAACTGTTTGTGCCTGAGAGGCTATCCATAGTCCACGCATAATCAATGCAAGATACAGCGCAACCAGTATCAACACTCCCATCATCCCCAGCTCCTCCGCCAACACAGCAAAAATAAAATCAGTGTGCCGTTCCGGCAGAAAGTCGAGTTGGGACTGGGTCCCATGCAGCCACCCCTTTCCGTGAAGTCCACCTGAACCTATCGCTATTTTGGACTGGATTATGTGGTAGCCCGCTCCCAGAGGGTCGGATTCTGGATCAAGAAGCATCAATACTCTTCTCCGCTGGTAGTCGTGCATGAGGAAATACCATAACACTGGCAGAAACGCTCCGAGCGCTGCAATCGCCCCTGCAATCAATTTCCAGTTTAGCCCTGCCAAAAAGAGAACAAACAGGCCTGACAATGCAACCAGTATGGATGTTCCCATATCAGGTTGAATGGCTATCAGTAGAGTCGGACATAGTATCAATATTAAAGCCAGTAATGTGTTTTTCATGCCTGGCGGACTGGTATCCCGGTTGATGAAGCGTGCAACCATTAGCGGTACGGCTATCTTAGCTATTTCTGAAGGCTGAAACCTGACAAAACCCAGGTCCAGCCACCGTTGCGCTCCTTTGGATATTGCGCCAAACGCATCTACCGCGATTAGCAACAAAATGCAGATTATGTAGAGGGCTGGCGCCCAGTTCTCATAAAGCCGGGGGGGAATCCTTGCCATGACGATAAGGACGAAAAGACCCGCAATTATCTGTCCTGACTTACGGATCATCATTCCTTCATCCTGACCACTGGCGCTCCAGATGACCATTTCGCTGTAGCAAAGCAGAGCAAGGATAAGGAGCATAAATACCGGGTCAATATGAAGCTTGTCCCACAGCGATTTACGCGGAGTATCAGAAGTCATAGTGATTACCTGAAAATAAAATGTCCGGCTGATGTGGAGGGGGCCGGACCATAAAATACAATACGTAATGAGGCCACTCTGGCGAGATTGCTGCAATCCATAGATTAGAGTACCGAAAACTGAAGAATCAGGCGGCACAAAACAATGAGCAGTAACCCGGTCATAACCAGAACTGACAGAAAAGCTGTCATGGCTCTTTTTCTAAAAAGCACCTTCTGAGAAAGGGGTAACTGAGTGGTGGATTTTACAGGGTTCATGGCGAAATATCCTGAGTATCGGGAAGGTTAAACTCTGACCCACTCATAGAGGGCAAACAGGAGATATCAGTCCTTCAGTCCTCTGTGAGGCTGCAACATTAATCGTTAGCGGCTTTGATTAATTAGTCGTATGAAATTAATCCTTCAGCATCTCATGATAAACATAAACAGAACCTCAACAGCCATCTCTTAATACTTGTTCTGTTACGAAAATATAATGAAGAGAGCTCTTTACGATACTTTACCTTTACTGGTAAGAGACATGATGATTTCGTGATAAAATATAAAGCATTCTTATGTATCCCTAACTCCCTAATATATAAGATTAATTTGTATGAAATGAAACCATTGCAGCCTGTCATCTCCTTTTTTGCCAGGCTGCAATGGTTTAACTGGTTTCAATACTTTTTTACATATCTTTGGGAGGTATGAATGTCGCAGTATCCATCAGGAATGACCGGTAGGGTCATTAAGCCTGTTTCAGATTTCTTTAGTTCCCCCATAGCGGGGGGGGTCGTGCTGATCCTTGCCTCTCTCGCTGCCATCACAGTAGCCAACTCCCCATTGCGTGCAGGGTACGAGGCTTTACTGGATACCAAAGCCGTTGGGTTGTCAGTAGAGCACTGGATAAATGACGCACTGATGGCGGCCTTTTTTATGATGGTCGGTCTGGAAATCAAACGTGAATTACTGATCGGGCAGTTGTCAACCTGGAGTCAGCGTGCGCTGCCGGGTTTTGCGGCAATAGGGGGAATGGTCGTTCCCGCCCTGATTTATGTCGGACTTAACCGCGCTCACCCCGATACGCTTGCTGGCTGGGCAATACCTGCTGCAACCGACATTGCATTTGCTCTTGGCGTGTTAGCGCTTCTGGGAAGTCGTGTCCCTCCATCCCTGAAAATATTTTTGTCTGCACTGGCGATTCTTGATGATATGGGCGCAGTGACCATTATTGCCCTCTTCTACACCAGCGACATTTCACTTGTAATGTTGGGCGCTGCCGCAGTTATGGTCGCGCTTCTGATTCTACTCAACCGCACCGGCGTAACCCGGTTACTTCCCTACATTCTGACAGGGGCACTACTCTGGTACTTCATGTTACAGTCCGGCGTGCATGCTACAATAGCAGGCATTCTGCTGGCTTTCTGCATTCCGTTAAGAACAAAGGACAGAGATGGCAGAGTGCCACTCGACAGACTTGAACACATTATCAATCCTTGGGTCACCTTCCTGATTCTTCCTTTGTTTGGATTCGCTAATGCCGGCGTCGCGCTTTCGGGAATGACAATGGACGACCTGCTTTCTTCCGTCCCGGTTGGCGTGGCTATGGGACTCTTTCTTGGTAAACAGGTGGGTATTTTTGGCCTTTCCCTGCTTGCTGTTAAACTTGGCATCGCATGTCGACCTGAAAACAGTAACTGGATACAGGTATATGGCGTATCAGTGCTTTGCGGGATTGGCTTTACGATGAGCCTGTTTATCGGAAATCTTGCTTTTGCCGGGAATGAGTTGCTTATCGACGAGGTGAAAGTAGGTGTTCTGGCGGGGTCTCTTCTGGCCGTGATTACAGGTATGTTGATTCTGCGTTTAAGCAGCAATCCTACATCAAGCTAGCTTTCAGGCATTTGAACGACACAGGGTCTGTGTCGTTCAAATTTCATCAATCTGGTTGTTCATCGCTACCTACAACTGTAAAAATCTCTAGCTGTAGTTAATATTTTTGGGCCATTTAGGTAAATGGGCTAATTGTGGTGTCTTTCAATTTTGAGGCTTTGGGTTACTCATCGCAGGGATAGCCATTTCATTCTTCTCCTGATTCGTAATGCTCTAGTTTTGGTCCGCTTATGGCACATAGACGACTATCAAATCGATTATGTGCCAATACTCTTCACACTTTGCTCTTTCTCAACGGCATCACGTTATAACCCTCACCTCTTTCCAAAGAAACAAGCAAGTCAGCCCATAGCTCTAACGCTTGCCTCCTCTCATCAAAATACTGATAACGGTTATATATCCCCTCAACGCCTTTGATCCTGTGATTCAGACAACGCTCTGCAACTACCGGATCAACCCCTAATGCCGCCAGATGCGATCGCGCGGTACGCCGAAAGTCATGAATAGTAAAATTAGGTACACCAGGAAGATTACCCTTTACCTTGCTTAAGGCCACAGGCAATGTGCTTTCTTGTATGTGAGGGATCATACGGTGCTGCATCTTTCTGGCTGGAAGCACCCACTGGCTATTACAGGACATCTGATGCAGCTCTTTTAGCCATTTAAGCGCAGGTGCAGGGATAGGGATATCGATCGCATCGCCATTCTTAACCCGCTCTGCGGGTAAGTGCCAGATAGCTTCATCAAGATCAAACTCCTCCCAGCGTGCCCCGCAAAGCTCCATCTTACGGCAGCAAAACACCAGCAGAAGCTTCATTGTCAGCTCGTTTTGACGTGAGAAGCCTTTTGTCATGGGCATAGCCTGGAAGAGCTTCATCAATTCTTCACGGCTGAGCCAGCGCTCTCTGCTTTGTTCCTGTCCGCCAGCATCTGAGATTTCAAAAGCACTAGTAGGATTGCTTTCAAGCATATGTCGTTTGATACCGTAATCAAAAATACGGCGAGTCCATCGAAGCACGTCATTGGCGACTGTCGGAGCGCCACGCTGGACGATTTTTTGCAGCATATCGTCGATATGCCAGGGTTTGACATCTTCGATTCTGTGATGCCCGATTGTTGGATTGATGTCTTTGTCTATACGACGGCGCAGAATGTCAGGATGCTTCCACCGATTGAGAATCTGACGTTCAAAGTATTCCGCAGCTAGTTCTGAAACACGGAGCGCATGTTTCTCTTCTTCCATCTTCTTCAGCGCTTCAGCTTTACGTTCTTGCTTCTCTCCCGCTACGTCATGTCCCAGAGCAACACGAGCGGAAAGCTCTTTTGCGATTTCTCGCGCTTTCGCGAGCGAAATGCTGGAGTAATAGCCAATCAGCATAACTCTGGCTTTGCCCGCCATTTTGTAGCGAAATCGCCAGAATGGGGCGCTATAAGTCTCTGGAAAACATATGTATAACCCATTCCCGTCAGAGCGACCCGCAAAGTGCTCATTGTTTCTAATCCATGTACGGATTTGTATGTCTGTCAGTTTTCCCATATGTCTCTCATCATCAGAGGGGGTGTACTTAAATGTGTGTACTTAAACCTGAATAAGTACACCTTTAAGTACACGCAGAACACGCGCTGTAGTGATACGATATGAGACTATATAAAACAAAAAAGGCCATGATTTACAATGGCCTTTTTATCCTGACGAGACTTAGTGAGACAACGCGAGATCGCGTGAAACGTTACTCGATATTCTGGATCTGCTCGCGCATTTGCTCGATTAAAACTTTCAGTTCGATGGCGGAATTGGTCACTTCCGCATTAATGGATTTTGACGCCAGCGTATTCGATTCTCGATTGAATTCTTGCATCATGAAGTCCAGACGGCGGCCTACTGCCTCTTTTTTCTTCAGGATGTTGTAGGTTTCTTTAACGTGGGCGTCCAGGCGATCCAGTTCTTCTGCCACATCAATGCGCTGTGCCATCAGGACCAGTTCTTGTTCCAGACGGTTGTTTTCCAGTTGGACCTGAGCGTCTTCAAGCTTAGCGACCAGACGCTCGCGCTGCCATTGCAGAATTTCTGGCATATGGGCGCGGACCTTAACAACTTCAGCGCTGACACCTTCCAGACGTTGTTCGATCAGCGTTTTCAGTGCCTGACCTTCCGTTTCGCGGGCAACGATGAAATCGTCGAGCGTGCCGTCGAGTGCGGTCAGGATTTCTGCAGCAATGGCGTCCAGATCCTGCTCCTGTGCTGCCATAACACCGGGCCAGCGCAGGATATCGACCGGATTGATTTCCCCTTCATCACTCTGCATTTTGACCCAGTTAGCCGCATTCACGAGTTGTTTTGCGAGCTTTTCATTCAGGATGAGCTCGCCCTGCGCGCTGGCATCGGGTTCAAAGCGCAGCATGCATTCGACTTTACCGCGCGTCAGGCGCGTACGAATGCGTTCACGAACAACAGGCTCAAGGCTACGGAACTGTTCCGGCAGACGAAAGTAAGTTTCCAGATAACGCTGGTTTACCGAGCGCATTTCCCAGGTGGCGCTACCCCATTCACCCTTGATTTCACGCCGGGCGTAGGCGGTCATACTGCGGATCATAGACGTTCCTGTTTTTAAAGGAGAGATGGGAGGATTATAGCCATCCCGGCCTTGTCAGGATAGGAATAACCGCCGGAAGTCCGTATAATGCGCAGCCACATTCGTTTAAGCCGGAGATCTCAATATGCGTCCAGCAGGCCGTAGCGCTAATCAGGTGCGTCCCGTAACCCTGACCCGTAACTATACAAAACACGCTGAAGGCTCGGTGCTGGTCGAATTTGGAGATACCAAAGTGCTGTGCACGGCCTCGATTGAAGAAGGCGTACCGCGTTTTCTGAAAGGTCAGGGCCAGGGCTGGATCACCGCTGAATATGGCATGTTGCCGCGTGCAACGCATACCCGTAACGCGCGCGAAGCCGCAAAAGGCAAGCAGGGCGGCCGTACAATGGAAATTCAGCGTCTGATCGCCCGTGCGCTGCGCGCTGCAGTCGATCTCAAAACGTTGGGTGAATTTACTATCACCCTGGACTGCGATGTGATCCAGGCCGATGGCGGCACGCGTACCGCTTCCATTACCGGTGCCTGTGTGGCGCTGGCAGATGCGCTGAACAAACTGGTGGCCAGCGGTAAGCTGAAAACCAATCCGATGAAAGGGATGGTTGCTGCGGTATCCGTGGGGATCGTTAACGGCGAAGCGCTCTGCGATCTAGAGTACGTTGAAGACTCAGCGGCGGAAACCGACATGAACGTGGTGATGACCGAAGATGGACGAATCATTGAGGTGCAGGGGACGGCAGAAGGTGAGCCGTTCAGCCATGAAGAACTTCTCACCTTGCTGGCACTGGCCCGAGGGGGAATCGAATCCATTGTTGCGACGCAGAAGGCGGCGCTAGAGAATTGATTTTAAGGCGACCAATGAGTCGCCTTTTTTTTGTCCGTAGATTTTGTCAACGATGAAAGTGAAATGAGGAGCGAATCCATGAAACCCTATCAACGCCAGTTTATTGAGTTTGCGCTTAACAAACAGGTACTCAAGTTTGGCGAGTTCACGCTGAAATCCGGGCGCAAGAGCCCCTATTTCTTCAACGCCGGCCTGTTTAATACCGGGCGCGATCTGGCACTGTTAGGCCGTTTTTACGCTGAAGCATTAGTGGATTCTGGCATTGAATTTGATCTGCTTTTTGGCCCGGCTTACAAAGGCATTCCCATTGCGACGACCACGGCGGTCGCGCTGGCGGAACATCATGACAAAGACCTGCCGTACTGCTTTAACCGCAAAGAAGCCAAAGATCACGGAGAAGGTGGCAATCTGGTTGGCAGCGCATTACAAGGCCGCGTGATGCTGGTAGATGATGTGATCACCGCTGGTACGGCCATCCGGGAATCGATGGAAATCATCCAGGCCAATGGTGCAACGCTGGCTGGTGTGCTGATCTCTTTGGATCGTCAGGAACGCGGACGTGGCGAGATTTCTGCCATTCAGGAAGTCGAGCGCGATTATGGCTGTAAGGTGATTTCCATCATCACCCTGAAAGACCTGATTGCCTATCTGGAAGAGAAGCCGGAAATGGCAGAGCATCTGGCAGCGGTGCGGGCGTATCGGGAAGCGTTCGGCGTTTAACGTGAGTGGCCGGATAACGCGTGCGCTATCCGGCAAACATTACTGCAGTTGCGCGGCGAGCAGTGGCCAGCGGGCATCAAAATCATCCGTAGGACGGTATTTGAATTCGCTACGCACAAAGCGCGACAGCATACCTTCGCAGAAGGCGAGCAGTTGACTTGCCAGTAACGTTTCATCCGTCACGTACCCTTCACCTTCACGCATCCGCTTTTCCCGCAATACCTGGCGCAGTTGTGCTTCAATGCGTTCGAACAGTTGGTTGATACGTCCTTGCAGGCGATCTTGTTCAAACATCAACGCATGTCCAGTCAGGATGCGCGTCAGGCCAGGATTGCGTTCGCCGAAACCCAGAATCAATAACACAATCAGGCGCACACGCGCGTGAGTATCTTTTTCATCTTTCAAAATCAAATTGATACGGGTGATCAGACTGTCTTCGATAAACTCAATCAGGCTATCGAACATGCGGGTCTTGCTGGGAAAGTGGCGATACAATGCCGCTTCGGAAACGCCGACAGAAGCCGCCAGTTTTGCTGTTGTGATGCGCTGGCTTCCATCACTGGATTCCAGCATCAGCGCCAGAGACTGAAGTATTTCTTCGCGACGATTCCTTTTCGCAGTTTGTTTTTCTGCCATGTTACAAAATACCCCTGAAAATAAGCACTTGCAGGCGAGCATCCACACTATGACCGCAAACCCAGGGCTTGCGGTGATGTTATGACGTTATCGGGATGCGTAACTTTCTTACTTACGACCGGAATGGCCGAAACCGCCTTCACCACGGTGGGTGGCATCAAACTCTTCCACCAGATTAAATTCGGCCTGCACGACTGGCACAAAGACCATCTGTGCGATACGTTCGCCCGGCTCAATGGTAAAACTGTCCTGACCACGGTTCCAGACGGATACCATTAGCTGCCCCTGATAGTCAGAATCAATCAACCCCACCAGGTTGCCCAGCACGATACCATGCTTATGGCCCAGACCCGAACGCGGCAGGATGACGGCAGCCAGAGACGGATCGGCGATGTGAATAGCCAGCCCGGTTGGCAGCAGCGTGGTTGCGCCCGGCGCCAGTTCTACGGCGTCATCGAGACAAGCCCGCAGGTCAAGTCCGGCGGAGCCGGAGGTGGCATACGTCGGCAGCGGGAATTGCTTGCCGACACGCGGGTCCAGAATCTTAACGTCGATTTTTTTCATCATAACGGGTCACGATCTCGTCGAGTAATAATTGGCCCAGGAGTGCTTTGCGCTCAAGCGGTAAGACTTTATCTCCATCCTGCCAGAAAAGGTGTAAAGCGTTGCTGTCGCTATTAAACCCTTGAGTTGAAAGCGAAACATCGTTTGCACAGATCAAATCAAGGTTTTTACGGATACGTTTTTGCCGGGCATATTCTTCCACATTATTCGTTTCCGCGGCAAACCCAACGACATAGGGGCGATGGTCTTTACGTGCGGCAACCCCGGCGATGATGTCTGGGTTCTTGACCATTTTTATTGTTAATTCATCACCTTGTGTTGCTTGTTTCTTAATTTTTTCCTGGGCGACAATTGCGGCGCGATAGTCTGCTACGGCAGCGCAGCCGATAAAAATATGTTGCTGTTGGACGGCGGATTGTACCGCCGCTTCCATTTCCAGAGCGGTCATCACATCAACACGCTGTACAAAAGGCGGCGTGGGTAATGATACCGGGCCGGCGACCAGCGTAACGTTCGCCCCGCGACGGGCTGCGGCGGCGGCGATGGCAAACCCCATTTTGCCGGAGCTGTGGTTGGAAATGTAGCGCACCGGATCGAGCGGTTCGCGCGTCGGGCCCGCGGTAATCATGATGTTAAGATGTTGCAGATCGTTGACAGGGACGAAATGTGCCGCGGCCATATCGACAATCGTTAAAGGATCCAGCATACGGCCCGGCCCTACATCACCGCATGCCTGGCTGCCGCTGTCTGGTCCCCAGATGAGCAACCCACGAGAAGCCAGAACGCCCAGATTATGCTGCGTTGCCGCAGCCCGGTACATCTGCTGGTTCATTGCCGGTAAAACAGCAACGGGCGCAGGGGTAGCCAGACAAATCGTAGACACCAGATCGTTTGCCATGCCGGCTGCGACACGCGCGATAAGATCTGCGGTGGCCGGGGCGAGAATCACCAGGTCGGCCCATTTTCCTAACTCAATATGGCCCATTGCGGCCTCTGCCGCGGGATCCAGCAGGCTGTCGGAAACGGGATACCCGGAAACCGCCTGTAAGCTGAGTGGGGTAATAAAGGCTTTAGCCGCCTCGGTCATTGCCACACGGACATCAGCGCCGCGTTCGCGCAGACGACGCACCAGTTCAGGGGTTTTGTAGGCAGCAATGCCGCCGCTGACGCCGAGAACGATTTTTTTACCGGCCAGGCTCATCATGATCATTCCTGTTGGATTACACCAGAAGGCGGATATTTTATCACAATCCGTAAACTGTCGTGCGTTCACCCATGAATCACTTTGCGAGGCGCTACGCAGGAGTGAAAATTGTACGTCGATTCCCCCTACGGGCCGTGCCACCATGCATGCTGGCATGAGGAGGTGTGGGGATGGAAACTGCTGAATATGTGCTGCCGAGGGAAAAACTGTTGGCGCTTGGGGTCGATACGCTGACGGATGACGAACTACTGGCGCTCTTCTTACGGACCGGAACGCCCGGGAAAGATGTCTTTGCACTGGCAAAAGAGATCCTGGAACATTTTGGCTCTCTTTATAGCTTGTTGACGGCGGACTACTCTCAATTCAGCGCGGTGACAGGGATTGGCGTAGCAAAGTATGCGCAGCTTAAAGGCATCGCGGAACTGGCCAGGCGCTTTTATGAAGTGCAAATAAAAGGTACGAACCCATTACTCAGCCCGGTGTTAACACGGGATTTTTTGCAGAGCCAATTAGCGGGGGAGGCGCGGGAAGTTTTCATGGTGGTTTTTCTCGATTCTCAACACCATGTCATTAAACATAGCCGCCTTTTCTCTGGCACACTCACCCATGTTGAGATCCATCCGCGTGAAATTATTCGTGAAGCGATAAAAATCAATGCATCTGCGGTGATCCTTGCCCATAATCATCCGTCGGGGTGTGCAGAGCCGAGCAAAGCGGATAAACTTATCACCGAGCGTGTCGTAAAATGCTGTCAGTTCATGGATATCCGTGTGCTTGATCACCTTGTCATTGGACGCGGAGAGTACGTTTCGTTTGCGGAACGAGGTTGGATTTGACGCACTTTGCGCGATCCATCGGGATCTTTGTCTGTTCGGGACTTGAGCACATCGCTGACTCAGCGTATACTACGCCACCTTTGAGAATCTCGGGTTTGGCATTTGGGCCTGGCAATCGAGTGTTCACTTAGACACCCAATCATTCACGTTGCGTTAAGGCAGCTTGAAGGGTGAGGTGTAGAACCGCGATGACCGGGCTGTAAAGCCTGACGAGGCGCCGATACCCCATACGAAGCTCGAGCTAATTTGATTTTTGGAGAATAGACATGTCCCGAGTCTGCCAAGTTACTGGCAAGCGTCCGGTGACCGGTAACAACCGTTCCCACGCACTGAACGCGACTAAACGCCGTTTCCTGCCTAACCTGCACTCTCACCGTTTCTGGGTTGAGAGCGAAAAGCGTTTTGTCACCCTGCGTGTATCTGCTAAAGGTATGCGTGTAATTGATAAGAAAGGCATCGATACAGTTCTGTCTGAACTGCGTGCCCGTGGCGAAAAGTACTAAGTACTAAGAGGAAATAAATCATGGCTAAAGGTATTCGTGAGAAGATCAAGCTGGTTTCTTCTGCTGGTACTGGTCACTTCTATACCACCACGAAGAACAAACGTACTAAGCCGGAAAAACTGGAACTGAAAAAATTCGATCCAGTTGTCCGTCAGCACGTTCTCTACAAAGAAGCGAAAATTAAGTAAGTCTCGCTTTGCTGTAATGAAAAACCTCGCTTCGGCGGGGTTTTTTGTTTTCTGGCCATCCCCATATTAGTGAGACCTGATACACAGCCGGAGACGTTATGCCTGAATTACCTGAAGTCGAAACCAGCCGCCGCGGTATTGAACCGCATCTGGTCGGGGCAACCATTCTGCATGCCAATGTGCGTAATGGACGTCTGCGTTGGCCGGTATCAGAAGAGATCTACCGTCTGAGCGACAAACCGGTGCTCAGCGTTCAGCGCCGTGCGAAATACCTTCTGCTGGAGCTACCCGATGGCTGGATCATCATTCACCTGGGGATGTCAGGCAGTCTACGTATCCTTCCTGAAGAACTGCCGGCAGAAAAACATGACCATGTCGATTTAGTGATGAGTAACGGTAAAGTCCTGCGCTACATCGATCCCCGTCGCTTTGGTGCCTGGCTGTGGACGAAAGAACTGGAAGGGCACAACGTACTGGCGCATCTCGGTCCTGAACCGCTAAGCGATGCTTTCAACGGCGAATACCTGCAACAGAAATGTGCGAAGAAGAAAACGGCGATTAAACCCTGGTTGATGGATAATAAGCTGGTCGTGGGGGTCGGAAATATCTACGCCAGTGAATCCCTGTTTGCTGCGGGTATTCATCCTGACCGTCTGGCGTCGTCATTGTCGCCGGCTGAATATGAACTGCTGGTGCGCGTGATTAAGGCCGTTCTGCTGCGTTCAATAGAACAGGGGGGAACGACGCTGAAAGATTTTCTGCAAAGCGATGGTAAACCGGGCTATTTTGCTCAAGAGTTGCAGGTCTATGGCCGTAAAGGTGAGCCATGCAGAGTGTGCGGAACGCCGATCGTAGCATCGAAACACGCGCAGCGTGCGACGTTCTATTGCCGTCAGTGCCAGAAGTAAGACGGGGCGTCCCGGATGCGGGGCGCTATTTGAGCTTTGCCAACAGCGCCTGATGAATATTCTCGGGAAGGAAGTGGGTGACATCACCCTGATGGCGGGCCACTTCTTTCACCAGTGACGATGAGATGAAGGACCACTCTTTAGAAGGCATCAGAAAGACGCTTTCCAGCTCTGGCATCAAATGCCGATTCATGTGGGCCAACTGCATTTCGTATTCAAAATCCGCGACGGCGCGCAATCCACGAATCAGGATGTTGGCCTGTTGCTCACGCGCAAAGTTGGCCATCAGATCGCTAAAACCTAGCACTTCAACGCCAGACAGATGGGCAGTGGCCTGCTGAGCCAGCGCGACACGTTCTTCAAGGCTGAACATCGGTTTTTTACCGGGACTTGCCGCAATCGCCAGAATGACATGATCAAACATCTGCGTAGCACGCGTGATGATATCGATATGGCCGTTCGTCAACGGATCAAAAGTACCTGGATAAATCGCCCGTTTTTGCATAACAGCCCTCAATGCGTTTTCGGTGGCAGATAAGGTTCCAGCAGCTGTAGCAGGCGCTGTAACGCCCCCTGGTTTTGATAGAGAACTTCAACTGCGTGACGACCATAGAAATTACGATAATCGGCATCGGTCAGTAAAGAGGAAACCTCTTTGGCAAGACTTGTGGCGTCCGTGACCGTAATCAAACCGCTGGCCTGCTCCAGACGGGCGCAAATATCTTTGAAATTGAAGGTATGGGGTCCCATTAGCACCGGAATTGCGTGTGCCGCGGCTTCCAGCGGGTTATGTCCGCCACGTTCAACCAGTGATCCTCCGACAAATGCCAGATCCGCAATTCCGTAAAGCAGCATCAGTTCACCCATCGTGTCACCTACAACGACCAGGGTACTGGCCGAGGGGACTTCGCCGGAGGAACGGGTGGTATAGCTTAGCCCGGCTTCACGCACGAGGTTAATCGCATCCGGGAAGCGTTCCGGATGACGCGGGACCAGAATCAACAGCAGGTTGGGGAACTGGTGTAACAATGCCTGATGCGCGGCGATGATAATACTCTCTTCACCATCATGAGTACTGGTTGCGATCCACACCGGGCGATGCGGCGCCCACTGGCGACGCAGCGTAACAGCTTTTGCGGCAAGCTGTGGCGTCACGGAAATATCGAACTTCAGACTGCCGGTGACGGTCACCTGATTGTTCTTCGCGCCCAGCGTCACAAAGCGCTGACCATCCTCTTCATTTTGCGCTGCAATTAGCGTAATACGACGAAGGATTCGGCGGATAAATTTCCCCAACTTCGCGTAACCGTCAGCGGAGCGGGCAGAAAGACGCGCATTGGCGATGACCAGTGGAATATGCCGTTTATGAAGCGCGGCAATCAGGTTCGGCCATAGCTCCGTTTCCATAATCAGCACCAGCTTAGGATCAACCTTGTTCAGAAAGCGACTCAGCGCATCGGGTAAATCGTAAGGCAGGTAGACGTGCTGAACATCGCTACCGAAGGCTGACTGGACACGCTCGGAGCCGGTTGGCGTCATCGTGGTGACCGTGATCGGTAGATCGGGGTAGCGATGTCGCAGGGCGCGAACCAAAGGAATGGCTGCCAGTGTTTCGCCGACAGAGACGGAATGGAGCATAATCCCGCCCGGTTTCAGGGGGCGACGGTAAAAACCGTAGCGTTCACCCCAGCGTTTACGGTAGGCCGGGGCCTTACGTCCGCGCACCCAAAGCCGTATCCAGATCAAAGGCTGAATAAGGTAGAGAAGGGCGGTGTAAAGCAATTCGAGCATAGTAAATAGCTGACTTATGGATGTGCTGGGGATTCTATGTATTTAGCCAGGGCTTTACCATTACTTTTCCTGTTTTTGACTTAAATAGCTTTAAGTCCGACTTATTCCGCCAGCCCGGCTCATCTTTTTTGAATTTTTATGCCATTTATTGATTTTTACTGCTATTGCCGTTGTTAACCGAGCCAATCGGTGACGAAAAAAACGATGCTCAGGTTAATATCGATTTGATTTAAAAAAGAAAAACACCCACTTTGCGGTTAATTTATTCGAGTCGGATCGCAGCGAAAGAAGTGATACACTAGCGCGTAAAAGTCAGTGCAATATCAGTGATCGGGTAGCTGTTGAGCCTGGGGCGGTAGCGTGCTGTTTTCTGCTTAACTTTATCGGACAATCACAACAAAAGAGTCGCGTGTGGAAAAGCCTTTTCGAAAAATTCTGGTCATCAAGATGCGTTTCCACGGGGATATGCTATTAACCACTCCCGTTATCAGTACGCTGAAGCAGAACTATCCTGACGCCAAAATCGATATGCTTCTTTACCAGGATACGATGCCTATTTTGTCGGAAAACCCCGAGATTAATACCCTTTATGGCATCAGTAATAAGGGAACAGGGGCGGCAGAGAAAATTAAAAATACGCTTTCGCTGATTAAGACCTTACGCAACAACCAATATGATCTGGTCATCAACCTGACCGATCAGTGGATCGTGGCGCTGATTGTCCGTTTTTTACACGCAAAAGTAAAAATATCCCAGGATTTCGCCAACCGGCAGTCTGCATTCTGGAAACAGAGTTTTACCCATCTCGTTCCCTATTCCGGCGAACACGTTGTCGAACGTACGCTGTCAGCACTCAAACCGCTGGGGCTGGAGCATATTGTTACTGAAACGACGATGAGCTATCGACCTGAACACTGGGAGAATATGCGTCGGCAGTTGCGCCAGCTTGGCGTGACGCATCAGTATGTGGTGATTCAACCTACGGCAAGGCAGTTATTTAAGTGCTGGGATAATGACAAATTTTCCCGCGTCATTGATGCTCTTGAACGTCGTGGTTATCAGGTCGTGCTGACGTCCGGCCCTTCTGCTGACGATTTAGCCTGTGTGGAAGAGATTGCGCTGGGGTGCGAAACCAAACCGGTAACCGGGCTGGCAGGTAAAACCCGATTCCCGGAATTAGGCGCGCTGATTGATCATGCCGCCCTTTTTATTGGCGTTGATTCAGCCCCAGGGCATATCGCCGCGGCGGTCAAAACGCCGGTGATATGTCTATTTGGCGCGACAGACCATGTCTTCTGGCGCCCCTGGACTGACAATATTATTCAGTTCTGGGCAGGGGACTATCAGCCGATGCCTAAACGATCTGAGCTGGACCGTAACAAAAAATATATGTCCGTTATTCCCGTTGAGGATGTGATTGCGGCAACGGAAAAACTGTTGCCGCAGAACGCGCAAATTATCGAAATGGATGCGCCAGTATGATCGTGGCTTTTTGTTTGTATAAGTATTTTCCGTTCGGCGGACTACAACGTGACTTTATGCGCATTGCGCAAACCGTCGCAGCCCGAGGTCATCAGGTCCGTATTTATACCCAATCGTGGGACGGAGAATGCCCGGATGCTTTTGAGCTCATTCGTGTACCGGTTAAATCGCGGACCAACCATGGGCGTAATGCGGAATATTATGCCTGGGTACAGGCGCATTTGCGTGAGCATCCCGTTGACAGGGTCGTAGGGTTTAACAAGATGCCAGGCCTGGATGTCTATTTTGCCGCGGATGTCTGTTATGCCGAAAAAGTTGAGCAAGAAAAAGGCTTTTTCTATCGTCTGACCTCCCGTTATCGTCATTATGCGGCGTTTGAACGGGCAACGTTTGAACAGGGTAAACCGACGCAGTTATTAATGCTGACGGATACGCAGATTGCTGATTTCCAGAAGCATTATCAAACCGAAGCGGAGCGTTTTCATATTCTCCCTCCGGGGATTTACCCGGACAGAAAATACAGTGCGCAAATCCCGAATGCCCGTGAAATCGTTCGCCAGAAGAACGGTATTTCGGAGCAGCAAAACTTACTGTTGCAGGTTGGCTCTGATTTTACCCGCAAAGGGGTGGATCGTTCGATTGAAGCACTTGCGTCACTTCCGGCGGCGCTGCGGCATAACACACTTTTGTATATTGTCGGTCAGGATAAGCCACGCAAATTTGAAGCGCTGGCAGAAAAACGCGGCGTGCGCAGTAATGTACATTTTTTCTCCGGACGCAATGATGTCGCGGAGTTGATGGCTGCCGCCGATTTGTTACTGCACCCGGCCTATCAGGAAGCGGCAGGTATTGTTCTGCTGGAGGCGATTACTGCTGGCTTGCCAGTGTTGACCACGGCCGTTTGCGGTTATGCGCATTATATTACGCAGGTTAACTGTGGCGATGTCATTGAAGAACCCTGGCGGCAGGACGCGTTGAACGACATTTTGCGTAAAGCGCTGACCCAGCCGTCATTGCGTGCAGCGTGGGCAGAAAACGCGCGGCATTATGCGGATACGCAAGATTTGTACAGTCTGCCGGAAAAGGCGGCGGACATTATTACAGGTGGTCTGGATGGTTGAATTGAAAGAACCGTTAGCCACATTATGGCGCGGGAAAGACGCGTTTGAGGAAGTCAAAACGCTGCAGGGTGAAGTCTTCAGGGAGCTGGAAACTCGTCGTACGCTGCGATTTGAACTGGCGGGGAAAAGCTATTTCCTTAAATGGCATCGGGGTACTTCTCTCAAGGAAATTGTCAAAAACCTTCTCTCGCTGCGGATGCCGGTTTTGGGCGCTGACAGAGAATGGAACGCTATTCATCGCCTCCAGGATTTAGGCGTGGATACGATGTATGGAGTTGGTTTCGGTGAGAAAGGGCTCAACCCTCTGACCAAAACGTCGTTTATTATTACCGAAGATCTCACGCCGACCATTAGTCTGGAAGACTATTGTGTGGATTGGGCAACGAATCCACCGGACGTCAACGTCAAGTGGATGATTATTGACCGTGTGGCCACGATGGTGCGCAAGATGCACGCTGGTGGAATCAATCACCGTGATTGCTATATCTGCCACTTCCTGCTGCATCTGCCTTTTTCAGGCAATAAAGAAGACTTAAAGATTTCGGTTATTGATCTACACAGGGCACAGATTCGTACGAAAGTTCCTCGCCGCTGGCGTGATAAAGACCTGATTGGCCTCTATTTTTCGTCGCTAAACATCGGGTTGACACAGCGGGATATCTGGCGGTTTATGCGGGTTTATTTTGATGCTTCGCTGAAAACGATTCTGCACGAAGAATCGAACCTGATATCACATGCCGAGACAAAAGCTGTGCAAATCAGAGAGCGGACACAACGTAAAGGTCTATGATTTAGATTTTTTATTTGTGTATTTATAAAACACTGATAGTGTGATCTTAGATGACAGTATATTTTATAAACTGGAAAGCTGATTATGAACTAAACATGATTGGTTACCTACAAAAACATTATCAGGTAGCTAATATTTCAGTCCCATCCCGGTATGTGTGGGTTGCAAAAAAAATAAGAAAACTAGACATCAATACCAATTGGTTGGGGAAGCAGTTTATTAAAACCTATCTCCAGGGGTTGGAATCGCACGACATTGCCGTATTTAATGATAGT
The DNA here is from genome assembly GCF_057983045.1 of Citrobacter sp. LST-B2. Lineage (NCBI taxonomy): Bacteria > Pseudomonadati > Pseudomonadota > Gammaproteobacteria > Enterobacterales > Enterobacteriaceae > Citrobacter > Citrobacter sp. LST-B2. Next base: position 127,642 of record NZ_CP192598.1, read on the forward strand.
GTTATAACTAAAGGCATCACCCCTCAAATCATTACTAATCTAAAATGTCATAAAGTTCTTCTGTTAAGAAACTCTGTGAATGAGTCATTTATTGAAAAACATGCAGACTCTTTTGATTTTATTTATGATTTTGAGCGAAAGGATATTAAGGTTCAAAAAGTAAAACATTTAGAGCAATTTTTCCCTGTTGGACTCCATGAAGTAACACAGTATATTTCTGATGAAAGAAGAAACGAAAAATCAGTTTGCTATTTCTTGGGTAAAGATAAAAACAGGTTAAAGTTATTAACGGAACTTGCAAGCACGTTAATGTCATACAATGTCACCCTGGATTTTAACGTTGTCGGTGATGATAACAGCAAGTATGATTCGAGTTATATAATAAATAAACCTTTATCCTTTAATGAAAATTTAAAACGCTCGTTGGCATCAGATGTACTTATTGACATAACACGGGAAGATCAAACTGGCTGGACTTTACGTATATTAGAAGCCCTGTATTTTAATAAAAAAGTAATCACCAATAATAAAAGTATATTGAATTCTGATATATATGTAAAAGAACGTTTCTTTATCCTAGGATATCATGTGTGGGATCAGTTTGAGTCTTTTCTTGATGCGCCTGTCGAGCCTGTTACACATGATATTTTATATAAATACAGTCCTGACTGCATGTTGGAAACGATAATCAACGAATTCAAGAACAATGAGTATCAATAACGATGGCTCAATATTTAATGTAAAGCAAAAAATTATGAAAATCGCATTTATTGGCGAAGCTGTGTCCGGGTTTGGTGGAATGGAAACGGTCATCCGGGATGTTATCAACAACTTTCAGGCTGAACATTCTGCAATCCAGTGTGAGATGTTTTTCTTTTGCCGACATGACAAAATGGATAAGGCATGGTTAAGCGGTATTAACTACTCATGCTCTTTCTCCACTATCCGTCTGGGCTTTTTACGTCGGGCAAAGCATATCCACACGTTTAGCCACTGGCTAAAGAAAACAGAACCCGATGTGGTGATCTGTATTGATGTGCTGTCTTGCCTGTTCGCCAGTAAAGCGCGGAAGAAAGCAGAGCAGAATTTTACGATATTCTCCTGGCCACATTTTTCGCTGGATCATAAAAAACACGCCGAATGTGTTAGCTGGGCAGATTATCATCTGGCAATCAGTAGTGGTATCAAACACCAGATGATCGAACGGGGTATTGATCAAAAAAATATTACCGTTGTTTATAATCCCGTTTCCAGAAAGTCAGAAATTATTCCACAACCAGAAAAAGGCCAACCCGCAGTCTTTCTGTATGTCGGAAGGATGAAGTTTGAAGGGCAAAAAAGGATTAAGGATCTGCTGGATGGATTATCCCATGCGGAAGGCGAATGGCGGTTGCATGTCGTTGGTGACGGTTCAGATTTTGAAAAATGTCAGTCCTATGGACGAGAACTGGGGATTGATAATCGTATTACCTGGCATGGTTGGCAGGTCAATCCATGGCAGGTAGTTCGAAATGACATTAAAAAAGTATCGGCATTGTTGCTCACGTCATCCTTTGAGGGATTTGGCATGGCGATACTTGAAGCCATGTCGTATGGCATTCCTTGCATTAGCTCTGACTGTATGTCTGGTCCACGGGATATGATCAAACCGGGTATCAATGGTGAATTGTATCCTCCGAAGGATCTCCAACAGTTTACTCATCTGCTCAATCAAATCCTCTCAGGTCAGATGAAGTATGATAGTCATCTTATTCCTGAGACGATAGAAAACTTCTATAATGAAGTCTATTTCCAGCATTTAAGAAGTGCGATATTTTCCAAAATCAATAAGTGATCACTATGACTCAAACGTATTTTGAAGAAAAAGTCATTCAGCTGACTTTAGATTATAACTATGCAGAATATAGTGATGTTGATAACTTTAATATTGCGTATGGCATCGACAAGAACTTCCTTTTTGGTTGCGGTGTGTCCATTGCGTCAATACTGATTGCTAACCCCGATACACCATTTTCCTTTCATGTCTTTACGGACTCATTTAGCAATGATGAACAGGCGCGATTTAATGCGTTGGCAAAGCAATACGCCACCCAAATCGTGGTGTATCTCGTTGACTGTGAGCAGTTGAAATTATTACCAAGTACTAAAAACTGGTCATATGCAACGTACTTCCGGTTTATTATCGCCGACCACTTCGCTGGAAAAATAGACAGGGTACTGTATCTGGATGCAGATATTGCCTGTCAGGGAAGTGTACAAGAACTGATTGACCTCCAGTTTGCTGAACATGAAATTGCGGCCGTGGTAGCGGAGGGAGAGTCAGAGTGGTGGACGAAACGCTCAGTCAGTCTGGCAACGCCGGGACTGGTTTCTGGCTACTTTAATGCGGGCTTTTTGCTGATTAATCTTCCTGTCTGGACTGCTGAAGATATTTCCCGCAAGGCTATCGAGATGTTACGCGATCCTGATGTAGTACAGCGTATCACTCACCTGGACCAGGATGTACTGAATATGTTGCTGGTCGGCAAGGCGCGTTTTATTGGCAAGAAGTTTAATACCCAATTCAGCATCAATTACGAATTAAAGCGTGATGTGGTTAACCCTGTGGATGAAAATACGGTGTTCATTCATTATATTGGGCCGACTAAGCCCTGGCATCAATGGGGCAACTACCCTATCGCGCAAAGCTTTTTGAATGCGAAAAAGTTATCACCCTGGTGTAATGTTGAATTGCTGAAACCTAACAACAGTCATCAGTTGCGTTATGCGGCGAAGCATATGTTCAACCAGAAGCAATATTTCTCTGGTCTGGTAGATTATGCACTTTACTTTAAAAGCAAAATTATTAAATAAATATAATTATAGGTGGCGCAGTGGACTCATTTCCTGAAATAGAGATAGCAGAATATAAAGTTTTTGATGAGCGCTATGATAATAATGGTAATACATTAAATATCTCTTATGGAATTGATGAAAACTATCTTGATGGTGTCGGGGTGTCTATTACCTCGGTATTAATTCATAATGATATAAATGTTGCTTTTCATATTATCTGCGATAACTATACACAAAGCTTCGTTGATAAGATTGAAGCGCTGGTGCAAGAGCATAAGATAAAAATTTCATTATACCTTATCAATGTCAAATGCCTTGAGGTATTGCCGAAAACACAGGTCTGGTCAAGAGCCATGTATTTTCGACTTTTCGCTTTTGATTTTTTTCACTATAAACTGGAAAAATTGCTGTATCTTGATGCTGATGTCATTTGCAAAGGCTCTCTGGACTATCTTCTGGACCTTGATCTCAATGATAACGTCGCTGCCGTGGTAAAAGATGTTGACTCAATACAGTCTAGGGTAAATGAAAGGCTACCCTCTTTTAATCTTCAGGGTCGATATTTCAACTCCGGTGTTGTCTTGATAAATCTAAGGCGATGGGCTGAGAACCAATTAACTGCCAGGGCGTTGTCTCTTTTGACAGACAGTGATGGAAGTGCAACTTTTTTTAAATATCCGGATCAGGATGTCCTGAATATACTGCTGCGCGATAAAGTTAATTTTTTACCTCGTGAATACAATACAATTTATACCATTAAAAGTGAATTAAGCGATAAGACGCATAAAAAATATTTAAATATAATCCATGCTGATACAAAACTGATTCACTATACAGGGGCGACAAAACCCTGGCATGCCTGGGCAAATTATCCCTCCGCGATTTATTATACTAATGCATTTATTAAATCACCGTGGAAAGGGGTTCCTGCTAAAGATGCGCGAACGATGGTTGAGTATAAAAAAAGATATAAACATCTTTTGGTTCAAAAACATTATCTGCGTGGAGTAATTGCGGGTGTAGCGTACCTCTATCGTAAAATTTTAGCGAAATAATACCTTTATAATTATGATCACTGAAACAAAAATTAAAAACTATACCGTATTTGTAAAACAAGATGGCGAGAAATACATTGATATTTTCAATGATTTTTTAACGCATAATCTTAAAGTGTTAAGAGTCTTTCGTAGTATTGAGGATACCAAGGTCGTATTAATTGATACTGACCATGGGAAATATATCCTGAAAGTATTTCACCCTAAAGTAAAAAATACTGAGCGATTTTTTAAGTCGTTGGTTAAAGGGGATTACTACGAAAAGCTTTTTTACCAGACCGATCGCGTGCGGCAGGAAGGTTTTGACGCCTTAAATGACTTTTATTTGCTTGCTGAAGTGAAGACCCTTCGTTATGTGCATACTTACATCATGATCATTGAGTATATCGAGGGGGTTGAACTGGTAGACCTGCCTGTCATCTCCGATGATGTGAAAGAGAAGATAAAGCAATCCATTCAAGGGTTGCATCAGCATGGTATGGTCTCAGGTGATCCGCATAAAGGTAACTTCATATTACAAAATGATGAAATAAGAATAATCGATCTGTCCGGAAAAAGACCCTCCCGACAGAGAATGGCGAAAGATCGTATTGATTTAGAACGCCACTATGGTATTGAAAATAATAGAAAAGACTTGGGGTTTTATCTGCTGGTTTATAAGAAAAAATGGCGGAATTTCCTGCGCCGTCTGAAAGGTAAAAGTGTGCGCTAAGCTTCAATGTGATTATTTAGAATATTGCTTTTAGTCGTTCTAAATGCAAAAATGAGTTTGTATATTTTGTGAGCAAATCTGGTCGGTCTGGTTTGCTCATCCTCGCTAAAGATAAACCATGAACACTTTCCTCAAAGATTCATCGTGATTTAAGTTGCATGACAAACCTACAGGTTTCATATGAGTAATGTTAAGTTTATAACTCGAGCAGGTGTTCAGCAACTTATTGCCAACAGAACATCTGATAACGTGATCATTTTCTTATCGGGACCCACCTCCCGATGGACACCGCTTTCTCTTTTGCAGAACAATGATGTCATTACTGTTAACGGCGCTGCGGAATACTTGCTCAGTAATAATATTACTCCCTTCATTTATGTCTTAACAGATGCGCGTTTTTTGCTACAAAGACGTCACGATTTTTATAAATTTAGCCGGGCGAGTAAGTTTACTGTCGTTAATATGGATGTTTATGAAGCCGCTACTGAAGAAGATAAGAAATATATGCGGACTCATTGTTTGATTTTACGCGCATTTTATAAACGTGAAAAAGGCGGCTTTTTCAAGAAACTGAAGCTAGAAATGCTTTCAAAATGGAATAAGAACCTCTTGATTCGGGTGCCCATTTCTAAACGTAAAAGACTGGTGGGATTTAGTAAAGATATCAGTTTAGGTTACTGCTCATGCCATACAGTGGCGTATACGGCGATGCAGATAGCGTATTCATTAGGTTATGACAACACGATCTGTTCCGGATTAGATATCACCGGAAGCTGTGCGCGTTTTTATGATGAGAGTCGCAATCCAATGCCTTCTGAACTGAGCAAGGATTTAATCAAAATTCTGCCATTTTTCCAGTTCATGTGTGAGAGCGTTGACGACTTTAATATCTATAATCTGTCTGACGATACCGCAATAAGCTATGATATTATTCCCTATATTAAGGCAGCGGATGTCGCAGCGTTACCCTCCAGACAGCACATCAGGAACAATGCGCACGATCTTCACGATCGTGCCGATTCTTATGTAAGTTAGTATTAACCTCTTTTATATTTGTAGTGTGGTAACTCGCATGGGTTTAGGTGCTTTTCATAAGAAAAAAAGATTCTGCATTAATAAAATTAAGATTAATTTTTTGTCATTTTTCTTCGCCAGGAAAAAGAAAGCAAAAATTAATGCAGACAAGATTAAGACTTGCTTGCTAATCCATGATAACAACAAGTTAGGCGATTTAATTGTATTGAGTTCGCTGTATCGCGAACTGACTAATCGTGGTGTACAACTGTCAATATTAACCACAGAAACGGGGAAAGCGTTTCTTTCTGGTAATCGTCGCATACATCAGTTTTATATTAAAAAATCAAATGCAATCAGTGATGTACTGGCATTACGTAAATGTCTTTCCCGCGAATCTTTCGATATCGTACTTGATCCTTTTGAAACCATGCCTTCCTTTGGTCACAGCCTGTTGCTGTCGGGTGTCAGACACGCTCATATCCTGGGTTTTGATAAGTGGTATAAACGTTACTACACCGTTTACCATCCGCATGATGAGAAGTTAACGGCGCACATGTGTACACGGGCCAGTGAAATACTGCGTCATTTTTATGGCGATGAACGTCATGAATTTGATGTGAGTTATGATTTACCTCTGCCAGAGTCGGTTGAAAAAGATGTTCTGAATTTTGTTGGCGACTCAAAAATAATTATTATCAATGCATTAGGGGCAAAGAAAATCTGCCGGCTGTCTGATGAGCAGATCGGTACGATTTATTCGCATCTCTGTAAACAGTATCCGGATTACCGAATTATTTTTACCGGCTTAGCCGAAGATATTCGCTCTATTGCGATACCGGGCATTGAATCACTGCCCTTTAAAGAATTCATTTATACGGTTGCACTGACAAAATTCAGTCAGTATGTCATCTCCGTGGATACTGCACTGGTCCATATTGCATCGGCATATGAAATTCCTACGCTCGCGCTTTATCCAAATGCGCGACAAACGACCTACCCCTCACACCTTATCTGGGCACCGAATAACTGCAATGCGTTACAGGTGGTCTCTCCGACGTATACGGTGAAGGATATTAGCCTGAAGGTGCTGACTGAATCGGTAGAGGGGTTGCTGTCAAAACACCAGAAGTGAGTGATAGCTCACTTCTGATCGTCAGGTTATTGTGACGCAATATCGCCGTGCTGTCGGTTTTTCTTGAGGAAAAGCATTAAAACGATCGCGGTTATTAAGATGATTGGTACGCTCCGAGACCAGAGAATAACATCACTCAGCCCGATTCCAATGGCGGCTAACGTTAATGCAAACAGTCCCAGCGAACGGTGATAATAGACCGTAAAGAACAACGCGATATAGAAGAAAAGCGTCGACAGAACCCCGGCAATCCCTTTCAGTGAGGCGGCTTCGATGAGTTCATTGTGCAAATGGACATTCGAAAATTCGAGTGCGCCTTGCAGGTACTTATGTTCTTTCGCTAATTCCGTCATTCGCTGTGCCCGCGTATCGGCCGAGCGTGCCGCGAACGGCGCGTCTTTAAAGATATCAAAACCAATCTCATACATCGCCAGCCGAGCGCCCAGAGAACTATTGCTGTTGCCCTGACTGTAGCGATTCAAATCTGAAACACCTTCATGATAACGGTTATAAATCGGCTTACTGAATATGGCGATCAGGACAACCAGCGCAATCAAAAAGCCAATGACTGAAAAGAAGAGTTTTTTTGGCGACTTGATATACCCGGCAACCAACGACAGCGCACAGATCACCGGGAAGATCAACAGAGTGGAACGCGTCTGGGTAAGTGCCAGGGCATAGAATATCGCGATGGCATTCAATAAAAATAATATCGGGTGATTCCGCTGGGTGTAGAGAATCGATATTCCGCTGACAATCCCGACAAACATAATGGAGTAGGCGGCGCCCGTAGCCGTACCAATGCCGAAATCAAGACGAGCCATGCCAGTAGTGGATTTTATGTAATATGCATATCCCGCGATAAAAAATGACAGCGAATACAGGATATAAAGCGGTAACTCTTTCTTAAAGCGAATTCTTGACGTCAGCGCCAGCAAAGTAAGAAAAGCGCCAAAGAGAAAGATTTTCGCCGTGTTCAAATAACTGTGATAGGTCGCGCGAAAGGGAGAATGATCAACCTTAAAGGCGGAATACCAGACGACGTCCAGCGCGCCGATGATAAAAATAGCGAGCGGTAGCAACCAATACTGTACCGAATAGCTTTCAGGTTTACCGCGTAATAGCAGCGCCAACAGACCCAATATCGCCGTAACATTATATAACTTCATGCTTAGCGTATTATCAAACATTGCGACAATCAGCGTGATGGCACAGAGCAAATAAGTTGTTACTTCCAGTGCTGAAGACGTCTTCGTGGCGTAGTGGCGCCAGGGACTGATAAGACTCAAGGTTGGCATTCAATTACCTTTATAATAATGATGATAGTTCGTCGCGGACTGAATCAGCGTTTAGCATTGCTAATTGATTTCCTGGCGCACGACACGCCACCTGGTTCTTCCCGTAACCACCAATGAGCCCTGGATCCGTAGGACCGTACAACGTGACATTAGGTCGATCGAGTGCGGCGGTCAGATGGCTTAACCCCGTATCGACTGAAACGACAAATTTTGCTCCCGCCAGCACGCGTGCGACGCCTTCCAGCGTCATTCGCGGTAATACCTCAACGTGAGCGAATCCCTCAGATAACCTCTTCGCCCGTGCTTCTTCATGAGGCGCGCCCCAGGGCAATTTAATGCTTATCCCACTGTCAGCTAACAGACCGATTAACGCTCGCCAGTTTGCTTCCGGCCAGTGCTTATCATCGCGCGTTGTTGCATGCAAAAAGACGGCATAGGGCTGTTCACCCGTACTTCCGAAGGTAAGGAAATGCTGCGCAATGGCATAATCGCCCTGCGACGCCGGTTTTTGATAGCCTAAACTTTTTGCAAACAGTTCGCGCGTACGCTCTACGGCATGCTGTTGTCTGGCAATATGATGGCGGCGATTATAGAACAGGCTGGCCAGCGGTTCACGCGCGGTTTGCCAGTCCATACCGTGTTTAACCCCATGCGCCAGACGTGTGACCAGCGCCGCGCTTTTCACCAGTCCCTGGGCGTCGATGATAGCGTCATAGCGCTCAGCCTGTACGGCATCGCGAAAGGCTTTGCGTTCTGCTTTAATCGGCGCGGAAAACCAGGCTTTACGCCAACGGCGAATCGCCACGGGGATGACACGGTTCACCGCGGCATGCCAGGACGGTATCTGCGCAAACCCTTCTTCAACCACCCAGTCAAACTGAATATCGGGGATGGCCTGTTGTGCATCCGTGAGTGCCGGCAGGGTATGTAGCACATCACCCATTGAGGACGTTTTGACGATCAGAACCCGCATTCGTCAGGCTTCCTCTTGCAGTAACAGACTGTTGAGTTCTTCCAGTACGCGCGTCGGCGTAATGTCGATCAGACTCTGATGATAGCCTTCGGCGGCATCGCCTTTGCGTACTTTGTGATAGCCCGTTATCAGGCGAATCACACGTGCTTTATGTGACAGAGGCGGGGTGAAATCCGGGCTACTTGGGCCATAGAGAGCGACCAGCGGGCGATTCAGCGCCGCGGCGACGTGCATCAGGCCGGAGTCGTTGGTGACAACGGCTTTACACGCGCCAATCAATATGACCGCCTGTTCGAGCTGTGTTTCGCCCGCCAGGTTACGACACCACGCCTGTTGTTCATCACTCAATGTCGCCAGAATTTCGTTTCCAGCCTCATGATCTTTCGCCGAGCCAAACAGCACTATCTGATAGCCTTCATCGATGAGCTGTTTCGCCAGTTCCGCATAATGGTAGTGCGGCCAGCGTTTTGCCGGACCGAACTCCGCGCCGGGGCAAAAGCCAATCATCGGACGTTCGTCAGAAAGCGAAAACGCGCTGCAGGTTAACGACTTTTCACCTTCGCTCACCTGGAGTTGCGGCCACAATAGCGGCTGCGGCAGATCTTTCGCCGTGCGCATCACGCCTTTATCGTAGGCCAGCGCCACGTAACGCTCGACCATTAAGGGCCAGGCGGCTTTATCCAGTACGCGCGCATCGTTAAGCAGGCCGTAGCGCATTTCACCGCGCCAGCCCGTACGGTGAGGGATACCGGCAAAGAAAGGAACCAGCGCTGATTTAAACGAGTTGGGCAACACGTAAGCGCGATCGTAGCGTTTTTCACGCAGACTGTGACCCAGTTTGCGGCGTTCGCCAAGTTCGAGTGCGCCGTGGCCGAGCGGCATTGGAATTGCCTCGTTGACTTCCGGCATCCGCGATAACAACGGACGGCACCATGCCGGTGCCATCACATCGATTATCGCCTGGGGATAGCGCGCCTTGAGCGTGCGATAGAGACTTTGCGACATCATCATGTCGCCTACCCAGGACGGGCCAATCACCAGAATCCTCATAGATTGCCTGCCTTACGCGTCGCGGTTCAGCCAGGTCATATATTCCGTAACGCCTTCGGCAACGGTCTTGAAGGGCTTATCGTAGCCCGCAGCGCGCAGGTTGGTCAGATCGGCCTGAGTAAATGCCTGGTAGCGACCTTTCAGTTTTTCCGGGAACGGAATGTACTCAAGTTCACTTTTCTTATGGTATGCCAGCGCGGCATCTGCCACCGCCTGGAAGGATTCTGCACGACCGGTACCCAGGTTAAAGATGCCGGACACGCCGTTCTCCCAGAACCACAGATTTACATCCGCCACGTCGCCGACGTACACGAAGTCACGCTTGAAGTTTTCGCTACCTTCAAACAGCTTCGGCGTTTCGCCGTTGTTGAGTTGCGTATTGAGATGGAAAGCCACGCTTGCCATGCTACCTTTATGGCCTTCGCGGGGTCCGTAGACGTTGAAGTAACGGAAGCCGACGATCTGTGAATTGGCTTCTGGCAGGATCTGACGCACATACTCGTCAAACAGGAATTTAGAGTAACCGTAAACGTTCAGCGGTTTCTCATATTCGCGGGATTCGATGAAGTCAGACGTGCGACCGCCATAGGTGGCAGCGGAAGAGGCATACAGGAACGGAATTTCGCGCTCCAGGCAGTAATGCAGCAGCTCTTTGGAGTACTGATAGTTGTTATCCATCATGTACTTGCCGTCCCACTCGGTGGTGGAAGAGCAGGCCCCTTCGTGGAAAATGGCTTCGATCTCGCCGAACTCTTCGCCCGCCATAATCTGGATTAAGAAATCTTCTTTATCCATATAGTCGGCAATGTTCAGATCCACCAGGTTAACAAACTTGGTGCCGTCTTTCAGGTTGTCCACCACCAGGATATCGGTGATACCTTTATCATTCAGGGACTTAACGATGTTGCTGCCGATAAAGCCCGCGCCGCCGGTAACGATGATCATAACTGTAACCTATGAATTATGGAGTCAGAGACAATCTCAGACACGAATACCTCTTATCATATCACTACATAGCGTTGGCTTCAGCCATTCACCGAATGGTCGTGTGGGTACGCGTGATTTATCCTGCATTTTAAAGAAGTGATAATGCGTCATCTCGTATCAGCGTCCAGGGTTAGGTAAGATGTGCTGAAATTTGCCCAGTCTGGAGAATCGCAATGCGTGGGGATTTTTACAAACAGTTAACCAACGATCTGCAAACCGCCCGTGCGGAAGGATTGTTTAAAGAAGAGCGCATTATTACGTCTGCTCAGCAGGCCGATATCACGGTGGCGGATGGTAGCCACGTCATTAACTTCTGTGCCAACAACTATCTGGGGCTGGCGAACCATCCAGAGCTGATTGCTGCGGCAAAAGCCGGTATGGATTCTCACGGATTCGGGATGGCGTCGGTGCGCTTTATCTGCGGCACCCAGGACAGCCATAAACAGCTTGAGCAAAAGCTGGCTGAATTCCTCGGCATGGAAGATGCCATTCTTTACTCCTCCTGCTTTGATGCCAACGGCGGCCTGTTCGAAACGCTGCTCGGCGCCGAGGATGCGATTATTTCCGATGCCCTGAACCATGCCTCTATCATTGACGGCGTGCGTCTGTGTAAAGCAAAGCGCTTCCGCTATGCCAACAACGATATGCAGGAACTGGAAGCGCGTCTGCAAGAAGCGCGCGACGCCGGGGCTCGTCATGTGCTGATTGCCACTGACGGCGTGTTCTCAATGGACGGCGTCATCGCCAACCTGAAGGGCGTGTGCGATCTGGCTGACAAATACAACGCGCTGGTGATGGTCGATGACTCTCACGCGGTGGGGTTTGTCGGAGAGAACGGTCGTGGTTCCCATGAGTACTGCGACGTGATGGGCCGCGTAGATATCATCACCGGCACGCTGGGTAAAGCGCTTGGCGGCGCGTCTGGTGGCTATACCGCCGCGCGCAAAGAGGTGGTTGAATGGCTGCGTCAGCGCTCTCGCCCGTATCTGTTCTCTAACTCGCTGGCGCCGGCGATTGTCGCTGCCTCCATCAAAGTGCTGGAGATGGTTGAGTCTGGTGGTGAACTGCGCGATCGCCTGTGGGCTAACGCGCGTCAGTTCCGTGAGCAAATGTCTGCCGCCGGGTTTACTCTGGCGGGTGCCGATCACGCGATTATCCCGGTGATGCTGGGTGACGCGGTGATTGCACAAGATTTTGCCCGCGAGCTGCAAAAAGAGGGCATTTACGTCACAGGATTCTTCTATCCGGTTGTTCCGAAAGGCCAGGCGCGCATTCGTACTCAGATGTCTGCGGCGCATACTCCGGAACAAATCACCCGCGCGGTGGAAGCCTTCACCCGCATTGGTAAACAACTGGGCGTTATTGCCTGAGGATGTGAGATGAAAGCGTTATCCAAACTGAAAGCGGAAGAGGGCATCTGGATGACCGACGTTCCGGAACCGGAAGTCGGCCACAACGATCTGCTGATTAAAATCCGTAAAACAGCCATCTGCGGCACTGACGTTCACATCTATAACTGGGATGAATGGTCGCAAAAAACCATCCCGGTTCCTATGGTTGTCGGCCATGAGTACGTTGGCGAAGTGGTCGGTATCGGTCAGGAAGTGAAAGGCTTCAAAATCGGCGACCGCGTGTCTGGGGAAGGGCACATTACCTGCGGACACTGCCGTAACTGTCGTGGCGGACGCACGCACCTGTGCCGTAATACCACAGGTGTGGGCGTGAACCGTCCGGGCTGTTTCGCAGAATACCTGGTGATCCCGGCGTTCAACGCGTTCAAAATTCCGGACAATATCTCGGATGACCTGGCCTCCATCTTTGACCCGTTTGGCAATGCGGTGCATACGGCGTTGTCGTTCGATCTGGTCGGCGAAGACGTGCTGGTGTCGGGGGCTGGCCCTATCGGTATCATGGCGGCGGCGGTAGCGAAGCACGTGGGCGCACGCAACGTGGTGATCACCGACGTGAACGAATACCGTCTTGAACTGGCGCGTAAGATGGGTATCACCCGCGCAGTCAACGTGTCGAAAGAGAGCCTGAATGAGGTGATGGACGAACTGGGCATGACTGAAGGGTTTGATGTTGGCCTGGAGATGTCCGGTGCGCCGCCAGCATTCCGCGCGATGCTTGACACCATGAATCACGGTGGTCGGATTGCGATGCTGGGCATTCCTCCCTCAGACATGTCTATCGACTGGACGAAGGTGATCTTTAAGGGGCTGTTCATTAAAGGCATTTACGGCCGCGAGATGTTCGAAACCTGGTACAAGATGGCCGCGCTGATTCAGTCTGGTCTGGATCTGTCGCCGATCATCACCCACCGCTTCTCGATTGATGAGTTCCAGAAAGGCTTTGACGCCATGCGTTCAGGCCAGTCCGGGAAAGTCATTCTCAGCTGGAATTAATCAGATAAGGCCGGAAAATCCGGCCTTATTTCCTGAGGAATATCTGGAAAGCTGTAAAGAATTGTCATTGTCATAAATAATTCGTAATTGCGTCGTAGTCTTATATTGCTGTTTACCTGATGCCCCTAAGCTGAAGTCTCCTGGAGCCTTTACAAATATTATTATCAGCCTTAATCGTTTCTTAATACAAAGGCTGTAAAAAGGCGGATAACTTCAAAGGCATTCGGTAATTTATTATGATGAAAAGTACAAACAGACTCAGTGTTATTATCCCGTTATATAATGCGGGTAATGATTTTAAAGCCTGCATGGAATCTCTCATCGCGCAAACATGGACTGCCCTGGAAATTATTATTGTCAATGACGGGTCAACGGATAATTCTGTTGATATAGCAAAGTATTACGCCGAAAACTATCCTCATGTACGACTGCTCCACCAGGCGAATGCCGGAGCATCGGTCGCCCGTAACCGCGGGATGGAGGTGGCGAGTGGTAAGTACATCGCATTTGTTGATGCCGATGACCTCGTCTATCCGCACATGTACGAAACGCTAATGACAATGGCGCTGGAGGACGATCTGGACGTCGCGCAGTGCAATGCCGACTGGAGCGAGCGGGATACCGGCGTGACCTGGCAATCTATTCCGACCGACCGGATCCGTTCAACCGGCGTACTCACCGGTCCTGACTGGCTGCGTATGGCGCTTTCATCCCGCCGCTGGACCCACGTGGTGTGGATGGGGGTTTATCGTCGGGATGTGATTGAAAAGAATAACATCCGCTTTATTCCCGGATTACATCATCAGGATATTGTGTGGACCACGGAATTTATGTTTAACGCGCTGCGTGCGCGTTATACGGAAGAATCCTTGTATAAATATTTCTTACATAATAATTCTGTCAGCCGACTGAAACGTCAGGGTAATAAAAATCTGAACTATCAGCGACATTACATTAAGATCACCCGATTATTAGAGAAGCTGAATCGGAATTACGCAGACAGGATTACAATCTATCCTGAATTTCATCAACAAATAACGTATGAAGCATTGCGTGTTTGTCATTCCGTGCGCAAAGAACCCGATATTTTGACGCGTCAGCGAATGATCGCCGAGATTTTTACCTCGGGGATGTATAAACGTATGATAATGAACGTGCGCAGCGCCAAGGTCGCCTATCAGGCGTTACTGTGGTCAGTGAGATTGTACCAATGGCGCGACAAAACGCGTTCGCACCATCGTACTGCACGTAAAGCGCTTAACCTGGGTTAACGCTGTTATCGCGGGGCGATTTTCCCCAGCCTTGCCACTGATTCTGGAACCAGTTCACCAGCGTGCTCTGACTGATGCTTTCACTTAACACGCTGAAGAATCGACTGGTATAGACCGGTTCTACAGGTTTCTTCGCTTTACACAACGCCACGCCGCGGAATGGATTTCGCGGAGCGTCGTTGGTTTTCGGCGGTGTCAAATTCGGCGTGGAGGTATCTACCTGCGGCTCATTGAGCAGGCTGCTCGGACGGACAAGGGTGATGTCGGCTGGCAGGTTATACACCATTTGCTGTAACACACGTACCGTCGACGGATGAGGGTGGCCTATCGCGATGGCAGAACCGTTGCGGCGTGCCAGATCAATCGCGCGGGTAAACTGGCGGCGAATGTCCGCGTCGTTTTGCGTGTCGTCGAGAAACACTTTCCGTTTAATCACTTTTACGGCGGTTCCGGATGCGGCACGCATCGCCTGACTGTTACCGATGGTCATACTGTCGAGAAAATAGAGATCGTAGCGTTCCAGCGCCTGCATCACTTTTTGCATACCAAACAGGCTGGAAGTCATTGCGCTGCCCATATGGTTGTTGAGCCCCACCGCGTAAGGCACTTTGCCAACCGCCTCGCGTATGATCCGTTCAATTTCGTCGCTGCTCATCTCCGGACGTAGGGTGTCTTTCTCCAGCGGCTGTTTACTCAGCGGTGCCATCGGCAGATGGATCAGCACTTCATGACCGCTGTTATGCGCTTTGGTCGCCATTTCGCGCGCATGAGGCGCATTGGGTAGCACGGCGACGGAGATTTGAGAGGGCATCGCCAGCACCTGATTTTCGTAATGCGGTCGGTAGCCAAAATCGTCAATGACGATGGCGAGTTTGCCAGCAAAAACAGGGGAGGCGAATGCCAGCAGGCTGGCGAATGAAAGAACAGTACGACGAAACTGAGGCAAAACTTATCTTCCCAACCACGGTTGTGGATTGACGGCCTGACCCTGGCGACGAATTTCGAAATAGAGCGACGGTCGACCCTGACCCCCGCTGCTACCCACCAGCGCAATCGGCTGGCCGGCGCGAACCTGCGTACCGACACTGACCAGCGCACTCTGGTTGTAGCCATAAAGACTCATGTCGCCCTTGCCGTGTTCAACGACGACGACCAGTCCGTATCCCTGCAGCCAGTCCGCCAGAATGACGCGACCATCGGCAATGGCTTTCACTTCAGTGCCTTCAGACGCACCGATAACCATCCCCTTCCAACGTAGCTCACCTTGCAGTTGTTCGCCATAGCGATGCAGCGTGGGACCGCGAACGGGCCAGAATGCCTGGCCGCGTGGCGAACCCAGACCGCCGGTGCGCGACATCAGCGATTTCTCACTGTCTGTGGGCTTGTACGTGGTGCCTTTGCGGGTGGCCTCTTTCTGGCGATTACGTACCGCTTCCGCCTCGCGTGCTTCGCGTTCGGCACGGGCTTTGGCGGCCGCCTCGGCACGGGCAATGCTGTTACGCAAACGGGATTCGTTGGCGCGCAGTTCACTGAGCTGTTGCTGGCCTTGCTGAATGGAGGATTCCAGCCCGGCGAGGGTTTTCTTACGTTCGTTACGCGCCTGTTCAAGCTTCGCCTGCTGGGCGCGCTGTTCATACAGCAGCGTCTGTTGCTGACTCTGCTTCTCTTCCAGTTCGGCACGCTGGGCGGCGACCTCTTCGCGAGTCTGCTTCAACTCGTTGATCGTCTCCTGGCGCGCCTGGTTCAGATAACCAAAGTAGGCCTGCAAACGCTGGCCGCGCTGGCTCTCTTCACCGCTGAGGATAAGCTGAATACCGGTGTGTTCACCCTGGCGAAACGCGGCATCCAACTGCGCGGCGAGGCTGCGCTCCTGGTTGGCTTTCTGCCGTTCCAGCTTCGCAATAGAAGCATTCATCTCATCGATTTGTTTGTTCAGCTGCGCAAGCGTGTTTTGCGTTTCACGTAACTGGCGTGCGGCGGCGGAGATGGCCTCTTCCTGCGCCTTCAGTTGCGCAAGCAGGCCAGAACGTTGTTGCTGTTGCTGACGAACAGCACGTTCTTTGGCGGCGATATCTGCCTGAATGGATTTAAGCTGATCGCGGTCATCCGCGTGGGCGGAAAAGGCGCACAACAATACGCCAGCGCTCACCACGCTGGCGTAAATCAAGGGCCTGACTGAAAACCGTCTTGGTTTCATGGCCCCATTTTCGCTATTTATCGTCTTTCCCCTCATGGGGAAGGATTATTCCACGATGAACAGCGGCTTACCAGTCATCTCTTGCGGGATTTCCATGCCCATCAGCGTCAACATGGTGGGGGCGATATCGGAAAGTTTGCCGCCTTCCACCGCTTTCACATTTTTGTTGCCGACATAAATCAGCGGAACCGGCAGGTTAGTGTGCGCGGTGTGCGCCTGACCGGTTGCCGGATCGCGCATTTGCTCGGCGTTGCCGTGGTCAGCGGTGATCAGCAGTTGACCGCCAACGGACTCAACCGCTTTTGCCACCTGCTCAACACAGTGGTCCAGCGCTTCAACCGCTTTAACCGCCGCTTCCATCACACCGGTATGACCGACCATGTCGCCGTTCGGGTAGTTACAGATGATGGTGTCGTATTTCCCGCTTTCGATAGCGGCTACCAGTTTTTCGGTCAGCTCTGCGGAGCTCATTTCCGGCTGCAGATCGTAGGTCGCCACTTTCGGTGAGTTGATCAGGATGCGGTCTTCACCGGTGAACGGTTCTTCAACGCCGCCGTTGAAGAAGAAGGTGACGTGGGCGTATTTTTCGGTTTCAGAGATACGCAGCTGCGTTTTGTCATTCTTCGCCATCCACTCGCCAAACGTGTTCGCCAGCGAGGCGGGCGGATAGGCAACGGCCGTTTTGATGTCCGCAGCGTATTCGGTCAGCATCACGAAGTTCAGATTAACCACTTTCTTGCGCGCGAAGCCGTCGAAGTCGGCGTTAACAAAAGCACGGGTGATTTCACGCGCGCGGTCAGCACGGAAGTTCATGAAAATGAGCGCGTCGCCGTCTTCCATCGCGGCATCGGCCTGGCCTGCGGCGCGGATCACGGTGGCTTTCACGAATTCATCGTTTTCATCGCGGGCATAGGCGGCCTGCAGACCTTCAACGGCGGTATTAGCCTGGAATTCACCCTGCGCCAGCGTCATCAGGTCATACGCTTTCTCCACGCGATCCCAACGGTTGTCGCGGTCCATCGCGTAGTAACGGCCAATGATGGAGGCGACGCGACCTTTGCCCAGCGCGGCAAATTTCTCTTCGAATTTTTTCAGCGAAGACTCTGCGCTGCGTGGCGGCATATCGCGGCCATCGAGGAAAGCATGCAGATAGATTTTCTCTGCGCCACGCTCAGCGGCCAGTTCAACCATCGCCATGATGTGATCTTCGTGGCTATGGACGCCACCGGCAGAGAGCAGACCCATGATGTGCACGGCTTTACCGGCATTTTTCGCCTGGTCAACCGCGGCGGTCAGCGTTGGGTTGGCAAAGAAAGTGCGTTCTTTAATTTCAACGTCCAGACGGGTCAGGTCCTGATACACGATGCGGCCCGCACCCAGGTTAACGTGACCGACTTCGGAGTTACCCATCTGACGATCGGGCAGGCCCACTTCCAGACCGGAAGCATCGATCAGGGTATGCGGGCGTTTTGCCCACAGCGCATCCATTACCGGGGTTTTGGCATTAAAAATGGCGTTATCCTGGCTGTCTTCACGGTAGCCATAGCCATCCAGAATCACCAGTACCATAGGTTTTTTAGAAACCGACATTGCGAAACCTCACACTCAAGAGACAAAAATAATTGCGTAATTTTACTACAGCTGAATCGATAAAATAGCCTCAGAAGATCAAAGAATGGGGCAGGCTGGTTCACGGATGGTACGGATTTGCACTTTTTTTTCCGTAGTGCCCCGCAAAAATGCAATCCATTGCACGCGCTGGCTGTATTTGCGCCAACGCGCAGGTATACTCCTGTCCTGGTTTTTTTAATCACTGAGTCGGGAGTTGTTACCCCCCATGCAAGAAATTATGCAATTTGTTAGCCGCCATCCCATACTGAGTATCGCCTGGATTGCGTTACTGGTGGCGGTTTTGTTCACCACGTTTAAAGGCCTGACGTCGAAAGTTAAGGTCATCACTCGCGGCGAAGCCACGCGTCGTATCAACAAAGAAGACGCCGTTATCGTGGATTTACGTCAGCGTGACGATTTCCGCAAAGGCCATATCGCGGGTTCCATTAACCTGCTGCCGAGCGAAATCAAAGCGAACAACGTGGGCGAGCTGGAAAAACACAAAGACAAACCGGTTATCGTGGTCGATGGTTCCGGCATGCAGTGCCAGGAAGCGGCAAACGCGCTGATCAAAGCAGGCTTTGAGAACGTGTCTGTGCTGAAAGAAGGCGTTGCGGGCTGGAGCGGTGAGAATCTGCCGCTGGTTCGTGGGAAATAATTTTCCCGACGTAAACGAATTTGGAGATAAGTATGGCCAATATCGAGATCTACACTAAAGCAACCTGCCCGTTTTGCCATCGTGCGAAAGCGCTGCTGAACAGCAAGGGTGTGAGCTTCCAGGAACTGCCGATCGACGGCGATGCCGTGAAGCGTGAAGAGATGATCAAGCGCAGCGGTCGTACGACGGTTCCACAGATTTTTATTGATGCACAGCACATTGGCGGCTGTGATGACTTGTATGCGTTGGATGCGCGTGGTGGACTTGATCCCCTGCTGAGCTAACGCTGGGCCATGTTATTGGCATCAAGCGCTATTTAAGGACAACACTAAAGGGTTTTCTACACATGTCAGAACAAAACAACACCGAAATGGCTTTCCAGATCCAGCGTATTTACACCAAAGATGTCTCTTTCGAAGCGCCAAATGCGCCGCATGTTTTTCAGAAAGATTGGCAGCCAGAGGTTAAACTTGATCTGGATACAGCATCTACTCAACTGGCAGATGACGTATACGAAGTGGTGCTGCGTGTTACCGTAACGGCTTCCCTCGGTGAAGAAACGGCGTTCCTGTGCGAAGTTCAGCAAGGCGGTATCTTCTCTATCAGCGGAATCGAAGGCACCCAGATGGCGCATTGCCTGGGCGCATACTGCCCGAACATTCTGTTCCCGTATGCCCGCGAATGCATCACCAGCCTGGTTTCACGCGGTACGTTCCCGCAACTGAACCTTGCGCCGGTTAACTTTGATGCGCTGTTCATGAACTATTTACAGCAGCAGGCTGGCGAAGGTACTGAAGAACATCAGGATGCCTGATGAACCAAAGTAATGCTTCAATGACTGTGATCGGTGCCGGCTCGTACGGCACCGCTCTTGCCATCACCCTGGCAAGAAATGGCCACCAGGTTGTCCTGTGGGGCCACGATCCTAAACATATCGCGACCCTTGAGCACGATCGCTGCAACGTCGCGTTCCTCCCGGATGTGCCTTTCCCCGATACGTTACGCCTCGAAAGCGACTTAGCTACTGCGCTGGCGGCCAGCCGCGATATTCTGGTGGTCGTGCCAAGCCATGTCTTTGGCGAAGTATTGCGACAGATTAAGCCTCTGCTACGTCCTGACGCGCGTCTGGTCTGGGCAACCAAAGGGCTGGAAGCAGAGACGGGACGCCTGTTGCAGGATGTTGCCCGTGAAGCGCTGGGCGATAAAATCCCGCTGGCAGTGATTTCCGGACCGACGTTCGCGAAAGAGCTGGCGGCAGGCATGCCGACGGCCATCTCCCTGGCCTCCACTGACGACACCTTTGCTGATGACTTACAGCAACTGCTGCACTGCGGTAAGAGTTTCCGTGTCTACAGCAACCCGGATTTTATCGGCGTTCAGTTGGGCGGCGCGGTGAAGAACGTGATTGCGATCGGCGCAGGAATGTCTGACGGCATTGGTTTTGGCGCTAACGCCCGTACTGCGCTAATTACGCGTGGCTTGACAGAGATGTCGCGTCTGGGCGCGGCGCTGGGCGCCGATCCCCAGACCTTTATGGGAATGGCCGGGTTAGGCGATCTGGTGCTGACCTGTACCGACAACCAGTCGCGCAACCGCCGTTTTGGCATGATGCTCGGTCAGGGCATGGATGTACAAGGCGCGCAGGACAAGATTGGACAGGTGGTTGAAGGCTACCGCAATACAAAAGAAGTTCGCGAGTTGGCGCACCGTTTTGGTGTCGAAATGCCAATAACCGAGGAAATTTATCAAGTATTATATTGCGGAAAAAACGCGCGCGAGGCAGCATTGACGTTATTAGGTCGTGCACGCAAGGATGAGCGAAGCAGCCACTAGTCTCAAGGATCCGTTTTTAAAAAATGACCCGGCCCGCGAAGAACGGGCCGGTCGTTAGCCTCATTACCTGGAGCCCGCAATGCCGTGTGAAGAACTGGATATCGTCTGGAACAATATAAAAACCGAAGCCCGCGCTCTGGCAGACTGTGAGCCTATGCTGGCCAGTTTTTACCACGCAACGCTACTCAAGCATGAGAATCTGGGCAGTGCGCTAAGCTACATGCTGGCGAACAAACTGGCATCGCCCATTATGCCCGCCATTGCGATCCGTGAAGTGGTCGAAGAAGCGTACGCAGCAGACCCGGAAATGATCGCCTCAGCAGCCTGTGATATTCAGGCCGTCCGCACGCGTGACCCGGCGGTCGATAAATACTCCACTCCGCTTTTGTACCTGAAAGGTTTTCATGCCTTGCAGGCCTACCGTATTGGTCACTGGTTATGGAATGAAGGCCGCCGCGCGCTGGCAATCTTCCTGCAAAACCAGGTCTCCGTGACGTTCCAGGTGGATATTCACCCCGCGGCGAAGATTGGTCGTGGGATTATGCTCGATCATGCCACCGGCATTGTCGTCGGTGAGACGGCGGTGATCGAAGATGACGTGTCGATCCTGCAATCGGTCACCCTCGGCGGGACCGGTAAAACCAGTGGCGATCGTCATCCCAAAATTCGTGAAGGCGTGATGATTGGCGCGGGGGCGAAAATCCTCGGCAATATCGAAGTCGGACGTGGGGCAAAAATTGGCGCCGGTTCCGTGGTGTTACAGCCCGTTCCGCCGCACACCACCGCCGCTGGCGTCCCGGCGCGCATTGTCGGTAAGCCAGACAGCGATAAGCCGTCAATGGATATGGATCAGCATTTCAACGGGATACACCATACGTTTGAGTACGGCGACGGTATTTGATCTCTTGCCCGGTGGCGCTGTGCTTACCGGGCCTACAAAACCGCAGGTCGGATAAGGCGACAGCCGCCATCCGACGATTCAAAGTGTGCGCAAGACTGCGCCAGGATATCCCAACTGGCGCCACGCCTCATACACCACCACCGACACGGCATTTGACAGGTTCATACTGCGGCTGTCCGGCATCATCGGAATACGTATTTTTTGTTCAGCGGGCAGGGCATCGAGAATGCTGGCTGGCAGACCGCGCGTCTCCGGACCAAACATCAGATAGTCGCCATCCTGATAGCTCACCGCGCTGTGTGCAGGCGTGCCCTTGGTCGTCAGCGCGAACATGCGCTGCGGTTTTTCAGCTTCGAGAAATGCAGCGTAATCATGATGGCGAACCACCGCAGTAAATTCATGATAATCCAGTCCCGCGCGGCGCAGGCGTTTGTCGTCCCAGGTAAAGCCCATCGGCTCAATAATATGCAGACGAAAGCCTGTGTTTGCGCACAGACGAATGATGTTGCCCGTGTTCGGCGGGATTTCTGGTTCAAATAAGACGATGTTGAGCATGCTGCCCCCTTAATTACGGGGGGCAGAATAACACTTTCATTACGCCGCATCACCTTGCGATAGCGGTGCCAGTGCGGCAGGGAGCTTGTTGATTTCCTGTACCAGGGAATCCTTGCTGATGTCGGTGATGGATTTCGCACCGGTCAGCGTCATGGCAACTTTCATCTCTTTTTCAATCAGATTCAGCAAGTTTGCCACTCCCGCCTGACCTGCCGTCGCCAGCGCGTACAGATACGCACGGCCCAGCAAAACGGTATCTGCGCCCAGCGCAATCATTCGCACCACGTCCAGCCCGTTACGGATACCGCTGTCCGCGAGAATGGCGATATCGCCTTTCACCGCATCGGCAATGGCGGGCAGTGCGCGCGCGGAAGAGAGCACGCCGTCCAACTGACGGCCTCCGTGGTTAGAGACCACAATCCCATCTGCACCAAAGCGAACGGCGTCGCGGGCGTCTTCCGGATCGAGGATCCCTTTTATCACCATCGGACCATCCCAGAACTCCCGGATCCACTCAAGGTCCTTCCATGAAATTGACGGATCAAAGTTGTTTGCCAGCCAGCCGATGTAATCTTCCAGTCCGGTTGGCTTGCCGAGGTAAGCGGAGATATTGCCGAGATCGTGAGGACGACCGTTCAGACCGACGTCCCACGCCCACTGTGGATGAGTGACCGCCTGCCAGTAGCGACGCAGCGCGGCATTCGGGCCGCTCATCCCGGAGTGAGCGTCACGATAGCGTGCCCCCGGCGTCGGCATATCGACCGTAAAGACCAGCGTTGAGCAGCCCGCCGCTTTTGCCCGTTCCAGCGCATTACGCATGAATCCACGGTCGCGCAGAACATACAACTGGAACCACATCGGACGGTTAATAGTGGGCGCGACTTCTTCTATCGGGCATACGGAGACGGTAGAAAGGGTAAACGGGATCCCTTTCGCATCGGCTGCCGCTGCAGCCTGCACTTCGCCACGGCGGGCATACATGCCGCACAGCCCGACCGGCGCCAGCGCCACGGGCATCGACAGTTTTTCGTTAAACAGCGTGGTTTCCAGGCTCAAGTCAGACATGTTTTTCAGCACGCGCTGGCGTAGCGCCACGTCCGATAAGTCTTCCACGTTACGCCGCAGGGTATGCTCCGCATACGCGCCGCCGTCGATGTAGTGAAACAGGAACGGGGGCAGAATGCGCTGGGCTGCGGCGCGATAATCGCTGGCGGCTGAAATAATCATGCTTTGTTCTCCCTGGGATTTTCATTGTGGTCGCCGGGCAGACGGGTAATGCGCGCCTGGCGGGCCTGGTCTTCATCAAATTGTTTAATGGTGGTATGGACGAAACTGAGGTGCGCCATCATCGCCTTACGCGCGCCGTCGGCGTCGCCCGCGAGAATGGCATCCAGTACGGCCTGATGTTGCTCCGTCAGCCGGGAAAAGACGGGCGGAACGAGATACATGCGCTGTCGGCTTTGCTTCACCGACGAATGCAGAACGTCGAAGAACCCGCGCATCGTTTGTAACAGCACCACGTTATGCGAGGCTTCGGCGATAGCCAGATGAAAACGAACGTCGGCCTGTGAGGCAAGATCCGGGTCTTCGCTGAGCGTGGCGTCAAAGCAGAGTTTGATTTTCTCTTTGTCGGCCGTGGTGGCGCGTATCGCCGCATGCCAGGCCGTACTGGCTTCGATGGCGTGTCGGGCTTCGAGAATATCGAAACTGTAATCCGGGTCGTCGGCCATCAGGGTTTTCAGCGGCTGAACGATGTTTTGTTCAGACCACTCTTCATGCTGCCAGCGGACAAACGTGCCACCGCCGCGACGGCTGAGTAGCACGCCTTCGCTGACGAGCTTTGCCAGCGCTTCGCGCAGCGAGTTACGCGAGACGCCAAGCTGTACCGCCAGTTGGCGCTCGGCGGGCAATTTCATGCCCGCTTCCAGCTGTTGTTCTTCAATCAGCGCCCGCACACGAGAGGCAACCTCGTCCGACAGGCGTCTGGGCATCACGATCATGGAATCATCCAGGTTAAGACGTAAGCCTGAAGCGTGGTGATAACGCCCACCATGCAGGTGAAAATCAGGCTGTGTTTGACGGTAAAACGGAACAGATCCGACTCTTTGCCGACCAGTCCGACCGCCGCACAGGCGATGGCGATGGACTGCGGCGAAATCATTTTTCCGGTGACGCCACCAGTGGTATTGGCCGCCACCATCAGCACATCGGACACGCCGATTTGCTGTGCGGCAGTTGCCTGCAGGGCGGCAAACAGCGCGTTAGATGAGGTATCTGAACCGGTCAGGAATACCCCCAGCCAGCCGAGGAACGGCGAGAAGAAGGTAAAGGCGCTGCCCGTGTGCGCCAGCGCTAACGCCAGCGTCGAAGAGAGCCCGGAATAGTTGGAGATAAACGCAAAGGCCAGCACCATCCCGATGGAGTAGATCGGCAGCGCCAGTTCCTTCAGCGTGCTGCCGAAGGTCTGAATGGCGGCGGAAGGCTTCATCTTCAGCCAGACGATTGACAGCAGTGCGGCGAACAGGATGGCGGTGCCGGTCGCGGAGAACCAGTCAAATTTATACACTGCCGCGTAGGCGGTGGCTTCGTGAACCACGGGCGGCATGCGGGCAACCAGTTTGTCGAGGAACGGGACCGGGATGTTAATCACCCAGTCGTACAGCGCGCCGCCGGGAGCGAACAGGGCTTTAAACGGCGGCACGCTCCAGAGGGTTACGGTGGCCGTCAGGAACAGAAACGGCGACCAGGCGCGAACAACCTGTCCGGCGGTATAGTTCGTGCGTGCCAGCGTCTGATCAACTTGTGATGCGCCCATATCGCCAAAGCGGAAGATGCGAACCGGCTGCCAGCGTTTCAGGAACAGCGTCAGACAGACCAGCGAGACCAGCGAGGAGATGATGTCCGGCAATTCCGGGCCGATAAAGTTGGAGCTGAGGTACTGAGCAATAGCGAATGAACCACCCGCCACCATGACCGCAGGCCAGGTCTCTTTCACGCCGCGCCAGCCATCCATGATCGCCATGATCCAGAACAGTACGATAATTGTCAGGAACGGTAACTGACGACCCACCATCTGGCCGATTTCAAAGCTGTCCAGCCCAGTCACCTGGCCGGCGACCAGAATCGGGATCCCCATGGCACCAAACGCCACGGGCGCGGTATTGACGATCAGGCACAGTCCAGCGGCATACAGCGGGTTAAACCCGAGACCTACCAGCAGCGCGGCAGTGATGGCAACGGGGGCACCAAATCCCGCCGCCCCTTCGAGGAAGGCGCCAAATGAGAAGCCGACGATCAGCATTTGCAAACGCTGGTCAGGGGTAATCGACAGAATGGACGAGCGGATGATGTCGAACTGCCCGGTTTTCACCGAGATTTTGTAAACAAACACTGCGGCGATAATGATCCAGGCAATCGGCCATAGACCGTAGAAGAAACCGTACACCACCGAGGCCAGTGCGTGATCGACCGGCATTTTGTAGAAGAGCAGCGCCACGGCCAGCGCGATCATCACCGTCCACGAAGCGGCAACATAGCCTTTCAGCTTGAGCTTAATCAGCGCGAAAAAGAAAAACAGAATCGGGAGCGATGCGATCAGACTGGAAAGCCAGATGTTACCGGCCGGATCGTAGTTTTGTTGCCAGAGATTCATTGCAGGTCTCCTGAGGACCACACGCACAATGCAGTGAGTCTGTGCTCATCTTTTCGTCACATTATGTGTAAAAGTGGTCCTGCCAATATTGTTGTGTAGGGATAATGACAACGAATGGTTAATCAAATGTTATTTATTGGCAACGGCAGTGTAGGCTTAAATTAATGAATTGTGAACCAGTGGTCGTAACTGAAGGGGATTGGTAGGGCCAATTAAGGGAGGGCCGGACAGCGGACGTGCTGCCCGGTATAAAAAATCAAAACTCGGTCTTTGCGAAGCCAGTCATCTCTTGCAGGCCCATTTCGCGGCCTAAGGCGGTCATTGGATGAACCACTACCAGACCGCGCACGCTTTTCTTCAGCTTGCCCATATCGGCCTGCTCTTTTTTGCTGATCGCACGACGGTACGGCAGGTTCATCAGTTTCTGCGCCTCTTTGCTCAGTTTTTGACTGTGAACGTCACGCAGACGGGCGATTTCTGCTTCCAGTGTGGCTTTCTCTTTTTCCAGCTCAGCGTATTTATCGGCGGCTTCAACCAGGGACAGATCGGCCTGCTGGTGGCGGATAGCGTCGAGGCGATCGCTCAGACGTTTGATTTCGTTTTTTTCGACTTCTTTCATGGGATGGCTTCTGATAGAAATATAGTGAATGGCCTATAGTATGCGCGCAGAGCGGGTTTATTCACAACTAATGGGATAATAATAATCAAATAACGCGAGTATTCATTTGCTAACTATTTTTATAACAGACTGATTAATTAAACATTTTAGACCATAACAGGATCATGTAAGAGATAATTTGCCGCCAATGGATTAAGCACGTTTTCCTTAATGTTATGACGCGGGCGATCCTACACTAAAATTGACCGTTGCGCTTAAGCACGGCGGGACCGCATGGAGGAGATAACATGGCAAAAATAGGCGAGAATGTTCCGCTTCTGATTGATAAAGCTGTGGATTTTATGGCCTCAAGTCAGGCGTTTAAAGAGTATCTGAATAAAATGCCTGCGCATGATGACGTTCCGAGCGAAGTGCCTGCAGAAAATGCGCAGATGTACCTGCAACGACTGAATTATTACCGGCGCCTGTATCAACCCGTGCAGGAAAAGGAGTAGCAGGCAGAGCGAGGCCTACTTCTGGAAGGCTTTTTTTAAGCTGATTTTAGAAATCAGCTCAGTCAGGGAGAGAACCATCGTCGAGCGCACCGCTTGCTGGTAGCGCTGGATTTGCATGGCGTACAAACTGGGGTCGGCGGCGTCAAACTGCGGCGGGGGTGGCAGCGCCAGTACGCAGTGCAGTTCACCGAACGGCCCGAGAATCTCATCATCCGTAAAGGCATACTCATTGCCGTCATGATTCATCTCTTCGCGCATCGCCATCAGCAGCTCTGCGTCTTCATATTCAGGACGACTGAGGACGCCCAGACCGTAGATCAGTTTCAGGCGCACAGACAGATCGCCCAGCGGTCCGTCGCCGTCGAGTAACGGTTCTACAGCGTACTTCACTGCGTAGTCATCTTTGCGAAACACCTGAAGCACCAGAATGTTTACCGCCTCGGTGAGTAACTCCACGGCGGTGATCAGGAAGCTCCGTACGGTTTTGCCAGCATTCAGACGCTCAAGCACACGATTTTCAAAGGCCTGGGTTTGTTCCATTATTGCCTGCATATCTGACAATCTATTAATCAGGCGCAGGGGCTCCTGCGCCAGTTCCAGCATCATTACTTTGCGTTATATGCGCTAACGGCCTCGGCAACGACATCGCTGTTGATATCCAGCCCGGAAATCTGGGCCAGCGCAGTCTGTGGGCCTTTCTCGGCGATCAGCGCGGCCAGCTCCTGCGCCTGCGGATCGTCTTCGCTACGGAAGTGCATCGCGGCAGCAATCCCTTTGACCAGGTTAGCGTGCGGCAAATGGTATTCCAGCGTACCCAGCAACGGTTTGATTAAACGGTCACCCGCGCTCAGTTTACGCAGCGGCTGGCGACCAACGCGCTCAACGTCATCTTTCAGATACGGGTTTTCAAAACGACCGAGGATTTTCTGAATGTATGCCGCATGCTTGTCGGCATCAAAACCGTAGCGTTTGATCAGCACCGCGCCGCTCTCTTCCATCGCCCCTTTGACCACTGCGCGGATTTTCTCGTCGAGAATCGCGTCGCGGATGGTCTGATGACCGGTCAATTTTCCGAGGTACGCGGTTATAGCATGCCCGGTGTTCAGCGTGAAGAGTTTACGTTCGACAAATGCCATCAGGTTATCAGTTAATTCCATTCCCGGGATGTTCGGCAGCTCGCCTTTGAACTGGGTCTGGTCAACGATCCACTCGCTGAAGGTTTCGACAGTCACTTCCAGCGGGTCGTGGGTCGCAGAGGCTGACGGCGGCACGATGCGGTCAACGGCGGAATCCACGAAGCCGACATGGGTGTCAACCCAGGCTTTGTCGTCTTCAGCCAGCGCGTTCAGCACATGACCTTTCAGTTGAGTGGTGCCTCGTACCATATTTTCACAGGCGATGATGTTCAGCGGGGTGGTGATCCCTTGCGCTTTGCGTTTGACCAGGCCTTTGGCGATGGCCGGAGCGATGCGCTCCAGCACGACCGGGCCAACGGCCGTAGTGACCAGGTCAACCTGGGCGATCAGCTCAACAACATCATCGCCAATGCTGCTTACCGCATTGACGCCAGTCACGGTATCCACCTGCTCATTTTCACCCACAACGTGAACCTGGTAGCTATGACGGGCATTCAGGGCGTCGAGCACGACCTGATTTACATCAGCGAATGTCAGTTGTATCCCCGCGTCCGCCAGCAGTTTGCCGATAAAGCCACGACCGATATTACCTGCGCCAAAATGTAATGCTTTCATAGTAGTAACCTTCATTAATGTTTTTACCCGAGAGGGCTGGGGTGAGGGGTTATCTGTTGCTCCCTCACCCAAACCCTCTCCACAAAGGAGAGGATTGGGTCGGCCCGATAAGCGCAATGTCACCGGGCCTCGGGGTTTACTTACGACCCGCCAGCAGCGCCAGCACTTCATCAACGCTGGTGGTGTTAGCCAGGCGTTCGATGACGGATTCGTCATCCAGCGCGTTGGTCAGGCTGGTAATCACCTGAATGTGCTCGTTGTTGCGAGCGGCGATACCGATCACCAGACGGGCGATGTCGTCGTCTTCTTCACCGAAACGAACGCCTTGCGGATACTGGCAGAACACGACGCCGGTTTTCAGTACGCGGTCTTTCGCTTCAACGGTACCGTGCGGAACGGCGATAGACTCACCCAGATAGGTTGGGGTCAGTTTCTCACGTTCCAGCATCGCATCGACATATTCTGGCTCAACGTAACCGCCTTTCACCAACTGCTCACCGGCGAAGCGAATCGCTTCTTCTTTGGTCGTTGCCGTACGTCCGAGGAAGATATTCTCCGCACCCAGTTTGAACAGGTTGTTATCCCCTTCGTCAAAGCTGTCTTTCAGGCTGTCGCGGACTTTGACTTCATTGTCAGTGTGGCGCTGAGCGGCAACCAGACGCTCGGTCAGGCTGGAGTACAGGCCGCTGTCGAGGAAGTTGGTCAGCGAAATATGCTGCGCCTGCGGAACCTGACGCATCGCACGTTCGGTGAGATCGCGGTGAGTGATGACCAGGTCAACATCCGGCGGCAGGTTGTTAATCGCGCTGTTGGTGACCGAGATCTGGCTCAGACCGGCATCCTGCACTTTCTTACGCAGTACACCGGCGCCCATTGCGCTGGAACCCATACCGGCATCACAGGCAACGATGATTTTACGCACGTGGCTCAGGTCGTTGGTGACATCGCCAGCAGACAGCGGAGTACCGCCTTTGGATTCTGCTTTCATGTCATGCATACGGCGGGTCGCCGCTTCAATGTCATCGTCTTCTTTCACTTTGCTGGTTTTCAGCAGAATGGCAGAGACAACGAAGGAGACCGCCATCGCCGCACAGATTGCCGCGATGTTAGCGAAGTAGGCGCCTTTTGGCGTCATCGCCAGCACAGCCAGGATAGAACCCGGAGACGCCGGAGAAACCAGACCGCCGTTCAGGAGAGTCAGCGTAAACACACCCGTCATACCGCCGAGGATAACGGCGAGGATCAGACGCGGGTTCATCAGCACATACGGGAAGTAAATTTCGTGGATACCGCCCAGGAAGTGGATGATTGCCGCACCGCCTGCAGACTGTTTAGCGCTACCGCGACCAAAGAACATGTACGCCAGCAGAACACCCATCCCCGGACCCGGGTTGGCTTCAATCAGGAAGAAGATGGATTTACCCAACTCATGGGACTGCTGAATACCCAGAGGTGAGAAGATACCGTGGTTGATAGCGTTGTTCAGGAACAGGATTTTCGCTGGTTCAACGAAGATAGACGCCAGCGGCAGCATGTCATGGACAACCATGAAGTTAACGCCTGCAGCCAACACTTTCGACAGAACTTCAACTGCTGGACCAATGCCGAGGAATGCCAGAATGGCGAGGATCATACCGATGATGCCAGCGGAGAAGTTATTCACCAGCATCTCAAAACCGGATTTGATCTTACCGTCTACCCAACCATCGAAATGTTTGATTGCCCAGCCGCCCAGAGGACCGGCGATCATTGCACCGAGGAACATCGGCATGTCTGCGCCGACGATCACGCCCATGGTGGTGATTGCGCCCACCACGCCGCCGCGTTCGCCACCCACCAGTCTACCGCCGGTATAACCGATCAGCAGCGGCAGGAGATAGGTGATCATTGGGCCAACCAGCTTCGCCAGCGTTTCGTTTGGCAACCACCCTGTCGGAATAAATAGTGCAGTGATAATACCCCACGCGATAAACGCGCCGATATTTGGCATCACCATATTGCTGAGGAATCGACCAAAGCTTTGCACTTTGATCTTAATATCGGATGACATAAAAACACCCCTTCTTATGTTTGCTATCGCGCAGGCTGGAAGCCCGAGGTTTTGTTAATGTAGCGGCAGAGGTAGCCGGACCCTGTAGATACTGCGAAATCTGGCACTGAATCGTTAAGCTGTCCAGTCAGCGACCTTTAATGTGATTTGTGTCACATAAATATAGGGGGTAGGGAGGTAATTGATGTGACATTAATCACAAAACTGCTGTGTAAAAAAACAACAAACCGTCGTTCTGAACCATTAATGGCATTAATTTGTGATTTAATTCACGTTTTGTCTTTGGCTGTTTGTTGAATGTTTGTGATCTGAATCACAAGAAATATTCATCCAGATTTGTCCCGATGTGATCCTGGGCAGATTCCTCTCGTTGTCACCTGGCCTGATGTCATTAAATAACCATCTGGCGTGAAAAATAGTCTTTGGCGTGATGGCGAAAATGCATAACTCACATTATGTTCAAATCATCAGCCAAATTGCATTCGGCTGCCTGCAATAAAAACTCAAATGGGCGTGAAGTCGAGGCGGATATGTTTCTAAATTATTTCGCGTTAGGTGTGCTGATTTTCGTCTTTCTGGTGATTTTTTACGGCGTTATTGCCATCCATGATATCCCCTATTTAATTGCGAAGAAACGCAACCACCCGCATGCCGATGCTATTCATACCGCAGGCTGGGTGAGTCTGTTTACGCTCCATGTGATCTGGCCGTTTTTGTGGATTTGGGCAACCCTCTACCAACCGGAACGCGGCTGGGGGATGCATAATCACATCACGTCGCCGGGACAAGATCCTGATCCTGAAATTGCCGCGTTATCTGCGCGTATTACACAACTCGAGAAAAAACTGGCCGAAGTTAACACGGCTGACAATACGACGTTTCCGGAGAGTTAATCATGGATCTGTTGATTGTATTAACCTACGTCGCGCTGGCGTGGGTAGTCTTCAAAATATTCCGCATACCGGTGAATCAATGGACGCTGGCGACGGCGGCATTAGGCGGTGTATTTCTGGTCAGCGGCCTGATCCTGTTAATGAACTATAACCATCCGTATACCTTTACTGCGCAAAAAGCCGTTATTTCCATTCCTGTTACGCCGCAGGTTACCGGAATTGTCAGCGAGGTGACGGATAAAAATAACCAACTGATTAAAAAGGGTGAAGTGCTATTTAAACTCGACCCGGTTCGCTATCAGGCGCGCGTGGACAGGTTACAGGCCGATCTGGTCACCGCCACGCATAATATCCAGACGCTGAAAGCCCAGCTCTCAGAAGCGCAGGCTAATACGACGCGGGTCTCTGCGGAGCGCGATCGGCTGTATAAAGATTATCAGCGTTACCTGAAGGGCAGCCAGGCGCGGGTGAACCCCTTCTCAGAAAGCGATATTGATAACGCCCGGCAAAATTATCTGGCGCAGGATGCGCTGGTGAAGGGTTCAGTGGCTGAGCAGGTGCAAATTCAAAGCCAGTTAGACAGCATGGTTAACGGCGAACAGTCGCAGATTGCCAGCCTGAGGGCGCAATTGGCAGAGGCGAAATACAACCTCGAACAGACCATTATTCGCGCGCCCAGCAACGGCTACGTCACCCAAGTGCTGATACGACCCGGTACCTACGCTGCCGCGCTACCGCTGCGTCCGGTGATGGTCTTTATCCCCGAACAAAAGCGGCAGATCGTCGCTCAGTTTCGGCAGAACTCGCTGCTTCGTCTTGAACCCGGCGACGACGCGGAGGTGGTATTTAACGCGCTTCCTGGGCAAGTTTTTCACGGTAAGTTGACCAGCATATTGCCTGTGGTGCCGGGCGGCTCGTATCAGGCTCAGGGGGCTTTACAGTCCCTGACGGTGGTGCCCGGGACCGATGGCGTCCTGGCGACGATTGAACTGGACCCGAATGCCGATGTGGATGCGTTACCCGACGGCATCTACGCGCAAGTGGCAGTCTATTCCGACCATTTCGCCCATGTTTCGGTCATGCGTAAGGTGTTACTGCGCATGACCAGTTGGATGCACTACCTTTATTTGGATCATTGAGAACGCCGTCACCTGCCTTTTCCCGCTGCGTGAGCCATACTCATTGTTTTGTGTTGGCGAAAAGGACTGATCATGAAACTCATTGGTAGCTACACCAGCCCGTTTGTACGAAAAATTTCGATCCTGCTGTTGGAAAAAGGCATCACATTCGAATTTGTTAATGAACTGCCCTACAACGCGGAAAATGGCGTCGCGCAGTACAATCCGTTAGGAAAAGTACCGGCGCTGGTGACTGACGATGGGGAGTACTGGTTCGATTCGCCAATTATCGCCGAATACATTGAACTGCTGGATATTGCGCCAGCGATGCTGCCGCGTGAACCGCTGGCCTCGCTGAAAGTCCGTCAACTTGAGGCACTGGCCGATGGGATTATGGACGCCGGTCTGGTGTCGGTGCGCGAGCAGGCACGTCCCGCCGCGCAGCAATCGGAAACCGAACTGTTGCGCCAGCGCGAGAAAATTAACCGCAGTCTGGATGCGCTGGAAGCGTACCTGGTCGACGGGACGATTAAACCTGACACGGTTGATCTGGCGACCATCGCCATTGCCTGCGCGGTGGGCTATCTCAACTTCCGCCGCGTCTCACCGGGCTGGTGCGTGAGCCGACCTCACCTGGTCAAGCTGGTGGAGACGCTGTTTCAGCGCGAGAGTTTTGCCCGCACTGAACCCCCAAAGGCTTGATTCATATTCTGTCCGTCCAGGCAATCTCACGTTACAATCCCCTCTATGTCGATATCCCTCCCCGTTGTGGGGAGGGTCACCCACAGCCAGGCCTTTTCATGACGACCGAAACCCGTTCGCTCTATAGTCAGCTTCCCGCCATTGATCGCTTATTGCGTGAAAGTGAATTTCTTACCCTGCGTGAGACTCACGGGCATACCCGTGTCGTTGATCTGCTTCGTCAATTGCTTGATGAAGCAAGAGAGGTGATACGCGACACGCAGGCGTTGCCAGCGTGGTGTGAAGACTGGGCGCAGGAGGTGAACCTTCGGCTGGAAAAAGAGGCCCAGAGTGCGCTGCGCCCGGTGATTAACCTGACGGGCACGGTGTTACATACCAATCTGGGTCGCGCTTTACAGGCTGAAGAGGCCGTCGCGGCTGTCACGCAGGCCATGCGCTCGCCGGTGACGCTGGAGTATGATCTGGACGGCGCGGGACGCGGGCATCGTGACCGCGCACTGGCGGAATTGCTGTGCCGTATCACCGGCGCGGAAGATGCCTGCATTGTGAATAACAACGCGGCGGCGGTACTGCTGATGCTGGCCGCCACCGCCGCCGGTAAAGAGGTGGTGGTATCACGCGGTGAGCTGGTGGAGATCGGCGGCGCGTTTCGTATCCCGGATGTGATGCGTCAGGCTGGGTGTACGCTACATGAAGTGGGAACCACTAACCGGACGCATGCCGATGACTATCGCCAGGCGGTAAATGAAAACACCGGCCTGCTGATGAAGGTACATACCAGTAATTACAGCATCGAAGGGTTTACCCACTCTGTTGATGAAACGGAGCTGGTCCAGATCGGCCAGGCGCTGGATATTCCTGTTGTGGCCGATCTTGGTAGTGGTTCGCTGGTCGATTTGAGCCAGTACGGCCTGCCGAAAGAGCCAATGCCGCAGCAGTTGATTGCCACGGGTGTCAGCCTGGTGAGCTTCTCGGGCGACAAGCTATTGGGCGGTCCGCAGGCTGGGATCATCGTCGGTAAGAAAGAGATGATTGCGCAATTGCAGCGTCATCCGCTTAAACGTGCGTTGCGGGCGGATAAAATGACCCTTGCTGCGCTGGAAGCAACGTTGCGTCTGTATCTCCACCCGGAAGCGCTGGCCGAGAAACTGCCGACGCTGCGCCTGTTGACCCGACGTAAAGAAGCGATTCAGTCTCAGGCGGAGCGGCTTCTGGCGCCGCTGGCCGCGCACTATGGTGCGGAGTTTGCGGTGAGCGTACAGCCCTGCCTGTCGCAAATCGGCAGTGGCTCTTTGCCGGTTGATCGGCTCCCCAGCGCGGCATTAACCTTTACACCGCACGACGGCCGCGGAAGCCGTCTTGAAGCCCTGGCGACCCGCTGGCGTGAGCTACCGGTTCCTGTTATCGGCCGGATTTACGAGGGCCGACTGTGGCTGGATTTACGCTGTCTTGAAGATGAGACCCGGTTTATGGAGATGTTGTTGAAATGATTATTGCGACCGCCGGACATGTCGACCACGGGAAAACGACGCTGCTGCAGGCCATTACCGGCGTGAATGCCGATCGCCTGCCGGAAGAGAAAAAGCGTGGCATGACCATCGACCTGGGCTATGCCTACTGGCCGCAGCCAGACGGGCGCGTGCTGGGCTTTATCGATGTTCCCGGTCACGAGAAGTTTCTCTCAAACATGCTGGCGGGCGTGGGCGGAATCGATCACGCGTTGCTGGTGGTAGCCTGTGACGATGGCGTGATGGCGCAAACGCGCGAACACCTGGCGATCCTGCAATTGACCGGGAATCCGACGCTGACGGTGGCGCTGACCAAAGCTGACCGTGTGGATGATACGCGGGTGCAAGAGGTCCAACAGCAGGTGGAGGATGTCCTGCGTGAGTATGGCTTTGCGCAGGCGACGCTATTTGTGACGGCCGCGAATGAAGGTCGCGGGATTGAGGCGTTACGCGAACATTTGCAGCAACTGCCCGCCCGCGAACACGCCCGGAATCAGACGTTCAGACTGGCTATCGATCGTGCCTTTACTGTAAAAGGCGCCGGGCTGGTGGTGACCGGCACCGCGCTGAGCGGTGAAGTAAACGTTGGGGATACGCTGTGGCTGACCGGTGTGAACGCATCTGTGCGCGTGCGCGGACTTCACGCGCAAAACCAGGCGAGTGAGCATGCTCATGCCGGGCAGCGCATCGCGCTGAATATCGTCGGCGATGCTGAAAAGGAGCAGCTTAACCGGGGTGACTGGCTGCTTTCAGACGCCCCGCCTGAGCCGTTCACGCGGGTGATCGTCGCGCTGGAAAGCCACGTCCCGCTTACGCAGTGGCAGCCGCTACATATTCACCATGCGGCGAGTCATGTGACCGGGCGGGTATCGCTGCTGGAAGCTAACCTGGCGGAACTGGTGTTTGATACGCCTCTGCTGCTGGCCGATAACGACCGGCTGGTGCTGCGCGATATCTCCGCGCGCGCGACGCTTGCCGGGGCGCGGGTGGTTGCACTTAATCCGCCACGTCGCGGCAAACGTAAACCCGAGTATCTGCAATGGCTGGCGTCACTGGCGGCGGCGAAAGATGACGGTGCCGCGCTGGTGGTCCACCTGCAACGCGGGGCGGTCAATCTGCCCGATTTTGCGTGGGCGCGCCAGCTAAATGGCTACGGTATGCGTTCGCTCATTCACCAGCATGGATTTATTCAGGCAGGTTACAGCCTGCTGAATGCGGAAGTTGCCGCACGCTGGCAGCGCAAAATCCTCGACACGCTGGCGACTTACCATGAACAACATCGTGATGAGCCTGGTCCGGGGCGCGAACGCCTGCGCCGTATGGCGCTGCCGATGGAAGATGAAGCGCTGGTGCTGTTGTTGATTGAACAAATGCGCGACAGCGGCGATATTCACAGCCACCATGGCTGGTTGCATCTGCCGGATCACAAGGCAGGGTTTACTGACGAACAGCAGGCTACCTGGCTTAAAGCCGCGCCGTTATTTGGTGACGAGCCCTGGTGGGTCCGCGATCTCGCGCGTGAAACCGCGACCGAGGAGCAGACCATGCGTCTGGTGTTGCGGCAGGCGGCGCAGCAGGGGATGATTACGGCGATCGTAAAAGATCGTTACTACCGTAACGATCGCATTGTGGCTTTCGCCAGCATGATCCGCGAACTGGATCAGGAGAAAGGTTCAACCTGCGCGGCGGATTTTCGCGATCGGTTGGGCGTAGGACGAAAGCTGGCGATTCAGATACTGGAATATTTCGACCGGATTGGCTTTACGCGTCGTCGTGGAAATGATCACCTGTTACGCGATGCGTTATTATTTCCGGCAAAGGAATAATACAATTTATTAAAAATAAGAAAGAATTGACCTAATAAATAGGTTGAGACGAAAAGAGCCCATTAATTTGTAGCCTAATGTGCTCTTTTATTTTTTCATTAAATAAACACCGCTGTGATCATATTTTCTCCTGAGATTCGTTCGTATGCTGCAATCCCTTCAAAAACTATTAAGGATTGAGCATATGGCTGCTTCTACATTTTATATTCCTTCTGTGAATATAATTGGGGCTGATTCATTAAAAGATGCAATGAATGCTATGGTGGAATATGGCTTTCGTCGGACGTTAATTGTCACCGACAGTGTGCTGACGAAATTAGGCATGGCGGGTGATATTCAAAAAGCATTGCAGAAACATGATATTTTCAGCGTCATATTTGATGGTACACACCCTAATCCGACGACAATTAATGTCGCCGACGGCCTGAAAATCCTGAAAGAAAATGATTGTGACAGCGTTATTTCGCTGGGTGGCGGTTCCCCACATGATTGCGCCAAAGGGATTGCGCTGGTGGCGGCGAATGGGGGTGATATTCGCGATTATGAAGGTGTCGATCGCTCGGCAAAACCACAGTTGCCGATGATTGCCATTAACACTACGGCAGGGACGGCCTCTGAAATGACGCGTTTCTGCATCATCACTGACGTTGACCGTCACATCAAAATGGCGATTGTGGATAAACACGTCACGCCACTGCTCTCGGTAAATGACTCTTCGCTGATGATCGGCATGCCAAAATCGCTGACGGCGGCGACCGGCATGGACGCGCTGACCCATGCGATTGAAGCCTATGTTTCTGTGGCCGCTACGCCGATCACGGATGCCTGCGCCCTGAAAGCGATGACCATGATTTCTGATAATCTGGTCGTTGCCGTGGAATCGGGCGGCAATGTGCATGCGCGTGAAGCGATGGCCTATGCGCAGTTCCTGGCGGGGATGGCCTTCAATAATGCGTCATTAGGTTACGTCCACGCGATGGCGCACCAGTTAGGCGGTTTCTATGACCTGCCGCACGGTGTGTGTAATGCCGTCCTGCTGCCACACGTTCAGGTATTCAACAGCCAGGTGGCCGCAGCGCGTCTGCGTGATTGCGCGGCAGCTATGGGGGTTCAAGTTGCAGGGATGACCGACGCCGAAGGCGCAGAAGCCTGTATCGAGGCGATCCGCGCGCTGGCGCAGCAGGTGAATATCCCGGCGGGTCTGCGAGCCCTGGGCGTGAAAGAAGAAGATATTCCGGTGCTGGCGGCTAATGCGTTGAAAGATGCCTGCGGTCTGACTAACCCAATTCAGGCCACGCACGACGAGATTATGGCGATCTATCGTGCGGCGATGTAATTCGTGACCGCTATCGTAAACCTATAAGCGGCTGGCGAGAAAATCGCCAGCCCCGTCTACCCTTGTTATACACCTGGAGCAAGGAGACGATCATGACCAATAACCCTCCCCGTATTCAGCCCGGCGAGTACGGTTTTCCCCTGAAGTTAAAGGCCCGTTACGACAACTTTATCGGTGGTGACTGGGTTGCCCCGAGTGACGGCGAGTATTACCAGAACCTGACGCCCGTCACCGGGCAACTGTTATGCGAAGTGGCTTCTTCCGGTAAAAGGGACATTGACCTGGCGCTCGACGCTGCCCACAAGGTGAAAGACCAGTGGGCGCATACTTCTGTTCAGGATCGGGCGGCGATTCTGTTCAAGATTGCCGACCGTATGGAGCAGAACCTCGAACTGCTGGCGACGGCGGAAACCTGGGATAACGGTAAGCCGATCCGTGAAACCAGCGCGGCGGATGTCCCGCTGGCAATCGACCATTTCCGCTATTTCGCCTCCTGTATTCGCGCCCAGGAGGGCGGGATCAGTGAAGTGGATAGCGACACTGTAGCTTATCACTTCCACGAACCACTCGGCGTGGTCGGACAAATTATCCCGTGGAACTTCCCCTTATTGATGGCGAGCTGGAAAATGGCGCCCGCGCTGGCGGCAGGAAACTGCGTAGTGCTTAAACCTGCCCGCCTGACGCCGCTATCCGTTTTACTGCTGATGGAAGTGATTGGCGATCTCCTCCCGCCTGGCGTAGTGAACGTAGTGAACGGCGCGGGTGGAGAGATTGGCGAGTATCTGGCAACTTCGAAGCGTATTGCTAAAGTGGCATTCACCGGCTCGACGGAAGTCGGGCAGCAGATCATGCAATATGCCACGCAGAATATCATCCCGGTCACTCTGGAGCTGGGCGGGAAATCACCGAACATTTTCTTCGCCGACGTGATGGACGAAGAAGATGCATTTTTCGATAAGGCGCTGGAAGGTTTTGCGCTCTTTGCCTTTAACCAGGGTGAAGTGTGCACTTGTCCGAGCCGCGCGCTGGTGCAGGAATCCATCTACGAACGCTTTATGGAGCGCGCGATTCGCCGCGTAGAAAGTATCCGCAGCGGTAACCCGTTGGACAGCGTGACGCAAATGGGGGCACAGGTCTCTCATGGGCAGATGGAAACTATCCTGAATTACATTGATATCGGTAAGAAAGAAGGTGCGGATGTCCTGACCGGTGGGCGGCGTAAGCAGCTTGAAGGTGAACTGAAAGACGGCTATTACCTCGAGCCGACCATCCTGTCTGGTAAGAATAATATGCGCGTGTTCCAGGAGGAGATCTTTGGCCCGGTACTGGCGGTGACCACGTTCAAAACAATGGACGAGGCGCTTGAGCTAGCCAACGATACCCAGTACGGCCTCGGAGCGGGCGTCTGGAGCCGTAACGGTAACCTGGCGTATAAAATGGGACGCGGTATTCAGGCAGGACGCGTATGGACCAACTGCTACCATGCTTACCCGGCTCATGCGGCCTTTGGTGGCTACAAGCAGTCGGGGATTGGACGCGAAACCCACAAGATGATGCTGGAGCACTATCAGCAGACAAAATGTTTACTGGTGAGCTACTCCGATAAACCGCTGGGACTCTTTTAACTGACCGCGTTATGCCCGATGGCGCTTTGCTTATCGGGCATAACGATTAATCCAACACCTTTACCTGTAACGGACGGAAACGGCTGTAGACCCACAGTCCCAGGCAGGCAATCGACCCGATGAAAACGGTGAACAGTACGGTGATAAACACACCGCTGAACAGCGCGGCAGGAATCGCCATTACACCATGCACGGGTTGATCGTTCCATTTTACCAGGTCAAAGCCGAAGAGACTCAAAACGCCACAAATAAAACTGAAAGATATCATTGGGATACCAAGGCCAATAAGTAATAAACGGTAAATAGTGACCGCTTTGATGCGCTTAAGGCTGACGGTGGATGAGGTTTCCGCGTTGTTCATTTTTGTTCCCTTGTATTGATGTTTAAACATAATAAACTGCGATGTGCATAAAAAACAACATACTAAAAAATGGACTGTATATAAAAAACCATATGTCGATATATAAATATGAGAATTGCAGGGCATCTGGTCATTCCACTATC
Source organism: Citrobacter sp. LST-B2 (assembly GCF_057983045.1). NCBI lineage: Bacteria > Pseudomonadati > Pseudomonadota > Gammaproteobacteria > Enterobacterales > Enterobacteriaceae > Citrobacter > Citrobacter sp. LST-B2. The sequence continues at coordinate 168,210 of NZ_CP192598.1, forward strand.
ATTCTCAAACTCTTTTTTTTGATTCTATTCTCTGGGAGGAATATGTTTCTCGATTATTTTGCGCTTGGGGTGCTGATTTTTGTATTTCTCGTCATTTTCTACGGAATTATTATTTTACATGATATTCCCTATTTAATTGCGAAAAAACGCAATCATCCTCATGCCGATGCTATTCATGTCGCGGGGTGGGTGAGTTTGTTTACATTACATGTTATCTGGCCTTTCTTGTGGATTTGGGCCACGCTCTATCGTCCGGAACGCGGGTGGGGAATGCAAAATACTGAATCTGGTGTTGTGCAACTCCAGGAGCGTATTGCCGGGCTGGAAAAACAATTGGCTGATCTGAAATCCTCTTCTGGCGAGTATTAATTATGGATTTACTGATTATCCTGACCTATGTGGCTTTCGCATGGGCGATTTTTAAGATCTTCAACATTCCCGTTAATAAATGGACCATACCGACGGCGGCGCTGGGGGGAATATTTATTGTCAGCGGTTTAATCTTATTAATGAATTACAACCACCCCTATACATTTAAAGCGCAAAAAGCGGTGGTGTCTATTCCCGTTGTTCCGCAGGTCACTGGCGTAGTGATTGAAGTGACGGATAAGAAAAATACGCTGATTAAAAAAGGTGAAGTGCTGTTCAGGCTTGATCCCACGCGCTATCAGGCCAGGGTGGATCGTCTGCTGGCGGATATTGTGACGGCGCAACATAAGCAGCATGCGCTGGGTGCCGAACTGGATGAAATGACCGCCAATACCCAGCAGGCAAAAGCCACGCGAGACAAGTTTGCGAAGGAGTATCAGCGTTATGCGCAGGGGAGTCAGGCGAAGGTGAATCCATTCTCTGAGCGCGACATTGACGTCGCACGGCAGAACTACCTGGCGCAGGAGGCTTCGGTTAAATCGTCAGCGGCGGAACAACAGCAGATTCAAAGCCAGTTAGACAGCCAGGTAATGGGTGAGCACTCACAGATAGCCAGTCTGAAAGCGCAGTTGGCCGAGGCGGAATATAACCTGGAACAAACCATCGTTCGCGCGCCGAGTGACGGTTATGTAACCCAGGTGCTGATTCGCCCGGGAACCTATGCCGCCTCGCTGCCTCTGCGCCCGGTGATGGTATTTATTCCTGCTCAGAAGCGACAAATTGTCGCGCAATTCCGCCAGAACTCGTTGCTGCGACTGGAACCCGGCGATGACGCGGAAGTGGTATTCAATGCCTTACCGGGCAAGGTATTCAGCGGTAAGCTGGCTGCCATCAGTCCTGCAGTGCCTGGTGGGACATACCAGTCGACCGGGACGTTACAGTCGTTGAATACGGTACCGGGGGCGGAAGGTGTCATTGCCACAATCGAGTTGAACGATCATGCTGATTTACGTGCATTACCGGATGGAATTTATGCACAGGTCGCGGTCTACTCCGACCATTTCAGCCATGTCTCGGTCATGCGTAAAGTATTGTTGCGCATGACCAGTTGGGTACATTACCTTTATCTCGATCATTAATTATCGATGATTGAGTCTTGCTCGGGACGCAACAGTTGCGTCTGAGCAAGCTGGTTGCGGATTTCCCGTAGCATCTCATCCAGTACATACTGAACTCGCCAGGGCTGGTACTCCCGCTTGCGGAAGATCGCGACCAGGTCCAGCCACCACTCATGCTGTTCTGAAAAGCAAGGGACGAGCGTCCCGGCCTTCAGATCGTTTTTCACGCTTTCATTTGGTGCAAACACAATACCCAGATGGTTGCGCGCCAGTTCCAGCGCCGACAGGGTATTGTCACAAACGTAGTTCCCCGTCACGCGATAGTCGCGCATCTCTTTACTGCCGGCACTGTTGAAGCGCCAGATGTTGGCATCATCAATCATCATAGAATCGATCAGGATGCAGGAGTGATGCTCAAGGTCTTCAGGTCGGCTTAGCGGGTGCTTTTCAAGGTAAGTCTGGCTGGCAAAGGCCGTCACTGCATATTTGGTAATAAAACTGGCAACCAGTGATTCATCTTTCGGGTGGGCATAGGTAATTAACACGTCACAGTCGTCAGGAAACTCGACGCCTTCATAAAAGGCTTTTGGCTCAAGGTTGCTGGTTTTCAGCGACAAAGAGATGTCGCCAATGTCTTTAATTCTGGCGATAACCTGTTTCGATAAGTAAGCGATGATGCCTGTCGGCGCGTACACCGTTACTCGCCCTCGCTTTTCGTGTTTATAATCAGCAATGAAATGATTTAGCTGCGCGTTTCTGTCGAGCATATCATTAATGTAGGGCAGAAGCGCCGCACCAAAAGGGGTCAGCGTCAGTTGCCGGGTCGTCCGGTCAAAAACCTTAAGGCCGACTTTTGATTCAAAATCAGCAAGATATTTGCTGACGTTGGCCTGGGCGATGCCGAGAACAGTTGCGGCATGACTGATGTTTTCACTGGCGGCAATGACCGAGATGATCTTTAATTCCCGATGCTTGAGTTGTAATTTATTCATCACAGCAGCCCAATATATATAAGTTTTTATATATTACTATATAAATATGTGCCTTGCACCGACGAATTTGTAAGCATTATTATTTCGGCGCTTTGTGGCTTATTTTAAATGGAACGTCGGGCATGTTAATTAAACGCAATATAGTGGCACTATTTGCTTTCTCCTTTATCGCCAGTGCATCTGCTTCGGAATTATCCATTGGTGCGGGTGCGATATATAATGAATCTCCTTATCGCGGGTATAATGAAAATACCCATGCTATTCCCCTCATTAGTTATGAAGGCGAATCATTCTATGTTCGGCAAACCACGCTGGGCTACATTTTGTCTAAAAGTGAACAAAATGAATTTAGTCTGACCGCTTCCTGGATGCCGTTGGAATTTGATCCTGGCGATAACGACGACCACGTCATGAAAAAGCTCGACAAGCGTGACAGTACGATAATGGCGGGCGCGGCCTGGTATCATCATGAAAATTGGGGCAGCATGAAAGTTTCTGCGGCCGCAGATGTTCTGGATAACAGCAATGGCTGGATGGGAGAATTATCACTGTTCCGTAAAATTCCTGTCGGACAGCTTGCTTTGATCCCGTCTGCTGGCGTGCTTTACTACGATGAAAATTTCAACGACTACTATTACGGTGTGTCAGGCAGTGAATCCCGTCGCAGTGGTCTGGATCGCTATTCCGCACAGGACAGTTGGGTTCCTTACGTCAGCCTGACCGCAAAATACCCCGTCACTGACAACATTATTCTGATGGCGAGCGCGGCTTACAGCGTGCTGCCAGATGAAATCAAAGACAGCCCGATGATCGACCGTGATGACAGCTTTACTTTCATGTCAGGCGTGAGCTGGCGCTTCTAAAAGAATAAGAAGAATTGCCGGACAGCGGCCATTGTCCCGGCCTGGGATTGGGTCAATTCACAGGTCTGCCGCTGTTCGGCATATTTCTACCGCTCTTCAGTTAAGAGAACTACACTGTAATAATAATTGTCCCGGAACGCACTGTTGCCGGGAGTCACTTTCCCTCTCCATGACGCATTATTGATCCATGCAGCATATTAAGCTGTAATTTGTGATAAATATGCCCGTTTAACTTGTATTGTCGAATATTCACACTGAAATAGAATAACGCTCTACTAATTTGTTTTTAGAGATTATTTAACAGCGCCTGGATTGATCTTTTAGGTATTCAGTCTGCACTTTGCTTGCGGCGAGATTAAAATGAACGCTTCAGGTATCTATTGAAATTAACTCTATTTTTTTTAAACTTGCGTAAGACAATATCTACAAGGACTTACACATGTTTAGCTATCGATAGTTCAGTAAAACGTGAGTATGTAATGATGGAATACCAGTTACATGGATTTATGATAGGTCGGGAAATATTTTTTGATATCAGTGAGTCGAGAATTTTCAGGCTGCCGGTAAATAAAATGGACAGTGTTATTGCATTTGGTGGCGTATTTTTTAACCGCACAATGCTACGCTTGTTTGTTTATCTTTTACTGAACGCCAGGACCCATTATGTTTCAAAAGATGAGTTACTCGTCAACGTCTGGGAAAAAAATGAATTAAGTGCTTCCACACAGCGTTTGTCTACGATGGTTAAAAATCTCAACAACAAATTATATTTGCTGGGATTACCTCAGCATTCCATCGTTAGCGTAAAAGGAAGCGGATACATACTGGCACTGGATAATATTCAACCGCTCTACAGTGCGGTTGATGAGGCAGATTATCAAATATAGATATCACTCAATCGGGTGCCAGCTTATTCCGCAGCGTGATGTCGCCTGCGGATTATTCCCCTGGACGTCAACGCCCAGGGTTTTTTTTATGCGTCAGGCAGAAATCCGGTCGTAAGTATAAGGCGAATTCCCTGAACGTTTCTGGCATCTGACAAAATTCGACCATTTCCCCTGTTTGATCAAGGCAGCCGCGCTATTCTCTCTGGCACTCTGTAGTTTTATGGCGGGGGGAGGGTGCAATGAACCGGTTTATCATGGCGGATGCGACTAAGTGTATTGGCTGTCGTACCTGTGAAGTCGCTTGCGTGGTCTCGCATCAGGAGAATCAGGACTGTGCCGCGGTGTCAGCAGAACACTTTGTCTCGCGCATCCGGGTTATTAAGGAAAATACCTTTACCACCGCCGTTGCCTGTCATCAGTGTGAAGACGCACCGTGCGCCAATGTTTGCCCGACACAGGCCATTCGTCGCGATCGTGGACACATTTTTGTTGAGCAGGTGCGCTGTATTGGTTGTAAAAGCTGCATGTTGGCGTGCCCGTTCGGCGCAATGAACGTTGTTGCACAAACCTCGCGCGTACAGGCGGTGAAATGCGATCTCTGTTGGCATCGTGATACGGGGCCAGCCTGCGTGGAGGCTTGCCCGACAGGGGCATTGAAGTGTGTGGATGCGGCGAGCGTGCAGCGCCAGCGTCTGCACGCTCAGCCTTTATAAGCGCATTACCCGGCCCGATCAGGCCGGGATGGCGTTACTGATTTTCCTTCCAGGCGCGCTCCACCTCTTCAGCCAGAATTTTCACCCCAGCTTCAATTTTCTCCGGATCGGGAACATAGTTCATGCGCATACACTGGTGCGTGTGCGGCCAGGGTTTATCGAGGCCCGGGAAGAAGTAATGTCCCGGCACCATCAGTACGCCGCGTGCTTTCAGACGCTGGTAGAGTAACTCGGTGGTGATCGGCAAATCCTGGAACCACAGCCAGAGGAAAATTGCCCCTTCTGGTTTGTGAATTAAGCAGCGATTTTCAGGTAAATAGCGGCGAATGATCGCAATGGTTTGCTGAACACGCTGAAAATAGAACGGTTTGATGACTGTTTCTGACAGTCGCATCAGGTCGTTACGCTTAATCATTTCGCACATCATGGCCGGCCCAATCCCGCCTGGCGCAAGGCTAATGATGCCGTTCATATTGGCGATGGCCGTGATGATTTTTTCATTGGCGATGATGATACCGCAGCGTGAGCCGGGCAGTCCCAGTTTGGAGAGACTCATGCACAGCACAATGTTGGGATTCCACAGCGGGCGCGCTTCGCTGAAAATAATGCTCGGGAACGGCACGCCATAGGCATTATCAATGACCAGTGGAATGTCGTGCTGGTTGGCAAGCGTATCGAGTTTTATCAGCTCTTCATCTGTGATGACGTTACCCGTCGGGTTAGTTGGCCGGGAGACGCAGATCATCCCGGTCTCTTCACCAATATGCAGATGTTCGAAATCTACGTGATACTTGAACTGACCCTCTGGCAGCAGCTCAATATTGGGACGCGCCGAGACGAACAGATCCTCTTCCAGCCCGGAATCCGCATAGCCGATATATTCCGGTGCGAGAGGGAACAATACCTTTTTGGTGGTCCCATCAGCGCGGCGGCCTGCAAAGAGGTTAAACAAGTAGAAAAACGCACTCTGACTGCCATTTGTTAGCGCAATATTCTGCGGTTCGATATCCCAACCCAGATTTTCACGGAGCAGCGAAGCAAGCGTGGTCAGCAGCTCGGTTTTCCCCTGCGGGCCGTCATAATTGCAAAGCGCATCAGTGAGTTTGCCGTTTTCCAGCATCTCAGTCAGGAGCGTCTGGAAGTAATCCTGCATCGCCGGGATTTGTGCCGGATTACCGCCGCCCAGCATGATTGCGCCTGGGGTGCGTAAACCGTCGTTGAGGTCCTCCATCAGGCGGGTAATGCCTGAATGGCGGGTGAATTTGTCGCCGAAAAGTGAAAATGTCATAACGGATGGTCTGTCAAACGCTGAGTCGAAGTGAGTTACCTTAACGCTAGCACTGGCAGGGTGCAAATCGAGCTGAAACGGGTGCTTTGACGTTTTATGCTTATAATTTTCTTCAGTGTAGTGTTTTGTTTTGCTGCGTCTGAGGGGTTCTGACCTCAGACGCCGGTTTACGTTAACGCTGGCCTGCCCAGATGACCATCACCGAATCGTCGCCGTGCTGGCGAACGAAGCCGTATCCCTGTTTGAGTGAGAGCGTGGTTTGCCTGCCTGCGCCGATGGCCGGATGCCGGGCTCTGAACTGACCGAGGCGCTGCCAGTGGGTAACGTTGTCGGCCAATTTTCCGCTGACATCCTGCCAGTTCATCTCAGAGCGTGTGCCCTGTAACGGATCAGAGCCTGTGGGGCCGAAAGGTCGCGCGGACTCATCGCCATAGAATATTTGTACAGCGCCGGGCGCTAACAGTAGCAACTCAGCGGCTTTATCTCCGCCTTCACGGAACAGACGAGTATCATGCGAGGAGAGATAACTCAATACATTGAAACTCTGTAACTTTTCCGCCATCTGCTGCCAGACGAGCTCCATACCTGACAGGCAATCGACGGCTTTTGCGGCCTGCTCCTGATAGTCAAAGTTGATCATCGCGTCAAAACCGTGGCGATAGTAGTCGCTCTGCATTACGCCGTGACCCCAGGCTTCACCCGTCATCCAGAACGGCTTATCATCGAGCGCTTTGTCCGGATTCGCTTTTTTCCATTCAACCAGTGCCGCGCTGGCCTGCGTTTTTAACTGTTGCCAGGCCGGAAGTTCGACGTGTTTTGCCGTGTCGACGCGAAATCCATCGACACCGTAATCGCGCACCCACTGACTCAGCCAGTGGGTCAGGTAATCCCGGGGCGTGTAGCCCTCAATGGCTTTCGCGCGCGTGTTGGCTTTATGTTGATAAAACACCGGCAGACCAGATGGGGTCGTCGATTCGGTTTTCAGATCCGGCAGGAAAGCCAGCGACATTGTGAGATCGTCAAAGCCAGGATTGTCGTAATCGCCAATGTCAGTGCGGATCCACGCTTTCCCCCACCATTTTTCCCAGGCGGCCTTATCGCTAAAGTTGATGTAATCATTGAAGCTGTGCCAGCTCTGCCCGGCGGTAGGTTTCCAGTCTGTCCAGCGCTCACCGAGCGTTTTTTTCAGCTCATCGCCAGAAAGGTAGAGCGCGCCGAACTGATATTCCTGCATGTCTGCCAGCGTGGCGTAGCCGGTGTGGTTCATTACGACATCAAACAGAATGCGGATCCCGCGCCGGTGTGCGCCGTCAATCAGCGCACGCAGGTCGGCTTCGTTGCCCATGTTGGCATCAAGCGTGGTCCAGTCCTGCGTGTAATAACCGTGGTAGGCATAGTGCGGGAAATCGCCTTTCGTGCCGCCACCCACCCAGCCGTGGATCTGTTCGAACGGAGCGCTTATCCATAATGCATTCACGCCCAGTTGTTGCAGATAATCCAGTTTGTGAGTCAGACCGCGTAAATCGCCGCCATGAAACGTGCCGATTTCCTCCATGCCGTCCTTATGGCGACCATAACTCTGGTCATTGGACGGATCGCCGTTCTCGAAGCGGTCGGTGAGCACAAAATAGACCGTGGCGTTGTGCCAGTCGAACGGCGCTGGTGCGTCGGTCTCTGCCCGTTCCAGCAGTAACAGGCCATTGCTGGCAGGTGCGGGTTGCAGGGTTATCTGACCGTTTTTCACCGTGGCGGTCTGTCCGCTGTAAAAATCGCGTACCACGCTCCCTTCCGGGAAAGTCTGCGCGACCGCTAACGTCAGTGGCTTTCCATCCCACTTCGGACACTGGCGCGCCACATTGGCGGTAGGTTCGGCTTTGCGCGGCAGCGTAATCATTAACGTTGGCGTACCAGAACGGGTATCGATTTCCAGCGTATAACGGCCATCTTTGAACAGACGCCACTGTGGCGGGGTGCCTTCGCACGGGATCAGCGACAGCATCTGATTGAGTTTTATCGTATTAGCCGGCTGCCAGCACTGTTGGTCAAAATTGAGCGTTAAGGAACGAGTACCCTTCGTCAATTCAGCGTGACTGGCAAACTTACCGATTCCCTCCGCGGTAAAAGAGGGGAAGCCCTGAGACGTCCATGTAGCGGCGCTCGTGATGCCTGGCAGTAGCGCGAGGGCGATGGCAGCAAGTTTCATTGTGCGGTCCTTTTTGCGGCGATTTTAACCAGTTTGCCTGAGAACCCGCTGACGAAACTCATCCTTCAACTGCATTCAACCAGGATGAGGGGCGCGGATGAGTGATTTTGGGCAAAAAATAGCCTTAATTTGCGATAACCACCACAAATCGTTCGAATTAGTTCCTTGTGGGATAGTTTATGCGTGACACGGTTTCGGAATTGGCCTATTCATTAGGGTGCTCTTGATCGCTATTTTTGATATGATTTGAGATTCAACTCTCAAAATTGTGAAAAATATAAGGTGTTGGAATGATTCAATCCGACCAGGAGACCTAATGATATTGACTCCCATACGACGATATGGGGCAATGATTCTTATGTTACTCACCATCGTATTTTCGGGTGAGGTGCTGGCAAAGACGCACACAACAACATCGAGTCAAAAGTCCCACGTAACCAAGACAAGTAATAAACAGGTAAGCAGTAAACAAGAGTATTCTCGCAATAGTGCAAAGAGCAGTTCACTTCCTGATTTGCGAAAATACCCTTCCGGAACACCAAGGAAAAAAGCGTTTCTCCGGACGGTTATGCCTTATATTACCAGTCAAAATGCGGCGATTACTGCCGATCGTAACTGGCTGATCTCAAAGCAGTATCAGAATCGCTGGTCACCGACTGAGCGTAAGCGCATGAAAGATATTGCGAAGCGCTACAAGGTGAAATGGTCGGGCAACACCCGGAGTATTCCGTGGAATACGTTGCTGGAGCGCGTAGACATCATCCCGACCAGTATGGTGGCGACGATGGCTGCGGCAGAAAGCGGTTGGGGTACTTCTAAGCTTGCGCGTAGCAATAACAACCTGTTCGGCATGAAGTGTGCTAAAGGGAGTTGTAACAATGCGCCAGGTAAAGTGAAAGGTTACTCGCAGTTCGATTCCGTCAAAGAGTCGGTCAGCGCCTATGTAATCAATCTGAACACGCATCCGGCTTACGCCTCTTTCCGTAAATCACGCGCACAGTTGCGTAAAGCGGATCAGGAAGTAACGGCGACAGCGATGATTCATAAGCTGAAGGGTTATTCAACGAAGGGGCAGAGTTACAACAATTATCTGTTCGCGATGTATCAGGATAACCAGCGATTAATCGCAGCCCATATGTAATCCCCGAACGCCTTCTGCAAAGAAGGCGTTTTTGTTTCGGTCCCACCCCATCACATCAACACTTCACTGTTCAGATCGCGATACTCTTTCGGCGTCGTGTCGTACTCTTTCTTAAAAACGGAATAGAAATACTGCAGCGAAGGATAGCCGCACATCTGCGAGATTTCGTTGATCGACAGCGTCGTGGAAATCAACAGGCTACGCGCTTTCTCCAGCTTTTCAGCGTGGATCACCGCATGAATGGTCTCTCCCACTTCTTCTTTAAACCGCTTCTCCAGATTGGAACGTGAAATCCCAACTGCATCCAGTACCTGATCCACCTTGATGCCTTTGCAGGCGTGGTTACGGATATAGTGCATCGCCTGAATAACGGCGGGATCGGAGAGGGAACGGTAGTCTGTCGAACGACGTTCAACGACGCGCACCGGAGGCACCAGGATGCGCTGGAGCGGCAGTTCCTCATCGGCCAGCAGGCGATGTAGCAGCTTTGCCGCCTGATAGCCCATTTGCCTCGCGCCCTGAGCCACCGATGACAGCGCAACCCGTGACAGATAGCGGGTCAGTTCCTCGTTATCAATGCCAATGACGCACAGCTTTTCGGGTACCGGAATATGCAGGTGTTCGCAGACCTGAAGAACATGGCGGGCGCGGGCGTCAGTGACCGCGATAATACCCGTCTGCGGCAGGGTTTGCAGCCAGTCCGCCAGTCGATTTTGCGCGTGTTGCCAGAGTTCAGGCGCGGTTTCCAGTCCCTGATACACCACCCCCCGATACTTCTCCTCCGCCACCAACTGGCGGAAGGCATGCTCGCGTTCCGCCGCCCAGCGCTTTCCGCTGGAGGCCGGCAGGCCGTAGAAGGCAAAGCGGTTGACGCCTTTTTCTTTCAGGTGCAAAAAGGCGCTCTCAACGAGAGCATGGTTATCGGTGGCAATATAATGGACAGGAGGATAATTTTCCGCCAGATGATAGGAGCCTCCGACACCGATGATGGGCACATGGACGTCAACTAACAATCGTGCGATTTCATCGTCGTCATAGTCAGCAATCACGCCATCACCTAACCACTCTTTGATGTTATCAATGCGGGCGCGGAAGTCCTCCTCAATGAAGATGTCCCATTCGGATTGCGAGGCTTGTAGATATTCACCGACCCCTTCCACCACCTGACGGTCGTAGGCTTTATTGGCATTAAATAACAGGGTAATACGGTGACGTTTATCAAACATGGTTCTGTCTCTGCTCACTCTTTCATAAACGACAATGCCGGACAGGAATGACCGGCATAAAAATAGCCCTATTTTTCAGCAGTTCAGGCGCGGCGTTTTGTCGCTGAATCCATCCATACTGCCAGCAACAGAATCGCTCCCTTCACGATATACTGCCAGAACGTTGGGACATCCATCATACTCATTCCGTTATCCAGAGAAGCCATAATAAATGCACCCATCACTGCGCCGGCAACGCTGCCGACGCCACCCGCCAGGCTGGTTCCGCCGATGACGCAGGCGGCAATGGCGTCCAGTTCGGCGATGTTTCCCGCCGATGGCGACCCGGCACCGAGACGCGAACTGAGGATGAGCCCGGCAATCGCCACCATCAGACCATTGATGGCGAACACCGCCAGTTTGGTCCGCGCGACGTTAATGCCGGAAAGACGGGCGGCCTCCAGATTGCCCCCTATGGCATAAATACGTCGGCCAAATGCGGTTCGTGTCGCCATGAACATCCCGGCGAGCAGCAAAAATACCAGCAGCAGAACGGGCGTCGGCACACCGCGATAATCATTCAACAGCCAGATGGCGCCTAACACAATCACGGCAGTTAATGCCTGGCGGCCCACTACGCTGGTTGACGCCGGGGCATCAAGACCCAGGGACTGCCGGCGCATGCTCCCGCGCCACTGCCAGCCGATAAACGCCATCAAACCCATCGCGCCGAGGGTGAAGCCCAATCCATTGGATAAGTAGCTTTGCCCAATCTGCGACATGGCGGAGCTGGTCGGCGATACGGTTGTACCATTGGTGATGCCGATGAGGATACCGCGAAACGCCAGCATCCCGGCCAGAGTCACAATAAATGAGGGAACTTTGCGGTAAGCGACCCACCAGCCATTCCAGGCGCCGAGCAGCAATCCCAGCGCCAGCGTGACGATAATGGTGAACGGCAGCGGCCAACCCAGCCAGACGTCGCAGATAGCCGCGACGCCGCCCAGCAGTCCCATCATGGAACCGACGGAGAGATCGATTTCCGCTGAGATGATGACGAATACCATGCCGACCGCCAGGATCCCCGTAATCGCGGTCTGGCGGAGCAGGTTGGAGACGTTACGTGCGCTGAGATACGCACCGTCCGTTGTCCAGGTAAAGAACAGCATGATCACAATGATGGCCGCGATCATCACGAACACCTGTAGATTCAGCGATTTAATCCCAGGAAAAACGCCCGTCAGTGGGGCGGTGAGTTTAACGTCAGACGGATTGTTTTTCGACATGATGTTCGCTCCTCAAAGCGGCTTCCATCACCTGCTCTTGCGTCAGGTTATGATTGACCAGGTTGGCTTTCAGTTTTCCTTCATGCATCACCAGAATGCGGTCGCTGAGCCCCAGCACTTCGGGCAATTCAGACGAAATGACAATTACGGCGATACCCTGCTGAACGAGCTGGTTAATGAGCTTGTAGATTTCATATTTCGCGCCGATATCGATGCCCCGGGTAGGCTCATCAAGGATGAGAATTTGCGGGTTAAGCAACAGGCAGCGCGCCAGAATGGCTTTTTGTTGATTCCCACCGCTCAGACGTCCGATCGCCAACTCAGGAGAAGACGTTTTGACTTTGAGACGTTGCAGGGATTCGAGGATGCATTTATATTCGGCGGCATCATCTAACTGGCTTACCTTGCCAGTGAACTGATCAAGCGCGGCGAGGGTAATGTTTTTCCCCACCGCCATGACCGGCACAATACCATCGCGTTTGCGGTCCTCCGGAACCATGGCGATCCCGTGGGCGATGGCCTGCTGGCAGTTGCGGATGTTAACGGACTGACCGTCAATCACCACCTCTCCTTCCCAGCGCCCGGGCCAGACGCCAAACAGACACTGAACAAGCTCCGTGCGTCCCGCGCCGACCAGACCAGCAATCCCCAGGATTTCGCCGCGCTTTAGTGAGAAGGAAACGTCATTCACGCGCCGGATATGGCGATTGACGGGATGCCAGGCCGTGAGGTGATCAACGCGTAAAATCTCTTCACCCGTGGTGTGAGGTTCGCTGGGGTAGAGTGCAGTGAGTTCGCGGCCAACCATCATGGTGATAATATCGTCTTCGCTCATGCCAGCCGCGTCGCGGGTGCCAATATGCTTGCCATCACGGATCACGCAGATCGTGTCGGAAATGGCTTTCACTTCGTTCAGCTTGTGTGAAATGTAGATGCAGGCGATATCGTGCTGTTGCAGATCGCGGATGATCTCCAGCAGCACCGTTGTTTCCTGTTCGGTGAGTGACGCTGTCGGCTCGTCCAGAATCAGCAGGCGCACTTGTTTATTCAGCGCTTTCGCAATTTCAACCAGCTGTTGCTGACCAAGGCCCAGTTCGCCCACCCGGGTATCGGGCGAAATTGCCAGACTGACCTGCCTGAGCAATTTTTGGCAGCGCAGGGTCATCATGTCGTAATCCAGCACGCCATGACGGCTTATTTCGCTACCGAGGAAAATATTCTCCAGCACGGTTAAGTGCTTAACCAGCGCTAACTCCTGATGGATGATGGCAATCCCTTTGCGCTCGGTATCACGAATATGGTTGGCCTGTAGCGTTTCTCCGGCAAATACAATTTCACCTTCGTAACTGCCATGGGGATAAATACCGCACAGTACTTTCATCAGCGTCGATTTACCTGAGCCATTCTCGCCGCATAATGAAATAATTTCACCGGCATTCAGTCTGAGGCTGACGTTATCAATCGCCTTGACGACACCGAAGGTTTTGGTGATGTTCTTCATTTCAAGTAGACAGGACATAGCGACTCCGCAGTAGCCAATGAGAGAACCGGGCGTAGTGGGAAATGCGCGCCCGCAGCCATCGCTGGGGCGCTGCGCTTACAGTTCGCTCTGCTTATGGAATCCGTCTTTAATCACGGTCTCATTGATGTTGTTTTTGTTAACGTCAATCGGCGTCAATAAGCGGGAGGGGACATCTTTCAGACCGTTGTTTAACGTAGCGTCGGCTTTAGGCTGCTGTCCGTTACCCAGTTCTACGGCGATTTCGGCGGCGGTATTGGCCAGCAGCGTAATCGGTTTATACACGGTCATTGTTTGTGTTCCTGCGACAATGCGCTTGATACCCGCAAGGTCGGCGTCCTGACCTGAAATCGCCACTTTTCCTGAAAGCCCTTGCGCACTGAGCGCCTGAACCGCACCGCCTGCCGTCGCGTCATTGGAGGCGACAACGGCGTCAATGTTGTTATTGTTCGCGGTTAAGGCGTTTTCCATAATTTTCAGCGCATTTTCCGGCAGCCAGCCGTCAACCCACTGATCGCCAACCACCTTTATTTTTCCGGAATCGATATACGGTTTTAAAACTTTCATCTGCCCGGCGCGGAAGAGTTTGGCATTATTATCGACCGGCGAGCCGCCCATCAGAAAATAATTTCCCTGAGGGACACGTTCAACTAATGCCTGGGCCTGTAATTCACCGACTTTTTCGTTATCAAATGAAATATAGAAATCGATGTCTGCGTCATTGATCATGCGGTCATAAGCTAAAACTTTAATACCTTCCTGTTTCGCCTCTTTAACCACGTTACTTAATACTTGTCCGTTATAAGGAATAATAACGAGGACATCCACTCCTCGGTTAATCATATTTTCAATCTGCGACATCTGGGTTTCTTCATTCCCGTTCGCGGACTGGACAAAGACTTTTGCGCCAAGCGATTCGGCTTTGCTGACGAAAATATCGCGATCTTTCTGCCAGCGTTCGAGGCGCAGGTCATCAATCGCCATGCCGATTTTAATTTCTTTGGCATGTCCCGCCACGCTGGTGAGCAAAAGGGAGGTGCAGACAGTGAGTAAGAGATTCTTCATCTTCATAATCGTGATGCCTTTCGTTAGAGGGAGCAACAATAAAAGTAACAATCACAGCATAAGACGTTGCAGAATTTAGCAATTCATACGGGGAAGACAATTACAGATTTTTATCTTGCGGTTACGAAATTTGGTTTATTTCCTGAATTATGACCAGGATCGTACTTTTTACGGTGAAGACTGAATGTTGCATTTATGCCAGCAGAGTACCCATTTTTTGCAAATGGATATTTTTATTTTGCGAGGTGGCGCACACTTGTGAATTCTCTCAATAGCAGTGTGAAATAACATAATTGAGCAACGGGAGGGGAGTGCTCAATATTACGACATGACCTATTCTCGTCGTATTTCCTGATTATGGAGTTCATTATGCAGGCATATTTTGACCAACTCGATCGCGTTCGTTATGAAGGCCCCCGTTCCACTAATCCGTTAGCATTCCGTCATTACAATCCTGATGAGATCGTATTGGGCAAACGGATGGAAGATCATCTGCGTTTTGCAGCCTGCTACTGGCATACCTTCTGCTGGAACGGGGCTGATATGTTTGGTGTCGGGGCGTTTAATCGTCCGTGGCAGCAACCGGGGGATGCGCTGGCGCTGGCAAAACGTAAAGCGGACGTCGCGTTTGAATTTTTCCACAAGCTGCACGTTCCGTTCTACTGCTTCCATGATGTCGATGTTTCGCCGGAAGGCGCGTCGCTGAAAGAGTACAAAAATAACTTCGCCGAAATGGTGGATGTGCTGGCAGAGAAACAAGAGCAGAGCGGCGTGAAACTGCTGTGGGGTACGGCAAATTGCTTCACCAACCCCCGTTATGGTGCCGGGGCGGCGACGAACCCGGATCCAGAAGTGTTCAGTTGGGCGGCCACCCAGGTGGTAACGGCGATGGACGCCACGCACAAACTGGGTGGTGAAAACTACGTGCTGTGGGGCGGTCGTGAAGGGTACGAAACCTTGCTGAATACCGACCTGCGTCAGGAGCGTGAGCAAATTGGCCGCTTCATGCAAATGGTGGTTGAGCACAAGCACAAAACGGGCTTCCAGGGCACGCTGCTGATTGAGCCGAAGCCGCAGGAACCGACCAAGCATCAGTATGATTACGACGCCTCGACCGTTTACGGCTTCCTCAAGCAGTTTGGTCTGGAAAAAGAGATCAAACTGAATATTGAGGCTAACCACGCGACGCTGGCAGGTCACTCGTTCCACCACGAAATCGCCACGGCGATTGCGCTGGGTCTGTTTGGCTCTGTCGATGCCAACCGGGGTGACGCGCAGCTGGGCTGGGATACCGACCAGTTCCCGAACAGCGTAGAAGAGAACGCATTGGTGATGTACGAAATCCTTAAAGCGGGCGGTTTCACCACCGGTGGCCTGAACTTTGACGCCAAAGTGCGCCGTCAGAGTACGGATAAATACGATCTGTTCTATGGCCATATTGGCGCGATGGACACGATGGCGCTGTCGCTGAAAATTGCCGCGCGCATGATTGAGGATGGCGAGCTGGATAAGCGCGTCGCGAAACGTTATGCCGGCTGGAGTAGCGAACTTGGCCAGCAGATCCTGAAAGGACAGATGTCGTTAAGCGAACTGGCGCATTATGCTGAACAGCACAACCTGGCGCCGGTGCATCAGAGCGGTCATCAGGAACAGCTGGAAAATCTGGTGAATCATTACCTGTTCGATAAATAATCGATATCGCCGGGTGACGCAGCGTTTCCTGGTCGGTGATTTGACAAGCCCGGTGAGCGTTGTGGCACCGGGCATTTCAGTTTAAGGAACCCACTCTATGTATATTGGGATCGATCTTGGCACCTCGGGCGTGAAAGCGATTTTGCTCAATGAGCAAGGCGAGGTGGTCGCATCGCAAACGGAAAAACTCACCGTCTCTCGTCCTCATCCGCTCTGGTCGGAGCAAGATCCCGAACAGTGGTGGCTGGCGACCGACCGCGCCCTGAAGGCGTTGGGCAAGCAGCATTCGTTAAGTCAAGTGAAAGCGCTGGGGATTGCCGGGCAGATGCATGGCGCGACGTTGCTCGACAGCCAGCAACAGGTGCTGCGACCGGCCATTCTGTGGAATGACGGACGTTGTGGCGAGGAGTGTGCGTTGCTGGAGTCAATGGTACCGCAGTCGCGCGCCATCACGGGTAACCTGATGATGCCTGGATTCACGGCTCCGAAGCTGCTGTGGGTACAGCGCCACGAGCCAGCGGTGTTCCGGCAGGTGGCAAAGGTGCTGCTACCGAAAGACTATCTGCGTTTACGCATGACCGGTGAATTTGCCAGCGATATGTCTGACGCTGCGGGAACGATGTGGCTGGATGTGGAAAAACGTGACTGGAGTAACGTGATGCTGAATGCCTGCGGCCTGACCCGTGACCATATGCCCGCGTTATTCGAAGGGAGTGAGATTACCGGCAAATTGCTGCCTGATGTCGCAATGGCGTGGGATATGCCTGCGGTTTCTGTCGTTGCAGGCGGTGGCGACAATGCGGCGGGCGCAGTCGGCGTAGGGATGGTCAATGCCGATCAGGCCATGCTGTCACTGGGAACGTCCGGCGTCTATTTTGCCGTCAGTGACGGTTTCCTGAGCAAGCCCGAAAGCGCAGTACACAGCTTTTGCCATGCGTTGCCTGAGCGCTGGCATCTGATGTCGGTGATGCTAAGTGCAGCCTCCTGTCTGGACTGGGCGGCAACATTAACCGGTCTGAATACGGTGCCGGCGCTGATTGATGCGGCGCAGCAGGCTGATGAGGCAGCCGACCCTGTCTGGTTCTTGCCGTATCTTTCAGGTGAACGTACGCCGCACAATAATCCGCAGGCGAAAGGCGTGTTCTTTGGTCTGACCCATCAGCATGGACCGGCTGAGCTGGCGCGCGCGGTGCTGGAAGGCGTGGGCTATGCGTTGGCCGACGGGATGGATGTGGTACATGCCTGTGGGGTGAAGCCGCAAAGCATCACGCTGATCGGCGGCGGTGCGCGCAGCGCGTACTGGCGGCAAATGCTGGCGGATATCAGTGGCCTGCAACTGGATTATCGCACCGGTGGTGATGTGGGGCCGGCACTGGGTGCCGCTCGTCTGGCGCAAATTGCGATGAATCCGGAGAAGCCATTAGCCGAGTTATTACCGCAACTTCCGCTTGAACAAACACACATGCCTGACAGGCAACGCCATAGCGTTTATCAACAGCGCCGGGAAACCTTCCGTCGTCTTTATCAGCAGCTACTTCCACTCATGTCTTGAGCCTGAATCCCTCCTGTTTTGCAGGAGGGATTAACCCAAAGCATATAAATAATTGATCAATAAATTAAATATATGGATTTATTCTGAAATTCCATTTTCTGTTCATTTTTCAGTGTTGTCTTTCATAGGTTATCCCTAATCTGCATCCGTTGGATAAGGAGATCCCAGTGAAAAGCTCAACGTTAATTTCCTGGTTGTTGCTCATCTCAGGCACATCGACTTACGTTATCGGCTTAGGGATGGCATGTCCCTTACTGAGCGGAAAAGGTTATTTCCTCGGTGTCCTGGTGACCGCAATGTTTGTCACATACGTTTATCTACGTGAGGAAAAACGCGACCAACTGGACGATAGCGTCGTTACCGTGTGCCAACTGGTCGCGCTTATCACGCTGGGGTTGTTTCTGGTCGGCATCCTCAACGCGCCGCTATCACTGAGTGGGCGGGGTCTCTATCCGGTGGCGCTCTTTATGGGTCTACTGGGTTTTGTACGCCTGATTCGTGCATCGGATCATTAAATAAAAAGGGGATCACTTTGCTGTGGGGTTTCCTGGCTTGCTATTTGTTACGGCGTCTGAGACGGCGCTCTCCCTGATAACGGTTTTAGCCTCTCTGAAATGCCCGGCGCCACGACCGGGCATTTCAACATCAACTGACCAGCCTGCGCGTATCGATGCGTTGTAACAGCATTGAAAGCAGTAAACTGGCCACGAGGGTCGCGCTGAAAATCCACAACATATCCAGCGGCGGCCAGCGTTTGATTTCCAGACCGCTGGTGCGCAAGGCATGAATAATGAGCGCATGAAAGCCATAAATGCCGAGTGAATGGCGTGAAATCAGCCCCAGCCCAGGGACCGTTTGCGTATTCAGCGTGTTTTTCACCAGCGTCAGTAGCGCGACTGCACAGATAAAGACCATGGGGCCGCAATAGAGATACCACGTATCGGCAAAATTGCCGCGCCACTGTAGTTCATGCAACGTCCCACGAGAGATGACCCACACCGCCACCACGAAAAGCCCCGCGCTTAACCAGGAAAGCGCGCGTTTTTGTGTCTCCATCATGCCGATAGCGCGTCCCAGCATCCCGTACAAAATGTAGTAAAAGGTATCGCCGTTGATATACAAATTAATGGGGAGCCACTCGAATCCGCCGACTTTTTGCGACACGGTATTCGGATTGGCGAGAATGCCAATGACCACTATCAGCACCAGCAGCATTTTGCCACTCACGTTTTTCACCTCAATCAGCGGCGAGACCAGATAGATCACAGCGATCGCGAAGAAAAACCACAGATGATAGAACACCGGTTTTTGCAGCAGATTTTTTAAGGAGAGTTCGGCGTTAATCGAAGTAAATAATGTGATGTAGAGCAGGGCAACGGCGCTGTAGAACAGCAGGCACAGCGCGATGCGTAAAAAATGGCGTGGTTGTGCGCTGCGCTCGCCAAAAAAGAGGTAGCCCGAAATCATAAAAAATAGCGGCACGCTGACGCGTGAAGCCGAATTCAGTACGTTGGCAAGATCCCAGTTAACGGGACTGACACTCTGTGCATTGGTGATGTACCAGGTTGTGGTGTGAATCATGACCACCATCAGACAGGCGATCCCTCGCAGGTTATCAATCCAGAAAATTTTGGGCTGCATCAGTTCCTCTGTTTTCGTTTCAAAAATGGTCTGACTCACATTTTGTCAGCCTGTCCCGCTGGATTAATCTGAGTTTTTACACTAAAGGTTGTGATGGTCCGATGAGATTCGCAAAATGCGTCTGCCACACCGAACGTAATAATAATAAGACTGATCAGTAAATTAGGCGGTAATAAAATGATGATGAAATCTTTTTTTCCAGCAATGGTGATTCTGTTGCTGGCAGGATGTACACCCTCCCAGCCATCGCCGACACAAAAGGCGCAGAAAGTGAAAGTCAGCCCCGCGCGCACGCTGGATATGGAAGCGCTGTGCAAAGATCAGGCTGCGCGACGCTATAATACCGGTACGCAGAAAATTGTTGTTACGGGCTTTGAACAATTTCAGGGAAGTTATGAGATGCGCGGCGCTACCTTCCGTAAAGAGAGTTTTGTCTGCTCTTTTGACGCGGATGGGCAGTTTTTACATCTTTCCATGCGTTAAGCCCTGCCTTTTTCCCGTTTCGTACTGTATATCTTGCAGTCAGCGGGTATACTGAACCCTTCCTTTTAAAACCACACGTATCCAGCACGAAATACTATGCAAAAGTTTGATACCAAGACCTTCCAGGGCCTGATCCTGACATTACAGGATTACTGGGCTCGTCAGGGCTGTACCATTGTTCAACCTTTGGACATGGAAGTGGGTGCAGGTACCTCGCACCCGATGACCAGCCTGCGTGCGTTGGGGCCAGAACCGATGGCAACCGCGTATGTGCAACCTTCTCGTCGTCCAACTGATGGACGCTATGGCGAAAACCCGAACCGTTTACAGCACTACTATCAGTTTCAGGTGGTGATTAAGCCCTCTCCGGACAACATCCAGGAGCTGTATCTCGGGTCGCTGAAAGAGCTGGGTATGGATCCAACCATCCACGACATTCGCTTCGTGGAAGATAACTGGGAAAACCCGACGCTGGGTGCCTGGGGTCTGGGCTGGGAAGTGTGGCTGAACGGGATGGAAGTGACACAGTTCACTTACTTCCAGCAGGTCGGCGGACTGGAATGTAAGCCGATCACCGGTGAAATCACTTATGGTCTGGAACGTCTGGCCATGTACATTCAGGGCGTAGACAGCGTTTACGACCTGGTCTGGAGCGACGGCCCGTTGGGTAAAACCACGTATGGCGACGTGTTCCATCAGAACGAAGTGGAGCAATCCACCTACAACTTCGAATACGCGGACGTGGACTTCCTGTTCACCTGCTTTGAGCAGTACGAGAAAGAAGCGCAGCAACTGCTGGCGCTGGAAACGCCGCTGCCGCTGCCTGCCTACGAGCGTATTCTGAAGGCCGCCCATAGCTTCAACCTGCTGGATGCGCGTAAAGCCATCTCCGTTACCGAACGCCAGCGCTATATTCTGCGTATTCGTACCCTAACTAAAGCAGTGGCAGAAGCTTACTACGCTTCCCGTGAAGCCCTCGGCTTCCCGATGTGCAATAAAGACAAATAAGAGGCGGCCATGTCTGAGAAAACTTTCCTGGTGGAAATCGGCACTGAAGAGCTGCCACCAAAAGCCCTGCGCAGCCTGGCGGAATCCTTTGCTGCGAACGTGACGGCGGAGCTGGATAACGCCGGCATCGCGCACGGCCATGTTGAATGGTTTGCGGCACCGCGTCGTCTGGCGCTGAAAATCGCTAATCTGGCGGAATCCCAGCCCGATCGCGAAGTTGAAAAACGCGGTCCGGCGATTGCCCAGGCATTTGATGCCGAAGGCAAACCGAGCAAAGCGGCAGAAGGCTGGGCTCGGGGGTGTGGTATTACCGTTGATCAGGCTGAGCGTCTGACCACCGATAAAGGCGAATGGCTGCTGTATCGTGCACACGTGAAAGGCGAAAGCGCCGAAGCGCTGTTGCCGAACATGATCGCTACATCGCTGGCGAAACTGCCGATCCCGAAACTGATGCGCTGGGGAGCAAGCGACGTGCATTTCGTACGTCCGGTTCATACCGTGACCCTGCTGCTGGGCGACAAAGTCATTCCGGCGACCATTCTGGGTATTCAGTCCGATCGCATTATTCGCGGCCATCGCTTTATGGGCGAGCCGGAGTTCACCATTGACAATGCTGACCAGTATCCGCAAATCCTGCTGGAGCGCGGTAAGGTCATTGCCGACTACGAACAGCGTAAAGCCAAAATCAAAGCGGATGCCGAAGACGCGGCGCGTACTATTGGCGGTAATGCCGATCTGAGCGACAGCCTGCTGGAAGAAGTGACCTCGCTGGTGGAATGGCCGGTGGTACTGACGGCGAAATTCGAAGAGAAATTCCTCGCGGTACCCTCTGAAGCGCTGGTGTATACCATGAAAGGTGACCAGAAGTACTTCCCGGTCTACGCCAACGACGGCAAACTGCTGCCGAACTTCATCTTCGTTGCGAACATCGAATCGAAAGATCCTCAGCAAATCATCTCCGGTAACGAGAAGGTGGTGCGCCCGCGTCTGGCGGATGCCGAGTTCTTCTTCAATACTGACCGTAAAAAACGACTGGAAGATCACCTGCCGCGTCTGCAAACCGTGCTGTTCCAACAGCAGCTGGGTACATTGCGCGACAAGACCGATCGTATTCAGGCGCTGGCGGGCTGGATTGCCGGTCAGATTGGCGCAGACGTTAACCATGCCACCCGTGCGGGCCTGCTGTCGAAATGTGACCTGATGACCAACATGGTCTTCGAATTCACCGATACCCAGGGCGTAATGGGCATGCACTATGCTCGCCACGATGGTGAAGCGGAAGATGTTGCCGTCGCTCTGAACGAACAGTATCAACCGCGCTTTGCCGGTGATGACCTGCCGTCTAACCCGATTGCCTGCGCACTGGCGATTGCGGATAAGATGGACACCCTGGCGGGAATCTTCGGTATCGGTCAGCACCCGAAAGGGGACAAAGACCCGTTTGCGCTGCGTCGTGCTGCGCTGGGCGTGCTGCGCATTATCGTTGAGAAGAACCTGAACCTCGATCTGCAAACGCTGACCGAGGAAGCGGTGCGTCTGTACGGTGATAAGCTGACCAACGCGAACGTTGTGGATGACGTGATCGACTTTATGCTCGGTCGCTTCCGGGCCTGGTATCAGGATGAAGGTTACACCGTGGATACCATCCAGGCGGTGCTGGCACGTCGTCCGACCCGTCCGGCTGATTTTGACGCGCGTATGAAGGCGGTCTCGCACTTCCGTACGCTGGAAGCGGCATCTGCGCTGGCGGCAGCCAACAAGCGTGTCTCTAACATCCTGGCGAAGTCTGATGAGACGCTGAACGAGCGTGTTAATGCCTCAACGTTGAAAGAGCCAGAAGAGATCGCGCTGGCGATGCAGGTTGTGGTACTGCGTGACAAGCTCGAACCGTACTTTGCCGAAGGCCGTTACCAGGACGCGCTGGTGGAGCTGGCTGAACTGCGCGAGCCGGTCGATTTATTCTTCGAAAAAGTGATGGTGAACGTCGAGGATAAAGAGTTGCGTATCAACCGCCTCTCGATGCTGGAAAAACTGCGTGAGCTGTTCCTGCGTGTGGCGGATATTTCGCTGCTGCAATAAACATCGCGCAAGTCACCACCGCAAACAAACGCTGAAACCTGCCCTCGGGCAGGTTTTTTTATGGACGGGACAGGAAGAGTTACTGCAACTGCAATTCCGTCAGACAGGTCTGGCTGTCATCCTTCGTGGCAATGGCGTGTGATGCCGTTTTGCCGTTGTAGCCCACTTCTATTGTCCCTTCAATATTGCGCGGCAACCAGACGCCGATAAACCCGTTCTGATAGCTTTTGAGCGGTTTCTGAATCAGCACATTGCCTTTGTTATCCGTCACTTTAACGTTGAACGTCGTGTCCGGCATTTCACCCTGGCAGCCGGACAAACTGTGGTTAAAGCACGGGTGCGTCTGCTGCTGGTAAGGTGCAAACGAGAGATAGAATTTTTCGCCCAACGGCAGGGTATACATCTGCCCATCAGAAGCGAGTTTTAACTCGGTACTGGTGATGGAAGCCGAATACGGCAGCGGGCGGGATTGTGGCGTTTGATCGATGGTATCCACGATCTGCTCGACTGACTTACCGGCAAGACCATGTTCGGCAAGGAATGTGGCTTCTGGCGATGCAGCAAACGCGGCGCCGCTGGTGAGTAAACCTAGCGTGAAGAACAACGGGAGTCTGGACATAGCGTCAATTCCATGTGAAAAACAGGGTTTTCACTATAAAGCTTACCCTTAGGGAAAGGTCAAAGGCTGGCCAGGTAAAGTAATGCAAAGAAGGGAAACAGGGATATCGAAAGGCGGGCAAGAGATAAAAAAAATCCCCGCCGTCTGGCAGGGATCTTGAATTCTGAGCTTATCTAAGCTTACAGGCTGGTTACGTTGCCAGCTGCCGGGCCTTTAGCGCCGCTTTCGATGGTGAAGGAAACTTTCTGACCTTCGTCCAGAGATTTGTAGCCATCGTTCTGGATAGCAGAGAAGTGTACGAACACGTCTTTAGAGCCATCGTCAGGAGTGATGAAGCCGAAGCCTTTGTCAGCGTTGAACCATTTTACGATACCAGTCATTTTACCGGACATAGTGTATTACCTTTTAAAAAATAAGTGTGCCTTTCGGCGATATGGCGTGCTCTACAGATTTTTTAAGCGTTAAGGAAATGCGCACTACGAGGGGTATCAACGATAACTCTTGAAGGGGACTGCCTTACTAAACTGCTTTAATGGTCTGTACGTCAAACCGTGGAACGCATTAACTCATGTAACGCCTGGGGATGCAACTGTTATTTTTCGCCCGATAGGTTAAGTGGTCAGAAAACGGTCCTGTATCAGGACCGTTCATCAATGATTGTCGATTACTCCATCAACTGCTTACTCAATGCCGGGTTAGCCTGTATCAGGCGCATCAGCTTCAATTCGGTACTGGAGGGTTTAACGCGTTTTGATTCCCACTCCTGTACCAGTGCAACCGTTACGCCTAACGCTCTGGCGAAATCATCCGTTTCCAGCCCGCTCCCCCGGCGTAATTGTTCAAATTCGCTAAAGGGACTTGGCTTATGCGTCAGGGTGATTTTTGATGTTTCTTCTTTAAAAACAATTTGTTCCAGGCTGCTCAGCAGCTCAAACATTGGATCTTTAGATTCCATTGAGAACTCCTTTAAATCACACAGCGAGATCGTGAATTTCATCGAAGCCAGTTAAGAATAGTCGTAAATGAGAAAGCGCGTTGGGCGTCACAGTTTAAGAGGGGAACAAGACTCGTTTCAGCGGCGAGAAGGCGGCGGATTTGTAGCTTGCTAACGATTTGATAACGGGCACTATATCCCGCGTGGTAATGTGAAATGTAAAGATTACGAAAATATGACTATTTCCTGGCAGGCGATTACCTGCCAGGAGGAAAAATCAGGCTTTTTGCGCGGCGTGAGTCGGTGATTCTGTCGGCGTTGATGCGCCAGAGAGCTGGCGTTTACCTGCCCAGTATTTCACCATCAAGGCAAAGGCAGACACTAACGCCGGAATGGCCAGGAATGTAAAGATGGTTTCGAACGCGAGTTGCGCCTGCATCAGGAAGGCGCCGCTAAACGCACCGAGGATGCCGCCGAAACGGCCCAGACCTAACATCCATGCCACACCAGTCGCGCGGCCCTGTGTGGGGTAAAAACCCGCCGCCAGCGCGGGCATGGACGATTGTGCGCCGTTCATGATTGTCCCGGCGATAAAAACCATCACCCCCATGAGCACCAGGCTGCTGGTGGAGAACCCAACCAGGCAGACAAACACCCCGGTCAACAACCAGCCGACCGCCACCACTTTGTTCGGGTTGAATTTGTCCATCAGCGCGCCCAGCACCAGGACGCCAATTCCGCCGCCCAACGGGAACAAGGCGGTAATGATGGACGCCTGGCTCAGCGTGGCCCCTGTTTCACGGATCAGCAGCGGCAGCCAACTGGTCAGCAGATAGAAGATCAGCAACCCCATAAAGTAGGTCAGGCACAGCATTACCGTACCCAGTGCGTAACGCGGCGAGAAGATGACGCCCAGCGCTGATTTCTCTTTAATCTGGCCGGTTTCACGCAGGACAAAGTGCGTCGCTTCCGGTAGCGGGGCGATACGGCGCAGAATGGTGCCAATCTGCTGCTGTGATTTGTTCTTAACCACCAGATAACGGGCAGATTCCGGCAGTAAAACGATCAACACCACTGCCAGCACCAGCGGCATCACGCCGCCGAGGATCAGTACGCTTTGCCAGCCGTAATGCGGGATCAGCCAGGCGGAGACAAACCCACCCATCGACGAGCCAATCGGGAATCCGACGAACATCAGATTCACCAGCAGCGCGCGACGGCGTTCTGGCGCGTATTCACTCATCAGGGTCGCGGCATTGGGCATTGCCGCCCCCAGACCCAGACCAGTTAAAAAGCGCAATGCGGTCAGTTGGTTCAGCGTGCTGGCAAAGGCGGTGAGCAGGCTGAAGCCGCCAAACACCAGAATCGACATAATCAGGACTTTTTTGCGACCGATGCGGTCAGCCATTGGACCCGCGGTGAGCGCTCCGACGGCAAGCCCCACCAGCGCGGCGCTCATGACCGGGCCGAGCGCGGATTTTTCAACGCCCCACTCTTGAACGAGATCGGAGGCGATGAAGCCGATAATCGCGGTATCGAATCCGTCCATCGCGACGGTCACAAAGCACAGCACGAGAATCATCCACTGGTATTTTGAAAAGGGATGCTCGTTAATAAACGCTTGAATATCAGTCGTTTTGTTTGTCATGCGGTCATTCCTGCGAAAGCAACGCGGGGGACAGAGGGGGTTTTTATTTTCTCCACCGCAAGCGTTAGGATTAATTGTGCGATTATCGAACGTTTATTCGTTAATCGTTCAATTAATCAAAACATTGAAGCCCGTGTTCGGCAATCACCCCACCGAGGTTAACGTGCGATAATCGTACGAATTGCCCCTTCACTGGCCGACTTAATGCTGAAAAGCTATTAAAATCATAGAACTACTTCTTGTTAATGCCCTCAGGACAGAGGTGGTAAATGTGATGTGTTTAACAATAAAATAACAATTTGGTCATCGCTATTTCGCCAGACGAATTTCCGCCACAAGATTACGCGGAAGGGGTATCCTGCGAGCCTGACCTGGACTATCCTTGTAAGCCGTAAGGCACGCGTATTGCGCAGTGCGCATTTTTGGGTGAAAGGAGTATTAAAATGGCGACAGGTAAGTCCTGCTCTCGCTGGTTTGCGCCTCTTGCGGCGTTGTTAATGGTAGTTAGCCTGAGTGGGTGTTTTGATAAAGAAGGCGATCAGCGTAAAGCGTTTGTCGATTTTCTACAGAATACGGTGATGCGTAGCGGCGAGCGTCTACCCACCCTGACCGCCGATCAGAAAAAACAGTTCGGTCCGTTTGTTTCTGATTACGCGATTTTGTATGGCTACTCACAGCAGGTGAACCAGGCGATGGATTCCGCGTTGCGTCCGGTTGTTGATAGCGTTAATGCCATCCGTGTGCCACAGGATTATGTGACGCAACGTGGGCCGCTGCGTGACCTGAACGGTTCTCTCGGCGTATTGGGTCAGCAGTTGCAGAATGCGAAACTGCAGGCCGATGCGGCGCATGGCGCACTGAAACAGGCCGATGACCTGAAGCCGGTGTTTGACCAGGTGTATAAGAAAGTGGTGACGACGCCCGCAGACGCGTTGCAGCCGCTGATCCCGGCCGCGCAGATCTTCACTCAGCAACTGGTCCAGGTGGGTGATTTTGTCGCGCAGCAGGATACGCAGGTGAGTTTTGTGGCGAATGGTATTCAGTTCCCGACTTCGCAGCAGGCAAGTCAGTACAACGCATTGATTGGGCCGCTGGCCTCGCAGCATCAGGCATTTAACAAGGCCTGGACTGCGGCGGTTAACGCTATTCAGTGATGGAGCTGCCGGGCAGGCGATAGCGCCTCCCGGCTGTTTTTGTTACCCCGCAACCTGCGGGTTCACGCAGTTCTTCTCGACCTTTCCTTGCAGCGCATCAATCAGATTATCTACCGCGCAGGCCGCCATGTTATAGCGCGTTTCGTGGGTGGCTGAACCAATGTGTGGTACCGCCACAACGTTACTCAGCGACAACAACGGTGAATCAACCGGTAGTGGCTCTTGCTCAAACACATCCAGACCGGCAGCGTGTATTTCGCCCTGTTGCAGTGCGGCAATCAGCGCGTTTTCATCGACCACCGGACCACGTCCGGCATTAATGAAGATGGCAGAGGATTTCATTTTAGCGAACTGCTCTGCGCCAAACAGATGATGCGTCTCGTCGGTCAGCGGCAGGATCAGGCAGACAAAGTCTGATTCCTGCAACAGCGTATCGAGGTCACAGTAGCGGGCGTTGAAGCGCTCTTCCGCTTCCTGATGGTGGCGGCGGGCGTTGTAGAGAATCGGCATGTTGAAGCCGAAGTGGGCGCGCTGTGCCAGCGCAAGACCAATGCGTCCCATCCCGACAATCCCCAGCGTTTTGTGGTGCACATCAATACCAAACCAGTCAGGACCAATGCTGGAGGTCCATTCGCCGACCTTCACGCGCTCGGCCACTTCCACAACGCGGCGAGCGGTCGATAGCACCAGTGCCATGATCGTATCGGCAACGGTTTCCGTCAGCACGGTGGGCGTATGCATCAGCAGTACCTTACGTGCGTTCAGCGCATCCACATCGAAATTGTCATACCCCACGGAGATCGTTGAGGTTGCGCGGAGCGTCGGCATTTTCTCCAGCAGCGCGGTATCGACGGTTTGGCTGGAGCCCAGCAGACCTTCAGCACTGGCAAAGGCTTGCGCGTGTTGTTCAACCGTCTGCGGGCTCAGGTCCGGCACCTGGGTGACGGTGAAATGTTCTTCCAGGCGATGCAGTAAATCGTCAGGTAACGCTTTGTAGAGAATAATGGACGGCTTCATATGACTCTCCATGAGTGAAAGTTTACGCGTGGCGTGCGCCAACCGGGACGTGCTGATTATTAGCAGGCTTAACAATTAAAGTTAGCCATACTGAGGCGAAAAGCGCCACCCCCATAAAAATGTACGAGGCGGACGGGCTGCCGGTGGCGCCGTTGAGGTAACCGACAAACCACGAGCCGAGGAACGAGCCCAGCGCGCCCATACTGTTGATTAGCGCCATTGCGCCACCGGCAACGTTGCGCGGCAACATCTCCGGAATGATGGCGAAAAACGGGCCATACGGGGCGTACATCGCCGCACCGGCAATCACCAGCAGGGTATAAGAGGCCCAGAAGTTATTCGCGCCGACGGCCCAGGAACCGATAAAAGCGCACGCGGCAATCAGCAGCAGAGGCCAGACGAACAGCTTACGGTTCTGTAATTTATCCGAGGCCCAGGAGGCGATAATCATCGCCACGGTGGCTGCCAGATACGGGACAGAAGAGAGCCAGCCCACTTCGACCATTCCCAGATTCGCGCCGCCTTCGCGGATGATTGATGGCAGCCACAGCACGAAGCCGTAGACGCCAATACTCCAGGTGAAATATTGCATGCATAACAGGATCACATTACGGGAGCGGAACGCTTCGCCGTAGTTGCGTACAGCCTTAATCCCCTGCTGCTCTTGTTCGAGTTGCGTTTGCAACGCCGTTTTTTCGGACTCGGTCAGCCAACCGACCTGCGCCGGTTTGTCTTTCACCAGCACCCACCAGCAGAAGGCCCACAGAATGGCGGGAACCCCTTCGATGATGAACATCTCACGCCAGCCGAGCGCCTGGATCAGGTAACCAGACACCACTGACATCCACAGGACTGTCACCGGGTTACCGAGGATCAGGAAGGTATTTGCTCGCGAACGCTCCGACTTCGTAAACCAGTTACTGATGTAAATCAGCATCGCTGGCATAACAGCGGCTTCCACTACCCCAAGAATAAAGCGAATAGCGGCCAGCGCCGGGATATTGCTGACCATCCCGGTCAGCGACGCGCAACCGCCCCATAAAATCAGGCAGACAAAAATCAGTTTGCGTACGCTCCGGCGTTCGGCATACACCGCGCCGGGGATCTGAAAGAAGAAATAGCCGAGGAAGAACAGGGCGCCGAGCAGGGATGAGATCCCTTTGGTGATGCCAAGGTCTTCGTTAATGCCCGCGGCGGACGCGAAGCTGAAGTTTGCACGGTCAAGATACGCCAGACTATACGTGATGAACACGATAGGCATGATGTACAACCAGCGTTTTGCTGCATTTGTTGAGTTTGCCATAATCAACCTCTGTTGTTTCTGCCGCCGCTGTCTGTAGGGTACAGGGGGCTGTTATCATTACGTAAGGTTATTCGCCTAACGTTTCACGTGTGGGTAAGCCTTCGCTGTCGCCCTGTACCTGAATGGCCAGTGCGCCAATTTTGTTGCCGCGTGTGACGGCCTGCGACAGCGTACGACCTTCCAGTAAGGCGCTGATGACGCCGACGGCAAAGCCATCGCCGGCACCGACCGTATCGACTACGTTGTCCACTTTGACCGGGGCAACGCTGCCTTTTTCGCCGTCGGCGGTTTTATACCAGGCGCCGTCTGCGCCTGTTTTCAGCACCACGGCTTTCACGCCGTGACGGAGATAGAAATCCGCAATCCCTTCTGGCGTCTGTTGTCCGGTTAAAATCATCCCTTCCTTCAGGCCCGGTAATACCCAGTCGGCCTGGAATGCGAGACGATTCAGTTTCTCAACCATCTCGGCTTCACTTTTCCACAGCACCGGACGCAGGTTGGGGTCAAATGAGAGTGTCTTGCCCTGGGCTTTCATCGTGCGCGCCGTGTGCGCCAGCAGTTCATAGGAACTGGGGGAAAGCGCCGCAGCGACGCCGCTCAGATGCAGATGACGGGCACTGGAGAAATACGAGTCGTGGTAGTCCGCAACGGACAGATGGCTAGCGGCGGAACCTTTACGGAAATACTCCACAATGGGATCGGTTCCATTTTCAACTTTAGATTTTAGCTGAAAGCCGGTTGCGTAGCGCTCATCCAGCGTGACTCCCTGCGCATCAATCCCCTCTTTTTTCAGTGAGTTGAGAACAAAGCGACCAAAGCTGTCGTTACCTACGCGGCTCACCCAGCCGACTTTCAGTCCCAGTCGTGCCAGGCCGGTGGCAACGTTCAGTTCGGCACCGGCAACACGCTTGATAAACTGCTCAACCTCGGCCAGATCGCCGGTCTGCGTTGCTACAAACATCGCCATCGCTTCGCCGATTGTGATGACATCCAGTGAATGCTTCATGCCTTACTCCTTACGTAACAAATCGACGTAGTGGCGGGTAACCGCCGTCAGATCGGCCCCTTCCAGCGGGAATTCAATGCCGCGCGGAACGTCGGTGGGCAACAACTTGAGCAGGTCGAGCCAGCGGGGCTCTGCCTGGTCCGGGGGAACGGCGCGATAGCTGTCGTGGTGCGCGGTGGCGGCTTTAACGTGAACATAACCCACTGACTTTGACAGTTGACGAGCGGCCTCTTCTGGCGAATCGCCTACCCACAGCCAGTTGCCCATATCAAACGTCAGGTGTACAGGCAGCGCATGTTGCTGACAGGCGGCGTTAAAACGTTGCATGGGGGCCAGTTGTCCGCAGGCGGTCTGGTCGTTCTCGACTACCAGCGCCATACCGCTGCTTTCCAGCCAGTCGCGCAGGGTGTCAAATTGTTCTGCGCGGACAAAATGGCCCAGCGAAACCTTCAGCCATAGCGCGCGCAGCGTTTGCGCTTCCTGAAGCAGTGACGGCAGTTGTGGATTGAGGCGGCCATCGTCCATGAACAGCGGTTGTGGCGCGGAATAGCAGGCCAGCAGATCGAAGCATTCGATGGCTGACGCCAGGGTGGTCAGGGCGCTGAGCTCAGCGTCAGTAAACAGTTCGCGGCGAATTTCGACGCCGTCTGCACCTGCACCGGCAATGATAGGCAGCATCGCGGTTTGTCCACCGGCAGCGCGGACAGTGTCGTGGCCATAGGCAGTGGTGACCACTATCAGTTTTCTTTGCATAGGAACTCCAGAACTCACGCTAATGTGATTACGCTAGATGGAACCGGTTCCAAAGAAAAGCGTGATGTGTCGAAATTATGATCACCATCACGAAGGAAAATTATCGGGCAGTGGAGCCGCGAACGATCAGCTCGCCGGAGAAAACCTGTTCATGAATGGCGTCGCTGCCGCCTTCAATCCTGCGTACCACTTGTTCGACAGCGGCATAACCAATCTGCCACGTGGGTTGTTTCAGAGTCGTGATCCCGACCCCTGCCAGTTCGGCCCATTCCAGCTCATCGAACCCCAACAGACCAATATCGCTGCCCCAGTTGAGGCCAATGCGCTTCAGTGAACGGGCGACCTGAAGGGTGAGCGCACCGTTAGCGGAAATCACTGCCTTGCGCATCCCGCGATGCTGCTGGTGGAACTGGCGTAAGGTGTTATCGAGTTGCGTATTCTCGGAAAGCGGAACTTCGGCGTTTTCGGCGACAACGCCCGGATAACGTGCCAGTGTTGCCCGAAAGGCGCTCAGACGTTCACGACGGGTATTGACCATCCCCAGCGGTTCGCTGAGAAACAGCAGTGCTTCAAAGCCTTGTTCAATCAGGTGTTCGGTGGCGGTGGTGGCGGCCTGAGTGTTGTCCAGCCCGACGACGTCGCAGGCGAAGTCAGGGATTTTGCGATCGATCAGTACCATCGGCAACGCGGACTGTTGCAGGCGATTCAACCCCTCTTCACGCATCCCCACGGCGTTGACCACAATACCTTCGACCTGATAACTGCGCAGCAGATCGAGATAGTGCAATTCCTGGTTCACCTCGTTATTGGTGTTACAGACCAGCGGCGTAAAGCCTTTCTCGCGACAGGCGGCCTCGATACCGCTTAACACGTGGACGGAATAGGGGTTGGTGATATCGGCAATGATCAGGCCAATCAAACGGGTGCGACCTCGTTTCAGGCCACGAGCCATCAGGCTGGGGCGATAGTCGAGATCGGCAATGGCTTTTTCAATACGCGCCAGCAGGGCATCGGAAAGCAGGTGTTTTTCGCCGTTGAGATAACGTGAAATGCTGGTTTTACCGGTTTTTGCCGCTTTCGCGACATCGCTGATGGTGGGGCGTGTTGATTTGCTCATCGCTGAATTCCTTGCTTTGGGTGAGCATACCTTAGCGCGAAAAGACCCGGCGACGCTACGCTTACCGGGCCTGTTGGTGGGTTTAAAGCCGGGGAAGGCAATGCCGCCACCCGGCACAACCGTTACTGAATCGGACTTAACGTAATTTCGACACGACGGTTCTGGGCTTTCCCTTCCGCCGTGCTGTTGCTGGCGATCGGATTTGCCGGACCCATGCCGCTGGTGCGGATGCGGTTGGCGGCAACGCCCTGGGTGATCAGTGCGCTGGCTACGCTGTCCGCACGCTGCTGTGACAGACGCATGTTCAGATCCTGGCCGCCGGTGCTGTCGGTATACCCGATCACATTGACGGCGGTTTTTTCGTATTCCTTCAGTACCATCGCCACGCCGGTCAGCGTGTTGGCACCTGCCGGTTTCAGGGTGGCGCTGCTGCTGTCGAAGGTGACGTTATTCGGCATGTTCAAAATGATGTTATCGCCACTTCGCGTCACGCTTACGCCGGTTCCCTGCATTTTGTCGCGCAGTTTTGCTTCCTGGACGTCCATGTAATAACCGACGCCGCCGCCGAGCGCTGCCCCTGCCGCGGCACCAATCAGTGCGCCTTTACCGCGATCCTTCTTCGACGAGGAGAGAGCGCCGATACCCGCGCCCACCAGCGATCCAATGCCTGCGCCAATGCCAGATTTACCCGCTTCGCGTTCGCCGGTGTAAGGGTTGGTTGTGCAGCCAGAAACCGCCAGGGCGCCGCTCACGATAGCGGCAATGACTAAAACACGTTTCTTCATCTTAATTCCTTAATGACATTCTTATTTTTTGCCACAGCGACCGTGGCGGTTGATTATGACGTGTGTAGATGAAGAAAATTCCAGGGATCTCTCTGAAATTTGTAAGTAACATTGAACGCCGTAATACATCATCTCATCTGCAGGAGCGCCTGGCTTGACGACGCATTATTCGGTGTTAACCGCCGCCCATTGGGGGCCAATACTTGTCGAAACGGACGGAGAAACGGTGCTCTCCTCCCGGGGGGCGCTGCCCACTTCGCATCCCAATTCGCTGCAAAGCGCGGTTCGCGATCAGGTGCACAGTCAAAGCCGGGTACGCTATCCGATGGTACGAAAAGGGTTTCTGGCTTCGCCGGAACAACCGCAGGGTGTGCGCGGGCAGGATGAGTTTGTGCGTGTGAGCTGGGACGAGGCGCTGGCGTTGATTCATGCGCAGCATAAACGCATTCGCGATACGTATGGCCCCGCCTCCATTTTTGCCGGTTCTTACGGCTGGCGTTCCAACGGTGTTCTGCACAAGTCGGCGACGTTATTACAACGTTATATGGCGCTGGCGGGCGGCTATACCGGACATCTGGGCGACTATTCTACCGGCGCGGCGCAGGCCATCATGCCGTACGTGGTGGGCGGCAGCGAAGTCTATCAACAGCAAACCAGCTGGCCGGTGATTCTCGAACACAGCGAGGTGGTGGTGTTATGGAGTGCCAACCCGCTGAATACCCTGAAAATTGCCTGGAATGCGTCGGATGAACAGGGGATCCCTTACTTTGACGCGCTACGCGAAAGCGGGAAACGGCTGATCTGCATTGATCCCATGCGATCGGAAACCGTTGATTTCTTTGGCGATAAGATGGAATGGATTGCGCCGCACATGGGGACCGACGTGGCGCTGATGCTCGGTATTGCGCATACGCTGGTGGAAAATGGCTGGCATGACGAGGCGTTTCTTGCCCGCTGTACCACGGGCTATGAGGTCTTTTCAGACTATCTGTTGGGTGTGAGCGACGGTATTGCCAAAACGGCAGAGTGGGCGGACCCGATTTGCGGCGTTCCGGCGGCGAAAATCCGTGAACTGGCAGAATTGTTCCATAAAAATACCATTATGCTGATGGCCGGTTGGGGCATGCAACGCCAGCAGTTTGGCGAACAAAAGCACTGGATGATTGTCACCCTGTCCGCCATGCTGGGCCAGCCTGGCATACCTGGCGGTGGTTTTGGTCTTTCCTATCACTTTGCTAACGGGGGGAATCCGACCCGCCGTTCTGCCGTGCTGGCGTCAATGCAGGGCAGCCTGCAAGGCGGGACCGACGCGGTGGAGAAAATCCCGGTGGCGCGCATTGTGGAAGCGCTGGAAAACCCCGGCGCGCCGTATCAGCATAACGGGATGAACCGCCACTTCCCGGATATCCGCTTCATCTGGTGGGCGGGTGGGGCGAATTTTACCCATCACCAGGACACCAACCGACTGATTCGCGCCTGGCAAAAACCGGAGCTGGTGGTGATTTCCGAATGCTTCTGGACCGCGGCGGCGAAGCATGCCGATATTGTGCTGCCTGCGACGACTTCCTTTGAGCGTAACGATCTCACCATGACCGGGGATTACAGTAACCAGCATCTGGTGCCCATGAAGCAGGTCGTGCCGCCGCAGTACGAAGCGTGCAATGATTTCGATGTTTTTGCCGCGCTGAGCGAACGCTGGGAAGCGGGCGGTTATCAACGCTTTACCGAAGGGAAGAGCGAACTGGAATGGCTGGAGACGTTTTATACGATTGCCGGGCAGCGCGGGGCCAGCCAGCAGGTGACGCTGCCGCCGTTTGCCGAATTCTGGGAAGCGAATCAACTGATTGAAATGCCGGAAAATCCGGTCAATGCGCAGTTTATCCGCTTTGCGGATTTTCGTCGTGACCCGAACGCGCATCCGCTGAAAACCGACAGCGGTAAGATCGAGATTTACTCACAGCGAATTGCCGGTTACGGCTATGCAGATTGCCCCGGACACCCGATGTGGCTGGAACCGGATGAGTGGCACGGCAACGCCGAACCGGAGCAACTACAGATTGTGTCGGCGCACCCGGCGCATCGTCTGCACAGCCAGCTTAACTACAGTCACCTGCGTGAACGGTATGCGGTGGCAGATCGTGAGCCGGCGACGATTCACCCGCAGGATGCTCAGGCGCGCGGCATCCGTGACGGTGATGTGGTACGCATCTGGAATCACCGTGGTCAGATCCTTGCAGGCGCCGTGGTCACTGACGGTATCAAACCTGGCGTTATCTGCATTCATGAAGGGGCATGGCCGGACCTTGACCCTGCCGCGGGAGGCATCTGTAAAAACGGCGCGGTGAATGTGCTGACCAAAGACCTGCCCAGTTCGCGTTTGGGGAACGGCTGCGCGGGCAATACCGCGCTGGCGTGGCTGGAGAAATACAGCGGGCCAGCGCTTACGCTTACGGCGTTTACTCCGCCCGCCAGCCCATAATCCAGGTGGGATGCTGGGTATCTTCCTGCCATGCGCTGTCTTCGATACGAAAGCCCAGCGCGTGGTAGAAATTCACCGCGTTCTGGTTTTTTTGGTATACCTCAAGGCTCAGCACGTCAAAACACTGCTGAACATGCTGTACCAGCGCTTTCCCTATCCCGCTACGTAACGCATCCGGGGCGACAAACAACGCCCCTAAAAAACGCCCGTCCATGACGCTCACAAACCCTTTCAGCGCCTCGTCTTCCTCCCAGACCCAGGTTCTGGCGGCGGGCAGGTAAACATCGCGCACCACTGCCTCGCTCTCATGCCAGTAGCGTTCTGCGATAAAAGGATGCGCATAGATGGTGCTTTCCAACCACAACGCCAGCAATGGCGTCATGTCAGCACTATGAAACTCGCGAATCATGTTTATCTCCTGGATGACAGAAACAGCCGGTGATGTGGTCATTGACCAGTCCGCAGGCCTGCATGAAGGAGTAGCAAATAGCGGTGCCGACGAACTTGAATCCCCGTTTTTTTAACGCTTTCGACAGGGCGTCGGAGGCGGGCGTAGAGGTCGGGATTTCGCCCAACGCGGCGGCGCGGGTGATTTGTGGCTGGTTATCCACGAATGACCAGACGAAGTCGGCAAACGGTTCGCCGTTTTGCTCCATCGCCAGGTATGCCCGGGCATTGCCGATGATGGCCTGAATTTTCCCCCGATGGCGGATGATCCCGGCATCAAGCAGCAGTCTTTCCACATCGTCTTCCTGCATGGCTGCCACGCGGATGGGATCAAACTGGTGGAAGTTAGTGCGATAATTCTCGCGTTTCTTGAGGACGGTGATCCACGAAAGGCCAGCTTGTTGGCCTTCCAGACAGATCATTTCGAACAGTTTTTTACCGTCGTGCTCGGGTACGCCCCATTCGTTATCATGATAGGCAATATAAAGGGGGTCCTGACTGACCCAACCGCAACGTTCCATACTTCCCTCGCTCTTTGACTTGCCATAAAAATATCGTTCCGGGTGCCTTGACGCTCCCGCGAAAAAGACAATATTTAATACAGGGCTTTCGCCTGTCATCCTTAATTACAATGACAATAATATCGCCGATTTCGGCTCTCTTCTGGAGTCGCATTGATGATGATAAAAAAATGCAGTGGTCGCCGGGAAATTATTCTCCTGGCGAGCGGCGTAGTTTGTTCGCTTTACATCAACACAGCCCGTGCCTGGCAGCAAGAATATATCGTTGATAATACGCCTGGATATACGACTGAACGCTATACATGGGACAGCGATCACCAACCGCGCTATGACGACATTCTGGCGGAACGTATCCGGACGACACAAACTGTGCCGGGTCTGGCGGTGAATCTTGAGCAAGCTTCACCCACGGAGGCCACCAGCGGCATGAGTATGGGCTGGAATTTTCCCGTCTCTGGCGACATCACGACCGGACCGGTGGCGGCATTACATTACGATGGCACCACGCCCGCTATTTATAACGAATTTGGCGATAGCGTGGTCAGCCAGTCGCCCGACCCGTTATGGCATGCCAGCGTCAGTACGCTGGGCTGGCGGGTGAATTCGCAGTTTGGCGATCTGCGACCGTGGGCGCAAATCAGCTATAACCAGCAGTTTGGCGAAAATATCTGGAAGGCGCAGTCGGGACTCAGTCGAATGACGGCGACCACTCAGGACAACAACTGGCTGGACGTGACGGTAGGCGCAGATATGCTGCTCAATCAGCACATGGCGGCTTATGCTGCGCTCTCGCAGGCGGAAAATACCGCCAACAGTACCGACTACCTCTACACGATGGGGGTAAGTGCCAGGTTTTAACCTGCAATTTACAATTTAAACGCAGTGATAACAGTGTTTGTGGCGATAGTAGGCACTAACTGACCGGGAAAAAATTCATTCAATGAATTTTTGTCTTGTCATTCATTCCGCATTCCAGGCATTTCATTCCGTTCTGATGGCACTTCATGCCGTTTTTTCCCTGCATAAAATGCATTTCGTTATGGTTGTTGGCAGAGAATTTATCCCTTTTGCTTATGCAGGAAGACTGCCATGAAGACCGCATCGTATCAGCGCACCCGTTGGTTGACCCTTATCGGTACCATCATTACGCAATTCGCCTTAGGTTCTGTGTATACCTGGAGCCTGTTTAATGGCGTGCTTTCAGAAAAACTGGGTGAACCCGTCAGCCAGGTAGCTTTTTCCTTTGGTCTGTTGAGCTTAGGTCTGGCGATCTCCTCTTCTGTCGCCGGGAAGTTACAGGAACGTTTTGGCGTGAAGCGCGTCACCATGGCGTCCGGTATACTGCTCGGGCTGGGTTTCTTCCTGACCGCGCACTCCAGTAACCTGATGATGCTGTGGCTGAGCGCAGGCGTGCTGGTAGGCCTGGCCGATGGCGCGGGCTATCTGTTAACACTGTCCAACTGCGTGAAGTGGTTCCCGGAGCGTAAAGGGCTAATTTCTGCCTTTGCCATTGGTTCTTATGGTCTGGGAAGCCTGGGTTTCAAATTTATCGACAGCCAACTTCTGGCAACCGTTGGTCTGGAAAACACCTTTGTGATTTGGGGCGCGATTGTGCTGGTGATGATTGTCTTCGGCTCTACGCTAATGAAAGATGCGCCGAATCAGGAGGTCAAAACGCAAAATGGTGTTGTAGAAAACGACTACACCCTGGCACAATCTATGCGTAAACCGCAGTACTGGATGCTGGCGGTGATGTTCCTGACGGCGTGCATGAGCGGACTGTATGTGATTGGCGTGGCGAAAGATATCGCTCAGGGGCTGGCGCATATGGACGTGGCGTCGGCGGCCAATGCGGTGACGGTGATTTCTATTGCTAACCTCTCCGGCCGTCTGGTGCTGGGGATCCTGTCCGATAAAATTGCCCGTATCCGTGTGATCACCATTGGTCAGGTGGTGTCGCTGGTGGGGATGGCCGCTCTGCTGTTTGCGCCGCTGAATGCGCTGACTTTCTTTGCTGCCATTGCCTGCATCGCCTTTAACTTTGGCGGGACGATCACCGTCTTCCCGTCACTGGTCAGCGAGTTCTTCGGTCTGAACAATCTGGCGAAAAATTATGGTGTGATTTATCTCGGCTTTGGGATTGGCAGCATCTGCGGTTCGATTATCGCGTCGCTGTTCGGTGGGTTCTACGTGACTTTCTGTGTCATCTTTGCATTGTTGATTCTCTCGCTGGCGCTCTCCACCACCATTCGTCAGCCAAAACGCGAGGTGCTGGAAATGGCACACGCCTGATATCCGGTAAGATTTTCTACAGGCCAGCCGATGAGCTGGCCTTTTTTTGTTATATCTGCTGTGAATAGTCTGCTTTCAAACTTGATTTTTTGTAAATATCTCTTTCGATCACATTCTCTGTTGCCACTTTCTTTGCTGCTTGTGGTCTACTTAGCCGCGCGTGTCGATTTTACTATTTGACTACCTTCGCAATTTCACCTGCCCGGCGGATGTCGCCGTTGCGCAGGCTGTGTTAACCCCTCGATTTCCAGGGCTTGCTTGCATGAGATACATTACGTCGATGTCGCAGCAAAAGCTGAGTTTTTTGCTCGCGATCTATATCGGTCTGTTTATGAATGGCGCGGTTTACCTCCGTCGGTTTGACGGTTACGCGCAAGACTTTACCCTCTGGAATGGAATCTCCGCGGTGGTTGAACTGGCTGGCACTGTGCTGGCAACGTTCTTCTTTTTACGACTCCTGTCACTGATGGGCAGGACGGTGTGGCGTGTTCTGGCTTCGTTGCTGGTGCTGATTTCAGCGGGCGCAAGTTATTACATGACCTTTATGAACGTGATGATCGGTTACGGCATCGTTGCCTCGGTCATGACCACGGATATCGATCTCTCCAAAGAGGTGGTCGGCTGGACGTTTGTCCTCTGGCTGGTGGCGGTGAGTTTTCTCCCGCTGATCTTCATCTGGTTTAACCGCTCGACGGATACCTTCTGGCGTCAGCTCTGCACGCCAAAAGTGCGCTGGCGCAGCGCGCTGATTGTGCTGATGGCGGGGCTGCTAGTCTGGGTGCCAATTCGTCTTCTGGAGATGCATCAGAAGCGTGCCGATCGTATTGCCGGTGTCGATATGCCGAGTTACGGCGGCGTACTGGCGAACTCTTATCTGCCGTCAAACTGGCTGTCTGCACTGGGCCTGTATGCCTGGGCGCAGGTGGATGAATCATCGGATAACAAATCGCTCATCAACCCGGCGAAGAAATTCACCTATACCCCGACACAGAACCTGGATGACACTTACGTGATTTTCATTATTGGTGAAACTACACGCTGGGATCATATGGGAATGTTAGGCTATGAACGCGACACCACGCCGAAGCTTGCCAAAGAGAAGAACGTCGTGATGTATCGTGGTTATTCCTGCGATACCGCGACGAAACTGTCGCTGCGCTGTATGTTCGTTCGTCAGGGTGGGGCCGAAGACAACCCACAGCGTACGCTGAAAGAGCAAAACGTCTTTGCGGTGCTCAAGCAGTTAGGCTTTAGTTCCGATCTCTACGCGATGCAGAGTGAAATGTGGTTTTACAGCAACACGATGGCCGACAACATTGCCTATCGCGAACAAATTGCTGCTGAGCCACGTAACCGGGGTAAAGCCGTGGATGACATGCTGCTGGTCAATGAGGTTGATCGTTCGCTGCAGGAAAACCCGCAGGGTAAGCATCTGATTGTGCTGCACACTAAGGGCTCTCACTACAACTACACTCAGCGTTATCCGCGCGAGTTCGCTCAGTGGAAGCCGGAATGTTACGCTATCGATCGTAAGTGCCCAAAAGACCTGATGATTAATTCATACGATAACTCGATTACCTACGTCGATCATTTTATCGACACGGTGATTGATCAGGTACGCGATAAGAAAGCGATTGTGTTCTACGCTGCCGACCACGGTGAGTCAATCAATGAGCGCGAGCACCTGCACGGTACGCCACGTAAGATGGCACCACCGGAGCAGTTCCGCGTGCCGATGATGGTCTGGATGTCTGATAAATACCTGGAGAACCCGGCCAACGCCCAGGCGTTCGCGCACCTGAAGAAGGAAGCGGAAATGAAGGTGCCGCGCCGTCATGTGGAGCTGTACGACACCATCATGGGTTGTCTCGGTTATACCTCGCCGAATGGCGGAATTAATGAGAACAACAACTGGTGTCATATCCCTGACGGACAGAAAAACGTCGCGCAGTAAGCGGGCTGACGACTTTCTCGCCGATCAAAGGGCATTTTGATACTAAGGGATTGACGGGGGCGCACCTGCGCAGTAAGATGCGCCCCGCATTCGGTGATTGGCGCAGCCTGGTAGCGCACTTCGTTCGGGACGAAGGGGTCGGAGGTTCGAATCCTCTATCACCGACCAAATTTTAAGCCCTGCTCAACGAGCAGGGCTTTTTGCATTCGAAGCCTGGGAGGATGAGAACCTCCGGGGGAAGAGGTTCGACTCGAGCGGAGCGAGAGAACGTTGCGACAGCAACGGCCCGCAGGGCGAGCCACGACGTGGCGAGTTATCCTCTATCACCGACCAAATTCAAAACCCTGCTCAACGAGCAGGGTTTTTTGCATTCGAAGCCTGGGAGGATGAGAACCTCCGGGGGAAGAGGTTCGACTCGAGCGGAGCGAGAGAACGTTGCGATAGCAACGGCCCGCAGGGCGAGCCACGATGTGGCGAGTTATCCTCTATCACCGACCAAATTCAAAACCCTGCTCAACGAGCAGGGTTTTTTGCTTTTGTAGGCCTGATAAGCGAAGCGCCATCAGGCATTCGGTGCACACTGCCGGATGGCGGCATTCGCCTTATCCCGCCTACGAAATCGCATCATCAGGTAAATATCCATTCTTGCGGAACATCAACAAAAAAGTGCGCATCACTTCTCACTATTTGTTAACGGTTTTGTGACATATTCCATTGTCTTTTTTTATCTATGCATGAATCTTTTTTTGCGTTACTTATGGCTGGCGCTAGCATTTTCCGCTGTGCGTTTTAACGTTCGTGGGATTTATCGCTCAGATATGCAGCATTTCGTCAGAAATTTTTCATATTCTGCACGATTGTTAATCACCAAATGTTGCGAAATATTAAGGTGTTTATTCTGGTGTTCTGGGCGTAGCATAAATTTCTCTGCTGAAAATACCCGCCTGAAGTTTTTTTAATCTTTGTTTGCGAATTCTCACCGTTGTTGTAAATCATGGATACCTGTATTGACGTTTTCACATTCTGTTGACAGATTGTAGGGCATGAGGGGCATTTCATGGAGAATCCGCGCTGCTACTCAGTCGTTTATGTGAACGGAATCCCCACCTCTTAACGCCGACCCAGCCGGTTAAAAAACAAAAAAGGCCAGGCGGTGCAAACCCACTGCAAAGGGTAAAACAACAACATCACATTTGGAGCAGAAGAATGAGTATTTCCTTGAAGAAGTCAGGGATGCTGAAGCTTGGTCTGAGCCTTGTGGCTATGACTGTCGCAGCAAGTGTACAAGCTAAAACTCTGGTTTATTGTTCAGAAGGTTCACCTGAAGGGTTCAACCCGCAGCTGTTTACCTCTGGCACAACCTATGACGCCAGCTCAGTACCTATCTATAACCGTCTGGTTGAATTCAAAACCGGCACCACGGAAGTTATTCCGGGCCTCGCTGAGAAGTGGGAAATCAGTGAAGACGGTAAAACCTACACCTTCCACCTGCGTCAGGGTGTGAAGTGGCAGGACAATAAAGAGTTCAAACCGACGCGTGATTTCAACGCCGATGACGTGGTGTTCTCTTTCGATCGTCAGAAAAACGCACAGAACCCGTACCACAAAGTCTCTGGCGGCAGCTATGAATACTTTGAAGGCATGGGCCTGCAAGACCTGATCAGTGAAGTGAAGAAAGTGGACGATAACACCGTTCAGTTCGTGCTGACGCGTCCTGAAGCGCCGTTCCTCGCTGACCTGGCGATGGACTTTGCCTCTATTCTTTCTAAAGAATATGCCGACAATATGATGAAAGCTGGCTCGCCGGAAAAAGTAGACCTGAACCCAATCGGTACCGGTCCGTTCCAGCTGCAGCAGTACCAGAAAGACTCCCGTATTCTCTACAAAGCGTTTGAAGGTTACTGGGGCACTAAGCCGCAGATCGACCGTCTGGTCTTCTCTATTACGCCTGACGCTTCCGTGCGTTACGCCAAACTGCAGAAGAACGAATGCCAGGTGATGCCGTACCCGAACCCGGCTGACATCGCGCGCATGAAGCAGGATAAAAACATCAACCTGCTGGAGCAGGCGGGTCTGAACGTCGGCTATCTCTCTTTCAATACCGAGAAGAAACCGTTTGATGACGTCAAAGTACGTCAGGCGCTGACCTACGCGGTGAACAAAGACGCGATCATCAAAGCCGTTTATCAGGGTGCTGGCGTTGCGGCGAAGAACCTGATCCCGCCAACCATGTGGGGCTATAACGACGACGTTAAAGACTACACTTACGATCCTGAGAAAGCGAAAGCCCTGCTGAAAGAAGCCGGTCAGGATAAAGGCTTTACCGTTGAACTGTGGGCAATGCCAGTACAGCGTCCGTACAACCCGAACGCTCGCCGTATGGCTGAGATGGTTCAGGCCGACTGGGCGAAGATTGGCGTTCAGGCCAAGATTGTGACCTACGAGTGGGGCGAGTATCTGAAGCGCGCCAAAGCGGGTGAGCATCAGGCGGTAATGATGGGCTGGACCGGCGACAATGGGGATCCGGATAACTTCTTCGCGACCCTGTTCAGCTGCGCGGCGGCGAAAGACGGTTCCAACTACTCTCGCTGGTGCTACAAGCCGTTTGAAGATCTGATTCAACCGGCGCGTGCGACCGACGACCACAACAAGCGTATTGAACTCTACAAACAGGCTCAGGTCGTGATGCACGATCAGGCTCCGGCGCTGATCGTGGCTCACTCCACCGTGTACGAGCCAGTGCGTAAAGAAGTCAAAGGCTACGTGGTTGATCCATTAGGTAAACACCACTTCGAAAACGTCTCTATCGAATAATAAAAGCAACGCCAGGTAAGCGCTACACACCGTTAAGTCGGTACGTGTAGCGCCACCCGGCAGTAATGCTTTATCCCCTTCTCATTGAGGAGGGGATAAGATTTGTGAGCAATACAGACTCACGGTTCCAGGCCGTGCGTCATTAGAGAGAATCCGGGTTATGTTGCAGTTCATTCTCCGACGTTTGGGACTCGTCATCCCCACGTTTATCGGTATCACTCTTCTCACCTTTGCTTTTGTCCATATGATCCCCGGCGATCCGGTGATGATCATGGCAGGTGAGCGTGGTATCTCCCCTGAGCGTCATGCTCAACTGTTGGCTGAACTCGGTCTCGATAAGCCGATGTGGCAGCAGTACCTCCATTACATCTGGGGGGTTATGCATGGTGATTTAGGCATCTCGCTGAAAAGCCGTTTACCGGTGTGGGACGAGTTCGTGCCTCGCTTTAAAGCGACGCTGGAACTGGGTGTCTGCGCCATGATTTTCGCTACCGCCGTGGGGATTCCCGTGGGCGTGCTGGCCGCCGTTAAGCGCGGTTCCATTTTCGATCATACTGCTGTTGGCCTGGCGCTGACCGGCTATTCCATGCCGATCTTCTGGTGGGGCATGATGCTGATCATGCTGGTCTCCGTGCAGCTCAACCTGACCCCCGTCTCCGGGCGCGTGAGCGACATGGTGTTCCTTGATGACTCGAACCCGTTGACCGG
This sequence comes from Citrobacter sp. LST-B2, assembly GCF_057983045.1. Taxonomy (NCBI): domain Bacteria; kingdom Pseudomonadati; phylum Pseudomonadota; class Gammaproteobacteria; order Enterobacterales; family Enterobacteriaceae; genus Citrobacter; species Citrobacter sp. LST-B2. Next base: position 212,865 of record NZ_CP192598.1, read on the forward strand.
TTTTATGCTGATCGACACCGCAATCTGGGGTGAAGAGGGCAATTTTATTGATGCTGTGGTGCATATGATCCTGCCCGCGATGGTGCTTGGCACCATCCCTCTGGCAGTGATTGTGCGAATGACTCGTTCATCGATGCTGGAAGTGCTGGGCGAAGATTACATCCGTACCGCGCGTGCCAAAGGGTTGACGCGTATGCGCGTCATCATCATTCACGCATTGCGTAACGCCATGCTGCCGGTGGTGACCGTGATTGGTCTACAGGTGGGAACGCTGCTGGCGGGCGCCATTCTGACCGAAACCATTTTCTCGTGGCCTGGCCTTGGGCGCTGGCTGATTGATGCGCTGCAACGTCGCGATTATCCGGTTGTGCAGGGTGGGGTGTTACTGGTGGCGACGATGATTATTCTCGTCAACCTGCTGGTCGACCTGCTGTACGGCGTGGTGAACCCGCGTATTCGTCATAAGAAGTAAGGGGCCATCATGTCACAGGTTACTGAAAATAAAGTTATTGCTGCGCCGGTGCCGATGACGCCGATGCAGGAGTTCTGGCACTATTTTAAACGCAACAAGGGCGCTGTGGTGGGGCTGGTGTACGTCGCGATCATGATCCTGATTGCGGTATTCGCCAACTTCCTGGCGCCGTATAACCCGGCTGACCAGTTCCGCGATACCCTGCTGGCACCGCCGGCCTGGCAGGAAGGCGGCACGCTGGCGCATCTGCTGGGAACTGACGACGTGGGCCGCGATATCCTGTCGCGCCTGATGTATGGCGCGCGTCTGTCGTTGCTGGTGGGCTGTCTGGTGGTGGTGCTGTCGCTGGTGATGGGCGTCGTGCTGGGCCTTGTGGCCGGGTATTTCGGCGGCATCGTTGATAACATCATTATGCGTATCGTCGATATCATGCTGGCGCTGCCGAGCCTGCTGCTCGCGCTGGTGCTGGTGGCGGTCTTCGGTCCCTCGATTGGTAACGCCGCGCTGGCACTGACGTTCGTGGCGCTGCCTCACTATGTGCGACTGACGCGCGCCGCTGTGCTGGTGGAGGTCAACCGCGACTACGTGACCGCTTCCCGCGTGGCGGGGGCCGGCGCGATGCGCCAGATGTTCATCAACATCTTCCCGAACTGCCTTGCGCCGCTGATCGTTCAGGCGTCGCTCGGTTTCTCTAACGCCATTCTCGATATGGCCGCGCTTGGCTTCCTGGGCATGGGTGCGCAACCGCCAACACCGGAGTGGGGCACCATGCTCGCTGATGTGTTGCAGTTCGCACAAAGCGCCTGGTGGGTCGTGACCTTCCCGGGTCTGGCGATCCTGCTGACGGTGCTGGCATTTAACCTGATGGGTGACGGTCTGCGTGACGCGCTCGATCCCAAACTGAAGCAGTAAGAGGTTCGAGATGGCGTTATTAAATGTAGATAAATTATCGGTGCATTTCGGCGATGTTGGTTCCGAATTTCGCGCCGTAGACCGCATCAGCTACAGTGTGAATCAGGGCGAAGTGGTTGGTATTGTCGGTGAGTCAGGCTCAGGAAAATCGGTCAGTTCGCTGGCGATTATGGGGCTGATTGATTATCCAGGCCGCGTGATGGCGGAAAATCTGCTGTTCAACGGCCAGGATCTGAAGCGTATTTCTGAGAAAGAGCGCCGTAATCTGGTTGGCGCTGAAGTGGCGATGATTTTCCAGGACCCGATGACCAGCCTGAATCCGTGCTACACCGTCGGTTTCCAGATTATGGAAGCGATCAAGGTGCATCAGGGTGGTAACAAGCAAACCCGTCGTCAGCGGGCGATTGACCTGCTGAACCAGGTGGGGATCCCCGATCCGGCCTCGCGTCTGGACGTGTATCCGCATCAGCTTTCCGGTGGGATGAGCCAGCGCGTGATGATTGCGATGGCGATTGCCTGTCGACCAAAGCTGTTGATTGCCGATGAACCGACGACGGCGCTGGATGTGACCATCCAGGCGCAAATCATCGAGCTGCTGCTGGAACTGCAGCAGAAAGAGAACATGGCGTTGGTGCTCATCACTCATGACCTGGCGCTGGTGGCGGAAGCCGCGCACAAAATCATTGTCATGTACGCCGGCCAGGTGGTGGAAACGGGGGCGGCGCACGATATTTTCCGCGCGCCGCGTCATCCTTACACCCAGGCGTTGCTGCGCGCGTTGCCGGAGTTTGCTCAGGATAAAGCGCGACTGGCCTCACTGCCTGGCGTGGTGCCGGGGAAATATGACCGCCCGTTGGGCTGTCTGCTGAACCCGCGTTGCCCCTATGCAACGGACAAATGCCGCAGTGAAGAACCTGAACTGGCCCTGCTGGATGGCGGTCGTCAGTCGAAATGTCATTACCCACTCGATGATGCCGGGAGGCCCACACTATGAGTACGCATGAGGCCACCTCGCAACAACCGCTGTTGCAGGCGATCGACCTGAAAAAACACTACCCGGTGAAGAAGGGAATTTTCTCTCCTGAACGTCTGGTGAAAGCGCTCGATGGGGTCTCTTTTACCCTTGAACGCGGCAAAACGCTGGCGGTAGTGGGCGAATCCGGCTGCGGGAAATCCACGCTTGGCCGTCTGCTGACGATGATTGAAACGCCGACCGGCGGTGAACTGTATTACCAGGGACAGGATCTGCTTAAGCACGATCCGCATGCGCAGAAACTGCGTCGGCAGAAAATCCAGATTGTGTTCCAGAACCCGTATGGTTCACTGAATCCGCGTAAGAAAGTGGGTCAGATTCTGGAAGAGCCGCTGCTGATCAACACTTCGCTGAGCAAAGAGCAGCGCCGTGAAAAAGCGCTGGCGATGATGGCGAAAGTGGGGCTGAAAACCGAGCACTACGATCGCTATCCGCACATGTTCTCCGGCGGTCAGCGCCAGCGTATCGCCATTGCCCGTGGGCTGATGCTCGATCCGGATGTGGTGATTGCCGATGAACCGGTCTCTGCGCTCGATGTTTCTGTCCGTGCGCAGGTGCTGAACCTGATGATGGATTTGCAGCAGGAACTGGGGCTGTCCTACGTCTTTATCTCCCACGACCTGTCGGTCGTCGAACACATTGCGGATGAAGTGATGGTGATGTACTTAGGCCGTTGTGTGGAGAAGGGGACGAAGGATCAGATCTTCAATAACCCGCGTCACCCGTATACCCAGGCACTGCTTTCCGCCACGCCGCGTCTGAATCCGGACGAACGCCGCGAGCGCATCAAACTGACCGGCGAGCTGCCCAGCCCGCTGAATCCGCCGCCGGGTTGCGCCTTCAACGCCCGCTGCCGTCGTCGCTTCGGCCCCTGCACCCAGTTGCAGCCGCAGTTGAAAGACTACGACGGTCAACTGGTCGCCTGTTTTGCGGTTGACCAGGATGAGAACCCGCAGAAGACAGCGATCTGACAAAAGTGCCTGATGGCGGCTTCGCCTTACCTGGCCTACGGTGATTTGTAGGCCAGGTAAGGCATTTACTCGATCAGCTTCAGTAGCGGCGACAAACAGAGCAAAACGCCGTACAGCAAAATCAGCCAGCTTTTCAGGCCGCGCAGTTTTTCCAACTGGCTGACTTTATAAATCAGGAAGAACGGAATCAGGCAGGAGACAATCCCGTACAGCGGGCTGCCGAGCTGGAAGAACACCAGCACGGAGACGCGGAACGAAACCCAAATCACCAGCGTGGTGACAATAAACGCGCAAATACCCAGCGTAATGATGCGCGGAGGAATATTTCCGACGTTAACGATGCGCCCCAGCACATTCAAAATGATGCCCTTCATCGCCTCGTGGAACCCCAGGTAGATCCCAAAGAACGCCGTCAGCACCGCAAAGATATTCAGCACCGTCGAGGTGATGTGGATAATCGGGCCTGGAATAACCTGTGCGGCTAACGCCAGCGCCGAAATGTTTTGCTCAAAGGCGGAGACCGCCTCCTCGTGGGTGATGGAGAAGGTAAACGAGAAGGAGAAAAACAGGATCACCGCAATGAGCGTGATATAGCTGATACGGTGCGTGCGAATCGCCATACGGGTTGCCAGGAGTCTGTCCGCTTCACGTTTGCGATAGGCAATATTCATCGGATTAAGAACCTGAATGAAGACTGCCGAAAAGAAGCAGAACGGAATGGTGAGCAACACGTCGCGAAAGAACACCGAAGCTTGCGGGAAAGCGGTGATATTGCTCAGGTTCCAGTGTGGGATCATCGCCAGTCCAAACACCACGATGATACCGACTTTCACTACCACCATTGGGCCGGAGATTTTAAAAAGCAACTTCTCGCCGCCGGAGGCGATCGCCACCAGCGCCGCAAAAATTGCCACCTTGTAGATCAATGACTGCGAAAGGTCGGCGTCAGTCAGACCGAAGGTGCGAATGTACGACGCGCTGTCGAACACCACGGAAAGCGAGTAAATAAATATGCCGTGGATAATCATCAGGAAGTAGATCACGCCAAGGAAGACGCCCCAGTTTTTCCCCAGGTAATGGCTGATGACATCGGTATAGTCGTTACAGGTTTCGCTCTCGGAGAGCGTTTTCAGGTAGATATCCTGCACGATCCAGGTGGCCGGATAGGCAATCAAAGAGGCAGTAATAAAGACCCAGATGCCTTTTAACCCAATCTGCACCGGCATTAATACCGTTCCTGCGCCAATCGCCATGCCGATGCACAGCAACACCCAGCCAAAATCGTAGCGGGTAAACGGTAAACTCTGCGACGCCGGTTTGCCGGATACGCGGTGATCGGAAAGTGGTGATGTGTCGTGCTGCATGGAGTCCCCTGCCAAAAAGAGCCGTCACGGCTTGATGACCGCGAGGGGACGCAATTCTACAGAAGAGTGTAGGTCTCTGCCAGTTGGCTGATTGCGAGGCGTCGCGCAAAGCGAAAGCATGTTGGATGTCGGGCCTGGCGGGTTATCGTAGAATCGGCGGTAAGCCGGTGTTTCCCGGTGAGGCGCAGCGTTGCGGGGGCTTGATCCCTGGCGGCGTGAGTTGCTGGAAAGAGAAAACCCCCGCACGTTGTCTGGTATAAACCTGGCAACTAAACGGGGGCTTACCTTGCACCTCAACGATAGCCGCGAACGGTTGCCATTGCAACACAGGCGGCGATATGGCGTTGACTCAGCCAGGCATGGCTTTCTGGCATGATTTATACCCGTCATACTTCAAGTTGCAGGTGCGTTAGCTGCGCTCGCTCACCCCAGTCACTTACCAGAGAAAGCTCCTGGGGATTCACTCCCTTGCCGCCTTCCTGCAACTCGAATTATTTAGGGTATAGCGGCTCCAGCCATTGCCGGTATCATTGCGGGTATGGTTGTGAACTGGCTACGTAGCAGGAAGTAATGCGCTGATGGGCGTCTGCCTGCCGCAGTGGCAACATGCGCCCGAACCAGGCCGCAAGGGCGATCCTTGCGGCCTGGTTCGTTATTGCGGATATGGCACCCAGTCGCCGCCATTCAGACGGACGTACGGTTTGTCCTGATACTGGATAACCACCGCGTTGGCGTTTTCCGAGACCACAGCCGTTTGTGGCAGGTTGCTGGTGAGTTTTGCCCAGTCCACGCTGTCTTCGGAGAAGATCTTACCGTCAAGCACGCGTACCACCAGATCAGAAATGGCCAGATAGCTACTTGGCTGATTAATGACGATCGGCGCACCCTGATGCGGCGCTTTCATGCCGAAGAATTTCACGCCAGCCGGGACGTTGGTGATCGAGGGGCTCGGAATATCACGCAGGCCAGAGACCTGCATTCTGTCGCCTTTCAGCGCGCCGCCGTGTTCCGGTACGACAACCACCATGACCTTACGACCCGATTTCTCCAGCTCGGTGAAGAACGCATCCAGTTCATCAAAGAATTTCTGTGCGCGCGCTTTGTAATCCGCCGTTTTACTGACGCCGGGATAGTGGTTACCGTCGTGGAGCGGCAGGGTGTTGTAGAAAGTGGCGCTACGGGAGTCCTTATCTTTTTCCGTGGTTTCCATCCACCGCTGTAGCACGGCGGTGTCGTCATACACCGGGGAACCATCAAAGCCCAGCAGCGGCGCAGGTAAGCCTTTCTGATCCATCAGTTCAGCCTGCATGCCGCCATTTTCACGAACCTCTTTCAGGAAGCCGCCGAATTCGCCGTTATGGCCCATCATCAGGTGCTGCGTAAAGCCCAGTTTTGACAGGTTATCAAACAGATAGCATTCATTGCCTGCGGGTTGATACAGGTTCGTGTGCGAGGGCTGTCCGCAGCTGGCGCGTAGCAGGCGAATCGCCGCCGGGCCGCTGTACGACGTGGCGGAATTGAAGTGTTTAAACTGGATATCAAAGTGCGACCACAGCGGGTGCGACATCAGCCCTGCGGCTTCAATATCGGACCAGGAGAGTGAGCAGATATTGATGACTAACAGTTCAAACGGCTGCGCATCGGCAGGGAGCGCTGATGGGAAAGGCGTTTTGCGCTTCGCTTCCGCATTGTAGAACGTATTCAACCATGCGTTGAGATTCGCCGAGGTCGGCGGTGCGGTTTGTGCCGGGATATCACCAACGACCGGTGCTCCTCCAGCGGTCGCGACCGTTTCTGCTGCCGTACCGCCCGTGGTGGTCACCGTGGTCGTCGGTTGACCCGCCGGCCACAAAGAGAAACTCGGACCCGCCAGCGTCAGGACGTTCAGCCAGACCAGAATCGCCACCACGAAGGCGGTAACCCGAATCCATTGTGATAAAAACAGCCACGCGACCAACAGGACAAACATGGCGCCAATCATCTGCCAGTTGATAAAGCGCGTGGCAAGATCGAGTAAATAGTCCGTGCTAAAGCCTGCCACCTGCGAGCCCTGGCTCATAATACTTTCCGGACCTGGCAGCCAGGTGTCGTGCCAGAACAGAGCAAAACCGATCGGAATGGCGACCCAGTGACGCATGCGATGCAGGCTGTAACGCGGAATCGGCATCAGCAGGAAGGCCATAAAGACCAGATTCAGCAGCGGGTGAAAATTCAGATAGCCCGCCCAGAGCAGGCCGAACTTGACCAGAAAATAGAAGTTCCAGCCAGAAAGACCGCGCCAGTATTGCCAGAGAGGTGAAGGCAGTGATGCGTTTTGTGTTTGTTGAGTCATTTTTTCGTTGCCCTGGAAATCACCGTGCGGCGCAATGTTCCGGCCGGTTTAACATAACGAGGTTTTGCAAATAACAGCCGGGTCGTATTGCTGATCCGGCGCAGTGAATGGCGCGCCAGATACCCCAGCGGGAAGAAAATCAGTGCACAAACAACGATGATTTGCAGGATATCGCTGATAGTCATCATGATGAGTGCTCCGTTTCATCGTCCAGTAAGCGTAGCGGTTGTGGAATACGCCGCCACGTCTTGCCGTCATGCTCGGCATTGATGACGGGTTTCACGTTTTGGGTCAGCGGCAACGGTTGTCCCCACTGTTCTGGCGCCAGTAAGCGCATCTGCACCAGCTCAGCGCTGATGAGATTATCTTCAAACCAGACCATGCGGTTAGAGAAGAGATCGCCGGTCGGGAGTGGGAAGATATGATTGAGCGCGGTATCGAGATCGTTGACGCGGCAAAACGACAAGAACAGCACCAGGCGGTTGCCGCCAATAGTGACGATATCGCCGGTACGGTGCGGGCGACACATCGTTAAGGCTTGTTCAACGCGGATACCCGGAACGGGCCGCAGCGCCACCATCACCCCTTTCCCGTCGGCAGGCAGCAGGGTGTTGCTCATCATGTTATTTACCGCTTCACAGAACACGTCCCATTTCTGGAAACCGCGCAGTTTCATCGGCTGGGTCATCGACAGCAGCGTCGTGATATCTTCCGGCACGTAGCGACTAAATTGCTGACCCTGAACGCTTTCAATCAGCGTCAGACAGCGCGAGAGTGGCGCGTTCCACGGAATCACCATATTGGCACCGCAGCCTAATAGCAGGCGTTCGTCGGTGGCGCGCAGGCTGGCGATGTTTTCCCGCACAAGGATTTTCAGCGCGCTTCCGCGTTGGCGACGCAGAGTATGGATGCTCCGTGCCAGGGGCTCAATCTGGCTGTTTTGCTGAAGCGAAAAGATCAACGTTGCCGCCTGTGCGGTACGCGCCTCATTGAATAAAGCTTCATTATTATCGAATAATTTCCAGTGCTCGGAGAGTGGCGGCGCCCCTTCCAGCACGGCGACATTACTCAGGATCTGCTTTTCATCGCTACGGGGCTGGATTTCAGCCTCTTCTTTTTGCACCAGTTCCCACTGCCCTTCATGATGGCGGACGGTGAGTTGCTGACGAGCGCTAACCCCTTTTTCATTACACCAGAAGGCAATATCAAACAAATGCTGATCGCCCTGATAGCGCATACTGGCGAGGCCATAAAGCGAGCGATATTCCCCCATTAAAAGAGAGAATTGTTTATCGTTATTATTGCCGGGGTTAAGCACCACTACAGAACAGTGATGGAGACGCGTCCATTTATTCATTTTATCCAGCCACAGACGCAAACGTTCAGCTGGTATATTTTGCCAGCCGTTATTTGCGCAAATAAGAATGAATAAGTAATGCGTCGGGTCCACGGAACACAGCAAATCGCGGGTCATAAATTGTAGACCCTTTTCCGAATTTGGCATGGAAAATAACTGAATTTTTTCCGGACCGTGAGATTCATCTAATTTGAATATCTTCCCGGGATCGCTGCCCATGGAAATGCCCGCGACTTTTGCCGTCCCGGTCTGAAAGGCAATCGTTTGATTCGCCAGGCTGATAGCGTCTTCAACGCGATCGGTGTTAACCCACCAGACTCCGCCGGCTGGCATATGGCGTAGTTCATCCCATAATGATGAGATGCCAATTGAAAATACAGGGTCCACAGCGTTCCTCGGGTCGCTATTTTATCTGTTTATCAGTTTACTAGCGAAAGCTCAGAAATAAACCTAACATTGAAATTAAAACGTATCAGATTTAGCATGTGAATCGATTTGGCGAGCAAGAAGCCTTGTAACATCGGCCTTTCCGATTCCATGACGCGTATTTTCACGAAACAACAAGACAGAAAATGAGCAGCATCTGGCCTTGCCGAATTTCGGTGAGAACGAAGCGGAATGCGAAAAGAAAAAATGTTTGAAGCATGGCGAGTCTATTCAAAGGGATAAAACAAAATGTCTGACAACGAACCCGGCACGCAAACTGATTCAACATTGGGCTATACCTTTCAAAACGACTTCCTGGCATTAAGCCAGGCTTTTTCATTGCCAGAATTTGATTACACTGATATTTCCCAGCGTGAACAGCTCGCCGCCGCGATTAAACGCTGGCCGCTGTTGGCTGAATTTGCGCAACAACAATAAGGAAGCCGTGGATGGCCATTCTGGGACTTCAGGGCATACGAGGCGGAGTGGGCACGACGTCGATCGCGGCTGCACTGGCCTGGTCATTGCAATTATTAGGGGAAAACGTCCTGGTTGTGGATACCAGCCCCGATAATTTGTTGCGCCTGTCATTCAACGTCGATTTTTCTCATCGCGACGGCTGGGCCAGAGCGATACTTGATGGTCGTGACTGGCAGGAAGGCGGGATGCGTTATACCTCGCAGCTTGATTTGCTGCCGTTTGGTCAACTGACGGCGCAGGAGCGGGAATATCCTGACCGCTGGCTGGAACGACTGGGCGGCATCGCGGCGGGCATCCGTGCGCTGAAAGAGAGTGGGCGTTACTCATGGATTTTACTGGATCTGCCGCCGGGTTCCGCGCCGTTAACCCGACAACTGGTCAATGAGTGCGACCACACGCTGGCGATTGTCAAAGCCGACACCAACTGCCATGTCCGTTTGCATCAGCAATCGCTGCCGGCGGGCGCGCATATTTTAATTAACGACTTACGTGTTGGCAGCCAGTTGCAGGACGATCTCTACCAGGTCTGGCTACAGAGTCAGCGTCGTCTGCTGCCGATGGTGATTCACCGCGATGAAGCGATGGCTGAGTGCATGGCGGCCAAACAGCCGTTGGGGGAATACCGCAGTGACTCACTGGCCGCAGAAGAAGTGCTGACGCTGGCAAACTGGTGTTTATTACATTACGCAGGTCAAAAAACTCCTGTCGGGAGCGCATCATGAGTGTCCTGTCCCGGTGGTTGCTTATTCCGCCGGTGAGCGCCCGCTTAAGCGAGCGCTATCAGGGTTATCGTCGTCATGGCGCGTCGCCTTTCAGCGCGGCGCTGGGTTGCCTGTGGGTGATTCTCGCATGGGTCTTCATCCCGCTGGAGCACCCGCGCTGGCAGCGTATCCGTGCCGAGCGTAAAGTGCTCTATCCTCATATCAACGCCGCGCGCCCGCGCCCGTTAGATCCTGCCCGTTATGCCATTCAGACCCTCTGGCTGATGGCGACCTCGCCGCGTCAGGAGACGACGCAGCCTCGCTGGCAAACCTTCTCCCGTCTGCAAGGCGTCAGAGGGCGTTATCACCAGTGGATGGATGCGCTACCGGGACGCGTGACGCAAAACACCACGCACCTGGATAAACAAAAAGAGCTTGGTCACCTGAGCTCTGGCGCGCGTCGCTTTATCATCGGGATTATTGTCACTTTTTCGTTGATTCTGGCGCTGATATGCGTGACCCAGCCGTTTAACCCGCTGGCGCAATTCATCTTCCTGATACTGCTGTGGGGCGTTGCGCTGATCGTGCGCCGCATGCCGGGGCGCTTCTCCGCGCTGATGCTGATTGTGCTGTCGCTGACGGTATCGTGCCGCTATATCTGGTGGCGCTATACCTCCACGCTGAACTGGGACGATCCGGTGAGTCTGGTCTGCGGGTTGATCCTGCTGTTTGCCGAAACCTATGCGTGGATTGTGCTGGTGCTGGGTTACTTCCAGGTCGTCTGGCCGCTGAACCGCCAGCCGGTGCCGCTGCCAAAAGATATGTCGCAGTGGCCGTCGGTCGATATCTTTGTGCCGACTTACAACGAAGATCTGCACGTAGTGAAGAACACCATTTACGCGTCGCTGGGTATCGACTGGCCGAAAGATAAGCTCAATATCTGGATCCTCGACGATGGCGGACGTGAAGAGTTCCGCCAGTTCGCCCAGACCGTGGGGGTGAAATATATCGCCCGCACCACCCATGAGCACGCCAAAGCCGGGAACATTAACAATGCGCTGAAATACGCCAAAGGCGAGTTCGTTTCGATCTTTGACTGCGACCACGTGCCGACGCGTTCGTTCCTGCAAATGACGATGGGATGGTTCCTGAAAGACAAGAAGCTGGCGATGATGCAGACGCCGCACCACTTCTTCTCCCCGGACCCGTTTGAACGTAACCTCGGGCGTTTTCGCAAGACGCCAAACGAAGGCACGCTGTTTTACGGTCTGGTACAGGACGGTAATGACATGTGGGATGCCACCTTCTTCTGCGGTTCTTGTGCGGTGATTCGCCGTAAACCGCTCGATGAGATTGGTGGTATTGCCGTTGAGACGGTGACTGAGGATGCGCATACGTCGCTGCGTCTGCACCGTCGCGGTTATACCTCCGCGTACATGCGCATTCCGCAGGCGGCAGGGCTGGCGACCGAAAGCTTATCTGCTCACATCGGTCAGCGCATTCGCTGGGCGCGCGGAATGGTACAGATTTTCCGACTCGATAACCCCTTGACCGGCAAGGGGCTGAAGTTCGCTCAGCGATTATGTTACGTCAATGCCATGTTCCACTTCCTGTCAGGTGTTCCACGGCTGATCTTCCTGACCGCTCCGCTGGCGTTCCTGCTACTGCATGCCTATATCATCTATGCGCCCGCGCTGATGATTGCGCTGTTCGTCCTGCCGCACATGGTTCACGCCAGCCTGACCAACTCGAAGATTCAGGGCAAGTACCGCCACTCCTTCTGGAGTGAGATCTACGAAACGGTGCTGGCCTGGTACATTGCGCCGCCGACGCTGGTGGCGCTGATTAACCCGCACAAAGGGAAGTTTAACGTCACTGCAAAGGGCGGACTGGTAGAAGAAGAGTATGTCGACTGGGTGATTTCCCGTCCGTACATCTACCTGGTACTGCTTAACCTGTTCGGTGTGGCGGTCGGCGTCTGGCGTTACTTCTACGGGCCGGAAAACGAAATGCTGACTGTTATCGTCAGCCTGGTGTGGGTGTTCTACAACCTGATTATCCTCGGCGGCGCGGTGGCGGTATCGGTTGAAAGTAAACAGGTTCGCCGCTCACACCGTGTTGAAATTTCTATGCCAGCGGCGATTGCCCGTGAGGACGGACATCTGTTCTCGTGCACCGTCCATGATTTCTCCGACGGCGGTCTGGGGATCAAGATCAACGGTCAGGCCCAGGTGCTGGAAGGGCAGAAGGTGAATTTACTGCTCAAACGCGGCCAGCAGGAATATGTCTTCCCGACACAGGTAGCGCGCGTTTGGGGTGAACAGGTGGGGCTGCAACTGATGCCGCTGACCACCAAACAGCATATCGATTTTGTGCAGTGTACGTTTGCCCGTGCTGATACATGGGCGCTCTGGCAGGACAGCTATCCGGAAGATAAGCCGCTGGAAAGCCTGTTGGATATTCTGAAGCTGGGTTTCCGTGGCTATCGCCATCTTGCGGAATTCTCCCCATCTTCCGTGAAAATAGTTTTCCGGTCTCTGACTTCTCTGGTTTCCTGGGTTGTGTCGTTCATTCCACGCCGTCCGGAGCAGGACGAGGTGGCGGTGCAACAGCCGGATCAGGTTATGGCTCAACAATGATGATAACGCGATGAAAAGAAAACTTTCCTGGATTTGTGCAGTGGCAATGGGGATGAGCGCAATCCCTTCATTCATGACGAATGCGACGCCGGCAACGCAACCATTGATAAACACTGAGCCAACCGTGGCCCCGGCGGCGGCCACCCCTGCACAGGCAGATGAAAATCAGCCGGTGGGTCAGGTGATGCCGGGCGTTCAGGGAGCTGATGCGCCGATTGTGGCGCAGAATGGCCCATCTCGTGACGTGAAACTGACGTTTGCGCAGATCGCGCCGCCGCCGGGCAGCATGGTGCTGCGTGGCGTGAACCCTAATGGCAGTATTGAATTTGGCATGCGTAGCGATGAAGTGGTCTCCAGAGCCGTGCTGAATCTGGAGTACACCCCGTCGCCATCCCTGCTGCCGATACAGTCGCAGCTCAAGGTCTATCTGAACGATGAGCTGATGGGCGTGCTGCCGGTCACCCAGGAACAGTTGGGCAAAAAGACGCTGGCGCAAATGCCGATCAACCCATTGTTTATCACCGACTTTAACCGTGTGCGGCTGGAGTTTGTCGGCCACTATCAGCAAGTTTGTGAAAACCCGGCCAGCAGTACGCTGTGGCTGGACGTCGGTCGCAGCAGCATGCTGGACCTCACCTACCAGACGCTGGAAGTGCAAAACGATCTCTCGCACTTCCCGGTACCGTTCTTCGATCCACGCGACAACCGCGCGGTGACGCTGCCCATGGTCTTTGCCGGCTCGCCGGATCGTACCCTGCAACAGGCTGCGTCGATCGTATCGTCCTGGTTTGGTTCCCGGGCGGGCTGGCGAGGCCAGCACTTCCCGGTGCTGTACAACACGCTGCCAGATCGTAATGCGATCGTCTTTGCCACTAACGACAAGCGACCTGATTTCCTGCGTGAACATCCGCCGGTGAAAGCGCCGGTGATCGAAATGATCAGCCATCCGGATAACCCTTACGTGAAACTGCTGGTGGTGTTCGGTCGTGACGACAACGATCTGCTGCAGGCCGCGAAAGGGATCGCCCAGGGCAATATTCTCTTCCGCGGGAGCCGTGTGGAAGTCAACGAGGTGAAACCGCTGCTGCCGCGTAAACCGTACGATGCGCCAAACTGGGTGCGCACCGATCGCCCGGTCACCTTCGGTGAACTGAAAACCTATGAAGAGCAGTTGCAGTCCACCGGGATGGAACCTGCCGCGATCAACGTCTCGCTGAACCTGCCGCCGGATCTCTATCTGCTGCGCAGTACCGGTATTGATATGAATCTCAATTACCGTTACACCACGCCGCCGACCAAAGACAGTTCGCGCATGGATATCAGTCTGAACAACCAGTTCCTGCAAGCCTTTAGTCTGACCAGCAATGAGAAGAGCAATCGTCTGTTGCTGCGTCTGCCGGTGTTGCAAGGACTGCTGGACGGGAAAACGGATGTCGCCATTCCGGCGCTGAAGCTGGGCGCGATGAACCAGTTGCGGTTTAGCTTCGAGTACATGAACCCGATGCCGGGCGGCTCGGTTGAAAACTGTATTACCTTCCAGCCGGTGCCGAACCATGTGGTGATTGGCGACGACTCCACCATCGACTTCTCGAAGTACTACCACTTCATAGCGATGCCGGATCTGCGCGCGTTTGCGAACGCGGGCTTCCCGTTCAGCCGCATGGCGGATCTGTCGGAAACCCTCACCGTGATGCCGAAAACGCCGAACGAAGCGCAGATGGAAACACTGCTCGACGCGACAGGCACTATTGGCGCGCAAACCGGCTTCCCGGCGATTAACCTGACTATCACCGATGACAGCAGCCAGATTCAGGGCAAAGATGCGGACATCCTGATTATCGGCTCGATCCCGGACAAACTGAAAGACGACAAGCGTATCGACCTGCTGGTTCAGGCGGCAGAAAGCTGGGTGAAAACCCCAATGCGCCAGACGACGTTCCCGAGCATCATGCCGGATGAAGCCGATCGCAAAGCGGATGCGCAGGCGACGGTAACGTCGAGTGGACCGATGGCAGCGGTCGTCGGCTTCCAGTCGCCGTTTCACGATCAGCGTAGCGTGGTGGCGCTGCTGGCGGATAGTCCGCGCGGCTATGAGTTGCTGAACCAGGCCATCAATGACAGCGGCAAACGGGCGGCGATGTTTGGTTCCGTCTCGGTGATCCGTGAATCTGGCGTGAGCAGTTTACGCGTCGGCGAGATCTACTATGTGGGTCACCTGCCGTGGTTTGAACGTCTGTGGTACGCGCTGGCTAACCATCCGGTGCTGTTAGCGGTGCTGGCGGCGATCAGTGTGGTATTACTGGCCTGGGTGCTGTGGCGTCTGCTGCGCATCATCAGTCGCCGCCGTCTCGATCCGGATCATGAGTGATAAATAATGAACGCGTTGCGAAGTGGGATAGTCATGGTGTTAATGCTGGCCGCGCTGAGTGTACAGGCGGCCTGTACCTGGCCTGAGTGGGATCAATTTAAAAAGGATTACATCAGTCAGGAAGGGCGGGTGATTGATCCCAGCGACGCACGCAAAATCACCACCTCGGAAGGGCAAAGCTATGCGATGTTCTTTGCCCTCGCCGCTAACGATCGCCAGGCTTTTGATACGCTGCTGGCATGGACAGAGAATAATCTGGCACAAGGTTCACTAAAAGATCATCTGCCCGCCTGGCTGTGGGGGCAGAAAGATCCCTCCACCTGGGCGGTGCTGGATAGCAACTCTGCTTCTGACGGTGATATCTGGATCGCGTGGTCGCTGCTGGAGGCGGGACGCTTGTGGAAAGAACCGCGCTATACCGAGATCGGCAAAGCCTTGTTGAAACGCATTGCCAGCGAAGAAGTGGTGACGGTGCCGGGGCTGGGCTCCATGCTGTTACCCGGCAAGATTGGTTTTGCCGACGCCAACACCTGGCGCTTTAATCCGAGCTATCTGCCACCGCAGCTGGCGCAGTATTTCACCCGTTTCGACGCGCCATGGTCCACTCTGCGTGAAACCAACCAGCGACTTCTGTTAGAAACGGCGCCGAAAGGTTTCTCACCGGACTGGGTTCGTTACGAGAAAAACAAAGGCTGGCAACTGAAGGCAGAGAAAACGCTGGTCAGCAGTTACGACGCGATTCGCGTCTATCTGTGGGTGGGCATGATGCATGACGGCGACCCGCAGAAAGCACGGCTGCTGGCAAAATTCAAACCGATGGCAACCCTGACAACTAAAAACGGTCTCCCGCCGGAGAAAGTGGACGTCGCCAGCGGCAAAGCGCAGGGCAATGGCCCGGTAGGCTTTTCTGCGGCCTTACTGCCTTTCCTGCAAAACCGCGACGCACAAGCGGTGCAGCGACAGCGCGTAACAGACCATTTCCCCGGCAGCGATGCCTATTACAGCTACGTGCTAACCCTCTTCGGACAAGGGTGGGATCAGCATCGTTATCGCTTCACCGCCAAAGGTGAGTTACTACCTGACTGGGGCCAGGAATGCGCAAGTTCAAATTAAGTTTACTCGGGGTTTCACTCGGCATTGCCCTGATGCCCTTTGCCGACGCCGCGCCGTCGGCGCAACAGCAGTTGCTGGAGCAGGTGCGGCTGGGAGAAGCAACGCACCGCGAAGATCTGGTGCGCCAGTCGCTCTATCGCCTCGAACTGATGGACCCGAATAATCCTGACGTCATTGCCGCTCGCTTTCGTTACCTGCTGCGTCAGGGCGATAACGACGGCGCGCAGAAACAGCTTGATCGACTTTCTCAATTAGCGCCGGGTTCTAATGCCTATAAATCGTCGCAAACCACCATGCTGTTAGCGACGCCGGATGGGCGTCAGTCGTTACAGCAGGCGCGTCTACAGGCGACAACCGGGCATGCCGCAGAGGCGGTTGCCGCCTATGATAAGTTATTCAAGGGCAACCCGCCGGAAGGCGACCTGGAAGTGGAGTACTGGAGCGCGGTGGCAAAAATTCCGGCCCGCCGCAATCAGGCGATTAATCAGCTCAAGGCGATTAACGCCCGCAGTCCGGGCAATAACACATTGCAAAATACGCTGGCACAGCTGTTGTTTGATAACGATCGCCCGGCCGAAGGCTTTGTGGTTCTGGAGCAGATGGCCAAATCCAACACCGGGCGGAATGCCGCGTCCACGATCTGGTACACCCAGATCAAAGATCTGCCGGTCAGCGATGCCAGCGTGAAGGCGCTGCAAAAATACCTCACGGTATTCAGTGAGGGGGACAGCGTGGCTGCGGCACGCAGTAAGCTTAGCGAACAGCAAAAACAGCTTTCCGATCCGACATTCCGCGCGCGTGCGCAGGGGCTGGCGGCAGTCGACGCAGGCCAGGGCGGACGGGCGGTTTCAGAATTACAGCAGGCGGTGAGAGCCAACCAAAACGACAGCGAAGCCGTGGGTGCACTGGGGCAGGCCTACTCTCAGCGAGGCGATCGCGCCAGCGCCGTTGCGCAGTTTAAGAAAGCGCTGGCGATGGATCCGCAGAGCGGGAGTCGCAGCAAGTGGGAAAGCCTGCTGAAAGTGAACAGTTACTGGCTGGCGATTCAGCAGGGCGATGCCGCGCTCAAAGCCAACAATATTGACCAGGCTGAACGTCTCTATCAACAGGCCAGAAACATCGACAATACCGACAGCTATGCGGTACTGGGGCTGGGCGATGCAGCAATGGCGCGGAAAGATTATCCGGCTGCCGAGCGCTATTACCAGCAGACGCTGCGCATGGACAGCGGCAATACCAATGCCGTACGCGGTCTGGCAAACCTCTATCGCGCGCAGTCGCCGGAGAAAGCCTCCGCGTTTATTGCCACGCTCTCTGCCAGCCAGCGTCGCAGCATTGATGATATTGAACGCGGACTGGAAAACGATCGTCTGGCGCAGCAGGCCGAAACGCTGGAGAACCAGGGCAACTGGGCACAGGCCGCGGAACTGCAACGCCGCCGACTGGCGCTGGATCCGGGGAGCGTCTGGATAACCTATCGTCTGTCACGCGATCTATGGCAGGCCGGGCAGCGTAGTCAGGCTGATGCGCAGATGAGCGCGCTGGCGCGTCAGAAACCCAACGATCCGGAACAGGTGTATGCGTATGGGCTGTACCTGTCCGGCAATGATCAGGATCGGGCGGCGTTGGCGCATATCAACAGCCTGCCGCGCAGTCAGTGGAACAGTAACATTCAGGAACTGGCCGATCGCCTGCAAAGCAACCAGGTGCTGGAAACGGCGAATCGTCTGCGCGACAGCGGCCGGGAAGCCGAGGCTGAAGCGCTGTTACGTCAACAGCCTGCCTCCACCCGTCTCGATTTAACGCTGGCCGACTGGGCGCAGCAGCGCAGGGAATACAATGCGGCGCGAGGTTCATACGACGCCGTGCTGGCGCGCGAACCGGATAATGTCGATGCGATGCTGGGGCTGACGGAAGTGTACATCGCCCAGGGCGACAAGCCTGCCGCGCGAGCGCAACTGGCAAAACTGCCCGCAACGCAGACGCCGTCAATCAACATGCAGCGGCGAATCGCACTGGCACAAATGCAGCTTGGCGATACCGCTGCGGCACAACAGACCTTCAATACGTTGATTCCGCAGGCCAAAGCGCAGCCGCCATCAATGGAAAGCGCAATGGTGCTGCGTGACGCCGCGCATTTCCAGGCGCAGAGCGGCGAGCCGCAACAGGCGCTGGATACGTACAAAGATGCGATGGTGGCGTCCGGTATTACGCCAACGCGTCCGCAGGATAATGACACCTTTACCCGTCTGACCCGTAACGATGAAAAAGATGACTGGCTGAAGCGTGGCGTGCGCAGCGATGCGGCGGATTTGTATCGTCAACAGGATCTGAACGTCACGCTGGAGCATGACTACTGGGGATCGAGCGGTACCGGCGGCTATTCTGATCTAAAAGCGCATACCACTATGTTGCATGTGGATGCGCCGTATTCGGACGGTCGTATGTTCTTCCGTACCGATCTGGTCAACATGAATGCAGGTAGCTTCTCGACTGATGACAATGGTCGCTACAAGAATAACTGGGGCACCTGTACGCTGGAAGACTGTAGCGGCAGTCGCAGCCAGTCGGACACGGGGGCGAGCGTCGCCGTTGGCTGGAAGAATGACACCTGGAGTTGGGATATCGGCACCACGCCGATGGGCTTCAACGTTGTCGATGTGGTCGGCGGCGTCAGTTACAGCAATGACATTGGGCCGTTGGGTTATACCCTGAACGCGCACCGCCGTCCGATTTCCAGTTCGCTGCTGGCCTTTGGCGGACAGAAAGATGCGCAGAGCCACAACGGTGACAGCAACGACGTCAACACCGGTAAAAAATGGGGTGGCGTTCGTGCCGATGGCGGCGGGATTAGCCTCAGCTACGACAAAGGTGAAGCCAACGGCGTCTGGGCTTCACTCGGCGCCGATCGGTTAACCGGGAAAAATGTCGAAGATAACTGGCGCGTCCGGTGGATGACGGGTTACTACTACAAGATCATCAACGAGAATAATCGCCGTGTCACCGTAGGTCTGAACAATATGATCTGGCACTACGACAAAGACCTGAGCGGTTATTCGCTGGGCCACGGTGGCTACTACAGTCCGCAGGAATACCTGTCCTTCGCGGTGCCGGTAATGTGGCGTCAGCGGACGGAAAACTGGTCCTGGGAACTGGGCGGTTCGGTTTCCTGGTCGCATTCGCGCACCAAAACCATGCCGCGTTATCCGTTGTTGAATCTGATTCCGTCGGATTACCACCAGGAAGCCATCGACCAAACTAACGGTGGTGGAAGCAGCCAGGGCTTTGGTTATACCGCGCGGGCGCTGATTGAGCGTCGGGTGACCTCGAACTGGTTTGTCGGGACCGCGGTGGATATTCAACAGGCAAAAGACTACGCGCCTAGCCATTTACTGCTGTATGTTCGTTATTCCGCCGCAGGCTGGCAGGGCGATATGGATTTACCGCCGCAGCCGCTGGTGCCTTACGCGGACTGGTAATCAGAAAAATCCTTTTCAGACACAGCCTCTCTCAATGCCGCCGCGATCGGGTATACTCGGGCGGCAATCTGGGATATCCGGGGGAGACAATATTGCGCGTCAGTCGCTCGTTAACAATTAAGCAGATGGCAATGGTGGCTGCCGTTGTCATGGTGTTTGTGTTTCTGTTTTGTACCGTTTTGCTGTTTCATCTGGTGCAGCAGAACCGCTACAACACGGCGACGCAACTGGAAAGTATTGCCCGTTCGGTACGTGAACCGCTGTCTGCCTCAATTTTAAAAGCCGATATTCCCGGAGCCGAAGCGATTCTTGCCAGTATCAAACCGGCGGGGGTGGTGCAACGGGCCGATGTGGTGCTACCGAATCAGTTTCAGGCGCTGCGCATGAGCTTTATCCCTGAACGGCCCGTTCCAGTCATGATAACCCGACTCTTCGAACTGCCGGTGCAGATCTCGCTGCCTGTCTATTCACTTGAACGTCCTGCAAATCCGCAACCGCTGGCATATCTGGTGCTCCAGGCCGACTCATTCCGCATGTATAAGTTTGTGATGAGCACGCTGTCTACGTTAGTGACCATTTACTTACTTTTATCCCTGATGCTAACAGTCGCCATTAGCTGGTGCGTGAATCGCCTGATTTTGCACCCGCTGCGCAAAATTGCCCGCGAGCTGAATAACATTCCGCAACAGGATTTGATTGGACATCAGCTGGCGTTGCCGCGTCTGCATCATGACGATGAGATTGGTCTGCTGGTGCGCAGCTACAACCTCAATCAACAACTGGTCCAGCGCCACAGCGAAGAGCAGACGGATAACGCGATGCGTTTTCCGGTCTCTGACCTGCCGAACAAAGCGTTCCTGATGGGGCTGCTCGAGCAGGTCGTGTCGCGTCAGCACACCACGGCGCTGATGATTGTCACCTGCGAAACGCTGCGCGATACGGCGGGCGTGCTGAAAGAGGCGCAGCGGGAAATTCTGCTGCTGACGCTGGTGGAGAAACTGAAATCGGTGCTGTCACCGAGAATGGTGCTCGCGCAGATCAGCGGTTACGATTTTGCCATTATCGCTCACGGCGTCAAAGAGCCGTGGCACGCGATCACATTGGGTCAGCAAGTACTCACTATCATCAATGAGCGACTGCCGGTGCAGGGGATCCAACTTCGCCCAAGCTGCTGCATTGGTGTAGCGATGTATTACGGCGATCTCAGCGCCGAACAGCTCTACGGGCGCGCGGTATCCGCAGCGTTTACCGCCCGGCGCAAGGGCAAAAATCAGATTCAGTTCTTCGATCCTGAGCAGATGGCAATCGCCCAGAAACGGCTGACCGAGGAGAGCGATATTCTCACCGCGCTGGACAATCACCGCTTTGCCCTCTGGTTGCAGCCTCAGGTGGAGATGAGCAGCGGCAACGTGGTCAGCGCCGAAGCGTTGCTGCGTATGCAGCAGCCCGACGGGAGCTGGGAATTGCCGGAAGGGTTGATTGAGCGGATTGAGTCCTGCGGCCTGATGGTCACCGTGGGCCACTGGGTGTTGGAAGAATCTTGTCGTCAGCTCGCTGCCTGGCAGGAACGGGGGATCACGCTGCCGCTGTCGGTCAATTTGTCGGCGCTCCAGTTGATGCACCCGAATATGGTGTCAGACATGCTGGAACTGTTAAATCGTTATCGTATCCAGCCGGGTACGCTCATTCTGGAAGTGACGGAGAGTCGGCGGATCGACGACCCGCATGCCGCCGTGGCGATACTGCGTCCGTTGCGTAACGCCGGCGTGCGTATCGCGCTGGACGATTTTGGCATGGGCTACGCGGGGCTGCGCCAGCTCCAGCACATGAAATCCCTGCCCATCGACGTGCTGAAAATCGACAAAATGTTTGTCGATGGCCTGCCGGAAGATAACAGCATGGTCTCGGCGATTATCCTGCTGGCGCGCAGTCTGAATTTGCAGATGGTGGCGGAAGGCGTCGAGACCGAAGCGCAGCGTGAATGGCTGGCGCAGGCGGGGGTTGAAATCGCTCAGGGCTTCCTTTATGCCCGTGCGGTACCCGCTGAAACCTTCGAAGAACGTTATCTGAAGCACAATTGATGTGATTACAATACTTTAAAAAGGTCCGGCTTGTGCGAGCCAGTTCAAGGTTTTTAACATTTTTGTTTCAATTATGATCCTGGTGCATTTCTGTGATGTTGTCTGGGTGTTATTTTAAGGCCGCAGGTTAACCAAAACCTTATAAGACCTGTGGTTTTTACTTCAAGGACACCCTATGAAAATCTCTCTGTTTAAAAGCCTCTACTTTCAGGTCCTGACAGCAATTGCCATTGGTATTCTCCTTGGCCATTACTACCCTGAATTAGGCGCACAAATGAAACCGCTTGGCGACGCGTTCGTTAAGCTGATCAAGATGGTCATCGCACCGGTTATCTTCTGTACTGTCGTGACTGGCATTGCAGGCATGGAAAGTATGAAAGCGGTGGGCCGTACAGGTGCAGTTGCGCTGCTTTACTTTGAGATTGTCAGTACGATTGCGCTGATCATTGGTCTCATCATCGTTAACGTGGTGCAGCCCGGTGCCGGGATGAACGTTGATCCGGCAACGCTGGATGCAAAAGCGGTAGCGATTTACGCCGAACAGGCAAAAGACCAGGGAATCGTAGGCTTCCTGATGGATATTATCCCGGGCAGCGTCATTGGCGCCTTTGCCAGCGGTAACATCTTGCAGGTTCTGCTGTTTGCGGTGATGTTTGGGTTTGCCCTGCATCGTCTGGGCAGCAAAGGCCAACTGATTTTCAACGTCATTGAAAGCTTCTCGCAGGTCATTTTCGGCATCATCAACATGATCATGCGTCTGGCGCCAATCGGGGCGTTCGGGGCGATGGCGTTTACCATCGGTAAATATGGCGTGGGTACGCTGGTGCAGTTGGGGCAACTGATTGTTTGCTTCTACATCACCTGTATCCTGTTTGTGGTTGTTGTGCTGGGTTCGATCGCCCGTGCAACAGGCTTCAGCATCTTTAAGTTTATCCGCTATATTCGTGAAGAACTGCTGATCGTGCTGGGGACGTCCTCTTCCGAGTCTGCGTTACCGCGTATGCTCGACAAGATGGAAAAGCTTGGCTGTCGCAAGTCGGTTGTGGGGCTGGTGATTCCCACCGGCTATTCGTTTAACCTTGATGGAACCTCGATATACCTGACGATGGCGGCGGTGTTTATCGCCCAGGCCACCAACAGTCATATGGATATCTTCCATCAGATTACGCTGCTGGTGGTACTGCTGCTCTCCTCGAAAGGGGCGGCGGGCGTGACCGGAAGTGGCTTTATTGTGCTGGCGGCCACTATCTCTGCGGTTGGCCATCTGCCGGTTGCCGGTCTGGCGCTTATCCTCGGTATCGACCGTTTCATGTCTGAAGCCCGTGCGCTGACCAATCTGGTCGGTAACGGCGTGGCAACGGTCGTGGTCGCGAAGTGGGTGAAAGAACTGGACCACAAGAAGCTTGATGATGTGCTGAATAATCGTGCACCTGAAGGCAAAACGCACGAAATATCCTCTTAATTTCGATACTTATGACCGCAGTCCCTTGTGGGGCTGCGGGCTCCTGCGCATAATTGACCCCTGGGCCCGAATCCTTCAACATGGAGGTATCGGGTTTATTTCACTTCTTCCGTGACATTTTCATGTTCTTGCGGTCTAACACGAAGTGTTTTTAACGTCATATTCAGACAAGCCCAACTGGGGTTGTCTTTTTATTACCAGGATTGTTGATCAGGGGTTCACATGCAGGGCACAAAAATTCGACTTTTAGCGGGCGGTTTGCTGATGATGGCCACTGCTGGCTATGTGCAGGCAGATGCGCTCCAGCCTGACCCAGCATGGCAACAGGGGACGCTGGCGAATGGTTTACAGTGGCAAGTGTTAGCCACCCCGCAGCGACCCAGCGACCGTATCGAGGTCCGCCTGCAGGTAAATACCGGTTCGCTCGCCGAAAGTACTCAACAGAGCGGTTTCAGTCATCTTATTCCCCGTATTGCGTTAACCCAAAGTGGCGGCCTTGATGCCGCGCAGGCACGTTCACTGTGGCAGCAGGGTTTTGACCCTAAACGTCCGATGCCGCCCGTCACCGTCTCTTACGACTCCACACAGTACAATCTCAGCCTGCCCAATAACCGCAGCGACCTGCTGAAAGAGTCGCTGAACTATCTGGCGAACACGATGGGCAAACTGACGATCACCCCCGACGTCGTCAATCATGCGCTAAACACAGAAGACATGGTCACCACGCTGCCCGTCGATACGAAAGACGGCTGGTGGCGCTATCGTCTGAAAGGGTCGGCGCTGTTGGGTCACGATCCTGCCGAGCCGGTAAAAATGCCGGTGGACGCGGAGAAAGTGCATGAGTTCTACCAGAAGTGGTACACCCCAGACGCGATGACGCTGATTGTTGTCGGCAACGTTGATGCGCGGTCGGTGGCCGAGCAAATCAACAAAACCTTTGGTGAACTGAAAGGGAAACGTGAAACCCCTGCGCCGGTGCCGACGCTCTCGCCGTTGCGTGCGGAGGCGGTGAGCATTATGACCGACGCGGTGCGCCAGGATCGTCTCTCTGTCATGTGGGATACGCCGTGGCAGCCGATTCGCGAGTCTGCCGCGCTGTTGCGCTACTGGCGCGCGGATTTAGCGCGTGAGGCGCTGTTCTGGCACGTCCAGCAGGCGCTGAGTAAGAACAACGCGAAAGATATCGGCCTCGGCTTTGACTGCCGCGTGCTGTTCCTGCGCGCGCAGTGCGCAATCAACATCGAATCGCCAAACGACAAGATTTCCGCCAATCTGAGCACCGTGGCGCGTGAACTGGCGAAGGTACGTGATAACGGCCTGCCGGAAGAAGAGTTCAACGCCCTGGTGGCGCAAAAGAATCTGGAACTGCAGAAACTGTTTGCGACCTACGCTCGTACCGATACCGATATTCTCATCAGTCAGCGTCTGCGCTCGCTGCAAAATCAGGTCGTAGATATCGCGCCTGAACAGTACCAGCGTTTGCGTCAGGACTTCCTGAACAGCCTGACCGTTGAGATGTTGAATCAGGATCTGCGTCAGCAGTTGTCGCAGGATATGGCGCTGATTCTGCTACAGCCGAAAGGCGAACCGGAATTCAACATGAAAGAGTTGCAGGCGACGTGGGATCAAATCATGGCGCCGGTGACTGCCGCGGCGACACCGGCAGAAACGGACGATGCGCATCCGGAAGTGACAGATATTCCGGCTGCACGGTAGGGGTGGATTGCCTGATGGTGCTGCGCTTATCCGGCCTGGAAGAACGCGTTTCCCGGGCCGGATAAGGCGTTTACGCCGCGCCTGCGGCGTTGGTCTTACTGCGGCATGGCGTCGCGTGGGATAATCGCCCCGCGATGCTGAATAACGGTGCTGGCGGTCAGGTGGCCTCGTTTGGCAGCGTTAACTGCATCGCCGCCGGTCAGGCGAACGGCCAGATACCCGGCGCTGAACGAGTCGCCAGCGGCGGTGGTATCGATCACTTTTTCTTTCGGCAGTTTCACCGCAGGAACGTCGATCGGTGCGTTACCGTCGACAGACACCAGGCACGAATCCGCACCGCGTTTCACCACCACTTCCTGCACACCCGCGGCATGCGTCCGGGCGATCACCTCTTCAACCGGCTTCACGCCCCAGAGCAAATCTTCGTCGTCCAGCGTCAGGAAGGCAATATCAGTGCATTCCAGCATCTTCTGATACACCTGCCGGGTCTCTTCTTTGCTGGCCCACAGGCGCGGACGATAGTTGTTGTCGAAAATCACTTTCCCGCCGTTGGCGCGGCATTCTCGCAGCAGCGACAGCAGTTTGTCGCGGCTGGATGGGCTCAGGATCGCGAGGCTGATACCGCTCAGGTAGAGATAATCAAAGGTCGCCAGCTCTTCGCAGATAGCCGCTGACTGTTCGCTCTCCAGCCAGAATTTCGCTGCTGCTTCGTTGCGCCAGTAATAGAACGTCCGCTCACCGGTGCTGTCCGTTTCGATGTAGTAGAGGCCAGGCAGACGGTTTTCCATGCGCTGCGTCAGCGAGGTATCCACGTTTTCGCCTTGCCATGACTCGAGCATCTGCTGGCTGAAACTGTCCGTGCCCAGCGCCGTGACGTAGTGCACGGAGAGCGCCGCAGCATCAACCTGACGGGCAATGTAAACGGAGGTATTCAATGTGTCGCCACCGAATCCGCGCTGAACATCTGCGCCTTTCTGTGACAGCTCAATCATGCATTCGCCAATCACGGCAATCTTTTTGGACATAGTCGTGAACCTGCTTAAAAAAAGTTAGCGTTAGTGTGCGCTGTGGGTGTTAGGTGGTCAATCATATTAAAACAACGTTCCAAAATTTTTTTTGAGCCAGTCCGTATTCTGCATTGATTTTTACAAAACCGTTTTCGATTTTGCGCGAGGCTGAACATAAAGTTCTCCGTCCGAAGGCCGATAACCTTTGACGAGTCGGGGCAGTAACACACTTAATCACGGGACATCTGAGATGATAAACCAGGTTATCCAGCAGCGAAGCAATTCCGAGGCGAGCGTTGAAAGCTTGCAGGATCGGCGCTTTTGGCTGCAGTGCGAGCGTGCTTACACTTATCAGCCGATTTACCGGACCGACGGACGCCTGTTAGCCGTTGAGTTGTTGACGGTGGTGACGCATCCGGACAATCCAACCCAACGTATCGCGCCTGACCGTTATTTTGCCGGGGTGGCGGTGCGCCATCGCATTGATATCGTCAAAGAACAACTTCAGCTACTGGAGCAGAAGACCGACTTTTTCCAGCGTCATGAATTGCTGGCCTCTGTGAATGTCGATGGCCCGACGCTCCTCGCCATGCGCCAGCAACCCAACATGGTGCAGATGATTGAGCGGATGCCGTGGCTGCGTTTTGAGCTGGTCGAACATATCCATCTGCCAAAAGAATCCTCGTTTGCCAGCATGTGCGAATTTGGTCCGCTGTGGCTGGATGATTTCGGCACCGGGATGGCGAATTTCTCTGCGCTGAATGAAGTCCGTTATGACTACATTAAAGTCGCGCGCGAACTGTTCGTGATGCTTCGCCAGACGCCAGAGGGGCGCAATCTCTTCACCATGCTGCTGCAACTGATGAACCGCTATTGCCGCGGCGTGATCGTTGAAGGGGTGGAAACGCTGGAAGAGTGGCGCGACGTACAACGTTCTCCAGCCTTTGCCGCACAGGGCTATTTTCTGTCGCGCCCGGTCCCGTTCGCCTGCCTCGATGAGGTCATTCTGTCACTGTAAAAACCGGCAGTTTCCGCTAACTCCGTCTGGCTGGACTATCTTTAGGACAGGCAAGGAAAGACGTGAGGATGCTAACTATGACCAAAGCCGGAAAAATAACTGCAGTGATCACAGGGACTTTCTTGTTGTTGATCGTGGTCGTTATCGTGTTGATAGCGACATTTGACTGGAACCGCCTCAAACCGACCATCAACCAGAAAGTCTCTACCGAACTTAACCGACCGTTCGCTATTCGCGGTGATTTAGGCGTTGTCTGGGAACGCCAGAAGCAGGAGACCGGCTGGCGCAGTTGGGTGCCGTGGCCGCACGTACATGCTGAAGATATTATCCTCGGCAATCCCCCCGACATTCCTGAAGTGACGATGGTGCACCTTCCCCGCGTCGACGCGACGATCGCCCCGCTGGCGTTGTTAAGCAAAACCGTCTGGCTGCCGTGGATCAAGCTGGTGAAACCCGATGCGCGGCTGATTCGCCTGTCCGAGAAAAACAATAACTGGACCTTCGACCTCGCGAATAGCGAAAACAAAGACCCGAATGCGCAGCCGTCTGACTGGTCCTTCCGGCTGGACACTATTCTCTTCGATCAGGGGCGGATCGCTATCGACGATAAGGTCAGTAAAGCTGATATTGAGATCCTGGTCGATCCGCTGGGCAAACCGTTGCCGTTCAGTGAAGTCACGGGAAATAAGGCGAAAGGCGATAACGCGAAGGTTGAAGACTACGTATTTGGTCTGAAGGCGCAGGGGCGATACAACGGCGAACCGCTCACCGGAACGGGAAAAATGGGCGGCATGCTGGCGCTGCGTAGCGAAGGGGCAGCGTTTCCGGTACAGGCTGATTTCCGTTCCGGCAATACCCGGGTGGCGCTGGTGGGCGTGGTTAAGGACCCAATGAAGATGGGCGGCGTCGATCTGCAACTGAAATTCTCCGGGGATTCCCTGGGTGAGCTGTACGATCTGACGGGAGTGCTGCTGCCGGATACGCCGCCGTTCGAAACGGACGGTCGGCTGGTGGCGAAAATCGATACCAACGCATCATCGGTGTTTGACTACCGGGGATTCAATGGGCGGATCGGCGACAGCGATATTCACGGCTCGCTGACCTATACGACAGGGAAACCGCGTCCGAAGCTGGAAGGTGAGGTGGAATCGCGCCAGCTCAGGCTGGCGGATTTAGGACCGCTAATCGGCGTCGATTCCGGTAAAGGCACAGAAAAAGCGCAGCGTTCGGAACAGAAAAAGGGCGAGAAGAGCGTACAACCCGCGGACAAAGTACTGCCTTATGACCGCTTCGAAACGGACAAATGGAACGTGATGGATGCCGATGTGCGCTTTAAAGGACGGCGTATTGAACATGGCAGCAGCCTGCCTGTCAGCGATCTCTCGACCCACATTCTTCTGCAGAATGCCGATCTGCGTCTGCAACCGTTGAAGTTTGGTCTGGCGGGCGGCAGCATCAATGCGAATATCCATCTGGAAGGGGATAAAAAGCCAATGCAGGGGCGTGCGGATATTCAGGCGCGGCGTTTAAAACTGAAAGAACTGATGCCGGACGTTGAACTGATGCAGAAAACGCTGGGGGAGATGAGCGGTGACGCCGAATTTCGCGGGACCGGGAATTCCGTGGCGGCGCTGCTGGGTAACAGCAACGGCAACCTGAAACTGCTGATGAACGACGGACTGATTAGCCGCAACCTGATGGAGATTGTCGGTCTGAACGTCGGGAACTTCATCGTCGGGCAGATCTTTGGCGATGACGAAGTGCGGGTTAACTGCGCGGCGGCGAATCTGGATATCGTAAACGGCGTGGCGCGCCCACAAATTTTCGCGTTCGACACTGAAAACGCGCTGATCAACGTCACCGGGACGGCGAGCTTTGCCTCCGAACAGCTGGATTTGACCATCGACCCGGAGAGCAAAGGCATCCGCATTATTACCTTGCGTTCGCCGTTGTATGTGCGCGGAACGTTTAAGAACCCTCAGGCGGGGGTAAAGGCCGGGCCGTTGATTGCGCGTGGCGCGGTAGCCGCGGCGCTGGCGACGTTAGTGACGCCTGCCGCCGCGCTGCTGGCGCTGATTTCACCGTCAGAAGGTGACGCCAACCAGTGCCGGACGATATTGTCGCAGCTGAAGAAGTGATGCGCAGTGCCGGGTAAGGCGTCGCCACTACCCGGCATGTAAAGATTACAGCGACTGATGACGCGTTTCGTGAGTTAACAGTAGCGCGATCAGGGTTAATGCCGCCATCGATGCCAGGTAGGTTCCTACGGCGGCAAGACCATAATTGGACTGCAACCACGCGGCGATATACGGTGCGACGGATGCCCCGAGAATCGAAGAGACGTTATAGGAGAACGATGCGCCGGTGTAACGCACTTCAGTCGGGAACAGCTCAGGCAACAGTGCGCCCATCGGCCCGAACGTCAGCCCCATCAGGCTCAGTCCAAGCAGCAGGAAGGCGAAGACCAGCGCCGGATTGCCGGAGCCCAGCAGCGGTTTAAAGGCGAACAGCGCGAACAGGATAATCATTGTGGTGATGATGACCATGCTCTTGCGGCGACCAAACGCGTCTGCGAGCAGACCGGCGACCGGCACCATCACGCCAAAGCCAATCACCGCCATCATCAGCATCCACAACACGTCGTTACGCGGCAGGCCCAGACCGACCGGCGCAGCGGCGGTACTGAACGTCATCGAATACACGGTCATGATATAGAACAGCGTATAGGTCGCCAGCATGATGAACGTGCCGAGGATGGTCACGCGAACGTGTTTAGTCAGCAACGTACCCAGCGGGATTTTCACCTGTTTTTTCGCGGCGGCCACTTTAGCGAAAACCGGCGTCTCATGCAGGGAAACGCGGACGTACAGGCCGATAATCACCAGCACCGCTGAGAAGATAAACGGAACGCGCCAGCCCCAGCTCATGAACTGCTCATCCGTCAGCAGCCAGGAGAGCAGCAGGAAGGTGCCGTTAGCAAAGAAAAAGCCAATCGGTGCGCCCAGTTGCGGGAACGAGCCATACAGCGCGCGCTTACGCGGCGGGGCGTTCTCTGTCGCCAGCAGCGCCGCGCCGCCCCATTCACCACCCAGTCCCAGCCCCTGCCCAAAACGAGCCAGCGCCAGCAGAAGTGGGGCGAAAATGCCAATGGTGGCATAGCCTGGCAGCAGGCCGATGATCACCGTTGAGATCCCCATTGTCAGCAAAGACGCCACCAGCGTCACTTTACGTCCTACCCGATCGCCAAAGTGGCCGAAGAGCGCGGAACCAATTGGACGCGCGACAAAGGCGATGGCAAACGTGGCGAGCGACTGTAGCGTTGCCGCTGTCGGGTCGCCCTGCGGGAAGAAGATGTGCGGGAAGACAATCACGGCGGCGGTCGCATAAATATAGAAGTCGAAGAACTCAATGGCGGTGCCAATGAGCGAGGCGACGACGACCTTATTGCGCGAATTGACCGGAGTATGTTCCTGTTCGTTATCGAGTGTGGTGGCGGTTGCTTGCATAGTATTTTCTTATTTTTTGGCGAACGAACGGCCATATTACGCACAGCAAAAGCGACATTTCAATCTGTAACAATCGCTCGATATGGTTAAAAATCAGGCAAAAAGCGGATAATGTTTGCGCCTGCGATTTCTCGTCCATGAAATGCTTCACATAATTTAAAAATTAGTGGATAAAACTGGTTTTTGGTTAAATAAAAGTTAAGGACTGGATTTATGTGCTAAATGAACGGAGCGAGGCGGAAGTAAGTGCCTGAACATATTGCCGGCTGGCGAGGTAAGACACTTATCTGGCCTGGGTAGCGGGTGAAGGGGAGGCCGGATAAGCACAGCGCCATCCGGCATAATACCGCGCATCAACGGTGCGTTTTGCCCGGCATCCGGGGATCGTCTTTGTATTCGGCGGTTGCAATCCACGCCGCGCAGAACAGCGTCAGACGTGCGAAAAAGTAGAAGAACGCCATCAGTCCCAGTACGGAACCAAACGCCGCGCCAGAGGGCGATTTCACCAGCGCCGGCAGCGTCCAGGTCATGATGATTTTAATGACTTCAAAGCCAATCGCCGCAATCAGCGTGCCGCGAATCAATGCCTTTTTACGTGGACGATGACGCGGTAGACGCCAGAAAATCCAGAAGAACAACAGGTAGTTGGCAAAAATGGAGATCGCCAGGCCAATCAACCGCCAGGTGGGCTTTAGCCACTCAATGCTGTCGAGATAGAGGGCGGAGATAATCATCTGTTGCGCCGAACCGGCGACCGAGGTGATCGACAGCGTCACAATCAGTGCAATCAACAGGCCAATCAGTGAGATGAAATCGCGGAGATATTTGATCCAGATTTTTTCCTGATCCTGCGGCGTGCGCTCCCAGACGTCCCGCGACTGGGCGCGGATCGCCTCGCGCAGGTTGCCCATCCAGTTAATCCCGGAGTAGAGGGCGATCCCTAACCCGACCAGACCAACGGTGGTACGCTGCTGTACCGCCGTATTGATGGTGCTTTTCAGCGTAGCGGCAAGCGTCGGGTCGCTGACGTTCATCAGGATTTTAGTGAAGATGTCCTGCAACAGCGTGGGATGCGAGGCAAGAATAAAGCCTGCGGCGGCAAACGACACCATCAGGATGGGGATCATCGACAAAAACGAGAAGTAGGTAATGGCCGCGCCGAACTGGTTACCTAACCGATCGTTAAAGCGTTCAGCCGCGCGGAGCAGATGCGCAATCATCGGAATGCGCTGGATTTTTTCGACGGTGGTGGTCACCGTTTTCAGCGTCTCGCTGGCGGTGCTTTTCTTCTCGTGCTCGGCGTCCCCGGTCGTGTCGATTTTGCGTACCGGGTCGTGTTCAAGTTCCTGAGTGGGGCGTTTTACGTCGTTATCCTGCATCATCAGGTCAGGCGTCCTTTTTTTGTTAATTCTCTGGACAGTATAGCGTCTCAGTCCACGTAGTCCTTCATTACCCCGGTCAGCCACTCCATAAACAGGTGCACACGGCGTGAAAGATTACGCCGGTGTGGGTAAAGCAGCGATACCGGAATCGGCAAGGCGCGGTATTGCGGCAGCACCTCAACGAGCGTGCCATTGCGTAACGCCTCACGAACCCCGACGCGCGGAACCTGAATAATTCCCAGCCCAGCCAGACAGGCGGCGTGATAGGTTTCGGTGCTGTTAACCGTTAGCGTACCGCCGGTTTTTATCCACTGTGTCCCGCTGCTGGTGGCGATTTCAAAGCCTGGCGGTCGTGTTCCCAGATTTTGCGAGTAATGTACTACCGCATGGGAGGCGAGGTCTTCAAGGCTTTCCGGATAGCCAAAACGCGTCAGGTACTGTTGGCTGGCGCAGTTGATCACGGTAAGCTTGCCCAGCGGACGCGCGATCAGTCCCGAGTCTTTCAGCGTGCCGACGCGCACCACGCAGTCAAAACCTTCGCGGATCAAATCCACCAGTCGGTCACTGCTGCTGAGCTCCAGTTCAATCCCAGGGTACTGCTGCAAAAAGGCGGGCAGGCGGGGGATCACCAGATTTCGCGCGACGCCAACCGGCATATCGACTCGTAGCTTACCGCTGATGCTGGTGGGATCGTGCTGAAACAGACCGTCCAGTTCATCCAGATTGCTCAACAGATCTTTCGCCCGTTCGTAATAGACCATGCCGTCCTGCGTCAGTTGTACCCGCCGCGTGGTGCGGTGTAAAAGCTGGGTGCCAAGATGGTTTTCCAGCGCCTGAATCTGGCGCGATACGCTACCTTTCGGGAGTCCGAGCGTGTCGGCTGCGCGAGAAAAACTCTCCAGCTCTGCGACACGAATGAATAACTGCATTGCATGAATTTTATCCATCCTGTAGCCCTATTGTTGTTCCAGATGAAACAGTCATGCGCAATTAGCGACATTTATTGTTTTTCTATCACCTAATAAGCTTTACCTCAATCCACACAACAGCTGAAATGAGGTTTCTTATGACGCAACGTATCGCATTGGTGACCGGCGGGAGCCGCGGGCTGGGTAAAAATGCCGCGCTTAAGCTGGCGGACAAAGGAACGGATATTCTCTTTACTTACCACAGTCAACAGCAGGCGGCGCGGGATGTCGTCGCTGAAATTGAGCAAAAAGGCAGGAAAGCGGCAGCAATTCAATTGAATGTCGGTGATAGTGCCAGTTTTGCAGCTTTTGCCTCTGAGGTGAAAACGCAGTTGCAAACGCACTGGAACAGAGAGACGTTTGATTATTTAGTGAACAATGCCGGGATCGG
Organism: Citrobacter sp. LST-B2; assembly: GCF_057983045.1. Taxonomy (NCBI): domain Bacteria; kingdom Pseudomonadati; phylum Pseudomonadota; class Gammaproteobacteria; order Enterobacterales; family Enterobacteriaceae; genus Citrobacter; species Citrobacter sp. LST-B2. The sequence goes on from NZ_CP192598.1 coordinate 246,043, forward strand.
GCTATACGCGCCGTATGCTGACACCTCAGAAGAGATGTTTGACGAACTGATGCGCATCCATTTTAAAGGCCCGTTTTTCCTGACGCAGCACCTGTTGCCGTTGATTAACGAGGGCGGACGTATTCTTAATGTTTCAACCGGGCTGGCGCGTTTTGCCCTGCCGGGGTATGCCGCCTACGCGTCAATGAAAGGGGCGATGGAAGTGCTGACGCGCTACCAGGCGAAAGAACTGGGCGCGCGTGGGATCTCGGTGAATGCCATTGCGCCCGGCGCCATTGAGACCGATTTTGGCGGTGGCCATCTGCGGGATAATAAAGAACTGAATGCGTATGTGGCTTCGCAGACGGCGCTGGGCCGCGCCGGTTTGCCCGATGATATTGGCGATGCGATTGCGGCGTTACTCAGCGACGAACTGGCATGGATGACGGCGCAGCGTATTGAAGTCTCGGGCGGGATGTTCCTGTAAGCTGAATTCAGCGAGCCTTTACGTGCGATGAATGATCATGAAATGCGAATTTTAATTCTGTAACATAATTTCGCGCAGGCGATAATTTCTTTTCTCCTGCGCGTTCGTTATTCTCACTGAGATTTAATTTTTAATTAAGATAATGGGGGGGGTAAAATATAAGGAATTCCTTAAGTCATTGCCCGTTTTTTATCCCCGGATGTAATTCTCGTGTTTCAGCTGTAAAAAAATGTTTTTTTACTTCTCTCCCGACGTGATATCTGTAAAATGGCCCCCCGCCAAATGGCGAATGTTTATTTTACCCATCGGGTAATACCCTTCCCCTCCTTAATGTTATTATCGGAAACGGTGGAGAGAGTAATGCAAATCATCATGTTTGACAGGCAGTCAATATTTATTCATGGAATGAAAATCAGTTTACAGCAACGAATTCCAGGAGTGAGTATTCAGGGTGTCAGTCAGGCCGATGAACTCTGGTATAAACTGGAAGAAAACCCGGAAGCCCTGCTCATGCTGGATGGCGATCTTGACGGTGAGTTTTGCCGTTGGATCCTGCAAAAAACGGTGCAACAGTTCCCCCTCGTCAAAACTTTAATTATCGCGACGGACTGCGCGAAAAAAGGATTACAGGAACTGACGCAATATAATGTGCTCGCGATTATTTCCCGCGATTCTGAACCGGAAAAATTTGTACTGGCGATCAATAGCGTTGCGATGGGGATGATGTTTTTACCTGGCGAATGGCTAACGACTCCGGCTGCGGAATATCGTGATATTCATGCATTAAGCGCCCGGCAGAGGGAAATTTTGACGATGCTGGCATCAGGCGAGTCAAATAAGGAAATTGGCCGGGCGTTAAATATCAGTACCGGAACGGTGAAAGCGCATCTTGAATCACTCTACCGCCGACTGGATGTTAAAAATCGCACCCAGGCGGCGATGCTGTTGGTTCAGCCTTAATACCCTGCAGTGATATTACGACCGGGATCCTGCGGTCGTAATATATTCCTGTTTTAATAACCCCAGCAGCCAATCATTCTGCCAGCGCTGTTGTAGCCAGTAACTCTCCCTGAGCGTCCCTTCCAGTATAAATCCCACTTTCTCCAGCACATGCCGGGAAGCCTGATTACCTTCAGTGACACAAGCGGTCAGACGGCGCAGACCGCCGGTGGTAAATGCGTAATCGCAGACGGCGCGTAGTGATTCTGTCCCGTATCCCTTTCCCTGCGCGCCGGGCGTCAGCAAGAACCCGACCTCAGCACAGACTTCCCCTCGATGAATATAGCCCGTCACCCCGAGCGGCTTGTGGCTTTCGTTATCGCACAGGAGCAAACACAGCCAGTGTGCGTCGCCCGGATGCCATGTCGGTAAGCGAGAATCGAACGCTTCCCGAATGTCGCGCTCACTTCGCGCGTCGGCCACATGACGCATCACGTCCGGATCCTGCTGCAGCGCGAGAAAAAAGGGCCAGTCGGCAGAGGTTATCGGGCGACAGGTCAGGCGGGCTGTTTTCAGTATGGGCACAGAGCTATCTCCTGGGATATTTCTCAATGTTCACGTAGCGGTCACTGTATTAATTATTGAACTTGTTATATCTATAAAAACTAATAATTAAAACAAAGAACTAAAGCAAAATTAATGGTCTCCGTATGGGGGCGCTTTTAGCGAAGGAAGAGAATGACGATTAGCGTTTTGACGACACGCACAACCTTTGAACACTGTCTGGGGATTATCCGCCAGGCCTCGGTGGAGATCCTGCTGATGCTGGGGGTGCATGCCTCTGACGGTAAAGATCCGCGATGGTTTCTGGAACACCTGGATCAGGCCCGGCTGAACCTGGGCGGCTGGAGCCAGGTCGCCCGGCGTTTGCATCTCAACGACGCGCAACTGAGCCAGTTCACGCTGCAACTGCGCCATCTCCAGCAGTGCGTACCGCAATATGACAGCGGGCAGGAGGTCAGTGAGAACCAACTGATTGCCGCCCTGCGCGTGGTCAGGTCGCTGGAATTGCTGCGCCATCATCAATCGTTACTCAATTTTAAAACGGACATTGAAGAGGCCGACCACAGTCAGCAAGTACGCGCAGAACGGCAGTTACGCACGATTGAGTTAACCCTGACTGCGCTTATCTCGCAGATGTGGCCGGATAAAACGCAGCTCAATAATTACCTCAAAGACAACTTTGGCGCGGATAAGCTCAGACGCTGGATTAAGCTGGGTGAACGCCAGGATCCGCTGAATGGGATGCGTTTTAGCGAGCTGGCGCTGATGATTGTCGATAAAAAGACCTTCACCCGCCACTATTCCGGCATCTTTAACGATGCGTCAGTGCTGAACCTGTTTGTTGAACCGCGCCTGACGCTGCGGGTGTTTCTCGATGACTGTCGCCAGGCGCGTAACACGGTGCTGGCCGGGGAGCCGCTGTCTTCGGCACAGTTGACATTACTCTCCTGCCAGTTTCAGCATATTGTCCGTCCTGTCCAGCGGGCCTATGAGCAAGGGCGCGCCCGCATTAATCCGGCGGCGTTAATGATTGTGGAAGAGGGGCAACTGGCGCAGTTTTGGGAGGAGGCGCGGAAAAAGGATCGTCAGGCGGGAGGCGATACCGAGGAAATTGGCGAATCCATTGAACCCCTGCGCAAGCGTTCGCTGCGCACGGCGGAAGAACGTGAACAACTGATCACTGGCGTGCTCTGGGGCGCGGTGGGGCTCATGGTGATCGCCATCCTGGGCGGTGGAGCGTGGTTAGTGAGTTCGCAACCGCCCGCGCCCGCGCCGAACATCAAGATCACCCAGGCAGAGCCCAAGCGCGAATTGCCTTCCGCACGCGAAATGGTGACACAGATGGGGATCACCTGGGATGTGTTTAACATGCGTGCGGCGATCGATCGCAATGACACCCGGGTCACCGCGCTTTTTTTGCAAGGCGGTATGAACTGGCAGGTCTCGTGGACCGAAACGGCGTTTGCCCGCAACAATACCGATGTCCTCGAGTTACTGTTGCGCTACCCCTCGCAGATGGATGAAAGCAAACCGTGTCGACGCTTTATCAATACGTTGGGTCACGCCATGTCCGGTGGTGCGCCGCTGACGGGCGAACACAAAGCTTATCTGAAGCGTTTCTGCACAGTGCCTGCGGTGATAGCGCGACAGCAGCATGATACCGGGCAGGCAGAGCGGCGTTTCCGCGCCGATCCCAGCGCGGATAACGAGAAATGGCTGAAGATTCAGCGCGCCATTTTTGACGTGATAGAGTAACCGTTATGGTTCTCCATACAGCCCAATCAGGCGCCGTGCGACGCCGTTGGTCCAGCCAAAGCCATCCTGCAACGGATATTCGCCGCCGCCCCCTTCGCGCGGGGTGCCGCTGGCGATATGGTATTTCTCAATAAGCTTATGATGTTGCTGATAAAACTGATTCACCGTCTGCAGCCAGCTATGGGCGATTTCGTCTCCCAGCGCATCATCGCCGTACATCTTAAAACCCTGAATTGCCATCCATTGTAGCGGCGCCCAACCGTTGGGTTTATCCCACTGCTCGCCGGTTTCGTACTCGGAGGCCATAATGCCGCCGGGCGTCAACAGGCGAGCACGCACGGTATCCCCCAGCCGATCGGCCTGTTCATGGGTCGCCATCCCGACGTAAAGCGGGACAATGCTGGCGGCAGAGAACAGCGCCATTTGCTCCCGCCGCCAGTCATAGTCGCGAAAGCAGCCATTTTCCTCATCCCACAGATAGCGGTTGACGGCAGCCCGTCGATTGCTCGCCTTCTGGCGGAACAGTGCCTCAACGTCACGTTCGCCTTTTAGCGCTGAAATATTGGCGATGGTGCTCTCCAGTTTGAACAGAAAGGCGTTGAGATCGATAGGGATAAACTGCGTGGTGCGAATGCTCGCCAGTCGTGTGGGGTCACGTAGCCAGCGGGAAGAATAGTCCCAGCCCGATGCCGCACCGGCGCGCAGATCGCGGTACACCTCGTTCGGCGGACGACCAGAATGTTTGGCAGTTTCCACATCTTCCAGCCATGATTCATCGCGCGGCGTGTCGCGGTCATCCCAGTAGCGGTTGAGCAGTGAACCGTCCGGCATCCTGACGGCATGGCGATATGCCTGGTTGAGCACCAGCGACTCTGCGCCGTCCATCCAGAAGGCATACTCCATCTTCAGATGGTCGAGGTAGCGCCGTGCGCCGCGAACGCCGTCCTCTTCGAACAGTTCGACCATCAGCGCAAACACCGGCGGCTGCGAGCGGCTGAGGTAATAAGTACGGTTGCCGTTCGGAATATGGCCGTAGTTTTCAATCATCCACGCAAAGTTATCTGCCATACATTTCAGCAGGTCTTCGCGACCGCTTTCCGCCAGACCCAGCATGGTGAAATAGGAATCCCAGTAGTAGGTTTCGCTGAATCGACCACCTGGCACGATATAGGATTGCGGTAGCGCCAGCAGCGATGACCACGGAATATGATCCTGCGGCTCGCGGGTGAGTACCGGCCACAACTGGTCGATATGCTCTTTCAGCGAATTTTCCGGGTTGGAAACATACGCGCTGTCGAAGACTTCAGGCAGCCAGAAGTGATTTTCGACAAAGCGGCGTAAATCGAAATCCCGATGACGACGGACTTTGCGGTAGCGAATCAGAATATCGAGCGGATCCATTTTCGGCGCACAGTCAGGAAACGTTTTGCTGTCGGCAAAAATTTTCGAGGATTGTACATGCTCGAACAGTTCAAGATAGCGATCGGCTGGTGTCAGGGCGTCAGAGGCGGGGAGCCCCTCAATCATCTCAGGTTCCGGTTCTGCTTCAATCATCTCATCCAGTTTTAACTCGCACGGATCCGTTTCGTAGAAAAGATCAACGTCGATCGTGATTTCCTCTGACGGGGCGTGTTGCAGTTTCTGGTTGATCATAATGAGAAAGACCTCCGGATGGCGTCGTAAAGGATACGGGTGTTGCCCGGCTGTCTTTTAAGCGTAGACATTCGCTTCGGTGTGTGCGGTGCAAAGTGTGCGGCAGATCACGTTTACACAATCGCCGCAAACCGGGAAAAAAGCACAATACATTGATAACCGGTGATAATTTTTATTACGTGTCGACTGGCGAATCCCTATTTTCGGAACATTCGAATGAAACGAATTGTGAATATTGTCGGGACGTCGCCTGGATAAGGTTTCCCACCCCGCTGAATACGGGGATTACCATTTCTCATCACGCGCGTCACGACGCCCTTCGCGGCGGTTTTCACGTTTATCCTGGCGGCACTGGGAATTACTTTCATCGTTATTCCGGACACATTCCCGTTTTGTTTCACGACCGTCCTGACGGGCATCCTGGCGGATCTCACGGGCGTCCTGACGTTTTTCAGCCCGCGCGGTGGCATGCGCCGGGAGTGTCACAATCGGGAATAAAACGACGGCAATTAAAGCAGGAAGTAATGTCTTTCTCATCGGGTAAAACCTCTTAAAATAAATAGCATTAGATACTATTAGCGCGGCAAGTATTGCTGCGGATTTTAATTTATACCCGGGGGAAAGTCGTGTTATGAGGAGGAACTAAATTGTCCATTTTTAAATTGCAGAAAAAACCCCGTGAAATCACGGGGTCAGGAACATTAACGCATGGTCACAAACTCTTCCGCTGCCGTCGGGTGAATGGCCACGGTGTTGTCGAAGTCTTTCTTGGTGGCGCCCATTTTCAGCGCTACTGCAAAGCCCTGCAACATTTCATCCATGCCAAAGCCGATACCGTGGATGCCGACGATTTTCTCTTCCGGGCCGACGCAGACTAACTTCATGCGGCACGGCTGACGGTGTGAGGTTACCGCGGTATACATTGCAGTAAACGAAGATTTATACACTTTCACCTGCGCATCGCCATACTGCTCGCGCGCCTGCGGTTCGGTCAGACCTACGGTGCCAATCGGCGGGTGGCTGAAGACCACGGTAGGAATATTGCTGTAGTCCAGATGCTCGTCCGGCTTGTTGTTAAACAGGCGCTCAGAAAGACGGCGACCTGCCGCAACAGCAACTGGCGTCAGCTCGACAGCGCCGGTGTTATCCCCGACCGCATAAATCCCGTCCACGCTGGTATTCTGGTATTTATCGACGACGATATACCCTTTGTCGTTGGTTTTTACCCCGGTCGCTGCCAGGTTGAAATTATCGGTTGCCGGTTCACGACCAATCGCCCAAATCAGGCAATCGACCGTTTCACTGCGACCGTCTTCCAGTTCAAGCGTCAGGCTACCGTCGGCGTTTTTCACGACCGCTTTCGGAATGGCGTGGGTGTGAAGCGTCGGGCCTTCGGCATTCATCACTTCCACCAGCGTTTCGGTAATCATCGGGTCAAAACTGCGCAGTGGCGCATGCTTACGCACGAACAGATGGGTTTTGGCACCCAGACCGTTAATCACGCCCGCCAGTTCAACGGCGATATAACCGGCACCGACAACCGCGACGCGCTCCGGCAGGGCCGGCAGTTCAAAGAAACCATCGGAGTCGATACCGTATTCCACGCCCGGAATATCCGGGTGGCTCGGACGACCCCCCGTGGCGATGAGAATGTGATCGGCAGTAATTGTTTCACCGTTGACTTCAATGGTTTTGGCATCGACGAAGCGGGCAAAACCTTTGATCACATCAACGTTATTTTTACCCAGCACGTTGTCATACGAGGTGTGAATGCGGTCGATATAGGCAGTACGGCTGGCAATCAGCGTATCCCAGTTGAATTTATTGATCGTGGTGTCAAACCCGTAGTCCGGACCATACAGGTGGATCGCTTCACGGATCTGCGCAGCATGCCACATTACTTTTTTCGGGACGCACCCGACGTTAACGCAGGTGCCGCCCAGCGCTTTGGCTTCAATCAGCGCACACTTCTGGCCGTACATGGCTGCACGGTTAATCGAGGCGATACCGCCGCTGCCACCGCCGATGGCGATGTAGTCATAATGCTTGCTCATGCGTCTTTTCCTTACGTTCTGATTGCCGCGATTGTATACCTGAAATCAATAGTTTCCACCGATGGCTGCAATTACTCTGGCACGATCCAGTTTACCAAGGTATGCCCGGTACCCGCTGGCACCAGCTTGCTGTGCAGCCACGGTAGCACTGTGTTCATTTGTGCTTCCAGCTTCCACGGCGGGTTGACCACAATCATGCCGGAGGCGGTCATGCCGCGCTGGTCGCTGTCCGGGCGGACCGCCAGCTCAATTTGCAGGATTTTACGGATGCCGGTCGCTTCCAGATCGTGCACCATGCGCTTGATTTGCTGGCGTAACACGACCGGATACCACAGCGCATACGTCCCAGTGGCAAAACGTTTATAGCCTTCGCTAATCCCGGCGACAACGGCCTGGTAGTCCGATTTAATCTCGTAAGGCGGGTCGATGAGAATCAAACCACGACGAGAGACCGGCGGCAGCTTTGCCTTCAGTTGCTGATAGCCGTCGGCACGGGCTACGCGGGCACGTTCATCTTTCTGGAATTCACCTCGCAGCAGCGGGAAATCACTCGGATGCAGCTCCGTCATATGCAGGCTGTCCTGCTCGCGCAGCAGTTGACGCGCGATCAGCGGGGAGCCGGGGTAGTAACGCAGTTGCCCGCTACGGTTGAAGTGTTTGACCACGCCGATGTACGGCTCGAGTTCGGCCAGCAGATCGTCCTGCTGCCAGATGCGGGCGATACCTTCCAGGTATTCACCAGTGCGTTCAGCATGCTCGCCGCTTAGCTGATAACGGCCCGCGCCTGCATGGGTGTCCAGATAGAGAAACGGCTTCTCTTTCTCTTTGAGCGACTCGATGATCAGGCTCTGAACCGTGTGTTTAAGAACGTCGGCGTGGTTGCCAGCGTGGAAGCTGTGGCGATAACTGAGCATGGGTAAACGTGTTCCAGGTTGTAAACGTAGGCCCGATTAGCGTCACGCTTTCGGGCGAATAAAAAGCCTATCGCCACAGTATACAGAAAACTCACCGCTGCCGCGAAAGCGCAACGCCTGGCATTGAAATCCTCTACACTTATCCCCATTCTACAGGGATATTGCACAGCGCCGGACGCGCGCGACATTCACCTTATTCTAACAGGACAGCGTTTATGACCAATCCTTTACTGACGCCTTTCGAGCTACCGCCTTTTTCCAACATTCAGCCGGAACATGTGGTCCCGGCGGTAACCAAAGCGCTGAACGACTGCCGTGAGAATGTGGAGCGCGTCGTAGCACAGGGCGCACCCTACAGCTGGGAAAATCTTTGCCAACCGTTGGCGGAAGTCGATGACGTCCTGGGGCGTATTTTTTCTCCGGTCAGCCATCTGAATTCAGTAAAAAACAGCCCGGAACTGCGCGAAGCCTACGAGCAAACCCTGCCGCTGCTATCGGAATACAGCACCTGGGTCGGTCAGCATGAAGGTTTATACAAGGCATACCGCGACCTGCGTGACGGCGATCATTACGCCACGCTGAACACCGCACAGAAAAAAGCCGTGGATAACGCGCTGCGTGATTTTGAACTCTCCGGGATTGGCCTGCCGAAAGAAAAACAGCAGCGCTACGGTGAGATCGCCACCCGCCTGTCTGAACTGGGCAACCTGTACAGCAACAACGTCCTCGACGCCACCATGGGCTGGACGAAGCTGATTACTGATGAAGCAGAGCTGGCCGGGATGCCGGAAAGCGCGCTGGCGGCAGCAAAAGCACAGGCTGAAGCGAAAGAGCAGGAAGGCTATCTGCTGACGCTGGATATCCCGAGCTACCTGCCGGTGATGACTTACTGTGACAACGGGCAGCTTCGTGAAGAGATGTATCGTGCCTATGTGACCCGGGCGTCCGATCAAGGACCTAACGCCGGAAAATGGGACAACAGCCCGGTGATGGCGGAAATTCTCGCCCTGCGCCACGAGCTGGCGCAACTGCTGGGCTTTGAAAGCTATGCCTTTAAATCGCTCGCCACCAAAATGGCGGAAAACCCGCAGCAGGTGCTGGAGTTTTTAACCGATCTGGCAAAACGCGCGCGTCCGCAAGGCGAGAAAGAGCTGGCGCAACTGCGCGCCTTCGCGAAAACGGAGTTTGGCGTCGATGAGCTGAACCCGTGGGATATCGCGTACTACAGCGAAAAACAGAAGCAGCATCTCTACAGCATCAGTGATGAGCAATTACGTCCGTACTTCCCGGAAAACAAAGCCGTTAACGGCTTGTTTGAAGTGGTGAAACGTATTTATGGTATTACCGCAAAAGAGCGTAAGGATGTGGATGTCTGGCATCCGGACGTGCGTTTCTTTGAGCTGTATGACGAAAACAATGAACTGCGCGGCAGCTTCTATCTCGATCTCTATGCCCGTGAGCACAAACGCGGCGGGGCGTGGATGGATGACTGCGTCGGTCAGATGCGTAAATCCGACGGCTCACTGCAAAAACCGGTCGCTTACCTGACCTGTAACTTTAACCGCCCGGTGAATGGCAAACCGGCGCTGTTCACCCACGATGAAGTGATCACTCTGTTCCACGAATTTGGTCACGGCCTGCATCACATGCTGACCCGCATCGAGACCGCTGGCGTTTCCGGGATCAACGGCGTGCCGTGGGATGCGGTCGAGCTGCCGAGCCAGTTTATGGAAAACTGGTGCTGGGAACCGGACGCGCTGGCGTTTATCTCCGGCCATTACGAGACTGGCGAACCGCTGCCGAAGGAATTACTGGATAAAATGCTGGCGGCGAAGAACTACCAGGCGGCGCTGTTTATCCTGCGTCAGCTGGAGTTTGGTCTGTTTGACTTCCGTCTGCATGCGGAATTTGACCCGCAGCAAGGGGCGAAAATCCTCGAAACGCTGGCGGAAATCAAAAAACAGGTCGCCGTGGTGCCGGGGCCGTCTTGGGGGCGTTTCCCGCATGCATTCAGTCACATTTTCGCCGGTGGTTATGCGGCGGGGTATTACAGCTACCTGTGGGCTGATGTGCTGGCTGCGGATGCGTTCTCTCGCTTCGAAGAAGAAGGCATTTTCAATCGCGATACCGGCCAGTCATTCCTGGATAACATCCTGACGCGTGGCGGGTCTGAAGAGCCAATGGAACTGTTCAAACGTTTCCGTGGCCGCGAGCCGCAGCTCGACGCGATGCTTGAGCATTACGGAATTAAAGGCTAGTTCTTCAGTGAAAATTTGTTTACTGGATGAAACAGGCGCCGGAGACGGCGCCTTATCTGTTCTGGCCTCCCGCTGGGGACTGGAACACGACGAAGACAACCTGATGGCGCTGGTGCTGACACCGGAGCATCTGGAGTTGCGTAAGCGCGATGAACCGAAGCTCGGCGGTATTTTCGTGGATTTTGTCGGCGGGGCGATGGCCCATCGCCGCAAGTTCGGCGGCGGTCGCGGTGAAGCGGTGGCAAAAGCGGTGGGCGTTAAAGGCGACTATTTGCCAGATGTCGTCGATGCGACTGCGGGTCTGGGGCGTGATGCATTCGTTCTGGCCTCGGTCGGCTGTCATGTGCGGATGCTGGAGCGTAACCCGGTGGTGGCGGCGCTACTTGATGATGGTCTGGCGCGCGGCTATGCCGATGCGGAAATCGGCCCGTGGTTGCAGGCACGACTGCAGCTGATCCATGCCTCCAGCCTGACGGCGCTGACGGATATCACGCCGCGTCCGCAGGTGGTCTATCTCGACCCGATGTTTCCCCACAAACAGAAAAGCGCGCTGGTGAAAAAAGAGATGCGGGTCTTTCAGTCGCTGGTGGGCCCGGATCTGGACGCCGACGGCTTGCTGGAACCAGCGCGTCAGCTCGCAACCAAACGCGTGGTGGTGAAACGCCCGGACTACGCGCCGCCGCTGGCGGATGTTGCTACGCCGAATGCGGTGGTGACCAAAGGGCACCGGTTTGATATTTATCCCGGCACGCCTCTGGTGGATGAACAGATCGCCTGATGGCGCTTCGCGTATCCGGGCTACGACGCGGTGTGGGTAGACCGGATGAGGCGTGAGCCGCCATCCGGCAATCACGATTATTGCGCGGTATCCGGTGTATTAATCATCCGGTTCAGCCACGGCACCATCAGCGCCATTACGACGGTGACAGCCAGCGTCACCAGCCCGATTTTACTGAACACGCCGGTATAGATCGGCAATGTCTGCAGCGGATCGGTGATGTTTTCCGGGACGGCAGTAAAGGTCGCGACGTAACCCCCCAGCAGGAACGCAGCAGCCTGCGTCAGGAACCACATCCCAAGAATAAAGCCCATCAGATGCTGCGGAACCAGTGCCGCGACCATCGCCAGCCCCAGCGCGCTAATCAGCAACTCGCCGAGGCTCTGGAACAGATAAACCAGTACGATAAACCACGGTGACGTCAGTCCCTGCGCATCGGCAAACCACATGCCTGCCGCTGCGGCGGTCAGAAAGCCCAGCGAGCACAGGAACATCCCGAGGGTAAACTTCATCGGCATCGTCAGGTCTTTGCCTTTGCTACCCAGACGCGTGTAGATCGCCGCCAGCACCGGGCTGGCAACCACCACCCAGAACGGGTTCAGTGCCTGAAAGCTCACCGGGTTAATAGTGAAACCGAGGATCTCATGGTGAACGTTATTGATGGCAAAGAAATTCAGTGATGTCGGCATCTGCGCATACAGAATGTAAAACAGTACCGCTTCGAGCATCAGGATAAACGCCACAAACATCTTGTTGCGCCCGGTTTTATCCAGCCTGAAAGCCTGGCGGAAGAAGATAATGGTCACCGCAATCGACAGAACAATCAGCACCAGGTTGGCGATTTTCACGTTGTGCATCAACCAGGCGCAGAGAAAGACCATCGCCACGGTGCCGATCAGGACATACAGCAGATTGCGGAAGCTCATCGGCAGATGGTCTGGCTCGGAACCGATATCTTTCACCATCCCGCGGCAGGCGAAATAGACCAGCAGCGCGACAATCAGCCCTGCCCCGCACAGGTTATAGGTGACGGCATAACCAAACTTATCTGCGATCACCGGCGCCAGCGACAGCGACAGCAGCGAACCGATGTTTATCGACATGTAGAACAGTGTGAATGCGCCATCCAGACGTGGATCTTTTGGCGGATAGCATTTGGAGAGCAGGCTTGCCGGGTTCGCTTTAAACAGACCGTTGCCGACGGCAATCGTCCCAAGCGCGATAAAAATAAGGTTCGGTTTGAGCAGCGACATTCCCGTCATGAAGTAACCAAGCGCCAGCACAACCGCGCCCAGCACCAGCGTACGTTTGGTGCCGAGCAGGTGGTCGCCAACGTACCCCCCAATCGAGATCAGACCGTAGACCAGTGCGGCAAAGGCACCGAAGGTGATAAACGCCTGCTCTTGTGAGAATCCCAGTTGCTTAACAAAGAAAACCGCCAGGATACCCTGAACGCCGTAATAGCCAAATCGTTCCCATAACTCGACAAAAAAGATCATGAAGAACGGGCGGGGTTGCTGCAGCAAACCCGTTGGTGCAGATGTATTCATATTGCTTCGCCTTTCAATGCCATCCCGAAAAGTATGAACGCGTAATACGAAACGCGCCGAAAAAGTCTGACTCTGTTATAGACTGCGGCCATTAGCCGGTAGCGTAGAGTATTATACAGATTGATTTCGTTCTAATCAGTTGATCACACTAATTATGATTGGAGGGATGGGAGGTTGTACTGATCGCTTGTGGAGAGGACAGAAACAAAAACGCCCGCAAAGGCGGGCGCTCTGACATGACCGGATAACCCGGTTAGCGATGTTTTATTCTTCTTCGTCGCGCAGCGGAACAATCAGCATATCGACGTGAACAGTGTTGATCAGCTGGCGCGCGGAGGACATCAGTTTGCTCCAGAAGTCCTGGTGATGACCGCAAACGACCAGGTCCATGTCGTATTTCTTGATGGCGTCAACCAGCACCTGACCCAGATCGCCGCTGCCGCTCAGGGTTTCGGTAATCGGATAGCCTGCGTTGGTGGACAGTTCGGTCAGCGCGTGGTGAGTTTCTTCAGAAATGCGTTTTTGCATGTCGCCCAGATTGACGTCGATCAGGCCGGTATACAGGTCAGAGTAGTTCACATCAACGTGGATAAGGGAAACTTTTGCGTTGTACGGCCGTGCCATAGAGACGGCTTTTTCTACCAGAACTTTGCTTTCCGGAGAAAGATCAACCGCGATGAGAATATGTTTGTAAGCCATAGTATTACTCCTTCCATAAAGTTGTCGATGACCAGCCAGCTAGCGATTTTTCTACCTTGCGTCACTCGCGTCCTGCGAACTGTGCGATATGTCTACGCGGGGCTAGCTCAGCCGCGATGAAGTGAATTGTAGAGACTATCCTTACAGTATAGCGACCTGGATAATCCGTCAATCCGCCTTGCTTACCAAATAGTTAAACAAAATATTTAGATAATTGCATTGATAGTGATTAACCTTCTGGCAAAAAAATTAACTGATCTCCTACACTATTTAGAGAGCCGCTCTGATGATAAGCTCAAAACGAGCGGTTTTTAGTCGTACTTTTTCATTGACTGTCTGGCAAGTTTCGGGGAGCGGTAGTCCCGGAGCGGAGCTCCGTGGGCGGGTCGCCGGGGAGGTCGTATGATAAGCACCGTTGCATTATTCTGGGCATTATGTGTTGTTTGCATTGTGAATATGGCGCGCTATTTCTCGTCGCTACGCGCGCTGCTCGTGGTACTTCGTGGTTGCGATCCTTTGCTCTATCAGTATGTTGATGGGGGCGGCTTTTTCACCTCGCACGGCCAACCCAATAAGCAGGTACGCCTGGTGTGGTATATCTACGCCCAGCGCTACCGCGATCATCATGATGATGAGTTTATCCGCCGCTGTGAGCGGGTACGTCGTCAGTTCATTCTGACCAGCGCGCTATGTGGGCTCGTGGTGGTCAGTCTTATTGCCCTGTTGATTTGGCACTGAGCAAAAAAAAAGCGGGCCAGTTTCCTGACCCGCTTGCTACGGTAATTTCTTTTCTCTTTGCGCTTAAATCAGCTTCAGCGAGATCCAGTACAGGGTACCGGACAGCAGAATCGCGGCGGGTAATGTGAACACCCACGCCATCAGAATGCTGGTCACCGTTTTACGTTGCAGACCGCCACCGTCGACAACCATCGTCCCCGCGACGGAGGAAGAGAGTACGTGGGTGGTGGACACCGGCATCCCGGTGTAGCTGGCCAGACCGATAGAGACAGCTGCCGTCATTTGCGCAGACATCCCCTGAGCATAGGTCATGCCTTTTTTACCAATCTTCTCACCGATGGTGGTCGCCACGCGGCGCCAGCCGATCATGGTACCAATACCCAGCGCCAGCGCGACCGCCATGATGATCCAGATTGGCGCATACTCAATGGTGCTCAGCATATCGGTTTTCAGTTTCTTCAGCAGACGCTGGTCGTCAGCGCTCACGCCCGGCAGTTTCGTCACTTTATCGGTCGTGTCGGAAATGCACAGCATGATGCGACGCAGTTGGCCGCGCTGCTCAACGCTCAGCTTGTCATAGCTTTCCACATTGTTCGACAACATCGCCTTCGCGCGATCCAGCGCGTTAAGGGTGTTTGCCGGATGGCAGTGGAATTCTGCCGGCTGCGTTGCGGCCGGTTCCGGAGACGGAATCAGCTGATCGACGCCCGTCACCTGTTTCAGCAGATCAGGATGCTGCTGGAAGTAGATTTCGACGTTGTTGATGGCATCACGGGTACGGGTGATTTCATAACCCGAAGCATTCATATTTACCACGAAGCCCGCCGGCGCCACACCAATCAGAACCAGCATGACCAGACCAATGCCTTTCTGACCGTCGTTCGCGCCATGCGAGAAGGCCACGCCGATAGCCGAAAGAATCAGGGCGATACGGGTCCAGAACGGCGGCTTTTTCTTGCCGTCTTTCTTTTCACGTTCCGCTGGCGTGAGGTGAATACGGGCACGTTTTTTAGTCCCGCTCCAGTAGCGACGCAGAAGGAAAATCAGGCCGCCTGCAACCACCAGGCCAACGATGGGCGAGACGATCAGCGAGGCAAAAATACCGATGACTTTCGGGATGTTGAGTGCGTCCACCACTGACGTGCCGGTCATCAGGGCATTGGTTAAACCGATGCCGATAATCGCGCCGATCAGCGTGTGGGAACTGGAGGCGGGTAACCCAAAGTACCAGGTACCCAGGTTCCAGATGATCGCGGCGAGCAGCATGGAGAACACCATCGCAAGTCCATGCGAAGATCCCATGTTGAGCAGGAGATCGGTCGGTAACATATGCACGATGGCATAGGCTACGCTGAGACCGCCCAGCAGCACACCAAAGAAGTTGAACACCGCAGCCATGACCACCGCAAGTTGCGAACGCATCGCACGGGTGTAGATCACGGTTGCGACTGCGTTGGCTGTATCATGGAAGCCGTTGATTGCTTCGTAGAACAGCACAAAAGCCAGAGCAAGCAATAATAAAAGCCCGGTATGTAAATCCAGGCCAGCAAACAAATGTAGCATAGGACGTTACGCCATCTTGAGGACATGAACGCGGCGCATTATCAGTGACTTTAGCGGCGCGGGCAAAGTGAAATATAGACTTTTTTTGATTTAACGTCTGAATACAATAGTGCCCATAAAGAATTATCTTATATATTTCATATAAATACTTCTTCCTAAGGATTTTGTCGCTGGTGCGACCACTGAGATAACTTTACAATTCACGCCCTGAATTCAGAGAGGAACGTAAAGTGGAAAGGTTTGATGCCATTATTATAGGCGCTGGCGCGGCAGGTATGTTCTGTGCAGCACAGGCAGGACAGGCCGGCAGTCGGGTGCTGCTTATTGATAATGGAAAGAAGCCTGGCCGTAAGATCCTCATGTCCGGTGGGGGTCGCTGCAACTTTACCAACCTTTATGTTGAGCCAGCGGCTTATTTAAGCCAAAACCCGCATTTTTGCAAATCTGCGCTGGCGCGCTATACCCAGTGGGATTTTATCGATCTCGTCAGTAAGCACGGCATCGCCTGGCATGAAAAAACGCTCGGGCAACTTTTTTGCGATGACTCCGCGCAGCAAATCGTCGATATGCTGGTGGCGGAATGTGAAAAAGGCAATGTAACCCTGCGCTTACGCAGTGAAGTGCTGAGCGTTGCGCAGGATGACGACGGTTTTACGCTGGCGCTGAACGGGGCGACTGTCGGTGCGAAAAAGCTGGTGATTGCCTCCGGCGGACTGTCGATGCCCGGTCTGGGCGCGTCACCGTTTGGCTATAAAATTGCCGAACAGTTTGGTCTGAACGTTCTGCCAACCCGCGCCGGGCTGGTGCCGTTTACCCTGCACAAACCGCTGCTGGAGCAGCTTCAGGTGCTGTCTGGCGTTTCCGTTCCGTCGGTCATCACCGCGCAGGACGGTACCGTCTTTCGTGAAAATCTGCTCTTTACCCATCGCGGCCTTTCTGGTCCTGCGGTTTTACAAATTTCCAGCTTCTGGCAGCCAGGCGAATTTGTCAGCATTAATTTACTGCCAGATGTCAGTCTGAATGACGTCCTGAACGAACAGCGCAGCGCCCATCCGAATCAAAGCCTGAAGAATACGCTGGCGATACTGCTGCCGAAGCGTCTGGTCGAGTGCCTGCAACAGCTCGGGCAGATCCCTGACGTCTCGCTCAAACAGCTCAACGTGCGCGACCAGCAGACGCTGATCGACACGTTGACCGACTGGCGCGTACAGCCGAACGGCACTGAAGGCTATCGCACGGCAGAAGTGACGCTTGGCGGGGTAGACACCCACGAACTGTCGTCACGTACCATGGAAGCGCGCAAGGTGCCGGGTCTTTACTTTATCGGCGAAGTGATGGACGTCACCGGCTGGCTGGGCGGTTATAACTTCCAGTGGGCGTGGTCCAGCGCCTGGGCATGTGCGCAGGATCTTGCAGGGTGTCCGAGGACAATAAAGTTGTACACAAAGCACTAAAGTTGTAACCATTCTCAAAAAACGACGCTAATGTTGTATACTTACTGAATGTGTGGTTATAGGGTTGGAGACTATAAAATGCACATATAGGTACGTATCAATGTCGTTTTTAGGGTACGATCATGGCTAGGGGTAGGCGTCTCAAATCCTATTTGGATTATGAAAATGCGCTAGGTGACGGCATAGGAGTGGGCTATGGCCAAAGTTATCAGCCCTGGCTTAGAGCTCAGGACGTTAAATCCCGTGGAAACCGTTCGATAGTCTTTGGCCTTAAGACGTTTCGAAACCATCATCTCCTTTCTTCTGTCGAAAGTAACTTTTTCTATCTGGCTGAGTTTAATGACTCGGTGATTGATATCCGGGAACAATTCCCACTCTTTCCTCTCCGGCTTACCCAACAAATAGCAAATCATCTACATTTTCAACATCCTATGGTGAGGGGAGTAAGAGGAGTACCTGTCGAAGTTCTGAATGTTATGACAACCGATTTTTTACTGACCTTGAGAACTCCTGAAGGCGGACTTCGATACAAAGCTATAGCAGTAAAACATAACGAGAGCATACCTGAACGCGAAGCCCAAAAACTTGAAATAGAGAGGATGTTTTGGCAGTTGATTGATGTTGAGTTTCAAATTTATGTTGGCTCGGAACTCAATAACGTCGTCGGTAAAAACATTTGCTGGGCTACTTCTGTATTAAGAGATGGTTCTGAATTTTATGATAAATATCCTCTTGATAAAATCCTATGGAAGCTTAAACCAGATGTTTATCCCATAGTAGGACTACGTGCAATGATTTCATCAATCTTTGGGGTAGATGCACAAGAAGCGATGATGTTATTGCAGGCAATGATTGGATTAAAAATGATAAATGTTGATTTATCATATCCAATACTCGAAACCGGTCTGATAAAGATAATTTCCAATGACCACTATATAGGACTGAACGCAAATGGATATTATTAGGAATTCAGTCTGGCTCTCTCAAGGCACTGATTTGCTTGCAGAGGGACTTTACCGTGTTTTGGATTTTGACAGAAAGGTCGATTTGTTAATTTTGTTTAAAATAAAATCAGAAAGAACGGGTAAGCCAATCCCTTTCTCATTTTCAATGTTTAAATATTATATTGAATCAAATAGCATAACTTGTAAAGATTATATATATCCTTCATATATGTTAGTAGATGAGAAAGAATTAACAGATAAAGACAGAGGAAGGCGAGATGAAAATTACAATATCATTAAAGATCTTGTAGATGACAGAATGTTTCTGTTCGACTATGCATTACATAAAAAGTCGCACCTTTTAATGGATTACTCAAGAAATAAAAAAATATCACAATATACTATCAGAACGCTTCTGGCGTTGTATTGGCGACATGGGCAGGATATTTATGCATTGCTACCCGCATTCTCGAACTGTGGCGCCGCTGGGAAAAGTAGAATCAAACATGAAATTAAACTTGGGAATTCCAAAAAAAACAGAGCATTACCTAATGAACGATCACGTGTTTTCATTCTTAATGAAAGAGATATAAATAATATTAGAAAATCTCTCATTACGTATCATTATAAAGTTAACGGAGATACGATAAAGAAAACATTAGAGAGACATATTGATTTGTATTTTAGGGATGAAATTAAAACAGCAAACCTAGAAAATAGAGCTCCATATGTTCCTTCTTTAAAACAATTTTCATACTGGAATAAAAAACTCTTCACTAAAGATTTCTCGATAAATAAGAAGAACACGAAAAAAGAAATAGACCTCAAAATGCGGGCGCTTTTAGGTAGTGTGGCTAATACAACTGTTTTGCCGGGTGATGTTTTCGAAATAGACTCAACTGTCGCTGATGTACATCTTATTTCGAGTTTAAACAGACGAAAAGTCATTGGGCGTCCTACTATTTATACAGTGGTGGATCGTGCAACAAGAATGATTGTTGGCCTTCATGTTTCTTTATACCATGCTTCATGGCGAGCCGCCCGACAAGCGTTAGCAAATTGCTTTATGCCAAAAAAAGAATATTGTAGATTATTTGGAATCTCTATTACTGATGATGATTGGCCTTGTTCTCACATTCCATTAACATTGATGTGTGACAACGGGGAGATGATTGGTCTTAAACCTCAGGAAGAGATGACCCCCCTGACAAAACTTGAGTTTGCGCCAGTCGGTAGAGGCGACAGAAAAAGCATTGTTGAACGCTGTTTCGGCATTCTGAATGATGAGGTTATTCATAGGCTTATTGGAACAACACGAAGGGGAAAGATTGTTAAAGGAGAGCCAACACCGCAATCCAGGGCTTGTTTAACGATTCAGGAGGTCACGTCTTTACTGATTCGGGAGATACTTGCACATAATCAGAGAACGTATGAGGAACTGGCTTATATCAATCCCTTACTGATTGAAAATGATCTCGTAATATCACCAAAAAATAGTTGGATGATAAGCTTAAAGCACGGGAGATTCAGCGCAAGAGCCGTTGGGGCCGACGAAGTGATCGCACGATTGTTAATCCCTGTGAACGCTAACATTACCGCCGGTGGGATTCAGTACAATAATCTTTTTTATGAATGTGATCCTGAAATTGCATCAGGTGTCAGAGTATTTGGAAGAACCACTTGTGAAGCAAGAATAGATGACAATTGCGTAGATTATATATATGTAAGATTTGACAAAAATAGCATTTTCAAAAAACATTACCTACTTAAGAAAAGAGATGTATTTAAAGGGAAAGCTCATCTTGATACAGATGTAATGGCTGATTGGGTAGATACTCAAAAAGAAATTAATTTATTTACTCTGGATTCGCTCAGCAATATCAATAATAAAGATGAATTTAACAGGAAAGGTAACGAAAGATTAAATGAAATATACGAATCTCGCCGGGTACATGGTAAAGATATTAAAAAGAACAGGAAAAATGAACTTGATTCATTAGGGCGAACTCATGTTGCTAATGGAAGATCTGAACCCCTACTTCCTTCATCCAGTAATGTTCTGCTTTTGCCTGGCCGGGAGGAGAAACAAAGATGGTTAAAAGGTAAGAAGAAGACTGAGGACGCAGAATAATGAATCTTATACGGCGCGTTTCAGCGATATATAAAGAACAGGAGTTACCTGAGTATCGTGGCAATCCCTTAATTGAAGCACTTCCTGAAGCGCTTACGGAAGATGAAGTACTTCTGGAAATGAGTTATTTCCCCGAAATTGACGAAAAAATCCGCTGGACTGCCCCGGCGAATGTTAGAGAGCAGTATGTCGAACGTATAAAGAAATTCCGTTGCCCTCAAACCAATCTTATCCAGGCTTATAAGATGATCTTACGGGCACTTAGGGAAAGCTATGCAGCTCGTAATCCTTTAAAAAGCGGAACAATTCAATATCTTCATTACTATGGAAATGAGCGTCCTGATATTGAGCCAGAAAGTGGATATTTTAAATCCCAGGCTGAAACTATTACGATAGTTGGAATGAGTGGTTCTGGAAAAACTACCATGATTGAGCAAGTCATGGATCATTTCCCTCAGATTATAGAACACAGCAGCTATAAAGGAGTTTTTCCCGGCTTCAGTAAGCAAATTGTATGGGTAAAGATTAATTGTCCATACAATTCAAGTGTGAGAGACCTTTGTGAAGAGATTTTACAAAAATTAGATGATGCAATTGGTATTGAACGAACTACACCTGAGATTAGAAATGGTGCTCTGGCTCGCCAGATTGCACAAAGAATTAAATCATCATTTTTGGGTATCCTTGTTATTGATGAAATGCAGAGGCTTAAATTTTCAAGAACCGGGGGTGAGAGTAAGTTGATTGATTTTTTACATGAAATTGTAGATTCCATGGGGGTATCTATGGTTTTTTGTGGAAATCATCCTTTTGACGAGACGCTGACAAAGAAAATGAGAATTGCCAGGCGGGCAGAGTCTGGTGGTTACATGAAAATTAAGAATGTTAGATACGATTCACAAGACTGGCAATCGTTTATTCATTATTTATGGCCATTACAATGGACAAATGTTGAAACTCCATTAAATGATGAGTTAAACGAAAAATTATTCATTTTATCTAAAGGCAATATTGGATTGGCTCAGATGATTTATCGGGGGGCACAATTAAAGGTTATCGGTAGCGGCAATGAAATCATCACTGGCGCAGTCTTGTCGGCCTCTGTACCGGTACTCGTGAGTCATACGGAGGAATATAAGGATACTCCACTCCCGGGGGCCGCGACTGAAGATGAGGAAGCTAAATGGCTCTCTGCATCTAATGAGGGTGATGCTTCGGCTAAAATCATGGCAGAGAAGTCCCTAAAGTCTTTGATCCCTGGGGATATAGACAGGCCACAGCACAAGGAATTCGTAGGAAAAATAGACGAGGTTTTGCGCAATTTCGACGAGAAAATACTGTCTCTTGACCACGATCTTGTTATCAACAGAACAGCTGAAAAGAAAAATACCTACGATGCTCTTCAGCGTTGCGGGCTTATAAATATAGATCCACTTAATAAATTGTAATGAGGTAACAGTTCGTAACGGTCAAAGAGAGGTGTGGGAAATGAGAATGTTGCCTGTTTTGCCTGATGAATCCTTGTTCAGCCGGTTTTGTCGGACAACTACCGTGTACGGTATGTCCCCATCTTCTCTGTTAACGATCATTTTCAACAAACCTGATATGAACGTCCATCCAATTCTCAATTCAGGATTAAAGGCTATTTCTCTTCATACATCCGAAAGTGCAGATCAGCTCTGGCATGAACAGACTTTACTCCCTCTTTTTGCCTGGGCACTACCAATCAGTCGTAATGAAATTATGGATTTCAACACGACCCCTGCCAGGCTTAATCGATTGTGCCGCCTTAGTAATTTTTCACTAGGGCAGCGCACACTATTGAAGTTTTGCCCGGTTTGCGCTCGTGAAGATACTTTTCATTATGGTGTTACTTATTGGCATCTGGCGCATCAGCTTCATGGGGTTACAACCTGCCATCGGCATCCGGTAGCGCTTGAAAGCATCCATGTCCCTTCTTCACCGCACATACGTATTGGACTGATGCCTCCTGTTTCGTATACAGAACAACTTAGCAATGAGATAGACTTCGATTTTGCTAAGTTTTGTTATGAGTCCCTAAATATAATCAGAAGAAAAGATATTACACACCCCAATTACATGGATGTACTTAAAAAGTTGAATTTATTATCATTGGATGGAAATTTAAAGAAAAATGTATTCTACGCACATGTTTATGCTAAGTGCCAGTTATTTGGGGAGGGTTCATCGGGACTTATACCAACATCCCTAACTGATTATCATTACTGGGAGCCTATACTCAAAGACAAATGTTGTCAGCATCCCACAAAGCATCTTTTGCTTTGTTATTGTTTGTTAAATACTTGCTGGCCAACGTATGCAGGAAGTCGTACTAATAAAAAGAAAGAAATCTTTAAAAGTCATAAGAAATACAGTTTTCATATAGTTGAAAATAATACTAGTGTTAGCAACCTTGGGAAGGAATTTAGTCGCAGCAGATGTTACATTAAAACACTTATTTATAAAAAATACCTGAGGGCGTTTAAGCGAAACACAAAAATTAATATATTCACTGAATTGCTTATCAAGTCTATGGCTGTAAGGGGGTTTAGTCTGGCATCCATAGCTGAGAAAAACTCATTATCGGAAGGAGCTGTATCCTCTGTAATTTCATCTTGTTACGGTTTATGCTCATGGCGTAAAAAATGTAAAAAAGATTCTTTAAGACGGCGTCATAAGCAGAAAATATTAAGATTTATACATAATCAATCCGTTTCTATAACACGAAAGTTAGTCAAAGAAAGTTGTTATGCAAGTTTCTATTGGCTAAATAAACATGAATGTGACTGGCTTAATTCCTGTCTTCCTAAAACAATACGATGCTATAAAAATAAAAGAGTAGACTGGAGCGAGAGAGATATTATCTCATCATCATTAATAAATGATGTTTTATCTCAGGGGCAGTACTCGATGTCACTTACAAGTCTAGATGCTTTACTGGGAGGGCATGGCTGGCTTTTGAAATACAGAGATAAACTACCAATGACAATGATACTTCTCAGAAAAATGGAACTAATTAAATAAGAGGGAGTTATATGGTTTACGAAAATGAATTGTGGCACAGTTTTCTTCTGCGTTCACAGATAATGTATAACTTATCCAATTGCAGGAACATAATATCAAAGCATGGCGCACTAAGGTACGATGCCTTTCCTCGTTTCGAACTGATTGATATGTACAAATTGCATAGCTTGCAGGATATATATGACATTCTTGCCACTAGAAATGGTTATATACTAACTTCCAATATAGTGTCGTTATCTTCTGGTGTTTACGGGTATTTTAACGCTGTTGAAGATGCCTGTCGGAAAAATTTTCACATAACTAATTCATATCCATTGGTAAACATCTCAAACATTCGTTACTGTCACAAATGTATTGTTGAAGATATACACTCTAAAGGCATTGGTTATCTGCGTCATAGATGGTTGTTTGAATCTAAATGTGCAGTTCATAGTACCAGTTTATATGAGGTTTGTTTTGATAACTATTTGAATGCAGTGAAAGGACTTAGTGACTTAATTATAAGTGGAATAAATCCTCATGGTTATTGTTCCCTTGTGGTTGACGTTTCAAACCCTTTCAAAAATCCAGTGTATATATTACCATGTGCACGTAATAAAATTTTAAAATGGATTTCGGACAATAAAAATATGCTGATTTACTTTCTCTTTGATCTCTTCAAATGTAAGTCGCATTCAAGTTTATCTAAGGTTATCGAAGTCAAGATAATGCATGATAGATATATGTCTGCGGTGTTCAAGATGTTAAGTGAAGTTAATTTTTGTAATTTCAACTCATTTATTTCTGATATTTTTGAGGACGTAAGTTATGCCTCTATCGGACTTGATGATTATTCTGTTAATGTGCATTTTCTCAGGCTAAGGGCTGCAGATTGTAAATTTTGCCAGTTGAATGGTAAATATTTTTGCTCACTTTACAATGTAAAACTTCTTCGCTAATTTCACTTCATTTATAAAATACTAAGAAAGCTAGTTAGATAAGGTTTTATATTTTGACTGGGGCAGGAATAAATTATCACTCATAGAGATTCCCTGGGGGTTACCACCTGTGTATGATGCCGGTTAGCAACAACGTCTAAAAGACCTGCGATCACGTGGGTCCCTCTCCAGCAAAGGGGCAAGGGGTGCTATATAACGGTGTACTGCTTACCCAATACGGCCTTGTATTTGAAAGATGCCGCATCTTGGCAGGATTCGTATTACAGCCTATAGTCTGTTAATGAGCATTACAGCCTATATGCTGTAAATCCCTGCGTTATGCTTGTTAACTCGTCGATACGGAAGGTCACTTATGAACACTCAATACGCTTTGAAGACTTTGAATCAGTTACGTCCTGTTTTAATCGGCTTTCGCAAAGCCAATGGACTGACGCAAAAAGATGTTTCTGAACGTTTGGGTATAACACAGCAAACTTATGCCCGACTAGAGGCCAACCCTGCAAGTGCGGGTTTTGAGCGTTTGTTTAGGGTGTTCAGCGTCCTTGGAGTGGAGATCGTACTTTCATCCAGGGAACCATTGTCAGATGCAAAGCCCGAATACGGAGCTATGCACAATTATTCTTCACTTCCAGCCAGGCGGGAGAAATGGTGACGCCTGGCGCTTCCCGGTCTAATTTTTCTTCAACAAGATTAACCCCTTAGCGGCCTGAAGTATCAGGTTGCGATAGAGCCTTTCATTTCTTCTGTTATGTTAAATACACCATTTTGAGCTATTTCGCTCGGCCTTAAATTATCTCTTCATTCTTCAGTGAAAATTTTATGTCGATCACATTATCGATGAATTTAGGAAATAATCCGTAAATGAAAATCTATCTTCTTTTAAATTCATCAGTGTCAGTAGCAAATATTACGCATAAAAGAATGGTTATTATTATCATTTAAATTATAAAGCTCATGAGTCAATTCCAAAAAATATAATAAGCATTGAAATCATTACCCGTGATTCTGGAGTTTTAACTTTGCCATGTAACCAACCACAAGTTAGTTTCCGGTGTTTTGAGGGGCAGTAAAGTTCTGAAAGCGCGACCAGATCATAATCCCGAAATGTCGTTAAGATATTCTGAATAACGGTTATCCCTGCTTGTTGGCAGGCATTTGAAAATATATTTTGTATTCAGGTTGCAGCAAAACGCTTTCTTACACACAGGACTTCATATGCGGCTCAGAAAATTAAAACTGAAAAACTTCAGAGGCTACAGAAACTCTACTGAAATCATTATTGATGAAAGCATGACGGGTATTGTCGGTCGTAATGACTTTGGGAAATCAACGCTTCTGGAAGCGCTGGCTATTTTTTTTGAAACAGAAGGAATGAAGGCTGACAAGAATGACATGAACTGTTTCAGCCTAAGAGAAGGGGACGGCCGTTTTGAAATAGCCTGTGAATTTGATGACCTGCCCGATTTTATCATGATCGACGACAGGGTGCAGACCACGCTCGCCTCAGAACATCTGCTGAATGAGGACGGCAATTTTGAAATCGTCAAAACGTTTAAAGCAACGACCTCAGGAAAACCGGAGCAGACCTGCATCCGCTGCATCCACCCGGATGAGGAGCCCCTGAGAAATTTACTGGGCATGAAAATTTCTGAGCTCAAGGCGGTGGGAAAAGAAGTTGAAAAAAATGTGGCGGATAAACGCACTGCATCGTTATGGCGTCAGGCCATCAGGGAAGCCGCAGCCCCCTATACCTGTTCGGAAATTATGCTGGATGTCGATAAAGAGTTCGGAACCGACACAAAATCATTATGGGGTAAGATCCTCGATTTGCTGCCCACGTATGCGATTTTCAAAGCCGACAGGGAAAGCAGCGACGGGGATTCCGAAGCTAAAAACCCCTTACAGCAGGCCGTAAAAGACGCTCAGGCTGCGCTGCAGGACAAAATTACAGCGCTGGAAAATGAGATTCAGGACAGCGTCCTGGATGTCGCACAGAGAACGCTGGATAAATTACGTGAAATGGCCCCCGAACTCGCCAGTGAACTGACTCCACGATTTAAGGAGAAACCCAAGTGGACCTTCAATTTCACCCTGGACGGGGAAAATGGCATCCCCATCAATAAGCGCGGCAGCGGGATAAGGAGGCTTATCCTGTTGAATTTTTTTCGGGCTGAGGCTGAAAAGAATGTCGCGGGGACGCCCAGAAATGTGATTTATGCCATAGAGGAGCCTGAAACGTCACAGCATCCGAACTATCAGATGATGCTGATGAAAGCGTTACTGGCACTGGCAGGCCAGCCGCACCGTCAGATTATCGTCACCACCCATGTCCCGGCGCTGGCCGGATT
This sequence comes from Citrobacter sp. LST-B2, assembly GCF_057983045.1. NCBI lineage: Bacteria > Pseudomonadati > Pseudomonadota > Gammaproteobacteria > Enterobacterales > Enterobacteriaceae > Citrobacter > Citrobacter sp. LST-B2. Next base: position 272,834 of record NZ_CP192598.1, read on the forward strand.
AATCCCTGTCGAAGGCGTACGTTATGTTACCCGAAATGAGGCGGGTGAACCCGTAGTAAAAATGCCGGATGACGCAGTGCTGAAGGAAGCCACTGAAAGCCTGGGGGTGCTGCCAGAGACCGGTATGGAAAGGGCGCAGGGGATTGTTCTGGTAGAGGGAAAGTCGGATGTTACTTTCCTGAGGCATGCGGCCAGTTCATTAAAACAGTCAGGTGCGCTGCCAGCCTCTCTGGAGGACGTGAAAATAGTGCCAGTCCTCATAGGAGGGTGTGGTAGCGTCAAACACTGGGTTACATTGAATCTGGCCAAAGATCTGGGGCTTCCCTGGTGCGTATTTCTGGACTCCGATATTGGGGGAGACCCTGCACAGGTTCTGTCCATCCAGAAGCGTAAAAAAGAAGTAGAGGAGGCCGGTAAGGTATTTTTCGCTACGCGCAAACGTGAGATAGAAAACTATCTGTGCCCGGATCTTATCGAGGAAATTACTGGTGTAGCCGTCACGTTTACGGACACCTGTGACGCTAAAAAAATAATCGGCCGGGCTGTGGGAATGAAACCCGATAATGTACTAGATAAATTCTGGCCTCAGATGACATCAGAAAGAATCATCTCAAGATCAACCTATCATGACGGAACGCAGGAGAGAAGCGAGCTGGTTGAGATCCTGAGCGACATTGTATCCATGACGAGATAATGTATTAAATAAGCATCTCAGGTGCATATATTCCGGTCCTCAACAAAGGACCGGAGTACAGAGTAGTAAAAACCCGAAATTAATCGGGTTTGAATTATATAAAGATTAACCGACTCCCGCGCCCAGGAACGATGTAAAATCACGCTTGTCGTGACATTTCTACAATGTTTACTTTTGACTATCAAGCCATTTATTCATCTGCTCAATTTCACCTTTTTGAGCTTTAATGATGTCCTGCGCGAGCTTTCTCATTTTCGGATCTTTTCCGTATTTGAGCTCGGTCTCAGCCATTGCTATTGCCCCTTCATGGTGCGCTACCATGCCTTTCGCAAAAGCCTTGTCGGGATCGGACTCATTTACGGCAGCCATCATTTTGTCATGCATGTCTTTCATGCCAGCCATATATTCCTGTGACGAAGCCGAGGTAGACATATCAGTCATTTTCATTTCTGAATGTTCTGCTGAAATCGCTGGCAGGGATAACATTAATACTGCAAATAAAGTGTTTCTGGCTTTCATAAAAAATATCCTTTTAGCGTTGATGCCCGTTAACTGTAGCAGAATCTGATAAAAATGCCCCCTGTAGGGGGCAAAGATGTTGCCATATATCCGGTTACGGAAAAATCTATCAAGGAAATAAGGACAGCACAGATACTTCCCTCGCCGTCAGCCTGCACTGAGCATGCGACGATGCGCTTCGGCCATGGCCTGATGTGGGCCAGACTGACCGTTATTCATAAATTCATGGGCAACTGCAGCTCTTTCATGCTCATTCATTGCCGCTAATGACTTCGACGGCCCGGTAGGGGAAACGGTCTGACTTCCCATCATCCTCTGATGACTTTCCACCATTTTCTGGTGCGCATCCGCCGACCCGTTCGTCATGGTTTCATGAGCAATAATGGCCTGTTCATGCTGGTCCATACCGGCCATACGAGGTGCAGTCCCCTGGATCCCGACAGGAGCCGCAGCAGACTGCATCTGGTGAGCAGGTGCCTGTGCATTGTTGACCCGCTCATGGATATTCACGGTTTCAGTGGCCCAGGCCGAAGAAATTAAACCAAAGCCCAGCAAAGATGCTAATACGATATTTTTCATGATAACTCTCCATTTCTGAATTAGTGATGTCCGGGGAAGTACAACCGGTGTTTTCAGTTCCATAACTGAAACAAGTTCGGCAGCGTTTATTTCTCCGGAAGAGGGCTGGATATTCATTTCCTGGCGTACTCTGACGCCGGGTATTGATGAAGCAATCCAGCCTTCCTGATAAGTTGCACTAATTATATCGAATGGCTTCTGTTTGCTGCATGACAGGCTAATGACATCTTTGTCATTTACATCTTTATTTTCAGCATTGGGTTTCCGGGATCATTTTCTCCAGTCTGGGCACGGATAAGATAAAACGCGTGGAGCGTACGTCTGATTCCACCTGCACTCTTCCGTGATGTGCTTCCACGATTGACTTCACAATCGCAAGGCCGATGCCGCTGCCTTCTCCTTTTCGTTGTCTGGATGGATCCACCCGATAAAAACGGTCAAACAGCCTTGATAAATGTTCTTCAGGGATCGGTTTCCCCGGATTTTCAATCACAAGGTCAAAAAAGCTCTCCTGCTCTCTTATTGAGACGGTGATTGCCTGTCCCTCCGGGGTATAACGCAGGGCATTGGATAACAGATTATTGATCGCCCTTCTGAACATTTGTGGATCTCCCTCAACCAGGCAGGGCATCCCGTTAAATTTGAGCGTGATATTGCGTTCTTCGGCCCAGGCTTCGAAAAACTCGAAGACTTTCATGACTTCCGCTCTGAGGTCAAACATGACCCTGTCAGGTATCAGCTGATTATTATCTGCCTGTGCCAGGAACAGCATATCGCTGACCATTTTGGTCATCCGGTTATACTCTTCAAGACTGGAATAGAGGACATCCTCAAGTTCCCTCTGTGTTCGATCCTGACTCAGTGCGATTTCAGTCTGCGTCACCAGATTGGTGATGGGCGTTCTGATCTCATGCGCGATATCGGCAGAGAAATTGGCCTGGCGGGTAAAGACATCCTCAATCTTTCCAATCATATGATTGAACGAGATAACCAGTTGCTCCAGCTCAATGGGAACGCGTGTCGGTTCCAGTCGCGCATCAAGATTCTCGGAGGTGATGTTTTTAATGGCATTGCTGACATTACGAAGGGGCAGGTGCCCCTGACGGACAGCGATTCGAATGATCAGAACAATCAACAGGCTTATCACGACGGCAATCGCAATCAGGTTCTTTTTCAGCGCATCGAGGTAATGGAGATGGAAATTAATGGATAGGCCAGTCAGCATGACATAGTTCTGCTGTTTGCCCTGAAATATCGCCTGACCAGAGGAGGCGATAATCCTGTATGTTTCCATCTTCATTTCGGACCCGGTATCCATCGGTCCCGCAGGATCCTCCACCGTCCAGAGAAAGACATCCCGTGCGCGGCTGTGCTCGCTAAAATCTGCTGAATTCACTGCCGGGCGTAGTGCCGCCCCCTGAGCTGAGCTAAAGAGCACTTCACCCCTGGGATTGAGGAGCAAAAGGGCAACGTTGCGGTAGCTGGCAATTGATTCCTTTATTTTGCTTATTTTTTTATCATCCGGATCCACCGGGGACTGCAGTATACGGTTCAGTGTGGTGCTGATTTGTTGAAGATCGCTGACATCCTGCTCGGCAAAATGCTTTTCAACAGAATGCAGCATAAACCAGGTGAAGGCGATAAAAGCCAGTATCGTGGACAGGCTGATAAAAAAGGTCAGCCGCAGAGCGAGTGAGAAAGGGCGTCTGGAAGGTTTGCTATGCATCCGGGACCTCCAGCATGTAGCCCACGCCCCGGACTGTCTGGATCAGCTTTGTCCCGTAATCGTTGTCTATTTTAGCGCGGAGTCGCTTTACTGCGACATCGATCGCATTAGTGTCGCTGTCAAAATTCATGTCCCAGACCTGAGAGGCAATCAGGGAGCGGGGAAGAACCTCTCCCTGATGGCGAATGAAGAATTCCAGCAGGCTGAACTCTTTACTGGTGAGCACAATGCGGTTTCCGGCGCGACTGACTTTTCTGGATACGAGATCAATCGAGAGGTCAGCCACCTTAAACTGGCTTTCCGTGATCATCGTGTTTCCCCGCCTCAGAAGGGTTCTCACCCGGGCGAGCAGTTCGGCAAACGCAAAGGGTTTAACCAGATAATCGTCCGCACCCAGTTCCAGTCCTTTGACCCTGTGTTCGATCGTGCCGAGGGCTGTCAGCAGTAAGACCGGCATACCCTTTCCGGCAGTGCGCAGCATGCGGATGATATCCCAGCCGTTCACATCAGGCAGCATGATGTCCAGAATGACTAAATCATACTCGGCTGTCATGGCGAGATGATATCCGGTAAGACCATTATCAGCGTGATCCACTACGAACCCTGCCTCTGTAAGCCCTTTGCTGAGATATTCACCTGTTTTAATTTCGTCTTCGACGATCAATATTTTCATCTTGCTCCCCGGCTGGCTGCTAATGTCATTCTATTGCGCCCACGATCGTTATCAACGGATTACAGCAAAAATGACAACATTGTCATTATCCTGTCACCCGGCAAACAGAGAGCGTTAGGTAAAGTATCCCTATCAATACTCTGGACTTCGTTTGAACCATTTACCAGGTCTGCCTGGACGAGAAGCGTTATGTTCAAATTAAAATTACTCAGCATCAGTACCATATTCATCCTGGCTGGTTGTGTTTCTCTGGCACCTGAATATCAGCGTCCGCCAGCTCCGGTTCCCCAGCAGTTTTCATTGTCTAAAAACAGTCTGACGCCTGCGGTAAACAGCTATCAGGATACGGGCTGGCGAAACTTTTTTGTCGATCCCCAGGTCAGCAGGCTGATCGGTGAAGCCCTGACTAATAACCGTGATTTGAGAATGGCTGCCCTGAAGGTTGAAGAGGCCCGGGCCCAGTTCAACGTCACGGATGCAGATCGTTATCCCCAGCTGAATGCCTCATCCGGGATCACATACAACGGTGGTCTGAAAGGTGACAAGCCGACCACGCAGGAGTACGACGCGGGTCTGGAGCTCAGCTATGAGCTCGATTTTTTTGGCAAACTTAAGAACATGAGTGAGGCTGATCGCCAGAACTACTTTGCCAGCGAAGAAGCCCGTCGGGCCGTACACATCCTGCTGGTCTCCAGCGTTTCACAGAGCTATTTCAGCCAGCAACTGGCGTACGAACAACTCCGTATTGCGCGGGAAACGCTGAAAAATTATGAACAGTCCTATGCTTTCGTTGAGCAACAGCTCGTGACCGGGAGTACGAACGTTCTGGCACTTGAACAGGCGAGAGGACAAATCGAAAGTACCCGCGCCGAAATAGCCAAACGAGAAGGCGATCTGGCTCAGGCAAACAATGCCCTGCAACTGGTGCTGGGAACGTACCGCGCACTTCCGTCAGAAAAAGGGATGAAAGGCGGGGAGATCGCACCAGTAAAATTGCCACCAAATCTGTCGTCACAAATTTTGCTGCAGCGACCGGATATTATGGAAGCGGAATATCAGCTGAAAGCGGCTGATGCCAATATTGGCGCAGCGCGAGCGGCCTTTTTCCCCTCCATTACCCTGACCAGTGGTCTTTCCGCAAGCAGTACGGAGCTGTCAAGCCTGTTTACGTCAGGAAGTGGAATGTGGAATTTTATCCCTAAAATTGAAATTCCTATTTTTAATGCTGGCAGGAATAAAGCCAATCTGAAGCTGGCTGAAATTCGCCAGCAACAGTCGGTGGTTAATTACGAACAAAAAATTCAGTCAGCCTTTAAGGATGTTTCCGACACGCTTGCGCTGCGCGACAGCCTTAGCCAGCAACTTGAGTCACAGCAGCGTTATCTTGATTCACTACAGATAACTCTACAGCGTGCCAGAGGATTGTATGCAAGTGGTGCTGTCAGTTACATCGAAGTGCTGGATGCAGAACGTTCCCTCTTCGCGACGCAGCAAACCATTCTCGATCTTACCTATTCCCGACAGGTTAACGAAATTAATCTGTTTACCGCGCTGGGTGGCGGTTGGGTAGAGTAAATTTATTCAATTAATCAGGAAATTAAAAATGCGTAATTCACTTAAAGCCGTTTTATTTGGTGCCTTCTCTGTCATGTTTTCTGCCGGTCTTCATGCTGAAACACATCAGCATGGCGATATGAATGCTGCCAGTGATGCTTCGGTACAGCAGGTTATCAAGGGCACCGGTATCGTTAAAGACATTGATATGAATAGTAAAAAGATTACCATTTCGCACGAAGCAATCCCGGCGGTGGGCTGGCCTGCAATGACCATGCGCTTTACTTTTGTTAATGCAGACAATGCTATTAATGCCCTGAAAACAGGCAACCATGTCGATTTCTCGTTTATTCAGCAGGGCAATATCTCCTTACTCAAAAGCATTAACGTGACGCAGTCCTGATTGGCTGTCCGGAGCGATTACATCCTGTGCGCCTGTACATTCACATAGGTATATGTGTGAGTTAACCGTCAGGCGCATATGCCAGGTGTTTTGATTTTTTAGCGGAAAATTGTATGGCTTCTTTAAAGATAAAATATGCTGCAATAATTATCAGCAGCCTCATAGCAGGGGGGCTGATATCGGTTACTGCCTGGCAGTATGTAAACTCAGCACAAAAGACAGAAAAAACAGAACAAAAGGCACCGGAACGAAAGGTGCTTTTCTGGTATGACCCAATGAAACCGGATACCAAATTTGATAAACCCGGAAAATCGCCCTTTATGGATATGGACCTGGTGCCAAAATATGCTGATGACAGTGGCGATAAAAGCAGTGGCGGGATCCGTATCGACCCAACCCAGGTTCAGAATCTGGGATTAAAAACGCAAAAAGTCACGCGAGGAATGCTGAATTATTCTCAGACAATCCCGGCTAATGTCAGCTATAACGAGTATCAGTTTGTTATTGTGCAGGCGCGTTCTGACGGGTTTGTCGAAAAAGTCTACCCCATGACGATTGGCGATCATGTGAAGAAGGGGACGCCACTTATCGATATTACCATTCCGGACTGGGTGGAAGCACAGAGTGAATTCCTTCTGTTATCCAGCACCGGTGGTACGTCAACCCAGATAAAAGGGGTTCTGGAGCGACTTCGTCTGGCTGGTATGCCGGAAGAGGATATTCAAAGGCTGCGTTCAACCCGCACAATCCAGACCCGTTTTACCATTAAAGCACCTATTGATGGTGTCATTACTGCGTTTGACCTGCGCACCGGCATGAATATTTCGAAAGATAAAGTAGTGGCTCAGATTCAGGGGATGGACCCGGTCTGGATCAGCGCTGCAGTGCCAGAATCTATCGCATATCTGCTGAAAGATACGTCGCAGTTTGAAATTTCGGTACCGGCTTATCCGGATAAAACATTCCATGTCGAAAAATGGAACATTCTTCCCAGCGTGGATCAGACAACCCGTACGCTTCAGGTCCGTCTCCAGGTTTCTAATAAGGATGAGTTTCTCAAGCCGGGCATGAATGCCTATCTGAAACTGAATACCAGAAGCCAGGAGATGCTGCTGATACCAAGCCAGGCCGTTATCGATACCGGCAAAGAACAGCGCGTGATTACTGTTGATGATGAAGGCAAGTTTGTGCCGAAACAGATCCACGTTCTGCATGAGTCACAGCAACAGTCCGGCATCGGCTCCGGCCTGAATGAAGGCGATACCGTGGTGGTCAGTGGCCTGTTCCTCATTGACTCTGAAGCCAATATTACGGGCGCACTGGAACGTATGCGCCACCCTGAAAAAACAGAAAGCAGTATGCCAGCAATGTCTGACCAGCCTGTAAATATGCATTCAGGGCACTGAGGAGACGACGATGATTGAATGGATTATCCGGCGCTCTGTCGCCAACCGTTTCCTGGTCATGATGGGGGCCCTGTTTCTCAGCATCTGGGGCACATGGACGATTATTAACACGCCTGTCGATGCCTTGCCTGACCTGTCAGATGTGCAGGTCATTATCAAAACCAGCTATCCCGGCCAGGCCCCGCAGATTGTAGAAAACCAGGTCACCTATCCACTTACCACCACCATGCTGTCCGTGCCTGGCGCAAAAACCGTGCGTGGTTTTTCACAGTTCGGTGATTCGTATGTGTATGTCATTTTTGAAGACGGCACCGATCTGTACTGGGCCCGTTCCCGCGTGCTGGAGTACCTGAACCAGGTACAGGGAAAACTGCCCGCCGGTGTGAGTTCTGAAATCGGTCCGGACGCCACGGGGGTGGGCTGGATATTTGAATATGCCCTTGTCGATCGCAGCGGAAAACACGACCTTTCAGAACTGCGTTCTCTGCAGGACTGGTTCCTGAAATTTGAGCTGAAAACCATCCCGAACGTGGCTGAGGTCGCTTCGGTTGGCGGCGTGGTGAAACAGTACCAGATTCAGGTCAATCCGGTAAAATTGTCTCAGTATGGTATCAGCCTGCCCGAAGTGAAACAGGCCCTTGAATCGTCTAACCAGGAGGCCGGTGGCTCATCCGTTGAAATGGCCGAAGCTGAGTATATGGTCCGTGCCAGCGGTTATCTTCAGAGCATTGATGATTTTAATAACATCGTCCTGAAAACAGGCGAGAACGGCGTGCCGGTTTATCTGCGGGATGTTGCCCGCGTGCAGACCGGGCCTGAAATGCGGCGTGGTATTGCCGAGCTGAACGGCCAGGGCGAAGTCGCTGGCGGCGTGGTGATCCTGCGGTCGGGTAAAAATGCACGCGACGTTATCACGGCAGTGAGGGATAAACTTGAGACGCTGAAGGCCAGCCTGCCGGAAGGCGTTGAAATCGTGACCACCTACGATCGCAGCCAGCTCATCGACCGGGCGATTGATAACCTCAGTTCCAAACTTCTGGAAGAGTTTATCGTGGTGGCCATCGTCTGTGCCCTGTTCCTGTGGCACGTACGTTCTGCCCTGGTGGCGATTATCTCTCTGCCGCTTGGTCTGTGTATCGCCTTTATCGTCATGCACTTCCAGGGACTGAACGCCAATATCATGTCGCTGGGAGGGATAGCGATTGCCGTCGGTGCGATGGTGGATGCCGCCATTGTGATGATTGAGAATGCGCATAAGCGGCTTGAGGAGTGGGATCATCAGCATCCGGGTGAGCAGATTGACAACGCCACCCGCTGGAAGGTGATTACCGATGCCTCCGTTGAAGTGGGACCCGCACTGTTTATCAGCCTGCTGATCATCACCCTGTCCTTTATTCCTATCTTTACCCTGGAAGGTCAGGAAGGACGTCTGTTTGGCCCGCTGGCATTCACGAAAACGTACTCCATGGCGGGCGCGGCCGCGCTGGCCATCATCGTCATTCCGATTCTGATGGGATTCTGGATCCGGGGGAAAATTCCTGCAGAGACCAGTAACCCCCTGAACCGGGTACTGATCAAAGCGTATCATCCATTGCTGTTGCGGGTTCTCCACTGGCCAAAAACAACCCTGCTGGTTGCGGCCTTGTCCATTTTCACCGTTATCTGGCCGCTGAGCCAGGTGGGCGGTGAGTTTCTGCCGAAGATTAACGAGGGCGACCTGTTGTATATGCCGTCGACCCTGCCGGGTGTCTCTCCGGCTGAAGCTGCAGCGCTCCTGCAGACGACGGACAAGTTAATCAAAAGCGTTCCTGAAGTGGCCTCTGTATTTGGCAAGACCGGTAAAGCAGAGACCGCCACGGATTCCGCACCGCTCGAAATGGTTGAAACCACGATCCAGCTCAAACCTGAGGATCAGTGGCGTCCAGGCATGACGATTGACAAGATTATTGAAGAACTCGACAGGACCGTCCGTTTACCGGGGCTGGCAAACCTCTGGGTGCCGCCAATCCGTAACCGTATTGATATGCTCTCAACCGGGATCAAAAGCCCGATAGGTATCAAGGTGTCCGGAACGGTTCTGTCCGATATCGATGCAACGGCGCAGAGTATCGAAGCGGTCGCCAAAACCGTACCCGGCGTAGTGTCTGCTCTCGCAGAGCGACTGGAAGGCGGGCGCTACATTGATGTGGATATCAACCGGGAAAAAGCCTCCCGCTACGGAATGACGGTGGGCGATGTGCAGCTGTTCATCTCATCAGCCATCGGCGGCGCGACGGTAGGGGAAACGGTTGAAGGCGTGGCCCGGTACCCGATTAATATCCGCTATCCGCAGGATTACCGGAACAGCCCGCAGGCCCTGAAACAGATGCCGATCCTGACCCCGATGAAGCAGCAGATCACGCTGGGCGATGTTGCGGATATTAAGGTCGTTTCCGGGCCGACTATGCTGAAAACGGAAAATGCCCGTCCAGCCAGCTGGATTTACATTGACGCGCGCGGCAGGGATATGGTGTCGGTGGTTAATGACATTAAAACGGCGATCAGTCAGAAAGTGAAACTGAGACCGGGTACCAGCGTGTCATTCTCCGGACAGTTTGAACTGCTTGAGCATGCCAACAAGAAACTGAAGCTGATGGTGCCGATGACGGTGATGATCATCTTCATCCTGTTGTATCTGGCATTCCGCCGGGTTGATGAAGCCCTGCTGATCCTGATGAGCCTGCCGTTCGCCCTGGTTGGCGGGATATGGTTCCTGTACTGGCAGGGCTTCCATATGTCTGTCGCAACCGGAACGGGGTTTATCGCTCTGGCCGGGGTGGCAGCAGAGTTTGGCGTGGTCATGCTGATGTATCTGCGTCATGCCATTGAAGCGCACCCGGAATTGTCCCGTAAAGAGACGTTCACACCGGAAGGCCTTGATGAAGCCCTCTATCATGGTGCCGTACTGCGTGTCCGGCCGAAAGCCATGACCGTGGCGGTGATCATTGCGGGTCTGCTGCCAATACTCTGGGGAACCGGTGCAGGTTCAGAAGTCATGAGCCGTATCGCGGCACCCATGATTGGTGGGATGATCACGGCTCCGCTGCTGTCCCTGTTCATTATTCCTGCCGCCTACAAATTAATCTGGCTGCGCAGACATAAAAAAAGCGTGTCCTGAACCTGAAAGGGCACCCCCTGTGGGTGTCCTTCTTTACTGATTCACCCTGACGTCAGGGTTTAAATCGATAATATACAGAGGTGAGTATGAAAAAAGTGGTTCTGATGGCGCTGGCTCTCGGCCTTTCACTGCCCGCGATGGCGAGTGAAAAAGTGATTGATATGTACAAATCTGAAAACTGTGGCTGTTGTTCCCTGTGGGGCAAGGCGATGGAAAAAGACGGGTTTGAAGTACGAACTCACGTCATGAATGATCAGGCGCTGTCAGCCCTGAAAGAAAAGCATGCTATTCCTGCAGGACTGCGAAGTTGTCATACCGCGGTTGCCGGTAATTTGATCATTGAAGGCCATGTGCCTGCGACAACGATACATAAGGCAATGCAGTCTGGTTCAGGTATATACGGTCTCGCCACCCCCGGTATGCCAGCAGGAAGTCCTGGAATGGAGATGGGAGCCCGAAAAGAGGCTTACGATGTTATCGCATTCTCACCGGATGGAAGTAAAAAAGTCTTCCAGCGAATCGAATAGTCAGCGGAACGGCTGATAACGGGACGCCGGTAGCAGGCACTCCTGTGCCGGCGATATTCGTGGTAATCGCATCCATGACATACCCTGAAGACAGAAGATGCTTCGGTATGCATAAGGAGAGTTACTGTGAAAAATGACAATGCAGTGCAACACAACAACCAGACTGCTTCTGAGCAGACATTATCCCCGGACGAGGGCCACGTATTGCATAAGGTGAGAGATCCCGTGTGCGGGATGGCCATCCTGCCCGACAGGGCGCACAGCAGCATTCGATACCAAGACCATCAACTTTATTTCTGCTCCGCCAGCTGTGAGAGTAAATTTAAAGCCCATCCCGATCGTTATCTTACCGAAGATGCCAGTGAACATTCCCATCACCATCACCACGATCATCACGAAGTCAGCCCTGATCAGATAAAACAGCCTCACCACCAGGCGGAAAAAGAGAATTCTGAAGGTGTGTGGACATGTCCGATGCACCCGGAGATACGCCGCAGTGGTCCCGGAAGCTGTCCTGTCTGTGGAATGGCACTGGAGCCGCTCGTAGCTACGGCATCCACGGGGCCGAGTGATGAACTTCACGACATGACAAGACGCTTCTGGCTGGGGTTGTTGCTGGCGTTTCCGGTTCTGGTACTCGAAATGGGATCTCATCTGTTTCCCGAGTTGAGGAATACAGTACCGCCACAGTACAACACATGGCTGCAGCTGCTTCTGGCCTCCCCTGTCGTGTTGTGGTGTGGCTGGCCATTCTTCGCCCGGGCCGGAATGTCGTTACGTAACCGCTCCCTGAATATGTTTACCCTTGTTGCAATGGGGACCGGCGTAGCCTGGGTTTACAGCGTCATTGCAACCGTCTTCCCCTCCTGGTTTCCTGCATCGTTCAGAAACATGGATGGCCTGGTGGCCGTTTATTTTGAAGCCGCAGCAGTTATTACGGTGCTTGTTCTGCTGGGACAGGTTCTTGAGCTGCGGGCACGGGAACAAACCTCAGGCGCCATTACTGCGCTTCTGAACCTTGCCCCCAAAACCGCCAGACGGCTGGATCATGACGGTCATGAAACGGATATTAATGCGGAAGATGTCCTGCCTGGCGATAAGCTCCGCATCAGACCTGGAGAGAGTATTCCGGTCGACGGTATCGTGATCGAAGGCAAAACAACCGTTGATGAATCGATGGTGACCGGGGAATCTATGCCGGTTACCAAAACGGAGGGTGACCCTGTCATCGGGGGGACCATTAATCAGACAGGGAGTCTCATCATCCGTGCAGAGAAAGTCGGTGATGAAACAATGCTCTCACGAATTGTTCAGATGGTCGCTGATGCACAGCGTTCGCGTGCCCCCATCCAGAGAATGGCTGACAGCGTTTCAGGCTGGTTTGTTCCTCTGGTGATACTTATCGCGGTTGTTGCTTTCGTGATCTGGTCTGTCTGGGGGCCCGAGCCCAGGATGGCGCACGGTCTCATTGCGGCTGTGTCGGTCCTGATTATTGCCTGTCCCTGCGCGCTGGGGCTGGCCACGCCGATGTCGATAATGGTGGGGGTGGGCAAAGGAGCCCAGGCCGGGGTGTTAATCAGGAATGCCGAAGCCCTTGAGCGTCTTGAAAAAGTGGACACGCTGGTTGTCGACAAAACAGGCACGCTCACGGAAGGTTCGCCTACGGTGACAGGGATTATCAGTCTCAATCCGGGTGGGGAAACATCTCTTTTGCGTGTAACAGCCGCAGTGGAAAAAGGCTCGCAGCATCCGCTGGGTATGGCAGTAGTTAAAGCAGCACAGGAAAAGGGGATCGCAATACCCGCAGTCACTCATTTCGATGCACCGTCGGGTAAAGGTGTCTCAGGCGATGTCGAAGGTCAACGGGTTGTTATTGGTAATGAACTGGCTATGCAGGAAAACAGTATAGTTATTGATAATCAAAAGGCCGTTGCGGATACGTTGCGGATGGAAGGCGCTACCGTTATCTATGTGGCCACAGACGGGGACCTTGCAGGCCTGATAGCTATCTCGGATCCCGTGAAAACAACCACGCCGGATGCGCTTAAAGCTTTGCGTCAGGCGGGGATCCGCATCGTTATGCTCACCGGGGATAACCAGCTTACTGCTGAAGCAGTCGCACGGAAACTGGGAATAGATGAGGTTGAAGCCGGAATTCTGCCGGATGGCAAAAAAGCAGTGATAACCCGACTGAAAGAGTCTGGCCATGTGGTTGCGATGGCCGGAGACGGTGTGAATGATGCCCCGGCGCTGGCAGCGGCTGACGTGGGTATAGCCATGGGAACGGGTACAGATGTGGCAATTGAAAGTGCCGGAGTCACCCTTCTCAAAGGCGACTTGATGATACTGAACAGGGCCCGTCATCTGTCAGAGATCACCATGAAAAATATCCGTCAGAATCTGTTTTTTGCATTTATCTACAACGCACTTGGCGTGCCTGTGGCTGCAGGTCTGCTTTATCCTGTGTATGGAATACTGCTGTCGCCAGTTATTGCGGCGGCGGCCATGGCTCTTTCCTCCGTCAGCGTCATTGTGAATGCGTTGCGTCTGAAAAGTGTCAGGCTCGGGAAATAACACTGAGTGAAGGGTCAGTTACGAACAGAAGGAGTCCAGTATGAAAAGTACCACCTATGCGCTTATTGCTGTCGCCGCGATCGCGGCATTTGCCCTCCTGCGCGAACACTGGTCACATGTGGCAGGTTACTGGCCATATCTGTTATTGCTGGTCTGCCCGCTAATGCATCTTTTCCACGGCCACGGAGGGCATGGAGATCATCAACATCACGGAAGTGAAAACGATAAAAAAAATTAATCCGGCAGACGGGGCCGCGTCGCGGTCCCGTTATCAGTCCAGGTATCGTTCGTAGTCTCTGGCATGCGCAAAGGCATGCTGTTCGAGTTTGTTATCAGCGGGTGCCGCTGCCCGGAACGCCAGAGAGTTAACAGGGTTGTTATTGATGACCAGCTCGTAATGCAGATGAGGACCGGATGAACGTCCGCTGTTACCGGATAACGCAATAGCACCTCCCCGTGTAACCCTGGCCCCTTTAGTAACGAGTATTTTATTGAGGTGGAGATAGCGAGTTTTAACACCGGCTTTTCCCGTTACTTCAACAAAATATCCCATGGTACTGTTGTATTCGGCCCGGGTGATTTTTCCGTCGATGACGCTGACTATTTTCGTGTTCATGGGCATGGAATAATCAATGCCATTATGGGGACTCACTTTTCCCGATACCGGGTTAAGTCTTGCAGGATTGAAAGGCGAACTGAGTCTTGCTGTGGCCGGTAACGGATAATCGAGACTGCCTTTCCCGGAAGTATCGGAAAGGTTATAGAACTTTTTATCTGATATACGATACGCCGTGTAATTAAATGAACCGGACGTAAATTTATAGGCCACGACACGTGATTTTCCCGCTTTCTTTTGCAGTACGAGTTTTAATGATTCATTTTTTTTCAAATGCCGCAGATTAAACCGGGAAGGCAAGGAGCGCTGAAGAGTAGCGATCTCGTTCGATTCCAGCCCCGAGCGGGTGGCTGAAAGGTAGGCATTTTCTTTTACGACATCGGTAGAATACATTTACTGGAATTCGCCGTTAGCATGAACACTGCGGCGTATGCTAGGGGTTTTCAGGAGGCGTGTCATCTGTCAGTTAATCGGGAGCACCGTTGATGGTCGTCATTTTTGTAACATATCTTGTTTCCCGTTTGCTCCTGAAGCTCTGGGAACTGTATGACCAGCCCGACGGTGATGATTAACGGGACTGAAACAGGTTACGGCAGAGCAATATGGGGCTCATGTCCTGCTACGTAACCCGTCAGTAAAGCCCTGCTGCGCACCTGACGCTAAGCACTAACCCGCCTGCAGTTACCTGGTCGAATACAGCCCGCGAAGCTTTCTTGCCTGCGTCTGATGTGCTTCCGCACCGGCATTATTGACCTGCTCATGCACGAGAGCGGCTTTTTCTCCGGCATTCAGTTCGTTAAAAGAAGAAGACGAGGTCTTTGAATTTGCATCACTGCCGGACAGCATTTTTTTATGTTCCTCAATCATTTTCTGATGCGCATAGGACGCGCTGTTGTTCATAAATGAATGAGCAACAATGGCCCTTTCATGTTCATTCATTTCAGAGAATGAGGGCGTGTTGTTTTTATTAACCCTGTCCGGTAAGTTTTCATGCGTCGAGGAATTCACATGACTGACGGCTGAGGCATTATTAACAAATCGATGTGCTTCATGGGCAATATTACTGGACTGAGCAAAAGCTGCCCCACAAAATAAAGCTGTAAACGCAGTGGTCGTGATTAATATATTCATGTGTAATTACCTTCTGAGGTACATAAAAGATGTCCTTATGATCATATATAAAAATAATCAACCTGTGGGGAAGATGACGTAAATGTAATACAGCTATGTACATTACACGATTGTAATGAATTTGTTTCTTAAGGTGTGCTAGATTCATTTCATTGTAAGTGGATGAACCAGTAATTTAATTTAAATCGGTTCTCGAATTCTGTCAGTAACCATACTTTAAATAAGGGAATGCGCATGCTGTTGAAAACGTCTCGACGAACTTTCCTGAAGGGGTTAACCCTCTCTGGCGTAGCCGGAAGTCTTGGCGTATGGAGTTTCAATGCGCGTTCCAGTCTGAGCCTGCCAGTTGCCGCATCCCTGCAGGGTACTCAGTTTGACCTGACCATTGGTGAAACGGCCGTCAATATCACGGGCAGTGAGCGTCAGGCCAAAACAATCAATGGAGGCCTGCCGGGGCCCGTTCTTCGCTGGAAAGAAGGTGACACCATTACCCTGAAGGTCAAAAACCGTCTTAATGAACAGACGTCCATTCACTGGCACGGCATTATTCTTCCGGCCAATATGGATGGTGTTCCGGGGCTGAGTTTTATGGGCATAGAGCCTGATGATACCTACGTTTACACCTTTAAGGTTAAGCAGAACGGGACTTACTGGTACCACAGCCATTCCGGTCTGCAGGAACAGGAGGGGGTATACGGTGCCATTATCATCGATGCCGGGGAGCCAGAACCGTTTACTTACGATCGTGAGCATGTGGTCATGTTGTCTGACTGGACCGATGAAAATCCTCACAGCCTGCTGAAAAAATTAAAAAAACAGTCGGATTACTACAATTTCAATAAACCAACCGTTGGCTCTTTTTTCCGCGACGTGAATACCAGGGGGCTGTCAGCCACCATTGCCGATCGGAAAATGTGGGCTGAAATGAAAATGAATCCGACTGACCTCGCGGATGTCAGTGGCTACACCTACACCTATCTCATGAACGGGCAGGCCCCGCTGAAAAACTGGACCGGACTGTTCCGTCCCGGTGAAAAGATACGCTTACGGTTTATCAACGGCTCGGCAATGACCTATTTCGATATCCGTATCCCCGGGCTGAAAATGACGGTCGTGGCTGCAGATGGCCAGTATGTAAACCCGGTTACCGTTGACGAATTCAGGATTGCCGTTGCCGAAACCTATGATGTCATTGTGGAGCCTCAGGGTGAGGCCTATACCATCTTCGCACAATCCATGGACAGGACCGGTTACGCTCGAGGGACACTGGCCACGAGAGAGGGGTTAAGTGCTGCCGTTCCCCCCCTCGATCCCCGTCCTCTGTTGACCATGGAAGATATGGGTATGGGGGGAATGGGACATGATATGGCAGGAATGGACCACAGCCAGATGGGAGGCATGGATAACAGCGGAGAGATGATGTCTATGGACGGTGCTGACCTTCCGGATAGCGGGACATCCTCCGCGCCCATGGATCACAGCAGCATGGCCGGTATGGATCATTCCCGGATGGCCGGAATGCCGGGTATGCAAAGTCATCCTGCGTCAGAAACGGATAACCCACTGGTTGATATGCAGGCGATGAGCGTCTCTCCGAAATTAAATGATCCGGGTATTGGTCTTCGAAATAACGGAAGAAAGGTTCTCACGTACGCGGATTTGAAAAGCCGCTTTGAGGATCCTGACGGACGTGAACCTGGCCGTACCATAGAACTGCATTTAACCGGCCACATGGAAAAGTTTGCCTGGTCATTTAACGGAATCAAGTTTTCAGATGCCGCACCGGTGCTGCTGAAATACGGTGAGCGGCTCAGGATCACGCTGATCAACGATACCATGATGACTCACCCCATTCACCTGCATGGTATGTGGAGCGATCTGGAAGATGAAAACGGTAATTTCATGGTTCGTAAACACACAATAGATGTTCCCCCTGGTACAAAACGCAGTTACAGAGTGACAGCAGATGCGCTTGGCCGCTGGGCGTATCACTGCCATTTGCTCTATCACATGGAAATGGGAATGTTTCGTGAAGTCCGGGTGGAGGAATGATGCGAATGAAGAGAAATTTGAAGGCCATACCTGTTCTGGTCGCCGGTTTGTTTACCTCACAGCTTTCTATTGCGGCGGGCTCCGTCTCTGCAGATCCCCACGCCGGGCACGACATGTCTGCCATGCAGATGCCAGCAGATGAGAATTTCACTGAGATGACGTCAATGGAGCCCATTGTAACTGAGAGCAGAACGCCAATTCCGCCTGTTACCGATGCCGACCGGAAGGCTGCATTCGGCAATTTACAGGGGCATGCGATTCACGACAGTGCGATTAATTATCTGGTTCTGCTGGATCAACTGGAATGGCAACGGTCGGATAACACCAACAATTTCAGCTGGAGTGTTAACAGCTGGATTGGAGGCGACACAGATCGGATTTGGCTAAAGAGTGAAGGTGAACGAAGCAATGGGGAAACGGAGGCGGCTGAAGCGCAGTTACTCTGGGGACATGCGGTTGGCCCATGGTGGGATTTGGTTGCGGGTGTCAGGCAGGATTTCAGACCTGCTTCTGCCCGGACCTGGGCTGCTGTCGGTTTTCAGGGGCTGGCACTCTATAATTTTGAGTCTGAAATTACGGGTTTTGTCAGTAATGGCGGAAAAGCAGCCCTTCGTCTGGGAGGAGAATACGACGTTTTACTGACTAACCGGCTCATACTCCAGCCATCCTATGAGGTGAATTTCTACAGTCAGGATGATGAATCGCGGGGTCGCGGCAGGGGACTGACTGACACAGAGCTGGGGCTCCGGCTGCGCTATGAAATACGCCGTGAGTTTGCACCCTATATAGGCGTTTCCTGGAATCAACTTTACGGGAAAACATCCGATATGGCGAAAAGAGAAGGTGAGAAAGACCATCAGGTAGTATTCCTGGCGGGAGCCAGAATCTGGTTTTAACGCACTGATATAAAACACTCAACTAAACAGGTAAATAAAATGTCGATTTTAAATAAAGCCATTCTTACAGGTGGCCTCGTTATGGGCGTTGCTTTCTCTGCTATGGCCCATCCGGAATTAAAAAGCTCTGTGCCACAGGCTGATTCAGCCGTAGCGGCCCCGGAAAAGATTCAGCTTAATTTCTCGGAAAATCTGACCGTGAAATTCTCAGGTGCAAAATTAACGATGACGGGTATGAAAGGCATGTCATCACATTCTCCGATGCCGGTCGCGGCAAAAGTGGCGCCAGGCGCTGACCCTAAATCGATGGTCATTATTCCGCGAGAGCCTTTACCCGCTGGCACTTATCGTGTTGACTGGCGCGCGGTTTCTTCAGATACGCACCCTATTACCGGTAATTACACCTTTACAGTGAAGTAATATTATGAACGACCTGATTATGATTGTTATTCGTTTTCTTCTTTATCTGGATTTGATGGTAATATTTGGATTGCCATTTTTTCAGATATATGGAATAAGCGGTGTCAGACATGAAACCTATAACCTGACTAATTTCAGGTCGTTTATAACCTTTGCTGTTGTTACAGGCATCATTCTTACTGGCATTAATATGCTCCTGGTATCTAATGCCATGAGTGGAGTAACTGACCTCAGAGAATTATCCATCCATGTTATCGAGATGGTGATAGAAGAAACTGATGTGGGTATTAGCTGGATTGTCAGGCTCTGTGCCCTGTTTACCACACTCGGTGCTTTGTTCCTTTACACTAATAAGAGAGTATTGTCCTGCCTGCTGATGACGATGAGTGGGGGCGTGGCGCTGGCTACACTTGCCTGGGGAGGACACGCCGTTATGCATGACGGTCTGCATTACTATCTCCATTTACTGAGCGATCTGACCCATCTCGGCGCTGCAGGTGCCTGGACAGGTGCTCTGGTTGCATTTGCTATCCTGCTGATGCGCAGAAACGAGCATAATGCACAGAGCGTCATTGTGATATCTGACTCCCTGGCAAAATTTGCCACGGCAGGAACGGTGATTGTTGTAGCCCTGATCCTGAGTGCGCTGGTCAACTATCTGTATATTGCTGAGGGTAACTTAACTCCCTTATTCAACAGTTCCTGGGGGAGGATATTGCTTGCCAAGACGGCTCTGTTTGTTCTGATGCTTCTTCTGGCTGCAGCAAACCGGTTTCACCTGGGTCCCCGGCTTGAAGTTATGGTCAGGGAAGGGAATTATGATCGCAGCGTTGCCCTGATGCGAAACAGCATCCTGACAGAATTCGTTGTTGCGATTATCATTCTGGGCGCCGTAGCGTGGCTCGGAATGCTTGCTCCGTCTCAGGTCAGCTAGGGGACAGCCAAAGCTCATGCGTGAGATTTTTACTTTCATATCAGCGAGTTGACCATGCAGCGTATTTTAATCGTTGAAGACGAACAAAAAACAGGTCGTTACCTGCAGCAGGGACTGGTTGAGGAAGGCTATCAGGCCGATCTCTTTAATAATGGCCGCGATGGTCTCGGGGCCGCGTCGAAGGGACAGTATGATTTGATAATACTGGACGTGATGCTGCCTTTCCTCGACGGGTGGCAAATCATCAGCGCACTGAGGGAGTCCGGGCACGAAGAACCGGTCCTGTTTTTAACCGCAAAGGACAACGTGCGGGACAAAGTGAAAGGACTGGAGCTTGGCGCAGATGACTACCTGATTAAGCCCTTTGATTTTACGGAGCTGGTTGCACGTGTAAGAACCCTACTGCGCCGGGCACGCTCGCAGGCCGCAACAGTCTGCACCATCGCCGATATGACCGTTGATATGGTGCGCCGGACCGTGATCCGTTCGGGGAAGAAGATCCATCTCACCGGTAAAGAATACGTTCTGCTTGAGTTGCTGCTGCAACGCACCGGAGAAGTGTTACCCAGGAGTCTTATCTCGTCCCTGGTCTGGAACATGAATTTTGACAGTGATACGAATGTGATTGATGTCGCCGTGAGACGTCTGAGAAGTAAAATTGATGATGACTTTGAGCCAAAACTGATCCATACCGTTCGCGGTGCCGGATATGTCCTGGAGATCAGAGAAGAGTGAGGTTCAAAATTTCCCTGACCACACGCCTGAGCCTGATTTTTTCTGCGGTGATGCTTACGGTATGGTGGTTATCAAGTTTTATCCTGATTAGCACCCTTAATGGCTATTTCGATAATCAGGACCGCGATTTTCTGACAGGTAAACTTCAGCTCACCGAAGAGTTTCTTAAAACAGAGACGTTCAGGAACAAAACGGATATTAAGTCATTATCAGAAAAAATAAACGATGCGATGGTGGGGCACAATGGCTTATTCATTTCTATAAAAAACATGGAAAATGAAAAAATTGTTGAACTCTATGCCAAAAATTCTGTTGTTCCAGCGGTCCTGCTTAATAAGTCGGGTGATATTCTCGACTATATGATCCAGACGGAAGAAAATAACACCGTGTACCGCAGTATCTCGCGGCGGGTTGCCGTGACGCCGGAACAGGGTAAAAGCAAACATGTCATCATTACGGTTGCCACGGATACTGGGTATCACACCCTGTTTATGGACAAACTCAGTACCTGGCTGTTCTGGTTCAATATCGGTCTGGTCTTTATTTCTGTTTTTCTGGGCTGGCTGACCACACGTATTGGTCTGAAACCGCTACGGGAAATGACCAGTCTGGCTTCCTCCATGACCGTACACAGCCTGGATCAGCGTCTAAATCCCGATCTGGCTCCGCCGGAAATCTCTGAGACCATGCAGGAGTTCAATAATATGTTTGATCGCCTGGAGGGGGCATTCCGGAAACTGTCAGATTTCTCGTCTGACATCGCGCATGAGCTGCGCACACCAGTCAGTAATCTGATGATGCAGACGCAGTTTGCACTGGCTAAGGAAAGGGATGTTTCGCATTACCGCGAAATTTTATTCGCTAACCTGGAAGAACTGAAAAGGTTGTCACGAATGACCAGTGACATGCTTTTTCTGGCACGTTCAGAGCATGGTCTGCTGCGGCTGGATAAACATGATGTGGATCTGGCAGCCGAACTGAATGAATTACGTGAGTTGTTCGAGCCCCTGGCAGACGAAACAGGAAAGACAATCACGGTTGAAGGAGAGGGCGTTGTTGCCGGAGACAGCGATATGCTCCGACGTGCTTTCAGTAACCTGCTTTCCAATGCAATCAAGTATTCTCCCGATAACACCTGTACAGCGATACACCTTGAGCGTGACAGTGACTGTGTGAACGTGATGATTACGAATACGATGTCTGGCCCGGTTCCCGCTAATCTGGAACGCCTGTTTGACCGGTTCTATCGCGCAGACTCATCTAGGGTCCACAACACGGAAGGCGCGGGGCTGGGATTATCAATTACAAGGTCGATCATTCATGCTCACGGCGGCGAGCTGTCAGCAGAACAGCAGGGGCGGGAAATTGTGTTCAAAGTGCGCCTGTTAATGGATTAATCCCGTTGTTCAGGAGAAACCTGGAAGGTGACAAAATTGTCATCATTCAGTCACGCGATAAACAGAGGCGGTTTTTTATAATTATTCATAAATCAGGAGCAGCGTGATAACACAATCACCTGGTTCCTGGAGTGATGATTAACCCGCCCTGAGATCAACTGCTTTCTCTGTTATAAGCCATTGATTGTTTGGGTATGTAAACACCGGAGACCCAACCATGAAAAAGATTCTCGTATCATTTGTTGCCATTATGGCTGCCGCTTCATCTGCCATGGCTGCAGAGACAATGAACATGCATGACCAGGTAAATAATGCACAGGCACCTGCCCACCAGATGCAGTCATCTGCTGAAAAAAGTGCAATTCAGGGAGACAGCATGACAATGATGGATATGAGCAGTCACGATCAGGCCGCAATGTCCCATGACATGATGCAAAACAGCAATTCTGCTGCCCACCAGGACATGGCTGAAATGCATAAAAAAATGATGAAAGCTAAACCCGGAGCTACCAACGAAACAGCAAAGTCATTTTCTGAAATGAGCGAGCATGAGAAGGCCGCAGCTGTACATGAGAAGGCGAATAATGGTCAGTCTTCCGTTGTTCACCAGCAGCAGGCTGATAAGCATCGCAGTCAGATCACCCAGAATTAACCCGCAGCTCCACTTGTTAGACCCTCATTTGACGCCGAAGTCACTGGCTTACGCTCCTGTCCGGGAGCGTTTTTTTTCCCATATATCAAACTTTAACTCTGAAGAGGTGGAAGTATCTGACCAACACTGTCACGTAACGCCAGATAACTACAAAAACACCTTTTTCCTCCTGTAAATTGCAGTTCCTGCAAGAACATCAAGGCATAATGTTGGAACAGCGTGTGATACACACTTAGCATCATGTTTTGTATGTGTTTTTTTAAAACTTTACAACTTTAAAGTCTTTTTCAGGTTAAAGGATACAACTTTAATGTCTCTACACACAGGGGAGTAAAGTCATTCACCCTGTATATCATTACCAACCATAAGCGAATAGACATCACCCATAATGATGCTAGTATTCCATTGATACTAGCTATGAGTATGCGTGTTTCATTTACGGCCAGGAACGCTGATGATGACAACATTACTACCCGTTTTTCGCACTTCTCTGTCATTCACTTTCCTTCACGGCGAGCGCAGTCATGACGTCTGTACGCCGCCCGGCTACTCTCACTTTTTCCTTCTCATCCCGGAGGGAAGATACCGCTGAACGCCCGTTCAGTGGGGTTTTGTGACACGCATTGTTTTCTAACAGGGATTATGGCGGGTCGATTATGGACAACATTAAACGTCATCTGACGTGGTGGGTTGTGGGCGCACTGGTGGTGATCGCTACTGGCGTGTGGTGGGGTCTACGGCCCGCAGGCGTACCGGACGGTTTTGCTGCCAGCAACGGCAGAATCGAGGCGACGGAAGTGGACATTGCCACCAAAATCGCCGGACGTATTGATACCATCCTCGTGACGGAGGGGCAGTTCGTTCGCCAGGGCGAAGTGCTGGCGAAGATGGATACCCGCGTGTTGCAGGAGCAACGGCTGGAAGCCATCGCACAAATCAAAGAGGCCGAAAGCGCCGTGGCGGCTGCACGGGCGCTGCTCGAACAGCGGCAAAGCGAAACCCGCGCTGCCCAGTCGGTAGTGAAACAGCGTGAAGCCGAGCTGGATTCTGTCTCCAAACGTCACGTCCGTTCCCGCTCGCTCTCCCAGCGTGGCGCGGTCTCGGCGCAACAACTGGATGACGATCGTGCCGCCGCGGAAAGCGCACGCGCGGCGCTGGAGTCGGCAAAGGCGCAGGTCTCTGCGACGAAAGCAGCGATTGAAGCCGCGCGCACCAGCATTATCCAGGCGCAAACCCGCGTCGACGCCGCGCAGGCGACCGAACGGCGGATTGTCGCGGATATCGAAGACAGCGAGCTTAAAGCCCCGCGTGATGGCCGGGTTCAGTACCGCGTGGCGGAGCCGGGAGAAGTACTGGCGGCGGGCGGTCGGGTGCTGAATATGGTCGATCTCAGCGATGTTTACATGACATTCTTTCTGCCCACCGAACAAGCAGGTCTGCTGAAAATTGGCGGTGAAGCCCGTCTGGTGCTTGATGCCGCGCCGGACCTGCGTATTCCCGCCACGATCAGTTTTGTCGCCAGCGTCGCGCAGTTCACGCCGAAAACCGTTGAAACCAGCGATGAGCGCCTGAAGCTGATGTTTCGCGTCAAGGCGCGTATCCCCCCTGAATTACTCCAGCAGCATCTGGAATATGTCAAAACCGGCTTGCCAGGCATGGCGTGGGTGAGACTGAACGAACAGCTTCCCTGGCCTGACTCGCTGGCGGTGAGGTTGCCGCAATGACCGCTCTGGCGCTGGTTCCCGTTCCTCCCGTGGCGCACCTTGACGGCGTGAGTCAGCATTACGGGACCACGGTGGCGCTGAATAACATCACGCTGGATATCCCCGCGCGCTGCATGGTGGGGTTGATCGGCCCCGACGGCGTGGGGAAATCAAGCCTGCTGTCGCTCATTTCCGGTGCCCGGGTGATTGAGCAAGGCAACGTCATGGTGTTGGGCGGCGATATGCGCGATCCGAAACACCGTCGTGACGTCTGCCCGCGTATTGCGTGGATGCCGCAGGGCCTGGGAAAAAACCTGTATCACACGTTGTCGGTGTATGAGAACGTCGACTTCTTCGCCCGTTTGTTCGGTCATGACAAAGCCGAGCGCGAAGCGCGGATTACGGAGTTACTGAACAGCACCGGTCTGGCGCCGTTTCGCGATCGTCCGGCGGGGAAACTCTCGGGCGGGATGAAACAGAAGTTGGGTCTGTGCTGTGCGCTGATCCATGACCCGGAATTATTGATACTGGATGAACCGACCACCGGCGTTGATCCCCTGTCTCGCGCCCAGTTCTGGGATCTGATAGAGAATATTCGTCAGCGGCAGACCAACATGAGTGTGCTGGTGGCGACGGCGTATATGGAAGAGGCCGAGCGTTTCGACTGGCTGGTGGCGATGAACGCAGGCGAGGTGCTGGCGACCGGCAGCGCGCAGGAACTCCGCGATAAAACCGCCAGCGCGACGCTGGAGCAGGCGTTTATCGCCCTGTTACCGCAGGCGCAGCGGCAGGCGTATCAGCCGGTGGTGATTCCGCCGTATCACGCAGAGCAGGAAGACATTGCCATTGAGGCAAAAGACCTGACCATGCGCTTTGGCAATTTTGTCGCCGTCGATCACGTGAACTTCCGCATCCCGCGTGGGGAGATTTTTGGCTTCCTCGGTTCCAACGGCTGCGGTAAATCGACCACCATGAAGATGCTGACCGGGCTGCTGCCTGCCAGTGAAGGTGAGGCCTGGCTGTTCGGTCAACCAGTCGACCCGAAGGATATCGACACCCGTCGTCGGGTGGGCTACATGTCGCAGGCGTTTTCGCTGTACAGCGAGCTGACCGTTCGACAAAACCTGGAACTCCACGCCCGGTTGTTTCACATCCCCGAAGCGGAAATCCCCCGGCGCGTTCAGGAGATGAGCGAACGTTTTATGCTGGCAGAGGTTGAGGATTCGTTGCCCGAGTCGCTCCCGCTTGGCATTCGCCAGCGGCTGTCGCTGGCAGTGGCGGTGATCCATCGCCCGGAAATGTTGATCCTCGACGAACCGACCTCCGGCGTTGACCCGGTGGCGAGGGACATGTTCTGGCAATTGATGGTCGATTTGTCGCGTCAGGACAAAGTGACCATTTTTATCTCCACTCACTTTATGAACGAAGCCGAGCGCTGTGACCGTATGTCGTTAATGCATGCTGGAAAAGTGCTCGCCAGCGGTACGCCGCAGGAACTGGTTGAGCGGCGCGGGGCTGCAAGCCTTGAAGAGGCGTTTATCTCCTGGCTCCAGGAGGCTGCGGGCCCGGCGCCTGAAACCTCTGTGCCGGTGGACACAAAGCATGAAGAGGCGAAGCCACCGCGTCAGGGATTCAGCCTGCGGCGATTGTTCAGCTACAGTCGTCGCGAAGCGCTGGAACTCAGGCGCGATCCGGTGCGTTCGACGCTGGCGCTGCTGGGCACGGTGATCCTGATGCTGATCATGGGTTACGGCATCAGCATGGACGTCGAAAACCTGCGTTTTGCCGTGCTCGATCGCGATCAAACCGTCAGCAGCCAGGCCTGGTCATTGAATCTGGCAGGCTCACGCTACTTCATTGAACAACCGCCGTTGACCAGCTATGACGATCTCGACCGGCGGATGCGTTCCGGCGAGGTGGCAGTAGCCATCGAAATCCCACCTAACTTTGGTCGTGACATTGCGCGCGGGACGCCGGTGGAGATTGGCGTCTGGGTGGATGGTGCCATGCCCAGCCGTGCCGAGACGGTAAAAGGCTACGTGCAGGCGATGCACCAGAGCTGGCTACAGGACGTGGCGAGCCGCCAGCCGACGCCAGTAGGGCAGAGTGGACTCATGACCATTGAAACACGCTATCGCTACAACCCGGATGTGAAAAGTCTGCCAGCGATTGTTCCGGCGGTCATTCCGCTGTTGCTGATGATGATCCCGTCGATGCTGAGCGCACTGAGCGTGGTGCGGGAAAAAGAACTGGGGTCGATCATCAATCTGTATGTCACGCCCACCACCCGCAGTGAATTTTTGCTCGGTAAACAGTTGCCGTATATCGCGCTGGGGATGCTGAACTTCCTGCTGTTGTGCGCCCTGTCGGTGTTTGTGTTTGGCGTACCGCACAAGGGCAGTTTCCTCACGCTCAGCCTGGCCGCGCTATTGTATGTCACCATCGCCACGGGAATGGGGCTGCTGATCTCCACGTTCATGAAGAGTCAGATTGCGGCGATTTTTGGCACGTCCATCATTACCCTGATCCCGGCGACGCAGTTCTCCGGGATGATCGATCCGGTGGCGTCGCTGGAAGGACCAGGACGGTGGATCGGCGAGATCTATCCAACCAGCCATTTCCTGACGATCGCCCGGGGCACATTCTCGAAAGCATTGGATCTTACCGATCTCTGGCCGCTGTTTGTACCGCTGCTGATCGCCATTCCGGTGGTGATGGGGCTGAGCGTGCTGTTGCTGAAAAAACAGGAGGGGTGATGCGCCGACTACGCAATATTTATAATTTAGGCATCAAGGAGTTGCGCAGTCTGTTGGGCGATAAGGCGATGCTGACGCTGATCGTGTTTGCCTTTACCGTCTCGGTGTACTCCTCCGCGACCGTGCTGCCGGGGTCGCTGCATCTCGCGCCGATTGCCATTGCCGATATGGACCAGTCTCAACTCTCGAATCGTATCGTCAACAGCTTCTACCGTCCGTGGTTTTTACCGCCGGAGATGATCACCGCCGATGAGATGGATGCCGGGCTGGATGCGGGTCGCTATACCTTTGCGGTCAATATTCCGCCAAACTTTCAACGGGACGTGCTGGCCGGAAGGCAACCCGATATTCAGGTGAATGTTGACGCCACGCGCATGAGCCAGGCGTTCACTGGCAACAGCTACATCCAGAATATCATCAGCGGTGAAGTGAACAGTTTTGTCGCGCGTTATCGCGATAACAGTGAACCGCTGGTTTCGCTGGAGACCCGAATGCGCTTCAACCCGAACCTCGATCCGGCGTGGTTTGGCGGGGTGATGGCGATCATCAATAACATCACCATGCTGGCGATTGTGCTGACCGGTTCGGCGCTGATACGCGAACGTGAACACGGTACGGTGGAACACCTGCTGGTGATGCCGATCACCCCGTTTGAGATCATGATGGCGAAAGTCTGGTCAATGGGACTGGTGGTGCTGGTGGTCTCGGGGCTGTCGCTGATGTTGATGGTGAAAGGGGCGCTCGGCGTGCCAATTGAAGGGTCCATTCCGCTGTTCATGTTGGGTGTGGCGCTGAGTCTGTTCGCCACCACGTCGATCGGCATTTTTATGGGTACGCTGGCGCGCTCCATGCCGCAACTGGGGCTGTTGATGATTCTGGTGCTTTTGCCTCTGCAAATGCTTTCCGGCGGCTCCACGCCGCGCGAAAGCATGCCGCAGGTGGTGCAGGACATCATGCTGACGATGCCGACTACCCACTTCGTCAGCCTTGCGCAGGCCATACTCTATCGCGGCGCCGGGTTCAGCATTGTCTGGCCGCAGTTTCTGACGCTTCTCGCCATTGGCGCGGCGTTCTTCCTGATCGCATTGCTGCGGTTCAGAAAGACGATTGGCACGATGGCGTAATCAGATGCCGGATGGCGACGATGTCTTATCCGGCCTACGGGAGTGCAAAGGCAGGCCGGGCAAGCGCAGCGCCCCCGGCGGCATCGTTGAGGCTTACTCTTCCTTCGGCAAACACTGCAAATGGCCGTGGCGCACGCCGCGCTGGGCGATAACATCATCGGCAAAATGTTGAACATCGCCCATGTCGCCTTTCAGGACGGCAATCTCCAGACAGTCGTCATGGTTGATATGCACATGCAGTGTGGCGACGGACAAATCATGGTGATGGTGCTGCGTTGAGACAATGCGACTGGCTAAATCACGCTTCTCATGTTCATACACGTAGGAGAGCACCGCAAAGCCCTGGGTGCCGTGCTCTTGCGTGGTTTCCTGCGCCAGCGCGCCGCGCAGAATGTCACGAATGGCTTCGGAGCGGTTGTTGTAACCACGGCGCTGGCTCAGGCTATCCAGCGTTTCCAGTAAATCGTCATCAAGCGTGATGGTGACTCGTTGCATCAGATATCAACCTTACGAAATGGCGCGACGGCGCACGGGATATGCGGGGAGTACCGCCTTTTGTAGCACACGACCGGCCTCGGAGGAAAAGGTTAATGCCTCACCCACAGTCTGTGTCTCAACGATCTGCCCGTCCTCCATCACCATCACACGATGGCAAAATCGTTCCACCAGCCGCAGATCGTGGGTGATAAACAGGCAGGCGGTACCAAACTGCTGCTGTATTTTTTTGAGCAGACGAATGACGCCTGCCTGCAACACCAGATCGAGATTCGACACCGCTTCATCGAGAATCAACAGTTTCGGCTCTACCACCAGTGCGCGGGCCAGACAGACGCGCTGGAGCTGACCGCCGCTGAGCTGTGGCGGACGTTTATCCAGCAGGTTTTCCTCCAGATCGACGGCGTGAAGCATCTCGCGTACCCGCGCCAGCTGTTCGGCTTTGGACAACGAGAGTAAATGACGCATCGGCTCACGCAGGATCTCACAGACGGTTTTACGCGGATTCACTGCGCTAATGGAATCCTGAAAGACCATCTGGATATCGCGGCGAAACGCCTTTTGTTTAGCCCGGTTCAGTTTTGCCAGCGGTTCACCGCGCCAGCTTACGCTTCCCTGACTGGGCGATTCCAGACCGACCAGCAGACGCGCTAACGTGCTTTTTCCGCAGCCGCTGCGCCCTAACAAGGCAACGGTTTCGCCGCTTTTCAGATGCAAAGAGACCGCTTTCAGCACCTGCTGATGTTTTCCGCCCAGGCTGGCGTGGGCGTACTGATGAGAAAGGTCTGTGACGCTGAGTAAAGTCATGAGGCTAACTCCATACCGTACAGAGCGAGATGTGCCGACACCAGACCGCGGGTGATGGCGTGTTGGGGTGTCCTGAACAGGGTTTCCACGTCACCCTGTTCGACGATGTTTCCGTTATCCATCACTGCCACATCGTCGGCCAGTCGCGCGACCACACCCATATCGTGAGTCACCAACAGCATGCCCGGTGCCCGGCTCTGCATAATGCTCTCCAGCAGATCGAGGATGCGCGCCTGTGCCACCACATCCAGATCGGTGGTCGGCTCATCGGCGATGATAAACGGCGCATCGGACAGTACCGCCATCGCGATCATCATGCGTTGTAGCATGCCGCCGCTCATCTCGAACGGGTAGAGCTTCAGCACGCGATCGGCCTGCTCCAGGCCCACGGCTTGCAGGGCGTTGACGAGCGTGGCGTCATCTGCCGGTTTACCCAACGCCTGACAGGTTTCCCGTGCGTGGGTCGCCATCGTATGCAGGGGATTAAACGCGCTGCGCGGATTTTGCATAATGGTGGCAATTTTGAACCCACGCAGGGATCGAGGCGACACCGGTTTGCCGTCAGCGAGCAGCGTTCCGTTTGTCTGGCGTACGCCAGCGGGCAAAATCCCAAGTGCCGCCGCGCAGGTCAATGATTTACCGCTACCGCTGCCACCCACCAGCGCCAGCACACGTCCGCGTTTGAGCGTTAACGACACACCGTGCACCAGCGGGCGATCGGCCACTAAAGCGATGTTTTGCAGTTCAATGTGCTGTGGCATCAGTGGGCATGCTCCGTGATCAGATGAGGATCCAGGTGATCGCGCAGGGCGTCACCCACCATGTTGAAGGCCATCACGGTGATAAACAGCGCCAGCCCCGGCCAGAACATTTGCAGCGGCTGAGTCCAGATATACTGGCGGGCGTCGTTAATCATCACCCCCCATTCCGCCGTCGGTGCTGTCACGCCAAGGCCGAGGAAAGACATCCCAGCAACGTGCAGCATCATATGTCCAATATCCAGCGTGGCCAGCACCAGCAAAGACGGGATCACCGCCCCGGCCAGATGGTCGATGAATACCCGGACATGACCTGCGCCGGAAAGCCGTGATGCGAGAACAAACTCGCGCTGACGCAGAGAGATGACCAGGCTGCGCACCATCCGCGCATACCACGCCCAGTGTGACAGGGCGATGGCGATAATCACGTTGGTGAGTCCCGTGCCCAACACGCCGACCATGAAGAACGACAGAATGGAGGTCGGGAAGGTCATAAACATATCGGCGACGCGCATGGTGGCTTGATCGACACGACCACCCAGCAGTCCAGCGCTGCCGCCAACAATCAGTCCCAGCGCCAGCACGAGCAGCAGACAGGCCATCACCGAACCCAGCGACACGCGGGTCGCCGCCAGCAGGCGAGAGAAAATGTCGCGTCCCAGATGGTCCGTACCCAGCCAGTGCTGGCTGTCCGGGGCCAACAGGCGCGAGGGTAAATCGATCGCTTGCGGATCATACGGCAGCCACCACTGGCTGGTCAGCGCAATCACCGCCAGCAGGGCGATGACAATCATGGCCAGACGAACCGACCAGCGTGAAGAGAGGAAAAAGTTCACGAGTGCGCTCCTTCATGACGACGAATGCGTGGGTCCAGCGCGGCGTTCAGCAGATCAACAATCAGGTTACAGACCACGAAGACCACCACCATCATCAGCGTAAAGCACTGAATCACCGGGTAGTCGCGGTTAAATATCGCCGACACGGCATAGCGGCCGACGCCCGGCCAGGCAAAGATGTTCTCGATAATCATCGTCCCGCCAATCAGTTCGCCGATGTGCATCCCGACCGCGGTGACGACCGGCAGCGACGCATTACGCAAAATATGGCGGCGCTCGGTTTGTTTGTCGTTCAACCCGCGCAAACGCGCCCAGGTGACGTGACGCTGCCCGGCGACTTCTAACATGCTGGCGCGCAGAAGTCGGGCGTTGATCGCCAGGGACATAAAGGCGATCGATACCGCGGGTAAAATAAGATGCTGCCAGCCGCCGTAGCCCATTGCGGGCAGCCATTGCAGCCAGACCGAAAAGAACATCACCAACAGGAAGGCGAGCCAGAAGTTCGGCATCGACACGCCGAGGAAGGCAATCAGTCGCACGACGAAATCCGGCAGACGGTCGCGGTGACGCGCCGCCCAGATACCGAGCGGCACGGAAGTCAGCAGGATCAGCACCAGCGCCGCGCCCGCCAGCTCCAGCGTCGCGGGCAGGAAATTCAGCATGTCATCCAGCACCGGGCGCTGGGTGGCGAACGAGATGCCAAAATCCAAATGCAGCGCCTTCCACAGCCAGGTGCCGTACTGCACGACAAGCGGCTGATCAAGGCCCAGCATCACGCGGGTTGAGGCCACCATTTCCGGCGTCGGCGGCAGGTTCGATAAGCGCAGATAGTCGAGCGCCGGGTCGCCGGTGCCCAGGCGCAGCATCAGAAAGATAATCACCGAGGCGGCGAAAATCATCGGAATCAGCAGCAGAATGCGCCGCAGTACATAACGCAACATCAGGGTTTCACCGGTTTAATCTGTTCAAACGGGATTTCAGAGGCGATAGGCGCGTACGGAATTGTGCCCAGTTCAGGTCTGGCGACCACCATCATCGAGACATAGCTGATGGGCAGATAGACCGCGTCGTTGTGCAGACGGGTCAGGATGTCTTTGTACAGCGCCTGACGCTGGGTGTCGTCGGTGGTTTCCAGTACTTCACCAATCTCTTTATCAATTAACGCTTTGTCAGCTAACCCCTGCTGAGCCTGGTAATCCGCATGTGACGGCACGCGCATCGAACTCATAAAGGCGTGCGGATCGTACGGCGCGCCCCAGGTGCGGTTGAAGATCATTCCGAAGCGTCCGTCGCGCTGGCGGGCATAAATACTGCTCTCTTCTTCGCCAATAAGTGCAACATCAACGCCAATCTGGCGCATATCGGCCTGAATAATTTCCGCCATCGATTTGCTCAGCGCGTCGGTGCCAATGAATGACAGCTCAATGCGCAGCGGTTGGCCGTTCTTCTCACGAATGTCTTTGCCGGCGGGTAGCGTCCAGCCGGCTTTTTCAAGCAGATCTTTCGCCTGCTGCGGGTCGTACTGACGTGGCTTCAGGCCAACGTTGGCATAAGGAACGGTAGGTGCAAACAGCGTGTCGGCGACCTGCTGCGTGCCGTACAGCGCATTGTCGATCAATGATTTCTTGTTCACCGCATAGTTCAGCGCTTCACGTACCGCCAGCTCATTGGTCGGTGCTTTTGCTGAGTTGAGTGCCAGCATTACCGTTTCAATCGGCTGAGAAAGCTGGGTACGGTAGTTCGGGTTCTGACTGAAACGGGCGAAGGTATCGAGCGGCAACAACCCTTCGTTACCGTATAACAGGTCGATGTCGCCCGTTTCAAACGCGACAGCGCGGGTCGTCGGATCCGGGATCACTTTGATGGTAATTTTTTGAATCTGTGGTTTTTCACCCCAGTAGCGATCGTTGCGTACCAGCACATCGTACTGATTGAGCTTCGACGCTTTCAGTACCCACGGCCCCGTGCCAATCGGCGCTTTAATACCGCGCATCGTTTCGTTGTCTTTAAATTGCGACGGCGCGATAAACCGGAACGGGCGCGGCAGCGCCAGCTCTTGCAGGAACGGGTAATAGGCACTTTTCAGGGTGATTTGGAGCTGGTTTTTGTCGAGCGCTTTCACGTCGACGATCTGATTGACCAGTTCCAGCCAGGCGTGACGCTGGCGGTTATCGAGCACCACGCGGAAGTTTTCCGCCGCCGCATGGGCGTCGAACGCTTCACCATTTGAGAAGGTCACATCATCACGCAGGGTAAACGTCCAGGTTTTGCCATCCGCTGAGTGGGTCCAGCTTTTTGCCAGCCACGGAATGACCGAACCATCGGCCTGATACTTTACCAGCGGCTCATAGACCATGCTCTGGGCGAACATTTGGTTAGGGGTATACAGATGAGGGTTAAGCGGCCCAACGTTGACCGGCCAGGCGGTCGTAATTTCATCAGTGGCAGCGGCGTGCGTAAGGAATGACGCACAGGCCAGCAGCGCAAAAAGTGTGCGGCGTAGTCTGGACAAAATGGTGATCCCGAATGATGTAGAGGTACGACTTTATGAGTATGACGATTCTAAAGAATCATCATACTTTTGACGTGTTCTGGATCAAGAGAAGAGCGGTCAAACACGCGAATTATACGAAAATCGTATGTTTGCGATGTCAGACCGTTTCCAGCCACTGCACCGCGTCTGCGTTCAGGGTAAAGGGCGTGGGAGTGCAGACGGCCAGGCTCAGGTTATCGAGCTGGCAATGGCTCAGCGAAAGCCCGGAGTCAAAGGTGCTGTCGACGCTGACGATCTGCCACGCGCTGCCGCCGCGTTGTTTCACGATTGCCTCTTTTTGCGTCCAGATGCGCCAGAAGGCGGCGAGCTGCCGATCCGGATGTTCCGCTTCCACTTCGGCATGTTCGCCGAGGCTGAAGACCGCATTTGCCAGCGAGCGCCAGTTGGCGCGTGGGCGGATGATTTCGAGATCGCAACCCACTTCGCCTTCGTCGCTCAGCAGCAGGGCGATATCGTCACCGCTATGGCTCAGGTTGAACCACAGCGACGTCTCGGGTGAAAACGCGGGTTTCCCCTGTTCGCCGTAAACAATCTCCGGCAGCGGCGAGAGGGTGTGGGAAAGCAGAACGCGACCGGCCAGCCAGCGTGCGCGTCGCGGACCCTGCGGCGCCAGATCGGTTAACGCAGACGGCAAGGCGCCTGCGCTGAGTGTCGAAACTTTTCCCAGTACGATCCGATACATGTCAGGACCAACGTTTAATGATGATGGACGTATTGATGCCGCCAAACGCAAAGTTGTTGCTCTGTAAGAATTCACAATCAATCTTGCGGGCTTCACCCATGATGTAATCCAGCGCGCCGCAGTTGGCGTCGGGCTGTTTTAAGTTTAGCGTAGGCGCAAACCAGCCTTCACGCATCATTTGCAGACTCATCCAGGCTTCCAGCGCGCCACAGGCACCAAGGGTATGCCCAAAATAACTTTTCAGCGAGGAGATTGGCACATTATCGCCATAAATTGCGGCAGTCGCCTGACTTTCCGCAATATCGCCACGATCCGTCGCCGTACCGTGTGCGGAAATATAGCCGATATCCAGCGCGTTTAATCCTGCCATTTTCAGCGACTGTTCCATACAAATTTGCATGGTTTCCCGTTGCGGCTGGGTGATATGCGCGGCGTCGCAGTTGGTGGCAAACCCGATGATTTCACCGTAAATCGTCGCGCCGCGTGCTTTGGCGTGTTCCAGTTCTTCAAGGATCAACGTCCCGGCGCCTTCGCCAATCACCAGCCCATCGCGCTGTTCATCGAACGGCGACGGCGTGGTTTTCGGTTGATCGTTGCGCTGACTGGTGGCGAACAGCGTATCAAACACCGCCGCTTCCGACGGGCACAACTCTTCCGCGCCGCCTGCTACCATCACGGTTTGATAACCGTGGCGAATCGCTTCCCACGCATAGCCAATCGCCTGGCTGCCGGACGTGCAGGCGCTGGAGGTGGGGATCACGCGTCCGCGCAGGCCGAAAAACAGCCCGGTATTGACGGCGGTGGTGTGCGGCATCATCTGCACATAGGTGGTGCCGGTAATGTTATTGGTGTGCTTTTCGGTCAGCATGGTGGCAAATTCGCTCACCGGGCCAGTACTGCCGGTGGATGAGCCATACGCAATACCCGTTTCCCCGTTGGTGAGCACGTCGTCGCCAATCAGTCCAGCCTGTTCGAGCGCCAGTTCGGTGGCGCGGGTAGACATCAACGACACGCGACCCATCGCACGGATGCGCTTACGGGTGTAATGCTCCGGCAGCGTGAAATCATCGATCGGTGCGCCCAGCAGGGTATGTAGCCCGTCATAAACCTGCCACTCCGGCATTTTGCGCACGGCGTTTTCATAGGCCTGCAGTCGGGCGGAAACATCCTGCCAGTTTTCCCCAAAGGCGGTGACGCCGCCCATGCCCGTTATCACCACGCGACGTGTCATAACATCCCTCCATTGATGGAAATCACCTGACGGGTGACGTAGCTCGCCACATCCGACATCAAATAGCTGGCAAGCCCGGCGACTTCGTCCGCCTGACCCATGCGTTTCATTGGGATCATCGCCATCGCTTCCTTCAACGCGGCCTCTTCCATTTCGATCATTCCGGTGTCGATCAGCCCCGGCGCGATGCAGTTGACGGTTATTTTGCGTTTCGCAAGTTCAATCGCCAGCGCTTTGGTGGCGCCGATAATCCCGGCTTTGGCGGCGCTGTAGTTTACCTGCCCACGATTGCCCATTACGCCGGACACCGACGACAGGGTGATAATCCGACCGCCCTGGCGCGCGCCGATCATTGGCATGATGCACGGCTGAATGACGTTATAAAAACTGTCGAGGTTAGTGTGGATCACCGTGTCCCAGTCACTGTCGCTGAGTGCCGGGAAGGCGGCATCGCGGGCAATGCCTGCATTGCTGACTACGCCGTACCATGCGCCATGCGCCTCGATATCCTGTTCCAGTACTTCGCGGCACTGCTCGCGGTTCGCCACGTCGAAACTGAGCAGACGCCCTGCGCCACCGACGGCGAGAATGGCATCCAGCGTCTCCTGCGCGCCCTGTGCATCACGATGGTAGTGGACGCCGACCACAAAGCCGTCCGCTGCCAACTGTCGGGCGATTGCGCGACCGATGCCTTTGCTGGCGCCGGTAACTAAAACTGAACGACTCATGCGGACGCTCCTTGTTGAAATAGAGAATGAAGTTCTTCTGCCGATGGCTGGAAGGTATTAACGCGGCCTGTCGCCAGTGTCTCTTCGTCGGCGGTAATCGCGCATTCGAAGCTGCCGAAACGGTCGTCCTGCATCAACAACTTAACGGTAATGGATACGGTTTTTCCTGCGGGCAGAACGCCGGCTGTGCAAATCAGTTCGCGCGCGCCGAGCACCATCCCGAGTGAGATCGCTCCCTGACCCTGCTGATGGCGGTGCCAGCCGGACCAGACGCCGACGGTCTGCGCCATCAGTTCCAGTGCGAACCAGCCGGGTAAATTGCCTTGCGGATCAAGGAACGGTGCGAGAACGCCGCCGCTCGCCACCGTGACGCAACAAACGGCGGTGTCTTCGCCCACGCGAACCACCTCTTCGAGTAGCAGCATGGGCGCGTCGTGCGGCAGGTATTCGCCGGGTGATAAATAGTGGCTCATGACATTCTCCCGAGCAGAATACTGGCGTTATTGCCGCCAAAGGCGAACGAATTCGACAAGATAAACGGGCGTTCAAGCGGCTGAGGTTGCTCGATGATGCCGCAGGGCGGCAGCGCCGGATCGCGCGGCGACAGGCTAAAGTCCTGTACTGGCAGAGGCAGGTCATGCTGCAACATCAGCATGCTGAGCGCCGCTTCGGTAATCCCTGCCGCGCCCAGCGTGTGGCCAGTCAGGTGTTTGGTCGAGCTGCACGGGACGCGCTCGCCAAACAGCGCGTTGACCACCCTGGATTCGATCTGGTCGTTCAGCGGCGTGGCGGTGCCATGCAGATTGATGTAACCCAACTGTTCGGGGATGAGACCGGCATTGTCCAGCGCCTGCTGGATGGCGCGAATGGCCCCAACGCCCTCCGGGTGCGGTGCCGAAATATGGTGCGCGTCG
This sequence comes from Citrobacter sp. LST-B2, assembly GCF_057983045.1. NCBI lineage: Bacteria > Pseudomonadati > Pseudomonadota > Gammaproteobacteria > Enterobacterales > Enterobacteriaceae > Citrobacter > Citrobacter sp. LST-B2. The sequence continues at coordinate 310,067 of NZ_CP192598.1, forward strand.
CTGGATTCCCCTACGCCAAGCAGCGCGATGGGCTGTGGCTCGCGGGTCAACAGCATCAGCGCCGCGCCTTCGCCAATAGTAATACCGCTTCGGTCGCGGGCAAACGGCAGACAGCGCGTCGGCGAGAGCGATTCGAGACTGTGGAAGCCGTTGATCGGCATCCGGCTCAGGGTATCTGCGCCGCCGACGATGGCGACGTCCACGAGATCGGATTCAATTAAGCGGCGTCCGCTGATGATAGCGCGAGCGCTGGAGGAGCAGGCGGTGGAGAGGGTGAATGCCGGACCGTCCAGCTTCAGCCAGTGGCTGAGAAAGCGCGACGGGTCGCCCAGTTCCTGCTGCGCGTACTGCCAGTGATGGCTCTCTTCGCCGTTCAGCGTCAGGTTAACGTGTGTGTCGCCTTCATCCAGACCGGACGTGCTGGTGCCGAGCACCACCGCAACCCGATCGCGACCGTAGCGCGCAATGGCCTCATCCACCTGCGGCTGGATCTGCCTGAGCGCCGCCAGCAGCAGCTGATTGTTGCGCGAACGGTGGGCGCTAAAGTCGTCCGGAATGGCGGGCAGTTCGCCGTCCACGCCAGCAAGTACCGCGTGCGGATGCCCCTGTAACCAGCCGGTGCGCGGGCGCATGCCGGGTGCAACGCCATGCGTCAGGTTGGCGGCGATTTCATCGGTATCGTTGCCCAACGCGTTAATCATGCCCACCGCAGAAATGTAAATCATATCAGTCACCCAGATATTGAATGGTGATGTGGTATTTAAAGACATGCTGTTCGATGCTGATCGGCTCGCGCTTGCCTTTGCGGTTCAGGTAGGTGATTTCGGTCACCAGCGTGCCGCGAGCATTACGCAGTTCACGCCTGTCGCCGCTGTCCGTCAACGTCCAGCCTTTCGGCAACTGCGGCTGCCAGGTGCTAATCGGCCAGTGGCTGAGCATGACGTCAGCCAGCACCTGACTGGCGGGCGGCAATTGTGGAACCACGATGGACTGCTCGGTGTGCAACCCTTTGTCATCGTAAGTGACGAGGAACAGACGAATACCCACCGACGACAGCCCCGCCAGCGTGATTTTTTTATCATCGGCATTCAGCATCACCAGCAGCGACTGGGTTTTGCCGTTAAAGCGGCCGGTGAGCAACTGCTGAGCGTTCACTGCCGGAGTGATACCCGGCGCAGGCAGTGTCACCCGCGTACCTGGCTCCAGCCACGCCTGCGGGCGGCCTTGCTGATCTTTTGGCGAGTGGCTGCAGCCGGTGAGTAACAGCGCAAAGAGGCCCAGCGCTAACTGCGCGATGGCGCTACGCTTATTGGGTCTACGCCAACCTGTTGACCCGCCAGGCCGGATAAGGCGTAGCCGCCATCCGGTAAAAAGATGTTTAATCATTTTCGTTTTTTCTCTCTTTTCGTCGGCATCGCCAGAGGGGAAAGCAGGAACGCGGTAAAAATGCCGCTGATCAGCACAATGCCAAAACTGCTGATCGCCTGGGTGGCGCTAAAGACCAGCATGCCGAGCGTCAGCAGAGTGGTCATCATCGCCAGCGTGATAGCCAGCAGGGAAGTGAGCGGCGTCCCACGCGGATTACTGAAAAACAGCGTGTAGTTAATGCCGATCCCCAGCACCAGTACCAGCGCCAACAGCGAGAACAGATTGACCGCATGCCCGCTCAATGCCAGCACCGCCAGACCGCAACCCAAAGAGAGCACCGACGGCACGAGGCTGACCAATCCTCTGCGCCAGCCCAACCGCGCGATCGCGCCGCAGGCAATTACCGCCAGCGCGATAAACAATAAACCGGTCAGTACGTTGCGATACAGTGCAAACAGGTTGTCAAAGGTGCTTTTGCGATCGACCCACGCGACACCGGGATATTTCTCGCTAAGCGCGTTGAGCGCAGCGCTCTGGGTCACGCCTTCCACGGGCACCAGTACACCGCTTTCGCCGTGAGGCAGGCTCAACCACAACAGTCGCCAACCTTCGCTGGCCGGGCTGGCAAGCCAGGCGTCAACGGTTACCGGCATAGGGGCTAGATCGGGATTGACCGTCGTCAGCCCAGCGTTGTTCAGGGCCTGAATGACCGTGGGCGCAGCGTTTTTCAGCAAGGCGAGATCCTGCTGCTGACGAGCCAGTGAATTCAACGGGATCGTGCGATAGCCGTTGAGCAGTCCCTCTTTTTTCGCCTGCGCCAGCGCGGGGACAAAGGCTTCCAGCCGTTCCAGCGTCTGCTGGGCGGAGTCGCCGTACACCACAAACCACTTCTGATCGACACTCTGTCCGGTCAGCGTAGTAATGGTTTTTTCCTGCGCCAGAATGTGCTGCGGCAGCGCCTGCAACTGGGAGATATCATCATCCACGCGTAGGGTCGCCAGACCAGCCAGTGAGAAAAGCGCGAGTGCCACCGGCAAACCGACGGAAAGCGTTTTATTGCGTCGCCAGGCGGCAAGCCAGCGCAGCATCAGCACCATCGCCGGAACCGGACGCACCGGTAGCCCGCGACACAGCCACGGATGCCAGAAAATCACCGTCAGGCACGAGGCGCTCAGTCCTGCCGCCGCAAATACCGCCATCTGGCGAATGCCGGGGAAGGGGGCGAGCATCATAATCAGGTAGGCCGCGACGGTGGTCAGCAGCGCCAGCAGCAGGGCATTTCGCACTTTTGCCAGACTTTTCCAGGGCGAGGTTTCCGCGCCATGCACCATCCGTTCGGTCAGGTAATACAACGTGTAGTCGGCGGAGATGCCGATGATGCTCATGCTCATCACCAGCGTCATCAGATGCAGTTCACCGAAGAACAGCAGCGTGACGACGGTTCCCGCCAGCGCGCCAATGCCAATCGACAGCAGACACAGCAGCAGCGGGCGCAGCGAGCGGAACACCGCGACAATCAGCAGCAGCACGCCCAGCACTGTCGCCACGCCAAGCGTGGAGACATCCTGTTTTGCCTGTTGGCTGGCGTAATCGCTGTAGAATACCGTGCCACGCGACAGTAGCTGCGCCTGGGGATAGCGCGCTTTCAGCGCCTCCGCAAGCGCGCTGAGCGTGGTCACCAGATGATGCGTCTGTTGCATATCGAACGACGAACCGGCCAGTTCGCCATGCAGCAGATACCAGTAATTTCCCTCGCGGTCCTGCGCCACCAGCCAGCCGTCCATCAGCCGCAGACGCTGACCATTTTCGGCCATCGCTAACTGTGAGCCGCGCATCAGCATTAGCGGGTCGTTTTGCAGCTCTTTACCGCTGACGCCGGAAAACGCGGAATAGAGCTGAGACAGGATCCATTGCGCCTGCGCGTCGCCGCCGTTTTGTAGGCGGGTGCGAGTTTGCGGGTCGATCAAACCGTTGCGGTGCTGCCAAAAGAACTCGCCCCACGCCTGTTGGCTGTTGGCATCCATTGGGCCTTTTACCTCAGCCAGCGCCTGTGATTGTTGCAGCATCGCCAGCCAGTTACGGGCGATTGTCGGGTCCGCCTTTTTACCGGGACTGACCAACCAGACCAGCTGGCGGTCAAGACGCTGCATAAAGCCGTCATTCAGGGCTGGCGGAATCGCTCCCAGCGCCTGTTTTGGCAGCATCGCCAGCACGCTGCTGTTGAGCCGCGCCTGAGGCAGCAACATCAGCAACACGCCCAGCATCATGATGCAGGCGATTCCCCATAACAGCGCGGGGCGTTTACTGGGCGGCAAAGCGTTGGCGTTCGTCATCAGTCAGTTGCGCAGGCGTCAGTTGGTGTTGGGAAAGCACGATATCCGTGCGGTCGCCCTGTTTGTCGTTTAGCTCAATACGTTCCAGATAGGTTTTTCCGGCCAGGTCGATGGTGGCAAAGATCTTATCCAGTGGCGTGGTGACAGGCGTCAGGCGTAGCGTCCAGCGGCCCTCTCCGCGATCTGCAAACTCCACGCGGAAGTTTTGCTCCAGCACTTTGCGGTCGGCCTGAAACAGCCCGCGCAGCAGGTGGTTAAACTGGAACATCTGCGGGTTGTTATCGGCGGTGATAGTCTGCGGCGGCTGACCGTTGATGGCCTGCACCATTCGCGTATCGTCCAGCAGCAATTGCATCGGGAACGGACGGGTTTGATCCCACAAAAGCCCCTGGTCGCGGGCGATCAACATTGTTCCTGCGGATCGCAGCGGCTGCGGCAGATCTTTTATCGTCCGGGTTTGATCGAAATGCGCGCGGATCACCGGCTGTTCGGTAAAGCGCTGTTGCAGTTCATCCAGTGTCAGGGCGCTGACGAACGGGCTGACGAGCAGTGCCAGCAGCGGCAGAAACCTCATGGCGTCACCCCCATTCGTTCAAACAGAATGTCCGGGCAGACGAAGCACATTTCGCGGCTTTTCTCTTCCACCGCGACCTGAATGGTGTAGCCCGTCGTCGCGCGTTTCCCGCTTTCGGCATCGAAAATTTCATAGCCAATGCGCAGGCGGTTTTCGAACTCTTCCAGACGCGCCCGCACGCGAATGCGCTGCTCAAAGGTCAGCGGATGGCGGTATTTCACGCGGGTATCCACCACGGGCCACAGGTAGCCGGAGGCTTTCATCTGGCGATAGCCATAGTCGAACTGGTTAAGCAGCACTTCGCGGGCAATTTCGAAGTAGCGGAAGTAGTTGCCGTGCCATGCCACGCCCATCATGTCGACGTCATGAAACGGAATGGTCAGCTCGACTTCAGCCGTAAAGCGGGGATCGTTCAGCACCCTTTACTCCTTGTTTTTGGGTTCCGGCAATTGCCAGAAATCGAAAAAGTTAAACCAGTCGAGCGGCGACTGTAACGCGTAATGTTCAAGACGTTCGGCATAGCGGTCGATGGCCTGCTGTAGCGCCTGCTGGCGTTCGGCGCGCGGCAAGACCAGCGGATCGGCGAACGGCTCGCAGTGAATGCACAGCTTCTCCTGCTGACGCAGGGCAAAGAGGAGATCCACCGGGCAGCGCAAAATCGAGGCGAGGATAAATGGCCCCTGCGGGAACGGGGCGGCTTGCCCCATGAAACGACTCCAGCAGACGCGCCAATCGCCGCCACGTTGGGGATTTACCGCAATGCGATCGCCGACAATAGCAATCCATTCCCCGCGCTCCAGCTTCTCTTTGAGCGCAATGGCGGTGTCCGGGCCGATGTCGGTCACTGGCATCAGGTTGAGTCCGGCCTGCGGGGCCATCTCTTCCATAATCTGCTTAAAACGCCGGGCATTATCGCTGAACACCAGCGCGTTGATGGTTTTGCTGCCCTGCAACTGCGCCAGCGCGCGACAGGCTTCAACATCGCCCAGGTGCGAGGCCAGCAGCAGCTTGCCGCGAGGATCGCTCACATTCAGCGCTGCTTCAGCCCCTGGCGCAAACACCACGTCGCGACCAAAATGCAGTTCACCGCGCCAACTGGCGATTTTATCGAGCATCGCGTTACCAAAACGCAGGAAGTGTTGGTAGCTGGTGAGGTTAGCCGGCACCGGTCTCTGCCGCGCGGCCAATTGCTCACGCACGCGGGCGATCCAGTTCTGTGAGGCCTGGCGAGCGGTGGACGCCGTCAGCCAGTAAACACCGACCACCGGATACAGCAGCAAGGTGAACGCTTTGCGTCCCAGCAGCCGCCAGACCAGCAACATCAGGCGCATTCCCCACAGCCCTTTCACCTCCTGCTGGCGCGCCCAGTGCGGCGACGTTCGACGCAGCAGCAGTGACGGGATGCGCGGCAACATGCCGAAGAACAGGCGCGTATGCATCAGCGAAATGCGACAGTTATCTTTGAAAGCATCGAAGTGCGACAGCCCGTCCGGCGGATAGGTCACGCGAGTCGGGACAAAATAGCTGGGGGTGCCCTGCCACCAGAGACGCACCATCACTTCGGTGTCAAAATCCATTCGCTTACCGAGCGTTACCCGCTGCGCCAGCTGGCGCGTGGGGGCGACAGGGTAGACGCGAAAGCCGCACATACTGTCTTTCAGTTGCAGGGAAAGGGTTTCAATCCATACCCAGACATGGGTTATCCAGCGCCCGTACAGACGCGAACGGGGAATGGAATCATCGTAAATCGGCTGTCCGGAGATCAGCGCGGCGGGATGGGCCTGCGCCAGTTCCAGCAGTTTTGGAATGTCTTCAATGGCATGTTGACCGTCGGCATCGACCTGGACGGCATGGGTAAATCCGGCCTCTGCCGCCGCCTCTAATCCGCGGATCACCGCCGCGCCTTTTCCGGCATTTTCCGCCAGACGGATTAAGGTCAGACCGGAGGTGTCCTCGGCGAGTCTGTCCAGTTCCTGCTGCGTGGCGGCATCGCTGCCGTCGTCCACCACAATACACGGCAGATTAAACGGCTGCAGGCGTGTCAGGACACGCGGCATCATGGCGCCGTGGTTATAGCAGGGGATCAGCACGCAGGGGGAAAAGGTTAACGACATAGCCGGATCTTCCCGCTGCTGGCGGTATGGCGCGCGTCGCCATCGTGGCGTTGATAGCTGAACGTCAGGATCTGACGCGCTTCCTGCCAGCTCAGCGTTAGCGTGACGGTGTTTTCCGGCAGCAGCGGTGCCTGGAACTTCACGTTCTGAATGCTGTGAAAACGCCAGCCGGGAGCGAGCAGAGTGGTGGCATAGTGCATCACCCAGTCAATCTGTGCGACGCCCGGCAGCAGCGGCTGCACGGCAAAATGGCCGCTAAACCAAAAAAGAGAAGGATCGAGATGCAAGACGATCTCGACCTGTTGGGGCTGTGCCTGATGGCGCTCAATTTCATGGGGTATCATGAAACAACTCCTGTAATTGCGCATAGACACGCTTATTCATACTGTTGACCGGGATTTCGTCGATCACCCGCCAGTAACGCGGTACGGCGACCGGCTCGAGCCACGGTAGCAGTGCTCGCCGCCACGTCAGCTCCTGGGTTTTTCCACCGCTGTTCTGCCAGCGATGGCGCGCCTCGTCATCCAGTACCAGCAGTACGCCCACGCCCTGGCGACCGCCACGGGTGATCGGCAGGGCGGCGACCTCGCGGATGCCCTTTAGTTCCAGCAGGCGTTGTTCGACTTCGCTGAGCGAAATACGCTTCTCTTCAATTTTAACGACCCGTCCACGGCGTCCCATCAGGCGGAACTGACCGTTTGGCTCAAACTGCAGGATATCGTCAAGCAGCAGACCGTTAGCGTCGGCAATCAGCGGAGAAAAGACGCGAAATGCGGCATCTTCTGCGGTAAATGACACGCCTGGGAAGGGCAGCCAGGTGACATTCTCCTGCTGGCGATAGCGCCAGGCCAGAATACCGGTTTCGGTGCTGCCGTAGATTTCATCCGGCCAGACGTTCAGCCAGGCGGCGGTTTGCGTGACGTCCTGCCACGGTAACATGCCGCCAGCCGACAAAATCATTGCCACCGGCGGTGCGGGAAGCTGGTGGTCGAGACGTTTTAAAAACGCCGGGCTGCTGATAAACACATAGCGATGTTCGTGACCCAACGCAGCCAGTTGCTCCGCGTAGTAGAGCATGGCCGCATGCAGCGGCAGACCGAGCGCCATTGGCAGGAAAATACGAAACGTCAGACCGTACAGATGCTGCGGCACGACGGAGGCTACCACTCTGCACCCCGCCAGGCGGTCGGCAAAGCGCGCCGCCAGCAGTTCGGCTTCATGGTCCAGACGGGCAATGGGTTTGACGATGCGCTTCGGTTGCCCCGTCGAGCCGGAGGTAAACAGCTCGACATATGCATCGTGGCGAAGGGGTGGGAAGAGGCACGCTTCATCGCTGAGCGTCATTGCTGAGCTAACCACCCACAGCGGCCCCTGCCAGCCGAGCGTTTTATCGCTCAGTACGCCGTCAAACAACGCCCGCTGTTCGTCGAGCAAAGAGACGCGGTTATGCCCCGGGATCACGGGTGTTTTCCCTGCATGCAGGGTCGCCAGCAGCGCGACAATAAACAGATAGCTGTTTTCAAAACAGAGCGCCCAGCGATCGCCTTTTTGCTGTTGCAGGCGTGTCATCAACAGCGCGACATCGTGGCGCAAGTGACCGAGCGTCCAGTGGCGTTCATCCTGCCAGGCGACAGGCGTGTTCGCTGGACGGGGGGAGGTGAGCCATTCGGCAAGCGTCAGGGTCTGTTTCATTGCAAGTCTCGATTCATCATCCAATGGCGTACCAGCCATTCGCTGCCCATCAGTAACCCCATCAGCAGGTAGGCAATCATGCCATTCCATGCGGTCCACATTGCCATATCGCCGTGGAGGGCGGTAAACAACGCCACGCCGCCGTTGAAGATAAAAAAGGCGCACCAGATCTGCGTCACCCGGCGGGTGTAACGCACCGCCACAGCCGGGAGTTGGGGATCGCGCAGTCGCGCCAGTCGTTCAACGATGGGCATCGATGACCAGAGCGAACCGCCAAAAACGGCAAGCATGACGGCATTCACCACAACCGGATAAAACAGCAGAAGCTGATGGGTTTTAAGCAGGTAGCTGGCGACGCACAGGGTGATACCCACTGCGGCCACCACCTGGGTGACGACGCGCAACGGACCCGCCTGTCGCCGGGTCTGGCGAAAGCGTAAGAACAGCAATAGTGCCATCAGCGGCAGTAACCACTGCAGGCTGTGGTGCGCCAGGCCAAACCAAATCAGGAAAGGCCAGGCAAGCAGCAGCACGCCTGTCAGCACAGGCAACGCGCGAACGCCCGACACGGCGAATCAGGCTTCTTTAAGCAGGCGTTCTACCGCGTCAACGACATCCTGCACGGTGCGTACGGCTTTGAACTCTTCCGGTTTGATCTTCTTACCGGTTTTCTTTTGCAGATGGACGATCATGTCGACCGCATCGATGCTGTCCAGCTCAAGATCGTCGTACAGACGCGCTTCAGGTTTGATTTCCTGTGGGTCTATCTCAAACAGCTTAACCAGCAGCGCAGAGACTTCGTTATAAATGGCGTGTTGATCGGTCATAACGGACTCTCCTCAGGCACGTTGCGCATTAATGAACGATGCCAGCGTGGCGACGGAGAAGAAGTGCTGGCGCATCTCTTCACTTTCCGCAGACAGCACCACGCCGTACTGATTTTTTACCGCCAGTCCCAGTTCCAGGGCATCAATCGAGTCCAGCCCCAGGCCGTCGCCAAACAGCGCCGCCTCGGTGTCAATGTCGTCTGTTGACAGTTCGTCCAGATTCAATGTTGTTATGATGAGATTTTTAATTTCAAGATAAAGCGCTTGCATCATTAATTCCTGAGAGAGGTAACGTACCTGGTTGTAATTGAAGCAAAAGATGCCGGTTTAGCTGTCTTGCCGCCAGCGCCGGTTCTTGTAAATTTGCGTCGTAAAAGTGGTCGATCTTTACCCGCTCGCGTACCTCGACGGTAAACAGCGGTTTTACGGGCGGCACCTGATACCATTTGCTTTCTTTATCCAGCATGCGCTGGCTGCAATGGATGGTCACCACGCGAATATCGCTGCCGCAGCGCACGGCGATATTCGCCGCGCCGCGTTGCAGCGTCATGGTCTCGCCGGGGCGAGTGCGGGTGCCTTCGGGGAAAATTAAAATCGTATCGCCCTGCGCCAGGCGTTGCTGACTGGCCGGTAACAGGGCGTCGGCTTGGCTGTTCACCAGATAATCCGCAGCACGCACTACGCCGCTGAGGAACGGGTTCTTCAGCAGCGCGCTCTTCACCAGACAGTCTGTTTCGGGCATCACCGACGCCAGCAGGACATAATCGATCAGGGTGGGGTGATTGGCGACCACCAGACATCCGCGTTCCTGACGCAAAATATCCACCCCGTTCATCTGATAATCCAGCACGCCCAGCACTCGGGTTACCGTTAAAAAGAGACGGAAGCTGGCGGCAATGCTGCGTCGGGCAATGCGGCGACGCCGGGCATTGTCCCATACGAACACTAATAAAACGTTAAACCAGACGACCGAAAGCAGCAGCCCGCCGAGTCCGAAGAGGGCGAAGCAGAAGCCGGTCATGGCGATTCGCCAGAGTCGGTTCAGCGTGGAGATAACCCCTTTCATGACCGACTCCAGTGCCAGTTCACTCGCTCACCCGGAAGGCTAAACGAGCGGGCATTCTGCAAATAGTGCTGTAAAAACAACAGGCTTTGCGGGAGTGGCGTTTCAGCGCCAGCCTGAGCCGGTTCGCTCTGACACACCCAGTCGTTACCTGCTTCGCAGACCAGCGCGGTGGCGTACGGCCAGGTTGGCATATTTTCCGGAAGGCGCGGGTGGTAAAACTCGGGAAGAAAACCGTCGAAATCGACCATAAGCACGCGCTGATAACCCGCCTGTAGCAGGCAGATGACTTCACATAGCCCCTGCTGGAAGGTATCGCGCCCGGCGGAAAGTGATGACGAGACGATAGGGTGTTTAGCCGCGATAGTCAGGTTGCCCACCGCTGAATTGTGTACCGACAGGGCAAAATCGGTCGGCGAGAGCGCCTGTTCTGTCGCCAGCGCGTGCAGAATCCGGTAGTTACGTTCGAGCTCTCCGTGGCGACTGGTGTATAGCACCGCATCAATATCGTGGCGACGCAACATCGCCAGTCCGCACTCGACGGCCAGTTTACTGCCGGAGCTTAGACGACGGGCGGTCATCATCGGCAGTTCACGCAGTTTGCCTTGTGCCGCCGACGGATCGATGGCGTGCGGATGCCGTGACCATTGCAGCCACTGTATCAATTCGCTCAGACCTGGCGCCATCGCCCGCCAGTCGGTAATGTTTAGTGAGAATTTCATCAACGCGCGTCCGCGGTAAACCGGTGATTCCAGTAGCGTTCAGATGCTACTTTGTTATTTTTTCTTTTGACATATCAATAAGGTATGTCCAACGCCTAAGTTGTCGTGGCGTTCGTCCACCTGGAACCCTGCCTTGTCCAGATAGCCATAAAATTTCTCTGCGCTGTAGAAACGGCTGTTGCCGTTCGCCATGCAGGTAAAATAAAGCGAAGACGCATTCAAACTGAATGAGGCGGCTTCAAAACGCTGCGCATCCCAGAACAGCTCCATAATGCACAGTCTTGCGCCGGGTTTCATCACACGGGCAACCTTGCTGAGCATGGCGACAATTTGCTCCGGTGAAAAACAGTCAAGAAATTGACTCATCCACCAGATATCGGCCTGAGTGGGTAAAGGCGCATCGCCAAGCATATCCACCGCATGAAAACCGATGCGATCGGATAATCCTGCATTTTCGATATTTTCGCGGGCAAGTGCAATTTGTTGTGGCAAATCTAATAACGTTATCGCGATATTTTCGTCGAATTGACTACAGCGTATTGCCCATTTTCCCGTATTTCCGCCTACATCGTACAGGGTTGCAGGACAACTGGCGAATACATGCGGTAATGCGGCGTCAAACGCCCCGTCAGAATAGTAATGATCGAAGGCGAACCAACTTTCACGCGCGGACGGCGGTAATTGCGACAATGCCGGATAAATAGTTGGCCAGTCGCCAAACACTTTTAACCCGGACGGTTTTCCTTCTTTCAGAGCATTCTCTAAAAAGAACAATCCCTGATAACAGACGTCGTGGGTGAAATCCATATTCACGCGAGTCATCGTGTCATGCAAAAGGAAATGTCCGATTTTCGCCAGATAATAGCGTCCCGCTTTATGGGTGATGATGCGTCCGCTTAATCCCATATCCAGCAAGACACCGACTGCATATTCGTTAACGTGACTGTTTTCGGTGATCTCTTCCAGTGTTGCACCCTGTTTTCCCTGGCGGTCAAGATACGCCAGCACATCAGCATTTCGCAGGCAAAGTGCGGTTTGAAACAGCATGGGGGCGAAGGCGATACGCTGCGCTTCCGTGATCGCATCCAGTGCGCTGAGGGAGTCCTGTTCGTACATAGCGAGTACAACCTGTTAAAAGACAAAAAGAGGTTATCGGGCCGCAAACGACCCGACTTTAGGAGATATTACAGACCCGCACCCGCAGACAGGTTCAACTGAATATCTTTATCCAGGTTACGGACCCAACGGTTGTAGTTTTTATGAATTTTACCGCCAGAAGCCTGCAGGTTGAAGCTGCTGTCGTATTTGATATCGTAGCTGGAGGCGGTGTAGGTAATACGCACTTCTGCAACGTGGTCGCGAGACTGCTGACGCGCTTTGATCACGCCCGGACCCGCTTCCGTCATGATCCATTTACGCTGAACGCCTGCTTTCAGGATCGCGTTTTTCACCTGATCCTGAGTATGGCCTGCGGTCACCGAAGAGTGCACCTGATCGATGGGGGCAGTACGCGCACAACCTGCCAGCGCACCGACAACGGCAATCGCCGCAAACCACTTAATGTATTGTTTCATGAAAACTCCCTATCAAAATTACTATTTATATTAACGTTGAATGCATTTCTGAATTGCGTTTTAGTTACAATGATACCGACTATTTTTAATGTTAACTTTGACGGGACACCGTGAAAATTCTGAAATTAATTCATGCAGGCTGAAGACGTTTATCTTCCGGATTATCATGGTATTAGTTAATTTTCACTTAAATTAAATTGTCGATACCATTTAATTTGAATTAAATGCACTGCGGAAAAACCTGGAACTCATTTCGCGAAGGAAACCGCGCTTATTGAAACATCCAGGTAACAAAAGCGCGCCTTATAATACTTTCACCGGTAAGGGAATAAAACTACCCTGGTTGGTAGGGCGGGTTTATCCCGGTAATCGATTTTTCGGTCGCCCAGGGCCCAGTAATATTGCCAGTTTGCTGCCGCCCGTTGTGGTCTCCATCCAGATTTTACAGACGCTGGTCAGGGGAACGGAGAGCAACATCCCCACCGGGCCGAGCAACCAGCCCCAGATCAGTAAAGAAAGGAACACCACCAGCGTCGACATGCCCAGGCGATGCCCCATCATGCGCGGTTCAACCATGTTGCCCAATACCATATGGACCACCAGGAACAGCGCCCCCACCAGCACACACTCATAAACGCCGTTGAAAAGCAGCGCCTGAACCATCGGTGGAACGGCGGAAATCACCGAGCCAATATTGGGTACATAGTTCAGCAGGAACGCCAGCACTCCCCACATCAGGGCAAACTGAATGTTCATCAGTTCCAGCCCCAACCAGACAATGACCCCGGTCCACAGGCTGAGCAGCGTTTTTAACGCCAGATAGTGAGAGACCCCCTTCAGCGCCCTGTGCAGTCCGGCGATGTGGATTTGCGGATTGTGCAGTGCAAAACGCATTTTGTAGGGCACATGGCGGACCTCAAACAACATAAAGACAACCGTCATCACCAACAACACAACGCTGGCCATCGCCCCCGAGAGGCCGGTCATCAGCGTGGTGGTGAAGGTGACAATTTTCTCCGAATCCATGCGTTGCAACATGCGCTCTGGCGACATATGCAGATTCAGAAATGGCATCATATCTTGCAGATACAAAAGCTTACGTGTCAGCTCCTTGTTGTATTTCGGCAGCATGGCAATAAATTCATTCACCGAGGCCGCCAGCACGCCAATCAGCGCGGTGAGCACGAACAGCATCACGACCACCACAATGGTGATCGCCACAGGGCGTTTCACTCCCCGCCGGATAAACCAGGTGACCAGTGGATTGAGGACAATGGCGAAAAAGAGCGCCAGTAATAGTTGCACAATGATATCTGCGGCGGCGTGGATCCCGGCGAGAATGACGACCAGCGAGGCCAGTTTGAGCAGAATATGTAGACCGGCTTTGTCGGGTTGAGGGGTTGTCATGTTTACATCCTTTTTTGATTTTCATTAAGTGTAGCGGCTCGCTGGCTGCCGATATTCCTAATCTGGCTGCTGATTTTCCCGGCGTGGCGTGGTAGAAATGAAACATTGTTGTAAAAACGTGGTGATCCCCATGCCCGAACCCGTCGCTGAACCGGCGCTTACTGGATTGCGCCTCAATCTGCGCATTGTTTCTGTTGTGATGTTCAACTGTGCCAGCTACCTGACCATCGGCCTGCCGCTCGCGGTTTTGCCTGGCTATGTGCATGATGTTATGGGGTTTAGCGCCTTCTGGGCGGGGCTGGTCATCAGCCTGCAATACTTCGCGACTTTGCTCAGTCGCCCTCATGCCGGACGCTATGCTGATCTGCTCGGGCCAAAAAAGATTGTGGTTTTTGGCCTGTGCGGCTGTTTTCTCAGCGGGGCGGGCTATTTTCTGGCAGGAAGCGCCAGTAGCTGGCCGGTTGTCAGTTTGCTGCTGCTGTGTCTGGGCCGCGTGATTCTGGGGATTGGACAGAGTTTCGCCGGGACCGGCTCGACGCTATGGGGTGTTGGCGTGGTGGGCTCGTTGCACATCGGGCGGGTGATCTCCTGGAACGGTATTGTGACTTACGGGGCGATGGCGGTCGGCGCGCCGCTCGGCGTGCTGTTTTACCGTTGGGGCGGACTACAGGGATTAGCGCTGATTATCATGGGTATCGCGCTGCTGGCCATTTTGTTAGCGATTCCGCGCCCTGCGGTGAAAGCGAGCAAAGGGAAGCCTTTGCCGTTTCGCGCGGTGCTTGGACGCGTCTGGCTATACGGAATGGCCCTGGCGCTGGCCTCGGCGGGTTTCGGGGTGATAGCCACCTTTATCACGCTGTTCTATGACGCCAAAGGCTGGGATGGCGCGGCATTCGCGCTCACCCTGTTTAGCTGTGCGTTTGTCGGAACGCGTTTGCTGTTTCCCAACGGCATCAATCGCCTGGGCGGTCTGAATGTGGCGATGATCTGCTTTAGCGTCGAGATAGTCGGACTGCTGCTGGTGGGAGTGGCGATGATGCCGTGGATGGCAAAAATCGGTGTGCTGCTGACAGGAATGGGTTTTTCGCTGGTCTTCCCGGCGCTTGGCGTGGTGGCGGTCAAAGCGGTGCCGCAGCAGAATCAGGGCTCGGCGCTGGCGACGTATACGGTGTTTATGGATCTGTCGCTGGGGGTGACGGGACCGTTGGCTGGGCTGGTGATGACCTGGGCTGGCGTGCCGGTCATTTACCTGGCGGCGGCAGGGCTGGTGGCGGTTGCGTTGCTGCTAACCTGGCGGTTAAAAAAACGGCCTCTGCAGGAATCGCCAGAGGCCGTCTCGTCGTCCTGATGGTTACTGAATAACCAGCGTATTGATGATGTTTTCAGCGGCCGTCTGCGCTTTCTGCTGGTCGTCCGCTGGCAGCGTAATTTGCAGAGTCAGCAGTTGGTTATCGACTTTTCCCAGCACCACAGAAGAGTAAGCGGTCTGGCCTTTCGCCGAGATGATGCTGTCTAACTGTTGCAGCGTGTGACCTTTCAGCTCGATGGATTTGTTGGTCACCACCTGCAACTGCGGGTCACGGCTGCGCTGCTGATCTTCAAGGCGTTTTGCCAGCACGGACAGCTCTTCGTTGCTGTTATCACCGACGATGACAATCACCGCTTTCTGGCCGGTCGCGTCAGAGTAGACGTGCATATTGTTGGCCTGCGTACCCAGCTTGCCACTCTGGTCCGTCATATCTGCCGGCAGTGAGAAACTCAGTTTGCCATCCAGCAGAGAAACCGGCTGACCGGTTGCGTTGCTTTCTGCCGCCGTGCCTTCTGCCGGCGCTTTTGTATCACTATTATCACAGGCCGCCAGCCCCATAACCAGCAGGCCAATACCGACATATTTAACCAGATTACGCATTGACTTCTTCCTTTCGATAAACGGCCATAACGGCGCATCCGTTCATCTTATCACAACCCGGAAAAGGAACCTTTAGCTCAACTTGTCTGCATCGCCGGGATTTCAGATTTATCTGCCAGTTTTTTCAGCAACATATTCAGCAATACGCCATACATCGGCAGGAAGAACAGGATGCTGATCAGCACTTTGAAACAGTAATCGACGATGGCGATTTCCATCCAGTGCTCGGCCATGAAGGCATCCGGACTGCGCCAGAAGGCAATGAAGAAAAAGGCAAGGGTATCGCTGACGTTGCCAAACAGCGTTGAGGCGGTCGGGGCCATCCACCAGCGGCGGTTCTGTCGCAGGCGGTTAAAGACATGCACATCGAGAATTTGTCCCAGTGCATAGGCCATAAAGCTGGCGACTGCGATACGGGCGACAAACAGATTGAAGTGCATCAGTGCCCCGAATCCCTGCCAGGAGCCCATATAGAACAGCGACGAAATCACATAAGAGATCAGCAACGCTGGCATCATCACCGCAAAGATAATTCGACGGGCCAATGGCGCGCCAAAAATGCGCACGGTCAGATCGGTAGCGAGGAAAATAAACGGAAAGCTAAACGCGCCCCAGGTGGTATGGAAACCAAAAATGGAGACCGGGAGCTGGACCAGATAGTTACTGGAGGTGATCACCAGCAGATGGAATAGCGATAGCCAGAACAACGCTTTTACGCGCTGCGATTGTGTGAACGGAGCCATATTGTACCTTTTTAATTGATGATTGGGGTGAGGGAACCCAATTCGTGCCAGATGCTATTTTACTTGCCATTTTGCTCTCGGGCAGTGCTCGCGCTCCTCACGTACGACGTGTACGCTCCGGGCGCTGTGCGCTGACCTTAAACAAACTGATGGCGCCTATAACGCGTCTTCCTTTTTTCAGGCCGCCGCATAATACTGCTTTGCGGTGGCATTGCAATGGCTATTTTTCACGCAATCGTTAACCTGATTGGCTTACTTCCGAACTGAGCGTAAACTACAGCCGTTTTTTTAGTGAATGAGACCACGATGAGCGATCTGTTTTCCTCTCCCGACCATACCCTTGATGCCCAGGGGCTCCGCTGCCCGGAACCGGTGATGATGGTGCGTAAAACCGTACGCAACATGCGGACCGGCGAAACGCTGCTGATTGTGGCGGACGACCCGGCGACCACCCGCGACATTCCCGGCTTCTGTACGTTTATGGAGCATGAGCTGGTGGCAAAAGAGACTGACTCTCTGCCGTACCGCTATCTGGTGCGTAAAGGCCAGTAATCTTGTTATGCCGGATAAGCGTTAGCGCCATCCGGCAAAAAAACGTTATCCTTTACGTAACAATCTGAGCGCATTGGCGGTAACCAGCACCGTTGCCCCGGTATCCGCCAGCACCGCCAGCCACAGACCGGTCATTCCGAGCAGCGTGGTGACAAGAAATATCCCCTTCAGTCCCAGCGCAATGGTGATGTTCTGACGGATATTGGCGTGGGTCGCACGCGCCAGTTGGATCATCTGCACCAGCCCGGTAAGGCGGTTATGCGTCAGTGCGGCGTCCGCCGTTTCCAGCGCCACATCGGTGCCGCTACCCATCGCGATCCCGATAGCGGCGGCCTTCATCGCCGGCGCATCGTTAATGCCATCCCCCACCATTGCCAGCGGCGACTGTTGATTGAGCGTGGTGACCGCCTTCACTTTATCTTCCGGTAGCAGCCCGGCGTTATACGTCAGACCCAGCTCGCCAGCAATGGCGGCTGCCGCGCGCGGGTTATCGCCAGTCAGGATCACGCCGTTCACGCCCAGCGCATTCAGTTCGCGGATGGCGGAACGGGCATCGTCGCGTAGCGTATCCTGCAGGGCGATGACGCCGATCACGGTCTCATTGCGCAGGACCAGAACGACCGTCTGCCCGGCGCTTTCAAGCTGGTTAATCTCTCCGGCAAAGGCGTCGGCAGGACGTTTCCCGGCAGCGCAAATCAGAACGCTTTCGCCATTCACCTGCGCTTCAATCCCTGACCCTACCAGCGCCCGTTGCCCCTCGGCGGATGGGATCGTCAGCCCTGCGGTTTGTGCTTCGCGCACAATGGCCTGCGCCAGTGGATGCGTTGCGCCTTGCTCGACAGCCGCTGCCAGCGCCAGCAGTTCAGACTCACTGACGCCGGTGGCCGGATGAATTGCCGTGACGCACGGTTTCCCGACGGTCAACGTCCCGGTTTTATCAAAGGCGACCTGGGTGATACGGCCCAACTGTTCCAGCGCCGCGCCGCCTTTAATCAATGCCCCGCGACGAGCTGCTGCCGCCAGTCCAGAAGTGATGGCTGCCGGTGTAGAGATGACCAGCGCACACGGACAGCCGATTAGCAGCAGCGTTAACCCTTTATAAATCCACTCCTGCCAGGATCCCGCGAACAGCAGCGGCGGGACGAGCGTCACCAGCAGGGCGACGGCCATAATCGCCGGCGTATAAATTCGGCTGAAGCGGTCGATAAAACGCTCGATTGGCGCACGACGCTCCTCGGCCTCTTCGATTAACTTCAGAATGCGGTCAATCGCGCTGGCACCCGGTTCAGAGAGCACTTCCAGCGTGACGAGACGGTCCACGCTGGTCGCCCCCGCCGGGACTTTTTCACCGGTGGCGCGTTCCACCGGGATCGATTCTCCCGTCAACGCACTCTCATCAAAACTGGCAAAACCAGAGACCAGTTTACCGTCGGCAGGGAGACGTCCCCCGGCAGCGACTTCAATGATGTCGCCCGGTTGCAGCGTGTTGATCGCCACCTCTTCGCGTACGCCGTCGCGCAGACGTGTCGCGGTTTCCGGTTTCAGCGCCATCAGCGCGCTGACCCCTTTGCGGGCGCGACTGGCGGCCCAGCCTTCGAGGCGTTCGCCAATCAGGAACAGCAGCAATACCATCGCCGCTTCTGCTGTGGCACCGATGAACAGCGCCCCGATAGCCGCGACGCTCATCAGCGTTTCAATGGCAAACCAACTGCCGGTTTTTATCAGCCGTAGCGCCTGGCGGGCAATCGGGAACAGGCCGACCAGCGTCGTGGCGATGAATGCCAGTTGGCCGAACGGATGGTTGAACTGCTCCAGTCCCCAACTGAGCGCCATCATGACGAGAAGCGTGAGCAGCGGCAGGTTCTCTTTAAAGCGGGATTCAGGCGTTTCTTCCTTCGCCTGTTCATCGCGTAGGGTGTAACCCGCTTTTTGCACCGCATGCTCGATTTGCAGGCGAAGATCGCCGTTGCTGTCGACGACCAGTTTCTCGGTGGCAAACAGCACCTGAACCTGGTTGACGCCGCTGACCTGGCGCACCGCGTTTTCTACTTTGCGGGCGCAGGCGGCGCAGTCCATCCCGGATACTTTCCAGCTATAGCGGGTGCCTTTTACCGTTTCAACAATAGGTTCAGGGGCTGAGCATGCGCCTTCGCAGCAGCAGTCATCGGGCTTCTGCGGCGTGGGAGCTGGCTTGAAAGATGAAAATTGTGGGGCTTTTTTGCCATTGTGAGCAGGTATCGACATGGCATCCTCCGGTTGATGATAATTTTCTCATTAACCGGAGGATACACTCTGGAGTCGACTCCAGAGTCAAGCGTTATTAGAGATAAAGCGAGCGGACGATCAGGAAGTGCCCGGCAAAGTAGCAGGCGGCGGCGATAGCGTTGTCCGCGCGGAAACGACAGCGGTAATGACTGCCCAGCCAGACGATGTTGCCAATGAACAGCAGCGACGCGCCCAAAAACGCCGACAGCGCAGGTGCGGTGGGGCGGAAAAACCACAGCTCACCGGCTAACCAGACCATCACCAGCGTCATGGCGATAAAGGTACACACCGGCCAGCGCAGTTCTTCAAGGCGTGTCCAGATCACCGCAATCAGCAGCGCGCCCAGCACCATCAGCACCAGCGGTAGCGGCCAGAAGAAAGAGAGCGTCATCTGGCTGGCAAAATAGATGGTGTACAACAGGTGCGAGAGGAAAAAGGCGCCAATCGCATAGAGCAGTCGCTGACGCGGCAATAATGTTAGCGCATCGCCAACCAGTGAGGCGCAAAGACCGGCCAGCACCAGATAGCTCACGGCGTTGAACATCGGCGCCTGCCAGGCCAGTAACAGCAGGAGTAATAAGGTGACGGGTTTAAAGACCCAGCGTTGCCAGGCGGGTCCACGGTAGGAGGCATCCACAAATAACCATGCGGAAAGGCAGACAGCGATAAACGACCAAAGCATCATAGTTCCTTGAATTCGTTATTTTTTCGTAAGCGGTATGCTCACAACCCTGATGTTCAGTGTAGAGGCCGCGACCGCCTGATGACAACACCATAACGGGCAGGGTATGCTTATTTCCGCATTTTCTGATGGGTTATCAATATGAGTAAGCCGCCACTTTTCTTCATTATTATCATTGTGTTAATTATCGTTGCCGCCTCATTCCGCTTTATGCAACAGCGGCGGGAAAAAGCCGATAACGATGCGGCACCGCTTCGTCAGGCGCAAATGGTGGTCAGCAATAAACGTGAAAAGCCCATCAACGACCGACGTTCCCGACAGCAGCAGGTCACGCCAGCGGGAACCAGTATGCGCTATGAGGTGAGCTTTAAACCACAGAACGGCGGGCTGGAAAAGACCTTCCGCCTGGAGGCGCGTCAGTATCATGCGCTGACGGTGGGGGATAAAGGGACGCTAAGCTACAAAGGGTCGCGCTTCGTCGAGTTTGTTGCTCAGCCATAAGACGGGAAACCGCTCACCTGGGTAAGCCGGATAAGCGAAGCGCTATCCGGCACCTTCATGCCGTATTACTTTTTAACGTTAAACTTCTTCTGCCAGACCAGCAGCTCAAACACGCCAAACAGGAAAATACGGACTTTCTCACCGGTGGTCATTTGCGGTCCGTCTTTGGGCAGGGTGGACTTCAGTAGCGCCAGCTGCATGCCGTGCATCAGTACCATGAACACGAGGGCGACGTTAACGAAGATGTTGAGCGGTCGCGGGAAGGGTTGCACCAGGTTTAACAATAAGAATGCCCACACGCCGAGCATCAGTAGTCGACCAAGATTAATCAGCATCGCTTTCTCCTTGTGCTTCGCGTTGATACAAACGGTACGCGACCTGCCCGGCGATTTTTTCCCGGTACAATGACCAGTTCGTCGGCACGGGCGGCAGACCGTTTTCCACTTCGCTTTCCACGTAAATCCAGGCAACATCCGCCAGCCAGCCGTGAGTTTCCAGCAGGTTTAAGGTCTCTTCCAGTAACCCTTTACGAAACGGCGGATCGACAAATACCACGTTATGCGGCGTGCCTGACTGCGTCAGGAATGTCAGGGTATTCGTGTTAACGACTTTTGCATTCCCTGCTTTCAGCGTAGCCAGGTTCTTTTGTAACTGCTGAGAGACTGCGCGATCCCTCTCCAGCAGCGTGGCGCCAGCGGCATAGCGTGATAGCGCTTCCAGCCCCAGTGCGCCGCTTCCGGCAAAACAGTCCAGACATTGGGCTTCTACTATCACCGGTGCCAGCCAGTTAAACAGCGTTTCACGCACGCGATCCGTTGTCGGACGGAGACCAGGGCTATCGGGGACCGGGAGTTTGCGGCCGCGCCATTGTCCGCCAATAATGCGGATTTGGCCGCTACCTGAGTGATTCGTTTTTTTCATTTCTGTTGCTCAAACCGCCGCGTGCAGATGATTCCAGGCGGTGATGTGGATTAAGTAAAGTGATAGACTATTTCATCATTTTTTTTAGCGTCTATACACAAAATCATTCAGGATGCCTCAAAGCGGCAAGAGAATGAGTCCCCAGGAGCGTAATCGCAGATGGCAAAACAGAAAAAACGTGGCTTCTTTTCCTGGCTGGGCTTTGGTGAAAAAGAGCAGGAACAAGAACAAAAAACCGAAGATCAGCAGGGTGTTGAAGCGCAATTACCGTCCGACGAACCCGTTGAAACGGCGGCTGACGTAGAAGCGCAAGCGCCGCTTCACAGCAAAGAAGAGGCTGAAGCCTTTGCTGAGGAAGTGGTTGAGGTGACGGAACAGGTTCAGGAAATCGAAACCATCCAGTCAGCAGAACCCACTGTCGCGAAAGAGCATGTTGACGCGCAGGTTGAGCCGCAGATTGCCGTTGCGCACGAAGAGCTGCCGTTGCCGGAAGAGGTGAAAGCCGAAGAGGAAACCTCCGCCGAAGAGTGGCAGGCCGAAGCGGAAACCGTTGAGATTGTTGAAGCGGTAGAAGAAGAGGCGCAAAACGAACCGGAACTGACCGACGAAGAGTTGGAAGCACAAGCGCTGGCGGCGGAAGCGGCGGAAGACGCGCAAATGATCGTTCCGCTGGCGGAAAAAGACGCGCCGGTCGAAGAGATGATTCAGGAACAGGAAAAACCGACCAAAGAAGGTTTTTTCGCGCGTCTGAAACGCAGTTTACTGAAAACCAAAGAAAACCTCGGTTCCGGATTTATCAGTCTGTTCCGTGGTAAAAAAATCGACGATGATCTGTTTGAAGAGCTGGAAGAACAACTGCTGATTGCCGATGTGGGCGTGGAAACCACGCGCAAAATCATCGCCAATCTGACGGAAGGCGCCAGCCGCAAACAGCTTAAAGATGCTGAAGCGCTGTACGGACTGCTGAAAGACGAGATGGGCGAGATTCTGGCGAAAGTCGATGAACCGCTGAACGTTGAAGGTAAAACGCCGTTTGTTATTCTGATGGTCGGCGTGAATGGGGTGGGGAAAACCACCACCATCGGTAAGCTGGCGCGCCAGTTTGAACAGCAAGGGAAATCCGTGATGCTGGCGGCGGGCGATACGTTCCGCGCCGCAGCGGTCGAACAGTTGCAGGTCTGGGGTCAGCGTAACAATATTCCGGTGATTGCCCAGCATACCGGCGCGGATTCCGCTTCCGTTATCTTCGACGCCATTCAGGCCGCGAAGGCGCGACACATTGATGTGCTGATTGCCGATACCGCAGGTCGTCTGCAAAACAAATCGCACCTGATGGAAGAACTGAAAAAAATCGTTCGCGTGATGAAGAAACTGGACGAAGACGCGCCGCATGAAGTTATGCTGACGCTTGATGCCAGCACCGGGCAGAATGCGATAAGCCAGGCCAAACTGTTCCATGAAGCGGTGGGCCTGACCGGTATTACCCTGACCAAGCTGGACGGTACGGCGAAAGGTGGGGTGATCTTCTCGGTGGCCGATCAGTTTGGCATCCCTATCCGCTATATTGGTGTGGGCGAACGTATCGAGGATTTACGTCCGTTTAAGGCGGACGATTTTATAGAGGCACTTTTTGCCCGAGAGGATTAACAATGATTCGCTTTGAACATGTCAGCAAGGCCTATCTCGGTGGGAGACAAGCGCTGCAAGGGGTCACATTCCATATGCAGCCGGGCGAGATGGCGTTTCTGACCGGCCACTCCGGCGCGGGGAAAAGTACCCTGCTGAAGCTTATCTGTGGGATTGAGCGGCCCAGCGCCGGGAAAATCCTCTTCAGTGGGCATGACATCACGCGACTGAAAAACCGTGAAGTGCCGTTTTTGCGTCGTCAGATCGGCATGATTTTCCAGGATCACCACCTGTTGATGGACCGAACGGTATTCGACAATGTGGCGATCCCGCTGATTATCGCCGGTGCCAGCGGGGATGATATTCGTCGTCGCGTATCGGCGGCGCTGGACAAGGTTGGACTGCTGGACAAAGCGAAAAACTTCCCGATTCAGCTCTCCGGGGGTGAACAGCAGCGTGTCGGGATCGCCCGTGCGGTGGTGAACAAGCCAGCGGTACTGCTGGCGGATGAACCGACCGGTAACCTGGATGACGCGCTGTCGGAAGGGATTCTGCGTCTGTTCGAAGAGTTTAACCGCGTCGGGGTGACGGTGCTGATGGCGACGCACGACATCGGGCTCATTTCCCGTCGGTCGTACCGTATGCTTACCCTGAGTGATGGCCATTTGCATGGAGGCGAAGCCCGTGAATAAGCGCGACGCTATCAATCAAATCAAACAGTTCGGCGGACGGCTGGACCGTTTTCGTCGTTCCGGCGGCTCCTCCGGTGACGGTGGACGTAACGCGCCGAAGCGGGCGAAACCGTCGCCAAAGCCGAACTCACGTAAAACCAACGTCTTTAACGAGCAGGTGCGCTATGCGTTCCAGGGCGCGTTACAGGATCTGAAAAGCAAACCGCTGGCGACGTTTCTGACGGTGATGGTGATTGCCATCTCCCTGACTCTGCCGAGCGTCTGCTACATGGTCTACAAAAACGTTAACCAGGCAGCGACGCAGTATTACCCGTCTCCGCAGATCACCGTTTATCTGCAAAAAACGCTGGATGATGATGCGGCGGCAGGCGTCGTCGCCCAGTTGCAGGCTGAGCAGGGTGTGGAGAAGGTGAATTACCTTTCTCGTGAAGATGCCCTCGGCGAATTCCGCAACTGGTCCGGTTTCGGCGGCGCGCTGGATATGCTGGAAGAGAATCCCTTGCCTGCGGTGGCGGTGGTGATCCCGAAACTCGACTTCCAGAGCACCGATTCGCTGAATACGCTGCGCGACCGCGTCTCTCGTATTAACGGGATTGATGAAGTGCGGATGGACGACAGCTGGTTTGCCCGTCTGGCGGCGCTGACCGGTCTGGTCGGGCGAGTGTCGGCGATGATTGGTGTGCTGATGGTTGCCGCCGTCTTCCTCGTCATTGGTAACAGCGTGCGGCTGAGCATCTTTGCCCGTCGCGATACGATTAACGTGCAAAAACTGATTGGTGCGACGGATGGATTTATCCTGCGTCCGTTCTTGTACGGCGGCGCATTGCTCGGTTTTTCTGGCGCATTTCTTTCACTGATTTTGTCAGAAATTTTGGTGTTACGACTGTCGTCGGCGGTCACGGAAGTGGCGCAAGTTTTCGGAACGAAGTTTGATCTCAATGGCTTATCGTTCGATGAGTGCCTGTTACTGCTGCTGGTTTGCTCGATGATCGGCTGGGTGGCGGCGTGGCTCGCGACGGTTCAACATTTACGTCACTTTACTCCTGATTAAAAAAACCGTGATATAATCTTTCCCTGCAATGGGTTTCCGTTCGCAGGGAAAGAGTTCCTGTTGTCTCTTCCCCACTTTTCATCTTCATGTCACAATTTGTGCGTAATTTATACACAACGTTGCATTGAACTTGTGGATAAAATCACGGTCTGATAAAAGAGTGAATGCTAATCTCGTTGCTCATTAACGCTGGCACGGTTGTTGCTGATATCTATCGCTGTGGTGCCAGACGATAAAAATTGAGAGGATTTGAATGACCAAAGAAATGCAAAATTTAGCTTTAGCCCCTGTTGGTAACCTGGAGTCTTACATCCGGGCTGCGAACGCGTGGCCGATGTTGTCGGCTGACGAGGAACGGGCACTGGCTGAAAAGCTGCATTACCAGGGCGATCTGGAAGCAGCTAAGACGCTGATCCTGTCTCACCTGCGCTTTGTTGTTCATGTTGCTCGTAACTATGCGGGCTATGGCCTGCCGCAGGCGGATCTCATTCAGGAAGGGAATATCGGCCTGATGAAAGCCGTGCGCCGTTTCAACCCGGAAGTGGGTGTGCGCCTGGTTTCCTTCGCCGTGCACTGGATTAAAGCTGAGATCCACGAATATGTCCTGCGTAACTGGCGTATCGTGAAAGTGGCGACCACTAAAGCACAGCGTAAGCTGTTCTTTAATCTGCGTAAAACCAAGCAGCGTCTGGGCTGGTTTAATCAGGATGAAGTGGAAATGGTGGCGCGTGAGCTGGGTGTTTCCAGTAAAGACGTCCGCGAGATGGAATCTCGTATGGCGGCGCAGGACATGACGTTTGATATGTCCCCGGACGATGAGTCCGACAGCCAGCCGATGGCGCCCGTCCTGTATCTGCAGGATAAAACCTCTAACTTTGCCGACGGCATTGAAGAGGATAACTGGGAAGATCAGGCTGCCAACAAACTGACCCATGCGATGGAAGGTCTCGACGAGCGTAGCCAGGATATTATCCGCGCCCGCTGGCTGGACGAAGATAACAAATCTACGCTGCAGGAACTGGCCGATCGCTACGGTGTTTCCGCAGAACGTGTGCGTCAGCTTGAAAAGAACGCCATGAAAAAACTTCGCGCCGCTATCGAAGCGTAACTCCCGCGAAGCCCCCGCTAAAACCCTGGATAACTGTCCGGGGTTTTTGTTTTTTTAGCGCCTGATCTGGCGAATTCCTCCCCCCTGGCAAACACTTACCGATGGGTTGTGCGCATCTTAGGGGAAGAAAATGAAGAATAACGAACTGAATGAACGGCGTTTGCAGGCGACGCCGCGCGGGATCGGCGTGATGTGTGGCTTTTACGCTGAGAGGGCGGAAAACGCAACATTGTGGGATGTGGAAGGCCGTGAGGTGATCGATTTTGCCGCTGGTATTGCGGTGCTGAATACCGGGCATCGTCACCCAAAAATCATCGCCGCCATCGAAAAACAGCTCCAGTCTTTTACTCATACCGCTTACCAGATTGTTCCCTACGAAAGCTATGTCCGACTGGCGGAACGTATCAATAAACGTGTGCCGATTGACGGGCCGGTGAAGACGGCATTCTTCTCCACCGGGGCAGAAGCGGTGGAAAACGCGGTGAAGATTGCCCGCGCATATACCAAACGACCCGGGCTCATTACCTTTGGCGGCGCTTTCCACGGGCGGACTTTCATGACGATGGCGCTGACCGGTAAAGTGGCACCTTACAAAATCGGTTTTGGCCCGTTCCCTGGTTCGGTTTATCACGCTCAGTACCCTAATGCGTTACATGGTGTGAGCACCGCCGATGCGCTGCAAAGTCTGGAGCGCATTTTCAAAGCCGATATCGCGCCAGATCAGGTTGCCGCCATCATTCTTGAACCGGTTCAGGGCGAAGGGGGTTTTAATATTGCGCCAACGGAGTTCATGCAGGCGCTGCGGGCGTTGTGCGATACCCACGGTATCTTGTTGATCGCCGATGAGGTGCAAACCGGCTTTGCCCGTACCGGCAAACTGTTTGCGATGGAGCATCATGGCGTACAGCCTGATCTGATGACGATGGCGAAAAGCCTGGCAGGCGGTATGCCGCTCTCTGCGGTCGCTGGCCGTTCCGAAGTGATGGATGCCCCTGCGCCTGGTGGTCTGGGGGGAACGTATGCCGGTAACCCGCTGGCGGTTGCTGCGGCACACGCGGTGCTGGATGTGATTGATGAAGAACAGCTCTGCGCCCGCGCCGCTACATTGGGCACGACGCTGGTCGAGGCGTTGAACCAGGCAAAAGCGGACTGCCCGTTTATTGCCGATATTCGCGCGCAGGGGTCGATGGTGGCGGTAGAATTCAACGATCCGCATAGCGGAAAACCTTCCCCGGAATTCACGCGGCAGGTGCAGGATCGCGCCTTGCAGGAAGGACTTCTGCTACTGAGTTGCGGCGTGTATGGCAACGTCATCCGTTTTCTTTATCCGCTCACCATCCCTGACGCGCAATTTCGTCAGGCGCTCGGCATTATCACCCACTCGCTGACACGATAAACCTGTGCCGTCCATTACCGGGCGGCACGACGCTATGTCGTTCACTTATTATTTGAATATGAAATTAGCTATTCCAAAACTATAAAAATGGGGTATGTTTTAGCAGAGTGTGCTGAAAATGCGCGAGCTGCACACCTATAATCGAAATAAAGCGCTACACAACAACATCACAATAGTCGTAATAACCATAAGAATGGGGAAGGTCAGGATGAATATGAAGGGTAAAGCGTTACTGGCAGGATGTATCGCGTTGGCATTCAGCACAATGGCTCAGGCCGATATTAAAGTCGCTGTTGTCGGTGCGATGTCCGGTCCGGTAGCCCAGTACGGCGACCAGGAGTTTACTGGCGCAGAACAAGCGGTTGCAGACATTAATGCCAAAGGCGGAATCAAAGGCGAAAAACTGCAGATCGTTAAATATGATGATGCCTGTGACCCGAAACAAGCGGTCGCAGTCGCCAACAAAGTGATTAATGACGGCATCAAATACGTTATCGGCCACCTGTGCTCCTCTTCCACTCAGCCCGCGTCTGACATCTACGAAGACGAAGGCATTCTGATGATCACCCCGGCGGCAACGGCACCGGAGCTGACCTCTCGCGGCTACAAGCTGGTGCTGCGCACCACGGGCCTGGACTCAGACCAGGGTCCGACCGCCGCGAAATACATTCTGGAAAAAGTGAAGCCGCAGCGCATCGCGATCGTTCACGACAAACAACAGTACGGTGAAGGTCTGGCGCGTGCCGTGCAGGAAAATCTGAAGAAGGGCAACGCTAACGTGGTGTTCTTTGACGGTATCACCGCCGGTGAGAAAGACTTCTCCACGCTGGTGGCGCGTCTGAAGAAAGAGAATATCGACTTCGTTTACTACGGCGGTTATCACCCGGAAATGGGGCAGATCCTGCGTCAGGCACGTGCTGCAGGTCTGAAAACGCAGTTCATGGGTCCTGAAGGGGTAGCCAACGTTTCCCTGTCTAACATCGCCGGTGAATCGGCCGAAGGTCTGCTGGTGACCAAACCGAAGAACTACGACCAGGTACCTGCGAACAAACCTATCGTTGATGCGATCAAGGCGAAAAAACAAGATCCGAGCGGGGCGTTCGTGTGGACCACCTACGCCGCGCTGCAATCTTTGCAGGCGGGCCTGAACCAGTCAGCCGATCCGGCTGAAATCGCCACCTGGCTGAAAGCGAACTCCGTGGATACCGTCATGGGACCGCTGTCGTGGGATGAGAAGGGTGACTTGAAAGGCTTTGAATTCGGCGTCTTCGACTGGCATGCCAACGGCACGGCGACCGACGCGAAGTAATTTACACGGCGTCATTGCGCATTGCAGGTGCATTGGCTGTGTTATTCAACCCCGGTCACTTACGTCGGTAAGCTTCCGGGGATGTCATCCCTTGCCGCCTTCCTGCAACACGAAATTCTTGGGAAAAGGCAGCAGAGAATATAGCCAGCCGGGTAAGGCGAAGCCGCCACCCGGCTTTTTTAACGTTTTTCCCAGCCGTTTTGCTGTGCGGTGAAGCCCAGTACCTGCATAAACGCCGCCATGACGCCCCGGTCTTCCACGCCGACATCCGCCATCCACCAGGAGGAGACGTTCGGATTATCATGGATCACTTCTTCCACCAGATATTTTCCCACCCCCCGACGCCGCGTGACGTCACGGATGCGCAGCGAATCCAGCGCGCCCTGAGTGCCGCTCGGGGTGACCCTTACGGCGCCTAACAACCGCTCATTAAATCGTGCCGCGTAGATCCGGTGCGTTTCATCTACGCTTAAAGAGGCGGCGGAATACTCCGGCCAGATTTTGCCCAGGTCGATCAGATCCTGATCGCTAAAGTGTTCTAAACGAATGATGGTCAGCTTCATCGACAGCATGTCCAAATCACAAAAGAGAGTGCAAGTGTACCGAAATAATTCAACCGGACGCTTTCTCTTTTTTAAATCATTTGGCAGGTGATTAATTTTATGACGGTCAGAACCTCAGTTCGAAACATCAGAGAATGAAAAACAGGCAGGATAATACCCTGGAAGGTAGTGTTTTATTCGGCTCATTGTCCCGTTATTTTATGCTGACAAGTGTGCTTTTTTTTGTTTATCTATGGTGAAAAGCAGAATATTATCTGTTCTTAATAGACTGAAAAATAGAGGTTTTACGCTGTATTTGCGGAAAATACTGCGCTAAACCATTAATCAGACTGGTAAAAATAGTGTAGTGCAAAAAAAGCACAGTCTGCTTTTTAACCATATAAATAGAAAATAAGTACATCACGAATGGGGATTCAGTAAATGAAACGGAATGCGAAAACGGTCATCGCAGGGGTGATTGCACTGGCGATGTCACAGGCGGCAATGGCAGAGGATATTAAAGTTGCTGTTGTCGGCGCGATGTCGGGTCCAGTGGCGCAGTGGGGCGACATGGAATTTAACGGCGCGCGTCAGGCCATCAAAGACATCAACGCCAAAGGCGGCATCAACGGCGACAAGCTGGTCGCTGTGGAATATGACGACGCCTGCGATCCAAAACAGGCCGTGGCGGTGGCGAACAAAATCGTCAACGACGGTATTCAGTATGTGATTGGTCACCTCTGCTCCTCTTCGACTCAGCCTGCGTCGGATATTTACGAAGATGAAGGCATTCTGATGATCTCGCCTGGTGCGACCAACCCGGAACTGACGCAGCGCGGCTACGCGCACATCATGCGTACCGCGGGACTGGATTCTTCTCAGGGACCGACCGCGGCAAAATACATTCTTGAGAGCGTAAAACCGCAGCGCATCGCCATCATTCACGACAAACAGCAGTACGGTGAAGGCCTGGCGCGCTCTGTTCAGGATGCGCTGAAAGCGGCAAACGCCAATATCGTCTTCTTTGATGGCATCACCGCAGGCGAGAAAGATTTCTCCGCGCTGCTTGCGCGCCTGAAAAAAGAGAACATCGACTTTGTGTACTACGGCGGCTACTACCCGGAAATGGGGCAGATGCTGCGCCAGGCGCGCTCCGTCGGGCTGAAAACCACGTTCATGGGGCCGGAAGGCGTGGGCAATGCATCGCTGTCGAATATCGCCGGTGAAGCAGCTGAAGGCATGCTGGTCACCATGCCAAAACGCTATGACCAGGATCCGGACAACAAAGCGATTGTTGATGCGCTGAAAGCCGATAAAAAAGATCCGACCGGTCCGTATGTGTGGATCACCTACGCTGCTGTGCAGTCACTGGCAACGGCAATGGACCGTTCTGGCAGCAAAGCGCCGCTGGATCTGGTGAAAGATTTAAAAGCAAACGGTGCTGATACCGTCATTGGGCCGCTGAAATGGGATGAAAAAGGCGATCTAAAGGGATTTGAATTTGGTGTCTTCCAGTGGCACGCCGATGGGTCATCCACGGCAGCCAAATAATTATCCCACCGCCCGTTCACGCGGGCGGAAATAGAAAGGTTTTTTTATGTCCGAGCAGTTCCTGTACTTTTTGCAGCAGATGTTTAACGGCGTCACGCTGGGAAGCACCTATGCGCTGATCGCCATCGGTTACACCATGGTGTACGGCATTATCGGCATGATCAACTTCGCCCACGGCGAGGTATACATGATCAGTAGCTATGTCTCTTTTATGATTATCGCGGCACTCATGATGATGGGGATCGATACCAGTTGGTTGCTGGTGGCGGCCGGATTCATTGGGGCGATTATCATTGCCAGCGCCTACGGCTGGAGCATTGAGCGGGTGGCGTATCGGCCCGTCCGGAATTCCAAACGTCTGATTGCGCTGATCTCCGCGATTGGGATGTCTATCTTCCTGCAAAACTACGTCAGCCTGACGGAAGGTTCACGTGACGTGGCGCTGCCCAGCCTGTTCAACGGGCAATGGGTCGTGGGGGCCAGCGAAAACTTCTCCGCCTCGATCACCACCATGCAACTGGTCATCTGGGTTGTGACCTTCCTGGCGATGCTGGCACTGACCATTTTTATCCGTTACTCCCGCATGGGACGTGCCTGCCGTGCATGTGCGGAAGACCTGAAAATGGCCAGCCTGCTCGGGATTAACACGGACCGCGTGATTGCGTTGACCTTTGTGATTGGCGCAGCGATGGCGGCAGTGGCCGGCGTGCTGCTCGGGCAATTCTACGGGGTGATCAATCCCTATATCGGCTTTATGGCCGGGATGAAAGCCTTTACCGCAGCGGTACTTGGCGGGATCGGCAGCATTCCAGGCGCGATGATCGGCGGCCTGATTCTGGGCGTCGCGGAAGCGCTTTCTTCTGCTTATCTGAGTACGGAATACAAAGACGTGGTGTCGTTCGCCCTGCTGATTCTGGTACTGCTGGTGATGCCGACCGGGATTCTGGGCCGTCCGGAGGTAGAGAAAGTATGAAACCGATGCATTTTGCGATGGCGCTGCTCTCTGCCGCGATGTTCTTCGTGCTGGCGGGCGTCTTTATGGGCGTTCAACTGGAACTGGATGGCACCAAACTGGTGGTGGACACCGCTGCCGACATCCGCTGGCAGTGGGTGTTTATCGGCACTGCCGTGGTCTTTTTCTTCCAGATGCTGCGTCCGGTATTCCAGAAGAGCCTGAAAAGCGTCTCCGGGCCGAAGTTTATTTTGCCAGCGATTGATGGCTCAACCGTAAAGCAGAAGCTGTTCCTGATTGCGCTGCTGGTGATTGCCGTGGCGTGGCCGTTTATGGTCTCGCGCGGCACGGTGGATATCGCCACGCTGACCATGATTTATATCATTCTCGGCCTGGGGCTGAACGTTGTCGTCGGGCTTTCCGGCCTGTTGGTATTAGGCTACGGCGGTTTCTACGCAATTGGCGCGTACACTTTTGCGCTGCTGAACCACTATTACGGTCTCGGCTTCTGGACCTGCCTGCCGCTGGCGGGACTGGTCGCAGCGGCGGCGGGTTTCCTGCTGGGCTTCCCGGTGCTGCGTCTGCGTGGCGACTACCTGGCAATCGTCACCCTGGGATTTGGTGAGATCGTCCGTATTCTGCTGCTCAACAATACTGAAATCACCGGCGGTCCGAACGGCATCAGCCAGATCCCGAAACCGACGCTGTTCGGTCTCGAGTTCAGCCGCAGCGCACGTGAAGGCGGCTGGGATACCTTCAGCAACTTCTTCAATGTGAAATACGATCCGTCCGATCGCGTGATTTTCCTCTATCTGGTCGCGCTGCTGCTGGTGGTGCTGAGCCTGTTTGTGATTAACCGTCTGCTGCGTATGCCGCTGGGGCGAGCGTGGGAAGCGCTGCGTGAAGATGAGATCGCCTGTCGCTCTCTGGGTCTGAGCCCCACGCGCATCAAGCTGACCGCCTTTACCATCAGCGCCGCGTTTGCCGGTTTCGCCGGTACGCTGTTCGCGGCGCGTCAGGGGTTTGTCAGCCCAGAATCGTTCACTTTTGCCGAATCGGCGTTTGTGCTGGCGATTGTGGTGCTCGGCGGGATGGGGTCCCAGTTTGCGGTGATCCTCGCGGCCATTCTGTTGGTGGTGTCGCGTGAACTGATGCGTGATTTCAACGAATACAGCATGTTAATGCTGGGTGGTTTGATGGTACTGATGATGATCTGGCGTCCGCAGGGTTTGCTGCCGATGACCCGTCCACAGTTGAAACTGAAAAACGGGGAAGCGAAAGGAGAGCAGGCATGAGTCAGCCATTATTATCGGTTAACGGTCTGATGATGCGCTTCGGCGGTCTGCTGGCGGTGAACAACGTTGAACTGGAGCTGCATCCGCAAGAAATTGTGTCGCTGATTGGGCCGAACGGCGCCGGTAAAACCACGGTGTTTAACTGCCTGACCGGTTTTTATAAGCCGACGGGGGGCACCATTAAGCTTCGCGATCAGCACCTTGAAGGGCTGCCGGGGCAACAAATTGCCCGGATGGGCGTGGTGCGAACTTTCCAGCACGTGCGTCTGTTTCGCGAAATGACGGTGATTGAAAACCTGCTGGTGGCACAGCATCAGCAACTGAAAACAGGCGTGTTTTCCGGTCTGCTGAAAACCCCGGCGTTTCGTCGGGCGCAGAGCGAAGCGCTGGATCGCGCGGCCACCTGGCTTGAGCGTATCGGGCTGCTGGAGCATGCGAACCGTCAGGCCAGTAACCTGGCTTATGGCGACCAGCGCCGTCTGGAGATCGCCCGCTGTATGGTGACGCAGCCAGAAATTTTGATGCTGGATGAACCGGCTGCGGGTCTTAACCCGAAAGAGACCAAAGAGCTGGACGAGCTGATTGCCGAACTGCGCAACCATCACAACACCACCATTCTGCTGATTGAACACGATATGAAGTTGGTAATGGGGATTTCCGACCGTATTTACGTGGTGAACCAGGGCACGCCGCTGGCGAACGGGACGCCGGAACAGATTCGAAATAACCCGGACGTGATCCGTGCATACCTTGGTGAGGCATAAGATGGAAAAAGTCATGTTGTCCTTTGACAAAGTCAGTGCCCACTACGGCAAAATTCAGGCGCTGCACGAGGTGAGCCTGCACATCAATCAGGGAGAAATTGTGACCTTGATTGGTGCCAACGGCGCGGGAAAAACCACGCTGCTTGGCACGCTGTGTGGCGATCCGCGTGCGACCAGCGGTCGGATTGTGTTTGATGACAAAGACATTACCGACTGGCAAACGGCGAAAATCATGCGTGAAGCGGTGGCGATCGTTCCGGAAGGGCGTCGCGTGTTTTCCCGCATGACGGTGGAAGAGAATCTGGCGATGGGCGGTTTTTTTGCCGAGCGCGATCAGTTTCAGGCACGCATCAAGTGGGTATACGAATTGTTCCCGCGTCTGCATGAGCGTCGTATTCAGCGTGCGGGCACCATGTCCGGCGGTGAACAGCAGATGTTGGCGATTGGTCGTGCGCTGATGAGTGAACCGCGCCTGCTGCTGCTTGATGAGCCATCTCTGGGGCTGGCGCCGATTATCATCCAGCAGATCTTCGACACTATCGAACAACTGCGCGAGCAGGGAATGACCATCTTCCTCGTTGAGCAGAACGCTAATCAGGCGCTGAAGCTGGCCGATCGTGGCTACGTGCTGGAGAACGGTCATGTCGTTCTCGAAGACACCGGCGACGCATTGCTGGCAAACGAAGCGGTACGCAGCGCGTATTTAGGCGGTTAAGCGGTTTGTGATGCCTGATGGCGGCGCATGGCGTCTTATCCGGCCTACACGACATTCGATATTTACACCTGATGCAGGCCGGGTAAGGCGAAGCCGCCACCCGGCTTTTTTTGTTTTCTTGCCACTGAAACGTCATTCACCTGAAGCCTGGCTGTCACCGCTTCGTCATCTGACGGT
This sequence comes from Citrobacter sp. LST-B2, assembly GCF_057983045.1. Lineage (NCBI taxonomy): Bacteria > Pseudomonadati > Pseudomonadota > Gammaproteobacteria > Enterobacterales > Enterobacteriaceae > Citrobacter > Citrobacter sp. LST-B2. Next base: position 344,492 of record NZ_CP192598.1, read on the forward strand.
TATCTTTCTGTCATTCGCGCATGTCATGTTACCTCGCGAGCATAAAACGCGTGATTTCGCGCATCCGGCACAATAAGAGAGATGATGACAATGACATCGTTACGACACACAGCTTTGGGTCTGGCGGTTGGTCTGGCTTTTGCGACAAACGCAATGGCCGTTACCACCATTCCATTCTGGCATTCCATGGAAGGGGAGTTGGGTAAAGAAGTTGACTCCCTGGCGCAACGTTTCAACGACACCCACCCGGATTACAAGATTGTGCCGGTGTACAAAGGTAACTACGAGCAGAGCCTGAGCGCCGGTATCGCCGCGTTCCGTACCGGAAATGCACCGGCGCTGCTGCAGGTTTATGAAGTCGGCACCGCGACGATGATGGCCTCAAAAGCGATTAAACCGGTTTACGAAGTGTTCAAGGATGCGGGCATCAACTTCGACGAGTCACAGTTTGTTCCGACCGTTTCCGGTTACTACACCGATTCGAAATCCGGGCATCTGTTGTCTCAGCCATTTAACAGCTCTACGCCGGTGCTGTACTACAACAAAGACGCCTTCAAAAAAGCGGGCTTAGATCCGGAGCAGCCGCCGAAAACCTGGCAGGATCTGGCGGATTACACCGCGAAGCTGAAAGCCGCAGGGATGAAGTGTGGCTACGCCAGCGGCTGGCAGGGGTGGATCCAGATTGAAAACTTCAGCGCCTGGCACGGTTTGCCGGTGGCGACCCAGAACAATGGCTTCGACGGCACTGATGCGGTGCTGGAGTTCAACAAGCCAGAACAGGTAAAACACATCGCGCTGCTTGCCGATCTGAACAAGAAGGGCGATTTCAGTTATTTCGGGCGTAAAGATGAATCCACCGAGAAGTTTTACAACGGCGATTGCGCTATTACCACCGCCTCGTCCGGTTCGCTTGCGGATATCCGTCATTACGCCAAATTCAACTATGGCGTAGGCATGATGCCTTACGATGCGGATGCCAAAGGCGCACCGCAGAACGCCATCATCGGCGGCGCGAGCCTGTGGGTAATGCAGGGCAAAGGCAGCGACACCTACAAAGGCGTGGCCGAGTTCCTCGACTTCCTGGCAAAACCGGAAAATGCGGCCGAATGGCATCAGAAAACCGGTTATCTGCCGATCACCAAAGCGGCTTATGACCTGACTCGTGAGCAGGGCTTCTATGACAAGAATCCCGGGGCAGACATTGCGACCCGCCAGATGCTGAACAAACCGCCGTTGCCGTTCACCAAAGGGCTGCGACTGGGCAATATGCCGCAGATTCGCACCATCGTTGATGAAGAACTGGAAAGCGTGTGGACCGGCAAAAAAACGCCACAGCAGGCGCTGGACTCTGCGGTAGAACGTGGTAATCAGTTGCTGCGCCGCTTTGAGCAGTCGACCAAATCGTAATCTGTGACTTGCCCGGTGGCGCGTAGCGATCCGGGCCTAAAACGAACTACATGCAGGCCGGGTAAGGTGTAGCCGCCACCCTGCATTGTTCAGGAATCAAATCTCAATGTCATCATCCCGTCCGGTGTTTCGCTCGCGTTGGCTGCCTTATTTGCTGGTTGCGCCACAGCTGGCGATCACCGTTATTTTCTTTATCTGGCCTGCAGGCGAAGCGTTGTGGTACTCGCTACTAAGCGTCGATCCGTTTGGGCTTTCCAGTCAGTTCGTGGGACTGGATAATTTCGTCACGCTGTTTCATGACCGCTACTATCTCGACGCTTTCTGGACGACGATCAAATTCAGCGCGCTGGTGACCTTCAGCGGCCTGCTGGTATCGTTGTTCTTCGCAGCGCTGGTGGATTACGTCGTGCGCGGCAGTCGTCTGTATCAGACGCTGATGCTACTGCCCTATGCCGTGGCCCCTGCGGTAGCCGCCGTGCTGTGGATTTTCCTGTTTAACCCAGGACGTGGGCTAATTACCTACTTCCTTGAGCAGTTTGGTTATGACTGGAACCATGCACAGAACAGCGGGCAGGCGATGTTCCTGGTAGTTTTTGCCTCCGTCTGGAAGCAGATTAGTTACAACTTCCTTTTCTTCTTTGCCGCGTTGCAATCGATCCCACGTTCGCTGGTTGAAGCCGCCGCGATCGATGGCGCAGGGCCTGTTCGTCGCTTTTTCAGGCTGGCGTTACCGCTGATCGCGCCGGTGAGTTTCTTCCTGCTGGTGGTCAATCTGGTCTACGCCTTCTTCGATACGTTCCCGGTGATCGATGCCGCGACCGCAGGCGGTCCGGTTCAGGCTACTACGACGCTGATTTATAAGATCTATCGTGAAGGGTTTGCCGGGCTGGATCTCTCTGCGTCCGCCGCGCAGTCGGTGGTACTGATGTTCCTCGTCATCATTCTGACGGTGGTGCAGTTCCGCTATGTGGAAAGTAAGGTGCGTTACCAATGATTGAGAACCGTCGCGGGCTGACAATATTCAGCCACACCATGCTGATTCTGGGGATTGTCGTAATTTTGTTCCCGCTGTACGTCGCGTTTGTCGCGGCGACGCTGGACAACAACGCGGTGTTTGAAACGCCGATGACGCTTATCCCTGGTACGCATCTGCTGGAAAACATGAAAAACATCTGGGCCAACGGCGTCGGTGTGAACAGCGCGCCGTTCTGGCTGATGATGCTTAACAGCTTCATCATGGCGTTTGGCATTACGGTGGGGAAAATCGCGGTCTCGATGCTTTCTGCCTTTGCTATCGTCTGGTTTCGTTTTCCGCTGCGTAACCTGTTCTTCTGGATGATTTTTATCACCCTGATGCTGCCGGTCGAAGTGCGTATTTTCCCGACGGTGGAAGTGATTGCCAATTTGAATATGCTCGACAGTTACGCAGGATTGACGCTACCGCTGATGGCATCGGCAACCGCCACTTTTCTGTTCCGCCAGTTCTTTATGACCCTGCCGGATGAGCTGATCGAAGCGGCGCGCATTGATGGCGCTTCGCCGATGAGATTTTTCCGCGACATCGTGCTGCCGTTGTCGAAAACCAATCTGGCGGCGCTGTTCGTCATCACCTTTATCTACGGCTGGAACCAGTATCTGTGGCCGTTGCTGATTATTACCGACGTCAATCTGGGGACTGCCGTGGCGGGGATCAAAGGCATGATTGCCACCGGCGAAGGCACCACCTTGTGGAATCAGGTGATGGCGGCAATGCTGCTCACCCTTATCCCACCCGTAGTCATTGTTTTAGCCATGCAGCGCGCGTTTGTCCGCGGCCTGGTCGATAGTGAGAAATAAGATGGCAGGTTTAAAATTACAGGCAGTAACCAAAAGCTGGGATGGCAAAACCCAGGTGATTCAACCGCTGACGCTGGACGTGGCGGACGGTGAGTTCATTGTGATGGTCGGCCCGTCCGGCTGCGGGAAATCAACGCTTCTGCGGATGGTGGCCGGGCTGGAGCACGTCACCAGCGGCGATATCTGGATTGACCGTCAGCGCGTGACTGAAATGGAGCCGAAAGACAGGGGCATCGCGATGGTCTTCCAGAACTATGCGCTCTACCCGCACATGAGCGTGGAAGAGAACATGGCGTGGGGGCTGAAAATCCGTGGGATGGGCAAGGGACACATCGAACAGCGGGTGAAAGAAGCGGCGCGTATTCTCGAACTGGATGGTCTGCTCAAACGTCGTCCGCGCGAACTCTCCGGCGGTCAGCGCCAGCGTGTGGCGATGGGGCGTGCCATTGTGCGCGACCCTGCGGTTTTCCTGTTTGATGAGCCGCTGTCGAACCTCGATGCCAAACTGCGCGTACAGATGCGTCTGGAGCTTCAGCACCTGCACCGTCGTCTGAAAACTACCTCGCTATACGTGACCCACGATCAGGTCGAAGCCATGACGCTCGCCCAGCGCGTGATGGTGATGAACAAAGGTATTGCCGAGCAGATTGGCACGCCGGTAGAGGTCTATGAAAAACCGGCCAGCCGCTTTGTGGCGAGCTTTATCGGCAGCCCGGCGATGAACCTGCTGGAAGGACGTATCAGCCATGCGGGTACGCACTTCGAACTGGAAAGCGGCATGGCGCTGCCCATCAATTGGTACTATCGTGGCTACGCCGGGCGAAAAATGACGCTGGGTATCCGCCTGGAACATATTACGCTAAGCTCCCAGGCGGAGGGCGGTGTGCCGCTGGTGATGGACACGCTGGAGATGTTGGGCGCCGATAATCTGGCGCACGGTCGCTGGGGCGATCAGAAACTGGTGGTGCGTCTGGCCCATCAGGAACGCCCAAAGGCAGGCAGCACGCTGTGGCTGCATCTGCCGGAAAATCATTTGCACCTTTTTGATGGTGAAACAGGAAAACGTGTATGAGTAACTGGCCGTATCCCCGCATCGTCGCCCATCGCGGCGGCGGTAAACTGGCGCCGGAAAATACGCTGGCGGCGATCGACGTCGGCGCGCATTACGGGCACACCATGATCGAGTTTGACGCGAAGCTGTCGAAGGACGGGGAAATTTTCCTGCTGCACGACGATAACCTTGAGCGCACCAGCAACGGCTGGGGCGTGGCGGGAGAGCTCAACTGGCAGGATTTGCTGCGGGTGGATGCCGGTGGCTGGTACAGCGGCGAGTTTAAAGGCGAACCGCTGCCGTTGCTCTCGCAGGTGGCCGCGCGTTGTCGCCAGCATGGCCTGATGGCCAATATCGAAATTAAACCGACTACCGGAACCGGACCGCTGACGGGGAAAGTGATTGCTCTCGCTGCGCGTGAGCTGTGGCAGGGGATGACTGCGCCGCTGCTGTCGTCATTTGAAATTGATGCGCTGGAAGCGGCGCAGGCCGCCGTACCAGAGCTGCCGCGAGGGTTGTTATTTGACGAGTGGCGTGATGACTGGCGCGAACTGACCACTCGCCTGGCGTGCGTGTCGATTCACCTGAATCACAAGCTACTGGATGAAGCGCGGGTCAGACAGCTTAAAGCGGCGGGATTACATATTCTGGTCTACACCGTCAACAAACCCCAGCGTGCGGCTGAACTGCTACGCTGGGGCGTGGACTGCATCTGTACGGATGCGATTGACGTGATTGGCCCGGACTTTACTGCTGCGGATTAAGCATATCGCCATTCTGCCGCGGCGGTAGCATGTGCTGCTGGCCGCTCTCCAGACGCGTACCGCCGCTCAACATGCCGCCGTTGGTATTGGGCAACGGCTGCTCGCGTACCTGACCCTGCTGGATCCGCTGCTGATTGTTGTTCATCTGTGTTTGCAGATTTTGCTGCTGAAGCTGCGTCTGCGTTTTTAACTGCTGATTCAGCATTCCTTTCTGCTGGATCTGCTGCGTCTGCATCTGCGTCTGCATCCGTTGCTGGCTGGGGATCTGATAGCCCGGCTGGTTCGGATTGTTCAGCGTGTTAATCGGCTGTGCGAGACAGGCAAACGGCAGTAGCGCTGTCAAAATTACGTATCGTTTCATCATCATTCCTCCACTGAGGTCTCTCTTAAGTTTACCCCTTTCCCGGCGAAACGAGGATCATTTCAGAGTTATGCACCAGGCTTAGTGGGGGGCTGACCCCACATCTTTGGAGAATAACGATGACGAAACCGACGTTTTTACGCCGGGTAGCCCTTGCTGCTCTGCTCTCAGGAAGCTGTTTCAGTGTGCTCGCCGTCCCCCCTTCACCCCCTCCGGTGTCGTATGGGGTGGAAGAGGATGTGTTCCATCCCGTTCGCGCCAGGCAGGGGATGGTGGCCTCGGTAGATGCCATGGCCACGAAGGTTGGGGTGGATATTCTCAAACAGGGCGGGAACGCCGTGGATGCTGCGGTCGCCGTAGGGTATGCGCTGGCGGTCACGCATCCGCAGGCCGGGAATCTGGGCGGCGGCGGTTTTATGTTGCTGCGTACTAAAGACGGTAAGACCACGGCGATCGATTTTCGCGAAATGGCACCCGCTAACGCCACGCGCGATATGTTCCTTGACGACCAGGGCAATCCGGACAGTAAAAAATCGCTGACCTCCCATCTGGCGTCCGGCACGCCGGGCACCGTGGCCGGGTTCTCTCTGGCGCTGGAAAAATATGGCACCCTGCCGCTCAACAAGGTGGTGCGTCCGGCGATCAAACTGGCGGAAGAGGGCTTTGTAGTTAACGATGCGCTGGCGGACGATCTAAAAACCTACGGCAGTGAAGTCATTCCGAATCACGAAAACAGCAAAGCCATTTTCTGGAAGGACGGTGAGCCGCTGAAAAAGGGCGACAAACTGGTACAAAAAAACTTGGCGAAAAGCCTGGAGTTGATTGCGGAAAAGGGGCCGGATGCCTTTTATAAAGGGGAGATTGCCGACCAGATTGCGCAGGAGATGCAGAAAAATGGCGGGCTGATGACCAAAGAGGATTTGGCGGGCTATAAAGCGGTAGAGCGCACGCCAATTAGCGGTGACTATCGCGGATATCAGGTCTTCTCGATGCCACCGCCGTCCTCTGGCGGGATCCACATCGTGCAAATCCTGAATATCCTTGAAAACTTCGACATGAAGCAATACGGCTTCGGCAGTGCGGACGCCATGCAGGTGATGGCGGAAGCGGAGAAACAGGCCTACGCCGATCGTTCGGAATACCTGGGCGACCCGGATTTTGTGAAGGTGCCGTGGCAGGCGCTGACCAACAAAGATTACGCCAAATCGATTGCCGAACGGATCGATATCAACAAGGCGAAACCCTCCAGCGAAATTCGCCCTGGCAAACTGGCGCCCTACGAGAGTAACCAGACCACTCACTTCTCGGTGGTGGATAAAGACGGTAACGCCGTGGCGGTCACTTATACCCTCAACACCACCTTCGGGACCGGCATTGTGGCGGGGGATACCGGCATTCTGCTGAATAACGAGATGGATGACTTCTCAGCTAAGCCGGGCGTGCCAAATGTCTATGGTCTGGTGGGAGGCGATGCCAACGCCGTTGGGCCTAAGAAACGTCCGCTGTCGTCAATGTCGCCCACCATCGTGGTGAAAGACGGTAAAACCTGGCTGGTTACGGGCAGTCCGGGTGGGAGCCGGATTATCACGACTGTGCTGCAAATGGTGGTCAACAGCATCGATTTCGGGATGAATGTGGCGGAAGCGACCAACGCGCCGCGTTTCCATCATCAGTGGCTGCCGGATGAGCTGCGTGTGGAGAAAGGCTTTAGTCCGGATACCCTCAAACTACTTGAGCAAAAAGGGCAGAAGGTTGCGCTGAAAGAAGCGATGGGTAGCACACAGAGCATTATGGTAGGTCCGGACGGCGCGCTGTATGGCGCATCAGACCCACGCACTGTGGACGATTTAACGGCGGGGTATTGATTTTGTTGCCGGGTGGCGGCTTCGCCTTACCCGGCCTACGTTTGTGCAGCTGTATGCCCGGTAAGCGTAGCGCCACCGGGCAATTTGTCACTTCATCCGCGCCATAAAATAGGCATCGACGTACTCGCCGTTACGCAGGCCGTACTTCTTGCCGGTGCCTTCAATTTCAAAACCATATTTTTTATACACGGCTATGGCGGGGGCGTTATCGACAAACACCGTTAATTCGATGCGTTCAACGCGCAGCCAGTTGTCGCACATGTCGATCATGGTCCGCATTAATGCGCTGGCGACACCGCGGTTTTGCCATTGCGCATCAACACAAATACCGAAATCGGCAACGTGACTCCTGCGTGGACGCTGAACGACGGCAATGCACAAATGTCCAACCACGCGATCGTCAATGCAGGCCACAAGTTGTTTGATGCCGGGCTGTTCGGCGAGTCGCGCCTGCCACATCTCACTGGATGGATGAGGAACCTGTAGCGTGTTGTGATACACCTCCGGCTGGGCATGGATCTGACGAATCGCGTCGTAATCTTTGGTTTCAGCATGGCGTATCACTATCTCACTCATTCCCGATCTCCTTTAGGGGTTATTGAGTCTTTACAGTCGCTGAGATTAAAAATGTCGTCAACTGCATTTTTTTGAAGAAATCGCTGGACAACTGCGAATGAGAATGATTATTATTGCTATGCGTTCAGGAAGACCCTTGCGGAGAACCTGAAAGCACGACATTGCTCACATTGCTTCCAGTATTATTTTAGCCAGCCGGGTGCTGGCTTTTTTTTGGTTTTTTTTCAGCCAGGCTGACTTGTTATTTTGTCCCGGGGAAGTGCCCGAGCTCCTCACGTACATTAAGTACGCTCCGGCTGCTGTGCGCAGGCCGTGAATAATCTGCCTGCGCCACTCACGCCCGAGGCGCGAGCAATCCGTTTCCAGGTGCGCCAGCGCGTCCTCAGGAGAGGTTCCGCATTTAGTCTCTCTGTGCTTTGCGCTATGGTGTATGCATCTTTTTTTTCCAAAAAGGACGCCACCATGACGTTACATTGCGCATTTATCGGGTTCGGCAAGAGCGCGACTCGCTACCATCTCCCGTATGTCCTTCATCGTAAAGATACCTGGCATGTGGCCCATATCTTTCGCCGTCGTGCGAAGCCGGAAGAGCAGGCGCCGATCTACTCACACATCCACTTCACCAGCGATCTCAATGAAATTTTCGATGATCCGCAGGTCAAGCTGGTTATCATCTGTACCCACGCCGACAGCCACTTTGACTACGCGAAACGGGCGCTGGAGGCCGGGAAGAACGTGCTGGTTGAGAAACCCTTCACCCCGACAATGATTGAAGCGAAGGTGCTGTTTGAACTGGCACAGAGCAAAGGGTTGACGGTGACGCCGTATCAAAACCGTCGCTTTGACTCCTGTTTCCTGACCGCCAAAAAGGCGATTGAAAGCGGTAAGCTGGGTAAGATTGTGGAACTGGAAAGCCACTTTGATTACTACCGCCCGGTCGCGGAGACCCAACCTGGTTTACCGCAGGATGGCGCGTTTTATGGCTTGGGCGTACACACGATGGATCAGGTTATCTCGCTGTTCGGTCGTCCGGACCACGTGGCGTACGATATCCGCAGCCTGCGCAATAAGGCCAATCCGGACGACACCTTTGAAGCGCAACTGTTTTACGGCGATTTAAAGGCCATCGTCAAAACCAGCCATCTGGTGAAAATCGACTATCCGAAGTTTATCGTGCATGGCACCAAGGGGTCGTTTATCAAATACGGTATTGACCAGCAGGAAACCAGCCTGAAGGCCAACATCATGCCGGGTGAGCCAGGCTTTGCGGCAGACGATTCCGTTGGCGTGCTGGAGTACGTTAACGACGAAGGGGTGACGGTGAAAGAAGAGATCAAACCGGAAACGGGCGACTACGGGCGTGTCTATGATGCGCTGTATGACACTCTCACCACGGGCGCGCCAAATTACGTCAAGGAATCTGACGTTCTGACCAACCTTGAACTCCTCGAACGGGCGTTCGAACAGGCTTCACCGGCCACGATTACCCTTGCCCGATAAGCCAGACTGACTCCTCTGTACTTGTTCATAATTTTTGAACAGAGGAGTCAATTTTCACCCTCTATGATTGATGATGGATTCGGTCCACACTTACTCCATCGAAAACATCTGGGGGTGAACATAATGATCTACTTACGCAAAGCAAACGACCGTGGCCACGCGAATCATGGCTGGCTGGATTCCTGGCATACGTTCTCTTTTGCTGACTACTACGATCCCAACTTTATGGGTTTCTCGGCACTGCGCGTGATTAACGACGACGTGATTGACGCCGGTCAGGGTTTCGGTACCCACCCGCATAAAGACATGGAAATTCTGACCTACGTGCTGGAAGGCGCAGTAGAACACCAGGACAGCATGGGCAATAAAGAGCAGGTGCCGGCAGGTGAATTCCAGATTATGAGCGCGGGGACCGGGATCCGGCACTCTGAGTACAACCCGAGCAAAACGGATCGTCTGCGTCTGTATCAGATCTGGATCATTCCGGAAAAAACCGGCATCACGCCGCGTTACGAGCAGCGCCGCTTCGACGCCACACAGGGTAAACAACTGGTGTTGTCACCGGACGCTCGCGACGGCTCGTTGAAAGTGTACCAGGATATGGAACTGTATCGCTGGGCGCTGGTGAAAGGTGAGCAGTCAGTACACCAGATTGCTGCTGAACGTCGCGTCTGGATCCAGGTGGTAAAAGGCGAGGTGAGCATTAACGGCACGAAAGCCACCACCAGCGACGGTCTGGCGATTTGGGATGAGCAGGCGCTGTCAATTCATGCTGACAGCGATAGTGAAATCCTGCTGTTTGATCTGCCGCCTGTATAAATAATTACGCAACCTTCCCTTTAAACGGGGAAGGTTGTGCTTTGTCCGTGATAAACTGAGCAAATCTCTCACTTACGATTTCTCAGGACGATGAAGAAGAAAAGACCCGTACTTCAGGATGTAGCTGACCGTGTTGGTGTGACCAAAATGACGGTCAGCCGTTTTTTGCGTAATCCGGAGCAAGTCTCCGTTGCATTGCGGGGCAAGATCGCTGCTGCACTTGATGAACTGGGTTATATTCCCAATCGCGCACCTGATATCCTCTCCAACGCCACTAGTCGGGCCATTGGCGTACTGCTGCCGTCGTTAACCAACCAGGTTTTTGCCGAAGTTTTACGCGGTATTGAGACCGTGACGGATGCGCATGGTTATCAAACCATGCTGGCGCACTACGGTTATAAGCCGGAGATGGAACAGGAGCGTCTGGAGTCGATGCTCTCCTGGAACATCGATGGTCTGATCCTGACTGAACGTACCCACACGCCGCGCACGTTGAAAATGATCGAAGTGGCGGGGATTCCGGTGGTTGAACTGATGGACAGTCAGTCGCCCTGCCTCGATATCGCAGTCGGTTTTGACAACTTTGAAGCCGCGCGTCAAATGACCGCCGCGATTATTGCACGCGGGCATCGTCATATCGCCTATCTGGGGGCACGTCTTGACGAACGTACTATCATCAAACAGAAGGGTTACGAACAGGCAATGCTGGATGCCGGTCTGTTGCCCTACAGTGTGATGGTGGAGCAGTCTTCTTCTTACTCTTCGGGGATTGAGCTTATCCGTCAGGCGCGTCGTGAATACCCGCAACTGGACGGTATTTTCTGCACTAACGATGACCTGGCGGTGGGCGCGGCCTTTGAATGCCAGCGTTTAGGGTTGAGGATCCCGGATGACATGGCGATCGCTGGTTTTCACGGCCATGATATCGGTCAGGTGATGGAACCGCGTCTGGCCAGCGTGCTGACGCCGCGTGAGCGTATGGGCAGCATTGGCGCAGAGCGTCTGCTGGCGCGTATTCGTGGGGAGAGCGTCACGCCAAAAATGTTAGATTTAGGTTTCACCTTGTCACCGGGTGGATCTATTTAACCCGACAAATTTGAAGTAGCTCACACTTATTCACTTCTCGCACGTTTGGATATTGCTTCTGTTTTAGTCAGGTTGGACAATGTTACCGATAACAGTTACCCGTAACAATTCCTGATCCTTGTACTGTGGGGGCACCACTTTGAGCACGACTAATCATGATCACCACATTTACGTTCTGATGGGCGTATCGGGCAGCGGTAAATCCGCTGTCGCCAGCGAAGTGGCGCATCAACTGCATGCCGCGTTTCTTGATGGCGATTTTCTCCATCCGCGTCGCAACATTGAGAAAATGGCCTCCGGTGAGCCGCTCAATGATGACGACCGTAAGCCGTGGTTGCAGGCGCTGAATGACGCCGCGTTTGCGATGCAGCGTACCAATAAGGTTTCGCTGATCGTCTGTTCCGCACTGAAAAAACATTACCGTGATCTGCTGCGTGACGGTAACCCGAACCTTTCTTTCATCTACCTGAAAGGCGATTTCGACGTGATCGAAAGCCGTCTGAAGGCGCGTAAAGGCCATTTCTTCAAAACCCAGATGCTGGTGACGCAGTTTGAAACCCTGCAAGAACCGGGTGCAGACGAAAGCGACGTACTGGTGGTGGATATCGATCAGCCACTGGAAGGTGTTGTTGCCAGCACCATCGAGGTCATTAATAAAAGGCAGTAAGTTTTGAGTACATTAACGCTTGTTTTAACAGCAGTAGGCTCCGTTCTGCTGCTGTTGTTTTTAGTGATGAAGGCGCGTATGCACGCCTTCGTTGCTTTGATGGTGGTGTCTATTGGTGCAGGTCTCTTTTCCGGTATGCCGCTCGATAAAATCGCGGCGACAATGGAAAAAGGGATGGGAGGTACGCTGGGCTTCCTGGCGATTGTGGTCGCTCTGGGGGCCATGTTTGGCAAGATTTTGCATGAAACGGGCGCAGTCGATCAGATTGCGGTCAAAATGCTGAAATCCTTCGGCCACAGTCGCGCGCATTATGCGATTGGGCTGGCGGGACTGATTTGCGCGCTGCCGCTGTTCTTTGAAGTGGCCATTGTTCTGCTGATAAGCGTCGCATTCTCGATGGCGCGTCATACCGGTACAAACCTGGTGAAGTTGGTGATCCCGCTGTTTGCGGGCGTGGCGGCGGCCGCGGCATTTCTGCTGCCGGGGCCTGCGCCGATGCTGCTCGCTTCTCAGATGCACGCCGACTTTGGCTGGATGATTCTGATTGGTCTGTGTGCCGCCATTCCAGGGATGATTATCGCAGGGCCGCTGTGGGGCAACTTTATCAGCCGCTACGTTGAGCTGAATATTCCAGACGATATTACCGAACCGCATCTGGGCGAGGGCAAAATGCCGTCCTTTGGCTTCAGTCTGTCGCTGATCCTGTTGCCGCTGGTGCTGGTGGGACTGAAAACCATCGCCGCACGTTTTGTGCCGGTCGGTTCTACGGCTTACCAGTGGTTTGAATTTGTCGGTCACCCGTTCACCGCGATTCTGGTGGCTTGTCTGGTGGCGATTTACGGCCTGGCGATGCGTCAGGGGATGCCGAAAGATAAGGTCATGGAGATTTGCGGTCACGCGCTGCAACCGGCGGGTATAATCCTGTTGGTGATTGGTGCTGGCGGTGTCTTCAAGCAGGTGCTGGTGGATTCTGGCGTGGGGCCGGCGCTGGGTGAAGCGCTGACCGGGATGGGCTTGCCGATTGCCATTACCTGCTTCGTGCTGGCGGCAGCGGTGCGTATCATTCAGGGCTCCGCGACCGTAGCCTGCTTAACGGCGGTGGGACTGGTGATGCCAGTAATTGAACAACTGAATTTCTCCGGGGCGCAGATGGCGGCACTGTCTATCTGTATCGCGGGGGGGTCGATCGTCGTCAGCCACGTGAACGATGCCGGTTTCTGGCTGTTCGGGAAATTCACCGGTGCGACAGAAGCACAAACGCTGAAGACCTGGACAATGATGGAAACCATCCTCGGCACCGTGGGTGCGATTGTGGGTATGGTGGCGTTTTCACTGCTCAGTTGAAAAAAGGTAGGCCGGGCAATCGCCCGGCCCTATTGTTTTATCCCTTCATCCACATCCGGATGCCGTCCAGGAACATCTGGGTCGCCATCATCACCAGAATCAATCCCATCAGGCGTTCCAGCGCATTTACCCCTTTCTCACCCAGCAGACGCAGAAACAGCGACGACTGCAGCAGAATCACAAACGTACCGCCCCAGGCCAGCAGCAAGGCAATCACCAGATGCCCCATTTGATTAGGATACTGATGCGATAACAACATCAACGTGGCCAGAATCGTTGGGCCGGCAACTAACGGGATCGCCAGCGGGACAATAAAGGGCTCTTCGCCTGCCGGAAGGCCTGCGCTGTTTCCGGTGGCACTGGGGAAGATCATCTTGATGGCAATCAGGAACAGAATAATGCCCCCGGATATTGAAACCGTTTCGGCTCGCAAATTCAGGAATGCGAGAATTTTCTCGCCCGCGAAAAGGAAAATCAGCATCAGTAACAGCGCAATGAACAGCTCGCGCACCATGATTGCCCGACGCCGCTTCGGTTCGGTATGTTTCAGTACGGACATGAAAATGGGCAAATTACCGAGCGGATCCATAATCAGGATCAATAAAACGGCTGCAGAAATGATTTCATTCATAACTCAAATTCCCTGATAATTGCCTCGGACTTTCTGCTCGCTTAAGCAGCGGGATAAGTCGCATTTCTGATGGCATCGCTATCATTGATTAAATTCACTTGCGACTTTGGCTGCTTTTTGTATGGTGAAGGATGAGCCAGTAGGACACTGGTCAGCATACACAGCACACATCTTTGCAGGAAAAAACGCTATGAAAAATGTTGGTTTTATCGGCTGGCGCGGTATGGTCGGCTCTGTTCTCATGCAACGCATGGTTGAAGAGCGCGACTTCGACGCCATTCGCCCTGTTTTCTTTTCAACTTCCCAGCTTGGGCAGGCCGCGCCGACGTTCGGCGGTACCTCGACCGGCACACTTCAGGACGCTTTCGATCTGGACGCGCTGAAAGCGCTCGATATCATTGTGACCTGTCAGGGCGGCGATTATACCAACGAAATCTATCCAAAGCTTCGTGAAAGCGGATGGCAGGGTTACTGGATTGACGCGGCCTCTTCGCTGCGCATGAAAGATGACGCTATCATTATCCTTGACCCGGTTAACCAGGATGTCATCACCCGGGGCCTGAACAACGGGATTAAAACCTTCGTCGGCGGTAACTGTACCGTTAGCCTGATGCTGATGTCGTTGGGCGGTCTGTTTGCCCATGACCTGGTGGACTGGGTGTCGGTCGCGACCTACCAGGCGGCCTCCGGCGGCGGCGCGCGTCATATGCGCGAATTGCTCAACCAGATGGGCCAGTTGCATAACTACGTCGCTGATGAACTGGCAACGCCTTCCTCCGCTATTCTCGATATCGAACGCAAAGTTACCCAACTGACTCGTAGCGGCGAACTGCCGGTAGATAACTTTGGCGTCCCGCTGGCAGGTAGCCTGATTCCGTGGATCGACAAACAGCTTGATAACGGCCAGAGTCGCGAAGAGTGGAAAGGCCAGGCGGAAACTAACAAAATCCTTGATACCTCATCCGTCATTCCGGTCGATGGCCTGTGCGTGCGCGTTGGCGCGCTGCGTTGCCACAGCCAGGCATTCACTATCAAACTGAAAAAAGACGTTTCCATTCCGACCGTGGAAGAACTGCTGGCGGCTCACAATCCGTGGGCGAAAGTGGTGCCAAACGATCGGGATATCACCATGCGTGAGTTAACCCCAGCGGCCGTTACCGGCACGTTGACCACGCCAGTTGGCCGTCTGCGTAAGCTGAACATGGGACCGGAGTTCCTGTCAGCCTTTACGGTAGGCGACCAGTTGCTCTGGGGGGCTGCAGAGCCGTTGCGACGTATGTTGCGCCATCTGGCGTAATCGCGTTGGTTTACAAGGGGTGCTGAGTCACCCCTTTTTATGCGTAAAAAAGGAGTAAACGCAAATGTATAGTCTTTATGCAGGAGTTAATGAAAGTGTTGGCTATTCTTTAAGGGTGTCCTGATCTCAGTATCAGGGCTTTACCTGAAGGTAGGACGGGGCAGAGAGGATGCACAATTGTGCTGCACCGTTCAGGTCAAAAAAAGTGTCGCTGACTGATGTCGAAAATCAGTTGGAGGAGTGACACCAAAAAACAGGATGAAAACCATGTCCGATCGTATCGATAGAGACGTGATTAATGCGCTAATCGCAGGCCATTTTGCGGATCCTTTTTCCGTACTCGGTATGCACCAGACCTCAGCCGGACTCGAAGTCCGCGCGCTTTTACCTGACGCCACTGAAGTGTGGGTGATCGAACCTAAAACCGGGCGCAAAGTCGGCAAACTGGACTGCCTCGACTCACGCGGTTTTTTCAGCGGTGTATTACCTCGTCGTAAAAATCCTTTTCGCTACCAGCTCGCTGTTGTCTGGCACGGCCAGCAAAATCTGATTGATGATCCCTACCGTTTTGGTCCTCTTATTCAGGATATGGATGCCTGGCTGCTGTCGGAAGGCACCCATTTGCGTCCGTATGAAACGCTGGGGGCGCATGCGGACACCATGGATGGCGTCACGGGGACGCGTTTCTCCGTCTGGGCGCCGAATGCGCGCCGCGTTTCCGTAGTCGGACAATTTAACTTCTGGGATGGTCGCCGTCACCCGATGCGTCTGCGCAAAGAAAGCGGCATCTGGGAACTGTTTATCCCCGGCGCACAGCATGGTCAGCTCTACAAATATGAGATGATCGACGCCAACGGTAATCTGCGGGTGAAAGCCGACCCTTACGCCTTTGAAGCACAGATGCGTCCGGAAACGGCCTCGCTCATTTGCGGTCTGCCCGAAAAAGTGGAACAGACCGAGGCGCGCAAAAAAGCGAACCAGTTTGACGCGCCAATCTCCATTTATGAAGTCCATCTGGGCTCGTGGCGTCGCCATACCGACAACAACTTCTGGCTGAGCTATCGCGAGCTGGCTGACCAGCTCATCCCGTACGTGAAATGGATGGGCTTTACCCATCTCGAACTGCTGCCGGTGAATGAGCATCCGTTTGACGGCAGTTGGGGTTATCAGCCAACGGGACTTTATGCGCCAACGCGTCGTTTTGGCACGCGCGATGATTTCCGTTATTTCGTGAACGCCGCGCATCAGGCGGGCTTGAACGTCATCCTTGACTGGGTGCCGGGCCACTTTCCGTCGGATGATTTTGCTCTCGCGGAGTTCGATGGCACCAAACTGTACGAGCATAGCGACCCGCGCGAAGGGTATCACCAGGACTGGAACACGCTGATCTACAACTACGGTCGTCGTGAAGTCAGTAACTATCTGGTAGGCAACGCCCTGTACTGGATTGAACGCTTTGGTATTGACGCCCTGCGCGTGGATGCCGTGGCGTCGATGATTTATCGCGATTACAGTCGCAAAGAGGGCGAGTGGATCCCGAATGAATTCGGCGGCCGCGAAAACCTGGAAGCGATTGAGTTTTTACGCAATACCAACCGCATTCTCGGTGAGCAGGTGCCGGGGGCGGTGAGCATGGCGGAAGAGTCGACGGATTTCGCGGGCGTCTCCCGACCGCAGGATATGGGCGGTCTGGGTTTCTGGTACAAGTGGAACCTTGGCTGGATGCACGACACCCTTGATTACATGAAGCTGGATCCGGTTTATCGTCAATATCATCACGATAAGCTGACCTTCGGCATGCTCTACAACTATACCGAAAACTTCGTTCTGCCGTTGTCGCATGACGAAGTGGTCCACGGTAAGAAATCGATTCTCGACCGCATGCCGGGCGACGCGTGGCAGAAATTTGCCAACCTGCGCGCTTACTATGGCTGGATGTGGGCCTTCCCGGGTAAAAAACTGCTGTTTATGGGCAACGAATTCGCTCAGGGGCGCGAGTGGAATCATGACGCCAGCCTTGACTGGCATTTGCTGGAAGGCGGCGACAACTGGCACCACGGTGTGCAGCGTCTGGTGCGCGACCTCAACCTGACCTATCGTCACCACAAAGCGTTACATGAGCTCGACTTTGACCCTTACGGCTTCGAATGGCTGGTTGTCGATGATAAAGAACGTTCAGTACTGATTTTTGTCCGTCGCGATAAGGTCGGGAACGAAATTATCGTCGCCAGCAACTTCACGCCGGTGCCGCGTCACGATTACCGCTTTGGCGTCAATCAGCCGGGTAAATGGCGCGAAATTCTCAATACTGACTCGATGCACTACCACGGCAGCAATGCCGGGAACGGCGGGGCGGTCCATACCGATGAGATTTCCAGCCACGGACGCCCGCAATCCCTGAGTCTGACGCTGCCGCCGCTGTCGACAATCTGGCTGGTTCGGGAGGCGGAATGACGCAACTGGTTGCCGGTAACGCCACACCGCATGGCGCAACGTATGACGGACATGGCGTGAATTTCACGCTCTTTTCCGCCCATGCCGAGCGCGTTGAGCTGTGTGTGTTTGACGCGTCGGGCAATGAGCAGCGCTACGACCTGCCAGCGCGCACCGGAGATGTCTGGCACGGCTATCTGGTCGACGCTCGTCCCGGTCTGCGTTATGGCTACCGTGTGCATGGGCCGTGGCAGCCAGCGCAGGGTCACTGGTTTAATCCGGCTAAGCTGCTGATTGATCCCTGCGCGCGTCGCGTAGAGGGCGACCTGAAAGATGACCCGCTGATGCATGCGGGTTATGACCAGCCGGATCATCGCGATAACGTCGCCATTGCGCCGAAGTGCGTGGTGACCGTCGATCGCTATGACTGGGAAGACGATGCCCCGCCGCGCACGCCGTGGGGCAATACCGTCATCTATGAGGCACATGTCAAAGGTTTAACCTACCTGCATCCGCAAATCCCGGCAGAGATTCGCGGCACGTACCACGCGCTTGGTCATCCGGTGATGATCGATTATCTGAAGCATTTGGGGATTACCGCGCTGGAATTGTTGCCCGTGGCGCATTTCGCCAGTGAACCGCGTTTACAACGGCTGGGGTTGTCGAACTATTGGGGCTACAACCCCGTCGCGCTGTTTGCGCTGCATCCAGCCTATGCCTGCTCGCCAGAGACGGCACTGGATGAATTCCGCGATGCTGTTAAGGCGCTGCACAAAGCCGGCATTGAGGTCATTCTCGACATTGTACTCAACCACAGCGCTGAGCTGGATCGGGACGGGCCGCTCATCTCCCTGCGCGGAATCGACAACCGTAGCTATTATTGGATCAGAGAGGATGGTGATTATCACAACTGGACCGGTTGCGGTAACACGCTCAATCTCAGCCATCCTTGCGTGGTGGAGTATGCCCTTGAATGCCTGCGTTACTGGGTTGAAACCTGCCATGTCGATGGTTTTCGTTTTGATCTGGCATCGGTGATGGGGCGTACGCCGGCGTTTAGCCAGGATGCACCATTGTTTACCGCCATCAAACAGTGCCCGGTGCTGTCCGGCGTTAAGCTTATCGCTGAACCCTGGGATATCGGGGCCGGTGGGTATCAGGTGGGGAATTTCCCTGCGCCGTTCGCGGAGTGGAACGATCATTTTCGCGATGCGTCACGCCGCTTCTGGCTACAGCGCAATGTGTCGCTCGGCGAGTTTGCCGGGCGTTTTGCGGCCTCCAGCGACGTGTTTAAGCGCGATGGACGCAAACCTTCCGCTTCCGTCAATCTGGTCACCGCGCATGACGGTTTTACGCTCAGAGACTGCGTTTGTTTCAATCAGAAACACAATGAGGCAAACGGAGAGGAAAATCGGGACGGAACCGACAATAACCATAGCAATAATCATGGTAAAGAAGGATTAGGCGGCACTCTGGAGGTCGTCGAACGTCGCCGCGACAGCATTCATGCGTTGCTGACGACGCTTTTACTTTCTCAGGGAACGCCCATGTTACTGGCCGGTGATGAACACGGACACAGTCAGCATGGCAACAACAACGCCTATTGCCAGGACAATGCGTTGACCTGGCTGGACTGGTCGCAGGCGAGCGGGGGATTAATCGATTTTACCGCCGCATTAATCAAACTGCGCCAGCAAATCCCGGCGCTGGTGGGAGACTACTGGTGGGAAGAGGGAGATGGCAACGTGCGCTGGCTTAATCGCTACGCGCAACCACTGAGTGCGGATGAATGGCAAAACGGGCCAATGCAGATACAAATCCTGCTGTCGGATCGTTTTCTTATTGCCATCAATGCCGCGCTTGATACTGCTGAAATTGTTTTACCTGAAGGGGAATGGCGCGCTGTTCCCCCGTTTGCCGGAGAGGATAATCCGGTAATTACGGCTGTCTGGCCGGGACCTGCGCACGGACTGTGTGTGTTCCAGAGATGATCAAAAAGGAGTTAGTCATGGTGAGTTTAGAGAAGAATGATCGTTTAATGTTGGCGCGCCAGTTGCCGTTGAAATCGGTTGCCCTGATTCTGGCGGGCGGACGTGGCACTCGTCTGAAAGATTTAACCAACAAACGTGCAAAACCGGCCGTTCACTTTGGTGGTAAGTTTCGCATTATTGATTTTGCGTTATCCAACTGTCTTAACTCCGGGATCCGCCGTATTGGCGTCATCACGCAATATCAATCTCACACTCTGGTACAGCATATTCAGCGTGGTTGGTCGTTCTTCAGCGAGGAGATGAATGAGTTTGTCGATTTGCTGCCTGCTCAACAAAGAATGCAGGGCGAAAACTGGTATCGCGGCACGGCGGATGCGGTGACGCAGAACCTGGATATCATCCGTCGCTATAAGGCGGAATATGTGGTGATCCTGGCGGGTGACCATATCTATAAGCAAGATTACTCCCGCATGCTGATCGACCACGTCGAGAAAGGCGCGCGCTGCACCGTCGCCTGTATGCCGGTGCCGATCGAAGAGGCCAGCGCGTTCGGCGTAATGGCGGTCGATGAAAACGATAAGATTATTGAGTTCGTGGAAAAACCGGCGAACCCACCCGCCATGCCAGGCGATGCCACGAAATCGCTCGCCAGCATGGGGATCTACATTTTTGATGCTGATTACCTTTATGAGTTGCTGGAAAAGGATGACAGCGACGAAGGCTCAAGCCATGACTTCGGCAAAGATATTATTCCGACAGTCACCAAAGCTGGCATGGCTTATGCACATCCTTTCCCGTTGTCCTGCGTTCAGTCGGATCCTGAGTCCGAGCCGTACTGGCGTGACGTCGGAACGCTGGAAGCCTACTGGAAAGCAAACCTCGATCTGGCATCCGTGACCCCGGAACTGGATATGTACGATCAGAACTGGCCGATTCGCACCCACATGGAATCGCTACCGCCGGCGAAATTTGTGCAGGACCGCTCGGGAAGCCACGGCATGACGCTGAACTCACTGGTTTCGGGCGGCTGTATTATTTCCGGTTCCGTCGTAGTGCAGTCCGTTCTGTTCCCGCGCGTGCGGGTGAATTCATTCTGTAATATTGATTCGGCAGTGTTGCTACCCGAAGTCTGGGTAGGACGCTCATGCCGCCTGCGTCGCTGCATTATCGATCGTGCCTGCGTTATCCCTGAAGGCATGGTGATTGGCGAAAATGCGGAAGAAGATGCCCGTCGCTTCTACCGTTCCGAGGAAGGCATTGTGCTGGTGACGCGCGAAATGTTGCGCAAACTGCAGGTCAAACAGGAGTGAGAATGCAGGTTTTACATGTATGTTCGGAGATGTTTCCCCTGTTGAAAACAGGTGGTCTGGCAGATGTGATTGGCGCGTTGCCGGCGGCGCAAATCGCGGATGGTGTTGATGCCCGCGTTTTGCTGCCCGCGTTTCCCGACATTCGTCGGGGCATCACGGATGCGCAAGTAGTCAGCCGTCGCGACACATTCGCGGGCAGGATTAGTCTGCTGTTTGGTCATTACAACGGTGTGGGGATTTACCTGATTGATGCCCCGCATCTTTACGATCGTCCGGGGAGTCCGTATCACGATACGAACCTGTTTGCCTACACCGATAACGTACTGCGTTTTGCGCTGCTGGGATGGGTAGGATGTGAAATGGCCTGTGGGCTTGATCCATTCTGGCGCCCGGACGTGGTGCATGCGCACGACTGGCATGCTGGCCTGGCGCCTGCGTATCTGGCCGCGCGCGGACGTCCGGCGAAATCGGTGTTTACCGTGCACAACCTGGCGTATCAGGGCATGTTTTATGCACAGCATATGAATGACATCCAACTGCCATGGTCGTTCTTTAACATGCATGGGCTGGAGTTTAACGGTCAGATTTCATTCCTGAAGGCCGGTCTGTACTACGCCGACCACATCACGGCGGTCAGCCCGACCTATGCGCGGGAGATCACCGAGCCGCAGTTTGCCTACGGTATGGAAGGGTTGCTGCAACAGCGCCATCGTGAAGGGCGGCTTTCTGGCGTTCTGAACGGGGTGGATGAGAAAATCTGGAGTCCAGAGACGGATCTCTTGCTGGCGTCGCGCTATACGCGGGATTCGCTGGAAGAGAAGGCGGAAAACAAACGCCAGTTGCAGATAGCAATGGGACTCAAGGTCAATGACAAGGTTCCGCTGTTTGCCGTCGTCAGTCGCCTGACCAGCCAGAAGGGGCTGGACCTGGTGCTGGAGGCGTTGCCGGGCCTGCTGGAGCAGGGCGGACAACTCGCACTGCTGGGGGCGGGCGATCCGGTGTTGCAGGAAGGTTTCCTTGCCGCCGCTGCCGAATATCCCGGTCAGGTCGGTGTGCAGATTGGCTATCACGAAGCGTTTTCGCACCGCATCATGGGCGGCGCGGACGTCATTCTGGTACCGAGCCGCTTTGAACCGTGCGGCTTAACGCAACTCTACGGGCTGAAGTACGGTACGTTGCCGCTGGTACGGCGTACCGGTGGACTGGCAGATACGGTGTCCGACAGCTCGCTGGAAAACCTTGCCGATGGCATCGCCAGCGGGTTTGTGTTTGAGGACAGCAACGCCTGGTCCCTGCTACGGGCTATCCGGCGCGCTTTCGTGCTGTGGTCTCGACCTTCGCTCTGGCGGTTTGTGCAACGGCAAGCGATGGCGATGGATTTTAGCTGGCAAGTCGCGGCGAAGTCATACCGCGAGCTTTACTATCGCTTGAAATAGATATTCAGGAATCATCATTATGAATGCTCCATTTACCTATGCATCGCCGACGCTGAGCGTAGAAGCGCTTAAGCACTCTATCGCTTACAAGCTGATGTTCACGATTGGTAAAGACCCGGTTATTGCCAATAAGCATGAATGGCTGAACGCGACGCTGTTTGCGGTGCGCGATCGTCTTGTGGAGCGCTGGCTGCGTTCTAACCGAGCCCAACTGTCCCAGGAAACCCGCCAGGTTTATTACCTGTCGATGGAATTTCTGATTGGACGTACCCTTTCCAATGCGCTGTTATCGTTGGGGATTTATGACGATGTCCAGGGCGCTCTGGAAGCGATGGGATTAGATCTTGAAGAACTCATCGATGAAGAAAACGACCCGGGTCTCGGTAACGGCGGTCTCGGGCGGCTGGCTGCCTGTTTCCTGGATTCGCTGGCAACCTTAGGGCTGCCGGGGCGTGGCTATGGTATCCGCTACGACTACGGGATGTTCAAGCAGAACATCGTCGATGGGCGACAGAAAGAGTCTCCTGATTACTGGCTGGAATATGGTAACCCGTGGGAATTCAAACGCCATAACACGCGGTACAAAGTTCGCTTTGGCGGACGTATTCAGCAGGAAGGCAAAAAAACACGCTGGCTTGAAACCGAAGAGATCCTCGCGGTCGCCTACGACCAGATTATCCCCGGTTATGACACTGACGCCACCAACACGCTGCGTCTGTGGAATGCGCAGGCCAGTAGCGAAATTAACCTCGGTAAATTCAACCAGGGCGATTACTTCGCGGCAGTGGAAGATAAAAACCACTCCGAGAACGTGTCGCGCGTGCTGTATCCGGATGACTCCACCTATTCCGGACGCGAACTGCGTCTGCGTCAGGAGTATTTCCTGGTCTCGGCAACGGTGCAGGATATCCTGAGCCGTCACTATCAGTTGCACAAAACCTACGACAACCTCGCGGATAAGATTGCCATTCACCTGAATGACACGCACCCGGTGCTGTCGATCCCGGAGCTGATGCGTCTGCTGATTGACGAACATCAGTTCACCTGGGACGACGCGTTTGAAGTGTGCTGCCAGGTTTTTTCCTACACCAACCACACGCTGATGAGCGAAGCACTGGAAACCTGGCCGGTGGATATGCTGGGCAAAATCCTGCCGCGCCATCTGCAGATCATCTTTGAAATTAACGACTACTTCCTGAAAACGTTGCAGGAGCAGTATCCGAACGATACCGGTCTGCTGGGACGCGCGTCGATCATTGACGAGTCCAATGGTCGCCGCGTACGTATGGCGTGGCTGGCGGTGGTGGTGAGTCATAAGGTGAATGGTGTTTCCGAGTTGCACTCTAACCTGATGGTGCAGTCGCTGTTCGCGGATTTTGCGACCATTTTCCCGACCCGTTTCTGCAACGTGACGAATGGAGTGACGCCGCGCCGCTGGTTGGCGTTGGCAAACCCGTCGCTTTCCGGCGTTCTGGACGAGAACATTGGCCGTACATGGCGTACCGATCTGAGCCAACTGCATGAACTTGAACAGCACTGTGATTTCCCGCTGGTCAATCATGCGGTGCGTCAGGCGAAGCTGGAAAACAAAAAGCGGCTGGCAAACTATATCGCGCAGCAACTCAACGTGGTAGTGAATCCAAAATCGCTGTTTGATGTCCAGATCAAGCGCATTCATGAGTACAAGCGTCAGCTAATGAATGTGCTGCACGTGATTACGCGCTACAACCGCATTAAGGCCGATCCTGATGCGCAGTGGGTGCCGCGGGTGAATATTTTTGCCGGTAAGGCTGCGTCGGCCTATTACATGGCGAAGCACATCATTCACCTGATTAATGACGTCGCGAAAGTCATCAATAACGATCCGCAGATTGGCGATAAGCTGAAAGTGGTGTTTATCCCCAACTACAGCGTGAGCCTGGCACAGCTGATCATTCCGGCGGCAGATCTGTCTGAGCAGATTTCGCTGGCGGGGACCGAAGCCTCCGGCACCAGCAACATGAAGTTCGCACTCAACGGCGCGTTGACTATTGGTACGCTGGACGGGGCGAACGTGGAGATGCTGGAACACGTTGGCGAAGAGAACATCTTTATCTTTGGTAACACGGCAGAAGAGGTCGAAGAACTGCGCAGGCAGGGCTATAAACCGCGTGAATATTACGATAAAGATGAGGAACTGCATCAGGTGCTGACCCAAATCGGCAGCGGCATGTTCAGCCCGGAAGAGCCTGGGCGTTATCGTGATCTGGTGGATTCGCTGATCAACTTCGGCGATCACTATCAGGTACTGGCGGACTACCGCAGCTATGTCGATTGTCAGGACAAGGTGGACGACCTGTACGGACGTCCGGAAGAGTGGACCGCCAAAGCGATGCTCAATATCGCCAACATGGGCTACTTCTCCTCTGACAGGACCATCCAGGAGTATGCTGACCACATCTGGCATATTGATCCGGTACGGTTGTAAGTCGTCATGTTAAAAAAGGAGCCTTCGGGCTCCTTTTTTGTGCGCGGTGATTGCGCATTGATATGGAATAATAACCGTCTGCTGGTGTATAGTGTCCGAGGAATTAATTATAATTAATTGATAAGTATATGAAAAAAATCACAACATCGATTCCTGCCCTCGACAAAATTATGCGCGTCTTCGCTTATCTGATGGAATGCGATGGCGCGACGTTCACGCAAATTCATCAAAATTCAGGAATCGCAAAAAGCAGTACCTCTTCTTTACTGACGGGCATGGTTGCGCATGGCTTATTGCGTCAGGAAAAAGACAAATATTATCTTGGGTTACGGCTCTACGAATTAGGGAATAAAGCCGCTGAACAGTACGATATTAAAAAAATCGCGCTGCCCGTACTGGAAGAAATTCGTAATGCGACGGGTTTAACCTGTCATCTTGGCGTACTTGAAGGCGACTCTCCTATTTATCTTCTCAAGCTGGAAAGCCCACAGGCAATTGTGATCCGTAGTTGGGAGGGCAAGCGCCTTTCGCTGCACAGTTCTGGTCTGGGGAAAGTGCTGATTGCCTGGCTTAATTCGGAAGAGCTGGATGAGTTGCTGCCGCCCGATCAGGTTCTGACGCGCTATACCGAAACGACGATTACCGATGTGGATATCCTCAAGCAGGAATTAGCCGGGATCCGTCAGCGCGGTTGGGGCTATGATAACGAAGAAGATTCTTTAGGCGTCCGTTGTATCGCGGTGCCCATATTTAATGCCGAAGGGAAGGTGGTGGCGGCCTTGAGTGTGTCAGGCGTCGCGTTCCAGATCCCGGATGATAAACGAGAAACGCTTGCCATGCAGATGATGGATGCCAGTCGTCGCCTGTCGTCGATGTTGCGCTAGTCTTTTCGCTGCTAAATGAAAAGGCGGGCGCTAAGCCCGCTGATGAGAGTTACAACCCGGCGCGCTGTAGAACCTTTTTCAGGCTGGTGATATGTGCCTCATTTGCCGGTTGCACTGGCGGCATGACCTCAACCGAGATATCAATGCCACTGAGTTGAATGGCTTTTTTGATAATCCCGAAGAAAGGCGTATCCAGACTGTAAATAGTTGATAACGCAGACAGTCGACGTTGCAGGCGAAACAAGGTCTCATATTCTTTTTCGCGCCAGGCACGATAAATTCCACAGGTTAACTGCGGAGCAAAGTTAGCAGTTGCAGGGATCCCGCCATTTCCTCCCAGGATCAACGTGTCCATCATATATTCATCGTAACCAGAGAAAATAACAAAATCAGGGCGAGCCGGTCGTACGGTATTGATAATTTCGCGAATATGGCTAATGTTATCCACGGTATCTTTAATGCCAATGATATTGGGAATGTCATGTGCCAGCCGGGTAATTAAATCAATGCTGAGATCTTGGCCGGTAAGCGCCGGAAAGTTATAGAGAATAACCGGCGTGTTGATACTTTCGGCGACAGTTTTGAAATGGTGATAAATATACTCATCGGTCAGTCGTGCATAATAAGGATTGAGGACCAGTACGGCATCGACTTCCAGACTGTCAGCATGCCGACCGTAATCAATGACGTCTTGCGTGCTGGTACTGCTGATCCCTAACAACACCGGAATTCGATGATTGATATGTTGAACGCAAAACTCAGCGGCTTCCAGACGCTGCTCTTTTGTCATATGGCAGAACTCACCGCCGCTGCCAAGTAATAATACGCCATTAACCTCGTTCGCAATAAGATGGTCAAGTAAGGTCGCCATCCCTTTCTTATCTAATTTCCCCTGGGCATTAACAATGGTCGGAACAGGCGGAAAGACACCGTTGAATTTTTCAGTTTGCATAATGATTTTATCCTTAAAAGCAGGTGGGCTGGCGATAATGCCGCCCACCAGGGACGTTATTTAATCCAGGCTCCCGCCATTAATGAGGTTGCGTTGGTCGTAAATTGCTTAAAGACGCCGCGTCGATTTGAATAATCCGGTTTTGTCCAGTTTGTCCGACGGCGTTCAAGACAGTGCTGAATTTCTTCTTCTGTTTTGTACTCACCGTGAATACCCACAATGTTGAGCTTGCGCCCCTTGACGTCCATTTCGATGAGGTCGCCGTCTTCGACAAGCGCAATGGGACCGCCATCGGCGGCTTCCGGTGAAACATGGCCGACGCAAGGGCCGCTGGTTGCGCCGGAGAAACGACCATCGGTAATCAGGGCGACTTTGCCATCAAGACGTTTGTCGTAAACAATCGCGTCTGTGGTCATGAGCATCTCCGGTGCTCCCGAACCTTTAGCCCCTTCATAACGGATAAAAATGACATCACCCGGTTCGATGTGGTTATGAATAATGGCTTGTTGGGCATCCTCTTCCGAATTGAAAACGCGCGCAGGGCCGGTATGGTGGTGCATCTCTGGCGCGCAGGCGGCATATTTAATGACTGCGCCTTCTGGTGCGATATTGCCTTTTAACACGGCAATCGACCCTTTCTTGGTGGCGTTTTCCGGCTTACGAATCACCTCTTCCGGGCTGACCCGATAATTACTCAGATAACCGTGGTTGCGGGTAAAGAAACCGGACTGATGGAGCATTTCCAGGTTTTCCCCCAGCGTCCGGCCAGTCACCGTCAGGACATCCAGATCCAGATAGTCGCGAAGATACCATTGCACCATCGGCACGCCGCCCGCGAACCACATCATTTCAGTCACATACTGACCGCTGGGTTGAATGTTGGTGAGGTAAGGGATCTCATTGTTTATCTGGTCAAACAACTCAGGTTTCAGTTCCCAACCCAGTTCATGGGCTATCGCCGGGAGATGGATCATGGCGTTGGTGCTGCCACCGATGGCGGCATGGACCTTAATGGCGTTTTCAAAGGCGGCAGGCGTGAGGATTTTATGCGTCGTGATATTTTTCTCTGCCAGGTATAACGCCTGATGACCGGCGTTTCGCGCGATGCGGCGAATTTCCGCCAATGTCGAGGGCAGCAATGCGCTTCCCGGTAAGGCAAGACCGAGCGCTTCAGACATGCACTGCATCGTGCTGGCGGTGCCCATAAACTGGCACGCGCCTGCTGTCGGGCAACCGCACTGCTGCATGGCTTCCACCTGCTGGATGCCTATCTCGCCTTTCTTGAGTTTGGCGGTAATACCACCGAGATCGGACGTGCTCATATTCGGTGCCGGACGCATTGAGCCGCCGGGGATATGCAGCATCGGTAGATTCAGGCGCGCAGCGGCGATCAGATGCGCCGGGATCGATTTATCACAACTGGAGATCAAGATACCGGCATCGTATGGTACGACGGAAGCATGAATTTCGACCATGTTCGCGATAGCCTCACGGGAGGCTAAGATATAGTTCATCCCGTCATGACCCTGACCCCAGCCATCACAAATATCGGTCACGTGGTGACGAACGCCACGACCGCCGCTTTCGTGAATGCCTAAGACGGCTTCATCGCCCAGATGATTAAGATGAAAGCTACCGGGATGACTTTCGCCATAGCAATCATCCACCAGAACCTGCAGTTTATTGACATCTTCTTTGGTGTAATTCATCCCCAGACGCAGGGCGTCCAGTTGTGACCACAGGTCACGGGCGTGTTGGCATTTCTGACTCATTTGGCGATTCCTTCTTGTTTGAGCGACGTCTCAGGCGCCGATGCATGATGAGGGTTGCTACTGCCTGCAGGACGGGCAGTAACCGAAGGTAAACTGAACAGCAGCGCGACGGCGATGAGGAGTGCGGCAACCAGCACCGTCATCCCTGCGGTTTGTGAGAATGTGACGGTTAACAGGCCCACCAGATAAGGACCAATAAAACCGCCAATGTTGCCTAATGCGTTGATGGTGCCGCGTACGCCGCCCAGCACGTTGGGAGAGAAGAGTAATGGCGGTAATGTCCAGAACGGTCCCGCATAGGCCTGCAGGAAGAAGCCGCAGATGACCATCATGCCGTACGCCAGCCAGATGTTATCTTTCAACAGCAGGGAGAGTGCGAGACAGGCGGCAAAGCCCAGCAACGGAATTGCCGTATAGAGGCGGCGATTCATGGTTTTGTCGCACCATTTGGCAATGTAGTACTGACCGACGATGCACAAAATGTACGGTGCCGCAGTCAGTAAGCCGACGATAGTCATTCCGCTGCCGGTCAGGTGTTTAATCAGGTTTGGCATCCAGAGGGCGAAGCCGTAGAAACCAACCTGCACGAAGAAATAGATACCGATCAGTTTCCATAAGTTAATGCTGCTCAGAACATTGCGAATGCTGCTTGTCTCACCGGCGATCGTCAGTGCGCGATCGGCCTGCAGTTTCTGTTCGATCCAGGCGCGCTCTTTAGGATCCAGCCATTTGGCCTGATGAGGATGGTCAGAAACCAAAGGCAGCCAGACGAACAGCAGGCCGAGAGAAAGTAAGCCTTCGATGATGAACATTTCTCGCCAGCCATAGGTTTCGATCAGCCAGCCGGAAAGCGGCCCGGTGATGATTGAGGCCACGGCAAGGTTCATCTGGAAATAGGCAATCGCTCTTGCGCGTTCTTCATTAGGGAACCAGTGACCGATCAGCGCCAGAATAGCGGGATAGACCGCACCCTCAGCGACGCCAAGGACAAAGCGGATAATCAGTAATTGGGTTGGAGTCTGGACGAAGCCTGTCAGCAGCGCGAACCCGCCCCATGCGACGATGGTCCAGGCGATTAATTTCTTGGCACTGTATCGTTCCGCAATTTGACCGCCGGGAATTTGCAAAAAGATATAACCAATAAAGAAAATACCGGCGACCAGACCGGCAAACGAGGCGGTCATCCCCAGGTCTTCGTCCATTCCTCCCGCAATCCCAATTGCGATGTTCGTCCTGTCCATGTAAGCCACGATATAAACGAGGATGGTGGCTGGAATGATGTGCAGCCAGCGCCCTCGCGTAGTTGGTTTATCGAGTTCAATGCCCATTAGCGCATCCCTTAATAGTAGAGGTAGTTTGTTCTGTATATAGAACTATTGTTCTGTATACAGATACTATGAGGGGATAAATTTTGAGCGTCAATTCCATATTCTCAGCAAGGTTATATTTTGTGATTTGCTTCATATCCTGCTGCAACACTCACCGGAAAGTGTTCTGGCACGAAAAAAAAGAGGGTTGAAAACAAAGGGGAATGGCTGACAGGCTGATTCTGGTTACCGATTTTCGCCGGATAAAGAACGCACACGCGAACAGGCAACGTATTCCATACGGGGAATGGCGGTGTTTTTTGAGGATTTCAGGGGCGGGGAAGTAAGTGTTTCGTTACCGCAGTGCGCGTTGTGTTGTAGAGGGAAACATAAAAACGCCCGATAGCGTGTCGCTATCGGGCGTGAGGAGATTACGATGCCAGTGAAAGCTGATGTTTCGCGACGTACTCTGCCAGCCACTGGGTCATGCGAGACTGCTGTTCGGCGTTGAGCCACATCCCTTCTTTGGTACGACGCCACAGCGCATCGTCTGCACGGCGAACCCATTCGTGGTCTACCAGATATTTCAGCTCTGCTTCGTAGAACTCATGGCCGAAATCTTCGCCTAAATCCGCGACAGAGGTGGCTTCGCCGAGGATCCACTCTGTGTTGCTTCCGTAGGTGCGTGAGTAATGGCGCGCCAGCGATTCGGTCAGGAACGGATAACGACGGCGCAGTCTCGCCGCGTAGTCTTCGCGATCGCCACCGATTTCACCGCCTGGCAGCACGCAATCTTTGGTCCATGCCGGGCCAATGCCCTGATAGTACGACGACAGTTTCTCCATCGCGTGCTCGGCGAGCTTACGGTAGGTGGTCAGTTTACCGCCGAAGACAGAAAGCAGCGGCGCTTTGCCATTTTCATCATGAATATCCAGCGTGTAATCGCGGGTGATGGCCTGTGGTGAATCCGACTCGTCGTCGCACAGCGGGCGCACACCGGAATAGGTCCAGACGATATCGTCACGACCAAGCTGTTTCTTAAAGTGCGCGTTATAGACTTTCAACAGGTAATTGATTTCGCTTTCGTCTATTTTCACCGCTTTCGGATCGCCTTTGTACTCGACGTCGGTGGTGCCGATGATGGAGAACTCATCCATCCACGGAATAACAAACACAATGCGTTTATCTTCGTTTTGCAGAATGTAGGCTTGTTTCTGGGTATGGACGCGCGGCACCACGATGTGGCTGCCTTTGATCAGGCGAATACCGTATGGCGAAGGCAAATGCATACCTTCGTCGAAAAATTCTTTTACCCATGGACCCGTGGCGTTGACCAGCCCACGCGCCTGCCAGGTGAATGTCTTACCGGTATCGATATCTTCGGCTTCGACGATCCACAGACCGTTTTCGCGACGCGCAGAGGTTGCACGAGTGCGGGTTAACACTTCCCCACCTTTTCGCACCACCATCTGGGCATTGGCCAGCACCAGACGCGCATCGTCGACCCAGCAGTCGGAATATTCGAAACCGCGCACAATTTCCGGTTTCAGTACCGACTCTGCGCCAAAACGCAAACCGGCAGAACCCGGTAAGCTGGTGCGTTTACCTAAATGATCGTACATAAACAGACCAATACGAATCATCCATGCCGGACGCAGGTGAGGGCGATGCGGCAGGCGAAAGCGCATTGGGAAGGCAATATGCGGGGCCATTTTCAGCAGCACTTCGCGTTCAGCCAGCGCTTCGCTCACCAGCCGGAATTCGTAGTGTTCCAGGTAGCGCAAGCCACCGTGGATGAGTTTAGAACTGGCAGAGGAGGTTGCGCACGCAAGATCTTGCGCTTCCAGCATCAGCACGGATAAACCGCGTCCAGCGGCATCTGCCGCGATACCGGCACCGTTGATGCCTCCCCCTATCACAATCAGATCTTTGGTTTCCATGCTGCCCTCGTGCGCTTTCGTTATGGCTCATAAATGTTCGTTATCGAGCATAATAGCAAAGAAACGCTCCATTGGTAACATCGAATAAACAATTTACAGTGATACATATAACATTATGGCGTTTCACTCCCATGGGGACGTACACTAACGGATAAAATGCCGAAAACGTTTCACCTGCACGATAAAGAAGAGAATGTATGGATCAGTTTGAATGTATTAATGTTGAAGAAGCGCACCAGAAGCTGCATCAGGGCGCGGCGGTACTGGTGGATATCCGCGATCCACAAAGTTATGCGATGGGGCATGCTCCCCAGGCATTTCACCTGACGAACGACACGCTGGGCTCGTTTATGCGCGATCACGATTTCGATACGGCGGTTTTGGTCATGTGCTACCACGGCAACAGCAGCAAAGGCGCGGCGCAATATTTGCTTCAGCAAGGCTATGACGCGGTCTACAGCGTAGACGGCGGATTTGACGCCTGGCATCGCCATTTCCCTGCCGAAGTGGCATACGGTTCGTCTTTGTAGCCAACAAAGATGCAGCTTGAAATAAGAAGGGTATATATACTGTCCTCTTTTGTATGGATTAAGCGACAGCAACCATGTTGATGATTACCTCTTTTGCTAACCCCCGCGTGGCACAGGCCTTTGTTGATTACATGGCGACGCAGGGCGTTATCCTGACCATTCAACAACATCATCAAAGCGATGTCTGGCTGGCGGATGAAACGCAGGCCGAACGTGTGCATGCTGAGCTGGCGCGTTTTATGGAGAACCCTGGCGATCCGCGCTATCTCGCGGCCAGTTGGCAGTCCGGTCATACTGGCAGTGGACTGCGTTATCGCCGCTTCCCGTTTATTGCCACACTGCGTGAGCGTGCCGGCCCGGTCACCTGGCTGATTATGGCGGCCTGTATTCTGGTATTTATCGTCATGAATATCGTTGGCGATCAAACCGTAATGGTGTGGCTGGCCTGGCCGTTTGACCCATCATTACAGTTTGACGTCTGGCGCTACTTCACTCACGCCTTCATGCACTTTTCGCTGATGCATATCCTCTTCAACCTGCTGTGGTGGTGGTATCTTGGCGGTGCGGTTGAAAAACGTTTAGGCAGCGGCAAACTGATAGTGATTACGGTCATCAGCGCCCTACTGAGCGGATATGTGCAGCATAAGTTTAGCGGCCCGTGGTTCGGCGGGCTTTCCGGCGTCGTTTATGCGCTGATGGGTTACGTCTGGCTGCGTGGCGAGCGCGATCCGCAAAGCGGAATCTACCTGCAGCGCGGGCTGATTATTTTCGCGCTGATTTGGATCGTCGCCGGATGGTTTGATTTGTTTGGGATGTCGATGGCCAATGGCGCACATATCGCCGGGCTGGCAGTTGGGTTGGCAATGGCGTTCGCGGATACGTTAAATGCGCGAAAACGAACATAGTTCCAGGGAATAACAATGAAACAAACACAACGACATGATGCAATCATTGAGCTGGTAAAAAAACAGGGATACGTCAGTACTGAAGAGCTGGTGGAGCATTTCTCCGTTAGCCCACAAACGATTCGCCGGGATCTCAATGACCTGGCCGAACAAAACATGATTCTGCGTCATCACGGTGGCGCGGCGCTACCGTCCAGTTCCGTCAACACACCGTGGCACGATCGTAAAGCCACGCAGACGGCGGAAAAAGAGCGTATTGCGCGTAAAGTTGCCTCGCAGATCCCTAACGGTTCAACGCTGTTTATTGATATCGGGACCACGCCCGAGGCCGTGGCGTACGCGCTACTCGACCACAGCAATTTACGTATTGTGACCAACAACCTCAACGTGGCGAACACGCTGATGGTAAAAGAGGATTTTCGCATTATTCTCGCGGGTGGTGAACTTCGCAGTCGGGACGGCGGTATTATTGGCGAAGCGACGCTCGACTTTATTTCTCAGTTCCGCTTGGACTTCGGCATTCTGGGGATCAGCGGCATCGACAGTGACGGCTCGCTGCTGGAATTCGACTATCACGAGGTGCGTACCAAGCGCGCAATTATTGAGAATTCCCGCCACGTCATACTGGTGACGGATCATTCGAAGTTTGGCCGTAATGCGATGGTGAATATGGGCAGTATCAGTCTGGTGGATGCGGTATATACCGATGCTCTGCCACCAGCAGGGGTAATGAAGGTGATCACCGATAACCATATTCAACTGGAACTGTGTTAACGCGTTGATGAAGAGACTGCCCGGTCAGCGTGGGTGCAGCCGGGCAACATTACACCCCATAACCCATCATTTTCAGCAGTCGCTGCGCGTGTTGGACCGCATCCTGACGGTGCGCCACGCCCAGTTTTTGATACAAATTACGGATATGCGTCTTGATGGTGGTCGCCGCTACCGCCAGTTCGCCAGCGATTTGCTCGTTGCTGTAGCCGGAATAGATCAGCCCCAGCACCTGCCATTCGCGCTGCGTCAGCGGGCTGGTGCGAATTAGCTCTGGTACTTCCGGGTGGTTCAGCAGGCGCTCAACAAAGCTTTCGTCAAAGTGGGCGAACTTGTGGCGGTGATGCTGGTTGATCTCACGCAGAATGCGCTGTGCGCGGTGTTGGTCCAGTTCCGGCAGAGTATTCAGTTGAATAAGCTGGCGTAGTTGCTGCGCCATCGACTCGCCTTCAATCACGAAATGGCTGATGAATCCGGTGCGATTGGCTAATTGCAGGGCATCAAGCAGCACGCGCTGCGCGTCATTTTTGCGCCCGGCCTGCCAGTAAAGTTGGTTGAGCAGCAGCAGGTTACGGTTAAGATCGCTCATCAGGCGCAGACTGCGCGCATTTTCATTCAGCTCTTCGAGTACGATTTCTGCGGGTTCAAATTCGCCCAGCAGAATTTGCGCTCTGGCGATATTACGCCACTGGCCTTGCAGGAAGTGGTTATTGGCAAACTCCGGTTTCGGCGTCTGGCGCAGCCAGTTGGCGGCCGACTTTTTATCGCCGACCATTTGCCAGTAGATCACCCGAACTTTATCGGCGTTTGAGATCCAGTCGCTATGGTAGTGACCGTTGCCCAGCAGATTCTCCAGGCGGTTGAGATGGCTGCGGGCATTGTCCAGATCGCCACGGGCCAACGAGCACTGCACCAACAGCGCCAGACACTGTAATTGTTGCTGCGGCTGAAAGGCGGAAAGCACTTCGATACCGCTGCGCGCAGAGGCTTCCGCTTCATCCAGTCGCGCCCACGCCCACAGCAGTTGGGCACGAATGCGCACCAGAAATTCGTGCATGGGCAACTGTTCCAGATGCTGATCTTTAATCAACTGGAACGCTTTCTCCTGGGTTTCCCAGGCGGCCTGCAAGAATCCCTGGGCAAAGAGGATTTCACTCTGCTGGATCAAACTCCAGAGCGCGTAGTGCCAGACATCATGATGACGCGCCATCTGTTCGGTCTGCTGCATCAGCGTTAAGGAGCGAGAGAGGTCGCCTTTACAGTGCAGCACTTCGCCGTGCACCGAGGTTGCAACAATACGGCTGTAATACAAGGCGATGGGCAACTCATCCAGCGCCAGTTTCGCCAGGCGTTCAGCCTCATCGGGATTGCCGTCGTTGATCGCCACCTGAGCGCGGAGCGCGTTAAACTCGGCATGCAGCGTGCTGTCCATCACGCCCTGAATCTCTTGTTCGGCACGGGCCAGCAGGGTGTTTACTTCGCTGTAGCGATGCTGGCTCTGCATCAGCCAGGCCTGTAACAACACCAGACGCGGGTTTTCCAGCAGGCTTTCCCACGGCAGCGCTTTTAGTGACTCTTCCAGCAGCGCCAGTTCGCTGTGGTTAAACAATCCCCACGCGTGGTTAAGCAAAATATCGCGCAGCATATGCGCATCGCCGGCCGCCAGCGCATGGTGGATGGCTTCGCTGGGGAAACCCTGCGCCATCCAGCTTTCCGCTGCGGCGCGATGGATATCAGGTAACTCGGTCGCCAGTTCCCACTGGCAGCGCTGGCGCAGGAAACTGCCAAACAGCGGGTGATAACTGAACCATTCGCCGGAGTCATCCATCCGTTGCAGGAAAAGCCCTTGCCGCTCGATCTCTTCCAGCCGCATCTGACCATTTTCTTCGCCGGTTACACGTACAATCAGCGCATCGTTCATTGACCGTAAAACTGCACTTTTCAGCAGGAAAAGGCGGGTGCTGACATCGACGCTGTCCAGCACTTCATCGACCAGATAATCTGAAAGATGGCTGGCGTTAATTCCCGCCAGACGGCGTGCCGACTGATGCGCAGAGTGGTTGTTTTGCCGCGCAGAGAGGGCGATGAGCTGTAATGCGGTCGCCCAGCCTGCCACATCGTCACACATCCGGCTGCTTTCGGCGGCTTCGATGGGGGAGGATAAGCGGCGGTCAAAAAACTGTTTGGCTTCCTGATGATTAAAGGCTAGTTGCTGACTGCCTATCTCCAGAAGCTGGTCGCGCACGCGCAGGTTGGCAATCCCCAACTGCGGTAAATTACGCGACAGTACCACCAGCGTGAGATTTTCAGGCTGATGACGCAGGAAGAAGCGCATGGACTCATGAATCACCGGATTAGTGATCAGATGGTAATCGTCGATGACCAGATACAGCGGGCGATGCCATTCCGCCAGCTCAATAAAGAGCTGCGCAAAAAGCGAAGTCAGACTGACATACTGCCGTTTTTGCACCATCACTTCGCTGGTGGTGCAATGACCGTTAGTGGCCTGCTGTACCGCGGCAATCAGATAGCTGGCAAAACGCTCCTGCTGGTTGTCGCCCTCATCCAGTGAGTACCAGCCGAGTTCACTTTTCCCGGCGGCCCATTGTGAAATGAGCGTAGTCTTCCCATAACCTGCAGGACTTGTGATCAGGGCCAGCCTGAAATTGTTCGCGCCGGAAAGTTTAGCCAACAGGCGCTCACGGACCACTGTATGGTCGAGACGAACCGGACGACTTAGTTTGGACGGAATCAACATAGTTAACACTTCACTGTGGAAAATGGGGGACTGCGATTTTTTTTGCGCTTCGTAATTAATAGATATAAGGTCGGCCAGATTAGGAACTTTTGCAAGGTATGTCCGGTAATGAACCGCCTTAATTTGCACTACATCACAAATTTATCTGATGGATAACCTCTACTGGATACGGTTGGCGGAGGGGATGCCGGGGTATTTACTTTTGCTGAAGAGTCCTGACACTTTGTATAGGCTTACGATCCTCTCTGTGACAGGCGAAATTGTAACTTACCGTGATAAAATTTTTACCGACAAAGGGTAATCAAAAGGTGAGGATGTTATCGATATAAAAAAAGGTAATCTTATTCTCGTTATTATTAGCAGTTTCTATGACTGCTCCTACCAGAAACTACGATTATCAACAAGGGTTTCGCAAAGCTTAACATCAGTCACATGATAATCATGAAGGTTGTCCTGTGGGCAGGAGTGATATGACGATACCAGAAATAAAAACAGGACAATAAAGTTTGCAATAAAGCCGATAGCAAAAAAGAGCGCGCCAGTGCCCAGCACCCAGACTTCAAAAGGATCAGGAAGGGCTTTGTATTGCAAATCATTGCTGAATAAAACCCGTACCATAGCAAAGGTTGTATACAACATTAACGGTATTCCACTTATCAGTAAGCACGTATGGTGATAAGTGATTACGTCACCCATTCTTATCAAAGATAAGAAATCGGTCATTACATTACCAAATATTAATGCATAAAGCATGCTAAGGAGGAAGGTAATTAATAAAAGGCACATTAACCGCTTAAATAATTTTTTCATAAGACCTCCTTAAAATGAGCGATTAAAAAAACTACGATTATCAACAAGGGTTTCGCAAAGTTTTATATCGATCACATGATAATCATGAAGGTTGTCCTGCGGGCAGGAATGGTAGGAAAGTGCCAGCAAGAGAAATGGCACAATAAAGTTAGCAATAAAACCGATAATAAAAGATATGACAACAATAAAGCTCACTGGCGTTTCTATTGATTCAGGAATACTGGAATGTACATCTTTACTAAATAAAGCCATAATGCATAAAATTAATGCTAAAATGAGTGCCGGTGCGCCGCCAAGCACAATGCATGTTTTATTGTAGCTGATAACATCCCCCATTCTTATCAAGGATAAAAAATCAGTCATTATTCTGCCAAATAATAAGAAATGCAGGATTCCGAGGAGGGAAATAATTAGGAAAAAAGCGGTAAGACGTAATTTTATTTTTTTCATTAATGATTACCAGAAACTACGATTATCAACAAGGGTTTCGCAAAGCTTAACATCAATCACATGATAATCATGAAGGTTGTCCTGTGGGCAGGAGTGATATGACGATACCAGAAATAAAAACAGGACAATAAAGTTTGCAATAAAGCCGATAGCAAAAAAGAGCGCGCCAGTGCCCAGCACCCAGACTTCAAAAGGATCAGGAAGGGCTTTGTATTGCAAATCATTGCTGAATAAAACCCGTACCATAGCAAAGGTTGTATACAACATTAACGGTATTCCACTTATTAGTAAGCACGTATGGTGATATGTGATTACATCACCCATTCTTATCAATGATAAAAAATCGGTCATAACAAAACCAAATATTTGTAAATCAAGAATGCCAAGGAGAAATATAATCAGCAAAAAATACATTAGCCGCATAAATAATTTCTTCATAAGTCCTCCTTAAAATGAGTCAAAGTAGGGAGAGTCGAATCCATAATCGTAATTTTTATGATGATGTATATAATCACGAAGCTTTTCTTTTAACGCATTTGATAGCCCTGTTTTTTCATCAAGGACATTTAGTGTGCAATTAAGTAAAATGCCCGCCAAAACGATAATGCCGGTAGTAACAATTACAGGCGCACTAGCTAAAATTGCCAGGCCCGCGACCACCCCAATCAAAACCCCCGACACTACCGCTTTAGCCATGTCCATTGAAATATCGACCAGAAAATCCACCATCTGATAATCTGATTTAAAAATCAATTCGATAGCTCGCCAGGCCAGAGAAAAATAGAGGCAATATCTGACGCCACTCCTGATACTATTGTAAAGCCCACGTTTACCGATGGCCATTTCCAGTATTTGCGGATGCCTGGCACCGTAGCGGGTCCCGTTAAGAATACGGCGTAACGCAGGGTATCCCGTAATTTTTATATAGGCTTTGCCGCCCACGTTGTACTCGATCGCTTTTATTTTTAATACAGTAAAGTTAAAAACCAATTCGTTAGCCGGGTTGTAATATGTTGTGAGCTTAGACAGACTGCGAAAGGCATCCAGTCCATCTTTCATATTCCCCGGCGCTGCGCGGTACGAAAAAAACTGATCAATTCCTCCCATTAAGTCATCCACGACTTGCTGTGCTTCTTCTATCGTCAACAGGAGGATATGGTGGTGTTGTGTGATGAATGATCCATCCATAAAAGCCATATCGCGCTGCACAGGGTTCATTGAACTCCAGTGGATGTCTGCTGAGCCGCGCAGCGGATCGCCATCGGGATGACGTGAAGTGTTCTCGTACAACGAAGAAGAGGGACGATGACGCATGCTATTTCCTTATATATGTTATTCAGACTCAGAAGAGTCGGTCGCTCCAAAAGCTAAATGCGCTGGTGCTCGCCATACAGTGTTCCCAACTGATGGATTCATACGTAAAACAAACACGTTCCTGTGCTTCGTTTCCATTTTCAATAATATTATGCGGCACAATTATTTTGATGTTAGAAATATGAGCTTTGAATAATTTAATTTTATAGTAGATCTCCTGTTGACCTCCTGGATTAACGCGATACAGGTCGAGTTCACACTCAAGCGTTTCGTTATCGTTGATGGCTTTGCTGAGTAACGGCGACGAACGGTCAACGGGCTTAATTATTTGCAATTCATGATGACAAACATTTTGTTGCCGTGATGTTTCATGTTCAAGTGCGTAAATCATTATCTGATCAATATGACGGGTTTGAGATTTATTACCTATTGAACTCCGGGAGCCGCACTGCGCTGATATATCTCCCTGAATCTCTCCTGTCAGCGTGAGCCAGGATAAATGGGACATATTATTTCCTTTTGATTTATTAGTGGTGATAATATATTAAAATACAATAAATTTAGTGTGCGCTTGTATTATTGTCATTTCAACTGGTTTTGTTTTTATATGGACTTGAAACCAGAGAGATTCTTCATACCCGCGTTATATCATTTCATCCCTGATTCTGTGATTAGAGCCAGGTAAAATATAAAAATGGATTAAAATAAGTGTATGACTGGGATCTGAACAGTCGGGTGCGGTACGCGAGAGTGGCACCGATCACACTTTTACGCTCATCCCCACTACTCCTCCCCGCCTAATCAAGAGTGGGATGAGGAAGGTCAACATTGAGCCTGGCAAACTAGCGATAACGTTGTTTTTTACCAAAGGACCCGGAATTCCTATGTCACAGCCAACCTTCAATCAAGAGCAATTTCAGGCAGCCCTGACACGTCAGTGGCAGCGTTTCGGTTTACTGTCAGCTCACGAGATGACGTCCCGTCAATGGTGGCACGCCGTCAGCGGCGCGCTGGCGGAACTTCTCTGTGCCCAACCTGTGGCGAAACCGGCGAAAAATCAGCGCCATGTGAACTACATCTCGATGGAGTTCCTGATTGGTCGTCTGACGGGGAATAATCTGCTTAACCTGGGCTGGTATCAGGCGGTGAGCGATGCGCTGAAAGCGTACGACGTCCAGCTGACCGATCTGCTGGAAGAAGAGATCGACCCGGCGCTGGGCAACGGAGGATTAGGGCGTCTTGCCGCCTGCTTCCTGGACTCAATGGCGACCGTGGGTCAATCTGCCACCGGTTATGGTCTGAACTATCAGTACGGCCTGTTCCGTCAATCCTTTGCCGACGGTCAGCAAATGGAAGCGCCGGATGACTGGCATCGCGGCAGCTATCCGTGGTTCCGTCATAACGAGCAGCTTGATGTGCAGGTGGGTATTGGCGGTAAGGTGACAAAAGGCGGTCACTGGGAACCCGGTTTTGTGATTACCGGGCAGGCGTGGGATCTGCCGGTGCTGGGCTACCGTAACGGCGTGGCGCAACCGCTGCGTCTGTGGCAGGCCACTCACGCTCATCCGTTTAACCTGACCAAATTTAATGACGGTGATTTTCTGCGTGCGGAACAGCAGGGGATTGACGCCGATAAACTGACCAAAGTGCTTTACCCGAACGATAACCACACGGCGGGTAAGAAGCTGCGTCTGATGCAGCAATACTTCCAGTGCGCCTGTTCAGTGGCAGACATTCTGCGTCGTCATCATCTGGCTGGCCGCAAACTGCATGAGCTGGCGGATTACGAAGTCATTCAACTGAACGATACCCATCCGACCATTGCGATTCCGGAACTGCTGCGCGTGCTGCTTGACGAGCATCAGATGAGCTGGGACGACGCCTGGGCGATCACCAGCAAAACGTTCGCCTATACCAACCATACCCTGATGCCAGAAGCGCTGGAGTGCTGGGATGAGAAGCTGGTGAAAGCGCTGCTGCCGCGTCATATGCAGATCATCAAAGAGATTAACGATCGCTTTAAGACGCTGGTCGATAAAACCTGGCCTGGCGACAAGCAGGTTTGGGCAAAGCTGGCGGTGGTTCACGACAAACAGGTGCGCATGGCGAACATGTGCGTCGTCAGCGGCTTTGCGGTCAACGGCGTTGCCGCGCTGCACTCCGATCTGGTGGTGAAAGATCTGTTCCCGGAATATCACCAACTGTGGCCGAACAAGTTCCATAACGTGACCAACGGCATCACGCCGCGTCGCTGGATCAAACAGTGCAACCCGGAACTGGCTGCGCTGTTTGATAAAACGCTGAAAAAAGAGTGGGCGAACGATCTCGATCAGTTGATCAATCTTGAGAAGTACGCTGATGATGCTAAATTCCGCAAGACCTGGCGTGATATCAAGCAGGCCAATAAGGTACGTCTGGCTGAGTTTGTGAAAGTTCGTACCGGGATTGAGATTAACCCGCAGGCGATTTTCGATATTCAGATTAAGCGTCTGCACGAATACAAACGTCAGCACCTGAACCTGCTGCATATCCTGGCGTTGTATAAAGAGATTCGCGAAAACCCGCAGGCCGATCGCGTACCGCGCGTGTTCCTGTTTGGCGCGAAGTCGGCTCCGGGTTACTACCTGGCGAAAAACATCATCTTTGCCATTAACAAGGTGGCGGAAACCATTAATAACGACCCGAACGTCGGCGACAAACTGAAAGTGGTGTTCCTGCCGGATTACTGCGTGTCAGCAGCAGAAATGCTGATTCCGGCGGCGGATATCTCCGAGCAGATCTCCACAGCGGGGAAAGAAGCTTCCGGCACCGGCAACATGAAGCTGGCGCTAAACGGCGCACTGACGGTCGGCACCCTGGACGGCGCGAACGTAGAAATCGCCGAGAAAGTGGGTGATGAGAATATCTTTATCTTTGGGCATACCGTGGAACAGGTGAAGGCGCTGAAAGCCAAAGGCTACGATCCGCTGAAATGGCGCAAAAAGGATAAAGTGCTCGATGCCGTGCTGAAAGAGCTGGAGAGCGGTAAGTTCAGCGCCGGCGATAAGCATGCCTTTGATCAGATGCTGCACAGCATAGGCAAACAGGGGGGCGATCCGTATCTGGTGATGGCGGACTTTGCGGCCTACGTTGAGGCGCAGAAACAGGTGGATGTGTTGTATCGTGACCAGGAGGCCTGGACGCGTGCGGCGATCCTGAACTCCGCACGCTGCGGTATGTTCAGCTCGGATCGCTCCATTCGCGATTATCAGACCCGAATCTGGCAGGCGAAACGCTAAGGAAGCGCGATGGATAGCAAACGTCTGGATAATGCCGCGCTGGCGGCGGGGATCAGTCCCAATTATATCAATGCCCACGGCAAGCCGCAGTCAATTGGTGCCGAAACCAAGCGACGTTTGTTGGATGCTATGCACCGTACCGCTGCCGCCGCAAAGGTAGCAGTGACGGCGGTGCCGAATG
Organism: Citrobacter sp. LST-B2; assembly: GCF_057983045.1. Taxonomy (NCBI): domain Bacteria; kingdom Pseudomonadati; phylum Pseudomonadota; class Gammaproteobacteria; order Enterobacterales; family Enterobacteriaceae; genus Citrobacter; species Citrobacter sp. LST-B2. Next base: position 387,185 of record NZ_CP192598.1, read on the forward strand.
TGATGGTCTACACCGCAGGCAAAAAGATGTCGCTAGCGGTAGAGGGACACGGTGAATTCAACTGGCTGTTGACCACCGAAGAGGGGGGGCAGTTTAAGGGGCACGCCACCGGCGGGAAATCCTTTACTCTGCCGACAAAGCTGCCGCTGGGTTATCACACGTTGACCCTGACGCAGGATGAACAGCGACACCATTGCCGCATCATCGTGGCGCCAAAACGCTGCTACGAGCCGCAGGCGCTGCTGACCGGGCAGAAACTCTGGGGTGCCTGCGTACAGCTCTATACGCTGCGTTCAGAGCACAACTGGGGAATCGGTGATTTCGGCGATCTGAAGTCAATGCTGGTGGATGTAGCAAAACGCGGGGGGGCGTTTATCGGCCTCAATCCGATCCACGCGCTCTATCCGGCAAACCCGGAGAGCGCCAGCCCGTACAGCCCGTCTTCACGTCGCTGGCTGAACGTCATTTACATTGATGTGAACGCTGTCGATGATTTTCGCCTGAGTCAAGAAGCGCAGGCCTGGTGGCAGATGCCCGATACGCAGAAAATACTGCAACAGGCGCGGGATGCCCAATGGGTGGATTACTCGGCAGTCACCACGCTGAAGATGACCGCGCTGCGCATGGCATGGAAAGGGTTTGCCACGCGCGACGATGAACAGATGGCGGCATTCCGGGCGTTCGTGGCTCAGGAAGGCGACAGCCTGTACTGGCAGGCGGCGTTTGATGCGCTGCATGCCTGGCAGGTGAAAGAGGATGAACTGCGCTGGGGCTGGCCGGCCTGGCCGGAAGCGTATCAGTCTGTTGATTCGCCGGAGGTGGAAAAATTCTGTCACGAACATCGTGATGAAGTGGATTTTTATCTCTGGTTACAGTGGCTGGCGTACATCCAGTTTGCCGCCTGCTGGGAAACCAGTCAGGGCTTTAAGATGCCAATTGGCCTGTATCGCGATCTGGCGGTGGGCGTGGCGGAAGGTGGGGCGGAAACCTGGTGCGATCGCGAGCTGTATTGCCTGAAAGCCTCTGTTGGCGCGCCGCCGGATATCCTCGGTCCGCTTGGACAGAACTGGGGCCTGCCGCCGATGGATCCGCATATCATTACGGCGCGTGCCTACGAGCCGTTTATCGAACTCCTGCGGGCGAATATGCAAAACTGCGGCGCGCTGCGCATCGATCATGTCATGTCGATGCTGCGGTTGTGGTGGATCCCCTACGGTGAAACCGCCGACCACGGCGCCTATGTTCACTATCCGGTCGACGACCTGTTGTCGATTCTGGCGCTGGAAAGTCAGCGTCACCATTGCATGGTGATTGGTGAAGACTTGGGTACCGTTCCGGTGGAGATTGTTGGCAAACTGCGAAGCAGCGGCGTGTACTCCTACAAAGTGCTCTATTTCGAGAACGACCATGAGAAGAACTACCGTGCGCCGAAAGCGTATCCGGAACAATCAATGGCTGTCGCGACGACGCATGATCTTCCTACGCTCAAAGGTTATTGGGACAGCGGTGATTTGACGCTGGGCAAAGCGCTGGGACTGTATCCTGATGAAGTGGTGCTGCGCGGACTGTATCAGGACCGTGAGCGGGCGAAACAAGGGCTATTAGATGCGCTGCACAAGTACGGTTGCCTGCCAAAACGTGCCGGGCGTAAGGCTTCGCTGATGGCGATGACGCCGATGCTCAATCGGGGGATGCAGCGTTATATCGCCGACAGTAACAGTGCGTTATTAGGGTTGCAGCCGGAAGACTGGCTGGATATGGCGGAACCGGTCAACATTCCGGGGACCAGTTCAGAGTACAAAAACTGGCGTCGTAAGCTCTCCGTGACTCTTGAAGCGATGTTTGCCGATGAACGGGTGAACAAGCTGATTAAGGATCTGGATAAACGGCGAAAAGCGGCAGCGAAGAAGACGTAAAAATAAAGAACCCGCCAACTGGCGGGTTCTTTTTAGCGTTAAACCACCGTTCCCAGCAGCAGACAGCCAATCAGTCCACAGACAGAGATAATGGTTTCCAGCATCGACCAGGACTTGATAGTCTCGCCGATGGTCAGGTTAAAGTACTCTTTGAACAGCCAGAAGCCAGGGTCGTTTACGTGAGAGAAGATAACGCTACCGGAACCGACAGCGATAACCATCAGCTCAGGGCTGACGCCGGTGGTTGCGATCAGCGGTGCGACAATTCCACCCGCCGTAATTGCGGCAACGGTAGCAGAACCCAGCGCGATACGCAGAACGGCGGCGATAGACCATGCCATCAGCAGCGGAGAAATATTGGTTTCGTGCATCATGGACGCAATGTATTTGTCCACGCCGCTGTCGACCAGCACCTGCTTGAACGCACCGCCACCGCCGATGATCAACAGCATCATTGCGATAATTTTGATGGAAGAGGTCAGCGTATCGTTAATCTGATCCATTGAACGGCCACGGTTCAGACCGAAGGTGAACAGGGCGATCAGGACTGCAATCAGGGTTGCCATCACCGGGTCACCAAAGAACTCGGCAACAGGCAGGAACGCATGGCCTTTCGGCAGGATCATCTCTGCAATAGCGCGCATTGCCATCAGTACCACCGGAACCAGTGAGGTCCAGACGCTGACGCCAAAGCTCGGCATCTCTTCTTCCGTGAAGGTTTTCGCGCTGTACAGACCTTCCGGGATCGGCTTATCGATGCCTTTCAGGCAGCGAGCGAAGACCGGACCCGCCAGAATGACGGTCGGGATTGCCAGGATCGTACCAAACAGCAGGGTTTTACCCATGTCGGCATGGAAAATGGTCGCGATAGCGGTCGGGCCTGGGTGCGGGGGCAGGAAGCCGTGCGTGACGGAGAGCGCCGCAGCCATCGGAACACCGACATACAGCAGCGGGATGTTAGCCGCGGCGGCAATAGTGAACACCAGCGGCAGCATCAGCACAAAGCCCACTTCATAGAACAGTGCAAAACCGACGGTGAAACCGGTTAATACCACGGCCCACTGAATGTGTTTCTTACCAAATTTCGCAATCAGCGTGGTGGCGATACGTTGCGCACCCCCGCAGTCTGCCAGCATTTTGCCGAGCATGGCGCCAAAGCCCATAATCAGGGCAAGACTTCCCAGGGTGCCGCCGACACCCGCTTTGATGGAGCCAATGACTTTATCGAGCGGCATTCCTTGCATCAATCCAACCGCAAGCGCCACCAGGACGAGAGCGATGAAACCGTTCATTTTGAAGCGGATCATCAGGAGTAATAACAAAATTACACCGATAGCAACGATGACTAATGGCATGATTTACCTGGCCTTTCAATTTGTTATGGGTAACGTCAATGTTTTGACGACAAACTACGTCTGTCCCAACCGGGAACAGAGACGTAACGGCACCTCGACGGATTACCCTTAAAACTATCTAGTTTAGTCGGATGTGATGTGTGTGTTTGGTGCCCATATGAATGATACGGGTAACATAGGGTGATTGAGAATCACCCCGGCAGGCAAAATTTAAATTATGCGAGGCAGGTCAAATTATCGAAGAGGATATTGCAAAAGACGCAAAGAGGGGCGCTATGCCCGATAAGCGTTAGCGCCATCGGGCAATACGCGAGCAGCGAACTTAGTAGTAGGAGTGTTCGCCACGCTGGTGTTCGGTCAGGTCGCGAACGCCTTTCAGTTCCGGGAACTCGTTCAGCAGCTGCTTCTCGATCCCTTCTTTCAGGGTCACATCGACCATGGAACAGCCGTTACAGCCGCCACCAAACTGCAGAATGGCGTAGCCTTCGTCGGTGATCTCCATCAGAGAGACACGACCACCGTGACCGGCAAGCTGCGGGTTGATTTGCGACTGGAGCATATACTCCACGCGTTCCATCAGCGGCGCATCGTCAGCCACTTTACGCATTTTCGCGTTCGGCGCTTTTAGCGTCAGTTGGGAACCCAGTTGATCGGTCACGAAATCGATCTCAGCGTCTTCCAGATAGGGCGCGCTCAGCTCATCAACATAAGCGGTCAGCAGGTCAAATTTCAGGGCGGTGTCGGTTGCTTCCACGGCGTCCGGCGGACAATAAGAAACGCCACATTCAGCGTTAGGCGTACCGGGATTAATCACAAATACACGGATTTGTGTCCCTTCTTCCTGATTTGCCAGCAGTTTGGCAAAGTGCGCTTGTGCAGCATCGGAAATACGGATCATAGTAATGGCCTAATAGTTGACTATTTTAGTTGGTTATAATACGCCCATCATCGAGGCTCTACAAGGTTCGACACAGGCACCATACCTGGACAGTCGCCGCGCCGTTGCGTAAAAGCAGCTGTGCGATCTCCGCGACGGTACTCCCGGTCGTGATGACATCATCCACAACAACCATATGGAGTCCCTTCACCGGCAATTCAAGGCGAAAGGCATTTTTCAGGTTGCGCTTGCGCAATCTGGCACTGAGATGGTGCTGAGTGGCGGTAGGGCGAATGCGCGTAACGCTTCGACTGTCCCAGGGACAGCGCAGCCAGCGAGACAGCGACTGGCACAACAGATCGCTCTGATTAAACCCCCTGCGCCAGTGGCGGCGCTGCCATAGAGGAACGCTAATCAGCCTGTCCGGCAGGGTCAGCCCGGTCTGACGACGCGCCTGCAATACCTCCAGCAGCAAAACGCGCGACAGCGCGGGGGCGATGTCGCTGCGCCGGGAAAACTTAAGTTGATGAATGAGCGTGCTGAGCGGCGGGGCATAATCGCTGACGGTAATCAGTCGCTGCCAGGGCGGCGGTTTTTGCAGGCAGCGCCCGCAGGCCATTGTGGGATGCGCGGAGGGGAGTCCACATCGTGGACAGAGCGAGACGTGCCGACGCGCAGCGCGTTCGCATACAGAACAGATCCCCCAACGACTCAGCGCCAGCGGCATTCGGCATAGCCAGCATAATCCCGGTACTGTTAGCATAGATTCATCCTTGTTGGCGAAAAGAGAACAGTAACTGATGAATGACATCTGGTGGCAGACCCGTGGAGAGGGAAATTGTCATCTTGTGCTGCTGCACGGATGGGGACTTAACGCCGAAGTATGGCATTGCATTAGCGAGGAACTGAGCTCGCATTTCACGCTGCATCTGGTCGATTTACCGGGTTTTGGCCGCAGCCAGGGTTTTGGGGCCATGACGCTTGAGGAAATGGCGGAGCGCGTCCTGGAACTGGCGCCAGAGAGCGCTATCTGGCTCGGCTGGAGTCTTGGCGGGTTAGTGGCGAGCCAGGTGGCATTAACTCATCCCGAGCGCGTTCAGGCGCTGGTGACGGTGGCGTCATCGCCCTGTTTCAGCGCACGTGAAAATTGGCCGGGGATTAAGCCGGAAGTCCTGGCGGGGTTCCAGCAGCAACTGAGTGAAGACTTCCAGCGGACGGTAGAGCGCTTTCTGGCATTGCAAACGATGGGAACGGAAACGGCGCGTCAGGATGCACGCGCATTGAAAAAGACCGTGCTGGCGCTGCCGATGCCGCCGGTAGATGTGCTTAACGGAGGGCTGGAGATCCTGAAAACGGTTGATCTGCGCGAGTCACTGACATCGTTAACGGTACCGTTCCTGCGTTTGTACGGCTATCTTGACGGGTTGGTTCCCCGCAAGGTGGTGCCACTGCTTGATGCACTATGGCCAGCGAGCGAATCGTTTATCTTTGCCAGGGCAGCGCATGCCCCGTTTATTTCGCATCCTGATGAATTCTGTCAGACGCTGGTGGCGCTAAAGCAAAGACTGTAACGCGAAGAAAAATGCCCGGAAAGTGTCTTACTTACTGGGCCGGAGATTAATGGTTCCGCGCGATGCAGCATAATCTCGTCATCAGGAACGACGGTAACCACCAGTGGCAACGACGCACCATACAAACGCCGTGCTGCTTGCGGACTCTCCGTAATACCTTAACGCAGCGCCCACCATTCACGCAGGCAGGCTTTGCCTTCCGGGCAACTTTTGCAGCTTCCGGAGAGACAGCCGTCAGGTTCTTCCTGAATCCGCATAGCTTTACCCATCATTTCCAGTTGACTGAGCATGGCGTCGATCATCGGCTGCGGCGTTTGCAATGTATGGCTGATTTGCGCTGCCTCCATGCGCCCCCGCAAGGCCAATAAATCGCGAACCTGAATTAGCGAAGCCATCGTGACACCTTAGTGACAATCGCCGGTGGTTGTACTGGCGCAGCAATCGCTGGCTTTTTTCCGCGTGGCCAGCAGATTGACATCCACCCGGCTACGCGCCCGGCGCAGCAGTCCCAGCACCACAACGTTAAACAGGATCACGGCCAGGATACAAACCAGACTGTAGCGCGGATGCTCACTGTAGCTGGCGACCTGGTAGAACAGGGTTGACAGCGAGTAGGCGATGTTCAGCCCCCACAGAATGGAGAAGCCCATCCAGCCGCGGCTCGATTCACGGGCAATTGCCCCCATTACCGAGATGCAGGGAACATACAGCAGGACGAAAATCAGGTAGCTGTAGGCTGCCGCCGCGCTGCCAAATTTCGCATCCATGACGCCCATTGCGCCAGTCGCCATTTCTCCGTCGCCTTTGCTGGCTTCAATAGGGTTCGCCAGTACGCTCAGGCTGAAAGTATCTTTCAGGCTCTGCCAGGTTTCATCCAGCGCGCTCAGCAGCTCATCGCCAAGATTAAATTCAGCCGGATTAAATTCCTCATCCTGAATGTTTTCTGCGGTATAGAGCGTGTTGAGTGTACCGACCACCACTTCTTTCGCCATCGCACCCGTGAACAGCCCAACCGTTGCCTGCCAGTTGTCTTCATGAACACCAATCGGTTTAAAGATGGGAGTGATGACGCGACTGACGGAGGCCAGCGCCGAATCGTTGATATTATCGACAATCTTGCCGCTGAGTGAAAAGCTGTTAAACGCGCTCAGGAAGATGCTGACAATGACGATCACTTTACCGGCGCGCAGCACAAACCCTTTCAGGCGCTGCCAGGTCTGGATGATCAGACTCTTGATATGCGGGACGTGATAAACCGGAAGCTCCATAACAAACGGAGACGCTTCGCCACGCATGATCGTGTGTTTGAGCATCAGGCCGGTCAGAACCGCCATCACAATGCCCAGCACATACAGGGAGAACACCGCCAGCGCGCCGTTCTGCCCGAAGAAGGCCGCCGCAAACACGGCGAAAATCGCCAGTCGTGCCCCACAGGACATGAACGGTGCCATCATGATCGTCATCAGACGCTCACGTGGCGCATCCAGGGTGCGGGCCCCCATCACCGATGGCACGTTGCAGCCAAAGCCGACAATCAGCGGGACGAATGATTTGCCCGGCAGTCCCAGCGCCTGCATCAGACGGTCCATCACAAACGCTGCGCGCGCCATGTAACCGGAGTCTTCGAGGAACGAGAGGAACAGGTACATCATGCCGATCTGCGGAACCAGCGGCAGAACGGTGTTAATCCCACCGCCCAGCCCTTGGGCGAGGAAAATGGTCAGCCAGTCCGGGAAGTGAAGGGTATAACCGATCCACTGGATACCGTGAATAAAAATCGCCACAGAGCCAGCATCAAAAATCGGGGCCAGCGCGCCGCCAATGTTAATGGCAAGCAGGAACATCAGGTACATCACAAACAGGAAGATCGGCAGACCGAGAAAACGGTTGAGGATGATTTTATCCACCGCCGTTGTAAAGCGGCTGGGTTCTGCTGTTAAAGTATTGCTCACCACGTCGCAGATCGCCGCAATGCACTGGTAACGCGCATCGGCGATATGCAGTGCCGGGTCGTCCATCTCGTCGCTCAGATGCGCCAGCGAAATATCCAGTTGCGCAGCAGCGTCACCGGCGTATGCCCGGCTGTAGATATCCCCTTCCAGCATTTGCAGGCCGAGCCAGCGGCGCTGTTGTACCGGCATTTCTTTAGCCATGGCGTTTGCCAGTTTATCGGCCTCACGCAGCAGCGGCTGGGCGTAATGCACCAGTTCAACGTTTTCGTTCTTGCTGTGGCGGTCAATCGCCAGCTTCAGCGCTTCGATACCGCGTCCACGGGTAGAAACCAGCGGGACGACCGGGCAGCCAAGGCGGGTTGAAAGGGCATCGATATCAATGCGGATTTTCTGTTTTTCCGCAATGTCGAGCATGTTGAGTGCAACAATGCAGGGAATGCCCAGCTCAAGCAGTTGCAGCGTCAGATAGAGGTTACGCTCAAGATTTGAGGCATCTACCACGTTAATTAACAGGTCGGCGTCGCCGCTCAGAATGTAGTGGCAGGCAATCTGCTCATCCAGAGAGGTTTGCGAAGAGATGGTAGTGAGCGAATACGTGCCGGGCAGATCGACCAGCGTGACCTGATGATCCGTGGTCGTGAATTGCCCCTCTTTACGTTCCACGGTGACCCCAGCCCAGTTGCCTACGCGCTGGCGCGCACCGGTCAGTTGGTTAAACAGGGTTGTCTTGCCGGAATTTGGATTACCAATTAAGCCAATGGTTAATTTTTTCATCGTTATAGACTCACTGTATTAACAGGAAACCGCTTCCACTTCTAATAATGCCAGGTCTTTTTTACGCAATACCAGGCTAACGCGACGCGTTTCAATATGGACAGGATCGCCTAAGGGGGCGACGCGCACCACGTTAAATGAGGAACCCGGGAGCATGCCGAGGGAAAGCAGTTTCTGACGGTATGCAGGACTTATTTCTCGGGAAAAACCAGTGATTTTCCACGCAGTATCTGGAGCAAATTGCATAAGAACCTACTTGTTTCTCGCTAACTGGATGTTTACCTCATGGGGCAAAGGGGCGCGGCATGAGACCAGATGATTAGCCAACGAAGGAAAGAGTAAATAATCAACAATGCAATGATAATGAGAATGGTTTTTATCTTCAACCGATTAAATGTGACGGAATGTAGGTTTGAATAATAATCTGCGTCATTTTTGATATGGCTCAAAAATAATAACCAGCAGGTGAAATGATTTGAATTCTTAATAAATTAACGTTGTTAATGTTTAATTAAGGTTTCATCTGTTAATGGCGTGATAAATATAACGCGATGGAGAAGGTGGATGCGGTAAAGGGCCGGACAGGGCGGTTCCGCCGCCATCCGGCACTCGATCTAAACTTAACGTTTTTTACCCATTGCTGCCGCCAGCGCATCCATCATCGCGCTGTTACCGGCGGGCTGCGCTTCACGAGTACGTGGTTTTGCCGCTTTCGCTGCCGGACGATCATTGCCGCCGCCGCGACGGGCATTGGTTTCACCCGGCTGTTCGTCCAGACGCATCGTCAGGGCAATACGCTTACGTTGCAGGTCAACTTCCAGTACTTTCACCTTCACGATGTCGCCCGCTTTCACCACGGTGTGGGGATCGTCAACAAACTTGTTCGACAGCGATGAGATGTGAACCAGTCCATCCTGGTGAACGCCGATATCCACAAACGCACCAAAGTTGGTGACGTTGGTGACGGCACCCTCGAGAACCATCCCCGGCTGCAAATCGTTCATGGTTTCAACGCCATCGGCAAACTGCGCGGTTTTGAATTCCGGACGCGGATCGCGACCTGGTTTCTCCAGCTCTTTGATGATGTCACTGACGGTCGGGACACCGAACTTGTCGTCGGTGAAATCGACGGCTTTCAGATTGCGCAGTTCGCTGCTGTTGCCCATCAGATCTTTCAGCGCCTGTTGGGTTGCCGCCAGAATACGTTCCACGACCGGATAGGCTTCCGGGTGAACGGTGGAGGCATCCAGCGGGTTATCACCGTGGTTAATACGCAGGAAGCCTGCGCACTGTTCGAAGGCTTTCGGTCCCAGTCGGCTGACTTTCAGCAGTTGCTGACGATTCTGGAACTGCCCGTTCTCGTCGCGCCAGGCCACGATATTCTGCGCCATCATTCGGGTCAGACCGGCTACACGGGTTAACAGCGGAACCGATGCCGTATTCAAATCAACGCCGACGGCGTTCACACAGTCTTCCACTACCGCGTCCAGCTTACGGGCTAACTGTGTCTGGCTGACGTCATGCTGATACTGACCGACGCCGATCGATTTCGGATCGATTTTCACCAGCTCAGCGAGCGGATCCTGCAGACGGCGCGCAATAGAGACCGCGCCGCGCAGCGAGACGTCGAGATCCGGGAACTCCTGGGCTGCCAGTTCTGACGCGGAATAGACTGACGCCCCGGCTTCGCTGACGATCACTTTCTGCGCCGTCACTTTCGGGAACTGTTTCTGTACATCGAGGAAGAAGCGTTCGGTTTCACGCGAGGCGGTGCCGTTACCAATCGCCACCAGTTCCACATTGTACTTCTCACACAGCGCAGCCACTACCATGGCGGCTTTCGCCGCCTGACCGGTGTGAGGATAGATGGTATCGGTGGCGACCAGCTTACCAGTGCCATCCACCACGGCGACTTTTACCCCGGTACGCAGACCCGGATCGAGGCCCATAGTGGCACGCAGACCCGCTGGTGCCGCCATCAACAGGTCGTGCAGGTTGCGGGCGAATACGTTGATTGCTTCGTCCTCCGCGCGCTCGCGGACAGTCCCCATCAGCTCGGTCTCGAGGTGCATAAGCACCTTGATACGCCACGTCCAGCTCACCACGCCTTTGCGCCAGCTGTCTGCCGGTGCGTTGTTCAGACGCAGGCCGAGGTGATCCATAATGATCTGCTCGCAGTAGCTCTCTTTCGGCGGCTCATCGAACTGCGGATCGGCATTCAGCGAAAGCTGCAACACGCCTTCATTACGGCCGCGGAACATTGCCAGCGCACGGTGAGAAGGCACGGAGGCGATCGGCTCGTGATGATCGAAATAGTCGCGGAATTTTGCGCCTTCCTCTTCTTTACCGCTGACTACGCTGGCAACCAGATGGGCATTTTTCCACAGATAGTCACGTACCTTCGCCAGCAGCGCGGCGTCTTCGGCAAAGCGTTCCATCAGGATATAGCGTGCGCCATCAAGCGCGGCTTTGCTGTCGGCAACCCCTTTCTCTGCATCGATATATTTTGCCGCTTCGGTGTCCGGATCGTGTGACGGGTCGTTCCACAACAGGTCGGCCAGCGGTTCCAGACCGGCTTCAATCGCTATCTGTCCACGGGTGCGGCGTTTGGGTTTATACGGGAGGTAAAGATCTTCGAGTTCGGTCTTACTTAACGTGCCGTTGATGGCAGTCGCCAGATCATCGGTCAGTTTGCCTTGCTCGGAAATGGACTTGAGAATGGCCTGACGGCGCTCTTCCAGTTCGCGCAAATAGCCCAGTCGGGTCTCCAGATTACGCAGTTGCGTATCATCCAGGCCGCCGGTGATTTCCTTACGGTAACGTGCGATAAACGGCACGGTGTTCCCTTCGTCAAGCAGGCGAACGGCAGCGGTGACCTGGTCGGCCCGGGCCTGAATTTCACCCGCAATAATGCGGCAGAAAGAATCATTCATCATGGATTGGCTTCATCTACTGAGTAAAAAATCAGGGAACAGTTATACGGATTGATGGGCAAAAACGCCAGCCATAGCGCGGGGCTTCGGATTGTTCCTGCTCATTTTTCGTATTCGATCGCATTCACGTACCAGCTTGCTTCCCCACCAGGCGTGTTGACCACCGCGAGATCGCCGACCTCTTTTTTCAGCAGCGCGCGCGCCATCGGCGAGTCGATGGAGATATAATCTTTGCGGCCAAAAATTTCATCGTAGCCGACAATCCGAAAGCGACGGGTATCGCCATCGTCATTCTCAATTTCTACCCATGCGCCGAAAAACACTTTGCCTTCCTGCTGCGGGGAGTAATCGACGATCTTCAAATTCTCCATGCATTTAGTCAGGTAACGGACGCGTCGGTCGATCTCACGCAGGCGCTTTTTATTATACTGATAGTCGGCATTCTCACTGCGGTCACCCAGACTCGCCGCCCAGGTCACCTTTTTTGTGACTTCCGGGCGTTCTTCACGCCAGAGGTAATTAAGCTCACTTTTGAGTTTTTCGTACCCTTCCCGGGTGATCAGAGGCGTTTTCATCTTATTGATTACCTTTAAGTCTGTGACGAAGCGCACAATTCGTATTACGTCACCCTGATAACAGAATAAATAATGTGCTGCGCGTTTCATTGTATACTTAAGCTGCTGTTAAATATGCTTTGTAACAATTTAGCCTGGAATTCATACCAGAATTCGCTGGTGACGAACGTAAGCTTTTTTAAGAATACATACCTTCAATTGTTGCGAACCTTTGGGAGTACAAACAATGCAAGAGAACTATAAAATTCTGGTGGTCGATGACGACATGCGCCTGCGCGCGCTGCTGGAGCGTTATCTGACCGAACAGGGCTTCCAGGTTCGAAGCGTCGCTAACGCCGAGCAAATGGATCGCCTGCTAACCCGCGAATCTTTCCACCTTATGGTACTGGATCTGATGCTGCCGGGTGAAGATGGCCTGTCTATTTGCCGCCGTCTGCGCAGCCAGAGTAACCCGATGCCGATCATCATGGTCACGGCGAAAGGGGAAGAAGTTGACCGTATTGTCGGGCTGGAAATCGGCGCCGATGACTATATCCCGAAACCGTTTAACCCACGCGAACTGCTGGCGCGTATTCGGGCGGTGCTGCGTCGTCAGGCGAACGAACTGCCGGGCGCGCCTTCTCAGGAAGAGGCGGTCATCGCTTTTGGTAAGTTCAAATTAAACCTGGGCACTCGCGAAATGTTCCGTGAAGACGAGCCGATGCCGCTCACTAGTGGTGAATTTGCGGTACTGAAAGCGCTGGTGAGCCACCCGCGCGAGCCGCTGTCCCGTGACAAACTGATGAACCTGGCGCGTGGTCGTGAGTATTCCGCAATGGAGCGTTCCATCGACGTACAGATTTCTCGTTTGCGCCGCATGGTGGAAGAAGATCCCGCTCATCCGCGTTATATCCAGACCGTGTGGGGCCTGGGTTACGTTTTTGTACCGGACGGTTCTAAAGCATGAGGCGAATGCGCTTCTCGCCACGAAGTTCATTTGCCCGCACGCTGCTGCTCATCGTCACCCTGCTGTTTGTCAGTCTGGTGACGACCTATCTGGTGGTGCTGAACTTTGCGATTCTGCCGAGTCTCCAGCAGTTTAATAAGGTCCTGGCCTACGAAGTGCGTATGCTGATGACCGATAAACTGCAACTGGAGGACGGCACGCAACTGGTGGTGCCTCCCGCTTTTCGCCGGGAAATTTACCGTGAGCTGGGGATTTCTCTTTATTCCAACGAAGCCGCCGAAGAGGCGGGACTGCGTTGGGCGCAACACTATGAATTTTTAAGCCATCAGATGGCGCAGCAGCTGGGCGGGCCGACGGAAGTGCGCGTTGAGGTCAACAAAAGCTCGCCGGTTGTCTGGCTGAAAACCTGGCTGTCACCCAATATCTGGGTGCGCGTTCCGTTAACGGAAATTCATCAGGGCGATTTCTCCCCGCTGTTTCGCTATACGCTGGCCATCATGTTGTTGGCAATAGGGGGGGCGTGGCTGTTTATACGTATACAAAACCGACCCCTTGTGGATCTCGAACATGCCGCGCTGCAGGTAGGGAAAGGCATTATTCCACCGCCGCTGCGTGAGTACGGCGCCTCTGAGGTCCGCTCGGTGACCCGCGCCTTCAACCATATGGCAGCCGGGGTGAAGCAGCTCGCGGATGACCGAACGCTGCTGATGGCGGGGGTCAGTCACGATCTCCGCACCCCGCTGACGCGTATTCGTCTGGCGACAGAGATGATGGGCGAGCAGGATGGTTATCTGGCGGAGTCCATCAATAAAGATATCGAAGAGTGCAACGCGATCATTGAACAGTTCATCGACTACCTGCGCACCGGGCAGGAGATGCCGATGGAGATGGCCGATCTCAACGCCGTGCTGGGCGAAGTGGTGGCGGCAGAAAGTGGCTATGAGCGCGAAATTGAGACGGCGCTTCAGCCGGGTAGCATTCAGGTGAAGATGCACCCGCTGTCTATCAAGCGTGCAGTCGCCAACATGGTGGTGAACGCTGCGCGTTATGGCAACGGATGGATCAAAGTCAGTAGCGGGACGGAACCGCATCGCGCCTGGTTCCAGGTGGAAGATGATGGCCCCGGCATTAAGCCTGAGCAGCGTAAACACCTGTTCCAGCCGTTTGTCCGTGGCGACAGTGCGCGTAGCACCAGCGGAACCGGTCTGGGACTGGCGATTGTGCAGCGTATCGTGGACAACCATAACGGGCTGCTGGAGATCGGCACCAGCGAGCGGGGCGGGCTCTCTATCCGCGCCTGGCTACCGGTTCCTGTGGTCCGCGTCCAGGGGACGACTAAAGAGGCGTAAAAAAAGGGAGGCGAAATGCCTCCCTTGTTATTTTTACTTTATCCGGACTGACTTACAGCTTCGGCCCGGCACTGACCAATGCTTCGCCTGCTGGCGTATCGGTGTATTTCTCGAAGTTCTCGATGAACAGTTTCGCCAGCGCAGTGGCTTTTTCCTGCCACTGTTCCGGAGACCCGTAGGTATTACGCGGGTCGAGAATACGGGTATCCACGCCTGGAAGTTCGGTCGGGATCGCCAGATCAAACATCGGCAGGTTGAAGGTTTCTGCATCGTCCAGAGAACCGTTCAGGATAGCGTCGATAATGGCGCGGGTATCTTTGATGGAGATACGTTTGCCCGTACCGTTCCAGCCAGTGTTGACCAGGTATGCCTGCGCACCTGAGGCCTGCATGCGTTTCACCAGCACTTCAGCATACTGCGTCGGATGCAGCGACAGGAATGCCGCGCCGAAGCAGGCGGAGAAGGTTGGCGTCGGCTCGGTGACACCGCGTTCCGTACCCGCCAGTTTAGCCGTGAAGCCAGACAGGAAGTGGTACTGCGTCTGGTTGGCGGTCAGGCGAGAAACCGGTGGCAGCACGCCAAAAGCATCAGCGGTCAGGAAGATCACCTTCGTGGCATGGCCGGCTTTGGAAACCGGTTTAACGATATTTTCGATGTGATAGATAGGATAGGAAACGCGGGTATTCTCGGTTTTCGAGCCGTCGTCAAAATCGATAGTCCCATCGTCGCGCACGGTGACGTTTTCTAACAGCGCATCACGGCGGATAGCGTTGTAGATTTCCGGTTCCGCTTCTTTCGACAGCTTGATCGTTTTTGCGTAGCAACCGCCTTCAAAGTTGAACACGCCATCGTCATCCCAGCCGTGCTCGTCATCGCCGATCAGACGGCGTTTCGGGTCGGTGGAGAGGGTGGTTTTCCCGGTGCCGGAAAGACCGAAGAACACCGCAACGTCGCCTTTCTCGCCCACGTTGGCGGAACAGTGCATGGAGGCAATGCCTTTCAGCGGCAGCAGATAGTTCATCACCGAGAACATACCTTTCTTCATTTCGCCGCCGTACCAGGTACCACCAATCAGCTGGATACGTTCGGTCAGGTTGAAGGCGACAAAGTTTTCGGAGTTCAGACCCTGCTCTTTCCACTGTGGGTTCGTGCACTTCGCGCCGTTCATCACGATAAAGTCAGGCTCAAAGCCTTCCAGTTCGTCATCGCTTGGGCGGATGAACATGTTCTTCACGAAATGCGCCTGCCACGCCACTTCGGTAATGAAGCGGACAGAGAGGCGAGTATCGGCGTTTGCGCCACAGAAAGCATCAACGATAAACAGACGTTTACCGGAAAGTTGTTTAGTGACTAATCCTTTCAGGTGCTGCCAGGTTTCCTGGGATAGCGGTTTGTTGTCGTTCTTGCCTTTTCCTTTGTCGGACCACCACAGCGTATCACGCGTGGTGTCATCACGAACAATGTACTTATCCTTCGGCGAACGTCCGGTGAAAATACCGGTATCAACTGCAACGGCACCCAGGTTCGTCAACACACCACGCTCATAACCTTCCAGGCTTGGGTCTAGCTCTTCCTGATAAAGGGTTTCATAGCTGGGGTTGTAGACGATATCCTGAACGTCGCTGATACCATAAGCCTTGAGATCTTGCGGGGTTAATCGTTTCACGCGCATATCACTGCTCCTTAGCCAATATGTATTACCTGGAATAGTAAGGTTTTTTTGGGGGTGTTAACCGCGACAAGGCTCATAGATTTACTTATCTGGACAAAATCACGATTGACTGAAAACGCTGTGACTCCAGTCACGAAGCGGGGCTTATTATGGCAGGAATGACTTTTTAGTTGTGGAAAATGTTCCTAAAAGGTTAAGGATTAGTATTTTTCACGGGAATGTTGTGAGTGTAATCGCATTCATGCGAGAAATTAACAAACCACTTACATACAAAATATCGATTCACCACGAAAGAAAATTTTAGCAAAAAGTGCGGAATTTAGTGCGGACGGTCGGAGACGCATCGCGTCATCCGACCGGTTCAGGATATCGATCAGTGAACCTGCGGATCGGCAGGGGAGGCGTTATTACGGATCTCGGCAATATCCATGGCATTGAACAGGTAGTGGCTCCCGCAATAGTCGCAATGCATATCGATTTCGCCTTCTTCCGCCAGAATGCTATCCACCTCTTCGTCCGGCAGCGTTTTCAGTGCGCCAGCACAGCGTTCGCGCGAGCAGGTGCATTTGAACTCAACGTCCTGCGGATCGTAAAGGGTGACCTCTTCTTCGTGATACAGACGCCACAGCACTTCATTGGCTGGCAGGGTCAGTAGCTCTTCCGCCTTGATAGTTTCGGTCAGCGTGGCCAGATGGTTGAAGTCATCCGCTTGCGCATCCTGGGCTGGCATCACCTGCAACAGCATTCCGCCGGCAGCGGCTTTCCCGTCAACATCACCGGTACGAATGAACAGACGGGTTGGCAATTGCTCAGAACGCAGGAAGTAATCTTCCAGACATGCTGCCAGCGTATCGCCTTCCAGACCGACAACGCCCTGATAACGCTCGCCTTCTTCCGGGGTAATGGTAATGACCAGATAACCATTACCGACCAGCGTTTTCAGGTCAGCATCTTCCGGGATCTCGCCCTGGACGCGCGCCACACCACGCATCTGCTGATTGTTGTTGCCGTTGATCACCGCGAGGCTCAGCGGACCATCACCCTGGAGCTGAACGGTGATATCACCGGCGAACTTCAGCGTCGCCGTGAGCAGACTGGTGGCAACCAGTAACTCCGCGAGAACGGTTTTCACTGGCTGCGGATAAGTATGGTTTTCGAGGATCTGTTGCAGGGTTTCCGATACGGTTACCAGTTCGCCGCGCACGGCAAAATTTTCAAACAGATAGCGGTGTAATTGGTCATGTTGCGGCATAATCATCTCTCTAGCGGGCGACAGTTATTCACTGTCGCCGTGTTTAAATCGTAACAGGTCACGGCGTTCTTTTTTGTCCGGTCGCCTGTCCGGGTGCGGCATGGTCAGAGCGTTAAGCTTACGCGCCAGCGCCATTTTTTCGCGTTTCTCTATGCTTTCCGTTGTCTCTTCGTACAGAGTGACGGCTTCGCTGGCCGGACGACGCTGCTCGGTGATCGCCTTGATCACCACCGTTCGCTCGTCGTTGCCCTGACGCAGCGTTAGCGTGGCGTTCAGTTCGACGATCTTGCTTGGCTTACTGCGCTGTCCGTTATAGTGAACTTTCCCGCCGTCCACCATTTCGCGGGCCAGTGCGCGGGTTTTATAAAACCGCGCAGCCCAAAGCCATTTATCCAGTCTGACCTCAACCGAGGGCTTCTCTTTCATGGCGTCTCCTTCACATCAGTGAGGGGATCAGTCGGCGGTAGTCATTCAATGACGGATGGCGCGCATACTGTTTTTCCGCAACGCCAGAGTCGGGGTTAGTCACGCCGAGGCAATAACGAATACCAAACTTCGCCGCCGCATCGAGAATAGGTTCGCTATCGTCGATAAACAGCGTTTTCTCTGCACTCATTCCCGTTTCTTCCGCCACGGCGCGCCATAACCGCTGATCCTCTTTGGGATATCCAAATGTGTGGGTAGAAAGTAATAAATCAAGGTGTGAGGCCAGACCGGTATGCTCCAGCTTCACGGCCAGATTATGCGGATGCGCATTGGTCAGCAAAATCCGCCGTTTACCGCAGGCTTTGAGCGCGTCTAAAAAGGGGATTGTATCGTCACGTAACACCGCTCGCGGCCCCATTGCGGTAGTCATCGCGCAGATATCCAGACCCAGACGGTCGCTCCAGTAATCAAGACAGTACCAGTTTAGCGTATGCTGCACGGCATGATATTCCTGGCGGATGCGTTCCTGCGCCTCTTGTGGCGAGATCCCGTTCTGCGCGCCGTAGGTCTCAGGCACCAGCTTTTGCCAGAAGTAGTTATCAAACGCCAGGTCGAGCAGCGTGCCGTCCATGTCTAACAGAACGGTATCCACGTTCTGCCAGGCAATATCATTATGCATGGGAACTCTCCAGAAGAAAACGCGATGCGGCACAGGGTAGCACACCCGGTGCCGCAGACATGTTATCAGATGAGGCTTTCCGGAGCGCTGATGAGCTTCGGATTCAGACAGCTTTCATAGTACTGTTGAATCTCCATCATGCGGGTGCGATGACGCTGGTAGCGGCGGAATGCCTGTACGCCATTATAGAGTGTGCAGGCTAACATCGTCAGCATCAGCAGCGTGGTGCCGAGGTAACGCCACAAACCAGAACGATCAGGGATGCGGTGCAGGGCGATATGCTGCGTGCCATTGGCGTCAGTATAGATATTGGTGACAATCCCTTCGGCGCTAAACGGCGTGTTCATCAGCATTTGTGCCAGTCGCTGGAAGGCGCTCCACTGTTCCTGCGCCGGGTAATCGTACAGCGATACGGTCGGCCAGGGCTGATCGACCAGATCGCTGCCTTCATCGCTGACAATCAGGAATCCGCCAGGAGCGGGACTGTTCAGCGATTGGGCGGCGCGGGCGGTCTCGCGGGTAATAAAGGGCGCCGTGGAGGTGGTAACCAGATTGTCGAGCGATTCGGCGCTGACGGGACGCAGCAGAACGTTAACACCATCCAGTTTGCCCGCGTTGGCCCGTTTCACCAGCGCGCTCCAGTCTTTACTGTTCCCCAGGTTTACCAGCGCATTTTTGAGGCGTACGCACTCGTCTTCTGCCGCGCACAACTCGGCGGTTTTCAGGACGATATCGCCAAAATCATCCAGCAGCACCATGCCCGATTTCTGAATGGCGGAGCGCAAGGCCGCGCTGACGCGAGAGTCATCTTCCGGTTTGGGGTGCAACTGGCGGTTAACGGCCTGCGAGAGCGCAGTGGCTTTGTTCACTAGATCGGATTCCGGCAACGGTAGCGCAGGGGCGTCATTCCAGATGATTTGCGAGCAGTCAAACGGCATAAACGGTGAACTGGTTTGTGCGCTCCAGGTGCCCTGCGCATGAATATTACACATGCCGGTCCCGCGAAGATTTAACGTGTCGCCGACGCGCACGCCGGACTGTTCAAGCTGTTTTACGCTGGTCGCTTCGATGGTTTGTGCACCTTTCATCCACGACAGCGTGAACTTAATCGGCATATCGAGCGGGATCCAGAATAACAGCATCATCAGCACCAGCAGTGAGCCACCGGCGATGATCGTGCTGCGTACCCAGTGCTGCAACGGGAAGTGTTTAACCTCGTCATGCAGGGATAAAAACCGTCCCTGACGCACGACGTGGCGATCGAGATAAATATCAATATCTGTTTGCTGGCCGAGATCTTGCGCAATGTAAGGCTGCCAGTGGCTTGGATACACCAGGTCGATAATCCCCAGCGAGATATTGTTGATCTGCTCCTGGTCATTTTCGCCAAACAGTCCCCAGCGGCGCGGCGTTCCCCGCAGGCAGTGAATTTCGCGTAGTGCGGATTTCGATGGCGGCGCGAATAAGCCCCACAATCCTGCCGCCAGCAACAGCACGGCTCCGCCCACCATCCACGGCACAAAGACGTCCGGCGTAACCAGACAGAAAAAGAATAGCAGGAAGGCGGCGACAATTAACAGCGCTTCGCGGAAACCGGCCGGGCGGCTGAGCGCATATTCTTCATGCGTCTCCTGACGAATGTTCAGCAACTCAATTTGTTCGCTCTCTTCGCCGCGAATCGACGCCTGTGTGGATGTGGTCGGTTGCAGCGCGTAACCACGCGCCTCCTGCATATACTCTTGCAGGGAATGACCATTTAGCGAGATCACCAGCGGCAGCGTATCGGTGTGGATCAACTCAACGCTGTTTTCATCATTAATGTACTGTTCCCAAAAGGGAGGCAGATGGACTTCGACGGAATCGAGGTAGTAGCGCCACTTATTCGGATCGTCCGTCGTGATGCCGTAGCGGGTGATTGAGTGGGTCAGAATGATGACGTTATTGCTTTCAGCATTCAGCGTCAGGGAAACAGGGGCTGCGCTGGCACCCGTCGGACCGGGTACCTGCTGGATTTGACTCAGGCTATCAAGATAATTTTCAACGGCGCTGCGTTCTTCAGGCGTGAGTTTGCGCGTTGCCGCCTCTGAGAATGCATTTGTCCACGGCAGCTTACGCCGTCTGGCACGAACGTTAAGTCGCCACCAGGCCAGCAATGCGCAGACCAGCAACGCCGCTAAAAAAATCAGAATGGTGCTCATGCTTTCCCCATCTTACTTAATCTGTCAGGTGTGGTCAGTCGCACCCTGTCACAATGAACGTGATCCCGTGGTTGGCTATCGGCAAGCATGGAGTTGAACTTGAGCATTTTTCAGCGCATCCCAGTGAATGCTGATGATAGCAAAACCTGCAAAAGCGGAATATCAGCAAATTCCTGGACCTATTTCAACCTATTGACTTTTAATTTGAAATAGGAATTATATTTTTATTAGGTTACATAAATGTAAATAACTGGCAATTCGCATTGCCGAAACCGTGTTGCGTATCGCACAATAACGACTGATTTCACGGCATAGATTCTCACGATGAGCAAATCATTACAAAAACCCACCATTCTGAACGTCGAAACTGTCGCGCAGTCGCGGCTATTTAGCGTTGAAAGCGTGGACCTCGAATTCAGCAACGGCGTGCGTCGTGTCTATGAACGGATGCGTCCCTCGACCCGTGAAGCGGTAATGATTGTTCCGATCGTTGACGATCACCTGATTCTGATTCGTGAATACGCGGTGGGAACGGAGTCCTATGAGCTGGGCTTTTCCAAAGGGTTGATCGACCCGGGTGAAAGCGTGTTTGAAGCGGCGAACCGGGAACTGAAAGAAGAGGTCGGGTTTGGGGCAAACGATCTGACTTTTTTAAAAAAACTCAGCATGGCGCCGTCTTACTTTTCCAGCAAGATGAATATCGTGGTGGCGGAAGACCTTTTTCCCGAGTCACTGGAAGGCGATGAACCCGAACCGTTGCCGCAGGTGCGCTGGCCGCTGGCGCATCTGATGGATCTGCTGGAAGACCCCGACTTTACCGAAGCACGAAACGTGAGCGCGTTGTTTCTTGTACGCGAATGGCTGAAAGGGCAGGGACGGCTGTAAACGAGCACCCTGAAGGAATGAAAAAAGGCGCCGCAGCGCCTTTTTTATTTAGAACAGTTCGTGTGTCTCACCACCGTCAGTGATGGTCGTTCCCACCTCATGCACCGCCTGCTGTGTCGGCTGCGTGCCTTCGATGAAATATTCTGCCCGACTGTTACCGCCGTTTGCCAGTTGTCCGGTGCTGCGATCGATATTGACCGTGATGATGCCTGGTGGCGGCGTCAGCGGCTCCTCAGGAACCCCTTCCAGCACCACTTTCATGTAAGCATCCCACGCGGGTTGCGCACTTTTCGCACCGCCTTCGTAGCCAGAGATTTGATCTTTGATCGCGCCAGAGGCGGTGGTGCGCCCCAGGTCACGGCGGTGATCGTCAAATCCAATCCATACGGAGGTGACTACCCCTGGACCGTAGCCGGAGAACCAGGCGTCTTTCGAGCTGTTGGTGGTCCCGGTTTTACCGCCGATATCGTGGCGATTCAGATCACGACCTGCACGCCAACCTGTACCCATCCAGCCGGGTTCGCCGAAAATGTTGGTATTCAGCGCGCTCTTGATCAGGAAAGCCAGCGGCGTGTTGATCACGTGCGGTGCGTACTCTTGCGCCCCGGTCTGCGCCACTAACGCCTGATTTGCCTGCTCCAGTTTGGGCATTGGCACGGCGGCGTTCTGCTGCTCGCCAGAGATGGAGACATCTTCGACGTTGCTGTTTTCCAGAACGTTGGATTTCTGGGTATCACCGTAAATCACCGGAATATCACACTCCGGGCAGGCGATTTTCGGCTTCGCTTCGAAAATTACGCCGTTCTGGTCCGTTTCAATCTTGCTGATGAAATAGGGATCGACCAGGAAGCCGCCGTTCGACATGACGGCATAACCACGCGCCACCTGTAGCGGGGTAAATGACGCGGAGCCCAGCGCCAGGGATTCGGTACGCACAATGTTTTGTGCCGGGAAGCCGAAACGCTGCAGATATTCCGCCGCGTAGTCCACGCCCATGGCCCGCATGGCGCGTACCATTACTACGTTTTTCGATTCGCCCAGCCCCTGACGTAAACGAATCGGGCCTGCGTACTGCGGTGGTGAGTTTTTCGGACGCCAGTCGGAACCGGCGCCAGCATCCCAGCGAGAAATTGGCACGTCGTTCAGCATACTCGCCAGCGTCAGACCTTTGTCCATCGCGGCAGTGTAGAGGAACGGCTTAATGTTAGAACCGACCTGACGCAGCGCCTGAGTGGCACGGTTGAACTTGCTCTGGTTAAAGTCAAAACCGCCGACCAGCGCCAGCACGGCCCCGTTTTTCGGATTGATAGAGACCAGCGCGGAGTTCACATCCGGAACCTGCGCCAGCCACCAGGCTTCGCCCATCTTCCGCACCCAGATCTGCTGACCGGTCTGCACCGCGTCAGTGACCTTACGCGGCGTCGGGCCTTGCTGAGTATCCGAACGATAAGGACGCGCCCAACGAATGCCCTCCATCCGCAGCGAGACCGAAGTGCCGTCTGACAGAGTCGCCGTCGCTTCCTGCGGGTTTGCACTGGTGATCACCGCTGGCAGCAACGGCCCGTAAGTTGGCAGCGCTTTCAGCGTATCGGTGATTTTCTTACTGTCCCATGCGGTTTCACCCACTTTCCACAGCACGTTGGCCGGACCGCGATAGCCGTGGCGCATGTCATAGTCCAGCACATTATTACGTACCGCCTGTTGCGCGGCCTGCTGCACCTTACGGGTGATCGTGGTGTAAATGCGGTAACCGTCTTCATAGGCGTTTTCGCCATAACGGTTGTACATCTCCTGACGCACCATTTCTGACAGGTACGGGGCGGAGAAGGCGATTTCCGGCGCATGATAGTTGGCGTCGATCGGCTCATTCCGCGCCTGATCGTACTGTGCCTGAGTGATGTACCCTTCGCTCAGCATGCGCGACAGCACCACGTTACGACGTGCGGTCGCGCGGTCCATCGAATAAAGCGGGTTAAAGGTAGAAGGCGCTTTCGGCAGGCCGGCAATTACCGCGATCTCACCCAGATCCAACTGGTCGACTGATTTACCGAAATAGACCTGCGCCGCCGCCCCGACGCCATAAGCGCGGTAACCGAGGTAGATCTTGTTCAGATAGAGTTCGAGGATCTCATCTTTACTCAGCAACTGCTCAATGCGGATCGCCAGGAACACTTCCTTAATCTTACGCATCAACGTGCGTTCAGGACTGAGGAAGAAATTTCTTGCGAGCTGCTGCGTGATGGTACTCGCCCCTTGCGAGGCGTGACCGGAGAACAGCGCTACGCTTGCCGCACGGAAAATCCCCACCGGGTCAACGCCGTGGTGCTCATAGAAACGACTGTCTTCTGTGGCGATAAAGGCTTTGACCATTTCCGGCGGGATCTGATTGAGCGTCACCGGAATACGACGTTTTTCACCATATTGCGCAATGAGCTCGCCATCTGCGCTGTAAACCTGCATCGGGATCTGCAAACGCACATCTTTAAGCGTCGCGACGTCAGGTAACTGTGGCTCAATATAGCGATAGAGGCCATAAATCGAGCCTGCTCCCAGCAGGATGCAACATACTGCAAGGATCAATAAATACTTTACGAACTTCACCGGAGATTTCCCATTTAGTTTCATTTGGGCAGTTTATAAACAACCGCGCGGTAGTATAAAGGCAAGCCAGACGCATTGATATACCCGTGAGAGCGACGGGTGATAAGGAGATCATCAGCAATGGCTTTCAGATTCTGGCAAGTCGGCCTGCACATTCAGCCACACGAAGCCCTGGCGGTTGCCGTCGTTCGCGGCGCGTCAGGTTGGTATCTACAGCGCTGGTGGCGTCTGCCGCTGGCGCAACACACAATCAGCGACGGACATTTCCACGACGCCGAACAACTTGTGGCGGTGTTACAACCGTGGAGTCGCGAGCTGCCGCAACGCCACCATATACACCTCTCTTTTCCTGCGAGTCGGACGCGGCAAAAGCGCTTTCCCCGCCCTTCAATGTCGCTTCGCGAGCGTGAACAAACGGCCTGGTTGACCGGTTCGATGGCGCGTGAACTGGATATGGAGTCGGCAGCTCTGCGCTTTGACTATAGCGAAGATGCGCTCGCCCCGGCCTATACGGTCACCGCCGCGCAGGACAAAGAGATTTCGGCTCTGTTAACGCTGGCGAAAACACTCGGTGTAAACGTCACGGCGATCACCCCAGATGCCTGCGCATTGCAGCGTCTGCTGCCTTTTCTTTCCCCGGAACAAACCTGCCTGGTGTGGCGCGATGACACGCAGTGGCTGTGGGCGACGCGCAACGCATGGGGGCGCAAATCGCGGGCAGAGATAGCTCATCTTCACGACCTGGCTGCCGGACTCTCCCTCAGAAGCGAAGAGGTGGCGCTCTGCGCAGACGAGGGGTTTGACCCCTGGCGGGCGGTTTCAATTCGTCAGCCTCCCGTACCCAGGGAAGGTCATGCATTCGCCGTTGCGCTAGGACTGGCGCTGGGAGAAATGCGTTGATGCATCCTCCCGTCAATTTTTTGCCCTGGCGGCAACAGCGGCGTAATGCCTGTCTGCGTATGTGGGGTGGGCTATTCGGCGCATCAGCGGCGATCGTGCTGGCACTAACGCTGATCGGATATCTCGCCCGCGCCACGAGCGGGCAGGCAAATGGGGTGTTGTTGCAGGCGGAGCAACAACTTGCCACGGCGCTTACGACAGTGAAACCCCGGCTTGAGGCGCGCCAGCGTCAGGCGCAGCAGGTCATTCAACGAGACAGATTGCGCGAGCAGACCCGCCGCTGGCAGCCCGCGCTGGAAAGTCTTGCGTTGAGTGTGCCGGCACAGGCCTGGCTAACCAGTATGGACTACCAGCAGAGCTCACTGGAACTCAGTGGAAAAGCGCTCACCTTTTCTGCGCTCAGCGCACTGGAAGCCGCCCTGCGCGACTCGCCGATGTTTGAGATAAACCATACCGGCGCCACCCTGCAGGATGCGCAGGGATACTGGCAGTTCCAGTACCGTGTGATATGGAGAGAAGCGCATGATCGCCCTCTTTGACACCTGGTGCGCTTTTTCGCCGCGTACCCGCATTGTCTGCTGGGTAAGTTGGGTGGCTGCGTTAAGTACGATCGCGTTGTCTTTTCTGTTCTTCCCGGGAATGCGTGATGAGGGTGCGCTTAGCCAGCAACGGGTGGCCAACCGCCAGCTCAGTTCAACGTTGTATCAACTCTCTGGCGCGCAGGCAGAGGCACAGCTTTCATCGGCATCGCAAACGCCGGTGTTTTCACCGCTCACGCTTCAGGTGCCGAATATGCAGCTACTGTACTGGCGTCCATCGGCGCAGGGCGGAGAACTTGCGGTGAAGGCGCCTTGGGAGGCGATGGTGTCATTGTTCGGATACCTGGCGGCGCGAGGCATGTCCGTGAGTGCATTTTCGCTGAAAGCAGAAAACGACGAGCGAGTGTTGACGCTCATGCTGGAGTCTCTCCATGAAGGGTAAGAACGCGGTGTTGGTGGCTCTTTCATTGTTGATGCTGACCGGCATGCGCGATCCGTTCCGCCAGCCTGAAGATCATTGCCATGGTGCCGAGCTGGCGCAATGGCAATACCAGGGGATGGTGAGCAGGGGAGAGCGAAATATTGGACTGCTTCAGGACGGGCAGCATCACTGGCGGCGTGTCGAGCAACATGAGGTTCTGGATAATGGCTGGACTATCGTGCAACTCACGGCACAGACGCTGACAATGAGCACAGGTAAAGAGTGTGACCCGCCCCAGTGGCAGTGGCAACGACAAGGAGAGGGTAATGAAGCAATGGATACTGGTGGTGTTGATCGCCATCCTGCAGCCGGTTCAGGCCGGAAAAAACCAGAACGTGACGCTGGTGGTGGATGACGTGCCCGTCACGCAGGTTCTTCAGGCACTGGCTGAACAGGAGCGAAAAAACCTCGTGATATCGCCGGATGTCAGCGGCGTGGTGTCGTTGCATCTGACGGATGTCCCGTGGAAACAGGCGCTCCAGACGGTAGTGAAAAGCGCTGGACTGGTGTTACGTCAGGAAGGGGCGATTTTACATGTGCATTCCGAGAGCTGGCAGAGCGAAGAGGCGGCGCGACAGGAGGCGGAGGTCGCAAGACGCCAGGCGAACTTACCGCTGGAGAATCGGCATATTGCCCTGCATTACGCCGATGCCACTGAACTGGCGAAAGCGGGGGATAAACTGCTGAGTGCCAAAGGTAGCCTCACGGTAGATAAGCGTACCAATCGACTGCTGGTCAGGGATAACTCGCCGACGCTGGCGCTGGTGGAACAGTGGGTGGCACAAATGGATCTCCCGATAGAACAGGTCGAACTGGCGGCGCATATCGTCACCATTAATGAAAAAAGTCTGCGTGAACTGGGGGTGAAATGGACACTGGCAGAGGCCGAGAAGGCCGGTGCGGTGGGGCAAGTGACAACGATAGCCAGCGATCTCTCGGTCGCGAATGCGACCACCCGCGTCGGGTTCAATATTGGTCGTATTAATGGGCGGTTGCTGGATCTGGAGCTGTCTGCACTGGAGCAACAGCAACAGCTCGATATTATCGCCAGTCCGCGACTGCTGGCTTCTCACCTACAGCCTGCCAGCATCAAGCAAGGGAGCGAGATCCCCTATCAGGTTTCCAGCGGCGAAAGCGGTGCGACGTCGGTTGAATTTAAAGAGGCCGTGCTAGGGATGGAAGTCACCCCAACGGTTTTACCGAAGGGGCGGATCCGCCTGAAGCTACGTATCAGTCAGAACATGTCGGGGCAGATGCTGCAACAAGCGGATGGCGAGGTACTGGCCATCGATAAGCAGGAAATTGAAACGCAGGTCGAGGTGAAAAGTGGAGAGACGCTGGCGCTGGGCGGCATTTTTTCAAACAAGAGTAAAACCGGGAAGGACAGTATTCCGCTGTTAGGTGATATTCCCTGGTTTGGACAACTCTTTCGCCACGATGGGAAAGAAAACGAACGTCGTGAGTTGGTGGTATTTATTACGCCCAGATTGGTCTCGACAGAATGATTTATGCATGAAACACCGTTGTTTTTGCACTTAACTCGTTTCAGGGATTTGACGTGCGCAGCTATTTAGCATACAAGGAGTACCGATTTGAGAGTCGGTACTTCTCATCGCCGTCCGGCAATGCCGACTCGGGTTGTCTACAATCTGGTTTGATGATTTATTCAGTTGCCAAACCTGCTTGAGTATTGAGATAATTTTCAGTCTGACTCTCGCAATATCTTATGAGGTTTCAGTTCATGTCCTGCTGCGCTCAGTGTCTGCGACGCGGGTTTATCATTAACGAATAGTCTTAGTAGTACCGAAAAAATGGCAGAGAAACGCAATATCTTTCTGGTTGGGCCTATGGGTGCCGGAAAAAGCACTATTGGGCGCCAGTTAGCTCAACAACTCAATATGGAATTTTACGATTCTGATCAAGAGATTGAGAAACGAACCGGAGCTGATGTGGGCTGGGTCTTCGACGTAGAAGGTGAAGACGGCTTCCGCGATCGTGAAGAGAAAGTCATCAACGAATTGACGGAAAAACAGGGTATTGTGCTGGCTACCGGTGGTGGCTCTGTAAAATCGCGTGAAACCCGTAATCGTCTTTCCGCGCGTGGCGTCGTGGTCTATCTCGAAACGACCATCGAAAAACAACTTGCGCGTACGCAGCGCGATAAAAAACGTCCGCTGTTGCAGGTAGAAGCGCCGCCTCGTGAAGTTCTGGAAGCGTTGGCCGACGAACGCAATCCGCTGTATGAAGAGATTGCCGACGTAACCATTCGTACCGATGATCAGAGCGCCAAAGTCGTTGCAAACCAGATTATTCATATGCTGGAAAGCAACTGATTCTGGCTTAATACACACTCGGTAAGCGGGTATAAGTCATTAAGGTGGATGTCGCGTCATGGAGAGGATTACCGTCACTCTCGGGGAACGTAGTTACCCTATCACCATCGCGGCTGGTTTGTTTAACGAACCAGCTTCATTCTTACCGCTGAAATCGGGCGATCAGGTTATGTTGGTCACCAACGAAACCTTGGCTCCCCTTTATCTTGATAAGATTAGCAGCGTACTTGAACAAGCGGGTGTGAACGTTGATAGCGTCATCCTGCCTGACGGCGAGCAGTACAAAAGCCTGACGGTGCTGGATACGGTATTCACCGCCTTGCTGCAAAAACCGCATGGTCGTGATACGACGCTGGTCGCACTGGGCGGCGGCGTCATTGGCGACCTGACCGGTTTTGCCGCTGCCAGCTATCAGCGCGGTGTACGCTTCATCCAGGTCCCGACGACACTTTTGTCGCAGGTTGACTCCTCCGTTGGCGGTAAAACCGCCGTAAACCATCCCCTCGGCAAAAACATGATCGGCGCGTTTTACCAGCCGGCCTCCGTGGTGGTGGATCTCGACTGTCTGAAAACGCTCCCTGCCCGTGAACTGGCATCCGGTCTGGCGGAAGTGATCAAGTACGGCATTATCCTGGATGGCGAATTCTTTAGCTGGCTGGAGGAGAACCTGGATGCGCTACTGCGTCTGGACGGACCGGCAATGGCCTGGTGTATTCGTCGTTGTTGTGAGCTGAAAGCCGAAGTTGTTGCCGCAGACGAGCGCGAAACCGGCTTACGTGCTTTACTGAATCTGGGGCACACGTACGGTCATGCCATTGAAGCTGAAATGGGTTATGGCAATTGGTTACATGGTGAAGCGGTCGCAGCAGGTATGGTAATGGCTGCGCGGACGTCGGAACGTCTGGGGCAGTTTGCGCCAGAAGATACGCAGCGCATCGTCACGTTACTTAAACGTGCCGGCTTGCCGATCCACGGACCGCGCGAGATGTCCGCGCAGGCTTACCTGCCGCACATGTTGCGTGATAAAAAAGTGTTGGCGGGAGAAATGCGCTTAGTCCTTCCGCTGGCGATAGGGAAAAGTGAAGTACGCGGCGGCGTGTCGCACGAGGTGGTTCTTAACGCTATTGCTGATTGCCAGCAGGCGTAACAACAAGAAAGGCGGACTGATACGGCTCACGTATCGGCCATTTAGATTCAGGTTAGTTGCAACGTCGTAAGCATTAGCCTTTGAGTGGGGTGTTAAATGGATGAATTCAAACCAGAAGACGAGCTGAAACCCGATCCCAGCGATCGTCGTACTGGTCGTTCTCGTCAATCTTCAGAACGCGGAGAACCGCAGATCAACTTTGATGATGTTGATCTGGACGCTGACGATCGCCGTCCTGCACGCGGGCGTAAAGAACGCCTTGATGAGCAAGAGAGGGAAGAGGATTACGAATCCGATGATGAAGAGTTCGTGGATGAAGAACGCGTCGAGCGTCGTCCGCGTAAGCGTAAAAAAGCCGCCGGTAAACCCGCTTCTCGTCAGTACATGATGATGGGCGTGGGCGTG
Source organism: Citrobacter sp. LST-B2 (assembly GCF_057983045.1). Classification (NCBI taxonomy): domain Bacteria; kingdom Pseudomonadati; phylum Pseudomonadota; class Gammaproteobacteria; order Enterobacterales; family Enterobacteriaceae; genus Citrobacter; species Citrobacter sp. LST-B2. The sequence goes on from NZ_CP192598.1 coordinate 416,951, forward strand.
CTGGTCCTGCTGCTGCTGATCATCGGTATTGGCTCCGCGCTGAAAGCGCCTTCCACCCCGTCTTCAAGTGAACAAACGGCGTCTGGCGAGAAGAATATCGATCTCACCGGCAATGCCGCTGACCAGGCAAACGGCGCCCAACCCGCTCCGGGAAGCACTTCCGCTGAACAGACTGCGGGCAACACGCAGCAGGATGTTTCTTTGCCACCAATCTCCTCCACGCCAACGCAGGGTCAAACGCCTGTGACCACAGAAGGTCAACAGCGTGTAGAAGTGCAGGGCGATCTGAATAATGCACTGACGCAACCGCAGGGTCAGGAACAGCTAAATAATGTGGCGGTAAACTCTACGCTGCCAACAGAACCGGCGACCGTTGCGCCCGTGCGTAATGGTACTGCGTCAAGCCAGACGGCGACGGCACCCGCCGCCAGCGCCCAGCGACCTGAACGTAAACAGGCTGTGATCGAGCCGAAGAAACCGCAGACCACCGCGAAAACGACGTCCGCAGCACCGAAACCGGCGGCTCAGCCTAAACGGACTGAACCCGCAGCGCCTACGGCCACGACGACGCCAAAAGCGACGGTCAGCACCGCACCGGCACAGACAGCAGCGCCCGCGCAAACGCCAGCACCTGCTCAGACCGCGCCAGCGGCAACGGCAGGTAGCGCATCTGGCGCTAAAAGCGCCGGTAACGTCGGATCGCTGAAGTCCGCACCGTCCAGTCATTACACCCTGCAGCTCAGCAGCTCTTCAAACTACGACAACCTGAATGGTTGGGCGAAGAAAGAGAATCTGAAAAACTATGTGGTGTATCAGACGACGCGTAACGGCCAACCGTGGTATGTTCTGGTGTCTGGCGTGTATGCCTCGAAAGAAGATGCGAAACGCGCGGTTTCCACGCTGCCAGCCGATGTGCAGGCAAAAAATCCGTGGGCCAAACCGTTGCATCAGGTACAGGCCGATCTGAAATAATGTTAAAGCGCAGGATGCTGTCGGAGCTTTCTCCACAGCCGGAGAAGGTGTAATTAGTTAGTCAGCATGAAAAAAAATCGCGCTTTTCTGAAGTGGGCAGGGGGTAAATATCCCCTGCTTGACGACATCAAACGGCATTTACCGCAGGGCGAATGCCTGGTCGAACCCTTTGTGGGTGCAGGGTCGGTGTTTCTTAACACCGACTTTTCTCGTTATATTCTTGCCGATATCAATAGCGACCTCATCAGTCTCTATAAGATCGTGAAGACCCGTACCGACGAGTACGTGAAGGCTTCCCGTGAACTGTTTAACCCGGAAACCAATCAGGCTGAGCTCTACTATCAGTTCCGTGAAGAGTTCAACGCCAGCCAGGATCCTTTCCGTCGTGCGGTTCTGTTCCTTTATCTGAACCGATATGGTTACAACGGCCTGTGCCGGTATAATCTGCGCGGTGAGTTTAACGTGCCGTTTGGACGTTACAAAAAGCCTTACTTCCCGGAAGCTGAGTTGTATCACTTTGCGGAAAAAGCGCAGAATGCGGAATTCCACTGCCTCTCATATGATGAGTGTATGGAGCAAGCGGATGCGAACTCGGTTGTCTATTGCGATCCGCCCTACGCCCCGCTGTCAGCAACGGCGAATTTCACCGCGTATCATACCAATAGCTTCAGCCCGAAAGAGCAGGCCCATCTGGCTAAAATGGCCGAAAAGCTGGTCAGTAAGCAGATCCCGGTGTTAATTTCGAACCATGACACGCCGGATACCCGCGAATGGTATAAAGCGGCGGAACATTTTCAGGTCAAAGTGCGGCGCAGTATAAGCAGCAACGGCGGCACACGTAAAAAGGTGGACGAACTGCTGGCTCTGTACAAACCAGGAGTCGTTTCACCCGCGAATAAATAATTCTCAAGGAGAAGCGGATGAAACAGTATTTGATTGCCCCCTCAATCCTGTCGGCTGATTTTGCTCGCCTGGGTGAGGACACCGCGAAAGCTCTGGCTGCCGGTGGTGACGTCGTGCATTTTGACGTCATGGACAACCACTATGTACCGAATCTGACCATGGGTCCGATGGTACTGAAATCCCTGCGTAAATATGGCATTACGGCTCCCATCGATGTGCATCTGATGGTGAAACCTGTCGATCGAATCATCCCGGATTTCGCAGCCGCGGGCGCCAGCATCATTACCTTTCATCCGGAAGCCTCCGAACACGTTGACCGATCGCTGCAACTGATTAAAGAGCACGGCTGTAAAGCCGGGCTGGTCTTCAATCCGGCGACACCATTAAGCTATCTGGACTATGTAATGGACAAGCTGGATGTGATCCTGTTGATGTCCGTTAACCCAGGCTTTGGCGGTCAATCTTTCATTCCGCAAACGCTGGACAAACTGCGCGAAGTCCGTCGTCGCATTGACGAGTCGGGTTACGACATTCGCCTCGAAGTGGATGGCGGCGTGAAGGTGAGTAACATAGCTGAAATCGCCGCCGCAGGAGCCGATATGTTTGTCGCCGGTTCCGCCGTCTTCGATCAGCCAGACTACAAAAAAGTCATTGATGACATGCGCAGCGAACTGGCGAAGGTAAGTCATGGATAAATTGCAGGATATTCGGGGCGTTGCCTTTGACCTCGACGGAACGCTGGTGGACAGCGCGCCGGGATTGAGCGCCGCAGTGGACATGGCGCTGTATGCGCTGGAGCTGCCGGTTGCCGGTGAAGAGCGCGTCATTACCTGGATTGGTAATGGTGCTGATGTATTGATGGAGCGGGCGTTAACCTGGTCTCGTCAGGAGCGCGCCACACTTCGTAAGACGATGGGCAAGCCGCCGGTCGATGATGATATTCCCGCCGAGGAGCAGGTCCGTATTCTGCGTAAGCTATTTGACCGCTACTACGGAGATGTTGCAGAAGAAGGGACGTTTCTGTTCCCTGATGTCGCCGACACGCTGGGCGCACTGCACGCCAAAGGACTGCCGCTCGGTCTGGTGACCAACAAGCCGACGCCGTTTGTTGCGCCATTGCTCGACGCGCTGGATATCAGTAAATATTTCAGCGTCGTTATTGGCGGTGACGACGTCCAGAACAAAAAACCACATCCGGATCCGCTGCTGCTGGTGGCAAGTAAGCTCGGCATTGCGCCAGAGCAATTGCTCTTCGTGGGGGATTCGCGTAATGATATTCAGGCGGCAAAAGCCGCTGGCTGCCCGTCCGTTGGCCTCACCTATGGTTACAACTATGGTGAACCCATCGCGCTGAGCCAGCCAGACGTCATGTATGACCGCATTAATGAACTACTGCCCGCTCTCGGGCTTCCGCATAGCGAAAATCAGGAATCGAAAAATGACTAAGCCCATCGTTTTTAGTGGCGCACAGCCCTCAGGTGAATTGACCATTGGTAACTACATGGGTGCACTGCGTCAGTGGGTGAACATGCAGGATGATTACCATTGCATCTATTGTATCGTTGACCAGCATGCTATCACCGTTCGTCAGGATGCCCAGCAACTGCGTAAAGCGACGCTGGATACGCTGGCGCTCTACCTCGCGTGTGGTATCGATCCTGAGAAAAGCACCATTTTCGTTCAGTCTCATGTGCCTGAACATGCGCAACTGAGCTGGGCGCTGAACTGCTACACCTACTTTGGCGAACTGAGCCGTATGACCCAGTTCAAAGATAAGTCAGCGCGCTACGCTGAGAACATCAACGCTGGTCTGTTTGACTACCCGGTACTGATGGCAGCAGATATCCTGCTGTATCAGACCAACCTGGTGCCGGTGGGCGAAGACCAGAAACAGCACCTGGAACTGAGCCGCGATATCGCTCAGCGTTTCAACGCGCTGTATGGCGACATCTTCAAAATTCCTGAGCCGTTTATTCCTAAATCAGGCGCCCGCGTGATGTCTCTGTTGGAGCCGACGAAAAAGATGTCCAAGTCGGACGACAACCGCAACAACGTGATTGGCCTGCTGGAAGATCCGAAATCCGTGGTCAAGAAGATTAAACGCGCGGTAACGGATTCCGAAGAGCCGCCGGTGGTGCGCTACGATGTGCAGAACAAGGCGGGCGTCTCTAACCTGCTGGATATTCTCTCCGCCGTGACCGGACAGAGTATTCCCGAACTGGAAAAACAGTTTGAAGGCAAGATGTATGGTCACTTGAAAGGCGAAGTCGCCGATGCGGTATCCGGCATGCTGACTGAGTTGCAGGAGCGTTATTATCGTTACCGTAACGACGAAGCCTTCCTGCAACAGGTGATGAAAGACGGCGCGGAAAAAGCGGGCGCGCGTGCATCAGCTACGCTGAAAGCGGTTTATGAAGCGATTGGTTTTGTTGCCAGGCCGTAACGGGTACGCGAAATGAAAAAACCGGGAGATTCCCGGTTTTTTTGTATCGGCGCAATGATCAGCGAGATTATTCTGCGGTCGGGCCGCAGCCGCCAATCATCTTAGAAATAGAAATGGCAGGGTGCAGAAGATAGTCATAAGAGCAGGTCTTATTACGGTTTTCGATGTGACCTGTACAAGCTGTCAGGGTTGCCAGTGCCGCACCTAAGAGTGCCATTTTGATAAATGTGTTCATTTACATTCCCTATGTAAAAAATATAATTTTTTAACCATCAATTGAATTAGTGAATCTTCATTCGCTAACCGGGGTCGACGATAACGTAATCTATTTTTCGCGTCAGTAAGGGAATAGGCATGCGGGAGGGGTGGAAGGGGTAATCATTTTAAAATTAATGAGTTAATATAATGTCCGGATCTGGAACTTGTATTTTAGGGCCAAAAAAATAAGGCCAGACGATGCTGACCTTACCGACAATTAAGGCTTAGTGATTAGAGAACCAGTTTAGTTTTTCACGTAATCCCACCACGCGCCCCACAATGATTAGCGCCGGGCTTGCAACCTGTGTTGCCAGTTCGCCGAGATTATTCAGTTCACCTTTGACTACCCGCTGTTTCACCGAGGTGCCGTTTTCAACCAGTGCGACCGGCATATCGGCCTGCATGCCAAATTCGATCAGTTTTTGCTGGATAGTGGCCGCCTGATTTAGCCCCATGTAAAACACCAACGTCTGTTTTTCTGCCGCCAGGTTTTCCCAGTCCAGTTCGCCGCCGGTCTTCAGGTGCCCGGTAACCAGACGTACGCTCTGGGCGTAGTCACGGTGTGTCAGCGGAATGCCGGAGTAGGCGGAACAGCCGGATGCCGCGGTTATTCCCGGCACCACGGAAAACGGAATACCGGCATGGCACAGTGTTTCCAGCTCCTCACCACCACGACCAAAGATAAACGGGTCACCGCCTTTCAGACGGACGACACGTTTGCCCTGTTGCGCTTCACGCAGCAGGATTTGGTTAATTTCCTCCTGCGGCACGCAGTGATAACCCGCGCGTTTACCGACAAACACACGGTCGGCGTCGCGACGCACCAGGTTCATGATGTCGTCAGACACCAGACGGTCATAGACCACCACATCGGCCTGCTGGATCTGCTGCAACCCTTTTAGCGTCAGAAGTCCGGCATCGCCAGGGCCTGCACCCACCAGCACCACTTCACCGCGATGATCCAACGGCTCGCTGAGCATCTGCTCGGTGGTTTCTTCTACCGCTTTATGGTCGGCATTCGCCAGCGACTGTGCCAGCCTGTCGTTAACAAACAGCTTTTCCCAGAAGCGGCGACGTTCACCCATCGTGGCAAACTGTTTTTTCACCCGGGAACGAAGTTGCCCGGCATAATGTGCAACCTGACCCAAATGTTGAGGTAAAACGGATTCCAGTTTTTCACGCAGCAGACGGGCCAGCACCGGTGAGGTGCCGCCGGAAGAGACCGCCACCATTAGCGGTGAACGGTCGATAATCGATGGCATGATGAAACTGGCGGCTTTCGGCGCATCCACGACGTTACAGAAGATACGGCGGGATTCTGCAGCATCGCTCACGCGCTGATTCACCGCATCATCATCGGTCGCGGCAATCGCCAGCCAGCACGGGTCGAGAAGGGCTTCATCAAACGGTCCTTCCACCAGCGTCAACATGTTTTCATTTGCCCATACGGTGAACTGCGGAATAAACGCCAGCGCATTAACCGTTAAACGAGCGCCTGCTTCCAGCAGTAACCGTGCTTTGCGTTCTGCGACATCACCACCGCCGACAATCAGACAGTCGCGGTCGCGTAGTTGACAAAATATAGGCAAATGATCCACGACATTACCCCTTAATTATTGGCTGTAGCCTCAGTTTGGTTGATTTTTGCCGGAGCAGGTCGCTCCGATTTTGGCGTAGCATACCAATAACCTAACCCCATGAACACGACACCGGACAAAGTATTGCCGAGTGTTACCCACAGCAGGTTATGACCAATCCCCGCCAGGGTATAGGCTTCGCTGTGGTGTCCGAACCAGGAGAGGGCGAACAGCGTCATGTTGGCAACTGAGTGTTCATAGCCGGACGCGATAAACGCCAGCAGACACCACCAGATAGCGATAAATTTCGCAGCGCCTTCAGTACGGATCGCCATCCAGATTGCCAGACAAACCAGCCAGTTACACAGCGCGCCTTTGAAGAACAGTACCGTTGCCGGCGCCGTGGTTTTCGCCAGCGCGACCGAGTGTACGATGCTGGTATCGACCGGTAGCAGGCTACCGCCACCCCAGCTGTACAGCAGTGCGACGAACACGGAACCCACCAGGTTACCCAACCAGGTCTGCGGCAAAATCGCCCACATCTGCCCCTGGCTGATGGTGCCCGCTTTGACGCCAAGCGTCAGGAACATCGTGTGACCGGTAAACAGTTCGGAACCAGCAATAATGACCAGCGTTAAGGCAATCCCAAAGGTCGCACCCATCACCAGCGGACGCACGGACGGATCGAGTAAGTTACCGAGAGTGAAAATCAGGATGATACCGAGGCCAACGTAAGCCCCTGCCATCGCAGAACTGACCCAGAAGCCGAGCGGGTTATTTGCCGACAGGCGTGCGATGCGCGCAGCGTTAGCCGCACATTTGTTAATTGTATCTGTGAACATGACTGTGATTACCCATAAAAAATGAAATAAAAACGTAACCGTAGGCCGGATAAGGCCTTTATGCCGCCATTAGACCTACGAAAAAACAGGACTGCCAATACGTTAAAAAGGGAGGCGTTGCGCCTCCCTAAAATTCATTAACTGCGCAACTGCACAATGCCGTCTTTCACCCGCGCGTCGTAGTGCGCCACGGAATGACGTTCATCCTCCATGCACAGGCCGTCGCTCAGGCGAAAGCGCTGTTTTTTCAACGGGCTGGCGACCCACAATTCGCCCTGATGTTCCGCAATCAATCCGCGAGACAGCACGCTGGATTCAAAGAACGGGTCGATGTTGCTGATCGCAAACACCTGGTCGTTGTGATACGGACGAAAAATAGCGACCTGTTCCTCACCTAACAACGCGCAGACGCCGGTTGCGGGCAGGATGTCATCAATGTGGCAGATGTTTGTCCACTGGCTCATGCGTTTTCCTCCACCAGAGTGACCGGGATGCGTTCATACGGCGTGGCCGGACGATGCTGTTCACGTTCAGGCACTACCTGGACGTTCGGATCGCGTTTATCGCTGTTGATAAAGTGTCTGAAACGCGTCTGGGCAGATGGCGTGTTGACGGTTTCCGTCCACTCGCAGACTACGGCTTCGCGCAGACGGGCCATCTCTTCTTCCAGATGTTCGTTCAGACCTAGTTTGTCGTCGATGATGACGGAACGCAGATACTCAATGCCGCCTTCCAGGTTGTCTAACCACGGGGCGGTACGGGTCAGTTTGTCCGCCGTACGGATGTAGAACATCATGAAACGGTCGAGATATTTGAGCAGCGTTTCACGATCGATATCCGCTGCCAGCAGATCCGCATGACGCGGTTTCATCCCGCCATTACCGCAGACGTACAGGTTCCAGCCTTTCTCGGTAGCGATGATACCGACGTCTTTGCTCTGGGCTTCGGCACATTCACGGGTACAGCCGGAAACGCCGAACTTCATCTTGTGCGGGGTGCGAATGCCTTTGTAGCGGTTTTCCAGCTCAACGCCGAAGCCCACGCTGTCACCCACGCCATAACGGCACCAGGTGCTGCCCACACAGGTTTTCGCCATGCGCAGCGCTTTGGCGTAGGCATGGCCGGTTTCGAAGCCAGCTTCAATCAGTTGGCGCCAGATTTCCGGCAGGTCGTCTTTTTGCGCGCCGAACAGGCCGATACGCTGAGAACCGGTGATTTTGGTGTACAGATTAAATTCACGGGCGATACGACCTACGGCAACCAGACCTTCCGGCGTGATTTCACCGCCGGCAGAGCGTGGGATCACAGAGTAGGCCCCGTCTTTCTGGATGTTCGCCAGGAAGTTGTCGTTAGTATCCTGCAGCGGGGTGTGCTGCGGTTTCAGAATGTACTCATTCCAGCAGGAAGCCAGCAAAGAGCCCACGGTCGGTTTACACACTTCGCAGCCATAACCTTTACCGTGTTTTGCCAGCAGCTCCTCGAAGGTTTTGATGCCTTCCACTCGAATCAGGTGGAACAGTTCCTGGCGCGAGTAAGCAAAGTGCTCGCACAGGTTGTTGTTCACTTCGATACCCTGTTTCGCCAGTTCGGCGTTCAGCACCTGGGTAACCAGTGGGATACAGCCGCCGCAGCCGGTACCGGCTTTGGTTTCGGCTTTCAGCGCGGCAACGGTGTGGCAGCCTTTGTTGATGGCGGCGACCAGCATCCCCTTGGTGACGTCGAAACAGGAGCAAATCTGCGCGCTGTCCGGCAGTTTATCCACGCCAATAGACGGTTTACCACTGCCGGCATGGGCCGGCAGGATCAGCGAGTCCGGGTTTTCCGGCAGTTCGATGGCATTCAGTACCAGTTGCAGCAGGTTGCCGTAATCGCTGGTATCTCCCACCAGCACAGCGCCGAGCAGGGTTTTGTTATCCTGGCTTACGATAAGGCGTTTGTAGACTTCTTTGCTTTCGTCGAGGTAAACGTAACTACGGGCACCCGGCGTGCGGCCATGTGCGTCGCCAATACCGCCGACGTCAACGCCCAGCAGTTTCAGCTTGGCGCTTAAATCTGCGCCTTCGAAGGCGTTTTCGTTATTGAGAATATGGTCAACGGCGACCTGCGCCATTTTGTAGCCCGGCGCGACCAGACCGTATACCCGGTTGTTCCAACTGGCACATTCACCGATGGCGTAGATATCCGGGTCGGACGTCTGGCAGGCATCGTTGATCACGATCCCGCCGCGTGGCGCAACCTCCAGACCACACTGGGTCGCCAGTTTGTCGCGTGGGCGAATACCGGTCGAGAAGACGATGAAGTCCACTTCCAGCTCGCTACCGTCGGCAAAACGCATCGTTTTACGGGCTTCAGTGCCTTGCTGGACGATCTCCTGGGTGTTTTTGCTGGTGTGCACGCGCACGCCCATGCTTTCAATCTTGCGACGCAACTGTTCGCCGCCCATAGGGTCAAGCTGCTCAGCCATCAGCATCGGGGCGAATTCAATTACGTGAGTTTCCACGCCGAGGTTTTTCAGCGCGCCTGCCGCTTCCAGACCTAACAGACCGCCGCCGACGACCGCACCACGCTTGCTGCGACGAGCACAGGATTCAATCGCGTTGAGGTCTTCAATGGTACGATAAACGAAGCAGTCCTGGGTTTCGGAACCTTTAATCGGCGGGATCCACGGATAAGAACCGGTCGCCATAATCAGCTTGTCGTAGTAAACCGTACGGCCCGCACTGGAGTGAATCACTTTTTCCTGGCGGTTGATGGTAATCGCACGTTCGCCGACCAGCACGTTAACGCCGTGCTTCTCGTAAAATCCTTCGCGAACCAGAGACAGTTCTTCGGCGGTGTGGTGTGAGAAGTAGGATGACAGGTGCACACGGTCGTATGCCTTGCGGGGTTCTTCGCAGAAAACAGTAATATCAAAATTGGCAGCGTCGGATTTATCAAGAAGGTCCTCAATAAAGCGATGGCCGACCATACCATTACCGATAATAGCGAGTCTGACTTTGCTCATTTTTGCCTCGATTTCTTTTCTATTACTGCCTACCTTAACGATTCAGCACCCCCACTTATTGATGCAAATCAAATTCACCTTTATATACCTCTTAAGGAGTATATTGCTGATTTGACAGCATTTTCTTAAGTTGTGGAAATATCAGACTTTTCGCGATTGTACAAATAACGTACAAAATGAGGGGGTTTTTAGCAGAAGAGGGCTACCACTAAAGATTGGCTGCCTTACATCCTTCGAGGAAGGGAAGAGAAACGAGAAAAGGCCGAATGGCGGTAGCGTTTTATCCGGCCTATAAAGAGGATCGCCATCCGGCAAATCACGTTACTGTGCTGTCGGGGCCTCATGCTGACGATGACGGGTCACAAAACCGAGGATAAAGCACATCACGAAGACGATAGCGTACAGGCCATTCGCGGTGAGCAAGGCCGCCTGAGGACCGCTGTGCGCCACGATAGGACCGGTGACGACAAACGTCAGCATGGTGCCGATGGTGCCGCAGGTCAGGACGAAGTTAACCAGTTTTGGCGAGGCTACGCGGGTTTGCTGCGAACCCAGGGTGATGATAGTGGTATAGATGGCGCTGGAGAAAAAGCCGAGAGCCAGAATAAACCACGGCATATGTTCAGGCGTCCCGGTGATGAACAAGTACATCAGCACGGTGGCCAGTGCCGCCAGTACAGTCAGAATGCGCTGCAAATCAAAGAAACGCAGAATGAAGCTGAATGCCCACATCCCAAACATGTATGACATCCAGAAGTTGCTGACCAGCGTACCGGCATCGTTCAGGCTCATCCCCAACCCTTTCGCGTACTCGGGTACCCAGGAGATAAAGCCCAACTGACCGAGGATGTAACACAGCGCAGCGACAGACAGAAACAGGACGCCAATGCCCCATTTCTCTTTCACGATGGGTGTATCGCTTTGCGGCGCGTGTTTGCCCAGCGGCGGGAATTCACAACCAAAGGTCAGAAGAAAAATAGCGACATAGACCAGACCGATGCAGGCGTACACCCAGTACCATTCGATGCTGCGCGCCAACAGGAACGCGGCGACCATCGGGAAAACCATCCCAGCCATGCTGAAGAAGGAGTCGGTAAACAACAGACGGGAGCCGCGCTGACGGCCTTCATACATCTGCGTAATCAGGAACGTACCAATGGACATGGTGATCCCGCTGACCAGTCCCAGCACAAACATTGCGGCAGAGAATAAAGCCAGACTGTGGCTGAACATCAGACCGGCAACGGCCAGTACCATCAGGATAAAGCCAAAGCGCAGTTGCGTTTTCAGCGGAACAATTTCCATCAGCCAGGCATTAAGGAAAATTGAGATCAAGATACCGGCGTTCAGGAAGGTGAAAGTGTTACTCATACTGGAAACTGGCAGCTGGAAATACTCTGCGATGTTTCCCATCACCATCCCGGTGACAATAACCAACGCACCGGTGAGGGCGTAGGAGAGAAAGCTAATCCATGTGAGCTTGATACGATTGCTGTTAGTCATGACTGGCCTGTAAATGGAAGTAAAGCGCATTGACGGCGCCGGGAACGGGCGGATTTTAGGCTTTTTAGTGATGCATTTAAACTTTTATCGGAAATTACAGGATCTGTTACATTTTTAAAGGTGATGTAAGTCACAATAATTAATGCTTTGATGAAGTTACATATGTTTCAGGTACGTAAAATTAGGTAAAGGGATGGCCTTGTCCCTGAAGGCTCTTTAGAATCAAACCACTGGCTTTTGTTACCGCTCTCCTAAAGGAAATCTCATGCTCAAATCGACCCTGGCGGCTGTTGCAGCTGTTTTCGCCCTTTCTGCTCTCTCTCCCGCAGCGCTGGCAGCAAAAGGGGATCCGCACGTTTTGCTGACGACCTCTGCAGGTAATATTGAACTGGAACTGAATAGCCAGAAAGCGCCTGTTTCAGTGCAAAACTTTGTCGATTATGTGAACAATGGTTTCTATAACAACACCACGTTTCACCGTGTAATTCCCGGCTTTATGGTCCAGGGCGGTGGCTTCACCGAGCAGATGCAGCAGAAGAAACCTAATCCCCCGATTAAAAACGAAGCCGATAATGGCTTGCGTAACACGCGCGGCACCATCGCGATGGCGCGTACTGCTGATAAAGACAGCGCGACCAGCCAGTTCTTTATCAACGTGGCCGATAATGCCTTCCTCGATCACGGCCAGCGTGATTTCGGCTATGCCGTATTTGGTAAAGTTGTGAAAGGGATGGAGGTGGCCGATAAGATTTCCCAGGTGCCGACCCATGATGTCGGCCCTTACCAGAATGTGCCGTCAAAACCAGTGGTTATCCTCTCCGCCAAAGTTCTGCCGTAATCCTTTCCCGCGCGGGCATTGCAGGCCCGCGTTGCTTTATCTTCCCTGCGTAACCGCGTTTTGCTGCTTATACTTGTGGCAAACACGGATCAATCAGGGAGGCGTAAAGTGAAAAAACTCACCGACAGGCAAAAATCCCGGCTCTGGGAACAGCAGCGCAACGTGAATTTCCAGGCCAGCCGCCGTCTTGAGGGCGTCGAAAGTCCGTTAGTCACGCTTAATCCCGCAGAGGCGCTGGCGCGTCTGGAAGAACTCCGGAGGCACTATGAGCGATAAAATCGGCGACGACCGCGATCCGTATCTTTACCCCGGACTGAATGTGATGCGTAACCGTCTGGGGATCCACCAGGTTGCACGTCTGGAACAGGCCGCTTATGAACTGACTGCACTACGAGCGGCGACTATCGAACTGGGCCCGGCGAAGCGCGGCTTGCCTCATCTGTGCGCGATTCATCGGCAGCTTTACCAGGACGTCTTTGACTGGGCGGGTCATCTGCGTGAAGTGGATATCTATCAGGGTGATACCCGTTTCTGCCATTTCGCGTACATCGAAAAAGAGGGAAATGCCCTGATGCAGGATCTGGAAGAAGAGGGCTACCTGATGGGGCTGCCAAAAGAGAAGTTCGTCAGTCGCCTTGCACATTATTACTGTGAGATCAACGTGCTACATCCGTTTCGTCTTGGCAGCGGCATGGCGCAGCGGATTTTCTTCGAACAGCTGGCTATTCATGCGGGGTATCTTCTTCACTGGGCAGATGTGCCGGTGGCGGAGTGGCGTCGGGCGAATCAGGAAGGGGCGATGGGCGACCTTAGCGCATTGCAGGCGATATTTCGTAAAGGGGTAAGCGAAGCCGAGGAAACTGAGTAGAATAGCGCGGTTTTCCTCGACCGGAGCCGCCATGATCCTGCTTATCGATAACTACGATTCTTTCACCTGGAACCTCTACCAGTATTTTTGTGAGCTGGGCGCTGACGTGCAGGTTAAGCGCAATGATGAATTGACGCTGTCGCAGATCGATGCGCTACAGCCGCAAAAAATCGTCATTTCGCCCGGTCCCTGCACCCCGGATGATGCCGGAATTTCGCTGGAGGTGATTCGCCACTATGCCGGACGTTTGCCGATACTGGGTGTCTGCCTGGGGCATCAGGCGATGGCGCAGGCTTTTGGCGCAACGATCGTACGCGCCGAAAAAGTGATGCACGGAAAAACGTCGCCCATCCACCATACGGGACAGGGCGTGTTTCAGGGGGTAACTAACCCGCTTACCGTCACCCGCTATCACTCGCTCATCATCGACCCCACCACACTGCCAGACTGCTTTGAGGTGACCGCCTGGAGCGAAACACAGGAAATTATGGGGATTCGCCATACGATGTGGGATCTGGAAGGGGTGCAGTTCCACCCGGAGAGTATTCTCAGCGAGCAGGGACATCAATTGCTGGAAAATTTCCTCAATCGGTGATTTGTGATTGCTATCCTGTGATTTTTTATGCATATTTTGTGATTATATTTTCACATTCATTTTTGCATAACTGGATGGGCATGAGATGGCAACTGAACAAACGGCAGTAACCCGGGCAACTTTCGATGAAGTCATTCTGCCGATTTATGCACCGGCGGAATTTATTCCGGTAAAAGGCAAAGGCAGCCGGATCTGGGATCAGCAGGGCAAAGACTATGTTGATTTCGCGGGCGGAATTGCGGTGACCGCGCTGGGGCATTGCCATCCTGTACTGGTCGATGCGTTAAAAGCGCAGGGCGAAACGCTCTGGCATACCAGTAACGTCTTCACCAACGAACCCGCGCTGCGTCTGGGACGGAAAATAATCGATGCCACCTTTGCCGAGCGCGTGCTGTTTATGAACTCGGGAACAGAAGCCAACGAAACGGCGTTCAAGTTGGCGCGTCATTACGCCTGCGTGCGCCATAGCCCGTTCAAAACCAAAATCATTGCCTTTCATAACGCGTTCCACGGTCGCTCGTTGTTTACCGTCACGGTGGGCGGTCAGCCGAAGTATTCCGATGGCTTTGGGCCGAAACCGGCGGATATCATCCATGTACCGTTTAACGATCTCCATGCGGTGAAAGCGGTGATGGATGACCATACCTGCGCGGTGGTGGTTGAGCCGGTACAGGGAGAAGGTGGCGTTCTGGCCGCGACGCCGGAGTTCCTGCAAGGGCTGCGCGAGCTCTGCGACGAGCACCAGGCATTGCTGGTGTTTGATGAAGTACAAAGCGGAATGGGGCGTACCGGCGATCTGTTTGCCTATATGCACTATGGCGTGACGCCGGATATCCTCACCAGCGCGAAAGCGCTGGGCGGCGGCTTCCCGGTGAGCGCGGTATTGACGACGCAGGAAATCGCCTCGGCGTTTCATGTCGGCTCTCATGGTTCGACCTACGGCGGTAACCCGCTGGCCTGCGCGGTGGCGGAAGCCGCGTTCGACATCATCAACACGCCAGAGGTTCTGGGAGGCGTGAGTGCAAAACGCCAGAGATTCGTTCAACATCTGCAGCAGATTGATGAGCAGTACCACGTGTTCAGCGATATTCGCGGTATGGGGCTGTTGATTGGGGCCGAGCTGAAATCACAATACAAAGGGCGTGCGCGTGATTTCCTCTATGCGGCAGCCGACGCGGGTGTGATGGTGTTGAATGCCGGTCCTGATGTGATGCGCTTTGCCCCATCGCTGGTGGTGGAAGAGGCGGATATCGACGAAGGGATGCAGCGTTTTGCACAGGCTGTGGCGAAGGTTATCGGTTAACGGTGTGCCTGACGGCGCGGCGTTTATCAGGCCTGGTGCTGATAACGCGCGTATCCGGCAATCCGTGTTAACCCCGCATATCCCGTAACCGGCGGCTGAGCCAGATCCCATGGTGCGGCCGCTGACGCCATGCGACAGACGAGATAGTATGCATCGTGTTCAGGTGCCCCAGCACGCGTTGCAGATGCTGTTCCAGCGTGCTTAAGGGGCCGTGGGTGAGCGCTTCGGGCGCTTCCAGAATATTCACATCCCCCGAACTGCCCGGCCCGTCGTATTCCAGCCGCTGCTGACAGCGTTGGATGGCAATTTCGCACGATTGCAGATATCGCTGCGCCAGTTCCGGCGTCAGCATCGTATGCTCACGCGCCAGCGTGGTCATGGCATTGATATGTTCGACGATAAACTGACTGTGCGTCACCCACAGCTTCATGTCCGCCAGATAGTGCGTGTTAAAGCCTGGCTCCTGCATCGCCTGATTCAGTGAGTTAAACAGCGTGTTGTGCGCCTGATTGACGCGCATACGCTGATAAGCCAGCGGTGTGGCCTGCGGATCGTCACTCAGAATCAGACGAATAGCTTCCTGATCGGCCTCCAGCGCATCATGGGCGTTTTTACGCAACAGTCCGCTCTGCCATTGTGGCCATAACCAAACGGTGCCGCCAAACGCAATCAGGCAGCCTATCACCGTGTCGACAAATCGCGGAATGATGAACTGTTCGCCGTCCAGCGTCAGGAGTTGCAGGGTGTACACCGCCGTGACGGTAAATCCCACGGTCGCCCAGCCGTAGTTTTTGCGGATGGTCAGATAGCTGACCAGGGTGATCACCAGCATCAGCGCCAGCGTATATCCTTCAGGAATATGAAAGTGCAGTGTTACGCCTGCGATAATCAGCCCCACCAGCGTTCCCGCCGAACGGTGCAGAATACGCACGCGGGTGGCGCCGTAACCGTTTTGTGTCACAAACAGCACCGTCATCAGGATCCAGTAAGGCTTCGGCAGATGCAGCGCGGTTCCCATCAGACTGGCGATACTGAGCATGACGCTGATCCGCCCGGCGCTGCGGAGCGCCGGAGATTTCAGCGAGAGGTAGTTTTTCAACGCCGGCAGCAGCGGTAGCCGACGCTGCTTATCGGCCATCAGATCGCGGGCGTACAATGGTCGCTGGGTGCGCAGTACGCGGGCGATACGGCTGAAGTGCCAGTAACAGAACTGCCCGACGGGGTTATCCGGATGCTGATGAGCAATTTTTTCCAGCGCGCCAATCTGCTTTTGCATGGTGAACCGCGTCGGCAGCCGGTGATACAGAATGTCATCCGCCAGTACGCGCAGGCGAGCGGCGACCGTTTGCGCCGTCCAGCGTATCACCTGCTCCGCGTGACTGCGCTCGACCAGCTTTTGCACCTCTTCCGGTTGATGCAAACTGACGGAGATATGTTCCTGCAGATCCAGCGCTTCCTGAAAGGCGCGCAGCATCCGCTTATAGTCATTATTGTGATGCGCCGACAGCATGTGCATCTGCTGATAGCACTGGGTGATGAGGTCGACGGCCTTCTGCTGGCGCACCAGAAGCGGCGGCAGGGCTTTTTCCGGGTCGGTATGCTGGGTCAGCATGCTGTATTTCGCTTCGCAGTAATCCGCCAGTTCCCGGTACAGCAGGCTCAGCGACTCGCGCAGCGGCTGTTCGCGCCAGAGCCAGAACCAGAACCAGTTAAACAAGCCATACCACAGCGTGCCCAGCGCGTAGATCAGCAGCGGTTCCCAGACCGGCATATTTCCTGCCAGGCTCAGTGTGAAAATCGCCGCGATCAGCGAGGCCGGAAGCAAACGCGCGTGAAGGGAGCTCAATTCAGCGGTGACGCCGAGCGTGAGCGTCAGGCCGGTCAGGATCAGGGGTAACGGCACCGCTTGCGCCAGCAGTAGCTGCATGATCAGGCTACAGCCGGCAAACAGCGACGCACCGATAATCAGACGTTTGAAAAAGCGTTTGTGCGGAGTATCAAGCCCGGCAATGTTGCAGCAGGCGGGAACGAGAGAGAAGAGCAGGCCCAGATGTAACTGCCCGATGATCAGTCCGACGGCCACGGGCAAACAGAGCACCAGCGTTTGACGTAGTGCATAATTGATTTCTGGGTGATAAATCAGTCTGCGCCACATTGGCAAAACAAAAATGACGCGCTAGCGGGTAGCGCGTCATTTCCGATGAGATTAACGAGTGCCGTAAACGACGATCGTTTTACCGTGAGCGGAGATCAGGTTCTGATCTTCCAGCATCTTCAGAATACGACCAACGGTTTCGCGAGAGCAGCCAACGATCTGGCCAATCTCCTGGCGAGTGATTTTGATCTGCATGCCGTCCGGGTGAGTCATCGCATCAGGTTGTTTCGCCAGATTCAGCAGAGTCTGGGCGATACGACCGGTCACGTCGAGGAAGGCCAGGTTACCGACTTTCTCTGAAGTGACTTGCAGACGGCGAGCCATTTGGGAAGAGAGGCGCATCAGAATATCCGGGTTCACCTGGATCAACTGACGGAATTTCTTGTAAGAAATTTCAGCCACTTCACACGCTGTTTTCGCCCGAACCCATGCGCTACGTTCCTGGCCTTCTTCAAACAGGCCCAGTTCGCCAATAAAATCACCCTGATTCAGATAAGAAAGGATCATTTCTTTGCCTTCCTCATCCTTAATCAACACTGCCACTGAGCCCTTAACGATGTAGTACAACGTTTCTGCTTTTTCACCCTGGTGAATCAGCGTGCTCTTGGACGGGTACTTATGAATGTGGCAATGAGACAAGAACCATTCAAGTGTCGGGTCTGTTTGCGGTTTGCCAAGCACCATGCGCGATTATCCTCTGTTATAAGCTGTCTCCAGAGCCAAAAAATGCCGCTGTCTCTGGGGTTGCAAAAATGTGCTTCCCGCGTCCTGGGAAGAGGCTGTCAAAAACTCACTGCAGCCTTTAATGTGAAGTCCTCTGCATACATGCAGTACATCAATGTATTACTGTAGCATCCTGACTGTTTTAGCATAGCTTTAGCCGTGTGTCTCCTGGTGTCTCGCTTCAGCATGACGGAGGTCGCCTTCCGTTGCGAGAAATGTTATGTACGCGTAATCTGTCAGGAAAATTGACGCACTGGAGTTAAAAAATATGCAAGCGCGTGTTAAATGGGTTGAGGGGTTAACCTTCCTTGGTGAGTCGGCTTCCGGACACCAGATTTTGATGGACGGTAACTCTGGTGATAAAGCGCCGAGCCCGATGGAAATGGTGTTGATGGCAGCGGGCGGTTGCAGCGCCATTGACGTGGTTTCTATCCTGCAAAAAGGCCGTCAGGATGTGACGAACTGCGAAGTGAAACTGACGTCAGAACGTCGCGAAGAGGCGCCACGCCTGTTCACCCACATCAATCTGCACTTTATTGTCACCGGTAACGATCTGAAAGATGCCGCCGTTTCGCGTGCGGTCGACCTGTCAGCGGAGAAGTACTGCTCTGTGGCGCTGATGCTGGGAAAAGCGGTCAACATTACCCATTCATATGAAGTGATTGCGGCGTAATTTTTCCTGTCGCCGGATGGCGGCTAGCGCCTGGTCCGGCCTACAGATCCCTGATTTGTAGGCTCGATAAGCGTAGCGCCATCGCGCACTTCCCATCGTTTATTCGATCTTCTTGCCTTCCATCAGTCGCTGCACCAGCGGCAACATGATGAGTTCCATTGCCAGCCCCATTTTGCCGCCGGGTACCACCAATGTATTGATGTGGGAAATGAATGACCCCTGCAGCATCGCCAGCAACCAGGGGAAATCGATTCCTTCCAGATTACGGAAATGAATCACGACAAAGCTCTCATCCAGTGACGGAATGCCTTTGGCCGCGAATGGGTTCGAGGTGTCGACGGTGGGAACGCGCTGGAAGTTAATGTGGGTGCGGGAGAACTGCGGCGTGATGTAGTTGATATAGTCGTCCATCGAACGCACCACCGAATCCATCACCGCCTCACGAGAATGGCCTCGTTCGCTGGTGTCGCGGATAAGCTTCTGGATCCACTCCAGGTTAACGATGGGGACCACGCCGACCAGGAGATCAACATGTCTTGCGACCTCATGCTGGGGCGTGACGACGCCGCCGTGCAGGCCTTCATAGAACAATACGTCAGTGGGTTCCGGCAGGGGTTGCCACGGGGTAAACGTCCCCGGTACCTGATTCCATGGCACGGCTTCATCATAGGTATGCAGATATTTACGCGACTGGCCTTTGCCCGTCTGACCGTACTCGATAAACGTCTGCTCCAGTAGACCGAAGTCATTGGCGTCGGGGCCAAAATAGCTGATGTGGCGTCCGGCGTCGCGTGCTTTGCGGATCGCCATATCCATTTCCGGACGGGTATAGCGGTGAAAACTGTCGCCTTCCACCTCGGCTGCGCGCAGGTTGAGCTGCGCAAAAATTTTACGGAACGCGAGGCTGGTGGTGGTGGTCCCCGCGCCGCTGGATCCTGTTACCGCAATCACCGGATGTTTGGCAGACATGTTAACTCCATCAATAAATTGATTTTTTATTATAGTCGGCCGATAGCGTGCGGGTTATTCGCGAAATTGCTTGCGCGGCATGATATTGACGGTTTCGTGCAACTCAGACCACACCAGCACCGCTTCGCCACACTGTAACTGGCGTTTGACGTCGGCGACTTTTTGTTCAAGGGTACGTTCATGTTCACCATAATCGGTACCTTCGCGCAACACAAAGCTTTCGATCAGATTGTCCAGCGTCTCGGGGGAAAGGTCCTGCCAGGGGATTTGCATGATTAGACCTCCAGATACGGTGTCAGCCAGTCAGGGATGCGCGATTCCAGCCACATTTCTGGCCGACGTAGCGTCCCGCCAATAAATCCAACGTGCCCGCCATGTTCGGTTAACTGATATTCCACCTGCGGCGGTAAATCTTCTGCTTTGGGGATCACATGATGATCCATAAACGGGTCGTCTTTCGCGTGAATGATCAGCGTCGGAATGGCGATGTCGCTGAGCAAGGGCATGGCACTGCACTGACGATAGTAGTCGATAGCATCGGCGAAGCCGTGAATTTTGGCAGTGATCAGATCGTCAAACTCACGGATCCGGCGCAGGGACTTCAACTGCGCCAGGCTCACCGGCAGCGAGCCTGGATAAGCCGCCAGCTTGCGCGATGCGTTAGCTTTCAGCAGGTTGAGCAGATAGCGCTGATAAATACGGGAAAAGCCTTTATCCATATGATAGCTGCATGCTTCCAGTACAAAGGGAGCCGAGACAATGACCGCCGCATCAAGCGGGATGTTTTTCCCTTCTTTAGCCAGCAGGCATGCCAACATATTTCCGCCGAGCGAATAGCCTACGGCGGCCGTCGGCGCGTGGCCAAATTCCCGCTGCAACCAGCCTAAGAACCAGGTTCCGTCTTCGGTTTCACCGGAGTGATAAATACGGTTCAGGCGATTCGGTTCGCCGCTGCAACCGCGAAAGTGCATCACCACGCCAAGCCAGCCACGATTCTTTGCCGCTTCAATCAGGCCATGTGCGTACGGACTGTTCAGGCTGCCTTCCAGACCATGAAAGACCACCAGGCGCGGCTTGTGCTTCGCCTGATGCGGATCTTCACTCCATGCCAGATCGACAAAGTCGCCGTCGGGCAATTCCAGACGCTGCCAGTGGGCGTCGAAATTCACCTTTCGGCGGATCAAACGCGGCAACATGGTCTGTAGATGGCAGTTACTGATACCGCGCATCGGGCGAAATTCGTCACTGCTGCCATTTGGCATCTCTGGGTCGTGAAGGATTACGTGTGTCATCACCGTTACTCGCTCAGCATCTGCTCAAGCTGTTCCTGGGCGTCCAGCCAGGCCAGTTCGCACGCTTCCAGCCCGGCTTTGGCGCTGGCCTGCTGTTGCAGACATTCCGTCAGCTCGGCTTTGCGGCTCTGGTCGTAAAGTTCGCTGTCACCCAGCTTCTCTTCTGCCTGCGCCAGCTGTGCGTTCAGCTTCTCCATCTCTTTTTCCAGACGGGCGATCTCTTTACGCAGCGGCTGGGTTTGCGTCCGCAGTTCAGCTTCCCGACGCTTCTGATCTTTACGCGCTTGCGCGCTGTTGATGTTCTCTTTTGGCGTCTCGTCGGACTGGCCTTCCTGCTTCTGCACATCGCTCAGCCACTGCTGATAATCTTCCAGATCGCCATCGAACGGCTCGACCTTGCGGTCATGCACCAGATACAGATCGTCGGTTGTGGAGCGCAGCAAATGGCGGTCGTGCGATACGACCACCAGCGCGCCTTCAAATTCAATCAGCGCTTCGGTTAATGCCTGGCGCATGTCGAGATCAAGGTGGTTAGTCGGTTCATCGAGCAGCAACAGGTTCGGACGCTGCCAGACGATCAGCGCCAGCACCAGTCGCGCTTTTTCACCGCCGGAGAAACGACGCGTCTCTTCGCTGACTTTATCGCCCTGAAAGCCGAAGCCACCCAGGTAATCGCGTAGTTTCTGTTCCAGTTCTTGTGGCGCCAGTCGCACCAGATGCTGCAACGGCGACTCATCCGCGCGCAAATACTCAAGTTGATGCTGGGCGAAATACCCGAGCTTAATGCCTTTTGCCAGGCCAATTTCACCGCTCACCGGCGCGAGTTCGCCCGCCAACAGTTTAATGAGCGTGGATTTACCCGCACCGTTACGTCCCAGCAAACCAATACGCGATCCTGGCACCAGGTTCAGTTTGATTGAATCCAGAATGATGCGTTCGCCGTAACCGGCGCTCACTTTCTCCATCTTCAAGAGCGGATTCGGCAGGCTTTCCGGCGCGCGGAAGCTGAAATGGAACGGGTTATCGACATGCGCCGGGGCAATCAGCTCCATGCGTTCCAGCATCTTAATACGGCTCTGTGCCTGTTTTGCTTTCGTGGCTTTGGCGCGGAAGCGATCGATATAGCTTTGCAGATGCGCCACGCGCTCCTGCTGGCTTTCATGCATCGCCTGTTGCTGGGCCAGACGCGTGGCACGCTGAATTTCAAACGCGCTGTAGTTGCCGGTGTACTCGAACATCGTTTGCTGTTCGATATGAATGATTTTATCCACAACCGGATCGAGGAAATCACGGTCGTGAGAGATCAGAATCAGAGTGCCCTGATAGCTCTTTAGCCATTTTTCCAGCCAGATAACCGCATCCAGATCGAGGTGGTTGGTTGGTTCATCGAGCAGGAGGAGATCGGAGCGACAAATCAGCGCCTGAGCCAGGTTGAGACGCATACGCCAGCCGCCGGAAAAGTCGCTGACTGGACGTTCCAGTTGTTCATTAGAGAAACCGAGACCATGCAACAGGCTGGCTGCACGGGAGCGTACGGTCCAGGCGTCGATGGCATCCAGCTTGCCGTGGACGGTGGCAATGGCGTGTCCGTCGTTACGTTCGTTAGCGTCATGCAACTGGGCTTCCAGTTGACGATATTCGCGGTCACCGTCAATAACATATTCCAGCGCGGGCTGGGGCAGAGCTGGTGTTTCCTGATTCACCCACGCCAGCTGCCAGCTACCGGGAAAGCTAAAACCGCCGGCATCTGCGCTGATTTCATTTTTCAGCAATGCCAGCAGGGTAGATTTCCCGCAGCCGTTCTTACCCACCAGGCCCACTTTCTGGCCCGGATTGATGGTGGCAGTGGCATTGTCCAGTAAGACGCGCACGCCGCGACGAATTTGTAACGAGGAGAAAACAATCATAAGGCGCCGTATGTTCAGACTATGTTAATTTATCATTATGATAATGTAAGGTGTGGGCCATTTTCCGCACCGGGCCGCAATGGTAGCCCAAAACGACGACGATACACAAAAACAGAAATAAACCGGGAGGGGGATGATGTCTCAGCCAGCAAAGGTCTTGCTGCTGTATGCCCATCCGGAATCTCAGGACTCGGTGGCTAACCGGGTACTGCTTAAGCCGGCCACGCAGCTCAGCAACGTTACGGTGCACGATCTCTACGCGCACTATCCTGATTTTTTTATCGATATCCCGCATGAGCAGGCGCTACTGCGTGAGCATGACGTGATCGTGTTTCAGCATCCGCTGTACACCTATAGCTGTCCGGCGTTGCTGAAAGAGTGGCTGGACCGCGTATTGAGCCGTGGCTTTGCCAGCGGCCCCGGGGGAAATCAGTTAGCGGGAAAGTACTGGCGGAGCGTGATAACAACCGGGGAACCGGAGAGCGCCTATCGCTATGACGCGCTGAATCGCTATCCGATGAGCGATGTACTACGGCCATTCGAACTGACGGCAGGGATGTGCCGGATGCACTGGTTGAGTCCCATTATTATCTACTGGGCCAGACGACAAAGCGCGCAGGAGCTGGAAAGCCATGCAAAAGCGTATGGCGACTGGCTTGCTCATCCCGTTCCTGTGGGAGGCCGCTGATGGAAGGTTCCGATTTAATGCTGGCAGGAGTGCTGTTTCTCTTCGCGGCGGTGGCTGCGGTGCCTTTGGCATCGCGGCTGGGGATTGGCGCGGTATTGGGCTATTTGCTTGCGGGGATTGCTATTGGTCCGTGGGGGCTGGGGTTCATCAGCGACGTAGATGAGATTCTCCACTTCTCTGAACTCGGCGTCGTGTTTCTGATGTTTATTATTGGGCTGGAGCTGAACCCGTCGAAGCTCTGGCAGCTTCGGCGTTCTATCTTTGGCGTGGGTGCGGCGCAGGTTCTGCTGAGTGCGGCGCTGTTGGCCGGACTGCTAATGTTGACCGATTTCTCGTGGCCTGCGGCGGTCGTCGGCGGGATAGGCCTGGCAATGTCTTCCACTGCGATGGCACTACAACTGATGCGCGAAAAAGGGATGAATCGCAGCGAATCCGGGCAGTTGGGCTTTTCGGTTTTGCTGTTCCAGGATCTGGCGGTGATCCCGGCGCTCGCGCTGGTACCGCTGTTAGCCGGTTCGGCCGATGAAGACTTTGACTGGATGAAGATCGGTATGAAGGTGCTGGCGTTTGCTGGCATGCTGATTGGTGGACGCTATCTGCTGCGTCCGGTGTTCCGGTTTATTGCCGCCTCCGGCGTGCGTGAAGTGTTTACCGCCGCCACGCTGCTGCTGGTGCTGGGATCGGCATTGTTTATGGATGCGCTGGGGCTGTCGATGGCGCTCGGCACGTTTATCGCCGGGGTGCTGTTAGCGGAAAGCGAATATCGGCATGAGCTGGAAACCGCGATCGATCCGTTTAAAGGACTGCTGCTGGGTCTCTTCTTTATTTCTGTCGGGATGTCACTCAATCTGGGCGTGCTGTATACCCATCTGCTGTGGGTTGTGGCAAGCGTGGGGGTGCTGGTGGCGGTCAAAACGTTGGTGCTTTATCTGCTGGCGCGACTGTACGGCCTGCGCGGTTCTGAAAGAATGCAGTTTGCGGGCGTGTTGAGCCAGGGCGGAGAGTTCGCTTTTGTGCTGTTCTCAACCGCGTCGTCGCAGCGGTTGTTTCAGGGCGATCAGATGGCGCTTTTGCTGGTGACCGTCACGTTGTCGATGATGACCACGCCGATGCTGATGAAGCTTATCGATAAATGGCTATCCCGCCAGCTTAACGGCCCGGATGAAGAAGATGAAATGCCGTGGGTTGAGGATGATAAGCCGCAGGTCATCGTAGTGGGCTTTGGTCGTTTTGGTCAGGTTATCGGCCGTTTGCTGATGGCGAATAAAATGCGCATTACCGTGCTGGAGCGGGACATCAGCGCGGTGAACCTGATGCGTAAATATGGCTATAAGGTCTATTACGGCGATGCGACGCAGGTGGATCTGCTACGTTCCGCGGGCGCAGAGGCGGCGGAATCTATCGTCATTACCTGTAATGAACCGGAAGATACGATGAAGCTGGTGGCGATCTGTCAGCAGCATTTCCCGCATTTGCATATTCTTGCGCGAGCGCGCGGACGTGTTGAAGCGCATGAGTTATTACAGGCAGGGGTATCACAGTTTTCCCGTGAGACCTTTTCCAGTGCGCTGGAACTGGGACGCAAAACGCTGGTGTCGTTGGGGATGCATCCCCATCAGGCGCAGCGGGCGCAACTGCATTTCCGCCGGCTGGATATGCGGATGCTGAGGGAGCTCATCCCAATGCATGCTGATACGGTACAAATCTCTCGCGCCAGAGAAGCCAGACGCGAGCTGGAGGAGATTTTCCAGCGCGAGATGCAACAAGAACGACGCCAACTGGATGGCTGGGATGAATTCGAATAGAGGATAAGTATGGCAATCCGTAAACGTTTTATTGCAGGGGCGAAATGCCCTTCCTGCCAGGCGCAGGATTCTCTGGCGATGTGGCGCGAGAATAATATCGATATTGTTGAATGCGTTAAGTGCGGACATCAGATGCGGGAAGCGGATAAAGAAGTCCGCGATCACGTTCGCAAAGAAGAGCAAGTGATTGGGATCTTTCATCCAGACTAGCGATATGGCCCGAGATTTTTTAAGCTAAAGGGTACACAGGTGCAGATTTCCGCTACAATCTGCGCCAGCAATTTTCCCACGCTCAGGAGATATCATGAAAGTAGCAAAAGACCTGGTGGTCAGCCTGGCCTATCAGGTACGTACAGAAGACGGTGTGTTGGTTGATGAGTCTCCGGTGAGTGCGCCGCTGGACTACCTGCATGGTCACGGTTCCCTGATCTCTGGCCTGGAAACAGCGCTGGAAGGTCACGATGTTGGCGACAAATTCGATGTTGCGGTAGGCGCGAACGACGCTTACGGTCAGTATGATGAAAACCTGGTGCAGCGCGTTCCAAAAGACGTCTTCATGGGCGTTGATGAGCTGCAGGTTGGCATGCGTTTCCTGGCGGAAACTGACCAGGGCCCGGTACCGGTAGAAATTACCGAAGTGGAAGACGACCACGTTGTGGTTGACGGCAACCACATGCTGGCGGGTCAGAATCTGAAATTCAACGTTGAAGTTGTGGCGATCCGCGAAGCGACCGAAGAAGAACTGGCTCACGGCCACGTTCACGGTGCGCACGGTCACGACCATGACCACGATCACGACGGCTGCTGCGGCGGTCACGGCCATGATCACGGTCACGAGCACGGCGGCGAAGGCTGCTGCGGTGGCGGCGGTAAAGGCAACGGCGGCTGCGGTTGCCACTAATACCCGTCGTCTTTCAAACCACCGCAGCGTTGGCTGCGCTTTCGAACCCCGGTCACATAGTTTTCTATGCTCCCGGGGCTTGCTCAAGCTTGCCGCCTTGCGGTGACTCGAAATCCTTTGGGTATTTATGAGACCGTCCGATAAGTGTTGGTGCCATCGGATACAAGAAAGCGGGTTTAACCCGCTTTTTTTACGTCTCAATAATGAGGCGGTGGCGTCTCTTCGGCCTGGGAGGCGATGTGGGAAGGCTGGCTCGCTTTGAGCTTTTCCGTCAGCAGTCGCAGATGATCGCGCAATTTGGCCATTTCCATCTCGTGAGCGGTTACCGTTACGTTGAGCTCTTCAATGGTGATTTCCTGAAAAGCCAGCCGACTTTCCAGCTCGGCCAGCCGGGTTTCCATCGTTGTGTCCTGCATGATTCACCTCATCGATTGTCTATGGTCGCGGCGGATTCTACTTAACTTTGTCTGAATACACAGCCCTGATTCAGTCTTGTCGAAACTAATTTAAACAAAAAGAGTCTCAAAAGTAGCGAGAATCAGGCATGTCCGTATGTTGATTTGTTCAACAACGCTTTATAGTACGCTTCTCATAGTAAAGTTAACCATGGGGTGAGATGCCCCGGCCCTGGAGATATGGATGAAATCACTGTTTAAAGTCACTTTGCTGGCGACCACGATGGCCGTTGCTCTGCACGCCCCGATCACCTTCGCAGCGGACGCCGCAAAACCGGCCGCCGCCGCTGCTGACAGCAAAGCTGCGTTCAAAAATGACGACCAGAAATCGGCTTACGCACTGGGTGCATCGCTGGGTCGCTATATGGAAAACTCCCTGAAAGAACAGGAAAAACTGGGCATCAAACTGGACAAAGACCAGCTGATCGCCGGTGTGCAGGATGCGTTTGCTAATAAGAGCAAACTGTCTGACCAGGAAATCGAGCAGACTCTGCAGGCTTTTGAAGCACGCGTGAAAGCTTCCGCCCAGGCGAAGATGGAAAAAGACGCAGCTGACAACGAAGCCAAAGGTAAAGAGTTCCGCACCAAGTTTGCGAAAGAGAAAGATGTGAAGACCTCTTCGACTGGCCTGCTCTACAAAGTTGAGAAAGCCGGTACAGGCGAAGCGCCGAAAGACAGCGACACGGTGGTGGTGAACTACAAAGGTACGCTGATCGACGGTAAAGAGTTTGATAACTCCTACACCCGTGGCGAACCGCTCTCTTTCCGTCTGGACGGTGTGATCCCTGGCTGGACTGAAGGTCTGAAGAACATTAAGAAAGGTGGGAAGATTAAGATGGTCATCCCACCAGAACTGGCTTACGGTAAAACCGGCGTTCCGGGGATCCCGGCTAACTCCACGCTGGTATTCGACGTAGAACTGTTGGACATCAAGCCAGCACCGAAGGCGGATGCCAAGCCAGAAGCAGCAGCTGAAGCTGATGCAAAAGCAGCAGATGCCGCTAAAAAATAAAAACTGAGAACCGCCGCCGAACAGAGCGGCGGTTTTTTTTGTGCAGGCCGGATATAATTAATAGTGGAAAGTGGAACCACCACTGTATTAATTTAATCATCCACAAAATTAATGAGCCTGCCCTGAAAACATAACGACAGGCTCCTGAAAAGGAGTGTTTTTTTTCATGTCCAGGTCGCTTTTAACCAACGAAACCAGTGAGCTTGATTTACTGGATCAACGTCCTTTCGATCAAACCGACTTTGATATTCTGAAATCCTACGAAGCGGTGGTGGACGGGTTAGCGATGCTCATTGGTTCCCACTGTGAAATCGTTTTGCACTCTTTGCAGGATTTGAAATGTTCCGCCATTCGCATTGCCAACGGCGAACATACGGGACGAAAAATCGGTTCGCCGATTACTGACCTTGCGTTACGGATGCTGCACGATATGACCGGTGCAGATAGCAGCGTCTCCAAATGCTACTTTACCCGTGCGAAAAGCGGCGTTCTGATGAAGTCAGTGACGATTGCCATTCGCAATCGCGAGCATCGTGTGATTGGTCTGCTGTGCATCAACATGAACCTTGATGTCCCGTTTTCGCAGATCATGAATACCTTTATTCCCCCGGAGACCCCGGAAGTGGGATCGTCTGTTAACTTCGCCTCTTCCGTGGAAGATCTGGTGACGCAGACGCTGGAGTTCACCATTGAAGAGGTGAACGCCGATCGTAATGTCTCCAATAATGCCAAGAACCGCCAGATCGTCCTGAATCTGTATGAGAAGGGTATCTTCGATATTAAGGATGCCATCAATCAGGTCGCCGATCGTCTGAACATCTCCAAGCACACCGTGTACCTCTATATTCGCCAGTTCAAGAGCGGCGACTTTCAGGGGCAAGATAAGTAATGCGTTTTGCCATTGTGGTTACCGGTCCGGCGTATGGTACCCAGCAGGCGAGCAGCGCATTGCAGTTTGCTCAGGCTTTGCTTGAAGAAGGCCATACGTTAAGCAGCGTCTTTTTCTATCGGGAAGGGGTGTATAACGCCAACCAGTTGACCTCTCCGGCCAGTGATGAATTTGATCTGGTCCGGGCATGGCAACAGATGAATACACAGCATGGCGTTGAGCTGAACATTTGTGTGGCGGCGGCGCTGCGCCGCGGTGTGGTAGATGAAACTGAAGCGGGCCGACTGGGACTGGCGTCCGCCAATCTGCAGCCGGGTTTTACCCTCAGCGGACTGGGCGCGTTGGCACAAGCCTCATTGACCTGCGATCGCGTGGTACAGTTTTGATGAAACGTATTGCCTTTGTCTTTTCCACCGTGCCGCACGGTAGTGCTTCTGGCCGTGAAGGGCTGGACGCGCTGTTGGCGACGTCGGCGTTAACAGAAGAGATCGGCGTCTTCTTTATAGGTGATGGCGTCTTTCAGATCCTGCAGGAACAAAAGCCGGATGTGATTCTGGCCCGCGACTATATTGCGACCTTCAAACTGCTGGGATTGTACGATATCGAACAGTGCTGGTTATGCGCCGCCTCGCTGCGCGAGCGTGGACTCGAAGAAGGGGCCAGTTTTGTCGTTGAGACGACGCCGCTGGAACCAGACGCGCTGCGTCGTGAACTGGGCAACTACGATGTCATCCTGAGATTCTGAGGTTTTCATGCTGCATACTTTACACCGCTCCGCGTGGCACTCTGATTTCTCTGCAATCCTGCGCCTGCTTGCAGAAGGGGATGAACTTTTGTTGCTCCAGGATGGCGTTACCGCCGCAGTCGAAGGCTGTCGCTTCCTTGAAAGCCTGCAAAACACCCCCATAACGGTATATGCACTGAAAGAAGACATTGACGCCCGGGGTTTGGGTGGTCAAATTTCAGACAGTGTCGTCAGGGTTGACTATACTGACTTCGTCAGACTTACGGTTAAGCACGCCAGCCAGATGGCCTGGTGATTGTGTGATCGTTGTATATTTCTTGACACCTTTTCGACACCGCCCTAAAATTCGGCGTCCTCATATTGTATGAGGTCGTTTTATTACGTGTTTACGAAGCAAAAGCTAAAACCAGGAGCTATTTAATGGCAACAGTTAACCAGCTGGTACGCAAACCACGCGCTCGCAAAGTTGCAAAAAGCAACGTGCCTGCGCTGGAAGCATGCCCGCAAAAACGTGGTGTATGTACTCGTGTATATACTACCACTCCTAAAAAACCGAACTCCGCACTGCGTAAAGTATGCCGTGTTCGTCTGACTAACGGTTTCGAAGTGACTTCCTACATCGGTGGTGAAGGTCACAACCTGCAGGAGCACTCCGTGATCCTGATCCGTGGCGGTCGTGTT
This sequence comes from Citrobacter sp. LST-B2, assembly GCF_057983045.1. Taxonomy (NCBI): domain Bacteria; kingdom Pseudomonadati; phylum Pseudomonadota; class Gammaproteobacteria; order Enterobacterales; family Enterobacteriaceae; genus Citrobacter; species Citrobacter sp. LST-B2. Next base: position 446,952 of record NZ_CP192598.1, read on the forward strand.
AAAGACCTCCCGGGTGTTCGTTACCACACCGTACGCGGTGCGCTTGACTGCTCCGGCGTTAAAGACCGTAAGCAAGCTCGCTCCAAGTATGGCGTGAAGCGTCCTAAGGCTTAATGGTTCTCCGTTAAGTAAGGCCAAACGTTTTAACTTAAATGTCAAACTAAACTCGTAGAGTTTTGGACAATCCTGAATTAACAACGGAGTATTTCCATGCCACGTCGTCGCGTCATTGGTCAGCGTAAAATTCTGCCGGATCCGAAGTTCGGATCAGAACTGCTGGCTAAATTTGTAAATATCCTGATGGTAGATGGTAAAAAATCTACTGCCGAAACAATCGTATACAGCGCGCTGGAGACCCTGGCTCAGCGTTCTGGTAAATCTGAACTGGAAGCTTTCGAAGTAGCTCTCGAAAACGTGCGCCCGACTGTCGAAGTTAAGTCTCGCCGCGTTGGTGGTTCTACTTATCAGGTACCAGTTGAAGTCCGTCCGGTTCGTCGTAATGCCCTGGCAATGCGTTGGATCGTTGAAGCTGCTCGTAAACGCGGTGATAAATCCATGGCTCTGCGCCTGGCGAACGAACTTTCCGATGCTGCAGAAAACAAAGGTACTGCAGTTAAGAAACGTGAAGACGTTCACCGTATGGCCGAAGCCAACAAGGCGTTCGCACACTACCGTTGGTAATCCCTTCGGAGTTTTAGTCACCAGGCGGGCGCTTCCAGTAAGCAGCCCGCTTTGGGCTACTTAAATTGAACGCCTAAAAGATAAACGAGGAATCAAATGGCTCGTACAACACCCATCGCACGCTACCGTAACATCGGTATCAGTGCGCACATCGACGCCGGTAAAACCACTACTACCGAACGTATTCTGTTCTACACCGGTGTAAACCATAAAATCGGTGAAGTTCATGACGGCGCAGCCACCATGGACTGGATGGAGCAGGAGCAGGAACGTGGTATTACTATCACTTCCGCAGCGACTACTGCATTCTGGTCTGGTATGGCTAAGCAGTATGAACCGCATCGCGTAAACATCATCGACACCCCGGGGCACGTTGACTTCACTATCGAAGTAGAACGTTCCATGCGTGTTCTTGATGGTGCGGTAATGGTTTACTGCGCAGTTGGTGGTGTTCAGCCGCAGTCTGAAACCGTATGGCGTCAGGCAAACAAATATAAAGTTCCACGCATTGCGTTCGTTAACAAAATGGACCGTATGGGTGCGAACTTCCTGAAAGTTGTTGGTCAGATCAAAACCCGTCTGGGCGCGAACCCTGTTCCGCTGCAGCTGGCGATTGGCGCTGAAGAAGCGTTCACCGGTGTTGTTGACCTGGTGAAAATGAAAGCCATCAATTGGAACGAAGCAGATGCAGGCGTTACCTTCACTTACGAAGATATCCCGGCTGACATGCAGGAACTGGCTGAAGAATGGCACCAGAACCTGATCGAGTCCGCAGCGGAAGCTTCTGAAGAGCTGATGGAGAAATACCTGGGTGGTGAAGAACTGACTGAAGAAGAGATCAAAAAAGCTCTGCGTCAGCGCGTTCTGAACAACGAAATCATCCTGGTAACCTGTGGTTCTGCATTTAAGAACAAGGGTGTTCAGGCGATGCTGGATGCGGTAATTGATTACCTGCCATCCCCGGTTGACGTACCTGCGATCAACGGTATCCTGGACGACGGTAAAGACACGCCTGCTGAGCGTCACGCAAGCGACGAAGAGCCTTTCTCTGCACTGGCATTCAAAATCGCTACTGACCCGTTCGTGGGTAACCTGACCTTCTTCCGTGTGTACTCCGGTGTGGTTAACTCTGGTGATACCGTACTGAACTCCGTGAAAGCTGCACGTGAGCGTTTTGGTCGTATCGTTCAGATGCACGCTAACAAACGTGAAGAGATCAAAGAAGTTCGCGCGGGCGACATCGCTGCTGCGATCGGTCTGAAAGACGTAACCACTGGTGACACCCTGTGTGACCCGGATGCGCCGATCATTCTGGAGCGTATGGAATTCCCTGAGCCGGTAATCTCCATCGCCGTAGAACCGAAAACCAAAGCTGACCAGGAAAAAATGGGTCTGGCTCTGGGCCGTCTGGCTAAAGAAGACCCGTCATTCCGTGTATGGACTGACGAAGAATCTAACCAGACCATTATCGCCGGTATGGGTGAACTGCACCTCGACATCATCGTTGACCGTATGAAGCGTGAATTCAACGTTGAAGCGAACGTCGGTAAACCTCAGGTTGCTTACCGCGAAGCGATTCGTGCGAAAGTTACCGATATCGAAGGTAAACACGCCAAGCAGTCTGGTGGTCGCGGTCAGTATGGTCATGTTGTTATCGACATGTACCCGCTGGAGCCGGGTTCTAACCCGAAAGGCTACGAGTTCATCAACGACATTAAAGGTGGTGTAATCCCTGGCGAATACATCCCTGCCGTTGATAAAGGTATCCAGGAGCAGCTGAAAGCCGGTCCGCTGGCAGGTTACCCGGTTGTTGATATGGGTGTTCGTCTGCACTTCGGTTCTTACCATGACGTTGACTCCTCTGAACTGGCGTTTAAACTGGCTGCGTCTATTGCCTTTAAAGAAGGCTTTAAGAAAGCTAAACCAGTTCTGCTTGAGCCAATCATGAAGGTTGAGGTAGAAACGCCGGAAGAAAACACCGGTGATGTTATCGGTGACTTGAGCCGTCGTCGCGGTATGCTGCGCGGTCAGGAATCCGAAGTCACTGGCGTTAAGATCCACGCTGAAGTTCCGCTGTCTGAAATGTTCGGATATGCAACTCAGCTGCGTTCTCTGACCAAAGGTCGCGCATCATACACTATGGAATTCCTGAAGTATGATGATGCACCGAACAACGTTGCTCAGGCCGTAATCGAAGCCCGTGGTAAATAATCCACAGGATTAAAACCTAAGTCCCGTGCTCTCTCCACAAGGGGAGAGCGCTATAGTAAGGAATATAGCCGTGTCTAAAGAAAAATTTGAACGTACAAAACCGCACGTTAACGTCGGCACCATCGGCCACGTTGACCACGGTAAAACTACCCTGACTGCTGCAATCACTACCGTACTGGCTAAAACCTACGGCGGTGCTGCTCGCGCATTCGATCAGATCGATAACGCGCCGGAAGAAAAAGCTCGTGGTATCACCATCAACACTTCTCACGTTGAATATGACACCCCGACTCGCCACTACGCACACGTAGACTGCCCGGGCCACGCCGACTATGTTAAAAACATGATCACCGGTGCTGCGCAGATGGACGGCGCGATCCTGGTTGTTGCTGCGACTGACGGCCCGATGCCGCAGACTCGTGAGCACATCCTGCTGGGTCGTCAGGTAGGCGTTCCGTACATCATCGTGTTCCTGAACAAATGCGACATGGTTGATGACGAAGAGCTGCTGGAACTGGTAGAAATGGAAGTTCGTGAACTTCTGTCTCAGTACGATTTCCCGGGCGACGACACCCCGATCGTTCGTGGTTCTGCTCTGAAAGCGCTGGAAGGCGACGCAGAGTGGGAAGCGAAAATCATCGAACTGGCTGGCTTCCTGGATTCTTACATCCCGGAACCAGAGCGTGCGATTGACAAGCCGTTCCTGCTGCCGATCGAAGACGTATTCTCCATCTCCGGTCGTGGTACCGTTGTTACCGGTCGTGTAGAACGCGGTATCATCAAAGTGGGCGAAGAAGTTGAAATCGTTGGTATCAAAGAGACTGCCAAGTCTACCTGTACTGGCGTTGAAATGTTCCGCAAACTGCTGGACGAAGGCCGTGCGGGTGAGAACGTTGGTGTTCTGCTGCGTGGTATCAAACGTGAAGAAATCGAACGTGGTCAGGTACTGGCTAAGCCGGGCACCATCAAGCCGCACACGATGTTCGAATCCGAAGTGTACATCCTGTCCAAAGACGAAGGCGGCCGTCATACTCCGTTCTTCAAAGGCTACCGTCCGCAGTTCTACTTCCGTACAACTGACGTGACTGGCACCATCGAACTGCCGGAAGGCGTTGAGATGGTAATGCCGGGCGACAACATCAAAATGGTTGTTACCCTGATCCACCCGATCGCGATGGACGACGGTCTGCGTTTCGCAATCCGTGAAGGCGGCCGTACTGTAGGTGCGGGCGTTGTTGCTAAAGTAATGAGCTAATAATTACTCATTAGTTCTGCACTTAAAAAGGGCGCTTCGGCGCCCTTTTTGCTGCCCGTTATTTGTCTTGTCACATTTCTTCGCAATTTTAACTCCGCTCCCGTTACGCAGAGATAATTGTGCTATTGTAATTATAACTATTCTCATTTACACTTTGCGCAGAAATTGAACGGGAGCGATCATGTACGTTTGTTTGTGTAATGGTGTAAGTGATAAAAAAATTCGCCAGGCGGTACGTCAGTTTCATCCTCAATCCTTCCAGCAGTTACGCAAGTTTATTCCTGTGGGAAATCAATGCGGTAAATGCGTTCGTGCGGCACGCGAAGTCATGCAGGATGAATTAATGCAAATGCCAGAATTTAAAGAGATCGCCTGAGTCACACTCTTTTTTTTGACATCCCTGTAGCCCCATCTATGCTCTGGAGAGTGGAAGCGGAGGGACAATAAAATGAAAGGTGATGTTAAAATCATAAATTATCTCAATAAACTATTGGGAAATGAGCTTGTCGCGATCAACCAGTATTTTCTCCATGCACGTATGTTCAAAAATTGGGGCCTGACTCGCCTCAATGAGATCGAGTACCATGAATCCATCGATGAAATGAAACACGCGGATAAATATATTGAGCGTATTTTGTTTCTGGAAGGGATCCCGAACCTACAGGATCTCGGCAAATTGGGGATTGGCGAAGATGTCGAAGAGATGCTGCAGTCCGATCTTCGGTTAGAGCTCGAAGGGGCGAAAAACTTACGTGAAGCTATCGCCTATGCCGATACCGTTCATGATTATGTCAGCCGGGATATGATGATCGAAATCCTTGCGGATGAAGAAGGACATATCGACTGGCTGGAGACAGAACTGGATCTCATCTCGAAAATTGGCCTGCAAAATTATCTGCAGTCGCAAATCAAAGTGACCAGCTAATCGCCCCTGAGGTGAGACGACAATATCCGGTGATGAAACCCGCAGCTGCCAGAAATGGCCCAAAAGGCAGCGGGTTTTTTAATGCCGATTTTCCATGCACTATCCCCACAACCACGATACCGAAACACCCCAGTAGCGCCGCCCAAAAGACTAATGAAGGCAAAAACATCCACCCATGCCAGGCACCTAGTGCGGCAAGGAATTTCACATCACCATAGCCGAGTCCTTCTCGCTTACGAAGCAGCCAATAACTCCAGTAGATAAAGGCAAAGCTGGCGTAACCCGCGACGGCGCCCCATACGGCATCGGCAAGTTGTGTCGGGATGATGCACAGGTGAAAGATGAATCCACCCCACAGCAACGGGCAGGTAAACCGGTCCGGCAGTCGTCTGCTGCGCATATCGCAGAAACTCAGAGTCAAAGACAATGCGGTATACAGCAGCAGAAAGGGTAGGGCAGCAGACATCGTGTCATCCTCCATCAACCATGGCGTTACTTTAAAGAAGGTTGATAAGGGAGCAAGGCGCTATTATGGGTATTGCGGGATGCTTTCCAGTAAATCCGCTGTGTTTCTTTCACAACATACAATCCCGGAACCCTGTTCGCATTACGCGCGAAGTGTTTAATATCTACGCGACACTTGCTTCAGACTGATATTTGCGTATAATGCGCGGGCTTGTCTTAATTGACGGCAGGTTCGATCTGAACCTCGGATAGCCGATTTGGCTGTCTAACAATGCTCCCAATCGGGGAGCTACGTAAGAACGGTTACACTCTCCCATCAATCGTAATGGGTCTGAGGAGTAATCATTTTCGTTTATAAAATAATTGGAGCTCTGGTCTCATGCAGAACCAAAGAATCCGTATCCGCCTTAAAGCGTTTGATCATCGTCTGATCGATCAATCAACCGCGGAAATCGTCGAGACTGCTAAGCGCACTGGTGCGCAAGTCCGTGGTCCGATCCCGCTGCCGACCCGCAAAGAGCGTTTCACCGTTCTGATCTCTCCGCACGTCAACAAAGACGCGCGTGATCAGTACGAGATTCGTACTCACAAGCGTCTGGTTGACATCGTTGAGCCAACTGAAAAAACCGTTGATGCTCTGATGCGTCTGGACCTGGCTGCCGGTGTAGACGTGCAGATCAGCCTGGGTTAATCAGGTCATCGAGCGATTGAGAGGTTGATACAATGATTGGTTTAGTCGGTAAAAAAGTGGGTATGACCCGCATCTTCACTGAAGATGGCGTATCTATCCCAGTAACCGTAATCGAAGTTGAAGCAAACCGCGTTACTCAGGTTAAAGATCTGGCTAGCGATGGCTATCGTGCTATTCAGGTTACCACGGGTGCTAAAAAAGCTAACCGTGTAACCAAGCCGGAAGCTGGTCACTTTGCTAAAGCTGGCGTAGAAGCTGGCCGCGGCCTGTGGGAGTTCCGTCTGGCAGATGGTGAAGAATTCACTGTTGGTCAGAGCATTAGCGTTGAACTGTTTGCTGACGTTAAAAAAGTTGACGTAACCGGTACCTCTAAAGGTAAAGGTTTCGCAGGTACCGTTAAGCGCTGGAACTTCCGTACCCAGGACGCGACTCACGGTAACTCCTTGTCTCACCGCGTTCCGGGTTCTATCGGTCAGAACCAGACTCCGGGCAAAGTGTTCAAAGGCAAGAAAATGGCAGGCCAGATGGGTAACGAGCGTGTAACCGTTCAGAGCCTTGACGTAGTACGCGTTGACGCTGAGCGCAACCTGCTGCTGGTTAAAGGTGGTGTTCCGGGTGCAACCGGTTGCGACCTGATCGTTAAACCAGCTGTGAAGGCGTAAGGGGATAGCAATGGAATTAGTATTGAAAGACGCGCAGAGCGCGCTGACTGTTTCCGAAACTACCTTCGGTCGTGATTTCAACGAAGCGCTGGTTCACCAGGTTGTTGTTGCTTATGCAGCTGGTGCTCGTCAGGGTACTCGTGCTCAGAAGACTCGTGCTGAAGTAACTGGTTCAGGCAAAAAACCGTGGCGTCAGAAAGGTACCGGCCGTGCGCGTTCAGGTTCTATCAAGAGCCCGATCTGGCGTTCCGGTGGCGTAACCTTCGCTGCTCGTCCGCAGGACCACAGTCAAAAAGTAAACAAAAAGATGTACCGCGGCGCGCTGAAAAGCATTCTGTCCGAACTGGTACGTCAGGATCGTCTGATCGTTGTCGAGAAGTTCTCTGTTGAAGCGCCTAAAACTAAGCTGCTGGCACAGAAACTGAAAGACATGGCTCTGGAAGATGTGCTGATCATCACCGGTGAGCTGGACGAAAACCTGTTCCTGGCTGCGCGCAACCTGCACAAGGTTGACGTACGCGATGCAACTGGTATCGACCCGGTTAGTCTGATCGCCTTCGACAAAGTCGTAATGACTGCTGATGCTGTTAAGCAAGTTGAGGAGATGCTGGCATGATTCGTGAAGAACGTCTGCTGAAGGTGCTGCGTGCACCGCACGTTTCTGAAAAAGCGTCTACTGCGATGGAAAAAACTAACACCATCGTTCTCAAAGTTGCTAAAGACGCGACCAAAGCAGAGATCAAAGCTGCTGTGCAGAAACTGTTTGAAGTCGAAGTCGAAGTCGTTAACACCCTGGTTGTTAAAGGGAAAGTTAAACGTCACGGACAGCGTATCGGTCGTCGTAGCGACTGGAAAAAAGCTTACGTCACCCTGAAGGAAGGCCAGAATCTGGACTTCGTTGGCGGCGCTGAGTAAGTCGGAGGAGTAATACAATGGCAGTTGTTAAATGTAAACCGACATCTCCGGGTCGTCGCCACGTAGTTAAAGTGGTTAACCCTGAGCTGCACAAGGGCAAACCTTTTGCTCCATTGCTGGAAAAAAACAGCAAATCCGGTGGTCGTAACAACAATGGCCGTATCACCACCCGTCATATCGGTGGTGGCCACAAGCAGGCATACCGTATTGTTGACTTCAAACGCAACAAAGATGGTATTCCGGCAGTTGTTGAACGTCTTGAGTACGATCCGAACCGTTCCGCGAACATCGCGCTGGTTCTGTACAAAGACGGTGAGCGCCGTTACATCCTGGCCCCTAAAGGCCTGAAAGCGGGCGACCAGATCCAATCTGGCGTTGATGCTGCAATCAAACCAGGCAACACCCTGCCGATGCGCAATATCCCGGTTGGTTCTACCGTTCATAACGTAGAAATGAAACCAGGTAAAGGCGGTCAGCTGGCACGTTCCGCTGGTACTTACGTTCAGATCGTTGCTCGTGATGGTGCTTATGTCACCCTGCGTCTGCGTTCTGGTGAAATGCGTAAAGTCGAAGCAGACTGCCGTGCAACTCTGGGCGAAGTTGGCAATGCTGAGCATATGCTGCGCGTTCTGGGTAAAGCAGGTGCTGCACGCTGGCGTGGTGTTCGTCCGACCGTTCGCGGTACCGCGATGAACCCAGTCGACCACCCACATGGTGGTGGTGAAGGTCGTAACTTTGGTAAGCACCCGGTAACTCCGTGGGGCGTTCAAACCAAAGGTAAGAAGACCCGCAGCAACAAGCGTACTGATAAATTCATCGTACGTCGCCGTAGCAAATAATTTTAGAGGATAAGCCATGCCACGTTCTCTCAAGAAAGGTCCTTTTATTGACCTGCACTTGCTGAAGAAGGTAGAGAAAGCGGTGGAAAGCGGAGACAAGAAGCCCCTGCGCACTTGGTCCCGTCGTTCAACGATCTTTCCTAACATGATCGGTTTGACCATCGCTGTCCATAATGGTCGTCAGCACGTTCCAGTATTTGTAACCGATGAAATGGTCGGTCACAAACTGGGTGAATTCGCACCGACTCGTACTTATCGCGGCCATGCTGCTGATAAAAAAGCGAAGAAGAAATAAGGTAGGAGGAAGAGATGGAAACTATCGCTAAACATCGCCATGCTCGTTCTTCTGCTCAGAAGGTTCGCCTTGTTGCTGACCTGATTCGCGGTAAGAAAGTGTCGCAGGCTCTGGATATTCTGACCTACACCAACAAGAAAGCGGCTGTACTGGTCAAGAAGGTACTGGAATCTGCCATTGCTAACGCTGAACACAACGATGGCGCTGACATTGACGATCTGAAAGTTACGAAAATTTTCGTAGACGAAGGCCCGAGCATGAAGCGCATTATGCCGCGTGCAAAAGGTCGTGCAGATCGCATCCTGAAGCGCACCAGCCACATCACTGTGGTTGTGTCCGATCGCTGAGACTCTGGAGACTAGCAATGGGTCAGAAAGTACATCCTAATGGTATTCGCCTGGGTATTGTAAAACCATGGAACTCTACCTGGTTTGCGAACACCAAAGAATTCGCTGACAACCTGGACAGCGATTTTAAAGTACGTCAGTACCTGACTAAGGAACTGGCTAAAGCGTCCGTATCTCGTATCGTTATCGAGCGTCCGGCTAAGAGCATCCGTGTGACTATTCACACTGCTCGCCCGGGTATCGTTATCGGTAAGAAAGGTGAAGACGTAGAAAAACTGCGTAAGGTCGTAGCGGATATCGCTGGCGTTCCTGCACAGATCAATATCGCCGAAGTTCGTAAACCTGAACTGGACGCAAAACTGGTTGCTGACAGCATCACTTCTCAGCTGGAACGTCGTGTTATGTTCCGTCGTGCGATGAAGCGTGCTGTACAGAACGCAATGCGTCTGGGCGCTAAAGGGATCAAAGTTGAAGTTAGCGGCCGTCTGGGCGGCGCGGAAATCGCACGTACCGAATGGTACCGCGAAGGTCGCGTACCGCTGCACACTCTGCGTGCTGACATCGACTACAACACCTCTGAAGCGCACACCACTTACGGTGTAATCGGCGTTAAGGTATGGATCTTCAAAGGCGAGATCCTGGGTGGTATGGCTGCTGTTGAACAACCGGAAAAACCGGCTGCTCAACCTAAAAAGCAGCAGCGTAAAGGCCGTAAATAAGGAGCGTCGCTGATGTTACAACCAAAGCGTACAAAATTCCGTAAAATGCACAAAGGCCGTAACCGCGGTCTGGCTGCTGGCGCGGATGTTAGCTTCGGCAGCTTCGGTCTGAAAGCTGTTGGCCGTGGTCGTCTGACTGCCCGTCAGATCGAAGCAGCACGTCGTGCTATGACCCGTGCAGTTAAGCGTCAAGGTAAGATCTGGATCCGTGTATTCCCGGACAAACCGATCACTGAAAAGCCGCTGGCAGTGCGTATGGGTAAAGGTAAAGGTAACGTGGAGTATTGGGTTGCCTTGATTCAGCCGGGTAAAGTCCTGTATGAAATGGACGGCGTACCGGAAGAGCTGGCCCGTGAAGCATTCAAGCTGGCAGCAGCGAAACTGCCGATTAAAACCACCTTTGTAACTAAGACGGTGATGTAATGAAAGCAAAAGAGCTGCGTGAGAAGAGTGTTGAAGAGCTGAACACCGAGCTGCTGAACCTGCTGCGTGAGCAGTTCAACCTGCGTATGCAGGCTGCAAGTGGCCAGCTGCAACAGTCTCACCTGTTGAAGCAAGTGCGTCGTGATGTCGCACGCGTTAAGACTTTACTGACTGAGAAGGCGGGTGCGTAATGACCGATAAAATCCGTACTCTGCAAGGTCGCGTTGTTAGCGACAAAATGGAGAAATCCATTGTTGTTGCTATCGAACGTTTTGTGAAACACCCGATCTACGGTAAATTCATTAAGCGTACGACCAAACTGCACGTACATGACGAGAACAACGAATGCGGTATCGGCGACAAGGTTGAAATCCGTGAATGCCGTCCGCTGTCCAAGACTAAGTCCTGGACGCTGGTTCGCGTTGTAGAGAAAGCGGTTCTGTAATACAGTACGCGTTCTCAACGAATAAACGGCTCAGCGATGGGCCGTTTATTTTTTCTACCCATATCCTGAGAGCGGTGTTATAATGCCGCGCCCTCGATATGGGGCTTTTTTAACGACCTGATTTCGGGTCTCAGTAGTAGTTGACATTAGCGGAGCACTAAAATGATCCAAGAACAGACTATGCTGAACGTCGCCGACAACTCCGGTGCACGTCGCGTAATGTGTATCAAGGTTCTGGGTGGCTCGCACCGTCGCTACGCAGGCGTAGGCGACATCATCAAGATCACCATCAAAGAAGCAATTCCGCGTGGTAAGGTCAAAAAAGGTGATGTGCTGAAGGCGGTAGTGGTGCGCACCAAGAAGGGTGTTCGTCGCCCGGACGGTTCTGTCATTCGCTTCGATGGTAATGCATGCGTTATTTTAAACAATAACAGCGAGCAGCCTATCGGTACGCGTATTTTTGGGCCGGTAACTCGTGAACTTCGCAACGAGAAGTTCATGAAAATTATCTCTCTGGCACCAGAAGTACTCTAAGGAGCGAATCATGGCAGCGAAAATCCGTCGTGATGACGAAGTTATCGTGTTAACCGGTAAAGATAAAGGTAAACGCGGTAAAGTTAAGAATGTCCTGTCTTCCGGCAAGGTCATCGTTGAAGGTATCAACCTGGTTAAGAAACACCAGAAGCCGGTTCCGGCTCTGAACCAACCAGGCGGCATTGTAGAGAAAGAAGCAGCTATTCAGATCTCTAACATTGCAATCTTCAATGCGGCAACCGGCAAGGCTGACCGTGTAGGCTTTAGATTCGAAGACGGCAAAAAAGTCCGTTTCTTCAAGTCTAACAGCGAAACTATCAAGTAATTTGGAGTAGTACGATGGCGAAACTGCATGATTACTACAAAGACGAAGTAGTTAATAAACTCATGACTGAGTTTAACTACAATTCTGTCATGCAAGTCCCTCGGGTCGAGAAGATCACCCTGAACATGGGTGTTGGTGAAGCGATCGCTGACAAGAAACTGCTGGATAATGCAGCAGCTGATCTGACAGCAATCTCCGGTCAAAAGCCGTTGATCACCAAAGCACGCAAATCTGTTGCAGGCTTCAAAATCCGTCAGGGCTATCCGATCGGCTGTAAAGTAACTCTGCGTGGCGAACGCATGTGGGAGTTCTTTGAGCGCCTGATCACTATTGCTGTACCGCGTATCCGTGACTTCCGTGGCTTGTCCGCTAAGTCATTCGACGGTCGTGGTAACTACAGCATGGGTGTCCGTGAGCAGATCATCTTCCCAGAAATCGACTACGATAAAGTCGACCGCGTTCGTGGTTTGGATATTACCATTACCACTACTGCGAAATCTGACGAAGAAGGCCGTGCTCTGCTGGCTGCCTTTGACTTCCCGTTCCGCAAGTAAGGTAGGGTTACTGAATGGCTAAGCAATCAATGAAAGCACGCGAAGTAAAACGCGTAGCTTTAGCTGATAAATACTTCGCGAAACGCGCTGAACTGAAAGCGATCATCTCTGATGTGAACGCTTCCGACGAAGATCGTTGGAACGCTGTTCTTAAGCTGCAGTCTCTGCCGCGTGATTCCAGCCCGTCTCGTCAGCGTAACCGCTGCCGTCAAACAGGTCGTCCACATGGTTATGTGGGCAAGTTCGGGTTGAGCCGTATCAAGCTACGTGAAGCCGCTATGCGCGGTGAAGTACCAGGCTTGAAAAAGGCTAGCTGGTAATTGTCACCAATTGAATCACGGGAGTAAAGACAGATGAGCATGCAAGATCCGATCGCGGATATGCTGACCCGTATCCGTAACGGTCAGGCCGCGAACAAAGCTGCGGTCACCATGCCTTCCTCCAAGCTGAAAGTGGCAATTGCCAACGTGCTGAAGGAAGAAGGTTTTATTGAAGATTTTAAAGTTGAAGGCGACACCAAGCCGGAACTGGAACTGACTCTTAAGTATTTCCAGGGTAAAGCTGTTGTAGAAAGCATTCAGCGTGTCAGTCGCCCAGGTCTGCGCATCTATAAACGTAAAGATGAGCTGCCGAAAGTTATGGCGGGTCTGGGTATCGCGGTTGTTTCTACCTCTAAAGGTGTTATGACTGATCGTGCAGCGCGCCAGGCTGGTCTTGGTGGCGAAATTATCTGCTACGTAGCCTAATCGGAGGAAAAAATGTCTCGTGTTGCTAAAGCACCGGTCGTTGTTCCTGCCGGCGTTGATGTAAAAATCAACGGTCAGGTTATTACGATCAAAGGTAAAAACGGCGAGCTGACTCGTACTCTCAACGATGCTGTTGAAGTTAAACATGCAGATAATGCACTGACCTTCGGTCCGCGTGATGGTTACGTAGACGGTTGGGCTCAGGCTGGTACCGCGCGTGCCCTGCTGAACTCAATGGTTATCGGTGTTACCGAAGGCTTCACTAAGAAGCTGCAGCTGGTTGGTGTAGGTTATCGTGCAGCGGTTAAAGGGAACGTAGTAAACCTGTCATTAGGTTTCTCACACCCGGTTGACCATCAGCTGCCGGCAGGGATTACTGCAGAATGTCCGACTCAAACTGAAATCGTGCTGAAAGGCGCTGATAAGCAGGTGATCGGCCAGGTTGCAGCAGATCTGCGTGCCTACCGTCGTCCTGAGCCTTACAAAGGCAAGGGTGTTCGTTACGCCGACGAAGTCGTGCGTACCAAAGAGGCTAAGAAGAAGTAAGGTAACACTATGGATAAGAAATCTGCTCGTATCCGTCGTGCGACCCGCGCACGCCGCAAGCTCAAAGAGCTGGGCGCAACTCGCCTGGTGGTACATCGTACCCCGCGTCATATTTACGCACAGGTAATTGCACCGAACGGTTCTGAAGTTCTGGTAGCTGCTTCTACTGTAGAAAAAGCTATCGCTGAACAACTGAAGTACACCGGTAACAAAGACGCGGCTGCAGCTGTGGGTAAAGCTGTCGCTGAACGCGCTCTGGAAAAAGGCATCAAAGATGTGTCCTTTGACCGTTCCGGGTTCCAATATCATGGTCGTGTCCAGGCACTGGCAGATGCTGCCCGTGAAGCTGGCCTTCAGTTCTAAGGTAGAGGTGTAAGATGGCTCACATCGAAAAACAAGCTGGCGAACTGCAGGAAAAGCTGATCGCGGTAAACCGCGTATCTAAAACCGTAAAAGGTGGTCGTATTTTCTCCTTCACAGCTCTGACTGTAGTAGGCGATGGTAACGGTCGCGTTGGTTTTGGTTACGGTAAAGCGCGTGAAGTTCCAGCAGCGATCCAGAAAGCGATGGAAAAAGCCCGTCGCAATATGATTAACGTCGCGCTGAACAACGGCACCCTGCAACACCCGGTTAAAGGTGTTCACACGGGTTCTCGTGTATTCATGCAGCCAGCTTCCGAAGGTACCGGTATTATCGCCGGTGGTGCAATGCGCGCCGTTCTGGAAGTTGCTGGAGTTCATAACGTTCTGGCTAAAGCATATGGTTCCACCAACCCGATCAACGTGGTTCGTGCAACTATTGATGGCCTGGAAAATATGAATTCTCCAGAAATGGTCGCTGCCAAGCGTGGTAAATCCGTTGAAGAAATTCTGGGGAAATAAACCATGGCAAAGACTATTAAAATTACTCAAACCCGCAGTGCAATCGGTCGTCTGCCGAAACACAAGGCAACGCTGCTTGGCCTGGGTCTGCGTCGTATTGGTCACACCGTAGAGCGCGAGGATACTCCTGCTGTTCGTGGTATGGTCAACGCGGTTTCCTTCATGGTTAAAGTTGAGGAGTAAGAGATGCGTTTAAATACTCTGTCTCCGGCCGAAGGCTCCAAAAAGGCGGGTAAACGCCTGGGTCGTGGTATCGGTTCTGGCCTCGGTAAAACCGGTGGTCGTGGTCACAAAGGTCAGAAGTCTCGTTCTGGCGGTGGCGTACGTCGCGGTTTCGAGGGTGGTCAGATGCCTCTGTACCGTCGTCTGCCGAAATTCGGCTTCACTTCTCGCAAAGCAGCGATTACAGCCGAAGTTCGCCTGTCTGACCTGGCGAAAGTGGAAGGCGGTGTTGTAGACCTGAACACGCTGAAAGCGGCTAACATTATCGGTATCCAGATCGAGTTCGCGAAAGTGATCCTGGCTGGTGAAGTCACTACTCCGGTAACTGTTCGTGGTCTGCGTGTTACTAAAGGCGCTCGTGCTGCTATCGAAGCTGCTGGCGGTAAAATCGAGGAATAAGTAGCAGATGGCTAAACAACCGGGATTAGATTTTCAAAGTGCCAAAGGTGGCTTAGGCGAGCTGAAACGCAGACTGCTGTTTGTTATCGGTGCGCTTATCGTGTTCCGTATTGGCTCTTTCATTCCGATCCCTGGTATTGATGCCGCTGTACTTGCCAAACTGCTTGAGCAACAGCGAGGCACCATCATTGAAATGTTTAACATGTTCTCTGGTGGTGCTCTCAGCCGTGCTTCTATCTTTGCCCTGGGTATTATGCCGTATATTTCGGCATCAATTATTATCCAGCTGCTGACGGTGGTTCACCCAACGCTGGCAGAAATTAAGAAAGAAGGGGAGTCTGGTCGTCGTAAGATCAGCCAGTACACCCGCTACGGTACTCTGGTGTTGGCCATATTCCAGTCGATCGGTATTGCTACCGGTCTGCCGAATATGCCTGGTATGCAAGGTCTGGTGATGAATCCAGGCTTTGCATTCTACTTCACCGCTGTTGTCAGTCTGGTCACAGGGACGATGTTCCTGATGTGGTTGGGCGAACAGATTACTGAACGTGGTATCGGTAACGGTATCTCGATCATTATCTTCGCCGGTATTGTCGCGGGCCTCCCGCCAGCCATTGCCCATACTATCGAGCAAGCGCGTCAAGGCGACCTGCACTTCCTCGTGTTGCTGTTGGTTGCAGTATTAGTATTTGCAGTGACGTTCTTTGTTGTATTTGTTGAGCGTGGTCAACGCCGCATTGTGGTAAACTACGCTAAACGTCAGCAAGGTCGTCGTGTCTATGCTGCACAGAGCACACATTTACCGCTGAAAGTGAATATGGCGGGGGTAATCCCGGCAATCTTCGCTTCCAGTATTATTCTGTTCCCGGCAACCATCGCGTCATGGTTCGGGGGCGGTACTGGTTGGAACTGGCTGACAACAATTTCGCTGTATTTGCAGCCTGGGCAACCGCTTTATGTGTTACTCTATGCGTCTGCAATCATCTTCTTCTGTTTCTTCTACACGGCGTTGGTCTTCAACCCGCGTGAAACAGCAGATAACCTGAAGAAGTCCGGTGCATTTGTACCAGGAATTCGTCCGGGAGAGCAAACGGCGAAGTATATCGATAAAGTAATGACCCGCCTGACCTTGGTCGGTGCGCTCTACATTACCTTTATCTGCCTGATCCCGGAGTTCATGCGTGATGCAATGAAAGTACCGTTCTACTTCGGTGGGACCTCACTGCTTATCGTTGTTGTCGTGATTATGGACTTTATGGCTCAAGTGCAAACTCTGATGATGTCTAGTCAGTACGAGTCTGCATTGAAGAAGGCGAACCTGAAAGGCTACGGCCGATAATTGGTCGCCCGAGAAGTTACGGAGAGTAAAAATGAAAGTTCGTGCTTCCGTCAAGAAATTATGCCGTAACTGCAAAATCGTTAAGCGTGATGGTGTCATCCGTGTGATTTGCAGTGCCGAGCCGAAGCATAAACAGCGCCAAGGCTGATTTATTCGCATATTTTTCTTGCAAAGTTGGGTTGAGCTGGCTAGATTAGCCAGCCAATCTTTTGTATGTCTGTACGTTTCCATTTGAGTATCCTGAAAACGGGCTTTTCAGCATGGTGCGTACATATTAAATAGTAGGAGTGCATAGTGGCCCGTATAGCAGGCATTAACATTCCTGATCAAAAACATGCTGTGATCGCGTTAACGTCGATCTACGGCATCGGTAAGACCCGTTCTAAAGCCATCCTGGCTGCAGCGGGTATCGCTGAAAATGTTAAGATCAGTGAGCTGTCTGAAGGACAAATCGACACGCTGCGTGACGAAGTTGCCAAATTTGTCGTTGAAGGTGATCTGCGCCGTGAAATCAGCATGAGCATCAAGCGCCTGATGGATCTTGGTTGCTATCGCGGTTTGCGTCATCGTCGTGGTCTGCCAGTGCGCGGTCAGCGTACTAAGACCAACGCACGTACCCGTAAGGGTCCGCGCAAACCGATCAAGAAATAATCGGGGTGATTGAATAATGGCAAAGGCACCAATTCGTGCACGTAAACGTGTAAGAAAACAAGTCTCTGACGGCGTGGCTCATATCCATGCTTCTTTCAACAACACCATCGTGACTATCACTGATCGTCAGGGTAACGCGCTGGGTTGGGCAACAGCCGGTGGTTCCGGTTTCCGTGGTTCTCGCAAATCTACTCCGTTCGCAGCTCAGGTTGCAGCAGAGCGTTGCGCTGACGCCGTAAAAGAATACGGCATCAAGAATCTGGAAGTTATGGTTAAAGGTCCGGGTCCAGGCCGCGAATCTACTATTCGTGCTCTGAACGCCGCTGGTTTCCGCATCACTAATATTACTGATGTGACTCCGATCCCTCATAACGGTTGTCGTCCGCCGAAAAAACGTCGCGTATAACGCTTCGTTTTCCAGGTTAGTTGGAGATAGAAAATGGCAAGATATTTGGGTCCTAAGCTCAAGCTGAGCCGTCGTGAGGGCACCGACTTATTCCTTAAGTCTGGCGTTCGCGCGATCGATACCAAGTGTAAAATTGAACAAGCTCCTGGCCAGCACGGTGCGCGTAAACCGCGTCTGTCTGACTATGGTGTGCAGTTGCGTGAAAAGCAAAAAGTTCGCCGTATCTACGGTGTGCTGGAGCGTCAGTTCCGTAACTACTACAAAGAAGCAGCACGTCTGAAAGGCAACACCGGTGAAAACCTGTTGGCTCTGCTGGAAGGTCGTCTGGACAACGTTGTATACCGTATGGGCTTCGGCGCCACTCGTGCAGAAGCACGTCAGCTGGTTAGCCATAAAGCGATTATGGTAAACGGTCGTGTTGTTAACATCGCTTCTTATCAGGTTAGTCCGAATGACGTTGTTAGCATTCGTGAGAAAGCGAAGAAGCAGTCTCGCGTGAAAGCCGCTCTGGAGCTGGCTGAGCAGCGTGAAAAGCCAACCTGGCTGGAAGTTGATGCTGGCAAGATGGAAGGTACGTACAAGCGTAAGCCTGAGCGTTCTGATCTGTCTGCGGACATTAACGAACACCTGATCGTCGAGCTTTACTCCAAGTAAAGCTTAGTACCAAAGAGAGGACACAATGCAGGGTTCTGTGACAGAGTTTCTAAAACCGCGCCTGGTAGATATCGAGCAAGTGAGTTCGACGCACGCCAAGGTGACCCTTGAGCCTTTAGAGCGTGGCTTCGGCCATACTCTGGGTAACGCACTGCGCCGTATTCTGCTCTCATCGATGCCGGGTTGCGCGGTGACCGAGGTTGAGATTGATGGTGTACTACATGAGTACAGCACCAAAGAAGGCGTTCAGGAAGATATCCTGGAAATCCTGCTCAACCTGAAAGGGCTGGCGGTGAGAGTTCAGGGTAAAGATGAAGTTATTCTTACCTTGAATAAATCTGGCATTGGCCCTGTGACTGCAGCCGACATTACCCATGACGGGGATGTCGAAATCGTCAAGCCGCAGCACGTGATCTGCCACCTGACCGATGAGAACGCGTCTATTAGCATGCGTATCAAAGTTCAGCGCGGTCGTGGTTATGTGCCGGCTTCTACCCGAATTCATTCGGAAGAAGATGAGCGCCCAATCGGCCGTCTGCTGGTCGACGCATGCTACAGCCCTGTAGAGCGTATTGCCTACAATGTTGAAGCAGCGCGTGTAGAACAGCGTACCGACCTGGACAAGCTGGTCATCGAAATGGAAACCAACGGCACAATCGATCCTGAAGAGGCGATTCGTCGTGCGGCGACCATTCTGGCAGAACAACTGGAAGCTTTCGTTGATTTACGTGATGTACGTCAGCCGGAAGTGAAAGAAGAGAAACCAGAATTCGATCCGATCCTGCTGCGCCCTGTTGACGATCTGGAATTGACTGTCCGCTCTGCTAACTGCCTTAAAGCAGAAGCTATCCACTATATCGGTGATCTGGTACAGCGTACTGAGGTTGAGCTTCTTAAGACGCCTAACCTTGGTAAAAAATCTCTTACTGAGATTAAAGACGTGCTGGCTTCCCGTGGACTGTCTCTGGGCATGCGCCTGGAAAACTGGCCACCGGCAAGCATCGCTGACGAGTAACCGGATCACAGGTTAAGGTTTTACTGAGAAGGATAAGGTCATGCGCCATCGTAAGAGTGGTCGTCAACTGAACCGCAACAGCAGCCATCGCCAGGCTATGTTCCGCAACATGGCAGGTTCACTGGTTCGTCATGAAATCATCAAGACGACCCTGCCTAAAGCGAAAGAGCTGCGTCGCGTAGTTGAGCCGCTGATTACTCTTGCCAAGACTGATAGCGTAGCTAATCGTCGTCTGGCATTCGCCCGCACTCGTGATAACGAGATCGTGGCAAAACTGTTTAACGAGCTGGGCCCGCGTTTCGCGAGCCGCGCCGGTGGTTACACTCGCATTCTGAAGTGTGGCTTCCGTGCAGGCGACAATGCGCCGATGGCATACATCGAGCTGGTTGATCGCTCTGAGTCGAAAGCAGAAGCTGCTGCAGAGTAATCTGTAGTAACGTAAAAAAACCCGCCTCGGCGGGTTTTTTTATATCCGCAGCACCCCCACTTATCTACAATATCTGTACTCTTTTTGTTCATCCCCTGGAGTCATTATGTGGTTACTGGACCAGTGGGCAGAGCGTCATATCATCGATGCACAAAGAAAAGGTGAGTTTGAAGATCTTCGCGGCGCTGGCCAACCGTTGGTGCTGGATGATGATTCACATGTGCCTGATGAGCTACGTGCCGGTTATCGCTTACTGAAGAACGCAGGCTGTCTCCCACCCGAACTGGAGCAGCGGAAAGAAGCCATCCAGTTGTTGGATCTGCTGAAAGGCCTGCGGCAGGATGATCCGCAGTATCAGGAAGTGAGTCGGCGTTTGTCACTGCTGGAACTGAAGCTGCGGCAGTCCGGTCTGAGCACGGAATTTTTACGCGCTGAGTATGCTGATAAGTTGCTGCATAAAATTAACGATAATTAATGGAGTGGACATGTATCGCATTGGTGAGTTAGCAAAGCTGGCGGAAGTGACCCCTGATACGATCCGCTACTATGAAAAGCAGCAGATGATGGAGCATGAGGTGCGCACTGAAGGCGGTTTCCGGTTATATACGGAAAAGGATCTTCAACGGCTTAAATTCATCCGCTATGCCCGACAGCTTGGCTTTACCCTTGAGTCGATCCGTGAATTGTTATCGATCCGTATCGATCCTGAACATCATACCTGTCAGGAATCCAAAGGGATCGTGCAGGACAGGCTGAAAGAAGTTGAAGCTCGTATTGCCGAACTGCAAAGCATGCAGCGTTCATTGCAGCGTTTGAACGATGCCTGCTGTGGCACTGCGCATAGCAGTGTGTACTGCTCAATTCTGGAAGCTCTTGAACAAGGAGCCAGTGGAGTGGCGTCGGGCTGTTGATTTATCAGACAGGTGGGACTACACTCCCGCCGTTAAACTACAAACTGGAGTTATTATGAGTCGTTATCAGCATACGAAAGGGCAGATAAAGGACAATGCCATTGAGGCATTATTACATGACCCGCTATTCAGACAGCGTGTTGAAAAGAATAAGAAAGGGAAAGGGAGTTATTTACGTAAAGGCAAACACGGTAACCGGGGTAACTGGGAGGCCAGTGGCAAGAAAGTGAATCACTTTTTTACCACTGGCCTTCTGCTTTCTGCGGTCTGTTAAGAACGATTATTCTGTTCTTTCAGCAGGTCGCGGATCTCAGTAAGCAAGACTTCTTCTTTCGTCGGTGCAGGTGCAGCCGCCGGCTCTTCTTTCTTACGATTGAGTTTGTTAATGAGCTTAATTGCCATGAAAATAGCAAAGGCGACAATCACAAAGTCGAAGATATTCTGAATAAACACGCCATAATGCATCACAACGGCCGGGATATCTCCCTGCGCATCACGCAATGTGACGGCAAACTGTTTAAAATCGATCCCACCAATTAACAAACCCAGCGGCGGCATAATGATATCGGCAACCAGTGACGATACAATTTTACCGAACGCCGCACCGATAATGACACCCACTGCCAAATCGACAACATTCCCGCGCATCGCGAATTCGCGAAACTCTTTAATAATGCTCATTATATTCTCCCTATGCAGCTGACGTTAATAAGTTTAACAAATGTTAAGGCATTTGCCATTTAAGTATTGAGATTAAGATTATGAATTAAGCCTTGATAAATCAGGGGATTAAAAAGGGTGCAAACAATGCACCCTTCAATGTTAAAGGAAGAAAGGACTTGGCTGGAATAAGCGTTCGACGTCGGTAATAAACTTTTTATCCGTCAGAAACATAATGACGTGATCGCCTTGTTCGATGCGTAAGTTGTCATTAGCAATCATCACATCGTTACCACGCACGACAGCACCAATAATCGTGCCTGGCGGCAGTTTGATTTCGTCGATGACTCGGCCGACAACGCGTGAGGTGCTTTCATCGCCGTGAGCGACAGCTTCAATCGCTTCTGCGACGCCACGGCGTAATGAAGAGACGCCAACAATGTCCGCTTTTCGCACATGGCTAAGGAGAGCCGAGATGGTTGCTTGCTGGGGAGAGATCGCGATATCGATCACGCTACCCTGAACAAGATCGACATAAGCGCGGCGTTGAATCAACACCATCACCTTTTTCGCCCCCATGCGCTTAGCCAACATCGCTGACATGATGTTAGCTTCATCGTCGTTGGTAACGGCAATAAACAGATCGACCTGATCGATATGCTCTTCGGCCAGCAATTCTTGATCCGAGGCGTCGCCAAAAAAGACGATCGTATTCTGAAGTTTTTCGGCCAGCTCGGCAGCGCGCTGTTGATCGCGTTCGATCAATTTCACGCTGTAATCTTTTTCCAGACGATGCGCCAGACCTGCCCCGATGTTACCGCCGCCAACCAGCATGATGCGCTTGTAAGGCTTTTCGAGGCGTTGCAGTTCGCTCATCACCGCACGAATGTGCTGGGAAGCGGCAATAAAGAAGACTTCGTCGCCCGCTTCGACAATGGTGGAGCCCTGTGGGCGGATCGGTCTGTCGTGACGGAAAATCGCCGCAACGCGGGTATCGATATGCGGCATATGCTCCCGCATCGTTGAGAGCGCGTTCCCGATCAGTGGGCCACCGTAATAGGCTTTTACGACGGCAAGGCTCACTTTGCCTTCTGCGAAATTGACGACCTGTAATGCGCCTGGATATTCGATCAGGCGGTAAATGCTGTCGATGACCAGTTGTTCGGGCGCGATCAGGTGATCGATAGGTACGGCTTCTGAGTGGAACAGCTTGTCCGCATCACGGACATAATCGGGAGAGCGGATACGGGCGATTCGGTTCGGCGTATTAAACAGCGAATAAGCCACCTGGCAGGCAACCATGTTCGTTTCATCAGAACTGGTCACGGCAACCAGCATATCCGCATCATCCGCCCCGGCTTCACGCAGCACGCGTGGGTGCGAGCCGTGTCCCTGAACGACACGCAGATCGAACTTATCCTGCAGGCTGCGCAGGCGTTCACCGTTGGTATCCACCACGGTGATGTCGTTGTTCTCGCCGACCAGGTTCTCTGCCAGCGTTCCACCCACCTGTCCTGCGCCCAGAATGATTATTTTCATCAGTCGTGACCCGTTATCCCATCACTTTTTGATTAGCTTAGCGTAAAAGAAGCCATCACCGTCTTCTGCACCCGGCAGATTTTGAAGACCCGGCATTTCGGGTGTGCCTGTCTCGCTCAGCATGGCATCCGTCGTACGCTGTAAGAAGGCGTGAACCTGCTGACTGTTCTCTTCCGGCAAAACGGAACAGGTGGCATAGACCAGCGTGCCGCCGGATTTCAGATGCGGCCAGACGGCATCAAGAATTTCAGCCTGTAGCTTTGCCAGTTCGGTAATATCACGATCGCGGCGAAGCCATTTGATATCCGGGTGACGACGGATAACTCCGGTTGCAGAGCAGGGGGCATCTAACAGGATACGATCAAACTGCTGCTCGCCGCACCATTGTGCAGGGAAACGCCCATCACCCTGCTTAACCGTCGCTTTCATCCCAAGACGTTTCAGGTTGTCATAAACGCGGGAGAGTCGTTGTTCATCCACATCAACTGCCAGCACGTTTGCTTCGGGAGCCGCTTCGAGGATGTGGGTGGTTTTACCGCCTGGTGCTGCACACAGATCTAAAATGTGTTCGCCGTTTTGCGGAGCAAGGAAGGCCACGCATCCCTGAGCAGAGGCGTCCTGAACGGTGACCCATCCTTCATCGAACCCAGGAAGCGTATGGACCGGTGCTGCTGTTTCCAGACGGATGGCATTGGGATAGTCGGGATGAGTGAAACCTTTCATCCCGGCGTTTTCGAGCAATGCCAGCCAGTTGTCGCGCGTATGGTGTATGCGATTCACACGTAGCCACATCGGGGGGCGCTGATTGTTGGCATCAATAATCGCTTCCCATTGGGTGGGGTACGCCTTTTGCAGGCGTTTAAGTAGCCAGCCAGGGTGCAGAAAACGCGCGTCGCTGCTGGCGAATTCCGCGAGCAGTACTTCTTGTTGACGCTGGAACTGACGCAGAACACCGTTTATTAGCCCCTTAAGCTGCGGGCGCTTTATCGCTACGGCACCTTCGACCGTTTCCGCCAGCGCTGCATGTGGAGGAATTCGGGTATGCAGTAATTGATAGAATCCCACCATTATCAGGTAATGCACGGTGCGCTGTTTTCCCGTCATTGGGCGGGACATCAGTTTGTTGATCAACCAGTCGAGTTGCGACAGCGTACGCAGAACCCCAAAACAGAGTTCCTGTAGCAGCGCTTTGTCTTTATCGGAGACTTTTTGTTGTAGCGGCGGCAGGACATTACTCAGTGAATGCCCTTGCTCGACGACCTGTTCAACGGCCTGCGCCGCCATACTGCGTAAGTTAAGTTTCTTATTCATAACCGCAAAAATAAAAAGGCCCGGTAACACCGGGCGTTATCAGAAGTGACCGTCAGACCAGACGGTTGCCAGGAATGAACCATTCCCGACGTGAATTCAGAAGATCCTGGGCGCTCATCGCTTTTTTTCCGGCGGGTTGCAATGAGAGCAGGTTCAGGACTCCGTTGCCGGTCGCGACCTGAATGCCTTGTTTCGTGGCGTCAAGGATGGTTCCCGGTTCTGCCAGCGTCGGCGTCTCTATCACGGATGCCTGCCAGACTTTTACCGGCTGGCCGTCAATTTCCAGCCAGCTCATCGGCCAGGGATTGAATGCGCGAATGCAACGTTCCAGTTGTGTCGCAGAAAGCGACCAGTCGATGCGCGCTTCTTCTTTACTGAGCTTTTCTGCGTGAGTGACTAGCGATTCATCTTGCACTTGCGGATTTGCACGGCCCTCAGCTAACTGCTTCAGCGTTTCGATCAGCCCCTGCGGACCAAGATCCGCCAGCTTGTCGTACAGTGTGCCGCTGGTGTCTTGCGCGGTGATGGGGCAGGCGAGCTTATAGAGCATATCGCCCGTATCGAGACCCACGTCCATTTGCATAATGGTCACGCCCGTTTCGGCGTCCCCAGCCCAAAGAGAACGTTGAATGGGCGCCGCGCCGCGCCAGCGCGGCAGCAGCGAACCGTGGACGTTAATGCAACCGAGACGCGGCATATCCAGCACGGCTTTCGGCAGAATCAGACCATACGCGACGACGACCATAACATCTGCATTCAGGTCAGAAACCAGGTGCTGGTTTTCCTGCGGGCGCAAGGAAACGGGTTGGAAAACCGGAATGCCTTTTTCCTCTGCCAGCACTTTTACCGGGCTCGGCATCAGTTTTTTTCCCCGACCTGCCGGGCGATCGGGCTGGGTAAATACCCCGACGACGTGATGTTCAGAAGACAACAGCGCGTCAAGATGACGCGCTGCAAAGTCAGGTGTACCCGCAAAAATAATACGTAGTGAGTCTGACACGGTGATTCTTGTCCTTAAGCTCGTGCGTTCAGGCGGTCGAGTTTCTCAACTTTCTGACGAATACGTTGCTGCTTCAGCGGTGACAAATAATCGATAAACAGTTTACCGACCAGGTGATCCATCTCGTGCTGAATACAGATAGCCAGCAGGCCGTCGGCTTCCAGTTCAAACGGTTTACCCTCGTGATCGAGCGCGCGAACTTTCACTTTCTCAGCACGCGGCACTAAAGCACGCTGTTCCGGAATAGACAGACAACCTTCTTCAATACCGGTCTCGCCTTCTTTTTCCAGCAGTTCCGGGTTAATTAACACCAGGCGTTCGTCACGATTTTCCGACACGTCAATGACGATAATCCGCTGATGAATATCAACCTGAGTTGCTGCGAGGCCAATACCTTCTTCCGCGTACATCGTCTCGAACATATCATCGACGATACGCTGAATTTCTGCATTCACTTCTTCTACCGGCTTTGCGACTTTGCGAAGGCGCTCGTCCGGAATATGTAACACTTGCAAAACTGACATAGTTATCCAGAGTTGTGTTCAGGAGTTGGAAAGATTATTACCTCTATTCTAGACAAATCCCCCTCTGATTGACAGCATCAGTGACCAATCGCAAAGATTGCTAAGACTGCTTGTGGCAGGGGGATAAGGATGACCCGTACCGAAATTTGGCTACGTTTAATGGCTGTGAATGAGTTGTTCGGCGATGAGATGGTGCGCGTCGCTCACGGACTGATATCACAGCCGGCTATTGATATCGCCGCATTGCGGCGTGCCGGCCTTTCCCCTTCCCAGGCAACGCGCTTTTTGACCTTTCCGGAAAAAGAACTGGAAATAACCCTTCGCTGGCTTGAGTCGCCGCACCATGACTTATTACTGGCAGACAGTGAAGATTATCCTGCGCAGCTTCGCGCCATTGAAGATTATCCCGGTGCGGTTTTTGTCGTTGGCTCCCCGCGATGTCTCCATGATTTTCAACTCGCCGTCGTGGGAAGCCGAACGCCGTCCTGGTATGGCGAACGATGGGGGCAGATGTTTTGTGAGAAACTGGCCAGTTGGGATATCACCATTACCAGCGGTCTGGCGCGAGGTATTGATGGCATCGCCCATCGGGCGGCGATCCAGGCAAAGGGGAAAAGCATTGCCGTATTAGGCAACGGCCTGCAATCCGTCTATCCCCGCCGACATGCCGGGATGGCCGATGCGTTGCTGGAAACGGGAGGCGCGCTGGTGTCCGAATTTCCGTTAATGATGGCCCCTTTACCGCGCAACTTTCCCCGCCGGAACCGTATCATTAGCGGTCTGAGTAAAGGGGTTCTGGTGGTTGAGGCGGCATTACGCAGTGGCTCGTTGGTCACCGCGCGCTGTGCGTTAGAGCAAGGACGAGAGGTGTTCGCTATCCCTGGCCCCCTCGGCAGCCCCGGAAGCGAAGGGCCACACTGGCTGGTGAAGCAGGGTGCCACCCTTGTGACGGCCCCAGATGAAATCATGGAAAATTTGCAGTACGGCTTGCATTGGCTGCCAGATGAGCCTGAAAAATCACTTTATTCATCAGATCAGGAAGGCGCAGCATTGCCATTTCCCGAGCTCCTGGCTAACGTAGGAGATGAGGTAACACCTGTTGACGTCGTCGCTGAACGTGCCGGCCAACCTGTGCCAGAGGTAGTGGCTCAGCTACTCGAACTGGAGTTAGCAGGATGGATCGCAGTTGTACCCGGCGGCTATGTCCGATTGAGGAGGGCATGCCATGTTCGACGTACTAATGTATTTGTTTGAGACATATATCCACAATGAAGCTGAATTACGTGTGGATCAGGACAAACTTGAACGGGATCTTACCGACGCTGGTTTTGATCGTGAAGACATCTACAACGCGCTCCTGTGGCTGGAAAAGCTTGCTGACTACCAGGAAGGTCTTGCCGAGCCGATGCAGCTCGCCTCCGATCCTCTCTCTGTGCGTATTTATACCCCAGAAGAGTGTGACCGACTGGATGCCAGTTGCCGGGGATTCCTGTTATTCCTTGAGCAGATTCAGGTGCTAAACCTCGAAACGCGAGAAATGGTGATTGAACGTGTGCTCGCGCTGGATACCGCAGAATTCGACCTGGAAGACCTGAAGTGGGTCATCCTGATGGTTTTGTTCAATATTCCAGGTTGTGAAAATGCATATCAGCAAATGGAAGAATTACTCTTTGAAGTGAATGAAGGTATGCTGCATTAATCAACCTTAATTCAGCATGAGTTGTTATGGCTAAATCAGCACTGTTTTCGGTGCGTAAAAATGAGCCCTGTCCACAGTGCGGGGCTGAACTGGTGATTCGCTCCGGGAAACACGGTCCGTTTCTTGGTTGCTCGCACTATCCGGAATGTGACTATATCCGTCCGTTGAAATCCTCAGCGGACGGACATATCGTCAAAGTTCTGGAGGGGAAACATTGCCCTGACTGCGGCAGCGAACTGGTGTTGCGCCAGGGGCGTTTTGGTATGTTTATCGGCTGCAGCAACTATCCAGAATGTGAGCATACCGAGCTCATTGATAAACCCGATGAAACCGCTATTACCTGCCCTCAATGCCAGACGGGCCATCTGGTCCAGCGGCGTTCCCGTTATGGCAAAACCTTCCACTCCTGCGATCGCTATCCGGAGTGCCAGTTTGTCATTAACTTCAAACCGGTAGCCGGAGAGTGTCCTGAGTGCCACTATCCGCTACTCATCGAAAAGAAAACCGCGCAGGGTGTGAAGCACTTTTGCGCCAGTAAACAATGTGGAAAGCCGGTTTCGGCGGAACAAACAAGTGAATAATAACCTGCCAACAGACCCTATCGCTGACGCAATAGAGGTACTGAATAAAGAGAATGTCATCGCCTATCCAACAGAAGCCGTCTTTGGCGTCGGGTGCGATCCCGATAGCGAAGTGGCCGTAAATCGTCTGTTGGCCTTGAAACAGCGTCCGGTGGATAAAGGGTTAATTTTGATCGCCGCCAGTTTTGAGCAGCTCAAGCCGTATATTGACGACAGTATGTTGACCGATGCCCAGCGTGATGCCGTGTTTGCTCGTTGGCCTGGTCCGGTGACCTTTGTTTTCCCTGCGCCAGCGACGACGCCTCGTTGGTTGACGGGGCGTTTTGATTCATTGGCGGTGCGCGTGACGGATCATCCGCTGGTGGTCGCCTTGTGCCAGGCTTATGGCAAACCGTTGGTTTCAACCAGCGCCAACCTGAGTGGATTACCCCCTTGCCGTACGGTTGAGGAAGTTCGCACACAGTTTGGTACAGACTTCCCGGTGGTGTCAGGAGAAACCGGAGGTCGATTGAATCCTTCGGAAATCCGTGATGCCCTGACGGGCGAGTTGTTTCGACAGGGGTAAGATGATGGAAACCTATGCTGTTTTTGGTAATCCAATCGCGCACAGCAAATCGCCGTTTATTCATCAGCAATTTGCGCAGCAGCTGCAGATTGCGCATCCGTATGGCCGTGTGCTGGCGCCTGTTAATGATTTCATCAACACACTGAACGCGTTCTTTGCCGACGGCGGTAAAGGAGTGAACGTCACAGTGCCATTTAAAGAAGAAGCATTTGCCCGCGCCGATGAACTCACCGAGCGTGCAGCCCTGGCCGGTGCGGTGAATACGATCAAGCGGCTCGAAGATGGTCGGTTGCTGGGTGACAACACCGACGGCATCGGTCTGCTAAGTGACCTCGAACGTCTGTCATTTATCCAGCCGGGGCAACGTATCCTGCTGATTGGCGCGGGTGGCGCTTCGCGTGGTGTATTGTTACCGCTGCTTTCTCTGGATTGCGGGGTGACGATTGTTAACCGGACGGCATCCCGTGCGGAAGAACTGGCACAGGTTTTTGCACATACAGGTAGCGTGCAGGCGCTGGGTATGGATGAGCTGGAAGGACATGAGTTTGATCTGATCATCAATGCCACCTCCAGCGGCATCAGCGGTGAGATCCCGGCGATCCCGGCATCGCTCATTCGTTCGTCCGTATGT
The DNA here is from genome assembly GCF_057983045.1 of Citrobacter sp. LST-B2. Classification (NCBI taxonomy): domain Bacteria; kingdom Pseudomonadati; phylum Pseudomonadota; class Gammaproteobacteria; order Enterobacterales; family Enterobacteriaceae; genus Citrobacter; species Citrobacter sp. LST-B2. The sequence goes on from NZ_CP192598.1 coordinate 475,945, forward strand.
TGTTACGACATGTTCTACCAAAAGGGCAATACGCCGTTTCTCTCCTGGTGTGAACGCCAGGGCGCGAAACGTTATGCCGATGGCCTGGGGATGCTGGTGGGACAAGCAGCTCATGCCGTTCTGCTCTGGCACGGCGTGTTGCCGGAAATTGAGCCAGTGATTGCGCGTCTCAAGCAGGAGTTATCCGCATGAATCAGGCCATCCAGTTTCCAGACCGGGAAGAGTGGGACGCGCAGAAAAAAGCGGTTTGCTTTCCCGCGCTGGTTAATGGCATGCAGTTAATGTGCGCTATTAAGGGAGAAACGCTGGCGAATCGCTTTGATGGTGAAACGACGGAACAATGGTTAGCTCACTTTTGCGAACATCGCTGGGATCTGGAAGAAGAAGCGGAAGCATTGATCCAGTCCCAGCAAGAAGACGATCATGGCTGGGTTTGGTTACCCTGAGCGAGATACTCGTCTTTCCATTTCACATAATTTCTGGCGGAGTATTGCAGACCCGCTTTCTCCTCCTCTGTTAGCGGCCGGATCTGTTTGACCGGGCTCCCCAAATAGAGATAGCCGCTCTCTAGGCGTTTGTTTTGCGGTACCAGGCTTCCCGCCCCAATCATTACGTCGTCTTCAATCACCGCGCCATCCAGCAGAATCGATCCCATACCGACCAGGACCCGGTTGCCAATGATGCAGCCGTGCAACATCACTTTATGCCCGACCGTCACATCTTCTCCTACAATGAGCGGGTTGCCATCCGGGTTGGAGGCGGATTTGTGCGTGACATGCAACACGCTGCCATCCTGAATATTCGTACGCGCCCCGATCGCAACGTAATTTACATCGCCACGGATCGCGACAAGCGGCCAGATCCCCACATCGTCTGCCAGGCGAACGTCGCCAATGATCACACTGCTGCTGTCGAGCATCACCCGTTGGCCAATCTGTGGGAAAAGATCCTTATAAGGACGTAATACGTCAGACATGTTTACCTCAAGGAAAGAGAACAGTAATGATGACTTTGGTTGCATTTCTGGCCTTGCGCAAGTGCTTTAGCTATCAAAAATTCGCCAAATTGCGCATGAATGGAGCGAAAGGGATGAAAAAGCAGCGAACGGAAAAAAAGATCTAAAAAAGGCTTGTGCAAAAAAATGGGATCCCTATAATGCGCCTCCGTTGAGACGACAAAGTGGAACGCTTCACAAGATGGTCGTCACAGCGAAGAGAAAAATCCTGAAAATCAGGGTTGACTCTGAAAGAGGAAAGCGTAATATACGCCACCTCGCGACAGAGCGCTAAAGCGCGTCGCAACTGCTCTTTAACAATTTATCAGACAATCTGTGTGGGCACTCAGAGTGACATGGATTCTTAACGTCGCAAGACGAAAAATGAATACCAAGTCTCAAAGAGTGAACACGTAATTCATTACGACGTTTAATTCTAGGAGCATCAAACTTAAATTGAAGAGTTTGATCATGGCTCAGATTGAACGCTGGCGGCAGGCCTAACACATGCAAGTCGAACGGTAACAGGAAGCAGCTTGCTGCTTTGCTGACGAGTGGCGGACGGGTGAGTAATGTCTGGGAAACTGCCCGATGGAGGGGGATAACTACTGGAAACGGTAGCTAATACCGCATAATGTCGCAAGACCAAAGAGGGGGACCTTCGGGCCTCTTGCCATCGGATGTGCCCAGATGGGATTAGCTTGTTGGTGAGGTAACGGCTCACCAAGGCGACGATCCCTAGCTGGTCTGAGAGGATGACCAGCCACACTGGAACTGAGACACGGTCCAGACTCCTACGGGAGGCAGCAGTGGGGAATATTGCACAATGGGCGCAAGCCTGATGCAGCCATGCCGCGTGTATGAAGAAGGCCTTCGGGTTGTAAAGTACTTTCAGCGGGGAGGAAGGGGTTAAGGTTAATAACCTTAGCCATTGACGTTACCCGCAGAAGAAGCACCGGCTAACTCCGTGCCAGCAGCCGCGGTAATACGGAGGGTGCAAGCGTTAATCGGAATTACTGGGCGTAAAGCGCACGCAGGCGGTCTGTCAAGTCGGATGTGAAATCCCCGGGCTCAACCTGGGAACTGCATTCGAAACTGGCAGGCTTGAGTCTCGTAGAGGGGGGTAGAATTCCAGGTGTAGCGGTGAAATGCGTAGAGATCTGGAGGAATACCGGTGGCGAAGGCGGCCCCCTGGACGAAGACTGACGCTCAGGTGCGAAAGCGTGGGGAGCAAACAGGATTAGATACCCTGGTAGTCCACGCCGTAAACGATGTCTATTTGGAGGTTGTGCCCTTGAGGCGTGGCTTCCGGAGCTAACGCGTTAAATAGACCGCCTGGGGAGTACGGCCGCAAGGTTAAAACTCAAATGAATTGACGGGGGCCCGCACAAGCGGTGGAGCATGTGGTTTAATTCGATGCAACGCGAAGAACCTTACCTGGTCTTGACATCCACAGAACTTGGCAGAGATGCCTTGGTGCCTTCGGGAACTGTGAGACAGGTGCTGCATGGCTGTCGTCAGCTCGTGTTGTGAAATGTTGGGTTAAGTCCCGCAACGAGCGCAACCCTTATCCTTTGTTGCCAGCGGTTAGGCCGGGAACTCAAAGGAGACTGCCAGTGATAAACTGGAGGAAGGTGGGGATGACGTCAAGTCATCATGGCCCTTACGACCAGGGCTACACACGTGCTACAATGGCATATACAAAGAGAAGCGACCTCGCGAGAGCAAGCGGACCTCATAAAGTATGTCGTAGTCCGGATTGGAGTCTGCAACTCGACTCCATGAAGTCGGAATCGCTAGTAATCGTGGATCAGAATGCCACGGTGAATACGTTCCCGGGCCTTGTACACACCGCCCGTCACACCATGGGAGTGGGTTGCAAAAGAAGTAGGTAGCTTAACCTTCGGGAGGGCGCTTACCACTTTGTGATTCATGACTGGGGTGAAGTCGTAACAAGGTAACCGTAGGGGAACCTGCGGTTGGATCACCTCCTTACCTTAAAGAACCTGCCTTTGTAGTGCCCACACAGATTGTCTGATGAAAAACGAGCAGTAAAACCTCTACAGGCTTGTAGCTCAGGTGGTTAGAGCGCACCCCTGATAAGGGTGAGGTCGGTGGTTCAAGTCCACTCAGGCCTACCAAATTTTCCCTGAATACTGCGTTGTGAAACGACTCGCATACTTTAAGTATGCTTCGCCATTCCACGCCTTGTCTCAGGAAAAATTATCGGTACAGAGGTTCTGACTACACTGTATGGGGCTATAGCTCAGCTGGGAGAGCGCCTGCTTTGCACGCAGGAGGTCTGCGGTTCGATCCCGCATAGCTCCACCATACTGTAGAACGTAATCAAGAAAACTTCAGAGTGTACCTGAAAGGGTGCGCTGCGAAGTTTTGCTCTTTAAAAATCTGGATCAAGCTGAAAATTGAAACGACACACTGTTAATGGTGTGTTCGAGTCTCTCAAATTTTCGCAACACGATGATGAATCGAAAGAAACATCTTCGGGTTGTGAGGTTAAGCGACTAAGCGTACACGGTGGATGCCCTGGCAGTCAGAGGCGATGAAGGACGTGCTAATCTGCGAAAAGCGTCGGTAAGGTGATATGAACCGTTATAACCGGCGATGTCCGAATGGGGAAACCCAGTGCAATTCGTTGCACTATCGTTAACTGAATCCATAGGTTAACGAGGCGAACCGGGGGAACTGAAACATCTAAGTACCCCGAGGAAAAGAAATCAACCGAGATTCCCCCAGTAGCGGCGAGCGAACGGGGAGCAGCCCAGAGCCTGAATCAGCATGTGTGGTAGTGGAACGGTCTGGAAAGGCCGGCGATACAGGGTGACAGCCCCGTACACAAAATTGCATGTGTTGTGAGCTCGATGAGTAGGGCGGGACACGTGGTATCCTGTCTGAATATGGGGGGACCATCCTCCAAGGCTAAATACTCCTGACTGACCGATAGTGAACCAGTACCGTGAGGGAAAGGCGAAAAGAACCCCGGCGAGGGGAGTGAAAAAGAACCTGAAACCGTGTACGTACAAGCAGTGGGAGCCTCTTTATGGGGTGACTGCGTACCTTTTGTATAATGGGTCAGCGACTTATATTCTGTAGCAAGGTTAACCGAATAGGGGAGCCGAAGGGAAACCGAGTCTTAACTGGGCGTTAAGTTGCAGGGTATAGACCCGAAACCCGGTGATCTAGCCATGGGCAGGTTGAAGGTTGGGTAACACTAACTGGAGGACCGAACCGACTAATGTTGAAAAATTAGCGGATGACTTGTGGCTGGGGGTGAAAGGCCAATCAAACCGGGAGATAGCTGGTTCTCCCCGAAAGCTATTTAGGTAGCGCCTCGTGAATTCATCTCCGGGGGTAGAGCACTGTTTCGGCTAGGGGGCCATCCCGGCTTACCAACCCGATGCAAACTGCGAATACCGGAGAATGTTATCACGGGAGACACACGGCGGGTGCTAACGTCCGTCGTGAAGAGGGAAACAACCCAGACCGCCAGCTAAGGTCCCAAAGTCATGGTTAAGTGGGAAACGATGTGGGAAGGCTCAGACAGCCAGGATGTTGGCTTAGAAGCAGCCATCATTTAAAGAAAGCGTAATAGCTCACTGGTCGAGTCGGCCTGCGCGGAAGATGTAACGGGGCTAAACCATGCACCGAAGCTGCGGCAGCGACACTAAGTGTTGTTGGGTAGGGGAGCGTTCTGTAAGCCTGTGAAGGTGTGCTGTGAGGCATGCTGGAGGTATCAGAAGTGCGAATGCTGACATAAGTAACGATAAAGCGGGTGAAAAGCCCGCTCGCCGGAAGACCAAGGGTTCCTGTCCAACGTTAATCGGGGCAGGGTGAGTCGACCCCTAAGGCGAGGCCGAAAGGCGTAGTCGATGGGAAACAGGTTAATATTCCTGTACCAGGTGTTACTGCGAAGGGGGGACGGAGAAGGCTATGTTGGCCGGGCGACGGTTGTCCCGGTTTAAGCGTGTAGGTGTGTGTTCCAGGTAAATCCGGTTCACTTTAACACTGAGGCGTGATGACGAGGCACTACGGTGCTGAAGTGACAAATGCCCTGCTTCCAGGAAAAGCCTCTAAGCATCAGGTAACATCAGATCGTACCCCAAACCGACACAGGTGGTCAGGTAGAGAATACCAAGGCGCTTGAGAGAACTCGGGTGAAGGAACTAGGCAAAATGGTGCCGTAACTTCGGGAGAAGGCACGCTGATGCGTAGGTGAAGCGATTTACTCGTGGAGCTGAAATCAGTCGAAGATACCAGCTGGCTGCAACTGTTTATTAAAAACACAGCACTGTGCAAACACGAAAGTGGACGTATACGGTGTGACGCCTGCCCGGTGCCGGAAGGTTAATTGATGGGGTTATCCGTAAGGAGAAGCTCTTGATCGAAGCCCCGGTAAACGGCGGCCGTAACTATAACGGTCCTAAGGTAGCGAAATTCCTTGTCGGGTAAGTTCCGACCTGCACGAATGGCGTAATGATGGCCAGGCTGTCTCCACCCGAGACTCAGTGAAATTGAACTCGCTGTGAAGATGCAGTGTACCCGCGGCAAGACGGAAAGACCCCGTGAACCTTTACTATAGCTTGACACTGAACACTGGTCCTTGATGTGTAGGATAGGTGGGAGGCTTTGAAGCGCGGACGCCAGTTCGTGTGGAGCCATCCTTGAAATACCACCCTTTAATGGCTGGTGTTCTAACGTGGGCCCGTAATCCGGGTTGCGGACAGTGTCTGGTGGGTAGTTTGACTGGGGCGGTCTCCTCCTAAAGAGTAACGGAGGAGCACGAAGGTTAGCTAATCCTGGTCGGACATCAGGAGGTTAGTGCAAAGGCATAAGCTAGCTTGACTGCGAGCGTGACGGCGCGAGCAGGTGCGAAAGCAGGTCTTAGTGATCCGGTGGTTCTGAATGGAAGGGCCATCGCTCAACGGATAAAAGGTACTCCGGGGATAACAGGCTGATACCGCCCAAGAGTTCATATCGACGGCGGTGTTTGGCACCTCGATGTCGGCTCATCACATCCTGGGGCTGAAGTAGGTCCCAAGGGTATGGCTGTTCGCCATTTAAAGTGGTACGCGAGCTGGGTTTAGAACGTCGTGAGACAGTTCGGTCCCTATCTGCCGTGGGCGCTGGAGAATTGAGGGGGGCTGCTCCTAGTACGAGAGGACCGGAGTGGACGCATCACTGGTGTTCGGGTTGTCATGCCAATGGCACTGCCCGGTAGCTAAATGCGGAAGAGATAAGTGCTGAAAGCATCTAAGCACGAAACTTGCCCCGAGATGAGTTCTCCCTGACCCTTTAAGGGTCCTGAAGGAACGTTGAAGACGACGACGTTGATAGGCCGGGTGTGTAAGCGCAGCGATGCGTTGAGCTAACCGGTACTAATGAACCGTGAGGCTTAACCTTACAACGCCGAAGCTGTTTTGGCGGATTGAGAAAATTTTCAGCCTGATTACAGATTAGATTAACCGGCGAAAGGCGGGTTAATAAACAGAATTTGCCTGGCGGCTGTAGCGCGGTGGTCCCACCTGACCCCATGCCGAACTCAGAAGTGAAACGCCGTAGCGCCGATGGTAGTGTGGGGTCTCCCCATGTGAGAGTAGGGAACTGCCAGGCATCAAATTTAGCGTGCTGATATGGCTCAGTTGGTAGAGCGCACCCTTGGTAAGGGTGAGGTCCCCAGTTCGACTCTGGGTATCAGCACCACTTAATTAGGTTAAAGTTCGGCACAGTGGAAAAGAATTTGTCTGGCGGCTGTAGCGCGGTGGTCCCACCTGACCCCATGCCGAACTCAGAAGTGAAACGCCGTAGCGCCGATGGTAGTGTGGGGTCTCCCCATGCGAGAGTAGGGAACTGCCAGACATCAAACAAGTGAGAAGGCCATCCGAAAGGATGGCCTTTTTGCGTTTATACGCCGAAAAAACGGTAGGCCGGGTAAGGTGAAGCCGTCACCCGGCAGAGCAAACGACTAATGAATCACCTGAGACAGGAATGCTCGAGTACGTTCTGATTTAGGATGTGCAAAAAACTCATCCGGCGGGGCCTGCTCAACAATTTCCCCACGATCCATGAAGATCACCCTGTCAGCCACCGTTCTGGCAAATCCCATCTCATGCGTGACGCAAAGCATTGTCATTCCTGATTGCGCCAGGCCAATCATCGTATCCAGCACCTCTTTCACCATTTCGGGATCCAGCGCCGACGTGGGTTCATCAAAGAGCATAATTTTGGGTTTCATACATAGCGAGCGGGCAATGGCCACGCGTTGTTGCTGTCCTCCGGAGATCTGCCCTGGAAATTTATGTGCGTGCTCTGCAATACGCACACGTTCCAGGTAGTGCATCCCCAGCGCTTCGGCTTCTTTTACCGGCATCTTACGCACCCAAATCGGTGCCAGCGTACAGTTTTGCAAAACCGTCAGATGAGGAAAGAGATTGAAGTGCTGGAATACCATGCCGACTTCCTGTCGGACGCGCTCGATGTTGCGGATGTCTTCATTCAACTCAATGCCATCGACAATAATTCGTCCCTGTTGATGTTCTTCCAGATGGTTAATACAGCGGATGGTGGTTGATTTTCCCGAACCTGAAGGCCCACATAACACAATGCGTTCCCCCTGTTTAACGCGCAGGTTGATATCCTTAAGGACATGAAACTGTCCGTACCACTTATTGACGTTTTCCAGCGTAATCATCGCGTCGGCAGGTTGTATTAATAGTTGGCTCATAGAATCCTCAGTGCGGTGTACGCCCGGTGTTAAAGCGCTTTTCCAGATGCTGGCTATAGCGCGACATGCTGAAACAAAAAATCCAGTAAATCAGAGCAGCGAAGACATAGCCTTCTGTCGACATACCCAGCCAGGCAGGGTCAACTGTCGCTTGCTGCACGCTGCTGAACAGATCGAACAAACCGATGATGATGACCAGACTGGTATCCTTAAACAGGGCAATAATGGTGTTCACCAGTCCGGGAATCACCAGCTTCAGGGCTTGGGGAAGAATGACCAGCCCTTGGGTTTTCCAGTAGCCCAACGCCAGCGATTCTGCTGCTTCGTATTGCCCTTTCGGTAATGCCTGCAGCCCCCCACGAACCACTTCCGCGACGTAGGCCGACTGGAAGAGGATCACGCCAACCAGCGCCCGGATAAGCTTATCGATGCTGGTTCCTTCTGACAGAAACAGCGGCAGCATGACCGAAGACATAAACAGGACGGTGATCAGCGGGACGCCACGCCAGAACTCGATAAAAATGACGGATAAGATCCGCACGACGGGCATGTGGGAGCGACGTCCCAGTGCCAACAAAATTCCTAATGGCAGTGCCCCCGCGATCCCGACGGATGCGATGATTAAGGTCAGCGTCAGCCCACCCCATTGGCGTGTTTCAACGCGATCCAGACCAAGAAATCCGCCATACAACAGGAACCAGACAGTGATCGGGTAGATCACGGCCCAGACGACGATATAACGCCCGCGACCCGGCAACGCTTTCCAGAACATCGGCACAATGGAAGCCAACCCAATGATCAACGCCAGGTTGATACGCCAACGCTGATCATGTGGGTACAATCCATACATGAATTGTCCAAATCGTTCATGAATAAACACCCAGCAGGCGCCCGCTTTGGTACAGTCAGCACGCGTGGAGCCCACCCAGTTGGCCTGCAGGAACGCCCAGTTCAGCAAAGGGGGAATTAACTCCCACATCAGCCACAGACAGAACAGCGTCAGCAGGCTGTTTGACCAACTAGAAAAGAGGTTCTTCCGTACCCATACGATCGAACGACCAGGGCCGTTACTGGCCGGGCGCATGGGATGAGACAGCAGTGCTTTTGTCATCATGATTCCTTAGCGCTCAATGAGGGCGATTCGCCGGTTATAGATGTTCATCAGCAGCGAGATGCTCAGGCTGATGATCAGGTACACCGACATCGTGATGGCGATCGTTTCGATGGCCTGTCCGGTCTGATTAAGTACCGTACCGGCGAACAGCGATACCATGTCGGGATAGCCAATGGCGGCGGCCAGCGATGAGTTTTTCACAATATTCAGATACTGGCTGGTCAGCGGTGGAATAATGACGCGAAGTGCCTGAGGAATGATGACCTGGCGAAGGGTCACAGTATTAGGTAACCCGAGAGAACGGGCGGCTTCATGTTGACCGTAGGGAACGGCCTGAATGCCTGCACGAATGATTTCGGCAATAAACGCCGAGGTATATACCGATAACGCCAGCGTCAGGGCTGCCAGTTCAGGAATGAGCACCATTCCGCCACGGAAGTTGAAGCCGCGTAGTTGTGGGATATCCCAGTGCAGCGCCGCGCCAAAAAGCCAATGCGCGATGAGCGGCAGCAGCACAATCAGGCTTAATGCAGTAGGCCAGGTTCTGCGAAGTTGTCCCGTTTTCATCTGATGCATTTTATTGAAGCGGAACAGACCCACGGACAGCGCAATGGCAATCACTGCCGAGAGCACGAAAGCGAGTACGCCTTCCCCTAACTGCGGAGACGGGATATAGAGTCCCCGATTACTCAGAAAGACCATATCCAGCGCGCTTGCGGCCTGACGGGGGCCGGGCAAATTGCGCAGAACCGCGAAGTACCAAAAAAAGATTTGCAGCAGAGGCGGGATATTACGAAAGGTCTCAATATAAATCGTCGAGAGTTTACGCAGTAACCAGTTATCTGAAAGGCGCGCCAGCCCGAGAAAGAAGCCGATAAATGACGCAAAGACAATACACAGCGCGGAAACCAGCAGCGTGTTAAGCAAACCCACCACAAAAACACGTCCGTACGTGTCACCCTGCTGATAGTCGATTAAGTGCTGGACGATGCCAAACCCAGCGCTACGGTCGAGAAAGGCAAAGCCCGAGGTAATGCCGCGACTGCTTAGATTATTAATCGTGTTATGAATGAGATAGATAGCAACTGCAACGACCGCAAGAATGGCGAGGATCTGGAACAGCCAGGCGCGGACCGCAGGGTTTGAAAAGGAGAGCGACCCTTTTACACTTGAGCGGCGATGGAACATAAGAAAGCCTCGGTAACCATAACTCTGAACTGAGCGCCGCTAGTGCGGCGCCCGTTACATCACAACGACTTAACGCACCGGCGGTGCGTATTGAATGCCGCCGTTATTCCAGAGATTGTTCTGTCCACGTTTGATCTTCAGTGGGCTTTCCGATCCGACGTTGCGTTCAAAGATCTCCGCATAGTTACCCACCTGCTTGATGATGTTGTAAGCCCATTTATTGTCGAGCTTCAGATCTTTGCCGTAGTCGCCTTCTTTGCCCAGCAGATGTGCCATATCTGGTGTTGCCGGGTTCGCCGCTTTCTCATCGACATTCTTCGATGTCACGCCCATCTCTTCGGCATTCAACATGGCAAACAGCGTCCAACGCACAATAGAGAACCATTCGTCATCACCGCGACGAACAACTGGCCCCAGCGGCTCTTTCGAGATCACCTCTGGCAGTACAAGCCATTCAGCCGGGTTGCTGAGTTTGATGCGCAGGGCATACAGTTGGGACTGGTCAGAGGCGAGGGTATCGCAACGTCCGGACTCCAGCGCTTTTGCCGACTCATCTGAGCGGTCAAAAGTCACCGGGGTGTATTTCATGTTGTTGGCTTTGAAATAATCCGCCACGTTCAGTTCCGTATCTGTTCCCGCCTGAATACAAACGGTGGCACCATCTAACTCTTTCGCGCTTTTCAGACCCGCTTTGTTGTGGGTCAGGAAACCAATGCCATCGTAATAGGTAACGCCAGTGAAGGACATGCCCATTCCTGCATCACGTGAGGAGGTCCAGGTCGTATTACGGGAGAGAAGATCGACTTCGCCAGACTGTAATGCGGTGAAGCGTTCTTTTGCGGTGAGAGGGGTATATTTTACTTTTGTATCATCTCCCAGGACGGCGGCGGCAACGCCACGGCAAACATCCACATCTATCCCGGAGAATTTCCCGTCCGCGTCAGCGTAAGAAAAACCGGGAAGACCGTCACTGATACCGCATTGTACGAACCCTTTCTTTTTTACAGCATCCAGCGTGGTTCCCGCATGTGCCTGATTGGCAACCGCAAGCAGCACACCGGCCGCAGCCAGTGTGGCTATCATCATCTTTTTCATAATGCATCCTGTGTGGCAAAGAAATTATTGTTATAGAGAGACGTTCTGCAACGTCTTTAACCTGTCTGTGGCATTGGCCATACTCTTCTAAGCAAAGGTAATGCCAGGTTTTGCGCGTGAATATCCGACGCAATAAGCAGAGTGTAGACAGGAAAAAATAAAATCAGCGCCCTGAAATAGTGCGAAATTGAAACGTAAGCCACATTTTGGAGCAAAATATTTAAAATAATGCTCGCAAAATGAAATAACGATTTCAGGCGTGAATATCGAGAGCGTGAGTATTGAAAGATAAATGCGAAAAGAGAAAGGGTTGGACGTTATTGATTATTAAAATGTATTAGAACACGTATTTTTCAACACATTGAATGATATGAAAAACCGTATTCTTAGGCTAAGAGCGCGGCAAGTACCGCGCTCTGAGAATGTTATTTTGACAGTGCGATGATCCCCATCGTCAGGCCTGCAACCGCTGCGGCCCCGCCAGCAATGGCGCCTGCGGTTTCCCAGTTATCCTGAGTCGTCCCTTTCATACAGGTGTTGGTATGAACAAGACGTCCTTGATCATCATAAACCGGAACGCAGGGGGAATCGTGTGCACAGCCCGCCAGCAATGCAGTGAGCAATGCTACTGGAATTAATCTTTTCATGGTGTTACCTCAAAAATAAGCGTTCCGCTAAATGCAGCAACAGGGAATGCTGCTTTGCGAATACGAAATGAATTTTACCACCGCTTAAAAAAAGATTGGCATATGGAATAATCTCAATTCATGTGAATTGTAAAAATAATGAAGGAGTGAATTTAGTATTCCGCAGTGCAAATGACTATCTGTTTAATAAATAAAGAAAGATACCTGAAGGAAAAAGGCGTCCGTAGACGCCTTAATTTACACATTAACGCTGGGATTTGTTAAACCGGCCTCTGACGACCACAAAAAACACCGGGACAAAGAAGATAGCCAGCAGCGTTGCTGTCAGCATCCCTCCCATCACACCGGTTCCGACTGCATGCTGGGCGCCACTCCCTGCCCCGCGACTGATGACCAGCGGCATTACGCCGAGGATGAAGGCGAGTGAGGTCATCAGAATAGGGCGCAGGCGCATGCGCGCAGCCTCAAGCGTTGCCTCGATCAGGCCACGACCTTCTTTCTCCATCAGATCCTTGGCAAATTCCACGATCAGAATGGCGTTTTTCGCGGAAAGCCCAATCGTGGTTAACAGTCCGACCTGAAAATAGACGTCGTTATTTAGCCCACGCAGGGAAGCGGCCAAAAGGGCACCCACCACGCCGAGCGGGACCACCAGCATCACCGAGAACGGAATGGACCAGCTTTCATACAGCGCGGCAAGACAGAGGAACACGACGATCAGCGAGATAGCATACAGTGCCGGCGCCTGATTGCCGGACAAACGTTCCTGATATGACATCCCCGTCCAGTCATGACCAATACCATTAGGCAGTTTTGACGCGAGACTTTCCATCATGGCCATCGCTTCACCGGTGCTTCGACCGGGGGCCGCCTCACCCAACAACTCCATCGATGGCATACCGTTGAAGCGTTCCAGGCGCGGAGAACCATACACCCAGCGGGCTGAGCTGAAGGCTGAAAAAGGGACCATCTCGCCGTTAGCACTACGAACGTACAGATTATTGATATCTTCTGGCAGCATACGGAATTTCGCATCTGCCTGAACATACACTTTCTTTACTCGTCCGCGGTCAATGAAGTCGTTAATATAGCTGCCGCCTAACGACGCAGAGATGGTTTCGTTAATGTCTGACAGCGCAATGCCAAGCGCCTGTGCTTTTTCCTGGTCGACATCCAGCTTGAACTGAGGGGTATCCTCCAGGCCGTTAGGTCGAACACGGACCAGCAGATCGGAATGCTGAGCCACCATACCCATTAACTGATTACGTGCTGATGTTAGCGCTGTGTGCCCCAACCCCCCCTGGTCAAGCAGTTCAAAATCGAAACCCGTCGCGGTGCCCAGTTCAATTATCGCCGGCATGTTGAAGGGGAAGACCAGTCCATCCTGGATCTGGCTGAACGCGCGAGTTGCACGCGCAATTACCGCTTCAACGCTGTTTTCCTTGCCGCTACGCTCATCCCAGGGCTTCAGGCTGATGAAGGCCAGACCCGCGTTCTGCGCCTGGCCGCTAAAGCTAAAACCGTTGACCGTAAACACGCTTTCAACGTTCGCTTTTTCGTGAGTCAGGTAGTAATGGGTGACCTGATCCAATACATTTTGGGTTCGTTCCTGGGTTGAACCTGCGGGTAGCTGAACCATCGTCATGAATACGCCCTGATCTTCATCAGGCAGGAAGGAAGTGGGGAGACGGAAAAACAGTACCCCCATTCCGACAACAATCAGGATGTAAAGGAGCAGGTAGCGTCCGGTTTTGCGCACAATGCCGCTGACACTGTTGGTGTAGTGGTTAACGCTGAGATCAAATTTGGCATTAAACCAGCCGAAAAATCCGCCTTTCTTCTCGTGGTGTTCGGCGGACGCTGGTTTTAGCAGCGTTGCGCAAAGTGCCGGCGTCAGGATCAATGCTACCAGAACCGAAAGCGCCATTGCCGACACAATCGTGATGGAAAACTGGCGATAAATAGCCCCGGTGGAGCCGCCGAAAAAGGCCATCGGGATGAAGACGGCAGACAGCACCATCGCGATCCCAACCAGCGCCCCCTGGATCTGCGACATGGATTTCTCGGTTGCCTCTTTGGGCGGCAACTTTTCTTCCATCATCACACGTTCAACGTTTTCCACTACCACAATGGCGTCATCGACCAGCAGGCCGATCGCCAGCACCATCCCAAACATCGTCAGGGTGTTGATCGAGTAGCCAAACGCCGAGAGCACGGCAAATGTACCCAATAGCACAACGGGAACCGCAATCGTCGGAATGAGCGTTGCGCGGATATTCTGTAAAAACAGATACATCACGAGGAAGACCAGGACGATCGCTTCGAACAGTGTTTTTACCACTTCGTGAATGGAGATCTTCACAAACGGCGTGGTGTCATACGGGTAAACCACTTTCATCCCTTGCGGGAAGAAGGGTTGCAGCTCAACGAGTTTGGTTTTAATCGCTTTGGCGGTATCCAGAGCGTTGGCCCCGGTCGCCAGTTTGATCCCCAGACCCGCAGCCGGTTTACCGTTAATTCGGGCGACAACGTTATAGTTTTCTCCCCCCAGCTCGATACGAGCGACATCTTTAAGGCGAACGACAGAGCCATCGCTGTTTACCCGTAATGTGACTTTGCCGAATTCCTCAGGATCTTTCAGTCGCGTCTGCGCAATGATAGAGGCGTTCAGTTGCTGCCCCGGTAGAGCAGGCGTTCCGCCCAACTGACCTGCTGCGATCTGGTCGTTCTGTATTTTTAGTTGATTGATCACATCGACCGGTGTGAGCTGGTACTTGTTCAGCCGATTCGCATCCAGCCAGATACGCATCGCGTACTGTGCGCCAAACAGCTGGACGTCACCTACACCGTTCAGGCGGCTGATCGTATCTTTTACGTTTGAGGCGACGTAGTCGGAGATATCGTCCTGGGTCGTTTGCGGATCGTCAGAGACAAACCCCGCCACCAACAAGAAACTGCTGCTCGACTTTTCTACGCTAATCCCTTGCTGTTGAACTTCCTGAGGCAGCAATGGCGTCGCCAGCTGCAGTTTGTTCTGTACCTGCACCTGGGCAATATCCGGGTCGGTTCCGGACTGAAAGGTTAACGTAATGGTCACGCTACCCGCAGAGTCGCTGGTGGAGGACATATACATCAGGTTATCGATACCGTTCATATTCTGTTCGATAACCTGAGTCACCGTATCCTGCACCGTTTGCGCATCTGCCCCTGGATAGTTCGCGGAAATGGCTACCGCTGGTGGCGCGATAGTTGGGTATTGCGCAACGGGCAGTTGCATAATCGCCAGAGCGCCCGCCAGCATCAGTATGATGGCCAGAACCCAGGCAAAAATAGGACGCCTGATAAAGAAATTTGCCATGTTCGGTTACCTTATTGCGCCGCTTTTGCCGCAGGAGTATTGGCATCCGTGGTAGCTTTCACTTTCGTGCCGGGATGGGCTTTTTGTAATCCGCTGACAATCACCTGATCGCCTGGATGTAGGCCTTCGCTAATCAGCCATTTGTCGCCGATAGCCTGCGAAGCGACAACGGCGCGTGGCTCAACCAGGCTCTGGTCATTGACGACCAGTACCGTCGCATCGCCACGAGGCGTACGCGTTACGCCCTGCTGGGGGATCAAAATAGCGTTGGGCTGAACACCTTCGTCAATGCGAGCGCGAACAAACATCCCCGGCAGCAGAGCGTGCTGTGGGTTAGGGAAGACGGCGCGAAGGGTGATGGAGCCTGTGCTTTCGTCCACCGTGACATCCGAAAACTGCAATGTCCCTTTCAGGGGATACGCCGTACCATTTTCCATCACCAACTGGACGCTGCTGCTGGCGCTGTCTTTATGCAGGCTGCCCTGTTCAACGGACTGCTTCAGTCGCATAAAGTCGCTGCTGGACTGTGTGACATCGACATAGATGGGATCGAGTTGCTGCACGGTAGCCAGTGCTGTTGCCTGGCCATTAGTGACCAGCGCACCTTCCGTCACGCTGGATTTGCCAATACGACCATCGATCGGCGAGGTGACTTTGGTGTAAGCAAGATTGATACGTGCGCTCTCCACTGCGGCTCGTGCGGCAATGACTGCCGCATCGGCCTGACGCGCATCTGCAATCGCCTGGTCGTATTCCTGTTGGCTAATGTATTTTGTCCCTACCAGCGGAACATAGCGCTTAACCGTCAGGTGTGCGATGGCGGCGGCAGCTTCACTTTTCGCCAGTTCCCCTTTCGCGCTATCGTAATCTGCCTGATAAGTGGCAGGATCGATCTGATACAGTGACTGCCCGACCTGAACATCGCTGCCCTCGGTGAAGTTTCTTTTGAGAACAATACCACTGACCTGTGGACGAACTTCTGCAATGCGGAATGCCGAGGTGCGTCCTGGCAGTTCGGTGGTTACTGCTAATGGCGCGGCGGTAACCACATGAACGGTCACCTGCGGTTCGGTTGCCTGAGCGTGCTTATCTCCCTGATCGTTACAACCGGCAAGTAACGCAGCAGAGATGAGGATAAATGAGGGCAGGAGTGAAAACCTGGCATGTTTCGTCATTACTGTTCCTTAAAAACCAATAGCTCGTTATTTACCGGATAACGGTAAGGCGATAACGTGCACGAAGAAATAATAGTTGGCTATCCTACAAATTATTAGCGTGCGATGTAAGCGATAGTTATTTTATGGCCGGGTCTACGGCACGTAAAAACAAAAAAGTGATGGCTTTGTCTTTTCATTTTGTTTTTCTTTGTCATGCCTTGTTGCTGGCTAATATATTTGGAAATGTACATTTGTTGTATGAATGTTTTTGTTGGTTTTTATTTGTGGGGGTTATTTGATTGAATGTTTTGTGCTGAGGCTATTCGCTTTTGTTTCATCTCGGAACGGATGGGGTGATACAGTTCTTTTTGAACGGCAATTGTGAATTGCCATATTTCTGTTTTTTATCCTGCTCCTGAAACGATAACTTATGGCTAAAAGAACAAAAGCCGAAGCGTTAAAAACGCGACAACATTTGATTGAGACTGCAATCATCCAGTTTGCCACGCGAGGCGTTGGCAACACGACGCTTAACGACATTGCCGACGCGGCCCAGGTCACGCGGGGGGCTATCTACTGGCATTTTGACAACAAAACGCAGCTCTTCAATGAACTCTGGCTACAGCAACCGCCATTACGTGATCTTATTCAGGACCGGTTAGCTTTGCATGACTGCGATAATCCCTTGCAGCGGTTGCGCGAAAAGTTAATTGCCGGATTGCAATATATCGCGGAAATTCCCCGGCAGCAGGCCTTGCTGCAAATTTTATATCATAAATGTGAATTTCATGAGGGGATGATATCAGAACAGGAAATACGCGAGAAAATTGGGTTTAGCCAGAGGGGACTACGCGACGCGTTGCAGGCGAGTATGACGGAAGGGTTAATTTCCAGAACCCTGGATTTAGACGTTGTGTTAATTATTATTCACGGTAGTTTTAGCGGGATCGTGAAAAACTGGTTGATGAATTCTACCCGCTACGATCTTTATCAGCAGGCACCGGCGCTGGTGGATAATGTATTAAGGATGTTAATTCCTGATGGATATGTCATGCAATTAACATCGGAAACCCTATAATCATTTCTCCTGTCTATCAATGACACGCTATTGTAATTCGGTACAGTTGACCAGCTTGAGCGGATTGACAGAATCCATATTGCGGCATTTATCGACTTCTGTGGTGATCAGTTCAATCCACTGGATCAGTAACGCATCAAAAAGGAACACGGAGACCGCAAAAACAACCAGCCACCAATACTTACGAATCATTGCCAAATCCTGTGTATTCATGCCCAAGCGTGCAGGAAATATACACGAAAAATGCGTCCTGAAAAGCAGGCTTACAATGCTTTTACTTTGCTGTCATCTTCACCACATCTGACGCCGTTCGACTCTTTTTCGACAGGTTTTTCGTCTTTCTCTTTTTGATTTTCGTCAGCTCTTCCTGGGAGTAGTGTGAGCTGATGTTCAGCCGTCTGAGCCCCATCTTCACATACTCATTATTGACCTCAATACCGATGAATTTACGTCCCGATTCCACGGCCACAGCACCTGTCGTAAAGCTGCCGGCGAAGGGATCCAGCACCGTATCGCCAGGATTGGAGGAGGCCAAAACGATCCGTTTTAGCAGGGCGATAGGTTTTTGCGTCGGATGGTTTTCATATTCATCCATCAAATAACGCACGCGGGGAAATTCCCAGACGTTGCCCGGAACTTTTTGCGTGTTGTAAGGCTGTGGTGGGTTTTTACGGTAGTCAATCAGCGCTCTTTTCGCACCGGTTTTGGTCTCAACCAGAATAGCGTCACTGTTGAAAGTGTACTGTCGGGCATCTTTGACCATCATCAGGATCGGTTCGTACATTGAGCCAAAGAATTTCTTCGCCTGCACGCCTGAACTGTCATAAGACCAGACAATCCGGCTTTTGATGGTAAACAGCGTTCTGCATTTGAGATCGATATGCGGCATGTTTTCGGTGCTGTTCATGATGTACATCGTGCCCTGTTTTTTCAGCACCCGATGACACTCCTCAATGCACGCGAACAGCCAGCCCAGGAAGATGTCTTCGTCCCAGGACTCGACCATCCCGTCAAAATCCTTTCCGATATTGTAAGGCGGGTCGGCAAAGATTAAATCGACGCTTTCAGCGGGGAGTTTCTTGAGTTCTGTCAGCGCATCTCCGTGGATGATCGACGCAGATTCATCACCAAAGTAGTGTGGCTCACATCGTGAGTTCATATCGGCTCCACAAAAGAGGCGTATAAAAAAGGCGCTTCCCCATGCCGAGTAGCGCCTTTTTAAACAAGCAATTAGCTAATCGAGATTAGTTCATGCCGTATTTTTTCAATTTTTTACGCAGCGTACCACGGTTGATGCCCATCATCAGGGCAGCACGGGTCTGGTTACCACGGGTGTATTGCATCACCATGTCCAACAGGGGCTGTTCTACTTCAGCCAGTACCAGCTCATAGAGGTCATTAACATCCTGACCGTTCAGTTGAGCAAAATAGTTCTTCAGTGCCTGTTTAACCGAGTCACGCAGGGGTTTTTGGGTTACCTGATCCTGAGAGTTAACGGTAGAAACGGTCAGTACGTCAGAATTTACGCGTTGTTCGAACATAGTTCTGTCAGCTCTTTATTTCTGTTTACGCAAAATTTTCGAAGTATGCCTCCAACGCCTCCAGCTGTTCGCTGGCATCCTCAATGGCGTTGAATGTGCGCCGAAACTGGTCATTTGGAGCGTGCTCCTGGAGATACCAGGAGACGTGTTTACGCGCTATTCGGTACCCTTTTGCCTGGCCATAAAAGTCATGCAGTTCCCGAACATGCGCACAAAGCAAGCGCTTAACCTCTGCCAGAGGCAGGGGGGATAGCAACTCCCCAGTGTCCAGATAATGCTGGATTTCCCGAAAGATCCAGGGTCTTCCCTGAGCTGCGCGGCCTATCATCAGGGCATCAGCCCCCGTATAGTCAAGCACAGCTCTGGCTTTAAGCGGGTCAGTAATGTCACCATTCGCGATAATCGGAATGGAAACTTTCTGCTTAACTGCCCGAATACTGTCGTACTCAGCGTCTCCATTGAACAAACAGGCGCGGGTGCGTCCATGAATGGTCAGAGCCTGAATGCCACAGTCTTCAGCCAGTTGGGCAATCTCTACGCAGTTACGGTGTTCCGGAGCCCAGCCGGTGCGAATCTTCAGGGTCACAGGAACGTCCACTGCATTAACCACCCCGGTTAGTATCGACTTCACTAAATCCGGGTACTGCAAGAGGGCTGAACCTGCGAGCTTGCGATTCACTTTTTTAGCCGGACACCCCATATTGATATCAATAATCTGGGCGCCGCTTTCCACGTTAATCCGTGCGGCATCGGCCATCTCAACAGGGTCGCTACCGGCAATTTGCACCGTGCGAATTCCTGGCTCATCAACGTGCACCATCCGTAAACGGGATTTGTCGCTTTCCCAAACCTGCGGGTTAGACGACATCATCTCGGATACGGTCAATCCGGCTCCCATCTCATAACACAGCGTCCGAAAAGGTCTGTCAGTGATGCCAGCCATGGGCGCTGCGATCAGGCGATTTCTAAGCTGGTATTGTCCGATGCGCATGAGTTAAGAAATGACCATACTGTGACTGCAAGGCGGCGTATATTACGCATTTTTTGCACGAGATGAAAGGCCAAACTTTGACCAATCCTCTGCGGTGGATCAAAGAATCGCCGTTAACGTCAACGCCATAAAATAATTAGCCATACAAATCATTGCATTACAAAAGCGTGACGAAATTCTGTACGCTTATAATTTTGCGTAACTTCTCATTTTTTCTTCGAATCTGCGCGGGCTTGCAAGATAATCTGCTGAATTAATCAGCAGATTATCTTGAGTTAATGTGACATCGCTCTCATTTCAGCAGATGATTGCGCAACGCATCGGTCATCACTCGACCACGACACGACCGTTCAGCGGTTGGGGCGGACGATTATTGTCATGATGCATCGTATGGCTGAATTTTTCTAACTGCGCGGCGGACAGCGTCAGAGGGTGCTTCATGACAATCCAGGTTACCCCTTCAGAGCAGGGCGGTGTGGTCAGTGAACCGCTGAAACGCCAAAAGCGTTTGTTTTTCGGCAGCAGGGCATTCAGATCCATTTGTGAGGTGACGTTAGCGTCCTGCCCGGTTTGTTCAGGCATAGTCGCCCACAGTTTGTCCAGCTCAGTGTTTGCCGCCCCTTTATCAAACATGACCGCAACAACGGCGATAGCACCATTTGCGTCTTTGTGCACAAGATGCATTTCCATCGCGTAATGTTTACCGTGAACCGTATTTTCGCTTGGGGCATGAAAGTGGAATTGCTGCAATGTAAACGGAGTCCCGTCAATCGCGATGGTATCAGCCGTTGCGCTCTTTAACGCGGCCTGGATTGTATGACCATTGTTAATGAGAGTAATGGGGCCCTCAGTGTAGTGGGTTTTCAGGGGCTTCAGGTGGGCATTTGCCGACTGGTCGATGTTTATTGGGGACTGATTCATCCCGGTCTGACAGGTTTTATACTCTTCACTGAGTGCGCCCCAGTGTTCCGGGGATCCTTCACCCTCATAGCTCCAGTGTGACGCCATTGCGGTGGATGACATGATGCTTAACGCGAGAAGAGTTGCCTTGCTCAAAAAAGGGTTCATGAAATTCTTCCAATGAATAAAATAGATTTTTATATTTGTAACTTCAATGAGTTACGCGTCTATTTTACCGTATGAGAGGAAGAGGAAGGAGCGGGCGAAATGCTGAAAAACGTGGCCGGTAGTACGGCCACGCGCGGGAGACAGGGTTACTTCTTACGGCCCGTGATTCGACACCACTCTTCTTTCTCCACCACCGGATCGAGAGCGAAGAGATCGGCATAAGCTTCACAAACACTTTCCGCCTGGCTGGCAAGGATACCGGAAAGGCCCAGCAGACCACCTGTAACGGGCAGGACGCTGATTAACGGTGCCAGCTCGCGTAATGGGCCTGCCAGAATGTTGGCGACCACTACGTCGGCTTTCATGGCGTCTGGCTGATCCTGTGGCAGGTAGAGTTCAAGACGTTCTGATACACCATTACGCTGGGCGTTATCACGGCTGGCCTGAATCGCCTGCGGATCAATATCGATACCGATCGCTTTTGCGGCGCCCAGTTTCAGTGCGGCAATTGCGAGGATGCCGGAACCGCAACCAAAGTCGATAACGGTCTTACCGGTTAAATCGAGACTGTCGAGCCACTGCAGGCACAGTGAGGTGGTGGGATGAGTGCCGGTACCAAACGCCAGACCGGGGTCGAGCATTACGTTGACGGCATTTTCATCCGGCACGTCGCGCCAGCTTGGGCAGATCCACAGGCGTTCGCCAAAACGCATGGGGTGGAAGTTATCCATCCACTCGCGTTCCCAGTCCTTATCTTCCAGTTGTTCAATTTTATGCGCGAACCCGACGCCCAGCAGCGGATGGTGTTCCAGGATGGCGACGACTTCTTTCATGTCGGTTTCGGCATCAAACAGACCGATAACGTCGGTGTCGCCCCACAGGCGTGTTTCGCCCGGCAATGGCTCAAAAACCGGCGTGTCGTGCGTGTCCTGGAAGGTGATGGAAACGGAACCCGCTTCCATCAGGGCATCGCTCAATGCTTCCGCGTTAGCGCCCGTCGTGTTCAGTTTTAATTGGATCCATGGCATGGCAAACTCTTTATTTATCAGTAGTCAATACAGCGGCTTGCGGGGCAGGAGAACCGAAACGGTTTCCGACCAGGAAAGCCAGCAAACTTAGCAGCAACGAGGGCACAATCGGATGGAAGCCCAGGTACTGAACGTTAAAGGTGGCGAGAATCGCATACAGCACGCCGCCGACAATCATCGCACTCAGCGCTCCGGTCGCATTCGCGCGCTCCCAGTAAAGGCCAAGCACCAGCGGCCACAAGAACACGGCTTCCAGACCGCCAAACGCCAGCAGATTCAGCCAGATGATCATCTCTGGCGGTTTCCAGGCGGCAAGTAAGAGCAGCGCGCCTAAGATGAGGGTGATCATCGCCGATATTCGTTTCAACCGCGTCTCGTTCTGCAACTGTTCCGGGCGAATATTAAGATAGAGATCTTTAATGATCGTAGCGGAACTTTGCAGCAACTGGGCGTTGATCGTCGACATAATGGCCGCCATTGGCGCGGCAAGGAAGATCCCGGCGGCGAAAGGCGGCAGCACTTTGACCATCAGCGTGGGGATCACCAGATCCGGCACCGTCAGGTCAGGGATAACCGCACGACCCAGCGCGCCGGCAAGATGCATACCAAACATCAGGATCGCCACCACGATGGTACCGATGATTATCCCGCGGTGTACCGCTTTGCTGTCTTTGTAGGAGATGCAGCGCACCGCCGTATGCGGCAGACCGATCACACCAAAACAGACCAGTACCCAGAATGAGGTCATAAAGGTCGGAGACAGAATGTCATCGGCGCCCTGCGGTGAAACCAGTTTTGGGTCGATGGTGTTTAAGGTCTCTACGGCATGGCTCAGGCCACCGGCCGCATGCACGATACCGACCAGCAGCACGATGGTGCCAATCAGCATCACCAGTCCCTGCATTGTGTCGTTAAGTACGCTGGCACGAAAGCCGCCGAACGCGGTATACAGCGCGATACTGATACCGAAAATCAGCAGGCCTGTTTCATAGGGAATACCCGCCGCCGTTTCCAGCAGGCGTGCGCCGCCGATGAACTGCACGGTCATGGCACCGACAAACGCCACGAGCAGGCTGAGGCTCGCCAGCCACACCAGCAGGCGACTCTGGTAGCGGGCAAACAGCATGTCGTTGAGGGTGACGGCATTATAGCGACGGGCAAGGATGGCGAATTTCTTGCCGAGTATCCCCAGCGAAAGCCAGACGGCGGGAAGCTGAATCATCGCCAGCAACACCCATCCCAGTCCGTATTTATAGGCCGCACCAGGTCCACCAATAAATGAGCTGGCGCTGATGTATGTCGCGGTCAGGGTCATCGCCAGGACGATCCCCCCCATGGAACGGCTACCCAGAAAATATTCATTCAGGAAGGTGCCGGTCTGCCGTTTACGCATGGCATAAACAGAAAGACCGAACACAACAACCAGATAGGCAACCAGCGGCAGAATGACTTCAAGCTGCATCGTCATCCTCCAGGGGAATGTCACGATAGATAAATTTCACCATGGCCCAGCACAGCAAAATGAAGATCAGCGGTGTTAACAGGCAAGCCATTTCAAACCAGTGCGGCAACCCGGTTATGCCCGGCGTCACCCCTGGAATGTAAGCTGCGGCGAGCCAGGCAGCCAGATAGAGAAGGGTCAGCCATAGCGCCCAACGCGCTTCTTTATTGGCCTGAACAAAACGTTTGTCCATTTTTTGTCCCTTGTTGAAAAAGAAAGCGGGGATTGTACCTTAAGCCGCAGGTCAGGGGGGAGAGAAAGGTGGCGGCTGAAGAACGATCTTGCCCCTGTGGGGTGAGGAGACAAAATAATCACGATCAATTAATCAAAACGAACTGTTCTGAAAATCAACGTATTCTATTTTTATTTTTCTATTTTTGTTTTAGATAATAATATTGATTACTCTCGTTTTTATTGGGCAAAGTACCTAAATTAGATAGCTCCTCCGTTATTAATTAATAATAAGGCGACTAACGGTATGTTATTAATTAATGACGTAATAAGCTGTGACGACTATATAAAGTCGATGAATGCGCTGTTTTTTCTCAATGGCTATTTATATGGATGTTTTCTTATGCCTCTTATTTTGCTCGCCAGATCTCATATTTTATTAATGACTGCAATTTACAGGGTGATATAACAATAATATTCTTAACCGGCGCTGAACCTGTTATCGGGTTTTCTGAGTAGCGAGATTCTCAGTGGCAATGCCTTTTCTTAATTCTGTCAGAGACGGAAAGGTCTTTTTTTGCGTTCATACATGGACTTTAATATGAAATTAAATAAGAGAATGACTATTAGTGCGGTGGCAATACTGGTTAGCTGCAATGTCCTGGCCGCTGAATCTGTTATCGATTTACGTCACGACTACTTCGATGATGGAAAAATTAATAAAGATCGTATCTATTTTGCGCATCGGTTTGATAACCAATTCGGTTTCTCTGTCGAGACCCGTTATAAATCAAGTGGTGACGATGCAAATGAGCCTTTTAATGAATTAGATAATAACGGTAGTGAAGCCACTATCAGCTATCGCTTTATCCTTAATCCCAAAATGTATTTGATCCCTGCTTTTAATATTGATAGTAATTCGGGTAATACCATCTATAAACCTAACCTGTTACTCGGGACCATACTGGGTAACGGTTTTTATCTGAACCTGCGCTATCGTTATGATTACACTTTGCAGGATAATGAAGACCTGAATAATAAAGCAACTGGGCGTTATGACGCGTGGCTTGGCTATAAGACCGGTGACTGGAAGTTTGAATACAACTTTGTTTACTTACATGCCAATACCGATATTTATAATGAAAGTCACGCTGACTATGAGCATGACATGAAGGTCGCCTACTCTGTCACCAAAAACTGGGCACCTTATATTGAGATTGGCAATGTCTCCGTTAACAGACTGCAAGACGACAGGCAAACACGTTTCCGGATAGGTTTCCAGTATACCTATTAAAGCAAGGGATGAAATGGAGTTGCACAGAATGTTAAAACAATGGAATGAAGTATTTCATCGATATACTAATAACCCGGATGCGGCAAAATTAATACTGCGAGTAGTCTTTGGTGGGCTTATGCTTTTTCATGGCGTAGCGAAAGCGAAACACGGACTTGGCGCAGTCGTGTTCCTGCTGGAATCTCACCATTTGCCGGCTTTTATCGCGTGGGGATCGTTCATCGGCGAAATCGTCGCGCCGTTAATGCTGATTCTCGGCGTCATGACACGTTATGCGGCGGCAATTTTTACCTTCACAATGCTGTTTGCGACATATCTGGTGATGGACGGGAAAGTATTGGCTCTGACGCCTCAGGGATCATGGGCCCTGGAGTTACAGGCTATATATCTGTGTGGTGGGTTTTGTATGCTCTTTCTGGGTGGTGGAAAATATTCCGTAATGTCTGAATTTTCTTCTCGCCGGTAAAAAGAGAAGGCCCGAAAATTCGGGCCTTAGAAGAAGATAAATCGGTGTAAAAAAATGGGCTCTTCCGAGCCCATTTTGCTGTGCACCGAGAATTACTTCTCAGTGAGGCCGAGCTTTTTCTCCAGATAGTGGATGTTAGTACCACCTTGCTGGAAGTGCTCGTCGTTCATGATGCGCGTCTGCAGATCAACGTTGGTTTTAATACCGTCGATGATCAGTTCCTGCAGCGCGTTTTTCATGCGGGCAATCGCCACATCACGGGTTTCGCCGTAGCAGATAAGCTTGCCGATCATGGAGTCATAGTATGGCGGTACGGTGTAACCGGCATAGATATGCGACTCCCAGCGCACGCCAAAACCGCCTGGCGCGTGGAAGCGGGTGATTTTACCCGGGCTCGGCAGGAAGGTGTTCGGGTCTTCAGCATTGATACGGCATTCCACCGCGTGGCCTTTGACCTGCACCTCTTCTTGCTTGATCGACAGCGGCTGGCCAGCAGCAATGCGCAACTGTTCTTTGATCAGGTCAACACCGGTGATCATTTCGGTAACCGGGTGTTCAACCTGAATACGGGTGTTCATTTCAATGAAGTAGAACTCGCCGTTTTCGAACAGGAATTCAAAGGTGCCCGCGCCGCGATAGCCGATATCCACACAGGCTTTCGCGCAACGCTCGCCAATGAAGCGACGCAGTTCTGGGGTAATACCCGGTGCCGGTGCTTCTTCGACGACTTTCTGGTGACGACGCTGCATAGAGCAGTCACGTTCCGCCAGATAAATCGCGTTACCCTGACCGTCTGCCAGCACCTGAATTTCGATGTGGCGTGGGTTCTCGAGGTATTTCTCCATATAAACCATGTCGTTGCTGAAAGCTGCTTTCGCTTCCGCTTTGGTCATGGAGATGGATTGCGCCAGTTCGGCATCGCCGCGTACTACGCGCATACCGCGACCGCCGCCGCCGCCGGACGCCTTGATGATAACCGGATAGCCGATGCGTTTTGCATGGGCACGGTTCGCATCCATATCGTCGGTCAGCGGGCCGTCAGAACCCGGTACGGTCGGGACGCCAGCTTTCTTCATCGCGGTGATCGCCGATACTTTGTCACCCATCAGACGGATGGTGTCCGCTTTCGGGCCGATGAAGATAAAGCCAGAGCGTTCAACCTGCTCAGCAAAGTTGGCGTTCTCAGAGAGAAAGCCATAACCCGGGTGAATCGCTACCGCGCCAGTGATTTCAGCGGCGCTGATGATAGCCGGGATGTTCAGATAGCTTTTTACGGACGGAGCCGGACCAATACAAACCGTCTCATCCGCCAGCAATACGTGTTTTAAATCGCGATCCGCGCTTGAGTGCACAGCGACAGTCTTGATACCCAGTTCTTTACAGGCACGAAGAATTCGCAATGCAATCTCGCCGCGGTTGGCGATAACAATTTTATCCAGCATGTTCGCCTCGTTACTCGATGACGACCAGCGGCTCGTCAAATTCTACCGGTTGACCACTTTCGACCAGGATAGCTTTCACGGTACCTGATTTGTCCGCTTCGATCTGGTTCATCATTTTCATGGCTTCAACGATGCACAGGGTATCGCCTACATTGACTTTCTGACCCACTTCGATGAACGCTTTAGCGTCCGGGCTCGGGGTGCGGTAGAAAGTACCAACCATTGGGGAACGTACGATGTGACCACTGATTTCTGCTGCGGCGGCTGCCGGCGCTTCTGCTGCCGGAGCAACTGCGTTAGACAGAGCCGGTTGCTGCTGCATCATTGGTGCAGCGTAGGCTTGTTGCATCACCGGGAAGCTACCTGCTGGCGCTGCGCGGCTGATGCGTACAGACTCTTCGCCTTCAGAAATTTCCAGTTCGGAGATGCCTGATTCTTCAACCAGCTCGATCAGTTTTTTAATCTTACGAATATCCATGAGTGGGTTCCGTACTCTTTGTTTAGTGTGATTGTGACAGGCATTAAGCGCTGTCTGTAAAGCGTGAGTCCCGATGGCAAAACGGCTTGCGCCGGCCAGGACGCCGGTATATTCCGCCTCAACGATTCATGTGAGACTTGTCGGTTAACATGCAGCGATTTGCTGCAATCCTCCGGCAAAAAACAAAATATACCTTCAATGCTCGATTGTCACCTTTTCAGCGGTCTAAAAACGCTGTCCAGGGAGCCAAGGTCGCACATTATAATGATTTCGTAGCAATTGGCAGCTAAATACTGGTCTTATCAGGGAAGATAATCAACCGCTAACACACAAATAACATCCGAGTCTCTGCATTTTGTAACCGACTGCACAGTTCGCCGAACTAGCGCCACCACTGGCGGAACTTCTTGTAACGGCAGGCCAAAAGCAGCAGTGCGAGCAGAGCATAAATGATGGGTTGAGGTGACACAATCTTCACCGACCACAGATAATGTATCGGCGCGAGGATCGCCACCAGATAGACGAAGTTGTGCAAAAATTGCCAGCGCTTACCCAATTTTCGTTGTGCTGCCTGTGTTGATGTTAGCGTCAGCGCGAGCAGGATGAGCCAACTGATGATCCCAAGCGTTAAATACGGGCGCGTAATCAGTTCTCGTCCCAACAATCCGAGATTATGGATACCTAACTCCAGCAGCGCGTAACTGGTCAGATGCAGCGTAGCCCAGGCGAAACACCATAACCCCAGCAGACGACGGGTGCGTATCAATAATGGCTGTTTAGCGTAGCGTGCGAGCGGCGTGACCAGCAAGGCAGCGAGCAAAAATTTCAGAGCTGTCCTACCGGTAAAGTGCTGGATGTCCTTTACCGGATCGGCGCTGAGCCCGCCGTTGTTAATGGCCCAGAACAGCCAGAGAAATGGTAGCAATCCCGCCAGATGAAGCGCCACTTTCAGCCAGGTAATCTGCTTTGCACTCAGCCGCACTTAGAAATTCTCCCGCAAGTTCAGGCCGCGATACAGCGAGGCCACTTCATCGGCATAGCCGTTAAACAGTAGGGTGGGTTGCCGTTGGACATCCAGAATCCCGCCTGCGCCGATAAATCGTTCCGTTGCCTGCGACCAGCGCGGGTGATCAACATGCGGATTCACATTAGCGTAAAAACCGTACTCATCGGCAGCGGCAAGATTCCAGGTGGTGGGGGGCCGCTCGCGGGTCAGTTTAATGCTGACGATCGATTTAATGCCTTTAAAGCCATATTTCCACGGCACTGTCAGGCGTACAGGCGCGCCGTTTTGCGGCGGTAATGCTTTACCGTATACACCAACGGTCAGCAGCGTCAGGGGATGCATTGCCTCGTCCAGGCGCAGTCCTTCGACATAAGGATATTTCAAACCGCCGCCAATGAAGCGATCTTTTTGTCCCGGCATGTCGTCCGGCGCATAAAGCGTCTCGAACGCGACATATTTTGCATTGCTGGTGGGTTCGACGAGCGCCAGCAGCTTATGTAAAGGAAAGCCAATCCACGGCACCACCATCGACCAGGCTTCAACACAGCGCATCCGGTAAATCCTCTCCTCTAAAGGAAAGCGTGTGGTGAGCGCATCGTGATCCAGGGTTAATGGTTTAGCCACTTCACCACTGATTTTCAACGTCCAGGGATCGGTTTTCATGCTGCCCGCATTGGCGGCAGGATCGGCCTTATCCAGACCAAACTCGTAGAAGTTGTTGTAGCCAGTGACTTTATCTTCTGGCGTTAAAGGCAGCGTGTTTTGCCATGCGGCGGGTTTGCTGAATTCCAGCGGTTTGCCGGCGGGCGCGGGTGGACGATCGTTGCCTTTGAACCAGCTCAACAGATCCGCCTGCGCGGATATCGGCAGCGACAGCGTGGCAGCCCCGATCCCCAGCGCTTTCAGCACCTGGCGGCGATGCATAAAGAAAGCCGATTCGGCAGTGACATCGGCTTCTTTGAGTGGACGTAATTTCTTCATAACAGACTCCAGGCGTACATATAATGCGTAGTTACTATGGCAGGGAGTCTGTCAGTGCGCAGCGAAATTTCGTTAATTAAGTGTAAATTTCTACGGCGTTTGTGTTTACTTCACTTTAACCAGCGTACGGCCTTGTACCTGGTTATTAATGATGGCATCGGCGAACTTCGGCGCCTCAGCCAGTGAAATTTCCGTTGCTGCCTGTGCATAGAATGATTCCGGTAAGTCATTCACCAGACGCTGCCAGGCCTGAGCACGGCGCGCCAGTGGTGTCATCACAGAATCCACCCCTTGCAGACGAACGTTGCGCAAAATAAACGGCATCACTGTCGTTGGCAGGGCAAAACCGCCCGCCAGACCACAGGCGGCGACACAGCCCCCGTAGTTCATTTGCGCAAGCACTTTCGCCAGCACTTTATCACCCACGGTATCAATTGCCCCGGCCCACAGTTGTTTTTCCAGTGGACGGGATTCGGCGAACTCATCACGACCCAGAATACGGCTTGCGCCCAACTGGCGGAGATAATCATGGGTGCTTTCACGTCCGGACACCGCAACAACCTGATAGCCCAGTTTATGCAGCAGCGCGACCGCGGTACTGCCGACACCGCCGCTGGCGCCGGTGACCACGATTTCACCGTCTTGCGGACGAATGCCCGCCTCTTCAAGCGCCATCACGCACAGCATGGCAGTAAACCCGGCAGTGCCGATCACCATCGCTTTACGGCTGTCCAGCCCTTTTGGCAGCGCAACCAGCCAGTCCGCTTTCACGCGTGCCTGTTCTGCCAGACCACCCCAATGATTTTCGCCAACGCCCCAACCGGTCAGCAACACCTCCTGCCCCGCATGAAAACGAGGATCTTCGCTGGTCCGAACGGTGCCAGCGAAATCAATGCCAGGAATCATCGGAAAGTTGCGGATGATTTTTCCTTTTCCGGTGATGGCGAGCGCATCTTTATAGTTCAGACTGGACCAGTGGACATCCACTGTGACATCGCCTTCCGGCAGCCGACTTTCTTCAAGAGTCTGCACGGAAGCAAGGGTTTTACCGTCCTGCTGTTCTAAGATCAAAGCCTGCATAACCTGTCCTCAATTCTGCATGGTGGATTGGAAAATGACGTCTGAAGACTATACTCGCTAATTGAAACGTGAATCCGATGCAACGCAATAAATTGCCAGATACACCTGATTTGGTAGTATGCACTCACTCTTTGCGCAACCGGACGAATTTTGCGTTTGGTTAAGCAGTTTCGTGTCGCAATTCAACCGTCGGAGTTAACTCAAGGATGCGATTAACGACGAAATTCTCAGCTTTTGTCACGCTGCTCACCGGGTTAACGATCTTTGTCACCCTGATCGGCTGCTCGCTGAGCTTTTACAACGCCATCCAGTACAAGATGGCCCATCGTGTCCAGGCGGTGGCGACAGCCATTGACACGCATCTTGTTTCACGCGATTTCAAACAGTTAACATCGCAAATTGACGAACTGATGGTGTCTGCCGACGTCGTACGCGTCGATCTGCTGCAGGGTGAAAAGGTCATTTATAGCCAAACCCGTAACAGTAGCTATCGCCCGGTTGGCACCAGTAATCTCTTTCGCGAGCTCTCGGTTCCGCTGATGAAGCACCCGGGAATGACGATGGATCTGGTCTATCAGGATCCGATGGGTAACTATTTTCATTCACTGATGACGACGGCACCGCTCACGCTGGCCATTGGTTTTATTGTACTGATGCTGTTTCTGTCGGTACGTTGGCTACAGCGTCAACTTTCCGGTCAGGAACTGCTGGAGATGCGTTCGACGCGAATTTTGAATGGAGAACGGGGAGCCAGTGTACGGGGTACGGTCTATGAATGGCCGGCGCGCACCAGTAGCGCGCTGGATATGCTGTTGTCCGAAATCCAGAGCGCCCAGGAGCAGCGGAGCCGTCTCGATACGCTGATTCGCTCTTACGCCGCGCAGGACACCAAAACCGGCCTCAGCAATCGGCTCTTTTTTGACAACCAACTGGCGACGTTGCTGGACGATCAGGAGAAGATCGGCGCGCATGGCGTGGTGATGATGATTCGCCTGCCGGACTTTAACCTGTTGCGCGACAGTTGGGGGCGTAACCTCGCCGAAGAAGAGCTGTTTAGTCTGATCAATTTATTGTCCACTTTTATGATGCGTTTTCCGGGGTCGCTACTGGCGCGCTACCATCGCAGCGACTTTGCCGTTTTGCTGCCGCACCGCACTTTGAAAGAGGCGGAAAGCGTAGCCGGACAACTTTTAAAAGCAGTCGATGCACTTCCGACTAATAAAATGCTCGATCGTGACGATATGGTACATATCGGCATTTGCGCCTGGCGTAGCGGGCAGTCGACTGAACAGGTGATGGAACATGCAGAGGCGGCGACCCGCAATGCTGTGTTGCAGGGCGGAAATAGCTGGGCGGTGTATGACGACTCGTTGCCGGAAAAAGGGCGTGGCAACGTGCGCTGGCGAACGCTGATTGAGCAGATGCTCAGCCGCGGCGGCCCGCGAATTTATCAGAAACCGGCCGTCACTCGGGACGGACATGTGCATCATCGGGAACTGATGTGCCGCATCTTTGATGGTAATGAAGAGGTCAGCACGGCGGAATACATGCCGATGGTGTTACAGTTCGGTTTATCAGAAGAGTATGACCGCTTACAAATAAGCCGCGTCATCCCGCTGCTAAACTACTGGCCGGAAGAGAATCTGGCGATGCAGGTGACGGTAGAGTCGCTGATTCGTCCACGTTTTCAGCGTTGGTTACGCGATACCTTGATGCAGTGTGAAAAATCGCAACGAAAACGCATAATTATTGAACTTGCGGAGGCGGATGTAGGTCAACACATCAGCCGGTTGCAGCCCGTTATCCGCTTAGTGAATGCATTAGGCGTTCGGGTTGCCGTCACGCAGGCGGGCTTAACGCTGGTGAGTACCAGCTGGATTAAGGAACTCAATGTGGAATTGATCAAGCTCCATCCGAGTCTGGTCAGGAACATTGAGAAGCGAACGGAAAACCAGTTGCTGGTTCAAAGCCTGGTGGAGGCGTGCTCAGGCACCAGCACCCAGGTTTACGCAACGGGTGTACGTTCGCGCGGTGAGTGGCAGACGCTGACAGCGCGTGGTGTTTCCGGTGGACAGGGGGATTTTTTTGCTGCCTCCCAGCCGCTGGATACCAATGTGAAAAAATATTCTCAAAGATACTCGGTTTAACCTGCCGTTTGTTCAGTTTTCACGTAGAATAACGCGCGCTGTGCCTTCATGGGGGTGTGCTTGTCTGCTCGCCATTTTGTAACAGCACATATGCAGGTGAATGACCTTAAACCGGTTGCAAATGAGGGCGAGGATTGCTGCTGAAGTACTCAGCCCTGAGGGACTCAGGTAGAGATTTGTAACAAAGGAAACGAACTGCACTAATTTTCACCGTAGCAGATGATTTTTGCGCCTTGTCGCTGCTGCGTGTGGTTGGTAAAGTAAGCGGATTTTGTTTTCCGCCCCAGCTTTCAGGATTATCCCTTAGTATGTTGAAAAAATTTCGTGGCATGTTTTCCAATGACTTGTCCATTGACCTGGGTACCGCGAATACCCTCATTTATGTAAAAGGACAAGGCATCGTATTGAATGAGCCTTCCGTTGTGGCCATTCGTCAGGATCGTGCCGGTTCACCGAAAAGCGTGGCTGCAGTAGGTCATGATGCGAAGCAGATGCTGGGTCGTACGCCGGGCAACATTGCTGCTATTCGCCCAATGAAAGACGGCGTTATTGCCGATTTCTTCGTGACTGAAAAAATGCTCCAGCACTTCATCAAGCAAGTGCACAGCAACAGCTTTATGCGTCCAAGCCCGCGAGTGCTGGTGTGCGTACCGGTTGGTGCCACTCAGGTTGAGCGTCGTGCTATTCGTGAATCCGCACAGGGCGCTGGCGCCCGCGAAGTCTTCCTGATTGAAGAGCCGATGGCGGCGGCAATCGGTGCGGGTCTGCCCGTTTCTGAGGCAACCGGCTCGATGGTTGTGGACATCGGTGGCGGTACGACGGAAGTCGCCGTTATCTCCCTGAACGGTGTGGTCTATTCTTCTTCTGTTCGTATCGGCGGCGATCGCTTCGATGAAGCCATCATTAATTATGTGCGCCGTAACTACGGTTCTCTGATCGGTGAAGCCACCGCAGAGCGTATCAAGCATGAAATTGGTTCTGCTTATCCGGGCGACGAAGTGCGCGAAATCGAAGTGCGCGGTCGTAACCTGGCAGAAGGTGTTCCTCGCGGCTTCACCCTGAACTCTAACGAGATTCTGGAAGCCCTGCAGGAGCCGCTGACCGGTATCGTTAGCGCGGTGATGGTTGCACTGGAACAGTGCCCGCCGGAACTGGCGTCTGATATCTCCGAGCGCGGAATGGTGCTCACTGGCGGTGGCGCGCTGTTGCGTAACCTTGATCGTCTGTTAATGGAAGAAACCGGTATTCCAGTTGTTGTCGCTGAAGACCCGCTGACCTGTGTGGCGCGTGGCGGCGGCAAAGCGCTGGAAATGATCGACATGCACGGCGGCGACCTGTTCAGCGAAGAGTAATCGGGTGCCGGCAGGAGAGCATTATGCTGTCCTGCCGACTCTGATACGAGAATACGCAAACTTATGAAGCCAATTTTTAGCCGTGGCCCCTCGCTACAGATTCGCCTTATTCTGGCGGTGTTGGTGGCGCTCGGCGTTATTATTGCCGACAGCCGCCTGGGTACGTTCAGTCAGATCCGTACCTACATGGATACCGCCGTCAGTCCTTTCTACTTTATTTCCAATGGTCCCCGTGAACTGCTTGATGGCGTCTCGCAAACGCTCGCCTCACGCGACCAGCTTGAGCTTGAAAACCGGGCGCTGCGCCAGGAACTGCTGCTGAAAAACAGTGAACTGTTGATGCTGGGGCAGTACAAACAGGAGAACGCGCGCCTGCGCGAGCTGCTGGGTTCGCCGCTGCGTCAGGATGAACAAAAGATGGTGACGCAGGTCATCTCCACGGTTAACGATCCCTACAGCGACCAGGTGGTTATCGACAAAGGCAGCGTGAACGGCGTTTACGAAGGCCAACCGGTAATCAGCGACAAAGGCGTTGTCGGTCAGGTCGTCGCGGTGGCGAAGCTGACCAGCCGCGTCCTGCTGATTTGTGATGCCACGCATGCCTTACCCATTCAGGTGTTGCGCAACGACATCCGGGTGATCGCGGCCGGTAACGGCTGCACCGACGATCTGCAACTCGAACACCTGCCAGCCAATACCGATATTCGCGTTGGCGATGTGCTGGTTACGTCTGGTCTGGGCGGTCGTTTCCCGGAAGGCTATCCGGTTGGCGTGGTCTCTTCCGTTAAGCTGGATACTCAACGTGCTTACACCGTGATTCAGGCGCGTCCTACTGCGGGCTTACAGCGTCTGCGCTATCTGCTGTTGCTGTGGGGGGCTGACCGTAACGGCGCCAACCCGATGACGCCGGAAGATGTGCATCGCGTGGCGAATGAACGTCTGATGCAGATGATGCCGCAAGTGTTGCCGTCTCCGGACATGATGGGGCCGCCGTCGCCCGTGCCTGCGCCAGCAACCGGTATCACGTCATCACCTGCCGCTCCGCCAGCGGGTGCGACGCCGCCTCCAGCGCGTGCGCCGGGAGGCCAGTAGTGGCAAGCTATCGTAGCCAGGGTCGCTGGGTTATCTGGCTCTCGTTCTTTATCGCTCTGTTATTGCAAGTGATGCCCTGGCCGGATGAGATCATTGTCTTTCGGCCAAACTGGGTGCTGCTTATTTTACTCTACTGGATCCTCGCCCTGCCGCATCGCGTCAATGTGGGCACAGGTTTCGTGATGGGTGCCATACTGGATCTCATTAGTGGTTCCACGCTTGGCGTGCGGGCATTGTCGATGAGCATCATCGCTTACCTGGTTGCGCTGAAATTTCAGCTCTTTCGCAATCTGGCGCTCTGGCAGCAGGCACTGGTGGTGATGTTGCTTTCGCTGGTGGTGGATATTATTGTTTTCTGGTCAGAGTTTTTAGTGATCAACGTCTCTTTCAGACCTGAAGTGTTCTGGAGTAGTGTAGTCAACGGAGTGCTCTGGCCGTGGCTTTTCTTGCTGATGCGTAAAGTCCGCCAGCAATTTGCAGTGCAATAAAGGTTTCTATGACATCTCTATACTTAGCTTCCGGTTCGCCGCGTCGTCAGGAACTGCTCACGCAGTTAGGCGTTTCTTTCGAACGTATTGTTACGGGAATCGAAGAAACGCGTGGCGAGGGGGAAAGCGCACAGCAATATGTGTCGCGTCTGGCGCGGGAAAAAGCCCAGGCCGGCGTGGCGCAGACGCCGCGCGATCTCCCTGTTCTGGGGGCGGATACCATCGTTATCCTCAACGGAGAAGTGTTAGAGAAGCCACGTGACGCACACCATGCGGCGCTGATGTTGCGCAAATTGTCCGGGCAAACGCATCAGGTGATGACGGCCGTTGCGCTGGCGGATAGCCAGTATGTGCTTGACTGCCTGGTGATGACCGAGGTGACGTTCAGAGCGTTGACGGATGCGGATATCGCTGACTATATCGCCAGCGGTGAACCGATGGATAAAGCAGGTGCATACGGTATTCAGGGGCGGGGTGGCTGTTTTGTCAGGAAGATAAATGGCAGCTATCACGCCGTAGTCGGCTTACCGCTGGTTGAAACGTATGAGTTGCTGAGCAATTTTAACTCACTGCGTGAGAAAAGGGATACACATGACGGCTGAATTGTTGGTAAACGTAACGCCATCGGAAACACGCGTGGCGTACATTGATGGCGGTATTCTGCAAGAAATTCATATTGAGCGCGAAGCGCGACGCGGGATCGTAGGCAATATCTACAAAGGTCGGGTCAGTCGCGTACTTCCGGGTATGCAGGCGGCTTTTGTAGATATTGGGCTGGATAAAGCCGCGTTTCTTCACGCTTCCGACATTATGCCGCACACCGAATGCGTGGCGGGTGAAGAGCAGAAGCAGTTTACTGTTCGCGATATTTCGGAGCTGGTGCGTCAGGGGCAAGATCTGATGGTGCAGGTGGTGAAAGATCCGTTGGGCACCAAAGGCGCGCGTCTGACCACCGACATCACTTTACCGTCTCGTTATCTGGTCTTTATGCCCGGCGCCTCGCACGTGGGTGTGTCTCAGCGTATCGAAAGTGAAGCCGAGCGTGAGCGCCTGAAGAAAGTGGTCGCTGAGTACTGTGACGAGCAGGGGGGATTTATCATCCGCACTGCGGCAGAAGGCGTTTGTGAAGACGATCTGGCGTCAGACGCCGCGTACCTCAAGCGCGTCTGGACCAAAGTGATGGAGCGCAAAAAGCGTCCGCAGACGCGTTACCAGATGTATGGCGAGCTGGCGCTGGCGCAGCGTGTACTGCGTGATTTTGCTGACGCACAGTTAGACCGCATTCGCGTGGATTCCCGTCTGACCTATGAAGCCCTGCTGGAGTTTACTGCGGAATACATCCCGGAAATGACCAGCAAGCTGGAGCATTACAGCGGACGCCAGCCGATTTTCGATCTCTTTGACGTTGAGAATGAAATCCAGCGAGCGCTGGAGCGTAAAGTGGAACTGAAATCCGGCGGCTATCTGATTATCGATCAAACTGAAGCGATGACCACCGTCGATATCAATACCGGCGCGTTTGTCGGCCATCGTAATCTTGATGACACCATCTTCAACACTAATATTGAAGCGACCCAGGCGATTGCCCGTCAGCTGCGACTGCGTAATCTCGGCGGTATCATTATTATCGATTTTATCGACATGAATAATGAGGATCACCGTCGCCGGGTACTGCATTCGCTTGAGCAGGCGCTGAGTAAAGATCGGGTGAAAACCAGCATTAACGGTTTTTCGCAGTTGGGTCTGGTGGAGATGACGCGCAAGCGCACGCGTGAGAGCGTGGAGCATGTGTTGTGCAACGAATGTCCGACCTGTCACGGACGCGGCACGGTGAAGACGGTGGAAACTGTCTGCTATGAGATCATGCGTGAGATCGTTCGCGTGCACCATGCCTACGACTCCGACCGCTTCCTGGTCTATGCTTCTCCGGCAGTGGCGGAAACCCTGAAAGGGGAAGAGTCGCACGCGCTGGCGGAAGTTGAGATTTTTGTCGGCAAACAGGTGAAAGTACAAATTGAACCGCTCTATAACCAGGAGCAGTTTGACGTCGTAATGATGTAAACCGATACGGTGCCGCGTGACGGGCGGCGCATTTTCAGGCAGACAAGGAGAGACGCGTGAGGCGATTGCCGGGGATATTATTGCTCACTGGAGCCGCGCTCGTCGTTGTCGTAGCGCTGTTGGTCAGTGGTTTGCGCCTGGCATTACCGCATCTCGACAGTTGGCGTCCGACGATCCTCAGCAAAATTGAGTCTGCGACGGGGCTGCCGGTCAAGGCCAGCCAGATCTCCGCCAACTGGCAAAATTTTGGTCCCACTCTCGAAGCACGTGATATCCGCGCGGAACTGAAAGACGGTGGCGAATTTTCGGTAAAACGCGTTACCCTGGCGCTGGATGTCTGGCAAAGTTTGCTGCACATGCGCTGGCAATTTCGCGATCTCACCTTCTGGCAACTGAATTTCCGTACCAACACGCCGATTGAACGCAGCGAAAGCGGTGACGGTCTGGAAGCCAGCCGAATCAACGATCTTTTCCTGCGCCAGTTCGATCACTTCGATCTCCGCGACAGTCAAATCAGCTTTCTGACGCTCTCCGGTCAGCGCGCCGAACTGGCGATTCCGCAACTGACCTGGGTTAATGGTAAAAACCGCCACCGCGCGGAAGGACAAGTCAGCCTCTCCAGTCTGACCGGTCAGCACGGCGTCATGCAGGTGCGCATGGATCTGCGTGATGATGAAGGGTTGCTGAATAATGGTCGGGTCTGGTTGCAGGCCGACGATATCGACGTGAAGCCGTGGCTGGGAAAATGGATGCAGGATAACGTGGCGCTGGAGACCGCGCGCTTTAGCCTCGAAGGTTGGATGACTATCAGCAAAGGGGAGATCGCCGGTGGCGATGTCTGGCTGAAACAGGGGGGCGCGAGCTGGAAAGGCGACAATAACCTCCATACGCTCTCTGTCGACAATCTGACGGCGCATATCAGTCGTGAACAGCCGGGTTGGCAGTTTTCTATTCCCGATACTCGCATCACGATGGACGGCAAGGCCTGGCCGCGCGGTGCGCTACAGCTCGCCTGGATCCCCGAGCAGGAAGTCGGTGGCGCAGACGGAAAACGCAGTGACGAACTGCGCATCCGCGCCAGCCATCTGGAGTTGACCGGGCTTGAGGGGCTACGCCCGATGGTGTCGAAGCTTTCGCCCGAGCTGGGTGACATCTGGCTTGCCACCCAACCGAGCGGAAATATCGATACCCTGGCGCTGGATATCCCGCTTCAGGCCACGGAAAAGACGCGTTTTCAGGCCTCATGGCGCGATCTGGCGTGGAAACAGTGGAAGCTGTTGCCAGGGGCAGAGCACTTCTCCGGAACGCTCTCCGGGAGTGTGGAAAATGGCGCGCTGACCGCGTCGATGAAACAGGCCAAAATGCCCTACGAAACGGTCTTCCGTGCGCCATTAGAAATTGAAGACGGCGTTGCCACGCTGAACTGGCTAAAGAATGACAACGGTTTTCAGCTGGACGGACGTAATATTGATGTGAAAGCGAAAGCGGTCCATGCGCGTGGCGGCTTCCGCTATCTACAGCCGACAGGCGATGACCCCTGGCTGGGGATTCTGGCGGGTATCAGCACTGATGACGGCTCTCAGGCCTGGCGTTACTTCCCGGAAAATCTGATGGGCAAGGCGCTGGTGGACTATCTCAGCGGTGCGATTCAGGGTGGAGAAGCGGAAAACGCGACGCTGGTGTATGGCGGTAATCCGCATTTGTTCCCGTACAAGCACAACGAAGGCCAATTTGAAGTGCTGGTTCCACTACGCAATGCGAAATTTGCCTTTCAGCCGGACTGGCCTGCACTGACCGACCTGAATATCGAGCTGGATTTCCTGAATGACGGCCTGTGGATGAAAACCGATGGCGTCAATTTAGGCGGCGTGAAGGCCACGAACCTGACGGCGATCATCCCGGACTACGCCAAAGAGAAGTTGCTGATTGATGCTGATATTCAGGGGCCAGGCAAGGCGGTAGGTCCGTATTTTGACGACACGCCGTTGAAGGATTCGCTGGGTGCCACGCTTGAGCAACTGCAGATCGACGGCGATGTGAATGCTCGCTTACATCTGGATATCCCGCTGGACGGCGAATTAGTTACCGCAAAAGGCGATGTGTCGCTGCGCGATAATAGCCTGTTTATCAAACCGCTCGACAGCACCCTGAAAAACCTCAGCGGCAAATTCAGCTTTACCAACGGCAACCTGAAAAGCGAGCCGATGACGGCGAACTGGTTTAATCAGCCAGTGAACGTTGATTTCACCACCACGGAAGGGACGAAAGCCTATCAGGTTGCGGTGAATCTTAACGGTAACTGGCAGCCCGCTCGTACTGGCGTTCTGCCATCACAAATTAATGACGCGCTCAGCGGCAGTCTGACGTGGGACGGTAAAGTGGGTATCGACCTGCCGTATCATTCCGGCACGACCTACAATGTTGAGCTGAACGGCGATCTCAGGAATGTGAGCAGTCACTTACCTTCTCCGCTGGATAAAAGCGCGGGTGAGGCATTACCCGTTAAAATTAAAGCAACGGGCGACCTGCGTAGCTTTACTCTGACCGGTAGCGCCGGACAGGAAAATCATTTTAACAGCCGCTGGCTGTTAAATCAGAAGCTGACGCTGGATCGCGCGATCTGGACGGCGGAAAGCCGGACGCCGCCGCCCTTGCCTGAACGCGAAGGCATTGAGCTGAATCTGCCCGCGATGGATGGCGCACAATGGCTGGCCCTGTTCCAGAAAGGTGCGGTGGACAACGTTGGCGCCAGCGCGAACTTCCCGCAACACATTACGCTGCGCACGCCAGGGTTAACGCTGGGCGGACAACAGTGGAACAACCTGAGCCTCGTGTCTGAACCGGCATCGAATGGCACTAAAGTCGAGGCGCAGGGGCGTGAGATCAACGCAACGCTGGCAATGCGCAATAACGCGCCGTGGCTGGCAAATATCAAATACCTCTATTACAACCCCACCGTGGCCAAAACGGATAACAGCGACACGCCGGCATCGGCATTTGCATCCGTAGAACGCGTTAGTTTCCGTGGCTGGCCTGACGTCCAGTTACGCTGTGAAGAGTGCTGGATGTGGGGACAGAAATACGGACGCATCGATGCGGATGTGGCCATTCAGGGTGACACTCTGAACCTGAGTAACGGTCTGCTGGACACCGGTTTCACCAGGCTGACGGTGGACGGACAGTGGGTTAACACCCCTGGCAGCGAGCGTACCTCTTTAAAAGGAAAACTGCGGGGTAACAAAATTGACGCCGCGGCAGGGTTCTTTGGCGTCTCTACACCGATTCGCAACGCGTCGTTCAAAGTGGATTACGATCTGCACTGGCGCAATCCGCCGTGGAAGCCGGAGGAAGCCTCGCTGAACGGCATTATCCGCACCCGTCTGGGTAAAGGGGAGATCACCGAGCTAAGCACCGGGCACGCGGGACAGTTGCTGCGCTTGCTGAGCTTTGACGCGCTGCTGCGTAAACTACGCTTCGATTTTAGCGATACCTTCAATGAAGGTTTTTACTTCGACTCCATTCGCAGCACTGCCTGGATCAAAGACGGCATATTGCATACGGACGACACGCTGGTAGATGGGCTGGAAGCGGATATCGCCATGAAAGGGTCGGTCAACCTGGTGCGCCGCGAGCTGGATATTGAAGCGGTGGTGGCACCGGAAATCTCCGCCACGGTGGGGGTAGCCGCCGCGTTTGCGGTGAACCCGATCGTTGGTGCGGCAGTCTTTGCCGCCAGTAAAGTGCTAGGACCGCTATGGAGTAAAGTCTCGATTCTGCGCTATCGGATCACCGGTCCGGTCGACAAACCACAAATCAACGAAGTCCTGCGCCAGCCGCGGAAAGAAAATTCGCAATGATTTGACGGGGGCAAGGAATTGCCCCACTCTCAGTACATAGATCCTCTATCTGCAGTCATTAACGAGTAGCAATAACGATGAGTCTGAACCTGGTAAGTGAACAATTGCTAGCGGCGAACGGCCTGAAACATCAGGATCTGTTTGCCATTCTGGGCCAACTGGCCGAACGTCGTCTTGATTACGGCGATCTCTATTTTCAGTCGAGCTATCACGAATCCTGGGTTTTAGAAGACCGCATCATTAAAGATGGTTCTTACAATATCGATCAGGGCGTTGGTGTTCGCGCAGTGAGCGGTGAAAAAACCGGGTTTGCCTATGCTGACCAGATCAGTCTGCAGGCGCTGGAACAGAGTGCGCGCGCCGCGCGTACCATCGTGCGTGACAATGGCGACGGGAAAGTGAAGACCCTCGGTGCCGTTGAGTATCCTGCGCTGTACACCTCTGTCGATCCGCTGCAAAGCATGAGCCGTGAAGAGAAGCTCGATATCCTGCGCCGCGTCGATAAAGTTGCCCGTGAAGCGGATAAACGCGTGCAGGAAGTGTCGGCCAGCCTGACCGGCGTGTATGAATTGATCCTCGTTGCCGCTACTGACGGGACACTGGCCGCCGATGTGCGTCCGCTGGTGCGCCTGTCGGTCAGCGTACAGGTGGAAGAAGACGGAAAACGTGAGCGCGGCGCCAGCGGTGGCGGTGGGCGTTTTGGCTACGATTATTTCCTCGCCGATCTGGATGGCGACGTCCGCGCCGACGCGTGGGCGAAAGAGGCCGTGCGCATGGCGCTGGTGAACCTGTCTGCGGTCGCCGCACCTGCCGGGACGCTGCCCGTTGTGTTGGGGGCTGGCTGGCCTGGCGTACTGCTGCACGAAGCGGTGGGACATGGCCTGGAAGGGGACTTTAACCGTCGCGGCACATCGGTATTCAGCGGTCATATGGGCGAACTGGTCGCCTCTGAACTGTGCACCGTGGTGGACGATGGGACGATGGCGGATCGCCGGGGGTCGGTGGCCATTGACGACGAAGGCACGCCGGGTCAATACAATGTATTGATCGAAAACGGCATTTTGAAAGGTTACATGCAGGACAAACTGAATGCGCGCCTGATGGGCGTTGCGCCGACCGGAAACGGTCGCCGCGAGTCTTATGCGCATCTGCCGATGCCGCGTATGACCAACACCTATATGCTGCCGGGTAAATCCACGCCGCAGGAGATCATTGAGTCCGTAGAGTACGGGATCTATGCGCCAAACTTTGGCGGCGGTCAGGTGGATATCACCTCCGGTAAGTTCGTTTTCTCTACCTCAGAGGCGTATCTGATTGAGAAAGGCAAAGTGACGAAGCCGGTGAAAGGGGCTACGCTGATTGGTTCAGGTATCGAAGCGATGCAGCAGATTTCGATGGTCGGTAACGACCTGAAGCTGGATAACGGCGTCGGCGTCTGTGGCAAAGAAGGTCAGAGCCTGCCGGTGGGCGTGGGTCAACCGACGCTGAAAGTGGATAACCTGACGGTCGGCGGCACCGCCTGACTGTCCGTTGCCGGATAGTGGTTTACGCCTGTCCGGTCAACAACTGATGCTCCCATAGGCCCGGTAAGCGGCAGCGCCACCGGGCAATTTCTCACTTTTCTTTTCCCCGACCATACATTCCCTGAAAAATCTGTGCCACGTCGACGAAATAGTCGGTCAAATAGTTAATCACTACCTGTACTTTCAGCGGCAGTTTGTCTTTTTCGGTATACAGCGCATAGACCGGACGCGGATCGGACTGGTAGCGCGGCAGTAAGATCTCAAGCTCGCCCCGGTTGATCTCATTGATCACCCACATCAGCGGGACGTAGGCCACCCCTGCGCCGGCGGTCAGCCAGCGGCTGAGGGTCATTGGATCGTTGGTCACAAAGCGTCCCTGTGGGATCAGTCGCGTGGAGATCCCTTCCGGGGCGATCAGCTCAAACTCATTATCCGGACGCACGCTGTATTCCAGCCAGGAGTGGTTGGTGAGATCGGCCGGTTTTTCCGGTGTCCCATACTGTGCGAGATAGCGTTTCGCCGCGCATAACACCATCGGCATTGCACCCAGGCGACGGGAAAACAGGCTTGAATCCTGGAGGGCACCCACGCGGATAACCACATCCAGACCGTCGGCAATCAGGTCGGGGGCCGGAATACCGGTGACCAGATTGACCGTCAGGCCAGGGTGCTCTTTGAGCATTTTAGCGGTGATCCCCGCGAGGACATTTTGTGCCATGGTTGAAGAACAACCAATGCGCAGCGTACCAATCGGCGTGTTGTTAAAGGCATAAAGCTGCTCGTGAACATCCTGCACTTCATGCAGCATACGCCGACAGCCCTGATAATAAATTTTCCCGGCTTCAGTCAAGCCAATGCTACGCGTGCTGCGGTTCAGCAGCTTGACCTGCAGCTCATCTTCCAGTTTTGCCACCGTCTGGCTAATCGACGAAACACTCATTTGTAGCTGTCTGGCAGCGGCGGTGAAGGAACCAAATTCCACCACTTTCGCGAACACCGACATGCGCTTTAATCGTTCCATTATTCACTCTGGCTTAAAAGTGATTTAGATCACATATTATAGATAACAGCATAACAGTTACGGTAATATATTATTATTCAAATAAAGGCTATGTCGCTCTCGCCTGGCTTTCCTTGCCCTTCTCCGCGTCGACATTTGCTGAAAACTGTATCGCCTGCACTCTCTACAATATCAAGGTCAATATGAGTCTGTTTCCCGTTATCGTGGTGTTTGGTCTGTCCTTCCCACCGATATTCTTTGAATTGCTTCTGTCACTGGCGATTTTCTGGCTGGTG
Organism: Citrobacter sp. LST-B2; assembly: GCF_057983045.1. NCBI lineage: Bacteria > Pseudomonadati > Pseudomonadota > Gammaproteobacteria > Enterobacterales > Enterobacteriaceae > Citrobacter > Citrobacter sp. LST-B2. Next base: position 520,178 of record NZ_CP192598.1, read on the forward strand.
CGCCGGGTGCTTGTGCCTACGGGCATCTATGATTTTGTCTGGCATCCGGCTCTGTTTAATACTGCGCTGTATTGCTGTCTCTTTTACTTGATATCGCGCCTGTTCGTTTGAGGTTGAAGTGAAAACACTAACAAGAAAAATCTCCCGTACGGCCATTACCCTCGTACTGGTCATCCTGGCATTCATCGCTATTTTCCGCGCCTGGGTCTATTACACTGAATCACCGTGGACGCGTGATGCCCGATTCAGCGCAGACGTGGTTGCCATCGCGCCGGACGTTGCCGGACTCATCACTGCCGTTAAGGTGCATGATAATCAACTGGTGAAGAAAGATCAGGTGCTGTTCACCATCGATCAACCGCGCTACCAAAAAGCGCTGGAAGAGGCCGAAGCCGACGTCGCCTATTATCAGGTGCTGGCGCAAGAGAAACGCCAGGAAGCCGGACGTCGTAACCGTCTTGGCGTCCAGGCGATGTCCCGTGAAGAGATTGATCAGGCCAATAACGTTCTGCAAACCGTATTACATCAGTTGGCTAAAGCGCAGGCGACTCGCGACCTCGCCAGGTTAGATCTCGAACGCACCGTCATTCGCGCGCCTGCGGATGGATGGGTGACCAACCTGAACGTCTATACCGGTGAGTTTATTACCCGAGGCTCTACCGCCGTGGCGCTGGTGAAACAGAACTCCTTCTATGTGCTGGCCTATATGGAAGAGACCAAGCTGGAGGGCGTCCGTCCGGGCTATCGCGCAGAAATTACCCCGTTGGGTAGCAATAAGGTGTTAAAAGGGCGAGTCGATAGCATCGCGGCAGGGGTCACCAATGCCAGCAGTACCCGCGACGATAAAGGCATGGCGACGATCGATTCCAATCTGGAATGGGTACGCCTGGCGCAGCGCGTTCCGGTGCGTATCCAGCTTGACGATCAGCAGGAAAATCTGTGGCCTGCCGGCACCACGGCGACTGTCGTGATCACCGGCAAGCAGGATCGTGACGAAAATAATGATTCGTTCTTCCGTAAAATGGCGCACCGTCTGCGCGAATTTGGTTAATCGCGATGGGCATTTTTTCCATCGCCAACCAGCACATTCGCTTTGCGGTCAAACTGGCCTGCGCGATTGTCCTGGCGTTGTTTATTGGCTTTCACTTTCAGCTTGAAACACCACGCTGGGCGGTGCTGACGGCGGCGATTGTCGCGGCGGGTCCGGCCTTTGCCGCTGGCGGTGAACCGTATTCTGGCGCGATTCGTTATCGCGGGATGTTGCGCATTGTCGGCACCTTTATTGGTTGTATTGCGGCACTGGTGATCATCATTGCGATGATCCGCGCACCTTTGCTGATGATTCTGGTGTGCTGTATCTGGGCGGGGTTTTGTACGTGGATCTCTTCGCTGGTGCGCGTTGAGAACTCCTATGCATGGGGGTTATCGGGCTACACCGCGCTGATTATTGTCATCACTATTCAAACCGAACCGCTGCTTACGCCGCAGTTTGCTGTAGAACGCTGTAGCGAGATTGTCATCGGGATTGTCTGCGCCATTATCGCAGATCTGCTCTTTTCTCCACGATCGATCAAGCAAGAGGTCGATCGTGAGCTGGATAGCCTGCTGGTGGCGCAGTACCAACTGATGCAGTTGTGCATTAAACATGGCGATAGCGAAGAAGTGGACAAAGCCTGGGGCGATCTGGTACGTCGGGCCACGGCGCTGGAAGGAATGCGCAGCAACCTGAACATGGAATCCTCCCGCTGGGCGCGGGCGAATCGCCGCCTGAAGGCGATCAATACCCTGTCGCTGACCATGATTACGCAATCTTGCGAAACCTATCTGATCCAGAACACGCGTCCTGAGCTGATCACCGATACCTTCCGCGAGTTTTTCGCCATGCCGGTTGAAACCGCGCAGGATGTGCATAAGCAGCTTAAGCGCCTGCGCCGGGTGATTGCCTGGACCGGTGAGCGTGAAACGCCCGTCACGCTATATACCTGGGCTGGGGCGGCAACGCGCTATCTGCTGCTGAAGCGTGGCGTGATCAGCAATACCAAAATCAGCGCCACGGAAGAGGAGGTGTTGCAGGGAGAACCGGTGGTGAAAGTCGAGTCCGCGGAACGTCACCATGCCATGGTGAACTTCTGGCGCACCACGCTCTCTTGTGTGCTGGGAACGCTGTTCTGGCTGTGGACAGGCTGGACTTCCGGTAACGGCGCAATGGTGATGATTGCGGTGGTGACTTCGCTGGCGATGCGTCTGCCGAACCCACGCATGGTCGCTATCGACTTTATCTACGGTACGCTTGCCGCGCTGCCGTTGGGGGCGCTCTATTTTCTGGTGATCCTCCCCAATACCCAACAGAGCATGCTGTTGCTTTGTCTGAGCCTCGCGGTGCTGGGATTCTTTTTGGGGATCGAAGTACAGAAGCGGCGTCTGGGGTCGATGGGCGCGCTGGCCAGTACCATTAACATTATCGTGTTGGATAACCCGATGACCTTCCACTTCAGCCAGTTCCTGGACAGTGCGTTAGGGCAGATTGTGGGCTGCGTACTGGCCTTTCTGGTCATTGTGATTGTGCGCGATAATTCTCGCGATCGTACGGGTCGTGTGCTGCTCAACCAGTTTGTTTCTGCGGCGGTGTCAGCGATGACCACCAACGTGGTACGACGCAAAGAGAACCATCTTCCCGCGCTTTATCAGCAGCTGTTTCTGTTGATGAATAAATTCCCGGGGGATTTGCCGAAGTTCCGTCTGGCGCTGACCATGATCATTGCGCACCAGCGTCTGCGGGATGCGCCGATTCCGGTCAACGACGATCTCTCCGCGTTCCACCAGCAGTTGCGTCGTACGGCGGATCATGTCATTTCAGCCGTGAATGACGACAAGCGTCGACGCTACTTTGGTCAGCTACTGGATGAGCTGGACGTGTATCAGGAAAAGCTGCGAGTCTGGGAAGCGCCCCCGCAGGTCACCGAACCGGTGAAACGGCTGACCGGTATGTTGCACAAGTACCAGCATGCGCTAACCGACAGCTAACCCTCAGAAACCGATGCCAAAAGCGTCGGTTTTTTTATGGCTATACTTATTCGATGTGCGCAATGCAGGACATCAGAAGGAGAAAACACCATGCAAACGCTTCAGGACAACGAACTTTTTCAGACGGGATATCTGGTTGATGGGCAGTGGAAAACGCTTGATACCACCTTTGATGTGATTAATCCGGCGACCGGCGACACGATCGCGAAGGTGGCGAAAGCAGGAAAACAGCAGACCGAGGAGGCGATTGCCGCGGCCAGTAAGGCATTTCCTGCCTGGCGGGCAAAAACGGCAAAAGAGCGCTCGGCAATTCTGTACCGTTGGTATGAATTGATCATCGAAAACAAAAGCTGGCTGGGACGGTTGATGACCACCGAACAGGGGAAACCGCTGAAAGAAGCCGAGGGTGAGGTCGAATACGCTGCCAGCTTTATCCAATGGTTTGCCGAGCAGGCGAAGCGTGCCAATGGCGAAATTATCCCGCCGATCAAACCCGGCTCTCGCATTCTGGCGACCCGCGAACCGATTGGTGTTGTGGCAGCCATTACGCCGTGGAATTTCCCGATGGCGATGCTGACCCGTAAGCTCGGCCCGGCGCTGGCGGCGGGCTGTACCGGGGTGATAAAACCGGCCAATAACACGCCGCTGAGTGCCTTTGCGCTGCTTACGCTGGCGAAGAAAGCGGGGGTCCCTGATGGCGTGCTCAATGCCGTAGCGGGCAATACACCGGAAATCAGCGATGCCATCATGGCAAGCCATGCGGTGCGCAAAATTTCGTTCACCGGTTCAACGGCTGTCGGCAAAACGCTGGTGCGTAACGCCGCGGAAACCATGAAAAAAGTGTCGATGGAACTCGGTGGCAATGCTCCCTATATCGTGTTTGACGATGCGGACATCGATGCGGCGGTAAAAGGCGCTATTGCCAATAAGTTCCGTAATGCCGGGCAGGTTTGTGTCAGCGTGAACCGTTTTTATATCCAGGAGAGTGTCTACGACGAATTCACCCGCAAACTGGCCGATGCGGTTCAGGCATTGCAGGTGGGGAATGGCCTGGATGACGGCGTCGTCGTCGGGCCGCTGATCGAACCGTCTGCGGTCGATAAAGTGCGTGAGCATGTGGAAGATGCCGTTGCGAAAGGAGCCAAAGTGCTGGCGGGCGGGAAAGCGCACGCACTCGGCGGTAACTTCTGGCAACCAACGGTATTGGGTGAATGTCGTGATGACATGAAACTGGCGAGCGAAGAGACATTTGGACCGGTTGCCGCTTGCTTCCGCTTTACCCGAGAAGAAGAGGTAATTGAGCGCGCGAACAACACGCCGTTTGGCCTGGCCGCTTACTTCTATACGCAAAACCTACAACGGGTGTTCCGCGTCTCTCAGGCTATTGAGAGCGGTATGATCGGGATAAACGAATGTGCGGTTTCCACCGAGTTGGGACCGTTTGGCGGGGTGAAAGAGTCCGGGCTGGGACGTGAAGGATCGGTTCTGGGGTTAGACGAATTTCTGGAAGTGAAAACCCTGCATATTGGCGGCCTGTAGTCAGACCGATATCGGGAAGGTGGCGATAGATGAATATCTATACATTTGATTTTGATGAAATTGAGGATCAGGACGACTTTTATCGTGAGTTTGCGCGAATGTTTGGCCTGGCCAAAGAGAAAGTAAGCGATCTCGACTCTCTGTGGGACATCATCATGAGTGAAGCGCTGCCGTTACCGCTGGAGATCGAGTTTGTACATCTACCCGAGAAATCACGCCGGCGTTATGGCGCACTGATTTTGTTGTTTGATGAAGCAGAAGAAGAACTGGAAGGTCAGTTGCGTTTTAATGTTCGTCATTGAGAGATAAAAAAGCCCCCGACAGTCGGGGGCAAGGTCGTCGGACTAGACGACGAGGGTTTATTTGTACAATTCGGCAGTGGCATGCCAGGTGTCACCGCTACGGGCTTCGGTGATCTGATACGCTGATGCGCCTTTTTCCTGGGCTTTCTTGTTCAGCATTTCATGCATGTCCATTGGGCTGGAGCCGATTGCACTTACGGAGACAGAGCCAATCGCTTCGCGATTTTGTGCTTGTTCTGCGTTGATAGAATCTGCGGCGAATGCGCCGAATGAAAGAACAGAGAGAACGCTTAACGCAGCAACAGTTGTTTTGATTTTCATGATAAGTACCTCGTCGAATTTATTATTGGGGGTCTTCGTTTCGTGACCCTCATCACAAAATCAAGCATACACTAATCACGTGATAAATTAATACCACGCTAATGGTTTCAGCAATGCGTAAGTAATGAAAATTTATTTTTTTATGCCTGTCTGGAATTAAAAAGTGATGGTTTTTTGTTTATATCTAATAAAATCATATGGATATGAAATTTTGCGATTTGTGCGGTTTTGCATGAGCATATTCACTGCTTGAATGATTTTGGGCAGATAAACGCACTATTTGCTAAATAACAGGCAGATAAAATAACGGGAAGTGAACGTTAAAGCAGGGTTTTACCCCGCCGCCTCAGACGACGGGGTGAGAGGGTCAGAGCTCTTGTTCGAACAGCTCCAGAATGGCTTCGTAGAGATCTTTTACCGTAAAGCCATTAGCCGGGGTGGTAAAGATGGTGTCATCCCCGGCGATGGTGCCCAGAATGCCTTCAGCTTTACCCAGCGAGTCCAGCAGGCGGGCGATCAACTGCGCCGCGCCAGGACTTGTGTGGATCACCACCACTGCATCGTTAAAATCGATATCAAGAACCAGGTTTTTCAGTGGGCTGGAGGTGGTGGGTACGCCCAGTTCAGCCGGAAGGCAGTACACCATCTCCATTTTCGCATTGCGGGTACGGACTGCCCCAAACTTTGTCAGCATGCGTGACACTTTGGACTGGTTGATGTTATCAAAGCCTTGATCCTGCAATGCGAGGACAATTTCGCCCTGAGAGCTGAATTTTTCTTCTTTAAGTAGCGCTTTAAACGCTTTAACTAATTCTTCTTGCTTAGCTGAGCTTCGCATAAGTCACCCGTAGTATGAGAGTGGAAACAACATTATTATGCATACAGATGAATTTTTATGCAAATAGTCTGCCCAAGTGAAGGCTGAAATAATGTTATGAAAGAGCGGAATTTTATCAAATATTGTTATCAAGAAACATGCCTGTGTCACGCCTCGCAAATAAGCTTAAAAGTAAATTAATTGTTATCAAATTGATGTTGTTTTGGGCTGGTAGTAGGGTATATTGTCACCACCTGTTGGAAAGTTGCTCTACTGCACAGACAGCTTCGGATTACGTCAATTAAATGCATAAAAGCTAAATTCGCGTGACAACACAGAATTGAATACGGGTGATTGTATTCATCGAATTTGTGGTTTAACGTCGCCGCCGCGGAGCAACAAACACTAGTTTATCAATATAATAAGGAGTTTAGGATGAAAGTCGCAGTCCTCGGCGCTGCCGGCGGTATCGGCCAGGCGCTTGCACTACTGTTAAAAACCCAACTGCCTTCAGGTTCAGAACTCTCCCTGTACGACATCGCTCCAGTGACTCCCGGTGTGGCTGTAGATCTTAGCCATATCCCAACTGCTGTGAAAATCAAAGGCTTCTCCGGTGAAGACGCGACCCCTGCACTGCACGGTGCGGACGTGGTGCTGATCTCCGCAGGTGTAGCGCGTAAACCGGGTATGGATCGTTCCGACCTGTTTAACGTCAATGCGGGCATCGTGAAGAACCTGGTACAGCAGATCGCGACGACCTGTCCAAAAGCCTGCATCGGTATCATCACCAACCCGGTGAACACCACCGTCGCTATTGCAGCAGAAGTACTGAAAAAAGCGGGCGTTTACGACAAAAATAAACTGTTTGGCGTAACCACGCTGGATATCATCCGCTCCAACACCTTTGTGGCGGAACTGAAAGGTAAACTGCCGACTGAAGTTGAAGTTCCGGTTATCGGCGGACACTCTGGCGTGACCATTCTGCCACTGCTGTCGCAGATCCCGGGCGTGAGCTTCACTGACCAGGAAGTCGCTGACCTGACCAAGCGTATTCAGAACGCAGGTACCGAAGTGGTTGAAGCGAAGGCGGGTGGCGGATCGGCAACCCTGTCTATGGGCCAGGCGGCCGCTCGTTTCGGTCTTTCTCTGGTGCGCGCACTGCAGGGCGAAAAAGGCGTTGTTGAATGTGCCTACGTTGAAGGTGACGGTCAGTACGCACGTTTCTTCTCGCAGCCGCTGCTGCTGGGTAAAAACGGCGTCGAAGAGCGTCAGTCTATCGGCAAACTGAGCGCATTCGAGCAGAATGCGCTGGAAGGTATGCTGGATACCCTGAAGAAAGATATTCAACTGGGTGAAGAGTTCGTTAACAAGTAAGCGAACCGCGAAGCCATAAAAAAACCGGAGCAATATGTCTCCGGTTTTTTATTGCCTGATTGCCGATAACTAATTGGTTGCCGGGTATTCCTGAATAGTGACCTGTAGCGTCAGCTTCTTATCATCACGCATGACAATCACCGGAATGACCGAACCTGGTCGAATCTCTGCTACCTGGTCCATGGTTTCCAGTGCGGAGACCGCCGGTCTGCTGTTCACGGAGATAATCAGATCGTTAACCTGAATACCGGCCTGCGCCGCCGGGCCATCCGGCGCCACTTCGTTCACGACGATCCCCTGGATTTGGTCCATACCGCCGCCCTGCGTGTGCAGTGGGGCAATTTCACGACCACCAATCCCAATGTAGCCACGGATAACACGGCCATCGCGGATCAGCTTATCCATAATTTTGGTTGCCAGCTGGAACGGAATGGCAAAGCCAATCCCTTCCGGCGTTTCGCCGTCGTTGCTTTTATCAAACGACAGGGTGTTGATACCCATGAGCTCACCCAGCGAGTTCACCAGTGCCCCACCAGAGTTACCGTGGTTGATCGAGGCATCCGTTTGCAGGAAGTTCTGTCGTCCGGTTGGGTTCAGGCCGATACGCCCCGTGGCGCTGATAATGCCCTGGGTGATGGTTTGTCCGAGATTATAAGGGTTACCGATCGCCAGGACTACGTCACCGATATGCGGTGAACGTCCGGCGTTGATCGGAATCGTCGGCAGACCGCCAGTGGCGTTGATTTTCAGTACCGCCAGGTCGGTCAGCGTATCGGAGCCAACCAGCAGCGCTTCAAACACACGTCCATCCTGCAAGGCGACGATGATTTGATCGGCATCGTTGATCACATGCTTGTTGGTAATGATGTAGCCGCGCTGATCCATGATTACACCTGAACCCAGGGTGCGGATTTCCAGCTGATTATGCGCGGTGCTGTTCATACTGCGGTTATAGACGTTGACCACAGCGGGGGCCGCACGACGTACCGCAGAGTTATAGCTGGCGGGCGTCTCGTCGGCACTGTCATATTGCGGTGCAGAAAGCGTGTTGATTTTGCGTAGCGAAGGCATGGCGGCCAGAAGAATGGCACCAACAATCAAACCAATTGCGACCGAACGTAAGAGCTTCACTAACATGATGGAGGCGTCATTAATAAAGGGAACGGCAGCAGCATATCACGAGTTAACCGGACATCACACGCGAGGCTGATGCCCGGTCGTCTGGATTTAACGCAGGAGCAGATAAATGCTCTCGTTACCGCGGACGATCTGTAGCGCAATAATAGACGGTTTGGCTTCCAGCACTTTGCGCATCTCAGCGATAGAATTCACGCGGTCACGGTTGACCCCGATGATCACATCATCCTTCTGCAAACCAGCCTGCGCGGCGGGACTGCTCTTTTCAACGCTGTCAATTTTGATACCTTTGCTGCCGTCTTTGAGCTGACCATCGCTCAGCGTCGCACCCTGTAATGCCGGGGCAATCATCTCCGCGCTGGCAGATGACGAGGTGCTGGTATCAAGTGTCACTTCCACTTCCAGCGGTTTGCCGTTACGCAACAGGCCCAGCTTCACTTTAGTACCGGGTTCTGTGGTGGCAATCCTGGAGCGCAGCTCAGCAAAACTGTTGAGCGGTTTGCCGTTGAGACTGGTAATCACATCGCCGGACTTAATGCCCGCTTTGGCTGAACCGGAGTTTGGCAGTACTTCGCTGACAAAGGCACCGCGCTGCACATCTATCTTGAATGCTTTGGCGATGTCGGCGGACATTTCGGTCCCTTTAATCCCCAACAGGCCCCGCTTGATTTCACCAAACTGAATCAGCTGCTGCGCCAGGATGCGGGCCATATTGCTGGGGATGGCAAAACCGATCCCGACGCTGCCGCCGCCAGGCGCAAGAATAGCGGTGTTAATACCGATCAGCTCGCCGTTCAGGTTAAGCAGCGCGCCGCCGGAGTTCCCGCGGTTGATTGAAGCATCGGTTTGAATAAAGTTCTCCAGACCTTCCAGGTTCAACCCACTGCGTCCCAGCGCGGAGACGATACCGGAGGTGGCGGTTTGCCCCAGACCAAACGGGTTACCGACCGCCACAGCAAAATCACCAACGCGCAGTTTATCCGAGTCGGCGATGGCGATTTGCGTCAGCTTGCTGGCGTTTTGAATTTGCAGCAGGGCGATGTCGCTTTGATCGTCGCTGCCAATCAGTTTGGCCTCGAATTCACGCCCGTCATTCAACTGAACGCTGATTTTCTGCGCCTGATTAATCACATGATTGTTGGTCAGAACATAGCCTTTTGCGGCATCGATAATGACCCCGGAACCCAGTCCTTCAAACGGCTGTGCCTGCTGATCGGGCAGATCATCGCCAAAGAATTTTTTAAACTCTTCCGGGACTTTCTGCGTTTGAGTGGCGGTGCCTTCAACCTTCACGCTAACGACGGCAGGCAGCACTTTTTCGAGCATCGGGGCAAGACTGGGAAGCGCGGGCTGGCCGGGAACCTGGCCTGGGATCGACGCAATGGCCTGAAACGGCGCCGAGAGAGTTAACCCGACACTTAACGCTAATGCACTCAACAGCTGGGTTTGTATTTTCATTGATCCTGCTCTCGTACCTTGAGTAAAGGGAAAGACGATTCAAAACAGTTTGATGTTATTGAATTTTCAGTCTGCTAACAATGCGGATAATGATTAAATGATAGTCGGGACGGGAGAGAAGAGGTGGGCGCAATCGCTGCGCCCAGGAAAAATATTATCGCTGTGCAGTCAGTCGCGCTTTGCGCCACTACGCAGCAGGCCGGATGCGCCTTCGGAGTAGTCACGCGGCATTTGTACCGGAGCCTGGTCGTTGCCGGCTTCAGATTCAGCCAGACGGTTACGGAACGGGTTAGATTCCGCAGACAGTTCCGGCAGCAGGCTGCTGGAGCTTTTCGCCATGTGCTGATACAGCTGACGGTAATCGTGAGCCATGGTGTCCAGCAACTCGGCGCTGCGGGCAAAATGGCTGACCAGTTCTTCGCGGTACTCTTCCAGCTCAGCTTTATTCTTTTCCAGTTCGTACTGCAACGCCTGTTGCTGGCGTAATTTCCGGTTACCAAAACGCATGGCTACAGCACCGACGATGATGCCGACGACTAACCCAATTAGCGCATATTCCCAGGTCATGAACATCTCCCGTTGTCTTTTGTTTCCGTAGGGTGTTGGCTTTAGGCTCCATGCCTGCGCCTGATACTGCCACTATAACCGCTAATCCCACAGAAGTGGAATCCCGTCTTTATATCGCGTAGTGTAGAACGGCCTTTTTTTCGTCAACCGTGAACGACGGCACACCGATTTTCAAGGAATAACAATAACATCATGCAGAGCTTTACCCCCACATCGCGTTACCTGAAAGCCATTAACGAAGGCACTCACCAACCCGACGACGTGCAGAGAGAAGCGGTCAATCGCCTGGAGATCATTTACCAGGCGTTAACGGCGAACCCCCCTGCGGTTCCCGACGCAAAAGGGTTTATGGCCCGCGTGGGCAAACTGCTGGGGAAAAAGGAAGAGGTACACAGCGCGCCGGTGCGAGGCTTATATATGTGGGGGGGCGTTGGTCGGGGGAAAACCTGGCTGATGGATCTGTTCTACCACAGCCTGCCTGGCGTTCGTAAGCAGCGTCTGCACTTCCATCGCTTCATGCTGCGCGTGCATGAGGAGTTAACCGCGCTGCAGGGACAAACCGATCCGCTCGACATCGTGGCCGACCGTTTTAAGGCAGAAACAGATGTGCTGTGCTTTGATGAGTTTTTTGTGTCTGATATTACCGATGCCATGCTGCTCGGCGGCCTGATGAAGGCGCTGTTTGCGCGCGGTATTACGCTGGTGGCAACTTCGAATATTCCGCCAGATGAGCTGTACCGTAACGGGTTACAGCGTACGCGTTTTCTTCCCGCCATCGATGCGATTAAGCAGCATTGCGACATCATGAACGTAGACGCAGGCGTGGATTATCGACTGCGGACGTTGACCCAGGCGCATTTGTGGCTCTCACCACTGAATAAAGAAACGCAGCAGCAGATGGATAACCTCTGGCTGGCGCTGGCTGGCACCAAACGTGAACAGCAGGGACCGGTTCTGGAGATTAATCATCGTCCATTGCCGACGCTGGGCATGGAAAACCAGACGCTGGCGGTCTCATTTCATACGCTGTGCATTGATGCCCGCAGCCAGCACGACTATATTGCGCTGTCACGCCTCTACCATACGGTTATGCTGTTTGACGTGCCGGTGATGACACCGTTAATGGAAAGCGAAGCGCGTCGTTTTATCGCGCTGGTGGATGAATTTTACGAACGCCACGTCAAGCTGGTGGTAAGCGCCGCTGTGCCTTTATATGAGGTGTATCAGGGGGAGCGACTGAAGTTCGAATTCCAGCGCTGTCTGTCGCGTTTGCAGGAGATGCAGAGCGAGGAATATCTCAAGCAAGAACACATGCCCTGATCGCGGCCAATAAACTGTTGTGCAAATCACAGAAAGGGGTCGATCTTTGACCCCGACTTCTCTATAATCTTGCGACCCCACGTTACAAGAAAGTTTTTTTCCCAAAACTTTTTGTGTGCTGGCATTGGCTATTCGAAGGGGTAGGTTTGCCGGACTTTGTCGTGTGAACCTCAACTGACATAACGTTTGGGTGTTCACCAACGTGTAACTTATTTATTGGGTAAGCTTTTAATGAAAACTTTTACAGCTAAACCAGAAACCGTAAAACGCGACTGGTACGTTGTTGACGCGACCGGTAAAACTCTGGGCCGTCTGGCTACTGAACTGGCTATTCGCCTGCGCGGTAAGCATAAAGCGGAATACACTCCGCACGTAGATACCGGTGATTACATCATCGTTCTGAACGCTGACAAAGTTGCTGTAACCGGCAACAAGCGTACTGACAAAGTGTACTATCACCACACCGGTCACATCGGTGGTATCAAAGAAGCGACCTTTGAAGAGATGATTGCTCGCCGTCCTGAGCGTGTGATTGAAATCGCGGTTAAAGGCATGCTGCCAAAAGGCCCGCTGGGTCGTGCTATGTTCCGTAAACTGAAAGTTTACGCTGGCAACGAGCACAACCACGCGGCACAGCAACCGCAAGTTCTTGACATCTAATCGGGATTATAGGCAATGGCTGAAAATCAATACTACGGCACTGGTCGCCGCAAAAGTTCCGCAGCTCGCGTTTTCATCAAACCGGGCAACGGCAAAATCGTTATCAACCAACGTTCTCTGGAACAGTACTTTGGTCGTGAAACTGCCCGCATGGTAGTTCGTCAGCCGCTGGAACTGGTCGACATGGTTGAGAAACTGGATCTGTACATCACTGTTAAAGGTGGTGGTATCTCTGGTCAGGCTGGTGCGATCCGTCACGGTATCACCCGCGCTCTGATGGAGTACGACGAGTCCCTGCGTTCCGAACTGCGTAAAGCAGGCTTCGTTACTCGTGATGCTCGTCAGGTTGAACGTAAGAAAGTCGGCCTGCGTAAAGCACGTCGTCGTCCGCAGTTCTCCAAACGTTAATTGTTTTCTGCCTTTGGCAGATTACGGTTGGCGAAAAAACCCGCTTCGGCGGGTTTTTTTATGGATAAATCTGGCGTAATCCTCTGACAAAACCCTCTTTTTCCCCATTTCCAGAATCGACTCACCACAAAGGTCACAAAATCTGGTAAACTATCATCCAATTTTCTGCCCAAATATCGGGTATTGCTCATTTTTTGTTTGCTTTTTGAACGATGATGACTTTTCCGACGTGGGTGACATCACTTCTGACTGGCCATGCGATGGCTGGTAGCAGTAAAAATTCTGAATATACCTGGAGGTTTTCATGGCTGTCGCTGCCAACAAACGTTCGGTAATGACGCTGTTTTCTGGTCCTACTGACATCTATAGCCATCAGGTCCGCATTGTGCTGGCTGAGAAAGGTGTAAGTTTCGAGATCGAGCACGTGGAAAAGGACAATCCACCTCAGGATCTGATTGACCTCAACCCGAATCAGAGCGTCCCGACACTGGTAGATCGTGAGCTGACCCTGTGGGAATCTCGCATCATTATGGAATACCTGGATGAGCGTTTCCCGCATCCGCCATTAATGCCGGTTTACCCGGTAGCACGTGGCGAAAGCCGCCTGTACATGCACCGTATCGAAAAAGACTGGTATACGCTGATGAACGTCATCGTTAACGGGTCTGCTTCAGAAGCTGACGTTGCTCGCAAACAACTGCGTGAAGAACTGCAGGCGATTGCACCGGTATTCGGTCAGAAACCGTATTTCCTGAGCGATGAATTCAGCCTGGTGGATTGCTACCTGGCGCCGCTGTTGTGGCGTCTGCCGCAGCTGGGTATTGAGTTCAGCGGTGCGGGCGCGAAAGAGCTGAAGGGTTACATGACCCGCGTCTTTGAGCGTGATTCTTTCCTGGCGTCCTTAACCGAAGCTGAACGCGAAATGCGTCTTGGCCGGGGTTAATACTGATGGATTTGTCACAGCTAACACCGCGCCGTCCGTATCTGCTGCGTGCATTTTATGAGTGGTTGCTGGACAACCAGCTCACGCCGCACCTGGTGGTGGATGTGACGTTGCCGGGTGTGCATGTTCCGATGGAATATGCCCGCGACGGGCAGATTGTCCTGAACATTGCACCGCGCGCGGTGGGGAATCTGGAACTGGCTAACGATGAGGTGCGTTTTAATGCGCGTTTCGGCGGCGTTCCGCGTCAGGTTTCTGTGCCATTAGCGGCAGTGCTGGCTATTTATGCGCGTGAAAACGGTGCCGGAACGATGTTTGAACCGGAAGCGGCCTATGACGAAGATGTTGCCAGTCTTAATGATGATGACGCGACTTCTGGCGCAGAGAGCGAAACCGTTATGTCAGTCATTGATGGTGATAAACCGGATCATGACGATGACAACAATCCGGATGACGATCCGCCGCCGCCGCGTGGTGGGCGACCGGCATTACGTGTTGTTAAATAGATGAAAACAGGCCCCGCTGGGCCTGTTTTTGATCGCACCGACCGTGGTTTCACCCTCCTTCCGATCCTGTGTTACGATGAGCCTGCTGTTGTTTGTCACCGTGACTCGCAAATAGGTCTTATGAACGCATTCGATTCTCAAGCAGAAGATTCTCCAGCCACTATTGGGCGTAGCCTTCGCCGTCGTCCGCTGGCGCGAAAAAAGCTGTCGGAAATGGTCGAGGAAGAGTTAGAGCAGATGATCCGTCGCCGTGAGTTCGGCGAGGGGGAACAGTTGCCGTCCGAACGGGAACTGATGGCCTTTTTCAACGTCGGTCGTCCCTCTGTGCGTGAGGCACTGGCCGCGCTGAAGCGTAAAGGCCTGGTGCAAATCAACAACGGCGAACGTGCCCGTGTTTCCCGTCCTTCGGCGGATACCATCATTGGTGAGCTGTCCGGAATGGCAAAAGATTTCCTCGCACATCCTGGCGGCATTGCCCACTTTGAGCAGTTGCGCCTGTTCTTTGAGTCCAGTCTCGTGCGTTATGCAGCGGAGAATGCCACAGAAGAACAGATCGATCTGCTGGCAAAAGCGCTGGAGATCAACAGCCAGTCGCTGGATGACAATACGCTGTTCATCCGTTCAGATGTCGATTTTCATCGCGTGCTGGCGGAGATCCCCGGCAATCCGATCTTTATGGCGATCCACGTTGCGCTGCTGGACTGGCTGATCGCCGCTCGCCCGACCGTGCCGGATCGCGAGCTCTTCGAGCATAATAACGTAAGTTATCAGCAGCATATCGCTATCGTTGATGCGATTCGCCGACGCGATCCAGATGAGGCCGATCGCGCACTGCAATCTCATCTCAACAGCGTTTCCGCCACCTGGCACGCCCTCGGTCAACATTCAAAAATGCGTAAGTGATCGCGATCCTGACGATCGTTTAGTGAAGCAGATCGCACTATAAGCGTTCTGTATTGTATTGCTGCTTATTTGATCTGGTATAACAGGTATAAAGGTATGCAGTTAGATAACACTAATCATGACAGAGGTCGTTATGGCAAAAGAGTTACGAGGCGTAATGCCAGCGTTGTTAACCCCTTTCGATAACCAACAGAAGCTGGATATTGAAAGCCTGCGCCGGCTGGTGCGTTTTAACATCGCTCAGGGGATCGATGGGCTGTACGTGGGCGGTTCCACCGGCGAAGCCTTTGTACAGAGCTGTGCGGAAAGGGAGCAGGTGCTGGAAGTCGTCGCGGAAGAGGCGAAGGGCAAAGTCACGCTGATCGCTCACGTTGGAACGGTCAGCACCCATGAGAGCCAGCAGCTCGCCCGTGCCGCGCATCGTTACGGCTTTGACGCGGTCTCTGCGGTGACGCCGTTCTACTATCCGTTCAGCTTTGAAGAGCACTGCGATCATTACCGGGCCATTATTGATTCGGCGGATGGTTTGCCGATGGTGGTCTATAACATTCCGGCGTTGAGCGGCGTGAAGTTAACGCTGGATCAGATCAACACGTTGGTCACCCTGCCGGGCGTAGGTGCACTGAAGCAAACATCGGGCGATCTGTTCCAGATGGAGCAGATCCGTCGCGAGCATCCGGATCTGGTGCTTTATAACGGTTATGACGAAATTTTCGCTTCAGGCCTGCTGGCCGGAGCGGACGGCGGTATCGGCAGCACTTACAACATCATGGGCTGGCGATATCTGGGAATTGTGAAAGCGCTCAAAGAAGGAGATATCCGGACTGCGCAAAAACTGCAAACAGAGTGCAATAAGGTTATCGATCTCCTCATTAAGGCTGGCGTGTTCCGTGGGCTGAAAACGGTTCTGCACTATATGGACGTGGTTTCTGTACCGCTGTGCCGTAAGCCGTTTGCCCCCGTGGATGAAAAATATCTGCCGGAACTGAAGGCGTTGGCGCAGCAGTTAATGGCAGAGAAGGCGTAACCGCGTAACGTAGTGCCGGGGGCGCTGCGCTTACCCGGCCGACAAAAAAGCATAGTGTGCCGGATAAGGCTGAATCGTTATCCGGCACAACAACAAAAATCGTCGGGAGAGTAAAATGAGTACTTCTACCCAAAGCATCCCGTGGTATCGCCATCTCAACCGGGCGCAATGGCGGGCATTCTCCGCCGCATGGTTGGGATATTTGCTGGATGGTTTTGATTTTGTGTTGATAGCCCTTGTGCTGACGGAAGTACAAGGAGAGTTCGGGCTGACGACGGTTCAGGCGGCGAGCCTGATTTCGGCAGCCTTTATTTCACGCTGGTTTGGCGGGTTAATGCTGGGCGCGATGGGTGACCGGTATGGGCGTCGTCTGGCGATGGTCACCAGTATTATTCTGTTTTCAATGGGAACGCTGGCCTGTGGTTTTGCGCCGGGTTACACCACTATGTTTATCGCCCGACTGGTGATTGGCATGGGGATGGCGGGCGAATACGGTTCCAGTGCGACCTATGTTATTGAAAGCTGGCCAAAACATCTGCGTAATAAGGCCAGTGGTTTTCTGATCTCGGGGTTCTCCGTTGGTGCCGTGATTGCGGCTCAGGTCTACAGCCTGGTGGTGCCGGTCTGGGGCTGGCGCGCGCTGTTCTTCATTGGCATTCTGCCGATTATTTTTGCCCTCTGGCTGCGCAAAAACATACCGGAAGCAGAGGACTGGAAAGAGAAGCATGAAGGCAAAGCGCCGGTACGCACGATGGTCGATATTCTCTATCGGGGTGAGCATCGCGTCGTCAACATTCTGATGACGACAGCGGCGGCGATCGCACTGTGGTTCTGTTTTGCCGGGGACCTGCAAAATGCGGCGATTGTCGCGGTACTGGGTTTGCTGTGCGCGGTGATCTTTATCAGCTTCATGGTACAAAGTAGCGGCAAGCGCTGGCCGACGGGCGTGATGCTCATGATTGTTGTCCTGTTTGCTTTCCTCTACTCGTGGCCGATTCAGGCGCTGTTGCCCACCTATCTGAAAACGGAACTGGCATACGATCCTTCCACCGTGGCGCGCGTACTCTTCTTTAGCGGCTTTGGTGCTGCGGTCGGCTGCTGCGTCGGCGGCTTCCTTGGTGACTGGCTGGGGACCCGCAAAGCTTATGTTTACAGTCTGTTGGCCTCACAATTGCTGATCATTCCGGTGTTTGCCATTGGCGGTACCAATGTCTGGGTACTTGGTTTACTTCTGTTTTTCCAGCAGATGCTGGGGCAAGGGATCTCCGGAATCTTACCGAAACTGATTGGCGGTTATTTCGATACCGATCAGCGTGCGGCGGGTCTGGGTTTCACCTATAACGTCGGGGCGCTCGGCGGGGCGCTGGCACCGATTCTGGGGGCGCTGATTGCCCAACGACTGGATCTGGGCACCGCGTTGGGATCGCTCTCTTTCAGCCTGACCTTTGTGGTGATTCTACTGATTGGTCTGGATATGCCATCCCGCGTCCAGCGCTGGCTGCGACCGGAGGCGCTGCGTACCCATGACGCCATTGACGGTAAGCCGTTCAGCGGCGCTATCCCGTTCGGCGGCGATAAAAGCCCCTTAGTCAAAAGCAAAAGTTAATCCACTTGCCCGGTCCTGCACCGGGCAATACACGTAAGGGAAGAAGTATGTCGTTACTTGCACAACTGGATAAAAGCATTGCCGCGCGTGGTGGTTTGATTGTCTCCTGTCAGCCGGTTCCCGGCAGCCCACTGGATAAACCCGAGATTGTGGCGGCGATGGCGCTGGCGGCAGAGCAGGCTGGGGCCGTCGCGTTACGTATTGAAGGGATTGAGAATCTGAATGCGACGCGTGCCGTGGTTTCCGTACCGATAATCGGTATTCTCAAACGCGATCTCGCGGATTCTCCAGTGCGCATCACCGCGTTTCTGGAGGATGTCGATGCGCTGGCGCAGGCTGGCGCGGACATTATCGCGATTGATGGCACCGACCGCGTGCGTCCGGTGCCGGTTGCGGTGCTACTGGCGCGTATCCATCACCACCAGTTGCTGGCAATGGCCGATTGCTCTTCACAGGAGGACGGCCTGGCCTGTCAGGCGCTCGGTGCAGACATTATTGGCACCACGCTTTCGGGTTACACCACCGCAGAAACCCCTGATGAACCGGATCTGGCGCTAGTGAAATCGCTGAGTGAAGCCGGGTGCCGGGTGATTGCTGAAGGCCGCTACAATACCCCGGCGCAGGCCGGTGAAGCAATGCGTCACGGCGCCTGGGCAGTGACGGTCGGATCTGCGATTACCCGGCTGGAGCACATCTGTGAATGGTATAACACAGCGTTGAAAAGGGCGGTGCTATGACGACGCTGGCCATTGATATTGGCGGTACGAAACTCGCCGCCGCGCTGGTGGAGGATGATTTGCAGATTCGCGAACGTCGTGAGCTGCCCACCCCTGCTAGTAAAACGTCTCCGGCACTACGCGACGCGCTGAAAACACTGGTGCAACCGTTGCAGTCGCAAGCGCATCGGGTGGCGATAGCCTCGACGGGGATTATCCGCGAAGGCCACCTGTTGGCGATAAATCCCTCTAATTTGGGCGGGTTGCTTCACTTTCCGCTGGTGCAGACGTTAGAAGCCCTCACCGGCTTACCAACGCTGGCGATCAACGATGCACAGGCTGCCGCATGGGCGGAATATCATGCAATTGCCGATGAAACGCGGGATATGGTGTTTATCACCGTTTCAACCGGCGTCGGCGGCGGTGTGGTCAGCGACGGTCAGCTAGTCACCGGTACCGGTGGTTTGGCCGGACATCTGGGTCATACCCTCGCGGACCCTAATGGGCCGGTGTGCGGCTGTGGACGAGTGGGATGTGTCGAGGCTATCGCGTCGGGACGCGGTATTGCTGCCGCAGCGCAAGGCTCGCTTGCCGGATGCGATGCGAAAACCATTTTTGCCCGCGCGGCAGAAGGGGATGAACAGGCCCACCGACTTGTCGCTGACTCCGCACAGGTGCTGGCACGGCTGATTGCCGATACGAAAGCGGTCACCGATTGTCAGCGGGTGGTTGTCGGCGGCAGCGTTGGGCTGGCGCAAGGGTATCTGTCGCAGGTCCGCGCCTGTCTCGAACGGATGCCTTCGGTTTATCACGTAGAATTAAGCCCGGCACACTACCGCCACGACGCGGGACTGCTGGGCGCGGCATTGTTAGCGAAAGGGGAGAAAGATGATATTAGGTGAAGTTCGTTCGTTGTCTGCTGCCGGTTTACATCCCGTGCTGGAAGAGGCGCTGACGCTGGCGTTGACCGCCAGACCGCAGGAGCAATCCCCTGGTCGCGTTGAGCTACGCGGGGACGATATCTTTATGAACGTAATGCAGTTTGCCACGCAATCGGCCTCAGAGAAAAAGGCCGAACTGCACGAGCAATACATCGATATCCAGCTACTGCTGGCGGGAGAGGAACGCATTCATTTCGGCGTGGCGGATTCTGCGCGGCAATGTGAAGAGGTACATGTTGAAGAGGATTATCAGCTTTGTCGCGAGATAGCGGGTAGTCAGACCATTACCCTACAGCCAGGCATGTTCGCGGTGTTAATGCCCGGAGAGCCGCACAAACCGGGGTGCAGCGTGGGAGAACCGAAAGAGATTAAGAAAGTTGTCGTCAAGGTTCGCGCCAGCCTGTTAGTCGCATGAAAATGCCGGATGGTTTTTACCATCCGGTCTTACGCTTTACACATCCATCCCGTTCATTATTTTGTCAATGATGTTTCTGAGGATACCGCTTGCTGCGCTGTCAGTGCCAATTGCGAACGAATGAGTTCATCTGCCAGTAATTTTTCGTCAGGCAATTGCACTTTATATTCACTTGCCATCACGGTATTCGGTAAACCGTTCAGCGCGTAGTGCGCTTCTCCAGCCCCTTTTCCCGCACACAGGATTAACCCTACTGGCGGATTTTCCCCCGGCATTGTCCAGTGCTCTTTGGCGTAGTTAAGGTACATGTTCATTTGTCGTGCATCGGCATAGCTGAATTTGCCCATTTTCAGGTCAACAACTAACAGACAACGCAAGCGGCGATGGAAGAAAAGCAGGTCGACGCGAAACCAGCTATCGTCAATGCGTAACCGGCGCTGTCGGCTGACAAACGCAAAATCGTCCCCGAGTTCAAGCATAAACTCCATCAGATGGTTAATCAGTGCTTCTTCCAGATCGGATTCAGAATACACATCTTTCAGATCGAGGAATTCGAGAATAAAGGGATCGCGTATTGCGTGTTCTGGTAAGACTTCGGGCACGGTGGGCGCAGCCTGTTGCAGCAACGCGGGTTTATCATGAGACAGCAGCGTACGTTCGTAAAACTGAGACGCGATTTGCCGAGCGAGTTGTCGTACTGACCAACCGTTGCGTAATGTTTCTTTCTCGTAAAAGGTGCGGGCATCGGGGTTTTTAACTGACAGGAGACGGACATAGGCTGACCAGGGCAGCGGGAATATCCTGGCGAGTTGTTTGAGATTTAAAGTTTCGCCAGACAGTGTCTGGTGAATTTCAATATGCTGAAAATATAGGTAAAAAGCTCTAATTTGCCGCAGGTTGCCGGTTGAGAAACCACGCTTATAGCGCCGGGTTAAATCTATGGACAGTTGCTCAATCAGTTGAGCACCATAAGCTGCCCGCGTTTCACCGCCCTGCTCAAACTGGACAATACGTCGACCTATTTCCCAGTACGTCGCCGTCATGATCGCGTTGATATTGCGGACGGTCTCTGTCCTGGCAGTATCCAGCAGATGGATTATGCCGTTGTGGATTTGCTGATAATCGCCGGCGGGCTGTGCCGATGTTGTTGCCATCATATTATCCCTGACATGATAGTTACGGATTGAAAATATCTCGCTATCAGTACATTTAAAGGGATATACGGTCAATTCTACTCAGCCCATTACATTCATTTACGGCGAAATTTGCGAGCCGCTTTCGAAGAATGAAGGTGGGATATAGCGAAAAGAAAGGGTGACTCCCCATCCCTGAGCGAGAACTCAGAGCAGGGGAGTCAGAAAGGTTTACTACACTTCCAGCCAGTTCATGATCCCGTCAGCCGCTTTGCGGCCTTCGGCAATGGCGGTCACCACCAGATCCGAACCACGCACAATGTCACCGCCGGCGAAGATTTTCGGATTGCTGGTCTGGAAGGCGTTATCGCTGCCTTCCGGCGCGATAATACGGCCCTGAGAATCCAGTTCGACGCTGTGTTTTGCCAGCCACTCCATGTTATGGGGGCGGAAGCCAAACGCCATCACAACGGCATCCGCCGGAACCACATGTTCGGAACCGGGGACGATTTCCGCACGACGGCGGCCTTTCGCATCCGGCGCACCCATTTCGGTACGTGCCATTTTCACGCCGCTGACTTTACCATTCGCATTGATTTCAATACCCAGCGGCTGCACGTTGAACTGGAACTCCACACCTTCTTCACGCGCGTTTTTCACTTCGCGTCGGGAACCCGGCATGTTTTCTTCGTCACGGCGATAGGCACAGGTGACATGCGTTGCGCCCTGACGAACGGAGGTCCGCACACAGTCCATGGCGGTATCGCCACCGCCCAGCACCACCACGCGTTTACCTTCCATATTGACGTACGGTTCGTCGGTCGTTT
Source organism: Citrobacter sp. LST-B2 (assembly GCF_057983045.1). Classification (NCBI taxonomy): domain Bacteria; kingdom Pseudomonadati; phylum Pseudomonadota; class Gammaproteobacteria; order Enterobacterales; family Enterobacteriaceae; genus Citrobacter; species Citrobacter sp. LST-B2. Next base: position 542,122 of record NZ_CP192598.1, read on the forward strand.
CACCAAAGCCCATGATCTGCTTCGTATTGGCGATCAGGAACGGCAGGGCGTCAAATACGCCATCGGCGTCTTCGTTTTCCAGCCCGCCACGCATGGACTGATAGGTGCCGACGCCGAGGAATACCGCATCGTACTCTTGCAGCAGGTCGTCGAGCTGTACGTCACGTCCCACTTCCACATTCAGTTTGAACTCGATTCCCATGCCAGTGAAAATTTCACGGCGGCGAGTCATCACCTCTTTTTCCAGCTTGAAGGCCGGAATGCCAAAGGTCAGCAGGCCCCCAATCTCTGGATGACGGTCAAACACCACGGCCTTCACGCCATTGCGGGTCAACACGTCGGCACAAGCCAGCCCGGCTGGACCGGCACCGATGATCGCAACCCGCTTGTCAGTCTGGCGAACGCCGGTCATATCCGGACGCCAGCCCATTTCGAACGCTTTATCATTGATATAACGCTCGATGTTGCCGATGGTGACGGCACCGAACTCGTCGTTCAGCGTACAAGAACCTTCACACAAACGGTCCTGCGGGCACACGCGACCGCACACTTCCGGCAGCGTGTTGGTCTGGTGAGACAGTTCCGCAGCTTCAAAAATGCGTCCTTCATTGGCGAGCTTCAGCCAGTTCGGAATGTAGTTATGAACCGGGCATTTCCACTCACAGTACGGGTTACCGCAGGAAAGACAACGATCCGCCTGTGCTTTTGCCTGACCTTCTGAAAACGGTTCGTAGATTTCGATAAACTCGATTTTGCGGATCTTCAGCGGCTTCTTCGGCGGATCAACGCGCTGCAGGTCGATAAATTGGTATACGTTCTGACTCATTGCTGCTACCCCTTACTGCGCCTGCACACGCAGCTCTGCTGCGCTACGACTACGGTGACCCAACAGTGCTTTCACATCACTGGACTTCGGTTTAACCAGCGCGAATTTGTTAGCGAAGGCTGACCAGTTAGCCAGAATCTCTTCCCCGCGCTGAGAACCGGTATGCTGCACGTGTTCGGTGATCAGGCCACGCAGATGCTCTTCGTGGATAGCCAGTTCGTCAACGCCCAGCACTTCGACCAGTTCCGGGTTTACACGTTTACGGAACTCACCATCTTCATCCAGCACGTAGGCGAACCCGCCCGTCATACCCGCGCCGAAGTTCACTCCGGTTTTGCCGAGGATACAGACGATTCCGCCGGTCATGTATTCGCACCCGTTGTCGCCAATCCCTTCCACCACGGTGATCGCACCGGAGTTACGCACCCCGAAACGCTCACCCGCACGCCCTGCGGCATACAGACGACCCCCGGTCGCACCATACAGGCAGGTGTTGCCAATGATGCTCGCTTCATGGCTACGGAAAGCGGAACCGACCGGAGGACGCACCGCCAGCAGACCACCCGCCATGCCTTTGCCGACATAGTCGTTAGCATCGCCGGTCAGGTACAGCTCCACGCCGCCCGCGTTCCAGACACCGAAGCTCTGGCCTGCGGTACCGCTGAAGTGCGCTTTAATTGGGTCAGAGGCCAGCCCCTGATCGCCGTGGGTCTGAGCAATATATCCCGAGAGCGACGCGCCAACAGAACGATCGGTGTTACGAATATCGAACCAGAAGGTTTTGCTCTGGCGCTCATCAACATACGGTTTCGCCTGTTGCAGCAACTGTGCGTTCAGTACACCGTTATCAAACGGCGGGTTGTTCTCGGTGCAGTACAACGCTTTGCCGGGATGCGGCTCCGCGGTTTCCAGCAGCCGGGACAGCGCCAGTTTCTGCTGTTTGGCGGTAAACCCGTCCAGTTCTTTCAGCAGGTCGGTACGGCCAATCAGATCCACCAGACGCGTCACGCCAAGCTGCGCCATCAGTTCGCGCGTTTCGCGTGCGATAAACTCAAAGTAGTTGGTTACTTTGAACGGCAGACCGTGATAATGGTTCTTGCGCAGTTTGTCGTCCTGGGTTGCCACACCGGTTGCACAGTTGTTGAGATGGCAAATACGCAGGTATTTACAGCCCAGCGCCACCATCGGGCCGGTACCGAAGCCGAAGCTTTCTGCACCGAGGATCGCCGCTTTGATGATATCCACGCCGGTTTTCAGACCGCCATCGACCTGCAAACGGATCTTATGACGCAGGCCGTTGGCGACCAGCGCCTGCTGGGTTTCCACCAGGCCCAGTTCCCACGGACAGCCTGCGTATTTTACTGAAGAGAGCGGGCTCGCGCCGGTACCGCCGTCGTAGCCGGCGATGGTGATCAGGTCAGCGTAGGCTTTCGCCACGCCGGTCGCGATGGTACCGACGCCCGGTTCGGACACCAGCTTCACGGAGATCATCGCCTTCGGGTTCACCTGCTTCAGATCGAAAATCAGCTGCGCTAAATCCTCGATAGAGTAGATATCGTGGTGCGGCGGCGGGGAGATCAGCGTCACGCCCGGTACCGAGTAGCGCAGTTTGGCGATGTACGGGGTCACTTTATCACCCGGTAGCTGACCACCTTCTCCCGGTTTCGCACCCTGGGCGACTTTAATCTGAATCACGTCGGCGTTAACCAGGTACGCCGGGGTGACACCGAAGCGACCAGAGGCCACCTGCTTAATGCGTGACACTTTATTGGTGCCGTAGCGCGCCGGGTCTTCGCCGCCTTCGCCGGAGTTGGAATTACCGCCGATGCTGTTCATCGCTTCAGCCAGTGCTTCATGTGCCTCCGGGCTTAGTGCGCCGATCGACATTGCCGCGGTATCAAAACGTTTGAACAGTTCGCTCGCCGGTTCGACTTCCTCGATGCTGACCGCGTTGTCGCCAGGATTAATTGCCAGCAGATCGCGCAGTGTCGTCGCGGGACGCTCGTTGACCAGCTTTGCGTATTCCTGATAGTCGCTGTATTCCCCGCTCTGAACCGCCTGTTGCAGGGTTCGTACCACGTCCGGGTTGTAGGCGTGGTATTCGCCGCCATGCACATACTTCAGCAGGCCGCCCTGTGAAATAGGTTTACGTGCCAGCCATGCGCGTTTGGACAGGTTCAGCAGATCCTGCTGGAAGTCTGCAAAGCCCGCGCCGCCGATGCGACTGACCACGCCCTGGAAGCAGAGATTCACGACATCATCATGCAGGCCCACCGCTTCAAACAGTTTGGAGCAGCGGTAGGAGGCGATGGTCGAGATGCCCATTTTGGACATGATTTTGTATAGCCCTTTATTGATGCCGTTACGGTAGTTCAGCATCACGGTACGGTAGTTTTTGGCGATCGCCTGAGTGTCGATCAGACGGCCCAGCGTCTCATACGCGAGGTATGGGTAAATGGCCGTCGCGCCAAAGCCCAGCAGCACGGCGAAGTGATGCGGATCGCGAGCGCTTGCGGTTTCGACAATGATGTTGGCGTCGCAGCGCAGGTTCTGCTCAACCAGGCGCGTTTGTACTGCGCCGACGGCCATCGGCGCCGGTACCGGCAGGCGATTTTTGCCGATATTACGGTCTGTCAGTACCAACAGAACGGTGCCGCTGCGGACCATTTGCTCGGCGGTATCGCACAGCGCTTTGACTGTCTCTTCCAGCGTGGTTTGCGTCGCATCGAAGGTGATATCGAGCCGGTCGGCGCGATAATGTTCTTCTTTCATCGTAGTGAGCTGCTGGAAATCAGAGTACAGCAGAATTGGTGATTTAAAGCTCAGACGGTGCGCCTGGCCTTCCGCTTCGCAGAAGACGTTCATCTCGCGACCGATGCTGGTCGCCAGCGACATGACATGCGCTTCACGCAGCGGATCGATAGGTGGGTTCGTCACCTGGGCAAACTGCTGGCGGAAGTAGTCGTAAATGATGCGCGGCTGGCTGGAAAGCACGGCAAACGGGGTATCGTCACCCATTGAACCGACCGCTTCCTGACCGTTTTCGCCGAGCACGCGGAGAACGGAATCCAGTTCTTCGGCGCTGTAATTAAACTGTTTCTGGTAGCTGGCGAGCGTATCGTCGTCCAGTTCACGCTGGCCCACCTGATCGTCTGCCAGATCTTCAAACGGCACCAGGCGGCGGACGTTTTTCTCCATCCACTCTTTATACGGATGGCGGCTTTTCAGGTCGTCGTCCGTTTCGGCGGAGTGCAGAATGCAACCGCTGCGGGTGTCGATAACCATCAGTTCGCCGGGGCCGACACGGCCCTTTTCGACCACTTCGTCAGGCTGGTAGTCCCAGATCCCGACTTCAGATGCGCAGGTGATCAGCTTGTCTTTGGTGATGACATAGCGCGCCGGACGCAGACCGTTACGGTCGAGGTTACAGGCGGCGAAACGCCCGTCGGACATGACGATACCGGCCGGGCCGTCCCACGGCTCCATATGCATGGAGTTAAAGTCAAAGAAGGCGCGCAGATCCGGATCCATATCCGGGTTGTTCTGCCAGGCTGGCGGCACCAGCAGACGCATGGCGCGGATGATGTCCATCCCGCCCGCCAGCAGCAGTTCCAGCATATTATCCATGGAACTGGAGTCGGAGCCGGTTTCGTTAACGAACGGCGCGGCGTCGTGCAGATCCGGTATCAGCGGGGTCTGGAATTTATAGGTGCGGGCGCGAGCCCACTGGCGGTTACCGGTAATGGTGTTGATTTCGCCGTTGTGCGCCAGGTAGCGGAACGGCTGCGCCAGCGGCCAGCGCGGCACGGTGTTGGTGGAAAAACGCTGGTGGAACAGGCAAATGGCCGATTCCAGACGCAAGTCCGCGAGGTCCAGGTAGAAGCGCGGCAGATCCGCTGGCATACACAGACCTTTATAGATGTTGACCAGGTTTGACAGGCTACAGACGTAGAAGTCTTTGTCTTCCTGTAGTCGTTTTTCAATACGGCGACGGGCGATGAACAGACGACGTTCCATATCGCGCGGACGCCATCCCGCAGGGGCATTCACAAAAATTTGTTCAATACGCGGCAGGGAGGAGAGGGCGATTTCACCCAGTACACCTTCGTTGGTCGGCACATCACGCCAGCCAACAATCGACAGAGTTTCCTGCTGAAGCTCTTCTTCGACAATACGGCGAGAGGCGGCGGCCAGTTCAGGGTCTTTGTTCAGGAAGATCATGCCAACCGCGTAGTTTTTGGCTAAACGCCAGCCGTGCTCTTGCGCAACGATGCGGAAAAAACGGTCAGGTTTTTGCAGCAGCAGACCACAACCATCGCCGGTTTTACCATCAGCGAGGATTGCGCCACGGTGCTGCATTCGGGCCAGTGCGTGTATGGCGGTACGCACTACCTTGTGGCTAGGTTCGCCTTCTATGTGGGCGATCAGGCCGAAACCACAGTTATCCTTCTCAAGGGATTTATCGTACAACATATCAGTGAACCTCCCCAGGCTCTGCGAGACCCCCTTCCGATACCGTTTGCGCACGGGCACACCAAGAGCATGGCGACGGGGTTTGCGTGTCATACGCGTACCTCGCATTCGCCCTCTTTATCCATTTCGCTTAGGTCAAACAAGTTTGAGGACTTGCTGTCAGAGGGAATCTCAATTACTGCATAAATATGATGAGCACACCGCTCATCCAGAAAGCTTCCAGCGGATTTCCACGTTATCGGGAATCCACACACAGGTCAAATGGCAATCTTATTTCTCTAATAATGTGCTATAGAGCATTTATCTTCATGAAAATATTGAAAATAATATCATTTTGACATTGAATTAACGTACTGGAAACGAGGCGAGGAGTGTGATCTGTCTCACTGTCATAACCGCTTGTTAGCTCATGTCTCCGCTTTATTCGTCGTCAGATGTAGTGTTTTGTGCTGGTTTGTTGCGATATGGCATTTCATGATACTGTTTTTGCGCAATCGACGTCAGAAGATAAAAAAAATGACCGGAGATAAGGAAAAGTAATTGGCTGGGTTGTGAATGAAATATCGTTTATTTTGACTGAATATGCAATTGATAAAAGCCTGCCAGGGCGATTGATCCAGGTCATCGCCGACAAGGGTTAAAAATGGCAGGCTTTGGCCTCTTTTCAAGGCGCGGTCTATCAGATTATGCAGTTACAGAAATTAGTCAATATGTTTGGTGGGGATCTTTCTCGGCGTTATGGGCAAAAGGTTCATAAACTGACGCTCCACGGCGGATTTAGCTGTCCAAATCGCGATGGCACCATCGGACGCGGCGGCTGCACTTTCTGTAATGTTGCCTCTTTTGCGGATGAAGCGCAGCAGCATCATTCGATCGCCGAACAACTCGCGCACCAGGCGCATCTGGTTAATCGTGCGAAACGCTATCTGGCCTATTTCCAGGCCTATACCAGTACCTTTGCTGAAGTGCAGGTGTTGCGCTCGATGTATCAGCAGGCGGTCAGTCAGGCCAGTATTGTCGGGCTGTGCGTGGGAACGCGTCCCGACTGCGTACCGGAGGCGGTTCTCGATCTGCTCTGTGAGTATAAAGACCAGGGCTATGAAGTGTGGCTGGAGCTGGGGCTGCAGACCGCGCATGACAAAACGCTGCACCGTATTAATCGTGGTCACGATTTTGCCTGTTATCAGCGCACAACCCGCCTTGCCCGTGAGCGCGGCCTGAAAGTTTGTTCGCACCTTATTGTCGGCCTGCCGGGAGAACGGCAAGCGGAATGCCTGCAAACGCTTGAGCGGGTGGTGGAGACGGGAGTGGATGGCATCAAACTGCATCCGCTGCACATCGTGAAGGGCAGCATTATGGCCAGAGCGTGGGAAGCAGGGCGTCTGAACGGGATTGAACTGGATGACTACACGCGAACCGCAGGCGAGATGATCCGTCATACCCCGCCGGAGGTGATTTATCATCGTATTTCCGCCAGCGCGCGCCGTCCCACGCTGCTGGCACCGTTGTGGTGCGAAAACCGCTGGACCGGGATGGTCGAGCTGGATCGTTATCTGAATACGCATGGCGTGCAGGGTTCTGCGATCGGACGGGCATGGGTTCCGCCTGACGCCTGAACTATGACGGGCATTCGCATTTCTTGCACATTCTTCAACGTCTTGCCCAGAATTGAGTATTATTGTGCCAGGTTGTCGTAAAGGAAATCCCTGATGAAGCAAATTCGTATGCTGGCGCAGTACTATGTGGACCTGATGATGAAATTGGGTCTGGTGCGCTTTTCGCTGTTGTTGGCGTTAGCGCTCGTTGTGCTGGCAATTGTGGTGCAGATGGCGGTCACCATGGTGCTACATGGTCGGGTCGAACAGATCGATGTCATCCGCTCCATTTTCTTTGGTTTGTTAATCACCCCCTGGGCGGTCTATTTTTTGTCGGTGGTGGTGGAGCAACTGGAAGAATCCCGTCAGCGGTTATCCCGACTGGTGCAAAAGCTGGAAGAGATGCGTGAGCGCGACCTCAAGCTCAACGTCCAACTGAAAGATAATATTTCGCAGCTGAATCAGGAGATTGCTGACCGCGAAAAGGCAGAGGCGGAACGCCAGTCCACGTTTGAGCAGCTCAAAGTTGAGATCAAAGAGCGCGAAGAGGCGCAGATCCAACTTGAACAGCAATCCTCTTTTTTACGTTCTTTTCTGGATGCCTCGCCGGATTTGGTTTTTTATCGCAACGAAGATAAAGAGTTTTCCGGCTGTAACCGGGCGATGGAGTTGCTCACCGGCAAAAGCGAAAAACAACTGGTTCATTTAAAGCCTGCTGATGTGTACTCGCCGGAAGCCGCCGAAAAAGTCATTGAGACCGACGAAAAAGTTTTCCGCCATAATGTGTCGCTGACCTATGAGCAATGGCTTGATTATCCCGACGGGCGCAAAGCCTGTTTTGAAATCCGCAAAGTGCCTTATTACGATCGCGTTGGTAAACGTCATGGCCTGATGGGTTTTGGTCGCGATATTACCGAGCGCAAGCGCTATCAGGATGCGCTTGAGCGCGCCAGCCGCGATAAAACCACCTTTATTTCCACCATTAGCCACGAGCTGCGCACACCGCTGAACGGAATTGTCGGTCTGAGTCGTATTCTGCTGGACACTGAGCTGACGGCCGAACAGGAAAAATACCTGAAAACGATCCATGTCTCCGCCGTGACGTTGGGGAACATCTTCAACGATATCATTGATATGGATAAGATGGAGCGGCGTAAGGTTCAACTGGATAACCAGCCAGTGGATTTCACCAGCTTCATGGCCGATCTGGAGAACCTCTCCGGCCTGCAGGCGCAGCAGAAAGGGCTGCGTTTTGTGCTCGACCCGACCTTGCCGCTGCCGCATAAAGTGGTGACTGACGGCACGCGTCTGCGGCAGATCCTGTGGAACCTGATCAGCAACGCGGTGAAATTTACCCAGCAGGGCCAGGTGACCGTGCGCGTACGTTACGATGCCGGCAGTACTCTGCACTTTGAAGTGGAAGATTCCGGCATCGGCATTCCGCAGGATGAGCAGGACAAAATCTTCGCCATGTATTATCAGGTGAAAGACAGTCACGGCGGAAAACCAGCGACCGGTACAGGCATCGGTCTGGCGGTCTCGCGTCGTCTGGCGAAAAACATGGGTGGAGATATCACCGTGGCAAGTCAGCCAGGTAAAGGCTCAATCTTTACTCTGACCGTCCATGCGCCAGCGGTGGCTGAAGAAGTTGAAGATGCGTTTGAGGATGACGATTTGCCGCTACCGGCGTTAAATGTCCTGCTGGTGGAAGATATCGAACTGAACGTCATTGTGGCGCGCTCGGTGCTGGAAAAACTCGGTAATAGCGTGGATGTCGCGATGACCGGGAAAGCGGCGCTGGAGATGTTCACGCCGGGCGAATACGACCTGGTGTTGCTGGATATTCAGTTGCCGGATATGACGGGCCTCGATATTTCACGCGAACTGACCCAGCGTTATGCGCGTGAAGATCTGCCGCCGCTGGTGGCGCTGACGGCAAACGTCCTGAAAGATAAAAAAGAGTATCTGGATGCCGGTATGGATGACGTGCTGAGCAAGCCGCTGTCGGTACCGGCGTTAACCGCCATGATTAAGAAGTACTGGGATACCCAAGATGAGGAGGAGTGCACGGTGAAATCTGAAGAGAGCAGTAAATCGCAAGCGCTATTAGATATTCCGATGCTGGAACAGTACATAGAGCTGGTGGGGCCGAAACTAATTACCGATGGCCTGGCGGTGTTCGAGAAGATGATGCCAGGTTATTTAAGCGTTCTGGAATCCAATCTGACCGCGCGTGACAAAAAAGGCGTGGTTGAAGAAGGGCATAAAATTAAAGGGGCGGCGGGTTCTGTTGGCCTTCGTCATCTGCAACAGCTGGGGCAGCAGATCCAGTCACCCGATCTTCCAGCATGGGAAGATAACGTGGGGGAATGGATTGAAGAGATGAAACAGGAGTGGCAACACGACGTTGCGGTATTAAAGGCCTGGGTGGCGAACGCTGGAAAAAAATGACCCCGGCTTGACCGGGGTGCGCGAATACTGCGCCAACACCAGGGAAATCATGGCTGCGCCGTAAGTTATAATTGTGATTTAAAAGGCGCAGCGCGTAAATTCGGGCCGCACGCAGTTAAGATAGCAAATCTTAAATGCTTTGTTACATGAATCAGTTAAATGTGTGAAGCGTAGCATTTTAATCACAATTATTAATGTGCTGCAGATAGTGGTGAAAAGGACATTTGAATGAAAAAAATTGGCGTAGTTCTCAGTGGATGCGGTGTGTATGACGGTGCTGAAATTCATGAAACCGTACTGACGTTGCTGTCCATTGCCCGCAGCGGCGCGCAGGCCGTCTGCTTTGCGCCCGACAAAGCGCAGGCCGATGTGATTAATCATCTGACGGGCGAACCGATGGCGGAAACCCGTAATGTACTGATTGAAGCGGCCCGTATTACACGCGGCAACATTCGTCCGCTTTCTCAGGCAGTCTCAGCCGATCTGGATGCGCTGATTGTTCCCGGTGGTTTTGGCGCGGCCAAAAATTTGAGCAACTTTGCCAGTCAGGGCAGTGAATGCCGGGTTGATCCGGATTTAGCCGGGCTCGCTCTGGCGATGCATCAGTCGGGCAAGCCGCTGGGTTTTATGTGCATCGCCCCGGCGATGCTGCCGAAAATCTTCGACTTTCCGCTACGTCTGACAATCGGGACCGATATTGATACAGCGGAAGTGCTGGAAGAGATGGGGGCGGAGCATGTGCCGTGCCCGGTCGATGATATCGTCGTTGATGAAGATAATAAAATCGTCACCACACCGGCCTACATGTTGGCGCAGGACATCGCTCAGGCGGCAATGGGGATCGAAAAACTGGTATCACGCGTGCTGGTCCTGGCGGAATGAAAAAAGGAGTTTTCGCCTTTCTGAGGCGAGTGATATTGCGCGTCGTGATTATCCTCGCCGTTTTCTGGGGCGGTGGCATTGCGCTGTTTAGCGTGGTGCCTGTGCCTTTTTCAGCGGTAATGGTTGAGCGGCAGATCGGTGCCTGGCTACAGGGTGACTTTGGCTATGTTGCTCATTCCGACTGGGTGAGTATGGATGAAATCTCTCCGTGGATGGGACTCGCGGTGATTGCCGCAGAAGACCAGACCTTCCCGGACCACTGGGGTTTTGACGTTGCTGCTATCGAAAAAGCGCTGTCACATAACGAACGTAATGAAAACCGCATTCGCGGCGCGTCAACATTGTCACAGCAAACGGTTAAAAATCTCTTTCTCTGGGATGGGCGTAGCTGGTTGCGGAAAGGGCTGGAAGCCGGACTTACCGTCGGTGTAGAGACGGTCTGGAGCAAGAAGCGGATCCTGACGGTTTACCTGAATATCGCGGAATTTGGTGATGGCGTATTTGGCGTCGAAGCCGCCGCACAGCGCTATTTTGGCAAACCGGCCAGCCGATTGACTCAGTCAGAAGCGGCGCTGCTTGCCGCTGTATTACCCAATCCTCTGCGCTTTAAGGTCGCAGCACCTTCAGGCTATGTGCGTAGCCGTCAGGCGTGGATACTGCGTCAAATGCGTCAGTTGGGTGGGGAGTCGTTTATGACCCGCCACCACCTGCATTAAATCTGCATTACGCCTCGCGCGAAGAGAGTGACAATCCGCTGCGTTCTTTCGGGTGGACGTCTTTTTCCAGCGCGACGGCCAGTACCGGTTGGGCGATAAAACGCTGCCACAGTCTTTCCTGCTTACGATGGCAGAACCATTTTGACCAGGTCGCCAGCGGGATCAACGTCCCTTCGCCAATATTATCGCAAACCACCGGCACCACTTCCGATTCGCTGATACGGTGACAAAGAATGTTCTGTGGTTTCAGCGTCATGGTGACGATATGGTTGTCACGCAGGTAGCGTTTTAGCGTCTTCAGCAGCTGACGCAGCACGGCAAAGTCGTCTTCGTAACGACATTGTTTGGCAAATTCGGTGAGAGTGATGGACGGCTTGCCGTCGTAATCGGCAATCACATCGTAAACGTAACCCGTTCCGCAGTCGGTCTCGACCGTGCCGTAATAGCGAGGGATACCGCTCCAGTCTTTCAGGTAGCGAGAGAGGTGAGCATAGTACTTCAGTTCACGCTGTGTCTCTTTGTCGCCGCCGTGTCCACTGTTGTAAACGATCTTAATACAACGTTGGGCATCATCCGGATGCGCATAACACTTACGATGTCGTCCGGTGCCCAGGGGAGTCTCTGCTGATAAACGAATCATGAGTGATATCCTGGAAATATTTACTGACAATAATCCAGTATGAACACTCAGGTTAAATGAAACCTAAACGACTTGTCTTAAGGTTTTCTTAAGGTAATTCTTAAGTTAAAAAGCGCACGAATTGTACAGTTTAGGGGGGCAAAAATGAAAAAAACGCCTGGTGGCGTTTTCTGTGAAGGTATCCGCGGAACGAGCTAACTCAGTCTTCGTCGAATCCCGAATTGAAAAGAGCGATGACGGCCGCCAGCGCTTCAACCTCTTGCGGACCGGAGGCTTCAACTTCAATCTGTCGGCCTTTGGCGGAGTCCAGCATCAGTAATGCGATGACGCTGTTGGCTTCCGCTTCGGTGCCTTCATCATTTCGTAGCAGGACTTCCGCGTCAAATCCCTGCATTAATTCAAAGAGCTTCATTGCTGGCCGGGCATGCATGCCCAGCTTGTTCGTGATTTCAACAGTTTGCTTCACGGTCATGTTTTGCGTTTTTCCAGCGTACGATGGCGTGACTGTACGTTTTTACCGCGTGAGCGGAAGTAGTCTGCCAGCTGTTCTGCAATATACACCGAACGGTGTTTCCCGCCGGTACAACCGATAGCCACGGTCAGATAGCTACGGTTGTTGGTCTCCAGCATGGGTAACCATAGCTCAAGATAGCTGCGAGTCTGGTAGATAAAATTGTGTACTTCTGTGTGTCTGTCGAGGAAGGCGGCGACGGGCTTGTCGAGACCGGTCATTGGACGCAGTTTCGGATCCCAGTGCGGGTTTGGCAGAAAGCGGACGTCGAAAACGTAATCGGCATCGATGGGGATCCCGTGCTTAAAGCCGAAGGACTCAAACACCATCGTCAGTTCACGCTCACGTTTACCCAACAGGCGGGTCCGCAGCATTTCAGCCAGTTCATGCACCGACATTTCTGAGGTGTCGACGATCAGGTCGGCGCGAGAACGCAGCGGTTCCAGCAGGTCACTTTCCTGATCAATGGCGCTTTCCAGCGACAGGTTCTTGCTGGAGAGAGGGTGCAAACGACGCGTATCGCTGTAGCGACGAATCAACGTGTTGCGATCGGCATCGAGGAACAGCAACTGCGGCGAGAACGCCTCGGGCAGGTTGTTCATCGCCTGCTCAAAAATTTCCGGCGACTCTGGCATATTGCGTACGTCAATGCTGACGGCAGCCGAAATCTGGCGTTCGGCAAGCGTGCGAGCCAGATCGGGTAACAATACGACGGGAAGGTTATCCACGCAGTAAAAGCCCATATCTTCCAGCGCGCGCAGGGCGACAGATTTACCTGACCCTGAACGACCGCTGACGATCATCAGTACCATGTACTGTTTCTCCTCACCACGGAAAAAGGGGAGTTACGCTTCATCCTGACCGCCTTCGGTGTCAGTGATGATTTGATACAACTCTTCATCGCTCTGTGCGGCGCGCAGTCGACGGCAGATGGTTTTATCCGCCAGACGCTTAGCCACCAGCGATAGTGTATGCAGGTGCGTTTTGGTTTGATCCGCAGGCACCAGCAGTGCAAAAAGCAGATCAACAGGTTGATTATCAATCGCATCGAAGGCGATGGGCGTTTCCAGTTGCACAAACACGCCGACGGCGCGCAGGGTATCTTCTTCCAGCTTACCGTGCGGGATGGCGATCCCATTGCCGATGCCGGTACTGCCCATTTTTTCGCGCGTCAGGATCGCTTCAAAAACGACCTGCGGCGGTAGACTGAGCTGTTTTGCAGCCAGTTCACTGATGATTTCCAGCGCGCGTTTTTTGCTCTGGCAGTGAACGGCACTGCGCGTACATTCCTGGTTAAGTACACTACTCAGTTGTAGAGTCGTATCGTTATTTATCATAATTTCACCTAAGAATCCGTCCCACAACAGCGGAACGGATTCGGAGCGCTAACTGTACAAATGGCCTGTTGTTCTGCACAACAGGCCGTCCTGCACCCGCTAACTGCCCGGACAATTAGTGTTGTTTCAATTTATCTTTGTGTTTGGTGAGCTGTCTTGCCAGCTTGTCAATCAGGCCATCAATGGCCGCATACATATCCTGACCTTCCGCGCTGGCGTGAATTTCGCCACCGTTTACATGCAGTGTTGCATCCGAGATGTGGGTAACCTTTTCCACTTTCAACACAATATAGACCTGATTGATCCTGTCAAAATACTGTTCGAGTTTGGCGAACTTGGTATTCACAAAGTCACGCAGGGCTTCTGTGATCTCGACGTTGTTTCCAGTGATGTTGAGCTGCATAGTGTCTTCCTTATCGGTTGGGTCAAACCAGTTGTTTGCGCTGGTTTGACGGCGGAATGGATAAAGACTCTCGGTACTTCGCAACGGTGCGGCGCGCCACCATGATGCCTTGTTCCGACAGCATCGATGTTAGCTTGCTGTCGCTCAAAGGCTTCGCGGGGTTTTCCGCCGCAATCAACTTCTTCACCAGTGCGCGGATCGCCGTGGAGGACGCTTCGCCACCCCCCTCGGTATTCACATGGCTGGAGAAAAAATACTTCAGTTCAAAAATGCCGCGTGGACTGTGCAGATACTTCTGCGTCGTCACACGAGAAATGGTCGATTCGTGCATCTCGACGGCCTGGGCGATGTCAGCCAGCACCATCGGTTTCATAAATTCTTCGCCTTGCTCAAAGAAGGCTTGCTGCTGCTCAACGATGCAACGGCTGACGCGCAGCAGGGTATCATTGCGGCTTTCCAGACTCTTAATCAACCACTTCGCATCCTGCAAATTACTGCGGATGTACTGGCTGTCGGCGTCATTACGCCCACCGTTGCACATGGCGGCGTAGTGCTGATTGATCTGCAAGCGGGGAATGCTGTCACCGTTGAGCTCAACCGTCCAGTGACCGTTATGCTTGCGTACCAGCACATCCGGGATCACGTATTCCGGTTCGCCGGTCTGGATCGACTGCCCGGGTCGGGGATCGAGTGACTGAATCAGATTGACCGCCTCTTTGAGCACCTCTTCTTTGAGACGAGTGACGCGCATCAGAGTGCGGAAGTCGTGGTTCGCCAGCAGATCGAGATGATCGCTGATGATCAACCGGGCTTCTTCAAGGAAGGGGGTCGATTTGTCGAATTGCGAGAGCTGGATCAGTAAGCAATCGCGCAGATCTTTTGCCGCCACGCCTACGGGATCAAACCGCTGAATACGTTTGAGTACGGCTTCGACTTCATCAAGGCCGACCTCATCATTGCCCATGCTGTCGAGGATGTCGTCCAGCGAAACGGTGAGATAACCGGTATCGTCAACGGCATCTACAATCGACGTGGCGATTGCGCGGTCGGTATCGGAGAACGGGGTGAGTTCCACCTGCCACATCAGGTAATCCTGTAGAGTCTGCGTGGTTTCACCCTGGTAAACGGGGAGCTCATCGTCAATGTAGTCGCCGCTGGTGCCCGACGGCGTTCCGGCGGTGTAGATTTCATCCCAGCTGGCGTCAAGCGGCAACTCTTCCGGCATCTCTTTTTGTTCGAGCGCGTCGGCGGTATCCAGCGTTTCGCTGTCCTGAGTTTCGCGGGTATCAACTTCGTCGTGAAGATCGGTTTGTTCCAGCAACGGATTGCTTTCCAGCGCTTGCTGGAGTTCCTGCTGCAGTTCCAGCGTGGACAACTGCAACAGACGAATCGCCTGTTGTAGCTGCGGCGTCATCGCCAGTTGTTGGCTCAGCCTGAGTTGCAAACCTTGCTTCATGTTCAGAGTCGTTTTCTCCCGCTATGACGTCGCAAACTTCTACCCTATCAGAGTCTGAAGTCTTCCCCAAGGTATACGCGCTTCACGTGTTCGTCCTGCAGGATTTCTGTCGGCGTGCCGTGCGCGATCAGGTGTCCCTGGCTCACGATATAGGCACGTTCACACACGGCCAGCGTTTCGCGGACGTTATGGTCGGTAATCAACACGCCGAGACCGCTGTCACGCAGATGCTCAATAATGCGTTTGATATCGATAACGGAGATGGGGTCAACGCCGGCAAAGGGTTCATCCAGCAGGATAAATTTCGGGTTGGCGGCGAGGGCGCGGGCGATTTCCACACGGCGACGTTCCCCGCCGGAGAGTGACTGACCCATGTTGTCGCGCAGATGCTCAATGTGGAACTCTTCCATCAGCTCGTTAGCGCGGTCTTCACGCTGTTCGCTGGTGAGATCGTCACGAATTTGTAGTACGGCCATCAGGTTATCGTACACGCTCAGGCGGCGAAAAATCGACGCTTCCTGCGGCAGATAGCCAATTCCGCGGCGCGCGCGGGCGTGCAACGGCAGCAGACTGATGTCTTCATCATCAATAATGATGTTACCGGCATCGCGCGGCACAATGCCGACGACCATGTAGAAGGTGGTGGTTTTACCCGCACCGTTCGGCCCAAGCAGACCGACAATCTCGCCCGAGTTGACGGTCAGGCTGACATCTTCCACGACGCGGCGGCCCTTGTAGGCCTTCGCCAGATTCTTTGCAGTTAATGTTGCCATAACGAATTAGTTACTCTTTTTCTGAGCCGGAGCCTGGTTTTTGTTTTTGTCCTGCAACTGCGACGGAACCAGAACGGTGGTCACACGCTTGCCTTTCTCACTGAAGGCCTGCATTTTCTGCTCTTTCACCAGATAGGTAATTTTGTCACCGGTGATGTTGCTGTCGAGCTGTTCCAGATACGCATTGCCGGTGAGCACGACAAAATCTTTCGCCAGTTCATAATGCATTTTCGACGCATGGCCTTTTACCGGCTTACCGTTGTCCTGCATTTGATAGAACGTGGCCGGGTTGCCGAAGCCATCAATGACCTCTTTACCCTCTTCACCGCCAGGGCGGGTAACGACCACTTTATCGGCGTTAATTTTGATAGTGCCCTGGGTCACAATGACATTACCGGTGAAGGTCACGACGTTGCCCTGCATATCCAGAGACTGCTGGTCCGATTCGATGTGGATCGGCTGTTCGGTATCGCCCGTGACGGCGAACGCCGGAATGCTGGCGGCCAGAAGTGAGCTGGCAAGCACAAGATTAAGGCTGAGTTTGTTTGTTTTGAATTTCATAGGAGGTTCTAACCTTTTCAATCAGCTCGGCGTTCTTGTTGCGTAAGTTGCCGCGCATTTTCAGTCCGCTGGAGTTAAATGTTGTTCCGTATAACGTGACGAGGTCTTCAGAGGTAACATCCTGCGTCACCAGATTGATCTGCGCGTTATCGGTGGTAATTCTGCGAAGTTGAGCGTCAGGCACCAGCGCGTTGACTTCAACGTGACCATAAAGATACAGCATTCGATCCTCGGTTAGCTTGGCTTTATCAGCCTTGATTGACCACGTCGGGATCTTGTCCTTATCAAACGTCGTTAATACGGGTTGTGTGAACCACGAAACGGCCTGATCGGAATAATACTCAACATGTTGGGCGATCAAACGATAGCTCAGCGCACCTTCCGGACTGTAGACAACGGTATCCGTATGCTCGCTCTTATAGGTCGGATCGCTCGTATTCACCACCACCTGCGCCGTGTCGTCTTTATCGGCCAGGTTAATCCCAATCAGCACCAGCACGGCCAATGACAGTAGAATGATAACCCAACGTCTGGCTTTACTCATATCGATTGCCCTTTGGCCTCATCAAGCTTACCCTGCGCCAGTAATAATAAATCACAGACTTCTCGTACCGCGCCGCGTCCGCCCGCGATTTTCGTGACATAATCCGCGCGCGGAAGCAGTAACGGATGCGCATCCGCAACGGCAATGCTCAGGCCAATTTTTTCCATCACCGGCCAGTCAATCAGATCGTCACCGACGTAGGCCACCTTTTCCGGCGCAATCGCCAGTTTTGCCAACAGATCGTGAAAGGCGACCAGCTTGTCCGACTGCCCCTGATACAGGTGCGTGATCCCCAGTGTGGCACACCGATCTTCTACTAGTTTAGCCTTTCGTCCGGTAATGATGGCGACGTCGATATCAGACGTCAGCGCACAACGGATCCCGTAACCGTCACGGACGTTGAAAGCCTTCAGCTCTTCACCGTTGTTGCCCATATAAATCAGGCCATCCGACAGCACGCCATCGACATCAAGAATCAGCAGACGGATATTCTCTGCTTTGGCGATGACGTCTGCGCTGACGGGTCCATAACAGGTCGCAAGCGACGCACCTGCTTTGCTCATTTCTTTTTATCCTTGAATTTCTACACAACGCCTGCACGCAGGAGATCATGCATATGTAACACACCGAGTAACTGGTCGCCATCGGCAACCATTACGGAGGTGATATGACGAGACTGCATTAAGTTCAGGGCATCGACCGCCAGTATTCCTGGACGCACGCGAATGCCCCCTGGCGTCATCACGTCGGCGATACCGAGCTGGCGCACATCAACGCCCATATCAAAGACGCGACGTAAATCACCGTCGGTGAAGATACCGTCGATCTTCATCGCATCATCGCAAATCACGGTCATCCCGAGGTTCTTGCGGGTTATCTCCAGCAGCGCATCGCGCAGGCTGGCTTCTTTGGTGACATGCGGGATTTCATCACCCGTATGCATAATATCGTTCACGCGCAACAGCAGTTTACGCCCTAGCGCACCGCCCGGATGCGACAGAGCAAAATCCTCAGCGGTAAAGCCGCGCGCCTTTAATAACGCCACCGCCAGCGCATCGCCCATCACTAATGTAGCGGTGGTGCTGCTTGTCGGGGCCAGTCCAAGCGGACAGGCTTCTTGCGGTACTTTAACACACAGATGGACATCCGCAGCACGCGCCATGCTGCTTTCTGGTCGCCCGGTGATGCAGATAAGCTGAACCTGCAGTCGCTTAAGAACTGGAATCAGGGCCGCGATCTCGCTGGATTCCCCGGAGTTGGAGATGGCAATCACTACATCCTGCGAGGTCACCATTCCCAGATCGCCGTGGGCGGCTTCGCCCGGATGAACGAAGAAGGAAGAGGTGCCGGTGCTGGCAAAGGTCGCGGCCATTTTGCGGCCAATATGCCCCGATTTCCCCATGCCCATCACCACCACTTTGCCGGTGCAGTTGAACATTTTCTCACAGGCGAGAGTGAAATCCTGGTTGATGTACTGATCGAGCTCCGCCAGGCCTTCACGTTCAATCGCCAGAACTTCTTTGCCGGCTTGCTGAAAGTCAAAACCCGGTTGTAACGCTAAGTGCGACATATGTCTGTTTCCAGTTATCCAACGAGAAGTGGCGATAGCCAATACAGCATCGCCAGCCATACGATAAAACCGCCGGTCAGCAGCACGCCCGCGCCGCGACCGGACTGGCGGGGACGCCGCCAGCAAAGTAATGCAAAGATGATGCTCACCAGCAGCATCACGCTGTAGTCACGGCTGAACGCCAGCGGATTGACGTCACCCGGCGTAATCAGAGCGGGAAGGCCGAGAACAATGGTGAGGTTAAAAATGTTCGCGCCGATGATATTGCCCACTGCGATATCGTTCTCACCTTTGCGCACGCCAGCGATAGCGGTTGCCAGTTCAGGCAGGCTGGTGCCAATTGCGATCACCGTCAGGCCAATCGTCAGTTCGCTCATCGCGAAGAAATTGGCAATCACAGTGGCGTTATCCACCACCATTCGGGTCGCCATCGGCATGATAATCAGCGCAATGCCCAGCCATAAAAACGCCACCGGTAATCCGCCTTCACGCGGCAACTCGGCAACCTGTTCCCGGGTGAGGCTGTCATTGCCCTGACGCTCAGCGAGACGGGCGATTTTAACAATGAACAGCAGCCATAACACGGCTAACAGTAAAAGAAAGATACCATCGCTGCGGCTGAGTTGTCCGTCATACAGTACGGATCCGGCCACCACGCTAACCAGCAACATTAGCGGTAATTCGCGACGCAGAACATCGGAATGCACGGTAAAAGGGTGGATCAGCGCGGCAAGCCCGAGGATCAACAAAATGTTAGTAATGTTAGAGCCGAGCGCGGTGCCGACGGCTAAATCTAACTGCCCGTGCAGAGAGGCGGCGACAGAAACAATAATTTCAGGCAGAGATGTGCCTATACTGACTACCGTCATACCGATAATCAGCGGCGGGATCCCAAAGGTTCGACATAAGATTGACGCGGCAAAAACCAGGCGGTCGGCGCCGTAGACGACCAATAATAAACCAATAATTAACAGCGCCGTTGCTAAAAGCATCTAAAGTCCTTTCTTCAGGTATACTCGCCGGTCCACCGGGATCGTCTGGAAACCGTAACGAAGTCTTAATTTTGACTTTATGCAGCTAAAAAGTAAAACAAATGCCAGCTTTAGCTAACCAGCACGGGTAATATTCTGTAAATATGTTGGGTTCATGGCTGAATTCCACGCCATGCTGAGATCAACAAGCAACACGAAGGATGAATCAATGGGGCAGTCTGTGGCGAATTTAGTCGATATGCGCGATGTCAGCTTTACGCGCGGCGACCGCTGCATTTTCGATAACATCTCTCTGACCGTACCGCGTGGCAAGGTAACCGCGATCATGGGGCCATCGGGCATCGGTAAAACGACGCTCTTGCGTCTGATCGGCGGACAAATTGTGCCAGACAAGGGGGAGATCTTGTTTGATGGCGAGAACATTCCTGAGATGTCTCGCTCGCGCCTCTACACGGTACGCAAACGGATGAGTATGCTGTTTCAGTCCGGGGCGCTGTTCACCGACATGAACGTGTTTGATAACGTGGCCTATCCGCTACGCGAACATACCACGCTTCCCCCGCCGTTACTGAAGAGCACGGTGATGATGAAACTGGAAGCTGTCGGTCTGCGCGGCGCGGCAAAACTGATGCCCTCTGAACTGTCCGGTGGGATGGCGCGCCGGGCGGCGTTAGCACGCGCCATTGCGCTGGAGCCGGATCTCATCATGTTTGATGAACCGTTTGTCGGACAGGATCCGATCACCATGGGCGTGCTGGTCAAACTGATTTCTGAATTAAACAATGCGCTGGGCGTGACCTGCGTCGTGGTCTCTCACGATGTGCCGGAAGTCCTGAGCATTGCCGATCACGCCTATATTATGGCGGACAAAAAGATTGTGGCCCACGGCAGCGCGCAGGCGTTGCAAGAGAATGACGACCCGCGTGTGCGTCAGTTCCTGGATGGCATTGCAGACGGGCCGGTCCCGTTCCGCTATCCTGCGGGCGATTATCACTCTGATTTACTCGGAACAGGGAGTTAAGCCACTCATGCTGTTAAATGCACTGGCGACGCTGGGACACAAGGGGATTAAAACTCTCAGAACGTTCGGGCGCGCCGGGTTAATGTTGTTCAATGCGCTGGTCGGCAAACCGGAATTTCGTAAGCACGCGCCGTTGCTGGTGCGCCAGCTTTATAATGTGGGCGTCCTGTCGATGCTGATCATTATTGTTTCT
Organism: Citrobacter sp. LST-B2; assembly: GCF_057983045.1. Classification (NCBI taxonomy): domain Bacteria; kingdom Pseudomonadati; phylum Pseudomonadota; class Gammaproteobacteria; order Enterobacterales; family Enterobacteriaceae; genus Citrobacter; species Citrobacter sp. LST-B2. The sequence continues at coordinate 563,066 of NZ_CP192598.1, forward strand.
GGCGTGTTTATCGGCATGGTGCTGGGGCTGCAGGGCTATCTGGTACTTACCACCTATAGCGCGGAAACCAGTCTGGGGATGTTAGTGGCACTGTCGCTGCTGCGTGAACTCGGTCCGGTTGTCGCCGCGTTGTTATTTGCGGGGCGTGCGGGCTCTGCACTCACCGCTGAAATTGGCCTGATGCGCGCGACCGAGCAGCTTTCCAGTATGGAAATGATGGCTGTCGATCCCCTGCGCCGGGTGATCTCTCCGCGATTCTGGGCGGGCGTGATTTCGCTGCCGATGTTGACGATTTTGTTTGTGGCCGTCGGGATCTGGGGCGGTTCTCTGGTCGGCGTAAGCTGGAAGGGGATTGATGCTGGCTTCTTCTGGTCTGCGATGCAGAATGCCGTCGACTGGCGTCTGGATCTGGTCAACTGTTTGATTAAAAGCGTGGTGTTCGCCATTACGGTAACCTGGATTGCATTATTCAATGGGTATGATGCGATTCCGACCTCGGCGGGAATCAGCCGGGCAACCACACGCACCGTTGTGCACTCGTCGCTGGCCGTTCTGGGTCTGGACTTTGTACTGACCGCATTGATGTTTGGGAATTGAGTTCATGCAAACGAAAAAAAATGAAATTTGGGTGGGGATCTTCTTATTAGCCGCATTGCTGGCCGCACTGTTTATCTGCCTGAAGGCGGCTAATGTGACCTCTATGCGCACAGAACCGACCTACACGATTTACGCGACATTCGATAATATCGGCGGCCTGAAAGTGCGCTCGCCGGTGCGTATCGGTGGTGTGGTGGTGGGGCGCGTGGCGGATATCTCTCTGGATCCGAAGACCTATTTACCGCGCGTGACGCTGGACATCGAAGAGCGCTATAACCACATCCCTGATACCAGTTCGCTGAGCATCCGGACGTCCGGTCTGCTGGGGGAACAGTATCTGGCGCTGAACGTCGGTTTTGAAGATCCTGAGCTGGGAACGTCTATCCTCAAAGATGGCGGCACAATCCAGGACACCAAATCCGCGATGGTGCTGGAAGATATGATTGGTCAGTTCCTTTACAACAGCAACAGTAAAGGCGATGACAATAAGAATTCTGGCGATGCGTCGGCGCCGACCGAAGGCCATAATGAAGCCACTGGGCCTGCGGGCACAACGAATTAATCTCAGGAGAATCGAATTATGCTTAAGCGTTTAATGATGGTGGCTCTGCTGGTGATTGCACCGCTGAGCACCGCCATTGCAGCCGATCAGACCAACCCTTACAAGTTGATGAATGAAGCGGCGCAGAAAACCTTCGACCGCCTGAAAAACGAACAGCCGAAAATCCGTTCTAATCCGGACTATCTGCGTGACGTGGTTGACCAGGAACTGCTGCCGTATGTGCAGGTGAAATATGCTGGCGCGCTGGTGTTGGGGCGTTACTACAAAGAAGCCACTCCGGCTCAGCGTGAAGCCTACTTCGCCGCGTTTCGTGAATACCTGAAACAGGCCTACGGCCAGGCGCTGGCGATGTATCACGGTCAGACGTATCAGATTGCTCCGGAACAACCGTTGGGTGATGCGAGCATCGTTCCGATCCGTGTAACCATCCTCGATCCCAACGGCCGTCCTCCGGTGCGTCTGGACTTCCAGTGGCGTAAAAACACTCAGACGGGTCACTGGCAGGCCTATGACATGATCGCCGAAGGCGTCAGCATGATCACTACCAAACAGAACGAGTGGAGCGATCTGCTGCGTACTAAAGGGATCGATGGACTGACGGCGCAACTGAAATCTATCGCGCAGCAAAAAATCACGCTGGAAGAGAAGAAGTAATGACTCAGTCACTCAACTGGACGCGTGACGGTGACAAGCTGGCGCTGGTGGGAGAACTGGACCAGGATGTGCTTAATCCTTTGTGGGATGCGCGCATTGAAGCAATGACCGGTGTCACCTGCATCGACCTCAGTCAGGTTTCCCGAGTGGATACGGGGGGACTGGCGCTGCTGGTCCATCTCATCAGTCTGGCGAAACAGCAGGGCAACAACGTGTCGTTGTCGGGGGTGAATGACAAAGTCTTTACCCTGGCGGAACTCTATAATCTGCCTGCTGACGTGCTTCCGCGTCAGTAATATCAGTACGTTATTATCTACAGCCTCGCTGGATTGACCCGCGAGGCTTTTTGCTTATTTATGACAGCGCAACTTTGCTCTAAGATGTTGGGCTGTATTCACAATCTGACGAATGAAGAGCCCATGGAAAATAATGAAATTCAGAGCGTGCTGATGAACGCACTCTCCCTCCAGGAAGTCCACGTCTCTGGCGATGGCAGTCACTTTCAGGTTATTGCCGTGGGTGAGATGTTTGACGGCATGAGCCGGGTGAAGAAGCAGCAGTCGGTCTATGCGCCGCTGATGGAGTACATTGCGGACAATCGCATTCATGCCCTGTCGATCAAAGCGTATACCCCCGCAGAATGGGCGCGCGATCGCAAACTAAACGGTTTTTGAGTTACGGGTGTCACACCGGTAACGACGATGAATTTTAACTGAGAACAACATCATGGATAAATTTCGTGTACAAGGGCCAACCCGGCTCGAGGGCGAAGTCACAATTTCTGGCGCGAAAAACGCCGCTCTGCCGATCCTTTTCGCGGCGTTGCTGGCGGAAGAGCCGGTAGAGATCCAGAACGTCCCGAAACTGAAGGACGTTGATACCTCGATGAAACTGCTGAGTCAGCTTGGCGCCAAAGTGGAACGCAATGGCTCCGTGCACATCGATGCCCGCGACGTTAATGTTTTCTGCGCACCGTATGACCTGGTAAAAACCATGCGCGCATCAATTTGGGCGCTGGGACCGTTGGTGGCCCGTTTTGGTCAGGGCCAGGTTTCTCTGCCTGGCGGTTGCACGATCGGCGCACGTCCGGTTGACTTGCATATCACCGGTCTGGAGCAACTGGGCGCCACGATCACGCTGGAAGAAGGCTATGTGAAAGCCTCCGTGGATGGTCGTCTGAAAGGCGCGCATATCGTCATGGATAAAGTCAGCGTTGGCGCAACGGTCACCATCATGTGTGCTGCCACGCTGGCGGAAGGCACCACCATCATTGAAAACGCCGCACGTGAACCAGAAATTGTCGACACGGCCAACTTCCTGATTGCTCTGGGAGCGAAAATTTCCGGCCAGGGTACCGATCGTATCACCATCGAAGGCGTAGAACGTCTGGGCGGTGGTGTCTATCGCGTATTGCCGGACCGTATCGAAACCGGGACTTTCCTGGTCGCAGCGGCAATTTCTCGCGGCAAAATCCTCTGTCGTAACGCGCAGCCGGATACGCTGGACGCGGTACTGGCGAAACTGCGCGATGCCGGCGCGGATATCGAAGTGGGTGAAGACTGGATTAGCCTCGACATGCACGGTAAACGTCCGAAAGCTGTCAACGTGCGCACTGCACCGCACCCGGCATTCCCGACGGACATGCAGGCCCAGTTCACGTTGCTGAACCTGGTAGCGGAAGGGACCGGATTCATCACGGAAACCGTGTTTGAAAACCGCTTTATGCACGTGCCTGAGCTGAGCCGTATGGGCGCTCATGCAGAAATCGAAAGCAATACCGTGATTTGTCACGGTGTGGATAAGCTCTCCGGTGCGCAGGTGATGGCAACGGATCTGCGTGCGTCGGCCAGTCTGGTGCTGGCGGGATGTATTGCAGAAGGGACGACGGTCGTGGATCGTATTTATCATATCGATCGCGGATACGAGCGTATCGAAGATAAACTGCGCGCCCTGGGTGCCAATATCGAGCGCGTGAAAGCCGAATAAGCGTCAATGAAATCAGTAGCCCCATTGCCAATGGCTGGGGCTACTGCTTTGTGCCTTACTCTACATCCTGTTTGTCACGACGTGACGCCCGCATCATGCGCGTTCTGTCGATAAACGCATGAGTTTTTGCGTCATGGTATCGTGAAGGCCAGATCACCCAGGGATCCGTTCCGAGCGCTTTCGCAATGATCAGCTCGCCTTTCGGCCATGGTCGGGTTAAGGCGTTTGCCAGCGTGGAGGAACTTAATCCGTTTCTGCGTGACTCGGCAGCCATTGATGTCCCTCTTTTACGTAATCCAGCAATGATATCTGCCGGATGCCAGTCAATGAGTTTGCTCTCCATTTATCCCCTCGTTTATGGTCATTCATCGTTGATTTGCACCATCAATTTGCAGAAGACACTATACTCCCAGAGAATTGTTGTTCTAATATGTTCAAGTAAAGAGTTTGAATATTCAGAATTTATTAAGAGTTATTGCTTTGCTTGCAGCGGAATAGAGAGATTCGGCGGGTTTTATTAGATCTTTTATGAATCATCCCGCGCAGAGTGGCGGGATGATTCCATCGTTATTAGCGATCGCGCTGGACGGCGATATGCGCCAGGCCGATCAACGCTTCGCGCCATTGGGAATCCGGCAGCACCTGCAGCGCGGCGATGGCTTTGTCAGCCTCTTCTTCCGCACGTTGACGTGTCCATTCCAGTGAGCCGCAGGCGTTCATCGCTTCCAGCACGGGCTCCAGAAGATGTCGGCCATTGCCTTGCTCGATCGCATGGCGAATCATTTGTGCCTGCTCTGGCGTACCGTTACGCATCGCATGCAGCAGCGGTAACGTCGGTTTGCCTTCGTTCAGGTCATCACCGACATTTTTACCGAGCTGTTCGCCGTCGGCGTTATAGTCCAGCAGATCGTCAATCAACTGGAATGCAGTGCCCAGATAGCGACCATAGTCCTGCAGTCCTTTTTCCTCGGCTTCACTACAGCCCGCGAGGAGACCGGAACACTGCGCCGCCGCTTCAAACAGACGCGCTGTTTTACTGTAGATCACCCGCATATAGCTGTCTTCCGTAATGTCAGGGTCGTTAACATTCATTAACTGCAGGACTTCACCTTCAGCAATGACGTTCACAGCTTCAGACATCACCTCCAGCACTTTCAGCGAGCCGAGGCTGGTCATCATCTGGAAAGCTCGGGTATAGATAAAATCGCCAACCAGCACGCTGGCGGCATTACCAAACGCGGCGTTCGCAGTGGCTTTACCCCGGCGCATATCGGATTCATCCACCACATCGTCATGAAGCAGGGTGGCGGTGTGGATAAATTCGATCAATGCCGCGATCGTGACATGGGCATTTCCCTGATAGCCAACGGCGCGCGCCGCGAGGACGGCAATCATCGGGCGAATGCGTTTACCGCCACCGCTCACAATGTAATAGCCTAACTGATTGATCAGTTGGACGTCGGAATTAAGCTGTTCAAGGATTGTCGCATTGACACCCGCCATATCTTGCGCGGTTAACTCGTTGATTTTTTCTAAATTCATCGCAAAAGCCGGGCTTTTCGCCCCGTTTACCTCATCATGCGGCAAGGTAACTTAGGGTTTAGGGTTAGAAATATATGCTGATTGTACTGAAAAAACGCCGCAGATAAACGTTACCGTACACGTTGTGTTTTTTTTCTTCATGTATTGACTGTAGCACTTGTCAAAGGCTCACGTTTTGCGTAATATTCGCGCCCTATTGTGAATATTTATAGCGCACTCTGAATCATTGAAAAGGTGTGCGCGGAAGCGGAGTTTTTTATGTACGCGGTTTTCCAAAGTGGTGGTAAACAACACCGAGTAAGCGAAGGTCAGACCGTTCGCCTGGAAAAGCTGGACATCGCAACTGGCGAATCTGTTGAATTCGCTGAAGTTCTGATGATCGCAAACGGTGAAGAAGTCAAAATCGGCGTTCCTTTCGTTGATGGCGGCGTTATCAAAGCTGAAGTTGTTGCTCACGGTCGTGGCGAGAAAGTTAAAATCGTTAAGTTTCGTCGTCGTAAACACTATCGTAAGCAGCAGGGCCATCGTCAGTGGTTCACTGATGTGAAAATTACTGGCATCAGCGCCTAAGACCTGAGGAGAGATTTAAATGGCACATAAAAAGGCTGGCGGCTCAACTCGTAACGGTCGCGATTCAGAAGCTAAACGCCTGGGCGTTAAGCGTTTCGGTGGCGAATCCGTTCTGGCGGGTAGCATCATCGTTCGTCAACGTGGTACCAAGTTCCACGCTGGCACTAACGTAGGTTGCGGTCGTGACCACACTCTGTTTGCTAAAGCAGACGGTAAAGTGAAATTTGAAGTTAAAGGCCCGAACAACCGTAAATACATCAGCATCGTTGCTGAGTAAGTTTTTCGTGGTCCGGTAACGGATAAAAGCCCCGCACCCTGTTGCGGGGCTTTTTACATTCGACGACCGGTAAATATGCTCGTGAAACCGCTTTGCACCGGATAACGAGCCCTTGCAGGGAAACGGGCATGAAGCAGCAGGCTGGCATTGGTATTCTTTTGGCGCTCACAACGGCGGTATGTTGGGGGGCTTTGCCAATTGCTATGAAGCAGGTGCTGGAGGTGATGGAGCCTCCTACCATCGTTTTTTACCGTTTTTTAATCGCCAGTATTGGCCTCGGGGCGATTCTGGCCGCGAAGCGTAAGCTTCCGCCGCTGCGAATTTTTCGCAAAGCGCGCTGGCTGGTTCTGCTGGCAATTGCTACCGGTGGGCTCTTTGGCAACTTCATCCTGTTCAGCTCTTCCCTGCAGTATTTAAGCCCAACGGCTTCGCAGGTGATCGGCCAACTGTCGCCAGTGGGCATGATGGTCGCGAGCGTATTTATCCTTAAAGAGAAAATGCGCGGTACGCAGATTGTCGGCGCGATAATGCTGTTGTGCGGACTGGTGATGTTCTTCAACACCAGTCTGATCGAAATTTTTACCAGGCTGACCGATTACACCTGGGGCGTCATTTTTGGCGTCGGTGCGGCTACGGTCTGGGTAAGCTATGGTGTCGCGCAAAAGGTGTTATTGCGGCGTCTGGCATCACCGCAGATTCTGTTTTTACTGTACACTTTATGTACGATAGTGCTATTGCCGCTGGCGAAGCCCGGCGTGATAGCCCAGCTCAGTGACTGGCAGCTTGCCTGTTTAATTTTCTGTGGGCTGAATACACTGGTAGGATATGGCGCCCTGGCGGAAGCGATGGCGCGTTGGCAGGCAGCGCAGGTGAGCGCATTAATCACGCTCACCCCGCTGTTTACGCTGTTATTTTCAGATCTTTTATCTATGGCCTGGCCCGATTTCTTCGCCAGACCGATGTTAAACCTTCTCGGTTATCTCGGTGCGTTTGTCGTGGTTGCGGGCGCGATGTACTCCGCCATTGGTCATCGTATTTGGGGCGGATTACGTAAGCATGAATCGGTGGTATCGCAGCCCCGCTCAGGCGAATGATTTACGGAGAGTAAAATGAAGTTTGTTGATGAAGCAACGATTCTGGTCGTTGCAGGCGATGGCGGCAATGGTTGCGTAAGCTTCCGCCGTGAGAAATACATCCCGAAAGGCGGCCCGGACGGTGGCGATGGCGGTGATGGTGGCGACGTCTGGATGGAAGCCGACGAAAACCTGAACACCCTGATCGATTACCGTTTTGAGAAATCTTTCCGCGCAGAACGAGGCCAGAATGGCGCCAGCCGTGACTGTACCGGTAAACGCGGGAAAGATGTCACGATTAAAGTGCCGGTAGGTACGCGTGTGATCGATCAGGGCACGGGCGAAACCATGGGCGACATGACTAAGCACGGTCAGCGTCTGATGGTCGCAAAAGGCGGCTGGCACGGTCTGGGTAACACCCGTTTCAAATCTTCCGTCAACCGTACGCCACGTCAGAAAACGATGGGGACGCCGGGTGACAAGCGTGATCTGCTGCTGGAGCTGATGCTGCTAGCGGATGTGGGCATGCTGGGGATGCCAAATGCCGGTAAATCGACCTTTATCCGTGCGGTCTCTGCGGCGAAGCCTAAAGTGGCGGATTATCCGTTTACCACGCTGGTGCCGAGCCTCGGTGTTGTCCGTATGGATAACGAGAAGAGCTTCGTGGTGGCGGACATTCCGGGGCTGATTGAAGGCGCTGCGGAAGGTGCCGGTCTGGGTATCCGCTTCCTGAAACACCTTGAGCGTTGCCGCGTACTGCTGCATCTCATTGACATCGATCCTATCGACGGCTCCGATCCGGTTGAGAATGCGCGCATCATCATCGGCGAGCTGGAAAAATACAGTCAGGATCTGGCAGCTAAACCGCGCTGGTTAGTGTTCAACAAGATCGATTTGCTGGACAAAGTCGAAGCGGAAGAGAAAGCCAAAGCTATCGCCCAGGCGCTGGGCTGGGAAGATAAATACTATCTGATCTCTGCCGCCAGCCAACTGGGCGTAAAAGATCTCTGCTGGGATGTGATGACCTTTATTATCGAGAACCCGATTACTCAGGCGGAAGAAGCTAAGCAGCCAGAGAAAGTCGAGTTCATGTGGGATGATTATCATCGCCAGCAAATCGCTGAAGTGGAAGAAGAAGCGGAAGACGACTGGGATGACGACTGGGACGAAGACGACGAAGAAGGCGTCGAGTTCATCTATAAGCGTTAATCTCAGGAAAACCCCGGACATGTTGCCGGGGTTTTTGTTTTTGCGGACTCAGTTATTCTGATAGATATCTTTGTACAATCGGCTTTCAAAGCGAACCAGAGGAATGCGGCGGTTACGTTGATCGGCAGGTTCTACCGCATAACCCGACAGATATTGTACAAACGCCATCCGTTGCCCGCTGGCGGTGGTAATAAAGCCCGCCAGGTTGTACACCCCTTGCAATGATCCCGTTTTCGCTGAGACCTTACCATCGACGCCCGCCTGATGCAGACCCGCACGGTACTGCAGAGAGCCGTCATAGCCCGCCAGCGGCAGCATTGAGATGAAATTCAGCTCGTTGTCATGCTGCGCGATGTATTGCAGAACCTGCATCATGGTGGCAGGGGCGATCAGGTTATGGCGCGACAGGCCGGAGCCGTCGGCAATAATCGTATTGCCAATATCGACTCCGGCTTGTTGACGCAGGATCTGCCGCACAGCATCGGAGCCCGCACGCCACGTTCCCGGTACATTAAACCGTGCGTGACCAATCATTCGGAAGACGGTGTCGGCAATCATGTTGTCCGACTTTTTCAGCATAATCTTAAGCAGATCGTGCAGCGGCGCAGACTGCTTACTGGCCACAATGGTGCCTGGCTCATTAACCTGTGTCTGGCGTAATAAGGTTCCGCTGTAGGTGATACCGGCCTGTTTGAGTTCATCTTTCAGGATCGCCCCGGCATAGCTGGCGCCGTCCTGAATGGCAAATGCCAGCGGCAGAGGGTCGGCACGCTGCGGCAGACACCCGGTCAACGTGAAGCGGTTTAAATCGCCCGGAACCACGTCCAGTTCACAATATTGCGCCTCCGCAGAGCCGCGTGGGAGGGTGCGAACCTGGCTGAACATGGTGACCGGGTAGTAAGACGCTACGCGAATATAGGCCAAATCGTTCGCTTTTTGCGCGCTGTAGAGCGAAATCGAGAAGCAGTTTCGATCGACAATGGCGGCCGCAGGCGGCGCGCTGAAGCACTGGGTCATGTCGTTCCAGGGCCATCCCGGCGCTTTATCGTGACTGGCAAAAACAGAGGTATCAATCAGGACGTTTCCGGTGATTTGCGTGACGCCTGCTTTTTTCAGGTTCGCCACCATATTCCGAATATCCTGCCTTTTTAGCGTCGGATCGGCACCAAATCGCGCCACTAAATCACCTTTGAGAACGCCCGCATCAACGCTGCCTTTGGTCTCCAGCGTGGTCGTAAAGCGGAAGTCAGGGCCAAGCTGAATTAAGGCCGCCAGCGCGGTAATCACTTTCTGCGTACTGGCAGGAAGTGCCATTTGCTGACTATGATAATCAATTGCGGGAGTCGGGGCGCCGACCTTCTGGACCATGAGGGCAAGGTTAGCTCCGGCAGGGAGCTGGTTGATGTACTCGTCAACGTTCGCGGCCTGGACGCTGAACGCTACACTGGTGGTCAATCCGATGATAAATCTGGAAAATCGCATAATCTCGCGCTAACAACCTGGAAACAAGCCGACATACTACGGCGCAATGCCCTGGAAAGTAAACGATGACCCATAGGGAACTCCAGGGTAAAATGAGTATCAAATTAAGAATTGTAGCTGACCTGGACCTTGCGTCCGGGTCGGTATTTTTTTGCTTCTGGTCCGGGTATGACGCCATACCGGGGCAGGCTTAACAGCCGGGGCACAGCAATCGCCCCCTACAGGAATGTTCAAGAGGTATAACAAATGCAAGCGATTCCGATGACCTTACGTGGTGCAGAAAAATTACGCGAAGAGCTGGATTTTCTGAAATCTGTGCGCCGTCCTGAAATTATCGCCTCTATTGCCGAAGCGCGTGAGCATGGCGATCTGAAAGAGAATGCGGAATATCATGCGGCGCGTGAACAGCAGGGGTTCTGTGAAGGTCGTATCAAAGACATCGAAGCGAAGTTGTCGAATGCTCAGGTCATCGATGTCACCAAAATGCCGAATAACGGTCGCGTTGTCTTTGGCGCGACGGTCACCGTTCTGAACCTTGATAACGACGAAGAGCAGACCTGGCGTATCGTGGGCGATGACGAAGCGGACTTCAAACAGAACCTGATTTCCGTCAATTCGCCGATTGCACGCGGCCTGATTGGCAAAGAACAGGATGACGTCGTGGTGATCAAAACGCCAGGCGGCGAAGTCGAATATGAAATCACTAAGGTAGAATACCTGTAAGTGCTCAAGATGTTGATGTATTGTAAAGAAAGGAAAAAGGCCGCATAGCGGCCTTTTATCAACGAAGAGAGCGTGGCATTTTGCTCTCCTGCTTGCGGGAAATCCCTCGTTTTACACAGGTTTTGTGTTCGACTTTAGGATATTCTTAGCGTGGCAGCGAGATTTTGCGTTCTTTACTCGGGCGATAAAGCACCAGCATTTTACCGATGACCTGTACATTACAGGCGCCGGTTTCGCGCACGATAGCGTCCACGATCAAGGTTTTTGTTTCGCGATCTTCAGACGCGACTTTCACCTTGATGAGTTCATGGTGCTCTAACGCTTGTTCAATCTCGGCCAGTACCCCTTCGGTCAAACCATTATTGCCAAGCATAACGACCGGCTTGAGCGGATGTGCCAGACCTTTCAGGTGCTGTTTTTGTTTAGTACTCAGATTCATCGTATATTTTTGCTTACGTTGGGATTGAAAACGGGTCATTCTACCGCCATCTCCCATATATCGCCAAATAGTGCGTGGAAATTTACGCCGTATGGCAACGATGTTCTGCCCCGATGGGAAAGTTAAATGACAGGTAAGAAGCGTTCTGCCAGCTCGAGTCGCTGGCTTCAGGAACACTTTAGCGATAAATATGTTCAAGAGGCACAGAAAAAGGGGTTGCGTTCCCGTGCCTGGTTTAAACTTGATGAAATACAGCAAAGTGACAAACTTTTTAAGCCGGGGATGACGGTAGTCGATCTCGGTGCTGCGCCAGGAGGCTGGTCACAGTATGTGGTCTCGCAGATTGGCGGCAAAGGCCGTATCATCGCTTGTGATCTTTTACCTATGGATCCTATCGTTGGTGTGGACTTTCTTCAGGGCGATTTTCGTGATGAACTTGTCATGAAAGCGCTGCTGGAACGCGTGGGTGACAGTAAAGTCCAGGTTGTCATGTCAGATATGGCACCAAACATGAGCGGAACACCAGCGGTGGATATCCCCCGTGCCATGTATCTGGTGGAACTGGCGTTAGAAATGTGTCGTGATGTGCTAGCGCCGGGTGGCAGTTTTGTAGTGAAGGTGTTCCAGGGCGAAGGTTTCGATGAGTACCTAAGGGAAATTCGCTCCCTGTTTACGAAGGTGAAAGTTCGTAAACCGGACTCTTCTCGCGCACGTTCGCGTGAAGTGTATATTGTAGCGACCGGGCGTAAACCATAACTGGTCGATTTCAGACGAAAGTTTGAAAGACGCTGGATATAGAGTATCCTGACGCTGTTTTTAACACAGTTGTAATAAGAGGTTAATCCCTTGAGTGACATGGCGAAAAACCTAATACTCTGGCTGGTCATTGCCGTTGTGCTGATGTCAGTATTCCAGAGCTTTGGGCCCAGCGAGTCTAATGGCCGTAAGGTGGATTACTCTACCTTCCTGCAAGAGGTCAACAACGACCAGGTTCGTGAAGCACGTATCAACGGACGTGAGATCAACGTTACCAAGAAAGATAGTAACCGTTACACGACCTACATTCCGGTAAGCGATCCGAAGCTGCTTGATAACCTGCTGACTAAGAACGTCAAGGTTGTGGGTGAACCACCAGAAGAACCGAGCCTGTTGGCTTCCATCTTCATTTCCTGGTTCCCAATGCTGCTGTTGATCGGCGTCTGGATCTTCTTTATGCGTCAGATGCAGGGCGGCGGTGGCAAAGGTGCCATGTCGTTCGGTAAGAGCAAAGCGCGCATGCTGACGGAAGATCAGATCAAAACCACGTTTGCCGACGTCGCAGGTTGTGACGAAGCGAAAGAAGAGGTAGCGGAACTGGTTGAATACCTGCGCGAGCCGAGCCGCTTCCAGAAACTGGGCGGTAAAATCCCGAAAGGCGTCCTGATGGTCGGTCCTCCGGGTACCGGTAAAACCTTGCTGGCGAAAGCCATTGCAGGTGAAGCGAAGGTTCCATTCTTTACGATTTCAGGTTCTGACTTCGTGGAAATGTTCGTCGGTGTTGGTGCATCTCGTGTGCGTGACATGTTCGAACAAGCGAAGAAAGCGGCACCGTGCATTATCTTCATCGATGAAATCGATGCCGTGGGTCGCCAACGTGGCGCAGGCCTGGGTGGCGGTCATGATGAACGTGAGCAGACGCTGAACCAGATGCTGGTTGAAATGGATGGTTTCGAAGGTAACGAAGGTATCATCGTTATCGCGGCAACCAACCGTCCGGATGTTCTTGACCCTGCGCTGTTGCGTCCAGGTCGTTTCGACCGTCAGGTCGTCGTGGGCCTGCCAGATGTTCGCGGTCGTGAACAGATCCTGAAAGTCCATATGCGTCGTGTACCACTGGCGCCGGATATCGACGCGGCAATCATTGCCCGTGGTACGCCGGGCTTCTCCGGTGCGGACCTGGCGAACCTGGTGAACGAAGCGGCACTGTTTGCTGCTCGTGGCAACAAGCGCGTCGTGTCGATGGTTGAGTTCGAGAAAGCGAAAGACAAAATCATGATGGGTGCGGAACGTCGCTCCATGGTGATGACGGAAGCGCAGAAAGAATCAACCGCGTACCACGAAGCAGGCCATGCGATTATCGGTCGCCTGGTACCGGAACACGATCCGGTGCATAAAGTGACGATTATCCCGCGCGGTCGTGCGCTGGGTGTGACCTTCTTCCTGCCTGAAGGCGACGCGATCAGCGCCAGCCGCCAGAAGCTGGAAAGTCAGATCTCCACGCTGTACGGCGGTCGTCTGGCAGAAGAGATCATCTACGGTGTTGAACATGTTTCTACCGGTGCGTCGAACGACATTAAAGTGGCCACTAACCTGGCGCGTAACATGGTGACCCAGTGGGGCTTCTCCGACAAACTCGGTCCGCTGTTGTATGCGGAAGAAGAGGGCGAAGTATTCCTCGGTCGTAGCGTTGCAAAAGCGAAACATATGTCCGATGAAACCGCGCGTATCATCGACCAGGAAGTGAAAGCACTGATTGAGCGTAACTACAATCGTGCACGCCAGCTCCTGAATGACAACATGGACATCCTGCACGCCATGAAAGATGCGCTCATGAAATATGAGACCATCGATGCGCCGCAGATTGATGACCTGATGGCTCGCCGCGATGTTCGCCCGCCAGCTGGCTGGGAAGAACCGGGCTCTAACAATTCTGACAACAATGGCACGCCTCGTGCGCCGCGCCCGGTTGATGAACCGCGCACGCCGAACCCAGGTAATACCATGTCAGAGCAGTTAGGCGACAAATAAGTTACCGTTGTTGATGACTGCGTTTAATTGAAAACCCTGGGGCTTGCTCCGGGGTTTTTTCTTATCAATTTATACCAGGGATAACACCATGAAACTCTATGCCCAGGGCACTTCACTGGATCTCAGCCATCCTCATGTGATGGGGATCCTTAACGTCACGCCAGACTCTTTCTCGGATGGTGGAACGCACAACACGCTGATTGAGGCAGTGAAACATGCCAATCTGATGATTAATGCCGGGGCGACTATCATTGATGTCGGCGGTGAGTCTACGCGCCCCGGTGCGGCGGATGTGAGTGTGGAAGAGGAACTGGCGCGTGTTATCCCGGTGGTTGAGGCGATTGCCCAACGTTTTGAAGTCTGGATTTCTGTTGATACCTCAAAGCCTGAAGTGATCCGCGAATCGGCAAGAGTCGGTGCTCACATCATTAACGATATTCGCTCGCTCTCTGAACCCGGCGCGCTGGAGGCGGCGGCAGAAACTGGTTTACCGGTTTGTCTGATGCATATGCAGGGACAGCCGAAGACCATGCAGGAAGCGCCCAAATATGAGGACGTGTTTGCCGAGGTAAATCGCTACTTTATTGAGCAAATAGCACGTTGTGAAAGGGCAGGCATCGCAAAAGAGAAATTGTTGCTCGACCCGGGATTCGGTTTCGGTAAAAATCTCTCCCATAACTATACATTACTGGCGCGACTGGCTGAATTTCACCATTTTAACCTGCCGCTGCTGGTGGGAATGTCACGTAAATCGATGGTGGGCCAACTGCTCAATGTGGGCCCATCAGAGCGTCTGAGCGGTAGCCTTGCCTGTGCGGTCATTGCTGCTATGCAGGGGGCGCAGATCATTCGTGTCCATGACGTCAAAGAAACCGTAGAAGCGATGCGTGTGGTGGAAGCCACATTGTCCGCAAAGGAAAACAAACGCTATGAGTAACCGTAAATATTTTGGCACTGATGGGATCCGGGGCCGTGTGGGCGATGCGCCGATTACGCCTGATTTTGTACTGAAGTTGGGCTGGGCGGCCGGTAAAGTCCTGGCGCGCCACGGCTCGCGTAAAATCATCATCGGCAAAGATACCCGTATTTCCGGTTACATGCTGGAGTCAGCACTTGAAGCGGGTCTGGCGGCAGCAGGGTTGTCCGCCTCGTTTACGGGCCCAATGCCGACGCCTGCAGTTGCTTACCTGACGCGTACTTTCCGCGCCGAAGCCGGGATTGTGATCTCCGCATCGCATAACCCGTTCTATGACAACGGTATTAAATTCTTCTCCATCGACGGTACCAAACTACCCGACGCCGTCGAAGAAGCCATTGAAGCGGAGATGGAAAAAGAGATCACCTGTGTGGACTCCGCTGAGCTCGGTAAAGCCAGCCGCATCGTTGATGCAGCAGGGCGCTACATTGAATTTTGCAAAGGCACCTTTCCGAACGAGTTAAGCCTGAACGAACTTAAAATTGTGGTGGATTGCGCTAACGGGGCAACCTACCACATTGCGCCTAACGTGCTGCGTGAACTGGGTGCGAAAGTGATTACCATTGGCTGTGAGCCCAATGGCGTGAATATTAACGAAGAAGTCGGTGCCACCGATGTGCGTGCCTTGCAGGCCCGCGTGCTCGCGGAAAAAGCCGATCTGGGTATCGCGCTGGATGGTGACGGTGACCGCGTGATCATGGTTGACCATGAAGGCAATAAAGTCGATGGCGATCAGATCATGTATATCATCGCCCGTGAAGCCCTGCGTCAGGGACAACTGCGCGGTGGCGCGGTCGGGACGCTGATGAGCAATATGGGGCTGGAACTGGCGCTCAAGCAACTCGGCATTCCGTTTACCCGTGCGAAAGTCGGTGACCGCTACGTGCTGGAAAAAATGCAGGAAAAAGGCTGGCGTATCGGGGCGGAAAACTCTGGTCACGTCATTCTGCTGGATAAAACCACCACCGGTGACGGCATTGTTGCCGGTTTGCAGGTAGTAGCGGCGATGGTGCGTAACCACATGAGCCTTCACGATCTCTGCAGCGGCATGAAAATGTTCCCGCAGATCCTGGTAAATGTGCGTTACACCGCCGGTAGCGGCGATCCGCTGGAAAATGATACGGTGAAAGCCGTGACTGCGGACGTAGAATCTGCGCTGGGAAGTCGTGGACGTGTATTGCTGCGTAAATCGGGCACTGAGCCGTTAATCCGCGTGATGGTTGAAGGCGAAGATGAAGCCCAGGTGACCGAGTTTGCCCATCGCATTGCGGATGCGGTTAAAGCGGTGTAATACAGACTTAACTGCATAAAAAGGCGGCATTTGCTGCCTTTTTATTAAAGGGAAACCCGGCTTTTGCTGTTTTTTTCCGCAGTTGATACAATGCACTAAAATTGCCCTTGCGAAGGTCATTCGCTTTGGTTAGTATTCACACCCGCTTCAGTGGGAAACAGTAAAATATCCCGCTTTATTGGTTAGAAGCAATTGGTATGCGGCAACTCCGCAAGGAACAGGTTGATTATGTACGAAGCTCTTTTGGTAGTTTTCCTTATTGTGGCAATTGCCCTTGTGGGCTTGATCATGCTGCAGCAAGGTAAAGGCGCTGATATGGGAGCCTCCTTCGGAGCAGGCGCTTCCGCTACGCTGTTTGGTTCAAGTGGTTCTGGTAACTTCATGACCCGTATGACGGCTGTGCTGGCGACGTTGTTCTTTATCATCAGTCTGGTGCTGGGCAATATCAACAGCAACAAAACCAATAAAGGAAGTGAGTGGGAAAATCTGAGCGCGCCGGCGAAAACCGAACAGCCTCAGCCAACTGCTCCGGCTAAGCCGAGCAGCGATATCCCACAGTAAGATTTCTGTGCCGAGGTGGTGGAATTGGTAGACACGCTACCTTGAGGTGGTAGTGCCCAATAGGGCTTACGGGTTCAAGTCCCGTCCTCGGTACCAATATTCAAGCAATGGACGTCAATAGACGTCCATTGTCGTATCTGAAGCCTGCGTAATGCTGACGTCCTTCCTCATTTTTACCCGCTCCTTTGATAACCCAGAATGCTTCCACGGCGATCTTACTGTTGGCTGGCGCATCAGGATGCGGATAAAAAGAACCCGGGACTAGCCCGGGCAGATATTGTCGATTAGGTTGGAGTTATTTGATAACCGTACCCTGAAAAGTCAGTCAGGAGAACATCGATACGGCTTCTCTGTGCGGACTGAGACTGTTTCCAGAATACGGTCGCTTCAGTGCGTTATCATCGACTCAAAAATGGTACTTAATACCGATATTTGCCGAGGTATCACAGTAGCTCTTCGTTCCAACCTGATGTGCAAGGTTTGTCCAGAGGGTGAGGGTGTCCGTCACCTGGCCCTCAAGACCCAGTTTCACTTCCCCGACATTGCGACTTCCAGCCTGTTCAACCCTGACGTTGTCCAGCGTGGCATTGACATTCCGGGTGTTGTGCAGCCAATTGACCTCACCGTAAACGGTAAACTGCTTACCCCTGGTTTGCGCATTCAGCGTGTCGTACGAAAGATTCAGACCAAGACGTGTTTGGGTGCCGGCGCTACCGTCAACTCGCGTACCGTTCACTTCCTGATGAGGATCGGCTTTAATGCCACTCCAGATGACCTGTGCCTGCGGGGTGATGAAAAGCGAGCCATTAGCGCTCTGGTGCAGCGGTTGACGATAGCCACTCTCCAGTGAACCGCTCAGACCACTGATGTTATAACTTTCGCTCGCCACTCCATCGCCATTCACCGATGCGCGAAACGCACTGTATTGCAACCAGCTATCGATATACAGGCCGTTGCGGGACTCTGAATTTTGATACCAGGTGGCGTAAGTGCCCACGCTGTAGCCATGGAGGCTATTTTTGGCGTCATAATGTGTTTTTGTGGATTGCGTATTCCCGCGGCTGTAGCCATAACCCGCCATGATGCCTACACCGAGTCTATCCTGTTCGCTGAATTGACCACTCCACAGTTCACCGCCTCCCTGAATGACATAGCTGTTTCCGCGCATCTGCAACTGACCGCTGCCGTCTTGTGATTTACTACGGAACGCCTGTTGCCGTAACCATATGCTGGAATCTTGTGCCCGACCTTCACGATCTTTCAGGGTATGGCTGAAAAGACGATTTGCCGCTGCCATGTTGGCGAGATAGGCCCCGGCTTCAGGGCGATAAATTTGCGGTTTCTGCTCGGTTTCCGCAGCGGGCGATGGAGGTGCAACTGGCGTGTCATTGCCCGGTATTTCTGGTGATTCTGGTTCTTCAGGATCGTTGACCGGTATTTCCGGTTCCACAGGGTCCTCTGGCTCTGGTTCTGGAGCCAGTGCAGAGCGCAAATACCAGTCACCCTCATCCTGATGCAGGAAATATTCGTATGCCCCGGCCAGAGCGCGATTTTCAAGCGTAAACAGGCCATCTGATTGCCCGCCCACGCTTATCACTTCTATACCATTTACCGTTGTGGTGCCGGACCCATGGAAATTGTTTACATACAGTCTGGTGGTTCCGGCAGTATCACCTGTCACGACCAGTTTGTCGGTTGCTGAGCTATCATCGCCCAGCGCAGTATTCATGATTAACGTACCGCCACCCAGATAATTTCCGACAGTAATGGTTTTGAAGACGCCGTTCTCCCCAGGTGGAGTAAATGCCACTGTGCCTGTATTCGTCAGGCTCGTAATATCGGAATCCCCTGTCACATTCCAGCGGCTGGTCTCATCCAGCGCCATACTGTACCCGCGAACAATACGACCGGTCATTGTTGATGAACCATTCAGGGCGATATTCAGCGCCGTGGCATTAGCAGAACGCGAAACCGCATCACCAAAAATGTGCGAATTGTCGTTGGCAGCGACGTTCACCACACCGGACTGGTACGCGCCGTTGTCTTCGACACTGACCGCTGTACCTGCCTCTCCGCCGCTACGTCCCGTCAGCGTCGAGCGGGTTAAATCAAGATTAAGGTCGGTATTAATCGTTCGCACTGCGTAGCCATCCCGGGTTTCAATATGGCTTTCAACCATCGGTAACGCGCTGCTGGAGCTTATTGTCTGGTAGCCGACCAGCAAACCATGACTATTATTACCTGTCATGTTTATGCTGTTCTGATTGAATCTGATATCCGGGCTTCCGCCGAGAAACATCCCCGTCGAGTTATTGCCTGAAACTTGTGCTGTCAGGTTGTCAATATGGGCTGTGGCCTCATAAATATACGCACCAACACTGACGGCCGTAGAGTTATCACCTCTAAGCGTGAGTCGAATATCATTCAGGTAGGTTTTAGACCGGGTATTTTCCACACCGATACTGTCTTTACCATTCATGGTAATATCGATGTCTGTGGCGGTCAGGATTGTTGTCTGGGGTAAACCGCTCCCCCTCTGGGCAGCGATAATCCCGGTTGAGCGGTATCCGTGAGATGTGATATCGATGTTATCCAGTGTCAACTCTGTATTATCTATGACTTGCGCCCCTACGCCGGAGTAACCAAACGTCTCAATGGAAGAATTGGAGAGTGAAGAGGCAACATTTGCAGTTGCATCAATATAAAGTCCATGTGATCCCAGACCGCGTGTGACAATAGTGAGATTGTTCATCGCTGCGGAGACATTTCCGTGAGTGACAGTCACGGCATTTGACTGATAACCTCTTGTTTCAATCGAGAGGTTATTTAATGTGGCTCTGGTTGCAAGATCGCTCGGGGCCAGAGCATTCGAGACGGTAATGGCTGCCGGATTCGGCGGTAATGATGAGCTTGAATCATCCCCGTTATCCAGAACAGTAATCCGACTGTTCTCAATATTCAGCGTGGCGCCGCCGGTGACCTTAATTCCTGTATCATCTAAACCGTAGCTATCTCCACGAATGGTGATATCAGAATCATTGTTTATATCCAGGTGCGAGCCGGTGCCAGTAACCTTCACGCCTCGCCCAGTGGAGACTGTACTGTTGCTGATAACCGCAGATGCACCATTACTTACTTCGCCAAGATAGGCATAACTCCATAGTGATGTATTGGCAATATTTAATAGACTTCCAGCATCCTGAGCCAAAAAAAGCCGATCGTGATAAGAGCCTGACTGTGTGGTTGAAGTCAGACTGGCTGTCGAATTCGACAATCGAATTTCCCCACCTCCATATGCTCTCAAAAGCGTATATGTCGCACCATAAAGCGTACGGTCAGCATAAATCTCCACGTTGTTACCGCTGATGATACCTCCGGTGCGGTAAGCGTCCAGAACAACAGTGGAGGCGGTATTCGTATATTGTCCACCTGGCGTTAAGGTTATTGTCTGGTTCGCGCCAGCCATAACGGTACCATCGTTGACCGCGATAGCCTTCCACGGTGCTAACGCCATCATGATCGTTATAGTAAGCATTTTTATTTTCAGACAATTATTTTCATTATAACTATACATAAGCAACATCCTTTTGCTTCTTCATTAACAATTGATTCAGATAATTACCAAATTGGTTTAATCTTCATCGTTTATGAAAAGAATATCGAGGATGACTTTTTGAGTGCAAATATAAAAATCCGAAAATCAGCGTTGAAGAACAATTTTCATTAGTTACGAGGTGAATGAAATACAGGATAAATAAAAATTCGCTCAATTGGGAATAGAATAATATTATTATCAATAATCCCAGGAGTGCTTTTTTGCTGTTACATTCTGATGTGTAGAAATCCTCTACTATATCCAGCAGATATCATTAATAAGTTATGCTCCATGGGATTGCACTTATCTGGCATAGATAAAAAAGGCCGCTTTCGCGGCCTTCATTTAATTATCAAATCGTTACTTCGCTTTGTTTTCCAGGTTTTCAACCTGGGGCAAACCAGTAGCCGAAGAGGCAGAAAGCAGCCCTGACTGTGCATAGCCGAACAGCTTCTCCCGGGTATCGGTGATGTCCAGGTTACGCATGGTCAACTGCCCAATACGATCGTCCGGTGAGAACACGGAGTCACCTTTCTCCATTGTCAGACGCTCTGGCTTGTAGGTCAGGTTGTCGGACACGGTATTGAGGATCGAATAGTCGTTGCCGCGACGCAGTTCCAGCGTCACTTCACCGGTAATCTGGCTGGCGACCCAACGCTGCAGACTATCACGCAACATCAGCGCCTGAGAGTCGAACCAACGACCCTGATAGAGCAGGCGACCTAACTGACGGCCGTGGGCGTGGTACTGCTCAATGGTGTCTTCGTTGTGGATACCAGTCAGCAGACGCTCATAGGCGATATGCAGCAGCGCCATCCCAGGGGCTTCGTAAATACCGCGGCTTTTGGCTTCAATAATACGGTTTTCAATCTGGTCACTCATTCCCAGTCCGTGACGCCCGCCGATGCGGTTCGCTTCCAGCATCATTTCCACATCGTCACTGAAGGTCTTACCATTCAGCGCGACCGGATGACCCTGTTCGAAGCGAATGGTGACTTCTTCCGCGGCGATCTTCACGTTCTCATCCCAGAACTTCACGCCCATGATTGGGTTGACGATCTTAACGCTTGAGTTCAGAAACTCGAGGTCTTTGGCTTCGTGCGTCGCGCCGAGCATGTTGGAGTCCGTGGAGTAGGCCTTTTCGACGGACATTTTGTAGTCGAAACCGCAGGCGATCATAAACTCAGACATCTCATGACGACCGCCCAGTTCATCGATAAAGTCCGTATCCAGCCACGGTTTGTAGATCTGTAGTTCAGCGTTGGTCAGCAGGCCATAGCGATAGAAACGCTCGATGTCGTTTCCTTTATAGGTACTGCCGTCGCCCCAGATATTGACGCCGTCTTCTTTCATCGCTGCAACCAGCATAGTGCCGGTGACTGCACGACCGAGCGGCGTAGTATTGAAATAGGTGAGCCCGCCAGTGGTGTTATGGAATGCCCCACACTGAATCGCGGCGATACCTTCAGCAACCAGTTGTTTACGGCAGTCGATCAGTCGAGCGTTCTCTGCACCGTATTCCATTGCACGACGAGGGATCTCATCATAGTCCTCCTCGTCTGGCTGACCCAGGTTCGCAGTATATGCATATGGGACAGCCCCTTTTTGTCGCATCCACAGCAGTGCCGCGCTGGTGTCCAGGCCGCCGGAAAAAGCGATACCAATACGTTGACCTACCGGAAGATGCTTGAGAATCGTCGTCATAAAATAAAACCCTGCTTGATAGACTGATGGTGAGATCGGCTTTCTGCTCTCAGTGCATGTTTATGCAAAATAAATGAGTTTTCATTTAATCATCTTTTTACGGAGACAGGAAGAGTTTCGTGTTTATTTCCGTAAATTACGCTGATGACGGCATGTCAGGTTATGTCGTTAACAAGGTTGACACAATGGGGGGGTAATCAATATAATACGCGCAGATTTTACGTCCCGTCCTCGGTACCAAATCCCAGCAGTATTTGCATCTTTTACCCAAAACGAGTAAAATTTGCCACGTTTCAGGCGCGGGGTGGAGCAGCCTGGTAGCTCGTCGGGCTCATAACCCGAAGGTCGTCGGTTCAAATCCGGCCCCCGCAACCACTTTCCCTTAGAGTTCTTTTTCAAATATACTGTGAAGACCATGGCCTTCGTAGCTGGATTTGAAAAAAATTCTTTCGGAAGGTTCTCCAGACCGCAGTTGCGGTTATAGGGTTCAGTTATCTAAAGCCCCGATTTTTCGGGGTTTTTTGTTATCTGACTACAGAATAACTGGGCTTTAGGCCCTTTTTTTATGTCTTGGGGGTGGGCTTGTCCACATTAGAGCAAAAATTAACAGAGATGATTACAGCGCCAGTTGAGGCCTTAGGTTACGAACTGGTCGGCATCGAATTTATTCGCGGTCGCACATCCACACTGCGCATCTATATTGATAGTGAAGATGGCATCAATGTTGATGATTGTGCTGATGTGAGCCACCAGGTGAGCGCAGTTCTGGACGTTGAAGATCCTATTACTGTGGCTTACAACCTGGAAGTCTCCTCACCGGGTCTCGACCGCCCAATGTTCACTGCTGAACACTATGTGCGTTTCCTGGGTGAAGATGTTTCGCTGGTACTCCGCATGGCGGTACAGAACCGCCGTAAATGGCAGGGCGTTATCAAAGCGGTAGATGGTGAAATGATCACCGTCACAGTCGAAGGAAAAGATGAAGTGTTCGCGCTGAGTAATATCCAGAAGGCGAACCTGGTTCCCCACTTTTAACAGTCTGGATGAGGTGAAAAGCCCGCGATGAACAAAGAAATTTTGGCTGTTGTTGAAGCCGTATCCAATGAAAAGGCGCTGCCACGCGAGAAAATTTTTGAAGCGTTGGAAAGTGCGCTGGCTACAGCGACAAAGAAAAAATATGAACAAGAGATTGACGTTCGCGTAGAAATCGATCGTAAAAGCGGTGATTTTGACACTTTCCGTCGTTGGGTGATTGTTGAAGAAGTGACCCAGCCGACGAAAGAAATCACGCTGGAAGCCGCACGTTTTGAAGACGAAAGCCTGAACCTGGGCGATTACGTTGAAGATCAGATTGAATCTGTGACCTTTGACCGTATCACTACCCAGACCGCAAAACAGGTTATCGTACAGAAGGTTCGTGAAGCTGAACGCGCGATGGTTGTTGATCAGTTCCGTGAACACGAAGGTGAAATCATCACCGGCGTGGTGAAGAAAGTGAACCGCGATAATATCTCTTTGGATCTGGGCAGCAATGCTGAAGCGGTGATCCTGCGCGAAGACATGCTGCCGCGTGAAAACTTCCGCCCTGGCGACCGTATTCGTGGCGTTCTTTACTCTGTTCGCCCGGAAGCACGCGGCGCGCAACTGTTCGTGACCCGTTCCAAGCCGGAAATGCTGATTGAACTGTTCCGCATTGAAGTGCCGGAAATTGGCGAAGAAGTGATTGAAATTAAGGCCGCAGCTCGCGATCCGGGTTCCCGTGCGAAAATCGCGGTGAAAACCAACGACAAGCGTATCGACCCGGTCGGCGCGTGTGTTGGTATGCGTGGCGCACGCGTTCAGGCGGTTTCGACCGAGCTGGGCGGCGAGCGCATCGATATCGTCCTGTGGGATGATAACCCGGCGCAGTTCGTGATTAACGCTATGGCACCGGCTGACGTTGCGTCTATCGTGGTGGATGAAGATAAACACACCATGGATATCGCCGTTGAAGCCGGTAACCTGGCGCAAGCAATTGGACGTAATGGTCAGAACGTCCGCCTGGCTTCGCAATTAAGCGGTTGGGAACTCAACGTGATGACCGTTGATGACCTCCAGGCTAAACATCAGGCTGAAGCACATGCCGCGATCGATACCTTCACCAAATATCTCGATATTGATGAAGAGTTCGCCACTGTTCTGGTTGAAGAAGGGTTTGCCACTCTGGAAGAACTGGCCTACGTGCCAATGAAAGAACTGCTGGAAATCGATGGCCTTGATGAGCCGACCGTTGAAGCACTGCGCGAGCGTGCTAAAAACGCACTGACCACTCTGGCACTGGCCCAGGAAGAAAGCCTCGGTGATAACAAGCCGGCTGACGATCTGCTGAATCTGGAAGGATTAGATCGCGATATGGCCTTCAAACTGGCTGCCCGTGGTGTTTGTACGCTGGAAGATCTCGCCGAACAGGGCATTGATGATCTGGCTGATATCGAAGGGTTGACCGACGAAAAAGCCGGTGAGCTGATTATGGCTGCCCGTAATATTTGCTGGTTCGGCGACGAAGCGTAATAAACTGTAGCAGGAAGGAACAGCATGACAGATGTAACCGTAAAAACGCTGGCCGCAGAGATACAGACCTCCGTGGATCGCCTGGTACAGCAATTTGCTGATGCCGGTATCCCGAAGTCTGCTGATGACTCTGTGTCCGCACAAGAAAAACAGACTTTACTGGCGCACCTGAACCGTGAAAATGGTTCTGGCCCGGATAAGCTGACGCTGCAGCGTAAAACGCGTAGCACCCTGAACATTCCAGGTACCGGTGGAAAAAGCAAATCGGTACAAATCGAAGTCCGCAAGAAGCGCACCTTTGTGAAACGTGATCCGCAAGAGGCCGAACGCCTTGCCGCGGAAGAGCAAGCGCAGCGTGAAGCGGAAGAGCAGGCCCGTCGTGAGGCTGAAGAAATGGCCAAACGCGAGGCGCAACAAAAAGCTGACCGTGAGGCCGCAGAACAAGCTAAGCGTGACGCCGCTGATAAAGCGAAACGCGAAGCTGCGGAAAAAGACAAAGTGAGCAATCAACAGACTGACGATATGACCAAAACCGCCCAGGCCGAGAAAGCCCGCCGTGAGAATGAAGCTGCAGAGCTGAAGCGTAAAGCGGAAGAAGAAGCACGTCGCAAGCTTGAAGAAGAAGCGCGCCGCGTAGCGGAAGAAGCTCGCCGTATGGCGGAAGAGAACGCAGGCGTGTGGGCTGAGCAGGAAAAAGTGGAAGAAGATAAGAGCGATTATCATGTCACCACTTCTCAGCACGCTCGCCAGGCCGAAGACGAAAACGATCGTGAAGTGGAAGGCGGTCGTGGCCGTGGCCGCAACACGAAAGCGGCGCGTCCGGCGAAGAAAGGCAACAAACACGCTGAATCCAAAGCCGACCGTGAAGAAGCGCGTGCCGCGGTTCGCGGTGGTAAAGGCGGCAAACAGCGTAAAGGTTCCGCACTGCAGCAGGGCTTCCAGAAGCCAGCGCAGGCTGTTAACCGTGACGTTGTGATTGGCGAAACCATCACCGTTGGCGATCTGGCGAACAAGATGGCGGTTAAAGGCTCTCAGGTCATCAAAGCGATGATGAAGCTGGGTGCAATGGCGACCATCAACCAGGTGATCGACCAGGAAACCGCACAGCTGGTTGCCGAGGAAATGGGCCACAAAGTTATCCTGCGTCGTGAGAACGAGCTGGAAGAAGCCGTAATGAGCGACCGTGATACGGGTGCTGCGGCTGAACCGCGCGCACCTGTGGTGACCATCATGGGTCACGTTGACCATGGTAAAACGTCTCTGCTGGACTACATTCGTTCAACGAAAGTGGCCTCTGGCGAAGCGGGTGGTATTACCCAGCACATCGGTGCTTACCACGTTGAAACCGACAACGGTATGATCACCTTCCTGGACACCCCGGGCCACGCCGCGTTTACCTCCATGCGTGCTCGTGGTGCACAGGCAACGGATATCGTGGTTCTGGTTGTTGCAGCAGACGACGGCGTGATGCCGCAGACCATCGAAGCTATCCAGCACGCGAAAGCGGCGGGTGTGCCGGTTGTGGTTGCAGTAAACAAAATCGATAAGCCGGAAGCCGATCCGGATCGCGTTAAAAACGAACTGTCCCAGTATGGCATTCTGCCGGAAGAGTGGGGCGGTGAGAGCCAGTTCGTCCACGTTTCTGCAAAAGCAGGTACTGGTATCGACGAACTGCTGGATGCGATCCTGCTGCAGGCCGAAGTTCTCGAACTGAAAGCGGTCCGTAAAGGGATGGCGAGCGGTGCGGTTATCGAATCCTTCCTGGATAAAGGTCGTGGTCCGGTTGCTACC
Organism: Citrobacter sp. LST-B2; assembly: GCF_057983045.1. NCBI lineage: Bacteria > Pseudomonadati > Pseudomonadota > Gammaproteobacteria > Enterobacterales > Enterobacteriaceae > Citrobacter > Citrobacter sp. LST-B2. Next base: position 589,435 of record NZ_CP192598.1, read on the forward strand.
GTACTGGTGCGCGAAGGTACGCTGCATAAAGGCGATATCGTACTGTGCGGCTTCGAATACGGTCGCGTTCGTGCGATGCGTAACGAACTGGGTCAGGAAGTTCTGGAAGCAGGTCCGTCCATTCCGGTGGAAATCCTGGGTCTGTCCGGTGTTCCGGCAGCCGGTGACGAAGTGACCGTGGTACGTGACGAGAAGAAAGCACGTGAAGTTGCACTGTATCGTCAGGGCAAATTCCGTGAAGTGAAACTGGCACGTCAGCAGAAATCTAAACTCGAGAACATGTTCGCCAACATGACCGAAGGCGAAGTTCACGAAGTGAACATCGTGCTGAAGGCCGACGTTCAGGGTTCTGTGGAAGCGATCTCCGACTCCTTGCTGAAACTGTCTACCGACGAAGTGAAAGTGAAGATCATCGGTTCTGGTGTCGGTGGTATCACCGAAACCGACGCAACCCTGGCCGCAGCGTCCAACGCGATTCTGGTTGGCTTCAACGTTCGTGCGGATGCCTCTGCGCGTAAAGTGATTGAATCCGAAAGCCTGGATCTGCGCTACTACTCCGTCATCTATAACCTGATCGATGAAGTGAAAGCGGCGATGAGCGGTATGCTGTCTCCGGAACTGAAACAGCAGATCATCGGTCTGGCTGAAGTTCGTGATGTGTTCAAATCACCGAAATTTGGTGCCATCGCGGGCTGTATGGTTACCGAAGGGACGATCAAACGTCACAACCCAATCCGCGTCCTGCGTGACAACGTGGTTATCTACGAAGGCGAGCTGGAATCCCTGCGCCGCTTCAAAGATGACGTTAACGAAGTCCGTAACGGTATGGAATGTGGTATCGGCGTGAAGAACTACAACGACGTTCGCGTTGGCGATATGATCGAAGTGTTCGAGATCATCGAGATTCAACGTACCATCGCATAATCTTCGTCGTCTTTTGGGCCGCCACTGCGTTGGCTACGAGCGTTCACCCCGGTCACATAGTTATATGCTCCGGGGATTCACGCCCTTGTTGCCTTGTTGCAACCCAAAATACTTAGAAGATGGTTTTGCGTAGCCCGGGGAAGCGAAGCGCCACCCGGCAATAATTTTTAAAAGGGGCTTAGGGCCCCTTTTTTGTCTGGAGAATTTATTATGGCGAAAGAATTTGGTCGCCCGCAGCGCGTGGGACAGGAGATGCAAAAAGAGATCGCAATCATCCTGCAGCGCGAAATTAAAGACCCGCGTCTGGGCATGATGACCACCGTTTCCGGTGTCGAAATGTCTCGCGATCTGGCGTATGCCAAAGTGTATGTCACCTTCCTGAATGACAAAGATGAAGACGCTATCAAGGCAGGCATCAAAGCGTTACAGGAAGCGTCCGGCTTCATCCGTAGCCTACTGGGTAAAGCGATGCGACTGCGTATCGTGCCGGAACTGACCTTCTTCTACGATAATTCGCTGGTGGAAGGGATGCGCATGTCCAACCTGGTGACCAACGTGGTTAAACATGACGAAGAACGTCGTGTAAACCCGGACGACAGCAAGGAGGACTAATGAGTCGTCCTCGTCGTCGTGGTCGCGACATTCACGGTGTCCTGCTGCTGGATAAGCCGCAGGGCATGTCCAGCAATGACGTACTGCAAAAAGTTAAACGCATTTATAACGCCAATCGCGCCGGGCATACCGGGGCGCTGGATCCGTTAGCGACCGGCATGCTGCCGATTTGCCTCGGGGAAGCGACCAAGTTTTCGCAGTATCTGCTGGATTCTGACAAGCGTTATCGGGTGATTGCCCGTCTGGGACAGCGTACAGACACGTCCGATGCCGATGGGCAAATCGTACAGGAGCGCCCGGTCGCCTTCACCCCCGAGCAACTGGCGGCCGCGCTGGACACGTTCCGCGGTGATATCGAGCAGGTGCCATCGATGTATTCGGCGCTGAAGTATCAGGGTAAAAAACTGTACGAATACGCGCGTCAGGGCATTGAAGTGCCGCGTGAAGCCCGACCGATTACCGTTTACGAGCTGTTGTTTATCCGTCATGAAGGGGATGAACTGGAGCTGGAAGTGCACTGTTCGAAAGGCACTTATATTCGTACTATTATTGACGATCTGGGTGAGAAGCTGGGATGTGGCGCGCATGTGATCTTCCTGCGTCGTCTGACGGTCAGCAAATATCCGGTGGATCGTATGGTCACGCTGGAGCGTCTGCGTGAAATGGTCGAACAGGCGGAGCAACAGGGGATCCCGGCAGCACAGTTGCTTGATCCGCTGTTGATGCCGATGGACAGTCCGGCATCGGACTACCCTGTCGTTAATTTGCCGCTAACATCATCGGTTTACTTCAAAAACGGTAACCCGGTTCGCACGAACGGCGCCCCGCAGGAAGGGTTAGTCCGTGTCACGGAAGGTGATGACGGTAAATTTATCGGTATGGGCGAGATCGACGACGAAGGTCGCGTGGCGCCTCGCCGATTAGTGGTGGAGTATCCGGCGTAGCACGCGTTCGTCTTGCGATAAGAAGGCGCTACGAGTAGAATACTGCCGCTTAACGTCGCGTGAATTTTTTAACAGTTCACCTGGCGTACACTGGGAACGCTGAATTAGAGATCGGCGTCCTTTCATACTTAATACTTTGGAGTTTTAAAATGTCTCTAAGTACTGAAGCTACAGCTAAAATCGTTTCTGAGTTTGGTCGTGATGCAAACGACACCGGTTCTACCGATGTTCAGGTTGCACTGTTGACTGCACAGATTAACCACCTGCAGGGCCACTTTGCAGAGCACAAAAAAGATCACCACAGCCGTCGTGGTCTGCTGCGCATGGTTTCTCAGCGTCGTAAACTGCTCGACTACCTGAAACGTAAAGATGTTGCACGCTACACCGCGCTGATCGAGCGTCTGGGTCTGCGTCGCTAATTCTTGCGAGTTTCGTAAAAGGGGGCCTTCATGGCCCCTTTTTTCAAGCAGATGGCAGCAATTCACTGGAAACTATTGTATTGTTGCTATGAATGATCTTCCGTTGCAGAGGTTCGCGCGGCTAATGAGAGGCTTTACCCAATTTCGTATGGGTTAGGGTTGTCATTAGTCGCGAGGATGCGCAGAAGATCGGGTATTAACGGCGATTCAGTCTGTGTCGCCAAAAAATTGGAAAGGATATTATTTTGCTTAATCCGATCGTTCGTAAATTCCAGTACGGTCAGCATACCGTTACGCTGGAAACCGGCATGATGGCCCGTCAGGCCACTGCCGCTGTTATGGTTAGCATGGATGACACGGCGGTATTCGTGACCGTTGTCGGCCAGAAAAAAGCGAAGCCGGGTCAGGACTTCTTCCCGCTGACCGTTAACTATCAGGAGCGTACCTACGCTGCTGGCCGCATCCCAGGTAGCTTCTTCCGTCGTGAAGGCCGTCCAAGCGAAGGCGAAACTCTGATCGCGCGTCTGATTGACCGCCCGGTTCGTCCGCTGTTCCCGGAAGGTTTCGTGAACGAAGTTCAGGTTATCGCAACCGTCGTTTCCGTTAACCCGCAGGTTAACCCGGATATCGTCGCGATGATCGGTGCCTCTGCTGCACTGTCTCTGTCTGGTATTCCGTTCAACGGCCCAATCGGTGCGGCACGTGTGGGTTATATCAATGACCAGTACGTACTGAACCCGACTCAGGACGAGCTGAAAGAGAGCAAACTGGATCTGGTCGTTGCCGGTACGGAAGCCGCCGTACTGATGGTTGAATCCGAAGCAGAACTGCTGAGTGAAGACCAGATGCTGGGTGCTGTCGTGTTTGGTCACGAACAGCAGCAGGTGGTTATCAAAGAAATCAACGAACTGGTGAAAGAAGCCGGTAAACCACGTTGGGACTGGCAGCCGGAAGCGGTGAACGAAGCGCTGAACGCGCGCGTTGCAGCCCTGGCAGAATCTCGCCTGAGCGACGCTTACCGTATCACCGACAAACAAGAGCGTTATGCTCAGGTTGACGTGATCAAGTCTGAAACCATCGCAACGCTGGTTGCAGAAGATGAGTCCCTGGACGCTAACGAACTGGGTGAAATCCTGCACGCAATCGAGAAAAACGTGGTGCGTAGCCGTGTACTGGCCGGCGAACCGCGTATTGATGGCCGCGAAAAAGACATGATCCGTGGTCTGGACGTGCGTACTGGCGTACTGCCACGTACCCACGGTTCCGCACTGTTCACCCGTGGCGAAACTCAGGCGCTGGTTACCGCAACCCTGGGTACCACCCGTGATGCGCAGAGCCTCGACGAACTGATGGGCGAGCGTACTGACAACTTCCTGTTCCACTACAACTTCCCTCCGTACTGCGTCGGCGAAACCGGCATGGTCGGTTCTCCGAAGCGTCGTGAAATTGGTCACGGTCGTCTGGCGAAGCGCGGCGTGCTGGCAGTGATGCCGGATCTGGATAAATTCCCGTACACCGTGCGTGTGGTTTCTGAAATCACCGAATCCAACGGTTCTTCTTCCATGGCTTCCGTGTGTGGTGCCTCTCTGGCGCTGATGGACGCAGGCGTGCCGATCAAAGCGGCCGTTGCGGGTATCGCGATGGGTCTGGTGAAAGAAGGCGACAACTACGTTGTTCTGTCTGACATCCTGGGCGACGAAGATCACCTGGGCGATATGGACTTCAAAGTTGCGGGCTCCCGCGACGGTATCTCTGCGCTGCAGATGGATATCAAAATTGAAGGTATCACCAAAGAGATCATGCAGGTTGCTCTGAACCAGGCTAAAGGTGCGCGTCTGCATATCCTGGGCGTGATGGAACAGGCGATTAACGCGCCACGCGGCGACATTTCTCAGTTTGCACCGCGTATCCACACCATTAAGATCAGCCCGGACAAAATCAAAGATGTGATCGGTAAAGGCGGTTCTGTGATCCGTGCGCTGACCGAAGAGACTGGCACCACCATCGAAATCGAAGATGACGGTACCGTGAAAATCGCAGCAACCGACGGTGAAAAAGCGAAATACGCAATTCGCCGTATCGAAGAGATCACCGCAGAAATCGAAGTGGGCCGTATCTACAACGGTAAAGTGACCCGTATCGTTGACTTTGGTGCGTTCGTTGCCATCGGCGGCGGTAAAGAAGGCCTGGTACACATCTCGCAGATCGCAGATAAGCGCGTTGAGAAAGTGACCGATTACCTGCAGATGGGCCAGGAAGTACCGGTTAAAGTTCTGGAAGTTGACCGCCAGGGCCGTGTACGTCTGAGCATTAAAGAAGCAACTGAACAATCTCAGCCTGCCGCCGCACCGGAAGCTCCGGTAAGCGAACAGGGCGAGTAAGGTTGCCATTTGCCCTCCGCCGTTGCGGAGGGCTTTTAACCTGGCAGGACGCCTTGTTAGCAACCGGGGAACAGGACGTTCAATTAATCGTTGTCTTCGGGAGTGGGAAATGAAGCCTTTTTTGCGCTGGTGTTTCGTGGCAACAGCACTCACGCTGGCTGGATGCAGTAACTCCACCTGGCGTAAGAGTGAAGTCCTCGCAGTACCATTGCAACCGACTTTGCAGCAGGAAGTGATTCTGGCACGCATGGAACAAATTCTTGCCAGTCGGGCTTTAACCGATGACGAACGCGCACAGCTTTTATATGAGCGCGGAGTGTTGTATGATAGTCTCGGTCTGAGGGCATTGGCGCGAAATGATTTTTCACAAGCGCTGGCAATCCGACCTGATATGCCTGAAGTATTCAATTACTTAGGCATTTATTTAACGCAGGCAGGCAATTTTGATGCTGCCTATGAAGCGTTTGATTCTGTACTTGAGCTTGATCCAACTTACAACTACGCGCACTTAAATCGCGGTATCGCATTGTATTACGGCGGTCGCGACAAGTTAGCGCAAGATGATCTGCTGGCGTTTTATCAAGACGATCCCAATGATCCTTTCCGCAGCCTGTGGCTTTATCTCGCCGAGCAGAAGCTCGATGAGAAGCAGGCAAAAGTCGCGCTGAAACAGCGCTTCGAGAAATCGGATAAAGAACAATGGGGATGGAACATTGTCGAGTTCTACCTGGGCAACATTAGCGAAGCAACGCTGATGGATAGGCTCAAGGCGGACGCAACGGATAACACCTCGCTCGCTGAGCATCTCAGTGAAACCAACTTCTATTTAGGTAAGTACTACCTAAGTCTGGGGGATTTGGACAACGCTAAGGCATTGTTCAAACTGGCGGTGGCTAACAACGTTCATAACTTTGTTGAGCACCGATATGCATTGTTGGAATTATCGCTCCTGGGCCAGGACCAAGATGACCTGGCAGAATCGGACCAGCAATAGCTGACGTACACATCAGCCCGTAATCTTTTTTGATTGCCATCACCTTCGCGGGTGAGGGCGTTGTTGTTCGTTAATACACCTACTTTGAGCCGGTTCACACTTTTCAATGAAAATTGCAGATCAATTTCATGATGAGTTATGTAGACTGGCCGCCATTAATTTTGAGGCACACGTACTACATGGCTGAATTCGAAACCACTTTTGCAGATCTGGGCCTGAAGGCTCCTATCCTTGAAGCCCTTAACGATCTGGGTTACGAAAAACCATCTCCAATCCAGGCAGAGTGCATTCCGCATCTGCTGGGCGGTCGCGATGTTCTGGGTATGGCCCAGACCGGTAGCGGCAAAACGGCAGCGTTCTCTTTACCGCTGCTCAACAATCTTGATCCTGAGCTGAAGGCACCTCAGATTCTGGTGCTGGCCCCGACCCGCGAACTGGCGGTTCAGGTAGCCGAAGCGATGACGGATTTCTCTAAACACATGCGCGGCGTGAACGTGGTTGCCCTGTACGGCGGCCAGCGTTATGACGTGCAGTTACGCGCCCTGCGTCAAGGGCCGCAGATCGTCGTCGGTACGCCGGGTCGTCTGCTTGATCACTTAAAACGCGGTACCCTGGATCTGTCTCGTCTGAGCGGTCTGGTACTGGACGAAGCCGATGAAATGCTGCGTATGGGCTTCATCGAAGACGTTGAAACCATCATGGCGCAGATCCCGGAAGGTCATCAGACCGCTCTGTTCTCTGCCACCATGCCGGAAGCGATTCGTCGCATTACCCGCCGCTTCATGAAAGAGCCGCAGGAAGTGCGCATTCAGTCCAGCGTCACTACCCGTCCGGACATCAGCCAGAGTTACTGGACTGTCTGGGGCATGCGTAAAAACGAAGCGCTGGTGCGTTTCCTGGAAGCGGAAGATTTTGATGCGGCGATTATCTTCGTTCGTACCAAAAACGCGACTCTGGAAGTGGCTGAAGCGCTGGAGCGTAGCGGCTATAACAGCGCCGCGCTGAACGGCGACATGAACCAGGCGCTGCGTGAGCAGACCCTGGAACGTCTGAAAGACGGTCGTCTGGATATTCTGATTGCAACCGACGTTGCGGCCCGTGGCCTGGACGTTGAGCGTATCAGTCTGGTCGTAAACTACGATATCCCAATGGATTCCGAGTCTTACGTTCACCGTATCGGTCGTACCGGTCGTGCGGGTCGTGCAGGCCGTGCGCTGCTGTTCGTTGAGAACCGCGAGCGTCGTCTGCTGCGTAACATTGAACGCACGATGAAGCTGACCATTCCGGAAGTTGAACTGCCGAACGCAGAACTGTTGGGCAAACGTCGTCTGGAAAAATTCGCGGCTAAAGTACAGCAGCAGCTGGAAAGCAGCGATCTGGATCAGTACCGTGCGCTGCTGGCGAAACTGCAGCCGACGGCGGAAGACGAAGAGCTGGATATCGAAACTCTGGCTGCCGCTCTGCTTAAGATGGCGCAGGGCGAACGTCCGCTGATTCTGCCGCCAGATGCGCCGATGCGTCCGAAGCGTGAGTTCCGCGACCGTGACGATCGTGGTCCGCGTGACCGTAACGATCGTGGCCCGCGTGGCGACCGTGAAGACCGTCCGCGTCGTGAACGTCGTGACGTTGGCGATATGCAGCTGTACCGCATTGAAGTGGGCCGTGATGATGGCGTTGAAGTTCGTCATATCGTTGGCGCGATTGCAAACGAAGGCGACATCAGCAGCCGTTACATTGGTAACATCAAGCTGTTCGCTTCGCACTCCACCATCGAACTGCCGAAAGGTATGCCGGGTGAAGTCCTGCAGCACTTTACGCGCACTCGCATCCTGAACAAGCCGATGAACATGCAGCTGCTGGGCGATGCACAGCCGCACACTGAACGTCGTGGCGGTGGTCGTAGCTTTGGTGGCGAGCGTCGTGAAGGTGGTCGTGGTGATGGGCGTCGTTTCAGCGGCGAACGTCGCGAAGGTAGCCGTGCACCACGTCGTGAAGAAGGCTCCAGCCGTCGTCGTGACGCGTAAACATCTTGCTTACTGACGTAAAGTAATAGATACAGCCCCGGTAAAACTATCGGGGCTTTTTTTATTTCATTTGTACTATTGTACTGGTACGGTGCAACACATTAAAATGCCGTCACAACATTATTCGCTGGAGAAATCGCTAAATGGCAACACTAACCACCACCCAGACATCACCTTCGCTGCTCGGCGGCGTGGTGATCATCGGCGGCACCATTATCGGCGCAGGGATGTTCTCTCTGCCGGTGGTCATGTCCGGGGCGTGGTTTTTCTGGTCAATGGCGGCGCTGGTCTTTACCTGGTTCTGCATGCTGCATTCCGGTTTGATGATCCTCGAAGCCAACCTCAACTATCGTATCGGTTCAAGCTTCGACACCATCACCAAAGATCTGCTGGGCAAAGGCTGGAACGTCGTCAACGGTATTTCTATTGCCTTCGTGCTCTATATCCTGACCTACGCCTATATTTCGGCGAGCGGTTCGATTTTGCACCATACCTTCAGCGAAATGTCGCTGAATGTGCCTGCGCGTGCGGCAGGGTTTGGCTTTGCCCTGTTGGTGGCGTTTGTGGTGTGGTTGAGCACCAAAGCGGTGAGTCGCATGACGGCGATCGTGCTGGGTGCGAAAGTCATTACTTTTTTCCTGACCTTCGGCAGTCTGCTCGGGCACGTCACGCCGACCACGCTGTTTAACGTCTCGGAAAGTCACGCCTCTTATACGCCGTACCTGTTGATGACGCTGCCATTCTGTCTGGCGTCCTTTGGTTACCACGGTAACGTCCCGAGCCTGATGAAATACTACGGCAAAGATCCGCGCACTATTGTGAAGTGCCTGGTCTACGGTACGCTGCTGGCGCTGGTGCTCTACTCCGTCTGGTTGCTGGGAACGATGGGAAACATTCCGCGTCCAGAGTTTATCGGTATCGCGCAGAAGGGCGGCAATATTGATGTGTTGGTTCAGGCGCTAAGCGGCGTGCTGAACAGTCGCAGTCTGGACCTGTTGCTGGTGGTGTTCTCCAACTTTGCGGTGGCGAGTTCATTCCTCGGCGTGACGCTGGGACTGTTTGACTATCTGGCGGATCTGTTTGGTTTCGATGATTCGGCGCTGGGGCGCTTCAAAACGGCGCTGCTTACCTTTGTGCCGCCAATCGCCGGTGGGTTGCTGTGGCCGAACGGTTTCCTGTATGCCATTGGTTATGCAGGACTGGCGGCGACCATCTGGGCCGCGATTGTACCGGCGTTGCTGGCACGTAAATCGCGTCAGCGCTTTGGTAGCCCGAAATTCCGTGTCTGGGGTGGTAAGCCGATGATTGTCCTGATTCTGGTTTTTGGTGTCGGTAACGCGCTGGTACATATCCTGTCGAGCTTTAATTTATTGCCTGTGTACCAGTAAGTCTTTTGTGCCGGATGGCGGCTACACCTTATCCGGCCTACGCGATCTCGTAGGCCAGGTAAGTGGAAGCGCCACCGGGCAAAAACTACCCCACCAACTCTTCTTTCACATCCATCGCCAGATCAAACGAGTGCAGACGCGCCTGATGGTCAAAAATCTGCCCGTTAACCATGATCTCGTCCGCTTGGGTTTCACGCAGAATAGACTCCAGTCCGTGGCGTACTTTCGTTTTATCACCCACCAGCGACATGCTCAGCGCCTGTTGCACACCATACTGTTCTGACGGCGACCAGAACTGATCCATATTTTGAATCGGCGCCGGGAGTTGGCCCGTTTCGCCACGCCGCAACTTGACGAAAGCCTGCTGCATCGAGGTGAAAAGATACTCTGCATCACGGTTACTGTCGGCGGCAATGATGTTGATGCACACCATTGCATACGGTTTTTCCAGCCGCGCGGATGGCCGGAACTGCGTGCGGTACAGATGCAGCGCCTGGAACAGCATATCCGGTGCGAAGTGGGAGGCAAAAGCGAACGGCAGGCCAAGCTGTGCGGCTAACTGCGCGCTATAGAGGCTGGAACCTAACAGCCAGACCGGGATCTTCTCGCCGTAGCCAGGCACCGGGCGCACCTGCGGGTTTGGATCGCGTGCGTCAAACCAGTCCACCAGCTCAGCGACGTCGCGAGGGAAGTTATCGATATCGCCGCCCATATGGCGACGCAGGGCTCGCATTGTCGGCTGGTCGCTGCCCGGCGCGCGGCCCAGGCCGAGATCAATGCGTCCCGGATAGAGCGTATTCAACGTACCGAACTGCTCGGCAATGACCAGCGGTGAGTGATTGGGAAGCATGACGCCGCCGGAACCGAGGTGCAAAGTCCGGGTGTTGGCGGCCAGATAGCCAATCAGTACCGACGTTGCTGCACTGGCGATACCGATCATGTTGTGGTGTTCCGCCAGCCAGTAGCGGTGGTAGCCTCGTTTTTCCGCGAGGCGGGCGAGATCCAGCGAGTGCGAGAACGCCTCTTTTGCTGAAGATCCGTCAGGAATCGGTGCCAGATCCAGCACCGAGAAAGGAATGGTTTTGTCAGTCATAACGGCTCACTTTGTTACCAGTTAATCTTTTCATACTGCATTAAAGATTAGTTAATGTTGTTAACAAAGTGAGCTATTTATCAGGGCTGCAGTTCGAGACCCGCCAGCCGTTTCCAGTAGCCATTGCAATCGCTGTGCGCGGTAAGCGGCAACGGCGCGTGCCCCGTTTCGTTGGCGCGGAAGGCGTCAAGCATCGCGAATGTCTCGGTTCCCAGCGGTGACAGACGCACAATATCCACCAGTCCCTGCATTGACGTCAATTCGTTCCCCAGATTGTAGATATAGCCGCTCATGGTCTGAATGCCATTGAGGACGAACACCTGTTGATTCTCCTGGGAGAGCACGTCGCGGCCATTCGGGTACTTGATGCAGCAGGTTTCGCATTCATCTTTCGGCCGGTCTTCCGAACGAGCGGTAAAACAGCGAGCGGAGTAAGCCAGTGGCAGATGCCCGTAGCTCAGGACTTCCACTTCAAACTGCTGGCGAATCCCCAGTTCATCACACTGATTGAGCAGGTTCACCAGCCAGTCGCGGGACAGTTCTACCGGCATGCACCAGCGCACCATTCCGTGTTTGAGCAGCAGGCGCAGCGTGACCGCGTTGTAGCAGTTCAGCGCGTGTCCGGCGACAAACGGGAGTTTGCGGTCGGCGCACATATTCACCACGCCAAGATCGCTGGCCTCCAGCAAAAAGTCGCCGTTTTCGACATAACGCTTCAGCTCATTCAGCTCAGAAGAGGCTTGTACCAGCGCCAGCGTTGAAAGTACCACCTGCTTACCGCTACCGGCGAGCGACTTCGCCATATCCAGCCAGTCGCCGACTTTCGTGGCGCGGCGTTTGCTGCACACCGCTTCACCGAGATAGATAACATCCGCGCTGCTGGCAGCGGCCTGCTGATAAAAGTCTTCCAGCGTCTCTTTCGGCCAGTAGTAAAGCACCGGCCCTAAGGAATATTTCATTGCTTTTCTCACTGCCATTTACGGTGATACGCGCCAAGCGTCGTCTGAGTGCCTTCGGACATCGCGCCGAGCGTCTCCATCCAGGCTGCTTGCGGCGTATAGTTTTGCGGGTCGGCCACACAGCGGTCGATCGCCTGACGCCACACTTTCGCGACCTGGCTGACATAGGCCGGGCTGCGCTGACGGCCTTCGATTTTCACCGAGGCAATATTCGCCGCCAGTAGTTCCGGCAGCAATTCCAGCGTGTTCAGGCTGGTTGGTTCTTCCAGTGCGTGGTAACGCTCACCGTCAACCAGGTAACGCCCTTTACACAGCGTCGGATAACCGGCGTTTTCCCCATCCTGATAGCGGTCGATCAACACTTCATTCAGACGAGATTCCAGCCCCTGTGGCGTCTGCTGCCAGCGTACAAAGCGGGCAGGGGAACAGGCGCCTACCGTATTAGGAGATTCACCGGTTAACCAGGACGAGAGATAACAGCGACCTTCCGCCATAATGCATAGACTGCCGAAAGCAAAAACTTCCAGCGGCACCGGCGTCACGCGGGCAAGCTGTTTCACCTGATGAATCGAGAGCACGCGTGGCAGGACGACGCGGGCAACGTCAAAATTGCGATGATAAAAGTTGATCGCTTCTTCATTTGTTGCCGAAGCCTGAACAGAGACATGGCGCTCAATATGCGGATAACGAACTGCGGCATACTCAAGCATCGCGAGATCGGCAAGGATCAGCGCATCCGCACCCAGTTGCGCGGCCATATCCACCGCGCGCTGCCAGCGGGCATAACCATCTGGATGCGCAAAGGTGTTAATGGCGATGTGCAATTTGCGGCGGTGTTGATGGACAAAACTCACCGCTTCCTGCAATTTCTTCTCGGTAAAGTTAAGGCCGGCGAAGTGGCGGGCGTTGGTATCATCTTTAAGCCCGATATAAACAGCATCAGCGCCGTTTTCGATGGCCGCCTTAAGCGCCGGGAGATTTCCGGCAGGGCAGAGCAGCTCCATAATTTATCCTGAAGATTGCGCCGCCTGGGACGCATAATTGTTAACGAACAAGGATTTTAGTTAACCTTGCTGCGACAATTTTTGATTTAAGGCAGTTAAAGTCGTATTGATATCAGTAATAAAGAGGTAGAGATTTCGTACGCAATTGTTGATTTACGCCGCTATGTCGTTTATCTGATATGGCAAAATAGCAGGATAATTGAAACAGGGAGTAAAGCTCGTGTTAGATAAGCTGCGTTCACGCTTAGTACATTTCGGTCCGTCTCTGATGAGTGTGCCAGTTAAACTGACGCCCTTTGCACTGCAACGCCAGGTTCTGCAACAGGTCCTGAGCTGGCAGTTTCGCCAGGCCCTGGCAGACGGTGAACTGGAATTCCTGGAAGGCCGTTGGTTAAGCATTACGGTTCGCGATATCGGCCTGAAGTGGTATACCTCGGTCGAGAATGACAAACTGATCGTCTGCGAGGATGCGCAAGCCGACGTGAGTTTTAGCGCTGATGCCAGCGATCTGTTGATGATCGCCGCACGTAAGCAGGATCCGGATACGCTCTTCTTCCAACGCCGTCTGGTGATCGAAGGGGATACGGAGTTAGGGTTGTATGTGAAAAACCTGATGGATGCCATTGACCTGGAGCAGATGCCCAAAGCGTTGCGTGTTATGCTGCTGCAACTGGCGGATTTTGTTGAGGCGGGCATGAAATACTCGCCAGAAACCAAACAAACATCGGTAGGTGAACCATGCTGATTCGAGTAGAAATTCCCATTGACGCCCCCGGCATTGATGCCCTGCTGCGTCGTTCATTCGAAAGCGATGCGGAAGCGAAACTGGTTCACGACCTACGTGAAGATGGTTTTCTGACGCTCGGTCTGGTCGCCACCGACGATGAAGGTCAGGTGGTGGGTTATGTGGCATTCAGCCCCGTCGACGTGCAGGGCGAAGATCTGCAGTGGGTTGGTATGGCACCGCTGGCGGTAGACGAAAACTATCGTGGACAAGGTCTGGCCCGCCAACTGGTTTATGAAGGACTGGATTCACTCAATGAATTTGGCTATGCCGCCGTGGTCACCCTGGGCGATCCGGCACTGTACAGCCGTTTTGGTTTCGAACTGGCCGCCCACCACGATCTGCATTGCCGCTGGCCAGGCACGGAAAGTGCGTTCCAGGTGCATCGCTTAGCGGATGATGCATTAAGCGGCGTCACGGGACTGGTCGAGTATCACGATCACTTTAATCGTTTTTAAGCGTCGGGGTTTGCAGGTCATTCAGTAATGCTGCAAACCCTTCGCCTTCTGCGACAAGTCGCTCTTTCTGCCGCTTGGTGAGGCGTTTGACCCGGTATTCTGCGCGTAGCGCCAGTGAACGGTCGCCAACCGGCGCGGAAAATGCCAGCGTCAGTTCCCCTTTCCCCCGTAGCGCTTTCGCGCCTTTACCACATTGATGCTGCCGGTAGCGGCGTGCCACGTCGGTCGTGATCCCGGTATACAGGGCATTGTCGGCGGTGCGGATCAGATAAAGATACCAGGGTGTCATCGTGGCCTTCGGCGTGTTACGTTTCTGTCATCCAGTATAAAAGAGAACCGAGATGGAAACACTCACTGCGATCAGTCGTTGGCTGGCTAAACAACACGTTGTGACCTGGTGCGTGCATCGCGACGGGGAATTGTGGTGCGCGAATGCGTTTTATATTTATGACGTAAAAAAGGTCGCTTTTTATCTGCTGACGGAGGAGAAAACGCGTCATGTGCAGATGTCTGGTTCGCGAGCGCCCGTTGCCGGAACGGTAAATGGCCAACCGAAAACGGTCGCATTGATTCGCGGCGTGCAGTTTAAAGGCGAGATTCGCCAACTGGTTGGGGAGGAAAGCGACGCGGCACGACAGGCCTATCTTCGCCGCTTCCCGGTTGCCAGAATGCTGTCCGCGCCGGTATGGGAAATCCGCGTGGATGAACTCAAGTTCACCGACAACACCCTGGGTTTTGGCAAAAAATTAGTGTGGTTACGTCAGTCAGGCACCGAGAATGCGTAAGGCTTCGCGATTGAACGCCGGCAGATCGTCAGGGGTTCGACTGGTCACCAGTTGGTCTTTATCAACCACCACTTCCTGATCGTAAAATTCTGCACCGGCGTTTTTCACGTCGATAATGATCGGTTTAACGGCGGTCAGTTTACGCCCGCGAATCACATCGGCGCTGATCAGCAACTGTGGTCCGTGACAGATGGCGAAGACCGGTTTACCCGTGTTCACGAAATCGCGCGTAAAGGTGACGAAACGGTCATCACCGCGAAGGTAATCCGGTGAATGGCCGCCAGGTAACAGCAATGCATCGAAATCGGCCGGACGCACTTCATCAATCGCTTTATCAATCGTGACGCTGGCTTCGCCTTTTTTCCCTTTTACGGTTTTACCTACCTGTTTTTCAATCGTAATAACCTCATGCCCGGCCTGACGAAACTCTGCTGCGGGTGAGGTGAATTCTGAGTCCTCAAACTCGTCAGTGATTAAAACGGCAATCTTCTTACTCATGCTTCCTCCGCTGGATCTGCATTGGATAAGGCAATTTTTCCCTGATGATGGATAATTACCTTGTGAACTACTAAGCCTGGTCGATAGGGCTGAGGGTGCAAGGCGGACAATTCTGGAAAGGAGCGAGGATGAGTCAGGTACTGATTACCGGGGCGACCGGGTTGGTTGGCGGACATTTACTGCGGATGTTGCTTAATGAACCGAAGATCCATTCCATTGCCGCGCCAACGCGACGTCCGCTGGCGGATATGCCTGGCGTCTATAATCCCCACGATCCGCAACTGACCGATGCGCTGGCGCAGGTCACCGATCCTGTCGATATTGTTTTTTGCTGCCTGGGCACGACCCGCCGTGAAGCGGGCAGTAAAGAGGCGTTTATCCATGCCGACTATACGCTGGTGGTCGACACCGCGTTGACCGGTCTCCGCCTGGGGGCGCAGCATATGCTGGTGGTGAGTTCGATGGGGGCCAATGCCCATTCGCCGTTTTTCTATAACCGCGTAAAAGGGGAAATGGAGGAGGCGCTGATTGCGCAAGATTGGCCAACGCTGACGATTGCGCGTCCGTCGATGCTGCTCGGCGATCGGTCAAAGCAGCGGATGAACGAAACCCTGTTTGCACCGTTGTTCCGGTTGCTGCCGGGCAACTGGAAATCGATTGAGGCGCGGGACGTGGCGCGCGCGATGCTGGCAGAAGCGCTTGCGCCTGAACATGACGGGGTAACAATCCTGACATCGTCTCAACTGCGGGAAAAGGCGGCGTCAATATAGCATTTCCAAACATTTCCCAAAGGCGTAGTATTCACCGGCAAAATTATCTAACACTCCCTGGGGAATGCTATGGCTGGTCAGTCTTCGTCTCAGGCGGCAACACCGTTTCAATGGTGGAAACCCGCTCTTTTCTTTCTCGTCGTCATTGTTGGTCTCTGGTATGTGAAATGGCAACCTTACTACGGTAAAGCCTTCACCGCCGCAGAAACACACAGTATCGGAAAATCTATTCTGGCGCAGGCCGATGCGAACCCCTGGCAGGCAGCCTGGGACTATGCGATGGTCTATTTCATTGCGGTCTGGAAGGCAGCGGTATTGGGGGTGATCCTCGGCTCGCTGATTCAGGTTCTGATCCCGCGTGACTGGCTGTTACGCACGCTTGGACAGGCACGTTTTCGCGGCACGCTGTTCGGTACGCTTTTCTCTCTGCCCGGCATGATGTGTACCTGTTGTGCTGCACCGGTGGCGGCGGGGATGCGTCGCCAGCAGGTTTCGATGGGCGGTGCGCTGGCATTCTGGATGGGGAATCCACTGTTAAACCCGGCGACGCTGGTGTTTATGGGCTTTGTCCTTGGCTGGCATTTCGCGGCGATCCGTCTGGTCGCTGGACTGGCGATGGTGCTGGTAGTGGCGACGCTGGTACAAAAATGGGTGAAAGAGCCTCCGCAGACTGAATTGCCGGTGGAAATCACGCAGCCGGACGAGCAGGGCGGGTTCTTTGTTCGCTGGGGTAAAGCGCTATGGATGCTGTTCTGGAGCACCATCCCGGTCTATATTCTGGCAGTGTTGGTACTGGGTGCGGCGCGCGTCTGGCTGTTCCCTCATGCCGATGGCGCTATTGATAACAGCCTGCTGTGGGTGATTGCGCTGGCGGTAGCCGGTTGTCTGTTTGTGATCCCAACTGCCGCAGAAATCCCGATTGTGCAGACCATGATGCTGGCAGGAATGGGAACTGCGCCTGCGCTGGCACTGCTGATGACATTACCCGCCGTCAGCCTGCCGTCGCTGATTATGCTACGTAAAGCGTTTCCGGCAAAAGCGCTGTGGATGACCGGTGCGCTGGTGGCGATTTCGGGTGTGATGGTGGGAAGTATTGCGTTGATATAAAACAGCAATGCCGGGGGCGCTTCGCTTGCCCGGCCTACGGTCGTACATTCTGTAGGCCGGATAAGGCGCTTACGCCGTCATCCGGCACACAACGACTTACTTGATAAACGTAAACGCCGTGGTGACGCGCTTCACGCCGCTGACCCGGCTGGCGATATCCGCCGCGGCTTTGGCTTCACGTTCGGTCACCAGGCCTAACAGGAACACTTCACCGTTTTCGGTTGTCACCTTCACGTTGGAAGATTTAACCTGGTCGCTGGTCAATAACTGAGAGCGTACTTTGGTGGTGATCCAGGTGTCGTTTGAGGCGGTGCCCATACCAATCGGCTCACCCTGACGGATCTCGTTATAGACTTCGGTGGTACCATCGACGCCCATTGCAATCTGTTTGGCGCGTGAGGAGAGCTCGCTATTCGGCGACTGGCCGACCAGCAACACTTTACCTTGATAAGCCGTCACGTTAATTCGCGTTTCTTTCTTGATCTGTGCATCTTTCGACAGCGCACTGTTGACGCGCAGTTCCAGGGTTCCATCGTCCACCTGAGTGCCTACGCTACGTGGATCTGTTGCTGCTTTGGTACCAACGGCGGCGGTTCCGACAACAGCGGCGGCCACACAACCTTGCAACAGCAGAGCAGAAATAAGGACTGCGATTGGCGATAAAGCCTTCATGTGTACTCCTTAATCATCCTGGTGGGGGAAAAGCGTGTTATCGATCAGATCGCACAGGCAGTTTACCGTCAGCATATGCATTTCCTGAATGCGTGCGCTGTGATGCGAAGGGATGCGGATCTCAACATCCTGTGGCCCTAACAGTCCAGCCAGTTCACCCCCGTCATATCCGGTCAATGCCACAATCGTCATGTCTCGCGTGACCGCTGCTTCCACGGCCTTCACGATATCGCGGCTGTTACCGCGCGTCGAGATGGCCAGTAAGACATCACCCGCATGACCCAACGCCCGAACCTGTTTTGCATACACTTCGTCATGCAGGCGGTCGTTGGCAATCGCTGTTAAGACCACATTATCCGTATTTAGTGCAATCGCAGGTAAACTAGGACGTTCTGTTTCAAAACGGTTGATCATGCTGGCAGCAAAATGCTGTGCGTTGGCAGCGGATGTCCCATTACCACAACAGAGAATTTTGTTGCCATTGAGCAGTGAATGAACCAGCGTCATGGCGGCACGAGAGATAGCATCCGGGAGGGCTTCTGCCGCGGCAATTTGCGTTTGAATGCTTTCGGTAAAGCAGACTTTGATTCTGTCTAACACGCTAATCCTTAAGAGCTAATCCATCAGGCTATTTTATTTGCCATTTGGACCTGGGCGGTACTCCCACTCCTCACGTACAACATGTACGCGCCGGTGGTTCCGCGTTGTCCGTGTCCAGACTGGCTGCAACAATATATGCCCAATGGGTCTGCTCTGAATCTTCAATTATGAGCAGTCGGTAAAGGCATTTCTCAACCACTCAACGTCATTTCCGGTGAAGGCTAACACATCGAACCGGCAATCCACAGTATCAAAACTCCCATTGTGGCGCGCGAGCCACAAACGGGCGGCCTGTAATACTTTGCGTTGCTTGCTGTGCGTCACACTGGCAGCGGCGCCACCGAATGCCGCAGAGCGTCGGTAGCGGACCTCAATAAAGACGGTTGTCTTGCCATCACGCATAATCAGATCAATTTCGCCGCCGCGTTCACGCACGTTGGCGGCGATGAAATGCAGTCCCTTGCGCTCAAGCCAGCGACGCGCGGTGGTTTCCCACGCGTCACCAGTCTGCTTGCTCGTTAACTGGCGGGGACGATCTGCCCTTGCTGGTACTGGAGCCATGATAACTTCCTGTTAATCACACAGTCCTGACTGGCGGTCAGCGCGCCGGTATTCCCGTTAATTTCAAAGCCCTGCACCTGACGCATCTGGGAGAAATGGTTGGCCAGCGACCAGGCATCGACGCCCATTGCATACATGCGCGCCAGCGAATAGTCGTTATGCACGGCACCGAGTGCCTGCTGCATCAGCGACGGGTTCGCGCCTGCCAGCATTGGGATCTCGCTGTACTGCAGGCCATCCATTTCCAGACGGAAGTCTGGGCCGGCATTCCCTTGCGCGCTACGTGAGCTGGCGTACAGCGTTGCACCGCTCTGGCTACCGTTGCGCATGGCGATCATCGGCTTGATGAAGGCTATCTCATTCGGGGTTGCCAGAATATAGACGGCGTCCACGCGACCTCCGTTACCGCTGATTTGCGCATCCGTTGGTGGGGCCGGGATGGTTAAATTGCCAATAGTGACGCCAGGTTGAGACGGCGTGCTCGCGGCAACCGGGCTACCGGTTAAGGCAATGCCGGAACCGCCGTTAACGCCCATACGCAGCTCCGCCGTTGAGCCAAATTTCTGCTGCAATACCGTACCGCCTCCCAGTTTTTGCCACTCCTGGGCAAAGGCGTTAGCAACACGATCGCCAAGCGCGCTACGCGGGATCAGTAGCAGCGGTGACTGTTTACCCTGTTCATGAATATGGCGCGCGGCATCACGCGCTTCATCTTCCGGTGAGAGAGCGAAGTAACAGATGTTTGCCCGACTCTGTACCGATTCCGGCTGGTTAAGCGCCAGTACGTTCAGCGGGGTGTTGCTTTTGACCAGTTCGTCGACATTGTTTTTCAGCAGCGGACCGACCACGATGCTCGCGCCATCCTGCTGAACCTGCGCCAGGATCTGATCGAGCGGTTGGGCGCTGGTATCATAAATTTTCAGTTCTGCGGAAGGATTTGCCGCCGCGCTTGCGGTGGCTGGCTGCGCCGACGTAGCCTGCGGCGCGCTGACCGGAGCAGGCTGATCGGCCTGCTGTTCGTCGGTCAAATCACTCACTGACGCCTGAGAAGGGCTGGCGACGCCATCTGTCAGCTGCGGCTGCGGGTCTGCTGGCGTTGTGGCCGCAACCGGAGTCGGTTGCGCGGTGGGCTGCGTATCGACCGGTTGCGTACCGAGATTTTTGGCGGCTTCAAAGCCTTGTTGAATGGTGCGACCAAACACCGCAGCCTGACCATTTAGCGGCAGCAACAGGGCGATTTTGCTGGTGGACGCGGGCTTAAAGCTCTGTACGTTAACCAGTTGGGTTGGCAGTATTTTTGCGCCTGGATTCTGCGGATAGCGTTTTTGCCAGTCGGCAATACCTGCTTTCATCATGTCCGGATCGCTGCGGTTATCAAACCAGACGCGTTGCAGATCCAGCCAGCCCTGCAATACGTTTTCATCGGCATTGATCACCAGAGCCTGGGCCTGCTCTGGCGTCATTGACGACAGCGCCTGCCAGGTGGCGTCGATGTTTTTCTGCTTATCCTTCTCGCTAAGCAGCGGTTCCTGAGCAATCAGGGCGCGCAGCAGTGAGAGTGACGGACGGCCCTGGCTGGCGTCAATCTGCGCCTGCCAGTAACGAGCCTGTTGATTTTGCTCAAAATCAGACGGGGTAAGCTTTTCCAGCAGCGACTGCGCGCCGGTAAAATCTTTCTGTGCCAGTTTGATTTCAACGGCTAACAGCGACTGTTCCCGGCGCTGGGAATCATTCAGATCCTGCGGCAACTGATTAAACAGTTCGATAGCCTGCTGGCTTTTGCCTTCTTTCAGCAGTGCACGAATGGCGAGTAATTGCCAGTTGGTCTTGCTATCATTTGCGCTTTGCTGCATCTGTTGCAGATAAAAGCCGGAATCAGCTTGCGCTGTGCCCTGCATATGGGCAGTGCTCTGATCGGGCGCCTGGGTGCCACAGCCGACGAAAATCAGGGCTGCCAGAACGATGGGCAGACAGCGCGCGGCTTTTAAACGAGAGAATGTTAAGGGTACCATACTGTATCCAGTGATATTTTTTATACGCAATGCTCAATATTAAATCGGCAATACGGACGACACAATGACACAACACGAATCGGCGGAGAATTCTCGCGGCCAACTCTTTATTGTACCTACTCCAATTGGGAATTTGTCTGATATTACCCAGCGTGCGCTCGAAGTGTTACAAGCCGTTGATTTAATTGCCGCGGAAGATACTCGTCATACCGGATTATTATTGCAGCATTTTGCGATTAATGCCCGACTGTTCGCCCTGCACGATCATAACGAACAGCAAAAAGCAGAAACGCTGGTAGCGAAATTGAAAGAGGGGCAAAACATCGCGCTGGTTTCTGATGCCGGGACGCCGCTGATCAACGATCCGGGTTATCACCTGGTGCGTACCTGTCGTGAGCAAGGCATTCGTGTGGTGCCGTTGCCGGGTCCCTGTGCGGCGATTGCCGCGTTAAGCGCGGCGGGGTTGCCGTCCGACCGCTTCTGCTATGAAGGTTTTTTACCAGCGAAATCAAAGGGACGCCGTGACGCGCTGAAAGCTATTGAAACCGAACCGCGTACGCTGATTTTCTATGAATCCACCCATCGCCTGTTAGACAGTCTGGAAGATATGGTCGCAGTGTGGGGCGAATCCCGTTATGTGGTGCTGGCGCGCGAGCTGACCAAAACCTGGGAGACGATCCACGGCGCACCGGTAGGTGAACTGCTGGCGTGGGTGAAAGAAGATGAGAACCGGCGCAAAGGCGAGATGGTGCTGATTGTGGAGGGGCACAAGGCGCAGGAAGATGACCTGCCCGCCGATGCTTTGCGCACTCTCGCACTCTTACAGACCGAGCTGCCACTAAAAAAAGCGGCAGCGCTGACGGCAGAAATCCACGGCGTGAAGAAGAACGCGCTGTATAAGTACGCGCTGGAGCAGCAGGGGGAGTAAATTCAGCAGACACGCTGCAAAGTTGTAGCGTGTCTGCTGAGATGAGTGGCTACCGATCAGAATAATGCGAGCCATCCAGTAAGCATGTCGTATTGTCATGCAGCCACAAAAACGAGGCCGGAACAGCCGTCGTCACGGTAGCGGTCAGGTATTTTTCGACAGCGGCCTGCTTGCCATCCCCGGCAATCAGCAGCAAAATTTCTTTTGCATTGAGGATCTCCTTCAGTCCCAGCGTGATACCGTGTGTCACCGGACGACCGGCCGTTTTCAGCATGTCATGATGGCGCGTTTGGTCATCAAGCCTGCTGATATGGCAACACGGCTCCAGCGCGGTTCCCGGCTCGTTCAGCCCCAGATGACCATTTTTGCCGATACCCAGTACGCATAAATCAAGGCCACCCCGATGGGCAATCAAATCCGTCACGCGTTCGCACTCTTTCTCATCGATATTTTCCGACTGAAAGCCGATCAACTGTTCCGGGCGCAGGCCAAGCGGTTGCACGATGTGCTGTTGCAGGAACGATTCACAGGTACCCGGTGTGTGTAAGGGAATCCCCACCCATTCATCGAGCTTCACGAAGGTCACGTTTCGGATATCAACTTGATTCTTTTGTATTTTCTCGACAAAGAAACGATAGGTCAGTTCAGGTGTGGCACCGGTCGCCAGGCAAATCGTCGCGTCAGGTTTGTCCTGTATAACCTGAATCAATCGTTCGCTGGCGCGATCGCTGAGCGCATCGTAGTGGTCGCAGTACTGTATGCATTGCATTGGTCAGTCATCCTTTTGACGAGGGGCGCACGTACTGTCGCGCCCCGTTCAGTTTACAAAATGCCGAGTGCGGAAGAGACGATAGAAAGCACGAAGGTGACACCGATTAGCAATACCGGATGTGCTTTTTTCACCCGCAGCAGGTAGTACATCAACAGCGTGTAGCCCATGGGTAAAATGTTCGGGAAGACCTTATCAAAGAAGTCCTTTTGTAGTGCCACATTGTGCGTGCTGTCGATGGCAAAAGAGGTCACGACATTAATATGGACGTAAGACGCGATCAGACCGCCAATCACCGTGATCCCGAGGATGGTTGCCGAGCGGGCGATCATCTGCGAGTTTTCCCTCACCTTATCAATGGCTTTTACCCCAACCGAATAGCCGACGTGAGTCCAGCCGACGCGCAGGAAAAAGATCATCAGATAAACGGCGAAGAACAGAATCGGCCCCAGCAAATTGCCCTGGCTGGCGAAAGAGGAGCAGATCCCCGCCATGATCGGCAGCAAAGTGAACCAGAAAATGGCATCACCAATCCCGGCAATAGGGCCAAACAGCGCCACTTTCAGGCCTTTAATGGTGTCGCGGTTTTCTCCTTTCTCTTCCATGGAGATAAGCAGCCCCATCAGAAAACCGACGAGGTTTGGGTGGGTATTGATAAATTCCAGATGATCTTTCATGGCCGCACTCAGGCCCGGCTTATCATCTTTATAGATTTTTTTCAGAATCGGCAGCATCGCCCAGGTAAAGCCGCCCGCCTGCATCCTTTCATAGTTAAAGCTCGCCTGCAGAAGCGAAGAGCGGAAGCCAAGACGGGTAATGTCTTTTTTACTGATTTCAGATCCCATTGCTGTAATCCTCTTCATCATCATTTTTATGGGCGGCAGGCTGGGGTTGCGCCTGCTGTTTAGCTTTGGCATTGAAAAACTCGTACACGGCGAAGCCCGCGCCGAGGACAGCGACCGGGAGAAGGTTGTTGACCTGGATGTAGCAGACAAAAAGGAAGCCGGCGATCAGATAAGGAATGTACTGTGCTTTGAACATCACGCGCAGCAGCAGACCAAAACCAACGGCAGGCAGAATACCGCCCGCGACTTCAAAACCATGAGTAAGCCAGGCGGGCATGGCTTTCACCAGCGCCTGCATGGCACCCTGCGCCAGATAGGTACACAGAAACGCGATAATCGCGTAAGAGCAGGCGACAATCAGCGTCGTTAGCCAGTTCAGACGGGAAAATGCGCGGGTGTTGGCTTCTTTTGCGCAGTTGTCGGCTCTGGACATAAACAGGGAAAAAGCGGAATAGAAGAACAGAATCACATATTGCATCAGCAGACTGAACGGCAGGCCAAGGCCGATGGCGGTTTTGGCATCCACGCCGGTAGACCAGGCGATCACCGTTGTCATCAATCCTGCCATGATGGGGTTTGGCGGTTGTACGCCGCCGGCGGGCGTCAAACCAGCAAAAGCCAGTTCGGTCAGACCGCCGGTGATCAAACCAATATGAATGTCGCCAAGAATGGCGCCAGTGAGCGTACAGACAATAATTGGTCTGAATAAAAACAAGGCTTCCAGCCAAAAATCGATTCCCAGAAAGAAGACTAGTGCCGCGAGGGATATCCCTTGTAAAAGCGTTATTTCATTCATTGTAAACACCTCATATAAATAAGTCCCTTTACTATGAAAACGTTGGCTTGTTATTTACTCCGGGATCGCTTCTTTTTGATCGCCAGGGACATCCTGAATAAAAATGTTTACGCCATGTTTCTTAATGAACTGCAGATCATTAAGGTCCTGCTCATTGACATAAACTTTACTGCTGATCTGCTTTTTGCCTTCTGAGAAGTGCATATTGCCGACGTTCACGTCGTTAAGCGTGATACCGCCTTCGAGCAGCTTTCTGACTGTTTGCGGGGTGCGGCAAATCAGGAAGATCTTCTGATGCGGCGCTGCTTTACCGATGACATTGATAGTTTTTTCTATAGAGAAGAAGCGGATACCGAAACCGTAGGTTTCTGCGGTGATGCTCATTAATTTCTGCTGAATCTCATCCTGAGCGACATCATCATCCACGACGACCAGCAGATTGGCACCGATCGTTGATGTCCAGGTGACACCCACCTGACCATGCACCAGTCGGTTATCAATACGCGTTAACAGGATATTTGGACTGCTCATACTTAAATCCTCACCATAAAATAATTGAATGACTGAACTTGTTGAAATATATTATTCTTACCGTATCGCATTCATTAATTAATTCAGCGTGATGTAATCTCGTTATTCTCCTCCGCTATTTGGTCAGAAAGCGCTACCTGATATTAATCAGATAGCGCTTTTGTGTAGTGATGATAAAGCCGACTCGCTTACGATAACTCGTGGTCGACTAAAAGTTTATTGGCCGATCCACAGACATTGATTTTACTTCTCACGACTTCTTTCATTGCATCCATACCGACGCGCATGTAGTAGCGCGGATCGTTGCCCTGTGGGTTGTCGGCAAACCACGCTTTCACGGCATCGGCAAAGGCAATTTTCAGTTCAGTGGCGACGTTAACCTTACAGACGCCCAGTTCTATCGTGCGGCGCACGTACTCGTCAGGCACATCGCTCGCGCCATGTAGCACCAGCGGAATATCCACCACTTCACGAATTTCAGCCAGACGCTGGAAATCGATTTTCGGCTTTTTGGTGTACAGGCCGTGCGCGGTACCGATGGCGACGGCAAGGCTGTCGACGCCGGTCAGCTCAACAAAGCGTTTGGCCTCCTGCGGATCGGTCAGAAAGGCGCTTTCTGCGTCAACGCTCATGTCATCTTCGACGCCACCCAGTCGCCCCAGCTCCGCTTCGACGCTGCAATCGCGGGCGTGGCAGAAATCCACCACCGATTTCACCAGCTTCACGTTTTCTTCAAACGGAAAATGGCTACCGTCGATCATGGCGCTGCGCACTCCTGCGTTCACTTTATGGCGAATGTCGTCCAGCGATTCATGATGATCGAGATGCAGCGCCAGCGGCATGCCGTAGGTGGTGGAGTAGGCGGTGCACAGCGCGTAAAGCTCTTCCAGCGCGATATGTTTAAAGGTGCCTGGCGTACCGGCGAGGATCACGGGTGATTGCATTTCGCTACACACTTCGAGGATCGCCTGGATCGTCTCGGCATTATGGATGTTGAAGGCCGGAACGGCGTAGCCTTTTGCCTGGGCATCCTGCAAGAGATACTTCGTGGAAATGATACTCATGATCGGATCCTCTTAAGCCTGCCACGGGTGAATAACGACGCCCTGCACCACGCGGTTGACCGTACCGCTGCGGGAAGGGGTATCCGGCGTATTACCGACTGCAATGGACTGGGTGAGCGCAAAGACCTGGGCATACATCAGGTAGCAGAACGCCAGTTCGGTATCGATGAAATGACGCGCAGACGGCAGCAAAATGTGCGGGCCGGCTTCGATAATGGAATCGCTTTCGGCTGCAATGGCAACAACGCGCATGGCCTGATCATCGCGACGCAGCTCGGCCAGCAGATCGAGATCGTACTGCCGGGTATAAGGATGGCTGGAGACATACACCACTATTAGCGTTTCGTTATCCACCAGTGATTTCGGTCCATGACGGAAGCCGGTTGGAGAATCGTAAAATGCCGCCAGCTTACCGGCGGTCAGTTCCAGGACTTTCAGGGCCGATTCACGCGCGGCACCCTGCAATCCGCCGCTGCCGAGGTAGACGATCCGTTTCCAGTTTTCATTGCCAAACACGCCGTGGCTGAAATCACCTAGTGAGGACAGGATCGTCTGGCAGCGATCCGCGACGTCGCAGAAGGTCTGGCTGTTGATGAGTTTCGGTGCGAACACCGCCAGGCAACTGGCCATCATGGTGGTAATACTGCTGGTCATCGCAAAACCGCGATCGTGTGTTTCTGCCGGCATCAGCAGAGCAAAAGCGTTATCGCTTGCCACCGCGTTCTGGTACAGGCTGCCCGCTTCATTGCAGGTGATCGAAAGGTGATAGCACTCAGGGACGAACTGGTTTGCCAGTTCCACTGCGGCGACGCTTTCCGGGCTATTGCCGGAACGGGCAAACGAGACCAGCAGCAGCGGATGCGCCGGATTCAGATAATCCATAGGATTGGTGACCAGATCGGTGGTCGGAACGGCGCTGATGTTTTGCCCCGTGTGGCTGGCAAGCCAGGGAGAGATGATCTCGCCAATGAATGCCGAGGTACCTGCCCCGGTCAGCACGATCCGCAGATCGTCTTTACGCAGTAGTGGCGCAAGAAAGTTGTCGATCGTGGTACGTATCGCGTCAATGTTCGTCAGCGATCGGATCCAACTGGCAGGCTGCTGGCGGATCTCTTCTTCAGTCCAGGTTCCGGTGGTTGCCGCTGCAGGGGTATAGGTTTCTGGCATATCGTAAGTCCTTAGTCTTGTGAATTCCACATCAGACGCTGGCAAAATGTCGCTATCTTTCGTTTCGTTTCACTTGTTCACATGATCGATTGATTAAAATCTATAGGAAAGAAATCGAAAGTTCAATGATGCGAAATGAAATAAAACGAAAAGTGTGATCGATTGTACGGAGAGCGTTTTTATCTTATTGATCTGTAATAATTCTCTCTGAAAGTTCTGAGGTGAGGGTTTTCTTAAGCGAAAGGAAAAGAAAGGCCTTACGATTCATGATCGAAGGCCCTGGAGAAAAAAAGGGTCAAAGGGGGAGGCGCTGACCCTGAATCCAGATCTGTTGTAAATGCAGTCCGCCATTGAGAGCGAACATGTTGGCACGTTTGCCCACGGCTAACGATCCTAAGTGGCTGTCGATCCCCAGCAGTTGCGCTGGATGGAGCGAGGCCATATGGATCGCCTCCTCAGGGGCGATTCCTGTCAGTTCAACCATATTGCGCACTGCCGCATCTACCGACAACGTACTGCCTGCCAGGCTACCCGATGCGGTTCGCACGATTCCGCCATGCATGTCGACCTTTTCACCGCACAGCGTGTAGTTTCCGTCGGGCATACCGGCGGCCTGCATCGCATCGGTGATCAGCACCAGCCTCTCTTTGGCACAGCAGCAACAGAGCTTCATGGCGGCCGGATGGACGTGGTGCCCGTCGGCGATGAGCTCCAGCCACGCGCGTGGATCGGTGAGTCCTGCGCCAACCATTCCTGGTTCACGGTGATGGAGTCCGGTCATACCGTTGTAGCAGTGCACAAGTCCGCTCGCGCCTGCGTCAAAGGCGGCCTGGGTTTGCGCCCAACTTGCCGCGCTATGCCCCAGCATCACCCGTATACCCTGTTGCCTGAGATGGTGAATCGCCTGCAAGGCGCCCGGTTTTTCCGGTGCCAGCGCCACCACCCGCAGGGTCTGTCGTGACATGGCGACCAGCTCATCAAGTTCCGTGAGGTCCAGCTCGCGAAACAGCTCCGGGGGATGAGCACCTTTATTCTGCGGCGTGAAGTAGGGCCCTTCCAGATAACTTCCGAGCACCTGGGCGCCAGGCCCGCCGGAATAACAGCGTTGAGCGATGCGCTCCAGCGCACGGTGAATCGTCTTCAGCGGCGCGGTGACGGTGGTGGGGAGCCAACTGGCAACCCCTTCACGTGCTTTGTGCATCGCCAGCTTGTCCAGTGCGTCCGGTTCATCGTCCATCACATCGACCCCCGCGCCACCGTGGACGTGGGTGTCGATATAGGCGGGACACAGTAGCTCGGCGTCGCGCACGGTGATGCCCGGAGCAATCGGCTCGATGGTCGTGATGATGCCTTCTTCAACGCGCAACTGATGATCGTCCAGCCAGCCCTGCTCGGTGAGCAGGCGTCTGGCACGCAAAACCTGCGTCATATTCCTTCCTCGATGGGGTGCTCCTCGCGACAACGCCCCAGCTCATCGACCAGGCTGGTCAGGCCGCGATGCCCGCACTCCAGCGCCTGCACACGAAATGCTTCGCTGCTGAGTCCTTCGCGATCCAGCACCATCTCCAGCAGCAATTGCAGGTTGGTGCCAGTGATCACTTCCCGGCCTGGTTTCAGCATCGCCAGCGTAGAGGCGACGCGAAACGGCGTGCCGCCAAGCAGGTCGGTCAGGAAAACGATATCTTCCTCGCCGTCCAGTTGTTCGATCGCCTGCTCAAGCTGCGAGTTGAGCAGCGCAGTGGTGGAGGTTTCCGGAAAGTCGATGGCGATAAACTGCGACTGCTCGCCGAGGATCTGTTTCATCGCTTTTTCCATACCGCTGGCAAACCCACCGTGCCCCGTCAAAATAATACCTAACATCGAAGACCTCTTTGCTTTACAGGAAGTGACAGAACTTGCCGACGACGCCCAGTATCACGGTGATACCGATGAGGCGCAGCGGACTCCAGCCACGACGGACTAACCAGAACATCGTCAGGGTATAGACCAGCGGTAAAAAAGCGGGCATCAGTTTGTCGATCACGTCTGCCTGGAGCTTAACGACCGCATCACCCGCCTTGATTTCGAGCGTGGTATTCAGACGCACATAGGTCGCCACGAGTGCGCCAATGACCGTCATCCCGACGATAGACGCCGCGTGGCCCACTTTCTTCGTATTGGCCTTGATGAGCGGAATGGCGGCGACCCCCATACGATAAGCATAGTGCGCCAGGCCAAAACGCAGACCCAGATGCACCACGTTAAATAACACAATAAAGACCACTGCGCCGAGGATGGAACCCTGCAAGGCCAGACTGGCCCCAATGCCGCCGCAAATAGGCAACAGCGTCAGCCAGAACATCGCATCGCCAATCCCGCCAAGCGGCGCGCCAACGGCAATTTTGGTGCTCTGAATGCTGTTAACGTCCTGTTTTGAGCGCTCCATCGCCAGAATGATGCCAATGACAAACGTCACCAGGAAGGGGTGGGTATTGAAGAAACCCATGTGGCCTTTCATGGCGCGCGCCAGATCGCGTTTATTGGTGTGGATCTTTTTAAGCGCAGGCAGCAGCCCGTACAGCCACCCGGAAGCCTGCATACGTTCGTAGTTAAACGACGCCTGCAACAGCATGGAACGCCAGGCCACCCGGTTGATATCTTTTTTGGTCAGCTCTGCGCCAATACTCTGATCTTCATAGATGTTTTCGTTTACGCCGGAAAGTAGCGTTTCGTCGCTGTCGGAAACAGTCGGAAGCGTTTGTTGATTAGATGCCATCTTCGAATTCCTCTTTCTGGGCCGCAGATTGCGTCGGTTCTGGAGATTTACGCAGCAGGTCGATCAGCGCCATGGCCAGTGCCGCAGCGGCGATCGCCAGTACCGGCAGTTTGAGCCAGGCGGCTCCCACGAAGCCGATGATAAAGTAAGGGATATAGACGTTTTTCATCATGATTTTCAGCAGTACGGCAAAGCCGATGGCTGGCATGATGCCGCCTGCGACGCCGAGACCGTCAATCAGCCGTTCCGGCAGAACATCAATGGCCGTTTTCGCGTGCTCTGCACCGAAGTAAATCGGCAGAAACGCACACAGAAAATAGAAAATCCCCAGTGCCAGTAACGCCAGATAGTTGACCCGTTCAATACCGGCGGTGTCGGCATTCGCCGCCATGCGATCGCAGCGGGACATCACCCCGGACATCACGGAGAACAGGAACGTAATCCCCATCTGCACCGCCACGGCAAACGGCACGGCGACGCCCACGGCGACATCCGGTTTCACCCCAGTTGTAATGGCGAACGTCGTACCCACGATAGTGCCGATAATGACGTTTGGCGGTTGCGCGCCTGCCAGTGGTGCGAGTCCCATCCACACCAGTTCCAGCGTACCGCCGGTTAAAATACCGGTATGCAGATCGCCCAGAATCAGGCCGACCAGCGGCCCAAGCACCACCGGGCGGTGCATGTGTGTTAATCCGTTGAACATATCCAGGCCGGCAATAAAGGCGAGGATACCTAATGCAAAAGCCTGTAACAGACTAATTTCCATGGTGAAGGCCTCAGATGAGTTTAAAGAGATCCTGCGCAGGTTCTGTCGGAACGCCCTGAACAAAGCATTCCACCCCGGCGGCTTTCAGGCCGTTAAACGCCGCAATATCGGTCGAGTCGACAGAGACCGTTTTGGCAATCTGTTGTTTGCCATTGGCGTAGTGCATATTGCCGACGTTGATGCGTGTAACAGGCACCCCACCTTCGACCAGTTTGAGGAAATCGGTGGGGGATTTACAGACCAGCAAAATCTTCTGCCGGTCGGCGGCGCGGTGAATGTTGTCGATCACTTTTTGCAGCGACCAGAAGCGCACGGCGATCCCTTCTGCCAGCACCATCTCCATCAGGTTCTGTTGCACAGTGTCTTCTGCCACCTCATCGTTGGCGACCAGGACCAGATTTGCCCCCGCAAATCCGACCCACTGCACCCCGACCTGACCATGAATGAGTCTTTCGTCGATACGGCTGAGTACAATATTTGGCATAGCGTGTTCCTCTTTTTTGTTATCCGTTTTGGGACGTTACGCCCTGGCAGGCGGCATGGTACTGCTGCAGTATGTCCTGAATATGGTTGATGATGAGTTCTCGCGGTGTGGCATTGAGATCTCCCTCGCGCACTTTCACGTACTGCAAAGGTAAATACTGGCTAATGAGCGGCAGGGGAATCGGCTCATCCGCCAGATTGCGCACCAGTCGTTCAAACGCCTCATCAATCTGGCTGTCTGGCCAGTAGTAACGAACACGATCGGAATAGCTGTAGCCCCGCGCCAGACGGCGGGTATTGCCATCGCCGTGGTAGTGGCTCTGCCAGTATTCCGGACGATCGAGCATGACGCTCTCAAGGACATGACGCAGGTCGGAACAGGCTTTTGCCGGGAGTAACTCTTCTTCAATGGCGGCCAGCGAGAACAGCGCTTCGCGCAGGGCGAAGGTCAGAGCCGGGCCGACTTTCAGGATGGCAAAGTGATCTTTCACTAACTGGCGCAGCGACTGCGGCGTCTGGTAGTCCGTGGAGTGCGCCTCAAAAACCAGCGTGTCATACGCTTCCACCATCTTGCTTAACGCGACGGCTTTTTGTGGCTGATAATCAATGATGTGGGTATGGTCGAACTCAACGCCGGGTTGTACCACCAGCGCGATGATACGGGGCCAGATGGCATTGAGTCCCTGCTTTTCAAAGGCGTGACGATGGGCTTCCAGTGTCGCTCGTGCGGCCTCAGGCGTGGTGACAGCCAGTTCGGTGAGCGTCTCATGGGCTCCGCCCGGTACCGGCACTTCAGTGCCAATCACATAAACCAGATCAGACTCGCCAAAATGAGCAATGCAGGTCTCTTCGGCAATCTTCGCCAGGCGCGCGGCACGTTCCGCGACGATGGCATCGGTCAATGGCACGGGATCGCCCTGGCAGGACATGCTGCAATCAAGGTGGATTTTTTTGAATCCGGCGGCGACATAGCTTCTGATCAGTTCGTCGGCATTGGTCATTGCCGGTTCTGCGGCCAGGTTTTGCCAACGATTAGGGCCGAGGTGGTCGCCCCCCAGAATCAGTTGCTCCTGAGGGAAATTAAGTGAGTCGGCCAATTGGCAGACAAAATGGCGAAAATCGGCTGGGGTCATGCCCGTGTAACCGCCAAACTGGTCAACCTGATTTGAGGTTGCTTCAATCAGCAGCGGCGAGTGATTTGCCTGTGCGTAACGTATTGCGGATTCCAGCACCAACGGATGCGCGGAACAAACGGCGTAAATTCCGTTTGTCTTACCTCGTTTATGCTGTTCCACCATATCAGTCAGATGTTTCACTTTCCTCTCCAGGTCAGATAACTGCGACATACAATCTTTCGTTTTGTTTCACTTGATACTGCATCATGGTCTTATAAAAATAAAACGAAAGATAATAGTTTTCCGATCTGTTTCACAAAAGAAACATAATGAAAGCATTCAGCGGGGTTTTTTGCCCTTCAGGTCGACTTTTTTCGGCTTGCATTCCGATAAAAGAAAGGCGTTAATAGGCGAAACGAAATGAAACGAAAGAATTAGCCAAAGGATTTCTTATGAGCAATACCGATGCTTCTGGAGACAAGCGGGTGTCAGGCACCAGCGAAAGGCGTGAGCAAATTATCCAGCGGTTGCGGCAGCAAGGAAGCGTACAGGTGAACGATCTTTCGGGATTGTTTGGCGTTTCCACGGTGACGATCCGCAACGATCTGGCGTTCCTGGAAAAGCAGGGGATCGCCGTTCGCGCCTATGGCGGCGCATTGATTTGCGACAGTAATACGCCAGGTGCGGAGCCTTCCGTCGAAGATAAAAGCTCACTGAACACGGCGGTGAAACGCAGTATCGCCAAAGCGGCTGTGGAGTTGATCAAACCGGGTCACCGCGTGATCCTGGACTCCGGTACCACGACCTATGAGATTGCGCGCCTGATGCGTCAGCATAGCGACGTGATTGCAATGACCAACGGGATGAACGTCGCCAATGCCTTACTGGAAGCAGACGGCGTGGAATTGTTGATGACCGGTGGTCATCTGCGCCGTCAGTCGCAGTCGTTTTATGGCGACCAGGCCGAGCAGTCGTTGCAGAATTATCACTTCGATATGCTGTTTCTGGGCGTCGACGCCATTGATTTAGAGCGAGGCGTCAGTACTCATAACGAAGACGAAGCCCGGCTAAATCGCCGGATGTGTGAAGTGGCGGAACGGATTATCGTGGTCACCGACTCCAGTAAATTTAACCGCTCGAGCCTGCATAAAATTATTGATACCCAACGTATTCACACCATCATCGTCGATGAAGGCATCCCGGAAGAGAGCCTGAAGGAGTTTCATCGCAGTGGCGTTGAGGTCATTATCGTCCAGGCGGCGTCGTGAAAATCACAAAAATGTGATGTCCTTCAATTAAGCAAAAAGAAAAATGTCAGCGGGTTTTTGCCGAACCCGCTTTCGTTTTTTCACTGATTTTTCGTCTCCTTCTCCCGCTCACCTGTCCTGCACGCTTTTCGATGTTTCGCATTTTTCATTTTCGGTTTAGATAAAACGAAAGAAAAACAGGCTTTTTTGCCAAAATCCGCGCTGCGGACGCGTTCACAAATTCGCCTTAAGTCTTCTGATTTAATATATTAAAAAGAAAACGAAAGCGATAAATCGCTAAAACATAACAATATGCAATGGAGCAAAAGCAATGCTGGATAACTTAAGACGTCGCGAGCAAATCATCGATCTGTTATGCGATCAAGGTAGTGTTCGTGTCGAACCCCTGAGCGTGCATTTCGGCGTCTCAAGCGTCACTATCCGCAATGACTTACGTTATCTCGAGCAGAAAGGCTGCGTCATGCGTTCTTATGGCGGCGCCGTATTAAATCAACACTTTGCCCTCGATCGCCCCTTACAGGACAAAGACCGGCTGAACCGCGATGTGAAATCGCGGATTGCCGAAAAAGCGGCCAGTTTTGTCAAAGATGGCGACACGTTGATTCTCGATTCTGGCTCGACCACCACGCTTATTCCTCCGTTGCTTAAAAGTCGTCGCGATCTGGTGGTGATGACCAATGCGCTGAACATTGCCTGGGAACTCGCCAATTTTGAACGGGTGGATGTCATGATATTAGGGGGAAATGTCAGGCAAAGCGTTTACTCGCTGTATGGTCCTTCAGCGGAACATCAGCTCAGACAGTATCGGTTTGATAAGCTCTTTTTGGGCGTTGATGGATTTTGTCTGGAAGCCGGGATCACCACGCCGCATCCAGGGGAAGCGCACCTTAACCAGGTGATGTGTCAGGTAGCGCAGGAGGTTACGGTCGTCGCGGATTCCAGCAAGTTCGGCCGCAAAAGTTTTTGCATGATCAGTGAAATCAGCGGTATTGACCGGGTGATTACCGACAGTGGTATTCCGGAGCATTATCATCAGGCGCTCAGCCAGATGGGGGTGGATGTCGTTATCGTGGATGAATAAGAGAGAACGCCGGCAAAAGCGTGTTTTGCCGGCGATCGCTTAGTGCATCAGTGCATCCTGTTCGACCAGCAGCAGGGCGGCACCGCGTACGCCGCTGGATGCGCCATGCACGGCCGGGAAGACATTCGCGGGGGCGAGCCCCGGGAAGAGATAGCGCGACATGGCGCCGGGCAGTAAGGTGTAAATTTCCTCAATGTTAGAGACGCCGCCGCCCAGAACAAAGGCGTCGACATCCAGAATGAGCTGCAACTGCGCCAGCGTACAGCCCAGCATATCCATCCACGCCTCAACCGTGGCGACGGCGCTGGCGTTGCCATGACGGTAATTTTCCAGCAGCGTCTCCATTTTGAGCTGTTCCCCGCTAAAGTGCTTATGCAGCCAGAGTAAACCGGGGCCGGACTGGTAGCGCTCCAGACAGCCCTGTAAGCCGCAGCCGCACGTGATCTCCGGCAGGTTATAACGGCGCATAAAGGTGGCGGGTAGCGGTAAATGCCCAAACTCACTGGCCATCCGGTTGCGCCCACGATAGAGCTGCCCGTCGATCACCAGTCCTCCGCCCATGCCGGTGCCAATAATGGCGCCAAAGATTCGCGAGAACTGACGGGCCTGCTGGGTATGCGCCTCTGACAGCGCGAAGCAGCAGCAGTCATTGTCCAGGGCCACCGAGCGGTTGAGTCGGTGCGCCAGATCGTCCATCACCTGCCGTCCGGTCAGACAGGGGACGTTCGACGACAGCAGCTTTCCGGTATGTCTGTCCATCAATCCAGGCATGCCAATGCCGATTTTGCCCTGCATTCCCGTAGCCCAGTCGGCGGTGTCGATGAGCGAGGTAAAGGTCGAGAGAAAGAGTTCGTAATCCTGAACCGGCGTGGCTACGCGCTTGCGCCAGCAAACCTGCATTTCCTTATCAAAGGCGACAATTTCAGTTTTTGTGCCGCCAATATCAACACCGTAAAACATGCCACATCTCCTCGAATTTCACAGTGTAACCAGACAGTTTTCCTTGCGAGCGCGCTCTGCGGCAAAGACCATTAAGTGACTTTCCAGCGATTCATCCGGGCCGGAGAGAATCATACTTTGATCGCCCGCCATCACGGCGTGAATAAAGCGATCCATCAGATAGTAATCCCCGCCGCCGTGGCCTCCCATCTGGGTCTGCGTACCTGCGGCGATCTCGTCGATCGTGTAGAGCGTCTCGCTGTCCGTCAGAAAATCAAACACCCGGATCTGATCGCCATCGCCCTCGAGATAGCCTTTCGTACCGAAAAGACGCGTCTTTCGATCTTCCATACGGGTAAAGGCGGTCATGGTGAACGTCACGGTTTGCTGATGCGCGAAACGCAAGTTGACCACCTGATGATCCACTACGTCGTTATCACAGCGATAAACGCAGCGGCCATACGGACCTTCGCGCAGCGCCTGACGGACATTTTCCTCGGTGGGATCCGCCGTCAGCACGCGACGGAAATGTGGCGTGCATTTGTGATCCTCGCCGAGATAAATTTTGCAGGCTGACCAGGGGCAGCTCGCCTCAACCTGGCAATCCAGGCAGCGGTCGGCGGCACCCTCCGGCTGGTTCTCCTTTACGAAATGACTCAGGTTGCCAAATGAGGTCACAGCCTGACAGCGATCGCCCATGATGTAGCGGATCCAGTCCATATCGTGGCAGGATTTCTGTAACAGCATAAACGACGATTCCGCTTCGTTACGCCAGTTGCCGCGAACGAAAGAGTGCGCCTGGTGCCAGTAACCCACCGGCTCAAGATGCTGCATGCTGACGATATCGCCAATCACCCCGCTGTCGAGCAGGGACTTGAGTTTTTGCGTATAGCGGGTGTAGCGCAGAACGTGGGCGACACCCAATAAGACGTTGTTGCGCTTCACCGCAGCGATGATGGTGCGGCACTCTTCCGGCGTGGGAGCGATCGGTTTTTCCAGCAAAATATGATAGCCGAGGTCGGCAAACGCGACGGCAGGCTCTTTGTGCATCGTATCCTGAGTACAAATCAGTACGACATCTGCCATTCGTGGGCGGGCCGCCGCCTCTTTCCAGTCGCGAAAGATGTTTTCCTGCTCAATTTGATGCTGAGCGACAAACTGTTGGCGATACGCCTCTCTGGGTTCCGCCACGCCGACCACCTGCATGCGGTCCGGATGTTCAAGCGCGTAGCGAGAATAGATTTCGCCGCGCGCGCCTGCGCCCACCACTAACACGGTCACTTTCTTTGCACACATATAAGCCTCTCATTTTGCCCTTGCCTGCGTTCGCGTTGTTCTGCGCGGCGGGGCATTAAAAAAACAAACTGGATTGCTTGCACCTGATGATGACGTTCGCGACTTCAGGCACTGGCTAAATTT
Organism: Citrobacter sp. LST-B2; assembly: GCF_057983045.1. NCBI lineage: Bacteria > Pseudomonadati > Pseudomonadota > Gammaproteobacteria > Enterobacterales > Enterobacteriaceae > Citrobacter > Citrobacter sp. LST-B2. The sequence goes on from NZ_CP192598.1 coordinate 626,353, forward strand.
TCTTCATTCTGCTTATCGAATAAAAAGGCGGCTTCAAGATTGAATTTCACCCTGATCGATTCGCCGGGCAGCGGACTCCAGTCCGGTGACGAATTGACTCGCAGGATCATTTGCTGTGCACCGATATCGAAATGCAGCAGATCTTCATTGCCCATTCTTTCCACGTTGGTGATCCGGGCGTCGAAAGCCGCAGGATCGTTGTGCTGCGCCAACTGAATCGCCTCCGGACGAATGCCAAACCAGACGCTGTCGTGCGGATAATCCGTCAGTTGGGAGATCAGTCGTGCGGTTAAGGGCAAGGTCAGCGCGTCATTCAGACGCAGTCCGTGCGTGTGCGGGTCGAGCCCCAGAAGATGGATATTCATTGCCGGGTTACCAATGAAACCCGCCACGAATTTATTCTTTGGCTGATGGTAGATATTGCCCGGCGTGTCGACCTGCATGATCCGTCCACCGTTGAGTACGCAAATGCGGTCACCCATGGTCATCGCTTCAATCTGATCGTGTGTGACATACACCATTGTCGCGTTCACGCCTTCGTGACGCAGTTGGCGGTGAAGTTCCGTCAGGCGCACGCGCATTGACACGCGCAGTTTGGCGTCGAGATTGGACAACGGCTCATCAAACAAAAACACCTCAGGCTTACGCACAATGGCTCTGCCGACGGCAACGCGCTGGCACTGACCCCCTGAAAGTTGACCCGGTTTTTTGTCGAGTAGCGTTTCGATTTCCAGTTTGCGCGCGGCTTCCCGCACACGAACATCTATCTCCTGCTTGTTCATTTTGCCCTGCAGGCTGAAGGCCATATTTTTGTAGATCGTCATGTGGGGATAGAGGGCGTAGTTTTGAAAAACCATCGCCACGCCACGTTCTTTTGGCAGCAGGTCGTTAACGCACCGTTCGCCAATGGAAATATGACCATGAGTAATCTCTTCCAGACCGGCGATCATGCGCAGTAACGTTGATTTGGCGCAGCCGGATGGCCCGACAAAAACCATAAATTCGCCATCGTGAATTTCAAGGTCAACCCCATGAATCGCCTGAAAGCCATTCGGATAGATTTTGCCTACTGACTGTAATTGAATGCCTGACATAATAATGCCCCTTATCCTTTAATTCCGGCACCGGCGATGCCACGAATGAAATAGCGCTGGAAGAAGATATAAAGTAACAACATGGGGATAATCGCGAGCAACGCTCCCGCCATGAGCATGGGATACTCCACCCCGGCGCGACCGGAGAGCGAGGCCAGACCCACCGGCAGCGTCATTTTGTCCATTGAGGTATTGACGATGAGCGGCCACATTAAGTTATTCCAGCTCCACAACCCGTTAATAATGACGCAGGCGATAAGTCCCGGTTTAATCAGCGGCAGCATGATTTTGAAAAAGATCGTTAAATGGTTATAACCATCCATAATGGCCGCTTCTTCCAGCTCTTTCGGTACGGAAAGAAAAAACTGGCGCAATAAAAAGGCGCTATAAATACTGAATAATCCCGGCAGCACCAGGCCTGGAATGGAGTTCAGCAGACCTATTTTCTCGATCGTTAAAAACTGCGGGATCAAAAAGATCTGTCCGGGAACCATCAGAATCGAAATGCAGAGCATAAAGAGGAGATCGCGCCCTTTAAAACGCAGGCGGGAGAAACCATACGCCGCCATCGCGGCAATCAGCGTCTGTAAGATGACGATAACCAGCGTGGAAACGATCGAGTTAAAATAAAAGCTACCAAACGGCATCTCATGCAAGATTTTATCGTACGCCTGAAACCCCGGATTGGCGGGCAGCAGGATCGGCGGAAAGGCAATACTTTCCGCCTGGGTTTTAAACGAGGTGATGATCATCCAGAGAAAGGGAACCACCGTGACCAGCGTCGCCAGGATCATCAGGCCATAAATCAGCCATTTTTCACGTTTTGTCATGAACATAGTGGTTGCCTTACTGTGCTTTAAGCCGTTTGCCTATCCATATCTGCAGCAGGGTCAGTACCATCGTGATAACGAAAATCACCACGGCAATCGCGGAGGCGTACCCTTTTTCATGGTAGATAAAGGCGTATTTATAAAAGAGATAAGCGATGGTCATGGTCTGATCGTCCACCATGGAAGAACTGCCAAACAGCAGATACACCACATCGAATATTTGCAGCGTTTCGATAAACGAGATCACCAGAACGAAGAACAGCGTCGGGATCATTAGCGGCAGGGTAATTGACCAGAAGCCGCGCAGTTTACTGATGCCATCCAGAGACATGGCTTCATAAATCTGCTTCGGGATCCCCTGCAAGCCGGCGAGCAGAATGATCATCTTCAGAGCGATAGCCGACCAGATAATAACCAGTGAGGTGCTCAGACGGACAATATCCGGATCGGATAACCAACCAATGGCGGGAATATCGAAATAAGCCAGGATCTGATTGAGTAAACCGAAATTACGGTTCATCAACCACTGCCAGACCATCGCAATGGCGGCAGGCATCGTAACGGCCGGAAGAAATAACAGCGTACGGAACAGCCACTGACCGCGAATCGCCTGGTTTAAACCAATCGCCAGCAGTAAAGACAGGACCGTGATCACCGGCACACAAATAAAAACATAGGCCAGCGTATTCACTATCGACGAACGGAATTCATCATCGCTGAATAAATTAATGTAATTATCCAGACTGATTGTCGTCCAGATCTGAAACTCGCCCAGATCGGTAAAACTGTAAAATACGTTCTGGAAGAACGGCGTAAAGTAAAAAATAACTAATCCTGCCAACAGCGGCAGAATCATTATCCACCCCCAGAAACGTTCTTCTTTTTCCAGTCGGGTCAGGGAATTTTTATTGGGTTCCCTGGCCGATAACGGCGGGGATGCCGCTTCATCTGAATAGCTCATACAGACTCCGGGATGCTCACTTTACAAACAATAAATGGGTTAACGCAGGAGAGGTGAGAGGGAGCAAGGCTCCCTCACGATTATTTCTGCATTTCACGCTCAACGCGTTTGGCGACACCCGGCATAACCTGTTGCGGATCATTTCCCATCCAGACTTTTTTCAGCCCGTCGTTGAGAATGCTATTCCATTTCGCGGTATTTGAACCGGCGGTGGGATATTTATGAGAAAACGCCAGTGAATCGATATAGGCGGAAACATCAACATCCTTAAAGCCTTCCGCCCATGCTTTGGCGACTTTCTGATTGGCCGGAATCACCACTTTGCCCGCTGCCAGCGTTTGCTGCGCATGTTCTGAGCTCATGAATTCAATGAATTTCCAGGCGGCCTCTTTATGCTGGCTTTTGGCAGACATGGCGAATGCCAGGCTATGAGAGACGCCAGCCTGTTCTGCCATTTTGGGCATCGGAACGACGCCGACATGATCGTTAATCAGTTCGTTTTGCGAGAACGGCAGCGCCCACCACGAGCCCGCGTAGATCATCGCCACCCGATTGGACTGGAAGACATCGGCGGCTTTCATTTCGCCTGGCGGCTGGAGCAATCCTGCCTTCAGCATTCCCTGAACGTCGCGATACATGGCAATCGCGTTGTCGCTGGCAACGTCCGTTTTACCCTCAGGCAGGACAATCTGAGTGCCGGCCTGCAGCAGCAGGTTAAAGTAGCTGTCCTGACCGCTGCCGAGATCCATCGCCAACGGATAAGAATGCTGATCCAGCTTTTTACGTAACTGTTCTGATTTCTGTTTTAAATCGTCCCACGTCCAGTTTTTATCGGGATAGGTTACGCCAGCCTGATCAAACATTTTTTTGTTATACCACACGGCAATCGCGTCGATATCCCGTGGAATAGCGTATTGTTGAGACTGGTACTGATAAGCATCGACAGAGCTTTTCACGAAATCATCAAGATGTGGTGATGATGTGTCTTTTAAATAAGGAGTTAGTGGTTCCAGCATGCCGTTTTTAACGTACTGCTGAAAATTCGGCATATTCATCCAGAATACATCCGGCGCCACATTTCCCCCGACCGCTGAACTGAGTTTTATGAAATATTGGTCATAGGGCGTTAGTTCAATTTCAACTTTTACACCGGGGTTATTTTTTTCAAATTCATTAACCAGTTGCTGTTCGCCGGGAAGTTGATTTCGATCCCATAGCGTGTAGCGTAATTTAACGGGTTTTTCTGTCGTCTGGCCTTCAGCACTGGCGGCAACCGGTGCGGCCAGTAAACAGGAAAAAAGGCATGCCAGGGCGACATTATTTTTATTCAAGGTATACATAACTTCCCTCTTTATTCGGGTCAGAATGTCGGTGAGGTAAATTACAGAAGCCATTGAATCTTGTGTTTAACAAAGGGGAAAGTCAAAGGGGGAAAAATGAGCGAATTATCGCATTAAAACACCCCGGCTTTTCGGTAGGTTTCTCTTTTATCAAAACGAAAAGAGAGCGAAAAGGGAGGCCTCAGGCATTGTTCTTTCTTTCAACGGGTTAGGATTTTTCTACCGACGAAAAGCGAAAAAGGGCGGGTGAAAAATTAACCTTCAAAACTGCGAGCATTATCACCTTATCTTTCACGGACAGGAAAGAAAAACGGGGATTATTCCCCGTTTTCTCGGTTGCTTTCGTTTCGAAAATATCAGGTCACTGGTGCCGGGTTAAAGACGGCCAACTGATTATGCAATCCCCATTGATCGGAGAAGGTTTTCTTACGGCCACTGGCGACATCAAGAATAAATTCGAACAGCTTCTGACCGACTTCCTCAATGGTCTCTTCACCCGTGGCGATGGTGCCCGCGTTGATATCCATCAAATCGTACCAACGCTTTGCCAGTTCGGTACGGGTCGCCATCTTAATCACCGGCACGGCCATCAGGCCATAGGGGGTACCGCGACCCGTGGTGAACACCTGGACGGTGATCCCGGACGCGACCTGCTGCGTGCCGCAGACAAAATCGCTGGCGGGCGTTGCGGCATAAATCAGACCGCGTTTGGTCGGGCGCTGGCCTGGGGAGAGCACTTCGACAATCGCGCTTTTACCGGATTTCGCAATGGAGCCCAGCGCTTTTTCCACCACATTCGCCAGCCCCCCTTTTTTGTTACCCGGAGAGGGGTTAGCGCTGCGATCGGTTTTCCCCATATCGAGATAGTTGTCGTACCAGGCCATCTCTTCCAGCAGACGTTTGCCCACCGCTTCGTTGATGGTGCGCGGCGTCAACAGATGGATCGCATCACGCACTTCGGTGACTTCGGAAAACATTACCGTAGCGCCGCAGCGTACCAGCAGGTCAGAGGCGTAGCCCACTGCCGGGTTTGCCGTCACGCCGGAAAACGCATCGCTGCCGCCGCATTGCATGCCGACAACCAGTTCAGAGGCCGGGCAGGTTTCGCGCTGGCGCAGATTCAGTTTAACCAGATGGCGCTCAGCGACCTGCAGGATATCATCGACCATGGAACGGAAGCCCACATGCTTTTCGTCCTGAAGGCTGACGATGCTGGCGCTGTCGACCGGAATACTTTGCACATCGTCAGTACCTTCCAGTAAACGTTCCGGCTGCAGTTTTTCACAGCCCAGGCCAATGACCATCACTTCGCCGCCAAAGTTTGGGTTCAGCGAGATGTTATGGATGGTGCGGATCGGCACCACAGCTGCCGGCGCGTTAATTGCCACGCCGCAACCGTACAGGTGGTTAAGTCCGACCACACCATCGACGTTCGGGTATTTAGGCAGCAGATCGCGCTCAATGATTTTGACGACATAATCCACCACACCCGCCACACAGTGCACGCTGGTGGTGATGCCGAGCAGATTCTTGGTGCCTACGCTACCATCAGCGTTGCGGTAGCCTTCAAAGGTATAGCCTTCCAGCGGCGGCAGCGGTTCCGGAACTTTGGTCGCCAGTGGCAGCGTGTTCAACGGCGGCGCTGTCGGTAGCTCAACCATGGATTCATCAATCCAGCTTCCGCGCGGAATGTCGCGCACGGCGTAGCCGATCACTTCACCGTAACGTATGATTTCACCATGAACCGGAATATCCACCAGCGCGACTTTATGTCCCTGTGGAATATGTTCAATCAGCTCCAGTCCATCCGGGAATCGCGTCCCGGTTTTCAAACCATTGTCATTAACAATGATCGCCACATTATCTGTTTCGTGGACCTTTATATAAAATGCGCTCGGCGATTCTTGTCTGATGTCGATGTTGGCCATTGTCCAGTATTCTCCAACCGGGGTGATAATAATATAGAAAGATTCTGCGAATCTGATTATTAAAATAAGGAAGACCTGTCGTGAAATAAGGATGTCAGGAGTTCAAAAATAAGAATGTGATCCAGATCACTCGTTATGGTGAAAGCCCGGCTATCAGGGGCGGTAAAGCGTAAATATGTGCATCAGCGCCCAGCGTTATGTGCATTTGCTCAAGATATTATTTGTAATTAGCATCGTTAATGAGCATCTGCACAATGCGTAATGCTCTCTGCCTGATTATACTGAATCACGAAATGAGTATCTGTATTTATTAATAAGCGATAGCGTCTGTCATCAATAAATAATAATAAATGTGTCTGCTTAAGTGCCTGAGGTAAATAAAATGATCCTGGATACCGTTGTAGAAAAAAAGAAAGGTACGCATACCCGCTATTTAATTCTGCTGATAATTTTTATTGTTACAGCGGTTAACTACGCGGACCGGGCGACGCTATCCATTGCCGGTACCGAAGTCGCCAAAGAGTTGCAGCTGAGTGCTGTGTCAATGGGCTACATCTTCTCTGCCTTTGGCTGGGCATACCTGCTGATGCAAATTCCCGGCGGCTGGCTGCTCGATAAGTTTGGTTCGAAAAAAGTGTACACCTGGAGCCTGTTTTTCTGGTCGCTGTTCACCTTCCTGCAAGGCTTCGTGGATATGTTCCCGCTGGCCTGGGCCGGGGTTTCCATGTTCTTTATGCGCTTTATGTTGGGTTTCTCGGAAGCGCCTTCGTTCCCGGCAAACGCCCGTATTGTTGCGGCCTGGTTCCCGACCAAAGAGCGTGGAACCGCGTCGGCAATCTTTAACTCTGCTCAGTATTTTTCACTGGCACTGTTCTCGCCGCTGCTGGGCTGGTTGACCTTTGCCTGGGGCTGGGAGCACGTCTTCACTGTGATGGGCGTGATTGGGTTTGTCCTGACGGCGCTGTGGGTCAAACTGATTCATAACCCCACTGATCACCCGCGGATGTCCGCAGAAGAGTTGAAGTTCATCTCTGAAAACGGTGCGGTCGTGGATATGGACCACAAAAAACCGGGCAGCTCCATGGCAAGTGGTCCAAAACTGCATTACATCAAGCAGTTATTGACCAACCGCATGATGCTTGGCGTGTTCTTTGGACAGTATTTCATCAACACGATCACCTGGTTCTTCCTGACCTGGTTCCCGATTTATCTGGTTCAGGAAAAAGGAATGTCGATCCTGAAAGTGGGTCTGGTGGCTTCGATTCCGGCGCTATGTGGTTTCGCTGGCGGCGTACTGGGCGGCGTGTTCTCGGACTATCTGATTAAGCGCGGTTTTTCTATCACCGTTGCGCGTAAGCTGCCAATTGTGCTGGGAATGCTGCTGGCTTCCACCATCATTTTGTGCAACTACACCGACAACACCGCGCTGGTGGTGACGCTGATGGCGCTGGCCTTCTTTGGTAAAGGATTTGGCGCACTGGGCTGGCCGGTGATTTCGGACACCGCGCCGAAAGAGATTGTGGGCCTGTGTGGCGGGGTATTTAACGTCTTTGGCAACGTGGCATCTATCGTAACGCCACTGGTTATCGGTTACCTGGTAAGTGAACTGCATTCCTTCAACGCCGCGCTGGTATTCGTTGGCTGTTCCGCGCTGATGGCAATGGTGTGTTACCTGTTTATTGTCGGTGACATTAAACGTATGGAACTGCAGAAATAATTAACGGTTAAGTGACAAGGTAAAAGTGATGAATAACGACATCTTCCCGAACAAGTTCAAAGCAGCGCTGGCTGCGCATCAGATTCAGATTGGTTGCTGGTCAGCGCTGGCAAGCCCCATCAGTACCGAAGTCTTAGGACTGGCGGGCTTCGACTGGCTGGTGTTGGATGGCGAGCATGCGCCAAATGATGTCTCTACCTTTATTCCGCAACTGATGGCACTGAAAGGCAGTTCCAGCGCGCCGGTGGTGCGTGTACCGACTAACGAGCCGGTGATTATCAAGCGTCTGCTGGATATCGGTTTTTACAACTTCCTGATCCCGTTTGTTGAAACAGAAGAAGAGGCGGTGAACGCCGTTGCGTCGACGCGCTATCCGCCTGAAGGGATCCGTGGCGTGTCCGTATCGCATCGCGCCAACATGTTTGGCACCGTCCCGGATTACTTCGCGCAGTCCAACAAAAACATCACCATCATTGTGCAGATTGAGAGCCAGCAGGGCGTGGATAACGTCGATGCTATCGCCGCCACCGAAGGTGTCGACGGTATTTTCGTTGGTCCAAGCGATCTGGCTGCGGCGTTAGGCCACCTCGGCAATGCGTCTCATCCTGAGGTGCAGAAAGCCATTCAGCACATCTTTGCCCGGGCGAAAGCGCACGGCAAACCGAGCGGCATTCTGGCACCAGTTGATGCCGACGCCCGTCGCTATCTGGAATGGGGAGCCACGTTTGTTGCCGTCGGCAGCGACCTGGGCGTGTTCCGTTCCGCCACGCAGAAACTGGCTGATTCCTTTAAGAAATAACCACCACCGACACAAGAGAGATAATTGATATGACGATGAAAGTTGGTTTTATTGGCCTGGGTATCATGGGTAAACCAATGAGTAAAAACCTCCTGAAAGCAGGTTACTCGCTGGTGGTTTCTGACCGTAATCCTGAAGCGATCGCTGACGTTATCGCGGCAGGTGCAGAAACCGCTTCTAACGCCAAAGCGATTGCTGAGCAGTGTGATGTGATCATCACCATGCTGCCAAACTCTCCGCATGTGAAAGAGGTTGCGCTAGGCGAAGGCGGCATTATCGAAGGGGCGAAACCGGGGACGGTGCTGATCGATATGAGCTCCATCGCGCCGCTGGCGAGCCGTGAGATCAGCGACGCGCTGAAAGCTAAGGGCATCGATATGCTGGACGCGCCGGTGAGCGGCGGTGAGCCGAAGGCGATCGACGGCACGTTGTCGGTGATGGTTGGCGGCGACAAAGCGATTTTCGATAAATACTACGATCTGCTGAAAGCGATGGCGGGGTCTGTTGTTCATACCGGTGATATCGGGGCGGGGAACGTCACCAAACTGGCGAACCAGGTGATTGTGGCGCTGAACATTGCCGCGATGTCTGAAGCGCTGACCCTGGCAACCAAAGCCGGCGTAAACCCGGATCTGGTTTATCAGGCGATCCGTGGTGGTCTGGCAGGCAGCACCGTCCTGGATGCGAAAGCGCCGATGGTGATGGATCGTAACTTCAAGCCGGGTTTCCGTATCGATCTGCACATTAAAGATCTGGCAAACGCGCTGGATACGTCTCACGGTGTTGGTGCTCAGCTTCCGCTGACCGCGGCTGTTATGGAGATGATGCAGGCGCTGCGTGCTGATGGCCTGGGAACCGCCGACCACAGTGCTCTGGCATGCTATTACGAAAAACTGGCGAAAGTGGAAGTCACTCGCTAATGACCTTGCGCCCGGATGGCGTATCGCGATCCGGGCCTGGATTGTAGGCCGGATAAGTAAAGCGCCATCCGGCGTTGTGCAGTAACAGGCGATCATCATGAAAATCGTAATTGCCCCAGACTCTTATAAAGAAAGCCTTTCTGCTACTGAGGTAGCGCAGGCGATAGAAAAAGGATTTCGGGAAATTTTCCCCGATGCGCAGTATGTTTCCGTTCCGGTCGCCGATGGGGGTGAGGGGACGGTTGAAGCCATGATTGCCGCCACACACGGTTCTGCACATTCCGCTCTGGTGACCGGACCGCTGGGTGAAAAAGTGAATGCCAACTGGGGCATGTCAGACGATGGAAAGACCGCGTTTATTGAAATGGCGGCCGCCAGCGGACTGGCGCTGGTCCCCCCCGAAAAACGTAACCCCCTGATTACCACTTCGCGCGGCACCGGGGAGCTTATTTTGCAGGCGCTGGACAGTGGGGCGAGCAATATTATTATCGGCATTGGCGGGAGCGCGACCAATGACGGCGGTGCCGGGATGGTTCAGGCGCTGGGCGCGAAGCTGTGTGATGCCAACGGAACTGAAATTGGCTACGGCGGCGGTAGTCTGAACACTCTCAATACCATTGATGTGTCTGGTCTGGATCCGCGCATTAAACATTGTGCTATTCGCGTTGCTTGTGATGTGACCAATCCGCTGGTGGGCGAACAGGGAGCTTCTCGGATCTTTGGCCCGCAAAAAGGGGCGACGGAACCGCTGATCCTCGAACTGGACCGCAATCTGGCTCACTACGCGGATATTATTAAAAAATCACTGGGTGTGGATGTGAAAAACGTCCCAGGCGCAGGTGCGGCGGGCGGCATGGGGGCAGCGCTGATGGCATTCCTCGGCGCGGAGTTGAAAAGCGGGATTGAGATCGTCACCCAGGCGCTTAATCTGGAAGAGCATATTCACGACTGTACGCTGGTTGTTACCGGTGAAGGGCGCATCGACAGCCAGAGCATTCACGGCAAAGTGCCGGTGGGCGTGGCTAACGTGGCGAAGAAATACCACAAGCCGGTGATTGGCATTGCGGGCAGTCTGACGCGGGATGTCGGCGTGGTGCATCAATATGGTATCGATGCTGTATTCAGCGTATTGACCAGTATTGGCACGCTGGAAGAGGCCTTTCGCGGCGCATTTGACAACATTTACCGGGCGTCGCGAAACATTGCGGCGACGCTGGCGGTGGGAATGCGCAGTGCAGGGTGACAAGGGCGTGCAAACCCTCTATACTGCGCGCCGAAGCTGACCAGACAGTCGCCGCTTCGTCGTCGTCCCTTTCGGGGGAGACAGGCGGAGGGGAGGAAAGTCCGGGCTCCATAGGGCAGGGTGCCAGGTAACGCCTGGGGGGGAAACCCACGACCAGTGCAACAGAGAGCAAACCGCCGATGGCCCACGCAAGTGGGATCAGGTAAGGGTGAAAGGGTGCGGTAAGAGCGCACCGCGCGGCTGGTAACAGTCCGTGGCACGGTAAACTCCACCCGGAGCAAGGCCAAATAGGGGTTCATAAGGTACGGCCCGTACTGAACCCGGGTAGGCTGCTTGAGCCAGTGAGCGATTGCTGGCCTAGATGAATGACTGTCCACGACAGAACCCGGCTTATCGGTCAGCTTCACCACTTTAAGAACCCCGCCACCAGGCGGGGTTTTGCTTTGTAGATAATGTAGATGAATGACTGTCCACGACGCTACACCTGAAAGAAAGCGGTTTACCGGTCAGCTTCACCACTTTCATGTAGAAACCCGCTTCGGCGGGTTTTTGCTTTGCAGATGATGTAGACGATGACTGTCCACGACGCTATACCTGGAAGAAAGCGGCTTACCGGTCAGCTTCACCACTTTAAGAACCCCGCCACCAGGCGGGGTTTTGCTTTGTAGATAATGTAGATGAATGACTGTCCACGACGCTATACCTGGAAGAAAGCGGCTTACCGGTCATGACGCTTCGCTTATCAGGCCTGTGAACGGTGAAGGGGAACGGGAACCTGTAGGGCAGATAAGATACGTCGCATCGCCATCCGGCAGCGTTCTGGAACCTGCGGCTATTAAGAAATTTCTTGTTATGTGACAGCCAACACAAAACGCTACTTTCTATGAATATCTCGATAGAAACAAAAAGCAATCGATCGACTTCACAAAATTACGCGCTGCAAAAACAGAGAAACTCAGTGTTAATATATTGTTGTGAATGATAATTGTTTGTGTGTATATATTTAATTATTGATAAATTCAATGTTTATTTATAAACAAACAGGGCTAAAAAATGTGATGTATAACATTATTTAATCCAATTTATGTTTTAAACATAATTAAATTTGAGGGATTGCGCATTAAATTTAATGAACAAATTGACCATTAACTGCACGATAATTGCTTGAAATATCGTCATTCCTCATTTTTAGATATGAGGGGAAAATAACGCGTGTTATCGCCATAAAATATTGTTATCCCCCCCTATTTTTTTGACAAAAATCAGACTAAAGTGACATGATGTTTATATAACTAATTGAATGCAAAAGGTTTATTTATTTACAAATAACCACTTGAAATATAGGTGAAGGCAATTTGTGAGTGGTCGCACATATCCTGCTTCATGTAATTTGTTACACTTCACGCCGTCAACAAGGTTATTAACGCAGGTCGATATGAATACGTTTGCTCTCCCAAAAACACAGCAGTTGGTGGTCTTTCAGGAAGTAATCAGAAGCGGTTCTATCGGTTCTGCGGCAAAAGAGTTAGGGTTAACTCAGCCAGCTGTTAGTAAAATTATTAACGATATTGAAGCTTATTTTGGCGTTGAGTTGGTGGTTCGCAAAAATACCGGCGTCACCTTAACTCAGGCAGGGCAGGTTTTACTCTCATGGTCCGAATCCATCACCCGTGAGATGAAGAACATGGTGAATGAGATGAACAGCATGACCGACAACACGGTGGTTGATATCTCATTCGGGTTTCCTTCGCTGATTGGCTTTACCTTTATGTCCGATATGATCCAGAAGTTCAAAGAGGTCTACCCAAAATCACAGGTCTCCATGTATGAGGCGCAACTCTCCTCATTCCTGCCGGCGATCCGCGACGGGCGACTGGACTTTGCGATTGGTACGCTCAGCGATGAAATGAAATTGCAGGATCTGCACGTCGAACCGCTTTTTGAGTCGGAGTTCGTGCTGGTGGCGAATAAGTCCCGAACATGCACCGGCACCACCACACTGGAATCGTTGCAGAACGAACAGTGGGTGTTGCCACAAACGAATATGGGCTACTACAGCGAACTCCTCACCACCCTGCAAAGAAATGGCATTAGCATCGAAAACATCGTTAAAACCGACTCCGTTGTGACCATTTACAATCTTGTTCTCAATGCTAATTTTCTGACAGTGATTCCGTGCGATATGGCCGCACCCTTTGGTTCGAACCAGTTTATTACTCTCCCTGTGGAAGAATCGTTACCCATTGCTCGCTATGCCGCAATATGGTCAAAAAACTATCGTATTAAAAAAGCCGCATCGGTTTTGGTTGAATTAGCCAAAGAGTATTCATCTTATAAAGGTTGCAGACGAAAGCAATTAATTGAAATTAACTAACCGATTAAATTTAATTTAATCCTCAATTCATACCATCGTTCTTAATATCAGACGTTGGTTACGGCTATCTATTACTTTACTATCAGGTAAGAGGTTACAATGCACATTACTTACGATCTCCCGGTTGCCATTGAAGATATCCTCGAAGCAAAAAAACGACTGGCGGGGAAAATATATAAAACAGGCATGCCTCGCTCAAACTATTTTAGTGAGCGCTGCAAAGGGGAAATATTCCTTAAGTTTGAAAACATGCAGCGTACCGGCTCATTTAAAATTCGTGGCGCATTTAACAAACTCAGTTCATTGACGGATGCGGAAAAACGTAAAGGCGTTGTCGCTTGTTCAGCGGGTAACCACGCTCAAGGGGTTTCTCTCTCCTGCGCGATGCTGGGTATTGATGGCAAAGTGGTGATGCCGAAGGGGGCGCCGAAATCGAAAGTGGCCGCCACCTGTGACTACTCGGCGGAAGTAGTGCTGCACGGCGATAACTTCAACGACACTATCGCCAAAGTCAGTGAGATTGTCGAAATGGAAGGGCGTATTTTTATCCCGCCTTATGACGATCCGAAAGTGATTGCCGGCCAGGGTACTATCGGTCTGGAAATTATGGAAGACCTGTATGACGTCGATAACGTGATTGTTCCTATCGGCGGCGGCGGTTTAATCGCCGGTATTGCTATTGCTATTAAATCTATTAACCCGACCATTAAAGTGATTGGTGTGCAGTCTGAAAACGTACACGGCATGGCGGCGTCTTATCAGGCTGGAGAAATAACCACGCACCGAACGACCGGCACCCTGGCGGATGGTTGTGATGTTTCCCGCCCGGGTAAATTAACTTACGAAATTGTGCGTGAATTAGTGGATGACATTGTCCTGGTCAGCGAAGACGAAATTCGTAACAGCATGATTGCTTTAATTCAACGCAACAAAGTGGTGACAGAAGGTGCTGGTGCACTGGCATGTGCTGCTTTATTAAGCGGGAAATTAGATGCCTATATCCAGAACAGAAAAACGGTCAGCATTATTTCTGGCGGCAATATCGATCTTTCTCGTGTATCGCAAATTACGGGTTTAGCAGACGCGTAAATCCGGCTATTAATCTCTTCGTTGAGGATAGGATATGAGTACTTCTGACAGCATTGTATCCAGCCAGACAAAACAGTCGTCCTGGCGTAAATCAGACACCACCTGGACACTGGGTTTATTTGGTACAGCCATCGGCGCCGGGGTGTTGTTCTTCCCCATCCGCGCAGGATTTGGCGGCTTAATCCCCATTCTTTTGATGTTGGTACTGGCGTACCCCATCGCTTTTTATTGCCACCGTGCGCTGGCGCGTCTGTGTCTGTCTGGGTCAAACCCGTCCGGCAACATCACGGAAACGGTTGAAGAGCACTTTGGTAAGACGGGCGGCGTGGTCATCACGTTCCTCTATTTCTTCGCGATTTGTCCGCTGCTGTGGATTTATGGCGTCACCATTACCAACACGTTCATGACGTTCTGGGAAAACCAGTTACAGTTGCCGGCGCTGAACCGTGGTTTTGTGGCGCTGTTCCTGCTGCTGCTGATGGCGTTCGTTATCTGGTTTGGTAAGGATCTGATGGTTAAAGTGATGAGCTACCTGGTATGGCCGTTCATTGCCAGCCTGGTGCTGATCTCGCTGTCGCTGATCCCTTACTGGAACTCTGCGGTGATCGACCAGGTCGATATCAGTAATATCGCCTTAACCGGTCACGATGGCATTCTGGTCACCGTGTGGCTGGGGATTTCCATCATGGTGTTCTCGTTCAACTTCTCGCCGATCGTTTCGTCTTTCGTGGTCTCTAAACGTGAAGAATATGAGAAAGATTTTGGCCGTGAATACACCGAGCAGAAATGTTCTCAGATCATCTCTCGCGCCAGCATGCTGATGGTCGCTGTGGTTATGTTCTTCGCCTTTAGCTGCCTGTTCACGCTCTCTCCGGCAAACATGGCAGATGCGAAAGCACAGAACATTCCGGTACTGTC
The DNA here is from genome assembly GCF_057983045.1 of Citrobacter sp. LST-B2. Lineage (NCBI taxonomy): Bacteria > Pseudomonadati > Pseudomonadota > Gammaproteobacteria > Enterobacterales > Enterobacteriaceae > Citrobacter > Citrobacter sp. LST-B2. The sequence goes on from NZ_CP192598.1 coordinate 641,566, forward strand.
TTATCTGGCAAACCACTTCGCTTCCCTGTCCGGAACGAAGTCGACTTTCGCCATCGTGCTGGAATATGGCGCCTCGATTATTGCGCTGGTTGCCATCTTCAAATCCTTCTTCGGTCACTACCTGGGCACGCTGGAAGGGCTGAATGGTCTGGTGCTGAAGTTCGGTTACAAAGGCGATAAAACGAAGGTTTCCTCCGGCAAACTCAACACCATCAGCATGATCTTCATCATGGGGTCCACCTGGATTGTGGCTTACGCCAACCCGAACATTCTGGACCTGATTGAAGCGATGGGTGCGCCGATTATTGCCTCACTGCTGTGCCTGCTGCCGATGTATGCCATTCGTAAGGCACCGTCACTGGCGAAATATCGCGGTCGTCTGGATAACGTGTTTGTCACCGTCATCGGTCTGCTGACCATTCTGAACATCGTGTACAAACTGTTTTAATCCTTAAGCTCAGGATGAGCGGAGTAGTGAAATGAATGAGTTTCCGATAGTTCTGGTTATTAATTGTGGATCGTCTTCAATTAAGTTTTCAGTACTGGATGCAAATAACTGCGACGTATTAATGGCAGGCATTGCGGATGGTATTAACTCGGAAAATGCGTTCTTATCGGTAAATGGAGGTGAGCCAGTGACGCTGGCTCACCACAGCTACGAAGGCGCATTAAAGGCGATTGCGTTTGAACTGGAAAAACGTAATTTAAATGACAGCGTGGCCTTAATTGGCCACCGTATTGCCCACGGCGGAAATATTTTTACCGAGTCAGCAATTATTACTGATGAGGTCATTGACAATATTCGCCGTGTTTCACCACTGGCACCATTACATAATTACGCCAATCTGAGCGGGATTGAATCCGCACAGCATCTGTTCCCCGGCGTCACGCAGGTGGCGGTGTTTGATACCAGCTTCCATCAGACCATGGCACCAGAAGCTTACCTGTATGGCCTGCCGTGGAAGTATTTCGAAGAGCTGGGCGTGCGGCGTTACGGCTTCCACGGAACGTCGCACCGCTATGTTTCTCAACGCGGGCATGAACTGCTTGCGCTGTCCGAACAGGACTCCGGCCTGGTGATTGCCCACCTCGGCAACGGTGCGTCAATTTGTGCCGTCCGTAATGGTCACAGCGTCGACACGTCAATGGGGATGACGCCGCTGGAAGGGCTGATGATGGGCACGCGTAGCGGCGACGTGGACTTCGGCGCGATGGCGTGGGTCGCCAGTGAAACCCAACAGACTCTGAGCGATCTGGAGCGGGTAGTGAACAAAGAGTCCGGTCTGCTCGGGATTTCTGGCCTGTCGTCCGACTTAAGGGTGCTGGAAAAAGCCTGGCATGAAGGACACGAGCGCGCACAGCTGGCAATTAAAACCTTTGTTCACCGCATTGCCCGTCATATTGCCGGACATGCCGCTTCGTTACACCGTCTGGACGGCATTATTTTCACTGGCGGTATTGGTGAGAACTCAGTATTAATTCGTCGTCTGGTGGTTGAGCATCTGACGGTATTGGGAGTGAATATCGACAGCGACCGAAATAACCTACCGAATTCTCATGGCGAGCGCATTATTTCCACCCCTGATGCCCGGGTTATTTGCGCCGTAATACCGACGAACGAAGAAAAAATGATTGCGCTCGATGCGATTCAATTAGGCCGCATTAACGCAGCCGTGGAATACGCCTAATTTATTTGTTGTTCTGTAGAGAGATTATTTTTCATGAAGGTAGATATCGATACCAGCGATATGCTGTATGCCGAAGCATGGCTTGGCTTTAAAGGTACGGACTGGAAAGAAGAAATTAATGTCCGTGATTTTATTCAGCACAACTATACGCCTTATGAAGAGGATGAATCCTTCCTTGCTGATGCAACGCCTGCCACTACGGCATTGTGGGAAAAGGTGATGGCGGGCATTCGTATCGAAAACGCGACCCATGCGCCGGTCGATTTCGATACCAATATTGCGACCACGATTACTGCGCACGATGCGGGTTACATTGAGCAGGAACTGGAGAAGATTGTCGGCCTGCAAACGGATAAACCGCTGAAACGTGCGCTGCATCCGTTTGGCGGCGTCAACATGATCAAAAGCTCGTTCGATGCTTATGGTCGTGAGATGGATCCGAACTTCGAGTACCTGTTCACCGAACTGCGTAAAACCCACAACCAGGGCGTTTTTGACGTCTATTCTCCGGACATGCTGCGCTGCCGTAAATCCGGTGTGCTGACCGGTTTGCCGGACGGTTATGGTCGTGGGCGCATTATCGGTGATTATCGTCGCGTGGCGCTGTACGGCATCCGCTATCTGGTGCGTGAGCGTGAGCTGCAGTTCGCCGATCTCCAGTCAAATCTGGAGTGGGGACAGAATCTGGAAGCCACGATTCGCCTGCGTGAAGAGCTGGCGGAGCACCGTCGCGCGTTGCTGCAAATGCAGGAGATGGCGGCGAAATATGGCTGTGATATCTCTCGCCCGGCGCGTAATGCGCAGGAGGCGGTACAGTGGGTCTACTTTGCCTATCTGGCGGCGGTGAAATCGCAAAACGGCGGCGCGATGTCGCTGGGCCGCACCGCATCGTTCCTCGATATCTATATTGAGCGCGATTTCAATGCCGGTATCCTGACAGAGCAACAGGCGCAGGAGTTGATCGACCACTTCATCATGAAGATCCGGATGGTGCGTTTCCTGCGTACGCCGGAGTTTGACACGCTGTTCTCCGGCGATCCGATCTGGGCGACCGAAGTGATCGGCGGGATGGGGCTGGATGGTCGCACGCTGGTGACCAAAAACTCCTTCCGCTATCTGCATACGCTGCACACGATGGGGCCGGCACCGGAGCCAAACCTCACCGTGCTGTGGTCAGAAGCGTTGCCAGTCGCGTTTAAAAAGTATGCCGCACAGGTCTCTATCGTCACCTCGTCACTGCAATATGAAAACGACGATCTGATGCGGACCGACTTTAACAGCGACGACTATGCGATCGCCTGCTGCGTGAGTCCGATGGTTATCGGTAAGCAGATGCAGTTCTTCGGGGCGCGCGCCAATCTTGCCAAAACGCTGCTGTACGCAATCAACGGCGGGGTGGATGAGAAGCTGAAAATCCAGGTGGGGCCGAAAACCGCGCCGTTGCTGGACGACGTGCTGGACTACGACACGGTGATGGACAGTCTGGACCACTTTATGGACTGGCTGGCGGTGCAGTACATCAGCGCACTGAACATCATCCATTACATGCACGATAAGTACAGTTACGAAGCGTCGCTGATGGCGCTGCACGATCGTGACGTCTATCGCACGATGGCGTGCGGGATTGCCGGACTGTCGGTAGCGGCGGATTCGCTCTCTGCAATTAAGTACGCGACGGTGAAACCGGTTCGCGACCATAACGGGCTGGCGGTCGATTTCGTGATTGAAGGGGAATATCCACAGTACGGCAATAACGATGAGCGCGTGGATAGCATTGCCTGCGATCTGGTTGAACGCTTTATGAAGAAAATTAAAGTGTTGCCGACCTACCGGAACGCGGTACCGACGCAGTCGATTCTGACTATTACCTCCAATGTGGTGTACGGACAGAAAACCGGTAACACGCCGGACGGTCGTCGCGCGGGGACGCCATTTGCGCCGGGCGCTAACCCGATGCACGGGCGTGACCGTAAAGGCGCTGTCGCCTCGCTGACTTCCGTGGCGAAACTGCCGTTCACTTACGCGAAGGACGGGATTTCGTACACTTTCTCGATTGTGCCTGCGGCACTCGGCAAAGAGGATCCGGTGCGAAAAACCAACCTGGTCGGGCTGCTGGATGGTTACTTCCACCATGAAGCGAACGTGGAAGGCGGTCAGCACCTGAACGTTAACGTAATGAACAAGGAGATGTTACTGGATGCCATTGAACATCCGGAAAACTATCCGAACCTGACGATCCGCGTCTCCGGCTACGCTGTGCGCTTCAACGCGCTCACCCGTGAGCAGCAGCAGGACGTCATTTCGCGTACTTTCACCCAGGCGATGTAACGTTATCGGGGCGGTCTGCGGGTCGCCCCGATTCACTATGCGTATGAAAACCTGGTCTCCACTGAACGAGTCTGAGGGTGTAGAAATGATTAGCGCATTCGATATTTTCAAACCTGGCATTGGTCCTTCCAGCTCTCATACCGTAGGGCCGATGAATGCAGGAAAACGGTTTATCGATCAACTGGTCAGCAGTGGAAGCTTATCGCGCACGACGCGCATGTCGGTTGATCTGTATGGTTCACTGGCGCTGACCGGAAAAGGCCACGCGACCGATACCGCCATTATGATGGGGCTGGCCGGAAACTCGCCGCAAAGCGTCAACATTGACGCCATCCCCGCGTTTATTGACGAGGTGACCCGTACCGGCCGCTTGCCGGTTGCTGAAGGTACACATGTCGTCGATTTCCCGGTTACCGATAGCATTGTTTTTCATGGTGAAACGCTGCCAAGGCACGAGAACGGAATGCGGATCACCGCCTGGGAAAACCAGGAAACGCTGCTGTGTAAAACCTACTACTCGATTGGCGGCGGGTTTATCGTGGATGAAGAGCGCTTTGGTCAGGCGCATGACGTGGAAGCGCCGGTCCCTTATGATTTTCATTCCGCCAGCGAACTGCTGAAACTGTGCGAACGCAATGGCCTTTCAGTCTCCGGGCTGATGATGCAAAACGAACTGGCGCTGCGCAGCAAGGCGGAGATTGATGCCGGATTTGCTCAGATCTGGGAAGTGATGCACGCTGGCATAGAACGCGGGATGAATACCGAAGGCGTCTTACCCGGCCCGCTGAATGTACCGCGCCGCGCGGTGGCGTTACGCCGTCTGCTGGTCTCCAGTGACAGTCTCTCCAGCGACCCGATGAACGTCATCGACTGGATCAACATGTTTGCTCTCGCAGTCAGTGAGGAGAACGCGGCGGGCGGACGCGTGGTGACCGCGCCCACCAACGGGGCATGCGGCATTATTCCAGCCGTTCTGGCCTATTACGATAAATTCCGTCGTCCGCTGAATGCCAACTCCATTGCCCGCTATCTGCTGGCGGCAGGGGCCATTGGGGCATTGTACAAAATGAATGCGTCAATTTCCGGGGCGGAAGTTGGCTGTCAGGGGGAGATCGGCGTGGCCAGTTCCATGGCGGCGGCGGGGTTGACCGAACTGCTGGGCGGTAGCCCGGCGCAGGTTTGCATCGCGGCGGAAATTGCCATGGAGCACAACCTCGGCTTAACCTGCGACCCGGTTGCCGGGCAGGTGCAGATCCCGTGTATTGAGCGCAATGCGATCAACGCAGTCAAGGCGGTCAACGCCGCACGTATGGCGCTGCGCCGCACCTCCGAACCGCGTGTCTCGCTGGATAAAGTCATCGAAACGATGTACGAGACGGGTAAGGACATGAACGATAAGTACCGCGAAACATCACGCGGTGGTTTAGCGATCAAAGTGGTGTGCAGTTAGCGAACGCCAGAAAGCTTGCCCGATAAACCTGCGCCATCGGGCATTTTATCCATTGTCAGCCATCTAAAAGCACACGTCGGTGTGCTTTTTTGTTGTGATCTTCTTCAAATTTAGAAAAAAATGACACGTAATTCTTTTTAAGTAGGAAAATTTTCTTAACCAATAGAAAATATCAGGGTTATTTTGTGACGTTTTTCTCTGCGCCTGAGCGTATCCTTTTTTTCATTCTAATGACTCGCCTGCAAACCCCGTACCGCGTATCGCCTTGATGCGGCACGACAAAAATTAAAAATATACCCTACATAATGAGCGAGAATTTTATGGAAACGGCAACGAACAACAGCGTAGTGCTCGACGCCAGCGCCCCGGCGCGCCGGGCGGGAATGACGGAAAGCGAATGGCGGGAAGCGATTAAATTCGACAGCATCGACACCGGCTGGGTCATTATGAGTATCGGGATGGCGATTGGCGCGGGGATTGTTTTTCTCCCGGTGCAGGTCGGTTTGATGGGGCTGTGGGTCTTTTTGCTCTCATCGGTCATCGGTTATCCCGCCATGTATCTGTTCCAGCGTCTGTTTATTAACACGCTGGCGGAATCCCCGGAGTGCAAAGATTATCCCAGCGTCATCAGTGGGTATCTGGGGAAAAACTGGGGCATCCTGTTAGGCGCACTGTATTTTGTGATGCTGGTTATCTGGATGTTTGTCTATTCCACCGCAATCACCAACGACAGCGCCTCCTATTTGCATACTTTTGGTGTGACAGAGGGACTGTTATCCGATAACCCGTTCTATGGTCTGGTGCTGATTTGCATCCTGGTCGCCATCTCCTCACGCGGCGAAAAGCTGCTGTTCAAAATTTCTACCGGCATGGTGCTGACCAAACTGCTGGTCGTGGCGGCACTGGGCGTATCGATGGTTGGGATGTGGCACTTATACAACATTGGCGCGCTGCCGCCGATGGCGCTGTTGGTGAAGAATGCGATTATCACGCTGCCGTTTACCCTGACCTCAATCCTGTTTATCCAGACCCTGAGCCCGATGGTGATTTCCTACCGTTCCCGTGAGAAATCCGTTGAGGTGGCGCGTCATAAAGCGCTACGTGCCATGAATATTGCCTTCGGCATTTTGTTTGTCACCGTGTTCTTCTATGCCGTCTCCTTTACGCTGGCAATGGGACACGACGAAGCGGTTAAAGCCTATGAGCAGAATATCTCCGCGTTGGCGATTGCTGCACAGTTCATCAGCGGCGCGGGCGCCGGTTGGGTGAAAGTTGTGAGTGTCATCCTGAATATTTTCGCCGTGATGACCGCGTTCTTTGGCGTCTATCTCGGCTTTCGCGAAGCCACGCAGGGGATTGCGATGAACATTCTGCGCCGCAAACTGCCGGCTGAGAAGATCAATGAAACGCTGGTACAGCGTGGCATCATGGTGTTTGCCATTTTACTGGCCTGGAGCGCTATTGTGCTTAACGCACCGGTTCTGAGCTTTACGTCGATTTGTAGCCCTATTTTCGGCATGGTGGGATGTTTGATCCCCGCCTGGCTGGTCTACAAAGTACCTGCATTGCACAAATACAAAGGGGTGTCGCTGTATCTGATTATCGTCACCGGTTTGCTGCTGTGCGTATCTCCGTTCCTGGCTTTTTCCTGATTTATCCTGAAGGTTGTTGTTATGTCTGAGACTATAAAAAATCCGTTGTGGCAGCGTTTCATCCGCGCAGTACAGGAAGAGGTGAAACCTGCGCTGGGCTGTACGGAACCGGTTTCTCTGGCGCTGGCGGCCGCGGTTGCGGCCTCTGAACTGCATGGCGCGGTGGAGCGAATCGATGCCTGGGTCTCGCCCAATCTGATGAAAAACGGACTGGGGGTGACGGTGCCGGGAACCGGTATGGTTGGGCTGCCCATCGCTGCCGCGCTGGGAGCACTGGGCGGGAATGCGAATGCCGGACTGGAGGTGCTGAAGGATGCCTCCGCGCAAGCCATTGCCGATGCGAAGGCGATGCTGAAAGCGGGCAAGGTGTCGGTGATGTTGCAGCAACCCTGTGATGATATCCTGTTTTCTCGCGCGAAGGTCTATAGCCATGACGGCTGGGCGTGCGTCACCATTGTCGGCGGTCATACTCACATTGTGCGGATCGAAACCGATACCGGCGTGAAGTTTACTCAGCAAGCGAACGCGGACGATGAGGCGCAGGAATCGCCGCTCTCGGTACTTTCTGAGACCACGCTGGAAGAGATTCTGGCATTTGTGAATACCGTACCGTTCGACGCTATTCGTTTTATTCTCGACGCCGCCCGACTCAACGGCGCGCTGTCACAAGAGGGGCTGCGCGCAACCTGGGGGCTGCATATCGGTGCGACGCTGCAAAAGCAGTGCGCACGCGGTCTGCTGGCAAACGATCTTTCGACGGCGATCCTTATCCGAACCAGCGCGGCGTCGGATGCGCGTATGGGCGGCGCGACGCTGCCTGCCATGAGTAACTCCGGCTCCGGCAATCAGGGGATCACCGCTACGGTACCGGTGATGGTGGTGGCCGAGCACTTTGGCGCCGATGAGGAGAAACTGGCGCGTGCGCTGATGCTTTCCCATCTGAGTGCGATCTACATACACCATCAGCTCCCGCGTCTGTCGGCGCTGTGTGCCGCGACGACCGCCGCGATGGGGGCAGCGGCAGGGATGGCCTGGCTGGTGGACGAAGGGCGCTACAGCACGATCTCGATGGCGATCAGCAGCATGATTGGCGATGTCAGCGGAATGATTTGCGATGGGGCATCTAACAGTTGCGCGATGAAGGTCTCCACCAGTGCTTCTGCGGCGTGGAAGGCGGTGCTGATGGCGTTGGACGATACGGCGGTTACGGGTAACGAAGGGATTGTGGCGCACGACGTGGAGCAGTCTATTGCCAACCTGTGCGCGTTGGCGTGTCATTCCATGCAGCAAACGGACAAACAGATTATCGAGATCATGGCCCATAAAGCGCATTAAGTGAAGGGCTGACTGCCTGAAGGCGCGACGCTATCCGGCCTACGAATATGCAGGCCGGATAATGCGCTTGCGCAGTCATCCGGCAATGAGGTTCAGGCGGCAGCTTCTTCCTCGGACAGACGAACTTCGGCGTCTGCGACAATCGCTTCCAGCTCGGTCAGCATCGCCTCGTAGTCAAACGCACGGGGCGCGGTGTTGGTTTCTGCCGTTGCCACTTTCCCTGTCGGGGCCTGTTTTTTTGCTTTCTTACTCATACACCACTCCGGTTACCGATTACACCGGCAAATCTATCAGCAAAGCGCGTAACGGCGTATCGGCAACGAGCGTTATGTTAGCTTCGTCACGAATAAAGGCTCCGTCGCCACAGGTCAGCGCTTCACGCGCTTCATCGTGGGTGACGGCGTGAAAGGTGCCATGAATGGACTGCAAATAAGCGCGCGGGCCATGAAGCTGAAAACTCAGCGACTCGCCCTGATCCAGCTCAATATGGTGTACCCACGCCTGCTGGCGCAGCTGTAGACTGCCGTTCTCACCATCGGGTGAGGCGATCAGTTGCTGTTTAACCTTCGTCAGTTTTGTCTTCTGCACCAGAGCATTCTCGCGCTCAGGACAGGCGTCGAGCCACAATTGCATACGCGTAAGCGGTTTGTCTTTGCTGATATTATGTTCGCTGTAGCTGATACCCGGCTGCGCCGCGAGCAGCAACGCTTCACCCGCCTGGGCCTGCACGTGGTTGCCTTCACTGTCACGATACTCTGCAACGCCTTCAAGAATCAGATTGAGCACGTCTACCTTTGGCCAGGTGCGCGGCTGGAAGGACGCGCCGGGTGCCAGTACTTCCTGATTGAGCACGCGCAGCGATGCGTAGCCCAGCAGTTTCGGGTCGAAATAGTGTCCAAAGGAGAAGGTATAACGGGCCTGCAGCCAGCCGTAGTCTGCTTGTCCGCATTGTTTGGCTGTTCGGGTAGTAATCATAGTTCTTGACCTCTCTTTACTTCCTTTTATGTTAAGGGGCTGGACGCTGCATTGTTAGCCAGATATTCTGCCCGGTATGTTCAAATTTCCTGAATGAGAACGATATGGCCAAAGAAAGGGCGTTAACGCTAGAGGCATTACGCGTAATGGATGCGATAGATCGCCGCGGTAGCTTCGCCGCAGCGGCGGATGAACTGGGGCGCGTGCCGTCAGCGCTTAGCTACACCATGCAGAAGCTGGAAGAAGAGCTGGATGTGGTGTTGTTTGACCGCTCCGGACATCGAACAAAATTCACTAACGTTGGGCGCATGCTGCTGGAAAGAGGGCGTGTGCTGCTGGAGGCGGCAGATAAGCTCACCACAGACGCTGAGGCGCTGGCGCGAGGGTGGGAGACGCATCTGACTATTGTGACCGAGGCGCTGGTGCCGACCCCGGCCTTCTTCCCGCTGATCGACAAACTGGCTGTTAAAGCCAATACGCAGCTTTCAGTGATCACCGAGGTGCTGGCGGGGGCGTGGGAACGCCTGGAACAGGGCCGGGCGGATATTGTTGTGGCACCGGACATGCACTTTCGTTCATCGTCAGAAATTAACTCCCGCAAGCTGTATACCCTGATGAACGTTTATGTTGCCGCGCCGGATCACCCGATTCATCAGGAGCCGGAACCGCTGTCGGAAGTGACGCGGGTGAAGTATCGCGGCGTAGCGGTCGCGGATACCGCGCGTGAACGTCCGGTATTAACCGTGCAACTGCTGGATAAGCAAGCGCGCCTTACCGTCAGCACCATCGAAGATAAGCGTCAGGCGTTACTGGCAGGATTAGGGGTGGCGACGATGCCGTATCCGCTGGTGGAACAGGATATTGCAGAAGGACGGCTGCGCGTGGTCAGCCCGGAATCGACCAGCGAGATTGACATCATTATGGCCTGGCGGCGAGACAGTATGGGAGAAGCAAAGGCCTGGTGCCTGCGTGAAATACCCAAACTCTTTATGAAAAAATAACGCGTTGCGGATGACTGATATCGGGGCAAAAAGATTGCCCCGAAAAAGGATTAATTAATCTCGTTTTGCTTAGGATCGGCACCAAAACGGTTAGCACCGGCAGTACCGTTCTGACACAGGAATACAATAATAACGATTGTTCCGATAATCGGAATCAGGCTGAGCAGCAACCACCAGCCGGAGCGCTCGGTATCGTGTAAACGACGGATCGCCACCGCAATGCTCGGCAGCAGAATGCCAAGGCTATAAATAATTGAGATATAGGGTGTTTCCATGCCGATTACAGCCTGAATAACATTCAGGACTGCACAGATGATCATGTTGATTAACGCAAACATCCAGTACTCTTTTCGACGTGCGCGACCGCTGAAACCGGTATAATTTTTTATTACACTCAAATACCAATTCATATAACATCCTTATTAATTAAAAGAGGGCAAAATATAGCATGGTATTTTATGAAGGTCATTTGCATTCTAATTAATTAAGAAAATCGCAGGAAAAATATATCTATTGTTAATAGTTTTAAGAAATATGTTTTGAATCTGAATCAGTATCCGGGCGCTAACCAGAACAACAGGTTAGCGTAAATAAAAGGATCAAGGCAGCGGGTAACGCTGCCTTTTCACTTTCTCAGGGGAGAGATTTTGGATCAGGTCCGAAGCGGTTTTCGCCGGGCGTGCCGTCCTGACAGTTAAAAATGAGGATCACCAGCCAGCCGATGACGGGGATCAGTAACAACAACAGCCACCAGGCCGATCGATCGGTGTCGTGCAGACGTCGAAACTGAACTGCCCACCAGGGTAAAAAGACGAGAATTCCGTAAATTGTTGTCAGAATGCCTTCTCCTCCGGCACGCTGCCAGCCCAGGAGTTTATCCAGTACGCCGAGAACGAATGTCAGAATGACGTTGACCAGAATAAACATCCAGTACTCTTTCCGCCGGGCGCGTCCGCCAAAGCCGATATAATTTCTTAAAACCTTTAAGTACCAATCCATTTTTACCTCAATCGTGTGTCAATCACTTGTTTTTAAAGCAATCAAAGAAAGAATAGTTGCGAATGATGAGAGGGTAAATATTTGAAGGGTAAATTGAGCAGGCACCCTGAAGGGTGCCTGGGTTCACTTGGCGAAACGGCTGTCACGCCCGTGTGGTTCTTTGAGGTCTTGCCACGGGCCAATAGAGATAATGCCTGTCGGGTTAATCGTCTTATGGCTGCGAAAATAGTGGTGGCGAATATGGTCAAAATTGACCGTTTCCGCGATGCCTGGCATCTGATAAATATCGCGCAGGAAACCATACAGATTGAGATAGTCGCTGATGCGATGCTTGTCGCATTTGAAATGCGTGACATACACCGGATCAAAGCGGATGAGTGTTGTCCACAGGCGAATATCAGCCTCTGTAAGCCGATTACCTGTCAGATAGCGATGCTGACCGAGGATCTGCTCCAGCCGCGCCAGCGCGGTAAAGACGTTTTCTACCGCGTCATCATAGGCTTGCTGACTGGTAGCGAAGCCCGCTTTATAGACGCCATTGTTAACGTTGTCATAAATCCAGCCGTTCAGTTCGTCGATCTTGTTGCACAGTTCTGGGGGATAGTAGTCCCCGGCTTTTGCCCCTTGCGCATCGAACGCCGTATTGAACATGCGAATGATTTCAGCAGATTCATTACTGACGATCGTATGGTTCTTTTTATCCCACAAAACAGGCACGGTGACGCGGCCGCTGTAATGGGGATCGGCGTGCAGGTAAAGCTGATACAGAAATTCGTGCTGATATAAGGTATCGCCTGTGGCCGCCGGAAAATCATCGTCAAAGGTCCAGCCGTTTTCCAGCATCAGTGGATTTACGACCGAGACGGAGATAAACGGCTCCAGACCCTTGAGCTTACGCAGGATTAACGTACGGTGCGCCCACGGACAGGCGAGAGAAACATACAGGTGATAGCGATCTTTTTCTGCCGCAAAACCGCCTTCGCCGGAAGGACCCGGCGCACCATCCGCCGTGAGCCAGTTGCGGAATGCCGATACCGAACGTTGAAATTTGCCCCCGGTGGATTTGGTATCATACCAGGTATCATGCCAGACGCCGTCGATCAGTTGTCCCATGTTTTTTCCCTCAGATAGCAAAAACGAGGAGAAAATCCCCTCGTTCTTTTTCATTCATTATAGAGCGCTTACCACTTTTTGTTCAGTACACGGTCGAGACTGAATGCGCCCGGACCGGTGATGCCGAGCAGCAGGAAGCCGCCAGCGATGGTCAGGTTTTTCATGAACATCAGTGAGTTCACGCCTTCCGCAAAGTTGCTGTGGAAGATAAACGCGGTCAGCAGTGTAAAGCCTGCGGTAAACAGCGCGGTGGTACGGGTCAGGAAACCGAACAGAATCGCCAGACCGCCGCCGAACTCAAGCAAAATGGTCAGTGGCAGCAGGAATCCCGGAACGCCCATCGCTTCCATATACTGTTGGGTACCTGCGTAACCGGTGATTTTTCCCCAACCTGCGGTAATAAACAGGATTGGCATCAGAATACGCGCTACCAGTACACCAACATCTTCTAATTTTTTCATTCTTCTCTCCAGGAACTACACAGACTGCTGAGTTTGTTTTTTGGGTGCAATTTCGCGGCGTTCCGCGTCATTGCTGTCGATGGAGAGAATCATAAGCGTGAAGAATGAGAATTGTTAGCAAGGAAAACTGTCAATATTTTTCAAAAAATTTGATTTTGTAGTGGGGTGATATTGTGGATGGGTAAGCGAAGCGCTCCTGGTACCGTTGCCGGATGGCGGCTACGCCTTATCCGGCCTACATATGGAATGTGAGAGTCGGATAAGCGAAGCACCCTCAGGCAACGGTTGAGCGTAGCGTCTTTTTAGCCAGTCGCCAGACGCTCCACACGCCAAACCCGCGCTTTGCCCAACGCACGAGCAGGTTAGGGTGGCGAATCGTCCAGACGGCCATCACACTGCTGCCGACCAGCGCCCAGGAGCGCAAACTCAGTAGGGTGTTCCAGCCACGATCGTAAGCGCCCGTGGCTTCCAGCCAGTCACGACGACTGGCTGAAAGATCCAGCCGTTGCTGTTGGATCTCACGAAGCAGTCGGGCCTTACGTTGTTCACGTTCGACTTTACCGCTCACGGCTCTCCTCCTCGAGCAATTGCCGGTCATTTGCCAGTTCATGGCGCGTATGGCGTAACAATGTGGAGCGCCGCGCTTTTCGCAGCGTCCATATCCCGCCAATCAGCGCCAGTGCCAGCAGCACGACCGTGGTGGCAATCATCGCATTGAGCCGATACTGCGGGTCAACGGCCCAGATGACTAACACCATCAGGCTCATCAAACCAAATGCAGCGAAGAGCATGGTGAGTCCCAGCATCAGCAGAAGCTGAAAAAGGTTCGCCTTTTCTTCTTCAAGCTCGACGACGGCCAGACGTAACCGCGTTTCCACCATCTCAACGAGAAGAGTGACAATCCGCTGCCCGATACCCAGAACGCTTTTCCCGGGCCCTTGCGCGTGATGAGGATCCGCCATCATTAACGACGCGTCAGCAGAACGCCCAGCACGACGCCCACGGCCGCACCAATCCCGACGCCGGTCCACGGATTTTCGCGCACATAGTCATCAGCACGCGCAGCGGCTTCACGAGTCTGTTTAGCAATGGCATCACCCGTTTCACCGAGGCGATAGCGGCTCTCTTTTAGCGCGCGCTCGGCTTTGCTGCGGATCTTACTCAACTCTTCTTTCGATTTATCACCAGAGGAGTTCAGCACCTCTTCCAGCGTATCGGCCAGGGATTTCAACTCAGCGCGCAGATGTTCCGATGTGTTTTCTTTCGACATAGTTTTCTCCAGGTGAGTAAGTGGTACTGATACTTAGTAGTCGCGAGCTTCGAGCTCTTTCAGTTCCGCTCGCGCTTCAGCCAGTTTACGCTCGCGTTTGGCAATTTTGTCCGCATCGCCTTTTTGCTTCGCTTCGGCGAGGTCGCGCTGACGTTCGGCGATCTCTTCTTTCTGCTCAGCAATTTTTTCCTGATGATCGGCACGCAGCTTGCTGTCAGTACAGTGGGCCCTGACTTCGCTGAGCGCTTTTTTTAGCCCATTGATGCGATTCTGGTTATTGTGCTTCTCGGCGTAGCTGATCTCCCGTTGAATATCCTGCTCTTTTTGCTGGCATAGCGTGTTAGCGTAGCTGCCAGCACTGAGAGCGAAAAGGGAGATAGCGAAAGCGATGCGGTATTTCATTCTTGAACCTTCCATTGTGACTCGTCCCCATGAATTCAGGAACGATGATCCAGTGATAAAGCGACAGGGTGACCCCATCGCCTCATTAATCATAGACATTAATCGCAGAAATCACCAAAGTGGGTGATATGATTCGGATTCCTGGAGATTACCCTACCCGATGTGGCGTATCGCGTAAACGTGACAACCACTGGACGGCCTGATTGTTATCATCCTGCTGGGCAATGATGTAGCCGCGCGGCAGCGTTTTGTCGAGCACCGCTTTGGCGGCGGCACTCTGGGCGCTGGAATCGAAAGTGATGAGCAGAGTGTCGTTCTTTGGTGTAATGCTTTTAAAACGAATGCCGTTAGCGTCGAGGTGATGCCAGATCGAGAAGCCGTCCGGCATGCTGGCCCCCTGGTGGACGGCGCGGATCGCCAGCGTGGATTCTTGCTGACGAACCGTTGACCAGACCAACAGCATGGCGCTCAACGTCAGCAGAAACGCGGTGCTCCAGGCCAGTTGTTTAAGGGTTATACGCGGTTTCAGCATCCCTTACCCTCGATTCCCGTATTTCTTTTTCCACAGGACGACCAGTGAACCGCCCAGGCCAAAAACCAGTAGCACGACGGGTAACAGCATCAGGCATGACATCAGTTGATCTTCATACTTCAGAAACACCGGCGTTTTCCCCAGCAGATAACCCAGGCTGGTTAAAATCAGCACCCACAGCAAGCCACTCATCCAGTTGAAAAATTGAAAGCGGGCATTATTCAGGCCGGATAAGCCAGCGATGGTCGGCAGCAAGGTACGAACAAACGCGATAAAACGACCAATCAGCAGGGCGGAAAGACCATGCTTATGGAATAAATGGTGAGCGCGTTGATGATAGTGGGCTGGCAGGTGCGATAACCAGTTTTGTACGATGCGGGTATTGCCCAGCCATCGGCCCTGAATATAGCTCAGCCAACAACCGAGGCTTGCGGCTGCGGTCAGCAACAGAATGGTTTGCGGAAAGCCCATGGCGCCTTTGGCAATCAGAACACCCACTAACACCAACAAACTGTCGCCAGGTAAAAAGGCGGCTGGCAGCAACCCGTTCTCCAGAAACAGAATCATAAATAAAACAAAATACAGCATGCCAATCATGGAAGGATTGGCCAGTGTTTCAAAATCCTGCGCCCAGAGGGCATGCAGTAATTGAGTCAAAAGTTCCATTCAGTATTCCAGGTCGAATTGGTTAACGTCACGCCGGGTTAAACAGTTTGCTACGCCGCATCATTGTTAGTGTTTTACATGGTGTGCGGACGGCGCAAAGCCGCGGCCTGAACTATTCCCTGTTAAAAGTTATGAAGTAAGCAAGCACTGACAAACATAAATTCGAATTGCATCTAATTGTAACAAAGGTCAACGTAGTCCGTTATAGAAATTACACGTCCTTGAAATGTGATTTTGCTGATCGCAGGAGAGGGTGGCGAGAGGATTTACACAGGCTGACACTTTATACCTTTCGCTTACTGACAGGCGCAACGGCGCGCCTGTCGAATCAAGAACGTTTATTTTGTCGCGTTAGCCGCCGTATCGAGATGAACGACCGGATTTTCGGCAAACAGATAACGGTCGGCATTAAATTCAAAATCGTCGCTGGTTTCATTGAACAGCATGATTTTTGTGTTCTCGAGATGCTGCCACATCGCCAGTTTTGCCGCATGCGGGTCTTTGCGGATCAGTGCCTTCAGGATTTGATCGTGGTCGTCGCACCAGTTATCGACGGTACGCGCATCAATATGTTCGTGCAGTTTCTTCCAGTACGGGTTGTGACTGCGCTGAGTCCACATTTTTTCCACGATAGCGGCCAGTGCGGAGTTCTGCGTGGCTAACGCGACCTGAATGTGGAATTGCAGGTCCCATTCGGAGTCGCGGAAACATTTTTCGTTGCGCGCCTGTTCCTGGATCGTCATCAGTTTCATGATGTCCTGCTTGGTGACCTGGGTGGCGGCAAACTCTGCAATATTGCTTTCGATAAGCTGACGCGCCTGGAGTAATTCAAAAGGACCGTAGTTGGCAAACTCCAGCGACTCGTCGGTGACCTGCTGGTGGCGCGGTTGGTTGGAAATCACATGAATCCCGGACCCCTTACGGACCTCAACATACCCTTCGACTTCCAGCATGATGATGGCTTCACGAACCACGGTACGGCTGACATTTTTTTCATCGGCAATAAAACGCTCTGCAGGCAATTTATCACCCACCAGGTAAACGCCCTGTTCGATGCGCTCTTTTAAATCAGCAGCAAGTTGTTGATACAAACGTCGTGGTTCGGTGATTTCCATATGCACTCCAGGCATGATACGGCAGACTGTATTTGTTATACCACTTTCGCGAGTTTGGCTCTATACGCAGAAACGAAAAAGCCGCCTGCGGGTGCCAGCAGGCGGCTGAGATTGCTTATGCGTTATCCGTCGGCAGGCTAACTTTGCGCTGCCGGTTCATCAAACTGCGGGCCAGAATCAACTTCACTGGCCGGTTTGTTTTGCAGCACGGTCCAGATAACCAGCGCGCCCAACAGGTCGAACACGGCCAGTACTGCGAACAGCGGGCTGAAGCCAATGGTGTCTGCCAGCGCACCGACCACCAGGGCGAACAGCGTACTCGCCAGCCAGGCAGACATCCCGGTCAGACCGTTCGCCGTGGCCACTTCGTTACGTCCAAAGACATCAGAAGAGAGTGTAATCAGCGCACCGGACAGGGCCTGGTGAGCAAAACCACCAATACACAGCAGCATAATGGCGATGTACGGGCTGGTGAACAGACCGATCATCCCTGGGCCAATCATCAGCACAGCACCCAGCGTAACGACCATTTTTCGTGAGACAATCAGGTTGACGCCAAACCAGCGCTGGAACAGCGGCGGCAGGTAACCCCCCACGATGCAACCGAGGTCAGCAAACAGCATCGGCATCCAGGCGAACATTGCAATTTCTTTCAGGTTAAAGCCATAGACTTTGAACATGAACAGCGGGATCCAGGCGTTAAACGTCCCCCAGGCCGGTTCTGCCAGAAAACGCGGCAGGGCGATACCCCAGAACTGGCGGTTACGCAGGATCTGCACGAGTGACATTTTCTTTTTGGTGCTGTTTTTGTGCTGCGCTTCCTGGCCATTAATAATGTAGTCGCGCTCTTCGTCCGTCAGTTTTTTCTGATCACGCGGATGCTTATAGAAGATAAGCCAGGACATGGCCCAGATGAAGCTCAGGGCACCAGAGATAATGAACGCCATCTGCCAGCTGTGCATCACGATCGCCCAGACAACCAACGGCGGGGCAATCATCGCACCGATAGAGGAGCCGACGTTAAAGTAGCCGACCGCAATGGAGCGTTCTTTCGCCGGGAACCATTCGGAACTGGCTTTCAGCCCCGCCGGGATCATCGCGGCTTCTGCCGCACCGACCGCGCCGCGCGCCAGCGCCAGGCCCCCCCAGCTTCCTGCCAATGCGGTTGCGCCACAGAAAACGGCCCATAACACGGCAAACATTGCATAGCCTATTTTGGTGCCCAGTATATCCAGCACATAGCCGGCAACAGGTTGCATGACAGTGTAAGCAGCAGAATAGGCTGCGATGATATAGGAGTACTGTTGGGTGGAGATGTGCAACTCTTCCATCAGAGTTGGCGCAGCTGCCGCCACAGTGTTACGCGTCAGGTAACCCAGCACGGTGCCAAGCGTCACCAGCGCAATCATGTACCAACGTAACCCTTTAATTTTACGCATGTAAAACCTCATCGTTTTGTTATTTCCGCAAAGATCGCGGTCATCTTCCTGCCTGTGGCAGAGGATGCTGTTTACGACGGGGTAACCAAAAAAAGCCGGTACGCCCGAACGTTGCCATAAATAAATTTTGCTAATTCGGTTTCCGTACCGGTCAATCCGATGATGAATCATCGGTAACTATGCATTCCGTCGGCTTATGTATCGCGACGGCAGAAAGATAACTTGTCATACAACTTTAAAAGGTGAGTGCCATCACAAAAGTATGAATCTTAGCGTGGTTATTATTTCGATTAGGCGATGCCAGAGCTGGCGCGGCTTGAGGCGATGTTTACCACTTCGAGGGTAAACAATTTGTCGGTATTTATTGATCTATCTCACGAAAATATCTACAGGTTATGGAAATTGGTGTGATAACTTTGTCAGCATCGCTACATAAGCAATCAGACGCACTCGTTGAGAGGAAGACGATAATGACCCCGTTTATGACAGAAGATTTTCTACTTGATACTGAATTTGCCCGCCGTCTGTATCATGATTATGCGAAAGACCAGCCTATCTTCGATTACCATTGCCATCTGCCGCCACAGCAAATCGCCGAAGACTACCGGTTCAAGAATCTGTATGACATCTGGCTGAAAGGCGACCATTACAAATGGCGCGCGATGCGCACTAACGGTGTCGCTGAGCGCCTGTGTACCGGCGACGCTTCCGACCGCGAGAAGTTTGACGCGTGGGCGGCGACGGTTCCGCATACGATCGGCAACCCGTTATACCACTGGACGCACCTTGAACTGCGTCGCCCATTCGGCGTGACAGGTAAGCTGCTTTCTCCGTCGACTGCGGACGAAATCTGGAATCAGTGCAACGAACTGCTGGCGCAGGATGAATTCTCCGCACGCGGCATCATGCAGCAGATGAACGTGAAAATGGTCGGCACGACTGACGATCCGATCGATTCGCTGGAGCATCACGCAACGGTCGCAAAAGACAGCAGCTTCTCCGTGAAAGTTTTGCCAAGCTGGCGTCCGGATAAAGCCTTCAATATTGAGCAGGCGACCTTCAACGATTACATGGCAAAACTGGGTGAAGTGTCGGACACCGACATTCGCCGCTTTACCGATCTGCAAAGCGCGCTGACCAAACGTCTGGATCATTTTGCGGCGCACGGCTGCAAAGTTTCCGACCACGCGCTGGATGTGGTGCTGTTCGCAGAGTCCAGCGACGCTGAACTGGATAGCATTCTGGCACGTCGCCTGGCAGGCGAGACGCTGAACGAACATGAAGTGGCGCAGTTCAAAACGGCTGTGCTGGTGTTCCTGGGGGCGGAATATGCGCGTCGCGGTTGGGTACAGCAATACCATATTGGCGCCCTGCGCAATAACAACCTGCGCCAGTTCAAACTGCTGGGGCCGGATGTGGGCTTTGACTCCATCAACGACCGTCCGATGGCGGAAGAGTTATCAAAACTGCTCAGCAAACAGAATGAAGAAAACCTGTTGCCGAAAACCATTCTCTACTGCCTGAACCCGCGCGATAACGAGGTGCTGGGCACCATGATCGGCAACTTCCAGGGGGAAGGGATGCCGGGCAAAATGCAGTTCGGTTCCGGCTGGTGGTTCAACGATCAGAAAGACGGCATGGAACGTCAGATGACGCAACTGGCGCAATTGGGTCTGTTAAGCCGCTTTGTCGGCATGCTGACCGACAGCCGCAGCTTCCTGTCTTATACCCGTCACGAATACTTCCGTCGCATTCTCTGCCAGATGGTTGGCCGCTGGGTGCAGGCCGGTGAAGCCCCGGCAGATAGTCAACTGCTGGGCGAGATGGTGAAAAACATTTGCTTTAACAATGCGCGTGATTACTTCGCCATTGAACTGAACTAAGGTCCGGGGTTGATATGCAATACATCAAAATCCATGTGCAGGATAACGTTGCGGTCGCGCTGGCTGATTTGGCGCAGGGAACGGAAGTCACTGTGGACAACCACACCGTAACGCTTCGCCAGGATATTGCTCGCGGACATAAATTTGCGCTGAGTGACATCAGGAAAGGGGCGTACGTGATTAAGTATGGTCAGCCTATCGGCCATGCTTTGACGGACATTGCGGCGGGTGAACATATTCACGCCCACAATACTCGCACCAATCTGAGCGATTTGGATGAGTATCGCTATCAACCCGATTTTCAGGATCTTCCTGCGCAACCGGCGGATCGCGACGTGCAGATTTATCGTCGCGCTAATGGGGACGTCGGGGTACGAAACGAACTCTGGATCCTGCCAACCGTTGGCTGCGTCAACGGGATTGCGCGCCAGATCCAGAGCCGTTTCCTGAAAGAGACGAATGATGCTGAGGGCACTGACGGTGTCTTCCTGTTCAGCCACACCTACGGCTGCTCGCAGCTTGGCGACGATCACATCAACACCCGCACCATGCTGCAAAACATGGTCCGTCATCCGAACGCCGGCGCGGTGCTGGTGATTGGCCTGGGATGTGAAAACAACCAGGTCGATGCCTTCCGCGAAACGCTGGGCGACTTCAATCCTGAGCGTGTGCACTTTATGATTTGTCAGCATCAGGACGATGAAGTGGAGGCGGGACTTGAGCATCTTCATCAGCTTTATGACGTGATGCGCCACGACAAACGCGAGCCGGGGAAACTGAGCGAGCTGAAGTTTGGTCTGGAGTGTGGTGGTTCAGACGGGCTTTCCGGGATCACCGCGAACCCGATGCTTGGTCGCTTCTCTGACTACATGATTGCCAACGGCGGCACCACCGTGCTGACCGAAGTGCCGGAGATGTTCGGGGCGGAGCAATTGCTGATGAGTCACTGTCGCGACGAAGAAACGTTCGGCAAACTGGTCACCATGGTCAATGACTTCAAGCAGTATTTTATCGCCCACAATCAGCCGATTTACGAAAACCCTTCGCCGGGTAACAAAGCCGGTGGGATCACTACGCTCGAAGACAAGTCGTTGGGCTGCACGCAGAAAGCGGGTTCCAGTCAGGTGGTTGACGTGCTGCGCTACGGCGAGCGTTTGAAAACCCACGGTCTGAATCTGCTGAGCGCGCCGGGTAATGATGCGGTTGCCACCAGTGCGCTGGCGGGTGCCGGTTGTCACATGGTGTTGTTCAGCACCGGTCGCGGTACTCCTTACGGCGGATTTGTGCCGACGGTGAAAATTGCCACCAACAGCGAACTGGCGGCGAAGAAAAAGCACTGGATCGACTTTGATGCGGGCCAGTTGATCCACGGCAAAGCGATGCCGCAACTGCTGAATGAGTTCATTGATACCATCGTCGATTTCGCCAACGGTAAGCAGACCTGCAACGAACGCAATGATTTCCGCGAACTGGCTATCTTTAAAAGCGGCGTAACGTTGTAAAAAGTGCCGAATGACGGCAAAACGCCTTATCAGGCCTACGCTGGCAGGCCTGATAAGCGCAGCGCCATCAGGCATTGTTAATGGAGTTGATGTCGTTTATGACCGCGTATTGGCTGGCTCAGGGCGTCGGTGTGCTCGCGTTTCTGATTGGCATTACGACGTTTTTCAACCGCGATGAGCGCCGCTTCCGACTCCAGCTTGCCGTCTATAGCGCCACGATAGGCGTACACTTCTTTCTGATGGGCGCCTGGCCCGCCGGGATGAGCGCGGAACTCAATACCGTGCGTACTCTGGTGTCGATGCGCACCCGCAAACTGTGGGTGATGGCGCTGTTCATTATCCTCACCCTGGTGCTAGGGCTGGCGAAACTACAGCATGCGATGGAAATTCTGCCCATCATCGGCACGCTCGCCAGTACCTGGGCGCTGTTCCGCTGTAAAGGATTAACGGTGCGCTGCGTGATGTGGTGTGCGACTGCCTGTTGGGTGGTACACAACTTCTGGCTGGGATCGATCGGCGGAACGCTGATTGAAGGCAGTTTTCTGGTGATGAACGGGCTGAACATTATTCGTTTCTGGCGTATGAAACGCCGGGGAATCGATCCATTCAAAATTGAGAAAAGCGTACAGGAAGAGACCCCTTCCGCCAGATGACGGAAGGGTTTAAGGCTTAGCTACGCAGCGCGTTATTCGCCAGACGTTCGTCTTCAGCCTGGCAGGCTGCCGCGGTAAACAGGACGTCAGTGGAGGAGTTCAGCGCCGTCTCACAGGAATCCTGCAGCACGCCGATGATAAAGCCGACAGCAACCACCTGCATGGCGATATCGTTCGGGATACCAAACATATTACAGGCCAGCGGGATCAGCAGCAGCGAGCCACCTGCAACACCGGATGCGCCGCAGGCGCACAGTGAGGCGACCACGCTCAACAGCAGCGCGGTGGGCAGATCCACCGGAACGCCCAGCGTATGCACCGCTGCCAGCGTTAACACCGTAATGGTGATCGCCGCGCCCGCCATATTGATGGTGGCGCCCAGCGGAATAGAAACGGAATAGGTATCGCGATCCAGATTCAGTTTTTCACACAGCGCCATATTCACCGGAATATTCGCTGCTGAACTTCGGGTGAAGAAAGCATAAACGCCGCTTTCACGCAGGCAGGCAAAAACCAGCGGATACGGATTGCGACGAATTTTCCAGAATACCAGCAATGGGTTGATCACCAGCGCGACCAGCGCCATACAGCCGACCAGCACAACCAGCAGTTGCGCGTAGCCCCACAGCGTGGAGAAGCCGGTGGTGGCGAGGGTCGATGCGACAAGACCAAAAATACCAATCGGGGCAAAGCGGATCACCAGTTTCACCATAAAGGTCACGGCGTTCGACATATCATTGACCAGATTTTTGGTGGTGTCGTTGCCGTGACGCAGGGCAAAACCAAGGCCGACCGCCCACACCAGGATGCCGATATAGTTGGCATTCAGCAGCGCATCAATGGGGTTAGAGACCATACTCATCAGCAGACCACGCAGTACTTCTACAATGCCTGACGGCGGCACGATATCATGCGAACTGGTGACCAGATGCAACGTTGAAGGGAAGGCGAAGCTGAAGACTACCGCGGCGAGCGCCGCAGAAAACGTCCCCAACAGATAGAGAAACAGAATCGGGCGAATGCTGGTTTTTTGCCCGTGCTGATGGTTGGCGATCGACGCCATCACCAGCATCAGAACCAGAATCGGGGCGACGGCTTTTAACGCACCGACGAACAATGTGCCGAGCAAGCCAACGGCAATGGCTGCCGGTTTTGAAATCCATGCCAGTATGATCCCCAGTACGAGACCGACCAAAATTTGTTTAACCAGGCTTCCTTGAGCCAAACGCTGTAGCAGCCCCGATGAACGTTGCGTAGTCATTTCTTGATCCTTACAGTGTGTTGTTGCTCATCCTTCGCGCGTTCTATGGACGCCGCTTTCCGGATGTAACAAAGTGTTTGCCTGGTTGAGTATAAGGAAAGATAACGCTTCGGGAAGCGAAATATGCTGGATTTCATGCTGCGGTCATGTTTTGTAACTTGGTGTTAACAATATTGTGACATGTTCTACAAAAAGCAGAGGCCAGATTATCTATTGGCCGGGGACGCGCTAGCGTCGCCCGGCACGACAGAATTACGCCTGTTGTTTCTTATCATGCTGGTAGTTGACCCAGGCGTTGATCAGTAACGTCACGACCAGGATGCCAAATACCACGCCGAGCGAAATCGCAATCGGGATATGGTAGAAGTCGACGATCAGCATCTTTATACCGATAAACACCAGGATCACCGCCAGACCGTATTTCAGCATAGAGAACCGCTCTGCAACTCCCGACAGCAGGAAGTACATGGCACGCAGGCCCAGGATCGCGAACAGGTTCGAGGTCAGAACGATGAACGGGTCAGTCGTAACAGCAAAAATAGCCGGAATACTGTCGACCGCAAAAATAACGTCGCTCAGTTCCACCAGGATCAGCACCAGCAGTAGCGGCGTGGCATACAGCAGACCCTTTTTACGCACGAAGAAATGTTCGTTCTCGATAGTATCCGTCATGCGCAGATGTCCGCGCAGCCAGCGCACCAGAGGCTTATCGCCAATGCCGGCGTCATCTTCTTTCGCCAGCGCCATTTTTACCCCGGTAAACAGCAGGAAAGCGCCAAACACGTACAGCATCCATTCGAACTGCGTAATCAGCCAGGTACCAGCAAAAATCATTATCGTACGTAGCACGATGGCACCCAGCACGCCGTAGACCAGTACCCGACGTTGCAGGGCAGGCGGCACCGAGAAGTAGCTGAACAACATCAGCCAGACAAAGACGTTATCGACGGCGAGGGATTTTTCGATCAGATAACCCGTGAGGAACGCCAGCGCCTGCGGATCGGCGACGGCGCGGCCTTCGGTTTGTACCAGGTACCACCAGAATGCAGCGTTAAACAGTAGCGAGAGCGTGACCCAGACCAGGGACCAGGCAGCCGCTTGCTTCATGGTCATCGTATGTACGCCACGACGCCCCTGCAAAAAGAGGTCGATAGCCAGCATGATCACCACAACAACAGCGAATCCGCCCCATAACAACGGTGTGCCGACAGTATTCATCATCATTCCTTACACATAAAAAAAACGGCCAACGTCAGAAGACGTCAGCCGCTGCTTTTTATGCATAGACCTCGCCTTCCGGCAAGGTCTCACTTACAACAAAAAAAGAATGCGTTAGCGCATTCCTTTGTCGTTGCCCGGTGACCGGATGTGGTTTTTCACACATCGTAATGACGATCGACCGACAATGAAGTTACTCCCCTTTGCAGGTAACAAAATATGACAGGCCATGCATTCCGTCAATGGCCTGTAACATCTGTTTTACAATGTTTTACGCAGTCGCTGCGCGGCTGACATCGTCTGCCGGGAAGGTGACGCCGGTCTGGCGACGAATCTCGGTTAACAATTTTGCCGTGATGCGACTGTTGGACAATCCAGGGTGATTCACTTCATTGGCGTCCACCAGTGCTGCAAACGCCTGTGCCTCATACAGCATAGTATTGATGTGCTGCGGTTGGGTAAGATCCTGGGTTTTCCCGCCGCGCGGAACAAAACAAACCTTCTGGCATTCGGAGATTTTTTCGATCACCAGCGATCCGGCTTCGCCCTGAATTTCACTGTCGACAACGGAATCACTCACTTTGGAATGCTGGAGGGTGACGCTGAAATCACCGTAGTCCATCACCACCACGCCGTGGGCATCGACACCGCTCTCCAGCAGACTGGCAGAGGCCTGTACGCTGTGCGGTTCGCCCCATAGCGCCACAGCGGAAGCCAGGCAGTAGAAGCCAATGTCCATGATCGAGCCATTGGAGAAGGCCGGGTTAAAGGTGTTCGGGTTTTCGCCGTCAAGATAGCGCTGATAGCGCGACGAGTACTGACAGTAATTGAGGAACGCTTTGCGCATTTTACCGACTTTCGGCAGCGATTGTTGTAACAGCAGGAAGTTAGGCAGACTGGCGGTTTTAAACGCTTCGTAAAGCACCACTTGATTTTCCCGCGCACAGGCGATGGCGGCTTCGACTTCGGCCAGATTCGACGCCAGTGGCTTCTCGCAGATCACATGCTTTTTATGGCTCAGAAACAGTTGGGTCTGGGGAAAGTGCAGCGAGTTCGGGCTGGCAATGTACACTGCGTCAATCGCCTCGCTTTGCGCCATCGCATCCAGCGAGGTAAACAGATGCTCGACGAGGTAATCATTGGCGAAGGTTTGCGCCTGTTCGAGGCTGCGGGAATAGACTGCGGTTAACTTATATTTGCCGGTCTCATGGGCGGCATCCACAAACTGGCGGGTGATCCAGTTTGTGCCAATCACTGCGAAACGTATCATAAATGCCTTCAGGCTCCATAAAGGGATTCTGTCGTCAATTTAGCACGCCTTTATGACAAAGCCAGTGCGCTACTGCGCAGTTTCCTTTAACGACAACTGCGTCAACCAGAGGCGGGTATCAAATTCCAACTGGTGATAGTGCGGTTCCATGTGACAGCAAAGCTGATAAAACGCCTTGTTGTGCTCCTTTTCCTTCAGATGCGCCAGTTCGTGGACGACGATCATTCGCAAAAAGGGTTCCGGCGCGTTGCGAAACACGGTGGCGACGCGGATCTCGGCTTTCGCTTTCAGCTTGCCGCCTTGTACGCGAGAGACCGCTGTGTGCAGGCCGAGCGCATTCTTCAGCACGTGGATCTTATTGTCATACATCACTTTGTTGATCGGCGGGGCGTTACGCAGAAATTGATTTTTCAGATCCTGGGTGTATTGCCAGAGCGCTTTATCCGTCGCGAAATCATGCGTTCCCGGATAGCGCTTTTCCAGCACCGCGCCCAGCCGTTGCTCGGCAATCAGCGTGCGCACCTGAGAAAGCAGGTGCTCCGGGTAGCCCTGGAGGTAAGTTAATTGGCTCATCGTCACCCATGCAAATCATAAAAAGTGTATACTCACGCACCCTTTTACGGGATACGCCGAAATTTTACCATTCAGGAGGGCCGATGAGCCACACAGACAACGGTTTCCGTTCACTGACACTAAAACGTTTCCCGGAAACGGACGACGTTAACCCACTGTTGGCGTGGGAAGCGGCCGATGATTATCTGCTGCAACAGGTGGACGATACGGAGATTCGCGGCCCGGTGCTGATCCTGAATGATACCTTCGGTGCGCTGAGCTGTGCGCTGGCGGAGCAGTCGCCGTACAGCATTGGTGATTCGTATTTAAGCGAACTGGCAACGCGGGAAAACCTGCGCCATAACGACCTCGCGGAGTCCAGCGTCAAGTTTCTCGACAGCACGGCAGAGTACCCGCAGGCGCCGGACGTGGTGCTGATCAAAGTGCCGAAAACGCTGGCACTGCTTGAGCAACAGCTGCGCGCGCTGCGAAAAGTGGTGACCCCGCAAACCCGTATCATTGCTGGCGCGAAGGCGCGGGATATCCATAACTCCACGCTGGAGCTGTTTGAGAAAGTGCTCGGTCCAACGACTACCACGCTGGCGTGGAAAAAGGCGCGTCTCATCAATTGCACCTTCAGCGAGCCGGCTCTGGCTGATGCGCCGGAAACGCTGAGCTGGAAACTGGAAGGCACCGACTGGACCATCCATAACCATGCCAACGTCTTCTCCCGCACCGGGCTGGATATTGGCGCACGTTTCTTTATGCAGCACCTGCCAGAGAATCTGGAAGGGGAGATTGTCGATCTCGGCTGTGGCAACGGGGTAATTGGTCTGACGCTGCTGGAAAAAAATCCGCAGGCGAGCGTGGTGTTTGTCGATGAATCCCCAATGGCGGTGGCGTCCAGCCGTCTGAATGTGGAAACTAACCTGCCTGAAGCCATCGATCGCTGTGAGTTTATGATTAACAACGCGCTGTCCGGGGTTGAGCCTTTTCGCTTTAACGCCGTACTGTGCAACCCGCCGTTCCATCAGAAGCATGCACTGACGGATAACATTGCCTGGGAAATGTTCCACCACGCCCGTCGCTGCCTGAAGATCAACGGCGAGCTGTATATCGTCGCCAACCGTCACCTCGACTATTTCCACAAGCTGAAGAAGATCTTCGGCAACTGCGCCACCGTTGCGACCAACAATAAGTTTGTGGTGCTCAAAGCGGTGAAAGTCGGCCGCCGTCGCTAAGCGAACTGCCCATGCCCGGCACGCACAATGTGACCGGGCAATGAATTAAATTCCCAGCGCCAGACGGGTGCCCTGGGCAATGGCCCGGCGGGCATCCAGTTCCAACGCTACATCACAGCCGCCGATTAAGTGCACCGTTTTTCCCGCCGCATGCAGCGGTTCTGCCAGCTCACGTCGCGGCTCTTGACCCGCACAAATAATGACGTTATCGACTTCCAGCGTCTGCGCTTCACCACCGATCAACACGTGCAGACCGGTGTCGTCGATCTTCTGATAGCTGACTGCCGGGATCATCTTCACACCGCGTGAAAGCAACGTGGTGCGATGGATCCAACCGGTGGTTTTTCCCAGTCCCTCGCCGGGTTTGCTGGCCTTACGCTGGAGCATCACAATCTGACGCGGGCTGCGAGCCAGATGCGGGCCTTCCGGACGTAATCCGCCAGCCTGTTGCAGGCTGGTGTCGATACCCCATTCCACACAGAAATCGGCAATGTTCTGGCTGGTGGGTTCGCCGGGCTGACTCAGGTACATTGCGGTATCAAAGCCGATCCCGCCGCAGCCAACGATCGCCACCCGATTCCCCACCGGGGTTTTGTCACGCAGGACATCGAGGTAGGTTAAAACCTTCGGATGATCGATGCCGTCGATCGGCGGCCTGCGCGGCTCGATCCCGCTGGCGAGGATCACCTCATCGAATGCCTGCAGATCGTCTGCTGCAACATAATGATTGAGTTTCAGGGTGACGCCGGTGACGTCAATCATCCGACGGTAATAGCGGAGCGTTTCATAAAACTCCTCTTTACCGGGGATCTGTTTGGCAATATTAAACTGCCCGCCGATCTCGCCCAGCGCATCAAAGAGGGTGACATGATGACCGCGTGCCGCCGCATTGATAGCAAAGGCAAGACCCGCCGGGCCCGCGCCGACGACAGCCAGATTTTTTATTGTGGAAGCCGGAACAACAGGCATTTTGGTTTCATGGCAGGCGCGGGGATTCACCAGGCACGACGTGATTTTGCCGACGAAGATCTGATCCAGGCACGCCTGATTACAGCCGATGCAGGTGTTAATTTCATCGGTACGCCCCGATTGCGCTTTCGTCAGCAGTTCGGCATCCGCGAGAAACGGGCGCGCCATCGACACCATATCGGCATCACCACGCGCCAGAATTTCATCGGCAACCTGCGGATCGTTAATCCGGTTAGTGGTGACCAGTGGCAGCGAAACGTGTCCTTTCAGCTTACGCGTTACCCAACTGAAGGCGCCGCGCGGTACCGGCGTGGCGATAGTGGGAATGCGCGCTTCATGCCAGCCAATTCCGGTGTTGATGAGCGTTGCGCCTGCGGCTTCAATGGCCTGCGCCAGTTGCACTGTTTCTGCAAAAGTGCCGCCTTTTTCCACCAGATCAAGCATCGACAGGCGGTAGATAATAATAAAGTCGTTCCCCACCCGCTGACGCACCGCACGTACCACTTCAATGGCAAAGCGCATACGATTGGTATAATCACCGCCCCATTCATCGTCGCGCTGATTGGTGCGCAGGGCG
This sequence comes from Citrobacter sp. LST-B2, assembly GCF_057983045.1. Taxonomy (NCBI): domain Bacteria; kingdom Pseudomonadati; phylum Pseudomonadota; class Gammaproteobacteria; order Enterobacterales; family Enterobacteriaceae; genus Citrobacter; species Citrobacter sp. LST-B2. The sequence continues at coordinate 671,118 of NZ_CP192598.1, forward strand.
AGAAACTCGTTAATCAGGTACCCTTCCGAGCCCATGACCTCCACGCCGTCGTAACCCGCCTCCCGTGCCAGTTGGGCACAGTGCGCGAAGTCTTCTATCAGTTGCAGAATTTCTTCGTGGCTCAGTGCGTGCGGGGTAAACCGGTTGATGGGGGCCTGAATTGCGGAAGGGGCTACCAGTTGTGGTTGATAGCTGTAGCGCCCGGTATGCAGGATCTGTAGCGCTATTTTCCCGCCTTCACGATGAACCGCGTCGGTGATGATGCGGTGATGCGGCACCTCACGGGCGTCATTGAGCGTCGCGCCGCCTTCCATCGTGACGCCAGACGACGCGGGGGCGATGCCACCCGTGACAATCAGTGCGACGCCGTGCCGGGCTCGCTCGGCATAGAAAGCGGCCAGGCGTTCCGCGCCATCAGGATACTCTTCAAGTCCCGTGTGCATTGAACCCATCAGCACGCGGTTTTTAAGCCGAGTAAAACCAAGATCAAGCGGGGCGAACAGCGACGGATAGCGCATAAGATTGTCCAGTATGTAAAATTATTGTTATGTGGTCGGATGAGTGTCTAATTTAGTCGTCGGCAGGGAAAAGGGAAAAGGGGAATGCGATGATTGTGATGGGATTCAAAAAATGCCCCCGGGCAGGGGGCATTTGTTCACAGGCCAGAATGGTGTTTCATCACCCGGCAAGCTGTTTACACCTCTTCTATGCTCACCCGCAGCGCCGCCAGCGCTTTACGCGTGGCTTTCAGCACTTGCTCACACTGCTCAATGGTCAGCGTTAACGGCGGTTCGATGCGGATCGTTTTCGAGTTGTTGAGCGTTCCGGCAACCAGGACCCGCTGGCGGAACATCTCGCTGGCGAAACTGTAGCCGGTTTCATTGTCGACAAACTCGATTGCCATCAGCATCCCTTTCCCGCGGGCGTCCTGCACCAGGTCAGGGAACTCTCGCGCCAGTTGGCGAAAACCGTCCAGCAGGATATCGCCTTTCTGTTCCGCTTGTGCCGGTAAGTTCTGCTCCAGCAGCACATTGATGGTGGCCAGCGCGGCCGCACAGGCCAGCGGATTGCCACCGAAGGTGGTGGTGTGCAGGAAGGGGTTATCAAACAGTACCGAGAAGACCTCTTCGGTGGCGATCGTCGCGCCAATCGGCATCACGCCGCCGCCCAGCGCTTTTGCCAGGCAGAGAATGTCGGGCTGCACGTTCTCATGCTCGCAGGCAAACATCTTGCCGGTACGCCCCATGCCGGTCTGGACTTCATCAAGGATCATCAGCGCGCCAAATTCGTCGCAGAGTTTACGTACGGCGGTGAGATAACCCTGCGGTGGCAGGATCACGCCGCCTTCACCCTGGATAGGCTCCAGAATCACCGCAGCCACATCATCTCCGGTTTTTTTGCACTCGCTGAGCGCGGTACGCATGGCCTCAATATTGCCGAACGGCACATGACGGAAGCCCGGCAGCAGCGGCATAAACGGCTTGCGGAACGTCGATTTGGCGGTGGCGGACAGCGCGCCCAACGACTTACCGTGAAACGCGCCGCTGGTGGCGATAAAGGTAAATTTGCCGCGTGGTGACTGATACGCCTTCGCCAGTTTCAGCGCCGCTTCGACCGATTCGGTACCACTGTTGCTAAAGAAGCTGTATTTGAGTTTTCCGGGCGCCAGGGCAGCAAGGGTTTTTGCCAGCATGGCCCGCAGTGGGTCAAGCAGTTCCTGACTATGCAGAGGTTGTTTCGCGAGTTGATTCTGTACGGCGGAAACCACAACTGGATTACGGTGCCCCACGTTGAAAATTCCAAAACCTCCCAGGCAGTCGACAAACTCCTGTCCCTGGGTGTCGACAAGCGTGTTCAGACTTCCCGCTTGCCACTCTACGGCTCCGTAATCCCCGCCGGCGGTAACAGATTTGCGATACTCTAAAAATCCCGGATTGACATGTTCTTTGAAGTAATCAATCACCTCTCGGTTAAGTGCTTTCATCTCCTCATGATCAAGCGTTCGCTTCTCAATGAGATTCAGTGCGTGCGCACTACAGGCCAAAGCCGATGCGCTGGAAGGTAACCTGTTCAAAATATGCTCCCGGAGATCGCGTATCACATGATACCGATTTAAGTATTGCAGGGATTGCGCCATCCCGGCGGCGCTGATGAAAATCGGGATAAACACCAGGGAGAACTGTTATTGCGCAACATTTAATCTCATTTGTTAACACTTGCTGGGTTTTTGTGCAAAATGAAGACCGTGTGAGATCGGCGTCAGAAGGGGCGATTGCGCAGAAATAGTGCAAAATTTGCGCGATAACAGTGCGCGACCCACAGTGTGATTTTATAGTTTCAACGTGAAAGTATTTTAAATCAATCAATTAGAATTCGTACAAAATATGAGGTTTAATCGCAAATTGCGATCTAAATCAAATTTAACATCTAAAGATAAATCTGTTAGCGCCGAAATAACATCTGACAAGAAGTTAACAACCAGATAACTTGCACAGGACGCGACTATGTCTTCTCAGCTCTACGTTACCCAGCAAAATACACCGCTGGATGACGATACGACCCTCATGTCGACAACCGATCTCTACAGCTACATCACGCACGCCAACGATACGTTCGTCAATATTAGCGGTTACTCACTCAATGAATTGCTGGCGCAACCGCACAACCTGGTGCGTCACCCGGACATGCCGAAAGCAGCCTTTGCTGACATGTGGTACACCCTGCAGCAGGGTGAACCCTGGAGCGGCATCGTCAAGAATCGCCGTAAAAATGGCGATCACTACTGGGTTCGGGCGAACGCGGTACCGATGGTGCGCGAGGGGAACGTGACGGGGTACATGTCAATTCGCACCCGCGCGACGGATGCGGAGATCGCCACGGTTGAGCCGCTTTACAAGGCGCTCAATGAAGGTCGTTGTCGACGCCGGATCCACAAAGGACTGGTGGTGCGTAAAGGATGGCTCGGGAAACTACCGGCAATGCCGGTGCGTTGGCGGGTCCGCAGCGTGATGGCGCTGATCTACGTGGTATTGGCGGCGGTGCTACACCTGTCTGGTGCGCCATGGCTTGCACAACTGATGTGTGTGCTGGTGATGCTACTGGGTACAGCGGCGTTTGAGTGGCAGATTGTTCGTCCGATTGAGAACGTCGCGAAGCAGGCGCTGAAGGTAGCGACCGGTGAGCGAAACAGCGTGGCGCATCTGAATCGCAGTGATGAACTGGGGTTGACGCTACGCGCTGTCGGGCAACTTGGTCTGATGTGTCGCTGGCTAATTAACGACGTTTCAAGCCAGGTGTCGAGCGTCAGAAACGGCAGCGAAGCCTTAGCGAAAGGCAACGACGATCTGAATAAGCATACGCGTCAGACGGTCGATAACGTCCAGCAGACGGTGACCACCATGAATCAAATGGCGGCGTCGGTAAAACAAAACTCCGAAACCGCATCCGCCGCCGATAAGCTGTCGATTGCCGCCAGAAGCGCGGCGGCACAGGGCGGTGAAGCAATGGACACCGTGATTAAAACCATGGATGACATCGCCAACAGCACGCAGCGCATTGGCACCATCACCACGCTGATTAACGACATCGCTTTCCAGACCAATATTCTGGCGTTGAACGCCGCAGTTGAAGCGGCCAGGGCGGGTGAGCAAGGCAAAGGGTTTGCCGTCGTGGCGGGTGAAGTGCGCCATCTGGCCAGCCGCAGCGCCAGCGCGGCGAATGATATTCGTAAGCTAATCGATGCCAGTGCGGATAAAGTGCAGTCGGGTTCTCAGCAGGTCCACGCCGCGGGACGTACGATGGATGATATTGTCTCTCAGGTACAAAACGTCACTCAGTTGATTGCGCAGATCAGCCATTCAACGCTTGAACAGTCCGACGGATTGACCAGTCTGACGCGTGCGGTAGGCGAACTTAACGACATCACGCAGAAGAACGCCGAGTTGGTTGAAGAGAGCGCGCAGGTGTCCGCCATGGTTAAACACCGTGCCAGCCGTCTGGCGGATGCCGTGACGGTGTTGCACTAATCCTTTCTTTTATCCGCATCAACGCTTACCGGTAATGGTAAGCGTCATTGTGATAATAATGTTAATAACATATTAAACATTACCACCTACGGGTGGTTTTTTTATTTTATTCGCATCTTTTCATTTCTGTCTTTGGGCTATTTGGACATCATAAAAAATCGTTTATATAACGATCGGTCTGCCTTTATTCATCGTCAAAAACTATTTACCGGCAGTTATTGATAATAAAAAGCGATCAATATCATAAAGTTAGTGAGTTTGTTACCGATAAAGGAATCTGTCTGAAGAAAAACTATCTCCAGGGAGAATATATGTTTTTGCGTAACATGAAGATCCGCTCAAAATTATTTATCGCGTTTGGATTGTTTATTGTACTGATGATGGTGAGTTCAGGCCTTTCATTATTTAGCCTGGACCGCGCCAACAGCGGTATGCAAAACATCATTACCAATGACTATCCCATCACGGTAAAAGCCAACAAGCTCATCGATCATTTTCAGGATTTTGTCAGCACGCAGCAGTTGATGCTGATGGACGAAGAGGGGCGGTGGACCCAGACGTCCCAGAAAAAGCTCGACACCATTAGCCAGCAGATTACGGTGTTGCTGGATGAACTGGACGCTGCGCCGCTAAATGCCGAATCGAAAAAGGTCATCTCCGGGATCCGTGATGTGCGCGAGCAATATCTCGCCTCCCGATTCCGCATTCTGCAGGCACTTCAAAACCATAACCGACAGGCGGCAATGCAGGAGATGATGACCACGACGGTCAATGTACAGCAGGCCTATAAAGAGAAAGTTCAGGCACTGATCGCCATTGAAGATACGCAGATGTTGCATGCTGGCGCGCAGGTGGAAAGCGACTTTACCGCGAACCGGGCGTTGCTTATCGCGCTGGCGCTCATCGGTATTGCCGCGGGTTGTATGATGGGGTGGTATATCGTGCGTTCCATCACCCGGCCACTGAATGAAGCGGTGCAGTTTGCCGAAGCGATTGCCGAGGGCGACCTGACCCGCAATATCCTCACCACGCAGAAAGATGAGACCGGCGAACTGCTGCATGCGCTGATGGTAATGAAAACTCGCCTGCTGGAGATCGTCCAGGAAGTCCAGAACGGGTCGGAGAATATCTCCAGCGCGGCAGCGCAGATCGTCGCCGGGAACCAGGATTTGGCTGCACGTACCGAAGAACAGGCGAGCTCCGTTGAGCAGACCGCCGCGTCAATGGAGCAGATCACCGCCACGGTAAAAAACACGGCCGAACATACCGGAGAAGCGACGAAGCTCTCTGCGGGGGCGGCGACCGTTGTGAAGAACAATGGCGAGATGATGAATCAGGTGACGCAAAAAATGCGGGTGATTAATGAAACATCTAACCGCATGTCGGACATCATCAACCTGATTGACTCCATTGCATTCCAGACCAATATTCTGGCGCTTAATGCGGCTGTTGAAGCCGCGCGAGCCGGTGAGCATGGCCGTGGGTTTGCCGTGGTGGCAGGGGAAGTACGCCAGTTGGCGCAAAAGAGCGCATCTTCTGCCAGCGAGATCCGCCATCTGATTGAGGATTCCACCGGTCAGACCCAGGAAGGGATGCAACTGGTCGAGAAGGCTAACGGACTGATAAACGGCATGGTCAACAACGTCGAGGAGATGGATGTGATCCTGCGGGAGATCGGCCAGGCCAGTCGTGAGCAAACCGAGGGGATTTCGCAGATCAACAGCGCGATTGGCCTGATTGACGCCACCACCCAGCAGAACTCCTGTCTGGTCGAGGAGTCCGTTGCGGCAGCGGCGTCACTGAATGAGCAGGCGTTACACTTAAAAGAGATGGTGAAAGTGTTCCGTGTTCGTGACGGCGACGCCTTGCCTGCTTAATCAAGCTGAGTGATTTCCAGCGCCGCACGGTCGATCACGCCAATGATCTTTTTTAACTGTGCGTCGCTGATGTCACCCTGATTCACTCTCAGATCCAGCACTGCCTTGAAGTTTTCCAGCGCTCGTTTCATCTGCGGATTCTTACGCAGTTCAAAGCCGACATTGCGTGCGTTGACGCGTTCCTGAATGTGGCCGAGATGTTCACGATTCTCTTCCAGCCATTGTGCGCCGGTGTCAGTGAGAGTGATTTTTTTACGCCCCCCATCCTCTTCGCTAACCGCAATAAAGGCCTGATCCTGGAGGAAATCCAGCGTTGGGTAGATCACGCCAGGACTCGGCGTATAGTTGCCTTGCGTCAGATTCTCGATAGCTTTGATTAGCTCATAACCGTGGCTGGCTTCGCGGGAGAGAATATCCAGAATCACCAGACGCAGCTCCCCATGGCCAAAAAAGCGCTGACGCCGTCCACCACCGCCACCTCTACCGTGACGATGTTCGCAACCGCCGTGATGATGCCCTTCGCCTTTACAGCAACCTTCATGATGATGTCGCATGATAATCTCCTTTTGTTTAGATATATCTAATTTATATCTAAAATGAAGATTTTGACAAGGGTAGTGTTGATAATTTTACTAATCCTATGAATTTAAATGATAAATATTTAAAGGCAGTAACACTGCAGACGCTATCAAAAAATGACTTGCAATTCTGGCTATTAACAATCATTATCATTTGAAAACTGTATTTAGATATATCTGATTATCACACGAAGGTCAAAAATGATGGATAAAACTTCACGTTACCCTCAGCGCGTGCGCAATGAACTGCGCTTTCGCGAACTTACCGTTTTGCGCGTAGAACGCATCGGGACGGGTTTTCAGCGTATTGTCCTCGGTGGCGATGCGCTGGAAGGCTTTAACTCGCGCGGCTTTGACGACCATAGCAAGGTGTTTTTCCCGCAACCCGGCAGCCGGTTTGTTCCGCCAACCGTAACGGAGGAAGGGATTGTCTGGGGCGAAGGCGTGCGTCCGGCTTCTCGCGATTACACACCGTTGTACGATGAAGCCCGTCATGAGCTGGCGCTGGATTTCTTTATTCACGACGGCGGTGTGGCGAGCCGTTGGGCTATGAAAGCGCGCGAAGGCGATACGCTAACCATCGGCGGACCACGTGGTTCGCTGGTAGTGCCGGAAGACTACGCTTACCAGCTCTATGTTTGTGATGAGTCCGGTATGCCAGCGTTGCGGCGTCGTCTTGAGGCGCTGAATCGCTTACCGGTAAAACCGACGGTGACCGCGCTGGTGAGCGTCGCCGATCCGGCATATCAGGATTACCTCGCGCATCTGGGCGATTTTTCCATTGAATGGCTGGGACACGATGAGCAGGCGGTTGCCGCACGACTGGCGCAGATTGACGTGCCGACAGAAGATTATTTCATCTGGATCACCGGGGAAGGGAAGGTGGTGAAAAATCTTAGCCAACGCTTTGAGCAGGAACCGTTTGATCAGCAGTTAGTCCGTGTGGCGGCGTACTGGCACAACAAGTAAAGTGAGCGCCGTCGGGACAATGAAATTTAATGATTTCTTTGAGGCTGAAATCGGTTTAAGGTCATAGAGTAGTCTTGTGTTTTACATGGTAAATTTTAAGGATAAAAGTATGCCTGCAGTCATTGATAAAGCATTAGATTTCATCAACGGTATGAATACCTCGGCCTCATCTCCAGAACCTATGGATGAAAGCACGGCGAAAGGAATTTTGAAATATTTGAAAGAGCTGGGCTGCCCGGCAAGTGCGTCGGATATCGTTGCGCGTGGTGAGCGGGAGGGGTGGAACCCTGGATTTACGCAAAAACTGGTTAAGTGGGCTGAGAAGTTTGAAGCCGGTGAACGGGTTTTGATCAGAGACCCTGAATATTTTTCATTGTACATGCGTGAGCAGCTTCAGGAACTGGTCGAAGTTGAGCGCGCGTGAAGCCAACAACCTGCCTTGATGCTCTTGCCAGCCAGGGAAGAGCATCCCTTTCGGTTACCGTTGGTGGCAGAATAGTGTTTCACATTGATAGTTTCGGTAAGTAGTTTCTCTTGCGGCATTTGTCGTTAACGTTATCATGACAGAAATAAAACTAACAACATAAAACGATTAATTTTATAAGATTTTTGGACCTGTTTTTTACTATTTTTCTTATTGGTGTTATCTTTATACTCTATTATAATAAATTATTTTAAACGATACACTTTTGTATTAATAACATTGATGAGATTTATGTATGTATGCATTGACCCCTCTGCGTCTACTGGAAGTAAACTCATCTTTAATATGGCACTGGCCGTATTTGCAAAATGTAATTAATATGATGAAACGAGACGGTTTTAATGGTCTTGTTATTCATCAGCAAGATTTATTCGCGTTATTGACTTCTCCATCTGACTATTGTCAAAATGGAAAAGAAAATTTGATATGTGAACAGCAGGAGAAACTGCTATACCTCCAAAGGTTATGCCGTATCTGTAACGGAAATGGCATACGAATCTGGTTACAGGGCGAGGCATTTCCATCTGGGGGAAAACTTCAGGAAAAATTTCCGGAATATGCATTAATTGAAAATACCCATGCAGATGAAGCTTTCTGGAAAAAATTCTATCAATTAAAAATCGCTGAATCTTTAAGTCAGCTGCCTGCTATAGATGGTGTTATTGTCACTCTTCCTAAACATCTTCCTTATCGGGCCAATTGGTCATCGACACTTCCTTATCTTTATCAAATACTACGTAGTCTTGGGAAAAAACTAGTGTTGCGAGACTATATGGATGATGAGTCTGCATCATGGCAGCTTCTTAATGCATTGCAGGTGCTTCCCGGAGATGTACGTGTTTCGCTGAAAGCGGTTCCTGACGGCTATCGTCCCGGATTTGCCACGAATCCACTTCTGATGCAACTGGAAGACAAAATCAAATGGATTGAATTTGATTTATGGGGTCTGGAATATGGCTGGACGCTGCTACCCTGTTATTTACTGGAGGAGATCAAGGGGCGCCTCAGTTGGGTTGAAAATATGTCAGGCGATCGCCTGGAGGCGGTCTCTGGTCGCTTAAGCTGGGAGTGGATATCCAATAGTTCTCTTATCAATTCGGTCAACTCGATAAATTTACACGGTCTGGCAATGTTTGGCCGTGAAGTGGGGATGTCAGAAAAGCAGGCATTTCACTGCTGGCTTACCGATATGCTTGAGCACAAAGTCGATAACGCTGAGCTGGATGCATTCCATCAACTCTATATCAGCAGCCATGAGTGGATGACAAAAACCCCTTACATACTGGGGCATGTTTTGCATCATTACAGTCAGGTGCCAAAGACATATCAGCAGGCCGTCAAACTTTTACAACTTCATTCCCGGCGTTCAGATGATTTTTCTCTTTCAACACTTTTTCCACCAGACGATCCCGACACCGGGCTTGAACAATATCAACTGATGTTACTGGAAAAACAGCGCGCCCTTTTTCTGGCACAAAATACACGTAGTTAACTCCATTTTCTTTTACAGCAGACCCCTCTTCCTGACGGTAAAAGGGAGTTATTCAAACGTGTCTGGGATAGAGTGCCATGGTATACCGATTTATTTTCTGACGTTGCGAAGGGCGTTGCGATGAAACTCATCCTGGAACGCTATGGCAATCGTCGTGGCGTTTCTGACTTTGAACTCGATAAGCAAATACACAGCCTTCGCCAGCTGGCAAACCGTCTCGGCGAATGGCTGGATAAGGAAGAGCAACAGCAACCTCATTATCTGGCAATGCTCTTTGATCCCGCCAGGTTGTTATCCCTGGCGGATAGTCTCCAGCATGATTAGTCAGATGACGACCCGGCTTTATTGAGATTTTCATAAAAATCCCGCAGAACATAAAACGCGGCTTTGCGTGTTTTCTTATCTGCGGTAATCAGGCCTTTACAGTTGAACCCTTGCTGCCAGGGGTTTTGTCGACGCTCTGTTCGATAGTCATACAGCAGCCATGGGGTAAAGCCACGAACGTAAGTGAGTTTTGGCAGATATTCGGTTTGTTTACGATAAACATCGGCCATATATTGCTCAGAGAAGGGACCGGTTTTAGGGGCGTCTTCGCTGAGAACGCCTTCCGCGCCGGTTTCGGTGATGACCACGGGTTTTGTGGGTGATGAGTTCTTTCCAAGCACAATTAAGTCATCAAAATTCTCTTCATACCATCCGTAGTATTCATTTAACCCGATGATATCGAGGTATTCTGTCAGCCTGTCTTCAATCTTCATTTTTGCGTGGTTGACGAGGCAGGCTGCCGAAATAAGACGACTGGGATCAGCATCACGTGCCGCATTCACTAACGATGTCATGAAGCTTAAACGTTCATCCGTATCCGCATTCTCATTGCCAACGGACCAGATAATGACGCTGGCACGGTTACGATCACGCAGAATAAGTTCCATCAGCTGGTTATGCGCATCCCGCTGTGTCGACAGATTCGTAAAATCGACTGCCCAATAGTTGGGAATTTCTTCCCACAGCATGATTCCTTCTTCATCCGCAATGCGTGCCGCCAGTTCATGATGAGGATAATGCGCCAGCCGCATATAGTTGCAGTTCAGTGCCTTCGCATCACGAAAGCGCTGGCGAATATCATCCTCACTGGTGACTTTCCCCATGAATAAATCATCTTCATGGCAGTTCACACCGCGCAGATAAATGGATTTTCCATTCAGCCGAATATCGGTACCCACCACCTCAATCTGGCGAAATCCGACATCATCTTCGACACTGTCGCGCCCAAGCATAGCCCTGACTTTATAGCGTTTAGGATTTTCGGGTGACCATAACTCTGGACTTACGGATAAAATAACTTCAGCCTGACCGTCAACGACAGGCAATATCTGATTAATCCCAAGTTCAGGGATCATAAGGGTAACGTCAGCCGCAGGCCCGTCAACCGCGACGCGCGCAGCAATCCTGTTATAGTTGCCATCCGGAACAAGATAGATAAACAGATCGTGAATATAGCTTCGCGGTGTTCGGATAAGCTCTATCTCACGATAAATACCCCCATAGTTAAACCAGTCATTATTTCGTAATGGAAGGCGGTCCGTTGTCCGGGTGTTATTCACACAGATCATTAATACGTTGTTTCCGGCTTTTAAGTTTGCGCTTAACTCAGCACAGAAAGGCGTCGAACCACCATAGTGGTTACCGATAAACTCATGGTTAAGAAATATTTTGCAATCGTAATTCGCTGCACCTATCCGTAGAAATACACGCTCATCCGGATCCCGCTTCGCATACTCGATTTCACGGGTATACCATGCGCTGCCTTCATAATAAAACCATTTATCCTTCAACATTTGCCAGCAGCTGGGTACAGGAACCGTCTGACCAGAATAGGGATCATAATCGTAAGGATCCTTACGCGTTTCAGCATCCTGCTTTTGCATCAAGAACCATTTTTGCCTTAACCCCGTATCATGCAGATCAAGAGTGAAGTGCCAGTCACCCGCCAGGCTTTCCCGTTGACGCCCACCGCTAAAGATGAGTGTGCGATAGTTAAGATTTTGCACATTATAAGCGCGATCGTAGTGTTCGTTATGCAGACATTCGACCGCATTATCTGCCAGGTCAGATTTTTCTAACATCGCCATTCCTCGTGAAGAAAAGTTGGGGGGAGAATAGCGGATCTGAACGACCGCCAGATCAAAGAAGAAAACATTCGAAGGTGTGCAGATATTGAATAAATAGCAATTGTGATGTAGCTCAAAAAACATCAAATTTAATCGTGATTAACCTCACATTCCCTTTCGTGCTGAAGTGTTCCTCATCACATTAGCCAGCTAAAAAGGTGACTTTGCTTGCAAATAAAAACCGAATGAACGTTAAGATCTCAGTTTCCTTTTTGAGTATTGCCTGTCCCGGTCTAAAGATACTTACACTGTAGCGGCGAGAAAGATTCATATTCTGTAGAGCACAGACATGGAGAGGTAATAAGATGAGCCAGCTACAACACAGTATTAGCGAACAAGCAACAAAGCCTCAATTAAACAGAAGTCGATACCGATGGACAATTTGCGCATTGCTTTTTTTCTCGGTCACTATTAATAACCTTGATCGCTCTATCCTGGGGTTGTTAGCCCCCATGCTACAAAAAGATATCGGCTGGACAGAAATCGAATATGGCAATATTGTCACTGCCTTCCAGGCAGCCTATGCCGTGGGTTTATTAATCTGCGGCAGAATTGTCGATCTGTATGGCGCTCGCCTTATATTGCCCGTTGCTCTGGCAATATGGAGCCTGGCCGCCATGGCTCATGGTGCAGTGAGTACTGTTACAGGGTTTATTTATGCAAGGATTTTTCTGGGCGTTGGCGAAAGCGCTAACTTTCCGTCAGCGGTAAAGGTTGCTGCTGAATGGTTCCCCAGGAGAGAGCGCGCTTTTGCGACCGGTATTTTCAACTCCGGTTCAAACGTCGGGAATATTTTCGCCCCCATTATTATTCCATGGATTGCATTACAGTGGGGCTGGCGTGAAGCTTTTGTAGTGACCGGCGCAGTCGGTTTTATATGGATTGTTTTCTGGCTGTTCTTATACGGAAAACCAGAAAAAGCAAAAAAAGTGAATAAGGAGGAACTGGAGTGGATCCATCAGGATGAAATGTCTGAACCCACACCAGCAGCATGCAAAGTGAGCTGGATTGGGTTATTAAAGTATCGCCAGACCTGGGCATTTGCGATGTGCAAATTCCTGACCGACCCGATTTTCTGGTTCTTCCTGTTCTGGTTGCCTAAATGGTTACACGACAGTCGCGGTATTGATATGGCGCACATGGCGACACCATTGGTTCTGATCAATATACTGGCGACCATTGGCGGACTCGCCGGTGGATACTTGCCTGCATGGTTGATCAACCATGGAATAGCCGTCAACAACGCACGTAAATTAACACTACTGCTGTGCGCTATTTGTGTATTGCCAATCTTGCTGGTCTCTACCGCGTCTAATTTGTGGGTCGCCGTTATTTTAATTGGTATTGCGGTTGCCGCCCATCAGGGATGGTCAGTCAATCTCTATACCAGTGTTTCTGATATGTTCCCGAAAGAAGCCGTTGGCGCTGTTGTCGGTATTGGTTGCCTGATTGGCTCAATAGGTTCAATACTCTTTGCACAAGCTACCGGGCATATTTTGCAGGCGACAGGGAGTTATTGGTCAATATTCCTGATGGGTGGTTTTGCTTATCTGTTAGGTTTTGTCATTATGCATGTTTTAACACCGACAATGTCGGCAGCAAAATTTAAATAATTATCAACCTTCAGAACAACGATTAATCCTGAATACAGGTTATTTTATGAAATTAACAGACTGTCTTTTACAAGAACGTATTCTGCAGGCCAAAGAGAACAGTATTAACTGGCTCAATAGCATGAGCGTCGCCGGGATGACGCCTGGCGTATTGCGTGTCAGCGATTATCATCAGCCAGAAAAATGGCCGCAAATGTTATTATCAGGAACCTATGATGGAACTATGGCCCGCGCATTATTAGGGGATAATATAGAGGAAAAGGAATTACTGGCTGACTGGATTTTAAGTCACCAACAGGATGATGGTTATTTCCTTCTACCGGGTATGCAGTGGGATGAAACATGGAAACGCCCGGATATCGAAGAAACACGTCAGTATATGCGTTTCCATGCAACAAATTATTGTATGGGGGCATTGGAGGTTCTGGAACAGTTAGACAGGCTTGAACTGCCCTTTTTAGCGCCCTTTCTCGATCCCCTGGTTTTCCGGGCATGGTTAGGCCAGCGCGATATGCGCGATCCGTGGCTTGAAGGAAACAATATCGTTAACCTTGGCAGTTTCCTGCTTCTCGAAAAGCAGCGTCACCCGGAGGGGCCTGCAAGCCAGCGCTTGCAGGATATGATCGGTTGGCACAACCAGCAGAGCGAGCCCTACTCCGGATTCTGGGGGCCAGGACAGCAATTCAGTCAGGAAGCATTGCTGTTCGCACTTTGTGGTGCAACGCATAACCTGCATATTTTTTATGCGCTTGACGAGACAATTCCTCATTTCAACCAGTCGATGAGTCGTTGTCTGGAACAACCCGTGGCAATACGCAGTAGCTGTATTGATGTTGATATTATCGATATTCTGGCGCATGGGTATTCGCGCTGTCCCCATCGTCAGGATGAAATTGAATACTGGCTACGTAATATGTTGGTCAAACTTCTCGATATCCAGAATGCGGATGGCGGCTTCCCTGACACACTTGTTGGTGAACGGGGATACGATGGTTGGGTTAAAGGCTATAAAGAACCACAGGGGTTAAGTAATACCTTCGCGACCTGGTTCCGATGGATTGCTATCGCGATGATTGCCGACGTTTTATGGCCAGAGTGGCAGCCATGGCGTTTCAGAAAAACCATTGGAATTGGTTACTTTAAATATCAGGTTGGTAAGATCGTTTAATATGTCTGCTGAATATCTGGATATAGAAAAGTGTTAAATAACCCAGCATCCGTTCGTCTGTTGATGAGGATAGGGCAAAATACCCATGCGCAGGGCTGTTTCTCACTAATGTCGCCCCAGCAACGGAAAGTCGTTCTGGGCGGCGATTCAGGCCCAACCATCGCTTTCGGATATTGCTAAAGTTGCTGTTGGCGAGCATTTTCAAAATTTCGCGTTTAATACCGTAGGTCTCGCCTTTCCCAACTCTATTTTTGTAAAACGAAAAAGGAGTCAGACGATTTCTCATCTAACTCCTTGTTTTGTCTGGTGGCCCCTGCTGGACTTGAACCAGCGACCAAGCGATTATGAGTCATAAAATCGGCATGCTTCTAATCGTTCGCTATTGACGCTTATTGTATTTTTAATTGTCTATAATCAATCAGTTATGATGTTGTTTTTGTTTCTGATTGGTTGTCTCGTCTCCTCATTGTACTATCGTTACCTGACCCATTACCTGACCCAAAATGGGCATCGGGTCAGGTAACGCTTATCCTTAGAAAGGTAACCTCATGGCCGCTAATCTTACTGAGACTGCTATACGCGGATTGAAGACAAAAAGCACGTCGTACTACGTGTGGAGCAACAGTGCTCAGCGTGGTACCGGCAGGCTTGGCGTTAAGGTTCAGCCTTCAGGCAGCAAAGTTTTTTATTTCCGTTACTACGTTGAGAAAGGAAAGAAAGAGAGATTCATTCAGTTAGGTATCTGGCCTGAGATGAAATTGGTGACCGCCAATGAGCTGGCGAAAAAGTACGGGGCCTGGCTTGTTGAAGGAAAAGAACCTCAGCAAGAGCTTGAGCAACAACGCCTGGCTGAGCAGCACATCATGCAGCTTCACCGTTCTCAGGGATCGTTTAAAGAGCTGGTACATGGTTACGTTAACAAGATGAAGCTCGACAATAAGCGGACTTGGGCCGATGTACTGAAGCGACTTGAAAAAGAGTGCTATTCAGTCATTCCTCGAGAGACCAAAGCGAAGGATGTCACGCCCTTACAGATCAAAACGATCTTGTCTGGCATTATCCAGCGAGATGCGGTGGTCCATGCAAACCGAATTCGTTCCTACCTGATGGCGGCATTTAACTACGGTCTTAAAGCCGACAACGATCCGATGAATAGCAGCGTGGGGATTACGTTTGGGCTTGAGGTTAACCCGGTATCGGCCATACCAAAGCAATCCTCGGCGGAGAAAGTTGGTGACACATGGTTAACGCTGGAAGAGCTACGTATTGTCATGGAGCAGTTCGACCAGGCAACTAACGTTGGGCCGTTGATGCAGCACCTTATCCGCTTCTGCGTTTATGCTGGCGGGCAGCGACCGTTTGAAATGATTGCCAGCCAATGGAGCGCGATTGACTGGCAGCAAAAGACGTTACTGGTCATAGCCGATGTATCGAAAAACAAACGGGAGCACCTGATCCCATTGACTGAATCGGCATTAAGTGAATTAGCCTCAGTGAAAGAACTGACTAAGGAAAGTAACAGCCCCTATATCTTCCCGCTCTCGACCAACGGCGAACGACCGGTACGTACCGATAGCCTGGCCCGTTCCATCATGTATTTCCGGGCTTTTAATCCTAAGTTTAAAGTTTTCACAGCGCGAGATTTACGTCGCACATGTAAAACGCTGATGGGGGAGGCGGGGATCAGCAAAGAGATCCGCGACCGTATCCAGAATCACGCTTTGAATGACGTCAGCTCGAAACACTATGATCGTTATGATTACTTGCCTGAAAAGCGCAGGGCGCTTGAGATCTGGGAAGATAGGGTCAACAACTATCAGCGACAGCAGGAAAACAACGTGGTAAGTCTCTTCAAAAGAACATAGTAAGTTATACTCCCGAGTAGTGAAATATAAGATGGATCACTTTTTAGGGGCGATTGCTGTGTCAGGCGACACTTAATTTGTTATTATCGACAAATGATAAGTGTCTGCCTGATGGGAGAGAGGGATGAATTCTAATTTTTTTTCGTTGTCAAAAATAACTGATCAGCATATCGTTCAGAAAATACTGGATGCATGGTTTTCTAAACGTATACAACTTTTTTTGTATTTTGGCGGAAATGGCAAAAAATGTAGATTGTCACGCTGTATTTCGCCTTCGCTACATATAGGCGGAGAGCAGCTTATTAGTAATGGGGATGAATTTTACCTGTCAGAAGACAGTAAGGCACATTCAATTTTAAAATTCATCCCTGACCTGCCGCTAAAATCGCACTTGAAGATAACTAAAGGTTTTAAAATATCAAGATCAATTCAAGGTGAGTATTTCAACTATGAATACGCAGGGACTGCATTGGGATATTGGGTTGTTGTCCCGACTAAACTAGCAGCCTTTAATAATGGTAATTATATTCTCACTGATAAAGAGTCATTTAGTCTTAAGGCTGATTCATCTGGTGCGGTATATGTCTATAGTGTTTACGATGAGGACTATTTGATTTTTGACGGTGATAACGGCATCAATAATGATGATCTCTATATCGATGTTAATGTGCTAAAGTCCGTCTTTCCTTCATTCAACCCTGATGATAAATTTAATGGCGTAACAGTTGAGAAAAAATCAAAAGAGGCTGTTTTTGAAACTAAAAAAGAGAATTTTGCTGTTTGTTTGCTTATGCATGAAACTGTCGTGAGGAACAATGGCGTTCCTGTTGTCAGTAAATTTAAAGTTGATTATGATGAAATGTGGAAAGCAAATATATCAGAAAGTACACTTCTTGAATGGTTTGAAAAACCAGCTGCATTTACAGATAGAAGGCAAAGAATTAAGGGCGAAAAAATAAAAGGTCTATATTTGTTTATGACTATGTTCAGTCAAAAATATGGAAGTGGCTCCAAAAGTAAAACCGCTATAATTGCAGATGAACTCAACAAATTGGCGGCCTCGGACGATTTTCAGTTCCCGGTCGCATTCACTACAAGTGATGTCAGAAAGTGGCTTAAGAAACCCAAAAACTAAGCGCTTACTAAGCGCATCTCCAAAAGTGCATCACTTTCCAAATCTCCCGTCCTGAAACATGATTGTCTCCATCGAAACCACAGGAGGCAATCATGCACAATTCTTTTACTCAACCTACCCCCGAGCAGCGTTTACAGGCTTTACAGAACTATGGCGAGAGGTCAGATCGTCTGGTTCGTGAACGTGAACGCCAGCGTATCACATCAGTATCACGATCTACAGCATGGAAACTTGAACGAGCAGGCCGCTTCCCTTTACGTAAGTCGATTGGGCCAAAATCTTGTGCCTGGCTGCTGAGTGATCTTCTTTGCTGGATCAGCATTCGTTAATCAAAAAGTCGTGTTTTCGGTTCGTTTTATCTTTAATGAACACGGTTTCATCTTGCTATTTCCGCTACTAATAGCGGAATAGCCGCTAAGGTGAAATAAATTTATCCTTAATCTATACAGAGGTTTTCATGCTTATTAGTCGTCCGTTCCCTGTACAAGTACTGCCATTGATTATCAGAAATGCGGTTTATGAGGTAACTCAAAATACACAGGCACCATTAGCGCTAGTTGCCGCATCTGCCCTTGGTGCTATTTCCCTTGCCAGTCAAAACGGGATTGATGTTTGCCGGTTTAATCATTTGCGTAGTCCCGTATCTTTATTTTTGCTGACACTGGCTGATTCTGGAGAAAGGAAAAGCAGTGTGGATAAAGCATTAATGAAGCCGCTGTACGATTTGGAGGAACAAAAGTTTATACAATACATGAGGGATTATGAAACCTGGGAAAATAACATGCAAGTGTTTAATACCCAACAAAAGGCGTTAACATCAAAGCTGAAATCGGAGATCAGGCGAAATAAAGATTCTTCCGCGACTGAAGCACAATTAAAAGCTCTTATGGAAAACCGCCCGGAAGAGCCAGTAAGGTACAAGTTGATGTTTAATGATGCCACTCCGGCGGCGATTAAACAGTTTCTCTGTGGTCAATGGCGGGCTATTGGCATAACTTCCGATGAAGCAGGCACCATATTTAAAGGTCATACACTAAATGATCTGCCTTTCATCAACAAAATGTGGGATGGCTCAACATTTTCAGTGGAAAGGAAATGTAGCCCGGAACAATTTATTAAGGATGCCAGAGTTACTCTGTCTGCAATGCTACAACCTGTTATTTTTAGAGCATATCAGGAGTCTAATGGAGAGATGGCTAAAGGGATAGGTTTTTTTGCCCGCGCCTTGCTCTGTCAGCCAGACTCAACCCAGGGTTACAGGAAAATTACCAGCCCAGTGACTTCAACCGAACATTTGCCAGTATTCCACCAACGATTGATGGAGATCATCACTGAAGATATGATACGACATGATGAAAATAAACGGGAATGCCTCTTTTTTTGTCCTGAGGCGGAACAACGAATGATTGAGTTTTATAATAAAGTTGAATCTGAGATGGGGATGCTTGGTTTTCTTTCTGACTTCAAAGACTATGCTTCTAAGGTCACAGAGAATATGGCGAGAGTAGCTGCTTTACTGCACTACTTCGAGGGGAGTGGCGGAGATATTTCACTCATTGCTGTTGAAGCAGCCATACAGATAATTTCATGGTACGTGGACGAGTATGTAAGGCTTTTCTCAAAACAGCAAGAATCGACACTTGTAGGCTCAGAGGCTCACGATCTTTACTGTTGGATAAAAGAATATTGCGTGAGAAATACGATCCCTTATCTCAGAAAAAACACGATATTGCAGTATGGCCCCAATCGGTTCAGAAACAAAGCGACAGTGAGCGAATTACTAAGCACTCTTTACTCACAGCGTAAGATAATGGCTGCGAAGCGAGGTAAAACTATATTTATCCAGCCTGTGGAGACCACTGATTTGGTTTGATTCCATCAGAAATATTATTTTTTCTCGAAGCTAATTGCAGAGTGACTTTTAAACAGCCATCACAGGCTGGGGCTACCTTCGTCTCAGATTTAGATGTTGGATAGGTATTATAATGGCGTTGTATACCCTTACTACCTGTATTAGCCAGTATTAATCAGTAAGAGTAGTAATCAGATCAGTATGTCCGTACTAAAATCTGATACCAGTATATACCGACAACAGTGACCATGAATAGCCCTACCTGTATGGCATCCCTATACGGTCTGCTATAGACCGTAGGACCAACTACAGGTATATATTATGAAAACATATCAAGGTACTCATGGAGTACATATCCTCGAATATCAGAGTAAGATTAATAAATTATTATGTTATTTGACTAACCGGTATCCTAGGTTAATTGCTGTACGTGTCGATCTCCACTATCCGAAGATAGTTGATGACGGTGACAATATTTGTTGCTTCCCTAACCTGGAACCTGGGGTGATATCCCGGATGCGTGAATCCCTCAGAGCTAAGCTGGAGGCTGACCGTACCCGTAAGGTGCGTGAGGATAAACGCATCTACCGTTGCCCTTTATTTATTATATGGGCGAAAGAGTATTCTGAATCAGGTAAATGCCACTATCACATTTGCCTGTTGTTCAACAAAGACGCTTACTACCACCTCGGGGATTACGATCAGGACGATAACCTTAGAGGGATGATCACAGGAGCCTGGTACAGCGCCCTGAGACTGGAGAGAGACGATCACCCTGGTCTGGTCCATTTTCCTGAAAACTGTAAGTATGTGCTAGACACCAATAGTACTGACTTCCAGCAGAACTACCAGGCGCTGTTAACCCGACTGGACTACCTGACCAAAGTTGAAAGCAAAGTGTTTGGTGAAGGAGACCGTAACTTCGGCTGTAGCCAAATCGAACTGTAAGTCGGTAATGGCCTTCTCAGTGAGAAGGCCTTATTTGTATTGTTTCAAAAAATTACTAAAATGCAGTTTCGTTACGCAATTTTCTATAGATTACTGATAGTCATCAGCAAGTCCGCTACTAAATAACGTTTCTGCATTTTCAGCGGTAGCAACAGCATCCTGCACATCCTGCCGTTTCAAATCTAACACTCGTAATTTACCCTTTACTTCGGCGACAGATTCGATTCGCCTGTAAGCATCAGAATGATGTTCGGCATATAGCGCAAGTCCTTTCAGTTTGGGCAAAGCATCAGCCAGATGTAGGCTATGTGGATCTACCAGGTCCACAACCATTTTGCCATCCTGTTCGGCAAAGAACAGGAAATCGGGACGAACAATCTTGTACTGTTCAGCTTCAACATAAGCGATTCCCAGTGACGACTGCCCTGTGTACTGTGGATTACGATACCAGAAAGCAAATCCTTCACGTTTGGTTTCGATCTCAAAAACCTTGGTTTCCCAATGGTTCAACAGAGCCGGATAGATCCCGTTTTCGTCACACAACAAATGGTGTTTCCAGACTGGAAGGTCAGCTTCCTTTTCACCTTCACGCACCCTGGTCATTTCAAACTTGTTCGCCGGCCTGACCAGATCCACATCCTGCGGTTCGGTACTCATTTCGACGATTTGACGATAGGCCTCTTTACGCTCATCTTTCAACGACTTGATTTGCGGTGTGTACTCGGCCAGCCACGCCTTCGCCAGTCTATCGGCCTCGCCATCGAAGTAATCCTGCACCTCCATCACCAGCCCCATGCCAGCAACGGTAACACGAGCCTCCATGATTGCTTCCAGATATTCCTCTGCATCCTCTTCTCGATCCGCAACCTTATCGGCCAGATATTCGACATAGGTACGTGAAACATCCGGGCTGAAAATTCGGGCTGCACGCCGGTAGGCGTCATCAATCACCGTTACGTCCGCCTCCTCCCAGAATTCGTTGAAGGTCATTGCTTTGTTCTTGAGGCTGGCAACCACAGCCTTACCATCTACGACGAGCACTGCATTGCGTTTGTTTTTGATTTTCTCGGCATTTTCTATCTGGAACTTGTCCAGAACAGCGTGCAAAGCAGCATGGGATTTCCTGACTGCCCCATCAAGAATGCCGTCATCAACCAGTTCCTGTGCCAGCGCGGTCAGACGTCTGGCGGGTCTGGCTCCTTTCTGTGGTCGGGTTTGAGAAGGTAGCGCTTCAAATGCTTCCCATACTTCAGCTGAAGCAGCCGGGTTAGGTTTCATCTCCACAGGGTTAACCAGGATGCGTCCGCTTGGAGGAGAGGTATCATCGCCCTTAAACAAGGTATTGACGACATCTCTCACGGTATTGGTATTAAACTTGGGCAACAGGCATTCTACAGAGTTTAAACGCTCATTACCCGGAATACGTCTCGCCAATGGAGTACGCACCATACGCCCCAACAATTGCGTAATATGCGTCCTGTGGCTGGCTGCGCGGAAGGAAACCATCACTTCGGCACGTGGGCAATCCCAGCCAGTGCTGATGGCATCTTTAGCAATCAGTACTCGCATCCAGGTTGATTCCTGCACCCGCTGCGGTTCAATATAAGGCACCTGATGTTGGCCGAAACGTTGTGTGGTGTGTTCACCGAAGACATGAGCAACACTGTCAATGGACAATTCAGGATAACGGGAGAATAACGTATCCAGCCAACGCCCCACCTCATTCGGGTCAGGCGTATTAGGTACCTGGAATACCATTAGCGGCACTACTTCGCGCACGGTTTCCTGCTGTCTTGCGTACTCTGCCCAGGCATCGGTCGCTTCCCTGAGTTTGTCGGCAGCACGGCGTACCCACACGGTATCGAAGTCACCAGCTTCATCAGGCACACCCAGAATGATATCGTCCTTGATAAGTCCAGATTCCTGCACTTTAGCGGGGTCAACCACCACATTCGGCAGTTTGACATGATGACCAGCATTGGCAATGGCTTTGTCGAAACGTTCAACTGTGGCGGAAATACCCCACACTACTGGAATACCCTTCACTCCAGCCGAACCATTGATAAGCCGTTGTACAATAGTACTCTTAGCAGCTTCACTGGAAGCCGTTGACGAGCCCATCCCTCTGTGCGCTTCATCCAGCACTAAGTAAAGGGTCAGATCCGGGTCTTCGATGGTGTTCTGGATGGTATCCCACAGCGTATAAGCCTGTGCATCAGGGGCTGCTTCGAAAAGGCCGCCTTTATCATCGAACCCGCGCACCAGGAGGCTTTTTTTGCCAAACTTCTGCGTGTTAAGGAAATAGATTTTTCCAGCCTGAAACTTACGCCGACTGAAGGGATGTTCAACTACCACCATATCGTTGTAGTTGATACGGTCACTCGCCTCCATCAGGCGAAAACGGGTTTGCTCATTCAGTGCTGGATCATCACTGAACCAGATCACCACCGCGCCGGGATCTGCATCGAAATTAAATTCGTCGTCACCATGAAACAATGCTTCAAATGCAGCAGCAGCCATGACGGTCTTACCCGCACCGGTTACAGCCGTTAAAGAGAAGGCGCTTTTGTCGCTCTCGTTGTGCCAGTAACGTCGAGCCTTCCTGAGATTCGCCAGAGCATCATGTACCGCATCGCGCTGATAGTCCTTGAGAGTAAATTTCATTCTGTCCATTCCCCACTGGTGAAGCTGAAATTGGTCAGGTACGACTCGTATAACCGCACTGGTTCAACATCTTTTGGCAAACGTTTTGTTACAGACTGGAAGTGACGGTCATCATCAGTAACGATGAAAGCCACGCACACGCCACTGGAGGTATCAATGGCTTCAATGAATGGGGTTGCTTGGTCTACATCTAGCAGTAGACCGTACGCATCGGTCACTTCCCATCCTTTAGTAGGTATTTTGGGTAAGCGGATTAAATGGTTGATCTTACCTTTGCATGAGAGTGAGACAGACCGGCATCTCATCGGATTATCTGGTTGATGCTTCACCTACTGCTGGTGCATGTTTCCTTCGCTAATTCCAGCAAGAACCCCACACGCCTCAACTTCCCGGTCATCGTTGCAACTCGCTCTCAGTGAAACGAGTTGTTTCTCAAGCGCTTGCAGAGCGGTTATCTGCGACCGCACATGAGAGATGTGATCATCGAGCAAGGCGTTGACGGCGGTACAAGGCTGATGAGGGTCGTCCTGATAGCTCTGTAGTTCGTGAATCTCAGCCAGTGACAGGCCCAGGATTCTGCAGCGACGGATGAAGGCCAGCCCCTCACCATGCTTCTCGGTATAGACACGGTAACCGTTGTCCTGCCGATCAGGCGGCGGCAACAAGCCCTGCTGTTCATAGAAGCGGATCGTCTGTGTTTCGACCCCTACCAACTGCGCCAACTGACCAATGCGCATCAGCCTCCTCCCCAACGGATTCTTTACTCTATTGACCTTATAGTAGCTTTATAGTTTTAAATGGTACCACAACATTGTTCAAGTGGAGTCGTATCATGAGCAAATCCTGTGGTGGCGCCTGTGGCGGTGATGCAACGTCCGCAGCGGATACCGATATACAGGCCTCCTCCGAGGCGCCAGGGAGATGGGTCAGTGTTTATGCCGTGCCGAAGATGGACTGTCCATCAGAAGAACGAATGATTCGCCTAGCCCTGAACGGCTTTGAGGAGATTCGGGCGCTGTCCTTCGACTTGTCGAACCGCCGGCTGAAGGTCGTGCATGACGGCGAGGTCGAGCCCGTCACCTCGAAACTGAAGACCTTGGGGCTAGGCGCCTCGCTTCAGGAAACCGTCGCTGCAAATCCGGAGACCATCAAGGCCGCCGAGTTTTCGGCAGCTTCTGCTAAGCAAGAATCCGGGACCCTGCGCTGGTTGCTCGGCATCAATGCACTTCTGTTCGTGGTGGAAATGACTGCCGGTCTGATCGCCCGGTCCACCGGCCTGATTGGAGAATCCCTGGACAATTTTGCCGATGCGGCGGTGTACGGGCTTGCCCTTTATGCGGTTGGACATAGCGTGAAAATGCAGGTACGTGCCGCGCATCTTGCTGGTGTACTGCAACTGATCTTGGCTGTGGGCGTGCTCGTAGAGGTGGTGAGACGCTTTGTATTCGGTAGTGAGCCTGAATCGCTGGTGATGATGGCTATCGCATTCGTCGCATTGATTGCCAATACCAGTTGTCTGCTGCTCATATCCAAACATCGGGAAGGCGGGGCGCACATGAAGGCAAGCTGGATATTCTCGGCCAACGACGTGGTGATCAACCTGGGGGTCATCACCGCCGGCGCCCTGGTCGCGTGGACCGGTTCCAATTATCCGGATCTGATTATCGGCACCATCGCGGGGGGCATTGTACTTAACGGTGCCAGACGCATTTTGGCGTTGAAGGGTTAAATAATGCTCATTATTGGCAAAAAGCTCTCGCCGTATGCCCTATTGTCCATATCGGGCCTGCTGGCAGCGTCTGATCAGGCTGTAAAGTGGCTGGTGCAGCAATCAATGGCCTATGGCGAGTATGTTTCGGTGACCCCGTTCTTTAACTGGGTGCACCTATGGAACACCGGTGCCGCATTCAGTCTTTTTGCGAATGGTGGAGGCTGGCAGCGCTACTTTTTTATCGGAATCGCGGTAGTGGTCTCGATTTTTCTGATCAAGCTGATCCTTGAAAATCGTCATAAAGGAGAAGCCATCGCTTACAGTCTTATCCTCGGTGGCGCCATGGGCAACCTGATTGACCGGGTCTTTCGCGGCTATGTTGTGGATTCCTTTGATTTCTATTGGCGAGACTGGCATTGGCCGGCCTTCAACCTGGCTGATATTGCAATTGTCCTCGGTGCCTTACTTTTCGTTTCCAGCAGCTTGTTGGGTAAAAAAGCAAACACCAATGCCGAGTCGGATGGATCTGACTGACACCTACGCCTATACAACACCATGACCGAACTTCCCGACAACATCCTTCACCTGCCGCAATACCAAGTACTGGGCTGCAAATCAACCGACGACGAAATGCACTTCCAGGTGGACGTGCCCGATCCCATCGCCTGCGAGGAATGCGGCGTGCAGGGTGAGTTCGTACGGTTCGGCAAGCGTGACGTTCCCTATCGTGATCTGCCCATCCACGGCAAGCGGGTCACTCTCTGGGTGGTCCGCCGCCGATACACCTGCCGGGCCTGCAAGACAACATTCAGGCCCCAGCTACCGGAGATGGTGGACGGATTCCGTATGACACTGCGGCTGCATGAGTACGTGGAGAAGGAATCCTTCAACCACCCCTACACCTTTGTGGCGGCACAGACCGGCCTGGACGAGAAGACGGTGCGCGACATCTTCAACGCCCGCGCCGAGTTCCTGGGGCGCTGGCACCGCTTCGAGACGCCCCGCATCCTGGGCATTGACGAGCTATACCTGAACAAGCGCTACCGCTGCATTCTGACCAACATTGAGGAGCGAACCCTGCTCGACCTGCTGGCCACCCGCCGCCAGGACGTGGTGACCAACTACCTGATGAAGCTGAAAGACCGGCAGAAGGTCGAGATCGTCAGCATGGACATGTGGAACCCCTACCGGGCAGCGGTCAAGGCTGTGCTGCCCCAGGCCCGTATCGTGGTCGATAAGTCCCATGTGGTGCGCATGGCCAACGATGCCCTAGAGAGAGTGCGCAAGGGCCTCAGAAAGGAGCTGAAACCGTCCCAGAGCCGGACTCTCAAGGGAGACCGGAAAATCCTGCTGAAACGCGCTCACGAAGTCTCAGACCGGGAGCGCCTCATCATGGAGACCTGGACAGGCGCGTTCCCGCAACTGCTGGCCGCCTACGAGCACAAGGAGCGCTTCTACGGCATCTGGGACGCCACCACACGGCTCCAGGCAGAAGCCGCCCTGGACGAGTGGATAGCCACCATCCCGAAGGGCCAAAAGGAAGTCTGGAGCGATCTGGTCAGGGCAGTGGGAAACTGGCGCGAAGAGACCATGACCTACTTCGAGACGGACATGCCCGTCACCAACGCTTACACGGAGTCCATCAACCGACTGGCCAAGGACAAGAACCGTGAAGGGCGCGGTTACTCCTTCGAGGTGATGCGGGCACGAATGCTCTACACCACGAAGCACAAGAAGAAGGCACCGACTGCGAAGGTCTCTCCTTTCTACAAGAAAACCATCGGTTACGGACTGCCGGACTTCGCAGAGGAACTCAACTACGGAGTCGATCTATCAACCATCTGAGGGTGGTATCAGATTGATGGGGTGAAGGTGCCCCATCAACCATTAAATCCGTATACCCGGTATTTTTTCAATACGTTCGCCGCGCGCACCCGCGCGTAGCCATAGCAACGGCGCAATGCGAACAAAGGCCAAGTTGTGGCTAACCGACTTCTCAGCTTCGTAGGTCAGAGTGAAAAACTCGGCATTTTCCTCAAAACCGTCAGACATTGGGAACTCGTCTGTAAACCTATAATTGCCCTTAATCGGTTGTTCATTCGGCGTTTTGCCTGTGATAGCAGCTTGTACACGTGGTTTGGTGATATAATCACAGATCCCCCACTTTTCCCAATCAGGATCTCCAGGCCTTAAGCCCTGTTCGCGCAATTTTTTCTGTTCGTCGGCAGCGACTTCGTTGTTAGTGACGGAGATGCACTGGCGACGACCACCACCTCCGCCGCGACCGTGGCGGCGTCCGCACCCTGTTCGTGGTGATGTTTCTGGTGACAGCCTGCGTGGCGATGCTCTTCACTTTTGCAGCAGCCTGCATGGTGCTCACTGTGGCGGCTTTCGTGGTGATGTCCTTCACCCTTGCAGCAGCCTTCGTGTTGGTGCTCTGTATGTTTACAGCAACCTTCATGATGGTTTTGCATCATCGTCTCCTGATGTTATTTAGATATATCTAATTTATATCTAAAGTTTATCGACTTGCAAGTCTATAAAATAATTTTTGTTTAATTTGATGATTATTAATGGTTTTTATGGGTTGCTGATAGCTGTTTAATCTCAAGCTGACTATATCAAAAAAGTGCTTGCAATCTTTTTGATTAGCAATCATTATCATTTAAAAATAAATTTAGATATATCGTATTATCTTCACGAAGGCGAAAAAATGACAAAAAACACCTCACGCTACCCACAGCGCGTGCGTAACGAACTACGTTTTCGCGAATTAACCGTGCTGCGCGTTGAGCGTATCGGCCAGGCGTTCCAGCGGATCGTGCTGGGGGGCGAGGCGCTGGATGGCTTTGTTTCACAAGGTTTTGACGACCACACCAAACTGTTTTTCCCGCAGGCGGGCAGCGTATTTACGCCGCCGGAAGTGACCGACGAAGGCATTAACTGGGGCGAGGGCGTGCGCCCGGCTCGCTGGTGGTGCCGGAAGATTACGCCTGGCAGCTTTATGTCTGTGACGAGTCGGGCATGCCGGCGCTGCGCCGTCGCCTGCTGGGATTACGTCAGCTGCCGGTGACGCCGCAGGTGACGGCCATCGTCACCGTCGCGGATGCTTCGTATAAAGATTATCTGGCGGATCTCGACGGCTTTAATATCGAATGGGTGGTAGGCCACAACCCGGCGTTCGTCGCCGAGCGGCTGGCTCAGGTCAAGGTGCCGTCAGAAGATTATTTTATCTGGCTGACCGGAGAAGGCGGCGTGGTGAAATCGCTGCTGGCGCGCTTTGAGGAGCCGAGTATCGATCAGCAACTGGTGCGTTCGCAGGCGTACTGGCATAGCAAATAATCGGCAGTGTGGTAAACCCGGATGGCGGCGCGTTGCGCCTTCTCCGGGCTACCTTTCAATGGTGTTATGTCGCCCCGGTAAGCGCAGCGCCACCGGGTGAGGCTTAGCGTTCCGCCAGCGCCTTAAACACCATCGCCACCGCGTGGGCGCCGGGGTCCATATTGCCGAGCAGGCTCTCGCTATTGAGATAGGAGGCGCGTCCGGCGCCGGCTTTGCTCGACTGGCAGGTGCGATCCGCGCCGGCCTGCGCCGCGGCGAAAGCGGCCTGCAGATTATCCGGTTCGGCCAGCAGCGCCGCCAGCGCCGGCTGTAGAGCGTCAATCATCGTCCGGTCGCCCTCATCGGCGCCGCCGTAAAATTTCATCTGCCCCAGACCGGCGTTCAGCGCTTCCGCCATGCTGGCGCCTTGCTCCAGCTTCTGCCCGGCGGCGGTGAAGAAAATCGACATCAATACGCCGCTGGAGCCGCCCATCACCACCGTCAGGCGTTCGCCAATTAGCGCGAACAGCGTGGGTAAATCATTGAGCGGCAGTTGCTGGCGTTGCAATAGAGCGGCAATCGCACGCGCGCCAGCGGCGAAAGTGGAGCCGGTATCGCCGTCGCCCACTTTGGCGTCAAGCGCGTTGAGATGGGTTTCGAGGCCGGAGAGGGTGCTGGTCACCTGCGCCACGTAATCGCCCACCTGCGGGTTGGCCGATGGCGTAAAGGCGACGCGTGCGCTGGCGAGCGCGGACGGCATGATATTAACAGCCCGCGGCTGCACCGGCTTCTGCCAACTGGCGGTTTCGACATCCGACAGCAGCGCCTTTTCAATGCTCTCTTCCAGCACGATAGTGGTCAGCGAGAAGCCTTTCATATCCAGCGCCGTTACCAGCGAAGCCGGGCCAATCAACCAGTCAACGCGCGCATGGAGTGGGGTGTTGGCCAGCTCGCGGGTCAGAATCGCCATCTCGGCCACCGACACGCCGCCGAGATTATTGAGCATCACCGCCAGGCGGCCGGTTTCAGGTAGGGCGGCGGTCAGCTTCTCTACCATAATCTGCATGATTTCCGCGCTGTTATGGGTCGCGATCGTCGAGGCTCCCGGTTCGCCGTGGATGCCCATCCCCAGCTCGGCGTGGCCGGGCTGATGGCGCGGCGCGCTTTCCGCTTCCTGCGGCAGATGACAGCTGGAAAGCGCAACACCCAGGCTGAAGGTGTTGTTGGCTGCGTACTGCGCTTCACGCAGGACGGTGGCGAGGTTGAAGCCGCGCTCGGCGAAATAGCCCGCCACCTTATGCACAAGAATAGTCCCGGCGATACCGCGCGGCTGTTTGTTATCCGGCAGCGAAATATCGTCGCCGACGATCAGCATCTCTACGTTATAGCCAAGACGGCGTGCTTTCTCCGCCGCGAGGCCGAAGTTAAGCCGATCGCCGGTGTAGTTTTTAACGATCAGCAGACAGCCCGCCTCGCCGGTCACCGCCTGAATCGCGGTGAGTACCGCATCGACGCTCGGCGAGGCGAACAGATCGCCGCAGACCGCGGCGGTCAGCATGCCTTTACCAATAAAGCCGACGTGCGCCGGTTCATGGCCGGAGCCGCCGCCGGAAATCACCGCCACGTTGTTTTTATTCAGATCGCGGCGTACCACTACACGGATCGCCGGGTCGCTCTCCAGGCGGGCGAGGTTGTTCCACGGGCTGGCAATAATGGTTCCCTCGATCACGTCGTTAACGAGGCTGGCGCGCTGGTTAAAAAAGAATTGAGACATAGTGGTTCCTGATCAGTAAGCGAAAACTCACCCTCCGGAGGCGGGCCCCCGGAGTGGTAACGGTCAAAGTGGATTTAGCGACGAATAAGACGTTGCAGACGCATATCGAGCGTGATGGCTTCGCCAGGCTGAATATCATTCAGCGCTTCGCCCTGCTGGCATAGCCAGGCGATCCCCGCCGCGCGGGCGATAATCGCGCCGTGGGACTGTTCGCTGCCGTCGCGCAGGCACAGGCCGGTGACCTTGCTGGCATCCAGTTGGAGTACAGTCGAGGGATAAATATTGTCGGCGATAATAATCGTCGGCTCACTGGCGAATGGCAGCGTCTCCTTAATACCCTGCAGATGGCGCAGCGTGCGCTGCAGAATATCGTCGACATCGATATAACGGGCCTGCAGATAGGCGTCATCCAGCTGACGATACTGCTGGCTGAGCTCCATCAGCACTTGATGCCACGCCCATTCCGCCGAGCACTGTTCGGTGAGCAGGCGATCGTTGGCGGCATCAAACAGATCTTCATCGTCGAGCAAGGTGTGATGACCGGCGAAGATCGCCGCGATATCGGCGTTAAATTTGTGTTCCGCCAGCTCGGTGAGCGCATTGAGATCGGCCAGCGTCTGGTCGATCGCCTGGCGCAGGCGCTGCTGCTCGCGGGCGATGTCGGCGGCGGCGGGGAGCGCCGGTTGGATCGGCGCCAGCGGATAAAGCATCGCGGCGCCTTCAACACGCGCAGGTATGGCGGGTTCCGCTGTCGGCTGCGCCTCCGGTGACTCGCCGAAGTTATCGGCGGCCAGCGCCTGAAACGCCGCCAGCGCCGCATCGGCGTCCGGACCGCGGGCCAGCAGGCGCAGCTTATCGTGGCGGCGCACCTGTAGCAGAGCGATTTGATTCAGACTGTCCGGGGTGACGCATTTGCCGTTTTTCTCCAGCACCAGGTCGGCGTTAAAACCCGCCAGCGCGGCGACCAGCTTTGATGCCGGACGCACGTGCAGGCCGTTGTGATTGTTAATAATGACTGAAACCGATTTAGCATCGCCGTCGTCAGCAAGCGTTGGGGCGGCGGCGTCAGGCGTGTGCGAAGGTAAACCCAGCTGAACCCGCTTGGCTTCCAGGGCGTTCATGGCATCGGCGATAACTTTGTCGATCCCGGCGCCGGAGGCGGCGCTGACGGTGGCCGCCAGCGTCCCTTCGACCAGCGGCGCGGCGCACAGCCGCACCTTTGCCGCCATCGCCGGATCGAGCAGATCGAGGGCGGTTTCGGCGCTGAGCAGGGCGCTGCCGATATCCATCATCACCAGAACATGGTCGGTATCGGCGACGGATTCGATCGCCTCCATGACTTTAATCGGATCGGTGCCGATCGGGCTGTCGGGATCGTCGATCCCGGCGGCGATCGCCAGCTTACAGCCATCGTTCATTAACATCTGCCGGGCCAGTTCTCCGACACCTTCGCCCAGCCGGGCGCTATGAGAAACAATAACCAGGTTTACCATCGCGATTTCCTTACTCTTTGGCGGCGGCAGCCAGCATCTGAACCATAAACAGCACCGAGGTCGCGCCGGGATCCTGATGCCCGATGCTGCGCTCGCCGAGATAGCTGGCGCGGCCTTTACGCGCCTGCATGGTGATGGTGGCGTGGGCGGCGCGCTCGGCCACTTCGCAGGCGGCATCCAGCGCGGCAGGGATAGACAGATGTTGCTCGCTGGAATGACGCAGGGATTCCACCACCGGCAGCCAGACGTCGCACATCGTCTTATCGCCCGGCTCCGCTTTACCACGGTTGACGACGCCGTCCGCGCCTTCGCGGATCATCTGATAAAGCTCGTCGAGGGTCAGGCTCTGATGCGCCTGGGTGACCTGGGCGGCGCGGATAAAGAAGGTGCCGAACAGCGGGCCGCTGGCGCCGCCGACGTTGGAAAGCAGCGTCATCCCGGTATTCTTGAGAATAAAACCGATGTCTTTATCGGCGATCGACGGCAGCTTTTCGACCACTTTGCTGAAGCCGCGATGCATATTGAGGCCGTGGTCGGCGTCGCCGATCTCTTTATCAAGGCCGGTGAGAAAATCGCTCTGTTTGGTGAAAATGTCGCCACAGCGGTACAGCCAGTCGACGATTTGCGTTCTGTTCAGTGACATGTCGTGCTCCTTATTTTCCCCAGTTCAGCGCTGGGGTATGGACCGGGGCGTCCCATAACGCCAGCGTGTCATCATCCGCTTTCAGCAGGGTGATGGAGAAACCCGCCATATCCAGCGAGGTGCAGTAGCTGCCGATGAGGTTGCGTTCAATCACAATGCCGGACGCTTCGCAGCGCTGGGCAAGGCGGTTGTAAACGCCGTACAGTTCGGAAAGCGGGGTGGCGCCGAGGTTATTGACCAGCGCGATAACCCGATCGCCGTTTTGCAGCGCGGTTTTGCTCTGTTTCACTTCCTGCCACGCTCCCTTGACGTTATCCCACTGGCGCAGCGTGCGGCTGTATGCGCCGTTTTCCAGCAGGGTATCGAACATCTCATCGACGGTTTGGTCGAGCGAGCTGAAGCGGCGGCGGTCGATACCCGGCTCGCCATGGATGCCGACGCCGAACTCCATCTCATCATCTTTCAGGGTAAAGGAGGGCTGTCCGGCGGCCGGTACGGTGCAGGCGCCCAGCGCGATGCCAATCGAGTGACCAAGGTTATTTAAACGGCGGCCCAGTTCAGCGCAGGCTTCCAGCGAGTCGCCGCGTTCGGCGGCGGCGCCGACCAGTTTTTCAATCAGCACGGTATTGGCGACGCCGCGGCGTCCGGCGGTATAGAGGCTGTCTTTTACCGCCACGTCGTCATCCACCACGACGGTGGTAACCTTAACGCCACTTTCGTGCAGCAGCTCGGTGGCGGTCTCAAAATTCAGGATGTCGCCGGTATAGTTTTTGATAATCAGCAGGACGCCTTCGCCGCCGTCAATCTGCATCGCGCATTCGAACATTTTGTCCGGCGTCGGCGAGGTGAAAATTTCCCCCGGACAGGCGCCGGAGAGCATGCCCTGGCCGATGTAGCCGCAGTGCATCGGTTCGTGTCCGCTGCCGCCGCCGGAGAGCAGCGCCACTTTGCCGGCGACCGGTGCATCAGCGCGGGTGACATAGACCGGGTCCTGGTGCAGCGTCAGTTCAGGATGCGCCTTCGCCAGGCCGATAAGCTGTTCACTCAGTACATCTTCCACACGGTTAATCAGTTTTTTCATTGTTTATGCTCCGTAGGGTAGGGGGAGGTCGCCTGTCTATAAGGGTAGCCCGGCGATGTAGTGATTCTGGCTGAGCGGGCGCAAAATAAAATGCCGTCAAAATTGATTCCATAACGGAACGTAGAAAAGAATTTTTGTTCCTTTATGGAACATTAATTGCCGATAAACAGGAGAAATGCGAGCCAGCGCTAATAATTTGTCCGTTTTTTTCTGCTATGGAAGGTGCGAATAAGCAGGTCATTTCTTCCCAAGCTGACTCGCTGATTAAAATTTCGCGGATCTGGGCCGATTTTTTTCCCGCAAACACATCGAATCAGCCTATTTAGGCTATTTTTTCCACCATTTCTGGCGTTATTTCCGGTTTTTACTGAGATCTCTCCCACTGACGTATCATTTGGTCCACCCGAAACAGGTTGGCCAGGGTGAATAACATCGCCAGTTGGTTATCGTTTTTCAGCAGCCCCTTGTATCTGGCTTTCACGAAGCCGAACTGCCGCTTGATGATGCGAAACGGGTGCTCCACCTTGGCACGGATGCTGGCTTTCATGTATTCGATGTTGATGGCCGTTTTGTTCTTGCGCGGATGCTGCTTCAAGGTTTTTACCTTGCCGGGACGCTCGGCGATCAGCCAGTCCACATCCACCTCGGCCAGCTCCTCGCGCTGTGGCGCTCCTTGGTAGCCGGCATCGGCTGAGACAAATTGCTCCTCTCCATGAAGCAGATTACCCGGCTGATTGAGGTCATGCTCGTTGGCCGCGGTGGTGACTAGGCTGTGGGTCAGGCCACTCTTGGCATCGACACCAATGTGGGCCTTCATGCCAAAGTGCCACTGATTGCCTTTCTTGGTCTGATGCATCTCCGGATCGCGTTGCTGCTCTTTGTTCTTGGTCGAGCTGGGTGCCTCAATGATGGTGGCATCGACCAAGGTGCCTTGAGTCATCATGACGCCTGCTTCGGCCAGCCAGCGATTGATGGTCTTGAACAATTGGCGGGCCAGTTGATGCTGCTCCAGCAGGTGGCGGAAATTCATGATGGTGGTGCGGTCAGGCAAGGCGCTATCCAGGGATAATCGGGCAAACAGGCGCATGGAGGCGATTTCGTACAGGGCATCTTCCATGGCACCGTCGCTCAGGTTGTACCAATGCTGCATGCAGTGAATACGCAGCATGGTCTCCAGCGGATAGGGCCGTCGGCCATTGCCCGCCTTGGGATAAAACGGCTCGATGACAGCGGTCATATTCTGCCATGGCAAAATCTGCTCCATGCGGGAGAGGAAAATCTCTTTTCGGGTCTGACGGCGCTTAGTGCTGAATTCACTATCGGCGAAGGTGAGTTGATGGCTCATGATGTCCCTCTGGGATGCGCTCCGGATGAATATGATGATCTCATATCAGGAACTTGTTCGCACCTTCCCTTGGTAAATGCTTCGCTCCGAGCTTATGACAACTGCCCCGCAGCGAGTTTTTCACATTTCCTATCATCGTGTTTACCCAGTTGAATGCCGGATGATCCAGCCAGTCCAGGTTGCCCCTGGTGACAACACCCAGGTGCTCACAATTGGCCTCCTTGACCGCTTTGAAACAGGCCAATCCATCGGATATCACCGCGCTACCACTGGCAATATGCCGTTTTGCCCAATCAGCAACGGACTTGGTTTTGAAACCATCGACCACCGTCATCCGCATCTTGATTGGATGTCCTTCCTTGTTCAGGGCCACTGCTGCCACAAACGGCGTCTTGCCTGCCGCGCCCCGACCCCGTTTGCCACCACGGCGCTCGCCACCCCAGTAGACATCATCGAGCTGAATGATGCCGCTGATGGGCTGCTTGTCATCGGACTCTTTCATGGCTTGCAGCAGCTTGTGCTTGAGCATCCAGGCGGTGTCATATTTGACGCCCAACTGGCGCTTTAGCTCCATCGCTGACAAGCCTGTTTTGGTTTGTGACAACAGGTGCATTGCCAGAAACCACTTGGTCAGTGGGAGCTTGGTGTTTGCGAAAATCGTGTTTCCAGTCAATGACATCTGGTGACGGCAGTGATTGCATTGCCACACACGTGGCCGCCTTCTCAGGCGACAACAGGTCTTGTTGGCACATTCAGGGCAGACAAAGCCGTTAGGAAAACGCCAAGTGAACAGCGCGTTTTCGCACTGAGCCTCAGTGCCATAGTCCTTGAGAAACTCAAACAGGCTGTAGCCTTTCTGGAATTGGATTTTGCTTTTGGCCATGATCTCGCACCTCGATAACTGTACGTAAGATCAGTATAGTTCGTGGTAACTGACTGCTAATCATGGGTAATCAGGTAAAGTTATGTAAATGTAAATCGTTTAAACTTTGCAATTATTGTAAGTGCTAGTGATTATCATTTATTGTACGCGAGCCAAAGGAACGATCCCCCCGCTCGGTTCACTGTACGTTCCAATTACTCTGGGATATAAACGATGAATTCTCTGCCTCGCGCCGGACTGCGCCGTATCACATTTGCCTCTGTCCTGGTCTTCTCAGTTAGCCTACCGGCGTTCGCTCAGGAAACGTTAACGCTCTATACCACCCGTGAACCGGGTCTGATCCAGCCTTTGCTTGATAGCTGGACCAAAACCAGCGGCATCAAAGTCAGTACGGTCTATATCAAGGACGGTATGCTTGAGCGCGTTAAAGCTGAAGGTAAAAATTCACCTGCCGACCTGCTGATGACCGTCGATGCCGGTAACCTCATTGATTTAGTGGAAGCGGGTGTAACTCAGCCTGTAGAGTCAGAAGCACTAAAAACCGCTATTCCGGCTAATCTGCGCGGCGCAGATAATCAGTGGTTTGCGCTGTCGATGCGTGCCCGCGTGCTGTATGCCGAGAAGTCACTGCCAATCGATAACTGGCATTACGAACAACTCGCCAGCCCTGAGTACAAAGGTAAAGTCTGTATTCGTTCCGGACAGCACCCGTATAACACGGCGCTGATCGCCGCAATGATTGCTCATCACGGTGAAGCAAAGACCGAAGAATGGCTGCGCGGTGTGAAAGCTAACCTGGCGCGTAAAGCTACCGGTGGCGACCGCGATGTTGCTCGCGATATTCTCGGCCGAATTTGCGATATTGGTCTCGCCAACTCCTATTACGTCGGCCATATGAAAAACGCCAAAGAAGGCAGTGATGCACGTCAGTGGGGCGATGCGATTAAAGTCGTTAAACCCACCTTTGAAAATGGCGGTACACACGTCAACATCAGTGGCGCAGCTGTAGCCCGCTATGCGCCAAATAAAGCCGATGCCGTTAAGCTGATGGAATATCTGGTTTCCGCACCTGCCCAGCAGCAGTATGCGAAAGCGAACTTCGAATACCCGGTACTGAAAGGCGTGACGCTTGATCCGGTTATCAGCGCAACTATTGGTGAAATCAACGTCGATAAAACGCCGTTAACCGAAATCGTTAAATATCGTAAACAAGCTAGTCTGCTGGTAGATAAAGTTGGATTCGATCAATAAACCTCTGCAGTTTCCGACGTTACGCGGCCTGGTTTCCGGGCCGCAGTCATTATTAACGCCGCTACATCTTGGCGCACTGTGCGTAGCGCTTGGCGTTCTGACACCGATCATTGCGCTAATTTGGCAGGCTACCCAGGCCAATTTATCTCACTGGGATAATCTCCTGACGTATGTACTGCCTGCCGCACTAAAAAATACCGTGCTGTTATTAGCCGGTGTCGCGGTGATGGTCGGCGTGATTGGCGTAGGCAGCGCATGGGCGGTAACGGCATGGGATTTTCCTGGACGTAAAATTCTTAGCTGGGCGTTACTGTTGCCGCTGGCAATGCCAACCTACATTGTGGCCTTTGCGTGGCTCGATCTGCTGCATCCGATTGGCCCCCTGCAAACCTTTATCCGTTTTTTACTGGGCTTTGACAGCCCAAGACAGTTCCGGCTGCCAGATTTACGCTCACTTTCCGGCGCAATCATCCTGCTCGGATTAGTGCTTTACCCATACGTGTATCTGACAACCCGCGCTATGTTTATCAGCCAGCCCGCCCATTTACTGGAAGCCGCACGCACGCTGGGATGCAGCGCAACCGGAACCTTTTTTCGTGTTGCTTTGCCCATGGCCCGTCCGGCACTGGCCGTTGGGATCAGCCTGGCACTGCTGGAAACGCTCAACGATATTGGCGCATCGGAGTTTCTCGGGGTACAGACGTTAACCGTTACCGTGTACACCACATGGATCTCGCGTTCTGATTTATCTGCTGCGGCGCAAATTGCCTGCATGATGCTGATGTTTATATTCCTGATTCTGACACTGGAATTTTATGGTCGCAGAAAACAAGGATTCAGCAGCCGCAGCCTGCGGGAAATTCAACCTTCGCGCGTGCAGGGCTGGCGCGGTTGGCTGCTCGGTGGCGTTATTTCACTGCCGGTTGTACTGGGTTTTCTGGCACCGGTACTGTTTTTAATGTGGGAAAGCGCCAAACGCATAGGCGATGAGAACCCCCTTTCCTCTTCGTTACTGTCAGCATTGCAAAATACGCTATCGCTGGCAGCGGGAACCACGCTGGTGGTGGTTTGTGTCAGTATGCTGGTGGCCTGGAGCGCCCGCCATAGCGCCGCAGACAACGCCATGCCGGGATTTCGTCGCGGCGTGATGCGTCTGGCCTCTTTAGGCTATGCGGTTCCCGGCACAATTCTGGCGATTGGTTTTTTACCCCCCGCCATGGCTGTCGACCGCTGGCTGGCCGATTTACTGGATGTTCGCGGCCTGCCGCTGATGTCCGCAGGGATCCTGCTGGTAATTTGTTGTGCCATGCGATTCCAGGCGATTGCCATTGGCGCGCTGGATTCTGGTCTGGGCCGCATTCCACCTTCGCTGGAACAGGCGTCTCGTCTGTTGGGCGAGAATGGTGCGGGGACGTTTGCACGAGTCCATTTTCCCCTGCTGCGCCCGGCATTAGTCAGCAGTGCCCTGCTGGTTTTTGCTGATGCCATGAAAGAGCTGCCAACAACGTTGCTTTTGCGCCCGGTCAATTTTGAAACGCTGGCAACGTTACTGTATGCGGAAGCCGCACGTGGAACCTATGAAGAAGGTGCTATCGCCGCGCTAATGATTGTTTTAGCTGGCACGCTACCGGTTATTTTGTTGGTGCGTCACCAAATGACTCGCCGTGGTTAAGAGAGCAACAATGTCAGAAATTGCATTACGACTCCAGGATGTACACGTTGCTTATGGCAACAGCCAGCAATCGGTACTGAGCGGATTTTCAATGTCGGTACGTAAAGGTGAAATTGCCTGTCTGCTGGGTGCCTCAGGCTGCGGAAAAACCACGGTACTACGCGCAGTTGCCGGATTTGAACGCCTGCAAAACGGAGAGATCTATGTGTCACAGCGACGTGTTGCCGGTCCCGGCGTTCATCTGCCACCGGAAAAACGTCATGTCGGCATGGTCTTCCAGGAGTATGCGTTATTCCCCCATCTGACCGCGCAGCAAAATGTGGCCTTTGGATTGCGTCGCATGCCGCGTGAGGAACAACAGGCCAGAGTGACTGAGCTGTTGAAAATGGTGGAGTTACACAGCCATGCCAACCGCTATCCGCATGAGCTTTCCGGCGGGCAACAACAGCGTATCGCCCTTGCGCGCGCGTTGGCGCCACATCCGGAAATCCTGTTGCTGGATGAACCCTTCTCCAGCCTGGATAAGCGCACACGTGAGCGTCTTGGCAACGAGGTACGGGATATTTTGCGCGCCGCCGGGCAAACGGCGCTGTTGGTTACCCACAGTGAACACGAAGCCCAACTAATGGCTGACCATATTGGCGTGGTAAAAATGGGGCAGTATCAAATTAAAAAAGCGACCCATCCGACCTGAAGGTCAACAAAGTCGCCCTGAAAATTAATAATGCTTCTGTACCAGGCTGATGTTCACCGGCATACCGGAGCGCCTTTCCAGTGCCTGGCTCCCGCGGCTCACATCCACGTCATTCCCGCTGATAAAGGTGCGCAAAGCGGGAGTGACTGACAAAGGCACCTTTCTGTCAGACTCGTATTCCGAACGGTTTCGTGACAGCGGCTCATGTACTTCCACCCAGCGACTACCGTCCGGCTCTTCGCTGTATTTCACCGGTCGGTCAATTAATTGTACACGCGTCCCTACAGGCACCGTATCAAACAGGTGCTTGATGTCATCATTCCGCAAACGGATGCACCCCTGACTTACCCGCAAACCAATACCGAAATTGGCATTTGTCCCGTGAATGGCATAAAGCCTGCCAATATAAATTGCATACAGGCCCATCGGATTTTCTGGCCCGGCAGGAACAAAAGCCGGCAAGCTTTCACCGCGAGCGGCGTATTCACGTCGGGTATTTGGCGTCGGCGTCCAGCTTGGTGCTTCCTGCTTACGTTCGACCGCCGTCACCCAGTTACGCGGCGTTTCTCTACCCGCCTGACCAATGTCAATGGGTAAAACCTCAACCGTATTGCTGCCAGCAGGATAATAGTAAAGCCGCATCTCGGCGACGTTGATGACAATCCCCTCGCGCACGGTATCCGGAAGTATCAGTTGCTGCGGCACAACCAGCGTTGAACCCGATTTAGGCAGAAAAACATCGACGCCCGGATAGCCTCGAAACAGTGCAATGCTGTCCAGAATACGCGTGACCTGAACGCCTGAAATCCCAAAGGCAACAGTGACCGTCAGGC
Organism: Citrobacter sp. LST-B2; assembly: GCF_057983045.1. NCBI lineage: Bacteria > Pseudomonadati > Pseudomonadota > Gammaproteobacteria > Enterobacterales > Enterobacteriaceae > Citrobacter > Citrobacter sp. LST-B2. The sequence continues at coordinate 710,660 of NZ_CP192598.1, forward strand.
ATTCCTTTGTGAAATCATCGACGCAGGTAAGACACTTGATCCTGCGACCGGTGGAAAGTGCGTCCATGACGAAATCCATCGACCAGGTCAGATTGGGCGCCGCCGGACGGAGCAGCGGCAGACGTTCTGTTGCCAGCCCTTTACGACGTCTTCTGCGTTTTACGCCCAGGCCACTGAGGTGATAAAGCCGGTACACGCGCTTATGATTAACATGAAGCCCTTCACGGCGCAGCAACTGGCAAATACGACGGTAGCCAAAACGCCTGCGCTCCAGTGCCAGCTCAGTGATGCGCCCTGATAAATGCGCATCAGCAGCCGGACGGTGAGCCTCATAGCGGCAGGTCGACAGGGATAAACCTGTAAGCCTGCAGGCACGACGTTGCGACAGACCGGTCGCATCACACATCAACATCACGGCTTCCCGCTTCTGGTCTGTCGTCAGTACTTTCGCCCAAGAGCCACCTGAAGCGCCTCTTTATCCAGCATGGCTTCGGCAAGCAGCTTCTTGAGTCTGGCGTTCTCTTCCTCAAGCGACTTCAGGCGCTTAACTTCAGGCACCTCCATACCGCCATACTTCTTACGCCAGATGTAAAACGTGGCATCGGAAATGGCATGCTTGCGGCAGAGTTCACGGGCGGGTACCCCAGCTTCGGCTTCGCGGAGAATACTGATGATCTGTTCGTCGGAAAAACGCTTCTTCATGGGGATGTCCTCATGTGGCTTATGAAGACATTACTAACATCGGGGTGTACTAATCAACGGGGAGCAGGTCAGACAGCCCGCCTCGCCGGTCACCGCCTGAATCGCGGTGAGTACCGCATCGACGCTCGGCGAGGCGAACAGATCGCCGCAGACCGCGGCGGTCAGCATGCCTTTACCAATAAAGCCGACGTGCGCCGGTTCATGGCCGGAGCCGCCGCCGGAAATCACCGCCACGTTGTTTTTATTCAGATCGCGGCGTACCACTACACGGATCGCCGGGTCGCTCTCCAGACGCGCCAGGTTATTCCACGGGCTGGTGATAATTGTACCGTCGATCACGTCGCTAACGAGATGGGGGCGTTGATTAAAAAAGAATTGAGACATAACGGCTCCTCGAGGTTGAGTGTAAGACAACCCCCCGAATGCATGTTCATGGTGCGGAGGCGATAGAGAGATTCTGGCGAAGTCAGCATGGAAAAAAACAACACGAAAATGAGTTTCATTACGAAACGTGATTGCTGTTTTTTGTTCCGAAATGAAACTTAATTAGGCGAGAAATCATCACAATGCGAACTCGCTCGACTTTTTCCTCCTGCGATCAGAGCAGGCCACACGGCGCAGTCAGTCTTTTTTGCGGGGCTTTACCCAGGATGGCGCGTAATTGGGGAAATTTATCATCGTGTTTGTCGGTAATTTCGCGGTAACGGAACGGATCGAGATCGCAAATCTCATTATTTTTGTGGTTAAGCGTTCCAATATGAAACGCATGTCATTTTTATCTGTTCCATATCAGAACAAAATGACGAAAGATTTTTTTGTACACGCCTCGCCATACAGTTATTACATCGCTCCGGTACGTCCGCTTTCGCCGTCAACATCAGGCTAAACGGGTTAACGCCAGGGCTCACCATGTAAAAACATGTACTTATTTGAGGATGAAAGGAATGCTAAAAGTTATTCAATCTCCAGCCAAATATCTCCAGGGTCCTGACGCTTCTACCTTATTTGGTCAATACGCTAAAAATCTGGCGGACAGCTTTTTCGTGATTGCGGACGACTTCGTCATGAAGCTGGCGGGAGAAAAGGTACTCAATGGCCTGCACAGCCATGACATTAGCTGCCACGCGGAACGCTTCAACGGTGAATGCAGCCATGTTGAAATTAATCGCCTGATTGCCATTCTGAAAAAACACGGTTGCCGCGGCGTGGTTGGGATTGGCGGTGGGAAAACGTTAGATACCGCCAAAGCAATTGGTTATTACCAGAAGCTGCCGGTAGTGGTGATCCCGACCATCGCCTCAACCGATGCGCCAACCAGCGCGCTGTCCGTTATCTATACCGAAGCGGGTGAGTTTGAAGAGTATCTGATCTACCCGAAAAACCCGGATATGGTGGTGATGGATACCGCAATTATTGCCAAAGCGCCGGTACGTCTGCTGGTGGCCGGGATGGGCGATGCGCTCTCGACCTGGTTTGAAGCGAAAGCCTGTTATGACGCTCGGGCGATCAGCATGGCGGGCGGGCAGTCCACCGTGGCGGCGCTGAGCCTGGCGCGCCTGTGCTATGATACGCTGCTGGCGGAGGGCGAAAAGGCCCGTCTGGCGGCGCAGGCCGGGGTAGTGACCGAAGCGCTGGAGCGCATCATCGAGGCGAACACTTACCTCAGCGGCATTGGCTTTGAAAGCAGTGGCCTGGCCGCCGCCCACGCAATCCACAACGGTTTCACCATTCTTGAAGAGTGCCACCATCTGTATCACGGTGAGAAAGTGGCCTTCGGTACCCTGGCGCAGCTGGTGCTACAGAACAGCCCGATGGACGAGATTGAAACGGTGCTGGGCTTCTGCCAGCGCGTCGGCCTGCCGGTGACGCTCGCGCAGATGGGCGTCAAAGAGGGGATCGACGAGAAAATCGCCGCGGTGGCGAAAGCCACCTGCGCGGAAGGGGAAACCATCCATAATATGCCGTTTGCGGTGACCCCGGAGAGCGTCCATGCCGCTATCCTCACCGCCGATCTGTTAGGCCAGCAGTGGCTGGCGCGTTAATTCGCGGTGGCTAAACCGCTGGCCCAGGTCAGCGGTTTTTCTTTCTCCCCTCCGGCAGTCGCTGCCGGAGGGGTTCTCTATGGTACAACGCGGAAAAGGATATGACTGTTCAGACTCAGGAAACCGGGAAGGTGGTCTCTTCCGTCATCGCCCAGTCATGGCACCGCTGCAGCAAGTTTATGCAGCGCGAAACCTGGCAAACGCCGCACCAGGCCCAGGGCCTGACCTTCGACTCCATCTGTCGGCGTAAAACCGCGCTGCTGACCATCGGCCAGGCGGCGCTGGAAGACGCCTGGGAGTTTATGGACGGCCGCCCCTGCGCGCTGTTTATTCTTGATGAGTCTGCCTGCATCCTGAGCCGTTGCGGCGAGCCGCAAACCCTGGCCCAGCTGGCTGCCCTGGGATTTCGCGACGGCAGCTATTGTGCGGAGAGCATTATCGGCACCTGCGCGCTGTCGCTGGCCGCGATGCAGGGCCAGCCGATCAACACCGCCGGCGATCGGCATTTTAAGCAGGCGCTACAGCCATGGAGTTTTTGCTCGACGCCGGTGTTTGATAACCACGGGCGGCTGTTCGGCTCTATCTCGCTTTGCTGTCTGGTCGAGTACCAGTCCAGCGCCGACCTCTCCCTGACGCTGGCCATCGCCCGCGAGGTGGGTAACTCCCTGCTTACCGACAGCCTGCTGGCGGAATCTAACCGTCACCTCAATCAGATGTACGGCCTGCTGGAGAGCATGGACGATGGGGTGATGGCGTGGAACGAACAGGGCGTGCTGCAGTTTCTCAATGTTCAGGCGGCGAGACTGCTGCATCTTGATGCTCAGGCCAGCCAGGGGAAAAATATCGCCGATCTGGTGACCCTCCCGGCGCTGCTGCGCCGCGCCATCAAACACGCCCGTGGCCTGAATCACGTCGAAGTCACCTTTGAAAGTCAGCATCAGTTTGTCGATGCGGTGATCACCTTAAAACCGATTGTCGAGGCGCAAGGCAACAGTTTTATTCTGCTGCTGCACCCGGTGGAGCAGATGCGGCAGCTGATGACCAGCCAGCTCGGTAAAGTGAGCCACACCTTTGAGCAGATGTCTGCCGACGATCCGGAAACCCGACGCCTGATCCACTTTGGCCGCCAGGCGGCGCGCGGTGGCTTCCCGGTGCTGCTGTGCGGCGAAGAGGGGGTTGGGAAAGAGCTGCTGAGCCAGGCTATCCACAATGAAAGCGAACGGGCGGGCGGCCCCTACATCGCCGTCAACTGCCAGCTATATGCCGACAGCGTGCTGGGCCAGGACTTTATGGGCAGCGCCCCTACCGACGATGAAAATGGTCGCCTGAGCCGCCTTGAGCTGGCCAACGGCGGCACCCTGTTTCTGGAAAAGATCGAGTATCTGGCGCCGGAGCTGCAGTCGGCCCTGCTGCAGGTGATTAAGCAGGGCGTGCTCACCCGCCTCGACGCCCGGCGCCTGATCCCGGTGGATGTGAAGGTGATTGCCACCACCACCGTCGATCTGGCCAATCTTGTGGAACAGAACCGCTTTAGCCGCCAGCTGTACTATGCGCTGCACTCCTTTGAGATCGTCATCCCGCCGCTGCGCGCCCGACGCAACAGTATTCCGTCGCTGGTGCATAACCGGTTGAAGAGCCTGGAGAAGCGTTTCTCTTCGCGACTGAAAGTGGACGATGACGCGCTGGCGCAGCTGGTGGCCTACTCATGGCCGGGGAATGATTTTGAGCTCAACAGCGTCATTGAGAATATCGCCATCAGCAGCGACAACGGCCACATTCGCCTGAGTAATCTGCCGGAATATCTCTTTTCCGAGCGGCCGGGCGGGGATAGCGCGTCATCGCTGCTGCCGGCCAGCCTGACCTTTAGCGCCATCGAAAAGGAAGCTATTATTCACGCCGCCCGGGTGACCAGCGGGCGGGTGCAGGAGATGTCGCAGCTGCTCAATATCGGCCGCACCACCCTGTGGCGCAAAATGAAGCAGTACGATATTGACGCCAGCCAATTCAAGCGCAAGCATCAGGCCTAGTCTCCTCGATACGCGCCATGGAGAACAGGGCATCCGACAGGCGATTGCTGTAGCGTTTGAGCGCGTCGCGCAGCGGATGCGCGCGGTCCATGGCCGTCAGCAGGCGTTCGAGCCGACGGGACTGGGTGCGCGCCACGTGCAGCTGGGCAGAGGCGAGATTCCTCCCCGGGATCACGAACTGTTTTAACGGGCCGCTCTCGGCCATATTGCGGTCGATAAGCCGCTCCAGGGCGGTGATCTCCTCTTCGCCGACCGTCTGGCTCAGGCGGGTCAGGCCCCGCGCATCGCTGGCCAGTTCAGCCCCCAGCACGAACAGCGTCTGCTGAATATGGTGCAGGCTTTCCCGGAGCCCGGCGTCGCGGGTCGTGGCGTAGCAGACGCCCAGTTGGGATATCAGTTCATCGACGGTGCCGTAGGCCTCGACGCGAATATGGTCTTTCTCGATGCGGCTGCCGCCGTACAGGGCGGTGGTGCCTTTATCCCCGGTGCGGGTATAGATACGATACATTCAGTTTCTCTCACTTAACGGCAGGACTTTAACCAGCTGCCCGGCGTTGGCGCCGAGCGTACGCAGATGATCGTCGCTATCGGTGACGTGTCCGGTAGCCAGCGGCGCGTCCGCCGGCAGCTGGGCATGAGTGAGGGCTATCTCGCCGGACGCGCTGAGCCCGATACCCACCCGCAGGGGCGAGCTTCTGGCCGCCAGGGCGCCCAGCGCAGCGGCGTCACCGCCTCCGTCATAGGTTATGGTCTGGCAGGGGACCCCCTGCTCCTCCAGCCCCCAGCACAGCTCATTGATGGCGCCGGCATGGTGCCCGCGCGGATCGTAAAACAGGCGTACGCCTGGCGGTGAAAGCGACATGACGGTCCCCTCGTTAACACTCAGAATGCCTGGCGGAAAATCGCGGCAATCTCCTGCTCGTTGCCTTTACGCGGGTTCGAGAACGCATTGCCGTCTTTCAGAGCCATCTCAGCCATGTAGGGGAAGTCGGCCTCTTTTACTCCCAGATCGCGCAGATGCTGCGGAATACCGATATCCATCGACAGACGCGTGATAGCGGCGATGGCTTTTTCCGCCGCGTCGAGAGTGGACAGTCCGGTGATATTTTCGCCCATCAGTTCAGCAATCTCGGCGAATTTCTCCGGGTTGGCGATCAGGTTGTAGCGGGCCACATGCGGCAGCAGGACAGCGTTGGCCACGCCGTGCGGCATGTCGTACAGGCCGCCCAGCTGGTGCGCCATGGCGTGCACGTAGCCGAGGTTGGCGTTATTGAAAGCCATCCCGGCCAGCAGAGAGGCATAGGCCATGTTTTCCCGCGCCTGCAGATTGCTGCCGAGGGCCACGGCCTGGCGCAGGTTGCGGGCGATGAGGCGGATCGCCTGCATGGCGGCGGCGTCCGTCACCGGGTTAGCGTCTTTGGAGATATAGGCCTCTACGGCGTGGGTCAGGGCATCCATCCCGGTCGCCGCGGTCAGGGCGGCCGGTTTACCGATCATCAGCAGCGGATCGTTGATAGAGACCGACGGCAGGTTGCGCCAGCTGACGATCACAAACTTCACTTTGGTTTCGGTGTTGGTCAGGACGCAGTGGCGGGTGACCTCGCTGGCGGTGCCGGCGGTGGTATTGACCGCGACGATAGGCGGCAGCGGGTTGGTCAGGGTCTCGATTCCGGCATACTGGTACAGATCGCCCTCATGGGTGGCGGCGATGCCGATGCCTTTGCCGCAATCGTGCGGGCTGCCGCCGCCCACGGTGACGATGATGTCGCACTGTTCGCGGCGAAACACGGCGAGGCCGTCGCGCACGTTGGTGTCTTTCGGGTTCGGCTCGACGCCGTCAAAGATCGCCACCTCGATCCCGGCCTCCCGCAGATAATGCAGGGTTTTGTCCACCGCGCCATCTTTAATTGCCCGCAGGCCTTTGTCGGTGACCAGCAGGGCTTTTTTCCCCCCCAGCAGCTGGCAGCGTTCGCCGACTACGGAAATGGCGTTGGGGCCAAAAAAGTTAACGTTTGGCACCAGATAATCAAACATACGATAGCTCATAATATACCTTCTCGCTTCAGGTTATAATGCGGAAAAACAATCCAGGGCGCACTGTGCTAATAATTGATCCTGCTCGACCGTACCGCCGCTAACGCCGACGGCGCCAATTACCTGCTCATTAAAAATAACTGGCAGGCCGCCGCCAAAAATAATAATTCGCTGTTGGTTGGTAAGCTGCAGACCGTACAGAGATTGTCCTGGCTGGACCGCTGGCGTAATTTCATGGGTACCTTGCTTCAGGCTGCAGGCGCTCCAGGCTTTATTCAGGGAAATATCGCAGCTGGAGACGAAGGCCTCGTCCATCCGCTGGATAAGCAGCGTGTTGCCTCCGCGGTCAACCACGGAAAACACCACCGCCACGTTGATCTCAGTGGCTTTTTTTTCCACCGCCGCCGCCATTTGCTGGGCGGCGGCCAGGGTGATTGTCTGAACTTGTTGGCTCTTGTTCATCATTCTCTCCCGCACCAGGATAACGCTGGCGCGAATAGTCAGTAGGGGGCGATAGTAAAAAACTATTACCATTCGGTTGGCTTGCTTTATTTTTGTCAGCGTTATTTTGTCGCCCGCCATGATTTAGTCAATAGGGTTAAAATAGCGTCGGCAAAACGTAATTAAGGGCGTTTTTTATTAATTGATTTATATCATTGCGGGCGATCACATTTTTTATTTTTGCCGCCGGAGTAAAGTTTCATAGTGAAACTGTCGGTAGATTTCGTGTGCCAAATTGAAACGAAATTAAATTTATTTTTTTCACCACTGGCTCATTTAAAGTTCCGCTATTGCCGGTAATGGCCGGGCGGCAACGACGCTGGCCCGGCGTATTCGCTACCGTCTGCGGATTTCACCTTTTGAGCCGATGAACAATGAAAAGATCAAAACGATTTGCAGTACTGGCCCAGCGCCCCGTCAATCAGGACGGGCTGATTGGCGAGTGGCCTGAAGAGGGGCTGATCGCCATGGACAGCCCCTTTGACCCGGTCTCTTCAGTAAAAGTGGACAACGGTCTGATCGTCGAACTGGACGGCAAACGCCGGGACCAGTTTGACATGATCGACCGATTTATCGCCGATTACGCGATCAACGTTGAGCGCACAGAGCAGGCAATGCGCCTGGAGGCGGTGGAAATAGCCCGCATGCTGGTGGATATTCACGTCAGCCGGGAGGAGATCATTGCCATCACTACCGCCATCACGCCGGCCAAAGCGGTCGAGGTGATGGCGCAGATGAACGTGGTGGAGATGATGATGGCGCTGCAGAAGATGCGTGCCCGCCGGACCCCCTCCAACCAGTGCCACGTCACCAATCTCAAAGATAATCCGGTGCAGATTGCCGCTGACGCCGCCGAGGCCGGGATCCGCGGCTTCTCAGAACAGGAGACCACGGTCGGTATCGCGCGCTATGCGCCGTTTAACGCCCTGGCGCTGTTGGTCGGTTCGCAGTGCGGCCGTCCCGGCGTGTTGACGCAGTGCTCGGTGGAAGAGGCCACCGAGCTGGAGCTGGGCATGCGTGGCTTAACCAGCTACGCCGAGACGGTGTCGGTCTACGGCACTGAAGCGGTATTTACCGACGGCGATGATACTCCGTGGTCAAAGGCGTTCCTCGCCTCGGCCTACGCCTCCCGCGGGTTGAAAATGCGCTACACCTCCGGCACCGGATCCGAAGCGCTGATGGGCTATTCGGAGAGCAAGTCGATGCTCTACCTCGAATCGCGCTGCATCTTCATTACCAAAGGCGCCGGGGTTCAGGGGCTGCAAAACGGCGCGGTGAGCTGTATCGGCATGACCGGCGCTGTGCCGTCGGGCATTCGGGCGGTGCTGGCGGAAAACCTGATCGCCTCTATGCTCGACCTCGAAGTGGCGTCCGCTAACGACCAGACTTTCTCCCACTCGGATATTCGCCGCACCGCGCGCACCCTGATGCAGATGCTGCCGGGCACCGACTTTATTTTCTCCGGCTACAGCGCGGTGCCGAACTACGACAACATGTTCGCCGGCTCGAACTTCGATGCGGAAGATTTTGATGATTACAACATCCTGCAGCGTGACCTGATGGTTGACGGCGGCCTGCGTCCGGTGACCGAGGCGGAAACCATTGCCATTCGCCAGAAAGCGGCGCGGGCGATCCAGGCGGTTTTCCGCGAGCTGGGGCTGCCGCCAATCGCCGACGAGGAGGTAGAGGCCGCCACCTACGCGCACGGTAGCAACGAGATGCCGCCGCGTAACGTGGTGGAGGATCTGAGTGCGGTGGAAGAGATGATGAAGCGCAACATCACCGGCCTCGATATTGTCGGCGCGCTGAGCCGCAGCGGCTTTGAGGATATCGCCAGCAATATTCTCAATATGCTGCGCCAGCGGGTCACCGGCGATTACCTGCAGACCTCGGCCATTCTCGATCGGCAGTTCGAGGTGGTGAGTGCGGTCAACGACATCAATGACTATCAGGGGCCGGGCACCGGCTATCGCATCTCTGCCGAACGCTGGGCGGAGATCAAAAATATTCCGGGCGTGGTTCAGCCCGACACCATTGAATAAGGCGGTATTCCTGTGCAACAGACAACCCAAATTCAGCCCTCTTTTACCCTGAAAACCCGCGAGGGCGGGGTAGCTTCTGCCGATGAACGCGCCGATGAAGTGGTGATCGGCGTCGGCCCTGCCTTCGATAAACACCAGCATCACACTCTGATCGATATGCCCCATGGCGCGATCCTCAAAGAGCTGATTGCCGGGGTGGAAGAAGAGGGGCTTCACGCCCGGGTGGTGCGCATTCTGCGCACGTCCGACGTCTCCTTTATGGCCTGGGATGCTGCCAACCTGAGCGGCTCGGGGATCGGCATCGGTATCCAGTCGAAGGGGACCACGGTCATCCATCAGCGCGATCTGCTGCCGCTCAGCAACCTGGAGCTGTTCTCCCAGGCGCCGCTGCTGACGCTGGAAACCTACCGGCAGATTGGCAAAAACGCCGCGCGCTATGCGCGCAAAGAGTCACCTTCGCCGGTGCCGGTGGTGAACGATCAGATGGTGCGGCCGAAATTTATGGCCAAAGCCGCGCTATTTCATATCAAAGAGACCAAACATGTGGTGCAGGACGCCGAGCCCGTCACCCTGCACGTCGACTTAGTAAGGGAGTGACCATGAGCGAGAAAACCATGCGCGTGCAGGATTATCCGTTAGCCACCCGCTGCCCGGAGCATATCCTGACGCCTACCGGCAAACCATTGACCGATATTACCCTCGAGAAGGTGCTCTCTGGCGAGGTGGGCCCGCAGGATGTGCGGATCTCCCGCCAGACCCTTGAGTACCAGGCGCAGATTGCTGAGCAGATGCAGCGCCATGCGGTGGCGCGCAATTTCCGCCGCGCGGCGGAGCTTATCGCCATTCCTGACGAGCGCATTCTGGCTATCTATAACGCGCTGCGCCCGTTCCGCTCCTCGCAGGCGGAGCTGCTGGCGATCGCCGACGAGCTGGAGCACACCTGGCATGCGACAGTGAATGCCGCCTTTGTCCGGGAGTCGGCGGAAGTGTATCAGCAGCGGCATAAGCTGCGTAAAGGAAGCTAAGCGGAGGTCAGCATGCCGTTAATAGCCGGGATTGATATCGGCAACGCCACCACCGAGGTGGCGCTGGCGTCCGACGACCCGCAGGCGAGGGCGTTTGTTGCCAGCGGGATCGTCGCGACGACGGGCATGAAAGGGACGCGGGACAATATCGCCGGGACCCTCGCCGCGCTGGAGCAGGCCCTGGCGAAAACACCGTGGTCGATGAGCGATGTCTCTCGCATCTATCTTAACGAAGCCGCGCCGGTGATTGGCGATGTGGCGATGGAGACCATCACCGAGACCATTATCACCGAATCGACCATGATCGGTCATAACCCGCAGACGCCGGGCGGGGTGGGCGTTGGCGTGGGGACGACTATCGCCCTCGGGCGGCTGGCGACGCTGCCGGCGGCGCAGTATGCCGAGGGGTGGATCGTACTGATTGACGACGCCGTCGATTTCCTTGACGCCGTGTGGTGGCTCAATGAGGCGCTCGACCGGGGGATCAACGTGGTGGCGGCGATCCTCAAAAAGGACGACGGCGTGCTGGTGAACAACCGCCTGCGTAAAACCCTGCCGGTGGTAGATGAAGTGACGCTCCTGGAGCAGGTCCCCGAGGGGGTGATGGCGGCGGTGGAAGTGGCCGCGCCGGGCCAGGTGGTGCGGATCCTGTCGAATCCCTACGGGATCGCCACCTTCTTCGGGCTAAGCCCGGAAGAGACCCAGGCCATCGTCCCCATCGCCCGCGCCCTGATTGGCAACCGTTCAGCGGTGGTGCTCAAGACCCCGCAGGGGGACGTGCAGTCGCGGGTGATCCCGGCGGGCAACCTCTACATTAGCGGCGAAAAGCGCCGCGGAGAGGCCGATGTCGCCGAGGGCGCGGAAGCCATCATGCAGGCGATGAGCGCCTGTGCTCCGGTACGCGACATCCGCGGCGAACCGGGCACTCACGCCGGCGGCATGCTTGAGCGGGTGCGCAAGGTAATGGCGTCCCTGACCGGCCATGAGATGAGCGCGATATACATCCAGGATCTGCTGGCGGTGGATACGTTTATTCCGCGCAAGGTGCAGGGCGGGATGGCCGGCGAGTGCGCCATGGAAAATGCCGTCGGGATGGCGGCGATGGTGAAAGCGGACCGTCTGCAAATGCAGGTTATCGCCCGCGAACTGAGCGCCCGACTGCAGACCGAGGTGGTGGTGGGCGGCGTGGAGGCCAACATGGCCATCGCCGGGGCGTTAACCACTCCCGGCTGTGCGGCGCCGCTGGCGATCCTCGATCTCGGCGCCGGCTCGACGGATGCGGCGATCGTCAACGCGGAGGGGCAGATAACGGCGGTCCATCTCGCCGGGGCGGGGAATATGGTCAGCCTGTTGATTAAAACCGAGCTGGGCCTCGAGGATCTTTCGCTGGCGGAAGCGATAAAAAAATACCCGCTGGCCAAAGTGGAAAGCCTGTTCAGTATTCGTCACGAGAATGGCGCGGTGGAGTTCTTTCGGGAAGCCCTCAGCCCGGCGGTGTTCGCCAAAGTGGTGTACATCAAGGAGGGCGAACTGGTGCCGATCGATAACGCCAGCCCGCTGGAAAAAATTCGTCTCGTGCGCCGGCAGGCGAAAGAGAAAGTGTTTGTCACCAACTGCCTGCGCGCGCTGCGCCAGGTCTCACCCGGCGGTTCCATTCGCGATATCGCCTTTGTGGTGCTGGTGGGCGGCTCATCGCTGGACTTTGAGATCCCGCAGCTTATCACGGAAGCCTTGTCGCACTATGGCGTAGTCGCCGGGCAGGGCAATATTCGGGGAACAGAAGGGCCGCGCAATGCGGTCGCCACCGGGCTGCTACTGGCCGGTCAGGCGAATTAAACGGGCGCTCGCGCCAGCCTCTCTCTTTAACGTGCTATTTCAGGATGCCGATAATGAACCAGACTTCTACCTTAACCGGGCAGTGCGTGGCCGAGTTTCTTGGCACCGGATTGCTCATTTTCTTCGGCGCGGGCTGCGTCGCTGCGCTGCGGGTCGCCGGGGCCAGCTTTGGTCAGTGGGAGATCAGTATTATCTGGGGCCTTGGCGTCGCCATGGCCATCTACCTGACGGCCGGTGTCTCCGGCGCGCACCTTAATCCGGCGGTGACCATTGCCCTGTGGCTGTTCGCCTGTTTTGAACGCCGCAAGGTGCTGCCGTTTATTGTTGCCCAGACTGCCGGGGCCTTCTGCGCCGCCGCGCTGGTGTATGGGCTCTATCGCCAGCTGTTTCTCGATCTTGAACAGAGTCAGCATATCGTGCGCGGCACTGCCGCCAGCCTTAACCTGGCCGGGGTCTTTTCCACGTACCCGCATCCACATATCACTTTTATACAAGCGTTTGCCGTTGAGACCACCATCACGGCAATCCTGATGGCGATGATCATGGCCCTGACCGACGACGGCAACGGAATTCCGCGCGGGCCGCTGGCGCCGTTGCTGATTGGCTTGCTGATCGCCGTGATCGGCGCGTCGATGGGGCCGCTAACCGGCTTTGCGCTGAATCCGGCGCGCGACTTCGGCCCAAAACTGTTTACCAGTCTGGCCGGGTGGGGCTCGATCGCCTTTACCGGTGGGCTGGCGATCCCTTACTTTCTGGTGCCGCTGCTGGCGCCGGTGGTGGGGGCGATTATCGGGGCGTTTTTGTATCGCAAGCTTATCGGCCGCCTTCTGCCGTGCGAATGCGGTATCGATGAGTAAAGCGGGACCCGCCGCAGCGCGGCGGGTTTCCCCGGCCTGATGCCGGGGGGGTTATTTTTTGATGACCGCGCTGAGATCGCCAAGTTTAGCGGCGGGGTTCTTGTGGCACTCCTGCAGCATTTTCGGTACCGAAACGGTCTCGACTTCATGCCAGTCAACATAGTCGCCGCCGCTAAAGTCGGTGTTGCGATTCACTACCCAGAAGGCCACCGGGGTCATGCTTTTTGGGTTCATATCCATAAATTCCTGACAGGTCATATTCTGCGGCGTGGTTTCCTCAACCGCGAACGCCGGGCTGGTCATCAGACAGAATGTGGTAGCCGCCACGGTCAATACGAGTGCTTTAGGGAAGGTGCGAACAAGTCCCTGATATGAGATCATGTTTGTCATCTGGAGCCATGGAACAGGGTTCATCATGAGTCATCAACTCACCTTCGCCGATAGTGAATTCAGCACTAAGCGCCGTCAGACCCGAAAAGAGATTTTCCTCTCCCGCATGGAGCAGATTTTGCCATGGCAGAATATGACCGCTGTCATCGAGCCGTTTTATCCCAAGGCGGGCAATGGCCGACGGCCCTATCCGCTGGAGACCATGCTGCGTATTCACTGCATGCAGCATTGGTACAACCTGAGCGACGGTGCCATGGAAGATGCCCTGTACGAAATCGCCTCCATGCGCCTGTTTGCCCGATTATCCCTGGATAGCGCCTTGCCTGACCGCACCACCATCATGAATTTCCGCCACCTGCTGGAGCAGCATCAACTGGCCCGCCAATTGTTCAAGACCATCAATCGCTGGCTGGCCGAAGCAGGCGTCATGATGACTCAAGGCACCTTGGTCGATGCCACCATCATTGAGGCACCCAGCTCGACCAAGAACAAAGAGCAGCAACGCGATCCGGAGATGCATCAGACCAAGAAAGGCAATCAGTGGCACTTTGGCATGAAGGCCCACATTGGTGTCGATGCCAAGAGTGGCCTGACCCACAGCCTAGTCACCACCGCGGCCAACGAGCATGACCTCAATCAGCCGGGTAATCTGCTTCATGGAGAGGAGCAATTTGTCTCAGCCGATGCCGGCTACCAAGGAGCGCCACAGCGCGAGGAGCTGGCCGAGGTGGATGTGGACTGGCTGATCGCCGAGCGTCCCGGCAAGGTAAAAACCTTGAAGCAGCATCCGCGCAAGAACAAAACGGCCATCAACATCGAATACATGAAAGCCAGCATCCGTGCCAAGGTGGAGCACCCGTTTCGCATCATCAAGCGGCAGTTCGGCTTCGTGAAAGCCAGATACAAGGGGCTGCTGAAAAACGATAACCAACTGGCGATGTTATTCACCCTGGCCAACCTGTTTCGGGTGGACCAAATGATACGTCAGTGGGAGAGATCTCACTAAAAACTGGGGATAACGCCTTAAATGGCGAAGAAACGGTCTAAATAGGCTGATTCAAGGCATTTACGGGAGAAAAAATCGGCTCAAACATGAAGAAATGAAATGACTGAGTCAGCCGAGAAGAATTTCCCCGCTTATTCGCACCTTCCCTAAACCCAAGCGTAAATGTCTATTATTGGCAAAATACCACCAGCCAACATGAGCTGTGATGTAAAGTTGACACTGCTACAGTTACATGAGCCTGCTTATATTCTAAATAAATTCAGATAGATATTATCTCCGTGAATCCCCCGCCTCCCTGACCGGAGCGCGGGAATTTTTGTTTTTCACGCTGAGAACCCTGTATGAATAAAACTGATGGCCTTCAGGCCCTGGAAAAACCGCTGGCGTCGCTTCCCGATACGCTTCGCCAGCTTATTCTTGAACGTATTCAGAATCTGACCCACTACGAGCCGGTGATTGGCATCATGGGCAAGAGTGGTGCCGGTAAGTCGTCGCTCTGTAACGAACTCTTTCGGGGGAAAGTCTCCGCCGTCAGTGATGTGAACGCCTGCACCCGCGACATACTGCGCTTCCGGCTGCGCAGTGGTCGTCACAGTCTGGTGATTGTTGATTTACCGGGTGTGGGAGAAAACGGGCAACGGGACCATGAATACCGTGCCTTGTACCGGCGTATGCTGCCGGAACTGGACCTGGTGCTGTGGGTCATTAAAGCCGACGACCGGGCGCTGTCGGTGGATGAACATTTCTGGCACGGGGTGATGCAACCTTACCAGCAGCAGGTGCTGTTCGTGCTGAATCAGGCCGACAAAATAGAACCCTGCCATGAATGGGAGGCTCGCACCAGCACGCCTTCTGCACAGCAATGGACTAACCTTCAGGAAAAGCAGGCTGCCATTAGCGCGATGTTTAAACCGCATCATCCGGTCTGTGTGGTATCTGCCTGTAGCGGCTGGGGTACTGAAGAGATGGTGGCGACCATGATGCGCTGTCTGCCGGACCGCGCCACCAGCCCGGTGGCGACACAGCTGCACGGGAGGCTCTGCACGGAGCCGGTAAAGTCGCAGGCCCGTGATGGCTTCGGTGAGGCCGTGGGCCGGGTGTTTGATACGGCAGAATCATCATCGTTTCTGCCTGCGCCGTTGAAGACTGTGATTCGTACCGTGCGTGATACTGTGGTGTCGGTGGCCCGCGCGGTCTGGGACTGGATTTTCTTCTGAATGAGTAAAAGGTTATCAGGTTAGTGGTGGATTACTCTGTTTATTCACCACCCGGTAGATGATTTTTATGTGGCAGACATAACCTGTCTGCACCAGCAAAAGATACCACCAGTCATAAGCACGTTACTGCTGCCGACAGGGCATCCATACGGCCTTTTCGCGCCAGGCGTTTCGCTACGTATAACGGACACAACCTGTCAGTCTCATCCTTTACAGTAATACCTTCTTAATTAACTACTTACCCGACACGGAGATAATACATGTCTCAGGCTGAGCGTCGTTATGACCGCCTGTCTGTCCGGCTGTCGCTGATTATCAGCCGTCTGCTTGCGGGGGAAACGCTGAATATGCGCAAACTGGCGGCGGAGTTTGGCGTCTCGGAGCGTACCCTACATCGTGATTTCCGCGAGCGTCTGATTTATCTCGACCTCGAATATCAGGATGGCTGCTGCCGTCTGCTGACCGGAGGCCGTCAGGAGATTCAGGAGGAGGCCGCAATGCAGTTTGCCCGTCAGTCAGGCACTGGCGCGTTGTTTCCTGATATGGATCACCATCTGGTCAGTTCATTGCTGAGTAGCAAGGACTCCTCGCCATGCCTTATCTGGCATCAGGGGGCATCCGTACCGTCTTCCCGGCCAGGCATCTTCACGCGACTGGTCAGGGCAGTATCAGAGCAGCGGAGGATAACCCTGCTGGCTGACGGATGCCGTTGCGACAACCTTGCCCCCTACCGGCTGATTTTCAGCGGCGGTGAGTGGTTTCTGGTGGGGGAACACCTTGCCCGGATAACCGTTTTTGCACTGCACACAGTTCACTCCGTGACGTTTCACGCGGAAACCTTCACACCAGACGGACATTTCACCCGCATTCTGTCACACCCGGATTTTTTACAGGCGTTACCTCATTTTCATGTTTTTCATTCACTACTCGCTGACGGCAGTTACGGGCAGCTTACCCATAAGGAACAGGCATGAAATTACTCACCTCGGCGGCGCTGGCCGCCAGCCTCTGCATTACCTCTGTGACCCCGGCCATCGCAGAAAATATCGTGGGTTCAGTTAAGGCCTGGCAGTACATGCAGGCAGATGGCTGGACATCCGCTGATGGATACGATGATAACCATATGCATAACGCACTCTATCAGGCGGTTGTACTCGACAATTATCCCTGGACGAATCACTTTTTTCTTCGCAGCAGAGATGGAGGCTCGCTTTATCTGGCAGACAAAAAATCCCTGACGGTCAGATACATTGATATAAAACCCCGTGACGAATATCCGCTACATCTCCGGATTATTTATCAGGGCAATAATGAAGGTCAGGGCTGTTATTTCGCTGTCGTTGATGACCGGATGGCTAACTACTGGACAGCCGTTGAAGACAAGCTGCTCTACCAGTATCCCGCCGTTGAAAATGTTGATGAAAAAGCGGCTGAACTCAAAAAACAGTTCACGCCGGAAGTCATGATGATGGTAAAGGACAATTGTGTTAACAAACGGCAGCAGGCAGCGCTTGCAGCCCGGCGTACTGAAAAAGACAGGGAACTGCAACAGTGGGTGGCACAGCAGAGTCTTGCTGAGCTATGCCGTCGTACCGGTAACTGCTGACGCAGTCAAAACGATATTATCAGCAAGGGATCAACGTCATGAAAAAAACATACCCGCGTATTGTTGTCACTGTTCTGGCCGTTATCAGTGCTATCAGTGTTTCCGGTTGTGACAGCAAGGAAGATGCTGGCGTGAAAGCGATAGCCAGGTTTAAGGACCTGACTCCACCACCGTTCAGCAAGGTTGTCTCGCATAAATCCGATATTGCCCGGGAATGGGTAAAGAAGGATGCCTTTGGTACACCGCAATATACGGTGATGAAAACCCGCCAGTCACCGGAAGGCTGTGAGTCAGGCAATTATTACTACATTGCTGACATGCAGCAGAAAACAGTACAACCACTGATGGCAGCCCTGTGCCTTGCGGACAATATCACCCTGAGTTTCAGGATTGAAACCGACAGCTATACGGGTGAAAAATCGGTGGTGTATTCGCACGATGGCAAGGAAATGGGAAAACTCTATCTGCCGGAGAATCAGGAGAAAAATCCATGAAGAAGCTGAAAGGCGTTATCTCAGTTTTCGCTCTGAGTCTTTGTCTGCTGTCACCGGCTCAGGCCGAAGAACAGCGTTACATCAGTATCCGCAACACAGACATGGTCTGGGTGCCAGGCAATGTCTGCGTCTGGCAGTTTCGCCTGGACAACGGCGGAAGTGGTGAAGGATTCGGGCCTTTGACACTTTCCCTGCGTCTGAAAGATAAAGGGGGGAACACGCTGGCGATGGGGAATATGGCAGTGGCTGCATTTGGCGACAGCGATGCCACTCGCTCTCAGGAAGCCTCGCTGGAGAACGAATGCGTGGAAAACGTCAGTTCCGTCGAAATCATGAAGGCAACGGAAGCCTCTGATGGTTACCAGACTGACCTGCCGCTGTCAGTGTTTGATCCGCAGTATTATCACCCACTACCGGTGTCGGTTGCCGGAGGTAAGACATCCTGATGCCATCATTACTCGTCCGTTTCAGCCCCTGTCGCTTATGCCACAGGGGCTTTTTGTTTTAAGGAGCCAGTATGACTGAACTTACTGAATTACCTGAGGGGCCATTTACGCGTCAGCAGGCAGAGGTGGTTGCGTCTCAATATACCAGTGTTGCTATAGAGGATTAGCAAGGGGACACATTTCCGTCTGGTTATCCGTCATGAGTGTCGCATGGTCTGGCGAGCCTGGAACTTTGAGTCGGATGCCGGTTACTGGCTGAACCGGTATATCACTCGTGATGGCATCCGCAAATTTCCTGCATAACCACCACCAGCACATCATCGATATAAACAAAGTCAGGC
Source organism: Citrobacter sp. LST-B2 (assembly GCF_057983045.1). Taxonomy (NCBI): domain Bacteria; kingdom Pseudomonadati; phylum Pseudomonadota; class Gammaproteobacteria; order Enterobacterales; family Enterobacteriaceae; genus Citrobacter; species Citrobacter sp. LST-B2. The sequence continues at coordinate 729,226 of NZ_CP192598.1, forward strand.
CACACCTCCTTCGGGAAGTGTGGCCTTTTGTCTTTTTACCCACTGCATAAGGAGTTACCCATGCGATTAGCCAGCCGCTTTGGCCGTATAAACCAGATACGTCGTGACCGGCCTCTGACCCACGAAGAGCTGATGAGTCATGTTCCCAGCGTGTTCGGGAGTGACAAGCATGAATCTCGTTCAGACCGTTATACCTACATCCCGACCATCACCATCCTCGAAAGCCTGCAGCGTGAAGGCTTTGAGCCGTTCTTTGCCTGCCAGACAAAGGTTCGCGACCAGAGCAAGAGGGAGCACACCAAACACATGCTTCGCCTGCGTCGTGCCGGTCAACTTACCGGCCATCAGGTGCCGGAAATCATTCTACTTAACAGCCATGACGGCTCATCAAGCTACCAGATGCTGCCGGGGTTATTTCGCGGCGTCTGTACCAATGGCCTGGTCTGCGGTCAGTCATTCGGAGAAGTGCGGGTACCGCATAAAGGGAATGTTGTTGAGAAGGTGATTGAAGGGGCTTACGAAGTGCTCGGTGTGTTTGACCGGGTGGAGGAGAAGCGTGATGCAATGCAGTCTCTGGCGTTACCAGCCCCGGCCCGTCACGCGCTGGCAAATGCCGCACTGAAGTATCGATTTGGTGAGGAGCACCAGCCGGTCACGGTATCGCAGTTGCTGACCCCACGTCGCCGGGAGGACTACAGCGATGACCTGTGGACCGTATACCAGCGCGTGCAGGAGAACCTGATGAAAGGTGGATTGTCGGGGCGAACCGCTCAGGGGAAAAGCAGCCGCACCCGTGCTGTTACCGGTATTGATGGCGATGTGAAGCTTAATCGCGCCCTGTGGGTTATGGCAGAAAACATGCTCGATTTTTTCGGGCGTTAAACAACAGTTCCGGCATAAGGAGATAGTTTAATGAATACACAAAATCATCAGTTTGCGGAGCATACCGCAATTACTGCCTCGGTGGTCCCTGACGAGTTACGCATCGGCTTCTGGTCGCAGTACTTCGGCAGCATACCGCAGTGGATAATCCTTGAACCCACCGTTTTCGCGTGGATGGACCGCTTCTGCACGGACTACAGCGGCGGCATCTGGAATTTTTACACGCTGAGCAACGGCGGCGCGTTTATGGCCCCGGAAGTGGAGAACGATGAACTCTGGTCGCTGTTTAACACGATGAACGGCAACGGCGGTGACATGAGTGCCGAAGCTGCAGGGATTGCGGTCTGTCTGATGGCTTACAGCCACCATGCCTGCCGTACCGAATGCGACGCCATGACGGAGCACTACTACCGCCTGCGGGACTTCGCGCTCAACCACGCGGAATGCAACGCCATCATGCACATCATCGACTGAGGTCAGCCGCTATGGAGCAACAGTTACCGTTGTTTGCCCGTGAATTAGCCCTTGCCGACCAGCAGACAGTCTGGAAAGCCTTATCTCTGCTGGAGTGCCAGCTACGTGAAACCGGCGCATCATTTACTTCCAGCCATGCCGTCCGCGACTGGCTGCGCCTGCAGCTCGCGTCACTGGAGCGGGAAGAGTTTACCGCGCTCTTTCTCGATAACCAGCATCGCCTGATAGCCCACGAAACGCTATTTACCGGCACCATCAACCATACGCAGGTCCATCCCCGCGAAGTGGTGAAGGCCGGTCTGAAGCATAACTGCGCCGCTGTTATTGTCGCCCATAGCCATCCCTCCGGGGAGGCTGAACCCAGCAAGGCAGACCGTCAGGTCACTACGCGTATTCAGCAGGCGCTGGACCTGGTTGATATCCGCCTGCTGGACCACCTGGTGGTCGGCGGCATGGAGATCACCTCGTTTGCAGATCGTGGCTGGCTGTAGCACAACAGGAGAATAACCCAATGAAAATTATCAGTAAACGTCAGGCGATGGCGATATACCGCCAGTATCCGCAGTCCCGGTTGTTTCCCTTCTGCACGGGTAAATACAAATGGTCTGGCAGCATCTGCCACTACGCCGGACAGGAGGTTCAGGATATCAGCGGTGTGCTCGCGGTCTTCGCTGAACGCCGTCAGAGCCGCAACGGCCCCTATGTCGTATTACGCAGCGTCACGCTGAATTAACACACGTTTAAGGAAGGCTAAAATTGTCGAATGAAATACCGACAGTAAACCACGATATCACTGAACCCTGGTGGGGGCTTAAACGCAGTATCACGCCCTGTTTTGGCGCACGGCTGGTACAGGCGGGCAACCGTCTGCATTATCTCGCTGACCGGGCCAACATCACCGGACAGTTCAGCGACGCTGATTTACGGTATCTCGACCAGGCATTTCCACTGCTGCTCAAACAGCTTGAACTGATGCTCACCAGCGGTGAACTCAATCCCTGCCATCAGCACTGTGTCACGCTCTATGCAAAAGGGCTGACCTGCGAGGCCGACTCCCTCGGCTCGCATGGTTACGTATACCTGGCGATTTATCCGACACCAGCGGCAACCGCATAAAGCTTCTTACTACTTACCCTCGTTTTACCCATCAACAAAGAGATCCCACTATGCAAACCCAACCACTATCCTCAACTCAGGAGGCTACACCACGCCCGTCACCGGTGGAGATCTGGCAACGGCTTCTGAGCCACCTGTTGGATCGTCACTACGGTCTGACACTCAACGACACTCCGTTCGGCAACGATGGCGTGATTCAGGAGCATATCGACGCCGGTATCTCACTGTGCGACGCGGTGAATTTTATCGTGGAGAAATACGATCTGGTACGAACCGACCGTCGCGGTTTTAACGCAGAAACACAGTCGCCTCTTCTCAGCAGTATCGATATTCTCCGCGCCCGCAAAGCCACCGGACTGATGACCCGAAACGATTACAGAACGGTGACCGACATCACCACCGGTAAATACCGGGAGGTGCAGCCATGAAGCTGTCCCTGACGGTAGAAGCCGATACCCTCAACGTACTGGCTCTGAATGCGGGCCGGATCGCCGTGGATATTGATGGCATTGAACTAGCTGCGCTGATTGATGTGGTCTGTGATAACGGGTATTCCCTGCGTGTTGCTGACGAGCCCAGAAAGCTGGTTGTTGAAGATCCGCTGCCACCCCTCGCGCGCGTTAATGGCATCCAGTGCAGCACCGCGCATATCACGGCGGAAGACAATGCTCTGCTGTTTACCCTTGCACACCAGCATGAAGACTTTGGCGAGTCGGAATGGATTAGCTATACCGGCTCGGGTTATCTGCTCTACCTTGGCGCATGGTCGTTTCCGGTCTTGCATCTCAAACGTCTCGGCCTGTCGAAAGCATGCCGCCGGTTAGTGGTGACGCTTATCCGTCGCTACGCCGTTGGCATTGTTCATCTGGATGCCTTTGGCGAAGTGCTGCCGGGCTTTGCCACCTTCGACTGGTAACCCCACCTCAATCACCGCAAGGTTTTCACATGCCGGAATTGACCACTGAAACCGCTCTCGATATTTTGATTCGCTGGCTGCAGGACAACATCGATTGCGGCAGCGAGATTATCTTCGACAACGACGAAGACAGGACGGATTCGACAGCGCTGCTGCCATGGATTGAAAAGGCGCTTAAAGATGTCAGTGACCTCCGTCATCTTCAACTTCTGCAAGACGCAAAGACGAAATAACCCACCATTTCACACACTACCTGCATATGCGCCAGCCCGTAAACCGGCTGGTGTTGTGCATTTATGGAGTCCCTGAATATGAGCACAATTGAACCTGAGGTATTAACCGATCACACTGATGTTATTTGCTCCACCAGCATTGAGCGCATTGTTACCGGACGTAATGCAGCGTTGAGCCTGACAGAAATCCTTATCCATCAGCTTAGTGATATTTCTACACTAACCGACAGTATTGGCGGGGGCAAATCGAATGAATGGGGAGTGCGGCAATACCGTTACGACTGCTGGCTGATGGAGAAACCTGAAACCGCGATGAAGGCGATCACCCACAATATTGATCGTGGTATCTGGAAAGACCTGATGAAGAAATCGGGGATGCTAAGCCTGATGGATGCTCAGGCCCGTGATGAGTGGTACAAAAACCTTGAAGGGGAGGATATTCCGGCTGTTAGCGAAGCCAACATTCTGAGCACATTTGAGCAACTGCATCAGAGCAAAGGTGAGGTGTTTGAGCGAGGAGTAATCAATGTATTTAAGGGGCTATCCTGGAACTATAAGACCAATAGTCCCTGCAAATTTGGCACAAAAATCATTGTTACGGGACTAGTCAAATGTGACAGATGGGGATTTGGGCTGAACTGGGGCTGGCAACGGGATCGGTTAGCCGACCTTGAGCGCATGCTGATGCTCCTTGATGGTCAGCCCATTCCCGACAACCGCGCCGACGTCACACGTCGTCTTAGTGATCATATTCATACAAACCGACACAGTAATCGTTACGAGGATGAGATGTTTGCAATCAAGTATTTTCAGAAAGGAACCGCGCACATCAACTTTAAGCGGCCTGAACTGCTCGATAAACTGAATGACATCATTGCCCGGCACTATCCGGGAGCGCTGTCAGCGAGATGAAGAGCGCTGAGAGGCAATTCCTTACCTGACCCATTACCTGACCCAAATCACATCCAAAGAAAAAGGAGTCAGACGATTTCTCATCTAACTCCTTGTTTTATTTGGTGGCCCCTGTTGGGTTTGAACCAACGACCAAGCGATTATGAGTCGCCTGCTCTAACCACTGAGCTAAGGGGCCGTGGCGGTGAATTATAAAGTAACTCCTGCGCGCAATCCAGCCATAACCGTACGTATGCTGTTTTATTAAACAACGTATTTTCAATCCGTTATACTTTTCTCATGACGTATCGTTGTGAGGTATTCATGGTAAATGATATTTTAGCGCCGGGGCTGCGGGTCGTGTTCTGCGGCATCAATCCGGGGCTCTCTTCTGCCGGGACGGGGTTTCCGTTTGCGCATCCGGCAAACCGTTTCTGGAAAGTGATTCATCAGGCCGGTTTTACCGATCGCCAACTCAAACCGGAAGAAGCAGAACACTTGCTGGATTTTCGCTGTGGTGTGACCAAACTGGTCGACAGACCGACGGTGCAGGCTAATGAGGTTTCGCGTAAAGAACTGCATGATGGTGGGCGTCAACTGATTGCCAAAATTGAAGATTATCAACCGCATGCCCTGGCGATATTAGGTAAGCAGGCGTTTGAACAAGGCTTCAGCCAGCGCGGCGTAGAGTGGGGAAAGCAGAGCATAACGATTGGCGCAACGCAGGTGTGGGTGTTGCCGAATACCAGCGGACTGAGCCGTATTACCCTGGATAAACTGGTGGAAGCCTTCAGGGAACTGGATGAGGCGCTGATCGTGCGCGGAATGTAAAAAAAACGCCACCGGGAAGGTGGCGTTTGCAGTTTATGCGACGGGATTAATCGTCCAGGAAGCTACGCAGGACTTCAGAACGGCTCGGGTGACGCAGTTTACGCAGTGCCTTCGCTTCGATCTGACGGATACGTTCGCGGGTCACGTCGAACTGTTTACCTACTTCTTCCAGCGTGTGGTCGGTGTTCATATCGATACCGAAACGCATACGCAGGACTTTCGCTTCACGCGCGGTCAAACCGGCCAGTACGTCGTGTGTTGCTGCACGCAGGCTTTCGGTGGTCGCAGAATCCAGCGGCAGCTCGAGGGTAGTATCCTCGATGAAATCACCCAGATGCGAATCTTCATCGTCACCGATCGGGGTTTCCATGGAGATCGGCTCTTTAGCGATCTTCAGCACTTTACGGATCTTGTCTTCCGGCATCAGCATGCGCTCGGCCAGCTCTTCCGGCGTCGGCTCGCGACCCATCTCTTGCAGCATCTGGCGAGAGATACGGTTGAGTTTGTTGATTGTCTCAATCATATGCACCGGAATACGGATGGTGCGCGCCTGATCCGCGATAGAGCGGGTGATCGCCTGACGGATCCACCAGGTTGCGTAGGTGGAGAACTTGTAACCACGACGGTATTCGAACTTATCGACCGCTTTCATCAGACCGATGTTGCCTTCCTGAATCAGATCCAGGAACTGCAGACCACGGTTGGTGTATTTCTTGGCGATAGAGATAACCAGACGTAAGTTGGCTTCAACCATCTCTTTCTTCGCACGACGCGCTTTCGCTTCGCCGATGGACATACGACGGTTGATGTCTTTGACCTGCTCGATAGTCAGGCCGGTCTCTTCTTCAATCTGTTGCAGTTTCTGCAGGCCACGGTGAACGTCATCGGCCACATCGTGCAGTTTTTCGGACCACGGTTTGTTCATCGCGATAGCCGCGTTGAACCAGGTTTCACTGGTTTCGTTGCCGGTGAACAGGGTGATGAAGTTCTTCTTCGGCATTTTGCACTGCTCAACGCAGAGCTTCATGATCAGACGTTCCTGGGTACGAACCCTGTCCATCATGACGCGCATGCTGTTCACCAGGTAGTCGAACTGCTTCGGCACCAGACGGAACTGCTTGAACACTTCAGACAGCTTCAGGATCTCGGCCTGAGCATCGGCGTGGCTACGACCTTTCGCTTTGATGGTGTCACGCGTGACTTCGTACTGCGTACGCAGTTCACCGAACTTCTCGCGCGCCAGCTCAGGGTCGATGCTGTTGTCGTCATCACTGCTGTCGTCGTCTTCTTCCTCGTCTTCGTCCTCGTCGTCATCCAGGTCTTCCTGAGACAACTCAGAGCCGACGTGAGTGGCGGTCGGCGCCAAATCTTCTTCCGCGTTCGGATCGACAAAACCGGTGATCAGGTCGGACAGACGGGCTTCTTCAGCCTCAACACGATCGTACTGCTCAAGCAGATAGGTAATGGCTTCTGGATATTCGGCAACGGAGCACTGAACCTGGTTGATCCCGTCTTCGATGCGTTTCGCAATATCGATTTCGCCTTCGCGGGTCAACAGTTCAACGGTACCCATTTCACGCATATACATGCGAACCGGGTCAGTGGTACGACCGATTTCAGACTCTACGCTGGACAGAACTTGCGCGGCCGCTTCTTCCGCGTCTTCGTCGGTACTGGTGGTGTTTTCAGCAAGTAGCAGATCATCGGCATCCGGTGCTTCTTCCATCACCTGAATACCCATGTCGTTGATCATTTGGATGATATCTTCAATCTGATCTGAATCGACGATATCTTCCGGCAGATGGTCATTGACCTCGGCATAGGTCAGATAGCCTTGCTCCTTACCACGGGTGACAAGAAGCTTCAGCTGTGACTGCGGGTTTTGCTCCATAAGACGGTATCCACACTTAATTCGTTTGATTAGCGTCAGCAAGCCGTTGCTGCCAACATTTAAAGCGAGGGCGTACTTATATTTGTGCCGCTGCCTCTCAGTGCGGCTGTCGGGGGCTTCCCGATCGCTATTCGGCACTTAAGCCGTTAAATAGTTCACCCTTCAAGTTGTCTCTGCGCTAGCGGCGTTCTCTTGCTGCCTTGATACAACTCGAATGATTTTGTCTGCTTCAGTTATTTCTTCGCCAGTTCCTGGTTCAATGTCCAGAGTTCCCGGCGTTCTTCGTTGCTTAAACCGTGTGTGCGCTCGCGGGCAATTAGCTCTTCCTGGCGCAGCTCAAGCATCGAATCAAACATATGGTTGAGTGAGTCGGTGAAGGTTTTTTCAGCAATATCCTTATCTGCTATATCGTCCCACATCGACAGTTTTTCAAGGGTGGCCGCATCATTTGTGCCACGATAGTGTTCTAAAAGCTGTCCGGTAGTCAGTCCGGGCTGGGACAAACACGTGTTGACCAGTTCGGCAAATAAACCAAGTCCGGGCAGTTTATTCTGATCCAGACCGCTTAACGGCGGCACCAGCGGCGCCAGTTCCGGATTTTGCACCAGCAGTCCTATCAGTATACGCATGGTCGTGCGTTTTAGCTGCGGAGCGGGTCGGGAAGCCCCACTTTCAGACAATTTTGGCATCAATCGTTCAAGTTGGCTGTCATCCAGAATGCCAAGCTTGTTTCCCAATTCCTGGCGCAGATAAATGCGCAGCGTTTCACCCGGTACCTGTGTGATGAGCGGCAGCGCCAGCGTACTCAACTGCGCACGCCCGTCTGGAGTGCTCAGGTCCACCTGTGGCAGCAGGCTATTAAACAAAAACGCGGAGAGCGGCAGGGCCTGCTCCATCCGGGCTTCGAATGCCTCTTTCCCCTCTTTCCGCACCAGCGTATCGGGGTCTTCGCCATCAGGTAAAAACATAAAGCGTAGCTGACGACCATCTGTCATGTACGGCAAAGCGGTTTCCAGCGCGCGCCAGGCGGCGTCTCGTCCTGCCCGGTCACCGTCATAACAGCATATGACGTTGTTCGTGGCGCGGAACAGGAGCTGGATATGATCGGCGGTAGTTGAAGTACCCAGCGAAGCCACGGCATAGTTAATGCCATACTGCGCCAGCGCCACCACATCCATATAGCCTTCCACTACTAACAGACGTTGCGGATCGGCGTTATCCTGCTGCGCTTCATAAAGGCCATACAGCTGGCGGCCCTTATGGAAAATATCGGTTTCCGGGGAGTTAAGGTACTTCGGCAGGGCATCACCCAGCACACGACCACCAAAACCTATCACCCGGCCACGCTTGTCGCGGATGGGGAACATCACCCGTTCGCGGAAGCGATCGTAACTGCGTCCCTGATCGTTGGTGACCAACATGCCCGCATCCACCAGTGACTGGCGATTTTCGCTATTGCCGCCAAACCGTTTCAGGACGTTGTCCCAACCGGGAGGCGCAAAGCCAATAGCAAAACGCGCGATCACTTCACTACTGAGTCCTCGCTTTTCCAGATACTGGCGCGCAGGGGTAGCGGCGGGTTGCATCAGAGATTGCTGATAAAATGTGTTCAGGCCATCCATCAGTTGATAAAGGCTTTGCCGTTGATGGCGCTCTATCTGGCTGGGACCTGTGCCTGCTTCAAACGGGACGTCAAGATTATGCATGGCCGCCAGTTCTTCGACGGTTTCCACGAACTCGAGCTTGTCGTAGTTCATCAGGAAGTCGATGACGTTGCCGTGCGCGCCGCATCCGAAGCAGTGATAAAACTGTTTTTCACCGTTTACGGTGAAAGAGGGGGTTTTTTCGTTATGGAACGGACAGCACGCATGATAATTCTTGCCCTGCTTTTTCAGCTTTACCCGCGCGTCGATGAGATCGACGATGTCGGTTCGTGCCAGCAGGTCATTGATAAATACGCGTGGGATTCGTCCAGCCATATGCCCCGTTTATTTTTTATGACTCATATACACAAAATCATTCAGGTTGCATCAAGGCGGCAAAAGAGCGAATCCTCAGGAACGTACATCAGTACGTGACTGGGGGGAGCGAGCGCAGAGGCAGCTTGAATGATGACGTATATAAACGAAAATAAGCCGCGCATTCCTTTCGGAAGCACGGCCTTACAACTACAACTCGGTCTGAATCGAGAGCCTCAGCCCCCGACAGAGATTAGTACAGACGAGTGCGGCGTGCGTTTTCGCGAGCCAGTTTCTTCGCGTGACGTTTCACAGCAGAAGCTTTAGCGCGTTTACGTTCGGTAGTCGGTTTTTCATAGAACTCACGACGACGAACTTCCGCCAGAACGCCTGCTTTCTCGCAGGAACGCTTGAAGCGACGCAGTGCTACGTCGAACGGCTCGTTTTCACGTACTTTAATTACCGGCATGTAACTCTCACCTTTAATAAATTCGGTTTGCCGCTGGCATCAGCGCCAGCTTATTTCAAAATGGTGCGGAATTTTACTGCAATTGCTGCTGCTTTGTAAAGCACCGATGCGATTTTGAAAGGGACTTTTATAAGGGGGGAGAGTATACACGAAATCGGGAGTGAGGGTATACATCTACCCGCATTCGACCTACACTGCGCGGTATTAAAGTGAGGTAGAAACAAGTCATGCGTGTACTGGGAATTGAAACATCCTGCGATGAAACCGGCATCGCCATTTACGACGACGAAAAAGGTCTGTTAGCCAACCAATTGTATAGTCAGGTGAAATTACATGCTGACTACGGCGGGGTCGTGCCTGAACTGGCCTCCCGCGATCATGTCCGCAAAACGGTGCCGTTGATCCAGGCGGCGCTGAAAGAGGCGGGACTGAGTGCAAAAGAGATTGATGCGGTGGCGTATACCGCAGGGCCGGGTCTGGTTGGCGCGCTGCTGGTCGGTGCAACCGTCGGTCGTTCTCTGGCGTTTGCGTGGAATGTGCCCGCTATCCCCGTACACCACATGGAAGGACATCTGCTGGCGCCAATGCTGGAAGATAACCCGCCGGAATTCCCCTTCGTGGCGCTGTTGGTGTCGGGGGGACATACCCAGCTTATCAGCGTGACTGGTGTCGGACAGTATGAACTGTTGGGTGAGTCGATTGATGATGCCGCCGGTGAAGCGTTCGATAAAACCGCCAAACTGCTGGGGCTTGACTATCCAGGCGGCCCGATGCTGTCGAAAATGGCGTCGCAGGGCACCGCTGGACGTTTTGTTTTCCCACGGCCCATGACCGATCGCCCGGGGCTGGATTTCAGCTTCTCAGGGCTGAAAACCTTTGCGGCGAATACTATCCGCAATAACGGCGGCGATGATCAAACCCGTGCTGATATCGCCCGGGCGTTTGAAGACGCGGTGGTGGATACGCTGATGATCAAGTGTAAACGTGCGCTGGATCAGACCGGCTTTAAGCGTCTGGTGATGGCAGGCGGCGTCAGCGCCAACCGCACGCTGCGCGCGAAGCTGGCGGAGATGATGCAAAAACGTCGTGGTGAGGTGTTTTATGCCCGTCCGGAATTTTGCACCGATAACGGGGCGATGATTGCCTATGCCGGTATGGTGCGCTTTAAAGCGGGCGCCACGGCGGATCTCGGCGTGACCGTGCGTCCACGCTGGCCGTTGGCGGAACTGCCAGCAGCTTAAGTAGGGTTTGTCCTGCCCGGTGGCGCTACGCTTACCGGGCCTACGAATCTATTCTCTGCATTTACCGGATCGACAAGACCGCAGGCCGGGTCAGGCGAAGCCGCCACTCAGCAATACACCGCACTACATCCGCAACATTCCTCTGTCTTCCAGAAACGCAATAATCGTCGCCAGACCGTCACCCGATTTCAAATTGGTAAATGTCCACGGGCGCTCGCCGCGCATGCGCAACGTATCGCGCTCCATCACCTCCAGCGACGCGCCGACATAGGGGGCGAGATCGGTTTTGTTGATCACCAGGAAATCCGATTTGGTGATCCCTGGTCCGCCCTTGCGCGGGATCTTTTCCCCTTCGGCGACGTCGATCACATAGATCGTCAGATCCGCCAGCTCCGGGCTGAAGGTAGCACTCAGGTTGTCGCCGCCGCTCTCGACAAAAATCAAATCCAGATTGCCAAATTTTTCGCTTAATGCTTCCACCGCGGCCAGATTCATCGAGGCGTCTTCGCGGATGGCGGTGTGCGGACAGCCGCCGGTTTCTACACCGACAATACGTTCCGGCGCCAGTGCGCCCGCTTCGGTGAGAATCCGCTGATCCTCTTTGGTGTAGATATCGTTGGTGACCACCGCCAGTTGCCAGCGATCGCGCATTGCTTTGCATAACGCTTCCAGCAGGGCGGTTTTACCGGAACCGACCGGGCCGCCTACGCCAACGCGCAGGGGATGTTTGTACTCACTCATTGTCTCTCCTCAGGAGCGAAATAAACGGCAATATTGGGTTTCATGGCGTGCAGAGGCGATGGCCGCCAGCGGCGTGGCGGAACCCAGACGGTCGTCCGGACACGCCAGCGCTTGCGCCATGCCTTTGGCGTATTGCGCGCAAAGTGAAATAATCAGCCGTTGCGCGGCCTGTTGGCCAAACGGCACCAGCTTGACGCCGGCCATCACGGCGCTCTCGATCCAGCTGTAGCCGAGCGTTAACGCCAGGTCATGCAGCGGAATGCGCCACTGCACGCCGAGCCAGGCCATACCGCAGAGCTGACTGTCGGCAAAACGTGCGCGCCATTGCTGCGGGCACTCTGGCTGCCAGTCGACCACCAGTCGGGTGAACGCGACACCCCGGCTACGTTCTTCTTCCCGCAGCTCGCGGGTTTCCCTGCAGGCCAGCAGATACGCGGTCCAGCGGCGTGCGGCGTCAATATCATCCTGCTCACAGGCGTGATACAGACGGGCAAACAGCGGCAGGTCGACGGTGAAAACGTTATTTTCCATCTGTCGGGTTTGCCAGCATTCGAAGGTGTCCACGCTGTTCACCCAGCCGGTTTCAACCGCCCACTCCAGCCCCTGGGACCAGGTAAACGAGCCCACCGGCAGGCTGCTGCTGGCGAGTTGCAGCAAACGCAACTGCTGTTGTGCGTCACGCATCAGTGCGCATGGCTGTGGTGATGGCCGTGGGATTCACCGGCATACGCCCCGGCCTCGGGCTCAAACGGCAGATGGGCAAAGGTCACCTCTAACCTGAACTGGCGCAGCATGGTGTCCAGAACGTGATCGTGGTGATAGCGCAGTTCGTCCGGCAAAATTTGCAATGGGACGTGACGGTTGCCGAGGTGGTAGCAGGCTTTCGCAAGCAGGAACGGATCGGTGCAACGCACCACCGATACCGCTTCGCTGGCAGCGATAATTTCTACCACCTCCGTGCCATCTTCAGTGCTCAGGCAATCACCGCCGCGCAGCAGCAAGCCTCGGGGCAGCATCAGCCCCGCCTCACGCCCGTCATTGAGCTGTACTTTCGCCCGGCTCTTCACGCGGATATCAATCGGCAGCGTCAGCGTGGCGGTGATGTGCGCTGGGGTGTCAACGCGTTGCGTCAATAACAGCATCTCGGCTCCTCAAAATAAAAAGTAACGTTGCGCCATCGGCAGAACGTCAGCGGGGTCGCTGGTAATGAGTTCGCCGTCGATGCGGACCTCGTAGGTCTGGGCATCCACGGTGATAGTCGGTTGCAGGCTGTTGTGGATCATGTCGGCTTTTTTCACCGTCCGGCAGCCTTTCACCACGGCGGTTTGGCTTTGCAAATTGAGCTGCTGTGCGACACCGTTTTCCACCGCCGCCTGCGACAGAAAAGTCAACCGGGAATGATGACGCGCCGCGCCGAGCGCGCCAAACATCATGCGGTAATGCACCGGTTGCGGCGTGGGGATGGAAGCATTGATGTCCCCCATTGGTGCGCAGGCGATCATGCCGCCTTTCACGATCGTTGCAGGCTTTACGCCGAAAAAGGCCGGTGACCAGAGCACCAGATCCGCCAGCTTTCCGGCTTCAATGGAGCCGACTTCGTGAGCGATACCGTGGGTCAGTGCCGGGTTAATGGTGTACTTGGCGATATAGCGCTTCACGCGCAGATTATCGTTCTCCCCCGTCTCCTCGGCCAAGGGACCGCGCTGAACCTTCATCCGGTGCGCCACCTGCCAGGTGCGCAGGATCACTTCTCCCACGCGCCCCATCGCCTGTGAATCCGATGAGGTCAGAGAAAACGCGCCAATATCGTGTAACACATCTTCGGCGGCGATGGTCTCCCGACGGATCCGTGATTCGGCAAAGGCCACGTCTTCGGCAATATCCGGATCGAGATGGTGGCAAACCATCAGCATGTCGAGGTGTTCATCAATGGTATTGACGGTATAGGGCAGCGTCGGGTTAGTAGAGGAGGGCAGGATATTCGGGTGCGCGCAGGCGGTAATGATATCAGGCGCATGCCCGCCGCCGGCCCCTTCGGTGTGAAAGGTGTGGATGGTACGATCGCCAATCGCCGCCAGCGTATCTTCGACAAAGCCTGACTCGTTCAGAGTATCGCTGTGCAGCGCCACCTGAATGTCCATCTCATCGGCCACGGTTAGCGCACAGTCGATAGCCGCAGGCGTCGCGCCCCAGTCTTCGTGAATTTTCAGGCCGATGGCACCGGCGGCAACCTGCTCGCGCAGTGCATCGGGGTGGGAGCCATTGCCTTTGCCCAGCAGACCGATATTGACGGGCAGCGTATCCGCCGCCTGTAGCATCCGGGCGATGTACCACGGCCCCGGCGTACAGGTGGTGGCGTTGGTGCCAGCTGCCGGTCCGGTACCGCCGCCAATCATTGTCGTCACGCCGGAGACCAGCGCCTCTTCCGCCTGTTGCGGGCAGATCCAGTGAATATGGGTATCCACGCCGCCTGCGGTCACGATCTTGCCTTCACCGGCGATCGCTTCGGTGGCGACGCCGATCGGGATCGTTACGTCAGGCTGAATATCCGGATTCCCGGCTTTGCCGATGGCAAAGATCCTGCCGTCTTTAATGCCGATATCCGCCTTGACGATCCCCCAGTGATCGACGATCAGCGCGTTGGTGATTACCAGGTCCACGCATTCCTGAGACGGCATCTGTCCCTGGCCCATGCCATCGCGGATCACTTTGCCGCCGCCGAATTTCACCTCTTCGCCATAGGTGGTGAGGTCGTTTTCCACTTCGATCCACAGATCCGTGTCCGCCAGACGTACTTTATCGCCGGTGGTCGGGCCGAACATGTCGGCATAGGCCTGCCGGGAAATCTCAGCCATGCTTCACCTCCAGCGCACCCATGACGTCGCCGCGAAAGCCAACAATACGCTGTGCGCCCGCCACTCGAACCAGTTCGACTTCTCGCTTTTGGCCCGGTTCAAAACGTACCGCCGTTCCCGCCGGAATATTCAGCCGAAAACCCAGCGCGGATTCGCGGGAAAAGCGGAGCGCCGGGTTGACCTCGTAAAAGTGGTAGTGCGATCCCACCTGAATAGGGCGATCGCCATGGTTTTCTATCACGATCGTGCGCGTTTCGCGCCCTACGTTGATCGCAATGTTTCCCGCTGCGATCCGGTATTCGCCTGGAATCATGGGTTCTCCTTAGACGATCGGGCTGTGAACGGTGACCAACTTCGAACCGTCCGGAAAGGTCGCTTCCACCTGGATGTCCGGGATCATTTCCGGAACGCCTTCCATCACCTGCTCACGGTTCAGAACGTGGCGGCCATCTTCCATCAACGAGGCGACGCTTTTACCGTCGCGCGCGCCTTCCATGATGAATGCGCTGATGAGCGCCACCGATTCCGGGTAGTTCAGTTTCAGACCCCGCGCCAGTCGGCGTTCTGCGACCAGCGCGGCGGTAAAGAGCAACAGTTTGTCTTTTTCTCTGGGGGTCAGTTCCATAAGCGTCTCTCAGGTTTGCCAGATGCGCGGCAGGTGCGGTGGTTTTTGGGTTAACAGCGGGCGTAAAAACTGCCAGATTTCGCGCATGACGCGCTGAACAATCAGGTTGTCGTCAGCCAGAAAACGAACCGTCAGCAGTGAGTCGACGAGCGTTGCCCCGGCATAATCACCGAGCGGAGCAAGACGTTCCCGCGCACCGTCGAGCATCTGTTCCGTAGCCGGATAGCAGAGCAGGGTACCGCACCACGGCTGGCTGGCGATGGCCGAGAGATCCCCATCCCTCAGCGTCAGGCGTTCAATGAGCAGCGGCTGCCCGTCGCGCCAGATCTCCAGACGGTTATGCAGCGTGCCGTGGCTGAACGTTTCTTGCATAACCGGTCGCCCGAGGCAGAGCAGATCCCAGCCCAGCAGGTGGCTTTCAGCGGTGAGATGAAATACGGAGCGGAGGCTGGCGTTAGCGCCGGGGAACAGGATCGTATCCTGCGGCAGCCATTCCAGCGTCGCGTTTGGGGCCAGCGTGAACGTCTGATGCAGGCACGCCTGTGGGCCTGCGCTACGATAAAACTTACCCGCGCCGGGCATGGTGATTAATACGTGACTGTTTTCGTCCAGCGTGACGGAAATGTGCAGCTCATCACCGCCGACAATTCCGCCGGGCGGGTGGAGTAAATAGAGGTGGCAAACATCGTCTTGCGGATAAAATGGCCGTTGAACCGTCAGGGGACCGACGTGGCGTGCATGGGTGAGCACCGTTTTGTGCGCGGTATGGCTAAACCGCAGGTCGAGTTCGGCCTGCCAGCCCCGTGTCGGTGTCTTGTGCGCAAGGGTTTCCAGAGCGTTTCCCTTCTCAGCGTGAGGGTGTTTGCATAGCAAAAAGTATGCCTCAGCGCGGCGGGAAAACGGTCATATGAGACGCTTATGGAAAAAAGGGGCGACAGCCCTGCCGCCCCAACGGGGTTAAAGCAAAACGAGAGGCATCCAGATAAGCCCGGTCGCCAGCAGCAGCACCAGGAAAATCAGACCGAAAATTGCCCCCAGCCGCCAGTAATCCACGGTCGGCAGATAACCGCTGCCATAGTAGATAGGGCTTGGTCCGGTCGCATACGGAGTGAGAATGCTGCCCAGACCAATAGCCGCACCGACCATCAGGCAGAAGACCGGTAAGGGAATTTCCGGCATCGCCAGCGCGGCGGCGATCATCATCGGTGCCAGCGCGGACGTATACGCCGTGGCGCTGGCAAAGAAGTAACGCAACAGCCAGAACACCACGATCAGCGCGATCATCACCATCACCGGTGAGTAGCCGCTCAATCCGCTCGCCAGCAGTTTGCCAAACCAGGTGATAAAGCCGGTGTTGTTCAGTCCGGTTGCGAGGGTGATAAGCGAGGCCAGCCAGAAGAAGACGTTCCACGCCGATTTATTACTGACGATGTCATCCCAGGAGATGATGCGCAGCACCAGCATCAGGGCAACGACGCTGTAACCGACCATCGCGGCATCGATGTAGTCCCCACCGAAGATCCACAGCACCAGGGCGCCTACCATCAGCACCAGCATCTTTTTCTCACGCGAGCAGAGCGGCCCCATCTCTTTGAGTTCCGATTCCGCCCAGCGTGGCACCTGATCGCCCGACTTCAGCACGGGCGGATATAGCACATAGGCGAGCCACGGCACCAACAGAACCAGCAGAATGCTCAGCGGCAGCATGCCTAAGAACCAGTCGCCCCAGCTCAGCGCCGTATGGGACGCGGTCTTCATCAGACCAATCAGCAGCAGGTTCGGTGCCATCGCCGTCAGGAAAATGGCGCTGGTCACGCAGTCGGCGGTGATCCCCATCCACATAATATAAGAACCAATGGAACGGGCGCTGGGATCGTTGGGTTTTGAATTATAGAGCGGCGGCAGGTTGCGGATAATCGGGTAGATGATCCCTGCGCCGCGTGCGGAGTTAGACGGTGTAACGGGAGCAAGAATCAGCTCGGAGAACATCACCGCGTAGCCGAGAAACAGCGTGCGGTGCCCCATTTTTTTCACCAGCATCAGCGCGATACGCCGACCGAGGCCGGTTTTTTCATAGCCGGTGCCAAACATGAAGGCGGCGAAAATCAACCAGATCACCGAGTTAGAAAAACCAGAAACTGCCCACGAGAGCGCTTTGGACGTAAATTTGAATCCGTCCTGGGCGAGTTGTTCGGGGCTGAACAAAAGCCACGGCGAGAGAACCGCGATAATTGATATCCCAATCATCGCCACGACTGCGCCGGGTACCGGTTCCAGAATGAGTCCCACGATAACCCCGGTAAAGACCGCAAAGTAGAGCCAGGTGTGGCTCTCAAGACCGGTGGGGACGGGCAAAACAGCAATAATGGCGATGACCACCAGCGGAGCCAGATATCGCCACCAACCAGATAAAGGTGCCATTGTCGTATCCCTGCGAAAGAGGGAGAGGCCGAGGCCTCTCCGGAAGGGTTATTTGATGTAATGCACGTGTTCGCAGATTTCGTCGACGATGGGACCGCGACGTTCGGCGAACTGTTTTTTGTTTTCGGCGATCAGGTTGTTGCCGTGGGTGTCGATAGAGACAATCAGCGGACCGAACTCTTTCACCCGGCAAACCCACAGCGATTCCGGCATACCGAGCTCCATCCAGTGTACTTCTTCGATCTCTTCCACTTGAGTGGCTGCCAGCACCGCGCAGCCTGCCGGGAAGATCACGTGTAGCGCCTTGAACTTCTGGCAACCTTCTTCCGTTAGCGGCCCCATGCCGCCTTTACCCACCACCAGTTTGACACCCGTCTGCTCAATGAACTCTTTTTCAAAGGCTTCCATGCGCATGCTGGTGGTGGGGCCGACGGAGACCATCTCCCATTTTTCACCGTTCTTACGCACGATCGGTCCGGCATGGAAAATCGCTTTACCGTTGAGGTCGTAGGGGATCGGGCGCTTTAGTTCGATCAGGCGGCGGTGGCAGACGTCGCGGCAGGTCACCAGCGTACCGGTCAGATAGATCACATCGCCAACGCGGATGTCTTCCAGGTCTTCGGCTTTGATCGGGGTTGTGAGGATCTTTTTCATAACGCGCTCCGGGTGTGAGACAGGTTTTCGAAGGAGAGGTCAGAATGGACCAGCAGCGTACCGCGACGGTGCGCCCAGCAGCCGGTAGAGACAGCGACGCCAATGGTCGACGGGTGACGCGCGGCGGATTCAATATGCACGCCCATCACCGAACTGTTGCCGGTGAGCCCCTGCGGGCCAATGCCCAGCCGGTTCAACCCTTCTTCCAGACGCAATTCAAGCTCTGCCGCTTTGGGGTTCGGATGGCGGGTGCCGATCGGACGCAGTACCGCTTTACGGGACAGCACGGCGGCGGTTTCAACGGAGGTGGCGATCCCCACACCGACCAGCACCGGCGGGCAGGCGTTGACGGCCAGCGTCGAGATGTTTTCAAAGACGAACTTCACCACGCCTTCGTAGCCTTCGGAAGGCATCAGCACTTTGGAGCGCCCCGGCAACGTGCAGCCGCCGCCGGCCATGTAAACTTCAATTTCCGCGTCTTCGCCATCAGGGACAATGTCCCATGTCACCCACGGTACGCCGCTACCGGTATTTTTACCGGTATTCACTTCGTCAAAAATTTCTACCGCGTTGTGGCGCAGCGGCGCTTTCACCGTGGCGTCTTCCACCGCTTGCTTGAGAATACTTTGCAACTCACCCAATAGCGGGAAACGGGAGCCAACCTTCACGAAGAACATGATCTCACCGGTGTCCTGGCAAGCCGGACGGTTAAGATCGATAGCCTTCTGCATGTTGTCGAACATCGTGTGGTAGATGATTTGCCCCATCTTTGAGGTTTCGGCATCCCGTAGCTGTTTTAATTTGTCCACCACATCGTCGGGCATGCGCGTGGAAATCATGGCGGTAAAATTGGCGACTATTTCCGTCAGCGTATTAACCGCATTTTGATTATTTTGATTGCTCATCATGTCAACTCCAGTTCTTTTATTTGTCTGGAAATAAATTCTCCCTCACAAACTACCATTGAATGTGTGGTTTTATATTATTTGCCACTGTGTATATGCAATTAACAGTTCGTGAATGATGCTGAAGAAAGATGATGAAAATTGAGCAAAGGCAGAGATTAACCTTAGATTGCGAATTACACTTCAGGTATCAATTATCATGGACACCCCGAAAAATGCTCAAAAACTGGCCCTTAGCCAAAGACCTTCAGGTGCTGGTGGAAATCGTCCATACGGGCAGTTTTAGCGCCGCAGCATGCGCCCTCGGACAAACGCCTGCCTTTGTGACGAAGCGGATCCAGATTCTGGAAACTACGCTCGGCACTACGCTGCTTAACCGCTCGGCGCGCGGGGTGGCGCTGACGGAAAGCGGTCAGCGTTGTTATGAACAGGCACTGGTGATCCTGACGCAATATCAGCGCCTGATTGATGATGTGACGCAAATCAAAACGCGCCCGGAAGGGATGATTCGTATTGGCTGTAGCTTCGGATTTGGCCGCAGTCATATTGCACCTGCGATTACCGAATTGATGCGCAATTATCCTGAGTTACAGGTCCATTTTGAACTCTTCGATCGGCAAATTGATTTGGTTCAGGATAATATCGATCTCGATATTCGTATTAACGATGAGATCCCGGATTATTATATTGCGCATTTGTTAACAAAGAATAAAAGAATATTGTGTGCTTCCCCAGAATATTTACAAAAATATCCTGAACCCAAAACCTTGCAGGAATTAAGTAACCATGATTGCCTGGTGACAAAAGAGCGTGACATGACGCACGGAATATGGGAACTGGGAAATGGCACGACGAAAAAATCGGTCAAAGTGAGCGGGCATCTCTCTTCCAACAGCGGTGAAGTCGTTCTGCAATGGGCGCTGGAGGGCAAAGGCATCATGTT
Organism: Citrobacter sp. LST-B2; assembly: GCF_057983045.1. Classification (NCBI taxonomy): domain Bacteria; kingdom Pseudomonadati; phylum Pseudomonadota; class Gammaproteobacteria; order Enterobacterales; family Enterobacteriaceae; genus Citrobacter; species Citrobacter sp. LST-B2. Next base: position 749,272 of record NZ_CP192598.1, read on the forward strand.
GCGTTCAGAGTGGGATGTGCAGCCGTTTCTGGTAAGCGGCAAACTGGTGCGAGTGTTGCCGGAATATGCGCAGAGCGCCAACATCTGGGCGGTATATCAGGAACCACTGTACCGCAGCGTGAAGCTCAGAGTCTGTGTGGAGTTTCTGGCAGCATGGTGCCAGCAGCGCTTAGGCAAGCCGGACGAGGGCTATCAGGTGCTGTAGGCCGGGCTGGACAACGCCATTTCCGGCCAACTTCACTCGGGATCTTTCTCGCGTCTCTTGCGCAGTTTGGTCCAGATTTTCGTTTCCTGGCGGCGCCACAGGCGCTGGATGTTGTCATGATGGCGCAGCAAAATCAGGCACGACAGCATGGAGACCGGGAAGGTGAACTGCGGTTTGAACCACCAGACATAGAACGGGGCAATCAGCGCGCTGACGATCGCTCCCAGCGATGAATAGCCGCTTAACAGAACGGTGAGCAACCAGGTGCCCGCCATTACGCCGGTGAGATCCCAACCGATAGGCGCGATAGCGCCAAAGGCTGTTGCCACGCCTTTTCCTCCTTTGAAGCCAAAGAAGACTGGCCAGATATGCCCCAGACAGGCGGCGATGGCGATAAGACCTAACCAGAACGGGCTAACGCCCAGCGCATACGCGCCCCAGACGGGCAACATCCCTTTCAGGACGTCGAAAATCAGGACCGCTGCGGCTGCTCCCTTGCCACCGATTCGTAACACATTGGTCGCGCCAGGGTTGCCGGAGCCGCTGCTACGCGGATCGGGCAAGCCAGCAATGCGGCAGACCAGAATGGCACTGGAAATGGAGCCGCAGAGGTACGCGAAGAGGATCATTCCAGGCGCGATTGCACTCATAAGCTGTTCCGTTTTGAAAATGTCGTGTAAAACGCTACTTCTGTGGATAATACGCATATTTCGCCGGAAGTGGTATCCGGGTTAGCCAAAAAGCAGGCAGGTCGTGATGGATATTGTATTTATAGAGCAACTTTCGGTAATCACCACTATTGGTGTTTACGACTGGGAACAGACGATTGAACAGAAGCTGGTGTTCGATATCGAAATGGCATGGGATAACCGAAAATCAGCAAAAAGTGACGATGTCGCCGATTGCCTGAGCTATGCGGATATCGCCGAGACGATTGTTAATCATGTAGAAGGCGGGCGTTTCGCGCTGGTGGAGCGCGTTGCCGAAGAGGTGGCCGAACTGCTGCTGACGCGCTTTAATTCGCCGTGGGTGCGCATCAAACTCAGTAAGCCCGGCGCGGTGGCGCGCGCGGCCAATGTGGGCGTAATCATTGAGCGTAGCAATAATCTGAAAGAAAAATAATTATCTTCATATTTGTTAAACCAAACGGATATAAAAGAGTCCTATACCCGTCATACTTCAGGTTGCATGTGCGTTGGCTGCACGCAAATTATTGAGGGTATGAAGCTGGATCATTTTGCGCTGTAAATTTTTCTACTTAGGGGTTTATTGATGAGCGATATGCACTCGCTGCTGATTGCGGCAATTTTGGGTGTGGTCGAAGGATTGACGGAGTTTTTGCCAGTTTCCAGCACCGGACACATGATCATTGTGGGCCACCTGTTGGGATTTGAGGGTGATACGGCAAAGACGTTTGAAGTGGTGATCCAGTTGGGGTCCATTCTCGCGGTAGTGGTGATGTTCTGGCGGCGTCTGTTTGGCCTGATCGGTATTCACTTTGGTCGTCCGTTGCAGCGTGAAGGGGAAAGTAAAGGCCGTTTAACGCTGATCCACATTCTGTTGGGGATGATCCCGGCGGTGGTGTTGGGACTGGTCTTCCACGATACGATCAAATCGCTGTTTAACCCGGTTAATGTGATGTATGCGCTGGTGGTGGGCGGTTTACTGTTGATCGCTGCAGAGTGTCTGAAACCGAAAGAACCGCGCGCACCGGGTCTGGACGACATGACTTACCGTCAGGCATTCATGATTGGCTGCTTCCAGTGCCTGGCGTTGTGGCCGGGTTTCTCCCGTTCCGGGGCGACCATTTCCGGCGGGATGCTGATGGGTGTGAGCCGTTATGCCGCGTCTGAATTTTCGTTCCTGCTGGCCGTACCGATGATGATGGGGGCCACCGCATTGGATCTCTACAAAAGCTGGTCGTTTCTGACGGCGGCTGATATCCCCATGTTTGCCGTCGGTTTTGTCACCGCCTTCGTAGTTGCATTGGTTGCCATCAAAACCTTCCTGCAATTGATTAAGCGGATCTCCTTCATACCGTTCGCGATCTATCGTTTTATCGTCGCCGCGGCGGTCTACGTGGTGTTTTTCTGACCGACCTCTCATGCCGGATGAGCGCAGCGCCATCCGGCATTCACACCTTAATTGACCGCCTTCGGGAAGCGAGTCTCTTTCCAGCGGGCAAGCGCCGCAATCCGGCGTCGGGTCAACTCCTCGCGAATCTCAATACCTTTAAATCCGGCCTCGACAACGTCTTTGGTGGGCACCGATTGCGCCACTTTCCACGCTTCCCGCAGCAAACGCCCCTGCGGATAATCCGCGGCTTCAAATCCCGTCCGTCCGCGCACGTCAGCTTCGCTGGTGAGCGCAATTTGCTCTACGCGTTGCGGTTTGCGCCAGGCATCGATTGAATCAAACAGTTTCACGATGGTTTTAGGTTGCAGTATCGGGAAGGTATGAATGAGATCGTGGAACTCCGCCACCAGTTTGGCTAAATCACGGATTTCATTCGGGACGCGCAGGCGCTGGCATAACTGTTCGACCAGTCTGACGCCCGCCGGGCCGTGCCCGTGGTGACGCGGCCAGAGCTCCGGCGGAGTCAGGCCTTTGCCGAGGTCATGACACAGCGTGGCAAAACGCACGTCAACTTCCGGACTGAGCAGCGCCGCCATCGACAACGTCATCAGGGTATGAATCCCGGTATCGATTTCCGGATGCCACTTCGCCGGAGCAGGGACGCCAAACAGCGCATCAACCTCCGGGAACAACACGCGTAGCGCGCCACAGTCGCGTAAGACCTGGAAATAGACCTGCGGGTTACGCGTGGTTAACGCGTTCTCGGTCTCTTTCCACACGCGCTCTGCCGTCAGGTGTTCCAGTTCACCGGCGTGCGTCATTTCGCGCATCAGGGCCATGGTTTCGTCAGCAATGCGGAAGCTCAGATGCGCATAGCGGGCGGCAAAACGCGCCACCCGCAGGACGCGAAGCGGATCTTCATTAAAGGCTGGTGAAACATGGCGCAGCAGGCGTTGCTCCAGATCGCGCCGACCGTGATAGGGATCGACGATCTCACCGTCACCATCTTGCGCCAGGGCATTAATGGTCAGGTCACGGCGCTGGAGATCGTCTTCCAGCGTGACGTCCGGCGCGGCATAACAGGTGAATCCGGTATAGCCCGAGCCAGACTTACGCTCGGTACGCGCCAGGGCATACTCTTCGTGGGTTTGCGGATGGAGAAAAACAGGAAAATCGCGACCTACCTGCTGGTAGCCCGCGTCGAGCATTTGTTGCGGCGTGGCACCAACCACCACCCAATCTTTATCTTTAACCGGTAGCCCTAACAGCGTATCCCGAACCGCACCACCGACCAGATAAATCTTCACGCCACACCACCTCTCCAGGGAAATACAATCCCTTAATCATATGACAGTGTGGCGGAGAAGGCGATTTAGTTCATCCAGCGGTCTTTGCGTTTTCGGCTTGGGATCATGTGCGGCAGGATCAAACCGAGCAGCAGGCCAAGTCCCAGCACGCCGCCGCCATACATAAACCACTGCATGATGATGGTGCGTTGCTTATCATCAAGCTGCAAATTCGCGGCGCTGACCTTCTTCTGCGCCACAATCAGCTCGTTCTTCAGCTTCTGATTCTCTTCTTTCAGCCCATTGATCACGCTGTCGCTCTGCGACACTTTCTGCTGCATGTCAGCCGTGCGTTGATTCCAGGTGGTGTCAATATTGTTGAGCTTATCGGTCAGCGTTTTGACCTGATTTTCCAGATCCGGCACGCGGGTGCGCAGGCTGGGCGTGCTGTTCAGCTCTTTCATCGGGATCCAGGCCGTCCGCCCGGTGCTGTCTTTAACCTGCGCGTAGTTCGTGTTGGCGTCAGTTTGTAACAGTGTGACTTCTTCGCCCGCGTTGACCGTGCCAACGAGGCGATAATTATCCCCCGGACCACTGCGGACCCAGGTGTTCAGTTCATCAGAGACATAGCGCTTTTCTTCGGCGTGAGACACGGCAGTAGCGCTAAGTGCGAGTAACATAAATCCAATCAGGCGTAATTTTGGCATCAGGCTGTCGTTATTGTCATAGAAAGTGGAACGATAGTAGTGGTATCAGTGTCTCTACGCAAAGCATTCAACATCAATCGGAATCATCTGTGTCCGGTTTACCGCTACTTCAAAACTTTTACGCCCGTCAAATTGCTCGTTGCATGGCAATTTGGCGCAAAATACTATCTACTGACAAAAAAGATCACCGTAAGTTCGTCGTGATTCTCTCTTATGTGACATAACCGGTAAGTACAAGGCCATGGCTCAGGAAATTGAATTAAAATTTATCGTTAATCACGACGCCGTGAACGCGCTGCGTGACCATCTGAATACGCTCGGAGGCGAGCATCATGCACCCAGCCCGTTGTTGAATATTTACTACGAGACCGAGGATAAGTGGTTGCGTGGTCACGATATGGGGCTGCGTATTCGTGGGGAGAAAGGTCGCTATGAGATGACCCTAAAAATTGCCGGACGAGTGACCGGCGGTTTACACCAGCGACCGGAATACAATGTTCCCCTGAATGAGCCCACGCTGGATTTAACGCAATTTCCGCCGGAGGTGTGGCCCAACGGTGAGCTGCCTGCCGATCTCCTCTCCCGCGTGCAGCCGCTGTTCAGCACCGATTTTGAACGTGAAAAATGGCTGTTGACCGTGGATGGCAGCCAGATTGAAATCGCCCTCGATTTAGGCGAAGTGAAAGCAGGTGAACTGGCGGAGCCGATTTGCGAGCTGGAGCTTGAACTGCTGAGCGGCGACACCCGGGCGGTTCTGAAGCTGGCGAATCAGCTGGTGAACCAGGCGGGTCTGCGCCAGGGCAGCCTGAGTAAAGCGGCGCGTGGATATCATCTGGCGCAGGGGAATCCTCCACGCGAGATCAAACCGACTGCGGTGCTGAAAGCACCCGCGAAAGCCAGCGTGGAACACGGGCTGGAAGCCGCTCTGGAGCTGGCGCTGGCACAATGGCAGTACCACGAAGAACTCTGGGTTCGCGACAATAAGGCCGCGAAGGCGCATGTGCTGGCCGCGATGGGCCTGGTGCGTCACACCCTGATGCTGTTTGGCGGCATCGTTCCGCGTAAAGCGAGCGCTCACTTACGTGATCTGCTCACCCAGTCGGAAGCGACCATCGCTTCTGCGGTTTCTGCCGTGACGGCGGTGTATACCACCCAAACGGCGATGGCGAAACTGGCGCTGACTGAGTGGCTGGTGACCAAAGCCTGGCAGCCGTTTCTGGATGCAAAGGCGCAGGCCAAAATGGCGGATTCTTTCAAGCGCTTCGCCGATATCCATCTTTCGCGTACCGCCGCTGAGCTGAAAAGCGTTTTTGGACAACCGCTGGGTGACCAGTATCGCGATCAGTTGCCGCGTTTACGCCGCGATATCGACACCGTTTTGCTGCTGGCGGGGTATTACGATACGCCGGTGGTTCAGGCCTGGCTGGAGAACTGGCAAGGGCTGTATCACGCTATTGCCAACGGCCAACACATTGAAATTGAACATTTCCGCAATGAGGCGAACAACCAGCAACCGTTCTGGTTGCACAGCGGGAAACGATAACCGGAGTGCCTGATGGCGCTGCGCTTATCAGGCCTACGGATCGACATGTTTTGTAGACCGGATAAGGCGTAATGCCCCCATCCGGCAACGTTACAAGGAACCTTTTAATGAAGCCGCTTTCGTCACCGTTACAGCAGTACTGGCAAACCATTGCAGAGCAGTTACCTGAATCCGTATCTGGCGTACAAGCGAAGTCAGTACTTACATTCAGTGATTTTGTGCGGGACAGCATCATTGCACATCCTCACTGGCTGACGGAACTGGAAAGCGCGCCGCCGCAGGCCGATGATTGGCAACAATACGGCGAATGGTTACAGGCGGCGCTGGCAACGGTGAATGATGAAGCGGCGCTGATGCATGAGCTGCGTCTGTTTCGCCGCCGCGTGATGGTGCGCATTGCCTGGGCGCAGGCGCTGTCGCTGGTGGACGATACCGACATTCTGCAACAGTTAAGCCATCTGGCCGAAACGCTGATCGTCAGCGCGCGCGACTGGCTGTACGACGCCTGCTGTCGGGAATGGGGAACGCCGTGCAGTCAGGACGGTATCCCACAGCCGCTGCTGATTTTAGGCATGGGCAAACTGGGCGGCGGTGAGCTGAATTTTTCTTCGGACATCGATCTGATCTTTGCCTGGCCTGAGCACGGCTCTACCCAGGGGGGACGCCGCGAACTCGATAACGCGCAGTTTTTTACACGCATGGGGCAGCGGCTGATCAAGGTTCTGGATCAGCCTACCCAGGATGGTTTTGTCTATCGGGTGGACATGCGGCTGCGTCCGTTTGGCGACAGCGGCCCGTTGGTGCTGAGTTTTGCGGCGCTGGAAGATTATTACCAGGAGCAAGGGCGCGACTGGGAGCGCTACGCGATGGTCAAGGCGCGGATCATGGGCGATACCGACGGTCGTTATGTCGATGAACTGCGCGCCATGCTGCGCCCATTCGTCTTCCGCCGTTATATCGACTTCAGTGTGATCCAGTCGTTGCGCAATATGAAGGGGATGATTGCCCGTGAAGTTCGTCGCCGGGGGCTGAAAGATAACATCAAGCTCGGCGCGGGCGGCATTCGCGAAATCGAATTTATTGTGCAGGTATTTCAGTTGATTCGCGGCGGGCGTGAGCCGTCGCTGCAATCGCGTTCACTGCTGCCGACGTTAAGCGCGATCGCCGCACTGCATTTGCTGCCGGAAAACGATGCCGAACAGTTGCGACTGGCCTACCTCTTCCTGCGTCGACTGGAAAACCTGCTGCAAAGCATTAACGATGAACAGACTCAGACGCTGCCGGGCGATGAACTTAACCGGGCGCGGCTGGCCTGGGGAATGAATGCGGATAACTGGTCGCAGCTGATGGAAACGCTGGAAGGGCACATGGCGAACGTTCGGCGCGTGTTTAACGAGCTGATAGGCGATGACGAAACTGACACGCAGGAAGATGCGCTCTCGGAACAGTGGCGCGAACTGTGGCAGGATGCCTTGCAGGAAGATGACACGCCGCCGGTGCTGTCGCATCTTACGGATGACGATCGCCTGCGCGTGCTGGCGTTGATTGCCGATTTCCGTAAAGAACTGGATAAACGCACGATAGGCCCGCGCGGTCGCCAGGTGCTCGACCACCTGATGCCGCACCTGCTGAGTGATGTCTGCACGCGCCAGGACGCGTCTCTCCCGCTGTCGCGCATTACGCCGCTGCTGGTGGGGATTGTCACCCGCACCACCTATCTGGAGCTGCTGAGTGAATTCCCCGGCGCACTGAAGCATCTGATTTCGCTCTGCGCAGCGTCGCCGATGGTCGCCAGTCAGTTGGCGCGCTATCCGCTGCTGCTCGATGAACTGCTCGATCCGAATACGCTCTATCAGCCGACGGCGACCGACGCGTATCGTGATGAGTTACGTCAGTATTTACTGCGCGTCCCGGAAGATGATGAAGAACAACAGCTGGAAGCCCTGCGGCAGTTCAAGCAAACGCAACTGCTGCGTATTGCCGCCGCGGATATTGCCGGTACGCTGCCGGTGATGAAAGTCAGCGACCACCTGACCTGGCTGGCGGAGGCGATGATTGACGCCGTTGTGCAACAAGCGTGGCTGCAAATGGTGGCGCGCTACGGCCAGCCGACGCATCTTACCGAGCGTGCAGGACGCGGTTTTGCGGTGGTAGGCTACGGCAAGCTGGGCGGTTGGGAATTGGGCTACAGCTCCGATCTCGATTTGATCTTCCTGCATGACTGCCCCGTTGACGTGATGACCGACGGTGAACGGGAAATTGACGGGCGGCAGTTCTATCTGCGGCTGGCGCAGCGCATTATGCATCTGTTCAGCACCCGCACCTCCTCGGGCATCCTGTATGAAGTGGATGCCCGGTTGCGTCCGTCTGGGGCTGCGGGGATGCTGGTGACTTCCACAGAGTCCTTTGCGGATTATCAGAAAAATGAGGCCTGGACGTGGGAGCATCAGGCGCTGGTGCGCGCACGAGTGGTTTACGGCGACCCGCAACTGACCTCGCAGTTTGATTCGGTGCGTCGCGATATTATGACGCAGCCTCGCGATGGCAAAACGTTGCAGAACGAGGTGCGCGAAATGCGTGAAAAAATGCGCGCGCATCTGGGCAATAAACATCGCGATCGCTTTGATATTAAAGCTGATGAAGGCGGTATTACGGATATCGAATTTATCACGCAATATCTGGTGCTACGTTATGCCCATGACAAACCCAAACTGACCCGCTGGTCGGATAATGTGCGCATTCTGGAACTGTTAGCGCAAAACGACATTATGGACGAGCAGGAGGCGATGGCGTTGACCCACGCCTACACCACGCTGCGCGATGAGTTACATCACCTTGCCTTACAGGAGCTGCCAGGCCATGTGACGCAAACGTGTTTTGAGGCGGAACGTACGCTGGTGCGGGCAAGCTGGCAGAAGTGGCTGGTTGAAGAATGAAGTGTGCTATTATCGCGCGCAAATTTTGAATCTCTCAGGAGACAGGAATGAAAGTAACGCTGCCAGAGTTTGAACGTGCAGGAGTCTTGGTTGTCGGTGATGTGATGCTGGATCGCTACTGGTACGGGCCCACCAGCCGTATTTCACCTGAAGCGCCGGTACCGGTGGTGAAAGTCGATACCATCGAAGAACGTCCGGGCGGTGCGGCGAACGTGGCGATGAACATTGCCTCTCTGGGAGCAAATTCGCGCCTGGTCGGACTGACCGGTATTGACGATGCCGCGCGCGCGCTCAGCAAAACGCTGGCGGACGTGAACGTGAAATGCGACTTTGTTTCTGTCCCGACCCATCCTACTATCACCAAACTGCGCGTGCTTTCACGCAACCAGCAACTGATTCGTCTCGACTTCGAAGAAGGTTTTGAAGGTGTGGATCCGCAGCCGCTGCATGAGCGTATCAACCAGGCGCTGAGCTCGATTGGGGCGCTGGTGCTGTCTGACTATGCGAAAGGCGCGCTGGCCAGCGTTCAGCAGATGATCGCGCTGGCGCGTAAAGCCGGAGTGCCGGTGCTGATCGATCCGAAAGGGACTGATTTTGCCCGCTATCGCGGCGCGACGCTACTGACGCCAAACCTCTCTGAGTTCGAAGCGGTGGCAGGAAAATGCAAAAGCGAAGAAGAAATTGTTGAACGTGGCATGAAGCTGATTGCCGATTTCGAGCTTTCCGCGCTACTGGTCACCCGCTCCGAGCAAGGGATGACACTGCTGCAACCGGGCAAAGCCCCGCTGCATATGCCGACGCAGGCGCAGGAAGTGTATGACGTGACCGGTGCGGGCGACACGGTTATTGGTGTGCTGGCGGCGACGCTGGCTGCCGGTAATTCGCTGGAAGAAGCCTGCTTCTTCGCCAATGCGGCGGCGGGTGTGGTGGTCGGTAAGCTGGGGACCTCCACTGTGTCGCCTATCGAACTGGAAAACGCGGTACGCGGCCGTGCGGAAACCGGCTTTGGCGTGATGACAGAAGACGAGCTGAAGCAGGCCGTTGCCAGTGCCCGTAAGCGTGGTGAGAAAGTCGTCATGACCAACGGGGTGTTTGACATTCTGCACGCCGGTCACGTCTCCTATCTCGCAAACGCACGTAAGCTGGGCGATCGCTTAATTGTCGCGGTCAACAGCGATGCATCGACGAAACGGCTGAAAGGGGAAACGCGCCCGGTGAATCCGCTCGAACAGCGGATGATCGTGCTGGCCGCGCTGGAAGCCGTTGACTGGGTGGTCTCCTTTGAAGAAGATACGCCGCAGCGCCTGATTGCAGGCGTATTACCGGATCTGTTGGTGAAAGGTGGTGACTATAAGCCAGAAGAGATTGCCGGTAGTGAAGAGGTGTGGGCCAACGGCGGCGAAGTGCTGGTGCTCAACTTTGAAGACGGTTGCTCCACCACCAATATCATCAAAAAAATTCAGAAAGACAGCGATAAATAACCACTGGCGGTGATGTCTGGAAATCGGGCATCACCCGTGTTCCCAAAGTGTGACATCAGGCAACTGATTTGCGCACAATATGTACAAACCTGCTACGCCTCCCGGTAAATACTGGTATCAGAAAAAAGCATATGACCTTAACAGAGATTCACCGACTGGAGGATATGCTAATGAACAACAGTGTTTATTCGATGAACAATTTCGATTTCCTGGCGCGGAGTTTTGCCAGAATGCAGGCTGAAGGTCGCCCTGTTGATATCCAGGCGGTTACCGGCAATATGGATGAAGAGCACCGCAGCTGGTTTTGCAAACGCTACGCGCACTACTGCCAGCAGGCAATGAACGCCAGAAAGTTAGAAGTGGAACATTGATATGTCAACGGGCCTTGCGGCCCGTTGCTGTTTTTACGCTTGCGGTTCTACTGGTGGGATGGCGGGCGCAGGTTTGACTTCTTCAGTGGCCTGACGCGCTTCCAGCTCGCTCAAACGTTGCTCCAGCAGCGCCAGCTTTTCACGGGTGCGTAGCAGTACCTGGGTCTGAACATCAAACTCTTCGCGGCTCACCAGATCGAGACGCGTCAGCTGAGATTGCAGCGTTTGACGGATTTTCTTCTCGACATCTTCCCCGAACTCCCGGATCCCTTTCGGCATCGACTCGTGAACCTGGCGAGCGATCTGCTCAATTTTTTTCGGGTCAATCATAGTGGTTTCCCTGAACTGGTAAGTGTTAACGCTCATTGTAGTGCGATCTGCGTAAGGCATAAACCAGAATTGTGTGATGTTAATGCGGGTAAAGGCGTTGATGAAGGTAATCAATAGCGTTATAGTTAATCCGCTTATTCTCAGGGCGGGGCGAAATTCCCCACCGGCGGTAAATCAACTCAGGTTGAAAGCCCGCGAGCGCTTTGGGTGCAAACCTAAAGGTCAGCAGATCCGGTGTAATTCCGGGGCCGACGGTTAGAGTCCGGATGGGAGAGAGTAACGATCCAGTCGGGCATGGACCCGCTCACGTTATTTTTTTGCCGCTTGTCGGTACTCCTAAGACTGCCCTGATTCTGGTAACCATAATTTTAGTGAGGTTTTTTTACCATGAATCAGACGCTACTTTCCTCTTTTGGTACGCCTTTTGAACGTGTCGAACACGCTCTGTCTGCGCTGCGCGAAGGCCGCGGTGTGATGGTGCTGGATGACGAAGATCGTGAAAACGAAGGCGATATGATTTTCCCGGCAGAAACCATGACCGTTGAGCAGATGGCACTGACCATCCGTCACGGTAGCGGTATTGTCTGCCTGTGCATCACCGAAGATCGTCGTAAACAACTCGATCTGCCGATGATGGTGGAAAATAACACCAGCGCTTATGGCACCGGTTTTACCGTGACTATTGAAGCGGCGGTAGGTGTTACAACCGGCGTTTCCGCAGCCGATCGCGTGACCACCGTTCGTGCGGCGATCGCCGATGGCGCAAAACCTTCCGATCTGAACCGTCCGGGACACGTTTTCCCATTGCGCGCTCAGCCGGGCGGCGTATTGACCCGCGGTGGCCACACCGAAGCGACCATCGATCTGGTGACGCTGGCGGGCTTCAAACCGGCGGGTGTCCTGTGTGAACTGACCAATGATGATGGCAGCATGGCGCGTGCGCCGGAGTGCATCGACTTTGCAGGCAAACACAATATGGCTGTTGTGACGATCGAAGACCTGGTGGCTTACCGACAGGCGCACGAACGTAAAGCCAGCTAACTCTGCCTTGCCGGATAGTGGTGCAAGCACCTTATCCGGCAAATTTCGCTTTTTCAAACATCCTGTCGGTTAATAAACATCCAATCTTTTTCTCTATGATCGAAATCATCTTTTCGATTTCATACTATGCCAGTATATAATCCTACCTACTTATAGGTATGTTAAATTTTAACGCTAAATATCTGTTAATGTTAAATTTTAAGGGTAAAAGGATGTTTATTGCCTGGTACTGGATTGTATTAATTGTTCTGGTGGTCGTGGGATATGTTTGCCACATGAAACGCTACTGTAAGGCGTTTCGGCAGGATCGTGATGCGCTAATGGAAATCCGCAATAAATTACTTCGTCGTGATGATGAAGAACGCGTCATGACTAAAGAGCAGGAATAACCGCTTCCTGCCCTCTCTGTTACCCGATCCCCATCGTCTGAAGTATGACCAGACTCAGCCCCATCACCGACATTCCGCACAGAACGCCATAGCTGGGGTTGTTGTTGGGATCGATCTCTTTTGCCAGCGGCATCAGTTCATCCACCGACAGCGCAACCATAATGCCGGCGACTGCGGCCATAATCGCCGCCATAACGACAGGTGACACCAGGCTACCAAGAATTAGCCACGCCAGCACACCGCCCAATATTTCTGCCATCCCGGAAATGCCCGCCCAGAAAATCGCGGTTCGTTTAGAACCGGTGGCCGCATAGACCGGCCCGGCGACTGCCAGACCTTCCGGAATATTATGCAGGGCAACCGCCAGCGCGACGCCGAATCCTAACTCCAGGTTACTGCTGGCGGTGACGTAGGTGGCAATTCCTTCCGGGAAGTTGTGCAGACTGATCCCCAGCGTCAGCAGGATGGCGGTACGTTTAATCGAGCCAGGAATCGGCTGCGTTCTTTTTTGCATCAGATCCTGCGGGTGGGCATGTGGAAGCAGACGATCCAAACCAAAATAACCCAGCAGGCCGATGATAAACATGCCGTAGCCCAGAACTGGCGGCATTCCCTTTGTACCCAGCGCGGCGGGCAGCATCTCCATCAAAGAGATCAGCAGCATGATCCCGGCGGCAAATCCGAGCGAAAACGCCAGCAGGCGATTAGAGGGCTTTTGCCCCAGTACGCCAAGAAACGCGCCAATGAACGTGGCGGCCCCCGCCAGTAAGGTCAGAATTAAAGGTACTGACATCAATGACTCCTTATACATCTCGCTGACCTTCAAAATAACTGATGATCATCATCATGGTTATCAGAGTTCTTCATTCATCGAAAGAGGGTATTGTAAGACCATCAAAATGACTCCCTGAGTAAGGATATCATCATGTCTTCAATTCGTATGCCAGCATTGTTTTTGGGACACGGCAGTCCGATGAACGTTCTGGAAGATAACCTGTATACCCGCGCCTGGCAGCAGCTTGGGGAGACACTGCCGCGTCCGAAAGCGATTGTGGTGGTGTCTGCCCACTGGTACACCCGAGGTACCGGCGTCACCGCGATGGAAGCGCCTAAGACCATTCATGATTTCGGCGGTTTCCCGCAGGCGTTGTACGACACGCATTACCCGGCGCCCGGCTCACCTGAACTGGCGCAGCACCTGGTTGATTTGCTTGCACCGGTGCCGGTTGCGCTCGACAAAGAAGCCTGGGGCTTTGACCACGGTTCTTGGGGTGTGCTGATAAAGATGTACCCGAATGCCGATATCCCGATGGTGCAGTTGAGCATTGATAGCACCAAACCGGCGGCCTGGCATTTTGAAATCGGGCGTAAACTGGCGGCGCTGCGTGATGAAGGCATCATGCTGGTGGCCAGCGGCAACGTAGTGCATAACCTGCGCACGGCGCGCTGGCACGGCGATAATAACCCGTATCCGTGGGCGACATCGTTCAATGATTTTGTCAAAGCGAACCTGAGCTGGCAGGGACCGGTTGAGCAGCATCCGTTGGTCAATTATCTCGATCATGAAGGCGGCTCACTGTCGAACCCGACACCGGATCACTATCTGCCGCTGCTGTATGTGCTGGGCGCATGGGATGGTAAAGAACCGATGACGATCCCGGTTGATGGTATCGAGATGGGCAGCCTGAGTATGCTGTCGGTACAGGTGGGATGATTAATGCCGGGTAAGGCGGAGTCGCCACCCGGCGTTCTCAATTACTCGACAAAAATATGCGGGTAGAAGCGGGACAGATCCTGAGTGATCAGCGCTCTGTCTTCGCGAATACCGATCCCGGCAGGCTGATCGTTGATCAACCAGCTACCGATCAGCATATAACTGTCGCCAAATTTCGGCAGTTGATGAAACTGCTGTACGATCATGCCTTCTTCACCGTACGGTCCTTCCACTGCTTCGATTGTTTTACCGTTCTCGATAATGGAGACGTTTGCGCCTTCACGCGAGAAGATCGGTTTCACGACGAATTTTTCCATCTGCGGATAATCGTCTTCGGCGAAATAAGCGGGAAGCAGGTTCGGATGGTTCGGGAACATTTCCCACAGCAGCGGCAACAGCGCCTTGTTGGAGATAATGCTTTTCCAGGCCGGCTCCAGCCAGCGCACGCCAGCGTCTTCCAGCTTAGTGGAAAACATCTCGCGCAGCATAAACTCCCACGGATAGAGTTTGAACAGGTTGGCTATCACCTGATCCTGTAAATCCGTGAACTGACCTTTTTCACCCAGCCCAATATCTTCAATATAGAGGAATTCAGTGGCGATCTCCGCTTCCGCTGCACAATCCTGCAGATACTGAATGGTGCCGCGATCTTCAACCGTATCACGACAGCAGGTCAGATGCAGAAGCTGGAAGCCGTACTGCTCACGCAGCTCGGCGAAGCGCTCGATGAGCTTTTCCTGCAGGCTGTTAAACTGGTCGCTGCCTTCCGGCAGATTGCCCGCATTGATCTGATCTTCAAGCCAGATCCACTGGAAAAACGCCGCTTCGTACAGCGAGGTCGGAGTATCGGCGTTGTTCTCCAGCAGCTTCGGTTCGCCAGAGCCATCCCACGCCAGATCAAGACGCGAGTAAAGCGACGGCTGGTTTGTCTGCCAGGACTGACGAACAAAGCCCCAGGTGTGCTTAGGAATACGGAATTTGGTCATTAGTTCGTCGCTGGCGATCACTTTCTCGACCACCTTGAGACACATCTGGTGCAGCTCAGCGGTCACATCTTCCAGCTTTTCAACCTGGGCCAGCGTGAGTTTGTAATAGGCATCTTCACACCAGTACGGTTCGCCGTACATGGTGTGAAAATTAAAACCGTATTCCGTGGCTTTATCGCGCCAGTCCGGGCGTTCGGTAATACTGACTCTTTCCATGCGTATCAGCCACCCATTGAACGCGTGGAGGTGCCGCTTGCGCTACGCTGCATGGCGCTCTGTTTGGCTACAGATTCACCGAAGCCACCGCGCGTTACGGTAGAGGTGGTTGCCGGTTTCGGCGCCATGGCGGTTTTAGGAACCGTCATCGTACGACCAGGCTGTGCGGCGCCGTAGTTTTTACCACCCGCATCGGTGTATTTACCGTAAGCCGGGCTGGCCGGGTTTTTCGAGCTGAACAGCGGTTGCTGCGCAAAGCCCGCGCCGCCGCCCATCATGCGGCCCATCATATAACCCGCCATCAGCGGCATCCAGAAACTGCCGCTGGACTGCTGTGCCTGCGCTTCTGGCGCCATGCCTGCCTGAGCAGGGGCTTGCTGACACTGGCCTTCACCGAACTCAGCGATACAATCTTCGCGAGTGGCATATTTTGGCGCGGTACGTTCCGCTTCTTTCAGCGCATTGTTGTATGTGGTGGTACATTCTGCACTTTTACCCGGATTGGCTGCCGAGCAGTCATCCGCATTCTGATACAGCGATACGGTTTCATCGCTTTTCTCACAGCCCGCCAGCATAAACACAGCGGTAACGGCTAACGCCACAGGCGTCAGATGGCGTGCGCTCCAGCTTTTGCGGAACGAGGCGTGATGGATGGATTTTGTCCGTTTCATTTTCGTCTTTCCTGGACCCAGTGGTTATTACTGCTCAGGATAGAGGATGAGTGGTTGAAAATGAAGCGAGAAGAGGCGGGAATGCGGAACAATGGCGGGATCTTTACGTTGCCTTACGTTCAGACGGGGCCGCAGCCCCGTCATCGCGTTTAATTACGGAACGGATTTTTACCGTTGCTGCTGGAAGAACGTACCGACGCCGGTTGCGTGGCGGGGGCTGTCGCGTTGGCGGCATAGCCGTCAGCGTTCGCGTCCATCTGCGGGGTTTCCGGCGCGACGTGTTCCGGCGAGGTGGAGATCGGTTTGCCCAACGTGTTGTTCAGCGCCACCAGATCCTGCTCGTTCAACGTACCCAGCGCTGACTTGATATTCAGCTGGTTGATCAGGTAGTTATAACGCGCATTCGCCAGTTGCTGCTTGGCGTTGTACAGCGTGGTGGTCGCATCCAATACATCAACGATAGTACGTGTACCCACGGAGTAGCCTGCTTCCATCGCGTCTAATGAGCTCTGGGCGGAAACCACCGCTTGTTTGTACGCGTTAATGCTGCTGATTGACGCATTGATATTGTTGAAGGAAGAACGTACGGTCTGCACTACGCTACGGTGGGCACTTTCCAGTTGCTCACTGGCGCCAACAAAGTTGTATTGCGCCTGTTTCACCTGCGAGTTCACCATCCCGCCCTGATAAATCGGCAGCGAGAAGCTCAGGCCGACTTTGTTCTGGCCCATGTTGCTGTCGTCATACTGGGAGCCTACCGCGCTGCCGCGGGTTTTCGAACCACTGTAGGAGGTATCAGATACGCCGGTAGAGGCAGTTAAGTCCAGCGTTGGCAGGTGACCATCCTGCGCCTGGCGAATCTGCTCACGTGCCAGATCCTGGCTCAGACGTGCCTGCAACAACGTCAGGTTGCGGTTTTCGGCTTCTTTCAGCAGGGCGTTCACCGCCTGCGGCTTGTCGGTTTTGAAGCTGTCAACGTTCAGCGATGCCAGCTCCGGGTAGTAGTTGCCGGTAACCTGACGCAGTTCTTCAACCGCATTGTCGAGATCGTTACGGGCGGTCACTTCGTTGGCCAGCACGGTATCGTATTGCGAACGGGCGTTTTGCACGTCAGTGATGGCCACCAGACCCACGTTGAAACGCTGGGTGGTTTGATCCAACTGACGATAAATCGCCTCTTTCTGCGCCTGGGTGTAAGAGAGAACGTCAATGGCGTTCAGCACTTTAAAATAGGCGCTCGCGGTGTTGAGGATCAGCGTCTGCTGGTCCGTCTGGAAAGTCACGTCCTGAATACCCGCCGATTTTTCCTGCAGGGTCAGCGCACGCCATTTCGACATATCGAAAAGGGTCTGCGTTAATTGCAAGGACGCGCTGGTGGCATTTGAGTTCACGCCGTTAGCATCGCGGTAGCCGTTGCTGTAGGTGTAATCGGCACCTAAGCCCAGTTGAGGCAGTAAAGGACTACGTGCTTCGTTGATTTTTTCGAATGCAGCATCGCGATCGGCGGCGGATTTACGCAATTCCGGGTTGCTCAGGCGTGCTTGCTGATAAACTTGCATCAGGTTCTCTGCCTGGCTCAGTGTGCTGAACCCCGACAGGCTCAGGCCGATAAGGATGGGGAGCAATTTCTTCATTTGCATTCCTTGTTGTGAAGCAGTATTTAGCGCTGATCAAATTTTAAAAATAATTGCTGATTCTAGCAGAATCCGCCACCGCAAAAAGTTGGCGTTCTGTGCCATCAGGCGTTAATTTGCACCAATTTACCACAAGGTCGATGAAACGGCAGTCAAACGCCCTTGAAATTCACATTTAAATCACTATTGGTACAGGACGGCACAATGCGCAAATCAGGCAACTCGCCAGTAACTTTCGCCAAAAACGATGTAGAAATTATTGCACGAGAAACGCTATATCGCGGTTTTTTTTCGCTGGATCTTTATCGCTTTCGCCACCGTTTGTTCAACGGTGAAATGAGCCAGGAAGTGCGTAGAGAAATTTTTGAGCGCGGCCATGCGGCAGTCTTGCTACCCTTTGACCCTGAGCGGGATGAAGTGGTGTTAGTTGAGCAGGTGCGCATCGCGGCCTATGACACCAGTGAAACGCCGTGGCTACTGGAAATGGTGGCCGGGATGATCGAAGAGGGTGAAAGCGTTGAGGATGTGGCCCGCCGTGAAGCGATGGAAGAGGCCGGCATTGAGGTAAAACGGACGAAACCGGTGCTCAGTTTTCTGGCAAGCCCTGGCGGCACCAGTGAGCGCTCGTCAATTATGGTGGGTGAAGTGGACGCCACGACCGCAAACGGGATTCACGGTCTGGCTGATGAAAACGAAGACATTCGGGTTCATGTGGTAAGCCGGGAGCAGGCTTACCGTTGGGTAGAAGAGGGGAAAATTGATAACGCGGCTTCGGTCATCGCCCTGCAATGGCTGCAACTGCACTATAAAGAGCTAATAAACGAGTGGAAAAAATGAAGCGCTATACACCTGACTTCCCTGAAATGATGCGTCTTTGCGAAACGAACTTTTCGCAACTGCGACGTCTGCTGCCGCGTAATGATGCGCCTGGCGAAACGGTGAGTTACCAGGTGGGCAACGCACAATATCGGATTACGATCGTTGAATCGACCCGATACACCACGCTGGTGACCATCGAGCAGACGGCGCCGACCATCACCTACTGGAGCCTGCCGTCACTGACTGTACGGCTCTACCATGACGCAATGGTCGCCGAAGTGTGTTCAAGTCAGCAGATCTTTCGCTTCAAAGCACGGTATGATTATCCAAATAAAAAGTTGCATCAACGCGACGAAAAGCATCAAATTAATCAGTTTCTGGCCGATTGGCTGCGATACTGCTTAGCACATGGAGCGATGGCGATTCCGGTTTACTAGCGTCGTGAAACCTAAGGACACCATTTGGAAAGCCTGTTAAACCTTTCTCTGGCTGGTGAGGCCAGGGTCAGGATCTTACAAATTACTGATACTCACCTGTTTGCCGAAAAGCACGAAACGCTATTGGGCGTAAACACCTGGGAAAGCTACCAGGCCGTGTTGGATGCCATTCATGCCGAGGGGCAGGAATACGATCTGATCGTGGCGACAGGTGATTTAGCTCAGGATCAAACCGCTGCGGCTTATCAGCATTTTGCTGAAGGCATCGCAAGCTTTCGTGTGCCTTGCGTTTGGTTGCCCGGTAATCATGACTTTCAGCCTGCGATGTATAGCGCATTACAAGAGGCGGGGATCTCCCCTGCAAAATGCGTCATGGTTGGCGAGCAGTGGCAAATTCTGCTGCTGGACAGTCAGGTCTTCGGCGTACCTCACGGTGAACTGAGCGAATTTCAGCTCGAGTGGCTGGAGCGTAAACTTGCTGCGGCCCCTGAGCGTCACACTCTGTTGCTTCTGCATCATCACCCCATGCCTGCGGGATGCAGTTGGCTGGATCAACACAGCCTGCGTAACGCGGCGGAACTGGACAACGTGCTGGTGAATTATCCGCGCGTGAAATATCTGCTTTGCGGGCATATTCATCAGGAACTGGATCTCGACTGGAATGGCCGCCGTCTGCTGGCGACGCCCTCCACCTGCGTTCAGTTCAAACCCCATTGTGCGAACTTTACCCTTGATAGCATCGGCCCTGGCTGGCGTACGCTGGAGCTGTTTGCCGACGGTACGTTGAAAACAGACGTCTGTCGTTTGCAAGGGACTGAGTTCCGACCTGATACCGCTTCTGAAGGCTACTGATGTCTACGCTTCTTTACCTGCACGGCTTCAATAGCTCGCCCCGTTCGGCGAAGGCCTGCCTGCTGAAAAACTGGCTGCACGAACACTATCCTCATGTCGAGATGGTTGTGCCGCAGCTGCCGCCGTATCCGGCCGATGCCGCAGAGATGCTGGAGTCTATCGTACTGGAGCATGGCGGCGAGGCGCTGGGCGTGGTGGGATCATCATTAGGCGGTTATTACGCCACCTGGCTGTCACAGTGCTTTATGCTGCCCGCGGTTGTCGTCAACCCGGCTGTCCGGCCATTTGAACTGTTGACTGACTACCTCGGTCAGAACGAGAACCCCTACACGGGGCAGCAATATGTGCTAGAGTCACGCCATATTTACGATCTTAAAGTCATGCAGATCGACCCGCTGGAAGCGTCGGATTTAATCTGGCTGCTGCAACAGACGGGAGATGAAGTGCTGGACTACCGCCAGGCAGTGGCGTATTACGCCTCATGCCGCCAGACTGTTATTGAAGGTGGAAACCATGCATTCACGGGCTTCGAAGATTATTTCAACCCGATTGTCGATTTCCTTGGACTGCACAGTTGCTGACAATCATTTCGAATTGCTATTAAAACCATGACGCAAACTTATAACGCTGATGCCATTGAGGTACTCACTGGGCTTGAGCCGGTACGCCGTCGCCCAGGGATGTATACCGATACGACCCGCCCTAACCATCTTGGGCAGGAAGTGATTGATAACAGTGTCGATGAAGCACTGGCGGGCCACGCGAAACGCGTGGATGTGATTTTACATGCCGATCAATCTCTGGAAGTTATCGACGACGGTCGCGGCATGCCCGTGGACATTCACCCGGAAGAGGGCGTTCCGGCGGTTGAACTGATCCTCTGTCGGCTGCACGCGGGCGGCAAGTTCTCGAACAAGAACTATCAGTTCTCCGGCGGCCTGCACGGCGTAGGGATCTCCGTGGTCAACGCTCTGTCGAAGCGCGTGGAAGTGAACGTGCGTCGTGATGGTCAGGTGTATAACATTGCGTTTGAGAACGGCGACAAGGTTCAGGATTTGCAGGTTGTTGGCACCTGCGGCAAGCGTAATACCGGCACCAGCGTCCATTTCTGGCCTGACGAAACCTTTTTCGACAGCCCGCGTTTTTCTGTCTCGCGCTTAACGCACGTGCTGAAAGCCAAAGCTGTGCTGTGCCCTGGCGTTGAAATCACCTTTAAAGATGAAGTTAATAACAGCGAACAGCGCTGGTGCTATCAGGATGGCCTGAACGATTATCTGCGCGAAGCGGTAAACGGCCTGCCGACGCTGCCGGAAAAACCGTTCATCGGCAATTTTTCCGGTGACACGGAAACGGTCGACTGGGCGCTGCTGTGGTTGCCGGAAGGCGGCGAACTGCTGACCGAAAGCTACGTGAACCTGATCCCGACCATGCAGGGCGGGACGCACGTCAATGGTCTGCGTCAGGGGCTGCTCGACGCGATGCGTGAGTTCTGCGAATACCGCAACATTCTGCCGCGCGGCGTGAAGCTCTCAGCGGAAGATATCTGGGATCGCTGCGCCTACGTGCTGTCGGTGAAAATGCAGGATCCACAGTTTGCCGGACAGACCAAAGAACGTTTGTCGTCGCGTCAGTGTGCAGCGTTCGTCTCTGGTGTGGTGAAAGATGCCTTCAGCCTGTGGCTGAACCAGAACGTCCAGTCAGCCGAGCAGTTAGCGGAGATGGTGATCTCCAGCGCTCAGCGCCGACTGCGCGCGGCGAAAAAAGTGGTGCGTAAAAAGCTGACCAGCGGTCCGGCGCTGCCGGGAAAACTGGCGGACTGTACCGCGCAGGATCTGAATCGTACCGAACTGTTCCTGGTGGAAGGGGACTCGGCGGGCGGCTCCGCCAAGCAGGCGCGCGATCGTGAATATCAGGCGATCATGCCGCTGAAGGGTAAGATCCTGAACACCTGGGAAGTCTCTTCTGATGAAGTACTGGCCTCACAGGAAGTGCACGATATTTCTGTCGCGATCGGCATCGATCCGGACAGCGACGATCTGAGCCAGTTACGTTACGGTAAGATCTGTATCCTGGCGGATGCGGACTCCGATGGTCTGCACATCGCCACGCTACTGTGCGCGCTGTTTGTGAAGCATTTCCGCACGCTGGTGAAACACGGACACGTCTACGTCGCGCTACCGCCGTTGTACCGAATCGACCTCGGCAAAGAGGTTTATTACGCGCTGACGGAAGAAGAGAAAGCGGGCGTACTGGAACAGTTGAAGCGCAAGAAAGGCAAGCCAAACGTACAGCGCTTTAAAGGACTGGGTGAAATGAACCCGATGCAGTTGCGTGAAACCACGCTGGATCCCAACACGCGTCGTCTGGTCCAGCTCGTCATTGATGATGAGGACGATCAGCGCACTAACGCCATGATGGATATGCTGCTGGCGAAGAAACGCTCTGAAGATCGCCGTAACTGGTTGCAGGAAAAAGGCGACCTCGCAGATATCGACGGGTAATTATACGTTTCATTGTTAATAAAAAGGGTAAGCCATCATGGCTTACCCTTTTGCTTTCAGGATATCTGATTGATCTTGCCAGAGAGGTCTATTAGGCTCAATCGAGGCGAGAACGCGGATTGACGTTATGGCACTGACCGGGGATGGACGCCAAAAATACATAATAAGGAAACAGGATGAACAACACACATCTGTCTAAGAGCGTCGACGCCCTTAAACCCTCCGCTATCAGGGAATTACTCAAACATAGCAAAATGCCTGGCGTGATATCGCTGGGCGGCGGCATTCCCAGCCCGGAACTGTTTGATAATACAGGGCTGGAAATGGCCACGCGTAACATGATGGAAAACCAGTTTCTGGATGCGTTCCAGTATGGTCTGAGTGAAGGTTTTCCGCCTCTGCGGGAAGCGATCGCTCAGTTGTGTCAGAAGCGAGGCATTCAGACTGCGTCCGACGCCATTCTGGTGACCAATGGGTCCCAGCAGTCGCTGGATATTCTGGTGAGAACGCTGATCAATCCGGGCGACAAAGTGGTCGTCGAACGTCCGACCTATCTTGCCGCCTTGCAGGTGCTGCAACTGTCTCAGGCGGATATTCTGTCTGTCGGTACCGATAAAGACGGCATGATCGTAGACGATCTGGAAGTTTTGCTGCAGAACAACACGATCAAGTTTGTGTACATCGTGCCGACGTTCGGTAACCCCGGTGGCGTGGTTCTTAGTGATTCCCGTCGTCAGAAGTTGGTTCAACTGGCGAAACAGCATGACTTTGCCATCATCGAAGACGATCCCTACGGTGAAATCAATTTCACCGGCGAGACCTATAAAACGCTGTTCCAGCATGCCCGAGAGAGCGGATGCCCTGAGCAGGTGATTTATACCTCGACTTTTTCCAAGATTCTGGCTCCAGGCCTGCGTGTGGGTTGGGTGGTACTGCCGGAATGGATCAGACAAAAAGCGACCATCGTTAAACAGGCGACCGATCTGCATACCAGCGCGCATTCGCAGGCAATGGCCGCCAGCTATTTGACGTTAGGCCGTCTGGACGATCAAATTCAGCTCATTCGTCAGGCGTACCGTGAGAAGTGCTATTTGCTGGCGGACGCGATTCGCAGCGAACTGGGCGAGCATATCTCATTCCATATGCCGCAGGGTGGGATGTTCCTGTGGGGGACGTTCCGTGATGATTTTGATACCACGGCATGGCTTTCCCGCACACTGCAGGAAAAAGTGGTATTCGTGCCGGGAGAGTTCTTCTTCTGTGATAAGCCGGACAAACGGACGCTACGGATGTCTTTTGCGACACCAACGGCGGATGAGCTTGAAGAAGCGGTACGGAGATTGAAAAAAGCGTTGCCCTGAGGTCGCTGTTGCCGGGTCTGACGCTGATGGCTGACCCGGCGCAACGCGGTATGTTTAAATACCGGATTCCAGAATACGAATATTCATCTCCAGCACATCGCCCTTAACGGCTTCGCTGTAGGCTTTCATATGCGGGGTTTGCAGGTGCGCTTCAAGATGCGCGATGCTTTCCCACTGCTCAATCATCACGATTGAATCAGGCGCCATGGTCTGAAAACTCACGTTTGCCGCATGATCTACCATCGGCGCGTAGCCGTGGCAGCCTTCTTCTTTCAGTACGGTTGGAACAATTTTCGCAAACTGATCGAGGACGGCCTGACGGTGATGTTGTCCCGGACGGGTGCGGATTTCAGCAATAACTGTAAGCATGGTTAACTCCTTCTAATTCCAGGTTACCAGTTAACCAAAAATCGCCTGCAGATGCTCGCGATATTCTGCAACAGAACGTGGTACATCCGGCATTTTAATGACGTCATTGGTAATAAAGGTCGGCAGCGCTTCCATTCCAAGGAATTGATTCGCCTTATGGAACGGCAGATAAACGCCATCAACGCCCACGCCGTGGAAAAACTGATCTTTATCGGTGAAGGCTTCCATCGGTGCGTTCCAGGTCAGAGAAAGCATGTATTTTTTCCCCTGAATCAGACCGCCGGAGCCGTATTTCTTCGAAGCATCTGAGCGGGTACGACCATCGCTGGCATACAGTGTGCCGTGGCCTTCGGTGAACACGTCATCAATGTATTTTTTCACGGTCCACGGCGCACCCATCCACCAGCCTGGCATTTGCCAGATAACCACGTCCGCCCAGACGAAGTTCTGCACTTCTTCTTTCACGTCGTAATCGCTGTCAGCGCGGACGATTTTGACGCTATGCCCGAGGTCGCGCAGAGTGCCGTCGGCGACTTCAGTCAGGGTGTCGTTCAATTGGCCGTTGGAGTGTG
This sequence comes from Citrobacter sp. LST-B2, assembly GCF_057983045.1. Taxonomy (NCBI): domain Bacteria; kingdom Pseudomonadati; phylum Pseudomonadota; class Gammaproteobacteria; order Enterobacterales; family Enterobacteriaceae; genus Citrobacter; species Citrobacter sp. LST-B2. Next base: position 773,769 of record NZ_CP192598.1, read on the forward strand.
CGAATTTTTTCGCGCCGTTGATAATCAGGATGTTGCTCATTATTAATCCTCTGAAATGCGTTTGAGGCTAATTTTACGTCAACAGCCGGTAGGGTGAAATTAGCAAAATGTGCAAAGTCTTTTGCATCTGGTGCAATAATCGACGATTACCACTTCACTGTCGCGATAAAACCCCCGTCTGGCGCATTGTCAAACGACACTGTCATTGTGTGCAGGGCGGCAATGCGACGGACAATCGACAGGCCCAGTCCGCTGCCGGTAACCTGCTGTCCGGGCGGGCGATAAAAGCGTTCGCCAATGTGAGGCAAGACTTCTGCCGTGACGCCGGGGCCGTTGTCTCTGACCGTAAACTGCCGGGCGTCAAGCGTGACATCCACCTCGCTACCTTTGGGGCTGTAGCGGATGGCGTTATCCAGCAGATTGCGCACCAGCAAACTGAGCAGTAGCGGTTGCCCGGTGTGCGTCACATTATGAGCGTTGATCTGCAAACGCACATCAATCTGCGCCTGCTGCGCGGGTTGCCAGATGTCCATTACCGCAGACTGAAGCACTTCCTCAAGAGAGAGCGTGGCGACGTCCTGCAGGTTATCCAGCGAGTCGAGACGGGAAAGCGTCAGCAACTGGTCGACCAGACGCGTGGCACGATCGATGCCCGTATGGAGTTGCATCAGCGCTTTCTCGCGTGCCTGCGGATCATCATCAGAAAGCTGCGCCACCTCCGTCTGGACTTTTAGCGCCGTTAACGGACTACGCAGTTCGTGGGCGGCGTCTGAGGTAAAGCGCCGTTCGCGCACCATCATCTTATGGGTACGGGTAAAAAGCTGGTTGAGCGATTCGACCAGCGGGCGCACTTCACTCGGGACGCCGTGTGAGCTGAGCGGCTCGCTGGATTCCGGATCGCGCAGACGCAACGCCTGCGCCAGCTTTTTAAGCGGCATGAGCTCCCGATGCAGCAGCATAATCAACAGCAGCAGCATCAGCGGCAGGGCGATAAGCCAGGGAACCAGTTGCGCCGTCACAATCGCCAGCGCCATATCTTCACGGTATTCCCACTCCTGACCGACCACGATGCGGTACTTACCATCGGAGGAAGTCAGCCAGATAAAACGCCATTTATCGTCATCGCCATTTAACTTGCCGTCATCAAAGCCTTCCCGGCGGTAGCTATAGGGGATGTTCTGACCATTATCGCCGTCGTGCAGCACCATCTTACCGTCCGTGGTGTAGACGGCAAAGGTCAGCGCATCATCATCAACATGACCGTGTTTGAATTTCTTTGGCGTATGCGCCATCCGTTCGGTGGCGTGCAGTTCATTGATATCGAGCGTAACCAGGCGTTTGGCGAAGAGCATCAGCTGGGTATCAAACAGTTCATCGACGTTATCCGTTGTTTTTTTCCAGGCGACAAAACTCGATGCCGCCCAGGTAATGGCTGACAGAATCAGAAAAATGAGGGTAAGCCTGACGCGCAGGCTGAGTCGCTGGGTCACGATGATGCCTCGCCAAGCGTATAGCCGATGCCGTGAACGGTGCGAATGAAATCGCTGCCCAGTTTGCGCCGCAGATGGTGGACGTGCACTTCAACGGCATTGCTGGTGACCTCTTCGTCCCAGTTATACAGCTTCTCTTCAATGAGCTTGCGCGGCAGCACGCGACCTTTATTACGCATCAGCAATTCCAGAAGCGCGAACTCTTTTGGCTTGAGTATCAATGGCTCACCCGCCAGCGTCGCGACCCGATCGCCGGGACGTAAGGTCACCCGCCCGTGGCGTAATTCACTGCTGGCCTGACCGCTGGCGCGACGCATCAGCGCCTCCAGTCTGGCGGCGACTTCTATCAGTGCAAAGGGTTTACACAGATAATCATCGGCCCCGAGTCGAAGCCCTTCGACGCGTTCGGCCAGCGCATCGCGTGCGGTGAGGATCAGCACCGTCTCGCGCTTTCCCTGTTCGCGCCAGTCGCGCAGAATATCGCGCCCGTCCATTCCCGGCAGCGTGAGATCGAGGATCACCGCGTCGTAAGGCGCGCTGTAGAGCGCTTCTTTTCCCTGACGACCTTCGGTAAACCAGTCGACGCTAAAGCCCATTTTACTCAGCCCGGTTTTAATGCCGTCACCAATCAACGCATCATCTTCAACCAGTAAAATTCGCATATTTTCATCCCTGCACCCGCTGTGATAAAGGCAAGTAAACCGCGATGTTGCACGTGATGTACAGCAAAAAAGAGACTTTTTTTGCCTTAAGAACTTGTTAAGGATTACCGTATTTAATGGATGTGAAATGACATCAAAGGGAGAAATGATCATGAAAAAACTGGCTGCAATTGTTGCCGTCATGGCGCTCTGCTCCGCACCGGTTCTGGCCGCGCAGCAGGGTGGTTTTTCTGGCCCGTCCGCGACGCAAACGCAGAGCGGCGGCTTCCAGGGGCCTAACGGTAGTAGCACGACGGTAGAAAGTGCGAAATCCTTGCGTGATGACACCTGGGTGACGCTGCGCGGCAACATCGTTGAACGTATTTCCGATGACCTCTATCTGTTTAAAGATGCGACAGGCACCATCAATGTCGATATCGACCACAAACGCTGGAATGGCGTGACGGTTACCCCGCAGGATACCGTTGAAATTCAGGGTGAAGTGGATAAAGACTGGAATTCCGTTGAAATTGACGTGAAGCAAATCAGTAAAGTCAGCAAATAATCCCTGTCAGGGCCGCGTTCGCGGCCCTTTTCTTTGTGACTCAACGCGTCAGATAAGGTAGTATCTGCGGCAATATTGCCTGAAAAGATACCGGGTATCAGGCGGGCTTACAGTTGAGGAATCACGATTAATGAGCGATATGGCAGAGCGCCTTGCGCTGCATGAATTCACGGAAAACGCCTATCTGAATTACTCCATGTACGTCATCATGGACAGGGCGTTGCCGTTTATTGGTGATGGTCTGAAACCCGTTCAGCGCCGCATCGTCTATGCGATGTCAGAGCTGGGGCTGAATGCCAGCGCCAAATTTAAAAAATCCGCCCGTACCGTCGGCGACGTGTTGGGTAAATATCACCCGCACGGAGACAGCGCCTGCTATGAGGCCATGGTGCTGATGGCGCAGCCGTTCTCTTACCGTTATCCGCTGGTTGATGGCCAGGGGAACTGGGGGGCGCCGGACGATCCGAAATCCTTCGCGGCGATGCGTTATACCGAATCCCGCCTGTCCAGATACGCCGAACTGCTGCTGAGTGAACTCGGCCAGGGAACCGCTGACTGGGTGCCAAACTTCGACGGAACAATGCAGGAGCCGAAAATGCTGCCTGCGCGTCTGCCGAACATCCTGCTTAACGGTACAACCGGTATCGCGGTCGGCATGGCGACCGATATTCCGCCGCACAACCTGCGTGAAGTGGCAAAAGCCGCGATCACCCTGATTGAGCAGCCGAAAACCACGCTGGACGAGCTGCTGGATATTGTCCACGGCCCGGACTACCCGACCGAAGCGGAAATCATTACCCCGCGCGCCGAGATTCGTAAAATTTATGAAAACGGGCGCGGCTCTGTGCGCATGCGCGCGGTGTGGAAGAAAGAAGACGGCGCGGTGGTAATTACCGCGCTGCCGCACCAGGTTTCCGGCGCGCGCGTGCTGGAGCAAATCGCCGCCCAGATGCGCAATAAAAAGCTGCCGATGGTAGACGATTTGCGCGATGAGTCAGACCACGAAAACCCGACCCGTCTGGTGGTGGTGCCGCGTTCCAATCGCGTGGACATGGAACAGGTGATGAACCACCTGTTTGCCACCACCGATCTGGAAAAGAGCTATCGCATTAACCTTAATATGATCGGTCTTGACGGGCGTCCGGCGGTGAAAAACCTGCTGGAGATCCTCACCGAATGGCTGGCGTTCCGTCGCGATACCGTGCGTCGTCGCCTGAACTATCGCCTCGAGAAAGTCCTCAAACGCCTGCATATCCTGGAAGGTTTGCTGGTGGCGTTTCTCAATATTGACGAAGTCATTGAGATCATCCGTACGGAAGATGAGCCGAAACCCGCGCTGATGTCGCGTTTTGGTATTACCGAAACGCAGGCCGAAGCGATCCTCGAACTGAAATTGCGTCATCTCGCCAAACTGGAAGAGATGAAGATTCGCGGTGAGCAGGATGAACTGGCGAAAGAACGCGATCAGCTACAGGCGATCCTCGCGTCTGAACGCAAAATGAATACCCTGCTGAAGAAAGAGCTGCAGGCCGATGCCGACGCCTATGGTGACGATCGTCGTTCACCGCTTCGCGAGCGCGAAGAAGCGAAAGCAATGAGCGAACACGACATGCTGCCGTCTGAGCCAGTGACGATCGTGTTGTCGCAGATGGGCTGGGTGCGTAGCGCCAAAGGTCATGACATCGACGCACAGGGACTGAACTACAAAGCGGGCGACAGCTTTAAATCCGCTGTGAAAGGGAAGAGCAACCAGCCAGTGGTGTTTATCGATACCACCGGACGTAGTTATGCCATTGATCCGATCACGCTGCCGTCGGCGCGCGGTCAGGGCGAACCGTTGACCGGCAAACTGACGCTGCCGCCAGGCGCGACCGTTGAGCACATGCTGATGGAAGGCGATGAGCAGAAACTGCTGATGGCATCCGATGCGGGTTACGGTTTTGTCTGTACGTTCAACGATCTGGTGGCGCGCAACCGTGCCGGTAAGACACTCATCACGCTGCCGGAAAACGCCCGCGTGATGCCGCCGGTGGTGATTGAAGATGAAACGGATATGCTGCTGGCGATAACGACGGCCGGACGTATGCTGATGTTCCCGGTCAGCGATCTGCCGCAGTTGTCGAAAGGCAAAGGGAATAAGATCATTAACATTCCGTCTGCGGATGCGGCGCGTGGTGACGATGCGCTGGCGCTGCTGTATGTTCTGCCGCCGCAAAGTACGCTGACGATTCACGTCGGGAAACGCAAAATCAAGCTGCGCCCTGAGGAATTGCAGAAAGTGACCGGCGAGCGCGGCCGTCGCGGGACGTTGATGCGCGGTTTGCAACGCATCGATCGCATCGACATTGATTCGCCACGTCGTGCCAGCAGTGGCGACAGCGAAGAGTAAAATGCTGTTAAACGCCTGAAGGCATAAGTAGGCCTGATAAGAGGCAACGCGCCGCCATCAGGCAACACTATCGTGCCGGATGGCGGCGTTAATACCTTATCCGGCCTGCGGTTGTAACGATACCGTCAGGCCGGATGACAGTAATATTTCCCGTAAAACCGTTGTTTATTCGTGAGTCGCGATTAACAATACAGTTTTCCAGAGAGCCACATTAACAATACCCTAACCTGATAGCAGGTGACGTAGAATCCCGGGCTCTTAGGCCTTCAGAGGTTGTTATGCTATTTATTTTTCGACTTATTATTACCGTTATCTATTCCATTCTGGTTTGTGTTTTCGGTTCTCTTTACTGCCTGCTCAGCCCGCGTAACCCAAAACACGTCGCGACCTTCGGGCATATGTTTGGTCGCCTGGCACCGTTGTTCGGCCTGAAGGTAGAGTGCCGTAAACCCGCGGATGCGGAAAGCTACGGCAACGCTATCTATATCGCTAACCATCAGAATAACTACGATATGGTGACCGCCGCGAATATCGTGCAGCCGCCCACCGTGACCGTCGGGAAGAAGAGCCTGCTGTGGATCCCGTTTTTTGGTCAGCTTTACTGGCTGACAGGGAACCTGCTGATCGACCGTAATAACCGCGCAAAAGCGCACGGCACGATTGCTGAAGTGGTGAATCATTTTAAAAAGCGTCGTATCTCCATCTGGATGTTTCCGGAAGGCACCCGCAGCCGGGGTCGTGGCCTGCTGCCGTTTAAAACCGGGGCGTTTCATGCCGCGATTGCGGCCGGCGTCCCGATTATTCCGGTGTGCGTTTCCAATACCTCGAATAAAATTAATCTGAATCGCCTGAAGAATGGTCTGGTGATTGTGGAGATGCTGCCGCCGGTGGATATCAGTCAGTATGGCAAAGATCAGGTTCGTGAACTGGCCGCGCACTGCCGCTCGTTGATGGAACAAAAGATCGCTGAACTGGATAAAGAAGTCGCCGAGCGCGAAGCCGCCGGAAAAGTGTGATTCAGCGATAAATGCTTACTCATTCGTGCTGCAAGCCAACGCGCATGCAGCCTGGAGTATGACGAGTTTTTGCAGGAAACGAGTTCCTGCCCGTAATTTAGCCAGTTTTACATGGAGCTTATATGTCACTCAGTCGGCGTCAGTTCATTCAGGCATCGGGGATCGCGCTGTGCGCAGGTGCCGTTCCGCTGAGGGCCCATGCTGCCGGTCAGCAACAGCCGCTGCCCGTTCCGCCGCTACTGGAGTCCCGCCGGGGCCAGCCGCTGTTTATGACGCTGCAGCGTTCGCACTGGTCCTTTACCCAGGGCACGCGAGCGCCGGTCTGGGGGATTAACGGGCGTTATCTCGGGCCGACGATCCGCGTCTGGAAAGGGGATGACGTTAAGCTGATCTACAGTAACCGTCTGGCAGAAAACGTCTCGATGACTATCGCCGGTCTCCAGGTGCCGGGTCCGCTGATGGGCGGTCCGGCGCGCATGATGTCGCCAAACGCGGACTGGGCGCCGGTACTGCCCATCCGTCAGAACGCCGCCACGCTGTGGTACCACGCCAATACGCCGAACCGTACCGCGCAGCAGGTTTATAATGGCCTGGCCGGGATGTGGCTGGTTGAAGATGAGGTCAGTAAATCGCTGCCGATCCCCAACCATTACGGTGTCGATGACTTCCCGATTATTATTCAGGACAAGCGGCTGGATAACTTCGGCACGCCGGAATACAGCGAGCCTGGCAGCGGCGGTTTTGTCGGCGATACGCTGTTGGTCAACGGCGTCCAAAGCCCTTACGTGGAAGTGTCCCGCGGCTGGGTGCGTCTGCGTTTGCTGAATGCCTCTAACTCCCGTCGTTATCAGTTGCAGATGAGCGACGGTCGCGCGCTGCATGTTATCTCCGGCGACCAGGGCTTTTTGCCGGCACCGGTGTCGGTAAAACAGTTGTCGCTGGCACCCGGCGAGCGCCGCGAAATTCTGGTTGATATGACCAATGGCGATGAAGTGTCGATTACCTGCGGTGAGGCAGCGAGCATTGTCGACCGGATCCGGGGGTTCTTTGAACCGTCGAGCATTCTGGTGTCCACGCTGGTGTTAACGCTGCGCCCAACCGGTCTGTTGCCACTGGTGACCGACAGCCTGCCGATGCGTCTGCTGCCGACCGAGATCATGAGCGGTACGCCAATTCGCAGTCGCGACATCAGTCTGGGCGACGATCCAGGCATCAACGGCCAGTTATGGGACGTCAACCGCATTGATATCACTGCGCAGCAGGGTTCCTGGGAGCGCTGGACGGTGCGGGCCGATATGCCGCAGTCATTCCATATTGAAGGGGTGTCGTTCCTCGTGCGTAACGTCAACGGCGCGATGCCATTCCCGGAAGATCGTGGCTGGAAAGATACCGTCTGGGTGGATGGGCAGGTAGAGCTGCTGGTTTACTACGGACAGCCGTCCTGGGCGCATTTCCCGTTTTACTTCCACAGCCAGACGCTGGAAATGGCGGACCGTGGTTCAATCGGTCAGATTCTGGTGAATCCGGCGGCGTAATCCTCCTCTCTCTCGCGACGATGCGAGAGAGATTATCCTTCGATTTCTCATTCGTTCCGGCATATAATCGCCGGCCTTTGATTATTTTTTTACCATTTTTGGAAGCACTATGAGCGCAATATCCCTGATCCAGCCAGACAGAGATCTCTTCTCCTGGCCTCAGTACTGGGCGGCCTGTTTTGGTCCCGCTCCTTTTTTGCCGATGTCACGCGACGAAATGGATCAACTTGGCTGGGATAGCTGCGACATTATTCTGGTAACCGGCGACGCCTATGTCGATCACCCGAGTTTTGGTATGGCGATTTGTGGTCGAATGCTGGAAGCACAGGGCTTCCGTGTCGGCATCATTGCGCAGCCGGACTGGAACAGCAAAGACGACTTTATGCGTCTGGGCAAACCGAACCTGTTCTTTGGCGTAACCGCTGGCAACATGGACTCTATGATAAACCGCTACACCGCCGATCGCCGCCTGCGCCATGACGATGCCTACACGCCGGATAACGTCGCGGGCAAGCGCCCGGACCGCGCCACGCTGGTCTATACCCAGCGCTGTAAAGAGGCGTGGAAAGATGTGCCGGTGATCCTCGGTGGTATTGAAGCGAGCCTGCGTCGTACCGCGCATTACGATTACTGGTCTGATACCGTGCGCCGTTCCGTGCTGGTGGATTCTAAAGCCGATATGCTGATGTTTGGCAACGGCGAGCGTCCGTTGGTGGAAGTGGCGCACCGTCTGGCGATGGGTGAAACCATCGATCAGATCCGCGATGTGCGTAACACGGCGATTATGGTGAAAGAAGCGCTGCCTGGCTGGAGCGGCGTCGATTCCACGCGTCTGGATACGCCGGGGAAAATCGATCCGATCCCGCATCCGTATGGTGAAGATTTGCCGTGCGCCGACAACAAACCGGTTGCCCCGAAAAAGCAGGAAGCGAAAGCCATTACCGTGCAGCCCGCGCGTCCGAAACCGTGGGAAAAAACCTACGTTCTGCTGCCGTCCTTTGAAAAAGTGAAGGGCGACAAAGTGCTGTATGCGCACGCTTCGCGGATCCTGCACCATGAAACCAACCCAGGCTGTGCGCGTGCGCTGATGCAAAAGCATGGCGATCGCTACATCTGGATCAACCCGCCGGCGATCCCACTCTCTACTGAAGAGATGGACAGCGTTTTTGCCCTGCCATATAAGCGCGTGCCACACCCGGCATACGGCAACAGCCGCATCCCGGCCTACGAGATGATCCGTTTCTCGATCAACATCATGCGCGGCTGTTTCGGTGGTTGCTCGTTCTGTTCGATCACCGAACACGAAGGACGCATTATTCAGAGCCGTTCTGAAGATTCAATCATCAATGAGATTGAAGCGATCCGCGATACCGTGCCGGGTTTTACCGGCGTGATCTCCGATCTCGGCGGACCGACGGCCAACATGTATATGCTGCGCTGTAAGTCACCGCGCGCAGAACAGACCTGTCGTCGTCTGTCGTGTGTTTATCCGGATATCTGTCCGCATATGGATACCAACCACGAGCCGACGATTAACCTCTATCGCCGTGCGCGCGATCTGAAAGGCATCAAGAAGATCCTGATCGCCTCCGGCGTGCGTTACGACATCGCAGTGGAAGATCCGCGCTATATCAAAGAGCTGGCGAGCCACCACGTCGGCGGTTATCTGAAGATTGCGCCGGAACATACCGAAGAAGGGCCGTTGTCGAAGATGATGAAGCCGGGTATGGGCAGCTATGACCGCTTCAAACAACTGTTCGATCTCTACTCGAAGCAGGCCGGGAAAGAGCAGTATCTGATCCCGTACTTCATCTCCGCGCATCCGGGAACGCGTGACGAGGATATGGTGAATCTGGCGCTGTGGTTGAAGAAACATCGCTTCCGTCTCGATCAGGTGCAGAACTTCTATCCGTCGCCGCTGGCCAACTCGACCACCATGTATTACACCGGCAAAAACCCGCTGGGTAAGATTGGCTATAAGAGTGAAGATGTGGTGGTGCCGAAGGGAGATAAGCAGCGTCGTCTGCATAAAGCGCTGCTGCGTTACCACGATCCGGCTAACTGGCCGATGATCCGTCAGGCGCTGGAAGAGATGGGTAAAAAGCATCTGATTGGCGGACGCCGTGAGTGCCTGGTACCGGCGCCAACGCTGGAAGAGATGCGCGAAGCGCGCCGTCAGAACCGTAACACCCGTCCGGCGCTGACCAAACACACGCCGGTGGCGCATCAGCGTCAGACGCCAGCCGCCAATAAAAAGCGTACCAAAGTCGCCGGGCGATAATGGGGTTGCCCGGTGGTAAACACCGGGCTTATTAAAAGAGAAGGGAATTAGCCGCCGAACTGATCCGGATCGGGCCCCAGGCGCTTGCCCTGATCGAGCTTCGCAATCTCACCAAGTTCGTCTTTGTCGAGACGGAAATCCCAGACGTCGAAGTTCTCGGCGATACGCGATGGCGTGACGGATTTCGGGATCACGACCAGACCGTTATCCAGATGCCAGCGAATGACAATCTGCGCCGGTGTTTTACCGTATTTATCCGCCAGATCACGAATGATTTTTTGATCGAAAACGCCTTCGCCGCCCTGTGCCAGCGGACTCCAGGATTCCGTCTGGATTTTGTGCGTCGCATTCCACGCGTGTAGCTGGCGCTGTTGCATCAGCGGATGCAGTTCGATCTGGTTAATCACCGGCGTAACGCCCGTTTCGTCAATCAGGCGCTGGAGGTGGTTGACCTGGAAATTACACACACCGATGCTCTTAATCAGCCCCTCTTTTTGCAGATCGATCATGCCTTGCCAGGCGGAAACATAGTGATCGATTGCCGGAACCGGCCAGTGCATCAGATACAGGTCGAGATAATCTAACTGGAGTTTTTCCAGACTCTCCATCAACGCGTCGCGGGGGCGTTTCTGATCGTCATTCCACAGCTTGGTGGTGATGAACAACTCATCGCGGGGGAGACCTGCGCTGGCTAACGCTTTGCCGACGCCGTCTTCATTTTTGTAGGCGGCGGCGGTATCTATGGACCGATAGCCGACTTCCAGTGCTTTATGAATGGCGGAGACGACCTCGTCGTTACCGGCTTTCCATACGCCTAACCCCAGTTGGGGCATTACATTGCCATCCTGAAGCTTAATTACGGTTTGGTTTGCCATTTTTCCTCCTTCATGTGCTCATCACCGGAGGGGGACTCCGGTGATGTAAGGTGACTTAAGTCTGGACGAAATGCCCAAAAACGAAAGTCAGAGGTGAAAAAAGCTTAGCGCGCTGCCTCGTAAATGCGGCGGCTGACATCCAGGGTAATGTCTTTATGCTCACCCAGTTGCGTCATGCCGTGCTCTTCCAGTTTCGCCAGCAGAGCCGGGATTGAACTGCCGTCAAGGCCATAGCCAGACAGGCGAGTCGGGACGCCCAGTTGCTCGAAGAAATTACGGGTGGCTGCAATCGCGGCATCAATACGCTCATCTTCAGAACCGTCGGTGATGTTCCACACGCGCTCTGCATATTGCAGCAGTTTTTCGCGTTTGGTATCGCGTTTTTCATTCCACAGTGCGGGCAGAACGACCGCCAGCGTCTGAGCGTGATCCAGACCGTGCATCGCTGTTAGTTCATGGCCCAACATATGGGTTGCCCAGTCCTGCGGCACGCCTGCGCCAATCAGGCCGTTCAGCGCCTGGGTGGCTGCCCACATAACGTTCGCACGTACATCGTAGTTTTCCGGGTCTTTTAGCGCTTTCGGGCCATCTTCCACCAGCGTCAGCAGAATGCCCTCCGCGAAGCGATCCTGAATTTTGGCATCAACCGGATATGTGACGTACTGTTCAACGGTATGCACAAACGCATCAACCACACCGTTCGCCACCTGACGTGGCGGAAGGGTGTAGGTATAAACCGGATCCAGTACCGCAAAGACCGGCTGCACATGGGCAGAATGGAAGGCCTGTTTGTCGCCGGTGGTTTTACGCGAGATAACCGCGCCTTTGTTGGATTCAGAACCGGTCGCCGGCAGCGTCAGCACAGAACCCATCGGGATTGCGCTTTTGATATCGCTACCGCTGGTTTGCAGGATATGCCACGGGTCAACGCCATCCGCATAGTGGGCGGCAGCAGCGATGAATTTGGTGCCATCAAGAACAGAACCCCCGCCGACGGCCAGCAGGAAGGTAATGTTCTCTTCACGGGCGATGTTGACTGCGTTCATCAGCGTTTCATACGACGGGTTAGGCTCAATGCCGCCAAATTCGCGCACGTCCAGGCCTTTCAGCGCCTCCTGGACCTGCGCCAGTACGCCCGTCTTTTTCACGCTGCCGCCGCCGTAGGTGATCAGCACGCGTGCGTCTTGTGGGATTTGTGCGCGCAGTTCAGCGATTGCGCCTTTACCAAACAGAATGCGGGTCGGGGTATGCAGATTAAAGTTATTCATTGCTCGTTCCCTTATGTGGGTAAAAAAAGAGGGCAGGAGGGTCTGCCGGATGGAGAACATTGTGGTCGTGCGCGGCTATCCTCTCAATGCTCATTTCTGCCAATGTCTTGCCCATTTCTCCAGGGCGCTGGAGAAAAGCGATAAATTTGCGCACAATCAAGGCGTCGTCATCCGTTGAGAAAATAACCCGTTATGAACCGCGAAGAGATCTGTTTACTGCTGACAGATAAAGTTAAGTAGTTGAAAAACAATGAACATAAGCTCAATGAGTTGCTGCCGGACATCCGTCTGCTGTACGGTACTGAACCGGGTTTACGGACACCCGTGATGTACGACCCCGGCATCATATTTCTCTTTTCCGGTCATAAAATCGGTTACATCAATGAGCGGGTTTTCCGTTATGACGCCAATGAATACCTGCTGCTGACCGTACCTTTACCCTTCGAATGTGAAACCTATGCGACTCCGGACGTACCGCTCGCCGGATTTCGCATCAATGTCGATATCCTGCAATTGCAGGAACTGCTGATGGACATTGGCGAAGACGAACACTTTCAGCCGTCGATGGCGGCAAGTGGGATCAACTCCGCCACGCTCTCAGAAGAGATCCTCTGCGCGGCGGAACGTCTGCTCGACGTCATGGAGCGACCGCTGGACGCACGGATCCTCGGTAAACAGATTATCCGTGAAATCCTCTATCACGTTCTGACCGGGCCACGCGGCGGCGCGCTGCTGGCGCTGGTGAGTCGCCAGACCCATTTCAGCCTGATTAGCCGTGTGCTCAAACGCATTGAAAATAAGTACACCGAAAACCTCAACGTCGAACAACTGGCGGCCGAAGCCAATATGAGCGTTTCTGCGTTCCATCATAATTTTAAGTCAGTGACCAGCACATCGCCGTTGCAGTATCTGAAAACCTATCGGTTACATAAAGCGCGGATGATGATAATTCACGACGGCATGAAGGCCAGCGCGGCGGCAATGCGGGTGGGTTATGAAAGCGCGTCGCAGTTTAGTCGTGAATTTAAGCGCTATTTCGGGGTGACGCCGGGGGAAGATGCGGCGCGGATCCGCACTATGCAGGGGAGTTAACGTTATTGTGAGTCAGCCGGATGAACGACGTGTCATCCGGCTGGATTCAGGTCAGGCGCTGCAGTATTTCTTCTTAATCACTACCACCACCGTGCCGATCAACCCCGCCGCCAGCAGAAAAATGGGCAGGATCATCAGGAAGGTCATGACCTGATCTTCATGGCGCTTCACAAACGGGATCATGCTAAGTGCGTAGCCAAAGCTGGTGACCACGCCGACCCACAGCAGCCCGCTCAGCCAGTTGAAAAACTGGAAGCGACGGTTAGAGAGCCCGGAAATCCCCGCCATGGTTGGCAGTAGCGTGCGCACGAACGCCAGAAAACGGCCTGCCAACAGCGCCAGCAGACCGTGACGGTCAAACATGCAGGTCGCGCGCTGGTGGTATTTCGCCGGAAGTTGCGCCAGCCAGCCTTTTACCGTTCGCGTATTGCCCAGCCAGCGTCCCTGAATATAACTGAGCCAACAGCCGAGGCTGGCCGCTGTCGTCAGGATCAGCAGGGTAGGAACAAAGCTCATGACGCCTTGCGCGACCAATGCGCCTGCTAAGAGCAGCAGACTATCGCCGGGCAAAAATGAGGCCGGTAACAGGCCATTCTCTAAAAACAGCGTGGCAAACATCACAAAGTAGACGACGCTAACAACATGTGGGTCCGCCAGCGCGGCAAAATCATGTTGCCAGAGCGCAGCGATAATATCTTGAATGACAGCCATGGACTTTCCTGTGGAACAGCGTTTACGCCTTAATAATCCTATTGTACTCCTGAACGGACCCGGATGACTTGATCCCGGGCGCAACAAATGCAGACAATTTCGTTCGACGTGTCTGCATAGATGTCCATTGGCGTCAATTTTACACGAGGCGGGAAAATCCGGCGGCTAAATCTGCAATCAGATCGTCAACATTCTCTAAACCAATGTGGAGACGAATCAGTGTGCCGCTGAAATCCACACCCCCTTCCGGGCGAATTTCTGCAATCTGTTCAGGCTGATTGGCCAGAATCAGCGACTCAAAACCGCCCCACGAATAGGCCATGCTGAAGAGGCTGAAGTGATCCAGATAAGCGGACAGCTCGTCATTATTGAGCTTTTTATTCAGCACAAACGAGAACAAGCCGCTGCTCCCCGTAAAGTCACGTTTCCAGAATTCGTGTCCTTTACTGCCTGGTAACGCCGGATGATTGACCCGCGCGACCTGCGGATGGGCTGCCAGCCATTCGGCAATTTTCAGACTGCTTTCATGATGCTGGCGCAGACGCACGCCCAGGGTGCGCAGCCCGCGGCTGGTCATATAGGCCGTATCGGCATCGACCATTTGTCCCATCAAATAGGCATTCTCGCGCAGTTGATCCCAACAGCGGGCGTTCGAAACGGCGGTGCCGACCATGGCATCCGAGTGACCAATCAGGTACTTGGTCCCGGCCTGAATCGAAATATCAACGCCGAAGTCGAGGGCTTTAAACAATATGCCCGCCGCCCAGGTGTTATCGATCATAATGATGGCGTCCGGCACAACGCGTCTGACAGCGGCGACAATTGCCGGGACGTCGTGGACTTCCATGGTCACGGAACCCGGAGACTCGAGGAAAACGACTTTGGTGTTGGGCTGAAGATGCTTAACTATGTCAGCGCCAATCAGCGGATCGAACCAGCCAGTGGTCACACCCAGTTTGCCGAGGATTTTGGTGCAGAAATCCTGGCTAGGCTCATAGGCCGTATTGGTCATCAGCACGTGATCGCCCTGTTCGACAAAAGCCAGAATCGTATTGGCGACGGCCGCCGCGCCGCAGGGGAAGAGCGCACAGCCAGCGCCGCCTTCGAGTTCACACATCGCTTCCTGCAGCGAGAAATGGGTTAATGTGCCGCGGCGCCCGTAAAAAAGTTCGCCGTTGGCGCGGTTGCGGGTGGCGTGCTTTTTGGCTTCGACCGTTTCAAAAACCAGCGAAGAAGCGCGCTGAATCACACTATTCACTGAGCCCAGCGTGTATTTTTTACTGCGCCCTGCGCCGACCAGTCGGGTGTCCAGTTGTTTATCTGCCATGTTGGGGTTCCTGTTTTTATACGTCTGGACGTCTAAACTATCACGAATGGAAAAATGCGCATCCCCAGGAACGGGATAAAGCACAATATTTTATCAAAATCGCCTCCCGTGACGTTTTACTGCGTAAGCGCAAGGAAAAGAAACCAAAGGTGCGGCACTATGTAAATAGTAATGAGAACGACTATCAATTCGACGTCGTTTTGATATTATTACGCTCAGAATTTGTGATTTGCGTCCTGGAGATACAGAGTGGGTAATAATTTGATGCAGACGGATCTTTCCGTCTGGGGTATGTATCAGCACGCCGATATCGTGGTTAAGTGCGTGATGATTGGTCTGATTCTGGCGTCAGTGGTCACCTGGGCTATCTTCTTCAGTAAGAGCGTTGAGTTCTTCTCCCTGAAGCGTCGGCTTAAACGCGAACAGCAGCTGTTGGCGGACGCCCGCTCTCTGGATCAGGCAAGCGATATCGCAGCAAACTTTGGCGCCAAAAGCTTAAGCACCCAATTGCTCAATGAAGCGCAGAACGAACTGGAACTGTCTCAGGGCAGTGAAGACAACGAAGGCATTAAAGAGCGTACTGGTTTTCGTCTGGAGCGTCGCGTTGCGGCAGCGGGACGTCAGATGGGGCGCGGAAATGGCTACCTGGCGACCATCGGGGCGATTTCGCCATTTGTCGGTCTCTTCGGTACGGTCTGGGGTATCATGAACAGTTTCATCGGGATTGCACAAACGCAGACCACTAACCTCGCCGTCGTCGCCCCCGGTATTGCTGAAGCGCTGCTGGCGACAGCCATCGGTCTGGTTGCGGCCATTCCTGCGGTGGTTATCTATAACATCTTTGCCCGTCAGATTGGCGGTCTTAAAGCGATGCTGGGCGATGTAGCGGCACAGGTGCTGTTACTGCAAAGCCGCGACCTGGATCTGGATGCAAGCGCATCTGCCCGTCCGGTGCGTACCGCGCAGAAATTACGTGTAGGGTAAGGCTTCATGGCAATGCGTCTTAATGAAAATCTGGACGATAACGGTGAAATGCATGAAATCAACGTGACGCCGTTTATCGACGTTATGCTGGTACTGCTGATCATCTTTATGGTGGCTGCGCCGCTGGCGACAGTGGATGTGAAGGTCAATCTGCCCGCGTCCTCCAGTACGCCGCAACCGCGTCCGGAAAAACCGGTTTATCTGTCGGTCAAAGCGGACAACAGCATGTTCATTGGTAACGATCCGGTGACGGACGAGACCATGGTGGCAGAACTGAACGCGCTGACCGAAGGGAAGAAAGACACCACGATCTTCTTCCGTGCGGATAAAACCGTCGACTATGAAACCCTGATGAAGGTGATGGACACGCTGCATCAGGCTGGTTATCTGAAGATCGGTCTGGTCGGCGAAGAGGTCGCGAAAGCGAAATAATCGTTGTCGCCATGGGCACAATGAAAGAAAGGCCGGGTACGGCGTTATCGCTACCCGGCTTTTTTATTGCCCATCGCGCCGGGTTTGCACCTGACGTTCATTGAGCGCAACGGTAGTGATGGTAATCGTGCGGGTGTTTCCTTCGGCCAGTTTGCGCGTCAGTCGCAGCGTGGCGGTCTCACGAGCCAGCAAATGCTGCCAGGTGCTCTCCAGTCGCGCCATGATTTTGTCACCCAGCGCCGGGTTCTGTTTGATAATGGCGTTGATCGCCGCGCCATAAATCTCTTCCTTCACCTGAAGCGCGTATATTTCCCGCCGGTTTTGCCATTTCAGACGAACCAGCGCCGCAGGAATAGAAGTCACTTCTTGCGCCACGCTTTCGAGGACCGCATTTTTATTGGCGATGAGTGCGGCAAGATTCTGCTTTAAGATAAATTGATCGCTTTTATTCTCATCTAAAGCCAAATAGACATTGTTATCTTCAACATCTTTAATCATTGTTCGTCGTCCAGAGAATAGAAAAGGGGTGAGTCTTTCTCCCGGGTAATTAAGTTAAGCCAAATTTCGTTGCCGTTTTCATTTATATGCGTGGTCATTTCAGTGATTATTTTACTTAAGGTCTGGGCATCGATATCGCCTTCAGCCTGTAACGCATTAATAACCCGAGCGAAAGTCTCAATTTTCGCTACCCGCTCAAGACGCTCTTTAAAATGACGGTCACGTTCTTCGAGTAGGATATTTTTAGATTGCCCGGTGGCGGTTGTGCTAATTAAGATATCGGCCTCATAATCACTGAGGGTTGTTTTTCCCTGAGTAAAATTATCATTATTTTCTACTGTTTCTTCCGTCTGACCTGACGCTGACAGATGAAAACGCGGTGGGACAAGGTGCTCAGGCAGCATGTCACAATATCCTTTAATATCAAATGTATAGTTATTTTTATTTGGCAGGTCGCGTTGACAATAACATGGGGTAATTTTAGAATCAAAAAAAATGGAGTCATTCTATGAACAGTATTTTTTATTCTGTCATTACCTTGCTATTGTTGACCGGCGGCGTGCTTTTATTAATGCGCGAGTTTAATAAACCGCGCAACGCTGAAGAACTGCCCTCTGAGACTCAATCAATACCGCTGACTAAAGAAGAGGGGGAGGACCATTTCTCCGCGCTGATGAATGCTATTACACCGGTATGGTACTGGCGCGTCAATCACGAATATATTGATTTCCTTCACGCAACAATAAAACGCATGACGATGGCGCAATTGAATGACACGCCAGGACTGTTTGACGCCCAGCGACGCTGCAGCGATCTCAATTCAGCGGTGTATAAATACTACGACACGATAAAAAAACGCTGTCTCAACGGCGAAAAAGTTCCCCATTCCGATCTCGATGTGCTGAACTTACGCCAGTGCTTCCGGGAGTTTAGCGTCGAGGCGTATCCATCGCTGGTGGCGCTGGTGTGGCCCGAGTATCAGCGCCCGTGGATCAATCCCGACGAAGTTTAAGGAGGATGTTGATCTGATGTTGCGCAATTGGGATATACTGTCGCCCGGTTTTTGCAACATCACAGGAATTTATGGAACGCTTTCTCGAAAACGTTATGTATGCGTCTCGCTGGCTGCTGGCCCCGGTCTACTTTGGTTTGTCGCTGGCGTTGGTTGCGCTGGCGCTAAAATTCTTTCAGGAAATTTTTCATGTTCTGCCCAATGTCTTTTCGATGGCAGAAGCTGACCTGATTCTGGTGCTGCTGTCCCTGGTGGATATGACGCTGGTCGGGGGACTGCTGGTAATGGTGATGTTTTCCGGCTATGAGAATTTCGTCTCGCAACTCGATATCGCTGAGGGACGGGAAAAACTGAACTGGCTGGGGAAGATGGATGCGACCTCACTGAAAAACAAAGTTGCGGCCTCGATTGTTGCTATCTCTTCCATTCATCTGTTGCGTGTATTTATGGATGCGAAAAACGTGCCGGATAACAAGCTGATGTGGTACGTCATTATCCATCTCACTTTCGTCTTGTCGGCGTTTTTGATGGGCTGCCTCGACCGGTTAAACCGCCATAAGCACTGACAGCACAGGCCGGGCAGCCCTTAACGCTACCCGGCGCTGAACGTTACTTATCGGACGATGCCTGCCAGAGGTTCAGTTGGCCGTCAGCGACATGCTTATCAATCTGCGTCAATTCTTCTGTGGTGAACGACAAATTTTTCAACGCCTGAACGTTTTCTTCCAGTTGCTCCGGGCGGCTTGCGCCAATCAGCACAGAAGTGACGCGATCGTCTTTCAGCAGCCAGCTAAGCGCCATTTGCGCCATTGACTGACCGCGCTGTTGCGCCATCTTATTAAGCAGACGCAGACTGCTGAGGTTAGCTTCCGTCAGCATATTCTCAGTCAGACCGCGCACTTTCTTCCCTTCGCGCTGCATACGTGAACCGTCCGGAATGCCGTTCAAATACTTCCCGGTGAGCAATCCCTGCGCCAGTGGCGTAAAGGCGATGCAGCCCACGCCATTGGCTTTCAGCGTATCCAGCAAACCGCTTTTATCCACCCAGCGGTTCAGCAGGTTATAAGAGGGCTGATGGATCAGCAGCGGGATCTTCCATTCGCGCAAAAGCTCAGCCATTTTTTGTGTCCGCTCCGGCGAGTATGACGAAATACCAACATACAGCGCTTTCCCACTTTGCACAGCGTGTGCCAGCGCAGACGCCGTCTCTTCCATCGGCGTGTTTTCGTCCACGCGATGAGAATAGAAAATATCGACGTAATCCAGGCCCATCCGTTTCAGGCTCTGATCGAGACTGGCGAGCAGGTATTTACGCGAGCCGCCGGAACCATAAGGACCTGGCCACATGTCGTAACCGGCTTTGGTCGAAATAATCAGTTCATCACGATACTGGGCAAAGTCTTCGCGCAGCAGACGCCCGAAATTTTCTTCGGCGCTGCCCGGAGGCGGCCCATAGTTATTGGCTAAATCAAAGTGAGTAATGCCTAAATCAAAGGCTTTTCGCAACAGTGCGCGCTGCGAGTCGAGGGCTTGTACGTGACCGAAGTTGTGCCACAGACCGAGCGATAGCGCAGGCAGTTGGAGGCCGCTGTTACCGCAGTAGCGGTACTGCATATTCTCATAGCGGTCAGGGGAGGCGTTCCAGGACATGATGTCTCCTTTCTTGTGATGAATTTTCGAAACAGCGTTTTCATTCTATGCTTATAGAATCACAAATCCCGGAGATATGCGATGACGCGTCTGACAGCCAAAGATTTTCCGCAAGAATTACTCGATTATTATGACTACTACGCCCACGGGAAAATCTCAAAACGGGAGTTCCTCAATCTTGCGGCAAAGTACGCCGTTGGCGGGGTGACGGCGCTGGCGCTCTTCAATATGCTCAAGCCCAACTACGCGCTGGCGGAACAGGTGAAATTTACCGATCCCGATATATTGCCTGAATATATTCATTATCCGTCACCAAACGGTCATGGCAGCGTGCGCGGCTATCTGGTGAAGCCGGTCAACACAACGGGCAAGGTATCAGTCGTGGTGGTGGTACATGAGAACCGGGGGCTGAATCCTTATATTGAAGATGTTGCAAGGCGGGTAGCAAAAGCGGGCTACATTGCGCTGGCACCCGACGGTTTAAGCTCGGTAGGTGGCTATCCAGGAAACGATGAAGAAGGGAAGGTCTTGCAGCAGAAAGTGGATCCGACAAAGCTGATGAATGACTTTTTCGCTGCCGTCGAGTTTATGAAGCAACACCCGGACGCCAGCGGGAAAGTGGGGATCACCGGATTTTGTTACGGCGGTGGCGTCTCAAATGCCGCTGCCGTGGCCTATCCTGAACTGGCGTGTGCGGTGCCGTTTTATGGTCGCCAGCCTGCCGCTGCGGATGTGCCGAAGATAAAAGCGCCGATCCTGCTGCACTACGCGGCGCTGGATAAAAATATCAATGAAGGCTGGCCCGCCTATGAAGCCGCGCTGAAGGCCAACAATAAGGTCTATGAAGCCTGGATCTATCCCGGTGTAAACCACGGATTTCATAATGATTCCACACCGCGATATGACGAGGCTGCCGCCGAATTAGCATGGAAACGAACGTTGGGATGGTTTGATAAATATTTATGATAAAAAAAAGGAAAATAAACGATTGATTAATACTGATGGCATTTTTCATTATCTTTTATATGTATACAGCGACCAGGGATATTGTTTGCGAGAGTAAAAAAACTAAAAGTAAGTATATATTCTTCACTCTTTGCCGATAACGAAGGTGAGTCTCGCCAGATGGCGAATCCCTTTAATATGGCAAGGATATATCTATGCGACTTTTGCAAAACTTCACCATTCGTCTTGTCATGCTGACAATACTGGGCGTCTTTTGTCTTCTCTGGTCAGGAGTGGGATTATATAGCGTTCACGCGCTGTCAAAAGTGTCAGAAGGCAACGAAGTCGATCGCCATCTTGTTCGCCAGATGACGGTGCTCAGCCAGGGCAACGATCAATATTTCCGCTTTGTTACCCGCCTCAGTCGTGCGATGGAGTTGAAAGCCAGTGGCGGCACGCCGGATTTCGCTCCCGTGCAGCAGGCGCTGGATAACATGAGCAAAAAGTTGCAGGAAATGAAAACGCTCTCGCCAGGGCCGATGGATCCTGAGGTTGCCGCTGCGGTGCTGGCGAGCTGGCAGGATCTGCTCGATAAAGGCGTCACGCCGCAAATGCAACTGGCGCAGCAGGGCACGCAGAGTGCATGGAGTGAGCAGGCGAATAATGTGACGCCTGCGTTGAGCCGGGCGTTTGGTGCCAGTGCAGAACGCTTTAATAAGGCCGCAGGTGTGATGCTCGATCAAACCCGCGTCATGGTAGATGGCAAAACGTCGATCATCCGTACCCTAATCATTGGCGCGGTGATCCTGGGCATTGCAATTCTCTTCTTCACCGATCGCTATCTGGTGACCATGCTGGTGAAACCGCTGGCGCGGATCCGCCAACAGTTTCGCCAGATTGCTCAGGGCGATCTCAGTCAGCCGATTGACGATATTGGCCGCAACTGCGTCGGCCAATTAGTGCCTTTATTACGGGCGATGCAGGACAGTCTGCGCGACGCCGTGAATACTATCCGTTCTGGCAGCGATAATATCTGGCGCGGCGCCACTGAAATCTCCAGCGGCAACAACGATCTTTCATCGCGAACGGAAGAGCAGGCTGCGGCGCTGGAAGAGACGGCTGCCAGCATGGAGCAGCTCACCGCAACGGTGAAACTGAATGCGGATAACGCCCGTCAGGCAAGTCTTCTGGCTGATGCGGCATCACGCACGGCAGGAAAAGGCGGTTCGCTGGTGTCCGAAGTGGTCGAGACCATGGACGGAATTTCCGCCAGCTCGAAGCAGATTGCGGAAATTACGACCGTCATCAATAGCATTGCCTTCCAGACCAACATTCTTGCATTGAACGCTGCGGTCGAAGCGGCGCGTGCGGGTGAGCAAGGGCGTGGATTTGCCGTCGTCGCAGGTGAAGTGCGTAATCTGGCAAGCCGCAGTGCAAACGCGGCAAAAGAGATTGAAACACTGATTGCCGAATCCGTGCGCCGTGTCGACCACGGCGCGACGCTGGTGAAGGATACCGGCTCAACGATGGAGGCGCTCCTGCGTGGCGTGACGGAAGTGAACACCATCATGAAACAAATTGCCTCGGCGTCTGAAGAACAGAGCAAAGGGATTTCGCAGGTGGGCGTTGCGATTACTCAGATGGATGGCGTTACGCAGCAAAACGCCGCGCTGGTGGAGCAGGTTTCCGCCGCGGCTGCGGCGCTGGAGAGACAAACGGAAGATTTACAACGTTCTGTGCAACAGTTCCGGTTATCGCAAAATGACGCCCCCAGTCTCCCCGGAAAAGGTGCCGCTCCCGCCGGGCAGCGACGCCCGACTCCCACAGCGGCAGGCGATGAATGGGTGGCATTCTAAGGCCCAGTAAAAAGTCGCTGAACCCTCTGGCCTTTGCTTAAAATATCGCTATATAATTTATTGTATAGCGATTGGGGAGAGGTCATGAATAATCATTTTGGCAAGGGTCTGATGGCCGGATTAAACGCCACGCAGGCTGACAGCGCCCGAAACGTAGCGAAATTTTGTTCGGATTATAAACGTGGCTTCGTACTAGGATTCTCGCATCGCATGTTTGAAAAAACCGGCGACAGGCAACTCAGCGCCTGGGAAGCGGGGATCCTGACGCGTCGCTATGGGTTAGATAAAGAAATGGTGATGGATTTCTTTCGGGAAAATCAGTCCAGCATCACGATTCGTTTTTTTATGGCCGGCTATCGACTCGAAGGTTGATCCAAAGGGGGTATTATCTTGCTTTAATTAATTACACTACCGGCTATTCCCTTCGTTTTAGTATCCCCTCGCAGTATCATAGACTACATAACCATAACAAAAGTGTGGTAAATGGCGCACCGATCGCAGTTACGGTTTTGCGATTGATGCAAAATAAGAGCCAGGTCTTCGTAACGGAATAACTATAAAATGACTGGAGATAACACTCTCATCAATTCCCATGGCGTCAACCGCCGTGATTTCATGAAGCTTTGTGCAGCACTCGCCGCCACAATGGGGCTTAGCAGCAAAGCCGCCGCCGAAATGGCTGAGTCGGTATCCCGTCCGCAGCGCCCGCCGGTTGTCTGGATTGGTGCTCAGGAATGCACGGGCTGTACCGAATCCCTGCTTCGCGCGACCCACCCTACGGTAGAAAACCTTGTCCTAGAGACCATCTCTCTGGAATACCATGAGGTGCTTTCCGCCGCCTTCGGCCACCAGGTTGAAGAGAACAAACACAATGCGCTCGAGAAATACAAAGGGCAGTATGTGTTGGTCGTTGATGGTTCCATCCCGCTAAAAGATAACGGTATTTACTGCATGGTTGCCGGTGAGCCCATTGTGGATCATATCCGCAAAGCGGCAGAAGGCGCGGCGGCAATTATCGCTATCGGTTCCTGCGCTGCATGGGGCGGCGTCGCCGCTGCTGGCGTGAACCCGACCGGTGCGGTTGGCCTGCAGGAAGTTCTGCCGGGTAAAACCATCATCAACATTCCGGGCTGTCCGCCGAACCCGCATAACTTCCTGGCGACCGTCGCCCATATCATCACCTGGGGCAAGCCGCCGAAGCTGGATGCGAAAAACCGTCCGACCTTCGCCTATGGCCGCCTGATTCACGAGCACTGCGAACGTCGTCCGCACTTCGATGCGGGTCGCTTTGCGAAAGAGTTCGGCGATGAAGGTCACCGCGAAGGCTGGTGCCTCTACCACCTCGGCTGTAAAGGGCCTGAGACCTGGGGCAACTGCTCCACACTGCAATTCTGCGACGTTGGCGGCGTCTGGCCGGTGGCGATTGGTCACCCATGCTACGGCTGCAACGAAGAAGGCGTTGGTTTCCATAAGGGCATTCACCAACTTGCTCACGTGGAAAATCAGACACCCCGCTCCGAAAAACCTGATGTGAACATGAAAGAGGGCGGCAACATTTCTGCCGGCGCTATTGGGTTGCTTGGCGGCGTTGTCGGTCTGGTAGCCGGCGTCAGCGTGATGGCGGTACGTGAACTGGGGCGTCAGCAAAAGAAAGATAACGCTGACTCACGGGGAGAATAACCGTGAACAGACGTAACTTTATCAAAGCAGCCTCCGGCGGGGCGTTGCTGTTAGGCGCTGCGCCGTCTATCAGCCACGCGGCTGCAGAAAATCGCCCGCCCATCCCCGGTTCTCTGGGTATGTTGTATGACTCGACGCTGTGCGTGGGCTGTCAGGCCTGTGTGACCAAGTGTCAGGATATCAACTTCCCGGCGCGTAACCCGGAAGGGGAGCAGACCTGGTCGAACAACGACAAACTGTCGCCGTACACCAATAACATCATTCAGGTGTGGCGTAGCGGTACAGGCGTGAATAAAGATCAGGAAGAGAACGGCTATGCATACATCAAGAAACAGTGTATGCACTGCGTCGATCCCAACTGCGTTTCCGTCTGCCCGGTTTCCGCACTGAAAAAAGATCCGAAAACCGGCATCGTTCATTACAACAAAGACGTTTGTACCGGCTGCCGTTACTGCATGGTTGCCTGTCCGTACAACGTGCCGAAGTATGACTACAACAACCCGTTTGGTGCGCTTCACAAATGTGAATTGTGTAACCAGAAAGGCGTTGAGCGTCTCGATAAGGGCGGCTTGCCGGGCTGTGTTGAGGTTTGTCCTGCCGGTGCGGTCATTTTTGGTACCCGTGAAGAGTTGATGGCCGAGGCGCAAAAGCGTCTGGCGCTGAAGCCTGGCAGCGAATACCACTATCCGCGTCAAACCCTGAAAACGGGCGATACCTACGTGCATACTGTGCCGAAGTACTATCCACATCTTTACGGTGAAAAAGAGGGCGGTGGGACTCAGGTGCTGGTACTGACCGGGGTGCCTTACGAGAATCTGGATCTGCCGAAGCTGGATGAGATTTCAACCGGCGCGCGTTCCGAACATGTTCAACACACCCTGTATAAAGGCATGATGCTACCACTGGCCGTGCTGGCGGGCTTGACCGTGCTGGTTCGTCGTAATACCAAAAACGACCATCACGACGGAGGAGACGATCATGAGTCATGATCCTAAACCGCTGGGCGGCAAAATTATCAGCAAACCGGTCATCATCTTCGGGCCGTTAATCATCCTCTGTATGCTCCTGATCGTGAAGCGTCTGGTATTTGGATTGGGGTCTGTCTCCGATCTGAACGGCGGTTTCCCATGGGGCGTCTGGATTGCCTTTGACCTGTTAATCGGCACCGGCTTTGCCTGTGGCGGTTGGGCGCTGGCATGGGCGGTGTATGTCTTCAACCGGGGACAATACCATCCGCTGGTGCGTCCGGCGCTGCTGGCGAGTCTGTTTGGTTATTCTCTGGGTGGCTTGTCGATTACCATTGATGTGGGTCGTTACTGGAACCTGCCGTACTTCTACATTCCGGGTCACTTCAACGTGAACTCGGTGTTGTTCGAGACGGCGGTCTGTATGACCATCTACATTGGGGTGATGGCGCTGGAATTTGCCCCTGCGTTGTTTGAACGTCTGGGCTGGAAGGTGTCGCTGAAACGCCTGAATAAGCTGATGTTCTTCATCATCGCTCTCGGAGCGCTGTTGCCGACCATGCACCAGTCCTCAATGGGCTCGCTGATGATCTCGGCAGGCTACAAAGTGCATCCGCTGTGGCAAAGCTATGAAATGCTGCCGCTGTTCTCGGTATTGACCGCCTTTATTATGGGCTTCTCGATCGTCATCTTCGAAGGCTCTCTGGTTCAGGCTGGCCTGAGAGGAAAAGGCCCGGATGAGAAGAACCTGTTCATCAAGTTGACGAACACCATCAGCGTGATGTTGGCGATTTTTGTCGTGCTGCGCTTTGGTGAGCTGGTTTACCGGGGCAAGCTGTCGTATGCCTTTGCCGGCGATTTCTACTCAGCAATGTTCTGGCTTGAAGTCGTGCTGATGGTCTTCCCGCTGGTCGTCCTGCGTGTTGCTAAATGGCGTAATGATTCACGCATGTTGTACCTGTCTGCGCTCAGCGCGCTGCTGGGTTGCGCGACATGGCGTCTGTCCTATTCGCTGGTGGCATTTAATCCAGGCGGCGGTTACCACTACTTCCCAACCTGGGAAGAACTGTTGATTTCTATTGGTTTTGTGGCTATTGAGATTTGCGCTTACATCGTACTCATTCGTCTACTGCCGATACTTCCTCCTTTAAAACAAAACGATCACAATCGTCATGAGGCGAGCAAAGCATGAGCCAGAGAATTACTATTGATCCCGTAACCCGTATTGAGGGGCACTTACGTATCGATTGCGAAATCGAAAACGGCGTTGTATCAAAAGCATGGGCCTCCGGTACCATGTGGCGCGGCATGGAAGAGATCGTGAAAAATCGCGATCCGCGTGATGCGTGGATGATTGTGCAACGTATTTGCGGTGTTTGTACGACTACGCACGCGATCTCCTCGGTTCGTGCGGCAGAAAGCGCGCTGAACATTGACGTTCCGGTTAACGCACAATACATCCGTAACATCATTCTTTCAGCGCATACCACTCATGACCATATCGTTCACTTCTATCAGCTTTCGGCGCTGGACTGGGTGGATATTACCTCGGCGCTGAAAGCCGATCCGGCAAAAGCGTCAGCGATGCTGAACGGCGTGTCGACCTGGCATCTGAACAGCGCGGAAGAGTTCACGAAAGTTCAGAACAAGATCAAAGATCTGGTTGCCAGCGGCCAGTTGGGGATTTTCGCCAACGGTTACTGGGGACATCCGGCGATGAAACTGCCGCCGGAAGTGAACCTGATTGCGGTAGCTCACTATCTGCAGGCGCTGGAATGCCAGCGTGATGCCAACCGCGTGGTGGCGCTGCTGGGCGGTAAAACGCCGCACATTCAGAACCTGGCGGTGGGTGGCGTTGCCAACCCGATCAACCTCGACGGCCTGGGCGTACTGAACCTGGAACGCCTGATGTACATCAAGTCTTTCATCGACAAGCTGAGCGACTTTGTTGAACAGGTGTACAAGGTCGATACTGCGGTTATCGCCGCGTTCTATCCAGAATGGCTGGAGCGCGGTAAGGGGGCGGTCAACTATCTGGCTGCGCCGGAATTCCCGACCGACGGTAAAAACGGCAGCTTCCTGTTCCCTGGCGGTTATATTGAGAATGCCGATCTGGCGAGCTATCGTCCGATCTCCTCTCACTCCGACGAGTACCTGATCAAAGGGATCCAGGAGAGCGCCAAACATGCCTGGTATAAAGACGAAGCTCCGCAGGCACCGTGGGAAGGGACGACCATTCCGGAATATAACGGCTGGTCGGATGATGGCAAATATTCATGGGTGAAATCCCCGACCTTCTACGGTAAAACCGTCGAAGTGGGGCCGCTGGCGAACATGCTGGTTAAACTGGCGTCCGGACGTGAGGCCACGAAAGCGAAACTGAATGAAATCATCGCGATTTATCAGAAGCTGACGGGCAAAACGCTGGAAGTGGCGCAGTTGCACTCTACGCTGGGGCGTATTATTGGTCGTACCGTTCACTGCTGTGAACTGCAGGGTATCCTGCAGAATCAGTACAGTGCGCTGATCGCCAATATTGGCAAGGGCGACCACACCACGTTTGTGAAACCGAATATTCCGGCGACAGGCGAATTTAAAGGTGTGGGCTTCCTTGAGGCACCGCGCGGGATGCTTTCTCACTGGATGGTGATTAAAGACGGTATCATCAGTAACTATCAGGCGGTTGTACCGTCAACCTGGAACTCCGGCCCGCGTAACTTCAACGATGACGTCGGTCCGTACGAACAGTCGCTGGTAGGTACGCCGATTGCCGATCCGGAAAAACCGCTTGAAGTAGTACGTACTATTCACTCCTTCGATCCTTGTATGGCGTGTGCGGTACACGTTGTTGACGCTGACGGGAACGAAGTTGTCTCTGTGAAGGTTCTGTAATGCGGATTTTAGTCTTAGGGGTCGGCAATATTTTGCTGACCGATGAAGCCATCGGCGTTCGTATCGTTGAAGCCTTAGAGCAGCGATATGAATTGCCGGAATTCGTTGAAATCCTCGATGGCGGTACGGCGGGTATGGAGTTGCTCGGCGACATGGCGAACCGGGATCATCTGATCATCGCGGACGCCATTGTCTCGAGAAAAAACACCCCGGGTACGATCATGGTCCTGCGGGATGATGAAGTGCCGGCGCTGTTTACCAACAAAATCTCCCCGCATCAATTGGGCCTGGCCGACGTTCTGTCGGCCCTTCGCTTTACCGGCGAGTTTCCGAAAAAACTGACGCTGATTGGCGTCATTCCGGAATCGCTGGAGCCGAATATTGGTTTAACGCCAACAGTTGAAGCGATGATTGAACCTGCGCTTGCGCAGGTTCTGGCTGCGCTGCGTGAGTCGGGCGTTGAAGCGATCCCTCGGGAGGCGACGCATGTCTGAGGAGATTTCCGGGTTCCAGGCTGCTCCGAAAGCACAGGTTCAGGCTGCGTTTGAAGCGATTGCGCAGCGTTCAATGCACGATCTGTCCTTTC
The DNA here is from genome assembly GCF_057983045.1 of Citrobacter sp. LST-B2. Classification (NCBI taxonomy): domain Bacteria; kingdom Pseudomonadati; phylum Pseudomonadota; class Gammaproteobacteria; order Enterobacterales; family Enterobacteriaceae; genus Citrobacter; species Citrobacter sp. LST-B2. The sequence goes on from NZ_CP192598.1 coordinate 802,459, forward strand.
TACATCCTGATATGCCAGTGTATGTCTCTGACTTTACATTGTTTGAAGGGCAGTGGACGGGATGTGTGATTACGCCGTGGATGCTGAGCGCGCTGATTTTCCCCGGACCAGACCAGCTCTGGCCAGTGCGTAAAGTCAGTGAAAAGCTTGGGTTGCGTCTGCCGTATGGCACGATGACATTCACGGTGGGCGAACTGGATGGTGTATCGCAATACCTCTCCTGCTCGCTGATGTCACCGCTCAATCACAGTATGTCGTCTGAAGAGGGCGTACGTCTGGCTGATGACTGCGCGCGCATGCTGTTGTCGCTGCCGGTCAGCGATCCGGATGCGCCGCAGACAAGCCGTCGCGCGCTGCTGTTCGGGCGTCGGGGTTTGCAGAATGCATGAGCTGTCTCTTTGCCAGAGTGCGGTTGAAATCATTCAACAGCAGGCTGAACAGCATGGCGTAAAGCGCGTCACCGGCGTGTGGCTGGAGATTGGCGCGCTGTCCTGTGTTGAAGAGAGCGCGGTACGTTTTAGTTTTGATATTGTCTGCCAGGGGACGGTGGCGCAAGGCTGTGAATTGCACATCGATTACAAACCGGCGCAGGCATGGTGCTGGGATTGCAGTCAGGCGGTTGAAATCACCCAACACGATGCGCAATGTCCGCGTTGTCATGGCGACCGACTGCGTGTTGATACCGGCGATTCGCTGAAAGTGAAAAGTATTGAAGTTGAATAACCCATGATGTGACATGGGGCGGAGTCAGACATGTGTATAGGCGTTCCAGGCCAGGTTCTGGCCGTCGGTGAAGATATTCACCAGCTTGCGCAGGTGGAAGTGTGCGGCATCAAGCGTGATGTGAATATTGCGCTGATTTGTGAAGGCAGTCCTGCGGAACTGGTCGGGCAGTGGGTGTTAGTGCATGTGGGGTTTGCGATGAGCATCATCGATGAAGAAGAAGCCAAAGCCACGCTGGATGCACTACGCCGTATGGAGTACGACGTCACCAGCGCATAAGAGTGAATGCCGGATAGGTTCTGTCCGGCATTTTTTAGCGTTAATTCTGGCGCTTATCTTCGGTATTGGTCTCGAAATCGCTGGCATCATGACGTTCATGAAGCTGCTCATTCAACGGTCCGTTGGTCCGGTTCACGATTCGCCCGCGTTTAACTGCCGGACGTTCCGCTATCTCTTTTGCCCAACGCTGCACATTTTTATAGTTGCCCGCATCAAGGAATTCTGCCGCATCGTACACATTGCCCAGCACCACGTTGCCAAACCACGGCCAGATAGCCATATCGGCAATGGTGTACTCATCGCCTGCCACGTAAGCGTTATTCGCCAGCTGTTTATCCAGCACGTCCAGCAGGCGTTTGGCTTCCATTGTAAAGCGGTTGATCGCGTACTCAATCTTCACCGGCGCGTAGTGGTAGAAATGACCGAAACCACCGCCGAGGAAGGGCGCTGCACCCTGCAGCCAGAACAGCCAGTTCAATGTCTCTGTACGTTTTGCTAAATCCTGTGGCAGGAAATAACCATATTTTTCTGCCAGATACAGCAGGATCGAGCCCGACTCAAACACACGCACCGGTGGATTTTGCGAATGATCGCGCAATGCCGGGATCTTCGAGTTGGGATTCACCTCCACAAAGCCGCTGGAAAACTGATCGCCTTCGCCAATGCGAATCAGCCAGGCATCATATTCCGCACCGCTCACTCCCTGTGCCAGCAGTTCTTCCAGCATGATGGTGACTTTCTGGCCGTTCGGCGTACCCAGCGAATAGAGCTGAAGCGGATGTTTACCGACCGGCAGCGTTTTGTCGTGCGTCGGACCGGAGACAGGACGGTTGATGTTGGCGAACGCACCGCCATTGGATTTTTCCCACGTCCAGACTTTCGCGGGCTGATAAGTGTTATCTGACATGTTGACCTGCCTTCTGAGTGGTTGTGTTGAAGCAGTGTAGCAGGTCGCCATCCGTACCTTTAACAGATCGGCACATTTACACCTGTCTATTTTTCGTTGTTGCGCACGCACCCGCTGCGTTGAGGTGTATGATGGTCGGCGGTGTAGGGCAGGCAAGCAGAAGCTGCCCAGCTGTATAGTTTTGAGGTAAGGTGCATGAGCAAAGGAACGACCAGTCAGGATGCCCCGTTCGGGACATTATTGGGCTATGCCCCCGGTGGTGTAGCGATCTACTCTTCAGATTACAGCTCCCTCGACCCGCGGGACTATGACGATGACGCCGCGTTTCGCAGCTACATCGACAACGAATACATGGGCCACAAATGGCAGTGCGTCGAATTCGCGCGTCGTTTCCTCTTCCTGAATTATGGTGCGGTGTTCACCGATGTCGGCATGGCGTGGGAGATTTTCTCGTTGCGTTTCCTGCGCGAAGTGGTGAACGACAACATTCTGCCGCTACAGGCGTTTCCTAACGGGTCGCCTCGCGCACCGGTCGCCGGGGCGCTGCTGATCTGGCAGAAAGGCGGAGAATTTAAAGACACCGGCCATGTCGCGATTATCACTCAATTGCTGGATAACAAAATCCGCATTGCCGAGCAGAACGTCATTCACACGCCGCTTCCTCCCGGACAGCAGTGGACGCGTGAGCTGGAGATGGTGGTGGAAAATGGCTGCTATACCCTGAAAGACACCTTTGACGACACTACTATTCTGGGCTGGATGATCCAGACCGACGATACCCGGCACAGCCTGCCACAGCCGGAGATCGCCAATGATTCGCTGAAGATTGGCGCGGCAAGACTGGAAGAAAACGGCCAGTTTGACGGTAAATGGCTGGATGAACAGGATCCGCTGCAAAAAGCCTATGTGACAGCGAACGGTCACGTGATCAATCAGGATCCGTATCAGTATTTCACAATGACCGAGAGTGCCGAACAGGAGTTGATCAAAGCGACCAACGAGCTGCATCTGATGTATCTGCACGCTACAGACAAGGTGCTGAAAGACGACAATCTGCTGGCGCTGTTCGACATTCCCAAAATCCTCTGGCCGCGTTTGCGTCTCTCATGGCAGCGCCGTCGCCACCATATGATCACCGGTCGTATGGATTTCTGTATGGATGAGCGCGGGTTGAAAGTGTACGAATACAACGCCGATTCCGCGTCGTGCCATACCGAGGCGGGGCTAATCCTCGAACGCTGGGCGGAGCAGGGCTATACCGGTAAAGGACATAACCCGGCGGAAGGTCTGCTCAATGAGCTGGCGGGGGCCTGGAAACACAGCCACGCGCGTCCATTCGTGCACATCATGCAGGATAAGGATATTGAGGAGAACTATCATGCCCAGTTTATGCAGCAGGCGCTGCATCAGGCCGGGTTTGAAAGTAAGATCCTGCGTGGGCTGGATGAACTGCGCTGGGACGATGCCGGACAACTCATTGATGGTGAAGGACGCCTGGTTAACTGCGTCTGGAAAACCTGGGCATGGGAAACGGCGATTGAGCAGGTGCGTGAAGTCAGCGAAACCGAGTATGCCGCCGTGCCGATTCGTACCGGACATACCCATCAGGATGTGCGGTTGATCGATGTGCTACTGCGCCCGGAAGTGCTGGTCTTTGAGCCGCTGTGGACGGTGATCCCGGGTAACAAAGCGATCCTGCCGATCCTGTGGCAACTTTTCCCGCACCACCGCTATCTGCTGGATACCGATTTTGTCGTCAATGATGAACTGGCGCAAACCGGTTATGCGGTGAAACCGATTGCGGGTCGCTGTGGCAGCAATATCGACCTGGTCAGCCATCAGGAAGAACTGCTGGACAAAACCAGCGGGAAATTTGCTGCACAGAAGAACATTTATCAGCAGCTTTGGTGTCTGCCAAACGTTGCCGGTAAGTATATTCAGGTGTGCACTTTTACCGTTGGCGGCAACTACGGCGGCACCTGCCTGCGTGGCGACGAATCGCTGGTTATTAAGAAAGAGAGCGACATTGAACCGTTGATTGTGGTGAAGGGATGAGCTCTCAGCAGGATACGGTTATAGCCGGGCATGTTTCTAAAGCCGAAAGCTGACCGATGCAGTCGTTGTGTAAGAATCCGTAATCTCCCAGGGATTACGGATTTTTTTGCTTCTCAACCCTGTTCTCAGTACTGTCGATTTGCGGTTGTCGTGGCACACTAACATAGTCATCTGATTAATATTCACCGTAACTTTTTTTTCAGAAACTATAATCCGCTCTCTTTATTATCCAGAACGTATTTGGTCATAGACGATGTTTAGTTATTAAGTTGGGTAGTGGAATTGTAATGACGCAGTAGGCTGTTTAATGTGAAAGAGAATGCTTAACGCACTCTTCTAAATACCACAGTATCCAGACAGATAAAATTTCTTCTCACTGTTTCTTGCCCTGATGGTGATGCTTAATTTGACATCGTTACCTTCTTCTTCCATATTTGATTTTTGTAATGAAGATTGTATCGTCGTAATCGAAATATCATTGTTTTTGAAAGTAGATGTGGTTTTATCTGATTGTGTCCGCTTTAATGCAAACATTTTTCCATTCAGTTTTATACTTGCTTTTTCTGAGAATTTTATCTTAACAGTATCATGAACAAAATCAGCTAAATAGCTTAAGTCATATGCCGTAGTATCTGTCCACGTTGTATGCCATTCTTTAGTATTTAAAGGATTTTCATTAAAATATCTGCATACGCTCTGTCAGCATCTAATCTTTCTGTAAACCCACATTGAACAATTGATGCCAGCTTTAACGGTTTTATTCTTGTCGAGTCAGTTTTTAGAACTGGACTTTTTTAAGGCATAGAGCAAATGCGCATGACCATTTTTTGTACTCTGTATTATCGTGTCAGGCTTCGGTAAACCTACAAGATCCCAGACGATTGCGCCATTATCATGGTCTATGTCGAAAACAAAACCATTCACAAACCATCTGTTATTAAACCCTATATATTTTTTAATAACGCCCTTTCTTTTAGGTTTCTATATACACCATCATTGAAGTCATCGCAGCATAATGCGTATTTTTGTATTTGACTTTTATAGTTTTCCATATTAAAGATATTATCTTCAAACAACATTTTACCTTCCTTTAGTGCTCCTTTTTGTAATTGTTTGGCGGCTATCAAAACAGGAGCTTTATTTTTATATTTATGCTCATTAATAAATCAATAATACATTTAAAGTTTTTGTCAAGTGACTAAAAGCCATATCAGATATTGTGTGTTATTTGGTTGTAAATGTTATTCAGTGAGGCTATCTTTATAGTCTAAAGATACGTTATGGTTATGGTACTAATAAGAAATAAAGTAAAACTAGATCTGTAAAAATTAATATTTATTATCTTGACAAGAAGATGTGTGCATATGTTATATAGTCTCAAAGACACTAAAATTTGTGCAATATGAATACTTCGAGGTTGGCTCACACATGGATAACTTACTCCTTAAAAGATACCGCGAATATGCTCATACCGAGGAAGCCTGTGCAATCCTCTTTGTGAAAAAAAATTTGGCTCAATCAAAAGGATATTGGATAGACATATCTAACTGTCGACGCTATGAGATGTCATCAGACGATCTGCACTTCAAGTTTGTCACGGGTGGGCTATACAAGAGGAAAATTCACCCACAATATCCACCGAAATCTTCATACATCATAAATAGCAGGTTTGATGAGCATAGCTATTACTTGATGGTTCGCGCCTTAACATGGGAAACCGCGCACAAAGACATAGAGCAACAAAAATCTAAGCGCGTAAAGCCATTAAAGTTCGAGATAACAGGAGTCAGTTATGATAAGAACAAAGATAAAAAAGGATATTTCCGAGACGACGCGCCGGAAGAAATCAAGGTACTTGCGGAAAACCTAAATGACAGGACTAATCCACTTTGGGATATAGCTATACAATATATAAATGAACCAGAGTTCGTTTATGAAGTCCGGCAAGTGAGACTCATTGATCGATAAACAAATATTCTCGCGCCATGAAAAAAATAAAAATCTTTCTAACAGGGTGATGGCCCACTACGTGAACCATCATCCATTACAAGTTTATACTGTAAGTATCCCGCATAATCGTGCCATTCACATTTAGAGATCCTCCGGCATAATCAATCTGCCAACAAAGGAGATCGCTATGCGTAAAGCCCGTTTTACTGAGCATCAGATCATTGCCGTCATTAAATCGGTTGAAGCCGGACGAACTGTTAAGGATGTCTGCCGGGAGGCCGGTATATCTGAAGCCACCTACTACAACTGGAAGTCCAGATACGGCGGCATGGAGGCTTCTGATATTAAAAAGATCAAGGATCTTGAGGACGAGAATCGGCGTCTCAAACAGATGTTTGCCGACCTGAGCCTTGAGAACCGGGCGCTGAAAGATGTTATCGAAAAAAAGCTTTAAAGCCAGCCTTTAAGCGTGAGCTGGTCACTCATCTGATAATGACATCTGGACTCAGTATCCGTCAGGCCTGCCGGAGTCTGAACCTGAGCAGAACGGTTTACCATTACCGTCCGGATACCACGCGTGACGAACCCGTTATTGTCGCGTTGCAGGCAATGGCAGAGCGATACCCACGGTACGGTTTTCCAAAACTTTTCCAGGTTCTGCGGCGGCAGGGATACCCGTGGAATCACAAAAGGATCCATCGTATTTATTGTCTGCTGAAACTGAATTTTCGCCGTAAAGGCAAACAACGGTTGCCAGTACGTAATCCCTCGCCACTGGCCACACCGGAAGCGCTGAACCAGAGCTGGTCTGTCGATTTTATGCATGATGCCCTGGTCTGTGGCTGTCGTTTTCGCACGTTCAATGTCGTTGATGACTTTAACCGTGAGGCGTTGTCGATTGAAATCGATCTGAATCTGCAGCTCTGCGCGTCGTCCGGGTACTCGACAGGATCGCGGCAAATCGCGGCTATCCGGTCATGCTACGCATGGATAATGGTCCGGAATTTATCTCACTTGTACTGGCTGAATGGGCAGAGCAACATGCAGTAAAACTGGAATTTATTCAGCCGGGTAAGCCGACGCAGAATGCTTTTATTGAGCGCTTTAACCGAACATACCGTACAGAAATACTCGATTTTTATCTGTTCAGAACGCTGAATGAAGTGCGGGAAATCACGGAAAGATGGGTGTCAGAATATAACTGTGAACGCCCTCATCAATTACTGAACAATATGACGCCGGAGGAATATCGGCAACACAATCATTTGGCCGGGATCTCAAAAAATGCCTGGAACTAAAACGGGTCTATTTACAGATCAGCATTTAAACTAAGAGTTTTTAAACCGCGATAAAAGAGGCTTTAAGCCTCTTTTATTGTTTTCGGTGAACAGTTAATTTATTTTGGAAAAATCAAACGGCATAATATGATTTTCTTTGTTTGCCAACGCTCACTGACAGACATTTTTTTGTGCCAGTCCCGTGCCACTGCCTCAAACGTAAAATCTCCGCGCTCCTCAGCTTTTACAGCTTTTACAGCTTTTTTTGCTGCAACGGGTCAACTTCAACTCCATTAGCTAACAGAGATTTCATCTCTAAGAGGCTTGTACGAGCTTCTGAGAGCGATACAGAAGGGTAGGTGCCAATTGAGAAGACCTTTTGCTTACCATCGAAGCGATAAGCCGCTTGCCAGTATTTGGAACCGTTGGGATGCACCAGCAGATAAAGCCCCTTACCATCTGATAGCTTGATCTGCTTGTCGGAAGGCTTGGCGCTTTTTACAGCAATATCAGTTAAGCGCATGATAAGCCCCCTTGTGCAAATGTTGGTAAAAATCTCATCGAACTGAAATTTCCAGCATTTTTACCAACAAATAAGGGGCGCTGCCAGTAGATTTTAACGGACAGTAGTAGACAACCAGAAGGGGATAACTTGTTGACTTTATAAAGCAAAACGGACGTCAGTAGACGTCCGTTTCTAAATAAGTGGTGCCCGGACTCGGGAACATTCAGTTACTTACCAATTTGATTTCCATCATAAATTCTTCTGCTATCTATTGTCAAGACCCGGAGGGTGACCCTCATTTCTGCTTGTAAATCAAAATACTGTACCAGAGTGGGGAGGTACGGGTTGGTTCGATCCTTTAGTTCGATTCCTTCAGTAGCATTGTGATGTTGATTGTGCTGCGAATTAAGGATGCAGTATATTTATTTTCTGTATTCATATTTATCAGGGGAAAACCTGTCCAACTTAAACTGAGGAGATACAATCCATGTTGGAAGGCTTTGCTCCTGATTACATAATCTTAATTGTGTAACATCATACGAGCGATCTTCTCTAGCAGAGAGCTTTGACTGACTTCATGGTGGCGTATCAGGTCATAAGTAAACGTGCGCAACAATAATTCTGTAGCAGGTTCTGCCATGACTTTTATGGCAGAACCTTCAAAATCTTTTGCCATCAGATTATACACTAGTACTGCTTTGTCCATGTTTTGATTTGGCTGATTGCTACGAGTACAAAACAAATTTGCGCTATAGCCATTATCTTCAATAAACAGTTGCTGGTACTGATTTGGGCGGTGACCTTTTGGCTTGGGAGTAAGGTAGTAAGGAAGGAATGTCTCATCAGCGGCGCCTCGCTTATTTAACACACCATTATTGAACTCTGCTGCCTGTAGGGAACAGCGATCCGCTGCACCTATTAAGCGTGGAACGCGGCTTGTGTTATAGCGCCACAGGACAACATTACGTTGATGATCGATAAGAAAAAAGTCGTTGTCTCTGACTTGCTCTACACATGCCTGCGTCATACCAGAGACGGCGTGGCGTAGTTCCTGTTCCCGTTCATAAAGCTTAGGCATTTGGATCGTCAGTGTGCCATTTTTAATTTCTATGGGCGTAACAGCAGCATAAAAGGCTTTTTGTCTACGCCGTTTTTCCCACGGACAACGGGTTGCTACTAACGTAAAATAGCCATCAGCTACTTGGAGTCCCGATATCTTACCCACTCCTCGTATTGCTTCTTTGAGCCAAAGTTCGCTGCGGAGCATTGCTAACTTGGACGGTTCTATCTTTTTTAATATTTTCCGAGTAATTCCTGTTTCAGGATCTTTTTGGGAGCGTAGTATTGAATCAACATTACATCCTTGAATGACGCGTTTATAATTTTCATTAAAATCTAATATGAAGTCGACTTTAAGCTTAGAGTAATAATCCAGTTGTTCATATTTACCCTGTTTTGCAAGGTCGAGAGCCTGCCAGGTCGTGTTGAAACTATTGTTTCTAACCTCACCGTCATCATCAATGATTTCTAATGTAATACTTGATCCATTTTTTTGCTGTGAGCTATTGAGAACTAAATAGTTTTTATCCTTACTAATATGGCTTATATCCTGAGCATCAACTACGGACTCCGCATTTAATTCTTGTTGGAGGTAATGTAGATAATTTTGATGTATTTTTTCATCTTCATGTTTTTTTAGATTATCAATGATAATAAGAGGACGGTGAAGCGTAGTATGTGGCGTTTCTAAAAATTCCAATTGGCGATGAGATGCTTGAAAAATACGCGGAGTAAATGCGATATTTGCTGAATTAAGAATTTCAGTGATTAATTTTTGCATTAGGTTTTCTGCGTGGTTCTGGCATCCGGAGTAGGGCCTGTTTGCAAAACGCATATAAGACAAATTGCCAAATTGTTTAGCATTCACTGTTTCTATAAGGTCGATATTTTTGTTGTCATTGATGAGCAACCGGCCAAGCTCTGTATTAATTCCTGATGCTTCTGGTTGAGCTCGAAAGCAAACAGCCTTCAGTTCAAATGTCAGATCATTATACTTTGAATAAAAAATGGAAAATTTCAAAGCATCGATGTAATATTCATTGTTCTTGTTTGGCTTATCGTTTTGTAAGCTTGCTGAAAAATATAAATCACTATTATACGAAATTGGCGATAAAGTGAAATATTGGGCGGCGTTCTTTAGTAGTATTAACTTAAGACGTAGCGCAATAACCTCCTGGGCTATTCTATAGTGATCAAATCCTAACTTTATTATTTCAGTGGCCCATTGGCTGTAAGGTCTTGGATTGGGGGTGAGAAATAAAGCCAGATGGTAATCTTTTAATGAAAAAGAGTGATAGCGTAATTTTCTAGGGGCGTCTAAATGTAATTTTTCGCTTAAGAGTTTCTTAATGTCTCGATGAACCTCGCTGATGTATTCATCATGGCTAATTTCAAGTGGTTTAGGGTTTCTAATATATGCTACATCGATACCCCATCCATCCGATGAAGGTAACTTAAGAACTTTTTCCAATACACTCTCTACTTGTTCGGCAATATCGAATAATTGTGTTTTGGCTAACGGTGCATAGGGAGAAGGGTGAATATCCCATTCAGAGGACATTGTTATAACTGCATTTCTGGTTTGATTTAATTCCATGATTTCACTCATTTTCATATCCTAACATATTCATAAGTGTACGGTTAATTAGTATCTTTCTATTTATTTTTGATTCATACCGATTTGAACTAATATCTTTTTCATAATAAGAAACAACTTTCAAAAGGTTAAAGTAAAAAATTTGTGTGAATTTAAATTTCTCCGCGCGATCATTTAGGCAGTTGAGTCCATGTCGTGTATTAAGGTAGACAGCAGAAACTTTATTCAGAGAAGAGCTGGCGCTGACAATCTTATTTAATATTTCTACTTTGTTTAAAGCACTTGAGTGCAATTTTTTCGAAATATCACGGTTATTCTTTCCCATCATCCAGTTTTTAACGTCTATAGCGAATAGATGATCTTTTTTGATTAAGTAGATATCAAAAAGTTCATAGCACTCGCTACCTAACTGTAAAATTATCTGTTCAGGTGCTAAGGATTTTATTCCCGCCGCTTTTAATACTTGATGAAATTGCCACTCTCCAATATTCCCAATAAGCAATGGGATTAATGTTGGGATAGGAATAAACCTCTTTAATGGCTCGGATTCTAATCTCAATAGGCTTGGGAATACGCGTTTTTCAAGGTCATCACACTCTTCACTCATACCCTCATGATATTGGGGTAAACAGTGTTCAGGCTCATAAGGTGAACTACCCGCAGAAATATCTGTAAGGCCATCTGATTGCATTGTTCTTGCAAAAATAATATTTTCCAAATCGGCGGTGCGCTCCACGAAGAAATTTTCAACGCATAATTTCATATAATCGCTGTTTTTAATTATAGGATTGCGTTTTAATCGGTTGATATATTTTTGAGGGTTTTGAAAACTATCAGGATGGCGTAAATCTTCGTTAAGCTGGATAGCATTTTTGTCACCGGCTCTGGCGGCTTTTAAAATTACTTCGACAAACTCGACTTCAAAATCTTTATACATTGCGTTGGCATTTAGCACGCGTTGTTCGAAATCAGCACGCTGTTTCTCCGTATTGAAACTGGCTTTTTCTAAATCGTGTCGCGCTTTTTCAAACCAACGATTGTTATGGAGGCTGAGTGATGCGAGCAGAGATCTGGCATCGGGATACCGCGCCAGATCGCGGAAGACGCGTATCGCATTCAAATGTACGCCGGAAGGTAACCTGATAGTCCCCTGCATTTTTGCATCGCGACGTTCAGTCCGGCCAATGGTCTGCATGGCTACTTTATGAAGTTCTACTATATGTTCATCATCAAGCATTCGTGCTGCATCTGAATCTACCAGGTCGGTTTCAAAGTCATTTGCGCGACGAAGCATACTTCCGTGAGCGTAGTGCTTAAGTAATGTTACATAGTTTTCCAGTGTGTTGCGTGTGCCTGCGGTGTTAACCTGACTCCAGAAGCTATCGCATACCATCGCAAGTTCATCAAAATCAACTTCTAGCGATTTTCCTCCAGCATCCGTTTCCGGATAGGCAATGTAGTAGTTGAGACCGGTTCCTGCCCCTTTGAAGTGTGAAATCATAAAAAGAGTCAAATTAGGCTGATTAATACGCAAGTAGTCCCGGACGGGATCCTCACGGTTAAGTTTTGAGTCAAACATGACGACTCGTAGGGTATGCAGGTTGTCGAAAGGTGTTATTTCAAATACACGAGGTGTATCATTTCCACGCCGATTATCAGTGTCTAAAATTTTCAATCCATTCATAGGAGTAGAGCTATTGAGCGTCGCTTGCAGAAATTTACCTAAGACTGTGAAAAAGCGAGCACTGAGGCCAATACACAAAGTATGCCGGGTGGTATAGGCTGCGAGTAACATTGCTTGTAGCTCGCGATGAAATTCGCGTTTACGATAGCGATGACGTTGTATATACGTTAAATAGTGTTCAAGATGACCCTCCCATATCTTTAGCACTTTTTTGAATATGGGGTCATTAATTAATGGAGAAAGCTCGCTTTTTTGATCGTCGAATATTTCAATATTAACAGGACGATGAATATTTCTTAATTCACGGATAGTTGCTAACGGAGCGGCTGACTCCATATCTCTGCACCTAATCTGGTAGCCGAGATGGCGTGCATAGTCGGCAAGAAAGGGGCGGCTATATTGCCCATTGTAAGTACCAGGGAAGCCTGCGGTAGCTGATAGCAGGATCACCGTATTATGTGTTTGATACAGAACACGAAGCAGAGCGACTTCAGGAAGTTCCTTGATAAGTTCCATACGGAATTTGAGTAAAACCCAACCCTTTAGTTGGCTGGATTCAATAATAACCTTTTCCCTAGGGGCTAATGAAAAAAGCGTCTTAGGTTGAAAGTAAGTAAAAAAATCATCAATCAACTGTTCGTCCGTTGAGCTTCCTGATAAAAGATATGAAGCCTCCCCCTTAATTTGCTGTGCTTTACCTATAAATAATGATAATGGATTGTTTTGGTTAGCCTGATCTTGTTGCGACAGCATTTGCTGAACTCGCGATGGATTTTTAAGCTTTGCCGAAGCGGCAAGGATTGCGGTGATTGTTTGGTATAATTCATAGAGGCTAAAATCATTTCCAGCATCTTCATCGTCCTCGGCGCTTACGTAAATTTCCGTATAGGATTGTCGTCCGTGGCTACGAAGTCGTATATGGCGAAGATCATCTTCTCTGTAGAAGCGTTGGATTTGATAGCTGAAAACATTACCTATAAGCGCAATCACTTGTTCTGTATTCCGGCTATCAACAACGACATCAAGCATATTATTACTAAACAATTGAGTCATTTTTTTTAGATCAAAACCGGGGCGTAAATCACACCGCAAGAGTGCGTTATTTATTTCACAAACATATTCATCTAATGGCTCATACCCAGGAGCTCGCTCATTCCCTCTACATTCGTCTATATATTCGAGAACGCGATGTAATGTTGCAAGAATTGATGGTAATTGCAGATCGTCATTAAGTAATATTTTGCATACTGTTTGTTGGAAAATTTTGTAGGCTTCGTGTTCTTCATCAAGTACTAAAGTAAACCGAATATCTCGCTGTGCATAAGGCGAGTCGCTATCATGAACCCAGTATTCCTGTTTTAATTTTTCAAGACGTTCTGCCGATGTAACTGAGGTTAATTCTTCCAGAGGATTTTTATCTTGGTGTTTTTTTTGCCCAAGAACATGATCAAGTGACTGGCTGCTTTTATGATAAATTCCTTCATTATCTCGTTTCAGAAGGAGTACGCTGCCGTCAAATTTTTTAGTTGTCGCTAACAGAATACATCGCCTGTACAGTGCGATATGAAATGGGAAAAGATGTTTCACCATTTCTACTGCTAAACCAGCGAGTTTGTCTTGGCCAGCTCTCTCCAGCAGTGTTTCGAAATCGGTATTGAGGGTATTAAGTAATGCGATGGCCGCTTCCTGTAGGCGTCCTGTGAGCTTATAGCCGCTGGTGAGTAATTCTTCTTCTATTTTAACCTGTTCGTCGGTGGCTCCGGCTCTTACTTCCGCTTTAAGCCGTAGTTCAAGTGTAACTCTTGCCTGCACATCGGATTTCAGACGTTCAAAAATCAACTGAGTATTGTCTTTTAGTATGTTACAGCCAGTGTGTATCCAGTCGAGATAACGTTGCTGGTTATCTTTTTCGTCTCCATCTGTTTGTTTCACCCAAGTGGTAAAACTTAAGTCCGCAACATCGCGTAGCGAGAGATAGGGGAGTATCAAAATTTGCTTCGAACTGGCCAACTCGACAAGTTCTGAGGGAATATCAATTTGCGATTTTAAAGGGGTGATAAAAACCAGGTTACGATGCCCATTTCCGGGTAACGTTGCAGCATTTACACCTTGTATGTATTGATAAAAAACATTATAGGTTTTTCCGCTGGATGTACCATCTTGCGACTGAATTAATAATGGGGTTTCGAATTCGCTAAAAGCATAGAACTTACCTGCATTGCTCCTTGCTTTCGTAATTTCCTGATGAATAGCATCAGGCAACCGTAAAATTTCTCTTTTTGACATTGTATTTTACCTTGTCCTTATATTCTGGGAGCCAGAGCGTTTAGTCGAATATCCCGGTCTTATTATCAGTTACTTTTTGATTCATTTATCGTTCGTTGATTTTGTTGGTGAGTATTGGGTTTGCTCGCCTACAAATGCCCCTGCAGCCACTCCTCCACGCGCTTAACATTAAAAGCACGTAATCCATATTCCTGCGTCAGCAACGTCTCCGGTAAATACTCATCATATTTTTCGAGGCACTTTTCAACGATGCTTTCGGCAAGACGGGATTCGGAAGGTAGCCCTTCCTGAAGTGCGCTGAATAACGCTTGTTTAACCTCCGAGACCGTAGTTTTTTCTACTTCAACCACGCCAGCAAATGAGTCCACCTTGAAACCGCGTTGGATAAGTAATGCCGACAACGTGTTTACGGTTTGATCGCCTAGCCAGGGAAGAATGTAGACATGCTGTCCCTGCTGAATAAAACATTCCGAAGCCAGATTATTGTTGCGAAAACAGTACAGCCCTTCATCAAACAGGTTTTTGGCCGTGGTATCGGCAAAATCGGCCTTGCGATCGCCAACGGTGATGCGGTAGTCGCCTTCCCGATAAATAGTGAGCATTTCCTGGCGGACGACATCATGAATGGACATTCCTTGTCCGCCAAATAACGGCGGCTGCCCACCCTTTGTCGCCTCGACATAGATGACTTTTTTATCACAATCGATATCGGTGACCTTCCAGCGTCGACCGCCGAAAATAATGTGTTGGTCAGGCATCAGGGGGGAATCAACGGGGATAGAGCCCAGTGTTTTGCTCCCTGCTACAATACGAAACTCTTCCGGCGTGCTGAACACGGCATAGAAGGTGTATTGATTTACCTGACGTTCGCCCTCAATGCCCAGAACCAGTTCGCCGCTTGATAGCTGGGTCAGAAACTGGTGCTCCCCCATATGCTTCAATAACGTTTTGAAGTCATCGATTCTGACTTTCTGAAATGGCCCTTGCTGGCATAGCTGTGACCAGATCTGATCCGCACGCACGCCTCCCCACTGTGCCACGATCGCCAGGATCTGATGGAACAGGGTGGAATAGTGCATCTGCCGGGTATCAGCTGGCTCAAACCATTTGCTGCCGATAAGTAAGCGGATCATGGCCAGCGACTGAACAAGCTGAAACCTGAGCTGGTCGACAATGCCTGATGTTGGAGTCAGTTCATGTTCGGCAATCAGCATTCTCAATACGGCAGGCGAGTCGCGCCGACCGGAACGCCCCATTCGCTGGCGCAGGCTGGCTACGGAATGGGGGGCGGTAACCTGCACGACGGAGCTGACTTTACCGATGTCGATGCCAAGCTCTAACGTCATCGTACAGATGGCGGTGGTAGGTAAGTTGCCTTGTTGAAGCCGCTGTTCCAACGTTTCACGCAGATCTCTGGACAGCGAGCCGTGATGGGGGAAGAACTCATTGGGAACGATGTTCGCTTCACTGAGATCGCTAAGCGTAGCGGCAATGCTTTCGGTCCGTTTGCGACTATTAGCGAACACCAGATGGGAATCACCGCGACAGAGGCGAAAGATATCATGGCAGATTTGCGTCTCTGCAGACGGCGGCGGTTGCTGGCCCGAGGTGGTTAGCGGTTCCAGATAACCTTTCACCTGCACTTTTAGCGTGGCGTGAGTCTGACTGTCAGTAATAATGTCGCAGGGCAGACGTTGATTTGGCCGCAGAGATAACGGTACTCGCTCCAGTTCTCCCAGCGTTGCGCTGAGTGCGACTCGGGGGACTGGATTGTTGATTCTTCCCAGTAGGTGATCGATCCGATTTAACAGAGAGAGAAGCTGCATACCCCGCTCAGAACCGATGAAGGCGTGGAATTCATCAATGGCGATATACGCCAGTGGAGCGAAAGCCTGCTTTAACCATCCCGCATTGCGGATCAGCATCGCTTCCAGCGACTCTGGGGTGATAAGCAAAATACCGGCAGGGTTTTTCTTCGCTTTCAGTTTTTTGCTCTGCGCAACGTCACCATGCCAGGGCGTGACCGGCATCTCCAGCGCATCGCCGAGGCTTTCCAGCCGTCGATACTGATCGTTAATCAGGGCCTTAAGTGGGCTAATGTATAGAATGCCAAAACCGCCCTGAATATCCGCAATGGCAGAACAGGCGGGCAGGAAAAAAGCTTCCGTTTTACCCGCGGCAGTCGCGGCGCTGATCAGGACATCCCGATCGCCCGCTAATATCGGTGGAATGGCTTTTTTTTGCAGTTCCCGGAGATCGGCCCATCCCTGCCGATATATCCATTTCTGTATGCGTGGATCCAGCCGCTGGTATTCGTTCGTCATAATCGGAAATCAGCCAGACCGTCCTCGTCAGTATCTTCTGCCGACGTTATTTCATCCATATCGCTGGGTTTTTCTTCCGCGATCGCAACACCGGCAATTAACTGCGACCACTGAATGGACGGGTTTTGTTCCAGCACGGCCAGCATATCCAGGAAGGCTTTAATCGTGTTTCGTGGCGTACGGAAATAGGCATCACCAATAGTATTGCTACAGTGGCGTAGGAATGCCGTCAGTGCATCATCAGGAACCAGATAGTTATCCGCATCGCCGCCGGAATAAACGTGACGTAGGTTTTTCAACAGAATATAGAGCTCTTCCGGCGTCAGGCTGGCTAAATGCAGGGAAGGGGACGAATAATCAATGACACCAGCCCGCTGAGCGAAGCTGTTTTCCGCCAGTCGGGACTGGAGCGCTTCGTAGCTGTACAACCCCTTGCGTGGATCGAACAGGAATTCTGGCGTACCGCCAAGTAAAAAGCCGATATATTCAGCCGTCCCTTGCAGGCAGTCATTCAGAATACGCAGTATCTGTTCATAGTTGGCAACCCGGGCCTGCGTATTACTGAGCTTATACAGATTGACCATCTCATCCAGATTCACCAACAGACCCGCGTATCCGGCCTGACGGACAAACAGGCTCATCAGCTTTAGCGAATCGTAGAAAGAGGCATCAGAAATAATGGTGCGCACACCCAGATCGTTACGGGCGTCGATTTTCGTGGAGTATTCACCTCTTAGCCAGCGGATGGCATTTGATTTCAATGTCTCATTATCCTGCTCGTGGCCCTGCCAGTAACATTCAATGACTTTGGCGAAATCGTAACCGCCAACCATATCAGACAGGTCAGCGAGCTTTTGGTGAATAATCGTCGGAACCGGCACATTTGTGCTTTCTGCTTCTTTTCTGGCTTCCGTGATAAAGCGCTCAACCACGCTTAATAATGCGTTTCCGTCCGGCTTATTGCGCGTGGACAGATTCTTCATCAGTTCGGAATAAAGGTTACGCGCCTGTCCACCCGTCGCGTGGATACGCCTGTCCGGGGATAAATCGGCACTGATTGTCACCAGTTTTTTCTCTAGTGCAATTGAGCGCACAACGCTTAAAAAGAATGTCTTACCTGAGCCGTATTCCCCGATAATTAGCCGGAATCCTGCACCGCCATCCGCGATACGTTCAATATCCTGATACAGCGCTTTTATCTCGTTGACCCGGCCAACCTGAATATGCTGAATACCAATTTTAGGCGTCACGCCTGACTTTAGTGACTGAATAATAGCGTCTCTTTCTTTGAGACGAATACGAATGCCAGACATAAATTATCCTTTGAGTTCTTGTGCAATTTCCAGGTCAACGTAAATATCATCGTCATCATCAAGCACCGGGGCGTCAACCTGTTCGAAAGACCAGTCATTAATTGCTTCAATCGCGCCGCTTAGCATCAAATTAAATTGCTGGCATAGCTCAGCGACTTCGTTTCGCGCCCAGCGCTCTTTTTCCAGCAAACGTTGGTAAAGCTGGTGATGTGCTTCATCAAGACCTGCGCCAGCGTGTGGCGGGATCTCCGCCGGGGATTCATCTGCGGGTTCATCTTCGGTGAAGATGGTGTTCAGTAACTGGCGTACGTCCGTGGTATCAGACTCATGACGGGCAAGGATCCGTTCATCAAGAGAAAACGCGCCGCTCGTCGCTGATGGGGTTTGTAACGTAGCCGTCGGCGTTGTTTCTGCGGTTGACAGTCGGTGGATATCGCTGGTGACGGTACTGCTGTCCAGACCAAGGCTGGCGTAGATTTTTTCCAGTTGCTTAATTTCAGCCGGATCGATTTTTCCGTCTGCGCAGGCGACGCTGATAATCACGTTGCCAATAGTGGATTTATCTTTATCGCTGAGTTGCTCAATTTTAGCTTTCAGACCGGCCTGATTTGCAGGCGTATTGAGCCGCCAGGTGAGGTAGGCGTGCAGCGAACGTTTTTCTGTTGGCGACAACGTATCATTGTGATCAATGGTTTTTTCCAGCGCGGCCTGTTCAGCAACGTCCACGCGCTTGTCCATTTGTGCAATCATGGCACCTAACCGAAGCGCCACAGAGACTGACGTAAATTCTGCTGACGGTACGTAGAATTCCGCATGCCCTTCAGGAAATAAAACAAGATGTCCTTCTGGCTCTGGCCGGACAAGGTGATAGCGCATATCCGGCGCAATGCCGTAGCCTGCTCGCCTGGCGAAATTTTGCATCAGTTCGGCTTCTTTCTTATTAATCTTATCCGGTACAGGCATACCCAGTCTGGCCCAGAAATCGGCCACTGTCGCCAGCCCTGAATGTTCACGGATTTTCTTATCTGCCCAGCGTTTAAATTCAGCAAACAGGTGTTCTGCATCTTCGGTCAGTATTTCATCGGGAAGCAGCATGATGGCGGCGACATCACTTGGTGAGGCATCTTTTTTACCAAGATAGCGACTGTAGGCATCCAGCGCATTGATACAGGATTCTGCAACAGGAATTAATTTCTGAACTGGGGCTTTTAAAACGCTGGGATCGGGAAGATCCATCTGTTTTTTTACCTGAAGTTCCCGAAGCGTACCACTGGCGGGGGTATAGCTTAAATACAACCGTGTTTTATTGGGTTTGACGACAATACCGTCACCGTATTTTTGGGTATAACGCTGTTTGAATAACGCGGAAAATTCAGAATGACATCGACGGGCAGGCGTGCGCAGGGTGTAATCAGGAAAATAGTGTATCCATGCCAGTGCCAGATCGGCACAAACAGGTTGTCCTTTATCGACCACCGTCGCCAGATTCAATCTGAACAGTAATGCACTCCTCGATGAGAAATATTCGTTTTCGGTATGTATAGAAAGTAACTTCGGTCTGAGAATGATCATCATTTCCAGCAACTGCGTTGCATAATGACGGAAGGAACCGCTTGCCTGAAATACGGTTCTCAGGCGCGATATCTCTTCGAATAATGCTTTGAATTCATCGTCAGAAATAGCCTCTTGTGTGCCATCCGCCAGTACGCGGCGTTCAAGACCGTAAAAATAGATAAACACATAACCAACGGGGCAGCTCGCATCGCTGCGATCGCTTGCCAGCCAGTCAAGATAGGCGCCACGACAGCGAGGAGAGAGAGTAGCAAAGGTGGGCCAGTATCCCAGCGATTCATCATAATAATGGCGTGAAATGGGTTCGATGGAGAAAGCGTCGTTAACCAGCGAAGCATCGGAACCATCGTTATAAAGATAGCCATATTCTCCTGATGAATGTGTTTTTAACCGCCCGCCGAAATAAAAATAACCGTGATTAATGACGACGTTTTGAATGGTGATACTTTCTCCCGGTTTGACCCATCGCGCTGGCGTGGTATTGCTACGGGCGGCGGTTTCTCGCGGCTGTTCACGACTGGTGCTGTATTCAACCGTTTGCCCATTAACGAAGGTAAAAGTTGCCAGTTCGTCATCATCGAAGGCCTGAGAATGCATATTTGTCACGCTGCTGTCTGGCTTATTGAGAGATTTCTGTTGAGATGAATGATTTATTTTGGTGATGATTTTGCTGTTTACTTTGGGGGGTGGCGACTTTTTCTTTTTGGAAAACAGAAGCCAGATAACAGCCAGTGCAATAACGAATATCCAGAAGCCCATTCCGTGCCCTTAATCGCTGATAATGCTTCCCGGCATTGTTCTACGAGCGGCAAAGGCGGTAAGCATAAAACTGGGAGAGAGATCGTAAAATAATACCGCGAATGGGCTGGAGTACAAGCATAAAAACCCTGTTATTCAAAAGGATTATGCCATATGGCTAGGGGATCAATTGGCAGGGCCAGGTTATACCTGTGAATCACACATAAAACGATTGATTTCATCTTGTGCATGACGAAGACGATCGGCAATGTCAGCAAATCTGTCAGGCTCACTAAAGAACATTCCCCCTTCCACTGCCGTTTGATGATCCCCGGCGATCGCGGCGAACCGTTCAGCATCGTCAGGCAACAGTTGCAAGTTTCCGACAATCACCTGAGTAAAATCCACACCCGGTACAGACCAGCGACGTTGCTTCATCTCGACCACATTGCGCATGGCTTCTAGCGTTTCATAGGGGCTGGCAAAATGATTACTCAGCAGACAATCCACATCATACCAATGGCGTGCCAGTCGGGCCGAATTTGGCGCTTTGGTTTGCGTGCAGAACTGGTGCAGCGCCGTCAGCTTTTCCCAAAGAATATAACCGGTGTCATAAGCGTTTACGGTCGCGGCGGGTAACAGAAGTGCATCCATTCCAGCAATCCCGGACAGATAGCTCACAACAGGCATCTGATCGGTTGGCTTGCCACGATTTCGTCCGCCAAATTCCAACAGAATATGATCGCGCTGATAGGCCATACTGTCTTCTTTCACCCGTGGGAAATAGATATCGACTTTTTCGCCACCGCTGTCGGGTTCCATTTTTGCTTCAAGGCCCGGAATTTCATAAGCCTGAAAGCGTTGGTTTAACCGTTCTGCCAGCGCGTTTGTCCATTCTGTTAAGCGCTCTTGCTGCTGCTCTCTGAACCGGCGATTCTGGCTGTTATTTAGCGTGCTTTGCTCCCACGCCTGCTGTTCTTCCTCTTCTGAGTGACCTGCCAGATCGGCCCAGTGAACAGAAAGATCGATATCTTCAGAAAAACGCTCAATCACGTTCCAGCATTTGCTTAACGCTGTTCCACCTTTAAACGCGACAGATAAATCTCCCAGCAGATCCTCATTAAAAAGCAGCCGAAGGATCTCCGTTACCCAGAGATCCTTTTCCAGAAAGCTGGCTCCCAGCCCGGAGGGATGCTGCTGCGCCGCGTAAGAGAGGATTTCCTGAAGCTCACGGCGTTGCGATGCGCTCCGGTAGTAATCAAAAATGTCCATCAGAGCGCCTTTTGCAACGTTATCAGCTGTGAGCGCCATGCGTGAAGCGCAGGCTCATTCATTAACTTTCCGGCAATCTGTCGGGCTTTAGCGGGCGGGATGCTCAGCCGATGAAAAGCATTCTTCAGCGTTTCCGGCGGGGTATATTCCTGCTCCAGACTCAGCAAACCGCGCATTAGCTCTCCTTCAGGCCGGTTCAGCCAACGTAATCGGCTTGCTGATTTATGCTGGATCCGTACCAACTCATTACCGACACGGAACTCTCGCGTAGGGCCGTTTGACCAGTAGATGCGTTTAACCGGCGCCTGCGTTTGTAGCCCTAACCGGTAAGCGGCTTCCAGTCCCTGAAGGGTGATTTTGTAACCGCGCTCTTTTGCCCATGCTGCGGCAACGGCATTGGCGCTGGCGACAACGTTTACGGATGGCAGATTTTTCAATGGTTTTGGCCGGGAGTAAAAACCGCGTTCAACCCGGACCAGCAGGCCTTCTTTGACCAGACGACTCATTGCCTGTTGTACTGACGCACGACTTCCCAGCGAGTAAAATCCGCTGATGGAAAAGGGGATGCCCCGCTTCATGCGGTGAACCCGCTGGCGGGCCAGAGCGGCAACAGACATTGATTCTCCTGTACTGACGTTTAATACCAATGTAATTTTATTTTAGACCATATCTATCAAGGTATACAAGCATATTGATGTCAGCAAAAACATGTCTACATTAGTATAATTAATGACAGAGTCGCTATGAAGAACGACCCTGTCGGTTTCTGTATCAGACCTCAGCGTTTAGTGGTTCCGCATTGCGTCTGAATCTGGGATCCTCTTGTTTACCGTGCTGCTCTGCCCAGCTAATAACCTGCTCCAGCAATTGTTGCATGTAGTGACTGGTATCTCTGACTGTTTCAAAAGGGGAGTGCTGTTCGGAAGAAATAAGTGCGGTCAATAAATCCTGAACACCAGTAGCCAGGCCTTCGTCCTGAGTGATTTGCAGATAAGCATTTAGTGGCTTATCTTTCGACGCTTCGTCTCCATCCAGAAAACGTTCAAAATCAGGCACACTGACGCGGTGGCGAACCGTAAGTCCTTCACTTCTGGCCTGTCGGATGGCATTTTTGATTTTTTCGTTTTCTGTCCACATACCATTTCTATTTCCTTTTGAGTTCAGCGGAGAATCGGCGTCATGCACCAGACTGAAATCAATTTTGAAATGCGTAAGTACTTTTATCAGCGGCACCAGTATGGCTTTTCCCCGAGCGCGGATGATAGCAACCTGATCCATTAGCGCATGATTGCGTTCTATGATGGACGCCATAAATGCAGCATGTTCCGTATCGCCTTCAACCAGTACAGGGTGTGAACCAAAAAAGACCTCAGAAAAGCTGGGATCGATATGCTGTAACGCTTGAAGCCTTTGTTTATCATCGCCTTCAAATTCAATCAGATCTGAGCGATAGGTTCTCGGCGTTACCGGGGACTGGTCATCATCTCTTTCCCGGTCTAAACGCACAATAGTGGTGTGGTCTTCAAACGGATTGATAAAATAAGGCGAATGGGTAGTCAGAATGACCTGCCAGTCCGGGTTTTTTGCCAGTTGGTATAAATGACGCTGAGCTGCTCGGGCAGCCATAGGGTGTAAAGCATTTTCTGGTTCATCGATTAATAGCAGGTAGCCGGGAAAGGCAGGATCTTCCGGGCTGTCCGGGATTGGTGCGCCACTGTCGTGGGCATCCAGTAACGCTTTGGCCTGTGCTAAATACTCTGCCAGCTGTTCCGGATCATCTTTTTTGGTGGGTTTCGCTACTTTTTTCGAAAGCTCGGTAATATCTTTTTCAAGGCGTTTGCGATAGTCGCCGCGTACCTCTTTATCGCGATTAAGCTCATTATGGACCTGAAGCATTGCCCAGAATAACGCTCTGCGAGCCCCTGTTCCCTGCTGAACCAAATCGGTATCAGCTCTTCCATCCGAAATTCTTAAACTCGAACCATTTTTAATAAGTTCGTCAACTTTTGGAACAAGCGGTGCCGCACACACGTTAAGGCTAACATCCAGTCGGGGAAAAATACTTTTGAATCCCGTCGAGATCTTACCCGCAATACCATTGAAATGTTCCTGATGCTGCTCGCTGAGAGCATTCATACTGGAGGAAACACTCTCAATCGCTTTTGCCAGATCGGATTTTGGATTACTCCGGGCTTTTTCCAGTTCTGTGAACAGAGGTGACAGAGCAAGTTTAAGTAACAGTTCTTCTGTTTTCGCTGCATCTTCAAGTGAACCAATCCGTAGCGGTCTGGGAAGCCGGGAACCAAATACCGGATCGGCACCGCCTGCTTTGCCATCCTCCGCCCAGCAGCCCTGTCCATCGTCTCCGTTCGGAGCCCAGGTAGTACGGACTTTCTGAAAATCAGGTGCGCACCATTGCCAGCGGCTTTTTACAACAAGAAGTCCATCTCTTTCCTGTTTCCATTTTTCATCAACGTTGCCAATGCCTCGAGGAATATGTACTTCGAGAAGTACTTCAGAAGGCTGATCCGGTTGAGCGTGTTGGTGTCGATCATGCGCGGGATCAAATGGCACGCTTCCTTTGGCTAACTCATAGGCTCTGAGAACAGTAGACTTACCGGCATTGTTTTTTCCTACCAGACAAACAATATTATCAAGCGCAATATCGATACCTTCATTTCCTATACATCCAATGTTGCGGATGGTCATACGAAGCAGCTTCGAACGGTTTTCTACAGACATCATTTACTCCGGGATTATTAACATGCAAAGGCGGTTTATGTTAATAACGAATTGAGAAGCATAATTTGATGCCACGCTAATTTATTGATAATTATCTATTTTGAGATGGCCGTACAATTTAAAGACAGTTTTTTCTATTTGCGATCTGTCTTCCATAACCTCGCTTGCTGTTAACCGCTAATCGCGGTATCTTTTATCCGTACCTGCAAATTCAGGTGCCGGGCTTGACCTCCTGAAAACTGTTACAGGCGACATACGACGCGCCCGCGTCTTTTTTTATGTCGTGCGCACGGCTACACCTCTATGGCGGGCCGGGCGGGGGCGTCGCAAGACGCGCCGGTTCCCTGTAACGCCGGTAAGGTCAACCCCGTCCGGTTCTGCCACCCGTGAGATTGACCTCTCCGGTGGCGGAAATATAAAACGTTACAGGAGGCTGCCACTATGGCTACGATCCCCACTCAAACACACCCGTTACTTTCCGTTCCCTTCAACGCCGCCACGGATTTCACCGTACTGGCCAGCCACTGCGAAAACTTCGCCGACACCCTCATTGAAAGCGATGATCCGGCGCTACGGCTGGCGCTTTACGGACGGCTTGCCGCCTGTCTTGCGCTGCTGCGTCCCACGCTGAACGAGCCCATTCCGCCCCACTTGATAGAAAGCCTGACCACCGATACCCTTCCCGCCAGCTCCACCTGCTTTGAACCCGGTTCCGAATTACTTTGTGACTACTCACTCACGCTGGCGCAGCTTCTGACGGGGCGGGCGTTACTGCCGAAAATGGAACAGACGCTGACAGGATTATTGTGTGAGCTGGTCTGGTGCTTTGCCGCTGAACTTAAGGCTCCGCGCTGGATACGTACCACCGATGGCGTGAAGTTTATCGAGGAGGTGACAGCATGATGCAGCAGGACTGGTACTCCGCCGACATTATCGCCGGGCTGAGAAAACGGGGCACTTCGCTGGCGGCGCTGTCCCGTCAGGCCGGGCTGGCGTCCTCCACGCTGGCAAACGCGCTGATAAGGCAGTGGCCCAAAGGTGAGAGATTGATCGCCGAAGCGTTAGATATTGCACCAGAGCAAATCTGGCCTTCCCGCTACCGCAAGCCTGAAAATGGCTAAATCGTCTCTCCCGATCTTCTGATGGCTTTGCTGTCAGAAGATCGGGAGATGACAAGCGAAGCGCGGCAGTCCAGACTCGCAAAAATCCTTTTTAACGCAAAAACAGTTTTTCCTTTCTGCACCATCGGTACTGGCATAGTCTCCCTCCTGCTCCATGCTGTCGTTGACAGCGTCCAACGCTTCGCAACCTGAAAGAAGCGCCTGTTATCAGGACGGTTGAGCCGTTTACCGGTGCAGACCTCTGCAAACACCGGGTCGCAGAGCATCGCGACGGAGGCCTGAGTTTTAACACGATACATCCTTTACTGCGCCAGTCTGCTGGTCTGAATCTGTACCGCGCCGGAATTTTCCCGGCTAACCTGTATCTGCTGACACCCTCAGCGCCTTTTGCTTCACGGCCTGCGGCCTGCATTGCCGACAGGCTTTGCTGCCGTGTGACCGTAAAACTGCACCAGACGATAAATTTTCAGACGTTGCACCAGACCCGTGCGTCACTTTAACCGCGCAGAGCGGGAAAGTGACGCACGCAGCCCTTTCGACCTGCACCAGACAACTCAACTGCGCCAGCTTATGGCTGGATTCTGACTCCGCCTTTTCAGGCCATTTTACGCATAAGGAGAACATGAACCAATACCGGAGGCGGATCTGGACGATCCGGGGGATAACCCGCGCAAGCGGGCGGCTGCTCTGAGAGCACAACCGAAGCCCCACCACACCTCAACGGCTGCCGCCCCGGCGCTCAGGTATCGTTCGCAGCCCCGACAAAAAAACAGGGGCTATCGGCCAGTGCGCCGGGGAAAGCTGTATCAGTGTTGGATTTTTGGGGAATGAGTTTGCGGCATTCATGAAAAGGGGAATGTATGGGAATACTGGAGCAGGAAATGAAACGGCTTGCGCAGCAGGCAGGCGGTAGCCACAAGACCGTTCACGATCGCATTAAGCTGGCGCAGCGGTTCTGTGAACGTCTGGTACTGGCGCAGAATGTGCAGATCCGCCGGTTGGAGCAGCTTAAGGCGCGACATATAGAAGGTTATATCCGTGAACGGCTGGCGCAGGGCATTACAAAGCGTTCCCTGCAAAATGAGATGGCAGCGGTGCGCTGCATTCTGAAACAGGCGGGGCGTGACAGGCTGGCGCAGAGTGAGCGGCTGAACAACCGTTCTCTTGGTCTGTCTGGCGCATCCCGCAACGGTACGAAGCTGGCTATCACGTCGGAGCACTATCGTGACGTGCTGGAGACGGCCCGCGTAAAAGATCCGGGGCTGGCGGCAGCGCTGGAACTCTCAAGGCTGATGGGATTACGTTCGCAGGAGGCGGTGCAGAGTGTACAGTCGCTGAAAACGTGGCAGCAGGCGCTGGATCGTGGTGACACTCGCTTAACCGCAAAGGCGGGCGACCCCGTGAGACGATTATTCTTGATGCTGTCGCTGTCAGGAAAGCGCTGGATAATGCGCTGGCCGTGGCAGAAGATCGCCACGGCAGGCTGATAGATAAGCCGGACCTGAAAAGCGCGATGAAATACTGGCACAGTCAGGCGTCACGTTTCGGATTAACTGGCACATATTCCCCGCACTCGTTGCGCTATGCGTGGGCGCAGGATGCGATCCGTCATTATCTGGCGCAGGGATTTTGTGATAAAGAAGCGCTGGCGATGACGGCGATAGATTTGGGCCACGGCGACGGGCGCGGGCGGTATGTGGCGCAGGTTTACGGGCGAAGGGATACTGACTGATAGCCGCTACCTTGAAAAGATCGAGTTATTCATCGGTTTTCGTGCAAAATTATTTGCCCCCAAATAATTTGGGGTGATTTCCTATTAATCTCTGGGGTATTAATCGGTTTTCGTACAAAAAATTTTGGGGCCAAAATTTTTTGTACGCTTTCCTATCAATACTGACAGGAACAATAATTATTAACTATTAAATTTATGACTGTTCATGATAAATCAATTGGTTATGCTTTGGCGGTCGATTTTTGATAGGCATCACATTATAAAATATCCTTTATTCATCGTTATCCACCGAAAAAATTTCTACGTAGAAATTTTTTGTACGGTTTCCTCTTAATAACGGTGCTTACGAACGGTGTAGCCTATTAATAGGCTTCTGGTGCAGCATTACGGTATTTTTCTGATGATTGCGCCAGCAAAAGGAAAAAGGCTAGATAAAGGTAAAGGGGGGTTAAGGGTAACAGCGCCAGACCGGAAAAGGCCAAAGGGCTAAAAGGGCCTTAACACTGGCGCAGTTTGATGCTTATCCGATAATATCTGGCGCAGTCCTGACACAGGCAGGCGACGGCGGACTGGTGCAGGTAAACGATGACACTGAACTGGTGCAGACAAAATCTTTCGATACAAAAAGCAGATCCGGATTCAATCAGGATCTGCTTTTTCATTATAAACAAATTATATTGTCGCTGGGTCAGGCCGCCTTGTGCCGCCGCGCATAAATATACGGCGCAACGTAGCCCTCGCGGCTCACGTCCAGATAATCCGACCACCACTGCATCATCTCCATACGCGCTTCCAGATGCTCCGCCTTATGCACATACGCCGCCCGCACGCCGTTGCGCTCCTTGTGGCTCATCTGGCGTTCGATGGCATCCTTCGACCACAGCGCGGACTCGTTCAGCGCGCTACAGGCCATCGTTCTGAAACCATGACCGCACACTTCGGTTTTAGTGTCATAGCCAATCACGCGCAGCGCCTTGTTGATGGTGTTTTCACTCATCGGCTTGTTCATCGAGTGCGCACCTGCAAACACGAAAACGGAATCTCCGGTAATTTCCTTTATCTGCTCCAGCAGGGCGACAGCCTGCGCGGATAACGGCACCAGATGCTCATCCTTCATCTTTGCGCCACGCGATGAAAATCTCACGCCCTTAACCGCTTCCCGCTGTGCAGGCACCGTCCAGATATGGGCTTTCAGGTTGAACTCATCCCAGCGGGCGAGGCGCAGCTCACTGGAGCGCAGGAAAACGTGCAGATTCAGCTCCAGCGCCAGACGGGTCAGTTCCCGCCCCTTGTAGCCATTAATCTTGTCCAGCAACTCCGGCAGGCGTTTCAGGGGCAGGGCGGGGTGATGTTGGGTCACAACCGGGGTCACGACGCCATCCAGATCGTAAGCCGGATTATATTTAATCGTTCCCTGCTGTACGGCGTGACGCATGATTTTGGTCAGATGCTGGCGCACCCGCCCGGCAACGTCATGCACGCCTTTATCATCGATAGTCTTAACCAGTTGCGCCAGATGGCGGGTTTCAACCTCTGCAATGTCCATTGCGCCAATATCAGGAAAGACGTAGCGCTTCAGGCAGGTGAGGATTTTATCGGCGTGGTCAGCCGACCAGAGTTTCAGGCAACTGGTGTGCCATGCAGTGGCGATGTACTGAAAGGTGTGAGTGCCGTCAACGGCGGCTTTTTCCGCCTTGCGGGGCAGGGAAGGGCAAATGCCTGATACCAGCAGCTTACGCGCCGCATCGCGCTTTTCGCGGGCTTCTGCCAGCGTAACCTGCGGATAGGGGCCAAAGGCCAGACGGTTTTCCTTACCTTCAAAACGGTAGCGGAAATACCATAGCTTAGAGCCACTGGTGGATACCGTCAGGTACAGACCTTGTGCATCAGTGAGCTTATAGGATTTTGCGAGGGGTTTCGCGGCGCGGATCTTGCTGTCAGTCAACATGAGGGTCTCTCCGTTCATCGAACTGAATGAACCCTCAATCTGACCCCTAATTTTCCGGATACGTAGGGATAAATCAAAACGCATCTGGAAAGATTTTTACGCTAACTTATTGAATTACATACATATGGGAATTCATAGGGAAGCATAAAAAAGGAAAGGTGGTGCCCGGACTCGGAATCGAACCAAGGACACGGGGATTTTCAATCCCCTGCTCTACCGACTGAGCTATCCGGGCAACGGGGCGCATTAAAACCGATCCGCCTCGTTTCGTCAACGAAATTTCTTCAATTCAACGCAGACTGCACAATCTATCACCACTTTGCTGTTATTGCACGCATTCTCAAGCGAAATACGCGGTCCAGGCGGCGGAAAGCGGCATGGCGAGGAGCAGCGCCGGGAGCATATTGACCACGGCAAACATCTTAATCCCGCAGATGCGTAAACCAGTGGCGACCAGCAATAA
Organism: Citrobacter sp. LST-B2; assembly: GCF_057983045.1. Taxonomy (NCBI): domain Bacteria; kingdom Pseudomonadati; phylum Pseudomonadota; class Gammaproteobacteria; order Enterobacterales; family Enterobacteriaceae; genus Citrobacter; species Citrobacter sp. LST-B2. Next base: position 832,006 of record NZ_CP192598.1, read on the forward strand.
CCCCCCGACCGAACTGAAATCGGCCATCATTGCGGGGGTGGTGAGCGGCAATATCAGCGCCGCGCAGGTCGCCAGTGAAAACTGGATGAGCAGCATCGGAGCCGCGATAGCCGACACGGCGATACCCAGAGAGCAGGCGAAGATCATGGCGGTAAAGAAATCGAGGAAGGATTTAGCAATCAGGATGCTCGGATCGCCGGTCATTCCTTCGCGCATAGCCCCAAAAATCCCCGTACCGCTGGCGCAGAAAAGGACAATGATGGCGACATAATTCTGGATAAACGATTCATGGGGCTGCTTTTTACCCGATCGCATAAAGAGTGTCTGCGCTTTGGCGACGGCGGTGTTGATCCCCTTTTCCAGATAGCAAAACTCACCAATTAGTGCGCCGACCAGCGTTGCCAGCACCATAACCGGAAGATTGGCGCATTTGACCACCAGTAAGATACCAATGCCAAGTGACGCGAGACCGAAAATAGAGGTCATGGAGACACGAATCCGTTCCGGCAAACGTTGGCTAAGAAGGGCGCCAATAACACCACCCACCAAAACGGCGCTGGCGTTAATAAAAGGTCCAATTACCACGTAAGCTCCTGCTCATTATGTTGTCAAAGTGCATTATTATGACCTCGTTCTCATTTACAGTGTTGTTTAACCGCAACAAGTGTGCATAAGAATTAAATCTTGCCCCTCCTGGTTAAAGGTGCCATGATTGCGCGAATTTTCTCCAGTCTGTTCGGGGCCGCATGGGATGAACGCAACACCTTCACATCGCCTTTCGCATCGCCGGTTAGCGCGATGGCTGCCCCTTCTCGTTATTCCTTCCCTCTTACTCACCATGCGGTGAGGGCAACGTATGCTCACTGCAGGACAACAGTAAAATCAGAAACGGTCTGCTTTTACTGATGTCTGGCGGTCGGAGCTGGTGACCAGTTTGACCTAAACATCTCGTGGGGCAGGGCAATGAGCCTTGTCCGGGACTCTTATTCTCCCGAAACGGGTTTTTGCGCTTATGAAATCAATGAACATTGCCGCCAGTAGTGAACTGGTTTCTTGTTTATCTACTCATCGCGGCGTTGTGGCGCTGGACAGTACCGACTTTACCGATGTCGCTGCCGTCGTCATGACCGTTACCGATAGCCGTAGCGGCATTCTTGCGTTACTCAAACGCACGGGCTTTCATCTGCCGGTCTTTATTCTCACCGAAGAGAACATAGCTCTACCCGCAGGCGCGACCGCCGTTATTCGCGGTACTGCGCAGGAGTGGCTGGAGCTGGAATCTGCCGCCAGCCTGTATGAGGAAGACCTTCTGCCGCCGTTTTACGACACGCTGACGCAGTATGTGGAAATGAAAAACAGCACGTTCGCCTGTCCGGGACATCAGCACGGCGCATTCTTTAAAAAGCACCCAGCCGGGCGTCATTTCTATGAATTCTTTGGTGAAAATGTTTTTCGTGCCGACATGTGCAATGCCGACGTGAAATTGGGGGATTTGCTGATTCACGAGGGGTCAGCCAAAGATGCGCAAAAGTTTGCCGCCAAAGTCTTCCATGCCGATAAAACCTATTTTGTCCTGAACGGCACGTCAGCGGCGAATAAAGTGGTCACCAATGCGCTGCTGACGCGGGGTGATCTGGTGCTGTTCGATCGCAACAACCACAAATCGAATCACCACGGTGCGCTTATTCAGGCGGGGGCGACTCCGGTATATCTGGAGGCTGCCCGTAACCCGTTTGGTTTTATCGGTGGGATCGATGAACACTGCTTTGATGAAGCGTATCTGCGCGAACAGATCCGCGACATAGCCGCAGAAAAGGCAGAGTTGCCGCGTCCCTTCAGGCTGGCAATCATCCAGTTGGGAACCTACGACGGCACGATCTACAATGCCCGTCAGGTGATCGACAAAATCGGTCATCTTTGTGACTACATTCTGTTTGACTCTGCCTGGGTCGGCTATGAGCAGTTTATCCCAATGATGGCCGACGGCTCGCCGCTGCTGCTGGAGCTGAATGAAAACGATCCGGGTATTTTCGTCACCCAGTCGGTGCATAAACAGCAGGCCGGGTTCTCACAGACCTCGCAGATCCACAAGAAAGATAATCACATTCGTGGCCAGGCGCGTTTCTGTCCGCATAAGCGGCTGAACAATGCGTTCATGCTGCACGCTTCAACCAGTCCGTTCTACCCGCTGTTTGCCGCGCTGGATGTCAATGCCAAAATCCACGAAGGGGAGAGTGGTCGACGTCTGTGGGCAGAGTGCGTGACGCTGGGGATTGAGGCGCGTAAGGCTATCCTGACCCATTGTAAGCTGCTTGTGCCGTTCATTCCGCCAGTTGTGGAGGGTAAGGCGTGGCAGTCGTATCCCACCGAGGTGATTGCCCGCGAGCGGCGTTTCTTCAGCTTTGCGCCGGGAGCGAAATGGCACGGCTTCGAAGGGTATGCCGACGATCAGTATTTTGTCGATCCGTGCAAGCTGCTGCTCACCACGCCGGGTATTGATGCGCAGACCGGACGTTATACTGATTTTGGTATTCCGGCCACCATTCTGGCCCATTACCTGCGTGAAAACGGTATTGTGCCGGAGAAGTGCGATCTCAACTCGATTCTGTTCCTGCTGACGCCCGCCGAGAGTCCCGAAAAAATGGCGCATTTAACGGCGATGCTGGCACAGTTCGAACAGCATATCGAAGACGACACGCCGCTTGCACAGGTGCTTCCGACTATCTTCAATAAATATCCGGTGCGCTATCGCGACTACACCCTGCGCGAACTGTGTCAGGAGATGCACGATCTGTATGTCAGTTTTGACGTGAAGGATCTGCAAAAAGCGATGTTCCGTCAGGAGAGTTTCCCGACGGTGGCGCTGAACCCACAGGATGCCCACAGCGCCTTTATTCGTGGTGATGTTGAACTGGTGCGCATTCGTGATGCCGAAGGCCGTATCGCGGCGGAAGGGGCGCTGCCGTATCCTCCGGGCGTGCTGTGCGTAGTGCCGGGCGAAGTCTGGGGCGGTGCGGTACAGCGTTATTTCCTGGCGCTGGAAGAGGGGGTGAATATGCTGCCTGGGTTCTCGCCGGAGTTGCAGGGCGTTTATAGTGAAACCGATGCCGATGGCATTAAACGGTTATACGGATATGTGTTGAAATAATCGAAAGAGAATGCCGGATGGCGCTTGCGCTTATCCGGCCAGGTGTATCGGAGTAGGCCGGATAAGACGCAAAAGCGTCTTATCCGGCAGAGAGATTAATGTGCGACGGTCTGCGTGCCGGTCGGGACGCGAACGTGCTTGTACTTAAACAGCGCCACGAAGGCAAAGGCCAGAACCAGTGAGTAGCCGGCAAAAATCAGCCACACGGTCTGCCAGTCGGTAATGCCGTTCAGGGTGTAATGCTCTACCACTTTCCCGCTTACCACGCCGCCGAGGATACAGCCGAAGCCGTTGGTCATCATCAGGAACATGCCCTGCGCACTGGCGCGGATTTCCGGACGAACTTCTTTCTCAACGAACACCGAACCGGAGATGTTGAAGAAGTCGAAGGCGCAGCCGTAAACAATCATCGACAGAACCAGCAGCACGGTACCAAACGGGCTCGGGTCGCCGTAGGCGAACAAGCCGAAGCGCAACATCCACGCCACGATACTGATCAGCATGACGTTCTTGATCCCGTAACGGCTGAGGAAGAACGGAATGGTCAGGATGAACAGGGTTTCGGAGATCTGCGAGATCGACATCATCACCGACGCGTGCTCAACGATAAAGCTTCCGGAGAACAGCGGGTTGTTGTCGAAGCTGTGCAGGAAGGTGTTCCCGAACATGTTGGTAATTTGCAGTTCTGCGCCGAGCATCATTGAGAAGATGAAGAAGATAGCCATACGCTTGTTTTTAAACAGCGCGAAGGCATCCAGACCCAGCATAGAAGTCCAGCTTTGATTCTTCTGCTGATTCGCCACCGGAATGTGCGGCAGGGTCAACGTAAACAGCACCAGCATCACAGAGAGCGCCGCGCCAATATACAGCTGCATATGGCTCAGTTCGAAACCGGAGAAGCTCACGGCCCACATGGCGGCGATGAAACCGATGGTGCCCCAGATACGAATCGGCGGGAAGTCAGTAACGATGTCCATGCCTGCGTTCTGCAAGCGGTAATAGGAAATGGTGTTGATAAGCCCAAGCGTTGGCATATATGCCAGTGAGTTAAGCAGGATCACAAAGAACATCGCACCCGGCGTCGTGACTTCAGCGGCGATGAACAGCGTCACTGCACCCACCACGTGACAGATGGCGTAAACCCACTTTGCACTGAGCCATTTGTCCGCCACGATCCCCAACAGGGTCGGCATCAGAACCGCCGCGATCCCCAGCGAGCTATAGACAGCACCAATAGAAGCACCGTCAAATTTGAGGGTGACAAACATATAGGAGCCGAGGGTGGTCAGCCAACTTCCCCACAGGCAGAACTGCAGAAAGGAGAGTATTTTCAGCTGCAGCTTAAGATTCATGTTAATTTCCTCACACAGGAAGGCGAATGAATGTTTCGATTGGCACAAATGCCGTGACTGTATGATGTGATTCTATCAACGACAATGGGTGATTTTTTGTTACCTGTGACAAATAATTGCAAAACAATACCTTTTTGCAATGCGAAAAAGTGACTTTTGTCACGTTTTGTGTCGCCCGCTCGCCGTTTTACCGGGAGCGGGGAAGAGAAGCATCAGTTCCGCCGATAGGTTTTTTGCGCGGAATTGACTTTATACAGATAACGGCGCGATTCAGAAGAGGGGTGACGCGTGGTTAACGTCTGGTACACATCCCCTGGCGTCATGCTGTTGATGATATTCGCGGCCTGCACTTTATCACTGGAGAAGACGCGCAGTACGCTGCCCGCCCCGCCATTGTAAGCGGTGATCACCGCATAGCGTCGTGACGTTGGGTTATCGATGCCGCCCAGATAGACATTGTTGAGCATCGCCAGATAGGCGGTGCCGGTATCTATGTTGCTGGCTGGATCGAACAGTTCGCTGCGACTCGGGATACCGGAGCGGCCCTGGGAACGATAAACGTCTTTCCCGGCGGTATGCTGAACCACCTGCATCAGCCCCAGCGCATCGGAACGGCTTACTGCGTATGGGTTGAAGGATGACTCCGTCTGCATAATCGCCAGAATCAGCGACTCATCAATGCCATATTTATGGGATGCCTTGCGCACCATGCCGAGGTATTTATGCGCACGTTTATCCAGGTGATTCGGCACCAGGTTAATTGTCACGCTGAAAATCATGCGGATCCCGTTGCTGCGGCTTTTCATCCGCGTTTGCAGCAGGTAATCGGCGAATTTCGTCGCCCGGCCTTCCCAGCGGATCGGCTGACCTGTGTTATCGAGCACCTGGCCGTACAGGAACGGCTCTCTGGAGATCTGAATGTCATCGACATCAGAGTAGAGGTCGACGGAGGTGGGATCATCACCCATCAGCAACGTTTTAATGATGGCGCGCCGCAAATGTGCCGCAGGTTCAGTCCCGGCGATGGTCTCAACGGTAATGGTCCCGTCGTCAAAGTTAATATGGCTGCGGGTCTGGTACTGATCGGTGTACTTCACGTAGTCCTTTGGACCGGCGATCAGCACTTCTTGATAGCCCCACAGATTTTCAATGTTGTGGGCAAACTGCCCCATCAGAATGTCAAAACCGTTGGTATCCTTGATCCAGGCTTCATTATAAGAATCGCCTTTTTTGGTCGAACTGGAACAGGAGATGAGCAACGGCGCAATAACGGCAAGCGCGAGAAATTTTTTCATCATTCCGGGAGTGCGTGTTGTGTTTGTCGTTGTGCGGTGTTGCCGGACAGCGTTGAGCCATCCGGCAACGTGCTTATTTTTTATCTTCCGGCGTATAACCTTCGATATGCACGTCTTTGCCTTCAAACAGGAAGTTGATCATCTCTTGTTCCAGCAGCTTGCGATGCTCGACGTTCATCATATTGAGTTTCTTTTCGTTGATAAGCATAGTCTGCTTGTGCTGCCACTGCGCCCACGCTTCTTTTGAAATCTCGTTATAAATGCGTTTTCCCAGTTCGCCCGGGTACAGCTGGAAATCCTGTCCTTCTGCTTCACGCTGCAGGAAAGTGCAAAAAATCGTTCTGCTCATAACTTATCCTCTTCATCGTCCGGTGCGTTAAACGGGGGCACCGGTACGTAACTGCTGTAATAAACGCTCCACCGGAGCCGCCAGGCCAACAGATGGCGGTTGCGCTAAGTTATACCAGAGCGCGTTGCCTTCATCCATGCATGAACCGCATGAAGACACAGTAAGCCACATAGGCACAATATCCAGATGGAAATGGCTGAAGGTATGGCGAAACGCGTTAAGTTGGGTCAAATTATCAGCGTTCACATGCCGTTGCGCCAGCCATTCCCGTAATTCCTCTTCACTGGCAAACTGTGGGAAACAGAATAACCCACCCCACAATCCGCTTGGCGGGCGTTGAGCCAGTAAGACCTCGTCCTGATGTTGCAGCAGCAGAAAATAGCCTGTCCGCTCAGGCAGCGTCTGTTTCGGTTTCTTGCCAGGGTAAAGTGACCAGCTGTCATTCGCACAGGCGACACAACTGTTCTGCAACGGGCACAGCGAGCATTTCGGTTTTGAGCGTGTACACACCATCGCGCCTAAATCCATCATCGCCTGGTTAAAACGCTCCACACCTTTCACCGGGGTAACGTGCTCGCTCAGATCCCAGAGTTTTTTCTCAACCTCTTTTTTACCCGGCCAGCCGCTAACAGCATAGCAGCGCGCCAGCACGCGTTTAACGTTGCCGTCAAGAATCGGAAAAGGTTGACCCAACGAGAGTGACAGCACGGCGCCGGCGGTTGAACGCCCGACGCCGGGGAGCGCCGCCACGTCTTCAAAGGTTTCAGGGAATACGCCGTTATGCAGCGTGGCTACCTGTTGCGCCGCCTTGTGCAGATTGCGCGCCCGGGCGTAGTAACCGAGCCCCGTCCACAGGTGAAGCACTTCGTCCAGCGGCGCGTTGGCGAGATCGGTCACCGTCGGGAAATGGGCCATAAACCGTTCAAAGTAAGGAATGACCGTCGTCACCTGGGTCTGTTGCAGCATCACTTCTGAGAGCCATACTTTGTAAGGCGTCTTATCAATTTGCCAGGGCAGGGTTTTTCGCCCGTATTTATCGTACCAGTCCAGAACCTGGGCTGAAAATTGAGACGCTTGCATGGTCACCGAATTCATTATTGTTGGGGGCAAGATTGCAGCACAGAGGCAACAGGGTGTAAACCGGAACTTTCCGCAGCGTGAGCGCTTCCTTTACTTGCATCCGGCAACTAACTTTGGATAATGCCCGTTTTCAGACCTTAATCACAAGCAGACTTAACTTTTATGAAAAACGACGTCATCTCACCGGAATTTGATGAAAACGGCCGTCCACTGCGCCGGATTCGTAGTTTTGTTCGTCGCCAGGGGCGGCTGACCAAAGGGCAGGAGCACGCGCTGGAAAACTACTGGCCGGTGATGGGCGTTGAATTCAGCGAAGAGCCGGTGGATTTCGCGACGTTGTTTGGCCGTGAAGCGCCGGTTACGCTGGAGATTGGCTTCGGTATGGGCGCCTCACTGGTGGCAATGGCGAAAGCGCGTCCGGAGCAAAATTTCCTCGGTATTGAAGTTCACTCGCCTGGTGTGGGCGCATGTCTGGCGTCGGCCCATGACGAGGGCGTTGAGAACCTGCGTGTGATGTGCCATGACGCAGTCGAAGTGCTGCATAAAATGATTCCTGACAATTCTTTAACGATGGTTCAGCTCTTTTTCCCTGACCCGTGGCACAAAGCACGTCATAATAAACGCCGTATCGTTCAGGTACCGTTTGCCGAGCTGGTCAAAAGCAAACTGAAGCTGGGCGGCGTGTTCCACATGGCGACTGACTGGGAAGCCTATGCCGAGCACATGCTTGAAGTGATGTCCTCCATTGACGGATATAAAAACCTGTCAGAGAGTCACGATTACGTACCGCGCCCACCATCGCGCCCGGTAACCAAATTTGAACAACGTGGCCATCGTCTTGGTCATGGCGTATGGGACTTAATGTTCGAGAGGGTGAAATAATGGCAAAGAACCGTAGCCGTCGTCTGCGTAAAAAAATGCATATCGACGAATTCCAGGAATTAGGATTTTCGGTAGCATGGCGTTTCCCGGAAGGTACATCTGAAGAGCAGGTTGATAAAACCGTTGATGACTTTATCAATGACGTTATTGAACCGAACAAACTGGCTTTTGACGGCAGCGGTTATCTGGCCTGGGAAGGTCTGATCTGCATGCAGGAAATCGGCAAATGCACTGAAGAACATCAGGCGATTGTGCGTAAGTGGCTGGAAGAACACAAACTTGAAGAAGTGCGTACCAGCGAACTTTTCGACGTTTGGTGGGACTAACTACGCATACGGGGCCAGCATTTGCTGGCCCGATTTGTCTTGAGGGAAAGTTATGATGCGCAAAACGCTGCTGGCGGCAGCCCTTTCTGTAACGGCGATGACCGCTCATGCAGACTACCAGTGCAGCGTCACGCCGCGTGACGATGTGATTCTGAGCCCGCAAACGGTGCAGGTGAAGGGTGAAAACGGCAACCTGGTGATCACGCCGGACGGCAATGTGATGTACAACGGTAAGCAGTACACGCTGAGCGCCGCACAGCGCGAGCAGGCGAAAGATTACCAGGCCGAACTGCGCAGCGCGCTGCCGTGGATTGATGAAGGTGCCAGAAACCGTGTCGAAAAAGGGCGCGTGGCGCTGGATAAAATTATCGCCAAAGAAGTGGGCGAGAGCAGTAACATGCGGGGGCGTCTGACGAAACTGGATGCCCAGTTGAAAGAGCAGATGAACCGGATTATCGAGCATCGTACCGACGGTCTGACCTTCCACTATAAAGCTATCGATCAGGTGCGTGCCGACGGTCAGCAACTGGTGAATCAGGCGATGGGCGGCATTTTGCAGGACAGCATCAACGAGATGGGGGCGAAAGCCGTTCTGAAAGGCGGTGGGAATCCACTGCAGGGCGTGCTGGGCAGCCTCGGCGGATTACAATCCGCGATCCAGACCGAATGGAAGAATCAGGAAAAAGATTTCCAGCAGTTCGGTAAAGATGTCTGCAACCGCGTGGTGACGCTGGAAGATAACCGCAAGGCGCTGGTCAGCACGCTTAAATAAACTTTTCATATAAAACAATGGCACAGATCGCCTCTGTGCCATTTTCTTTTGCCTTTCCGCTTCGTTTTGATATCCACCTCTAAATTTAACAATCTGATAGATACATTTGTCTGGTTAATTGGATGAAATCACATTATTCAGCTCTGGCATTGGGATAATGCGGCAAATTCACGTAACTGGAGAAATAACATGGAGTTTTTCAGGAAAACGGCACTGGCAGCACTGGTAATGGGTTTCAGCGGTGCAGCACTCGCCTTACCGAACGTTACCATTTTAGCGACCGGCGGGACGATTGCCGGTGGCGGTGACTCCGCAACCAAATCCAACTATACGGCGGGCAAAGTTGGCGTAGAGAATCTGGTCAAAGCCGTTCCTCAACTTAAGGATATCGCTAACGTTAAGGGTGAGCAGGTTGTCAATATCGGTTCGCAGGATATGAACGACGACGTCTGGTTAACCCTGGCGAAAAAGATCAATAACGAGTGTGACAGCACCGACGGCTTCGTGATTACCCACGGTACTGACACCATGGAAGAGACCGCTTACTTCCTCGATCTGACCGTGAAATGCAACAAGCCGGTAGTGCTGGTTGGCGCAATGCGTCCGTCTACCGGAATGAGCGCGGACGGTCCGTTCAACCTCTATAACGCGGTAGTGACAGCGGCGGATAAAGCCTCTGCCAACCGTGGCGTGCTGGTCGTGATGAATGACACCGTGCTTGACGGGCGCGACGTGACCAAAACCAACACCACCGATGTGGCGACCTTCAAATCCGTTAACTACGGACCGCTGGGCTACATTCATAACGGTAAAATCGACTACCAGCGTACGCCTGCGCGTAAGCACACCACCTCCACGCCGTTCGACGTTTCTAAGCTGAATGAACTGCCGAAGGTCGGTATCGTCTATAACTACGCGAATGCTTCCGATCTGCCGGCAAAAGCGCTGGTGGATGCCGGTTATGATGGGATTGTGAGCGCTGGTGTGGGTAACGGCAACCTGTACAAAACGGTCTTCGATACGCTGGCAACCGCAGCGCATAAAGGAACTGTTGTAGTGCGTTCTTCCCGCGTACCGACTGGTTCAACCACGCAGGATGCTGAAATCGATGATGCGAAGTACGGTTTCGTTGCCTCTGGTTCTCTGAACCCACAGAAGGCACGCGTACTGCTGCAACTGGCGCTGACTCAGACTAAAGATCCGAAACAGATCCAGACGATGTTTAATCAGTATTAATCGCTGATGCCCCAGTCAAGCGGCTGGGGCAGTTTTCTGAAATATCTCTCTGACCAGTGAATCATTAATCTGCTAACGATCATTTTAATTATGATGGTGGCGGTTAGCATTATTCTGGACGGGAGGTCCGCAAATGTTTCGACAATGGATAGCAGGTGCGGCGTTTTTTACGCTGGTTTCAGGTTATAGCTGGGCGGAAGTCGCTCAACCTGGCGATTGCGTCTTGAAAGATGCGTTTAGTAAGCAGTATCACGGCGTGCTTAAACTGAATTCTGTCACCTTAAAAAATCTTGATTCCACTGGTAATCAGGCCACCTGGTCTGCGGAGGGCGACGTCTCTTCCAGTGATGATCTTTATACCGGCATCGGTATGGCTGCGGATTATTACTTTGTGGAACGTACCTGGATAAAAGATCGACCGGTTAAATTTTCCGCGATGTTAACCAGTACAGGGACACCTGCTTCCGGCTGGAGGGTGAATTTCTATTCCTTTCAAGCGGCAGCCAGCAATGAAGGGCGGGTTATTACTGATATTAAAACCAACGATAAATATCTCATCGTAAATGGAGATGATTTTAACTACCGATTCAGTCAAATTGATGCTTCATATATCGCGCAGAAAAAGTCGATCGCCCACCTCGAAGAACAAATAAAAACGCTGGATAAACAAATAGCTGTTGCTCAACAAAAGGCCGATGACTATTGGGGTAAAGCGTCTGATGGTAAAAAACTGACCCGGGAAGAGGCATTCCACAAGATGTTTAAAGTGCGCGATGACTTTGTCAAAGCGAACGACAGCAGTGCGTTTGCCGAGAAATATGCAAAAGAAGTGTATCAGCCAGCGTTAGACGCATGTCATAAAAAGAGTGACAATTGTTATGAAACGCCCATTCAGCAAAAGAGAGATTTCGATATACAAGAGCAAAGACGGCAGGTCTTTCTGAAATCGCAAGAACTCAGCCGAAAAGCGCTAGCTGACTGGATCGCGTATGAAAAAGGACAGTATCCGCTGAACATAGCTGCCTCTAAACTTCGTATGCAGCAGACGGATCTGCATATCAAGATTGACGATATCAATGAAGGCTATGATCGCTGGAAAAAAGAGACCGATGAATTACGACGCCACGGAGTTCTCCGGTAATGGGAGGGATGCGCCACCGGCGCATCCAGAATCATTCGGGGAGAAACAGCTCAAGCAGCGAATTTAAAAACAGTTTTCCGTGCCGGGTGATCTGCCAGTGCGTAGCGGATTCGGTCAGATACCCCTGGGCTATGGCGTCATCGATCTGCTGACGAATTACCTCTTCACTCAGTCCCGTATACTGCGTAAATTCAGCGCGGGGGGCGGCTTCCAGCAGACGGAATCGGTTCATGAAAAATTCAAACGGTTTATCGACCTGCTCCACATCGCGCTGACTTTCCAGATAACGTCCCTGCATATAGCCACGCGGATGGCGCGTTTTGGTGGTGCGCAGAATGCGGCCATCGGGGAACGTGACTTTACCGTGTGCGCCGCAGCCGATGCCGAGATAATCGCCAAAGCGCCAGTAATTCAGGTTGTGCTGACACTGGTAGCCCGGTCTGGCATAGGCTGAGGTTTCATACTGCTGATAACCTGCGGCGGTTAACAACTGGTGGCCCTGTTCGAAGATGTCCCACAGTGCATCATCGTCCGGTAACACCGGCGGGCGGGAACCAAACAGCGTATTCGGTTCAATCGTCAGTTGATACCACGAGAGATGCGGCGGATTCAGCGCAATTGCCTGGCGCAGGTCATCCAGGGCGTCGTCCAGTGACTGGTCCGGCAGGCCGTGCATTAAATCGAGATTAAAGCTGCGCAGGCCTAAACCGCTGGCGAGATTCGCCGCGCGGCAGGCCTCCTGCGGGCCGTGAATGCGTCCCAGACGCTTCAGTTTTGCTTCGCTAAAGCTCTGCACGCCGATAGAAATACGGTTTACCCCGGCATGCTGATAATCGACAAAGCGATCGGCTTCGACCGTACCCGGATTCGCTTCCATCGTAATTTCCGCATCCGCTGACAGATTCAGGCGCGCACGCACGCCATCGAGCAGCGTTTGCATCGCCGGGCCGGAAAGCAGGCTCGGCGTACCGCCACCGATGAAAATCGTCTTCACTTCGCGGCCCTGCGCATACGTGACGTCAGCGTCGAGATCGCTCAGCAAATGCTGGACGTAATCATCGTGCGGGACTTCACCTTTTAATGCATGCGAGTTGAAATCGCAGTACGGGCATTTCTGCACGCACCACGGGATGTGAATGTAAAGACTCAGCGGCGGCAACTTAACCATTACGTAAGGCTTCCAGCAGTAGCTTCAGCGCCTGTCCACGGTGGGAAATCGCGCTTTTCTCTTCACGCGTCAGTTCGGCAGCGGTTTTACCTGCCGAAGGCACGAAGAAGATTGGGTCATAGCCAAAGCCGCCGTTGCCTGATGCCGTACGCGCAATCACGCCCGGCCAACTGCCGTGACACACCAGCGGTGTAGGATCGTCAGCATGACGCAGATAGACCAGCACGCAGTGGAAGCGCGCCTGACGCTGTTCGTCCGGCACATCCTTCAGGGTATGCAGCAGCTTTTCCAGGTTCTGTTGATCGCTCGCGTCTTCACCGGCATAGCGCGCGGAGTAGATGCCCGGCGCGCCGCCCAGCGCGTCAACGGCCAGACCGGAGTCGTCGGCAATCGCCGGTAAACCGGTGATTTGTGCGGCATGGCGCGCTTTCAGGATCGCGTTTTCAATAAAGGTTAGCCCGGTCTCTTCGGCAGAATCGACGCCGAGATCCGTTTGCGCTACCACATCAAGCCCGAAATCGCTGAGCAGCGACGCGAGCTCACGCACTTTACCGGCATTGCCGGTTGCGAGGACTACTTTTTGCATAGGATACCTAATCAGTTAATGCCGCGACTTCTGGCGGGATCTGTTGCGGATGAATGATTTTAACCTGTTTATGGCGGCCAAGTTCGCCCTTTTCAATGACAACCTGGCTCTTTGCCACGCGGAACTGCTTACCGAGAAACTTCACCAGATGACTGTTCGCCTGGCCATCCACCGGCGGGGCGGTAATGGCGACTTTCAGTTCGTCGCCATGTAAACCGACAATGCTGTCGCGGCTGGCTTTCGGCTGAATATAGAGCCGTAAAACCAGTCCATCATCGCAGCGGGTTACGGCACTCATAGCGCCATCCACAGCCCCGGCAGCAGCATATTACCGGTTGCCTGCAGAACCTCGCCAATCCCCATGTTGATCACGTACAACAGCAGGACGAGAATCATTGGCGAGAAATCGATGCCGCCCATACCCGGGAGAATGCGACGAATCGGGCGCAGCAGCGGATCGGCCAGTTGAATCAGCACATACTCAATCGGGCTACGGCCCTGGCTTACCCAGCTCATGATAGCCATCACCAGCAGCACCCAGAAGATCAACAGGCCGATGGTTTTGAGCACGATCAGCACAGCGGCGATCCAGACGATCGGCAGGAACGTCACCACTTTAAATAGCACTATCGCTTTGATAAAGCTGAGGATAAACGCAACCAGCAGCGATGCGCTGTCGACCGGTCCCATCGGGGGAATAATGCGGCGCAGCGGCCCAATAATCGGTTGCGTCACTTTCACCACAAACTGGGAGAAAGGGTTATAAAAGTCACAGCGAGCCCATTGCATCCACACGCGCAATAACAGCACCATGGTGTACAGCTCAATTACCGTTGAGAGCAAGAAGGTCAACGTATTCATGGCGTTCCTCAGATTTCCTTAATTTTTTGTGTAATCACGTGCACCAAAAATGGCGGTGCCGATACGTACCATCGTGCTACCCGCCGCAATGGCGGCTTCCATATCATCCGACATACCCAGCGACAGGGTATCGACGTCAGGATAGCGCGTCTTCAGCCCGGCAAATGCTACAGCCATTTGGCGGGCAACTTCAAACTGCCTTACATAATCTGACTCAGGGGCAGGGATCGCCATCAGACCGCGCAGACGAAGATTCGGTAATTCGACGACCTCAGCGGCAAGTGCGTCCAGTTCCTCCAGTGGAATACCGGACTTGCTGTTTTCATCGCTAATGTTGATTTGAATCAGCACGTTCAGCGGTTCCAGTTCTGCCGGACGCTGTTCGTTCAGCCGGGTAGCAATGCGCAGGCGGTCGAGAGTATGGCACCAGTCAAAGTGCTCGGCCACCAGACGGCTTTTGTTGGACTGTAACGGGCCGATAAAGTGCCATTGCAGGCCGGCAATGCCTTTCTCGCGAAAGTGGCGAATTTTCTCCACCCCTTCCTGCACGTAATTTTCACCAAAGGCTAACTGACCAGCGGCGATGGCTTCTTCGATGGCGCTCGCAGGTTTGGTTTTACTCACTGCAAGTAACGTAACTTCTTCTGAAGCGCGCCCGCAACGCGATGCGGCGGCTGAGATTTTGTCCCGGACCTGTGCCAGGTTATGCGCGATATCGTTCATTTTCCGAGGATCTGTCTATGAATATGGAAGAAATTGTGGCCCTTAGTGTAAAGCATAACGTCTCGGATCTACACCTAAGCAATGCGTGGCCTGCACGCTGGCGAAAACGGGGACGCATGGAGCGTGCACCCTTTACCGCAACCGACATTACCGGACTGCTAGCGGACTGGCTGGATGAGGGGCAGCAGGCGGCGTTACGACAAAATGGGCAACTGGATTTCGCGGTTTCGCTCGCGGATAACCAGCGCCTGCGGGCCAGCGCCTTTCACCAGCGGCAGGGGACGTCGCTGGCGCTACGGCTGCTGCCGACGCAGTGCCCGACGCTGGAAACGCTGGGGACGCCTTCTGTGCTGCCCGAACTGCTCCGCAGCGAGAATGGTTTGATTCTGGTGACTGGGGCGACAGGCAGCGGAAAATCAACTACCCTGGCGGCGATGGTCACGTGGCTGAATCAGCATATCGATGGACATATTCTGACGCTGGAAGATCCCATCGAGTATATCTACACCAGCCAGCGCTGCCTGATTCAGCAGCGTGAAGCAGGACTGCACTGCGCCTCATTTGCCACCGGTTTACGCGCGGCGCTGCGTGAAGATCCGGATGTGATTTTGCTGGGAGAGCTACGCGACAGCGAGACCATTCGTCTGGCGCTAACGGCGGCGGAAACGGGGCATCTGGTGCTGGCGACGCTGCATACACGCGGTGCCGCGCAGGCGATCGAGCGACTGATTGATTCTTTTCCGGCGCAGGAAAAAGACCCGGTGCGCAGCCAACTGGCAGGCAGTCTGCGCGCCGTACTGTCGCAGAAACTGGAGCCCGACAAGCAGGAGGGGCGCGTTGCGCTGTATGAACTGCTGATCAACACGCCGGCAGCGGGGAATTTGATTCGGGAAGGGAAGTCCCATCAGTTACCCCATGTCATTCAGACCGGGCAGCAGATGGGGATGATGACCTTTGCCCAGAGCCTGCAACAGCGACAGGCACAAGGACGGCTTTAAGCAACGTATGGGATCAGTAGCCCTGCTCGAAGTAACTTTCGAGAATGATAACGGCGGAGGCGGAATCGATCTTACCTTTATTCAGCGCGCGATAGCCGCCCTGCTCAAACAGGCCGGAGCGTGCCTCGACGGTGCTGAGTCGCTCATCGTGTAAGGTGACCGTAACGCCGAAACGCCCGTGAATGCGGTTGGCGAACTTGCGCGCGCGCGCAGTGAGCGGTTGCTCGGTGCCGTCCATATTCAGCGGTAGGCCAACGATGATCTCATCCGGTTGCCACTCTTTGAGCAGGCGTTCGATCAGGTTCCAGTCCGGCGTACCGTCCTGCGCTTTAATCGCGGGCAGGGCGCGCGCTGTGCCGGTTACCCGCTGACCAATCGCCACGCCGATACTTTTGGTGCCAAAATCAAAGCCCAGTAATGTTTCACTCATCAGGCATGCCCCGCCACGCCGGGCATCGTCAGGATGTCGATACCGATCAGTCGGGCGGCTTCACGCCAGCGATCGGCAATCGGTGTTTTAAACAGGATATTGAGATCGGCAGGGGCAGTCAGCCAGGCGTTGTCCAGCAGCTCTTGTTCAAGCTGGCCTTTCTCCCAGGAGGAGTAACCGAGCGCGACCAGCACATCGGCAGGTTGCTCATTCGTGCCTAAGGTTTCAAGCACGTCGCGAGACGTGGTGATGACGGTGTTATCCGAGATGCGGATACTGGAGGCAAAACGCGACGGCGGCGTGTGCAGGATAAACCCGCGATCTTCCGCTAACGGGCCGCCAAGCATCACTGCTTTATCCAGACGGATCGCCGGATCGCGCGGTTCTGGCGCGATTTTTAGTTTTTCCAGAATCCCTTCAATCTGGAGATTTTCCAGAGGCTTATTCACAATAATCCCCATTGCGCCATCTTCGTTATGTTCGCAAATGTACACCACTGAACGGCGGAAAATCGGATCCTGGAGAGCAGGCATGGCAATAAGAAAGTGATGCTGTAAATTCATTGTCAGAGGTTCTGTTTCCTGGTTCAAAAAAGCAACAGGGGTCAGTATGTGGGTAAAGCGCACGGATGTCACTACTGTAGGCCGGATAAGACGCCTGTGTCGCCCTCCGGCATCGGTGTCTTAATGCCTGATGGCGCTACGCTTATCAGGCCTACAGCACTGGTTCATGGCTGATTATTTTTGCAAACGTGCTTCGATGGCGTCCATCAGCATCCCGGTGATGGAGATCGGGAATTCGGCTTCAATCTCGCGGATACAGGTCGGGCTGGTGACGTTAATCTCGGTCAGACGATCGCCAATGATATCCAGACCGACAAAAATCAGTCCTTTGGCTTTCAGCGTCGGCCCGATACGGCGCGCAATTTCCCAGTCGCTCTCGGTTAACGGACGTGGTTCGCCGCGACCACCAGCGGCCAGGTTGCCACGGGTCTCGCCACCCTGCGGAATGCGCGCCAGGCAGTACGGAACCGGTTCGCCATCGACGACCAGCACGCGTTTGTCGCCATCTTTAATGGCTGGCAAATAGTTCTGCGCCATGCAGTAGCGGGTACCATGCTCGGTCAGGGTTTCCGCAATCACGCCGAGGTTCGGGTCGCCTTCTTTAACACGGAAGATCGACGCGCCGCCCATGCCGTCAAGCGGCTTGAGAATAATATCGCTGTGCTTCTGCCAGAACGCCTTCAGTTGCGCTTTGTTGCGAGTGACCAGCGTTTCCGGCGTCAGGTCAGAGAACCAGGCGGTGAACAGCTTTTCGTTACAGTCACGCAGGCTCTGCGGCTTGTTGACGATCAGCGTCCCTTTTTCTTCCGCGCGTTCCAGAATATAGGTGGCGTAGATGAACTCGGTATCAAACGGCGGATCTTTACGCATCAGAATGACGTCGAGGGCGTCCAGCGGCAGATCCTGCTCGCCGGTAAACTCATACCATTTATCATAGTTCTGCTCGACGCTCAGGGTACGCGTGCGGGCGCGGGCTTCACCGTTAATCAGATAAAGATCGGCCATCTCCATATAATGAAGTTCGTAACCACGACGTTGCGCTTCCAGCAGCATAGCAAAGCTGGAATCTTTCTTGATATTGATGCTTGCGATGGGGTCCATCACGATGCCGAGCTTGATCATTATTCTTCTCCGTTAGCCCAGATCGCCAAATCGCACCTGAAGCGCGGTAATGGCGGTGAGCGCAGTTGTCTCAGTACGCAGAACGCGAGGTCCTAACAGAATATCAGTAAACTGATAGCGTGCGGTCATGGCAATTTCCTCTGCTGACAGCCCACCTTCCGGGCCAATCAGCAAACGAACGCGCTCAACCGGAAGCGGCAATGTGTTGATACTGTCGCTGGCGCGGGGATGGAGGTTCAGTTTCAACCCCTCGTCCTGTTCTGCACACCAGGCTTCCAGATCCATCGCCGGGCGAATTTCCGGCACCCGATTACGACCACACTGTTCGCAGGCGGCAATGGCGATTTTCTGCCACTGCTGGAGCTTCTTGTTCAGACGTTCATTGTCCAGTTTAACGCCGCAGCGTTCAGAAAAAAGTGGCGTAATGAGGCTTACACCCAGTTCGATCGATTTCTGAATGGTGAACTCCATCTTCTCGCCGCGCGACATGACCTGGCCAAGATGGATGTGCAGCGGCGATTCACGATCGTCAATCTCGCCATGTAGCACCTTTACGTCGACGCTTTTTTTGCTGGCGCGGGTGATTTCAGCGGCGAAAACCTGATTGCTGCCATCAAACAGCTGCAGTTCCTGACCTGGCCCCATCCGCAAAACGCGTCCGATATGGTTGGCGGCATCTTCGCACAGGGAAATCTGGCTGCCGGCGGTGATGGGTTCTGGGTGATAAATGCGGGGAATGCGCATAGTTATAAATCCGCGTCATCTCCCCACGCAGTCTCGCCGCGCGGGGTAAGGGGTTAATCAAATATCCCGCTAGTGTAGGTTAGCTCTTTTGCGCCTGGCAAGCGCGTTGCACGTAAGGGTTATGGTTTCCCTGAATCTTCGCGATCCGTTCGTCGCGCTCACACTCCCAGTCGGTAACTGGATACAGCCTGTTCCAGGCATTGAAAAGCTGGGTTTGCTGGCGGGATAGCGTCAGGTTGTACTGGTCGCGCATATAAAAGTAGGTCCGCGCAATCGCACCGCGCGCGCGGGCGGGTGGTTCGGCGATCTTTTCTTTGAAATCGACTTTCATGGCGCACTGCCCATATTGACCTTCGCCGCCGTTCCACTGGCTGTACATGAAGTTACCGCGATCGCCATTCACCTCACCGACGGCGGGTTGCAGGTTATGCATGTCGCTTTCCATTTTGCGATAGACCGGATCTTTGGCGCAGTTTTTCCGTCCACCTTCCTGCCAGCACTGGCGTTGGTGGCCAAACTGCCATGCCGGAACGACGTGTTCCCATTCGATTCGGCTGGCGCGATTCTCGTTCTTTCGCACTTTGTAGCCGCAAGAGTTGAGATCGACGACCCCCTTCTTGCCCTGCCAGTTGATTTTACATCCGCAATAGAAGTCGCCAGGGACATCGGCGTTAACCTTGACGCCTGCGGTCTTTGCCTGTGAGAAACTGTTAATGCCAGCGGCCAACGTCTGGCCCGAAAGGGCTACCGTAAAAAAGGCGGTAGCCAAAAAAAGAGGACGGTACATCATGAACTCCGTATCAAAGCGAGCCCGCAACGTAACGAAAGTTGATGTGTGATGCAATCAGTCAGATCAGGAAAGTTCCTGATAGTTCTGGTTATTTAAGCGGCACTAAGGGTTCGCCGCAGTGGACGCAGCGGTAGGTGGCTTCGCCGCGCACCACGCGATTATGGCGGCGGATGGTCAGTTGATGCTCCTGACACCGGCAGCGGTATGGGAAAGTGTTGCGGCGTATCGATTGCAGTTCGAACTGATGCGTGCGGCGTGCGGGGACACCGAGCACGCTTTCCATCATCCACTTCCACTCTTTACCGTGCGGCGCAACCCGACCAAATCGCTTCCACACCAGTAAATGCGCCAGTTCGTGCGGCACCACTTCGTTGATAAACGCTTCGACGTTTTCCATCAGCAGCACCGGATTTAGGCGAATTTCGTAACTTTCCAGCCAGGCGGTGCCGGCAGAGGTGCCACGTTGTTGATACACCAACGTGGGTTCGGGATAGCTGCAGCCGAGCTTCAGGTTAGCCTGAGCGAGGTTATCGCGCAGACTACGCATGACGGCTTGCTGGACAGCAATAGGGAGACGGGCGGTTTTCATAACGGCAGAGAATAGTGCGACAGGGATGGGACTGCAAGAGGAAGGCGTCCTCCCGTGGGGGAGGACGCAAAGGGCAGATTAATCGTGTGCGCCGATTTCGCGCAGTTTACGACCTTTCATCAGGTTACGTTCAATGTGCTCCAGCGAGACGTGTTTGGTTTCCGGCACCAGCCACAGCGTCAGCAGGATAAACAGCACATTCAGACCAGCGTAAACCCAGAAGGTATTCGCATTACCGAGGTTTTGCAGCATGGTCAGGAACGTCGCGCCGACGATCATGTTGGCAATCCAGTTGGTTGCCGTCGAGCAGGTGATACCAAAATCACGGCCCTTCAGCGGCTGGATTTCAGAACACAGCACCCAAATCAGCGGACCGGCGCTCATCGCAAAACCAATGATGAACATCAGCAGCATCGCGATAGCGAAGTACTGCGCGGACGGGGAGTGGATGCCAACATGCATCATCGTTCCGAGGATCCCCATTCCGGCCGCCATCACCAGGAAACCCAGCGTCAGTGTCGGTTTACGACCCCAGCGGTCAACCAGACCGATAGCGATGAAGGTGGCCAGCACGTTGGTCAGACCGACAATCACGGTGCCCCACATCTGCTCTGAGGTGTTGGTATAACCCGCCATTTCAAAGATTTTTGGCGCGTAGTACATGATAACGTTCATTCCGGTGAACTGCTGCATCACCTGCAACAGCACGCCAAGGAACACTGCGCGACGGAAGTTGCTGTTCTCTTTGAACAACGCCCAACCGCTCTGTTTCACCTGTAGGCTTTCGCGGATTTCATCCAGCTCGCGTTTGGCTTCTGCGCTGGTATCACGCAGGCGTAGCAATACGCGTTCAGCATCGACAAAGCGCCGTTTTGCTGCAAACCAGCGCGGGCTGTCCGGCAGGAAGAAGACGCCGATCAGCAACAGAATCGCCGGGATGATAATCACGCCCAGCATCCAGCGCCATGCGCCGCTGTAGCTGAAGGCGGTATCCGACAGATAGGCGCCGAGGATCCCGATGGTGATCATCAACTGGTACATGGAGATCATACTGCCGCGAATTTTTTCCGGGGCGATCTCAGACAGGTACAGCGGGGCGGTGTAAGACGCCACGCCGACGGCCAGACCCAGCAGGACGCGGGACAGGATCAGCACTTCAACGTTCGGCGCTGCCGCGGAGAACAGCGAACCGGCGACAAACAGGATCGCGCCGATCATCAGGCTTTTCTTGCGCCCGAGTTTGAAAGAGAGCCAGCCGCTGCCGACCGCACCGACTGCTGCACCGAACATCATAGAGCTGACGACCCACTCCTGAGTATGTGCGGAGATCTGGAATTCATCGGTGATAAACGGTAATGCGCCAGCAATAACGCCGATATCCAGGCCAAAAAGTAATCCTGCCAGGGCTGCAAGGAAGCAGACAAAAAATGTCATCGCCTTATTGGAACGCCCCTGTTTTTTATTGTCAGGCATTATGCCCTCCGTTTGGGTTATCAGTTTTGTTGATAATTAGGGTAGGTGAGTACACCGCAAAAATATGTGATTGTTATCACGTAAGTGTAATCGGTTACACTGCCCGTTTATCGTCATTTACATTAATAAGTTGAAAATTATAGATTAATTAAACTGAGGTGTATCACGTTTGCGTAGATTTAAGACTTAGCTGAAATAAAATGTAACAGCAGAGAAAGCCAGAACATGCAAAGTGATTATTCTGAAACGAGTACTTTCACCCCATGGTGTAAGCGGTTTCAATTAATGGCGTGCGGAGGAATTTCTGGCGGGGCGTAAAGAAAAAAGGCCAGCGCGAGGCTGGCCTTACGTCATGGATGTCGGTCGCTTACTTCAGACCGGCAGCGTCGCGCAGCAGAGCGGCTTTGTCGGTTTTTTCCCACGGGAAATGTTCGCGACCAAAGTGACCGTACGCAGCGGTCTCTTTGTAGATCGGGTGCAGCAGATCCAGCATCTGAATCAGACCGTACGGACGCAGATCGAAGAACTCGCGAACCAGCAGCGTCAACTGCTCAGCAGGCACTTTCTCGGTACCGAAGGTTTCCACCATGATGGAAGTCGGTTCAGCCACGCCGATCGCGTAGGAAACCTGAATTTCACAACGGTCAGCCAGGCCTGCGGCAACGATGTTTTTCGCGACATAACGTCCTGCGTAAGCTGCAGAACGGTCCACTTTCGATGGATCTTTACCGGAGAATGCGCCGCCACCGTGACGCGCCATGCCGCCGTAGGTATCAACGATGATCTTACGACCGGTCAGACCGCAGTCACCCATTGGGCCGCCGATAACAAAACGGCCGGTCGGGTTGATGAAGAATTTGGTGGCAGAGTTCAGCCATTCGGTCGGCAGAACCGGCTTAATGATCTCTTCCATCACCGCTTCTTTCAGCGTCGTCTGATCGATCTCTTCCGCATGCTGGGTGGAGAGCACTACCGCGTCGATGCCGACAATTTTGCCGTCGTCGTACTGGAAGGTCACCTGGCTTTTCGCATCCGGGCGCAGCCACGGCAGGGTACCATTTTTACGCACTTCAGCCTGACGCTGCACCAGACGGTGCGCGTAGGTGATCGGCGCAGGCATCAGCACGTCGGTTTCGTTGGTGGCATAGCCAAACATCAGGCCCTGGTCGCCCGCACCCTGTTCCAGCGGATCGGCACGGTCAACGCCCTGGTTGATATCCGGAGACTGTTTACCAATGGCGCTCAGGACAGCACACGAGTTGGCATCAAAGCCCATGTCGGAATGCACATAGCCAATCTCGCGCACGGTATTACGTGTGATCTCTTCGATATCGACCCATGCGCTGGTGGTGATTTCACCGCCAACTAAAACCATGCCGGTTTTCACGTAGGTCTCACACGCGACGCGCGCTTTCGGATCCTGTTCCAGGATAGCATCGAGCACGGCATCAGAGATTTGGTCTGCGATTTTGTCAGGATGCCCTTCTGATACGGACTCGGACGTAAAAAGGTGTTTTGCCATGTTTTATTTCACCTAAGGAGAATTTGGTTAGCTCAAACTGTTGTGCGGAAAAGCCAAAGCAGAAGATTCTACCAAGGCCTGCAGGTTAGTGACACTGGCAGTCTGAGTGTTAATCGGTATGGATGGATTAACATCTGGATGGCTATTTTAGGTCACTTCTTCACCCGATTTCCACTGTTTTTTGAATCAGCTCTCACTATGTTGAAAACATGAGGGGAAATTTTTACAAACACTGCTGACAATCTGCGCATTTATGTTTTGCTTTTTCATTCTGTTGTCGGTATAAAACGCGGCGCGCGGCTCATACAAAAAGCACACGACGTTTTCTTCGTGTCGCCACTTCCAGCCGGGTTAAAACGTTAGCTTTGGCTTGTGGGTGCGTTCCTGATGGAGCGACCATGGAGGTGATAAGAGATAATGAACCGTTGTATTTTGCTGAATCTGTCGCACCGTTCTGGTGTGCGTATGTCCTCCACAATTTGCATCTCTGCTTTGCATACCTGCCGATGTTATACCCATCTCGGCGCTTCTCAGGACTCCAGAGCCGGTAACTGGCACTAAGGACTGAACAAGGGCGCTCTTGTGGAAACAAGAGTTTTCTCGTGGTTTCGCCGAACCGTCATACGTAAGTTCGGTTACGTGTTTTACAATGATATGAAAAAGAAACCGGTCGCGCAGGCGGAGTACCAGCACTTTCTGCTGGAAAATCCGACTGTTTATGGGTTGTTATCGCCTCTTCGGATTGCGATAGTAGTCAACTGTTTTACACTTGTTAATAAAATTTGAGGTTCGCTATGTCTGACGACATGTCTTTGGGTTCGCCTTCGTCAGCAGGCGAACAGGGTGTACTACGCTCCATGCAGGAGGTTGCAATGAGCTCCCAGGAAGCCAGCAAGATGCTGCGTACTTACAATATTGCCTGGTGGGGCAATAACTACTATGACGTCAATGAGTTGGGTCACATTAGCGTGTGCCCGGACCCTGACGTCCCCGAAGCGCGCGTCGATCTCGCTAAGCTGGTGAAAGCACGTGAAGCGCAAGGGCAACGCCTGCCGGCGCTGTTTTGCTTCCCGCAGATCCTGCAACACCGCCTGCGCTCTATTAACGCGGCGTTCAAACGCGCGCGTGAGTCGTACGGTTATAACGGTGACTATTTCCTGGTTTACCCCATCAAGGTTAACCAGCATCGTCGCGTCATCGAATCCTTAATCCATTCTGGCGAACCGCTGGGTCTGGAAGCCGGTTCCAAAGCGGAACTGATGGCGGTCCTGGCGCATGCCGGGATGACCCGTTCGGTAATTGTGTGTAACGGCTATAAAGACCGTGAGTACATTCGCCTGGCGCTGATTGGCGAGAAGATGGGCCATAAAGTCTATCTGGTCATCGAGAAGATGTCGGAAATCGCCATTGTGCTGGATGAAGCCGAACGTCTGAACGTCATTCCGCGTTTGGGCGTGCGTGCGCGTCTGGCTTCGCAGGGGTCTGGCAAATGGCAGTCCTCCGGCGGCGAAAAATCCAAATTTGGCCTGGCGGCAACGCAGGTTCTGCAACTGGTGGAAACGCTGCGTGAAGCCGGGCGTCTCGATAGTTTGCAACTGCTGCATTTCCACCTTGGTTCGCAGATGGCGAATATCCGTGATATCGCCACCGGTGTGCGTGAGTCTGCCCGTTTCTATGTTGAGCTGCATAAGCTCGGCGTCAACATTCAGTGCTTCGATGTGGGCGGCGGCTTGGGTGTTGACTACGAAGGAACCCGCTCGCAGTCTGACTGCTCGGTGAACTACGGCCTGAACGAATACGCCAACAACATTATCTGGGCGATTGGCGATGCCTGCGAAGAAAATGGTCTGCCGCATCCGACGGTGATCACCGAGTCCGGTCGTGCGGTGACCGCGCACCACACGGTGCTGGTGTCCAACATCATCGGCGTTGAGCGTAACGAATATACCGTGCCTGTTGCTCCGGCTGACGACGCGCCGCGCGCGCTGCAAAGCATGTGGGAAACCTGGCAGGAGATGCACGAGCCGGGCACCCGTCGCTCGCTGCGCGAATGGCTGCACGACAGCCAGATGGATTTGCACGATATCCACATCGGATACTCCTCCGGCACTTTCAGCCTGCAGGAACGTGCTTGGGCGGAACAGCTTTATCTGAGCATGTGTCACGAAGTGCAGAAACAGCTGGATCCGCAAAACCGCGCGCATCGTCCGATCATTGATGAACTGCAAGAGCGTATGGCGGACAAAATGTACGTCAACTTCTCGCTGTTCCAGTCAATGCCGGATGCGTGGGGGATCGATCAGCTGTTCCCGGTCCTGCCGCTGGAAGGACTGGATCAGGTACCTGAACGTCGTGCGGTTCTGTTGGACATCACTTGTGATTCCGACGGCGCTATCGATCACTACATCGACGGCGATGGCATTGCGACCACCATGCCGATGCCAGAGTACGATCCGGATAACCCGCCGATGCTCGGTTTCTTTATGGTCGGCGCATATCAGGAGATCCTCGGCAACATGCACAACCTGTTTGGCGATACCGAAGCGGTGGACGTGTTTGTCTTCCCGGACGGTAGTGTAGAAGTTGAGCTGTCGGATGAAGGGGATACCGTGGCGGACATGCTGCAATATGTGCAGTTGGATCCGAAAACGCTGCTGACACACTTCCGCGATCAGGTGAAACAAACCGGCCTGGACGATGCGCTGCAGCAGCAGTTCCTCGAAGAGTTCGAAGCGGGTCTGTACGGCTATACGTATCTTGAAGATGAATAATGGCTGATGCCCGGACGACTTGAACCTGGGCAATTAAGCAGCGATAATTTACTCAATTACTGTGTTTACGAATCAAACCCTTTCTCGTCGGGCCTAACGACGCGGGAGGGTTTTTTTATATTGACGAATATGAGGTTTTTGCCATGAGCACCTTAGGTCATCAGTACGATAACTCCCTGGTTTCAAACGCCTTTGGTTTCCTGCGTTTGCCAATGAATTTCCAGCCGTATGACAGCGATGCCGACTGGGTGATCACTGGCGTGCCGTTTGACATGGCGACGTCCGGTCGCGCGGGCGGACGTCACGGCCCGGCGGCGATCCGTCAGGTGTCAACGAATCTGGCCTGGGAACACAACCGCTTCCCGTGGAATTTCGACATGCGTGAGCGTCTGAACGTGGTGGACTGCGGCGACCTGGTTTACGCTTTTGGCGACGCGCGTGAAATGAGTGAAAAACTGCAGGCGCACGCCGAGAAACTGCTGGCAGCCGGTAAACGGATGCTCTCTTTTGGCGGCGACCACTTTGTGACGCTGCCGCTGCTGCGCGCGCACGCGAAACACTTTGGCAAAATGGCGCTGGTCCATTTCGATGCCCACACCGACACTTATGCGAATGGCTGTGAGTTCGACCATGGCACCATGTTCTACACTGCGCCGAACGAAGGGTTGATCGATCCGAATCACTCCGTGCAGATCGGCATTCGTACAGAATTCGACAAAGACAACGGCTTTACCGTGCTGGACGCCTGCCAGGTGAACGATCGCGGCGTTGATGACATCATCGCTCAGGTGAAACAGATTGTCGGCGACATGCCGGTCTATCTGACCTTTGATATCGACTGCCTGGATCCGGCATTCGCGCCGGGGACCGGTACGCCAGTGATTGGCGGTCTGACTTCCGATCGCGCCATCAAGCTGGTGCGCGGCCTGAAAGATCTGAACATCGTAGGGATGGACGTGGTGGAAGTGGCGCCGGCTTACGATCAGTCAGAAATCACCGCCCTGGCGGCGGCAACGCTGGCGCTGGAGATGCTGTACATTCAGGCAGCGAAGAAAGGCGAGTAACGGGTTTCGGGCTATTTTACTCGCCATTTTGAACCCGGGCAGTGCTCGCCATCCTCACGTACTCCGTGTACGCTCCGGTGGCTGTGCGCTGTCCAGGCTCAAACTGGCTTCGCCAATAACGCCCGGTCACCGGACTAAATTTGTAGTTCTGTAGGCCGGATAAGGCGCTTACGCCATCATCCGGCACGCTTGAATGTTACTTAATCCCGTCTGCTTTCATACGATCGCGAATATGTTGCGCACGTTCTGCGGAGGCCGGGTGATCGTCAAACATTGAGCTTTGACGACCTTCTTCCAGTTTCGCCAGTTTTTCGAAGCTGGTGGCAAGACCCGCCGGGCTGATACCGCGTTTGCGCAACAAATCGTACGAGTAGTCGTCCGCTTCCGCTTCCTGACGCTGGGAGAACTGCGAGTTCACCAGTTTTTCCCCCAGATCGCCGAGCTGTGATTGCGACAGGCTGCCGACGATCCCACCCGCTGAGGCTGCGGCTGCACGAACGGCGTTAGTGCCCAGCGCCACCTGCATACCTTTCTTCACGTGTCCGAGCGCAACGTGACCCATTTCATGGCCAATCACTGCTTCGACTTCGTTGTCCGTCATCATGTCCATCAGGCCGCTATAGACACGAATACAGCCGTTCGCCATCGCGAAGGCATTCACGTCTTTCGCCATGTAGACCTTGTAGTTGACCGCTTGTCCGTTGATGTTATCGCCGAGCGCCGTGGCGATTTTGTTCAGGCGCTTCGCGTACTCGCTGCCGGCTGGCGCGATAGTCGCTTTACCATCCATTTCCGTACAGGCCTGGTTGCTTAACGCGATAACCTGCGTGTCGCTCAGACTGTAGGCTTGAAAAGCCTCGGCCCCTGAGGAGAGCAGTCCATTGGAATTCATATTCTGGCAGCCGGTCAACACCGTCGCCATGCCCATAGCAAGCAGTAACGCGCGAATCTTCATGTTTTTTCTTCCACACGAAATGAGGATTGTTCTAAAAGTGCGCGATTTACAGATGAATCCGCGCTCTCGCTAAGTATAAAGAAAAGAACAACAAGCGGGCGAGCAGATTGCGCAACATGCGAGTGTGATCCGGAGATTTCTGAAGCGGCAAAAGGATGCTCCATGTACATGACACGCGGCTTGGGTTACATTGTTGGCACTTTTTTCCGGCGTAGCCCAAAACGCGCTGTCGTCAAGTCGTTGCGGGTATGGCCTTCATCATCCGATCTGGAGTCAAAATGTCCTCACGTAAAGAGCTTGCCAATGCTATTCGTGCGCTGAGCATGGACGCAGTACAGAAAGCCAAATCCGGTCATCCGGGTGCCCCGATGGGTATGGCTGACATTGCCGAAGTCCTGTGGCGTGATTTCCTGAACCACAACCCGAGCAACCCGTCCTGGGCCGATCGTGACCGTTTCGTACTGTCTAACGGCCACGGCTCCATGTTGATTTACAGCCTGCTGCACCTCACCGGTTACGATCTGCCGATGTCTGAGCTGCAGAACTTCCGTCAGCTGCATTCCAAAACTCCGGGCCACCCGGAAGTGGGTTACACCGCCGGTGTGGAAACCACTACCGGTCCGCTGGGTCAGGGTATTGCGAACGCGGTCGGTATGGCTATCGCTGAAAAAACACTGGCTGCACAGTTTAACCGTCCGGGCCATGACATCGTTGACCACTACACCTATGCGTTCATGGGCGACGGCTGCATGATGGAAGGTATCTCTCACGAGGTATGCTCTCTGGCCGGTACGCTGAAGCTGGGCAAACTGGTTGCGTTCTACGATGACAACGGTATCTCTATCGACGGTCACGTTGAAGGCTGGTTCACTGACGACACCGCTAAACGTTTTGAAGCCTATGGCTGGCACGTTGTGCGCGGCGTAGATGGTCACGATGCTGACGCGATCAAACGTGCAGTCGAAGAAGCACGTGCCGTCACTGACAAACCGTCCCTGCTGATGTGCAAAACCATCATCGGTTTCGGTTCCCCGAACAAAGCGGGTACCCACGACTCCCACGGCGCGCCGCTGGGCGACGCAGAAATCGCACTGACCCGCGAACAGTTGGGCTGGAAATACGCGCCGTTCGAAATCCCGTCTGAAATCTACGCTCAGTGGGATGCGAAAGAAGCCGGTCAGGCGAAAGAGTCTGCCTGGAACGAGAAATTTGCCGCCTACGCGAAAGCCTTCCCGCAGGAAGCAGCTGAGTTCACCCGTCGTATGAAAGGTGAAATGCCGTCTGATTTCGACGCAAAAGCGAACGAGTTTATTGCTAAGCTGCAGGCTAATCCGGCGAAAATCGCCAGCCGTAAAGCGTCTCAGAATGCGATCGAAGCGTTTGGTCCGTTGCTGCCAGAATTCCTCGGCGGCTCTGCTGACCTGGCGCCGTCTAACCTGACGCTGTGGTCGGGTTCTAAAGCGATCAATGAAGATGCTGCCGGTAACTATATCCATTACGGCGTACGCGAATTCGGTATGACCGCGATTGCCAACGGTATCTCCCTGCACGGTGGTTTCCTGCCGTACACCTCCACCTTCCTGATGTTCGTGGAATATGCCCGTAACGCGGTACGCATGGCTGCGCTGATGAAACAGCGTCAGGTGATGGTTTACACCCACGACTCCATCGGTCTGGGCGAAGATGGCCCGACTCACCAGCCGGTAGAGCAGGTGGCTTCTCTGCGCGTCACGCCGAACATGAGCACCTGGCGTCCATGTGACCAGGTTGAATCCGCCGTGGCGTGGAAGTACGGCGTTGAGCGTCAGGACGGCCCGACCGCGCTGATCCTCTCCCGTCAGAACCTGGCACAGCAGGAACGTACTGAAGAGCAACTGGCGAACATCGCGCGCGGTGGCTACGTATTGAAAGATTGTGCAGGCCAGCCTGAGCTTATCTTCATCGCGACCGGTTCTGAAGTTGAGCTGGCGGTTGCCGCATGGGACAAACTGACCGCAGAAGGCGTGAAAGCGCGCGTGGTCTCCATGCCATCTACTGACGCGTTCGACAAGCAGGATGCGGCTTACCGTGAATCCGTACTGCCGAAAGCGGTTACCGCTCGCGTGGCAGTGGAAGCCGGTATCGCTGACTACTGGTTCAAGTACGTGGGTCTGAACGGCGCGATCGTCGGCATGACCACCTTCGGTGAATCTGCTCCGGCAGAGCTGCTGTTCGAAGAGTTCGGCTTCACCGTCGACAACGTTGTCGCGAAAGCAAAAGCACTGCTGTAATCATCATTACAACAGTCTCTAACGGGTCGCTTCGGCGGCCCGTTATCATCTGGGACGGTATTTATTTTCACTCAGGCAAGGGGTTATTGTCGATCCGCTTCACAAAACTGACATTTTGTGTATTACCAAAATTGTAATGTGAGTCACATAATTGCTCTTGCTATTTTTATTTTTATTTGTAATTTGTTGTTTTTTAATGATTTAAATTATTCCCCCTTTTCCCTGTCTCTGTTTTCCCCTCGATTGCTTTCATTTTGCCGCACGCGTATTTTGTTTTTAGCGAGACGCTGTACCCTAAAAATAAAATAAGGACAATTTATGCGGTTGATTGACTATTTTCCTGAAGCTTCTATTTCAATAAAAGCGGTGGCAAAGAACTGGCAGGAAGCTATTGATTTTTCCATGGCATCGTTGCTGGCAAATCATTATGTGAATGCCAATTATATCCAGGCTATAAAAGATTCGACGATCAACAATGGTCCTTATTATATTCTGGCTCCCGGTGTGGCGATGCCTCATGCTCGTCCGGAATGCGGCGCGCTAAAAACAGGCATGTCATTAACGCTACTTAAACAGGAAGTACAATTTGCCGACGATGACGAACCCGTAAAATTACTTATTGGGTTATCAGCGGCAAATGCCGATTCACATATCGGCGCTATCCAGGCTTTAAGCGAACTATTATGTGAAGAGGAAAACCTCGCAGCATTATTTGCTGCTAAATCAGAAAAACAGCTGGCGGATATTATCGCCCGCGCATAATCATTTTCTCCTCGACAGGATATTATCATGGAACACAAGTCTGCTCGTGCAAAGGTCCAGGCTTTTGGGGGATTTTTGACTGCAATGGTCATCCCTAATATCGGTGCTTTTATTGCCTGGGGTTTTATTACTGCATTATTTATTCCGACAGGGTGGATGCCCAATGAGCATTTCGCCAAAATAGTCGGTCCGATGATTACCTATTTATTACCCGTTATGATTGGCTCCACCGGTGGACATCTGGTGGGTGGGAAGCGCGGGGCGGTGATGGGGGGGATCGGTACCATCGGCGTGATTATTGGCGCAGATATCCCGATGTTCCTCGGTTCCATGATTATGGGGCCACTGGGTGGTCTGGTGATTAAATACATTGACCGACTGCTGGACCAGCGTATTCCCGCAGGCTTTGAGATGGTGATTAATAACTTCTCATTAGGCATTGCCGGAATGATGTTGTGCCTGCTGGGGTTTGAAGTCATTGGCCCGGCGGTCCTCATTGCCAATAACTTTGTGAAAGAGTGTATTGAATCACTGGTACATGCAGGTTATCTACCGCTACTTTCATTAATTAATGAACCTGCGAAAATCCTCTTTCTGAATAATGCCATCGATCAGGGGGTCTATTATCCGCTGGGAATGCAGCAAGCCTCGGAGACAGGAAAATCCATCTTTTTCATGGTGGCCTCAAACCCTGGCCCCGGTTTAGGTTTACTGCTGGCGTTTACCTTCTTTGGTAAAGGGATGGCGAAGAAATCTGCACCCGGCGCCATGATTATCCATTTTCTGGGCGGCATTCACGAACTCTACTTCCCGTACGTGCTGATGAAGCCACTGACCCTGGTGGGCATGATTGCCGGGGGAATGAGCGGAACATGGGTGTTTAACCTGTTAGGCGGTGGCCTGGTTGCGGGTCCGAGCCCAGGGTCGATTTTCGCTTACCTGGCATTGACGCCAAAAGGCTCTTTCCTGGCCACGATTGCGGGCGTCACGGCGGGAACCGTAGTGACTTTTATCATCACCTCATTGATCCTGAAAATGGAAAGAAATGGTCTGGCCGAGAGTGAAGAGACGTTCAGTGATTCCGCCAAAGCTGTCAAAGCCATGAAGCAGGAAGGCAGTTTTTCATATCGCCATGTCAAACGTATCGCCTTTGTGTGTGATGCGGGAATGGGGTCCAGTGCGATGGGGGCAACGACGTTTCGTAAGCGCCTGGAAAAAGCCGGGTTGTCTATCGATGTCAAACATTACGCCATCGAAAATGTCCCTGACGATGCCGATATTATCGTGACGCACGCCAGTCTTGAGGGCCGCGTTAAACGAGTCAGTCATAAGCCTCTGGTGTTGATTAAAAATTATATTGGCGACCCGCTGCTTGACGATTTATTTAATCACTTAACGTCGAATTAGCATTTCTGGTTCCTGGAGTTAATATGAAAACGAAAGTGGCTGCAATATATGGCAAACAAGATGTGCGTATCCGTGAGTTTGAATTACCTGAAATTACGGATAATGAACTGTTAGTCAGCGTGATTTCCGACAGCGTATGTTTATCTACCTGGAAGGCCGCGACATTAGCCAGTGAACATAAACGTGTTCCTGATGATCTGGAAAATCATCCGGTGATTACCGGTCACGAATGTGCCGGGATCATTGTTGAAGTAGGTAAAAATTTAACCGGGAAATATAAAAAAGGGCAACGTTTTGTTTTACAACCCGCAATGGGATTGCCCAGCGGTTATTCCGCAGGATACAGCTACGAATATTTCGGTGGTAATGCCACGTATATGATTATCCCTGAAATTGCGATAAATCTGGGTTGCGTATTGCCATACCACGGTTCTTATTTTGCGGCCGCCTCGCTGGCGGAACCGATGTGTTGCATCATTGGTGCCTATAAGGCGAATTATCATACGACGCCTTATGTGTATAAGCACCGAATGGGGATTAAGCCCGGCGGCAATATTGCGCTTTTAGCCTGCGCCGGGCCAATGGGGATCGGTGCGATTGATTATGCCATTAACGGCGGGATCCAACCGGCACGCGTGGTGGTGGTGGATATTGATGAAACGCGTCTGGAGCAGGCTAAAAAACTCCTGCCGGTCGAACTGGCCGCACGCAAGGGAATCGAACTCACCTATGTGAATTCGTCCGGTATGGCCGACCCCGCGACGCAACTGCGCGAATTAACGGGCGGAGCCGGGTTCGATGACGTTTTTGTCTATGCCGCCGTGCCAGCCGTCGTGGAGATGGCTGACGATCTTCTGGCAGAAGATGGCTGTCTGAACTTCTTTGCCGGTCCGACGGATAGCCGTTTCAAGGTGCCGTTTAATTTCTACAACGTGCATTACAATAGCACTCACGTAGTCGGAACCTCTGGCGGTT
Organism: Citrobacter sp. LST-B2; assembly: GCF_057983045.1. Taxonomy (NCBI): domain Bacteria; kingdom Pseudomonadati; phylum Pseudomonadota; class Gammaproteobacteria; order Enterobacterales; family Enterobacteriaceae; genus Citrobacter; species Citrobacter sp. LST-B2. The sequence goes on from NZ_CP192598.1 coordinate 865,360, forward strand.
CCACTGAGGACATGAAAGAGGCGATTGCACTGAGTGCGACGGGGCAGCTTCAGCCATCGTTTATGGTGACCCATATTGGTGGTCTCGATGCGGTGCCCGATACCGTTCTGAATTTGCCGGATATTCCAGGCGGCAAGAAGCTTATCTATAACGGTGTGACGATGCCGCTGACGGCAATTGCTGATTTCGCTGAGAAAGGCAAAACCGATCCGTTATTCAGAGAACTGGCACGTCTTGTGGAGGAGACACACGGAATCTGGAATGAGAAAGCAGAAAAGTATCTGCTGGCGCAGTTTGGCGTGGATATCGGGGAGGCGGCGGCATGAAGTCGTTGGCATGGCCGCTGTTTCGCATCACGGAGCAGGCAGCGCTGGCTGCCTGGCCGCAAACCGGCTGCGGCGATAAGAACAAAATAGATGGACTGGCAGTGAGTGCGATGCGCACGGCCTTGAATGACATCGCTATTCGCGGGCGCATCGTCATTGGTGAGGGCGAGATTGATCACGCGCCGATGCTGTGGATTGGCGAAGAGGTTGGCAGCGGCAGCGGGCCAGAGGTTGATATCGCGGTCGATCCTATTGAAGGCACCCGGATGGTTGCGATGGGGCAGAGCAATGCGCTGGCGGTGATGGCGTTTGCGCCGCGGGGAAGCTTGTTACATGCCCCTGATATGTACATGAAAAAGCTGGTTGTTAACCGGCAGGCGAAAGGGGTGATTAACCTGGCGCGGCCCCTGGCGGATAATTTGCGTCAGGTGGCGAAAGCGCTGGGCAAACCGCTGGATCGACTGCGCATGGCCACGCTGGATAAACCGCGGCTTCAGCCAGCGATTGCCGAAGCCACGCAGTTGGGGGTGAAAGTCTTTGCCCTGTCTGATGGTGATGTGGCCGCCAGTGTTCTGGCCTGTTTGCAGGATAACCCTTATGACCTGATGTATACCATTGGCGGTGCACCAGAAGGCGTGATTTCCGCCTGTGCGGTGAAAGCGTTGGGGGGGGATATGCAGGCCGAGCTAATCGATTTTTGTGAAGCGAAAGGCGACACCGAAGAGCATCGTCTTATCGCCGCCCAGGAGCGCCAGCGCTGCGCGGAAATGGGCGTCGAGGTCAATCGGATCTATACGCTCGACGAACTGGTAGCGGGACATGACGTCCTCTTCAGCGCGACCGGAGTGACCGGCGGCGATCTTGTGAATGGGATCCAACAGGTTGCAAAGGGGGTGCGTACGCAAACTTTACTGATCGGCGGCGCGGATCGAACGTGTAATATAATAGACTCTCTGCATTCATGGTGATTGATCGGGAAACAAATGACGACGCTGACAGAAGACGATGTGCTGGAGCAACTGGATGCTCAAAATAACTTACTTTCGTTTATGACGACGGCACATTCCATTTTGCTACAGGGCATTAAGCGCTTTCTGCCGTCGCTATTTGTCGATAACGATGAAGAGATTGTGGAATATGCAGTGAAGCCGTTACTTGCCCAGAGTGGGCCGCTTGATGATATTGACGTTGCGCTGCGCCTGATTTATGCGCTGGGAAAAATGGATAAATGGCTTTATGCCGATATTACGCATTTTTCGCAGTTTTATCAGTACGTCAGCGAACGGGATGAGATCCCGGGATTTGCCGATGACATCACCTGGGATTTTATCAGCAACGTCAACAGTATTACCCGCAATACGACCTTATATAGTGCGCTGGAGTCGATGAAATTTGCCGATTTTGCGGCGTGGTCTGAGGTGCGTTTTTCCGGAATGGTCAAGACGGCAATGACGCTGGCGGTAACGTCAATTTTAAAGGAATTAACACCGTGAAAATCGGACTGATGGTCAACGGGTTGCGGGTTGAAGCCCATTATCATGATGATGAGATAGAGAACGTTCATAAGCCGTTATTACAGCACCTGGCGAACGTCCATTCCGCGAACGCCAGACGACGCACCGTTGTGTTTCTGAGTGCGCCGCCCGGGACCGGAAAATCCACACTGACCACGTTTTGGGAGTGGCTTTCTCGTCAGGAGCCCTCTTTGCCGGCGATCCAAACGCTCCCGATGGATGGTTTCCATCATTACAATGACTGGCTGGACACGCACCATCTGCGTGCGTACAAAGGAGCGCCAGAGACGTTTGACGTTGAAAAACTGGCGCAGAATCTGCGACAGATTAGAGAAGGCGAAGGAACCTGGCCGCAATATGATCGGCAAAAACACGATCCGGTCGAAGACGCGATTGTGGTGAGCACGCCGATTGTCATTGTGGAAGGAAACTGGCTGCTGCGGGATGACGAGAGATGGCGGGCGCTGGCGGCGTTCTGCGATTTTTCCCTGTTTATTCGCGCGCCAGCGGAGGCCCTGCGTGCGCGACTGGTGGGGCGCAAGCTGGCTGGAGGATTATCGCCAGCCGATGCCGAGGCGTTTTACGAACGCACAGACGGACCGAATGTTGAGCGAGTGCTGCGCGAAAGTCGTCCTGCGAGTCTACTACTGGAGATGAACGCCACTGGGGAATACCGTCTCGCCTGATGATAAATTATTCCAGCTAAGGTGTGATGATTATTACGGTTTACTGGAATAATTACCCCCGTTTACAGCGGGTAAAATGTGATGCAGGTCATATAGCTGGCTTAATCGTCTGGACAATCGTTCCTTTTATTCCCCGTTTCGCTTATTCTAGCTGAAGCGTTTCAGTCGATTAAATGTTCGACAAATAATCAATCAGTCGCAGTTTGCGACAGGTAAGGTTCCCCTGAACGATGCGCTGGATTACTCTGTCAGCCACATCTGAATCGGGATAGCCTTGCAGGAGATCTATGACCGTACGCGTAGCGATTAATGGCTTCGGTCGCATCGGACGTAATGTGGTTCGTGCTTTATATGAATCCGGACGTCGGGCGGAAATCACCGTGGTGGCAATCAATGAACTGGCGGATGCTTCAGGCATGGCGCATTTGTTGAAATATGACACCAGCCATGGACGTTTTGCATGGGACGTTCGCCAGGAGCGCGAGCAGCTCATAGTTGGCGACGACGCGATTCGCATTCTGCATGAGTCTTCGCTTGAGGCGCTTCCGTGGCGCGAGCTCGGCGTTGATATCGTGCTGGACTGTACGGGCGTCTACGGGAACCGCGAACACGGCGAGGCGCATATCGCCGCTGGCGCGAAGAAAGTGCTCTTTTCACATCCTGGCAGCAACGATCTCGACGCCACAGTGGTATTTGGCGTCAATCAGGATCAACTGCGCGCGGACCACCGCATCGTCTCCAATGCTTCGTGTACCACGAATTGTATTATTCCCATTATCAAATTATTGGATGATGCCTATGGCATAGAGTCCGGTACGGTGACGACCATTCACTCCGCGATGCACGACCAGCAGGTGATTGATGCGTACCATTCTGACCTGCGTCGGACGCGCGCGGCGAGTCAGTCGATCATTCCGGTCGATACCAAACTGGCGGCAGGTATCACCCGAATTTTCCCGCAGTTTAACGATCGTTTTGAAGCGATTGCGGTGAGGGTACCGACGATAAACGTCACGGCAATCGACTTAAGCGTTACGGTGATGAAGCCCGTAAAAGCCAATGAAGTCAACCAGTTGCTGCAAAAAGCGGCACAAGGTGCATTTCATGATATAGTTGACTATACGGAATTACCGTTGGTCTCCGTCGATTTTAATCACGACCCGCATAGCGCCATTGTTGATGGTACACAAACGCGGGTCAGTGGCGCGCACCTTATTAAGACACTGGTCTGGTGTGACAATGAATGGGGCTTTGCTAACAGAATGCTCGACACCACGTTAGCGATGGCTGCAAAAGGTTTCAGGTAGGGCGCAAGGGCGTCTGCAAAACTTTATCAAGAATCAACGAGAGGATTCACCATGTCTGTAATCAAGATGACCGATTTGGATCTTGCTGGTAAACGTGTTTTTATCCGTGCGGATCTGAACGTACCAGTTAAAGAAGGGAAAGTGACCAGCGATGCGCGTATCCGTGCTTCTCTGCCGACCATCGAACTGGCCCTGAAACAAGGCGCTAAAGTGATGGTGACTTCCCACCTGGGTCGTCCTACCGAAGGCGAGTACAACGAAGAATTCTCTCTGCTGCCGGTTGTTAATTACCTGAAAGACAAACTGTCTAACCCGGTTCGCCTGGTAAAAGATTACCTCGACGGCGTTGAAGTCGCTGCCGGTGAGCTGGTGGTGCTGGAAAACGTTCGCTTCAACAAAGGCGAGAAGAAAGACGACGAAGCGCTGTCCAAAAAATACGCTGCGCTGTGTGATGTGTTCGTGATGGACGCATTTGGTACGGCTCACCGTGCACAGGCTTCCACTCACGGTATCGGCAAATTTGCTGACGTCGCATGTGCCGGTCCGCTGCTGGCTGCAGAACTGGATGCGCTGGGTAAAGCGCTGAAAGAGCCAGCTCGTCCGATGGTCGCTATCGTGGGCGGTTCTAAAGTTTCCACCAAACTGACCGTTCTGGATTCCCTGTCCAAAATCGCTGATCAGCTGATCGTTGGCGGCGGCATCGCGAACACCTTCGTTGCCGCTCAGGGCCACAATGTGGGCAAATCCCTGTACGAAGCAGATCTGGTTGACGAAGCCAAACGTCTGCTGACTACGTGCGATATCCCGGTTCCGACTGACGTTCGCGTCGCGACCGAGTTCTCTGAAAGCGCTGCCGCCACGCTGAAATCCGTCAACGACGTGAAAGAAGACGAGCAGATCCTGGATATCGGCGACGCTTCTGCACAGCAGCTGGCTGAAATCCTGAAGAATGCAAAAACCATTCTGTGGAACGGCCCGGTTGGCGTGTTTGAATTCCCGAACTTCCGTAAAGGAACTGAAATCGTAGCTAACGCAATTGCTGACAGCAACGCGTTCTCTATTGCAGGCGGCGGTGACACGCTGGCGGCTATCGACCTGTTCGGTATTGCTGACAAAATCTCCTACATCTCCACTGGCGGCGGCGCATTCCTCGAATTCGTGGAAGGTAAAGTTCTGCCTGCAGTAGCGATGCTCGAAGAGCGCGCTAAGAAGTAAGACACTCATGGGCAGGGAAACCTGCCCAATTTTCAGCGGGCTTAAGTGGCACGCACCCCTTTCCAAGGCCGAAGATACAGGACTCGTAACATGTCTAAAATTTTTGATTTCGTAAAACCTGGCGTTATCACCGGTGATGACGTACAGAAAGTTTTCCAGGTAGCAAAAGAAAACAACTTCGCTCTGCCAGCAGTTAACTGCGTCGGTACCGACTCTATCAACGCCGTTCTGGAAACCGCTGCAAAAGTTAAAGCGCCGGTTATCGTACAGTTCTCCAACGGTGGCGCTGCGTTCATCGCGGGTAAAGGCGTGAAAACTGACGTTCCTCAGGGTGCGGCAATCCTGGGCGCGATCTCTGGTGCGCACCACGTACATCAGATGGCTGAGCACTACGGTGTTCCGGTTATCCTGCACACTGACCACTGCGCGAAGAAACTGCTGCCGTGGATCGACGGTCTGCTGGACGCAGGTGAAAAACACTTCGCGGCGACCGGTAAACCGCTGTTCTCTTCTCACATGATCGACCTGTCTGAAGAGTCACTGGAAGAGAATATCGAAATCTGCTCCAAATACCTGGCGCGCATGTCCAAAATGGGCATGACCCTGGAAATCGAACTGGGTTGCACCGGTGGTGAAGAAGATGGTGTGGACAACAGCCACATGGACGCTTCTGCCCTGTACACCCAGCCGGAAGACGTGGATTACGCGTACACCGAGCTGAGCAAAATCAGCCCGCGTTTCACTATCGCGGCTTCTTTCGGTAACGTACACGGCGTCTACAAGCCGGGTAACGTGGTTCTGACCCCGACCATCCTGCGCGACTCTCAGGACTATGTTTCTAAGAAACACAACCTGCCGCACAACAGCCTGAACTTCGTCTTCCACGGTGGTTCCGGTTCTACCGCTCAGGAAATCAAAGACTCCGTAAGCTACGGTGTAGTCAAAATGAACATCGATACCGATACCCAATGGGCGACCTGGGAAGGTGTTCTGAACTACTACAAAGCGAATGAAGCGTATCTGCAGGGTCAGCTGGGCAACCCGAAAGGCGAAGATCAGCCGAACAAGAAATACTACGATCCGCGCGTATGGCTGCGTGCTGGCCAGACTTCCATGATCACGCGTCTGGAACAGGCTTTCAAAGAACTGAACGCAATTGACGTTCTGTAATCTGGTCCGCTGATTGTAAAAAGGCTTCCTTCGGGAAGCCTTTTTTGCGTGGTTGCCGGAGAATCTCGCCATCCGACAATGCCAAACGGCAGGGGGTTACTGCGTCACGCAGGTACCTTTCTCGCCTGTGAGTATCTGCGGTGCATCTTTCAGCGCGCCAATAAACGCCGAACGCCCGGTTTGCTTAACAAACTGGATCACCGCCGCCGCTTTTGGTCCCATTGCGCCATCCGGTGCCGCAAACGGCGCCAACTCTTCGGTTGTGACATGTCGTAACGCGCGCGCCTGTGGAGTACCCCAGTGTTCATAGACGGCATCGGCATCGGTCAGGATCAGCAGATGATCGGCGTTGATGGTATTCGCCAACACCGCAGCTGTCAGATCTTTGTCGATCACCGCTTCAGTTCCCACGTATCCGTTACCCTGAGCCACCACCGGAACGCCGCCACCGCCACAGCAAATCACCGTATGCCCTGCTTCCATCAGCATCTGGATGGCCTCGCCGTCGAGGATGTTTTGCGGTATCGGTGAGGGAACGACCCGTCGAATGTATTGTCCATCCGCCTTCATCGTCCAGCCATAGCGTTGTTCCAGTTCAGCTTGTTGATCCGGTTGATAGACGGGCCCTATGTACTTACCCGGAGCGGCAAACGCCTCATCCTGCGGGTCTACTTCTACCCGTGTCATCAGCGTGGTCACGGGGCAACCCCCCGTATTTTGCGTCAGCGCCTGGGCGATGGCGGCGCCAATCATTCCCTGGCTTTCAGCCACCAGTATATCCAGCGGCCAGGCGGGTGATTCCGTGTAGGCCGCGTTCTGCAACGCCAGCAACCCGACCTGAGGCCCGTTTCCGTGAACAATCACCAGTTGATAATCGCGAGCCAGCGTCGCTACCCGTTGCGCAAAAACCTGAATGCTGCGTTGTTGGTTTTCCGCACTCAATATCTCTCCGCGCTGTAATAATGCATTCCCACCCAGTGCAATGACCAGTTTCTTTTTCATTATGACCTCAATGTGAAAAATATCTCGTGGTCAAAATAACGTTCCGGTTTTTTTATAATGTGACTTATTCGACAGCTTATTGACTGATAAAAATAACGCGTTAATTAGGATTATTTTTAATTACTTTGTTTAAAATATTTAAAAAATGATTGTTAGACTTTTTTTAATAATGTTGCGGTCAGTTCCCAGGAATTTATAACAATGGATTTTGTGTGACTTTGCTCAAACGAAATGATGTCGCGTCCCGATATGGTGAGCAGAGTTAAAACATCAAGCCTCATCAATCGTCAGATAATATGAGGTGTTCAACGGTAAATATTACCGGGAGATTGCTTATGTCTGAATCATGTGAAGTGACTGAGGTCACGAAGAAAAAAGGAATACCGGCCTGGTGGGTGACCATTTTCCTGTTCTGGCTGGGGTGGATTTTCATGTACGCCGACCGGACGGTATTGAACCCGGTGATGGGCGAGCTGGAAAAAGAGTTTGGCCTAAGTGGAACGCAATTAGGCATTCTTAATTCTGTGTTTTATTTTTCTTATGCGTTATTACAGGTCCCGGCAGGAATACTGGGTGATAAAATCGGTAAGAAAAAAGTGCTGGTGCCTGGGTTTATTCTCTTTGGCGTTTTCACGGCCGTTACCGGTTGGGCAAAAAGTTGGTACACGCTGCTGTTTGCCCGCGTAGTCACGGGCGCGGGAGAAGGGACCTATTACGGTCCACAGTACGGCCTTTCTTCCGAGCAAATCCCTAAAAAATATCGCTCGCTCGGCAGCGCAATCATCAATAGCGGCATGGCCTTCGGTATTGCGCTGGGACTGATGACCTCAAGCTGGCTGGTGTACGATCAGGGCCATTCATGGCGGATGCCGTTCTACGCGATGGCGGTTCCTTCAGTACTGGTGGGGATTGCGATCTGGCTGTTTGTGAAAGAAAAGAAACGCACTGTAGATACCGACGGACAGCCGGTAAAAAAAGGCAAATTCAGCGATCTTCTGAAAAACCGCAACCTCGTTCTGACCTATATCATGGTGTTCTGTAGCCTGTTTGGTTTCTTCGTTATTCTGACCTGGCTTCCCTATTATCTGCAAAATGAACGTGGTATTGCCGGTAGCGAAACTGGATTTATCTCTTCGCTGGTCGCCTGGATTTCAATCCCCGGCGCGCTGTTATTCTCCAGCCTGTCTGACAAATTAGGTAAGCGCAAACCGTTAATTATGTTCCTCGTCCCGGTGGCGATCATCAGCATGCTGTCCATTGTCTGGATGCCAAACATGACTGGCGTGATTGTCGCCCTGTGTATTTACGGTCTCGTCGGCAAACTGGCACTGGATCCCGTGCTGGTTGCGCTGGTTGCCGATAGCGTTGATGAAAATAATTACAGCACCGCGTTTGGCTTATTTAATTTTATCGGCATGAGCTCATCTATTCTTGCTCCCATTATTGCTGGCGCGGCGCGCGATATTACGGGCAGCCTGGCATCCAGTTTTTATGTGTCAGCCATTCTGTTAGCGATTGGATTGGTTGCGATGCTGTTTTTGAAAGAAAAACGTACATAAGAGGTAGCGGTAATGATTTACGCCTTTATTAAAAAGGGAAGCTTTCAGGACTCCGTCAGCCTGATGATCATTTCCCGGAAATTAAGTGAGCGACCGGAAGTTGACCAGGTTTCCGTCATGATGGGAACGCCAGCGAATAAAGCGATGCTGGATTCTACGGGCTTCTGGCATGACGATTTTGTCGAGGCCACACCGAACGATATTTGTGTGGCGGTACGAACGCATGACGAGCAACCGGAGATCCTCGAATTAATCCGCGAACAGTTGGAAAAAGAGTTAAGCGCAATTGCCAGCGCCTCGGGCGGTTCACAGCAACTGCTGAAGGCGCGTCGCTGGGAGAGCGCGTGCCAGAAATTACCGCAGGCTAATCTGCTGCTGGTTTCGGTTGCCGGGGAGTATGCGGCCTCCGTAGCGAAAGAGGGGCTGTTGGCCGGTAAAAACGTGATGATGTTTTCCGATAACGTACCGCTTGAGCAGGAAGTTGAGCTGAAAACGTTGGCTCGCGAAAAAGGGCTGATTGTGATGGGGCCGGACTGCGGGACAGCGATGATTGCCGGTAGCCCACTGGCATTCGCGAACGTGTTGCCCGACGGTGGAATTGGTGTAATCGGGGCGTCCGGAACGGGCATTCAGGAGGTCACCTCTCAGATTGCGCTGCACCAACAGGGGATCAGCCATGCCATCGGTTTGGGGGGACGCGATCTGAGTGCGGAAGTGGGAGGCATCAGTGCGTTAACGGCGCTGGAGATGCTGGCTGCTGATGATGCCACGCGGGTGATCGCGTTTGTCTCTAAACCGCCGTCGCCGCAGGTCAGAACCCGCATTATCAATGCGATGCAAAAGGTCGGTAAACCGGTGGTCGCGCTCTTTCTCGGGAATAAACCGGAACAACGCTGTGAGGGGAATGTCTGGCTGGCGAATTCGCTCTCAGATGCCGCCCAACTGGCCGTGTTGCTGATGCGAGTGGCTCAGCAGCGCCTGATTCAACCCGAGGTGGCTGGCAAAGGCATTTATGGGCTGTATGCCGGCGGGACGCTCGCGGCTGAAGCGGCGATGTTGCTTTCGGCCGGGCTGGGTGTGCCAGTGAGTGAAAGCCACGCTGCTGGCGTCATGCTCGACGCGCAGGGCCATCGCATTGTCGATCTGGGAGATGACAGCTACACGTTGGGCAGACCACACCCGATGATTGACCCGACAACTCGCAGCATTGAAATCGAAAAGCTGGCAGCGATGCCGGACGTGGGCGTGCTGCTGCTGGATGTGGTGCTGGGCTATGGCGCCTGTGCTGATCCGGCGGGCGCCGTTGTTGAGGCTGTCGAGCAGGTTCGCGCAACGCGAAACGCGCCGCTGGTCACCATCGCCACCCTCACCGGAACCGATGCCGACCCACAGGGACGCAGTGGACAAACCGACATTCTGCGTGATGCAGGCATCGCCGTGGTGGAAACCCTGGAAGAGGCCGTGTTGCTCGCCATCAGCCTGACACATCATCAGGACTCTCGCCCATCCGTTGAACCTAACCCCTTGCTGGATGGCGTACAGGTGATCAATGCCGGACTGCGCAGCTTCGCGCTGGATCTGCAAAGCAGCGGCACGCCGGTTGTGCATTATCAGTGGGCGCCGATTGCCGGTGGCAATGCGCGTCTCGCCAGTTTACTCAAGCAGTTACATTAATTCAGAGGTACCGATATGTATTCATCAATTGCACAGGCCAACGACGCCATTATTGAACGCATCAAAGCCGCCCGCCCACATTGGGTCGCTGTCCGTCCTGCGAAAGAGGCGGTGGTTGAATTGTCCTCCGGGCGTAAATTGCTGCACGCCGGCCCGCCGATTGCCTGGGAAGAGATGACGGGGCCTATGCGCGGTGCCTGTATCGGCGCATCGCTGTTTGAGGGGTGGGCGGCCAGTGAAGAGGAAGCTGTCAGTCTCCTGAATCAGGGCGAAGTGGAATTTATCCCGTGCCACCATGTTGGCGCCGTCGGCCCGATGGGCGGTATCACCTCTGCAAACATGCCAGTGCTGGTCGTACGTGACGTGGTGCATGGCAATCAGTCCTGTTGCAACCTGAACGAAGGGATCGGCAAAGTCATGCGTTTCGGCGCCTACGGTGAGGATGTGCAGACGCGTCTGCGCTGGATGCGCGATACGCTGGCACCGGTGTTACAGGAGGCCTTGTCGCGCATGGAGAACGGCGTGGATCTGACGGCGATGATGGCTCAGGCGATTACGATGGGGGACGAATTCCATCAGCGTAATATCGCGGCCTCGTCGTTACTGCTGCGCACGCTATCCCCTGTGATCGCCGGTCTTGATCGTCCGAAAGCCGAAATCATTGAGGTGCTGCAGTTCCTGAGCGTGACCGATCAGTTCTTCCTTAACCTGGCGATGGCCTACAGCAAAGCGGTGATGGATGCGGCGGCAGTGATTAAAGCCGGTTCGGTGGTGACCGCAATGACGCGCAACGGGCGTGAGTTCGGGATTCGCGTCAGCGGCACCGGCGACCGTTGGTTTACCGCGCCAGTGAATACGCCGCAGGGCTTGTTCTTTACCGGCTACAGTCAGGCTGACGCTAACCCGGATATCGGTGATAGCGCCATTACCGAGACGCTGGGCATTGGTGGCGCAGCCATGATTGCTGCACCTGGTGTGACGCGTTTCGTCGGTGCGGGCGGTATGGGGGCCGCGCTGGAAACGTCCGAGGAGATGGCGGAAATCTACCTCGCCAACAACCCTTTGTTCCAGATCCCGTCCTGGGATTTCAAAGGGGCGTGTCTGGGGCTGGATATCCGTCGTGTCGTGGAAACGGGGATTACGCCGCTGATCAACACCGGTATCGCTCACCGCGAAGCCGGAATCGGCCAGGTTGGTGCGGGGACCGTACGTGCACCGCTGCTGTGCTTTGAAAAAGCGTTGGAAGCGCTGGCGGAAGAGCATCACATCACGGCGTAACAGAAATGCCCGGTGGCGCTAACGCTCACCGGGCCTACGGATCGGTGTCACTCGTGGGCCGGATAAGGTGGCGCCGCGATCCGGCATTTCGGAGTAACCTATGTTCATTCTCAATGCCCTGGCCTGCGCCGGGCTTTATCGACTTCCAGAGGGTGAATGGACGCTGCACAGTCGCTTCTCACAGGCGATCAATTTCAGCCATGCTAACGGCGAATTACTGACGTTATACCGCTACGGTAAAGGCATGGGGCCGACCGGCGTGCTGTTGAGTCGTGCACAGTTCTCCCGCCTGACGACGGTTTCACGCTTGTGCAAAACCGGGGATCTGCTGACCGGGCAGGGGGTGACCCTTCGCCCTCAGCGTCAGCTCAGGCTGCAACTGACTCCTTCTGCTATCGCACTGCTCGACCTGTCTTCCTGTGTTCAGCAAACCGGTCTGGGAGGCGCGCTCAACCAGCCACTCAATACCGTGGCGTGTTATCCGCAGATCGTCGCCGGGCTGGAGCGTTGGGCGAATGGCATCGCGCCAGACTGGCGCTGGCTGATTGGACGAGGTCCCGGACTCACGCCCAGCGGTGATGATATGCTTACGGGAATGCTGGCGGTCTTTATTGCAGCCGGGATACCGGTTCACCTTTTTTTACCCCCGGCGGATCAACTTGCGCAACTGACAACTTCGGTAAGCTGTAGCTATCTTAATAGTGCCAGAGTGGGCGAATTTTCGACGCCGGTGTTGGGGGTGATGCGCAGCTTGCAAACCGGGCGTGACGCAGGCCACGCACTGCGTCGTCTGCTCACGGTGGGGCACACCTCCGGCGCTGACATGGTGTTAGGGATTGCGCTGGCGCAACGCTGGTTGCTGATGGCTGACTCAAGGGGAAAGCATGCTCGATCAGGAAACAATACGTACATTTATTCGGGTAGCTGAGACGGAGAGTTTTTCCCGTGCGGCCAGCTCACTGCATAAAACGCCTGCGGCAATCAGTTACCGCATCAAAACGCTGGAAGAGCAGGTGGGTACGCAGCTCTTTTTACGAACCACGCGTTCCGTCAGCCTGACGTTGGCGGGACAGCATCTGCTCGAACATTGTCGCCAGTGGCTTAACTGGCTGGACGCCATGCCTGATGAGTTGCAGCAGATTAATGCGGGCGTTGAGCGTCAGGTTAATATTGTTATCAATAATTTGCTCTATCAGCCGCAGACGACCGCTGATTTACTGACGTGGCTGCATCAACAATTTCCCTTCACCCGTTTCCAGATCTCCCGCCAGGTCTATATGGGCGTGTGGGATTCGCTGCTGTATGACGACTATCAACTGGCGATTGGCGTGACCGGTTCCGAATCGTTGTCAAACAACATTTCACTGCTGCCACTGGGGGACATTAGCTGGCAGTTTGTGGTCGCGCAGAATCACCCGTTGGCCAGCCATCCGGCAACGGTGTTATCGGACGACATGCTGCGTCGCTACCCCGCCATCAATATTGAAGATACGTCGCGCACGCTCACCCGTCGCGTGGCCTGGCTGCTGAGCGGACAAAAGGAGATTAAGGTTCCGGATCTCAGCACCAAGCTGGCCTGTCACTTAAGTGGCCTGGGCGTCGGTTTTTTACCGGAACGTCTGTGTCGCCCTTACGTAGAATCCGGCGCACTGGTGGCTCGTTCGGTGGTGAATCCTCGCCAGCCGTCACCGCTTTCTATCGCCTGGAAGAATGCCGGAAGTGGAAAAGTGGTCAGCGAAATTGCCGCAATTTTTAAACAAAAACATGGGCTGGTGGGGGGATTTTTGCGGATGGTGGATCGTCCTGCAGAACGGCAATAGCCGTGATATCCAGAATTGAAACATAACGAAAATGGCATATTCACCCATTATTGTTTACCTTTAACGGGGTGTTTTCGTGAGATTGATCTCATTTGCTCTGATTTGTTATGACCAAGGAATATGTAATGGAAGATTTGAATGTTGTCGACAGCATCAACGGTGCGGGGAGCTGGCTGGTCCGCAACCAGGAATTGCTGTTGAGCTATGCCGTCAACATCGTGGCGGCAGTGGCCATTGTGATTGTCGGGATGATCGTGGCGCGTCTGGTGTCGAATACGGTTAATCGCCTGATGGTGGCGCGGCATATCGATGCTACCGTGGCAGACTTTCTTTCCGCGCTGGTGCGCTACGGAATTATTGCCTTCACGCTGATTGCCGCACTGGGTCGGGTAGGGGTACAGACGGCGTCGGTGATTGCGGTGCTCGGTGCCGCCGGTTTAGCGGTCGGTCTGGCGTTGCAGGGATCGTTGTCTAACCTTGCCGCAGGCGTTCTGCTGGTCATGTTCCGTCCGTTCCGTGCGGGTGAGTATGTGGATCTGGGCGGCGTTGCCGGGACGGTGCTGAATGTGCAGATTTTCTCCACCACCATGCGCACCGTGGACGGTAAAATTGTCGTCATCCCGAACGGTAAAATCATTGCCGGCAATATCATCAACTTTTCCCGTGAGCCGGTACGCCGTAATGAATTTATTATCAGCGTCGCTTACGACTCTGATATCGATAAGGTGAAACAGATCCTCACCGGGATTATCGAATCAGACGATCGCATTCTGAAAGATCGCGAAATGACGGTTCGTCTGAATGAGTTGGGCGCGTCGTCGATTAACTTTGTGGTGCGCGTCTGGAGCAACAGCGGCGATCTGCAAAACGTGTACTGGGACGTACTGGAGCGGATTAAGCGTGAATTTGATGCCGCTGGAATCAGCTTCCCGTATCCGCAGATGGACGTGAATTTCAAACGCGTGAAAGAAGTCACGGCAGAATAATGCTATGCCGGATGCGCATCGCAGCATCCGGCAAAATCCCCTCTTCATTAATTTCCCTAATCTACGATTAATATTATCCATTTCCGCTAATAATCATCCCGCGCTATAGTCTGCGCTATAGAGACAACACTCAGGATGATTACCGTGATATCGTATTATTTTCAAGGTCTTGCGCTTGGCGCAGCCATGATACTTCCGCTCGGCCCACAGAATGCGTTTGTGATGAATCAGGGGATACGTCGCCAGTATCACATCATGATTGCGCTCCTGTGCGCCATCAGCGATCTGTTGCTGATTTGCGCCGGGATTTTTGGCGGTAGCGCATTACTGATGCAGTCGCCGTGGTTGTTGGCGCTGGTCACCTGGGGCGGAGTGGCTTTTTTGCTGTGGTACGGTTTTGGCGCTTTAAAGACGGCAATGAGTAGCAATCTGGAACTGGCCAGCGCGGAAGTGATGAAGCAGGGACGCTGGAAGATCATCGCCACCATGCTGGCGGTGACATGGCTGAATCCGCACGTCTACCTGGATACATTCGTGGTGCTTGGCAGTCTGGGCGGACAACTGGATGTCGAACCCAAACGCTGGTTCGCGCTCGGCACCGTCAGTGCCTCCTTCCTGTGGTTCTTCGGCCTGGCGCTGCTGGCGGCGTGGCTCGCGCCGCGACTGCGTACCGCAAAAGCGCAGCGGATTATCAATACGCTGGTGGGGCTGGTGATGTGGTTCATCGCTTTTCAACTGGCAAAAGAAGGCGTTGCGCATGTTCACGCCTTGTTCAATTAAGAGCCAGTCCATTAGCGCTCTAAGCGTTGTCTGATGGACAACACACTATTTCGCGCTAAGCTTGCCTGCATGCGCCCTGAAATTTGGGGCAACTCACGTAACATGGAGGAGCGACAGTGAAGTTCAAAGTGATGGCCCTGGCGGCATTAGTGGGATTCAGTGCAATGTCGGTGCAGGCAGGCGAATTGCCTGACGGACCGCACATCGTGACTTCCGGGACGGCAAGCGTGGACGCTGCACCTGATATTGCCACGCTGGCAATCGAGGTTAATGTTGCGGCGAAAGACGCTGCGACGGCGAAGAAACAGGCTGATGAGCGCGTTGCGCAATACCTTTCTTTCCTTGAGCAAAATCAGATCGCGAAAAAAGACATTAGTTCGGCGAACCTGCGCACCCAACCGGATTACGATTATCAGAACGGCAAAAGCGTTCTGAAAGGGTATCGTGCGGTGCGTACTGTCGAAGTGACGCTGCGTCAGTTAGATAAACTCAACCCACTGCTGGACGGCGCGCTGAAAGCGGGGCTGAACGAAATTCGTTCCGTTTCGTTGGGTGTGGCGCAACCGGATGCTTATAAAGACAAAGCGCGTAAAGCAGCGATTGATGATGCAATTCACCAGGCGCAGGAACTGGCGGCCGGTTTTAACAGCAAACTGGGTCCGGTTTACAGCGTGCGCTACCATGTCTCGAACTATCAGCCAAGCCCGATGGTGCGGATGATGAAAGCGGACGCGGCACCGGTGTCAGCGCAGGAAACGTACGAGCAGGCGGCGATTCAGTTTGATGATCAGGTCGATGTGGTGTTCCAGTTGGAACCTGCGGCGGGTCAACAATCTGCGGCAACCGCCAAAGCGCAATAACCTTCCAGGCCGGATGAGGCATGTGCGCCACCATCCGGCAATTTTGTTGATTACTTCGCGATACGTTTGTACTTGATACGCTTTGGCTCCAGCGCGTCAGCGCCCAGCGTGCGCTTCTTGTACTCTTCGTATTCGGTGAAGTTACCTTCGAAGAACTCCACTTTCCCTTCATCCTGGTAGTCCAGAATGTGGGTGGCGATACGGTCAAGGAACCAACGGTCGTGCGAGATAACCATTGCGCAACCCGGGAACTCCAGCAGGGCGTTTTCCAGCGCGCGCAGGGTTTCGATATCCAGGTCGTTGGTCGGTTCATCGAGCAGAAGAACGTTACCGCCAACCTGCAGCAGCTTCGCCAGATGCAGACGACCGCGCTCACCACCGGACAGCTCGCCGACGCGTTTGCCCTGGTCGGTGCCTTTGAAGTTAAAGCGGCCAACATAGGCGCGACTTGGCATTTCGGTGTTGCCGATCTTCATGATATCCAGCCCACCGGACACTTCTTCCCACACGGTTTTGCTGTTATCCATGGCGTCACGGAACTGATCGACGGAGGCCAGCTTAACGGTTTCACCCAGCGTGATGGTGCCGCTGTCTGGCTGTTCCTGACCGGACATCATACGGAACAGGGTGGATTTACCCGCGCCGTTCGGACCGATGATGCCGACGATGGCGCCTTTCGGTACGGAGAAGCTCAGATCGTCAATCAGCACGCGGTCGCCGTAGGATTTACGCAGGTGGCTGACTTCAATGACTTTATCACCCAGACGCGGTCCAGGTGGAATAAACAGTTCGTTGGTTTCGTTACGTTTCTGGTATTCCGTGCTGTTCAGCTCTTCAAAGCGTGCCAGACGGGCTTTACCCTTAGACTGACGGCCTTTCGCGCCCTGACGAACCCACTCCAGTTCTTTCTCGATAGATTTACGGCGTGCCGCTTCCTGAGAGGCTTCCTGCGCCAGACGCTGATCTTTCTGCTCCAGCCAGGAAGAGTAGTTACCTTCCCACGGAATACCTTCGCCGCGGTCAAGTTCAAGGATCCAGCCTGCGACGTTGTCGAGGAAGTAACGGTCGTGGGTAATCGCCACTACGGTGCCTTCGAAGTCGTGCAGGAAGCGTTCCAGCCAGGCCACGGATTCCGCATCCAGGTGGTTGGTCGGTTCGTCAAGCAGCAGCATGTCAGGTTTTTCTAACAGCAGACGGCACAGTGCGACACGGCGACGTTCACCCCCGGAGAGGGTCGCGATTTTGGCGTCCCAGTCTGGCAGACGCAGGGCGTCGGCTGCACGCTCCAGTTGCACGTTCAGGTTATGACCGTCGTGCGCCTGAATGATCTCTTCGAACTTGCCCTGTTGCGCGGCCAGTTTATCGAAGTCGGCATCTGGCTCAGCGTATTTCGCGTAAACCTCATCCAGACCTTTCAGTGCGTTGACCACTTCCGCCACTGCTTCTTCAACAGACTCGCGTACGGTGTGTTCAGGATTAAGCTGAGGTTCCTGCGGCAGGTAACCAATTTTGATGCCAGGCTGCGGGCGGGCTTCGCCTTCAATATCTGTATCAATGCCCGCCATGATGCGCAGCAGGGTGGACTTACCGGCACCGTTAAGGCCCAGTACGCCGATTTTTGCGCCAGGGAAGAAGCTCAGCGAGATGTTTTTAAGAATATGACGTTTCGGCGGAACGACTTTGCCGACACGATGCATGGTATAAACGAATTGGGCCACGTTGGACTCGCCTCTGTATTTATCGTGATGAATATACCCGTCATACTTCAAGCTGCATGTGCGTTTGCTGCACTCGTTCACCCCAGTCACTTACTTATGTAAGCTCCTGGGGAGTTCACTTCCTTGCCGCCTTCCTGCAACTCGAATTATTTAGGGTATAGATGTATTCAAAGGCGAAGTGTAGCCTTTTTCCCCTCTCAATCCCAGCCAGCAGATCTCACTCGCAGTAAAAGTAAAAAAGTGTCCGCGACGTGGCGTAAATGCCAATGACTGGTTAGCATGAAATCATTAGGCGGCATGAGGCTGCAGCGACGTATCATATTTAGAGGAAGAGCTTGTGGACAAAGCCCAACGATTTACCTGGCGTCTTATTGCCGCCGGTGTGTGCCTGCTGACGTTAAGTCAGGCAGCGCGAGCCGATTCACTGGACGAGCAGCGTAACCGTTACGCACAGATTAAGCAGGCCTGGGATAACCGACAGATGGATGTCGTGGAGCAGATGATGCCGGGCCTGAAGAATTACCCCCTGTATCCCTATCTGGAATATCGGCAAATCACCGATGATCTGATGAATCAGCCGACCGTCACGGTGACCAACTTTGTACGTGCCAACCCAACCCTGCCGCCAGCGCGTACGCTGGAATCGCGTTTCGTTAACGAACTGGCGCGGCGTGAAGACTGGCGCGGATTATTAGCGTTTAGCCCGGAGAAGCCGAGAACCACCGAGGCGCAGTGCAATTACTATTACGCGAAGTGGAATACCGGGCAAACGGAAGAAGCCTGGCAGGGGGCGAAAGAGCTGTGGTTGACCGGTAAAAGCCAACCTAATGCCTGTGACAAACTGTTCAGCGTCTGGCGCGCGTCTGGCACCCAGGATCCGCTCTCTTACCTGGAGCGCATTCGCCTGGCGATGAAAGCGGGCAACACTGGACTGGTGACGGTACTGGCCGGGCAGATGCCGGCGGAGTACCAGACTATCGCGTCAGCGATTATCTCACTGGCGAACAACCCGAACAGCGTCCTGACCTTTGCGCGCACCACCGGCGCGACCGATTTCACTCGTCAGATGGCCGCTGTGGCCTTTGCCAGCGTCGCTCGTCAGGATGCGGAAAACGCGCGTCTGATGATTCCGTCACTGGTACAGGCGCAGCAGTTGAATGAGGATCAAACCCAGGAGCTGCGCGATATCGTCGCCTGGCGATTAATGGGCAACGACGTCACCGACGAGCAGGCGAAATGGCGAGACGACGCGATTATGCGCTCGCAGTCCACCACGCTGGTGGAGCGTCGGGTGCGCATGGCGCTCGGGACTGGCGATCGTCGTGGCCTGAACACCTGGCTGGCGCGTCTGCCGATGGAGGCGAAGGAAAAGGACGAATGGCGATACTGGCAGGCCGATTTGCTGCTGGAACGAGGACGTGAAGCGGAAGCAAAAGAGATCCTGCATGCGCTGATGCAACAGCGCGGTTTCTACCCGATGGTGGCAGCGCAGCGTCTGGGAGAAGAGTACGTTCTGAAAATTGATAAAGCGCCTGGCGATGTGAATAACGCGCTGACTCAGGGAGCGGAAATGGCCCGCGTTCGCGAACTGATGTACTGGAATATGGATAACACCGCCCGCAGCGAATGGGCAAACCTGGTCACCAGCCGGACGAAGACGGAGCAGGCGCAGCTGGCGCGTTATGCCTTCAACAATCAGTGGTGGGATCTGAGCGTGCAGGCGACGATCGCCGGTAAACTCTGGGATCATCTGGAGGAGCGCTTCCCGCTGGCGTATCAGGATCTCTTTACCCGCTATACCCGTGGCAAAGATATTCCGCAAAGCTATGCGATGGCGATCGCGCGTCAGGAGAGCGCCTGGAATCCGAAGGTGAAATCGCCGGTCGGCGCCAGCGGGCTGATGCAGATTATGCCAGGCACCGCGACGCACACGGTGAAGATGTTCTCTATTCCGGGTTACAGCAGTCAGAATCAGTTACTGGATCCGGAAACCAATATCAATATCGGCACCAGCTACCTGCAGTACGTCTATCAGCAGTTTGGCAATAATCGGATCTTCTCGTCAGCAGCTTACAATGCCGGACCAGGGCGCGTGCGCACCTGGCTTGGCAACAGCGCGGGACGGATCGACGCCGTGGCGTTTGTCGAGAGTATTCCCTTCTCGGAAACGCGTGGCTATGTGAAGAACGTGCTGGCCTACGACGCTTACTATCGCTATTTCATGGGGCAGAAAGACACCCTGATGAGCGATTCTGAGTGGCAGAGACGTTATTAATCCGGTGGGTTATGTTATGATTTGTACTCGTGTATGAGTACAACAGGGCGGCATAACATGACCCAGCATTCCCCTTATTCATCGGCGATGGCCGAACAACGTAATCAGGAGTGGCTTCGTTTTGTGGAGTTGCTCCGCCAGTCTTATGCAGAGGATCTGCACTTACCGCTGTTGCAACTGATGCTGACCCCGGATGAGCGCGAAGCGCTGGGGACGCGTGTACGCATTATCGAAGAGTTATTACGTGGCGAAATGAGCCAGCGCGAGCTTAAAAACGAGCTGGGCGCGGGGATTGCGACGATCACCCGCGGCTCTAACAGCCTGAAATCGGCGCCCGTCGAACTGCGGCAGTGGCTGGAAACCATATTGTTGAAAAACGCCTGAAAAGTGATTTCGTAGGCCTGATAAGCGTAGCGCCATCAGGCTTGCAACCGCACTATCGCCGGATGACAATTTCGTCTTATCCGGCTTACGAACTCAACGATAAATCGCGTTATGAAACGGGCTGAGCGCCAGAATCACGGCCTGGTGGTAAACGCTGGCGCGCGTCAGTTTCCCGGCGGTAAACACGCCAATCGCCCCTTCTTTTCGGCCAATCTTATCAATACCCGTGTAGTGTGACATTACCGGACCCAGCGCTTCACCCTCGCGCACTTTTTCAAGGATCACCGCAGGCAGCGGCAGCGTCGCAGAACGCGCTTCGCCACGCTGGGTGGCGTTTTCGACAACCACCCAACTGAAGGTCGCATCTTCATCAATACCCGCTTCGATGGCTACCCAGAAGTCGGCATCGGGGCGCGCACGACGGGCGTTTTCGACCCGATTCCGTGCGCCAGCACGCGTTTCAGGACTTCCGAAGGGTTGTTCCGGTACGCCGCTATCGACGTCCACAGACTCAATATGGCAGGATCCTTCACCGAAGATCTCGTTAAATGCCTGTAGAATTGCCTGAATTTTGGCGGGATTGGTGGTTGCTGAGACAACATGGTGCATAATTAAGCTCGATTTTATAAAAACTCTTTGCAGTATACGGAAAAATAGCATGTTACAGGTATACCTTGTTCGCCACGGTGAAACGCAGTGGAACGCCGAGCGACGCATTCAAGGCCAGTCCGACAGTCCGCTGACCGCTAAAGGTGAGCAACAAGCTATGCAGGTTGGTGACCGCGCGAAAAGTCTCGGCATCACCCACGTCATTAGTAGCGATTTGGGACGTACCCGCCGCACCGCTGAAATCATCGCCCAGGCCTGTGGCTGTGATATCACCTTAGATGCTCGCCTGCGCGAGCTGCACATGGGCGTGCTGGAAAAACGTCATATTGATACCCTGACCGAAGAAGAAGAGAACTGGCGTCGTCAGTTAGTCAACGGCACCGTCGACGGACGTATTCCCGAAGGGGAGTCGATGCAGGAGTTGAGCGATCGCGTTCATGGCGCGCTCGCTGCGTGCCTGGATTTGCCGCAGGGGAGTCGTCCGCTGTTGGTCAGTCATGGCATTGCGCTGGGCTGTCTGGTCAGTACGATTCTGGGACTTCCTGCCTACGCTGAACGCCGCTTACGCCTGCGTAACTGCTCGATTTCGCGGGTGGATTATCAGGAAAGCCTGTGGCTGGCGCCGGGATGGGTGGTCGAAACGGCAGGGGACATCTCGCATCTGGACGCCCCTGCGTTGGATGAGCTACAGCGCTAACGGCGAATCGGAATCAGGAATTCGCAGCGCAGGTTAATGGGGCGGTCACCGGCTTTGGCATCTTCAGCCGGGTAGTACCGCTCAATATCCTGGCCCTTGCGGCGCGTCAGGTTCAGGAGCGGCATGCAGGTACCATAGACCGTCAGGATGAACTCCTGAACGCCCGTTCCCAGCCCTTCGTAAGTAAACATCACATACTCGCCGCCCTGCAACAGCACCGGCTGTGCCGACTGTACGTAGCCGTTGGCCTGATCCTGCGGCAGCGCGGTGGTGTAGAACACTTCCTGCTCGTCATCTTTTTCATGGCTGGGATGCGTTTCGTTCAGGCCATAGAGTACAGGCGGAATGGTTGGCGCGTGGCCGAGGAAATCGTGCCAGAACTGATAGCGCATTTCGTGGCGGAAATCGGAAATTTGCTCCAGCGAACAGGAGTAACTCTGGGTGACACCCAGCAGTTGCATATCTTCCAGAGTGACAAATTTATGCTCAGGCATGGCAAATTCGCCCAGACGCAGAGGCGGACGAATACCGAATGCGCTCCATTCCGGTGAACGACGATACAGTGCAGGCGTCTGGGAAAACTGTTTCTTAAAGGCGCGGGTGAACGTTTGTTGAGAGTCGAAGCGGTACTGCAGGGCAATATCCAGAATCGGGCGAGCCGTCAGGCGAAGCGCAACGGCAGATTTCGATAAGCGGCGTGCGCGGATATACGCGCCAATCGCATGACCCGTCACGTCCTTAAACATTCTCTGCAGATGCCACTTGGAATAACCCGCTTTTGCCGCCACATTGTCAAGCGACAGCGGCTGATCCAGATGACCTTCCAGCCAGATTAATAGGTCGCGAATAATGCCGGCCTGATCCATAAAATATCCTCATCCTTTCAACTACAAACACCTGACATCAGATTATTGGATAATAGCATTTTTTGTTGTTTTAGCATTCAGTGTTTTTTTTGCGCATTAATGCTTTTTTTGAATCTAATAAAACGTGATTATTGTAATCCTGTGATCTGTAAACAGTTTCTTTTACAATGCTGAATAATTGCGCAGCGTCATTTTAAAGAATGGTAACAATATGAAATACAAGAGTTTAGTTCTGTCCACTCTGTTGCTTATGCTGGCGCCGCTGGCATCTGCTGAGCAGATCGGTTCCGTCGATACGGTGTTTAAGATCTTTGGGCCGGATCATAAAATCGTCGTGGAGGCGTTTGACGACCCCGATGTTAAAAACGTGACCTGCTACGTCAGCCGTGCCAAAACCGGTGGCATTAAAGGCGGGTTGGGGCTGGCGGAAGATACTTCTGATGCCGCCATCTCCTGCCAGCAGGTAGGACCGGTAGAACTGAGCGACAGAATCAAGAACGGTAAAGCGCAGGGCGAAGTGGTCTTTAAGAAACGCACTTCGTTGGTCTTCAAATCATTACAGGTCGTGCGCTTCTATGATGCCAAACGCAACGCGCTGGCTTATCTGGCCTATTCCGACAAGGTGGTCGATGGGTCGCCGAAAAATGCCATTAGCGCGGTACCTATCATGCCGTGGCGCGAATAACAGGGAAGCATTATGCAGCAGGTGTCGGTCTGGTTGGTGGAAGATGAGCAGGGTATCGCGGATACCCTGATTTATATGCTCCAGCAGGAAGGGTTTAGCGTGGAAGCCTTTGAGCGCGGGTTGCCCGCGCTGGAGAAAGCACGTCATCAGTGTCCGGATGTAGCGATTCTCGATGTCGGGTTGCCGGATATCAGCGGTTTTGAGCTGTGCCGGCGATTGCTTGAGTACCATCCGGCGTTACCAATCCTCTTTCTGACGGCGCGCAGCGATGAGGTGGATCGCTTGCTGGGTCTGGAAATCGGTGCCGACGATTACGTCGCCAAACCGTTTTCACCGCGGGAAGTCTGCGCCAGAGTCCGCACGCTGCTACGTCGGGTGAAGAAGTTTTCCACGCCGTCGCCTGTTGTCAAAACCGGCCATTTTGAGCTGAATGAACCGGCGGCTGAAGTGGCCTGGTTTGGTACGCCCCTGTCACTCACGCGCTATGAATTTTTGCTGCTGAAAACGCTGCTGTTATCTCCAGGGCGTGTCTATTCGCGCCAGCAACTGATGGATATCGTCTGGGCCGATGCGCAGGATACATACGACCGGACGGTCGATACGCACATCAAAACGCTGCGCGCCAAACTGCGCGCGATCAACCCGACGCTTTCGCCGATCAACACGCATCGTGGGATGGGTTACAGCCTGAGGAGTCTCTGATGCGCATTGGCATGCGTTTGCTGTTGGGCTATTTCCTGATTGTCGCTGTTGCTGCGTGGTTTGTTCTTTCTATTTTTGTACAGGAGATTAAACCTGGCGTACGGCGCGCAACGGAAGGGACGCTGATCGATACTGCCACGCTGCTGGCGGCGCTGGCGCGTGACGATCTCCTGTCGGGTAACCCGGCGCATGGCCAACTGGCGCAGGCGTTTACGCAACTGCATAACCGTCCTTTTCGCGCCAACATCAGCGGAATCAATAAAGTCCGCAATGAATACCATGTTTACATGACGGATGCGCAGGGCAAAGTGGTGTTTGATTCCGTCAATAAAGCGGTCGGGCAGGATTACTCTCGCTGGAACGATGTCTGGCTAACGCTGCGTGGACAGTATGGCGCGCGCAGTACGCCGCAGGATCCCGCCGATCCGGAAAGCTCGGTCATGTATGTTGCTGCGCCGGTTGTCGACAACGGAAAGATCATCGGCGTGCTCAGCGTGGGAAAACCCAATGCCGCGATGGCACCGGTGATTAAACGCAGCGAGCGCCGGATCCTTTGGGCCAGCGCGATTCTGCTTGGCATTGCGCTGGTGATTGGCGCCGGGATGGTCTGGTGGATAAACCGTTCGATTGCCCGCCTGACGCGCTATGCGGATTCCGTGACCGAAAACCAGCCGATGCCGCTGCCTGAACTGGGCAGCAGTGAGTTGCGCAAACTGGCGCAGGCGCTGGAGAGTATGCGTCTGAAGCTGGAAGGCAAAAATTACATTGAACAGTACGTATACGCGCTCACCCACGAGCTAAAGAGTCCGTTGGCGGCCATTCGCGGCGCGGCGGAAATTCTGCGGGAAAATCCGCCTCCGGACATTGTTAAGCGCTTTACCGACAATATTCTCAGCCAAAATGCGCGAATGCAGGCGCTGGTTGAAACCTTGCTGCGCCAGGCGCGACTGGAAAACCGTCAGGATATTGCCCTCTCCCCGGTTGCGGTCGATGAACTGTTTGCGCAAATCAGCGACGCGCGCGCGATTCAACTGGCGACGAAGGCGATATCGCTGGAGATTGTCCCCTCGGCGTTAAGCGTCTCTGCGGAGCCGGCGCTGCTGGAACAGGCGTTGGGCAACTTGCTGGACAATGCCATTGATTTCACCCCGGCAGGCGGAGCGATCACCCTCAGCGCACAAGCGCATGCAGAGACGGTGACGCTGACGGTGACCGATACGGGTACAGGCATTCCTGATTTTGCCTTACCGCGGATATTTGACCGCTTTTACTCACTGCCGCGTGAGAATGGCCTCAAAAGCAGCGGTCTTGGACTGGCGTTCGTTCGCGAAGTGGCGCGACTGCTGAAGGGGAGTGCAGAATTACGTAACCGCCCAGAAGGCGGCGTCGAGGCCACGCTCACACTTCACCGTCACTTCACATAACTTCAAATTCCCCCCACATAGCGTGCGTACTCTGCGGGTATTGCATAAGGAGAACGCTATGTTGAAATCCCCCCTGTTCTGGAAAATCGTCACCTTAGGTGGCGCGATTGTGTTGCTGCTGATCCCCCTGATGATGGTCCGGCAGATTATTGTGGAACGTGCTGATTATCGTGATGCGGTGGAGGATGCGATTCGGCAGAGTACCAGCGGACCGCAAAAAATGGTCGGCCCGCTCATTGCCGTACCTGTGACCGAGTTATACACCGTGCTGGAAAACGAGAAAGAGGTGCAGCACAGGCGCAGTTTTATCCACTTCTGGCTGCCGGAGTCGTTGATGGTGGAGGGGAACCAGAACGTTGAACCGCGAAAAGTGGGCATCTACGAAGGGCAGGTCTGGCATACTGATGTTACCTTGAAAGCGGAGTTTGATGTTGCACGACTGAGTGAACTGAACCGGCCCAACATAACCCTTGGGAAACCGTTTATCGTGGTTGGCGTGGGTGATGCACGAGGGATTGGCGTGGTGAAAGCACCGAAGGTGAATGGAATGGCGCTTGCTGTCGAACCGGGGACGGGGCTAACAGACCGCGGAGAAGGGCTCCACATTCCGCTTCCGGATGCGCAATGGGCGATGCGCGATGTGAACCTGGCGATGTCACTCAATTTAAGCGGAACCGGCGCTTTCTCGGTGGTTCCGGTAGGACGTAGCAGCCAAATGACGCTCACCAGCAACTGGCCGCATCCCAACTTCCTCGGTGATTTTCTACCCGACAAGCGCGAAATCAGCGAGTCAGGGTTTCAGGCACAGTGGCAAAGCAGTTGGTTTGCCACTAACCTGGGCGATCGGTTTGTGGATGCGCGAAAAGACGGGTGGTATAACCTGCCGTCGTTTAGCGTCGCGGTTGCCACTCCTGCCGATCAGTATCAACTGACGGATCGGGCGACGAAATATGCCATTTTGCTGATTACACTGACATTTATGGCTTTCTTTGTGTTCGAAACGTTGACGGGTAAAAAATTACACCCGATGCAGTATCTGCTGGTGGGGCTGTCGTTGGTGATGTTTTATTTGCTGTTGCTGGCGCTCTCAGAACATATTGGTTTCACCCTGGCATGGATTGTCGCAAGCCTGGTGGGCGCGCTGATGAACGGGGTTTATCTCCAGGCAGTGCTACAGGGCTGGCGTAGCAGCGTGGTTTTCACTCTGGCATTGTTAGCGCTGGATGGTGTGATGTGGGTACTGTTGCGCTCGGAAGACAGCGCGCTGCTGTTGGGGACGAGTGTGCTGCTGTTGGCGCTGGGGAGCGTGATGTTCCTGACGCGGCATCTTGACTGGTATGCATTCTCGCGTGCGAAACCGACACCAACACCAACGGCGCCGAAACCGTCCGCACCCGTGGACGATGCGCTACGCGTGTGGAAGTAAATTCAGCAAAAAGCAGATAAGAAAAACGGCGCATTGAGCGCCGTTTTTTTGACGGTGGTAACCCGATTAATCCTGCAGATCGCCACAAAAACGGTAACCTTCACCGTGAATAGTCGCGATAATTTCCGGCGTATCCGGCGTGGATTCGAAATGCTTACGAATGCGGCGGATGGTCACGTCAACGGTACGGTCATGGGGTTTCAGCTCACGACCAGTCATTTTCTTCAGCAGCTCAGCACGGGACTGGATCTTGCCTGGGTTCTCGCAGAAGTGAAGCATGGCACGGAACTCACTGCGCGGCAGTTTGTACTGTTCGCCATCAGGCCCGATCAGAGAACGGCTGTTGATGTCCAGTTCCCAACCGTTGAACTTGTAGCTTTCAACGCTACGACGTTCTTCGCTGACGGTACCCAGGTTCATGGTACGAGACAGAAGGTTGCGGGCACGGATAGTCAGTTCGCGCGGGTTAAACGGCTTGGTGATGTAATCGTCTGCACCGATTTCGAGGCCGAGGATTTTATCGACTTCGTTATCGCGGCCAGTCAGGAACATCAGCGCAACGTTAGCCTGCTCGCGCAGTTCACGCGCCAACAGAAGACCGTTTTTGCCTGGCAAGTTGATATCCATGATCACCAGGTTGATGTCATATTCAGAGAGGATTTGATGCATTTCCGCGCCATCAGTCGCTTCGAATACATCATAGCCTTCCGCTTCGAAAATACTTTTTAACGTGTTGCGTGTTACCAACTCGTCTTCAACGATAAGAATGTGCGGGGTCTGCATGTTTGCTACCTAAATTGCCAACTAAATCGAAACAGGAAGTACAAAAGTCCCTGACCTGCCTGATGCATGTCGCAAATTAACATGATCGGCGTAACATGACTAAAGTACGTAATTGCGTTCTTGATGCACTTTCCATCAACGTCAACAACATCATTAGCTTGGTCGTGGGTAGTTTCCCTCTGGACCCGACAGTGTCAAAAACGGCTGTCATCCTAACCATTTTAACAGCAACATAACAGGCTAAGACGTACCGGACACCCAATAAAACTACGCTTCGTTGACATATATCAAGTTCAATTGTAGCACGTTAACAGTTTGATGAAATCATCGTATCTAAATGCTAGCTTTCATCACAAAATTGCAATAATCCAACTAGTTGCACAGGATAACTAATTAACACGGCGAATCCTATGAATGAGATTCATTTTAAATCAAATTATCTCTGATAAACAGAAGGATATACTGTTTCTGTTAACATAAAAAACATTAGTAAAGTAAGGAAACAGTTTAGCGCCTTTTATGAAAGGTGAAACGGTTTTCCACTGATTTTGGTTAAAATTTTGTAAATTCGCTCCGCGTAATATCTTGACATAGTTCACACAATTGCCCGCGGACAGGCATAAAGAGTAAAAAAATGCGCATTACTATTATCCTCGTCGCTCCCGCCAGAGCGGAAAACATTGGTGCCGCGGCTCGCGCCATGAAAACCATGGGATTCACTCAGTTGCGTATCGTTGACAGTCAGGCGCATCTTGAACCCGCCACGCGCTGGGTGGCGCATGGCTCCAGCGATATTATTGATAATATTACTGTTTTTTCGACGCTTGCGGACGCGCTTGTCGATGTTGATTTTACCGTCGCTACCACGGCGCGCAGTCGGGCAAAATTTCACTACTACGCGACGCCGGCGGAACTGGTTCCGCTGCTGGAAGAAAAATCGGCCTGGATGAATCACACCGCGCTGGTTTTTGGTCGTGAAGATTCCGGACTGACCAACGATGAACTGGCACTGGCGGATGTTCTGACCGGCGTGCCAATGGTTGCAGATTATCCTTCATTGAATCTGGGGCAGGCGGTGATGGTCTACTGCTATCAATTAACAAATTTAATGCAACAACCTGCTAAAGAAGTCGATTCATCTGATGAATTTCAGTTACAGGCATTACGCTCACGCATCATGAGCCTGTTGACCACTCTGGAGGTTGCAGATGACAGCAAACTGGTCGACTGGCTGCAACAGCGTCTGGGGCAATTAGGGCAGCGAGACACGGCAATGTTGCACCGCCTGGTCCATGATATCGAAAAAAAAGTCACAAAATAATAATTTTCCTTTAGTTGTATTTATGGTGATAACTGCTGATTTCAAGAGGGGTTTTCCTGCGGGTTTGGTTGAAAATAAACCTTTCGCTAGCAGCTCATGAACAAGTTTCGTCAGGTGAGTAAATCAAATATTTATTGACTTAGCTCACCATATACTTTAACCAATATAGACATACAGCACAGACAGATTACCCGTCATACTTCGAGTTGCATCTGCGTTGGCGACTTTTGTTCACCCCAGTCACATCGTTTTCTATGCGCCAGGGGCTTCACGCAATTGCCGCCTTCCTGCAAGACGAATTATTTAGGGTAAATAATGACAGAGTACACAACATCCATGAAACGCATCAGCACCACCATTACCACAACCATCACCATTACCACAGGTAACGGTGCGGGCTGACGCGTACAGGAAACACAGAAAAAAGCCCGCACCTGAACAGTGCGGGCTTTTTTTTTCGACCAAAGGTAACGAGGTAACAACCATGCGAGTGTTGAAGTTCGGCGGTACATCAGTGGCAAATGCAGAACGTTTTCTGCGGGTTGCCGATATTCTGGAAAGCAATGCCAGGCAGGGGCAGGTAGCGACCGTTCTTTCTGCCCCCGCTAAAATTACCAACCATCTGGTGGCGATGATTGAAAAAACCATCGGAGGTCAGGACGCATTACCCAATATCAGTGATGCCGAACGTATTTTTGCCGAACTTCTAACCGGACTCGCCGACGCCCAGCCGGGCTTTCCGCTGGCGCAGTTGAAAGTGTTTGTTGAGCAGGAATTTGCCCAAATCAAACATGTGCTGCATGGGATCAGCTTGCTAGGACAGTGTCCGGACAGCATTAACGCTGCGCTCATCTGCCGTGGCGAAAAGATGTCGATCGCCATCATGGCGGGGTTACTGGAAGCCCGCGGCCACCACGTTACCGTTATTGACCCGGTCGAAAAACTGCTGGCGGTGGGGCACTACCTCGAATCTACCGTCGATATCGCCGAATCGACTCGCCGCATCGCCGCCGGGCGTATACCCGCCGATCACATGGTGCTGATGGCCGGGTTCACCGCCGGTAATGAGAAGGGTGAACTGGTGGTGCTGGGGCGCAATGGCTCCGATTACTCCGCAGCGGTTCTGGCGGCCTGCTTACGCGCCGACTGTTGCGAGATCTGGACAGATGTCGACGGTGTATATACCTGTGACCCGCGCCAGGTACCTGACGCCAGGTTGCTGAAATCGATGTCTTATCAGGAAGCGATGGAGCTCTCCTATTTCGGCGCAAAAGTGCTTCACCCTCGTACCATTACCCCCATCGCGCAGTTCCAGATCCCTTGCCTCATCAAAAATACCGGTAACCCGCAGGCGGCAGGCACGCTGATCGGCGCCAGCCGCGATGAAGACGATCTGCCAGTGAAGGGGATTTCCAACCTTAATAATATGGCGATGTTCAACGTCTCCGGTCCTGGCATGAAAGGGATGGTGGGGATGGCGGCGCGCGTGTTTGCGGTGATGTCCCGCGCAGGCATTTCCGTGGTACTGATTACCCAGTCATCCTCTGAGTACAGCATCAGCTTCTGCGTGCCGCAGGCCGACTGCGCCCGCGCGCAGCGTGCCTTGCAGGATGAATTCTATCTCGAACTGAAAGAGGGCGTGCTGGAACCGCTGGCGGTCACTGAACGACTGGCGATTATCTCCGTCGTTGGGGACGGCATGCGGACACTGCGGGGTATTTCGGCGAAATTCTTTGCCGCACTGGCGCGCGCGAATATCAATATCGTGGCTATCGCGCAGGGCTCTTCCGAGCGTTCCATTTCGGTCGTGGTCAATAACGACGATGCCACGACGGGCGTACGCGTCACCCATCAGATGTTGTTCAATACCGATCAGGTAATTGAAGTGTTTGTCATTGGCGTTGGCGGGGTAGGCGGCGCGTTACTGGAGCAGCTTAAGCGCCAGCAAACCTGGCTGAAGAAAAAACATATCGATCTGCGCGTGTGCGGCGTGGCGAACTCGAGAGCGCTGTTGACCCATGTGCATGGCCTGAATCTGGAAAACTGGCAGGCTGAACTGGCTGAAGCGAAAGAGCCGTTCAATCTTGGTCGCTTAATCCGTCTGGTGAAGGAATATCACCTGCTGAACCCGGTGATTGTGGATTGTACATCCAGTCAGGCGGTGGCCGATCAATACGCGGACTTCCTGCGTGAAGGATTCCATGTGGTCACGCCGAACAAAAAGGCGAATACCTCGTCAATGGATTACTACCATCAGCTGCGCTTCGCTGCCGCGAAGTCACGGCGCAAATTCCTCTATGACACTAACGTGGGTGCCGGTCTGCCGGTGATCGAAAACCTGCAAAACCTGTTGAATGCGGGCGATGAATTGCTGAAGTTCTCCGGCATCCTGTCCGGTTCGCTGTCATTTATTTTCGGTAAGCTCGACGAGGGTATGAGTCTCTCTGAAGCGACTCGTATCGCGCGTGAAATGGGGTACACCGAACCCGATCCGCGTGACGATCTTTCGGGAATGGACGTGGCGCGTAAACTGCTGATCCTCGCCCGTGAAACCGGGCGTGAGCTGGAACTGTCAGACATCGTCATTGAACCGGTGCTGCCGAAAGCGTTTGATGATTCAGGCGACGTTGAGGCGTTTATGGCGAATCTGCCGCAGCTTGACGATGCCTTTGCCGCTCGGGTGGCAAAAGCCCGTGATGAGGGCAAAGTATTGCGCTATGTTGGCAACATCGAAGAAGACGGCGTCTGTCGGGTGAAGATTTCTGAAGTGGACGGTAACGATCCGTTGTACAAAGTGAAAAACGGCGAAAACGCGCTGGCGTTCTACAGCCACTACTATCAGCCGCTGCCGCTGGTTCTGCGCGGTTATGGCGCGGGTAACGACGTCACGGCGGCAGGGGTGTTTGCTGACCTGCTGCGTACTCTCTCATGGAAGCTAGGAGTCTAACATGGTTAAAGTTTATGCCCCGGCTTCCAGTGCCAATATGAGCGTTGGATTTGATGTGCTTGGGGCGGCGGTGACGCCCGTTGATGGCTCACTGCTGGGCGACGTGGTGTCGGTTGAGGCGGCGGACAGTTTCAGCCTGAATAATCTGGGCCGCTTTGCCGACAAGCTACCGCCAGAACCGCGAGAAAATATTGTTTACCAGTGCTGGGAGCGTTTTTGTCAGGAACTGGGTAAGCAAATTCCGGTGGCGATGACCCTGGAAAAGAATATGCCGATCGGCTCCGGATTAGGTTCCAGCGCCTGCTCGGTGGTGGCGGCACTGGTCGCGATGAATGAGTACTGCGGCAAGCCGCTCAATGACATGCGTCTGCTGGCAATAATGGGCGAGCTGGAAGGGCGTATCTCCGGCAGCATTCACTACGATAACGTCGCGCCATGTTTTCTCGGTGGTATGCAGTTGATGATTGAAGAAAACGGCATTATCAGCCAGCAGGTGCCAGGCTTTGATGAGTGGCTGTGGGTACTGGCCTATCCTGGCATTAAAGTCTCCACGGCAGAAGCGCGGGCGATCCTGCCTGCGCAGTATCGTCGCCAGGATTGCATTGCCCACGGGCGTCACCTGGCCGGGTTTATTCACGCCTGCTATTCCCGTCAGCCTGGGCTTGCGGCGAAACTGATGAAGGATGTGATTGCCGAACCGTATCGCGAACGTCTGTTGCCTGGTTTTGCTCAGGCGCGTCAGGCCGTCGCGGAAATTGGCGCGCTGGCCAGCGGTATTTCCGGTTCAGGGCCGACGTTGTTTGCGCTCTGCGATAAAACGGAGACCGCGCAGCGCGTGGCGGACTGGCTGGGCAGTCACTACCTGCAAAATCAGGAAGGCTTTGTTCATATTTGCCGGCTGGACACGGCGGGCGCACGAGTACTGGGATAATTGATGAAACTCTACAATCTTAAAGATCACAACGAACAGGTTAGTTTTGCACAGGCCGTCACGCAGGGGCTGGGCAAGAATCAGGGGCTGTTTTTCCCGCACGATCTGCCGGAATTCAACCTGACAGAAGTGGATGAGATGCTGAACCAGGACTTCGTCAGCCGTAGCACAAAGATCCTCTCGGCGTTCATCGGCGATGAAATCCCGCAGGAGATCCTCGAAGAACGTGTGCGCGCAGCCTTTGCTTTCCCGGCGCCGGTTGCTCAGGTGGAAGGGGATGTCGGCTGTCTGGAGCTGTTCCATGGCCCGACGCTGGCGTTTAAAGATTTCGGCGGTCGTTTTATGGCGCAGATGTTAACCCACATCAGCGGCGATAAACCGGTGACCATTCTGACGGCAACCTCTGGTGATACCGGCGCGGCCGTGGCGCATGCGTTTTATGGTCTGCCGAACGTGCGCGTGGTGATCCTCTATCCGAACGGTAAAATCAGTCCGTTGCAGGAAAAACTGTTCTGCACGCTGGGCGGTAACATTGAAACTGTCGCCATCGATGGTGATTTTGATGCCTGCCAGGCGCTGGTCAAACAGGCGTTTGATGATGAAGAACTGAAAGTGGCGCTGGGGTTGAACTCGGCGAACTCCATCAACATCAGCCGCCTGCTGGCACAGATTTGCTACTACTTTGAAGCCGTTGCCCAATTGCCGCAGGAGGCGCGGAATCAGCTGGTGGTTTCTGTTCCAAGCGGTAACTTTGGCGACCTGACGGCGGGCCTGCTGGCGAAATCTCTCGGCCTGCCGGTGAAGCGTTTTATCGCTGCCACCAACGTTAACGACACGGTGCCACGCTTCCTGCAGGACGGGCAGTGGGCGCCAAAAGCGACCCAGGCGACGTTGTCTAACGCGATGGATGTGAGTCAGCCGAACAACTGGCCGCGCGTTGAGGAGTTGTTCCGCCGTAAAATCTGGCGTCTGAATGAGCTGGGTTATGCGGCTGTAGATGATGAAACCACACAGGAAACGATGCGCGAACTGAAAGCGAAGGGCTACACTTCTGAGCCTCATGCCGCCGTGGCCTACCGCGCCCTGCGTGATCAGCTCAATCCGGGCGAGTACGGTCTGTTCCTCGGCACTGCGCACCCGGCGAAGTTTAAAGAGAGCGTGGAAGCGATCCTCAATGAAACGCTGGATCTGCCGAAAGAACTGGCAGAACGTGCGGATCTACCGCTGCTTTCGCAACATCTGCCGGCGGATTTTGCCGCCCTGCGTAAGCTGATGATGACGCGCTAAACCGTCTGCCCGGTGGCGCTATCGCTTACCGGGCCTGTCAGGCGGTGGAGATGAGAAAGCCGGATAAGGCGTAGCCGCTATCCGGCGAAATGCGCATTACTGCTCGTGACGCTTAAACACCAGTTCGCCGTTGCCAGACGCGGCGTCATCAAAGAAGTAACCCTCGCTGTTAAAGCCGGTGAGCTGTTCAGGCTCCGTCAGGCGGTTTTCAATGATGTAGCGGCTCATCAGGCCGCGCGCCTTTTTGGCGTAGAAACTGATGACTTTGAACTTACCGTTTTTCTCGTCGAGGAAGACAGGTTTAATCAGCTCGGCATTCAGTTTCTTCGGTTTCACGGCGCGGAAGTATTCATCCGATGCCAGGTTAATCACCACCTGGTCGCCCTGTGCGGCGAGCGCTTCATTAAGCTTATCCGTGATGATATCGCCCCAGAACTGATACAGATCCTTCCCTTTGGCGTTATCCAGACGGATACCCATTTCCAGACGATAAGGTTGCATCAGATCCAGCGGGCGCAGCACGCCATATAAACCTGAGAGCATACGCAAATGCTGCTGGGCAAAATCGAAATCGGCTTCACTGAAGTTTTCGGCCTGTAGTCCGGTATAGACATCGCCTTTGAAAGCCAGAATGGCCTGACGCGCGTTTTCAGGCGTGAAGTCCGGCTGCCAGTCATGAAAACGGGTGGCGTTTAGATCGGCGAGTTTGTCGCTGATGTTCATCAGCTTGCCGATTTGCGGGGCTGAAAGTTTACGCGCCACATGAATCAGTTGCTGCGAGTGATCCAGTAATTCAGGTAGCGTATGGCGCGTTGTTGCCAGCGGGCTCTGGTAGTCGAGCGTTTTTGCAGGTGAAATCAGAATCAGCATATCCAGTCCTTGCAGGAAATTTACTACGACTGTAGCAAAAAACACGACTGAGTTGATCGATAGTTGCGATTAGTCTCGCGGTATGTCGTCCCAGGCATCTGGTGCCAGTTGCTGTCCGATGTCCGGGTAACGCAGTGGATCAAAGACCGGGCGAACGCCGAGTTTACGCTGACGCAAGTAGTCGCTGGCCAGGGTACGCACCACCGGAGAGAGCAACAATATTGCCGTCAGGTTAGTGATCGCCATGCAGGCCATGATGATATCCGCCAGTTGCCACAGCAGCGGGAAGCTAAGCAAGGTGCCGACCACGACGGTTGAACAGGAGGTAATGCGTAAAGCCCAGATGAAGCGCTTATTGTCCAGCTTCAGAAAGTACAGATTGTTTTCCGCATAGATGTAGTTAACCACAATAGAGCTGAAGGCAAACAGAATCACAATGACTGCGACGAATGCCGCGCCCCACTCTCCGACCAGTGTATTCATCGCTTTCTGCACCAGTTGGATCCCTTCCATCGGCGCATAGGTGGCGTCGTTACCGGCCAGTAAAACCAACATTGCCGTTGCGCTACAGACGATCAGCGTATCGATAAAAATGCCGATCATCTGCACGATCCCCTGTGCCGCAGGGTGCGGCGGCCAGGATGCTGCTGCGGCAGCAGCGTTAGGCGTTGAGCCCATTCCGGCTTCATTGGAGAACATACTGCGTTGAAAACCGCTGGTGATCGCCTGACTCAGCGTATACCCCGCCACGCCGCCCGCCGCTTCTTGCCAGCCAAACGCGCTTTTGACGATAGAAATGATGATGTCCGGCAGTTGGTCGATGTTGATCAGACAAACCACCAGGCTGGTGACCACCCACATCAACGCCATCACAGGGACAAACCACTGCATCATCCGCGCCACGCCTTTGATCCCGCGGACGATAACCAACAGGGCGGCAATTGCCATGACAATACCGGTGGCAACCGGAGGGAAATCAAACGCGAATTTGAGAGCACGGGATACGGAGTTGGCCTGCACGCTGTTGAACACCAGGCCGTAGGCGATCAGCAAAAAGATGGCGAATAACACGCCCATCCAGCGCATGCCTAAACCACGTGCCATATACCAGGCGGGGCCGCCGCGAAACTGACCGTGGCGATCGCGTTCTTTGTAGAGTTGTGCGAGGGCACATTCAGCAAATGAGGTCGCCATCCCAATGATGGCGGCGATCCACATCCAGAACACCGCACCTGGTCCACCTGCGGTAATGGCCAGCGCCACACCCGCCAGGTTACCGCTACCGATACGGGCGGCAAGGCCGGTGCAGAGTGACTGAAAAGAGGTTAACCCTCCCGGCTGCGGGTTAATGCTGTTTTTCAGACTTCTGCCAACCTGGCGGATATAGCGAAACTGGACGAAGCCTGTGCGCCAGGTAAACCAACACCCTGCTCCGAAGAGCAGGTAGATCATTACCGATCCCCAGAGCACATCATTAATGAACGTGAAAAAATCAGGCATTAACATCCCTCTTGTTGCTGCCGGTACGCTGTAACAACCCTGTGTAAGCGTTACCAATTGTCGAATAGTATATACGCTGCCGGACAATTGATAGCGGCCGAGTAGTATACATGAGGTTGTGTACCGGAATGGCGCGTCACATCAAGCCCGGACCAGAAATTGTCCGCAGATGCCCTCATGGGGATAAGCGCATTGTCTGCGGTTGCGCTGTCACAACGTCGTGTTATCATCAGGGCAGACCGGTTACATCCCCCTAACAAGCTGTTTAAAGAGAAACACTATCATGACGGACAAATTGACCTCCCTTCGTCAGTTCACCACCGTGGTGGCCGACACCGGAGACATCGCGGCAATGAAGCTGTATCAGCCGCAGGATGCCACAACCAACCCTTCTCTCATTCTTAACGCAGCGCAGATCCCGGAATACCGTAAGCTGATTGATGACGCCGTGACGTGGGCTAAGCAGCAGAGCAATGACCGCGCGCAGCAGATTGTTGACGCTACCGACAAACTGGCCGTAAACATCGGTCTGGAGATCCTGAAACTGGTCCCGGGTCGTATCTCCACGGAAGTGGATGCTCGCCTGTCTTATGACACCGATGCCTCTATCGCCAAAGCGAAACGCATCATCAAGCTGTATAACGACGCAGGCATCAGTAACGATCGCATTCTGATCAAACTGGCTTCAACCTGGCAGGGCATCCGCGCTGCTGAGCAGCTGGAAAAAGAAGGCATCAACTGTAACCTGACGCTGCTGTTCTCCTTTGCGCAGGCGCGAGCTTGTGCTGAAGCGGGCGTATTCCTGATCTCTCCGTTCGTGGGCCGTATTCTTGACTGGTATAAATCCAATACCGACAAGAAAGAGTATGCGCCGGCGGAAGATCCGGGCGTGGTTTCCGTAACGGAGATCTACGAATACTACAAACAGCACGGCTATGAGACCGTAGTGATGGGCGCAAGCTTCCGTAACATCGGTGAAATTCTTGAGCTGGCGGGCTGCGATCGCCTGACCATCGCACCGGCGCTGCTGAAAGAGCTGGCGGAAAGCGAAGGGGCTATCGAGCGTAAACTGTCCTTCTCTGGCGAAGTGAAAGCGCGTCCGGAACGCATCACCGAGTCTGAGTTCCTGTGGCAGCACAACCAGGATCCCATGGCGGTAGACAAGCTGGCGGACGGTATCCGTAAGTTTGCTGTTGACCAGGAAAAACTGGAAAAAATGATCGGCGACCTGCTGTAATCATTGATGCGTGACCGGTACGCCGGTCACGCTACCTCTTCTCAACCCTGTCTGTCCTTCCCTTCGCAGTGTATCATTCTGTTTAACGAGACTGTTAAAATGGAATAATCATGAACACCTTACGTATTGGCTTAGTTTCCATTTCTGACCGCGCCTCCAGCGGTGTCTATCAGGATAAAGGTATTCCGGCGCTGGAAGAGTGGCTATCGACGGCGCTGACCACCCCTTTTGAGGTGCAGACACGCTTGATTCCTGACGAGCAGGCCATCATCGAACAAACGCTGTGTGAGCTGGTGGACGAGATGAGTTGCCATCTGGTGCTGACCACCGGCGGCACCGGTCCTGCGCGTCGTGATGTGACGCCGGATGCGACCCTCGCAGTTGCCGATCGCCAGATGCCTGGTTTTGGCGAACAGATGCGGCAGATTAGCCTGCACTTTGTACCGACGGCGATCCTGTCGCGCCAGGTCGGGGTGATTCGCAAGCAGGCGTTAATCCTCAATTTACCGGGCCAGCCGAAATCCATTAAAGAGACTCTGGAAGGCGTGAAGGATGCCGAAGGGAATGTCGTTGTGGCGGGTATCTTCGCAAGTGTACCGTATTGTATACAGCTTCTCGAAGGGCCGTATGTGGAAACCGCGCCGGAAATCGTAGCATCTTTTCGCCCGAAAAGCGCAAGGCGTGAAATAAACGCCTGAAATTAGTCTTTTCGTAAGATAAGCGGCGGTGAAAGTGGCGTGTTGATTTGTTTACGA
Organism: Citrobacter sp. LST-B2; assembly: GCF_057983045.1. Classification (NCBI taxonomy): domain Bacteria; kingdom Pseudomonadati; phylum Pseudomonadota; class Gammaproteobacteria; order Enterobacterales; family Enterobacteriaceae; genus Citrobacter; species Citrobacter sp. LST-B2. The sequence goes on from NZ_CP192598.1 coordinate 903,954, forward strand.
TATAGTAAGTTTTACTTTACATTTGTCGTTCATAACAATGCTCCACTGACTTATGGTTCGCTATGTCACAACATACACGCCCCCTGAATCGCCAGGATTACAAAACGCTGACGCTGGCCGCCCTTGGCGGCGCGCTTGAGTTTTATGATTTTATTATCTTCGTCTTTTTCGCTGCAGTGGTAGGGGAGTTGTTTTTCCCCGCTGATATTCCCGAATGGCTACGTCAGGTTCAAACCTTTGGCATCTTCGCTGCCGGATATCTGGCGCGTCCGTTAGGCGGCATCATCATGGCGCACTTTGGCGATCTGGTCGGGCGCAAAAAGATGTTCACCCTGAGCATTTTGTTGATGGCGGTTCCCACGCTGGCGATTGGTCTGCTGCCAACGTACGCCTCTATGGGAATTATTGCGCCGCTATTGTTGCTGCTGATGCGTATTTTGCAGGGGGCGGCGATTGGCGGTGAAGTTCCGGGTGCATGGGTGTTTGTGGCCGAGCACGTTCCCGAACGTCGTATCGGCATTGCCTGCGGAACGCTAACGGCGGGTCTGACGGTGGGGATCCTGCTGGGTTCCGTAGTAGCCACTCAGGTGAATACCCTTTTAACGCAACAGGCCGTGCATGACTATGGTTGGCGAATTCCGTTCTTGTTGGGTGGGATTTTTGGGCTGGTGGCGATGTATTTACGCCGTTGGTTACAGGAAACGCCGATCTTTCTGGAGATGCAGCAGCGTAAGACGCTGGCGCAGGAACTGCCGGTGAAGTCGGTCGTCGTGAAACATCAGAAGGCAGTGGTGATCTCCATGCTTCTGACCTGGCTGCTCTCCGCAGGGATCGTGGTGGTGATTTTAATGTCGCCAGTCTGGCTGCAAAAGCAGTACGGACTAGCCCCAGCCCTGACGTTGCAGGCAAACAGCGTGGCGACCATTATGCTTTGCGTGGGTTGCCTGTTGGCGGGCTTTATTGTCGACCGCGTTGGCGCCAGCAAAACCTTTATTGTTGGCAGCCTGTTATTGGCTTGTTCGAGCGGGTTGTTCTACCACCTGGCGGGCACACATCCGCAATATCTGTTCCTGCTTTATGGGCTGGTGGGGCTGTGTGTGGGAGTGGTGGGCGCAGTGCCATACGTGATGGTGCGCGCGTTTCCTGCGGAAGTCCGCTTTACCGGCATTTCATTTTCCTACAATGTTTCTTATGCCATTTTCGGTGGGCTGACGCCGATTGTCGTCACATTGCTGATGAGCGTCTCGCCGATGGCTCCAGGCTGGTATGTGCTGGCGTTGTCGCTGGTGGGATTGGGACTGGGAATTTGGTTGCGACAGGACATGTATTATCGCGATACGGAAATGCAGGCTGAGCTACAACAGCCGTAATAATGATCCCCCCTTAGCGGGGGGATACTGATGAATCAGTGTTTTTCACCAATCGGCAGAATGGTACGGCCAAACTGTTCGTTCAGCACTTCGCCCATCGCCAGGTAAATGGCGCTGGCGCCACACACTAAGCCAACCCAGCCGGCAAAGTGGATCACGGCTTCGTTACCCGCGATGTTACCCACAGCCAACAGAGCGAACAGAACCGTCAGGCTCAGGAACACGAACTGCAGCATGCGTGCGCCCGTCAGCGTACCGAAGAACATAAACAGTGTGAATACGCCCCACAGGCCCAGGTAGGCGCCAAGGAACTGGGCATTCGGCGCTTCTGTCAGACCCATTTTCGGCATCAGCAGGATCGCGACCAGCGTCAGCCAGAACGAGCCGTAAGAGGTGAAAGCGGTCAAACCGAAGGTATTCCCTTTTTTGTATTCCAGCAGGCCGGCAAAAATTTGCGCGATACCGCCGTAGAAAATTCCCATCGCGAGAATAATACCGTCAAGAGCGAAGAAACCCGCGTTATGCAGGTTAAGCAGAATGGTGGTCATGCCGAAGCCCATCAGGCCCAGCGGTGCCGGGTTAGCCAACTTAGTGTTGCCCATAAATCCTCAAGATCATCATTAATTGAATGGTGAAATAGTTATCCCCGCTAAAACATGACGCCGTTCGGGGCGCGGCATAATAATCAGGAGAGAAGGGGCTGTCTATGATCTCATCGGGGGAAAAGAGTGAATTTCTGCCGTGATCGCCATCACACATCATCCAGGCGATTTATTTCAACAAAAGCAAAAATTTTTTTCATTCCCCCCTTGATGAAGTGGGTTACGACCCCACTTAGTAGTCAACCGCAGTGGTGAGTCTGAAAAAAAACGAATCAGGGTAGTTGAAACCGCACGTTTCGCCCTTATTACAGACTCACAACCACATGTTGACCGAATTTTTAGTGGAGACGTTTAGATGGGTAAAATTATTGGTATCGACCTGGGTACTACCAACTCTTGTGTAGCGATTATGGACGGCACTACTGCACGTGTGCTGGAGAACGCCGAGGGCGATCGCACCACGCCTTCTATCATTGCTTATACCCAGGATGGTGAAACTCTGGTTGGTCAGCCGGCTAAACGTCAGGCAGTGACAAACCCGCAAAACACCCTGTTTGCGATTAAACGCCTGATTGGCCGCCGCTTCCAGGACGAAGAAGTTCAACGTGATGTTTCCATCATGCCGTACAAAATCATTGGCGCCGACAACGGCGACGCATGGCTGGATGTGAAAGGTCAGAAAATGGCACCGCCGCAGATCTCGGCTGAAGTGCTGAAGAAAATGAAGAAAACGGCTGAAGATTACCTGGGTGAACCGGTAACGGAAGCGGTTATCACTGTACCTGCTTACTTTAACGATGCTCAGCGTCAGGCAACCAAAGACGCCGGTCGTATCGCAGGTCTGGAAGTGAAACGTATCATCAACGAACCGACTGCCGCTGCGCTGGCATACGGTCTGGATAAAGAAGTCGGTAACCGTACTATCGCGGTTTACGACCTCGGTGGTGGTACTTTCGATATCTCTATTATCGAAATCGACGAAGTTGATGGCGAAAAAACCTTCGAAGTTCTGGCAACCAACGGTGATACCCACCTGGGTGGTGAAGACTTCGACAGCCGTATGATCAACTATCTGGTTGAAGAATTTAAGAAAGATCAGGGCATTGACCTGCGTAACGATCCGCTGGCCATGCAGCGCCTGAAAGAAGCGGCAGAAAAAGCGAAAATCGAGCTTTCTTCTGCGCAGCAGACCGACGTGAACCTGCCGTACATCACTGCAGATGCCACCGGTCCGAAACACATGAATATCAAAGTGACTCGCGCGAAACTGGAAAGCCTGGTCGAAGATCTGGTGAACCGTTCCATCGAGCCGCTGAAAGTCGCTCTGCAGGACGCTGGCCTGTCCGTATCTGATATCAACGACGTTATCCTCGTGGGTGGTCAGACGCGTATGCCAATGGTGCAGAAGAAAGTAGCTGAGTTCTTTGGTAAAGAACCGCGTAAAGACGTGAACCCGGACGAAGCCGTGGCGATCGGTGCTGCCGTTCAGGGTGGTGTATTGACCGGTGATGTGAAAGACGTACTGCTGCTGGACGTTACCCCGCTGTCTCTGGGTATCGAAACCATGGGTGGTGTGATGACGGCGCTGATCTCCAAAAACACCACTATCCCGACCAAGCACAGCCAGGTGTTCTCTACTGCGGAAGACAACCAGTCTGCGGTAACCATCCATGTGCTGCAGGGTGAACGTAAACGTGCGTCTGATAACAAATCTCTGGGTCAGTTCAACCTGGATGGGATCAACCCGGCACCGCGCGGCATGCCGCAGATCGAAGTGACCTTCGATATCGATGCTGACGGTATCCTGCACGTTTCCGCGAAAGACAAAAACAGCGGTAAAGAGCAGAAGATCACCATCAAGGCGTCTTCTGGTCTGAATGAAGAAGAAATTCAGAAAATGGTTCGCGAAGCGGAAGCGAACGCCGAGTCTGACCGTAAGTTCGAAGAGCTGGTTCAGACCCGCAACCAGGGTGACCATCTGTTGCACAGCACTCGCAAGCAGGTTGAGGAAGCCGGCGAACAACTGCCAGCTGACGACAAAACCGCTATCGAGTCTGCACTGAGCGCACTGGAAACGGCGCTGAAAGGTGAAGACAAAGCGGCTATCGAAGCGAAGATGCAGGAGCTGGCGCAGGTTTCCCAGAAACTGATGGAAATCGCTCAACAGCAGCACGCACAGCAGCAGGCAGGTTCCGCTGACGCTTCCACAAACAACGCGAAAGATGATGATGTTGTCGACGCTGAGTTTGAAGAAGTGAAAGACAAAAAATAATCGCCCTTTGAACGGGTAATTACTGGCACGGGCGAAGAGGTTTCCTCTCCGCCCGTGCACGCATGTTAAGGGCAGATAAAAAGAGATGGCTAAGCAAGACTATTACGAGATTTTAGGCGTTTCCAAATCAGCGGAAGAGCGTGAAATCAAAAAGGCCTACAAGCGCCTGGCCATGAAATTTCACCCAGACCGTAATCAGGGTGATAAAGAGGCCGAAGCCAAGTTTAAAGAGATCAAAGAAGCGTATGAAGTCCTGACCGACTCGCAAAAACGCGCCGCTTACGACCAGTACGGACATGCTGCGTTTGAGCAAGGCGGTATGGGTGGCGGCGGCGGTTTTGGCGGCGGCGCTGACTTCAGCGATATCTTTGGTGACGTTTTTGGCGATATCTTTGGCGGTGGTCGGGGTCGTCAACGTGCTGCGCGTGGGGCCGATTTACGTTACAACATGGATCTCACCCTGGAAGAAGCCGTACGTGGCGTGACCAAAGAGATCCGCATTCCGACGCTGGAAGAGTGTGATGTTTGCCACGGCAGTGGCGCGAAAGCGGGGACTCAGCCGCAGACCTGTCCGACCTGTCATGGTTCCGGTCAGGTGCAGATGCGCCAGGGGTTCTTCGCGGTTCAGCAAACCTGTCCGCACTGTCAGGGACGCGGTACGCTGATCAAAGATCCGTGCAACAAGTGCCACGGCCATGGTCGCGTCGAGAAGAGCAAAACGCTGTCGGTTAAAATCCCGGCTGGCGTGGATACCGGCGACCGCATTCGTCTTTCAGGCGAAGGTGAAGCTGGCGAGCACGGCGCACCGGCAGGGGACCTGTACGTTCAGGTTCAGGTGAAACAGCACCCGATCTTCGAACGTGAAGGTAACAACCTGTACTGTGAAGTGCCGATTAACTTTGCGATGGCTGCACTTGGCGGTGAGATTGAAGTTCCGACGCTGGATGGCCGCGTGAAGCTGAAAGTGCCCAGCGAAACGCAGACCGGAAAACTGTTCCGCATGCGTGGCAAAGGCGTGAAGTCAGTCCGTGGTGGCGCGCAGGGCGATTTGTTGTGCCGCGTCGTGGTCGAAACACCGGTCGGTCTGAACGAGAAGCAGAAACAACTGCTGAAAGACCTGCAGGAAAGCTTTGGCGGCCCAACCGGCGAAAATAACAGCCCGCGCTCCAAGAGTTTCTTCGACGGTGTGAAAAAGTTCTTTGACGATTTGACCCGCTAATCACTGGCTAACGACGTTCTCATTGAGTAAAAACCGGTATTCCCTGTGAGGGGATACCGGTTTTTTATTATCTGGACCCCACTGTTAGTTTATAAAAATGAATGTGATTTTTATAACAAGCTGAATAAACAGGTATACGGCACCAGAATAAAATAATAGATGAGTCTTTATTAAAAGTGATGGACTTAGCATCTCTAAAACAACATTTTTTGACACCTTATTTTTGGCAGGCTTTAACTCTTCTGATGTGAGATTTACATCACTCTTCTTCGATTCTGTTCAGTTAGTATTTGTCGCCGTGGTAAAGGGGTTTTACTGCGGAATAAAATATAGCTATGAGGAATAGATTAAATGCCTCGGATAAAAAACGTATTATTAACCAGTCTGGTGCTGGCTGCGCCTTCTCTTTTTAGCCACTCCGCACAGGCGCTGGAATATAAAAATGCGTTCGGTTCAATTAATGCGGGTTATGCTGACTGGAATAGCGGGTTTGTCAATGTTCATCGTGGCGAAGTCTGGAAAGCGACAGCAGATTTCGGTATCAATTTTAAAGAGGCTGAGTTTTATTCATTTTATGAAAGCAATGTCTTAAATCACTCTGTTGCCGGGCGTAACCATACGGTATCAGCCATGACCCATGTCCGCCTGTTTGATTCCAACTATACCTTCTTCGGCAAACTTTATGGTCAGTGGGAAAACACCTGGGGCGATGACCTTGATATGTTTTATGGCCTGGGCTATCTCGGCTGGACAGGTAATTGGGGGTTCTTTAAACCGTATATTGGATTACATAATCAATCTGGCGATTATGTTTCGCAGAAATACGGGCAAACCAGTGGCTGGAACGGTTATGTGCTGGGATGGACTGCGGCCTATAATTTTACGCTTCTTGAGGAGAAATTCGTTCTCTCAAACTGGAATGAAATTGAATTCGATCGCAATAACGCTTACGCGGAACAGCAATATGGTAACTATGGCATTAATGGCGGTCTGACGCTGGCATGGAAATTCTATCCCTGCTGGAAGGCGACGGTCACCTGGCGTTATTTCGAAAATAAATTAGGTTACGACGGTTTCGGTGACCAGATGATTTATATGGTCGGATATGAATTTTAATAAAAGGCAAAGGAGTTGAAATGAAAAGAACAATCGTTGCCAGTATGATTGGTCTGGCGTTATGTGCCGGAAGCACATTGCAAACCGTGCAGGCGGCGTTGGATAAACGGCCTAATCTGGTCATTATTATGGCTGATGATCTGGGCTATGGTGATTTGGCCACTTATGGACATCAAATCGTAAAAACTCCTAATATCGACAAACTGGCGCAGGACGGGGTGAAATTCACCGACTACTATGCGCCCGCTCCGTTGTGTTCTCCTTCTCGGGCCGGGTTATTAACCGGACGAATGCCATTTCGCACCGGGATCCGCTCCTGGATCCCGGAAGGAAAAAATGTCGCACTGGGCCGTAACGAACTGACGATTGCCAACCTGTTAAAGCAGCAGGGTTATGACACGGCGATGATGGGGAAATTACACCTCAATGCGGGAGGTGAGCGTACCGATCAGCCGCAGGCAAAAGATATGGGCTTTGACTACAGTCTGGTGAATGCGGCGGGGTTCGTGACAGATTCCACGTTAGATAATGCAAAAGAACGACCGCGTAACGGCATGGTGTATCCGACCGGATTTTTGCGTAATGGCAAACCCATTGGTCGAGCGGAAACTTACAGCGGTGAACTGGTCAGTTCAGAAGCGGTTAACTGGCTGGATAACAAAAAAGATGATAATCCGTTTTTCTTGTATGTCGCCTTTACGGAGGTCCACAGCCCGTTGGCTTCTCCGAAAAAATACCTCGATATGTATTCGCAATATATGAGCGCTTATCAGAAACAGCATCCGGAGGAGTTCTACGGTGACTGGGCGGATAAACCCTGGCGCGGCACGGGAGAATATTACGCGAACATCAGTTACCTGGATGCCCAGGTCGGTAAAGTGCTGGATAAGATAAAAGCAATGGGTGAAGAAGAGAACACCATTGTGATTTTTACCAGCGATAACGGCCCGGTGACGCGTGAGGCGCGTAAAATATATGAACTGAATCTCGCGGGTGAGACGGATGGGTTACGTGGCCGTAAAGATAACCTGTGGGAAGGTGGGATTCGTGTTCCGGCAATTATTAAGTATGGCAATCATCTTCCACAGGGAATGGTCACGGATACACCGGCTTACGGTCTTGACTGGCTGCCGACGCTGGCAAGCATGATGAATTTTAAACTGCCAACCGATCGTACATATGACGGGCAATCCCTGGCTCCCGTACTGGCGCATAAAACCTTAAAACGCGAAAAACCGATGATCTTTGGTATTGATATGCCTTTACAGGATGATCCGACCGATGAATGGGCGATTCGGGATGGCGACTGGAAAATGATCATCGATCGTGAAAATAAACCCAAGTATCTCTATAACCTGAAAAAGGATCGTTCCGAGACGCTTAATCAGTTGGGTAAACAGCCTGAAATCGAAAAAAGAATGTATGGCGAATTCCTGAAATATAAACAGAACATTGATAATGATTCTTTAATGAAGGCTCGCGGTGATAAACCGACACCGGTTACCTGGAGTTAATGGACGAATAATAAGAACAGTAAGTATGCCACTTAGGGCGCTGCCCGCCTGATTCAGTACATCGTGCTGAATCAGGTCCTTTTATTAATAGGGCTGAAGGGTGATGCAAAGAAAAAGCTGTCAGGTCATGGTGAAACCAACAGGATCGGTCTGCAATCTGGACTGTAAATACTGTTTTTATCTGGAGAAAGAGAAGCTCTATCCCGATAGAAAAAGTCATTACAGAATGTCAGATGAGATGCTTGAATTATTCGTCAAACAGCATATCGCCGCACAGGATGTGGATGACGTTATTTTTGCGTGGCAGGGAGGAGAGCCTACGCTGATGGGGATTGCGTTTTATCGGCGGGCCGTTGAACTCCAGCAGCGTTATGCGGCCGGAAAAACAATCATTAATACCTTTCAGACGAACGGCATTTTGATCGACGATGCATGGGCGCGTTTTTTCAGGCAACAGGATTTTCTGGTCGGCATCTCTATTGATGGTGATGCTGCATTGCATGATGAATGGCGGGTGACGCGTGCCGGCAAATCGACGCATGCTAACGTTGTCCGGGCGCTTCAATGTCTGGTGCGCCATGATGTTGAATTTAATACGCTCACGGTGGTGAACGGCACGAATATGCACCATCCACTCCTGGTCTATCAGTTTCTGAAAAGTATCGGGAGTCGCTATATGCAGTTTATTCCACTGGTCGAACGAAGGTCTGCCAGTAATAATTCGATGCTGGCGACGCCTGCGGATAAGCAAGCCGCAGTGATGCCATGGTCTGTTGAATCCCTGGTATTTGGCCAGTTTCTTAATGCCATTTTTGATGTCTGGCTCCGTCAGGATATTGGCGATATCGGTATACAGTTATTTGAGCAGACGCTGGCGGCCTGGTGTGGGTTGCCGCCGCAGGTATGCGTATTTTCTCCAACGTGTGGCAGTGCTTTTGCAATGGAAATGAACGGTGATGTCTATAACTGCGATCACTTTGTTTATCCGCAGTACGCGTTGGGAAATATTAAGAACACGACACTGCGTGCGATGAATAACAGTGAGCAAAATATGCGGTTTGGCGATGAGAAGCGTCGAACCATGGCGCAGGAGTGCCATTCCTGTCCGTGGCAGTTTGCCTGTCACGGCGGCTGTCCTAAGCACCGCTTTTTGCCGACCGACTTCGGCTCTTTTGCACAAAACTACCTGTGCGCGGGCTACCAGGCCTTTTTTGCCCACACCGCACCCGCAATGAAATCAATGAAAGCGCTCTATGAAAAAGGTATTTCACCTTCAGAGATAAAATCGTTATTCGCTTGAAGGCGATATTCGCAGGGAGTGAATATGTTTTCACGTATTAATGTCGATGCATGCAAAACGTCAGGCTGTAAAAACCTCGGCGTGTTGAATAGCCCTGACTATTCGGTGCAGGGGAAATATGTCCTGTGTCGTGCGTGTGGATTTTTGTTCCCTCTGATTTCTGAACGTTCACTGAACCTTTTTCGCCAATCGGCTAATCAGCTATGGTCAGGTCTGATTAAAGTTTGCCCGGGCTGTGGAGGGGCCACATTAAAGAAATATGGCTTTTCCACACAGGGAGCGCCGCGGCTCTATTGTCTCCAGTGCCATAAAACTTTTATTTCTCCCGTTGGGGATAAAACCGATCCTCGCCAGGAAGCGCTCGCCAGGCTTATTCAAGAAGGACACTCGCTGGCAGATATTCGTACCTCGTTAACGCTCGATAGCACGGGCCTGAACCGGCTATTACAAAAATTATCCCGCCAGTCGAATCAGGTGGAACGTGCGTATATTTTCCAAAAATTGGATTTAATCATGAGTACCCGTGCTTTTCGGGTAAAGTTTAACGGCGGCGACGGCTGTTTGTATGTTCTGGTCACGGCAGAGGAGAACAGTGGCAGGGTGATTGCCGTCACCACGAATTATTCAACGCTGCCTGTAGAAGACGAATACCGGTACACATCTTATTATGAAGAGCGCCTAGCACCCGGCACATTAACGCATCTCGTCCAGCGTAAAGAGCTGATCATCATGCGCCGCAATATCTTATTCGATGTGGACTATGGCCCCGCGTCGCTGCATAAAAACGATCCAGGGATGTTGGTCAAACCGGTTCTGCCTGCTTACCGACATTTTGAGTTAGTGAAAGCGTTGACGGATGAACGTTCCCTCAACGTTCAACATTACATAGAACAGGAATGTTTTATCTTTGGTGGATGCCTGATGGCGAATTTGCAGCATGTTCAGCAAGGCCGTTGCCATATTTCCTTTGTGAGAGAAAGAGGGTGTTCAGCGCGGCAAAACGACATTCCGTACCGAATGTTTCAGAGTGGCGGTATTCGTAACAATGTCTGGCGCACCTTTTCTACCCGGGATTATGCACTGGCGATATGTAATCTCACCGGTACTAAAAAAACGAGCATGTTGCGCTATGCCACGCTTGCTGGCGCAACGGCGTTCATTCAATACATCAATAATCATCCGTTTCTACCGCAGCTTAATCGTATGTCCCCAGCCAATGTCACCGCCACGCTGGACTACCTCCGCTACACCTTCAATCGTCTGTGCAACGAACAGTACGATCGCTGATTCCGTCATACTTCATGACACAATTCACTCGAAAAAACCGATCTTTTAACCATATATAATCTAATTTTAACGATGAGTTGTGAGGAGTATGATAGTAATTACGAAGTATTCACCTTATAGAGAGAATAAAAAGTGAAACATCTGCATCGTTTCTTCAGCAGTGATGCCTCTGGGGGCATCATTCTTATCATCGCCGCCGCACTGGCCATGCTGATGGCCAACATGGGTGTAACCAGTGGATGGTACCACGCCTTTCTCGAGACGCCTGTCCAACTGCGCGTTGGTGCGCTTGAGATCAATAAAAACATGCTGTTATGGATCAATGACGCCCTGATGGCGGTGTTTTTCCTGTTGATTGGCCTTGAGGTTAAGCGTGAGCTGATGCAGGGCTCACTGGCGAGTTTGCGTCAGGCGGCTTTCCCGGTGATTGCCGCCATCGGCGGAATGATTGTCCCGGCGCTGCTGTACCTGGCCTTTAACTATGCCGATCCGATCACTCGCGAAGGCTGGGCGATCCCGGCCGCCACGGATATTGCGTTTGCACTGGGCGTTCTGGCGCTGCTCGGCAGTCGGGTGCCGTTGGCGCTGAAAATTTTCCTGATGGCGCTGGCGATCATCGACGATCTCGGCGCGATAGTCATTATTGCTCTGTTTTATACCAACGATCTGTCGATGGTTTCGCTGGGCGTTGCGGCGTTTGCCATAGCATTGCTGGCGATTCTGAATCTGTGCGGCGTCCGGCGCACGGGGGTGTACATCCTCATTGGCGCAATACTGTGGACCGCGGTGCTGAAATCCGGCGTCCATGCGACGCTGGCAGGGGTGATCGTCGGCTTTTTCATTCCATTGAAAGAGAAACACGGGCGTTCCCCGGCAAAGCGTCTGGAACATGTTCTGCATCCGTGGGTGGCGTATCTGATCCTGCCGCTGTTTGCTTTTGCCAATGCGGGCGTTTCATTGCAGGGCGTGACGATGGACGGACTGACGTCCATTCTGCCGCTCGGCATTATTGCGGGCCTGCTGGTAGGTAAGCCGCTGGGGATCAGCCTGTTCTGTTGGTTGGCGCTGCGTCTGAAGCTGGCGCAACTGCCGGAAGGAACCTCATTCCCGCAAATCATGGCGGTCGGCATCCTGTGCGGCATTGGTTTTACGATGTCGATCTTTATCGCCAGCCTGGCCTTTGGCAGCGTGGATCCGGAGCTGATTAACTGGGCGAAGCTGGGGATCCTGATTGGCTCCTTGCTGTCAGCGGTGATTGGCTACAGCTTGCTGCGCGCACGTTTACGCCCGTCAGTCTGATTGGGCGAGTTAGCAGGGGAGCCTCGTTCGGCTCCCCCTTTGTGATATTTATCAGAGAGAGTGTATGTCCCACATTAATTACAACCATCTCTATTACTTTTGGCACGTCTATAAGGAGGGGTCCGTGGTCGGTGCGGCGGAAGCGCTTTATTTAACGCCGCAAACTATCACCGGACAGATTAAAGCGCTTGAGGAACGCCTGCAGGGCAAACTCTTCAAGCGTAAGGGGCGAGGTCTGGAGCCCAGCGAGCTCGGTGAGCTGGTTTTTCGCTATGCGGATAAAATGTTTACTCTCAGCCAGGAGATGCTGGATATCGTGAACTACCGCAAAGAGTCCAATCTGTTATTTGATGTGGGGGTGGCGGATGCGCTGTCGAAGCGACTGGTCAGCAACGTACTGGATGCCGCCGTCGTTGAAGGGGAACAGATCCACCTGCGCTGTTTTGAATCAACCCACGAAATGCTGCTGGAACAGCTCAGCCAGCATAAGCTGGATATGATTATCTCGGATTGCCCGATTGACTCGACGCAACAGGAAGGGCTGTTTTCGGTGAAGATTGGCGAGTGTAGCGTGAGCTTCTGGTGTACCCAGCCGTTACCGGAAAAATCCTTCCCGGCCTGTCTGGAAGAGCGACGTTTGCTGATCCCCGGCCGGCGTTCGATGTTAGGACGCAAGTTGCTGAACTGGATTAATTCCCAGGGGCTGAAGGTCGAGATTCTGGGAGAGTTCGATGACGCCGCATTGATGAAAGCCTTTGGCGCAACGCACAACGCGATTTTCGTGGCCCCGACGCTCTATGCGCATGACTTTTACGCAGACGATTCGGTGGTCGAAATCGGTCGCGTGGAGAATGTGATGGAGGAATACCATGCCATCTTTGCTGAGAGGATGATTCAGCATCCGGCGGTACAGCGTATCTGTAATACGAACTATTCGGCGTTATTTACGCCCCAGAACAAATAGTCCAGACATAAAAAAACCCGCTTGCGCGGGTTTTTTCACAAAGCAACAATCAACAGGCGATTAAGCCAGTTTGTTGATCTGTGCAGTCAGGTTAGCTTTATGACGTGCAGCTTTGTTTTTGTGGATCAGACCTTTAGCAGCCTGACGGTCCACGATTGGTTGCATTTCGTTAAATGCTTTCAGTGCAGTAGCTTTGTCGCCAGCTTCGATAGCTGCGTATACTTTCTTGATGAAAGTACGCATCATAGAGCGACGGCTTGCGTTGTGCTTACGAGCCTTTTCAGACTGAACGGCGCGCTTCTTAGCTGATTTGATATTAGCCAAGGTCCAACTCCCAAATGTGTTCTATATGGACAATTCAAAGGCCGAGGAATATGCCCTTTTAGCCTTCTTTTGTCAATGGATTTGTGCAAATAAGCGCCGTTAATCTAGCGGCACTCGTTACGTAGTGATGGCGCAGGATTCTACCAGCTTGCGGTCTGTGAATACAGCTTTTCAGCGATAAAAATTGAATTGCTTTGTCAGTTTGTGGTCGGTATTTGCCTCAGGGTAATGAAATCCATCTGCTTTCTGTTTCGCCACATCAATCGCCGGTTAACCTTGACCGCCGTACAAGGTATACTTTGGCGATTTTCACTGTTTTGAGCCAGACATGAAGCTGATACGCGGCATACATAATCTCAGTCAGGCCCCACACGGGTGTGTGCTGACTATTGGTAATTTCGACGGCGTGCATCGTGGTCATCGTGCGCTGCTGCAAGGTTTGCAGGAAGAAGGGCGCAGGCGTGGCTTACCGGTGATGGTGATGATTTTTGAGCCGCAGCCGCTCGAACTGTTTGCGACAGACAAAGCCCCTGCGCGGCTGACCCGCCTGCGTGAAAAATTGCGTTATCTCGCGCAATGCGGCGTCGATTACGTGCTGTGCGTGCGCTTTGACCGCCGTTTCGCCGCCCTGACGGCACAGACCTTTATCAGCGAACTGCTGGTGAATCGTCTTGGGGTGCAATTTCTCGCGGTGGGAGATGATTTCCGCTTTGGCGCTGGTCGCGAAGGCGATTTCTTGTTATTACAGAAGGCGGGTGTGGAATATGGTTTCGATATTACCAGCACCCAAACCTTCTGCGAAGGCGGCGTGCGTATCAGCAGTACCGCCGTGCGTCAGGCGCTGGCACAGGACAACCTGGCCCTCGCCGAAAGCCTGCTGGGCCATCCGTTTACCATTTCAGGCCGTGTTGTACACGGTGATGAACTCGGGCGCACCATTGGTTTCCCGACGGCAAACTTACCGCTGCGTCGTCAGGTTTCCCCGGTAAAAGGGGTCTATGCGGTTGAAGTGATGGGGCTTGGCGAGAAGCCATTGCCCGGCGTGGCGAACATCGGGACCCGTCCGACGGTTTCGGGCGTGCGCCAGCAACTGGAAGTGCATCTGCTGGATGTTGCAATGGACCTCTATGGTCGCCATATAGATGTAGTGCTGCGTAAAAAAATACGCAATGAACAGCGATTTGCTTCGCTGGATGAACTCAAAGCGCAGATTGCGCGAGATGAATTAACTGCCCGTGATTTTTTTGGGCTATCAAAACCGGCTTAAAGGCCTGGGTAATCAATACGGAACCGAGAATCTGATGAGTGACTATAAATCAACCCTGAATTTGCCGGAAACAGGGTTCCCGATGCGCGGCGATCTCGCCAAGCGTGAACCGGGAATGCTGGCGCGTTGGACTGATGATGACCTGTACGGCATCATTCGTGCGGCCAAAAAAGGCAAAAAAACCTTCATTCTGCATGATGGCCCTCCTTATGCGAATGGCAGCATTCATATTGGTCACTCGGTTAACAAGATTCTGAAAGACATTATCGTGAAGTCCAAAGGACTCGCGGGATATGACTCGCCTTACGTTCCGGGTTGGGACTGTCACGGTCTGCCGATCGAACTGAAAGTGGAGCAGGAATTCGGCAAGCCGGGCGAAAAATTCACCGCGGCGGAGTTCCGTGCGAAGTGCCGTGAGTACGCTGCAACTCAGGTTGACGGGCAACGTAAAGACTTTATCCGTCTGGGCGTGCTCGGCGACTGGTCGCATCCGTATCTGACGATGGACTTCAAAACGGAAGCCAACATCATCCGCGCGCTGGGCAAAATCATCGGTAATGGTCATCTGCATAAAGGCGCGAAACCGGTGCACTGGTGCGTAGACTGCCGTTCTGCGCTGGCAGAAGCGGAAGTGGAATACTACGACAAAACCTCTCCGTCGATCGACGTGGCCTTTGTTGCTGCGGATCAGGACGCGGTGAAGGCAAAATTTGGCGTGGCGAATGTCAACGGGCCAATCTCGTTGGTCATCTGGACCACCACACCGTGGACGCTGCCGGCAAACCGCGCGATTTCCGTGGCGCCGGACTTTGATTACGCGCTGGTACAAATCGACGGTCAGGCGGTGATCCTGGCAAAAGATCTGGTTGAAAGCGTGATGCAGCGCATTGGCGCGACAGATTATACCGTTCTCGCCACCGTAAAAGGGGCGGAGCTTGAACTGCTGCGCTTTACCCATCCGTTTATGGGCTTCGACGTTCCGGCGATCCTCGGCGATCACGTGACGCTGGATGCCGGTACTGGCGCGGTACATACCGCGCCAGGCCATGGTCCGGATGACTATGTCATCGGCCAGAAATACGGTCTGGAAGTTGCTAACCCGGTAGGTCCGGACGGCGCTTATCTGCCGGGTACTTATCCGACACTGGACGGTGTGAACGTCTTTAAAGCGAACGATATTGTGGTTGCGCTGCTGACCGAAAAAGGCGCGCTGCTGCACGTTGAGAAAATGCAGCACAGCTATCCGTGCTGCTGGCGTCACAAATCACCTATCATCTTCCGTGCAACCCCGCAGTGGTTCATCAGCATGGATCAGAAAGGTCTGCGCGAGCAGTCTCTGAAAGAGATCAAAGGCGTGCAGTGGATCCCGGACTGGGGTCAGGCGCGTATCGAATCGATGGTAGCGAACCGTCCTGACTGGTGTATTTCTCGTCAGCGTACCTGGGGCGTGCCGATGTCTCTGTTCGTTCACAAGGACACTGAAGAGCTGCACCCGCGCGCCATCGAACTGATGGAAGAAGTGGCAAAACGCGTTGAAGTTGACGGTATTCAGGCCTGGTGGGATCTCGACCCGAAAGACATTCTGGGTGACGAAGCCGATCAGTACGTGAAAGTGCCGGATACCCTGGACGTCTGGTTTGACTCTGGTTCAACGCACTCCTCCGTCGTGGATGTCCGCCCGGAGTTCGCCGGTCATGCTGCGGATATGTATCTGGAAGGCTCCGACCAGCATCGTGGTTGGTTCATGTCGTCTCTGATGATCTCCACCGCGATGAAAGGCAAAGCGCCGTATCGCCAGGTACTGACGCACGGTTTTACCGTCGATGGTCAGGGCCGCAAGATGTCCAAGTCTATCGGTAACACCGTTTCGCCGCAGGATGTGATGAACAAACTGGGCGCTGACATTCTGCGTCTGTGGGTGGCATCAACCGACTACACTGGTGAAATGGCGGTATCGGATGAGATCCTCAAACGTGCTGCCGACAGCTATCGTCGTATCCGTAACACCGCGCGCTTCCTGCTGGCGAACCTGAACGGGTTTGATCCGGCTAAAGACATGGTGAAACCGGAAGAGATGGTGGTACTGGACAGATGGGCGGTGGGCTGCGCGAAAGCGGCGCAGGAAGATATTCTGAAAGCGTACGAAGCCTACGATTTCCACGAAGTGGTACAGCGCCTGATGCGTTTCTGCTCCGTCGAAATGGGGTCGTTCTATCTCGACATCATCAAAGACCGTCAGTACACCGCGAAAGCGGAAAGCCGGGCGCGTCGCAGCTGTCAGACCGCGCTGTACCATATCGCGGAAGCGCTGGTACGCTGGATGGCGCCGATCATGTCCTTCACCGCAGATGAAATCTGGGGCTACCTGCCGGGTTCTCGTGAGCAGTATGTCTTCACCGGTGAGTGGTACGAAGGCTTGTTTGGTCTGGCGGACAGCGAAGCGATGAACGATAGCTTCTGGGACGAGCTGCTGAAAGTGCGTGGCGAAGTGAACAAAGTGATCGAACAGGCGCGTGCGGATAAGAAAGTGGGCGGTTCTCTGGAAGCGGCAGTCACCCTGTACGCCGAACCTGAACTGGCTGCGAAGCTGACCGCACTGGGCGATGAATTACGATTTGTCCTGTTGACCTCCGGGGCGAAAGTCGCTGACTATGCCGGGGCTCCTGCAGATGCGCAGCAGAGCGAACTGCTCAAAGGGCTGAAAATCGCCCTGAGTAAAGCCGAAGGTGATAAGTGCCCGCGTTGCTGGCATTACACGACGGATGTCGGCAAGGTAGCGGAACACGCAGAAATTTGCGGACGCTGTGTCAGCAACATCGCCGGTGATGGCGAAAAACGTAAGTTTGCCTGATGAGTAAGCCTCTTTGTTCAACAGGGCTACGCTGGCTGTGGCTGGTGGTAGTCGTGCTGATTATCGATTTGGGCAGCAAGTACCTGATCCTCCAGAATTTTGCTCTGGGGGATACGGTGCCGCTGTTCCCGTCGCTTAATCTGCATTATGCGCGTAACTATGGTGCGGCATTTAGCTTCCTCGCCGATAGCGGCGGCTGGCAGCGCTGGTTCTTTGCCGGTATCGCGATCGGTATCTGTGTCATTCTGGCGGTGATGATGTATCGCTCCAGCGCGACGCAAAAGCTGAATAACATCGCGTATGCGCTAATCATTGGCGGCGCGCTGGGGAACCTGTTCGATCGCCTGTGGCATGGTTTCGTGGTCGATATGATCGATTTCTACGTTGGGGACTGGCATTTTGCTACGTTTAACCTCGCCGATAGTGCGATCTGTATCGGCGCCGCAATGATTGTCCTGGAAGGATTCCTGCCGAAAAAGCAGGCGTAATACAGTGCCGGATGGTGGCGTAATCGCCTTATCCGGCCTATAAAATAGCGCGATCCTTGTAGGCCCGATAAGTGCAAGCGCCATCGGGCTAACTGGTGAGTCACAACAAGTGAGCAACCTGCATGTCTAAATCAGTACAGAGTAACAGTGCGGTGCTGGTGCACTTCACCTTAAAACTCGATGATGGCTCCACCGCAGAGTCAACCCGTAATAACGGCAAGCCCGCGCTTTTTCGCCTGGGGGATGGCTCTCTGTCTGAAGGACTGGAGCAACATCTTCTCGGACTGAAAGACGGCGATAAAACCACTTTTTCCCTGGAGCCGGATGCCGCGTTTGGCATCACGACGCCTGACCTGATTCAGTATTTCTCGCGCCGCGAATTTATGGACGCCGGCGAACCTGAAATCGGGGCTATTATGCTCTTTACCGCAATGGACGGCAGTGAGATGCCTGGTGTGATCCGCGAAATCAACGGTGACTCCATCACCGTTGATTTTAACCATCCGCTGGCCGGGCATACCGTTCATTTTGATATTGAAGTGCTGGAAGTCGATCCGGCACTGGAGGCGTAACATGCAGATCCTGTTGGCCAACCCGCGCGGTTTTTGCGCTGGTGTAGACCGCGCTATCAGCATTGTTGAAAACGCGCTGGCCATCTACGGCGCGCCGATTTACGTTCGTCATGAAGTGGTACATAACCGCTACGTGGTCGACAGCCTGCGCGAACGCGGGGCGATTTTCATCGAGCAGATCAGCGAAGTGCCAGACGGCGCGATCCTGATCTTCTCCGCGCACGG
Source organism: Citrobacter sp. LST-B2 (assembly GCF_057983045.1). Lineage (NCBI taxonomy): Bacteria > Pseudomonadati > Pseudomonadota > Gammaproteobacteria > Enterobacterales > Enterobacteriaceae > Citrobacter > Citrobacter sp. LST-B2. Next base: position 922,624 of record NZ_CP192598.1, read on the forward strand.
CGTCTCTCAGGCGGTGCGCAACGAAGCGAAAGGCCGTGACCTCACTGTCTTTGATGCGACCTGTCCGCTGGTAACCAAAGTGCATATGGAAGTGGCGCGCGCCAGTCGTCGTGGCGAAGAGTCGATCCTGATTGGTCACGCCGGACACCCTGAAGTGGAAGGCACAATGGGGCAGTACAGTAACCCGGCAGGGGGCATGTACCTGGTGGAATCGCCGGAAGATGTTTTTTCGCTCAAGGTGAAAAACGAAGGCAAGCTCTCCTTTATGACCCAGACCACGCTCTCCGTGGACGATACCTCAGACGTGATTGACGCACTGCGTCAGCGCTTCCCGAAAATCGTCGGACCGCGTAAAGATGACATTTGCTACGCCACTACCAACCGTCAGGAAGCGGTGCGCGCGCTGGCGGAGCAGGCGGATGTTGTGCTGGTGGTGGGCTCAAAAAACTCATCGAACTCCAACCGTCTGGCTGAACTGGCGCAGCGGATGGGGAAAGCGGCATTTCTGATTGACGATGCGACCGATATCCAGGAAGCCTGGGTGAAAGAGGCGAAATGCGTGGGCGTGACTGCAGGCGCGTCAGCGCCGGATATTCTGGTGCAAAACGTGATTGCCCGCCTGCAGGAACTCGGCGGCGGCGAAGCGGTTCCGCTGGAAGGCCGCGAAGAGAATATTGTCTTCGAAGTGCCAAAAGAGCTGCGTGTGGATGTTCGTGAAGTAGAATGATTTAGTTCACGCTAATCTGTGCGAAGATGCCGGGTCTGATACCCGGTATTTTTTTATGGAGGAATCATGCGTCTGCCCATTATTCTCGACACCGATCCGGGCATTGATGATGCTGCGGCGATTGCTGCTGCGCTGTTTGCCCCTCAGCTCGATCTGCAATTGATGACTACGGTCGCCGGTAATGTTTCCGTGGAAAAGACCACCCGCAACGCCCTGCAACTGCTGCATTTCTGGAATGCCGACATTCCCCTCGCCCAGGGGGCCGCCACGCCGCTGTTACGTCCGCTACGCGATGCCGCCTATGTTCACGGCGAATCCGGCATGGAAGGCTATGATTTTGTCGAGCATGACCGACAACCGCTGGCGAAACCGGCGTTTATCGCCCTTCGTGACGCGCTGATCAGCGCCCCGGAGCCGATCACGCTGGTGGCGATTGGTCCGCTGACGAATATTGCGCTGCTGCTGATGCACTATCCGGAGTGCACCTTCAACATCCGCCGTCTGGTGATCATGGGCGGTTCTGCCGGACGGGGAAATTTCACCCCTAACGCTGAATTCAATATCGCCGTCGATCCGGAAGCCGCAGCGCGCGTATTCGAAAGTGGCATTGAGATTGTGATGTGTGGGCTGGATGTCACAAACCAGGCGATGTTGACGCCGGATTATCTGGCCTCGCTGCCCACCCTCAATCGCACTGGAAAGATGTTACATGCCTTGTTCAGCCACTATCGCAGCGGGACAATGCGCACCGGCGTGCGAATGCACGATCTCTGCGCGATTGCCTGGCTGGTGCGTCCGGATCTGTTTACCGTCAAGCCGTGCTTTGTCGCGGTTGAAACCCGGGGGGATTATACCGCCGGGACGACCGTGGTGGATATTGAAGGGCGGATGAACAGACCAGCAAACGTGCAGGTCGCTCTGGAAATTAATGTTGCAGGGTTCCAGCAGTGGGTGGCAGAAGTTCTGGCACTGGCACCGTAAGGAGTGTGATGCGCATCGCACTCTGTGGACGGAACTGGTAGGTTAATCGATTAATCTGCTAATCTGATTCTGTTGTTCTCCTCGGGCCGGAGACACATATGAATCTTACTTTTATCCAGCCACCGCAGGTGGAATGGGCGAGCGGCGCGTTGGCAAAAGGGCCGCTGTTACGTAAATCAACCCGCATTCAGGATCTCATTGAGGTTTTTGCCGATGAGCCTGCCCGGCAACAGTTGGCGGGCGAACACGTGGTGTATGACGTTGAGATGCTGGCGACTTCTTCGGCGGAAGGCGAACTCTATACGGGCGTGACGCATCTTTATCCCGGACATGTCGGCGGTGAATACTTTATGACCCGCGGGCATTTCCATGCGCGCCGTGAACAGGGCGAAGTCTATTTTGGCCTGCGCGGAAAGGGACTTTTGCTGCTGCAAAATGAGCACGGGCAGGCGCGACTGGAAAACGTTTTCGCCGGATCCATTCATATCATCCCAGGTTTTACTGCACACCGCTTAATCAACACCGGAAATGAGGTGCTCTCCGCGCTTGCAGTCTGGCCTGCTATCGCCGGACATGATTATGCGGCGCTGGCGAAGGGGTTCACCCTCAGGGTCTTTGAGGAAAATCAGCAGATTCAAGTAAGGGAGGTGCAGAATGGTTGACTCTGCCTCTCTTTATGGTCTGGATATGACCGTGCATCGTCATCCGCTTGGGTTCAGTTATGGGGATGACGTGACCGGGCCTATGCCGGAAATTCGCCGACTCGATCAGATTCGTGCTTCGCTGCGTGATCCGCAGTGTGAGGGACCGGAAGAGGTATACGCTATCGCGATGGACGTGGCGCGTCTGCAGGATCGCGAGGAGCTAAAAAAACGCATGCTGTTGTTCGGTGTGGTGACCTATGCCGCGGGTCGGTTGGGTGAAGAACCGATTCGTAGTCAGGGACATGTGCATCGTGTGAGTCAGCACAGCGGGTGGTCTCCGCCAGAGTTGTATGAGATCTGGCAGGGGAAAGCGATCATCTACATGCAGGAATATGTTGGGGACGATCCTGGTCGCTGCTTTGCGGTGATCGCAGGACCCGGTGAAAAAGTGCTGGTGCCGCCCGGTTGGGGACATGCGACGATATCCGCCGATCCGAATGAGCCGTTAACCTTTGGCGCGTGGTGCGATCGGGAATATGGTTTTGAATATGAGGCTGTGCGGGCGCATAAAGGGCTGGCGTGGTATCCGTTATTACAGGGTGACCACGTCATCTGGCAGCACAACCCGCGCTATATTGCCGGGCGATTGCAGGCCGTCACGCCTCGTCAGTATACGGAGTTTTCACTGACTTCAGCGCCAATCTATCAGCAATTTATATCCGACCCGGGGCGCTTTCAGTTTATCTCTCGCCCGGATAAATGCGCAGGGCTGTGGCAGAACTTCCATCCATGAAAAACCGGGGCATTGCCCCGGTAGTTCCGTCTTTTCGCGATTAACCTGCAAACAGACCTGTTGCGACGCCAAGCGCGGCCAGTATCAGCAGTAAAACCATCGCTTTTACCGGTGAGACACCGCGTTTTGCCATCAGATACCAGGTACCGAGAACGACGACCAGCGGCAGCAATTGCGGGAAAATGCCATCCAGCATCTGCTGAACATGGATATTCACACCATCTTTGGTAATAAACTCCATCCCGGTTCCAAGCTTCACGTAGCTGGCTGCGACGCCCCCCATAACGAAAACGCCTAACAGCGATAAGGCTTCGCGCAGACGAGTGGACTTGCTGCTCACCAGTATTTCTACCGAGCCGGAGCCCATTTTGTAGCCTTTCAGAAACAAGAACCATGAGCCGGGAATGATGATCGCAAGCCAGGCGACGGTATAAAACAAGGGACCGAGGATATTGCCGCCTGCCGCCAGCGCCATGCCGATACTGAGCAGGATGGGGATCAACATCCCAGGGATCATGGAATCACCGATCCCGGCAATGGGACCCATTAAACCCACCTTAAGGGTGTTGATCGTCTCTCCGTCGATCGGCTCTCCGTTCGCTTTTTTCTCTTCCAGCCCCAGCGCCATTCCATTCACAATGGCGCCAATCTGGGGTTCGGTATTGTAGAACGAGGCGTGTCGACGCAACATTTCGGTTCGTTGTGCGGCATCGGGATAGAGCTTTTTCGCCACCGGCAACATGCTCAGACAAAATCCAAAAGATTCCAGACGTTCAAAACTCATCGACGATAAGTTATGCATCATCCAGGCCCGCCAGCAGCGGCGAAGATCTTTACGGGTCAGCGTACGTTCTTCCATCAGAATTCATCCTCATCATCGCGGGTAACCGACGTCGCGTTTGCAGCCTGCGGCGGTTCCGGCTTGTAGTTATAGTGGATCAGCGCCAACAGTGAACCGACGATCACCAGCGCGACCATGTTGAGTTTTAAAAAGACGATGCAGACGAAACCGACGAGGAAGTAGATCAACATGGTGTAATTTTTGATGATCTGCTTGAGCAGAATTGCAATCCCGACGGCGGGCAGAATGCCGCCCAGTACGTTCATTGTCGACAACACCATCTTCGGCAGGCTGTCCATAAAACCGCTGATGTACTGTGCGCCAAAGTAAACCGCAATAAAGGTGGGCACAAAACGCAGGACAAAGTTTGTCACCTGAGGCCAGATGGCGCTGTTCAGGTAAATTCCCCGCTCATCGCCCCGAACCAGTGCCGCATCGGCACGATGGTTCCAGAAAGAGTTCAGTACCATCATCGCATTAAATAAGATGGTCCCGGCAATCCCGATGGTAGCGGCTAAGGCGACCGCGACCTCCGGGCCTTTGCCTGAGAGGATCCCCAATGCAATGGCCGGGTAAGCCACAAAGTTGAGATCGGCAGGCATTGAGCCGCCGGGCGTGACCATCGCGATATATACTGCCTGAACCGCAACGCCAATCATGATCCCGGTTTTCATGTCACCGAGAATAATCCCGACCAACGTGCCGGAAATCAGCGGTCGAGTGATTAAATACCAGCCGCCCGTCAGTCCCAACAGCCAGGGGCTGCTGAGGGCGCCGAGATAACACAGAATGCCAATCAACATCGCTTCGATAATCATCGTCCGCTCCTTATTTCAGCTTCTGGCGCGCATCCTGCCAGCTGTAGCAACTGGCATCCGGCACCAGCCGGAATTCAACCTGATGCCCGCGCTGCGTCAGCCAGTCAAAGGCGGCGATCTCCTGTGCATTGACTGATTGATTAGGGCCAATTGTCGTGGTGTCGGCGCGCGCACTCATTGGACCGACGTTAATTTTGCCGTTGGCGTTGTGCAGACTGATACCCGCTTCTTCGATGCGCATCAGCGTGACCGGCGATTTGCCAATCACGAAATAACGTTTCTCACTGGCGATGACTTTGGGCAGTTTCTCAATCGCGGTGGCGGTATCAAACAACCAGACTTTGGTGTCCTGCACGGCGCCTTTCATCACCGAGGAGAGCAGGGGATCGGCCGCGACGGCATCGTCAATGGCGACAATGCCATCGCAGGGCAGCTCTTTGGCCCAACGTGTGACGAGCTGCCCATGAATAACGCGGTCATCGATACGGACAAAAGAAATACTCATAGCGGTTTCCTTTAAAAATCATCTGACTGCACGGAAAAAACCGGGGCAGCCTTCGTCAACGTGGGGGCAGTTAACGCCAGCAGGGTATCGGCTGCGGCATGGACATCCATGAATGGAAGCACTTCCTCGCTTAACAGCAGCATCGGCAGATTCACTCCTGCCACAACGGCGATGGGAGGCAACGTTTGTGGTGAAAAAGCATGCTGGCAGGCGACGTTCCACGGCGTGCCACTTTGCATATCGCAGAGCACCAGTACTCCGTCAGCGTGTTGTCCCGCCTGTGCCAGTACTTCTCTAAAGCGCGTTTTAAACCCTTCGATACCGGCCTGTTCGCTTAGTGTCACGGCGTAAACATGCGGTAATTCGCCGTAAACCATGCGTCCGCTGGTAAGAAGCGCTTCCGCCAGAGGACCGTGACTGGCAACAATAATGTGGATCATCGGCTTATCCTCTTACCCAGGCTTTGATCGTCGCCAGAGGCTGGTCAACGCTGTCGCCTGAAGGTGAAATTCGGTATTCCCCAACGGCTGCCGGGATGATAAAGGTCTCTGCATAGTGAACGATGAAGGGAGCAAATGCGCCGCTCGGACTATCGACCACGGCTTGCGCACCTTCGACCAGGTTCAGAACGTTCACACCACCCTGAGTATGGTGTGTCACTGGGGCAGTAAACCAGTGACGGCGGGTTTCGATAAACTCACGTTCGTGCATCCCGGTTCTTTCTTCCCGCCAGCCGTCCCCTTCAGCGATGGGCTCAATACGGTTGATCAGATTGTCTTGAACCCATTGTGTATCGCGCTGCCAGTCAATGACTTGTTGACCGTGGTCAAGATGGACAGGACGCGGCAATCCGTCCAGACCCAGACGCCCCCAGTCCCACAGTTTGAAGGTGAAAATATACGGCGTGGCACTGATCTCCAGGACCATTGTCCCGGCGCCTGAGCAATGGACGGTTCCGGCAGGGATGAGAAAATGATCGTGCTTACGGGCAGGGAATTGATTGACAAACCGCTCGTCATCAAAGGCTTTCTCGCCTCGTCCCGCCGCGCGTAAATCGTCCAGCATCTCGCCTGGTACGATCCCGGTTTTTGTGCCCAGGTAGACCACCGCATCTGGCTCTGCTTCAAGGATGTAGTAACTCTCATCCTGGGTATAGTGCATACCAAATTGCTGTTGGATGTATTCAGTAACCGGATGAACCTGGAAGCTCAGGTTCTGACCGCCAATGGTATCGAGAAAGTCAAAACGAATCGGAAATTCCGCGCCAAAACGAGCATGAACTTTCTCGCCAAGCAGGGCGCGGGGATACGTCAGCACCAGGTCCTGAGAGGGGATCTCGATCCGCACATGACCAAAACGCAGTAACAGGCTGTTTTCCTCGGGCACGCAATCAAAACACCACGCGTAGTTGGGCGCTGAGGGATCGAGATCGAATTGTTGTTTCATCCACTGCCCGCCCCAGACGCCAGGGTCAAAGAAGGGGGCGACGCGAAACGGTTGCGTGGTGGTTTGTTGCAACCCGGCGCGTAGCGCTTCGCCGCTGACCATTGCGGGCGCGCCTGCGACCGTCGTATCCAGCAAATAATCAGCGCGTTTGAGCAGCGGCGTTTTGTGCCGGTCAAAGACCCGCCATTCAATAAAAAAGGCGCGTTTATAGCGACGAAGAATATCTTCATTCTGGTTTTTTGCGCCCCAGTTACCGAGACCGTCATGACGCATACGCTGTTGAATTTCCCAGCGCGGCAGATCGGCATACACCAACACATCGCCGGGATGCGCCAGCGCCGCGCCTGGCCCATATACCACCACGAGACCTTCGGGGATGGCTTCAATCTGTTGACGCATCCGGTTGAGCTTGTCGGGATCAAAAAACTCATCAAGATGGTGACAGGAGAGAACGCCAAAGACGCGGTCATCGGTCAGATTACGCGCCAACAACTCATGCAGCGCCTGCTCATCCCGTCGCGCGGATTCAACATTAATCACTACGGTGGCGTTTAGCGCGGCGAAGAGGTGTTGCTCCAGCTCATCCAGTCGCACGCCCGGATAACAATCGATAATCAGTACGGTTTTAGGCGATTCAGAAACCCGGCTGCGAAGTACCGAATGGACCGACGCCCAGCCTTGCCAGGCCTCGTCGTCATAGCCCTGAACATAAACCTCAGGGAATTTATTATAGGTTGTACGCATTTTCTCTCTCCGTGTTGGCTAATTAAAGATTAATCGATTAACCTTATTTTCATAGGGTGGTTAACGCGATTAACCCGCCATAATCAGAAACCAGGGCGGTAAAAAGCTCATCAGCGTGATGAGAATCACACGTACTGGCACATTAGTGAGGTTATTCGATTAACCTTTGCGAGAAACAGGAGAAGTCATGACAACCATTACCCTGGCGCAGGTTGCGGAACGCGCTGGCGTCTCCACGGCGACCGTGTCGATGGTACTGCGTAATCGGGGGCGTATTTCACAGGCAACGCGTGAACGCGTACTTAAAGCGCTGGATGATTCTGGCTATGTCTATAACCAGACCGCAGCGAATTTGCGTAATCGCAGCAGCAATCAGGTCGGGCTCTTGTTGCATGATATTACTAACCCATTTTATGGCGAGATGACGGCGGGGCTCAGTCATGAAATGGAGCGGCACGATCTGCTGTTGTTTCTGGCGAACAGCGAAGAGTCCGGCGAGCGCCAGCAAAAGTTTGTTGATTCTCTGATGCGCAATAACGCCTGCGGTATGGTGCTCTGCGCGGCGCGGGAAACACCGACCTCGTTCTTTGAAGCGCTTAAACGGCGTAATATTCCCGCTATCATGGTGGTTCGCCCGCTTAGCGATCCGGACTTTGATTTTGTCGGCACCGATAATTTTCTCGGGACGCAAATGGCAACGACCCATTTAGTTAAACTGGGGCACAAAAATATCGCCTTCATCGGCGGCAGCCCGAATTCAGGGAGCCGGGCGCAGCGCATTGGCGGATTTACCAGCACACTACTGGAATATGGCATTTCACCGAATCCGCAGTGGATCGTTGCCACTCAGGCCAGCCAGATTGATGGCGCGAAAGTGGCGGAGTCTCTGCTGATGCAACATCCACAAATTACTGCCGCGGTGTGTTATCAGGATATTGTGGCATTGGGGGTAATGCAGGCGCTACGTAAAATGGGGCGTGAACCCGGGCGCGACTTTGCATTAGTCGGGTTCGATGATATTACCGAAGCGGCGTTGGTTCAGCCTGCGCTGACCACCGTGTCGGTCGCGGCAAAAGAGATTGGTCGTAAGGCGGGAGAGTTACTTTACAGTCGTATTCAGGGGAACGATGAGCCGGCGAAACGCATTATTCTGCCTCCGGCACTGGTGGTCAGAGAATCATGTGGTTTTCGCTGATCGTCATGTCTTTTACTGATATCTCTCGCTGTTTATCATTAAATTCTAATTATCGACGTTTTTGGCTAGCGGCATGACGACGTGCTGGTTAATCTGAAAACGATTTACATCATTTTAACGTAAGAGAATAACTATGCATGATGCACAGGTCCGTGTCGCGATAGCGGGCGCGGGTGGCCGTATGGGCCGCCAGTTAATTCAGGCAGCGCTGCAGATGGATGGCGTTGCGCTTGGTGCGGCGCTTGAGCGCGAGGGATCGTCACTGCTGGGCAGCGATGCCGGAGAACTGGCGGGTGTCGGGAAAACCGGCGTTACCGTGCAAAGTCGCCTTGAGGCAGTAAAAGATGATTTCGATGTGTTCATCGATTTTACCCGTCCGGAAGGCACGCTGAATCATCTGGCGTTTTGTCGTCAGCATGGCAAAGGGATGGTCATTGGCACCACCGGTTTTGACGATGCGGGAAAACAGGCGATTCGCGATGCCGCGCAGGACATTGGCATTGTCTTCGCGGCGAACTTTAGCGTCGGTGTCAACGTGATGCTTAAGCTGCTGGAAAAGGCGGCGAAGGTGATGGGCGACTATACCGACATTGAAATCATTGAAGCTCACCACCGCCATAAAGTTGACGCGCCGTCAGGCACCGCGCTGGCGATGGGGGAGGCGATTGCCCATGCGCTGGATAAAGATCTAAAAGAATGCGCCGTCTACAGTCGCGAAGGCTACACCGGCGAACGCGTGCCGGGAACAATTGGCTTTGCCACCGTCCGCGCCGGGGACATTGTGGGCGAACATACCGCCATGTTTGCCGATATCGGCGAACGTGTCGAAATCACCCACAAAGCGTCCAGCCGTATGACTTTTGCCAATGGTGCGGTGAGATCGGCACTTTGGGTTAGTGCAAAGAAAAATGGTCTTTTTGATATGCGAGATGTCCTTGATCTCAACAATTTATAGTTAATTATTACCTTTCGTGATGTGGTTATTGTAATCTCAATGCATTGATTACATGGGGCAATATTTTTATTGCCCTTTTATTTTACCTGTTACAGATTGCTTTCATTACAAATGGCGTAAAAATCTATCTTTTCTCTCTTTTTTACGTTGCCTGAATGTAAATTTTGACCAAGTGGTCCACTTTTTCGAAGCCTGAGACTATTTTCTACGCATAATTGTTCACGCAAGCGTTTTCCTGCCAGGGTTAGCTGATCTTTTTGCCTGTTAAATCCGTTGATTTCATCCTGAGTCGCAAAAGAATATAAAAAATACCGCCTTTAAGTTGACTTTTGCCTGCCTTATCTCCAGAATGCCGCCGTTTGCCAGAAATCCACGGGTAAGCAAATTTGCATTGATTCATGCTATGCGAATGCATTAATATGCAAATAAAGTGAGTGAATATTCTCTGGAGGGTGTTTTGATTAAGTCAGCGCTATTGGTTCTGGAAGACGGAACCCAGTTTCACGGTCGGGCCATAGGGGCAACAGGTTCGGCGGTTGGGGAAGTCGTTTTCAATACTTCAATGACCGGTTATCAAGAAATCCTCACTGATCCTTCCTATTCCCGCCAAATCGTTACTCTTACTTATCCCCATATCGGTAATGTCGGCACCAATGCCGCCGATGAAGAATCCTCCCAGGTCCATGCGCAAGGCCTTGTCATTCGTGACCTGCCGCTGATTGCGAGCAACTTCCGCAATACCGAAGACCTCTCTTCTTACCTGAAACGCCATAACATTGTGGCGATTGCCGATATCGATACCCGTAAGCTGACGCGTCTGCTGCGCGAGAAAGGGGCGCAAAACGGTTGCATTATCGCGGGCGATAACCCGGATGCGGCGCTGGCGCTGGAAAAAGCGAAAGCCTTCCCGGGCCTGAACGGCATGGATCTTGCCAAAGAAGTGACCACCACGGAATCTTACAGCTGGACCCAGGGGAGCTGGACGCTGGCGGGCGACCTGCCGGAAGCAAAGAAAGAAGACGAACTGCCGTTCCATGTTGTCGCCTATGACTTTGGCGCCAAGCGCAACATTCTGCGCATGCTGGTGGACAGAGGCTGCCGCCTGACGGTTGTCCCGGCAAAAACGTCGGCAGAAGATGTGCTGAAGATGAATCCGGACGGGATCTTCCTGTCGAACGGCCCTGGTGACCCGGCGCCATGCGATTACGCTATCGACGCAATTCAGAAATTCCTCGAGACCGATATTCCGGTGTTTGGCATTTGCTTAGGCCATCAGCTGCTGGCGCTGGCGAGTGGGGCAAAAACCGTGAAGATGAAATTCGGTCACCACGGTGGTAACCATCCGGTCAAAGATATCGACAACAATACGGTGATGATTACGGCCCAGAACCACGGCTTTGCGGTGGATGAAGCGTCCATGCCGGCCAATCTGCGTGTGACCCACAAGTCGCTGTTCGATGGCACCCTGCAAGGGATTCATCGCACCGACAAACCGGCATTCAGCTTCCAGGGCCACCCGGAAGCGAGCCCGGGTCCTCACGATGCCGCGCCATTGTTCGACCACTTTATCGAGTTAATTGAGCTTTACCGTCAGTCCGCGAAATAATCAGGAGTTAAGAGAGCCATGCCAAAACGTACAGACATAAAAAGTATCCTGATTCTGGGCGCGGGTCCGATTGTTATCGGTCAGGCGTGTGAGTTTGACTACTCCGGCGCGCAGGCGTGTAAAGCGCTGCGTGAAGAGGGGTACCGCGTCATTCTGGTGAACTCCAACCCCGCGACCATCATGACCGACCCGGAAATGGCCGATGCGACCTACATCGAGCCGATTCACTGGGAAGTCGTGCGCAAGATTATTGAGAAAGAGCGCCCGGACGCGGTGCTGCCGACCATGGGCGGTCAGACGGCGCTGAACTGTGCGCTGGAACTGGAGCGCCAGGGCGTGCTGGCCGAATTCGGTGTGACCATGATTGGTGCGACCGCCGATGCGATTGATAAAGCCGAAGACCGTCGTCGCTTCGATATCGCGATGAAGAAAATCGGTCTCGACACCGCGCGTTCGGGCATTGCCCATACGATGGAAGAGGCGCTGGCGGTAGCGGCTGACGTCGGCTATCCGTGCATCATCCGCCCGTCCTTTACCATGGGCGGCACCGGCGGCGGTATCGCCTACAACCGCGAAGAGTTTGAAGAAATTTGTACTCGCGGCCTGGATCTCTCCCCAACCAACGAGCTGCTGATTGATGAATCGCTGATTGGCTGGAAAGAGTACGAGATGGAAGTGGTGCGTGATAAAAACGACAACTGCATCATCGTCTGCTCCATCGAAAACTTCGACGCCATGGGCATTCACACCGGTGACTCCATCACTGTGGCACCGGCCCAGACGCTGACCGACAAAGAATATCAAATCATGCGTAACGCCTCGATGGCGGTACTGCGTGAAATCGGCGTAGAAACCGGCGGTTCAAACGTGCAGTTCGCGGTGAACCCGAAAAACGGCCGCCTGATTGTGATCGAAATGAACCCGCGCGTATCCCGTTCCTCCGCGCTGGCATCAAAAGCCACCGGCTTCCCGATTGCGAAAGTGGCGGCGAAACTGGCGGTGGGTTACACCCTTGATGAGCTGATGAATGACATCACTGGCGGTCGTACGCCGGCATCGTTCGAACCGTCCATCGACTATGTGGTCACTAAAATCCCACGCTTCAACTTCGAAAAATTCGTTGGTGCTAACGACCGTCTGACGACCCAGATGAAATCGGTCGGCGAAGTGATGGCGATTGGCCGCAGCCAGCAGGAATCTCTGCAAAAAGCGCTGCGCGGTCTGGAAGTGGGCGCCACCGGCTTTGACCCGAAAGTGAGCCTGGATGACCCGGAAGCGCTGACGAAAATCCGCCGCGAACTGAAAGACGCGGGCGCTGAGCGTATCTGGTATATCGCCGATGCCTTCCGTGCGGGCCTCTCCGTTGACGGTGTGTTCAACCTGACCAACATTGACCGCTGGTTCCTGGTTCAAATTGAAGAGCTGGTGCGTCTGGAAGAGAAAGTGACAGAGCTGGGCATTAACGGCCTGACCCCTGACTTCCTGCGCCAGCTGAAACGCAAAGGCTTCGCCGATGCGCGTCTGGCTAAACTGGCCGGTGTCCGTGAAGCGGAAGTTCGCAAACTGCGCGACCAGTACAATCTGCACCCGGTCTACAAGCGTGTGGACACCTGCGCGGCAGAATTCGCCACCGATACCGCCTACATGTACTCCACGTATGAAGATGAGTGCGAGGCGAACCCGTCCGTTGACCGTGACAAAATCATGGTGCTTGGCGGCGGTCCAAACCGTATCGGCCAGGGGATCGAATTTGACTACTGCTGCGTACACGCCTCTCTGGCGCTGCGCGAAGACGGTTACGAAACCATCATGGTCAACTGTAACCCGGAAACGGTCTCTACTGACTATGACACTTCCGATCGCCTCTACTTTGAGCCGGTCACGCTGGAAGATGTGCTGGAAATCGTGCGCATTGAGAAGCCGAAGGGCGTAATCGTGCAGTACGGCGGCCAGACTCCGCTGAAACTGGCGCGTGCGCTGGAAGCAGCAGGCGTACCGGTTATTGGTACCAGCCCGGACGCAATTGACCGCGCAGAAGACCGTGAGCGTTTCCAGCATGCGGTGGACCGTCTGAAGCTGAAACAACCGGCCAACGCCACCGTGACAGCCATCGAACAGGCTGTCGAAAAAGCGAAAGAGATTGGCTATCCGCTGGTGGTGCGTCCGTCCTACGTGCTGGGCGGCCGGGCGATGGAAATCGTCTACGACGAAGCTGACCTGCGCCGCTACTTCCAGACCGCCGTTAGCGTTTCCAACGACGCGCCGGTTCTGCTCGACCGCTTCCTGGATGACGCGGTTGAAGTGGACGTTGACGCCATCTGCGACGGCGAAATGGTGCTGATTGGCGGCATCATGGAACACATCGAACAAGCGGGCGTCCACTCGGGTGACTCTGCCTGTTCTCTGCCGGCCTACACGCTGAGCCAGGAAATTCAGGATGTGATGCGCCAGCAGGTACAGAAACTGGCCTTCGAACTGCAGGTTCGCGGTCTGATGAACGTCCAGTTTGCGGTGAAAGATAACGAAGTCTACCTGATTGAAGTGAATCCACGTGCGGCGCGTACCGTACCGTTCGTCTCTAAAGCGACCGGCGTACCGCTGGCGAAAGTGGCGGCGCGTGTGATGGCCGGTAAATCGCTGACCGAACAGGGCGTGACCAAAGAAATTATCCCGCCGTACTACTCGGTGAAAGAAGTGGTGCTGCCGTTCAACAAATTCCCGGGCGTCGACCCGCTGTTAGGGCCAGAAATGCGCTCCACCGGGGAAGTGATGGGCGTGGGGCGTACCTTTGCGGAAGCGTTCGCCAAGGCGCAACTGGGCAGCAGTTCTACCATGAAAAAACAGGGCCGTGCGCTGCTCTCCGTACGTGAGGGCGACAAAGAGCGTGTGGTTGACCTGGCGGCGAAACTGCTGAAGCAGGGCTTTGAACTGGACGCCACCCACGGTACCGCGATTGTGCTGGGTGAAGCCGGTATCAACCCACGTCTGGTGAACAAGGTGCATGAAGGTCGTCCGCACATTCAGGACCGTATCAAGAATGGCGAATACACCTACATCATCAACACCACCGCAGGGCGTCGCGCCATTGAAGACTCCAGGGTGATTCGCCGTAGCGCACTACAATACAAAGTGCACTACGACACCACGCTGAACGGCGGCTTTGCCACCGCGATGGCGCTGAATGCCGATGCAACAGAGAAAGTCATCTCCGTTCAGGAAATGCACGCGCAAATTAAAAAATAAGCGGCGGCATCATTTGCCCCGGTTTTAAAAACGGCTCCGGAAACGGAGCCGTTTTTTTATGCACTCAGTTCATTCCTGGAGATATATTGCGCAACAGGACAATTTTCATTGTAACAAGCAAGATTTGGCTCACACTAATGCGCCGCTAAGTTGCTTACTATCATTGAATCCCACAATTTAAATAGGGTCTTGTTTTGTATTTTTACGGACAGGGCATAACAAGATTTTTAATTTGTGAAATGGTGTGCTTATGTGTGAAAAATATGTTGAAAAGCCGCTTTATCTGTTAATTGCCGATTGGGTGATGGCAGAAAAGCGTTGGGTAAGTGCGAAAGAGATCGCGAAGCACTTTAATATGGATCACTGCAAAGCGATCAATACCGTCTCTTATATTCTCGCTGAGGTTGGGGAGATTAATTGCGAGACTAAGACTATCCCTAATCAACTGGAAGGTCGTGGATGTCAGTGTCAGCGCCTGGTCAGAGTGACGCATATTGATCCACAGCTGTATGCCCGCCTTGGGCATAGCGCGCAGGTGAAGATGGTCAGCAAATCGCCGCGGATGTCGGCGGTGCCGCCATCAGAACTAAACCGCGAGCAAAAATGGCAGATGATGTTGTCAAAAAGTATGCGTCGATAAGTTCGGTTTTGCCGGATGGTGCCTTGCGCCGCCATCCGGCATGATTACATGGCCGATTTAGGCTTCACCTCCGTTGTGCCCTTCAGGCGCGGCCGGTTTGCTTCAACCGCCGTTAATGGCGACGTTTCCCGTAGCGATGCCCGACAGCGTACGGCGAGATCCTGATATTCCTTCGTATTCAGCCGCTTCCAGTGCAGTTCCTGTTCGCTGACCTCACGCATAACGCGGGCTGGCGTGCCGACCAGCAACTGTCGTGCGGCGCCAGTAAATCCGGCTTTGACGAAACTCATGGCGGCGACAATGCTTTCGTCGCCGATCACCGCACCGTCCATGATCACGCAGTTCATGCCGACCAGTGCGTCCCGGCCTATCACGCAACCGTGCAGGATAGCACCGTGTCCGATGTGTCCATTCTCGCGTACCACCGTGTCTGTATCGCAGTAGCCATGCATAATGCAGCCATCCTGAAGGTTGGATCCCGCTTCAAGGATTAAGCGGCCATAGTCCCCGCGCAGTGAGGCGAGCGGGCCGACGTATACGCCAGCCCCTACGATGACATCGCCAATCAGTACTGCGCTGGGATGCACATACGCCTCGGGATGGACCACGGGAATTAAGCCTTCAAAGGCGTAAAAACTCATCGGCATTCCTCAATTGTTGTTTACCGGATGGCGGCGTAAACGCCTTATCCGGCCTACGCAAGCGTGCAGACATTCGGGCCTGCGTAGGCCTGATAAGCGCAGCACCATAAGGCATTAGCGTCCTTTCCAGACCGGATCGCGTTTTTCAGCAAACGCCTGCGGCCCTTCGAGCGCATCTTCGGAGTGCAGCACGGACGGATAGTGTTTCAGCACGCCGCTGCGGATGAAACGATAAGCCTCTTCCACCGGCATTTCACTGGTTGTGCGGTAAATCTCTTTCAGCGCGGCGATGGCCAGTGGTGCGCTGTTCACCAGCTGTTGTGCCAGTTCACGCGCGCTGTCCATCAGTTCCTGCTGGCTGACCACGCGATTGACGATCCCCCAGCGCTGCGCTTCATCTGCATCCATGCGTCTGCCGGTCATGATCATTTCATTGACGATGGCCGGGGGCAGTATTTTCGGCAGACGCAGGACGCCGCCGCTGTCCGGTACGATGCCGAGTTTGGCTTCAGGGAGGGCAAAGCTGGCGTTATCGGCACAGACAATAAAGTCTGCGGCCAGCGCCAGTTCAAAGCCACCGCCGAATGCATAGCCATTGACGGCAGCGATCACCGGTTTGTCGAGATTGAAGATTTCAGTCAGGCCAGCGAATCCGCCGGGGCCAAAATCGGCGTCTGGTGCTTCACCTTCCGCCGCGGCTTTTAAATCCCAACCGGCGGAAAAAAACTTCTCGCCTGCGCCGGTGACAATCGCCACGCGCAGTTCGGGATCGTCACGAAAATTAAGAAAAACCTCACCCATCTGGAAACTGGTTTTGGCATCGATCGCATTTGCTTTTGGTCGATCCAATATAATTTCCAGAATCGATCCGTTGCGGGTTAAATGTAAAGATTCACTCATGGTTCATCTCCAAAAATAGGATGTCTGGCAGGGGTTATTCCTGCCTGTAGGGTTATTTCAGGTTTTTTTTGATTATTTTTCCTGAACAATTTCGCGGCAGGTCGGTTCTAATCTCCATAATTGAAGGGACTTTAAATTTCGCCATATTTTTTTCGCAGAAGCTGAAAAACTCTTCTTCACTGAGCGTTTCACCCTCGTTGAGAACTACAAAGGCTTTTATCGCTTCGTCACGAATTGAATCGTTAATTCCAATAACGACGATGTCCTGAATTTTGGGGTGTGCCGAAATAATATTTTCCAGCTCCACGCAGGAGACGTTTTCTCCCCCTCGTTTAATCATGTTGCAGCGGCGATCGACAAAATAGAAAAAACCGTCTTCGTCGCGATAGCCGGAATCACCGGTATGCAGCCAGCCGTTCGGCTCGAGCGCTTTGGCGGTGGCATCCGGCCTGCCGTAGTACTCTTTGAAAATCGTTTTACCCGGCACACCCTTAATACAGATTTCCCCAATTTCACCGGCGGGCAGCGCACGGTTTTGCTCATCGCGAATTTCTGCTTCGTAACAAAAGCCGGGGCGTCCAATAGAGGGCCAGCGTCGCTTATCACCGGGGCGATCGCCGATGATGCCGACAATGGTTTCCGTCATGCCGTAAGAGGTCAGCAGACGCACACCGAAGCGTTCAACAAATGCATCTTTTTCCTGCACTGACAGGTTGAGGTAATACATCACTTCCCGTAAACAGTGCTCTCTGTCCAGCGGTGATGCGGGTTGAACCATCAGCGTTCTGATCATCATCGGGATGCATTCCGTGACGGTCGCGCGGTATTTACGCACTTGTCCCCAGAAAGCGCGGGCGCTGTATTTCTCTATCAGCACAAAGGTTGCGCCCGCCGAGAAGGCGGCCATGGCGGCAGTGCACTGACAGTCGATGTGAAACGCAGGCATGACCGTCAGGTAAACATCGTCATCACGCAGGGCGCATTGCCACGACGAGTAGTAGCCGGCAAAACGCAGGTTGTAATGGGTGATCACCACGCCTTTAGGGCGGGAAGTGGTGCCGGAGGTAAACAGGATCTCGGCCATGTCGTCCGTGGACAACGGTGGGGTATAGCGCAATGTCGTCGGCTGCTGATCCTTCAGCGTCGTGAAATGGCTTACGCCATCAGCGATCGGCAACGCCTCACCAATCAGGCAGATATGGCTAAGCGGCGTCGTCTTTGCCTGTTGGATCTGCCGATACATCGGATAAAAAGCGGCGCTGGTTACCAGCAACTGAACGTCACTGTTTTGCAGGATCCACGCGCTTTCTTCACGCAGCAGACGGGCATTGATCGGCACCATGACCGCGCCAATTTTCGCCAGCCCGAACCAGCAAAAGAAAAACTCCGGGCAGTTATCCAGATGCAGGGCGACCTTATCACCTTTGCGAATGCCCAACGAGTGGAAAAGGTTTGCCGTCCGATTGATCTCCTCGTTAAGCGAGGCGTAGCTGTACTGGCGCACGTCCCCTTCGCTGGATTCGCAAATCAGCGCTGTTTTACTGCCATAAACTTCGGCCAGATCGCCCCACATCTGGCGTAAGTGTTGTCCGCCAACGATATCCATTGCACTCCTGTCCATTTTCACAGGCGTTGTGCTAACCGGGCGAGCCGGTCAGCATTTCGCATTTAGTTCTCAACTTTGGCCAGACCCTTACTGACCAGTTCCTTAATGTCTGCGTCGTTGTAACCGATATTTTTCAGAATGGCGGCAGTGTCCATGCCGTGCGACGGCATGCCGCGCCAGATTTTCCCGGGATTGTTTTTGAATTTCGGCATGACGTTTGGCCCTTTGCAGGTGCGGCCATCCATCGTTTGCCACTGGGTAATGGATTCGCGGGCAACGTACTGCGGATTGCCTTCCAGCTCCGGAATGGTCAGCACTTTGGCGCAGGCGATATTCAGCTCGGCGAAACGCGTCTGCACTTCCTCGATGGTGTGTGCGGCCAGCCACGCATCCAGTTTTTCATCGACCAGCGGTCCGTACGGGCACTCGACGCGGTGAATCAGTTGTGTTCCTTCCGGCACTTCCGGCGTACCGAGAATGTGCGCCAGACCGATGTCTTTAAAGCATTCGGTGACCTGGGTAATCCCGACCAGCTCCATCACGATGTAACCGTCGGCGCATTTATACAGCCCACAACCGGCGTAATAGGGGTCTTTACCTTTGGTCATGCGCGGGCAAATTTCACCGCCGTTGAAGTAATCCATCATGAAATACTGACCCATGCGCAGCATCACTTCGTACATCGCCACATCGATACTTTCGCCTTTGCCGGTTTCCCGCACCTTATGCAGTGCCGCCAGCGCGGCTGTGGTGGCCGTCATGCCGGAGAAGTAGTCGGCGGTGTACGGGAAGGCTGGCATCGGCTGATCAACGTCGCCGTTTTGGATCAGGTAACCGCTGAAGGCCTGAGCGATGGTGTTATAGGCCGGAAGGTTGGTGTACTCCTCGGTACCGTACTGGCCGAAGCCGGAC
Source organism: Citrobacter sp. LST-B2 (assembly GCF_057983045.1). Lineage (NCBI taxonomy): Bacteria > Pseudomonadati > Pseudomonadota > Gammaproteobacteria > Enterobacterales > Enterobacteriaceae > Citrobacter > Citrobacter sp. LST-B2. The sequence goes on from NZ_CP192598.1 coordinate 941,821, forward strand.
AGGTGAGCGATAACCAGTTTCGGGTTATGTTGCCACAGGACCTCATCGGTAATTCCACGACGGGCAAACGCCGGACCTTTACTGGCTTCAATGAAGATATCGGTGGTTTCCATCAGTTTCAGAAACGCTTCCCGACCTTCATCTTTAAAAATATTCAGCGAGAGCGCGTGCAAATTACGCCGCGACAGCTGCGGATAGTTTGGCTGAACACGGATGGTATCGGCCCAGGCGACGTTCTCAATCCAGATAACTTCAGCGCCCCACTCGGCAAACATCTGACCGGCGAACGGCCCGGCGATTTCGATCCCGGAGAAGACAACCCGCAGCCCGGCAAGCGGCCCAAAAGCAGGCATTGGTAGACGATCCATAAAATGCTCCTGATAAATTTGTAGGCCTGATAAGACGCAAAGCATTGGCCCGGTAAGCACAGCGCCACCGGGCATGTCGCTGTCTTAACGGTATTGTTTCAGCACGGCACGACCGAGCGTCAGGATCTGCATTTCGTCAGAGCCGCCGGATACGCGGTCAACGCGCAGGTCACGCCAGAAGCGGGTGATGCGGTGGTTACCCGCAATCCCAACACCACCGAGAACCTGCATGGAGGTGTCCACGACTTCAAACGCCGCGTTGGCGCAGAAGTATTTACACATCGCCGCATCACCCGAGGTGATGGTACCGTTGTCGGCTTTCCATGCCGCTTCTAACAGCATGTTTTTCATGGAGTTTAATTTGATCGCCATATGGGCGAACTTCTCCTGGATCAACTGGAAACGACCGATCGTTTCGCCAAACTGCACGCGCTGGTTGGCGTAGCGCGCCGCATCTTCAAAGGCGCACATTGCTGTACCGTAGTTGGTGAGGGCTACCAGGAAACGTTCGTGGTCGAACTCTTCTTTTACGCGGTTAAAGCCGTTACCTTCCCGACCGAACATGTCTTTTTCGTCCAGCTCGACATCGTCAAAGTTGATTTCACAGCAGCTGTCCATGCGCAGACCCAACTTCTCAAGTTTGTTGACCTTGATGCCGGGTTTACTCATGTCGACAAACCATTCGGTATAGACAGGTTTATCCGGGGAAGCGCCGTCTCTTGCCATCACCACGATATAAGGGGTGTAGGCGCTACTGGTGATAAAACACTTACTACCATTAAGATAAACCTTACCATTTTTACGGGTATAAGTGGTTTTCAGACTACCAACATCCGATCCCGCTCCCGGTTCGGTGATGGCGGAGTTCCACATTTGTTTCCCGGTTCCCTGGAACGCCATGATTTTATCGATCTGCTCCTGGGTGCCTTCGCGAAGGAAGGTATTAAACCCGCCCGGCAGCTGATACAGCACGTACGTAGGCGCACCGAGGCGTCCCAGTTCCATCCAGACGGCAGCCACGGTGACGAATCCGGCTTCCAGGCCGCCATGTTCTTCCGGGATCAGCAGGCTATCGATGCCCATGTCCGCCAGCGCTTTCACGAAACGCTCCGGATACACGCTGTCGCGATCGCATTCGGCAAAATAGGCTTCCCAGTTCTCACTGGCCATCAGTTCACGAATACCGGCGACAAACAGTTCCTGCTCATCATTGAAATTGAAATCCATCTTCTAACCTCTATGTCATGGGGTAATTAGGTTTATTTATCTTTCCAGTGCACTTTGGCGTCTTTGATAAAGGAGAGCGTCACCATAATGTTGACGAAGAACAGCGGGCAGCCCCCGGCGATAATCGCGGTTTGTATTGGCTTCAGGCCGCCGAGTGCCAGCAGCACGATGCCAATCACGCCGACCAGCACTGACCAGCCGATACGCACCAGTAACGGCGGCTCTTCGCCATCGCGCACTTCACGGCAGGTTGACATTGCCAGGGTGTAAGAGCAGGCGTTGATCAGCGTAACGGTGGCAATAAAGCAGAGAATAAAGAATCCCCACATCGTGGCGGTGCTGAGCGGCAGGGCGGCCCAGGTTTCGATAATCGCGCGCGGCACGCCGTGATCGGCAATCAGTTGCGGGATGTTGATGATGTTTTTATCCATCAACAGCAGAGTGTTACTGCCCAGTACCGTCCACAGGATCCAGGTGGAGGCGGTCAGGCCCAGCACCATGCCAAAGCACAGTTCACGCACGGTACGACCGCGAGAGATACGCGCCAGGAAGATGCTCATCTGAATGGCGTAAATCACCCACCACGCCCAGTAGAAGACCGTCCAGCCCTGTGGGAAACCGCCTTTGGCGATCGGGTCGGTGTAGAACAGCATGCGCGGCAGATACATCAGCAGCGTCCCGACGGAGTCGGTGAAGTAGTTCATAATGAAGCTGGCGCCGCTGACGATGAACACCCAGCCGAGCATCAGGAAGCTCAGATAGCTGCGCACGTCACTGGCGATCCTGACCCCTTTTTGCAGGCCGCAGGCCACGCAAATGGCGTTAAGAATGATCCAGCAGGTAATGATGATCGCATCCAGTTGCAGCGTGTGCGGGATACCAAACAGGTACTGCATACATTCGGTGACCAGCGGCGTGGCCAGCCCAAGGCTGGTGCCCATCGCGAAGATCAGTGCGACCAGATAGAAGTTATCAATGATGGTGCCTAACAGACCTTTGGCGTGTTTTTCGCCGACCAGCGGCACCAGCGTGGAGCTGGGACGAATGACGTCCATCTTGCGCACAAAGAAGAAGTAGGCGAAGGCCACGGAGAGGAAGCTATAAGTCGCCCATGGCAGCGGTCCCCAGTGAAACAGGCTGTAAGCGAGGCCAATCTCTTTCGCTCCGGTAGAGTTAGGTTCCAGGCCAAACGGCGGCGTGGAGATGTAGTAGTAAATCTCTATCGATCCCCAGAACAGCACGGCGGCAGAGGTACAGGAGGCGAACATCATGAAGATCCAGCTGGCGGTGCTGAACTCCGGTTTCTCGTCACCTAATTTCTTTTTCGCGTAGGGACCAAACACCAGCCAGAACCAGCCGATGAGCATAATGACCATATACCACTCAAATGCCCATCCCCAGACATTGGTGACATAACTAAAGACGGCATTAATAACGACATTTGCGGCATCGAGATCGCGTACCGTTAGCCAGCAAAGTATTCCGACGATTATTAGCGGCGGGAAAAAAACTTTTGGCTCAATTCCAGACTTTCTCTTTTCATTTTTCATGAGTGAATTCCAGGTTGAAAACGAAATTTATTTAGCGTTCCCGTTTGTTTTATTTTTGTTTATTTTTATTAAATATTTGTTGATACCCGTTTAACCTCAGGACGCGTTGGCGAGTAACTCATAATGGGTATTCGTTTTGCGGCATTCTGTAATCTTCGTCACACTTTTTGTTTGGGGTGTTTTGGTGCGGGCAGCTCTTAAAAATGTATATTTATCATTTGGTTAAATTCTAATTTGTTGGGTTTTTCACCGTTTGGCGTTCAATATTGGTGATCTGCCAGGCAATATTGAAAATATTTCTTTTGGACGTCGGATTTCAATATTGGTGAGGTGCTTAACAATATTGAAAGTTGCGAATATCAGTGTGTGACATTTTCAATATTGGTGATTATGGTTTTATTTCCGAATTAAAGAGCGTGATATCTGTATTTAACACCGCCGATATATATACGTTTCCTTCATGATTTCTGGAGATGCAATGAAGATAATTACTTGCTACAAGTGCGTACCTGATGAACAGGATATTGTCGTCAATCACGCAGATGGTTCATTAGATTTCAGCAAAGCAGATGGCAAAATCAGCCAGTACGACCTGAATGCGATTGAAGCGGCCTGCCAACTGAAACAGCAGACCAGCGACGCGCAGGTGATCGCCCTGAGCGTGGGCGGCAAGGCGTTAACCAACGCGAAAGGGCGTAAGGATGTCCTCTCCCGCGGCCCGGACGAACTGGTGGTCGTCATTGACGATCGGTTCGAGCAGGCATTGCCACAGCAAACCGCCGCAGCGCTGGCTGCTGCCGCGCAAAAGTCGGGTTTTGATCTGATTCTCTGCGGCGATGGTTCCTCCGATCTCTACGCCCAGCAGGTCAGCCTGCTGGTAGGCGAAACGCTGAACATTCCCGCCATCAACGGCGTGAGCAAGATCCTCTCACTGACGGAAAGTACGCTGACCGTTGAACGTGAACTGGAAGATGAAATTGAAACGCTGAGCATTCCGCTGCCGGCGGTCGTGGCCGTTTCCACCGATATTAACTCTCCACAAATACCATCGATGAAAGCCATTCTGGGGGCGGCGAAAAAACCGGTTCAGGTCTGGTCAGCGGCGGACATTGGCTTTAGCGCCGGGGATGCCTGGTCCACGCAAACGGTGGCCGCACCGAAACAACGTGAGCGCCAGCGCATTGTGATTGAAGGCGATGGTGAAGAACAGATCGCTGCGTTTGCCGATAGTCTGCGCAAAATCATTAATTAAGAAGGGGATGTTATGAGCAAGTTTTCCAGCGTCTGGGTATTCAGCGATACCGTGTCTCGCCTGCCGGAACTGATGAGCGGCGCGCAGATTTTAGGTGAACAGATTAACGCATTTGTGCAAAGCGCCGATGAGGCAACCACGGCCATTCAGTTGGGCGCACATCACGTCTGGCAACTGAGCGGCAAGCCGGACGATCGTATGGTGGAAGATTATGCGGACGTGATGGCACAGACCGTTCGTCAACAGGGTGATTCTGGCCTGTTGCTGCTGCCCAACACCCGTCGCGGCAAACTGCTGGCGGCAAAACTGGGCTATCGCCTTGCCGCAGCGGTTTCTAATGATGCCAGCACCGTGACGCAGCAGGATGGCCGGGCGACGGTCAAACACATGGTGTATGGCGGCCTGGCGATGGGCGAAGAGACGCTCTCCACGCCGTTTGCGGTACTGACGCTCAGCAGCGGCACTTTTGAGGCGCAACAGCCTGATGCGACCCGCAGCGGCGAGACGCACAGCGTAGCCTGGCAGGCGCCGGGAATTACCGTCACGCGCACTGCCACGCAACCACGTCAGAGTAACAGCGTCGATCTCGACAAAGCCCGGCTGGTGGTCAGCGTGGGACGCGGTATCGGCAGCAAAGAGAATATCTCACTGGCGCAAGCGCTGTGTCAGGCCATTGGCGCGGAGCTGGCCTGCTCGCGTCCGGTCGCCGAAAACGAGAAGTGGATGGAGCATGAGCGCTATGTCGGGATCTCGAATCTGATGCTCAAGCCGGAACTGTATCTGGCGGTGGGGATCTCCGGGCAGATCCAGCACATGGTGGGGGCAAACGGCGCGCAGACTATTTTTGCCATCAACAAAGACAAAAATGCGCCGATATTTCAGTACGCGGATTACGGCATTGTCGGCGATGCGCTGAAAATCCTGCCCGCGCTGACGACCGCACTGGCACGCTAACCCATTCAGGCAGGGAGTACGTATGTCCGAAGATATCTTTGATGCCATCATCGTGGGCGCGGGGCTTGCCGGTTCCGTCGCGGCCCTGGTGCTCGCCCGCGAAGGGGCCCAGGTGTTGGTTATCGAGCGCGGAAATTCCGCTGGCGCGAAGAATGTCACCGGTGGGCGCATCTATGCTCACAGTCTGGAGCGCATTCTTCCAGGCTTTGCTCAGCAGGCCCCTGTTGAACGGGTCATTACCCATGAAAAACTCGCCTTTATGACCGATAACGGGGCGATGACCGTGGACTATCTCAACGGTGAAAAGGCTGGCCCGTCGCAGGTCTCTTATTCGGTGTTGCGCAGTAAATTTGACGCCTGGCTGATGGAGCAGGCGGAAGAGGCGGGCGCGCAGTTGATCACCGGGATCCGCGTGGATAACGTCGTGCAGCGCGATGGCAAAGTCGTTGGTGTAGAAGCGGACGGCGACATCATCGAATCGAAAGTGGTGATCCTCGCCGATGGCGTCAACTCCCTGCTGGCGGAAAAACTGGGAATGGCAAAACGCGTTGAGGCCTCGCACGTGGCGGTCGGCGTGAAAGAGTTGATCGAACTGCCGAAATCGGTGATTGAAGATCGCTTCCAGTTGCAGGGTAACGAAGGGGCGGCCTGTCTGTTCGCGGGATCGCCCACGGATGGCCTGATGGGCGGTGGCTTCCTGTATACCAACGAAAACACCCTGTCACTGGGGCTGGTATGCGGGCTTCATCATCTGAAAGAGGCGAAAAAATCGGTCCCGCAAATGCTGGAAGATTTCAAACAGCATCCGGCCGTTGCCCCGCTGATCGCGGGTGGCAAGCTGGTGGAGTACGCGGCACACGTGGTGCCGGAAGCAGGGATGAACATGCAGCCTGAGCTGGTGGGCGACGGCGTGCTGATTGCGGGCGACGCGGCGGGTATGTGTATGAATCTCGGCTTCACGATTCGCGGGATGGATCTCGCGGTGGCAGCAGGTGAAGCGGCGGCGAAAACGGTGCTTTCCGCCATGCAAAGCAACGACTTTAGCCGTCAAGGGCTGGCGGAATATCGCCAGCATCTCGACAACGGTCCGATGCGCGATATGCGTATGTACCAGCGGTTGCCGGCGTTCCTCGATAACCCGCGCATGTTCACCCGCTACCCGGAAATGGTTGTTGGTATCGCCCGTGACCTCTTTACCGTCGATGGTAGTGCGCCGGTGCCGATGCGTAAGACGATCCTGCGCCATGCGAAGAAAGTGGGCTTCATCAACCTGATGAAGGATGGCATTAAAGGAGTGACCGTATTATGACTTCTCCCGTCAACGTAGACGTCAAGCTGGGCGTCAACAAATTCAATGTCGATGAAGAGCATCCGCACATCATCATGAAAACTGCGCCGGATAAGCAGGTGCTGGAAGTGTTGATCAAAGCCTGTCCGGCCGGGTTATACAAAAAGCAGGATGACGGCAGCGTGCGCTTTGATTATGCCGGATGCCTGGAGTGCGGAACGTGTCGAATTCTCGGACTTGATACGGCGCTGGAAAAATGGGAGTACCCACGCGGCACCTTCGGCGTGGAGTTTCGTTACGGTTAATGAGTACAGGTATACGCTCCACTGCCGGATGGCGGCGAAAACGCCTTATCCGGCCTACGGGGATAAGTAGGCCTGATAAGCGCAGCGCCATCAGGCAGTTAAGCACTAATGCCGAATGTCGGCAAACAGGACATTGCCATGCAACAGCCCAGGAACTTTGATGACATCCAGTTCTCCTCTATTCACCGCAGGATCATGCTGTGGGGAAGCGGTGGACCGTTTCTGGATGGTTATGTGCTGGTGATGATTGGCGTCGCGCTAGAACAGCTCACGCCTGCGCTGAAGCTGGATGCTGAGTGGATTGGCCTGTTGGGCGCGGGGACGCTGGCCGGGCTGTTTGTCGGCACCTCTTTTTTTGGCTATATCTCGGACAAAGTGGGGCGGCGCAAAATGTTTCTTATCGATATCATCGCTATTGGGGTGATATCGGTGGCCACTATGTTTGTCTCATCTCCGGTTGAACTGCTGGTGATGCGGGTGCTGATTGGCGTGGTGATTGGTGCGGATTATCCCATTGCCACCTCGATGATCACCGAATTTTCCAGTACCCGCCAACGTGCCTTCTCTATAAGCTTTATTGCGGCGATGTGGTACGTCGGCGCGACCTGCGCCGATCTGGTTGGTTACTGGCTCTATGACGTCGAGGGCGGCTGGCGCTGGATGCTGGGCAGCGCGGCGATCCCTTGCTTGTTGATCCTGATTGGTCGCTTCGATCTGCCCGAGTCTCCGCGCTGGCTGTTGCGTAAAGGCCGGGTCAAAGAGTGTGAAGCGATGATGATCAAGCTGTTCGGTGAGCCGGTTGCGTTCGATGAAGACACAGCGCAGGAGACGCGCTTTTTACAATTGTTTAATCGTCGCCACTTCCCGTTTGTGCTGTTTGTCGCCGCGATCTGGACCTGTCAGGTGATCCCGATGTTTGCCATTTACACCTTTGGTCCGCAGATCGTCGGCCTGTTGGGACTGGGGGCCGGGAAGAGCGCAGCGCTGGGGAATGTGGTGATCAGCCTGTTCTTTATGCTGGGCTGTATCCCGCCAATGTTCTGGCTGAACAGCGCGGGGCGGAGGCCGCTGCTGATTGGCAGCTTCGTGATGATGACGCTGGCGTTGGCGGTGCTGGGGCTGATCCCGGAAATGGGGATCTGGCTGGTGGTGACGGCATTCGCGGTGTACGCCTTTTTCTCCGGCGGACCGGGGAATTTGCAATGGCTCTATCCCAATGAACTGTTCCCGACCGACATCCGCGCCTCCGCAGTGGGGGTTATCATGTCGTTGAGTCGTATCGGTACCATCCTCTCGACCTGGGCGCTGCCTATTTTCATTACTAAATATGGTATTAGTCAGGTGATGCTGATGGGGGCGGGGATCTCGTTGGTCGGGTTGCTGGTCTCCATTGCCTTCGCGCCAGAAACGCGCGGTCTGACGCTTGCCCAGACCAGTACGATGACGATTCGCAGGAAACCGTTGTGTTAAGGTGAGTCTTCAGAGTGTTCTGTATTTCCCCTCAACCTCAGTCAGTACGTCTACAGTTAATGGGTATATCACTGAAAATGACTGAAAAGCAGGGAGAACACCATGCAAAAGAAACTATTAATCGCTTCCCTTTTCACCGCAGCAACCGTCTTTACTCTCGCAGGCTGCTCCTCGAACCAGGCTGTGCGTACGACCGATGGCCGAACCATTGTCACCGACGGTAAACCGCAGGTAGACGATGACACGGGCCTGGTCTCCTACAAAAATGCCGAAACGGGTCAGACGGAGCAAATTAACCGCGATCAGGTGAAAAATATGAGCGAGCTGGATAACTAGTTCAATTTTCCCCATTCATCCGCTCAATAATATTCACTATTAGCCTGTTGGTTTACTGACTACACTCTCTTATAAAACAGAGTGGTAAAATAACAGGCTAATCATGATTCTTATCATTTATGCGCATCCTTATCCGCAGCATTCGCATGCGAATAAACGGATGCTTGAGCAGGCAAGGACGCTGGAAGGCGTCGAAGTTCGTTCTCTCTATGAACTCTACCCTGATTTCAATATTGATATCGCTGCGGAACAAGAGGCGCTTTCTCGCGCTGACCTGATCGTCTGGCAGCATCCCATGCAATGGTACAGCGTTCCCCCCCTACTCAAACTGTGGATGGATAAAGTGCTTTCCCACGGCTGGGCCTATGGTCACGGCGGGACCGCGCTGCGCGGTAAGCAGGTCATGTGGGCGGTGACTACTGGCGGCGGCGATAATCACTTCGATATCGGCTCGCATCCGGGGTTTGACGTACTCTCACAGCCGCTCCAGGCGACAGCCATCTACTGCGGGCTCAACTGGCTTGCGCCGTTTGCAATGCACTGTACGTTTATTTGCGACGACGAAACGCTGCAGGCGCAGGCGCGTCATTACAAGCAACGACTGATGGCATGGCAGGAGGCGCACAATGGATAGCCATACGCTCATACAGGCGCTGATTTATCTTGGGTCGGCGGCGCTGATCGTGCCGATTGCCGTCCGGTTGGGCTTAGGCTCGGTTCTGGGGTATCTCATTGCGGGGTGCATCATCGGCCCCTGGGGGTTACGTCTGGTGACCGATGCCGAATCTATTCTGCACTTTGCTGAAATCGGCGTGGTGCTGATGCTGTTTGTCATTGGCCTGGAGCTTGATCCCCAGCGGCTATGGAAACTGCGCGCTTCAGTGTTTGGCGGCGGCGCGCTACAGATGGTGGTCTGCGGCGGCCTGATTGGTCTGTTTTGTATGTTCCTCGGTCTGCGCTGGCAGGTGGCGGAACTGATTGGTATGACGCTGGCGCTCTCCTCCACGGCGATAGCTATGCAGGCGATGAATGAGCGCAACCTGACCGTTTCGCAGATGGGACGCAGCGCCTTTGCTGTGCTGCTGTTCCAGGACATCGCGGCGATTCCGCTGGTGGCAATGATTCCGCTACTGGCGACCAGCGGGGCGTCAACCACGCTTGGCGCATTCGCGCTGTCGGCACTGAAAGTGGCTGGTGCGTTAGTCCTGGTGGTACTGCTGGGGCGCTATGTGACCCGCCCGGCGCTGCGTTTCGTTGCGCGTTCTGGCCTGCGCGAAGTCTTCAGCGCCGTGGCGCTGTTTCTGGTCTTTGGCTTCGGGCTGTTGCTTGAAGAGGTTGGGCTGTCGATGGCGATGGGGGCGTTCCTGGCTGGCGTATTGCTGGCAAGCTCTGAGTATCGCCACGCGCTGGAAAGCGACATCGAGCCGTTTAAAGGGCTGCTGCTGGGGCTGTTTTTCATCGGTGTCGGCATGTCTATCGACTTCGGGACGCTTATCGATAATCCACTCCGTATCATCATTCTGCTGGTCGGTTTCCTGGTGATTAAAACCGGGATGCTATGGCTGATTGCCCGTCCTTTACAGGTGCCGAATAAGCAGCGCCGCTGGTTTGCGGTACTCCTCGGACAGGGCAGTGAGTTCGCGTTTGTGGTCTTTGGCGCGGCGCAGATGGCGAACGTGCTCGATCCACAATGGGCGAAGGCGCTGACGCTGGCGGTGGCACTGTCGATGGCCGCGACGCCGATTTTCCTGGTCATCCTTACGCGAATGGAGAAATCCGCTTCCGGTGAAGAGCGGGAAGCCGATGAAATTGATGAAGAACAGCCGCGGGTGATTATTGCCGGATTTGGCCGCTTCGGGCAGATCACCGGTCGTTTACTGCTCTCCAGCGGTGTGAAGATGGTCGTTCTCGATCACGATCCGGACCACATCGAGACGCTGCGTAAATTTGGCATGAAGGTGTTCTACGGTGATGCGACGCGGATGGATCTGCTGGAGTCCGCCGGGGCGGCGAAAGCGGAAGTGCTGATCAACGCCATTGACGATCCGCAAACCAACCTGGAGCTGACGGAGATGGTAAAAGACCATTTCCCGAACCTGCAAATTATTGCCCGGGCACGCGATGTCGATCATTACATTCGTTTGCGCCAGGCGGGCGTCGAGCAACCGGAACGTGAAACGTTTGAAGGCGCGCTTAAAACCGGGCGTCTGGCGCTGGAAAGTCTTGGGCTTGGCCGCTATGAAGCGCGTGAACGCGCGGACCTGTTCCGTCGCTTTAATACACAAATGGTAGAAGAGATGGCGAAAGGTGAGGATGATGCCACCTCCCGTGCGGCAGTCTATAAACGGACCAGCGCGATGCTGAGTGAAATCATCACCGAGGATCGCGAACATCTGTCGTTGATTCAGCGTCATGGCTGGCAGGGGACTGAGGAAGGCAAACACACGGGAGACGTTGCCGATGAGCCAGAAGTTAAACCGTCAACCTAAGTCAAAAATGTGATGTACTGCAAACTTTACTGTTAACCAATTGTTTTTGAACTACTGTAATGCCGGGAGTCCACTGACAAGTCGTGGACTCGCCAGCAGATCGGAAAATTTTCGTGCTCTTCTTCTGTTCGTTAGTCGACGAAAGATTGCTCTTTCCGTATAGTGGCGACAATTTTTTTTGCTCCGGGAAATATTCAATGATCAGTCTGATTGCTGCGTTAGCGGTAGATCGCGTTATTGGCATGGAAAACGCCATGCCGTGGAATCTGCCTGCGGATCTCGCCTGGTTTAAACGTAATACGTTAAATAAACCTGTCGTTATGGGACGCCATACCTGGGAATCCATCGGCCGACCGTTGCCGGGACGTAAGAACATCGTCATCAGCAGCCAGCCGGGTACTGACGATCGCGTGCAGTGGGTGAAATCGGTTGATGAAGCGATTACCGCCTGTGGTGATGCACCAGAAATTATGGTGATTGGCGGTGGTCGTGTGTACGAGCAGTTCCTGCCTAAAGCGCAGAAACTGTATCTGACGCACATTGATGCGGAAGTGGAAGGGGATACGCATTTCCCGGACTACGAGCCGGACGACTGGGAATCGGTGTTCAGCGAGTTTCACGACGCTGACGGGCAGAATTCACACAGCTATTGCTTCGAAATTCTGGAACGTCGCTAAGCGATGAGTGCCGGATGGCGACGCTTAGCGTCTTATCCGGCCTACGAGATGGTTTGTAGGCCGGATAAGCGTAGCGCCATCAGGCAAACAGATCAGGCGTTAACGGCTTCGCCTTCATTCAGATCCATCTGCCGGTTTGACGGCTGCACAAAGTACTGCTTATCTTCCCAGCGCAGGCAGGTTAAATTTCCTCCCCAGCAGCACCCGGTATCCAGCGCATAGATTCCCTCCGGCGTTCCTTTTCCTTCCAGAGACGCCCAGTGACCAAACGCAATGCTGTAGGCTTCGCTGACCGGTCCGGGAATGGCAAACCACGGTTTCAACGGTGCCGGGGCATCCTCCGGGGACTCTTTGCTGTACATATCCAGTTGCCCGTTCGGGAAGCAGTAACGCATCCGGGTAAAGGCGTTGGTGATAAAGCGCAGGCGTGCCAGTCCGGTCAGTTCCGGCGTCCAGTTATTTGGCATGTCGCCATACATGGCGTCGAGGAAGAAGGGGTAAGAGTCACTCGACAGCACCGCTTCAACATCGCGCGCGCAGTCTTTGGCAGTCTGCAAATCCCACTGCGGTGTGATACCCGCATGCGCCATCACCAGTTTTTTCTCTTCATCTATCTGCAACAGCGGTTGGCGACGCAGCCAGTTGAGCAGTTCGTCTGCGTCCGGCGCTTCCAGCAGCGGACTCAGGCGGTCTTTCGGTTTGTTACGACTGATACCGGCGAAGACCGCCAGCAGATGCAGGTCGTGATTACCCAGCACCAGGCGCACGCAGTCACCGAGTGATTTCACATAACGCAGCACGTCCAGTGAACCTGGGCCACGAGCAACCAGATCCCCCGTCAGCCACAGGGTATCGCTTTCAGGGGTAAAATTGACTTGTTGTAGCAATGCGATCAGTTCGTCGTAGCAACCGTGAACGTCGCCAATAAGGTATGTTGCCATAGTTATTGTTTTAGTGAATGAGAGTGGAAACGGCGAGTCGGAAAACCGGAATATCGATGGTAAAGGCGACGCCGTTCTCATCAATCATTTCGTAATGACCCTGCATCGTGCCCAGCGGCGTTTCGATAACAGCGCCGCTGGTGTACTGGTACTCTTCGCCAGGCTCAATGTGCGGCTGAACGCCAACCACACCTTCTCCCTGGACTTCAGTTTCTCGGCCATGACCGTTGGTGATCAACCAATAGCGTCCCAGTAGCTGCACGGGCGCTCGCCCCAGATTGCGGATGGTTACGGTGTAGGCAAAAACGTAACGGTCATCTTCAGGTGAGGATTGCGCTTCAATATAGACGCTTTGGACCTGAATACACACTCGGGGCGAATTGATCATGCTTAACTCTCCTTCGATGGCGCGTGTTCTGACAGATAGTTCGCCATCTGGCAGTACTGCGCGACAGAGATATTTTCCGCTCGCATTGCCGGGTCAATACCCAGTTCCGTCATGACCTCAACGCTGAACAGATTGCCGAGGCTGTTACGAATCGTTTTACGGCGCTGGTTGAACGCTTCTGTGGTGATGCGGCTCAACAGGCGAATATCGTTGACCGGATAGGGCATCGTAGTGTGCGGCACCAGGCGCACCACGGCGGAATCGACTTTTGGCGGCGGCGTGAAGGCGGACGGCGGCACTTCAAGCACCGGGATCACGTTGCAATAATATTGCGCCATGACGCTTAAGCGACCATACGCCTTACTGTTTGGTCCTGCAACCAGACGATTCACCACCTCTTTTTGCAACATAAAGTGCATATCGGCAATGGCATCAGTATAGCTAAACAGGTGGAACATCAGCGGCGTAGAGATGTTATAAGGCAGGTTACCAAACACGCGTAGCGGTTGACCCATCTTTTCAGACAATTCGCCGAAATTCATGGTCATGGCGTCCTGCTGATAGATAGTCAGCTTGGGGCCCAGGAAGGGATGCGTTTGCAGACGCGCGGCCAGATCGCGGTCCAGTTCAATGACCGTCAGCGCATCCAGACGTTCGCCAACCGGCTCCGTCAACGCAGCCAGACCGGGGCCGATTTCGACCATCGCCTGACCCTTCTGCGGGTTAATGGCGGAGACAATGCTGTCGATCACAAACTGATCGTTGAGGAAGTTTTGCCCGAAGCGTTTACGGGCTAAGTGGCCCTGATGGACTCGATTATTCATTGGGTATTAACAATCATTTTGATGGCGAGATTAAGCGCCGTAATAAAACTGCCGACATCAGCTTCACCCCGGCCCGCCAGTTCAAGCGCGGTACCGTGATCCACCGAGGTACGAATAAAAGGCAGGCCCAGCGTGATATTCACGCCGCGACCAAATCCCTGGTATTTTAGCACGGGGAGACCCTGATCGTGGTACATCGCCAGTACCGCATCAGCATGTTGCAGATATTTGGCCTGAAACAACGTGTCGGCGGGTAATGGACCTGTCAATTTCATCCCCTGCGCGCGGAGCGTATCGAGCACCGGAACGATCGTGTCGATCTCCTCGCTGCCCATATGCCCCCCTTCACCGGCATGCGGATTCAGACCACAGACCAGCACGTGCGGATCGTCCACGCCAAATTTGGTGCGCAGATCGTGATGCAGAATGCCAATCACTTCGTGCAGCAGTGCTGGTGTAATGGCATCGGCGACGTCACGCAGCGGCAGATGGGTCGTTGCCAGTGCGACGCGTAACTCCTCCGTCGCCAGCATCATCACCACTTTTTTCGCCTGCGAGCGCTCTTCAAAAAACTCGGTGTGACCGGTGAAAGGCACGCCCGCGTCGTTGATAACGCCCTTATGCACAGGGCCCGTAATCAGCGCCGCAAATTCACCCTCTACACAACCGTCACAGGCACGGGCCAGCGTCTGCACCACATACTCGCCATTCTCCACGGCCAACTGCCCAGGAACGACGGGCGCACGAAGCGCGACCGGTAACAGCGTAAGCGTGCCGGCAGTCTGCGGTTTAGCAGGCCTTTGCGGGGAGTAAGGGCGTAATGTGAGGGGAAGACCGAGCATTGCTGCCCGGTCAGTCAATACCGTGGCATCGGCACAGACCACCAGTTCAACCGGCCAGTCGCGCTGGGCAAGTTGAACGACGAGATCCGGACCAATCCCGGCGGGTTCGCCGGGAGTGATCACTACGCGTTGAGCAACCGTCATTAATTGCTCAGGATTTTAACGTAAGCGCTGGCGCGTTGTTCCTGCATCCAGGTTGCTGCTTCTTCTGAGAACTTCCGGTTCATCAGCATACGGTAAGCGCGATCTTTCTGCGCGGCGTCGGTTTTATCGACGTTACGCGTATCCAGCAGTTCGATCAGGTGCCAACCGAAAGAGGAGTGCACCGGTGCGCTCATCTGGCCTTTGTTCATGCGGGTTAACGCATCACGGAATGCCGGATCGAAAATGTCCGCAGCCGCCCAGCCCAGATCGCCGCCCTGGTTAGCCGAGCCGGGATCCTGAGAAAACTCTTTCGCTGCGGCAGCAAAGGTGGTTTTACCGCTCTTAATATCAGCGGCGATTTGCTCAAGCTTCAGACGCGCCTGCTGATCGGTCATGATCGGCGACGGCTTCAACAGAATATGGCGGGCATGAACTTCGGTCACGGAGATGCTCTGGCTCTGGCCGCGCATATCATTCACTTTCAGGATATGGAAGCCGACACCGGAACGAATCGGGCCAACGATGTCGCCTTTCTTCGCGGTACTCAGCGCCTGAGCAAAAATGCCTGGCAGTTCCTGAATACGACCCCAACCCATCTGGCCGCCTTTCAGCGCCTGCTGGTCAGCAGAGTAGGTGATCGCCAGTTTGCCGAAGTCGCTGCCGTTACGGGCTTGATCGACAATGGAACGCGCCTGAGATTCTGCTTCGTTCACCTGGTCAGACGTTGGGTTTTCCGGCAGTGGGATCAGGATGTGGCTCAGGTTCAGCTCCGTACTGGCATCATTTTGATTGCCAACCTGCTGCGCCAGCGCATCCACTTCCTGCGGCAGGATCGTCACGCGGCGGCGCACTTCGCTGTTACGCACTTCAGAGATGGTCATCTCTTTACGGATCTGATTACGGTAGGTTGAGTAGCTCAGACCATCGTAAGCCAGACGGCTTCGCATCTGGTCCAGCGTCATGTTGTTCTGTTTAGCGATATTGGCAATCGCCTGATCAAGCTGTTCGTCAGAGATTTTTACGCCCATCTTCTGACCCATCTGCAGGACAATCTGATCCATGATCAGACGTTCCAGGATCTGATGACGCAGCGTAGCGTCGTCCGGAAGCTGTTGACCTGCCTGGTTGGCGTTCAATTTGACAGACTGCATCAGGCCATCAACGTCGCTTTCCAGTACCACACCGTTATTTACGACGGCTGCGACTTTATCGACTACCTGCGGGGCAGCGAAACTGGTATTCGCGATCATGGCGATACCGAGAAGCAGCGTTTTCCAGTTCTTCATACTTTTTCCATTTCAATTAACCGCACTGCGGATTACGTGGTAAATCAATCAGATCACAAAGAGTTTTGATACGGCAAAATGTTGGAACGTAACATCTCGCTCGTGCCGAGACCATAGTTGGAACTCAGACCACGAAGTTCAATGTTAAAGCCAATCACGTTGTCATACACCGCGTGTTCTTTATCGCTATCCCAACCGTTCAGCTTACGCTCGTAACCGACGCGGATCGCATAACAGCAGGAGTTGTACTGCACACCTAACATCTGGTCGGCGGGTTTATTCACGTTAGTGTCGAAGTAGTAGGCACCCACAATCGACCAGCGATCGGCAATCGGCCAACTGGCGACGGTACCGATCTGGCTAATCCCGTTTTTGTACTGCTCTGCCGTGGAATATCTTGCTGGCAATGTCGCCTGAATATACTCCGGGCTGGCGTAACGGTAGTTCAACTGAACCAGACGGTCTTCATCACGACGATATTCGATACTGGAACTGCTGGTGGCGACGCTATCCAGACGGGTGTCGTACTGAATACCGCCACGCAGGCCCCAACGATCCGAAATACGCCAGTAGGTGTCACCCGCCCATACTAATGAACCTGTCTGGTCATCGTTCTCCCATTGGATGTTGTCATCGCCAGTGCGAGACTCCGTGAAATAGTAGATTTGACCAACAGAAACGTTAAAACGTTCAACCGCTGTCTCATCATATATGCGAGATGTGACGCCCGTCGTGACCTGGTTGGCGGAGGCAATGCGGTCCAGACCGCCATAGCTGCGGTCACGGAACAGGCCGGTATAGTCAGATTGCAGCAGGGAAGAGTCGTAGTTGTAGATGTTGCTCTGGTCGCGATACGGCACGTACAGATACTGCGCGCGCGGCTCCAGCGTCTGGGTATAACCCGGCGCGAGCATGTTCATATCCCGTTCAAACACCATCTTGCCGTCGACTTTGAACTGCGGCATCACACGGTTGGCGGTATCATCCAACTGAGTGGTATTACGGTTGTTATACCAGTCCAGATTGGTTTGCTGATAATGGGTTGCCAGCAGTTTCGCTTCGGTATTGATGCTGCCCCACTGGTTTGACAACGGCAGGCTGACGGTCGGCTCCAGGTGCAGGCGCGTCGCTTCCGGCATGTTGTCTTTGGTATTCACAAAATGCACGGCCTGGCCATAAATACGGGTATCAAACGGACCCAGGTCGTTCTGATAGAAGTTGACGTCTAACTGTGGTTCAGCGGAATAACTGCTGGTGTTTTGATCGCTGAACACCTGGAACTGTTTGGTTGAGACAGTGGCGTCAAAGTTCTGCACCGCATAGCCGACGCTGAATTTCTGCGTCGCGTAACCGTCGGTACTTGAACCGTACTTGTTATCGAAATCATTAAAGTAGCTGGAGTCGCTCACTTTGGTGTAGTCGACGTTGAAACGCCACACCTGATCCATCACCCCCGCATGTCGCCAGTAAAACAGCCAGCGGCGCGAGTTGTCATCGTTCGGATGCTCATCGTCGTAGACGCGATCGGAGTTCAGATAGTCGAATTCCATAATACCGGCGCCCGCCTGGCTCAGGTAGCGGAATTCGTTCTCCCACATTACGCCGCCGCGACGGTGCATATAGTGCGGCGTCAGGGTCGCATCCATGTTTGGCGCAATGTTCCAGTAATACGGCAGATAGAACTCAAAATAGTTCTTTGTCGTGTACTTGGCGTTGGGGATCAGGAAACCGGAGCGGCGTTTATCCCCGACCGGCAATTGCAAATACGGACTGTAAAAGACAGGAACCGGACCCAGCTTAAAGCGGGCGTTCCAGATTTCTGCGACCTGTTCTTCACGGTCATGGATCACTTCGCTACCGACGACGCTCCAGGTATCAGAACCTGGCAGACAGGAGGTGAAACTCCCGTTCTCAAGAATGGTATAGCGGTTTTCGCCGCGCTGTTTCATCAGATCCGCTTTACCGCGGCCCTGACGGCCTACCATCTGGTAGTCGCCTTCCCAGACGTTGGTGTCTTTGGTGTTCAGGTTCGCCCAGCCCTTCGGTCCTTTCAGGATAACCTGGTTGTCATCGTAATGGACGTTGCCGAGCGCATCGACGGTACGTACAGGCTCAGGCTGACCCTGAGCCTCTTTCTGATGAAGCTGCACCTCGTCGGCCTGCAGACGGCTGTTGCCCTGCATGATATCCACATTGCCGGTAAACACCGCGTCGTCAGGATAATTTCCTTTCGCATGATCGGCATTAATCGTGACGGGGAGTTCATTTGTCTCGCCCTGCACCAGAGGACGGTCATAGCTTGGCACGCCTAACATACATTGTGAGGCGAGACTGGCTGCCAGACCCTGTTGACTGTAAAGGGCAGTGGCAATCATGGTGGCCAGGAGGGTGGGAATACGTTTTTTCATACGTTGTATTTTATTGTTCCATCATCAGTAGCGTCGCGCGTGACAAACCGCCACAGCCTAACTTACTCATGTTCGTAGCGCTAGTGTTAATCCTGCCGCTATAGCGTCTGTGGTGTTAGTCACGGCTGTGAATGACAGGTATGATAATGCAAATTATAGGCGATGTCCCACAATTGACCGTAGCCGAAAGATCGTAAAAAGCCGCTTATTTTGTGGGACCTGGCCTCACCGAGAGTGAGACAAATTGGGGAGTCTATGCAGTACTGGGGAAAAATAATTGGCGTGGCCGTGGCTCTGCTCATGGGCGGCGGCTTTTGGGGCGTGGTGCTGGGGCTGTTGGTTGGCCACATGTTCGACAAAGCCCGCAGCCGCAAAATGGCGTGGTTTGCCAACCAGCGTGAGCGTCAGGCGCTGTTTTTTGCCACCACCTTTGAGGTGATGGGGCACTTAACCAAATCGAAAGGACGGGTTACCGAAGCCGATATCCATGTCGCCAATGTGCTGATGGACAGGATGAATTTGCACGGTGAATCGCGATCGGCTGCGCAAAATGCGTTTCGTATCGGAAAATCAGATAATTACCCGTTACGTGAAAAAATGCGCCAGTTTCGTAGCGTCTGTTTTGGTCGCTTCGATCTTATTCGTATGTTTCTTGAAATTCAGATTCAGGCGGCGTTTGCCGATGGTTCACTGCATCCCAACGAGCGTGAAGTGCTGTATGTGATTGCCGAAGAGTTGGGCATTTCCCGCACTCAGTTCGATCAGTTCCTGCGCATGATGCAAGGGGGAGCCCAGTTTGGCGGTGGTTATCAGCAGCAGTCCGGCGGCGGTGGCTGGCAGCAGGCGCAACGCGGCCCGACGCTGGAGGACGCCTGCAACGTCCTCGGGGTTAAATCTACTGACGATGCGACTACCATTAAACGTGCTTATCGTAAGCAGATGAGCGAGCACCATCCGGATAAGCTGGTGGCGAAAGGTCTGCCGCCGGAAATGATGGAAATGGCGAAGCAAAAAGCGCAGGAAATTCAGAAGGCTTACGAGCTGATCAAAGAGCAGAAAGGCTTTAAATAAATTTACACGGCATCCTTCAAGCTGCCTCTTTGTTGGCCGCGCTGTGAAACCCCAGTCACATAGTTATCTATGCTCCTGGGGATTTCTTCGCTTGCCGCCTCGATGCATCTCGAATGATTTGTGTCTATTCGCGAGCGTAATTCAAAGGGGCTACGTTATAAGATTAAAAATCCGCTGGCGCTTTAAACGTCATGCTGTTGCCGTATGCGGGATGGGTGATGGTCAGCATCTCGGCATGCAGTTGCAGTCGGGGGGCCATCGCCAGCGCCTCAGGCGGGGCATAAAAACGGTCGCCGAGAATGGGGTGGCCTAACGCCAGCATATGTACGCGCAGTTGGTGTGAACGTCCGGTGATGGGCTTCAACACTAGTCGCGCGGTGTTATCTTCCGCAAACTCCACCACTTCATATTCGGTCTGCGCTGCTTTGCCGGTTTCATAACACACTTTCTGTTTCGGACGATTCGGCCAGTCGCAGA
The DNA here is from genome assembly GCF_057983045.1 of Citrobacter sp. LST-B2. Taxonomy (NCBI): domain Bacteria; kingdom Pseudomonadati; phylum Pseudomonadota; class Gammaproteobacteria; order Enterobacterales; family Enterobacteriaceae; genus Citrobacter; species Citrobacter sp. LST-B2. The sequence goes on from NZ_CP192598.1 coordinate 962,118, forward strand.
TGAGCGGTAAATCCACCAGTCCCTCTGCGGGCGCAGGATGTCCCCATACCCGCGCCACATACTGTTTTTTCGGCTCGCGCTCGCGAAACTGACGCTTCAGCTCTCGCTCTGCCGCCTTGGTGAGGGCCACTACAATTACGCCGCTGGTTGCCATATCCAGACGATGCACAGATTCAGCCTGTGGATAGTCGCGTTGGATACGCGTCATCACGCTGTCTTTGTGTTCCTCAAGACGCCCCGGCACGGATAACAGGCCGCTTGGCTTGTTGACCACCATAATGTGCTCATCCTGATACAGGATCACCAGCCAGGGATCCTGCGGCGGATTGTAGTTTTCCATCGCCATATTTGACTCCGTTACTGATGCGTGACGACGATAAGACGAAGCGCATCCAGACGCCATCCTGCCTGATTCAGGCTTTCCAGCACCTGTTGACGGTTGCTTTCAATGGCCGCGAGTTCATCATCACGAATGTTTGGGTTGACGGCGCGCAGCGCTTCCAGGCGCGACAGTTCAGCAGACAATTTTTCATCCGCTTCATTACGCGCCGCGTCAATCAGGGCGCGGGCGGACTTCTCAACCTGCGCTTCACCCAGTTGCAGAATCGCATGAACATCCTGCTGCACCGCATTAACCAGTTTGCTGCCGGTGTGGCGGTTTACGGCACTCAACTGGCGGTTGAAGGTTTCAAACTCCACCTGCGCCGCGAGGTTGTTGCCGTTTTTATCCAGCAGCATGCGCACCGGCGTCGGCGGCAGGAAGCGGTTAAGCTGCAACTGCTTCGGTGCCTGGGCTTCCACAACGTATACCAGCTCCAGAAGCAGCGTACCGACCGGCAGCGCCTTATTTTTCAACAAGGAAATGGTACTGCTACCGGTATCACCAGAGAGGATCAGATCCAGCCCGTTACGGATCAGCGGATGTTCCCAGGTAATAAACTGCGCGTCTTCACGCGACAGCGCCACGTCACGTTCAAAGGTAATGGTACAACCGTCTTCCGGTAGCCCCGGGAAGTCCGGCACCAGCATGTGATCGGATGGGGTCAGTACAATCAGGTTTTCACCACGATCGTCCTGGTTAATCCCCACGATATCAAACAGGTTCATGGCAAAGGCGATAAGGCTGGTGTCGTCGTCCTGCTCTTCAATACTTTCGGCCAGTTGCTGCGCTTTTTCGCCGCCGTTGGAGTGGATCTCCAGCAGACGGTCGCGGCCCTGTTCCAGCTGCGCTTTCAGCGCTTCGTGTTGTTCGCGACAGCTTTTGATCAGATCCTCAAAGCCATCGGTCTCTTCGGGCGCCGCCAGGTAGTTAATCAGGTTGCTGTAAACCGTGTCATAAATAGCACGACCGGTCGGGCAGGTATGTTCGAACGCATCCAGACCTTCGTGATACCAGCGAACCAGCACCGACTGGGCGGTTTTCTCTAAATACGGGACATGGATTTGGATATCGTGCGCCTGGCCGATGCGGTCGAGACGACCAATACGTTGTTCCAGCAGGTCCGGGTTAAATGGCAGGTCGAACATCACCAGGTTGCTGGCAAACTGGAAGTTACGACCTTCCGAGCCGATTTCTGAACACAGCAGCACCTGTGCACCGCTGTCCTCTTCGCCGAACCAGGCGGCGGCGCGGTCACGTTCGATAATCGACATCCCTTCGTGGAAGACCGCCGCGCGGATACCTTCGCGCTCGCGCAGCACTTGCTCCAGCTGCAGGGCGGTTGCCGCCTTCGCACAGATCACCAGCACTTTCTGTGAGCGATGGCTGGTCAGGTAGCCCATCAGCCACTCAACGCGTGGGTCGAAGTTCCACCAGGTGCCGGTATCCCCTTCAAATTCCTGATAAATCTGTTCCGGATAGAGCATGTCACGCGCTCTGTCTTCGGCGTTTTTGCGGGCACCCATGATGCCGGACACTTTAATGGCAGTCTGATACTGCGTCGGCAGCGGCAGCTTAATGGTGTGCAGTTCGCGTTTCGGGAAGCCTTTTACGCCGTTACGGGTGTTACGGAACAGCACGCGGCTGGTGCCGTGGCGGTCCATCAGCATGGAAACCAGCTCCTGACGTGCGTTCTGCGCACCGTCGCGGTCGCTGTTTGCCGTTTGCAGCAGCGGTTCAATATCCTGCTCGCCAATCAGTTCGCCCAGCATGTTGAGCTCTTCATTGCTGAGCTTGTTACCGGCCAGCAGCATAGCGACGGCGTCGGCAACCGGGCGATAATTTTTCTGCTCTTCAACAAACTGTGCGAAATCGTGGAAACGGTTGGGATCCAGCAGGCGCAGACGCGCAAAGTGGCTTTCCATACCCAGTTGTTCCGGGGTGGCGGTCAGCAACAGTACGCCTGGCACGCGTTCCGCCAGTTGTTCTATCGCCACATATTCACGGCTCGGCGCCTCTTCGCTCCAGACGAGGTGGTGGGCTTCATCGACAACCAGCAGATCCCACTCGGCATCGCACAGGTGTTCCAGACGCTGCTTGTTACGGCGGGCGAAGTCCAGAGAACAGATCACCAGTTGTTCGGTTTCGAACGGGTTAAACGCATCGTGCTGCGCTTCGGCGTAGCGTTCGTCGTCAAACAGGGCGAAACGTAGATTGAAACGGCGCAGCATTTCGACCAGCCACTGATGCTGCAAGGTTTCTGGCACAATAATCAGCACGCGTTCTGCCGCGCCAGAAAGCAGTTGTTGATGCAGGATCATCCCGGCTTCAATGGTTTTGCCCAGACCCACTTCATCTGCCAGCAGTACGCGCGGCGCATGACGGCGACCCACATCGTGGGCGATGTTGAGCTGATGAGGGATCAGGCTGGTGCGCTGGCCGCGCAGACCGCTCCATGGCATGCGGTACTGTTCACTTTGAAATTTACGTGCGCGGTAGCGCAGCGCAAACCGATCCATGCGGTCAATCTGACCAGCAAACAAGCGATCCTGCGGTTTGCTGAACGCCAGTTTGCTGTCGAGCAGGACTTCACGCAGCGTGACGCCGGCTTCTTCGGTATCAAGACGGGTACCAATGTAGGCAAGCAAACCATTTTCTTCTTTTACTTCATCGATTTGCAGCTGCCAGCCTTCATGGCTGGTAATGGTATCGCCAGGGTTGAACATCACGCGGGTCACGGGGGAGTCACTGCGCGCATACAGACGGTTTTCACCGGTGGAGGGGAAAAGCAAAGTGACGGTGCGCGCATCCATGGCGACAACGGTTCCAAGTCCCAGTTCGCTTTCTGTATCGCTGATCCAGCGTTGACCAAGTGTAAAAGGCATATTTGTTCGGCTCTATATCTTTAATTGCAGGCAATAACCACCCTCTGCCAGGGAGATGCTATGGCAGAACGGTAAATGGGGTCCAGGAATGGAAAGGGCGCTATGGTAATGGATGGCGATGGATTCGTCACGCGTCAAAATAACCCTAATTGGCCTGTCAGTAGTGTAGCAAAGTTATCATCAATGAAGGGAAGAATTCCTTCCGCGACGGGCTGGAGCTGTCGCGTCAGGTAATGCTCGTAATCCAGCGGCGAGTGTTGATAATCCTTTGGCTCCGGACCGTTCAGGGTCCAGACATAGTGAATGGTGCCGCGGTTCTGGTACTGCGCCGGGCGTCCCCGCTTCAGGTTTTCTTCATCAGCCAGTCTGGCGGCGCGTACGTGTGGCGGAACGTTGCGCTGGTACTCGCTTAACGGTCGACGCAGCCGCTTACGATAGACCAGACGCTCGTCCAGTTCGCCCGCCATCAGCCGATCAATGGTTTCACGTACGTAATCCTGATACGGTTCGTGACGAAATATGCGCAGATACAATTCTTGCTGGAACTGCTGCGCCAGCGGTGTCCAGTCGGTACGCACGGTTTCCAGCCCTTTAAACACCATCCGCTGGTTTTCTCCTTCCTGAATCAAACCCGCGTAGCGTTTTTTGCTGCCGGTATCCGCGCCACGAATGGTGGGCATCAGAAAGCGGCAGAAATGCGTTTCATACTCCAGTTCCAGCGCGCTGGTAAGGTTCTTCTCCTGAAGCGATTGCGTCCACCAGGCGTTGACGTGTGCCACTAACGCGCGACCAATTTTCGCCGCTTCCTCTTCTGTGTGGGCGCGCTTCAGCCAGACGAAGGTGGAGTCGGTGTCGCCATAAATCACGTCATAGCCCTGGGCTTCAATGAGCGCTTTGGTCTGACGCATGATCGCGTGACCGCGCATGGTGATCGACGACGCCAGGCGCGGATCGAAAAAGCGGCAGGCCGTTGTGCCGAGTACACCGTAAAAGGCATTCATGATGATCTTCAGCGCCTGAGAAAGCGGTTTATTACCGTGCCGTTTGGCGTCGTCACGCCCCTGCCAGATCGACGTCACGATCTCTGGCAGGCAGTGTTTGTCCCGCGAGAACCAGGCGTCGAGAAATCCTTCGGTGCTGTGTTCGGGATCCGGGTGCGCCATCCCTTCCACCAGTCCGACAGGGTCGATCAAAAAGGTGCGAATGATCGAGGGGTACAGGCTTTTGTAATCCAGCACCAGCACCGAATCATACAAGCCGGGACGCGAATCCATCACGTAACCGCCGGGGCTGGCGTGGGGCGGCACTTCACCGAGGTTCGGCGCAACGTACCCGGCGCGATGCATACGTGGAAAATAGAGATGGCCAAACGCGGCGACCGAACCGCCGTGACGATCGACTGGTAATCCGTTAACCGTGGATCGTTCTAACAGGAACGGCACGATCTCGGTTTTATGAAAGACTCGTGTCACCAGCTCGCAATCTTTCAGATTGTAGGTGGCGAGCGCGGGTTTATCTTCGGCAAAACGTCTGTCGATCTCATCCATGCGATCCCAGGGATTATCGATAGATTTACCTTCCCCCAGCAGTTCTTGCGAAACGGTCTCCAGCGAAAACGACGAGAAATTCCAGAAGGCAGACTTCAGCGCCTCAATGCCGTCAACGATCAGCCGCCCTTTCGCCTGGGCGAAAAAAACGCCATTTTTAAAACCGTGCTCACGCCACTCGAGTTCGCTGTTATCGCGGCCAAAACGCAGCGGGATACGGTAGCGCTCAGCATGTTTTTGCAACACGCGCAGGTCGAACTGCACCAGATTCCAGCCGATGATGAGGTCGGGATCGTAGCGGGCAACCCACTCGTTAAGCTTTTCCAGCAGTTGTGGGCGGCTGTTAACGTATTCAAGCTGGAAATCGAGCTCTGAGGAATCGCCATTTTCGGGGCCGAGCATATAGACAATGCGCTGCCCGCAGCCTTCAAGCCCAATGCAGTACAACTCGCCGTGGCGGGTGGTTTCAATGTCCAGAGACAACCATTTGAGCGGTGGACGATAGTCGGGATGGGGCTTTAATCGCGCATTGACGATCGCACCGTTGCGCGTCTCACCTTCGACCCACACTGGCGAGGTGATAAAGCGTTCCATCAGATAGCGTTCAGGCGGGCGGACATCGCCTTCATAAACCGTCACGCCATTCTCACGCAACAGCTTTTCCAGTCGCATCAGCTGGCGATGCGAACGGCAGTAAAGACCCGAAACCGGCTGACGATGAAAATCTTTGAGGTTGAGCGGCGTCAGACGATAACCATTTTCACTGCTTAATAACGACGTGACGCGGGCGGTTAGCGCGGTAGGGATAAACGCAACGGACTCCTGCGGCGCAAGCGTGACCTGCAAAGGCCCGCTGTCTGTTGCCAGCCAGAAGGAGACTTCAGTTCCCTGCGACGTATCCCGCCAGTGCCGGGTTAAGATAAAACCTGCCTGCGCCACGCTGTTTATCCATCAAAAAAACCAGGCATGATTATAGCCTGGTTCAACGTGTTGTGCTGGGGTTTTATACAGTTATTGGCGCTGCTACTGCCCGTAGTAGGCTTTCGCTCCGTGCTTGCGCAGGTAATGCTTATCCAGCAACGTTTGCTGCATCTCGGGTAACTGTGGCGCGAGCTGGCGGCAGAAAATGCCCATGTAGGCAACCTCTTCTAAGACGATGGCGTTATGCACCGCGTCTTCGGCATTTTTCCCCCACGCAAAGGGACCGTGTGAATGCACCAGTACGCCTGGCATTTGCGCGGCGTCTATTCCATGCATCTTAAAGGTTTCGACGATCACCTTGCCGGTTTCCCATTCATACTCGCCGTTGATCTCGTGGCTGGTCATTTTGCGGGTGCAAGGGATGGGGCCGTAGAAATAGTCGGCATGCGTGGTGCCCGTTGCCGGAATGGACTGTCCGGCCTGCGCCCAGATGGTCGCGTGGCGCGAATGGGTATGCACAATACCACCAATGGTGGGAAAAGCCTGGTACAGCAGACGATGCGTCGGCGTATCGGACGAGGGCTTTTTCTGACCTTCAATCACTTCACCCGTCGCGATGCTGACAACCACCATATCGTCTGCGGTCATCACGCTGTAATCCACGCCGGAAGGTTTAATGATAAAGACGCCGTGGTCGCGATCGACGGCACTGACGTTCCCCCAGGTGAGCGTGACCAGGTTGTGCTTTGGCAGCGCCAGATTCGCTGCCAGTACCTGGCGTTTGAGATCTTCTAGCATGTTTTTCTCCCTGCCTGATGACGGTGTAAACGCGTTATCAGGCCTACACAGAGATGTAGGCCTGATTCAGCAAAGCGCCATCAGGCAACCATTTGCTTAACGTTTAAAGCCGTAATACATGTCGTTCCAGCGCAGCGCGTCCTTGAAGGCGGGCAGGCGGGTATCGTTATCAATCACGGTGATTTCGATATCGTGCATTTCGGCGAACTGACGCATGTCGTTGAGATCCAGCGCATGGCTGAAGACGGTATGGTGCGCGCCGCCGGCCAGGATCCACGCTTCAGACGCGGTCGGCAGGTCCGGTTGAGCTTTCCACAGCGCGTTGGCAACCGGCAATTTCGGCAGCGCATGCGGGGTTTTCACGGTGTCGATGCAGTTGACCAGCAGACGATAGCGATCGCCTAGGTCGATCAGGCTGGCCACGATCGCCGGACCGGTCTGCGTATTGAAGATCAGACGGGCAGGATCGTCTTTACCGCCAATGCCGAGATGCTGAACATCAAGGATCGGTTTTTCGTCCACCGCGATCGACGGACACACTTCCAGCATGTGGGAGCCGAGTACCAGATCGTTGCCTTTCTCGAAGTGATAGGTGTAATCCTCCATAAAGGAGGTGCCGCCCTGCAGACCGGTTGACATCACTTTCATGATGCGAAGCAGAGCGGCAGTTTTCCAGTCGCCTTCGCCAGCAAAGCCATAGCCCTGCTGCATCAGGCGTTGTACGGCCAGACCCGGAAGCTGTTTCAGACCGTGCAAATCTTCAAAGGTGGTCGTGAAGGCGTGGAAGCCGCCCTGCTCCAGAAAGCGCTTCATACCCAGTTCAATACGCGCCGCTTCCAGCACGTTCTGGCGTTTTTCACCGTGAACCTGAGTGGCGGCGGTCAGGGTGTAGCTATTTTCGTATTCGTCAATCAGGGCATTGATGTCGCCGTCGCTGATGGAATTCACCACCTGCACCAGATCGCCCACAGCCCAGGTGTTGACCGAGAAGCCGAACTTGATCTGCGCGGCGACTTTATCGCCATCGGTAACCGCCACTTCACGCATGTTGTCGCCAAAGCGGCACACTTTCAGATGACGGGTATCCTGTTTCGACACCGCATGACGCATCCAGGAACCGATACGGGCATGAGCCTGTTGATCCTGCCAGTGACCGGTGACTACCGCATGTTGCTGGCGCATGCGTGCGCCGATAAAACCGAACTCACGACCGCCGTGCGCAGTCTGGTTGAGGTTCATAAAGTCCATGTCGATGCTGTCCCACGGAAGGGCTGCATTGAACTGGGTGTGGAATTGCAGCAACGGTTTATTGAGGATGGTCAGGCCGTTGATCCACATTTTGGCTGGAGAGAAGGTATGCAGCCAGACCACCAGACCCGCACAACGATCGTCATAGTTCGCGTCACGGCAAATGGCGGTGATTTCATCCGGTGTGGTCCCCAGTGGTTTTAACACCAGCTTGCAGGGTAGTTTCGCTTCGGTATTCAGCGCTTTGACGACGTGCTCCGCGTGCTGAGTAACCTGACGCAGCGTCTCAGGGCCGTACAAATGCTGGCTGCCAATTACAAACCACACTTCATAGTTATCAAAAATAGTCATTGTCGTGTCCTTAGTGAGTCAGGGTTGCCTGGTCAGCCGGCGCAGTATTAACCGGGGTGGCAGTCGGAAGATAATGTTGCTCAGCGCTTACCGCCCACTGCTGGTAGCGGCGATAAAGCTGTTCGAAACGTTGTGCCTGGTCGGGGCGAGGTTGCAGCGTGTTTTCCACCGCGCTGGCCATTTTCTGCTGCGCCGCAGGAATATCGGCATGCACCCCGGCAGCCACGGCGGCAAAGATAGCCGCGCCCAGCGCACAGCACTGATCGGAGGCGACGATTTGTAGCGGACGGTTCAGGACATCGCAGCAGGCCTGCATAATGACCTTGTTTTTCCTGGCGATGCCGCCCAGCGCCATGACGTTGTTAACCGCAATACCTTGTTCGGTAAAGCATTCCATAATGGCTCTTGCGCCAAAGGCGGTTGCGGCTATCAGACCGCCGAACAGCGCCGGGGCATCCGTGGCCAGATTCAGATCGGTCACCACCCCTTTCAGACGCTGGTTTGCGTTCGGCGTGCGGCGGCCGTTAAACCAGTCAAGCACCACCGGCAGGTGATCCAGCGATGGGTTTTTCGCCCAGGCGTCGGTCAGCGCGGGCAGCAGTTGTTTTTGGCTGGCGCTGATCTGCGCTTTCAGTTCCGGATGCTGCGCGGCGAGTTGCTCCAGCGGCCAGCCGAGAATGCGACCAAACCACGCGTAGATATCGCCAAAGGCAGACTGTCCGGCCTCCAGACCGATAAAACCGGGGACCACACTGCCATCGACTTGCCCACAAATGCCTTTCACGGCGCGCTCGCCGACGCTCTGTTTGTCCGCAATCAGGATGTCGCAGGTGGAGGTTCCAATGACTTTCACCAGCGCATTGGGCTGTGCGCCCGCGCCGACGGCACCCATGTGGCAGTCGAACGCGCCGCCAGAGATGACGACGTTCTCCGGCAGACCAAGGCGCTGCGCCCACTCGGCGCACAGCGTACCAACTGGCAGATCGGCAGTGAACGTGTCGGTGAACAGGGGGTATTGCAAATGCTGGTTAATCAGCGGATCGAGCTCGTCGAAGAAACTGGCAGGCGGCAGACCGCCCCAGCTTTCATGCCATAATGATTTGTGCCCGGCGCTGCAACGACCCCGGCGGATATCCTGCGGGCGCGTAGTACCAGAAAGGAGGGCTGGCACCCAGTCGCACAGCTCAACCCACGAGACGGCAGCCTGGGCAACTGCGCGGTCTTCGCGGGTGACATGAAGGATCTTGGCCCAGAACCATTCGCTGGAGTAAATGCCGCCGATGTAACGGGAGTAATCGACGTTGCCCGGCGTATGGCACAGACGGGTAATGGCTTCGGCTTCTTCCACTGACGTGTGGTCTTTCCACAGGACGAACATCGCGTTTGGGTTTTCCGCGAACTCTTCCCGGAGTGCCAGCACGTTGCCATCGGCGTCAATCGGCGCTGGCGTTGAGCCCGTACTGTCGACGCCAATCCCAACGACCTCGGCACGTTGCGCCACGCTGAGTTCCGCCAATACGCTTTTCAGTGCGGCTTCCATCGACTCCATGTAGTCGCGGGGGTGATGGCGGAACCGGTTGTTCGGGGCGTCACAAAAACGTCCTTCCTGCCAGCGCGGGTACCACTCAACGCTGGTGGCGATTTCTTCGCCGGTGGCGCATTCCACAGCCAGCGCGCGCACAGAATCACTGCCAAAATCGAGGCCAATTGCAATTGCCATCCTCTTGCTCCATCCAGAAATACGGGTATGGAGAAACAGTAGTGAGTGGGGATAAAAACCGTCAGGTAGGATCCGCTAATCTTATGGATTAAAATGCTATGGCATCGCAAAGTGTGACGCCGTGCAAATAATCAATGTGGACATTTCTGCTCTGGTTATAGACACTTTTGTTACCCGTTTTTGTGGCAGTCATCGTACTGAGTCGTGACATAATGCTTTTCACAAGCGGGGTTGATGGGGCCGCCCGTGATGGTGCGGCAACAAGGCAGGACGCAAACCATACTGTCCTGCGTAATATGGACAATTTGTTTCCTCACTGAACCTCGGGAGTCGTGAAATTATGGCTGAACCGCAAAATGACCCTCTCCTGCCAGGGTACTCGTTTAACGCGCATCTGGTCGCCGGTTTAACGCCGATAGACGCCAACGGATATCTGGATTTTTTTATCGACAGGCCGTTGGGGATGAAAGGCTATATCCTTAACCTCACGATTCGGGGGGAAGGGGTGATTAAAAATCAGGGACGGGAGTTTGTCTGCCGACCCGGTGACATTTTGTTGTTCCCGCCGGGTGAAATTCATCACTACGGACGCCATCCGGATGCCAGCGAGTGGTATCACCAGTGGGTTTACTTTCGTCCCCGCGCCTACTGGCAGGAGTGGCTCACCTGGCCGTCCATTTTTGCGCAGACCGGTTTTTTCCGTCCGGACGAAGCGCATCAGCCGCACTTTAATGAGCTGTTCGGCCAGATTATCCACGCCGGACAGGGGGAAGGGCGCTACTCTGAACTGCTGGCGATCAACCTGCTGGAGCAGTTACTGCTGAGGCGCATGGAGGCGATCAACGCTTCGCTGCATCCGCCGATGGATAACCGCGTGCGCGATGCCTGTCAGTACATCAGCGATCATCTGGCGGACAGCCACTTCGATATTGCCAGCGTTGCTCAGCATGTCTGCCTGTCGCCATCGCGCCTGTCGCACCTGTTCCGTCAACAGTTGGGTATCAGCGTGTTGAGCTGGCGTGAGGATCAGCGGATCAGCCAGGCGAAGCTGCTGCTCAGTACAACACGCATGCCGATTGCTACCGTTGGACGCAATGTCGGGTTCGACGACCAGCTCTATTTCTCCCGCGTCTTTAAAAAATGTACTGGCGCCAGTCCGAGCGAGTTCCGTGCCGGTTGTGAATAATATATTTCGTGTATCGTTCGCTATAAAAAATAAGAACATTGTATTTGTTCTGTAAAACTTCATCTGCTATAAAAATTTTCATATAAGGAGGTATCAGATGAGTAAGCGTATGGATATTACTGATGGTATGTTTGCCACAACAAAAAATTATGGGCTTGTTTATACTGAGGAATTGGGATGGATTGATTTAGGTCATGCGCAAGGGAATGATGCCAGAGTGTTAAAGAGAAAACTGGAACAAGAACATTTTGCTAAATACTATGAAAAATTCAATGACTGGTACTTCCCAGTAAATTATTACCAGGAAATGGAAGTAAGGAGAAGATTATTTGGTGTTGACCTGAATTTTCATACTGGTGTACATACGCAGGTTATGGTTCGCTCATGCCTTTCTCCTGCCCTTAAGGCAAAGGTTGCCTTAACCATTATGTATGGAACTGCAAAAAGATTTGAAGCATGGCAAGACTCAATTCTCTTCAACTGGTATACCGATAGTGGTTTTAGCGTTGAGGACTTACTTTCTGATTTAGTTGGTTTTTATCGTGTTTTTGGCACTGGCCCAGATCCACTTTGGCTGGCGAACCCCGTATCCTATGAAACAGCCATACAAATATGGGATGCTCATGATCCGATAGGTACTTTTAAGAATAAAGAGTTTTCGCCCAAACTATTTTCGACGATATCACCATTTAAATATGGTGAACCTATCAAAAAACTTCTTCCAGAATGGTTAAGTTATATAAAACCTCTGGATGGTTCATTTCCCAGTGTATTATATAATCAGTTTCATAATAGTCCTGTCAATGGTTTTTTTAAGAACAAAGACAGGATAAACCATGAGCTTTATGGTTCAGTGTCAGTATCTGATACGACAAATTATGCTGACTCTCCCTTTGAACGTCCACTTTTTTTCTTCTGCACTCTCACTCACCACAGAGGCAATGGTGAACATGAAAAAATGGATTTTACTATTATTGTCATTGCTTCTGTTCCCTTTTATCGTCTTCTTTGGTTGTTTTGCTCTGATGTCAGGGGATCATCATTACAGACGTGATGACATTATTTCTTACTGGTTATATACCCCTGATATTCTGAAAAAGGTACCACAACTATCAAAAGAAGTTGAATATGAACATTATTATGACCTGGATGATCAACATACCTATGTTGTCATAAAGTGGAGCAATATTAATGATATTATTGCTAAAAAAACATGTTTATTAGATTTTTTGCAGCAATTAAGTCCTTCTGTGAAATATAATTGTTTGTGGGTGTATCACGATCAGCGTGATTACGCTGATAACTACCAACGGTATTGTGTACACCAAAAAAGGGATGCCCTTGAACTGGAATACTACGAAACCGTGAGATGACTCAAATGCCTGGCCTTACAGCATGCCGTCGTGCGGTTGTGAAGAAAAAGTGAATGATGTGCCCGTGAAGATGTCATAACCTGTAACTATTCAGATGATTGGTCGCTTGACGTCGCAGGGATGGGTTTGCAGAATCCCTGTTTCGTAAAACTGACGGACGCATTATGCAAGCATTGCTGGAACACTTTATTCTCCAGTCCGCCATGTACGCTTTGATTGCTGTGGCGCTGGTGGCCTTCCTGGAATCGCTGGCGCTGGTGGGGTTGATTTTACCGGGAACGGTATTGATGGCCGGGCTGGGCGCCCTGATAGGCAGCGGGGAACTCAACTTCTGGCATGCATGGCTGGCGGGAATTATCGGCTGTCTGCTTGGCGACTGGATCTCGTTCTGGCTGGGCTGGCGTTTCAAAAAACCGCTGCACCGCTGGTCGTTCATGAAAAAGAACAAAGCGCTGCTCGATAAAACCGAGCACGCACTGCATCAGCACAGTATGTTCACGATTCTGGTGGGACGCTTTGTTGGCCCAACGCGCCCGCTGGTGCCGATGGTCGCCGGAATGCTCGATCTGCCGGTGGCGAAATTCATCACGCCCAACATTATTGGCTGCCTGCTCTGGCCGCCATTTTATTTTCTGCCGGGGATTCTGGCTGGTGCGGCAATTGATATTCCGGCGGGTATGCAAAGTGGCGAGTTTAAGTGGCTGCTGCTGGCGACAGCCATCCTGCTGTGGTTCGGTGGCTGGCTGTGCTGGCGCCTGTGGCGTAGTGGAAAAGCCGCGACGGATCGCTTAACGCATTACCTGCCAAAAAGACGTCTGCTCTGGCTGGCGCCGATCGTGTTGGGGATGGGGATTGTTGCGCTGGTGACGTTGCTGCGCCACCCGCTGATGCCGATGTATCTCGATATTCTGCAAAAAGTGGTGGGCTACTGATATTCCTGCCGGATAAGCGTAAGCGCCATCCGGCAATCCATTATTTTTTAATCCCCAACAGCGCTGAGGCGCTGGCTTTACCGCTCAGCAATTCATCCGTTTCGCCCTGCCACGCGATGCGACCGTCGGCCACGACCACTGAGCGCGGGGCAATGCGCGCCGCATCTTCGACACTGTGCGACACCATCAGTAGCGTCAGTTGCCGGGCATGGCAGATATCGCTTACCAGGGTCAGCATCTCCTGGCGTAGCGCAGGATCGAGGGCTGAAAAGGGTTCGTCAAGCAGCAGGATCGGCTGTTCGCGTAACAGACAGCGCGCCAGTGCCACACGCTGGCGTTGACCGCCGGAAAGCTCTCCGGGCAGGCGGGCCATCAGCGTCTCGATCCCCATTTGTTGCGCGATATGCAGGCGCTTCTCTTTCTGTTCGGCGCTTAATTTCAGTCCTGGATCCAACCCCAGACCGATGTTTTGCTCAACGTTTAGATGGCTGAACAGATTGTTCTCCTGAAACAACATCGAAACCGGACGACGTGATGGCGGCGTGGTGGTGTGGTCTTCCCCTTCGATCAACAGGGTGCCGCGGGTAGGCGTGAGAAAACCGGCAATCAGACTCAGTAACGTACTTTTCCCTGCGCCGCTTGGCCCCAGAATCGCCACCTGTTCACCGCGCGCCACGGACAGCGTAAAGCGCATGGGCAAATGGTGGTAGAGCCAGGTGATATCAGTCAGTCTTAACATTTCGCCCCGGTAACGTCTCAATAACGGTAAATAAAATAAAGCACAGGATCAGCAATAAGAGCGCAGTGACGGCACCGTCCTGACTGCGGTAAGAGCCAATTTGCTGATACAGATAAAACGGCAGGGTGCGGAAATCATCGTTGCCGAACAGCGCCACCACGCCAAAATCGCCGATAGACAGCACACAGGCAAAGGCCAGCGCCTGCGCCAGCGGACGCATCAATGCCCGCAGTTCTACCACTTTTAGCCGCTGCCAGCCTTCAATCCCCAGCGACTGACACAGCATGGTGTAGCGGGCGGTAATATCGCGCATCGGGTTTTCCAGCACTTTCAGCGCGTAGGGAATGGCCATCAGCGCATTGGTGAAAATCACGATGCCGTCAGCGGACTCCGGCAGGCCGATGCTGTTATTGAGCAACAGGAAGAAGCCGGTGGCCAGCACGATGCCTGGCATCGCCAGAATAAGCATCCCGCTTAGCTCAAGCGCTTGTCCTGCCATCAACTGCTGACGGGCGCGCAGTTCGCGGCTGCTCCACAGCAGCATCATCGTCAGGATCACGCACAGCAGACCCGCTGCCAGCGCAATACGCAGCGAAGTCCACACCGCCTGCCACAAAATGGGCTGCGCGAGCACGTCCAGCAGATGGCGATTCACCCCGTCGACCATCACCGCCAACAACGGTGGAAGCAACAGCAGCAGCGCGAGGACGATCAGCAGGGCATCGGTTAAACGGCTGTGCAGCCGATCGTCCGGATCGCGCCAACCCTGAACCAGTGTTGTGCCGGGAGCAATAGCTTTACTCAATCGCTGACTGAGGAGCACCAGCGCCAGACAGCACACCATCTGGATCAGCGCCAGCATGGCGGCGCGGGCAGGATCGTAGTCGAAATTCAGCGCCTGATAAATCGCCAGCTCAATGGTGGTCGCCTGCGGCCCGCCGCCCAGCGACAGCACGGTGGCGAAACTGGCAAAACAGAGCATAAAAATCAGCGCAGCGACCGGTGGGATTTGGCGACGCAGCCATGGCCACTCGACAAAGCGGAAGAACTGCCAACCGCGGATACCCAGTTGGGCGGCAAGCTGACGCTGCTCGCCAGGGATATTCTCCAGCGACTGCAACAGCAGGCGGCTTGCCATCGGCAGATTAAAAAAGATGTGAGCCAGCAGGATGCCCTGCAACCCGTAAGGCGAGAAGGTCCACTCCAGTCCAAGCACGTGCCAGAGCGAAGCCAGCCACCCCTGGCGTCCATAGACGCTGAGAATACCAAACACCGCAACCAGCACGGGGAGGATCAGCGTCATGGCGCACAGGCGCAGCAGGGCCAGACGCCCCGGAAAACGGCGTCGGTACAGTGCACGGGCAAGGAAGATGGCTGGAACAACAGAAAGCACCGCCGACAGGAAGGCCTGCCAGAAGGAAAAACGCACCACGTGCCACAGGTAGCTGTCCTGCCACAGCGAGGACCACGCCGCCTGCGGCGCGTTGAACCACAATGCCAGAAATGCGGCCAGCGCCACCGTCACCATCAACGTGGCGGCACAAAGGCCAGGGATCAGCCAGCCGGCAATTAACGGCTGACGGCGCGTTGCCATTCGCTAATCCATGCCTGGCGTTGTGCTGCCACTTCCGCTGACGTGAATTCCAGGGTCGTTGCGGGTTGAGTCAGTTGTTCGAATCCGGCAGGCAGGGTGACATTTGCCACCGGATACATCCAGTTGCCGGTCGGGATAGCATTCTGGAACGCGGGTGACACCATGAATTTGAGGAACTTTTCTGCCAGCTCAGGTTGCTTGCTGGCGGCAGTACGCGCGGCGACCTCCACCTGCAGGTAATGGCCTTCGCTAAAGTTGGCCGCCACGTAGTTCTCTTTTTTCTCTTCGATGATGTGATACGCCGGAGAGGTGGTGTAGCTCAGCACCAAATCGCTTTCACCTTTCAGGAACAGGCCATAAGCTTCGCTCCAGCCTTTGGTGACAGTGACGGTTTTGGCCGCCAGCTTCTGCCACGCTTGCGGCGTTTTATCGCCATACACTTTCTGCATCCACAGCATCAGCCCAAGTCCTGGCGTACTGGTGCGCGGATCCTGATAAATCACCCGCCATTTCTGATCGCTCTCGACCAGCTCCTTCAGGCTTTTCGGTGGGTTTTTCAGTTTGTTTTTGTCATACACGAAAGCGAAGTAGCCGTAATCAAACGGGACGAAGGTGTCATTCTTCCAGCCGCCTGGGACATTGACCGCCTCGCTGGCGACACCGCTTTTCGTGAACAATTGGGTTTGCGTCGCCGCTTCAAGCAGGTTGTTATCCAGTCCCAGCACCACGTCGGCCTTGCTGTTTTTCCCTTCCATTCGCAGGCGATTAAGTAACGACACGCCATCTTCCAGCGCCACCAGCTTCAGTTCACAGTTGCAGTCGGCTTCAAAGGCTTTTTTCACCGCCGGGCCAGGGCCCCAGTCTGCGGCGAACGAGTCGTAGGTGTAGACGGTGAGAACCGGTTTTGCGAAGGCAGGCGCTGCGCACAGGAGTAAAAGGGGAAGACATTTTTTCAACACTTTGCACCTCAAAAGATGGGTGGCAAAGGATTTTGAGCTGTAGCCTCAAATCCCTTCGCCGGCGTTATCCGGATCAGGTTCGACGGGTATTATCTCAGCCCATACGCTTCATCATTCAAGCAGCCTCTGTGTTGGCTGCGTCCGCTCACCCCAGTCACATAGTGTTCTATGCTCCTTGGGATTCACTCGCTTGCCGCCTTGCTGCAGCTTGAATGATTTTGTGTATGTTTATTAGCACCCCGTTGAGAACGGCGTTAGTGTAGTGATTTTGCCGCGTTGCGGCAATCATGGATCCGGCGGCGCAAACCACGCAGATTTAAAGTCGAACCAGCCGAGGGTGTTCATGCGCAGGCCGCGCATACTGCGCTGGCCCTGAATAATCAGCCAGTGGTGGATCAGCGGGACAATGGCTTTGCTGGCAAGCAATTGCTGACACCACATGGCCAGATTCATTTCGCCGGTGCGCCAGCGCGCGGCGTCGGCTTCCCAGTCCAGCGGAATGCAGTGCTGTAACAGCGGGACTTCACACAGATGCGCGAACAAAGAGAAGTCGAGCGGCAGGGTGAAGTTGGCGCTGTTAAGCCAGATGTCGCTTTCAATTTCCCCGGCATGCCATTGATCGTAGTCGATCTCCTGAATCTCTAGCTTCACCTGATGTTCAGCCAGAAGCTGACTCATGATCTGTGCAATCACCTGGTGTTCGATGTGTTCGTGATAATAGGTCAGCGTGAGCGTCTCCAGCCCGGCAGGTTTCTCGCCGTGACCCGGTCGCGCGTGATGCCAGCGGGGCAGTAAGCCATAGGCCGGGAACCAGTGACGTTGATACTGTTCATCGGCATAGTAAAGCAGGTTACTTGGTGACAGTACGCGACTGACCCACTCCCGAACCTCCTGATTGGCGCCGCGATGGGTGCGGGCGTCGAACAACAGATAATAGCATCCCTCTTCCAGGCGGCTTTCGATAGCCTTCTCATCTTCCGTGGGACCTTTCAGCGTCAGGCCGCCGTTTGGTTCGTCGCCGATATCCGGCAGAACCCAGACGTTCACTTCATCAATCAGGGCCCGATAACCGAAGAAATCATCAAATGCATGAATTTTCAGCTGATTACGAGTATTCCGTATCACCGCGTATGGGCCGGTGCCAATCGGATGGCTGGAAAAATTGCTCAGGGTTTCCCATTCGCGCGGCAGGATCATCGCCGGGACCTGGCCCAGCAGCCACGGGAGCCAGCGATCGGGTTGCGAAAGATGAATGTCCAGCGTCCAGGGCGTGGGTGAAACGATCTCGCTGATGTGCGAATAGAGCGGTAAGACGTTAATGCGTGTCAGTGACGACACCACATCGTCCATTTCCAGTTCACGACCGTGGTGAAAATGGATCCCCGGACGCAGGAAAAAGCGCCAGTGCAGGGGGGAGATTTGCTGCCAGTGGTGGGCTATGTCGGCTTCCAGTTCCCCATTTTCCTCATTTACGCGGGTCAGGGCGCTGAAGATTTGGCGGGCAATGTGGGTTTCTGAGCGACGCAGTGCGCTGCCGGGCAGCAGATTTTGCATTGGACGATAGTAAAGTACGCGCAGGATGTGACGGCCCTGACGGAAGCTGCGGCCCAGATGGGAAACCAGCATCTGCCGCACGGCCGTTTTGTCGCCGACCAGTTGCACCAGTTGATCGATGCGATCCTGCTCCAGCAGATCTTCCGCGCGCTGTTGCTGGAGCGCCAGTCCGGTATACAGGAAGGTTAAGCGTGAACGTTTTCCGCGTCCCACTTCCGCCTCCCACGTCAGCCAGCCGCGCTCCTGCATGGTATTGAGCAGCGTGCGCATATGACGGCGCGAGCAGTTCAGCAGATCCGCCAGTTCGTTGAGCGTGGTGTCCTGTGTTTTGCCGTCGCAGCATTGCCACAAGCGGATGAACTGTTGTTGCAGACGGCCAGAAGACATAAAAGGGGAACTCCTGCGGAAAACTCAGCAATTTTATTATCCCTATATTAGGCCAATAATACATTCCGATGAAGCACTATGACGGGGTCATCTATATGCGCCAGTTTTATCAGAAGTACTTTGCCGCGACAGAAGGGTTGTCCTGGTTGGCTTGCCTGAGCGCGCCGCAGCGCTTAAAGATGCTGGAAGAACTGATGCAGTGGGAGGTGACAGCCTGACCCTGGAGTAGCAGACATCATGTGTGACTGAGTATTGGTGTTAATCACCGCGCCAGCAGGTATTATCTGCTGGCTTTTTTCGTTTCGGCTGCGCTGACTAAGGAAAGATATGCTCTGGTTAATGACGATGGGACGACGTCTCAACGGTGTTTACGCGGCGTTTATGCTCGTCGCATTTATGATGGGCGTGGCGGGGGCGCTACAGGCGCCGACGCTGAGCCTGTTTCTCAGTCGCGAGGTCGGGGCGCAGCCGTTCTGGGTGGGGCTGTTTTACACCGTTAACGCCATCGCCGGGATTGGCGTAAGCCTTGTTCTGGCAAAACGCTCGGACAGCCAGGGAGACCGGCGCAAGCTGATTCTGTTTTGTTGCCTGATGGCCATCGGTAATGCGCTGCTGTTTGCCTTTAATCGCCACTACCTGACGCTGATCACCTGCGGCGTACTGCTGGCGTCGCTGGCAAATACCGCGATGCCGCAATTGTTCGCGCTGGCGCGGGAATATGCCGACAGCTCGGCGCGAGAAGTGGTGATGTTCAGCTCTGTGATGCGTGCGCAGCTTTCACTGGCGTGGGTGATTGGCCCGCCGATGGCCTTTATGCTGGCGCTGAATTACGGTTTTACCGTGATGTTTTCGATTGCCGCCGCGATTTTTGCGCTCAGTTTCATCCTTATTGCCTTTATGCTGCCGTCTGTCGCACGCGTTGAACAACCGGCGGATGCGCCAGTGATCCAGACTGGTGGCTGGCAGGATAAAAACGTACGCATGTTGTTTATCGCTTCCACGCTGATGTGGACCTGCAACACCATGTATATCATCGATATGCCGTTATGGATTAGCGCGGAGCTTGGACTGCCGGATAAGCTTGCCGGGATCCTGATGGGCACCGCCGCAGGACTGGAAATTCCGATCATGATCCTTGCCGGCTTTTACGTAAAACGCTTCGGTAAGCGCCGGATGATGCTTATTGCCGTCACCGCGGGCGTGCTGTTTTATCTCGGGCTGATTTTCTTCCACAGCCATCAGGCGCTGCTGATATTGCAACTGTTTAATGCGGCGTTTATCGGGATCATTGCCGGTATTGGCATGCTCTGGTTTCAGGATCTGATGCCGGGCAGGGCCGGATCGGCGACGACGCTATTTACCAACAGTATTTCGACCGGCGTAATTCTGGCGGGGGTGATCCAGGGCGCGGTTGCTCAGAGCTATGGTCACTTCGCAGTATACTGGGTGATTGCGGCGATTTCGTTGGTTACGCTGGTGATGACCGGGCGGGTGAAAGACGTTTGATTTATGGATTGCCAGATGGTGGCTAACGCCTTATCCGACCTACAGAAATCCGTAGGCCGGATAAGCACAGTGCTCCCGGCATGGCGGACTTAGCGCATAAACGCCGGTTGTTTCTCTTCGTAGGCGGCGATCGCGTCTTCGTGTTGCAGCGTCAACCCGATGCTGTCCAGACCGTTCAGCATGCAGTGGCGGCGGAAGGCGTCGATGTTAAAGTGATACGTTTTCTCGCCTGCTTTCACGACCTGCGCTTCCAGATCCACTTCGAAGTGAATACCCGGATTCGCCTGTACCAGCGTAAACAACTCGTCGACTTCTTCATCACTTAACTTCACGGGCAGCAACTGGTTGTTAAAGCTGTTGCCGTAGAAGATGTCCGCGAAGCTCGGCGCAATCACCACTTTGAAGCCGTAGTCCGTCAACGCCCACGGCGCGTGCTCACGAGAAGAGCCGCAGCCGAAGTTTTCACGCGCCAGCAGAATCGAGGCGCCCTGGTATTCAGGGAAGTTCAGGACGAACTCCGGATTCGGCTGCTGACCTTTTTCATCCAGAAAACGCCAGTCATTGAACAGGTGCGCGCCAAAACCGGTGCGGGTAACCTTCTGCAAAAACTGCTTAGGAATGATGGCGTCAGTATCGACGTTGGCGGCATCCAGCGGGACAACCAGGCCGTTATGTTGGGTAAATTTCTCTGCCATGGGAGTCTCCTTATTTGATGCTGCGAATGTCGGCAAAATGACCGGTAACGGCGGCAGCCGCGGCCATCGCCGGGCTGACCAGATGGGTACGCCCACCGCGGCCCTGACGCCCTTCAAAGTTACGGTTGCTGGTTGACGCGCAGCGTTCGCCCGGGTTCAGGCGATCGTTATTCATCGCCAGACACATGGAGCACCCCGGCAGACGCCATTCGAATCCGGCTTCGATAAAGATCTTATCTAACCCTTCCGCTTCTGCCTGTGCTTTGACCGGACCGGATCCTGGAACCACCAGCGCCTGGACGCCCGGCGCGACTTTACGACCTTTGGCGACCTCTGCGGCGGCGCGCAAATCTTCAATACGCGAGTTAGTGCACGAGCCGATGAACACTTTATCGATCGCCACTTCCGTTAACGGTACACCCGGTTTCAGGCCCATATAGGCCAGCGCTTTTTCAGCACTGGCGCGCTCAACCGGATCGGTAAACGACGCCAGATCGGGAATGTTGTCCGTCACGGAGATCACCTGGCCCGGATTGGTTCCCCAGGTCACCTGAGGAGCAATCTCTTCAGCTTGTAAGGTGACAACCGTATCAAAGCGTGCGTCGGCGTCGGTTTGCAACGTTTTCCAGTACGCGACTGCGTCATCAAAATCTTTACCTTTCGGCGCGTGCAGACGACCTTTGACGTAGTTAAAGGTGGTTTCATCCGGGGCGACTAATCCGGCTTTGGCACCCATTTCAATCGCCATGTTGCACAGGGTCATGCGGCCTTCCATGCTCAGGGCTCGGATGGCATCGCCACAAAACTCAACGACATGACCGGTACCGCCGGCGCTACCGGTTTTACCGATAATCGCCAGTACGATGTCTTTGGCGGTGATTCCCGGCGCTGCGGTGCCTTTGACTTCAATCTTCATGGTTTTGGCGCGGCCCTGCTTCAGGGTCTGGGTAGCCAGCACGTGCTCGACTTCGGAGGTGCCGATACCGAACGCCAGCGCGCCAAAGGCGCCGTGGGTCGCGGTATGCGAGTCGCCGCAGACGATGGTCATTCCCGGCAGGGTGACGCCTTGTTCGGGCCCCATCACGTGAACGATGCCCTGATACGGGTGGTTCAGATCGTACAGCTCAACGCCAAATTCGTTACAGTTCTTAATCAGTTCCTGCATCTGGATACGCGCCATCTCGCCGGACGCATTGATATCTTTGGTCTGCGTGGAGACGTTGTGATCCATCGTGGCAAAGGTTTTACCCGGCTGGCGAACCGGGCGACCATGCGCACGCAGGCCGTCGAACGCCTGCGGAGAGGTCACTTCATGCACCAGATGTCGGTCGATATACAGCAGCGGGGTTTCGTTTTGCGCTTCATAGACGACGTGCGCATCAAACAATTTTTCGTATAACGTTTTAGCCATGATTACACCCCTTGTGCGACATAACGAGCAATGATGTCGCCCATCTCATCGGTACCGACGGCAGCCGCGCCACGGGCTAAATCACCGGTGCGGATACCTTCTTCTAATGCGCGGTTAACCGCACGTTCAATGGCGGATGCCGCGTCATCGGCATCCAGGCTGTAGCGCAGCAGCAGCGCCAGCGACAAAATTTGCGCAATCGGGTTAGCAATATTCTTGCCGGCAATATCCGGTGCGGAGCCGCCCGCCGGTTCATACAAACCAAAACCCTGCTCGTTCAGACTGGCGGAGGGCAACATCCCCATCGAGCCGGTGATCATCGCGCATTCATCAGACAGAATGTCGCCAAACAGGTTGGAGCACAGCAGCACGTCAAACTGGGACGGGTCTTTAATCAACTGCATGGTGGCGTTGTCGATGTACATGTGCGCCAGCTCAACGTCCGGATATTCTTTGGCAATTTCATTGACGATTTCGCGCCACAAAATAGACGTTTGCAGAACGTTAGCTTTGTCGATGGAGGTCACTTTACGGCGGCGTTTACGCGCAGACTCAAACGCAATGCGCGCGATACGTTCAATTTCAAAGCGGTGATAGACCTCGGTATCGAACGCTTTTTCATGCTGGCCGCTGCCTTCGCGACCTTTTGGCTGACCGAAGTAGATCCCGCCGGTCAGTTCACGGACGCACAAAATGTCGAAGCCATTCGCGGCGATGTCGGCGCGCAGAGGGCAGAATGCTTCCAGTCCCTGATACAGTTTTGCCGGACGCAGGTTGCTGAACAGTTTGAAGTGCTTGCGCAGCGGCAGCAGCGCGCCGCGTTCCGGCTGGCTGTCCGGCGGCAGATGTTCCCATTTCGGGCCGCCGACGGAGCCAAACAGAACGGCATCGGCCTGTTCGCAGCCTTCCACCGTCGCCTTCGGCAGCGGTTGACCGTGGTTGTCGATCGCCGCGCCGCCGACATCATAATGGCTGGTGGTAATGCGCATCTCAAAACGATGGCGAATAGCGTCCAGGACTTTCAGGGCTTGCGTCATCACTTCCGGACCAATACCGTCGCCCGGCAAAACAGCAATATGGTAATTCTTCGACATCACACGGTTTCCTTGTTGTTCTCGTTGTTCTGAGCTTTACGTTGCAACTCTTTTTCGACTTCTGCCGCACGCCAGATGTTGTTCAGCACGTGCACCATCGCTTTCGCGGAAGATTCAACAATGTCTGTCGCCAGACCGACGCCGTGGAAACGACGTCCGTTATAGTTGGCGACGATATCGACCTGACCCAGTGCGTCTTTGCCATGTCCTTTGGCGGACAGGCTATATTTCACCAGTTCAATGTCGTAATCGGTAATGCGGTTGATCGCCTGGTAAATGGCATCGACCGGGCCGTTACCGTTAGCCGCTTCGGCTTTTACGTCACTGCCGCAGGCCAGCTTGACGGAGGCAGTGGCGATATCGTTAGAGCCAGACTGGACGCTGAAATAATCCAGGCGGAAGTGCTCAGGCTCTTCCTGTTGCTTACCAATAAACGCCAGCGCTTCCAGATCGTAATCAAACACCTGACCTTTCTTGTCGGCCAGCTTCAGGAAAGCGTCGTACAGATTGTCCAGGCTGTATTCACTCTCTTTATAACCCATCTCATCCATACGGTGTTTTACCGCTGCGCGCCCGGAACGGGAGGTCAGATTCAACTGCACCTGATTCAGACCGATGGATTCCGGCGTCATGATTTCGTAGTTTTCACGGTTCTTCAGCACGCCGTCCTGGTGGATCCCTGAGGAGTGGGCAAACGCACCGCTGCCGACAATCGCTTTGTTCGCCGGGATCGGCATGTTGCAGATCTGGCTGACCAACTGACTGGTACGCCAGATCTCCTGATGGTTAATGCGAGTGTTGACGTTCAGGATATCCTGGCGAACTTTAATCGCCATGATCACCTCTTCCAGCGAACAGTTACCGGCACGCTCGCCAATGCCGTTCATCGCGCCTTCTACCTGACGTGCGCCAGCGTGAACCGCAGCCAGCGCGTTGCCGACGCCCAGACCTAAGTCGTCATGGGTGTGGACGGAAATGATCGCTTTATCGATGTTTGGTACGCGCTCATACAGACCGGAGATAATGCCCGCAAACTCGAAGGGCATGGTGTAACCGACGGTGTCCGGAATGTTGATGGTTTTAGCGCCAGCATTAATGGCGGCTTCCACAACGCGGGCCAGATCGGCGATCGGCGTACGGCCAGCATCTTCACAAGAGAATTCAACATCGTCGGTGTAATTACGTGCGCGTTTCACCATATAGACCGCGCGCTCAATCACCTCGTCCAGCGTGCTGCGCAGTTTAGTAGCGATATGCATCGGTGAGGTGGCGATAAAGGTATGAATACGGAAGACTTCAGCAACCTTCAGCGACTCAGCCGCGACGTCGATATCTTTTTCCACACAGCGGGCTAATGCGCAAACCCGGCTGTTCTTGACCTGACGAGCGATAGTTTGTACGGATTCGAAGTCGCCGGGAGAGGAGACCGGAAAGCCGACTTCCATCACGTCAACACCCATACGCTCAAGGGCCAGCGCAATCTGCAGCTTCTCTTTCACACTCAGGCTTGCCTGTAACGCCTGTTCACCGTCGCGTAAAGTGGTATCGAAAATAATGACTTGCTGGCTCATGTTTTAGGTCCTTAGTCTTTAGGGCGCCTTGCTTCGAGCATAAAAAAACCCGCGCAACGGCGCGGGTTTTTTATCTTACTGGATACGACTTAATGCTGAATGCCGCTCACCAGTCTACCGCGCAACGAAGATGCGTTTAGTAGTAGTAGACCGTTAAAGCGAGCGATACGAATCATTAAATCAACTCCAGGCGAATGCGATATGCTTTTAGTGGTACTGGATACGATGACTGATGTCAACCCCACCGCTGAAAACACCGCCCCAGTCAGAAGAAAAGGGAGGGGCGGATTTAGCTAATTGTGCTGAACTTTTTCTGTTATTGCCGATGAAAAAACGGCGGAGGGCTTACACTTTTCATCGTTTGACATATTTAAGCACGCTTTTTTTCAAATGCTGTCACGGCAGTCTGATAAGTCACGAACGCAATAAATTAGTTATCCATATGATTTTGAAGATTTTATGGTAGTTAATAATAAATTAATAATGGGGGTGAATATGGCAATTGATAAGCTAATGTTAAGAATTAACGCGTGAGTAATATAAAAATTTAATTGAATGCCAGCATTTTATTCATAAAGCTCATGATTGTTTATTGGCGTCGCTTATGTTTATATTGCTCCCGTCATTGAAATTTATGATTTATCGTGCGGGGAAGGATTCCACATCGTGCTGATGCGGGGTTTTTACGGCGATCTTCCCGCACCTTTATGTTTTCCGAAATTTTATCTCTGCCCTTTTTCTTATTTTATATGCATGGTAAATCATATTTTCTGAGATTATTTCTCTGCATTCCGGCAAGCAAAAAGGGAGTTAAGCGTGACAGTGGAGTTAAGTATGCCAGAAGTAACCGTTGATAAACCTAATCCCCATCATTTAGAGATGGATAAACCGCAACTTCGTATGGTTGATCTTAATCTATTGACTGTATTTGATGCGGTAATGCAGGAGCAGAATATTACCCGTGCCGCGCATGCTCTTGGCATGTCGCAGCCAGCCGTAAGTAACGCCGTGGCGCGTCTTAAAGTGATGTTTAATGACGAACTTTTTGTTCGCTACGGTCGCGGTATTCAACCCACCGCGCGGGCCTTCCAGCTTTTCGGTTCCGTCCGCCAGGCGCTGCAATTAGTGCAGAATGAATTGCCCGGTTCAGGATTTGAACCTGGCAGCAGTGAGCGTGTGTTTCATCTTTGCGTTTGCAGTCCGCTGGATAATATTCTGACCTCTTTAATTTATAATCGTATTGAAAAAATCGCCCCTAATATTCATGTTGTATTTAAGTCCTCTTTAAATAAGGATACTGAACACCAATTACGTTATCAGGAAACTGAGTTCGTTATTAGTTATGAAGAATTCCGTCGTCCTGAATTTACAAGTATTCCATTGTTTAATGACGAAATGGTGCTGGTCGCCAGTCGTAAGCATCCACGCATTAACGGACCATTGGTGGAAAGCGATGTTTATAATGAACAGCATGCGGTCGTTTCACTTGACCGTTTTGACTCGTTTAGTCGGCCCTGGTATGACTCGGTTGATTCGCAATCGTGTGTAGCCTATCAGGGGATGGCATTAATCAGTGTGCTTAATGTTGTTTCGCAAACGCATCTGGTGGCTATTGCCCCTCGCTGGTTAGCTGAAGAGTTTGCACCCTCTCTGGATCTACAAATATTACCGTTACCTTTAAAATTGAATAGCAGAACTTGTTATCTGTCATGGCATGAAGCTGCGGGTCGGGACAAAGGGCACCAATGGATGGAAGAATTGTTAGCTTCCGTCTGCAAGCGTTAGGCATGAATGAGATAAACCGGGTGCAGACATCCGGTTTATCCTGTCTGTTTTTTATTTATTGGCATTTTATTCTGAATTGAGTCTGGCTATCTTTCTTTCATTCGCGTAAAAATTGATGATTCGCTGTATGCGCCCATTTTCAACCGATTAATTCTCATTATCTGAGAAAAATTTAGTTTAATTCACCGTTTCTTCGTCGCTTACCTCTCTTTTATGCTTATTTTCCGGCGTCTTTCCCCCTTTCTCTGAATTGCCTGCGCCCTGGGGAGCGGTTAAGGTGTTTTACACATCATTAATCGTCATTCAGTGAGGCAAGCCATGGAGATGTTGTCTGGAGCCGAAATGGTCGTCCGATCGCTTATCGATCAGGGCGTTAAGCAGGTATTCGGTTATCCCGGGGGCGCCGTCCTCGATATTTATGATGCGTTGCATACGGTCGGTGGGATCGATCATGTGCTCGTCCGCCATGAACAGGCGGCCGTGCATATGGCCGATGGCCTGGCGCGGGCAACGGGGGAAGTGGGCGTGGTGCTGGTAACTTCCGGCCCAGGCGCCACCAATGCGATTACTGGAATCGCAACGGCGTATATGGATTCTATTCCGTTAGTGATTCTTTCCGGTCAGGTCGCGACCTCGTTGATTGGCTACGACGCCTTTCAGGAGTGCGACATGGTGGGGATCTCCCGCCCGGTCGTGAAACACAGTTTTCTGGTGAAGCAGACGGAAGATATTCCACAGGTGCTGAAAAAGGCCTTCTGGCTGGCGGCGAGCGGTCGTCCGGGTCCGGTGGTGGTGGATTTGCCGAAGGATATTCTTAATCCCGGCAAAAAACTGCCTTATTCCTGGCCAGAATCAGTCAGCATGCGGTCGTATAACCCGACCACGGCGGGCCATAAAGGGCAGATTAAGCGCGCTCTGCAAACGCTGGTTGCGGCAAAAAAACCGGTTGTCTATGTCGGCGGCGGGGCGGTGACGGCGGGATGCCACGAGCAGCTGCGTCAGACCATCGAAACGCTTAACCTGCCGGTGGTCTCTTCGCTGATGGGGCTTGGGGCATTTCCCGCAACGCACCGTCAGTCGCTCGGGATGCTGGGCATGCATGGCACTTATGAAGCCAACATGACGATGCATAACGCCGATGTGATTTTTGCCGTTGGGGTACGTTTTGACGATCGCACAACGAATAATCTGGCCAAGTATTGCCCGAATGCAACGGTGTTGCATATTGATATCGACCCGACATCCATTTCCAAGACGGTGACGGCGGATATCCCGATTGTCGGGGATGCACGTCAGGTGCTGGAGCAGTTACTGGAATTATTGCCGCAGGAATCCGCTCAGCAGCCGCTGGATGATATTCGTGACTGGTGGCAACAGATTGAACGCTGGCGCGCGCGTCAGTGCCTGAAATATGACACGCACAGCGAAAGTATCAAACCGCAGGCGGTCATTGAGGCTATCTGGCGTCTGACCAATGGCGATGCGTATGTGACGTCGGATGTGGGTCAGCATCAGATGTTTGCCGCCCTTTATTACCCCTTCGATAAACCGCGCCGTTGGATCAACTCTGGTGGTCTCGGTACGATGGGTTTCGGCCTGCCTGCGGCACTGGGGGTAAAAATGGCGCTGCCGGAGGAAACGGTGGTCTGTGTGACCGGTGACGGCAGTATTCAGATGAACATTCAGGAGTTGTCGACCGCGCTGCAGTATAAACTGCCGGTTCTGGTGCTAAACCTGAACAACCGTTATCTGGGCATGGTGAAGCAGTGGCAGGACATGATCTACTCGGGTCGTCACTCTCAATCGTATATGCAGTCGCTGCCTGATTTTGTTCGCCTGGCGGAAGCCTACGGACATGTCGGCATTCAGATTTCTCGTCCTGATCAACTGGAAAGTCAATTGAGTGAAGCGCTGGCGCAAGTGAAAAACGGTCGTCTGGTGTTTGTTGATGTTACCGTCGATGGCAGCGAACACGTCTACCCGATGCAGATTCGCGGCGGCGGGATGGATGAAATGTGGTTAAGTAAAACGGAGAGGACCTGATTATGCGCCGGATATTATCAGTACTGCTGGAGAACGAATCCGGTGCGCTGTCGCGCGTGATCGGCCTTTTTGCTCAGCGGGGTTACAACATTGAGAGCCTGACCGTCGCGCCGACGGACGATCCGACGCTCTCTCGTATGACCATCCAGACGGTAGGCGACGAGAAAGTACTGGAGCAAATTGAAAAGCAACTGCACAAGCTGGTGGATGTGTTGCGGGTCAGCGAACTTGGGCACGGCGCGCACGTCGAGCGCGAAATCATGCTCGTGAAGATTCAGGCCAGCGGCTATGGTCGGGAAGAGGTGAAACGCAACACGGAGATTTTTCGTGGGCAGATTATTGATGTCACGCCAAACCTCTACACCGTTCAGCTGGCGGGGACCAGCGATAAGCTGGACGCTTTTCTGGCAACGCTGCGCGAAGTGGCGAAAATCGTTGAGGTTGCGCGTTCCGGGGTGGTGGGACTATCGCGCGGCGACAAAATAATGCGCTAATCATTCTCTTTTCGTTAATTCATATGCCCAACGTCCTCCGTTGGGCATTTTTTTGCGAAATCCGTGGTAACCCGGAATAAAAGCGGTTGCCGCAGTAACTATTCTGCGCTTAGATGTTACCGATTTTAACCCATGCCGTTACAATGGTTATGGTTTGTACATTTTACGCAAGGGGCAATTGTGAAACTGGATGAAATCGCTCGGCTGGCTGGTGTATCGCGAACGACTGCAAGCTACGTAATTAACGGAAAAGCAAAGCAATACCGCGTGAGCGACAAGACTGTCGAAAAAGTCATGGCGGTGGTGCGTGAGCATAATTACCACCCGAATGCTGTGGCTGCCGGGCTGCGTGCTGGACGCACACGTTCTATCGGTCTGGTGATCCCGGATCTGGAGAACACGAGCTATACCCGTATTGCGAATTATCTTGAACGCCAGGCGCGCCAGCGTGGTTATCAACTGCTGATTGCCTGTTCGGAAGATCAGCCTGATAACGAAATGCGTTGCATTGAACATCTTTTACAGCGTCAGGTTGATGCGATCATTGTCTCCACATCGTTGCCGCCGGAACACCCGTTCTATCAACGCTGGGCCAATGATACCTTCCCAATTGTGGCGCTGGATCGTGCATTAGATCGTGAACATTTTACCAGTGTCGTGGGTGCCGATCAGGACGATGCCGAAATGCTGGCCGCAGAGTTGCGTAAGTTCCCGGCTGACACCGTGCTCTATCTGGGCGCGCTGCCGGAGTTGTCTGTGAGCTTCCTGCGCGAGCAGGGTTTCCGTGCTGCCTGGAAAGACGATCCGCGTGAAGTGAATTTTCTGTATGCCAACAGCTATGAGCGTGACGCGGCGGCACAGCTATTTGAAAAATGGCTGGAGACGCATCCGATGCCGCAGGCGCTGTTTACCACCTCATTTGCCCTGTTGCAGGGGGTGATGGATGTGACGTTGCGTCGTGATGGTAAGCTGCCTTCCGACCTGGCGATTGCGACCTTTGGCGACAACGAACTGCTGGATTTCTTACAGTGCCCGGTTCTGGCCGTGGCGCAGCGCCATCGTGATGTTGCAGAGCGCGTGCTGGAAATTGTCCTGGCGAGTCTGGATGAGCCGCGTAAACCAAAACCTGGTTTAACGCGCATTAAACGTAATCTCTATCGTCGTGGCGTATTAAGCCGCAGCTAGTCAATTTTTGAATTCTGCGCCAGAAGACAATTTTTCTGGCGCAACTTAACGCTCCCCTCTCCACAATACCCTCACCATAATTAAGATTATTCCTTATAATTTTCTCAACTTTACCGAAATAATCCGTATTTAAACGAAACAGAGGCGGTTTCAGGTTATTGAGACGTAACGGCAGGTTAGATATGTATTATTTTGTTACATGCTTGTCGTGAATTGCCGAATTAACAAACACTTTTTGTCGCCCCAGCACGAATGTCTCGGCGGGCTTGTTGGTGCGCGGTGTTTGCAGCCATAAACAGGGACTGTATTCATGATGCAATATGTCCTAAAATGCCGCTCGCGTCGCAAACTGACACTTTATATTCCCTCCTGAGAATAATTGTTCGTTTTAAAGCGGTGATGAGTTTTGGGATTTTTTCTTACAAATATTCATGACGTTAATTTGCTTCGTTCGTTGGACAGAATTTAATCAACGCTGATATTAGCCGTAAACATTGGGTTTTTTACTCAGGTAAGCGTTGTGACTCGCTTGACAAGCTTTTCCTCCGCTCCGTAAACTCCTTTGAGTGGGAATTTGTGGGGCAAAGTGGTAATGAGGGGGGAGACTGGCATGTTCCGGGGAGCAACGTTAGTCAATCTCGACAGTAAAGGGCGCTTATCTGTGCCTACCCGTTACCGGGATCAACTGATCGAGAGTGCTACCGGTCAAATGGTTTGTACCATTGACATCCATCACCCGTGCCTGCTGCTTTACCCCCTGCCTGAATGGGAAATTATCGAGCAAAAATTATCGCGTCTGTCGAGCATGAACCCGGTAGAACGCCGTGTGCAGCGTTTACTGTTGGGGCATGCCAGTGAATGTCAGATGGACAGTGCCGGGCGATTGTTGGTGGCGCCTGTCCTGCGGCAACATGCCGGGCTGACAAAAGAAGTGATGCTGGTTGGACAGTTCAATAAGTTTGAACTGTGGGATGAAACGACCTGGTATCAACAGGTCAAGGAAGATATCGACGCTGAGCAGAGTGCGACCGGGACGTTGTCGGAGCGCCTGCAGGACTTGTCTCTATAAGATGATGGAAAATTTTAAACACACCACGGTGCTGCTGGACGAGGCCGTAAACGGTCTCAATATTCGTCCTGATGGCATCTACATTGATGGAACATTTGGTCGCGGTGGTCACTCGCGTCTCATTCTCTCGCAGCTTGGCGAAGAGGGACGTCTGCTGGCAATCGATCGCGATCCGCAGGCGATCGCCGTCGCCCAGACCATCAATGATCCTCGCTTCTCCATCATTCATGGACCTTTCTCCGCGCTGGCTGACTATGTTGGCGAGCGCGAACTGACCGGCAAGATCGACGGGATTCTTCTCGATCTTGGCGTCTCTTCACCGCAGCTTGACGACGCTGAGCGCGGTTTTTCTTTCATGCGTGACGGCCCGCTGGATATGCGCATGGATCCCACTCGCGGCCAGTCGGCTGCTGAATGGCTGCAAACCGCAGAAGAAGCCGATATCGCCTGGGTGCTGAAAACCTTTGGCGAAGAGCGTTTTGCCAAACGTATTGCCCGCGCCATCGTTGAGCGCAACCGCGAACAGCCCATGACCCGCACGAAAGAACTGGCGGAAGTGGTCGCGGCGGCAACGCCGGTGAAAGACAAATTCAAACATCCCGCGACCCGTACCTTCCAGGCGGTGCGCATCTGGGTGAACAGTGAACTGGAGGAGATAGAGCAGGCGCTAAAAAGCTCGCTCAGCGTGCTGGCCCCGGGGGGGCGGCTTTCTGTCATCAGTTTCCACTCGCTGGAAGACCGCATTGTGAAACGCTTTATGCGTGAGCAAAGCCGTGGTCCGCAGGTTCCGGCAGGATTACCGATGACGGAAGAGCAGCTCAAAAAACTGGGCGGTCGTGAGCTAAGAGCATTAGGCAAGTTGATGCCGGGTGAAGAAGAGGTTGCAGAGAATCCTCGTGCCCGTAGTTCAGTTCTGCGTATTGCAGAGAGGACGAACGCATGATCAGCAGAGTGACAGAGGCCCTCAGCAAAGTTAAGGGATCGATTGGAAGCAACGAGCGCCATGCTTTGCCTGGCGTGATCGGTGACGATCTTTTGCGATTTGGGAAGCTGCCACTCTGCCTGTTCATTTGCATCATTGTGACGGCGGTGACGGTGGTAACAACCGCGCACCACACACGATTACTGACTGCGCAACGCGAACAACTGGTTCTGGAGCGCGATGCGCTGGATATCGAGTGGCGCAACCTGATTCTTGAGGAGAATGCCCTCGGCGATCATAGCCGGGTTGAACGGATCGCAACGGAGAAGCTGCAAATGCAGCATGTTGATCCCTCACAAGAAAATATCGTAGTGCAAAAATAAGGAAAAACGCGACGCATGAAAGCAGCGGCAAAAACGCTAAAACCAAAACGTCAGGAAGAACAGGCCAACTTTATCAGTTGGCGTTTTGCGTTGCTGTGCGGCTGCATTTTACTGGCGCTGGGTTTCTTGCTGGGCCGCGTCGCCTGGCTGCAGATTATCGCGCCGGACATGCTGGTCCGTCAGGGCGACATGCGTTCGCTTCGCGTACAGGAAGTGGCAACGTCGCGCGGTATGATCACCGACCGTTCGGGCCGTCCGCTGGCCGTCAGCGTACCGGTGAAAGCTATCTGGGCCGATCCAAAAGAGGTGCATGAAGCCGGGGGCATTACCGTTGGCGACCGCTGGAGAGCGCTCTCCACTGCCCTGAATATTCCCCTCGACCAACTGTCTGCCCGGATCAACGCCAACCCAAAAGGGCGTTTTATCTATCTGGCGCGTCAGTTAAACCCGGATATGGCGGATTACATCAAAAAGCTAAAGCTGCCGGGTATTTATCTGCGCGAAGAGTCCCGTCGTTACTATCCTTCCGGCGAAGTGACCGCTCACCT
The DNA here is from genome assembly GCF_057983045.1 of Citrobacter sp. LST-B2. NCBI lineage: Bacteria > Pseudomonadati > Pseudomonadota > Gammaproteobacteria > Enterobacterales > Enterobacteriaceae > Citrobacter > Citrobacter sp. LST-B2. The sequence continues at coordinate 995,397 of NZ_CP192598.1, forward strand.
CATTGGTTTTACCAACGTGGATAGCCAGGGGATTGAAGGCGTTGAGAAGAGTTTTGACAAATGGCTCACCGGTCAACCGGGCGAGCGTATTGTGCGTAAAGACCGCTACGGTCGCGTCATTGAAGATATCTCTTCTACCGACAGCCAGGCGGCGCATAACCTCGCGCTGAGCATTGATGAACGCCTACAGGCGCTGGTGTATCGCGAACTGAACAATGCGGTGGCGTTTAACAAGGCAGAATCCGGGAGCGCGGTGCTGGTTGATGTGAGTACCGGCGAAGTGCTGGCAATGGCGAACAGCCCGTCCTACAACCCGAACAACCTGAGCGGCACGCCAAAAGACGCGATGCGTAACCGTACCATTACCGACGTTTTCGAGCCGGGTTCTACCGTCAAACCGATGGTGGTGATGACCGCGCTCCAGCGCGGCGTGGTGCGGGAAAACAGCGTGCTCAATACCGTTCCCTACCGAATTAATGGCCACGAAATCAAAGACGTGGCGCGCTACAGCGAATTGACCCTGACCGGGGTTTTACAGAAGTCGAGTAACGTCGGTGTTTCTAAGCTGGCGTTAGCGATGCCGTCCTCAGCGTTAGTAGATACTTACTCACGTTTTGGGCTAGGAAAGGCGACCAATTTGGGGTTGGTCGGAGAACGCAGTGGCTTATATCCTCAAAAACAACGGTGGTCTGACATAGAGAGGGCCACCTTCTCTTTCGGCTACGGGCTAATGGTAACCCCGTTACAGTTAGCGCGAGTCTACGCAACGATTGGCAGCTATGGCGTTTATCGTCCGCTGTCGATTACCAAAGTGGATCCCCCGGTTCCCGGCGAGCGCATTTTCCCGGAATCGACCGTACGTACCGTTGTGCACATGATGGAAAGCGTGGCGTTGCCGGGCGGCGGTGGGGTGAAGGCGGCGATTAAAGGTTATCGCATCGCCATTAAAACCGGTACCGCGAAGAAAGTTGGTCCGGATGGCCGCTATATCAACAAATACATTGCTTATACCGCAGGCGTTGCGCCTGCGAGTCAGCCGCGCTTCGCGCTGGTTGTTGTTATCAACGATCCGCAGGCGGGTAAATACTACGGCGGCGCCGTTTCCGCGCCGGTATTCGGTGCCATCATGGGCGGCGTTCTGCGCACCATGAACATCGAACCGGATGCGCTGGCAACGGGCGAAAAAAGTGAATTCGTAATTAATCAAGGCGAGGGAACAGGTGGCAGATCGTAATTTGCGCGACCTTCTTGCTCCGTGGGTATCAGGTTTACCTGCGCGAGAACTGCGAGAGATGACACTCGACAGCCGTGTGGCTGCGGCGGGCGATCTCTTTGTGGCAGTGAAAGGTCATCAGGCGGACGGGCGTCGATATATCCCGCAGGCGATAGCGCAAGGTGTGGCTGCCATTATTGCAGAGGCAAAAGACGAGGCAACCGACGGTGAAGTGCGTGAAATGCACGGCGTACCGGTTATCTATCTCAGCCAGCTTAACGAGCGTTTATCTGCGTTGGCGGGCCGCTTCTATCACGAGCCATCTGAAAACATGCGTCTGGTCGGCGTCACCGGCACGAACGGTAAAACCACCACGACCCAACTGCTGGCGCAGTGGAGCCAACTGCTCGGCGAAACTAGCGCAGTGATGGGCACGGTAGGCAACGGCCTGCTCGGTAAAGTGATCCCAACGGAAAATACCACCGGCTCGGCCGTAGACGTTCAGCAGGTGCTGGCGGGACTGGTCGAGCAGGGCGCGACCTTATGCGCGATGGAAGTCTCTTCCCACGGTCTGGTGCAGCATCGCGTCGCGGCGCTGAAATTTGCCGCCTCGGTGTTTACCAATTTAAGCCGTGACCATCTGGATTATCATGGCGATATGGAGCATTACGAAGCCGCGAAATGGCTACTTTTCTCCACGCACCGTTGTGGGCAGGCAATTATCAACGCGGATGATGAAGTCGGTCGCCGTTGGCTGGCGAAACTGCCGGATGCCGTGGCCGTCTCAATGGAAGATCATATTAACCCTAACTGTCATGGCCGGTGGCTGAAGGCCGTTGAGGTGAATTATCACGACAGCGGCGCGACCATCCGCTTCGCCTCAAGCTGGGGCGAGGGTGAAATTGAAAGCCGTCTGATGGGCGCGTTTAACGTCAGTAATCTGTTGCTGGCGCTGGCCACGCTGCTGGCGCTGGGCTATCTACTGGCTGACTTGTTGAAAACTGCTGCGCGTCTGCAACCCGTTTGCGGGCGTATGGAAGTCTTTAGCGCGCCGGGTAAAACCACCGTGGTTGTCGATTATGCCCATACCCCTGATGCGCTGGAAAAAGCGCTACAGGCGGCGCGTCTGCACTGCACCGGGCAACTCTGGTGCGTCTTTGGCTGCGGCGGCGATCGTGACAAAGGGAAGCGCCCACTGATGGGGGCGATTGCCGAAGAGTTCGCTGATGTTGTGGTCGTAACGGACGACAACCCACGTACTGAAGAGCCGCGCGCCATTATCGACGACATTCTGGCAGGTATGCTGGATGCTGGTCGTGCAAAAGTGATGGAAGGCCGTGCCGAAGCGGTGACCAACGCCATTATGCAGGCGAAAGATAACGATGTCGTGCTGGTGGCAGGTAAAGGGCACGAGGATTACCAGATTGTCGGTACGCAGCGTCTCGACTATTCCGACCGCGTAACTGCGGCGCGCCTGCTGGGGGTGATCGCATGATTCGCGTAACGCTCAGCCAACTCGCCGGTATTCTCGGCGGCGAACTGAAAGGGGGCGATCTGTCCCTTGATGCCGTCACCACCGATACGCGTAAGCTGACGCCGGGCTGCCTGTTTGTGGCGCTCAAAGGCGAACGTTTTGATGCTCACGATTTTGCCGAACAGGCAAAAGAGGGGGGGGCGGGCGCGCTCTTGGTTAGCCGTCCGCTGGCGGTTGATTTGCCACAGGTGATTGTGCAAGACACCCGTCTGGCCTTCGGCGAACTGGCTGCGTGGGTTCGCGCTCAGGTTCCGGCACGCGTGGTGGCGTTAACCGGCTCGTCCGGTAAAACCTCTGTGAAAGAGATGACGGCGGCGATTCTCAGCCAGTGTGGCAATACGCTCTATACCGCAGGCAACCTGAATAACGACATTGGCGTACCGATGACGCTGCTGCGCTTAACCCAGGAATATGACTATGCGGTCATTGAGTTAGGTGCCAACCACCAGGGCGAAATCGCCTGGACCGTCAGCCTGACGCGTCCGGAAGCGGCACTGGTCAACAACCTGGCGGCGGCGCATCTGGAAGGCTTCGGTTCGCTGGCGGGAGTGGCGAAGGCGAAGGGCGAAATTTTTACCGGTCTGCCTGAAAACGGCATTGCCATTATGAATGCCGATAACAATGACTGGTTGAACTGGCAGAACATTATCGGCGATCGAAAAGTCTGGCGTTTTTCACCGAATGCTACCAACAGCGATTTCACTGCCACCAATGTCCATGTGACGTCACATGGCACCGAATTTTTACTGCAAACGCCTGGCGGAAGCATTGATGTACTGCTGCCATTGCCCGGACGTCACAATATCGCCAATGCCCTGGCGGCGGCAGCGTTGTCGATGGCTGTTGGCGCGACGCTGGAGGCGATCAAAACCGGTCTGGCAAATTTAAAAGCGGTACCGGGCCGTCTGTTCCCTGTCCAGTTAGCGGAAAACCAACTGCTGCTTGATGATTCGTATAACGCCAACGTCGGGTCAATGACCGCCGCGGTACAGGTGCTGTCCGAAATGCCGGGTTACCGTGTGCTGATTGTCGGCGATATGGCCGAACTGGGCGCAGAAAGCGAAGCCTGCCACGTGCAGGTCGGTGAGGCGGCGAAAGCGGCAGGCATCGACTGCGTATTGAGTTCAGGGAAACTGAGCAAGGCTATCAGCGATGCGAGTGGCGTCGGCGAACATTTTGCGGATAAAGCCGCGCTGATCGCGCGTCTGCAGACGCTGATTGCAGAGCAACAGATAATTACCATTTTGGTGAAAGGTTCACGTAGTGCCGCCATGGAAGAGGTCGTACGCGCATTACAGGAGAAAGGATCATGCTAGTTTGGCTGGCCGAACATTTGGTCAAATATTATTCCGGCTTTAACGTCTTTTCCTATCTGACGTTTCGCGCCATTGTCAGCCTGCTGACCGCACTGTTCATCTCATTGTGGATGGGCCCGCGCATGATCGCCCGTCTGCAAAAACTCTCCTTCGGTCAGGTTGTACGTAACGATGGTCCGGAGTCCCACTTCAGCAAGCGCGGCACGCCGACGATGGGTGGGATCATGATCCTGACGGCGATCGTTATTTCCGTTCTGCTGTGGGCCTACCCGTCAAACCCGTACGTCTGGTGCGTATTGGTGGTGTTGATTGGTTACGGCATTATCGGCTTCGTCGATGACTACCGCAAAGTGGTCCGCAAAGACACCAAAGGCCTGATTGCGCGCTGGAAATACTTCTGGATGTCGGTCATTGCGCTGGGTGTTGCTTTCGCACTGTACCTCGCCGGGAAAGACACGCCAGCGACAGAGCTGGTGGTGCCGTTCTTCAAAGACGTCATGCCGCAGTTGGGGCTGTTCTACGTTCTGCTGGCGTATTTCGTGATTGTCGGCACCGGTAATGCGGTGAACCTGACTGACGGTCTGGATGGTCTGGCGATTATGCCAACTGTCTTCGTCGCGGGGGGATTCGCGCTGGTGGCGTGGGCGACCGGTAACATGAATTTTGCCAACTATCTGCATATTCCGTACTTACGTCATGCCGGCGAACTGGTAATCGTCTGTACGGCGATTGTCGGCGCGGGCTTAGGATTTCTGTGGTTTAACACCTATCCGGCGCAGGTCTTCATGGGCGACGTCGGATCGCTGGCGCTGGGCGGCGCGCTTGGCATTATCGCCGTGCTGCTGCGTCAGGAGTTCCTGCTGGTGATCATGGGTGGGGTATTTGTCGTGGAGACCTTGTCGGTGATATTGCAGGTCGGTTCCTTCAAGTTGCGCGGGCAGCGTATCTTCCGCATGGCGCCGATTCATCACCACTATGAACTGAAAGGCTGGCCGGAACCGCGCGTGATTGTGCGCTTCTGGATTATTTCGCTGATGCTGGTCCTGATTGGCCTGGCAACGCTGAAGGTACGTTAATCATGGCTGATTACCAGGGTAAAAACGTCGTCATTATCGGTCTGGGATTAACCGGACTCTCTTGCGTGGACTTTTTCCTCGCTCGTGGCGTAACCCCTCGCGTGATGGATACCCGTGCGACACCGCCGGGACTGGATAAGTTACCGGAGGCAGTAGAGCGTCATGTCGGCAGTCTGAACGACGACTGGCTGCTGGCGGCGGATCTGATTGTGGCAAGCCCTGGTATCGCCCTCGCGCATCCGTCACTGAGCGCAGCGGCTGATGCGGGTGTTGAGATTGTTGGCGATATCGAATTGTTTTGCCGTGAAGCGCAGGCACCGATTGTGGCGATCACCGGTTCGAACGGGAAAAGCACCGTCACGACGCTGGTAGGTGAAATGGCGAAAGCGGCAGGTGTGAACGTCGGCGTTGGCGGCAACATTGGCCTGCCCGCCTTGATGCTGCTGGATGCAGAACGCGAACTGTATGTCCTTGAACTCTCCAGCTTCCAGCTGGAAACCACGTTCAGCCTGCAGGCGGCCGCGGCTACTATTCTGAACGTTACTGAAGATCACATGGACCGGTATCCGTTTGGTTTACAACAGTATCGCGCGGCAAAACTGCGCGTTTACGAGAATGCGAAAGTCTGTGTGGTCAATGCCGATGATGCGTTGACGATGCCGATTCGTGGAGCCGATGCGCGCTGTGTGAGCTTTGGCGTCAACATGGGCGATTATCACCTTAACCGTCAGCAGGGTGAGACCTGGCTGCGGGTGAAGGGTGAGAAAGTGCTGAACGTGAAAGAGATGAAGCTTTCCGGCCAGCATAACTACACCAACGCGCTGGCGGCGCTGGCGCTGGCGGATGCGGCAGGTTTACCGCGCGCCAGCAGCCTGAAAGCGCTGACGACGTTCACTGGTCTGGCGCATCGGTTCCAGTTAGCGCTGGATCATAACGGTGTGCGCTGGATTAACGACTCGAAAGCGACCAACGTCGGCAGCACCGAAGCGGCGCTGAACGGCCTGCATGTTGATGGCACGCTGCATTTGTTGCTGGGCGGCGATGGTAAATCGGCGGACTTCTCTTCGCTGAGTCGTTATCTGGAAGGCGATCGCGTGCGGTTGTACTGTTTTGGTCGGGATGGCGCGCAACTGGCGGCGCTGCGCCCGGAAATTGCGGAACAAACCGAGACGATGGAAGAGGCGATGCGCCTGCTGGCGCCGCGCGTGAAGTCAGGCGATATGGTGCTGTTGTCTCCGGCCTGCGCCAGCCTCGATCAGTTTAAGAATTTTGAGCAACGGGGTGATGTCTTTACCCGTCTGGCGAAGGAGCTGGGTTGATGCGTTTATCTCTCCCTCGCCTGAGACTGCCGCGCCTGCCGGGATTTGGCATCCTGGGATGGATCTTTGCGGCGCTTAAAGGCTGGGTGATGGCCTCACGGGACAAAGATTCTGACAGTCTGATCATGTACGATCGCGTGCTGCTATGGCTGACGTTAGGCCTTGCGGCGATCGGTTTCATCATGGTGACGTCGGCATCCATGCCCGTTGGGCAGCGTCTGGCGGGCGATCCGTTTCTGTTTGCCAAGCGTGATGCGCTCTATATTTTTCTGGCATTTTGTCTGGCGATGATCACGCTGCGTCTGCCGATGGAGTTCTGGCAGAAATACAGTACCACGATGCTGATCGCCTCGATCATCATGCTGTTGATCGTGCTGGTGGTAGGGAGTTCGGTGAACGGCGCATCGCGTTGGATTGCATTAGGTCCTCTGCGTATTCAGCCTGCGGAATTTACCAAGCTGTCGCTGTTCTGCTATCTGGCGAACTACCTGGTGCGCAAGGTTGACGAAGTTCGTAATAACCTGCGCGGCTTTTTAAAGCCGATGGGCGTGATTCTGGTACTGGCGATCCTGTTGCTGGCGCAACCTGACCTCGGTACGGTGGTCGTGCTGTTCGTGACCACGCTGGCGATGCTGTTTCTGGCTGGGGCAAAGTTGTGGCAGTTCATTGCCATTATCGGCATGGGGATTTCTGCGGTCGTACTGCTGATTCTCGCCGAACCGTATCGTATTCGCCGCGTAACCTCGTTCTGGAACCCGTGGGAAGATCCGTTTGGTAGCGGATACCAGCTTACCCAGTCACTGATGGCATTCGGTCGCGGTGAAATGTGGGGGCAGGGGCTGGGCAACTCGGTACAGAAACTGGAGTATCTGCCGGAAGCGCATACGGACTTTATCTTCGCCATCATTGGGGAAGAACTGGGTTATATCGGTGTGGTATTGGCGCTTTTAATGGTATTCTTCGTCGCTTTTCGCGCGATGTCGATTGGCCGCAAAGCGCTGGAGATCGACCACCGTTTTTCCGGATTTTTGGCCTGTTCCATCGGTATCTGGTTTAGTTTTCAGGCTCTGGTGAACGTCGGTGCGGCGGCAGGCATGCTGCCAACTAAAGGTCTGACACTGCCGCTCATCAGTTATGGTGGCTCGAGTTTGCTGATTATGTCGACGGCCATCATGTTTTTGTTGCGAATTGATTATGAAACGCGCCTGGAAAAAGCACAGGCGTTTACACGAGGTTCACGATGAGTGGTCAAGCGAAGCGGTTAATGGTGATGGCGGGCGGTACCGGCGGGCACGTGTTCCCGGGACTGGCGGTCGCGCACCATTTAATGTCCCAGGGCTGGGAAGTTCGCTGGCTGGGTACCGCAGATCGTATGGAAGCGGATTTAGTCCCTAAGCATGGCATCGATATTGACTTCATCCGTATCTCCGGATTGCGCGGAAAAGGCGTGAAAGCGCTGTTGGCCGCCCCTTTGCGTATTTTCAACGCATGGCGTCAGGCGCGCGCAATCATGAAAAGTTTTAACCCCGATGTGGTGCTGGGGATGGGCGGGTATGTTTCCGGTCCCGGCGGTCTGGCCGCGTGGTCACTGGGCATTCCAGTCGTGTTGCACGAGCAAAATGGTATCGCCGGGTTAACGAATAAATGGCTGGCGAGAATTGCTACCAAGGTCATGCAGGCGTTTCCTGGCGCGTTTCCGAATGCGGAAGTGGTCGGGAACCCGGTACGTACAGACGTGCTGGCGCTGCCGTTGCCGCAGGATCGTCTTGCCGGACGCGAAGGTCCGATTCGTGTGCTGGTGGTCGGCGGATCGCAGGGCGCTCGCGTGCTGAACCAGACCCTGCCGCAGGTTGCCGCCAGACTGGGTGATGCGGTGACTATCTGGCATCAGAGCGGGAAAGGCGCGCAGCAGACCGTAGAACAGGCCTATGCCGACGTGGGGCAACCCCAGCATAAGGTAACGGAATTTATTGATGACATGGCGGCCGCCTACGCGTGGGCCGATGTGGTGGTCTGTCGTTCTGGCGCATTGACGGTAAGTGAGATTGCCGCCGCCGGTTTACCGGCGCTGTTTGTGCCGTTTCAACATAAAGACCGACAGCAGTACTGGAATGCGCTGCCGCTGGAAAAAGCGGGCGCAGCCAAAATTCTCGAGCAGCCGCAGTTTACTGTGGATGCCGTCGCCAGCACCCTGTGCGGGTGGTCGCGAGAAAGTTTGTTAACCATGGCAGAACGTGCCCGCGCTGCATCCATTCCGGATGCCACCGAGCGTGTCGCAAATGAAGTGATCCGGGCTGCCCGGGCGTAATTGTAGCGGTGCCTTTTGCATCGCCTGAATTGAGAAGTGAATGGCGTAAAGAATGAATACACAACAACTGGCAAAACTGCGTTCTATCGTGCCCGAAATGCGTCGCGTTCGGCACATCCACTTTGTCGGCATCGGTGGTGCCGGGATGGGCGGTATTGCCGAAGTTCTGGCCAATGAAGGGTATCAGATCAGTGGTTCAGATTTAGCGCCTAACCCGGTGACGCAGCAGTTGACGAACCTGGGAGCAACGATTTATTTCAACCATCGCCCGGAAAACGTGCGAGATGCGAGTGTGGTTGTGGTCTCCAGCGCCATCTCGGCTGATAACCCGGAGATTGTGGCGGCGCATGAAGCGCGCATCCCAGTGATCCGCCGCGCGGAGATGCTGGCGGAGCTGATGCGTTTTCGTCATGGCATCGCGATTGCCGGGACGCACGGTAAAACGACCACCACCGCGATGGTCTCCAGTATTTACGCGGAAGCGGGACTGGATCCCACTTTCGTTAACGGCGGTCTGGTGAAAGCGGCAGGCGTGCATGCGCGTCTGGGCCATAGCCGTTACTTAATTGCGGAAGCGGATGAGAGCGACGCGTCATTCCTTCATCTGCAGCCGATGGTGGCGATTGTCACCAACATCGAAGCCGACCACATGGATACCTACCATGGCGATTTCGAAAATTTAAAGCAGACGTTTATTAATTTCCTGCACAACCTGCCGTTTTATGGTCGTGCGGTGATGTGTGTTGACGATCCGGTGATCCGCGAGCTCTTGCCGCGTGTGGGCCGTCAGACCACTACTTATGGCTTTAGCGATGACGCAGACGTTCGCGTCGAAGATTATCAGCAGGTGGGCCCGCAAGGGCACTTCACCCTGCTGCGCCAGGGGATGCAAGACCTGCGCGTCACGTTGAATGCGCCAGGTCGCCATAACGCCCTGAACGCGGCGGCGGCCGTGGCAGTTGCGACGGAAGAAGGTATTGCAGACGATGCGATCCTGCGTGCGTTGGAAAGCTTCCAGGGGACCGGGCGGCGCTTCGACTTCCTCGGTGAGTACCCGCTCGAGCCGGTGAACGGTAAAGCCGGTACGGCAATGCTGGTGGATGATTACGGGCATCACCCGACGGAAGTGGATGCGACCATTAAAGCGGCGCGGGCGGGATGGCCGGACAAAAATCTGGTGATGCTGTTTCAGCCACACCGTTTCACGCGTACGCGTGATCTGTATGACGACTTTGCCAACGTGCTGACCCAGGTTGATGCGTTGCTGATGCTGGATGTCTACGCAGCGGGTGAAGCGCCGATTCCAGGAGCGGACAGCCGTTCACTGTGCCGCACTATTCGTGGTCGCGGTAAAATCGACCCGATTCTGGTTTCCGATCCGGCGCAGGTCGCAGAAATGCTGGCACCGGTATTAACCGGCAACGATTTGATTCTGGTACAGGGCGCGGGAAATATCGGCAAAATCGCGCGTTCCTTAGCCGAAATCAAACTGAAGCCGCAAATTCAGGAGGACGAACAACATGGCTGATAAAATCGCGGTCCTGCTGGGCGGTACCTCTGCTGAACGTGATGTGTCGCTGAATTCCGGCGCGGCAGTGTTGGCCGGATTACGGGAAGGCGGCGTGGATGCACATCCGGTCGACCCGAAAGAGGTCGACGTGACGCTGCTGAAATCAATGGGCTTTCAGAAAGTCTTTATCGCCCTGCATGGCCGTGGTGGGGAAGACGGAACCTTACAGGGACTGCTGGAGCTGGTTGGTTTGCCTTATACCGGCAGCGGCGTGATGGCATCGGCGATCTCCATGGATAAACTGCGCAGCAAGCTGCTGTGGCAGGGGGCGGGATTACCTGTCGCGCCATGGGTCGCGCTGACGCGATCTCAGTTTGAAAAAGGTCTTGATGAAGAACTGGTTAAGCAAATTTCTGCGCTGGGTTTACCGCTGATTGTGAAGCCCAGCCGTGAAGGATCCAGTGTGGGAATGTCGAAAGTGTCAGAATATGACACTTTACAGGATCCATTAACGCTGGCATTTCAGCATGATGAAGAAGTTCTGATCGAGAAATGGCTCAGCGGTCCGGAATTTACGGTCGCGATACTGGGTGAAGAAATTTTACCCGCAATTCGTATCCAACCTGCCGGAACCTTCTATGATTATGAGGCGAAGTATCTGTCTGATGAGACACAGTATTTCTGCCCTGCAGGTCTGGAAAGCGAGCAAGAAGATATTTTACAGGCAGTCGTGCTGAAAGCATGGACAACCCTGGGCTGTAAAGGCTGGGGTCGCATTGACGTCATGCTGGATAACGATGGCCAGTTTTATCTGCTGGAAGCGAATACCTCTCCGGGTATGACCAGCCACAGCCTGGTGCCGATGGCGGCGCGTCAGGCGGGGATGAGTTTCTCGCAGTTGGTGGTACGAATTCTGGAGTTGGCGGACTGATATGTCGCAGGCTGCGCTGAACACGCGAAACAGTGATGAAGAGGTTTCTTCCTCACGTCGCAATAATGGAACGCGTCTTGCAGGTATTTTCTTCCTGCTGACGGTGCTGTGTACCGTGCTGGTCAGCGGCTGGGTGGTGTTGGGGTGGATGGAAGATGCACAGCGTTTGCCGCTGTCAAAGCTGGTGTTAACCGGTGAGCGCCATTACACGAAGAATGATGATATTCGCCAGTCGATTCTGGCGCTGGGTGCGCCCGGCACCTTTATGACCCAGGACGTGAATATCATCCAGAGTCAGATCGAACGCTTGCCGTGGATCAAGCAGGCCAGCGTCAGAAAGCAATGGCCCGATGAATTGAAGATTCATCTGGTTGAATATGTGCCGATTGCGCGTTGGAATGATCAGCATATGGTGGACGCCGAAGGAAATGCCTTCAGCGTGACGGCCGATCGCACCAGCAAGCAGGTTTTACCCATGTTATCTGGCCCCGAAGGTAGCGCGAGTGAAGTGTTGCAGGGGTATCGTGACATGTCGCAGGTGTTGGCGAAGGACCGGTTTACCCTGAAGGAGGCGGCAATGACCGCTCGTCGTTCCTGGCAGTTGACGCTTAATAACGATATTAAGCTCAATCTTGGCAGGGGTGACACGATGAAACGTTTGGCTCGCTTTGTAGAACTGTATCCGGTTTTACAGCAGCAGGCGCAAACCGATGGCAAACGGATTAGCTACGTTGATTTGCGTTATGACTCAGGAGCGGCAGTAGGGTGGGTTCCCTTGCCTCCTGAGGAATCTAATCAGCAACAGAATCAGGTACAGGCAGAACAACAATGATCAAGGCGACGGACAGAAAACTGGTAGTTGGACTGGAGATTGGCACCGCGAAGGTCGCCGCTTTAGTAGGGGAAGTTCTGCCCGACGGTATGGTCAATATCATTGGCGTGGGCAGTTGCCCATCACGGGGGATGGATAAAGGCGGGGTGAACGACCTCGAATCCGTGGTGAAATGCGTACAGCGCGCCATTGACCAGGCAGAACTGATGGCAGATTGCCAAATCTCCTCGGTCTATCTGGCGCTTTCGGGCAAACACATTAGCTGTCAGAATGAAATCGGCATGGTGCCGATTTCAGAAGAAGAAGTGACGCAGGAAGACGTGGAAAACGTTGTGCATACCGCGAAATCAGTGCGCGTTCGCGATGAGCACCGTGTGTTGCACGTCATCCCGCAGGAATATGCGATTGACTATCAGGAAGGGATTAAAAACCCGGTCGGTCTTTCCGGTGTTCGTATGCAGGCAAAAGTGCATTTGATCACCTGCCACAACGATATGGCGAAGAACATTGTTAAAGCTGTGGAACGTTGTGGCCTGAAAGTTGACCAACTGATATTCGCCGGACTGGCGGCCAGTTATTCCGTCTTGACGGAAGATGAACGTGAACTGGGCGTCTGCGTCGTCGATATTGGTGGTGGTACAATGGACATCGCCGTTTATACTGGCGGGGCGTTGCGCCACACCAAAGTGATCCCTTATGCAGGGAATGTGGTCACCAGCGACATCGCGTATGCCTTCGGTACGCCGCCGAGCGACGCCGAAGCGATTAAAGTTCGCCACGGCTGCGCGCTGGGATCCATCGTCGGGAAAGACGAAAGCGTTGAAGTGCCAAGCGTGGGCGGGCGTCCGCCGCGCAGTCTGCAACGACAGACGCTGGCAGAGGTGATTGAGCCGCGTTATACCGAACTGCTCAACCTGGTCAACGAAGAGATATTGCAATTACAGGAACAGCTTCGCCAGCAGGGTGTGAAACATCATCTGGCGGCGGGGATTGTACTGACCGGTGGCGCGGCGCAAATTGAAGGTCTTGCCGCCTGTGCCCAGCGCGTGTTCCATACGCAAGTGCGTATCGGCGCGCCGCTGAATATTACCGGTCTGACGGATTACGCTCAGGAGCCGTATTACTCAACGGCGGTGGGGCTGCTTCACTACGGGAAAGAGTCCCACTTAAGTGGTGAAGCTGAAGTAGAAAAGCGTGTTACGGCTTCAGTTGGCTCTTGGATTAAACGTCTTAATAGCTGGCTGCGAAAAGAGTTTTAATTTTTTATGAGGCCGGCGAAAATTACGGCCTCAGGCGACAGGCACAACGGAGAGAGAAACTATGTTTGAACCTATGGAACTGACCAACGACGCGGTGATTAAAGTCATCGGCGTCGGTGGCGGCGGCGGTAACGCCGTTGAACACATGGTGCGCGAGCGCATTGAGGGTGTTGAATTCTTCGCGGTAAATACCGACGCTCAGGCGTTGCGCAAGACGGCGGTTGGCCAGACTATTCAGATCGGTAGCGGTATTACCAAAGGTCTGGGAGCGGGTGCGAACCCGGAAGTCGGTCGCAATGCAGCAGACGAAGATCGTGAAGCTCTGCGTGCAGCGCTTGACGGTGCAGACATGGTGTTTATCGCAGCAGGCATGGGCGGCGGTACCGGTACCGGTGCAGCGCCAGTGGTTGCTGAAGTAGCTAAAGATTTAGGGATCCTGACCGTTGCGGTCGTGACCAAGCCTTTCAATTTTGAAGGCAAAAAGCGTATGGCTTTCGCGGAGCAGGGGATCACTGAGCTGTCCAAGCATGTGGACTCGCTGATCACCATCCCGAACGACAAACTGCTGAAAGTGCTGGGTCGTGGTATCTCCCTGCTCGACGCGTTTGGCGCGGCGAACGACGTGCTGAAAGGCGCTGTTCAGGGCATCGCGGAACTGATTACCCGTCCGGGCCTGATGAACGTCGACTTTGCTGACGTGCGCACCGTAATGTCCGAAATGGGCTACGCGATGATGGGCTCTGGTGTGGCGAGCGGTGAAGACCGTGCAGAAGAAGCTGCTGAAATGGCGATCTCTTCTCCGCTGCTGGAAGATATCGATCTGTCTGGCGCGCGTGGCGTACTGGTCAACATCACGGCGGGCTTCGACCTGCGTCTGGATGAGTTCGAAACCGTGGGTAACACCATCCGTGCCTTTGCATCGGATAACGCGACCGTGGTGATTGGTACCTCTCTGGACCCGGATATGAACGACGAGCTGCGCGTGACCGTTGTTGCTACCGGTATCGGTATGGACAAGCGTCCTGAAATCACCCTGGTCACCAACAAACAGGTGCAGCAGCCGGTGATGGATCGTTACCAGCAGCATGGTATGGCGCCGTTGACGCAAGAGCAGAAACCGGTCGCGAAAGTGGTGAACGATAATACGCCGCAAACCGCGAAAGAGCCGGATTATCTGGATATCCCTGCGTTCCTGCGCAAGCAAGCCGATTAAGAATTGGCTGGAATTTGGGATTCGAGGCTCTTTGTGCTAAACTGGCCCACCGAATGTATAGTACACTTCGGTTGGATAGGTAATTTGGCGAGATTATACGATGATCAAACAAAGGACACTTAAACGTATCGTTCAGGCGACTGGTGTCGGTTTACATACCGGCAAGAAAGTCACCCTGACATTACGCCCTGCGCCGGCCAACACCGGGGTCATCTATCGTCGCACCGACTTGAATCCACCGGTAGATTTCCCGGCCGATGCCAAATCTGTGCGTGATACCATGCTCTGTACATGTCTGGTTAATGAGCATGATGTACGGATTTCAACCGTTGAGCACCTTAACGCTGCTCTGGCGGGTTTGGGTATCGATAACATTGTTATCGAAGTCGATGCTCCGGAAATCCCGATCATGGATGGCAGTGCTGCTCCGTTCGTCTACCTGCTGCTTGATGCCGGTATTGAAGAACTGAACAGTGCCAAGAAATTTGTTCGCATCAAAGAGACCGTTCGGGTCGAAGATGGCGACAAGTGGGCTGAGTTCAGACCGTACAATGGTTTTACGTTGGATTTCACCATCGACTTTAACCATCCGGCGATCGACTCCAGCACTCAGCGCTATGCGATGAATTTCTCTGCTGATGCGTTCATGCGCCAGATCAGCCGCGCGCGTACTTTCGGTTTCATGCGTGATATCGAATATCTGCAGTCCCGTGGCTTGTGCCTGGGCGGCAGCTTCGATTGTGCCATCGTTGTTGACGATTATCGCGTACTGAACGAAGACGGCCTGCGTTTTGAAGATGAATTCGTTCGTCACAAAATGCTCGACGCCATTGGCGACCTGTTCATGTGTGGTCACAACATTATCGGTGCATTTACCGCGTACAAATCCGGACATGCGCTGAATAACAAACTGCTACAGGCTGTTCTGGCAAAACAGGAAGCCTGGGAATATGTGACCTTCCAGGACGACGCAGAACTGCCGTTGGCTTTCAAAGCGCCTTCTACCGTACTGGCATAACGACACAGGTTGTCGCATAAATTCGACTGGTTAATCTGGCACTCTCTCCGGCCAGGTAAGCCAGTCGTTTTTTTTGACATTTTCTTCCCTGCCTGTTGGCAAAAGTGCCTTTCGGTTGTGTTCTTTCGCGTACTGAATCGCGATGCCGTGCGAACGCTGCTTTCTTAAGCACTTTTGCCTGTAACTTCTCATCAATACTGCTGTAGTGCCTGCGCATTAATGATAAGATTTGTGCGCAAAAAACGTTTTGAATAACACGATTGGGATGGCAATAACGTGAGTGGAATACTGACGCGCTGGCGACAGTTAGGTAGACGCTACTTCTGGCCGCATCTCTTATTTGGGATGGTCGCGGCGAGTTTTGGCTTGCCCGCGCTCGGAAATACCGTTGAGCCAACAACGCCGGCAAAGGCGACAGCCAGTAGCCATGAACAGCGCGTTAGAGTTAATTTCAGCCAACTGGCGCTGCTGGAAGCGAGCAATCGTCGCCCCAATTTCACCGTCGATTACTGGCATCAGCATGCTATTCGTACGGTCATCCGTCATCTTTCCTTCGCAATGGCACCGCAGGCGCTGCCCGTTGCTGAAGAACCGTTACCGCTTCAGGCACACCATTTAGCCTTACTGAACACGCTCAGCGCGATGCTGACGCAGGAAGGTACGCCTCCGGCAAGTGTGTCGCGCGTAACGTATGCCCATTTTACGCCTCAGGCCGTATTCACCGTTCCCGCCTGGATCAGCCAGGCGCAGGGGATCCGTGCCGGCCCTCAACGCCTCAGCTAAAAAACCCAATAAACTTCAATACATTATTATGACCCCACATCGCGGGGCGTTTGAGATTTCAATATGCTAATCAAATTATTAACGAAAGTATTCGGTAGCCGTAACGATCGTACGTTACGTCGTATGCGTAAAGCGGTTGCAGTGATCAATGCCATGGAACCGGAGATGGAAAAACTCTCCGATGACGAACTGAAAGCGAAAACCGGTGAATTCCGTGCGCGTCTGGAAAAAGGCGAAAGCGTGGAGAGTCTAATCCCGGAAGCGTTTGCTGTCGTACGTGAAGCCAGTAAGCGCGTGTTCGGCATGCGTCACTTCGACGTTCAGTTGCTCGGTGGGATGGTCCTTAACGATCGCTGCATCGCGGAAATGCGTACCGGTGAAGGTAAAACCCTGACTGCAACGCTGCCAGCTTACCTGAACGCACTAAGCGGCAAAGGTGTTCACGTGGTTACCGTGAACGACTATCTGGCGCAGCGTGACGCCGAAAACAACCGTCCGCTGTTCGAATTCCTCGGTATGACCGTCGGGATCAACCTGCCGGGTATGCCTGCGCCAGCCAAGCGCGAAGCCTACGCCGCCGACATTACTTATGGCACCAATAACGAATATGGCTTTGACTACCTGCGTGACAACATGGCGTTCAGCCCTGAAGAACGCGTACAGCGTAAACTGCACTATGCGCTGGTGGATGAGGTCGACTCCATCCTCATCGATGAGGCGCGCACGCCGCTGATCATTTCCGGCCCGGCTGAAGACAGCTCGGAAATGTACAAGAAAGTGAACAAAATCATCCCGCACCTGATTCGTCAGGAAAAAGAAGATTCTGACAGCTTCCAGGGTGAAGGTCACTTCTCTGTGGATGAAAAAGCGCGCCAGGTTAACCTGACTGAACGTGGTCTGGTACTGATTGAAGAACTGCTGGTGAAAGAAGGCATCATGGATGAAGGCGAGTCTCTGTACTCTCCGGGCAACATTATGCTGATGCACCACGTGACCGCAGCGCTGCGCGCGCACGCGCTGTTCACCCGCGACGTTGACTACATCGTAAAAGACGGCGAAGTTATCATCGTTGACGAACACACCGGTCGTACCATGCAGGGCCGTCGCTGGTCTGATGGTCTGCACCAGGCTGTTGAAGCGAAAGAGGGCGTGGATATCCAGAACGAGAACCAGACGCTGGCCTCGATCACCTTCCAGAACTACTTCCGTCTGTATGAAAAACTGGCCGGTATGACCGGTACGGCAGATACCGAAGCGTTCGAATTTAGCTCAATCTATAAACTGGATACCGTAGTGGTGCCGACCAACCGTCCGATGATCCGTAAAGATATGCCGGATCTGGTCTACATGACCGAAGCGGAAAAAATTCAGGCCATTATTGAAGATATTAAAGAGCGTACCGCCAATGGTCAGCCGGTACTGGTGGGGACTATCTCCATTGAGAAATCCGAAGTGGTTTCTAACGAACTGACCAAAGCGGGCATCAAGCACAACGTTCTGAACGCAAAATTCCACGCCAACGAAGCGGCCATCGTCGCGCAGGCGGGCTATCCGGCGGCGGTGACCATCGCCACCAACATGGCTGGTCGTGGTACCGATATTGTGCTGGGCGGTAGCTGGCAGGCTGAAGTGGCCGCGCTGGAAAACCCAACGCCAGAACAGATTGCACAGATTAAAGCCGACTGGCAGGTTCGCCACGAAGCGGTGCTGGCGTCCGGTGGTCTGCACATCATCGGTACTGAGCGTCATGAATCTCGCCGTATCGATAACCAGTTGCGTGGTCGTTCCGGTCGTCAGGGTGATGCGGGTTCTTCGCGTTTCTACCTGTCAATGGAAGATGCGTTGATGCGTATTTTTGCCTCTGACCGCGTGTCCGGCATGATGCGTAAACTGGGGATGAAACCGGGCGAGGCCATTGAGCACCCGTGGGTCACCAAAGCGATTGCTAACGCGCAGCGTAAAGTGGAAAGCCGCAACTTCGATATTCGTAAGCAACTGCTGGAATACGATGATGTTGCCAACGATCAGCGTCGTGCGATCTATACCCAGCGTAACGAACTGTTGGATGTAAGCGACGTTAGTGAAACTATCAACAGCATTCGTGAAGACGTGTTCAAAGCCACGATTGATGCTTACATTCCGCCGCAGTCTCTGGAAGAAATGTGGGATATCCCGGGTCTGCAGGAACGCCTGAAAAATGACTTCGATCTGGAGATGCCGATCGCAGAATGGCTGGATAAAGAACCAGAACTGCATGAAGAGACACTGCGTGAGCGTATTCTGGCGCAGGCCATCGACGTGTATCAGCGCAAAGAAGAAGTGGTTGGCGCAGAGATGATGCGTCACTTCGAAAAAGGCGTCATGCTGCAAACGCTTGATTCCCTGTGGAAAGAGCACCTGGCGGCGATGGATTACCTGCGTCAGGGCATCCATCTGCGTGGCTATGCGCAGAAAGATCCGAAGCAGGAATATAAGCGCGAATCCTTCTCGATGTTTGCCTCTATGCTGGAATCACTGAAATACGAAGTGATCAGTACGCTGAGCAAAGTTCAGGTTCGCATGCCGGAAGAAGTTGAAGCCATGGAGCAGCAGCGTCGTGAAGAGGCGGAGCGTTTAGCGCAGATGCAACAGCTCAGCCATCAGGACGACGACAGCGCTGCGGCGGCCGATCTGGCGGCACAAACGGGCGAGCGTAAAGTAGGTCGTAACGATCCGTGCCCGTGTGGTTCTGGTAAAAAATACAAACAGTGCCACGGCCGTCTGAGCTAAGATCTGCATAATAACGATGTCTGAAGGCGCAGGAAACTGCGCCTTTTTTATGGGTACGACAATATGAAAAAACTGAACATCGCGGTCGGGATTATTCGTAATCCGTATAACGAAATCTTTATCACCCAGCGTGCGGCCGACGCGCATATGGCGAATAAACTGGAATTTCCAGGCGGAAAGATTGAGGCGGGAGAGACGCCGGAGCAGGCGCTGAGCCGCGAGCTACAGGAAGAGGTGGGCATTACGCCGGTAGGTGCCACGCTTTTCGAGAAGCTGGAGTATCAGTTTCCGGACAGGCATATCACGCTGTGGTTCTGGCTGGTGGAAAGCTGGAAAGGTGAACCGTGGGGAAAAGAGGGGCAGCCTGGAAAATGGATTGCCGCCGGGATGTTGCAGGCGGAGGATTTCCCTCCGGCGAATGCGCCCGTGATTGCGAAGTTAAAACAAAACCTGTAGGCCGGATGAGGCGACGCCGATGCGCGGTGGGGGCGTATGATCCCCCAGACCGTCTCTGTTTACTCTTTCGTTTCGCTCCAGTCGTCGCTGTCGGAAAGATCGCTGCTGCTGGCAATGCGTTTCTCTTCAGCGGCCCATTCACCTAAATCGATCAACTGACAACGTTTGGAACAAAACGGACGGAATGGACTGACTTCACCCCATACAACCGTTTTGCCACAGGTGGGGCAATTTACGGTGATCGTCTCAGACATCTTAACTCCTTAACAGCAGGCCAGTTCGAAATCGAGGCGCTCAGGCACCACGCCATTGTCGCTATCGAGCGGCATAAAACGGATCGCAAAACGGCTCTTGTGGCCGGAAATTTGCGGATAAAGCTGTAAACCCAACGGCAACTGCAGGCGCAGTAAGTCTGCGTCTTCCCCGTTGTCCTGATAAAAGCCGTTCAGGCTGGTTTGTTTACGAAACGGTGCCGAGTTACGAATTAAATCAAGGATCAGAGTCAGCGCCTGAGTCAGCGGGTGCAGGCTGGCAAGCCAGCTATCGACCTGCGCATCGCGCTGTGCCTGTGGCATATGCAGCCAGATATGCAGCGTCGGTAAATCAAAGCTGCAACAACCGCCGGGAATACTCAGACGCTGGCGGACCAGGGCAATCAGCCGATCCTCACGTAAAAATTGTCCCATGCGCGGCGCGGAAATCAAAATACTGCCGGCCGTTTTTAACTGCTGGCGCAGAGCATCAATACGGCTCTGGTCGACGCCCGGGACTTCTGTCCATGCCTGAAGTTTACGCTGCTGGCGCTCAAGCTCTTTCAGTAATTCTGTACGCACTTCACCACGTTCGAATACGTCCAACAAATCTCCGGCATTGCGAAAGAAATGCAGAGCATCTGAACTCTCTGCAATCGGTAAGCGTGCAGAGAGTTGTTGAACCAAAAACTCAATGCGCAACCACGTGCGCATCTTCTCATTGAGAGGGTGTTCAAAAAGGACCTGGGTGTGCATTACGGTTTTTCCTGTGAGACAAACTGCGACGCAAGCTGGAGATAACGTGCGTGCAGGCGGGCGACATCCGACATGATGGAATCTGGTGCGCCATTATTATCAATAACATCGTCTGCCACGGCAAGACGTGCTTCACGCGTCGCCTGAGCAGCGAGAATCTGTTCAACGTGTGCGCGCGTAACGTCATCGCGCTGCATGGTCCGGGCAAGCTGCGTCTCGGGGGTGACATCCACCACGAGCACGCGATTGGCCTGGCGATAAAGGCCGTTTTCAACCAGTAATGGCACCACCCACAGCACATATGCAGACGTCGCCTGTTGCAACTGACGTTGGGTCTCCTGCTGGATGAGCGGATGAAGCAAGGCACCGAGCCAGGCCTTCTCCTGCGGATCAGCAAAAATCCGTTCGCGAAGCAGTCGACGATGCAGCGTGCCGTCTGCGGCAATCAGTTCAGGGCCAAAATGTGCCGCAATCGCATCCAGCGCAGGCTTGCCCGGTTCGACCACCTGGCGGGCAATAATATCGGCGTCAATTATCTGAATTCCGAGGTCAGCAAAGGCATTCGCAACGGTGCTTTTACCACTGCCAATGCCGCCAGTTAAGGCTACTGTATACCTCATAAGCTCGGTTCCCGGGAATTCATTATGATAATCAATTGGTTGAAAGTTGAACGTACACTGGCGATGATGACTCTGGGCGTGCCCGCTATTCGCCAGGTAAATTTATGGGATTGTAGCGTAAAAAAAGAGAATTTCGCAGTCTTGCGCGGCATTGATTAGTGCGTATGATAGCGTCACTGGAGTTGCGCTCTCATACTAATAGCCCTTAACCCCAGGAATCCGCACATGCGTATTGAAGAAGATCTGAAGTTAGGTTTTAAAGACGTTCTTATCCGCCCTAAGCGTTCTACCCTTAAAAGTCGTTCCGATGTTGAGCTGGAACGTCAATTCACCTTTAAACATTCAGGTCAGACCTGGTCCGGCGTACCTATTATTGCTGCCAACATGGATACCGTCGGGACATTTGCGATGGCAACGGCTCTTGCCTCTTTCGATGTGCTGACCGCCGTTCATAAGCATTACACCGTTGAAGACTGGACGGCTTTTGTGAGCTCGGCATCAGCCGATGTACTCAAGCACGTCATGGTCTCTACCGGTACGTCCGATGCGGATTTCGAGAAGACCAAACAGATTCTGGCGTTGGATCCGGCACTGAACTTTGTCTGCATCGATGTTGCCAATGGTTACTCCGAACACTTTGTTCAGTTCGTGTCGAAAGCGCGTGAAGCCTGGCCGACCAAAACCATCTGCGCTGGTAATGTGGTCACGGGCGAAATGTGTGAGGAACTGGTTCTGTCTGGCGCGGATATCGTTAAAGTCGGTATTGGTCCGGGCTCTGTCTGCACTACGCGTGTGAAAACCGGTGTTGGTTATCCGCAACTGTCTGCGGTGATCGAGTGTGCTGATGCGGCGCACGGTCTGGGTGGAATGATTGTCAGCGATGGCGGTTGTACCATGCCTGGTGATGTGGCGAAAGCATTCGGTGGCGGCGCTGATTTCGTGATGCTTGGCGGTATGCTGGCTGGTCACGAAGAGAGTGGCGGTAAAATCGTTGAAGAAAACGGCGGTAAATTCATGCTGTTCTACGGCATGAGCTCTGAATCCGCCATGACCCGTCATGTCGGCGGCGTTGCGCAGTATCGCGCTGCGGAAGGGAAAACCGTCAAGCTGCCGCTGCGTGGCCCGGTGGAGAACACCGCGCGTGATATTCTCGGCGGCCTGCGTTCAGCCTGTACCTACGTCGGTGCCTCTCGTTTGAAAGAGCTGACCAAACGTACGACGTTTATCCGGGTTCAGGAACAAGAAAACCGCGTTTTCAATAGCCTGTAACCCTCCCCAGGAACTGGCGCTGCATTGAGCGCCAGTTCTGCTGTCGACTTCCTTCGTTATCCCACGCCACTCATCGCATCGCCCAGATGGAAAATCGGTAAATACATCGCCACGACCAGTGTGCCGATGATAAGCCCTGTAATCACCAGCAGCGCGGGTTCCAGTAGTGCCGCCAGGTTGTCAGCCATCGCCTGGGTATGTTCATCATGATGACGGGCAAGGCTGCGCAACATGATATCCAGCGAGCCAGAGGCTTCTCCGGTCCTGACCAGTTGCAGACATAATGGGCTAAATTCTTCCGCATTTTTGAGTGCCTGCCAGACGGGCACGCCGGTACTGATATCGTGCTGTACCTGGGCCAGGCGCAGTGCCCAGTAAGGGCACTGAATCGTCTCTTTCACACTCTCAAGCGCGGGTAAAAATGCGATCCCCGCCGTCTGCGTTAGCGCGAGGATGGTAAAAATTTGTGTGAGCTTCTGACCCCTTATCAACTGGCCCATCACGGGCATGCGGAGTAATCCTCTCTGGCGCAGCATTTGCCAGCCGGGCTTTCGGCTCAGCAGGCTGTTGGTTGCAATTAGCATGACGAGCATCAGGACAATCAGCCCACTCCAGCGATGACTCCAGTCGGCAAACGCGATGATCCCCTGAGTGAGAGCAGGTAGCGGCGTGTTAAAGGTCCGGTAAATGGCGGCAAATTCAGGCAGGACAAAGTGGAGCATCGCCACCACCACCATGACCGCCATCGTTAAAATAATGATGGGGTAGCGCAGTGCTTTTTTGACCTTATCGGTTAACTGTTTTTGCGCCTTCTGCTGCCGGGCGAGTTCAAAGCAGCATTCATCCAGTTTCCCGGTTAACTCTCCGGTGCGTATCATCGCCTGATACAGCGGTGGAAACACGTCAGGCCACTGCGCCAGCGCGCTGGAGAGCGGCGTACCGTGTTCCAGTTCGTTTGCAAGGCTCCCTAACAGGGCTTGCCACTGCTTGCTTGGTTGCTGTCCGGCAAGCAATTCCAGCCCTTCAGACAACGTTAGCCCCGCTTTTAGCAGCGTAGCGAGCTGGTGAATCACTTCCGTGGATTTGTCATGGCGCCAGAGCGCACGCTTTACGCGTAAGGATTTCACGCGCAAAGGTATTATCTGATGCTGTTCAAGTTCCTGCATCAACACGAGTCGGTTTTCCGCCCAACGGGTTCCCTCTCCGGGCAGGCCATCGTGATTCATTCCCTGCCAGTACCACAGCTTTTTAGTGATCATCTGGCATACCCAGAATGCGCACCAGTTCCTCAAACGTCGTCAGCCCTTGATCGACGGCGCGGCATCCGCTTTCAAAGAGCGTGCTCATTCCTGCCTGTTTTGCATGGGCTTCCAGCGTTGCGGCTGAGGCGTCGTTGGCAATCTGATGACGCAGTTCAGCGGTGATCGCAAGTAATTCAAACAACGCTGCACGACCATAGAAGCCGTGATAGCAGTGTTCGCAGCCAACCGCCTGCCAGCGGGGTAGCGGCGTTGGGTACCATGCGGGCGGTAAGCGAAGGGGATCGTCACTCAGCCGTCGACAGTGCGGACACAGTTTTCTGACCAGCCGTTGCGCGACCACTAAGGTTAACGCGGAAGAGAGCATCCAGCGCGCCACCCCCATCCGCTGTAAGCGTACCAGCGCTTCGCAGGTTGAGTTGGTATGCAGCGTGGAAAGCACCAGATGCCCGGTCTGTGCGGCCTTAATAGCAATTTCTGCGGTTTCGCCGTCGCGGATCTCACCTACCATGATGACATCCGGATCCTGGCGTAGCAGTGCCCGCAAGACGCCCTGAAAGGTCAGCCCGGCACGGGGATGGATCTGCGTCTGATTGATACCGTCGAGGGGAATCTCCACCGGATCCTCAACACTGCACAGATTCACCTCCGGTGCGTTTCGCGTTTGCAGCGCGCTATAAAGCGTTACCGTTTTACCGCTACCCGTGGGGCCAGTGACGAGGATCAGCCCCTGAGGTTGTTGCAGGGCGTGGAGGAAGGTAGAGAGTTGCGTGTCGTGCATACCCAGCGTGCAGGCATCCAGTGCCTGATTTACCTGATGCAGCAACCGTAGCACTACCTTTTCGCCATAACGACAGGGAAGGGTGGCGATACGAAACGAGACGGCAGCGCCGTTCAACTCAATGGTAAATTGCCCGTCCTGCGGCAAGCGGTAGCGGTGTTCCGCGATATCCAGATGGCTTAACACTTTCAAACGTGCTGTCAGGGCGATACCGGTCTCTTTGGCGATATTGGGTAAGCTATGTAGCACGCCGTCCACGCGTAAGCGGAGACGGACGTGATGCTCTGCAGGTTCTATGTGGATATCTGAGGCCCGTTTCGCCAGCGCGCTTTGTAATGTGTTATCCAGTAAAACCGCCGCGCTGACGCTGCTCTCAGGCACCACGGACGGCAGCGCGGGTGAGGCGTGATGCTGGTGTTGCTCCATTTGCTGGCGCGTCCAGCAGGCAATCTCAATGCGGCGAGTCGTGGCAAAATGTAGGGCGTCCAGCAGTTCTTGAGAAGGGGCATCTTCGACGGCAATGTGTACCACATCGTTATTGGCATCAAGTAATATCCCCTGGTAGCGCTGGCACAGCGCGCTGAGTTGCGTCGTGTTCATGGCGCTTCCTTAATGGCTATCGAAGCGAAAGACGTCTTCGCAGGCCTGTTTTAACGCGCTGTCATTCTGGATGTTGCAGTTACGCGTCCAGCCCGTAATGCCTTCTGCTTTGTCCCACCCAGGGGTCATGATGACGCTAAGCCCGTTCAGACTTTCCTGGCCAGTAAGCGAAACCACCCCATTTTCGACGCTCATTCCTGAGACATAGCGCGTTGTTGTGGGAGAGGGAATCCCGTTGACGCTTGCGTCGCAGGTGTCTGTACCACCATGCTCCAGGGCGCAGAGTTCGACGGCAGTGCGGTAGGGGACAAAGGTTTGCAGCATATCCGTTAGCGCCGCTTTGCGCAGATAGTTCTGATAGGCCGGAATGCCGATGGCGCTGAGGATGGCAATAATGCCGATCACCACCATCAGTTCAATAAGGGTAAATCCGCGTTGTTTATCCATTGTTCGCTCCTTGAGTGAGTGGACGTCACTTTGGCAAACGCCGGCACGCCAGGCGAGCAGCAAAAAATGAATCAGGAAGGCGGGTTCAGAGGAATGTTATCGGTTTGCAGTCGCAAGCAATGAGATTGCGAGGCTCGACGAGGATTTTAGTGATTGAAAGGAATAAACAGGCCCGATAAGCAGCGCGTTATCAGGCCGTATAATGATTACGCGTTAGCGAAGCGCATGGACAGGTCCAGCGCCCGGAGATGCTTGGTTAGCGCACCCACGGAGATAAAATCGACGCCAGTTTCGGCAAATTCCCGCAGCGTTTCGTTGGTCACGTTGCCGGAAACTTCCAGGCGCGCCTGGCCGTTGGTCCGTTTTACCGCCTCACGCATCTGTTCCGTTTCAAAGTTATCCAGCATGATGATGTCGGCACCGGCTTTCAGCGCGTCGTCCAGTTCATCGAGGTTTTCAACTTCGACTTCTACAGGCACATCCGGATGCAGCCAGAAGGCTTTCTCCACCGCCTGACGCACGGAACCAGACGCAATAATGTGGTTCTCTTTGATCAGGAAGGCATCCGAAAGCCCCAGGCGATGATTCGCGCCGCCACCGCAGAGTACGGCATATTTCAGCGCGGTACGCAGCCCAGGCAGGGTTTTACGCGTATCCAGCAGTTGGGTCTTTGTGCCCTCCAGGATATCAACGTACTTACGCACTTCGCTGGCGACACCTGACAGGGTCTGCACGAAGTTCAGCGCGGTACGCTCGCCGGTCAGTAACACGCGCGAGGGACCGTCCAGCTCAAACAGCGGTTGGTTCGCCTTGATGCTGTCGCCGTCTTCGACGTGCCAGGTGATGCTGACATCGTCGCCAGCCAGTTGAATAAAGACCTCTTCAACCCAGCGTTTGCCACAAAATACGCCGTCTTCACGGGTGATGACCGTGGCATGAGAACGGCTGTTCTCCGGTAAAAGTTGAGCCGTAATATCGTTGCTGGCATCCACTTGACCGCCTAAATCTTCGCGCAGCGCCTGGGCGACAACGTTTGGGATATCCAGGTTAATACGTTCCAACAGCGCGTCACGTCGGTAGTCAGGGTTATAGCGGCGAGGCGGCATGATAAAACTCCAAATTGCTAACGAATCATAAGGTAGAAACATGCTACTCTGAAGCGGCTATAAGCACCACTCAAAAGGAGATTCAGCATGTTGTTAGACAAGGGCTGGCTGGCGGAAGCGCGACGCGTTCCTTCTCCGCACCACGATTGCCGCCCGGATGATGAAGTCCCTTCGTTACTGGTGGTGCACAATATCAGCCTGCCGCCCGGCGAGTTTGGCGGTCCGTGGATTGACGCACTATTCACTGGAACAATTGATCCCAATGCCCATCCCTTTTTTGCCGAAATCGCGCATCTTCGCGTTTCCGCTCATTGTCTGATTCGCCGTGATGGCGAAATCGTTCAGTATGTTCCTTTTGATAAGCGAGCATGGCATGCCGGCGTGTCGAATTATTATGGACGTGAACGCTGCAATGATTTTTCGATTGGTATTGAGCTGGAAGGGACCGATACGCTGGCCTACACCGATGTCCAGTACCAACAACTGGCTGCCATCACGCGTGCATTAATAAAGATTTACCCGGCCGTTGCCGAAAACATAACCGGACACTGTGATATTGCGCCTGAGCGTAAGACCGATCCCGGTCCGGCTTTTGACTGGGCAAAGTTTCGCGCCCTGGTCACCGCCTCGTCAGATAAGGAGATGACATGACGCTATTTACGACATTACTGGTGCTGCTTGTCGAGCGCCTGTTTAAGCTGGGCGAACACTGGCAGTTCGATCACCGTTTAGAAACTTTTTTTCGCCGGGTCAAACGCTTCTCAATGGCGCGTACGCTCGGGATGATGATCATCGCAATGGTGGTCACATTCCTGTTGCTGCGAGCGCTCGATGGACTGCTGTTTAATGTGCCAACGATTGTGGCGTGGATCCTGATTGGGTTGCTGTGCATTGGCGCGGGCAAAGTGCGGATGCACTATCACGCTTACCTTAACGCGGCGTCTCGCGATGATGCGCATGCCCGAACGGCGATGGCCAGCGAACTGACGTTGATTCATGGCGTTCCACCGGATTGCAATGAGCGTGAGTTTTTGCGTGAACTGCAAAATGCGCTGCTGTGGATTAACTTCCGTTTCTATATCGCACCGCTGTTCTGGCTGATCGTCGGTGGTCCATGTGGACCGGTACTGCTGGTGGGCTATGCCTTCCTGCGTTCGTGGCAGTCCTGGCTGGCGCGTTACCAGACGCCGCATGAACGTTTACAGTCGGGTATTGATGCCATTCTCCACGTGCTGGACTGGATCCCGGTGCGTCTGGCGGGCGTAGTGTATGCGCTGATCGGGCATGGCGAAAAAGCGTTGCCCGCGTGGTTTGCCTCTCTGGCGGATCTGCGTACTTCGCAATATCAGGTGTTAACACGCCTGGCGCAGTTCTCGCTGGCGCGTGAGTCGCATACCGATAAGGTTGAAACGCCAAAAGCGGCCGTTTCCATGGCGAAGAAAACGTCGTTTGCCTTAGTGGTGGTGATTGCCGTGCTCACCATTTATGGCACGTTGATTTAACGTCCTGGCAGGACGCCCGGTAAGTTGCGTGTTACCGGGCAATGATGTTAAAGCGTATCTGCGGGCGGGATGCCGAAGTCTGGCATTCCGTGGTCATCCCAGTGAATCAGCTTCAGACGGGTATGCCGATTGGGATCGTAGAGCGGATCGCCTTCAATTTCGGTGTAGTTACGCGCGTGATACACCAGCACGTCATCGCCTTCCGGTGTTTGGGTAAAGCTGTTGTGCCCGGGTCCATACTGGCGATTTTCATTGCTGGTGGTAAACACCGGCCGCGGGGATTTATGCCAGTTTGCCGGATTCAGCGGATCGGCGTGAATATCAATCCATAACAGTCCCATGCAGTAATTTTCATCCGTGGCGCTGGCGGAGTAGCTGATAAACAGCCTGTCACCGTGGGTTAATACTGCCGGACCTTCGTTGACCCAAAAACCCCGACACTCCCAGTCGTACTCCGGTTTGCTGAGCATCACCGGCTGGCCTTTAATCGTCCAGGGATTTTCCAACTCCGCCAGATAAATGTTGGAGTTACCGGCGATATCTGGGGATTTTTGCGCCCACAGATACCACTGTTTTCCCTGATGGTGGAATGTTGTGGCATCGAGTGCAAAGGTATCAAACGGTGTTTTCACCTGACCCTTTTCGACCCAGTTGCCGGTGAGCGGATCGGGATCTGTACACTCCAGCGCGTACATCCGATGCTGAAACATGCCCAGTTTGTCGAGCGCCTGAGTATGCGCGGCGGCAAAGTAGATGACCCATCTACCATCGAGGTGATGAATTTCCGGTGCCCAGATCAGCTCGCTCATCGGGCCGTGTTCGGGTTTGCGCCAGACGACAACGGGTGACGCTGTACGTAATCCTTCCAGCGAATCCGCCCGCCGGATTTCCAGTCGGTCGTACTCTGGCACTGAGGCAATAAAGTAATAGTCGCTGCCGTCGCGCAGGATAAACGGATCGGCGCGTTGTTCAATAAACGGGTTAGGCCAGTTTTGCATCAGGCTTTCCTTACGGTTTCAGTGGCTTTCAGTTCCTGATAATCATTGAGTTCGCGGTAGTTAGCGCGGCGTTTTTCCAGATCGTCCTGAATCTGTTTCATCAGTTCGCGGTCGACTTTCAACAGACGTACTACGCCGGCGGTAATCAGATAGCCGACTCCCGGAATCACGGTAAAGAGCAGCATGATGCCGTTGATCGCGGAGTCGCTTTGCGCTTTCGCCCCGGCATCGTAGCCGTACCACGAGAGCAGAAAGCCAACCATCGCCCCGGCAATCGCCAGACCGAGTTTCAGGAAGAACAGGTTGCCGGAAAAGCTTATGCCGGTAATGCGCTTGCCGGTTTTCCATTCGCCGTAGTCGTCAACGTCTGCCATCAGCGACCAGTGCAGCGGCGACGGGATTTGGTGCAAAATGTTAAGCAGGAAGTAGAGCACGACAATCATCATCGTGGCTTTGGGATCGAAGAAGTAAAACGCGCAGGAGAAAAGGGCCAGCGCGATGTTGGTCCAGAAGAAAACCTTTAGCTTGCACCAGCGGTCGGTCAGCACTTTCGCCAACACGCTACCGATCATCATGCCGACCACGCCGAGACTGATAAAGATCGTGGCGAAATGGGTGCTTTGTCCCATAACCCAGGTGACGTAGTACATGGTTGCCGCCATACGGATAAAGCCCGGACAGACGTTGCACAGCGTCAGCAGCAGTATGCGTACCCACTGGTCGTTCTTCCACACGTCTTTGAAGTCGTTTTTCATGTCATCGTGCGTGGGAACGGCAGGGCGCACACGTTCACGAACGGTGGCAAAGCAGAACAGGAACATACACATGCCGATAATGGCCAGCACGGTCATCGCCAGTTGATAGCCCTTCGCTTTGTTGTCGCCGCCAAACCAGTCGACCATTGGCAGTAGAGTGAGCGACAGCAGCAACGTCGCGATACCGACCAGTACAAAGCGGTAAGACTGGCAGGCCACGCGTTCTTTCGGATCGTTGGTGATCACGCCGCCCAATGAGCAATAAGGAATGTTGATCGCCGTATAAGTAATCGACAGCAGGAAGTATGTGACAAACGCATAGATAACCTTGCTGCTATAAGTCCACTCCGGGGTGGTGAACATCAGAATGCTGAACAGCGCGTAAGGGAAGGCAATCCACAATAACCATGGACGAAAACGGCCATATTTGCTTTGGGTTCGGTCAGCAATAGCGCCCATAATGGGGTCAGTAACGGCGTCGATAACGCGTACTGACAGTAATAACACCCCTACCAGAGCCGGGGCGAGACCAAAAACATCCGTATAAAAATAGTTAACAAACAGCATGATAGCGCCAAAGATGATGTTGCATCCGGCATCGCCCATGCCATAACCAATCTTTTCTCTTACCGACAGCTTACCTGTATCCATTGAGATGTCTCCCCATCAAGGTGATGGAAAGAATTATTCGTCTGTAAGCCTTTAATTGCGTTGCAGGATAGCGCCGCTGATATGGACGAAATGGCTGTTGGGGAGAAAGTGTGAGGCAGGTAACAACCCTCACCCATGACGGGTGAGGGTTCAAGGAATTAATGGGCTTTCGCCGTCTTCGCGGATTTCTGTTTGCACAGATAACCGATGCCAAGAACAACCAGCCATACCGGGATCAGGTAAACCGAAATCGCCATACCCGGCGTCATCAGCATAATTACCAGCACCGCCGCCATGAAGGCCAGACAGACCCAGTTACCCAGCGGGTAGAACAGTGCCGGGAAGCGGGTTTTCACTCCCTGTTGCTGCTTCGCTCGGCGGAATTTGATGTGCGCCAGACTGATCATCGCCCAGTTGATCACCAGTGCGGAGACCACCAGCGCCATCAGCAGGCCGAAGGCGGATTCTGGCGCCATGTAGTTGATCAATACGCACAGCGCCGTCACCAGCGCCGAAACGATGATGGTATTCACCGGCACGCCGCGTTTGTCGATAGTGAGCAGGATTTTCGGGGCGTTACCCTGTTGCGCCAGACCAAACAGCATGCGGCTGTTACAGTAAACGCAACTGTTGTATACCGACAGTGCCGCCGTCAGAACCACGATATTCAGCGCGTTCGCCACGAAGGTATCGCCCAGCTCGTGGAAGATTAGGACAAACGGGCTGGTGTCAGCGGTGACACGCGTCCACGGCAGCAGGGAAAGCAGAACGGCCAGTGAACCCACATAGAAAATCAGAATACGATAGATTACCTGGTTGGTGGCTTTGGGAATGCTCTGCTCTGGGTTATCGGCTTCAGCTGCGGTGATACCGACCAGCTCGAGCCCGCCGAAAGAGAACATGATGATCGCCATCATCATTACCAGCCCGGTCATGCCATGAGGCAGGAAGCCGCCCTGTTCCCACAGGTTACGCACGGTTGCCTGCGGGCCGCCATTGCCGCTGAACAGCAGCCAGCCGCCGAACAGGATCATCGCGACCACGGCGATGACTTTGATGATCGCAAACCAGAACTCCATCTCACCGAACACTTTTACGTTGGTCAGGTTGATGGCGTTGATCGCAATAAAGAAAACGGCTGCCGAAACCCAGGTGGGGATCTCCGGCCACCAGAACTGAATGTACTTGCCGACGGCGGTCAGTTCCGCCATTGCAACCAGCACATACAGCACCCAATAGTTCCAGCCCGATGCAAATCCCGCAAAACTTCCCCAGTACTTGTAGGCAAAGTGACTGAATGAACCGGCGACCGGCTCCTCAACCACCATTTCACCCAACTGGCGCATAATAAGGAAGGCAATAAAACCGGCTATCGCATAACCCAGAATAATACCGGGGCCCGCGGACTGAATTACGGAGGCGCTTCCCAGGAACAGGCCTGTTCCTATCGCGCCGCCCAGCGCGATAAGCTGGATATGGCGGTTCTTAAGGCCGCGCTTTAGCTGCTCGCCGTGCTGCTGACTGTCCATCATGAAACCTCGTGAGTGGTTTACCCTTCAGTACCCGGCCGCGTGACGGCGACCGGGCAATTTGAGTAATTATTATTTGTCCTACGCAGAGATGCGTGTAAGTTTGCAATTCCGTCTGTTGTATTATTATGTTTACAGCAATGTTTTTTAAAATGTCGCCGAAACTCTTTTGTCCGGAACAGAATAATGGTATGCGGCAGGGAATGCACCTGCTTTGTGAATGGATGATGACGAGTTGAATAAAAAGAGAGCAGTTGTCTATCCCGCCTCTTATTCCCTGATAACACTTCTGTAAGATATAAAGTGATTACCCATACATAAAATATGCATAAAAATGCATCTGAATCGGTTCAACCAGGATTTTTCTTCGTTTCAATAAGGTTAAAACTACCTCGCGGGTGGTAAATTTAACATTTGTGCATAGTTACATGTTTGAAACGATATTTCTGTGATGTTGTTAAAATGTGCCTGCTTTACTGATTTCAATCAAAACCTGTATGGACATAAGGTGAATACTTTGTTACTTTAGCGTCACAGATATGAAATTGGTAAGACCAATTGACTTCGGGCAAATGGCTTAAGACAGGACATCATGGCCTACAGCAAAATCCGCCAACCAAAATTATCCGATGTGATTGAGCAACAGCTGGAGTTTTTGATTCTTGAGGGCACACTACGCCCGGGCGAAAAACTCCCACCGGAACGCGAACTGGCGAAACAGTTCGACGTCTCCCGTCCCTCCTTGCGTGAGGCGATTCAACGTCTCGAAGCGAAGGGATTGCTGCTTCGTCGCCAGGGCGGCGGCACTTTTGTTCAGAGTAGCCTGTGGCAGAGCTTTAGCGATCCACTGGTAGAACTGCTCTCCGACCATCCTGAATCCCAGTTTGACCTGCTTGAGACGCGCCATGCGCTGGAAGGCATTGCTGCATACTACGCAGCGTTGCGCAGTACGGATGAAGACAAAACACGTATTCGTGAATTGCATCATGCCATTGAACTGGCGCAAGAGTCGGGTGACCGCGATGCCGAGTCCGATGCGGTCCTCCAGTATCAAATTGCTGTCACCGAAGCTGCGCACAATGTGGTGTTACTTCATCTGCTAAGGTGTATGGAGCCCATGCTGGCCCAGAACGTACGTCAGAACTTCGAGTTGCTCTATTCGCGTCGCGAGATGCTTCCGCTGGTGAGTGGTCACCGCACCCGTATTTTCGAAGCGATTATTGCCGGTAAGCCAGAAGAGGCGCGTGAAGCATCACATCGCCATCTGGCATTTATCGAAGAGATACTGCTCGACCGCAGCCGTGAGGAGAGCCGTCGTGAACGCGCCTTACGTCGTCTGGAGCAGCGAAAGAATTAGTGATTTTTCTGGTAGCTCGTTAGCCAGAAGATGTTGTAAATCAAGCGCTAATGAATGAAAAGCGCGGCAACTAAACGCAGAACCTGTCTTATTGCACTTTTAGTTGTTCAAAATAATTCGGCTTGTATCGCGGCGGCAAGCGCGCGAGTCGCCAGGAGCATAGTGAACTATGTGACTGGCGCAAGGAAGCGCAGCCAACAAAGAGACAACCTGAAGAATGAAGAACAAAGAGCGCAATGGGACAGGTTCCAGATAACTCAACGTATTAGATAGATAAGGAATACCCCCATGTCAGAACGTTTCCCAAATGACGTGGATCCGATCGAAACTCGCGACTGGCTACAGGCGATCGAATCGGTCATCCGTGAAGAAGGTGTTGAGCGCGCTCAGTATCTGATTGACCAGCTTCTTTCTGAAGCCCGCAAAGGCGGCGTGAAAGTAGCGGCAGGTACAGGGGCAAGCAATTACATCAACACTATTGCCGTTGAAGATGAGCCGGAATATCCGGGCAATCTGGAGCTGGAGCGTCGTATTCGTTCTGCTATCCGTTGGAACGCCATCATGACCGTGCTGCGTGCGTCTAAAAAAGACCTCGAGCTGGGCGGCCACATGGCATCCTTCCAGTCTTCTGCGACCGTGTACGATGTGTGCTTCAACCACTTCTTCCGTGCCCGCAATGAGCAGGATGGCGGCGACCTGGTGTACTTCCAGGGCCACATCTCCCCGGGCATTTACGCACGTGCATTCCTGGAAGGCCGTCTGACTGAAGAGCAGATGGACAATTTCCGTCAGGAAGTTCATGGCAATGGCCTGTCTTCCTACCCGCACCCGAAACTGATGCCAGAATTCTGGCAGTTCCCGACCGTTTCTATGGGTCTGGGCCCAATCGGTGCGATCTATCAGGCTAAGTTCCTGAAATATCTGGAACACCGTGGCCTGAAAGACACCTCTAAACAGACCGTTTACGCTTTCCTTGGCGACGGTGAGATGGACGAGCCGGAATCCAAGGGTGCTATCACCATTGCGACCCGTGAAAAACTGGATAACCTGGTCTTCGTCATCAACTGTAACCTGCAGCGTCTGGACGGCCCGGTCACCGGTAACGGCAAAATCGTTAACGAGCTGGAAGGCATCTTCGAAGGTGCTGGCTGGAACGTAATCAAAGTGATGTGGGGCGGTCGTTGGGATGAGCTGCTGCGTAAAGACACCAGCGGTAAACTGATCCAACTGATGAACGAAACCGTTGACGGCGACTACCAGACCTTCAAATCCAAAGATGGCGCATACGTTCGTGAGCATTTCTTCGGTAAATATCCGGAAACCGCAGCACTGGTTGCCGACTGGACTGATGAGCAGATCTGGGCGCTGAACCGTGGTGGTCACGATCCGAAGAAAGTCTACGCTGCACTGAAAAAAGCGCAGGAAACCAAAGGCAAAGCCACCGTCATCCTGGCCCATACCATCAAAGGTTATGGCATGGGTGACACCGCCGAAGGTAAAAACATCGCTCACCAGGTGAAGAAAATGAACATGGATGGCGTGCGCTACATTCGCGACCGTTTCAATGTTCCGGTTACTGACGAGCAGGTTGAAAAACTGTCTTACATTACCTTCCCGGAAGGTTCTGAAGAGCACAAATACCTGCACGAACGCCGCCAGGCGCTGCACGGCTACCTGCCGAGCCGTCAGCCGAACTTCACTGAGAAGCTGGAACTGCCGACCCTGGAAGACTTCGGCGCGCTGCTGGAAGAGCAGAACAAAGAAATCTCTACGACCATCGCTTTCGTTCGTGCCCTGAACGTGATGCTGAAGAACAAATCGATCAAAGATCGTCTGGTTCCGATCATCGCCGACGAAGCGCGTACTTTCGGTATGGAAGGTCTGTTCCGTCAGATTGGTATTTACAGCCCGAACGGCCAGCAGTACACCCCGCAGGACCGTGAACAGGTTGCGTACTACAAAGAAGACGAGAAAGGTCAGATTCTGCAGGAAGGGATCAACGAGCTGGGCGCAGGGTCTTCCTGGCTGGCCGCGGCGACTTCCTATAGCACCAACGATCTGCCGATGATTCCGTTCTACATCTACTACTCCATGTTCGGTTTCCAGCGTATCGGCGACCTGTGCTGGGCAGCAGGTGACCAACAGGCGCGTGGCTTCCTGATTGGCGGGACGTCTGGTCGTACAACGCTGAACGGTGAAGGTCTGCAGCACGAAGATGGTCACAGCCATATTCAGTCTCTGACTATCCCGAACTGTATCTCTTACGATCCGTCTTATGCCTACGAAGTTGCGGTCATCATGCACGATGGTCTGGAGCGTATGTACGGTGAGAAACAAGAGAACGTTTACTACTACATCACCACGCTGAACGAAAACTACCACATGCCAGCCATGCCGGAAGGTGCTGAGGAAGGTATCCGTAAAGGTATCTACAAACTCGAAACCCTGGAAGGTAGCAAAGGTAAAGTTCAGCTGCTGGGCTCCGGTTCTATCCTGCGTCACGTGCGTGAAGCGGCAGAGATCCTGGCGAAAGACTACGGCGTGGGCTCTGACGTGTACAGCGTCACCTCCTTCACCGAACTGGCGCGTGATGGTCAGGACTGTGAACGCTGGAACATGCTGCACCCACTGGAAACCCCGCGCGTTCCGTACATCGCTCAGGTGATGAACGACGCGCCGGCTGTAGCATCAACTGACTATATGAAACTGTTTGCCGAACAGGTTCGTACTTATGTACCGGCTGATGATTATCGCGTACTGGGTACCGACGGTTTCGGTCGCTCTGACAGCCGTGAAAACCTGCGTCACCACTTCGAAGTGGATGCTTCCTACGTGGTAGTCGCGGCACTGGGCGAACTGGCTAAACGTGGCGAAATCGATAAGAAAGTGGTTGCGGATGCAATTACCAAATTCAACATCGATGCAGAAAAAGTTAACCCGCGTCTGGCGTAAGAGGTAAAAGAATAATGGCTATCGAAATCAAAGTACCGGACATCGGGGCAGATGAAGTTGAAATCACCGAGATCCTGGTCAAAGTAGGCGACAAGGTAGAAGCCGAACAGTCGCTGATCACCGTAGAAGGCGACAAAGCCTCTATGGAAGTCCCGTCTCCGCAGGCTGGTGTTGTTAAAGAGATTAAAGTCTCTGTTGGCGACAAAACCGAGACTGGCAAATTGATCATGATTTTCGATTCCGCTGACGGTGCAGCAGCCGCTGCACCTGCTCCGGCAGAAGAGAAGAAAGAAGCCGCTCCGGCAGCAGCACCTGCAGCTGCAGCAGCGAAAGACGTCCATGTACCCGACATCGGCGGTGACGAAGTTGAAGTGACTGAGATCATGGTCAAAGTGGGCGATACCGTTGCCGCTGAACAGTCCCTGATCACCGTAGAAGGCGACAAAGCTTCTATGGAAGTGCCGGCGCCGTTCGCGGGTACCGTGAAAGAGATCAAAATCAACACCGGCGACAAAGTGTCTACCGGCTCCCTGATCATGGTCTTCGAAGTGGCGGGTGCTGCACCTGCTGCCGCGCCTGCACAGGCCGCTGCTCCGGCCCCGGCTGCTGCACCAGCAGCCACTGGCGCGAAAGACGTTAACGTACCGGATATCGGCGGTGACGAAGTTGAAGTGACCGAAGTGATGGTGAAAGTGGGCGATAAAGTGACCGCTGAGCAATCACTGATCACCGTTGAAGGCGACAAAGCTTCTATGGAAGTGCCGGCGCCGTTCGCGGGTACCGTTAAAGAAATCAAGATCAGCACCGGCGATAAAGTGAAAACCGGCTCTCTGATTATGGTCTTCGAAGTGGAAGGCGCAGCACCTGCTGCTGCCGCGCCACAGCAGGCTGCCGCACCGGCTCCAGCCGCTGCATCTGCATCTGCATCTGCACCTGCGCCAGCTGCCGCTGCTCCGGCCGCAAAAGCTGAAGGCAAATCTGAGTTTGCTGAGAACGATGCTTACGTTCATGCGACCCCACTGATTCGCCGTCTGGCGCGCGAGTTCGGCGTGAACCTGGCGAAAGTGAAGGGCACAGGCCGTAAAGGTCGTATCTTGCGCGAAGACGTTCAGGCTTACGTGAAAGACGCTATCAAGCGTGCGGAAGCTGCTCCGGCAGCCGCAGCAGGTGGCGGTATCCCGGGCATGCTGCCATGGCCGAAAGTCGACTTCAGCAAGTTTGGTGAAATCGAAGAAGTGGAACTGGGCCGCATCCAGAAAATTTCTGGTGCTAACCTGAGCCGTAACTGGGTGATGATCCCGCACGTTACCCACTTCGACAAAACCGATATCACCGACCTGGAAGCGTTCCGTAAACAGCAGAACGCTGAGGCTGAGAAGCGCAAACTGGACGTGAAATTCACCCCAGTGGTCTTCATCATGAAAGCGGTTGCTGCGGCTCTGGAACAGATGCCACGCTTCAACAGCTCCTTGTCCGAAGACGGCCAGCGCCTGACGCTGAAGAAATACATCAACATCGGTGTGGCGGTAGATACCCCGAATGGTCTGGTGGTTCCGGTCTTTAAAGACGTGAACAAGAAGAGCGTGACCGAGCTGTCTCGTGAACTGACGGCTATCTCTAAGAAAGCGCGTGACGGTAAGCTGACGGCTGGCGAAATGCAGGGCGGTTGCTTCACCATCTCCAGCATCGGCGGCCTGGGTACGACCCACTTTGCACCGATTGTGAACGCGCCTGAAGTCGCGATCCTGGGTGTCTCCAAGTCCGCGATGGAGCCAGTGTGGAATGGTAAAGAGTTCGTACCGCGTCTGATGATGCCGATCTCTCTGTCCTTCGACCACCGCGTGATTGACGGTGCTGATGGTGCGCGTTTCATTACCATCATTAACAATATGCTGTCTGACATTCGCCGCCTGGTGATGTAAGCAAAAAAGCCGGCCCGACGGCCGGCTTTTTTCTGGTAATCTCATGATGGTTTTGGGGTTATTAGTGCTAAAGATAAATCGTTGCCGTTTTGTTGTTTCAAAATTGTTAACAATTTTGTAAAATACGGACGGATAGAACGACCCGGTGGACGATGGGCGACAAGACCAGGGATCGCCGGAAATAAATTAAGAGGTCATGATGAGTACTGAAATCAAAACTCAGGTCGTGGTACTTGGGGCAGGCCCCGCAGGTTACTCTGCAGCCTTCCGTTGCGCTGATTTAGGTCTGGAAACCGTAATCGTTGAACGTTACAGCACCCTCGGTGGTGTTTGTCTGAACGTCGGCTGTATCCCTTCTAAAGCACTGCTGCACGTAGCCAAAGTTATCGAAGAGGCCAAAGCGCTGGCAGAACACGGTATCGTCTTCGGCGAGCCGAAAACCGATATCGACAAGATTCGTACCTGGAAAGAAAAAGTAATCACTCAGCTGACCGGCGGTCTGGCTGGCATGGCGAAAGGCCGTAAAGTGAAAGTGGTTACCGGTCTGGGTAAATTCACCGGGGCGAACACCCTGGAAGTGGAAGGTGAGAACGGTAAAACCGTGATCAACTTCGACAACGCGATCATCGCGGCGGGTTCCCGTCCGATCCAGTTGCCGTTCATTCCTCATGAAGATCCGCGCGTGTGGGATTCCACCGACGCCCTGGAACTGAAATCCGTACCGAAGCGTCTGCTGGTCATGGGTGGCGGTATCATCGGTCTGGAAATGGGTACTGTGTACCACGCGCTGGGTTCAGAGATTGACGTGGTTGAAATGTTCGACCAGGTTATCCCGGCGGCGGACAAAGATATCGTTAAAGTCTTCACCAAACGCATCAGCAAGAAATTCAACCTGATGCTGGAAACCAAAGTGACTGCCGTTGAAGCGAAAGAAGACGGTATTTACGTTTCCATGGAAGGCAAAAAAGCCCCTGCTGAAGCGCAGCGTTATGACGCCGTGCTGGTGGCAATCGGTCGTGTGCCGAACGGTAAAAACCTCGACGCTGGCAAAGCAGGCGTGGAAGTGGACGATCGTGGTTTCATCCGCGTTGACAAACAGCTGCGCACCAACGTGCCGCACATCTTTGCTATCGGCGATATCGTCGGTCAGCCGATGCTGGCGCACAAAGGGGTTCACGAAGGTCACGTTGCCGCTGAAGTTATCGCCGGCATGAAGCATTACTTCGATCCGAAAGTGATCCCATCCATTGCCTACACTGAACCAGAAGTGGCATGGGTAGGTCTGACCGAGAAAGAAGCGAAAGAGAAAGGCATCAGCTACGAAACCGCCACCTTCCCGTGGGCTGCTTCTGGCCGTGCTATCGCTTCCGACTGCGCAGACGGTATGACTAAACTGATTTTCGACAAAGAAACTCACCGCGTCATCGGTGGTGCGATTGTCGGTACCAACGGCGGCGAGCTGCTGGGTGAGATCGGTCTGGCAATCGAAATGGGCTGTGACGCTGAAGACATCGCGCTGACCATCCACGCGCACCCGACTCTGCACGAGTCCGTGGGCCTGGCGGCAGAAGTGTTCGAAGGTAGCATCACTGACCTGCCGAACGCAAAAGCGAAGAAGAAGAAATAATCTTCAGCCTTCCGGTAACGAAAAAGCGGCGTAAATGCCGCTTTTTTTATGCCTGCTACTCCACCGGCTTCCACGGCTCGTGT
The DNA here is from genome assembly GCF_057983045.1 of Citrobacter sp. LST-B2. Taxonomy (NCBI): domain Bacteria; kingdom Pseudomonadati; phylum Pseudomonadota; class Gammaproteobacteria; order Enterobacterales; family Enterobacteriaceae; genus Citrobacter; species Citrobacter sp. LST-B2. Next base: position 1,035,399 of record NZ_CP192598.1, read on the forward strand.
GGCGTAAATTTCTCTATGGCGATGGCTTTTAGCCCGCTATCTTCCCCTAAATTCGTCTGATACACCCGGTCGTCCTGACTTACCATGAAGCTCATCACACCCGTTTCGCCCCAGGTCACCGGCCAGGCAAGCAGCGCAAATCCTTTCGCGTTATCGCTGGCAATAATGCGGAAATAATAGCCGTGATACCCTTCGCCAGGTGACTCAGGACTGAAAGCCGGCCCTAAGGGACTGGGCGTTTCACCTGGTTTTACCGGCCAGTAGAGACCGTCCTGTTGACCTGCATGGCTGATAATTCGGCTGGCAAATGCTTGTTTGCGCTGCCAGTAGTCATACTGGGCGTCGACATAGGCACGCATGGCCTGTATCGCCGAGAGTTCATTGCGGCCAATCGTGCGCGTGAGGATCTCATCCTGCGCGGCAGACATATCAAAATGCCAGCCTTTACTCGCCTTCACGATGGGGATGGGCAACTGCCAGTTCTCCTGGCCGACGTTCAGGTGAGCGACGTTACCTTGTTGCACAATCTGGTGGCTGACTTTCCAGTCGCGGTTAAAGCGCGCAATGGCTTCGGGGTCCGCGCCTTCAGGGGGCAAAAACTGTCGCCAGTTATCGCCTAACAGGGTAGTCATTTGCGCATCGTTATTGTCGGCAATTGCACGGGCAAAAGAGCTGGCGGCCTCGTCTGGCGTGGCGAACATCTGCTGGGCGTAGCTCATTAACGGAAGCGAGAGCAGCAGGGTGCTTAACAGTACTTTTTTCATTATCGGCTCCCGTTAACGACGGCGAAATTCATGGTGTTCAGATGCGCGTTCGCGCATGTGGGCTCGTTGCTCATTACTGATGTTACTCAGACGGCGGCTTTCCTGACCGCGCTGCTGCTGCGATTGCCAGTTCGGCGAACGGCTGTCGTTACCGCTAAATACATTCGCATGGTTTTGCTGAAACGCCTGACGCTGCTGTGGCGAGGAGGATTCGACGCGCTGACGTACCGTCTCCCGCTGCGGTTGTGAAATCGGGCGTTGCTGCGCTTTGGCCCTGAGATCGTCACGATGCAGTTGTTGCGCTGTCGTAGTCGATTGTTTCAAGGTCTGTTGCGCGTTCTGACGACGCGCGCTGTTGCTGTTGTCGTCATAGCCGCGATAATTATTGCGTTGGGCAACCTGATTCAACTGTTGAGCGGCCGCTTTGCGCTGGGCATCACGCGTTGTGGCTGTCGGTTGCTGAGCCAGCGCTTTAGACGCATCCGGATGACGCTGTTGCAGTTGTGCCATCGCTGCCTGACGCTGGCTGTCGCGGGATGCCGTCGCAGCAGGCTGCTGTGTAGCGCTGAGACCGCCGCTGACGTCGGTCGGGTGGAAACGCGGGGCGGTCGTGCCATTCTGATACGGTACGCCGCCGCGCCAGGCCGGGTTGTGCTGCCAGGTCATGTTCTGTGTTTTCAGATTCTGTCCGGAGATGCGGTTGAAGTTATCGACGTTGATATTGATGTTATCGCCATTGTGTTGATAACCGTGACCGTCGTGATGATCGTCATCATGATGGTGATCGTCATCGTGGTGATGATCGTCGTCATCCCAGTCGATATTGCTGAACAGCGCATAGGTGGTGGCGACGCCCAGGCTGTAGCCGAACCCTTTAACAAAACTGCCAGCGAACTGCTCGCCTGGCGTAGGCGGGAGATACACCGGCGGGTATGCGGTGTTGGGCCAGGTGCCATAAACCGTAGCGGGATTATAGCTGGGGACGTACACCACCTGCGGATCTGCAGGTTCAATTTTAATTACCGTGGAGGCTGGGGCGGCGGAAACGGCGCTGGATTTTGTTGCGGAGGAGGTGGTTGAGGGGGCTGCCGCGACGCTCTTTTTCGGCGTGCTGGTCACCGTCTGCTGCGGCGTAGATTTCAGCGAGCCGGTCTGCTGGGCCAGTAAGCGCAGGCGTTGCACGGAGTCCATCACATCCTGCGGTTGCGCCAGAAATGCATCACCGAGGTTTTGCACCCACTCCGTGTTTTCCCCCATCAGCGTCATAAGTTGCGGAAAGGCGACCAGTGACTTCACGCTGGGATCCCACGGCTGGTTTGCGACAGCCTGAATGGCGGTATCGCCTTGCAGTGTCGGATTATCGCGCGACCATTGTGCTGCCTGGACGACGTTAGCCGGATAGGTCGAGGCCATCAGAACTTGCGAAAGCAGCGGGTCCGGATAGAGGGCGATCGGCGCGACCCATTGATCGATTTGCGCCGTGGTAAAGCTCACTTTCGCAACGGGAGTCGCTTCGGCTGGCGCGAGCGGTTGCGCAGCGATGGGGGGCGTGGGCAGCGTAGGGGCTTCCGGTGTGCGGCTTTTGACATACAGCACGCCTGAAGCAGCGAGTAGTCCGGCGCTACAGAACAACGCAAGCACGTGGGGTTTAAAGGGCAACGTCATATTCTTACTCCCGATTTCCTGGAAATCGCAATGGTCGAAGTGCTGCCACCCGCAGGTGCAGTGTTGCGTGAGTATAAAGAGACGATAGTTTAATTTTTGACTAATCTTGGGATCGGTACAGTAGAGTGATTATAAGAATGCGAAATAGTGTGACGATTCGTAACAGCGATAAATTTCCCGCTTCTGAAATCGAAAAGGGCATTAGACCATCCTTAACGATTCAGCCACTTTTTTATGTTGCTTTTTTGTAAACAGATTAACACCTCACTAAAATCCTGTTATTCTGCCCATTGCGGTACCGGGCATTTACCCTACAAACTGCTGTCTCACAGGAGCGTGAAGAGAATCGCCCATCGATAAAGCGCCGCACTATGACAATGAGAGCGAGGAGAACCGTCGTGCTAGAAGAATACCGTAAGCACGTAGCAGAACGTGCCGCCGAGGGGATTGTGCCCAAACCCTTAGATGCAACCCAAATGGCCGCGCTCGTCGAGCTGCTGAAAGCACCGCCTGCGGGCGAAGAAGAATTCCTGTTAGACCTGTTGATCAACCGTGTTCCCCCGGGCGTCGATGAAGCCGCCTATGTCAAAGCCAGTTTCCTCGCTGCCGTCGCGAAAGGCGAAACGACTTCCCCACTGATTACGCCTGAAAAAGCGATTGAACTGCTCGGCACCATGCAGGGTGGTTACAACATTCATCCGCTGATTGACGCTCTGGACGATGCAAAACTGGCGCCGATTGCCGCCAAAGCGCTCTCCCATACGCTGCTGATGTTCGATAACTTCTATGACGTAGAAGAAAAAGCCAAAGCAGGGAACGAATATGCGAAGCAGGTGATGCAGTCCTGGGCGGAGGCCGAATGGTTCCTGAGCCGTCCGCCGCTGGCTGAAAAAATGACTGTCACCGTTTTCAAAGTCACCGGTGAAACCAATACCGATGACCTGTCTCCGGCACCTGATGCGTGGTCTCGTCCGGATATCCCGCTGCACGCGTTAGCGATGCTGAAAAACGCCCGTGAAGGCATTGAGCCGGATCAGCCGGGTGTCGTTGGCCCAATCAAACAGATCGAAGCCCTGGCGAGTAAAGGTTACCCGCTGGCTTACGTCGGTGACGTCGTCGGGACCGGTTCTTCACGTAAATCCGCCACCAACTCCGTGCTGTGGTTCATGGGCGACGACATTCCGCACGTGCCGAACAAGCGCGGCGGCGGTCTGTGCCTCGGCGGTAAAATCGCCCCTATCTTCTTCAACACCATGGAAGATGCAGGCGCACTGCCGATCGAAGTGGATGTGTCAAACCTGAACATGGGTGATGTGATTGACGTTTACCCGTTCAAAGGTGAAGTACGTAACCATGAAACCGGCGAACTGCTGGCAAGCTTTGAACTGAAAACTGACGTGCTGATTGATGAAGTGCGTGCCGGTGGCCGTATCCCGCTGATCATCGGTCGCGGTCTGACCACCAAAGCGCGTGAAGCGCTGGGTCTGCCGCACTCAGACGTTTTCCGTCAGGCGAAAGATGTGGCGGAAAGCAGCCGTGGTTACTCGCTGGCGCAGAAAATGGTGGGTCGTGCGTGCGGCGTAGCCGGTATCCGTCCGGGTGCGTACTGCGAGCCGAAGATGACCTCCGTAGGTTCTCAGGATACCACTGGCCCGATGACCCGTGACGAACTGAAGGACCTGGCGTGCCTGGGCTTCTCTGCGGACCTAGTGATGCAGTCTTTCTGTCACACCGCCGCCTATCCGAAGCCGGTTGACGTCACCACGCACCACACGCTGCCTGACTTTATTATGAATCGCGGCGGTGTTTCGCTGCGTCCGGGTGATGGCGTGATCCACTCCTGGCTGAACCGTATGCTGTTGCCGGATACCGTCGGTACGGGTGGTGACTCCCATACCCGTTTCCCGATTGGTATCTCCTTCCCGGCGGGCTCGGGCCTGGTGGCGTTTGCTGCGGCGACCGGCGTGATGCCGCTGGATATGCCGGAATCGGTGCTGGTGCGCTTCAAAGGCAAAATGCAGCCGGGTATTACCCTGCGCGATCTGGTACACGCCATTCCGCTGTATGCGATCAAACAGGGTCTGCTGACCGTTGAGAAAAAAGGCAAGAAGAACATCTTCTCTGGTCGTATTCTCGAAATCGAAGGTCTGCCGGATCTGAAAGTCGAGCAGGCGTTTGAGCTGACCGATGCATCCGCCGAGCGTTCTGCGGCAGGTTGCACCATCAAGCTGAACAAAGAGCCGATCGTGGAATACCTGACCTCCAACATCGTTCTGCTGAAGTGGATGATCGCAGAAGGCTACGGCGACCGTCGTACGCTGGAACGTCGTATTCAGGGGATGGAAAAATGGCTGGCCGATCCGCAACTGCTGGAAGCCGATGCTGACGCAGAGTACGCGGCGGTGATCGACATCGATCTGGCGGATATCAAAGAGCCTATCCTTTGTGCACCGAACGATCCGGACGATGCGCGTCTGCTCTCTGATGTTCAGGGCGATAAAATCGACGAAGTGTTCATTGGTTCCTGCATGACCAACATTGGTCACTTCCGTGCGGCCGGCAAGCTGCTGGATGCGCACAAAGGCCAGTTGCCGACGCGTCTGTGGGTGGCGCCGCCAACCCGTATGGATGCGGCACAGCTGACCGAAGAGGGCTACTACAGCGTCTTTGGTAAGAGCGGTGCGCGTATTGAAATCCCGGGCTGTTCACTGTGCATGGGTAACCAGGCGCGTGTCGCAGACGGCGCGACGGTGGTATCGACTTCTACGCGTAACTTCCCGAACCGTTTAGGTACCGGTGCGAACGTCTACCTGGCGTCTGCGGAGCTGGCGGCGGTTGCGGCACTGATCGGTAAATTGCCGACGCCGGAAGAGTACCAGACCTATGTGGCGCAGGTGGATAAAACGGCAGTCGACACCTATCGTTATCTGAACTTTGACCAGCTCTCTCAATACACTGAGAAAGCGGACGGTGTGATTTTCCAGACTGCCGTGTAATGCGCTAACGCCTTTCGCGTAAAAACGCATCAATGCCCGGTGAAGCGTGCTTCTCCGGGCATTTTTATTTCCATTCCTTATACGCGATCCGCTTTTTTTCTGCGTCCAGGCTGCGATAATTAAGACAAGGCGCAATGCGGTAATGGCGCATTGCCGGGAGCAGAGGACTACATTATGGATTACGAATTTCTGCGCGATGTTACCGGTCGGGTTTTGGTGCGCATGTCCATGGGTCACGAAGTGGTCGGGCACTGGTTTAATGAAGAAGTGAAAGAAAACCTGGCCCTGCTGGACGAAGTGGAACAGGCGGCTCACGCGGTGAAAGGCAGCGAACGTTCCTGGCAACGGGCGGGGCATGAATATACGCTCTGGATGGACGGCGAAGAGGTGATGATCCGCGCCAATCAGCTGGAGTTTACCGGCGACGAAATGGAAGAAGGGATGAATTACTACGATGAAGAAAGCCTGTCGCTGTGCGGCGTCGAGGATTTCCTGCAGGTGGTAAACGCCTATCGGGAATTTCTGCGTCAATCCTGAATAATTTCAATCATCAGTGGAGCCGGGCGTCTGCGTCCGGTTTTTTTTTACCGAAAAATGATTGTTTGATTTTTATTAATCATTTTAAAACTGTGATCTGGCCCATTTGTGATCTAAAATTGATTAAATATAATCGTTGTGATTTTATTTAATCACAACACAACAACAGGCGGGAAGACCATGAACATCAAGAAGGCAATAGAACGCGTACCCGGCGGCATGATGGTCGTGCCATTGGTTATCGGTGCCATTATCAATACCTTTGCCCCGCAGGCGCTGGAGATCGGCGGATTTACTACCGCGCTGTTTAAAAACGGCGCCGCGCCGCTAATCGGTGCATTCCTGTTGTGCATGGGCGCAGGGATCAGCGTGAAGGCGGCACCTCAGGCTTTATTGCAGGGCGGTACGATTACCCTGACCAAACTGCTGATCGCCATTGCGCTCGGTCTTGGCGTTGAGCACCTGTTCGGGACTGAAGGGATCTTTGGCTTAAGCGGACTGGCGATTATTGCTGCCATGAGTAACTCGAATGGGGGGCTGTACGCGGCATTAGTCGGCGAGTTCGGTAACGAGCGTGACGTCGGCGCAATCTCTATTCTGTCTCTTAATGACGGTCCATTCTTTACCATGATCGCGCTGGGTGCTGCGGGAATGGCCAACATTCCGATCATGGCACTGGTGGCGGTCCTGGTCCCGCTGGTGGTTGGCATGATCCTCGGTAACCTCGATCACAACATGCGTGACTTCCTGACCAAAGGCGGACCGCTGTTGATCCCGTTCTTCGCCTTTGCGCTGGGGGCTGGCATCAACCTCGAAATGCTATTGCAGGGCGGTCTGGCGGGCATCCTGCTGGGGGTGTTAACCACGTTCGTCGGCGGCTTCTTTAACATCCGCGCAGACCGTCTGGTGGGCGGTACCGGGATTGCCGGAGCGGCGGCCTCCAGTACCGCCGGTAATGCCGTTGCAACGCCGCTGGCGATAGCCCAGGCTGACCCTTCGCTGGCGGAAGTCGCTGCTGCTGCCGCGCCATTGATTGCCGCCTCCGTGATCACCACCGCGATCCTGACGCCGATCCTGACCTCGTGGGTTGCCAAAAAACAGGCTCGTCAGGTTACTCAGGAGAATAAAGCATGAAAATGATCGTCATTGCCGATGATTTTACGGGCTCTAACGATACCGGCGTGCAACTGGCGAAAAAAGGCGCACGCACAGAGGTAATGCTCACCCCGACGCAGAAGCCTTCCCGTCGTGCTGATGTGCTGGTGATCAACACAGAGAGCCGGGCAATCCCGTCGGCGCAAGCCGCGCAGGCGGTACAACAAGCGTTAGCCCCCTGGTGTGAAGGGGAAACCGCGCCGCTGGTGTATAAAAAAATTGATTCTACGTTTCGTGGCAACGTCGGCGCCGAGGTGACGGCGGCGATGCGCGCCGCTAACCGGACGCTGGCCGTGATTGCGGCGGCGATCCCCGCCGCAGGGCGCACAACACGTGATGGACTGTGCCTGGTCAACGGAACGCCATTACTGGAGACCGAATTTGCCAGCGATCCCAAAACGCCGATTATCTCTTCGCGCATTGCGGAACTGGTCTCGTTGCAAAGTGACATTCCGGTGCATGAAGTGTCGCTCGACGATGTCCGTCGCGGACGACTGAGCGCGCTGTTAGCCGCTTTCGCTGCTGAAGGCGAGTGCATGGTGGTGGTGGATGCCGTTGAGGACCGTGATTTGTCGCTGATTGCGCATGCTATCTGTGAGCAGGAGACGCTGCCGTTACTGGTCGGCGCGGCTGGTCTCGCCAATGCCCTGCCGGTCCGCCTGTTTATGCAGGAAAAGCAAGCGTTGCCGGTGCTGGTCGTCGCGGGTTCGATGAGTGAAGCCACGCGACGTCAGGTAGACAAGGCGCTGTGTCAGGACCGGGCAAAGGTTGTCGAGATCGATGCCTCACGACTGGCCTCTGCCGGCTTCGAACAGGAAATCGCGTCGGTGGTGGAGCAGGCCTGCGCGTTACTGAGCCGTCACCACCATACGATTTTACGTACCAGTCGTAGTGCGGACGACCGACAGATGATCGACACGCTGTGTGCCAGCGTCGGGATGAGCCGTCAGGCGCTTGGCGAACGGTTAAGCCAGCGTCTTGGAATCATCACGTTACGCATTATTGAGCAGGCGCGTATTGGCGGCCTGTTCCTGACCGGAGGGGATATTGCGACCGCCGTTGCCAGTGCGCTGGGGGCGGAAGGCTATCGCATTCAGAGCGAGGTAGCGCCGTGCATTCCGTGCGGAACGTTCGTGAACAGCGAGATTGACGATCTGCCGGTGATCACCAAAGCAGGAGGATTCGGCTCCGACAGTACCCTTTGTGATGCGCTTTATTTTATTGAGGAGATGTACAGTGGTAACTAAAACCGTCGCGATTACGATGGGCGATCCTGCGGGGATCGGCCCGGAAATTATTGTTAAAGCGCTCAGTGAAGATGAACTTAACGGCGCGCCGCTGGTGGTAGTGGGATGCCTGCAAACCCTGAAGCGGTTACAGGCCAACGGTCTGGCGGAGGGCGTGACGTTTCGCGCCATTACGCAGGTGGCGGACGCCCGCTTCGCGCCTGGTGTGATTCATGTGATTGATGAACCGCTGGTGGACCCGGACGCGCTGGAGCCGGGTAAAGTGCAGGCTCAGGCAGGCGATCTGGCTTATCGCTGCGTAAAACGGGCAACGGAACTGGCGATGAAAGGTGATGTTCATGCTATCGCCACTGCGCCGTTGAACAAAGAAGCCCTGCATCTTGGCGGGCACCATTTCCCCGGACACACCGAGCTGCTGGCGACGCTGACGGAAAGTCGCGACTACGCGATGGTGCTTTATACCGATAAGCTGAAAGTCATCCACGTTTCCACCCATATCGCCCTGCGTAAGTTCCTCGATACCCTGAACGGTCAGCGCGTGGAGACTGTTATTAGTATCGCCGATACCTTCCTGAAGCGTGTGGGTTATGCGCAGCCGCGTATAGCCGTGGCGGGGGTGAATCCACATGCTGGTGAGAACGGGCTGTTTGGCGATGAGGAGATTCGCATCGTCGGTCCGGCGATTGAGAACATGAAGGCAAAGGGGATGGATGTTTACGGCCCATGCCCGCCGGACACTGTATTTTTGCAGGCGTATGAAGGTCACTATGACATGGTGGTGGCGATGTACCACGATCAGGGCCATATCCCGCTGAAGCTGCTGGGGTTCTATGACGGCGTCAACATCACTGCCGGTTTGCCGTTTATTCGCACCTCTGCCGATCACGGGACGGCATTTGATATCGCCTGGACGGGAAAAGCAAAATCTGAGAGCATGGCCGTATCGATTAAACTGGCAATGCAACTGGCATAATTTCCTGTTATGAAAGGACAACACCGTCTGGATCAGATTGTGGCGTATTTGAAAAATCATACGCTGGTGACCGTGGAACAACTGGTGGATGCCGTTGAGGCCTCTCCGGCAACGATCCGCCGCGATCTGATCAAACTGGATGAACAGGGGGTGATCAGTCGCAGCCACGGCGGTGTGGCGTTACGGCGTTTTGAAGCAGTGCAACCGACCACCAACGAGAAGCAACTGCGATCGCCCGCCGAAAAACGGGCGATTGCGCGTTATGCGGCCTCGATGGTGCATGCGGGCGATGCCGTGGTGCTTGATGCCGGAACCACGATGCTGGAGCTGGCAAAATGTTTAACCCATCTTCCCCTCAGAGTCATTACCGTTGATCTGCACATCGCCCTGTTTTTATCCGAGTTTCGCCAGATAGAGGTGACTATTGTCGGTGGGCGAATTGATGACAGCAGCCAGTCATGCATCGGCGAGTTTGGCCGCAAAATGCTGCGCAGCGTCTATCCTGATATCGCGTTTATGAGCTGTAATACCTGGAGTATGGAAAAGGGCGTGACCACGCCGACTGAGGACAAAGCGGGACTGAAGCAGGAAATTATCGCCAATGCGCAACGAAAAGTGCTACTGGCCGACAGCAGCAAATACGGCGCGCATTCGCTATTTAATGTGGCTTCTCTCAGTCGCTTTACCGACGTCATTACCGATGTTAATTTACCGCAAGCCGTACAGGCCGAACTGAAAGCGCAATCCGTCGCCCTGACGCTGGTACAGCCTGAGTAATTAACGTTGGGATAACCCCAGGAGATGAGTGATGGGTAATGAAATACCACTGAAATATTATGACATTGTGGATGAGTATTCGACGGAATCCGCAGAACCGGTTAACGCGTCGGAGCGTGATCCTCTTGCTCGCTATTTCCAGCTACTGATTGCTCGCTTAACAAATAACGAAGAGATCAGCGAAGAAGCGCAGCAGGAGATGGCGGTCGACGCTGGCATTGACGCGCAACGCATCGATGATATCGCAGAATTCCTGAATCGATGGGGAAATGAATAGTCTCGGATTCGGCTCAGGCACTCCGCAGAGTGCCTGAGCATTTTTCTTACACGCTCGGGATATTGCGCCCGTAGTAAATCTCTCGCATCTCTTTCCACAGCGCAGCGGTAATCTCTTTACGCTCTGCTTCCGTTAAATCTTCTGGTCTGGTGTGGAACATGTAGTGCTTAAGGTCGAACTCTTTAAGCAGCATTTTGGTATGGAAGATATTTTCCTGATACACGTTCACATCCACCATGTCATACAACGACTTCATATCCTCGGACATAAAGTTCTGAATGGAGTTAATCTCATGATCGATAAAGTGCTTCATCCCGTTGATATCACGGGTAAAGCCACGCACGCGATAATCGATGGTCACGATGTCGGATTCAAGCTGGTGGATCAAGTAATTCAGCGCCTTCAAGGGAGAAATCACACCGCAGGTTGAAACCTCAATATCGGCGCGGAAGGTGCATAATCCGCCTTCCGGGTGGCTTTCCGGATAGGTATGCACGCAAATATGGCTCTTATCAAGATGGGCGACCACCGTTTCCGGCAGCGGGCCGGGATGCTCGGTTTTATCAATCAACTGCGGATCGACAGGTTCTTCACTCACCAGAATGGTGACGCTGGCACCCTGAGGTTCGTAATCCTGACGGGCAATATTCAGGATATTGGCGCCGATGATAGAGCAGGTTTCTGACAGAATTTCGGTCAGACGGTTGGCGTTGTAGAGTTCGTCGATATAGGCGATGTATCCGTCGCGCTCTTCGGCGGTTTTGGCATAGCAGATATCGTAAATACAAAAACTCAGACTTTTAGTCAGGTTGTTAAAGCCATGCAGTTTCAGTTTTTTCAATTTCTTATCTTCTCCTTAGGACGATGCTGTCGCCAGCGCGTCTTGCAGATACTGGGGTAAGGCAAACGCTGCCGTGTGGATTGCCGGGTTGTAATAGCGACACTTAAGGCCGGAGGTGTGAAAACGCGCCTGGATGATTTCAGTCGACAGGTGGCGCAACGCTTTGTTATCGGTCGCCCACGCAAAAGTCATTATGCCGCCGTAGTAGGTGGGGATCGCCGCCTGGTAGAAGCCAACGTCGGCGAAGTAATGGCTGAGCTTACGGTGGCTGTCGAGGGCTTCATCCTGTTGCAGGAAGCAGACGCCGTTCTGCGCGACAAAGATCCCGCCCGGATTCAGGCAGCGTTTACAACCTTCGTAGAATGCCGAGGTGAACAGACTCTCACCGGGACCGATCGGATCGGTGCAGTCGGAGATGATCACATCAAACGTGTTCTGCGTCTGGTTGACGTAATTCACGCCGTCGTCGATCACCAGCGTAAAGCGCGGATCGTCATAGCTACCGGCGTTGTGGTTGGGCAGATACTGGCGGCAGAACGAGACAACGCCAGCATCGATTTCCACCATCGTGATGGTTTCAACGTTTTTGTGCCGGGTGACTTCGCGCAGCATCGCACCGTCGCCACCGCCGATAATCAGTACGTGTTTCGCGTGACCGTGAGCCATCAACGGAACGTGCGTCATCATCTCATGATAGATAAATTCATCGCGCTCGGTGGTCTGCACCACGCCGTCCAGCGCCATTACGCGACCAAAGGCGGCGTTTTCGAAGATGATGAGATCCTGATGCGCGGTCTTCTCGTGATAAAGAACGTTATCGACGGCAAAGTACTGCCCAAACTGGTCGTGTAGCGTTTCATGCCACTGTGGTTTTTCGGCCATAGGGTGATGCCTCCTTTGTTAACACCCGTAAAAAAAGGGCGCAACATCATAGCTAACAATGACCGTTGATGCACGGTCATTATTTCAGCAACAGGGACGGGAGGTTATTTAACGTAAGCCAGCAGGCTCAGGGAGTCGCGCGCCAGCGCTTTGCATTTTTTGGCGACAGGGATACCGATACCGCTGAGATCGCGATAGCTGTCTTCGCCGAGGGATTTCATATCGAAGGTGTCGTAATTGCTGAGGTCCCACTGGTTTTGCTGAGCAAAGAAGACCAGTGCGCGACGAATCTGCCCGTTGGGTAAATTCTGGTAGCCGCAGTCATTTTTCAGAAAGACAAAAACGGCCGTCAAATCGGCCATATCTTCGGCTTCAGATTCACTGAGCGCATAGCTGTTTGCGCATACGGCCATCAGGCTGCCGAACAACACGGTTCTGAAAAACGTCTTCATTGCTTCTACCACTGCATTACGGAAAGTCAACGTTAGCATACTGGAGGCGAAGCGACGACTTTTATTATCTATTAAGTGATATCCCTGGCTTGACCTTGCCGTAAGGGGAGGGTCTATGCTCAGAGATTAGCGTTATTTCGCCTGCAGCAAAATAAGGAAATAATTATGCAACGTCGTGATTTCTTAAAATATTCTGTGGCTCTGGGGCTGTCGTCAGCTTTACCGTTCTGGAGCCGCACCGTTTTTGCCGCCCAACGCCCCACGTTGCCCATTCCCGAGCTTCTCACCGCCGACGCACGTAACCAGATCTCGCTGATGGTGAAAGCGGGTCAGTCGACCTTTGCCGGAAAAACGGCAACCACCTGGGGCTATAACGGTAATCTGCTCGGGCCTGCGCTGAAGTTGCAAAAAGGCAAAGCGGTGACGGTGGATATCCACAACCAGCTTCAGGAAGAGACCACACTGCACTGGCATGGGTTGGAGGTGCCGGGCGCGAGGTGGATGGCGGGCCGCAGGGGATTATCCCGGCGGGCGGAAAACGTACCATCACGTTTACGCCGGATCAGCGAGCGGCGACCTGCTGGTTTCATCCCCATCAGCATGGGAAAACCGGGCATCAGGTGGCGATGGGCTTAGCGGGTCTGGTTCTGATTGAGGATGAAGAAATTCATAAGCTGCTGCTCCCGAAGCAGTGGGGAATCGACGATATTCCGGTCATCGTGCAGGACAAACGGTTTAACGCGGCCGGGCAGATTGATTATCAGCTTGATGTGATGACGGCTGCTGTAGGCTGGTTTGGCGATACGCTACTGACCAATGGCGCCATTTATCCTCAACATGCTGCGCCGCGCGGCTGGTTACGTCTGCGGTTGCTTAACGGTTGTAACGCCCGTTCACTCAATTTTGCCGCCAGCGATAAGCGTCCGCTGTACGTCATTGCCAGCGACGGCGGGCTGCTGGCGGAACCGGTAAAAGTAAACGAACTGCCCATGCTGATGGGCGAGCGTTTTGAAGTACTGGTGGACGTCAGTGACGGTAAACCGTTTGATTTGGTTACCTTGCCGGTCAGCCAGATGGGGATGGCGATTGCGCCGTTTGATAAGCCGCATCCGGTCATGCGTATTCAGCCGGTTGCCGTGAATGCCTCCGGTACGCTGCCGGACACCCTAAGTACCATGCCTGCGCTACCTGCGGTTGACGGCCTGACGGTGCGTAATCTGCAACTGTCGATGGATCCGATGCTCGACATGATGGGAATGCAGATGCTGATGAAAAAGTATGGCGATCAGGCGATGGCGGGCATGCATCACGGGCAGATGCAGGGGCATATGGGCAACATGCAGCATGGCGACATGGGCCATATGAACCACGGCGGTCAGTTTGATTTCCATAACGCGAATAAGATAAACGGCGTGGCGTTCGATATGAACAAGCCGATGTTCGCGGCCAGCAAAGGTCAATATGAACGCTGGGTCATCTCCGGGGTGGGCGATATGATGCTGCATCCGTTCCATATCCACGGTACGCAGTTCCGCATCCTGTCGGAGAACGGCCAGACGCCTGCGGCCCATCGTGCGGGCTGGAAAGATACCGTTCGGGTGGAAGGCAGCGTCAGCGAGGTGTTAGTGAAATTTGATCACGTCGCGCCCAAAGAGCATGCCTATATGGCGCACTGTCATCTGCTGGAACATGAAGATACCGGCATGATGTTAGGCTTTACGGTATAAGCGACGGATGGCGATGTCGGTTTTCCCGGAATCGCCATCCATCAGTAATAAGAATAATACCACTCTCATCCTTAATTTCTGAAAATAGATTAAGGCCGTATTTTTATTCCTCTTTCGGGATATACTCGCGGAATCTGACCATCAAACCTGAGGTGAAAAATGGATATTTTCCGTAAAATTGTGGCGGCTTCTTTTGCTATGTTAGTGGCGATTTCTGCTCATGCCGGAATGGACATGGAGCGTAAACACTTTCCCGAGCTGAAGTTAAGCATCGAAATTCCGCAAACGCTAACGCCTATGTCGGCGGAAATGGCGAAAATTAAATACCCGTCTGAGAATCGTCCACAGATCATTTATGGCGACGAGAGAGGTAAAGCCTCACTGGGCGTGACGGCGGGTCGCAACGCACTGCCTGCGGCGCAGCTGGATATGATGAAAGATGCGATGTTGAAAATGTTAGCTAACTACAAACCAGAGGCAGAAGCCGTTACGGTTGATGGGCATAAGGCATGGTTAGTGACTTTCCGCTCTCAGGCTGCGGATAGCGAAATTCTGAATCTGATGCTGATTACCAGTCAGGATAATAAAGCTGTGCAGGTTGCCTTTAATATGACGAAGGATTTAGTTGACCAGTATCAGGATGTCGCAAAAGCGTCATTAATGTCGCTTAAGTTTGACTAATCATTATCGCTAAATATCGATAAGCGCCCGCAAGTATTGTGGGCGTTTTGCGTTAAAAAAAGACAGCGTGGGATTTCCACGCTGTCTCTGCTCAGAACAAAATGGTTTTATTTCGCGTCGTCAGGCAAGGCGTAAGCGACAATATAATCGCCCATCTTCGTACCAAACGAGCCGTGGCCTCCGGCTGAAATTACGACATACTGTTTACCTTTCACCTCATAGGTCATCGGTGTGGCTTGTCCACCGGCTGGCAGACGCCCCTGCCACAGTTTCTCACCGTTGCTCATGTTATAGGCGCGCAGGTAGTTATCCGCCGTGGCGGCAATAAACAACACGTTGCCCGCCGTTGAGATAGGACCGCCCAGCATTGGCATCCCCATATTGAACGGTACTGGAACCGGCATCGGGAACGGCATGCTGTCCTGCGGCGTGCCAATGCGTTTTTTCCAGACTACCTCATTGGTCTTCAGATCCAGCGCGGAGATATAACCCCAGGCCGGTTGCTTACATGGCAGACCAAACGGCGACAGGAATGGGTTCAGCGTGACGCCAAACGGCACGCCATATTGCGGCTGGATACCGGATTCGGTGCCTGTGCCTTTTGCATCTTTCGGCTGTTCCATCGGATTACCCGGACCGCGTGGGATCAGCTTCGAGACGAACGGCAGCGCCATCGGGTTGGCAATCGCCACCTGACGGTTCGGATCGACCGAGATACCACCCCATTCGAACATCCCGAGGTTACCCGGGAACACCAGCGTGCCCTGCTCAGACGGCGGAGTAAAGATGCCCTCATAGCGCATCTGGTGGAACATCACGCGGCACACCAGTTGATCGAACATGGTGGCGCCCCACATATCCGCTCCGGTCAGATCTTTTTTCGGGCGGAAACTCAGTTCAGAGAACGGCTGCGTTTTGCTGACGTAATCGCCTTTCGCGGCACCCTGCGGAACCGGTTTTTCCGGTGCCGGAACGACCAGTTCACCGTTACGGCGGTCGAGGACAAAGATGTTACCGGTTTTCGCTGGCGCGTAGATAACAGGGACTTTCTCACCGTTGACGGTGATATCCGCCAGCGTCGGCTGGGACGGCATGTCCATATCCCACAGATCGTGGTGGACGGTCTGATAGCTCCAGGCAAGTTTACCGGTGGTCGCGTTCAGCGCCACAATCGAGCTGGCGTAGCGTTCCTGCTCTGGCGTACGGTTACCCCCCCAGATATCCGGCGTAGTCACCCCCATCGGCAGATAGACCAGATCCAGCTTCGCGTCGTAGGCCGCCGGAGCCCAGGAGTTCGGCGAGTTAAAGGTAAAAGAGTGCTCATCGGAAGGGATTGCATTCGGGTCTTTCGCACCCGGATCGAACGCCCACAGCAGTTTACCGTTATTGACGTCAAAACCACGGATCACGCCCGAGGTTTCGCGGGTGGAGAAGTTATCCGTTACTGAACCAGCAATCACAATCGTTTTATCGGTGATGATTGGCGGCGATGTTGGCTCATACAGACCCGGCGTGGTGTCCGGCATGTTGGTCTGCAGATTCAGAATACCTTTGTTGGCAAAGGTTTCACACAGCTTGCCGGTTTCGGCATTCACCGCAAACAGACGACCGTCGTTGACGGGCAGGATGATACGGCGCGGACAGTCGGCAACCACTTCCGGGGAAGCGTTATCGGCTTTCGCTTCATGGTACGACACGCCACGGCAGGTCACGTGCTGGAAGCTGGTGTTGGTATTGAGTTGCGGATCGAAATGCCACTTCTCTTTACCGGTAGCGGCATCCAGCGCGAACAGACGCTGATGGGCGGTACAAAGATACAGCGTATCGCCAACCTTAATCGGCGTCACTTCATTGGTGATTTCACCCGGATCGTTCGGCTGCTTCAGGTCACCGGTGCGAAACACCCACGCTTCTTTCAGATTGTGGACGTTATCGGCGTTGATCTGTTTGAGCGGCGAGAAACGCTGGCCTTCCTGATTACGACCATACGCGGGCCAGTCGTTGTCCGAAATGGCGGAGATAGGTTCGGCTGGTGTGGCGTCGGCGCTCAGCGTGCCGTTGATCTCCTGCGGATCATGAAAGCCCGCCCAGGTGAGGATCCCGCCGCTGATCAGCAGGGCCACCACCAGAGCAGCTACGGCACCGCGGGAAGGGACGATCAGGCGATGCCAGACGAACGGTAAAATCAGCCAGATGCCGAAGAAGACCAGAATATCGCTGCGCGGCGTCAGCGCCCAAAAGTCGAACCCGACCTCCCACACGCCCCAAATCAGGGTGGCGAGGAGCAGGGCGGCGTACAGCCAGAGTGCGGAACGTTTGCTGCGCCAGAGCAATACGGCAACGCCCAGCATCACCAGTCCCGCAATCGGGTAGTACCAGGAGCCGCCAATGGCGACCAGCCAGCCTCCGCCGATCAAAAGATAAAGCCCGCATAGCGCTGCAAAGAGGGCCGTTAGCGTCACGAGTAACCGTGGCGAACGTGCGTTGTTATCTGCCATAAAAATACACCATCTCAATTTGTTAATTTTTTAGTAGCAATTAATTATAGGATTTAACATGTGTGATCGTCATCACAAAATGAGCTTTATTAAGAGATGCCGCGAATAAATACTTTTACTGGTATACTGCGTGCCTTGCGCTTAGATGCTGACTTATCAAGAGCTGGCATTGAGTGATTTGTTTTTAAATCATATGGTTAGAGATATGAAACATACTGTAGAAGTCATGATCCCCGAAGCGGAGATCAAAGCGCGTATCGCTGAACTGGGTCGTCAGATTACTGAGCGTTATAAAGACAGCGGCAGTGATATGGTGCTGGTGGGTCTGCTACGTGGCTCATTCATGTTTATGGCGGACCTGTGCCGTGAAGTGCAGGTATCTCATGAAGTCGATTTTATGACCGCCTCCAGCTACGGTAGCGGCATGTCCACCACCCGTGACGTCAAGATCCTCAAAGATCTCGATGAAGACATTCGCGGCAAGGACGTGCTGATTGTGGAAGACATTATCGACTCCGGTAACACGCTGTCGAAAGTGCGTGAAATCCTGAGCCTGCGTGAACCGAAATCTCTGGCGATTTGCACCCTGCTGGATAAACCCTCCCGCCGTGAAGTGAACGTTCCGGTCGAGTTCATCGGGTTCTCCATTCCGGATGAGTTCGTGGTGGGCTACGGTATTGATTATGCGCAGCGCTATCGTCATCTGCCGTATGTCGGCAAAGTGGTGTTGCTGGACGAATAAGCGTAAAAAAGCCGGGAAAATCCCGGCTTTGACTGGATACATCCCTGGTGTATGACCGGGGATTTTTATTTGTGATTAACGTGCTTCTGGCTGAGGTTAGACACGCCCTGACGATAACGCTGCTCCAGGGTGGCGCGACTGGTCGCGGTCACTTCCAGATCGCGCAGCAGGCCGTCGTGAATACCGTATGCCCAGCCGTGGATGGTCACTTTTTGACCCCGTTTCCAGGCTGACTGCATGATGGTGGAGTGGCCCAGGTTATACACCTGTTCCATCACGTTCAGCTCGCACAGCGTGTCCATACGGCGCTCTTGCGGCATTTCACCCAGCAATGAGCTATGTTTGAACCAGATATCACGGATATGCAGCAGCCAGTTGTCGATGAGGCCCAGTTCCGGGTTATCGACCGCAGCCTGTACGCCGCCACACCCGTAGTGACCACAGATAATAATGTGTTCAACTTCGAGGACATCAACGGCATACTGAACAACAGAGAGGCAGTTGAGGTCGGTGTGGATGACCAGGTTGGCCACATTACGGTGGACAAATAATTCGCCCGGTTCAAGACCGGTTAAACGTTCTGCGGGAACGCGACTGTCGGAACATCCAATCCATAGAAAGCGCGGTTTTTGCGCTTGCGCCAGTTTCTCAAAAAATCCGGAATCCTCTTCCACCAGCATTTTTGACCATAGTGCATTGTTGCTGATGAGTGTATCTATGTCTTTCATGGAGGTTAACGACCTGTAACCAAATAAGTGCGTTGGGCTAATATAGGGCAACTCCGGGATTATTTAAACCACATATAAAGTGTAAGTACGTAAGGTAAGTAAAAATTTATGACCATTGCACTGGAACTTCAACAACTTAAAAAAACCTATCCTGGCGGTGTTCAGGCACTGCGCGGGATAGATTTACAGGTCGAAGCGGGAGATTTTTACGCGCTTCTGGGGCCGAACGGGGCAGGCAAGTCGACCACTATCGGTATCATCAGCTCGCTGGTGAATAAATCGTCCGGGCGCGTCAGCGTCTTTGGTTACGATCTCGAAAAAGATGTCGTCAACGCCAAACGTCAACTCGGGCTGGTGCCACAGGAATTTAACTTCAACCCGTTTGAGACCGTACAGCAGATTGTGGTCAATCAGGCGGGCTACTACGGCGTGGAGCGAAAAGAGGCGGTTGAGCGCAGCGAAAAGTATTTAAAACAGCTCGATCTGTGGGAAAAACGCAACGAACGTGCGCGGATGTTATCCGGCGGGATGAAGCGCCGTCTGATGATCGCCCGCGCGCTGATGCACGAACCGAAGCTACTGATTCTCGATGAACCGACAGCGGGTGTCGATATTGAACTTCGCCGCTCAATGTGGGGGTTTTTGAAGGATTTAAACGATAAAGGCACCACGATCATTCTGACCACTCACTATCTGGAAGAGGCAGAAATGCTCTGCCGCAACATCGGGATTATTCAGCACGGCGAGCTGGTCGAAAACACCTCGATGAAGAACCTGCTCTCTAAGCTCAAGTCCGAAACCTTCATTCTCGATCTGGCAGCGAAAAGTCCGTTGCCGCAGCTGGAGGGCTATCACTATCGGCTGGTGGATACCTCAACGCTGGAAGTGGAAGTATTGCGTGAGCAGGGAATTAACAGCGTGTTCAGCCAGCTCAGCGCGCAGGGCATTCAGGTATTGAGTATGCGTAACAAAGCGAACCGCCTTGAAGAGCTGTTTGTGTCACTGGTTCATGAAAAACAAGGAGATCGCGCATGATGCAGCTTTACTGGGTCGCGCTGAAAAGCATCTGGGCGAAAGAAATTAACCGCTTTATGCGGATCTGGATCCAGACGCTCGTGCCGCCCGTCATCACCATGACGCTCTATTTTATTATCTTCGGTAACCTGATTGGTTCCCGCATTGGCGAGATGCACGGTTTCAGCTATATGCAGTTTATCGTGCCGGGTCTAATCATGATGGCGGTCATCACCAACGCGTATGCGAACGTGGCGTCGTCATTCTTTAGCGCCAAATTCCAGCGCAACATTGAAGAGCTGCTGGTTGCGCCGGTACCGACACACGTGATTATCGCCGGTTTTGTCGGCGGCGGAGTGGCGCGCGGACTGTGCGTTGGGGTGCTGGTGACGGCGATTTCCCTGTTCTTTGTTCCGTTCCAGGTGCATTCGTGGCTGTTTGTGGCGCTGACGCTGGTTCTGACGGCGATTCTGTTTTCGCTGGCGGGGCTGTTGAACGCCGTATTTGCGAAAACCTTTGATGACATCAGCCTGATCCCGACGTTTGTCCTGACGCCGCTGACCTATCTCGGTGGGGTGTTTTACTCCCTGACGCTGCTGCCGCCGTTCTGGCAGGGGTTATCGCAACTGAACCCGATCGTCTATATGATTAGCGGCTTCCGCTACGGCTTCCTCGGCATTCACGATGTGCCGTTAGTGACTACGTTTGGCGTGCTGGTGGTCTTTATTGTGGTGTTTTATCTGCTGTGCTGGTCTTTAATCCAGCGCGGTCGCGGGTTGCGTAGCTGACCGTTTTCACCCTCTCCTCCCGGTGAGGAGAGGGTGATTGTTGACCATTGTCATCATTCTCCATTTGTCACTCTGATAAACTACTTGCCTGCTAATGAGGTGAGAAATGCTAGGCTGGGTCATAACCTGTCATGACGATAAGGCTGAGGAACTGCTGAGCCTTCTGGAAAAAAAACACGGCCCACTGGCGCAATGCCGGGCGGTGAATTTTTGGCGTGGATTGAGCGCGAACATGCTGAGTCGGATGATGTGCGACGCATTGCATGCTACGGATTCCGGTGATGGCGTCATCTTTCTGACCGACCAGCCCGGTGCGGCGCCGTATCGCGTGGCTTCACTGCTGAGCCATAAACATCCGCAGTGTGAAGTCATTTCCGGCATTTCTGTAACGTTGCTGGAGCAAATGCTCCCAACACGAGAATCCATGAGTAGTCAGGCGTTTCGCGACCAGATAGTTGCTCTTGGTGGGCCAGAGGTGACCAGTCTTTGGCATCAGCAACAGAAAAATCCTCCCTTTGTTCTACTGCACGATTTGTATGAGTATTGATCATTCTTATTAATGAGGTGAATTGATACAATCGCTGCGTTGTTTCTTGCCCCGGTTATGGTTAATGATGAAATATCTGTTTCTGCTGCTGCTGTCCCTCTCTACAGTCGTCAGTGCGGCGTTGCCTGCTCGCTATATGCAAACCACTGAAGATGCGGCTATTTGGGCGCAAATAGGCGATGACATGGTGACCGTGGGAAATATTCGCGCCGGACAGATTATTTCTGTCATTCCGGTCGCGGCGGATTATTACGAATTCAAATTCGGCTTCGGTACCGGGTTTATTGACAAAGGCCATCTGGAACCGGTGCAGGGTAAACAACGCGTTGAGGACAGCCTCGGCGATCTTAATAAACAGCTCAGCAATCAGAATCTGATCACCTGGCAAGCCACTCCCGTTTATAACGCACCGAATATTGGTAGTGCGCCGTTTGGCGTACTGGCGGATAACCTGCGTTATCCCATCATCAGTAAACTGAAAGACCGGCTGAATCAAACCTGGTATCAGATTCGCATTGGCGACCGGCTGGCCTGGATAAGTGCCCTCGATGCCCAGGAAGACCGTGGATTGCCGGTGCTGACCTATCACCATATTCTGCGCGATGAAGAGAACACCCGTTTTCGTCATACCTCCACCACCACGTCAGTTCGCGCCTTCAGCAACCAGATGACCTGGCTGCGCGATCGCGGATACCGTACGCTGACGATGGCGCAACTGGAAGGCTATGTGCGTAACAATATGAATCTGCCCGCGCGAGCGGTGGTGATTACCTTTGATGACGGCCTGAAGTCAGTGAGTCGTTATGCTTATCCGGTGCTGAAGCAGTATGGGATGAAGGCCACGGCGTTTATTATCTCGTCGCGAATTAAAGTTCGCCCACAAAAATGGGACCCCAAATCGCTGCAGTTCATGAGCATTTCAGAGCTTAATGGTATCCGCGACGTGTTTGACTTTCAGTCCCATACGCACTTTTTACATCGGGTCGACGGCTATCACCGGCCAATCCTGCTCAGCCGCAGCCATCACAATATTCTGTTTGATTTTGCACGCTCCCGGCGTGCGCTGGCCCCGTTTAATCCCCATGTCCTTTATCTTTCGTATCCGTTTGGCGGTTATAACGCGACGGCCGTAAAAGCCGCGGAAGAGGCTGGATTTCACCTGGCGGTGACTACGATGAAAGGGAAGGTGAAGCCGGGGGATAATCCGTTTTTACTGAAACGCCTGTATATCTTAAGAACGGATTCGCTGGAGACGATGTCGCGGCTGATTAGCAATCAGCCGCAGGGGTAGTTCGCTTACGCAACCTGAACCGGAATAGCTTTTGCGGTGCGTTTCATTTCATTATCGCCTTCGAAGTAAGCGACCTTTGGCTGCCAGCGGCGCGCTTCTTCGTCTGACATGGTCACGAAGCTGGCGATGATCACAATGTCGCCCACGCTGGCACAGTGTGCCGCTGCGCCGTTGACGGAGATGATTCTGGAACCGCGCTCGGCGGCAATCGCATAAGTGGAAAAGCGTTTACCGTTGCTCACGTTCCAGATATCGATGGCTTCATTTTCCAGAATCCCGGCGGCATCCAGAAAATCCTGATCGATGGCGCAGGAACCTTCATAGTGCAGGTCCGCCTGAGTTACTTTCACGCGGTGGAGTTTGCCCTGCAGCATAGTGCGAATCATAACGTCTACCTTAAACTCGTATCGATAACGAAGCAGGTCGAAACCTGCTTTGAGAAATTTCTCAGGCAGTATTGCCCGATTTTTAACCCCTGTCTACTGGGTTAATGCAACCGTCTGATTGTCAATTAACCGTGCCTGGCCAAGCCATGCGGCAACCAGAATCACCGCACGCTGGCTGCTTTCGGTTAGCTCAAGCAGCGTGTCAGCATCGCGGATCTGAATGTCATCGGGGCGGAAGCCTTTTTCCGTCAGCTCCTGTTCAGCGATGGCAATAATCTCTTCCAGTTCACGCTCGCCGGCCTGCAGCTTCTCCGCGATGCGGCCCATCACTTTGTACAAACCTGGGGCGATTTTGCGTTGTTCGGCCGTCAGATAACCGTTACGCGAACTCAGGGCTAAACCGTCTTTGGCGCGAATAATCGGCACGCCGACGATCTCGATGTCGTAGCCCATGTCGGCAACCATTTTGCGGATCAGCGCCAGTTGCTGGAAGTCTTTCTCGCCAAAGCAGGCGACGTCCGGTTGTACCAGATTGAACAACTTGCTGACGATGGTTGAAACCCCACGGAAATGGCCCGGGCGGCTGGCGCCTTCCAGCATCGTCGAAAGGCCGGGGACATCCACGTAGGTCTGCCCGTCGGTGCCCTGAGGATAGATTTGGTCCGGTGCGGGAGCAAAGACGAAATCCACCTTACGCTTGTTCAGTTTTTCGCAGTCTTCCTGCAGCGTGCGGGGGTAGCGCACCAGATCGTCCGGACGGTCAAACTGCATTGGGTTGACGAAAATACTCACCACCACGATGTCCGCACGAGCTTTGGCTTCATCCACCAGCTTCATGTGACCATCATGCAGGTTGCCCATCGTCGGCACCAGCGCAATGCGCTTCCCTTCCTGACGGGCTCTGCGGATATGCTGGCGCAGCAGCGGCAGGGTTTCAATAATCAGCACAACAAGACTCCTTAATGGAAACTGTGTTCTTCGCCCGGATAGACGCCGGACTCAACCTCGGCAATATACTGCCGTACCGCGGCGCGCATGTCGCCTGCTTGCGTAAGGAAATTTTTGGCAAATTTCGGAATATGGCCGCCGGTGATGCCAAAGGCGTCGTGCATGACTAAAATTTGTCCGTCGGTCACGTTGCCGGCACCGATACCGATAACCGGAATGGAGAGTGCCTCCGTCACGCGTTTGGCCAGTTCAACCGGAACGCATTCCAGAACGATGAGCTGCGCGCCTGCGGCTTCCAGCGCCAGGGCATCGTCCAGCAAAACCTGTCCGGCATCGCCACGGCCCTGAATTTTATAGCCGCCGAAAATATTGACCGACTGTGGCGTCAGGCCCAGGTGTCCGCAGACGGGGACCGCGCGCTCGGTGAGCATTTTCACGGTCTCCACCAGCCAGGCGCCACCTTCAATCTTGACCATGTTCGCGCCCGCGCGCATGACGGTGGCCGAATTTTCAAAGGCCTGTTCCGGCGTCGCGTAAGCCATAAACGGCAGATCGGCGAGCAGCAGGCAATTCGGCGCGCCGCGACGCACCGCCTGCGTATGGTAAGCGATATCCTCAACCGTCACCGGCAGGGTGGAGTCATGCCCCTGTACTGTCATCCCCAGGGAATCCCCGACCAGCATCACATTGATCCCTTCGTCGGCAAACAGTCTGGCGAAACTGTAGTCATAAGCAGTAATGGTGGCGAAGCGTTTTTTCTCTTGTTTGCACTTCTGCAACAGCGAGAGGGTGGTCGGTTTCATAACATTTCCTGATGGTGAACGTCATATTTACCGGCATTCTAACAGTCACATTCAGGGGGGCAATTGTTTTAAGCAACTGTTTGCACGAAAGCAATAAACAGGAAATGAGGTGAGGGCCATTACCAGTGTGCGGGTTTTTCTGCACCAAGATGAGTGAGTCTCTGTTGCAGTGAGGTACCGTCAGGGAAGTGCAGGTCAGGGGCGATTTCGAACAGCGGCCAGAGCATAAAACCGCGATTTTTCATATCGTAATGCGGCACGGTCAGGCGTTCGCTGTTGATGACGCGATCGCCAAACAGCATGATATCCAGGTCTAACGTGCGCGGTCCCCAGCGTTCGGCCTTGCGTACCCGGCCCTGCTGGAGTTCGATGCGCTGGGTGTGGTCGAGCAGGGCTTCTGGTTCGAGCGTTGTTTCCAGCGCCACGGCGGCGTTCAGGTAATCGGGCTGATCCTGCGGGCCCAGCGGCGGGGTTCGATAAAAAGAAGAGATGGCGACAATCTGGCTTTCGGGGATCTCGCCTATCGCGTTGACGGCAGCATTGACCTGCTCCAGAGGAGAGGCCAGATTACTGCCCAGTGCGATATAAACGAGGGTCATGCCGTTCCTTCACGACGCGGCGCACGCTTGCGCGGACGACGGTGACGACGGCGCGGCGATGGATCTTCATCCAGCTCGTTCAGCATGCCTTTCTGCTCGGGTGGCGCAGAAACCTGGAATTCTCCCCACCATTGCGCCAGACGCTGCAGTTCGGCGTTGTTTTCCACTTCAGCACGCAGAGCGAGTAAATCATATGCGGCGCGGAATTTCGGATGCTCCATCAGCTTCCATGCGCGTTTACCCTGACGACGGGACATGCGCAGCTGTAGCTGCCAGATATCGCGGGTCAGCGACGTGAGGCGTTTCGGGATTGCCAACGAACGGCAGGCTTCATCGAGCACTTCATTCATTGCCAGCGCAAACGCGTCATAGTAGGCCAGACCGCTTTCCTGGGCGATTTTCTGCGCCATTTCCAGCAGCGGATACCAGAACATCGCGGCAAACAGGAAGGCCGGGTTAACGCGCATATCGTTATGAATGCGGTTATCGGTATTTTTCAGTACCTGCGCGATGATACGTTCCATTGCGCTGTCGCCATTCTCGGTGAAATAGCGCGTAATGGTCGGGAACAATGGCTGGAACAGGCTGTATTCGCGCAGCTTTTTATAAGTTTCATAGCCGTAGCCCGCCTGTAGCAGCTTCAGCGCCTCTTCAAACAGACGCGCAGGCGGGATATCGTTGAGCAGCGTGGCCAGGCGCGGGATCGGCTCTGCCGTTTCCGGGCTGATCTTCATATCGAGCTTGGCTGCGAAACGCACGGCGCGCAGCATCCGCACCGGGTCTTCGCGATAGCGGGTTTCCGGATTGCCGATCAGGCGAATCACGCCATCTTCCAGATCCTGCATGCCGCCGACATAGTCGCGAACGGTGAAATCGGCGACGCTGTAATAAAGGCTGTTAATGGTGAAGTCACGGCGCTGGGCGTCTTCTTCGATGGAACCGAAAATGTTGTCGCGCAGCAGCATGCCGTTTTGTCCGCGCTGGGACGTGGTGCGGTCGCTTTCGCTGCCTTCGTGGTGACCTCGAAAGGTGGCGACTTCAATAATCTCAGGGCCAAACATGACGTGCGCCAGACGGAAACGGCGGCCAACAAGACGGCAATTGCGGAACAGCTTGCGCACCTGGTCCGGCGTCGCATTGGTTGTGACGTCAAAATCTTTCGGTTTTTTGCCGAGCAGAAGGTCGCGGACGCCACCGCCAACCAGCCAGGCTTCATATCCCGCTTTATTCAACCTGTACATTACCTTCAGGGCATTTTCACTGATATCTTTGCGTGAAATAGCGTGCTGCTCGCGCGGGATGACCGTCATACGCGGACGGGCGACGGCAATTTCGGCCTCGCTCTCCTCGCGGCTTAGCACCTTGCGGCAAAAATTAGCGACTCGGGTAAAAATAGTGCACCTCGGTAGTGTCAAACAATATTCAGAATTCAGTTCAAATCGTTGGCTGTGTAAAAATAGCGGCTAATCATAGCTCAGCACGACGTATTTGAGAATGCCGGATTTACAATCGCCGATTCAGGTATCGTCGAAAGCGTCCAGTTTGCCACGGCGGATGCCAGGATCTCATCGACGCGCATCTCCTGCCACGGCAAATCGCTCTGTTGCCCGAGAAAGCGTAGCGCGTCGATAAGAACAGGGCGTGGATCGCCGTGCGGCAAGGCAGGGGCATGATTCTGTTTGGAAAGTTTAGCGCCTTGTTCATTGAGCGCCAGCGGTAGATGAATATAGTCGGGAGGCGTCCAGCCGAACTGCTGGTACAGTGAAATTTGTCGCACCGTCGGTTCGATCAAATCGGCGCCGCGCACGATTTCGCTGACCCCCTGAAAATGGTCATCCACCACCACCGCCAGGTTATAGGCGAACAGCCCATCACGGCGATGGATAATAAAATCCTCTCTCGCCAGTCGTTCGTCAGCCTGAATGTCTCCGCGCAGCCGATCGTGAAAACGGGTGACAGGATGCCGCTGTTTAATCCGCACCGCCGCCTGTTCCGGCCCGTGATGTAACTCACGGCAATGACCATCATATATTCCGCCAATGCTCTGGATCCGCGCACGGGTACAGGTGCAGTAGTAGCTCAGCCCCCGGTCGTATAACCAGGCGAGCGCTTCGCGGTAGGCGTCATGGCGTTGTGACTGCCATAAAATGTCGCCATCCCAGTGCAGGCCGTAATGTTCCAGTTGACGCAGAATAGTGTCAGCGGCACCGGGAACTTCACGAGGGGGATCAATATCTTCTATACGTACTCGCCATACTCCCTGACGGGCGCGAGCCTGTAAGTAGCTGCCCAGCGCAGCAATGAGGGAGCCAAAATGCAGTTCACCGGAAGGCGAAGGAGCGAATCGGCCAATGTAGTGTGAGTCAGTCATCTTTATGTAAAAATGAACAGGCGGGGAAAGCCCCGCCTGTTGTAAACGTTTCAAACGCCAGGCCTTAGCCCGCCATTTGTTTTTCGCGAATTTCAGCCAGCGTTTTGCAGTCGATGCACAGATCGGCTGTTGGACGCGCTTCCAGGCGACGAATACCAATTTCCACACCGCAGGATTCGCAGTAGCCGAAATCTTCGTCTTCAACCTTTTTCAGCGTTTTCTCGATCTTTTTGATCAGTTTGCGCTCACGGTCACGGTTACGCAGTTCGAGGCTGAACTCTTCTTCCTGTGCGGCACGGTCTACCGGGTCCGGGAAGTTGGCAGCTTCATCCTGCATATGAGTAACGGTGCGATCGACTTCATCCCTAAGTTGATTACGCCATGCTTCAAGAATACGCCTGAAGTGCGACAGCTGGGCTTCGTTCATATACTCTTCGCCCGGTTTCTCCTGGTACGGCTCCACCCCAGCGATGGCGAGAATACTCAGGGACGATGTTTTACGGTTTTGCCCTTCTTGCATGTTGCTTCTCCTTAACACGCACTATCGATCCCCATGTTCGGGGGAAAAATCAGGTCGCTATAAATAGCAGATGCTTTTCCGGATAGCAATTAACTAAACGTAACACTTGACAACCCTGTGAGGAAAAGCGTATTTGCGCACGCGACCAGAATACTAAATAACCAATTGTTTACAACACTATAAAGTGACAGTTAATGGCTCTATCAGAGTCATACTATCGGCAGAAAGTTCCGCTTTATAAACCAGAATTTCTACCCCCTTACGCTGTGCTTCGAACAATAGTTGCGCATATTTCGCGTCAATATGGCGCGCGGGTGAAAACCGTGTAATGGCGGAGTGCAGGACGGCAAAGAAAATCACTGCGCGTTTGCCCTCAGCCGCTACGCTCATCAGTTCCCGAAGATGTTTCTGACCTCGTTCAGTGATGGCATCGGGAAAATAACCAAAATCCTTTTCCGCTAACGTTACCGATTTCACTTCAATATAGCAGTCAGGCCGCGAATCTGCCTGTAACATAAAATCAATGCGGCTCCGTTCGGCGCCGTATTTTACTTCGCTTCTCAGCGTGGAATAACCTGAAAGTTCTGAAACTCGCCCCTGTTCAATGGCCTCTTTCGTCAGCCTGTTAGCCCATAACGTATTCACACAAATTAACGCGCCC
Source organism: Citrobacter sp. LST-B2 (assembly GCF_057983045.1). Classification (NCBI taxonomy): domain Bacteria; kingdom Pseudomonadati; phylum Pseudomonadota; class Gammaproteobacteria; order Enterobacterales; family Enterobacteriaceae; genus Citrobacter; species Citrobacter sp. LST-B2. Next base: position 1,064,269 of record NZ_CP192598.1, read on the forward strand.
GTCTGGGTTTGCGTTAATTCCCAGGTGTGCGGATATTTGCGTTTACTATTCTCCGACGTCGAATACCAGACCGTATCACCGGGCGTTGCACACCCGGTCATCGCCCCGGTGTTAGGGCAGTGTAGCGTGAGTTCAGTCCCGTCAGGTGTGATCACATCGGCTAAAAAGCGTTTATACCGCTGAACCAGCGTCGCGCGCTGGAGAGAAGGAGTAAATTGCATCGCGCATTTCCTTAATTAGTCGCTGAGCGTCCAGCGCTGAAGTTCCGTATAACGCGTGCGACCGCGTGCAAAGGTCGAGGCATAGAGGGTAAATTCCGTCACCGGAAAGGACCAGCAAAAGCCCGGCGGCGGAATCGCCACCGCATGGCTTGCATCGCGCAGCAGCGTGACGTGAGGGTGAAACGGCTGCGGACTCTGATAACAACCGCTGCGCGCCGCCTGGGCTCGCAGCATATTGGCCAGTTGCAGCAGCCCACGTGGGGACTGACGCGTCCCCAGCCAGACCACACGAGAGCGTAACCACTGCCCGGCATCATCGAGATTGAGCGTAAAACCGGGCTGGCGAATGCGCCCGGCAAGGGCGATCAGCGCCTGTTGTTTGTCTGCGCTCACATCGCCTAAAAACGCCAGCGTTAAATGCAGATTTTCGGCCGCGACCGGTCGCCCCGCTTCAGGGGGGAAATGCGCCGCTCGCCACTGTATTATCTCTTCGCGCACGGTGGTGGGGAGTTCGAGGGCAAAAAACAGCCGTTTCGGCTCAGACATCTTAGGTACTCGGTTATGAATTAACGCGATGCTACAATGCGGCGCGAAGAATGTTAACCCTCTGGAGCCATTTGTGACGTCGTTACCTGTTGCCGCTGTACTGCCTGAATTGCTTACCGCTCTGGATTCTGCGCCGCAGGTTCTGCTGAGCGCGCCGACGGGTGCCGGTAAGTCAACCTGGTTACCGCTACAGTTTCTGGCACATAAAGGGTTCGAAGGGCGGATTATCCTGCTGGAACCGCGTCGTCTGGCGGCACGAAACGTGGCGCAAAGGCTTGCGGAACTGCTCAATGAAAAGCCCGGTGAGACGGTCGGTTACCGGATGCGATCGCAATCCTGCGTCGGGCCAGCAACACGGCTTGAGGTGGTTACCGAAGGGGTTCTGACGCGTATGATCCAGCGTGACCCGGAACTCAGTGGCGTTGGGCTGGTGATCCTCGATGAATTTCACGAACGCAGTTTGCAGGCGGATCTCGCACTGGCGCTGCTGCTGGATGTGCAGCAAGGGCTGCGCGACGATCTCAAACTGTTGATTATGTCCGCCACGCTGGATAACGATCGCCTGCAACAGTGCCTGCCGGATGCGCCGGTGATCGTTTCCGAAGGGCGCGCCTTTCCCGTTGAGCGGCGTTATCAACCGCTGGCGTCGCAATTGCGTTTCGACGAAGCCGTGGCGGTCGCCTGCGCCGAGCTGCTGCGCAAAGAGCCCGGCTCGCTGCTGCTGTTTTTACCCGGTGTCGGGGAGATCCTGCGCGTACAGGAGCAATTAAGTACGCGAGTCGGCAGCGATGTGCTGCTGTGTCCGCTGTATGGCGCGCTGTCGCTCAACGATCAGCGCAAAGCGATTTTGCCGGCCCCGGACGGGATGCGCAAAGTTGTGTTGGCAACCAATATTGCGGAAACCAGTCTGACCATTGAGGGGATTCGACTGGTGGTGGATTGCGCGCAGGAGCGGGTGGCGCGGTTTGATGCGCGAACCGGGTTGACCCGGCTTATCACTCAGCGCATTAGCCAGGCCTCAATGACCCAGCGCGCCGGGCGTGCCGGGCGTCTGGAGCCGGGGATTTGTCTGCATCTGCTGGCGAAAGAGCAGGCGGAACGCGCGGCAGCACAGGGGGATCCTGAGATGTTGCACAGCGATCTCTCCGGTTTGCTGATGGAGTTGTTGCAGTGGGGATGTCGCGATCCTGCGCAACTCACCTGGCTGGATCTGCCACCCGCCGTCAACGTACAGGCGGCGAAACGATTACTGCACATGCTGGGCGCGCTGGATGGCGAGCAGCTCAGTGCGATAGGGCAAAAAATGGCGGCGTTGGGTAACGATCCGCGCCTGGCCGCGATGCTAGTCAGTGCTGCCACGCCCGACGATGCAGCTACGGCAGCAAAGCTGGCAGCCATTCTTGAGGAGCCGCCGCGGATGGGCAATACCGATCTGGGCGTGGCGTTTTCCCGCCATCAGCCTGCCTGGCAGCAGCGCAGTCAGCAACTTCTCAAACGTCTGAATGTTCGTAACGGCGAAGCGGATGCGTCGCGCATCGCCCCACTACTGGCCCAGGCCTTTGCCGATCGCATCGCGCGTCGACGCAGCCAGGACGGGCGTTATCAACTGGCGAACGGCATGGGCGCGGCGCTGGATGTCGATGATGCGCTGGGGCGGCACGAATGGTTGATTGCGCCTCTGTTGCTGCAGGGGAGCGCGTCGCCGGATGCGCGGATCCTGCTGGCGCTGCCGCTCGATATCGACGCGCTTATCTCGCGTTGTCCTGAACTGCTACAGCAGTCTGATACCATTGAGTGGGATGAGGCGCAGGGGACGCTGAAAGCCTGGCGTAGAATGCGGATAGGAGAACTGACGGTTAAAGTCCAGCCGCTGGCAAAACCGTCTGAAGACGAGTTGCATCTGGCGATGCTTAACGGTATCCGCGATAAAGGCCTGAACGTGCTCAACTGGACGCCTGCGGCAGAACAACTGCGGTTACGTTTGCATTGTGCGGCGAAATGGCTGCCGGAGTATGACTGGCCTGCGGTGGACGACAGGACATTGCTGGCCACGCTGGAGAACTGGCTGCTGCCGCATATGAGCGGCGTGCATTCGCTGCGCGGCCTGAAATCGTTGGATGTTCACCAGGCATTGAGCGGATTACTGGATTATTCCCTGCAGCAACGTCTGGTGAGTTCGTTACCCACACATTACACTGTGCCGACGGGAAGTCGGATAGCCATTCGTTATCACGAAGATAACCCGCCGGCGCTGGCGGTCAGAATGCAGGAGATGTTTGGCGAGGCCAAAACGCCGACTATTGCGGAGGGCCGCGTGCCACTGGTGCTGGAGCTCTTATCCCCCGCGCAGCGACCATTGCAGATTACTCAGGATTTGGCCGCGTTCTGGCAAGGGTCGTATCGCGACGTGCAAAAAGAGATGAAAGGGCGCTACCCCAAACATGTCTGGCCGGACGATCCGGCGAACACGGCGCCGACGCGGCGAACCAAAAAGTATTCGTAGGCCGGATAAGGCGTTTATGCCGCATCCGGCAAAAGAGCAGTAAAATTGAGAGATTTCTTCTTCTGTCTTCTGACGGAAGAACAGAGAATCAGGCCTTTGCGCCTGAATGTTGCGGAGAAAAAGCATGGCCGGGAATGACCGCGAGCCAATTGGACGCAAAGGGAAACCCACGCGTCCGGTGAAACAAAAGGTGAGCCGTCGCCAACTCAGAGATGATGAGTACGACGACGAATATGATGATGACTATGAGGATGAAGAACCGATGCCGCGTAAAGGTAAAGGCAAAGGGCGTAAGCCTCGTGGTAAGCGCAGCTGGTTGTGGCTGCTGCTGAAAATTGCGATTGTTTTTGCGGTACTGCTTGCCATTTACGGCGTCTATCTGGATCAAAAAATCCGTAGCCGTATCGATGGCAAAGTCTGGCAGTTGCCGGCGGCGGTATATGGCCGGATGGTCAACCTTGAGCCGGAGATGTCGGTCAGCAAAAACGAAATGGTTAAGCTGCTGGAAGCCACCCAGTACCGTCAGGTCAGCAAAATGACGCGTCCTGGCGAGTTTACCGTGCAGGCGAACAGTATTGAGATGATCCGCCGTCCGTTTGATTTCCCGGACAGCAAGGAGGGTCAGGTGCGCGCGCGTCTGACGTTCGATGGTGGCCGCCTGGATACCATTGTCAACATGGACAACAACCGCCAGTTCGGTTTCTTCCGTCTCGATCCGCGTTTGATTACCATGCTGTCGTCGCCAAACGGTGAACAGCGTCTGTTTGTCCCGCGTAGTGGCTTCCCGGATCTGCTGGTGGATACGCTGCTGGCGACGGAAGACCGTCATTTCTATGAACATGACGGGGTGAGTCTGTACTCCATCGGTCGCGCGGTGCTGGCAAACCTGACCGCCGGACGCACGGTACAGGGGGCAAGTACCCTGACCCAACAGCTGGTGAAAAACCTGTTCCTCTCCAGCGAACGTTCGTACTGGCGTAAGGCTAACGAAGCCTATATGGCGCTGCTGATGGATGCGCGCTACAGCAAAGATCGTATTCTTGAGCTGTATATGAACGAGGTGTATCTCGGTCAGAGCGGTGATAATGAGATCCGTGGCTTCCCGCTGGCGAGCCTGTACTACTTTGGCCGTCCGGTAGAGGAACTGAGCCTTGATCAGCAGGCGCTGCTGGTAGGGATGGTGAAAGGGGCCTCAATCTACAACCCCTGGCGCAACCCGAAACTGGCGCTTGAACGTCGTAACCTGGTGCTGCGCCTGCTGCAACAACAACAGGTGATCGATCAGGAACTCTACGACATGCTGAGCGCGCGTCCGTTAGGCGTGCAGCCGCGCGGTGGGGTGATCTCACCACAGCCCGCGTTTATGCAGATGGTGCGTCAGGAGTTGCAGGCGAAGCTGGGTGATAAAGTAAAAGATCTCTCCGGCGTGAAGATCTTCACCACCTTTGACTCTGTCGCCCAGGATGCCGCTGAGAAAGCCGCCGTTGATGGCATTCCGGAACTGAAGAAACAGCGCAAACTGAGCGATCTGGAAACGGCGATTGTAGTGGTAGACCGCTTCAGTGGCGAAGTCCGCGCTATGGTCGGCGGCGCTGAGCCGCAGTTTGCAGGCTATAACCGCGCGATGCAGGCACGTCGCTCGATTGGTTCACTGGCCAAACCGGCAACCTATCTGACCGCGCTGAGCCAGCCGAAAATCTATCGCCTGAACACCTGGATTGCCGATGCGCCGATTGCGCTGCGTCAACCAAACGGCCAGGTGTGGTCGCCGCAGAACGATGACCGTCGCTACAGCGAAAGCGGAAAAGTGATGCTGGTGGATGCGTTGACGCGTTCTATGAACGTGCCGACGGTCAATCTGGGGATGGCGCTTGGCTTGCCGGCTGTCACCGACACCTGGCTGAAGCTGGGCGTGCCGAAAGAGCAGTTGCATCCGGTTCCGGCTATGCTGCTGGGGGCACTGAACCTGACGCCGATCGAAGTGGCACAGGCGTTCCAGACGATTGCCAGCGGCGGTAATCGTGCGCCGCTTTCCGCGCTGCGTTCGGTCATCGCTGAAGACGGCACTGTACTGTATCAGAGCTTCCCGCAGGCGGAGCGTGCTGTTCCGGCGCAGGCCGCCTATATGACGCTGTGGACGATGCAGCAGGTGGTGCAGCGTGGTACCGGTCGTCAGCTGGGCGCGAAGTACCCGAATCTGCATCTGGCGGGTAAAACCGGGACCACCAACAACAACGTCGATACCTGGTTTGCCGGTATTGACGGTAGTCAGGTGACCATCACCTGGGTGGGTCGCGATAACAACCAGCCGACGAAGCTGTACGGGGCGAGCGGGGCGATGTCGATTTATCAGCGCTATCTGGCTAACCAGACGCCAACGCCGCTCACGCTGACGCCACCGGAAGATATTACGGAGATGGGCGTCGACTATGACGGCAACTTTGTCTGCAGTGGCGGTATGCGCACGTTGCCAGTCTGGACCTCCGATCCCGACTCGCTCTGCCAGCAGGGCGAAATGATGCAGCAGCCGACCGGGAATCCGTTCGATCAATCTTCTCAGCCACAGCAACCGCAGCAACAGCCGCCGAAGGCAGAGAAGAAAGACAGCGATGGCGTGGCGGGATGGATTAAGGATATGTTTGGCGGTAACTAACCGCCGTGCCGGATGGCACTTCGCTTATCCGGCCTACTGGGCTCATGCAAGTATTGGGTTGGTAGGCCGGATAAGGCGTTTTCGCCGCCATCCGGCAATGCCTTCACCGAAACATTTCCGGCTTCTTTTTAACCCTTTCTTTTCATCTGGATATTTCTTAACCCCTCAGTTTTGGTAGGGACGCGTATCGCTTGCTATCGCGGCCGCGTTTCGAATATTATTCTGCCGTCATAATAATAATTCTCGTTTACGTTATCATTCACTTTCCATCAGAGATATACCAATGGCGCGTCAAAAAACTGCTCAGCCAAAACACTCGCTGCGTAAAATTGCAGTCGTAGTAGCCACAGCGGTTAGCGGCATGTCTGTCTATGCACAGGCGGCGGTTGAACCGAAAAAAGAAGACACTATCACCGTCACCGCGGCTCCTGCTCCGCAGGAAAGTGCATGGGGACCGGCGGCAACCATCGCGGCACGCCAGTCAGCCACCGCGACCAAAACGGATACCCCGATTCAGAAAGTTCCCCAGTCTATTTCTGTGGTGACTGCCGAAGAGATGGCGCTACACCAGCCGAAGTCCGTGAAAGAGGCGCTCAGCTATACCCCAGGCGTTGCCGTGGGCACGCGTGGCGCATCTAACACCTATGATTACCTGATCATTCGCGGTTTCGCTGCCGACGGCCAAAGCCAGAATAACTATCTGAATGGCCTGAAGATGCAGGGGAACTTTTACAACGATGCGGTGATTGATCCTTATATGCTGGAACGCGCGGAAGTGATGCGTGGGCCGGTTTCTGTTCTGTACGGTAAGAGCAACCCAGGCGGTTTGTTGAACATGGTCAGCAAGCGTCCAACCACCGAGCCGCTGAAAGAAGTTCAGTTTAAAATGGGCACTAACAGCCTGTTCCAGACCGGTTTTGACTTCAGCGATGCGCTGGATGACGACGGCGTTTACTCTTATCGCTTAACGGGTCTGGCCCGCTCGGCGAATGCGCAGCAGCAGGGGGCGGAAGAACAGCGTTATGCTATTGCGCCGTCCTTTAGCTGGCGTCCGGATGACAAAACCAACTTCACGTTCCTGTCCTACTTCCAGAACGAACCTGAGACCGGTTACTACGGCTGGTTGCCGAAAGAGGGGACTGTCAGCACGCTGCCGAACGGTAAGCGTCTGTCGACCGACTTCAACGAAGGCGCGAAAAACAATACCTACTCTCGTAATGAGAAGATGGTCGGTTATAGCTTCGACCACGAATTCAACGATACGTTTACCGTGCGTCAGAACTTGCGTTACGCGGAAAACAAAGTGTCGCAGAACAGTGTATATGGTTACGGCATGTGTTCCGATCCGCTCTATTCGAGCAACCCGAGCACCAGCCCTTGCGCCAGCGTACCGCAGTCACAGTGGGGGCATACGCTGACCCGTCAGTATGTGGATGATAACGAAAAACTGCAGAACTTCTCTGTGGATACCCAACTGCAAAGCAAGTTTGCGACCGGTTCTCTGGATCATACCCTGCTGACCGGCGTTGATTTTATGCGTATGCGTAACGACATCGACTCCTGGTTTGGCTGGGCTGGTTCAGTTGCGCCATCTGACATCTACAACCTTGATCGCAGTGATTTCGACTTCGGATCCCATCCAGGGCCTGGCGCCGCCTATCGCGTGCTGAACAAGCAGAAGCAGACCGGCGTGTACGCCCAGGATCAGATGCAGTGGGATAAAGTGCTGGTGACGTTGGGCGGACGTTATGACTGGGCGCAGCAGGATACTCTGGATCGTGAAGCGAATACTCAGCACTCGCGTAATGATAACGAGTTTACCTGGCGCGGCGGCGTAAACTACCTGTTCGACAACGGCGTGACTCCGTATTTCAGCTACAGCGAGTCGTTCGAACCGGCTTCTACCGTGGGCGCGAACGGCAGCATCTTTGCGCCGTCTAAAGGCAAGCAGTACGAAGCGGGCGTGAAATATGTCCCGAACGATCGTCCGATCGTGATCACCGGTGCGGTCTATCAGTTGACCAAAACCAACAACCTGATGGCCGATCCTAACGGTTCGTTCTTCTCGGTTGAAGGCGGTGAGATTCGTTCACGCGGCGTTGAAGTGGAAGCAAAAGCGGCGCTGTCTGCCAGCGTTAACGTGGTCGGTTCCTACACTTATACGGATGCGGAATACACCACCGACACCAACTACAAAGGCAACACCCCGGCGCAGGTGCCAAAACATATGGCGTCGCTGTGGGGGGATTACACGATGTTTGACGGCCCGCTTTCCGGTCTGACTCTGGGCACTGGCGTTCGCTATACCAGCTCCAGCTATGGCGATCCGGCTAACTCCTTCAAAGTCGGCAGCTACACCCTGGTGGATGCGCTGGTTCGGTACGATCTGGCACGCCTTGGCATGGCAGGTTCCAACGTCGCGCTGCATGTCAACAACCTGTTTGACCGCGAATACGTCGCCAGCTGCTTTAACACCTATGGCTGCTTCTGGGGCGCGGAACGTCAGGTCGTTGCTACCGCAACATTCCGTTTCTAATTTTTCTTTGGGCACGCATTGCGTGCCCGCTTTACAAGTTGGCCGCTATGCAGGAACAGACTCATCATCCCGATACCACGTTTGCACTGCGTGATGTCTCCTTTCGCGTGCCAGGTCGCACGCTTCTGCACCCTCTGTCGTTAACTTTTCCCGTCGGTAAAGTGACTGGCCTGATTGGTCACAATGGTTCAGGTAAATCCACGTTGTTAAAAATGTTGGGTCGCCATCAGCCGCCGTCAGAAGGGGATATCCTGCTCGATGCGCAACCGCTGAACAGTTGGAACAGCAAAGCGTTTGCCCGTAAGGTGGCGTATTTACCGCAGCAGTTGCCGCAGGCGGAAGGGATGACCGTACGTGAACTGGTGGCGATTGGTCGCTATCCGTGGCACGGGGCGCTGGGCCGTTTTGGCGTCGCAGACAGAGAAAAAGTGGAAGAGGCGATCACGCTGGTTGGGTTAAAACCCCTGGCGCATCGTCTGGTCGACAGTCTTTCCGGCGGTGAACGTCAGCGCGCGTGGATTGCGATGCTGGTGGCGCAGGACAGTCGCTGTCTGCTGCTCGATGAACCCACCTCGGCGCTGGATATTGCCCACCAGGTGGATGTGCTGGCGCTGGTTCATCGACTCAGCCAGGAGCGTGGCCTGACGGTGATCGCTGTGCTGCATGATATCAACATGGCTGCCCGCTACTGTGACTACTTAGTCGCCTTGCGCGGGGGCGAAATGATTGCCCAGGGAACGCCCGCCGACCTAATGCGTAGCGAAACCCTGGAACGTATTTATGGCATCCCGATGGGGATCCTGCCGCATCCGGCAGGCGCTGCACCTGTGAGTTTTGTGTATTGATGAGCGGCTTACACCACATAACACGTCGTCGTTTATTAACGGCGATGGCACTTTCCCCGCTGCTCTGGCAGATGAAACCGGCGCGCGCAGCCGCTGTCGATCCACATCGTATCGTGGCGCTGGAGTGGCTGCCGGTCGAGCTGTTGCTGGCGCTTGGCGTGACGCCCTATGGCGTGGCAGACATTCCTAACTACCGCCTGTGGGTGAATGAACCGCCGCTGCCTGCGTCGGTGATTGATGTCGGATTACGCACTGAGCCGAACCTTGAGCTGCTGACCGAAATGAAACCCTCCTATATGTTCTGGTCGACAGGGTACGGCCCTTCTCCCGAAACGCTGGCGCGAATTGCGCCCGGACGTGGCTTCAACTTCAGCGATGGCAAACAGCCCTTAGCCGTGGCGCGTCGATCTCTGATCGATATGGCGCAGATGCTGAATCTGGAATCTGCAGCTGAGCGACATCTGGCGGAATACGACCAGTTTATCGCCAGCCGGAAATCGCGCTTTGTGCAGCGTGGAGAACGCCCGCTGCTGTTGATCACTCTCCTCGATCCTCGCCATATGCTGGTTTTCGGCCCGAACTGCCTGTTCCAGGACGTGCTGGATGAATACGGGATTCGCAACGCCTGGCAGGGAGAAACCAATTTCTGGGGCAGTACGGTGGTCGGGATCGATCGCCTTGCAGCCTACAAAGATGCCGATGTGCTTTGCTTTGATCATGGGAATAACAAAGAAATGGCCACGCTGATGGCAACGCCGCTCTGGCAGGCGATGCCGTTCGTGCGTGAAGGGCGTTTCCAGCGCGTACCGCCCGTGTGGTTTTATGGCGCCACACTGTCGACCATGAATTTTGTCCGTATTCTGGATAATGCGCTGGGGGGCAAGGCGTGAGTCAACGTATTGCACGTTTCCCGGCGTTATTGCTGGCGCTGTTGTTTATCGTCGCCGTAGGGTTAACCTGGACGAATTTCACCATTGCGCTGCCGCGTACCCAGTGGCAGCAGGCGCTGTGGTCACCGGATATCGACGTCATCGAGCAGATGATTTTCCATTACAGCCTTCTCCCTCGTCTGGTGATCTCCCTGCTGGTTGGGGCCGGGCTGGGTCTGGTTGGCGTGCTCTTTCAACAGGTGCTGCGTAACCCGCTGGCCGAACCGACCACGCTGGGCGTGGCGACCGGCGCACAGTTAGGGATGACGGTCACGACATTGTGGGCGATACCGGGCGTGATGGCCGGGCAGTTTGCCGCTCTGGCGGGCGCTTGTATTGTCGGGGCGCTGGTGTTTGGCGTCGCCTGGGGAAAACGACTTTCTCCCGTCACGCTGATCCTCGCCGGTCTGGTGGTCAGTCTGTACTGCGGGGCCATCAACCAACTGTTAGTCATCTTTCACCACGATCAGTTGCAGAGCATGTTCCTGTGGAGTACCGGAACGTTGACGCAAACTGACTGGGGCGGTGTGCAGCGTCTGTGGCCGCAGCTGCTGGGCGGCGTCATGCTCACTCTGTTGTTGTTGCGCCCGCTAACCCTGATGGGGCTGGATGATGGCGTTGCGCGCAACTTAGGGCTGGCGCTGTCGCTGGCGCGTCTGGCGGCGCTGACGCTGGCGATTGTACTTAGCGCGCTGCTGGTCAATGCGGTAGGGATTATCGGTTTTATCGGTCTGTTTGCGCCGCTGTTGGCGAAAATGCTGGGCGCGCGTCGTCTGCTGGCGCGCCTGATGCTGGCTCCGCTGATTGGGGCGCTGATTCTGTGGCTGTCCGATCAGGTTATTCTCTGGCTGACCCGCGTATGGATGGAAGTGTCCACCGGTTCTGTGACGGCACTGATCGGCGCACCGCTGCTGCTGTGGCTGCTACCGCGCCTGCGTAGTATGAGCGCGCCGGACATGAACGTCAGCGACCGGGTGACGACGGAACGTCAGCATGTGCTGGGTTATGCGCTGATCGGCGGCGTGCTGCTGTTGATCGGGGCATATGTAGCGCTGTCGCTGGGGCGTGACGCGCAGGGCTGGAGCTTGGCCAGCGGCGTGCAACTGGAAGAACTGATGCCCTGGCGCTGGCCGCGCATTCTGGCGGCGATGATCGCCGGGGTGATGCTGGCGGTGGCGGGGTGTATCATCCAGCGGCTGACCGGGAACCCGATGGCGAGTCCTGAGGTGCTGGGGATCAGCTCCGGCGCGGCGTTCGGCGTTGTGCTGATGCTGTTTCTGGTGCCGGGCGATGCGTTTGGCTGGCTGTTGCCCGCCGGGAGTCTCGGTGCTGCCGCCACGCTGTTGATCATTATGATTGCCGCCGGACGGGGAGGGTTCTCCCCCCACCGTATGCTGCTGGCCGGGATGGCGCTCAGCACGGCCTTCACCATGCTGCTGATGATGCTACAGGCAAGCGGCGATCCGCGCATGGCCGGGGTACTGACCTGGATCTCCGGTTCGACCTATAATGCGACGGGTCAGCAGGTGCTGCATACAGGGGTGGTGATGGCGATCCTGCTGGCGATCACGCCACTGTGCCGTCGCTGGTTGACGATTTTGCCGCTGGGCGGTGATACCGCCCGTGCAGTCGGTATCGCGCTGACACCGTCGCGGGTTGGCCTGCTGCTGCTGGCAGCCAGTCTGACGGCTGCCGCCACAATGACAATCGGCCCACTGAGTTTTGTCGGGCTGATGGCGCCGCATATCGCGCGGATGTTAGGTTTTCGTCGAACGATGCCGCATATTGTGATGTCGGCGCTGGCGGGAGGATTATTGCTCATCTTTGCCGACTGGTGCGGGCGGATGGTGCTGTTTCCGTATCAGATCCCGGCGGGGATACTCTCGACGTTTATCGGTGCGCCGTACTTTATTTATCTGTTACGTAAGCAGAGTCGTTGATTCGGATGTTTTTCGTGTAGGCCAGATAAGACGCTTCGCGTCGCCATCCGGCAATAAAAAAGCCGGGTGGCGGCTTCGCCTTACCCGGCCTACGGTTTAAAACGTACTCTATTACAGCTTTGCAAACACCCGACGCGCGGCGTCGATAGTGTTATTGATGTCTTCCATGCTGTGCGCTACGGACATAAAGCCCGCTTCAAACGCGGATGGCGCAAGGTAAATCCCCTCGTCCAGCATCATGTGGAAGAAGCGCTTGAAGCGTTCCACGTCACAGGCCATCACGTCCTGATAGCAGGTGACAGTTTTCGCGTCGGTGAAGAAAATCCCGAACATGCCGCCAACGTGGTTAACGACCAGCGGGATCGCGGTTTCCTCTGCCGCTTCCAGCAGACCTTCCGCCAGGCGCGTCGTGAGTTCATCCAGCGTTTCGTGAATGCCCGGCTGCGCCACTTCGGTCAGACAGGCAAAACCGGCCGCCATGGCAATGGGATTGCCGGAGAGGGTGCCCGCCTGATAAACCGGGCCGGTCGGGGCCAGCGCGTCCATCACGTCGCGACGACCGCCGAACGCTCCTACAGGCATACCGCCGCCAATGATTTTGCCCAGACAGGTCAGATCCGGCACCACGCTGTAGTAATCCTGTGCGCCAGCCAGCGCCACGCGGAAGCCGGTCATCACTTCGTCGATAATCAGCAGCGCGCCGAACTCATCGCACAGTGCGCGCAGACCCGGCAGGAATTCCGGCAGCGGCGGGATGCAGTTCATATTGCCTGCCACTGGCTCAACGATGATACAGGCGATCTCCTGCGGGAACTGCTCGAACGCGGCACGCACGGAATTGAGATCGTTATAAGTACAGGTCAGGGTATGCTTTGCAAAATCTGCCGGCACGCCGGGAGAGTTCGGCTGGCCCAGCGTCAGTGCGCCGGAGCCGGCTTTTACCAGCAGACAGTCCGCGTGGCCGTGGTAGCAGCCTTCAAATTTGATGATCTTATCGCGGCCAGTGAAACCACGCGCCAGACGAATGGCGCTCATGGTCGCTTCGGTACCGGAGTTGACCATTCGTACCATGTCCATCGTCGGTACCAGTTCGGTCACAAGCTCCGCCATTTTGACTTCCATCTCGGTCGGCGCGCCGAAGCTCAGGCCGCGCTCAGCCGCTTCGATCACCGCGTTGCGGATCGCCGGATGGTTGTGTCCCAGCACCATCGGTCCCCAGGAGCCGACGTAATCGATATAGGCTTTGCCATCGACATCGTACAGATACGCGCCGTCCGCTTTTTCGATAAACAGCGGAGTACCACCCACGCCAGTAAAGGCGCGAACAGGGGAGTTAACGCCGCCGGGGATTAGCTCGCGTGCTGCGCTGTAGAGGTTTTCAGACTTACTCATGGATGGGTTCCTGGTTCGTAGAAAAAGTGAATGCCCGCTATTCTAGTTATTCAGAGAAGGTTATGAAAGTTTTGCGCATTTGAAACATTACGATTTGCAGGGGATTTTCGGGTAAGAGGCGAGTACAATGCCGCCTCTGCATTTGTATTACCAATTAATGATCATCTGATGAAGACAGAAACTCCCTCTTTTGAAGCACAGCAAATTGTGCGCTTACGGCGCAGGGACCAAATCCGTCGACTGCTGGAACGAGATAAAACGCCGCTGGCGATCTTAATGATGGCGGCAGTGGTGGGGACGCTTACCGGTCTGGCAGGCGTGGCGTTCGAAAAAGCGGTGAGCTGGGTGCAAAACCTGCGTATCGGTGCGCTAGTGAATGTGGCTGACCATCCGATGCTGCTCTGGCCGTTGGCGTTTATTCTCTCTGCATTACTGGCGATGGTCGGCTATTTTCTGGTGCGTAAATTTGCGCCGGAAGCTGGCGGGTCGGGGATCCCGGAGATCGAAGGGGCGCTGGAAGAGCTTCGCCCCGTCCGTTGGTGGCGTGTGTTGCCGGTGAAGTTTATCGGTGGGATGGGCACGCTGGGTGCAGGGATGGTGCTGGGACGCGAAGGGCCGACGGTACAAATCGGCGGAAATATTGGCCGCATGGTGCTGGATATCTTCCGCATGCGTAGCGCCGAGGCGCGCCACACGCTGTTGGCAACCGGGGCAGCGGCAGGGCTTTCTGCCGCCTTCAACGCACCGTTGGCGGGCATTCTGTTTATCATTGAGGAGATGCGCCCGCAGTTTCGCTATAACCTTATCTCGATCAAAGCCGTCTTTACCGGCGTGATCATGTCGAGCATTGTTTTCCGCATTTTCAACGGTGAATCGCCGATTATCGAAGTGGGGAAACTGTCCAACTCACCGGTCAATACGCTGTGGCTGTATCTGATCCTCGGGATGATTTTTGGCTGTGTAGGACCGGTTTTCAATAAGCTGGTGCTGCGTACTCAGGATATGTTCCAGCGCTTTCACCATGGAAACACCACTAAATGGGTGCTGATGGGTGGGGCGATTGGCGGTCTGTGTGGCATTTTGGGGCTGATTGAACCAGCGGCGGCTGGCGGCGGTTTTAACCTTATCCCTATTGCGGCGGCGGGCAATTTTAGCGTCGGACTGTTGCTGTTTATCTTTATCGCGCGAGTGATCACCACGTTGCTCTGTTTCTCTTCCGGTGCGCCCGGAGGGATCTTTGCGCCGATGCTGGCGCTGGGTACGTTGTTGGGCACCGCATTTGGTATGGCAGCAGCGGCAGGCTTTCCGCATTATCAGCTTGAGGCCGGAACGTTCGCCATTGCCGGAATGGGCGCGTTGCTGGCGGCATCGGTGCGCGCGCCGTTGACCGGGATTGTGCTGGTGCTGGAGATGACTGATAACTATCAGCTCATTTTGCCAATGATTATTACCTGTCTTGGCGCAACACTATTAGCACAATTCCTGGGCGGAAAACCGCTATACTCCACTATCCTTGCCCGCACGCTGGCGAAGCAGGAAGCGGAGCAGGCGGCAAAAAGTCAGACGACCACCGCTGGCGAGAATACTTGAATGAAATACCAGGGTATTAGATAATGGCGTTAATATTGGGTCAGAATTTGCCCAATTGCCGATGTCGTTTGGAGCAAAAATATGAGTGATGACGTAGCGCTGCCACTGCAATTTACTGAAGCAGCAGCCAATAAAGTAAAAAGCCTGATCGCGGACGAAGAAAACCCGAACCTGAAACTGCGTGTCTATATCACCGGTGGCGGTTGCAGCGGTTTCCAGTATGGTTTTACCTTTGATGACCAGGTCAACGAAGGCGATATGACCATCGAGAAACAGGGTGTTGGCCTGGTGGTTGACCCTATGAGCCTGCAGTATCTGGTCGGCGGTTCCGTTGACTACACCGAAGGTCTGGAAGGTTCTCGTTTTGTAGTTACCAACCCGAATGCGAAAAGCACCTGCGGGTGTGGCTCTTCCTTCAGCATCTGAGTGCTGTCTGTAATGCGCCCGGTAAGCGCAGGCGCTACCGGGCAAAGCGTCTAATCCGGCCTGGATTTAACGGCTATTCTCATCTAACGCAAATGTCGGTAGCTTCAGATGCCAGCGGATCGCCGCGAGGCGAATGACCAGCGTCACAACCATCCCCATCATACTGGCGGCTTCCAGCGGCATCGCGAAGGTGTAATACGCGGTTGCGTGGACAATCCCGCCGATAATACAGGCCGTTGCGTAGATTTCCGTACGCAGGATCATCGGGATTTCTCGTGCCAGCACATCGCGAATAATACCGCCGCCCACGCCGGTGATGACACCCATACAGATAGCCACCAGCGGCCCCGTCCCTGCTATAAATGCTTTGTTGACGCCGATCCCGACAAACACCGCCAGGCCGACGGCGTCCAGCACCGGCAGCATCCATTTAGGCAAGCGTCTGGGCTGACGCACCAGCAGGATCGTCAACATGCTGGTGACCATCGCCACCACCAGATCGGTTGGGTCTTTAACCCAGAAAACGGGACCGTTATCTAATGCCATATCACGGATCGTCCCGCCGCCCACGGCGGTAACGACGCCCAATACCAGCACGCCAAACGGGTCCATACGCAGTTTCCCGGCCAGTAACACGCCAGAGATAGCAAATACTGCTGTGCCTACAATATCCAGCCAATAGACGAGCATGATCAAATCCTCACAACACACCTGTTGGGGCAGGCGCTAATTCACCAGGGAAAGCGCATTACAGAGTTGTTTTGCGGCGAGGATAATACGCGGGCTTGCGCGTTCAAACCAGTCACTGTTGAGAGGAATTACCGGAATTTGTAGTTGATCACCCCAGTATTGCTTAATTTTGAGAATTTCACCTGCATCGCCGGCGACAACGATCGCTTGCGGCGCGCGCGCCAGCACCTGTTCACGACTGACCTGCGGCCAGGGAACCCGACTGCCGGCAAAGATGTTTTCTCCCCCGCAGAGCTCAATAACCTCGTTTTGAATCGATCCTTTTCCGCTGGTAAAGGGCGGATTGATGCCAAACTGCAAAAATACGCGTTTTTTCGTTTTGCCTGCATATTGAGATTTTAGCTGCGAATAGTCGTTCAGCAAGGTTTGCGCGGCGTGCTTTGCCATTTCGGGATGCGGGCTAAAGTCGGCCAGCGTCTGCAACGTGTCGGCAATCTGTTCGATGGTGACGGCATCGATCCACATGACCTTGATGCCTAGCGAGGAGAGTTGATTCACCTGCCGTTCGGCATTACCGCCGCGCCAGGCGAGGACCAGATCCGGCTTCAGCGCCACAATCCTTTCCAGATTCATGCCTTGCCAGGTCGAGATCTGCTCGATACGTTGCGCCTGTGGCGGATAGTCTGAATAGCTGCTGACGCCAACGGGGGTGATCCCGGCGGCAAAGGCGAGTTCCGTGTTGGCGGGAGAGAGTGAAATCACGCGCGGTGCGGCATGCAGCCACACCGGGAGGGCTAACAGCAGGGCGACAAGCGCCCTGGAGAAGGATTTAGCCATGCGCCAGTTTCTGTACCAGCGATTCAACCATCAGCGTGGATTGCTTCGCGGCAACGGCCAGGAACTCATCAAAGCTGAGATGGGACTGCTGATCGGCAACGTCCGAGATCGCGCGGACCACCACAAACGGTACCTTGAAGTTATGGCAAACGTGCGCAATCGCGGTGGCTTCCATCTCAACGGCAATGGCCTGCGGGAAGTTGTGACGGATTTTCGCCAGCCCCACGGAGCCGTTAATGAAGGCATCGCCGCTGACAATCAAGCCGCGTACCGCGTTCAGGTTCAGCTCAGCGATGCAGGATTCCGCTGCGGCAATCAGTTTTTCATCGGCTTTAAAACCGGCCGGGCAGCCCGGAAGTTGGCCGAACTCATAACCAAATGCGGTGACGTCAGCGTCGTGATAGCGCGCTTCATCAGAGACCACAATGTCGCCCACTTTAAGGGTTGGAGCGAGGCCGCCTGCGGAACCGGTGTTAATAATGACGTCCGGCTTGCAGCGTTCAAGCAGCAGCGTAGCGCCCAGCGCCGCCGCCACTTTACCAATACCGGATTTCAGCAGCGCAACGTCGGTTCCGTTAAGTTGACCGGTGTAAATTTCACAACCGCCTAGGGTGAGAGTTTGACGGTTTTCGATTTTGTCACGCAGCAGCGTAACCTCTTCTTCCATTGCACCAATGATGCCGATTTTCATAGATTTACTCGCGCCAGGTGAGATTTAAAGGCATAGTCTATCATGCGCTTAAGGCGAAGTGCATTCTCACGCGGGAGAGGACATGTCACAGATTGATTTCCGGAAAAAAATAAACTGGCACCGTCGTTTTCGTTCACCGCAAGGGGTCAAAACTGAGCATGAGATCCTGCGCATTTTTGAAAGCGACCGTGGACGCATTATTAACTCTCCGGCGATCCGTCGCCTGCAGCAGAAAACCCAGGTGTTTCCCCTTGAGCGTAATGCCGCCGTGCGTACGCGCCTTACCCATTCGATGGAAGTTCAGCAGGTGGGGCGTTATATCGCCAAAGAGATTTTAAGCCGCCTCAAAGAACAAAAACTGCTGGAACCATACGGCCTGGATGAGTTAACGGGACCGTTTGAGAGCATCGTCGAAATGTCCTGCCTGATGCATGACATTGGCA
The DNA here is from genome assembly GCF_057983045.1 of Citrobacter sp. LST-B2. Lineage (NCBI taxonomy): Bacteria > Pseudomonadati > Pseudomonadota > Gammaproteobacteria > Enterobacterales > Enterobacteriaceae > Citrobacter > Citrobacter sp. LST-B2. Next base: position 1,082,511 of record NZ_CP192598.1, read on the forward strand.
ACCCGCCTTTTGGGCATTTTGGCGAGGCGGCGATCAATGACTGGTTTCGCCAGCGCTTACATCCGGCGGATGCGGAAAGCCAACCCTTAACCGAAGATCGTTGCATTGTGGCGACGTTGCGTCTGCGCGAAGGCGAGGAGTCGTTGAACGATATCCGCCGTAAAGTACGCCAGGACCTGTGTCATTTCGAAGGGAATGCTCAGGGGATTCGGCTGGTACATACCTTGATGCGAATGAACCTGACATGGGCCCAGGTCGGCGGGATCTTAAAATATACCCGTCCGGCATGGTGGCGGGGAGAAACGCCCGCGACGCACAACTATTTAATGAAAAAACCCGGCTATTACCTTTCTGAAGAACCGTATATTGCGAGGTTACGTAAAGAACTCGATCTCGCGGTTTACAGTCGCTTTCCGTTAACGTGGATAATGGAAGCCGCCGACGATATCTCTTATTGCGTCGCCGATCTGGAAGATGCGGTAGAGAAAAGAATCTTCAGCGTTGAGCAACTCTATCATCATTTATATGAGGCCTGGGGGGAGCATGAGAAAGGTTCGCTCTTTGCGCAGGTTGTCGAAAATGCCTGGGACAAATCACGGGCGAATTATCTGAGCCGCAGTACTGAAGATCAATTTTTCATGTATTTGCGGGTGAATACACTTAATAAACTGGTGCCTTACGCCGCGCAGCGTTTTATTGATAACCTGGAACAAATCTTTGACGGAAGGTTTAATCAGGCATTGCTGGAAGACGGCAGCAGCTTTAGTCGCCTGCTGAAAATCTATAAAAATGTTGCGATGAAACATGTGTTTAGCCATCCTGATGTGGAGCAACTCGAATTACAGGGTTATCGGGTGATCAGTGGCTTACTCGATATCTACCGTCCTTTATTAAGCCTGCCGCTTGCGGATTTCAGTGAGCTGGTGGAAAAAGAACGTCTGCAGCGCTTTCCTATCGAATCCCGCTTATTTCAGAAATTGTCAACGCGTCACCGACTGGCCTATGTGGAGGCCGTGGGTAAATTAACACCAGATTCGCCTGAGTATCCCGTGCTGGAATATTATTATCGTTGCCGGCTGATCCAGGATTATATCAGTGGCATGACAGACCTCTATGCATGGGATGAATACCGCCGCCTGATGGCGGTCGAACAATAGACTGAGTTTTGTAAAGACGGACAATAAATTTTTACCTTTTCCATAAACTTCTGTCCGGAACTTAGCGCTATAAAATGAATCTGACGTACACAGCAATTTTGCGTTATCTGTTAATTGAGATTGAGACACATGAAAAAAACCACATTAGCAATGAGTGCACTGGCTCTGAGTTTAGGTTTGGCGTTATCCCCGCTTTCTGCAACGGCGGCTGAAACTGCATCAGCGACGACCGCACAGCAGATGCCAAGTCTGGCACCGATGCTCGAAAAAGTGATGCCATCGGTGGTCAGCATTAACGTGGAAGGTAGCACAACCGTCAATACGCCGCGGATGCCGCGTAATTTCCAGCAGTTCTTTGGTGATGATTCCCCGTTCTGCCAGGACGGTTCCCCGTTCCAGAGTTCGCCTTTCTGCCAGGGCGGCCCACAGGGCGGTAATGGCGGCGGCCAGCAGCAGAAGTTTATGGCACTGGGTTCCGGTGTCATCATTGATGCCGCGAAAGGCTATGTCGTCACCAACAACCACGTGGTGGATAACGCCACGGTGATTAAGGTTCAACTGAGCGATGGCCGTAAATTCGACGCTAAGATCGTCGGCAAAGACCCGCGCTCTGATATTGCGCTGATCCAGATTCAGGATCCGAAAAACCTGACGGCGATTAAGCTGGCTGACTCCGACACCCTGCGAGTGGGGGATTACACTGTCGCCATCGGTAACCCGTTTGGTCTCGGCGAGACGGTCACTTCCGGTATCGTCTCTGCGCTGGGTCGTAGCGGCCTGAATGCGCAGAACTATGAAAACTTCATTCAGACCGATGCGGCGATCAACCGCGGTAACTCCGGCGGCGCGTTGGTTAACCTGAACGGCGAGTTGATCGGTATTAACACGGCGATCCTCGCGCCGGACGGCGGCAACATCGGTATCGGTTTTGCGATCCCGAGCAATATGGTGAAAAACCTGACCTCTCAGATGGTGGAGTTCGGCCAGGTGAAACGCGGCGAACTGGGAATCATGGGTACCGAACTGAGCTCCGAACTGGCGAAAGCGATGAAAGTTGATGCACAGCGCGGTGCCTTTGTCAGCCAGGTCATGCCGAACTCGTCCGCTTCGAAGGCCGGTATTAAAGCCGGTGATGTGATCACCTCCCTGAACGGTAAGCCGATCAGCAGCTTTGCCGCACTGCGTGCGCAGGTTGGCACCATGCCGGTGGGCAGCAAAATTACCCTCGGCCTGCTGCGCGACGGTAAGCCGGTTACCGTGAATCTGGAACTGCAGCAGAGCAGCCAGACTCAGGTTGATTCCAGCTCCATCTTCAGCGGTATTGAAGGGGCTGAAATGAGTAATAAAGGTCAGGATAAAGGCGTCGTGGTGAACAACGTGAAAGCGAACACCCCGGCGGCGCAAATTGGCCTGAAGAAAGGGGATGTGATTGTCGGCGCTAACCAGCAGCCGGTGAAAAACATCGCCGAACTGCGTAAAATCCTCGACAGCAAACCGTCTGTCCTGGCGTTGAACATTCAGCGTGGCGACAGCAATATCTACCTGTTGATGCAGTAATCTCCCCAAAACCCCTTCCTGTCACAGGAAGGGGTTTCTTTTTGTGATATTTCCCACAACTCCATACTTCTTCCCTTTGCTTTGTGCATCTGCACAATGTCAGCGTTTGTTATCTTCTTTATGCTGGAGCTCTGCTCACAGGAGGGCTTTATGGCTGGCTGGCATCTTGATACCAAAATGGCGCAGGATATCGTGGCACGCACGATGCGCATTATTGATACCAATATCAACGTGATGGATGCCCGTGGACGGATCATCGGTAGCGGCGATCGCGAGCGAATTGGGGAATTGCACGAAGGCGCGCTGTTAGTCCTCTCTCAGGGCCGCGTGGTGGACATCGATGATGCCGTTGCGCGTCATCTGCATGGCGTTCGTCAGGGGATTAACCTGCCGCTGCGCCTGGAAGGCGAAATTGTGGGCGTGATTGGCCTGACCGGCGAACCGGAACATCTGCGCAAATATGGCGAACTGGTGTGCATGACGGCGGAGATGATGCTGGAGCAGTCGCGCCTGATGCATCTGCTGGCCCAGGACAGTCGCCTGCGTGAAGAGCTGGTGATGAACCTGATTCAGGCGGAAGAGAACACGCCAGCGTTGACCGAGTGGGCGCAACGTTTAGGTATCGACCTCAACCAGCCGCGCGTGGTGGCGGTGGTGGAAGTGGACAGCGGACAACTCGGCGTGGACAGCGCTATGGCGGAATTGCAGCAATTACAGAATGCACTGACCACCCCGGAGCGTAATAACCTGATTGCGATCGTTTCGCTGACCGAGATGGTGGTGTTAAAACCGGCGTTGAATTCGTTTGGCCGTTGGGATGCCGAAGATCACCGCAAGCGCGTTGAGCAGCTGATTGCGCGCATGAAAGAGAACGGACAGTTGCGCTTTCGCGTTTCGCTGGGCAACTATTTTACCGGGCCTGGCAGTATCGCGCGTTCGTACCGTACTGCGCGCACGACGATGATGGTCGGCAAACAACGAATGCCGGAAAGCCGCAGCTACTTTTATCAGGACTTAATGCTGCCGGTACTGCTCGACAGTCTGCGCGGCGGCTGGCAGGCCAATGAGCTGGCGCGTCCGTTGGTGCGGCTGAAGGCGATGGACAATAACGGCCTGTTGCGCCGCACTCTGGCGGCGTGGTTTCGCCACAACGTGCAGCCGCTGGCGACCTCTAAGGCGCTGTTTATTCACCGGAATACGCTGGAATATCGACTGAATCGCATCTCGGAATTGACCGGGCTGGATTTGGGGAATTTCGACGATCGGCTGCTGCTGTACGTGGCGTTACAGCTGGATGAGCAGCATTGATTCATTGCCTGATGGGGCTACGCTTATCAGGCCTACGCGGATGTGCCTGTAGGCCTGATAAGGCGTATGACGCCGCCATCCGGCAACAAACTGCTTATTTTCGCGTCAGTTTTTCCAGATCGGCTTCGATTTCGGTGATCTTATTCGCCACCACGCTTTCCAGATGGCGTAAATCATCAAGGATCTTACGTTTCAGATCCACTTCCGTGCGATCGCGCTGGCAGATCTGATCGAGTTCGTCGATCACATAGCGCAGGTTGGGACTGATCTCCTGTACCTCTTTGTATCCCTGACCCACTCCATCGGCAACCACGGTTTTGCGCTGGCGGGGGTATTTAAACTTCACGCTTTTGGCAAAGAACTCACCTTTATCCTTCTGGAAATAGATTTTCAGGATATCGTTATTGGCTTCTTGCCGCAGGCTGTAACGATCGATTTCTTCAGGATTAGTAATGCCCAGACTTTTCAGATTGTCATACATAGCGGTACCCTTAAGCTCACTATAACTATTGAATAATTAACGAAAAGCCCTGTTTCTGCCACTCGCAGATGTAAAAAAAGCGGGCTAAGCCCGCTTTTTCAAATCGCCGTTAGTCGATGGTACGCAATAACTCGTTGATGCCGACCTTGCCACGGGTTTTGGCGTCGACTTTTTTCACAATTACCGCACAGTACAGGCTGTACTTGCCATCTTTCGACGGCAGGTTGCCGGAAACGACAACGGAGCCTGCCGGAACGCGACCATAATGGACTTCACCGGTTTCACGGTCGTAAATGCGGGTGCTCTGACCAATATAAACGCCCATCGAAATCACCGAGCCTTCTTCGACAATCACGCCTTCTACGACTTCAGAACGTGCGCCGATAAAGCAGTTATCTTCGATGATGGTCGGGTTCGCCTGCAGCGGCTCCAGTACGCCACCGATGCCGACGCCGCCGGACAGGTGAACGTTCTTACCGATCTGCGCGCAGGAACCGACGGTTGCCCAGGTATCGACCATCGTGCCTTCATCAACGTAAGCGCCGATGTTGACATAGGACGGCATCAGCACGGTGTTACGGGCGATAAACGCACCCTGACGAACTGCCGCAGGCGGAACCACACGGAAGCCTTCTTTCTGGAAGCGTGCTTCGTCGTAGTCGGCAAATTTCATCGGCACTTTATCGAAGTAGCGGCTTTCCGCGCCATCGATCACCTGGTTATCGTTGATACGGAAAGAGAGCAGCACCGCTTTCTTCAACCACTGGTGAGTCACCCACTGACCGTCTACCTTTTCTGCCACGCGCAGCGCGCCGGAGTCCAGCAGGGAAATCACCTGATTCACCGCTTCACGGGTCACGGTATCCACATTGGCCGGAGTAATGTCGGCACGGCGCTCAAAAGCGGTCTCAATAACGTTCTGTAACTGCTGCATTGTTAAACTCTTTCCCTATAAATAAACACACTACCCTTTATCGTTTGGATTGAGGGCCTCTGTCAACCGTTGATGCACTTCCTGCTGCAGCGCATTATTAAGTGCACGCCGGTCTGCTGTAGCGATTATGAATAAATCTTCTACTCGCTCACCAATGGTTGTAATTCGGGCGCCATGAAGCGAAATTCCCAGATCGGCAAAAATTTGCCCGACCCGCGCCAGCAGCCCTGGCTGATCGAGCGCGATAAGCTCGAGGAACGATTTGCGGTCGGTGTGCGTGGGCAGGAATGTGACCTCGGTATCGACGGTAAAGTGGCGTAATTTTGCCGGCTGTCGGCGCGGCTGCGGCGGCTGCCAGCTGCGCTGGGTGATTGCCTGTTCCAGCCCAAAGCGGATGGCTTCATGCCTGTCTGACGACAGCGGGCTGCCGTCCGGTTCCAGTACGATAAAGGTATCCATCGCCATGCCATCGCGGGTGGTGAAAATCTGAGCATCGTGGACGCTGAGGTTACGCCGGTCCAGCTCGGCGCAGACGGCGGCAAACAGATACGGGCGATCCGGACTCCAGATGAAGATTTCCGTCCCGCCGCGCGTTGCCTGCGGGCTGAGCAGAATTAGCGGCTCGCTGAGATCGTGCTGCAACAGATGACGCGCATGCCAGGCCAGCTGGTTCGGGCTGTGGCGCACGAAGTAGTTGGCGCGACAGCGCGACCAGATATGGTGCAATGCTTCTTCATCAATGTTATCCATCCGCAGCAGCGCCAGCGCCTGCAACTGGTGATGGCGCACGCGTTCACGCATATCCGGCGTGTTTTGCATTCCCCGACGCAGCTGTTTTTCCGTGGCGAAGTACAGCTCGCGCAGCAAACTTTGCTTCCAGCTGTTCCATAGCGTTTCGTTAGTGGCGCATATATCCGCCACCGTCAGGCAAACCAGGAAGCGCAGGCGATGTTCCGTCTGTACCTCTTCGGCGAACTGCTTAATCACTTCGGGATCCTGAATATCCCGGCGCTGAGCGGTCACCGACATCAGCAGGTGCTGGCGAACCAGCCAGGCAATCAGCTGCGTTTCGCGCGAGTTCAGGCCGTGCAGTTCCGCAAACTTGAGCACGTCCTGTGCGCCCAGCACCGAGTGGTCGCCGCCGCGTCCTTTGGCAATATCATGGAACAGCGCGGCGATAAAAATGAGCTCAGGCTGGCGCAGACGTGGCCAGAGATCCACACACAATGGGTGGCGCTGACGGGTCTCTTCTTTGGCAAAACTTTCCAGCTTCAGCATCACGCGAATCGTGTGTTCGTCCACCGTGTAAGCATGGAACAAGTCAAATTGCATCTGCCCGACAATCCGTGACCACTGCGGCATGTAGGCCCACAGCACGCTATGGCGGTGCATCGGCAGCAGGCCACGGCTGACTGCGCCAGGATGGCGCAGCATACTGAGAAACAGCGATCGCGCCTCCGGGATATAACACAGCGGCTGATTCAGATGGCGGCGCGCATGGCGCAGATGGCGCAGGGTGGTGGAGTAGATCCCGGTGATCGCACTGTTGCGTACCATGGTGTAGAACATCCGCAGGATCGCTTCCGGTTCGCGGATGAACAGATCGTCCTGACGCAGATCGATCAGCGTGCCGCGCAGTTGAAAATCGTCATCAATAGGACGCGGCTTTTCGTCGGCGGACAGCGCGAGGATCGCTTCGTCAAACAGCTGCAGCAGCATCTGGTTGAGTTCCGTGACGCGGCGGGTGACGCGGAAATAATCCTTCATCATCTGCTCAACCGGCTCGTTGCCTTCGCCGCTGTAATTCAGGCGCTGAGCGACGCTCAACTGGCGATCGAACAGCAGGCGGTTATCGTAACGACTGACCACTAAATGCAGGGCAAAACGAATGCGCCACAGAATGTGCAGGCACTCGTTGAGCTCAGCGCGCTCTGCCTGAGTCAAAAAGCCGAAGCCGACCATTTCGTCGAGCGAGGTAGCGCCGAAATGGCGACGGGCGACCCACTGCAGCGTGTGGATATCGCGCAGACCGCCGGGGCTACTTTTGATATCCGGCTCGAGGTTATAGCTGGTGCCGTGATAGCGCTGGTGGCGCTGATGCTGCTCTTCCACTTTGGCGGCGTAGAACTTGTCGGAGGGCCAGAAACCTTCGCTGAAGATATGTTTTTGCAGTGCCAGAAAAAGGGCCACGTCACCAATCAACAGACGGGTTTCAATCAGGTTGGTGGCGACGGTCAGGTCCGACAACCCTTCCAGCAGGCATTCTTCCAGCGTACGTACGCTGTGCCCGACCTCCAGTTTGACGTCCCACAGCAATGTCAGCAGCTCGCCGACCTTTTGCGCCTGATCGTCCGGTAATTTTTTACGACTCAGGATGAGCAGGTCGATATCGGAAAGCGGGTGAAGCTCACCGCGTCCGTAGCCACCGACGGCGACCAGCGCCAGATCGGCAATCTGTCCAAAACCGGCGTCGATCCACAGACGTTGCAGCAACTGGTCGATAAACTCGGTCCGGGCTTCAATCAGCTGTTCGGCGGAAATCCCGCTGTCGAAGGCATCGCCCAGCCATTGCTGGAACGCGTCGATATGCGTTTTGATTCCGGCGACGGTGAGTTCGTCGCGAGACCAGGTCCCCGGGTTCTGCGGCTGACCGGGGAGGGTGGGGAGTGCGGTATTCGCGTGTTGTTCAGGAAGTGTATTCATTATGCGCCACCCATTAAAAAAGCCGGATATGGCGAAAGTGCCTTATCCGGCCTACGGAATAGTGCCATTTGTAGGCCTGATAAGCGAGAGCGCCATCAGGCAAAAAAGTTATGCGTCGTGCGTAATGACCGCCGGGATGGTGTCATCCTTACGTAACGTCAGAATTTCACAGCCGTTATCGGTCACCACAATAGTATGCTCGTATTGTGCAGACAAGCTCCGGTCTTTGGTTTTGACCGTCCAGCCGTCTTTCATTGTGCGGATACGGTAATCACCGGCGTTGAGCATCGGTTCGATGGTAAAGGTCATGCCCGGTTTCAGCACCACGCCGCCGTCATCCGCATCATAGTGCAGCACCTGCGGCTCTTCGTGGAAGCCACGACCAATGCCGTGTCCGCAGTATTCACGCACCACGGAGAAACCTTCTCCTTCCGCATATTTCTGGATCGCCGCACCGAGCGTACGCAGACGGATACCTGGTTTCACCATTCGCAACGCCAGATACAGGCTTTCCTGGGTGACGCGGCACAGACGCTCGCCCAGAATGGTCGGTTTGCCGACGATAAACATTTTGGAGGTATCGCCGTGGTACTCGTCTTTAATGACGGTTACGTCGATGTTGACGATATCGCCATCTTTCAGATGCTTGGCATCATCCGGAATCCCGTGACACACCACTTCATTAATAGAGATGCAGACGGATTTCGGATAACCGTGATAGCCGAGGCAGGCCGAGATCGCATGCTGCTCGTTAACGATGTAGTCGTTACAGATACGATCCAGTTCACCCGTGCTAACGCCCGGTTTGATATACGGTTCGATCATCTCCAGCACTTCCGCGGCCAGACGGCCCGCGACGCGCATTTTTTCGATTTCTTCAGGGGTCTTGATTGAGATAGCCATGAATTCTGTCCATCAGTGTCGATTATTTCGACAATAATTGTGTAAGTGCTGTCAATGGTATCAGTCCAGCATACATGCTGCCAAATTGAGAATCATTAACAGCACAGCAAGCCAACAATAATTGGTGTCCACGGCGTATTTGTGGTATAAAGCGCGCCGGACTTCCGATCTCATTTCGTATACACAGAATGGACGGAAGCGACAAATCTCACTTTGTGTAACAACACACACGTATCGGCACATATTCCGGGGTGCCCTTTGGGGTCGGTAATATGGGATACGTGGAGGCATAACCCCAACTTTATCTATAGAGGTTTTAATCATGGCAACTGTTTCCATGCGCGACATGCTCAAGGCTGGTGTTCACTTCGGTCACCAGACCCGTTACTGGAACCCGAAAATGAAGCCGTTCATCTTCGGTGCGCGTAACAAAGTTCACATCATCAACCTTGAGAAAACTGTACCGATGTTCAACGAAGCGCTGGCTGAACTGAACAAGATTGCTTCTCGTAAAGGTAAAATCCTTTTCGTTGGTACTAAACGCGCTGCAAGCGAAGCGGTGAAAGACGCTGCTAACAGCTGCGACCAGTTCTTCGTGAACCATCGCTGGCTGGGCGGTATGCTGACTAACTGGAAAACCGTTCGTCAGTCCATCAAACGTCTGAAAGACCTGGAAACTCAGTCTCAGGACGGTACTTTCGAAAAGCTGACCAAGAAAGAAGCGCTGATGCGTACTCGTGAGCTTGAGAAACTGGAAAACAGCCTGGGCGGTATCAAAGACATGGGCGGTCTGCCGGACGCTCTGTTCGTCATCGATGCTGACCACGAGCACATTGCTATCAAAGAAGCAAACAACCTGGGTATTCCGGTATTTGCTATCGTTGATACCAACTCTGATCCGGATGGTGTTGACTTCGTTATCCCGGGTAACGACGACGCAATCCGTGCTGTTAGCCTGTACCTGGGCGCTGTTGCTGCAACCGTTCGTGAAGGCCGTTCTCAGGATCTGGCTTCCCAGGCGGAAGAAAGCTTCGTAGAAGCTGAATAATAAGGCTTGATAACTTCCCTGAAATAGTGCGAGTTGCAGGAAGGCGGCAAGCTCGAGAATTCCCGGGAGCTTACATCAGTAAGTGACTGGGATGAGCGAGCGAAGAAAACGCTCCTGCGGTTCGGAATATGAAGGGGAAGAGCCCTTATAAACCAGGTAGTATCATGTTTGGTTAGGGGGCCTGTATATGGCCCCCTTTTTCACTTTTAAATCTGTGCGGTTTGACGCCGGGCAGATCAAATCTTCCGAGGATTTTAGAATGGCTGAAATTACCGCATCCCTGGTAAAAGAGCTGCGTGAGCGTACTGGCGCAGGCATGATGGATTGCAAAAAAGCACTGACTGAAGCTAATGGCGACATCGAGCTGGCAATCGAAAACATGCGTAAGTCCGGCGCTATCAAAGCGGCGAAAAAAGCAGGCAACGTTGCTGCTGACGGCGTGATTAAAACCAAAATCGACGGCAACATCGCTTTCATTCTGGAAGTTAACTGCCAGACTGACTTCGTTGCTAAAGATGGTGGTTTCCAGGCATTTGCTGACAAAGTGCTGGATGCCGCTGTTGCTGGCAAAATCACTGACGTTGAAGTGCTGAAAGCGCAGTTCGAAGAAGAGCGCGTTGCGCTGGTAGCGAAAATCGGTGAGAACATCAACATCCGCCGTATCGCTTCCCTGGAAGGTGACGTTCTGGGTAGCTACCAGCACGGTGCGCGCATCGGTGTTCTGGTTGCCGCTAAAGGCGCAGACGAAGAGCTGGTTAAGCAGCTGGCAATGCACGTTGCTGCAAGCAAGCCTGAATTTGTTAAGCCGGAAGACGTGTCTGCTGAAGTGGTAGAAAAAGAATACCAGGTTCAGTTGGACATCGCGATGCAGTCTGGTAAGCCGAAAGAAATCGCAGAGAAAATGGTTGAAGGCCGCATGAAGAAATTCACCGGCGAAGTTTCTCTGACGGGTCAGCCTTTCGTTATGGAGCCAAGCAAGTCTGTTGGTCAGCTGCTGAAAGAGCACAACGCTGACGTAACTGGCTTCATCCGCTTCGAAGTGGGCGAAGGCATCGAGAAAGTTGAGACTGACTTTGCAGCAGAAGTTGCTGCGATGTCCAAGCAGTCTTAATTGTCGAAAAGGAGCCGCCTGAGGGCGGCTTCTTTTTGTCACCCGTCTCGCAAAATCAGTATGGCTCTTATTTCGTTGTACTGAGTAGCGACATATTATTGTCGCCAGAATTTACCCCCATTTTTAATCGTTGACAGTCTCAGGAAAGAAACATGGCTACCAATGCAAAACCCGTCTATAAACGCATTCTGCTTAAGTTAAGTGGCGAAGCTCTGCAGGGTTCGGAAGGCTTCGGTATTGACGCAAGCATACTGGATCGTATGGCTCAGGAAATCAAAGAACTGGTTGAACTGGGTATTCAGGTTGGTGTGGTGATTGGTGGCGGTAACTTGTTCCGTGGTGCTGGTCTGGCGAAAGCGGGTATGAACCGCGTTGTGGGCGACCACATGGGCATGCTGGCCACCGTGATGAACGGCCTGGCAATGCGCGATGCGCTTCACCGCGCCTATGTGAACGCTCGCCTGATGTCCGCTATCCCACTGAATGGCGTATGCGACAACTACAGCTGGGCAGAGGCTATCAGCCTGCTGCGTAATAACCGCGTGGTTATCCTCTCTGCGGGTACCGGTAATCCTTTCTTCACCACTGACTCTGCGGCGTGCCTGCGTGGCATTGAAATCGAAGCCGACGTGGTGCTGAAAGCGACGAAAGTCGATGGCGTCTTTACTGCCGATCCGGCGAAAGATCCTGCTGCTACGATGTACGAGCAGTTGACCTACAATGAAGTTCTGGATAAAGAACTGAAAGTGATGGATCTGGCGGCGTTTACGCTGGCGCGTGACCACAAATTGCCGATTCGTGTCTTTAACATGAACAAACCTGGTGCACTGCGTCGCGTCGTCATGGGTGAAAAAGAAGGCACATTAATTACGGAATAATTCCCGTATTGGCCAATTACGGGTAAGATTTGCCTTTACCCGGCGGGACTTTTATATCCTGTGTCATAAATTAAACGAGACTATACTGAGCACATTCTGAATACACAAAGTCATTCATGCTGCGTCAAGGCGACAAGAGCGTGAATCTCCAGGAGCGTACCTGAGTACGTGACTGGAGTGAACGCTTGCAGTCAACGCAGAGCCAGCTTGAAGGATGAAGTGTATTGTGTGCTGTCTGGTCTGACTGAGACTAGTATCCAAGGATTCGTAACGTGATTAGCGATATCAGAAAAGATGCTGAAGTACGCATGGAAAAATGCGTAGAAGCGTTCAAAAACCAAATCAGCAAAATACGCACGGGTCGTGCTTCTCCCAGCCTGCTGGATGGCATTGTCGTGGAATATTACGGCACGCCAACGCCGCTGCGTCAGCTGGCAAGCGTAACGGTAGAAGATTCCCGTACCCTGAAAATCAACGTGTTTGATCGCTCCATGAGCCCGGCCGTTGAGAAAGCGATTATGGCTTCTGACCTCGGTCTGAACCCGAGCTCCGCAGGCAGCGATATTCGCGTTCCGCTGCCTCCGCTGACGGAAGAGCGTCGTAAAGATCTGACGAAAATCGTTCGTGGCGAAGCTGAACAGGCGCGTGTTGCCGTACGTAACGTCCGCCGTGACGCGAACGACAAAGTGAAAGCACTGCTGAAAGACAAAGAGATCAGCGAAGATGACGATCGCCGTTCTCAGGACGACGTACAGAAAATGACGGATGCCGCCATCAAGAAAGTGGATGCGGCGCTGGCAGATAAAGAAGCAGAACTGATGCAGTTCTGATTCCGCTGTACGCTCAAAACGCCGCTCAGAAGATCATACGATCGGCTGGCGGCGTTTTGCTTTTTATCCTGTCTCATTTTTTCGGATGTTTGATGAAGCAATTAACCATTCTGGGTTCGACCGGCTCTATCGGTTGCAGCACGCTGGACGTGGTGCGTCAAAACCCTGAGCACTTCCGCGTTATCGCGCTGGTGGCAGGTAAAAATGTCAGCCGTATGGTGGAGCAGTGCCTGGAATTCTCCCCGCGTTATGCCGTGATGGACGATGACGCCAGCGCGCGCCTTCTCAATGACGCGCTGAAGCAGCATGGTAGCCATACGGACGTTCTCAGCGGGCAACAGGCGGCTTGTGATATGGCAGCGCTTGATGAGGTCGATCAGGTCATGGCGGCCATCGTTGGCGCGGCGGGCCTGCTGCCAACGCTTGCCGCCATTCGCGCGGGAAAAACCATTCTGCTGGCAAACAAAGAATCTTTGGTGACCTGTGGGCGCCTGTTCATGGACGCCGTGAAGCACAGTAAAGCCCGACTTTTACCGGTAGACAGCGAACATAACGCTATTTTTCAGAGTATGCCCCAACCCATTCAACACAATCTGGGATACGCTGACCTGGAGCAGAATGGCGTGATGTCCGTTTTGCTTACCGGGTCTGGTGGCCCGTTCCGGGAAACGCCGCTGCATGAACTGGTGTCGATGACGCCCGATCAGGCATGCCGTCATCCGAACTGGTCGATGGGACGTAAGATCTCCGTCGACTCAGCCACTATGATGAATAAAGGTCTGGAATACATTGAAGCGCGTTGGTTGTTTAACGCCAGTGCCCGTCAGATGGAAGTGCTGATTCACCCGCAGTCGGTGATTCACTCGATGGTGCGTTATCAGGACGGCAGCGTTCTGGCGCAACTGGGTGAGCCAGACATGCGCACGCCTATCGCACATACGATGGCCTGGCCGAATCGCGTAACCTCTGGTGTTGCACCGCTCGATTTCTGCAAACTCAGTGCGTTGACGTTTAGCGCGCCGGATTACCAACGTTACCCGTGCCTGAAACTGGCGATGGAGGCGTTTGAGCAGGGGCAGGCCGCTACAACCGCGCTGAATGCAGCCAATGAAATTGTCGTTGCTGCATTTCTTGCTGAAGAAATACGCTTTACCGATATCGCCGATCTCAATTTAGCCGTGCTGGAGCAGATGGATCTACAAGAACCGCAGAGCGTCGATGACGTACTTAAGGTCGATGCGATTGCGCGAGAAGTCGCCAGAAAACAAGTGATGCGACTCGCAAGCTGAGGATTATCCTCCCGGAGGAGATCGTGCTATTTGTTAGCGTTGTGCTTCAGTGATATAGTCTGCGCCACCTGATCGCAGGTATTTGGCTTTTTTCGGTCAGGTAAGCCGTGGTTTGACACGGCTTTTTTGTGGATGCACAAAATCATTCAGGTTGCATCAAGGTGGCAAGTGAATGAGTTTCCATGCGCATACAAAGAGTATGTGACTGAGGCGAATGATCACAGCCAACGAAGAGGCAGCCTGAAGGATGAAGAGCAAAAGGCTTCAGTATTCCTGAGTACCGCTAAATCCTTTCAGGGACTATAAACGCGTTATGTTGTCTGCAACTCAACCAGTAAGCGAAAATTTGCCTGCACATGGCTGTCGCCATGTCGCGATCATTATGGATGGCAATGGTCGCTGGGCGAAAAAGCAAGGGAAGATTCGCGCATTTGGGCATAAGGCCGGAGCGAAATCCGTCCGCCGTGCCGTCTCTTTTGCTGCCAACAATGGTATTGATGCGTTAACGCTGTATGCCTTTAGTAGTGAAAACTGGAACCGACCGGCGCAGGAAGTGAGTGCGTTAATGGAGCTATTTGTGTGGGCGCTTGATAGTGAAGTGAAAAGCCTGCATCGCCATAACGTCCGCCTGCGCATTATTGGCGACACCAGTCGATTTAACTCGCGTTTGCAAGAACGTATTCGTAAGTCCGAAGCGCTTACCGCCCAGAATACCGGGCTGACGCTGAATATTGCGGCGAATTACGGCGGACGTTGGGACATTGTCCAGGGAGTCAGACAACTGGCAGAACAGGTGCAGGAAGGTTTACTGCGTCCTGATCAGATTGATGAAGACATGCTCAACCAACAAATCTGTATGCATGAACTGGCTCCGGTGGATTTAGTAATTAGGACTGGGGGAGAGCATCGAATAAGTAACTTTTTGCTTTGGCAAATTGCCTATGCCGAACTTTACTTTACAGATGTTCTTTGGCCCGATTTCGATGAACAAGACTTTGAAGGTGCACTGCATGCCTTTGCTAATCGAGAGCGTCGTTTCGGCGGCACCGAGCCCGGTGATGACAAAGCCTGATGGGGGTCGCTTTTGCTGAAGTATCGCCTAATTTCTGCTTTCGTTTTAATACCCGTGGTCATCGCGGCGCTGTTTCTGCTGCCGCCGGTGGGGTTCGCCATTGTGACGTTGGTTGTTTGTATGCTGGCCGCGTGGGAATGGGGACAGTTAAGCGGTTTTGCCACGCGCACGCAACGCGTCTGGCTGGCGGTGCTGTGTGGGCTATTGCTCGCACTGATGCTGTTTCTGTTGCCGGAATATCATCATAATATTCATCAGCCGATGGTCGAAGCCTCGTTGTGGGCATCGCTGGGCTGGTGGGTTGTTGCGTTAGTGCTGGTGTTTTTTTACCCCGACTCGGCGACGATCTGGCGTAATTCGAAGACATTACGCATAATTTTTGGCGTGCTCACGATCGTTCCCTTCTTCTGGGGAATGCTGGCGCTGCGTGCATGGCACTATGACGAGAATCATTACAGTGGCGCAATATGGCTGCTCTATGTCATGATCCTGGTCTGGGGGGCGGACTCCGGGGCGTATATGTTTGGCAAACTGTTTGGCAAACATAAACTGGCGCCGAAAGTGTCGCCGGGGAAAACCTGGCAGGGCTTTTTTGGTGGCCTTGCCACAGCGGCTGTGATCTCCTGGGGTTACGGCATGTGGGCGAATCTGGATGTTGCGCCTGTCACCTTATTAATCTGTTCTATTGTCGCTGCGCTGGCCTCCGTGCTGGGCGATCTGACTGAGAGCATGTTTAAGCGTGAAGCAGGAATTAAAGACAGCGGTCATTTGATTCCAGGACACGGTGGTATTCTGGACCGTATTGACAGCCTGACGGCGGCAGTACCGGTCTTTGCTTGCCTGTTGTTACTGGTATTCAAGACGCTTTAACGGAAGGTTTTATGCTGAGTATTCTCTGGAATCTGGCTGCATTCATTGTCGCACTGGGTGTGCTGATCACCGTGCATGAATTTGGTCATTTCTGGGTTGCCCGGCGCTGCGGTGTCCGTGTCGAGCGCTTTTCCATTGGATTTGGTAAAGCGCTCTGGCGCCGTACCGATCGGTCTGGGACCGAATATGTCATCGCCCTGATCCCGCTGGGCGGCTATGTCAAAATGCTGGATGAGCGCGCGGAACCGGTGATC
Organism: Citrobacter sp. LST-B2; assembly: GCF_057983045.1. Taxonomy (NCBI): domain Bacteria; kingdom Pseudomonadati; phylum Pseudomonadota; class Gammaproteobacteria; order Enterobacterales; family Enterobacteriaceae; genus Citrobacter; species Citrobacter sp. LST-B2. The sequence goes on from NZ_CP192598.1 coordinate 1,098,906, forward strand.
CCGGAGCTGCGCCACCACGCTTTCAACAATAAAACCGTCGGCCAGCGCGCCGCGATCATTGCCGCCGGTCCGGTTGCCAATTTCCTCTTTGCCATCTTCGCTTACTGGCTGGTGTTTATCATCGGCGTCCCCGGTGTTCGTCCGGTTGTTGGTGAAATTACGCCCAACTCGATTGCCGCTCAGGCGCAAATTATTCCTGGCACGGAACTTAAAGCCGTTGATGGTATCGAAACCCCTGATTGGGACGCAGTGCGTTTACAGTTGGTCGCAAAAATTGGCGACGAACAGACGACAATCAGCGTGGCGCCTTTCGGCAGCAACCAGCGACAGGAAAAAACGCTGGATTTGCGGCAGTGGGCATTTGAGCCTGATAAGGAAGATCCTGTATCTTCTTTAGGGATTCGACCGCGCGGACCACAGATTGAACCGGTGCTGTCAGAAGTCCAGGCTCAGTCCGCCGCAAGTAAGGCGGGTTTGCAAGCTGGCGACAGGATCGTTAAAGTCGATGGTCAACCGCTAACGCAGTGGATGACGTTCGTGAACCTGGTGCGCGATAATCCGGGTCAGCCGTTAGCGCTGGAAATTGAAAGGCAGGGCAGTGCCTTGTCTTTAACATTAATTCCGGATTCGAAACCGGGTAATGGGAAGGCAGAAGGGTTTGCCGGTGTTGTGCCGAAAATCATTCCTCTGCCGGATGAGTACAAGACAGTACGCCAGTATGGACCATTCAGTGCCATTGCACAGGCCACGGATAAAACGTGGCAGTTGATGAAGCTGACGGTCAGTATGCTGGGAAAATTGATAACCGGTGATGTGAAACTGAACAACCTCAGTGGGCCGATTTCTATCGCTCAGGGGGCTGGGATGTCAGCGGAGTTCGGGGTGATTTATTATCTGATGTTCCTTGCGCTGATTAGCGTGAACTTAGGGATAATCAACCTGTTTCCGTTGCCCGTTCTTGACGGGGGGCATCTGCTGTTCCTGGCGATTGAAAAGCTTAAGGGCGGACCGGTATCCGAGCGGGTTCAAGACTTTAGTTATCGCATTGGCTCGATATTGCTGGTGCTGTTAATGGGGCTTGCACTTTTCAATGATTTCTCTCGGTTGTAAGAGAGTTAGTTAGGAAGAACGCATAATAACGATGGCGATGAAAAAGTTGCTCATAGCGTCGCTGCTGTTTAGCAGCGCGACCGTATACGGTGCTGAAGGGTTCGTAGTGAAGGACATTCATTTCGAAGGCCTGCAGCGTGTCGCCGTTGGTGCGGCCCTCCTCAGTATGCCGGTGCGCACAGGCGACACGGTTAATGATGAAGATATCAGTAATACCATTCGCGCACTGTTTGCCACTGGCAACTTTGAGGATGTTCGTGTCCTTCGCGATGGCGATACGCTTCTGGTTCAGGTAAAAGAACGTCCGACTATTGCCAGCATCACCTTCTCCGGTAACAAATCGGTGAAAGATGACATGCTGAAGCAAAACCTCGAGGCTTCTGGCGTGCGTGTTGGCGAATCTTTGGATCGCACCACCATTGCCGATATCGAGAAAGGTCTGGAAGACTTCTACTACAGCGTCGGTAAATACAGTGCCAGCGTGAAAGCCGTTGTCACGCCACTGCCGCGCAACCGTGTTGACCTTAAACTGGTGTTCCAGGAAGGGGTATCGGCGAAGATCCAGCAGATCAATATCGTCGGTAATCATGCCTTCAGCACGGATGAACTGATCTCTCACTTCCAGTTGCGTGATGAAGTTCCGTGGTGGAACGTTGTTGGCGATCGCAAATACCAGAAACAGAAACTGGCGGGTGACCTTGAAACCCTGCGCAGTTACTACCTGGATCGCGGTTACGCGCGTTTCAACATCGACTCAACGCAGGTCAGCCTGACCCCGGATAAGAAAGGGATCTACATTACCGTGAACATCACGGAAGGCGAGCAGTATAAGCTTTCTGGCGTTCAGGTAACGGGGAACCTGGCGGGGCACTCTGCGGAGATCGAAAGCCTGACCAAAATTGAGCCGGGCGAACTCTATAACGGCACCAAAGTGACCAAAATGGAAGATGATATTAAGAAGCTTCTGGGTCGCTACGGTTACGCCTATCCGCGTGTTCAGTCACAGCCGGAAATCAACGATACTGACAAAACCGTTATGCTGCGCGTAAACGTTGATGCGGGTAACCGTTTCTACGTGCGTAAGATCCGTTTTGAAGGTAACGACACGTCCAAAGATGCCGTCCTGCGTCGCGAAATGCGCCAGATGGAAGGGGCATGGCTGGGCAGTGATATGGTTGATCAGGGTAAAGAGCGTCTGAACCGTCTGGGTTACTTTGAAACGGTCGACACCGACACGCAGCGTGTTCCGGGCAGCCCGGACCAGGTTGACGTGGTCTATAAGGTGAAAGAGCGTAACACCGGTAGCTTTAACTTTGGTGTCGGTTACGGTACGGAAAGCGGCGTAAGCTTCCAGGCCGGTGTTCAGCAGGATAACTGGCTGGGCACGGGTTACGCGGTAGGGATTAACGGTACCAAGAACGATTACCAGACCTACAGCGAACTGTCCGTCACCAACCCGTACTTCACTGTTGATGGCGTGAGTCTGGGTGGGCGCATCTTCTATAACGACTTTGATGCGAACGATGCGGATCTGTCTGACTATACCAACAAAAGTTATGGTACAGACGTCACGCTGGGCTTCCCGGTCAACGAATACAACACCCTGCGTGCGGGTTTAGGGTATGTGCATAACTCCCTGTCTAATATGCAGCCGCAAGTTGCGATGTGGCGTTATTTGAACTCCGTGGGTGAATACCCGAGTGAATCGAATGACCGCAACTCCTTTAGCGCCAACGACTTCACCTTCAACTATGGCTGGACTTATAACAAGCTTGACCGTGGCTTCTTCCCGACGGAAGGGACGCGTATCAACCTGAACGGTAAGGTGACGATCCCTGGCTCTGATAACGAGTTCTACAAAGCGACACTGGATACCGCAACCTACGTACCGATCGACGACGATCATAAGTGGGTGGTCCTCGGTCGTACCCGTTGGGGTTATGGGGATGGAATCGGCGGTAAAGAGATGCCGTTCTATGAGAACTTCTATGCCGGTGGCTCCAGCACCGTGCGTGGCTTCCAGTCCAATACCATTGGTCCGAAAGCCGTTTATTATCCATCCAGCAGTCGTCATGATGGCGATAGCGACTACGATAACGAATGTGAAAGCACGCAATCGGCGCCGTGTAAATCGGATGATGCAGTGGGCGGTAACGCCATGGCTGTCGCCAGCCTGGAGTTCATTACCCCAACGCCGTTCATCAGTGATAAATACGCCAACTCGGTACGTACTTCGTTCTTCTGGGATATGGGTACCGTCTGGGATACTAACTGGGATTCAAGTGCATATTCCGGTTATCCAGACTACAGTGATCCAAGCAATATCCGTATGTCTGCTGGTATCGCATTACAATGGATGTCCCCATTGGGGCCGTTGGTCTTCTCCTACGCCCAGCCGTTTAAGGATTACGATGGAGACAAAAAAGAGCAGTTCCAGTTTAACATTGGTAAAACCTGGTAATTGTTCTTCGCAAAGGAATGTAATGGTAGTGTAGCGATGACTTAAGGCGATCATCTTGCATGGGATCGCCTGGCCACGCAAAGAACTGCACCTTCGGGTGCAAATGGGATGGTAAGGAGTTTATTGTGAAAAAGTGGTTATTAGCGGCAGGTCTCGGTTTAGCAATGGTTACGTCTGCACAGGCTGCTGACAAAATTGCTATCGTCAACATGGGTAGCCTGTTCCAGCAGGTTGCACAGAAGACCGGTGTTTCCAACACGTTGGAAAATGAGTTTAAAGGCCGCGCGAGCGAACTGCAGCGTATGGAATCCGATCTGCAATCTAAAATGCAGCGTCTGCAGTCCATGAAAGCGGGCAGCGATCGTACTAAGCTGGAAAAAGACGTGATGGCTCAACGCCAGACCTTCTCTCAGAAAGCGCAGGCTTTTGAGCAGGATCGTGCACGTCGTTCCAACGAAGAACGTGGCAAACTGGTTACCCGTATCCAGACTGCAGTGAAATCTGTTGCCAGCAGCCAGAGCATCGATCTGGTCGTTGACGCAAACACCGTTGCTTACAACAGCAGCGATGTAAAAGACATCACCGCTGACGTACTGAAACAGGTTAAATAAGTAATGCCTTCAATTCGACTGGCTGATTTAGCAGAACAGTTGGATGCAGAATTACACGGTGATGGCGATATCGTCATCACCGGCGTTGCGTCCATGCAATCTGCGCAAACGGGTCACATCACCTTCATGGTGAATCCAAAATACCGTGAGCACCTGGCCTTATGCCAGGCGTCTGCCGTTGTCATGACGCAGGACGATCTTCCTTTTGCTAAGAGTGCTGCGTTGGTAGTGAAAAATCCTTACCTGACGTACGCGCGAATGGCGCAAATTTTAGATACCACGCCGCAGCCGGCACAGAACATTGCACCGAGTGCAGTAGTTGATGCGACGGCAACGCTGGGTAGCAATGTTTCAATTGGCGCAAATGCGGTGATTGAGTCTGGCGTGGAGCTTGGCGATAACGTGGTTATCGGCCCGGGCTGCTTCGTCGGGAAAAATACGAAAATTGGGGCCGGTTCGCGTCTGTGGGCGAATGTATCGGTTTACCACGACATTCAGATCGGTGAGAATTGCCTGATCCAGTCCAGTACGGTCATTGGTGCTGACGGTTTTGGCTATGCCAACGATCGCGGCAACTGGGTGAAGATCCCGCAGTTAGGTCGCGTTATTATTGGCGATCGTGTGGAGATCGGCGCTTGTACCACTATTGATCGTGGCGCACTGGATGACACTGTGATCGGCAATGGGGTTATCATTGATAACCAGTGCCAGATTGCACATAACGTTGTGATTGGCGACAATACGGCGGTTGCCGGTGGCGTCATTATGGCGGGCAGCCTGAAGATTGGCCGTTACTGTATGATCGGCGGTGCCAGCGTGATCAACGGGCATATGGAAATATGCGATAAGGTGACCGTGACGGGCATGGGGATGGTGATGCGTCCCATCACTGAACCAGGCGTCTATTCCTCAGGCATTCCGCTGCAACCTAACAAAGTATGGCGTAAGACAGCCGCACTGGTGATGAACATTGATGATATGAGCAAGCGCCTCAAAGCCATTGAGCGCAAGGTTAATCAACAAGACTAAACTCTCACCCGGTCACACATACTTTACGGCCTGTCGGCATTCATACGATTGCGGCAGGCCGTGTTATTATTGGCTTTTAGCATATTTGGACAGGAAGAGTATTTTGACTACTAACACTCATACTCTGCATATTGAAGAGATTTTAGAACTTCTGCCGCACCGTTTTCCGTTTTTACTGGTTGATCGCGTGCTGGACTTTGAAGAAGGTCGTTTTCTGCGCGCAGTGAAAAATGTCTCCGTTAACGAGCCGTTTTTCCAGGGGCATTTCCCGGGTAAACCGATTTTCCCTGGCGTGCTGATTCTGGAAGCCATGGCACAGGCTACCGGTATTCTGGCGTTTAAAAGCGTTGGTAAACTGGAGCCGGGAGAACTCTATTATTTCGCCGGTATCGATGAAGCGCGCTTTAAGCGTCCTGTCGTGCCAGGCGATCAGATGATCATGGAAGTCACTTTCGAGAAAACGCGCCGTGGCCTGACCCGCTTCAAAGGGGTTGCTCTGGTCGACGGTAAAGTAGTTTGCGAAGCAACGATGATGTGCGCTCGTAGCCGGGAGGCCTGATACGTGATTGATAATTCCGCCTTTGTTCATCCGACCGCCATTGTGGAAGAGGGCGCTTCACTTGGCGCTAACGTTCACATTGGTCCTTTTTGCCTTGTTGGACCCCATGTTGAAATTGGTGAGGGTACCGTACTGAAGTCTCACGTTGTCGTGAATGGTCATACCAAAATTGGCCGCGATAACGAGATATATCAGTTCGCCTCCATTGGCGAAGTGAACCAGGATCTGAAATATGCTGGTGAACCGACCCGTGTGGAAATTGGCGATCGTAACCGCATTCGCGAAAGCGTTACCATTCATCGTGGCACAGTGCAGGGCGGTGGATTGACGAAGGTGGGCAGCGATAACTTACTGATGATCAATGCTCATGTGGCACACGATTGCACAATAGGGGATCGCTGTATTCTGGCTAATAACGCCACGCTAGCGGGTCACGTCTCCCTGGATGATTATGTCATCATCGGTGGCATGACCGCTGTGCACCAGTTCTGCATTATTGGTGCACACGTGATGGTTGGCGGCTGTTCTGGCGTTGCTCAGGACGTTCCGCCGTACGTTATTGCGCAGGGCAACCACGCGACGCCGTTTGGCGTCAACATCGAAGGGCTGAAGCGTCGCGGATTTACTCGCGAAGCGATCACCGCCATCCGCAATGCTTACAAAGCGTTGTACCGTAGTGGCAAAACGCTGGAAGATGTAAAACCGGAAATCGCCGAACTGGCGAAGCAGTATCCGGAAGTACAGGCGTTCAGCGATTTCTTTGCCCGCTCAACGCGCGGTCTGATTCGTTAATGGCTGAGCAGCGCCCCTTAACGATTGCCCTGGTCGCCGGAGAAACCTCCGGCGATATTCTTGGTGCTGGCTTAATCCGGGCGCTGAAGGCGCGTGTTCCCGACGCGCGTTTTGTCGGCGTCGCAGGCCCACGTATGCAGGCCGAAGGCTGTGAAGCCTGGTATGAAATGGAAGAACTGGCGGTGATGGGCATTGTGGAAGTGCTTGGACGCCTGCGTCGTCTGCTGCATATCCGCGCCGATCTGACTCGTCGATTCACTGAGCTGCAGCCCGATGTTTTCGTTGGTATAGATGCACCCGATTTCAATATCACCCTCGAAGGGAATCTGAAAAAACAGGGTATCAAAACGATTCATTACGTCAGTCCGTCCGTCTGGGCGTGGCGACAGAAACGCGTTTTCAAAATAGGCAGATCCACCAATATGGTTCTGGCTTTTCTGCCTTTCGAAAAAGCGTTTTACGACAAGTACAACGTGCCGTGCCGTTTTATCGGTCACACCATGGCGGACGCGATGCCTCTGGACCCGGATAAAAACGCGGCGCGAGATGTGCTGGGGATCCCCCGTGACGCGCACTGTCTGGCGTTATTACCCGGCAGTCGCGGTGCGGAAGTCGAAATGCTCAGTGCCGACTTCCTGAAAACGGCCCAATTGTTGCGCCAGACCTATCCTGATCTTGAGGTGGTGGTGCCATTGGTGAACGCCAAACGGCGCGAGCAGTTTGAGCAGATCAAAGCAGAAGTCGCCCCGACGCTTTCCGTCCATATGTTGGATGGGATGGCGCGAGAAGCGATGATTGCCAGCGATGCCGCGTTGCTGGCATCCGGTACCGCTGCGCTCGAGTGCATGCTGGCCAAATGCCCGATGGTGGTGGGATATCGCATGAAGCCCTTTACGTTCTGGCTAGCGAAGCGACTGGTGAAGACAGATTATGTCTCGCTGCCAAACCTGCTGGCGGGAAGGGAACTGGTGAAAGAGCTGTTGCAGGAAGAGTGCGAGCCGCAAAAGCTGGCTGAGGCGCTTCTCCCCTTACTGGCGAACGGTAAAACCAGTCATGCGATGCACGATACTTTCCGCGAACTGCATCAGCAGATCCGCTGTAATGCTGATGAGCAGGCGGCGGATGCGGTCCTGGAGTTAGCACGATGATCGAATTTGTTTATCCACACACGCACTTAGTGGCGGGTGTGGATGAAGTCGGACGTGGTCCGTTGGTTGGCGCGGTCGTTACCGCAGCCGTGATCCTCGACCCGGCTCGCCCGATTGTGGGTCTAAACGATTCCAAAAAATTATCTGAAAAGCGCCGTCTGGCGCTGTATGACGAAATCAAAGAAAAAGCGTTGAGCTGGAGCCTCGGTCGTGCGGAACCGCACGAGATCGATGAGCTGAATATACTCCACGCCACGATGTTGGCCATGCAGCGAGCGGTGGCGGGGTTACATATTGCGCCGGAATATGTGCTGATCGATGGTAATCGCTGTCCGGCATTACCTGTGCCGTCTCTGGCGGTAGTGAAGGGCGACAGTCGGGTGGCGGAGATCAGCGCCGCGTCTATTCTTGCAAAAGTCACGCGTGACGCCGAAATGGCCGCGTTGGATAGCGTTTTCCCGCAATATGGTTTTGCCCAGCACAAAGGGTATCCAACCGCTTTCCATCTGGAAAAACTGGCTGAACATGGCGCAACGGAGCATCACCGACGTAGTTTTGCTCCCGTTAAACGCGCACTGGGACTCGCGTCCTGATTCTTGTGTCGAAGGAATCTGAAGATGTCTGAACCTCGTTTCGTCCACCTGCGGGTGCACAGCGACTACTCCATGATCGATGGGCTGGCAAAAACCGGGCCGCTGGTGAAAAAGGCGGCCGCGTTGGGCATGCCTGCGCTGGCGATCACCGATTTTACTAACCTCTGTGGTCTGGTGAAGTTCTACGGAGCGGGTCATGGTGCAGGGATTAAACCCATTGTTGGCGCTGATTTCCATGTTCAGAGCGAGCTGATGGGGGATGAACTGACGCATCTGACCGTGCTTGCTGCCAATAACACCGGGTACCAAAATCTTACCCTGCTGATATCCAAAGCTTATCAGCGCGGCTATGGCGCGGCGGGGCCGATCATCGATCGTGACTGGCTGATCGAACTGAAAGAAGGGTTGATCCTGCTTTCCGGCGGGCGCATGGGTGACGTCGGGCGCAGTCTGCTGCGCGGCAACGGCGCGCTGGTTGATGAGTGTGTCGCGTTCTATGAAGAACACTTCCCGGATCGTTACTTCCTTGAGCTTATCCGCACTGGTCGTCCCGATGAAGAGAACTATCTTCATGCTGCCGTTGCGCTGGCGGAAGCGCGCAGTTTGCCGGTGGTCGCCACCAACGACGTGCGCTTTATCAACAGTGATGACTTTGACGCGCATGAAATTCGCGTTGCTATCCACGATGGTTTCACCCTCGACGATCCCAAACGTCCGCGTAATTACTCGCCGCAGCAATATATGCGCTCGGAAGAGGAGATGTGCGAACTCTTCTCTGATATTCCGGAAGCGTTGGAAAACACCGTTGAAATTGCCAAACGCTGTAACGTAACGGTACGTCTGGGCGAGTATTTCCTGCCGCAGTTCCCGACAGGCGATATGACCACGGAAGATTTCCTGGTCCAGAAATCGAAAGAAGGGCTGGAAGAGCGTCTGGCCTTCTTATTCCCGGATGAAGCCGTGCGAAAAGAAAAGCGGCCGCCTTACGATGAACGTCTGGATATTGAACTGCAGGTGATCAACCAGATGGGGTTCCCGGGTTACTTCCTCATCGTGATGGAATTTATCCAGTGGTCGAAAGATAACGGCGTGCCGGTAGGGCCAGGCCGTGGTTCCGGTGCGGGCTCGCTGGTGGCTTACGCGCTGAAAATTACCGACCTCGACCCGCTGGAATTTGACCTGCTGTTCGAACGTTTCCTTAACCCGGAACGTGTCTCGATGCCTGACTTCGACGTTGACTTCTGTATGGAGAAACGCGACCAGGTGATTGAACACGTGGCCGACATGTACGGCCGTGATGCGGTATCGCAGATTATTACCTTCGGTACGATGGCGGCGAAAGCGGTGATCCGCGACGTGGGTCGCGTACTGGGCCACCCGTACGGCTTTGTCGATCGTATTTCGAAACTGGTGCCCCCCGATCCGGGGATGACGCTGGCGAAAGCCTTCGAGGCTGAACCGCAACTGCCAGAAATCTACGAGGCAGATGAAGAGGTTAAAGCGCTGATCGACATGGCGCGTAAGCTGGAAGGCGTGACCCGAAACGCCGGTAAACACGCTGGTGGTGTGGTTATCGCCCCGACGAAAATCACCGATTTTGCGCCGCTGTACTGTGATGAACAGGGGCTGCACCCGGTTACCCAGTTTGATAAAAACGACGTGGAATATGCCGGCCTCGTGAAGTTCGACTTCCTTGGCTTGCGTACACTCACTATCATTAACTGGGCGCTGGAGATGATTAACGCCCGCCGTGAAAAGAACGGTGAGCCGCCGCTGGATATTGCCGCTATCCCGCTGGACGATAAGAAAAGCTTCGATATGCTGCAACGCTCGGAAACCACGGCGGTCTTCCAGCTTGAATCCCGCGGCATGAAAGACCTGATTAAGCGTCTACAGCCTGACTGCTTCGAAGATATGATAGCCCTGGTGGCCCTGTTCCGTCCGGGGCCGTTGCAGTCCGGGATGGTAGATAACTTCATCGATCGTAAGCACGGGCGCGAAGAGATCTCCTATCCGGATGTGCAGTGGCAACACGAAAGCCTGAAACCAGTACTGGAGCCAACCTACGGCATCATCCTGTATCAGGAACAGGTCATGCAGATTGCCCAGGTGCTTTCTGGCTATACTCTTGGCGGTGCGGATATGCTGCGTCGTGCGATGGGTAAGAAAAAGCCGGAAGAGATGGCCAAACAGCGCTCCATCTTTGAAGACGGCGCGAAGAAAAACGGTATTGACGGCGAACTGGCGATGAAAATCTTCGACCTGGTGGAGAAATTCGCCGGTTACGGGTTTAACAAATCGCACTCTGCTGCCTACGCGCTGGTCTCTTACCAGACGCTGTGGCTGAAAGCGCACTATCCTGCTGAGTTTATGGCGGCGGTAATGACTGCCGATATGGACAACACCGAGAAGGTGGTGGGGCTGGTGGATGAATGCTGGCGCATGGGGCTGAAAATCCTGCCGCCGGATATCAACTCCGGGCTGTACCACTTCCACGTCAACGACGATGGCGAGATTGTCTACGGTATCGGCGCGATCAAAGGCGTGGGTGAAGGCCCGATCGAGGCGATCATTGAGGCGCGTAACAACGGCGGCTATTTCCGTGAGCTGTTTGATCTTTGCGCGCGCACCGATACCAAAAAGCTCAACCGGCGGGTGCTGGAAAAATTGATCATGTCCGGGGCCTTTGACAGGCTGGGGCCGCATCGTGCTGCGCTGATGAATTCGCTGGGCGATGCGCTGAAAGCCGCCGATCAGCACGCGAAAGCAGAAGCGATTGGTCAGGCAGATATGTTCGGCGTGCTGGCGGAAGAGCCGGAGCAAATTGAACAATCCTACGCCAGCTGCCAGCCGTGGCCAGAGCAGGTGGTGTTAGATGGGGAACGCGAAACGTTGGGGTTGTACCTGACGGGTCACCCGATCAACCAGTATTTGAAAGAAATTGAGCGCTATGTCGGAGGCTACCGGCTGAAAGACATGCATCCGACAGAACGTGGTAAAGTGACCACGGCTGCGGGGCTCGTCATTGCCGCAAGGGTTATGGTCACCAAGCGCGGCAATCGTATCGGCATCTGTACGCTGGATGACCGTTCCGGACGTCTGGAGGTGATGTTATTTACCGACGCCCTGGATAAATACCAGCAATTGCTGGAAAAAGACCGCATACTTATCGTCAGCGGACAGGTCAGCTTTGATGACTTCAGCGGGGGGCTTAAAATGACCGCCCGCGAAGTCATGGATATTGACGAAGCCCGGGAAAAATATGCTCGCGGGCTTGCTATCTCGCTGACGGACAGGCAAATTGATGACCAGCTTTTAAACCGACTCCGTCAGTCTCTGGAACCCCACCGCTCGGGGACAATTCCAGTACATCTCTACTATCAGAGGGCGGATGCACGCGCGCGGTTGCGTTTTGGCGCGACGTGGCGTGTCTCTCCGAGCGATCGTTTGCTTAACGATCTCCGTGGCCTCATTGGTTCGGAGCAGGTGGAACTGGAGTTTGACTAATACAGGAATACTATGAGTCTGAATTTCCTTGATTTTGAACAGCCGATTGCAGAGCTGGAAGCAAAAATCGATTCTCTGACTGCGGTGAGCCGTCAGGACGAGAAACTGGATATTAACATCGATGAAGAAGTGCATCGTCTGCGTGAAAAAAGCGTAGAACTGACGCGTAAAATCTTCGCCGATCTTGGCGCATGGCAGGTTGCCCAACTGGCACGCCATCCGCAGCGTCCTTACACCCTAGATTATGTTCGCCTGGCGTTTGATGAATTTGACGAACTGGCGGGCGATCGCGCTTATGCGGACGATAAAGCTATCGTCGGCGGCATTGCGCGTCTGGACGGTCGTCCGGTGATGATCATTGGTCATCAGAAAGGCCGCGAGACCAAAGAGAAAATCCGTCGTAACTTCGGTATGCCGGCGCCGGAAGGCTATCGTAAAGCGCTGCGTCTGATGGAAATGGCCGAGCGTTTCAACATGCCGATCATTACCTTTATCGACACTCCGGGGGCTTACCCAGGCGTGGGTGCCGAAGAGCGCGGTCAGTCCGAAGCTATCGCCCGTAACCTGCGTGAAATGTCACGTCTGAGCGTGCCGGTTATCTGCACCGTGATCGGCGAGGGCGGTTCCGGTGGCGCGCTGGCGATCGGCGTGGGCGATAAAGTGAATATGCTGCAATACAGCACCTATTCCGTTATCTCTCCGGAAGGCTGTGCTTCCATTCTGTGGAAAAGTGCGGACAAAGCGCCGCTGGCCGCAGAAGCGATGGGGATCATTGCGCCACGTCTGAAAGAGCTGAAGCTGATTGATTCCATCATCCCGGAACCGCTGGGCGGCGCGCATCGCAATCCGGAAGCGATGGCGGCTTCGCTGAAAGCGCAGCTGCTGGCTGACCTCGCGGATCTCGATGTATTGAGCACAGAAGATTTGAAGAACCGTCGCTATCAGCGTCTGATGAGCTACGGCTACGCCTAAGCGTTGACCATTCCGAAAAGGGCCACAATTTGTGGCCCTTTTTTTTTACCTGCGGTTTGAACAGGCTATGATTAGCTAAGGTTTTTCCAGGAGGAACGCATGAATATCATCGCCATTATGGGGCCGCACGGGGTTTTTTATAAAGACGAGCCCATTAACGAGCTTGAGCGTGCGCTGCAATCACAGGGATTTCAGATTATCTGGCCGCAAAACAGCGTCGACCTGCTGAAATTTATCGAACACAACCCGCGCATTTGTGGGGTGATTTTTGACTGGGATGAGTACAGTCTCGATTTGTGCAGTGAGATTAACCAGCTCAATGAGTATTTACCGCTGTATGCGTTTATCAACACGCATTCGACGATGGATGTCAGCGTTCACGACATGCGCATGGCGCTATGGTTTTTCGAGTATGCGCTCGGGCAGGCGGAAGATATCGCGACGCGCATTCGCCAGTACACCAACGAGTACCTCGACAATATCACGCCGCCTTTTACCAGAGCGCTGTTCACCTATGTGAAAGAGGGGAAATACACCTTCTGCACGCCGGGTCACATGGCCGGAACGGCCTATCAAAAAAGTCCGGTTGGCTGCCTGTTCTATGACTTTTTCGGTGGCAATACCCTGAAAGCGGATGTGTCGATATCAGTCACTGAACTGGGTTCGTTACTCGATCACACCGGGCCACATCTGGAGGCTGAAGAGTATATCGCCCGAACGTTCGGCGCAGAGCAGAGTTATATGGTGACTAACGGCACCTCCACCTCAAACAAAATTGTGGGGATGTATGCCGCGCCAACCGGCAGTACGCTGTTGATTGACCGTAACTGCCATAAGTCGCTCGCGCATTTGTTAATGATGAGCGACGTCGTCCCGATTTGGCTGAAACCAACGCGTAATGCGCTCGGTATTCTGGGCGGCATTCCGAAGCGTGAGTTCACGCGCGAGAGTATTGCGAACAAAGTTGCCACCACGGCGCAGGCGCAGTGGCCAGTTCATGCCGTGATCACTAACTCGACCTATGACGGCCTGCTGTATAACACTAACTGGATCAAACAGACGCTGGATGTCCCCTCTATCCACTTCGATTCTGCCTGGGTGCCCTATACCCACTTCCATCCCATTTATCAGGGGAAAAGCGGGATGAGCGGTGAACGGGTGCAGGGCAAGGTGATTTTCGAAACGCAATCCACCCACAAAATGCTGGCGGCGCTATCGCAGGCGTCGCTGATCCATATTAAAGGAGACTATGACGAAGAAACCTTCAACGAAGCGTTTATGATGCACACCTCGACCTCACCGAGTTATCCGATTGTCGCCTCCATCGAGACGGCGGCAGCGATGCTGCGGGGAAATTCCGGTAAGCGATTAATCAATCGCTCTGTGGAGCGCGCGTTACATTTTCGCAAAGAAGTGCAGCGGCTACGTGAAGAGTCTGACGGTTGGTTCTTTGATATCTGGCAGCCGGAAGAGGTTGATGAAGCCGCGTGCTGGCCGGTGGCACCCGGTGAAGACTGGCACGGATTTACCGATGCCGACGATGACCATATGTTCCTCGATCCGGTAAAAGTCACGATCCTGACGCCCGGTATGAACGAGCAAGGGGAGATGAGTGACGAGGGGATCCCCGCCGCGCTGGTGGCGAAATTCCTTGATGAGCGCGGCGTGGTGGTGGAGAAAACCGGGCCGTACAATCTGCTGTTTCTCTTCAGTATTGGTATCGATAAAACCCGGGCAATGGGGCTGTTGCGTGGACTGACCGAATTTAAACGCTCTTACGATCTCAATTTGCGCGTGAAGAATATGCTGCCAGATCTGTATGCAGAAGATCCTGATTTTTATCGCAACATGCGTATTCAGGATCTGGCGCAAGGGATCCACCAGCTCATCCGCCAACACGATCTTTCCGGTCTGATGCTGCGTGCGTTTGATACATTGCCGGAAATGATCATGACGCCGCATCAGGCCTGGCAGCGACAGATCAAAGGCGAAGTCGAAACGGTCCCCCTCGATCAACTGGTGGGACGCGTGTCGGCGAATATGATCCTGCCATACCCTCCCGGCGTGCCGCTGCTGATGCCGGGAGAAATGCTCACCGAGCAGAGTCGCGCCGTACTCGATTTTCTGCTGATGCTCTGTTCTGTTGGTCAGCGTTATCCGGGCTTTGAAACGGATATTCACGGGGCGAAACAGGATGACGACGGCGTATACCTCGTACGAGTCTTAAAAACGGCATGACGACTTGCCTTCAGCGCTCCCGGGCGGGTAACGTGCTGATGATAAATAACGGAGATGAAGACACTATGCTGGGATTAAAACAGGTTCACCATATTGCGATTATTGCGACAGACTATGCCGCGAGTAAGTCCTTCTATTGCGATATTTTGGGGTTTACGCTGCTGAGCGAAGCCTATCGCGCAGAACGAGACTCGTGGAAGGGCGATCTGGCGCTGAATGGACAATATGTGATTGAGCTTTTTTCATTTCCTTTCCCGCCGGCGCGTCCAGGGCATCCGGAAGCCTGTGGCTTGCGCCATCTGGCGTTCAGCGTGGATAACCTGGATAATGCGGTAGCGCATCTGGAAGCGAATCACGTAAATTGTGAAGCCATCCGCATTGATCCCTTCACCAACAAGCGCTTCACCTTTTTTAAAGACCCGGATGGCCTGCCGCTCGAATTGTATGAGCAGTAAGGCTTGTTATTGTGACGATTGCCCGGTAACGTGCCGGGCAACGTCACTGTAAATAACCGCTATGACAACACTCACGCTGAACACCTCGCTTATCACTTCCCGACAGATACTGGTCGCCTTTAGCGGCGGTCTGGACTCTACCGTGCTCTTACACCAACTGGTGCAATGGCGGACGCAACAACCGACTCTCTCGCTTCGCGCCATGCACATCCATCATGGACTTAGCGCTCACGCCGATGAGTGGGTGGCACACTGTGAAGCCATCTGCGCGCAATGGCAGGTTCCGCTGGTGGTGGAGCGGGTCACGCTGGTGGACGCCGGGCTGGGAATCGAAGCGCAGGCCCGGCAGGCGCGGTATCAGGCATTTGCCGATGCGCTATTGCCCGGTGAGGTGTTGGTGACTGCCCAGCATCTTGACGATCAGTGTGAAACCTTTTTGCTGGCGCTCAAACGCGGCAGCGGACCGGCTGGGTTGTCTGCAATGGCGGAGAGTGCTGAGTTTGCGGGCACGTTACTCATTCGTCCGTTATTGACGCAACCCCGTGCGGCACTGGAGCAATGGGCAAGGCAACATCAGCTTCGCTGGATTGAAGATGAAAGCAATCAGGATGACGCCTACGATCGGAACTTCCTGCGTTTGCAGGTTCTGCCGCTTCTGCAACAGCGCTGGCCGCATTTCGCTGACGCCACGGCACGCAGCGCAGCGCTGTGTGCTGAACAAGAGAGTCTGCTGGATGAACTGCTTGCCGATGAACTGTCTTCTTGCACCACAGATAACGGCACGCTGGAGTTAACGCCGCTCATGGCGATGACCCGTGTCCGGCGCGCTGCGCTACTTCGCCGCTGGCTGGCGGCGAAAAATGCGCCGATGCCTTCACGCGATGGACTGGAACGTCTCTGGCAGGAGGTGGCGCTGGCGCGTGAAGATGCGTCACCGTGCCTGCGTTTCGGCGAGTACGAGGTGCGGCGCTTTCAGGGACAGCTGTGGTGGATTAAATCTGTTGTCGGACAAAGTGAGACAATACTGCCCTGGCCTCGCTGGCAGTTACCGCTCACGTTGCCTGCCGGGCTGGGCCATCTGCGGTTACTGGTGGGGGACGAATTACGCGCGCCTCATGAGGATGAGCGTGTCAGTATCCGTTTTAAAGCGCCGGGAATGCTGCATATCGTTGGCCGTAGCGGTGGCCGCAAGCTCAAGAAAATCTGGCAGGAGTTGAATGTACCTTCCTGGCGACGAGATACCACGCCATTGCTGTTTTACGGCGAAACGCTGATTGCGGCTGCAGGCGTATTTGTCACGCGTGACGGCGCGGCGGGTGAGGAGTCGGGGGTGAGACTGGTGTGGGATCAAATCGGTGGAAATACCTGATGGCGCAGCGCCACCAGGCAATATGGGTTCAGGATTCGCTAACCACCACGGTACCGATTTCCGGATGGCTGAAGCTGACAATTTTATCGAGACGAAGCTCGCGCGTTTCACCCGCAACCTCGGTGATTAGGTATTCCACGTTTTTCCGTGAAACCAAATCGTTGGCTTTCGCTTGCAAAACTTCACCATCTTTCAGTTCCAGCGTCAGTAATAAATGATGCTGGCAGGCGAGCTCAAGGTTGTCGTAGTCATCACAGTTGATGGGTTGGTATGTATCATTCATTGACATAATCGCTCACCAGTAAGTTCGCCGCAGCATACGCCGCCTTTTCCCTGACCGACTCTGAAAGGGCACTGTCTGCCGCCATTTCATTAAGCACCTTTAATACGCAACCCAGCGCATCCGGGATATACCCTAAGTCTCCGCTGGCGATTTCCGCATACCGCTTGCGTATTAACTCACAATATTTTTCCACATGCCCTCCTGTCAGCATTCTGACTTAACCGTGGATGCAAGTCTAAGCCTACGAAGATAAACTCTGTTTAGCAAGGTGACTATACCACAGCCATTCACGCAATATCAGCGCCTGATTGATGATCCCCGGACAGCCTTTTGGCTCCTTTTTCGCTACAATGGCTGCCTGATTCGAAAGGAGTTTTTCCATGGCGCTTAAAGCGACAATTTATAAAGCCGTCGTCAACGTGGCTGACCTTGACCGCAACCAGTTTCTTGATGCGGCGTTGACGCTGGCGCGTCACCCCTCTGAAACCCAGGAACGAATGATGTTGCGTCTGCTGGCGTGGATTAAGTATGCGGATGAGCGTCTCCAGTTTACGCGTGGCTTAAGCGCAGAGGATGAACCGGAAGCGTGGTTGCGTAACGATCATCTGGGTATCGACTTGTGGGTTGAACTGGGGCTACCGGATGAGCGCCGTATTAAGAAAGCGTGTTCGCAGGCTGCTGATGTGGCGCTGTTTGCCTACAATAGCCGGGCGGCGCAGATCTGGTGGCAGCAGAATCAAAGCAAATGCGCGCAGTTTTCGAATCTCACTGTCTGGTATCTGGATGATGAACAACTGACCCAGCTTAGCGCCTTTGCGAGCCGTACCATGACGCTACAGGCGACAATTCAGGACGGGGCGATCTGGCTGTCTGATTCTCAGAATAATCTGGAAATTCATCTGACGCCGTGGCAACAACCGGTATGATCGTTATTTCGCGGACTGTCTCGATCCCCGACGATGAGCTGGAGATCACCGCCATTCGCGCCCAGGGCGCAGGGGGACAGCACGTCAATAAGACCTCAACGGCGATACATTTGCGTTTTGACATTCGGGCCTCCAGCCTGCCAGAGTATTATAAGGACCGTCTGCTGGCTGCCAGCCATCATCTGATTACCGCTGATGGCGTGATGATTATTAAGGCGCAGGAGTACCGCAACCAGGAACTCAACCGGGAAGCGGCGATTGCCAGACTGGTAGCGGTTATAAAAGAGCTCACCGCAGTACAAAAAAGCCGACGCGCAACCCGACCGACGCGGGCATCGAAAGAGCGAAGATTAAACTCGAAGGCGCAGAAATCCTCAGTAAAAGCCCTTCGCGGTAAAGTCCGTCGTGATGACTGACGGGCAGGAATAAAATGTGATAGGGAGTCAGGGTGAAAAAAACACTACTTTCAGCGATGGCGGCATTTACGCTCTTCGCATTGATTGGCTGTAACAACCGTTCAGAGGTTGATGTTATCCAGCCGACTCAGGTTGCAGAATTAAAACCGATGCAGCAAAGCTGGCGGGGCATTCTGCCTTGTGCAGACTGCGAGGGTATTGAGACCTCACTGTTTCTGGAGAAAGATGGCACATGGGTAATGAACGAACGCTATCAGGGCGTGCGTGAAGAGCCGTCTTCTTTTGCTTCCTACGGCACCTGGGCGCGCACGGCCGATAAACTGGTGCTGACCGACAGTCAGGGTGAGAAGTCTTATTATCGCGCGAAAGGCGAAGCGCTGGAGATGTTGGATCGGGAAGGCAATCCGGTTGAATCACAGTTTAACTATACGCTTGAACCGGTGAAATCCAGTTTGCCGGTAACGCCAATGGCGATGCGTGGCATGTATTTCTATATGGCGGATGCCGCGACCTTTACCGACTGCGCAACCGGAAAGCAGGTTTCTGTTGCCAGTAACGCAGAACTGGAACGCGGTTATCTTGCGGCGCGTGGCACCAGTGAGAAACCGGTGCTGTTGTCCGTCGAAGGGCACTTCACGCTGGAGGCGAATCCGGATACCCATGAGCCGGTGAAAACGCTGATGGCCGATAAAGAGATTAAATTTATTCCGGGTAAGAGCTGCACCGACTGAGTGATGGACTCAATGATAGCTGTCCGGGTGACTGGACAGTTATCGTCTTACCCGCAGTTTTGCTATTGTGTATCGCGCTTAACGCGTCAGTCCTACAAAACGTCCCGTCTTGATATAAATCCCTAACTTCAAATGACCGACATAGCGTAGCTGCGTTTCTGGCTTAAATGCGGCAACGTCGCCTTCCCGCATGTGCATCAGGTCAGCAGGGCTGATCCAGCCCGATTGCGCCAGGGTTAGCGGATGTCCCGCTTTGGTAAACGCATCAGTGACGAATTCGGAGCAAAACCACGCCGTTTTTTCTCCCTCGCGGGCATCGCTCAACTGCGCTTTCGCCAGCCCGCTGACGCACTGTTGCCGGAAATCCGCAGAGAAGGGGTTTAGCGAACACATCTGGCGAGTCACCATAAACGGAATGAATTCCACGATACCGCGATAGTTATAGCCGCTGTCTTTGATTTTATAGGCGAAGGTTTTGATCTCAGCGGCCTGTTGCGGGGTCAGCTCCGGGACTCTCAGGGCAAAAAGTTTATCACTGTGTTTCATCGCCTGTTTGAGTGACACGATTTGTACCCCAGCGCCGGTGGTTTCTGCGACTTCATTATCGCCCAGATAGACGGCAACATGGCTTACGGAAGCATTGCTGAACGCGCGGATGCCTAATGAGGTCACCCCGAGGCTGGAGGAGAACAACAGATCGCCTGGCTTAAGGTCGGTATCGGTAATTTCGACGAGTGCTTTATTCGTGAATGAGCTCTGGCGCTGGAATGTAACCGCCCATTTTTTGGATTGTGCATCAATGGCGGCGGCGGATTTATTCGGTGGGCTGACGTCAACGGTGCAGGCCGAAAGCAAAAGAAGGCAAGGGAGGAACAGGCGGTAATACGCCGTGTGTTTAGCCATTTTATACAATCCATGTAAAAAAGAGGCCCTGAAAATCAGAGCCTCTTATGACATCAGCCTTTAATCTGTTTAACCAGATAGTTGACGATGTCGCCGGTTTTTATCAACTGTTTCTCGCCATTGCGACGGTATTTGTATTCAATATCGTCGTTGTCGAGGTTACGGTCGCCCAGCACGATAGTGTGCGGAATACCGATCAGCTCCATATCGGCGAACATCACGCCTGGGCGCTCTTTACGGTCGTCCATCAGCACTTCGATGCCCTGCGCACGCAGTTCGGCATACAGTTTTTCCGCCAGTTCCTGCACACGATAGGACTTGTGCATGTTCATCGGCAGAATCGCCACCTGGAACGGCGCGATAGCGTCAGGCCATACGATCCCGCGCTCGTCGTAGTTCTGCTCAATAGCCGCTGCTACCACGCGTGTGACCCCGATACCGTAACAACCCATGGTCAGGATCTGGTTGCGGCCATCTTCACCCTGGACGGCGGCTTTCATTGCTTCCGAGTACTTGGTGCCTAACTGGAAGATATGACCGACTTCGATACCGCGTTTGATCAGCAACGTGCCTTTTCCATCCGGGCTTGGATCGCCGGCGACGACGTTACGGATATCAGCGACTTCCGGGGTTGCGACATCGCGATCCCAGTTAATGCCGAAGTAATGCTTACCATCCACGTTAGCGCCTGCCGCGAAATCACTCATTGCGGCAACGGTACGGTCAATAATCACCGGCACTGGCATGTTTACCGGGCCCAAAGAACCCGGACCGGCATTCACCAGCGCGCGGATCTCTTCTTCGGTTGCAAACGTCAGCGGGCTGGCAACCTGCGGCAGTTTTTCCGCTTTGACTTCGTTCAGCTCGTGATCGCCGCGAACCAGCAGTGCGACCAGCGGAGACTTGCTGTCTTCCACGGCTTTCACCAGCAGGGTTTTCACGGTTTTCTCGATTGGCAGACTAAACTGCTCAACCAGCTCGGCGATGGTTTTTGCGTTCGGCGTATCAACCAGCGTCATTTCTTGCGTTGCAGCGGCGCGCGGCGCTTTTGGCGCAACGGCTTCCGCAAATTCAATGTTGGCCGCGTAGTCAGAAGAATCAGAGAAGATCACATCGTCTTCGCCGCTCTGTGCCAGTACCTGGAATTCGTGCGAGGCGCTACCGCCGATAGAACCGGTGTCAGCCTGTACCGCGCGGAAATCCAGCCCCATGCGGCTGAAGATCTTGCTATAAGCCGCGTACATCGCGTCGTAAGTTTCCTGCAGAGATTCCTGAGAAGTATGGAAAGAGTACGCATCTTTCATCAGGAATTCACGGGAGCGCATCACGCCGAAACGCGGACGCACTTCGTCACGGAATTTAGTCTGAATCTGGTAGAAGTTCAGCGGCAGCTGTTTGTAAGAGCTGAGCTCGTTACGAATCAGATCGGTGATCACTTCTTCATGCGTTGGGCCAAGTACGAACGGACGATCGCCACGGTCAGCAATACGCAGCAGTTCCGGACCGTACTGTTCCCAACGACCACTCTCTTGCCACAGTTCAGAAGGCTGAACCACCGGCATTAACACCTCGATCGCACCGGCGTTGTTCATCTCTTCACGCACGATGTTCTCAACTTTTTTCAGGACGCGCACGCCGGTCGGCAGCCAGGTGTATAACCCGGAGGCCAGCTTGCGGATCATCCCGGCGCGTAGCATCAGCTGGTGGCTGATCACCTCGGCGTCGGCAGGTGTCTCCTTCAGAGTGGAGAGCAGATATTGGCTAGTACGCATGTTGTTACGGTTCCAGTTGAACGATCGAACAGGCTCAATGTGAGCCTGACACAAAAAAAGTAACTCAGTTTACCAGCGAGAAAGGGATGTCAAAAGAGAAGGGCGTGAAATTAGCGGGGTTCAAGCGCAAAGACTTCAAAACCCGTCTCGGTTACGCGCCAGCGCACGTTGAAATCATGCAGCCAGACAGCATAATTTTTACCGGTCTCTTCTCCTTTTCGATAGGCAGGACGCGGATCCTGCGCCAGCACATCACGAATAAACGTCTTCAGCAGGGGATAACGTTTTTCCAGCGCGGGAAACTGTTGCTCAATCTCGTCGGTAAAACTCACCGACATTTCGGCTTGCGGTGCCTGTTGCGCATAGCTGGCGGTCGCATTCGGTAGCGATTCCGCGAACGGCAGGTAAGGCTTGATATCGATGACCGGCGTACCGTCAACCAGATCCAGACTGCCCAGTTGCAGAATGACCTGATCTTTCTGACAGACAACGCCTTTCAGTTCAACCAGCGACATGCCGACGGGATTGGGGCGAAATGTTGAGCGCGTAGCAAATACGCCCATCCGCGCATTGCCGCCAAGACGAGGCGGGCGCACGGTGGGGTGCCATCCCCCTTCCATCGTCTGATGGAAAACAAAGATCACCCATAAGTGGCTGAATGCTTCAAGACCGCGTACCGCATCGGCCTGATTGTAAGGAGACAGCAGGTGCAGTTCGCCGTTGACGCTTTTTACCAGCCCTGGCTGGCGGGGAACGGCGAACTTCTCTTTGTAAGGCGAGCGAATGACACCGATTTGCTCAAACTGAAAATGACTCATTTAGCCGAGATGTTGAGCGCAGAACCAATGCAGACAGCCTGACGATAACAACCCGGCGTCCCGCTGGTGACTTCACAGCTATGCAGTAACACGGCATTGGCTTTCATTTTTGACGCATTAATCTGCATGCGTTTACGTGCTGTCGGGATGTTCGGCGGAGAGTCCTGGTTAGAGGCCTGACAGGATTCACCGGTCACTTCACCGAGATCGCGGAACGGCTTGCCGACCAGATCTTCAGCATTGGTGTAAATTCTGACGGGAACAGCGCGCGGCGCTTTCGGTTTTTCCGGCTCCGCTTTTGGCGGGGTTGCGGTGCTTTGAACGGGTTCAACAGGGGATCTGCTTAGCATGGAACAGCCGCTCAGCATGAGTGCCAATAAACAGATCGGTAAAGCACGCATAATATTTCCTCAATGAATGATCTAACTGTCACATATTGAATCAGGAGCTTGCATAAATGACAAGACGGGCAAACGCCCGTCCTGAATGATATTACAGATTGTGAAAAGCGCCTAAAAATTACCAGCCCTTAACAGCACCACCGTTGAAGACTTTATTGGCGGCTTCGTAAACTTCGTCAGACTGATAGGCCTGAACGAATTTCTTCACGTTCTCCGCGTCTTTGTTATCTTCACGGGTCACGATCAGGTTGACGTACGGGGAATCTTTATCTTCAACGAAGATACCGTCTTTCGCCGGCGTCAGGTTGATCTGGCTGGCATAAGTGGTGTTGATTACCGCCAGAGCAATTTGCGCATCGTCAAGAGAACGCGGCAACTGAGGGGCTTCCAGTTCAACAATTTTCAGATTTTTCGGGTTCCCGACGATATCCAGTGAGGTCGGCAGCAGACCCACGCCATCTTTCAGTTTGATCAGACCGACTTTTTGCAGCAGCAGCAGAGAACGGCCCAGGTTGGTTGGATCGTTCGGAACCGCTACCTGCGCGCCATCCTGAAGCTCATCCAGAGATTTGATTTTTTTAGAGTAGCCCGCAATCGGATAAACGAAGGTATTGCCTGCGGCAACCAGCTTGTATCCGCGATCTTTGATCTGCTGATCCAGATACGGTTTGTGCTGGAAGGCGTTGGCATCGATATCGCCTTTGCTCAGCGCTTCGTTCGGCAGAACGTAGTCATTGAAGGTCACCAGTTCGACGTCCAGACCGTATTTTTCTTTCGCAACTTTTTGTGCGACTTCAGCTACCTGCTGTTCCGCACCGACAATCACGCCGACTTTGATGTGGTTTGGATCTTTTTCATCCTGACCGCAACCCACGAGTGCCAGAGAACCAATCAGGGCGCCGACTGCCGCAATGGTTTTGAATTTGAACGCCATGCTTATTTCCTTAATGTGATAATTGTGTTTTGTAGAACGTTACTTGTGCGTCACAGTCCGGACGATGCGATCGCCCGCGAACTGAATTAAATAAACCAGAACAACGAGTAATACCAGTACCGTATTCATAACAGTAGCATTGTATCCAATATAGCCGTACTGATAGCCGATCTGTCCAAGGCCGCCCGCACCCACGGCACCGCCCATGGCGGAATAACCAACCAGGGTAATCAGCGTAATTGTCGCAGCGTTTACCAGCCCTGGCAGGGCTTCTGGCAGCAGCACCTTACGTACAATTTGCAGCGGTGTTGCGCCCATTGCGCGGGACGCTTCAATCAGGCCGGTCGGGATTTCCAGCAGGGCGTTTTCCACCATACGGGCGATAAACGGTGCCGCGCCGACGGTGAGCGGAACAATGGCAGCCTGCAAACCGATTGATGTCCCGACAATCACACGAGTGAACGGAATCATCCATACCAGCAGAATAATGAACGGAATCGAACGGAAGATGTTCACAACCGCAGACAGTGTGCGGTAGAGCTTCGCGTTCTCAATGATTTGCCCGGGACGCGTGACGTACAGCAGCACGCCAACGGGAAGACCAATCACAAAACCAAAGAACCCGGATACGAAGGTCATCGCCAGCGTTTCCCAGACGCCACGAACCAGCAGCCACATCATCGGCTCAGACATAACCCAGTACCTCTACTTTTACATGGTGTTCCTGCAGCCAGGCGATCGCGGCTTGCGTTTCTTCTTGTGTGCCGTGCATTTCAGTCAGCATGATGCCGAACTTCACGCCGCCGGCGTAATCCATCTGCGCGCTAATAATGTTGTTATTCACGTTAAAGCGGCGCGCTGTTTCGGAAAGCAGCGGCGCATCCACCGACTGACCGGTGAATTCCATGCGCAACATCGGGACGCTGTCGGTCGTCGATTCCGCTTTGAGGCGTGCCAGATAATCTTCCGGAATATCCAGATGCAGTGTGGACTGAATAAATTTCTGCGCCAGGGGCGTTTTCGGGTGGGAAAACACTTCGCTGACGGTATCTTGCTCAATCAGCTCACCGTTGCTGATGACGGCTACGCAGTCGCAGATGCGTTTCACCACGTCCATTTCGTGCGTGATCAGTAGAATGGTCAGGCCAAGGCGACGGTTAATGTCTTTCAGCAGTTCAAGAATGGAGCGAGTAGTGGCTGGGTCCAGCGCACTGGTCGCTTCATCACACAGCAACACTTTTGGCTGACTTGCCAGTGCACGGGCGATAGCGACACGCTGTTTCTGACCACCAGACAGATTCGCAGGGTAGCTGTCGTGCTTATCACCCAGGCCAACGAGATCGAGCAGTTCCGTCACGCGGCGCTTAATTTCTTCTTTTGGGGTGTTATCGAGTTCCAGCGGCAGCGCGACGTTACCAAAAACGGTTCGGGAGGCCAGCAGGTTGAAGTGCTGGAAAATCATGCCAATCTGACGACGCGCCTTAGTCAGTTCAGATTCTGATAGCGTCGTCAGTTCCTGTCCGCCAACCTGAACGCTTCCTTCTGTCGGGCGCTCCAGCAGGTTTACACAGCGGATCAGCGTACTTTTACCTGCGCCTGAGGCACCGATAACGCCATAAATTTGTCCGGCAGGAACATGCAGGCTAACGTTATTCAACGCCTGAATGGTGCGGGTCCCCTGATGGAACACTTTGGTGATATTCGAAAGTTTAATCATTGATTATTTATTATCGTAATGAAGTTACCGTGGCATTTTCGTCTGTCTGATGCGGTCAAAAGCCGTCAACAAAATGGATGTTAAGGCATCCAGACGTCTAAATCAATCAGGGTTTCTACGATGAGCACTTTCTTGCCTGCCGAAACATGCGATACTAGCGCCACATGCCTTATTCAGGAGCTATAAAAGGTGGCAAAGTCCGTACCCGCTATTTTTCTCGACCGTGACGGCACAATTAATGTTGATCACGGCTACGTACACGAAATCGACGAGTTCGAATTTATCGACGGTGTTATTGATGCTATGCGCGAGCTTAAAACACTGGGCTATGCGCTGGTAGTTGTCACCAACCAGTCAGGGATTGCGCGCGGCAAATTTACCGAAGCGCAGTTTGAAACATTAACAGAGTGGATGGACTGGTCACTGGCCGATCGCGATGTCGACCTCGACGGTATCTATTATTGTCCACACCACCCGCAAGGCAGTGTGGAAGAGTATCGCCAGGTTTGTGATTGTCGTAAGCCGCATCCCGGTATGCTTATCTCGGCCCGCGATTTCCTGCACATTGATATGGCCGCGTCTTATATGGTGGGCGACAAATTAGAAGATATGCAGGCTGCGGCTGCGGCAGGAGTCGGGACAAAAGTATTAGTGCGAACCGGCAAGCCCATTACTGCGGAAGCAGAAAATGCGGCAGATTGGGTATTAAATAGTCTTGCTGATCTGCCATCGGCGATAAAAAAGCAGCAAAAATAAGCATTGTGGTTAAAAGGTGAGCGGTTGAAATAAAACTGCATTTTTCCGCTTGTCTTCCTGAGTCGACCCCCTATAATGCGCCTCCATCGACACGGCGGATGTGAATCACTTCACACAAACAGCCGGTTCGGTTGAAGAGAAAAATCCTGAAAATCAGGGTTGACTCTGAAAGAGGAAAGCGTAATATACGCCACCTCGCGACAGAGCGCTAAAGCGCGTCGCAACTGCTCTTTAACAATTTATCAGACAATCTGTGTGGGCACTCAGAGTGACATGGATTCTTAACGTCGCAAGACGAAAAATGAATACCAAGTCTCAAAGAGTGAACACGTAATTCATTACGACGTTTAATTCTAAGAGCATCAAACTTAAATTGAAGAGTTTGATCATGGCTCAGATTGAACGCTGGCGGCAGGCCTAACACATGCAAGTCGAACGGTAACAGGAAGCAGCTTGCTGCTTTGCTGACGAGTGGCGGACGGGTGAGTAATGTCTGGGAAACTGCCCGATGGAGGGGGATAACTACTGGAAACGGTAGCTAATACCGCATAATGTCGCAAGACCAAAGAGGGGGACCTTCGGGCCTCTTGCCATCGGATGTGCCCAGATGGGATTAGCTTGTTGGTGAGGTAACGGCTCACCAAGGCGACGATCCCTAGCTGGTCTGAGAGGATGACCAGCCACACTGGAACTGAGACACGGTCCAGACTCCTACGGGAGGCAGCAGTGGGGAATATTGCACAATGGGCGCAAGCCTGATGCAGCCATGCCGCGTGTATGAAGAAGGCCTTCGGGTTGTAAAGTACTTTCAGCGGGGAGGAAGGGGTTAAGGTTAATAACCTTAGCCATTGACGTTACCCGCAGAAGAAGCACCGGCTAACTCCGTGCCAGCAGCCGCGGTAATACGGAGGGTGCAAGCGTTAATCGGAATTACTGGGCGTAAAGCGCACGCAGGCGGTCTGTCAAGTCGGATGTGAAATCCCCGGGCTCAACCTGGGAACTGCATTCGAAACTGGCAGGCTTGAGTCTCGTAGAGGGGGGTAGAATTCCAGGTGTAGCGGTGAAATGCGTAGAGATCTGGAGGAATACCGGTGGCGAAGGCGGCCCCCTGGACGAAGACTGACGCTCAGGTGCGAAAGCGTGGGGAGCAAACAGGATTAGATACCCTGGTAGTCCACGCCGTAAACGATGTCTATTTGGAGGTTGTGCCCTTGAGGCGTGGCTTCCGGAGCTAACGCGTTAAATAGACCGCCTGGGGAGTACGGCCGCAAGGTTAAAACTCAAATGAATTGACGGGGGCCCGCACAAGCGGTGGAGCATGTGGTTTAATTCGATGCAACGCGAAGAACCTTACCTGGTCTTGACATCCACAGAACTTGGCAGAGATGCCTTGGTGCCTTCGGGAACTGTGAGACAGGTGCTGCATGGCTGTCGTCAGCTCGTGTTGTGAAATGTTGGGTTAAGTCCCGCAACGAGCGCAACCCTTATCCTTTGTTGCCAGCGGTTAGGCCGGGAACTCAAAGGAGACTGCCAGTGATAAACTGGAGGAAGGTGGGGATGACGTCAAGTCATCATGGCCCTTACGACCAGGGCTACACACGTGCTACAATGGCATATACAAAGAGAAGCGACCTCGCGAGAGCAAGCGGACCTCATAAAGTATGTCGTAGTCCGGATTGGAGTCTGCAACTCGACTCCATGAAGTCGGAATCGCTAGTAATCGTGGATCAGAATGCCACGGTGAATACGTTCCCGGGCCTTGTACACACCGCCCGTCACACCATGGGAGTGGGTTGCAAAAGAAGTAGGTAGCTTAACCTTCGGGAGGGCGCTTACCACTTTGTGATTCATGACTGGGGTGAAGTCGTAACAAGGTAACCGTAGGGGAACCTGCGGTTGGATCACCTCCTTACCTTAAAGAACCTGCCTTTGTAGTGCCCACACAGATTGTCTGATGAAAAGTAAAAAGCAAGGCGTCTTGCCGAAGCAGACTTCAGTGTCCCCTTCGTCTAGAGGCCCAGGACACCGCCCTTTCACGGCGGTAACAGGGGTTCGAATCCCCTAGGGGACGCCACTTGCTGGTTTGTGTGAGTGAAAGTCGCCGGCCTTTGTATCTCAAAACTGACTCAGCGAGTCATGTTTGAGATATTTGCTCTTTAAAAATCTGGATCAAGCTGAAAATTGAAACGACACACTGTTAATGGTGTGTTCGAGTCTCTCAAATTTTCGCAACACGATGATGAATCGAAAGAAACATCTTCGGGTTGTGAGGTTAAGCGACTAAGCGTACACGGTGGATGCCCTGGCAGTCAGAGGCGATGAAGGACGTGCTAATCTGCGAAAAGCGTCGGTAAGGTGATATGAACCGTTATAGCCGGCGATGTCCGAATGGGGAAACCCAGTGCAATTCGTTGCACTATCGTTAACTGAATCCATAGGTTAACGAGGCGAACCGGGGGAACTGAAACATCTAAGTACCCCGAGGAAAAGAAATCAACCGAGATTCCCCCAGTAGCGGCGAGCGAACGGGGAGCAGCCCAGAGCCTGAATCAGCATGTGTGGTAGTGGAACGGTCTGGAAAGGCCGGCGATACAGGGTGACAGCCCCGTACACAAAATTGCATGTGTTGTGAGCTCGATGAGTAGGGCGGGACACGTGGTATCCTGTCTGAATATGGGGGGACCATCCTCCAAGGCTAAATACTCCTGACTGACCGATAGTGAACCAGTACCGTGAGGGAAAGGCGAAAAGAACCCCGGCGAGGGGAGTGAAAAAGAACCTGAAACCGTGTACGTACAAGCAGTGGGAGCCTCTTTATGGGGTGACTGCGTACCTTTTGTATAATGGGTCAGCGACTTATATTCTGTAGCAAGGTTAACCGAATAGGGGAGCCGAAGGGAAACCGAGTCTTAACTGGGCGTTAAGTTGCAGGGTATAGACCCGAAACCCGGTGATCTAGCCATGGGCAGGTTGAAGGTTGGGTAACACTAACTGGAGGACCGAACCGACTAATGTTGAAAAATTAGCGGATGACTTGTGGCTGGGGGTGAAAGGCCAATCAAACCGGGAGATAGCTGGTTCTCCCCGAAAGCTATTTAGGTAGCGCCTCGTGAATTCATCTCCGGGGGTAGAGCACTGTTTCGGCTAGGGGGCCATCCCGGCTTACCAACCCGATGCAAACTGCGAATACCGGAGAATGTTATCACGGGAGACACACGGCGGGTGCTAACGTCCGTCGTGAAGAGGGAAACAACCCAGACCGCCAGCTAAGGTCCCAAAGTCATGGTTAAGTGGGAAACGATGTGGGAAGGCTCAGACAGCCAGGATGTTGGCTTAGAAGCAGCCATCATTTAAAGAAAGCGTAATAGCTCACTGGTCGAGTCGGCCTGCGCGGAAGATGTAACGGGGCTAAACCATGCACCGAAGCTGCGGCAGCGACACTAAGTGTTGTTGGGTAGGGGAGCGTTCTGTAAGCCTGTGAAGGTGTGCTGTGAGGCATGCTGGAGGTATCAGAAGTGCGAATGCTGACATAAGTAACGATAAAGCGGGTGAAAAGCCCGCTCGCCGGAAGACCAAGGGTTCCTGTCCAACGTTAATCGGGGCAGGGTGAGTCGACCCCTAAGGCGAGGCCGAAAGGCGTAGTCGATGGGAAACAGGTTAATATTCCTGTACCAGGTGTTACTGCGAAGGGGGGACGGAGAAGGCTATGTTGGCCGGGCGACGGTTGTCCCGGTTTAAGCGTGTAGGTGTGTGTTCCAGGTAAATCCGGTTCACTTTAACACTGAGGCGTGATGACGAGGCACTACGGTGCTGAAGCAACAAATGCCCTGCTTCCAGGAAAAGCCTCTAAGCATCAGGTAACATCAGATCGTACCCCAAACCGACACAGGTGGTCAGGTAGAGAATACCAAGGCGCTTGAGAGAACTCGGGTGAAGGAACTAGGCAAAATGGTGCCGTAACTTCGGGAGAAGGCACGCTGATGCGTAGGTGAAGCGATTTACTCGTGGAGCTGAAATCAGTCGAAGATACCAGCTGGCTGCAACTGTTTATTAAAAACACAGCACTGTGCAAACACGAAAGTGGACGTATACGGTGTGACGCCTGCCCGGTGCCGGAAGGTTAATTGATGGGGTTATCCGTAAGGAGAAGCTCTTGATCGAAGCCCCGGTAAACGGCGGCCGTAACTATAACGGTCCTAAGGTAGCGAAATTCCTTGTCGGGTAAGTTCCGACCTGCACGAATGGCGTAATGATGGCCAGGCTGTCTCCACCCGAGACTCAGTGAAATTGAACTCGCTGTGAAGATGCAGTGTACCCGCGGCAAGACGGAAAGACCCCGTGAACCTTTACTATAGCTTGACACTGAACACTGGTCCTTGATGTGTAGGATAGGTGGGAGGCTTTGAAGCGCGGACGCCAGTTCGTGTGGAGCCGCCCTTGAAATACCACCCTTTAATGGCTGGTGTTCTAACGTGGGCCCGTAATCCGGGTTGCGGACAGTGTCTGGTGGGTAGTTTGACTGGGGCGGTCTCCTCCTAAAGAGTAACGGAGGAGCACGAAGGTTAGCTAATCCTGGTCGGACATCAGGAGGTTAGTGCAAAGGCATAAGCTAGCTTGACTGCGAGCGTGACGGCGCGAGCAGGTGCGAAAGCAGGTCTTAGTGATCCGGTGGTTCTGAATGGAAGGGCCATCGCTCAACGGATAAAAGGTACTCCGGGGATAACAGGCTGATACCGCCCAAGAGTTCATATCGACGGCGGTGTTTGGCACCTCGATGTCGGCTCATCACATCCTGGGGCTGAAGTAGGTCCCAAGGGTATGGCTGTTCGCCATTTAAAGTGGTACGCGAGCTGGGTTTAGAACGTCGTGAGACAGTTCGGTCCCTATCTGCCGTGGGCGCTGGAGAATTGAGGGGGGCTGCTCCTAGTACGAGAGGACCGGAGTGGACGCATCACTGGTGTTCGGGTTGTCATGCCAATGGCACTGCCCGGTAGCTAAATGCGGAAGAGATAAGTGCTGAAAGCATCTAAGCACGAAACTTGCCCCGAGATGAGTTCTCCCTGACCCTTTAAGGGTCCTGAAGGAACGTTGAAGACGACGACGTTGATAGGCCGGGTGTGTAAGCGCAGCGATGCGTTGAGCTAACCGGTACTAATGAACCGTGAGGCTTAACCTTACAACGCCGAAGCTGTTTTGGCGGATTGAGAGAAAATTTTCAGTGTGATTACAGATTAGATTAACCGGCGAAAGGCGGGTTAATAAACAGAATTTGCCTGGCGGCTTTAGCGCGGTGGTCCCACCTGACCCCATGCCGAACTCAGAAGTGAAACGCCGTAGCGCCGATGGTAGTGTGGGGTCTCCCCATGCGAGAGTAGGGAACTGCCAGGCATCAAATTAAGCAGTAAACTGATGTAAAAATCAGTGGTTGTAGAAAAATTCGGTGGAGCGGTAGTTCAGTTGGTTAGAATACCTGCCTGTCACGCAGGGGGTCGCGGGTTCGAGTCCCGTCCGTTCCGCCACTTATTAAGAGCCCTGAGTTAACACTCAGGGCTTTTTCTTTGCCTTAAATCTAATTGTTGCTAAAAACGCAAAAATCCTCTGCATTTTTCGCTCTTTTTCCACAAAACGCAAAACATCATAATCCTCTCAGTTAACGAACATGATGAATCAAAGAGGAATTATTATGACTATCCCGGCATTCGGTTTAGGTACCTTCCGTCTTAAGGACGATGTTGTTATTGCATCCGTAAAAACGGCTCTGGAGCTCGGTTACCGTGCTGTCGATACTGCACAAATCTATGATAATGAAGCCGCAGTTGGCCAGGCAATTGCAGAGAGCGGCGTTCCGCGCAATGAGTTGTACATTACGACCAAGATCTGGATTGAGAATCTGAGCAAAGACAAGCTGATCCCTAGCCTGAAAGAGAGCCTGAAAAAACTGCGTACTGATTATGTTGATCTGACGCTGATCCACTGGCCATCACCAAATGATGCTGTATCGGTTGAGGAATTCATGCAGGCGCTGCTGGAAGCGAAAAAGCAGGGACTGACGCGTGAAATCGGTATCTCTAACTTCACTATCCCGCTGATGGAAAAAGCCATTGCAGCGGTCGGTGCTGAAAATATCGCGACTAACCAGATTGAACTGTCTCCTTACCTGCAAAACGGCAAAGTGGTTGACTGGGCGAAAGCACACGGTATTCACATCACGTCTTACATGACGCTTGCATATGGTAAGGCTCTGAAAGATGAAGTGATTACCCGCATCGCGGCGAAACACAACGCCACTGCAGCTCAGGTGATCCTGGCATGGGCGATGGATGAAGGTTACTCGGTCATTCCTTCTTCCACTAAGCGAGAAAACCTGGCAAGCAACCTGTTGGCGCTGGATCTAACGTTAGATACCGAAGATAAAAAAGCGATCGCTGCTCTGGATTGCAACAATCGCCTGGTAAGCCCGGAAGGACTGGCACCGCAGTGGGATTAATGCGTTAACCCCAGAATGCCTTTAACCCTCTTTAACAGCTCCTCCGGGAGCTGTTCTTATATATTCACTCAGAAAATCGATAAATGCCCGAATACGCGTACTCACGGCACGATCGCTGTAATAGACGGCGCTGAACGGCATCTCTACCGGCAGGCGTTTATCGGCCATCAGCTCCACCAGTTCACCTCGCGCAATTTCCCGATCAATCATGTAGTCCGACAGGCAGGCAATGCCGTTTCCGCTGAGGCAGAGTTGTTTAAGCGTTTCGCCGCTGTTTGACGAAATTCCACAGACAATCTCGTGAAGTTGCCCATCGCTACAAGCGATAGGCCAGGTGTTGAGGGATACGGGTTCGGTGAAGCCCAGGCACAGGTGTGCTTTTAGCTCTTCCACTGTTTCCGGCTTCCCGTATCGTTCAAGATAATCCGGCGAGGCAATAATCTTCCGATAGCTGTTAAAGAGCGGTCGGGCGCGGAGACTGGAATCCGTCAATGTGCCTGCACGGATTG
This sequence comes from Citrobacter sp. LST-B2, assembly GCF_057983045.1. NCBI lineage: Bacteria > Pseudomonadati > Pseudomonadota > Gammaproteobacteria > Enterobacterales > Enterobacteriaceae > Citrobacter > Citrobacter sp. LST-B2. The sequence continues at coordinate 1,132,403 of NZ_CP192598.1, forward strand.
CAATATCCACTTTTCTCTCGATCAAATTGATAAAGGTTTCAGAGGAAACAAGAGAAAGCGTAATTTCCGGGTAACGTTCGCGGAAAGGCTTTATCAACGGCATCAGAAAATGCAGCATCACCGGCGTGGCGGCATCGATACGGAGCACCCCGCGTGGAGTGCTGCGTGTCTCCATGATTTCCGTTTCTGCCGCCGCCATCTCCTGCAACAAAGACTGGACGCGGCGAAAATAGCGTTCACCTTCTTCTGTCAGGCTGAGCTGCCGGGTTGTGCGGTTGAGTAAACTCACGCCAAGCTTCATTTCCAGCTTTTTAACTGCCCGGCTAACCGCTGAGTTTGCCTGACCTAACTGTTCTGCCGCCCGGCTGAAACTTCCGCTTTCTACCACTGAAACAAAAATGGCGAGTTCTTCTGAAGTTGCTTTCATTTTTGCACCCGAAGCAAAATTGTATTGAGATTTTGGATATTTTTGTTATTAAACCATCCCGGCATACTGCGTGTCATCCGAATACTGATGATATGGAGCGATTTATGCCTCTCGCGTTATTTGCGCTGACAATAAGTGCCTTTGCTATTGGCACAACCGAATTTGTGATTGTAGGCCTGGTGCCGACAATTGCCGAACAGCTGGCCATTTCTCTGCCTTCAGCGGGGATGTTGGTTTCCATCTATGCTCTCGGCGTGGCGATTGGCGCGCCAGTACTGACGGCATTGACTGGACGTCTGCCGCGTAAGCCGTTGCTGGTTGCGCTGATGGTCCTGTTCACGGCGGGCAACCTGATGGCATGGCAGGCTCCTGGCTATATGACGCTGATTGCGGCCCGTTTACTGACCGGTCTGGCTCATGGCGTGTTCTTCTCGATTGGCTCCACCATTGCCACCAGTCTGGTAGCAAAAGAAAAAGCGGCTTCTGCCATTGCCATCATGTTTGGTGGTCTGACGGTTGCTCTGGTGACCGGGGTTCCTCTGGGGACGTTCATCGGTCAGTATTTTGGCTGGCGCGAAACCTTTCTGGCCGTTTCTGTGTTGGGCGTGATTGCGCTGATCAGCAGTCAGTGGCTCATTCCGGCGAACATTCCGGGACGTGCCGCGGCGACGCTGCGTGACCCGTTGAGTGTCTTAACGCATCCACGCTTGTTGATCATCTATGCGATCACGGCATTGGGCTACGGCGGCGTCTTTACCGCATTTACCTTTCTGGCGCCGATGATGCAGGATCTGGCGGGGTTCTCGCCTGCCGCAGTGAGTTGGATCTTATTAGGCTATGGCGTATCCGTCGCGGTAGGTAACATCTGGGGCGGAAAACTGGCGGATAAACATGGGGCGGTGCCTGCGCTGAAGTTTATTTTCGCCGCACTGTTTGTACTGTTGCTCGTCTTTCAGTTTACCGCCACTATGCAGTACGCCGCGCTGGCAACGGTACTGGTGATGGGGATCTTTGCTTTCGGCAATGTACCGGGTTTGCAGGTCTATGTGGTGCAAAAAGCCGAACAATTTACGCCGAATGCGGTAGATGTGGCATCCGGCCTCAACATCGCGGCTTTTAACATCGGGATTGCGATCGGTTCTGTTGTCGGCGGACAGACGGTGGAGCACTTCGGCCTGGCGCAAACACCGTGGATTGGGGCATTGATTGTGTTGGGAGCCTTCCTGTTGATGGGGATTAGTGGTCGACTGGATAAACCCGCACGCGTAGCCGTGCTGGGTTAAGTACTTGAAGTATGTGTGTGCTTACAAAACAATCTGCAATTGGTCGTTGAAAGTGTGAGCTAAAATCCCTATAACAGAAGAACCAGTCCGGCACCGGGCTGGTTGACGTTACAGAGGTTTGAAAGTCAAAAGTGCGAAAAAACACCTATGCCATGCGCTATGTTGCCGGACAACCCGCTGAGCGGATTTTGCCGCCCGGGTCATTTTCGAGCATCGGCCAGGCATTACCCGCCGGGGCGCCGTTAAGCAGTGAAGATCGGATCCGTATCCTGGTGTGGAATATCTTTAAGCAGCAGCGAGCGGAATGGCTTTCGGTGCTGAAGAATTTTGGCAAAGATGCGCACCTGGTGTTGTTACAGGAAGCGCAAACGACGCCGGAGCTGGTGAAGTTTGCGACGGCGAATTACCTGGCGGCCGATCAGGTGCCGGCATTTGTTCTGCCACAGCATCCGTCAGGGGTGATGACGCTCTCATCCGCGCATCCCGTATACTGTTGCCCACTTCGTGAGCGAGAGCCTATCCTGCGCCTGGCAAAATCGGCGCTGGTTACCGTCTATCCGTTGCCCGATACGCGACTGTTGATGGTCGTTAATATCCATGCGGTTAACTTTAGTCTGGGGGTCGATGTGTATAGTAAGCAGTTACTTCCAATCGGTGACCAGATTGCGCATCACAGTGGCCCGGTGATTATGGCCGGAGATTTTAATGCCTGGAGTCGACGCCGCATGAATGCGCTGTATCGCTTCGCGCGCGAAATGTCGTTGCGACAGGTTCGTTTTACTGACGATCAGCGCCGTCGCGCGTTTGGTCGCCCCCTGGATTTTGTCTTTTATCGTGGTCTGAACGTCAGTGAGGCTTCAGTACTGGTCACACGCGCATCCGATCACAATCCGCTACTCGTTGAATTCAGTCCCGGCAAACCTGTGCAGTAAGGTGTGTCAGGTCTGCCGTTGGGGCAGACCTGTAGTGGTGCTGCCCTTTATCTTGCAAACAACCAAAGGACAGCATAATGACAACACACTCCCACCACGATAACGTCGAAAAGCAGTTTGGCTCCCAGGCGAATGCCTATTTAACCAGTGCCGTGCATGCAACCGGTCGCGACTTGCAGCGTCTGGCTGAGCGCCTGTCTGCGTTCCCTCATGCCAGCGTACTGGATATGGGCTGTGGCGCCGGGCATGCAAGCTTTATCGCCGCGCAGAATGTGAAACAAGTGGTGGCTTACGATTTATCTTCGCAGATGCTTGACGTTGTGGCGCAGGCGGCAAAAGAGAAGGGATTAGCCAACATCACCACAAAGCAGGGCTATGCCGAAAGCCTGCCGTTTGAAGATGCTGCCTTTGACGTTGTTATCAGTCGTTATTCCGCGCATCACTGGCATGATGTGGGCAGAGCGCTGCGCGAAGTTAATCGGGTATTAAAACCGGGCGGAGTCCTGATTATTATGGATGTCATGTCCCCAGGGCATCCGGTCCGCGATATCTGGTTACAGACGGTGGAGGCATTGCGCGACACCTCGCACGTTCGCAACTATTCCAGCGGCGAATGGCTGGCGCTGATGAATGATGCAAACCTGATTGTTGATTCGTTGATAACCGACCGTTTGCCGCTGGAGTTTAGTTCATGGGTGACGAGAATGCGCACGCCCGCTGAACTGGTAGATGCGATTCGTCTGTATCAGGTAAGCGCCTCTGCGGAGGTGAAAGCTTACTTCGCTTTACAGGACGAGGGATCGTTTACCAGCGATACCATCATGGCCGAAGCGCACAAAGCGGCATAAAGAAAAAAGGCACCGGGGGAAATCGGTGCCTTTTAATATTGTGAGCTATCAGGAGTCTGGCGTGTTGTTGTTTTTCACAAACAACGTCAGTTGATCGCCGGGCTTCAGATTGTCCGTATCGTTGTTCCAGCGCATGACATCTTTGATGTTAACGCCGTGACGTTTAGCAATGCTCGAAAGCGAATCGCCCTTACGTACACGATAGGTAATGCTGTCGCTGTTTTTAGCCAGTTGCTGTGCACTGTTACCGGCACCCACCGTCAGACTTTGGCCCACTTTCAGCGTTGAACCACGCAGCTTATTCCACTGCTGCAGATCCTTCGTGCTCACGCCGAGACGTGAAGCAATGCCTGAAAGCGTATCGCCAGAGCGAACGGTGTAACTACGACTGTTCAGCGGGGTGTTATCAGCCACCAGAGTGGACTGTACGGCAGCAATTTCGCCAGAGGCCAGAGATTCACGCAGTTTCTCTGCATGCTTCTTTGGTACCATTACGTATTGCGGACCGCTTGCGCCCAGCGTGGAGCCTTTCACACCAGCATTAAAGGTCTTCAGCTTGCTGACGGGAATCCCCGCCATATCGGCAACCTGCGCCATTTCAACCGGACTGCTTAAACGAACACGCGCCAGTGCACGACTTTCGTCTGTGGTTGGCAGACGTACGCCATAACGTTTGCTGTTCTTGAGAATATCACTCAGGGCCAGCATTTTTGGCACGTACAGCTTCGTTTCCTGAGGCAACGGCAACGACCAGAAGTCGGTGGATTTCCCACGCGCTTTGTTCGTTTTAATCGCCTTCATGACCCGACCTTCACCGCTATTATAAGCCGCAACGGTCAGCAGCCAGTCGCCGTCAAACATTTTGTTCAGACGTTGCATCATGTCGAGCGCTGCGGTTGTGGAAGCCACCACATCGCGACGCGCGTCATAACTGCGGGTCTGTTTTAAACCATAATTGCGCCCCGTGCTCGGAATGATCTGCCAGATGCCTGCGGCATTGGCGCCAGACGTCGCATGAGGATCAAAAGCGCTCTCCACTATGGGTAGTAGTACCAGTTCCATTGGCATGTTACGTTTCTTAACTTGCCCGGCTATCCAGTACATATACGGCTCTGCCCGTAAAGTTACATCGTGGAGATAGCTCTTATTGCGTAAATACTTCTGTTTTTGTTCGCGAATCCGGTCGTTTTCCGGAATTCCCATCTTTAGCTCGTCGCCAATGAAAGCCCACAAGTCTTGATCCGGCGCGAGGGACGTCCCATCGTCCATCCATCGAGCCTGACTCGTAAACTTTCCTGCTTCCCCTTGACCAGCTGCAGAAAGGCTCTGTGCGTGCTGTTGGACATTACCGGCGTTTTGAGACGACTGGCAACCCACGAGCAGGACAGAGGCGAGTAAGATCGCTTTTGCCTTCATGTGTGTGTCAATAGTTGCTTAAAAGACGACCGATCATAACGGCGAAGTTTTGAAAAGGCAACCTGCAATTATCAGAAGCTGTCTTTCTTTGACCTTAACCAGGCAAATCGCTCTTCAGGGTGTTGCAATATTGTTTCTTTGTTAATTTCATTAATTAAATCAATATCTTCTGTTCTCAAAAAAATATTATTTTGCCGCTCATTTTTCAGAATAACGGGGAGTGTCATTTGTTTTTTTACCCGTAACTCATTAACTTTACGATAATAATCATTTATGAACGAATCGTGCGGCAGGATGCTCAGAGAAAACTTCATATTTGCTAAAGTATACTCATGGGCGCAACAAATAAGTGTATCGTCTGGAAGTGCGGATATTTTTTTAAGTGATTGATACATCTGACTCGCTGTGCCTTCGAACAGGCGTCCACAACCACCCGAAAACAGCGTATCTCCGCAGAAAAGATAAGGGTGGCTAAAGTAACAGATATGTCCTAAAGTGTGACCGGGTGTAGCAAATATACTAAATTCATGCCCCAAAATGAGGGCGGAATCGCCATCTTCGACTATATGAGTGACCCCCTTATCTTGTGTCTCTGCTGGTCCGTAAACCACTAGTTTAGGAAAGTTCTGTACCAGTTCTTTCACGCCACCCACATGGTCCTGATGATGATGAGTGAGTAGAATAACCTCTGGCTGCCACTGGTTTTCGGCAATCGCTTTTAACACCGGCGCGGCGTCGCCCGGGTCCACGATCAGACAACGTCCTTCATCATTACTCAGAACCCAGATGTAATTGTCCTGAAACGCCGGAATACTGTTAAGATTCATAAATTACCTCTCTGTCTATGCATAACGGATGGTTGTGATGAAACCGGCAAGGAACCCTCAAACAGTCGTAGCACCCGATCGCTGGAGCGATTTGCCCTGGGGAGAGTACTATCGTGAGGCGCTGGAAAAACAGCTTAACCCGTGGTTTGCAAAAATGTATGGTTTTCACCTGCTTAAGGTGGGCAATTTAAGTGCAGAAATCAACTCGGAAGCCTGTGCGGTTTCGCATCAGGTTAACGTTTCTGCCAAAGGCTCGCCGGTTCAGGTTCAGGCCGATCCGCTTCATCTCCCTTTTGCCGATAAATCGGTCGATGTCTGTCTGCTGGCGCACACGCTACCCTGGTGCGCCGATCCCCACCGCTTGTTACGTGAAGCCGATCGGGTACTCATTGATGATGGCTGGCTGGTACTGAGCGGATTCAACCCGGTGAGCCTGATGGGGCTGCGCAAGCTGGTGCCGGTGCTGCGTAAATCGTCGCCTTATAATAGTCGTATGTTTACGCTGATGCGCCAACTGGACTGGCTGTCGCTGCTGAATTTTGAAGTGCTGCACTATAGCCGTTTTCACGTCCTGCCGTGGAAAAAGCAAGGAGGAAAGATGTTGAGTGCACACCTTCCTGCGCTGGGCTGTATGCAGATGATTGTGGCGCGTAAGCGAACGATTCCGCTTACGCTCAATCCGATGAAACAGAACAAGGCGAAAGCGCGCATACCGCAAGCCGTTGGCGCGACCCGGCAATATCGCAAGCCGGACGTTTAAGCTTCGGGCTGATAACCAACGTCCTCCTGAGTAGGATTCATGGCGGCGGCACGGGCAAGCTCATCGCAACGCTCGTTTTCTGGATGACCGGCATGGCCTTTTACCCACTCCCATTTGATCTGATGCTGCCCGAGGGCGGCATCAAGACGCTTCCAGAGATCGACATTTTTTACCGGTTTTTTGTCGGCAGTTTTCCAGCCGCGTTTTTTCCAGTTATGAATCCATTGGGTGATCCCCTGGCGCACATACTGACTGTCAGTGCTCAAAATGACTTCACAATGTTCTTTCAGGGCTTCCAGGGCGACGATCGCCGCCATCAGCTCCATGCGATTATTGGTCGTGAGGATATAGCCCTCATTAAAGGTTTTTTCGCGCCCGCGATAGCGTAAAATTGCCCCGTAACCGCCCGGACCTGGATTGCCCAGGCACGAACCGTCGGTGAAAATTTCTACCTGTTTAAGCATCTCTGGTAGACTTCCTGTAATTGAATCGAACCGTAAAACGACAAGTCTGACATAAATGACCGCTATGAGCACTGCAATTACGCGACAGATCGTCCTCGATACCGAAACCACCGGTATGAACCAGATCGGCGCGCACTACGAAGGGCACAAGATCATTGAGATCGGTGCTGTAGAGGTGGTGAACCGCCGTCTGACGGGGAATAACTTCCATGTCTATCTGAAGCCTGATCGGCTGGTGGATCCGGAAGCGTTCGGTGTCCACGGTATTGCGGATGAGTTCCTGCTGGACAAGCCGACATTTGCCGAAGTGGCGGATGAATTTCTCGATTATATCCGCGGGGCGGAACTGGTCATTCATAACGCGTCGTTTGATATCGGCTTTATGGATTACGAGTTCAGCAAGCTTAACCGCGATATCCCGAAAACCAATACCTTCTGTAAAGTCACCGATAGCCTGGCGCTGGCGAGGAAGATGTTCCCAGGCAAGCGTAATAGCCTGGATGCATTGTGCTCGCGTTATGAGATAGACAACAGCAAGCGTACGCTGCACGGCGCATTGCTCGATGCCCAGATTCTGGCTGATGTTTATCTGATGATGACCGGCGGTCAGACGACGATGGCGTTTTCGATGGAAGGGGAAACCCAGCAGCAGGGCAATACGGGGATCCTGCGGCTTGTACGTCAGGCCAGCAGGCTACGCGTCGTTTTCGCCACCGATGAGGAAGTGGCGGCCCATGAATCGCGCCTCGACCTGGTGGAAAAGAAAGGGGGAAGTTGCCTCTGGCGGGCGTAGAAAGTCGGCAAATGGGGTAAAAACCGCCGCTCGGGTGATTTTTAGAGCAAACGATTAAAAACGTGAGAAAAAGCGTTGACGAGGTGTCTGGCAATCCGTAATATGCGCTTCGTTCCCAAGTGGAACACATCGCGGAGCGGTAGTTCAGTTGGTTAGAATACCTGCCTGTCACGCAGGGGGTCGCGGGTTCGAGTCCCGTCCGTTCCGCCACTATTCAGAAAGCCTGAGTCAGTAATGATTCAGGCTTTCGTCGTTTTTATCTCGTCAAAAAATCAGCGCAGAATAAACGGGTCGGCATCCTGCCAGGCCGGAAACGTCTCCCGATACGCTTTCAGCGCACTCAAAGAAAGTTCCGCGTCAATGCGAGTAGCCTGATGGGCTTCCGCTGTCGCAATGATTTCTCCTTGCGGGCTGATAACCCGACTGTCGCCACGATAGTGATGCCCGTTGCCGTCGGTGCCGACGCGGTTACATCCAGCCACCCAGACCTGATTTTCAATCGCGCGCGCCGCCAGCAACGTCTGCCAGTGCTGAGAACGAGGCGCCGGCCAGTTGGCGACATACAGCGCCAGATCATAATCATTCAAATTGCGTGACCATACCGGAAACCGCAGGTCATAACAGACCTGCGGGAGAATGCGCCACCCGCGCCATTCCACGATCACGCGGCGGTTGCCTGGCTGGTAATGATGATGTTCGTCAGCCATTCGAAACAGGTGGCGTTTATCATAAAAGTGCACGTTACCTTCTGGCTCGACCAGTAAAAAACGGTTCACCGCGCCACGTTCTGTCTGAAGCGCGGCGCTACCGGCAATCAGAGCGTTCGTTCGCTGCGCCTGTTTTTGCATCCATGAAATCACCTCCTCCTGAGTGGGCGCTTCTCTGGCAGCCTCCATCGCAAACCCTGTGGTGAACATTTCGGGTAAGACGATGAGATCGCGCCCCGTTACCGGTTCCAGTAAAAGGTCAAAGTGACGCAAATTGGCGGGTCCATCCATCCAGACCAGCGGTTGTTGCAGCAGCGTAATTTTCAAACCAGGCACGGTAGGGTCTCCTTGTTGAACAGCATTCTGACACTGTAGCACGTGATTTCAGGAAACGCGGATGATAAAAAGCCCCGCCGAAGCGAGGCTAAAAGGTCATGCGTAAGCGTTACGCGGCTTCGACTTTACGCACTTTCTCTGGCAGCTTTACCGGCTTTGTCGCCAGCTCCTCGGGTTCAAAATCGTCCACATTGATGCTGCGCAGTCGGCTTTCTTCCGCTTTGACCAGAATCGCTGCTTCGTCTTTATCAATGAGCCCTTTGGCCAGCGCATTTTGCGCCAGTTCATCCAGACGGGTGAACGGCAGGTTTTTGCCAATCTCTTTGCAAATACGCTGATGAATAGGGTCGGCGGCCATCACATCCAGCAGCGCTTCTTCCAGTAATCCCACCGGGTTATGCTCGCTCGGCGTCAGATACTGTCCACGGCCGATACGGTCACGGGTGGCGCTCGGTACCTGCAATATCTTCGCGACTTTATGATCCAGCTTATCGGAAGGGGCCTGGTAGTGACGACCGGTCGGGAAGATCACCACGTTCAGCAGGCCAGCCACCAGGCGGTTCGGGAAGTTCTGCAGCAGATCGTCGATTGCCTGTTCCGCTTTATACAGTGCATCCTGCACACCCCAGTGAACCAGCGGCAGGTCCGCTTCATGACGGCCTTCGTCGTCGTAACGTTTCAGAACCGCAGAGGCCAGATACAGCTGGCTCAGTACATCTCCCAGACGAGCAGATATGCGCTCGCGGCGTTTGAGACTTCCGCCCAGCACAGCCATCGACACGTCAGAGAGTAGCGCCAGGTTCGCGCTCAGGCGGTTAAGATGCTGATAATAACGCTTCGTCGCATCGCGGGTGGGCGTTTGGCTGGTTAAACCACGCGTCAGACCCAACCAGAAGCTGCGCACTTTGTTGCTGCCGACGTGGCCGATATGTTTAAACAGGAGTTTGTCGAACGCATTCACATCGTTATTCTGTGCGGCCGCCATCTCTTCGAGGACATACGGATGGCAGCGAATTGCCCCCTGACCGAAGATCATCATGCTACGGGTCAGAATGTTCGCACCTTCCACGGTGATGGCGATCGGCGCGCCCTGATAGGCCCGCGCCAGGAAATTACCTTCGCCCAGCATAATGCCCTTGCCACCGGTGATATCCATCGCGTCAATAATTGACTGCTGACCACGATGAGTACAGTGATACTTGACGATTGCCGACAGCACTGCCGGTTTCTCACCGAGCATAATGCCGTAGGTGATGAGGGACGCAGCGGCATCCATCACGTAGGCGTTACCGGCAATGCGTGCCAGCGGTTCTTCAATCCCTTCCATTTTACCGATAGAGATTTTGAACTGACGACGAATGTGGGCATAAGCACCGGTAGCCATCGCAACGGATTTTACGCCGCCGGTCGAGTTAGACGGCAGGGTAATCCCGCGGCCCACCGACAGACATTCCACCAGCATACGCCAGCCCTGACCGGCCATTTTCGGGCCGCCGATGATGTAATCGATCGGAACAAATACATCGTTACCGCGAGTCGGACCGTTCTGGAACGGGACGTTCAGCGGGAAGTGACGACGACCAATTTCCACGCCCGACGTCGAGGTTGGGATTAACGCGCAGGTGATCCCCAGTTCTTCTTCGCCGCCCAGCAGCTTATCCGGGTCAGAAAGTTTAAATGCCAGTCCCAGGACGGTGGCGATAGGCGCGAGGGTGATATAACGCTTGTTCCAGGTCAAACGCATCCCCAGCACCTGCTGGCCTTGCCATTCGCCCATACAAACAATACCGGTATCCGGAATGGCGCCCGCATCAGAACCCGCTTCCGGGCTGGTCAGCGCAAAGCAAGGGATCTCCTGACCACGCGCCAGACGAGGCAGGTAATGGTCTTTCTGCTCTTGTGTACCGTAATGTTGCAGCAGCTCGCCTGGGCCTAAGGAGTTCGGCACGCCCACGGTAATCGCCAGGATCCCGGAGACGCCAGAAAGTTTTTGCAGCACGCGAGACTGGGCGTAAGCGGAGAATTCCAGCCCGCCGTACTCTTTCTTAATGATCATCGCGAAGAAGCGATGTTCTTTCAAAAACGCCCACAGTTCCGGCGGGAGATCGGCCAGCTCGTGGGTGATCTGGAAGTCGTTCGCCATGCGGCACGCTTCTTCCACCGGGCCGTCGATGAACGCCTGCTCTTCGGCGGTCAGACGCGGCTGCGGATAGTTGTGCAGTTTTTTCCAGTCCGGATTGCCCTGAAACAGATCGCCTTCCCACCAGGTGGTACCGGCATCAATCGCTTCTTTCTCCGTACGTGACATCGGCGGCATCACCTTACGGAAGCCACGGAACACCGGCGCGGAGATCATCGATTTACGCATCGGCGTCACATTGAACGGGACGAGGAGAATGGCCAGCGGAACCAGCAGCCAGATATTCCACAGTCCGGCCACGCCAAGCGCGGCCGTCCATGCGAGCAGAATCAGGCTGCTGAGGAACAGGCTCACGCGGTGATAAAACAGCGCGCCGAGCAGAACAATCGTAGCGAGAATACTCAAAATCATCATAACGAAAAGCTCCCTTGCTTGTAGGAGGTCTGACCACTTGTGATGATATGGTTGTAGTGGATGTGAATTCTTTTAGCAATGTGTTTACAAAATAATTACAACAAAGCTCACATTGTTGCCGATTTCTGCGGCACGAAAAATCAAAAGCCGTCGCCATTGATGTGGCTTATGCTTCTCGCTGCCAGTGCTATCCGGTACACTGCATCCTGTCATTTACATTCATGCTGAAGGATATCCTCATGTACCAGGATCTTATTCGTAACGAACTGAACGAAGCGGCGGAAACGCTGGCGAATTTTTTAAAAGATGATGCCAATATTCACGCCATTCAGCGCGCGGCGGTCCTGCTGGCAGACAGTTTTAAAGCAGGAGGTAAGGTACTGTCCTGCGGTAACGGCGGCTCTCATTGTGACGCCATGCACTTTGCCGAAGAACTGACCGGGCGTTATCGCGAAAACCGTCCGGGCTATCCGGCCATTGCGATTTCCGACGTTAGCCACATCTCCTGCGTCAGCAATGATTTCGGTTACGACTACGTCTTTTCCCGTTATGTGGAAGCGGTAGGGCGCGAAGGCGATGTGCTGTTAGGCATCTCAACCTCCGGCAATTCGGGTAACGTGATCAAAGCCGTCGCCGCGGCACGCGAGAAGGGAATGAAGGTCATCACCCTGACCGGTAAAGACGGCGGCAAAATGGCCGGTACTGCCGATATCGAAATCCGCGTTCCGCATTTCGGCTATGCTGACCGTATTCAGGAAATTCATATTAAAGTGATTCATATCCTGATTCAGTTGATCGAAAAAGAGATGGTTAAGTAAGTCTTCGCCGGGGGTTTTGCGCCCCCGCAGTTGTGGAGGTGATGTATGTGCGAACTGCTCGGGATGAGCGCCAATGTGCCTACCGATATCTGCTTTAGTTTTACCGGGCTGGTTCAGCGTGGAGGGGGAACCGGACCGCACAAAGACGGCTGGGGCATCACCTTCTATGAAGGCAAAGGCTGCCGGACGTTCAAAGATCCGCAACCCAGCTTTAACTCCCCCATCGCCAGACTGGTACAGGACTACCCGATCAAATCCTGTTCCGTGATTGCCCATATTCGCCAGGCGAACCGGGGCGAAGTGGCGCTGGAGAACACCCATCCCTTCACGCGTGAACTGTGGGGCCGCCACTGGACCTACGCGCACAATGGTCAGCTTTCGGGCTATAAGACGCTGGAAACCGGCAATTTTCGCCCGGTGGGTGAAACCGACAGCGAAAAGGCATTCTGCTGGTTGCTGCACAAACTCACTCAGCGCTACCCGCGCACGCCTGGCAACATGACGGCGGTGTTCAGGTATATCGCAACGCTGGCGGGCGTACTGCGTGAGAAAGGGGTCTTTAACATGCTGTTGTCAGATGGTCGTTATGTGATGGCATTCTGCTCAACGAATCTGTTCTGGATCACGCGCCGTGCACCGTTTGGCGTCGCCACGTTGCTCGATCAGGATGTGGAGATAGATTTTCAGAAAGAGACCACACCGAACGATGTGGTCACCGTCATTGCCACGCAACCACTGACAGGCAACGAAACCTGGCAAAAGATTATGCCAGGCGAGTGGGCGTTATTTTGTCTCGGGGAGCGTGTAGTTTGACGCCAGCTGCGGCTGAACCACTTCATGACTCAACGGTTTGCTGACGACATAGCGGCCATCGACAACCGACACGGTCGGTGGCTTGCGGGTCTGCTCGAAATAATCGTATCCCGGTTTTAACTGCGACCAGAACTCTTTGTAATACGAATACTTGTGACGCTGCATATTGGCATCGGTCATGCGGAAGGGATAAATACTGACCTGCACACTCGACTGACCAAAGACCAACGCACCGGTGACAAACTGGAAAATCTCATCAATGCCGCTGTCGGTCATGGCGTAACAGCCAACCGAGACGCAGGCACCGTGAATCATCAGATATTTGCCTTCATAACCATGAGCACGGTCATAGGCGTTGGGGAAGCCAATATTAATGGCTTTATAAAAGCGGCTGTCAGGTTTGAGCTGGCTACGCTGGACGTTATAAAAACCTTCCGGACTTTTAAAATCGCCCTGGCGTTGTTTTGGACCTAATCCACCGGAGTAATTACAAATTTTGTAGCTGTCGAGAAGTTGATACTGTTCGCCCATCTTGACGTAGAGATCGAGCGTGCGCTCTTCCTTGAAGATCTGAATATAGACCGGCGATCCCATCAATTGTTGCTTATACTCTTTGCTGATGGGGGTTGTGGAGCTATTGCTACTCAGCAAGCCGGCGAATGACACGCACGGGATCAAAAGCATCGCAATAAATAATGCGATTTTACGCATACTGCTTGTTCCTTGATAAAACGATTACCCACGCCAGAACGGCAAAAATAAGATCCCCAAATCGGACTAGTCTGGATTTGGAACGCTCACATTAACACCACGACAGTTTTTCGCAAGCCCCTCGTGGTGCGTTTACAATTTATACAGAACGTTAGCGACACTGGCTGTCAGAACCGGCCCGATTTTGCCCATTTCCGCAGAACGGATGTCAGGCTCGTCGGCAGGGGCATGGCGGATACAATTCACTGATAATAAACCATTAATTTTTTAATTATTGATTATTAAGCCTGGTCAGTTCCTCGCCTGGTTAAACTGTCGCCTCACTGTTTATTTAGGTTATGTTTTTTTATGTTTTTATCAGGTGCTCCGCGCGCCATTCTGCCGGGGCTGCTCTCGTTATGTCTCCTCTATTCACCATTGTCTGCAGCCGTCTCTTCACATCAGACGTTTAGCTATGCCGCGACGTTGCGGATGCATAACCGTGAACGTCTGCTCAGTAAATATCAGGCGAAGCGCAGAAGGCAGGCGCATTATATTGTTTCCGGAACCCCGCAGAGCAAGAGAGCGTTGCGCCAGCACAACCGTGAGTTGCTTGAACAGCATCCAGAATGGTTCCCGGGGCCGCTGCGCGCGGACAACCACCGCTGGCAGGAACTGGCAGAAAATAAGGCGTTCCTCACTAGCGACCATTTGCAGAATATCACGGAAGTAGCGATTCATCGCCTTGAGGCGCAACTGGGGAAACCGTACGTATGGGGAGGCGTCAATCCGGATCGCGGATTCGACTGTAGTGGGCTGGTTTTCTACGCCTACAATAAAATCCTGGCGGCCAAATTACCGCGCACGGCAAATGAAATGTATCATTACCGTCGGGCAACCATTGTCGCTAACCGTGACCTGCGCCGTGGCGATCTGCTGTTCTTCCATATACACAGTCAGGATATCGCCGACCATATGGGTGTTTATCTGGGGGATGGACAGTTTATCCAGTCCCCGCGTACGGGCGAAACCATCCGGGTGAGCCAATTGACCGATCCGTTCTGGCAGGATCACTTCCTCGGCGCACGCCGGATCCTCAAGGAAAATACCATCATCTAACAGGCAAGCAGCAGCAGGATGATGAAGACAAGCATCATCGTGCCTGCCAGCAACAGATCGACGGGTTCGATGAGCGCGACGTGCGCGGGCATCGCGTCATCTGTTGATTGCGTTTCATTATGTTGTTGCAACTCTTGCTGGCGCACAAACTCCCGGTATGTGCGCCAGTACAATCTGGCGTCATCATGCTGAGCGTCGTTTTCTGAAGGGGATGGGATATTCTGTTGAATGGTCACTCATCAATCCTTTAACTTGAGCAGGCATTTGAAATACAACCTCCTTGTCGCGTCATCTTTATAAAGCGGCAGAAAAAACGCCGACTTAAACAGCCGGGTAATTATTTAACTCAGTGCCCCCATAATTTTCAGCTCCAGTTCATCTGCCACTTCGTTATAAGACAGAACGTTCAGACCCGGCGCGAAGAGTCGGGCATAGCGCGCCAGCAGCGGACGTAGCGACGGCGCGACCAGCAGCACCGGCTCTTTGCCTGCGGCTTTCATCTGCTCCTTAATTTGCGGCATATTGCTCTGGAACTGATTGAGCATGTTCGGATCCACCGGCACGCTATCGAGCATCACCTTACCGCTCTGCTGCGCCTGATTCACCACGTTAGAAAGCAGGTTTTCCAGTTCGTTATTCAGCGTATAGACCGCCAGTTCCTGCTTGCGGACAAACGGGTGCGTAATGCTGCGACGCAGCGCAAGGCGGATATCAGCGACCAGCAGAATGGGATCTTTCGTTACGCTGCTGCTGGCAACCAGCACGGTGGCGATAGTCACAATGTCGCGCAGTGATACGCCTTCAACCAGCAGTGCCCGATACACTTTCAGCAACTGGCTGTAGTTGAGCGCGGCGCTGAGATCTTCCGCCAGGCGCGGTGCCATTGACGAGAGACGGTTATGCAGCTGAGTAATGTCATCATAATTAAACAGATCGGGAATGTAGCTGCGCACCACCTTATTGACGTGCGTGGCAATCACGCTGGCGCTGTCGATCACCTGATACCCCATATTCAACGCTTTCGCCTTCTGCGATGCCTGGATCCAGGTCACCGGCATCCCGTACGCCGGGTCATTACCCAGAATGCCATCTATCTCGCCGTAAGTTTCGCTGGAAGGCAGCGCCATCAGGCGGTCAGAGGGAATATCGGCTTTATCGGCCTTAATCCCGTTGATATAGATCGCGTACTGGCTGGGCTTTAACCTGAAATTTTCACGAATGCGAATTTCCGGCAGCAGCACGCCGTTGGTATCGGAGATCACCTGGCGCACGCCACGGATACGCTGGGTCAGCGGATTGCCTTTTGATTTATCCACCAGTGAGACCAGCTTATACCCCAGGCTCAGGCTGTTTGGCTCAATCAGCGGGATGGTTTCCCAGGTAATCTGCTGCTCGGTCGTTTCGACGATTGTTTTCGTCAACGTTTCGAGGTTTTTCTCTTCAGCCTCAGCGGCTTTCGGGCGTTTACTCATCCGCCATGCGGTAAAGCCCAGCAGGCCGCTGAACGCGAGGAACGGGAAATGTGGCATTCCCGGCACCACTGCCAGTACAAACATAATGCTGGTGGCGGTATACAGCACCGACGGGTTGGCCAGTAACTGTGCGCGAACATCGGTGGCGATATCGCCATTGTCACTGACGCGGGTCACGATGATCGCGGCGGCGGTAGAGAGCAGGAGGGAAGGGATCTGCGCCACCAGACCGTCACCGATGGTCATCAGCACGTACTGCTGGAATGCCGCTTCGGCACTGAGATTGTATTTAAAAATCCCGATGCACACGCCGCCGATCAGGTTGATCGCCAGAATCATCATCCCGGCGATGGCGTCGCCGCGCACGAACTTCGAGGCCCCGTCCATCGCGCCATAGAAATCGGCTTCGCCGGCGACGTCCTTACGTCGAGTCTGCGCCAGCTGCTGGTTAATAAGCCCGGCATTCAGGTCGGCGTCGATCGCCATCTGTTTGCCTGGCATCGCATCAAGGGTAAAGCGGGCGGATACTTCGGAGATACGTTCAGCGCCTTTGGTGACGACGATGAAGTTGATTGTGAACAGCGTCAGTAAATCCGATCGAGAAAACATTGTGGCGGCGTTGCATGGCCAGTCGATCTTTAATGGCGGGGGCTTAACGGCGCTGAATAAAATTGGTCAAAAGCCGATTACCGCGATGGCAAGCAGGAGTAGCACCCCGCGTAATAAGTCCACCACCGAGGAAACGAACTCAGCAAAAGAACGGATAAAAGTGAGTGAGGCAACCGAAAGAAAAGCGCGTGATGTGAATGAGAAAACGGCGCTGCTGAAAAGAAAATCCGCCTCAGAATTAGGTGAATTGGCCACCAGTATTAATACTGTTGCGCGAAATGCGCACATGGAAACTAACCTGGAAATGGAGATAGTGCCCCAGGGGTTACGTGTGCTGATTAAAGACGACCAAAACCGCAGTATGTTTGAGCGTGGCAGTGCACGGATCATGCCGTTCTTTAAATCGCTTCTGGTTGAGCTGGCGCCGGTTTTTGACTCGCTGGACAATAAGATCATTATTACCGGGCATACGGATGCCATGGGTTATAAAAATAATATTTATAACAACTGGAACCTGTCAGGGGACAGAGCGTTATCCGCACGTCGCGTACTGGAAGAAGCGGGGATGCCGGAGGATAAAGTGATGCAGGTTAGTGCGATGGCTGACCAGATGCTGCTGGATACCAATAATCCGGAAAGCGCAGGAAACCGACGCATCGAAATCATGATTCTGACCCAGAGCGCAGCCGATACTTTGTATCAATATTTTGGTCAGCATGGTGAAAAAGTGGTTCAACCGTTAGTGGAGAAACTGGATAAAAAACAGCACCTCGCTGCATTACATCGCAACCCGATGCCACAGTAGTCACGACGCTGGAATTCGTCGCGTTGTTCGGATGAGCGATCGCTTCCCATTTATTGATTTCACTGTATACTTAAACAGTGTTTCGGGAGGTGGGTGATGCGTAAAATCATACATGTTGATATGGACTGTTTTTTCGCCGCGGTTGAGATGCGGGACAACCCGGCGTTGCGCGACATCCCTATTGCCATTGGCGGCAGCCGTGAGCGCAGAGGCGTTATCAGCACCGCCAACTATCCCGCCCGTAAATTTGGCGTGCGCAGCGCGATGCCGACCGGTATGGCGCTGAAACTGTGTCCGCACCTCACGTTATTACCGGGCCGTTATGAGGCCTACAAAGAAGCCTCCCGCCAAATCCAGTCCATTTTCGCCCGCTATACCTCATTAATTGAGCCGCTGTCACTGGACGAGGCGTATCTGGACGTCACGGACAGTACACACTGTCATGGGTCAGCCACGCTTATCGCTCAGGAAATACGCCAGACGATTTTCAACGAGCTGCAACTTACCGCCTCGGCGGGCGTGGCGCCAGTGAAGTTTCTGGCCAAAATCGCCTCCGATCTGAATAAACCCAACGGACAGTATGTCATCACGCCGGATGATGTGCCGGCGTTCCTCAGTACGTTGCCGCTGGGGAAAATTCCCGGCGTCGGTAAAGTGTCTGCGGCAAAACTGGAAAGCATGGGGCTACGCACCTGCGGTGATGTCCAGCAGTGCGATTTGGCGACATTACTTAAGCGCTTCGGTAAGTTTGGGCGGGTATTGTGGGAGCGTAGCCAGGGAATCGACGAACGGGATGTCAATAATGAACGCTTACGCAAATCGGTCGGCGTGGAACGCACCATGGCGGAAGATATTCATCAGTGGTCTGACTGTGAGGCGATCATTGAGCAGTTATATCCGGAACTCGAACGGCGACTGGCGAAAGTCAAACCCGATTTATGCATTGCTCGCCAGGGGGTAAAGCTCAAGTTCAATGACTTTCAGCAAACCACCCAGGAACACGTCTGGCCGAAGCTGAATAAAGAAGACCTGATTTCTACTGCGCATAAAACCTGGGATGAGCGGCGGGCAGGGCGGGGGGTAAGGCTGGTGGGGCTGCACGTAACGCTACTCGATCCGCAACTGGAACGGCAGTTATTGCTGGGGTTATAAAGAGCAAAATGCCGGATAAGGCGCAACGCGCCGCCATCCGGCATTTTTATAGCACGACAGCCGTAACTTACTTCGTCGGAATCGCTTTCAGCAGTTCGGTCAGAAGCGTCCAGTAATGACTGACGCTTTCGATATGCACCTGCTCATCCGGTGAGTGTGGACCGGTAATGGTTGGCCCGATAGAGACCATATCCATATCCGGGTACGGTTTCTTAAACAGACCGCACTCCAGACCCGCGTGGATAATCTGGATGTTCGGCGTCTTGTTGAACAGACGCTGATAGGTTTCGCGCACCAGATGCATCACCGGTGAGTTCGCATCCGGCTGCCAGCCAGGGTAGCTCCCTTTCGCTTCGGTTTTCGCGCCTGCCAGTTTCCCCAGCGAATCCAGCATGCTAACGACATAGTCTTTACCGGTGTCGATCAGCGAACGGATCAGGCAATGGATTTCGACGTTGTCGTCGGTCATGGTGACGACGCCCACGTTCAGTGAGGTTTCAACCACGCCTTTTGCGACGTCGGAATTGCGGATCACACCGTTCGGCGTGGCGTTCAGCAGACGGATAAAGCCATCGCGAGATTGTGCGGTCAGTGCGGCTTTATCGCTCGCGGCGCTCTCCAGCAGAACCACCAGGTTTTTCTCTTTTTCAGCCAGTTCGTTTTTCAGAATGTCCTGATAAGCGTTAACCCGCGCTTTCAGAGCCTCTACGTTGTCTGCCGCAACGGCAACGGTCGCAAAGGCTTCACGTGGAATTGCGTTACGCAGCGTACCGCCGTTGAAATCGACCAGACGCAGATCCAACTCTTCAGCATGACCGGCCAGGAAACGAACCAGCAGTTTGTTCGCGTTGCCAAGACCAACGTGGATTTCGCCACCGGAGTGACCGCCTTTCAGCCCTTTCAGCGTCAGCTTAAAGGTCTGGAAACCTGCCGGAACGGCTTCGCGGGTCAGCGGCAGGTTAGAGGTGAAGTCGATCCCTCCTGCGCAACCCATGTAGATCTCACCTTCTTCTTCCGAGTCGGTGTTGATCAGAATATCCGCCTGCAGCCAGTTGGCCTGCAGACCAAATGCACCGTCCATCCCCGCTTCTTCGGTCATGGTCAGCAGCACTTCCAGCGGGCCGTGAACGACGCTGTCGTCAGCCAGAACCGCTAATGCGGAAGCCATCCCGATGCCGTTATCGGCGCCCAGTGTGGTACCACGCGCTTTCACCCATTCGCCATCAATATAAGGCTGGATCGGATCTTTGGTGAAATCGTGCACAGTGTCGTTGTTTTTCTGCGGCACCATGTCCAGGTGCGCCTGCAGAACCACCGGTTTACGGTTTTCCATTCCCGCACTGGCCGGTTTGCGAATCAGGATATTCCCTACCTGGTCGCGCTCGACGTGGAAACCTTTCTCGTTTGCCCAGCCGATGATGTGCTCAGCGAGCTGCTCTTCATGATAGGACGGGTGAGGAATTGAACAGATTTTTGCAAAAATATCCCACAGCGGTTGCGGGGAGAGTTGAGATAGTTCAGACACGATAATTCTCCTTGTATACCCGTCATACTTTAGGTGGTATTCAGGGTATAGATGCGCTGCAAACAGGCTTGCAGGTCACAGGGTTAGCAGGTTAATTATTACCACAAGTCTGGCTTGCGAGATGCGCTTGAGAATACCACTTTCTGCGCCCGCTGCGAGTATAAAGCACGTAAAAAGAGGGCCCGATTCCGCGAAACACTGGTTTTTGGTGGCTCAGATCTCTATAATCTCGCGCAACCTATTTCCCCCTCGAACACTTTTTAAGCCGTAGATAAACAGGCTGGGACACTTCACATGAGCGAAAAATACGTCGTCACCTGGGACATGCTGCAGATCCATGCACGCAAATTGGCAAACCGCCTGATGCCTTCAGAACAGTGGAAAGGCATCATTGCCGTTAGTCGTGGTGGTCTGGTGCCGGGCGCATTGCTGGCACGTGAACTGGGCATTCGTCATGTCGATACCGTATGCATTTCCAGCTATGATCACGACAACCAGCGTGAACTGAAAGTTCTGAAACGCGCTGAAGGCGATGGTGAAGGCTTTATCGTCATCGACGATCTGGTGGATACCGGTGGTACCGCCGTGGCTATCCGTGAAATGTACCCAAAAGCGCACTTTGTCACTATCTTCGCGAAACCGGCGGGTCGTCCGTTAGTCGATGATTACGTGATTGATATCCCGCAGGATACCTGGATTGAGCAGCCGTGGGACATGGGCGTGACCTTCGTTCCGCCGATTTCTGGCCGCTAATCTCTGACTTTTTCAACGCCTGGCACAGCCGGGCGTTGTTCTATTTAGCCGGTGTCGGGTTACAATAAGCCTCAGTGAGTACTTCAGGAGGCTGTACGCATGTCACAGGCTAATCTAAGCGAAATCCTGTTCAAACCCCGTTTCAAACACCCCGAAACGTCGACCCTGGTCCGCCGTTTTAATGCCGGGATGCAGCCGCCTGTGCAATCGGCGCTGGATGGCAAGAATATTCCCCACTGGTATCGCATGATTAACCGCCTGATGTGGATCTGGCGCGGGGTGGATCCGCGAGAAATTCTGGATGTTCAGGCGCGCATCGTGATGAGTGACGCCGAGCGCACCGATGCCGATCTTTACGATACGGTGATCGGTTACCGTGGCGGCAACTGGATTTATGAATGGGCAAAACAGGCGATGGACTGGCAGCAGAAAGCCTGCCAGGAAACGGACCCTGAGCGCAGTGGTCGCTACTGGCTACACGCCTCGACGCTGTACAACATCGCTGCCTATCCGCACCTGAAAGGGGACGATCTGGCGGAACAGGCGCAGGCCTTATCTAACCGTGCCTATGAAGAAGCCGCGCAGCGACTGCCGGGTACGCTGCGTGAGATGGAATTTAGCGTGCCTGGCGGCTCGCCCGTCACCGGGTTCTTGCATATGCCAAAAGGCGACGGCCCGTTTCCGACGGTGCTGATGTGCGGCGGTCTGGATTCAATGCAAACCGATTACTACACCCTGTATGAGCGCTATTTCGCGCCGCGCGGCATCGCCATGCTGACGCTGGACATGCCTTCCGTCGGTTTCTCGTCAAAGTGGAAGCTCTCTCAGGACTCCAGCCTGTTGCACCAGCATGTGTTGAAAGCGCTGCCGAATGTGCCGTGGGTGGATCATACCCGGGTGGCGGCGTTCGGATTTCGTTTTGGTGCCAACGTGGCGGTGCGTCTGGCCTATCTTGAATCACCGCGTCTGAAAGCGGTGGCCTGCCTCGGTCCGGTTGTCCATGCGTTGCTGAGCGATCCGTTACGTCAGGGAGCGGTACCGGAAATGTATCTTGACGTTCTGGCAAGTCGACTGGGGATGCACGATGCGTCCGATGAAGCGTTGCGCGTGGAGCTTAATCGCTATTCGCTGAAGGTGCAGGGACTGCTTGGCAGACGCTGCCCGACGCCAATGCTGTCGGGCTTCTGGAAGAACGATCCGTTCAGTCCGGAAGAGGAGTCGCGTTTAATCACGTCTTCATCTTCTGACGGTAAGCTGCTGGAGATTCCCTTCAATCCGGTGTATCGCAATTTTGACAACGCGTTACAGGAAATCACCCGCTGGATTGAAAAGAGATTGTGTTAATAATTTGCTAAATTCTACTGTTTTGGTAAAACAGTTGCTTCACAACAGGAGATCGCAATGACGTTACCGAGTGGACACCCGAAGAGCAGATTGATCAAGAAATTCACCGCGCTTGGCCCTTATATCCGCGAAGGAAAGTGCGAAGATAATCGATTCTTTTTCGATTGTCTGGCTGTTTGCGTCAACGTGAAGCCCGCGCCTGAACTGCGCGAATTCTGGGGCTGGTGGATGGAACTGGAAGCGCACGAAAAGCGTTTTACCTACAGCTACAAATTTGGTCTGTTCGACAAAGCGGGCGACTGGAAGACTGTGGCGATCAAAGATAAAGAAGTCGTTGAGCGACTGGAATATACCCTGCGCGAGTTTCACGAGAAGTTGCGTGAGCTGTTAAACACGCTGCATTTGTCACTGGAGCCCGCAGACGATTTCCGTGATGAGCCGGTGAAGCTAACGGCGTAATCCAAAAAAGAGGCCGGATGAATCATCCGGCCTCTCTGTTTTTAGCCGGATAAGTCAACTCATCCGGACCATTCTGGCATCAGAACTGATAGGTCATACCCAGCGCCACGATGTCATCGCTGTTGACGCCCAGTTTGTTGTTGTCATCAATCTGGTTGATTTTATAATCAACAAACGCCGACATATTCTTGTTGAAATAATAGGTCGCGCCGACGTCGATATATTTCACGATATCTTCATCACCAATACCTTCAATATCTTTGCCTTTCGACTGAACGTAACCGATGGACGGACGCAGGCCGAAATCAAACTGATATTGTGCGACGGCTTCGAAGTTTTGCGCTTTGTTGGCAAAACCACCGGAGATCGGCGCCATGTTGCGGGTTTCAGAATAGATGGTCGCCAGATAGATGTCGTTGCCATCGTATTTCAGACCGGTCGCCCAGCCTTCAGCATTCTGGCCATGACCGCGCGCCTGCTGGTTTTGCTCATTGGTACGGTCAGAGTTGGCGTAGGCGCCAATGATCGCGAAATCGCTGCCGCCGAAGTCGTAGCTCAGTGATGTCCCGAACCCGTCACCGTTTTGTTTCTTCACGTCACGGTCTTCGTTTTTGCCCTGATATTGCAGGGTCATGTTCAGACCGTCGATCACGCCGAAGAAGTCGGTGTTCCGGTATGTCGCCAGACCGCTGGCGCGTTTGGTCATAAAGTTATCGGTCTGCGCCAGGCCGTCACCACCAAATTCCGGGAACATATCGGTCCAGGCGGCAACGTCATATAGCGCGCCCAGGCTACGACCGTAATCGAAAGAACCGATATCTTTTAGCTTGACCCCGGCAAACGCCAGACGCGTTTTCTGACCAGATTCGCTTTCGGTTTTGTTGCCCGCAAATTCCGCTTCCCAACGACCGTAACCAGTCAGTTGATCGTTAATCTGCGTTTCGCCTTTAAAACCAAAGCGGACATAGGTCTGGTCGCCGTCTTTGCTGTCATTGTCGCTGAAATAGTGCATCGCTTTGACTTTGCCATACACATCCAGTTTATTACCGTCTTTATTAAACACTTCCGCTGCCTGCACGGATGCCGATGCCACAATACCCATCACCACTAATGCCAGAGTGCTCTTTTTCATTTTCAGTCCTGATTTAACGTACGCGCTATTATTTACTGGGTGTGATCCCCGTTGAAAGACAAGAGGGTTTTAACGTTCTGGAGTGAAGGTTTTATGACAACGTAAGAATAATTTTAAAAAAGGATGTTTTTCTGTTTCAGTAATAAAAACGTCAAAAATTGCCGCTACGCTTGCTGATCCAGCACAACAAAATTCCATGCTTTATGCGCTGCTTGTTGGCAACCGGGGCCAGTCCTGCTAAAACGTTCGTTTACTATCATTTTCCCTATTTTGAACGGCAGAGAATCATGAGTGACAGCCAGACGCTGGTGGTAAAACTCGGCACCAGTGTGCTAACGGGCGGATCGCGCCGCCTGAACCGTGCCCACATCGTAGAACTTGTTCGTCAGTGCGCGCAGTTGCATGCCGCAGGACACCGTATTGTTATCGTCACGTCGGGCGCTATCGCCGCCGGGCGTGAACATCTCGGATATCCGGAACTGCCGGCGACCATTGCCACCAAGCAACTGCTGGCGGCGGTCGGGCAGAGCCGACTGATCCAACTGTGGGAACAGCTGTTTTCGATTTACGGCATTCACGTCGGGCAGATGCTGCTGACGCGGGCGGACATGGAAGACCGGGAACGCTTTTTGAATGCGCGCGACACTCTGCGTGCCCTGCTGGATAACAATATCGTTCCGGTGATCAATGAGAACGATGCAGTTGCCACAGCGGAAATTAAAGTGGGCGACAATGACAATCTCTCCGCGCTGGCGGCGATCCTCGCCGGGGCGGACAAACTACTGCTGCTGACCGATCAACAGGGGCTGTTCACCGCCGATCCGCGTACCGACCCGCAGGCCGAACTGATTAAAGATGTCTACGGGATTGATGACGCGTTGCGCGCAATCGCCGGCGACAGCGTATCGGGGCTGGGAACGGGCGGCATGGGCACTAAGTTGCAGGCCGCTGACGTCGCCTGCCGCGCCGGGATTGACACGATTATCGCCGCTGGCAGCAAGCCGGGCGTGATTGGTGATGTGATGGAAGGCATCTCTGTCGGTACCCGCTTCCATGCACAGGCCTCTCCGCTGGAGAACCGCAAGCGCTGGATCTTTGGCGCGCCGCCTGCTGGTGAAATCACCGTCGATGAAGGCGCGATGGCGGCGATTCTGGAACGCGGCAGTTCATTGCTACCGAAAGGCATTAAAAGCGTGACAGGCAACTTCTCACGTGGTGAAGTGATCCGCATCTGTAATCTGGAGGGGCGTGATATTGCCCACGGCGTGAGCCGCTACAACAGCGACGCGCTGCGCCGCATTGCCGGACACCACTCTCAGCAGATTGACGCGATTCTGGGTTACGAATATGGCCCGGTCGCCGTTCATCGCGATGATATGATTACCCGTTAAGGAGCAGATAAATGCTGGAACAAATGGGCATTGCTGCCAAAGCCGCGTCGTACAAACTGGCGCAACTCTCCAGCCGCGAAAAAAATCGCGTGCTGGAACAAATAGCTGATGCGCTTGAAGCGCAAACGGAAACTATCCTGAACGCCAATGCGCAGGACGTGGCCGAAGCGCGTACGAACGGTCTGAGCGAGGCGATGCTTGATCGCCTGGCGCTGACGCCGGCGCGCCTGAAGGCCATTGCGGATGACGTCCGTCAGGTCTGCAATCTGGCGGATCCGGTTGGGCAGGTGATTGACGGAGGGCTACTGGACAGCGGGCTGCGTCTGGAGCGTCGCCGTGTGCCGCTGGGCGTGATTGGCGTGATTTATGAAGCCCGCCCGAACGTCACCGTCGATGTCGCCTCTCTGTGCCTGAAAACGGGCAATGCGGCGATTCTGCGCGGCGGTAAAGAGACGTATCGCACCAATGCTGCCACCGTGCGCGTGATCCAGCAGGCGTTAACCTCCTGCGGGCTACCGGAAGCGGCGGTTCAGGCCATTGAAAGCCCCGACCGTGCGCTGGTGAATGAGATGCTGCGCATGGACAAATATATCGACATGCTGATTCCGCGTGGCGGCGCGGGTCTGCATAAGCTGTGCCGCGAGCAGTCGACCATTCCGGTGATCACCGGTGGGATTGGGGTGTGTCATATCGTTGTCGACGACAGCGCAGAGATTGCCCCGGCGCTGAAGATTATCGTCAATGCGAAAACGCAACGTCCGAGTACTTGTAACACGGTAGAGACGCTGTTAGTGCACCAGGACATCGCGGCGCGTTTTCTGCCTGCGCTGAGTCAGCAGATGGCGGAGAGCGGTGTAACGCTGCATGCGGATGAACGGTCGCTTGCCCTGTTGAGCTCGGGCCCGGCAAACGTGGTGGCAGTGAAAGCGGAAGAATTTGACGACGAGTTCCTGTCGCTGGATTTGAACGTCAAAATCGTCGCGGACCTGGATGACGCCATCGCGCATATTCGCGAGCACGGCACTCAGCATTCCGACGCCATCCTGACGCGCACCATGCACAACGCGAACCGTTTTGTGAACGAAGTGGATTCGTCCGCGGTATACGTCAACGCCTCGACCCGTTTTACCGATGGCGGACAGTTTGGTCTCGGTGCGGAAGTTGCCGTCAGTACGCAAAAATTACATGCCCGTGGTCCTATGGGGCTGGAAGCGCTGACTACCTATAAGTGGATCGGCTTTGGTGACGATACGATTCGTGCCTAAATAACGCCGGGTGATGCAAAATCAGCCACTTGATTCGCAAGGCTATTGACGCATCGCCTGGTTAGTTTTAACCTTCTACCCCGTGTTCACACTCGTGGTCACGTCCTCTTCAGGGCCGATATAGCTCAGTTGGTAGAGCAGCGCATTCGTAATGCGAAGGTCGTAGGTTCGACTCCTATTATCGGCACCATTTCAAACGCTTCCCAGGCCTACAGAAATCAATTAAAGCCCATCTACTGCGGTTTATAGCCCGATCTTATCTCTTGTTATCAACGGGACTCAACCGGAATCTAGTCACAGCCGGGGGCATCAGTGGGGGCATTCTGTGTTCGATCCAGGAAGATGCCCCCGATCAAGCTTCATACGCGACAGGGTTGCTATATCCAGAGATAAATACGCCTCTGATGGCCGTCTGGCGACGTAATCCTCAAAACAGGTGCTGGTTCATTCTGATCAAGGTCGTCATACACAAGCTATGAGTGACAGTCGTTTCCGAAATCACACGGACTAAAGGGTTGTAGTATGAGTCGTCGTGGTAAATGCCACGACAACGCCGTTGCAGAAAGTTTTTCCCGCTATTGAAGCGTGAACGGATAAAGAAATAGTTCTACGGAACGCGTGAAGAAGCCGCAGTGATATTTTTGATTACATCGAAATATTTATAACAATAAACGTCGGTATGGTTCTGGCGATCGGATGCCACCGGCAGAAAGTGAAAATCAATATTATCAACGGCTCTGAAGTGTCTGGATTATCCGTGGCGATTCAACGCCTCAAAATAATTTCGATATAAGCAGCCTCTTACGCAAGGTCAATAAGGAAAAACTGATTTGTTGATTGGTGTAATTCTATTGATGCTAATATTTGATGTTTATGATTTTTTTTTTTTTTTTTTTTTTTTTTTGGGGGGGGGTGGCAGTAAAATATCACAAAATGATAATTAAATGAATTTTTTGATAAATCGACATGAATATGCATAATTTTATGATATAAAAGTTAACACCAGATCAGGAAAATGATGTTTTCAAAAAGTGAAGTGTCGGGACTTTATTGATTGGCGGAGGTGTTAATTTAAAATAATTATACTTTATTTTCTTTTGTCATGTTTAACATATCCTTTTTTATTAGCTGAATATAAATTAGTTTAATTGTTGATGTTATCTATGAGGGTCGTGGAGAGTTTGCTGTGAACAAAATATATTCACTTAAATATTGCCCTGTTACGCAAGGGCTCATTGCTGTATCTGAGCTGGCCAGCCGGGTGGTTAAACGAACAAGCCGGAAATTAAAGCAAATATCACTTATTAGCATCTCTGTGACTTGTTTATCTTATCCGATGATGTCACAGGCTGGTATTGTTCGAGACGATATTTCTTATCAGTTATTTCGCGACTTTGCAGAGAATAAAGGACTCTTTGTTCCCGGTGCTACTGATATCCCCGTCTATGATAAAAATGGTCAGCTTGTAGGTCGTCTGGATAAAGCACCAATGGCGGATTTCAGTAGCGTAAGTACCAGTGGGGTGGCCACACTGATTTCGCCGCAGTATCTGGCCAGTGTGAAACATAACAGTGGTTATCAAAGTGTCAGTTTCGGTGATGGGAAAAATACTTATACGATAGTCGATCGTAATGATCACCCCTCTACTGATTTCCATGCACCACGCCTGAATAAACTGGTCACTGAAGTTGCCCCTGTCAGCGTTACAGCTGAAGGTACCAAAGTTAATGCCTATAAAAATACTGAACGTTATACGGAGTTTTATCGTGTGGGGAGTGGAGCGCAATATACAAAAGACAGGGATGGAAAATTAACCAGGATTGCAGGCGGATATGCTTTTAAAACAGGGGGAACAATTGGTACTCCCCTCATTTCAAACGGAACCATTGTTACCAACCCCGGCCAGACTTTCAATCCGGTTAATGGGATCATACCAAGTTATGGCGTTCCCGGAGACAGTGGTTCACCGCTTTTTGCTTACGACTCATTGCAAAAAAAATGGGTCATGGTTGGTGTTTTAAGATCCTATGCTGGCCTTACTGGAGCAACAAGTTGGTGGAACGTTATTCCGACCGATTATCTGAATAAGGTTATGGAAGAGGATTTCGATACCCCTGTCGCTGCTGTCTCTGGTAAAGAACCTCTTGCCTGGCATTTTGACCAGAATACCGGTACTGGCACATTGTCTCAGGGGACAACAACCTGGGATATGCACGGTCAGAAAGGAAAAGACCTCAATTCGGGCAAAAATCTGGTGTTCAGTGGACAGAACGGCACAATTCTCCTGAAAGACAGCGTAACGCAGGGGGCCGGCTATCTGGAATTTAAAGACAGTTACACAGTGTCTGCTGACGCCGGAAAAACATGGACAGGTGCCGGTATCGTTACGGACGAAGGTACTAATGTGACCTGGAAGGTCAACGGCGTGGCCGGTGACAACCTGCATAAACTTGGTGAAGGGACGCTGACCGTAAGCGGTATCGGGGTTAATCCCGGCGGGCTTAAAACCGGGGACGGGACTGTCATTCTGGCTCAAAAGCCTGATGCCGCAGGAAATGTCCAGGCTTTCAGCTCAGTCAATCTTGCCAGTGGACGTCCGACCGTTGTGCTTGCGGATTCACGACAGGTTAACCCGGATAATATCTCCTGGGGTTATCGGGGAGGGGTGCTTGACCTGAACGGTAACGATATCACTTTCACTCGTCTGCGGGTGTCTGATTATGGTGCGGTCATTGCAAACAAGGCCGCGAATAAATCCCACCTGTCACTGAATTTGTCTACAGCAAATAATGAAGAAGTCAGCGTCCCGATTGGTACTGTTAATCCGTTTGGCGGAAAAGGTACACCCGGAAGCTTATACAGCCGTAATCTGAATGGACAGACATCCTACTATATTCTTAAATCCTCCACCTATGGTAATACCCTGTGGGGGAACAGCCTGAATGACCCGAAACAATGGGAATTTGTCGGTACTGATAAAAACAAAGCCATTCAGACAGTAAAAGACCGGGTCCTGGCTGAACGTGCAAAACAGCCCGTCATCTATCATGGCCAGTTGACCGGGAATATGGATGTCACTATCCCGCAATTGCCGGGTGAACGTAAGGTGGTGATGGATGGTTCCGTAAATCTGCCTGGCGGAAACCTGAGTAAAGAGGGGGGCAGTCTGATTTTCCAGGGGCATCCGGTTATCCATGCTTCAGTCAACGGCAGTGCCCCCGTCTCCCTGACCCAGAAAGACTGGGAGAACCGTCAGTTCACACTGAAAACGCTGTCGCTGAAGAATGCTGACTTCCATCTTTCACGTAATGCTGTCCTGAACGGTGACATACAGTCGGACAACAGCCATATCACGCTGGGAAGTAATAAGGTCATTATTGATAAAAATGACAGTACCGGTAATTACGTCAATCCGGAGGAAGGTACATCTTCTCCGGTGGAAAGCCAGTATCAGGGCAATATCACGCTGCAGAAAGGCTCCACGCTGGACATTAACAACCGCTTCACCGGCGGGATTGAGGCTCATGACAGTCAGGTAAACGTCACCTCATCTGAGGCCGTGCTGCAGGACAGCGGTATCTTCGTGAACTCTGCTCTCTCCGTTCGTGACGGCGGTCATCTGAAAGCACAGAAAGGGCTCTACAGTGACGGCCGGGTTCAGATTGGGAAGAATGGTACGCTTTCCCTGAGCGGAACGCCGGTTACCGGCTCAGACGGTCAGTTCACGCCGATGTTGTCTATGACAGAAGGATACGATTTGACCGGCAACAATGCCACTCTGGACATCCGCAACTGGGCACATGTTTCCGGGGACATTCATGCAACCAGCCCGTCCGCTGTCCGTATTGGAACGGATGCGCCCGGGACGCTGTCTTCCTCCGTTTCGTCCGCACTGGCTGAAGGAATGTTTGGTGGATATAACGCGGCATACTACGGTGCCATCACCGGCGGTAAGGGAAACGTCAGCATGAACAGTGGTCTGTGGCAGCTGACCGGAGATTCCACCGTCAACAACCTGACGGCCCGTAACAGCCGGGTACAGTCTGAAGAAAAGGGCGCCTTCCGCACCCTGACGGTAAACACGCTTGATGCCACGGGCAGTGACTTTGTCCTGCGTACTGACCTGAAAAACGCCGATAAAATCAGCGTGACGGGGAAAGCCAGCGGTTCAGACAACACCCTGAATGTCAGCTTTATGAAGAACCCGGCTCCGGGGCAGTCCCTGAACATCCCGCTGGTCAGCGCCCCGGCCGGCACGGCAGGGGATGTCTTTAAGGCCGGTACCCGGGTCACGGGGTTCAGCCGGGTGACACCGACGCTGCATGTCGACACCACCGGCGGCAGTACGAAGTGGATTCTGGATGGTTTCAGAGCAGAGGCTGACAAAGCCGCTGCGGCGAAGGCGGACAGTTTCATGAATGCCGGCTACAAAAACTTCATGACGGAAGTGAACAATCTGAATAAACGTATGGGGGAGCTGCGTGACACGAAAGGTGATGCCGGAGCCTGGGCCCGTATCATGAACGGCACCGGTTCAGCAGACGGCGGGTACAGTGATAACTACACTCACGTTCAGGTCGGTTTTGACAAAAAACATACGCTGGACGGTGTGGACCTGTTCACTGGTGTCACGATGACCTATACCGACAGCAGCGCAGACAGTGATGCGTTCAGCGGGAAGACAAAATCCGTGGGCGGCGGTCTGTATGCTTCAGCGCTGTTTAATTCCGGTGCCTATATCGATTTGATTGGTAAATATATTCACCATGACAATGACTACACAGGCAACTTTGCCGGTCTGGGGACGAAGCATTATGGTACGCACTCCTGGTATGCCGGTGCCGAAACGGGTTACCGTTATCACCTGACGGAGGACACCTTTATTGAGCCGCAGGCCGAACTGGTTTATGGCGCGGTGTCCGGCAAAACGTTCCGCTGGAAAGAGGGAAATATGGACCTGAGCATGAAGAACAAGGACTTCAGTCCCTTGGTCGGCCGGACAGGTGTGGAGCTGGGCAAAACCTTCAGCGGTAAGGACTGGAGCGTGACGGCCCGGGCCGGCACCAGCTGGCAGTTCGACCTGCTGAATAACGGCGAGACCGTACTTCGTGATGCGTCCGGAGAGAAACGGATTAAAGGGGAGAAGGACAGCCGGATGTTGTTCAATGTCGGCATGAATGCGCAGATAAAGGACAACATGCGCTTCGGGCTGGAGTTTGAGAAATCCGCCTTTGGTAAGTACAACGTGGATAACGCGATAAACGCGAATTTCCGTTATATGTTCTGACAGATATTAGTGGAGAGTGTCATGAGACACTCTCCACTAAAGTCGGAAGTCTTCGATGAGGTCTCCAGATTATCGATCATAGAGATATCCCTTTGTTGATTTTTCATCTGTTGTTGTCAGGATTTCACCGGCGAGCGCATTAATGCCGATTTTGATTATTTCCTTTATTCGGAAAATTAATCGTTTTCACAATGAGGGGACGAACGTAATGCTCCCCTCGGGTTCTCCTTATGAGAAACGGATTAACCCGCACCGATATTTCTACTGATTTTCAAACTCAGAATTTTCGCGCGCGCGGCGCTGTATTAATCCCCTGCCTGGTCATATAGTGCCTGCAGTACCTGAATATCAGCTTAAGGAGAAGATGATGAAGCGTATCGATTTGCACATGCATTCGGTATACAGCGACGATGCGGATTTCCCTGTCAGCGATCTGTTGACAATGGCGAAAGCGGCGAACCTGGCGGTGCTGGCGATAACCGATCACAACTCGGCGCGGTCCGTTGAGGAAGCTATTCACTATGGCAATGAAAACGCTGTGAGAGTGATGACGGGCATTGAAATTGACTGCTCGTTTGCGGGTAATAACTATCATCTGCTGGGCTACGGTTTTCGTCGTGATTGTCGGGATTTTGACGTCGTCGAGCAGAATTTCCACCATCTGGAAAGCGTCGCGACCCCGCTGAAACTGGCGAAACTTCGGGCGCTCGGGTTCCAGCTTGACGTCGATCGCCTGTATGCCCTGGCGGGCGATCGCGTTCCGCAGGAAGAGCAGATGGCGGAGTTAATTTTAGAGGATGCGCGCAATGCGAATCATGAACTGTTGCTGCCGTACCGGGCAGGGAACTCTCGCAGCGACATGCCGTTGATTAACTTCTTCTGGGATTTTTTTGGCCGCGACAAACCCTGTCATGTGAAGGTTGAACTGCCGCCCATGGCAGAGATGGCGTCGATGATTATTGATAACGGCGGTATTCCGGTGATTGCGCATATCGGTGCCAACGTAAAGGAAAAGCCGTTGTCGGTGATTGAGCAAATGTTGCCGCTCGGCGTACAGGGCGTGGAGGTTTTTTCCAGCTATCATGATGAAGCACTTCGTCGCGAACTTTATCAGTTCACGCTGGATAAAGCGTTGTTGGCGACCAGCGGCAGCGATTTCCACGGTAAAAACAAGCCCAACATCAAGATGGGCAGCAGCCAGCCCTGGGCGGCCGCACTGCCGAAGACGCTGGAAATTCTTGAAAGGGTGACGCTTTATTAACATAGACAAACCCGGCGTAACGCACCGGGTTTAATTTTTTGAGATTGCCCCTGTTATTCTTATTCATGAGCGGAAGCGGCTAATACGTTGCGGCGTCAGGCTGCCAGCTCAGGCATTTTCTCCTTCACAAAGTTTAACACTTTCTCCGCATCCAGCGACGCGTAGGGCAGGCTTTCAATAATGGCGACAGGGCGTGCATTTCCGACAATGTCATAAATTTCATTGAGCTTGTACTGAATATGCGGCGCTATGAGAAAACCGTCGAAAGCGGGCGCCACGCTTTCGAAATTATCCAGCCCCACCGCGCTTATCATGAGAGGATAGCCGCGGCTTTCAGCCAGTACCTGCATCTTTTTGGCAAGAGAATTTGCCGTATTCCCGAACAAACAACCTATCAGAAGCTTTTTCAAGTTTTTGACCTCCTGAAAACGGTTCACAGAATAGGGCTGGCTGTGTTCAAAAAATGAGCGCCACATCTTATTTGCATAACAAATATATTCAGCGTCGGTAGCGCAGACCTCTGGTGCCTCCTGCCGTGAAGACAGGTTGATGACACTTAAGTGGAACTGAGTTCCTGAACACGTCATGAAAAGGTGTGGTACGCACAGTAGTCAATTCGCATCAATGTGACAACACAGGGAGTTGGCGATAGTAAAAGAGACAGATGTCCTTTTTGTTATCGCCGCGCTCACTTTATTGTGCTATCCCATAAAGGGAAAATGGGATTGCGTCGAGGGGAAGATGAAAAATATCAATGACAGTGCCTTAAAAGAGCGGTTTATTTTAACGAACAGGTTGTCGGCGATAATTAACCCCTCCCTGTTAGCGACACTGCGTCTGGTCAAAATTGATGCCGGGGAGTATCTGATGACGCAAAACACCTATTTGACGCATCTCTATTTCCTGGTTGACGGTAAACTGCAGGTCGAGCGCCATAATCCAAACGGGACGCACGCGGTTTATTCTTTTGAAACGCCTTTTTCGGTGGTTGGCGAAATGGAACTTTTCTCCATTAAGAAAAGTAAGGCCGTCGGTTCCGTTCAGGCATTAACGGACTCATGGTTACTGACCCTACCGGTCGAGGCCGTAAAAGAACACGCGATGAACGATCCCGCCTTTCTTCTTTTTATGTGCCAGAATTTAAGTCATAAACTACTGCATAATTCACTGATCCATTCCAGTGGCGCGATTTCGGTGGAATCTAAATTGCGTAAATTCTTACTTATTAAAACGCAAAACGAAGGCGCCACAATTCAACTGGAGAAAAGAGAGTCGCTCGCGGCCATGTTGGGAGTTTCTGTCAGGCAACTCAATCGTGCGCTGATAAAACTTGCGCAGCAAGGGATTATTCAACACAAAAATAAAACCCTGAAGGTGATTAATCCTGTTCGCTTATCAGATTTTCCTGCTGACAAATCTGAATTGGTGTGAGTTGGAGTGGGGTAAATAATCCCGGAAGCATGAGATAATGCGCCCGTTGTGAAGGCAGGCTGGAGCGATATTTCAGCCACCAGGTACATTACGATGAGATCAACGGATGAATCTTCTTGAACTGACACTTCTGAGTGGACAATACAACGATCGTGAAACGGGCGGAAAGATCCCGTGGAATGATCCGGATTTCAGCCGCAGGATGCTGGAAAACCATTTGTCGCAGGAACACGACTGGGCCAGTCGTAAACTCTCGGTCATTGAACAACAGGTCGACTGGATCGCCCGCCAGCTTCCCGTGGGCGCAACAATACTTGATTTGGGATGCGGCCCCGGATTTTACACTCAACGTCTCGCGCAGCGCGGATTTGATTGCACTGGCGTCGATTTTTCTCCGGCCTCTGTGCAGTGGGCGCGAGAACAGGCGCAGAGCGCAGCGCTGGATATTGATTATCAGGAACAGGACGTCCGCGACTACCAGCCTGATGGCACGTTTGATTTCGTTATGATGACCTTCGGTGAAATCAATGTCTTCAGTTTTGAGGATGCGCAACGGCTGGTGGCGCGTAGTGCAGCCTGGCTGAAGCCGGGGGGCAAGTTGCTGATTGAAGTGCATACGTTTGACGAGGTCAAAAGACAGGGGATGGCTCCCGCGTCCTGGCAGCGGTGTCCAGAGGGGCTTTTTCTCGCCGAACCGCATCTGTTATTAAGCGAAAATCGCTGGAATGAAGAAACGCAAACCAGCACCACGACGTTCTGGGCGCTCAAGGCCGATGCCAGCGTTGTGCATTTTAGCAGCCAGACGCGGGCCTGGCGGGATGACGAGTATTTGCAGTTGCTGGCGCAGTGCGGTTTTCACACGACGACCCGTATTGCCGCTGAAGAGTGGCCGGTCAGTGAAACCTTTGCCGGCAAGCTCTACGCCCTGATGGGACGTCGAGAGATGGTATAAACGACAATTGCTCTGTGCTGCAACCAGAGAAACCCGATGCCCGATGGCTTACGCTGTCGGGCTTTTCGCTATAACAGGGAACCTTACCTGGCAAGGGCATGATTCATCCTCAGGATTCAGCCATGTCATTCGGGCGACGGCGAAGCGATTCAACCTCCCGTGCAAGTATCTCAGTAAAAAAATGCCTTGGAAGATACAGCTCGATCCTTCGCGCTTCCCGGGACAATGCTTGTAGATAACACCTTGTTTATTAAAAAATTGATAGGCAATTATTTGCAAGCCTTTAAAGTCAATCATTATCCTTGTTTATCAAACAGAAAATCTACAAAACTAGACATCTATCGAGTTTTCATCTTAAAGTCCCGATGTTGGCACTAGACAAAACTGTCTTATGGTTATCAAATGGTTAAATAATATTTCGCTGGATGTGAATGATCGACCAGATAGATGAATGGTCGGCGGGTAATTCAGCGGCTACAAGCAAGACAACACACCATTTCGGGAGAAATTATGCATTCCTCTGTTAATAAAAACGAAAGCCGAACGTTCTTCGGCCATCCCTATCCGCTGGGGTCACTGTTCTTCACGGAGATGTGGGAACGGTTTTCGTTTTATGGCATTCGTCCGTTACTGATTCTGTTCATGGCCGCGACCGTCTACGACGGTGGCATGGGACTGGCGCGGGAAAATGCGTCTGCTATCGTCGGTATTTTTGCCGGCAGTATGTACCTGGCAGCGCTGCCGGGCGGCTGGCTCGCGGATAACTGGCTCGGGCAGCAACGCGCGGTGTGGTACGGCTCGATCCTGATCGCGCTCGGCCATCTGTCGATTGCCCTGTCGGCCTGGATGGGCGACAACCTGTTTTTCATCGGTTTGATGTTTATCGTGCTGGGGTCGGGTCTGTTCAAAACCTGTATCTCGGTCATGGTGGGAACCCTCTATAAGAAAGGCGATGCCCGCCGCGATGGCGGTTTTTCGTTGTTCTACATGGGGATTAACATGGGGTCATTCATTGCCCCGTTGATCTCTGGCTGGTTAATCAAATCTCACGGCTGGCACTGGGGCTTTGGTATCGGTGGGATCGGGATGCTGGTCGCACTGATCATCTTCCGCGTGTTTGCCGTTCCTTCCATGAAACGCTATGACCGCGAAGTGGGGCTTGATTCGACCTGGAACAGCCCGGTGGTGAAGAGAAACGGCGTGGGACGCTGGTTGCTGGCGCTGGCCGTTGGTGTTGCCATCATTGTGACGCTGATTGCCCAGGGCGTGATTGTCATTAATCCGGTCGCCGTTGCCAGCATGCTGGTCTACGTTATTGCCGCGTCTGTGGCGCTCTACTTTATCTATCTGTTCGTGTTTGCCGGGTTGACCCGCAAAGAGCGCGCCAGACTGTTGGTCTGCTTTATTTTACTGGTTTCTGCGGCCTTTTTCTGGTCGGCGTTTGAGCAGAAACCAACCTCGTTCAACCTGTTCGCGAACGACTACACCAACCGCATGATCGGAGATTTCGAAATTCCAGCCGTCTGGTTCCAGTCGATCAACGCCCTGTTTATCATCCTGCTGGCTCCGGTCTTTAGCTGGGCCTGGCCGGCACTGGCGCGCCGAAATGTGCGCCCGAGCAGTATCACCAAGTTTGTTATCGGTATTCTGTGCGCGGCAGCGGGCTTTGGCCTGATGATGATGGCGGCGCAGAATGTCCTGAGCAACGGTGGAGCAGGCGTATCGCCGTTCTGGCTGGTGGGCAGCATCCTGATGCTGACGCTGGGTGAGTTGTGTCTGAGCCCGATTGGTCTGGCGACCATGACGCTGTTAGCGCCCGAAAGAATGCGGGGTCAGATGATGGGCCTGTGGTTCTGCGCCAGCGCTTTAGGTAACCTGGCGGCGGGTCTGATTGGTGGGCACGTTAAGGCCGACCAACTGGACATGCTGCCTGATCTCTTCGCCCGCTGCTCCATTGCATTGCTGATTTGTGCGGCAGTACTGATTGTGCTGATTGTTCCGGTGCGTCGGATGCTGGAAAACGCGCAAACGAAAACGGAGCAAAAACCGGCGTAAAATGCCTGACCGATAATTAACACTCACAGATAAAACCGGTGCCTGATGCGCCGGTTTTATTTTTTCTTGCCAGGTAAAATCTTTATTCTGACGAACAAACGCCCGTCTCATAATCGTTAATGCTATTCCCACTAGAACATGCTTCAGGCTGAAAAAACGTCGGCCTGTTGTCGCTATGTTGCCGGAGATGATCGGCGAAATACCGTCACTCTTCCTCACAAAATGAGGTTTCACATGATCCTTTATGTCTGATTAATGAGGAAAGATCTTAAGTGAAGATTAATTATTCTTAAACACCTCATTTCTGAACTGCATTTAATGAAATGATATGCTGTATATAATGTCATTTAAGGAATTATATTCTTTTGTTGTTTTGTTCTTAAGATGATTGAATTGTCATCATGGCTAAGATCATTTCATTTGTTCTCACGCCTGATATCTGGAAAATATTGCCTAAATACCGCAATGAGACTCAGGGCGTTTGGGTCGGAAGGACATACGTTACATTGCCGTGACTTTTACTTAACGCATTCACAAATACACTGCATTTAATCATGCGATGTATAGCGTGCTGTTATTTCGATACAGTGGAATTGATATGAAGAGAAAAGAATTTAAATTAACAACCATGGCGTTGTTAATCAGTAGTCTGTTAATGGCAAATAACGCCGGTGCAGTCATTCATGATGTAGATGGTATTATTAGCGGAAGCGGGATCATCGCTAAAGATCAGGAATATAAAATCATTAGCACCGCAGGGGAAAACAATACGATCTCCGTGGCGAATAATGGTGGTGTAACCATTACCAACCCAGGCGGAACGCCCACGGTCTCGGGTGGGGGCGAATTTGAAAACGGTGACTTTTTAATTTCCAACGGGACAGTGATTGTCGCCAACAGCGGAACCATTAATTTAGGTTCAGGGACTACCGTGAATCATATCATCGGCGATGTCATTCCAGGCACCGTCGAGGGGCGACCAGACATTCCGCTGGATAATGATTATCAGTTCATGTATGCGGTGGGTATCGTTCAGGTGGGTGGTAACAGTGCAGCCTATCTCGCGCAAAAAGGCTCGATCGTTGCCAATAATTTGACGATAAATATGAGTCAAAAGCGTGATGGCAAAGATATTGCGGGCATTCTGGGCAATAAACACAATGGCGTCTTTACCTTAACCGGCACCACCACGGTTAATTCTGCGGTGACCGGGGCGAATGGGAAGAATTTCGCGATCTATGCAAAGTCGGGATCGAAAATCAACGCTGAAAATTTGATCGTCAATAGTAAGGGGACATTCTACGCCGTCGGCCTCGATTCGGAATCCAGTGTGGATGCCGACCGTTCACTGATTCGTTATAAAAATGCCACGATTACATCCGTCGCCGATCAGTATGCGGACGGTATCAGTTCTAACGGGGCTGACGTTGAAGCGTTGGGCGACACCGCTATTGATGTCACCGTGAACGATGCGAATGGCGTGATTTCCGGGATCTGGGTTTCAGATGGTCTCACCGGCGTTGATCTGGATGCACATGTGACCATGGCAGGGAAGACGAGCCTGCTGCTGAAGTCAGGCGCGGAGAGTACGGTTCTCAGTGGTGTCGAGTCCGTGGGCGCTTCGCAGTTTACCAGTAACGACCTGAATATCACGCTGGACACTCAGGGGCATCAGCAAACAACCGGTACCGGCATTCGGGCCAGTAAAGAAGATGCGCTCACGGCGGGTAAAATCGACATTAATGGTCGTCTGAACATTGATGTTGTCGATACCACCCGCAGCGGGAGCTGGAAATACGTTCAGGCGAATAAAGGCGGCGAGATCACGCTGAACGGTGGGGTACAGATGGGGGTTAACTACAACGACCCGGATGCCACTGCCATTCTGGCGGAAAACGCCGACTCCCGCGTGACGATTAACCCGCAGAAAATCGACGTTGTCGGGACGATTGAAGCCCTGGATTCCGCCGTGGTTGATGTGAATGCGATTAACCAGTCGCGTTTCGTCGGCGGGATGGTCACCAGCGGTAATGCGGTGAATAACCTGTCGCTGGCCGACGGCTCGGCCTGGAACATGACCAAAAGTTCTCAGCTCACCAACCTGACGCTGAATGACTCCACGCTGACCTTTATGCCAGCCGCCACAAAGCGTCGTATGCTGACGCGTGATACCGCGAGCTTCAAAACCCTGACAGTGGACGGTGATTACACAGGCACTAACGGTAATCTCGTGATCAACACCCAACTGGGCGATGACAGCTCACCGACTGACCGGATGATCGTTGCGGGCAACACCTCCGGCACCACGAACGTTAAAGTACTGAACGCCGGGGGCGCGGGCGGTCTGACGACGTCGGGCATCGAACTGATTAGCGTTGGCGGCAATTCTGACGGTGTGTTTAAACAAAATGGCCGTATCGTGGCCGGTGCGTATGACTACACCCTGCATCGCGGTGAAGGCGAGAATAATAAAAACTGGTATCTGAGCAGCGCCCTGTCTCCGGTTACTCCGCTGGATCCTCTGAATCCTACCGATCCGCAGCCGCCAGCTCCGACGCCGCGCGAACACGCGGTGCGTCCGGAAGCCGGTCTGTACGGCATGAACCTGCAGGCGGCGAACACGCTGTTCAATACCCGTTTGCAGGATCGTCTGGGCGAAACGCATTACGTGGACGCGCTGACCGGCGAAGAAGCCGTCACCAGTATGTGGCTGCGTAACGTGGGCGGTCATACCCGTCAGAAAGACAGCAGTGGTCAACTGGATATGCAGGCCAACCGTTATGTCATGCAACTGGGCGGCGACATTGCGCAGTGGTCTTCGGA
Organism: Citrobacter sp. LST-B2; assembly: GCF_057983045.1. Classification (NCBI taxonomy): domain Bacteria; kingdom Pseudomonadati; phylum Pseudomonadota; class Gammaproteobacteria; order Enterobacterales; family Enterobacteriaceae; genus Citrobacter; species Citrobacter sp. LST-B2. The sequence continues at coordinate 1,172,906 of NZ_CP192598.1, forward strand.
CAACACCGACCGCTACCATCTGGGCCTGATGGCCGGTTATGCCAACCAGAAAGCGCGCGCCGAAAACCAGCGTAACGGTAACCGGGCCGACAGCCGCATCAGTGGTTACAGTGTTGGTTTGTACGGCACCTGGCTGCAGGACAACGCGACGCATGAAGGCGCGTATGTCGATAGCTGGGCGCAGTACAGCTGGTTTGATAACACCGTTTCTGGTCGTGATGTCGAATCTGAAGAGTATGATTCTAAGGGCTTCACCGCCTCTGTTGAATCCGGCTACACCTGGAAACTGGCCGAACTCAGCGAGCGTAACGCGCTGTATATTCAGCCAAAAGCCCAGATCACCTGGATGGGCGTGAAGGCAGATGAGCACAAAGAAGTTAACGGTACCCGCGTTGAAGGTAACGGCGATGGCAACATCCAGACACGCGTCGGCGTCCGTCTGTTCGGCAAGGGCCACAACACACTGGACGACGGCAAAGACCATACCTTCCAGCCGTTTGTCGAAGCCAACTGGATCCACAACAGCAAAGACTTTGGCGTCGCAATGAACGGTGAAAATGTGAATCTGAAAGGCGCCCGCAATATTGGCGAACTGAAAGCCGGGGTTGAAGGCCAGTTGACGAAGAACGTCGCCCTGTGGGGCAACGTCGCACAGCAAGTTGGTAACAACGGCTACAGCGACACTTCAGCGATGATCGGTGTTAAAGCGTCGTTCTGATGCAAAGTGCCGGGAGGCGGTTTCGCTTTACCCGGCCAGGCAAAAAACCTGTAGGCCGGATAAGGCGCAACGCATCGCCATCCGGCAGTATGGGCATGAAATCCTCTCTCTAAACAGTATGTTACCGATGCGTAATCCCTTCATAAATTAAACGTAACGCCAGCAGGCCAATTATCGCGCCGATGATGCGACTGGCGACGCGCTGTATTCTGCCGTATGCCCGACGCACGGCAGGCAACGAAAAGGCCTGGCTTAGAAAGACGCGCCAGATAACCGAAGAGAGCACAATCCCGGCCCAGGCCATCATCCTTGCCCACATGGGTGTGTCGGCACTCAGCGTAACGGAGAAGATACTGATAAAAAACAGGACGGTTTGCGGATTTGACAGATCGGTCAGTAAGCCACGACGAAAGAACACGGTCCATGGCGCGCTAACGGGTTGCTGCAGCGTTGGCATCTGCGGTGTGGCCTGGTGACGCATACTGTTCCAGGCAAACCACAGCAGATACGCGCCGCCGCCAATTTTGATCACCGAAAAAACCGCCTCGCACTGGGTGATCAGCGTCGCCATGCCAAACAGCCCCAGCCCGGAATAGATAGCGTCACCTGACGCAACGCCCAGACCGGTTAATACACCTGCACGCCGTCCGGAGGCCAGACTGGTTTGCACGACCACAAACAGATTGGCGCCGGGGTTGAAGAAGGTTAACACGAACAGGCTGACGGTGAGGAAAACCGCATGTAGAGGTTCCATAAACCACATTTCCCTGAGCTGGATAACGTCACTCCATCTTATTTACAACAAAATCTGAGGGATGCGAATGGGATCACAAAGGGAGGCGAGGGAAGAAAACCACCCGTGTTACCACGGGTGGTAGAAAGTCAGAAGCTGTATTTCAGTCCTAACATTCCCTGCGTATCGCTGTAGCCGTTGTCGCCAATTTGCTGGGCGACGTTGCCCCACAGTTGCAGACGCTGGCTAAGCTGGCCTTCAACGCCCACTTTCAGTTCGCCAATATTGCGGTTGCCTTTCACGTCGTTGCTGATGTCATCCATCTTCACGCTGTAGCTACGGGTGTTGTGAAGCCAGTTGGCTTCGACGAACGGCTGAAAGGTGCGGTCTTTGCCGTCATCCATGGCGTTATGGCCTTGCAGGTAGGCTTTGACGCCAAGACGCGTTTGCAGGTTGCCGTCGGTTTTATCCACCACCCGGGTGCCGTTTTTCTCAACGTGCGTATCGGCCTGCACATCCATCCAGGTGACCTGGGCTTTAGGCTGGATGTACAGCGCATTACGCTCGCTGAATTCGGCCAGTTTCCAGGTGTAGCCTGTTTCGACAGAGGCGGTGACGCCGTCTGAATCATACTTTTCAGACGCCAGCCCCTGTCCGGACACGGTGTTGTCAAACCAGTTGTAGAGCATCCAGCCATCGACATACGCACCGGTTTTATCGGCGTCGTTGGCATACCAGGTGCCGTACAGACCGGCGCTGTAGCCGCTGATTTCCCCGCGAGAGGTGTAGCCGGTCAGGCTGGAGTGGCTGCGGCTCTTGCTGTTGGCGTAACCGGCCATCAAACCCAGATGCCAGCGATCGAGGCCGTCGGTGCTCCATTGCGCGATATCGCCGCCCAGTTGCATCACGTAGCGGTTACTCTGGGTGCTGATCTGCCCGGAACCGTCCTTGAAGCGGTGATGTCCGCCGATGTGGCGCATCCACAGGCTGGTGACTTTCTGTTCGCCGGTTAACGCGTCGGTGTACTGGGTTTCACCCAGACGATCGTGAAGCCGGGTGGTGAACAGCGTGTTGGCGGCAAGGGTGTTCGCCAGATAGCTGCCGGTTTCCGGGCGATAGGTTTTCTCTCCTTCCGGCTGTGGCGTTGGGGCCGGTGTTGGGGCGGGATCGGGAGTAGGTTCCGGCACTGGGTCAGTGATGAAGGTGTTGGTCAGATACCAGTTACTGCCTTTTTTCACCACATCATAGTCATAAGCCCCCGCGACAATACGTCCGGCTTTGGCAAAAGTACCTGCGGAATTGCCATACACTTCGACAATTTCAATACCGTTCACCGTTTGCGAGCCCGTACCGCCGATATTATTCACCGCAACCAGCGTATTACCGGACGTGTCGCCTTCCACGATAAGTTTATCGGTGGGAGAATCATCGCCACCCAGTGTTGTGTTCATTTTCAGTGTTCCGCCGCCGTAGAAATTACCTTCTACAGTCAGAGTCTTAAACACACCGCTGCTTTCCGGGGGCAGGAAATTGACAGTCCCATTGTCTACGGTGATGTCGGTGACATGAGAGCTACCGGTCATATTCCACACGGCCTGGTTGGAAAGATCCAGGTTAACAATACCGTTGCTGGTTGAGCCAGACGTAGCGGTATAGCTGGTGGCCGTCAGGAATGAGTTTTCGTTATTCAGTACCATATTGAGCGTGGCATCGTTAATTGCGCCAATGTCGCCAATGACCTGTACCGTGCCGGTTTCTAATGAATTCACGTTGATCAGGCTGTTTGCTCCACGGGAGAGCAGGGACCAGGTGGGATCGCTGTTATCCGTCATCAGCAGACCTTTCTGCACATCGACAATACCACCTGCCGCGGCTTCGATACCCGCCACATAGTTGGCGTGTGTATCAGACAGTGAGATGCTTAAATCATCCTGGAATTCAACTTTTGTGGTGTTACTACCGCCATCATAAGCATAAACCGCTCGTGCGGTATCGACGCCATTTTGCATGGTAATAGCGGTTTTACCCTGAAACTGCGCCTCACTTTTCCAAAGGTAAAGGCCTGTGTTGTAATATCCGCCGTTACTGGTCAGCAGAAAATCGCCTTTTGCGATAAGCGACGACTGGTCAGTCAGGGAGATGGTTCGCATCCAGTACGGGTCGATCCAACCTGCGAATTCATGCTCGTAACCGGGCCGGTTGCCCAGGTAAGTCAGGTTCTCGCCGACGATGATCGCATTGCTGTTGAAGGTGATATCCGTTGCCATCAGGTCAAGTGCCCGGCCACCGCCAGCCTCACCAAAGAGGTTATTTTCATCACCACGTGAGAGCGCTTCAATCTTCGTCAGCCCCGTAAATTCGATGCTATTTCTCGTCCCATAAGTGGCGTAGGGGAGCGCCGCCAGGATACCCTGGCTGCCTTTCAGAGTGATGTAGTCAGCTTCAAATTTGGCAGTATTAATCACGTTATAAGCAGTGTTACTCGTGCTCGCGCCAGCCCTTGCGGCAAACTGTAATGCCAGTTCATTGGCATCGATATCAATACGATCGGCTTTGATATCCACATCACTTCCTGCGGCAAGAACCATCCCCACGCGACGGTCGATAGAGTTGTCGCCCGGATCGCCGTCAACATTGATGACAAAGTTTCCGCCATCAAAGGCCAGCTCACCGTTATACAAACCAATCCCCCAGCGGTGGGTGCTGACATATCCCGCCTGCGGCATCAGTACAGTCAAATTAACTTTATTATCGCCGTCGCTTTTGAAATCAAATTTACCACCTGGCCCGGCAAATAAACCGTAAATATCGGCGTAACTATTTTTGACCTCATTACTGACGACAATATTGCCGCCAGTGAATGTCATTGTGCCGCTGAGTGTATCTCGCTTGTAAGCATGCAGCGTTGCACGTTCGTCTGTCGTGTTATTATTAAAACCTCTTAGTGTCAGGGTATTCCCGTCGCTGATATTAATGTTCACTGCACCGTTCAGGGTATTGATTAGCGCGCGTTGGTAACTGGCGCTGCCCGTGTAACCGCTGGCGTCCAGGGTCACATCACCGAGGCTAACGGTGTGGGTTCCGCTGCTAATAGACGAAATCGAACTGGTGAAGGTCTTATTTTCCAACTCGGCCGATAAGACAAACGGTGAGGCGAGAAACGAACTTCCCACCACGACAGGTACAAGACATTTCCATTTTATATATGTCATTTATGACTCTCCGTGAGATTAACGACTTATTTTTATTTGTAATAAAGAAAAAAATGTCCGGCCTTTGCAGGACATTTTTTGTTTGGGCGATCAGAAACTATATTTGATGCCTAACATTCCCTGAGTATCGCTGTAGCCGTTGTCGCCAATTTGCTGGGCGACGTTGCCCCACAGTTGCAGACGCTGGCTAAGCTGGCCTTCAACGCCCACTTTCAGTTCGCCAATATTGCGGTTGCCTTTCACGTCGTTGCTGATGTCATCCATCTTCACGCTGTAGCTACGGGTGTTGTGAAGCCAGTTGGCTTCGACAAACGGCTGGAAGGTGCGGTCTTTGCCGTCATCCATGGCGTTATGGCCTTGCAGGTAGGCTTTGACGCCAAGACGCGTTTGCAGGTTGCCGTCGGTTTTATCCACCACCCGGGTGCCGTTTTTCTCAACGTGCGTATCAGCCTGCACGTCCATCCAGGTGATTTGCGCTTTAGGCTGGATGTACAGCGCGTTACGCTCGCTGAATTCGGCCAGTTTCCAGGTGTAGCCTGTTTCGACAGAGGCGGTGATACCGTCCGAGTCATACTTTTCAGACGCCAGGCCCTGTCCGGACACGGTGTTGTCAAACCAGTTGTAGAGCATCCAGCCATCGACATACGCACCGGTTTTATCGGCGTCGTTGGCATACCAGGTGCCGTACAGACCGGCGCTGTAGCCGCTGATCTCCCCGCGTGAGCTGTATCCGGTCAGGCTGGAGTGGCTGCGGCTCTTGCTGTTGGCGTAACCGGCCATCAGACCCAGATGCCAGCGATCGAGACCGTCGGTGCTCCATTGCGCGATATCGCCGCCCAGTTGCATCACGTAGCGGTTGCTCTGGGTGCTGATCTGCCCGGAACTGTCTTTGAAGCGGTTATGCCCACCGACATGACGCATCCACAGGCTGGTAACCTTCTGCTCGCCTGTAAAGACGTCAGTGTACTGGGTTTCGCCCAGACGATCGTGCAGACGCGTCGTGAACAGCGTGTTGGCGGCAAGGGTGTTCGCCAGATAGCTGCCGGTTTCCGGGCGATACTGGTGCGGACCTTCCGGTGTCGGAGACTCTGGAATTACGGGTTCTTTCGGCTCAGTTGGTGGAACCGGTTCTGGCAAGGCCAGGCTGGTCAACGACCAGTTCTGGTTGTCTCGTTTCACAAGGTCGTAGTCATATGCGCCTGCGACAATACGGCCTTCTTTCACAAAGGTACCGTTTGAAGTCCCTTCAACGTCGATAATACGGATACCTTCAATCGTCGCGGCTCCGTTACCGCCCGCGTTACTGACGCTGACGCGCGTGGTGCCGTAGGTATCACCTTTCACAATCAGCTTATCCGTTGGCGACAGGTCATCACCCAGCACAGTGCGCAAGGCCAGCAAGCCGTTGTTTCCGGTGTAATCACCGTTAATTGTCAACAGGGTTGGGCTAAAGGCTGCTTGCACTTGCGACGGGGAAGAGAGTATCGCTGTGCCTGCCAGCTCCAGCGAATTCAGCGTCTGTGAATAGCCGTTAAGATCCAGCTGCGCGCCGCTGTCCACGCGGTAATCGGATCTTGCACTCAGGGTATTTTCTGCCCCGGCGCGCAATGTACCATTTGCGACGTGGGTAGGGCCCTGATAGGTGTTAGCGCCTGTCAGCGTGGTCGTCCCAGAGCCGAAATGGTTGACTTCGCCAATACCTGTGATTTTGGCCGAGAGTACGAAGTCGTCGCTGTTGTGATTAAAGTTGAGCTCTGCCGTGCTCATACCGCTGGTGTTGCCAAGGTAGATCCACGGCAGGTCCAGTGTTCCCGCAGCCTGTTGTGCTTCGCCCTTTGCGCCGCCAATATTCAGGATGCCGGTACTGCCTTCTCCCACTGCCAGCCAGATTAAGTTACCCGAGCGGACCGTTGCGCCGTTGCTGACGGTGAGGATCCCGGTGGCGTCATTGGGTGTTGTTGCGAACCCCCCGAGGTAAATACCTTCCGTCACATCCAGCAGCGAGTTTTCACCGTCCACGAGGGCGACACCGTAGCCATTACGACTGGTGTTACTCGTATTGCCGACGTAGCCAATGTTCATGTGTTCGCTTAAGGAGAGGGTTCCGCCGCGGGTAATCACCAGGTTACCGCGCCCCTGATCGCCGACCACGCTCCAGACGGAAGAGACGGACGAATTTGCGCCATCGATGGTAACCGTTCCCTGCGCGTTTGCGGCATATTCTCCAATGCGCAATTCATCAATGCCGCTGATTTTACTGCCGTTATTCACCAGCAGCGTACCTGAACCATCATGGGTCCCGAGTACCAGATTCAAATTGCCCAGTGTCCAGGTCGCACCATTCGTCAGCGTCACGCTGCCGTTTGCGCCATTACCGATCATACCGGCGGCGGTGGTGATAGCCCGACCATCGATCAGCAGTGAGCCGTCGGAGTTATCACCCACCCAAAGACTGCGGAAGTTATTCCATGCGGGGTCGGTATTTTCCGTGGCGGAAAGCGTAATATTTTGTCCATTATTAATAATGACAGTATCCCCCACACCTGTTGGTGGGGAAATATTATTATTGGCTACCGCAGTGGACGTTAAAGCCATGGAAATTGCAATGGCTAATAGAGTTTCAGGGAAACACTGTGCATTTATTTTCATATATTGACTCTTCCTTAAGATTTAAATATTACATCCAGGCATAAGCCATAAAAGCCAGTGCTGAATACACGGCTATTTGTCGGGTTGCTCATGCAAATAAAATTCTGATGATTTTTAATATTATTTGCCGTTGGCGATATAGCGTAATCGTTTTGCCGCAGGCTTGCATTCGATATTGATAGGCTGAGTCTATTAACCGTCGTTAACAGAGTGAAAATATTTAAGTGATGGCTAATTATTTGATTACAAATGTTTATTGCTTTTGGCTATCCCTCCAGGAATAATGCAAATATAAGGCGGAAAACAACAGGATAGGCGAGGCTTTTGATAAGGTAGACTGAATAGATGCGAAGGATTAACATTAGTGTGAGTATCGCTTTAATATGTTTAATTGCGGACGGGAATAATGTTTTTTAAGAATTTTAGGCTGGCTAATTATCATTGTTTTGATGAACGTCAATTTTTACATTGGTATTAATCTGAATGTTTTTTGTCGATGTTGAGATTATTGCCAATAAGCTGGAAAGGGTTTTGATAATAATCTTAAGCGGAGTTGTTCTGAACAGGGTTATGCATATTTACGCAATAATGAGAGATTTATTAAAAGACGGGGGTATCGGTCATTATTTTATTTATATGCAGAAAGTGACTTAACTTTACCGTAGTATGCAAAAAAGTACTGAGCAGGCCGAAACCACAAAAGCAACCTATCACTGAAAGGCCTCTGGATTTTTTCTGGAAGCTGAACTAGTTATTAATCATCCCTGAACAGCGGCATGGATTCAGCGGTGATGATAGCGTCATAACATAACCTGGAGCTTCTCTATGAAAACTGGATATAAACTCTTGATTGGTGCGTTGGCTTTTGTGGCGACAAATGCGTTTGCAGCGGAGCTGTTAACAAAAGCTGAGTTTGAGAAGGTGGAGTCGCAGTACACCCTGATTGGCAACATCAATACCAGCAATGAAACGTCCACTCAGGATGCGAAAGAAGATCTGCTCAAAAAAGCGGATGAGAAAGGGGCTGATGTGGTCGTGCTGACTTCCGGTCAAACCGACAACAAAATTCATGGCACTGCCAATATCTACAAGAAAAAGTAATTCGTAAGCGTGCCGGATGGCGCTGGCCAGGTGAAATGTGTAGGCCGGGTAAGACGCTGTGTGTCGCCATCCGGCCGTTCATTCCTTCAGCCGTCGCCAGAATGTGGTTCTGCTGATCCCCAGATAACGCGCGGCGGCGCGCTTATCGCCGTTAAACTGCGCCAGCACCTGCTGTGGCGTAGCGGAAGGCGAAGGGGATGACGGCGATTCGTTCTCCGCCAGTTCCGGCAGTATCTGCTGTAATAAATGTTCATTCAGTTGTGGCATCGGTTCAACGCTTAAAAACAGTGCCAGCCGTTCCATCATATTGCGCAATTCGCGAATATTTCCCGGCCACTGATAGTGCAACAGCGCACCGGCACTCTGCGCCAGTCCGGCGCGCACCGACTCGGTAAATGGTACGGAGAGCGCGGCCAGCGATTGTTTTAAAAAACCTTCCGCCAGCGGCAGGATATCGGCGGGGCGCTCCCGTAGAGCCGGTAACGACAGACGTAAAATACTCAGGCGATAAAACAGATCGCGACGAAACTGCCCGCGTTTCATCTCGTCTTCCAGATTGCAGTGGGTGGCGCTAATCACCCGCACTGTCACCGGAATGGGGTGATGTCCACCCACCCGGGTGACCTCTTTTTCTTCCAGCACGCGCAGCAGTCGGGTTTGCAGCGGCAACGGCATTTCGCCGATTTCATCGAGAAACAGCGTTCCGCCGTGGGCGATTTCAAACAGCCCGGCACGACCACCGCGTCGCGATCCGGTAAAGGCGCCTTCCTCGTAGCCAAACAGCTCCGCTTCCAGCAACGATTCGGCGATCGCCCCGCAATTCACCGCGACGAACGGATGCGCCGTTTTGTCGCCGCGCGTGCCAGGACGCGTACAAAACTCGCGGTGAATGGCCTGGGCTGCCAGTTCTTTCCCGGTGCCGGTTTCCCCCTGAATCAGGACAGAGGCGGGTGAACGGGCATACAGCATAATGGTATGGCGCACCTGTTCCATCTGTGCGGACTCGCCACGAATATCCCCCAGCCCATAGCGGGTGCGCAGCGCCTGATCGGAGGCATAATGACCGTGGCGACGCTGGGTCAGGCGGGTCATGTCCAGCGCATCGCTAAAGGCCTGACGCACCGTGGCGGCGGAATAGATAAAGATACCGGTCATGCCTGCCTCTTCCGCCAGATCGGTAATCAGTCCCGCGCCAACCACCGCGTCAATGCCGTTTGCTTTCAACTCGTTAATCTGCCCGCGCGCGTCTTCTTCGGTGATATAGCTGCGTTGTTCCAGTTGCAGGTTGAAGGTTTTTTGAAAAGCCATCAGCGCGGGGAGTGTCTCCTGGTAGGTCACCACGCCAATGGAGGCGGTCAGTTTTCCGGCCTTTGCCAGCGCCTGCAGAACGTCAAACCCGCTGGGTTTGATCAGGATAACTGGTATCGACAGGCGACTTTTCAGATACGCGCCGTTCGATCCGGCGGCGATGATCGCATCACAGCGTTCGGTGGTCAGCTTCTTACGGATATAGGTGACCGCTTTTTCAAAACCGAGCTGGATGGGGGTGATGGTCGCCAGATGATCAAACTCCAGGCTGATGTCGCGAAACAGATCGAACAGTCGCGTTACCGAGACCGTCCAGATAACCGGTTTGTCATCATTCACCCGCGGGGGAAGCGTTGTCGTCGCCATAGCCAACCAAAATAAAAGGACAGAGTAATGGGTGTAGTCTTGTTTCATAATTGTTGCAATGAAACCGGTCGGGACGTTTCATGAAACGTTAGCTGACACGCTTTTTTTCGCTTATCGCGGTATGCTGTGGTTTATCTTATTGTTATATCGATGGTTATTTAAAACACTCTCTTTCAAAGCGCCTTTGGCATAGCCCTTGCTTTATGTGAATCAACGGTTAGTTACAAGTTGATAACACGAGGATGGACTATGTCTCTGGATTCTCCGGGTCAGGCATTTCGCGCTGCACTCACCAAAGAAAACCCCTTACAAATCGTCGGCACCATCAACGCCAACCATGCGTTGCTGGCCCAGCGCGCCGGGTATCAGGCGATTTATCTTTCGGGCGGCGGCGTCGCGGCCGGTTCGCTGGGACTGCCGGATCTGGGCATCTCCACCCTGGACGACGTCTTGACCGACATTCGCCGCATCACCGACGTCTGTCCGCTCCCGCTGCTGGTGGATGCTGATATCGGCTTTGGTTCGTCGGCGTTTAACGTTGCGCGCACCGTCAAGTCGATGATCAAAGCCGGGGCGGCGGCGCTACACATCGAAGATCAGATTGGCGCCAAGCGCTGCGGCCATCGTCCGAATAAAGCGATTGTTTCGAAAGAGGAGATGGTCGATCGCATTCGTGCGGCAGTTGATGCCCGTACCGATCCCCACTTTGTGATCATGGCGCGTACCGATGCCCTGGCGGTGGAAGGGTTAGACGCAGCGATCGATCGTGCGCAGGCCTATGTCGAAGCGGGCGCCGACATGCTGTTCCCGGAGGCGATCACGGCGCTTTCGATGTACCGCCAGTTTGCCGATGCAGTCCAGGTGCCGATTCTTGCCAATATCACCGAATTTGGCGCTACGCCGTTGTTCACGACCGACGAACTGCGCAGTGCGAACGTGGCGATGGCGCTCTATCCGCTCTCGGCATTCCGCGCCATGAACCGGGCTGCTGAAAAGGTCTACAACGTGCTGCGCCAGGAAGGGACGCAAAAGAGCGTTATCGACATCATGCAGACCCGTAACGAACTGTATGAAAGCATCAATTACTACCAGTACGAAGAGAAGCTCGACGCGTTGTATATCAAGTAGGCCGGATGGCGGCTACGCCTTATCAGGCCTGGACGAAAACCCTCAGTACCCTACATATGACAATAATGATGAGGACAACATGAGCGACACAACGATCCTGCAAAATAATACCCATGTTATTAAGCCTAAAAAATCCGTCGCGCTGTCCGGCGTACCGGCGGGCAATACCGCGCTGTGCACCGTCGGCAAAAGCGGCAACGATCTGCACTATCGCGGCTACGATATTCTCGATCTCGCCCGGCAGTGCGAATTTGAAGAAGTCGCGCATCTGCTGATTCACGGCAAACTCCCGACCCGTGACGAACTTCAGGCATACAAAAGTAAACTCAAAGCGCTGCGCGGATTACCGGCTAACGTCCGTACCGTACTGGAAGCGCTGCCAGCGGCATCGCATCCGATGGACGTGATGCGCACCGGCGTATCGGCGCTGGGCTGTACGCTGCCGGAAAAAGAGGGGCACACCGTTTCCGGCGCGCGTGATATTGCCGATAAGCTGCTGGCCTCGCTCAGTTCCATCCTGCTCTACTGGTATCACTACAGTCACAACGGCGAGCGTATTCAGCCAGAAACCGATGACGACTCTATCGGCGGCCATTTTCTGCACCTGTTGCACGGCGAAAAACCGACGCAGAGCTGGGAAAAAGCAATGCACATTTCGCTGGTGCTGTACGCCGAGCATGAGTTCAACGCCTCCACCTTTACCAGCCGCGTGATTGCCGGCACCGGATCGGATGTTTACTCGGCCATTATCGGCGCGATTGGTGCACTGCGCGGTCCGAAACACGGCGGGGCGAATGAGGTCTCGCTGGAGATTCAGCAGCGCTACGAAACGCCGGACGAAGCCGAAGCCGATATCCGTAAGCGCGTGGAAAACAAAGAAGTGGTGATTGGTTTTGGTCATCCGGTTTATACCATTGCCGATCCGCGTCATCAGGTCATCAAACGTGTGGCGAAGCAGCTTTCCGAAGAGGGGGGCTCGCTGAAGATGTACAACATTGCCGATCGTCTGGAAGAGGTGATGTGGGAGACGAAGAAGATGTTCCCTAACCTCGACTGGTTCTCGGCGGTCTCCTACAACATGATGGGCGTTCCCACCGAAATGTTTACCCCGCTGTTTGTTATCGCCCGCGTCACCGGCTGGGCGGCACACATTATTGAACAGCGCCAGGACAACAAAATCATTCGTCCTTCCGCCAACTATACCGGCCCGGACGATCGTGAGTTTGTGCCGATCGATCAGCGTCAGTAATTCATTACCTCTAAAGATAAAAAAACAGGAAACGTACCTTATGTCCGCTCAAATTTTAAATGTTCGCCCGGAATTCGATCGTGAAATCGTTGATATCGTGGATTACGTCGTCAACTACGAGATAGCGTCAACGGTGGCGTATGACACCGCCCACTACTGTCTGCTTGATACATTGGGCTGTGGTCTGGAAGCGCTGGAATATCCGGCCTGTAAAAAGCTGATGGGGCCGATTGTTCCGGGGACCGTGGTGCCCAACGGCGTGCGCGTGCCGGGTACCCAGTTTCAGCTCGACCCGGTACAGGCCGCGTTTAACATTGGCGCGATGATCCGCTGGCTCGACTTCAATGACACCTGGCTGGCGGCGGAGTGGGGCCACCCTTCCGATAACCTCGGCGGGATCCTGGCGACAGCGGACTGGCTCTCACGCAACGCGGTCGCGGCGGGTAAAGCGCCGTTGACCATGAAACACGTGCTGACCGGAATGATTAAGGCCCACGAAATTCAGGGCTGTATCGCGCTGGAAAACGCCTTTAACCGCGTGGGGCTTGACCACGTTCTGCTGGTCAAAGTGGCCTCCACCGCCGTGGTGGCTGAAATGCTGGGGCTAACGCGTGATGAGATCCTCAACGCGGTGTCGCTGGCGTGGGTCGACGGACAGTCGCTGCGCACCTATCGCCATGCGCCGAATACCGGCACGCGTAAATCCTGGGCGGCGGGCGATGCGACCTCGCGCGCGGTGCGTCTGGCGCTGATGGCGAAAACCGGTGAGATGGGTTATCCGTCAGCGCTGACGGCGAAAACCTGGGGGTTTTATGACGTCTCATTCAAAGGCGAGTCGTTCCGCTTCCAGCGTCCATACGGCTCCTACGTAATGGAAAACGTGCTGTTCAAAATTTCGTTCCCGGCGGAGTTCCACTCTCAGACGGCGGTTGAAGCGGCAATGACGCTGTATGCGCAAATGCAGGCAGCAGGTAAAAGCGCTGCAGATATCGAAAAAGTGACCATTCGCACCCACGAAGCCTGCATTCGCATCATTGATAAGCAGGGGCCGCTGAATAACCCGGCCGATCGCGATCACTGTATTCAGTATATGGTGGCGATCCCGCTGCTGTTCGGACGCTTAACGGCGGCGGATTATGAGGACGGCGTGGCACAGGACAAGCGAATCGATTCCCTGCGCGAGAAGATCCGTTGTGTTGAAGATCCGGCGTTTACCGCGGACTATCACGATCCGGAAAAACGCGCCATCGCCAATGCGATCACCCTGGAATTCACTGACGGTTCACAGTTTGACGAGGTGGTCGTGGAGTTCCCGATTGGCCATGCACGTCGCCGTACCGACGGGATCCCGAAACTGATCGAAAAATTCAAAATTAACCTGGCGCGCCAGTTCCCGACTCGCCAACAGCAGCGCATCCTGGAGGTCTCCCTGGACAGAACTCGCCTGGAGCAGATGCCGGTCAATGAGTACATGGACCTTTATGTCATCTAGAACCCGCTTCATCAGGCGTAAGTTCAACAGGAGAGCGTTATGTCTTTTAGCGAATTTTATCAGCGTTCTGTTACGCAACCGGAATCATTCTGGGCCGAACAGGCCCGGCGGATTGACTGGCAGCAGCCGTTTATCCGCACGCTGGATCACAGCCATCCGCCGTTTGCCCGTTGGTTTTGCGGCGGTACCACCAATCTGTGTCATAACGCCATTGACCGCTGGCTGGAGAAACAACCGGATGCGCTGGCGCTGATCGCTGTCTCATCCGAGACCGAAGAGGAGCGCACCTTTACCTTCCGTCATCTCTATGACGAAGTGAACGTGGTGGCGTCAATGCTGCAATCGCTCGGCGTGCAGCGCGGCGATCGGGTTCTGGTATACATGCCGATGATCGCTGAGGCGCATATCACGCTGCTGGCCTGCGCACGGATTGGCGCGATCCACTCGGTAGTGTTCGGCGGTTTTGCTTCGCACAGCGTGGCGGCGCGCATCGATGACGCGAAGCCGGTGCTGATTGTCTCCGCCGATGCGGGGGCGCGCGGCGGTAAAGTGTTGCCCTATAAAAAGCTGCTCGATGATGCGATCGAGCAGGCGCAACATCAGCCGAAACAGGTGTTACTGGTGGATCGCGGGCTGGCGAAAATGGCGCGTGTGGCCGGTCGCGATCTCGACTTTGCGACGTTGCGCCAGCAGCATCTCGGCGCCACGGTGCCGGTGACGTGGCTGGAATCCAATGAAACGTCCTGCATTCTTTATACCTCCGGCACCACCGGAAAACCCAAAGGCGTGCAGCGCGATGTCGGCGGCTATGCCGTGGCGCTGGCGACCTCAATGGCGACCATTTTTGGCGGCAAAGCGGGGGGCGTGTTCTTCTGCGCGTCGGATATCGGTTGGGTTGTCGGGCATTCCTACATTGTCTACGCACCGCTCCTGGCAGGGATGGCAACCATTGTGTATGAAGGACTGCCGACGTATCCGGACTGCGGCGTGTGGTGGAAGATCGTCGAGAAATATCAGGTCAACCGGATGTTCTCGGCACCGACCGCCATTCGCGTGCTGAAAAAATTCCCGACCGCGCAGATCCGCAATCACGATCTCTCCTCGCTGGAGGTGCTCTATCTGGCAGGCGAGCCGCTGGACGAACCGACCGCAAGCTGGGTAACGGAAACACTGGGCGTGCCGGTTGTTGATAATTACTGGCAGACCGAATCCGGCTGGCCGATTATGGCGCTGGCCCGGGCACTGGATGACCGGCCGTCGCGCCTCGGCAGTCCCGGCGTGCCCATGTATGGCTATAACGTGCAGTTGCTCAATGAGATGACCGGCGAACCCTGCGGTGCCAACGAGAAGGGGATGGTGGTGATCGAAGGGCCGCTGCCACCCGGCTGTATTCAGACCATTTGGGGCGACGATGAACGGTTTGTGAATACCTACTGGTCGCTGTTCAATCGTCAGGTATACGCCACGTTTGACTGGGGTATTCGTGACGCCGACGGTTACTACTTCATTCTGGGGCGCACGGATGATGTGATTAACGTCGCCGGGCATCGCCTGGGCACACGGGAAATCGAGGAGAGTATCTCCAGCTATCCGAACGTGGCGGAAGTGGCGGTGGTCGGGGTAAAAGATGCGCTGAAGGGGCAGGTGGCGGTAGCATTTGTCATTCCCAAACAGAGCGACAGTCTGGAAGACCGCGATGTGGCGCATTCGGAAGAGAAGGCGATCATGGCGCTGGTGGACAGCCAGATTGGCAATTTTGGTCGTCCTGCCCACGTCTGGTTTGTTTCGCAACTGCCGAAAACCCGATCCGGCAAAATGCTCCGCCGCACGATCCAGGCCATTTGCGAAGGCCGCGATCCGGGCGATCTCACCACGCTTGACGATCCGGCGGCGCTGCAGCAAATCCGCCAGGCAATGGAGGAGTAATCTGATGGCCCGATAGGGCGGCGTAAACGCCTTATCTGGCCTACAGGAATAGTTATATACAATGAAATAGTTCTTTATTTAATGCCTTTGTTAAGGGCTTTGCACAGTAACAAATTGCTGCGGGCGGTATATCAGGCCCAATTCGCCAGTAGCCGGTCCTAAAATAAATTCGAATGCTTCTGTGAGCGGGTTATTACCTGCGGCCACATATGGCTGGATTGTTGACCAGATATATGGCGCATTGAAATAAAATTAAAGAAGGGACTCTGATAACGTCCCTTCTTGCAATTTACACTATAGTTTCAATGCAAATATAACCAGATAATAGTATAGTCAATATGAACCAAATGGCAGCTTCCACTCTAAAACCTGTAATCAGATAACCAGGTAAACTGCGAATAAATCTATATCCTTCTATGTTCATATCATGATTTGTAACACGATTATATGGAAATATTAGGCTGCCCATTATAAAACCAATTTTTGCATGATATGCTGCCGGGGAACCAATCAAACTTGCCCCCCTTGCCATACGCGCTGTCATAGGTAAATGGCCAAATTTTTCCTCATATAATTCCACGATTTTTCCATAACTATCTTTATTAATTACATATGAAACAAATAATAATACAACAAAACTGAAGAAAAAAGCCACACTAAATAACAACTGTATATTATCGAAGTTTTCTATCAAAAAGTTTTTCATATATTAATAAGCCTGATTCTTCATTAAACGTATCGGGTGAATGGGTTAATTTATCTGGATTATTATTTATCGCGTCATTAATAGCGCCTCCCAAACGCCCCCCCAATCTTTCACCTGTTTTCACTGCCATTTTTCCAGCTACAATTCCCGTACCGATACCTGTCACCAGGCATAGTCCCGCTCCGACCGCGCCTGCTTCTGATGTGAGAAGCCCCAGCGCCCACAGACATACACTCCTTGCTGCAGGCCCAGCGATACCTCCCGCAGTAATACCCACTCCCTGTTTACCACCGAATATACTATACTCAGTTATCGCTGCTTTTCTACATTCGCTCTCTCGCCCCTTTGCGCAGGCCTCATAAACGTTAGTTGTATAACTCGCAAAATCAAGACCAATACCGACATAGCCTGTTGTTCTCATTATTTTGATTAGTTTTGCGGATTTTTCTATATAGCTTGCATATCCCTCGATATCTTTCACTCCGGTTTGATCCCACTTATGCATAATGGATTTTGTGGATAAACCCAATGCTTGTTTTATTTGTTCGTATTGTTTTAAATCCAATTGTTCTTTTGAAAATTGATTCAAAAGAACATCTAACTTTTTAAATAATCTTTCTCGTTGACCGAAAAACTCCTCTCCAGAAATGAGACCGGAATTTTGGCGATATGTTATTTTATAAAGCTCCTGAATTTCGTTTAGTATTTTATTTATTTCTTCATAATAACCCCCGCCAGCATCCTTTATGTAACCTAAGATATCTCCGCTTTGTCCTAAAGCATCACTATATAAATTAGATGAGAAAATATCTATCGAGGTTCTGTTTTCATACAATAATTTAGCTTCCTCATTAGTCAGCGGCTCAAGTGCTTTATCAATTTTGTCCCTTGCTGTTTGTACTTGCGCAATTTTTTCAGATGACCTGGATAGTGGGTCAGCAACAACTAAGATTGAACCGGGCTTTTTCTTTTTTTCCGGATTCAACTGATGATATAACTCTTTTACTCCTGTTGGTGGATTAACCATTAACTCATATTCATATGATTTGGGTGTCGTCAATTCTGGTACTACACAAAAACCCGGTTCAACTGATTGTCTGGTCTCTGAAATCTTTCTTGTTGCGTGAACTGGAGGTGTGGAATTTTGAGGTCTGTTTGCTGATTCATAGCTTGCTAAAATATAATTATCATATCTGTATGCAATATTTAAATGGGGTATAAATCGACAATGGCAAGGACATGTACCGCTGCTATGTGCTGAACCAGCCAGCGAACAGATAATTTCCGTCTCGTATTGAGACATATCATGCCCCATTGCTAAGTAATGATTATATAATTCGTTACTTATCCTGGTTCGGAATTGAAAATGAGACATTCTATGTGAAAAAATACCTCCTTTTTCCTCATTAACGATTGTTTTTTTTCTGAGATTAATCGTTCCTCCCACACTTCCGAGAAATCTGTTATGTTCAAAGCCAAATCCGTTTTCAAAATCCCGAAGAGAATCGGGTTTCCTCCTGTATAAAAAACTTTCTTCATTAAGCCGCTTTATCGACACTGATGGAGGTTCTACTTTTCGCCCTTCCAAATCTATATCACTATCCCAGGAACTTAAGTAAGTCCGACGAAATGGTTCTTTCCCTCTTTCAATCCGTGAACCTTTAGGTACACCACCTTTAATCTCATATTTTTGACCATTCACCCCGCATATATATTCATCCATTTCATATACTATTTCCATGCCATCAAGAATATAGCGTTCTTTACTCTCTACTATATAACCGCCACAACTTGTTCGATCTCCCGGTGATAATAAAAAACCTTCAAAATGCCTGTCAAATGATCTCACAATGTAAACTCTCGTATGAATTATCAGAGTTTGATATCAGACTATTTTTGTGACTTTCATTGTGACTCTATCCGCATATTCGAAAAAAAAACCGTGAATCACTCTATTGGAAATTCAGGTGGTAAATATAAGTTAGTGGGTTTATTGGTCTGGTAAATTAAAATTCTCGAACCTTTTCCATTATCAACTAATCTCAGCAAGACTATCTTTTGTTAGTAGTATCTGAATAGCTCTCTTCCATTTCAATGTTGTTTCACGTTTTTCAACAATATAATCATCTCTATCATAAAGTTTTTTACCTGGACTGTTGTAGGCCTTACCCGGCCTACAACTTAAGCCGCCCATCAGGCACTTAGCTCCAGCTTACACGATAGTGATAACGCCCGGCGCTCAGCTGATATTCCGGCGACACCGAAGGACTCCAGGAGTCGTCGCCGCCGACGCCCATATGGAAACCATCAATATTCAGCCAGGCCCCGGCCTCCGGTTGTAGCAGATGTCGATGGCTGGTCTCCATCAGTTGTTTCTGGCTGAATCGGCTGATGTTGAAAAGAAAATCACCGCGCCAGACGTGCGCACCGTACTTCAGTTCACGCGTACCGCAACGCAGGCCGTTTTCACTGGGGAAAACGTAAGGGGTATACATCTCATCCAGTGATAAATCCCAGCGGTCAAAACAGGCCGAAGACAGGCGATCCGGGTAGTTTTCATGCGGACCAAGCCCCAGCCAGTTCACCCGTTCTGCTTCCTGCGCCAGTTGGCAGGTCAGACCGATACGTGCCGGATGCGGCGTGCCGCTGGCAACATCGACATCAACGGCGATCTGCATTTCGCCGTGGCCGTCGATGCGCCAGGCTTTACGGCTGATAAACAAGGTTTCACCCTGATACTGCCAGGCGTGAACGGTGGCTACCTGAATCGCGTCTGCAAGGGTATCGGCTTCGCATTGCAGCAACACCGCCTGCGCCTGGTAATGCCCGGCGGCTTTCCAGCGCTCAACCCAGGCATTAGGATCGATCCTTGTCACCTCACTGATACCAATATCGTTATCCAGCGGCGCGCGGGTAAATTGATCGTGCAGTGGCGTCAGTAACTGGGCTTCATCGCCAATCCAGTATTGCGTTAACGTGCCCTGCTGGCGGCAGAATTCCCAGCGCTTATGGCCGAGCGTGACGGTAAACGCGGCGTCGCTGACGCTGAGCTGTGGCGCAGTACTGGCGCGCGGTGAGCATACGACGCTCAGTTTTTCCTCCAGCGGCCACTGCTCCCAGGCGCTGATGTGTCCGGCAGGCGACCAGGCGGTTGCCTGCGGTTGTTCCACGCGCACCGTCAACCAGAGCTGACCTGCCGCGTCAGGCTGTGTGATGTCCGGCAGGGTGATGCGCTGACGACCCTGCGGCGCGATATCCAGCGTGACCTCCCCGGTGGCAACTGGGTTGCCATCCAGAGCGAGGGTCCAGTGCAGGATCTCGTTGTCGCTATGGCGGAACAGATATTCGCTGGTGACCTCAATCTGACGTTGCGCGCCAGGCAGCAACGTGAACTGGAAAAACTGTTGTGCGTGCTTCGCCTCAAACAACGACGGATGCGGCGTGCGGTCGGCAAACACCAGCCCGTCCATACAGAACTGGCGATCGTTAGGCGTGTCGCCAAAGTCGCCGCCGTACGCGGACCAGGGGTTGCCTTCGTCATCGTATTTAATCAGCGACTGATCGACCCAGTCCCAGACGAAGCCGCCCTGCAGGCGCGGGTACTGGCGGAACGCCTGCCAGTATTTGGCGAATCCGCCGAGGCTGTTACCCATCGCGTGGGCATATTCGCAGAGGATCAGCGGGCGCTGTTCGCCGGGCAGCGACAGCCATTTTTTGATTGACCACTTCGGCACTGCCGGGAACGGCTGATCCTGATCGACGCGCGCATACATCGGGCAAATTATATCCGTTGCCGCCGTGTCCGCGCCGCCACCTTCATACTGCACCGGGCGTGACGGATCGTCTGATTTCAGCCAGCGATACAGCGCGTCATGGTTGACGCCGTGACCCGATTCATTCCCCAGCGACCAGATAATAATGCTCGGATGGTTGCGATCGCGTTGCACCATGCGCGTCACGCGCTGGCTCATGGCGGGCAGCCAGGTCGGGTCGTCGCTCAGGCGATTCATCGGCACCATGCCGTGGGTTTCGATGTTGGCCTCATCCACCACATACAGACCATAGCGATCGCAGAGCGTGTACCATCGCGGATGATTCGGATAGTGGGAGCAGCGCACGGCGTTAAAGTTGTTCTGCTTCATCAGAATGATGTCCTGCACCATTGTCTCTTCGTCCATCACCTGACCGTTTTCAGGATGATGTTCATGACGGTTGGTGCCGCGAATCAGCAGTGGCTTACCGTTCAACAACAGCAGGCCATTTTCAATGCACACCTTCCGGAAGCCGACATCGCAGGCCTCGGCTTCAAGCAGTGTGCCATCCGCCGTATGGAGCAGCACAACTGCGCGATAAAGATGCGGTGTTTCGGCGCTCCACAGTGAAGGCTGATCGACATGCAGACGCAGCGTCGTGCGATCGCCATAGGCTCCGCGCTCATCAACGATCTCGCTGCCAAAAGGCGCGGTGATTTCGCCCGTCAGCTCGTCGCCATCCCACAGTTGAACGGTCACGCGCAGAGTGTCACGGCATTCTCCACGCATTCTGACCTCGGCGGCAAAGATTGCCCGGCTGAAATCCTCGTTGAGGTGGGTAGTGATGCGTAAGTCGCTGATTTGCGTGGCGGGTTTGTTTAACAGGGAGACATCGCGGAAAATGCCGCTCATTCGCCACATATCCTGGTCTTCCAGATAGCTGCCGTCGCTCCAGCGTAGCACCATCACCGCCAGACGGTTCTCACCGCTGACCAGAAACTCACTGAGATCAAATTCCGACGGCAGGCGACTATCCTGACCGTAGCCCACCCAAAGCCCGTTGCACCAGAGATGAAAAGCGGAATTTACGCCATCAAAGATAATTCGCGTCTGTCCATCACGTATTTCAGCTTCGCTGATTGTAAAGGTGAGCGAATAACATCCTGTCGCATTTTCATGCGGCACATACGGCGGATCCACCGGGATCGGATAGGTCACGTTGGTATAAATGGGGGCGTCATAGCCGAGCAACTGCCAGTTTGATGGCACCGCGATCGTATCGGCATCGTCCAGATCGCCCAGACGCCAACGTTCCGGCACCGCTTCCGGCGAGGCGAACCAGATAAATTTCCACGCGCCGTTCAGACTGCGAACGGAAGATGAGGCGGTATTGTGACGCGCATCAGTCGCGTTGCGCCAACTGGCAAAAGGAGGATGCGCCTCCAGACGGTTTAGCTGCGTGACGCCGGGATTTTCCCAGTCGCGTCGGGCCAGTACGGCGGCGAGTGAATTCGTGCTGAAGGTCATGGAGGCATCCTGTTGCGCAGTTTGTTCGTTCACAGGTTGCTGAAGATACGGTGTGCGGTGAAAGCCTGTAAAGGTGAGAAAGAGGAATGAGTGAGGTCTCTCACTCAGAATCTGCTTGCGTTACACCCTGAAAGGTTTTTCGCCATTCTGCCGGGCTGACGCCGAAGCGGGACTTAAAATGCTGTCGCCAGGTCACTGGAGACAGAAAACCGACCTCTGTGGCGATACGTTCGACGGGCAGCCGGGAGGATTCCAGTAGTTCCTGGCTGCGGCGCAGACGTTCAGCAATCAGCCATTCAGCAACGCTTGAGCCAGTGGCTTTCATAAAATGACGGGTCAGAGTGCGGCGACTCATCATCACCTTTTGCGCCAGCGAGTCCAGATCGTGCTGTTCGTGGCTATGCTGGCGAAGGTACTCCAGCAGGCCGTTAATCCGTTGATCCTGGGTGTTTTTCGCCACCGGTTGGGCAATAAACTGCGCCTGCCCCCCCTCGCGATGCGGTGGCACAATCATCCGGCGCGCAATCTGATTCGCCACCGAACTGCCAAACCGTTGGCGAATGAGATACAGACAACAGTCTAGCGCAGCGGCGGTACCGGCCGAGGTGATGATGCCATCATCGTCGACGTACAGGGCGTTGATATCCAGGCGCGCGGCGGGAAAACGCGTCTGAAAATCGGCTTCAAACTCCCAGTGGGTAGCGGCGCGTCTGCCGTCGAGCAGTCCTGCGTAACCGAGAACAAATGCGCCAAGGCATAACCCGACCACCTGGGCGCCGTTTTGCCGGGCCTGAACCAGCGCATCGAGTAGCGACTGCGGTGGGCGAATCGCGGTCGTCCCCCACCAGGGAACAATCACGATATCAGCCCCTGTCAGCGCTGCAAATCCCTGGCGGGCAGTAACGGAAAAGCCTTCAACAGAGGTGACCACGCCGGGTACTTCTGCGCAAATCTGCACCTCAAAGCGTTTCTTCGTTGCCGCTTTTTCACTGAACATGATGCACGGCACTGAGAAGTGAAACGGACTAAAATCTTCAACGGCGACGATCGCGACGGTAACAGGGCGCATACCACTCCTCGACTGGGGATTAAAACGTCAGGGTTTCTCCATCTTCCGGCACCCGTACGTATTCTGCAATCTGGTTATCGCGCGCGTATTCCCTGAGCGCCGCGCGTGTTAGCAGGCAGTGGTTTATCGCCTCCATGTGAACAGCCACAATCTGCGCGTCGGGCAGAACGAAGTGGGTTTTCAGCACATCTTCTGCGCCCATGATAATCGCGCCAAAACCGATCACGTGGGCAAACCCGGCGTTCAGGACCACCACATCCGGCTGGAAGGCGATGAAGTTGCTTTCAACCTCATCGCGCCAGATCGTATCGCCAACCAGATACAGCGTTTTTTCTTGAGGATGCTGGAAGATTACCCCGCAGGCATCGCCCATCCGCTCGGCCATGGCGGGAATGGCGTACAGCCGGTCGGAACCGTGCTGACCGCCCGTTTTGCGCAGGGTTACCTCACCTAATCGGCTCTCGTCCGTTAGCACGGTGAGTTGGCTGAAACCCTGTTCCCGCAGGATTTGCGCATCCTGGTCGTTTTGCACATATATCGGCTTGTCTTTCGGCACGACCTTTGTGGCGACCTCGTCCCAGTGGTCCGCATGAAGATGGGTGACGATCAGAGCATCCGCCTGCAACAGGGTGTTGATGTCGCACGGAAGTTCCACCGTCGGATTACGGATGTCGGCCCGCGCCGTGCCGGGAAAACCGGGATACGCGCCCTGCGGGGCGAGCATCGGATCGATCAGAAAGGTTTTGCCGCCAAAGGTAATCAACTGGGTGGCGTTGCGAATATGGGTAATGTTCATAGTGATACTCCACGTGAGGGGGCCAGTGGTGTCATCGTAGAGTGTTGACCAGAAGCTGAATGTGGGCAAATGGGCGAATACCGATGGGATTGGGCCAATAGAGGGAATTTGTGCCAAATCAGAATACCGCTTCTACATTTCCCAGTTTATTTGTTGGTTGCAGATGAAATAAAGAAATTTAAGGATTTATAAATGTACCGCTTTATATTGTCGAGTACGAGAGGTAACAGCCTGTTTTTATCAAGAATTAAATTGATGCTGTTGCTTAAGTGATTGTCTCTATATTAATGCTATGGCGATTTGAATTCTAACTAACTTGTTGATTTTGTGTTGTTAATGTTCTTATTTATTAAAGCATAAAGTTATTTAAGAATTATTCGTTACTTTTCTTTTGCTATTTACTCTATAACGGAAGTTCGGTAGTTTTCAAATACTATGCTTGCTACCCATTCAGTGTTAAGCGAAATTCCATAATTTAAATATTCACTGTTTTTCTTACTCGTTAGTTTTTTCAGGCTTATTTATTGTCTAAATAATGCATTGAAATGAATTAAATGTTGTAGAAACTAACAAAGGATTTATTTATGCAACATTTTAATAAAAATAAAATAGCGTTATTGCTTGCTTCACTCTTTATTTCCCCTGGACTGGTAATCGGTGCCACGATTCATGTTGATGGCTCATTTCCTTATACGGCGCAATCCAACACAGGGACTCACGGGATTAGCGGCGGCAGTGAAGGCGCCGGAGCCGGGTATGTCTTATCGCCGAACCCAGAAACGACCGCGGCGGATAACAGCGTAAGCGTTGGCAGCGGCACCACGATTAAAGGCGGTAATGGCTACGCTGGCGGCGACGGTGCTGACGGAATGACCGGTAATAATGTAACCATCACTAACGGCGGAGCAATTACGGGTGGTGATGGGAGCTATAGCGTTAGCAGCAGTGGCACAGGGGGGGTGGGAATCTCGGGTTCTGACCTGTCGATAACCAATTCTCGTACTGGCTCTATCACCGGTGGCGAAGGGGACAGATATTCCGCTAGCGGTGCGGGTATCTCAGGTAACAGCCTCATGATAACCAACGATGGTGCTATCACCGGAGGCGATGGCAGTTACGGTTATGATGACTACAGCGGTAGGAGCGGTATTGGCGGTGCTGGAATATCCGGCACTGACCTGACGATTATCAATACTTACCGTATTACCGGTGGTGAAGGCGATTCCAGTGGCGTGGGAGGCGATGCCATTTCGGGTTCTGCGCTGACCATAACCAACAGCGGCGCTATTCTTGGTGGCGAAGGGGGCTATGGCTATGATGGGGCTGAAGGTGGCAATGCCGGCGCCGGAATATCCGGCAGTAATATGGTGATTGATAATATTGCCCGTGGGTCAATTACGGGTGGTCGAGGCGAATCCGGCAGCGCAGGTGGCGATGCGATATCGGGTACCGACCTGAGAATCACCAACGGCGGATCCATTGTCGGGGGCGAAGGAGGGTTTGGCTACGGAGAGAATGCCGGCAATGCTGGCGCGGGAATATCCGGCAGCAATATGACCATTAACAATTTAGCCGGTGGTTCCGTGACCGGCGGTGAAGGCGGCTATGGCGGTCTGGACGATGCCGGCGGTGCCGGGATGCCCAGCGCAGGGGGCGCGGGAATACTGGGTAATAATATGACAATCACCAATGCGGGATCGGTTACCGGTGGTGATGGGGGTTTTTCAGGCGGTCAGACAACAGGCCCCGATGGCGCAGACGGTGGTGCAGGCATATACGGTAATCATCTGACTATAACCAATATGGCCAGCGGTTCGATCGTCGGTGGCGAGGGATCCTACGGTGGCGCTGGCAGTGATAGCAACAACGGTGGTAACGGTGGTACCGGAATCGTCGGCGACAGTCTGACGATTATGAATACCGGCTCTATTGTAGGAGGGCGAGCCAGCAATGGCAGAAACGGTGGCACTAACGGTGCAGGTGGCGCAGCGATATCCGGCAGTAACCTGACGATAATCAATAACCGCGTGATTACCGGCGGTGCTCCGTACTCGAGCGGTGGCGAAGCTGGCGCGGCTATCAGTCTTACCGGCGGCAACAACATGCTGACACTGAATACCGACTCGACTATCACCGGCGATATCAGGCTGGCCGATGGCGCGACAACGTTGCAGATCGTCAGTAATGATGAAGCAAACAGAGCCATCAACGGTAATCTGACGGTGGGTCAGGCGGCCAGCGTGACGCTGGCTGAACAGCCGATTGAATTTTCCGGTAATGCTTCGTTTGCCGATGGGGCAGCGCTCACCCTTGGCAGTGACGTCAGCCTCAAGGCGGCATCGCTTACTGTTGGCGACAACGCCTCGCTTAACGCCAACATTACCCACTGGGATATGCAGGACATTCTTCTGGTTGAAACCACAAACGGGATTACGGGCGCTTTTTCTTACAGTAATGCCCTCGTGGCAGGCATGAACCAGCCGGACTTTGCTTATATCAACGCAGGTTCTCGAGTCATTAAGTACTCTCTGTACTGGAACGGGCTGGATTCGGATGCGCACGGAACGTTCACGCTTGATGAGGGCAGAACCTTCGATCTCGGCGTCGCGCTGGCGGACAATACGGTGCAGGTCAATCCGGCCTGGGATGGTAAAAGCCTGACCAAAGCGGGAGAAGGCACGCTGATACTGTCAGCGGAAAATACCTATACGGGGTCGACTTTTGTCAGTGAAGGCATGCTGAAGACGACCACGTCGAATGCATTTGCCAGTACCTCCGGCGTCATCGTCGGCGAGGAAGGGACGCTTAACCTTAACGGCAACAGCCAGACCGTCAACGCGTTGGAGAACCGTGGCACCTTGCTGATTGATGATTATGGTGTTCCGCCTTCCTCACCTCTCAACGTCATGCTGACGGGCGATGTGACGAATAGCGGCAATATCATTCTTAACAACAGCGTGACCAGCGCCGGGAATACATTAACCATCAATGGTGACTATGCGGGTAATGGCGGTACGCTTTCGCTGGGCACCGTTCTCGGCGGCGACAACAGCCTGACGGATAAGCTGGTGATTACCGGCAACGCGACCGGCACGACCTATGTGCATGTTAACAATGAGAATGGCTCAGGAGCCTTGCTGCATGAAGGGATTAAAATTATTGAGACCGGCAGTTCAACGCCAGAGGCCTTTGTGCAACGAGGTCGTATCGTGGCGGGAAGCTATGAATATCACGTGAAGCAGGGAACGGCTGCCGGCAGTGACAGGAATAACTGGTATTTAACCCATTTGGCGGATACGCCTGTTCCTGATGATTCCCCTGATGTCATTGATAACGATCGGCCTGCGCCGGGCGAACCCTCGGATGCGGTCAACCTCTATCGCCCTGAGGGGGGAAGCTATGCCAGCAACCTGGCGGCAGCGAATACGCTGTTTAACACCCGACTGCAGGACCGTCAGGGAGGTTGGTATACCGACCCTGCTACCGGGGAACGGCATATGACCAGTCTGTGGCTGCGTACGTCAGGCGGGCACAGCAAGGGGCGGATGTCGGACGATCAGAACACATCGTCTTCTAACCGCGTTGTTGTGCAGATCGGCGGCGCGTTGTTGCAGGGGAGTGTGAACGGCACGGATGGCTATCAGTTGGGCGTAATGGCAGGCTATGGTAAGCAGGATAACGACATCCATAACAGCCTGTCAGGCTACGATTCTCATGGTGAGGTGAGCGGCTACAGCGCGGGTCTGTACGGAACCTGGTATCAGAACGCCGTGGATAAAACCGGCCTGTATGTCGATTCATGGGTACTCTATAACTGGTTTGACAATACGGTTAAAGGTGATGAGATTGCTCAGGAAAGCTATAAAAGCAAGGGGCTGACGGCGTCGCTGGAATCGGGTTACGCCTTCCATCTGGGGTCATTCATGGCAGCAGACGACATAGAAAGCAACGTGTATCTTCGCCCACAGGCACAGGTCACCTGGATGGGGGTGAAAGCTAACGACCATACAGAGAAAAACGGCACGCGGGTTCAGGGGCAGGGCGACAACAATATTCAGACCCGTCTGGGCATGCGTCTTTACGTCAATGGTAAAAGCGCCGCGGAAAAAGGAACCGTACGCGAGTTTGAACCCTTTATCGAGGCGAACTGGATACACAACTCGAAGCAGTACGGCGTCAGGATGAATGACACGAGCACCTCCCTGCAGGGAAGTCGAAACGTCGGTGAAGTGAAGGTGGGCGTCGAGGGGCGGTTGACCCGGGACCTGAGCGTCTGGGGCAACGTTGCGCAACAAATGGGTCATAACGGTTTTCGCGATACGAGCGGCGTGCTGGGAATCAAATACCAGTTCTAGCCTTATGATGTGCCTCCAGCCCTCCCGGCTTTTTTGCCGGGAGGGCTGTTTCTCTCTTACTTGCCCCGCACGTTGTGGTATGAGCAATAGCACAGCATTCCTACTTTTGTCTTAGTGTCAGGCTGCTTTGCCCCTGCCAGAGTGTAGATAACCCCATGAAGTGGAGGTGTTATGAGCTGGCGACCCATTCTGTATCTGATTGTGACTCCTGATCCTGCATTAAGCGCCCGGCGCGGGTTTTTACGACTGGTGCAACGCTGACGGTATGTCGGGAATTGCGTGCGAGCGCGGATCCCCGTCGCTGGCGCTGTGTTATGGTGACTGTTCTCGTTCGCAAAACAGGAGCCTTATCATGTCGCAATATAATCCGTTAAGCGCCCTCCTGGATAAGCAGGATTTCCTGTTGCTGGATGGCGCTCTGGCGACGGAGCTGGAAGCGCGTGGGTGCCATTTAGTCGACAGCCTATGGTCAGCGAAAATTCTGCTGGAAAACCCGGAGCTTATCCGCGAAGTGCACCTTGACTATTTTCGGGCGGGGGCGCAGTGCGCCATCACCGCCAGCTATCAGGCGACGCCAGCGGGATTTGCCGCCTGCGGCTTTGATGAGGCGCAGGCGAAAGCGCTGATTGGGAAAAGTGTCGAGCTGGCGCGTAAAGCGCGTGAGGCGTATCTGGCAGAAAATCCGCAGGCGGGCACGCTGCTGGTCGCCGGTTCGGTTGGGCCTTACGGCGCATTTCTGGCTGATGGCTCGGAGTATCGCGGAGATTACACGCTGAGCGGCGAAGATTTTCAGGCGTTTCACCGTCCGCGCGTGGAGGCGTTGCTGGATGCCGGAGTCGATCTGCTGGCCTGCGAAACGCTACCAAATTTTGCCGAGATTCAGACACTGGCGGCGTTGTTAACCGCATATCCGCGTGCGCGAGCGTGGTACTCTTTTACCCTGCGCGACAGCGAGCATCTGAGCGACGGCACGCCGCTACGCGAGGTTGTGACGTTTCTCGAACACTATCCGCAGACGGTGGCGGTGGGGATAAACTGTATTGCCCTGCAACAGGCCACCGCCGCTTTGCAGCATCTGCACGGGATAACGGCGCTGCCGCTGGTGGTCTATCCGAACAGCGGAGAGCATTACGATGCGAGCAGCAAAAGCTGGCATCATCATGATGAATCGTGTGCGCGCCTGGCGGATTACCTGCCGCAGTGGCAGGCGGCCGGGGCGAAGTTGATTGGCGGGTGCTGTCGCACCACGCCAGAGGATATTGCCGCGCTGAACGCGCAACGTTGAGTTTGTGCCGGGTGTGGCTGATGCCTTACCCGGCATTGCATCATGCCGCATCCGCTAACACAAACATGCCGTACGGGTGGATTTCCAGATAGTACGTCTCACCGACATCCGGCTGCAGGCGTGTAGCGTTGACCTGTAACAGGATCTCCTGTCCGTGCCACTCCACCGTGACTTCATACTGCGGTCCCATATAGGCGACATGACGAATCACACAGCGCTGACTCTCCTCTCCGCGATCGCTTAAGGTGATCGCTTCCGGCCTGACGCCAACGGTGCCGGTGCCCTGAGCCACAAAGTGCGCCGGGCGAGGCAGGCGATAACCAAAGATATCAACAGAGGCTTCGCTGAAGGTCGCCGGGAACAGGTTGGCGTCACCCATAAAGCTCGCCATAAAACGGGAGGCGGGTTGGCGATAGAGATCCTGCGGCGAGCCTATCTGCATGATATGCCCCTTGTTCATCACCAGCACGGTGTCGGAAACCGCAAAGGCTTCGCTCTGATCGTGGGTAACGTATAGCGAGGTGATATCAAACTGCTTTTGCAGCTCGCGGATCTTATCGCGCATGCTGCGGCGCAGGTTGGCGTCGAGGTTACTCAATGGTTCGTCAAATAACAGCACCTTCGGTTTGAGGATCAGCGCGCGCGCCAGCGCCACGCGCTGCTGCTGACCGCCGGAGATCTGATCAACATAGCGGTCCTCGAATCCTTCCAGATCGACCATTGCCAGCGCCTCTTTCACCCGCGTCTTCACATCGGCGCGCGACACGCCCAGCATCTTCAGACCGTAGCCGACGTTTTCCCCCAGCGACATATGCGGGAACAGAGCATACGACTGGAACACCATACAAATATCGCGCTGCTGAATAGAACGATGAGTGACGTCTTCGCCATCAATAAAAATTTGACCTTCGCTCGGTTTTTCCAGACCGGCGACCAGGCGCAGAATGGTGGTCTTGCCGCAGCCGGACGGGCCAAGCAGCGTCACCATCTGCCCTTGCGGGATGGTGAGATTGATATTGTCGATAACCGTGTTGCTGCCGAATCGTTTAGTGACGTTGCGCAGTTCAACGAAATTTTTCTGACTCATAGTGCGCTCCATTACGCCTGGTTTTTGGCTTTAGACCGGGAAATACGCGCTTCCCCAATCAGCCAGTCAAAGATGAAAATAATCGCCAGCATGACCACGATCAGAATCGACCCATAGGCAATCGCCACGCCGTACTCGCCGTCTTCCACGCGGTTCAGAATGTAGGCCGTTGCCACGCGGGTGTCCGGGGTGACGAGGAAGACAATCGCGCTGACGGTGGTGATGGCGCGCACGAAGCTGTAGATCAGCGCCGAGAGAATGGCCGGGCGCAGCAGCGGCAACAGAATGTGCGTGATGGTGCGTAAGCTCCCGGCACGCAGACTGAGCGAGGCTTCGTCCAGTGATTTATCGATCTGGCCGAGTCCGGCGATCCCGGCGCGAATACCGACCGGGACGTTACGCATCACCATCGAGATAATGACAATCGCCGCCGTGCCGGTGAGGTATACCGGAGCGCTGTTAAAGGCAAGGATGTACGAAACGCCCGCCACGGTGCCCGGTACGGCAAAGCACAACATGGTGGTGAACTCGATGGTCTTTTTGCCTTTGAACTGCTGGCGCACCACAATCCAGGCGATCAGCAGACCGAAGGCGGCGGTGATCGGCGCGGCAATCCCGGCATACAACAGGGTATCGAGCAGCGAAGGCCATGCGCCGTCACTCATCCCCTGACCAAACAGTTTGATGAAGTTATCCAGCGTCAGGGTGTAGTCCACGCCCCAGTTCACGGTGAAGCTGCCGTAGAAAATGCTGCCATAGAGCAGGGCGTTAAAGGCAATCCATATCGCCAGAATAGCCACCACGCTCCAGACCAGCGTCACCGGCAGCGGCTGGACGTCGCCACGGTACGATTTCCCGGAAACGGTGACGTAAGAGCGCTTGCCAATCCACATGTACTGTACGCAGAACACCAGCAGCGAGAACAGCAGCAGGAACGCACCCAGCGTACTGGCGGCCTGGTAATCAAGCTGTGAGCCGGTGATGTAGAAGTAAATTTGCGTTGCCAGCACGTCGAAGTTCCCGCCGAGCACCAACGGGTTACTGAAGTCGGCCAGCGACTGCACGATGACAATCAGGAAGGCGTTCGCCAGCGCCGGTTTCAGCAGTGGGACAAACACGCCGTTAAACGTCTGCCAGCGGCTGGCGCGCAGGGTATATGACGCTTCTTCCAGCGACGGGTGAATGGTTTTGATCGCGCCGTCGAGGATCATAAACGCCATTGGGGTAAACGCCAGCACCTGTGCCAGCCAGATGCCGGTAAATCCGTACAGCCAGTTGGTGTTCGTCAACCCGAACCAGTCGACCATTAATTCGGTCACATAGCCGGAACGGCCCATCATCAGCGTGACGCCAAGCCCCACCACAAACGGCGGTGTGACGATCGGCAGAATCGAAAAGATACGCCCAATAATGGCGCTTCGCTGAGCGATGCGGGTAGTATAAATCGCCAGTACCAGACCGAAGAAAGTACAGCCGATACCTACCGCAATCGACAGGGCGATAGAGTTGAGGATCACCTGAATGATATGCGCCTGCGACAGCACATTCATAAACGCCAGCGGCGCGAACTCCCCGGCGTCGTTGGTGAACATTGGGATGAAAATGGCGATGCTCGGCCAGACGATAAAGATGCCGATGAGCGCCACGATAGTGACCAGCGAACCGATCACAAACCGGTCGCCGCCCAGCCATTCGAGGCGGGTCAGCGCCAGCGTCATGATCGCCCCCAGCGCGACAAACAGCACGATAGTGGCGTAGCCTAAACCGCGCCCTTCAACGGTGGCGCTGATGACGATAAACGCCATACACAACAGCGCCCAGCCCGCATCGAGGGTGTGGCGGCTGCGCTGTTCGCGTCTGGCTTCGTGGAACGGGCGTACCAGCAGCAGGCTCGGCAGCAGATACCAGAGCCAACTGATATTGAACCGTGACCAGCCGTAGGCCTCGAGGATTTCATCGCTCGTGGACTCCAGCAGACCGTAATCCAGGCTCCAGCTCGGCAGCAGAACGAATGCCAGCCAGCCGAGTAAAACCCAAAGGAATATCGCATCCCGCTTTTTCACAGGATGGAGTGCAAGTGTGTGTGACATACGTTTTCCGGTGTTCAATCCCGAGTAGGCCGGATACGCGTGAGCGCCATCCGGCATTCAGGGTGACGATGATTGCCGGGGGGCGGCGTTGCCTTACCCGGCCTACGTAACCTTAACGTCAGGAAGTCATCGTGTGGGCTTATTTACCCATCTTCACTTCGCTGACCCATTTATTGATCAACGCTTTACGGACATCCGTTGAACCGTATTTATCCATGTCATAGTTGATAAGCTTCAGGTCGTCGAGCTTCAGCGAGTTCGGCGAGGTTTCGGCGGTGGTATTGGTCAGGATCTGATAGGACTTGCCTTTCTTCCACGCCAGTTCCTGGGCGTCTTTTGACAGTACCCAATCGACGAACAGTTTGGCGTTGTCGAGGTTACGTGCCCCTTTCAGGATGCTGACGCCGCCGATTTCATAACCGGTACCTTCACACGGAGAGATCAGCTCCAGCGGTGCGCCCTGTTCTTTTTCCAGCGAGTAGTCATGCAGGAAGCCAATGCCGATGGCGGTTTCGCCACGAGCCGCGTTACGCGCCGGGGCAATACCGGATTTGGTGTACTGCGAGACGTTGGCGTTCAGTTGTTTCAGGTAATCAAAGGCCTGATCGTCACCCCAGAGTTGGGCGAAAGTGGCCAGTGCGGTGTAGGCCGTACCGGAGCTTTGCGGATCGGCAATCTGAATTTCACCTTTGTATTCCGGTTTGGTCAGGTCTTTCCAGCATTTCGGCACCGGCAGGTTTTTCTCTTTCAGACGTTGAGTGTTGACGCCAAAACCGAGGATCCCCACGTAGACCGCTGACGAGAGGTTGCCTTTCACTTTCGCCGGATCGCGGAATTTCTCCATGACCTGTTCCAGGTTAGGGGATTTGTACGGCTGCAGCAGACCCATTTCACCGGCCTGAGATTGTGGATCCAACGTGCCGCCGTACCAGACGTCAGCCTGCGGGTTTTTCTTCTCGGCATCAACCTTCGCCAGCGTGCTGCCGGAGCCGTTGCGAATAAACGACGTTTTCACGTCATATTTTTCCCCAAAGGCTTTGGTTTCCGCTTCGCACATCTCGTTGGTGGCGCTGCAATACACCACCAGACGCCCTTTCGCGTGTGCGGCGCCCGATAAGGTCGCCAGCGCAACGGCGGAGGCAATCAGAGTAGAGGTAAGGGTCATTTTCATTGTTTTATCCTTTGACTGAGAGTGGTGGTGATGCCCGCCATCAGCAGCGGCATCAGCAGTAAACCCATAAGTACGGCGGCGACCGAGAGCAAACTGAACATCCCCGACCAGCCGTAGCGTTCAATGACCAGCGACAGAGGCCAGCCCGCCAGCGCTGCCCCCAGATAGGCGAACAGGCCGAGAAAACCAGTGATTGAGCCTGCAGCCGCTTTGTGCCCGCATTCCACCGCCGCCAGACCAATCAACATTTGTGGACCAAAGACAAAAAAGCCCACCGTAAAAAAACAGACAGCCAGCAGGGCGTAATGATGAACGGGTGCCAGCCATAGCGCGGCGACAGAGACCATCAGGCCCAGCGTAAACAGCAAAATCATCGGCGCCCGCTGACCGCTAAACAGCAGGTCCGACCCCCAGCCGGCAAACAGCGCGCCGAGGAGTCCGCCGACTTCAAACAGCATCACCGTGGCGTTGGCGCTGAGCAGGTTGACGCCGTGGCTTTCCGTCAGCCAGATGTTGCCCCAGTCGTTAAGCGCAATGCGGATCAGATAGACCAGTACATACGAAACGCCCAGCAGCCAGATCATCGGGTTTTTCAGCATCGTGGTACGCAGCATTTGCCACAGTCCCATCGGTGGACTCTGCTGCTCCTGGCGCAGCTCCAGCGGATCGTTACGCCAGTTGCCGACGGACGGTAACCCCTCTTCCTGGGGCGTGCCTTTCAGTTGCAGCGCTAACCCCATTCCCAGCGCCATGCTAATTATCCCTGGCATCAGCATTGCGGCCTGCCAGCCCCACCAGTGGGCGGCGAAGGCGCTAATCAGCGGGATAATCGCCCCGCCAATGTTGATAGACATATTCCAGCAGCCCCACCAGAAGCCGCGTTCGTTACGCGAATACCAGTGGGTCAGCAGGCGAGCACAGGGCGGCCATCCCCAGCCCTGAAAAAAACCGTTCAGCGTCCAGACTGCCAGCAGCAGCGTCAGCGACTCGCCAAAAGCAAACACCACGTTCAACAGGCCAGTAGCGAACAGTCCCGCGCCCATAAACCAACGCTGTCCGTGGCTGTCATGCCACAACCCGGCGGTAAATTTCGACAGGCCGTAGGTCAGATAAAACAGGGAACCCAGCAGACCGATGTCACTTTTATCCAGCCCGAGATCGGTTTGCAGCGCTGGCAGCACGTAGTTAACGCTTTTACGCGTCAGGTAAAACGCGGCGTAACCGATGACCATGTACATCAGCAGCCGGGGACGCAGCGTCCGGTAACGTTGTGTGATGTCAGTTGCTGCGCCTGCGTGCATAGCCATAGCCGTCTCCGTTTTGTTGACTATAAGAAAGAGAAACCGAAAGGGGATGAGAGAAAGTCCGGAGTGACTAAGACTTTTTCCTGGTCAGAAGGCGATTTGTTGCAAATTTGTGGGCAAGTTAACACTTACCCGCGTACCGTGCCGCGATTCCAGCGCCAGTTCACCCCCGAGGGCGCTGACCCGCTCGCGCATTCCCTGAATGCCAAAACCGGCTATCTTGTCTGCACTGATCCCCACGCCGTTGTCGGACACGTCCAGATGCAGCATATCTCCCTGCTGACGCAGAACAATTCGTACTTCGCTGGCCCCGGCGTGTTTACAGATGTTGTTGAGCAACTCCTGTAACAGTCGATAGAGAGTGAAGCGCACCGTTTCATTCTCGGGCATGGTGGTAAGCTGATAGTCAAACTGGCAGTGAATGCCGCGTTCCGTAAAGGCAAACTCGTTGAGCAGGTGGAGCAGCGCCTCTTTGAACGACAGTTCGTCCAGCGCGGGTGGGCGAAGCTGGCGCAACAACTGGCGGGTGGAGTGATGGATTCGCCGGGCGAGATCGTTGATCTGGCTGGCGGCGGCCTGGGCTTGCGCCGGATCGTGCGCCCGTTTTACCAGTTGCGACTGGATCTGAATGGCGGTGATGTTTTGCCCAATCTCGTCATGCAGTTCGCGCGCCAGGCTCTTGCGCGTATCCTCTTCGGTATGCACCAGTTTTTCGGCCAGCGCGCGCCGCGCCGCCAGTTCAGCTTCCAGACGCCGGCGATAATGGTGCAGGTTTTGCGCCAGATGCTGCTGACGACTGATGGCGATCCCCAGACCAATACCGAGCAGTGACTGTGTCGCGAGAAAAATCTCCAGTTCAATCAGATTGCTGAAGCCCACGCCAATCTGGCGGGCGATGGTGATCATCATGCTGCCGAGTAGCCCCGAGAGCACGCCACCCTGCCAGCCGAATTTCCACGCCATCACCACGTTGGGCAGAAACACCACAATCAACAGCAGGCGTTCAATCTCTGGCGACAGCACCATCTGGGTGCCAATGCCAATGATAAAAAACAGGCTGCACCAGATGATGAGCGAGGTACGCAGCGGCGGGTTATTGGTGTCCAGACCCAGCAGGTGATAGCGATGCTGCTGGCGCAGAAACTCGAAGATCAGATAAACGAACGGCGTCAGTAGCACGCCACCGGTAAAGGACGCCAGCCCGAGCAGCATCGCCGGACTTTTGACAAACGGCGACAGCAGAGCGGCGTTGAGCAATGAGGCGGCTGTTACCGTGGACAGCAGCAGCGTCAGCCGCTGCCAGTAAAGAGGGAAACGGTACCAGAAAGTCTGTGCGAGGCTGGCGGGAATCATGCTGATAAGCGGTGTGGTCAGCAGAATATAACCATTGAGCAGTTGCTCGCTGTGCAGCCAGAACATCATCATCATCGGTGGCAGCACCAGCGCGAGCCAGTAGCGGCGTGAAAGCAGGATCAGCAGCGCCAGGTAGACGCCGTGCGGCAGGAACAGGGCCGCCTGCTGGCCGTTGTGGGTCAGATAAAAACCAAGCGTCCACAGCATCAGCCAACCGGTACCCCAGGCCAGCACAATAAACAGTGAAATGACGACGTGGCGGAGGTTGTGCGACATCAATGCCCCGCCAGTAACTGATGGTCGAGAGCGAAATGAACCAGCTCGATGGTGCTGTGACAGTTCAGCTTGCCCAGCACGTTGGCGCGATGGACATGGACCGTTTTATGGCTGAGATCGAGTTTGAAGGCAATCTCCTTAACGCTGTCGCCTTTGACCAGTAAATCAAACACTTCCCGTTCGCGTGGTGTCAGAACTTCCAGTACCGGTGATGGCGGTTCTCCACCACGCAACGCCCGCAGCGCATCCGCGCAGAGGTAATGTCCCCCGAGTCCAACGGAACGGACGGCCTGCACTAACTCTTCCGGCCCGCAGCGTTTGGTCAGATAACCGCTGGCTCCCGCATCCAGCGCGCTCTGCACGAAGGCTGGTGTGTCATAGATGCTAAGAATAATGGCGCGAAATTGCGGCCTCTGGGCCCGCAGGCGTTTCAGCAGGCTCAGACCGTTTTCGTCCGGCATGGCGATGTCCATCACCGCAACGTTAACGTCGTCCTGCAACAACGCAGGCCAGGCTTCCGCCGCGCTGCTATACTGGCCTGCGACGTCGAGGTCTTCTTCGAGACTGAGTAACTGCGCAAAGCCGGAACGCACCACCACATGGTCGTCCACCAGCACCACACGTATCATGATTTTGCTCTCTTGCCGGATAATGATCCTATGATGCCTGGCGCCGCTGCGCTGGCAATCAATCAGGTACAGTTATGTAATGAATGTAACAAAATGGCAATATTTGGGGGCGCTGGTGGTATGTGTTTTCATGTCATTTCATTAAAGGGGCCCGGGAAAGATTTCAGGCATTTCCATGTCACTTCATCAAAGGGTTCCGTTCGCTTTATGACTATTGCTTCTTTGGAACTTACTCACCCGCGAACGTGTTAAGGGCGTTCTCCGCCACGCCCTTAACAATCCCGGCTCCCGGCAAGGAAAATCGCCACTTCGTGGTCCATTCGCCTTATGTCGTCTGCCTTTCGGGTCGGGGTCGAGCCTGCATCCCTGCAGGCCGACCCCTCCGCCCGCTTCCCTGCGGGCGGACCCGGGCAGCCGTCAACAGCTCATCGATTTTCACGCCGGACCAATGGCACCGCTTCGATTCTCTGCTCTTCAGGTAAATTCATTTCGCTGTAAAAAAAGCAAACCGCAGAGATGGTCAGGTGTGGATGGGTCCGGCTGAAAATTGCCGACGTGTTTCCGGAGGGCCGGGAGAACCCGCAGGGATGCGGGTTCAGGGCGCGCGAAGCAGGGATGCTGAGTCGCGCCCGGCCCGGTAGCCTGGAGGAATAAGCGGAGGGTATCGCGAAGCGACAATTTTCCTGCCGGGAGCCAGGATTGTTAAGGAGGCGGCGATGAGCCTCCTTAACACGTTCGCGGGAAATTTACGTCCAGAGAATCACGGTTCGTAGGGCGAACGGAACCCTTTGATGAAGTGACATGACAACGTCTGTTCCACGGTTAGAAATACAAGGCGAACGGAACCGTTTGATACGGTGACATGAAAGTCATATCCCAACTAACCATTCCCACTTTTTTTCTAAAAACGCTTTGTTCTTAGCAAGAATTTTTAATTCCTTTATCAAATCCGGCCATAACGAAATACTGCCTCCATAACAAGACAGGGGAGCAGACACTATGGCCGTTTCATCGCGTAATACACTTCTTGCCGCACTGGCATTCATCACCTTTCAGGCGCAAGCGGTGAACGTCACCGTCGCGTATCAAACCTCCGCTGAACCGGCAAAAGTGGCCCAGGCGGATAACACCTTCGCCAAAGAAAGCGGGGCCACCGTCGACTGGCGTAAATTCGACAGCGGCGCGAGTATTGTGCGCGCCCTGGCCTCCGGCGACGTGCAAATCGGTAATCTCGGCTCCAGTCCGCTGGCGGTCGCCGCCAGTCAACAGGTGCCGATCGAGGTTTTCCTGCTGGCGTCAAAACTCGGTAACTCCGAAGCGCTGGTGGTGAAAAAAACGATTGGTAAACCCGAGGATCTGATCGGCAAACGCATCGCGGTGCCGTTTATCTCCACCACCCACTACAGCCTGTTGGCCGCGTTAAAACACTGGGGGATTAAACCCGGTCAGGTGGAGATTGTGAACCTGCAGCCGCCAGCGATTATCGCCGCCTGGCAGCGCGGAGATATTGATGGTGCCTACGTCTGGGCACCTGCCGTTAACGCGCTGGAAAAAGACGGCAAGGTGCTGACCGACTCGGAAAAAGTCGGTGAGTGGGGCGCACCGACGCTGGATGTGTGGGTCGTGCGCAAAGACTTTGCCGAGAAGCATCCGGAGGTAGTGAAAGCCTTCGCGAAAAGCGCCATCGACGCGCAGCAGTCCTATATCGCCAATCCCGACGAATGGCTGAAGCAACCGGAGAACATCAGCAAGCTGTCGCGTCTGAGCGGCGTTCCGGAAGCCGATGTGCCGGGACTGGTAAAAGGCAATACCTATCTCACTCCCCAGCAGCAGACGGCTGAGCTAACCGGACCGGTGAACAAAGCGATTATCGACACCGCGCAGTTTCTGAAAGAGCAGGGCAAGGTGCCTGCGGTGGCAAGCGATTACAGCCAGTACGTCACCGACCGCTTCGTGCAATAAAGGAGGCGCTGATGCTGCAACTTTCTCATCTGTACGCCGATTACGGTGGTAAACCGGCGCTGGAAGATATCAATCTGACGCTCGACAGCGGTGAACTGCTGGTGGTGCTGGGGCCTTCGGGATGTGGCAAAACAACGCTGCTGAACCTGATTGCCGGATTTGTACCGTATCAACACGGCAGCATTCAGCTGGCGGGAAAACGCGTTGACGGGCCGGGGGCAGAGCGCGGCGTGGTGTTTCAGCACGAAGGGCTGCTGCCGTGGCGCAACGTGCAGGATAACGTCGCGTTGGGTCTGCAACTGGCGGGCATCGGGAAAGCGCAGCGTGTCAGCATCGCTCAGGATATGTTGAAAAAAGTGGGGCTGGAAGGCGCGGGAAAACGCTTCATCTGGCAGCTTTCCGGCGGTCAGCGCCAGCGCGTTGGCATTGCCCGCGCGCTGGCGGCGAACCCACGGCTGTTGCTGCTGGATGAACCCTTTGGCGCGCTGGACGCCTTTACTCGTGAACAGATGCAAACCCTGCTGCTGAAACTCTGGCATGAGACCGGCAAGCAGGTGCTGCTGATAACGCATGATATTGAAGAAGCAGTGTTTATGGCGACCGAACTGGTGCTGTTGTCACCAGGACCTGGCCGGGTGCTGGAGCGTCTGCCGTTGACCTTTGCCCGGCGCTTTGTGGCAGGCGAAGCGAGCCGCAGCATTAAGTCCGATCCGCAGTTTATCGCGACCCGCGAATATGTCTTAAGCCGCGTCTTTGAACAACGGGAGGCCTTCTCATGAGTGTGGTGATCAACGACAAACCGCGCCAACGGCCACTGAGATGGCGCTGGCCGTTCTCGCGCCAGATTACGCTGAGCCTGGCGACGCTAACGCTGATTCTGGCGGTGTGGTGGACGGTTGCCGCGCTGCAGCTGATAAGCCCGTTGTTTTTGCCGCCGCCGGACCAGGTGATGCAAAAGCTTATCACCATCGCTGGTCCGCAAGGATTTATGGATGCCACGCTGTGGCAGCATCTGGCCGCGAGCCTGACCCGCATCGTGCTGGCGCTGCTGGCTGCGGTGGCGTTCGGTATTCCGGTCGGGATTGCGATGGGGCTCAGTCCGACGCTACGCGGCATTCTCGATCCGATCATCGAGCTTTATCGTCCGGTGCCGCCGCTGGCTTATCTGCCATTAATGGTTATCTGGTTCGGGATTGGCGAAACGTCCAAGATCCTGTTGATCTACTTGGCAATTTTTGCCCGGGTCGCCATGTCGGCGCTGGCGGGCGTGAAGAGCGCGCAGCAGGTACGGATCCGCGCCGCCCGATCGCTGGGCGCGAGCCGGGCGCAGGTACTGTGGCTGGTGATCCTGCCAGGCGCGCTGCCGGAGATCCTCACCGGATTACGCATCGGACTTGGCGTGGGCTGGTCGACGCTAGTGGCGGCGGAGCTGATTGCGGCAACGCGGGGGTTAGGGTTTATGGTGCAGTCGGCCGGTGAGTTTCTGGCGACCGACGTGGTACTGGCGGGGATCGCGGTGATTGCGATTATCGCCTTTATTTTAGAACTGGGTCTGCGTGCGCTTCAGCGCCGTCTGACGCCCTGGCATGGAGAATCCAATGAGTGAACGTCTGAGCATTACCCCGCTGGGGCCGTACATCGGCGCACAGATCGCCGGGGCGGATTTGACTCGCCCGCTGAGCGACAATCAGTTTGAGCAGCTTTATCACGCGGTACTGCGCCATCAGGTGGTGTTCCTGCGCGAACAGGCCATTACGCCACAACAGCAACGGGCGTTGGCCCAGCGCTTTGGCGATCTGCATATCCATCCGGTCTATCCGCATGCGGAGGGCGTCGAGGAGATTATCGTGCTGGATACCCACAATGATAATCCGCCGGATAATGACAACTGGCACACCGACGTGACGTTTATTGAGACACCGCCTGCCGGGGCGATTCTGGCGGCAAAAGCGTTGCCGTCAACCGGGGGCGACACGCTGTGGACCAGCGGCATTGCGGCGTATGAGGCGTTGTCGGAGCCGTTTCGTCAGTTGCTGAGCGGTTTGCGGGCGGAGCATGACTTCCGCAAGTCCTTCCAGGAATACAAATACCGCAAAACAGAGGAAGAGCATCAGCGCTGGCGTGAAGCGGTGGCAAAGCATCCGCCGCTGGTGCACCCGGTGGTAAGAACCCATCCGATCAGTGGTAAACAGGCGCTGTTTGTGAATGAAGGCTTCACTACGCGCATTGTTGACGTCACGGAGAAAGAGAGTGAGGCGCTGCTTGGCTTTCTGTTTGCGCATATTACGAAACCGGAATTCCAGGTGCGCTGGCGCTGGCAGCCGAATGATGTGGCGATTTGGGATAATCGTGTGACGCAGCATTATGCGAACGCCGATTACCTGCCGCAGCGGCGTATTATGCACCGGGCCACGATTTTAGGGGATAAACCGTTTTATCGAGCGCCGTAATTTCCGCCTCGGGCCGGTATGTCATTGTCGGCCCGGTACGCGTCACGTCACCGGGCAATGGCGTGATAAATGTGCCTCAATATAGCGCTGATAACGGTTGGCCTTCAGACGGGTCAAATCCACCAATACCAGGCCATCGACACAGTGGTTAAAATCCGGATCGCTGCCGAAATCGATGAACTGTACGCCGCCGGGTTCGCAGAGCTCTGAGTATTGCTTATAGAGTGGGGGAATACCGCAGCCCAGATTTCCCAGCAGCGACTTCAGCCGCGTCAGATCGTCGGCGTAGTCGCTACCGGTAAACTGCGCCAGCACATCCGGTAGCGAAGCGGGATACGGCTGGCGTGAGACGGCCAGCGGATGCGTGGGCGGGAACCACAGACGATAGAAGGCAACCAGCAGATCGCGCGCATCCGGCGGTAATCCTCCGGAGATAGACACGGGTCCGAACAGGTAACGATACTGCGGGTAACGTGCCAGGTATGCGCCGATTCCTGACCAGAGATAATCCAGCCCGCGACGTCCCCAGTAGCGCGGCTGAATAAAGCTACGTCCCAGTTCGATACCGTGTTTCATGATGTCCGCCATCTGCTCATCGTAATCAAACAGACTGTGACTGTAGAGTCCATCCAGCCCCTGCTTTTCCAGTTGTTGTGCGCAGGGGATAAACCGGTAAGCGCCGACGATCTCAAGATCCTCCTCGTCCCATAAGATCAGATGCAGATAGTCATCATCGTAGCGATCGATATCTCTGCGCTTGCCGCTCCCTTCACCCACAGCGCGAAAGGCGATTTCACGCAGTCGTCCCAGCTCGCGCAGGACCGTCGCTTCCTCTTGCCCGTTGCGCTGCCAGAGATAAATGTGCTTACCGTCGGCGGTTATTCCCAGACATTCCGCCTGTGCCAGCTCGCGTTTCAGTCGCGCTCTGTTTTCCGGCGGGGCGATTGTCGATTCGGTACGAAAGAGACCTGGTCGGCCTTTGCCCAGCGCAATCACGTGCTCCCGGCACTTTTCCGCCTGCTCGCGCACGCTGCTTTTGCTGGTAGACCATTGCGTCCAGGCAATTTGTTGGCCTATACGTACGGGTAGCGTGCTGCCACGGCGGCGAAACATTTGCTGCATTAACAGCAGCAGCGTGGCGCGGGAAGAAACCAGTCCGCTGGCATAGAACAGCGGACTGTTATAGGCCTGAATATGTACCGGCAGTAGCGGCGTCCGGTACTTTTCTGCCATGCGGATAAACCCGGAGTGCCAGCGGCGTTCAGCGATTCCCTTTAGCGTCAGACGCGAAACTTCCCCTGCCGGGAAGAAAACCAGCGCGCCGCCGGTCTGCAGATGGCTATCCATTTGCTGTAACGACGATTTGGGCGTGCGTCCCTGAATATTATCGACCGGGATAAACAACGAACTCAGAGGTTCCAGATGGGAGAGCAGCCGGTTAGTCACCACTTTGATGTCGCGCCGTACGCGGGAGAGGGCATAGATGAGCGCCAGTCCATCCAGCGCCCCGGTAGGGTGGTTGGCAATAATGATCAGAGGGCCATTTTCGGGGATGTTTTCAATGTGGTGCTCGGGGATTTCACAACGTATTTGGAGATGTTCCAGGACTTGTTCCACCATATCCACGCCTTTCAGATGGCAATGGCGGGCGGCAAACAGCTGGAATTCTTTTTCATACAATACGCGTTGTAACACCTTTTTCTGCCAGGGCGTGGTTCTCGCCTCGGGCCAAAGGTCGCTGAGTACGTTATCGAGACTGAACATCACAACACCTCCTTCTTCCTGTGCTGACAGTAGAAGCGGTAAGTGTCGCTGGTATGACGTTTGGGTGACGTTTTGGGGAAAGGCCGGATGGCGAGGCCACCCGGCATGTTCAGGGAAAACTTAACGCAGGATTTTTTTCTCTGCCAGATCCAGTGCGAAGTAGCTGAAGATCAGATCCGCGCCTGCGCGTTTGATAGCGCCTAAGCTTTCCAGTACCACTTTTTCTTCATCAATGGCGCCTGCCATAGCGGCAAATTTGATCATCGCGTATTCGCCGCTGACCTGATACGCGCCGAGCGGCAGCTCTGTGCGCTCACGAATGTCACGCAGTACGTCAAGATAGGCCCCCGCCGGTTTCACCATCAGGCAGTCCGCGCCCTGTGCTTCATCAAGCAACGATTCGCGAATCGCTTCACGGCGGTTCATCGGGTTCATCTGGTAAGTTTTGCGATCGCCTTTCAACGCCGTGCCCGCCGCTTCGCGGAACGGACCATAGAACGACGAGGCAAATTTGGTGGAGTAGGACATGATGGCGGTGTCGGTAAAGCCTGCGGCATCCAGCGCCTGGCGAATCGCCTGCACCTGACCATCCATCGCCGCGGAAGGGGCGATGAAATCTGCGCCTGCGGCGGCCGCGACAACCGCCTGTTTACCCAGGTTTGCCAGCGTGGCGTCGTTATCGACGCCGTGTTCACACAGCACGCCGCAGTGACCGTGGGAGGTATATTCGCAGAAGCAGGTGTCTGACATCACGATCATTTCTGGTACGGTCTGCTTGCAGATACGCGACATCCGCGCCACCAGACCGTCTTCCTTCCAGGCATCGCTACCGGTGTCATCGGTATGGTGTGAGATGCCAAAGGTCATGACGGAACGAATACCGGCGTTGGCAATACGCTCAATCTCGCGCGCCAGGTGTTTTTCCGGGATGCGCATGACGCCGGGCATGGCCTCAATCGCTTTGTAGTCGTCGAGTTCTTCTTCAACAAAGATCGGCAACACCAGATCGTTCAAGCTGAGTGTTGTCTCTTCAAACATGGCACGTAGCGCTGCAGATTTGCGCAGACGGCGAGGGCGATGGATTAAGTCTGTCATGGGATGCCTGATGCTTGTGAAAGTGAAGGCCATAGTATACCTGAAGCCGCGGGCGAGTGTTTTACGAAAATGGGCCTTATTGTTTTGTTTTATTAATAAATAAAAGAAATCGCATGGCAATTTTTTAATATGAATAGCTAAAAATTCATATTTGAAAGTGTGATTGTTATTCGTTTGGTTATTTTAAATATCTATTTATTTGAGTTTTTATTTATTTAGGTTGGCTGGTTTTTTATTTGTTCGTTATTATCAATGCTCGCTGCATTAAGTATTGATTTATTATATATATCCTTGTCTTTTTCCTTTTTATTGCATTGATTTATAAGTAATTTTTTATTTTTCAACTGAGTGTTTTCCTGGTTTTTGTTATTGTCCGTTTTCGGACTGCGGATAAAGAATAATTGAACCTTTCATTGTGGACACCGCATAATCCTCTTCGCGAA
Source organism: Citrobacter sp. LST-B2 (assembly GCF_057983045.1). Taxonomy (NCBI): domain Bacteria; kingdom Pseudomonadati; phylum Pseudomonadota; class Gammaproteobacteria; order Enterobacterales; family Enterobacteriaceae; genus Citrobacter; species Citrobacter sp. LST-B2. The sequence continues at coordinate 1,217,902 of NZ_CP192598.1, forward strand.
ACATAATGTTTTCTATGCATTGATATTGATGGATCAACACTATTACGTCCCTGAGGAGGGATGACAAATGCACTCCTGGAAAAAGAAACTTGTAGTCTCACAATTAGCATTAGCCTGCACTTTGGCAATCACTTCTCAGGCGAATGCTTCAACTGATATTTCTGGCAAGACGTACACCACCTTTGAACACCTTAACGACGCGACTTATGCGGATGGTGTGTACTACGATGGCTATGTCGGCTGGAATAACTACGGCACCGATAGCGTGTATAACGGAGACATCTATCCGGTCATCAATAACGCGACCGTTAACGGTGTGATTTCAACGTACTATCTGGATGATGGTCTGACGACCAACACCAACAGTAACAGCCTGACGATTAAAAACAGTACTGTTCACGGAATGATTACCTCACAGTGCATGACGGAGGATTGTGCCGGACGTGATGCGACCGGCTATGTTTATGATCGTCTGGCGCTGACCGTTGATAACTCAACTATCGACGACAACTACGAACATTATACTTACAACGGCACCCATACCGACGGCACTGCAGATACGCATGTTGTTGATGTCTACAACCTGGGCACCGCGATCACCCTGGATCAGGAAGTTGACCTGGCTATCAGCAACAACTCCCATGTTGCCGGTATTACCCTGACTCAGGGTTATGAATGGCAGGATGTTGACGATAATACCGTCAGCACTGGCGTAAACAGCAATGAAGTGTTCAATAACACCATTACGGTGAAGGACTCTACCGTGACCTCAGGCTCATTGTCTGACGAAGGCACCACGGGTTGGTTCGGCAATAACGGTAACGCCAGCGATTACAGCGGTACAAACACCGCAGATGATATTGCATTAGCTGTGATTGCAAATCCGGCGGCAGACAATGCGATGCAGACCACCGCAACTTTCAGTAATTCTACGCTGATGGGCGATGTGGTTTTCTCCAGCAACTTTGACGAAAACTTCTTCCCGAACGGCGCTGATAGCTATCGTGATACCGATGCAAATGTGGATACCAACGGCTGGGATGGCACCGATCGTCTGGATCTGACATTAGATAACGGTAGTAAATGGGTGGGTGCGGCGATGTCCGTCCACCAGGTCGATACCGATGGCGACGGTGTGTATGACAGCGTTGCTGCGGGTACGGACGCGACTGCTACGCTGATTGATATCGCGTCTAACAGCCTGTGGCCGTCCTCAACGTATGGCATTGATAACGGCGACACCGCCTATGACGAAAATGGTCATGTTGTGGGGAAAGAGGTTTATCAAAGCGGTCTGTTCAACGTCACGCTGAAGAATGGTTCACAGTGGGATACCACCAAAACCTCTCTGATTGATACGCTGAGCATCAACAGCGGTTCTGTGGTGAACGTCGGCGATTCATCGCTGGTTTCTGACACCATTGGCCTGACCGGTGGCGCAGCGCTGAACATTAACGAAGATGGTCATGTCGCGACAGATACCCTGACGGTTGACAACAGTACCGTGACTATTGCTGATGATGTGGCTTCAGGCTGGAGCGTGGGTGATGCTGCGCTGTATGCCAACACCATTAAGGTCACAAACGACGGTGTTCTGGATGTCGGTAACAGCGCGGACTATGCGCTGCAGACGGATACCCTGAATCTGACCAGCACCACCGATGCGGGTGGCAATGTGCATGCCGGTGTATTTGACCTTCACAGCAACAACTACGTTCTGAACGCTGATCTGGTCAACGATCGCACTGCAGACACCAGCAAGTCAAACTATGGTTACGGTGTTATCGGCATGAATTCCGATGGCCACCTGACGATTAATGGTAACGGTGATGCTTACACCGCTGATCTGTCTGAAGTGGATAACGCGGGCGACGGCATTGCGGCGGCAACCGGTAACTACAAAGTGCGTATCGATAACGCCACGGGTGCAGGCTCCATTGCCGATTACAAAGGCAAAGAGCTGATCTACGTTAACGATAAGAACAGCACCGCGACTTTCTCTGCGGCCAATAAAGCAGACCTGGGGGCGTACACGTACCAGGCTCAGCAGCAGGGTAATACGGTTGTTATGCAACAGATGGAGCTGACTGACTATGCCAATATGGCGCTGAGCATCCCGTCTGCGAACACCAATACCTGGAACCTGGAGCAGGATACCGTTGGAACACGTCTGACCAACTCTCGCCACGGTCTGGCGGATAACGGCGGCGCATGGGTAAGCTACTTCGGCGGCGGTTTCAGCGGCGACAATGGCACCATCAATTACGACCAGGATGTCAACGGCATCATGGTGGGTGTGGATACCAAAGTTGATGGTAACAACGCTAAATGGATTGTTGGTGCGGCAGCCGGTTTCGCTAAAGGCGACATGAGCGACCATACCGGCCAGGTAGATCAGGATAGTCAGTCTGCTTACCTGTACTCCTCTGCCCGATTTGCCAATGACGTCTTTGTGGATGGCAACCTGAGCTACTCTCACTTCAACAACGATCTGTCTGCCAATATGAGTGACGGTCAGTATGTCGATGGCAACACGTCAACAGATGCCTGGGGCTTCGGTTTGAAAGTGGGCTACGACTGGAAAGTGGGTGACGCGGGTTATGTTACGCCGTATGGCAGCGTGTCAGGTCTGTTCCAGTCTGGTGACGACTATCGTTTGAGCAACGACATGCATCTTGATGGTCAGTCTTACGACAGCATGCGTTATGAACTGGGTGTAGATACGGGCTATACCTTCACCTATAGCCAGGATCAGGCTCTGACGCCTTACTTCAAACTGGCGTACGTGTATGACGATCAGGGCAACCATGCGGATGTCAACGGCGATTCAATCGACAATGGCACCAAAGGTTCAGCGGTTCGCGTTGGGCTGGGTACGCAGTTCAGCTTTACCAAGAACTTCAGCGCGTATACCGATGCGAACTACCTTGGCGGCGGCGATGTTGATCAGGACTGGTCGGCTAACGCAGGCGTTAAATATACTTGGTAATCATTCCCTTACGGAAATGGATATCGCGTCGTTAATCTAAAAAATGCCCGTCAAGAATTTGGCGGGCATTACTGCAAGGAACGCGCAGATGTTATCTCTGAATAAACCGTTAAAAGAATTTGCTCAGCTTGATAAGTCGTTGTCAAAATTTGGGACACGTTTTGAATATGTCCATGCAAAACATCTTCTTTATTCCACTGAAAAGAATCCCGACACGACGGTAGTGATTCTGGAAGGGATCATCTCATTAAGACGTAATGAACATATTCTTGTGGGTATCGCCCAGGCCCCTTTCATTATGGGATTGAGCAATGGGGTGATGAAAAATGATGCTCATTATGATCTCATCAGCGAGGGAGTATGTTCAGGCTATCACCTGCCGTCGTCACAAGCTATTGAGATTATTGAAGAATATCAGCTATGGCGTGAGGCGTTTTACTGGCTAACCTGGCAGAACCGTATCCTGCAGCAGCGCGATCGCCAGTTAATTGGTAATAATTCCTACGAACAGATCCGAACCACCCTTTTCTCGATGATTGAGTGGGATGAAGGTTTACGCTCAAAAATTGGGGTGATGAGTTATATTCATCAGCGCACGCAAATTTCGCGTTCCGTGGTAGCAGAGGTCCTTGCGGCGTTACGAAAAGGCGGCTACATCGAAATGAATAAAGGCAAACTGGTGGGAATAAACCGTTTGCCTTCTGATTATTAATTAAGACGCAGGAACCTCGTGCGGTGTATTTTCGCTCAGTTCAACCACCAGTTCGTTAATACCGTCGCTCATGCTTGTGAAGCGGGTGAGCGGAGAGCGAGTGACAACGACAAACGCACCCACATTTTTTTGCGGAATCATTGCCATATAGGTAATGAACCCTCCGCCACCGCCGGTCTTTTGAATAATGCCCGGGCGTCCATTCTTCGGCGCCATATAGACCCATCCTAAGCCCAACGCATCGGCCTTGCCGGGGACATCCATACCGGTTACCCGCGTTAACTGCGCGCGCTGATAAATCAGCGTTTGCATTCTGTCGGCCTGATTACTGCGCTGGTAAAAATCAGAGGAAAGATACTGCTGCATCCAGCGCATCATATCCCCCGGCGTTGAATAAACCCCGCCGCTGCCGATGGCTGCCAGCGTGTTATTACACGGACTGGCCCCTTTCTCCGCGACCATCAGACGTTTGCACTGATCGGGAGAGGGAGTATAGGTCGTGTCTTTCATGCCCAGCGGGCGGGTGATTTTCTCTTCAAAAAGCTGGGTATAGGGTTTGCCGGAGGCGTTTGCCAGCGCATCCGCCAGCAGGTCGAACGCCAGATTGGAATAGGCCGCCTGTGAACCCGGAGCGGCTTTTAACGTCGCCGTGGAGAGATAGCTCCAGCGCTGTTCACGCGTCGGCCAGACAAATACCGGGCGCTTTGCCGCGCCGCCGGGTTGTTCACGGGGCAGTGCGCTGGTGTGCGTCGCCAGGTTGACCAGCGTGATCGGTTTTCCCTCATACGACGGTACGCGCGCGCCGACGGGGGCATATTTGCTCAGCGGATCGTTCAGTTTTACGGTGCCCTGATCGAGCAGTTTGACCAGCATTTCACTGGTCATCAGTTTGGTGAGTGACGCAATGCGAATCACCGAATCCAGCTGCGGACGAACGTTATTGCCCGGACGGGTTTCACCGAAGCTGCGAAAAACACGCTGGTTTCCGTCGATCACGACGAGTGCCATCCCCGTCGCGCCGCTGCCATAAAAAATATGTTCGGCGTAACGTTCGACAATATCAGACGCAAAAACCGGTTCGGCAACTGGCTGAGCCGCCTGGACTGAGGTCAATGACGCCGCACACAGCGCGGCAGAAAAAAGCAGACTACGTTTCAACGGTGGTGTCCATGAATGAGAGTAAAAAACTAAGCGTATTTATACTACTGTACCGCCTGTTGCAAAGCGCTAATTAGCGCAAGGATAGTGAGAAAAACGTAACGACGCGTAAACGTAGCGTTTTTGCCGCGAAAGAAAGTCCGCTTTTGTGATCCGGGGCGTGCAATAATCTTTCATTACCACTCTTGGATGGGGCTGACGATGCCTGAAAAACGGGTTGTGATGGTTGTTGATATGCAAATCGGCGTGTTTGCCACGCCGCGTATTAATCGGGATGCGTGTGTGGAACGTATCAATCAATTGACGCGGGCAGCCGATCTCACGATTTTTATTCAACACACCGAGGCGGGTGGCCTGGAGGAGGGGAGCGCGGGGTTTGCGCTGCTGCCTGAACTGGAGACACCCGTGAACGCCAAATATGTCACGAAAACCGCCTGCGATGCTTTTTACAAAACGGCGCTCGAACAGTTGCTCCGCGAGCAGGTGATTTCACACGTTGTCATCTGCGGCTGTGCGACGGACTATTGTGTCGATACCACCATCAGAAACGGTGCCAGCCGGGGTTATCGCATTACGGTTGCGGAAGATGCCCACACCACCGCACATCGCGCGGCTGCACCTGCCCAGACGCTGATTGCGCACCATAATGATGTCTGGCGCAATCTGATCGTGCCGGGCAATCCGGTACGTGTGAAACCCGTCGAAACAATTCTTCAGGACTGGAAAACGAACTAAGCGTCGCCATGTTGGTCACAATGGGCGGTTTCGCCTGTTGTGATCGTTTATTTTTAGTCCGCGCAGCGGCAGAAGCACAGCAGTTGTCATAACGATAAGAAGTTAGCAGGAGAGCATCATGTTTAAGTCTTTTTTCCCAAAGCCGGGTCCTTTTTTCCTTTCGGCTTTTATTTGGGCAATAGTCGCGGTTATTTTCTGGCAAGCCGGTGGTGGGGACTGGGTTGCGCGGATGACTGGCGCAACGGGCGCCGTGCCTATCAGCGCCGCCCGTTTCTGGTCGCCGAGCTACCTGATTTTTTATGCCTACTACGTGCTCTGCGTCGGGCTGTTTGCGCTGTTCTGGTTTCTCTACAGTCCGCATCGCTGGCAGTACTGGTCAATTCTTGGCACCTCGCTGATTATCTTCGTCACCTGGTTTCTCGTTGAAGTCGGGGTGGCCGTCAACGCCTGGTATGCGCCATTTTACGATCTGATCCAGACCGCCCTCAGCGCACCACATAAGGTCACCATGGGTCAATTCTATAACGAACTGGGGATCTTTCTTGGTATCGCGCTGATTGCCGTGGTGATTAGCGTGCTGAACAACTTTTTTGTCAGCCACTATGTGTTCCGCTGGCGTACGGCGATGAACGAATATTACATGGCGCAGTGGCAGCATTTGCGCCATATCGAAGGGGCAGCACAGCGTGTGCAGGAAGACACCATGCGTTTTGCCTCAACGCTGGAAAGCATGGGCGTGAGCTTTATTAACGCTATCATGACGCTAATCGCCTTCCTGCCGGTGCTGGTTGCGCTTTCTCCGCACGTGCCCGAACTGCCGATAGTCGGCCATGTGCCTTATGGCCTGGTGATTGCGGCGATCGTCTGGTCACTGATGGGCACCGGTATGCTGGCGGTAGTCGGGATCAAGCTCCCGGGACTGGAATTTAAAAATCAGCGGGTGGAAGCGGCTTATCGTAAAGAGCTGGTATACGGGGAAGACGATGCCAACCGCGCCACGCCGCCGACGGTTCGTGAGCTGTTCAGTGCGGTTCGCCAGAACTATTTCCGTCTCTATTTCCACTACATGTATTTTAATATCGCGCGCATTCTCTACCTGCAGGTGGACAACGTTTTCGGGTTGTTCCTGCTGTTTCCGTCGATTGTTGCCGGTACGATTACCCTGGGTCTGATGACGCAAATTACCAACGTCTTTAGCCAGGTGCGGGGCGCGTTCCAGTACCTGATCAACTCATGGACAACGCTGGTTGAACTGATGTCTATCTATAAACGTCTGCGCAGTTTTGAGCGCGAACTGGACGAGCGGGATATTCAGGCTGTCACCCACACACTTGGTTAACAAAAGGAAACGTTATGTCGGCGGTGTCTCGTCTTTACCCTTTGTCATTGCTGGCCGGACTGGTGCTGGCAGGATGTAGCAGTCAGCCTTCGCAACCGCTAAAAAAAGGCGAGAAACCGGTCGATGTCGCGAGCGTGGTGCGCCAGAAAATGCCGGCCAGTGTGAAGGATCGGGATGACTGGGCGCAGGATATCGCCAAAACCTTTGAAAGCCAGAAGCTGGCGCCGACGGTGGAAAATATCTGTTCGGTGCTGGCGGTCGCGCAGCAGGAGTCCAACTATCAGGCCGATCCCGCCGTTCCGGGATTGAACAACATTGCCTGGAAGGAAATAGACCGGCGCGCCGAACGGATGCATATTCCGGTTTTCCTGGTGCATACCGCGCTGAAAATCACCTCCCCAAACGGGAAAAGCTATAGCGAGCGTCTGGACACAGTAAAAACGGAAAAACAGCTCAGTGCCATTTTCGATGACTTTATTAATATGGTGCCGATGGGGCAGACGCTGTTCGGTTCGCTGAATCCGGTCCATACCGGTGGTCCGATGCAGGTCAGCATTGCGTTTGCCGAGCAGCACAGCAAAGGATATCCGTGGAAGATGGAGGGAACGGTGCGCCAGGAAGTGTTCAGCCGTCGCGGTGGACTCTGGTTCGGAACCTACCATTTGCTCAATTACCCGGCCAACTATAGCGCGCCAATTTTCCGCTTTGCCGACTTCAACGCCGGATGGTATGCCAGTCGAAACGCCGCATTTCAGAACGCAGTCAGTAAAGCCAGCGGCGTCAAACTGGCGCTGGATGGCGACCTGATCGCCTACGGCAGTAAAGACGCCGGTAAAACGGAACTGGCGGTGCGTAAACTGGCGGGAAAACTGGATCTCAGCGAAAGCGCGATCCGTCGCCAACTGGAGAAAGGCGACAGTCTGGCGTTTGAAGAAACGGCGCTTTATGAAAAGGTGTTTACGCTTGCTGAAGCAAAGACAGGGAAGAGATTACCGCGTGAAATGCTGCCCGGTATTCAACTGGAAAGCCCGAAAATCACCCGTAATCTCACCACGGCATGGTTTGCAAAACGGGTCGACGATCGTCGTGCGAAGTGCATGGGGCAATAACCGCCTGGCCATTACTGGCGGCGGTAGCGCCAGCGCAGAATGGCGGCGATGACGCCGAAAATCAGACTGCCGACCAGAAACGGCACCAGACCAAAGATGGTTCCGACGCCCAGCCCAATCTCTACGCGCGGGCGTCCTGTCTCTTGCACTTGCATCAGATGTTCATATACGCCAGGCGCGTGAACCAGCAGGTTCAGGATCTGCGCCCCGGCCCAAAAACAGAACAGAACAAACACGGCATAAGCGATATTGCCTGGCGTAGAGGCGGTTTCTCGATGTTTCCCGTTAAACAAGGATTTTGAGAGAGTGAAATCAGCCATAAATGACCTCCGCGAGTAATTCTGCATCTCTGACACCATGCCAGTAACTTACCGTGAGTGTGACAGGTCATCGCGTTTGTCAATATCAGAATGATGGTAATTTCAGTCTGGGATGAATCCTGGATTGCAGATTTTTGTCAGTTGTCACAAATTGGTTACCTTAAATTAAATTTGGCAACATTTAAGAAATTCCGCACACGACACAGACCGGTTTCCCGTAATATGCGACGATACGTTTTTTTCGCTGCGGAGTTTCCATGAACCTGCCTTTAAAAATTCGCCGTGACTGGCACTACTACGCCTTTGCTATCGGCCTGATTTTCATTCTGAACGGCGTTGTCGGGCTGTTGGGGTTTGAAGCCAGGGGCTGGCAAACCTATGCCGTGGGGCTGGTGACCTGGATCGTCAGTTTCTGGCTGGCAGGATTGATTATTCGTCGTCGCGTGGAGGATGACGCGGCGTAAGCCTGACAACAAACCGCTGTCAGGCTTATCGGGGAGTGCAGATTACATCGTCGTTTTCAGCGCGTTATCTGCAGCATGGCGTTCCAGCGCCAGTTCGATCAAACGGGTGATCAAGTCGGTGTAACCTAAGCCACTGGCCTGCCAGAGTTTCGGATACATGCTGATGTTGGTAAAGCCTGGTAGGGTGTTGATCTCATTGATCACCACCTCATTGTCGGCGGTTAAAAAGACATCGACGCGTGCCATGCCAGCGCAGCCCAGCGCCTGATACGCCTGAATGGCGATCTCGCGGATTTTGTCGTTGATGTGCGGATCAATCGCCGCAGGAACCACCACTTTCGCGCCGTTATCGTCAATGTATTTGGTGTCGTAGGCATAGAAATCACTGTTGAGCACGATCTCGCCACAGGTGCTGGCCTGCGGATGATCGTTGCCCAGCACTGCGCACTCGATCTCGCGCCCCTTGATCCCTTGCTCCACCACCACTTTGTGATCGAATTCGAAGGCGAGGGCGACCGCCTGCGCGTACTGCGCTTCGCTGGTGACTTTGCTAACGCCGACAGACGATCCCTGATTGGCGGGCTTAACGAACAGCGGCAGGCCAAGACGGGCTTCTACCTCGGCAAAGCTTATCGTGTTACGGTTGGCTCGCGTCAGCGTAATAAACGGCGCGATAGTCAGTCCGGCATCACGCAACAAGCGTTTGGTGACGTCTTTATCCATGCACGCGGCTGAACCCAGCACGTCGGAACCCACGAAGGGCAGATTTGCCACGCGCAGCATTCCCTGCAGTGAACCATCTTCACCCAGCGTGCCGTGAACAATCGGGAAAATCACGTCTACGGTCGGCAGCGGCTGACCATTCTGCGCATCAATCAACTGTTGCTCGTGTCTACCCGGAACCTGCGCAAGGCTGGTCGCAGAAGGACGCAGCGCAATATGCGCAGGATCGTTGGCATTGAGCAGATAATTGCTGGCATCGCTGACGTGCCATTGCCCTTGCTTATCAATGCCTAACAGCACGACCTCAAAGCGGGTCTTGTCGATGGCATCGACAATATTTTTTGCCGATTGCAATGACACTTCATGTTCCGCTGATTTACCACCAAATACGATTCCTACCCGCAACTTTGCCATCTTAAACCCATTCCTTCGAACGCAAAGCGTATACATTACCACGACAAAACGAGGGATTCGCGGGCTTCTGCCATAATGTTAGGGAGAATTACACGGGAGGAAGCGTGAGAGGAAAAGTCTGGCTGACGATGATCATTCTGAGCGTGGCGTGTGGCGTGGGATATCGCTATCTGCCGTCTTATTATGACCCGCTCGCCCCGCTTGAGGTATCCGATCCGCCAAACTGGCTTACCCAATTTAAGCTTAAACGTCTGACGCCAGCGCGCTGTCAGACGCTGTTGCAACAGGCAAACGAGCAGAAGCTAATCACGTCGCAGTCCGTAGCCGACAGCGCTGGCGAATGTCCCTTAACCGACGTAGTACGGGTGCGGGATTTTGGCGCAGTCAAACTGAGCAGCAGCTTCCTTGCCTCCTGTCCGTTGGCACTGCGTTCCGCGCTGTATGTCGCTCAGCAGGCTGCACCCTTAACGGAACGTATGATGGAAAGCCGGCTGACCCGGATCGAGCATCTCGGCAGCTATGCCTGCCGCAACATTTACCATCGCCCTGATGCACGCCGTAGCGAACACGCGAGCGCAGAGGCCCTGGACATCAGCGGCTTTATTCTTGCCGATGGGCGACACGTTACCGTTCTGCGCGGCTGGAAGCAGGAAGAAAGCGCAACGTGGCTGCGGGCGTTGCTCAGTGCGAGCTGTCAATATTATGGCAACGGCCTGGGGCCGGACTACAACGCCGCTCACGCCAACCATTTTCACCTGGGAATTCGGGGAATTGGCCTTTGTCGCTAAGCATAAAGCCCTGCGGCTTGTTGGGTTTTAATGTGATGTATTTCACAAATCTGGTGAACGGGAAGATAAAATAGCAAATTGCGCGCCACCGCACCTGCGGATCCCCTGACAGACGTGGAGATTGCTAAACTAGCCGGCGTTTTCTGCTATTTATCACGATGAGCGTTTATGGAATCCTGGAAAGTTAATCTCATTTCCGTCTGGTTCGGCTGCTTTTTTACCGGTCTGGCAATCAGTCAAATCCTGCCGTTTTTGCCACTCTATATTTCGCAGCTTGGGGTGACCTCCCACGAAGCGCTCTCAATGTGGTCCGGTCTGACATTCAGTGTCACATTCTTAATTTCCGCGATTGTTTCTCCGCTCTGGGGTAGCCTGGCAGACCGTAAAGGTCGCAAGCTGATGTTGCTACGCGCCTCGCTCGGCATGGCGATTGCGATACTGCTGCAGGCTTTCGCTACCAACGTCTGGCAGCTTTTCCTGCTACGCGGCATCATGGGGTTAACGTCCGGCTATATTCCTAACGCGATGGCGTTGGTGGCGTCTCAGGTGCCCCGTGAACGTAGTGGATGGGCACTCAGTACGCTGGCGACCGCGCAAATCAGCGGTGTGATTGGTGGCCCGCTGATGGGCGGTTTTATTGCCGATCATGTGGGCTTACGCCCGGTCTTTTTTATCACTGCAATGCTGCTGATCGTCAGCTTTATGGTCACGCTCTTTTTGATTAAAGAAGGCGTGCGCCCGACGCTGAAAAAGAGCGAACGATTGAGCGGGAAAGCCGTATTTGCGTCGCTACCTTATCCGGCGCTGGTGATCAGCCTGTTTTTCACCACGCTGGTGATTCAGTTATGTAATGGCTCAATCAGCCCGATCCTGGCGCTATTTATTAAGTCGATGGCCCCTGATAGTAATAATATTGCTTTTCTGAGTGGATTAATTGCCTCGGTGCCTGGGGTCTCCGCGCTTATCTCCGCGCCCCGGCTGGGTAAACTTGGGGATCGCATCGGCACCGAAAGGATCCTGATGGCAACGCTGATTTGTGCGGTCGTGCTGTTTTTTGCCATGTCGTGGGTGACGACGCCTTTCCAGCTCGGGGTATTACGTTTTCTGCTCGGTTTTGCCGATGGCGCCATGCTACCCGCGGTTCAGACGCTGCTGGTCAAATATTCCAGTGACCAAATAACCGGGCGTATATTTGGTTATAACCAATCGTTTATGTATCTTGGCAATGTCGCTGGCCCGCTGATGGGCGCAACGGTTTCAGCCATGGCAGGATTTCGTTGGGTATTTATTGCCACTGCCATTATCGTGATGATTAACATTTGTCAGTTAGCCCTGGTTCTGCGTCAGCGGCGAAATATCCGCAAGCGGGTGTGAAGCGATTAAAAAGAAATGACTTAAGTGAAATTAGTCATTTTTTAGCATAACTTTTGATTATGGCCAGGGGTGACTATTTTATTCCTGGCTTTTAATTTAGCGTTCGGTTTTCGCGCGAGAAACGTTTCGCTCACCGTATTCTGTGATTATTTACGCAAAGTCTTTCCTTTTTTATAAAAATACTACTTTCAGACTCTAGGCAGCATGGATTCATAGTGATACCGTCAGCCTTCTTTGGATAAGGAAATGCGGTCATGAAAAATCTAATAGCTGAGTTGTTGCTTAAGCTTGCCCAGAAAGAGGAAGAGTCGAAAGAACTGGTTGCTCAGGTAGAAGCATTAGAGATTATCGTTACAGCGATGCTGCGCAATATGGCTCAGAACGAGCAGCAAATGCTGATTCATCAGGTAGAGGGCGCACTTGATGACGTAAAGCCCGATGCCAGCGTTCCGGATAACGATACGGAGTTGCTGCGCCAGTACGTACAAAAGCTGTTGAGGCATCCTCGTTACTAGTTTTATTTCGTTTCTATGCTGTCATAAACCTGTCATATCAGAGACCTATAGTCGCTTTGTTTTTTATTTTAAGTGTATTAAGTACATGGAGAAAATAAAGTGAAACAAAGCGCTATTGCTCTTGCATTGTTACCACTGTTGTATATGCCTGTGAGTCATTCTGAAACGTCGTCAATGGCGGTGCTGGACAATCGTGCCGCACAGGGTGATATTACAACGCCTGGCGGAGCACGCCGATTATCGGCCGATCAAACACAAGCATTGCGCGAATCACTGAATGATAAACCGGCTAAAAATATTATTTTATTGATTGGCGATGGTATGGGTGATTCGGAAATTACGGCCGCGCGAAATTATGCTGAAGGCGCGGGTGGCTATTTTAAAGGGATTGATGCCTTACCGCTGACTGGCCAATACACCCACTATGCGCTGAATAAAAAAACCGGTAAACCGGATTACGTGACGGATTCTGCGGCATCAGCAACCGCATGGACAACCGGCGTGAAAACCTACAATGGCGCGCTGGGCGTCGATATTCACGAAAAAGATCATACGACGCTGCTGGAAATGGCGAAAGCGGCGGGGCTGGCGACGGGTAACGTCTCAACCGCCGAGCTGCAGGATGCCACTCCAGCCGCGCTGGTAGCACACGTGACGTCTCGTAAATGCTATGGCCCGAGCGTAACGAGCGAGAAATGTCCGACGAATGCGCTGGAAAATGGCGGTAAAGGCTCGATCACCGAACAACTGCTGAATGCCCGCGCGGATGTCACGCTGGGCGGCGGTGCGAAAACGTTCGCCGAAACCGCAACCGCCGGCGAGTGGCAGGGCAAAACGCTGCGTGAACAGGCCGAGGCCCGGGGTTACCAGTTGGTCGGCGATGCGGCTTCGCTGGCGGCGATCGGCGAAGCCAGTCAGGACAAACCGGTGCTGGGACTGTTCTCTGACGGCAACATGCCTGTGCGCTGGGAAGGCCCAAAAGCGTCTTATCACGGCAATATTGATAAGCCTGCCGTAACCTGTACGCCGAATCCAAAACGCGATGAGACCGTACCCACGCTGGCGCAAATGACCGACAAAGCCATTGAGTTGCTCAGCAAAAATGAGAAGGGATTCTTCCTGCAGGTGGAAGGGGCCTCCATCGATAAACAGGATCACGCCGCCAATCCTTGCGGACAGATCGGCGAGACGGTGGATCTGGACGAAGCGGTGCAGCGCGCGCTGGCCTTTGCGAAAAAAGAAGGTAACACGCTGGTGATCGTCACTGCCGATCACGCTCACGCCAGCCAGATCGTCGCACCAGAGACAAAAGCGCCGGGCTTGACCCAGGCATTAAACACCAAAGATGGCGCCGTGATGGTGATCAGCTATGGCAACTCCGAAGAGGAATCGCAGGAGCATACCGGCAGCCAGTTGCGTATTGCGGCCTACGGCCCTCATGCGGCCAACGTGGTGGGGCTGACCGATCAAACCGACCTGTTCTATACCATGAAAGCGGCACTCGGCCTGAAATAATCCTCCCCCGGCAGGATAACTTTTGCTGTCGGGTGGTTTTTTTATCGTTAGCAGCCAGACTTATCTGAATCTCCCGGCGTTTATTCGCGGGAGATAGTCGAGTGAATACTCAAAAAAGGATGGTGCTATGAAAATAACATTACTGGTTACCCTATTGTTTGGTTTGATCTTTTTAACGACCGTTGGTGCGGCTGAGAAAACGTTAACCCCGCAGCAGCAGCGCATGACCACCTGCAATCAACAGGCGACGGCGAAAGCGTTGAAAGGAGATGCCCGTAAGACGTACATGAGCGATTGCCTTAAAAACAGCAAGTCAGCTCCTGGTGAAAAAAGCCTGACGCCACAACAGCAAAAAATGCGCGAGTGCAACGTCCAGGCGACGGAACAATCGCTAAAAGGTGACGACCGCAGTAAGTTCATGAGTGCCTGCCTGAAGAAAGCGGCCTAGCCGACCTAGTGCTTACGGGTGAGCAAAGAAAAACGCTCACCCGAAATATCATACTTTCCCCGCCTGACCCGTCTCTATAATTTGGGAAAATTGTTTCAGAATGTTCCCAAAAAATAATGAACGACGAAAACTTTTACAAACAAGCGGTCGATCTCGATGAAACCGCTCTTTCATCGCAGCAAAACGACCATCAACGCTCTGGACTACGATTCGCCCGGCGAGTAAGAGTGCCGCGCGCAGTGGCGCTGGGAGGGATGTTTTTCCCTGTCGCCGCCGCGCTGGTCGCGAACCCTGTCCCCGGTGTCTGGTGGTTGTTGCTGGTGGGATGGGCGTTCGTCTGGCCTCATCTGGCCTGGCAAATCGCCAGCAGAGCCGTCGACCCGATGAGTCGGGAATTTGCCAATTTAAAAACGGATGCGGTACTCGCCGGAATGTGGATGGGACTGATGGGCGTCAATGCGCTGCCTTCCGCCGCGTTGTTGATGATCATCTGTATGAATCTGATGGGCGCAGGCGGTGTGCGACTGTTTGTTACCGGACTGGCCCTGATGGTGGTTGCCTGTCTGGTCACATTGCAGTTAACGGGAACCTCTCTGGCTTTAAGAAGCGCGCCGCTGGAAGGGGTGTTGACGCTGCCGGTCATCGTGATTTACCCGCTGTTATTCTCCTGGATTAGCTATCAGGCCGCGACCAGGCTGGCGCAACATAAGCGTCGGTTACAGGTGATGAGTACCTGTGATGGCATGACAGGCGTTTACAACCGGCGACACTGGGAAATATTACTGCGCAACGAATTTGAGCACTGCCGTCGCCAGCATCGGGAGGCCACGCTGCTGATCATTGATATCGACCATTTCAAAAGTATTAATGACACCTGGGGTCATGATGTTGGCGATGAAGCTATTCTGGCGCTAACCCAACAGCTGAGAATCACCTTGCGCGGGAGCGATGTGATCGGGCGTTTTGGCGGTGATGAATTTGCGGTGATTATGTGCGGTACGCCAGCCGAGAGCGCCATCGCGGCGATGTCACGGATTCATGAGGGGCTACGCGGGTTACGTCTGGCCTGCGCGCCGCAGGTCATTTTACATATCAGCGTGGGCGTTGCGCCGTTAACGCCGCAGTTCAGTCACTATCGGGAATGGTTGAAATCGGCCGATCTGGCGCTCTACAAAGCAAAGAATGCCGGACGTAACCGCACCGAAGTGGCGGCCTGACGTCCGGTTGTTCACTCAGGATTTACTGAGTTTGTCTGACTTCTCCATACACTTCGCCATCGCTTCAATCACCGCCGCACGAAATCCTCGCTCTTCCAGTACGCGGACCGCTTCAATTGTCGTGCCGCCAGGCGAACAAACCATATCTTTCAGTATGCCAGGATGCTCGCCCGTTTCCAGTACCATCTTCGCGGAACCCATGACCGCCTGAGCGGCAAATTTGTAAGCCTGTGCGCGCGGCATACCGCCCAATACTGCGGCATCTGCCATCGCTTCGATAAACATGAAGACATACGCCGGGGCGGAGCCGCTGACGCCAACCACAGGATGAATCATCGACTCGGCAATCACTTCGGCTTCGCCAAAGCAGCGGAAAATATTCAGCACATCCGCGGTGTCTTCCGGGGTAACCAGCGCGTTTGGCGTCACTGAGGTCATCCCGGCATTAACCAGCGACGGCGTGTTCGGCATTGCGCGTACGATTTTCCGGTCGTGTCCCAGCGCGCGGGCGAGTTGATCGAGGGTCACGCCTGCTGCAATAGAGACCACCAGCGACTCTTTGTTGAGGCTGGAGGTTATCTCGCTGAGCACTTTGATCATAATGCCCGGCTTCACGGCGCCGAAAACAATATCCGCCACCTGGGCGACTTCCTGGGCGGACTGCGCGACGTTGATCCCATACTGATCGTGCAACGCGGCAACTTTATCGGGGGAAGGGGTGTAGACCCAGATCTGGCCTGGAAGCACCTGACCGCTGGCAATCAGGCCGCCGAGGATTGCTTTCCCCATATTACCGCAGCCGATAAAACCGATTTTCTTCTCCATCTCGTCACTCCCTATGGGTGATAGTTGTTGTTTTGTTTGATAAAGCCTAGCTTAGCGCGGATTGAAAGACGCATGAAGGGTAAACAGCACTTTGTCGCAGCGCAAAAGCACGAGACAATAGCCGATTGCACAAGAGACGGGAGCCAGTATGACCATATGGGTGGATGCGGATGCGTGTCCGAACGTAATTAAAGAGATCCTCTATCGTGCCGCCGGGCGCATGCAAATGTCGCTGATTCTGGTAGCGAACCAGAGCCTGCGCGTGCCGCCGTCGCCGTATATCCGTACGCTGCGTGTACCTGCGGGTTTTGACGTGGCGGATAACGAGATTGTGCGCCAGTGTGCGGCGGGCGATCTGGTCATCACGGCCGATATCCCTTTGGCCGCCGAGGTGCTGGCGAAAGGCGCGTCGGCGCTTAATCCGCGCGGTGAGCGCTATACCGAATCGACCATTCGCGAACGTCTGACAATGCGCGATTTTATGGATACATTGCGCGCCAGCGGGATCCAGACGGGCGGTCCGGATAGCCTCTCTGCGCGCGATCGTCAGCATTTTGCGGCGGAACTGGAAAAGTGGTGGCTGGAAGTTCAGCGCAGAAACGCGTGAGTGTAATTTATTTTTTACACTTTCCTCGGCGCTATTTCTTGATATAGTAGGGCGTACATTGATATTTTCACTTTTAGTGGAATAAATACTTTACACTTAACGATGTACTAGTTTGATGGTATGATTATTCCTTTAATGACATCTGATCCTGCCGCTTTGCGGCCTTCTGGGGAACGCCCACTATGACGCAACCGCTTTATCTTGTTGGCCCACGCGGCTGTGGAAAGACAACGGTTGGCATGGCGCTGGCTACGGCAATTGGTTGTCGGTTTGTCGATACCGATCAATGGCTGCAGTCGCAGGTACAAATGACCGTCGCGGAAATCGTCGAGCGTGAAGGTTGGCCGGGTTTTCGCGCCAGAGAAACGGCTGCACTGGCGGCGGTGACTGCACCGTCAACGGTCATCGCGACCGGCGGGGGAATCATTCTCACTGATTATAACCGCCACTTTATGCGTGATAACGGCATCGTCATTTATTTAAGCGCGCCGGTTTCCACGTTGGTTCATCGTCTTGAGGCCTCGCCTGAAGAGGAGTTGCGCCCCACGCTGACCGGTAAACCCCTGAGCGAAGAGGTGCAGGAGGTGTTGCAACAGCGGGATATTTTGTATCGCGAAGCGGCCCATTTCATCATTGATGCGGCGAATTCACCTGACCAGGTGATTTCTGAAATTCAGCGCAGGCTGGCGCAGCGCGCGCGCTGCAGGCAAGGCGGGGTCTATACTTAAACTTCATTCGACAGAAGGAAGCACTATGCCAACCAAACCGCCATATCCACGCGAAGCGTATATTGTCACCATTGAGAAAGGGACGCCGGGACAGACGGTCACCTGGTACCAGTTGCGCGCCGATCACCCGAAACCGGATTCGTTAATCAGCGAGCATCCCAGCGCGCAGGAAGCGATGGATGCGAAAGCCCGTTACGAAGATCCTGATAAAACCTGACGACTGAACGGCTCGGAATGGAATCTGAGCGAGTGTAAACCCAACCTGCATCACATTTTTCGCCGATGAATCGTTGTACCTGAAAACTAACATCAAACAATAACAACCTATTACTGGAATGATCTGGAATCTTTACACAGCGATTTGCGCTGCGCCTGCTACGCTTTTTTGCATTTGCAAAAGGTAAGTGTCGGCAGTGGTGCAGCGCATTTGCCCGGGAATAAACGACGAAGTAAAAAAGAAGGTGGAAAAAATGAGTGCGTCGTTGGCTATCCTCACAATCGGTGTTGTACCCATGAGTGAAGTCTTACCGCTTCTGACTGAGTACATCGACGAACAACATATCACCCATCACAGCTTGCTCGGAAAAATGAGTCGTGATGACGTCCTGGCGGAATATGCGCTGGAGTCCGACGAAGACCCGCTGTTAACCCTGCTTAACGATAATGAACTGGCTTATGTTTCGCGGCAGAAAGTAGAACGCGATCTGCAAAGCGTCATCGAAGTGCTGGATAACCAGGGCTACGACGTCATTTTACTGATGAGCACCGTGTCGATTGCCAGCATGACCGCCCGTAACAGCATTCTGCTTGAGCCGCTGCGTATTATTCCACCGCTGGTGGCCTCAATTGTCGATGGCCATCAGGTGGGGGTGATTGTGCCGGTTGAAGATCTGATGGCCGATCAAGCGGAAAAATGGCAGGTTTTACAGTCGCCGCCGCTGTTCTCGCTGGCGAATCCGGTTCACGGCAGTACCCAGCAGTTGATTGAAGCCGGTAAAGACCTGCTGGAACAAGGGGCGGATGTCATCATGCTGGACTCCCTGGGTTTTCATCAGCGCCACCGCGATGTCCTGCAAAAATCGCTCGATGTCCCGGTACTGCTCTCTAATGTGCTGATTGCGCGACTGGCTTCAGAATTGCTGGTTTAATTTTGCGTGACAGGCCAAAGGGCTGCCCCCTATATTGGTTGTCAATTTACCAACGAGACAGGGTCCGTTTATGCTTCAAAGTAACGAATACTTTTCCGGCAAAGTAAAATCAATCGGCTTTACCAGCAGCAGTACTGGCCGTGCCAGTGTAGGCGTGATGCTGGAAGGTGAATACACCTTCGGTGCCGCAGAGCCTGAAGAGATGACGGTCGTAAGCGGCGCGTTGAATGTGTTACTGCCGGATACCACCGAATGGAAAGTGTATGCCGCAGGAGAAGTATTTAACATCCCGGGCCATAGCGAGTTTCATTTACAGGTCGCTGAACCGACCTCTTATCTTTGCCGCTATCTGTAATATTTTTTCCCTCTCCGCACGGAGAGGGAATCTTCGCTTAGCGCTGCGCTTCGCCGCCTAAACCTTCCACCAGATTCTGAATCAACGCGGCCAGTTCGCCGGTCATCAGGATAAAGTCCGCGTCGAAACGCTGGGCGAAATCTTCCCGGTCGATGTCTTCGTTTTGATCGCGGAGTTCGTCGCTGAATTTCAGGCGCTTAATCGACGCGTCATCGCAGATCATAAACTGAATACGCTGCTGCCAGTCGAGCGCCAGTTTGGTCACCACTTTACCGGCTTCAATGTGTACGGCGATCTCGTCGCTCACCAGATCCTGTTTCTTTGCCCGGATCACGCCGCCGTCTTCCAGCATGGCTTTCAGTTCGGCTTCGTCGAGTAACTGGAAGCCCTGCGCCACGGTGCCGGAACGCACCCACTCGGTGAGCGTCAGCTCAATCGGATTTTCCAGCGCCAGCGGAACCACCGGCAGAGAGCCGAGGCTCTTACGCAGCAGCGCCAGCGTATCTTCCGCTTTTTTTGCGCTTGCGCAGTCCACCATGATCAATCCGTTCACGGTGTCGATCCACATCATGGTCTGACTAAAGCGGCTGAAGGCGCGCGGCAGCAGCGAATGCAGCACTTCATCCTTCAGCGAGTCTTTCTCGGTTTTCTTCAGCTTACGCGCCTGTTCGGCTTCCAGTTTGGCGATCTTCGCTTCCAGCGCCTGTTTGATCACCGGAGAGGGCAGGATCTTCTCTTCTTTACGCGCGCAAATCAAAATCTGGCCGTTGTTAGTATGCGTCAACGCATCGCTGTGCGATCCCATTGGCGGCACCCAGCCCGTTTTTGCCATATCCTGGCTACCGCAAGGGGTAAACGTCATCGAGGCTAGCTGTTTTTCCATCTCCTCGGCACGCAATGAAATATCGCGGCTAAGACGGTAAACCATTAAATTTTTGAACCACAGCATGATAATTTCCACGGCCTTGTCGTTAAATCCAGCGCGTATAGTAACGAATTGTCGGCAGGCTTGCATTGCCATTCCCTATACCTCGCTCTACTCTGTTGATATTCCCAAAAAAAGAGGAACATCGTGTGCGTATTGGTATTGATTTAGGCGGCACCAAAACGGAAGTGATCGCGCTCAGTGAGGCTGGTGAACAACTGTTCCGCCATCGTCTGCCGACGCCGCGAAATGACTATCAGCAAACCATCGAAACCATTGCCACGCTGGTGGCGATGGCGGAGCAGACCACCGGACAAACGGGGACGGTAGGGATAGGGATCCCGGGTTCCATTTCGCCTTACACCGGCGTGGTGAAGAATGCCAACTCCACGTGGCTGAACGGTCAGCCGTTTGATAAAGACCTCAGCACCCGTCTGCAGCGTGACGTTCGTCTGGCGAATGACGCGAACTGTCTGGCCGTTTCTGAGGCCGTTGATGGAGCGGCTGCCGGGGCAATGACGGTTTTTGCCGTGATTATTGGTACCGGCTGCGGCGCAGGTGTGGCGCTCAACGGTCGGGCGCACATCGGCGGCAATGGGACGGCGGGCGAATGGGGTCACAACCCTTTGCCGTGGATGGATGAGGATGAGCTTCGCTACCGTGAAGAAGTCCCCTGCTACTGCGGAAAACAGGGATGCATTGAGACGTTTATTTCCGGTACCGGGTTCGCCACCGATTACCAGCGCCTGAGCGGTAACGCCTTAAAAGGCAGTGAGATTATCCGTCTGGTGGAGGAGCAAAATGCGCTGGCCGAACTGGCGCTCAGCCGCTATGAGCTGCGGCTGGCAAAATCGCTGGCTCATGTGGTGAATATTCTTGACCCGGACGTTTTCGTTCTCGGCGGCGGAATGAGCAACATTGACCGCCTGTACAAAACGATACCGCCGCTAATTAAACGGTTTGTGTTTGGTGGTGAGTGCGAAACGCCGGTGCGCAAAGCTGTGCACGGAGATTCCAGCGGCGTGCGCGGTGCGGCGTGGCTGTGGCCGCAGGAATAGTGCCAGGAGAGGCCGGCGCTATCCGGCCTGTCGTACCTGTTATTCTACGGCAAACATTCTGTCGAGTTTGCTGTAGCCTAGTCCGTTGATTTTCTTCACCTTGATCTGCACCGGAATCCGTTCTTTCATCGCTTCTACATGGCTAATCACGCCAATGGTTTTGCCGCTGGCGTTGAGCGCATCCAGCGCATCAAGGGCGGTATCCAGCGTTTCACTGTCGAGCGTGCCGAAGCCTTCATCAAGGAACAGCGAGTCAATGCGCGTTTTGTGGCTGACCAGATCGGAGAGCGCCAGCGCCAGCGCGAGACTGACCAGGAAACTTTCGCCACCGGAAAGGGTACGGGTATCGCGTACGGCGTCGGCCTGCCAGGTATCGACCACCTCCAGTTCCAGCGCTTCACTGGCTTTACGTTGCAGTAAATAGCGACCATGCAGGCGGGTCAACTGGTTGTTCGCCAGCCAGACCAGGTTATCCAGCGTCAGCCCCTGGGCGAATTTGCGGAATTTATCCCCCTCTTTAGAGCCGATTAGCGCATTCAGGTAGCCCCAGTCCTCAACCTGTTGCATCGCGTTGTCGATTTTTTGCATCAACGTCTGCTGCTGCTGGCGATTGTCGCTGTCCTGTTTTAGCTGTTGGCGTATTTCGCCCTGACGCGTAGCGTTATCGCGTACCCGATCGTTAAGCTGCGCCACGGTTTGCTGAATATGCTCAATCGACAGCGTGGGATCCAGACCCGCTGGCGGCTGTTGCTGATGTGCCGCCAGCGCTTGCGCCGATTGTGTGGCGAGCGTCTGTGCCTGCTGAACCTGGTTTTCCAGCGACTGTTTTAGCTGTTCCAGACGCGTGACCGCCTCGTCATCCAGCAGCGCGGCAAGAAATGCCGCCTGATCGGCAAATATACTGTGCGACAGCGCGGCATCGAACTGCGCCTGCGCATCGGCAGCGCGCTGAGTTTCCTGTTTCTCCTGCTGCTGTAATGTCTGCAATTGACTGCGCAGCGACACGCATTCGTCATGAACCTGACGCCAGTTTTCCAGCGTCACGCTTGCATCATCTTCAGCGTCGGTATCAACGGCGGGCAGCGTTTCGAGTAGCGGGGTGAGCTGCGCGATGCGCGCCTGTATCGCCGTCAACTCCGTCTGCCGCTGTTGCCATGTTTGTGCCTCTGCCGCGCGCGCATCTAACCATGCCTCCTCGCGGCCTTCCTCAGGAAGTGACAACGTATAGCGGCTTAACTGTGCTGCCAGCGTCGCCTGGCGCTGGTCGATTTGCTGGCGGAACTGCGCCACCTGCTGTGCATGGGCGGTAATTTGCGCCTGTAGGTCATGGCGCTGGCTCAACTGGTAGAGTTGCTGCTCGTGTTCGTCCTGCGCCGTCAGCCAGGGCTGAATATCCTCCTGCGGCTGTAACGTGAGGTTCAGTGCACCGATCGTCGTTTGCCACTGTTGAGTGAGCGCTTGCTCTTCTTTAGCCAGCGTCTGCGCTTCGCTTTCGTCACGCTGTAGCTGCTGGTTGACTGCCTCGGACTGTCCACGCAGGGTGGCGCCTTCGTCGGCCAGCATTTTGACTTCTTTTTCCAGCGCATCGCGTCGCGCCTGATTAACACCAGGTTCGAGTGCCTGATATGCCGCGACAGCAGGATGGGTGGTGGAACCGCAAAGCGGGCAGGGCTGGCCGGACTGCAACTGCGCACGCTGGCTTTCCAGATCTTTGATCCGCGCCTCTTGCTCACAGAGTGTTTTAACATCCTGATACTGCTGATATTTATCTTTATACTGCTGGCGCTTTGCCTCCAGCAGGGTATTGAGTCGGGCCAGTTCCTGTTTGTTATGCGTTATCGTCGCCTGAAGCTGACTCAAACGCGTCAGTCGGGGAACAATCTGACCATGGAGCGAAAGCAGTTGCTGGCGCAGAGGACGCTGTTGCGCATGTTGCACTAGCGCCGCTGCGACTTCCTCTGCCGTCAGATTGAGCGTCACTGGCGGCAGCGATTCCAGCTTACGGCTATCGTTGACCTGCTGTTGCTGCCATTTTGCCAGCTGAACGTTATCGCTGGCCTGCTGAGCAAAAAGGGCGCGCCATCCTCCTGACTCGTTGCTCCATAGGCGAAAGCGATCGTGTTCGTTTAGCCACTCGCTCAGCGTCTGTTGCGTAGCGAGCAGGGCGGTGGACTGTTGCTCTGCCTGGCGTCGGATGTGGTTGCGCAGCGTAAATCTACTCTGTAAGCGAGTATTTACTTCGTTAATCTGCTGGCGAGTGCGGGAAACGGTAGCGGATTGTTCCTGGATGCGCTCCCACAATGGTCGCAACGCTCTGGCAGGCTGTGCGAGGCTGAGCGTTGCCAGCTGTGGCTGGGCGTTTTCCAGCGCTTCCTGGGCAACCTGCAGCATCTGCTGACGCTGGTTCGCGTCGGTCTGCAGTTCGTGCTGTCGCGTCAGCCAGTTCAACTGCTGCTGTCCAGT
Source organism: Citrobacter sp. LST-B2 (assembly GCF_057983045.1). Taxonomy (NCBI): domain Bacteria; kingdom Pseudomonadati; phylum Pseudomonadota; class Gammaproteobacteria; order Enterobacterales; family Enterobacteriaceae; genus Citrobacter; species Citrobacter sp. LST-B2. The sequence goes on from NZ_CP192598.1 coordinate 1,241,831, forward strand.
CTGCTGCTGGGCGACCAGCTGTTTTTCTTCGTCAGTGAGTGCCTGCAAACTTTCTGTCAGCGTCTGCAACGCCTCGGGGGCTAACAGCGCGACGCCGTTGGCTTGCGCCTGTAATTTTTCCAGTTCGGTGCGTGCGGTTTTGTGCTGTTCAAACACCTGTGCAGAGATCTGGCCGTAAATTTCCGTGCCGGTCAGCTCTTCCAGCAGTTCCGCACGCTCTTTCGGCTTCGCGTTGAGGAAGGCGGCGAACTGCCCCTGCGAGAGCAGCATCGAACGGGTAAATCGACCATAATCCAGACCGGTCAGTTCCGCCGTCATCTCCAGTTTGTCTTTCACTTTGTCGGCAAGGATTTTCCCGTCGGCACAGCGCGCCAGTTCAACGCGCGGAACCTGTAAATTACCGTCGGGCTGGTTGCGCGCCCGGTTCTGGCTCCAGAACGCACGATACGCTTCGCCTTTGACTTCAAACTCCACTTCCGCCAGACATTCCGCCGTATCGCGGGTCATCAGATCGTTCTGCGATTGCGACACGGTATTCAGGCGTGGCGTCTCGTGGTACAGCGCCAGGCAAATCGCGTCGAGCAGAGTGGTTTTACCCGCCCCCGTAGGCCCAGTAATGGCAAACAGGCCATTGCTGGCAAAGGGCTCCACCGTGAAATCGACCTTCCATTCCCCTTTCAGCGAATTGAGGTTTTTCAGGCGCAGACTGAGAATCTTCATGCCTCATGCTCCCCGGACAGTGTCTGTAGTGTGCGGTGAAAAAGTGCTGTCAGGCGTTCGCACTGCGGCGGCTCAAGTTCTTCCAGCGCCAGACGGCGAGTAAATACCTCATCCACGCTCAGCTCGCTCAGCGTTTCCCGGCGTTCGTTACACAACATGCGTTCGCGCTGCTCCCGACTGCGTCGGACTAACAGTACCTCAACGGGCAGCGTTTCCGTCAGCGTCTGAATTTTCCGCTGCATATCATGCAGGTATTCATCGGTGGTGATTTCGATATCCAGCCAGACCGGGGGGGCCGGAGGGCTGTCACGCCACTGCTCCAGCTGTTCGGTAATGGCGGCGAAATCGCCTTTTAATATTGCCAGCGGTTGCGTAACCGGAACGATGAGTTCCTCAACGCCGGCTAACGCGCCGTCCTGGAAGTCCACCCGATGCACGTATTTGCTTTTGCCGCATTCGTCAAAGCTCAGCGCGATGGGCGAGCCGCAGTAGCGGATGTGCTCCGTACCGCCAATTTTCTGCGCCCGGTGGATGTGGCCCAGCGCGATATAATCGGCAGGCGGGAAGTTCTGCGCCGGGAAAGCATCCAGCGTACCAATATAAATGTCACGCACAGCGTCACTTTTGCTGGCGCCAACGGTGGTCAGGTGGCCGGTGGCGATAATCGGCAGGGCGAGATCGCCACGTAACGCGCAGGCGGCCTCGTATTGCTGCTGATAATAGTCGGTGATGGCACCCAGCAGATGCTGCTGTTTTTCCTGACCGGAGAGTCCCGCCTGACTGCTGACAATGTCGCGCGGGCGTAAAAACGGCACCGGGCACAGCACCGCGCCGGGCTGACCGTCGCGACGATGCAGGAGCTGCGGCGCGTGACCGGCGCTGGCCACCACCGTGGTATTGAGAAACGCCAGAATCTCACGGGATTCATTCAGCGTGGCGACGGAATCATGGTTTCCCGCTAATACCACCAGATGACAGCCCGTTTGCTGTAGGTTGACCACAAAACGGTTATAGAGCTCGCGGGCATAGCTTGGTGGTGAGCCGGTATCGAAAATATCGCCTGCCACGATGATCGCGTCCACCTGCTGCTCAACCGCCGTTTCCAGCAGCCAGTCAAGAAAAGCCTGATGTTCAGCGGCACGGCTTTTACTGTAGAAATTTTGTCCCAGATGCCAGTCAGAGGTGTGAAGGATGCGCATAACGGTTCCATGGCAAAAAAGCATAAAGGGGATTATAACCATTCGGGAGCTGTAATATCTCGTTTCTCGGGTGTCATAAATCAACAACCTAAGGTTAACGTCAGCATACATTTTCATAAATCTGTCATAAAACTGACGCATAATGGCGCCGCATTAAGACAGATGATGATAAGCAACTTATATAACAGGGCAAATCATGGCGAGACGTATTCTGGTCGTAGAAGATGAAGCTCCAATTCGCGAAATGGTCTGTTTCGTGCTTGAGCAAAATGGCTTTCAACCCGTTGAAGCTGAAGATTATGACAGTGCGGTGAACCAGCTTAATGAACCCTGGCCGGATTTGATCCTCCTTGACTGGATGTTGCCCGGCGGTTCTGGTCTACAGTTTATTAAACACCTCAAGCGTGAAGCGATGACCCGGGATATTCCGGTCATGATGTTGACCGCCAGAGGGGAAGAAGAGGATCGCGTACGCGGCCTGGAAACCGGTGCGGATGATTACATTACCAAACCGTTCTCACCGAAAGAGCTGGTTGCCCGTATCAAAGCGGTGATGCGTAGGATCTCGCCGATGGCGGTGGAAGAGGTCATTGAGATGCAGGGGTTAAGCCTGGATCCCACATCGCACCGCGTGATGACCGGCGACAACCCACTCGACATGGGGCCGACAGAATTTAAACTCCTGCATTTCTTTATGACGCATCCCGAGCGGGTTTACAGCCGTGAACAACTGCTGAATCACGTCTGGGGCACCAATGTCTACGTTGAGGATCGCACGGTTGATGTGCATATTCGCCGTCTGCGTAAGGCGCTGGAAGCCAGCGGCCACGATCGGATGGTGCAGACGGTTCGCGGGACAGGGTATCGTTTTTCGACCCGTTTCTGAAAGGCAAGAACAAGAGCCTGGCTCTGAAGGGAGAGTGACCCGTGCTGGAACGGCTGTCATGGAAAAGGTTGGTGCTGGAACTGATACTTTGCTGTATCCCGGCCTTCATCCTAAGTGCATTTTTTGGTTACCTGCCGTGGTTTTTACTGGCATCGGTAACAGGACTGCTTATCTGGCATTTCTGGAATTTATTACGTCTCTCATGGTGGCTGTGGGTCGACAGAAGCATGACGCCGCCGCCGGGACGAGGCAGTTGGGAACCGCTGCTGTACGGTTTGCATCAGATGCAACTGCGCAATAAAAAGCGTCGTCGCGAGCTGGGCAATCTGATTAAACGCTTTCGCAGCGGGGCGGAGTCGCTGCCCGATGCGGTGGTATTGACCACCGAAGAGGGGGGGATCTTCTGGTGTAACGGTCTGGCGCAACAGGTGCTGGGCTTACGCTGGCCGGACGATAGCGGACAGAACATCCTTAACCTGCTGCGCTACCCGGAGTTTACGCAGTACCTCAAGCAGCGGGACTTCAGTCGACCGCTGAATCTGGTGCTTAATACTGGGCGACATCTGGAAATTCGCGTTATGCCGTATACCGATAAGCAACTGCTTATGGTGGCGCGCGACATGACCCAGATGCACCAGCTCGAAGGCGCAAGACGTAATTTCTTCGCCAACGTGAGCCACGAGCTGCGTACCCCGCTTACGGTGTTGCAGGGCTATCTTGAAATGATGCACGAGCAGACGCTGGAAGGGGCAACGCGCGAAAAAGCGCTGTTAACGATGCGCGACCAGACCTCGCGCATGGAAGGACTGGTAAAACAGTTGCTCACGCTGTCGAAAATTGAAGCCGCACCGACGCTTTTGCTCAATGAACAGGTCGATGTGCCGATGATATTGCGCATGGTCGAACGCGAGGCGCAGACGCTCAGTCAGCAGAAGCACACTTTTAGCTTTGAGGTGGATAACCAGCTGAAAGTGCTGGGGAATGAAGAACAACTGCGTAGCGCGATGTCCAACCTGGTGTATAACGCGGTGAACCATACGCCAGCGGGAACCCATATCACCGTCCGCTGGCAGACGGTACCGTACGGCGCGGAGTTTAGCGTGGAGGATAACGGACCGGGCATTGCGCCGGAACATATCCCGCGGTTAACGGAGCGATTTTATCGCGTTGATAAAGCGCGTTCGCGGCAAACGGGCGGCAGTGGACTGGGGCTGGCTATCGTCAAACACGCGGTGAATCATCATGAAAGTCGCCTGATGATCGACAGTCAACTGGGTAAAGGGACGCGCTTTAGTTTTGTGCTGCCGGAACGATTAATTGCCAAAAAAAGTGCTTAAAGTGCAATCGTAAGGTTTTCTTTCCATAAGCCAGCCAATGCTGGCTTATTTTCTTTGCGGCTAAGATAAGTCTGCTGAATTTATCAACGTCTGGTTGTTTTTTGTTCGCATGATAAGCCATGACTTTTTCTGTAGTATGGTGTTTTACACTGGTATGAGATTTGATATCACTATAATCTTCCGGTTTTTGGATCCCTCCTTGCTTTAAAACGTTATAAGCGTTTAAATTGCGCCCCAGATGCTGTCAGACTGACTGTATTCAGGCGGTAAATCGAAAAACTATTCTCTGCTTTCCAGGTTATGGGAGATATCCCTCTGGAATAGCTTAAAAAAACCGCTGTTTCTTCCCGCTGGGAAAGACACTACGTTAATTTAATCAACACCACATCCACAGGCCGTAAGCTTTATGACCCATCAGTTAAAATCGCGCGATATTATTGCGCTGGGCTTTATGACTTTTGCGCTGTTCGTCGGCGCAGGGAACATCATCTTTCCTCCAATGGTTGGTTTGCAGGCAGGCGAAAACGTCTGGATGGCGGCATTCGGTTTTCTGATCACCGCTGTTGGGCTACCGGTGCTGACCGTTATCGCGCTGGCGAAAGTCGGTGGTGGTGTTGATAGTCTGAGTACCCCTATCGGTAAAGTCGCTGGCGTTTTGTTGGCGACTGTCTGCTATCTGGCCGTCGGGCCGTTATTCGCCACGCCGCGCACCGCGACGGTCTCTTTTGAAGTGGGGATCGCCCCGCTGACCGGCGATTCGGCCATGCCGCTGCTTATCTACAGCGTGGTCTATTTTTCCATTGTCATTCTGGTCTCGCTCTATCCGGGCAAACTGCTGGATACCGTGGGTAACTTCCTGGCGCCGCTGAAGATTCTGGCGCTGATTGTGCTCTCCGTTGCGGCCATCATCTGGCCTGCCGGTCCGATCAGCCATGCGATGGAAGCGTACCAGACCGCCGCGTTCTCCAATGGTTTCGTTAATGGCTACCTGACGATGGACACGCTGGGCGCGATGGTCTTTGGTATCGTTATTGTTAACGCCGCGCGTTCTCGCGGCGTAACCGAAGCGCGTTTGCTGACCCGTTACACCGTCTGGGCTGGCCTGATGGCGGGTGTCGGATTAACGCTGCTGTACCTGGCGCTGTTCCGTCTCGGATCTGACAGCGCTACGCTGGTCGATCAGTCGGCGAACGGCGCGGCGATCCTGCATGCCTATGTTCAGCACACCTTTGGCGGTGCGGGCAGCCTGCTGCTGGCGGCACTGATCTTTATCGCCTGTCTGGTAACGGCGGTCGGCCTGACCTGCGCTTGTGCGGAATTCTTCGCTCAGTATGTGCCGCTCTCCTACCGCACACTGGTGTTTATTCTTGGCGGCTTCTCAATGGTGGTGTCCAACCTGGGGCTCAGCCATCTGATTCAGATCTCTATTCCGGTGCTGACGGCGATCTACCCGCCGTGTATCGCACTGGTTGTATTAAGTTTTACCCGCTCATGGTGGCATAATTCGACCCGCGTCATTGCTCCGGCAATGTTTATCAGCCTGATTTTTGGTATCCTTGATGGTATTAAAGCATCGGCAATCGGCGACGTGTTACCAGCCTGGACCCAGCGCTTACCGCTGGCGGAACAAGGTCTGGCGTGGTTAATGCCCACTGTCGTGATGGTGGTCCTGGCGGTTGTCTGGGATCGCGCAGCAGGTCGACAGGTGACCTCCAGCGCACACTAAGATTGCGGAAAAGTGTTTTAACCACGGGGCTATTACTGGCCCCGTGGTTTTTTATTGTGTTGATGGGTTAGGAATCGATGGAAAGTAATAACAAGCTGAAGCGTGGGCTAAGCACCCGACACATTCGCTTTATGGCCCTGGGCTCAGCCATTGGCACTGGGCTGTTTTATGGCTCTGCGGATGCCATTAAAATGGCCGGGCCAAGCGTGCTGCTGGCCTACATTATTGGCGGGGTGGCGGCCTATATCATTATGCGTGCGTTGGGTGAAATGTCGGTACACAACCCTTCTGCCAGCTCCTTTTCGCGCTATGCGCAGGAAAACCTCGGCCCGCTCGCCGGTTACATTACCGGCTGGACCTACTGTTTTGAAATCCTGATTGTCGCCATTGCCGACGTGACCGCGTTCGGCATTTATATGGGCGTCTGGTTTCCGACGGTGCCGCACTGGATCTGGGTGCTCAGCGTGGTGCTGATCATCTGTGCCATCAACCTGATGAGCGTGAAAGTGTTTGGTGAACTGGAATTCTGGTTCTCCTTCTTTAAAGTCGCCACCATCATCATCATGATCGTGGCTGGTTTCGGTATCATCATCTGGGGGATTGGCAACGGTGGACAACCGACCGGGATCCATAACCTGTGGACCAACGGTGGCTTCTTCAGCAACGGCTGGCTGGGGATGGTGATGTCGTTGCAGATGGTGATGTTTGCCTACGGCGGTATTGAAATTATCGGTATCACTGCCGGCGAAGCGAAAGACCCGGAGAAATCCATTCCGCGCGCGATTAACTCGGTGCCGATGCGTATTCTGGTGTTCTACGTGGGGACGCTGTTTGTCATTATGTCTATCTACCCGTGGAACCAGGTGGGAACCGATGGCAGCCCGTTTGTGCTGACCTTCCAGCATCTCGGTATTACCTTTGCCGCCAGCATTCTTAACTTTGTGGTGCTGACGGCGTCACTGTCGGCGATCAACTCTGACGTCTTTGGCGTTGGTCGTATGCTGCACGGGATGGCGGAGCAGGGCAGTGCGCCAAAAGTGTTCGCCAAAACCTCGCGTCGGGGGATCCCGTGGGTCACGGTGATGGTGATGACTATCGCTCTGCTGTTTGCGGTGTATCTGAACTACATCATGCCGGAGAATGTTTTCCTGGTGATTGCGTCGCTGGCGACCTTCGCGACGGTCTGGGTGTGGATTATGATCCTGCTGTCGCAAATCGCGTTCCGTCGTCGTCTGCCGCCGGAAGAGGTGAAAGCGCTGAAGTTTAAAGTGCCGGGCGGCGTGGCAACAACCATTGTAGGCCTGATTTTCCTCGTCTTTATCATCGGACTGATTGGTTATCATCCCGACACCCGCATCTCGCTGTACGTGGGCTGTGGCTGGATTGTTCTGCTGATGATTGGCTGGATGTTCAAGCGTCGCCACGATCGCCAGATGGCGCAAGCGCAGTAAGATTGTACCGGGTGGCGTGAATGCCATCCGGTCATTTCTCCTCCCCCGAACTCCTCCCCCAATAAACCTTCAGATGATGAGTTATCCTGTAAATCGCTATGGCAAGGTGTGCTCATTTTCATCAAAGGGGATACGTGATGTTGAACGCCTGGCACCTACCGGTTGCCCCATTTGTTAAGCAAAACAAAGACCAACTGGCCATTACGCTCTGGCTGACGGGGGAGAACCTGCCGCAGCGCGTCACGCTGCGTGCGGAGAATGACAACGAAGAAATTGCGCTGGCGATGCATAAATTACGCACGCAGCCGTTCCCGGGCGTGACCGCCTGGCGTGCGGCGATTGATCTTCGCAGCGGGCAGCCGCGTCGGCGCTACAGCTTCAAACTGCTCTGGATCGATCGCCAGTTGTGGTTTACACCGCTTGGGTTCAGCCGTTTTCCGCCTGCTCGTCTGGAGCAATTTGCCGTAGATGCACCGGACAGCGGGCCGCAGTGGGTGGCCGATCAGGTTTTCTACCAAATCTTTCCTGACCGTTTTGCCCGCAGTTCGTCACGCGACGCAGAGCAGGATAAGGTTTATTACCATCACGCCGCCGGGCAGGAGATTGTGCTACGTGACTGGGATGAACCGGTGACTGCGCAGGCTGGCGGCTCCACGTTTTATGGCGGCGACCTCGACGGTATCAGCGAAAAGCTGCCGTACCTGAAAAAACTGGGCGTCACCGCGCTGTACCTGAACCCTGTGTTTACTGCGCCGAGCGTGCATAAGTACGACACCGAAGATTATCGTCATGTTGATCCGCAGTTTGGCGGCGATCAGGCGTTAATGCGTCTGCGGCAGAAAACGCAGCAGCAGGGAATGCGGCTGGTGCTGGACGGCGTGTTTAACCACAGCGGCGACTCTCATACATGGTTCGATCGTCATCAGCGCGGCTCCGGCGGCGCGTGCCATAACCCAGAATCGCCCTGGCGTGACTGGTACAGCTTTTCGCCAGACGGCGTTGCGCTGGACTGGCTGGGATACGCCAGTCTGCCGAAGCTGGATTATCAGTCCGAAAGTCTGGTCAACGAAATATATCGCGGCGAAGACAGCATCGTTCGTCACTGGCTGAAAGCGCCGTGGAACATGGACGGCTGGCGGCTCGATGTCGTGCATATGCTGGGTGAAGCGGGCGGAGCGCGTAACAACCTTAAGCATGTCGCCGGGATCGTTCAGGCGGCGAAGGAAACGCAGCCAGAAGCCTACGTCTTTGGCGAACACTTTGGTGACGCGCGACAGTGGCTGCAGGCGGATGCAGAAGATGCTGCGATGAACTATCGTGGCTTCACCTTTCCGCTGTGGGGGTTTCTTGCCAATACCGATATCTCTTACGATCCTCAGCAGATTGACGCGCAGACCTGCATGGCGTGGATGGAAAACTATCGCGCCGGGCTCTCTCATCAGCAGCAACTGAGGATGTTCAACCAGCTCGACAGTCATGATACCGCCCGTTTCAAGTCGCTACTGGGCAACGATGTCGCCCGCCTGCCGCTGGCGGTAGTCTGGCTGTTTAGCTGGCCCGGCGTGCCCTGTATCTATTATGGCGATGAGGTGGGACTGGATGGCGATAACGATCCGTTCTGCCGCAAGACGTTTCCCTGGCAGGCGGAAAAACAGGATGTCACATTGCTTGCCCTGTACCAGCGGATGGCGAAACTGAGGCATAGTATCCCGGCGTTACGCTACGGTGGGTGCCAGGTGGTTTATGCGGAAGACAACGTAGTGGTATTTTTGCGCGTCTACCAGCAGCAGCGTGTGCTGGTAGCCATTAACCGCGGAGAGGCGTGTGAGGTGGTGCTCCCGGCGTCACCGCTGCTGAACGTAACAGAATGGCGTTGTAAAGAAGGAAAAGGGCAGCTGGTTGAGGACGTCCTGTCGCTGCCGACGATTTCCGCCACCCTCTGGCTGAATCACTGATACAACTGCGCGATGTCGCGGCTGGCAAGCAGCGTTTCCCGCCACCACTGCTGCGCCAGCCCGTGGCTACCATCGCGCCATGCCATATAGGCGACATCTTTTTCGCGAAAAGAGATGACGCTTTTTTCGACCAGTTCGCCCGTGGCAAGCCACGGGCTGGCGATATGCCTCGGGAGAAAACCGCAGCCCATCCCGGCGCGCAGCAGCGCCACTTTACTGTGAAAATCGTCAACATGGATTTGCGGTTGTTCTTCCATCAGGTTGGTTTGCAGCGGATGGCAAAAACGCGCGCTGTCGCTGATGACAATGGCGCGGTGCAGGCAGAGTTGTTCATTCGTCAGTCTGTCAGAGAGTGCGGCCAGCGGATGATTGGGCGCCACCACAAAAACATTATCCAGAGTACCTAACATTTTGTAGGACCACGCGGCAGAGGTCGGTGGTTCGTTAATCGCGCCAAGAATGATATCCGCGCCATTATGCGTGAGCTCTTCCCATGACCCTGCCAGCGTGTGATACGAAAATTTAAGCAGCGTTTGTTTGTTCAGCGCGTGGAAGGCGTCGATGAGAGGTAACACCACCTCAAAGGGGAAGGAAACATCCAGCGCAATGACCAGCTCTTTTTCCCAACCGGAGCTCAGTTGCAGCGCCTGCTTTTCCAGATCTTTTGCCGCACTGAGCAGCAAACGCCCCTTTTCCAGCATCATCAGTCCGGTGTCGGTGAATTTGGCCCGATGCCCGGAGCGGTCAAGCAGCTCGATGTTCAGGTCTTTTTCCAGCTTCTGAATCATATAGCTGAGCGCCGCGGGCGTCTTAAACAACGATTCGGCAGCGGCGGCAAAAGTACCGTATTTGTCGATAGCGTCCAGGATAAGCAGAACGTCCAGATTAATGCGCATAGGCTGAATATATCCCTGAAAGTAAACCTCACTGTTGTACCGAATAGCGATAAACAAAACCAGTGAATAAATTAGACGGAAGATCCGCATTTTTTTGAAGGTGCCAGACTATATCGCCGGAAAAGGCTTATTTCATACGCTGGTAAGTTTTCTTTAATAAGTCGTTAGAAATTTCCAACTATACTAAACAGGCTTTCTGATTCAGGATTTGATGGCTGACGGCGGATACCAGACGTCAATTTCTAACTCATTGATTAAGGAAGTATATTATGTCTATTCGGGAACTGATTAATCCCTCTAACTCGACGCTCATTTTTATTGACCATCAGCCGCAAATGGCATTTGGGGTTGCGAATATTGATCGCCAGACGCTGAAAAATAATACCGTCGCACTGGCGAAAGCAGGCAAAATATTTAATGTGCCGGTCATTTATACTTCAGTCGAAACAAAAAGTTTTAGTGGTTACATCTGGCCTGAGTTACTGGCGGTGCATCCGGATGTGAAACCTATCGAACGTACTTCCATGAACTCCTGGGAAGACGCGGCCTTTGTGAAAGCCGTGGCGGCGACCGGGCGTAAAAAGCTGATTATCTCTGCGCTATGGACTGAAGTGTGCCTGACCTTCCCGGCACTGATGGCGCTGGAAGCCGGTTACGAAGTGTATGTGGTGACGGATACCTCCGGCGGTACCTCTGTTGATGCGCATGAGCGCGCGATTGATCGCATGGTGCAGGCCGGTGCCGTACCGGTGACCTGGCAGCAGGTTCTGCTGGAGTACCAGCGTGACTGGTCGCGCAAAGAGACCTATGACGCGGTGATGGATCTGGTTCGTGAACACAGCGGCGCTTACGGCATGGGCGTGGATTATGCCTACACGATGGTGCATGGCGCACCGGAACGTAAGGCCTGATTCTGAATTAAAAACCAGGAAAATCAATTCATTGATTCTCGGCTGATAACCACAAAGAAGGGAAAACCACCTTTTTCCTTCTTTGTCAGCAGTCTGATGGCGGGGTAACCCGCCATTAACCTTCAGCAAGGAACCCGACATGGCGCAGAATAAACCTGTGACGCTGGTGATTACGCATACTTTGCAGCCCAATCAGGCGGCGCGATATGAACAATGGCTGGGGAAAATTATGCCGGTTGCGGCGGAGTTTCCCGGACACCTTGGCGCGAACGTCATTCGCCCGACGGACGGGCACAATCTGTGGAGCATCATCATTCGTTTCGACACGCTCGAGCATCTCTATAACTGGACGCAATCAGATACGCGACGGCTCCTGGTCGAAGAGATCGCTCCGCTGTTGGCGGAAGGCGATAAAACCGAGATCCACACCGAAGCGGCATTCTGGTTTACGCCCCCCGCGCCACACGTCCGTCAACCGCTGCGCTGGAAGCAATTCCTGATTACTTTGCTGGTTATTTTTCCCAGCACTAATCTGGTGCCGTGGCTGACCGGCATGCTATTGCCGTCGCTGAAGGGAACGCTGTTACTGCATCTGATTAACGATGCCTGTGTGGTTGCGCTGGTGGTCTGGTTGTGGATGCCCATCGTAACCCGTCTGTTTGCCGGCTGGCTAAAAAAAGCCTGATCGGCTTATCAGGAGAACGTTATGTCTCAAACTGCCTCATTGATTCTGACCCACGGAAAAATACATACCCTCGATAGCCATAGCCCGCAGGCGGAAGCCGTGGCGATCAAGGACGGAAAAATTCTCGCCACGGGAACGCACGACCAGGTGATGCGTTTTGCCGCAGACGGTACACAGGTGGTTGATCTGAAAGGTCACACTGTGATTCCGGGGCTTAATGATTCCCACCTGCATCTGATCCGCGGTGGGCTGAATTACAATCTGGAGCTGCGCTGGGAAGGAGTACCCTCGCTGGCCGATGCGCTGCGTATGCTGAAAGAACAGGCCGACCGAACGCCTTCGCCACAGTGGGTTCGCGTGGTGGGCGGCTGGAGTGAATTTCAGTTTGCCGAACGCCGGATGCCGACGCTGGAAGAGCTTAACGACGCCGCGCCGGATACTCCCGTTTTCGTGCTGCATCTGTACGATCGTGCACTGTTAAACCGCGCGGCGCTGAAAGCCGTGGGATACACCAAAGCGACACCCGATCCGGCAGGCGGCGAGATCGTCCGTGATGGTAACGGTAACCCTACCGGGATGCTTATCGCCAAACCTAACGCCATGATCCTTTACTCGACGTTGGCGAAAGGGCCAAAACTGCCGCTGGAGATGCAGGTGAACTCCACCCGCCAGTTTATGCGTGAACTGAACCGTCTCGGACTGACCAGCGCCATCGACGCTGGTGGCGGTTTTCAGAACTACCCGGAAGATTACGAGATCATCGAGCAACTGCATGCCAACAATCAGATGACGGTGCGCATTGCCTATAACCTGTTTACGCAGCGACCGAAGCAGGAACTGGAAGACTTTGAGCGCTGGACCGATATGCTCAAGCCGGGCCAGGGGACCGATTTCTACCGTGCGAACGGAGCCGGGGAGATGCTGGTCTTCTCCGCAGCGGATTTCGAAGACTTCCTGCAACCGCGCCCGGATTTACCGCAAGGCATGGAGGATGAACTGGAGCGCGTGGTGCGCCACCTGGTGGAGCACCGCTGGCCGTTCCGTCTGCATGCCACTTACGATGAATCGATCAGCCGGATGCTGGATGTGTTCGAGAAAGTGAACCGTGATATTCCGTTCAATGGCCTGCACTGGTTCTTCGACCACGCCGAGACCATCAGCGAGCGCAATATCGATCGCGTGAAAGCGCTGGGCGGCGGCATTGCGGTACAGCATCGTATGGCCTTCCAGGGCGAATACTTTATCGACCGCTACGGGAAAGAAGCGGTGAAACAGACGCCGCCAGTGGCGAAAATGCTGGCCGCCGAGGTGCCGGTGGGGCTCGGAACGGATGCCACCCGCGTCGCCAGCTATAACCCATGGACGGCGCTGTACTGGCTGGTTTCCGGACGCACGGTCGGCGGTACGGCGATGTATGACGACAACAACCGTTTACCGCGCGACGTGGCGCTGGAACTGTGGACGGCAGGGAGCGCGTGGTTTTCCAGCGAGCAAGGCAAAAAAGGGCGCATTGTCAAAGATCAACTGGCCGACCTGGTAGTGCTGTCAAAAGACTACTTCAGCGTCACGGAAGAGGAGATCAAAGGTATTGAGTCGGTGATGACGATTGTCGATGGCAAAGTGGTGTATGCCGCCGGACAGTTTACTCCGCTCGCGCCGCCAGCGATCCCGGTCGTCCCGGACTGGTCTCCGGTGGTGAACGTGCCGGGGCACTATCGCGCGGCGCCGCCAGCCGCCGCGAAAGCAGGCGCCGTGGTGCAGATTCACCAGTGCTGCGGGAGCTGCGGCGTACACGGTCACCAGCATGATATTGCCCGCCAGTCGGGGATCCCGGTGTCTGACGATCGGGCCTTCTGGGGCGCGCTCGGCTGTTCGTGCTTCGCATTTTAACGCGCCAGCCGGATGTGTCGTTAACGGCATATCCGGCATTTTCACCTTCAGAGATAGCGCGAATGCAACAATTTGTGTCAATCTTAGTCGATCCCGTACAGTGAAGGTGAATACATGGACGACCTTTTAATCCTCGGCTGCATCATTCTGTTCTTCGCACTGGTCGTGGTGCCTGTTCTGGCGATTGTCGCCATCAGCCGAAGTTCAACGACGCGTGATGAGCTTGCCCGCTTACGCCGTCGGGTGGAGGAGCTTGAACAACGTGGCGTTGTTGCCCCTGCGATGACACCGACGGCAGCGGCACCGGTTCAGCCTGCGGAGACGGTTATGGAGAGCGACCCAGCTCCGTTTCCGGTGGCGGCACCTGAACCTGAACCCAAACCGGCTCACGTCAACCCCTGGCGCTCGCATACGCCGCAGAACACAGCAAGCGCCGAGAAAATCGTCGAAAGAGACGTCCCTGTTGCCGCCGCGCAACCCTCCGCCTTTGGCGGTGTGATGTCATCGCTGGTGCGCTGGTTTATGCAGGGCAATCCGCTGGCTAAGCTGGGGATCCTGCTTCTCTTCCTCGGTCTCTCTTTCCTGTTGCGCTATACGGTCGAGCACTCCCTGTTCCCGCTTGAACTGCGTCTGGTTGCGGCGGCGCTGTTTGCGATTGTCCTGCTGGCGATAGGCTGGCGTCTGCGGCATAAACAGCCGATCTATGCCCTCATTTTGCAGGGTGGCGCGACAGGTGCGCTCTATCTTACCGTCTTTGGCGCGTTTCGCCTCTGGCAAATGCTGCCGATGACGCTGGCCTTTGTGCTGCTGGTGGTTATCTGTGCGGCGAGCGTAGGACTGGCGATTCTGCAAAAAGCGCTCAGTCTGGCGATGCTGGCAAGCCTCGGTGGCTATCTTGCCCCACTGCTGCTTTCGACGGGAAGCGGTAACTATGTCGCGCTGTTCTCTTTCTATTTGCTGCTTTCTGTCGGCATTCTGGCGATCAGCGCCTGGCAACACTGGCGCGAGCTTAATCTGCTCGGGCTGCTTTTTACCTTTGGCGTTGGCGGCCTCTGGGGGCTTGATGACTATCAGCCAGCGTATTACCTGAACTGCCAATTGTTCCTGATAGCCAACATTCTGCTTTTTGGCGTGCTGAGCGTGGCGCTGTCGCTGCGAGCGCAGACGAAGGGCAAGCAGATTATTGATGGCGTTTTGTTGTTTGCGCCGCCGCTGATCGGTTTTGGCATGCAGTACGCCATTATCCGCCACTGGGAATATGGTCCGGCGCTCAGCGCGTTGGGCTACGGCGGTTTTTATCTGGTGCTGGCCTGGCTGGCATTACGTCGCTACCCGTCGTTGGGCCGACCGCTGGTGCTGGCGGCACTGGCGCTGGGCGGCGCGTTTACCACTCTTGCGATACCGCTGGCGCTGTCGGCGCAGTGGACGGCCATGGCCTGGGCGCTGGAAGGGGTGGGGATCCTGTGGCTGGGAGTACAACAGCAGCAGCGACGCATGAGTTACAGCGGTACCGCACTGCTGGTGCTGGCGCTCGGCAGCGCGCTGTGGGCGCAGGCGAACGGCACCACTGCGCTTTCGCTGATGCTGATCTTTGCCGTCCTTAGCGTTTGCTGGCTGGCAGGGGCGTGGCTGTGGCGCAAGATTCATCTGCGCGGCAGCATGGGACTGCTGGCGGGCGGGGTGATATTCTGGATTGTGGCGCTCGCGGGCGCGGCGCAGTGGCAGTTGACCTCCGATTCGCAGGTGATGGCGGGCGTGCTGGCGCTGATGGCCGTGTCGGTCTGGGGCTGGCGATTTGCCGCCGCACGCCTGACGTGGCAGGCGCTGGATGCCTGCAAATGGTTGCTATGGCCGATGATGCTGGTGGCGCTGCTGTTTCAGATTTCTCAGCAGCAGATTTTTGCCGCAGGCTGGCAGAATCTGGCCTGGTGTCTGGCATTGCCGGCGGCGGTGGCGTTGCTCTGGCGTGATGCTGAGGCGTTGCCGCCGCGTCTTTCCAGGCTGGCGCATCTCTCATTCTTCTGGATGATTCTGTTGGCGCTGGCGGCGGAACTGTTCTGGTTTGCCCGCGACCTGCCGTGGGGCATGGCGGCCTGGGGCAGCGGTGTGGCAATGGCGGCAGGCGGTGCGCTGATTTTCCTCGTCGCAATGGCCGTTCGTCGTCAGTTCTGGCCGTTCCGGGTCTGGCCCGCGCTGTATGCCTGTCAGGCGCTGATTCCCGTCGCGGCGGCATTGGTCGGGCTGTTAGTGCTGACCAATTTGCAGGACGGCGTAGTCTACCGTCAGACCTGGCTACCGCTGCTCAATCCGCTGGAAGAAGGGGCGGCTTTTGCATTACTGGGATTGATCGTGTTTTATCGCGCCTGCCTGCGCTTTTTCCCGGTGCAGGTGTCGGTATGTCGTCCGTGGCCAGTGGTTGCCCTGGCCGCACTTGGCTTCTGGTGGCTGAACGGTATGCTGTTGCGCGCGTTGGCCTGGTATGGCGACGTGGCGTGGAACATGGAAGCGCTGTGGCATTCGCGGCTGATTCAGACCTGTTTTGCGCTGTTCTGGATGCTGGTGGCGCTGGTGGTGATGCTGCGCGCGACTCGCTATCGTTCACGCCGGGAATGGCTGTGCGGGGCGGCATTGTTAGGGATTGTGATTGTGAAACTGATGTTGGTGGACAGCGCGCGTGGCGGCGGCCTGGCGCGTGCGGTTGCGTTTATCGGTGTGGCTATACTGGTGCTCATTGTCGGGTATTTTTCACCGTTACCGCCCAAAGCTGGAGAAGAAAAATGAAATGGATGAAAGCGGTATTATGTAGTGTGCTACTGGGCGTGGCAGGCACCGCCATCGGCAGTGATGACGTGAAGGAGTCACCGAGGGATTACGCGACGGGCGTTATGCTGGAAACGCTCGGCACATCGCCGTGGTATCGCGTGTCGCTCCCGCAGGCGGTGTACCTGGGGACCGCCTGGCAAGATTTGCGCGATGTCCGCGTTTTTAATCATGCGGGGGAGACGGTGCCGTTTACGCTGGTGGCGCAGAAAACCCAACCCGTTACACCGCAAACGGTCACGCTGAGACTCTTCCCGCTGGATATGTCGCCCGTCCCGCCCCGTGAGGAGGGGAGACGTAGCGGGGAATCTTTTGTCTTACGCTCGAAGACCGGCATTGAAATTCATCTGGAAAGTGATGACGTTAAAACGGTTGGACAGAGCTATTTACTGATGCTGCCGGAGGAGATGAAAGACGACTTTTTCCTGGAGCAACTGCGTCTGAACTGGGAGACCCCGACGGGCAACTGGCAGGGGAAAGCGTCGGTCTATGCCAGTCGTGATTTACGCTACTGGCGGTCCGTACAGGAAGAGGCGCCGCTGCTGGCGCTGACGCGTGATAACGATCGGCTGAAAATGGATACCATCAGCGCCAGTCTGAGACTTTCTGCCGATGGGAATCGTTATCTGCTGGTGATCCTCGATTCGCAAAGCCCGGCGCTGACGTTAAACAGCGTCACCGCCATTGCCGAAAACAGCGCGCCGGAACCCGCACGAATCGAGATCGGCGCGCAAGAGGAAAAGGTGTCCAATGACGAAGCGATCTGGCGCTGGACACAGCCGCAGCCTCTGACTTCGCTCAGCATCGTTCTGGATGATGAAGGCGTTTTACCGGTAGATCTGGCGTGGCGTAGCGCAGAAAAAGCGCCCTGGCAGCCACTGACTAAAACCGTGCTTTATCGCCTGAACGGCAAGCGTTCGGAGGATATTCGTCTTTCCGGTGGGCTGGTTGACGCCGTTCGGATGACGACCATTAACGCTCGCTTGCCGGAGAGACTGCCTGCGCTGAGCGGCGCGCGCGACAGCTATCAACTGGTGTTTAATACTCAGGGAAAAGGGCCTTACATGCTGGCCTGGGGCAACCGGGCGGCGCAAAAAGCGGATATCGGTCTTGATCTGTTGATTCCAGTGTCGCTGCGTAAAACGCAGGAGATAGACGCTCTGCCACGAGCCACGCCGCAGAATGAGGTCGCCCTCGGCGGCGAGGCGCGACTGACGGCAACATCGGCTGCCGAGCAACAAAGCCAGTGGAAAACGGTGCTGGTGTGGGTGGCGCTGATACTGGGTGTTGGCATTCTGGCGTTAATGGCCTGGCGTATCTGGCGGGAAGTCAAAAAGGATGGGACGCAGTAAGCGATAAAAAGGCTCGCCGTCAGCACGATATCGCCCGCCCCGGCGTTGACCGGCGGCGGGTTTTCCCTGAGATGGCATCACACGATGAGGCCAAACGTTTCTAATAGCGGTTTTGCGAGCCAAACAGTTCGATGCGCCGCGCAATCATCTCGCGTACTGGTTTTAGCCCCTGATTGATCACTTTCCGCGGGTCATTGACGTCGTGACCGGTATCGGCAGCAAATATCGCTTTCACTTCCTGGCACCAGGCGTACATGTTTTCGGTATTGACGTTAATTTTTGCCGTCCCGCAGGCAATGGCTTTACGCATGTCATCGTCTGCAATACCGGTGCCGCCGTGCAATACCAGGGGGACTTTCACCAACTCGGAAATGGTTTTCATCTCCGTAAACCCTAGTTTAGCTTTGCCTTTATACAGTCCATGGGTTGAACCCAGCGCTGCCGCCAGGCAATCGACCTGGGTTTCTTTGACCAGGGTATAGCACTCCTGTGGGTCGGCGTAGATAACCTCGGAATTGACAATACCATCTTCACTGCCAGCGATGGTGCCCAGCTCAGCCTCAACCGAAATGCCTTTGCTGTGGGCCAGTTCAACCAGATGACGGGTAATGGCCAGGTTCTCGTTAAACGGCAGGTGCGAACCATCAAACATAATAGAACTGAATCCGGCGTCGATAGCCGCTTCGCAGGCTTCACGGGTGGTCCCATGATCCAGGTGCAGTGCGACCGGAATATCAATGTTTAAATAATCCATCGCATTCACCACGATGTCATGAATACATTTTAATCCCAGCATATGTTTAACTGTACCGCCGGAAACGCCTAAAATAACCGGAGAGCGTAGCTGTTGTCCGGTGCTTAATACCGCACCGACCCATTCCAGATTATTAATATTGAATTGTCCTACGGCATAACCGTCCCGTAGGGCATGCTGAAGCATGTCCTTCATAGAAACTAACATAATCACCTCTTGATATTCATTAAAAGCAATTACTCGCCAAAATATTGCTTTAAGTTTCTTTCGTAGCTATTTAACGAGTTGTGGACAACGGCAAGGTCCGGCATAGATTCGCGGACGCCTTTTTTCTCTATGGAAATGGCGGCAGTCAGGCTGGCAAATAAAATGATATTATCAATATGCCATGAATAATGAACGCCGTAAGTAAAGGCACCGTGGAATACATCTCCTGCGCCAGTGGTATCAACGGCATTGCACAGCCAGGCAGGCACAATTTGCAGCATACCATTTTTTAATAGCGCGCAGCCTTTTTCCCCGAGGGTAATAAAGGCTTCCCCACGGCAAATTTTATTTAACTCAATTAGCGCTGCTTTAATTTCCGCTTCGGTACTCAGGGCACGATATCCCATATAGTCACGGGCAAAATGCTCGCTGACCACAAAATAATCGGTCCAGGCCGCTAGTTTAATATTACTGTCACGTAATGAACCGCCGTCCATGACCACCCGTGCCGATGGCAATTTCTTAATTAAATATTCACTGATTTCGGCTTCATGACCATCAATTAATAGCGTTACGGGCTCGTCTGACGCAATCAACCGTTCAGCCAAATCATCAAGCTTGAGCTTCTGGTCATAAGTCAGCGAAGGTGGCGTTTGCATTTTACGGGTAATTATCGTCCGCGACCCCGTTAAGCGGTTTACCAGCACCGATGCCAGCGGTGTGATCATTTCATCAGAGAACACGACCTGACTGGTATCGACGCCCGCCTGGGCAAACTCATCAATAATACGCTGACCGTAAAGGTCCTGGTTCAGATGGCCAATGTAATAAACATCTTCGCCCCATAATCCCAGTAACCACGCCGCATTTGCTGCCGGGCCGCCGCCACTTTCAATAAAGTCATGGCAGAAATTTTTGGTATTTTCCTGCGGCCATTCGTTCAAAAAGAAAAACTGATCAAAACATGAAAACCCGATGGACAAGATAGCCATAACAACTCCTGATTATTTTGTCAGCTGCGGGAAGACATCCCTTCCCGCAGGGAAAAATGAAACGGCTTATTCATTTTTCTTATCCGCAGTGAGCTCCTCATAGCTGAGCGTGTCACCGACTACGCGAACCGAACGGAAGCAGAATGGCACCAGCAGCGCGACGATAAGCGCCAGACAAATCAGGTAGATAGTGATCTGACCAAACTGGGTGAAGGCGTTACCGATAATAATTCCCCACACTGCGAAATCAAAGTCAGCGAAGGTGCTGTTTTCAAAGCCCAGGTTCCCCAATGCCGGAAGCAGCATGGCAGGCAGGAAAGCAAGGAATATGCCGCCGATAAAGGAGGCGATGATGCAGCCGCGTTTACCGCCAAGCTTGTCGGCGAATACCCCGGAAGTCCCGCCACAGAAGAAGTGCGGTACCATGCCCGGAATAATCAGCGCCATACCCAGTCCGCCCAACATGAGCATACCGACCAGACCGCCAACAAATGAGCTGATAAAGCCTACGACGACTGCCGTTGGGCTGAAGGTGAAGAAGACCGCGCAGTCAACAGCAGGGATCGAGTCAGGAATCAGCTTCTGGCTAATCCCCTGGAATGCCGGAACCAGATCGCCGAGGATCAGCCGCACGCCGTTGTAGACGATGGCGACGCCAACCGCAAACTGCAGACCGGTAAGAATAGAGAAGATCAACATGTTCTGATCCGTTATCGTACGGAGATATTCAGTGCCAGCGACGGCGCTGCATACAAAGTAGATAATGAACATCACAATCCCGGTTGTGACCGTGGTATCGCGCAGAAAACCCCACTTTTCTGAGATTTCAGTATCGGCGAATGAGTTTGCCGGGTTACCGGTTTTGGTGGCGATCCAGGCTGAGATGTAATAGCCCAGGGAGCCAAAGTGTCCCATCGCGATACCGCCGTCTTCGGTCACCTGTTTGGTATAACGCTGGCCGATTGCCGGAGAAATGGCCGACCATGAGCCGAGCAAGAATCCGCCAATTAAAACCAACATCCAGCCGCGGAATTCCGCGGCCTGGAGAACCGCCGAAAACAGGCATGCCAGAAAGAACGAGTGGTGGCCGGTCAGAAAGATATATTTGTACTTGGTACAGCGAGCAATAATGAGGTTAAAAATAAAACCTAACAGCAAAATACTCATGGTTTCCACACCCAGCACCTTCTGTGCGACGGAAACAATGGCCTCGTTGTTAGGGATTACGCCGCGAATATTAAATCCGGCTTCGATAATTCCACCAAGCGGGTTCAGGTTGGCAACGATAACACCAGCACCTGCGCTTAACATTAAATACCCTAAAATAGGTTTTAAGGTACCGGTGAGCAATTTATTCCCAGGAGAGCGCAGCGCCACTAAACCGACAAAGGCGATAATCCCCATCAGGAATGCGGGTTGGCTAAATATTTCTGATAAGAAACTAAGAATAGCCTGCATGATCGTTCCCTCAATAATGATTAAGAGTGAGTCGCAGCAATTTTGGTAAGTGCTTCGGTAATATCTTCAGCAATTTTCGCTTTATGCACGTAGCTGCGAATAATGGCGACGTTACAATGCGCAGGAAACTGGTTTGCCAGCTCTTTAATCGTGACATAAAGATCGGCTTTTTCTCCTACAGCGTTAGCGAAATCAACGGAAGCAACGTCGGCTTTGATGCCTAATTCATCACATATTTTTTTGACATTATTCGCAGCCATTAATGAACTGCCAATACCGTTACCACAAACCGTTCTGATAACTAACATAATGACTACTCCATTTGTTTTTGGATGAAATGTAATACTGAATGAATGTCATTTTCCTGCTGAAGAAAGGTCACGATATCGGACTCAATCAATGAGGCGATCAGCTGGATCATTTTTATATGACTATCGGCATCCGCGCCTGCAATGGCGATGATGACGTTAACCGGATCAAATTCCTCATGGCCAAAGGCAATTGGTTGTTGACTGGTGACTAAAGAAAATCCGGTCAGCAATGCGCCTTTTTCTGGCCGGGCATGGGGCATCGCCAGGCCATAGTCGATAACAATAGCGGAGCCGAAATCCCGGTAGACCTTAACCATTTCACTGACATATTCCGGGCGACAAATATTTTGTCGGACCAGTAACGAGCCAGCCAGTTCGATAGCCTGCTCGGGGCTGGAAATATTCTGCTTAAGCGTAATCAGTCCAGGGTTAAAAATAATGTCCATCATCCGATCCTTAATGCGTTCATATTCCTGAACATGATCATGGCCAAATATAGCAACAAAAATTATGGGACAGATCACATATGGATTTTTAAATGTTGAAGCCGATCACATCAGGGGAATGTTGGCGTTATTTTGTCGACAAACGTTTTATTTTTTATTTTGTTTTATATCAATGCGTTAGAGTTTACCTTTTTGGCGTGGAAGAAATGGAAAGGAAAGATAAGCAGTCAAATGTCTGAATTTAAAATGAAGAAATGCGATTTTTATCACAAATAATGGGGCGTTTTTTTCACAAAGTTTGAACGAGTTGGCAAAAATCAGGCTCGAGGGCGATCCTACTCATTGATGACATCAATATTTGTATGGCGATGCGTTAAAAAGATGTTGCGTGATGGTAGGGTCAGGCGGTCAGAAACAAAAAAGGCTCGCCGTGGCGAGCCTTTTCGTTAATTCATGCCGATTACAGGCTGGAGACGTTTTCGGTCAGGTATTTTGCAACACCGTCCGGAGAGGCGTTCATACCTTCTTTGCCTTTTTCCCACTGTGCCGGGCAAACTTCACCGTGCTCTTCGTGGAACTGCAGCGCGTCAACCATACGCAGCATTTCGTCGATGTTACGACCCAGCGGCAGGTCGTTAACCACCTGGTGGCGAACCACGCCATTTGCGTCGATCAGGAAAGAACCACGCAGCGCAACGCCCGCTTCCGGATGTTCGATGCCATAGGCTTTCTGGATTTCACGCTTAACGTCAGCAACCATTGCGTATTTCACTGCACCGATGCCGCCTTTGTCGACAGGGGTGTTACGCCATGCGTTGTGGACGAATTCAGAGTCAAAAGAAACGCCAACCACTTCAACGCCGCGCTTCTGGAATTCTTCATAACGTTTGTCGAACGCGATCAGTTCAGACGGGCAAACGAAGGTGAAATCCATTGGCCAGAAGAACAGAACGGTCGTTTTGCCGTTGGTGTGCTGTTTGAAATTGAAGTTCTCAACAATCTCACCGCTACCGAGTACCGCAGCTGCTGTGAAATCCGGAGCCTGACGAGTCACCAGTACCATATTATTCTCCTGCAAAGTTAAGGGTTTTTGGAACGCAACGCGGGCCAGTATAGAAGGTGAAGGCGAATAAGACAAAGAGGCACTGGCAATCGTTCAGTGAGCTTTTACCTATCAATATTCTCAGGGGGTCCGGTAAGCGAAAGCGCCACCGGGCAAATCGCCTGGAGGCGGCTTTGCTTTATCCGGTCGACTGAACTACGGGTATCAGAGCGTTTTCTGCCTGGCTTGTTCCATCATGCGCGGATAAAACCGCCAGAAGCGCGCTTCCAGGGCATCATAATGGTTGTCCAGGTCATACCAGGAATCGCGAAGCGCATCCAGACGCGGTCGGCGACTCGCCATTCCGTTCAACACATTCTGAATAAAATCCATATCGCGATAACGCTCCAGCCACTTTTCCGACCACAGATAGTTGTTCAGATTGACAAAACGCGGCGGCGAATCGGGCAGAATAACCGACACCTGCTGATGGGCATAGCGCACGAACGCCGGTAGCGGCATGTCCGGGGACAGCTGTGACCAGTGGCGCGACAGGAAATGATCCCACATCACGTCGAGCGTGATCGGCGCAACACGGCGCGTTTCTGGGCGAAACCACGTTTTGGCCTCCGTTACCTCGGGCAGGTTATCGGTTAGCACATCGATGCGGCGATGCATAAAAATACCGTCGACAACCTCCGGGCAATAGTCCTCTGCGGGGTTGCCGCGCACAAAATCGGCCAGCAAATTGCCGGAAAGAGAGCTGTCAGCGAGATGAGCGAGATGCAGATGAGCGAGAAAATTCATGCGTTTTATTTTTCCAGAAGCGGCTAGTTGTTGCAGCAAGAGGGTGTGAGCACTAGACTATGCCGCCTGTTTTTAAGTCACGAGTATACGTCATGCGCGTCGCCGATTTCTCCTTTGAACTACCTGAATCCCTGATTGCTCACTATCCCATGCCTGAGCGCAGCAGCTGTCGCTTACTGTCACTGGATGGGCCAACGGGCGAGCTGACGCACGGCACGTTCACCGATTTGCTCGACAAGCTCAACCCAGGCGATCTGCTGGTGTTTAATAATACCCGCGTGATCCCGGCGCGTCTGTTTGGCCGTAAAGCCAGCGGCGGTAAGATTGAAGTGCTGGTCGAACGTATGCTCGATGATAAACGTATTCTGGCACATATTCGCGCTTCTAAGGCGCCGAAACCGGGTGCGGAGCTGCTGCTGGGCGATGATGAGAGCATCAAAGCGACCATGACCGCGCGCCACGACGCGCTGTTCGAGGTGGAGTTTGATGACGCGCGCACGGTGCTCGATATCCTGAACGCCATCGGCCATATGCCGCTGCCGCCGTACATTGAGCGCCCGGATGAAGAAGCCGATCGCGAGCTTTACCAGACGGTATACAGCGAAAAGCCCGGTGCCGTTGCCGCGCCGACCGCGGGGCTGCACTTTGACGAACCGCTGCTGGAAAAACTGCGCGAGAAAGGTGTCGAGATGGCGTTTGTAACGCTGCACGTCGGCGCGGGGACATTCCAGCCGGTGCGTGTGGACACCATTGAAGATCACATCATGCACTCCGAATATGCGGAAGTGCCGCAAGAGGTGGTGGACGCGGTGCTGGCGGCGAAAACGCGCGGCAACCGGGTGATTGCGGTTGGCACGACCTCAGTGCGTTCTCTGGAGAGCGCGGCGCAGGCGGCGAAGAACGCGCTCATTGAACCGTTCTTTGGCGACACACAAATTTTCATCTATCCAGGTTATCAATACAAAGTGATTGATGCGCTGGTGACTAACTTCCATCTGCCTGAATCGACATTGATTATGCTGGTCTCGGCATTTGCCGGTTATCAGCACACGATGAATGCATACAAGGCTGCGGTAGAACAACATTATCGCTTTTTTAGCTACGGGGACGCGATGTTTATCACGTACAATCCGCAGGCTATTTCTGAGCGCGTCGGGGAGTAAATCCGCGGCGCAGGTTGACACGTTGGACTGTTTTTCTGACGTACTGGAGAAAAAATGAAATTCGAACTGGATACCACCGACGGACGCGCCCGCCGTGGCCGCCTGGTGTTTGATCGTGGCGTTGTGGAAACGCCTGCTTTTATGCCGGTGGGGACCTACGGCACTGTTAAAGGCATGACGCCGGAAGAAGTTGAAGCCACTGGCGCGCAGATTATCCTTGGTAATACCTTCCATCTCTGGCTGCGTCCAGGCCAGGAGATCATGAAGCTGCATGGCGACCTGCATGATTTCATGCAGTGGAAAGGCCCGATTCTGACGGACTCCGGCGGTTTCCAGGTTTTCAGCCTGGGTGATATCCGTAAGATCACCGAACAGGGCGTACACTTCCGCAATCCGATCAACGGCGATCCGATTTTCCTTGATCCAGAAAAGTCGATGGAGATTCAGTACGATCTCGGTTCCGATATTGTCATGATTTTTGACGAATGCACGCCGTACCCGGCGGACTGGGACTATGCTAAACGATCGATGGAGATGTCACTGCGTTGGGCGAAGCGTAGCCGCGACCGTTTTGATGGTCTGGGCAACAAAAATGCGCTTTTTGGCATCATTCAGGGCAGTGTTTACGAAGATTTACGTGATATCTCTGTGAAAGGTCTGGTAGAGATTGGCTTTGATGGCTACGCTGTCGGCGGTCTGGCTGTGGGTGAGCCGAAGGAAGATATGCATCGCATCCTTGAGCATGTTTGCCCGCAAATTCCGGCAGATAAACCGCGGTACCTGATGGGCGTCGGTAAACCTGAAGATCTGGTTGAAGGCGTGCGTCGCGGTATCGATATGTTTGACTGCGTGATGCCAACCCGCAATGCGCGTAATGGTCACCTGTTCGTGACCGATGGCGTGGTGAAAA
Source organism: Citrobacter sp. LST-B2 (assembly GCF_057983045.1). Lineage (NCBI taxonomy): Bacteria > Pseudomonadati > Pseudomonadota > Gammaproteobacteria > Enterobacterales > Enterobacteriaceae > Citrobacter > Citrobacter sp. LST-B2. Next base: position 1,267,749 of record NZ_CP192598.1, read on the forward strand.
TTCGCAATGCGAAGCATAAGAGCGATACCAGCCCACTCGATGCTGAGTGTGATTGCTACACCTGTCGCAATTATTCACGTGCCTACTTGCATCATCTTGATCGTTGCAACGAAATATTGGGCGCGCGACTCAATACGATTCATAACCTGCGTTACTACCAGCGTTTGATGGCGGGTTTACGCAAGGCTATTGAAGAGGGTAAATTAGAGAGCTTCGTGACCGATTTTTACCAACGTCAGGGTCGACCGGTTCCACCTTTGAACGTTGATTAATTTTAATAATGAGGGAATTTGAATGAGCTTTTTTATTTCTGATGCGGTAGCGGCAACAGGTGCTCCGGCGCAGGGCAGCCCGATGTCTCTGATTCTGATGCTGGTGGTGTTTGGTCTGATTTTCTATTTCATGATCCTGCGTCCACAGCAGAAGCGCACTAAAGAGCATAAAAACCTGATGGCCTCCATCGCGAAAGGTGATGAAGTCCTGACTAACGGTGGCCTGGTAGGCCGAGTGACCAAAGTTGCAGAATCTGGTTACATCGCTATCGCACTGAACGATACCACTGAAGTGGTTATCAAACGTGATTTCGTAGCTGCCGTTCTGCCGAAAGGCACCATGAAGGCGCTGTAATAGTAACTTTTCCCTAAGGGAACTGCCGTGTTAAACCGTTATCCTTTGTGGAAGTACATCATGCTGATCGTCGTCATTGTCGTCGGCCTGCTGTATGCGCTTCCCAACCTGTATGGTGAGGATCCGGCCGTTCAAATCACTGGCGCGCGCGGTGTCGCCGCCAGTGAGCAAACGCTGATCCAGGTCCAGAATACGTTACAAAAAGAAAAAATTACCGCTAAGTCTGTGGCACTGGAAGAGGGCGCGATTCTTGCGCGCTTCGACACCACCGACACCCAACTGCGTGCACGTGAAGCGCTGGTGGACGTGCTGGGTGATAAATACGTCGTGGCGCTTAACCTTGCTCCGGCAACTCCGCGCTGGTTGGCGGCCATCAAAGCAGAACCGATGAAACTCGGTCTTGACCTGCGCGGCGGCGTTCACTTCCTGATGGAAGTGGATATGGATACCGCGCTGGGTAAACTGCAGGAACAAAATATCGATAGCCTGCGCAGCGATCTGCGTACAGAAGGCATCCCGTATACTACCGTTCGTAAAGAAGACAATTACGGCCTGAGCATCAACTTCCGTGATGCTGACGCACGTGATAAAGCGATTGCTTATCTCAGCAAGCGTCACCCGGATTTGGTTATCTCAAGTCAGGGCAGCAATGCGCTGCGCGCGGTGATGACCGATGCACGTCTGAGCGAAGCGCGTGAATACGCGGTACAACAGAACATCAATATCCTGCGTAACCGTGTGAACCAGTTGGGCGTCGCCGAACCGGTGGTACAGCGCCAGGGCGCGGATCGTATCGTGGTCGAGCTGCCGGGTATTCAGGACACGGCGCGTGCGAAAGAGATTCTTGGCGCGACAGCGACGCTGGAATTCCGTCTGGTCAACACCAACGTTGATCAGTCTGCGGCGGCATCCGGGCGTGTTCCAGGTGATTCCGAAGTGAAACAGACGCGTGAAGGTCAGCCGGTTGTGCTGTACAAACGCGTTATCCTGACCGGTGACCATATCACTGACTCCACTTCAAGCCAGGACGAATACAACCAACCGCAGGTAAACATCTCGCTGGATAGCGCAGGTGGCAACATCATGTCTAACTTCACCAAGGACAATATCGGTAAACCGATGGCGACCCTGTTTGTGGAGTACAAAGACAGCGGTAAAAAAGACGCTAACGGTCGCGCGGTGCTGGTGAAACAGGAAGAGGTGATTAACATCGCCAACATCCAGTCTCGTCTGGGTAACAGCTTCCGTATTACCGGGATCAACAACCCGAACGAAGCGCGTCAGCTTTCTCTGCTGCTACGTGCCGGTGCGCTGATTGCGCCGATTCAGATTGTTGAAGAGCGGACCATCGGTCCAACGCTGGGGATGCAGAACATCAAGCAGGGCCTGGAAGCGTGTCTGGCCGGTCTGGCGGTGTCCATCCTGTTCATGATTCTGTTCTACAAGAAGTTTGGTCTGATTGCGACCAGCGCGTTGATTGCTAACCTGGTACTGATTGTTGGCATTATGTCGCTGCTGCCGGGGGCAACGCTGAGTATGCCGGGGATTGCGGGGATCGTCTTAACCCTTGCCGTCGCCGTCGATGCGAACGTCCTGATCAACGAACGTATCAAAGAAGAGTTGAGTAACGGACGTTCGGTGCAGCAGGCGATCAACGAAGGGTATGCGGGCGCCTTCAGTTCCATCTTTGATGCGAACATTACGACGCTGATTAAGGTCATTATCCTGTACGCTGTCGGCACCGGGGCAATTAAAGGGTTCGCGATTACTACCGGTATCGGTGTGGCGACGTCGATGTTTACCGCGATCGTCGGTACGCGTGCCATCGTAAACCTGTTGTATGGCGGCAAGCGCGTCAAAAAGCTGTCAATCTGAGGAGTGCGAAGTGGCACAGGAATATACTGTTGAACAATTGAACCACGGCCGTAAAGTCTGGGACTTTATGCGCTGGGACTACTGGGCTTTCGGCATCTCAGGCCTGTTGCTGGTATTGGCCATCATCGTGATGGGCGTGCGCGGCTTTAACTGGGGTCTCGATTTCACCGGTGGTACGGTGATTGAAATCACGCTGGAAAAACCGGCTGAGATGGACGTGATGCGCGACGCGCTGGAAAAAGCGGGCTTTGTTGATCCGCTTTTACAGAACTTCGGCAGCAGTCACGACATCATGGTCCGTATGCCGCCGACCGAAGGGGCCAACGGCGGCCAGGTGCTGGGCAGCAAAGTGTTGAGTGTGATTAATGAATCCACCAACCAGAACGCAGCGGTGAAGCGTATTGAATTCGTCGGACCGAGCGTAGGTGCCGATCTGGCGCAAACCGGTGCGATGGCGCTGCTGGCAGCGCTGATCTCCATCCTGGTTTACGTTGGTATCCGTTTCGAATGGCGACTGGCGGCGGGCGTGGTTATCGCGCTGGCGCACGACGTCATCATTACGCTGGGGATCCTGTCGTTATTCCATATCGAGATCGACCTGACTATCGTGGCATCGCTGATGTCCGTTATCGGTTACTCGCTTAACGACAGTATCGTGGTCTCTGACCGTATTCGTGAAAACTTCCGCAAAATTCGTCGCGGGACGCCTTACGAAATCTTTAACGTGTCACTGACCCAGACGCTGCACCGTACGTTGATTACCTCCGGTACGACGTTAATGGTTATCCTGATGCTGTTCCTGTTTGGTGGTCCGGTGCTGGAAGGCTTCTCGCTGACTATGCTTATCGGGGTGTCCATCGGTACGGCATCGTCCATTTACGTGGCATCGGCGCTGGCGCTGAAACTTGGTATGAAGCGCGAGCATATGCTGCAACAGAAAGTCGAGAAAGAAGGGGCGGATCAGCCGTCAATTCTGCCGTAACCCGATTTTCAGTTCATGCTCAGAAATCCCGGTCATTCGATCGGGATTTTTCTTTTCTTCCTTTCTCTTGTCCTGCAATCACTCCTGACACTATGCTGTCAGGAGCCCTGTTTTATCCTCTTCCTGAACTTACCCACACAGGCAGGAGGAACGATGAAAAGCATTATTAACTGGTTTGAAATTCCCGTAACGGATATGGAACGCGCGATTGCGTTTTATGAGCCGGTCATGGGGCTGTCGCTGCGTCGTGAAAAAATGGATTTTGCCGATCTGGCGGTTTTCCCGTATGACGATCCGGCCACCGGTGGTGCGTTGGCGAAGTTTGATGGCATCGCGCCTTCATTACAGGGCGCCATTATTTATCTGCATACGGACGATCTCGTCGCCACGCTGGATCGCGTCGCCAGTGCCGGTGGCAACTGCGTTTTTGGTCCGCTCGATCTCGGTAAAGAGATTGGTACCATCGCGCTGTTTACTGACAGCGAAGGCAATCGTGTGGGGTTACATCAACCGGCTTAATCACAGAGAGCAACTATGACCCGTCGCGCTGACCGTTTATTTCAGATAGTCCAGATCCTGCGTGGCAGGCGGCTGACAACGGCAGCGCTGCTGGCGGAACGGCTTGAGGTGTCAGAGCGGACGATCTATCGTGATATCCGTGACCTTTCGCTCTCCGGCGTGCCGGTCGAAGGGGAGGCGGGAAGCGGCTATCGGCTGATGGCGGGGTTTGATCTCCCGCCGCTGATGCTAACGCACCGGGAATCGGAAGCGCTGATTGCCGCCATTCGTCTGCTGCACACCTGGGGCGGTGATCTGCTCTCCAGAGAACTGGAGTCGGCGCAGGAAAAGGTGCTGGCGATATTACCGGAAGAAAGCCGACGTAAAGCCGAGCAGGCACGTATTTTCGCGCCGGATTTTGGCAGGCAACAGCATTCACGTAGCGCGTTCGATATGATCCACCGGGCGGTGAGCACGCAACAGGTGCTGGCGTTACATTATCGTGATGAGGCGGGGCAGCTCACCTGGCGGGACGTGCAGCCGTTAGGGATTTTTTTCCAGGGAGAGTTCTGGCTGCTGGTAGCCTGGTGCGAACGGCGCGAGGACTATCGCTGTTTTCGTGTCGATCGCTGTTTAAGCATCACGCCGCTCGACAGGCGATTTAGCGAGTGCGCCGATCGATCGCTGAGTGATTTTTTACGTAAGATCCGCGACGAAACGCACGCATAAAAAAAGCCAGCGCTCTGGCTGGCTTTTGCAGGAAAGTAACGTTATCAGAAGTTGTAGCCGACAACCAGATAGCCACCCCAGCCGGTAGATTTCACGTTGAAGTTACCTTTACCGAAGTTCAGCTCTGCGTCGTCGTTCCACTGACCCCCGTTGTGCCAGTAACGCGCTACGACCGAATAGTGCCAGTGGTCGTAGTTCAGCGCCAGAATATGGCTGGAGGCGATGGAGTCGTTGGTACGCGCTTTGTTGCCGTTCAGATCGGAGAAGTCGTTGTTGCCCAGATCGGAACCCCAGTCAAAGTTGGTGAAACCGATATAGCTCAGGTTACCGCCCCACAGTTCGGTAATCGGAACAAAGTATTTCACTTTGAAACGGTAGCCGTCCCACTCGTTTTCGTTAGCGGCGCCATAGTTCTGCCACTGATATTTCGCATATACGTTCAGAGACAAACTCATCGGCAGGCCAGTATCAATATCGGTGCCCAGACCCATGTACCAGGTGCTCTGACGGCCATCTTTGTTACGACCCATGTCGTAGATGTAGTTATTGGCGAAGTACCACTCTTTAAACGGACCGAAGCTCAGGTCAGTGCCGGTCAGTTTGTCGATGGAGAAACGCGGTTCGATTTCCATAAACAGCGGAGAACCGTGGTTCCAGATCCCTTTCGCGTCGGTGTTACCACCGAAGAAAACCGGCGCATCCATGTAGCCATAGAAGTCAAACCAGTCTTTCTTCGCGAAAGCTTCATATTCCAGGTAGGTATCGTTACGGAGCTGCGGTCCGAAACGAGTGTGATAGCTACCGACGACGTTGACGCTCTGGTGCCACCAGTCTGAAAGATACTGCGGTTTGTCATTTTCCGCAGCGTTAACGGTGAATGTCGAGGAGAGCGCGAGCACGGCACCGGCTGCAAGTAATGTTTTTTTCATATTGTATGCCACTGTTTGAAATCCCTGACGGGAGTGAAAAAGGCGCAAATAGCGTTTCTGAATAATTCATGTTTCTGGGAGCCTATTATAGAAATCATTGCTCACAAAAATATGTCTTGTTTCACAGTTCTATCATTTACGTAATCGATTGCGTTCACGTTTGCGTATTTTAGCGCGGCGATTGTACTGACTTTCATGCTGATTGCCAACGTTGACAAAAACTGACGTGGATGTCAGCGGAGTCACAAAAAGAGACGGAGGGATGTTGCGGAACGCACAAAACGTTCCGCAAGGAGGTTTATTGCGTAACAGGCTGGATGTCGTGGATACGCACAAATCCTAACTGGTCGGGGGTGAGGTTATTCAGTTGCAGCGGGATGTCCACATCGCTCGGTGCCAGCACGCTGGCCGGGGCATTGATCAACTGATTCTGCACATTCACTTCCTGATAATTGTCAGTAGTTCCCTGAATTTGCCCATATTCAACGGTGCCGCTAAAGGCCGGCAGCGGATCGTTGGATTCCCCCTGAATGCGCAGCGTCACCCGGGTGCCAGCGGCATTCGGCGCAATGTTGATAAGCGACATGCGCAGTGTGCCTATCTGACTGTTCAGCCGTGCGGGCGTATTGGAGCCCGGTAGCAGGTAAACACCACGGGTGGATTTAACGTTCAGACTGTTTTGCTGAGTAATCTTCACGGTTTCCTGATTAAGCTGATTCATCTCTTTATTCAGCGTTGAAACGCTTTGATGCATCTGGCGCACTTCGCTTTGTTGCGCGCAGGCGCTCAGACTAAAGAGACTTCCCACCAGGAGAATTCTTAGGTAACGTCTTGTCATCTCTCTTATTTCCTGAATAGTCGCGATACCATAATGGTAGTTCGTAATATGATCAAAGACATCGATCCATTGTCTCAAAAGCGTTGCGCCTTTGTTGTCACGTCAGTTCAGGTTAAAATAGATTTCTGTTAACCACCTGGTCAGGACGCCGTATGCATTGCCCATTCTGTTTCGCCGTAGACACTAAGGTAATTGACTCTCGTCTTGTGGGCGAGGGCTCTTCTGTACGCCGCCGTCGGCAGTGTCTGGTTTGTAATGAACGTTTCACTACCTTTGAAGTGGCAGAACTGGTAATGCCACGCGTTGTGAAAAGCAACGACGTGCGCGAACCGTTTAATGAAGAAAAGCTGCGCAGTGGAATGCAACGCGCGCTGGAAAAGCGTCCGGTGAGTTCCGACGACGTCGAAATGGCGTTGAATCATATTAAGTCGCAACTGCGCGCCACCGGCGAACGTGAAGTCCCCAGTAAGATGATTGGCAATCTGGTGATGGAACAATTGAAAAAACTCGATAAAGTCGCCTATATCCGCTTTGCCTCGGTTTACCGCAGCTTCGAAGATATTAAAGAATTTGGCGAAGAGATCGCTCGCCTACAGGATTAAGCCATGCAGGATGAGTTATACATGGCGCGAGCGCTGAAGTTGGCGCAGCGCGGGCGGTTTACCACCCATCCCAACCCTAACGTCGGCTGCGTGATCGTCAATAACGGCGAGATTGTCGGTGAAGGTTATCACCATCGTGCGGGCGAACCGCATGCGGAAGTGCATGCCTTGCGCATGGCGGGCGAAAAGGCCAAAGGGGCCACTGCGTACGTCACGCTTGAGCCCTGTAGTCATCATGGCCGCACGCCGCCGTGCTGCGACGCGCTGATCGCCGCGGGCGTTTCTCGCGTGGTGGCGGCGATGCAGGACCCGAATCCACAAGTGGCGGGACGCGGATTATACCGTTTGCAGCAGGCGGGCATTGACGTCAGCCACGGGCTGATGATGAGTGAAGTCGAAGCGTTAAATAAAGGTTTTCTCAAACGGATGCGCACCGGGTTTCCGTATGTGCAACTGAAACTCGGCGCTTCGCTGGACGGCCGTACAGCGATGGCCAGCGGCGAAAGTCAGTGGATTACCTCTCCCGAGGCGCGACGTGATGTTCAGCGTCTACGCGCGCAAAGCCATGCCATTTTAACCAGCAGCGCGACGGTGCTGGCGGACGATCCGCAGCTCACCGTGCGCTGGTCAGAACTCGGCGAGGCGACACAAGCTCTTTATCCGCAGGATGCCGTGCGTCAGCCGGTGCGAATTGTGATAGACAGTCAGAACCGCGTAGCGCCGGAGCACCGCCTGGTACAGCAGCCAGGAGAAACCTGGATTGCGCGCACCAAAGAAGACGCACGCGTCTGGCCCGACTCGGTTCGCACGATTTTGGTGCCGGAGCATAACGGGCATCTGGATCTGGTGGTGCTGATGATGTTGCTCGGCAAACAGCAAATTAACAGTCTGTGGGTGGAGGCCGGGCCGACGCTCGCCGGTGCGCTCTTGCAGGCCGGAGTGGTTGACGAGCTTATCGTCTATCTTGCGCCTAAACTGTTAGGCAGTGACGCCAGGGGATTATGTGTGTTGCCAGGGCTTGAGAAACTGGCTGACGCCCCCCATTTCAAATTCAATGAGATACGCCAGGTGGGCCCGGACGTTTGCCTGCATTTAACCCCTGCGTGAGGCTTTCGAATTATCGAATTATTGGAAGCAGCGCACAGAATATTATGATAAAATCCGCCCCCCTTACGGGGCCATATCGAACCCGAAGGAAGAATATGAACATTATTGAAGCTAACGTTGCTACTCCGGACGCTCGCGTCGCCATCACCATTGCGCGTTTCAACAACTTTATCAATGACAGCCTGCTGGAAGGTGCGATTGACGCCCTGAAACGTATTGGTCAGGTCAAAGATGAAAACATTACCGTCGTTTGGGTTCCAGGTGCCTACGAACTGCCGCTGGCAGCAGGCGCGCTGGCGAAAACCGGTAAATATGACGCGGTGATTGCACTGGGTACGGTTATTCGTGGCGGCACAGCTCACTTCGAATATGTCGCTGGCGGTGCAAGCAACGGCCTGGCGCATGTCGCTCAGGACAGCGAAATTCCGGTCGCCTTTGGCGTCCTGACCACCGAAAGCATTGAACAAGCTATCGAACGTGCTGGTACCAAAGCTGGCAACAAGGGCGCGGAAGCTGCACTGACCGCGCTTGAAATGATTAATGTATTGAAAGCCATCAAGGCCTGATTTTTGTAAGGGGAAATCCGTGAAACCTGCTGCTCGTCGCCGCGCTCGTGAGTGTGCCGTTCAGGCGCTCTACTCCTGGCAGTTGTCCCAGAACGACATCGCTGATGTTGAATACCAGTTCCTGGCAGAACAGGACGTGAAAGATGTTGACGTCATGTACTTCCGTGAACTGCTGTCCGGGGTGGCGACTAACAGCGCGTACCTGGATGGCCTGATGAAGCCTTACCTGTCTCGTCTGCTGGAAGAGCTGGGTCAGGTGGAAAAAGCCGTACTGCGTATTGCGCTGTTCGAGCTGTCTAAACGCAGTGATGTGCCATATAAAGTGGCCATCAACGAAGCGATTGAACTGGCAAAAACGTTCGGCGCGGAAGACAGCCACAAGTTCGTCAATGGCGTTCTGGATAAAGCAGCGCCTGCGATTCGCCCCAACAAAAAGTAATCTCCAGGCCGTCAGTGAAGTGGAAGCGATTCCTCTCCCCTGGCGGCTTTTTCTTTTTTTCTGCTGAGGCATAACGTATGGCATGCGGCGAATTTTCCCTGATTGCCCGTTATTTTGACCGTGTCAGAAGCTCTCGTCTTGACGTCGAAACCGGTATTGGCGACGACTGTGCACTTCTGAACATCCCTGATAAACAGACGCTGGCAATCAGCACCGATACGCTGGTGGCGGGCAACCACTTCCTGACCGACATTGATCCTGCCGATCTGGCGTACAAAGCGCTGGCGGTGAATTTAAGCGATCTGGCGGCAATGGGGGCCGATCCGGCGTGGCTGACGCTGGCGATCACCCTGCCTGAGGTGGACGAACGCTGGCTGGAAACCTTCAGCGACAGTCTGTTTGATCTCCTGAATTACTACGATATGCAACTGATTGGCGGCGACACCACGCGGGGGCCGCTGTCGATGACATTGGGTATCCACGGCTTTGTTCCTGCCGGGCGCGCACTGAAACGCTCTGGGGCGAAACCGGGTGACTGGATTTACGTGACCGGCACGCCGGGTGATAGCGCCGCAGGTCTGGCGATTTTGCAGAACCGTTTGCAGGTTGCCGATGAGGGTGACCGCGAATATTTGCTCAAACGTCACCTGCGTCCGACGCCGCGTATTTTGCAGGGCCAGGCGCTGCGCGATCTGGCCAGTTCAGCGATTGATCTCTCTGACGGACTGATTTCCGATCTTGGGCATATTGTTAAAGCCAGCGCCTGTGGCGCGCGCGTCGATCTCGATGCGCTGCCGTGGTCAGGCGCGATGACGCGTCACGTCGAGCCCGAACAGGCGCTGCGCTGGGCGTTGTCCGGTGGTGAAGACTATGAGTTATGCTTTACGGTACCGGAACTGAACCGCGGCGCGCTGGAGGTGGCTATGGGACAGCTTGGCGTTGCCTTTACCTGCATTGGGCAGATGAGCGCGGATGTGGAAGGGATTCATTTCATGCGTGACGGAATGTCTGTCACTTTTGACTGGAAAGGATATGACCATTTTGCCACGCCATAAAGATGTCGCCAAAAGCCGCCTGAATCTGCTTAACCCGTGGCATTTACTGGCGACCGGGTTTGGTAGCGGCCTCAGTCCGATTGTTCCAGGTACGATGGGATCGCTGGCGGCGATTCCCTTCTGGTATCTGATGACCTTTCTGCCGTGGCAGCTCTATTCGCTGGTGGTGATGCTGGGCATCTGTATCGGCGTCTATCTTTGCCATCAGACGGCAAAAGACATGGGCGTGCACGATCACGGCAGTATCGTCTGGGATGAATTCATCGGAATGTGGATCACGCTGATGGCGCTGCCGACCCTCGACTGGCGGTGGGTCGCCGCCGGGTTTGTGATTTTCCGTATTCTGGATATGTGGAAGCCGTGGCCGATCCGTTGGTTCGATCGCAATGTACATGGCGGGATGGGGATCATGGTGGACGATATTGTCGCCGGAGTGATTTCCGCGGGGATCCTCTATTTCATCGGACATCACTGGCCGATCGGGATTATTTGACGGGTGATGCCGGTGCCGGATGACGGCGTTAACGCCTTATCCGGCCAGGGATCGTGTGCGTAGACCCGATAAGCAAAGCGCCATCGGGCAATGTGAGGCTATTTAAATCCGGCGATCGGATGCGGTTTATACGGTGTTTCCAGCTCGGCGATGTGCTCGGGTTTCAGCGTGAGATCCACGGCGTTCAACAACTCATCAAGCTGTTCTTCCCGCGATGAGCCGATAATCGGCGCGGCAATCCCTGGTTTGCTTAACAGCCACGCCAGCGCCACCTGGGCACGCGTTGCGCCAAGCTCTTCGCTCACGCCGGCCAGCCGGGCGGCAATTTGCGCATCATTTTCGTCGCTTTCGCTATACAGCTTTTTCCCCACTTCGTCAGAAACCAGGCGCGCCGTGGTTTCTCCCCACGGACGCGTCAGACGCCCGCGGGCCAGCGGGCTCCACGGGATCACCGCCACACCTTCCTGATAGCACAGCGGCAGCATTTCGCGTTCTTCCTCGCGGTAGATGAGGTTGTAGTGGTCCTGCATACTGACAAACTGCGCCCAGCCGTGCTGTCTTTGCAGCGCCAGCGCCTGGGCAAACTGCGACGCATGCATTGATGACGCGCCGATATAACGCGCTTTGCCGGCCTTGACCACATCGTTTAACGCTTCGAGCGTCTCTTCAATCGGCGTGTTGTAATCCCAGCGGTGAATTTGCAGGATATCGACGTAGTCCATCCCCAGCCGTCTCAGACTGTCATCAATAGAACGCAGGATTTGCGCGCGGGATAATCCTTCCGGCAGGTCATCCACCCGATTAAACACTTTGGTGGCGACCACCACCTCATCACGACGGGCGAAATCGCGCAGTGCGCGACCGACAATCTCTTCACTGCTGCCGGCTGAATAGTTGTTCGAGGTATCGAAAAAGTTGATGCCGCCCTCAAGGGCGCGCTGGATGATAGGGCGACTGCTCTCTTCGGGAAGCGTCCAGGCGTGGTTTCCACGATTCGGCTCGCCGAACGTCATGCAGCCCAGACAAAGGCGGGAAACCCGGAGGTCCGTTTTTCCTAAGATGTTGTATTGCATTATTTCGCTCCTGTTATGCTCGTTATTCAGTAAGCATAGCAGGAGCGAAGTGGCGATTATGCCAACCAGGCCTTGATTTTGGCCTCAATGCCTGCGGCATCCAGACCCAACCCGGCACGGGCTTCATCCTGAGTTCCTTGCGGAATGAAGAAGTCCGGCAGGCCAATATTCAGGACAGGAACCGGTTTGCGGTGCGCCATCAGCACTTCGTTCACGCCGCTACCGGCCCCGCCCATAATGGCGTTTTCTTCCAGCGTCACCAGCACCTCATGACACGCCGCCATTTCAAGGATCAGGGCTTCATCCAGCGGTTTCACAAAGCGCATGTCGACCAGTGTGGCGTTGAGGGATTCCGCGACTTTCGCCGCATCTGGCATCAGCGTACCGAAGTTGAGGATCGCCAGCTTTTCGCCGCGACGCTTCACCACGCCTTTTCCGATCGGTAGTTTTTCCAGCGGTCTCAGCTCAACGCCGACGGCATTTCCGCGTGGATAGCGCACCGCCGTTGGGCCATCGCTGTAGTGATAACCGGTAAACAGCATCTGGCGGCATTCGTTTTCATCGCTCGGGGTCATGATGACCATGTCCGGGATGCAGCGCAGATAGGAGAGATCGAACGCCCCCTGGTGCGTTTGTCCGTCAGCCCCGACAATCCCCGCACGATCAATCGCAAACATGACCGGTAGCTTTTGGATCGCCACATCATGAATCACCTGATCGTATGCGCGTTGCAGGAACGTTGAGTAGATAGCGACAACCGGCTTGTAACCGCCAATCGCCAGTCCGGCAGCGAAGGTCACCGCGTGCTGCTCGGCAATCGCCACGTCAAAGTAGCGGTCCGGGAATTTACGCGAGAATTCGACCATGCCGGATCCTTCGCGCATGGCTGGGGTGATCGCCATCAGCTTACTGTCTTTGGCCGCCGTTTCGCACAACCAGTCGCCGAAGATTTTCGAATAGCTCGGCAGACCGCCGCTGCTTTTCGGCAGACAACCGCTGGACGGATCGAATTTCGGTACGGCGTGGAAAGTAATGGGGTCTTTTTCCGCCGGCTCATAACCCCGACCTTTCTTGGTCATGATATGCAGGAACTGCGGACCTTTCAGGTCGCGCATGTTTTTCAGCGTGGTGATAAGTCCCAGGACATCGTGACCGTCGACCGGGCCGATGTAGTTAAAGCCCAGTTCTTCAAACAGCGTGCCGGGCACGACCATGCCTTTAATATGTTCTTCGGTGCGTTTGAGCAGTTCTTTAATCGGCGGTACGCCAGAGAATACTTTTTTTCCGCCTTCGCGCAGGGAAGAGTAAAGTTTACCGGAGAGCAACTGCGCGAGGTGATTGTTCAGCGCGCCGACGTTCTCGGAAATCGACATTTCGTTGTCGTTGAGGATGACCAGCATGTCGGGTTTGATATCGCCCGCATGGTTCATCGCCTCGAATGCCATCCCGGCGGTAATCGCCCCGTCGCCAATCACGCAGACGGTACGGCGATCTTTACCCTCTTTTTCCGCAGCAACCGCCACGCCGATGCCTGCGCTGATCGAGGTGGAGGAGTGACCCACGCTCAGGACGTCGTATTCACTTTCACCGCGCCACGGGAACGGGTGCAGGCCGCCTTTCTGGCGGATAGTGCCAATTTTATCGCGACGACCGGTCAAAATCTTGTGCGGATAAGCCTGATGACCCACGTCCCAGATGAGCTGGTCAAACGGGGTGTTATAGACATAGTGTAGCGCCACAGTCAGCTCGACCGTGCCCAGCCCGGAGGCGAAGTGTCCGCTGGAACGACTGACGCTGTCGAGTAAATAGCGGCGCAGTTCGTCGCAGAGTTTCGGCAGACTCTCTTTTGGTAGCAGTCGTAACTCCTGGGTGGAGTCGACCAGTGCCAGGGTAGGGTATTTGGCGATATCAAAACTCATCAGAGGCCTTTAAGTAAGACAGAGTGTTTATTTATTACGCTGGATTATGTAGTCCGCTAGCGCTTCCAGTGCCGAGGTATCGAGTGACTGTGCGGCCAGTTGGTTTAGCGACTGGCGAGCCTCTGCGATTAAATCCCGGGCTTTATTCCGGGCTTGCTCAAGGCCCAGAAGTGCAGGATAGGTACTTTTGCCAAGCTGCTGATCGGCGCCCTGACGTTTACCCAACGTTGCAGTATCGCCCACCACATCCAGAATGTCATCCTGAACCTGGAATGCCAGACCGATACTTTCTGCGTATTTGTCGAGTATTGGCAGTGCATTTCTGCCTTTTTCTCCGGCACTTAACGCCCCCAGGCGAACCGCGGCGCGAATCAACGCGCCCGTCTTATGACGATGGATTTTCTCCAGCGCCTCCAGCGGCACCTGTTTACCTTCGGCGTCGAGATCCAGCGCCTGACCACCGCACATTCCGGCGATGCCACTGGCGCTCGCCAGCTCGGAAATCATTGCGATTCGATCGCGGTCAGCAACTTCCGGCATCGGGGCGTCGCTGATAATCGAGAATGCCAGCGTTTGCAGGGCATCACCCGCCAGAATCGCATTGGCCTCGCCAAACTTGACGTGACAGGTCGGCAGGCCGCGACGCAGATCGTCATCGTCCATTGCAGGCAGATCGTCATGGATCAGCGAGTAAGCATGAATGCACTCAACGGCGGCTGCCGGGGCATCCAGCGTGTTCAGGCTGATACCAAACATCTGACCGGTGGCATACACCAGAAACGGACGCAGACGTTTACCGCCTAATAATGCGCCATACTGCATGGTTTCGACCACGGGAGTGTTCTGAAAGGGCAGTGGGGCAATAAAACGGCTCAGCGCCTGGTTGGCCTGCTCGACGCAGGCCTGAAGCTGCTGCGAAAAATCCATTTACTCGTTATCCGCTGTAAAAGGCGTAGGGGATGCGTCTTCATTGTCAGACAGCAGAATTTGCACACGCTGTTCAGCCTGTTGCAATTTCACCTGACCCTGACGTGCCAGCTGCACGCCACGTTCGAATTCGTTCAGCGCCTCTTCCAGCGGCAGATCGCCACTTTCCAGACGCGTTACAATTTGCTCCAGCTCGTTCAGCGACGTTTCAAAGCTGACCGGCGCCTCATTTTTCTTCGCCATAATAAATGTCGGACTCTCAGTATTTTCAGCCCTGATATGGTAACGGACTCAGAGCAATTATCAAATTTACCCACCCAACTTCAGGCTGCATGTACGTTGGCCGCATTCGCTCACTCCAGCCGCTTACGTGTTTAGCGCCAGGGGATATTCCCCTTTGCCGCCCGCCTGCAACTTGAATTATTGAGGGTATAACGCGCAATGTGCACAGGAATCGCGTGATAGTGGTATACTTCCGCGCCTGGATGCAGCCGCTTAACGGGGTTGCTGTACTATTTCTCCACGACAAGCCGTAACTGGCTTGCTAAAGAACCATTGCCGCCATGAAGTTTATCATTAAATTGTTCCCGGAAATCACCATCAAAAGCCAATCTGTGCGTTTGCGCTTTATAAAAATGCTGACCGGGAACATTCGTAACGTTTTAAAGCACTATGATGAGACCCTCGCCGTGGTCCGTCACTGGGATAACATCGAAGTTCGCGCGAAAGATGAAAACCAGCGTCTGGCGATCCGCGACGCGCTGACCCGTATCCCGGGGATTCACCACATTCTCGAAGTTGAAGACGTGCCGTTTACCGATATGCACGATATTTTCGAGAAGGCGCTGGTGCAGTACCGCGATCAACTGGAAGGCAAAACCTTCTGCGTGCGCGTTAAACGTCGCGGTAAACACGAGTTTAGCTCTATTGACGTGGAACGTTACGTAGGCGGCGGTTTAAATCAGCATATTGAATCGGCGCGCGTGAAGCTGACCAATCCAGACGTTACTGTGCATCTGGAAGTGGAAGATGATCGTCTGTTGCTGATCAAAGGCCGTTACGAAGGGATCGGCGGTTTCCCGATCGGGACCCAGGAAGACGTACTGTCGCTGATCTCCGGCGGCTTCGACTCCGGCGTTTCCAGCTATATGCTGATGCGTCGTGGCTGCCGCGTTCACTACTGTTTCTTTAACCTCGGCGGCGCGGCCCATGAAATCGGCGTTCGTCAGGTGGCGCACTATCTGTGGAACCGCTTCGGCAGTTCGCATCGCGTGCGTTTTGTCGCTATCAACTTTGAACCGGTGGTCGGCGAGATCCTCGAGAAAGTGGATGACGGCCAGATGGGCGTGGTACTGAAACGTATGATGGTTCGTGCGGCGTCGAAAGTGGCGGAGCGCTATGGCGTGCAGGCGCTGGTCACCGGCGAAGCGCTGGGACAGGTCTCCAGCCAGACGCTGACCAACCTGCGTCTGATCGATAACGTCTCCGATACGCTGATTCTGCGTCCGCTGATCTCTTACGATAAAGAGCACATCATCAATCTGGCGCGCCAGATTGGGACTGAAGATTTTGCCCGCACCATGCCGGAATACTGCGGCGTGATTTCAAAAAGCCCAACGGTGAAAGCCATCAAGGCGAAGATTGAAGCGGAAGAACAGAACTTTGACTTCGGCATCCTCGACAAAGTGGTCGAAGAAGCCAGTAATATCGATATTCGCGACATCGCGCAGCAGACCCAGCAGGACGTGGTGGAAGTTGAAACCGTCAGCGGTTTTGGCCCGAACGACGTGATTCTTGATATCCGCTCCATCGACGAGCAGGACGATAAGCCGCTGAAGGTAGAAGGTGTCGATGTGGTTTCACTGCCGTTCTACAAGCTGAGCACTCAATTCGGCGATCTCGACCAGAATAAAACCTGGCTGTTGTGGTGCGAGCGCGGCGTGATGAGTCGTCTGCAGGCGCTGTATCTGCGCGAACAGGGCTTTGAGAATGTGAAGGTGTATCGCCCGTAATCGCGATTTTCCCCGGCCATCCGCGCCGGGGGAATCTTACTCCTGCAGATGAAGCGCTTCGACGCTTCTCACTAACTGCCCGGCAATCTGCGGCATGTCGTCTGCACTGAAGAACCCCATCGTCACGGCAATCGCCACCAGCTCTCCCTTTTCATTCCGTAGCGGACAGGCAATCGACTGTGCGCCAGGGATCCCCTGTGTCGGATGGTGACGCACCGCGTAGCCCCGAGAGCGTATCTGCTCGATCAGTTGTGCCTGCGCCTGGTTTTGCGGCTGATAAGTGGAATAACTCATGAATACCTGACCCGCTGAACTGGCGTGAAGCGGAACGGGCGTGTTGGGTAGAAAATCGATATCTACATTACGGAAGCTGCGATTGTAGTGCTTCAGCACTAATCCGCCGTCCGTCTCAACCACCACGCCGGTAGAGTGGTTAAAGGTATCGCGAAACGCGATCAGCGCCGTATTGAGTTCACTCACCGGATCGCGTGCTGCCGTTGGATTACCCGCCATCTGAAGAAGGGTTGACCCCAGGCAGTAAAGTCCTTTTTCGTTTTGCCCCAGCATACCGGTTCGACAGAGTGAGACCAGGTACTTGTGTAAACGACTTTTCGACAGATTGCATCCCGTGGCGATATCGATGGCCCGTGTCTGGCCGTTTTGACTGGCAACAAACGCCAGAATATTGACGGCGATATCAACCGAATTGACCCCTTGCGATGTTTCAGCCATATGCGTTCTCTTTTTTGATTCTTCGCGAGTATACCATCGCGGCTGAAATCAGTACTGCCTTCGCAATTTAAAAAGCGCACTACGCCTAAATGGTTAGATGTTGACCTGGGTCAGGTTAATTACTGGTGAACCTGGGTTAACTAATAATGAACTATTTTAGAGGCAAGAACATGGACGCATTGAGCAATATCCGCTTAAAAAGAAGAACCCTGTTAAAAGGGTTCGGTGTGGTGGGGTTATCTTCATTAGCACCGACGTTTCTGACGCTACGTCAGGCTAACGGTGCGCCTTTACCCCGATTTCGTCTTAAGCAATCGGACTACCAGACGTTCCGCTCGACCTGTGCGAT
This sequence comes from Citrobacter sp. LST-B2, assembly GCF_057983045.1. Classification (NCBI taxonomy): domain Bacteria; kingdom Pseudomonadati; phylum Pseudomonadota; class Gammaproteobacteria; order Enterobacterales; family Enterobacteriaceae; genus Citrobacter; species Citrobacter sp. LST-B2. Next base: position 1,285,501 of record NZ_CP192598.1, read on the forward strand.
GGAATGTTTGCACTGCAACCTGACGGCGTACGTCTGGAAAGACCGGTTAATGAAAATTGAAGCGACGAAAGGCTTCAATGTGAAGTGCTGTTTACGGGGAATTAGCCGTACCAAATGGGTCTATCACCCATTACGGCTGACGCAGCCATTGTTGCGGACGGGAGAAAAAGGCGAGGGGAAATTTAAACCGATCACCTGGGACGCCGCGCTGGATCTCATTGAAAAGAACATCCGGGAGACCATTGCCACTGAGGGCAATAAAGGGTTACTGCTCACTGCCGCTTCCGGGAACATGGACTCCATCAAGAACGATATGGCCAAAGCCTTTTTCGATTATCTTGGTGGCAGTACCAAAACCGCGGGGTCGCTCTGTTGCGCGGCGGTCACTGCGGCGATGATGCCGATGGTTGGCCTGCGCTATGCCGATACCCGCGATACCATTGCAGACAGCCGCTACATTTTGTGTTGGGGGAATAACCCGGCGGTCACCATGCATGCCTATTTTAAAAACTACTCACAGGCGCAGAGAAACGGCGCACGGTTGGTGGTGATCGATCCGCGATTTAACGAAACGGCGGCCAAAGCCGACGAATGGGTGCCGATCGTGCCGGGTACGGATATCGCCCTGGCATTAGGGATGATTAACATCATCATGCAGGAGAAACGCTATGACGCGGATTTCCTGCGCGCGCATACCGGTGCGGTTTATCTGGTGGATCCGCAGCAGCAACTGATGCGTGCCGACCCAAATGACGCGGACAGCTATCTGGTGTTTGATACCCAGAGTCAGACCCTGAAACGCCATGATGCGCCCGGCGTAATACCCGCATTGCTCAGCGAGGAATTACCTGCCAACAGTGAATTCACCACCGTGCTGGATAACGTCTGGGCGCAGGCAAAACCCTGGACAGCACAGAGAGTGGAGGAGGAGACTGACGTGCCCGCGCAGACGGTGCTCCGTCTGGCACGAGATTACGCTGCAACGCAACCGGCGATGATTGTTCAGAACATGTCGGGGGCACAGAGAACCGAGTTTGGGACTTACGTCGCTGCCAGCCAGTTCTATCTGGCGTTGATCACCGGCAATATCGGCAAAGCCGGGGCGGGGGTCTGCGATGCGGGTGGCGTCAGACAGATGGCAAAATTCTCGCCCATCGTTCCTCCGGCGCCAAATGCGGCCAAAATTCCCGCCATTCCTATTCCTAAAATTGGTGACTGGGTCGTTAATGAAAAACCGCATGCGATTAAGTTCTGGTGGAATATGACGCTGGGTGCGATGACCCAGTTACCCAACACCAACCAGGTCAGAGAGGCCTTTAAAAAGGTACCGTTTGTGGTAGTAGCCGACAATCTGATGAGTTCGTCTGCGCTGTACGCCGATCTGGTGCTCCCCGTCACGACCATTTTTGAGGATGTCAGCCTTATGGCGGGCGTGCGCAGTCACTATGTGCAACTGATGGAGAAGGCCGTGGAGCCGCCGGGAGAAGCCAAACCCGATTACTGGATTTTTGCCCGGCTGGCCGAACGCTTTGGTTTTGGCGAGGTTTTTAACCAGCCTATTGAGCACTATATCGACACCTGTCTGAAAGGCTCGGGCATTACCCGCGACATGCTGAAAAAGGGACCGGTATGTCCCGTCGAAGATGACTGGATCCCGTTTAAAGACGGCCAGTTCCTCACCTCGACCGGCAAAGCGCATCTGTACATTGAGGAGTGGGCGAAGAAAGATTTCCTGCCGGTGGTGACCTGGAAGCAGGTGAAAGAATCGGTTAAAGGATCGCCTGAACTGGCTCAAACCTACCCGCTAATGGCGGTGCAGCGCAAACTGGCGCGCAGCGTGCACTCCAGCCACGGGATGAATGAGTGGATCCTGGAGGTTCAGCGTAACCGCCCGAATGTGATGATCCACCCGGAAGATGCCCGTCAGCGAAAGATTCAGTCCGGAGAGTGGGTCGTGGTGTTCAATCACCGCGGTCAGCATCGGGCGATTGCCGACGTGACCACCCATATCAAACGCGGAGTGGTGAGTCTGGATAACGGCTGGTGGGAGCAGCAGGGCGGAAGCAGTAGCCATGTGACTAACGATCAGGTGGAAGTGTTGGGCAATGGACACTGTTGCAACAGTACGCTCGTCGATGTGAGAAGGGAGGCTTAATTGCATGAAACAGTATGGATTTCTTATTGATATGCAAAATTGCTACGGTTGTAAAACCTGTAGCATGGCCTGCAAATCAGAAAACATGACGCCGATGGGCGTTCTCTGGCGTCGGGTTCGTGAACGCCATACGGATGAACCCAATACGCAAGCCTTCATCAGTATGTCGTGCAACCACTGCGATGACCCGCAATGCATGAAAGTCTGCCCGGCGGGGACGTACAGCAAACGCGCCGACGGCATTGTCGTGCAGGATCACGATCGCTGCATTGGCTGCCGGATGTGCATCATGGCCTGTCCGTGGAGTGCGCCGGTGTACGATCCCGCAGAAGGGAAAACCAGTAAGTGCAATCTGTGTGCTGAACGTCTCGATGAAGGATTGCAGCCGCGCTGCGTAGAATCCTGTCCGGCAGGCGTATTACGTTTTGGCGAGATCGCTGAGCTGCGTAAGGAGCATACGACGCCATGGGCGGTGCTGGAAAAACGCTACAACCTGCCCGATCACACGATTAGCCAGCCTAATATTGTCATTATTCCGCCGCGGGATTAAGGAGAACAACATGGAACAGTATGAATTGCCGTTGGTCTTCTTCACCGTCTTTGCTCAGTGGGGGACTGGCGGGGTACTGGCGCTGACGCTATGCCAGGCTTTCAGCACACAGAAATTCAGCGCAATGCAGTGTCGTACGCTGGCGCTTCGGTTCTGGATCATTACCGTGCTGGGGTCCTGTGCGTCGCTGGCGCATCTGGGCGCGCCTGAAGGTGCTTACCGCTCTCTGACTGGACTGGGAAGCTCCTGGCTCAGTCGGGAAGTGGCCGCGTTTATTGTGCTCAATGGCGTGATGTTTTGCTGGCTACTGCTGTGCTGGTTCAGGCCTGCGCCGCGCGGAGTGACGCTGCTGGGCGGTGTGACGGCACTGGTGGGATTGGGCACTATTCTGGTGACGTCGCAGGTCTATTACCAGATGCCGTTACACCCGCTCTGGCACAACGCTGCGACGCCTGCCGCTTTCCTGGGAACGGCGTTGCTGACGGGGTTTATGAGTGTCGCCATTGCCAGAGCGTACTGGCACCTTTCACCTTCTACGGTCTGTAATGCGGGGATTGTGACTGGCATTGTACTGAGTGCAGGCGCACTGGGCCTTCGTTATCAGGTTCCGGGCGCCGATGCATCCAGCCCTCTGCTCTGGTGGCAGCTGTTCGCCAGCGTGTGCGTCGCGGTGTGGGGAATATCACGTCTGAACAGCGGGATGCGCAGTTGGCTATGGGTGGCACTCATCATCACGGGAGAACTGGCCGGTAGAATGCTGTTTTACAGCAATGTCATGAGTTCCGCGCCCTGGTTTTGAATGATTGGTCTCCAGGCCGGATGGCGATGCTAAAGCGTCTTATCCGGCCTGGAGACTGACGCGCGTGGCGTCATCTTACTCGTAGTAATTATAAATACCTGCCGCCATCACCAGTTGTGATGCGACTTCATGGGCTTTTTCACGCCCAACCAACAGGTCGATAATCTTTAAGCCAAAATCGATTGAGGTTCCCGGGGCCTGGCTGGTAAGTAATTTGACCCGCGGGTCCCACACCACGCGTTTATCCTGCCATTGTTCTGCGGGTATTTTATCTTTCAGCGCCGGGTAACCGGTCATATTGCCGATGGGAAAAATGTCATGCGGAACGAGTACGGTAGCGGCTGCCGCGCAAATGGCGGCGACAATCCGTCCGGAACGGTGAAACTGTTTAACGGTTTCAACCAGCAGCGTGCTGTCGCGAAAACACTCGGCGCCCTTAATGCCGCCCGGCAGGACGATGATGTCGTAGTCGCCATCGGCCACGGCAACCAGCGGCGCATCCGCCAGCAGTTTTACGCCGCGTGAACAGACAATGGTCAGACTGCCGTCGCTGGCGACGCTCGCGGTGGTGACGTTGATTCCACCACGAACCAGCAGGTCGATAGTGGTAACCGCTTCGGTTTCTTCACTACCAGGGGCGAGGCATACCAGTGCCGATGTGCTCATACTCACTCTCCTTACGTTTTACTAACTCAAACAGGCGGCTGTTTTCCGGCACCGCAATCCCGTGGGCACGGGCGCGTTTCAACAGATAGCCGGTAATGTAGTCTATCTCGGTATGACGCATGGCCCGGATATCCTGCAGCATAGACGAGATGTTTTCTGCTGTGCTGTCAATAACTTGCTCGACATAATAGCGTAAGTCGTCCACCGAGGTATGGTGACCTTCGCGCTCAATGACCGCCGCGACTTCCTGGCAAATTAGATTGACCTCTTCAGGATGGTTGCGCAGTTCGCCATTCGGGCAGTTCCACAGCGCGGTCAGGGGATTGATCACACAGTTCACCGCCAGCTTGCGCCACATCTCGGCGCGAATATTATTATGCCAGGCGACGTCAGGCAGCACACATTGCAGCAAATCGGCAAGATAGCTGAAATCGCCATCCTGCTCGCGCGCCGGACCGATACGCGTGGTGCCGTTCGCGACGTGGATAATGACGTTGCCATCGCGACGTGCAGCGTGGGTGGTCGTTCCCATCAGCAAGGGTTGGTGGATAGCGTGCAATTCTTCAATCGTTCCCATGCCGTTATGGATCAACAGAATGGGCGTCATTTCCGACAGCGTTGACGCCAGCGCTTTGACCGCGTCGGAGACCTGCCACGCTTTGAGCGTCACCAATAGCAAATCGCTGGTGGCTAAAAACTCCGGATCGTTTGCCGTCAGGGATTCGTTAAATATCGCCCCGTCCGTCTCAATCACATTCACGCTGCAATAGGGCTGCGGAACGCGCAGCCAACCTTGTACTTCATGTCCCTGTTTGCACAGCGCCGAAAGCCATAACTGTCCTAAGGCTCCGCATCCCAGTACGGTAATTTTCATTCTTCCTCCTCACCCGCAACAGCACCAGGTGTTTGCTAACATAGTATAGCGCTGTCTGTTGAGTCACTTTGCAGGTATTATGCTTCGCATCAAAAATGAAGGGAGAGGAAAAGATGCCATCTTTCGATATTGTGTCTGAAGTTGATCTTCAGGAAGCTCGTAACGGCGTAGATAACGCCATTCGGGAAGTTGAGTCACGTTTTGATTTTCGCGGCGTTGAAGCGACCATTGAGCTCAATGATGCCAATAAAACCATCAAGGTGCTGAGCGAATCCGATTTCCAGGTCAACCAGTTGCTGGATATTCTGCGTGCCAAGTTGCTTAAGCGCGGCATTGAAGGGGCATCGCTTGATGTACCGGAAGAGTTCGTACACAGCGGGAAAACCTGGTTTGTCGAAGCGAAGCTGAAGCAGGGCATCGAGAGCGCCGTGCAGAAGAAGATCGTTAAGCTGATTAAAGACAGCAAGCTGAAGGTGCAGGCGCAGATTCAGGGCGAAGAGATTCGCGTGACCGGGAAATCCCGCGATGACCTCCAGTCCGTGATGGCGCTGGTGCGCGGCGGCGATTTGGGACAGCCGTTCCAGTTTAAAAACTTCCGCGATTAATCTTTAACGGTCCGGCTTTCCGGACCGTTTTCTTTTTTACGCCTGGCTGATGGTCTGTTCAACCTCAAAGCGGTTGGTCACTTTGCTGTCGATCTTCACATAGGCGGAATGTTCCTGCTGTGCAATCAACACTTCACTGACGCCTTCTGTTGCCAGTAAACGCTGCTTCAGCACGTCATCGGCTGCAATCTCCGGTGGAATGACCACCCGCAGGCTGCTGACATACGGCGGCTCTTTCATGGTGCTGGCGACGGCAAGCCAGACAACGGCTAAAAACGCTCCGGCAAGGAAAACCGTTTGACCGTCAAACATCCCATCGACCCAACCGCCCAGTGACCCGCCCAGCGCGACGCCGAGGAACTGGCTGGTGGAATACACGCCCATCGCCGTGCCTTTATAGCCCGCCGGAGACTCTTTGCTGATGAGCGAAGGGAGGAGGGCTTCCATCAGATTGAAGGCGAGGAAGAACAATTGCACACCGATAATCAGTTCCCAGAAATGGCTGCCCGCGCCCCAGAGAACAATCTCGGCAATCACAATCAGCGCGACGCAAAACAGGAACACCCGTTTCATCCGCCGCTTCACTTCGGCGTAGATAATAAACGGGACGACCGAGCCAAACGAAATCAGCATCGTCACCAGATACACTTTCCAGTGTTCCGCTGCGGGTAGCCCGGCATCAGCCAACTGGCCGGGTAGGGCAACGAAGGTGGACATCAGCAGAATGTGCAGACACATGATGCCAAAGTTGAGTTTCAGCAGTTTCGGTTCCGCCAGCACTTTGCTGAAGCTGCCTTTCACCATTCCTGATTCGCGATTGAGCACGTGGTTGTCACTGTCTGGCACCACCCACAGCGTCAGGACGATCCCAAGCGTCGCCAGGACGGCGATCATCCAGAAGAGGGCGTTGAGACCCAGGGCGTGGGTGATGATTGGCCCAAGCACCATGGCGATCGCGAAGGTGATGCCAAAGCTTACGCCAATAAACGCCATCGCTTTCGTGCGGTTTTGCTCGCGGGTTAAATCTGACAGCAGCGCCATCACCGCGGCGGCAATCGCGCCCGAACCTTGTAACGCGCGGCCAAGAATAATGCCCCAGATGGAGTCTGACAGCGCGGCGATAATACTGCCGAGAATAAACACCGCTAACCCGCCGACAATCAGCGGCTTACGACCGATACGGTCGGAAAGCAGTCCGAAGGGGATCTGAAAAATAGCCTGCGCCAGACCATAGATGCCGATGGCGAGTCCAATCAAGGCTTCACTGGCGCCCTGTAGCGCCATACCGTATGTGGTCAGAACCGGCAGGACCATAAACATGCCAAGCATGCGCAGCGAAAATACGGTCCCTAAACCCCAGGTGGCGCGCAATTCACCCGGCGTCATTTTATAATCGTTCATTCCCACCTCTGTCTCAATTTCGCGCCTAGTGTAAAGCGCTAAGCAGGCGGGGTAAACATGAGGTTATTGAGTAAATATTACCGGAAGAGAGATTTGTGACAGAAATAGAAAAGGGTGCCGAAGCACCCTTTTAATACCGTTATCTGGCTTACCAGACGTAGGTCAGCAGATTGTGTGAATCCGGCACCATAAAGTCGACGGACATCATCACGGAGAGCGCGGTAATGGCGATGATGGAGAAACCGAACAGCTTGCGCGCCCAGACTCTGTCATCTTCCACTTTGTAACCGCGCAGCGCCATGCCTAACCACCAGACGCTCACCGCTGCCGCCACCACCAGATATTTATATCCGGCATAGCCGCCCAGAGAGAGCATCAGCGTCGCGATGGCAAATGCGATGATGTACAGCGTAATGTGGTTCTTGGCGACGGAAATGCCTTTCACCACCGGCAGAACCGGGATGTTAGCCGCCTGATAATCCTTAAAGCGGAAAATCGCGATGGCATAGGAGTGCGGCATCTGCCACAGGCTGAAAATCGCCAGCAGAATCAGCGCGCCGCTGTCGAACTCTCCGGTGACTGCGCAGTAGCCGATCACCGGCGGCGCCGCGCCGGAGAGAGAGCCGATCAGCGTCCCGTAGACCGAGTGGCGTTTCATATACAGGCTGTAAACGCCCACATAAACCACAAAGCCCATCACCCCCAGCCAGCAGGCCAGAGGGTTCGCGCCAAACCACAGCAGCATGAAGCCAGCAATACCCAGCAGGGTGGCGTACACCAGCGAGACTTTAGGAGAGATCAGGCCTCTTACCAGCACCCGATTCTTGGTCCTTTCCATCTTTCTGTCGATATCCCTGTCGATGTAGTTGTTAAATACACAACCCGACGCCACAACCAGTGACACTCCGACCAACGTGTAGATGAACAGGGGATAGTCGATGCTGCCCTTGGAGGCCAGCAGGAACCCCCCGATCACCGAGATCAGGTTGCCAAAGATGATGCCTGGTTTCGTTACTTGCAGGTATTGCTTAAACATCATAACCGCCGCTCTTAGTGCATCATCATATTGTAGTTGAGGTTCCACATGATCCAGATGGAACCGACAACCAGGATGGCGATGATCAGCACGGTAAAGACAAAAGCCGTCATGTTCCAGCCTTCATCAGATTTGGTGTTCATGTGCAGGAAGCACACCAGATGCACCAGAATCTGCACCACTGCCATTGCCAGGATAGTCCCCAGAATTACGGCCGGAGAGGCAGCACCTGTCATTACCATCCAGAACGGAATGACCGTCAGGATGACCGACAGGATAAATCCTGTCATGTAGGTTTTTACGCTGCCATGGGACGCGCCGCTGTTCACGTTAGAATGACTCATTACATCGCCCCCATCAGATAAACAACAGTGAACACACAGATCCACACCACGTCCAGGAAGTGCCAGAACAGGCTCAGGCACATGATGCGGGTGCGGTTGGTGCTGGTCAGGCCGCGACGGGCGATCTGTACCATCAGCACGGCCATCCAGATAAGACCGGACGTCACGTGCAGACCGTGGGTGCCGACCAGCGCGAAGAACGCAGAGAGGAAGCCGCTGCGATCCGGGCCCATACCGTTAACAATCAGATGATGGAATTCATAGATTTCCATCCCGATGAAGCCGGCACCAAACAAGAAGGTCAACGCCAGCCAGGAAACCACCTGGCTCTTGTTGTTCTTGTGCATGGCGATCGCCGCCATGCCATAGGTAATGGAGCTGAACAACAGCAAGAAAGTTTCAACCAGAACGAACGGCAGTTCGAAAATGTCCTTACCTGTCGGGCCACCTGCGGTGCCGTTCACCAGAACGGCATAGGTAGCAAACAGAATAGAGAACAGAATGCAGTCGCTCATCAGGTAGATCCAAAATCCGAAGATTTTGTTCTGGCCTGCATCGTGGTGCCCGTGTTCGTGCGCGTGGGCAGTCGCGTGCGCTAAAGTATCAGTTGCCATTTTTCAGCCCTGCCTTAGTAATCTCATCGAAATGCTGGTTTTCCAGTTTTTCGATTTCCGGGACCGGCACGTAGTAGTCCACATCTTCATCAAAGCTTTTCACAATCCAGCTGATGATCATGCCTGCGAAGCTTGCAATAGCCAGCCACCAGATATGCCAGATCATGGCGAAACCAAACAGCGTCGCGAAGGCGGTAATGACGATACCGGCACCGCTATTCTTCGGCATATGAATCTCTTCATAGTGCGCAGGCTGCTTGTACGCTTCACCTTTTTCTTTCATTTCCCAGAAGGCATCACGCTCATGAACGTGCGGCACAACGGCAAAGTTATAGAACGGAGGCGGAGAAGACGTTGCCCATTCCAGCGTACGGCCACCCCATGGGTCACCGGTCAGATCACGATTCTGTTCGCGGTCGCGAATAGAAACATACATCTGAATGAACTGGCACAGGATACCCACTGCAATCAGCGCGGCGCCACAGGCAGCAACAACCAGCATCGGATGGAACTGAGGGTCAATCTGCTGGCTGAGACGACGAGTCATCCCCATAAAGCCCAGCACATACAGCGGCATGAAAGCAACGAAGAAGCCGATGATCCAGAACCAGAATGCGCGTTTACCCCAGGTTTCGTTCAGCGTGAAGCCAAACGCTTTTGGCCACCAGTAGGTCATACCCGCGAAGCAACCAAATACGACGCCGCCGATAATAACGTTATGGAAGTGCGCAATCAGGAACAGACTGTTGTGCAGTACAAAGTCCGCGCCCGGGACCGCCAGCAGTACGCCGGTCATCCCGCCGACTGAGAAGGTCACGATAAAGCCAATCGTCCACAGCATTGCTGAGTGGAATACGATACGGCCCTGATACATGGTGAACAGCCAGTTGAAGATCTTCACCCCGGTCGGGATGGCGATAATCATGGTGGTAATACCGAAGAAGGCGTTAACGTTCGCACCGGCACCCATGGTAAAGAAGTGGTGCAGCCAGACGATGAACGACAATACGGTAATACACACGGTTGCCCACACCAGCGAGGTGTAACCAAACAGACGTTTACGTGAGAAGGTCGCGGCGATTTCCGAGAACACCCCGAATACCGGCAGAATCAGAATGTACACTTCCGGATGGCCCCAGGCCCAAATCAGGTTGATGTACATCATCATGTTGCCGCCCATATCGTTGGTAAAGAAATGGGTGCCCAGATAACGATCCAGGGTAAGCAACGCGACGGTAACCGTCAGAATCGGGAAGGAGGCGATAATCAGGATGTTTGCGCATAGCGATGCCCAGGTAAAGACCGGCATCTTGAACATGGTCATGCCTGGCGCGCGCATCTTAATGATAGTCACAAAGAAGTTGATACCGGTCAGGGTTGTACCAATACCGGACAACTGGACTGCCCATATCCAATAGTCGACCCCGACGCTTGGACTGTACTCAATTCCCGAGAGCGGCGGGTACGCCAGCCAACCGGTCTGCGCGAATTCACCCACACCCAGAGACAGGTTAACCAGGATAACGCCGACAACGGTGAACCAGAAGCTCAGGTTGTTCAGGAACGGGAACGCAACGTCACGCGCACCAATCTGCAGTGGAACCACCAGGTTCATCAGACCGATAACAAATGGCATTGCCACGAAGAAGATCATGATCACGCCGTGAGCCGTGAATATCTGATCGTAGTGGTGAGGCGGCAGGAAGCCCGCTTCACCTGCAGACGCCAGCGCTTGCTGACTACGCATCATGATGGCGTCAGCAAAGCCACGAACCAACATGACGATAGCGACGATGACATACATGATGCCAAGGCGTTTGTGGTCAACCGAAGTTAGCCACTCTTTCCACAGGTAGGTCCACTTACCAAAGTAAGTAATCAGGCCAAGTAAAGCCGCACCACCGATGATAATAGCAGCGATCGTAACCATGACGATGGGTTCATGGAACGGAACTGCATCCAGTGTCAATTTTCCGAACATCGTATTCTTCCTCAGCCCCTTGAGTTGGCGGCTTCCGCGTGGCTCATGTCCATGCCTTCCATTCCTTCGTGCGAGCTGTGCTCACCTTCCGGTTGGGTCATGTCCATGCTCTGACCGTGAGCCATAAATTTGTTAATCACGTCTTTAAACAAATCGGGTTTCACGTTGGAGAAGTATTCCACCTGGTTGTATTCGCTTGGCACAGCCACTTTCTCGAACGCAGCCATGTCGCTCATGGTGTTCGGTGACTGTTTCGCTTTAGCAACCCATTGGTCGAATGCGGCGCGGTCCTCTGTTGCGATAGCCTTGAACTTCATACCGGAGAAGCCAGGTCCGCTATAGCTTGCGGAGATACCGTCATAGGTACCGGCTTCATTGGCGATCAGATGCAGGCGAGTCTGCATACCGGCCATGGCATAAATCTGGCTGCCCAGACGTGGGATGAAGAAGGAGTTCATCACGGAGTTAGAGGTCACTTTGAAGTACACCGGAGTGTTCGCCGGGAAGGCGATTTCATTCACGGTAGCAATGCCCTGTTCCGGGTAGATGAAGAACCATTTCCAGTCCATGGAAACCACTTCGATGGTAATGGGCTTCTCGTCATGCGCCAGCGGCTTGCTTGGCTCAAGAGCGTGAGTGGTTTTCCAGGTCAGCACGGCAAGGAAAATGATGATTAAGATAGGAACCGTCCAGACCACCGCTTCCACTTTATTGGAGTGTGACCAGTTCGGGCTATACTTCGCATCTTTATTGCTTGCACGGTACTTCCAGGCAAAACCTACAGCCATCAAGATTGCAGGAATAACGACGATCAACATCAGGCCAAATGCCGTCAGTATCAGCGAACGTTGCTCCAGTCCAATCTGTCCTTTGGGATCTAACAGCGCAGAATTACAGCCACTGAGTAATGCAGTGCCTGCAATTAATGACAACCATCCCAAACTTTTATTGTATTTCCTGAGTCTCATTTAACGACCTCAATTCCACGGGACCGGGTGGCGTTTAAAGTGTGTGGGCATTTTACGGGAAGGTTACATTACTGTAAACATCATTGGATCTGTGTTACCGGGTTCTGCCGCACGTGTCACATATGTTGCAAGATATGTCGTTTCAGCATTAAGAACCTGTTGCAACATCACGTTATAACGAAAGGGGACTTCAGGGAGGCGACGCGAGGGTAATTGGTATAACCAATGTAAAAATAAAACAATTGGTTAACAAGTGATTATCAATAAAGAGACAAATAAAATACAAAAAATAAATGTGTTTCGGCTGAATCGAGTAAGGAAAATAAAACCTATAAAAGGCGTCAATAATTTCCAGATTCTATTGCGCACAAAACAACAAATATTAATTTTTTCAGTTGTTGTTTATTTAGCCGATATAATTACGCAAGGTGATTACAACGGCTAAATAAAGGGGCGCTTACACCAGCCGCGTTTTGCGTAGCGCCAGATAGTCGAGCAAGCCGCCAAACACGATGCCGAAAATGGCGATAGTCACTGCGACTTCCAGCAGTCCGGCGAGGAAGGAGAAGTTAGTGAACGCCAGCGCGTTCAGCGACAGCAACAGCAGCCAGACGGCAAGCAACACGCATCCCGCCATCAAAATCCATAACGCCAGACGGTAGGCCGAACGGAATTCTGTTCGCGGCAGGAAACTTTCGCTCTGTCGCGTGTACTCCAGCGTTTGCCGACACACCAGCAGCAATATCAGGCCCGGAACGGCGGCCACGACGGAGAAAAGATAAAACGTCGACCAGCCATGCGCCTCGACAAACCAACCGGCAACCGGGCCAACATAGACGCGCCCCACGGCAGAAAGCGCTGACAGCAGGGCAAACTGGGTGGCGGAAAATGACTTATTACACAGCGTCATCAGTAGCGCGACGAACGCTGACGTCCCCATTCCCCCGCACAGGTTCTCGAAAAACACCGCCGCAGCCATGCTGAACATGTGCTTGTCGGTCACCGACAGGAGCCAGTATCCGGCGTTAGAGACGCCCTGCAGAATGCCGAAAATCAGTAAAGCGCGAAACAGCGTCAGCCGTTGCATCAACACCCCGCCGTACAGCGCGCCAATAATCGTGGCGATAAGCCCCAGCGTTTTATTGACGACGCCCACTTCTCCGGCGTCAAAGCCCACACCACGAATCAAAAAGGTGGTGGTCAGGCTCATGGCGAAGGCATCACCCAGCTTATAAAGGATGATGAGCAGCAAAATCAGCCAGGCGTTGTTACGTCCGAAGAAATCGCGTAGCGGGGCTGCGACTGCCTGCTCCAGCGTTTTTGGCACCGGAATGCTGTCGGTCGGTTCGGGGGCGAGCAGAGTGGAAATAATACAAGGGATCAGTAATGCTGCCATCAGCCAGTACATGCCTTGCCAGCCGAGCCAGCGGTCGGCCATCCACAGCGCCAGTCCACCGGACACCAGCATGCCGAGGCGATAGCCGAGCACGCTGATTGCCGCACCGGTTCCGCGCTCTTCTGCGGCTAAGACGTCCGTTTTCCAGGCGTCAAACACAATATCTTGCGACGCTGAACAAAAGGCGATCACTACCGCCAGCGCCGCCATCCATCGCAACTGGCTACCGGGCTCCAGAAAACCCATCGCAGCGATGGAGACCAGCAACAAACATTGCGTCGTCAGCAACCAGCCACGACGACGACCTAAAAAGGGCGGTGTGTAGCGGTCCATGACCGGAGACCAGAGAAATTTAAAGACGTAAGCCTGACCGACCAGCGAAAAGAAACCGATGGTTTTCAGGTCGATATTCTCGACGGTCATCCATGCCTGAAGCGTACCGGAGGTCAACGCGAGCGGCAGGCCGGAGGCAAAACCTAACATCAGCAAAATGGCTGATTTCGGTTGTTGAAAAATGCGTAAGTAGTGACTAGGCATGGGCATATAAAGCTGACCCGGCGCGGAGCCGGGTCAGGGGGCAGAAATTAACGAGCGTTCTGTTTGATGAAGTCGTGGACGCTAGTGTCCTGAGACATATCAGTAATCGTATCGGTCAGCACGCTGTTAACCGCGTTGGCGATATTCTTGTTGGTCGCCTGGAACGCGCCTTCAACGGAGTAGCTGGCGCGGTAGTTTTTGGTCATCTTGTTGCCGTTGGCCGCCGTCGCGATGATCGCGATATCGGCCTTGGTGGCAATGTTATAACGCACGTTGCCCTGAGACACATCCGCGTATAGCTGGTTAACAATGATCTGCAGGTTCACCGCACCGTTCGGGCCAACCATATAACCGCGCGAGGTCATCTGTTTTTCCAGCACTTCTTGTAACAGGAAGCGCAGATCGCGGGAGGCCGTCAGTGTCACCAACTGATTGTCGCGGGTCACTTTCGCCAGCGCCTGGTCCGGACGCTGATCGGCGCCGTTGATGCTAACGGTCACGCCCATCAGGCTAGGATCCTGTTGCGGGAGCGTGATTTTAGGCGAAACGTCAATCGTGGTTGGTGGTGTCGCACAGCCCGCCAGCATGAAAAGCGCGATTAACGGGAAGAGGATTTTTTTTAACATGTTCGTGCTCTCAGTAACTCTTAATCATATGGATAGAGAAAAATTCCCGCCATCATAACATCGCCAACGGCGAGGGGAAGTGGGTAACGCATGTAAATTCATCATGTTGTCGGAATAATGAAGTTATAGAGACCAAATTGGGCATTTATGCCATCCCCCAACGGGTTGAATCAGTAAACTTCATCGCGTTGATGGCGAAAATCAGACGAAGGCTAAATTTTTGTTGTAATGGCGCAATGGAACCGGTAAAAGCGGCTAATATTTAAAGGGATGGGTGACATCTCAGCGCCGTTTGAGGAGATATATCATGATGATACGTGAGCAAATAGAAGAAAAATTAAGGGCAGCGTTCCAACCCGTGTTCCTCGAGGTCGTGGATGAAAGCTATCGTCATAATGTCCCGGCTGGCTCAGAAAGCCACTTTAAGGTCGTTCTGGTTAGCGATCGCTTTACCGGCGAGCGTTTTTTGAATCGTCATCGGATGATCTACGGTACATTAACCGCAGAACTGTCTACGACGGTTCACGCGCTGGCTCTGCATACTTATACCATCAAAGAGTGGGAAGGGTTGCAGGATACGATCTTTGCGTCACCTCCCTGTCGTGGTGCGGGAAGCATCGCGTAAAAACGCATTTGCAACTGCTGGCGTTTTTCCAGTATGTTGCTAAAGATTATGTGAAAACGGCCTGCGGGCCGTTTTGTTTTGTCTGAATTTTGCACGAGTCAAACCCTTTTCAGGGCAAGAATAGCCGGGAATTGTGAAAAATGCCGCAGCAACGCGTAATAACCGTTCTCGACTCATAAAAGTGATGCCGCTATAATGCCGCGTCTTATTTGAATGTCTTCGGGATGATTCTGACGACAGGGAATGTGATTGATTAAGAGAACATCCCGGTTCCGCGAAGCTAATAATCTGTGCTTGCGGAGTAGAGTTGACCGAGCACTGTGATTTTTTGAGGTAACAAGATGCAAGTTTCAGTTGAAACCACTCAAGGCCTTGGCCGCCGTGTAACGATTACTATCGCTGCTGACAGCATCGAGACCGCTGTTAAAAGCGAGCTGGTCAACGTAGCGAAGAAAGTGCGTATTGACGGCTTCCGTAAAGGCAAAGTACCGATGAATGTTGTTGCTCAGCGTTATGGCGCGTCCGTTCGCCAGGACGTTCTGGGTGACCTGATGAGCCGCAACTTCGTTGATGCCATCATCAAAGAAAAAATCAATCCGGCTGGCGCACCGAACTACGTTCCGGGCGAATACAAACTGGGTGAAGATTTCACCTACGCGGTAGAATTCGAAGTCTATCCGGAAGTTGAACTGACCGGCCTGGACACAATCGAAGTTGAAAAACCGGTTGTTGAAGTCACCGATGCGGATGTTGACGTGATGCTGGATACCCTGCGCAAACAGCAGGCGACCTGGAAAGATAAAGACGGCGCTGCGGATGCAGAAGACCGCGTCACCCTCGACTTCACCGGTTCTGTAGACGGCGAAGAGTTCGAAGGCGGTAAAGCGTCTGATTTCGTACTGGCGATGGGCCAGGGTCGTATGATCCCGGGCTTTGAAGACGGTATCAAAGGTCACAAAGCGGGCGAAGAGTTCACCATCGACGTGACTTTCCCGGAAGACTACCACGCTGAAAACCTGAAAGGTAAAGCGGCGAAATTCGCCATCAACCTGAAGAAAGTGGAAGAGCGTGAGCTGCCGGAACTGACTGAAGAATTCATCAAACGTTTTGGCGTTGAAGATGGTTCCGTTGCCGGTCTGCGTACTGAAGTCCGTAAAAACATGGAACGCGAGCTGAAAGGCGCGGTGCGTAACCGTGTTAAATCTCAGGCAATCGACGGTCTGGTGAAAGCGAACGACATCGACGTTCCTGCTGCACTGATTGACAGCGAAATCGACGTTCTGCGTCGTCAGGCTGCTCAGCGTTTCGGTGGTAACGAGAAACAAGCGCTGGAACTGCCGCGTGAACTGTTCGAAGAACAGGCTAAGCGTCGCGTAGTTGTGGGTCTGCTGCTGGGCGAAGTGATTCGTACCAATGAACTGAAAGCGGATGAAGATCGCGTGAAGGGCCTGATCGAAGAGATGGCTTCTGCTTACGAAGATCCGAAAGAAGTGATCGAGTTCTACAGCAAAAATAAAGAGCTGATGGACAACATGCGTAACGTCGCTCTGGAAGAGCAGGCGGTTGAAGCGGTTCTGGCGAAAGCCAAAGTGACTGAAAAAGCCACGACCTTCAATGAGCTGATGAACCAGCAGGCGTAATTCCGCTTAAACGCGCGAATTTCGCTCAAAGGCCCGTCACCGTCAGGTGGCGGGCCTTTTTTTTGTCATGACTTTTGCATGGAAGCGTGCGAAAAAGCCCTTTTCGGTGTTAGCGTTCAGGCAAAAGATTGTTATGCTTGAATTATGGCGATGCCGTACCCATAACAGAGGGACTAGCTGATAATCCGTCCATAAGGTTACAATCGGTACAGCAGGTTTTTTCATTTTTTATCCAGGAGACGGAAATGTCATACAGCGGCGAACGAGATAACTTTGCACCCCATATGGCGCTGGTGCCGATGGTCATTGAACAGACCTCACGTGGTGAGCGCTCTTTTGATATCTACTCTCGTCTACTTAAGGAACGTGTCATTTTTCTGACCGGCCAGGTCGAAGATCATATGGCTAACCTGATTGTGGCGCAGATGCTGTTCCTGGAAGCCGAAAACCCGGAAAAAGATATCTACCTGTACATTAACTCTCCGGGCGGCGTAATTACCGCAGGCATGTCGATTTATGACACCATGCAGTTTATTAAGCCAGACGTCAGCACCATTTGTATGGGCCAGGCGGCCTCAATGGGCGCGTTCTTGCTGACGGCCGGGGCGAAAGGTAAACGTTTCTGCCTGCCGAACTCCCGCGTAATGATTCATCAGCCGTTGGGCGGTTACCAGGGCCAGGCAACGGATATTGAAATTCACGCCCGTGAAATCCTGAAAGTTAAAGGGCGCATGAACGAACTAATGGCACACCATACGGGTCAATCTCTTGAGCAGATTGAGCGTGATACTGAGCGCGATCGCTTCCTCTCTGCCGCTGAGGCAGTTGAGTATGGCTTAGTCGACTCGATTTTGACCCATCGTAATTGATGCCCGGGGCGCAACTCTGCCGCTATACTTACCAGGGGCGGCACAACGCGACAAAGCGAGTTGCGCCTGAGAATGGCATTTTGCGTCGTCGTGTGCGGCACAAAGAACAAAGAAGAGGTTTTGACTCATGACAGATAAACGCAAAGATGGCTCGGGCAAATTGTTGTACTGCTCTTTTTGCGGCAAAAGCCAGCATGAAGTGCGTAAGCTCATCGCCGGTCCATCCGTGTATATCTGCGATGAATGTGTCGATCTGTGTAACGACATCATTCGCGAAGAGATTAAGGAAGTAGCACCGCATCGTGAACGCAGTGCGCTGCCGACGCCACACGAAATTCGTAACCATCTTGACGATTACGTCATCGGTCAGGAACAGGCCAAGAAAGTGCTGGCGGTCGCGGTATACAACCACTACAAACGTCTGCGCAACGGCGACACCAGTAATGGCGTCGAGTTGGGCAAAAGTAATATTCTGCTGATCGGTCCGACCGGCTCCGGTAAAACGCTGTTGGCGGAAACGCTGGCGCGCCTGCTGGATGTTCCGTTCACGATGGCGGATGCCACCACGCTGACCGAAGCGGGTTACGTGGGTGAGGACGTTGAGAACATCATCCAGAAACTGTTGCAGAAGTGCGACTACGATGTGCAGAAAGCGCAGCGTGGTATTGTCTATATCGATGAAATTGACAAGATTTCCCGTAAGTCTGACAACCCGTCGATCACCCGTGACGTTTCCGGTGAAGGCGTACAGCAGGCGCTGCTGAAACTGATCGAAGGGACGGTTGCTGCCGTTCCGCCGCAGGGTGGACGTAAACATCCGCAGCAGGAATTCTTGCAGGTGGATACCTCTAAGATCCTGTTCATCTGTGGCGGTGCGTTTGCTGGCCTGGATAAAGTGATCGCCAACCGCGTTGAAACCGGCTCCGGCATTGGTTTTGGTGCAACGGTGAAAGCGAAATCCGACAAGGCCAGCGAAGGCGAACTGCTCTCGCAGGTTGAGCCGGAAGATTTGATCAAGTTTGGTCTGATTCCTGAGTTTATTGGTCGTCTGCCGGTTGTGGCAACGCTGAGCGAACTGAGCGAAGAAGCGCTGATCCAGATCCTGAAAGAGCCGAAAAACGCGCTGACCAAGCAGTATCAGGCGCTGTTCAATCTGGAAGGCGTTGACCTGGAGTTCCGCGACGAAGCGCTGGATGCGATTGCCCGCAAAGCGATGGCGCGTAAAACCGGTGCCCGTGGTCTGCGTTCCATCGTAGAAGCCGCGCTGCTGGATACCATGTATGATCTGCCTTCGATGGAAGACGTCGAAAAAGTGGTGATTGATGAGTCGGTGATCGGCGGTCAGAGCAAGCCATTACTGATTTACGGCAAGCCGGAAGCCCAGCAGGCATCTGGTGAATAATTAGCCAATCCATACAATCAGTTAATCAAAAAGGGGGGATTTTATCTCCCCTTTACTTTTTCCGTAATCATGGCGTTGAATGTGTGGGAAACATCCCCATATACTGACATACATGTTAAAGGTGGCATGAAGCACAGCTATGCCATCTGATTACCTGGCGGACACTAAACTAAGAGAGAGCTCTATGAATCCTGAGCGTTCTGAACGCATTGAAATCCCCGTATTGCCGTTGCGCGATGTGGTGGTTTATCCGCACATGGTCATACCCTTGTTTGTAGGGCGGGAAAAATCTATCCGTTGTCTGGAAGCGGCTATGGACCATGATAAAAAAATCATGCTGGTCGCCCAGAAGGAAGCATCAACGGATGAGCCGGGTGTAAACGATCTTTTCACCGTCGGGACCGTGGCCTCTATTTTGCAGATGCTGAAACTGCCTGACGGCACCGTCAAAGTGCTGGTCGAAGGGTTACAGCGTGCGCGTATTTCTGCGCTGTCTGATAACGGCGAGCACTTCTCTGCGAAAGCGGAATACCTTGATTCGCCTGCTATTGACGAGCGCGAACAGGAAGTGCTGGTACGCACGGCGATCAGCCAGTTCGAAGGCTACATCAAGCTGAACAAGAAAATCCCACCAGAAGTACTGACGTCGCTCAATAGCATTGACGATCCGGCGCGTCTGGCGGACACCATCGCTGCCCATATGCCGCTGAAGCTGGCGGATAAGCAGTCCGTACTGGAGATGTCAGACGTGAACGAGCGTCTGGAGTATCTGATGGCGATGATGGAGTCTGAAATCGATCTGCTGCAGGTTGAGAAGCGCATTCGCAACCGCGTGAAAAAGCAAATGGAGAAATCTCAGCGTGAGTACTATCTGAATGAGCAGATGAAGGCGATTCAGAAAGAACTCGGCGAAATGGACGACGCGCCGGACGAAAACGAAGCGCTGAAGCGGAAGATCGACGCGGCAAAAATGCCGAAAGAGGCGAAAGAGAAAGCCGAAGCTGAACTGCAGAAGCTGAAAATGATGTCGCCGATGTCAGCGGAAGCGACCGTCGTGCGTGGTTACATCGACTGGATGGTTCAGGTGCCGTGGAATGCGCGTAGCAAGGTTAAAAAAGACCTGCGTCAGGCGCAGGAAATCCTTGATACCGACCATTATGGTCTGGAGCGTGTGAAAGACCGCATCCTTGAGTATCTCGCGGTACAAAGCCGTGTGAACAAAATCAAGGGGCCGATCCTGTGCCTGGTGGGACCGCCGGGGGTAGGTAAAACCTCTCTGGGTCAGTCCATCGCCAAAGCGACCGGGCGTAAATACATCCGTATGGCGCTGGGCGGCGTGCGTGATGAAGCGGAAATTCGTGGCCACCGTCGGACATACATCGGTTCAATGCCGGGTAAACTGATCCAGAAAATGGCGAAAGTGGGCGTGAAAAACCCGCTGTTCCTGCTCGATGAGATCGACAAAATGTCTTCCGACATGCGTGGCGATCCGGCATCCGCACTGCTTGAGGTGCTGGATCCCGAGCAGAACGTGGCCTTCAGCGATCACTACCTGGAAGTGGACTACGATCTCAGCGACGTGATGTTTGTCGCGACCTCCAACTCCATGAACATTCCAGCGCCGCTGCTGGATCGTATGGAAGTGATCCGTCTGTCCGGGTATACCGAAGACGAGAAGCTGAACATTGCCAAACAGCACCTGTTGCCGAAGCAGATTGAGCGTAACGCGCTGAAGAAAGGCGAGCTGACGGTCGACGACAGCGCCATTATCGGCATTATTCGTTACTACACTCGTGAGGCTGGCGTGCGTAGTCTGGAACGTGAAATTTCCAAACTGTGCCGGAAAGCGGTTAAGCAGTTGCTGCTGGATAAGTCACTGAAACACATTGTGATCAATGGCGATAACCTGCACGACTACCTGGGTGTACAGCGCTTTGACTATGGTCGCGCGGACAATGAAAACCGCGTAGGCCAGGTGACAGGTCTGGCGTGGACGGAAGTGGGTGGCGATCTGCTGACCATCGAAACCGCCTGCGTGCCGGGCAAAGGTAAGCTGACCTACACCGGTTCGCTGGGTGAAGTGATGCAGGAGTCCATTCAGGCTGCATTGACCGTGGTGCGTGCGCGTGCGGAAAAACTGGGTATTAATCCGGACTTTTACGAAAAACGCGACATTCACGTTCACGTTCCGGAAGGGGCGACGCCGAAAGACGGTCCGAGCGCCGGTATTGCGATGTGTACCGCACTGGTTTCCTGCCTGACCGGTAACCCGGTGCGTGCCGATGTGGCGATGACCGGTGAGATCACCCTGCGTGGTCAGGTACTGCCGATCGGTGGGTTAAAAGAAAAACTTCTGGCTGCGCACCGTGGTGGTATTAAAACGGTCTTAATTCCGGATGAAAACAAACGCGACCTGGAAGAGATTCCGGACAATGTTATTGCCGATTTGGACATCCATCCGGTGAAACGCATTGAAGAGGTTCTGACGCTCGCATTGCAAAATGAACCCTCTGGAATGCAGGTTGTGACGGCAAAATAGTGACCTCGCGCAAAGAGCACTAATAAAAACAGGGCTGGCAGGCCATTTCGTACTTGCCAGCCTTTTTTTGTATAGCTAATTTAGATGACGGATTGGGCTTGCCATCATTATCGGGTGTTGTAAGGGCATGGCAGGCCTGATATAACTGCTGCGCGGTCGCACTTTGAAGGATTCTGGTGCGATATAAATTATAATGAGGAAGAGAAGAGTGAATAAATCTCAACTGATCGACAAAATTGCTGCAGGGGCTGATATCTCCAAAGCTGCGGCAGGGCGTGCGTTAGACGCAATTATTGCTTCTGTTACCGAATCTCTGAAAGAAGGGGATGACGTTGCGCTGGTAGGTTTTGGTACTTTTGCTGTTAAAGAGCGTGCTGCCCGTACTGGCCGCAACCCGCAAACAGGTAAAGAGATCGCCATTGCTGCCGCCAAAGTACCTGGTTTCCGTGCAGGTAAAGCACTGAAAGACGCAGTAAACTAAGCGTGATCCCCTTCCGGGGACAGGACTCAGTACAAGGGCGCATCAATTGATGTGCCTTTTTTGTTTTTGCAGCGATTTTCTACATGTTGTGGGCTGACAATCGCCCCTGTTTCTTGTCACAATAGGCCTTTATGCGCAGCGTTCAGGAAACGCTATGCTGCGTAACGCGTATATACACAAGGCATTCACGTTTCATCGGGGCAGTTAACGACGAGGCCGCGTGAAAGATGCCGTGTATAGTCACCTACAGCGGAGTGTGGTTACACCATGATGGACAGCTTACGCACGGCTGCTAACAGTCTCGTGCTCAAGATTATTTTCGGAATCATTATCGTGTCGTTCATTCTGACCGGCGTGAGTGGTTACCTGATTGGCGGAGGCAACAACTACGCCGCTAAAGTGAATGACCAGGAAATCAGCCGTGGGCAGTTTGAGAATGCGTTCAACAGCGAACGTAATCGCATGCAGCAACAGTTGGGCGATCAGTACTCTGAGCTTGCGGCAAACGAAGGTTACATGAAAACCCTGCGCCAGCAGACGCTTAATCGTCTGATTGATGAAGCGCTGCTTGATCAGTATGCCCGCGAACTCAAACTGGGCATCAGCGACGAGCAGGTGAAGCAGGCGATTTTCTCCACGCCGGCATTCCAGGTCGATGGCAAATTTGATAACAACCGCTATAACGCGATTGTTAATCAGATGGGGATGACCGCTGACCAGTATGCGCAAGCCTTGCGTAACCAACTGACTACACAGCAGCTTATCAGCGGCGTCGCGGGCACCGATTTTATGCTCAAGGGTGAGACTGATGAGCTGGCGGCGCTGGTTGCACAGCAGCGTGTCGTCCGTGAAGCCACGATTGACGTCAATGCTCTTGCAGCGAAGCAGTCGGTGACGGATCAGGAAGTGGCCAGCTACTACGAGCAGCACAAAAACAGCTTCATGACTCCGGAACAGTTCCGCGTCAGCTACATCAAGCTGGACGCCGCCTCGATGCAAAAGCCGGTTAGCGATGAAGATATCCAGTCTTATTACGATCAGCATCAGGATCAGTTCACCCAGGCACAGCGTAGCCGTTACAGCATCATCCAGACTAAAACGGAAGATGAAGCGAAAGCGGTACTCGACGCGCTGAACAAAGGTGGTGATTTTGCTGCGCTGGCGAAAGAGAAATCGGCCGACATCATCTCTGCCCGCAACGGCGGCGATATGGGTTGGCTGGAAGACGCCACCACGCCGGAAGAGCTGAAAAATGCCGGGCTGAAAGAGAAGGGCCAGCTTTCTGGCGTGATTAAATCCTCTGTTGGCTTTCTGGTTGTGCGTCTGGACGACATTCAGCCGGCGGTTGTGAAGCCGCTGAACGAAGTCCGTGATGACATCGCAGCGAAAGTGAAACAGGAAAAAGCGCTGGATGCTTACTTTGCTTTACAGCAGAAAGTGAGCGATGCGGCGAACAATGATACGGAATCTCTGGCGGGTGCCGAACAGGCAGCTGGCGCGAAAGCGGTACAGACGGGCTGGTTCAGTCACGAGAACCTGCCGGAAGAGCTGAATTTCAAACCGGTATCAGACGCCATTTTTGATGGTGCTCTGATGGGTGAAAACGGCGCGCCGGGCAGAAACTCCGATATCATCACCGTCGATGGCGATCGCGCGTTTGTTCTGCGTATCAGCGATCACAAGGCAGAGGCCGTGAAGCCGCTGTCTGAGGTGAAAGATCAGGTTACGGCGCTGGTTAAGCACAACAAGGCAGAGCAGCAGGCTAAACTGGATGCGGAAAAACTGCTGGTTGAGCTGAAGGCGGGTAAAGGCGCAGAAGCGATGAAAGCCGCTGGTCTGAGCTTTGGAGAGTCTAAAACGCTGAGCCGTACGGGCCAGGATCCGGTTAGCCAGGCGGCGTTTGGTCTGAGCCTGCCGGCGAAAGATAAGCCGAGCTATGGCATTGCCAACGATATGCAGGGCAATGTGGTTTTGCTGGCTCTGGACGACGTGAAAGCGGGCTCCATGCCGGAAGATCAGAAGAAAGCGATGGTTCAGGGGATCACCCAGAACAATGCGCAGATTGTCTTTGAGGCATTGATGAGTAACCTGCGTAAATCGGCGAAAATCAAAATCGGCGATGCGATGGATCAACAGCCGTAATCGTCGAGACGTCTCGCAAATCATTGCACAACCGTTGTAACACCTGAAGGCCGCTTTCGCGGCCTTTTCCATTTCTGACATTTGCCATTTGTTCGTTGGTTTTAACCTCGTTATCGTGATTCCACTGTTCACTAACAAGGAGAAAACAGTATGAAACATGGAATCAAAGCGTTACTTATCACCCTTTCCTTCGCCTGCGCGGGTATGACGCAAAGCGCGCTGGCGGCGTCATCGACAGCGGCAGCGAAAAGCCCGGCGGTGGAGACCAGCGCACAAGCACCGGTTGCAGGGCAAAACAAATCCGCGGTTCCGGCGAAAGCCAGCACCGAAGAGGGCACCAGGGTCAGCATCAATACCGCATCGGCAGAAGAGCTGGCGCGCGCGATGAACGGTGTTGGCCTGAAGAAAGCACAGGCGATCGTCAGCTATCGTGATGAGTACGGTCCGTTTAAAACGGTGGAAGATCTCAAACAAGTACCGGGGATGGGCAACGCGTTAGTGGAGCGCAATCTGTCTGCTTTAACACTTTAATCACTTGCGCACTGGCAAATATTTGCCAGACTGAGAGAGGTCATACCAGTTATGGCCTCTCTACTCCTGTCTCTCTATAACAAAAACGTAAGGTCTCTGCGCTATGCAAACACAGATTAAGGTTCGTGGTTATCATCTTGATGTCTACCAGCACGTGAATAATGCCCGCTATCTTGAGTTTCTGGAGGAAGCCCGCTGGGATGGCCTGGAGAGCAGCGATAGCTTTCAATGGATGACTGCCCACAATATCGCTTTCGTGGTGGTCAACATCAATATTAACTATCGCCGTCCGGCGGTTCTGAGTGATCTGCTAACCGTCACCAGTCAGGTGCAACAGCTAAACGGGAAAAGCGGTATTCTAAGCCAGGTGATTACGCTGGAACCGGAAGGACAGGTGGTGGCTGATGCGCTTATTACGTTCGTCTGTATTGATCTGAAATCGCAAAAAGCGCTGCCGCTGGAAGGGGAGTTACGCGAAAAGCTGGAGCAGATGGTGAAGTAGGGGTGGATGATCCAACTGTTGGCCGGATAAGGTGCCTGGCACCGCCATCCGGCGAAACCCGCAATTATTTCAAACCGGTCTTCTGCTTCATTGCCGCCATTATGACCGGTTTATCTGCCAGGTAATGATTCAGGCCATTTGCGCGTAGATTACAGGCCGCGCAGTGGCCGCAACCGTCGCCCTTGATGCCGTTATAGCAGGTCAGCGTTTCTTCACGTACCAGATCCAGCTTGCCCCAATAATCTGCCAGCGCCCAGGTTTCGGCTTTATCAATCCACATCAGCGGCGTTTCAAAGCGGATATCTTTCGCCATCCCCAGTTTAATGGCGTGATTCAACGCCTCGACAAAATCATTGCGGCAGTCAGGGTAACCAGAGAAATCGGTCTCGCAGACGCCGGTAATCACCGCTTCTGCTTTTACCTGATAAGCATAAATCGCCGCCAGGGTCAGAAACAGAATATTACGTCCAGGGACAAAGGTATTCGGGATCCCATCGGCATCCGGTTCATAATCCGGAACCGGGATGTTGTCACGGGTCAGGCTGCTGACTGCCAGTTCACTCAGCAGCGTCACGTCCAGTACTTTGTGTGCACGTGCACCCAGTTTCAGGGCCAGATCACGTGCAACATCAATCTCCGCGCGATGGCGCTGACCATAATCAAAGGTCACGCAATGCACTTCATCATACTGATGCAGCGCCTGCACCAGACAGGTGGTGGAGTCCTGGCCTCCACTGAATACTACGACGGCACGTTTCATGGTTAATCCTGATAAGTTACTGTACACAAAGCCATTCAAATTGCATCGAGACGAAAAGTCTGAGAATCTCCTGGAGTTTACATAAGTAAATGACAGGGGTGAACAGACGTAGCCGACAAAGAGGCAGTTTGAAGAATGACGTGTATAAAGCCGCTATGGTAGCGCCAGAGTTGCCTGGCGACCAGCTTCTTCACGACGCGGGTGGTGGTAGCCAGGCTTCGGTGAACTCAAACCAGCCGCGCGGATTCAACCGCACCCCGTTCACACCAGGTGGTGCGCTGATGCGATAGTGATAGTTAAACAGCGGCGTCAGCGTCGCGTCATCCATCAGGCTGGCGAAAACTTGCCGCAGCGCGGCATAGCGATGATCCTCTTCCGGTCTGATTTGCAGCGCATCCAGCGTGGCCTGAAGATGTGAGAATGTTGGTGCATCAAGCACGTGCGGCCAAAGTGAATCACAGCGTAGCCACTGTTCGAGTGTATATTCGGGCGCTTCGCCAATCAGGCGGTCTCCCATCAGCAGATCCGCTTCGGCAAGCCGTTGGCAGCCGTCCCAGGTTTTCGCGTTATGAAAAATCAACGTCAGTTCGCAGCCGAGGGCGGCCAGCGTGTGGCGCAGGTGTTCTGCCATAGTATGCAGTTCCACCGGCAGGTGATAAACCAGCGTCATTTTTTTCGGTAGTTCAACCGATTCCAGCCCCTCCCACTGCGGGATGTCCCAGCCAGGCAACAATTCGTTGCAGGGCGTAATCAGGTTTTCTCTCACATCCAGCGTTTGCAGCAGTGAAGAACGATGAATAAGGCTGACCAGCCGACGAGCCTGCAGTGGCGTCAGGTGGGCGCTTTTTTTCAGCGCGAGATAGCAAAAGCCGAGACTGATGCCGGTACTTACCGGGCTCACCGTGGCGAGCTCTTCGGGTTTGCCAATGGTTATCTGCACCGGATGGCGACAACTGGTGCCGAGATCTTGCTCAAAAAGCTGAGGGGTGATCCAGTATTCAATGGCTTTGAGCAGTGGGTGTACGAGATGGTAATGGTCATGGCTTTCCAGACGTACCAGTTCGGGCGTAAACAGCGTCAGACGAAAAGGTCCCGTTCCGATGACGGGGTGTTCCGGATGTGCCAGCAGGCTGCCGTAGCTTGCCAGCCGGTGCGCCAGCCAGAAATCCGGGCGGTGCAGGATAAACGTCAGGCACTGCGGATGCGTCACCTCAATGTGCTTTACGCTGATAAACAGCCGGTTCAGTGCCGGGAGTTTGCGCAACATCAGCAGTCGCTGATGAAGCTGTGTGGTTTCTACCGCGTCACCGTTGTGCCAGAACAGCGTCGAGCGGATATAGAAGTCCCAGCGCAACCCGTCGGCGGAAATATCCCAGTGGTGGGCTAAATCCCCGCAGGGCCGCTGCGTCTGGCTGTCAAAACGGGTCAGTCCGGAGAAAATCTGCCCTGCGAGATGTTGCTCGGCGCGACCGGGAAGAAAACCAGAATGCAGCGGTTCAAGCTGACGGTAATAGGGAATACGCAGCGTGGGCGTGTCGTTTTGCCATTGACCCCCCATAAAGGGCTGCAGCATGGCCCGCAGTTCACCGGGTGCCAGTTGCGCCAGCTCCAGTACGCTAAGCTGTTGGCCCTTCTCCAGCGCCTGTTCCATCATCGCCGTGCGCAATGATTCCGGGGCCACCAGAAAACGCAGTTGCCCGCGCTTACCGCGTCCGGACTGCGCCTCCCAGACCAGCCAACCTGATTCCTGCGCCTGGCGCAACAACGTGCGGACGTGCCGCTCACTACAGAAGCAGCGTTCAGCCAGTTCCCCGACGGTCACGTGCTGCGGTTCGCCGTTAGAAGGCTGCCAGAGTCGCTGGTACTGATTAAGCCGATTGAGAAGTCGCATATAAACCCGGAACAATTTCTTTTATCTATTCACTATTACTTCCGTATATCTCAGGTAATACTGAATCACAAGTTAATCCGTCACCGAGTGGAGAAAGAGATGGCACGCCTGGCTGCATTTGATATGGATGGCACCCTGTTGATGCCAAATCACCTTTTGGGTGATGAAACGCTCTCTACTCTGGCGCGTCTGCGCGAACGTGACATTACCCTGACGTTTGCCACCGGACGCCATGTACTGGAAATGCGCCATATTCTCGGCACTTTTTCTCTCGATGCTTTTCTGATCACCGGTAACGGGACACGCATTCACTCGCTGGAAGGCGAGGTGCTGCACCGTCAGGATCTGGATCCGGCTGTTGCTGAGATCGTCCTGCATCAGCACTGGGACACACAGGCGAGTATGCATGTCTTCAACGATAACGGCTGGTTTACCGGACAAGAGATCCCCGAGATGCTGCACGCCCACGTCTATAGCGGTTTTCGCTATCAGATTGTGGATGTCGCGCGTATTCCGGCAGATCGGGTGACTAAAGTTTGCTTCTGTGGCGATCATGACGATTTGACGCGGCTGAAAATTCAGCTTGAAGAGGTACTGGGCGCACGAGCCCATCTTTGTTACTCGGCGATCGATTGCCTGGAAGTACTGCCGGTAGGCTGTAACAAAGGTTCTGCACTGGAGGTCCTGAGCGGACATCTGGGGCTGTCGCTGGCGGAATGTATGGCGTTTGGTGACGCGATGAACGATCGCGAAATGCTTGGCAGCGTCGGCCGTGGCCTGATCATGGGCAATGCCATGCCGCAGCTTATTGCCGAACTTCCCCATTTACCGGTGATTGGTCATTGTCGCAACCAGGCGGTATCACACTTTTTGACACATTGGCTGGACTATCCAAATCTTCCTTATTCCCCCGAATGAGAGACCCTACCAGCACCGGGCGTTCAGCCCGGTTTTTTTTGATTTAATGGGTATTCAGCAACCCCGCCAGCTCTGCTTTCGCCGCGCTAAGATCGCCAATATGGGCGCTCACCCATTCAGCATGGTAGTAGGTGTCCAGATAGCGTTCGCCGCTGTCGCACAGTAGCGTCACCAGCGAACCGGTTTCTCCGGCTTCGCGCATGCGGGCGG
Organism: Citrobacter sp. LST-B2; assembly: GCF_057983045.1. Lineage (NCBI taxonomy): Bacteria > Pseudomonadati > Pseudomonadota > Gammaproteobacteria > Enterobacterales > Enterobacteriaceae > Citrobacter > Citrobacter sp. LST-B2. The sequence goes on from NZ_CP192598.1 coordinate 1,314,563, forward strand.
CCAGTTGCAACATTCCCCACATATTGGTGCCCGTAGAGGCGCCGACTTTGCGGCCCAGTTGCGTTTCCAGCCAGTGCGCGGTCGCCACGCTGGCGGCATCCGGTACGCGCAGCATCTCATCGACCACGTCGGCAATGAATGACGGTTCGACGCGCGGGCGTCCAATTCCTTCAATTTTGCTGCCGACAGGGCTGCGCAGCGTAGCATCACGCGACTGCCAGAAAGGCAGGAAGACGGAGTTTTCCGGGTCCACCACCATCAATTTTGTATCGTAACCCTGGCAGCGGATGTAGCGGCCAATGGTCGCGGAGGTCCCGCCGGTTCCGGCGCTCATCACAATGTGTTTCGGTACGGGATGCGGTTCACACTGCATCTGGCGGAAGATGCTGTCGGCGATATTGTTGTTACCGCGCCAGTCGGTGGCGCGTTCGGCATAGGTGAACTGATCCATATAATGGCCGTTCAACTCATGCGCCAGTTGTTCTGACGCCGCATAAATCTCGCAGGCGCTGTCCACGAAATGACAGCGACCACCGTAAAATTCAATCTGTTCGATTTTCCGTTTGGCCGTGCAGGCGGGCATGACGGCGATAAACGGCAGCCCCAGCAGGCGCGCGAAATAGGCTTCGGAGACTGCCGTTGAACCGGAAGAGGATTCGATAATCGTCGTGCCTTCCTTAATCCAGCCATTGCACAACCCATAGAGGAACAGCGAACGCGCCAGCCGGTGCTTCAGGCTACCGGTCGGGTGGGTGCTTTCATCTTTCAGATAGAGCTGGATATCCGGAAATGCCGGTAATGGCAGGCGGATAAGATGGGTATCCGCCGAGCGCTGATAATCCGCGTTAATCTCATTGATGGCATTTTTAACCCAGGTGCTGTTCATCATTAATATCCATTTGTCATTTTGTGCCAAGAGTAGCGAAAAGCACGGAAAAAATTGTTGCCATTTAGCCTTTAAAATAGAATGTAAGGAGAAAATTCTTCTCTGAGGTGCCGGTATGTTAGATAAAATTGACCGTAAGCTGCTTGCATTGTTGCAACAGGACTGCACCCTCTCTTTGCAGGCGCTGGCGGATGCCGTTAATCTGACCACCACACCCTGCTGGAAACGCCTCAAACGACTGGAAGATGAGGGAATTCTGGTCGGTAAAGTCGCACTGCTGGATCCGGAAAAACTGGGGCTGGGATTAACCGCCTTTGTGCTCATTAAAACCCAGCATCACAGCAGTGACTGGTATTGCCGCTTCGTGACGGTGGTCAGTGAGATGCCGGAGGTGTTGGGCTTCTGGCGCATGGCCGGGGAGTACGATTACCTGATGCGGGTTCAGGTGGCCGACATGAAGCGCTATGACGACTTCTATAAACGTCTGGTCAATAGCGTTCCCGGTCTGTCGGACGTCACGTCGAGCTTTGCCATGGAACAGATTAAATACACCACTGCGCTGCCAATCGAATAACTCTCCCGGCACGATTTGCCGGAAAATCAGGTCAGGACATAATACGTGCGATTATTTGCTCAATTAAGCTGGTATTTTCGCCGGGAGTGCCGTCGCTACCTCGGGGCGGTTGCCTTGCTTATCCTCATCGCTATTCTGCAACTCATTCCACCAAAAGTGGTCGGTATTGTGGTGGATGGCGTATCTACACAACGCTTTACGCCGCAACAGATCATGCTGTGGATTGGCACCATCGCCCTGATTGCCGTGGTGGTCTATCTGCTGCGCTACGTCTGGCGCGTGCTGCTGTTTGGTGCGTCTTACCAACTGGCAGTGGAGCTACGCGAAGATTATTACCGCCAACTCAGCCGCCAGCATCCTGAATTTTATCTGCGCCACCGCACTGGTGATCTCATGGCGCGCGCCACCAATGATGTCGACCGCGTGGTCTTTGCCGCCGGGGAAGGGGTTCTGACGCTGGTGGATTCGCTGGTGATGGGCTGTGCGGTGCTGATTGTGATGTCCACGCAGATCAGCTGGCAGCTTACGCTGTTTGCTCTACTGCCGATGCCGGTAATGGCGCTGATGATCAAACGCTACGGCGATCGTCTGCATGATCGTTTCAGACTGGCACAGGCGGCGTTCTCCAGTCTCAATGACCGTACCCAGGAGAGCCTGACCAGTATTCGTATGATCAAAGCCTTTGGTCTGGAGGATCGGCAGTCCGCACTGTTTGCGGCTGATGCGGAAGATACCGGGAAGAAAAACATGCGCGTGGCGCGTATTGATGCCCGTTTTGATCCGACGATTTATATCGCCATCGGCACGGCGAATCTGCTGGCTATCGGTGGCGGCAGTTGGATGGTCGTACAAGGTTCGCTGACGCTGGGACAACTGACCAGCTTCATGATGTACCTCGGGCTGATGATTTGGCCGATGCTGGCGCTGGCGTGGATGTTTAACATCGTGGAGCGCGGCAGCGCCGCTTACGGTCGTATTCGCGCAATGCTGGCCGAAGCGCCGGTGGTGAATGATGGCAGCGAACCGGTGCCGGAAGGGCGGGGCGAACTGGCGGTGGCGATCCGTGCGTTCTGCTATCCGCAAACCACGCACCCGACGCTGGAAAACGTCAATTTTCAGCTTAAGCCTGGGCAGATGCTCGGCATCTGCGGGCCGACCGGCGCGGGTAAAAGTACTGTGTTGTCGCTGATTCAGCGCCATTTCGATATCACCGAGGGGGATATCCGCTTTCATGACATTCCTCTGCCACGCCTGCAACTGGATAGCTGGCGCAGTCGGCTGGCGGTGGTCAGTCAGACGCCATTTCTGTTTTCAGATACCGTGGCGAATAACATTGCGCTGGGCTGCCCCAGCGCCACGCAACAGGATATTGAACATGTGGCGCGTTTAGCCAGCGTACATGAGGATATTCTTCGTCTGCCGCAGGGTTACGATACCGAGGTCGGCGAGCGCGGCGTGATGCTTTCCGGCGGACAGAAACAGCGTATCTCCATTGCGCGGGCGCTGTTGCTGAATGCCGAAATCCTGGTCCTGGACGACGCCCTGTCGGCGGTGGACGGGCGAACGGAGCATCAGATCTTACACAATCTGCGCCAGTGGGGAGAAGGGCGAACGGTGATTATCAGCGCGCACCGCCTCTCGGCGCTGACTGAAGCGAGCGAAATCATCGTGATGCAGCATGGGCATATCGCGCAGCGCGGCGATCACGAGGCGCTGGTGCAGCAGGCGGGGTGGTATCGCGATATGTACCGTTATCAGCAACTGGAAGCGGCGCTTGATGATGCGCCGGAAAATAACGAGGAGGCGGCAAATGCGTAGTTTTGGGCAGTTATGGCCGACCCTCAAACGCCTGCTGGCCTATGGATCGCCATGGCGAAAACCGTTAGGCGTTGCAGTGATTATGCTGTGGGTCGCGGCGGCCGCAGAAGTCAGCGGGCCGCTACTGATAAGCTACTTCATCGACAACATGGTGGCTAAAAATAATCTGCCGCTGGGGAGGGTGACCGGACTCATTGCCTCCTATCTTGGGCTGCAGATTCTCGCCGCCAGTCTGCACTATGCTCAGTCGCTGTTGTTTAACCGCGCTGCGGTCGGCGTGGTGCAGCAATTGCGTACCGACGTGATGGATGCCGCGCTGCGTCAGCCGTTGAGTGAATTTGACACGCAGCCCGTCGGGCAGCTCATTTCGCGCGTCACCAACGATACCGAAGTGATCCGCGATCTGTATGTCACGGTAGTCGCGACAGTTCTGCGCAGCGCGGCGCTGATTGGCGCGATGCTGGTGGCAATGTTCAGTCTCGACTGGCGCATGGCGCTGGTGGCGATCCTGATTTTCCCGGCGGTGCTGGTGGTGATGATTATCTATCAGCGTTACAGCACGCCGATAGTCCGTCGTGTGCGGGCTTATCTCGCCGATATCAATGATGGCTTCAACGAAGTGATTAACGGCATGAGCGTGATCCAGCAGTTTCGCCAGCAGGCGCGCTTTGGTGAGAGGATGGGCGAAGCCAGCCGCTCGCATTATCTGGCGCGTATGCAGACGTTGCGTTTAGATGGCTTCTTATTACGGCCTCTGCTGAGCCTGTTTTCCGCGCTCATTCTCTGCGGTCTGTTGATGTTGTTCAGTTTTACGTCGGCAGGGACAATAGAAGTCGGGGTGCTCTACGCCTTTATCAGTTATCTGGGACGCCTGAATGAACCGCTGATCGAACTGACCACTCAGCAGTCGATGCTGCAACAGGCCGTGGTGGCCGGGGAGCGCGTGTTTGAACTGATGGACGGGCCGCGCCAGCGTTACGGGCAGGACCCGCGACCGCTGGCGTCCGGGCAGATTGACGTTGAGGATGTGTCGTTCGCCTACCGCGATGATAATCTGGTGCTGCAAAATGTCAGCCTTTCCGTACCGTCCCGCAGTTTTGTTGCACTGGTTGGGCATACCGGCAGCGGTAAAAGTACGCTTGCCAGTCTGCTGATGGGCTATTACCCACTGAGTCAGGGGGAGATTCGCCTTGACGGGCGTCCATTACGTTCACTGAGTCACAGCGCGTTGCGTCAGGGCGTCGCGATGGTGCAACAGGATCCGGTGGTCATGGCGGATTCATTCCTGGCAAACGTGACGCTGGGGCGGGATATCTCTGAAGAACAAGTGTGGCAAGCCCTGGAGACGGTGCAACTGGCGGAACTGGCTCGCGGGATGAGCGAAGGCATTCATACCCAACTTGGTGAGCAGGGGAACAATCTCTCCGTCGGGCAGAAACAGCTGCTGGCGCTGGCGCGGGTACTGGTGGCAACGCCGCAAATTTTGATCCTCGACGAAGCGACTGCCAGTATCGATTCCGGTACTGAGCAGGCCATTCAACATGCGCTGGCCGCCGTGCGCGAACACACCACGCTGGTGGTGATTGCGCACCGACTGTCGACCATTGTTGAGGCGGACACCATTCTGGTGCTTCATCGTGGACAGGCGGTAGAGCGTGGTACTCATCAGCAACTGCTTGCGGCGCAAGGGCGCTACTGGCAGATGTATCAGCTCCAGCTCGCTGGCGAAGAGCTTGCCGCCAGCGTTCGCGAGGAGTCGCTTCCCGCCTGATGCACCGCCACTGCCGGGTCGCTTCGGCGGTGGTGCAAAAATGTAACGCATCATGCACTGCCATGGTGCGTTTTTCTTTTCCCGTTCCGTTTTCCATTCTGAATCGCCAGTCAGACGGCCTGTAGAACAGACATCGGCCCCGCTTTTTCAATTCTGGCATACCCCTTGCAATACCTCAGTCGTGTAGTCGCACCATATGCCGAATTCTGACTGGAGGGGATCTATGAAGCTGGTTACCGTGGTAATCAAACCGTTCAAACTGGAAGACGTCCGCGAAGCGCTCTCTTCTATTGGTATTCAAGGGCTGACCGTCACCGAAGTGAAAGGGTTCGGACGTCAGAAGGGTCATGCCGAGTTATATCGGGGTGCAGAGTACAGCGTCAACTTCCTGCCTAAAGTGAAGATTGATGTGGCCATTGCCGACGACCAACTGGATGAAGTGATCGATGTCATCAGCAAGGCGGCCTACACCGGAAAAATTGGCGACGGCAAAATTTTCGTCGCGGAGCTGCAACGCGTCATTCGTATTCGCACCGGCGAAGCTGACGAAGCGGCGCTGTAAAGCCTGGCACACAGTAACGGGAAACGACAAAATGAAGATAGCAACGATGAAAACGGGCCTTGCTTCGCTGGCGCTGCTGCCAGGTCTCGCGATGGCTGCTCCGGCAGTGGCGGATAAAGCCGATAACGCCTTTATGATGATTTGTACCGCGCTGGTGCTGTTTATGACCATACCGGGTATCGCCCTGTTTTACGGCGGTTTGATCCGCGGGAAGAACGTCCTGTCGATGCTGACGCAGGTCACCGTCACCTTTGCGCTGGTGTGCATCATATGGGTGGTGTTTGGTTATTCACTGGCATTCGGCGAAGGGAACAGCTTCTTCGGTAATTTCAACTGGGTGATGCTGAAAAACATTGAGCTGACCGCCGTAATGGGCAGTATCTACCAGTATATTCACGTTGCTTTCCAGGGATCGTTTGCCTGTATTACTGTCGGCCTGATCGTCGGTTCGCTGGCGGAACGCATCCGTTTCTCTGCCGTCCTGATCTTCGTGGTGGTCTGGCTGACCCTCTCCTACATTCCGATTGCCCATATGGTGTGGGGCGGCGGCCTGTTGGGATCGCACGGTGCGCTGGACTTTGCCGGCGGTACCGTCGTGCATATCAACGCCGCCATCGCTGGCCTGGTGGGGGCTTACCTGATTGGCAAACGTGTGGGTTTCGGCAAAGAGGCGTTCAAACCGCATAACCTGCCGATGGTCTTTACCGGTACGGCGATCCTCTATATCGGTTGGTTCGGCTTTAACGCCGGTTCCGCAGGGACGGCGAACGAAATTGCTGCGCTGGCCTTTGTGAACACCGTTGTTGCCACGGCCGCCGCGATCCTCGGCTGGATCTTCGGCGAGTGGGCGTTGCGCGGTAAACCGTCTCTGCTGGGGGCATGCTCAGGGGCGATTGCCGGTCTGGTTGGCGTGACGCCTGCCTGTGGTTACATCGGTGTCGGTGGCGCGTTAATCATTGGTGTGGTGGCTGGCGTGGCCGGGCTGTGGGGCGTGACAATGCTCAAACGTCTGCTGCGCGTTGATGACCCGTGTGATGTGTTTGGCGTTCACGGTGTCTGCGGGATTGTCGGTTGTATTCTTACCGGGGTCTTTGCCTCAAGCGCACTGGGCGGTGTGGGCTTTGCTGAAGGGGTGACGATGGGGCATCAGCTGCTGGTTCAGCTTGAGAGCATCGCCATCACGATCGTCTGGTCTGGCGTCGTGGCCTTCATCGGCTACAAGCTGGCGGATATGACCGTTGGTCTGCGCGTCCCGGAAGAGCAAGAGCGCGAAGGGCTGGATGTGAACAGTCACGGCGAGAATGCCTACAACGCATAACAGAAAAATGCCCGGTGAACTTAACCGGGCAACGCGGGATATCGCCGGATGCGCAGCAATGCCATCCGGTTTTTTATTCGTTGTGATTACGCATTACCCCTTCCTGCACGGTCGAGGCCACCAGTTTGCCATCCTGCGTGTAGAACTCGCCGCGAACAAATCCGCGCGCGCTGGAGGCCGACGTGCTTTCCACGCTGTACAGCAGCCATTCATTCAAATCAAACGGACGGTGGAACCACATGGAATGGTCGATCGTGGCAATCTGAATCCCTTTTTCCAGGAAACCAATGCCGTGAGGTTGCAGGGCAACCGGCAGGAAATTGAGATCGGAGGCGTAGCCCAACAGATACTGATGGACGCGAATGTCGTTGGGTAACGTACCGTTCGCGCGGATCCACACCTGGCGCGTGGGTTCTGCCACATGGCCTTTTAACGGGTTATGAAACTCAACGGGACGCACTTCCAGCGGGCGATCGCAGAGAAATTTATCTTTTAAAATCGGCGGCAACTGATGCGCGACTGACCGGGCAATGTCGGTTTCTGATGTCAATCCTTCCGGCGCGGGGGCGTGCGGCATGGTTTTTTGATGTTCGAAACCGGGCTCTGGCGCCTGGAATGAAGCGGTCATATAAAAAATAGGCTTTCCGTTCTGAATAGCGGCAACGCGGCGGGCGCTGAAGCTGTTGCCGTCGCGCAGAACTTCCACGTCATAAATAATCGGTCGCTGGCTATCACCAGGGCGTAAAAAATAGCTATGAAACGAGTGGACCAGGCGTTCTTCTGGTACCGTTTCTTTCGCTGCATACAGCGCCTGACCGACGACCTGTCCACCAAATACCTGGCGCAGTCCTAAGTCTTCACTTTGGCCCCGAAAGAGTCCTTCCTCAATTTTTTCCAGATTCAACAATGTCAGCAAATTGTTCAGTGCCTGACTCATACATGCTCTCCAGGTAACAACGACGCCGAAGCGAGATAGGCAGAGTATAACGCAATTTTGGAAGTGGTCCGATGGGTGCAATAGTCTGAAAAACTGGCCAATTCCAGGCAAAAATAAGTGATATGTGCCACACTTAGCTACGTTACGTTTTTGTTAACCACTCTTCCGGCGGGAGGAAAACCCGCTGGTGCAGAGATGATAAGGAGAATTTAATGAAGCTCATGCACATGGTAAGTGGTTTAGCGGTTGCGGTTGCTCTGGCCGCCTGCGCGGATAAAAGCGCGGATATCCAGACGCCAGCGCCAAACCCAAACACTTCAGCAACGGCCACACAGCCTGCTATTCAGCAACCTAATGTCTCGGGTACCGTATGGATCCGTCAGAAAGTGGCATTGCCGCCTGACGCCGTGCTTACCGTGACCCTGTCGGATGCGTCGCTCGCCGACGCCCCGTCGAAAGTGTTGTCCCAGAAAGCGGTTCGTACCGAAGGGAAACAGGCGCCATTTAGCTTCGTTCTGCCGTTTAACCCGGCTGACGTGCAGCCGAATGCCCGCATTTTGCTGAGTGCGGCAATTACGGTGAATGACAAACTGGTGTTCATTACCGATACCGTTCAGCCGGTCATCAACCAGGGCGGCACGAAAGCCGATCTGACTCTGGTGCCGGTCCAGCAAACGGAAGTGCCTGTACAGGCAAGCGGTGGGGCAGCGACAACGGTGCCTTCAACTTCGCCAACGCAGGTCAACCCGTCTTCAGCGGTGCCTGCTCCGACACAGTACTAAGGCCTGTCTGACCCTCTCCATCCGGAGAGGGTCAATAATTCCAGCGATACCGTTGCAAATCAATCAGCCCGCTCCCTGATACCACAATACCTTCCGCCAGTAATGCCTGCCGTTGTCGCTGTAGATCGGGACCGGTGAGTGAAATCGCGCCGTGCCGATTCACCACCCGATGCCAGGGCAGGGTGCTGCCTTCGGGTAAACGTTTGAGTACGCCGCCGACCTGTCTGGCCGCGCGCGGAGAACCTGCGAGCAATGCGATGTCGCCATAAGTGGTGACACAGCCTTCGGGAATGGAGGCAACAATTTGCCAGACGCGCTGAGGGAAAGTGTCTTGTCTGTCCATGGTCTCTTCCTGCGGTAATCCTTCAGCATAATCTGGAATGGCGGGCGCGGGAAGTTCCATTGCGCAAGAAACCAGCATCTGACCGCCGATGGCTTGCAATTACAGGGGGCAGCAGTGATAATGCGCCTGCGCGTTGGTTAACAACGCTCTCAATGGGGGCTCTGTTGGTTCTCCCGCAACGCTACTCTGTTTACCAGGTCAGGTCCGGAAGGAAGCAGCCAAGGCAGATGACGCGTGTGCCGGGATGTAGCTGGCAGGGCCCCCACCCATTTGTGCCATCTGGCATCACATCTTCGTTTTTCTTCTTGTTGTTGTCATGGTTTTGTCATTTTTTTGTCATCAAATGCTGGCAAAGTGTTTTTGGGATGTTAAATCCTGGCGCTCAATTCGCTTATCACGCCATGGCGATCCTGTCGTCGCCGGAACCGTGCTTTTGCCTGTCCACAAGGATTCTTACGATGGCTACTGCAGTACTGAATGTCAAAATTGATGAGACGTTAAAAGAAAAACTTCGTCATTACGCTGAACTGAATAATGAGAATTTAAGCGTCACGACAGAAAAACTGCTGCTGATTGCCTTCGACGTTGCGGCAGAGGCGGGGGTCTCGGCTGGCGATATCGATAGCCAACACACGGAAGAGTCGTTTGTTGAGCCACTGACTCCTAAAGAAATCAAAGCATTGCGCAGACTACTGAAGAAGAAAAAATGAAACAGCAAACGCTATCCATCGCCAGTAACTATGGCGAAGCCTGTGAACTGCTCCGCTCGGGTTATGTTAAGCATGTTTGCCTGAGCTGGAACGTTGGTAGTGATGAATTTTTCCGTATAGCCTCTGACTGGTGCGATGCCGGTGCCAAAATAAAGAAAGAGGGCGATAATTTTGTGATTTCCCTCAAGGGTTTTCCGGTTCCTCGCCAGCATTAAATAATCTTACGCACCTTAGCGTTGCCGGACTGCAGACGCAGTGTTTCCCAGATCGGTTCCAGGGTGTTAAACGCCGCGCGCAGAGGCTCTTCCGGTAAGGCAAACGGCATACGTAAGAAACGATCAAACGCGCCCGCGAGCCCAAAACGGGTGCCTGTTCCGAGTTGGATCCCGACGCTTTCCGCCCGCGTGGCGAAAAGCGTCGCCAGCGTATCCGGCAGTTCTACCCAGAAGGATAATCCGCCCTGTGGTTGCTGATAGCGCCACTCGGGAAAGTGTTTGCGCATCAGGGTGTCGCAGAGTGCGCGCCGCGCGGCGAGCTGTTGTCTGCGCTGCGGCAAAAATGAATCAGCATTATCAAGGAGCCACGTGGTGGCAAGTTGTTCGATGACCGGCGAGCCCAAATCGACCGTATCCCGTGTTTGCACCAGCGCGGCGATGGTACGTGATGGCGCACGCACCCAGCCCAGACGCAGTCCTCCCCAGAAACTCTTGCCCGCTGAACCCAGCATAATTACCGGGGCGTCGCGGTGATACGCCGCCAGTGGCGGGGGCGGTGGGGCGTCGTACCAGAGGTTCACCATCGTTTCGTCAATCACTAGCGTTGTACGCGTACGGGCAGCAATATCCGCGATGACGTGCCGCGTCTCATCATCCATACACCGCCCGGTGGGATTATGGAAATCCGGCATCAGATAGGCCATTCTCGGTGAGGTCTGGGCGATGGTTGCGGCCAGTCCATCCGTATCCCAACCCTGTTCGGGTAATGACACGCCCACCGGTCGACAGGAGGCGCCCTGAATGGCCGCAATTGCCAGCGGGTACGTCGGATGATCGACCACTACCCGATCGCCGGGGCCAGTCAATAAGCGCAGGATCAGCGCCAGACCACTGACCGCGCCGTTGACCACCATGATTTCATCCGCCGTTGTCGGCAGGCCTCGCGCACAGTAATGACGGGCGAGCGATTCACGCAAGCCGAGTAATCCCTGTGGTTGATAGCCCGACGTCAGCAAATGCGGTGGCATCGCAACCAGCGCCTGTTGATAAGCCTGATGGATTTCAGGTCCCGCACTGAGGGCAGCGGTGGAGAGATCCAATGCCATCGTGGTACCAGTTCGCGTGGGCACTTCGCGGATATGACCTGGCAGAACCACACGCGACCCACTGCCGTGCCGACTCTCCAGATATCCCTCTTCCCGCAATTGCGCCAGCGCGCTGGCCACGGTGGTCCGGCTGACGTCGAGTACCGCAGCCAGTTCGCGTTCTCCGGGCAAACGGCTGTCGAGTGCCAGACGCCCGTCGAGGATCAGCATACGCAACGCTTCTGCCAGTTGCCGCCAGAGCGGAGTTCTTGCGGCGCTGTCCTGCCAGTGCCCAAGCAGGCGCTGGAGAGATTGACTTCCATAACGACGTGATGACATTGCAGTCCACTTTTTCAAAACTGGTCATTAATCATAGTGCCAATTACAGCGATGATGAAGGCTATCTGAACGGGGAGGGTGAAAATGGGGCGTCGTCTGGTTCAACTTTATTTTGGGCTGGCTCTGTATGGGGTATCAACCGCGATGTTTGTGCGCGCGGATTTAGGTGCCGATCCGTGGAACGTGTTCCATCTGGGGCTGGCGAATCTGTTGTCGATGAAGATTGGCGTGGTGATGATTATTGTCGGCGCGCTGGTACTCCTGCTGTGGATCCCCCTGCGTCAGCGCCCAGGATTGGGGACGCTCAGTAACGTGATTGTGATCGGGCTTGCCGCCGATGCCGCGCTGGCGATGATACCAACGTTTTCCTCTCTCGCGGTGCGTAGCCTTGTGCTGGTGGCGGCCGTGGTAGTGAACGCCCTGGCGACGGGGATGTACATTGGCGCGGGGTTTGGCGCCGGACCGAGAGACGGTCTGATGACCGGTATTCACGCCCGCACGGGATGGTCGGTGCGTACGATCCGAACGGCGATTGAAGTTTCTGTTTTACTGAGCGGTTGGCTGCTCGGCGGTACGCTTGGCGTCGGAACCGTGCTGTATGCGCTGGCGATTGGGCCGCTGATCCAGATCTGCCTGCCGTGGTTTCGCTACAAACCCAGGGCGCGGATTCAGACGGCGTAGACAGGAGAGGGCGACTAAACTTATTCACGACTGACGCGGCTGGAATAGGCTTGTCGCGCGGTGGACTTCGGAGGTTTTTCTCATGAAGTACGTGGATGGATTTGTCCTTGCCGTACCTGCCGAAAACAAGGAGGCTTATAAGGCGATGGCGGCAAAAGCAGCACCGCTGTTCAAGGAATTTGGCGCGCTCCGCATTGTGGAATGTTGGGCCGAGGATGTGCCCGATGGCAAACTCACCGATTTTCGTATGGCGGTGAAAGCCGAGGAGCACGAAGAAGTGGTATTCAGTTGGATTGAATACCCGTCGAAAGAAGTGCGGGATGCGGCGAATCAGAAGATGATGAACGATCCGCGCATGAAAGCGTTCAGTGAGTCGATGCCGTTTGATGGTAAACGCATGATTTACGGCGGATTCTCCCCCATTATCGACGACTAGCGTGACTGGCTGTGCGGCGTGCCGCCAGCCATCTTTGCGTTATAAGCGTTTTTCCGCCCACAGAATAAATGCTTCTTTGGGCAGCGCTTTGCTGTAAAGCCAGCCCTGCCCATAATGGACGCCGTGCTGGCGCAACCAGTCTTCCTGATTAGCCGTTTCAATTCCTTCCGCCACCATTTTCAGCTTCAGCGTTTTGGCCATTTCGATGATATGCGGCGTCACGTTTTTATATTCGAGCGCATCGACAAACGATTTGTCGATTTTCAGGATATCTACGTCCAGATTCTGCAAATAACTAAGACTGGAATAGCCGGTGCCAAAATCATCAATATAGATAGCATGCCCCGCCTTACGATAGCGGGCGACAATGGGCGAACTGGTTTTCGGATCGGCAAATCCCCGTTCCGTCAGTTCCAGCGCAATCTGTGAGGGGGCAAGCTGATACCGGTTAAGCCGTTTACTGAGCAACGTCGGGAGCTTTTCAGAGGCGAGATCCGCCGCTTCAATATTAATGGAAATATGCTGTTCGGGATGCTGCTTCAGCCATTTCCCCATATCCTCAAATACCGTTTCAATGATTAAGCGGGTGAGAGGTTCGGTAAGACCAGTCTCTTCGGCCAGGGTGATGAAAATGTCGGGCGACAGGTCGCTGCCGTCAGTTTGCGGCCAGCGCGCCAGCGCTTCCGCCCCTACGATTTTGCCGGTGCTGAGTGACACAATAGGCTGATAATGGACCTTAATATCGCGGTTATTGATGGCATCCTGCAATCGGTGATGAGGTGACTGGAGACGGCGCAGAATGCGCAAAATAAAGGCGGCGGCCAGCAGACCGATCAGAGTGCCGGCGGGAACCCAGATCAGCGCCTGTCGGTACCAGATTTTTTGTAGTGGGAGGGTCGACGCCCAACTGACAATGGTAATGCCCATCTCCGGGAAAGGGCGAATCTCATAAATAATGCCATGACTTTCCATGTGGCGAGGCGTGGTTTCCTGAGTAAATTGCAGAATATTCGGTGCGAGCGCGCTGCTGCTGGCAATGACGGTATTGCGTTTTACGCCAATAATCGCGACATCGATCTGCCAGGCGCCAAAAGGAACCACGTCGATAAAAGAGGCGGGATCAATCATCACGATATAGTCGCCATAGCCCAGTGCTGCCATGTAACGCTCGATCCCCAGATCGTTATGCGCGGTAAACCAGGCGCGGTAGCCATCGTTAGTGATTTTCATGGGCGGCGGGAAGGCCGAGGTATAACTTTCCTGCTCCAGAGAGGAACAGCGTGGTATGTTGTTTCGCAGATACAGTACTTCCTGGACATAGCGATAGCTGAAGGAAAGTCTCCGCATCGCCAGTAAGTGTTCACGCGAGCACGGTGCGCTGTTCACGGCGTTAATCTGCTGTAATGCCTGTTTTGCCTGGGCCACCACGCGTTCAGTACGTTCAGAGACGCGCGATGAGTAGGTATCCAGCTCCTCGATGAATTTCTTTTCGACCTGGCGATGAGCGAGCCAGACACTCAAACCGACCGGAACCAATACGGCGAGGATAAGCACTCCTGTTACCAGACTGACCAGATGTCGTGTTCTCACGCAAATATCCTTAATAACGCATTGTAGAGAAAGTATATCCGATCGGGAAAAAAGCCCTGTAAATGATGTCGTTAATCTGCAGAATTTTTTGTGGGGAGTCCGACTTTTCGCCGTCTTCAATGCAAAAGAACGCGCGTTAATGCGGAAAGGATTGAACTGTCATGCGTTCAGCGATAAAGTAATGTTATACTATAACATAATATCAACGCTGATGAGGATATCATGCAGGTCTTGAATTCATTACGTAGCGCAAAGCAGCGCCATCCCGACTGTCAGATCGTAAAGCGGAAAGGGCGTTTATATGTGATTTGTAAGAGCAACCCGCGTTTCAAAGCGGTACAGGGAAGGAAAAAACGACGTTAGAGAGAAAAGGGCCGGATAGAGGGAAAGTCTATCCGGCAATACCAATTGGCTATGGTGTGGCTTCTGCGCGGGCAAGAGTGAATATATCGTAAAACGACAGTTCGCCTTTACGCGTCAGCATCTTCTGTAATTGCGCTTTACGTTCATCGTCAACGTCCGGGGAGTGAAGGATGGTGCTAATCAGTGTAGGGGGCACAAACCGGGTGTTGTACCACTCGCCGTTGTAACACACCCTGAAATCCAGTACGTCGATATCTTCATAGCGATAGCGCGGGGCGACATCAAAAAAGAAAAAACCGTTGAGGATGACAAACAGCACCACCAGCAGCCAGACGGAGTCAACCAGCGTTTCTGATTGCAGCATGACCGCCAGCGTGGCAAACCACGCAACATACATCCCGATAAACAGGCCTGGATGTTTACGAATAAAGCTGATGCTAAAGCGGGGCTTATTATCGCGCTTCTCACGAACATTCAGATCGTCGATGGTTTCAGTGAGCAGGCGTTGTATTTCTGTCATTTTTTGCCTTCGTGATTTCGCAACTTACAGGGGAACGCCCTATTTTAAGTGGGCGATAAGCCTGAAAAAAGTAACAGATTAACCACAATTTAGCATAACAGTTACAATTCTATTTACAGTGTTTTAATAATCCGTGCTGGATTACCTCCCACCACGACGTTGGCGGGTACGCTTTTGGTCACTACGGCGCCGGAGGCAACCACCACATTGTCACCAATGCTGACGCCGGGATTAATGACCGCACGCCCACCAATCCAGACATTATTGCCAATCGTGACGGGTTTGCCGAACTCCAGTCCGCTATTGCGTTCTGTCGCATCCAGCGGATGCGTGGCGGTATAGATATGAACGCCGGGAGCCAGCATGCAGTTATCACCAATAATAATGGGGCAGACGTCGAGCATGACGCAGTCGAAGTTGGCGTAGAAGTCTTTACCCAGGAAGATATTGTAACCGTAGTCACAGCGAAATGAAGGCTCGATGTAGGGGCGGTCGCACTGACCTAACAGGGCGTGGAGAATAGCCTGGCGTTCGGCCTTTTCATCCGGGGCGGTGTGATTGTAGCGGTGAACGAACCGACGCGCCTGCAATCGGTCATGGCGCAGAGTCTCATCTGCCGGGTGATACCGTTCACCCGCTATCATTTTACGCTTCTCTTCACTCATTCTGCGCTCTCTGCCTGTTCACTGGTGAGGCAATACAGTAGAGGGTCTGCGTTAATCAGGGAACGATCCCTGAACTATACCGTGACAGAAGTCACAATAGCCATGCTATTGTTATTGCAAATAAGATAAATGTTCCCCAGGAAAACATCCGTATTTCCTGATATTCAGTAATCAAATTAACGAATGAATTTCCAGACGGAGGAGGGGATCTTGTCGTAAAGTTTATTCATCGTCAATTCTGCAAGACGGTGATCGGCGGCTGAGTAAAATACAGCCAATTCATTGTCAGATAATTCATATTTATTTTTCTCAATCACGCGTTCAAGTGTGTCAATTGTCTGACAGCGTCGCAAGCGCATCAAATAATCAGTTTTAGTTAATGGTTTATCGGACATAAATCTTACCTATGATTGTAATAATTTTTAACAAGACAAACTAACAGGGTTAGCTCTGGTGGCATTCACAAAGCAGCGGAACAAGCGATTACCTGATTTCCGCCATTTCTGCAGATCCTGCGCATTAATGCCATAACTGCTGAACAACATAAATGTGTCGTCCAGATATTCATCAATCTGCTCAATCAGCTTATTATCCTCATTATACTTAATTTTATAATTAAGTGCGAAGGTTGCAATATGCTCTATCAGTTCGTTGAGTTGAAGGTTGATCGCCGAGGTTGGGTCGTTTACCCAGCCATGATTGCTTTCTTCAAGGTTTGCAAGACAGTCGTGATAAAGCGTTTCACAAAGAAATTTAAGCTGCGCTATATCATGTCTTTTGGGTGAGTATTCATCCATAACGCATCCCCTTCTTAGTGGCTTGAACTAACCGAACACCTTTCGGGATGGGTACAACTAACTGACCTGGTACTTGCCTTCTACGCTTGATGATTTAACTATAATCTACTCTAAAAAAGATTTCATCGTTATATTACGAAAAATTACAATTAATGTAATATGAGAGAAAGTGAAGGTTTGTGGATTTTTCTCATTATAGCATGTCGCCAACCCATACCGAAATGAGATAATTACGTGATTATTTTGAAATTCATCAGATTATCCTCTCTTTCCATCCTCATCGCTTACCTCCGACACGAAACCAGAAACGGATGCCCCCAGGAATTGTCTTAATAATGAGTGGTTAAGCAGGGAATAAGCCATAAGCCAAATGGCCAGAAATAGCCTTCATCCTCTCGTGGATTATAACCTTTATTATCTACAACCAAAAGTCAACAAGGTATCAATAAGCCCTTTTGCTGATTTCATTCGAAAAAAAGGCCGCTTGCGCGGCCTTTTATCAGATGAGCATCAGCGATGTTCTACGGAATGGCTGTGTTCAATATCTTCACTTTTCCGGCTGAAGCGGCGGCGTACCACCACAAAGAAAACCGGGACGAAGAAGATAGCCAGAACCGTTGCGGTGACCATCCCGCCCATAACGCCGGTACCTACGGCGTTCTGCGCGCCGGAACCGGCACCGGAGCTGATAACCAGTGGCATAACGCCCAGAATGAACGCCAGAGAGGTCATCAGGATCGGACGTAAACGCATACGAACCGCATCCAGCGTCGCTTCAATCAGGCCTTTGCCCTCTTTATCCATCAGATCTTTGGCGAATTCGACGATCAGTATCGCGTTCTTCGCCGACAACCCAATGGTGGTGAGCAGGCCCACCTGGAAGTAAACGTCGTTGGTCAGACCGCGGAAAGTGGCCGCTAACAGCGCACCAATTACCCCCAGCGGAACCACCAGCATAACGGAGAACGGAATCGACCAGCTCTCATACAACGCCGCCAGACACAGGAAGACGACAATCAGTGAGATGGCATACAGGGCAGGGGCCTGGTTACCGGACAGACGTTCCTGGTAGGACATCCCCGTCCAGTCGTAGCCGATACCGGATGGCAGCTTACTGGCCAACTGCTCCATCATTGCCATCGCTTCACCGGTACTCTTACCCGGTGCCGCCTGACCTAAGATCTCCATAGAAGGCAGACCGTTATAGCGTTCCAGACGCGGTGAACCGTACTCCCAGCGTGAAGACGAGAAGGCTGAGAACGGCACCATTTGACCATCGCTGCCGCGCACATACCAGTTACCGATATCTTCCGGCAACATACGGTATTTGGCTTCGGACATGACGTAAACTTTCTTCACACGACCGCGATCGATAAAGTCGTTCACATAGCTTCCGCCCCATGCGGCACCCAGCGTGGTATTAATGTCGCTAATGGAAACACCCAGCGCCTGTGCTTTTTCCTGGTCGATATCAATCTTGAACTGCGGCGTATCTTCCAGACCGTTCGGACGAACGCCGACCAGCAGATCCGGATGTTTTGCCACTTCGCCGAACAACTGGTTACGCGCCTGGGTCAGTTTTTCGTGACCGAGTCCCGCCTGGTCAATCAACTGGAAGTCAAAACCAGTCGCGGTTCCCAGTTCCACAATCGCGGGCAGGTTAAAGGCGAATACCATGGCGTCTTTAATCTGCGAGAAGGCGGCAGAAGCGCGTTGGGTAATGGCTTCAACCTTGTTCTCTTCACCCGGACGGTCAGCCCAGTCTTTCAATGAGACGAACGCGATACCGGTGTTCTGACCACGACCTGCAAAGCCGAAGCCGTTAACCGCAAACACCGATTCAACGTTGTTCTTCTCTTTGGTAAGGAAGTAGTCGGTCATCTCATCAAGCACTTTCTGCGTCCGTTCCTGGGTCGCCCCCGCAGGCAACTGGGCCATGCTCAGGAATACGCCCTGGTCTTCGTCCGGCAGGAAGGAGCTTGGCAGACGGACGAACAGGAACGCCATGCCGACGACGATGATCAGATACAGCAGCAGATAACGACCGGTGCTGCGCAGAATATTACCCACGCTGTCGGTGTAATGGTGCGTGCTCTTATCGAACATGCGGTTAAACCAGCCGAAGAAACCTTTCTTGCCTTCACCGTGGTCGCCTTTGGCAACCGGTTTAAGCATGGTGGCGCACAGCGCCGGCGTCAGGATCAACGCAACCAGTACGGACAGCGCCATTGCGGACACAATGGTGATGGAGAACTGACGATAAATCGCACCGGTAGATCCGCCAAAGAAAGCCATCGGGATAAATACCGCAGACAGCACCATCGCGATACCCACCAGTGCACCCTGAATCTGGCCCATGGATTTACGCGTGGCTTCTTTCGGCGGTAGCCCCTCTTCGGACATGACACGTTCGACGTTCTCGACCACCACGATGGCGTCATCCACCAACAGGCCGATGGCGAGCACCATCCCGAACATCGTCAGGGTGTTTATCGAGAAGCCAAAAGCGGCAAGCACCGCAAAGGTCCCCAACAGAACGACCGGTACTGCAATAGTCGGGATCAGCGTCGCGCGGAAGTTCTGCAGGAACAGATACATCACGAGGAACACGAGGATGATCGCTTCCGCCAGCGTTTTCACCACTTCGTGAATAGAGATTTTCACGAACGGGGTGGTGTCATACGGGTAAACGATTTTCAGGCCTGACGGGAAGAAAGGTTCCATCTTCACCAGTTCGGCACGGATCGCCGCGGCGGTATCCAGCGCGTTCGCGCCGGTCGCCAGTTTGATCCCCAGACCGGAAGCCGGTTTACCGTTGAACTTCGCGATGATGTCGTAGTTCTCGCCGCCCAGTTCAATTTTCGCGACGTCACGCAGGCGAACCTGAGAGCCGTCCTGGTTCACTTTCAGCAGGATTTTGCCGAACTCGTCGGTTGATGTCAGACGGGTCTGGGCAATAATCGATGCGTTAAGCTGCTGGCCTTTCACCGGCGGCGTACCGCCTAACTGACCGGCGGCTACCTGGGCGTTCTGCGCTTTGATAGCCGCAATGACATCGACCGGGGTCAACTGATACTTGTTGAGTTCGGTCGGGTCCATCCAGATACGCATCGCATACTGCGAACCAAACAGCTGAACGTCACCCACGCCGGAAGTACGGCTGATGGTGTCTTTCATGTTGGCGGCGACGTAATCCGAAATATCTTCCTGCGTCATAGTGCCGTCGGTATTGATAACCCCGACAACCATCAGGAAGCTACTGGACGACTTCTCAACGCTCACACCCTGTTGTTGTACTTCCTGCGGCAGCAACGGCATCGCCAGCTGCAGTTTGTTCTGCACCTGAACCTGCGCGATATCTGCATCCGTACCGGATTCAAACGTCAGGGTGATCTGCACGGTACCCGTGGAGTCACTGTTTGAGGACATGTACATCAGGTTATCGATACCGTTCATATTCTGTTCGATAACCTGCGTGACCGTATCCTGCACGGTTTTGGCATCAGCGCCAGGGTAGGTTGCGGAGATCGTCACTGCGGGCGGCGCAATCGTCGGATATTGCGCGACCGGCAGCTTGAGGATCGCAAGCCCCCCTGCCAACATGATGATGATGGCGATCACCCATGCAAATATGGGGCGATCGATAAAGAAATTAGGCATGTCTTAACGGCTCCTGTTTAAGTTAAGACTTAGACTGCTCAGGCTGGCTACCGCTAGCGGCTTGCTGGTTGTTCTCTGCGGTAATCTCTTGTGCTTTCACCTGCGCACCAGGACGCACTTTCTGCAGCCCACTGATAATGACGCGTTCGCCTGCTTTCAGACCACTGGTCACCAGCCATTTGTTGCCAATCGCCTGACTGGCCACGATTTGACGGTTTTCCACTTTGTCATCCGCACCCACAACCAGCACGGTAGCATCGCCGCGCGGCGTACGGGTCACGCCTTGTTGCGGCACCAGTAACGCAGTAGGGTTGGTTCCTTCTTCCAGACGCGCGCGAACAAACATTCCCGGCAATAAGGTGTGATCCGGGTTAGGGAAGACGGCGCGGATGGTGATAGAACCGGTGGTCTGATCGACGGTCACGTCTGAAAACTCAAGTGTACCGGTCTGCGGGAATTTGATGCCGTCGCTGGTCACCAGCTCGACTTTCGCCTTGCCGTTTTCCTGCTTCAACGTTCCATTAGCCAGTTCTTGTTTCAGACGCAGGAAGTCGTTGCTCGACTGCGTCACGTCAACATAGATAGGATCGAGCTGCTGCACGGTTGCCAGCGCTGTCGCCTGACCGTTTTGCACCAGCGCGCCTTCCGTCACGGCAGATTTACCAATACGGCCGCTAATCGGAGAGGTCACTTTGGTGTACGCCAGGTTAATGCGCGCGGTTTCAACGGCGGCTTTCGCGGCAACGACAGCGGCATTCGCCTGTTGCGCATCGGCCAGCGCCTGATCGTAATCTTGTTGGCTGATGTACTGCGTGCCGAGCAGCTTTTTATAACGGTTAACCGTTACCTGAGCGATGCTGGCAGCGGCCTGGGCTTTCGCCAGATCGCCTTTCGCGCTTTCATAAGTGGCTTGATACGTCGCAGGATCAATCTGATAGAGAGACACTCCTGCTTCGATATCACTACCTTCCTCGAAATTACGCTT
This sequence comes from Citrobacter sp. LST-B2, assembly GCF_057983045.1. Classification (NCBI taxonomy): domain Bacteria; kingdom Pseudomonadati; phylum Pseudomonadota; class Gammaproteobacteria; order Enterobacterales; family Enterobacteriaceae; genus Citrobacter; species Citrobacter sp. LST-B2. The sequence goes on from NZ_CP192598.1 coordinate 1,335,600, forward strand.
CAGGATAATCCCGCTTACCTGAGGACGAACTTCCGCAATACGGAAAGCACTGGTGCGACCCGGCAGTTCAGTTGTGATCTGTAGAGGTTCGGTTTTGAGCGTCACAACCCCAACTTCTGGCATCTGCTGGCCCCCTTGTTGGGCCTGTTTGTCGTCACATCCTGTAAGCGCTAAGCTGCCTGAGAGCATCAGAACGACCGCCAGAGGCGTAAACCCTCTGTTTTTGTTCATATGTAAACCTCGAGTGTCCGATTTCAAATTGATCAATGGTCAAAAGTCCACAAACCCATTGCTGCGTTTATATTATCGTCGTGCTATGGTACATACATCCATAAATGTATGTAAATCTAACACCTGTAAATTCACCGACATATGGCACGAAAAACCAAACAACAAGCGCAGGAAACACGACAACACATCCTGGATGTAGCGCTACGGTTGTTCTCGCAACAAGGGGTATCTTCCACCTCGCTGGCGGAGATTGCAAAAGCCGCTGGCGTAACTCGCGGTGCAATCTATTGGCATTTCAAAAACAAGTCGGATTTATTTAGTGAAATCTGGGAACTATCAGAATCCAGTATTGGTGAGCTTGAGACTGAGTATCAGGCAAAATTCCCCGACGATCCACTATCAGTGTTAAGAGAAATACTCGTTCATCTCCTTGAATCTACCGTGACAGAAGAACGGCGACGTTTATTGATGGAGATTATATTCCACAAATGTGAATTTGTGGGAGAAATGACTATAGTTCAGCAGGCGCAAAGAAACATCTGTCTCGAAAGCTATGATCGGATTGAACAAACTTTAGATCATTGTATTGATTCAAAAATGTTGCCTGCAAATTTGATTACGCGGCGGGCGGCGGTGATGATGCGCGCCATGATTTCAGGTCTGATGGAAAACTGGCTTTTTGCCCCCCAATCGTTTGATCTCAAAAAAGAAGCGCGGGATTACGTCGCCGTTTTGCTGGAAATGTTAACATTTTGTCCCACCTTACAGTCGACGGGGCCTGACGCCGTATCCTGACGCTACTCCAGGAATTATCCTGGTCGGTTTCGCTGCCGCTATTCTGTCTGACAGAGCCGTGATATTCTTGCGCGTTGACTATTTTCGGTCGTCTTTTCGGTTCAGAAACCTTCATTCACATGACTATGTTGCCGCTCTATAAACGTGCTCAGCACCGAGTTTTTATCACGGTGGCTGTTTTCATCTTAATGCTATCCTGCCAGTCTCTGGCGCTTGCTCGCGCATCGTCAAACAGCGATCTGCCCTCGAAGGCGGATGTGCAAAGCCAACTGGATACGCTCAATAAGCAAAAAGACCTCTCCGCGCAGGATAAACTGGTTCAGCAGGATCTCGTCGAGACCATTGCAACGCTTGAGAAAATCGAGCGGGTGAAAGACGAGACGACCCAGCTCCGTCAGCGCGTGGCGCAGGCACCAGAAAAAATGCGTCAGGCGACAGAGGCGCTGAGTGCGCTCAGCGATGTGGATAATGATGATGAAACGCGTAAGACGCTCAGTACGCTTTCATTACGCCAGTTAGAACTGCGCGTGGCGCAGGTTCTGGATGATTTGCAGAACGCGCAAAACGATCTCGCCACCTATAACAGCCAGCTCGTTTCCCTGCAAACGCAGCCCGAGCGTGTACAAAATGCGATGTATACGGCTTCTCAGCAGCTTCAGCAGATTCGCAACCGGCTGGACGGCACTAGCGTGGGCGAAGCGGCGTTACGACCGACTCAGCAGGTGCTTTTACAGGCCCAGCAGACGTTACTGAACGCCCAGATCGATCAACAACGTAAAAGCCTGGAAGGCAATACGGTGTTGCAGGACACCCTGCAAAAGCAGCGTGACTATATTACGGCAAACAGCAACCGGCTCGAGCACCAGTTACAGCTACTGCAGGAAGCGGTCAACAGCAAGCGTCTGACCTTAACGGAAAAAACGGCGCAGGAGGCCATTTCCCCGGATGAAACTGCGCGGATCCAGGCCAACCCACTGGTGAAACAGGAGCTGGAAATCAACCATCAGCTCAGCCAGCGCCTGATCACCGCGACGGAAAATGGCAACTCGCTGATGCAGCAAAACATTAGGGTCAAAAACTGGCTGGACCGCGCGCTGCAATCTGAACGCAATATCAAAGAACAAATCGCGGTGCTGAAGGGCAGTCTGCTGCTGTCGCGTATTCTCTATCAACAGCAGCAAACGCTGCCGTCGGCGGATGAACTCTCGGACATGACCAACCGCATTGCGGACCTGCGTCTGGAGCAGTTCGAAATTAACCAGCAGCGTGACGCGTTGTTCCAGAACGATGCGTTCGTGGCTAAGCTGGAAGAAGGCCACAGCAACGAAGTGAATGACGAAGTCCACGATGCGCTGCTACAGGTTGTCGATATGCGCCGTGAACTGCTGGACCAGTTGAACAAGCAACTGGGTAATCAGCTCATGATGGCCATTAATCTGCAAATTAATCAGCAGCAGTTAATGAGTGTCTCGAAAAGCCTGAAAGAGATCCTGACCCAGCAAATCTTCTGGGTAAACAGCAACCGGCCAATGGACTGGGACTGGATCAAAGCCTTCCCGCAGTCGCTGAAAGATCAGTTCAAGTCGATGAAAATCACGGTGAACTGGGAAAAAGCGTGGCCAGCGGTGTTTATCGCCTTCCTGGCCGGGTTGCCGCTACTGCTCATTGCCGGGTTGATTCGCTGGCGTCTGAAGTGGCTGAAAGCCTGGCAGCAGCAACTCGCCGCCGCGGTGGGATCGCTGCGCAATGACAGTCAGCTAAACACACCGAAAGCGATTCTGATCGATCTGATTCGTGCGCTGCCGGTATGTCTGCTGATTCTGGCGGTCGGCCTGATTTTGCTGACCATGCAGTTAAACATCAGCGATCTGCTGTGGGCATTCAGTAAAAAACTGGCAATCTTCTGGCTGGTTTTCGGGCTGTGCTGGAAAGTGCTCGAAAAAGACGGGGTGGCGATTCGCCATTTCGGTATGCCTGCGCAACTGACCAGCCACTGGCGTCGCCAGATTGTGCGCATCAGCCTGGCGCTACTGCCGCTGCATTTCTGGTCAGTCGTGGCAGAGCTTTCTCCCTTGCATCTGATGGACGATGTGCTGGGGCAGGCGATGATTTTCCTCAACCTGCTGCTGATCGCGTTTCTGGTCTGGCCGATGTGCCGCGAAAGCTGGCGTGATAAAGAGTCACATGGCCTGCGCCTGGTGACGATCACCATCCTGTCTATCATCCCGATTGCGCTGATGGTGCTGACGGCAACTGGCTACTTTTACACCACGCTGCGCCTGTCGGGCCGCTGGATTGAAACCGTTTATCTGGTCATCATCTGGAACCTGCTCTATCAGACGGTGCTGCGCGGTTTAAGCGTCGCGGCGCGGCGTATCGCCTGGCGTCGTGCACTGGCGCGTCGGCAGAATCTGGTGAAAGAGGGGGCCGAAGGAGCGGAACCACAGGAAGAACCCACCATCGCGCTGGAGCAGGTGAACCAGCAAACGTTACGCATTACGATGCTGCTGATGATTTCACTGTTTGCGGTGGTGTTCTGGGCGATTTGGTCCGATCTGATCACCGTGTTCAGCTATCTCGACAGCATTACGCTCTGGCACTACAACGGCACCGAAGCGGGCGCAGCGGTAGTGAAAAGCGTGACGATGGGCAGCCTGCTGTTTGCCATTATCGCGTCGATGGTCGCCTGGGCGTTGATCCGTAACCTGCCGGGTCTGCTGGAAGTGCTGGTGCTGTCGCGTCTTAAAATGCGCCAGGGCGCCTCGTACGCCATCACCACGATCCTGAACTACATCATCATTGCCGTCGGGGCGATGACGGTCTTCGGTTCGCTCGGCGTGTCGTGGGATAAACTGCAATGGCTGGCGGCGGCCTTATCGGTCGGTCTCGGTTTCGGCTTGCAGGAGATTTTCGGTAACTTTGTCTCGGGTTTGATCATTTTGTTCGAACGTCCGGTGCGGATTGGCGATACGGTGACGATCGGCACATTCTCTGGTACCGTCAGCAAGATCCGTATCCGCGCAACCACCATTACCGATTTCGATCGCAAAGAGGTGATCATCCCGAACAAGGCGTTTGTAACCGAGCGCCTGATCAACTGGTCGTTGTCTGATACCACCACCCGTCTGGTGATCCGCATTGGCGTGGCGTACGGTTCGGATCTGGATAAAGTGAAGAAAGTCCTGCTTCAGGCTGCGATGGAGCATCCGAAGGTGATGCACGATCCTGAGCCGGCGGTGTTCTTCACTACCTTCGGCGCCAGTACCCTGGATCATGAACTGCGTCTGTACGTGCGTGAACTTCGCGATCGTAGCCACACGGTTGATGAACTGAACCGATCAATCGATCGTCTGTGCCGTGAAAACAACATTGATATCGCCTTTAACCAGCTTGAAGTGCATCTGCGCAACGAGAAGGGCGATGAGGTCACAGAGGTGAAACGCGAGATCAAAGGCGACGATCCGACGCCTGCGGTTTAATCAAACGATCGCATGCCTGATGGCGTCACTTGCGTCTTAATCCGGCCTACAACGCAGGGTAAATTCCAATACCCGCTCAGAAATGTAGGCCTGATAAGCGCAGCGCCATCCGGCAAAAATCAATCAAGTTTGTCAGCAGTTTGAGCCACTTTTTTTTCATAGTCCCGTTTAACCATTTCCAGCGCTTTCAAGACGGTATCCGGGGCGACATGGTTTTCTTCCAGCAATACAATCAAATCGACGGCCAGTTTGACCTCATCCGGGGCGTTTTCAAGTGACATAGCGTCTCCAGGGATTAGCGAGTTAAACGCGCCAGGACACGTTCAATATTGTCCAGCGCCTTTCGACAGCGCGCCAGACGACCTTCATAGATTTCCACTTCGCGTTGCAGCGTTTGTTGTTCGTCCAGACGGGTGACCTGAGCCAGCCGCGCTTTGCGCTGCGCGGTCATTTCCTGCAAACGTCGCTCAAATTCCTGATGCTGGATGCGTCTGCGTTGCCAGTGTGCCAGACCCGGCGAGGCGCTGTCCCACTCCCGCAGCGACCAGCTGGCAGTTTCGCGGGAGATTGCTTCCAGTTGCGACGCCAGATGTTCCGCCAGCCAGGCCACTTGCGGCAGTTGCTGCTGTTCAACCGCCTGACGTAGCGCCTGAAGGTGGCCTTCAGCTTCATCCAGACAGGCCTGGAGCAGGGTGCTACGCGTCTGAAAAAGATGGCGATCGAAACGGGCGCTGATCGTGGCATGCTGCGCCACCGGCGCACAGCGTTGGCGCAGGAGGGCGAGCTGATCTTCCAGCTTTTGCAGCAGCATGGCGGTTTTCACTGTAACACTCCGATGAAAATGATAACTGTTATGCTAAAGTAACGTTCTGGTTTGCGATATGCCTTTATTATGCAACGAATCCTTTTAATCATCACGGGTTGGCTGGCGGTTGTATTGGGGACGCTGGGTGTCGTGTTGCCTGTATTGCCGACGACACCGTTTATCCTGCTGGCTGCCTGGTGCTTTGCCCGCTCATCGCCGCGTTTCCATAACTGGTTACTCTACCGCTCGTGGTTTGGCAGCTATTTGCGATTCTGGCAGAAATATAAGGCTATGCCGCCGGGCGTTAAGCCCCGCGCGATCGTAATGATCCTCATCACCTTCGCCGTATCGCTGTGGTTGACCCCGATGTGGTGGGTGCGGATCCTGCTGCTGGTGATCCTGGCTTGCCTGCTGGTATTTATGTGGCGAATACCTGTGATTGACGAAAAGCAACAAAAGCACTGAAGCATAATAATCGCGGTTGCAATTGCGAGCGGTAGCCAGTAAATTCGACCGTTTTCGAGCACAGGCGCACTGGGTCAAATTAATGCAGCCAATAAAGAGGCCGCTTGAAGGATGAAGTGTATAGTGCGCCGTGAAGTAACACCGTATTAATCAGGCACAAACTTATGACCGCAACTGCACAGCAGCTTGAGTTTCTCAAAAATAGCATTAAAAGCATTCAGGACTACCCGAAACCGGGCATTCTTTTCCGTGATGTCACCAGCTTACTGGAAGATCCGAAAGCTTACGCACTCAGCATCGAATTGCTGGTTGAGCGTTACAAAAATGCAGGCATCACCAAAGTTGTCGGTACCGAAGCTCGCGGCTTTCTGTTTGGCGCGCCGGTAGCGTTGGGTCTGGGCGTTGGCTTTGTGCCGGTGCGTAAACCGCGCAAGCTGCCGCGTGAAACGATCGCTGAAAGCTACGAACTGGAATACGGCACCGATCAACTGGAAATCCACCTTGATGCGATCCACGCCGGTGATAAAGTGCTGGTGGTTGACGATCTGCTGGCAACCGGCGGTACGATTGAAGCGACCGTGAAACTGATCCGTCGTCTGGGCGGCGAAGTGACCGATGCGGCGTTCATCATCAACCTGTTTGACCTCGGCGGCGAACAGCGTCTGGCGCAGCAGGGCATCAACTGTTATAGCCTGGTTCCTTTCCCGGGGCACTAATCGGCTCAACAGCACCTGACGTATTAGCTGAAGACATGACCTCGCTGAATTAGTGAGGTTGTGTTAGCATTCCCCCCTATGAATCCACCTTCCAGCGTTTCAGAGCCAGCCAATGAGTTATCAGGTTTTAGCCCGAAAATGGCGCCCACAAACCTTTGCTGACGTCGTCGGCCAGGAACATGTGCTGACCGCACTGGCGAACGGCTTGTCGTTAGGGCGTATTCACCATGCATATCTTTTTTCCGGTACCCGGGGTGTCGGTAAAACCTCCATTGCCCGTCTGCTGGCAAAGGGACTGAATTGCGAAACCGGCATTACCGCCACGCCGTGCGGCGTGTGTGATAACTGCCGTGAAATCGAACAGGGGCGATTTGTCGATCTGATTGAGATCGATGCTGCCTCGCGCACTAAAGTTGAAGACACCCGGGATCTGCTGGATAACGTCCAGTACGCCCCGGCGCGCGGTCGATTCAAAGTTTATCTGATCGACGAAGTGCATATGCTGTCTCGCCACAGTTTTAACGCGCTGCTCAAAACGCTTGAAGAGCCGCCGTCGCACGTCAAATTCCTGCTGGCGACAACCGATCCGCAGAAGCTGCCGGTGACTATTCTGTCCCGCTGCCTGCAGTTCCATCTTAAGGCGCTGGATGTCGACCAGATCCGCCATCAGCTTGAACACATTCTTAACGAAGAGCAGATAGCCCACGAGCCGCGCGCACTGCAACTGCTTTCCCGTGCGGCCGATGGCAGTTTGCGTGACGCGCTGAGTCTGACCGATCAGGCGATAGCCAGCGGTGATGGCCAGGTTTCCACCCAGGCGGTGAGCGCGATGCTCGGCACGCTGGATGACGATCAGGCGCTGTCGCTGGTGGAGGCGGTAATCGCTGCCGACGGTGAACGGGTGATGACGCTGGTCAACGAGGCCGCAGCGCGGGGAATTGAGTGGGAAGCACTGCTGGTCGAAATGCTTGGTCTGCTGCACCGTATTGCGCTGGTCCAGTTGTCTCCTGCCGCACTCGGCGGCGACATGGCGACGATCGAAGTGCGCATGCGTGAACTGGCGCGCACCGTGCCGCCGGCGGACGTTCAGCTTTATTACCAGACGTTGTTGATTGGCCGTAAAGAACTGCCGTACGCGCCAGACAGACGCATGGGCGTTGAAATGACCTTACTGCGGGCGCTGGCGTTTCATCCGCGTATGCCGCTACCAGAACCCGAGGTTCCGCGACAATCATTTGCCCCTGTCGCGCCAACGGCGGTAATGACGCCGACCCAGGTGCCGCAGCAGTCTGCACCCGCGCAACCGGCCCCGGCAGCACCGTTACCGGAATCCACCAGTCAGGTGCTGGCGGCGCGCAACCAACTGCAACGTGCGCAGGGAGCAACCAAAGCAAAAAAGAGTGAACCGGCAGCCGCACCCCGCGCGCGGCCGGTGAATAACGCTGCGCTGGAAAGACTGGCTTCGGTATCAGAACGCGTACAGGCTCGTCCTGCACCGTCTGCGCTCGAGCAGGCGCCGGCGAAGAAAGAGGCCTATCGCTGGAAGGCGACCACGCCGGTTGCTGAAGTGAAAGAGGTGGTGGCGACACCAAAGGCGCTGAAAAAAGCGCTGGAGCATGAGAAAACACCGGAACTGGCAGCTAAGCTTGCCGCAGAAGCGATTGAACGCGATCCGTGGGCGGCGCAGGTCAGCCAGCTTTCGCTGCCAAAACTGGTTGAGCAGGTCGCGCTCAACGCCTGGAAAGAAGAGAACGATAATGCGGTCTGTCTGCATTTGCGTTCCAGCCAGCGTCACCTGAATTCCAGCGGTGCGCAGCAAAAGCTGGCGGAAGCACTGAGTCAGCTTGCGGGATCAACGGTTGAACTGACCATCGTAGAAGATGATAATCCGGCGGTGCGAACGCCGCTGGAGTGGCGTCAGGCGATTTATGAAGAGAAACTTGCGCAGGCGCGTGAGTCGATAGTTGCGGATAACAACATCCAGACCCTGCGTCGGTTCTTCGATGCGGATCTGGATGAAGAAAGTATCCGCCCCATTTGATCGTAAGCGACGCTTATGATTGTCATCCCTTAACGTGATTGAGAGAGAAGCCTATGTTTGGTAAAGGCGGTCTGGGTAACCTGATGAAGCAGGCCCAGCAGATGCAGGAAAAAATGCAGCAGATGCAGGAAGAAATCGCGAAGCTGGAAGTGACCGGTGAATCCGGTGCGGGTCTGGTGAAAGTGACCATTAACGGCGCGCATAACTGCCGTCGCGTGGAGATCGACCCAAGCCTGCTCGAAGATGACAAAGAGATGCTGGAAGATCTGGTTGCTGCTGCGTTTAACGATGCTGCCCGTCGCATTGAAGAGACCCAGAAAGAAAAAATGGCCTCTGTCTCCTCCGGTATGCAACTGCCGCCAGGCTTTAAGATGCCGTTCTGATGCAAACCAGCCCGCTGTTAACTCAGCTTATGGAAGCACTGCGCTGCCTGCCGGGCGTTGGCCCGAAGTCGGCGCAGCGCATGGCGTTTACGCTGCTTCAGCGTGACCGCAGCGGCGGGATGCGTCTGGCGCAAGCGCTCACCCGGGCGATGTCGGAAATCGGTCACTGCGCCGATTGCCGCACCTTCACCGAGCAAGAGGTTTGCAATATCTGTTCAAATCCGCGTCGTCAGGAAAACGGCCAGATTTGCGTGGTCGAGAGTCCTGCGGATATCTATGCGATTGAACAGACCGGGCAGTTTTCCGGGCGCTACTTCGTGCTGATGGGGCATTTGTCGCCGCTCGACGGCATCGGGCCAGATGATATCGGTCTCGACAGACTTGAGCAGCGCCTGTCCTGCGAGCAACTCAGTGAAGTGATCCTCGCGACCAACCCGACGGTCGAAGGGGAAGCCACGGCGAACTACATTGCTGAACTCTGCGCGCAATATGGCGTTGACGCCAGCCGTATCGCACACGGCGTGCCGGTCGGCGGTGAACTGGAGATGGTGGACGGTACCACGCTGTCGCATTCTCTGGCAGGACGCCACAAGATTAAATTCTGAACAAACGGAGGCTGTGCTCGCGGCCTCCGCTTGAAATCCCCCCCGGTTGTCCCCATTTCACCCTCAACGTGTTTTTACCATTGAAAATGGCATTGTTGAGGTAGATCTACATGAAAGGACAAGAAACTCGTGGTTTTCAGTCAGAAGTAAAACAGCTTCTGCATCTGATGATCCATTCTCTGTATTCCAATAAAGAAATCTTCCTGCGTGAGCTTATCTCTAACGCCTCCGATGCGGCAGACAAGCTGCGTTTTCGCGCGCTGTCGAACCCGGACCTCTATGAAGGCGACGGTGAACTGCGTGTACGCGTCTCCTTCGATAAAGATAAGCGTACGTTGACCATCGCCGATAACGGCGTGGGGATGAACCGTGATGACGTGATCGATCATCTGGGGACCATCGCGAAGTCCGGGACCAAATCCTTCCTTGAATCCATGGGCTCCGATCAGGCGAAAGACAGCCAACTGATTGGTCAGTTTGGCGTAGGCTTCTATTCGGCCTTTATTGTCGCGGATAAAGTCACAGTCCGCACTCGTGCCGCAGGCGACAAGCCGGAGAACGGCGTGTTCTGGGAATCAGCGGGCGAAGGTGAATACACCGTTGCCGATATCACCAAAGACGATCGCGGAACGGAAATCACGCTGCATCTGCGTGAAGGCGAAGACGAGTTCCTCGATGACTGGCGCGTACGTTCCATCATCAGCAAATATTCCGACCATATCGCCCTGCCGGTTGAGATAGAAAAACAGGAAGAGAAAGACGGTGAAACCGTCGTTACCTGGGAGAAAATCAACAAGGCGCAGGCGCTGTGGACCCGTAACAAGTCGGAAATCAAAGATGACGAGTACAACGAGTTTTACAAGCATATCGCGCACGATTTTACCGATCCACTGACCTGGAGCCACAACCGCGTAGAAGGGAAGCAGGAGTACACCAGTCTGCTGTACATCCCGTCGCGGGCACCGTGGGACATGTGGAACCGCGATCACAAACATGGCCTGAAGCTGTACGTCCAGCGCGTCTTTATCATGGACGACGCCGAGCAGTTCATGCCGAACTATTTGCGCTTCGTGCGAGGGCTTATTGATTCCAACGATCTGCCGCTGAACGTTTCTCGTGAGATCCTGCAGGACAGCACCGTCACCCGCAACCTGCGTAGCGCACTGACTAAGCGTGTTCTGCAGATGCTGGAAAAACTGGCGAAAGAGGATGTGGAAAAATACCAGACGTTCTGGCAGCAGTTTGGTCTGGTGATGAAAGAAGGGCCGGCGGAAGATCATGCTAACCAGGAAACCATCGCCAAACTGATGCGTTTCGCGTCGACGCATACCGACTCTTCTGCGCAGACCGTCTCTCTGGAAGACTACGTCTCTCGCATGAAAGAAGGGCAGGAGAAGATTTACTACATTACCGCTGACAGCTATGCGGCAGCGAAGAGCAGCCCGCACCTGGAACTGCTGCGTAAGAAAGGCATCGAAGTGCTGTTGCTCTCCGATCGCATTGACGAGTGGATGATGAACTACCTCACCGAGTTTGACGGTAAGGCGTTCCAGTCCGTCGCCAAAGCGGACGAGTCTATCGACAAGCTGGCCGATGAGGTTGATGAAAGCGCGAAAGAAGCGGAAAAAGCGCTGACACCGTTTGTTGAGCGCGTGAAAAATCTGCTGGGCGACCGGGTGAAAGACGTACGTCTGACGCACCGTCTGACGGATACGCCGGCGATTGTCACCACCGACGCGGACGAAATGAGCACCCAGATGGCGAAACTGTTTGCCGCAGCGGGTCAGAACGTACCGGAAGTGAAATACATCTTTGAACTCAATCCGGACCACGTGCTGGTGAAACGCACGGCGGATACCCAGGATGAAGCGCAATTCAACGAGTGGGTTGAACTTCTGCTGGATCAGGCGTTGTTTGCTGAGCGCGGCACGCTCGAAGATCCAAACCAGTTCATCCGCCGCATGAACCAACTGCTGGTTTCCTGATAACCGCGATGTGAATGCCGGATAAGCGTGATTGCTATCCGGCATTTCTTTTAATCGCCTCTCTTTTCTAAATTTTCCCTCATTAACCGTTTCAGCGCTGGCACCTTCCTTGAGACAAATGCGTGATGGTGGTATCGTTTAGCGCTTTTTTAAAAATATCGACAACCTTTAAGGGGATTTTCGTAATGCGTATCATTCTGCTTGGCGCTCCGGGCGCGGGTAAAGGAACTCAGGCTCAGTTCATCATGGAGAAGTATGGTATTCCGCAAATCTCCACCGGTGATATGCTGCGTGCCGCCGTGAAATCTGGCTCCGAGCTGGGCAAACAAGCGAAAGACATCATGGACGCCGGTAAGCTGGTGACGGATGAGCTGGTGATCGCGCTGGTAAAAGAGCGTATCGCGCAGGAAGATTGCCGTAACGGTTTTCTGTTAGATGGTTTCCCGCGCACGATTCCGCAGGCTGACGCCATGAAAGAAGCCGGTATCGTGGTGGATTATGTTCTCGAATTCGACGTACCGGATGAGCTGATCGTTGACCGTATCGTTGGTCGTCGCGTACACGCTGCGTCTGGCCGCGTTTACCACATCAAATTCAACCCGCCTAAGGTTGAAGGTAAAGACGACGTGACCGGCGAAGAGCTGACCACCCGTAAAGACGACCAGGAAGAGACCGTGCGTAAGCGTCTGGTGGAATACCATCAGATGACGGCGCCGCTGATTGGTTACTACCAGAAAGAAGCGGCAGCAGGTAACACGCAATACGCGAAAGTTGACGGGACTCAGGCCGTTGCTGACGTGCGCGCCGCGCTGGAAAAAATCCTCGGTTAAGTTTTTCGCGTAGTGAACCTTTTATCAGGCCTGCCATTATCGCGTAGGCCTGATAAGCGTAGCGCCATCAGGCAAATTCTCGTTTTACCTCTCACAGCAATTAGTTCTTCTTACTCACTTTTCCGCTACAATTATCAACAATTTGAATCGATAAGAGGCGGTAATGCGTCAGACGAAAACCGGTATCCTGCTGGCAAATCTTGGCACTCCCGATGCCCCCACTCCGGCGGCAGTAACACGCTATCTCCGGCAATTCTTAAGCGATACACGCGTTGTCGATACGCCCCGCGTGTTGTGGTGGCCGCTGCTGCGCGGCGTGATTTTGCCGCTTCGCGCCCCGCGTGTGGCAAAGCTTTATCAGTCTGTCTGGATGGAAGGCGGCTCTCCGTTAATGGTCTACAGCTGTCAACAGCAGCAGGCGCTTGCTGCGCGCCTGGCGGACACGCCCGTCGCGCTGGGCATGAGCTATGGCTCGCCGTCACTGGAAAGCGCGGTGGACGAGCTGCTGGCGAACCACGTGGATCATATCGTCGTGCTGCCGCTGTACCCGCAATATTCCTGCTCAACGGTTGCTGCGGTCTGGGATGAGCTGGCGCGCATTCTGGCGCGTAAACGTCGTATTCCCGGCATTTCGTTTATTCGCGATTACGCCGACGATCGCGCTTATATTGACGCGCTGGCGAACAGTGCGCGGGCTTCGTTCGCCGAACACGGCGAACCGGATTTGCTGCTGTTGTCCTACCACGGCATTCCGCAGCGCTTTGCTGATGAAGGCGACGACTATCCGCAGCGCTGTCGTGATACCACCCGTGAGCTGGTCTCAGCGCTCGGTCTGCCACCAGAAAAAGTAATGATGACCTTCCAGTCGCGTTTTGGTCGTGAACCGTGGCTGACGCCCTACACTGATGAAACGCTGAAGATGTTAGGCGAGAAGGGAACGGGCCATATTCAGGTGATGTGTCCGGGCTTCGCGGCGGATTGTCTGGAGACGCTGGAAGAAATTGCGGTGCAGAATAAAGAGATCTTCCTCGAAGCGGGCGGTAAAAAGTATGAATATATTCCGGCGCTAAATGCCGCGCCGGAACATATCGATATGATGCTGAAACTGACAGCCCCGTACCGCTAACGTGCAGCGTTAATCTGCTGAGTGAAGAAACGCGCACCATCGCGTAAGGCGTCATCGGCAGATTTCATCATGCGTGAGTAGTGCAGAAAGGCGTGCAGCGTGCCGGGATACATTTTGTATTCGCAGGGCTGTTGGTGCGCCTGAAGCGTCTCGAAGAGCAGACGGCTGTCGTCGATCAGTGGGTCAAACTCCGCACCGGCGATAAAGCAGGGCGGCACATCGCGCGTCAGGTCGTTGTTGAACAGGCAATAGTACGGCGACTCGCGATCGTCGGCATTACGCAGATACATTTTTTCGTACATCTCCAAATCCTGGCGGCTGAGGCCGTCCCAGTCGCCGCCCATCAGTCGTCGACTTGCTGAGTCCTGTAAGCCGTACAGTCCATACCACAACAGCACGCCTGCCACCTTTCCACAAAATATGTGCTTATCGCGCAGCCACAGCGCGCTGGCGAGTGACAGCATCGCACCAGCGGAATCACCGGCAAAGCCAATGTGCGTCATATTCAACTGATAGTCGTCCGCCTGCTGATAAAAGAACTGGCAGGCGGCAATGGTCTCTTCAATGGCCTGCGGAAAGCGCGCCTCAGGTGAGAGTGAATAGTCGACGCCGATTACCGTGCACTGGGTATAGCTTGCCAGCAGGCGCATGATTCGGTCATGGGTATCCAGATTACCGAGAATACAACCGCCACCATGCAGGTAAAACAGCGTGGCCTGACTGTCTGGCGTCGGGCTGTACAGGCGCGTTGTCACCTCTCCCCAGGGCGTGGGGAGGGCATATTCCCGCGTTGGCATTTGCGGTGCATCCGCGTTCCAGAAGCGCCGTTCAAGAATGTAGTGTTGGCGCATCGCTGGCACATCATCGGCGGCAGGCCAGGGAGGCAAATCGTCCTGCCGGACATTCAGCACCGCGCGCATCTCGTCTGAAATGCTGGCCAGTACGGGAAGTTTATTCTCTGGTTTCATAAAACGCTCCTTGTGAAATCGACCCATTGTAAAAGCTTCCGTCGTGGAAACTGCGATCCGTTCGTCTGTTATTGAAACTCTGTCGTCCAGAGGGGAATGTGCTACCATGCACCGCTCAGTTATCCACCTGTAAAAACAGCTATGAAATTTCCCGGTAAACGCAAATCCAAACACTATTTCCCTGTCAACGCACGCGATCCACTGCTGCAACAAATCCAGCCTGAAAATGAAACCAGCGCCGCATGGGTGGTGGGGATCGATCAAACGCTGGTCGATATTGAAGCGAAAGTGGATGACGCGTTTGTACAACGTTATGGACTGAGTGCCGGGCATTCACTGGTGATTGAAGACGATGTGGCCGAAGCGCTGTATCAGGAACTGGTGCGTGACAATCTGATCACCCATCAGTTTGCCGGTGGCACGATTGGTAACACCATGCACAACTACTCCGTGCTGGCCGATGACCGTTCGGTGTTGCTGGGCGTGATGTGCAGCAACATCGAAATTGGCAGCTACGCTTACCGCTATTTGTGTAACACCTCCAGCCGGACCGACCTCAACTATCTGCAGGGCGTTGACGGGCCGATTGGCCGCTGCTTTACCCTGATAGGCGAATCCGGTGAGCGTACCTTCGCCATCAGCCCAGGGCACATGAACCAGCTGCGCGCGGAAAGCATTCCGGAACCGGTGATTGCCGGGGCATCGGCGCTGGTGCTGACCTCCTATCTGGTACGCTGCAAGCCAGGCGAGCCGATGCCGGAAGCCACCATGAAGGCCATTGAGTACGCTAAAAAGCACAATGTGCCCGTGGTGCTGACGCTTGGGACCAAATTCGTGATCGCCGATAACCCGCAATGGTGGCAGGGTTTCCTGAAAGAGAACGTCTCAATCCTGGCAATGAATGAAGAAGAGGCCGAAGCGCTGACCGGTGAAAACGATCCGCTGCTGGCATCTGATAAAGCGCTGGACTGGGTCGATCTGGTGTTGTGTACCGCCGGACCGGTAGGGCTGTACATGGCGGGCTTTACCGAAGAGGAAGCCAAACGCAAAACTCAACACCCGTTGTTGCCTGGGGCGATTGCCGAATTTAACCAATATGAGTTCAGCCGCGCGATGCGCCATAAAGACTGTCGCAATCCGCTGCGCGTCTATTCCCATATCGCGCCGTATATGGGCGGTCCGGAAAAGATCATGAACACCAATGGCGCAGGTGACGGCGCGCTGGCGGCGCTGCTGCACGATATTACCGCCAACAGCTATCACCGTTCGAACGTGCCGAATTCCAGTAAGCACAAGTTCACCTGGCTGACCTATTCGTCATTAGCTCAGGTGTGTAAATATGCCAATCGTGTGAGTTATCAGGTACTGAACCAGCACTCTCCGCGTCTGACGCGTGGACTGCCGGAGCGTGAGGATAGCCTCGAAGAGTCGTACTGGGATCGTTAAGTCATTATGCCGGATGGCGACGTAAACGTCCTATCCGGCCTGGCGTAACCATCATCTGTGTCATCACGTAGGCCTGATAAGCGAAGCGCCATCAGGCAAACGAGCCGATGCCACGACGATCACCCGGTCACGATTTCACCCGCAGGGGGTGTTTCCAGCAATTCCAGCATCGTACGGGCGATTTCACGCTCGCCCATCACGACCTGATTAGCGCCGCGTTCGGTAATGTACTCGACCTCATCGTCATAATGCGCACGAGCAATAATCTCAATATTCGGGCATTTCTCGCGGGCAGACGCAACAATTTCACCGGCCTCATAGCCGTTAGGAATCGTGAGGATTAGCCAGCGGGCGCAGTCCAGATGCGCCAGATTCATAATCTCTTCATTGGCGGCATTCCCCAGCACCGCGCGGATCCCGCGCTCGCGTAGCTCATCCACTCGTGTCCGCGACGTTTCGATAACCACTAACGGCATCCCGGCCGCCATCAGTTTTTCACCGAGCAGACTGCCGACACGGCCAAAACCGACCAGCAGCGCGTGGTTGCAGATATCCACCGGAATTTGTTTCTCTTCCTCGATAGCCTCTTCCAGCGTTTGTTCTTCCAGCGTCTCGGTTTTTGCCAGATATTTTTCCAGCAGAGCAAACAGCACCGGGTTGAGCATAATCGACAGAATCGCCCCTGCCAGCACCAGATTTTGCCCTTCCTGCGGCAGCAGGTTCAGCGCCATCCCCAGACCGGCGAGAATAAAGGCGAATTCACCAATCTGCGCCAGGCTGGCGGCGATGGTCAGTGCGGTGCGCGGCGAGTGGCCAAACAGACGCACCAGGAAAAAGGCGGCGACCGACTTACCAAAGATAATGATGGCAAGCGTTGCCAGCACGGCCAGCGGTTGTTGGATCAGAATCAGCGGATCAAACAGCATACCGACGGAGACAAAGAACAGGACGGCAAACGCGTCGCGCAGCGGCAGGGTATCGTGGGCCGCGCGGTGGCTCAGTTCCGATTCATTCAGTACCATCCCGGCAAAGAACGCGCCCAGCGCGAAGGAGACATCAAACAGTTCCACCGCGCCGAAAGCGATACCTAATGCCAGCGCCAGTACGGAAAGGGTAAACAGTTCGCGGGAGCCGGTTGCCGCGCTGCGCGCCATAATCCACGGTACCAGACGGCGGCCAACCAGCATCATAATGGCGATAAAGGCGATAACTTTACCGATGGTAATGCCCATGTCGACGGCCAGCGAGGCGAAGCCGACGTTACCTTTTTCCACCATTCCGGCGACGGCTGGCAGCAGAACCAGCGTCAGTACCATTACCAGATCTTCAACAATCAGCCAGCCGATGGCAATCTGCCCTCGCTGACTGTCGACCAGTTGTCGTTCTTCAAGCGCGCGCAGCAGCACCACGGTACTGGCGGTTGAAAGACATAAACCAAAGACGATACCGGTCATCAGCGACCAGCCCAGCATGGCGGAAAGGGCCATACCCAACAGCGTCGCCACGGCTATCTGGGCGATCGCGCCGGGAATGGCTATCGACTTTACCGCCATCAAATCCTTCAGTGAAAAGTGCAAACCGACGCCGAACATCAGCAGAATAACGCCAAGCTCAGCGAGCTCCGGCGCAAGTTTGGTATCAGCCACAAAGCCTGGCGTAAAAGGACCGGCCAGAACGCCCGCTAACAGATATCCCACCAGAGGAGAAATACGCAGTTTATTGGCAAGCATGCCGAGTATAAAAGCGAGCACAAGGCCGCCAACAATGGTGGTGATAAGCGGGGTGGCGTGATGCATTCCGTCTCCTTTGGTAGCTGATTTCCAAAATTCCAGGTAATAGTTTATGACAATTTTGACTATTATGTTTATGAATAATTATTGAATTTTGAAGAAAACTGCAATTTGAGCTGAAAAAAGCACGGATCGGAAAACG
The DNA here is from genome assembly GCF_057983045.1 of Citrobacter sp. LST-B2. NCBI lineage: Bacteria > Pseudomonadati > Pseudomonadota > Gammaproteobacteria > Enterobacterales > Enterobacteriaceae > Citrobacter > Citrobacter sp. LST-B2. Next base: position 1,353,407 of record NZ_CP192598.1, read on the forward strand.
AATGGGTTGTAGACAGAGCAAAGGCTTATGGCAGCAGGCTGAGAGGGCGGCTAAAGTTTAGCTTTAGCCGCAAAAACTCAGGCTTTATGCCGGTTATCAGGTAGGAATATGGTCAAGATCCCCAGAAGTGGCAGGAAAGCACAGATTTTATAGACTAACTCGATGCTGGTATGGTCAGCGAGCAGACCTAACACCGCGGCTCCCAGGCCACCCATCCCAAAGGCAAAACCAAAAAACAGACCAGAAACCATGCCGATACGACCCGGCAGTAGTTCCTGGGCATACACCAGAATGGCGGAAAACGCCGAGGCGAGAATAAAACCAATGATCACCGTTAAAATGCCGGTCCAGTGCAGAGTGGCATAAGGTAAAATCAACGTAAACGGCGCGACGCCGAGGATAGAGCCCCAAATGACATATTTTCTGCCAATCTTATCGCCTAAAGGCCCGCCAATTACCGTTCCTGCAGCAACCGCAAACAGGAAAGCAAAGAGGTGAAATTGCGCGTTTTGTACCGATAATCCGAATTTTTGCATCAGATAAAAGGTGTAATAGCTGCTGATGCTCGCCATATAGAAGTATTTCGAGAAAATCAGGATCAGCAGGACGCTGACCGCAAGCACCACCTTATTGCGCGGCAGTGGATTGATAATCGTTGCTTTTGGTTTCCCCTTGCTCATTCGATGCTGCGCGGCATACCAGCGGCTAATTTGCGCCAGCACAACAATGGCCAGCAGCGCCGCAAGAACGAACCAGGCCACATTACCTTTGCCGTAAGGGGCGATAATCACTGCCGCCAACAACGGACCGAGGGAGCTACCAAAGTTACCGCCCACCTGGAAGATGGACTGGGCAAGACCGTGGCGTCCGCCTGAGGCCATACGCGCCACACGGGACGATTCCGGGTGGAATACCGAAGAACCGGTGCCGACCAGCGCGGCAGCCAACAGCACGGTGCCAAAACTGCCGGCCATTGCCAACAGCACCAGACCGCTTAGCGTAAAGCACATGCCAATCGGCAGCGACCACGGCATCGGGTACTTATCGGTCCAGTAGCCAACCACCGGTTGTAGTAGCGAAGAGGCCAACTGGAAGGTCAGGGTGATCATCCCTATCTGCATAAAGGTCAGTGAAAATTCGGACTGTAATAGCGGATAGATCGCCAGAATTAACGACTGAATCATATCGTTAAGCAGATGTGAAAGGCTGATCGCGCCTAAAATGCCGAACGACGTGCGTGCCTTAGCGACTGGCGCGGACGCACCAGGTGCTGGCTGGGTTTGTTCACTCATTGCCATAGAAAGTCACTTCTGTCTGATTTGCGATGTATGCGCTTTATCCTTCACGCTACCCGGATGCAACGTGAATGATGTTGCGCACAGGGGAATATCGTCATTGTGATTATTACCTGACTAACATACCTGCGGACGAGGTTTGAAGGAAGTCTCAATTCTGAAAACTTATTCGACTATTATTTCAGATAATTGTAATTTCAGCCGAGTGAAGGAATCAGGGAGAGAAACATGAAATTTTTGAAACGGGGTGTGGCGCTGGCACTGTTCGCCGCATTCACGCTGGCAGGTCAGCCTGCTCAGGCTTATGAAAAAGATAAAACCTATAAAATCACCATTCTGCATACCAACGATCACCATGGCCATTTCTGGCGCAGCGAATACGGCGAGTACGGTCTCTCAGCGCAAAAAACGCTGGTGGACGGGATTCGTCGCGAGGTGGCTGCCGAAGGGGGCAGCGTCCTGCTGCTGTCCGGCGGTGATATCAATACCGGCGTACCCGAATCGGATCTACAGGATGCTGAGCCCGACTTTCGCGGGATGAACCTGATTGGTTATGACGCGATGGCGGTCGGTAACCACGAATTTGATAATCCGCTCACTGTCCTGCGTCAGCAGGAGAAGTGGGCGAAGTTCCCGTTTCTCTCAGCCAATATTTACCAGAAAAGTACCGGCGAGCGCCTGTTTAAACCTTGGGCCATTTTTAAACGCCAGGATTTGAAAATCGCGGTGATCGGTTTGACCACCGACGACACGGCGAAAATCGGTAACCCTGAGTTCTTCACCGATATTGAATTTCGCAAACCAGCGGAAGAGGCAAAGGTGGTGATTCAGGAATTGCAGATGAATGAAAAGCCGGACGTCATGATTGCCACCACTCATATGGGGCATTACGACAACGGCAACCACGGATCGAACGCACCGGGCGACGTTGAAATGGCGCGCAGTCTGCCAGAGGGCGCGCTGGCGATGATTGTGGGTGGTCACTCACAGGACCCGGTGTGCATGGCGGCGGAAAATAAGAAACAGGTGGATTACGTTCCCGGTACGCCGTGTGCACCGGACAAACAGAATGGTATCTGGATCGTGCAGGCTCATGAGTGGGGGAAATACGTGGGTCGCGCGGACTTTGAGTTCCGTAACGGCGAGATGAAAATGGTCAACTATCAGCTGATTCCGGTGAACCTGAAGAAGAAAGTGACCTGGGAAGACGGGAAAAGTGAGCACGTACTTTACACCCCGGAAATCGCGGAGAATGCGCAGATGCTCTCGCTGTTGTCACCGTTCCAGAATAAAGGAAAAGCGCAGCTGGATGTGAAAATTGGTGCGGTGAATGACCGACTGGAAGGCGATCGCAGCAAGGTCCGTTTTGTACAAACCAACATGGGGCATTTGATTCTGGCTGCGCAAATGGCGCGCACCGGTGCCGATTTTGGCGTCATGAGCGGCGGCGGCATTCGTGACTCGATTGACGGCGGGGATATCACCTATAAAAGCGTGCTGAAGGTTCAGCCATTCGGCAACGTTGTCGTATATGCCGACATGAACGGTAAGGATGTGACGGATTATCTGACGGCCGTGGCGCAAATGAAACCGGACTCCGGCGCCTATCCGCAGTTTGCCAGGGTTAGCTTTGTGGCAAAAGAGGGCAAGCTCAACGATTTGAAAATCAACGGCGAGCCGGTTGACCCGGCAAAAACCTACCGTATGGCGACGCTCAGCTTTAACGCGACCGGCGGCGACGGCTATCCGCGTATTGATAACAAACCGGGGTACGTCAACACCGGGTTTATTGATGCGGAAGTGCTGAAGGAATACATTCAGAAAAACTCACCGCTGGATGCCAGTGCGTATGAGCCGAAGGGGGAAGTTAGCTGGCAGTAACAGGGCGGAGTGCCGGATGGCGGTGCGGGCACCTTATCCGGCCTACAGGTTAGTGCGGTTTCCTGGCCTGATAAGCGTCGCGCTATCAGGCCATCATTCTATAATCACTTAATCCCGGCGGGCGATATCGGCGAATTCAGCCTCCAGAATCGCGGCTAAATCAACCGCCGCCAGTTCAATATCCAGCCCGCGTTTGCCGCCAGAGACAAAAATGGTGTCAAACGTCCGGGCTGGCGCATCAATCAGCGTCGGTAGACGTTTTTTTTGTCCCAGTGGGCTAATGCCGCCGACCAGATACCCGGTCGTGCGTTGCGCAACCAGCGGATCGGCCATATCGACCTTTTTCGCGCCGAGTGCTTTGGCGACTTTTTTCAGATCCAGTTGTCCGGCCACGGGCGTGACTGCAACCGCCAGATGTTTCATATCGCCATTCACCGCCACCAGCAGCGTTTTGTACACCTGATCGGCATTCAGCCCTAACTTGCGCACCACCTCATCGCCGAAGTTGGTCTCGGCGGGATCGTGGTCGTAGGTATGGATCCTGAACGTAATTTTGTTTTTTTCGAGTAATTTAACGGCGGGTGTCATAGCTATTTTTCCTGGCTAAACCAAATGACGAGTCAAGCATATCTCTAACGAATGTTCGAAATATAGTACCATCTTGCGCAATTATGTTGGCAGGATGCAGAGTTTGAGCGACAATCGACATACACCGTCGCATTAAGCGGCGGCATAATAATAATGATGAAATTCCTCTTTGACGGGCCAATAGAAATATTGGCCACTTTTTTTATCGCATCAGCTCCGGCAGATTTCCCTCTCCATAAAGGTGCAGCGCGCCGACGGCCACCACATAGCGACCCGCAGGCAGTGCCGCCAGACGATCCCGCCAGGCGATATTGCGTTGATGCATCAGCACATCGTACAGCGACTGACTGAAGGTGTTGGGAAGCGTCAGGTGATTGTCCTGCGGCGGGGAGTCAAGCCACCAGCTCATCATCTGTTGCAGTAGCCGGGCGTTGGTGTGCCAGTGCGTTAGTGTGTCCTCCAGCAGTGCCAGGCCGTTGTCTGGCAGTTCACACAACAGTGCAATCTGGCTGGCGGCACCTTCCAGTTCAATCACCGGTTTTTCTGCCTTTTTCGCGGCCTGCAACAGTTGATAATCAATACCGTATTCCGGGCGTAATCCCAACTGTTGCGCCTGGGTGGCCTGCAACACCATCGCGATTTGCCACAGCGGTTGTGTGGAAAACAGCGTCGGAGAGATCCCCAATTCATCGGTCGCGCGATGCAGATTGCGCAACTGCTCCTCGCTGATGCGCTCTTCCAGTGCGGCAAATTCGGGTAGATCGGCAAAAGGGCTGTCATTGCCGGAGACGTCGGCCTCAACAATTAGTGCATCGGCGCTGTTAAGCTTTTTGAGCAGTCTGGCAGGGAGAGGGGACATATCGCGACTGCCCATATGAATACTGCCAATCAGGTGGAAATGGCGGTTGCCGGGCAACGAAACATCAATGGCGGGCCAGGTATAGCGATTGCCGGATAGCGTAGCGAAGAATGTTTTTACCCGGTAAAACAGATCCATGCGACCTCCCTAATCAGAAGCCCATGCTAACGCGTGGCCCAGGGGTGTGCAATGTGTGAATTGCCGGATGGCGGCGCTAAAACGCCATCCGGCATCGCTTACTCTTTCGGTTTAAAGCGCAGCAGTCGGTTCGCGTTGCTCACCACGGTAATGGACGAGAGCGCCATCGCCGCACCGGCAACCACCGGGTTCAGCAACGTACCGGTAAACGGCCACAGAATACCGGCTGCAACAGGAATACCGATGCTGTTGTAGATGAATGCGCCAAGCAGGTTTTGCTTCATGTTTCGAAGCGTTGCGCGGGAAATAGACAGTGCATCTGCCACGCCCATCAGGCTATGACGCATCAGGGTAATTGCAGCGGTTTCGATAGCCACATCGCTGCCGCCGCTCATTGCGATCCCGACATCGGCTTGCGCCAGCGCCGGTGCATCATTGATGCCGTCACCGACCATCGCCACCTGACGCCCCTGGCTTTGCAGACGTTTAATGGCATCGGCTTTACCGTCCGGCAGAACGCCGGCAATCACCTCATCAATTCCCGCCTCTTTGGCGATGGCGTTAGCCGTCGTCGGGTTATCGCCGGTTAACATCACCAGACGATAGCCGGCGCGGTGCAGTCGCTGAAGGGCGGCCACGCTGTCGCTACGCAGCGGATCGCGCACGGCCAGCAGCGCTGCCGCTTTACCATCAATCGCCAGCAGCACCGGCGTAGCGCCCTGAGAAGCCTGGGCCGATATCTCGGTTTCCAGTTCGCGAGTGTCAACCTGCTGCTCGTTCAGCAGGGCCTGGTTGCCCAACAACAGCGTATGCCCTTCGGCTTCACCGCTAACGCCTAATCCACGCAGGGTGCGGAAACCGTTGACCTGCGGCAGTGCACCATCACCGGCTTTGTCGAGAATCGCTCGTGCCAGCGGGTGGCTGGAGCCTTGCTCAAGCGCCGCCGCCAGACGCAGCACCTGCGCCTCATCAGTCTCGCCTACAGTTTTAATCGCCACCACCTGGGGTTTGCCTTCGGTCAGTGTCCCGGTTTTGTCGAAGACCACGGTATCCAGAGTGCTGGCGCGCTGCAGCGCATCGGCATCACGCACCAGTACGCCAAACTCAGCCGCACGACCCACGCCGGAAATAATAGACATTGGTGTTGCCAGCCCCAGCGCACACGGACAGGCAATAATCAGTACTGTGGTTGCAATCACCAGGGTGTAGACAATTTGCGGCGCCGGGCCAAAGAAGTACCAGATACCCGCGCTGACCAGCGCAATCACGACCACAACCGGAACAAACACGGCGGAAATCTTATCGGCCATCTGACCGATTTCCGGCTTACTGCTCTGGGCCTGGCGCACCATACGGATAATGCGCGACAGCGTCGTATGGCTGCCGACTGCGCTGGCGCGGAACAACACGCTGCCATCCTGCACAACGGTACCGGCATGCACACTGTCGCCTTCCCCTTTTTGTTGTGGGATAGGTTCGCCGGTAAGCATCGCCTCATCCAGCCAGGCTTCGCCCTGGGTGATTTCACCGTCAACCGGTACGCGGTCGCCGGTGGTCAGACGCAACAGCATTCCCGGTTGAACCTCTGCCAGCGGTACGCTCTTTTCACCGTCTTCTGTCACCACTCGCGCCGTTGGCGGCGTGAGATCGAGTAATTTTTCCAGCGCCTTAGACGAGCGCTGACGCGCGCGGGCTTCCAGCATGTGTCCGAGGTTAATCAGACCAATGATCATCGCGCTGGCTTCATAATAAAGATGACGCGCTTCCATCGGGAACCACTGCGGCCACAGGTTGACGCTCATCGAGTACAACCAGGCTACGCCGGTGCCCAGCGCCACCAGGGTGTCCATCGTGGCGGTACCGTTCATCAGGCTCTTCCACGCGCTGCGATAAAAATGGCCGCCTGCAAAAACCATCACGGCGAGCGTCGCCAGACCTATCGCCAGCCACAGGCTGCGGTTGTCGGCGGTCACCATCATGTTATCGCCCATCATCCCCCAGACCATCACCGGCACACCCACCAGCAGGGCGACAATCGCCTGCCAACGGAAGCGTTTCATTGTCGCGACGGCGGTTTCCTGCTGGCGCTCACGGCGTTTGAGATCGTCTTCAATCGCCTCCGCGCCATAGCCGGCTTTTTCCACCGCCTGGACTAAATCGGCGGCGGACGCACTGCCCATCACCAGCGCAGTACGTTCCGCGAGGTTTACCCGTGCCTGCGTGACCCCGGGAACGCTTTGCAGCGCATTTTGTACCTGGGAAACACAGCTGGCGCAGCTCATGCCGCTTAACAGCAGCTGTTGGCTCTCATCTTCAGCCGTCGCTGCCGGAAGCTCAGGAGGGACCGCTGCCAGTGCTTCCGACGGGATTGATGACTCCGCCAGCGGTTTAGCCTTTGGGTGGCTTAACTCTGCGCCGTAACCGGCTTGTTTGATGGTGTCGATAAGCGCTTCGGCGCTGGCAGTGCCGGTGACGTGCGCTTCAGTCACGGTAACCTCAGCCTGTTCAACATCCGGGCATTGTTCAAGACTCTCTTTTACGCGTTTGACGCAGTGACCGCAGGACAGGCCGTCCAGGGTCAGGTTGATAGTGTGAGACATCTCTTCACTCCTTTATTACAGGGATTAACTGACTGTGATAAAGGTTAAACCTTCCAGCAAGGGGAAGGTCAAGTGTTTAAATTGCTGATTGAAAGGGATTTTAAAATCAGTGTCCACATAGCGTCTACACTTCGACAAAAGTGTCCACATTACAATGACAAAGCCTCGCTATGCAGCGAGCTTCTCTGTGACATCGCTGTGAGCCGACACGTAAGTCACGACAGTGATGATTCATCATTGATAAAAGAGATGTTAATATCCACAAAAGTCATGAGATTAAACAAGAAAAATAATGAAATATATACTTGAATACGGATTCTATCTTAGCATATTAATTGTGACCGTTTTTATTACATCGAAGTCTCTGGGTATTAAACCGCAAAAGCATAAGTATGCCGCACTTGATGGTTTGCGCGGAATTTGTGCTGCCATGGTTGCCGTCTTTCATTTATACTGGCGAGCTGGCGGGGAATCTGATTTCTATTGGTCTCTTGATTACATTACTATAAGTAATGTTAAAAGAGCTATATATTTAACCGGTGAGTTATCTGTTGGTGTTTTTTTTATGCTTTCCGCATTTCTATTTTTCAGAAAAGCACTTGCAGAATCATTCAATGTTAAAGATTTCGCTATTTCACGGTTTATGAGGATATACCCACCAGTAATTGCAACGTTGTTTATTATCTACATTACAACATTTATCATGAATGTGGGTGGACACACTCCTGTTTGGGAATGGTTTATATCTTCACTTCCTTTTATTTTCAAAGCCCCCGGAGCAAATATCAATGGTATGTCTCTCCAAATTGCCACGTCTGGTGTTTTTTGGACATTGGTGTGGGAATTACGCTTGTACTTTGCGATACCACTTATATATCTAATTATGAAAAAAATAAAGTATAAGGAAGTATTTGTCGTTTCTCTAATGGTGCTTGTCTTAGGTTATAAGTATCTCATTGGTAATGAGCAATACTTGAGTTATATCATGTACTTTCTTGCGGGTTTCTTGGTTGCAACAATAAAAACCAACAAAAGACCGTCAGATCTAATATGCGTGTTGTTGCTTTTTTTAGCCTTGTATTTTACCAGGCATGCTTATAACACAACGACTCCACTTTATATGTTTATTGTGTTTTATACAATTAAGTGCGGGTGTGATTACTTTGGATTGCTAACTTCACGTCCCATTACTATGCTTGGAACATGTAGCTTTTCTCTTTATTTGATACATGGGATTACTCAAACAATATCAAAACATTATTTATATAATTATGGCGATTATATTTGGCAAATTTGCGCCATGATTACAGCGGGTATAGTTGCGCCTGTTATGTATAAGTATGTAGAGAGTCGAAGCACTGTGCGCAAGAAGCAGTACGAGCAGACAGCAGAGCAATAAGCTTTTCCTTTTGCCTTGTGTTGTGCAGGCATCAGTACGTTGTCAGCGCAAAACTGCGCTAGCGGGCGCGGTTTTGCGCTACACTGCACTATTTACTGGATGCAGTGAGCTACAATCCCCTAAGTGGAATGTCCACATTGTGTCCACACTCTGGAGGCAATACGGGGGTTTTGAGGGCTAGTTAAGTCTGTAAAATGCTGAATTGGCGCAGTATCTTACGTTGCTGCGCCACTTGAAAACCTTCCAGCAAGGGGAAGGTCAAGGGATTTGTTTTCACCCTGTTTTTTTAATGTTCCAGTGCGATGGCGCAGACATGTTCGAGGGTGGAAAGGTTGTTGTAAAGTTCCGGTAAGGTCATTTTTTTTCTAATCACGACTTTAAGATTAACCTCTATTTTCCCCTTTTTGACATCGCGGATGGTGATAGCTTCAATAATGTTTTTTTGCTGATTAATACTTTCCACCAGCGTTTGTAGCCCTGATTTTTCGTCAAGAATAATGCGAATCTTAACTTTACCGGGCAATTGATTTTTAGTTTGTAAAAAGATGACAAAATAGCTGAGCTTTATGGCCAGCAGGAACAAGCCTGTGGCAAGAAGCGCATGCATATAAAAACCGGCGCCACTGGTAATTCCCACTCCCGCAGAAGCCCATACAATGGCTGCGGTTGTCAGCCCGGAGATGGCGTCGTCATGGCGATGAAGGATAACACCTGCACCGAGAAAGCCTACGCCGCTGATAATTTGTGCGGCCAGGCGCATCGGATCGCTACGTATATTCATCGAGATTTCCGCGTAATACTCTGCTGACTGAATAGAGACGATGGTCAGAACGCAGCTGGCGACGGAAATAATGACGCACGTTTTAAATCCGACAGGCTTTCCTTTCGATTCTCTTTCAAGACCGATGATCCCGCCGAGGATAAAAGCGACGCAAATTTTGCCCAGCGTAATTAACAGAGATTCTCCTTCACCGAATAAGAGGAAGGATAACGTATTCATATTTCCTCCGGAAAACTCACCTCAAACAGCGTAAAAAGGTCTCCTTTTCTGACCCGTAACGCTAGGCGCGGTAGGTATGGATATAGTGCTCAATCAGCGAAAGAAGACGCCGGTTATCGATGCTCTGCAGAATTTTTACCCGCGCACCTTTTGGTTCAGGGATCCCTACATTGAGACGCAACGTGTCACGTCCATAGCGACAGGTCATACCGCGCGTGATGCCTTCCAGAGAGACATCCAGGTAATCTTCCTCCATTGTTGCCAGAGAGGGGTCCAGTAACCAGGCAACGGTTAACGCATCATGGATCCAACATCCGGGCAGATGGCGGGTTTGCATCGAGTAGGTGATCCACGGGCGAATGGTTTGCGCCAGATAACGGCTAAGCCCGTTTTCTGTTTTTGCCAGACGATCCAAATCGGCGTGAAGCATTTGAGTTTTCGTTGTCACATCCATCGGGACCAGCGTGACGGGGGCGCCGCTGGTAAGCACCGCATGAGCCGCCTCAGGATCCAGACCAAAATTGGTATCTTTCAGGTAGCCCGGCACATTGAATACGCCGCCCATAACAACGATATTTTTGACCGCGTGAACAATCTGCGGGTAAAGCTGCAGGGCAATGGCCACATTGGTGAGTGGACCGGTAGCAACCAACGTGATTTCACCAGGGTTATTACAGATGAGTTCACCTATCGCCTCGGGTGCATGGGGGGGCACCTGCTGGCACAATGCCGGGGCAGGAACTTCCGACCAGAGTTGCCGTAAGCCAAACTGATCGACACCCTGATCCAGTTTTTCACGCCAGGGAAGCGGATCTTCCCGGAGCGCACGCGAGGCTCCACGGTAAACAGAAACGGGAATATCCAATTGCGCAATGAGATCTTTAGCGACGGCATATCCCACGTCTGCCGGTGTATTTCCTGCGACAGTGGTGATCATCTCCAGAGTGATTTGCGGAGCGGCAATCGCCAGCGCCAGCGCCAGACCGTCATCAATATTCGCGCCGGGAATGCCATTGCCTGGATCGCAGTCAATTATGATACGCATCGATGTATTTTCACGTTGTCTCGGGTTGTACTTCATGTCCCTGGCAGCCACACGATTCTCCTGTTCGTAAATAAAACTCAAATTCAACGCGGCGAACCTCTCCATCCCAATTTTTCAGCATGTCAATTGCCGCACGGGCCATCTTATCGACCGGTTGCAGAACGGCGGTCAAAGAAGGGACGTTGTAAGCCGATTCATGTGTTGCGTTAAAACAGACCAGTGCAACATCGTCAGGGACGCGCAGCCCATGTTCCGCCAGGGCGCGTAAGCAACCCAGTGCCTGCTGTTCATTCGTCGCGAACAACGCGCGCGGTGGCTGGCGTTGCAGCATACGTTTTGTCGCCTCGTAACCTCCGGCGCGGGTATAGTTGGTCGAAAAAATCCATGAAGGATTGACCATTAGCGATGAGGCTTCCAGCGCCTGCTGCCAGCCCCGGATACGATCCTGAGTATTCAGCATTTCACGCGGGCCACAGATGATGCCGATGTCGCGGTATCCGTGATCAATCAGATGTTGGGTTACCTGCATCGCCGCCTGTTGTTCATCAACCTGGATAACGCTGACGTTAAGTCCAGGATCCACGCGATCGAGCATAACGCAGGGCGTACCGCTCTCCTGAATCAAATTGATATAAGGATGGCGATCCACACTGGTGTAGATCAGCCCGTCAACCTGGCGGTGCAACATATTATTAATCAGTTCACGTTCACGGCAGCTGCTGTCGCCTGCATCACCCAGCAGGAGTACTTTGCCATCAGCAAATGCTTCGTGTTGCAGAGCATGAGCCATAGAGGCGATAAACGGGTTCGAGATATCCGGTGCGACAAGCCCATAAGTTTGTGTACTCCCTGAAGCCAGCGCACGCGCGATGCCATTGGGTCGATAGCCGGTTTTCTTAATGGCCTGTAGTACACGTTGCCGGGTCGCTTCGGCAACGGGACGTGGACCATTATTAATAACGTAACTAACGACAGCGACGGACGTTCCCGCTTCTTTTGCCACGTCAGAACGTGTTACGCGTTGCGAATGTGATTGAGTCACGAGGCACCTACCTGATTGCGTTCAGAGTGATTTTTTCCAGACAGCATAAGGCGTTATGACCCAAAAATCTTTGGTAAAGAACGCGCATCTCACGTTCTCTGGCCTCAAATTGCATCCTCGGGTAAGTTAAGATCCCGTCCACGGGTTTCTGGTGCAAAGAACGTGGTTACCAGTCCAATTGTGGCCATCAGAGCGAAATAGAGAGCGATTGGCCACCAGTGCCCATAAAACGAGAGCAATGCCGAGGCGATAAGTGGCGCTGTCCCGCCAGACATAATCGAACCGAGCTCTTTTGCAAATGCCATTTTGGTATAACGATTCTTGACACCGAAAAGCTCAACGCCCCATGCAGCCTGAACACCAAAAATACCCAGTGACGCGATTCCCATCCCGGTAATGATCGTTGGGATGACAATCCATGGCTCACGAGAATCCAGCAGCATGAATGCCGGAAAAGCATACAGGAGCAGTAACAAGCAGAACCAACGATAGACGATCCGTCTGCCGAATCGATCGGAAAGCCAGCCCGCCAGAGGAATAATGGCAAATCCCAGAACCGATGCGATAAACACCGCCACGGTCGGCACTGATTTATCCACCATCAGCACTTTAGCGACATAGCCAATGATAAATCCCTGTGCCAGGTAGGAGGGGCCATTCTCGCCAATGCGTAAGCCGACCATGGTCCAGAACGCACGGGTCCGTTTCCAGAAGCTACGTGTATCATGCTGTTGCTGCGCTTTTCCCTCGCGAAGAACCTTTTCTCGCTCGGCCTGCAGGAGGGCCTTTTGACGTTCAAAAACGGGCGTTTCACGCATATGGCGACGAATGAATAGCGCAGCAGCGGCGATAAGAATGCTGCAAAGAAAAGGAATACGCCATCCCCAGCTTAATAAGTCATCTTTGTCCATTTGCAGGACGATGAGCCAAACCAACGAAGCCAGTAATGTTCCGCTGTTTGAGCCCAGCGCGATAATCGAGGAAACCAGCCCACGGCGTTTAACGGGAGCATATTCACCGAGCATCACGGTACCCCCTGAAAGTTCCGCTCCGGCCCCCAGGCCCTGAGAAAATCGAAGGATAACCAGGCATACCGGCGCCCAGACGCCAATCTGGGCGTAGCTGGGGATCAAACCTATTAACATGGTCGACATGCCCATCAATCCAATCGTGATAACCATGACAATCTTCCGACCATGTTTATCGCCTATCCAGCCGAACAGAAGCGCACCGATGGGGCGAGCAATAAACCCAACGGAATAGGCGGCAAAGCTGGAAAGTAACGCCATGACAGGTGTCGCTTCCGGAAAAAAGACATCGCCAAAGATAATGCCTGCGGCAAGGCCGTACAGGGCAAAATCGGCATACTCCATCGTGGTGCCTAACCAGCAGGAAAATGTCGCTCGCCAAAATTCGCGGCGTCCTTCGGGGGTTTCCAGCCGCTCCTGAGCGGCTTGTTGGTTATCCGTCAGGGGAACAGAGGATGAATGCGTGTTCATAAGAACTCCTTGAAGTTATCTGTCGACATACGTCGCAGGCTTGTGCTCTTCACGTTCTACTCGAGTAGATATTATATTTTTACCGGAGATTAATAAATCTACCCGCGTAGAATGATCAAGTAAAAGAGTTAAAATTGCGAAAGCGATCACTTATAACAGGCAATTGTTACAGAAAAAGGTACGCCTGCTTCGATGTTCTTCACTGTTTATGAAGTACGAACGTTCGACGGTTCCGGAAATGTGAAAGTGGCAGTGGTAACGCCCGCGACCTGTGAAGTGACAGGAGGTTACTGGCATCTATTGGATGGGTGTGTGGTGTCAGCCACAAGTACGTTATAATGACACCATGCCATAGCTTAAGGTGCGGAGGACGTGTGAATATCAGCGATGTAGCAAAAAAAACCGGTTTAACCAGTAAAGCGATCCGCTTTTATGAAGAAAAAGGGCTGGTCACGCCGCCGCTGCGTGGTGAAAACGGTTATCGCACCTACGGGCAACAGCATCTCAATGAACTGACGCTGCTGCGCCAGGCGCGCCAGGTCGGATTCAACCTTGAAGAGTGCGGTGAACTGGTAAATCTGTTCAACGATCCGGGGCGTCACAGCGCGGATGTCAAAAAGCGGACGCTGGAGAAAGTGGCTGAAATTGAGCGCCATATCAGCGAATTACAGTCAATGCGCGTACAGTTGCTTGCGCTGGCGGAGTCGTGTCCGGGCGATGACAGCGCGGAATGCCCTATTATTGATAACCTTTCTGGCTGTTGCCACCACAAGACGCAGGTTTAACGCGCGTCGGGATTAAGCATAAAGACCACCGTGCCGCGATACCACGGGGATGTGCGTAACTGCGCTTCCGCCTGGCTGTCCCGCTTACCGTGCTGTACCAGACCAAGCTTAAAGGGAATTCGCAAGCGGGAGAGGGCGGGCAGGTAGTCCTGATAATTCGTCACCGTGTGCCGTCCCTGATAGCTCTGCACTACCAGTTCATCGATTGGCAGCGCGTTCAGCGTTGCAATGTCACCGGTTTTCGCCCAGTCCAGCAATCCGGTTACCCCAAGAGCAAAATCGGGTGGCAGTTGTTGGCGCAATACCCGCAGAAAGCGGGCGTAGTCGGCGAGTTGATGCGTCGCGGCGTCAAAATCGACCTGTAGCCCTACCACCTGATTTCCCGCCCCCTGCCAGCGCTGCATCAGCCGCACGATGCGTGCCGGAATCGCGTCCGGAACGTCGAGCGTGGTAAAGCGCACGGTAAGCCAGATGGACGGAAACGTCAGGCGGCTGACGGGAAGCCCCAGACGCTGAAACTCCGCGCCCTTTGCCCGCATCAATACTTCCCCCTGATGCAGATAGACCGTTTGGGCGCCTCTCAGTTCATCGCTGGCTTTCACCCCTGACCAGAGCCAGAAGGCGGGATGTTCACGGGCGATAACCGTCTCATCCGCCTGCGCCTGTCCCGCCAGTAGCGCGATTACCAGTAGTATTTGAGTTTTTGCGCCCACGGACTGCCCGGATACTGGGTTTTCAACTGCGTGAACCAGCCTTTGCGCTGCTGTTTGTCCACCTCTTCTCCGCCACACTCATTCGTGCCGGACGGGGCGTAACACATGATGGCGCGATACAGTGCGTAACTTCTGTCTTCGTGCTCGGCTTTTGGCGAGGTGATGACCTGCTGGTAGTAACTCTGGCGATCATACTGCCCAACCGGACGCTTGCGGTCGATAGCGGTCTCCAGCACGCCATTCCCTGCGCTGTCTTTCCACAAATCGACATGGGTTTGTGACGTGCGGAAGAACTCACCCAGACAGTTCAGCGCATGGGCATCATCGGGATTTTTGCTCAGCGTGCCGACGGTCTCATTGAGGCTGCGGCACACGTAACCGACTTCAGCGGCGTCACCGTTCCAGTCAAACGTGCTCAGATTGACGTCGTCGAATGCTTCGCCTATCACCGGCTGTGTGATGGCGCTGGCGAGTTTGCGGTCCTGCAGCCAGTCGCTAAAGCGGTTTTCTGTGAGATCGCGCACCAGCAGCGTATGCAGCGCGATAGTGCGTTCTTCGTTATTCGGTCCCTGGCTGACCTGCTGACGCAACTGTTCAGGCGTCGCCACGGTTTTCAGTACCCGGGAACGATAACGCAGGTTGGTGACCGCGCTGTCCGGGGCAAAAACCGCCTCCGTATCGCCACTGTACACCAGCGTGGCCGCCAGTTTTGCCTGCACATACTGCTGCTGTTCGTTATCCTGGCTCAGCTTCAGCAATGTCGACCAGAAATCACGCGCTTCTGACCACTGCTTTTGACCCATCAGCGCGTTACCGTAGAGAACCTGTTCGCTGAAAGCGAGGATATCGTGAGCCGGAAGTTGTTTCGCCGGGGTAACCGCCTGAAGAATCGCAGCATTGTTTTCTGTCGCCAGCCACAGGTTGAGTTGCAGATCGCGCCACAGCGGCAGTTTTCCGCTTTTTTCAAAAACCGGTTTGCTGGCATCCAGGTTAGCCTGCGTCAGGGTTGGCTTCTGGTCGCTGTTCAGACGAAGGGCGCGTAGCATCTCGGTATAGCTGACGAGAGGGGCGTCGGCGAACGCCTCCTGTACCGATTGATCGTAAAACTGCCTGCCATAGACATTATCGTATTCAATCACCCGGTTTCGCAGCGTCTGCGCATCGGCGGCCTGCCGGAATGCCTGCTCATACAATCCTGCAAGCGACGCCCAGTCCTGCAAATACCAGTGGATGCGACGCAGCATGCCGTGTGCGGAATCGGCATAGCGGCCTTCAGGCCAGCGCTGGAGATAGGTTTGCGCCTCTTTTTGCGCGAGTAAGGCGTCTTCACGGTTTATTCGCGCGATATCAAAATCGCCATATTCGCCGACGCTGTTCTGGCTGCTTTTGTTCAGCGCTGTGCGCATCAGCATATATTGCGCGGTTTCCGCCAGCCACGGGCGATCGCTCTTAAGCAGCGACGTGAAGGCCTGCGCCGCGCTTTCGTATTCACCCGCGTAAAAATGGGCTGCGGCGATCAGATAGGTTTTATACGCCAGGGCAGGTGAGTCCGCCGGGAGCGTAGTGAGAGAGGCCGTGATTTGCTCTGCGCTGGCCCCGGAATAGAGTCCCAGACGTGCCTGCGCCAGCGCCTGCTTTTGTTCTGCTGTCAGCGTAGCATCGCTCAGTAGCGCGGCAAAAAACTGACTGACGCTGTCGGCATTATTGGAGACAAAACGGTTTTCCTGCTCACCGTCGTGGTTGAATTCAACCGCCGCTACCTGCAGCGTTGCCATCTGCTGGGCGAGTGTATTGGGTGCATTCTGCGTTTGTGCAGGCGAGTCCGTGCGGACATCATCGTCATCCCACTGCGGGTGATAAGCAAAATAGAAATCGCGTGAGCGGGTGATATCCGCAGGCATCGACTGAACGGGCACAGCAAACGACTTTGCCTCACTCAGCAGACGCAACAGGTTATCGCGTGAATCATTATCGGGCGTCAGAATAGGGGCGCCTTTTAGCAGACAGCGCGCGTCGCTCCAGGTGCAGTCTGCGATATCAAACGAGGCGAATGCCTGAGGGGCGGCGCTCGCCAGTAATGCACAAAAGCTAAATGCCAGAGGCGTCTTCCTGACCATCATGCGATTCCTGTCATCGGTTTTATCGGGTAAGGGGTCTGATATAGAGCGTGATGCCTTCAACGGCAATCACTTCAACGTGCGTGCCGGCGGGCAGATCGTCGCTGGCGTTGACCGGCCATGAACTGTCGCCAACACGCATGTGTCCACGACCATTGACCAGAGACGACTCCAGGACAAACCGACGGCCGACCAGTTGCTGGCCGCGCTGGTTGAGCTGACTGTCTGCCGGTTTTTGTTCACGAACGCGTTTCGCCATCCACTTCCACCAGAACCAGGCGGCAAGCAGCGTTAAGACGGCAAAGATAACACCCTGCCATTCCCAGTCGACGGGCAACAGCCAGACCAGAATGCCGGTAATGACCGCCGCGACGCCGCTCCACAACAGATAACCGTTGCCGCCCAACATCTCAGCGGCCAGAAGCAGACCGCCAAGGCTGAGCCAGAAAATATGGGGATGCCCCACAATCATCTCGATCATTATTTATTCCGTTCGCTGGCGCTGTCCTTGATCAGTTCAGTGATCCCGGCAATGGAACCCATCAGGCTGCTGGCATCCAGTGGCATCATCACCACTTTACTGTTACTGGACGAGCCGATTTGCTGTAGCGCTTCGGTATATTTCTGCGCCACAAAGTAATTCACCGCCTGAATATCACCGGAGGCGATCGCTTCAGACACCATTTTGGTCGCGCGAGCTTCCGCTTCAGCGGAACGTTCGCGGGCTTCTGCCTGTAAGAAGGCGGATTGACGTTCCCCTTCAGCTTTCAGGATCTGCGACTGTTTTTCCCCTTCGGCCTTAAGGATTTCTGCCTGGCGCACCCCTTCGGCTTCCAGAATATACGCACGTTTAGTACGTTCCGCTTTCATCTGGGCGTTCATGGAGGAGATCAGTTCAGCCGGTGGGCGGACATCGCGAATCTCGATACGCGTGACTTTAATGCCCCAGGGATTGGTGGCCTCATCGACGATATGCAGCAGTCGGGTATTGATGCTGTCACGCTGGGAGAGCATTTCATCAAGCTCCATCGACCCCAGAACGGTACGGATGTTGGTCATAGTGAGGTTGATGATCGCCAGTTCCAGATTGCTGACCTCATAGGCCGCACGCGGCGCGTCAATCACCTGAATAAAGCAGACGGCATCAATGGTGACGTTGGCGTTATCTTTCGAGATCACTTCCTGCGAGGGAATATCCAGCACCTGCTCCATCATATTGATTTTGCGTCCAATCCGGTCCATGAACGGCACAACGATGCTTAAGCCCGGTTGCAGCGTTTTGGTATAGCGGCCAAATCGCTCTACCGTCCACTGATACCCCTGGGGAACAATTTTCACGCCGGCGCCGACGATGACCAGCGCGACAAAAATGAGAATAGGAATAACAATAAGCATTGAAAAACCTCCTGTTGAACTGTCCATGATGTCGAGATTGGCGATGTTACTCTTGAAATTATACCTGATTCATTAAAGAGAGTTCCCCTCCTGTTAATTAGAGGGATACACTATTTTGCGATAAAACGCGAAAACAGGATAGATAATGCGTGAAAATAGCAGGTTGTTGCAGGTAAACAATGTGGGTTACCAGGTCGGGACCATCAAAATTCTGAATAACATCAGTTTTGACTTACGTCCAGGTGAATTTAAATTAATCACCGGCCCTTCCGGCTGCGGAAAAAGTACCTTACTGAAGATTATTGCGTCGTTGCTCAGTCCGAATAGCGGTGAGATCCGCTTTGGTGGAGAGGATATCGCTACTCTCAACCCGGAACATTATCGTCAACAGGTTTCGTATTGCGCCCAGACGCCCGCGCTGTTTGGCGATACGGTCTACGATAATCTGATCTTCCCCTGGCAAATCCGTAACCAGCGTCCAGATCCTGGGGCTTTTCTGGCGGACCTGGCCCGCTTTCAACTGCCGGAGTCGATTCTGGCGAAAAATATCAATGCGCTCTCCGGCGGAGAGAAACAGCGCATTTCCCTGATCCGCAATTTACAGTTTTTGCCGCAGGTTTTACTGCTTGATGAAATCACCAGCGCACTGGATGAAAGCAATAAGCGCAATGTGAATGAGATTATTCATCACTATGCTCGCGATAAGCAGATAGGGGTGTTGTGGGTGACTCACGATAAAGACGAAATTAATCATGCGGATGAAATAATCACTCTGATGCCGCATGCCGGAGAAATGCAGGAAGCGCGTAATGAATGAACATAATATTACTAACGAGTCACTGGCATTAGCGATGATGCTGGTGGTGGTGGCGATGCTGATAAGCCATAAAGAGAAACTGGCGCTGGAGAAAGATATTCTCTGGAGCGTCGCTCGCGCCGTGGTTCAACTTATTATCGTCGGCTATGTCCTGAAATATATCTTCGCGGTCAATCATGCTGTCCTGACGTTAGTGATGGTGTTATTCATCTGTTTTAACGCCGCGTATAACGCGCAGAAGCGCAGTAAATATATTGATAAAGCGTTTGTTTCCTCGTTTATTGCCATCACGACGGGGGCAGGGTTAACGCTGGCGGTGCTGGTGCTGTCGGGGTCGATTGAATTTATCCCGATGCAGGTGATCCCCATTTCTGGGATGATCGCTGGTAATGCGATGGTGGCCGTCGGATTGTGCTACAACAATCTCGGTCAGCGTTTCAGCAGCGAACAACAGCAGATTCAGGAAAAACTCAGTCTTGGCGCCACGCCGAAAATGGCGTCTGCGGGCTTGATCCGCGACAGTATTCGCGCCTCGCTGATCCCAACGATCGACTCCGCGAAAACGGTCGGACTGGTGAGTTTGCCGGGGATGATGTCAGGGCTGATCTTTGCCGGTATCGATCCGGTCAAAGCGATTAAATATCAGATTATGGTGACCTTTATGTTGCTCTCAACGGCGAGCCTGTCGACCATCATTGCTTGCTATTTAACCTATCGGAAGTTTTACAACTCGCGCCACCAACTGGTGGTGACGCGTTTGAAGAAATCGTAACCAGCGACTGGCGTAGGCCCGATAAGCGTAGCGCCATCGGGCAACGTAAATCAGTACAACAGCGCGTAGAGCTGACGACGATATTTCGACGCCAGCGCGTCGCCGGTACCCAGCGCGGCAAGAATTTCCTGGAACGTTTTACGTGCCTGACCGTCTGCGGCGGCAAGATCTTTTTTCAGATGACTGAACAGCAGTTCCAGTGCTTCTTCGTTGCGTCCCACCTGATGCAGTTGCAGCGCCAGCTGTGCGGCCAGTCCGGCGTCCTGCGGATTTTCCGCCACCTGTTGTTGCAGTAGCTGAATCTCTGGCGTATCCGCCGCCTGTTTCAACAGTTCAATTTGCGCGACCAGCCCCTGATAACGGGTGTCCTGATCCTGAAGCGGAATGGTTTTCAGCACGGCTTCTGCATCTTCAGAGCGGTTGAGGGCAATCTGCGTTTCCGCCAGTAGCAGGCCGATTTCACTGCTCTGGTTAGATAGCTGCCAGGCGTCTTTCAACAGCGGCAGTGCTTCAATGTAGTTGTCTTCCTGCATCAGCTGCATGGCCTGTTGCGCTTTTAGCTCTTCTTCACGCGGCAGCACTTTGTCGAGCAGGGCGCGAATCACCTCTTCAGGCTGCGGTCCCTGGAAGCCGTCAACCGGCTGACCGTTCTGGAACAAATAGACGGTTGGAATAGCGCGCAGACCGAACTGAGAGGCAATCATCTGCTCGGCATCGCAGTCGAGCTTCGCCAGAATGAACTGACCGTTGTACTGTGCGGCAAGGCTTTCCAGCACCGGCGTCAGTTGCAGGCAGTGCTGGCTGCGTTCAGACCAGAAGTAGAACAGGACCGGCGTGGTCATCGACAGTTCTAAGGTCTGCTGCAGGTTCGCTTCGTTAATGTTGACAATATTCTGTGTGGACATGGAGTCGCTCTCTTGTGTCGATTTCTTTTTTACATGGGGGCTGACGCGTGCGCTTCAACTCATCCGTGCAAAATTTTGTCCATCAGGCGTCCCGGCAGCAGACGTTTGAGCAGCATGACGGCCCAGGTTACCAGCGTGACGGGATAGCGGAGTTTGGGTTTATCGCTGATAAAAGCATGGCGCACTTTGGCGACGACGGCTTCAGGATCGAGCGTAAAACGTGCGGCAATACCGGGGTTTTCCACCGGTTTGTCGTTCTGGGTCTGGTTAACGTTTTCCGTAAAGCGCGTGCGAATAGGGCCGGGTTCAATCAGGCTGACCTTAATTCCGCTGTGACGTAGCTCCATGCGTAACGCATCTGACCAGGCTTCCAGCGCGTATTTACTGGCCGCGTAGGCGCCGCGTCCGGGTGTGGAGATAAGCCCCATCACCGAGGAGGTCATCACGATCCGACCTTCGCCGTGCGGCAGCATGGCCGGTAACAGACGCATCGTGAGCTGATGAGCGCCAAAGAAATTGGCGGAGAATTGCTGCTCCATCTGCGCGCGGCTGATGGTGGGCAGCGGACCGTAGACGCCGTACCCGGCATTGTTAAAGATCCCGTATAAGCAGTTATCGGTCAGGGCGATCACCTCGTCAGCGGCGCGATCCACGCTCTCAGGCGAGTCGAGGTCGATCAATACGCCGGTGAATCCCATATTATTCATGCGCGTGACATCGTCGGGTTTGCGGCAGCCGGCGAGAACCTGAAAACCCTGACGCTTCAGCTCAAGCGCGCTTTCCAGGCCGATACCGCTGGAACATCCTGTTATTAAGACCGATTTTTGCATAACTTTACCTGTCAGGATCTCCGTTGAATTAAGACTCGTGTTTTACTAAAGGACTCAGCTGCTTCGCCATCCAGTCAGCGATAAACGGCTGGGCATCGCGGTTAGGGTGAATACCATCATCCTGCATCCACTGCGGTTTTAGATAGACCTCTTCCATAAAAAAGGGTAACAGAGGAATATCAAATTCTTTGGCGAGCTTTGGATAGAGCGCGCTAAAGGTTTCATTATACCGACGGCCATAGTTTGCGGGCAGGCGAATTTGCATCAGCAACGGCTCGGCGTTCGCCGCCTTCACGTCCTGCACGATGGTACGCAGCGTTTGTTCGGTCTGTTGCGGCGCAAAGCCGCGTAGCCCGTCGTTGCCGCCCAGCTCAACCAGCACCCAGCGCGGTTGATGCTGTTTGAGTAGCGCAGGCAGGCGCGCCAGCGCTTGCTGGGAGGTGTCGCCGCTGATGCTGGCGTTCACCACGGTGGTTTTGCTCTGCCATTTGTCGTTGAGCAGTGCAGGCCAGGCGGCACTGGCGGACATTCGGTACCCGGCGCTCAGGCTGTCGCCGAGGATTAACAACGTGTCAGCCGCAGCGGCCCGACAGGTAAACAGGATCAGGAACAGGAAAGGCAAATGCCAGCGGAAAACATTGTTGAAGTTCATCATCTTAAGAAGTCCGTCGGTCAGGGGGAGCACGAGCTTTCCATCCTTACCGGAGTTGACCTGGTTGTCAAACGCGCCGAGACCATTGCGCTGATTGGCGAGTCGGGTTCGGGGAAATCTACGCTGCTGGCGATCCTCGCCGGACTGGACGATGGCACCGACGGCGCCGTCAATCTGGTGGGGAAACCGTTGCATCAGATGGATGAAGAGGCCCGGGCTCAACTGCGTGCACAGCATGTCGGTTTTGTCTTTCAGTCATTTATGTTGATTCCCACGCTGAATGCACTGGAAAACGTCGAACTTCCCGCACTACTGCGCGGCGAAAACAGCGGACAAAGTAAAGCGGGAGCGAAAGCCCTGCTGGAACAACTGGGTCTGGGCAAGCGTCTGGACCATCTTCCGGCGCAGCTTTCCGGTGGTGAGCAGCAGCGCGTGGCGTTGGCGCGCGCTTTTAATGGTCGCCCGGACGTCCTGTTTGCCGATGAACCAACGGGGAACCTCGACCGGCAGACCGGTGAAAAAATTGCCGATCTGCTCTTTTCGCTTAACCGCGAACACGGCACCACGCTGATTCTGGTGACTCACGATCCGCAACTGGCGGCGCGCTGCAACCGACGACTGCGCCTGGTGAATGGACAGTTGCAGGAGGAGGCATGATCGCACGCTGGTTCTGGCGCGAATGGCGCTCGCCGTCGCTGTTGATTGTCTGGCTGGCGCTGAGTCTGGCGGTGGCCTGCGTGTTGGCGCTGGGCAACATCAGCGACCGGATGGAAAAAGGGTTAAGTCAGCAAAGCCGCGAGTTCATGGCGGGGGACCGGGCACTGCGCAGCTCACGCGAGGTGCCGCAGGCGTGGATTGACGATGCGCGTCAGCGCGGTCTGAAGGTCGGAGAACAACTGACCTTTGCCACCATGACCTTTGCTGGCGATACGCCACAGCTGGCGAACGTCAAAGCGGTCGATGACATCTATCCGATGTACGGCGAGCTGGAAACCAATCCGCCGGGGCTCAAGCCACAGCAGGGAACGGTACTGTTGGCGCCGCGACTGATGGCGTTGCTGAACCTGAAAATCGGCGACACTATTGATGTCGGCGACGCCACGCTGCGCATTGCTGGGGAAGTGGTGCAGGAGCCAGACTCCGGCTTTAACCCCTTCCAGATGGCGCCGCGTCTGTTAATGAATACAGCGGATGTTGCGAAAACCGGTGCCGTGCAGCCCGGCAGTCGCGTCACGTGGCGCTATAAATTTGGTGGCACGCCGCAACAGCTTGACGGCTATGAAAAGTGGCTACTACCGCAGCTGAAGCCGGAACATCGCTGGTACGGACTTGAACAGGACGACGGCGCGCTAGGCAAATCCCTGGAGCGTTCGCAACAATTTCTTCTTCTTTCGGCACTGTTAACACTGCTGCTGGCCGTCGCTGCCGTGGCGGTGGCGATGAATCACTACTGTCGCAGTCGTTATGATCTGGTGGCGATTCTGAAAACGCTCGGTGCGGGCAGGGCACAACTGCGAAAACTGATTGTCGGGCAGTGGCTGATGGTACTGGCGCTTTCCGCCGTGACGGGCGGGGCGATCGGCCTGTTATTCGAAAAGATGCTAATGGTACTGCTTAAACCGGTGCTGCCCGCCGCGCTGCCGCCTGCCAGTTTCTGGCCGTGGATCTGGGCGTTGGGCACCATGACGGTGATCTCGCTGCTGGTCGGTTTGCGTCCCTATCGCTTGTTATTAGCTACCCAGCCGCTGCGCGTCTTGCGTCGTGACGTGGCGGCCAACGTCTGGCCGCTGAAATTCTATTTGCCGATCGTGACCGTGGTGGTGGTGGTGTTACTGGCCGGGTTAATGGGCGGCAGTCCGTTGCTGTGGGCGGTGCTGGCGGGGGCGGTCGTGCTGGCGCTGCTGTGCGGCGTGTTGGGCTGGATGCTGCTGAACGTTCTGCGTGGGATGACGCTGTCGTCGTTGCCGCTGCGCCTCGCGGTCAGTCGCCTGCTACGTCAGCCGTGGTCGACGCTGAGCCAGCTGTCAGCGTTTTCGCTGTCGTTTATGCTACTGGCGCTGCTGCTGGTTTTACGCGGTGATCTGCTGGATCGCTGGCAGCAGCAGCTTCCGCCGGAAAGTCCCAATTATTTTCTGATCAACATTGCCCCGGAGCAGGTGCCGCAGGTGAAGGCATTTCTCTCCGAGCATCAGGTGATCCCGGAAGCGTTCTACCCGATCGTGCGGGCGCGGTTGACGGCGATAAACAACACGCCGACAGAAGGGGGACAAGATGAGTCTCTGAATCGTGAGCTGAATCTGACCTGGCAGGATACCCGTCCGGATCACAACCCCATCACCGCCGGTAACTGGCCGCCAGAAAAAGGCGAGGTATCGATGGAAGAGGGGCTGGCAAAACGGTTGAACGTTTCACTCGGCGACAGCGTCACTTTTATGGGTGACACTCAGGCGTTCAGTGCGAAGGTGACCAGTTTGCGCCGGGTCGACTGGGAAAGCCTGCGCCCTAACTTTTTCTTTATCTTTCCGTCCGGCGCGCTGGATGGTCAGCCGCAAAGCTGGCTGACCAGCTTCCGCTGGGAAAACGGCAACGGCATGCTGACGCAACTTAATCGTGAGTTCCCGACGATTAGCCTGTTAGACATCGGCGCGATCCTTAAGCAGGTAGGGCAGGTGCTGGAGCAGGTTAGCCGGGCGCTGGAGGTCATGGTTGTGCTGGTAACCGCCTGCGGCATGCTGTTGCTACTGGCGCAGGTGCAGGTCGGCATGCGCCAGCGCCATCAGGAACTGGTAGTCTGGCGTACGTTAGGCGCGGGCAAAAAACTCCTGCGCACTACGCTGTGGTGTGAATTTGCCATGCTGGGGCTGGTCTCCGGGCTGGTGGCGTCCATCGGCGCGGAAACCGCGTTGGCGGTGCTGCAAACGCAGGTGTTTGACTTCCCGTGGGAACCTGACTGGCGCTTGTGGATTGTCCTGCCTCTTTGCGGCGCGCTTTTACTTTCTCTTTGCGGGGGCTGGCTCGGTGTCCGTCTGCTGAAAGGGAAAGCGTTGTTCCGTCAGTTTACTGTTTAATCCCGTGATAATGGCGCGCCGGTTTTTATGCTGGCGCGTACTTTCTTAGTAGCATAAATTGATAACCCCTCGCTATTTAACGGCACAAATCATTAAAAACCCGCCAACACGTCAGTGTTAATACCAGTTAATATTCAAGCGCTGAATAATTAGCAGGAAATCTATCAAGGAAAAATAATGACTATAAAAACAACAGCGCTGGCGGCATCGATCGGCGCAGCAGTGGCATTGACGTCTTTCGCCTCTCAGGCGGAAATCACCGTTCTGAAACAAGATCCGCAGGCGGGTAATCCGCTGAGCCGTCTCAACTTTACCGTTGGCGGGAGTATTCGTCCTCAGTTCCAGAACATGACGGGCGATGACGGCGCAAATGGCTATAAACGTAATGGCTTCGACGGCGGTACCCGTTTCCGCTTCGCGGCAGATTACTATCTGTTTGATGACATCAGTTGGATCAGCTTCTACGAGCTGGGCGTTAACATTCCGGCGCAGTTCAACTGGGACAATCACTATGCTGACGGCGCGCATGACACCACGCGTCGTATGCTGTACACCGGTCTGAAGAGCGATACCTGGGGTACGCTGACCTTCGGTCAACAGAACAGCATCTACTACGATGTGGTCGGTGCGAAAACCGATATCTGGGACTACGACATGATTGGTCAGGCACCGGGTAACGGGATTAACGGCGACTATGATGGTTCTTACCGTTCCCGCAAAATGCTGAAATATAAGAAAACGGTTGGTGATGTTGATCTCTACGCATCTTATCTGTTCAGCGACGACTACAACCCGAATAATGGCCTGAACTACAAGCGTAAAGGCGGTGGTTCACTGGGTGCGGATTATCACATTACTGACGATCTGAGCTGGGGTACGGCGTGGAACTACACCCGTGCGGAAATGCGCGGTAACGGCAGCAAAACGTACGATCAGAACATCGTGGGTACTGCCCTGAGCTGGACCCCGGATAACTGGGCCTTCTCACTGGGCGGCGGCTGGTACCAGAACTTTATGACCACCAAAAAAGTGTCTGTTAACGACTACTTTGCCGGTGATGCGTGGGGTCTGGAATACTTTGCGGGCTATACATTCCCAATCAACCAGTATGCGTTGAAATCCGTTCAGCCGTACTTCATGGGTGACCGTATTGAATACGTGAATGGTCGCAACTACCTGCGTACCGACAACGGCGTGGGTATCAGTTTCCAGCTGGATTATGGTTTCCGTGTTGATTACGAACACGTCTTTACCTCCAGCACCGATAACCTGGGTGATATGAACCTGGTGCGTCTGCGTTACGACTTCTGAGTCTGATGCTGTGCCCGGTGACGCTAACGCTTACCGGGCCTACAAATCATCACCCTCCGGCGTTTTTCAACCGCGCAACCACGCCTCAACCTCTTCAAATGTTCCACGAAAGACAATCTGTCCGGCTTTCTTTTCCAGTTGATAGCGATACATCGGATCGTAATATTCTTCCAGCAGCGGCACTAACCAACTGAAATGCACTTCGGTGCTGCCGGTCTGACGCTGTGCCTCCAGCGCCACGTCCAGCCTGGCGGTTAACTCATTAAACCGCTGCAAACCCAGACGCCGTTGAATTGCAGAAAGCCCATGATGCAGATAATTGCTGTATTCCTGCCATCCCGGCTCTTCGCCATACGCATGGGTGAAATCATGATGCATCCGCACGAAATACTCTTCCCGCAGGCGCTCAAGACGGCGCCCGAACGGATCGTCAATCACGGCGATAGCGGCCTGCGTCATGCGTTCGCGCAGGCATTCCGGCAGATGGTTAGCGCCGATCATACGGCCTTCATCTTCCAGCACCCAGCGCGTGGCCTGCTTTTTGAGCAGCGTCACCGCCAGCAGATTTTCAAAACTGGCCTGACTGAGCTGGGGTTCCAGCGTGCGCCCAAAAGAGGAGCCGCGATGGTGGGCTAATCCCTCAAGATCTACCCCGTTTTCCTGCTTTTGCACCAGTTGCGTTTTGCCATTGCCGGTACAGCCGCCAATCAGCACGATCGGTTTTTGGACCTGTTCTTCCGTGGCGGCAATCGCGGCCTGGCGTAGCGCTTTGTAGCCACCGTTGATCAACGGGTAATCCACGCCGGATTCACGTAGCCACTGCTGGACAATGTGCGAACGCTGACCGCCCCGGGCGCAGCAGAGATAGCCCTGCGGGTGTTGCTGGCAGGCTTTGCGCCAGGCAGCCAGACGCTGCTGGCGAATCTCGCCGCAGACCAGTTGATGACCGAGCTCAAGTGCAGCTTCTGGCCCCTGGCGTTTATAGCAGGTACCCACGGCGGCACGCTCGTCATCATTCATTAAGGGTAAATTTATCGCGCCCGGTATGGCACCCTGCTGAAATTCAACCGGCGCGCGGACATCGATTAAGGGCGTATCGGCGATAAGGATCGCGCGATAGTCCGTTCCATCGTTCATGAGAAATCCTGAAGAAGACAAACAGCAATGGACGGGATTTTACGCGCGGAACGAGAGGGCGGGGAAGTATAAGTTAAACTTCCCCGCATTTTAGGCTTACTTGAGCTGAGTTTGCGCCCAGAGGATACCGCTGGCGTATTCCGGCGGCAGCAGCGGCGCGAGGGCTTCCAGCGTGGCGCTCAGGCGCGCGGTATCGCTGTCGGTCAGATTCAGATGACCCACTTTACGCCCCGGACGCACCTCTTTGTCGTACCAGTGCAGATGCACTAACGGCAGTTTCAGCCAGTCGTAGTTCAGATCGCTGCCAATCAGATTCACCATTACCGACGGACTGTCCACCACCGGTGACGGCAGCGGTAGGCCGGTAATCGCCCGCAGATGCAGCTCAAACTGGCTGATGCTGGCGCCGTTTTGCGTCCAGTGACCGCTGTTGTGCACGCGCGGGGCCAGTTCGTTGATCAGCAGACCTTCCGGCGTAACAAAGCACTCCATCGCCATCACGCCAACGTAACCCAGTTCCTGCATGATGGCCGAAAGCATGGCTTCGGCCTGCGCTTGTTGCTTCGCGTCGGCTCGAGGGAAGGCGACGCTGGTGCGCAGAATACCGTCCTGATGCAGGTTACGCGTCAGCGGGTAGAACACCGTGCTGCCGTCATGCGCGCGTGCGCCAACGAGCGACACTTCACCCGAGAAATTAATGCCTTGCTCAACGATGCATTCGCCGTAGTTGTCGTCAGGCAGTTGATCGGTTTCACTGGCGCGTAAACGCCACTGACCACGACCGTCATAACCACCGACACGACGTTTCACGATCGCCAGTTCGCCTAAACGGTGAAAGACAGCAGGCCATTCGCTTTTGTCGGTCAGCAACTGCCATGGCGCGGTCGCCAGGCCGAGCTTATCGAAAAGCTGTTTTTGCGTCAGGCGATCAGCAATAATTGGGAATACATCACGGTTAACGAAAGCCGGATGACGCGCCAGTTCACGTGTTAACGCGGTTTCCGGCCAGCGCTCGATTTCTGCGGTAATCACGCTTTGCTGAAAAGGCACGGCAGCCGGTTCCGCATCCAGCCCCACCGGCCAGACGGCGATACCCAGCGGTTCACCGGCCTGACGGAGCATCCGGCCTAACTGCCCGTTGCCCAGTACGCAAACCTGTTTCATGCCGCACCTCGCGGATCCGGATTCTCCAGCACCTCATCCGTTTGCGCCTTGCGCCAGTCGTTCAGGCGCTGATGCAATGCCTTATCATGCGTCGCCAGAATCTGCGCCGCCAGCAGCGCCGCGTTAGCCGCGCCCGCTTTACCAATTGCCAGTGTACCGACCGGAATACCGCGCGGCATCTGCACGATCGAGTACAGGCTATCGACGCCGCTCAGCGCCGCGCTTTGTACCGGAACGCCCAATACCGGCACCAGCGTTTTCGCCGCAATCATACCTGGAAGATGGGCAGCGCCACCTGCGCCAGCAATAATTACCTGATAGCCGCTCTCTTCGGCGCTTTCGGCAAAGCTAAACAGTTTATCGGGGGTGCGGTGGGCAGAAACCACTTCTACGTGATGTGGGACATCCAGGATTTCAAAGATTTCGGCGGCGAACTGCATGGTAGCCCAGTCGCTTTTGGACCCCATCACGATGGCGACACGCGCCGGATTATTGCGGGAAGACATGCGTCTGAAAACTCCTGTGGTGCGGGACACGCTGCTTTTGAGGCCACAGAGAATAGCACGATACAACGCCAAGGAAAACGGTTGCGTAGCTGGATTTTAAGGCTTCCTGCGATGTCAAAAGAGATTTCGCTGGAAACGTACCGGTTCTAACAGAAGCGGATCAACCCCCTCTGTGCCCCCTGACAAAAAGGGACTCTGTGGATCATGCTTTTTGAAATTGCTGTTGGCTTGATGTTGATTGTAAGTCGCGTAGCAATATTGACATCCATGCAGGCAGGTGTTGTAGGCACCGATGTCTATACTTTTGACACATCCACAGGCCTCACGTTGACCTGTATCTTTGCTGTTGGGTATTAATAAGCCAAACAAGTCATTAATAAGCGCCTCATCAATACACTTACCGTGTTGAATACCCTGCCCGGTAAGATTGACTTCTTCTGCACAGGAGTAAATATCCAGCCCATGTTGCCGGGCAATATCCGCCAATTTTTGCGACAGCGCTAAGCAGAGTGGCTGGTTCTGTGTGATATCGCTGTAAATGAGCGAATCAATCGCCTTCAGGTTTTTTTCTGTTTTTTGATAGAAATCAGCGAAGCTAATCACGACGCGCCGGGTATAGCCTTCTAATTCGGTGGCGATTTTACTGAACAGGCGAATATGTTCGTCAAACGGAAGGAGATTTGAAAACAAAATAGGGTCATAGCGCCAGATGACTTTTTCAGCGCCAACTTTTGCTGACAGTCGTTTGAATACGTCGAGTGCTTTATGCGGATTTAAGGTTTTAGACTCAATCAAGCGCGGGTACCCGGTGAGGGTAAACTGGAAATAAAAACGGTGACCGATGTCAGTGAGCTCATCGATATAGGGAAGCAGTTTCGTCGGGTTGCGTGTCCAGAATACGATCGCATCAACATCTTCAGGCCGCAATGACACCCGAGAGATCTGGTGATAGTTAAAGGGATTGCGGGTCAGCAAAAAACCCTCGCGAATGCGGTTCATTAACCACTCGCTGTAGAAAGCGGGTATATCGGTGCGACGGCTGGCACTAATGATCATCGCGAGTATTCCAGTATTTGGTAGTCAAGATATCTGTTAGTTAATATAGGGTTATCAGTTATTTTACACTTACAGCTATCGTCTTTTTCAAGGCACAGCATCAGGCATTCCTGTGGATATTCAAAATGAATGTCTAGCGCTTTCAGGCCCTGGCCTGCGTTCCCCATATATTGAGTAACATTATGCTTGTCAATTGTTGAAAAACCATTATTTATTAATGCCTCATGAATAATTTTGAAAATACCTACATGTGTACTTGACTGCTCAAAAGAAGTATTTATATAAGAGTTGAGAAAGTAGAGTTTGTTTTTCTTGGTTTTTACAATATCATGGGCAAGTTGTTGAATATCTGATGACTGTTCAATGTCTTTAAGTGATTTGGGAAAAATAAATACATCAAATTTGCCCAGAGTCTTCGAGCTGATTTGGTTAACAGCACGTGATGTCAGATATAAGTTGTCTTTTCCTTGTGGAAGCAGTTGTCTTGTTTTCCAGTGACATACATCGTAACCATAATAGTTAAAGTTGATGCCCGTAAGATTATGAAGGAGGGCAAAGTAATCGGGGTATAAACCACACCCCATAGAGGCAATGTTTATGTCGGTTACGTTATTGTTATTTAGCCTTTTTAGAAGCAAATTGGCTAAAATACAATATTCAAAATAGTAGGCGGGAAGGTATTTTAACGCATATATTTTTTGGTAGACTTCGTCATCATAGTTATCATTCAAAGGTAAAAATTCGGAATGGTCACATAAAAAACCATTCCTCATTAAGCTCCGATGAAAACTAAGCACAGTTGTACGAATAAAATCTTGATCGATATTCATCATTGCCCTTACTTTTTAAATTTGTTTTAGCATAACCAACCAAACTTAGAGAGTAATGATCTGAATCATGATTTTATAATGAGAATGTTTTTCTCAAAACGGGAAAGCGATCAGTTCCACATCGTCCGGCGTGACTTTAACCATCGATCCTTCCGTATGCCAGGCACCTAACACGACGCGAAAGGCGGGTTCGCCATTAGCCGTGAGCGGGTGGACATCAGGACGGTGAGTATGGCCGTGAATCAGCCACTGGACATGATGTTTTTCCATCTCTGCGATCACCGCATGTGGGTTGACGTCCATGATTTCCAGCGATTTGCTGCGGTTAGCAGCTTTGCTGTCGGCTCGCATTCGGGCGGCCACGCGTTTGCGAATACACAGCGGCAGGGCGAGGAACAGCGTTTGCAGCCAGCGTTGATGGACTTTTGCGCGAAATGCCTGATAACCCGCGTCATCGGTGCACAGCGTATCGCCGTGCAGGATAAGCACCCGGCGACCGTACAGATTGAGCACTTTTTCCTGGGGGAGCAACGTCATGCCGCTTTCGCAGGCGAAGCGTTTGCCAATCAGGAAGTCACGATTACCGTGAATAAAGAAACAGGGGACGCCGGAATCAACAACCGCTTTAATAGCGGCAGCGATTTCACGATGTAACGGGTTGGGATCGTCATCGCCAATCCACGCTTCGAACAGGTCGCCCAGGATATACAATGCGTCGGCCTGACGGGCTTCACCCGCTAAAAAACGCAGAAAACCGGCGGTGATCGCCGGTTCTTCCGTGCAGAGATGAAGATCTGCAATAAACAGTGTCGTCACGATTACTCGCTGACGGTCACGTTTTCGATAATGACGTCTTCTTTCGGTACGTCCTGGTGCATGCCGCTGCGACCGGTAGAAACACCCTTGATTTTGTCAACCACGTCCATCCCTTCAACCACTTCCGCAAAGACGCAGTAGCCCCAGCCCTGCATGCTTTCGGCGGAGAAGTTCAGGAAGTCGTTGTCGGCAACGTTGATGAAGAACTGCGCTGTTGCAGAGTGCGGAGCCTGAGTACGCGCCATTGCCAGCGTACCACGGGTGTTTTTCAGACCGTTGTTGGCTTCGTTTTTGATAGCGTCTTTGGTGGCTTTCTGTTTCATGCCAGGCTCAAAACCGCCGCCCTGAATCATAAAACCATTGATCACACGGTGGAAAATGGTGTTGTTGTAAAAACCTTCGCGGCAGTAGTCCAGGAAGTTTTTAACTGTTTCAGGCGCTTTATCATCAAACGTTTTGATTACGATATCGCCGTGATTAGTGTGGAAAGTAACCATTTTTGCATCCTGTTCCGATATAGTAGTGCTTTAACCCAACTAAGGGTCAGAGTTAGGGAGGTGTTATAGCATAACCGCACGCTGCGATCACCTCGCAAAGTGTGCTGCTTCCCGTCCGAATTATGGGTATTATACAGACTTTGTTATCCACACACGTCTTACACGGAATCTTCGATGTTAAAAATCTTTAATACACTGACGCGCCAAAAAGAGGAATTCAAACCCATTCATGCCGGGGAAGTCGGCATGTACGTGTGTGGTATTACCGTTTACGATCTCTGTCATATTGGTCATGGCCGTACGTTTGTGGCGTTTGACGTGGTGGCGCGCTATCTGCGCTTTCTGGGCTACAAGCTGAAGTACGTGCGTAACATCACCGATATCGACGATAAAATCATTAAACGCGCAAATGAAAATGGCGAAAGCTTTGTCGCGCTGGTGGATCGTATGATCGCCGAAATGCACAACGACTTTGATGCGCTAAATATTCTGCGTCCGGACCTGGAGCCGCGCGCGACTCACCATATCGCTGAAATCATTGAAATCACTGAACAGCTGATTGCTAAAGGTCACGCCTATGTGGCGGATAACGGCGATGTGATGTTCGATGTCCCGACCGACCCAAACTACGGCCAGTTGTCGCGCCAGGATCTGGACCAACTGCAGGCCGGCGCGCGCGTGGATGTGGTCGATGTGAAACGTAACCCGATGGACTTCGTGCTGTGGAAAATGTCCAAAGAGGGCGAGCCGAGCTGGCCGTCACCGTGGGGCGCAGGCCGTCCTGGCTGGCATATTGAATGTTCCGCGATGAACTGCAAACAGCTGGGTAATCACTTTGATATCCACGGCGGCGGTTCTGATCTGATGTTCCCGCACCACGAAAACGAAATTGCCCAGTCCACCTGTGCGCATGACGGTGAGTACGTGAATTACTGGATGCACTCCGGGATGGTGATGGTTGACCGCGAAAAGATGTCCAAATCGCTGGGTAACTTCTTTACCGTACGCGACGTGCTGAAGTATTACGACGCGGAAACCGTGCGCTACTTCCTGATGTCCGGCCACTATCGCAGCCAGTTGAACTACAGTGAAGAGAACCTGAAGCAGGCGCGTTCTGCGCTGGAGCGCTTGTACACCGCGCTGCGCGGGACGGATACGTCGGTCGCGCCAGCCGGTGGCGAGGCGTTTGAAGCGCGCTTTGTTGAGGCGATGAATGACGATTTCAACACCCCGGAAGCCTACTCCGTACTGTTCGACATGGCGCGCGAAGTGAATCGTCTGAAAGGCGAAGACATGGCCGCCGCGAACGCGATGGCCTCACATCTGCGTAAGATTTCTGGCGTGCTGGGACTGCTGGAGCAGGATCCGGAAGCGTTTCTGCAAAGCGGTGCGCAGGCGGATGACGGTGAAGTCGCGGAAATTGAAGCGCTGATTCAACAGCGCCTGGATGCCCGTAAAGCCAAAGACTGGGCGGCGGCGGATGCGGCGCGTGACCGTCTGAACGAAATGGGCATCGTGCTGGAAGATGGCCCGCAGGGGACGACCTGGCGTCGTAAGTAACGTTCTTGCCGGATGGCGGCTAACGCCTTATCCGGTCGACAACATACCTGAGCCGTGCCGGATAAAACGTTTTGCGTCGTTATCCGGCAATTCAATGCTTCCGGTACCACCGCAGCATCCCCATCAGCAGTACACCCGGCAACCACACCCACAGTAACTCGGACATAATCACCTGATGCCCATACGGCGTGGTGTAGCGCGACAGGGCAAACGGCGCGACTTTTATCACCTGCCATGGTGCGAAAAAGCGCTCGTCCGACCACGGCCACAGCCAGCCAACTCCTTTGCCGCCGGTAGTGATTGCGTCCAGCAGACTGTGCGACAGCAGCGAAACCGTCAAAAACAACCAGCAGCGCATTAACCCGGCTTTAAACCATCGCCGCCCCATCCACACGCAGAGCAGCGGAACCACCAACGCAAACAGTAGAGAATGGGTAAACCCTCGGTGTTCGAACACGTTCCCGTAGGACACGCCGAGTTTGAATGAAAGGACGTCGGCATCCGGTAGCATTGCCAGCGCGATCCCGGCAAACAGTAAACGTGGAGGAATGACTTTCAGTCCCAGACCCAGCCCAAGGCAAATCGGGACGGCGGCGTGCGTGATAACGGTAGGCATTGTCATTATCCCTGGCAAATCATAGCAATATAGCAGTGGCAAGCGGGGAGAGGAGGCGGGTGAATTCCGAATTTACGCCGATTCGCGCACAACCAGTTGACCGGAAAGGGTAATGCGCTGGATTTGTAGCGCCGGCTCTTTCAGCTTGCGCATCATAAGGACTGCCGCCTGGCGTCCGGTCTCTTCACTGGCGGATGAAACATAGGTCAATGACGGCGAGGTCAGATTCACGTGGAGCATGTCTTCGAACCCAATCAGGGCAACCTGTTGCGTGAGGAAAACATCTTTCCCGACCGTGCGTCCAACCTGATGAATGCCGGAGAACGAGCCAATCATCGCGGCGGGAGAATGGCAAAGCAGGGCGGTGAAGGTGTTGTTTTTTTCCAGTAACTGGCGTGTGGCGAGCCCCGCCGCCTGAGTGTCGTCACTACAGGCTGGTGCGGACTCTTCGCGATACACCAGGCCGTTCTGCGTCATCGCGCTGCGAAAACCCAGCAGTCGTTGCTCACGAATGTGGCAGCCTTCCTGACCGCCGATATAGGCGATATTACGGTGCCCGCGCTCGATGAGGTAGCGGGTCGCCAGATTCGCGGCCTGGCGATTATCGCGCATCACCAGATCGCATTTGTCTTCCAGTAGCGACTGAGACACCACCACCAGCGGTAGCGGGCAGTGGCGGATTTTCTCTGGCAATGTTGAGGCGCGATTATCAGAGGCGAGGTAAATCACCCCGGCGACGCCCTGCTGCTTAAACGACAGCAGACAGCGCTCCAGGTGATCGCCATCGTTAAGCGGTTGGCCGAGAAAAACCATAAAACCGTTTTTTTCCAGTTCCTGAACAATGCTTGCCATTACCTTGATGGAAAAGCTGTCGCTAAAATCGCGCAGGATCAGGCCGATCAAATTAGAGGTGTTAGCGCGAAGATTCGCCGCGGCGATGTTATGGACATAGCCAAGCGTATTGATGGCGGCATGAACCTTCTCAATGGTTGCCTCTGAGATTTTCCCTTTCTGGCGTAGCACCAGCGAAACGGTTGAGACCGAAACGCCTGCCAGCTTTGCCACATCAATAATGCTGACTTTCTTCAAAATCGCTCCCTGAAAATTACCGGTTATCAGCCTGATACAACAACGTCTCCCAGCGTACAGGAGACGTGTCACTCAGACATCTTATTATTTGCCGATCATCGTGGACATGGTCTGGGCGATAAACTGTGCTCTGGCACCGAAAATCACCTGGATACCGTTGTCGCCGACAAAGACCACGCCGCGCGCGCCGAGGCCGTTGAGACCGTCTTTATCGACCACGTCGCTTTTCGCCACTTCCAGACGCAGACGGGTGATGCAGGAGCCGACGGAGTCGATATTTTGCGCACCGCCCAGCAGGCCGATGATTTCAGTGGCAATTTCCGTATCCGTCTTGTCGTTGGCATTGGCGGTCACTTCGGTTCGACCTGGCGTTTTGATATCGAAACGGCGAATGACAAAGCGGAAGGTAAAGTAGTAAATCAGCGCCATCGGCACACCGATGATAATGGCGTTCAGGAAGTTGGTCTGATAACCATTGAAGGACGGCAGAATGCCAAACGACAGGTAGTCGATGAAACCGGCGGAGAACGATTTGGCAATATGCGCATGCAGCAGGTACATGGTCATATAGGCCAGACCCGCCATCACGGCGTTGAAGACGTACAGAATCGGTGCCACGAAGATAAAGGTGAACTCAACCGGCTCGGTGATCCCTGTCAGGAAGCAGGTGAGCGCCGCCGAGAACAGAATACCGGCGGCAATTTTCTTATTCTTCGTGTGTGCTTCGTGATACATCGCCAGACATGCCGCAGGCAGCGCGAACAGCATCAGCGGGAACTCGCCCTGCATAAACTTACCGGCGTTTTGATAGGTATCGCTACTGAAGGATTTGACCCCTTCCTCCAGCATTTTGAACCAGATGGTCTGATCGCCGTGGATCACCTGGCCGGCCTGAGTGGTGTAATCTCCAAAGGAATACCAGAAAGAGGGATACCAGATGTGATGTAAACCGAGCGGGATCAGCGCGCGTTCAACCAGGCCAAAGATAAAGGTTGAGACCGCCTGATTATCGCCGTTAACCACCACCGAGAGCGCATCGATACCGGACTGAATATGTTGCCAGACGTAGGGCAGCAGCAGACCGAGTACGAAGGAGAGAAACGCGGTGGCGATGGCCACAAAACGTTTACCAGAGAAGAAACCGAGGAATTCCGGCAACTGCATGGTGTGAAAGCGGTTGTAACACCAGGCGGCGAGAATACCGCAGATCAGACCGCCAAAGACGCCCATCTGCAGGGTCGGGATTCCGACCACCATCGCGTATTTGCCGCCCTGGGAGGCCATCTCCGGCGTGATGCTCAGCACCGTACTGATGGTGATATTGGTGACAAACACGGAGACCGCCGCCGACAGCGCGGCAATACCCGATTCTGAAGCGAGACCGACGGCAGAGCCGATAGCAAACAACATCGGCAGGTTATCAAAGATAACGCCGCCTGCGTTCATCATCAGCGGCAGATGGAATTTATCTCCGAAGGCCAGCAGCAGGCCCGCAGCAGGAAGTAGTGAAATTGGCAGCATTAAAGCGCGACCAATCATTGATAATTTAGACAACGATTTAACAAACCCTGATATCAGACTCATGCTGATTCCCCCGAGTAGCGTTTTTATTGACGCTGTTATTGTAAGTAGAACGTTATAGTAGAACGTTCTACTTATCGTGATGAAGGCGTGGATTTTGCGCAACTGAAATTTCACGCTTCATCAAATGAAATCGTGATTCTTTGAAGTTGATCGATAATTAACCGCTATGGTCGTAGGGTGACAGGGGAGGAGAAGGGGAGCCTCAACCCGACATCTCCGAAGGAGAGATCGGGTTGAGGTGTCAGACCGCTCAGGCTGTTACGGTGATGGTCTGTCCGGCAAAACTCACGGTTTGGCCGGCCACGATTTTACAGCGCTTGCGGGTTTCTACCGCGCCGTCAACTTTTACCTGACCTTCGGCAATCGCCATTTTCGCCTGGGCGCCGCTTTCACTCCAGCCTTCCAGTTTCAGCAAATCGCACAGTTCAACGTGAGGATGCTTGCCTAAAGAAAAGGTTGCCATATTAATTGTCCTGAGGATCGTGATATTCAACGCACGCCTGTAGCGTGTTTTCGATAAGTGTGGCGACCGTCATTGGCCCCACTCCGCCCGGTACGGGCGTAATGTACGAGGCACGTGCGGCAGCGTCTTCAAATACCACGTCGCCGACGACTTTGCCATTTTCCAGACGGTTGATGCCGACATCAACCACGATAGCGCCTTCTTTGATCCACTCACCTGGAATAAAGCCCGGTTTCCCGACGGCAACGATCAGCAGATCGGCATGCTCAACGTGATGACGCAGATTTTTGGTGAAGCGGTGGGTCACCGTAGTGGTGCAACCGGCCAGTAGCAGTTCCATACTCATGGGACGACCCACGATGTTAGAGGCACCGATCACGACCGCATTCAGCCCATAGAGGTCGATGTTGTAACGTTCGAGCAGGGTGACAATCCCGCGCGGCGTGCAGGGGCGCAAACGCGGGGCGCGCTGGCACAGGCGACCGACGTTGTAAGGATGGAAACCGTCCACGTCTTTATCCGGATCAATTCGTTCCAGCACTTTGACATTATCGATGCCTGCCGGAAGTGGCAACTGCACCAGAATACCGTCGATAGTGTTGTCGGCGTTGAGCGTATCAATCAGCTCAAGCAGTTCCGCCTCGCTGGTGGTTTCCGGCAGGTCATACGAGCGGGAGACGAATCCCACTTCGTCACAGGCTTTACGCTTGCTTGCCACATAAATCTGCGAAGCCGGGTTGCTGCCTACCAGCACTACCGCCAGGCCAGGGGCTCGACGCCCGGCCTCAATACGCGCCTGAACTTTTTGAGCAACCTCAGAGCGCACCTGCTGCGCAATCGTTTTACCGTCAATAATCTTTGCTGCCATCAGAGAGAGGATTCCATCTGTTACTTCACGTCAAAGGGGATGGCGCTATTTTGTCAGAAGTGAAGGCGGTTGTCAGTTACCGCTTACTATTGGCGTTGTTTTAGAGGGTTATCTGAAGGGGATTTGCCCTGCAAACAGACGGGATGCTCATAACTCAAGCAGTTGAGAGGAAAGCCATTGACCGCTAAGGTTGTGAACGTATAATACCGACCAGTTTTGTATCACCCGCATTGCAGTTCAATGCTCCCTTAGCTCAGCTGGATAGAGCAACGGCCTTCTAAGCCGTCGGTCACAGGTTCGAATCCTGTAGGGGGCGCCATTTCGAAGTCAATACACCTCTACTGAATTCGCTTTTTATCCGTTATATTCCCTGAAATGAGAAAAAATTCCCTGTCGGTGTTAATCCTGATATATCTCTGGATGAGGCTCGCTTGAAGCGAGAGGATGCCCGGAAGATATAAAAAAACCACCTCTTTTTTAACGAACCAGCGACCATACGGCTGCCGGCACTTTGTCATACAGGGTGTTCGTTATTATCTCCGCCAGTCGGTGGTCGGCTGCTGCGTAAAAATTCGCCAGTTCATCTTCTGTCAGTTCATCGTTATTTTTTTCGATGACTTTATCCAGCGTTGCCTGACAGGTACATTTCCTTAACTGGAAAAGCCATTCCTGCTTTGTTTTTGACATCATCTCTCTTCCTGATAAATGCATATTCCTGATTACGGCTCCGGTGATTTCACGAAAAACGGAGCCGGGTTTCCCGGCTCCGCCTATTTCAGACACATGACTTACCAGCTGTATTTTACCCCCACCATGCCCTGGGTATCACTGTAGCCTTTATCGCCCATCTGCACACCCACGTTGCCCCACACGCTCAGATGGTCGTTCAGCTTGCCTTCCACCCCGGTGCGGACTTCGCCCAGATTACGCGCGCCATCGCGGCTGACTTTTGTCCCGTCCATCTTCACGCCCCAGGTTTCCGTATTGTGGATCCAGTTCACTTCCACGAATGGCTGGAAGGTACGCTGTTTACCGTCATCCATTTTGTGGTGACTGCTCAGATACGTTCTCACCCCGAGGCGAGTCTGAATATTGCCGTCGCCCTGTGTTTCGATGCGGGTTCCGTCTTTACGGCGATGCGCATCATCTTTCACGCCCATCCAGGTGACCTGCGCCTGCGGCTGCACATACCAGGTGTTCAGTGTGCCCTCGCTGCCGTAAAACTCTCCGGCTTTCAGGGTATAACCCGCTTCGACGGATGCGGTCAGACCTTTCGATTTGTAGCTGTCGCTGTCCCGGTGGTCTGATTCCACGCTGCTGTCAAACCAGTTGTACAGCATCCAACTGTCCACATACATGCCGGTTTTGTCCGCATCGTTCTGGTACCAGGTGCCGTACAGACCGGCGCTGTAGCCGCTGACGCGTCCGTCAGAGCCGTAGCCAACACGGTCGCTGCGGGTGTTGCTGTGCTCGTTCGCATAGCCGCCCATCACGCCCAGGTGCCAGCGGTCCAGTCCGTCAGAACTCCACTGCGCGATGTCGCCACCAATCTGCAGCACATAGCGGTTGCTCTGTGTTTGCAGCTGGCCGTCACCGGAAGATGAACGTTCGTGACCGCCGACGTGGCGCATCCACATGCTGCTGACGTTCTCCTCACCGTTATACAGCGCATCGGTGTACTGCGGTTCACCGAGACGGTCGTGCAGGCGGTGGTGAAACAGCGTGTTGGCTGCCGCGATATTGCTGATATAGCTGCCGGCTTCCGGGCGCAGCGCGTCCGGGGCGGTCGGATCGACTACCGGTGGTGTCGGTTCCGACGGGTCAACGTCAATCGGATCTGGTTCATCCTGCGGCGGTGTGCTGTCTTTCCATTTACTGGTCAGGTACCAGTTCTTCGCCGCTGCTCCGGCCCCTTTCGCCAGGGTATAGACGTAGGCCCCGGCTTCCACGGTCCCGGTGGTCAGGGCGAAGCTCCCCGCTGAGTTGCCGTCGACCTGGATGACCTCGATACCGTTCACCG
The DNA here is from genome assembly GCF_057983045.1 of Citrobacter sp. LST-B2. Classification (NCBI taxonomy): domain Bacteria; kingdom Pseudomonadati; phylum Pseudomonadota; class Gammaproteobacteria; order Enterobacterales; family Enterobacteriaceae; genus Citrobacter; species Citrobacter sp. LST-B2. The sequence goes on from NZ_CP192598.1 coordinate 1,394,324, forward strand.
TCTGTGCACCGGTCCCGCCGGTATTGGTCACGCTGACACGGGTATTGCCAGCCGTGTCGCCCTCTACCGTCAGTTTGTCCGTCACTGAGCTGTCATCGCCAAGTACGGTGTTGAGCGCCAGCAGACCGTTGTTCCCGGTGTAGTTGCCGTTCACCGTCAGGGTGTTACCCGGCGTTCCGTCTTCACGGGTCAGCAGGACTGAGCCGCTGTTGGTCAGGCTGCCGCCGACCAGAAAATCGGTCATCTGCATGGTACCGCCCTGCATGACGTTCACATCCCCGGCGGTGCTGCCGTAACCGGTGAAGGTGCCTCCGTTGTGCACGTTCACCAGACCACTCGCCATATCCACGGCGGAGTCCGCGTCACTGCCCAGCGCCAGTTCACCGGCGTTAATGCTGGTGGCGCCGGTGTACGCCGCAGCGTCCTGTGTTAGGGTCAGGGTGCCGGTACCGGCTTTGGTCAGGTCACCGCTGCCGCTGACACTGTTACTGAGTGTCCAGTCGCTGCCGGTGTTCACGGTCAGCAGACCGTTATCGTTGACGGATGCGGTACCGAGGTGGTTCTGTTTGTTGACGGTCAGGTTGCTGCCGTCATCAATGTTAAACAGGCCGCTGAAGCCGCTGTTGTCACCGGTGACGGCGGCGTTTGTGGTGTTAGTCGCGTCAACATGACCAGTACCGCTGATATTATTTGCCAGTGTGCCGGTTGCACCGTCCAGCGTCAGGGTCCCTTCATCGGCGATGGCCCCGGTACCCGCACCCTGAGCATCGTTGATGACGACTTCCGCACCGCTGCTGATGGTGGTGGTGGCGCTCAGGTTGCTGTTGGCACCGTCGATGGCCAGCACGCCGCCGTCCACGTTCAGCTTACCGCTGCCGGTCAGGCTGCCATTGCTGTAGCCGCCGTTTGCTAGGCTCAGCGAGCCGCCGTTAACATCAAGGACTGAACTGACATCGCCGGCCAGCTCGCCTGCGGTCTGGGCGGTGCCGTTCAGGTCCGCTTTCGCGTCGCTGTTAATCGCCAGTTTTGCGGTGTCGCCCAGCGCGCCGTCCACGTCAGTACGCAGGGTCCCGCTCACCACGGTGGTATTACCGGTGTAATCGTTGCTGCTGTTTGACAGCGACAGCACGTCGCTGCCGGTGGTGCTGACAGCCAGATTACCGCTGCCGGTGATGCGGGCGGACTGGTCCGCCGCCGCGCCGGTGGCTCCCGGGGTTCCGGCAAGGGTCAGGGTCTGGTCCTGCAGCAACTCAAGCTCTGTCAGGCCGTAGTTCACGTACAGGCCGTCACCGGGTGCGGTGGTCAGGCGGTAATCGTAGGTACCTTTCGCCACGGTGTTCCCGCCCTGGGCAATATCGACCTGCATCGCAGCCGGGATGTCGAGGCCGTACTGGTCCACAAGTGTCAGGTTACCCCCGCTGCCGGTGACGTTCGCTGCGCTGACCAGTTGTACACCAACGTTGGCGTCATCCTGGGTCATCAGGGACGAGGTGGTGTCCGTCGCTATTTCCGGTACATACGGGTCGGGAATGTTCACCTGTACCGTGCCGCTGCCTGAGGCATCCAGCGTGTTCACCGTCACATGGCTGGCGGCCACGATGTCATGCGGCGCGGTGGCGTTAAAGGCCATATAGCCGCCCTCAAAGCTGAGCCCGCCAATCGCCTGTTCACCGTTACCCACGGTGGTGAAGCTGCCGGTGTTCACGTTCAGGGTGGCATTCGTCATGGCCGTGGTATTCACACTGTCAAGGGACAGGGTCGCGTTGCTCAGGTCCACGGTCCCGGCGAAGGTGCTGCCGGTGGTGGTGGCAAAGTTAAACGCCGCCCCGCTGGCATTCACCGCCATGGTTCCGGTGCCGGTCAGTCTGTTGGTGAAGGTGCGGTCAACGGGACTGTTCACCGCCAGAACCGAGGTGGCATCGATATCAAACGCTGCGCCACCGGTGGGTTTACCGCCCAGCGCATAACCACTATTCAGCGTGAACAGGGACGCCTCACGCAGGTTCACCAGGTTGTAGTTGTTGATTTGCGTACCGGTGCCGTCCATGGTGAAGCCTTCAGTCACCCCCTTAAAGAACACAGTGGCGTTACCGCTACCGCCGTTCAGGGCGTTAAAGGTGTTGCCGTTGCCCAGTACGGTGACCGTATCCACACCCGCAGAGCCGCTGACGGTGTTCACATCCGCTCCGTTTGTCAGCAGGACGGTGTTGGTGCCGCTGCCGTTGAGCGCAATGTTGCCGCCCACGATACCGTCGTCCACCGTCACCGCGTTATTGCCGCTGCTTGTGATGATGTTGTTACTGACGGTGCCGGTGTTGTTCACCGTGGCGTTCGCCCCGTTCATCACCACGTCACCGTTAATCAGCCCGGCGTTGTTCATCGTGGCATTTGCCGCGCTCATCGCCAGCGTCGGTGTGCCGGCGGCGGAGGCGGTAATCACCCCGGTGTCCGCGTTGGTGAAGGTGGTGGCGTTCGCCGTGTCAACCGTGGAGGCCGTGGCACTGGCCGATTCCAGTATGCCGCGGTTGGTGGCAGACGTGACGCCGCTGCCCAGTTTCAGGGCAGGGCCGCCCGCCGCGTTGCCCACGGTGACGTACGCCGCCGTGTCCACAGTGCCGGTGGTGTTGGCATAAATCCCGGTACCGCCCGCGCCGGTGACGTTAATGGTCAGGCCGGAGGAGCCGGAAATGTCAAAATTCCCGGTGGTGGCGCTGCCGTCAGCGTTTTCGAATGCAATCCCCTCACCGTTACCGCTGACGGTGATGAGACCGCTGTTGGTTTTGTCGATGGTCACCGAGGTACGCACCCCGGCACCGTTCGCCACGTCAATGGTGGTGTTCGTCAGTTGCAGGTCGGTCAGGTTACCGGCGTTCTCGATACCGTTCCCCGTGGCACCTGCCGCGTTAACGATGATGTGTGCCCCGTTCACATCAAGCCCGGTGGCACCGGTGCTTACCAGCACACCATCAGCCGTGCCGCGGGCTTCAACCGTGCCCACGCCGCTGCCGACCAGGTTCAGCGCCCCGGCGGCCAGGTTGATGGCTGCAGTCCCGTCCGTTGCCAGCACGGTTCCGCTGTTGGTCACCGAAGAGGCCTGCCCCTGGTCACCGGCACCGACATACAGTGCGGTACCGTTAGCGGTGATATTGCCGCTGTTGTCGACCTCACCGCCGAGCACCCTGACGGCCGTGGAGTTACTGCCGGTGAGCACGATATCGCCGCTGTTTTCCAGCGTTCCTCCATTTTTCGCAATAAAGGCGGTGGCACTGTCCACGGCAGAGTTGATGGTGGCCTCGTTAAGCAGTTCAGCCCCGGTGCTGGTCTCTGTCAGCGAACCGTCAGCGCCGTAGGTGTTGCCATCAACAATACCGGCCGTCGCGCCAGTACCGGTCAGGTCAAGGGTGGCACCACTCTCAGTGGTGGCGGAGGCACCACCGGACGAAATCACGCCCGTGGCACCAGCACCGCTGATATCTAGGGTACTACCGTTGCCGATAACCGCCGTGGTGTCTTCACCGGTGGCGTACAGCGCGGTGGCGTTCTTCCCGCTGGCCGCCACCTGAATGTCGCCATCTATCGCCGCACCGTCTTCGAGACGGAACAGGGTGGAACGCTCGCCGGACGCATCCAGCACCGTACCGGTCGGGACATTCGTATTGATGGTGGAGCCCGTACCGGACAGTGCAAACAGTATCTGGTCTGTTGCGGTGTCAGAGAAGTCCGGCGTGGCGGTACCGGACAGGTTCACTGTCGCCCCGTCAGAGGCACGTACGCCGGTGGCGCCGTCGCCGTTGAGGGTCACGGTGCCGCCGGTCATATTCACGGTGGTATTCGCGCCGCTGGCGATAATCCCGGTGGTGCGGTTAGCGACATTGCCACCGTTCAGCACAATATTCCCCGAGGTGTTGACCACGGTGGTATTGGTGCCGGTCGCATCCTGCGCCACGATACCGGTGCCGCCTGCCCGACGGTGATACTACCGATGTTGTCCCCGCGGGCACCAGCTTCGACCAGCAGACCCGTGGTATCTTCACCGGTGAACACAATGTTCCCGGCGTTGCTGACTTCCGCCCCGTTACGGGCAATGTAACCGGTGACCGCATCCAGCGCCGAGTTCAGCGCCGCTTCCGTCACCAGCAGGGTGCCGGTACCGAAGCCTGCGGCACCCGCTGCCAGTGCTGCGTTCGCCAGTACACCCGCAACCGGAGTACCCAGCGCCTTGCCGTTGATATCATAGCCCTGGCCGTCGGCAATCCCTGCCACCGCGCCGTTGGCGGTCATGTTGAGGGTGGCATTCGACGTGATCTTGCCCTGCGCGCCGCCCTGGATAACCACACCGGTGGCATCCTGCCCGGACAGGTTAAGGGTCATGCCGCCGGAGTTAAAGGCAGAGACATTGCCGCTGGCCGTATCCTGACCGTTGGCGACCACGGTGGTTGACCCCGCGCCGGAAGCCGTCAGTACCGACGCCGCGCCGGCACCACCGGTAAAGTCCGCCCCGCCATCAACGCGGAACAGTACGGAGTCTTCAGTGCTGACATCCTGCGCACCAGTACCATAGTTGATTATGGAGGCTGTTGGGCCGTAAACGTAATAACCGAGCTGGTTAGTGCCATTATTAAAGTTCACCGCCCCGTTGCCGGAAATGGTGACGTTACCGCCGTTTTCGGCATAGGCACCGACAGCGCCGTCGCCCGTCAGGTTCAGTGCGCCAGTAAGTGTGGCCCGGGAGTTATCACCCGTAGACCAGATGCCGTAGTTACGCAGACCGGTGGTGGCAAACAGGGGACTCTCACCGGCATTGATGGTACCGGAAGAGGACGCAAGCCCACCGCCGAAAACATACAGCCCGGCACCGTTGGCACCGTTAAGGTTAATGGTACCGCCGTTATTCACGGTACCGGAGGTGGCGTTACTGTAAATTGCTGCATTACGTAGCGGTGAAGTACCTTCAGCTACAGGGTAGTTACCGTTGTCGGTGATAACCCCATCCGCTCCAACAGTGACATTAACATTAGTACCACTGACGCTGATAGCCTGACTGCCATCAAAGCCGGAACCAATAATAATCTGACCGTCATTTTTTACGGTACTATTCCCGACAGCTTGGATCCCTGCTGCCCGGGATGTATGAACAACGTCCATCCCTCCGCGTAATAAAGGATCTGAAGAGATATCACTGGACGCTTCTCTTCCTATATATAACACTCCGGCGAAACCATTGACACTGTTGTTCTTACCGGCATTAATAAACGTACCGCCACCAAATACCCTTACAACGGGAACAATATACGAGGAAGCTGTGCCATCCTTAGAAACACCGTAGTTAACAGCGCCATTATTTGTTGCAACGGCGCCAGAGCTAATATCAAGCCATGAGTTTGCTATTGAATTAACTGAAAATCCACCAATATTTACAGTGCCGTAATTATTGAGGGTCGTTCCTGCCCCACTATAGATATCGGCAACGCCTGTTGGGGTATAACCACCTGCAATACCGATATTCTCAACCCCATTATTTATGATATGACCGCCGTTATTAGCCTGCATCGCATAAGACTGGTAGCCCGAGGTTGTCACTGTCCCGTCATTAATTACTGTACCGCCATTTACAGCACTTAATACAATTGCATTCCCGCCACTGGAATAAGTCATGCTACCTGTTGAGGATACATGAGCCTGTGCATTCTGACCATCCGCGAGCATAGCCACTTGCTCACCAAAAGGGATTAAAGCAGGATCATCAGGATCAAGAGGTGGGGGGGTAACTGTAAATGCGACAGACGTGTCTGTATAAGCTAAACGGACCGCGGCGTCGTAATTCGCCTGAGCAGTAGCACCTGCACCCAATGTTCCTGCTGCAATTTGTTTTTGTAACCAGGTATTATATTGCTTAAAATCCGCTAAGTTATTTACAGTTTGTTGTACCGAAGAACCATCAGCTAAAGTGACTGTGAACGTTCCATTAAAGGTTGAGCTGGTCGCGTTTATTATCTGGGGCTCAAGTTGAGCGCTAACAGCTGAACCAAACAGAATATTATTAACTGAATTCCAGTTAGCGGTACCATCAGTAACTTTTATATAGACTGTATCCTTCACCGTAGTGTCACCTACAGTGCCGGAGGCATTCATATTAAAAGTGCCACCACCAGAAACATTTGCTATTTGAGCATCTATAAATGGACTGGATCCTTCCGGGGTCGGTTCATAGATAGTCCAGTATGAACTGTATCCACCTGGAGTGGTCGCTATACTATCAGAGTTAAAGGTCGAGATTGTAGAGGTAATATGTGTATTGGGATCTGTCACTGAGATTCCAACACTGGAACCATATGTAACAGACGATATTGTATTAGGATTAACGGGACCCGTTACATATCCTCTCTCCCAAAACCCTATAAGACCTGAATAAATAGATTGTAATCCGGTTGATCCAGTGAAGTTGACATCGCCATCAAGACTGTACGTCCCGTTATCGATGACATTAATAGCCTGCCCGCTATTATTGGCGGTTCCCGGTGTATACGTAGTTGTGGCTGCTATAGCTCCCGCTGACAGCACAGCCATCAGGCCCGCCGCCTTCACTGATTTGCTGACCGCTCTTTTGATTCTTGCGCGTCCAAACTCAGAGGTGACAACCCACTGCATCAACGTGCTGTTCCAGATTACGCGATAGATTTTGTTCATAGTAGACACCTCTTATACCGTGCCAATACTGACTACACAGGTGTCGGCTCTGTCACTGTACTGAGCCTTCCCTGTACCACTACGCATCATTGGCGCAGTCTTTTTATTTGTCCGGATGAGATTATTGCCTCTTCCAGAGTAATTCTCCGGTACTGAAATCAGCCCCCAAGAATTATTGATATTGCGAATTTTTAGTTGTTCCATGCTATATACTCGTTGGTGATTTTTTATGTTTTTTTTGTTGTTCAAGCGAATGCTTTCTTTTCCGTAAGAGCGATAAAAGACTTCCGGTGCCTCTCAATATCTGAAGCACGAAAAAAAATAATCTTAGAGAGGGTAGTTATATTTCCTATTACCTACATTAAGGTTTTATATAAGGGGTAATGAAATGACATTACTGCCCTTACAGGCACCTGAACGGTGCCTGGTCGGCAAATATAACTACTCATTACGTATTGCAGTCTGCTGACAAACTGCATTCTCGGAGAATGGTCTACATTTCTACGACCTCTGTAAAATAAAACAACAAGGGAACAAATAAGAAAGTATCATAAAGACATTTTCTTTTTCTGTTTATGATATCGACACACTATCAGTTGAAATGGTTTTATGGATCTGTCCTTTTGCTATTCCCCAATAGCAGTTTTGCACTGTGTTAAAAGAGAGTCAAGCAGCGCTAAAATGTTAAAAAAGTAATATTAACGCAGCTGGACAAACCAGTTATATAATTCCTGGTGGTCGTTTTAAATGAGGGGCGTCTTTTCTGGAAATATCACTCACTTGCTCTTTTGAGGTTGAGATATTTGCATCTGACAATAAGAATATTACAAACATTAGATGAGGCTGGAAGTAGTCACTCGAGAGCACAATTTGCTAAAAAGTAATGGGCGCGGTTTGTAATTTTAATTTAAGTGATTGTATATAATGATATTTTTCTAAGTTGTTGTTATGAATTAATAATCTCCATTTTTATATCATGTAAAAAACACAACGTTATGATTGTATTATTCTTTTTTTGTTTTTTCGTTAGATATGAAAATTTGTTAAAAAAACAGTGTTACGAGAGGGTGGCAGCCGTAATTCGTAATCTGACCGGGTAAATTTTATAAAATTCAGATTTTTCTTTCTGAACAATAACCTGATAAAGGGGGACGGTATCAGTAAATTAGCCTTATGCCATGCCCATTTTTTGTGTCTTAAGCGTTTCTCATTGTTTCGTGTCGCTGCAACCCAGAACATTTCCATCCCGTTAGATAAATGGATGGATCATCAAGTCAGAAACCTCGGACAAAAAAGCTGGTGCGGTTCACCGGATCCCGTTCTTTGCAGGCCAGCAGCACACGTCCGAATCCGCGCGAGAGGGAGATAATCCCTATTGCAACCAGAAAGGGTGAAGCCTAAGAACGGCCAATGGACTCAATATCCTGCAACAACGTGTCGATCGTGGCGCGCTCTGTGAAAGGTTCTGGCGCACCTTCAGGTGCTGTCAGCCCAACCCTGTTATGCCAGTACGTGGGCACTCCCACTTTTTGCGTCCCAAGCATGTCATAAGCAGAGCCTGCGACAAATATAGCCTCGGCAGGAACAAAGCCTGTATTACACAACGCCAGACGATACGGCTCAGGATGCTGCTTGTAAAAATCAGCCTGTTCGGAAGTCACGACGACATCGAAGGGAACGCCGACAAGATCCGCAGCAATGCGTCTGAGGCGCGCCGAACAGTTAGTGACCACACTTAATCCCATCAGCTCAGAATAGACCCTGTTAACCGATTACACTGACGTGATTTGCTCCACCAGCATTGAACGCATCATCACCGGACGTAATGCTGCGCTGAGCCTGACAGAAATCCTTATTCATCAGCTCAGTGATATTTTTGCACTCACCGACAGCATTGGCGGGGGCAACGCGAATGAATGACGACTGCGCACATTACCTTTAAGCGGTCAGAACTTGTAGAAAAACTGAATGACATTTTCACTAAGCATTATCCGGGGATACTGGTAGCGCGATAGTTCATCGTTACCATAACCGGGCTCGAAATCACGGGTGTTTTTAGCGAAATACGATTGTGGGCTTCGGCGTTTTTCGAACTGCTAAAAATGCTGTAATAACAATGGTTATATGGCCTGTATTCGAATCCGGTAGGATCTCAGACCCACTCTTTCGGTAAACTCAACGTAAACCGGGTCACGTTTACATCCGACGTCACCGACACTTTTCCGTGGTGTGCGGTCACAATCGATTTCACGATCGCCAGTCCGATGCCGCTGCCTTCGCCTTTGCGCTGGCGGGATGGATCCACGCGATAAAAGCGATCAAACAACCGTGGTAAATGTTCGGCAGGGATAGGTGTTCCCGGGTTTTCAATGATGATGTGCACCTGTTCGTCCGCCTCTGTCAGCCGGACGGTAATGCTCTGGCCCAATGGCGTGTAGCGCATCGCGTTGGAGAGGAGATTGCTGATCGCCCGGCGCAGCATACCTGAATCGCCGGATACCAGGCATGGACGCCCTTCAAAATGCAACCCGACTTCCCGTTCTTCCGCCAGCGCCTCAAAAAAGTCGAATACTTTACTGACTTCATCCGCCAGATTGATCGTTTTTTTCTCCGGGATCAGCTGGTTGTTATCGGCCTGCGCCAGAAACAGCATATCGCTGACCATTTTCGCCATATGGCTAAATTCTTCGAGGTTGGAATAGAGCACCTCTTCCAGCTCCTTCTGGCTACGGGGCTGGCTGAGGACAATTTCTGTTTGCGTCACCAGGTTGGTGATAGGGGTACGGATCTCATGGGCAATATCAGCTGAAAAATTGGACTGGCGGGTAAAAACGTCTTCGATACGCTCGATCATGTGATTAAACGAGAGCACCAGCCGTTCCAGTTCAATAGGCACCGACCGGGGATCCAGTCGGACGTCGAGATCTTTCGAGGTGATGTTCTGAATCTGTCGGCTGACGCTACGGATCGGTTCGTGGCCTTTATACACGGCAAACAGCACGATAAAAATGATCAACATGCTGATGATCGAGGCGGTCATGATGAGCTTGTTTTTCAAATCGTTAATGTAATGCAGGTGAAAATCGATCGACAGCGCCAGATACAGGGTATAGGCCGGTTTACCGTCGACCAGCGGCCCGACCGGCAGGCGGATCATGCGCCAGCTGGAATGGGTGCCGTGGCCAGCCATCTGCATCGACGGACCATTAATCAAATAGACGTTGCCGCCCGGAACGGTTTTATCCACCGTGGCGCGGGCAAGAAACTGGCGGATATCCGGCATATGAGGGGAATGAAAGAGCGCCTGCTGGTTAGCATCTTCCAGCGAAATAATGACGTTTGAGTAACCGGCTACCACGTTTTTCAGGATCTCCAGACGGCGGGATTCCGGCTCGTCGGAGGGGCTAAGGATACGTTCGAGGGTGGCGCTGATTTCGCTTAAGTCGTTGATGTCCTGTTCGGCAAAATGCACTTTTACCGACTGAATCATGATCCAGGCAAAGGCAAAAAAGGAGGCAATGGTCACGAGGCTGATAAAAAAGGTCAGGCGCGTCGCCAGCGAAAAAGGGCGGGATAACCGCTTACTGACCATCCGGCACCTCAAGCACATATCCCACGCCACGCACGGTCTGAATCAGCTTAGGCTCAAAGTCGTTATCAATTTTGCCGCGCAGGCGCTTCACGGCCACGTCAATGGCGTTGGTATCGCTGTCAAAATTCATGTCCCACACCTGAGAGGCAATCAGCGAGCGGGGTAATACTTCTCCCTGGTGGCGCAGGAAAAACTCCAGCAGGGTAAATTCTTTGCTGGTGAGCGTGATGCGGGTACCGCTACGACTCACTTTGCGGCTCACCAGGTCAACGATCAGATCGGCCACCTGAAACTGGCTTTCGACGATTACCGCCGCCCCCCGGCGTAGCAGGGTTCTGACGCGCGCCAGCAGTTCGGCAAAGGCAAACGGCTTAACCAGATAATCATCCGCCCCTAATTCCAGCCCTTTTACCCGATGTTCAATGGTTCCCAACGCGGTAAGCAGCAGAATCGGCATGCCTTTATTCGCGGCACGCAGCATCCGGACGATATCCCAGCCGTTGACGTCGGGCAGCATGATATCAAGAACGAGCAGGTCGTAATCACCGGTCATCGCCAGGTGATAGCCGTTCAGACCGTTGTCAGCAAGATCGACAACAAAGCCCGCTTCCGTCAGTCCTTTGGTCAGGTATTCACCGGTTTTGTTCTCATCTTCGACGATCAAAATTTTCAACACATTCTCCTTCGCCACGCGACGGTCATGGGGCCTCTCAATTCTAGAGAAGCCAGATCGGATAGCAATCGCATTCTGGGAAAATGACAGCTTTGTCATTTTGCTGTCACGGGTTGAACAGAGAGCGCCAGGTAAAGTGGCTGATATCAACCCACATGAAAATCAGGCTTATGCGTAATTTTAAGCGTCTCACGCTCTCAATGGCGTTACTGCTGGCAGGATGTTCACTCGCCCCGGACTATCAGCGCCCGGCGCTTCCGGTACCGCAGCAGTTTTCTCTCAGTCAGAACCAACTGGTGACATCACCGACAGGTTATCAGGACAGCGGCTGGCGGCAGTTTTTTGTCGATCCGCAGGTGAAAGTGCTGATTGACGAGGCGCTGCGTAACAATCGCGATTTACGTATGGCGACGCTGAAAGTACAGGAGGCGAGGGCGCAATATCGGGTGACTGATGCCGATCGCTATCCGCAGTTGAATGCGGAAAGCAGCGGAAACTGGAGCGGGAAACTGAAAGGCGACACCCGCAGTACGCGTGAATATGAGGCCGGGCTGAACCTGAGCGTTGATCTGGATTTCTTTGGGCGGCTGAAAAACATGAGCGAAGCCGATCGACAGAACTTTTTCGCCAGCGAAGAGGCGCGCCGGGCGGTGCATATCCTGTTGGTGTCCAACGTTGCACAGAGCTGGTTCAATCAGCGTCTGGCCTTCGCGCAACTTCAGGTGGCACAAGAAACGCTGAGCAATTATGAGCGTGCATATGCGCTGGTGGAAAAACAACTGGTTACCGGCAGTACTAACGTGCTGGCGCTGGAACAGGCGCGTGGCGTGATTGAAAGTACCCGCAGTGATATTGCGAAACGTCAGGGGGAACTGGCGCAGGCGAATAACGCGTTGCAGCTGTTACTGGGGAGCTACGCTAAGCTGCCGGACGATGCGCGACAGAATGTCGGCGATATCAACGGCGTGACGTTACCGCCATCGCTGTCATCGCAAATCCTGTTGCAGCGTCCGGACATCATGGAAGCCGAACACGCGCTGATGGCGGCAAACGCCAATATCGGCGCGGCACGGGCGGCGTTTTTTCCCTCCATCACGCTGACCAGCGGGATCTCCGGCAGCAGCAGCGATCTCTCGAGTCTGTTTTCGACGGCAAGCGGGATGTGGAATTTCATTCCGAAAGTGGAGCTACCGATCTTCAATGCCGGACGTAATCAGGCCAACCTCGATCTGGCTGAAATCCGCCAGCAGCAGTCGGTGGTCAATTATGAGCAGAAGATCCAGAACGCGTTCAAAGAGGTTGCCGACGCGCTGGCGCTACGCCAGAGCCTTACCGATCAGATTCGCGGTCAGCAGCGATACCTGACCTCGCTACAAATCACGCTTCAGCGTGCGAGAGCGCTCTATCGCAACGGAGCGGTGAGCTATATCAACGTGCTGGACGCTGAACGTTCGCTATTTGCGACGCAACAAACCCTGCTTGACCTTAATTACGCCCGACAGGTTAACGAAATTACGCTCTATACCGCGCTTGGCGGTGGTTGGCTGGAATAAACCGAAACACATCACAGGAGATTGACATGAACACAGTATGTAAAGCGGTGGTATTCGCCATTTTCTCTACGCTGGCAATTAACGCTCAGGCCAATGAACACCATCACGGCGATATGATGAGCGCCATGCCTGCCGCCGAACAAAGCCCGGCGATCAGCGCCACTGGCGTAGTAAAAAGCGTTGATACGCAAAGCAAAAAAGTCACCATTGAACATGGGCCGATCCCCGCGCTGAACTGGCCGGCAATGACCATGCGTTTTACCATCACACCGCAAACGCAGCTCAACGATATTAAACCCGGTGACAACGTGGCGTTTACATTTATCCAGCAGGGCAATCTCTCTTTATTGCAGGATATTAAAAGCCAGTAATTCTCTCTTATTTTAACGTTGAGCATGACCTCATGAAAAATATCGCGCTGATTATCGGCAGCATGATGGCGGGCGGCATTATCGCCGTGGGCGGCTACGCGTATTTCGCCGCGGCGCACCCGTCGGCGAATACACCGCCAGTCACGGAAAAAGAAGCCCGCAAGGTGCTGTTCTGGTACGACCCGATGTACCCGAATACCCGCTTCGATAAACCCGGCAAATCGCCCTTTATGGATATGGATCTGGTGCCGAAATATGCCGATGAAGAGTCTGCCAGCGCTACTGCGCCGGGCGTCCGTATCGATCCGACGCAAACGCAAAACCTCGGTGTGAAAACTGAGGCTGTGCGTCGCGGACCCCTCACTTTTGCCCAGATGTTCCCGGCCAACGTCAGCTATAACGAGTACCAGTTTGTCATTATGCAGGCGCGTGCCGCCGGATTTGTCGAGAAAGTCTGGCCGCTCACCGTGGGTGATAAGGTGAAAAAAGGCGCACCGCTGCTTGAACTCACGATCCCTGACTGGGTGGAAGCGCAGAGTGAATATCTGCTGCTGAAAGAAACTGGCGGCACGGCAACCCAGGTTGAGGGGATTCTGGAGCGGCTGCGCCTGGCCGGAATGCCGGAAACGGATATTCGACGTTTGACCGCAACGCGCAAAATTCAGACCCGCTTTATCCTTACTGCACCCATTGACGGAGTAATTACCGCCTTTGATTTACGTGCTGGCATGAACATCGCCAAAGATAACGTGGTCGCGAAAATTCAGGGGATGGATCCAGTGTGGGTAACCGCTGCGGTGCCTGAATCCATCGCGTGGCTGATTAAAGACGCGTCGCCGTTTTCGCTGACCGTTCCGGCGCGTCCGGACAAGTCCTTCACCGTGCGCAAGTGGACGCTGTTGCCCAGCGCCGACGCCACCACCCGAACGCTGCAACTGCGCCTGGAAGTCGATAACCCCGACGAAGCGCTGAAACCGGGGATGAACGCTTATCTTAATCTGAAAACGGAAAGTGAGCCGATGTTGCTGATCCCGTCTAAAGCGCTGATCGATACCGGCAGCGAGCAGCGGGTGATCACGGTGGACGGTGAAGGGCGTTTTGTCCCTAAACCCGTCTCTGTCTTCCAGGCCTCGCAGGGGGTAACGGCGATCCGTTCCGGGCTGGCTGAAGGCGAGAAGGTGGTTGCCAGCGGCCTGTTCCTGATTGATTCAGAAGCCAACATCTCGGGGGCGTTAGACCGGATGCGCACGCAGCAACCGTCGGCGATGCCCGATCCTGCGGCCCATGCGCACTGAGGAGAACGCAGATGATTGAATGGATTATTCGCCGCTCGGTCGCCAACCGTTTTCTGGTGATCATTGGCGCACTCTTTCTCAGCGTCTGGGGGACCTGGACCATCGTTAACACGCCGGTGGATGCGCTGCCCGACCTGTCCGACGTGCAGGTGATCGTCAAAACCAGCTACCCGGGGCAGGCGCCGCAGATTGTCGAGAATCAGGTGACCTATCCGCTGACCACCACCATGCTGTCCGTACCCGGCGCAAAAACTGTGCGCGGTTTCTCGCAGTTTGGCGACTCGTATGTCTATGTCATTTTTGAAGATGGCACCGATCCGTACTGGGCGCGTTCTCGCGTGCTGGAATATCTCAACCAGGTACAGGGTAAGCTCCCGGCGGGCGTCAGCGCGGAAATGGGGCCAGACGCCACCGGCGTGGGCTGGATCTTCGAGTATGCGTTGGTTGATCGCAGCGGTAAGCACGACCTGGCGGAACTGCGTTCGTTGCAGGACTGGTTTCTGAAATATGAGTTAAAAACTATCCCGAATGTGTCGGAAGTGGCCTCCGTGGGCGGCGTGGTGAAAGAGTATCAGGTGGTGATCGACCCAATGAAACTCGCTCAGTACGGCATCAACCTGTCGGAGGTGAAAGGTGCGCTGGATGCCTCTAACCAGGAGGCGGGGGGCTCATCGGTGGAACTGTCGGAAGCAGAATACATGGTCCGCGCCAGCGGGTATCTGCAAACGCTGGATGACTTCAATCATATCGTTCTGAAGTCAGGGGAAAACGGGGTACCCGTGTACCTGCGGGATGTGGCGAGAGTGCAGGCAGGCCCGGAAATGCGCCGGGGGATTGCCGAACTTAACGGCGAGGGAGAAGTGGCCGGCGGGGTGGTTATCTTGCGCTCCGGTAAAAACGCGCGTGAGGTGATCTCGGCGGTTAAAAATAAACTCGAGACGCTGAAAAGTAGTCTGCCGGAAGGCGTGGAAGTGGTGACCACCTACGATCGCAGTCAGTTGATTGACCGCGCCATCGATAACCTCAGCTATAAGCTACTGGAAGAGTTTATCGTCGTGGCGCTGGTCTGCGCACTGTTTCTCTGGCACGTGCGTTCCGCGCTGGTGGCGATCATCTCGCTGCCGCTGGGATTGTGTATCGCCATTATCGTGATGCATTTTCAGGGGCTGAACGCCAACATTATGTCGCTTGGCGGGATCGCTATCGCCGTGGGGGCGATGGTGGATGCCGCCATTGTGATGATCGAAAATGCGCATAAACGGCTGGAAGAGTGGGAACACCAGCATCCGGGCGAAGTGCCAGATAACGAGACGCGCTGGACGGTGATCACCAATGCCTCTGTAGAGGTTGGTCCGGCGCTGTTCATCAGTTTGCTGATCATCACGCTCTCTTTTATTCCCATCTTTACTCTGGAAGGGCAGGAAGGACGCCTGTTCGGGCCGCTGGCGTTCACCAAAACGTATGCGATGGCGGGGGCGGCGTTTCTGGCGATCGTGGTGATCCCGATCCTGATGGGGCTGTGGATCCGCGGGAAAATTCCGGCGGAAAGCAGCAACCCGCTTAACCGCTTTTTGATCCGTATTTACCATCCGCTACTGCTGAAAGTATTGCACTGGCCGAAAGTCACGCTGCTGGTGGCGGGGCTCTCGATCCTGACGGTGGCCTGGCCGCTGAGTAAAGTGGGGGGCGAGTTCTTACCGCAGATTAACGAAGGCGATCTGTTGTACATGCCGTCCACGCTGCCGGGGATTTCGGCGGCAGAAGCGGCAAGCATGTTACAGAAAACCGATAAGCTGATCATGACCGTACCGGAAGTCGCCAGGGTCTTTGGCAAAACCGGGAAAGCGGAAACCGCCACGGATTCGGCACCGTTGGAGATGGTGGAAACCACGATTCAGCTCAAACCGCAGGATCAGTGGCGTCCGGGAATGACGATGGAAAAAATCATCGAGGAACTGGACAACACCGTTCGTCTGCCGGGGCTGGCAAACCTGTGGGTGCCGCCGATTCGTAACCGTATTGATATGCTCTCTACCGGGATTAAGAGTCCGATTGGGATTAAAGTCTCTGGTAACGTACTGGCCGATATCGACGCGATGGCCGAGCAGATTGAAGAGGTTGCCCGCACCGTCCCTGGCGTAACATCTGCGCTCGCTGAGCGTCTGCAAGGTGGTCGCTATCTCAACATCGATATCAACCGTGAGAAAGCAGCCCGCTACGGCATGACGGTGGGGGACGTGCAGTTGTTTATTACCTCTGCCGTCGGTGGGGCGATGGTTGGGGAGACCGTTGAGGGGATTGCCCGTTATCCGATCAATCTGCGTTATCCGCAGAGCTTCCGGGACAGCCCGCAGGCGCTGCGCCAGTTACCAATCCTGACGCCGATGAAGCAACAAATTACGCTGGGGGATGTCGCCACAATCAACATCACGCCGGGGCCCTCGATGCTAAAAACGGAGAACGCACGGCCCACCAGTTGGATCTATATTGATGCGCGCGACAGGGATATGGTCTCTGTGGTTAACGATCTGAAACAGGTAATTGCCGATAACGTTCAGTTGAAGCCCGGTACCAGCGTCGCGTTTTCTGGTCAGTTTGAATTGCTGGAGCGGGCGAACCATAAGCTGAAGCTGATGGTGCCCATGACGCTGATGATCATCTTCGTCTTGTTGTATCTGGCGTTCCGCCGGGTCGGAGAAGCGCTGCTGATCATCACCAGCGTGCCGTTTGCGCTGGTGGGCGGGATTTGGTTCCTGTACTGGATGGGATTTCATCTGTCGGTGGCGACGGGAACCGGGTTTATCGCTCTGGCGGGGGTCGCTGCGGAATTTGGCGTGGTCATGCTGATGTACCTGCGCCATGCCATTGAGGCCGATCCTTCACTGGACAACCCGCAGACGTTCAGCGCAGAGAAACTGGATGACGCGTTATATCACGGGGCGGTGCTACGGGTACGACCCAAAGCGATGACCGTAGCGGTGATCATTGCCGGTCTTCTGCCGATTTTGTGGGGGACAGGGGCCGGTTCGGAAGTGATGAGCCGGATTGCTGCGCCCATGATCGGCGGTATGATTACGGCGCCGCTACTGTCACTGTTTATTATCCCTGCGGCTTATAAGTTGATGTGGATACATCGTCACCGTAAAATATCCCGTTAACATCTTCATCATCCGGCCTGCTGAAATGAAGCGGGCCGGAAAAATCATTTTAACGGTGATTTTTCATTCTTTCTGACATATTCTGCAATACTGTAAAATGCTTTTTCTGATGATAAGCGTTATCCCTTTATGAATCTCCCGTTATTGCTATTCGTTCCCTCTGATATTTAATTTTGCCGTTACCTCTCAGCGGGTTGTGCATAAAAAGCACAGCCCGCATCCTTGTGTTGCAAATAGTGTAAACATCAGTTTTATATTTCAGAATCGTGCAGTTAATCGCATTTTATTCATTTTTGTTATCAAGTTTTCGTTAAGTTCATTCTCTTTTACGCATAATGCGGGCCACTTTTACACTTCACTGAATGTTTTTACATATCAATTAATCAGTAAAAATAGTCAAAAACTTAATATCATGCGAAATATCTGAAAGGTAATCCCTTATGGTAATCAAAAAACCATCTGCGGGAGCCAGTTTTAGCCTTTTATCATTAAACACGAATGAGAAGTATCTGAAATATAAAATAAGGATTTTACTATGGGATTTGGGATGGCAAAGGACAATAAATTTGAGATCGTGGCCATTATTCGCGAAGAGCTTCTCAGAAAAACGAAGGTAGAACTGAAATTTAAAGACGCCAGCGTGGTCACTCAATTAGAAAAGGTTGACTTCGACTACTTCGTGATTACCAACAACAGCGACATCCCACACTCTTCTATCCAGTCTTTTATCTTGCACAGCGACAGCGGCATTATCCGGTTCAATGCCCGGTTCAGTCAGTCGCTGACCGATAAACTGGAGTGCGGACTGGCGTATCGCATACCTGAAGTGATCTTATTGGTTCAGCGCCGCCAGCATCAGCGTTTCTCCTTTTTAAAGGGGTATCATTTCTACTGTTCTGGACGCTATAAAAATGGTGAGAATTACTTGCTGCAGATTAAGAATATCTCTCGCGGCGGTTGCGCGCTGATCTCACAGAAAATAAACACCCGCTTTCTTTATAAAAATGCGCTGATTAAAGGGGCATCTCTGGATTTTGAACAGTTTGGTCGTTTGCATTGCGATCTCCGGGTCGTCAACGTTGTTGCTATCAACGAATTTGATGAAAACAATCAGCTTTATTCCTGTCAGCAGATCTCCTGCAAGTTCGAATTCAAACATCCACGCGACGCGTTGGATGTCGAAAAGGTCATTATTCATTTTTTGATGAGTAATAAATTAAAAAGTTTATAAAGGAAGGTGAACTTTATGTTGATGTGTGGAAATGAAGATTTTGTCGGTAGCAGTGTCTCAACGTATTTAAAAAGTAAAAATGCTGAGGTGACGGATGTCCCCTGGCAGGTGATGGTAGATTACTCTGCACGCTATCGCCATCGGATGATGATTTTTAATATCATCAGCCACGAACAGTCCTACGCTGATTTTGTCAGCTATTTAAATAAGAATCGCTTTAAAGTTTACGATAATGCCGTGGTGGTGATTGCCGATGACCGTCTGGCGAAATTGTGCATTGAGTTACTGTATGTCGAAAAAGTGATTGTGCTGACCGATAAATCACCGCTGCGTGATTTTGGCCGACTGACGACCCTGACGGGGGAGTGCTGGAATCCCCGCTTATTCCGTTCACAAAAACGGCTGAGCGATCGTGAACAGCAAATCCTCAGTTTGCTGGTGAGTGGATATTCACCAAATGAAATCTCGGATCTGATCAGTGTGAGCTATAAAACGATACAGACGCATAAAATGCGAATCATCACGAAGCTGGGTCTGGCCCATTCGACTGAACTGAATAAACTGATCGTCAGATTCAACCATCCGTTCTCTTTTTTATCCTGAGTTTGTCATCAGCCTGATGGCGCTTCGCTTATCAGGCCTACAGCTATCCTGAACAACGTAGGCCAGGTGAGGCATTGCCTTCACCCGGCCTGATTCCCTCAGCGGTTGTCAGAACGACTTTTTAAAGCCAATGGAGGCATTGACTGGCGCTTCCACCTGCGATTTATGCCCGCCGTTGTTGAACTGCGTTCCCAGTTCGCCGTACACCTGCAGATCGCGGTCGATGCTCCAGCTCAGACCTGCGGCCACTTCGGTGCTGGAGTACTGCTGCGAAGATTCCAGCGTTGTGGTGGCAACCGCATTGCTGAAGTGGGTTTTGTCTTTTGACCCCAGTCCCTGCCACAGGTTGACGCGTCCATATGGCTGAATCTTACCGTGACGGGTGTCATAGTCAGCTTTCAGTCGCAGCCCGACACGGGCGGTAAAGGCATCGGCAGTATCGAGTCTGACCTTCGTCTTCGCCGCGCCGCCCAGCGTGCTGTCATCAAAATCGCTGTACTGATAGATCAGCTGTGCCTGGGGTTCCAGACTCCATGCGCTTGCTCCTAAGCGGAACGCTTTGCCGATCTCCGTCGAGGCGGTCAGCGTATGGCCTTTCACGGTATGGGAACCCTTGTTTCCGGATGCCGACAGGCGAGCGTCATGGTTACCGTATTGCAGGACGTTATCCACATACATGCCATCGGTGGAGAACCAGGTAACATAACCGCCCAGGTAAAACGCGTTGTCATCGATGTTACCGCCTTTACCCGCGCTACCCGCATGGCTGCCTTTGACGCTGCTGTCGATATCCAGAATGCTGGTGTAGACACCGGCTTTCCAGCTGGTATCCGCGTAAAGGTCAACCCCTGCCTGAATCCCCATCGTGTGGCTGGTGGTCTGCGTGCCGGTGATGTCGTCCAGTTTGGTTTTAGCGGAGTAGCCAATCATTCTCGCCCATGCACGGTGGTCTTCATCGAGACCCGGTCGTACGTCATCCCCCATTCGCTGGTGCATATTGCCTAACAGGCTCAGGTCGCCCTGACGCACTACGCTGGCGAGACCGGAGTAGAGCATGGTTTCCGGGCGGTATTCACTGCGCAGGTACCAGTTTTCGCCCAGGCCTTTCGCGTTGCCGGCATACAACTGGTATTCAAACGCCCCGGCAGACATCCGGTTATTCGCCAGATAGAAGCCGTCACGCGTGGATTGTGCCGTGGTGGTGGCGCCGTTTTTCGCCGTCACCACTTCGATCCCGTCTCCCACCGTCGGCGCACCCAGCCCTGAACCGTCTACTTTCAGCAGCGTGCTACCGCTGACCTTACCGCCATCGATCACCAGTCGGTCCGCAATGCCCTGACCGCCGCTGTTCTGCGCTGCGGCTAATTCAAGCGTCCCGTTTTTGCCGCTGTAATCGCCTTTCACCGTCAACGCGGAACCGATCGCCGCCCCCGTCAGCGACACATTGCCGCCGTTGGTTAATCCGGCGATCGTCTGGTCGTAGCCTTGCGTTTTCAGCGTGGTTTCGCTCGCCACAATGTGATGGGACGCTGCGCTCAACGTATTGGCGCCACCGGCCTGCAGAACCCCGTTGGCGACAAGCGTTGCGCCTTTGTAGCTGTTCGCGCCTTCCAGCGTGGTGATGCCGCTACCGGTGTGGTGGAGCTGTCCTTCGCCGCTGATATTGCCGCTCAGGGTGTAGCTGTTGCAGCGTTTCACATCCAGTATGCCGTCAGCGATGATATCGCCCTGTACGCTGCCGATCTCACCGCCATTACCCAACTGCAACGTGCCCTGCACGACGTGGGTGCCGCCAGTGTAGGAGGTGTCGAGCGTGAGCATGAGCGTACCCTGACCGGTTTTCGTTAACTGGCCGCTGCCTTCAACGTCGGTCAATAGTTCGACGTTGAAGCCGTTGGTGTCGAAGGTCCCGCCGCCGGATTCCAGCGTCACCTGGCGGGCGGTATTAAACGCATCGCCATACTTCAGCGTGCCGCCGTTAAAGGTGATCCCGGTTTTGGCTGCGCCGAGGTTTTTATCGCCCGAAACCTGTAGTGTCCCTGCCGTAATCGTTGTACCGCCGCTGTAGCTGTTCTCGCCGGTCAGGATCAGCGTGCCGAGGTCGCTCTTATTGACGCCACCGGCGCCGCGGATCTCACTGTCGATGGTGGCGATATACCCTGCGCCATCGATGGTGCCGTCGCCGACGCGAATCAGCGTATTGGCAGTGTTGGTGGTGATGGCATCGCCCGCTACGCGGTAGCCATCGGTGGCAAACTGCGCGCCGCTGATGATCACATCGCCCAGACTGTTATCCACGGTGACATTGCCTGCCACCCCCTGGAAAACAGCGAACGCGGCATCGGTGAACGGGGCGTTCAGCGCGCCTTCTGGCGTGGATTCATCGGTGGTCCAGTTATCGTTGCCGTGGCTGGATTGCCAGATACCATCGCCGCCGTTGATCACGCCGTTGTTTTTCAGTTCGCCATTTTCACCGCCGGTGCCGTCCCAGAAGCGCAGGGTCAGACCGCCGTGGTTCACCAGATTGACCTGATTGTTAACCGATGTCTGAACGTACAGACTGTCTGCCGCCGCAGGGGCGTTGGCAATGTCCATCACGTTGTTGGTCAGCGTACCGGAGTAGTTAATGACGCGATAGACGCCAACATCAAAGCTGCCGCCGGGTGAGGTTTCAATGTTGAGCTTGCCGTCGAGTACCAGATCGCCGTTGACGTTAATCAGGTCGTTGAAGGCACCGCCCGGGGTATATGCCTGGCCAAACTGATAATCCAGTTGCGACAGGTCATTCAGCGTCAGAGCGCCGGTGGTCAGTTTGCCGACGCTGTTCAGTGTGGAACCGGCGGTAATATGGCCGTTATCCGCAACATTTACCGCGCCGCCAATAATGCCGTTGCCGCCCAGCGTCGCGCCTGCCTTGACCGTTACGTCACCGGTCGCCGCCGCCTGATTGCCGTTGACCAGCAGTACGCCCTCATCGACCGATGTGGTGCCGGTCCAGGTGTTGTCGCCGGTTAAGGTCAGTATGCCGTCGCCGATTTTCACCAGATTACCGCTGTCACCGCTGATGATGCCGCTGATGGTGTCGTTGAGACCCAGATTACCGAGGGAGAGGGTTTTATCGCCCAGCTCAACGTTACCCGCGCCGGACAGCGAACCGACGGATGTCGCGCTGTCGACATGGCTGATATCCACTCTACCGGTGGAGAGGTTTTTCACCGTGGTCATTTCCGCCAGTGCGCGATCGGCAAAGGACATCAGCCCGCTGTTGGTGACCGTTGCGCTGCCGCCGCTGGCATCCTCTTCCAGCACCAGTGTGCTCGTTTCTGAAACGTTAATCGTGGATTGTCCGGCTGTTGCATTGCCTGCAATCAGCGCCTTTGTGGTGCCGTTCAGATTCAGCGTCGCGTCGGCGGCAGTGACCGTGTCTTTTAGCGTTAACAGGCTGTCGGTAATCTCCATCGTCAGGGATTGCAGACTGGTTGCCGCGCCGCTGACGTTCAGCGCCGCGCCTTTCGTTACGCTCACCGTGCTGCTGGCATTGCTACCAAATGTTCCCGTCTGGCTGGCATTGACCGTAACGTTGTGAGCTTGTCCGGTACCTTCAATCAGCGTCGTGCCCTGATAGCGGTTTGCCCGATCGAGCGACAGCGTGCTGGCCGCATCATGGGTGCTGCTGGTGACTTTCAGGTTACCCGCGCCCGTGATATCGCCGACAGGGGAGAAGTGGTGCGAATTCAGATCGAACACCGCATCCGCGCCAGACGTCCCCAGGGTGAGGGTGCGCTGAGTGGTGAAATCCGCGCCCAGCTGGAACGTTGAGCCGTTGTTGATAGTGACGCCGGTTCCGGACTGGCCCAGGTTGTTATCCGCCGAGATTTGCAGCGTACCGCCGTCTATGCGCGTGCCGCCATGATAGGTATTATCACCGCTCAGGATCAGACGCCCCTGGTCAGTCTTGACCAGCGTCAGGCTATCCGTACTGTCGCCTTCGCGGATCGTCGATTCGATCGTTGCGGTGAAGTTTTCGCCTGCGCCACCAGCACCGACGCGGAGCATCAGCTCATTGCTGCCTGCGGTGGTCTCCCATGCGTTCAGCGCATCGCCTTTGATGACATAGCCGTCCGCGTCAAACTGCGCGCCGGAAAACTGAACGTTGCCTGCGCTCTGATCGACCTCGACCGTACCGGCGTTGCCGGTAAAAACCGCGAAGGCTTTTTGCGCCCACGGCGCGTTGCCGATACCGTCCTGCTGCGTCCAGTTGTTATCGCCCAGGCTGCCGATAGCCATCCATTTGCCATCGCCACCATCGATTTTACCGTTGCCTTCAATCCCGGTTTTACCGTGGTTTTCACCCGTCTGCGCGCCGTCCCAGAACTGCAGCGTGACGCCGTTGGCGTTAACCAGGTTGACCTGCTTATCCAGCACCGTCTGGACGAAAATATTGCGCTTATCCTGACCCGCCGGAACGTCGCCTAATTCCAGCGTCTGGTTGTCGAGGGTGCCGCCGTAGTTATAGAGACGGTAGACGCCTGGGCCAAACGTGCCGCCTGTGCTTTGGCTGACGTTCAGCGTGCCATCGAGCAGTAGATTGCCGGTGACATCGACCAGATCGTTTTGTGCGCCACCGGGCACGAAGGCTTCTCCCAGTTCAAACGCGGAGGTGGTTTTGCTGCCCAGTTGCAGACTTCCGTTGATCTTCAGCGTCCCCGCGCCGCCGTCGCCTGCGCTAAGAGTGGTGGCGTCATTCATCACGACGTCACCGCCGAGGGTGCCGGTGCCGCCCAGGGTTGCAATGCCGTTCACGGTTGTCATGCCCGTCGCGGCAGACTGATCGCCATTGACCAGCAGTGTGCCGTTGTCGACGGTAGTCACTCCTTTATAACTGTTGGCGCCGGTTAAACGGGTAATACCTTTACCGATTTGCTCCAGCGCGCCGATACCGGAAATCACCC
This sequence comes from Citrobacter sp. LST-B2, assembly GCF_057983045.1. Lineage (NCBI taxonomy): Bacteria > Pseudomonadati > Pseudomonadota > Gammaproteobacteria > Enterobacterales > Enterobacteriaceae > Citrobacter > Citrobacter sp. LST-B2. The sequence goes on from NZ_CP192598.1 coordinate 1,418,439, forward strand.
CGTTAAGCAGGACGTTATTGCTGCGATTCACGGTCAGAATACCGTCATCAATGATCTGCGAAACCGGGTTGATACCGCCCGTTGTACCGCCCTGACCAAGATGTAAAATCCCGCCCTGTTTGATCGTCGTAGAACCGCTGTAGCTATTGTCAGTGGTGAACACCGTCGTGCCACCCATTGCGCGGACAAAGTTGCCGCTACCGCTGATGGTGCCCTGATAAATCTGGCTGTCAGCGTCATTGCCCTGCGTATCAAAGATGATGTTGCTGGCTATACCGCTGGTGGTAATGCTGTAGTTGCCAATGGTCGCGCCGGTATTACTGGCATCGCGATGGTCGCCTGTGCGCAGCGTCGCGCCATCGTTAACAGCCAGGGTGCCGTCAGCCAGCGTCAGGCTATCCACAATGCGCATATCCGCCTGTGCGCCCGTCAGCGTTAAGGTATTCCAGCCGCTGCCGATGTGGGTTCCCAGACTGAGGTCATCCGCCAGCAGCGTACCGATATTACCCCGGGTGTTTGTGAAGGTGAGGGCGTTACCCGTACCAGCGAGCGTGGTGATGTGACGCGTGTTCGCCAGCGATACGTTGCCGATGTTGGCCTTGTTGTTGGTTGTCCCGGCGAAGTTCACCTCCCCGGCGAACGTTCCGCTGTTCCAGATAAAACGATCGCTACCGGCGCCAGTATTGATGACGCCCCGCGTATTGCCGCCGCTGATGTTGATAGTGTCATTGCCTTTACCAGACTGAATCGCGACATCCCTGTCGGTAGCGGCGAGGATCGTCCCGGTATTGGTGATGGTTTTGCTACTGTCGCCACTGGCATCCACCACCGGACCGTTCACGCTATTGGAGGTGACTTTGCCACTGTTGGTGATAGCGGAAACGTCTTTTGCCAGGATCGCTGAGCCGCCCGTCGCGTCCTGAATGGTAATATCGGCGCGGGTGGTCAGTCTGCCGTTGGTGCGGGCATCAATCCCGTTCCCCGTGGCGTTTCCGGTATTGTTGTGTACCAGCACGGTGTAACCCGTGCCGATAACCAAATCGCCGGTCGCGTTGTCGCCGTTCTCTTTCATGAAGGCAAAGCCTGAACCCGCACCGGTGACGTTGAGTAGATTATTGGCGCCGTTTTTCACATTCAGCGCCACGCTGGTGCGGATCCCCGGACCGTCGTTGGCGTTAATCGTTACGTTGTTCAGCGTGATATCCGAACTTTCGGCATGGTTTTGAATCCCTGCGCCGCTGCCCAATGCGCTAATAGTGACGCCTTTGGCGGTCAGCGACCCCGCACCGGCGGCAAGGCGAATTCCATCCGCCGTGCCGTTGGTCGTAATGGTATCGGCTACTCCACCGGTTCCCGTCGTGATATTCAGCGTTGCGCCATTGGTCAGCAGCACGCCTGCGGTACCGTCATCGACCACAATGGCGCCCAGCTTTTTGATCTGCGCATCTTTGCCAGAGGCGCGAACGCCAATCCCATTGCTGACATGCAATGCCTGGGATGCGTTGTTGGTTAACCGTCCTCCTTCCTGCACGTCGACACCGATACTGTCTTTACTGGCGAGATCGATAACCGCGTCCTGTTGCAGAACAATGTTGCCTAGATTCTTCGCCACATAGGCGATGACGTTCAGCCCGGTATCCAGGGATTTAATAATGGCGCTGGAGTTAAGAATGGTTTCGACAGGGGTGCCCTGTTTATTACCGTTCAACTGGTGCGCCTGACCATCGACAATCCCGGCTGTGGTATTTGATCCGGTCAGTTCAATAAGAGTCTTATCGCTGATGGTGCCTTCTGCACCCCCTTCGAGCAGCAGCGCCGCCGCGCCGTCGCCGCTTACCGTAAATGTCGCTTCACCCGTATCCACGGTGCTGCCTTTACCGGTCGCAAAGACGCCAATCGATTTTTCGCCCGTTAGGGTCATCTCGAGTTTAGATGGCTGGAGCGTCAGCGGGTCGAACGTATTGCCGGCAAAGTTTGCGCCATTAGCAATGCGGAACAACGTGGTGCGCGCCTGACCGTTATCGTTCATCACGGCTTCGCCGATATTGGCGGTCGCACCTTTGCCGTACAGATAGTAGCCAATTTGATCGCTATTTTTGAATAGCGGACTGCTGGTACTGTTAACGTTAGCCACCGCATTATCGCGGACATGAACGCCAATATTGCCGACTTCTTTGAGTGTGATCGAAGAAGACACGTCAACGGTGGCCTGAGCAGTGTTACTCCCTTCTGCCCAGATTGCATAGTTACGGTTCGACGTGCCACCGTCGCCCGCGACCGTGATTGCCCCTGTATTGCTGGATGTCACATGCGCGTTCTTCGAACTGGCGGTCAGATGGATCCCGATGTTGTTGTGGCCGTTGACGTTAATCTCACCGTCGTTACGGATCTGCTGGCCGTTTTCGCTGCCGCTGTCGCGCACGGAAATACCGAAGTTATGGCTGGTGCCGGATGACGAGTCGCCGTTGAGGGTGATTTTACCGGTGTTGGTCACATTCCCGGTGGCGTTACCGACCAGGATCCCCGCCGCGTTACGTACGCCTGTTCCAAGGGTGATTGCCCCGTCATTGGTGACATCACCTGAACTGCGGGTCAGGATCCCGGCGCTGGGGCTGGCACCACCTGCCATATCGACATCCTGTGTGAGATCGTTAGCGTTACGCCCAAGATAGATGGCGGCATCAAGGGTGTTTGTGAAGGTGGCCTCACCGGACACTTCAACGCCGTAAGCCGTTCCCTTACCAAATGAGTCGTCGTTACTGCGTCCGTCCACGACGTTAATCTCACCCCTGTTGATCCCGCTGGTTTGATCGGACAACTGCATACCGATAGCGAGCGTCAGAGAACTGTCCGGTTTATCCGTTGACCACGGATCGGCCGCCGCCGCCGTACCGTAGTTGTTGGTCGTGATGGCCTGGTTAATGGTCCCTTCGTTCACGACGGTGCTGTTTCCCAGCCCCTGCATACCGTAGGCACCGTAACTGTTGACCTTCCGATTCCCATCCTTATCGATAAACAAACCGGAGTTGATCGTGCCGTGGTTAATGGCGCTGGCATCACTGGCCAACATGCCAATCGCCAGCCCCTGTCCGGTAGACGTTCGCAGCACGTTCAGGGCGCCTTCATTGACGACAGAACCACCGCCATCGGCCTTCATTGCCCCATTGATACTGCCATCGACAGCCAGAGTCGCGCCCGCAACCAATGTACCGGTGGTGCCTTGTCCGTTAGCATAGATGGCATGCAGTTCCCCAGTGGCCGCTGTGGTGTTATTGGTGTGCGCCTGTCCGTCAGTCCAGACATCGTAATCCCAGGTCAGCAGGTCGGCATTGGTGCTGGAGGTCAGCAGTTGGTTGATCAGGCTCGCGTAGTAGGTCTGTGCGTCAGAAACTTTACTGATAGCGCCAGAATCCAGCCATAGCTGGATCTGGCTGATATCTTGCCCGTCGGGTGTTTTGGCGCTCTCACTGCCGGCGCCAATCAGCCAGTTGTTGAAATTTGCCAGATCCGCCGTGTTTTTGATGGAAAAGGTGCGGTTACCCGTTTCAACGACATTCCCCTCTTCGTCGTAGCCGTAGGTCATTAAGGTAATGTCTTTGCCAAATACGGTGGTCTGTTTCGAACCCGCAAAGATTTTGCTCGGAACGACTGGCGCAGCACCAAACTGGATATAGTTATCGGATTGCCAGTTGACCTTGCTGTTCGGTTCTTGCGCTTTGAGCAGAGAAGAGTCTTTTGCCAGCAGACGGATAGCATTTTCTCTTACGTTCAGTGAATTATCGCCAATATTGAGATTGGCGGTTGCGCCATCTTTGGCAAGGGCAAAGCCAAACTGCTTATAGATTTGCGACACATTGGCATCAAACGTGTTGAGCACTGCATCGCCAATCTGCGAAACGCTAATAAAGTTTGCCAGGCTTGCGGTATCAAACACCTTCAGTGTGGAGGTTGTTTCGGGATCGGCCGGGTCAATCACCTGAAATTCCACGCTTTGCTGCGGCGTAGACGACTGTGTATGACTCAGGTATTCCGCCAGTTCTTCAATGGTGGTGACAGATTTTTGCTCGTGGGCGAGGTTGGTCGCGGTAATAATAATTTTGCCGCTTTCCAACAGATCCCGGATGGTAGACGATTCCACAATGCCGGTCTGTCCGTAGGCGATGTTGGGGATCGCGCCGGTGATATTCAGTTCACTGGCGTTGTTTTTGTTTTCATATAAAAAACCGTAGTTGAATACGTCCTGATGGACACCGGCGGAGATGACATTCGGGTAATCCACGGTGATATCGCGTGTGCCATCGGTCACGATCGGTATGGCGGCGGCTGTGAAAGAAACGCCAGCAACTAAACCGGAAACAACACGCAGTCCTGTTTTACGCGAGCTGCTTTTTTTCTTCCCTTTTGATAATTCGGAGGCGACAACCCAAAGCCCGAGTGTCGCATTCCATATGATGTTGTAAACCTTATTCATAATAACCTCGTCTGCATTTCTGTTTTTAATTGGTTGACACGTTGCGTTTGTGGTTAGGGGTGGCTCACGATGAGTTGGCCTGGGTTGTCAAATTTCGAAAACAGGAGTCCCTTCCGCAGAGCGGAATAATTTTTAGTGATTGATAACGTCTTAATTAATGCTCAGTCGTCCGTGTTGTATTTCCTTAGTAGGCTGTTAGCGATAGTGGGAGAATATATATTTCAGATGGGTGTTGTTGTGCCCTAGCTTTTTGGCAATATTGCTTTTATAGGTACCGATAGTTTTTTCGCTTTTATGCGCAATAGTGGCAATTCTGGACAGTGACCAGCCACGGGAATACATCATCATGACGTTAAATTCATTAACGCTCATGGCATTATCCAGCGGTCGGTTCACACTTGTGTTCTTGCAGTTGATGAGTTGAGTCACCCGGCCGTGTAGTGCGTCAAGGCTCAATGTGCGGTCAAGAAAGTGCATCTGCATGCCGCAAATGGTCTGGAATACCGCAAAGGTTTCGACATTCGTCAGCACAAAAAGCATCAATGACGCACGCGAGGAGAGACGGCGAATGATGCTGGCGTATTTCAGAATATCCGTCTCTTCGGGATGAATAATGAGGTAATCATTATTCTGAACAACCGGGAGAGAAGAGGGCGGTGAATTGGCTGCATAATATTGCATGCCATAATAGAGTGATGTGCCGCGCAGAATATTTTTCATGCCAAGCCAGGTGTAATAATCATCACCCATAAAAATAGCTTTTGACATTAAATTCTCCTTGAGTCGGCAATAGCATCCTGCCCCTCTTTAACATTTTAAAAAAGGGTTCTTTCCCAGCCTGGGAATCTGTTTAAATCCACAACCTGTATTGGGATTATTCTCAATTGAAATATTACGCTTTGTTAAAATTTAAGATAAATCGTTTATTTCACCTTCTGAAGAATGATTGATAGATTTCACTTATGGATTGATGAAAACGGCTGGGAAAATAATGGAGCGTTTGCGGGAAAGTCTTAAAAAATAGCGGAGACCATCGGAGGTAAAGGCATGAGGTGTGGAGGTAGGGGATAAACGTGATGATGTGCGGAATCGGGAGTTAAGAATATTCCTGGGTAATGTCACCGTAAAAACACTCCCTCTGCGTAATGCTCTTGAGGTTAACGTATTTTAAGTGAATAAATCTGATTTATTGATGTTTGTGTGGAATTAAACTCTATGAGTTTTTCAATTAACGTTATTAAGTGTTATTTTTGATTTTTTGTGCTGTTTATGGGCGGGCAACTGGCCAGCACTCCTTCGCCACCCTTTTGTTACAAAAAAACTTAACCTGCCAGCAGATCCTGTTCAACATGTTTAACCTGGGTCTCCAGCGTATCGCGAAGCTCAGCCAGCGCGCGTTCTTGTTCTGAAAAGTATGCTTCTTTATCGCGAACCGAGGTCGCCAGACGCCAGGCATTTTCTGCTTCCAGCCCGGCGATCTCTTTTATCAGCGCATCAATCTGGATCCGCAACTGCTGGATTTTCTGCCGCAGATGGTCGAGATTGTTCAACCGGTCGCTGGCCATCATTGGCTCCAGACCGCTTTGCAACTGAGTGAGCAGGGCGCGAATGGCCGCCAGATCGGCGTTTTGCCGCGCCAGATTGAGCTGCACCATCATCTGGTGCGCTTTCTCTTTCAGTTCATCAGCGACAACGTCCGGGTGACACAAACGGCTGGCCTGACGCCACAGGCGCTTAAGCTCATTACGCTCATCCGGTGAAAGGCGCTGATCGCGTGCGAAACGGTGCTGAGCATCCTGCTGCTGTTCCTGATACTCCTCATATTCATGCGCTGCCTCTTCCTGTGCCTGCCGCGTGTCGCTGTCATCCTGGCGGGAAAAATCTGCTTCCAGTTCACGGATCTCGGCGAGCAGGTCGGTAATCAGCTCCGTTTGCTGTTGGATGCGCTGACGGATGTCGACTGCGGCACGAGAGGCTGAATCCATGCCCATCCATTGCTGTTTAAGCTGGGCTAACCGATCGACCGCCAGTGAGATGTACTGCTGACAGGAGAGGTAATCTTTCTCGCGGCGTCTGCGTTCCGCTTCCTGCCGACGCAGGGCGCTGGCTGCGAGCTGTTTACGCAGCTCGAGAATACGGCTCATTAATGGCCCGAGGCGCAGATGATACTGGTCGTTAAACTCATCCAGAATCTGAATGCGGGTATTACGGGTGTCAATCAGCTCACGCAACTGATTTTCCAGCGCCTTAAGTTCCAGCTTGCTGGCGGCAATCGCCGGATCCTGCCAGTTGGTTATGGCGCGCTGATTTTGTAGCCAGGTAGCAATTTCACGCATTGCATCACTGAAGCGGCGCGTCTCGATAGCCTGGGCAATTGCCGTTATTACAGGATCGCCAGATTCCCGCTGCAGATGCACAAGCTGCTGCTGGATGATCTCCTCATCCTCAAGTTCGATGGCGCTTTTAATGATTTCGAGTCGTTTGATGATTTTATTCATGACACCGTTGCCTGGCGTGACCGACACATGAATGACGATATTTAGGTTAAGTCATTCGTTTGAAAAATATAAAAAAAGTGCAAATCGCATTCTGTGGCCTGTGGGGCCTGTTCGTCCAGAATAATTCGCAGAAATTATCGTTCACTCGCCATTTTCGTTTGAGCTCTCACAATTCGAACCTCTGTTTCATTAAGGGTATTTTTTGCGCGAAAGACACTTGCTTCGAAAAAGAGAATAAGTATAGTTCTCATTCTCTTTATTATTTGATGCGTGTCTTTTTTGGTAAGGAACCCAGGATGAAAAAAAATATTACGGCGCTGGCCGTGCTGATCGCGGCGGCATTAAGCGGTTGCGCGACCACTACGCCCGTCACTACGCCGTCAAATACCGTTGAAAAAGCGGCGACGCCCGCGGTGGCGACCGATACGTTAAAACGCGAGCTGGCGGATGGCCTGTATGAGATGGCATTAAATCCTGCCGGGGACGCGTTGTATGTCGCCAGTGCCGAAGGCTTTAAAGATGTTCAGGGCGGAGTGATCTACAAACTGGATGCCAAAACCCTTAAGACGATCGGTCGCAGCCACACGGATCTGAAAAACTTTGGTATGGCGATTTCGCCTGATGGCAAAACGGTGTACGTCACCAACTCGCTGGACGGTGGCCTGAGCGCGTTGAACACTGCGGATGGCAAAGTTAAAAATCGCGTCCTGTTTCCTGAGCGGAACGCGGAAGGTTTCCCGTATGGCGCTCGTCAGGTGTTGCTGCATAACGGCCTGCTGTATATCGGCGCGGTCGCCGATCCTGCGGTGATCTGGGTGGTTGATGCCGAAACGCTGAAGCTGAAAACGCGCATTAAAAATACGGGCAAATGGATGACCGGTCTGCACTACTCCGAAACGACCCAGCGCATCTACGCCGCGAATGGCGGTGGTGAAATCCTGGTAATCAACCCGCGTAATCAGCACGTTGAGAAACGCTGGAAGCCGCTGGGCGACAAGCCGGCGCTGTTGCTGAATATGGCGGAAGACCCACAAACCGGACGTCTGTTCGTGACCGATAACGCCAAAGCGAAAACCACGCTGGTGCTCGATATCCACACCGGCAAGGTGCTGAAGCAACTGGACGTTGGGGATTCTCTGGCGGTGACATTCAACGCCAAACGCAACGAAATTTACATCACCCAGCGTGATTCCGGGAAGCTGCTCAGTCTCAACGCGAGCGATTACAGCGTGAAAAAAAGCTGGGACCTGCCGCCGAATCCAAACAGCCTGTTGCTCTCTGCTGACGGCCAGACGCTGTATGTCACTGTGAAACAGAAATTTAATAAAGACCACTCAACCGATGTGCCGGACAGCGTTGTGCGTATTGAGCTGAATAAATAATAAAAATCAGTCGGGGGACGGATGTTGTCCCCCGCCACATTGACTCTTTTTGATGGCATTCACATGAACAACACCAAAACTATTCTGGCGCTGACGATGGGCGCAATCTCTGGCTCGGCCTGGGCGGCAGACACCGCGAAAAAAGCGGAGGACACCATTGTGGTCCAGGCGACAACCCAAAATGATTTCAAACCGGGTGGCGACACGCCGCTGGCGGCGTTTCTTGATGGACAAGTCGCCAACGGCGGCAGACTCGGCATGCTCGGTCAACAAAGTGCGATGGACGTACCGTTCAACGTCATCAGCTACACCTCTAAACTGGTTGAAGATCAACAGGCGAAAACCATCGCCGACGTCGTGGCAAACGATGCGGGCGTGCAGTATGTCCAGGGCTACGGCAACAGCGCGGAAAGCTTTCGCATTCGTGGTTTGAAATTTGACGGCGATGATATGACCTTTGGCGGGCTGTCTGGTGTTCTGCCGCGTCAGGTGGTGGATGCGCAGATGGTGGATCGCATCGAAATCTTCAAAGGGGCAAACGCCCTGATGAACGGCGCCGCAAGTTCTGCCGTCGGCGGGATGATCAACCTTGAACCGAAACATGCAGGCGACATCCCGCAGGCTAAAGTCGGCGTGGACTACACGTCGGATTCACAGATTGGCACCACGCTGGATGCCGGTCGTCGCTTTGGCGACAACGATCAGTTTGGTGCGCGGGTGAATCTGGTCCACCGTGAAGGCGAAACCCGGATTCAGGACGATCGCCGTCGTACTACGCTGCTTTCCACCGGTCTGGACTACAGAGGCGATAACTTCCGCACCTCACTGGACGTGGGTTATCAGAAAAAAACCTTCCACGGCAGCCCAACCAGCGTCAACATTTCTCTGGTCGATTTCGTTCCCGCGCCGCCAAAAAATGACCGTAACTTCTCGCAGAAATGGGCGTATAGCGACATTGAAAACGAGTTCGGCATGTGGCGTAGCGAATACGACATCACTGACAACTGGACTGCCTACACAGCACTTGGCGCTCAGCACGCGCACGAGGAAGGTCTCTACAGCGCGCCGAAACTGCTGGATAAGAGCGGGACGGCCACCGCCAGTCGTCTTGATACCAACCGTATCAGCGACACGGTCAGCGGCATGGCGGGAATTCGCGGCAATTTCGCTACGGGCTTTGTCTCGCACAAGGTGAACGTTGGCTACTCGGCACAAAGCAAAAACGAAAAAATCGCGTGGAAAATGTCTAAAGCGGCGGATAACCCGTATACCAACATCTATCACAACCGCGGCGTTGACGCGCCGGCCAGTACTAACTCGAACGGTAAAGGCGGTAACTACAGCGATCCGTTGACCAGCGGGCGCACCCGGACTCAGGGCTGGTTGCTAAGCGATACGTTGGGCGTGCTGGATGACAAACTGCTATTTACCGTCGGGGCACGCCATCAGAAAGTGGTGATTCGGGGTTATGACAAAATTACCGGCGCGGAAAACGCCGCCGACGGTTTTGACGGTAGCCGCTGGATGCCGACTTACGGCGTCGTCTACAAGCCTTGGGAAGAGATATCTTTCTACGCCAACCACACCGAAGCGTTACAGCCGGGTAAAGCAGCGCCCAACACGGCAACCAACTATGGTCAGAGCACCGGTATCGTCCATTCTAAGCAGAATGAAGTGGGCGTGAAGGCGGACTTCGGGCGTGTTGGCGGTTCGCTGGCGCTGTTTGAAATCAAAATGCCATCGGCAATTCTTGACAGTGAAACCAAACATTATGGTCTGGATGCCGAGCAGCGTAATCGTGGCGTTGAGCTGAACATCTTCGGCGAACCGATGCTGGGCATGCGTCTGAACGCCAGCGCCACCTGGCTGCAAGCCGAGATGACCAAAACCAACAACGGTTTGAACCAGGGCAATGATGCGATCGGCGTGCCGAATTTTTACGCCGTGCTGGGTGCCGAGTACGACATCAAGCCGATTGAAGGTCTGACCGCTACCGCGCGCGTGAACCATTCCGGTTCTCAGTATGCGGATCTGGCTAATAGCAAAAAGCTCGACAGCTACACTACTCTGGATCTGGGTATGCGCTATCGCTTCGCGCTTAACCAGAACCAAAATCAGATGACCGTTCGCGCGGGCATCGACAACGTTACCAACGAAAACTACTGGGCCAGTGTTGATGATTCCGGCACGTACGTCACCCAGGGAGAAGCGCGCACCTTTAAAGTGTCCGTTGGTTACGAGTTCTGAGTTCCACCTCGTTATCAGGGGCAAGGATGCCCCCTCCATTCCAGTGCCTTTAACTTGCTACCTCCAGCATGAAGTGTTAAAACGTGCCCCTTCTAAAAAAGAGACAGGGGTAGGGCGTGAAAGACGCGTCATCCGCTTCAGACAACGGCCGTTTTGAAGCGTCGTCGGAACAGAGTCCGACGCTGCAACGTGGTTTGCAAAATCGACATATTCAATTAATCGCCCTGGGTGGCGCGATTGGTACCGGGCTGTTTCTCGGCATCGGGCCCGCGATTCAGATGGCGGGTCCAGCGGTGCTGCTGGGTTACGGCATCGCCGGGGTTATTGCCTTTCTGATCATGCGCCAGCTCGGCGAAATGGTTGTCGAAGAGCCGGTATCGGGTTCCTTCGCTCACTTTGCCTATAAATACTGGGGACCGTTTGCGGGCTTCCTGTCAGGCTGGAACTACTGGGTCATGTTTGTGCTGGTCGGGATGGCTGAACTGACGGCCGCCGGTATCTACATGCAGTACTGGTTACCCGAGGTTCCCACCTGGGTCTGGGCCGCGTCCTTCTTTATCATCATTAACGCCGTCAACCTGGTGAACGTCCGTCTGTACGGTGAAACCGAATTCTGGTTTGCGCTCATCAAAGTGCTGGCGATCATCGGCATGATCGGCTTTGGTTTATGGCTGCTGTTCTCGGGGAACGGCGGTGAGCGGGCGACCATCGATAACCTGTGGCAGCATGGTGGTTTTCTGGCGACGGGCTGGAAAGGGCTGATTCTGTCGCTGGCGGTGATCATGTTCTCCTTCGGTGGGCTGGAACTTATCGGCATCACCGCAGCGGAAGCGCGTGACCCGCACAAAAGCATTCCGAAAGCGGTTAATCAGGTGGTGTACCGTATCCTGCTGTTCTACATCGGTTCGCTGGTGGTTTTGCTGGCGCTCTACCCGTGGGTGGAAGTGAAATCTGACAGCAGCCCGTTCGTGATGATTTTCCACGATCTGAACAGTAACGTCGTGGCTTCAGCGCTGAACTTCGTGATTCTGGTGGCATCCTTGTCGGTTTATAACAGCGGCGTTTACTCCAACAGCCGTATGCTGTTTGGTCTATCAGTCCAGGGCAATGCACCGAAGTTTCTGACCCGTGTCAGCCGTCGTGGCGTGCCGGTGAATTCATTACTGCTCTCTGGTGCGATCACTTCGCTGGTGGTGCTCATCAACTACCTGCTGCCGAAAGAGGCCTTCGGTCTGCTGATGGCATTGGTGGTGGCGACGCTGCTGTTGAACTGGATCATGATTTGTCTGGCGCATCTGCGTTTTCGTGCCGCGATGCGTCGCAAAGGGCGTGATACCCAGTTCAAAGCGTTGCTCTACCCGGCAGGAAACTATATCTGCATCGCCTTCCTGGCGATGATCCTTGTGCTGATGTGCACCATCGACGACATGCGTTTGTCAGCCATGTTGCTGCCGGTATGGGTCATCTTCCTGTTTGTTGCGTTTAAACTTTCTCGCAAAGTACGCTGAGAGGAAGCCGATCTCATTCGCGTAATGAGATCGGCGCTTTTGCGTTATCGTTGAAATACTCCCGCCAGCGAGCGAATATCGTTGCCCGTAGGTGACTGGTGAATGCGCAATCCAAACTCGTCTACGACAGCAAAAATATGGTCAAAAATATCGGCCTGAATGCTTTCATATTCCAGCCAGACGACGGTGTTGGTAAAAGCATAAATTTCGAGGGGGAGACCGTGATCGTCTGGCGCCAGCTGACGTACCATTAAGGTCATATCTTTGCGAATGCGTGGATGGTTGCGCAGATATTCATTCAGGTAGGCGCGAAAAGTCCCAATATTGGTCATCCGCCGATGGTTCAATACCGATTCCGGCGCATCCAGTTGTTGATTCCATTCATCTATCTCCTGATGGCGCGTCTCCAGATAAGGTTTCAGCAGGCGCGCTTTATACAGTTGCTGCTTTTCATCATCATCCAGAAAATGAATACTGGTGGCGTCAATATTGATACTGCGTTTAATGCGCCGACCACCTGATGCCGACATGCCGCTCCAGTTTTTAAACGAATCAGAGACCAGCGACCAGGTCGGAATCGTAGTGATAGTATTGTCCCAGTTGCGGACTTTCACCGTCGTCAGACCAATATCAATGACCGCGCCATCAGCACCGTATTTCGGCATCTCCAGCCAGTCACCCAGTTTCAGCATGTCGTTAGCAGAAAGCTGAATGCCCGCAACCAGCCCCAGAATCGGGTCTTTAAATACCAACATCAGCACGGCGGCCATCGCGCCCAGGCCGCTAATCAGAATCGCGGGCGATTGGCCGATTAATAGCGATATCATTAATATACCGACAATAATCGCGCCAATGAGTTTTATACCCTGAAATATCCCCTTGAGAGGAAGCTGAGAGGCAGAGGGGAACTTTTGCGCCAGATTTAATATGACATCGAGTAACGAAAATAATGAAAGCAGGGCATATATCATGATCCACAATTGTGCGCAGACAGTAAGAATCTCTGCGGCTTCGCTGCCTTTTTGCAACCACAGTGCGGACTGAATATTGACGATAATACCCTGCAGGGTGAATGCCAGACGGTGAAATAACTTATTCTGCGTAATAATTTGTAGCCACAGACGGGAGCTGGCAACGGCGCGCCTTTCAAAGGTGCGCAATACCACCCAGTGCAAAATAATATGCACAATGATGGCTGTGAGAAAAATAATACCGAAAATCATCACCAGCGAGGTGGTGTGATTCATTTCAATACCCGCTAAATCCTCGACCTGAGTAATTAATTCCTGCATAACCTCTCCTTTACAAAACAGTGACCTATGATGACTGCTGTAAGGAAATTATGCAAATGAGCCAGGTCAGTACTGTTCGGGAAGACGATTGATCTTAGTAAGAATACCGCGCGCCATCTCGATATGGCCACCCAGCCGCAAGTCGCTCAAAATCTTCATCACGCGGCTACGCGAAAGATGCGTTTTTTCCTGGATGTAATCACTCGCGTTAACCGCAAGACGCAGTTCTTCTTTCTCTGCCAACAATGCAATAAGATTGGTGCGGATCAGTTCGTAGGTTGAGAGGCCAGCAGAGGTACGATGTGCTTCAAGAAGTTTATCTATGGCATACATATAGGTATAGGATGCGTCCTGCCAAAGGTTTTTCTCCGCAATGACACTCATTACGTGTAATGTCGGAATGATTTCGAAAAGGATTTCCCCGTTGGCTTTGTAGAAGAAATCAGCATTCGTATTCATTAACGAGTTCATGCCAACAATCATAGGTGCTTTAAGATGCTTAAGTAGTAGTTGGTCGTGGCTACGGTAAACACTTACCGTGCCTTTATGTAATACAAAAGTCATCGATTCGGCATAGTGTCCGAGAGATATGATTTGCCGCTCCCGGGCATGCTGATGTAGCCCCCTGAAACACCGGACAGTAGCTGTATCTCCAGATAAGAGATAGGCTTGAATATATGTCTAACACTAACGCCAATTTTGAGATGACCGGGATCCTGTTAGGGCAAGAAGTCCGTAAACGTAAAACTCCTCAGGAGAAGATCGCCATTATCCAGCAGACGATGGAGCCGGGTATGAATGTCTCCCATGTCGCCCGCCTGCATGGTATCCAGCCCAGCCTGCTGTTTAAGTGGAAGAAGCAATATCAGGAAGGCAGCCTCACCGCCGTTGCGGCTGGAGAGGAAGTCGTTCCTGCTTCTGAGCTTACTGCTGCTCTGAAGCAGGTCCGGGAGCTTCAGCGCCTTCTGGGCAAGAAGACGATGGAAGTTGAGATCCTGAAAGAAGCCGTGGAGTACGGTCAGTCGCGAAAATGGATAGCGCACGCGCCCTTGTTGCCAAAGGACGGGGAATAGCCATGGTCTGCCGGACCATGGGCGTGTCGCGTGCGCAACTGTCACTGCGGATTAACCGTTCTGCCGACTGGCAGGACAGGCGCTGTAACCGGCGTAATGAAGAAGCAGACGCAGAAATACTGTCGGCTATCCTCAACATTATCAGCGATATGCCGAGTTATGGTTATCGACGCGTGTGGGGCATCCTGCGCAAGCAACGTCGCACAGAGGGACAGCCACCTGTGAATGCCAAACGGCTTTACAGGATAATGCGTGAGCATAACCTGTTGTTGTTGCATCACAAACCAGAGCGACCGAAGCGTGAACATAAGGGCAAGATAGCGGTGGCAGAAAGCGATATGCGCTGGTGTTCAGATGGCTTCGAGTTCGGCTGCGACAACGGCGAAAAACTGCGGGTAACGTTCGCGCTGGACTGCTGCGACCGTGAGGCCATAGACTGGGCAGCAAGCACGGGAGGCTATGACAGTTCGACCGTGCAGGATGTGATGCTGAGGTCGGTGGAAAAGCGCTTCGGCGACAGGTTGCCCGACACAGCGGTGCAGTGGCTGACGGATAACGGTTCAGCGTATACCGCGTATGAAACGCGGAGGTTCGCGAGAGAGCTGAATCTGGAGCCCTGCACAACAGCGGTGAGCAGCCCGCAGAGTAATGGCATGGCCGAACGGTTCGTGAAAACGATGAAAGAAGACTATATCGCGTTCATGCCAAAACCGGATGTGAGAACAGCACTGCGAAACCTTGCAGTAGCGTTCACGCATTACAATGAAAACCACCCGCACAGCGCGCTGGGATATCACTCCCCGAGGGAATACCGGCGGCAGCGGACATCGTTAACTTAAGATACAAAAGCTGTTCGGAGATGGAGGGTCAAGATCACCGCTCCCGGGCATGCAAAATGCGAGAAGTGTCGGAAACGGCATTGATTATATTGATGACATGAGTGTCTGGCTTCATAATGGCATAGCAATTCTAATTAAGGTATCTGAAGATTATATTATATTATAAGGTGAATATTATATGAGGAAAGTGTAAGAGCTTATTTGGCGTTAAAGTTTACGACTGCGAATAATTCATGAAACTAATTAAAATTGATAAAGTTGCACAGATCGTAGTACGTGCTGTACGTACGGATTATGTGTCTAAAAGGTCGCAAATAACTGACCTCAGTATTCTTGCTGCAGACTTAAGCAACCGACAGCGCTGACTCAATAGTATCAGTTCTCACAAAAGTAAGTTGTATTAGTCGCGACTTGATCTGACACATGGCCTTGAAAGGTTGAGAGTTACCGGTTTTGATATGGGTGTCGAATCCTTATACAAAACACGAGGTAACTCTCATGCTTCATACTACCAATCCCGTCATCAAACACAAAGCCGGTTTGCTCAATCTGGCTGAAGAACTCAGTAACGTGTCGAAAGCCTGCAAAATCATGGGCGTCTCGCGCGATACATTTTACCGTTATCGCGAACTGGCCGATGAAGGTGGCGTGGATGCACTGCTAAATCGTAGCCGTCGTGCTCCTAACCTAAAGAACCGTACCGATGAGGCCACTGAGCGAGCTGTTGTTGATTATGTTGTCGAATTCCTGGCTCACGGTCAGCACCGGACCAGTAACGAGTTACGTAAACAGGGCGTTTTATCTCCGGCAGTGGTGTCCGTTCCGTCTGGTTACGACATAACCTTGAGAACTTCAAAAAACGCCTGCAAGCGCTGGAAGAGAAAATGGCCCGCGATGGTATTGAACTGACCGACAGCCAGATCGCCGCGCTGGAACGTAAAGCTAGCGATGACGAGGCCTGTGGTGAGATTGAAACCGCTCATCCGGGTTATTTGGGGCCACAGGACACGTTCTATGTGGGCAATCTGAAAGGCGTCGGGCGTATCTATCAGCAGACGTCCGTTGATACGTACTCGAAAGTGGCTCACTGCAAGCTCTATGTCACTAAAACGCCGATTACAGCGGCTGATTTACTGAATGATCGTGTACTGCCGTTTTATGAGTCTCATGGCCTGCCGATGCTGAGGATACTGACAGAGGAACCGAATACTGCGGTAAAGTGGAGCAGCACGATTACCAGCTTTATCTGGCGATAAATGACATTGAGCATACGAAAACGAAGGCAATGTCACCGCAAACCAATGGTATCTGCGAGCGGTTCCATAAAACGATCCTGAACGAGTTTTATCAGGTAACGTTCCGCAAAAAGTTATATGGTGATCTTGCTTCATTACAATCGGATCTTGATGAATGGCTGGCTCACTATAATAATGAGCGAACTCATCAGGGAAAATGTGCTGTGGCCGGACGCCAGTGGAAACATTACTTGATGGAAAACGCATCTGGGCTGAGAAAAACTTAAACCAGATGTAATCTGACAGATACCTGTATAAATAACCGGTAACTGTCAGATCAGGTCTGAGCTAATACAATTTATGACAGTAAGGGGAAATTACTCCCCCCCGATAAACCTTCTGAAGGCATCCCTTTAAAAGGAGGTGAGGACTCCGTTGAACTTAAATTTTCAGCGAGTTATCAGTCTGTAGTTGATGATGTGACGCCAGGAAGTGCAAATGTTTCTGTGACCTTTGTGAATCGCCACGGGTTTAACAGACACCTCAGAGTCATTTAAGATGGCTTAAAGAGAGGTGCCCATGAGCGGTAAGCGTTATCCCGAAGAGTTTAAAACTGAAGCAGTCAAACAGGTTGTTGATCGCGGTTATTCTGTTGCCAGCGTTGCAACACGTCTCGATATCACCACCCACAGCCTTTATGCCTGGATAAAGAAGTACGGTCCGGATTCTTCCACTAATAAAGAACAGTCAGATGCTCAGGCCGAGATCCGCCGTCTCCAGAAAGAGCTGAAACGGGTTACCGACGAACGGGACATATTAAAAAAAGCCGCTGTAGATTCAATTGGTCAACGCAACAGTTATGTGAAAACATGGGGTTGCGGAGGTTTTTTGAATGAGACGAACATTTACAGCAGAGGAAAAAGCCTCTGTTTTTGAACTATGGAAGAACGGAACAGGCTTCAGTGAAATAGCGAATATCCTGGGTTCAAAACCCGGAACGATCTTCACTATGTTAAGGGATACTGGCGGCATAAAACCCCATGAGCGTAAGCGGGCTGTAGCTCACCTGACACTGTCTGAGCGCGAGGAGATACGAGCTGGTTTGTCAGCCAAAATGAGCATTCGTGCGATAGCTACTGCGCTGAATCGCAGTCCTTCGACGATCTCACGTGAAGTTCAGCGTAATCGGGGCAGACGCTATTACAAAGCTGTTGATGCTAATAACCGAGCCAACAGAATGGCGAAAAGGCCAAAACCGTGCTTACTGGATCAAAATTTACCATTGCGAAAGCTTGTTCTGGAAAAGCTGGAGATGAAATGGTCTCCAGAGCAAATATCAGGATGGTTAAGGCGAACAAAACCACGTCAAAAAACGCTGCGAATATCACCTGAGACAATTTATAAAACGCTGTACTTTCGTAGCCGTGAAGCGCTACACCACCTGAATATACAGCATCTGCGACGGTCGCATAGCCTTCGCCATGGCAGGCGTCATACCCGCAAAGGCGAAAGAGGTACGATTAACATAGTGAACGGAACACCAATTCACGAACGTTCCCGAAATATCGATAACAGACGCTCTCTGGGGCATTGGGAGGGCGATTTAGTCTCAGGTACAAAAAACTCTCATATAGCCACACTTGTAGACCGAAAATCACGTTATACGATCATCCTTAGACTCAGGGGCAAAGATTCTGTCTCAGTAAATCAGGCTCTTACCGACAAATTCCTGAGTTTACCGTCAGAACTCAGAAAATCACTGACATGGGACAGAGGAATGGAACTGGCCAGACATCTAGAATTTACTGTCAGCACCGGCGTTAAAGTTTACTTCTGCGATCCTCAGAGTCCTTGGCAGCGGGGAACAAATGAGAACACAAATGGGCTAATTCGGCAGTACTTTCCTAAAAAGACATGTCTTGCCCAATATACTCAACATGAACTAGATCTGGTTGCTGCTCAGCTAAACAACAGACCGAGAAAGACACTGAAGTTCAAAACACCGAAAGAGATAATTGAAAGGGGTGTTGCATTGACAGATTGAATCTACAGCGGCGTACTTCGCAAAGCTGTCCGACTGAGGTACGCCTTTATCCGTGACAACTCCTGTTGCTGGCCTGTTCGCCTGCTCTGTCGGGTGCTGGATGTTCATCCCAGTGGTTTTTACGCCTGGCTTCAGCAGCCGCATTCACAACGCCATCAGGCAGACCTGAGACTGACAGGACAGATTAAACAGTTCTGGCTGGAATCGGGATGCGTCTATGGTTATCGCAAAATCCATCTGGATCTGCGTGACAGCGGGCAACAGTGCGGAGTAAACAGAGTCTGGAGACTGATGAAACGTGTCGGAATAAAGGCTCAGGTCGGATACCGAAGCCCGCGGGCACGTAAAGGCGAGGCCAGTATCGTGTCACCCAACAGGCTCCAGCGACAGTTCAATCCGGATGCTCCTGATGAGCGTTGGGTAACGGACATAACCTACATCAGGACCCACGAAGGCTGGCTGTATCTTGCCGTTGTTGTTGATCTGTTCTCACGCAAAATTATCGGCTGGTCCATGCAATCCCGGATGACAAAGGACATTGTCCTGAACGCACTGCTGATGGCTGTATGGCGGCGTAATCCCGAAAAACAGGTGCTGGTTCATTCGGATCAGGGCAGTCAGTACACAAGCCATGAGTGGCAGTCGTTCCTGAAATCACACGGCCTGGAGGGTAGCATGAGCCGTCGCGGTAACTGCCATGATAATGCGGTTGCAGAAAGTTTTTTCCAGTTGTTGAAACGTGAACGGATAAAGAAAAAGATCTACGGAACGCGGGAAGAAGCCCGCAGTGATATTTTTGATTACATCGAAATGTTTTATAACAGTAAGCGTCGGCATGGTTCTAGCGAACAGATGTCACCGACAGAATATGAAAACCAGTATTATCAACGGCTCGGAAGTGTCTAGATTATCCGTGGCGATTCATTGTGGTGAACTATGCCTGATAAAAACTGTGTGTAGATAGGTTCGGTGTGTACACAATTTTAAAATCAGTTTGGGGGCGAAGAATGAACCTTCTGTTGGACATGCTCTTTTTGGGTGCCACAAACTGTTATGCGACCATATCGATAACCTGCACTTATTCCATTCTTCGTTACAGATAAACGCTCCCAGATAATTGTACAGCGCGATCAACCTATCTGACAGGCGCTGACAGTGTATGAATCCAGCGTAAATTGTCACTCTTAATCAACTGTATCAACGACGATGATGGCGACAGTTGCGGTCAGTGATATTCAGACTAAAGATAAAGTGAAAGCCGCTATTGCCAACGCCACGGCAATGCTAAACCTGACTTATCAGTGAAATGATGCAGGAAGCCGACTATGATGCCAGCTTCTTTTATTTTTACTCACCCGGATTAAAGCGCTCATCCCATGGCATTAAGCGTTGAGCCCGCAGCCTTAGCGCCAGTGCCTCTTCCCGCTTTTGCAGAAACATCAGAATATTAATCTGGTCGCTCCAGGCATCTTCTTCCATATGCATTGTGATCCACTCAGCATTCTCCTGAGCAAATAAATCTAGCTCATTAATATTACCGCTTTGATTAAAATGCATCAGATGTAAGCGGGAGAGATCCCGCTACCAGCGTATTTGCATCAGCCAGGGAACGGATAATTGACGAATACTTTCCGGTGGTTCAAGTCGGCCCGTTTCGAATTATCCCAGTGTCACACTGGCGCGAAAGAGCTGCATTGACAGCACAATACCGTACAGTGCGGTCGCGGCCAGGGCTGGACGCAGATATTTTACCGGCAAGGTGAACGTGGATTTACGGCTTTCAGTTGCACTCATCAGTAGCAGGATGAGAAAAAAGTGCGCAACGGAGTAATAAAGAGGAAACTCGACCTGAGTGTGTAACAAAATCGGTAGGGTGGTTAACAGTGTCACCCACTGCCACAAGCTTTTTGGGCGGCGAAATAAAATAATCCAACCCCATAAAAGAATCAGCCCGCCCAGGAGGGCGACAATTCCGCCTTCCGCCTGAATAAATAACGTCTCATTATGTGGATGCTGCATCATTTCCCGGCCAGGATTCGCGAAAGGAAGATCGGCCATAAAATTTTGATACACCGATTCAAGCATGCCTAAACCAATCCCTCTCCAGGGATGCGTCATGATAAGGCGCACGGTGTATTCCAGCGTCAGGAGTCGTTGTTGATTTGACTCTTCATGAGCCAACGAATTTAATACGGAACCCTGGAGCAAAACCGAACCCAACAGACCACCGATGATCGGTAAGAAAATAATCGCAAGGCGTTGGCAAGCCGTGGTTCTATCTCGCCAACATTGTTGACAGAAAAGAAGCGACGCGCAGGCAATTCCACACAGACCGCCCAGCCAGCCAATTCGGGAACGACATAATACTAGCGTCGCAGAGATGAGGATAATTGCAAAACAGATTGCGAACCTCCGCGCAGTTTCCGCACGAAACGATTTAAGCGTTCGCTGCCTGTCCGCCATCAACACCAGCAGAAGAGATAAACCTGTCGCCAGAAATGTGGCGGTGACATTACGCTGTTGAAAAATACCCGGTGCACCACCGGAATAATTTTCAGCCAGTGCGTTAAGCGGGAAGGGAAGCCATTGTGGGCACCAGAAACCCATCAGAGAATAAACGGTTTCAATGCAAGCTGCCGCAGCGATCATATAGCTCAGAGCAACAATTTCTTTTTCCCGCGGTGGGTACTGAAGTAAGGTGAGATAGGTAAACACGCCTCCCCAGATCCCTGTTAGTCGAGGAAGAGCGATGGCGAGTCCCTGATCAGGCGACCAGAAGACGGGTAACGTAAATGCTATCGCACTGAGCAGCAGGCATAAAAACGTGGGTGTCAGACGTATTTTATCCGCTTGCAGCGACAGCCAGACGATCAGCGCCTGAAGCAAAATCGCAGCCCACGATAGCAGGTTCATCGGTAAATTCATGCCGTAATCGACGCTGTTTGGCCAGGGAATATGTATCAGCACTAACCAGTAAAAACTGAGCAGGAAGTATAAAAAAAGCGGCACAAGGCGGGAAGACGTGAAGGTTTCCCCAGATTTGCAAAACGCGAGCATTCGGGCGGGCATAATATTCTTGAGTGGGTAAATCGATGTTGTATGTACCCACTCAAGATGGCGCTATTTAAGTCCTGTCCATTCTAAGACTGATCCATTCAGGCATCGATTTAATATTGCCATTGCACTGAAAAACCAAGTGTAAACGGACTGGTCTGCATATCATCAGGTTTCATCACCGGAACGCCGGCGAAAAGATCATAGCCAACGTTGCCTTTAACACCTCGCACACCCGCAACCGCACCGGCGATGCGTGTGCCGCTCCAGTAATCATTTTTCGAACCGCTGACTTCCCCGTAATCAAAGCCAAGATAGGGCTGCATTCCCCACCTGGGGAGATTCAGGTTAATGTCGTTACGCAGATACCAACCCTTATCAGCATAAATGGAGGATTCACCGTCGAAGCCACGTACCGTCCAGCGGTTACCGATAGTAAATTTATCCGGCTGCGTCAGTTTATCCGGTGACGTTTGCTGCATGAAATGCGGCTCATAGCTCATCGACAGATCGCCAGCTTTAAACGGAAATGTGCCGTCGACGCTCAGGGTAATAATGCGTGCCAGGGGATCGGCACTACCTACCATTTCTTCGGCATCGGCTTGTTCGCCAAACCAGTGCGCGGCATGTTGATAGCCCAGTCGGGAGGTGAGTTGCCCAAAGGGCAGATAAGCTAAATGTTCCAGGTTGAGTTGCCAGCTGCTGGTGTCCCGGCGCTGTACTTCCACTTCAACATCGTTGAGGTCATAGTGTGAATCACGTTTAATGCCTTTAAAACCCAGCGTTGTTTTTTGACTGGCGCTGCGGTAGATAACGCGTTTGATTTCTGCAGTCAGTAATTTTTCACTGCTGCTGTACTGATAGTGGTAATCACCGCTATGGATTGTCTGAACCGTGCGATATTTACTGCCATAGAGTTCAAGCAGCCAGTAGCCCCACGGGACGGAGTAGAAGGCGGAAGTGTTGTCGTTGCGACGTCCATACTCATTTTTAAAACCGCCGCCATAAGCAACATAAAAAATGTCATTCAGCGTTGTGGGGTTATTAAGGTAAAAGGCCAGACCGCCTTCATAACGCCCCGTTTTTTTACTTCCGGCGTCATCCATCCACGTCCCCAGACGCCATGCTTTATTCTGGCTGCGACTGACTTCTACGCGAGTATCGCCAGGATGTTCACCGGGAACAAGATGAATACTTGCCTGCGATCCGGGAATACGCTGCAAATTTTCCAGTCCCTGTTCCAGACCGCGTAAATCAAGAACGTCGCCTTCAGCTTCCGGGAAGTTATTCCAGCGATGAACGGCGCGGCCTTCCTGATTTTGTAACAGCCATTCACTGATACGACCGGGCAAAATTCGCAGGGTTAATGTTCCCTCTTTTAAATTTTGGTCTGGAACTAACACCCGACTGGTAATATATCCATGGGAGATTAACCGATTCTGGACGGCTTTATGTAGAGCCGTGATCCCCTGTATTCCGATACAATGCTTTTCAACCTGGCGAATAAGATCGTTAAAGGTCAGCCAGTGGGGGAGGGCGACCGTTTTATCGATAACTACGTGTTTCATGTCATAGCAGACGGATTCTTTGGGCAGGATCAGCGTATCGCTATCCTGTACATTTTCTGCCGTGAGCAATGTCTTACTTTGAGGAGCAAGCTGATTATGCCTTGCCTGATCCTGTTGTTGACTGGTGGCACCTTGGCCTGAGACGGGCTCAGCTTCCACGATGCCAGGGCGTATCGCGAACAGTGAGAAAAGAATGAGACTGAGGCTGGTACGATAAACAATCATGATATTTAACTCTTCCCTGTAGGTACTGAACCTCAGAAGCATTTCTAAAATAAATTAATAAAGCCCCATAACTTCATGGGGCTTTGGAACTAAAATATATTAAATCCCAGTACAGATAACATAACCGCCAGGATAATAGATGATATCTACCACGACGTAGCCGTAATACATGTCACCTGGTTTATAAACGACGCCATTTTCCCAGACACCGTTACCTGCAGGTGTTCCATTAGGCTGTACCACGGTGTTATCATCGTTATTGGTTGAACCACCATTATCGGTATTATTGTTGTCAGGGGTATTCGCGCCATCATCCTGATTAGCCGAACCCGTTTCATTAATAACGCCCATGTTAGTGACATAACCCGTGGTATAAACGTGATCGCCCGTAATCGTACCGGTGCTTTCGTTGAACATACCGTTAGACGTATTCAGCTTAACATCACCGGTGCTGGAGATGTTGCCGCTGTTGTTCAGGTAATTAGTGGTCAGCGTAATACCGTTTTCCGCGCTCAGCGTACCGCTATTCATCAACGTTACGCGATCCATCTGGGCATTCAATTTATTACCAGCGGCAATGGTACCGTTGTTATAAGAGGTGCTCTGTGAATAACCGTAACTTCCCATCACATTGAGGTTGATATCATGCGCGGCACGGATATCACCGGTATTGTTCAGGTTGCTCATCACAGACAGGCTAGCATCTTCCCCTGCCTGAATAGCGCTTCCTGCGTCAGTCATCAGAGAAGAGGTTGTGATGTAGATGTTATGGCCAGCATTCATGTTGCCATACATCAGGTTATAGACATTGTTGGCGTTAACGTTGATGTCATTGTTACTGGAGATCGTACCGCTGTTAGCAAGATCGGACAGTTGCAGATTCATTTGATTAGCGTGGATTGCACCGCTGTTATTAAACACGCTGCTATTCATCTGCAGATTCAGATTACCGTCGGCGGTAATAGAACCACTGTTCTGGGCTGGGCCACCGTAGCTGCCCCAACCATTGGAACCGATGGTTAAAGACATATCCTGTCCCGCAGCGAGAGTCCCTGCGTTCTGGAAAGTATTTGTCACCGTCATATCAATGTTGTGACCCGCTTCCAGCTTGCTGGCAAGATCAGAATAATAAGACGAACCATACATGAAGATATCATTGCCGGCTGAAATCGTGCCGGACATGTTATCCAGTGCGCCATTGATAGAAACGGAACCGTCGCTATGAATTGTGCCGTTATGGTTAGAGAGCATGTTATTGCCGCTTACCTGCAACTGGCTGTCACGTCCCTGAGTCTGAATAACGCCGTTATCATTATTCAACATGGAGGCGTTAATCATATTCCAGCCATTACCTGCAGAAATAACCCCGTTATTGTTGGTCAGCGTATCGACGTTAACACTCATCGAGCCGTTGCTTGTCAGGCTGCCAGACGTGTTGTCCAGATTTGCTGAGTCCACGGTCAGCGAGCCTTTAGCATTGATACGACCGTTTGTATTATTGACGCCGGTCGCTCCCCAGGAGTTATAGCTGTTAGAAGAGCGAGCGATGCTCAGGGCGCCTTCGCTGGTGATTTCACCTTGGGTGTTATTCAGCGAATCCGCCATGATGGTGGTCTGCTGGTTTCCCTGAATCTTGCCATGGGTGTTTACTGTGTTTTTGCCAGACAAATCAACATAATTGCCTTTGATTTGACCATTGCTGTTGTCCAGTAATTCGTCGGCAGAAACGGAGACCATCCCATCAGACGTGATCTGGCCATTATGGTTCAGAACAGATGATCCCATTACAGCAGTGGAGTTTTTACCGCTAATATGGCCGCCGTTGTTTTCAATCACGCCATCAACATTGAGAGACAAGGTATCCGTCGCGGTCAGGTCTGCGTGATCAATACGCACGCCGACGCCACTGTCTGTCCCTTCCATGTAAATTTTATTGGCATACATGGAACCCAGCGCAGATACATCCAGCGCGACTTCCGGGCTGGTGCTGTCGTCATATTTTTTCTGTACGCGACCATTCTTATCAATACGGTTATTACCGGTAATGATGTTCAGCTCATTCGCCTGCAGTTTCGCATTGACCTTCACGGAGCGAGCGATAATGTCGGTGTACTGAGTGGAGCGGGTGTCCATACCTTTACCGGTAATAGACACCTGGCCTTTGCTGACGTCCAGTCCGGTTACGTTGCCCTGATTATCGTAGGTGGCGGTACCCGTGGTTAGCGTTGCGTGGTTGGTGTTAATAAAACCGCAACCGTCGCAGGTAATGCCTGATGGGTTAGCAATAATGACCTGAGCGGACTGACCGGCGACTTCGATCATGCCGTTAAGCTGGCTCGGATCGGAGGAGCGCACTTCGTTAAGAATCACCTTTGCACTGCCGCTCGCCATATTAGCGTTGCCATTAATCTGGCCGGCTAACTGAGTGTTCGAATTGCTGCTACTGTTGTTCAGAATAACGCCGTTACTGTCTACGTTGAACTCAGAATAAACGTTATGTGAAACGCCACCCGCACTGGCTTTATTAATATCAACAACGGTAGTGCCATTTGCGTTGGTATGAATACCCGGTTGGTTAGTATTACCTGCTACAACCGCAGCGTGAGCTGGCATAATCATTCCAAGCGCAAGCATCGTTGCAAAGCAGGTTGGAGCCAGCTTTGCGTGTAAAACCTGACGATTATTGCGCTCGATATTAATATTTTTGCTTTTCATTTACTGATCCTTGTATTTCCTTGAATATAAATTCCCCATTTCATTGGTGAAAAATGGGGGGGATATGAAATCATGCAATCCCTTTAATCCAGAAAAGGACTTGTAACGATTCGTTTTTTTTTAACAGCAATTGTTGGCTGGGTGCGAAAAGTAACACATTGATAATTGCACAAAAAAATATCGCAATTATTTATTATAAAAATGTGTTTATTAGGTAATTCATTAATATGAAAGAGAGGCGTCGTCGAAAATGGGAAAATCGATTGATAAATGATATGGATAATTTCTGTTCAAGATATTTCTGAGGTGTTACACAATGTGTAAGAAACTTGAAAAAACCTTAACGAGTGGAAGGGTAATGAGAACAGGCACGTCGCGAAGCAACGTGCCTGAAGACATTAGCACTCAGTAATAATCGTGCTCAGCGGCAGGCGAGATTTTGGCAGCGAGGCATTAAAATCTTCCACGCTGTGATGACCGACAGGCACCACCACCACGCTGGTGAAGCCCTTTTCTTTCAGGCCAAATTCTGCATCAAGAATGGCGGCGTCGAAACCTTCGATTGGCACCGCGTCCAGACCCAGTGCGGCGACGCCTAACAGGAAGTTACCCACGTTCAGATACACCTGCTTTGCCATCCAGTGTGCATCGTCTTTCAGCTCCTTACGGTGCATGTCGGCAAAAAAAGTGCGACCTTTGTGATTAGCGGCTTTCGCCTCCGCGGAAGCAAAACGCCCATCGGCCTCTTCCTGATCAACCACGCGTTCCAGCCATGCATCATCCATTGCCGTTTTGGCGCAGAACACCACGACATGCGAGGCATCAAGCATTTTTCGCTCGTTGAAGACAAAGTTACCGGCGGCAGATTTCGCCACGCGCGCTTTGCCTTCCTCTGTGCTGGCGACGATAAAGTGCCACGGCTGAGAGTTAGTACTGGACGGGCTGAACTGCAGCAGTGTTTTGATTTTTTCGGCTTCTTCAGCGGTCAGCTTTTTAGCTGGGTCGAATGCCTTGGTTGAATGACGTTTTAAGGCAACTGAAACGATATCCATAACGACTCCCGGTTGGTTTTAATCTTCGCAGGTTACAGGGTTCTCCCGGAGATGATAAGAGAGAAATGGCGAACACAGTTTTCGTTATTTGAGACTAATCAGACCGGACGGATTCGTTTCTGGCTGCGTTTAGGCAGGCCATCGACCACTAAATTCCACGAGTCGTTCACCAGCTCTTCCAGTAACGACTCGGTAATATCGTCACCGGGCGCGACGGAAATCCAGTGCTTTTTGTTCATGTGATAACCGGGGGTTATGCTGGGGTAAATCTGCTGATTTAACAGGGATTTTTCCGGGTCGGCTTTCAGGTTTATTACCGCACGGCGGTTAAATTCGGTGACGATCATAAAAATCTTTCCTTCGACCTTAAACACGTCGTACTCCGGGCCGAACGGCCAGCAGTGCTCAGTAAAGGGGAAGGCTAATGCCAGGCGTTTTGCGCACTCGTGCAGCGTTTTTTCGTCCATTACTTTTCCTCGCGGGTGAGGGCGCGCCACATGGCTTCAAAACCCAGAGAAATAAACTCTTCAGCGCGAGCCGGTTCACGGGCGGCAAATTCCATTGTCGTTTCTGCCAGCGTTAAAAACAGCGCATCGCCGAAGGCGCGATATTCATCGGACATAAAGACCGGTAGCACTGAGCGGTGACAGAGATCGCGCAGTTCAGGAAACATATCGTCGGCTTTTTGTTCCGTCTCTTTGGTGATTTTTTCGCTGACGGCCAGTTGGCGTATCGCGCGATGCCCCTGCGTGTGGTTTATCCCCCAACTGATATAGCTGCGCCAGATATAAAAGGTCAGCGCTTTGGCATCGGTCAGTGAACGATCCAGATTGGCGATCATCGACTGGCAGAGACTCTGTTTAAGATGAAGATACAGTTCGTTGATTAACTCGTCTTTGGTCGCGAAATAGCGAAACAATGTCCCTTCCGCCACGCCAGCATTGCGGGCAATCACTGCGGTTGACGCCGCGATCCCGGACTGCGCAATCGCCGTGGTTGCTGCCTCCAGTAATGCCTTTTTTTTGTCTTCACTCTTCGGACGAGCCACTACACTTTACCCTTAATGTGGTCTAAAAATGTGATTGAAACACGGCGTATGCAGCGCCGCAACGGTGAATGTCAAAGATTGAAAATCATCTTGACGAGAAACGTCTGATTTCTATAATGAGTGCTTACTCACTCATAATCAAGGGTGCGTCGAGCAAACCATCGGACAGGCGCGCGTTTTCAGGTCAGGATATGAAGCGTCTCACAGTTTGCGTGGTTGTTATTATGCTCATTACCAGTGCAGCAACGTTACCGTTTGTCCTCAATGCTGGCTTCGGCCAGGCGCCACAGGGCGCTCAGCTTAGCCAGGTTGAACAATCTGCAAACTACCGGGACGGGCAATTCCATAATCAGATACCGACGCCGGGCTATACCGGAAACAAAAGTATGCTCGCGGCGTGGTGGGAGTTTCTGGTCGCGAAGCGTGAGAATGCGCGCCCCGATCAGCCCCTGCCGTTGGTTGCGACCGATCTTGCCAGTCTGCCGGTCACTGAAGACATCCTAATCTGGCTCGGGCATTCGTCGTGGTATCTGCAACTGGACGGCAAACGTATTCTGATTGACCCTGTGCTCAGCAGTTATGCCGCGCCGTTTTCCTTCCTCAATAAGGCTTTCGCAGGCGACTATCCGTGGACGGCGCAGGCGATGCCGGCGATCGATCTGCTGATCATTTCGCACGACCACTATGACCATCTGGACTACGCCACCATCAAGGCGTTAATGCCCAAAGTGAAGCGCGTGCTTACACCGCTGGGTGTCGGTTCGCATCTGCGTTATTGGGGAATGAATAGCGACATCATTGAAGAGCGCGACTGGAATCAGTCCGTGCGAATTGACGATTCGCTGATGATTCACGTTCTGCCTGCGCGGCATTTTTCCGGCCGCGGCATTAAGCGCAACCAGACGCTGTGGGCCAGTTTTCTGTTCGAAACGCCGGAACAGAAAATTTATTACAGCGGTGACTCCGGCTACGGGCCTCATTTCCGGGCCATCGGCGAGCAGTTTGGCGGCATCGATCTTGCCATTATGGAGAACGGTCAATATGACCAGGACTGGAAGTACATCCATATGATGCCAGAAGAGACCGCTCAGGCCGCTCAGGATTTGCGGGCAAAAGCGATATTGCCCGGTCATGCCGGACGCTTTGTGCTGGCTAAACATACCTGGGATGACCCTTACAAACGGCTGGCGCTGGCCAGTCGACATAAAGCGTACCGTCTGCTCACGCCAATGCAGGGTGAACCGGTAAAACTGGACGATCTGGCGCAGCCGTTCACCGTCTGGTGGGAGCAGACCTCACATTTGCAGGAGAGGAGTTCCGAATGACCATTTCTGCTCAGGTTATCGACACGATTGTCGAGTGGATAGATGATAATTTGAATCAGCCGCTGCGCATTGACGACATTGCGCGCCACGCGGGGTATTCCAAATGGCATCTGCAGCGTCTGTTTTTACAGTACAAAGGGGAGAGTCTGGGACGTTATATTCGTGAACGTAAACTGCTGCTCGCGGCGCGGGATCTGCGCGAGTCCGACGAAAAAGTGTATGACATTTGTCTGCGCTACGGGTTTGACTCTCAACAGACCTTTACTCGCATTTTCACCCGCACGTTTAACCAGCCGCCGGGCGCCTACCGCAAAGAAAATCACAGTCGGGCACACTGATCTCCCGGAAAAACGCTTTCTTTGGCAAAACATCTCCTCACTGTGGATTAAAAAACATAGGTGAGGGGTATGAAGGATTTTTGCCAATAATGGGCGATTTACTATATATAGCCTGTGGGGTTTTATTGATACGTCAGATTGAGTGTCGCCGTCGCATTTGCTTGTCCGGCCCGTACTTTATCTTTGGTCTGTATATATCGGGCGGTAATGGGGAACGGCTCCAGGCCGCCTGCCGAGCGTTTAAGATTAAGCATCTTATTCAGTTCCAGTGGCGTATCGTTGTACAGTAACTGCACGCCGATCCCCGCGGCAACCCTTTCGTCACCCTGGTTACTGAGCTCGGGAACGCTGTCGTCCGTGGTATCAGGGTTTTGTGCGCCGGTTAACGTCACATTGATATCGGCGTTCGCGTCACAGTCGCGTTTCAGGTCAGCCGTGCTGCTTTCCTGTGAATGGGTACCCAACTGGGTAAACTGATCGGCCTGCACATCCCCAATGGGGAACGCGAGATTAGTACCGGACGGTATGGTGCAGGCGAGCACAGTGATACTGCCATTGATAAGATTTCATTTCCCCATTGGCAGGGTATAGGCAGAGCCGGGACCATCGCCCACTGCCCAGCTCATTATCATGCCGTTATCACAATACGCGATCACTTCCGGGAACGTCAGATAATGGGCTTTCAGGACGGTGCCCGCAGGCGTATCTTGCTTTCGGGTTTATTAGTAAATGATCTCTGTGCCGGAAAGATGGAATGTGTGGAAGGCGCATAGATAAGAATATTTATTGTTTTAATATTTAAATTAACAAATCACGCCTGATTGGTAATGTGGTGAGTCTCTCGGGTTCCTGTTAGTGAGCGCCAAAAGAAGTGGCGCCCGGTTGGTTCACCGGCTTAGTGAGCCAGCGAAAACCAACGACGCCACACGTAGCGAATCACGAAATATTCAACAGCGCCAAGCGCTAAGAACCACAGGCAGAACAGCAGCGTGTAGAACTGGTTGAGATCCATCAGATGGAAGGTCGCAACCAGCTTTTGTGCCAGCACCAGCCCCAGCGAAGGCGCGGGAAGCAGCAGGCAGGAGAGAAAGGCCATCAGCAGAATACCGGCGGCGGTCATCAGTGATTCAAGCGGGTGTTTCATGGCAATGTTAAACGTGAGTTAAAAAAGCCATTGTCCGGGATCTTCACCGTTAACGCAAACCGGCGCCGCTTACCCGGCCCAAATCTCACAATGTTTTTTCACCAGCCCGATGAGCGATCCGCCATCGCTGACAAACTCACGCATTTTTTGCGCTTCGCTGGCCCCCTGTTTAACCTGCCGGGTCAGGGCTTCAATCGCACTTGCGGCACCGACTTTATCAGCGGACGGCGCAACTTTTTCCAGCAGGCGCAGTGTGTCCTCTGAAAGCGAATGATGGTCGCCGGTATGCACGTCGGTCAGAATCCCCTCCAGCCCGTAGCGACAGGCCTGAAAACGGTTGAATTTATACAGCAGATAGTCACGCTCCTGATGTTTAAACGGTCGTTCCGTCAGTAGCCAGTGCGCGGTAGCCTGAATTAAACCGGCCATATTGATCGCATGGCTGAGGGTGAGCGGCGTATCCATCACCCGCACTTCGACCGTGCCAAAATGCGGGCTGGGGCGAATATCCCAGTGTAAATCTTTAATGCTGTCGATCATGCTTGTATAGCTGAGACGACGGAATAACCCTTCAAACTCCTGCCAGTTGCTCACCCACGGCATGGGGCCGTTATCCGGGAAACCAGAGAAGATATTCAGCCGCGACGAGGCAAAGCGGGTATCGGAGCCCTGCATATAAGGTGAAGCCGCCGAGAGCGCAATAAAATGCGGGACAAAGTGCGACAGCCCGTGCAGCAGGTAAATCGCATCATCTCCGCTGGCGCAGCCGACGTGAACATGCTGGCCAAATACGGTGGCCTGCTGAATGAGATAGCCAAAATTTTCCAGCGTGCGTTGATAGCGTTCGTTATCGCATACTTCCTGGCGCTGCCATTTCTGAAACGGATGCGTACCGCCGCCGCAAATTTCGAGGTGATGGTTAGCCGCCGCTTGCAGGATCACCTGTTGCATCGCGGAAAACTGCGCCGCCGCCTGATCGATACTGTGGCAAACGTCAGTCGCCATCTCCAGCATGCTTTCGGTGATATCGTGCTTCACTTCGCCGGCGTGTACCCGGTCTTTCACTGCGGCAATCAGCGTCGAAGAGTCCTGGCTCAGATCATATCCCGGCGGATTAACCACCTGTATTTCCAGTTCAATGCCGAGGGTGTACGGTTCAGAGACGTGAAAATCGGGTAGTGGCATAGTGTTCGCTTCTCCTTTGATTTGTCAGATGAGTATAGAAGTGAGTGCGGGTTTCGGCGTGGTGGAAGAAATCTGAATCCGGTGCTTTGAAGGCGCATCGGGAACTGCTATAACCAAATTTTATCCTTGTGTAAGGAGTAATCGGTGCCGGAAATCAATGAATACGGCCAGACGGTGGGCGATGCGCTACCGGACTGGCATGGCGCGTCCGTTCTGCAACGGACCGTGCTGGAAGGTCGCTGGTGTCGCCTTGAGCCGCTCGATCCTGAACGTCATGCCGCCGATTTGTTCGACGCTTATGCGCAGGCAGACGACGAGCGAGACTGGACGTGGCTGGCAAGCCGTCGACCCGATAGCGTTGCGGCGACGTTCCACTGGCTCAGTGGAAAAGCGAATGATGACGCGCTGGTACCTTTCACCGTGGTGGATATCCGCGCTGAACGTGCGGTGGGGTTAGTCTGCTTTATGGCGATCGAACGCGAGCACGGCAGCGTTGAAATCGGCCATGTCACCTGGTCGCCGCGGATGAAAAATAGCGTACTGGGCACAGAAGCCGTCTGGCTGCTGTTGCGCTACGCCTTCGCACAGGGATATCGCCGCGTGGAGTGGAAATGTGATTCTCTCAACCTGGCGTCGCGTCGCGCGGCAGAGCGCCTGGGATTTGTCTTTGAAGGCCGCTTTCGCCAGAAAATTGTCCGCAAAGGCCGCAACCGGGACAGTGACTGGCTATCGATGATTGATGGCGAGTGGCCTGAGTGTGACCGCGCATTGCAGCGCTGGTTAGCGGCGGAGAATTTTGACGCGCAGGGCCAGCAGATTAAAACGCTGGCCCAGTGTCGACAGTAATACGCTTACCGTCGCGCCGGTTTGCGTACCGGCGCGTCGCCTGCCATGTAATAACGCGCTGTACTTTTCGCCAGCGGAGCGCGTCCGCGAATGGCATCGGCAATTTTCTCGCCAATCATAATGGTCGTTGCATTCAGATTGCCGGTGATAATTTGCGGCATGATCGACGCATCCACGACGCGCAGATTCTCAACGCCATGCACTTTCCCTTCACCGTCGACCACTGCCATCTCGTCAAAGCCCATTTTACAGGTGCCGCAGGGGTGAAACGCCGTCTCCGCATGTTCGCGCACAAATGCGTCCAGCTGTTCGTCAGTCTGACACGCAATGCCGGGACTGATCTCTCGTCCACGGAATTTATCCAGCGCCGGCTGGTTGATGATTTCCCGCGTGATACGAATCGCATCGCGGAACTCCTGCCAGTCTTGTTCTGTTGACATGTAGTTAAACAGAATTGCCGGATGTTCGCGTGGGTCGCGGGATTTCAGATGGACGTGACCGCGGCTCGGCGAGCGCATTGACCCGACGTGGCACTGGAAACCATGTTCTTTCACTGCATTAGAACCGTTGTAATTGATCGCCACCGGCAGGAAATGGTACTGAATGTTCGGCCAGGCAAAGGCTTCACGGCTGCGGATGAATCCTCCGGCTTCGAAGTGATTACTCGCGCCGATACCGGTTCCGCCAAACAGCCATTCAGCACCAATCTTCGGCTGATTCCACCATTGCAGAGCGGGGTAAAGCGACACGGGCTCTTTACACTCATATTGCAGGTACATTTCAAGATGATCCTGCAGATTTTCCCCGACGCCGGGCAGGTGGTGAACCAGCGGGATCGCAAAAGCCTTTAGTAACGCAGCATCACCCACGCCGGAGCGTTGCAGGATCTGCGGCGAAGCAATCGCCCCTGCGCACAGCAGCACTTCTTTGTTTGCCCTGGCGCGGGTCGGGATCGTGCTGTCGCCTTCCAGCCACTCCACGCCGACGGCTTTTTTGCCGTCAAAGACGATGTGGTCAGTCAGCGCATGGGTCACAATGGTGAGGTTAGGGCGTTTTCTCGCCTGATCCAGGTAGCCTCGCGCGGTGCTGGCGCGCCGTCCCTGAGGCGTGACGGTACGATCCATTGGGCCAAAACCTTCCTGCTGATAGCCATTCAGGTCGTCTGTCCGCGGATAGCCTGCCTGAACGCCCGCCTCGATCATCGCTTCAAAGAGCGGATTCACGCCCGGTTTTGAGGTGGTCACGCTGACCGGGCCGTCGCCGCCGTGATAGTCATTGGCACCAATATCGCGCGCTTCTGCTTTACGGTAATAGGGCAGGCAGTTGAGGTAACTCCAGTGTTCGAGCCCGGGCGCTTGCGCCCAGTTGTCGAGATCCATCGCATTGCCACGCACGTAGCACATGCCGTTAATCAAAGACGAGCCACCGAGCCCTTTTCCGCGTCCGCATTCCATCCGGCGGTAGTTCATATGCGGTTCGGGTTCGGTTTCGTAGGCCCAGTTGTAGCGTTTTCCCTGTAGCGGAAAGGCGAGTGCCGCCGGCATCTGGGTACGGAAATCCGCACGGTAATCCGGGCCACCCGCTTCCAGCAGCAGGACGGTGGTATTGCTGTCTTCTGTCAGTCGTGTAGCCAGTACGTTACCGGCAGAGCCGGCACCAATAATGATGTAGTCAAAATGCAATGAAACCTCCTGGTTAAAATACGGACTGGAAGGGGGCCATCTCGAGCTGGATGGACTTCACCTGGGTGTAGCTTTGAAGCGTCATCAGGCCATTTTCGCGGCCAATACCGGAATGTTTGTAGCCGCCAACCGGCATTTCGGCAGGGGATTCCCCCCATGTGTTGATCCAGCAGATCCCTGCTTCAAGCTGGTGGATGACGCGATGGGCGCGGTTGAGATCCTGAGTGACCACACCCGCCGCCAGACCGTAATCAGTGTCGTTGGCGCGACGAATAACTTCGTCTTCACTCTCGTATGTCAGAATGGACATCACCGGTCCGAAGATTTCCTCGCGCACGATGGTCATGTCGTCGCGGCAGTCGGTAAACACCGTTGGCGCGACCCAGGCTCCCTCATCGAACGCGTTTCCCGTCAGTACCTCTCCGCCGCACAGCAGCGTTGCACCTTCTTTTTTACCGCTTTCGATATAGCGCAGGACGTTTTCGCGATGCGCAAAGCTGACCAGCGGGCCAAAATTGGTGGCGGGATCAAACAGATCGCCTGCGCGGATCCGCGCCACGCGGGACAAAATGGTCTGCTCAAACGCACTTTTCATCCGCGCCGGAATGAACACGCGGGTTCCGTTGGTGCAGACCTGACCGGAGCTATAGAAATTTGCCATCATCGCGATGTCTGCGGCGAGATTAACGTTAGCATCCTCGAAAACGATCAGCGGCGATTTGCCGCCCAGCTCCATCGTCACCGCTTTCAGCGACGAGGCGGCCGCGTTTGCCATCACTTTTTTACCGCTGGCGACGCCGCCGGTGAAGGAGACTTTGGCGATGCCCGGATGGTCAGTCAGATAGTGGCCCGTTTCTGCGCCTTCGCCCGGCAGGACATTAAAGACGCCGTCCGGCAGGCCGGCTTCGCTGTAGATTTCTGCCAGCTTCAGGGCAGTCAGCGGGGTGACTTCGCTGGGTTTGAAGATCATCGCATTACCCGCCGCCAGCGCCGGTGCGGATTTCCACAGCGCGATTTGAATCGGGTAGTTCCATGCGCCAATCCCGGCGACAACGCCCAGCGGCTCGCGGCGGGTGTAGACGAACGCGGTCTCGCGCAGCGGGAGTTGGCTCCCTTCCAGCGCGGGAATCAACCCGGCGTAGTATTCCAGTACGTCTGCGCCGGTGACGATATCGACGCTGGCGGTTTCGCTGAACGGTTTGCCGGTATCCAGCGTTTCCAGTCTCGCCAGTTCATCATTGCGTTCGCGCAGAATCTCCACTGCCCGGCGCAGAATGCGCGAGCGTTCCATGGCGGTCATCGCCGCCCAGATTTTTTGTCCGCGCTGAGCGCTTTTTACCGCGCGGTCGACATCCTCACGCCCTGCGGCCTGTACGGTGGCCAGAATCTCGCCACTGGCAGGGTTGATCGTCTCGAAAGTCCGACCGCTGGTGGCGGCGGTATAGCCACCATCAATGTAAAGCTGTTGTTCTGCCATTCGGGACATGCATTCTCCTCGGTGAGTCAGTGGCTTTTGGGTAAGTGCTGACTGATGAAATGGGTGGTCAGCGCCTGCGCAAGACTGAGATTAAACGGCTTACCGCTTAGTGCGGCGCGTAGCCACAGCCCGTCGATCAGCGCCGCGAGGCCATAGCCTGCCTGCTGCGCCTGTTCACGCGGCAGTTCGCGCATAAATTCATACACAATGTTCGACAACAGACGTTTACTGGCGACCTGTTGCAGGCGATACAGCATCGGCTGGTGCATGCTGCTGGCCCAGAATGCCAGCCAGGCCTTCATTGCGGCGTGGCTTATCTGGGTCTCGTCAAAGTTTCCCGCCACGATGGCGCGCAATCGCAACTCGGCGCGTGCTCCCTGTAATGCATGGAGTCGATGCAAAACGGCATGACGCAGCTGGCTGGTGATGTCGCGCATCGTTGCCTCCAGCAATCCATTCTTATCCTTAAAGTAATGGCTAATGATCCCGGTTGAAACACCGGCACGACGGGCGATTTGCGCAATCGTCGCATCGTGCATCCCGACTTCATTAATCGCTTCCAGCGTAGCGTCGATCAGCTGTCTGCGCCGAAGGGTTTGCATCCCCAGTTTGGGCATGTTGCGGCTCCATTCATCAGTAATGTTTATGTATTTAACCTTTTATTGATTGAACGTTCAATATAAATGTGTCTTAATTGTTGCGAATTTGATTTCAAATAGTTACAAGAAAAGTGAGGATAATTGATGTCAGACCTTCCGCAGAGCAGAGAAAAGGACAAAATCAATCCGGTGGTGTTTTACACCTCCGCCGGGCTGATTTTGTTGTTTTCCCTGACCACCCTCTTTTTTAGTGATTTCTCCGCCGTCTGGATTGGCCGGACCCTGAACTGGGTCTCGCAAACCTTTGGCTGGTACTATTTGCTGGCGGCCACGCTGTACATCGTCTTTGTTGTTTTCATTGCCTGTTCGCGTTTTGGCTCGGTAAAGCTCGGCCCGGAGCAGTCGAAACCGGAGTTCAGTCTGCTCAGTTGGGCGGCCATGCTCTTCGCCGCCGGGATTGGTATCGACCTGATGTTCTTCTCTGTGGCGGAGCCGGTGACGCAATATATGCAGCCACCAGAAGGGGCAGGGCAGACCATTGAAGCGGCGCGCCAGTCGATGGTCTGGACGTTGTTCCACTACGGCCTGACCGGCTGGTCGATGTATGCTCTGATGGGCATGGCGCTGGGTTACTTTAGCTATCGCTATAACCTGCCGCTGACCATCCGTTCTGCGCTGTATCCGATCTTCGGTAAACGCATCAACGGACCGATTGGGCATAGTGTCGATATCGCCGCTGTCATCGGAACTATTTTTGGTATCGCCACGACGCTGGGTATTGGTGTGGTTCAGCTCAACTACGGTCTGAGCGTGTTGTTTGATATCCCGGATTCGATGGCGGCGAAAGCAGCGCTGATTGTCTTGTCGGTGGTGATCGCCACGATTTCGGTCACTTCCGGGGTGGATAAGGGCATCCGCGTACTTTCAGAGCTTAATGTTCTGCTGGCGTTGGGGCTGATCCTGTTTGTGCTGTTTATGGGCGACACCTCGTTCCTGCTCAACGCGCTGGTGCTCAATGTGGGCGACTATGTGAATCGCTTTATGGGGATGACGCTCAACAGCTTTGCCTTTGATCGTCCGGTTGAGTGGATGAATAACTGGACGCTATTTTTCTGGGCGTGGTGGGTGGCATGGTCGCCGTTTGTCGGTCTGTTCCTCGCGCGGATCTCACGTGGGCGTACCATCCGTCAGTTTGTCTTCGGTACGTTGATTATTCCGTTCACCTTTACTCTGCTGTGGCTGTCGGTGTTCGGCAACAGCGCGTTGTATGAAATTATCCACGGCGATGCGGGATTTGCCCAGGAAGCGATGGTGCATCCGGAGCGCGGATTCTATAGCCTGCTGGCACAATATCCGGCATTCACGTTTAGCGCTTCCGTCGCTACCATTACCGGTCTGCTGTTTTATGTGACGTCAGCCGATTCCGGCGCGCTGGTGCTGGGAAACTTCACCTCGAAGCTGAAGGATATCAACAGCGATGCGCCAAACTGGATCCGTATCTTCTGGTCGGTGGCCATCGGGCTGCTGACCCTGGGAATGCTGATGACGAACGGAATTTCAGCCCTGCAGAACACCACGGTGATCATGGGCCTGCCGTTCAGCTTTGTGATTTTCTTTGTGATGGCCGGGTTGTATAAATCGCTCAAGGTAGAAGATTATCGCCGCGAGAGCGCCAGCCGCCATACCGCGCCGCGCCCCATGGGCGTGCAGGATCGGTTGAGCTGGAAAAAACGTCTGTCACGCCTGATGAACTATCCCGGCACACGCTACACCCGCGAGATGATGAAAACAGTCTGTTATCCGGCGATGGAAGAGGTCGCGCAGGAGCTGCGGTTGCGTGGCGCGAGGGTGGAACTGCAAAGTATGCCGCCAGAAGAAGGGGACAATCTTGGTCACCTCGACCTGCTGGTGCATATGGGCGATGAACGTAACTTTATCTACCAGATCTGGCCTCAGCAGTATGCCGTGCCTGGTTTCACCTACCGTGCGCGCAGCGGGAAATCGACCTATTACCGGCTGGAGACCTTCCTGCTGGAAGGCAGCCAGGGCAATGACCTGATGGACTACAGCAAAGAGCAGGTGATTACCGATATCCTCGACCAGTACGAACGTCATCTGAACTTCATTCATCTGGATCGCGAAGCGCCAGGAAATGGCGTGTTGTTCCCGGGCATGTAGGACGAGCTAAACGAAGAAGTAGCCGTTATGCGGGGAGTTATCCCCGCATATCCGCGAGTCAGGTCTGGATGAGACGGCACCCGCTTAATCGCCTCGCCCGCAGTCTCTCCTGGCTGCGGGCGATTATCTGTCTACCAGCAGATAAATCCGCCGTCCACAACGAGATCGACGCCAGTACAGAACGAAGCCGCATCGCTGGCGAGGAACAGCGCCGGACCTGCCATCTCCTCCACTTTTGCCATGCGCTGTATTGGTGTCTGACTTTCAAATTCACGTGTCTGATGAACCATCTCAGGACGGGTGTTCATCGGCGTGGCGGTGTATCCCGGGCTGATGGAGTTCACACGAATGCCTTTTTCAATCCATTCCATTGCCAGGCTCTTCGAGAGGTGAATAACCCCCGCTTTAGAACTATTGTAATGCGCCTGTTCAAGGCCTCGGTTGACGATGATCCCGGACATGGAGGCGATGTTGATGATAGATCCGCCGCCGGATTCGAGCATCAGTTCCGCTTCCGCTTTGCAGGAGTTCCAGACGCCCGTGAGGTTGATGTCGATAACGCGCTGCCACTGTTCGCTTTCCATTTCCAGGGCCGGGTTAGCGTTGGCAATACCGGCGGCGTTCACCGCGATATCCAGACGACCAAACCGTTCTTTGGTCAGGGCAACGGCGGCGCGAAGGTCGCTAAGCTGACGAACATCTCCCGTATAGAGTGCCGACTGCCCCCCCATCGCGTCGATATGATTAGCGGTCACTTTCAATCCGCCGTCTTCACGCAGATCAAAACAGACGACCCGTGCACCCGCGCTGGCCAGCGCCCAGGCAATGGTCTGACCGATGCCGCTACCTGCGCCCGTGACGAAAGCGACGCGTCCTTGCAGGTTAAACAGTTGTTGAGCAAAATCTTTTGCGATCATAGTGATAACTCTCTTCATCAATACCCTGGCGGGTATTACGACATAATCAGGCCACCATCAATATTGATGGTTTGTCCGGTAAGATAGCGCGCATCGTCAGAGGCCAGGAAAGCGACCAGTCCGGCGACGTCCTCGGGTTTACCGGCGCGTTTCATGGGGATGCCCTTAACCCACTCTGCCATCAGTTCACCTTTGCCATAGCGTTTTTCATCGGTACTGAGGATCTCGCCCCATACGCGGTCGTTGTAATCCCACATTTCGCTTTCGATGATCCCTGGACAGAAGGCGTTAACGGTGATGTTCCACGGGGCCAGTTCATGCGCCAGGCTCTGCGTGATACCAATCACCCCCATTTTGCTGGCGGCATAGTGCGGGGTGTAAATGAAGCCCTGACGTCCCTGACCGGAAGAGGTGTTAATCAGACAGCCATGGTTCTGTTTCACCATATATTTCGCCGCTTCCCGGCAACAGAGCCACACCCCTGTGGTATTGACGGCAAGGGTTTTTTCAAAATCAGCTTTTGGCATCCGGTCAAAGTAATCGATGGTGATCACACCAGCGTTCTGGATGGAGACGTCAATCGTGCCAAAGCGCGCAGCGGCTTGCTCATACAGCGCCTGTACCTGCTCTTCGTTAGTGACATCAACCTGCAAAGATAAAATATCAGCCTGGTAGCGCTGGCGCAGTTGCTCTGTCGTTTCGTGAACGCGCTCCGCGTTGGAGACCATCACCAGGTTTGCGCCGTCCCGGGCGAAACGTTCGGCGATACCTGCGCCAATTCCCCGGCATGCCCCGGTGATGACGACCGTCTTACCATGAAAATCACGTTGCATATTTCTTTCCCCTGTATAAGCCGGACAGGTGATGTCCGGCGGAGTGATGCTACTTAACTGGATACGGTATTCGCTGAGGGTGCTGTCGTCTGTTTTTCTTCATGGCGACGCATCAGAATGACTTTGTTCTGTAGCTTTTGCTGGAACTGGTCGACAACCACGGCGGTGACGATAACGACACCTTTAATGACCATTTGCCAGAAATCGCTGACGCCCATCATCACCATGCCATCGGCCAGAAAGACGATGACGAAGGCCCCGATGATAGAACCGGATACCCGTCCGCGACCGCCAGCGAGCGCGGTTCCGCCCAGGACGGTGGCGCCGATGGCGTCCATCTCAAACATGTTGCCGGTCATCGGGTGCGCTGTTTGTAGCTGAGACGCGACAATCAACCCAACAAAGGCAGCGCACAACCCGGAGAAGGCGTACACGAAAATTTTCGCTTTGACGATCGGCACACCGGCCAGACGCGCTGCGGATTCGTTACCGCCGATCGCGTAGATATAGCGGCCAAGCGGGGTTTTGGTGGTGATCCAGTAGCCCAACACCAGGAAGGCAATCATTAGCCAGATTGGCAGGTAAATCCCGAGCAGCGTGCCGGAACCCAGCGTAGCAAAACCGGTATTTCCTAGCGCTTCCATACCGTTAAGGTTGGGGTAGGTGCTACCGTCGTTAAACAGCAGGGCAGATCCCCTGGCAACGTACATCATGCCGAGAGTACAAATGAAAGGAGCCACACCAAAGCGGGTGATGACGGCGCCATTTACGAACCCGACGAGAACGCCGAAGATGGCGACACAGAGGATCACTTCCGCTACGTTGAAGAAGATGATGTTACCGCCCCAGATGGGCAAGCCATTGGTGAGTAATGCTCCCGCCACCATGCCGCAGATCCCTGCAACGGCGCCGACCGACAGGTCAATGCCCCCGGTGAGGATCACCAGCGTCATTCCAATTGCCAGTAAGCCGGTAATCGCAACGTGCTGGGTCATAATCAGCAGGTTAGATGTGGTCAGGAAATTCGGTACCATCACGCTGAAGAATGCGATGACCAGCAGCAGCGCGATAAACGTTCTGGCCTTCAGCAGGTACATGTAAATCATATATTTCTGGTTCATGATGGATTCCAGCCTGATTAATCTTGCGGTGTAGAAGCCGCGATCAACTTCTCGCGGGTGACTGCATGACGGGGGACATCAGCGGTGATCCGGCCATCAGCCATCACCAGAATACGGTCCGCCAGCGCCATCACTTCGTCCAGCTCTGATGAAGAAAACATCACTGCCAGCCCCTGTTGCGCCATTTTGCCGATAAGGTGATACACGTCGGTTTTCGCCCCTACGTCGATGCCGCGGGTCGGTTCATCGAGGAACACTACCTGCGGCTGTGTCATCAATGCTTTACCCAGTACCACTTTTTGCTGGTTTCCACCGCTGAGTGAGGTGATGGGCAATGCAGGATCGCTGACTTTGATGGCAAGTTGCTGAATCATCTCCTTCACGCTGGTCTGCTCTTTATGCGGATTCAGCCATTTCCAGGCCCGACGAAAACCCTGCAGACTGAGGTCAGAGAGCGTCATATTGGATTGAATCGACATCATCTGAACGACGCCTTCGCCCTGTCTATCTTCCGGCACCAGCGCAAGCCCTTTCTTAAGTCGAGACTGAAAGTGGGCTTTATCGATACACTCACCGTTGAGTTGAATGCTACCGCTCTGGCAGGGCATCAGACCCACCAGTCCTTTGAACAACTCGGTGCGTCCGGCACCCAGCAGACCGTAGATCCCAATCACCTCGCCTTTATTCAGGCTGAACGACACGTCATTGAGCTTATAGCCGCCGCTGGAGTGAAGCGCGGTCAGCCCTCGCACGTCGAGAACCGTATTGCCTTGCGGAGCCGGTTGATAATCGAAGTGTTTTTTCTTATCGCCCACCATCTGTTCGATGATCCACGGAATGCTGGCATCACTGACCGGACGCTCGCTGATAAAGTGACCGTCGCGGAAAATGGTGATGTAGTCGCCAATTTCCATGAGCTCTTCCAGCCGATGGGAAATATAGATAATGGTGACGCCGCGTCGTTTGAGTTGCTCAATCACGTTGAACAGGATTTTGACTTCAGACTGACTCAGCGCAGAGGTGGGTTCATCCATGATTAAGACGCGCGTATCTTTTGAGAGCGCGCGGGCAATCTCGACCAGTTGCTGGTGGCCGATCCCCAGTTCTTCTAAGGGCGTGTATGGATCAACATCCAGTTCCAGTCGCTTTAGAAGGCTTTGTGCCAACGCGTACTGGTATTTTTCGTTAATTTTCCCTTTCTGAAAAAACTCGTTAGCCATGAAAATATTATCCATGACATTCATATTCGGGAATAAATTCAACTCCTGAAAAATAATACTGATACCCAATTTTTCAGCCTGATGCGTCGAATTCATAGAAACAGGCGTACCATCCAGAAAAATTTCACCGGAGGATGGCGTTTCGACACCAGCAAGCATTTTCATCATGGTGGATTTACCTGCACCATTTTCTCCGATCAGAACATTCACTTTATTCCGATATACCCGATAATTGACGTTATCTAATGCCACCACGCCAGGATAGACACGAGACAGGCTGCGGGTTTCGATAATGACTTCCGATTCGACGGGTTGGGGAGTGACGATATCTTGCTGTTGCATGTTATTGTCCTCCTGCAGGTTCAATTTTTGCGGGCGTAATATCAGGGATCGTCTGAGGAAGATCCCAGGCGGAAAATACACCATACACTTGCGCAGATTCGCCGGTTTTAAGTTGGGCCGTCTGAATCATTTTTATCGCCTGGTCGTTAATGGCGCGACC
This sequence comes from Citrobacter sp. LST-B2, assembly GCF_057983045.1. NCBI lineage: Bacteria > Pseudomonadati > Pseudomonadota > Gammaproteobacteria > Enterobacterales > Enterobacteriaceae > Citrobacter > Citrobacter sp. LST-B2. The sequence goes on from NZ_CP192598.1 coordinate 1,462,057, forward strand.
ATACTCGCCAAATAACACCTGGTCGTTAAAATCGCCGTAAGTCGCGCCCTTATAAGCATCACGTAATTGCGTACCGCGTAATGTTGGACCAATCTGAACAATAATATTGCTGCCGCTTTTGTCCGCGATGGTCATTTTTCCACTCCGGGAAGCGGTATCGATCGTGCCAATATTGCCTTCAACCTTTACGTAAAAAATGCAGGGGTTCTCTTCCTGAGAACGATAGCCCAGTTTTTTACAGGCACTATCGAAGTCTTTCTCGGCCTGTAAAGCAGCCATTAAATCTGCCACCGGACGAGCCTGCCCAACAATTTGCGGCACAATTTTGTTTTGCCACGTCTGGTCTATATTGGCCATATGGGGATTTGGCGGAGATTTCAGATCCGCAAGCTCCTGCTGCGAGACAATGCGGCATCCGCCCACGGTCAATACCACCAGCGCCAGCCAGGCTTTTTTAGACATAATGTTCTCCTCTGCGCCTCCGCAGAGGCGCAACTACCCGAGATCAGGACTTGATATTGAAATCCTGTACTTTATCTGCGTTATCTTTGGTGATGAGAATGCCGCGGAACATGACGCGTTGTTTCTCTGGTTTCACGCCTTTTTGCAGGTAGTTATCCAGATCGGTCACGCCCTGTGCGGCGATCGCCTGTGCCTGCAGCATGACAGTCGCCTGTAAGGTACCGGCTTTCACCGCATCGCGTTCATCGTTGCTACCATCGATACCGACGACCACAACGTCATTGCGGTTTGCGGCTTTCAACGCGGCGATAGCACCCAGCGCAACAGGACCGTTACCGCAGATGACGCCTTTCACATCCGGGTGGGCTTGCAGAATACTGTCCATAATTCGCTTACCGTCGATAAGCGTCCCTTTAGCATCTTGTCTGGCGACGCTGACCATATCCGGGAACTGGTCAATCACCTGGTGGAAAGATTTAGAACGGGTAACGCAGTTATTATCGGCGAGGTTACAAGTCAGCTCGGCGTATTTCCCTTTTTCCCCCATTTTCTCAACAAAAACGTTGGCAACTTCAGAACCTGCCTGGAAGTTATTATGGGTAATTTGCACCAGCGCCACATCATCTACGGGAATTTCGCGGTTGATTAATATGACGGGAATACCGGCTTTCTTCGCTTTTTCAATGGCGGCGACGCTGGCCGTTGAATCCGCATTATCCAGAATGATGCCCTGAACTTTTTTGCCGATAGCGGTATCAATCAATTCATTCTGTTTTTTGACATCTTCACTGTGCGACAAAATGGTGGTTTTGTAGCCTAACTCCTGGGCTTTTTCACTGGCGCCTTTGGCTTCTGACGCGTAATACGGATTATCCAGTGAATTCACCATAATCATAATTGTCCCTTTTTCTGCCGCATGGGCAGAAAAAGACAAAGCAGTCAGGGTTGCAGCGGTTAACAGCGTTAAACGTAATTTCATGACAATGTTCTCTCTGTGTTGTTATTGTCGGGTACGGTGAAACAACGTAAAGCATGAATTCTTGTAAAACAGGGCTAATGGTCCGGGGTTCTCCTTCTGTTAATGAATAGGGGTGTCACGCATCTTCCCTGGTGAGGCGTCAGGCGGACGGGGCCGGTTTCCATCGTGTTCTGTTCACCGCATTGCGCCACTCCTGCCATCTTTTTTGCAGGCGATGATGGCGAGCCATGTCGGGCTGAAATGCGCTGTGTACGGTTAAAAAGGCTTTTAAATCAGTGAGCGAGCCGGGATGGAGCGCTTTGCGTGCCAGTAACGCGGCGCCAATAGCCGACAACTCAGGCACATCGCTGCGCATCACCGGACAGCCCAGCAGGTCTGCCTGGTATTGCATTAACCAGTCATTCTTTGTCGGGCCGCCGTCGACCATCAGTGCCGACACGCTAAAGTCCTCATGCTGTTGCATGGCGACCACGACATCGGCGATTTGATAGGTAATCGACTCCAGGGCGGCGCGGATCAGATGGGCACGCTTAACGCCGCGACTCAGCCCGCAGATCACGCCGCGCGCGCTGTCATCCCACCAGGGGGCGCCGAGCCCGGTTAATGCCGGGACGAAGTACACGCCCAGGGTGGACTCAACGGAAGCGGGAAGCGTATTCAGTTCATGAGCCAGTTCGGCGTCAGACAGTTCGCTCAGCCCGGTACTATCAGCCATCCACGCCACCGCATCGCCCGTGTGTGGAATGTTGCCTTCCAGGCCGTAAATAATCTTCTCACCATCGTGCCAGGCAATGGTCGTCGCCAGCGCGCCACTATCGCACTGGGCTGAGGTCACCGGCGCCATCACGGAGGACCCGGTGCCGTAAGTGGCTTTGACACACCCCATCTCGCCGAGGGCGTGACCAAACAGCGCGGCGTGCGAGTCACCAACCATCGACATCACCGGGATACCATCCGCAATACCGTTCAAGCCGCGGGTATAGCCAAATAATCCGCTGGAGGGTTTAATTTCCGGTAAGGCGACGCGGGGGATGTGGAACAGTTCCAGCATGGTGTCATCCCACTGCCCGGTGTGCAGATTGAGCAATTGGGTGCGGGCCGCGTTAGAGTAGTCGCAGCAGAAAGCCTCGCCGCCGGTTAAATTCCACAGCAGCCAACTGTCGATGGTCCCCAGACAGATTTTTCCCTGGGCCGCGAGCCGCGAGCCATCGGCTACCGACTCCAGCAGCCAGCGCATTTTAGAGGCGGAAAAAAGCGGTGCAATCGGCAGGCCAGTCGTTGTTTTAATCAGGTGTTCTTTGTCGGCGTGGCGTAGTTCTTCACAGTACGCCGCACTGCGCGTGCACTGCCAGGTGATGGCGGAATTCAGCGGTTTGCCCGTCTGGCGATACCAGCCAATGGCGGTTTCACGCTGATTACTGATTGCCAGAGCCGCGACGTTATCGGCGCCAACATGATTGATCGCTTTCGCAATCACATCGAGTGATGCATCAATCAATACCTCGCCGGATTGCTCAACCCAACCTTCACGCGGCGTCTGAATGGCCAGCGGTTGAGAAAATTTGGCGACCACCTGACCCTGTGCGTCCAGTGCTATGGCTTTCGCGTTGGTAGTCCCTTCATCCAGCGCAATGATGAACTCTTTCGTTGCTGCACACATAGATTGATTATCTCCTGAGTCACATTGCGTCCCGGCGTTGAAGGGAAGAGGGACTCCCTTGCTGTCGCGTCTTTACTTAATCAGGCTTGTTTGTGACATCGTGTATTTTTAATGTCTTGAATATATATTCGATGCTGACTATTTATTTAATACCTTAGCCAGAATCTTTCAGTTGGGCTATAGAAAAAATCATCAATTGTGCTGGGAATCACACTTACACAACGGGAAGAATATCAGGTTTGTACGAAATTAACGCAGAGGTGAATCCTTTCAGTTTATTGAAATATAGGGATTTTTACACGGTCTTTGCGTTGAGTCCGTTTTACGCAAAGACCGAAGAGGAAGAGAGTTCAGGCTGTGACTAGCATGCGCGCGGTAGGATAATCCGTGATCAACACGTCGATATAACCGCCGTTAAGCGCCCCTTTGATGGCGGCAACTTTGTCCGTTCCCCCCGCCAGCGCCACGACGTTGGGGCATTTTTTGACTTTCTCGAGCGCCATGCCAATGACCGGATCTTCATCATCCTGTAAGACCGGCTCACCGTTTTTGTCGTAGTAGTGCAGGCAGATATCTCCCACGGCACCGCGATCGGCCAATACCTGGAGCATATCTTCGTGGTAGTAGTTACCCGACGTCTTAAGCAACTGGGATGGTTCCAGAATTCCCACCCCCACAATGGCGATATCGACATTATCGAAACGCGAGATCACCTCGGCGACATCCTTGCTGGCGATCAGCCTATTTTTCTCCTCAACCGATCCCTCAATACTTTGTGAAGGGAGCAGCCAGGCCTCGCAGTTAAGATGTTGTGCCAGCGTCTGGGTTAAAATAGTCGCCTGCACATTGCCGTTTGGCCCGACGCCGCCGAGGAGTTGGATCACGCCACCCGCTTTCAGATTCTGGGTATGCACTTCGTCAACCATCGCCCGGATGGTTGAACTCCATGAGGAGACGCCCACCAGATCTTTGGGCCGCAGGCGGGTTTCAAGATAGTGGGCGGCGGCGGAACCAATGGCGCGTTTGATGCTGTGGTCCGTAGCATCGTCTTCGGTATCCACCACGATTGCCTGTTTGAGTCCGTAACGATCTTCGATCCCTTTCTCAAGGTTCAGAAAGATATTTGAGGGCTGTACGACGCTGATTTTTACCACCCCTTCTTTCTGACAGCGGGTGATGGCTCGGGAGATAAACGACTGAGAAAGCGAGAGAAGTTGAGCAATATCGGACTGTTTGCGTCCTTCAAGATAGTAAAGGGTGGCGATTTTAACCAATAGCCGTTGTTCGTCCTGCTTAGCCATATATTTCCCCGAAAATCATTTACGTACAGCCATTATCTTAGAGACTTTTATCATACGCGAAAACAAAAGGCAGGTAAGTGTGATAAAGCTCTAACTTTAGTCAATCCTCAAAAACAGGGATGGACAAATACGAGAATGTGGTTGCATAATTGAATAAAGAATCATTTGTGAATATATATTCATGGTGATTTCAGGTCAACTGATTGTTCCCGACGTCAATGTGGTCGCGGTGAGGAGGCAGAATGTTCCTGAGTAAGATGCCGTGGCGTAAGCCGTGTGATGCGAAGCAAAGGGATTTCTGGTTTTTTTAGTCCCTGGTGGAATAAATATTCCATATTGAAAATAAATTCAGAGGTGTTAAATGAATCCCTGGCACTATGATATCCAGACTCTTGAGCGCACTGCGCGAGCGGTGCGCCGTCACATCGTCAAATTAAACGCCTACAGCCCTGCAGGAGGGCATACCGGTGCGGACCTCTCCCAGGTTGAATTGCTCACCGCGCTCTATTTCCGAATTTTGAATGTCGCGCCGGATCGTATCGACGATGCGGAACGGGACATTTACATCCAGTCCAAAGGTCATGCGGTAGGTTGCTACTACTGTGTTCTGGCTGAGGCCGGTTTTTTCCCTGTTGACTGGCTGAGCACCTACCAGCACGCCAACTCTCATCTTCCGGGCCACCCGGTACGGCAGAAAACGCCGGGTATTGAACTGAACACCGGCGCGCTGGGCCACGGTTTGCCTGTTGCGGTGGGACTGGCGCTGGCCGCGAAGAAAAGCAACAGTGCACGCCGTATCTTTTTAATTACCGGCGATGGTGAACTGGCGGAAGGCAGCAACTGGGAGGCTGCGCTCGCGGCTGCGCATTATGGACTCGATAACCTGGTGATCATTAATGACAAGAATAATCTCCAGTTGGCCGGACCCACGCGTGAAATCATGAATACCGATCCGCTCGCGGATAAATGGCGTGCCTTCGGCATGCAGGTAACCGAATGTCAGGGAAATGATATGGCGTCGGTCGTCAGTACGCTGGAAGAACTGAAACAGGAAGGGAAACCTAATGTGGTGATTGCCAATACCATAAAAGGCGCGGGTATTTCGTTTATCCAGGGGCGTCCAGAATGGCACCACCGGGTGCCGAAAGGCGAAGAGATTGAACTGGCGCTGGAGGAGTTGAAAGATGAGTAATGCAGAACATCTCGCGAACGTCATGGTTCAGGCGTTTATCGATGCGGTGGAAAAGGGTGTTGATCTGGTGCCGGTTGTGGCTGACTCAACCTCCACCGCGAAAATTGGCCCCTTCATTAAGCAGTTCCCGGACAGACTGGTCAACGTGGGGATTGCCGAACAAAGTATGGTCGGGACAGCGGCAGGGCTTGCGCTCGGCGGCAAGGTTGCGGTCACCTGTAACGCGGCGCCTTTCCTGATTTCTCGCGCTAATGAGCAAATCAAAGTTGACGTTTGCTACAACAATACCAACGTGAAGCTGTTTGGTCTGAACGCGGGGGCCAGCTATGGTCCGCTGGCGAGTACGCACCACGCGATCGACGACATCGCTATTATGCGCGGATTTGGCAATATTCAGATTTTCGCCCCCTCTTCACCACGAGAATGTCGGCAGATTATCGACTATGCCATTGGCTATCAGGGGCCGGTGTATATTCGCATGGACGGAAAGGCGCTCCCGGAACTGCATGACGAGAGCTATCAGTTTGTGCCGGGTGCCGTGATGACGTTACGTGAAGGCGATGTGTTGGCGTTGGTGGCGACGGGCTCTACGGTCCACGAAATTGTCGATGCCGCCGCGCTGTTAGCCGACTCCGGTATTCAGGCGACGGTGGTGAGTGTACCGTCCATTCGCCCGTGCGATACCAAAGCTTTGTTAGCAGCAGTGAAAGACTGTAAAGCGGTGATTACCGTTGAAGAACATAATATCAACGGTGGGCTGGGAAGCCTGGTGGCGGAAGTCCTGGCGGAAGGCGGCACAGGGGCGGTTCTGAAGCGCTTAGGGATCCCGGATGGTGAATACGCTGCGGCAGCAGATCGCAACTGGATGCGCCAGCACCACGGTTTCGATGCCCAGTCGATTGCGGCCCAGGCACGGGAAATGCTGTGAGGGTTAACCCGTTGCCACGGTAATGACATGGCTATTTTTTACGAGCCACTGCACATGCCAGATCTGGTCGATGGCCTGTAACCTCATCTGGTCATGCTGAACGTCGAGAATGTGATAATGCATGAATCCGCAGCCTGCCTGCGAGCGTTTTGGGGTTGCCTTAAAGGCGCTCTCTTTGGCGGAAAATGCCAGCGTGAGCGCCTGTTCAAAGGGCAATCCGCTCCCTGCCAGCCGAACTTTTTCTGCTTCTGTGACGATACTGCCTGCCAGCTCAGCCGCCGTTTGCGCTGTGAATATCGCTTCTATATCAACTCCCACTGGCTGGTAGGAAACTACCGCCAGCGCGGTAGTGGCGCAGTGGCTGATGCTGCCAGACAGACCTTCCGGCCATAACGGTTGTCGTTGTTCACCCATTCCCGGCACGTTTTTATGACCCCACTCACGTAGCGCCTGAACGGCGGCAATACGACCGGCCAGGTGTTCGGCTTTACGTTTACGTCCGGCACGTGCCAGTTGCGCATGATGAGGCAGCCACAGCAGATCGTGTTCGTGGAAGGTGTCTGGTTCAAACGCCACACCATGCAAGGTGTGGTGAGCCAGAATGAGAGAGGAGTGCGTTGTCTGCATCGTGTCATTAAAACCAGAAACCCTCCTCCATATGGATGGAGGAGGGGAGTGGGTATCAGAAGTGGGTGTTAACGCTCATGTACCACGTACGACCCGGTTCGTTATAGGTGTGCGCGCCAGCGCCTGCCATGTAGGCGCCCGTTTTCGTATCACTCACCGTTTGCGCATTACCTTCACGCCACAGACGTTTGTCGAAGACGTTATCCACGCCGCCGGTCAGGCTGACATTTTTGGTCACGTCCCAGGTCGCGCTCAGACCCACAATGCTGTAGGGGCTGACAGACTGTTTATCTGAACCGGTCACCGGTTTGCCCTGATAATCGTATTTCTTCGGCTCCTGTTTGCCGTACCAGGTAAAGGTGGATTGCAGAGAAACATCCTGATGTACCTGCCAGCTCAGCGTTGAGTTCAGCGTGTACTCCGGAATAATCGACAGGCGTTCGCCGGTCTCTTTGTTTTTACTCTGCAGCATGTAAGTGATGTTGTTGGTCCAGTTAACGGTGTTGCTAACCGGTACGTTCAGCGTCCCTTCCAGCCCTTCCACGACCGCTTTAGGTACGTTCTCCCACTGATAGATATCGGTGTAGGTGGTTTTGCCTTTGTTGGTGATAGACGTACGGCTCATCGGTACCGTACCGGCTTCGATCTTGTTGCGATAATCGTTGCGGAACCAGGTCACCCCTGCCAGCCAGCCATCATGTTTGAACTCAAGGCCAATCTCTTTGTTGATGCTGGTTTCTGCTTTCAGATCGTCGTTACCCATCATGTAACAGCCGATACCGGTCGCGGCACCCGTGGCATAGCAGCCCTGGCCTTTACTGTACAAAATGTAGTTCGGGTTGGTCTGATACAGGCTTGGCGCTTTATACGCCCGCGCAATGCCCATCTTCAGGGTGAAGTCATCGCCCAGACCCTGTGACAGATTCAGCGATGGGCTCCAGTTGTCGCCCACGATGCTGTGGTGATCGAAACGCAGGCCCGGCGTCAGCATGGTGCTGTCAGTCAGCTCCATGTTGTTCTCAGCGAACAGCGAGAAAATTTCCGCTTTTGAATAAGGGCTGCGGTCGGTGCTGCTGGAGCCTGGAATATCCCCGCCCATAAAGGTTTGCGAGTTGGAGAGCATATCCTTCATGCGCTGCTGGGTCCATTCAGTGCCCAGCGTCAGATTCTGGTTAACCAGCAAATCGAACGGCATGCTGATTTCACTGTGCAACGTGACGTCGTTCAGGTCGGCATCAACATATTTCTGTGACGCTTTCGGATCGAAGATCCCTTCCGTACCGCCCGCCAGCCCTTCCGGCGTACGGGAGTTGCGGGTATGTTCGTACTGCACCCAGTTGGTGGTGGTGACACCGTTATCCCAACCGCCGTTCCAGGTCAGCGAGTAGTTCTGACGGTAGAGACGGTTAGTCTCTTTGCCGTAGTTATCTTTCACCAACTGGTTGGTATTGGTGTTCTGCGTATCCCCGGCATACAGGTTACCCTGACGGCTGTAGCCGGCTTCCAGTTCAATAGACTGCATCGGCGCGAAGTCCCAACGCACCACACCGTTAACGTCCTTGTTGATAACGCCTTCACGACCGGCTGGCAGCGTGTCGGCATAAGTACCGGTACGTTCAGACTGATGGCCCTGGTTGATGTTGCGCGCATCGGCCTGCGTTTTATCCAGGTTACCGAACAGGCGGAAGCTGAAATCCCCGCCCAGCGGACCGTTGAGGGTAAAGTTAGTGCGTTTGGTTGCGCCTTCCTCTTTGTGTTCCGGTGCGTTGAAATAGGTATTCCAGGAGCCGTGCCACTCGTTGCTGCCTTTTTTGGTGATGATATTTACTACGCCGCCGGCGGCACCATTACCGTAACGTGCAGCCGCAGGCCCGCGCAGGACTTCAATGCGTTCGATCATCTCCGGCGGCACCCAGGACGTATCGCCACGGGTATCGCGTTCACCGCGCCAGCCAAGGCGTACGGAGTTACGGCTGGTCACCGGTTTACCGTCAATCAGGATTAGGGTGTTTTCTGGACCCATCCCACGAATATCAATCTGACGGTTATTGCCGCGCTGGCCGCTGGTCGAGTTACCGGTCAGGTTAACGCCTGGCATGGTACGAATGATTTCAGAGACGTCGCGAGCGGGAGGGTTTTTGCGAATTTCATCTGCGGTGATAGTCGACACGCCAGGCGCCTGCAAGTTCTGCTGGGCGGCGGTAACCACAATAGTATCTTCATGAGAGACGGCGGTGCTATCAGCGGTTTCTTCTGCCATTGCGGGCAGCGCTACCCCGTAAATCCCTAAGTTGACCAATAAGGCCAGGGAATGAATCTTCTTGTTCATTGTCTTTCCTGCTTTTCTTTAGCCACGTGTACCAGACACCTGAGATCGGTATCCGGCCCGATGTCGCCCGCCTCTGCGAAAACCCTCCGTTCCAGAAAAGCCCGCAGCGCGGTTGGTTAAAAACTGTTCGCGCTTCCCACGGCGCGTCAATACGCTATTGCAAATGCAAATAGTTATCAATAATATTATCAATATATTTCATAAAACAATGAAAAAAATCACAATAAACATGAGGTTATGACGGTGACGGCGTTAACGGTAGGCAGCGAGGCCTGGTGGCAGTCAAAAAACGGTCCGCAATGGACGCGTGAAGCAGACGGAAATTACTGGGTGACCTTCTGGTGGCGCGATCCGCAGGGGAGTGAATTTCATTCAGCCATTCAGCGAGTCTGGGTATACATCACGGGCGTTACCGATCATCACCAGAATGTCTTTCCTCAGACGATGCAGCGTATTGCCGGAACGGATGTCTGGCAGTGGCAGACCGTGTTAAGCGCTAACTGGCGCGGCAGCTACTGCTTTATTCCCTCAACGCAGGAGGAGTCATTTGCCTCGTTGAAGACTGATGGCGTGTTGGATCGCGCGGCGTTGCGCGAAGGCTGGCGGCAACTGTTGCCACAGGCGATTGCCGATCCACTTAATCCGTTGAGCTGGAAAGGGGGACGAGGGCACGCCGTATCTGCGCTTGAGATGCCGCACGCCCCTGCGCAACCGGGCTGGGACTCCCCACAAACGCCAGTGTCGTCGCCGGTGGTTCTGCAATGGAATAGCGCGCGTCTGGGTAATACGCGTCGGGTATGGGTCTTTACGACCGGTGATGCGCAGCCGGATGAACGCCCCCTGGCGGTTCTCCTCGACGGGCAATTCTGGGCGCAGAGCATGCCCGTCTGGCCTGCGCTCACTTCACTCACTCAGCGGGGGCAACTTCCACCGGCGGTGTATCTGCTTATTGATGCCATCGATACCACACATCGCAGCCGTGAACTTCCCTGCAACGCGGATTTCTGGCTGGCGGTTCAACACGAGTTATTACCGCAGGTCCGGCGCGCCGCACCCTTCAGCGATCGTCCTGAGCGCACGATCGTTGCAGGGCAAAGTTTTGGCGGGTTGTCATCGCTGTTTGCCGGGTTGCACTGGCCGGAACGCTTTGGCTGCGTGCTCAGCCAGTCCGGTTCTTACTGGTGGCCCCATCGTGGCGGTCAACAGAACGGGCTGATTATTGAGCAACTCCGCGCCGGCACGCTGTCCGCGAAGGGACTACGGATTGTTCTCGAGGCGGGAGTCCGCGAGCCGGTTATCTTGCGCGCGAATCAGGCGCTCTACACACAACTACAGACGACACAGCAGTCGGTTTTCTGGCGTCAGGTTGACGGCGGACATGATGCGCTTTGCTGGCGTGGCGGACTGACGCAGGGGTTGATCGACCTCTGGACGCCGCTGCTCTGAGCGAGCGATTTTCCACGACAGGAGTTGAGTATGGAATTCAGTAATCCCTTCGATAATCCGCAGGGACAGTTCTACATTCTGCAAAATTCGCAGCAGCAGTTTAGCCTCTGGCCGCAGCATTGCGCATTACCTGCTGGCTGGCAGGTGGTATGCGAACCGCAGTCTCAGGAAGCCTGCCAGCAGTGGCTGGCGCGTCACTGGACCACGTTAATTCCCGGTTATTATGCCGTTTCGCAGGAGGCGCAATGAGCCGTCGTTTACCGCTTGTCGCCGCACAGCCCGGCATCTGGATGGCCGAAAAACTCTCCACATTACCTTCCGCCTGGAGCGTCGCACATTATGTGGCGTTAACCGGTGAACTGGATGCGCAACGACTGGCGCGTGCAGTCGTCACCGGTCTACAGCAGGCCGATACCTTACGGATGCGTTTTACTGAGGATAACGGCGACGTCTGGCAATGGGTTGATGACGCCTTTACGTTTGCTGAGCCGCAGATTTGCGATCTCCGCACCGCGGCGAACCCGCATGACGCCGCGCTGGCGCTGATGCAGGCCGATCTGCAGCAAAATCTGCGCGTCGATGGCGGCAAGCCGCTGGTGCATCATCAGTTGATCCAGGTTGGTGACGACCAGTGGTACTGGTATCAGCGCTATCATCATTTACTGGTCGATGGTTTCAGTTTCCCGGCAATTACCCGCCAGATAGCTGCGATTTACAGCGCATGGCTTCGGGGTGACGCGACACCTGACTCACCCTTCACGCCGTTTGCCGGGGTGGTGGAAGAGTATCAGCAGTATCGTCAGAGTGAGGCCTGGCAACGGGACGGTGCGTTCTGGGCCGAGCAACGTAAACAGCTTCCGCCGCCAGCGTCGCTTTCACCCGCACCGTTGCCGGGACGGGCGGCGACGTCTGACATTTACCGCATGAAGTTTAACGCTCCGGAAGGCGCGTTTCGCCACCTGGCGGCGCAACTGCCAGACGTGCAGCGAACCGATCTGGCGCTGGCGCTGGTGGCCCTCTGGCTGGGACGGCTGTGCAGCCGGATGGAATACGCGGCAGGCTTTATCTTTATGCGTCGCATGGGATCGGCGGCGCTGACCGCCACCGGCCCCGTGCTCAACGTGTTACCGCTGGGCGTGCGTATTGATGCCGCAGAAAAACTGCCAGAACTGGCGAAACGACTGTCCGCTCAGCTTAAGAAAATGCGCCGTCATCAGCGCTATGATGCGGAGCAAATCGTCCGTGACAGCGGCCGGGCGGCCGGAGAAGAGCCGCTGTTTGGCCCGGTGCTTAACGTCAAAGTCTTCGATTATCAACTGGAGATCCCGGGCGTCACGGCGCAAACTCATACGCTGGCGACGGGACCGGTTAACGATCTTGAACTGGCACTGTTCCCGGATGAAGGCGGCGGGCTGAGCATTGAGCTTCTCGCCAACCAACAACGTTATGATGAAGCAACGCTCAAACAGCATGCGCTGCGTCTGATGGCGCTGATCGAACAATTTGCCGCCAACCCAGCCCTGTGCTGTGGTGATGCCGATCTGCTGCTTCCAGCTGAATATCAGCAGATGGCGCAGATCAACGCCACGGCGGTTGAGGTCCCGTCCACGACGCTCAGTGCGCTGGTGGCGGAACAGGCGAGCAGAACGCCGGACGCGCCCGCGCTGGCGGATGCCCGCTATGATTTCAGCTACCGCGAAATGCGCGAGCAGGTGGTGGCGCTCGCCGGTGTGCTGCGTGAACACGGCGTGCAGCCGGGCGACAGCGTCGCGGTGGCCTTACCGCGCTCTGTATTTCTGACGCTGGCGCTGCACGGAATTGTTGAAGCTGGTGCGGCATGGCTGCCATTAGACACCGGTTATCCGGACGATCGTCTGCGAATGATGCTGGAAGACGCGCAGCCGAAACTGCTGATCACCACAGTGGAACAGTTACCACGCTTTAGCGATATTCCGGGGCTGGAAAGCCTCTGCTATAGCGAACCGCTGTCGGCAGGCGATAGCGCGCCGCTGGGGTTATCGCAACCGCAGCATACGGCGTACATCATCTTTACTTCTGGTTCAACGGGCAGACCGAAAGGAGTGATGGTCGGGCAAACCGCCATTGTTAACCGTCTGCTGTGGATGCAAAACCAGTATGGACTGACGGCGAAGGATGTGGTGGCGCAAAAAACGCCGTGCAGCTTTGACGTCTCGGTGTGGGAATTCTTCTGGCCGTTTATCGCCGGGGCGAAGCTGGTGATGGCGGAACCGGAAGCGCATCGCGATCCGTTGGCCATGCAGTGCTTCTTTGCCCATTATGGGGTGACGACGACCCACTTTGTGCCGTCGATGCTGGCGGCATTCGTCGCGTCGCTGACGCCTGAGAGCGCCGGTGAAAGTTGCGCAACGTTACAGCATGTCTTTTGCAGCGGAGAAGCCTTACCTGCTGATTTATGCCGCGAATGGGCACGGCTGACGCATGCGCCGTTACATAATTTGTATGGTCCAACGGAGGCAGCAGTTGATGTCAGCTGGTATCCGGCTTGGGGGGATGAACTGGCAAATGTTACTGGTAGCAGCGTACCGATTGGTTTCCCGGTATGGAATACCGGGTTGCGTATCCTCGACGCGATGATGCATCCGGTTCCTGTTGGCGTGGCGGGCGATCTCTATCTGACCGGCATCCAGCTCGCGCAGGGCTATCTTGGCCGACCGGACCTCACGGCAAGTCGCTTTATCGCCGATCCATTTGCGCCGGGAGAGCGGATGTACCGTACCGGAGACGTTGCGCGCTGGCTGGATAATGGTGCTGTTGAGTATCTGGGACGCAGTGACGATCAGCTCAAGATCCGCGGTCAGCGTATCGAACTGGGCGAGATCGATCGTGTGATGCAGGCATTGCCTGATGTTGAACAGGCGGTGGTTCACGCCTGCGTCTTTAATCAGGCGGCGGCAACAGGGGGCGATGCCCGCCAGTTGGTGGGGTATCTGGTCTCGCAGTCAGGGCTTCCGCTTGATATCCCCTCGCTCCGGGCACAGCTGCGGGAAAAACTCCCGCCGCATATGGTGCCAGTGGTGCTGTTGCAGCTGGCGCAACTGCCGCTCAGCGCCAACGGTAAGCTGGATCGTAAAGCGCTACCGATGCCGGAATTAACGTCACGAACCAAAGGAAGAGCCCCGCAGCCAGGCAGTGAAACAACGGTGGCGAAGGCATTCAGTGAGCTGCTGGACTGTGACGTCAATGACGTTGAGGCCGATTTCTTTGCGCTGGGCGGCCATTCGCTACTGGCCATGAAGCTGGCGGCGCAATTGAGTCGGACTTTCTCCCGTCAGGTGACGCCGGGGCAGGTCATGGTGGCCTCGACGGTCGCGCAACTGGCGGCGCTGCTGGATACAGACGATGACGCAGAGGCACAGCGTCTGGGGTTTGAAACGCTGCTACCGTTACGCAAAAGCGACGGCCCAACGCTATTTTGTTTCCATCCGGCATCAGGGTTTGCCTGGCAGTTTAGCGTACTGTCGCGCTATCTCAGTCCGCAATGGGCCATTACCGGTATTCAGTCGCCGCGTCCGCAAGGGCCGATGCAGACGGCAGCCGATCTGGACGCGGTCTGCGAACACCATCTGGCGACGCTCCTTGAACAACAACCGCATGGCCCGTATTACCTGTTGGGCTATTCTCTCGGTGGCACGCTGGCACACGGCATTGCCGCACGTCTGCGGATGCGGGGGGAAACCGTCGCCTTCCTCGGCCTGCTGGATACCTGGCCGCCGGAAACGCAAAACTGGTCAGAGAAAGAGGCCAATGGACTCGATCCGGAAGTGCTGGCGGAGATTGATCGCGAGCGGGAAGCCTTTCTGGCCGCGCAGCAGGGGAACGCCTCTGGCGAATTGTTTAGCACTATTGAAGGGAACTACGCTGATGCGGTTCGCTTACTGACCAGCGCGCACAGCGTTCCCTTTGATGGGCGCGCGACGTTGTTTGTTGCTGAGCGCACCCTGCCGGAAGGCGTAAGTCCGGAGCGTAGTTGGGCGCCGTGGATCGCGGAACTGGATGTGTATCGCCAGGACTGCGCGCATGTGGAGATTATCTCTCCGTCAGCCTTTGAAAATATTGGTCCGATCATCGCCGGGTGTTGTAATAAATATAACCGTGATTGATTAATACTGAGCCAGTTATTTGTCCCCCGTAACAACGCGTCATTGTTACGGGGGATTTTTTATTGTGATAATTCTGTTATTAGGAATATTACCGCCAGGGGTCAAATTCTGAATTTGGCTTTATCCGTGCATTAGTATTTCGGAATGTTTTAGGGGTTTGCTACGCTATTGGCATAAATAACTTTCATGGAACAAGCATCAGGACGTACGGTATGCCGTCACTAAATGTGAAGCAGGATAAAAATACGGAATTTACGAGTTTTCCGTTGCCGCAGACCCAGAGTAATGAAATCGATTTATTAAACCTGATTGATATTTTATGGCAGGCGAAAAAACGCATTATTGCGTGCACGTTTGCGTTTGCGTGTGTGGGGCTATTCATCACCTTCTTTTTGCCACAGCGCTGGACCAGTGAAGCAGTGGTGACGCCTGCTGAGCCAATTCAGTGGCAGGATCTGCAAAGAACGCTGACGGGATTGCGTGTTCTGGACCTGGATGTCAGTGTGGATCGTAACAATACCTTCAATCTCTTCATCAAGAAATTTCAGTCGTCTTCCCTGCTGGAGCAATATTTACGCGCATCACCGTATGTGATGGAGCAGTTAAAAGGGGCGAAAATCGATGAACTGGATCTGCATCGGGCCATTGTCGCGCTGAGCGAAAAGATGAGCGCGGTAGACAGCAATGTCGGAAAGAAAAATGAAACAGCACTGTACACGTCATGGGTGCTGAGTTTTACGGCTCCAGCCAAAGAAGAGGCGCAACAGGTACTGGCGGGCTATATCCAGTTTATTTCTGAGATAGTCGTGCAGGACTCGCTGGAAAATATTCGCAATCAGCTGGAGGTTAAAACCCGCTTTGAGAAAGAGCGTCTGGCTCTGGAGCGCGTCAAACTTAAAAATCAGCTGGATACCAATATTCAACGACTCAATTATTCTCTGGAGATTGCAAATGCCGCCGGAATTAAAAAGCCGGTTTACAGTAATGGCCAGGCGGTGAAAGACGATCCTGATTTTTCTATTTCTCTGGGCGCTGATGGGATCCAGCGAAAGCTGGAGATTGAAAAATCAGTCACGGATGTGGCTGAATTGAATGCGGAGCTAAAAAACCGGCAGTATTATGTTGAACAACTGGAGTCCGTCAATGTTCAGGACGTGAAATTTTCGCCGTTCAAATATCAGCTTAAGCCTTCATTACCGGTGAAAAAACAGGGGCCGGGTAGAATGATCGTGGTCGTGCTGGCGGCACTGTTGGGAGGGATTGTGGCCTGCGGTGGCGTACTTCTCCAGCATGCAATGGTATCGCGTAAACGGGATGACGCCACGATAAACGAACGTCTGGTCTGATTGCCGACCGGAAGGTTCTGCGCCTTCCGGCCAGCGGTTAACGGCGGCCCAGTGGTACCACCAACGGTGTGCCCGCAACCGGGTCGTCGATAATCATGCAACGCAGCCCATAGATTTTCTCAATTAATTCTGCGGTGACAATTTCCTTCGGCGCGCCCTCTGCGACAATTTTTCCTTCACGCAGCGCGATCAAATGAGTGGCATAGCGACAGGCCTGGTTGAGGTCATGCAGCACGGCGGCGAGGGTGTAGCCTTTCTCGCGATTCAGTTCGCTCAGTAATTCCAGCAAATCAATCTGATGACTGATATCCAGCCAGGTAGTCGGTTCATCGAGCAGCATGATTGACGTTTCCTGCGCCAGAACCATCGCTATCCACGCGCGCTGACGCTGACCACCGGATAGCGTATCCACACTTTGCCCGGCCAGATGCGTAATACCAGTGGCGCGCATGGCCTGCGTCACGGCATCTTCATCTTCTTTGCGCCAACGGGTA
This sequence comes from Citrobacter sp. LST-B2, assembly GCF_057983045.1. Classification (NCBI taxonomy): domain Bacteria; kingdom Pseudomonadati; phylum Pseudomonadota; class Gammaproteobacteria; order Enterobacterales; family Enterobacteriaceae; genus Citrobacter; species Citrobacter sp. LST-B2. Next base: position 1,478,963 of record NZ_CP192598.1, read on the forward strand.
AACAGCGGCTGATGCGGATAGCGCCCACGCGCCACCAGTTCCTGCACGGTGATATCGCCCGGCGTCGTGGCATTTTGCGCCAGCAATCCGATGCGGCGAGCGACCTCTTTGCTGGGATAGCGCTGAATCGGCTCGCCGTCCAGCCAGACGTGACCGTTTGCCGGGGTCATCAGCCGACTGAGAGTCCGCAACAGCGTCGATTTCCCGCAGCCATTGGGTCCGATTATGGCCGTGAAATGACCATCGGGAATAGTGACGTTGAGGTCTTCGGCAACGGTGAACTTTCCATAACCCAGCGTTAACTGGTCGCCACGCAAACGGGCTACTGATTCGGTCATTTTTTGCGGGACTCCTGAATTAACAAGGCGATAAGGTAAATACCGCCGATACTCACGGTGACGACACCCACCGGAAGCTGATAAGGCATAAACAGTTGCTGTGCGCACAAATCGGCTGCCAGCAGTAACAGTGCGCCGCAGAGCGCGGCCTGGGTTAATCCCCAACGCGCGGTGCCGCTCAGGCGACGGGCGATATGTGGGGCAACCAGCGCAATAAAGGAAATCGGCCCGGCCAGCGCAGTGGCGGCTGCGGTTAACACCACGGCGACCAGCATCATGGCGAGCCGCGAGCGCTCTACGCTGACTCCCAACGCGCAGGCGCTGTCATCCCCCATTTCCAGCAGACGCATGCGCCGTACCAGCAGTGCGGCGCCTGCCAGCATGAGCATAATGATCGGCGCGGAGGGCCAGGTTTTCGCCCAGGTCAAACCGTTAAGCGATCCGGCATTCCACAATCCGGCAGCCAGTGCCGTGTCCAGCGAAGCCTTCAACAACAGCCAGGTGTTAAACGCAAACAGCATGGCACGAATGCCGATGCCGATAATGATCAGACGGAAGGTTTCAATACCGTTACGCCAGGCCAGCAGCCAGACCACCAGTGACGTCAGGATCCCGCCAGCCATCGCCGCCAGCGCGATAGCCGTCAGATGCTGGCCAAACAGCACCATCGCGACCAGTACGCCGCTCCAGGCGCCGGTGTTAAAGCCCATCACGTCCGGGCTGCCGAGCGGGTTACGCATCAGGGACTGAAAAATTGCTCCACTGACGCCGAGTGCCGCGCCAATCAGTAGCGCCATCAACACGCGTGGCAAGCGCCACTCGGTCACTACCATCGTCAGGCTGCGCGGCGCATCGCCGGTAAAAGCAGCAATAATTTGCGAGGTTTCCAGTGTCACTGCGCCACTGCGCAGACCCCAGAGCGCGAAGATTAGGTTGCCGACCGTTAGCAGCAGGCACGCGATCAGCAGGCGACGCGATACGTACATCATGCGGTACCTCGCGGACGACGACGAACCAGAAAGATCAGCACCGGAGCGCCAATAAAGGCGCTCACGACTGACACGCGCAGCTCGCCGGGAACAATCAGGCGGCCAATGATATCGGCAAAAAGCAACAGAACAGGCGTGGCGATAAGCGTCACCGGGAGCGACCAACGGTGGTCGGCACCAACCAGCCAGCGCGACATATGCGGCATCATCAGGCCGATAAATGCAATCGGTCCAACAATCGCCGTGGCACTCCCGCACAGGACGGTGATGGCTAACAGACCAATCAGTTGCGTACGCGCGACTTTGCTACCAAGCGCGGTGGCGGTATCACTTCCCAGACTCAGGCTGTTCAACGCCCGACTGAGCATCAGCGCAGTGGTACCGGCTATCAGCACCGGCAGAATAACCACCTTGAGGGTTTGCAGATTGCGGATATCCAGTGAACCGGCCTGCCAGTAACGAAGCTGATCGTAGACGTCAGGATTCAGCAGGGAAATACCGCTGGTGAGACCTTCCAGAACCGCGGCGAGCGCGACGCCCGCCAGCGTCAGACGCACCGGGCTCAACTGACCGCCACCCTGACTGCCCGTAAACGCCACAATCAGTGACGCCACCAGCGCGCCGATAAAGGCCATCACCAGTTGTTCCTGCGGTGTGGAAAAGCCGAACAGCGCTGCCCCCAGCACGATGGCAAAACTGGCTCCGGCATTGACGCCAAGCAGCCCAGGATCGGCCAGCGGATTGCGGGTGAGCGTTTGCATTAACGCCCCGGCGAGTCCCAGCGCGCCTCCGGCCAGCAATCCTGCGAGCGTTCGCGGCAGGCGGGCGTCCAGCACGATAGTGCAATCGGCACTTTGACAGGTGCCGGTGAGCGCTTCCATCACCACGGAGACGGGTAAGGATTTTGCACCGATGGTCAGACTTAATGCCGTGGCAATAACCAGTAATAACAACAATCCGGGCACGGCAAGGGCACGCGTCACGGAAACAGAACATGACATATCAACTTCCCTGATAATGATAGTAATTATCGTTATCGATCTTATTTGATTATGTTAGCATGTGCAGCCATTGAATGGATAATGAAAAAAAGATCGCATTAAGGCGTTGTAATGAATCGACAATCCTGGCTGCTGAACCTCAGTTTGCTGAAGACACACCCGGCATTTCGCGCGGTCTTCCTGGCCCGTTTTATCTCTATTGTTTCGCTCGGACTGCTCGGCGTCGCGGTACCCGTACAGATCCAGATGATGACGCATTCCACCTGGCAGGTGGGGCTTTCGGTAACGCTGACCGGCAGCGCGATGTTTGTCGGGCTGATGGTCGGTGGCGTCCTCGCCGATCGCTATGAACGTAAAAAAGTGATCCTGCTTGCGCGCGGTACCTGCGGTATTGGCTTCATCGGTTTATGCCTGAACGCCATGCTGCCGGAGCCTTCGTTGATTGCCATTTATCTGCTGGGTCTGTGGGACGGCTTTTTTGCCTCGCTGGGCGTGACGGCATTGCTGGCGGCGACGCCTGCGCTGGTGGGGCGTGAAAACCTGATGCAGGCAGGGGCGATTACCATGCTGACCGTGCGTCTGGGCTCGGTGATATCGCCCATGCTGGGTGGGTTGTTGCTCGCCACCGGCGGTGTGGCCTGGAACTTCGGTCTGGCGGCGGCAGGTACCTTTATCACCTTACTGCCGCTATTGAGTCTTCCGGCACTGCCGCCACCGCCACAACCGCGTGAACATCCGCTGAAATCGCTACTCGCGGCGTTTCGCTTCCTGCTTGCCAGTCCGCTTGTCGGCGGTATTGCGCTGCTCGGCGGCTTGATGACGATGGCAAGCGCTGTGCGCGTGCTCTATCCGGCACTGGCGATTAGCTGGCAGATGTCAGCGGCGCAGATTGGCATGTTGTACGCCGCCATCCCACTTGGGGCGGCGGTTGGTGCGCTCACCAGCGGGAAACTGGCGCACAGCCTGCGTCCGGGGTTAATTATGCTGGCCTCGACCATCGGGTCGTTTCTGGCCATTGGCCTGTTTGCCCTGATGCCTGTCTGGGCGTTAGGGGTGGTGTGTCTCGCACTGTTTGGTTGGCTGAGCGCCATCAGTTCGCTGTTACAGTACACGATGCTGCAAACGCAGACGCCGGAAAATATGTTAGGGCGCATCAACGGGTTGTGGACGGCGCAAAACGTCACCGGGGACGCCATTGGTGCGGCGTTATTAGGCGGTCTGGGAGCGATCATGACACCGGTGGCTTCGGCGAGCGTTAGCGGCTTTGGTCTGGTGATTGTGGGACTACTACTGCTGCTGTTACTCAGTGAATTACGTCGATTCCGGCAGACGCCGCCGGAACCCGCTTAGTGTGAGACTGGCCGGATAACGCGTTATCGCCGCCATCCGGCAATGACAATTAAAACAGTGTGGCGAGACGGTTTAACACCTGCATCGCGCTGTAATAATCCAGACGGAAAGACTCGGTGCCCAGGGCATAGACGCGCTTGTTCTGTACTGCAGGCAGGTGCGCCAGCAGTGGGTTGGCGTAGATCGCCTGCTCATCTTTCTCGTCACCGGCAAACAGGAACAGCGCCTCGCCGTTCAGACCGGCCGCCAGATTTTCACCGCCAAGCTGAATGATATCGTGACGTTTCCCCTGGCTTTGGCTGGGCTGCAGTCCGCCAGGCAACGTTGCCAGCGTAAAGCCGAGTTGCTCCAGCATTTTTCCCTGCGCAGACTCTGGCGTCCACAGATTGGCTCTGTGGGCGGCGGCGGTGTAGACCAGCGCGCTCACCGGTTGTGGCGGCAACGTCAACTGCTGCTTAACGATGGTTAGCTGCTTATCAAATTCGGCAATACGTGCGGAGGCCTGTTTCTCCTGGCCGGTAATCTCGCCCAACTGCGTCAGCAGCGACTGCCAGCTTTTATCGTCGTAATTGATGATAAGCGTCGGGGCAATAGGCGAGAGCTGATCGTACAGCGCCAGGGCGGAGTCGCCGCCGGTCGCGCTAATCAGAATGAGATCGGGCATTTGTGCTGCCACCGCTTCGGCGTTCGGTTCACCAATATACAGGCGCGTCAACTTGCGTGCTTTTGCCACGTCGCCCCACTGACGTAAGAAACCCTGATCGTCAGCCACGCGGTTATTGGGGGTTGTCGCCCCGCTGGCGACCACCGGTGCATCAATCGCCAGTAATGAACCGGTCAGCGTGACGCTGGTAGAGACGATGCGTTCAGGTTTGTGTTCCAGCGTATGGTTGCCGCGAATGTCGGTCACCTGACGCGGCCAGTCCGCCGCATGAGCTGAGGAGAATCCGAAAACGAAGAGCGTAACGAGCAGGGAAGGCAGTCTCACAAATCAGTTCCTGTGCTGAGTTATTAATGCTTCTCATTTTCATTATTAAGCGTAAGGGATGCAAGCGTTAGTCGCACTTTGTGCTACCTCAAGAGTTGACATGTCGCCTGTTTGCTTTTAGGTTAGCGCCCGAAAATATAAATGATAATCATTATTAAAACCTTTATCATTTTTGGAGGATGATATGGATACGTCTTTGGCCGAGGAAGTTCAGCAGACCATGGCAACACTTGCACCCCAGCGTTTTTTCTTTATGTCGCCGTATCGGAGTTTCACGACGTCAGGATGCTTCGCCCGCTTCGATGAACCCGCCATTAACGGTGATTCGCCAGACAGCCCCTTCCAACAAAAATTACACGCACTGTTCACCGATGCCAAAGCGCAGGGTATCGCAAACCCGGTTATGGTGGGGGCGATTCCGTTCGATACTCGCCAGCCATCGTCGCTGTTTATTCCTCAGAGCTGGCAGACCTTTTCTCGTCAGGAAAAGCAGCGATCATCACGTTACTTTACCGATCATCAAACACTCAACGTCACGGCGCGTAACGCGATTCCCGAGCAGGAGACGTTCGAAGCGATGGTCGCGCGCGCCGCTGCGCTGACAGCGACGCCTGAAGTCGACAAAGTGGTGCTGTCACGACTGATTGACATCACCACCGACGCTGAGATCAACAGCGGCGCGCTGCTGGAACGTCTGGTGGCGCAAAATCCTGTTAGTTACAACTTCCATGTCCCACTGCGCGATGGCGGCATTTTGCTCGGCGCGAGCCCGGAATTGTTGCTGCGTAAAGAAGGCGATCGCTTCAGCTCGCTGCCGCTGGCGGGCTCCGCGCGCCGTCAGCCTGATGACGTACTGGATCGGGAAGCCGGAAACCGCCTGCTGGCCTCTGAAAAAGATCGCCATGAACATGAGCTGGTTACGCAGGCGATGAAAACCGTACTGCGCGATCGCTGTCAGGATCTACAACTACCGTCTTCACCGCAGCTCATCACCACGCCCACGCTCTGGCACCTCGGCACGCCGTTTGAAGGCACAGCCAATGCCGGAGAAAACGCCCTGACGCTGGCTTGTCTGCTGCACCCGACGCCTGCGTTGAGCGGTTTCCCGCATCAGGTGGCAAAACAACTGATTGCCGAACTGGAGCCGTTTGATCGCGAACTGTTTGGTGGCATCGTCGGCTGGTGTGACGCCGAAGGCAACGGAGAGTGGGTAGTGACCATCCGCTGCGCGACATTACGGAAAAACCAGGTGCGTCTGTTTGCAGGCGCAGGGATCGTCCCGGCCTCTTCACCGGTGGGGGAATGGCGTGAAACCGGCGTCAAACTTTCCACCATGTTGAACGTTTTTGGATTGCATTAAGGAGCGATGATGAGCATTCCTTTCACCAGGTGGCCTGACGAATTTGCCCGTCGGTACCGCGAAAAAGGCTACTGGCAGGATCTGCCGCTGACGGATATTTTGACCCGCCATGCAGAAAGCGACCATACGGCGGTCATCGAGGGTGAGCGCCAGTTGAGCTATCGTGAACTGAACCAGGCGGTGGATAACCTCGCCTGTACGCTGCGCCGTCAGGGGATCAAATCCGGCGAAACCGCGCTAGTACAACTGGGCAACGTGGCGGAGTTGTATATCACGTTCTTTGCGCTGCTGAAGCTTGGCGTCGCGCCCGTGCTTGCGCTGTTCAGTCATCAACGCACCGAACTTACCGCGTATACGACGCAGATCGAGCCCGCGCTGCTGATTGCCGATCGTCAGCACGCGCTGTTTGCCGACAATGATTTTCTGAATACGTTTATTGCTCAGCATAATTCTATTCGCGTGGTGCATCTGCTCAATGACAGTGGCGAGCACTGCCTGCAAGCGGCGATAAACCAGCCGGCAGACGCGTTTACTGCTACGCCATCGCCTGCGGATGAGGTGGCGTACTTCCAGCTCTCTGGCGGCACGACCGGGACGCCGAAGCTGATCCCGCGAACCCACAACGACTATTACTACAGCGTGCGTCGTAGTAATGAAATCTGTCACTTCACCGCCGATACGCGTTTTTTATGCGCCATCCCTGCTGCGCATAACTACGCCATGAGTTCACCCGGATCGCTGGGCGTATTTCTGGCGGGGGGAACGGTCGTACTGGCCGCGGACCCGAGTGCCACGCTGTGCTTCCCGCTGATTGAAAAACATCAGATCAACGCGACGGCGCTGGTGCCGCCAGCGGTCAGCCTGTGGTTACAGGCGATTAATGAATGGGGCAGCAATGCGCAGCTGGCTTCGCTGAAGCTGTTGCAGGTTGGTGGTGCGCGCCTCTCTGCATCCCTGGCGGCGCGGATCCCAGCCGAAATCGGCTGCCAGTTGCAGCAGGTTTTCGGTATGGCGGAAGGTTTAGTGAACTATACCCGTCTCGACGACAGCCCGGAGCGGGTAATCAATACCCAGGGGCGTCCGATGTGTCCGGATGATGAAGTGTGGGTGGCAGATGCCGACGGCAACCCGCTGCCACAAGGGGAAACGGGACGGCTAATGACACGTGGTCCCTATACCTTCCGCGGTTATTACAAAAGCCCGCAGCATAACGCCAGCGCATTTGACGCCAACGGTTTTTACTGCTCAGGCGATCTGATCGCCATCGACGAGGATGGCTACATCACCGTTCAGGGACGAGAGAAAGATCAGATCAACCGTGGCGGCGAGAAGATTGCCGCGGAAGAGATCGAAAACCTGTTACTGCGTCATCAGGCGGTGATCCATGCGGCGCTGGTCAGTATGGAAGACGAGCTGCTGGGGGAGAAAAGCTGCGCGTATCTGGTGGTGAAAGAACCGCTGCGCGCGGTACAGGTGCGCCGCTTTCTGCGTGAGCAGGGCGTCGCTGAATTCAAGTTACCGGACCGGGTGGAAACCGTTGAGGCGCTGCCTTTGACCCCGGTGGGTAAAGTCGATAAAAAACAATTACGTCAGTGGCTGGCAACACGTTCGGCCTGAAGGAGAACACGCAATGGCAATTCCTAAACTGCAGGCTTACGCGCTGCCAACCGCGCTCGATATTCCGGTCAATAAGGTCAACTGGACGTTCGAGCCGGACCGTGCAGCGCTGCTGATCCACGATATGCAGGACTACTTCGTCAGCTTCTGGGGTGAAAACTGTCCGATGATGGAACAGGTGATCGCCAATATCGCCGCGCTGCGAAACTACTGTAAAGCCCATAATATTCCGGTTTATTACACCGCACAGCCGAAAGATCAGAGCGATGAAGATCGTGCCCTGCTTAACGACATGTGGGGGCCCGGACTGACACGCTCACCAGAGCAGCAAAAAGTGGTTGCCGCGCTGGCGCCGGATGAAGCTGATAATGTACTGGTGAAATGGCGTTACAGCGCGTTTCACCGTTCCCCGCTGGAACTGATGCTGAAAGAAACCGGTCGCGATCAGCTGATTATCACCGGGGTATATGCACACATTGGTTGCATGACCACCGCGACGGACGCTTTTATGCGCGATATCAAGCCGTTCATGGTAGCGGACGCGCTGGCCGACTTTAGCCGTGAAGAACACCTGATGTCGCTGAAGTATGTTGCGGGACGTTCAGGTCGGGTCGTAATGACTCAGGAGTTGTTGCCCGCGCCGGTACCAACCAGCAAAGAGGAACTGCGCGCCCTGATTTTACCGCTGCTCGATGAGTCCGATGAACCGATGGATGACGAGAACCTGATCGATTACGGTCTCGACTCGGTACGGATGATGGCGCTGGCAGCACGCTGGCGGAAAGTGCATGGTGATATCGACTTCGTGATGCTGGCGAAAAACCCGACCATTGATGCCTGGTGGGCGCTACTCTCTCGCGAGGTGCGCTGATGGCTGGATTCGATTTTCACGGCAAAACGGTGTGGGTCACCGGCGCAGGTAAAGGCATTGGTTATGCCACGGCGCTGGCGTTTGTTGAGGCCGGAGCACAGGTCACGGGCTTCGATCGTGAGTTCGCTTTGCAGGATTACCCGTTTGTTACCGAAGTGATGGATGTGGCGGATGCCGGACAGGTAGCTGAGGTTTGTCAGCGCCTGCTGGTGCAAACCGACCGGCTGGACGTGCTGGTGAATGCTGCCGGGATTTTACGCATGGGCGCGACCGACGCGCTGAGTCCGCACGACTGGCAGCAGACGTTTGCAGTTAACGTTGGTGGTGCTTTTAATCTGTTCCAGCAGACGATGGCGCAGTTTCGCCATCAGCGGGGTGGGGCGATAGTGACCGTGGCTTCAGACGCCGCGCATACGCCACGTATAGGCATGAGCGCCTATGGGGCGTCGAAGGCGGCGCTGAAAAGTCTGGCGCTAACCGTCGGGCTGGAACTGGCGGGCAGCGGAGTGCGCTGTAATCTGGTGTCGCCAGGATCAACGGATACTGACATGCAGCGCACGCTGTGGGTCAGTGATGATGCGGAACAGCAGCGCATTCGCGGCTTTGGCGAGCAGTTTAAGCTCGGTATTCCTTTAGGCAAAATTGCCCGACCGCAGGAGATCGCTAACACCATTCTGTTCCTTGCCTCCGATCTGGCCAGCCACATTACGTTGCAGGACATCGTGGTGGACGGCGGCTCCACGCTGGGAGCGTAACGATGATCTGGAAACGTCATTTCACGCTTGATGAACTGAACGCCACCAGTCAGAACACGATGGTGGCGCATCTGGGTATTATCTATACCCGACTTGGTGACGACGTGCTGGAAGCCGAAATGCCGGTGGATACCCGCACACACCAGCCCTTTGGTTTACTGCACGGCGGAGCCTCAGCGGCGCTGGCCGAAACGTTAGGCTCAATGGCGGGTTATCTGATGACCCGCGACGGGCAATGCGTGGTTGGGACAGAACTGAATGCCACTCATCACCGGGCGGTTTCGCAGGGTAAGGTGCGCGGTGTCTGCCAGCCGCTGCATCTGGGGCGTCAAAGCCAGAGCTGGGAAATCGTGGTGTTTGATGAGCAAGGGCGGCGTTGCTGTACTTGCCGACTGGGAACCGCAGTGTTGGGCTGAGCACGCTTAATGTTATGTGATTGCAGCGTTAACGGGTGAATGGAGTGATCCAGTTAACAATGCAATGTAAATAGTCGGTGATACTTCAGGTTTATTGGGTTGTCAGGTTGTTAAAACCAGAAAAGATGTTATAGAAACAAAATGTAACATCTCTCTTCTCTGGAACACGCAAACGGATAACAACCATGAATAAATCAGGGAAATACCTCATCTGGACAGTGCTCTCGGTAATGGGTGCCTTTGCTCTGGGTTATATTGCGCTAAACCGTGGGGAACAGATCAACGCACTGTGGATAGTCGTGGCGTCGGTCTGTGTCTATCTCATTGCCTATCGTTTTTACGGTCTGTACATCGCCAAAAATGTGCTGGCGGTTGACCCGACGCGGATGACGCCTGCAGTACGCCATAACGACGGGCTCGACTACGTCCCCACCGATAAAAAAGTCTTGTTTGGTCACCATTTTGCGGCGATTGCTGGCGCGGGTCCGTTAGTCGGGCCGGTTCTGGCGGCGCAAATGGGCTATTTGCCGGGCATGATTTGGCTGCTGGCTGGCGTGGTTTTAGCCGGGGCGGTACAGGATTTCATGGTGCTCTTCGTGTCGACGCGTCGCGATGGCCGCTCGCTGGGTGAACTGGTCAAAGAAGAGATGGGCCCAACCGCAGGGGTGATTGCGCTGGTGGCCTGCTTCATGATCATGGTGATTATCCTTGCGGTGCTGGCGATGATCGTGGTGAAAGCGCTGACCCACAGTCCGTGGGGAACCTACACCGTCGCGTTTACGATTCCGCTGGCGATCTTTATGGGGATCTATCTGCGCTATCTGCGTCCGGGTCGTATCGGCGAAGTGTCGGTTATCGGTCTGGTGTTCCTCGTGTTTGCGATTATTTCCGGCGGCTGGGTCGCGGAAAGTCCTACCTGGGCGCCGTACTTTGACTTCACTGGGGTTCAGTTAACCTGGATGCTGGTGGGTTACGGCTTCGTGGCGGCGGTATTGCCGGTGTGGCTGCTGCTGGCGCCGCGTGACTACCTCTCGACCTTCCTGAAAATCGGGACCATTGTTGGTCTGGCGGTTGGCATTTTGATCATGCGTCCAACGCTGACGATGCCTGCGCTGACTAAATTCGTCGATGGTACCGGGCCGGTGTGGACAGGTAACCTGTTCCCGTTCCTGTTTATCACTATCGCCTGTGGCGCCGTTTCGGGTTTCCACGCGCTGATCTCCTCCGGCACGACGCCGAAGATGCTGGCAAACGAAGGTCAGGCTTGCTTCATTGGCTACGGCGGTATGCTGATGGAATCGTTTGTCGCCATCATGGCGCTGGTTTCTGCCTGCATCATCGATCCGGGCGTCTACTTCGCTATGAACAGCCCAATGGCCGTGCTGGCGCCTGCCGGCACAGCGGATGTGGTGGCGTCTGCCGCTCAGGTGGTCAGCAGTTGGGGCTTTGCGATTACGCCGGACACGCTGCATCAGATTGCTAACGAGGTGGGTGAGCAGTCGATTATCTCCCGTGCGGGTGGTGCGCCTACGCTGGCGGTGGGGATGGCCTATATCCTGCACGGCGCGCTGGGTGGGATGATGGATGTGGCCTTCTGGTATCACTTCGCCATTCTGTTCGAAGCGCTGTTTATTCTGACGGCGGTCGATGCGGGGACGCGTGCCGCGCGCTTCATGTTGCAGGATCTGCTGGGTGTCGTTTCTCCAGGCCTTAAACGTACGGACTCATTGCCTGCCAACCTGCTGGCGACCGCACTGTGCGTGCTGGCGTGGGGCTACTTCCTGCATCAGGGCGTGGTGGATCCGTTAGGCGGCATTAACACCCTGTGGCCGCTGTTTGGTATCGCTAACCAGATGCTGGCAGGTATGGCACTGATGCTCTGCGCGGTTGTCCTGTTCAAGATGAAACGTCAGCGTTATGCGTGGGTGGCGTTGGTGCCGACTGCATGGTTGCTGATTTGTACCCTGACGGCGGGCTGGCAGAAATCCTTCAGCCCGGATACAAAAGTGGGCTTCCTGGCGATTGCCAATAAGTTCCAGGCGATGATCGACAGCGGCAATATCCCGCCGCAGTACACGGAATCGCAACTGGCGCAACTGGTGTTTAACAACCGTCTGGATGCGGGCCTGACTATCTTCTTCATGGTAGTGGTCGTGGTACTGGCACTGTTCTCCATTAAGACGGCGCTCGCCGCTCTCAAAGAGGACAAGCCGACGGCAAAAGAGACGCCGTATGAGCCGATGCCGGAAAATGTGGAAGAGATCGTTGCGCAGGCCAAAGGCGCACACTAACGTGTAATTATGCCCCTCTCCCGATCGGGAGAGGGGATTTTCTGACAGGTGGTAATGATGTTTGATACGCTTTCGAAAGCCGGGAAATATCTGGGCCAGGCCGCGAAACTCATGATTGGCGTGCCGGACTATGATAACTATGTCGAGCATATGCGGATCACCCATCCGGATCAGACGCCTATGACCTATGAGGAGTTTTTCCGTGAGCGTCAGGATGCGCGCTATGGCGGAAAGGGCGGGGCGCGCTGCTGTTGAACTCAAGGATCTTCGGGCCGGATAAGCACGTCATCCGGCATAATCAGGTTATTTCACCGTCCACGCTTTTGAAAACCGACGACTGGCAAACAGCTCCTGAAGACCGTTGATCTGTTTCAGGCGCAGGACTTCGTCCTCGTCCATCCCCAGTTCCTTACCGATTTTTTCGTCTTCCCATCCCAGTAATGCCAGTTCACGTACGATCTCTGACATCGCGTGGATCTGATGACGGCCACGAGCACGGTTATGGCGAATAGTTGCTGCCATGCGGTCATGCCGCTCCCCTTCCAGACAAGTAATGGGTAAATAGCCTTTGAGACGGGATTTAAGCGAGGCTTTGCTTTTCCCCAGTTCATGGCGGTGAAAACCGTCGACGATCTCATACTCTTCCGGACTGGATTGGGTGGCAACAATGGGTTGGGTAAAGCCATCCGCCTCAATGGATTTCAGCAGCAGCTTTTTCTCCGGTGGTGCGACGTTATTAGGATTGTAATCGTTAGGCGAAATGCGATCGTTTTTTATCCATAGCACACAGTCAACCGGCTCGTTGCGAAATGGACTGACGCTGTGAATCGCCTTTCTGAACTCATTGATGGCTTTAATTCTTTCGTCATCAGATAAGCCAGAAAGATAGCTAAGGAGGTCCTGAGTTAATCGTTGTTGCATAAAATTCCCCATTCCTTGCGTTTCGCTTTCATGCGTTCGCTATAACGCTGGTAACTTTTCGGTTTAGTTGGACTGAAAGAGAGCGCCCGACACCAGTAATCATTGTTCAATAACACTTTGCAGATGCGTCGCCAGGAGGGGATATCTTTCGAACCGATATCACCCGTCTGCGTTTGCGGGATCTCTCCGAGGCCGTTTTTCTTGTACCACTGTAAATAGACGGCGATTTTGTTGCGGTAATGCTCTGCCGTGGAGATGGGCATGCTGAGCAGTAACAGCATGGCGTAGTCCTGCCAGCTCAAGTGATCGGGCTTGAGAATTTTTCGATGGCCATAGAAGTGATTATCCTGCCCGGCGTAGATCCCGCCGCTCCTGACGCCACTCACGCGCTCGCACATCGCGGCCCATCTTTCCGGTTCAACAACATGATAGAGCCATAATCCCTGGCGCTGTTCAGGGCCAAATGGTTCACAAATACGCATGTAACGGGCCGGAACACCGGCCTGATACATCAGGTTGTAGAGCGGATTACAGGGCAAATTGGTGCGACCAAACCAGGTCCAGATATCGGCTGTTTTCCAGTCATACAATGGATAGATATACCAGGTATGTCCGCCTGGTGCAGCGGTCGTCCAGGGTTTGTCATCGGCAAAACGCTGTTTACGTAAACTGGCGATTGCCACAAAACGGTTATAGGATTCATCGGCCCGAATCCCGATCATCATCGCTGCCGGGCGTTTATTCGAAAACCAGTCGGCAAATTCACGTACAAACTGTTCGAAGGTCATGCCGGATTGATAGAAGGGAAAATAACCCGGATCGGTGATGGCGTCTGGCGGCGGTTGACGAACCCACTGGGCATTGGGTTCCCAACACTGCCATTCAGGCTGAAACTGTGAGAGTGAGTTTTGGGTGGTGAGCGGAAGGGCAACCCAATAGAAATGGTCGATGACATCGGCATACATTTCGCGCAGCGCGGTAATATAGCTAATGGTACAGGAAAATTGCGCTTCCCAGTCAATGAACAACACATTGATTTTTTTGTGTAGCTTACGGGCAATATTGGCCGTCAGATGTAACATCAAGCCAGAATCTTTACCACCGGAAAAGGAGACGCATACGCGGGGAAGATTTTCGAGAGTCCAGGTGATGCGTTCTTCAGCGGCTTCAAGAACATTTTGGTTTAATGATATTTTATAAACGGACATGTATCGCTTATCCTTAAACGTTAAAGTCATTCGCCTGAAATAGATATCCCTCTATAATATAAGACTTTTTTGGGATCGTGCAATACTTAAATAAATTCAATGAATTAATTAAATTATCTTACATATATCCGTTTTGAATATATTTTAATTGATATTACATGCTTGCTATACAAGCTGGTGTGGTTAAAAACAAAGGGTTTTTGCAAAGAAATGTTTCTTTCTGGTTTGAGTGTTACTTAAGTAAAGCTTAAATGACGAAGTGATTTTTACAACGTGTTATGAGAAATATTCAGGGTAATTATATCTAATGGCATATAATTACCCGTAGTACTTATGGATGTGTCATCATGGCATCCAGTTGCGCTTTTTCAGGCAAGCCAACGACCTGCTGAAGAACGTTATCTTTATTCATATAATAAATTGCGGGCGTGACGTTTGCGCCTAAATCATCCATGATTTTCTGGTTCATATTGAGGATTTTCATGTGTGCCGGAGAAATCGCTTTGGGTACCGTGAGCGCCATTTTTCCGCCAGAGGCTTCATAATCATGCCAGGTTTTTGCCGGATCGTTCGATGCCAGAATGGCAGCAGCGGTAGCTGGGCTCTCTGGTTTGATGACGCCGACGAGTAGCGTTCGCAATTGGACTTTGCCGGACTCCACCCATGGCCGAGCCTGTTGCCAGAACTGTTTGCAGTACGGACAGAAAGGATCAGCAAAAACATACAGCACCACCGGAGCCTCTTTTTTGCCATCGAGAAGCCAGTCGGCTTTTTCCATGCGCTGCCACATTTCCCGTCCGGCAGGCGCATAGATTTCTTTCTCTATCAACTGATTGCTCAGGTTTTCGCCTTTTTCATTGTACATGTAGCCTGAAATGGCCTGCTTGCCATCAGGCGTCAGGTAGATAGTGACCCCCATATCCTGATATTTCCCAAGATAGCCTTTCATCCCGCCGGGCGCATCGAACGACTTTATAATGGTAATCCCTTGTTTTTCTATCGCTTTAACGGGCGCAGGCAGGTCTTCGGCCCAGGCAAAAAGAGGGAGCAGGGAGAGCAAAAGCGTACGTTTTAACATCATTTATCCTTATAAATCAGAGCGATTGCGAGAACGGTGGGGAAACCTATCACAGCCATAGATAAGACCTCAGGCTGGAACGTTGCCCTTTGAGGAGTGGGGTGGTGTAATCATTCTCGCTGTTACAGCCTTTGTTAAGGTAATGTAGAGCGCAACACATAGCCAGTTTCACTGGCGCTGAAGTTACCCACGGGTAGTTCAGGTAACGGGGCTGCCTGCAAAGGTGGCCCTTTTTACTTTGCGTCGTAGCACGTTCACAACGTTGAATTGAGAGGTTTGTTAGCTAACGCTTATTGATTTGATAAAGGAAACGCATTAGCCCTGTCAGTCAATCTTCGGTAACTTATCTCTCAACGAAAACATGGAGGAAGTACAGATGTCTTTGATTAATACCAAAATTAAACCTTTTAAAAACCAGGCGTTCAAAAACGGTGAATTCATCGAAGTGACCGAGAAAGATACCGAAGGCCGCTGGAGCGTCTTCTTCTTCTATCCGGCTGACTTTACCTTCGTATGCCCGACCGAACTGGGTGACGTTGCAGACCATTACGAAGAACTGCAGAAGCTGGGCGTAGACGTTTACTCCGTCTCTACCGACACCCACTTTACCCACAAAGCATGGCACAGCAGCTCAGAGACCATCGCTAAAATCAAATATGCGATGATCGGCGACCCGACTGGCGCCCTGACCCGTAACTTCGACAACATGCGTGAAGACGAAGGTCTGGCAGACCGCGCGACGTTCGTTGTTGACCCGCAGGGTATCATCCAGGCGATCGAAGTTACCGCTGAAGGTATCGGCCGTGATGCTTCTGACCTGCTGCGTAAAATCAAAGCCGCTCAGTATGTTGCTTCTCACCCAGGCGAAGTGTGCCCGGCTAAGTGGAAAGAAGGCGAAGCGACGCTGGCTCCATCCCTTGATCTGGTCGGTAAAATCTAAAAATTCCGGCGTTTTTCATGCCACAGGTGTGTTGGCTGCGCTTACTTATCCCGGTCACTTACTTATGTAAGCTCCCGGGGATTCATAAGCTTGCTGCCTTCCTGTGACAAGGAATACAGGGAATTTACCTCACATACGGGTGCTTATGGGTGCCCGTTTTATTCAGCACCATGACGCAAGTTGTATTAATGCAGACTCAGCCAAATCAGCTTGCATGATGATGTTTTCAGAGAGGGAAGAACAATGCTCGACACAAATATGAAAACCCAGCTCAAGGCTTATCTTGAGAAACTGACGAAACCTGTTGAGCTGATTGCGACGCTGGATGACAGCGCTAAATCGGCGGAAATCAAGGAACTGCTGGCTGAAATCGCTGGACTGTCAGAGAAAGTCACCTTTAAAGAAGACAACAGCCTGTCGGTGCGCAAACCCTCTTTCCTGATCACCAATCCGGGTTCAACGCAGGGGCCGCGTTTTGCAGGTTCTCCGCTGGGACACGAATTTACGTCGCTGGTTCTGGCGCTGTTGTGGACCGGTGGACACCCGTCAAAAGAAGCGCAGTCTCTGCTCGAGCAGATCCGCGATATTGACGGCGATTTTGAATTTGAAACGTATTACTCACTCTCCTGCCATAACTGCCCTGACGTTGTGCAGGCACTGAACCTGATGGCGGTGCTGAACCCGCGTATCAAGCATACGGCGATTGATGGCGGCACGTTCCAGAACGAGATCACTGAGCGTAACGTGATGGGCGTACCGGCTGTCTACGTTAATGGGAAAGAGTTTGGTCAGGGTCGGATGACGCTGACGGAAATCGTGGCGAAAGTGGATACTGGCGCTGAAAAACGCGCCGCAGAAGAGCTGAGCCAGCGTGATGCTTATGATGTTCTGATTGTCGGTTCCGGTCCTGCGGGTGCAGCCGCAGCGGTTTACTCCGCACGTAAAGGGATTCGTACCGGCCTGATGGGTGAGCGTTTTGGCGGCCAGGTACTCGATACTGTGGATATCGAAAACTACATCTCTGTCCCGAAAACGGAAGGGCAGAAGTTGGCTGGTGCACTGAAGGCGCACGTCGATGATTATGACGTGGATGTCATCGACAGCCAGAGCGCCAGCAAACTGGTGCCAGCGGCCAGCGAAGGCGGTCTGCATCAGATTGAAACCGCTTCCGGTGCGGTACTGAAAGCGCGCAGCATTATCATTGCTACCGGTGCGAAATGGCGCAACATGAACGTTCCGGGCGAAGATCAGTATCGTACCAAAGGCGTCACCTATTGCCCGCACTGCGATGGTCCGCTGTTTAAAGGCAAGCGTGTGGCGGTGATCGGCGGCGGTAACTCCGGCGTAGAAGCGGCGATTGATCTCGCAGGGATTGTGGAACACGTGACCCTGCTGGAATTTGCCCCGGAAATGAAGGCGGACCAGGTACTGCAGGACAAAGTTCGCAGCCTGAAAAACGTCGATATTATTCTGAACGCGCAGACGATAGAAGTGAAAGGCGATGGCACGAAAGTGGTTGGTCTGGAATACCGCGACCGTGTGAGCGGCGACGTTCACAACGTTGAACTGGCGGGGATCTTCGTCCAGATTGGCCTGTTGCCAAACACCACCTGGCTGGAAGGGGCGATTGAACGCAACCGGATGGGTGAAATCATCATCGACGCGAAATGCGAAACCAGTGTGAAGGGCGTATTTGCGGCGGGCGACTGCACCACCGTACCGTACAAGCAGATTATCATCGCGACCGGCGAAGGGGCGAAAGCCTCCCTGAGCGCCTTTGATTACCTGATTCGTACGAAGACGGCATAAAAAAAGAAAGTAAGACTACACCTGCAAAATGAAAGAGGTGCCGACTGGCACCTCTTTTTTTGTCAGTCATCAGATGATTAACGCACAACCAGTACCGGCAGCGTGGCATGACGTACCACGCTTGAGGCGTTAGAACCCAGCAGGTGTGTGGTAATTGACGGATTACGTGAACCAATGACCACTACGTCAGCATTCAGTTCTTCACCCAGCTCATTGACCACGTCACGGACGCTGCCAAAGCGGACATGCTGCTTAATACGGGAAGGATCGATACTGAAGTGACCGACCATCGTTTGCAGTCGGGTTTCGGCTTCATGCTGTAAGTGTTCTTCAAAACGACGAACGTCGGCGGCGAAGCGATGCAGGCTCAGGCTGGCAGAACCAGGCAGCACATGCAAAAGATGAATGACGCCATCCTGCTGCGCCAGAAATTCAGCGTGGCGAATCGCCTTATCGCTGAGTTCCATTTCAAAAACATCAACCGGCATAATGATTGTCTTATACATACCCGTTTCTCCCTGTTAATTAATACTTAAATCATTCAAGCATATAATAATAATTCTGTCTGCTTTCTGCAGGGTATTTTTCGCATGTGCGGCGATTCCTTGTTCATTCGCTACCAGTGATTCTCCAGGTAAAGCACGGCGCCGACGATGATCGCCGCCATAATGAAGAATCCCAGTAATATGCTGAATGTATCGTTCATGACCGCACCTGCCAATGAAACCGATTCAGTGTGGACGAGTCAGGAAAAAGGCGAACCAGGAAGAAAGGGTGATTTTACTGAAGATGCCGGAAAGAGGATGCGAGCGCATCCTCTGGGTAAAGCGGAAAGTCGCTTATGCAGATGGGATTAACGCAGGAAGTCGCCAGCAGCTTCTGGCTGGTATTCCAGCTCCAGTACTTCGAGGTGGGTGGATACGCCGCCCGGAAGTTCCCAGTGAATGGTGTCGCCCACACGCACGCCCAACAGCGCTGCCCCCACTGGCGCCATCACTGAAAGTTGCGTACTGCTGTCGGTCATCGCCGCAGGATAAACCAACGTGCGCACGCGAATTTCGCCATCGCTCAGATTGCGGAATTTAACACGACTGTTCATGGTCACGACGTCATGCGGCATGGTCTCTGGCGAACACATTTGGGCACGATCCAGCTCGGCATTTAACGCGTCGGCAATGGGTAAATCTGCATACGCGGGTTGCTCCAGTAAGCGATCGATGCGTTCTGCATCAAGGTCGTTAATGATGATAGTTGGTCTGGACATTTTTACTCCATGTCGTCAGTACTGCGTTTTGCCGCAGGTAATATTCCCAAAAGAAAACCCTCACCGTCTGGCGGCAAGGGTTTAACTCTCCCGATGATACTGAGACTTACCCTGGGTTTGAAGTGATTTAGTTCACATTCGGGTAAATAGCTAAAAAAGCATCGCTGGTATGAATTTTATTGGATAAACGTGATCGTTCTCAAATTTGCATTATGCTTTTTAAGCGCGCGCCGCGAGCGCGTCACTTTCTCAGCGTTCCGTTACAGGAGATCTCATGAGCCAGTACGACAAAATTACTCTCAAAGATGGCAGCGATCTGTATTTTAAGGACTGGGGTGATCGCAGTGGACAGCCCATTGTCTTCAGCCACGGCTGGCCGTTAACGGCAGATGCCTTTGAAGATCAAATGTTTTTTCTGGGGTCGAAAGGATATCGGGTAATCGCCCACGACAGGCGCGGGCATGGACGTTCCGCGCAACCGTGGGAGGGGCACACGATGGATCAGTATGCCGACGATCTGGCTGAACTGACCGCACACCTGAACCTGCAAAATGCGGTGCACGTCGGTCACTCGACGGGCGGTGGCGAAGTGGCGCGTTATATTGGGCGACACGGGACGCAGCGCGTGGCGAAAGCGGTATTGATTGGCGCGGTGACGCCTATCATGGTGAAAACGGATTTCAACCCAAACGGCGTGCCAAAAGAGGTGTTCGACGGTATCCGTGAAGGCGTTGTCAATGACCGTGCCGCCTTTTTCTATGAACTCACTGCCGCCTTCTACGGCTATAACCGTCCGGGAGCGAAAGAGTCGAAAGCCGTGCGCGAGAGTTTTGTTGAGCAGGGATTACAGGGCTCAATAAAAGCGCTGTACGACTGCATCAAGGCGTTCTCGGAAACAGATCTGCGCGAAGACTTGCGCAAAATGACCATTCCGACGCTGGTCATTCATGGCGATGACGATCAGATTGTCCCGCTTGAAACCTGCGGCAAAGTGGCGGCAGAAATCTTGCCCGACGCGCAACTGAAGGTCTACGCGGGCGGTTCCCACGGCATCTGCACCACCCATAAGCAGCAGATAAATCAGGATCTGCTCAACTTTATTCAGTCGTAATCTTTAACGGATTGCTCTACGCTGATCCTCTTCCATCAGGGGGATGAGCGGAGCGCATTTCGTGCTTCGCCGACGTTAAATTCATCAGAGAATACTATGTATTTCTATCAACCCTCGCAGGGACACGGCCTGCCGCACGACCCGCTGAATGCCATTGTTGGCCCCAGGCCAATTGGCTGGATCGCTTCTCAGGACACCGCTGGCCGGGATAATCTGGCGCCTTATAGCTTCTTTAACTGTTTCAATTATCATCCGCCCATTATCGGTTTTGCCAGCACTGGCTGGAAAGACAGCGTGCGTAACATCATGGAAACCGGAGAGTTTGTCTGGAACCTGACCACCCGAGAATTAGCCAGCGCGATGAATGAAACCTCTGCCAGCCTACCGCATGGCGAAGATGAATTTTTCGCTGCCGGGCTGACGAAGGCGGAAAGTCGGCTGGTAAAAGTGCCACGCGTTGCGCAAAGCCCGGTGAATTTTGAATGTCGCCTGTCGCAGAGTATTCAACTGACGACCGCGCAAGGTGAAGCCATCGAAACCTGGCTGATCCTCGGTGAAGTTGTCGGGATTCATATTGCCGAAACGCTGCTGGAAGAGGGGATTTACCAGACCGCAAAAGCACAGCCCGTGCTGCGTGCTGGCGGCCCTACGGCCTACTATGCGATCAGCGAGTCGCACCGTTTTGATCTGGTGCGCCCGGATGCGCGTGCGAAACGTTGATTTTTGACCCGGCGCGGATTTCACGTCGGGTCAAAAGATCAGTAACCTACTTTGTCGATGACAAACTGCTTACCACAGTTTCCCGGATGGGGTTGCGGGGCAAACGAGTCGGCGGAGAGCGGCGCGTTAATGGCACTGGCCTTCAGCGAGAACTGGATCTCCGTCAGATAAGCCGGATTGCCGTGACAACTCAGTTTTACTGCTTTGACGGCCTCTTTTCCCCAGCGTTGGGCCACCGCTGCATCGAAGGCGCGGCGACTGACGCTCTTACCGTAATTCTCGCCCAGAAATGCCCCTAATTCGCTGGCCTTGATCTCTTTGTTCAACCGCACCATGGTGCCGAAGTACGCATCCGGGTCGAAGCCAAAACAGGCGCCGTGTTTCGCGTATTCATAGCGTTCGAGGCAAGAACGTCCGCCTGCTCCTGGCATAACGTCACTGAGTTTCGCGGCGGTTTCCAGCGAAAGTCCTGTTTCAGGCGCAGAACATTTGCGACTGGCGCGAGCTTCCGGCTGATTAGGGATCGGACGCGTGGCGCAGCCAAAGCGCATCCAGCGGCGTTCATCGACTCCGCGTGAAGCGACCGATTTCGGTAACCCTGGCCACAATCCGTGAACGGTCAGAAAATCGACTTTGTTGGCGGTCTCTTTTTGCAGGCGACACTCGTCAGGCTCACGGTGGTCCCGATCGTGCTGGCTCTGACAGAAGCCTGTCTGCCAGGAGAGGGCCAGCACATAACGGTCAAAGTCGCCGTACTGTGTTGCCTGTAATTCGTTGGCGGTTGCGGTAGAAAGGGGGAGGAGTGGGGCGGCGAGCCACACCCATTTTTGCCAGGTCGGTTTCATGATGATTCTGAACTTATATAAAATCTGAATAGTATCTATTTAACCATAAAAAAAGCCCGCGAGGTGTCTTTACCCTGCGGGCCTTGATCCATTCAGTGTTTTACGTCAGAACTAGTTCCACATCGCCAGAATCGGCCAGCCAACCAGCAACAGCATCGCAATGTAAATCACCCCGAAGATGGCGCCAAGACGCCAGTAGTCTTTGGATTTAACATAGCCGCAGCCGTAGATAATGACCCCTGGGCCTGTTGCGTACGGCGTCAGACAACCCATGATCCCGATGGACAGCACCAGCAGGATACACAGATGTTCCATCGGCACGCCTGGGATTCCTTTACCGACCGCCAGAATCACCGGCAGCATGGTAGCCGTGTGCGCCGACAGGCTGGCAAACAGGTAGTGGGCAAAGTAGAACACCAGCACCAGCACAATTACCGTCGCGTTAGGCGAGAACCCTTCCAGATGGGTGCTCATAGTACTGGCGAACCAGTCAATAAAACCGGAGCGGGTTAAACCGTTTGCCATGACCACGAGGGTGGCAAGGTTCACCAGCGTGTTCCAGGCGCTGTTGTATTTGGTAATGTCTTTCCACGGCACCACATGCAGCGCCAGCATCAGTGAAACGGCTAACAAACCGACGGCGGTGGCGTCGATCATTTCACCGCCAAAGACCCATAACCCTAAGCTCAACAGAACCAGACCGATCAGCGTCCACTCTTTACGCGTCAAGGTACCCATAGTTTTGAGTTCGTCACCCGCCCACGCTGCGACTTCCGCACTGTGTGTGATTTCAGGCTTGTAGAGAACATAAGAGAGCCACGGCGCAACGATCAGCAAAATGATACCGACCGGCAGGAAGCCCAGGAACCACTGCAGCCAGCTAATCTGCACACCGGCGATTTTGCTGACAAATTCCAGACCCAGCACGTTTGGCGCAGCACCCGTAACGAACATCGAAGAACTCAGACTGGTACTGATGACCATCATCCACATCAGGTAACCGCCGATACGACGTGCGGACGGATCGTTCGGGAACGATTTAAACAGCGGCGGCAGGTTTTTGATTACCGGGAATACGGTGCCCCCGGTACGGGCGGTGTTAGATGGCGTAAACGGCGCCAGCAGAATATCGATGATGACAATCGCATAGCCCAGCGTCAGGGTGCGTTTGCCCATGAATTTCACCAGGAACAGCGCGATACGACGGCCAAGCCCCGTAACTTCGTAGCCCAACGCGAAGATAAACGCACCGAACACCAGCCAGACGGTGGTACTGGAGAACCCCGCCAGACCCCATTTCAGCGCCTGTTTACCGGCATCGAATGCCGGGTCCGCCAGCTCTTTGGCATCAAAGAGCAGGTAGTTGCTACCAATGACGCAGATGGTCACGGCGATAAAGCTGATCGCGGTAGCCGGAATCGGCTCCAGGATCATACCGACGATCATCGCCACGAAAACGGCGAAGTAATGCCATGCCTGCGGGGGCATGCCGTCCGGGACAGGGATAAGAAACATGACGCCCATGACGACCAGGGGAGCCAACAACTTCCATATACTATCTTTCGATAAAGACATAAGTGATTCTCCGGAAAGGATCTTTTCAATAATTGTGTAAATGTTTAACTTGAGAAATCTGGGCTAAAAACCACGTGACGATCAGCAGGTCGGCACTGCCGCCAGGGCTGAGATTGCGTTCAATGCAGTGGCTGTCGAACTGATGCAGATGATCGAGATCGGCGGGGGTTCGGATGCCCCCTTGTTGTAACAATGCGTTTGCCTGCTGCTGTATCCAGCGCAGTCCTGCCGCACCGCCGCGCGAGGCCACGTTGGTATCGCCGTTGCGCGCAATCAGCAGGAGTAAGGTGTCCAGCAGCGCCAGCTCGGGATCGCGTCCCTCGGCTAACAGGTCGCGATAGTGCGGAAGCGCATGGCGGATGACTAACGGATATCCCGCTTCGGCTTCGCCACGTGCGCCGGTTAACCCAAGTTGCTGATAAAGTCGCTGGCCTGCCGTGAGTTGTTGGTTGTTGTTGCGTAGTTCGCGCTCGGTCAGGCCGCGGCAAAAGTGGGCGGCGGTGGTACAGATCGTTTCCGGGGTGATGGGCTGCTGCTGTTGATGTAGTCGACCAATGGCGGCACACAGCAGACCGAGAGAAAAAATGCTGCCTTTATGGGTGTTCACACCCGCGGTGGCGCGAAACATGTCCGCTTCACAGGCCATACCTAACGGGCGTAAGCCGGTTAATACGGCATCGGCCGGCATCTTCGCACTGCATGCACCGTATTCAATAAAACGCGGAAGCCAGGCCTGAATCGCCAGCGCGCTGCGATGAAAATCCGTCAGCGACATGTCTTTATGCGCGCCGCAGTTCAGACGATCGACCAGCCCGGGTTTTGGCGACAGATTGACTTCCGTCAGCATTGCACGCCACGCCAGATGGCCGTATGCGTCAAACAGCGTACGAGGAAGAGCGGTCGTTTCAACGGGCATATTGGGAATCGGCAGCATGCAGCAGCGCCTCCATGTGGGCGATCAGATCGGAGAGCGTGTGAGTTTTCCCACGCGCGCATTCGGCAGCGCTCTGCTCGCACAGCAGGCAGCGGCGGGCGGGAAGGGCGAAATGACGGCGGGAGAGAATGTCGCCTCCGGGTGTGAGCACATCGATGTCCCACAAACGTCCCAGAGGATGGGTATGTTCGAGCTCAATGGTCGCGAGCTTGATGTCACGGGCCGGTGCCTCAATCGAGAGCATGCCTTCCGGCCCGCTGGCTGAGGCCAGTGCAGCCTGCTCCCTGATATGCCAGTCCGCCTGTGCCGCCAGCGTACGCAGCGTAGTCACGCCATGATTATAGAGGCGACGGGTGAGCTCGCTGTCTTTAATCGGGCCAGGCGCTACCACGGTAAAGGAGACCAGTGGAATGGGATGGCGCGCTAGCCAGACGTGTTGCCGTGCTTGTCGCGCATCCCGGCTGACGAGCAGCTCGGGAATTGAAACGGCGTGGCGGGTGGCCTGTTCAGGGAGCAGGTGCATGGCTTATTCCTTCACCTGATGAACAACATCGATCACTGAACCGTCGCGATAGCGCACCACGGCAATCACACGGTCGGTGAATTCGATGGGACGGGGTTCACCAGTGAGCTGTTGCGCACGTTCACGCAGCCACTCGATAGATACCACCTTCATGCCGGCTTCTTTCAGGCGTTCCGCCAGTTCCGGACGTGCCGGGTTAACCGCAATACCATGATCGGTAACCAGAATATCGACGCTGGAACCCGGCGTGACGCAGGTCAACACGTTATCCACCAGCGTCGGAATGCGACCCCGCACCAGCGGTGCGACGATGATTGACAACGCAGCGGCGACGGCGGTATCGCAGTGTCCGCCGGACGCGCCGCGAATGACGCCGTCAGAACCGGTCAGCACGTTGACGTTAAACTGGGTGTCGACTTCCAGCGCACTCAGCACAACCACGTCCAGACGGTCTACGGAGGCGCCTTTTGAACCCCAGTTGGCATACTGGTTTGCGCTGATTTCAATGTGATTCGGGTTGCGCGCCAGCGACTCTGCGGCATTGCGGTCGAAGCTCTGTACGTCCAGCAGTTTGCGAATCAACCCTTTTTCATGCAGATCGACGATGGTGGCCGTGATACCGCCCAGCGCGAAGTCTGCGCGGATATCGCGGCGACGCATTTTGTCTTCCAAAAAGCGTGTGACCGCCAGTGAGGCGCCGCCAGTACCGGTTTGCAGTGAAAAGCCTTCTTTGAAATAGCCGGAGTGGGCGATGACCTCTGCCGCGCTGCGGGCAATCAGCAGTTCGCGCGGGTTGGTGGTCATTCGGGTGGCGTCAGCTCCGATTTTATCGGCATCGCCGACCTGGTCTATCTGGACGATCAGATCAACCTGATCCTGGGTAATGCTGGCCGGGTTGTACGGATAAGGCAGCAGTTGTTCCGTCAGTAGCACCACCTGTTTAGCGCTTTCAGCGTCAACGCGGGCATAGCCGAGTGAACCGCAGCAGGCTTTACCGGTGTAGCCGTTAGCGTTACCGAACGGATCGCAGGACGGGACGCCGAGGAAGGCCACATCAATGTTAAGTTCGCCGCTCTGAACCAGATGCACGCGGCCGCCGTGGGAGTGAACCTGAACGGGTTCGGCGAGCAGGCCGCGAGAGATCTCTTCTGCCAGCGGTCCGCGGAGACCGGAAGTGTAAATACGGTTAACGACGCCGTTACGGATATGGTCGACCAGCGGCGCGTGGCAATCGCTCAGGGAGCTGGAAGCCAGCGTCAGGTTTTTAAATCCCATGCTGGCGAGGGTTGCCATCACCAGGTTAATGGTCAGGTCGCCGCCGCGAAACGCATGGTGGAAGGAGATAGTCATGCCATCCTGCAAACCGGAACGGCGGATTGCCTCTTCCAGGCTGGCGCACAGTTTCTGGTCGCGCGGTTTCTGTTCCTGCAGGGCCTGCTTTGCGGCGCTGGTATAGGTGGAAAGGTCGCTTTCAGCCTGGCGGCTCCAGGCTGCTACCCGTTCCTGTCGTTGAGACTGTTCGTTTTTCTGGGTCATTGTTTTTGCCTTATTCTTCGCGGATGCCGGAAAGTTCTGCACGGGAGAGCACCAGACGTGCGCGCTCGATCACCGGGCTGTCGACCATCTTGCCGTTCAGGGAGACCACCCCGAGGCCATCACGGGCGGCGGCTTCTGCGGCTTCCACGACCAGACGCGCGTGCGTCACTTCTTTTTGCGTCGGGGCATACAGGTTGTGCAGCAGATCAATCTGGCGTGGGTTGATCAGCGATTTGCCGTCAAAACCCAGCTGTTTGATGTGGGCGGCTTCGTGCAGGAAGCCCGCTTCGTTGTTGGCATCGGAATAGACGGTATCGAAGGCCTGAATCCCGGCAGCGCGCGCGGCCTGCAAAATAGAACAACGGGCAAACAGTAATTCAGTCCCCTCCGGCGAACGTTCCGTGCGCAGGTTGCGTACATAGTCTTCCGCGCCCAGCGCGATCCCGATCAGACGTTCAGAGGCGTGGGCGATTTCCACGGCGCGAGTGATGCCTAACGGTGACTCGATGGCGGCCAGCAGACCCGTGCTGCCCGGCTCGCGACCGCAGGCTTTTTCAATGCGCAGAATTTCGCTTTCGATATCGATAACATCCTGAGCGGAATCGGTTTTCGGCAGACGAACTACGTCAGCGCCGCCGCGAACGACGGCTTCCAGATCGTTGATCCCCCATTCAGAATCCAGTGCGTTAACGCGCACGATGGTTTCGACGTCGCGATACAGCGGATGCTGCAGTGCGTGGTAGACCAGACGACGAGCGGTGTCTTTTTCACGCAGCGCGACGGAGTCTTCCAGGTCAAACATCAGGGCATCTGCCGGATAGATAAACGAGTTGCTGACCATCGCGGCATTGGCGCCGGGAACAAACAGCATGCTGCGGCGAGTACGCGTTTTGCGCTGTTGCAGAGAAGCGGAAATCATTGGCGATCCTCCCAGGGCAGGGCCGGGATACCGCTGGCGCGCGCCAGTAATGCTTCCAGTCGTGCACGTAAAATGCAGTCCAGTGCGCCTTTATCATCGACATTCAATTGCACGCCGCGCACGTCATACTGCGTCAGAACATCCAGAATGGTGGCGCGAATGGCCTCGCCAAACTGTTTCTCAACGCTGCTGTTGATCTGCAGGTCAATCTCCTGCGTATCGAGAGGGGCGATGCGTATCATCACATCACCGGACTCAAGTGTGCCTGCGACGGCAGCCTGGTTTATTTTCATTTTTCACCTGTTACTAATGCGGGGGTCTTTTGGCGGACTGTCGCGTGAGCGGGTGTGCGCTCAGGCATGCTTTGCAGGTAGTGCAAAGTGGCTGAAGGCACCAGCGACGCGATAGCCGTGAGATCTTTTTTCACGAGCAGTTTGCGCACCAGAGACGCAGAGATCGGCGTCCCCTGGAAACACAGTCGCTCGATTTCCACCAGTTCAATGGGCGGGGCGGGAAGAGTCGGCGTTTCCAGCCAGAAACGCATGTCGTGGTTATACTGGGCGGTTACGCTGCAAAACGGTTCCGTACCGACAAAGCGATGGGTGATCCCCAGCGCAGGTGCCAGATACTGACGAAAAATTTTTAAATCGATTTCGGTGTAGCAATGGTTGATGACGCTTTGTTCTTTAATGAAGTAACACGGGAACGTGGCGCGCGAAATGATGTATTCCGACCCGCGATGAACGGTGAGGTGCGGTATGTCTGCGGTGCCTTTGAGCACCAGGTCGAGTCGGTCCTCATACGGGAAACGGGAGGTATCTTCTTTCACCAGGAACAGATGAAGCCAGTCGCACTGCGCTGCCGCCTGTTGGATTAAATAGCGGTGTCCATTGGTGAACGGATTGGCATTCATCACGATGCAGCCGATTTTCTTGCCGTCATGACGCAGTTTGCTTAATGACTCTGCATAGCGTTTCAGACGTGTGGTGCTGTTTTCCATTAGCACCATGATGCCGGGAACGCGGGTCAGCGTTGAAAATCCGCACTGGCGGAACAACGATTCATACTCAGTTTTGGTATAAATGAAGAGATGCGTGCAGTGCCTTTCGTAGGCGAGATTGATAAGTTCTGTCGCCAGCGTGAGCGCTAACCCCTCGCCGCGTACCGATTCACTAATGGCCACACACTTGATGATATTTCCGGCGATACCGCCGCAGGCGATGATTTTTTCATCACGAGTCACGGTAATAAAAACTTCAACGGTGGTATCGACGCTCAGATCATTTTCTTTCAGGAATTGCGTGATCGCCGCCATCTTTATATTTTCTGAGCGTTTGACGCGCGTGAACACATTATTACCAAACATAGTGGATAAGTCCTGAAGATATATTGTTGTTGCCGGTTTTGTATGTATGTTGTACGGAAATACGATTTTATAACGTTTTGTTTTCATTCCGGGGAAAAGACGATTTTGCAACGGCCTATTTCTTTTTTTCCGGAATGCATACATCGTAAGGAGTATTTTTGAGGTAAATTTTGATTTATTTCACAAACACTTAGATGGTTTTTATGAGTTTAATGGTTTTAAGTTTTTTAATTATTCTTATTACAGATTGTGACGTGGTGTTAAATGACTTAATTGATTTAATGTGGTGAATCTGTAACGATTGTCTTTATTTGCTGCCTGTCTGTATAAAACAATTTCATTACATATGCTGGCGGCTTTTACCGAATTATGCCCATTAAGGAACCGTCATGTTGGTTCAAAAAAATAAAAAGCCGTTTTCTTTTTTTCGCCGACTGGCATTTCCGTTGCGCATTTTTCTGCTTATTCTCGTTTTTTCGGTGTTCATTATTGCCGCGCTGGCACAGTATTTTTCCGCGAGCTTTGAAGATTACTTGAGTACGCACGTTCGCGATATGGCGATGAACCAGGCGAAGATTATTGCCGCCAACGACAGCATCATTGCGGCGGTGAAGGATCGCGATTACAAACGGCTGGCAACCATTGCCGGAAAACTGCAGAGCGATACTGATTTTGACTATGTGGTGATCGGCGATAGTCACTCTATCCGGCTTTATCATCCTAACCCGGAGAAAATTGGCTACCCGATGCAGTTTACCAAGCCTGGCGCGCTGGAGAGGGGAGAAAGCTATTTCATTACCGGGACGGGCTCCATCGGCCTGGCAATGCGGGCGAAAACGCCAATCTTTGATGATGACGGCAACGTTATTGGCGTGGTCTCCATCGGTTATCTGGTCAGCAAAATTGACAGCTGGCGGCTGGACTTCATTCTACCGATGGCCGGCGTGTTTGTTTTGCTGCTGGTGGTACTGATGTTGCTTTCCTGGTTTTTTGCCGCTCATATTCGCCGTCAGATGATGGGGATGGAACCGAAGCAAATTGCCCGGGTAGTTCGTCAGCAGGAAGCGCTGTTCAGTTCTGTTTATGAAGGGCTGATTGCCGTGGATCCCGACGGCTATATTACGGCCATTAACCGTAGTGCGAGAAAGATGCTCGGCCTGCGTTCGCCAGGTCGACAATGGTTGGGCAAACCGATTCATGAGGTGGTTAACCCATCCGATTTCTTTACCGAACAGATTGCCGAAAGGCGTGTGGACGCGATGGTCAACTTCAATGGTCTGAGCGTTATTGCCAACCGTGAGGCGATCCGTTCAGGGGATGAGTTGCTGGGCGCGATTATCAGCTTTCGCAGCAAAGATGAGATCGCCACCCTGAACGCGCAACTGACACAGATTAAGCAATATGTGGAGAGTCTGCGAACGTTGCGCCATGAGCATCTAAACTGGATGTCAACGCTCAATGGCCTGCTGCAAATGAAAGAGTACGATCGGGTCAGGGAGATGGTGCAGGGGGAATCGCAGGCGCAGCAACAGTTGATTGACAGCCTGCGCGAGGCGTTTGCCGATCGCCAGGTGGCGGGCCTGCTGTTTGGTAAGGTTCAGCGCGCGCGCGAACTGGGGCTCAAAATGACGATCGTTCCTGGCAGTCAGCTTCAGCAGTTGCCGGAAGGGCTGGACAGTACCGAATTTTCGGCGATTGTCGGAAATCTTCTCGACAACGCGTTTGACGCCAGTTTGCGTACCGAGCAGGGGAATAAGGTCGTGGAACTGTATCTGAGCGATGAAGGCGATGATGTGGTGATAGAAGTGGCCGACCAGGGATGCGGCGTCCCTGAGGCACTGCGTGAAAAAATATTCGAACAGGGTGTAAGCACCCGTTCCGATGAGCCGGGTGAGCACGGCATCGGACTGTACCTGATTGCAAGTTATGTGGGGCGCTGTGGCGGAACGATTACTCTGGAAGATAACGATCCCTGCGGCACCTTATTCTCTCTTTTTATTCCGAAAGTGAAAAAGAACAATGACGGAACCATTAACCCTATTAATCGTTGAAGATGAAATGCTGCTTGCCGAGATGCATGCAGAGTACATCCGCCATATTCCCGGTTTTAATCAGATCTGGTTAGCCGGTAATCTGGCGCAGGCGAGAATGATGATTGAACGGTTTAAACCGGGCCTCATTTTACTGGATAACTACCTTCCGGACGGGAAGGGGATCACGCTGCTGCATGAGCTGACGGCGTCGCATTATCCCGGCGGGGTGGTTTTTACCACGGCGGCCAGCGATATGGAAACGGTGGCCGACGCGGTACGCAGCGGGGCGTTTGATTATTTGATCAAACCTATCGCCTATGAGCGTCTGGGGCAGACGCTCACCCGTTACCAACAGCGCAGACGGATGCTGGCAGAAAACGACAGCGCCAGTCAGCGACAAATTGATGAGATGTTTAATGCCTATGCGCGAGGCGAGCCGAAAGATGAGCTGCCCACCGGGATTGATGCGTTAACGTTGAATGCGGTTAAAAAGCTGTTTGCTGATCCTCAGGTACAGCACACCGCCGAAACCGTCGCGCAGGCGCTGACCATCAGCCGTACGACCGCCAGACGGTACCTCGAATATTGTGCCAGTCGGCATTTAGTTATTGCGGAAATTGTGCACGGCAAGGTGGGGAGACCGCAGCGAATTTACCACGGTTAATGGCGGCGTATGGCCGGATGAGACATAGCGTGCCCTCATCCGGCAAGGGTTCTGAATCAGCCTCCCGTTACTGCGGAAGAGGTACCCGGCACCATCACTTCGGTCGCAATGATAACGATCAACAGCCCGACCATGACCGGTACGGAGGTGCGTTTTACCACTTCAAAAGGCGAGATTTTTGCCATCCCGGCTACCGCCACGACCACGCCGGAGACCGGGGAGATCGTACGGCCCAGGTTGGATGCCTGTAGCATCGGAATCGACAGATACGCCGGGTTGATACCCGATGATTGTGCCAGCTTAGGAATCATTTCCACGAAAGCGTAGAACGGCGCGTTACCGGAACCGGTGGTCATCGCTGCCAGCATGGTCAGAATCACCAGTACCAGCATCAAAATGATGCTCGCTGAGCCAAACGAAGTGGCGATGGAGATCAGGCTCTGGATGAAGCCAATCGTGCTCAGACCCTGTGCGAAAACACCCGCCGCAACTAACAGCATCACCACGTTCGCAAACGCATCGGCCATACCGCGATACGCCACTTCCAGACCTGAATACACTTTCTGGGTGTTGAAACCCCGGACGAACTCCAGCACTGCCGCAATAAGCATACAGAGCACCAGAATCGTAATGATGTGCAATTGCGGTCCCCACTTACCATCAAAAATCAGCACTCCGATAATCGGCGTAAATGGCAGAATGGCATAGAACGCCGGCGCCGTAGTGGTGATTTCATTTACGTCCAGCATTTCGTGGGCCGCGTTCTCTTTTTTATCCAGATAACGTTGCCAGAAATAGTGGGCTATCGCCATTCCGATGATTGCCGCAATGGAGATCGGCAGTGTGGTTTTAAAGGCAAAATCGATCAGTGGCATTTCGGCTGCTTTGGCAGCCAGCACGACGTCACCGGAGGTAGGGGAAAGGATAATTGCGGCAGGCGAGGCGCAAATGGCCGCCGCGGCACCGCGGCTGATTCCTACGTTGACCATGATCGGGAAAAGCGTCGCCATCAACAATACGCCGAGTCCGGTAGCGGATGACACTGCCAGGGACATCAGACAGGCAACAAAATAGGCGGCAATCATCAACAAATAAGGTGAATTGATGTACTGCAAAGGCTTCGACGCCAGTTTCACGACCATATCGTTCGCGCCGATGTGGGTCATATAAGCGGCAAATCCGCAGAGCATCATGATCATCATGCCAAGGTCGCCACCACGGCTCATCAGCAGGATCTTGATGTATTCAACGATATCCGTCGCGGAATAACCCGTCGTGGTCTCGCTGGAAGGCAGCACTTTATGGCCCATCAGGGCGCTGATAATCAGCAGCACCAGACCGCCAACAAAGAGCACGCCGGTTGCCGAATACCCTTTAATGATGTAGCGCGCTACACCCACAATAACCACAACTCCAATAAGGAGTTCGATAAATGTCAACATTGTTTCCCCTGTCGCGTAGACACCCAGAAGTGAAATTAAGATAATACCAATAAGTTGGTGTAAAAATGTGCCGAATAAGTGTTTGCTACTTGCTGATTAAAATCAATAAACAGAACGATTAACCGTCGGTCGGCGGCTATTTTTTTCGTTGCCGTGATGAAGGTGAAATATTTTATTTTCCAGTCTCCAGGAAAATTCCCTGTTGTTTCATTTTTGTTTTGTTTATGCGGCATCATTGTTAATGAATGGCGGCGAAAGAGTGCTTTCAACGTGACAGAGTGAAAAGCATACAATATCTGACTGATAATCCAGCGATAAATAATACTGCAAAAGATAGGGTTTAATTACGGCATTCAAAATCTTAGAACAATCTGATTCAGGTCTGCATTGCCGCTGTTAAGGTTTCATTCAAGTTATTTTTGGTATAATCAAGACTGAACTTAAGAATGGTAATAAACGTTGTGAGTACAGCTAAAAAATATTTTCTCCTTTTTTCATTTCTTTTTATTCAGTTAGCGATGCTGCCGCGTGCAGTGGCAGAAGAAAAAGGGTGGTTTAATACCTTTACAGACAATGTTGCCGAAACCTGGCAGCAACCTGAGCACTATGATTTATATATTCCCGCGATAACCTGGCATGCGCGTTTTGCCTATGACAAAGAAAAAACCGATCGTTATAACGAGCGTCCGTGGGGCGGTGGTTTTGGCCAGTCGCGCTGGGATGAAAAGGGAAACTGGCACGGCCTTTATATCATGGCTTTCAAAGATTCATGGAATAAATGGGAGCCGATCGGTGGTTATGGCTGGGAGAGCACCTGGCGACCTCTGCCGGATGACAATTTCCACCTGGGGTTAGGTTTTACCGCCGGTGTGACGGCGCGTGATAACTGGAACTACATTCCTCTTCCTGTCCTGCTGCCGCTGGCTTCCATCGGTTACGGTCCGGCAACGTTTCAGATGACCTATATCCCCGGTACTTATAACAACGGTAACGTATACTTTGCGTGGATGCGTTTTCAGTTTTGAACTGTTTAACGGCAATAAAATTCATATAAAACAAAGTGATATAAGCTTATATCAAAAAATAACGCGACATTTATCACTTTTTGCCAAAGTTCGACTGGACAAAGTGAACCACAATTGGTGTACTGGTACCCGACACAGCATTTGTGTCTATTTTTCATGTAAAGGTAATTTTGATGTCTAAGATTAAAGGTAACGTTAAGTGGTTTAATGAGTCCAAAGGATTCGGTTTCATTACTCCGGAAGATGGCAGCAAAGACGTGTTCGTACACTTCTCTGCAATCCAGACCAATGGTTTTAAAACTCTGGCTGAAGGTCAGCGTGTAGAGTTCGAAATCACTAACGGTGCCAAAGGCCCTTCTGCTGCAAACGTAACTGCTCTGTAAGCTTACGTCAGCAAGATTTCAAAACCCGCTTATTAGCGGGTTTTTTTTGGTCTTTAGTGCGCGTTGGAGGCGGAAAATAGCCAGAATGCTAACGCCGTCATCGCAAATGATCCCAACAGGTTGACTAACACATTCAGCATTGCCCAGCCCACCCGACCTTCCTGCAGCAAAAAGACTACTTCCGCCGAAAAGGTAGAGAAGGTTGTCAGGCCGCCACAAAAGCCGGTTGTGATCAAGACTTTCCATACTGGATCGATATTAGTCATTCGACTAAACCATGCCAGTCCCACACCAATAATGAATGCACCCAGTAAATTTGCGGTCAGGGTTCCTATCGGAATCGCCTGATGCATGGGGTTAAACCGCATACTGAGCATCCATCTCGCTACACTTCCTGTGCCACCGCCAATAAAAACCGCTAAAAGAAGTTGTAACACTGCATAATCCTGCTTTTGGTTGGTATATAAGATAAGTGTAACGCTGAATAATCATCGTTGGCGAGCCTGATAAACCTGACCGGAGGAATTATGCTAGTTGCTGCAGGGCAATTTGCCGTCAGTCCTGTGTGGGAAAAAAACGCAGAAACCTGCGTCATGCTCATGTCGCAGGCGGCGGGAAACGGCGCGTCATTGCTGGTTCTGCCTGAGGCATTACTGGCGCGAGACGATACGGATCCCGACCTGTCGGTGAAATCCGCCCAGTCTCTCGAGGGGAATTTCCTGCAACAACTGTTGCGGGAAAGAGCGTCGAATACGATGACCACTATTCTCACTGTTCACGTTCCTTCGCGTCCCGGTCGTGCGGTAAACACGCTGGTGGCGCTGCGTGGGGGGAAAATTGTGGCAAGCTACGCCAAGCTACACCTCTATGATGCTTTCTCCATTCAGGAGTCCCGCAATGTTGATGCGGGTAACGTAATCGCACCGCTGCTTGACGTGGATGGACTCAGAGTGGGGCTGATGACCTGCTACGATCTGCGTTTTCCTGAACTGTCGATGGCGCTTGCGTTGCAGGGCGCTGAAGTGCTGGTGCTACCGGCGGCATGGGTCAGAGGGGCGCTGAAGGAACATCACTGGTCGACACTACTGGCTGCCCGCGCGCTCGATACCACCTGCTATATGATTGCCGCAGGGGAGTGTGGTAACAAAAATATCGGGCAGAGTCGTATTATCGATCCCCTTGGGGTGACGATTTCGGCTGCGGCAGACGTCCCGACGCTTATCATGGCGGAGATCACCGTTGAGCGAATTCGCCAGGTGCGGGCGCAATTACCGGTATTACGCAACCGCAGATTTGTGCCACCGCAATTATTATGACGTTTTTTTAAACACTGCTTGATTCACCTTGTTACAGATTGCTATTGTGTGCGCGCGTCAAATGACCGTTAATATTCTCAGGTTACTAAGGGCGCGCTACGCTGCCTGTTTTAAGTTAAGAAGGTATCTATGGGTGAGATTAGTATTACCAAATTGCTGGTGGTGGCCGCACTGGTCGTTCTGCTGTTTGGTACCAAGAAGTTACGTACACTGGGTGGAGACCTGGGCACGGCGATTAAGGGTTTCAAGAAAGCAATGAATGATGAAGATGCGGGCGCGAAAAAAGACGCAGACGGCAGCATTCAGGCTGAGAAACTCTCTCATAAAGAGTAATACCCGGAGCTAAACGCCTGTCCGTTTTACCCTGATGAGAAAAAACCCGCGATTAAGCGGGTTTTTTATAGGCGAAATGTAAGTATTTATTTCGAAATTACTTCACTTCCATCCCTTTCGCCTGCAGGTCAGCATGGTAAGACGAACGGACGAACGGTCCGCAGGCCGCATGGGTAAAGCCCATCGCCATGGCTTCTGCTTTCATCTCTTCAAATTCGTCCGGGCTGACATAGCGCTGAACGGGCAGGTGGTGACGGCTCGGCTGCAAATACTGTCCCAGCGTCAGCATAGTCACGCCGTGACGACGCAGATCGCGCATCACTTCAATGATTTCCGCATTCGTCTCACCGAGACCCACCATCAGACCGGATTTGGTCGGGATCTCCGGATGCGCTTCTTTAAAGCGTTCCAGTAATTTGAGCGACCAGTTGTAGTCAGCGCCCGGGCGAACCTGACGATAAATGCGCGGCACGTTCTCAAGGTTATGGTTGAAAACGTCCGGCGGAGTGGTGGTCAGAATCTCCAGGGCACGATCCATACGACCGCGGAAGTCGGGGACCAGCGTTTCAATCTTAATCGTAGGACTTTTCTCACGAATAGCGGTAATGCAATCGGCAAAGTGCTGAGCGCCACCGTCACGCAGGTCATCACGGTCAACTGAGGTGATAACGACATAGCGCAGGGCCATGTCGGCAATCGTTTGTGCCAGCTTAACCGGTTCGTTGGCGTCCGGCGCCACAGGGCGGCCGTGGGCCACATCACAGAACGGGCAGCGACGGGTACAAATAGCGCCGAGGATCATAAACGTGGCGGTACCGTGGTTGAAACACTCCGCCAGGTTTGGGCAAGAGGCTTCTTCACAAACAGAATGCAGGCCATTCTTACGCATTGCTGCTTTGATGCCCTGGATACGAGTGGAGTCCGCTGGAAGCTTAATTTTCATCCATTCCGGCTTGCGCAGCAGGGCTTCGCGCTCTGTTGCCACATTTTTGACCGGGATAAGGGCCATCTTATCGGCATCGCGGTATTTAACACCGCGTTCCATCACAATGGGTTTACTCATAGCGTGCGTGTTCCAGTTGCGAATAACGAGGGAAAGCGTTTTGATTCAAGGGAATGTTGTATTTATCAACTATTTTTGAATTCACTACACGCA
This sequence comes from Citrobacter sp. LST-B2, assembly GCF_057983045.1. NCBI lineage: Bacteria > Pseudomonadati > Pseudomonadota > Gammaproteobacteria > Enterobacterales > Enterobacteriaceae > Citrobacter > Citrobacter sp. LST-B2. The sequence goes on from NZ_CP192598.1 coordinate 1,516,040, forward strand.
GTATATCATTTAAACGGGCCTGAAAGCAGCCTGAGTGACCGGCAAAATGTAAAATAGTTGTTGTTTTGTGCCATTTGCCTGGCATCAGTTTTGACCGGGTCGCAACATTTCTTTTTCAGAAGGCGTCGCGGATCACTGCGATGACGTTCTCCAGTACCGGATCGCGTAAGCTCAGCTTGTTGTAGTGCAGTGAGAAGTCGATTTTCTCATGGTTCAGGGATGGATGGGGGATCCGCTGAAGCGGCCAGCAGTGGCTGAACAGCGTGAAGAAGCGCGCGGGCATAATACCCACCAGATCGCTGTGAGCAATGAGTGATGCCAGCGTGAAAATATTGTAGCTGCTAAAGCTGATTTGCCGATCGGGGAACAATTCCTGGATACGTTGGCGCAGGAGCGTGAAGCTTTGTCCTTCGATCATCAGCAGACTATGTTCAGCGTCATCGAGGGCTTCAGGGGTCAGGGTACGCGTCAGGGAAGGGTGATTCTGGCGGCAGACCAGTTCGATTTTGTCAGAAAACAGAACATGGTTCTCTACTGCGCGGTTGCTGTAGATGTGGTTATCAATAATCAAATCACTCTGAAACTGACTGAGTTGCGTTTCGGCATCATGGACGGGAATGTTACGCAGATGCAGTTGTGGATGGCTCGTTTTGATGGCGTGATAAATTGTCGGCATGACCAGCGCTCCGATAGACGGAGTAGTCCCGATAGTTATCGTCCGTTGTTTATCGTAGCTGCCGGTGAGATCCAGCGCGCCGAGAATGGATTCCAGCCCCTGGCTGATATACTCATGCAGATGGGTGGCATAAGTCGTGGGCGTCACGCCCTGGCCTTTTCGAATAAACAGGGGATCGGGAAATATTGTGCGCAGTTTCTGAATGGACTGGCTGATCGCTGAAGGAGTCAGATTGAGAACTTTCGCGGCGTTGACGATTCCTTTATGAACATAAACGGCTTCAAAAATAGTCAGCAGGTTCAGGTCTATATTTCTCAGCGTTCTGAAAATTTGCGGCTTATCTTCGGGTCGGTGTTCGTAGAAATGTCCTTTCGGCTTACTATTTTCACTCACGTTCTAACTCCAATTTAATTCACTTTATAAATAATAGTGATGCTTGTATTTGTTGTAAGCATGTGTTTTGCACCACTATTGTTCATCTCGCGGTATCGATAACCATTTTTATAGCAATGGATTGAAGGTTTAACGTTCGTATAAAGAAAAATCCTACGTCGCTTTTATGACGGAGAAAAATCGTTAAAAATTCAAACTAAGACAAACAGAAAATATAGAAACCAGGAGGCATTGTAAAGCATTTGAGCCGGAAGGGTGACAATGGCCCCCGATTTTTTGGGCCATTGCATTCAATAAGTTAAGCGGAAATATATTCGTAAGGGGGATTATTTAGCAGTGCTAAAATATTGGCTAATAATCGTGGTTGGATATTATCTGTCGTGACCTGGCTATCCCATTGAGATATTTTTGCCATTTCCATGCCGGCATAACCGCAGGGATTAATTCGTAAGAAAGGCGAGAGATCCATATTAACGTTTAATGCCAGTCCATGGAATGAGCAACCGCGACGAATACGCAAACCGAGGGAACATATTTTCTTTTCACCGACATAAACACCAGGGGCATCTGCACGCGGGTGAGCGTCAATATCCAGTTCAGCCAGAGTATTCACGACAGTCTGTTCCAGCAACGTGACCAATTCCCGCACGCCCAGTTTACGTCGCTTCAGGTTCAACAAAACGTACATAACCTGTTGACCTGGTCCATGGTAAGTGACCTGCCCACCGCGATCGCTTTGAATGACCGGAATATCGCCGGGCATTAAAACATGTTCCGCTTTCCCTGCCTGACCCTGGGTGAAAACCGGATAGTGCTCAACCAGCCAGATTTCATCGGGAGTCTGTTCATCGCGGGTGTTGGTAAAGTCGTGCATGGCCTGGGAGACGGGTTCGTAGGGTTGAAGACCGAGCTGGCGGACCAGTATTTTATCCTGAGACAAAACAGCATCTCCGTAGAGAAGTAATCAATGGGGGAGGGAAGTATATCACAGTGAAGAGGAGGCGAGGTGGGCGCCCGAACATGGTCGGGGCCCGAACCTGTATTACAGAACCATACGGACGATTTCGATGTTACCGAGTTCTTCGTACAGCGTTTCAACCTGCTCAATATGGGTCGCGTTGATGGTAATCGAGACCGAGTGGTAATTGCCTTTGCTGCTGGGTTTTACCGTCGGAGAGTAATCACCTGGCGCATGGCGCTGTACCACTTCAACCACCTGTTCAACCAGCTCAGGTAACGCCTGCCCCATAACTTTGTAAGTAAAAGGAGTAGGGAATTCAAGCAGTTCGTTAAGTTTGGTTTTCATGTCAGCTCCGGCGTAACGTAAATAAATAACAACTCCCGTCAGAGGGCGGGAGTTTTACTGATGCTTAGTATATGGGGATGGAAATCACACTTTCAAGTGTTCAATTTTTAACCAAACCAGTGATGGAACATTAACTTAATGTAATCAATGATTTTGCTGAAGAAGTTACCTTCCGGGATTTCCTGCAGCACGACCAGAGGGCGCTGCTCAATGGTTTTACCGTCAAGCTGGAAGTTGATGGTACCGACCACCTGATTTTTCTGCAGTGGCGCATGCAGCTCCGTGCTGTTCAGTACATAGCTGGCTTTCAGGTCTTTCATACGGCCACGCGGAATGGTCAGATACACATCTTTATCAACCCCTAAGGAGGCGCGATCGGTATCACCAAACCAGGACGGTTCAGAGGCGAATTCTTTGCCTGCTTTCAGCGGGTTAACCGTTTCGAAGAAACGGAAACCCCAGGTCAGCAGTTTTTTGCTTTCCGTTTCACGTCCTTTATAGGTACGCCCGCCCATGACCGCGGAGATCAAACGCATCTGACCTTCGGTCGCCGAGGCCACCAGGTTGTAGCCTGCTTTATCGGTATGACCAGTCTTGATGCCATCTACTTTCAGGCTGTTGTCCCACAGCAAACCGTTACGGTTCAACTGACGGATGCCATTAAAGGTGAACTCTTTCTCTTTATAGACGGAATATTCGTTAGGAACGTCGCGGATTAGTGCTTGTCCAATCAGCGCCATATCACGAGCGGAACTGTACTGACCGTCGGCATCCAGACCGTGAACCGTCTGGAAATGGGTATTTTTCAGACCCAGCGCATTCACATAGCTGTTCATCAGACCGACAAACGCATCCTGACTGCCCGCCGCAAAGTCAGCCATCGCGACGCAGGCGTCGTTACCAGACTGCAGGTTAATCCCGCGAATCAGTTGCGATACCGGAACCTGCATGCCTGGCTTCAGGAACATCAGCGATGAGCCTTTAAAGACCGGATTACCCGTGGCCCAGGCATCATTACCGATAGTGACCAGATCCGTTTCTTTAAATTTGCCCGCTTTCATTGCCTGACCGATAACGTAACTGGTCATCATTTTGGTCAGACTGGCCGGGTCGCGACGCGTATCGGCGTTTTGTTCCGCCAGCACTTTACCGGAGTTATAGTCAATGAGGATGTAAGACTCCGCGTCGATCTGCGGAACACCCGGGATCATGGTTTTGATATTCAGGTCATCGGCATGCGCGCCTGAAATAGCGGCTGTACAAAGAGCCGTGGTGAGCGCCATGCGCTGCAGGAAACGAGCGGAAAAAGTGGTCTTCATGGTCTGAACTACGACGTCCGTGATGGAATTAAAAAAAGTGCCCTACTATAGCAAATGCAATACCGGTAGGCATCTGACTTTCCGCATGACTTTGTTAACGTAGTTAACGTCATTTACAGAAACTGACACTTCAGATGCCCTTGTTACGTTACTGTGCGCTGGTAATGAAGGACTGTAATTGGGCTTCAGATTGTAAGCGCTGCTGCAGCGCACTGGCTTGTGCTTTACTGGCGAACGGCCCGAGCTGAATACGCCACACGGCGCCGTTCTGCGTGACGCGTCCAGGTACGCCAAACTGCTGGCCTAAGCGCTGTTGATATTGTTGGGCACGCCCCTGATCGCTCACCGCGCCGACCTGGACTACGTAACTGCCGCTGGCGGAAGCGGCGGCAGGCGCAGCCGTCGCAGCGGGTGTTGCTGCCGGTGCACTGACTGGTGCGCTAACGGGAGCTGCAGCCGCGGGCTGTGGCGCTGGCGTCGGTTCACTGCCTTCCAGTACACCTGCTGCCAGAGTCGTCGGGGCACCCAGGAATCCACTACTCTGAACCGGTGCGCCGGCATTATCTTCACTTTGCAAGGTGGAATTGCTGATGGCGCGAACGTCACCCTGAGGCTGCATCGCTTCCGGTGCGGAGGAGGCGCTGCCCATGCCGCCGCTCAGATCCGGACGTGAGGGCAGGGCATAAGTCTGTTTGGCCACGGTGGTACAGGCCATACCCGGACCAGACAATGAACCATCCTGCGCGACAATAATTGGGTCGATACGCACTTTGGTGTTATTGGAGGTGTTCAGACGGTCGGCAGCGGCACGCGACAGCGAAATCACGCGATCGTTGCCATAGGGACCTCGATCGTTAATGCGCACCACGATCATCCGTCCATTGGCGAGGTTAGTGATCCGCGCATAGCTCGGGATCGGTAACGTCGGATGCGCAGCGGTGAGCTGCATAGGATCGAACGCTTCGCCTGAGGCGGTCAGATTGCTACCGGGCTCGGCATCGTAGATCGCCGCGAACCCTGCCTGACTAAAGCGCGAGACATCCTGCACTATCTTGTAGCTCTTCCCGTCTCGCTGATAATCCTGATTAGCGCTCGGGTTGAGAGGTTCAAAACGCGGATCGGCTCCGCTGATTTCAACGACGGGCCCATTACATACCGCCGGCTGCGGCGCGACGGTGTTCTGTTGCTGACCATCATCACTCGTACATGCCGCGAGCAGCATAATTCCTGCTACGACGCAGACTCCAGGCAACTGCTTACGCATTGCGCACCCCTTACACGCTTTTCGATAACATTTTTCTGTGGGTGTGGATCGACATGACAATCCCGAACCCGGCCATCAACACGATCAGTGCTGAGCCTCCGTAACTGACCAACGGAAGCGGAACGCCTACAACAGGCAGAATCCCACTCACCATACCAATATTAACGAAGACATAAACGAATAAAATCAACATTAAGCCACCGGCCATCACGCGACCAAAGGTGGTTTGTGCGTGGGCGGCGATCCACAGGCCACGCATAATCAGCAGTATATACAGCGCCAGCAGGATCAGTATCCCAATCAGACCCAGCTCTTCCGCCAGGACAGCGAAGATAAAGTCGGTGTGGCGTTCGGGTAAAAATTCCAGTTGCGACTGGGTACCGTGTAACCATCCCTTACCGCTCAGACCGCCGGAACCAATCGCAATTTTAGACTGAATGATGTGGTAACCGGCACCCAACGGGTCGGTTTCCGGGTCGAGTAACATCATTACACGCTGACGCTGATAATCGTGCATCAGGAAGAACCACAGGATCGGAATGAACGCCGCGAGCAGCAGCACAGCGACGCCAATTAAACGCCAGCTCAGACCCGAGAGGAACAGCACGAACAGGCCGGAAAGCGCGACCAGAATCGAGGTCCCGAGGTCAGGCTGTGCCGCCACCAACAGCGTCGGCATAAAAATCAGCACCAGCGCGATGGCCGTGTTCTTCAGGGACGGCGGACAGACGTCGCGGTTGATAAAGCGTGCGACCATCAGAGGAACCGCGATTTTGGCGATTTCAGAAGGCTGAAAACGTACAATGCCGAGATCCAGCCAACGCTGCGCGCCTTTGGATATTGCCCCGAATGCATCGACCGCCACCAGCAGAATAATACAGAAAATATAGAGATACGGCGCCCAACCTTCATAGACGCGCGGCGGGATCTGGGCCATGACCACCATGATCACCAGCCCCATCGTAATCTGACCGACTTTACGCTCCATCATGCCAATGTCCTGGCCGCTGGCGCTCCAGATAACCAGTGAGCTGTAAACCAACAGTGCCAGCAAAATCAGTAACATGGTGGGATCAATATGGATTTTATCCCAGAATGTTTTTTTGTTCGGATTATCCGTCATGGTTATTGATCCTCCGCCGCTGCAACCGCCGGGTTTTCCGCTGGCAGATCGGTGTTGTTATCGCCCAACATGATGTGGTCAAGAATCTGACGCATAATGGTCCCCACCGCCGGACCCGCCCCCCCGTTTTCCAGGATGATGGCGACGGCCACCTGCGGGTTGTTATACGGTGCAAATGCGGTCATCAGTTTATGGTCACGCAGACGCTCGGCAATTTTATGCGCGTTATAGGTTTCATTGGCTTTCAGGCCAAAGACCTGTGCGGTACCGGATTTAGCGGCAATTTTATATGGCGCGCTGGCAAAATATTTATGCGCGGTCCCGTTGCCACGGTTGGCGACGCCATACATGCCGTCTTTCGCCAGTTCCCAATAACCAGAATGAATATCGCCGACCGGTGGCTCCTGCGGTTGTACCCAGGGAACCTTCTTGCCGTTTTCTGCGGTACTCATCAGCAGATGAGGCACCTTCACGACGCCGTCATTAATCAGGATCATCAGCGCCTTACTCATCTGAATAGGCGTTGCCGTCCAGTAGCCCTGACCGATGCCGACCGGAATGGTATCGCCCTGATACCAGGGTTTTTTAAAGCGTTTGAGCTTCCATTCGCGGGTAGGCATGTTGCCGGAACGCTCTTCCGCCAGGTCGATACCGGTATAGTGACCGTAACCGAATTTGCCCATCCACTCGGAGAGGCGATCGATCCCCATGTCATAGGCGACCTGATAGAAGAAGGTATCCGCCGATTCTTCCAGTGATTTAGTAATGTTCAGGTGTCCGTGACCCCATTTCTTCCAGTCACGGTAGCGTTTTTCCGAGCCGGGCAACTGCCACCAGCCAGGGTCAAACAGGCTGGTATTACGGGTGATAACGCCAGCGCTTAATGCAGACACAGCGACATACGGTTTCACCGTCGACGCAGGTGGATAAACCCCCTGCGTTGCGCGGTTGACCAGCGGCGTGTTCGGATCGTTAAGCAAACCGGAATAGTCTTTACTGGAGATACCGTCGACGAACAGGTTCGGGTCGTAACTGGGCATTGAAACCAGGGCCAGTACGCCGCCGGTGCGCGGGTCGGTGACCACCACGGCCGCGCGGCTACCGGCAAGCAGCGTCTCGATATACTGCTGAAGTTTGAGATCCAGCGTCAGGTAGATGTCGTGTCCGGCCTGTGGGGGGACTTCTTTGAGCTGACGGATGACGCGACCACGGTTGTTGACCTCGACTTCCTCGTAGCCGGTTTGACCGTGCAGCACATCTTCGTAGTAGCGCTCAATCCCCAGTTTCCCGATGTCATGCGTCGCGGCATAGTTGGCCAGTTTGCCGTCTTTATCCAGTCGCTCAACGTCTTTATCGTTAATCTTCGACACGTAACCAATGACGTGGGTAAGTGCGGAACCGTATGGGTAGAACCGGCGCTTATACCCTTTCACTTCCACACCCGGGAAGCGGTACTGGTTCACGGCAAAACGCGCAACCTGTACTTCGGTGAGGTTGGTTTTGACGGGAATAGAGGTAAAGCGGTGGGAACGTGCGCGCTCTTTCTTGAAGGCGGCAATATCGTCATCGGTCAGGTCGACAACGCTGCGCAGGGCATCCAGCGTTTGCTGCACGTTATCAACCTTCTCGGGCATCATTTCGACCTGATAAATGGTGCGGTTCAGGGCGAGAGGAATGCCATTACGGTCATAAATAATGCCGCGGCTGGGGGCGATAGGCACCAGCTTAATCCGGTTCTCATTCGAGCGAGTCTGGTAATCGGTAAAACGGACGATCTGCAAGTTATACAGATTGGCGATAAGCACGCCGGTGAGCAGTAAGATACCCAAAAAAGCGACCAGCGCCCGGCGCACAAATAGCGCGGACTCAGCCGTATAGTCGCGAAAAGAATTCTGTAATTTCATCCGCTGCTTAGTCTACTCAAGCTCAATGATCACTCACGGTGATAAGGGTGATTAGTGGTAATGCTCCACGCCCGATACAGGCTCTCTGCCACCAGCACCCGGACAAGCGGATGGGGAAGCGTGAGTGCAGAGAGCGACCAACTTTGTTCTGCCGCGGCTTTGCAGGCAGGGGATAATCCCTCCGGCCCGCCAATTAACAGGCTGACATCACGACCGTCCAGATTCCAGCGTTCCAGTTCGGTCGCCAGTTGCGGCGTGTCCCAGGGCTTACCGGGTATATCCAGGGTGACGATGCGATTTTTGCCAGCGGCAGCCAGCATCTGCTCACCCTCTTTGTCGAGAATACGCTTGATATCCGCGTTCTTGCCGCGTTTGCCGGCCGGAATTTCGATCAGCTCAAAAGGCATGTCTTTGGGAAAACGCCGCAGGTACTCGGTAAAACCGGTTTGTACCCAGTCGGGCATTTTCGTGCCTACCGCGACAAGTTGAAGCTTCACGCATTAACTCCAGAGTTTTTCCAGCTCATACAGGCGACGGCTCTCTTCCTGCATAACGTGGACAATCACTTCACCCAGGTCAACGACGATCCAGTCGGCGACGCTCTCACCTTCCACGCCCAGCGGCAGCATTCCCGCAGCGCGAGATTCCTGCACGACGTGGTCAGCAATAGACATAACGTGACGGCTGGAAGTACCGGTACAGATGATCATGCAGTCGGTGATACTGGATTTGCCCTGAACGTCTAAGGCGATGATGTCCTGACCTTTAAGGTCATCAATTTTGTCGATAACAAAATCCTGGAGTGCTTTACCCTGCAAGTTTTCCCCCTGGGTGCATGAATGAGTATTAATAAGCCTGTCAGTATACCTGAACCCACCGGCTTTTCGGGACAAATGTCACCGGGCGACTTTGGAAAGTGGGCTATCATCCCACCCCATGCAACAGAATGCATCGCCATTTTTGTAAAACAATTTCTGCAAAACGCTGAAGGGTGGGAAAAGTCTGGCAGCGGAGAATAGCAGCCTGTCCGGGGGTGTCAATGGGCGGAGCGTTGCTGGCAGTAAAAAACAGATATTTTACTCGCCGGGCGTCCATATTGCTCTGCTGTTGAGAACCCGAAGCGTGGCAAAATCGCCAGTAAAATCAATGGCACTCCAGCAGCCTTGCTCAACGCGAAAATGCCACATCGCCGCGGCGGGCATGGCAAGCAACCGGGCGATTAACAGGCTGAGAACACCCTGATGGCTGACTATCAGCACATGATCATGGTGCTGATAGTCAGCGAGGATCGAAATTGCCTGCTCAACGCGCTGGGCGAAAGCCTGAAATCCTTCCCCATTGGTGGGAACGGCATTTTGCCAGTCGTTGCACCAGGCCGCGTAGTTTTCGGCATCTTCGCGGGCCAGATCCTGGTGATGACGCATCTCCCAGTCACCAAAAAACATCTCATTGAGCTCAGGCTTCACCTGTAGCGGCAGTTCACGTCCCTGAAGCACTAAGCGCGCCGTGTGCTGCGCGCGCTCCAGTTCGCTACACAGCACCTGCTTAAAGGGAACCTGGCGAAGCAGTGTATTCAGCGTTTGCGCTTGCGCCACGCCGCGCCCGGTCAACGGTGTGGGGGCATGACCGCTGTACAATCCCGCCACATTAGCCTCGGTTTCACCATGACGAACTAACCAGAGTCGCATTTATCCCTCGTGATACGTATTCGCGCAAAACATGATATTCGCCCTGAATGCGCGCGCTAATTTCTCTAAAATAGCCTCTTTTGCCAGGAGCGGCACGATGTCTCTATTCCAAAGCGCCCACGGCGGTAATATCCGTGAGGCGGCTGAGTTCCTCGGGATCTCGCCCGAGAAGTTGCTGGATTTTAGCGCGAATATTAATCCACTGGGTATGCCTGAAACGGTAAAACGCGCCATTGTCGACAATTTACACCTAGCCGAGCGCTATCCTGACGTCGATTACCGCCACCTGCATCAGGCACTGGCCCGACATCATCAGGTTCCCGTCGAATGGATCCTCGCCGGAAACGGTGAGACGGAGTCGATCTTTACTCTGGTGAACGGTTTGAAACCGCGGCGAGCGATGATCGTCGCGCCGGGATTTGCCGAATACCGCCGCGCGTTGCAGTGGAGCGAATGCGCGATTGATACGTTCATGCTGCGTGAAGAGGATGGCTGGCAACTGACCGGGGCGATTCTTGATGCGTTAACGGCAGAACTGGACTGTCTGTTTTTGTGCACGCCTAACAATCCCACCGGATTACTGCCGGAGCGGGCGTTACTCGAGGCGATTGCCGGGCGCTGTCAGGCGCTAAATATTGCGCTGATTCTTGATGAAGCATTTATCGATTTTATCGCAGACGAAGCGGGATTTATTCCGCTGTTAAAGGATAACCCGCATATCTGGGTTCTGCGTTCACTGACAAAATTCTATGCCATCCCGGGACTGCGGCTGGGATATCTCCTTAACAGCGATGTGCAGGCGGTCGCGGCGATGAGGACGCGCCAGATGCCGTGGTCGATCAACGCTTTTGCTGCACTGGCAGGGGAACAGGTGCTGGAGGATACCGCGTATCAACAGGCGACATGGCAGTGGTTGCGGGAAGAGGGCGGACGTTTTTATCAGCAGCTGTGTGCGCTGTCGGGACTGACGGTCTATCCCGGTCAGGCGAATTATCTTCTGCTGCGTTGCGAAACCGATCTCCAGCGCGCTTTGCTGACGCGACATATTCTGATCCGCAGTTGCGCCAATTACCCAGGTCTTGATGGACGCTATTTCCGCGTGGCAATACGCAGTCAGGAAGAGAACAACCGCCTGCTGGCGGCGTTAACCGAAGTACTTAGCGATACAGTCCATGCTCATTGATATAGTCCAGCACCGCGTGCGGCATCAGATCATCACACGGTTCGCCGTTTTCCAGCCGCTCGCGGATGATCGTGGCGGAAATATTGAACCACGGCGTCTCGGCGAGATAAATTTTCCCTGCCGGTAGCTGGTGCAGATCGTCCGGCGTATTCGTCAGATGTTGATCCAGCCAATGCTGATGCTGTTCCTGCGCCATTTCAAGCGGATAGCCCGGACGGCGGCAGACAATCAGATGGGTATTGTCGAGAATGGTTTCGTAGTCGTGCCAGGTCGGGAAGGTCAGCAACGAGTCCTGGCCGATGATAAACGCCAGTGGGGCATCTGGACCTTGCTCTTCACGCCAGGCCTTTAGCGTTTGCGCCGTATAGGAAGGGGTGTCGTGCTTTAGTTCGCGCTCATCAAGGATAAACAACGGCTTGTCGGCAATTGCCAGTTCAAGCATAGTTTTGCGCTGTTCACTCGTCGCCTCTGGCTGCGGGCGATGAGGAGGAACATTATTAGGCATCACGATGACCCGTGATAAACCAATCAGATTGGCCAGCGTTTCCACGGGTTTGAGATGACCATAGTGCACCGGATCAAAGGTGCCGCCAAAGAGTGCCTGTAACGATTTCATATCAGCCATCAATAAAAACTTCAGCCAGCGCTTTGTGGCAAATCAGCAGTGAGAGCCCTTCAAGCTCCGCCCAGACCGACTGGCCATAGTCCTGCTTCAGCGTGATTTCCGTACGTGTCAGTAACTGGACCGCCTGACGTAACTGCGCCGGACTCAGTCGGTTCAGCGCGTCGCCAATCATGCCCCGACGGTTTTGCCAGACGCGATGCTTATCAAAAAGCGTGCGCAGCGGGGTATGGGCCGACTGGCGTTTCAGCGTAACCAGCAGCAACAGTTCACGTTGCAGGGTTCGCAGCAAAATAACCGGTTCGCTGCCTTCCAGACGTAACTGCTGAAGAATGTGCAGTGCGCGCTTACTTTTGCCCATGATCAGCGCATCCACCCAATGGAATGGGGTGAAGTGGGCGGCATCATTAACGGCCTGCTCGACGCGAGGCAGGGTGAGCTTTCCGTCGGGCCACAGTAACGATAAACGCTCCAGTGCCTGCGCCAGCGCCAGCAGGTTACCTTCATAGCAATAGCACAACAGTTGATTTGCTGCGTCGTCCAGCTGCAGATTATTTTGTTTTGCGCGCGCCGCCACCCAGCGGGGAAGTTGCGCCTGCTCCGGCGTCTGACAACTGATCTGTACGCTTCGATCGGTCAGCGCTTTAAACCATGCGGCATTTTCCTGGGCTTTGCTGAGCTTGTTACCGCGTACGATCAGCAGCAGATCGTCATGCAGCAACTGAACCAACGTTGCCAGTTGTTCATTAATCGCGGCATTCGGACCGTTTTCGGGCAGTAGCAACAACAGCGTCTGACGGCTGGCGAACAGACTCATCGCCTGGCATTGCGAGAATAATGCGTTCCAATCGGTATTGTTGTCGAGAGTAAACGTGTGGTGTTCGTCGAACCCCTGCGTTGCCGCAACCTGACGGATGGCATCCTGGCCTTCCTGCAACAACAATGGGTCGTTTCCAAGGAGCAGATACGCCGCGCGCAACCCTTCAGAGAGTTGCGCGCGGAGTTGTTCAGGGTACAACCGAATCATCAGTTACCCAGCGTGCTGGAGACACGCGTTGAAGAGGAAGCGGGTGCCGCTTCTTTATCATCAACGGCAACCTCTTCTTGCGATGATAGACGATCCGCAGCATGTACGCTTGGCAGCTTACGAATTAATTGCTCCGCCGCTCTGTCGTACATTTCTTTGATGATCATATCCTGCTCGTTATCCTTCGCCAGCGCCATCTGTGGGTTGTCGAAGAACGAACGGAATACCCGGACGCTGATAGGATAAATATCGTGACCAGGAATCAATACTGACGCATTAACCGTCATAATCATCTGATATTCCGCTGTCTGCCCATTCTGGAAGACAGATGCGGTATCTTTCGAAATGCTGACCCGACCCAGACGCAGAGACGGTACGTCTTTACGCAGCGTACTCTTATCCAGCAGCTCAACGTCGTTCAGACGCAGTTGGTTACGCACCGCACGGCTTAGCGGACCGTTCGGATCCCCCGTGTCCAGAATCATGGTTTTCATGGTGTCCGGAACCTGCGTGGTATTGCGCAGGTGCCAGCCACATCCGGCGGTGGTTAACACCGCCAGAGATAACAACAATGTTGCCAGATATCGCACGCTTCCTCCCGCGCTTAGCCAACGACCAGATTGAGGAGTTTACCCGGTACGTAAATCACTTTACGCACGGTAACGCCATCAAGATATTTAGCGACCAGATGTTCCTGGCCAGCACGTTCACGAACCTGCTCTTCTGTCGCATTCACCGGAACGGTGATTTTACCGCGCACCTTGCCGTTAACCTGAACCACGACCAGCGTGGAGTCTTCGACCATTGCAGCATTGTCCGCAACTGGCCACGGCGCGTTGTCGATGTCGCCTTCGCCTTTCAGCGCCTGCCACAGCGTAAAGCAGACGTGTGGGGTGAACGGGTTAAGCATCCGGACTACCGCCAGCAGCGCTTCCTGCATCAGCGCGCGATCCTGCTCGTCATCCTGCGGGGCTTTCGCCAGCTTGTTCATCAGCTCCATCACGGCGGCAATCGCGGTGTTGAAGGTCTGACGGCGGCCGATATCATCGGTCACTTTAGCGATCGTTTTGTGTACATCGCGACGCAGCGCTTTCTGATCTTCTGTCAGCACGTCAACGTTCAGCGACGCAACATCGCCACAGGAAGTGTGTTCATACACCAGTTTCCAGACACGTTTCAGGAAGCGGTTAGCGCCTTCCACGCCGGACTCCTGCCATTCCAGCGTCATATCAGCCGGAGAGGCGAACATCATAAAGAGACGCACGGTATCCGCGCCGTAACGCTCAACCATTACCTGCGGGTCGATACCGTTGTTTTTCGACTTGGACATTTTGCTCATGCCGGTATACACCAGCTCATGGCCCGCCGCGTCTTTCGCCTTCACGATACGGCCTTTCTCGTCGCGTTCAACGATCGCATCCACCGGAGAAACCCAGTTACGCTCGCCGTTTTCGCCCACATAGTAGAACGCATCCGCCAGTACCATCCCCTGACACAGCAACTGTTTCGCCGGTTCGTCAGAGTTCACCATGCCGGCATCGCGCATCAGTTTGTGGAAGAAGCGGAAGTAGAGCAGGTGCATGATGGCATGTTCGATACCGCCAATGTAAATATCTACCGGCAGCCAGTAGTTTGCCGCTTTGGAATCCAGCATCCCTTCCTGATACTGCGGACAGGTGTAGCGCGCATAGTACCAGGATGACTCCATAAAGGTGTCGAAAGTGTCAGTTTCGCGCAGTGCAGGCTGGCCATTAACGGTGGTTTTTGCCCATTCAGGATCGGCTTTGATCGGGCTGGTGATGCCGTCCATCACGACATCTTCCGGCAGGATCACCGGCAATTGATCTTCCGGCGTTGGCAGCACGGTGCCGTCTTCCAGCGTGACCATCGGGATCGGCGCACCCCAGTAACGCTGACGGGAAACGCCCCAGTCGCGCAGACGGTAGTTGATCTTACGCTCGCCCACGCCTTTGGCGGCCAGCTTATCGGCAATGGCGTTGAAGGCCGCGTCGAAGGCCAGACCGTCAAATTCGCCAGAGTTAAACAGAACGCCCTTATCGGTCATCGCCTGTTCGGAAAGATCCGGCTCAGAACCATCGGCTGCCAGGATAACCGGTTTAATGGTTAAGCCGTATTTGGTGGCAAATTCGTAGTCGCGCTGATCGTGACCCGGTACGGCCATGACCGCGCCAGTGCCGTATTCCATCAGCACAAAGTTAGCCGCCCAGACCGGGATTGCTTCGCCAGTCAGCGGGTGAACCGCCTTAAAGCCGGTATCGACGCCTTTTTTCTCCATGGTCGCCATGTCAGCTTCGGCCACTTTGGTGTTACGGCATTCGTCGATAAAGGCTGCCAGTTCAGGGTTGTTCTCTGCCGCTTTCTGCGCCAGCGGGTGACCAGCGGCAACCGCCAGGTAGGTGGCACCCATAAATGTGTCCGGGCGGGTCGTGTAAACGGTCAGCGTGTTGTCATAATCGTTCACGTTGAAGGTGATTTCCACGCCTTCAGAACGACCAATCCAGTTGCGCTGCATCGTTTTCACGGTGTCAGGCCAGTGATCCAGTTTATCCAGATCGTTGAGCAGTTCATCGGCATAGGCGGTGATTTTAATAAACCACTGTGGGATCTCTTTACGCTCAACTTTGGTGTCGCAGCGCCAGCAGCAGCCGTCGATAACCTGTTCGTTCGCCAGTACGGTCTGATCGTTCGGGCACCAGTTGACCGCAGAGGTCTTTTTGTAGACCAGACCTTTTTTGTACAGTTCGGTGAAGAATTTCTGCTCCCAGCGATAGTATTCCGGGGTACAGGTCGCCAGCTCGCGGCTCCAGTCATAGCCAAAGCCCAGCATTTTGAGCTGGTTCTTCATGTAGGCGATATTATCGTAGGTCCACGGTGCCGGCGCGGTGTTGTTTTTTACCGCCGCGCCTTCTGCAGGCAGACCGAATGCGTCCCAGCCGATAGGCTGCAGCACGTTTTTGCCCAGCATGCGCTGATAACGGGCGATCACGTCACCGATGGTGTAGTTACGTACGTGGCCCATGTGTAGTCGACCAGAAGGATAGGGAAGCATAGACAGGCAGTAATACTTCTCTTTGCTCTCGTCTTCGGTAACTTCAAATGTGCGCTTCTCATCCCAGTGAAGCTGTACTTTGGATTCTATCTCTTCCGGGCGGTATTGCTCTTGCATGGCAGCCAGTGGTCCTGTTTTCAATACAGCTACAAACGTAGCTTCGATGTGGTGTTTCAGATCCGCATAGCATAGCCCAAACGCCCGCGTCAAAACAGCCTTTCGCGCATTCAGGTTCGAATTCACGCCACGATAATCCTTGCACGAATTTACACACTCTGTGGACAGTCTTGCAAAGCGTAACCCAAATAACGTCTATTATTATAGACAGTTAACGACCCAGGAGGCGAAACGATGAACAAGGTTGCTCAATACTACCGTGAACTGGTGGCGTCATTAAGTGAACGTCTGCGCAATGGCGAGCGTGATATCGATGCGCTGGTGGAACAGGCGCGGCAGCAGGTTTTGCAGGCCGGGGAGTTAACGCGAACCGAAGTGGACGAACTGACGCGCGCTGTCAGACGTGACCTGGAAGAGTTTGCCATCAGCTACGAAGAGAGTCTGGAAGAGGAGTCCGACAGCGTCTTTATGCGGGTAATCAAAGAGAGCCTGTGGCAGGAACTGGCGGATATCACCGACAAAACGCAGCTCGAATGGCGTGAAGTGTTTCAGGATCTAAGTCATCACGGGGTATATCACAGCGGCGAAGTGGTGGGCCTGGGCAATCTGGTCTGTGAGAAGTGTCATTTTCACTTGGCGGTGTATACGCCGGACGTGTTGCCATTGTGCCCAAAATGTGGACACGACCAGTTCCAGCGTCGTCCGTTTGAACCGTAATCTAGTCTGATGCCGAGGTTGACGCATCTTATCAGGCCTACGGTGACTCATTACGTAGGCCGAATAAGCGTCAGCACCGTCCGGCATTGGTCATGCGTAAAACTGTAGCCGTTCTGCCAGCAGGTCTACAAATCCCTGACGATCGACATCCACCATCACGGTGGCATTCGGTTTATTGCCCGTCAGGAAGTAATAGTCCACCACGGTCATCCCCTGAGTGTATTTCTCCTGAGTTTCCACCCCAACCCAGCGTTCAACGGTGGTAAACAGTTCGGGTTTCAACAGCCAGGCGATGGTGCACGGGTCGTGCAGCGGTGCGCCGGTAAATCCCCATTTCTCGTCTTTATGATACTCGAGGAAGAAGTCGAGTAGTTCAGCAACGATCGTGGAAACCGGGTTACCAATGGCGCGGAAGCGTTCGGTATCTGCGACATGAATTTGTGCTTTATGCGTGACGTCCAGACCGGCCATCACCACCGGAATCCCCGACTGGAAGACGATTTCTGCGGCTTCAGGGTCGACATAGATATTGAATTCGGCGGCAGGCGTCCAGTTGCCCAACCCCATCGCGCCGCCCATGATCACGATACGGGCGATTTTGTCACGCAGTTCAGGATGGCTGTTCAGCAACAGTGCGACGTTGGTTTGCGGCCCGGTTGAGACAAGGGTGACCGGTTGTGTGCTCTCGCGCAACGTCTTTGCCATCAGCTCAACGGCGGTGCATGGCTGCGGCGCAAAGGCGGGTTCCGGTAGCGCCGGGCCATCCAGTCCGCTTTCGCCGTGGACGTTATCGGCAATGATCAGTTCACGCATCAGGGGCTTGGGCGCGCCGCCCGCCACTGGAATGTCCGTGCGGTTCAGCAGCGTTAACATTCGCAATACGTTGCGTAGCGTTTTATCGGGTGTCTGGTTTCCTGCGGATGAGGTGATGGCTTTAACGTCAAGTTCCGGTGAGGCGAGGGCGAGAACCAGTGCGATCGCGTCATCATGACCCGGGTCGCAATCTATGATTATTGGCAGTGCCATTGTTGCTCCTTATGAATGCTACATTGTGGCAAGGGTAACGCTGGGGTGAAAATGATTCGAGGAGCGAGGCAAGAAAGCGTGAGATGGCGCGCACTCTGACATGCGCGCCGAAAAGATTAATGCAGGATTTTGGCGAGGAAGTCTTTTGCGCGTTCGGATTTCGGGTTAGCGAAGAACTCTTCTTTCGGTGAGTCCTCAACGATTTTCCCTTCGTCCATAAAGATCACCCGATTCGCCACTTTGCGGGCAAAGCCCATTTCATGGGTCACCACCATCATGGTCATCCCTTCGTTGGCCAGTTCAACCATAACGTCCAGTACTTCGTTGATCATCTCTGGATCAAGCGCCGAAGTGGGTTCATCGAACAGCATGGCGATAGGATCCATACACAGCGCGCGAGCAATCGCCACACGCTGCTGCTGGCCGCCGGAAAGCTGCGCTGGATATTTATTGGCATGCGCGGCAAGGCCCACGCGTTCCAGCAACTTCTGCGCTTTTTCACGCGCCGGGGCTTTATCACGCTTAAGCACTTTTACCTGCGCCAGGGTCAGGTTTTCAATAATCGACAGATGCGGGAACAGCTCAAAGTGCTGGAACACCATCCCGACGCGTGAGCGTAACTTCGCCAGATCGGTTTTTTTGTCGTTGACCATAATACCGTTCACGGTGATTTCACCTTTTTGCACCGGCTCCAGGCCGTTAACGGTTTTGATCAGCGTCGACTTTCCGGAACCTGACGGGCCGCAGACGACCACCACTTCGCCTTTTTTCACTTCCGTGGAGCAGTCGGTCAGCACCTGAAAGTGACCATACCATTTAGAAACATTTTTCAGGGTAATCATTAAACTGTCCTTTTCTTCAAATAGCTGACCAACAACGACGCGCTCAGGCTGATAACAAAGTAAACGGCACCGGCAAACAGGATCATTTCGACCTGTGTACCATCACGCTCGCCAATCGTAGACGCAGTGCGGAAGAAATCCGCGAGACTTAAGACGTACACCAGAGACGTATCCTGGAACAGGACGATGCCCTGCGTCAGCAGCAGCGGTACCATCGCGCGAAACGCCTGCGGCAAAATGATGAGCTTCATTGACTGCCAGTGGGTCATCCCCAACGCCAGCGCCGCACTTGACTGTCCGCGGGAAATACTCTGGATGCCCGCACGGATAATTTCGGAGTAATAGGCGGCTTCAAACATCGAAAATGCGACCATTGCTGAAATCAGGCGAATATCGGTTTTCGGCGACAGCCCCAGTACGTCCTGTAATAGCCCCGGCACAATCAGATAGAACCACAACAGTACCATCACCAGCGGGATGGAGCGGAAGACGTTAACGTACGCTTTAGCAAACCAGGCGACAGGCGCAAAACTGGAAAGGCGCATAACGGCGAGAATAGTGCCCCAGACAATACCGATAATCACCGCGGTGACGGTAATTTTCAGCGTAATGAGCAGCCCATCCAGCAGATAGGGCAGGGAAGGGACAATTGAACTCCAGTCGAATTCGTACATTATTTGCCTCCCAGATTGCCAGGCAGGCGGATTTTACGTTCCACCAGACTCATCACCAGCATGATGAAGGCATTAATCAACACATACGCCAGGGTAATGGCGGTAAATGACTCCCAGGCATGCGCCGAGTAATCGAGCAGCTTCCCGGCCTGCGCGGCCATATCGACCAGACCGATGGTCGAGGCGATGGCGGAGTTTTTCACCAGGTTCATCATCTCAGAGGTCATCGGCGGGACGATCACCCGATAGGCGTTAGGCAACAACACGTAGCGGTAGGCCTGCGGCAGGGTCAGTCCCATCGCCAGCGCTGCGTTTTTTTGACCGCGTGGCAGTGACTGAATGGCGGCACGAACCTGTTCGCAAACGCGCGCGGCGGTAAACAGCCCCAGACAGAGCATGGACGATACGAAGAACTGAATATTGGGATCCAGTTCTGCCTTAAACCACATACCAAGATCTTCTGGCAGCAGTTCAGGCACCACCAGATACCAGGTGAAGAACTGGACGATCAGCGGTACGTTACGGAACAGTTCTACATACAGGGTGCCGATCCCGGAAAAGAAGCGATTCGGGACGGTGCGTAAAATGCCAAATAAAGAACCGACCAGGAAGGCAATGATCCAGGCGGTGATGGAAAGTGCGACGGTAACCTGGAAACCGCTCCAGAGCCAGCCGAGATAGGTGGTGTTGCCGAATGGGGCCTGTTGTAAAAAAATGCCCCAGTTCCAGTCTATTGACATACATCTACTCCGAAAAAATAAGGGTAGCAGCGCTACCCTCGAAGATTGTTATCCAGCGTACTTCGGTTTTCAGGCCTGATGGGGAACGACCATCAGGCATATAGTCTGTCCGTGCTGCATAGCAATCGAGAGGGCAAGGAGTTCCCGCCCCATTTCGTTCTAGTTAGTTAAGTGCTTTATCATTCGGTTCTTTGAACAGCGCTTGCATTTCGTCCGACAGTTCGAAGTTCATGTTCAGGTTTTTCGGTGGGATCGGATTTTTGAACCACTTATCAAACCATTTCGCGGCTTCGCCTGAAGTCTGCGCCTGGGCGATGGTGTCATCCATCAGCTTTTTGAACTCAGGATCGTTCTTACGCAGCATGCAGCCGTAAGCTTCCTGAGACTGTGGTTTGCCGACGATTTCCCAGTTGTCCGGTTTCTTCGCCTTCGCGCGTTCACCGGCCAGCAGGGCATCATCCATCATAAAGGCAACGGCGCGACCGCTTTCCAGGGTACGGAAAGAGTCACCGTGGTCTTTAGCGCTGATGATACGCATATCCATTTTTTGCTCGTCGTTCAGCTTGTGCAGCAGAATTTCAGAGGTGGTACCTGAGGTGACAACAACCGCTTTGCCTTTCAGGTCCGGGAAGTCTTTAATGTCGCCGCCTTTTTTCGCCAGCAGACGGGTGCCGACGACAAAGATGGTGTCAGAGAAAGCGGCCTGTTTCTGGCGCTCAAGGTTGTTGGTGGTGGACCCGCACTCAAAGTCGAAAGTGCCGTTTTGCAGCAGCGGAATACGGTTCTGCGACGTAATCGGGATCAGCTTCACCTGCAGATCGGGCTTGTTCAGCTTCTTCTTCACGGCTTCAACGATGGCGTTGGAGTAATCCTGAGAATAACCCACCACTTTCTGCTGATTGTCGTAATAAGAGAACGGCACGGAGGATTCACGGTGACCGACGACGATAACGCCGTTTTTGGCGATCTTGTCCAGCGTGCTGCCTGCGGCAGGGGCCGCATCTTCCGCATGTACCAGACCGGCTGACATTCCCATTACCAGCATTGCTGCGGCTAGCTTACGTAATTGCATATCCAACTCCTTATCGTCTGCGCCGTCGACGCAGTGATACCTATTGTGAGTGTCTGTGTTGTTATCACCTGCAACTTAAGCGTGCAGTGTTTTACCTGTTTGTTAACATTTAGTCTGGCTTAATGTAAAGATATTGCTGCGTTATTGTTTATTTTTGCGAAGTGCGCCGCACCGTTTAGAGGCAAAAATCCCTCGTTGCACCGTTTCGGTGCTACCGGTGAACTGCTTTAGTGCGACGACGTTGCGCTGAACGCCAAAAACAGGTTTGCCTTTGTTAACAAAGCAATAGGCGTGCCAGAATGGAAGAAGAGGATGGAGAATGGTAGGCCGGATAAGACGCGTAAGCGCGGTTATCCGGCCTGATGCAGGGAGAAATCGATTATTTACGACGTTGACGCAAACTCATTAACACGGCGGCAAAACCGAACAGCGCGGTCAGGAACCACAGCGGCCAGTTGCCAGTGCGAGCATATGGCGTTAAGCCTGTTGTTGGCGTTACATCGGCGGTTAACACCTGGCGCGTAAATTGCGGGATCATCGCCTGAATCTCGCCCTGCGGACCAATCACCGCTGTAATACCGTTGTTAGTACTGCGCAGCAGGGGGCGTGCCAGCTCCAGCGAGCGCATCCGCGCCATCTGGAAATGCTGCCAAGGACCAATCGACTTACCAAACCACGCATCGTTGGAGATGGTTAGCAGAAAGTCCGTGTCCGGGCGGAAGTTATCGCGTACCTGTTCACCCAGAATGATCTCGTAGCAAATCGCGGCAGTCAGTGCTAAACCGTGCGCATGCAGCTGCGGCTGAATGTACGGGCCACGGCTGAACGAGGACATCGGCAGGTCAAAGAACGGCGCTAAGGGGCGAAGAATGGATTCCAGCGGCACAAACTCACCAAACGGCACCAGATGGTTTTTGTTGTAGCGGTTGGTGGAGTCATAACGGTAAGGATTGTCTTTCCCCAACGTGATGATGGTGTTGTAGGTGTCGTAACGGTTCTGCTTGTTCAGTCGCGCATCGACAATACCGGTAATCAGCGAGCTGTTCTTCGAACGCAACAGGTCATCCAGCATGCCCAGAAAGCGCTGCTGGTTGATTTCCAGATCCGGAATGGCGGATTCCGGCCAGATGATCAGCTGCGATTTCCCCATTTCGGGCTGCGTCGCATCCAGATAGATCTTGAGCGTATTCATCAACTGGCCTTCGTCCCATTTCAACGACTGCGGGATATTGCCCTGAACCAGCGACACGCGGGTTGTTCTTTCCGGCTCCAGGGTGAACCACTGGATATAGCGCAGTGGGAAAGGGAGCGCGAAAAGAACGATGGCGACCACCAGCGGACGCCAGTTACGGCTGACCAGCGAGAGAACCAGCAATCCGCTGACCATCATCAACAGGAAGTTTATGGCTTCGACACCCATTACCGGTGCCAGCCCTTTCAGCGGGCCGTCGATCTGACTGTAGCCGAACTGCAGCCATGGAAATCCGGTCAGCACCCAGCCACGCAGAAATTCCGTTAGCTGCCAGACCACCGGTGCGGCAATGGCAACCCGCAGCCAGCTGGTTTTTGGCCACAGACGCGCAAGTACGCCAGCAAACAGTCCGGTATATAGTGAAAGGTATGCCGCGAGCAGCACCACAAGGAAGACGTTCACCGGGCCTGGCATCCCGCCAAACTGCGCGATGCTGACGTAAACCCAGTTGATACCTGTACCGAAGAGTCCCAGTCCCCAGAAATAGCCGATAGCAGCTGACTGACGCGGGCGACGATTCAGGGTGAGTGCCTGCAAGCCCATCAGCGACACAATCGCAGCGGGCCAGATGTCATAAGGAGAAAAAGCCAGCGTACCGCAGGCACCGAATAATAACGCCAGCAGCAGGCGAATGCGCTGGCGTTCAAGTAATGAGGCAAAAGCCATTGAGTTCTTCTTCCCGTTCGGTGTTATTCGTCCAGTTTTGGCTGGGGGGAGTCATCCGGAATTCTGACGTGAACCTGAATAATACGACGGCTGTCGGCCATAGCCACTTTGAACTGGTAACCATCGATATCAATGGTTTCACCCCGTGCGGGCAGGTGACCAAACGCCTGCATCACCAGACCCCCAATGGTATCGACTTCTTCGTCGCTAAAGCTGGTGCCGAAGGCATCATTGAAGTCTTCGATCGGCGCGAGCGCGCGAATGGTCCAGGTATGGCGACTGAGCTGACGGAAGTCGATATCATCTTCTTCGTCGTATTCATCTTCGATTTCACCGACGATCAGTTCGAGGATATCTTCAATGGTGACCAGACCAGAGACACCGCCGAATTCGTCGATGACGATAGCCATATGGTAACGCTGAGAGCGAAACTCTTTGAGCATACGGTCAACGCGTTTGCTCTCCGGGACGACAACGGCCTGGCGTAACACTTTCTCCATGCTGAAGGCTTCGGCATCGCTGCGCATAAACGGCAGCAAGTCCTTGGCCATCAGAATCCCTTCAATGTGATCTTTGTCTTCGCTGATCACCGGAAAACGCGAGTGGGCGGACTCGATGATGACATCGAGGCATTCGTCCAGCGTCTGGTTGCGTTTCAGGGTAATCATCTGGGAGCGGGGAATCATGATGTCGCGAACGCGCTGGTCCGCAATGTCCATCACCCCTTCGAGCATATCGCGCGTATCTTCATCGATAAGGTCGTTCTGCCCGGAATCACGGATCAGCGCCAGCAATTCATCACGGTTTTTCGGTTCACCGTGGAAAAGTTGGCTCAGTAACAGGGAGAAAAATCCCTTCTTGCTGTTTAACGTGTCACTACTGTGTGAATTGTCGTCGCTCATGGCGTCGTATGGGTTCTCTTGTTAGTTAATCTCTTGCTCAATGCGCGCAAACTCAGCGCATGGCATCACCAGAAACCACCGGGCATTCGCCCGGTCGCTTATTCCTTCTCGGCAATGTACGGATCCTCATAGCCCAGAGCAAGCATAATCTCTGTCTCGAGGGATTCCATCTCTTCTGCCTCGTCGTCTTCGATATGATCGTAACCCAGCAAATGCAGGCTGCCGTGGACGACCATGTGCGCCCAGTGGGCATCCAGCGGCTTACCTTGATCCTGGGCTTCCTGTTCAACTACCTGACGGCAGATGATCAAATCACCGAGCAGCGGCATTTCAATCCCTGGCGGCGCTTCAAACGGAAAAGAGAGCACGTTGGTCGGCTTATCTTTCCCACGATAGGTCAGATTGAGGTCGTGGCTTTCGGCCTCGTCCACCAGGCGAATCGTCACTTCTGATTCTTCCTGAAATTGCGGGATAACCGCATTCAACCAGGCCTGAAACTGGCTCTCTTCCGGCAAACCGCTGTTGTTCTCACACGCCAGTTGCAAATCAAGGATCACCTGACTCATTTCTGTTCCTGTTGTTCCTGAGCTTCACGCTTGCGCTCGGCAGCCAGCTCGGCTTTACGTTTTTGTTCGGCTTCTTCCCAGGCTTCATAGGCGTTAACGATACGGGCTACCACCGGGTGGCGCACGACGTCTTCGCTGTGGAAGAAGTTAAAGCTGATCTCGTCGACCTCTGCCAGCACCTCAACGGCATGGCGCAGACCCGATTTGATGTTGCGCGGCAGGTCAATCTGCGTGACGTCGCCGGTAATCACCGCCTTCGAGTTAAAGCCGATACGGGTCAGGAACATCTTCATCTGTTCGATAGTGGTGTTCTGACTTTCATCAAGAATGATAAAAGCATCGTTCAGTGTACGTCCGCGCATATAGGCCAGCGGAGCCACTTCAATCACGTTGCGCTCAATCAGCTTTTCAACTTTCTCGAAGCCGAGCATTTCGAACAGGGCGTCATACAGCGGGCGCAGATACGGGTCGACCTTCTGGCTCAAATCGCCTGGCAGGAAGCCCAGTTTTTCCCCGGCTTCAACCGCCGGACGGGTCAGTAGAATACGGCGGATCTCCTGGCGCTCAAGGGCATCCACGGCAGCGGCAACGGCGAGGTAGGTTTTCCCTGTACCGGCAGGACCGACGCCGAAGGTGATGTCATGGTCGAGAATGTTGGCGATGTACTGCGCCTGGTTAGGTGTACGCGGTTTAATCACACCACGCTTGGTTTTGATATTGACCGCTTTGCCGTACTCGGGAACGCTCTCAGCGCTCTGCTCAAGCACACGCGCTTCTTTAATCGCAAGGTGGATTTGTTCCGGTTCGATATCCTGCGTCTGGCCGCGCATCGGCGCAGTATCGACATACAGGCTGCGCAGGATATCTGCCGCAGCGGTGACGCAAATCGGGCGACCGGTCAGTTTAAAATGGTTGTCACGGCGGTTAATCTCGATGCCGAGACGGCGTTCCAGCTGTTTGATGTTGTCGTCAAACGGGCCGCAAAGGCTCAGCAGGCGGGCGTTGTCTGCGGGCTCAAGGGTAATTTCGCGAGTGTCTGTGTTCAAACTGTTCCTCTTATGCATAGGGAGCCGGAAGGCGAACATTCACCGGCCTGTCAGGAAATTATTCACGCCACGGGTGAAAGGCGCAAGCACTGGAATAAAGATGGGGGCGCAGAGAGGAAATACAAGAGCCTTATTTTATAGGCCCGATAAGCGCAGCGTTATCGGGCATTTTGACGTTTTCAGCAGAATTAAGGCTGCCAGAACCCGACGCCAATCTCGTTCTCTTTACGGGTTCGCGCAATCACCGATTCCGGGGTTTCTGCAATGCGCAGACCCATTTCGTCTTCGGTACGCACCACTTTCCCGCGCAGTGAGTTGGTCCAGACATCGGTAATTTCCACATCGACAAATTTACCAATCATCTCCGGCGTGCCTTCGAAGTTCACCACGCGGTTATTTTCGGTACGACCAGACAATTCCATGATGCTCTTACGCGACGTTCCTTCTACCAGAATACGCTGAACGGTGCCGAGCATACGACGGCTCCAGGCCATCGCCTGCTGGTTAATGCGATCCTGAAGAATATACAGACGCTGTTTCTTCTCTTCTTCCGGCACATCATCGACCATATCGGCGGCTGGCGTTCCCGGACGTGCAGAGAAGATGAAGCTGTAGCTCATGTCGAAATTAACGTCAGCAATCAGCTTCATGGTCTGCTCGAAGTCCTGGGTGGTTTCACCCGGGAAGCCGACGATGAAGTCGGAGCTTATCTGAATGTCCGGACGTGCCGCACGCAACTTGCGAATGATCGCTTTATATTCCAGCGCCGTGTGGGTACGTCCCATCAGATTCAGTACGCGATCCGAACCGCTCTGTACCGGCAGGTGCAGGAAGCTCACCAGTTCCGGCGTGTCGCGATAGACGTCGATAATGTCGTCGGTGAACTCGATCGGATGGCTGGTGGTGAAGCGGATGCGATCGATACCGTCAATGGCGGCAACCAGACGCAGCAGGTCGGCGAACGAACCGGTGGTACCGTCGTAGTTTTGTCCGCGCCAGGCGTTGACGTTCTGGCCAAGCAGATTGACTTCACGGACGCCCTGAGCCGCAAGCTGGGCGATTTCAAACAGAATGTCATCAGACGGACGGCTGACTTCCTCACCGCGGGTGTAAGGCACCACGCAGTAAGTACAATATTTGTTGCAGCCTTCCATAATAGAGACAAACGCGGTCGGACCTTCCGCACGCGGTTCTGGCAGGCGGTCAAACTTCTCGATCTCCGGGAAGCTAATATCAACAACCGGACTACGGTTGCCGCGAACGGAGTTAATCATTTCCGGCAGGCGATGCAGCGTTTGCGGCCCGAAGATAATGTCGACATAGTGCGCGCGTTGGCGGATATGATCGCCTTCCTGAGACGCCACACACCCGCCGACGCCGATGATCAGATCGGGATTTTTCTCTTTCAAGAGCTTCCAGCGGCCCAACTGATGGAAGACTTTTTCCTGAGCCTTCTCGCGGATTGAGCAGGTATTCAGCAGCAGCACATCCGCTTCTTCCGCCACATCGGTCAGTTGATACCCGTGAGTGGCATCCAGCAGATCGGCCATCTTCGATGAATCGTATTCGTTCATCTGACAGCCCCAGGTTTTAATATGGAGTTTTTTGGTCATCGACTTGCTCTTGCGAAATAGTGGCTGAATTGCAGGGCGCATAGTGTAATGCTTTGCTGCCCTGGTGACCAGTATGACCGTTATCAGCCTCAAGGGGTAAAAAATCCTGTAAACTTGTCTTATTCATGCAACAGGATGATTGACCATGACAAATCAACCAACGGAAATTGCCATTGTCGGCGGGGGAATGGTCGGTGGCGCACTGGCGCTGGGACTGGCACAACACGGCTTCACAGTAACGGTGATTGAACACGCCGCGCCTGCGCCGTTTGTTGCACACAGCCAGCCGGACGTGCGTATTTCGGCGATCAGCGCCGCCTCGGTTTCACTGCTGAAGGGACTCGGCGTCTGGGATGCCGTGCAGGGGATGCGCAGTCATCCCTATCGTCGACTGGAAACCTGGGAGTGGGAAAACGCACATGTGGTGTTTGACGCCAGCGAACTGAAGCTGCCGCTACTTGGGTATATGGTTGAAAACAACGTTCTGCAACAGGCGCTCTGGCAGGCGCTGGAAGCGCATCCGAAAGTGACGCTGCGGGTTCCGGCTTCGCTGATTGCGCTGCATCGCCATAACGAACGTCATGAGCTGGAACTGGCCGGTGGCGAGCGAATCACCGCAAAACTGGTGATTGGCGCGGATGGCGCAAATTCGCAGGTGCGGCAGATGGCCGGCATTGGCATTCACGCCTGGCAGTATGCGCAATCCTGTATGCTGATTACCGTTCAGTGCGAGAATGACCCTGGTGACAGCACCTGGCAGCAGTTTACGCCGGAGGGGCCGCGCGCGTTTCTGCCGCTGTTCGATAACTGGGCATCGCTGGTGTGGTATGACTCACCGGCGCGGATCCGTCAGTTGCAGGGGCTAAGTATGTCGCAGCTTCAGACGGAGATCGCGAAGCATTTCCCGGCGCGTCTGGGACAAGTGATGCCCGTCGCGGCAGGTGCGTTTCCGCTGACGCGCCGTCATGCCCTACAATATGTGCAGCCGGGGCTGGCGCTGGTTGGTGATGCGGCGCACACCATTCATCCGCTGGCCGGGCAGGGGGTAAACCTGGGCTATCGCGACGTGGATGCGCTGATTGATGTGCTGGTGAATGCCCGCAGTTATGGCGAGGCCTGGGCGAGTCAGCAGGTTCTGAAACGTTACCAGACCCGGCGCATGGCGGATAACTTCATCATGCAAAGCGGGATGGATCTGTTCTACGCCGGATTCAGTAATGATCTGCAGCCGCTGCGAATTATTCGTAACCTTGGACTAATGGCGGCTGAACGCGCTGGCGTGTTAAAACGTCAGGCGCTGAAATACGCATTAGGGCTGTAGCGTTGATAAAGGCCTGATGGCGGTACGCTTATCAGGCCTGTTCGTTGGTCACTAGCAGAAAAGCAAAAAGCTCGCCGAAGCGAGCTTTTCTGATGTGGCTGGGGTACGAGGATTCGAACCTCGGAATGCCGGAATCAGAATCCGGTGCCTTACCGCTTGGCGATACCCCAATCGTATGTCGGTTATCTCGCGCCGGACTCAGCCCGGTGCTTTACAGCCTGGAGATATCCAATAGTGCAGTACATCTTGAAATTTGGCTGGGGTACGAGGATTCGAACCTCGGAATGCCGGAATCAGAATCCGGTGCCTTACCGCTTGGCGATACCCCAACAAATTGTTTTTGAACCCGTTTAAAGAAACTAACGTGTTCTGAATATGGTGGCTACGACGGGATTCGAACCTGTGACCCCATCATTATGAGTGATGTGCTCTAACCAACTGAGCTACGTAGCCAGGGTGTTTCTTCGATGGCTGGGGTACCTGGATTCGAACCAGGGAATGCCGGTATCAAAAACCGGTGCCTTACCGCTTGGCGATACCCCAATGACCGTCGCGGTAATCCGCAAACTCGAAGAAAAATGGCTGGGGTACCTGGATTCGAACCAGGGAATGCCGGTATCAAAAACCGGTGCCTTACCGCTTGGCGATACCCCATCCGTGCAACGCTTTTATGGGAATGGTGCGGGAGGCGAGACTTGAACTCGCACACCTTGCGGCGCCAGAACCTAAATCTGGTGCGTCTACCAATTTCGCCACTCCCGCAAAAAAGATGGTGGCTACGACGGGATTCGAACCTGTGACCCCATCATTATGAGTGATGTGCTCTAACCAACTGAGCTACGTAGCCCTCTTTTTTCGCGCTTACCTTATCGGCGTTGCGGGGCGCATTATGCGTATTGAGCCTTGAAGCGTCAACCCCTTTTTCATCGAAAACGCCCGGAATGTGACTGTTTGGTTAGGTTGCGAACAGCGTGGCGCAATATTCGGCAATTATTGGTTATTAATCGCTTTCTGAACCGTTTTTCAGGATCAAAAAAGGGCCCCGAAAGGCCCTTTTTCATCAGCGTGGCTTATTGATAAGCGGACTGGTGAACACCCACTGCGCGACCGGATGGATCGTTCATGGTTTTGAACGCTTCGTCCCATTCGATCGCCTTAGCAGAAGAGCAGGCGACGGAAGGGCCACCCGGTACACATTCTGCGGCGCTTGGTACCGGGAACAACTCTTCGAAGATCTCGCGGTACAGATACGCTTCTTTTGAGGACGGTGTGTTGTACGGGAAGCGGAAGCGGGCGGTTTCCAGTTGCTGATCGGAAACTTGCTTAGCGGCCACCTCTTTCAGGGTGTCGATCCAACTGTAACCCACACCGTCGGAGAACTGCTCTTTCTGACGCCATGCGACGCTTGCCGGCAGATAGGATTCAAAACATTCGCGAAGGATATGTTTTTCCATCTTGCCGTTGCCGCACATTTTATCTTCCGGGTTGATGCGCATCGCCACGTCGAGGAATTTTTTATCCAGGAACGGGACGCGTGCTTCCACCCCCCAGGCCGACATCGCCTTGTTGGCGCGGGCGCAGTCGAACATGTGCAGCGCCTGGAGTTTGCGTACGGTCTCTTCGTGCAGTTCTTTGGCGTCTGGCGCCTTATGGAAATAGAGATAGCCGCCGAACACTTCATCCGACCCTTCGCCAGACAGCACCATTTTGATGCCCATCGCCTTGATCTTACGCGACATTAAGTACATCGGCGTGGAGGCGCGAATGGTGGTGACATCGTAGGTTTCGATGTGATAAATCACGTCGCGGATCGCGTCCAGCCCTTCCTGTACCGTAAAGTGAATCTCATGGTGTACGGTCCCCAGATGGTTCGCCACTTCCTGCGCGGCTTTCAGATCCGGAGAGCCTTCCAGACCGACGGCGAAGGAGTGGAGTTGCGGCCACCAGGCTTCAGAACGTTCGTCATCTTCGACACGACGGGCGGCGAATTTTTTGGTGATCGCTGAGATAACGGAAGAGTCCAGGCCGCCAGAGAGCAGCACGCCGTAAGGCACGTCTGACATCAGGTGGCTTTTGACGGAATCTTCCAGCGCCTGACGCAGTTCGTTTTTGTCGGTAACGTTATCTTTTACCGCGTCAAAATCGAACCAGTCACGCTGATAGTACTGACGGATTTCACCGTCTTTGCTCCACAGATAGCTCCCCGCCGGGAACTCTTTAATGGTGCGGCACACCGGCACCAGCGCTTTCATTTCTGACGCCACATACAGGTTGCCGAATTCGTCGTAGCCCATATACAGCGGGATAATGCCGATATGGTCGCGACCAATCAAATATGCATCCTGCTCGCTGTCATACAGCGCGAAGGCAAACATCCCTTGCAGGTCGTCAAGAAACTCTACGCCTTTTTCCTGATACAGCGCGAGGATCACTTCGCAGTCAGAGCCGGTCTGGAACGCGTAGCGATCGCCATATTCTGCACGCAGCACCTGGTGGTTATAGATTTCACCGTTGACGGCCAGCACGTGGGTTTTCTTTTCGTTATACAGCGGCTGCGCACCGGCGTTGACGTCGACAATCGACAGACGTTCATGGGCCAGAATGGCCTTATCACAGGCATAAATACCGGACCAGTCCGGGCCGCGATGGCGCATCAGGCGTGACAGCTCAAGCGCTTTTTTACGCAGTTCACCTGCATCTGACTTAATATCGAATACGCCGAAAATTGAACACATAACCTTCTCCGTTAACCTGTTGCGTAATGCTTTTTGTGTTTGCTTGCTAAAGAAAATGCCGCAAAGAAACAAGAGGCGCAAGGGGTTTGCGGTCTGAAAAAGAAAAAACGCAATGGCTATTGCTGAATGGTGAAAAAAGATTACGTATTGAGCATATTCATTGATGAATTATCAGTTTTTTGCCGTTTTTGTTGAATGGTGTGATTTTTTCAGAAGACGAAAATGAAAAACCACGTCCTGGGACGTGGTCTGGGTTAAATAACGTCGATTTCGGCGACGGAGGGATAAATCCAGCTCGGGCGGAACGGCATGCTGTCGATGTCATCCAGCGTGGAAACGCCGGAGAGCACCAGAATGGTTTCGAGTCCCGCCTGGAAGCCCGCGAGAATATCGGTGCGCAGGTTATCGCCGACAATGACCGTCTCTTCCGAGTGCGCCTGCATTTTATTTAACGCCGCGCGAATGATCCACGGACTGGGTTTACCAACGTAGAACGGTTTACGACCAGAGATTTTTTCGATACCTGCACAGAGCGCGCCACAGGCCGGATAAAACCCGCGACCGTGAGTGTCCGGGTTGGTGGCGATAAAGCGTGCGCCGTTTGCCACAAAGTAAGCTGCTTTGTGCATCATGTCCCAGTTGTAGGAACGGGTCTCGCCAACGATAACGAAATCCGGGTTTACATCGGTAATGGTGAAACCGGCTTTATACAATTCGTGGATCAGTGCGCCTTCGCCGACCACATATGCCTTTTTCCCTTCCTGACGACGCAGGAAATCGGCGGTCGCCATTGCCGAGGTATAAAACACGCTGTCCGGCACATTGACGCCAGCCGTCGCGAAACGGTTCGCCAGATCCTGGCCGGTCTGCGACGGGTAATTGGTCAACAGCACCAGCGGCAGGCCTTTTTCCATTACGCCAGTCAAAAATTCCGCCGCACCCGGTACGGCGACGTTGTCGTGCATTAGCACGCCGTCGATATCACAAATGACATTCTTAATGGTCATGAACTACCCAGGAGATGTGTTATTAATCCGATACTATAAGAGCGCATCAGTTTTCCAGCAAATGCTGGAGCAAAATACCGTTGAGCATAGCGCGTTTTACCAGCGCAAACGCACCGATGGCTGAGCGGTGATCCAACGTAGAACGCACCACGGGCAAATTCGTGCGAAACGCCTTCAGCGCCTGCGTATTAATGCAGCTTTCAATGGCGGGTAACAGCACTTTATCGGCTTCGGTGATCTCACCGGCAATCACGACTTTTTGTGGATTAAACAAGTTGATGGCGATCGCAATGGTTTTGCCCAGATGACGCCCGACGTGCTCGATCACCTCAGAAGCCAGGCTGTCGCCCTTATTTGCCGCCTTGCAGATGGTTTTGATCGTGCAGTCTTCCAGCGGAACACGGCTCTGGTAACCTTGCTTGAGCAGATTAAGAACGCGATGTTCAATCGCCGCGTTTGCAGCAATGGTTTCCAGACAACCGAAGTTGCCGCAGTGGCAGCGCTCGCCCAATGGTTCAACCTGGATGTGACCAATCTCGCCAACGTTGCCGTTACGACCAATAAAAATTCGCCCGTTAGAGATGATTCCGGCGCCTGTTCCGCGGTGGACGCGCACCAGAATGGAGTCTTCGCAATCCTGACTTGCACCAAAGTAGTGCTCTGCCAGCGCCAGACTGCGGATATCGTGACCGACAAAACAGGTGACGAGGAACCGTTTTTCCAGTGCCTCAACCAGTCCCCAGTTCTCCACCTGAATATGCGGCATATAGTGGATCTTGCCGCTTTCCGGATCGACAAGCCCCGGCAGAATCACGGAAATGGCGATGAGCTCGCGGATTTTGCGCTGATTGCTGTCAATAAAAGCGGTAATGGCGTTGAGCAACGCGTGTTCCAGCGTTTCCTGCGTCCGTTCGGGCAGAGGATAGTGCTCTTCCGCCAGCACTTTGCTGCTCAGGTCGAACAGGGTGATGGTCGCGTCGTGGCGGCCAAGACGCACGCCAATGGCGTGAAAACTGCGGGTTTCGGTGATGATAGAGATGGCGCGGCGGCCTCCGGTGGAGGCCTGTTGATCGACTTCTTTGATCAGTCCGCGTTCAATCAGTTGACGCGTAATTTTGGTTACGCTGGCGGGGGCAAGCTGGCTTTGTTCGGCAATCTGGATCCGCGAGATTGGCCCATGCTGGTCAATCAGGCGGTAAACGGCCGCGCTGTTAAGCTGTTTTACGAGATCAACATTACCTATTTGAGCTTGTCCGCCTGGTGTCATACTTTCTCTTACTCAGTAACGACCTCGTTACCATTAACGATGGTCTTGATGATTTTAAAGTCGTGTGTGAAAGCGGTCAGGTTCGCCACTTTACCCGCCGCGATACTGCCGAGGTGTTTCTCAACACCGATGGCACGCGCAGGGTAGAGGGTCGCCATGCGCAGCACTTCGTCGAGTGCGATACCGCAATGTTCAACCAGATTACGCACGCCTTCAATCATGGTTAGTGATGAACCGCTCAGCGTCCCGTTCTCATCTACACAGAGTCCATTGCGGTAGTATATTGTTTTACCAGCAAAAATGAACTGTTCAATATTTGCCCCTGCCGGCGCAGTCGCATCCGTCACCAGGCACAGTTTGTCGCCTTTCAGCCGTTTGGCGTTGCGGATATTGGCATAGTCAACGTGCAGACCGTCGGCAATCACGCCGCAATAGATATCAGCTTCATCCAGAATCGCACCTGCCAGGCCCGGTTCGCGTCCGGTGATATAAGGCATCGCATTGAACAGATGTGTAGCAAAGGTGATACCTGCACGGAACCCGGCTTTCGCTTCTTTCAGCGTGGCGTTGGAGTGCCCGGCGGAGACTACAATCCCGGCATTCGCCAACTTGCTGATCACTTCCGCAGGAACCATTTCCGGCGCCAGCGTCACTTTGGTGATTACGTCGGCATTATCGCACAGGAAATCGACCAGCGCAGCGTCAGGCTGACGGACAAAGCTCGGATTGTGCGTCCCTTTTTTCACCAGGTTCAGCCACGGGCCTTCCAGGTGCAGACCCAGCGCCTGATTCGGATGTTTGGCCAGGTATTCACGCATCACGCGAATGCCTTGCTTCATGAGATCATCGCTGGTGGTAATCAGCGTAGGCAGGTAGTTGGTGCAGCCCGATTTCTCGTTGGCCTTCTGCATGATCTCCAGCGTTTCAACGGTGACGGCTTCTGCCGTGTCGTTAAACTGCACGCCGCCGCAGCCGTTGAGCTGGACATCGATAAAGCCGGGGGAAAGAATGGCCCCGTTCACTGAACGTTGTTCGATCTCTGGCGGCAGTTCTGCCACAGGACAAACGCGGTCAATCAGGCCATTGGCGACAACAATCGCATGGTCATCAAGAATTTCGTGACCGGTGAAGATCCGGCCCTGGGTTAAAGCATACATTCCGACCCCCGATTTCAAAAAAAATGCCGCCCTGAACATAAAACAGGGCGGAGACTACATTACAGACCTTTGATATTTTCGGCTTCTAACTCGTTGAAATATTTCAGTGTCTTAACTTTCAGTTCCATTGTGGACGGCTCATCGCACACCACAACCGCTTTCGGATGCAGTTGCAGACAGCTGATGGTCCACATGTGGTTCACATTGCCTTCCACCGCAGCCTGCAGTGCCTGCGCTTTCTGTGAACCCAGCACCAGAATCATCACTTCTTCAGCGTCCAGCAGGGTACCCACGCCAACGGTCAGCGCGTACTTCGGTACCTGATCCACGTCGCCGTCAAAGAAACGGGAGTTTGCCACACGGGTGTCATGCGTCAGGGTTTTGATACGGGTACGAGAAGCCAGCGACGAAGCCGGTTCGTTAAAGGCGATATGACCATCATTGCCGACACCCCCCATGAACAGGTGGATTTTACCGTAGGAACGGATCTTTTCTTCATACTGACGGCATTCGGCGTCGATGTCCGGCGCGTTGCCGTTGAGCAGGTTGATATTTTCTGCTGGAATATCAACATGGTCAAAGAAATTGCGATGCATGAAGCTGTAGTAGCTTTCCGGATGCTCTTTTGGCAAGCCGACATATTCGTCCATATTGAACGTCACGACGTGTTTGAAGCTAACCTGGCCCGCTTTGTGCATTTCGACTAAGGCTTTATACGCTGTCAACGGCGTGCCGCCTGTCGGCAGACCCAGAACAAACGGACGATCGGCTGTCGGTTTGAACGCGTTGATGCGATTAACGATATGGCGTGCCGCCCATTTGCCGACCTGTTCAGCGGAAGTCAGGGGAATCAGTCTCATTCTTCACCTCAGAAAGTAAATGTAAGCCGTTGACGGATTGTGCAGGTGCATGGCAAAGCGTAACCTGGCATGCATCAGTTGGGTCAATCTGTCTTGATTTTTTGAATGATAAAATAAGTTTTCCCACATAGCCAGTAAAAGGGAGTGAATATAACGATATTTGGTGACTAAACTCACAAAAAACACGCTTTTAATT
Organism: Citrobacter sp. LST-B2; assembly: GCF_057983045.1. Lineage (NCBI taxonomy): Bacteria > Pseudomonadati > Pseudomonadota > Gammaproteobacteria > Enterobacterales > Enterobacteriaceae > Citrobacter > Citrobacter sp. LST-B2. The sequence goes on from NZ_CP192598.1 coordinate 1,551,391, forward strand.
TGCGGTACGAATTAAATTTTTACACACTCACAATGCCAGTAAAGCAACAACTGAATTTCAATAAGTTAGTGACAAAATAAAAACACAGCTTAAAGCGAGCCTTAACGGGGTCTCAAAGGGGGAAGAAAGTGAGTATTCTAGGTTATCTGCAAAAGGTAGGCCGTGCGCTAATGGTGCCGGTCGCCACGCTGCCTGCGGCGGCAATATTGATGGGGGTCGGCTATTGGATCGACCCGGTAGGTTGGGGTGGAGATAACGCCCTTGCGGCGTTCTTCATTAAGTCCGGTTCCGCCATTATCGATAACATGTCCGTACTGTTTGCTATCGGTGTGGCTTACGGTATGTCTAAAGATAAAGACGGTGCTGCGGCGCTGACCGGTTTTGTGGGCTTCCTGGTGCTGACCACGCTCTGTTCTCCGGCGGCGGTTTCCATGATTCAGAAGATCCCTGCAGACCAGGTGCCTGCTGCTTTCGGAAAGATCAGCAACCAGTTCGTGGGTATCCTTGTGGGTATTATCTCTGCTGAACTGTACAACCGCTTTAGTAGCGTTGAGCTGCCGAAAGCGCTCTCCTTCTTCAGCGGGCGCCGTCTGGTACCGATCCTCACCTCTTTTGTGATGATCGTTGTGGCGTTCATCATGATGTACATCTGGCCGGTAATTTTCGACGGTCTGGTTAACTTCGGTGAACACATTCAAAAACTGGGCTCAACCGGTGCGGGTATCTACGCCTTCTTTAACCGTCTGTTGATTCCGGTGGGTCTGCATCACGCCCTGAACTCCGTATTCTGGTTCGACGTTGCGGGGATTAACGACATTCCTAACTTCCTCGGCGGTGCCCAGTCTATTGAATCGGGTAAAGCAGTTGTCGGGATTACCGGCCGTTATCAGGCGGGCTTCTTCCCAATCATGATGTTTGGTCTGCCGGGTGCGGCGCTGGCTATCTACCACTGCGCGCGTCCTGAGAACAAGGCGAAAGTGCTGGGTATTATGATGGCCGGTGCGTTTGCGGCATTCTTTACCGGTATCACTGAACCGTTGGAATTCTCCTTCATGTTCGTTGCGCCGGTTCTGTATGTGATTCACGCCGTCCTGACCGGGATCTCTGTATTCATCGCAGCGAGCATGCATTGGATTGCTGGCTTCGGCTTCAGCGCGGGTCTGGTGGATATGGTGCTTTCTTCCCGTAACCCGCTGGCGACCCAGTGGTGGATGCTGATCCCGCAGGGTCTGGTGTTCTTTGCCATCTACTACGTGGTGTTCCGTTTCGTTATTACCAAATTCAACCTGATGACGCCGGGTCGCGAACTGGCTGTGGCTGGCAGCGAAGCGGACGGTCAGGACCTCAATGTGAGCAGCGATAAAGAGCAGGACGTTTCTGCCCTGGCGCGTCAGTACATCGCCGCCATCGGTGGTTCTGATAACCTCACCGGTATTGACGCCTGCATCACCCGTCTGCGTCTGAGCGTAAAAGACTCGTCGCTGGTGAATGAAGGTCTGGCGAAACGCCTGGGTGCTTCTGGTGTGATTCGTCTGAACAAAACCAGCGTGCAGATTATCGTCGGCTTCGTGGCTGAGAAAATCGCTAACGCGATGAAAACCACCGGTCCGGTTGCGGCGGCTGAAGCCTCTGCTGCGCCTGTTGCCCAGGCAGCAGCTAAACCGCAGGCGGTTCCAAATGCGGTGACCATTGCCGAACTGGTTTCTCCGGTAACCGGTGATGTGGTTGCGCTGGAGCAGGTGCCTGACGAAGCGTTCGCCAGCAAAGCGGTGGGTGACGGTGTTGCGGTAAAACCAACGGATAAAACCGTAGTTTCTCCGGCTGCGGGCACGATTGTGAAAATCTTCAATACCAATCATGCGTTCTGTCTGGAAACTGAGAAAGGCGCGGAAATCGTTGTCCACATGGGGATCGATACTGTCGCGCTGAACGGCCAGGGCTTCACGCGTCTGGTAGAAGAGGGCGCGGAAGTGACCGCGGGTCAGCCGATTCTGGAAATGGATCTGGATTACCTGAACGCAAACGCGCGCTCTATGATTAGTCCGGTGGTGTGCAGCAACATCGACGATTTCAGCGGCCTGGTGATTAAAGCCGACGGTCACGTGGTTGCCGGTCAAACGCCACTGTATGAGATCAAAGGGTAGGTCGGATAAGGTATAAGACGCCATCCGGCAACATGAAGCGGCGGGGGAAACCTCCGCCGCTTTTTTTTGCAGCAAATTCCCTCCTATTTTTCTTCAACGCCACTTTTTCAGTAACTAAAGGTTGTCAGTCAGTCCGGCTTATAAGATCATATGCCGTTATACGTTGTTTACGCTTTGAGGAATCCACGATGAGTGAGGCTGAAGCCCGCCCGAGTAACTTTATTCGTCAGATCATCGATGAAGATCTGGCCAGTGGTAAGCACACCACAGTCCATACCCGTTTTCCGCCGGAGCCAAATGGCTATCTGCACATTGGCCACGCGAAATCCATCTGCCTGAACTTTGGTATCGCGCAAGACTACCAGGGCCAGTGCAACCTGCGTTTCGATGACACCAACCCGGTAAAAGAAGATATCGAGTACGTTGATTCGATCAAAAACGACGTTGAGTGGTTAGGTTTTCACTGGGCTGGCAACGTTCGCTACTCCTCAGATTACTTTGATCAACTGCACGCTTATGCGGTTGAACTGATCAACAAAGGTCTGGCGTATGTCGATGAGCTGACGCCGGAGCAGATCCGCGAATACCGTGGCACGCTGACTCAGCCTGGCAAAAACAGTCCGTTCCGCGATCGCAGCATCGAAGAGAACCTCGCGCTGTTTGAAAAAATGCGTACCGGCGGTTTTGAAGAAGGTAAAGCCTGCCTGCGTGCGAAGATCGACATGGCGTCGCCGTTTATCGTGATGCGCGATCCGGTTCTGTACCGCATTAAATTTGCCGAGCACCATCAGACCGGCAACAAGTGGTGCATCTACCCGATGTACGACTTCACCCACTGCATCAGCGATGCGCTGGAAGGTATTACCCACTCTCTGTGTACCCTGGAATTCCAGGACAACCGTCGTCTGTACGACTGGGTGCTCGATAACATCACGATTCCGGTTCATCCGCGCCAGTATGAATTCTCGCGCCTGAATCTGGAATACACGGTGATGTCCAAGCGTAAGCTGAACCTGCTAGTGGCTGACAAGCACGTTGAAGGCTGGGACGATCCGCGTATGCCGACGATCTCTGGTCTGCGTCGTCGTGGCTATACCGCAGCGGCGATCCGTGAATTCTGCAAACGCATTGGCGTGACCAAGCAGGACAATACGATCGAAATGGCGTCGCTGGAATCTTGTATCCGCGAAGACCTGAACGAAAACGCCCCGCGTGCGATGGCGGTTATTGATCCGGTGAAACTGGTTATCGAGAACTACCCGCAGGGTGAAAGCGAAATGGTCACCATGCCTAACCATCCGAACAAACCGGAAATGGGCACGCGTGAAGTTCCTTTCAGCGGTGAAATCTGGATCGATCGCGCTGATTTCCGCGAAGAAGCCAACAAGCAGTACAAGCGTCTGGTGATGGGTAAAGAAGTGCGTCTGCGCAACGCCTACGTGGTGAAAGCAGAACGCGTGGAAAAAGATGCGGAAGGCACTATTACCACCATCTTCTGTACCTATGATGCAGATACCCTGAGCAAAGATCCGGCAGATGGCCGTAAAGTGAAAGGTGTGATCCACTGGGTTAGCGCCGCACACGCGCTGCCAGTCGAAATTCGTCTCTACGATCGTCTGTTCAGCGTACCAAACCCAGGCGCGGCGGAAGATTTCCTCTCCGTGATGAACCCGGAATCGCTGGTGATCAAACAGGGGTTTGCTGAACCGTCGCTGAAAGCCGCAGTAGCAGGGAAAGCGTTCCAGTTTGAGCGCGAAGGTTACTTCTGCCTGGACAGCCGTTACGCCAGCGCAGAGAAGCTGGTGTTTAACCGCACCGTTGGCCTGCGTGACACCTGGGCGAAAGTCGGCGAATAAACTGCCGCAATGCTACCTTCAAGCGCCGCATTCTGCGGCGTTTTTTTATCTTCTGTTCAACGAAAAATCTCGCTTTGCGAAGCGAATTAATTCCCATTCACAAAATAATGCCATTAACAACCGTCTGTTATCGATAACACCCGCAAAAAAACAGATAGTGTCATGAAATCGCGTTCATCTTTCTGGAAAACAAAGAGAATTTTCAGCTTTTACGGTATTTTTTGATGGATGAATAAAATGTAACAGGAAGCAATGAATTATGTGCGGTTGCTCATACTCTTACATTCTCGTTACAGAAAGATATTGATAATTCGCGTCGCGAAAAATAGTCTATCACTGTAGTCAGTGAGGTTTTTTTTCAGTGCTACTTTTACTTTTTTATTTTTTCGCTGTTTTGCCTTTGGCAACAGCAATTTATACGTCAAAGAGGATTAACATATGCGTACGTTTAGTGGCAAACGTAGTGCGCTGGCGTTGGCTATCGCCGGTATCACAGCACTGTCAGGTCTGGTCGTTGTTCCGCAGGCACAGGCCGAAGGCTTTATCGATGATTCAACCCTGACGGGTGGCATTTATTACTGGCAGCGTGAACGCGACCGTAAAGATGTCACCGACGGAGATAAGTACAAAACCAACCTTTCTCACGCGACCTGGAACGCCAACCTGGATTTCCAGTCCGGCTATGCAGCAGATATGTTCGGTCTCGATGTGGCGGCGTTTACGGCAATTGAAATGGCAGAAAACGGCGACAGCGGCCATCCAAACGAAATCGCGTTCTCGAAAAAGAACAAAGGCTACGATGAAGACTACTCCGGTGATAAGAGCGGAATCAGTCTGTACAAGGCCGCCGCGAAATTCAAATACGGCCCAGCCTGGGCGCGTGCCGGTTATATTCAGCCTACTGGTCAGACGCTGTTAGCACCGCACTGGAGCTTTATGCCAGGTACCTATCAGGGTGCTGAAGCGGGCGCAAACTTTGACTACGGCGATGCAGGCGCACTGAGTTTCTCCTACATGTGGGCCAACGAATATAAAGCGCCATGGCACACTGAGGTTGATAAATTTTACCAGGGCGATAAAAAGACCAAAGTCGATTATCTCCATTCTGTCGGCGCAAAGTATGATTTCAAAAATGACCTGGTGCTGGAAGCCGCCTTTGGTCAGTCCGAAGGCTATGTCGATCAGTACTTCGCCAAAGCCAGCTACAAGTTTGATTTAGGTGGCAATCCGTTCTCCACCAGCTACCAGTTCTACGGTGCGCGTGACAAAGTTGATGACCGCAGCGCCAGCGATATCTATGACGGAACCGCCTGGCTGCAGGCGTTGACCTTCGGCTATAAAGTGGCGGAAGTGGTTGACCTGCGTCTGGAAGGGACCTGGGTTAAGGCCGAAGGGCAGCAAGGGTTCTTCCTGCAACGTATGACGCCGACCTATGCGTCATCCAACGGTCGTCTGGATATCTGGTGGGATAACCGTTCAGACTTCAACGCCAACGGCGAAAAAGCGGTCTTCTTTGGCGCGATGTATGACCTGAAGAACTGGAACCTGCCAGGCTGGGCCGTCGGGGCTTCTTATGTGTATGCCTGGGACGCGAAACCGTCTACCTGGCAGAGCAACCCGGATGCGTACTACGACAAAAACCGTACCATTGAAGAATCGTCATACAGCCTGGATGCGGTCTACACCCTGCAGGACGGTCGTGCGAAAGGCACCATGTTTAAACTGCACTTCACCGAATATGACAACCACTCCAACATCCCGAGCTGGGGCGGCGGTTACGGCAACATCTTCCAGGATGAGCGCGACGTGAAGTTCATTGTGATTGCACCGTTCACCATCTTCTAATGCCAACAGCGGCAGGCCTTGGGCCTGCCGCCTCGTTGAGGACCATGCTATGAAAAAACTGATACTCATCGCCGTAATGGCCTCGGGACTGGTGGCCTGCGCACCGTCAACGGCGCCGAAAGAAGATAGTCGGTTGAAAGAGGCGTATAGCGCCTGTATCAACACGGCACAGGGATCGCCCGAGAAAATCGAAGCCTGCCAGAGCGTGCTGGATGTGCTGAAAAAAGAAAAACAACATCAACAGTTTGCAAATCAGGAAAGTGTTCGTGTGCTGGATTACCAGCAGTGTATTCAGGCGACACGTACCGGTAACGATCAGGCTGTCAAAGCCGATTGCGATAAGATCTGGCAGGAAATTCGCAGTAACAATACGGCGAAGTAAACGTCAGAGACAACATAAAGCGGGCGGAGATATCTCTCCGCCCGCTTGCGTTTCAGAGCTTATTCTCTGCTGTCTGATAGCCACGGCTGAGACGAACAAACAGCATTGCCGTTGCGGCGAGTCCGCACAGCGCCGCGCACATGAGCCACCACCCCGGAGAACTCTTATCGCCGGTCAACTGGACCAATGCGGTGGAGATAGCAGGCGTCAGGCCGCCGAAAATCGCTGTCGCAAGACTAAAGGCCAGCGAAAAACCCACGGTTCGGACATAAACCGGCATCACTTCGGTCAGGGCCGCCACCATCGCGCCGTTATACATGCCAAAAAAGAACGAGAACCAGAGCAGCACCAGCGTCATGCGGGTGAAGTCAGGGGCAGCGGTAAGCCAGTTCATCACCGGCCAGGTGGTGACGAGGGCGAGCAAGGTGATGCCCATCAGCACCGGGCGTCGCCCGATCCGATCAGAGATGGCACCGCCAATCGGCAGCCAGATGAAGTTAGAAATCCCTACCAGCATGGTGACTACCAGGCTGTCACGTGCGCTCAGGTTCAACACCGTTCTCCCGTAAGTGGGGGTATAGACAGTAATAAAATAAAAGGTCGTGGTCGTCATCGCCACCAGCAGGGTACCCGCGGTGATGATGCGCCAGTTTTTAGCAATGGTGGTAAAAATTTCCCGGGTGTCCGGACGGTGTTTACGTTGTAAAAAGGCTTCAGTTTCCTGTAGCGAACGTCGAAGAACAAAAATCAGCGGAATAATCATGCAGCCAATGAAGAACGGGATTCGCCAACCCCATTCGGAGATTTCATCGTGTCCCAGCGTGACATTCAGACCGTAGCCGATCAGCGCGGCGACGACAATCGCCACCTGCTGGCTGGCCGATTGCCAACTGGTGTAAAAGCCTTTATTGCCTGGCGTGGCGATCTCAGAAAGATAAACAGAGACACCGCCCAGTTCGACGCCAGCAGAAAATCCCTGTAGCAGACGCCCCACCAGGACCAGCACGGGAGCCAGCAGGCCGATAGTCTGATAACCCGGCACGAGGGCGATGAGCAGCGTGCCGCAGCCCATAATCGCCAGGGTGACCATCAGCCCTTTCCGTCGGCCGATCCTGTCGATATATGCGCCCAACACCACGGCCCCGATAGGGCGCATTAAAAATCCGGAGCCAAAAACGGCAAAAGTAAGCATTAATGCGGCAAACTCACTTTCGGCAGGAAAAAACGTCTTTGCGATATAAGTGGCGTAAAAACCAAACAGGAAAAAATCGAACTGTTCGAGAAAATTACCGCTGGTCACACGCAGTATTGCGCCGAACGTGCCAGCGCGCGATGGTTGTTGAGTCATTGAAGTTGCTCCACTGTCTTATCATAATTATGTATAGAGGTAAGAGTTTGCGGGTTAGTCGCCTGCGACCCCCGCCTGTTTTCCACGTCGCTTCTCAATCGCCCATTTGAGTAAAGACGCGCAGCGGTAAAATCCGTGGGCAAATTTTCCGTATGGAATGGTCAAAAAAAGCGCCATGACCACGCCAAGATGGATGGCAAGCAGGATCCCCATCCATGAGGTGTCTCTTCCCGCCAGCAAACCTAAACCGGTCAGGCTGGTCAGGAGCAGCAGTAAAATAAAACCGCGATCCATCGGTTTCTGTCGCGCGTCGCCATGCAGTGGCGAGCGCTTAAGGTTTAACCACAGCAGGCCTGCCGGGCCGACAATTAAACCGATTCCTCCGAGCGTGCCAAGCATGACCGGCACGCTGAAGAACGGGTAGGGGGCTTCCCAACCGGCGAAGTAGTGGTAACCCGTCGCCACCACGGTCGCGGCGAAACAGAGCATAAAGCCGTAGAAGGTGAAATGGTGGAAACGACGACGCATCAATGTGAAAGCATCGTCCGCCTCGTTGCAGCCTTTGCCATGTCCGCCATCGAGGTATTTCAGCGTCAGCGCGTTGTGCGACGCTTCGGCAATTTCCGCCGGACGCGGCCCGACGGGAGAGATCTCGCGCCAGAAGCGGATCACCCCTGCCATTAGTAAACCGATCGCCAGCATGAAAACCGATCCAAACATCCATGCCAGCAGGTTGTGCGGGAAGATTTGGTAGAAATCACCGGCCAGCGGCGGATGGAGTAGCGATCCCTTCAGCCCCATCGCGAGGAGTAAAAAGAGGATCAGACTAAAGACCAGTGCCAGCGTCACGGTAACGCCAGCCTGGCGATACAGCGCTCCGAAGGCCGCCGGTTGTGCGTAGTGTTGATACGTTTCCAGACGCACTTCCGCCATTGCTTTCGGCACGTTGATCGCAAACTCATGGGGCGGCGCATACTGGCAGGCGTGCAGACAGGCGCCGCAGTTATGGCACAGGTTTGCCAGATAGTTAATGTCCGCTTTGCCAAATTCCAGCCGTTGCGTCATCGCCGGGAACACGGCGCAAAACCCTTCGCAATAGCGACAGGCATTACACACCTGCATCACCCGCTCGACTTCAGCTTCTGGCTCGGTGAGAATTTTGGCCTCGATGATCAGTTTTTCAAGCTGCTTCATGATGCGCCTCCTTACGTGCTGCCTGCGCGGCTTCTTTACCTGCGATGCGACCAAACGTGGTGCCGATGGACATGCCGACACCGGCGGTATAGCCCTTGCCCAGTACGTTGCCAGCCATCATCTCACCGGCAACGAACAGGTTACGGCTGGGGGTGCCTGCGAAGTGAACCGCAGCGTGTTCATTCACTTTCAGTCCCAGGTAGGTAAAGGTGATCCCCGGTCGCAGGGCATAACCGTAGTAGGGGGGCGTATCAATAGGCCGCGCCCAGTGCGTTTTCGGTGGCGTCAGGCCCTGCGTCGCGCAGTTGTCCAGCTTCGTGTGATCAAACTGACCCGGCTGACAGGCCTGATTGTAGTGCTCCACGGTATGGGTAAAGCGTTCGGGATCCAGCCCCAACTGGCGGGCCAGTTCACTCAGCGTATTGGCCTGTGCGCCGGGGAAAACCGGCGGCATAAAGTGACCGATCGCTTTGCTGTCGATAATGGAGTAGCCAATCTGCCCCGGTTGGTGGGCAACCAGACGCCCCCAGATGGCATAGCGTTTCGGCCAGAAATCTTCGCCTTCATCGTAAAAGCGCTCCGCGTCCCGGTTGACTACCACACCCAGTGAGACGCAATCCACGCGGGTACAAATGCCGCCGTCGTACAACGGGGCCCGGGCATCAATCGCTACACAGTGGGACTGAGACGGATCGCCGATAATGTCAGCACCGGCATCGATCATAAACTTGAGCAAGACGCCCTGATTAAAGCGGGTGCCGCGAATGAGGAAGTTATCGGCTGGCCATTCGCCACGAGCGTTCTCTCCCCAGGCGTCGCGCAGCCATTCGCGGTTGGATTCAAATCCACCGGCGGCGAGTACGCAGGCTTTCGCCTCAATGCGCTCGTGACCTGCCAGGGCTGCGATGAATTCGCCGTTGCGCAATTCAAGTGCCTGTACCGGCGTGTTGTAGCGAATCTGTACCCCCAGCTTTTCTGCGCTGCGGTAATAGGCGTTCACGAGGGCTTTACCGCCGCCCATGAAGAAGGCATTGGTACGCGCCACGTGCAGCGCGCCAGAGAGCGGAGGCTGAAAATTAACGCCGTGCTGACGCATCCAGTCGCGACACTGGGAAGAGGTCCGGATCACCAGTCGCGCCAACGCTTCATTGGTATTGCCTTCGGTGACACGCCAGAGATCCTGCCAGAACTCCTCTTCGGGATAACTCTCGACCAGCACATCCTGTGGCGCATCGTGCATACAGCGTAAATTGCGCGTGTGTTGGGAATTCCCGCCGCGCCATTCCCGGGGCGCAGCCTCTAACAGCAGCACGGAAGCTCCTGCCTCACGGGCGGTTAAGGCGGCACATAACGCGGCATTACCACCGCCAATCACCAGTACATCAACCATCGTCTACTCCATTACCATTTAACTATTTGTTAAATTTGTAATTGAAATGTATACGTGCTGATTGTATGGGCGCTATGACGAATAGCTAAAGAGGGGTTTAGGGAGCGTAAAGGGTTGCGCCCGGCCAATGACCGGTTTCAACGAGTTCACGCATGACTTTTGTGAGTATTACGCGGGCTGCAAGACCGGCAGGGGTGAGTTCATCGTCCGACAGACTGACCAGAAAATTGGGGCGGCTGAGGACAGGATTATGGACGCCGATCACTCTTAGCGCTTCCCTCTCAAGATGCGAAATGGCTGCACCGGGTTGCAGCGTGGCGCCGAGTCCGCTGCCAACGGCGCGCATCAGTAACGTCAGGCCGTCAATTTCCGTGGCAATATCGACCTTCAGTCCGTGTTCCTGACAGATGGCTTCCAGTCTGCCACGCAGGCCGTGTCCCTGGCTTGGCATGATCAGGGGAATATTCGCCAGTTGAGCAGGCGTTATGGTGTCATCCGGAATATCCACCAGCAGCTCGTGTGTGCCAATCAGAAACAGGCGCTCCTCAAGAACCGGTCTGGCGCTCCAGCGCAGGATCTTCTCTTTTTGAAACACGACCGCCAGATCAATCTGGCGCGTGTTGATCATCCGTTCCAGATTACCCGACAGGCTTTCCACCACGTGCAGGCGAACGTCGGCGTAATGTTCCCGCATGGCATGAATAAACGGTATTCCCAGGATGGAGGCGGTGCTGGGGGCCATGCCGACGCTGACGTGTCCCGAAAGACGCGCCTCGCGAGCGGCCAGGATCGCATCATCGGCGTGGCGTAGCGCCAGTTGTGCCTGCGAGTAAAAGGCCAGACCAGCGTTAGTGGGCGTGACGCCGCGCGTGGTTCGCTGCAACAGGCGGATCGCGAGTTCGTTTTCCAGCCGCGTCATCTGCTGGCTCAGGGCGGACACGCCGATGTCGAGATCGAGCGCCGCGCTGCCCATACTGCCGGTTTCTACAATACGGACAAAGTAACGTAGCTGGCGAAGTTCCATTTCGATTCTCCGGACGAAGCAGGGTAAGATATTTTACATTAAAGCAACATGCAGGCAGAAGAAAGCGCTGAGTAGGGAATGGCAGGCATAAAAAAAGCCAACCGGCAGGTTGGCTTTTCAGAATAATGCAGATTATTTCGCGTCATGCGCGTGTTCGTTTTCGCGGCAATCGCCTTCAGCGCAGTGGCCATAGAGGTAGAGGCTATGGTTCGTCAGACGAATGCCATGCTTCGACGCGATCTCACGCTGGCGCGCTTCAATAGACTCATCGCTAAATTCGATCACTTTGCCGCAATCAAGGCAAATCAGGTGATCGTGATGATGCTGCTGGGTCAGCTCGAAAACGGATTTGCCGCCTTCAAAATTGTGGCGGGTTACGATACCGGCGTCATCAAACTGGTTCAGCACGCGATACACGGTCGCCAGACCAATTTCTTCACCCATGTCGATCAGCCGTTTGTATAAATCTTCCGCACTGACGTGATGGTTATCCGGTCCCTGAAGAACTTCCAGAATCTTTAAACGTGGAAGCGTTACTTTCAGGCCAGCCTTCTTTAATGCGGTATTGTTGTCAGTCATGCGGAATCTGTCCTGTTGCTAAACGATTCACTTCATACAAGAAGTGACAGAAATTGCACTCGGGATAATGCGTTTCATTATAGGACTGCCGTGTCTAAATGAAAACTGCAAGCCTCTGGCAAATGTTAATAAATAGTCGGTATTGCCTGGAAATGAGAGCGCCACCTAAAAACTCCCGCACATTGTACAGGGATGGGCAAGAAAGTTACAAATTTGTAGCAATTATTTTGATTGGTTCTGTCTATTGATGCGGCGCAAACCTTGTCTGCGCCGCCGTACATCAGGCGTTGATGATCTCATCAAGGTGCAATTCTTCAGAGATCTGCTTCACCCATTTTTCCACGCGCTCGGCGGTCAGTTCCGGCTGACGGTCTTCGTCAATCGCCAGACCGACAAAATGGTTATCATCCGCCAGACCTTTGGAGGCTTCAAAATGATAGCCAGCGGTCGGCCAGTGACCCACGATGGTTGCACCGCGCGGCTCAATGATATCGCGGATTGTGCCTAACGCGTCGCAGAAGTATTCTGCATAATCTTCCTGATCGCCACAGCCGAACAGTGCGACCAGTTTGCCGTTAAAATCGATGTCTTCGAGGGTAGGGAAGAAGTCGTCCCAGTCGCACTGCGCTTCACCGTAGTACCAGGTTGGGATGCCAAGCAGCAGAATGTCATAACTTTCGAGATCTTCCTTGCTGCTTTTTGCAATGTCATGCACATCGGCAACGTCTTTACCAAGCTGTTTTTGAATCATTTTTGCGATATTTTCGGTATTCCCGGTGTCGCTGCCGAAAAAGATGCCAGTGATTGCCATGAGTAAAGTAACCTCTTGAAACTTATTGAAATGGTGGTGGCGAATTGCCCACAGATAAGGGCAATCATAGCAGAACAGTCAGGTATGCGGAAATAGCAAACGCATACGAGTGCACTCCATGCTACACGAAAGTGGGAGAGAGGATAATTTCAGGCGAGATCCTGGCCGCGTAGCGTTGCCAGTTGGGCCATCAATATCTCTTCGATCAGTTCACTGCGGCTCATCTCTCGGGATTCCGCCAGCTCATTCAACGCGTCAACAGCTTCTGCGTTGAGTTTGAGTTCGACACGCTTAAGACCGCGAACTTTGTCGCGTTTGAGTTGATTACGCTTATTAATGCGCAGCTGTTCATCGCGTGAAAGCGGATTGGTTTTCGGTCGTCCCGGGCGACGCTCGTGCGCGAACAGATCTAGTGTCGTACGGTCCGTTTGTTCTTTGGCCATGATATTGGTGACTTCGGGGAAACAATCAGCCAGGCCTCTGCCCGGATGGATAGCGCGCCATCATACATCAGCGAATGAGGCGCGCCAACGTTCACACGCGTAATCGCGCACGGACGCTGAGTTTTTAATCAGTTAGCTGTTTCATTAAGATAACGACGGATGGCGCGCAACACCGCCTCCGGTTTTTCGGCATGCACCCAGTGACCGGCCCCGGCAATCACATGCGCACGTGCTTGCGGAAACTGTGCCAGTAAATCGTCGCGATACGCCTCGGTGACGTATGGGGAGTTGCCGCCGGGGATAAACAGCGCCGGATGATTCCAGGCGGGAATTGTCTCCCAGCCGACGATATGCGGATATTGTTCCCACAGTACCGGCACGTTGAAGCGCCACTCGCCGTCAACATACGATTTCAGCAAAAATTGAATCACGCCTTCTTCATTAAGATGTTCGCGCATGACCGCTGCCGCCTGCTGGCGAGTTTTTGCCGCTGATGCCGTCACCGCGTTGATAGCCGCGAAAATTTCGTCGTGGCGGCGGACATGATAGTCCACCGGGGCGATATCGATAGCCACTAAGCGATCGATGCGTTCCGGAGCCAGCGCACTGAGCGCCATCACCGCTTTACCCCCCATCGAGTGGCCAATGAAGGTGGCTTTTTCGAGGTGTTGCGCATCCAGCGTATCCAGCAGATCCTGCGCCATCGCCGGGTAGTTCATCACTGGGTCGCGAGGAGAGAGACCGTGGTTACGCATATCGACCTGGATGATGTCATGGTCGTTCACCAGATCACGAGCAAGCACGCCCAGATTGTCCAGACTGCCAAATAAACCGTGAACCAGTACGATGGGAGAATTATTGTGCAGGTTTTGTGCGGATTGCGCTCGGATATTCAATTTCATGGCAAAGTTCTTTTTTTCGCTCTGTCGGGTTAGGGTATTATGTTGACCATTCTGCCACTGGGCTGCAACCACTTCGGTTTTCTCCGAGTTTTTTGTTCAGCCGGGTTTGACGCTATTCGCTGTTGGGATTTGCTCCTATACTCCCAACGATTTGTATTTCAGATCAGATAAGACACCGCACTGGATTAAGATGAAAACGATTGAAGTTGATGATGAACTCTACAGCTATATTGCCAGCCACACGAAGCATATCGGCGAGAGCGCATCCGAGATTTTACGGCGTATGTTGAAGTTTTCCGCCGCATCACAGCCCGTCACGCCAGTGACAAAAGAGGTTCGCGCTGCGCAACCGGTTGTTGCTGAGGCGAAACCCGTCAATCTTGTCAAAGATAAAGTGCGCGCTATGCGTGAACTGCTTCTGTCCGATGAATATGCGGAACAGAAGAAGGCCGTTAACCGCTTTATGCTGGTGCTGACTACACTCTATACACTGGATCAGCACGCGTTTGCTGAGGCAACCGAATCGTTGCATGGCCGTACGCGTGTCTACTTCGCGGCTGATGAACAGACGCTACTGAAAAACGGTAACCAAACCAAACCAAAACACGTGCCCGGCACGCCGTATTGGGTGATCACCAACACCAACACCGGCCGTAAATGCAGCATGATTGAGCACATCATGCAGTCAATGCAATTCCCGGCGGAATTGATTGAAAAGGTTTGCGGAACAATTTAATCCATGCAGAAAAGGACCAGGCAATGGCAATCCACGACCGTGCAGGTAAACCTGCGCAACAGAGTGATTTGATTAACGTCGCGCAACTGACGTCACAATACTATGTACTGAAGCCCGCAAAAGGAAATGCGGAACACGCGGTGAAGTTCGGCACCTCCGGACACCGTGGCAGTGCAGGCCGTCATAGCTTCAACGAACCCCACATTCTGGCGATTGCGCAGGCTATCGCGGAAGAACGTGCAAAAAATGGTATTACGGGTCCATGCTACGTGGGGAAAGATACCCATGCACTGTCTGAACCGGCGTTTATCTCCGTTCTGGAAGTGCTTGCCGCGAACGGTGTTGATGTGATTGTTCAGGAGAACAACGGTTTTACCCCAACACCCGCTGTGTCAAATGCCATTCTGGTTCACAACAAAAAAGGCGGTCCGCTGGCTGACGGTATTGTGATTACCCCGTCCCACAACCCGCCAGAAGATGGTGGCATTAAATACAACCCGCCTAATGGTGGCCCGGCAGATACCAACGTCACGAAAGTGGTGGAAGATCGGGCGAATGCGCTGCTGGCTGACGATCTGAAAGGCGTGAAGCGCATTTCTCTGGATGCAGCGCTGGCATCCGGTCATGTCAAAGAGCAGGACCTGGTACAGCCGTTCGTTGAGGGGCTGGCAGATATCGTCGATATGGCGGCGATTCAGAAAGCCGGTCTGACGCTGGGTGTGGATCCGCTGGGCGGCTCCGGTATTGAATACTGGAAGCGTATCGCAGAGCATTACAAACTGAATCTGACCATCGTAAACGATCAGGTTGATCAGACTTTCCGCTTTATGCATCTCGATAAAGATGGCGCAATCCGTATGGACTGCTCGTCTGAATGTGCCATGGCCGGTTTGCTGGCGCTGCGTGATAAGTTTGACCTGGCGTTCGCCAACGATCCGGATTATGACCGTCACGGTATTGTCACTCCGGCGGGGTTGATGAATCCAAACCACTACCTGGCGGTGGCTATCAACTACCTGTTCCAGCATCGTCCGCAGTGGGGCAAAGACGTGGCTGTCGGTAAGACGCTGGTGTCGTCGGCAATGATTGACCGCGTGGTTAACGATCTGGGGCGTAAACTGGTTGAAGTTCCGGTTGGCTTTAAATGGTTTGTTGATGGTCTGTTTGACGGCAGCTTCGGCTTTGGCGGCGAAGAGAGCGCGGGGGCATCCTTCCTGCGTTTTGACGGTACGCCGTGGTCTACTGATAAAGACGGGATCATCATGTGTCTGCTGGCAGCAGAAATTACTGCCGTCACCGGGAAGAACCCGCAGGAGCACTACAACGAGCTTGCCGCCCGTTTTGGTGCGCCGAGCTACAACCGTCTGCAAGCTGGCGCAACATCGGCACAGAAAGCGGCGCTGTCGAAACTGTCTCCGGAGATGGTCAGCGCCAGTACGCTGGCTGGAGACCCGATCACAGCACGTCTGACGGCGGCACCCGGTAACGGTGCGTCGATTGGCGGTCTGAAAGTCATGACTGACAATGGTTGGTTCGCGGCACGCCCGTCGGGTACGGAAGATGCGTACAAGATCTATTGCGAGAGCTTCCTTGGCGAAGAACATCGCAAGCAGATCGAGAAAGAAGCGGTCGAAATCGTCAGCGAAGTGCTGAAAAACGCCTGAGTTGTACCACTGAATTAAAAAAGGAGCCGAAAGGCTCCTTTTTTGTTTGGCTAGCCTTAACCGTGCTTATTCTTCAGTTCAAAGCGTGGTGATACCAGGCCGTACAGCGTCCAGCCGAGGAAGGTCACGATGGAACCATACAACATCGCTTCTTCACCTGACGAGTAGAGCGCATAGAAGCTGTACATCGCACCGATGAAGGCGACAAAGTTTGCCATCTTCGCCTTTGACGGCGGAACGTTCGCCACTCTCTGGATGATCACCAGTGCGGCCATCGACAGAATATACGGAATGATATTCGTCACCACGGCCAGGTTGACCAGCACGTTAAACTGGCTGTTCAGCGACGGGCTGATGGTCATCAGCGATAAGCCACTCTGGATGATAACAATCGTCAGCATCCCCTGAACCGGCGCATCGACTTTGGTCACGCGAGAAAAGATTTTCGGGAAATAGCCTTCATCGGCAGAGGATTTAAAGACCTGCGCAATGGTGAATTGCCAGCCCAGCAATGAACCACAGCAGGACATGATCATCAGCGCCATGATCACTTTACCCACTTCCGGTGTGAACATCTGCGCGAACGCCAGACCAAACGGTGCGGTGGAGTTAGCCAGATCCATGTTAGGCACAATCCCGGCAATCACGTTGGTAGAGACGATGTAGATCACCGCCGCGCCCAGCGTCCCGCCCAGTACGGCAATCGGTACGTTCTTCTCCGGGTTTTCCACCACTTCCGCGTTCGCACAGGCGGATTCCAGACCAAGGAACGCCCACAGCGTCATGGCGATAGAGGAACCGACGGCGGTAAAGAACGGTACATGATGCGGGTTCCACGAGTTGGCATACAGCGTCGGGCTAAACCAGAACCAGCCGATAATGCACAGACCGACCACCGGAATGATCACCCCCCAGACGGTAATGCTACTGATCTGTCCGGTAATGCGCGCACCGCCAAAGTTCGCGACCGTACAGATCCACAGTACGCCGATGGTGGCGAGACCGATTTGCACCGGGGAGAGGGTGGCGCCGAAAAGTTCGGTACCGTAACCCACGGCGGAGATGGCAATGGCGACGTTGGCAATCAACAGCGATACCCCATAGGTGTAGTTCGCCATAAAGTTACCGGATTTACCAAACGCATATTCTGCGTAGCCCCCCATCCCGCCGGCTTTACGGCTGAACATTCCGCACTTGGCGAACGCCCAGGCCAGCGCCATGGACCCGACGGCTGTCACCAGCCAGGAGATAATCGAAATGGTGCCGACTTCAGCCAGTTTGGTCGGCAGCATGATGATCCCGGAGCCCATCATATTGACCATGGTCAGGATGGTGAGCTGCATCACGCCCATTTTATTGGATTTGGCTTTACTCATAATGCTTCTCCTTTCAACAGGTCGCTTTGTGCTTCACGCGGTTTAATCACGTAGCACCACACCTGTTTGCGACCATCGCACTCGTTGATGTACACACCCTGAAGTTCCGGCGCGAAACCGGGCAGCAGGTTGATCCCTTCTTCCAGTGCGCTGAAGTAACGCAGTACCGCACCGCCCCAGACTTCCCCAGGAACCACACACAGCACACCCGGCGGGTAAGGGAGCGCGCCTTCAGCGGCAATACGGCCTTCGGCCTCAGGCAGCGGCACCAGATCCACCTCACCACGCAGATAGGCGTAGTTGGCATCTTGTGGGTTCATGCTGACGCGCGGGAAATGGGACTTGCGGAACATCTCTTTTTGCAGTTGTTTCACGTTGTGACGCGCATACAGGTCGTGCATCTCCTGACACAACTGGCGCAGGGTGTAACCGGCATAACGCGCTTCGTGCTGTTTGTAGATAGACGGCAGAACGTCCGCCAGCGGTGCGTCAGATTCCAGCAGGCGCTCGAAGCGCACCAGCAGGGCGACGAGTTGTTGCAGTTTCGCCATGTCTTCCGCCGGGGTCAGCAGGAACAGGATCGAGTTGAGGTCGCATTTTTCCGGGACCACGCCGTTTTCACGCAGGAAGTTGGCAAGAATAGTCGCCGGGACGCCGAAGGTGTCGTACTCGCCATTGCGTGCGTTGATACCCGGGGTGGTCAACAACAGTTTGCAAGGGTCAACAAAGTATTGATGCTCGGCGTAACCTTCAAACGCATGCCAGTGTTCGCCAGGGACGAAGTGGAAAAAGCGCAGATCGTTGGCGATTTCCGCAGTCGGATAAGACTGCCACGGTTTGCCATCAACCAGTTCCGGAACAAAGGGACGGATATGATGGCAGTTATCAAGGATCAGCTTACGGGCGTCGATACCGTTGGCGACACAGTCCATCCACATGTTGCGGCCACTGACGCCTTCGTGCATTTTGGCGTTAATATCCAGTGCGGCAAACAGCGGATAGAACGGGCTGGTGGAGGCGTGCATCATGAACGCGTTATTCATGCGTTTATGCGGCACATAGCGCGGCTGACCTTTGATATGGCTGTCTTTTTTGTGAATTTGCGAGGTCTGGGAGAAGCCCGCTTGCTGTTTGTGAACGGACTGCGTTACCAGAATGCCCGGATCGTTTTCGTTCAGTTCCAGTAGCAGCGGAGAACAATCCGCCATCATCGGGATAAACTGCTCATAGCCCACCCAGGCAGAATCGAACAGAATGTAATCGCAAAGGTGACCAATTTTATCCACCACCTGACGGGCGTTATAAATCGTGCCGTCGTAGGTGCCCAACTGGATAACGGCAAGACGGAATGGACGTGCGTCACGAGCCCGTTGCGGCGCCACTTCGCTGACCAGTTCGCGCAGGTAGCTTTCTTCAAAGCAGTGGGCATCGATCCCGCCGATAAAGCCGTACGGGTTACGTGCGGTTTCCAGATAGACCGGCGTTGCGCCCGCCTGCAATAACGCGCCGTGGTGGTTTGACTTGTGGTTGTTACGGTCGAAGAGCACCAGATCGCCCGGAGTCAGCAGTGCGTTCAGCACCACTTTGTTAGACGAAGAGGTTCCGTTTAACACAAAGTAGGTTTTATCGGCATTAAAAACCTTCGCGGCATGTTGCTGGGCGATGCACGGTGCGCCTTCATGGATCAGCAAATCGCCCATTGCTACGTCAGCATTGCACAGGTCGGAGCGGAAAAGCGTTTCGCCGAAATATTCCACGAACTGGTTACCTGCCGGGTGACGGCGGAAAAACTCGCCGCCCTGATGTCCTGGGCAGTCGAAGGCGCTGTTTCCCTGGTTTACATAATCAACCAGCGCGCGGAAGAACGGTGGTCGTAATTGTGTTTCGTAATGACTGGCTGCCGTTTCTAACTGACGACCGTAGAAAGCGGTACGGGCTTCATTGCATTCGAATACGCCCGAAATGCGCGGCAGATGTTCTGCCGGAACGCGCTCTTCCTCTTCGGTTGCGATAAATACCGGAATACCGTATCCGGTCGCGTCAATTTCATCGAGCTTCCCACGTTCAATATCATTGACAGACAACACGACGGCAGCGACATCAATAAAATTACTTTCATCAACATTCACAATCGTGCGTTGTGTAGAAAAACAGTCAGGGCAAGAACGACTCACGGCAATTTTTAATTCAGACATTTTCATCTCTTTATTTTCAGATAATAGCAGGTCCTCAATTTCCCGAATGAGAAACTGATAACGCCGGAATAAAAGCAAAGTGTGTCCCCTGATAAATAAATCAGTAAATTGCTTTTTTTCAGGATGCAAAAAACCTTACCTGTCCGGTCACAGGCAAATCAAGGCTTAAGCAGAGTGAGCACTGAGGAATACAGGCGTGAGCCTGCGATACAGCGAGTCAGGAAGACCTGTATGCTGGAGTGCCCATAGTCGAAAGACTAACGGGCATTAAAGAAATGAAAGTCAAAACTATTACGGTGGGCAAACATCATAATATGTGTTGTCCGCCTGATATGTGGCATAGTACGGCTATTGTTTTCCATTTTGATTACCTTTTCTTTATCAGTAGAAGGTGAAGGTATTTTATCCAGGAAAACGGCCTGATCCGTGAAGGAGATCAATAAAAAACGATCATTCGCAAAATATTTAGTCGTTTTTTATGCATGGCTGGCGATAAGATATCGTTTTGTTTATTATTTGTTATAATTCTGTATTTTTTAATTTTGTGGAAAATCTTAAATACCCGAAATAATATAATTTCGGCTAAGTAAGAATAATAAAAATTAATTTTAAGATTTATTTAAAAATAATGAATAACCATTCATGGCATAAAACGATAGCCAATACCGGTTTCGGTAATAAAGTGGCGGGGGCGCGCGGGATCACGCTCCAGTTTCTGTCGCAAGTGACCCATATAAATACGCAAATAATGGCTGTGCTCGACGGCGTTCGGTCCCCAGACCTGGTTCAACAACTGGCGCTGGGTCAGCACTTTCCCGGCGTTGTTGAGCAACACGGCCAGCAGGCGAAACTCAATCGGTGTTAAATGGATTTCTGTTTCTCCGCGATGAATCAGATGCGCAGCGAGATCGACGACCACATCGGAAAAGCGTACCACCGGCTCAGGAGAGGGCGTTGCAGAATGACGGCGCAGGGCGACGCGCAGACGTGCCTGTAACTCGCCAATGCCAAACGGTTTGCTCAGGTAGTCGTCGGCACCGGCGTCGAGCGCGGCAATTTTATCGCTCTCTTCGCTACGTGCAGAGAGCACGATCACCGGGACGGCGCTCCACTGTCGCAGGTCGCGAATGAAATCGATGCCGTCACCATCCGGCAGGCCGAGATCGAGAATAATGAGATCGGGCTTGCGCGTTGCCGCTTCCAGCAAACCACGCTGAAGCGTCTCGGCGTCGTACACGCGCAACCCATCGGCTTCCAGCGCGGTACGCAGAAAGCGGCGAATGGCCTGCTCATCTTCAACAATCAGAACGTTTGTCACATATCCTCATGAAAATCTTCAAGTTCTGGTGGAGCGTCTTGCCTCAGTGTAACACGGAAACAGGCACCGCCCTGAGGGCGATTATAGACGGCAATTGACCCGCCATGCACTTCCACTATCGCCCGACAAATGGCCAGCCCCAGCCCGACGCCCGGCACCGCCGACTCTTTGTTCCCCCGTGAGAATTTATCGAACACGCGCTGCTCCTGTCCTTGTGGAATGCCTGGCCCATTATCCCAGACGTCGAGTTGCAGATGTTCGTCTTCAACGTGCGCGTCGATGCCGATCTCCGCCTGCGGTCCGGCATATTTAATGGCATTCTCCAGCAGATTAATCAGTACCCGTTCGAACAGGGGGCCATCGACGTGAATGAGGGTCAGCGGCGCGGGCAGGGAAAGGTTTACCGGATGAACCAGGCCTGGCTCCAGCATTTTCAGCGCGCTGCCCACTACTTCTTCCAGCGTCAGCCACTCTTTTTTGAGGTTGAAACCACCAGACTGAATCCGCGCCATATCCAACAGGTTATTCACCAGACGGGTGGTATTCAGTACATGCTGGCGAATTTCGCTGGCCTGTCTGGCATGAGGCGAGCCTTCGCTGGCGAGGTCGAGCGTGAGGATTTCCGCCTGACCAAACAGCACGGTCAGCGGGGTGCGCAGGTCGTGAGAAAGTGCCGCGAGCAGAGCGTTGCGCAGGCTTTCCCGTTCGCTGGCCAGCCGCGCCTGCTCTTCGCTGGCCGTTAAGGTCAGACGTTCCAGCGCATTCGCCACCAGCAAAGTGAAGGTTTCCAACAGTCGCTGCTGCTCGGGGATCATTAACTGACGCAGATTGCCGGGTTCGACAACCACCAGGCCGTGGGTTTTGTCGGCGCTGCGTAACGGCAGGATCTGGTACGGCACGCCTGGCAGGGTATCGGTGCCAGCGCCTGCCGGTAACCCTTTATCAAAGCTCCAGCGGGCAATAGCATCATCCCAGGGGGTCATTCCCTGCTGGTGGGTGAGGGCGGCCAGTTTGCCCTCTTCATTCGGCAATAAAATCTGGCTGCGGGCATGAAAGGTGGAGGCAATAAATTGTTCGCTGGTACTGGCGATGTCTTGCGCACTGCGCCCCATCGCCAACGCTTTCGACATCTCATAAAGATGACGAGTTCGCTGTTCCCGGTAGCGCGCAACGCGAGCCTGATAGCGCACGCCCGCCGTCAGGTTACCCACGACCAGTCCAACCGTCAGCATGACGCCGAAGGTGAGGAGATACTGCACGTCCGAGACGGCGAGCGTGCCGCGCGGCGCAATGAAGAACAGATCAAAGCTGACCACGCCAATAAAGGTGGAAAACGCCGATGGCCAGCGACCATAGAAGAGAGCGATGACCACCACACCGAGCAGATAGAGCATCACCAGGTTTGCGGCATCAAAGGCGGCCAGCCACTGGCTGGCGATAAACGTTGTCAGAGCGCAGAGTGCAACGGCAACCAGACAGCCCTGAATTTGCACCCGCCACTTGTCTTTAAAGGCGCGGGTATCGGGCAGGGACGACAGCGTCCGCACCGGTGGCTCATCGAGGGCGACCACCATCAAATCCAGCTCAGGGGCGCGTTTCGCCAGCCGATCGGCAAACGACTCCCGGTGCCACCAGCGTCGCGTTGACGTCCGCCCCAGCACTATTTTTCCCAGATTATGCTCGCGAGCGTAGCGGACCACCGCTTTATCCTCGCTGGGATCGGATAGCGTGGCGGTCTCCGCGCCCAGCTCTTGCGCCAGTCGCAGGGCGTGCAGAATATTGCGCCGCTGCTTTTCCGGCAAGCGATGCAGCGCGGGGGTTTCGACGTAGACGGCGTGCCAGATGCTGCCCAGTCGCGACGCCAGTCGTGCGGCAGTACGCACCAGTTTTTCACTGCCGGTGTTGTGACCAATGCAGAGCAGTATGGCGTCGCGGGTATGCCAGACCTTCTCTTCACCCGGACGACCGCGCCAGGCGCGCATCTGATCGTCCACCCGATCGGCGGTGCGGCGCAGCGCCAGTTCGCGTAGCGCGATTAAATTACCCTTACGGAAAAAGTGTTCAATAGCACGCTCGGCCTGTCCCGCAATATAGACTTTGCCCTCTTTCAGGCGCTGGCGCAGATCGTCAGGTGGTAAATCGACCAACACCACCTCGTCGGCAGCGTCAAAAAACGGATCCGGCACGGTTTCGCGCACCTGAATCCCCGTCACGCCGCTGACCACATCGTTCAGGCTTTCGAGATGCTGCACGTTGACGGTGGTAAAGACATCAATACCGGCGTCGAGCAGTTCTTCAATGTCCTGCCAGCGCTTGGGATGGCGTGAACCCGGCGCATTACTGTGCGCCAGTTCATCCATTAAGATCAGCGCCGGACGGCGTGCGAGCGCGGCATCGAGATCGAATTCACTGATATGACGTCCGTGGCGCGCCTGGCGTTTCAACGGCAGAATGCTGAGACCCTCCAGCAGAGCGGCGGTCTCTTTGCGTCCATGGGTCTCCACCACGCCAATCAGGATGTCGAGTCCCTGTGCGCGCAGGCGCTGGGCTTCAGCCAGCATCGACCAGGTTTTCCCGACGCCCGCACAGGCGCCGAAGAAGATTTTTAGTTTTCCCCGATGGGGGGCGACCGCCTGCTCAAGCAGGCGATCGGGATCGGGGCGTACTGGTTCACTATTCGCCATTCATGCTGTCCAGCGCTAAATTGAGTTCGACAATATTTACGACCGGTTGACCGATAAAGCTCACCAGTGGTTTCTGCGTGTATTCTGCAACCCGTTGCGTCACCTGTTCAATGGTCAGATGACGAGCCTGCGCCACGCGGGGGATTTGCCATGCCACCGCAGCGGGTGTCAGGTTGTTGTCCAGACCGCTCGCGGAGGCAGTAACCAGTTCCACCGGTACGTTACGACTGGCCTGCGGGTTGGCGGCGCGCAGGGTGGTGACCCGGTTTTGCAGTTGTTTATCCAGTTCCGGGTTACTGGCGGCGAGGTTACTGCCGCCGGATGCCATGGGATTATAGGGCATTTCAGCGGTGGCCGAAGGCCGTCCCTGGAAATAGCCTTCAGAGGTAAAGTTCTGCCCGATCAGCGCAGAACCCCGCACCCCATGCTCATCCCGAATCAGTGAACCGTTGGCCTGATACGGGAACCACCATTGCCCCAGCGCGGTGGTCAGCAGCGGATACGCACCGCCCGTCAGCAGCAGCAGGAAAATCAGTGTTGAAAACAACGGACGTAAAGCACTCATCAGACACCTCACACCAGACCCAGCAGGGTCAGCAGCAAATCAATTACTTTGATGCCAATAAACGGCACCACCAGCCCCCCCAGACCGTAAATCCACAGGTTACGGCGCAGCATGGCGGAGGCGGAAAGCGGTTTGTAGCTCACGCCTTTCAGCGCCAGCGGGATCAGAAAGACAATAATCAAGGCGTTAAAGATCACCGCACTCAGAATGGCCGAGTCCGGCGAATGCAGACGCATGATGTTCAGCGCATTCAGTTGCGGATAGGTCGCGGCGAACGCGGCCGGAATGATCGCAAAATACTTCGCCACGTCGTTGGCGATACTGAACGTGGTCAGTGAACCACGCGTCATCAGCATCTGTTTGCCGATGTGCACCACTTCGATAAGCTTGGTGGGGTTAGAGTCGAGATCGACCATGTTGCCCGCTTCTTTTGCCGCCTGCGTACCGGAGTTCATTGCTACCGCGACATCGGCCTGGGCCAGCGCCGGGGCGTCGTTGGTACCATCACCGGTCATCGCCACTAAGCGGCCTTCCGCCTGATACTGGCGGATGAGCGCCAGCTTGGCTTCCGGTGTCGCTTCGGCAAGAAAGTCATCCACACCCGCCTCGGCGGCGATGGCGGCGGCGGTCAGGCGATTATCGCCAGTGATCATCACCGTTTTAATGCCCATTTTACGCAACTGGGCAAAACGCTCTTTTATCCCGCCTTTGACGATATCTTTCAGCGCGATCACGCCTAGCACCCGGGAACCTTCCACCACCACGAGCGGCGTGGCGCCCAGACGGGCGACGCTGTCCACTTTCTGCTCGACATCCGCCGGGAACTGGCCGCCGCTGGCCTCAATGTGGCGACGGATGGCGTCGACGGAACCTTTACGAATCATCCGGTTGTCGATGTTAATACCGCTCATACGACTCTGGGCGGTAAAGGGGACGAAGGTGGCATGCAGCGACTGCACGTCACGTTCGCGCAGATTAAAGCGCTGCTTGGCGAGGATCACAATGCTGCGACCTTCCGGCGTCTCATCGGCTAACGACGAAAGCTGTGCGGCGTCGGCCAGCGTTTTTTCGTCGACACCCTGCGCAGGCAGGAAGTCCGAGGCCTGACGGTTACCGAGAGTAATGGTGCCGGTTTTGTCCAGCAGCAGTACGTCCACGTCGCCTGCGGCTTCCACCGCGCGGCCACTGGTGGCGATGACGTTCGCACCGAGCATACGGCTCATCCCGGCGACGCCAATCGCGGAGAGTAACCCGCCGATTGTCGTTGGGATCAGACAAACCAACAGGGCGACCAGCACCGTGACGCTGACCGCGTGACCGCCCCAGGCAGAAAATGGCCACAGCGTGGCGGTTGCCAGCAAAAAGACAATCGTCAGGGCTACCAGCAGAATGGTCAGGGCGATCTCGTTGGGCGTTTTACGGCGCTGGGCGCCTTCGACCATGGCGATCATCCGGTCAAGGAAAGTTTCGCCAGGGTTCACGCTACACTCGATCACCAGCCAGTCGGAGAGAATGCGCGTCCCGCCAGTCACCGAGGCGAAATCGCCGCCGGATTCGCGGATGACCGGCGCAGACTCTCCGGTAATCGCACTTTCATCCACGGAGGCGCCGCCTTCAATGACTTCGCCGTCACAGGGAATGATATCACCTGCTTCCACCAGCACGATGTCGCCTTTGCGTAGCTCATCGGCCGGAACGTGATCCATTTTCGCGCCGTACTTCGGCTCGCGCAGTTTGCGGGCAAAGGCCGTCTTTTTCACTCCTTTGAGGCTGTTGGCCTGTGCTTTACTGCGCCCTTCGGCGAGCGCTTCCGCAAAGTTGGCAAACAGTACAGTGACCCACAGCCACAGACTGATCGCCCCGGTAAACAGCGCGCTGCCGGCCATCTGTCCTGTCGCCATCGCAACGGTAATCACGGTGGTCAGCAGGCTACCCATCCAGACAATGAACATCACCGGGTTGCGCCACTGGGTATGTGGGCTTAATTTTTTCACTGCGTCCATCAGCGCCTGAGCGACCAGAGACGGTTCGAACAGCGCCAGTTGTTTGCGACTCATAACATTTGCTCCGCATCGCTTAGCGTAAGGAAAGGTGTTCAGCGACTGGGCCAAGCGCCAGTGCAGGAATAAAGGTCAGGGCGCCGACTAACAGCACTGTGCCGATCAGTAAACCGACAAACAGCGCGCCGTGGGTCGCCAGGGTGCCGGGACTGGCCGGTTGGCTCTTTTTCGCCACCAGCGATCCGGCAATCGCCATCACCGGGATGATGACCCCGAAGCGACCGACGAACATGCAAAACGCCAGCAGGCAGTTCCAGAACGGGGTGTTTGCGCTCAGACCAGCAAAGGCGCTGCCGTTGTTGTTGGCGGCGGAAGAGACGGCGTACAGGACTTCGCTAAAGCCGTGTGGGCCAGGGTTGAGCATGGCGCTGCGTCCCGCATCGGTCATCATGGCAAGCGCGGTGCCGAGTAAAACCAGCGCAGGGGTGACCAGAATCGCCAGTGCGGTCATTTTCATCTCGCGAACGTCGATCTTTTTGCCCAGGTATTCTGGCGTGCGGCCAATCATCAGTCCGGCGATAAACACTGCCAGCAGCACGAACAACAGCATGCCGTAAAGGCCCGAACCAACGCCGCCGAACACCACTTCGCCAATCTGCATCAGCCACATTGGCACCATGCCGCCCAGCGCGGTAAACGAGTCGTGCATGGCGATCACCGCGCCGCATGAGGCTGCCGTCGTCACCACCGCAAACAGACTGCTCACCAGCACGCCAAAGCGGCTCTCTTTGCCTTCCATATTAAGAGTGGAATCCGCGCCAAATTGCAGCAGATGGGGGTTGCCCTGGACCTCCGCCCACATCACCACGGCGACGCAGACGGTGAAGATGAGCGACATGGCCCACAGCAACATCCGCCCCTGACGGCGATCGCCTGCCGCGTCGCCAAACGCGAAACAGAGCGCGGCTGGAATTAAAAAGATGGCCAGCATTTGCACCATGTTGGTCAGCGCGGTGGGGTTTTCGAACGGGTGTGCCGAGTTGGCGTTAAAGAAGCCGCCGCCGTTGGTCCCCAGCATCTTGATGGCTTCCTGCGAGGCCACCGGCCCCATCGGCAGCAGTTGCTGCACACCTTCCAGAGTAGTGAAAGTCTGATAGGGCAGCAGATTTTGCAGGCTGCCTTGCTGAATAAAGAACAGCGCAATCACCAGCGCGATGGGGCATAAAATCCACAAGGTAATACGCACCAGGTCGACCCACGCATTGCCCAGCGTATTCATGCTCTGGCGGGTAAAGGCGCGGATCAGCGCGAACACCACCGCAATGCCGGTCGCGGCGGACAGGAAGTTTTGTACCGTCAGCCCGGCCATCTGGCTGAAATAGCTTAAGGTGGTTTCCCCGCTGTAAGCCTGCCAGTTGGTATTGGTAACAAAACTCACCGCCGTATTAAGCGCCAGATGCCAGGGCAGACCGGGCAACTGCTGTGGATTCAGCGGCAGAAGGTGTTGCCACAACAACAGCAGGAACAGGAGCGTCAACCCCAGCACATTCAACGCGAGGATCGCCAGCAGGTACTGCTTCCAGTTCATCTCGTCTGTCGAAATGCCCAGACCGCGCCAGATCAGGCGTTCAACCCTCGCGGTACCAGGCAGCGAATGGTTGCCGATCAGCCGTGCCAGGCCCGCGCCTAACGGCCTGGCGAGCACGAACAGAATCAGCAGAAAACTGGCGATGAGTAAAAATCCTTGCGCAGCCATCAGAACGCCTCCGCATTGATCAATGCATATACCAGGTAACCTAATAATAAGAAAATCAGCACGATGCCGATTATCACGCCTGCACTCACAGTGCACCTCCCGTGGCATAAATGTGATAAACAAAGCGTAAATATCTGCCTGCAAAGATTTCGCAAAAATCGACGTCGGGGGTGTAAAAAAAGTATAAAAATGGCAAAGACCATTATTTAACTAATGATTAGTATTAATTTAACTTTTTTGTAACTTAATTACGCGATAAAGATAAATAAAGCGTAAATAGCTAAAAATAAGTGGTCGGATGAGTAGTAAAATTACACGCAAAGCGGTACTATTTTCAGCAGATAACCAATTTTGACTTTACCGGTGATGATTACCGGCCAGATAAAGGGGAGAGAATCATGGAGTTGTACAAAGAATATCCAGCACATGTTGTATTGTTACGCCGTACTTTCGCCGTCGTGGCTGGGGTGCTGGCACTACCGGTCATGCTGTTCTGGAAAGACCGCGCCCGTTTTTATAGCTATTTACACCGCGTGTGGTCAAAAACCAGCGATAAACCGGTGTGGATGGATCAGGCTGAAAAAGCCACCTGCGATTTCTATTAAGCGCATCGCGTTCAGAAAAACCGCCAACAGCAATGTGGCGGTTTTTTTATGTCTCTGTGTCTACACTTATTTCAGAAATGGAAAAGGAGACATCATGAGCGAGAAAATCCCTGTTGGCATTAGCGCTTGTTTGTTAGGGGAGGCGGTTCGCTTTGATGGTGGACACAAACGCCTGCCCTTTGCAGTCGAAGAACTTTCACCGTGGGTGCACTTTGAACCCGTCTGTCCGGAAATGGCGATCGGCCTGCCGGTGCCGCGTCCTGCATTGCGCTTAGTCAAAATGGAAGAGGCAATTGCACTGCGTTTCAGTGACCGGCGCGAGGGCGATTTAACCCAGGCGATGACCGCGTTCAGTGAAGAACGTGTCAGTCGTTTCGAACACCTTTGTGGTTATATTGTCTGTGCGAAATCCCCAAGTTGCGGCATGGAACGCGTTCGTGTTTATGACGCCGATGGGAAAAACAATCGCAAAGCCGGTCGCGGTATCTTTACCTCAATCCTGATGGCGTCTTATCCGTGGCTCCCTGTTGAAGAGGACGGGCGATTGCACGATCCACAATTACGGGAAAATTTTGTCGCGCGGATTTATGCCCTGCATGAATTGCATGGATTGCGGCAACAAGGACTCACGCGTGGCGCGCTGATTGACTATCACAGCCGCTATAAACTGTTGCTGCTGGCCCATTCACAGCCGGAATACCGCGAGCTGGGGCGCTTTGTCGCTGCGCTTTACGAGTGGGAAAGCCTTGATGACTTTTTCATTGAATATCGTCTGCGCCTGATGAAACTGATGTCCCATCCTGCCACCCGGCGTAACCATACCAATGTCCTGATGCACGTTCAGGGCTATTTTCGCAAACAGCTCAATGCCCGTCAGCGGCAGGAGTTGGCTTCCCTTATTGACGGTTACCGACGCGCTACGCAGCCACTGCTTGCGCCTGTGACGCTGCTCAAACACTATATGGCAGAATATCCGGATGCGTATCTCTCCGGGCAACGCTATTTTGATCCCTGGCCGGAAGCCCTGCGGCTGCGCTACGGGAGTTGATTTTTTTCATTCGGGAGTGTTATGTCCACCCATCTGGTCTGGTTTCGTCGCGATCTCCGTCTGCATGACAATCTTGCCCTCGCCGCCGCCTGCCGCCACCGCGCCGCGCGCGTTGTGGCGTTATTTATCTCCACGCCTGAGCAGTGGAAGAATCACGTCATGTCACCGCGTCAGGCCGCCTTTATCCAGGCTCAGCTAAACGCTTTACAACAGGCGCTGGCGGAAAAAGGCATTCCGCTGCTGTTTGAGGAAGTCGATGACTTCGCGGGCAGTATTGAAACGGTGAAAGCGGTGTGCGAACAGCATGACGTCAGCCACCTGTTTTATAACTATCAGTATGAAGTGAACGAGCGTGAACGCGATGCGGCGGTAGAAAAGGCGCTGCCGCATGTGGTTTGCGAAGGGTTTGATGACAGCGTGATCCTGCCGCCAGGTGCGGTGACGACGGGAAATCATGAGATGTATAAAGTCTTCACGCCGTTTAAAAACGCCTGGTTAAAACGGCTGAAGGAGGGGATGCCGGAGTGCGTATCCGCACCGGCCCGCCGGGAGAACGGTAGTGTTTCTTCCGCGCTGGTGCCAATTAACCTTCACTATCCGCAACAGGAATTCGACCCCGCCCTTTTTCCCGCCGAAGAAAAAGCCGCAATTGCCCGGTTACGCCAGTTTTGCCAGCAGGGGGCAGGAGAGTACGACGAATGTCGCGACTTCCCGGCCATTGAGGGCACCAGTCGTTTATCCGCCAGTCTTGCTACCGGTGGCTTATCGCCGCGCCAGTGTCTGCATCGCCTGCTGGCGGAACAGCCGCAGGCGCTGGACGGCGGCGCGGGCAGTGTCTGGCTGAACGAACTTATCTGGCGTGAGTTTTATCGCCATCTGATGACGTACCATCCCAATCTGTGCAAACACCGCCCCTTTATTCTCTGGACCGATCGCGTGCGCTGGCGGGATCGTGCGGAAGATTTACAGGCCTGGCAGGAGGGGAGAACGGGTTATCCGATTGTTGATGCGGCGATGCGGCAACTGAACGCCACCGGCTGGATGCACAACCGTCTGCGGATGATTGCGGCCAGCTTCCTGGTCAAAGATCTGCTGATTGACTGGCGTAAAGGTGAACGCTATTTCATGTCGCAACTGATTGATGGCGATCTCGCTGCGAATAACGGCGGCTGGCAGTGGGCGGCCTCTACCGGAACCGACGCCGCGCCGTATTTCCGCATTTTTAACCCCACGACGCAGGGCGAAAAGTTCGACAGAGAGGGGGAGTTTATCCGCCGGTGGATCCCGGAACTTAGCCATGTACCGGGCAAGGCGATTCACGAGCCGTGGAAATGGGCGATGAAAGAAAGCATCACGCTCGACTACCCGCAGCCGATTGTCGATCACAAACTGGCGCGCCAGCAGACGCTTGCCGCGTATGAGGCCGCGCGAAAGAACTAACGGTGGCTATGCGGCCTGACGCCATAACTATTCATAATGAGGTGCGTTAATACGCCCCTTTTTTTATGGCTAAGAACGGGGTGATGGTTTCTTAATATGGCTAATAATTGTCTATCGACGAACCGCCACAGGGACGCTATGTTAACGGAGTGCATAAATAAACAAGGGATCGATGATGAAAAACACCGAACTGGAACAACTGATCAACGAGAAACTGAACAGCGCCGCCATCAGCGACTACGCGCCAAACGGTTTGCAGGTTGAAGGCAAAGAAACGGTGCAAAAAATCGTCACCGGTGTGACCGCCAGTCAGGCGTTACTGGATGAAGCGGTGCGTCTGCAGGCTGATGCGGTCATCGTTCATCATGGCTATTTCTGGAAAGGCGAATCTCCGGTGATTCGCGGGATGAAGCGCAATCGCCTGAAAACGCTGCTGGCGAATGACATTAACCTCTACGGCTGGCATCTCCCTCTGGATGCACATCCCGAACTGGGCAACAACGCACAGTTGGCGGCCCTGTTGGGGATCACCGTGATGGGTGAAATCGAGCCGCTGGTTCCCTGGGGCGAACTGACGATGCCGGTCCCTGGGCTGGAACTGGCGTCGTGGATTGAAGCACGTCTTGGACGCAGGCCGTTATGGTGCGGTGATACCGGGCCGGATACTATCAAACGTGTCGCCTGGTGCACTGGCGGCGGGCAAAGCTTCATCGACAGCGCCGCGCAGGCTGGCGTTGACGCCTTTATCACCGGTGAAGTTTCCGAACAAACCATCCACTCAGCCCGTGAACAGGGACTGCATTTTTACGCCGCCGGGCATCACGCCACCGAACGCGGCGGGATCCGTGCGCTCAGCGAATGGTTGACGGAGAACACCGATTTGGATGTGACGTTTATTGATATTCCAAACCCGGCATAAATAAAAACAAGAGGAACGCAAGTGCAACGAGCGCGTTGTTATCTGTTAGGTGAAACGGCGGTAGTGCTGGAGCTTGAGCCGCCGGTGACGCTGGCGAGCCAGAAACGTATCTGGCGGCTGGCGCAGCGTTTGGTTGAGACGCCAAACGTGGTCGAGGCGATTCCGGGAATGAACAATATCACCGTGATCCTGCGTGACCCGCAAACGCTGGCGCTGGATGCGATCGAACGCCTGCAACGCTGGTGGGAGGAGAGTGAGGCGCTGGAGCCTGACTCACGCTATATCGAAATTCCGGTAACCTACGGCGGCGCAGGAGGTCCCGATCTGGCGGACGTTGCCCGCCACAGCGGCCTGAGCGAAAAGCAGGTAGTGGAGCTGCACGCGTCGGTCGAGTATGTGGTCTGGTTTTTAGGTTTTCAGCCGGGATTCCCGTATCTCGGTAGCTTACCGGAACAACTGCACACGCCCAGGCGCGCTGAGCCGCGGCTGATCGTTCCGGCTGGATCGGTGGGTATCGGCGGACCGCAAACCGGTATTTATCCACTGCCAACGCCTGGTGGCTGGCAGTTGATTGGTCATACCTCGCAGGCCTTGTTCGACCCGAAAAAAGAGGAACCGGTTCTCCTGCGCCCTGGCGATAGCGTGCGCTTTATCCCGCAGAAGGAGGGGGTATGCTGAATGTTATTCGCGCGGGATTGTACACCTCCGTTCAGGATGGCGGTCGTCACGGTTTTCGTCAGTCAGGCGTTAGCCATTGTGGTGCGCTGGATAAACCGGCGATGCAAATCGCTAACCTGTTAGTGGGTAATGAGGCCAGTGCTCCGGTGTTGGAAATTACCCTCGGACAACTGGTTGTGGAATTTGAAACCGACAGCTGGTTTGCCCTGACCGGTGCGGGATGCGAAGCGCGGCTGGATAATCACCCCGTCTGGACGGGCTGGCGTCTGCCGGTGAAAGCGGGCCAGCGTCTGGTGCTAAAACGTCCGCAGCACGGTATGCGCAGCTATCTTGCCGTCGCGGGCGGTATCGACGTGCCGGAAGTGATGGGGTCATGCAGTACCGATCTCAAAGTGGGCATCGGCGGGTTGGAAGGACGCCTGCTGAAAGACGGCGACCGGCTGGCAACCGGCAAACCCCGACGGACGTTCCTGGAAGCGCGAGGGGTAAAACAGCTGCTATGGGGGAATCGCATTCGGGCGCTGCCGGGGCCGGAATACCACGAATTTGACGCCGTTTCGCAGGAGTCGTTCTGGCGATCGCCGTGGCATCTCAGTCCGCAGAGTAACCGGATGGGCTACCGCCTGCAGGGACAACCGCTGATGCGAATGACGGATCGGGAACTGGTGTCGCACGGTCTGCTGCCTGGCGTGATTCAGGTTCCGCACAACGGTCAGCCGATTGTATTGATGAACGATGCCCAGACGACCGGCGGCTATCCGCGCATTGCCTGCATAATCGAGGCAGACATGTACCATCTGGCGCAGATCCCGCTCGGCCAACCCATTCACTTTGTTCAGTGTTCGCTGGAGGAGGCGCTGAAAGCGCGGCTGGACCAACAGCGCTATCTGGAACAACTCACATGGCGACTCAATGATGAACATTGATTTAAATGCGGATCTCGGCGAAGGCTGCGCCAGCGATGGAGAACTGTTGACGCTGGTCTCATCGGCCAACATTGCCTGCGGCTTTCATGCCGGCGATGCACAAACCATGCTGACCAGCGTGCGCGAGGCGCTGAAAAATGGCGTAGCCATTGGGGCACACCCGAGTTTTCCGGATCGGGAAAACTTTGGCCGCACGGCGATGACGCTGCCTGTGGAAACGGTCTATGCGCAAACGCTGTATCAAATCGGCGCGCTGGCGGCCATGGCCCGGGCGGAGGGGGGCGTCATGCGGCACGTGAAACCGCATGGCATGCTCTACAACCAGGCGGCGAAAGATCCGCAACTGGCAGATGCCATTGCCAAAGCGGTGTACGCCTGCGATCCGGCACTGATTCTGGTCGGCCTGGCGGGAAGTGAGCTTGTCCGTGCGGGTGAGCGTTACGGTCTCGTCACGCGCCAGGAGGTGTTCGCCGATCGCGGTTATCAGGCGGACGGCAGTCTGGTGCCACGCACGCAGCCGGGCGCGCTGATTGAAGACGAGGACCAGTCGCTGGCGCAAACGCTGGGAATGGTGGAAACCGGACGCGTGAAAAGCATTACCGGTGAATGGACAAGCGTGGTGGCGCAAACGGTTTGTATTCATGGCGATGGCGAACACGCGCTGGCCTTCGCCCGACGTTTACGCTCGGCGTTTGAAGCCCGCAGAATCACCATTGTTGCCTGAGCACACTGACGCAGCCTCCATAGAGGGGTTGCGCATATAAAAACACCACAACAAAACACAACATACAGGAATGGATTATGGGAGATGCAATAACGCTCTGGCCACTGATGGGCATCGCCGTCATTGTGGTTGGATTTCTTTTACGTTTTAACCCGGTGCTGGTGGTTATTGTCGCCGGGATCGTCACTGGACTGGCGGCACAAATGCCGATCGCCACGATCCTCGAAAAGCTGGGTGAAGGTTTTCTCAACACCCGCAACCTGCCGTTTATCCTGCTGATCCCGCTGGCGGTTATTGGCCTGCTCGAGCGTCACGGGCTGAAAGAGCGCGCCCAGGCGTGGATTGCCAGGATTAAAAGCGCTACGTCAGGTCGCTTGCTGATCGTCTATCTGTTTATTCGTGAAGCCACCGCTGCGCTAGGGCTGACCAGCCTGGGCGGTCACCCGCAAATGGTGCGTCCGTTGTTAGCGCCTATGGCGGAAGGGGCGGCGGAGAAAACGTACGGGGCATTGCCCGGCGCGGTGCGCTACCGGTTGCGAGCGATGTCGGCGGCGACGGATAACGTGGGACTTTTTTTTGGTGAGGATATCTTCGTCGCGTTCGGCGCGATTATCTTCATGCACAACTTTATGCTGGAGTCCGGCGGTATTCAGACCGAACCGCTGCACATTGCCTTATGGGGGATCCCAACGGCCCTGTGCGCCTTCGTGATCCACGGTACGCGCCTGTGGCGGCTGGATAACTATCTGCAACGCGAAATGGCGAAAGCCGGTTCTGTTGACACCCGCAAAGGAGAGGCGCAATGAATTTTCAACAAAGCTACCTCTACTGGCTGGCGGGGATCGTGCTGCTGATTGTCGCCATTATGTCCTGGCAGGATAAAGCTAATCCGCGTCGGTTAACGACCGGGTTATTCTGGGGCGTCTATGGGCTGTTGTTCCTGCTGGGCGACTGGACGTATCAACTGGTGGGCGACAAACGTATAGTCAACATTGCCGTCGGCGTCGCGGTGGTGATCATGGCGTTGATCGCCGGTTTTGGCGGCGTCAAGCTGGGCAGTTATCATCAGCGCACCCGCGAGCAGCGGGAAGAGAGCGCGACGCGTCTGGGTAACCGCCTGTTTTACCCGGCGCTGGCCATTCCGGTCGTCACCGTGATTGGCGTACTGATGTTCAATCACATTCCGGGGTTGCAGGACGCTCTGTTTGGACCGGGTAATCATGCAACGCTGGTGACGCTGTTCTCGATGACCGCAGGCTCACTGATTGGTCTCGGTATGGCTATCAAAATGACCCATGAGAAGGTGCATCAGCCGATTCAGGAGGCGCGCCGCCTGCTGGATTCCATCGGATGGGCATTTATTTTACCGCAGATCCTCGCAACGTTAGGACTGCTGTTTACGGCGGCAGGCGTTGGCAGTGGCATTTCGTATCTTACTCAAGAGTATCTGGCCGTCGACAGCCGCTTTATCGCGGTGGCGGTGTATACCATTGGGATGGCGCTGTTGACGATGGTGATGGGCAATGCGTTTGCCGCCTTCCCGATTGTCACGGCGGGAATTGGCATTCCGATTCTGGTGCTTCAGCACGGTGGTAACCCGGCGGTGATGGCGGCTATCGGGATGTTCTCCGGCTATTGCGGTACGCTGATGACGCCGATGGCGGCAAACTTCAACATCGTGCCCGCCGCGCTGCTGGAACTGCCAGATAAAAACGCGGTCATTAAAGCGCAGGTGCCAACCGGCATACTGCTGCTGCTAGTCAACGTGTTCCTGATGTATTTCCTGATGTTCCTGTAAGGAGGACGGATGAAAACGGTATTAATCACCGGATTTGAGCCCTTCGGCGGCGAGCAGATTAACCCTTCCTGGGAAGTGGTCTCGCAGCTCGACAATGCTATCATCGCCGGGTGCCGCGTGGTGGCGCGTCAGTTGCCGTGTGTGTTTGGCGAGTCGCTCAGTGTGCTGAATTCCGCCATTGATACGCTCTCTCCATCGCTGGTGCTGGCCATCGGACAGGCGGGCGGACGGACCGATATTACCGTTGAGCGCGTGGCGATCAACGTCGACGACGCCCGTATTCCGGATAATAAAGGCCAACAGCCGGTGGATGAGCCGATTGTTGCTGGTGGACCAGCGGCCTGGTTTAGCACGCTGCCAGTCAAAGCCATGGTGGCGGCGATGCGTGAAGCCGGTGTGCCAGCGTCGGTCTCACAGACGGCGGGGACATTTGTTTGCAACCATGTGATGTACGGATTGCTCCACAAACTGAGCGGCATCGCGGAGGTGAAGGGGGGATTCATCCATATCCCTTATCTGCCGCAGCAGGCGGCGGCGCATCCGGGGGCGCCCAGTATGGCGGCGGAAACGGTGCGTCTGGCGCTGGAGGTGGCGATCGCTACCGCATTGCAGGTTGACGATGACATCGCCGTGACAGGTGGCGCCACGCACTAATCTTCTCAGATAAGGACAGAACCATGCCTGAAGGCCCGGAGATCCGCCGCGCGGCGGATAACCTGGAGGCGGCGATCAAAGGCAAACCCCTGACGGATGTCTGGTTTGCCTTTGCGCAGTTAAAACCGTATCAATCCACACTGGTGGGGCAGACCGTCACGGCGATGGAGACGCGCGGCAAAGCGTTGCTGACCCATTTTTCCGCGGGTCTGACGCTCTACAGCCATAATCAGCTGTATGGCGTCTGGCACGTGGTGGACAGTGGCGACATGCCGCACACCACCCGTATTCTGCGCGTTAAACTGCAAACTGCGGATAAAACCATTCTGCTTTATAGCGCGTCTGACATTGAGATGTTGACGCCGGAACAGCTCACTACCCATCCCTTCCTGCAACGGGTTGGGCCGGACGTGCTGGACCCGCGTCTGACCCCTGATGCGGTGAAAGCCCGGTTACTCTCGCCGCGTTTTCGCAACCGCCAGTTTTCCGGGCTGTTGCTGGATCAGGCTTTTCTCGCTGGGCTGGGAAACTATCTGCGGGTGGAGATCCTCTGGCAGGTGGGGATAACCGGTTATCACAAAGCGCGCGATCTCAGCGAGACGCAGTTGACGGCGTTAGCGTATGCGCTACTGGATATTCCGCGCTTGTCCTACACCACGCGTGGGCAGGTCGATGAAAATAAGCATCATGGCGCGCTGTTTCGCTTTAAGGTGTTTCACCGCGACGGTGAACCTTGCGAACGTTGTGGCGGGATCATCGAGAAAACCACGCTCTCCTCACGGCCATTCTACTGGTGTCCACATTGCCAGCATTAATGCGCTTGTCGCGGCGCTTTGGCTGAAATAAAACGGGCGATGGCAGGGCCAGTGAGAAGAATACTGAACAGCCGCAGGGTTTGCATCGCCATGATCAGCGACATGTCGGCGTGACTGCCGGCGGCAATGACTGCAACCGTATCAAGCCCGCCGGGGCTGGTGGCGAGATAGGCGGTTAAAAAATCAATCTGCATATAGTGGGTCATTCCCCAGGCCATTGCTGCGCAAATGGCAAGCAGGGCGAAGATAGAGAGCAGGATTTGCGGCAACGGTCGCAGCGCCATAAAGAAGACCTGCTTGTCGAATCCGAGACCAATCTGCCAGCCAATAAGCATATACGCTATCGCCAGCAGCCATTCCGGCAGTTCAATCACCATCACGCCGCTTGCGTGCAGCAGGGCGCCTACCAGCATCGGCACCAGCATGGTACCGGAGGGAATGCGCAGCACCCGACCGACAACGCTGGCAACCACCGCTAATAGCAGCGTCGTGAACAGATTGCCGCTCAGCGGCGGGAACCACTCAATCTGCTGGCTGACGGCTTCTGCGCTTTCGCCCATGATAAACCGCGTCACCAGCACTGCTGCGCCAGCGACAAACAGTACCCGCAGATATTGCATAAAGGCGACCAGGCGGATATCGGCGCCGTAGTCTTGCGCCATCGCGACCATTGCCGCCGCACCGCCGGGAGATGAGCCCCACGCGCCGGTATTGCCAGGGAGTGAACTGTAGCGAACCAGTAACCAGCCAACGACCGTACTGGAGAGCAGCGTCACCAGCAGAACCGCCAGCACCACTACCCAGTTTGCCGCCAGCGTCGTTAATAATGAGCCTGACAAATTCTGCGCGATCATACAGCCAAGAATGGCTTGCGCGCCGAGGAACGTACAGCGAGGAAGCTTTAGTGAGATACCGCGAAGACTAAACAGAATACCGGTGATCATCGGGCCGAGCAGTAACGCCGCCGGAAGATGAATGCTGAGAAAGAGCAGGGACAGAAGGAGTGACAGCAAAAACAACAAGCCCCACTGCAGAACTGGCATCCTGTGCTCCCGGAAGAAATGAACAAACTATCCGTAAATCATAGAGAAGGGCGGAGAAGATTAATATAGCGAGGGTCAAGAAAAGGTAGGGAAGTTGCCGGATGGCGCTACTACTTATCCGGCCTACGAATTGACAACCGTAGGCCGGATAAGACGCAGTCGCGTCACCATCCGGCAGTCTGACGATTAATGCTTAAGGTCAGATTTAAAATCGCGTTTTTCGTAGCCGGTGTATAGCTGACGTGGACGCGCGATTTTCATGCCATCGGTATGCATTTCGCTCCAGTGCGCAATCCAGCCGACGGTACGCGCCATGGCGAAGATCACGGTGAACATGGAAGACGGGATACCCATCGCTTTCAGGATGATACCGGAGTAGAAGTCGACGTTCGGGTAAAGTTTCTTCTCAATGAAATACGGGTCGTTCAGCGCGATGTGTTCCAGCTCCATCGCCACTTCCAGCAGGTCATCTTTGGTACCCAGCTCTTTCAGCACTTCGTGGCAGGTCTCACGCATCACGGTGGCACGCGGATCGTAGTTTTTGTAAACACGGTGACCGAAGCCCATCAGGCGGAAAGAGTCATTCTTGTCTTTCGCACGACGAACGAATTCCGGAATGTGTTTAACCGAGCTGATTTCTTCCAGCATCTTCAGCGCCGCTTCGTTCGCGCCGCCGTGTGCCGGTCCCCACAGGGATGCAATACCCGCAGCAATACAGGCAAACGGGTTCGCGCCAGACGAGCCAGCAGTACGTACCGTTGAGGTGGAGGCGTTCTGTTCATGGTCGGCATGCAGGATCAGGATACGGTCCATTGCGCGTTCCAGTACCGGGTTCACTTCATAGGTTTCACACGGCGTGGAGAACATCATGTTCAGGAAGTTACCGGCGTAGGAGAGGTCGTTACGCGGATAAACAAACGGCTGGCCGATAGAATATTTGTAACACATCGCCGCCATCGTCGGCATTTTGGACAGCAGGCGGAATGCGGCGATTTCGCGGTGGCGCGGATTGTTAACATCCAGAGAGTCGTGATAGAACGCGGCGAGCGCACCGGTGATCCCGCACATGACCGCCATCGGATGTGAATCGCGACGGAAAGCGTGGAACAGACGGGTGATTTGCTCATGGATCATGGTATGGCGAGTCACGGTGGTTCTGAATGCGTCGTACTCTGCCTGCGTCGGTTTTTCGCCGTTCAGCAGGATGTAACACACTTCCAGATAGTTAGACTCGGTGGCTAACTGATCGATCGGGAAGCCGCGATGCAACAAAATGCCTTCATCGCCGTCGATGAACGTAATTTTGGATTCGCAGGATGCAGTAGAGGTGAAACCAGGGTCAAAAGTAAACATCCCCTTCGAACCCAGGCTACGAATATCAATAACATCTTGACCTAGCGTGCCCTTCAGCACATCCAGTTCAATAGCCGTATCACCATTTAGGGTGATTTTTGCTTTTGTGTCAGCCATTTACGGTCTCCTTAGCGCCTTATTGCTTAAGACTACTCAGGTGAGATTTGCCATCGATACATCAATCAACCGTTACCAGTTTGTTATTCGGCTCGCCGCTCTGGATAGAGGAGAAACCAGGGTACAGAGCAATGGGCGCTTGCAGGTAAATCAGTTAACTCATGGTGAATTAGCAACAAATCAACAACTTAGCAATCCGAATTATTCAACCTGTCTATCACTATTAACTGTACTGAAGGGATCGGTCAATATCTTCCTACTGTTACATAACTTATTTGCAGGTTAAAGAGTGACCCCATAACTTTTACGCATTATATGCCTTTTCTGGTGTTGTTTGTAACAACTTTGTTTAATGATTGTCAAATCAGATGATTAAAAATTAAATAAATGTTGTTATCGTGACCTGTGTCACTGTTCGGGATAAAACCCGACAAACTATATGTAGGTTAATTGTAATGATTTTGTGAACGTCCTATACTGCCGCCAGGTCTCCGGAAACCCCTGCAATCCCGAGCCACCCAGCGTTGTAACGTGTCGTTTTAGCAACTGGAAGCAGTGTTTTACATGACGCGCAGTTATAGAAAGGACGCTGTCTGACCCGCACGCAGACCGGAGGAAGGAAATCCCGTCGTCTTTCAGGCTACAGGTGATTCACTCTCTGTACCCGAAGTCCAAAGGGAATAATAAGAACAGCATGTGGGCGTTATTCATGATAAGAAATGTGAAAAAACAAAGACCTGTCAATCTGGATCTGCAAACGATCCGGTTCCCAATCACGGCGATAGCGTCCATTCTCCATCGCGTTTCCGGAGTGATCACCTTTGTGGCGGTCGGGATCCTGTTGTGGTTACTGGGCACCAGCCTCTCTTCCCCTGAAGGATTCCAGCAGGCATCCGCCATCATGGGTAGCTTTTTTGTTAAATTTATTATGTGGGGCATCCTTACCGCGCTGGCGTATCACGTCGTGGTCGGTGTTCGTCACATGATGATGGATTTTGGCTATCTGGAAGAAACATTCGAAGCGGGTAAACGCTCAGCCAAAATCTCTTTTGTTATCACTGTCGTGCTTTCACTTCTCGCAGGAGTCCTCGTATGGTA
Organism: Citrobacter sp. LST-B2; assembly: GCF_057983045.1. Taxonomy (NCBI): domain Bacteria; kingdom Pseudomonadati; phylum Pseudomonadota; class Gammaproteobacteria; order Enterobacterales; family Enterobacteriaceae; genus Citrobacter; species Citrobacter sp. LST-B2. Next base: position 1,592,821 of record NZ_CP192598.1, read on the forward strand.
AGCAACGCCTCCGCACTAGGACGTAATGGCGTACATGACTTCATCCTGGTCCGTGCTACCGCTATCGTTCTGACGTTATACATCATCTATATGGTGGGTTTCTTCGCCACAAGCGGCGAACTGACCTGGGAAGTCTGGACCGGTTTCTTCTCATCGGCTTTCACCAAAGTCTTCACCCTGCTGGCACTCTTCTCCATCTTGATTCATGCCTGGATCGGCATGTGGCAGGTGTTGACCGACTACGTTAAACCGCTGGCAATTCGGTTGTCGCTGCAACTGGCTATCGTCGTTGCACTGGTGGTTTACGTGATTTATGGATTTGTTGTGGTGTGGGGTGTGTAATGAAACTGCCAGTCAGAGAATTTGATGCTGTAGTTATTGGCGCAGGCGGCGCAGGTATGCGTGCGGCGCTGCAAATTTCCCAAAGCGGCCAGACCTGTGCGCTGCTGTCCAAAGTGTTCCCAACCCGTTCCCATACCGTTTCCGCGCAGGGTGGCATCACCGTCGCGCTCGGTAATACCCATGAAGATAACTGGGAATGGCACATGTACGACACCGTGAAAGGGTCGGACTATATCGGTGACCAGGACGCTATCGAATATATGTGTAAAACCGGTCCGGAAGCGATTCTGGAACTGGAACATATGGGGCTGCCGTTCTCCCGTCTCGACGACGGTCGTATCTATCAGCGTCCGTTTGGCGGCCAGTCGAAAAACTTCGGCGGTGAGCAGGCGGCACGCACCGCAGCGGCAGCTGACCGTACCGGTCACGCACTGCTGCATACGCTGTATCAACAGAACCTGAAAAACCACACCACCATTTTCTCCGAGTGGTATGCGCTGGATCTGGTCAAAAACGCCGATGGCGCAGTGGTCGGTTGTACCGCACTGTGCATCGAAACCGGTGAAGTGGTTTACTTCAAAGCCCGTGCAACCGTGCTGGCCACCGGCGGCGCAGGCCGCATTTATCAGTCCACCACTAACGCGCACATCAACACCGGCGACGGCGTGGGGATGGCAATCCGTGCCGGTGTTCCGGTTCAGGATATGGAAATGTGGCAGTTCCACCCAACCGGGATTGCCGGTGCGGGCGTGCTGGTAACAGAAGGCTGCCGCGGTGAGGGCGGTTACCTGCTGAATAAACACGGTGAGCGCTTTATGGAGCGTTATGCGCCGAATGCGAAAGACCTGGCGGGCCGTGACGTGGTGGCGCGTTCCATCATGATTGAAATCCGTGAAGGTCGCGGCTGCGATGGTCCTTGGGGTCCGCACGCTAAACTGAAACTTGACCATCTGGGTAAAGACGTCCTCGAATCCCGTCTGCCGGGCATTCTGGAATTGTCCCGTACGTTTGCACACGTTGACCCGGTGAAAGAGCCGATTCCGGTTATCCCAACCTGTCACTACATGATGGGCGGTATTCCGACCAAAGTGACCGGTCAGGCATTGACGGTGAACGAGCAGGGTGAAGACGTGGTGGTTCCGGGGCTGTTTGCGGTGGGTGAAATCGCCTGCGTATCGGTACACGGCGCTAACCGTCTGGGCGGTAACTCGCTGCTGGATCTGGTGGTATTCGGTCGTGCGGCCGGTCTGCATCTGCAGGAATCTATCGCTGAGCAGGGTGAACTGCGCGATGCCACAGAAGACGAAATCGACGCGTCCCTGGCGCGTCTGAACCGCTGGAACAATAACCGTGATGGTGAAGATCCGGTGGTGATTCGCAAAGCGCTGCAGGAATGTATGCAGCATAACTTCTCGGTCTTCCGGGAAGGCGATGCGATGGCGAAAGGGCTTGAAGAGCTGAAAGCCATCCGCGAGCGGTTGAAAAATGCCCGTCTGGACGACACCTCCAGCGAATTCAACACCCAGCGCGTAGAGTGTCTGGAGCTGGATAACCTGATGGAAACTGCCTATGCCACCGCAGTATCCGCCAACTTCCGTACCGAGAGCCGTGGCGCGCATAGCCGCTTCGACTTCCCGGAGCGTGATGATGAAAACTGGCTGTGCCATTCCCTGTATCTGCCAGAGACGGAATCCATGACCCGACGTGAAGTCAACATGGAACCGAAACTGCGCCCGGCATTCCCGCCGAAGATTCGTACATACTAATGCGGAGACAGGACAATGAAACTCGAGTTTTCAATTTATCGCTATAACCCGGATGTTGATGACGCTCCGCGCATGCAGGATTACACCCTGGAAGGCGAAGAAGGGCGTGACATGATGCTGCTGGATGCGTTGATGCAGCTCAAAGAGAAAGACCCCAGTCTCTCTTTCCGCCGCTCCTGCCGTGAAGGCGTGTGTGGTTCAGATGGTCTGAACATGAACGGGAAGAACGGTCTGGCCTGCATCACGCCGGTATCAGCGCTGGTTCAGCCCGGTAAGAAAATTGTTATCCGTCCGCTGCCTGGTTTGCCGGTGATCCGCGATTTGGTAGTAGACATGGGGCAATTCTATGCACAATATGAGAAGATTAAGCCTTACTTATTGAATAATGGGCAAAATCCTCCGGCTCGTGAGCATTTACAGATGCCAGAGCAGCGGGAAAAACTCGATGGGCTGTATGAATGCATTCTGTGCGCCTGCTGCTCAACGTCTTGCCCATCCTTCTGGTGGAATCCGGATAAGTTTATCGGTCCGGCGGGTCTGTTAGCGGCCTATCGCTTCCTGATCGACAGCCGTGATACCGAGACGGACAGCCGCCTGGAAGGGATAAGCGATGCATTCAGCGTATTCCGCTGTCACAGCATCATGAACTGCGTCAGTGTATGTCCTAAGGGGCTGAACCCGACGCGCGCCATCGGCCATATTAAGTCGATGCTGTTGCAACGCAGTGCGTAAGTAGACATTGCCTGCGGTGGCAATCCTGTAGGCCGGATAAGACGTTTACGTCGCCATCCGGCACATGTTGCCTGATGGCGCTTCGCTTATCAGGCCTACGGGGTCGCCATCAGGCAAATTAGTGCAGGAAACCTCTAAAAACTGCCACATTGATAGCAATAATCGAGATGTTCAGCGCGAGACAAGGCGCGAACGGAACGAATCGCCGGGAGCATAGTTCACTATGTGACCGGGTGAGGAACGGTTGCAACGCAGTCGCAGCCTGAACAACGACGATTATTAGACAGTTTTTAAAGGTTCCTTAGCGGACGCAGATCACACGACAGTCCGTAACAAGTGAACCCCGGCACGCATACGACGTATGCGTGGTAGTATCCACGGCGAAGTAAGCATACAAATGCTTAAGGGATCACGATGCAGAACAGCGCTTTGAAAGCCTGGTTGGACTCTTCTTACCTCTCTGGCGCAAACCAGAGCTGGATAGAACAGCTCTATGAAGACTTCTTAACCGATCCTGACTCGGTAGACGCTAACTGGCGTTCGACGTTCCAGCAGTTACCTGGCACCGGAGTCAAACCGGATCAATTCCATTCAAAAACGCGTGATTATTTCCGTCGTCTGGCGAAGGATGCCTCACGTTACTCTTCTTCGATTTCCGACCCTGACACCAATGTGAAGCAGGTTAAAGTCCTGCAGCTCATCAACGCTTATCGCTTCCGTGGTCACCAGCATGCGAATCTCGATCCGCTGGGACTGTGGCAGCAAGACACTGTTGCCGATCTGGATCCGTCCTTCCACGATCTGACAGAGGCCGACTTCCAGGAAAGCTTTAACGTAGGTTCTTTTGCCGGCGGCAAAGAGACGATGAAGCTGGGTGAGCTGCTTTCCGCGCTCAAACAAACGTACTGCGGCCCGATTGGTGCTGAGTACATGCACATCACCAGCACCGAAGAGAAACGCTGGCTGCAACAGCGCATCGAATCCGGTCGCGCGGCATTCAGCAGCGAAGAGAAAAAACGCTTCCTGAGTGAACTCACCGCAGCCGAAGGTCTGGAACGTTATCTGGGCGCCAAATTCCCTGGCGCGAAACGCTTCTCGCTGGAAGGCGGTGATGCGTTAATCCCGATGCTCAAAGAGATGATCCGCCATGCCGGTAACAGCGGTACCCGTGAAGTGGTGCTGGGTATGGCGCACCGTGGTCGTCTGAACGTCCTGGTCAACGTACTGGGTAAGAAACCGCAGGATCTGTTCGACGAATTTGCGGGTAAACATAAAGAACATCTCGGCACCGGTGACGTGAAGTACCACATGGGCTTCTCATCGGATATCGAAACCGAAGGTGGCCTGGTTCACCTCGCGCTGGCGTTTAACCCGTCGCACCTGGAAATCGTCAGCCCGGTGGTGATCGGTTCCGTTCGCGCTCGTCTGGATCGTCTGGATGAACCAAGCAGCAACAAAGTGCTGCCGATCACCATCCACGGCGACGCTGCGGTAACCGGGCAGGGCGTGGTTCAGGAAACCCTGAACATGTCGAAAGCGCGGGGTTACGAAGTGGGCGGTACCGTTCGCATCGTGATCAACAACCAGGTGGGCTTCACCACTTCTAACCCGCTGGATGCACGTTCCACCCCGTACTGCACCGATATCGGTAAAATGGTACAGGCACCGATTTTCCACGTGAATGCGGACGATCCGGAAGCGGTGGCTTTCGTCACTCGTCTGGCGCTGGATTTCCGCAACACCTTCAAACGCGATGTCTTCATCGACCTGGTGTGCTACCGCCGTCACGGCCACAACGAAGCCGACGAGCCGAGCGCAACCCAGCCTCTGATGTATCAGAAAATCAAAAAGCATCCGACCCCGCGCAAAATCTATGCGGATAAGCTGGAAGCGGATAACGTCGCGACGCTGGAAGATGCCACCGAAATGGTCAACCTGTATCGCGACGCGCTGGACGCGGGCGAATGCGTGGTGAAAGAGTGGCGTCCGATGAATATGCACTCCTTTACCTGGTCGCCGTACCTCAACCACGAGTGGGATGAAGCGTACCCGAACAAGGTTGAAATGAAGCGCCTTCAGGAACTGGCGAAACGCATCAGTACGGTGCCTGAAACCGTTGAGATGCAGTCTCGTGTGGCCAAAATCTACGGCGACCGCCAGCTGATGGCGAACGGGGAAAAACCGTTCGACTGGGGCGGCGCAGAAACGCTGGCTTACGCTACGCTGGTTGACGAAGGGATCCCGATTCGCCTGTCCGGTGAAGACTCCGGTCGCGGCACCTTCTTCCATCGCCACGCGGTGATCCACAACCAGACCAACGGGTCGACCTGGACTCCTCTGCAGCATGTCCACAACGGGCAGGGCAGCTTCCGCGTCTGGGACTCCGTGTTGTCTGAAGAAGCGGTACTGGCCTTCGAATATGGCTATGCCACAGCGGAACCGCGCACCCTGACCATCTGGGAAGCGCAGTTCGGTGACTTCGCCAACGGCGCGCAGGTGGTTATCGACCAGTTCATCTCCTCTGGCGAACAGAAATGGGGCCGGATGTGTGGCCTGGTGATGCTGCTGCCGCACGGTTATGAAGGGCAGGGTCCGGAGCACTCCTCCGCGCGTCTGGAGCGTTATCTGCAACTTTGCGCTGAGCAGAACATGCAGGTGTGCGTACCGTCTACTCCGGCTCAGGTGTATCACATGCTGCGTCGTCAGGCGCTGCGCGGGATGCGTCGTCCGCTGGTGGTCATGTCGCCGAAATCGCTGCTGCGCCATCCGCTGGCGGTCTCCAGCCTGGATGAGCTGGCGAACGGCACCTTCCTGCCTGCCATCGGTGAAGTCGATGACCTCGATCCGAAAGGCGTGAAGCGTGTGGTGATGTGTTCTGGTAAGGTTTATTACGACCTGCTGGAACAGCGTCGCAAGAACAATCAGCAAGATGTCGCCATTGTGCGTATCGAACAGCTTTATCCGTTCCCGCATCAGGCGATGCAGGACGTATTGAAACAGTACGCTCACGTACATGATTTTGTCTGGTGCCAGGAAGAGCCGCTCAACCAGGGCGCATGGTACTGCAGCCAGCATCATTTCCGTGAAGTGATTCCATTTGGGGCCGCTCTGCGTTATGCAGGTCGCCCGGCCTCCGCCTCTCCGGCGGTAGGGTATATGTCCGTTCACCAGAAACAGCAACAAGATCTGGTCAATGACGCGCTGAACGTCGATTAATTAAAGGATACAAAATGAGTAGCGTAGATATTCTTGTTCCCGACCTGCCTGAGTCCGTAGCGGACGCGACTGTTGCCACCTGGCACAAAAAACCGGGTGATGCGGTGGTTCGTGACGAAGTGCTGGTAGAAATCGAAACTGACAAAGTGGTACTGGAAGTACCGGCATCAGCGGACGGCATTCTGGATGCGGTTCTGGAAGACGAAGGCACCACCGTGACCTCCCGCCAGATCCTCGGTCGCCTGCGTGAAGGCAATAGCGCGGGTAAAGAAACCAGCGCGAAGTCTGAAGAAAAAGCGTCTACCCCGGCGCAGCGTCAACAGGCTTCTCTGGAAGAGCAAAATAACGATGCGCTGAGCCCGGCGATCCGTCGCCTGTTGGCTGAGCACAACCTCGACGCCAGTGCGATCAAAGGCACCGGTGTGGGCGGACGTATCACTCGTGAAGATGTGGATAAGCATCTGGCGAAAGCCCCTGCGAAAGCCGAGGCCAAAGCACCGGCAGAAGCCCCTGCTGCACAGCCAGCGCTGGGGGCACGTAGCGAAAAACGCGTACCGATGACCCGTCTGCGCAAACGCGTGGCCGAGCGTCTGCTGGAAGCGAAAAACTCCACTGCCATGCTGACGACCTTCAACGAAGTGAACATGAAGCCCATCATGGATCTGCGTAAGCAGTACGGTGAAGCGTTTGAAAAACGTCACGGTATCCGTCTGGGCTTCATGTCCTTCTACGTGAAGGCGGTAGTAGAAGCGCTGAAACGCTATCCGGAAGTGAACGCCTCTATCGATGGCGACGACGTGGTGTATCACAACTACTTCGACGTGAGCATGGCGGTATCCACGCCGCGCGGTCTGGTGACCCCGGTCCTGCGCGACGTCGATACGCTGGGTATGGCTGACATCGAGAAAAACATCAAGACGCTGGCTATCAAAGGTCGTGACGGCAAGCTGACGGTGGAAGATCTGACGGGCGGTAACTTCACCATCACCAACGGTGGTGTGTTCGGTTCGCTGATGTCCACGCCGATCATCAACCCGCCGCAGAGTGCGATCCTCGGCATGCACGCGATTAAAGATCGTCCGATGGCGGTAGATGGCAAGGTCGAAATCCTGCCGATGATGTACCTGGCGCTGTCCTACGATCACCGTCTGATCGATGGTCGCGAATCCGTGGGCTTCCTGGTGGCGATCAAAGAACTGCTGGAAGATCCGACTCGTCTGCTGCTGGACGTGTAGTAAACAAGAGTATCACCTGCCTCGTAGGCCGGATGAGCGTAGCGCCATCCGGCACAAGCACCACGCCGGTCTACGGGTTTAAAGATAACGATTACCTGAAGGATGGACAGAACACATGAACTTACATGAATATCAGGCAAAACAACTTTTTGCCCGCTATGGCTTACCGGCGCCGGTGGGTTATGCCTGTACTACTCCGCGTGAAGCTGAAGAAGCGGCATCGAAAATCGGTGCGGGTCCGTGGGTAGTAAAATGTCAGGTTCACGCAGGTGGCCGCGGTAAAGCGGGCGGTGTGAAAGTTGTAAAAAGCAAAGAAGAGATTCGCGCGTTTGCTGAGCACTGGCTGGGCAAACGTCTGGTGACCTATCAAACAGACGCCAACGGTCAACCGGTCAACCAGATTCTGGTTGAAGCGGCGACCGATATTGATAAAGAGCTGTATCTGGGTGCGGTCGTTGACCGTAGCTCCCGTCGTGTGGTCTTCATGGCCTCCACCGAAGGCGGCGTTGAAATTGAAAAAGTGGCGGAAGAAACCCCGCACCTGATCCACAAAGTGGCGCTTGATCCGCTGACCGGCCCAATGCCGTATCAGGGACGCGAGCTGGCGTTCAAACTGGGTCTGGAAGGCAAACTGGTTCAGCAGTTTACTAAGATCTTCATGGGCCTGGCGACCATTTTCCTTGAGCGCGACCTGGCGCTGATCGAAATCAACCCGCTGGTTATCACCAAACAGGGTGACCTGATCTGCCTCGACGGCAAACTGGGCGCTGACGGCAACGCGCTGTTCCGCCAGCCGGATCTGCGCGAAATGCGCGATCAGTCTCAGGAAGACCCGCGTGAAGCGCAGGCAGCACAGTGGGAACTGAACTACGTCGCGCTGGATGGCAACATCGGCTGCATGGTTAACGGCGCAGGTCTGGCGATGGGCACCATGGACATCGTGAAACTGCACGGCGGCGAACCGGCTAACTTCCTTGACGTGGGCGGCGGCGCCACCAAAGAGCGCGTCACCGAAGCGTTCAAAATTATCCTCTCTGACGACAACGTTAAAGCGGTTCTGGTTAACATCTTCGGCGGTATCGTGCGTTGCGATCTGATTGCTGACGGCATTATCGGCGCGGTAGCGGAAGTGGGCGTTAACGTTCCGGTGGTGGTTCGTCTGGAAGGTAACAACGCCGAACTCGGCGCGAAGAAACTGGCTGACAGCGGCCTGAATATTATTGCAGCGAAAAGTCTGACGGATGCAGCTCAGCAGGTTGTTGCCGCAGTGGAGGGGAAATAATGTCAGTTTTAATTAATAAAGATACCAAGGTTATCTGCCAGGGCTTCACCGGTAGCCAGGGGACATTCCACTCCGAACAGGCAATTGCCTACGGTACGCAGATGGTTGGCGGCGTAACGCCAGGCAAAGGCGGCACCACGCACCTGGGCCTGCCGGTGTTTAACACCGTGCGTGAAGCCGTAGAAGCGACGGGCGCCACCGCGTCCGTTATCTACGTGCCGGCACCGTTCTGCAAAGACTCCATTCTGGAAGCCATCGACGCAGGCATTAAGCTCATCATCACTATCACCGAAGGCATCCCGACGCTGGATATGCTGACCGTGAAGGTGAAACTGGATGAAGCCGGTGTACGCATGATCGGCCCGAACTGTCCGGGTGTTATCACCCCGGGCGAATGCAAAATCGGCATCATGCCCGGTCACATTCATAAGCCGGGTAAAGTGGGTATCGTCTCGCGTTCCGGTACGCTGACCTATGAAGCGGTTAAGCAGACCACCGACTACGGTTTCGGCCAGTCCAGCTGTGTGGGCATCGGCGGCGACCCGATCCCGGGCTCTAACTTCATCGACATCCTGAAACTGTTCCAGGAAGATCCGCAGACCGAAGCGATCGTGATGATCGGTGAGATCGGCGGTAGCGCGGAAGAAGAAGCGGCGGCCTACATCAAAGATCACGTGACCAAACCGGTTGTTGGCTACATTGCCGGTGTGACCGCGCCGAAAGGCAAACGTATGGGTCACGCGGGCGCCATTATCGCCGGTGGTAAAGGGACTGCGGATGAGAAATTCGCAGCGCTGGAAGCCGCTGGTGTGAAAACTGTTCGCAGCCTGGCCGATATCGGCGAAGCGCTGAAAGCCGTCATTAAGTAAAAGCAATAAAACAGCCCAACCCCTGCATTTACCCGTGATGCAGGGGAAAGGGCTGGTCCATTTTCGACATGGTTGGCCATCTGATGATGGCCTTTTTTTTTGCCTGTCTGTTTGCCGGATGGCGCTGGCGCTTATCCGGCCTAGGGGGGAGTGTTGACTTGCCAGGTTATGCGCTTTCCGCCAGCGTTTTCAGCCAGCGGATGCCGCTTTCCGGAGAGGTCATCACCGGGACGGGCGGCGACGGAAGCTGCTGCAGAACGCGCGCCATCGACGCTTGCGCCAGCATAACCACATCAGCCTGTTTATACGCGCTGTGCAATCCTTCGCTGACGATGCGATCGTGGGTTTCCATATCGCCCGCCAGCAGAGCATGGAAGGCCTCTTCCATCAATATCGGCGTCACGGTGCATTGCTTACCACTGGCCTGTACTTTGCGTTGCACATACTCCAGCGTCGGTTTCATCGTGGTGGCGACGGTGGCCAGCACGGCAATGTTCTCACCCAGGCTAATGGCTTGTTCCACCATCGCGCAGTCGATACGGGCAAGCTGCAGCGGTGTCATAAACTGACACTGTTCAACCGCCGTGCCAATGGACGAACAGGCGGTGATGAAAATCTCGCAATCCGCTTTTTCGGCTATGTGGACGTAGTCGGCAATGCGTGCCGCAATGTTCGGCGTCACGCCTCCGGCCTTCATCACCTGCTTAATCATCGACTCTTCGACCAGGTGCATCACGTCCGCTTCTGGCATGATGTCGCCGATCAGTTGCTGCATCATGGCGAGCGTGGCGGAACTGGTGTGAAGCATAGCGATCTTTTTCATTCTGCGAACTCCTTGAGCAAACATTCGGCAACGGCCATAGCCGCATCGTGATCTTCCTGGGCGGACAGTCCACCAACCGCAACGGCCCCCAGGCATTTACCGTTGTGTAGAATCGGCACGCCACCGGGCAGCGCGGTAAAACGTGGGTCAGCAAAGTAGCTGATATCCAGTGACTCATTTTGCAGACGTTGCAAAAACGCCTGAGTGGTGCAACCTAAACGGCTGCTGGTGCGTGCTTTGCGCTGCGTCAGCTCAATGGTCAACAGTTTGGCGTTATCCATACGGGCAAAGCTCAGTAACTCGCCGTGAGCGTCGCACACCGCCACGCTGAGCGGACGTTGCGCATAACGGGTGTCGGCGAGATCGAGCGCGCAGTCTACCGCGCGTCGTGCCTGTTGCAGGGTTAAAGTCATCATGGTGAGTTATCCTTTTGACAGAGGTTCTGATACCGGCTGAGCAGGCGAACTCTCGCTCTGGGCCTGCGCCTGTCGGGCATCCTTTTTGCGCCAGTAGTTAGCCAGCAGCGAGCCGCTGACGTTGCCAAGCGGCGTCATGACCGCAGAGGCGAGACCAACGGTGGCCAGTTTTCCCATCGCGGCGGCAAGACCTGATGCCATCCCGCCGTTTTGCAGTCCGACTTCGAAGGCTACCGTCCGGGCGGACTGAACATCCATGCGGAAGATCCAGCGGCTCATCAGATAGCCAATCAGGAAGCCGCCGAGGTTGTGCATCAGCATGGCGAAGCAGAGCAGGAAGCCGACCTGAACCAGGTTGTCGCGCCCGGCTGCCGCTGCCGTAGTGGTGAAGAAAATGATGCCCATCATCGAAATGGTCGGCATGATCTTCTTAACGCCGGCCACGCGTCCATACAGCCAGTTATAGAACAACGCCCAGATGATCCCGCCAGCCACAAAGTTCAGCACCACCGCATACATTTGCGCGTCGGCGCTGGCGCTACCAAACAGCGTGTCCCAGCCGCCGGTAAGCATATACAGCAGCCAGATGGCGCTGATCCCGGCCAGCGTTTGCACGGTACGACGCCCCTGCACGCCGGCATAGGTTTTCAGGTAGTCATGTAAAATCGCCGCGCCAATCGGGATCAACACGATTTTCACGACGTCCATCACCATCGCCGTGAGCTGGATGTCGATCATTGAACCCGCCAGCAGATTCACCCACAGCGGGGTCATGACCGTCGCCGCCAGCGTCGAGACGGCGGCGATCGAGACCGCCAGCGCCAGGTTGGCGTTGGCGATATACACCATGACGGTGGAGGAGAGCCCACTGGGACAGGAACCAATCAGCAGAATGCCTACCGCCACTTCCGGCGGAAAGTCAAAGATCAGCGTGATGCTCAGGCCGAGCAGAGGCATGATGACGAAATGACAGAAGGTGCCGATAAACACCGCCCAGGGCATTTTAGCGACGTCGATAAAGTCCTGAATCGTGAGTTTGGTGCCCATACTGAACATGGTCGCCTGGATCACTAAAAAGACGATCCATTTATGGGTGATGTTGAATCCGCCCCAGACGATTAGATCGGTTGACCAGGTCATCGCCGCGACAAAGCCGGCAATGATCCACAGGGTAAACTGGTAGCTGCGAAGATTTGTCCAGTAGCCCGCACCTGCCGCGAAGCCTGTCGTCAGCATCACCAGCCCCGGCTGCCAGAGGGCGGGAGACTGCATCAGCGCGCCAATTGCCGCCAGGGCGCCACCGGCGATGCAGACGCCCAGTCCGGTTTTGTGAATAACGGTTGTGATAGTCATGGTGAAATGTCCTTTCTCTCGCTATTACTGCCGTGGTGGAATAGCTAACATTTGCCGCGCAATATCCGGCGTGGCGACCTTTTTATCCATACTGCGAATAAGCGTGGCGAGTTTGGCAACCTGCTGATAATTATGCTGAGCTTTCTCTTTGGCGCTTAAATAATAGCTATCTTCAAAACCAATTCTCACTTCACTGGCACCCATGCCGACCGCAGCCGCAATAATATCGAAATTCTTGCGGCCAAAATGGGTAATTCCCCATAAGGCGTCGCGAGGGATCATACTGCGCAAGGCAATTAACGCATCAACCGTCGCGGGTGAACTTCCACGGTGTCCGAGGACAATATTGAATAACATCGGTTTCTTGAACGATATTTTTTCTTCCAGCGCCAGAATGTTATTAATCATGCCAATTTCGAAAACTTCAAATTCAGGAATAATGGAACGTTGGGTTATTTGTTGCGAACAATATTCAACGTCCGGTCCGGGATTAACGTACACGGCATCGCCGAGGTTAACAGAGCCGACGTTCAGCGACGCCATTTCGACGCCGGGACAGTCCAGAGGCGCGCAGCGCTCGGCAATCGACATGGTGGAGACGCCACCGGTTGAGGCCTGAATAATCAGGTCGGAATGGCGCATGACGTGGTCAATTGTCGCCTGAAAATCGGTGGTGTCCGACGTCAGACGACCTTGTTTATCGCGAACGTGTAAATGCACGATGGCTGCACCCTGTTCGACGCTGGCCAGTATTTCCTGCGCCAGTTCTTCAGGTATAACTCTGGGGCAATCCGCGGCAACGGGTGCCAGCGAAATAATAACAGTATCCGACATGTGTTCCTCCGGTTTTCCGGTACAGAGATATTAAAATTATAAGTACGGTGTCATCCAGCGTAACGATTCGGGCCCTGGTGTTGACGGTTTATATTCACAACCTATCCAGCCCTGATAACCTGTCTGCTTAATAAATTCAAAAAGCCATGTTTCATTTAATTCTCCCGTTCCCGGTTCATGGCGGCCGGGTACAGAAGCAATCTGAAAGTGTTTAATGATCGGTAAATAATGTTCAATAAGATGTGTAACATTACCGTGTATTTTTTGGCAGTGGTAAATATCAAACTGTAAGCCGATATTTTTTCTGTTCACTTCGCGAATAAGACGTTCAGCCAGTGGAAAGCTATCAACAAAATAACCAGGCATATCGTCCGGGTTTAACGGTTCAATCAACACGTCGATATCGGCCCCAACCATGACGTCACAGGCGATACGCAGTCGGTCGGTTAATTGCTCATACTGGGCGTTAGCGGAAAGTCCGGCCACGCGCAATCCGGCCATGACGTGCACCTTGCGACAGCCCAGTGCCGTGGCGTAATCGCGGGCAATCAGCAGACTGCGATGATACTCCTCGTCACAGCCTGGCAGGGAGGCCAGTCCGCGTTCACCGGCCTGCCAGTGACCCGCTGGCGCATTCATCAGCGCCACCGGCAGACCGGTTTCCCGTTGCGCCGCCAGCAGCACATCCAGCGGATGCTGCCAGAGAAACAGCCCTTCAACGCCGTGAAAACCCGCCGCCTTTGCGGCCTGAAAGCGCTCCGCAATGGGACGTTCGCAAAACAGCCAGTCAAGGTTAGCCGCTAACTTCAGCATGATGCGTTCCCTCCCGGCAATCCACCAGGTGCAGTTTCACGCCCTGGCTGGCAATGGTGTCCTGCGCTACGTCGGGTAACCGGTTATCCGAAATAATGTCGGTCAGTTGATCCAGCGAGCAGATGTGGAACATCCCGTATTTGCCAAATTTACTGCTGTCGCAGACCAGCACCCGACGGCGGGAGACGGTGAGCACGGCCTCTTTCACCGAGGCTTTGCCTTCGCTGGGGGTCGACATTCCACGTTCGGTATCCCACGAGGACGAACTGAGAAACGCCACGTCTATATTGATCGTGCGCAGAAAACTGGCGGCGCTTTTCCCAAGGCATGAGCGGTTGCGCTGATCCACCAGTCCGCCGGTGTGATACAGCGTGATGTGCGGCATATCCATCAGGTAGTGGCTGATGGAAAAATCGTTCGTCACCACCGTCAGGTTGAAGCAGTGGCTGGCGGCGACGGCTTTCGCCACTTCAAACAACGACGTTCCCGCATCGAGATACAGCGTTTGCCCTGGTTCTATCAACATCGCGGCTAGTTGCCCCATCCGTCGCTTCACGTCATGATGCAGCTCGGCCTTTTCCCGCCACGGCAGCTCCGATTTCAGCAGATTGTTGAGTTTCACCCCGCCATTGATCGAGATGACTTTGCCTTCTTCTTCCAGCAACTGAATATCGCGGCGCACGGTCATGTGCGACACGCTCATCAGATCCGCCAGCTCATTAAACGAGGCGACGTTTTTTTCATGCACGTAGCGGTAGATAAAATCACGTCGTTGTTCGGGGATCATCCTCTCACCTCATGCTCGCCGGGATTGTTCGAGTTCAGCTACTGCTTCCGCCGTTAGCGGCACGTAGCCGAGTGGTTTTAAGGTCAGCCAGATGCGGGCGCTGTCTTCCAGCTCTTCGGCATTAAACACCGCCTCACGAAGTGAGCGACCACTGACTACCGGGCCGTGATTTGCCAGGAGCGCGGCAGTATGGTCCGCCGCAATCTCGCTGAGTGCGCTGGCAATCCCCTCATGACCGGGTTTGAAATAGGGCAACAGAGGCAACTGCCCGACGCGCATTACGTAGTACGGCGTTAACGGCGGCAGACAGTTTTCCGGTGTGCTGCATGGCAGACAGGAAAGGGCGGTCAGCCATGGCGAATGCAGATGAACCACCGCGCCGCAGGCCGGACGATGACGATACCAGGCCAGGTGCATGGGCACTTCTTTCGACGGTTTATCGCCACTGAGGTGAACCCCGCTGGCATCCAGTTTACTGAGCGTTGCGGCGTCCAGCTCGCCCAGACAGGAGTTGGTCGGCGTGACCAGATAGCCGCCGTCCGGCAGTTTTACGCTCAGGTTGCCCGAACCACCGCTGCTGAAGCCGCGCATAAACAGAGAACGACCGTAGTGCACCAGCTGTTCGCGGAGTTGTTGTTCGTTAAGCTGACTCATCATGCAGACTCCTGCGCGGTGAAAAAGAAGTCTTCGTCACCGAAGTTGCCTGACTTCAGCGCCAGCGCGAGCGGCGGCTCGGCGGAGAACACCCACGGCACGCCGGGCGCGATGGCTTTGCCGACCGTCAGTCGCGTCACCTGTAACGCCTCCACTACGGTGCCGGACGTTTCGCCACCGGCGACGATAAAACTGTTTACGCCTGCGGCCTGCAATTTGGCCGTCAGTCTGGCAAAGGTATGCTCAATCGCCCGGCTGGCGCGCTGCTCGCCGTACTCCTGTTGAATGCGTTTCAGCGCTTCCGGCGGCTGGGTGGCGTAAATCAATGGAGCGAGCGCGTCATCGACATGAGTCATTGTCCACCGCGACAGCTCGTCGCTGTAACGCTCTGCGTCTGTCAGGCAGCGCGCCACGTCGAGTAGAAGGGAAGCGGCCTGTGCTTTATAGCGATTCACCTGGCGGTTACTCATGGCGGAACAACTTCCGGAAAACACCACCGTTTTTGCCGGCTGCGGGAAGGGATGTACCGCTTCCCGCCTACGCTGTGGTGCGGCGCAAGCGGCCAGTGCACCACCCAGGCCGGAACCGCCCGCCAGCAACGGTGTATGACGTAAGGCCTGAGCGAGGGTCTGCAGATCGGCTTCGCTGAAGGTATCCACGATCACGTGACGTACACCTTGAGACTGGCAGCGTTCCAGCGCGTGAGTGACCGCTTCCACACCTTTCTGAATTGTGCTGAGGTCAATGCGCCCGACAGCGCTGGCAGTTTGCGCCGTGAGCAGGCGAATCAGGTTCGCATCGGTCATCGGGTTGAGCGGATGTTTCTCCATGCCGGATTCATTCAGTAATACGCCATTCACAAACAAATGACCGTGAATCACCGTCCGTCCGTTTTGTGGCAGGGCTGGGCAGTGAACGATGTACGGCGCGTGCATCGCTTCCATCAGCGCATCGCTGACCGGACCGATATTCCCGGCGGGGGTGGAATCAAAGGTGGAGCAATATTTAAAGTAAATTTGCCGTGCACCTGCCGTGTGGTGCAGCCATTGCCAGCAGCGTAATGATTGATCGATGGCCTGGTCAGCCGGTAGAGAACGGCTTTTCAACGAGATGACAATCGCGTCGACCTCTTCATTCCACGGCTGCGCGGCGTCTGGCATCCCGGGCAGCAGCGCGACCCTCCAGCCTTGCTCAGCCATAAAACTTGCGATATCCGTTGCGCCAGTAAAGTCGTCGGCGATAACACCTGTCGTGACGGGCATACATCCACTCCGTTCAGATTATCTTGTCATTGAGCCTATTATTCAGGAGGGCGTTTCACATTCACATGATGATTCTCACAAATAAGCACATCATAAAATTGTATGTTATTTATATAACTAATTGAAAATCATAAATAAAATGGTGAGTGATGTTGAAATGAAGCTCACAGGAAGATGTGAAGATTCGTTAATCTTTGGGAAAAGTTGTCACAGCAGTCGGTGGACTGGTGTTGAGGAGCGCGGGGGGCACTCTTGCAATTTGATCATAATCACCTGATTAAATGAGATTATTTTTTGCGGTCAGGGTCATTTTTTCACCTGGACAAATTAAGCATAGTAGCGACGTTATCCAGACCACTGACGGAGCGTAACGTGCCTCAGCATATTCAGGACGATGTCTTACACACTTTTTACTCACTGGCAGAGGTATTTTCTAAGGCGACCGGGCTCGCCGCCGTGGTGGTAGACATTAATGGTCGGGAAATCTCTGCCTGTCATAATTTTAATTCGTTCTGTTCATTACTGCGCGCCAATCCGCAATACCAAAAAACGTGTCAGAAATGTGATAAATATTGCGCTTTTGAAGGGTTAAAAGAAGAAAAAATCAGAATACTCTGCTGTCATGCGGGGTTGAGTTTTTTCTCTATGCCGTTAATTCGTCAGGGGCATCTGCTGGGATTTATTATTTGCGGTCAGGTGCGCGCAAAGTATCCGGAATATAAAACTATTGTCATTGATGACGATCGGCAGTGGGCTTTCGATCCTAAAATTAAATCAGCCTGGAATCAGGTCGCGATTGTTGAAAATAATCATCTGGTGGCAGCGGCAAACCTGCTCAGCTTTATTATTAACAATCTCAGCCCGGTTCAGCGTAAAACGGTGGACACCGCTGATGTGCAGTTGAGCGACCTGCGTCTGTCGGCAATGGAACTTTCTCGCCACGAAAAGAAACTGGTCGCCGCACTGCGCTATATTGATGAACACTTATACGAGGAACTGACGCTGGAGTCGGTGGCCGCGCATGTCTGTTTAAGCGCCAACTACTTTAGCCGTTTCTTTAAGAAACGGCAGGGAGTGAATTTTAAAACCTGGGTGAGCCAGAAAAAAATGCAGCGGGCGAGTGAGTTGCTGCGCGATCCGAAGAACTCTATCGACAGCATCGCCCGGAAACTTCAGTATGCGCAGACCAGCTATTTTTGTCGGGTGTTCCGGGCGGCTCACCAGACGTCTCCGCAGTCATTCCGTCATGAACACCTCTCGCTGTAGGCGCGATCCATCACCTCTGGAATAAAAGAGAGTCGGTCGCTCAAACGGACAACATCGCCAACCACAATCAGTGCCGGTGGCACAATATTCGCTTCCTGTGCTTTCGTGAGTAATGTACCGAGCGTACAAGTTAAGCGCCGCTGATTGTCCCGGGTAGCCGACATCACAATCGCCGCGGGTGTGGCCGGTGATTTGCCTCCCATCAGCAGTTCTTCACAAATAAACGGCAGGTTAGCGATCCCCATAACAATCACCAGTGTGCCGTTGAGCTTCGCCAACTGCCGCCAGTCCTGCTGCTGATTACCTTCGCGGGTATGTCCTGTCACGACATGAAAACCGGATGCCAGGTCGCGGTGGGTCACCGGGATCCCGGCGCAGGCCAGCCCGCCAATGGCGGAACTGATCCCCGGCACCACTTCGAAAGCAATGCCTTCTTCGACCAGACATTCCACCTCTTCGGCACCGCGGCCAAACACGTAAGGATCGCCGCCTTTCAGGCGCACAACGTTCCGCTGTGTTCGCGCATGCTGGATAAGCAGGGCATTGATCTCCTCCTGAGGAACACTATGATAGCCCGGACTTTTGCCAACGTTGATGCAGGTACAGCTCGCTGAGCACCACTCAAGCATTTTAGGATTGACCAGCCGATCGTAAATGATGACATCAGCCTGTTGAATACACTGCAGGGCTTTAAGGGTCAGTAAGCTGATATCACCAGGACCTGCACCAACCAGCCAGACTTTTCCGGAATTTTTCATATGTCGTCCTTAATTATTGTCGGGAAAAACGGTAAAAATAGTAAAAGCAGATAAAAAAACGTCATCGTTTGCTTATCGTTGAGTGAACTGAATTCTCCTGAAATAATAAGTAAATAATATTGATTAAACCCGCAAAGTTTTTTCTCCGATAAACAAGTTATCTTGAAAAATTATTAAGAACTTATTGGCGCTATTTGTCGCAAAATAACCTTAATTAAATTGTGTTTATGGCCAGTCTTGCGTATTATTGGTTATTATTTGTTCGCCCCCTGTGTGAATAAACCATGGAGTGGATCAATGACATCCAGGTAGGAAATAAAATATAACTCTCAGGCCAATCGGGAGTCGGTTGCATTTATTTTTTATAAATTAAACTATTTTTGTACGCGGCATATGGAAGACGTTATGAGAGGAAAGATACCAAAGACTGAATTACTGGTGACGTTTGAAGTGGTGGCACGTCATGAAAGTTATACGCGTGCGGCGGAGGAGTTAGCATTAACGCAAAGTGCTGTATTTCGCCAGGTGAATGCACTTGAGGATTTTCTGCATACTGCATTATTTAATCATGCCAAAAAGCGGATTTTTTTAAACGAGGCCGGGAAGCATTATTTGAGCATTGTTAAAGAAACGCTAAATAAACTTGAGCGTGATACGAATACCATTATGACCTGGCAGCCCACGGTCGAAGTCATTGAACTGGCGGTCAACCCGACCTTCAGCACCCACTGGCTGATCCCCAATCTGCGTGAATTCAACAAACTTAACCCCGATATTATCGTTAATATTCACTCGCTGGCGAACATGGGCGATTTCCTCAACCGTGAATATGATGCGGCCATTATGCGTGAAGACTTCTGTTCGCCGTGGTCAGAAGTGGAGTATCTGTTCGAAGAGGAAATCCTCCCGGTTTGTAGCGGCAGTTTGCTGTCGCAGCCCAACCAGAAACTGGCGGTTGAAGAGTTGCTCAATGAGTTTCCCTTGTTGCATCAAAGTACGCGAATTAACGGCTGGCAGGAGTGGTTCGCCCTGTCGGATGTCAGTAGCCCACTGGTCAACAAAGGCCCGCGTTTTGATCTGCTGTCGATGCTGATCGCCGCGGTGCGATCGAATTTGGGGGTTGCGCTGCTCCCACGTTTTGCGATCCAGCACGATCTGGACAACGGTGACATGGTGATCCCTTGCGATGTGCCCATGCGCACGGGTAATCGTTTCATCATGACCTGGCGGGAAGAAAAAGCGGAATCCCGTCATTTACAGGTTTTCCGCGACTGGCTGTTACAAAAATCGGTGGTATCTCACCTGGAACGCTGACGGCGGATGACGGGTAAACGGGAAGCCGGATAAGCGCATGCGCCATCCGGCAACGACGTAACTACCAGTCAATTCCTGCCTGAGCCTGAATACCGCTGTCAAACGCATGCTTGACCGGGCGCAGTTCGCTCACCGTATCGGCAAGCTCCAGTAACTGCGCGTGACACCCTCGCCCGGTCACAATCACACTCTGCTGCGCCGGACGCTCCCGAATGGCGGCAATCACCTCGTCAGTATCCAGGTAGTGATACGCCAGCATGTATGTAAGTTCATCCAGGACCACCAGATCGTAATGCGCATCGGCCAGCATGCGCTTGCTCTCTGTCCAGACAGCCTGCGCCGCCGCGATATCCGCCTCGCGGTTTTGCGTTTCCCAGGTAAACCCGGTACCCATAATGTGAAACTCAACCCCCAGCGGATGCAGGGTGTTGTATTCGCCATTATCCCACTGGCCTTTGATAAACTGCGCGACGCCAACGGTTTTACCGTGACCCACCGCACGGGTGGCAGTGCCAAAGGCGGCCGTGGATTTCCCTTTTCCATTTCCGGTAAATACGATCAAAATCCCTTTTTGTTCCGTGGCGGCGGCCACACGGATTTCCACCTGTTCTTTCAGCTTTTGCTGACGCTGGCGATGACGGTCGCCATTGGCTCGCGCTTGCATAAACGCTCCTTAATGTCCTGCCGGGCAGGATGCACAACGATGCTGTTGTTCAAACTGGCTGAAGAAGTTATTTCCCTTGTCGTCTACCAGCACGAAGGCAGGTAGGTTTTCAACTTCCATCATCCAGACCGCTTCCATTCCCAGTTCGGGATATTCGAGGCAGCGCAGGCTTTTCACGTATTGCTGCGCCAGCAAGGCGGCGGCGCCACCGATGCTGCCGAGGTTGAATCCGCCGTGTTTATGGCAAGCCTCGGTGACTTGCGCACTGCGGTTGCCTTTGGACAGCATGATCAGGCTACCGCCAGCGGCCTGGAAAGCGTCGACATAGCCGTCCATGCGCCCGCCGGTGGTTGGCCCGAGCGAACCACAGGCCATCTGATCCGGCGTTTTAGCCGGGCCGGCATAGTAGACAATGTGATCTTTCATGTACGCTGGCATCGCTTCGCCGTTGTCCAGGCGCTCTTTGAGTTTGGCGTGCACGATGTCGCGGGCGACGACGATCGGGCCGTTTAGCGAAAGCCGCGTACCGACTGGCAGGGCGGATAAATCATGCAGGATCTCGCGCAGCGGACGGTTCAGATCCAGGTTTACGCTCTGTGCGCTGTTCTCGATGCGGCTGGATTCAGGGATAAATTTACCTGGGTTATGCTCGAGTTTTTCCAGCCAGATCCCGTGTTTGTTGATCTTCGCTTTGATATTGCGATCGGCGGAGCAGGAGAGCGCCATCGCGATCGGGCAGGAGCCGCCGTGGCGCGGCAGACGAATTACGCGAATATCATGGGCGAAATATTTACCGCCAAACTGCGCGCCAATGCCAAATTCACGGCTGGCATTGAGCAGCGCGGATTCCAGCGCCGTGTCACGAAACGCCTGACCCAGCTCATTACCGCTGGTGGGCAGGTTGTCGTAATACTTGGTTGAGGCCAGTTTGGCGACCTTGAGCGCCTGATCTGCGGAGAGACCGCCGACGACAAAAGCGATGTGATACGGCGGGCAGGCTGCGGTGCCCAGTGATTTCATCTTCTCGATCAGGAATGCGGTGAGCTTTTCCGGTTGCAGGATCGATTTGGTCTCCTGGAACAGTGCCGCCTTGTTGGCTGAGCCGCCGCCCTTATTGACAAACAAGAAGCGGTATTCGTTACCCGGTGTGGCGCTGATATCGATCTGCGCCGGCAGGTTGGTGCCGGTATTCACCTCGGTATACATATCCAGTGGGGCGTTTTGCGAATAGCGCAGGTTATTTTCTTTAAAGGTGGTGTAAATCCCTTTGCTGAGCGCTTCGGCGTCATCGCCGCCGGTCCATATCTGTTGGCCTTTGCTGGCGACCACTGTCGCCGTACCTGTATCCTGGCAGTTCGGCAGCACGCCTTTCGCCGACACTTCCGCATTACGTAACAGCTGCAGGGCGACATATTTGTCGTTACTGCTGGCCTGCGGATCGTGCAGGATGCTGGCGATCTGCTTTAAATGTCCGGAGCGCAGGAAGAACGATGCTTCATAGAATGCCTGTTGCGCCAGCAGCGTTAATGCTTCCGGCGCCACTTTGATGACCTCTTCGCCATCTAACTCTGTCACCGTAACATGCTGATTGCTCAGTAATTCGTATTCCGTACTCTCTTTGCTTTGTACAAAGAGTTCTTGCCAGACAAAGGGTTTAGACATGTTACTTCTCACGTTAAGGTTGATATCGCCGGAGGGCGGCGTCGCGCCGTATCCGACCTACAAAAATGCCTGATTCGTAGGCCGGATGCGCATGAGCGCCATCCGGCATCCACTTAATGCGCCATAAAGAGATTGGCCTGTGTTGCATGGGCAACATATTCAATAGTCTGCTGGGCGCGCACGCTGTTCCCGGCGCTGTCCAGCGGCGGTGAG
Organism: Citrobacter sp. LST-B2; assembly: GCF_057983045.1. NCBI lineage: Bacteria > Pseudomonadati > Pseudomonadota > Gammaproteobacteria > Enterobacterales > Enterobacteriaceae > Citrobacter > Citrobacter sp. LST-B2. The sequence continues at coordinate 1,615,082 of NZ_CP192598.1, forward strand.
TAAACGGCAATGGCGTACTGTCCCGGTACCACCGCGACCATGCCCCCGCCGACGCCGCTTTTCGCCGGAATACCGACGGTGTACAGCCATTTTCCGCTGCCGTCATAGAGACCGGCGATGGCCATTTCAGCCAGCACCTGCGGTACATAACGCTCATTGAGCAACTGTTTGCCGTTGAACGGCGATTTACCCTTGTTGGCCAGCACGGCACCCATTTTGGCAAGCTGCTCAACGGTGACGTCTACTGAACACTGGCGGGTGTAAATCTCTACGGCCTCCTGCGTATCGCCGTAGAAGCTGTTGTACGATGCCATCAGTTGCGCCAGCGCCTGATTGTGTTGGTTGGTCTCCATTTCCGATCTGAATACCGGTTCATTGACCGTGAGCGTGGCGTCGGCCCAGGCGTTCAGGTTGGTGAGGATTTTGTTCCAGCGGTCGGTTTTGTCTTTGGCGTCAATCAGGCTGACGGTACTCATGGCACCTGCATTGACCAGCGGATTCTCCGGTGCGCCCTTCGTGAGTTCGACCGCGAGGCCGGAATTAAAGGGCAGGCCGGTGGCATTAGCGCCGAGTTTATCCAGTACCTCCTGCGGCCCGTGCTGTTCCATCGCCAGCGCGAGGGTGAAGACTTTGCTCAGCGATTCCATCGGGAATGCTTTGTTGATGTCTCCTGCCTGGTAAATTTTGCCGTCAACGGTAGCGAGGGTAATGGCGAAGTTGTTGGGGCTGTAAGTGGCAAGGGCAGGGATGTAGTCGGCGACTTTGCCGTCGTTGTTACTTTTGTATTTCTGGTGTGCCTGTTCGATCAATGCGGCGTAGTCCGGCGCCGTTTGCGCCAGCGCGGCGGCGCTAAAAAACAGGCTGGCGGTTAACATGCTCGCGCCGAAGAATTTTACGTTCATGGTGCAACCTTGTTGGTGTGATTGGCATGTTGCCGGAAGGGGCGAGTGCTTATCCGGCAACCTGATATCATCAGGACATCACCACTTCTGACGGCTCAGTGGCAGGACGCTCCTGTTCTGGCGTTTTGACCGGCGCAGTGCCCCGGCAGCCGGAACCGAAATGTTCGCCTTCCCAGCGACTGACAATCGCGGCGCCCATGGCGTTACTCATCACGTTGGTTGCAGAACGGCCCATGTCGAGGAACGGATCGACGCCCATCAGCAGGATCAGACCGGCTTCCGGAATGTTGAACTGGTTGAGGGTAGCGGCAATGACCACCATCGAGGCACGCGGTACGCCTGCCATACCTTTAGAAGTCAACATCAGGATCAGCAGCATGGTGATTTGCTCGCCCATGCTCAGCTCAATGTTGCACGCCTGCGCGATAAAGACGGTGGCAAACGAGCAGTAGGCCATTGAACCCACGAGGTTGAAGGAGTAACCGATAGGCAGTACGAAACTGGCAATCTTGGACGAGACGCCGAATTTCTCCAGCTTATCCAGAGTACCCGGGAACGCGGCTTCCGAGCTGGACGTGGTAAATGCCAGCAGTGCCGGTTCGAGGATCGCTTTCGTCAGGCGACCGATGCACGGACCGACAATCATCGTTGACAGGCCGATGAGGATCGCCCACAGCATACCCAGCGTCAGGTAGAACTCACCCATGAAGATCCCGGCGCTCACCATCACGCCCAGCCCGCGTTCAGCGATAAGCCCGGAGATAGCGGCGAATACCGTTAACGGGGCGAACAGCATGACGTAACCCGTCAGTTTCAGCATGACGTGAACCAGAGAGTCGAGCACCTTCACGATCGGTTCGGCTTTCTCACCAATCGCCGCCAGGCTACAGCCGAGAAAGATCGAGAACACAACGATTTGCAGGATTTCGTTACGCGCCATGGCGTCAACGATACTGGTCGGTACGGCGTGAGAAATAAACACTTTCAGCGTGAACGGTTCAGACTGAACGGCCGCCACGGCCCCGGCGTCATGGGCAACAAAGTTAATGCCCGCGCCTGGCTGGAACAGGTTGACGATCACCAGACCCAGCGCAATCGACAGCAGTGAGGCGCAAATAAACAGGAAAAAAGTTTTCGAAAATATACGCCCCAGCGTTTTCGCATCGCCCATTTTCGCGATGCCGACAACCAGGGTTGAAATAACCAACGGCGCGATAATCATTTTCACCATACGTAAGAATATGGTGGTGAAAATAGAGATATCCTGCGCATACGATTTTGCTGTATCAGCCGATGCCATATTATTAATAGCCACCCCGGCAATCATGCCGAGTATCAGGCCTAATATGATCATTTTTGTTAGACTTATTTTCTTCATGTTTACTCCATCGGATCTAGGCTGGTCTGTGAAGTGTTGTAGGGTCGCGTGCGCCAGAGCCAGGACAGCAGCTCAGGCGCACGCAGGTTATGACCAACCGCATGAATTATCTGGAATACAGTGATACAGCGAAATCCTGTACGCCAATGGACGTTGTTGTATTTTATTGGTTACAGATCGAACTCAATACTTAATAACGGCGCATGCTGCTGCGCGCCATAAACATCATTGTCACCAACGTTGCCGGAAATAATATCGCGAGGCATCACGATTTTTACGGCATTCGCCGGGTCAAACCAGACGATGCGATGAATAAAATCAGGTTCAACGTTATATAAGCGGGCAATTAACTGCGGGGTTAATTGCTCAGAACGTTTTACCCGCTGATAGTCTTCGCGCGTTTTAAATAAAATATCTAACACCAGTTCATACGGTCCGGCGTTTTTAGAACGAATCACCTGCGCCAGGGTGCAAATAGCGTGTTTCATGCCTGAACTCCTTCTGGCGTCACCTGTTCGATATGGAAGTCAAAACGCAGGGCGTCGCTGGCTTCGATCAGGTGATAGATTGAGAACTCATACACCGGCCCGCTTTGAATGTCGGATGGCGAGAACGGGAAGGCGAGGTTGCCTGCCGTGGCGATCCGGTTTTCGTAGCCGTAGTGCAACAGGGTAGAGCGCACCAGCGAACAGACGCTGTTGGCGATATCCTGCGTCGGCGCGACCACGTCCAGCAAAATGCCCAGCTCATGCCCGGCGGTTTGCACCGGTTCATGGTTACCCATCACGCCGTTCTTGCCGTACAGGTGGAACGTCATGCGGATGCTGTCATCATTCAGCGAGAGGTTGCGGGCGACGCTGGCCTGAACTTCTTCGAGAATGGTGTCGATGCTGGCAATCATGATCGGATCGCGGGTACCGGCGATGGTCAGGCAACGGAAGCCCACCTGACGCGCGCCTTCCAGTTTCAGCGCATACGGCGTTGCTTCATGACGTGAACCGCTGACGTACACTTCGCCATCGTTTACCGCTTTGAAACTGCACCCTTTCAGGTTCAGCACGCCGCCCGGGCCTGGCAGGAAGTACGGATCGGATTTCTCATACAGGGTATGTGCCGCCGCCGACGTTTCGGTGAACTTGCGTTTCGGGTTGAACGTCTTCAGCGTAAAGCCGTTGTCGTCGATAATCCCCATTGCGCAGTCAGAACCGGAACCTGGGGTGGCGGCAATGGCCGCACATTCCAGGATCTTGCCACAGTGCAGCGCCAGACCTTCATCAAAGCCCTGCATAATCGGCAGCGCCGCGAAGCAGGCCGGATCATAAGCCCGTCCGCCCAATACCACCTGCGCACCGGCTTCCAGCGCCCGCTGGAACGGTTCGATCCCCATCTGCGCCACGATGTAGGTGCTCTCTTCGATCGCCTCGTGGGTCAGTGCCGGAACAAAGTCCAGCGCGGTGATTTTGCCGTTATCCAGCGCCTGGTGAACCACCTCTTTATTGACATCCGATGGGATCAGCGCCATGGAGAAGGACAGTTTTTCTTCCTGTGCGATCTCCAGGATAATCTGCCGACACCACTCAAGGTGCGGTGCAGCACCGGATCCCCCGGCGGTGCCGATCACCACCGGAATGTTGTTCTTAACGCCCGCCGTGATCATATAGCGCAGATCGCGTTTCACTCCGGCCCGATCGGTAAACGGTTTACCCGCCCCCAGGTAGTGGGGGCCGGGATCGGAGGAGCCTGCGTCAACCGCGATCAGATCCGGTGACTCTTCCATGGCTTTACGAAAGCTCTCTTCCGGGAAGCCATAGCCCAGGATAGCCGTCGGCGATAAGATCTTAAATGTGCGTGCCATCTCTTAATCCTTAGTCTGCAACAGCGCGATGGTGCGGTTCATTTCGTTAAATACGATATTGAGACCTTCATCGAAGCCCATACCCGGCTTGATCAGCATACGCATTGGACGGGCGGCAAGAGCCACGTGGACGCAGGTGCGGGCGCTGATTTCGGTTTCGTTGCAGGTGCCGCCCTGGTAGGCTTCCATCCCGTGCTTGTTGCAGTACAGCACCGCGTCAACGATGTTGTGAATGCCGCCGAGATCCGGGGTTTTGATCTGCACCATGTGGCAACTACCGGCATCGGTGAAGTCCACGATGTCCTGATAGGTGTTGCACCATTCGTCGGCGACAATTTTCACGCCGGAACCCAGACGGGTCAGCTCTTTGGTGATCGCGGTCAGCATGCGGATCTGATCCGGTTTGTTGCCTGCATCGACCGGGCCTTCAATGTACAGCGGCAGACCCTGCGCTTCTTTTTCGAGGCTGGCGATATACTCGGCGCAGCGCACCGGGTCCATGTCGAAGATCAGACCGATGGTGCCATACACGTCGATATGCAGCGTCGGGTGATAGCGTGGGCTGGTGCGCAGGCTGAGAATACGGTCGGACAACCAGCGCACGTACTCACGCAGTTTTTCGCCTTTAAAACCGAGCTTCTCTTCAACGTTGTTGATCAGCGCGTGCGGCAGGACGTCAACGCCTTTGAGGATCATCTTGTCGACGGCGATGTAGCGGTCGTCGCCGCTCTGACCAAATAAAGGAATGGCTTCTGGTACGCACGGCAGTTGCCATTCGTCACACACCACTTCGGTTTTCAGACGACCTGAGGCCAGCGCGGTGGCGTCAAGCAGCGCCTGCGACAGACCGTAACGAACGGCGGTATGCAGCAAATTACCGTCGATGCGCAGTTTGTCGAAGAAACGGGCGTTCGGCAGGAACGCATCCACATCGCGGCCTTCCAGCAGCGGCTTAATATGATCGTTGAGGAACGGAATAAAATGTTCAGCCAGGAACAGCGGATCGCGGCCGCCGGCACCGGAGTACTGCACTGCGGCGCAATCACCCACCGCGACGGCGCCGTTTTCCAGAATCAGTTGTACGGAAACGCACTCGCCAGCCTGGCGGACAGAGGTAAAGCCCGGGGTAACCGGCGCACCGGTATAAATGAACCCGTCATGACCTGCGCCATTTTTGATCGCCTGCTGGTCATCAAAATAGAATGAGGAGTAGCCAGCGGTGAAAAGCGCCTGTTTAATTTTCATTATGGTCTTCCTATTAATTGACTGTGGGATACAGCGTTGATGTCATCAACAACCATCTGGAATGAGGGTTTACGTCCTTCGAAATGGGCACGTTCGGCGACGTAATCGTGGTGTAGAGCGAGAATGTCCTGCGGCAGCGGAACGGAGCCGGCTTCCAGAATACGGATCGCCCCGGCGTTATCGCGAACTGGCAGGATTTTACCGGCGTTACAGGAGGCAGGAGCGAAAGGTACGTCCAGCACGCCTGCTTCGAAGGCCAGCACGGTGCCGCGCGCAACATCGCCGTTGCCCAGCTCAAACACTTTCTTCAGAACCGCACGAACTTCGCTCTTAATCAGTTCCACTTCCTGCTCGACGGCGGCACACGGCGGGAATTTCTGGTCACTGACCATGTTGAGCATCTGACGTGACGCACGCAGCCCCTGGGCGTTTGCCGCCGCTGTCGGAATACCGAAGGCCTCATGCGGGCTCTTGGTGATCACTTTGGTCGCGCCGGACATACCGGCGACCGCTGCGCCCCAGGAGATAATGGCGAATGCTTTGGATTCGTCTTCCGGGAAACCGCCCATCCACTGGTGGAAGACGGTGCTCAGCTCGTAATCATCAAAACCGTAGTTCTGGAAATATTCATGAGACAGTTCACGCAGGGACTGAATCGCCGCGATATCCTGCGTGAGGCTACCGACCTGGCCGTAGCCGACGGTAATCGACTTCACGCCCTGTTCCAGCGCCAGCAGACCTTCGATAATCGCCACTGCGTGAGACATGAACGGCGGGATCAGCGTGCCGGTCAACGGGCCGAATGGTTCGCGGTTAATGCGAATGCCATGTTCTTCATACAGCCCCATCAGACGGTCGCAGTACTGCCAGTCGCGAATCGATTTTTCCAGCGTCACGCGCTTGGCGTAAGGAATGTTGTAGGAGATCCCGCCGCCTTCATAGCTGGTGAAGCCGCTGGCCATGGCGATCTCCGCCAACAGACGCGCATCTGGCGTACCGTGACGGACCTGAATCGGTTTCTCCAGCGCTTCGGTCATCCGACGACAGGCCGCCACACCGTGGTTAACCACCGGCAGTCCGTTGAGTTTTGAGGTCCCGGCTTCGATAGATTTCTGGATCCCAATGGCGGCTTCTTCATAACGATTCAGACGGGTGTAGGCATCGATGGTGCTCGGCAGCAGGTCACACTCAACCTGCAGGGTTTTCAGCAGTTCGATATGCTCATCCATCAACGCCACACCGGCACGCGGTTGGCTCAGGGTTTTCCCTTCCTGATCCGCCTTCAGCAAGGCATGAGAGAAACGTTTTTTCTCAGGAATGGTCTGCTGATACTTCACGCCATCTTCAAAATGTTCGACGTCTTTGCCGGTATGCCACGTCTGCAACACCTGATGCCGTTCGGTCATAAATTCGTCATGGGTTAATTTTTTATTTCGAAGTTCCATTCGTCGCTGCCTTAGGTTTTATAGGGTTAAACAGTGAATGCTGGTGCGCGCAGCGGCCTGGGGATCCAGTCTGGCAACGTTTGCCAGCAGGGGGAGCAGACCTTTTGCGTCGCGGTAGTACTCAAACTGAGTGGGTAAAAGAATGCGTCTACCGTCGTCGTCCAGTTCGCGATATTTGAGCCAGTGATGGATATCAAACTGACTGGCGCGGGAGAGCCAGCCGCCCGAGCCAACCACTTTGCGCACGGTGGTCAGGTCGCGCCCCATCTGTAAATCGACATTGCCAACGCAGGTACAGACCTGCTTTTTGGTGCCAGCGTGACGCTCGGCGGCATAGCCGACGCACAGTCCGGCTAACAGAGAATCAAAGTATTTCTCTTCCTCGCTCTGCGGCAGATAATCGGGATGCGCCACCAGATGACGCAGGTAGCCATAGAAGGCCTCCTGGCGTGCCGGTTGCTGAGCGAATACCACCTTCACCAGTTCCTGGGTGCTTTCGCCTACCACCACGGCGGAGACGCGCATGCCGAGATCGCCTTCCACGGTGCGCTTAACAAAGGGCTCCGGGACACCGTGCAGCACGGTATCGGGCGAGAGGGTGTTGGCACTGGCGGAATAGACGTCGGTGGTCGCGCCGCCCATGTCGATGAGCATGAATTCTCTCCACGCGCTATCGACTTCGCTGATGGCTTTGACCAGTTCGTACACCGTCCAGGGTGTTGGCATGGGCTCTTCGCCGGTTTCACCAACAATCACATCCAGGCCTTTGCCTTTCACAATGCGGGACAGGAAGACATCACAAATCGCCTTGCGGGCGGCGAAGGGATTCGGGTGATCGAGATCGGGCAGAATGTTGTCTACCGTGGTCAGATCTTTGTGTCCCAGAATCGCCTGGACATCATCCTGAATGTCGCGGTTTCCGGCGTAGATAATGGCGCAGTCGAGGCTGGACTCTGCCAGGGCGCGCGCATTGGCCAGGCCGTAGCTCTCTTCGCCACCGTCGGTGCCGCCGGTAAACAGCAGAATGTCCGGTGGTGAAGCTTCCAGCGCCTGAATATCATGGCGATTCAGTTTGTACGAATAGTACTGGGCGATTTTTGCCCCGGCGGAATGCGCCGTGACTTTAGCCGATTCCAGAGTGATCGACGGCACCAGTCCCATTGCGGCGACGGCAAGACCGCCTTTCGCCGACGAGGAGTATTTCAGGGTCACTTCACCCCGGTTGAGCAGTGGGCGCGCATCGGCAACGTTCAGCACCTGGTTCAGGCTGGCGAAAAAACCTTCCGCCAGATGATGGGTCGTCGTCGGAGTCAGAACGTGGTTAACCAGTGTTAACGCATCCCCCTCCTTTGCGAAGAGGGCAGCTTTGGTCCACGTCGAGCCGATATCGACAGAGACGGTTTGCATCAGATGGCCTCTTCCAGACAACGCTTTTCAATGCCGTGGCGCTTGTTGATATCCGCTGCCATCAGCTGACACACATCTTCGAGATCGTGGCTTGGGGCAAAGACGCGCTGGAAGCCCATCTCTTTGAATTTGGCTTCGACGTCTGCGAAATCATGCTTCCCGACCACCAGGTTGCCGCCGACATAAAGCAGGATGTCGCCGATACCGCGTTCGATGCAGCGCTCGCGCAGACCCAGGCAGTCGATGTCGCCGTGGCCATAAATGGAAGAGACGACAATCGCATCGGCGCCGGTTTCGATCGCGGCATCGATATATTCATCCTGGCTTACCATTACGCCCAGATTGATTACGCGAAAATCATGGGCAGTAAAAACGCGGTCCAGAACTTTATTGCCTACGGCATGGCAGTCAGCACCAATGACGCCAATAACGAGTGTTGATTTTTTCATGGGTAATCCTCTCCAGGACTCAGGGTAAGAAATAAAAAGTTTTGCAATGTTTTAATAGGGACGGAGTGTCGTGGGCAGGCGCGATGGATGCAATTGATCTATTTTCAAAATATCTTTCGAAAAACGACTGTTCTATGAATGAAAATTTAAAAATTGTTTATTATCAATTAGTTATATGCTTTATTCTGGATGGTGTATATTTTAATAAATAGATTCCTATTAAACGGCTTTCTATGTTTGTGATCTAAATCCTATTTGTTTATCTTTGTGCGGAATAGGTGTTTAAATAATTTTAGAAGAAGAAGTGTGAGGCGCGTAACGGAATAAAGCATAATGTTTCTATACGCCATTTTATTATTGTTAATAAAATGATAAATATGATGGTGAGTTGTTTGCAATTCCCGCGTTGGGACATGAAAAATTCAGCATATTACATTGCGTTTATATTTGTGAAGCAGTTAACACTTCGTCGAAATAGTTTTAAAGCGCACTCCAATTAACGCTGTTTCCTGTGGGCGATCAACGTAAATTTATAATCGTCAGTATTAAACGCATTGCGACTGTATTCGAATACCTCTCCTCCCTTTAAAAAGCCACGCGACACTTTTTCCAGGATTGGCTTTGTGAGCGGGATAGCAAGCAGGCGGCTCATCTCTTCGGTGGGCATCAGTGGAATCAACTCCTGCTCACTGCGTTCAATGACCTGTTTCTTCACCTCTTCAATGAAGTGGTACTTTGAGTTTTCCATCACCTGCCAGGTTAAATCAGGGAATAATGCCAACGGCATCCACGTCTCCTCCAGCGCGACTGGTTTTTGCTTGATGTAACGCACCCGCTTGACGTGCCAGACCCGTTTGTCATCAGCCAGTTGTAATTGATTTTTCAAAAAATCATCGGCCTGAATCACTTCGAAAACCAGCACGTCGCTGTGCGTATCGCTGCTACGGTCGGTCAGCTTTTCATCAAAACTGGTTAATTGATAGATGTCGTAATTAACCCGCTCCTCTTTAACGTATGTGCCGCTGCCCTGAATGCTTTCGATGATCTGCTGCTCGGTTAACTGCCTTAGCGCCTGACGCACGGTGACCCGACTGACCCCAAATGCCGCCTGTAGCGCGGATTCTGTCGGCAGAGCATCACCGGGCTTCAACTCACCTCGCTGGATTTGTTCACGGATCCCGTCGGCTATCTGTCGATAAAGTGGTTTTCGGCTCATGGTTTTTTCTGTCAGGTTGTTAAGACGACTTTTCACATTATGCCTAATGAATTGAATGTGTAAACAATACAAATTAAATACAAATTATCGTCTTTAAGTGAAAATGATCACATAAATGTATTGTTTTGTCTGACACACTCCTTCGCACATAAAACAACCATTTTGTGAGGATCATGATGAACCTGACGACGTTAACCCAGCGGGACGCGCTGTGCCTGAACGCCCGGTTTACCAGCCGTGAAGAGGCGATTCGTACGTTAGCGCAGCGGCTGACGGCGTTGGGCAAAATTGCTGATTCTGATACCTTTCTGGAAGCCGTGTTTGCACGTGAAACCCTCGGGCCGACTGCGTTAGGAGAAGGGCTGGCGGTACCACACGGGAAAACGTCGGCTGTGAAAGAAGCCGCTTTTGCGGTGGCGACGCTCAGCAAGCCCCTGAGCTGGGAAGGGGTCGACGGTCCGGAAGCTGTTGACCTGATTTTCCTGCTCGCCATCCCACAGGAAGAGGCGGGCAGTACCCATATGCAATTGTTGACCGCGCTCACCACGAGGCTGACTGATGAAGAAACGCGAGCCCGTGTTATGGCGGCAACGCGTGCTGACGAGCTGTTGGCGGCGCTGGATGACAACGGGCATGGACCAATGGTCGCAACGCCATTCAACGCCCCCACAATTGTGTGTGTGACCGCCTGTCCGGCGGGGATCGCGCATACCTATATGGCGGCGGAATATCTGGAGAAAGCCGGACGGAAGCTGGGCGTCAATGTGTTTGTTGAAAAGCAGGGCGCTAACGGTATTGAAGGGCGCTTAACGGCAGATCAACTGAATTCGGCCAGTGCCTGTATTTTGGCCGCTGAGGTGGCAATCAAAGAGAGCGAACGGTTTGCGGGGATCCCGGTGCTGACGGTACCCGTCGCCGAACCGATTCGCCATGCTGAGCAACTGATCCGGCAAGCGTTGGCGCTTGAACCACAAAATGTAAAGCGCGTGCGGCAGGAAGAGAGGCATCAGCCTAAAGGGCTTAAGACGGAGTTAAAACAGGCCTTACTGAGTGGGATCTCCTTTGCCGTGCCGCTGATTGTTGCGGGTGGGACGGTACTTGCTGTCGCGGTATTACTGGCGCAGATATTCGGTCTGCAACCGCTGTTCGAACAGGAGAACTCCTGGCTGTGGATGTATCGCAAACTTGGCGGTGGAATGCTCGGTGTGTTGATGGTGCCTGTACTGGCGGCTTACACCGCGTATTCTCTGGCGGATAAACCCGCACTGGCACCCGGTTTTGCTGCCGGGCTTGCCGCGAACATGATTGGTTCCGGTTTTCTTGGCGCAATCGCAGGGGGATTAATTGCTGGATACCTGATGCGCTGGGTGAAAAAACACCTGCGATTGAGCAGTAAATTCAACGGTTTTTTGTCGTTTTACCTCTATCCGGTGGTTGGTACGCTGGGGGCAGGCAGCCTGATGTTGTTTGTTGTCGGCGAACCGGTGGCATGGATTAACAACAGCCTGACCGCCTGGCTTAACGGTTTATCTGGGGCGAATGCGCTGCTGCTTGGCGCGATTCTCGGCTTTATGTGTTCATTTGATTTGGGGGGCCCGGTCAATAAGGCCGCCTATGCCTTTTGTCTGGGGGCGATGGCGAACGGCGTCTACGGTCCTTATGCCATCTTTGCCTCGGTCAAAATGGTCTCCGCATTTACGGTGACCGCGTCAACGTTAATTTCTCCCCGTCTGTTTAAAGAGTTTGAAATTGAAACCGGGAAATCCACATGGCTGCTAGGGCTGGCGGGTATTACAGAAGGGGCAATCCCGATGGCGATTGAAGATCCTGTGCGGGTGATTGGCTCCTTTGTCCTCGGGTCAATGGCGACAGGGGCAATGGTTGGGGCGATGAATATTGGTCTCTCAACGCCTGGCGCGGGTATTTTTTCACTCTTTTTGCTGCACGATGCCGGGTACGGCGGCGTACTGGCGGCGGCAGGCTGGTTCGGTGCGGCGCTGGTGGGAACCGTTATCTCAACGCTGGTTTTGCTGCTCTGGCGACGCTATGCGGTGAAGCAGGGTAAATATACGACTGATGGCGTAATGTCTTAATTCTGAACAGGAAACGAAGATGAAAGCTGTATCTCGCGTTCACATTACCCCGCATATGCACTGGGATCGGGAGTGGTATTTTACCACCGAAGCGTCACGCATTTTGCTGGTCAACAATATGGAAGAGATCCTCACCCGACTGGAACAGGATACCGACTATAAATATTACGTTCTTGATGGACAGACGGCAGTGCTGGAGGATTACTTTGCGATAAAGCCGGAAAATACCCATCGGGTACAACGTCTGGTGCAAACCGGAAAGTTAATTATCGGCCCATGGTACACCCAGACGGATACCACCATTGTCTCCGGTGAGTCTATTGTGCGTAACCTGCTGTATGGCATGCGTGATTGCCTGACTTTTGGCGAGCCGATGAAAATTGGCTATCTTCCCGATTCCTTTGGCATGTCGGGACAGCTTCCGCATATCTACAACGGATTTGGCATCACCCGCACGATGTTCTGGCGCGGTTGTTCAGAGCGACACGGTACCGATAAGACCGAGTTTTTATGGCAAAGCAGCGATGGCAGTGAAGTCGTCGCGCAGGTATTGCCACTGGGTTACGCGATTGGTAAGTACTTACCCGAGGATGAGAGCGGGCTGCGCAAACGGCTTGACAGCTATTTTGAGGTACTGGAAAAAGCGTCTGTGACAAAAGAGATATTGCTGCCGAATGGTCACGATCAGATGCCGCTGCAACAGAACATTTTTGCGGTGATGGACAAACTGCGCGAGATCTACCCGCAGCGAAAGTTTGTGATGAGCCGTTTTGAAGCGGTGTTTGAACATATCGAGAATCGACGTGAACAACTGGCCACGCTGAAAGGCGAATTTATTGACGGTAAGTATATGCGGGTACACCGCACGATTGGCTCGACGCGGATGGACATCAAACTCCTTCATGCGCGTATTGAAAATAAGGTAGTCAATATCCTTGAACCTCTGGCGACGCTGGCCTGGACGCTTGGCTTTGAGTATCACCACGGTTTGCTGGAAAAAATGTGGAAAGAGATTTTAAAAAATCATGCTCACGACAGCATTGGATGTTGCTGCAGCGATAAGGTTCACCGGGAAATCATCGCGCGCTTCGAACTGGCGGAGGATATGGCGGATAACCTGATCCGCTTTTATCTGCGCAAAATCACGGACAACATGCCGCTCAGCGACAGCGATAAACTGGTGCTGTTTAACCTGATGCCGTGGCCGCGTGAAGAGGTGATTAACACAACGATCCGCCTGAGAGGTCATCAGTTTTGCCTGCGTGACGATCGGGGAAATCCCGTTCCCTTTTTTGTTCGCGGGGTTCGCGAAATCGATCCTGGTCTGATAGACAGGCAGATCGTGCATTACGGTAACTACGAACCGTTTATGGAGTTTGATATCCAGATCCAGCAGATAGTACCGTCGATGGGTTATCGCACACTGTACGTAACGCAAGGGGAGGCGGGAAATCACGTTGCGCCAGAAACACCTGGAGCAGAAGTGCTGGAAAATGCGTTCTGGCAGATAGCCGTTAACGACGACGGAACGCTGCGTCTGTATGACAAAGAAAGCGATATCTGCTATGACCGCGTTCTGGTGCTGGAAGAGGGATCTGATGATGGGGATGAGTATGACTACTCGCCCGCCAGAGAAGAGTGGCGGTTGACTTCCGCATCGGTAAAAGCAGAGTGTGTTATGACCCATGAAGCCTGGCAGAGCCGGGCGCGGATTCGTTATCAAATGGACGTGCCGCTCAATCTTACGGAACGTCGCGCTCGCCAGCGTAGCGGTAGGGTTTGGGTTGAAATAACGGTCATCCTGAGTCACAACAGCAGGCGAATTGATATTGAAGTCCTTCTGGACAATCAGGCAGACGATCATCGTCTGCGGGTACTTATCCCCACTCCGTTTGTGACCGACACTGTGCTGGCAGATACGCAGTTTGGTACGGTGAGTCGCCCCGTGCGGGATCCCGCACTGGCAAACTGGCGGGAAGAGGGCTGGAAAGAGGCACCGATTCCCGTCTGGAATATGCTTAACTATGCGACGCTTCAGGAGGGCAAAAATGGTCTGGCAGTTTTCACTGAAGGATTGCGGGAATTTGAAGTGCTGGGTGACCGGGAAAAAACTTTCGCCATCACGCTACTACGCGGTGTAGGACTACTGGGGAAAGAGGATCTGCTTTTGCGTCCAGGTCGTCCTTCAGGCATTAAAATGGCGGTACCGGATGCACAACTGCGCGGACGGTTGCACTGTCGGTTGAGCCTTTTCAGTTATACCGGTACGCCTGTGAACGCCGGTATTGCTCAGCAGGCCAGGGCCTGGCTCACACCCGTACAGTGTTATAACAAGATTCCGTGGGATGCGATGAAACTGAACATGGCCGGTTTCATGACGCCTGACCGCTACAGTTTGTTCACTATGCCACCGGTTGGGTGTCAGTTGAGCACCCTGAAGAAAGCTGAAGGGGGGGATGAACTGATCCTGCGCCTGTTTAATCCCTCCGATTCGGAGCCATGCGACGCAACGGTTGCCTTCGGCAGCGCGGTTCAATCGTGTACAGAAACGCGCCTGGATGAGCAGCCGCTTAAGAGCGTTGATGAAAAGCGTAGCGACTTCGGCCCGGTTTTGCCGGGACAAACACGAACGTTCAGCTACAAAATTGTGTGAATAGCCAGCAAACAGACACAAGCCACGCATCGCGTGGCTTTTTTCTTAACAGAATAATAACTGTGCGGTGTTAATTTATACCGCTATAAAAGTGAAATAATTGTGAATGTTGACGCGTGAAATTTATATCCTGGCAAATAACAATAAATTGTCTACGCTGAACTCATCGGGAAAGGGAAGATAAATTCCTGTGTTGGCGTTAATTAAAACACTGTTTTTTTATATATACATTTTCACTTAGTAACCATCCCTCCCGTAGATGCACATGTTTGCAACATGTTTTTCACCATAATTACTCCATTTAAACATAGTTAACAAAAAGTCTTGTTTTTGATTTAAATCAAGGTTTAAACATTGGAAAACTGACGTGAAACGAGTTAAATTGTCGCCGATCAAATTGGTGGAAAAGTGATGAATTCGCTATAAATTGATCACTGTCGAAAAATGCAAATATTCCTCAATAAAAACCTGTTTATTGTAAGGATTTTGCGGCGTAATATAATTGCGGGATCAATTTGAGTTTTTTATTAACATGTTTGTAACCTCTCGCCCTTTCTGTTTCCTTCTCCAGGAAAACGGCAACGGCGAGAGTGCACAAATAAATTTGTATTGGGGCATGCGTGTGACCCTTTCTAACGGGGTTCACTCTCGGAGTCTTCATGCGATGAGCAAGGAGTCATGATGTTAGATATAGTCGAACTGTCGCGCTTACAGTTTGCCTTGACCGCGATGTACCACTTCCTCTTTGTGCCACTGACGCTCGGTATGGCGTTCCTGCTGGCCATTATGGAAACGGTTTACGTCCTTTCCGGCAAACAGATTTATAAAGATATGACTAAGTTCTGGGGCAAGTTGTTTGGTATCAACTTCGCCCTGGGTGTCGCAACCGGGCTGACTATGGAGTTCCAGTTCGGGACAAACTGGTCTTACTATTCCCACTACGTTGGGGATATCTTCGGTGCGCCGCTGGCGATCGAAGGTCTGATGGCCTTCTTCCTCGAATCCACCTTTGTAGGTCTGTTCTTCTTCGGCTGGGATCGTCTGGGTAAAGTTCAGCACATGGCGGTAACCTGGCTGGTCGCATTAGGTTCTAACCTGTCCGCTCTGTGGATCCTGGTTGCAAACGGCTGGATGCAGAACCCTATCGCATCGGATTTCAACTTCGAAACCATGCGTATGGAGATGGTGAGCTTCTCTGAACTGGTCCTTAACCCGGTAGCCCAGGTGAAATTTGTGCACACCGTGGCGTCTGGCTACGTGACCGGTGCGATGTTCATCCTCGGTATCAGTGCTTATTACCTGCTGAAAGGTCGCGACATTGCTTTCGCAAAACGCTCTTTTGCTATCGCTGCCAGTTTCGGTATGGCTGCTGTGTTGTCTGTTATCGTTCTGGGTGATGAATCCGGTTACGAAATGGGTGACGTGCAGAAAACCAAACTCGCGGCCATTGAAGCAGAGTGGGAGACTCAGCCCGCTCCAGCTGCCTTTACCCTGTTTGGTATTCCGGATCAGGATTCGCAGGAAAACAAACTGGCGATTCAGATCCCGTATGCGCTGGGCATCATTGCGACACGTTCTGTCGACACGCCAGTTATCGGTCTGAAAGACCTGATGGTGCAGCATGAAGAGCGTATCCGTAACGGGATGAAAGCGTATGAACTGCTGGAGCAACTGCGTGCCGGTTCGACCGACCAGGCGGTTCGCGATCAGTTCAACGTGATGAAAAAAGACCTGGGTTACGGCCTG
Source organism: Citrobacter sp. LST-B2 (assembly GCF_057983045.1). NCBI lineage: Bacteria > Pseudomonadati > Pseudomonadota > Gammaproteobacteria > Enterobacterales > Enterobacteriaceae > Citrobacter > Citrobacter sp. LST-B2. The sequence continues at coordinate 1,631,471 of NZ_CP192598.1, forward strand.
CTGCTGAAACGCTATACCCCGAACGTCTCTGATGCGACTGAAGCGCAGATTCAGCAGGCGACGAAAGATTCTATTCCTCGCGTTGCGCCGCTGTATTTTGCCTTCCGTATCATGGTGGCCTGTGGCTTCCTGCTGCTGGCGATCATTGCGCTCTCCTTCTGGAGCGTGATTCGTAACCGCATCGGTGAGAAGAAATGGCTGCTGCGCGCCGCGCTGTACGGTATTCCACTGCCGTGGATTGCAGTAGAAGCCGGCTGGTTTGTTGCCGAATATGGCCGTCAGCCGTGGGCGATCGGTGAGGTGTTGCCAACCGCAGTGGCGAACTCGTCGCTGACCGTCGGTGACCTGCTGTTCTCCATGATCCTGATTTGTGGCCTGTATACCCTGTTCCTGGTGGCTGAACTGTTCCTGATGTTCAAGTTCGCACGCCTTGGCCCAAGCAGCCTGAAAACGGGTCGCTACCACTATGAGCAGTCCACCGTGGCTTCTCAGCCGGCACGCTAAGACAGGAGTCGTCAAATGATCGATTATGAAGTACTACGTTTTATCTGGTGGCTGCTGGTTGGCATTCTGCTGATTGGTTTTGCGGTCACCGATGGCTTCGACATGGGGGTGGGCATGCTCACCCGTTTCCTCGGTCGTAACGACACCGAGCGTCGAATTATGATTAACTCCATCGCCCCGCACTGGGACGGTAACCAGGTGTGGCTGATCACCGCGGGCGGCGCGTTGTTTGCTGCCTGGCCGATGGTCTACGCCGCGGCGTTTTCCGGTTTCTATGTGGCGATGATCCTCGTGCTGGCATCCTTGTTCTTCCGTCCGGTCGGTTTTGATTACCGCTCTAAGATTGAAGACACCCGCTGGCGCAACATGTGGGACTGGGGCATCTTCGTGGGGAGCTTCGTGCCGCCGCTGGTGATCGGCGTGGCATTCGGCAACCTGTTGCAGGGCGTACCGTTCCATATCGATGAGTATCTGCGTCTGTTCTACACCGGTAATTTCTTCCAGTTGCTGAATCCGTTTGGTCTGCTGGCGGGCGTGGTGAGCGTAGGGATGATCATTACTCAGGGCGCAACCTATCTGCAAATGCGTACCGTGGGTGAACTGCACCTGCGTGCACGTGCGACATCGCAGATTGCGGCGCTGGTCACTCTGGTCTGCTTCGCACTGGCGGGTGTCTGGGTGATGTACGGTATTGATGGCTACGTGGTGACCTCTGCGATTGATCATCATGCAGCGTCTAACCCGCTGACCAAAGAAGTGGCGCGTGAAGCGGGGGCCTGGATGGTCAACTTCAACAATGCACCGATCCTGTGGCTGGTTCCGGCACTGGGTGTGGCGCTGCCGTTGCTGACGATTCTGACGTCCCGCATGGAGAAAGGGGCATGGGCATTCCTGTTCTCTTCTCTGACGCTGGCCTGCATCATCCTGACTGCCGGTATCGCCATGTTCCCGTTCGTGATGCCTTCAAGCACCATGATGAACGCGAGCCTGACCATGTGGGATGCGACGTCCAGTCAGTTGACGCTGAATCTGATGACCTGGGTTGCTGTGGTGTTTGTTCCGATCATTCTCATCTACACCAGCTGGTGTTACTGGAAAATGTTCGGTCGCATCACCAAAGAGCATATTGAAAACAATACCCACTCTCTGTACTAAGTAAGGAGCAAACTATGTGGTATTTCGCCTGGATTCTGGGAACGCTTCTTGCCTGTGCATTTGGGATCATCACTGCGCTGGCCCTTGAGCACGTCGAGGCAAGCAAAGACGGTCAAGAAGAACACTGATGACCACCCTGATCGCGATGCAATATAACGCGATGGACAAGCGCCCGTTACGGGCGCTTTCTTTGGTGATGGCGCTAGTGTTAGCAGGATGTATGTTTTGGGATCCCTCCCGCTTCGCGGCTAAAACCAGCGGGCTGGAAATCTGGCACGGTCTGCTGCTGATGTGGGCGGTCTGTGCGGGCATCATTCATGGCGTGGGCTTTCGTCCTCGCGCCGTGCACTGGCAGGGGATTTTCTCTCCGCTACTCGCCGATATCGTGCTTATTGTCGGTCTGATATTCTTCTTCTTTTGAATAAGAAACATCCTGAATGATCTATGGGCTTGCATAAGCCCATATATTTTTACTCTCCCTTAACTTCCCCCCATTCCCAAGCCTCAATCGCGCGCGTATAGTAGCAACGTTTAAAAGCACTAACGTGAGGCTGTGTCCTGCCATCCGTAAACAATGGCAGTCAACAACCTAATTGCATTACCGGGATGTAAAGTGAATACAACGCTATATACAACAGCATTCTTGAAGCATCGCGGCGGTAAGTACGCGAATCACCAGGAGCTTACAGGCGTAAGTGACGGTGTGAGTGGACGAAGCCAACAAAAAGGCAGCAGGAATGAATAAGTATATATTTCGATGGCCGGTACGTGTTTACTATGAAGACACCGACGCCGGTGGTGTGGTTTATCACGCCAGTTACGTCGCTTTTTATGAACGAGCACGCACAGAGATGCTGCGCCATCATCACTTCAGTCAGCAGGTGCTGTTGGCTGAGCGAGTTGCCTTCGTGGTGCGTAAAATGACGCTGGAATACTACGCGCCTGCGCGACTCGACGATATGCTCGAAATCCAAACAGAAATTACGTCAATGCGTGGCACCTCTTTGGTTTTCACGCAACGCATTGTCAACGCAGAGAACACCGTGCTCAATGAGGCTGAGGTTCTGATTGTTTGCGTTGATCCACTCAAAATGAAGCCTCGTGCGCTTCCCAAGTCTATTGTCGCGGAGTTTAAGCAGTGACTGACATGAATATCCTTGATTTGTTCCTGAAGGCAAGCCTTCTGGTTAAACTTATCATGTTGATTTTGATTGGTTTTTCAATCGCATCCTGGGCCATCATTATCCAGCGGACCCGTATTCTTAACGCCGCCGCGCGTGAAGCCGAAGCGTTCGAAGACAAATTCTGGTCCGGAATTGAACTGTCTCGCCTGTATCAGGAGAGTCAGGGACGCCGTGATAATCTGGCGGGTTCGGAACAAATCTTTTATAGCGGGTTCAAAGAGTTTGCACGATTGCATCGGGCAAACAGCCATGCGCCGGAAGCAGTGGTGGAAGGGGCATCTCGTGCGATGCGGATCTCGATGAACCGTGAACTTGAAACGCTGGAAACGCATATTCCGTTCCTCGGCACCGTGGGTTCCATCAGCCCGTATATCGGTCTGTTCGGTACCGTGTGGGGGATCATGCATGCGTTTATTGCGCTCGGGGCGGTAAAACAGGCGACGTTGCAGATGGTTGCTCCGGGTATCGCGGAAGCATTGATTGCTACGGCAATTGGTCTGTTTGCGGCAATCCCGGCGGTCATGGCCTACAACCGTCTGAATCAGCGTGTTAACAAGCTGGAACTGAATTACGACAACTTTATGGAAGAGTTCACCGCGATTCTGCACCGTCAGGCGTTTACCGTTAGCGAAAGCAACAAGGGGTAAGCCATGGCCAGATCGCGTGGACGAGGTCGTCGCGACCTGAAGTCCGAAATCAACATCGTACCGTTGCTCGACGTGCTGTTGGTGCTGCTGCTGATCTTTATGGCGACAGCGCCGATCATTACGCAGAGCGTGGAAGTCGATCTGCCGGATGCGACCGAGTCGCAGGCCGTTAGCAGTAACGATAATCCGCCGGTCATTATTGAGGTTTCCGGAGTAGGGCAGTACAGCGTGGTGGTTGAGAAAGATCGTATGGATCAACTGCCGCCGGAACAGGTGATCGCCGAGGCGAAAAGTCGCCTGGAGTCCAATCCGAAAACGGTCTTCTTGATCGGGGGCGCGAAAGATGTGCCTTACGATGAAATAATTAAAGCGCTGAACTTGTTGCACAGTGCAGGTGTGAAGTCGGTTGGCTTAATGACGCAGCCTATCTGATCATTTGCGTCTCTGGTTTTAAAGAGAACGTGTAACAGGCTAACAGTTTTTGGGAACCGAGAGTGTCAAAGGCAACCGAACAAAACGACAAGCTCAAACGGGCGATAATTATTTCAGCGGTGCTGCATGTCATCCTATTTGCAGTCCTGATCTGGAGTTCGTTCGATGAGCATATTGAGGCTTCAGCCGGCGGCGGCGGTGGTTCTTCCATCGATGCCGTGATGGTTGATCCTGGCGCCGTGGTTCAGCAGTACGAACGTCAGCAGCAGCAACAGTCAAGTGCGCAGCGTGCCAAAGAGCAACGTGAAAAACTGGAGCAGCAGCAGGCGGAAGAGCTTCGTGAGAAGCAGGCTGCCGAACAGGAACGGCTTAAGCAGATCGAGAAAGAACGTTTAGCGGCTCAGGAACAGCAGAAGCAGGCTGAAGCCGACGCGAAGAAAGCGCAGGAACAGCAGAAACAGGCTGAAGAAGCGGCGAAGAAAGCCGCGGCGGATGCCAAAGCGAAAGCTGATGCGCAGGTGAAAGAAGCCGCAGAAGCCGCGAAAAAAGCCGCGGCGGATGCACAGAAGAAAGCCGAAGCAGAGGCGGCAAAAGCCGCTGCTGACGCGAAGAAGAAAGCAGAAGCAGAAGCGGCTAAAGCGGCTGCCGATGCGAAGAAGAAAGCCGAGGCCGAAGCCGCTAAGCAAGCCGCCGCGGAAAAAGCGGCTGCAGCCAAAGCCGCCGCCGCCGCCGAGAAAGCCGCTGCTGAGAAAAAAGCCGCCGCAGAAAAGGCCGCCGCTGATAAAAAAGCTGCAGCTGAGAAAGCCGCTGCCGATAAGAAAGCAGCAGCCGAGAAAGCCGCTGCGGCCAAAAAGGCCGCTGCTGAAAAAGCGGCTGCAGCATCTGGCGTTGACGATCTGCTTGGCGATCTTAGCTCCGGTAAGAATGCGCCGAAAACCGGCGGTGGGGCAAAAGGGAACAACGCTTCTCCTGCGGGGAGTGGTAATACTAAAAATAATGGCGCATCAGGCGCGGATATCAGCAACTATGCCGGGCAGATTAAATCTGCCATTGAAAGCAAGTTCTACGACGCATCGTCTTATGCAGGTAAAACCTGTACGCTTCGGATAAAACTGGCTTCTGACGGTATGCTGCTCGACATTCAGTCTGAAGGTGGCGATCCCGCGCTTTGTCAGGCAGCGCTTGCTGCAGCCCGACAAGCGAAGATTCCAAAACCACCGAGCCAGGCGGTATATGAAGTGTTTAAAAACGCACCTCTGGACTTTAAACCGTAAGCTAAACTTTCCCCGTTATGACGGGGAAAACAATCTGCGGTAGTCGCTGGGTTCTGGTAGTTTTGTGTATTTGAGTTTGTTAACATTCTGCTAAATTATCGTGGGCTGATCGCCTGGATAAGGGAGATATGATGAAGCAGGCATTACGAGTAGCATTTGGTTTTCTGATGCTGTGGGCAGCGGTGCTGCACGCAGAAGTACGTATTGAGATAACCCAGGGGGTGGACTCGGCGCGCCCGATTGGGGTTGTGCCATTCCAGTGGGCTGGGCCGGGTGCTGCACCTGAAGATATCGGTGGCATTGTTGGCGCTGACCTGCGCAACAGCGGTAAATTTAATCCGTTAGATCGGTCTCGTTTGCCACAACAGCCGGGGACTGCGCAGGACGTTCAACCTGCTGCATGGTCTGCGCTGGGGATTGACGCGGTCGTGGTCGGTCAGGTGACTCCGAATCCGGACGGTTCCTACAATGTTGCTTACCAGCTGGTTGACACCGGCGGTGCGCCGGGTACTGTACTGGCTCAGAACTCTTACAAAGTGAACAAGCAGTGGCTGCGTTATGCCGGCCATACTGCCAGTGACGAAGTGTTTGAGAAACTGACCGGTATTAAAGGCGCATTCCGTACCCGTATCGCGTATGTTGTTCAGACTAACGGCGGTCAGTTCCCGTATGAACTGCGCGTGTCTGACTACGATGGCTACAACCAGTTTGTGGTTCATCGTTCACCGCAGCCGTTGATGTCTCCGGCCTGGTCTCCGGACGGTTCTAAACTGGCGTATGTCACCTTCGAAAGCGGTCGTTCTGCGCTGGTTATTCAGACGTTGTCTAACGGCGCGGTCCGTCAGGTTGCGTCATTCCCGCGTCACAACGGTGCGCCTGCGTTCTCTCCGGATGGCAGCAAACTGGCGTTTGCCCTGTCAAAAACCGGGAGCCTGAACCTGTATGTGATGGATATTGGTTCTGGCCAGATCCGTCAGGTGACCGATGGCCGCAGCAACAATACGGAGCCGACCTGGTTCCCGGACAGCCAGAACCTGGCCTTTACATCGGATCAGGCGGGTCGTCCGCAAGTGTATAAAGTTAACGTTAACGGCGGTGCTCCGCAGCGTATTACCTGGGAAGGTTCACAAAACCAGGATGCTGATGTCAGCAGCGACGGCAAATTTATGGTAATGGTAAGCTCGGCCAATGGTCAGCAGCACATTGCCAAACAAGATCTGGTAGCGGGTGGCGTACAAGTTCTGTCGTCAACGTTCCTGGACGAAACGCCAAGTCTGGCACCTAACGGCACTATGGTAATCTACAGCTCTTCTCAGGGGATGGGATCCGTGCTGAATTTGGTTTCTACAGATGGGCGTTTCAAAGCGCGTCTTCCGGCAACTGATGGACAGGTTAAATTCCCTGCCTGGTCGCCGTATCTGTGATAATAAATAATTGATTAATAAAGGAATCATTGAAATGCAACTGAACAAAGTGCTGAAAGGGCTGATGATCGCTCTGCCTGTTATGGCTATTGCGGCATGTTCTTCTAACAAGAACGCCAGCAATGACGGCAGCGAAGGCATGCTGGGTGCCGGCACTGGTATGGATGCAAACGGCAGCGGCAACATGTCCTCTGAAGAGCAGGCTCGTCTGCAGATGCAACAGCTGCAGCAGAACAACATCGTTTACTTCGATCTGGACAAGTACGATATCCGTTCTGACTTCGCTGCAATGCTGGATGCGCACGCTAACTTCCTGCGTAGCAACCCGTCTTACAAAGTCACCGTAGAAGGCCACGCGGACGAACGTGGTACTCCTGAGTACAACATCTCCCTGGGTGAACGTCGTGCGAACGCTGTTAAGATGTACCTGCAGGGTAAAGGCGTTTCTGCTGACCAGATCTCCATCGTTTCTTACGGTAAAGAAAAACCTGCAGTACTGGGTCACGACGAAGCGGCTTACTCCAAAAACCGTCGTGCCGTACTGGTTTACTAAGAGAATTGCATGAGCAGTAACTTCAGACATCATCTGTTGAGTCTGTCGTTACTGGTTGGCATAGCGGCCCCCTGGGCCGCTTTTGCTCAGGCGCCAATCAGTAGTGTCGGCTCAGGCTCGGTCGAAGACCGTGTCACTCAACTCGAGCGTATTTCTAACGCTCACAGCCAGCTTTTAACCCAACTCCAGCAGCAACTCTCTGATAATCAGGCCGATATAGACTCCCTGCGTGGTCAAATTCAGGAAAGTCAGTATCAACTGAATCAGGTAGTTGAGCGTCAGAAGCAGATCCTGTTACAGATGGACAGTCTGAGCAGCGGTGGCGCTTCCGCGCAGTCGACAAGCGGCGATCAGAGCGGATCAACTGCGGGGGCAGCGACGTCTGCGCCTGACGCAGGTGCTGCGACGTCGGGTGCGCCAGTACAAAGCGGTGATGCGAATACCGATTACAATGCGGCAATTGCCCTGGTGCAGGATAAATCCCGCCAGGATGATGCAATTGTGGCATTCCAGAACTTCATCAAAAAGTACCCTGATTCGACTTATCAGCCGAACGCCAACTACTGGCTCGGTCAGTTGAATTACAACAAGGGTAAAAAAGATGATGCCGCGTTTTATTTTGCTTCGGTGGTGAAAAACTACCCGAAGTCACCAAAGGCTGCTGACGCGATGTATAAAGTCGGTGTGATCATGCAGGACAAAGGTGACACTGCGAAAGCAAAAGCGGTTTATCAACAGGTTATCAGCAAATACCCAGGCACCGAAGGCGCAAAACAAGCGCAGAAACGTCTTGGCGCGATGTAATGCACAGCATGCGACCAGAAATCGAATTATTTCTGGTCGTGTCGTGCGATTCCTAAGCAGTTGAGTGATCTACATCGAAATTTTTGTTGCGCTCAAATCTTAAATCAGTAATATATGCCGCCGTTGCCAAGGGATATCAAACAAACCAAAAGCAGCGCAAAAGTGGGTCGTTAGCTCAGTTGGTAGAGCAGTTGACTTTTAATCAATTGGTCGCAGGTTCGAATCCTGCACGACCCACCAATCGTTCTGGTGGACGCGATAGTAGAACGTGAAGGATAACGTTGCGAAAGCAACGGCCCATAGGACGAGGCGAAGCCGAGTCATCCTGCACGACCCGCCACGAACAAAGGTAGTCAGTAATATCCAGCGTAGTATCGGGTGATTAGCTCAGCTGGGAGAGCACCTCCCTTACAAGGAGGGGGTCGGCGGTTCGATCCCGTCATCACCCACCACTCGGGTCGTTAGCTCAGTTGGTAGAGCAGTTGACTTTTAATCAATTGGTCGCAGGTTCGAATCCTGCACGACCCACCAATTTAACATCAAACTCAGATGTTAAACGTGAAGGATAACGTTGCTTCAGCAACGGCCCGAAGGGCGAGGCGAAGCCGAGTCATCCTGCACGACCCACCAATTTAACATTGAATATTAAATTGGTGACGAGTAAAAAATCTTTCAGGTAACACCCGAATGGGTCGTTAGCTCAGTTGGTAGAGCAGTTGACTTTTAATCAATTGGTCGCAGGTTCGAATCCTGCACGACCCACCAATATTAAGGTGGTTACTGGTAGAGAACGTGAAGGATAACGTTGCTTTAGCAACGGCCCGAAGGGCGAGGCGAAGCCGAGTCATCCTGCACGACCCACCATCCTGAATGATTAATTAAGAAAGTCCCGTAAGGGGTCGTTAGCTCAGTTGGTAGAGCAGTTGACTTTTAATCAATTGGTCGCAGGTTCGAATCCTGCACGACCCACCAATTTAACATCAACATCAGATGTTAAACGTGAAGGATAACGTTGCTTTAGCAACGGCCCGAAGGGCGAGGCGAAGCCGAGTCATCCTGCACGACCCACCAGTGTAAAAAGGCGCCCTAAAGGCGCCTTTTTGCTATGCGCAGAATGTAACGATTCGAACCTGTGTAGCGCCTGATGACGCTTCGTTTACCAGGCCGACAATGATTGATCGGGTCAATGGCTACGCCCTTCCTGTCCGGATAAGACGTCAGTCGCCATCCGGCGTTATCAAGCGCAATTGTTGTGACTTTTGCCGCTCAATCCGCTATCTTGTTTAGCATATAAAACAAATATGACCGATCATGGCATGCATCACGCCTTAAGTCGGTTAATTCGTTAAGCTAGCAAAACGAGAAAGCATGATGAGCGTGATGTTTGATCCTGAAACCGCAATCTATCCGTTTCCCCCGAAGCCGGTACCGCTGAGTGCCGATGAAAAAGCGTTCTACCGCGAAAAAATCAAGCGTCTGCTGAAAGAGCGTGATGCGGTGATGGTTGCGCACTATTACACCGACCCCGAAATCCAGCAACTGGCCGAAGAGACCGGCGGCTGTATTTCTGACTCACTGGAGATGGCCCGCTTTGGCGCCAATCATCCCGCCTCGACGCTGCTCGTTGCAGGCGTTCGCTTTATGGGGGAGACGGCTAAAATTCTCAGCCCGGAAAAAACAATTTTAATGCCGACCCTCGAGGCGGAATGCTCGCTGGATCTTGGCTGTCCGATCGACGCATTCAGCGCGTTCTGCGATGCCCATCCGGATCGCACCGTCGTGGTTTATGCCAATACCTCCGCGGCGGTTAAGGCTCGCGCCGACTGGGTGGTGACGTCCAGTATCGCGGTTGAACTGATTGAGCATCTGGATAGTTTGGGTGAAAAAATCATCTGGGCACCGGATCGCCATCTCGGAAAATATGTTCAAAAGAAGACAGGGGCGGATGTCCTTTGCTGGCAAGGGGCGTGCATTGTCCATGACGAGTTCAAAACGCAGGCGCTGAGTCGCATGAAAGGTTTATACCCGGACGCCGCGATCCTGGTTCACCCGGAATCACCGCAGGCGATAGTGGATATGGCTGATGCTGTCGGTTCCACCAGCCAGCTCATTAATGCAGCTAAAACGCTGCCACATCAGCAACTTATTGTTGCTACCGATCGGGGTATTTTCTACAAAATGCAGCAGGCGGTACCGGACAAAGAGTTGCTGGAAGCGCCCACAGCCGGAGAAGGCGCCACCTGCCGCAGCTGCGCGCACTGTCCATGGATGGCGATGAACGGCCTTAAAGCCATCGCTGAGGGGCTGGAGCAGGGTGGGCAGTCCCATGAGATTCAGGTTGACGAAGCGCTGCGAGAAGGCGCATTAGTGCCGTTAAACCGTATGCTGGAATTTGCGGCTACACTACGTGCGTAGATAATCACACGCTCCGGGGGAAAAGATGGACTTTTTTAGCACGCAGAACATTCTGGTACATATACCCATTGGTGCTGGGGGGTACGATCTGTCGTGGATCGAAGCGATAGGCACTATCGCGGGGTTGTTGTGTATTGGTCTCGCCAGTATGGAGAAGATCAGCAACTACGTTTTTGGCCTGATTAACGTCACGCTGTTTGCGATCATCTTTTTCCAGATCCAGCTCTACGCCAGCCTGCTGTTGCAGCTTTTCTTTTTCGCCGCCAACATTTACGGCTGGTATGCGTGGTCGCGGCAGACCACGCAGAATGAGGCGGAGCTCAAGATTCGCTGGCTGCCTCTGCCGAAGGCGCTGGGCTGGCTGGCGGTTTGTGTGGTGGCGATCGGTTTGATGACAGTCTATATCGACCCAGTCTTTGCTTTTCTGACCCGTATTGCGGTATCGATCATGCAGATACTTGGCCTGCAGGTTGCCGTACCGGATTTACAGCCAGATGCCTTCCCGTTCTGGGATTCCTGCATGATGGTTTTGTCGATCGTGGCGATGATCCTGATGACCCGCAAATACGTTGAGAACTGGCTGCTCTGGGTGGTGATCAATGTGATTAGCGTGGTGATCTTTGCCCTGCAGGGGGTCTATGCGATGTCGCTGGAGTACCTGATCCTGACCTTCATTGCGCTTAACGGTAGCCGGATGTGGATTAACAGCGCGCGCGAACGAGGCTCACACGCGCTGTCCCATTAGTGGTGATGATGTGAATGGCCGGACACTTTCTGATTGAGATCGCAGTCCGGCCCGTGACAGGGCTGATATTCCATCTGAATGGTGGCGTGTGCAATCTGGTAATGATGAATCAGAAAATGCTGGATGCGCGCCAGCAGCCCGTCATGATCGTGCGGTGGGATCACCTGTACATGCAGGGTCATGACCGGTTTTTCCCCCACCATCCACACGTGTACGTGATGGACGTTTCGCACTTCAGGAAGCTCCCTGCTGAGGTGGCGCTGCAGCGCAGCGATATCCAGCGAAACCGGGGCACCTTCCAGCAACTCATTCACGCTATCTTTCAATAAGCGCCACGCACTGCGCAGGACCAGCAGTGAAACCAGTATTGACAGAATAGGGTCGGCAGGCGTCCAGCCGGTCCAGATAATAATCACCGCCGCGATGATGGCCCCCACAGAACCCAATAAATCCCCCATCACATGCAACGCCGCGGCGCGTACGTTCAGGTTTTTCTCTTCGCTGCCGCGGTGGAGGATCCAGAAGGCAAGGATGTTTGCCAGCAATCCGGCGATGGCGATGACCATCATCATGCCGCCCGCCACCGGACGCGGCGTGTAGAAGCGCTCAATCGCCTCCCAGACGATTAAAATCGTAATCACGACTAACGCAATCGCATTGACGAAAGCGGCCAGCGTCGTCAGTCTCAGCCAGCCAAAGGTGTGGCGGATAGTCGGCGGTCGGCGGGCGAACTGAACGGCCAATAGCGCAAACAACAGTGCGGCGGCATCGGTCAGCATATGCCCTGCGTCGGCGAGCAACGCCAGTGAACCGGATAAAATCCCGCCCACTACCTCCAGCAACATAAAGCCTGCCGTGATGCAAAACGCGAGCATCAGACGGCGGGCGTTGCCATCCTCGGGCAGATGAGGGGCCGAATGTGAGTGTGAGTGCGCCATAATGTCATCCCTTGGGTATTCTTTTCTTAACTGTATGACATCATACCGTTTCTGGATTAATAAATTAAAAAAGGAGAGCCTGAGCTCTCCCGTTATTAGCCATTTCAGTGTTACTGATCAGTGTTACTGAGTGGTGCCATCGGTTTTAGTATCAACGTCGTTGTTAATGCCATTTCCGGTTTCCACTTTTTTATTCACATCCGGGCAGCGCCCGTCCTTACACATGGTGTTTTTGTGCACCTCATCTTTGGTCATCCCCTCATGGTTCATCGATGAACCATTCGGATGCAGCATTGTGCCACCTGAGTTGATGTTGTCGTTATCGACATTATTTGGCGCCACGTTTTCTTTTGCATCCGGAGCGACCTGGCCTGCGTCGGCGGCGGCGTTCGCCTGGCCATTATTGGTCTGGGCGCTGGTTTCGGCTGCCAGCGCTGCGCCGCTGGCAAGGCTGAGCGTAGCGGTCAGGAAAAGTGAAGCTAATTTTGTCATTTTCATCAGATGCTCCTGTTATGGTTGAGATGTCGGATAACGTCTTCCAACAGTGCATATGCCAGTCAAGGGTCAGGCAATGGTTAACGATCTCAAACGAGCGCAAAGGCTCAGCAGAGAATCTTGAAAAGATTCATAAACAGAGTGGTTACAGTTAAAAATTGTAGGTTAGATCTCGTTTTTCGCTACTTTGTGGCGTTTTTTAGCTGAATTCCAGGATTATTCCGTCCGAAGTGTAAAAGCCCGTTTACACTTTTTGGCTGAGGATATAGATTGGAGGGATTGCATTCATTTAGATAAGTATGGCAACGCTGGAATAATCATGAATTATCAGAACGACGATTTACGTATTAAAGAGATCAACGAGTTATTACCCCCTGTCGCACTGCTGGAAAAATTCCCCGCTACAGAAAATGCCGCCAACACGGTTGCCCATGCGCGTAAAGCCATTCACAAAATTTTGAAGGGGAATGACGATCGCCTGCTGGTGGTGATTGGGCCGTGCTCTATTCATGATCCTGTGGCGGCGAAAGAGTACGCAGGTCGTCTGCTGGCGCTGCGCGAAGCGCTGAAAGGCGAGCTGGAAATCGTCATGCGTGTCTACTTTGAAAAACCGCGTACGACCGTTGGCTGGAAAGGGCTGATTAACGATCCGCACATGGATAACAGCTTCCAGATCAATGACGGTTTGCGCATTGCGCGTAAGCTGCTGCTGGATATTAACGACAGCGGCCTGCCGACGGCAGGTGAATTCCTCGATATGATCACCCCGCAATACCTGGCGGACATGATGAGCTGGGGCGCGATTGGCGCGCGTACTACCGAATCTCAGGTTCACCGTGAGCTGGCGTCGGGTCTTTCTTGTCCGGTCGGCTTCAAGAACGGTACTGATGGCACCATTAAAGTGGCGATTGACGCCATCAACGCCGCTGGTGCACCGCACTGCTTCCTGTCTGTCACCAAATGGGGTCATTCTGCCATTGTGAATACCAGCGGTAACGGCGATTGCCATATCATTCTGCGCGGCGGCAAAGAGCCGAACTACAGCGCTGCACATGTCGCGGCGGTGAAAGAGGGTCTGGCGAAAGCGGGTCTGCCTGCGCAAATCATGATTGATTTCAGCCATGCCAACTCCTGTAAGCAGTTTAAAAAGCAGATGGAAGTTGGGGCTGATGTCTGCCAGCAGATTGCTAACGGTGAGACTGCGATTATGGGCGTGATGATTGAAAGTCATCTGGTAGAAGGCAATCAGAACCCGGACAGCGGTGAGCCGCTGGTGTACGGCAAAAGCATTACTGATGCCTGCATTAACTGGGAAGATACCGACACCATCCTGCGCCAACTTGCGGATGCGGTAAAAGCGCGTCGCGGTTAAGTCTTGCGAATAGAAAGCCGACTCATTGAGTCGGCTTTTTTACGTCGTAAGGTAAATTACTTCGCTTTACCCTGGTTGGCGACGGCAGCCGCTTTCGCCGCGATCTCGTCGGCATTACCCAGATAGTAACGTTTGATTGGCTGGTAGTTTTCGTCGAACTCATACACCAGCGGCACGCCGGTCGGGATGTTCAGTTCGAGGATTTCGTCTTCGCTCAGGTTGTCGAGGTATTTCACCAGCGCGCGCAGAGAGTTGCCGTGCGCAGCGATGATCACGCGCTCGCCGCTCTTCATGCGCGGCAGAATGGTTTCATTCCAGTAAGGGATCACGCGATCGATGGTCAGCGCCAGGCTCTCGGTCAGCGGCAATTCTTTTTCCGTCAGTTTGGCATAGCGCGGATCGTGGCCCGGATAGCGCTCGTCATCTTTGGTCAGCTCCGGCGGGGTCACCGCGAAGCCACGACGCCACTGTTTAACCTGTTCGTCACCGTATTTCTCAGCGGTTTCTGCTTTGTTCAGACCTTGCAACGCACCGTAGTGACGTTCGTTCAGTTTCCAGGATTTCTCAACCGGCAGCCAGGCCTGATCCAGTTCATCCAGGACGTTCCACAGCGTATGGATGGCACGTTTCAGCACAGAGGTATAAGCAAAATCGAAGCTATAGCCTTCAGCCTTCAGCAGTTTGCCTGCTGCTTTCGCTTCACCCACGCCTTTCTCGGACAGGTCAACGTCATACCAACCGGTGAAGCGGTTTTCATTGTTCCACTGGCTTTCGCCGTGGCGTACCAGAACCAGCTTAGTTACAGCCATACTCTCACTCCTCAAGCTTTATCGAATGATAATAATTCTCATTATATTGCCGTGACGGGGCAGCGGCAATGCTTACGCATAACCATAGCGAAAATAGTGCAGCAGTGTAAGGTTCTTGTGAACTCTAAGTTGCGATTTTGTCTTTGAGTGATGGGGATTTGAGCAAGATGCGATATCTTAAGCCCGATACGCAGGCGCTATCGGGCATTTTACACTGGCTGTGCCGCACCATCAGGAAGGAATAAAACGATATTCCGTCAGGCTGGCGTACTCCTCTCCGGGGCGCAGAACGCAGTCTGGCTGCGGCCATTCCGGATGGTTCGGGCTGTCTGGCAGGAATTCGCTCTCCAGCGCCAGGCCCTGATAATCATCGTAGGCGTTCGGTCCGCGTGAAGAGGTGCCACCGAGAAAATTACCGGAGTAAAACTGTAGCGCCGGGGCCGAGGTGTAGACCTCCATCTGTAACTTCCCGTCTTGCGAAGTGAGCAGGGCAACCGGTTTTTTACTGTCGCCTTTTGCCTGCAACAGGAAGGCGTGATCGTAGCCTTTCACTTTGCGCTGGTCGTCATCGGCAAGAAATTCGCTGGCGATCACCTTCGCGATGCGGAAATCAAATGAGGTTCCGGCGACCGGCTTCAGGCCGTCCCGCGGGATCCCGCCTTCATCCACCGGCAGATATTCATCCGCCAGAAGTTGCAGCTTATGGTTGCGCACGTCGGTTTGATCGCCATCGAGGTTGAAGTAAACGTGGTTAGTCAGATTGACCGGACACGGCTTATCCACCGTCGCGCGATAGGTAATCGAGATGCGGTTGTCATCGGTCAGACGATATTGCGCCGTGGCGCACAAATTGCCCGGAAAACCCTGATCGCCATCGTCGGAGGTGAGGGCGAACAGTACCTGACGTTCGTTCTGATTGACTATCTGCCAGCGGCGTTTATCAAATCCGTTTGGCCCGCCATGTAGCTGATTGACGCCCTGGCTTGGCAGCAGACTGACCGTCTCACCGCTAAACGTGTAACGGCTGTCGGCAATCCGGTTGGCGTAACGGCCAATCGAGGCACCCAGAAACGCCGACTGATCCTGATAATGCTCCGGACTGGCGCAGCCCAGTAACGCTTCACGCACGCTGCCGTCGGAAAGGGGAATACGGGCCGAGAGTAACGTAGCACCCCAGTCCATCAGCGTAACCACCATCCCTGCGTCATTGCGCAGGGTTAACAGGCGGTACGGCTGACCATCGGGTGCCAGTGCGGGTGTTTCATTCAGCACTGTCCTGCTCCTTGTGATGGTTTGCACACATAGAATGTTTCTTTGATACCGGTTTTAGCTTCGTACTGTGCAGCCACGGCTTGCTGGACGGCAGGGACCAGCGCTTCCGGGATCAGCGCCACAACACAACCGCCAAATCCACCGCCGGTCATGCGTACACCGCCTTTCTCCCCGATTGTGGCTTTGACAATGTCAACCAGCGTATCAATCTGCGGCACGGTGATTTCAAAATCATCACGCATCGAGGCGTGCGATTCCGCCATCAGTTGCCCCATGCGTTGCAGATCGCCTTTTTCCAGCGCGCTGGCGGCTTCAACAGTACGTGCATTCTCAGTTAACACGTGACGGACGCGTTTGGCAACCAGTGGGTCCAGTTCATTCGCCACGGCGTTAAAGGTATCGAGACTGACATCACGCAATGCCGGTTGCTGGAAGAAACGCGCGCCTGTTTCGCACTGCTGACGGCGAGTGTTGTACTCGCTACCGACCAGCGTGCGCTTAAAATTGCTGTTGATGATGACGATCGCTACGCCTTCTGGCATTGAGACCGCTTTGGTGCCCAGCGTGCGGCAGTCGATCAGCAGGGCATGATCTTTCTTGCCCAGCGCGGAGATGAGCTGATCCATAATCCCACAGTTACAGCCGACAAACTGGTTTTCCGCTTCCTGACCGTTGAGCGCAATCTGCGCGCCGTCCAGTGGCAGATGGTAAAGCTGCTGGAACACGGTACCGACGGCCACTTCCAGCGAAGCGGAAGAGCTCAGCCCCGCGCCCTGTGGGACATTACCGCTGATCACCAGGTCTACGCCACCAAAGCTGCTGTCGCGCTTGAGCAGGTGCTTCACCACGCCGCGTACGTAGTTTGCCCACTGCTGGCTGTCATGGGTGACGATAGGAGCATCAAGAGAAAACTCGTCAGTCTGATTATCGTAATCGGCCGCAATGACACGGATCTGGCGGTCGTTGCGGGCAGCGCAACTGATCACGGTTTGATAATCAATGGCGCAGGGCAACACAAAACCGTCGTTATAATCGGTGTGTTCGCCGATGAGATTGACGCGGCCTGGCGCCTGAATAGTGTGGGTTGCAGGGTAGCCGAATTTTTCAGCAAACAGAGATTGTGTTTTCTCTTTCAGACTCATTTTTATACTCCGGATTCGCGAAAATGGATGTCGCTGACCGCGCGCAGACGCTCTGCCGCTTGTTCCGCTGTGAGATCGCGCTGGGTTTCGGCCAGCATTTCGTAACCGACCATAAATTTGCGGACGGTCGCGGAGCGTAGCAGCGGCGGATAAAAGTGTGCGTGTAGCTGCCAGTGTTCGTTCTCTGCGCCGTTAAACGGCGCGCCATGCCAGCCCATTGAATAGGGGAAAGAGCACTGGAACAGGTTGTCGTAACGACTGGTCAGTTTTTTCAACGCCAGCGCAAGATCTGCGCGCTGTTCGTCGGTCAAATCAGTAATGCGCAGCACGTGCGCTTTCGGCAGTAATAGCGTTTCGAACGGCCAGGCCGCCCAGTAAGGGACGACAGCCAGCCAGTGATCGGTTTCTACTACCGTACGGCTGCCGTCAGCCAGTTCACGCTGCACATAGTCAACCAGCATCGGCGACTCCTGCTCAGCAAAATAAGTTCTTTGCAGACGATCTTCGCGTTCAGCTTCGTTTGGCAGGAAACTGTTGGCCCAAATCTGGCCGTGGGGGTGGGGATTCGAGCAGCCCATCGCCGTGCCTTTGTTTTCAAAGACCTGTACCCAGGGATAACGTTTCCCAAGATCAGCGGTTTGCTCTTGCCAGGTTTTCACTATTTCGGTCAGGGCAGGAATGCTAAGCTCCGGCAGGGTTTTACTGTGATCCGGTGAAAAACAAATAACGCGACTGGTGCCGCGTGCGCTCTGGCAGCGTATCAGCGGGTCGTGACTGTCCGGCGCGTCAGGCGTATCCGTCATCAGCGCGGCAAAGTCGTTAGTGAACACAAACGTCCCACTGTAATCCGGATTTTTATCACCGGTGACGCGGGTATTGCCCGCGCACAGGAAACAGTCCGGATCGTGTGCTGGCAGTACGTCATTAGAGGGCGTTTCTTGCGCCCCTTGCCAGGGGCGCTTAGCACGATGCGGCGACACCAGAATCCACTGTCCGGTGAGCGGATTAAAACGACGATGCGGATGATCGACGGGGTTGAATTGACTCATGATATTTCTTAATCCTCGTATCCCTGCGGATGACGCGACTGCCAGTGCCAGGTGTCCTGCGCCATCTCATCAAGCGTGCGCGTGACACGCCAGTCCAGTTCGTGGTCGGCTTTGCTGGCATCTGCCCAGTAGGCTGGCAGGTCACCATCGCGACGCGGAGCAAAATGATAATTCACCGGTTTTCCGCAGGCTTTGCTGAAGGCATTGACCACGTCCAGCACGCTGCTGCCGACGCCTGCGCCGAGGTTGTAAATATGGACGCCCTGTTTGCCCGCCAGTTTTTCCATCGCGGCAACGTGACCATCAGCCAGATCCATCACGTGGATGTAATCGCGGACACCGGTACCGTCTTCGGTCGGATAATCGTTGCCAAAAATGGCGAGGGAGTCGCGACGGCCCACTGCAACCTGGGCGATGTAAGGCATCAGGTTATTCGGGATGCCCTGCGGGTCTTCGCCCATGTCCCCTGATGGATGCGCGCCGACCGGGTTGAAATAGCGCAGCAGCGCGATGCTCCATTCCGGCTGGGCTTTTTGCAGATCGGTGAGGATTTGCTCAACCATCAGCTTACTTTTGCCATAAGGGCTTTGCGGCGTGCCGGTCGGGAAGCTTTCAACGTAAGGGATTTTCGGCTGGTCGCCGTAGACGGTGGCGGATGAGCTGAAAATGAAGTTTTTGACGCCGGCGGCGCGCATGGCACTAATCAGTCGCAGCGTTCCGTTGACATTGTTGTCATAGTATTCCAGCGGCTTTGCAACGGATTCGCCGACGGCCTTCAGTCCGGCAAAATGGATGACGGTGTCAATGGCGTGATCGTGCAGGATCTCCGTCATCAGCGCTTCGTTACGGATATCGCCTTCAACAAACGTTGGATGTTTGCCGCTCAGACGTTCAATAACAGGCAGTACGCTACGCTTACTGTTGCAGAGGTTATCAAGGATGATGACGTCATGACCGTTTTTCAGCAATTGTACACAAGTATGACTTCCTATGTAACCGCTACCACCGGTGACCAGAACTCTCATAATTCGCTCCGTTAAGCTTATGGTATGGAATTACCATAGCATAACAAAGATGCGAAAAGTGTGACATGGAATAAAATAGTGGAATCGTTTACACTCACAATTTCTCACGTTGAGTCATCAATTAATCGATTATAAATCATTAACTTTAAGAATGATTGCGCCTTTTATCCGAAAAAAAAGGGCGCTTTCGCGCCCACGGATGAAAACTAACGCAGCCGCGTTTGCTGATAGGTATAGGTCTCGCCGTCTGGCACAAATTCCAGACGATGGGTAATGCAGGCAGGCGCATCTTCAGCGTGATGGGAGACAAACAGCAGTTGCGTGTCGCCCTCGCTAATCAACACATCGACAAAGCGACGGATAAGCAGGCGGTTCAGCGGATCCAGCCCCTGTAAGGGTTCGTCGAGGATCAGCAGGGTCGGATGCTTAACCAGCGCACGGGCGATCAGCGCCAGTCGCTGTTGTCCCCAGGAAAGACTGTGAAACGGCGCGTCAGCGGTACGTTTGTCGAGTCCCAGAATGTCCAGCCACTGCTGTGCGAGTTTTTGTTGACGATCCGACACGGCCTGATAAATCCCGATGGAATCGAAATAGCCCGACAGAATCACATTGCGCACCGTGGTGCTCACCCGGTAGTCGAGATGCAGACTGCTACTGACGTAGCCAATGTGCTTTTTGATATCCCAGATAGTTTCCCCACTGCCGCGACGACGACCAAACAGCGTCAGATCGTTGCTGTAACCCTGCGGATGGTCGCCGGTGATCAGGCTGAGCAGCGTCGATTTTCCTGCCCCGTTGGGGCCGACAATCTGCCAGTGTTCGCCGGGATCGACCTGCCAGCTCAGACGATCGAGAATAGGGCGATCGTTATACGACACGACGCCATCCCGGAGGATGATCCGCGGCGCATCGGTGGCCAGAGCAGGCTGGGCGGCGGGTTCGTCGGCTTCAGGTAATGCCACCCCTTCCAGTCGCTCGCTATGCGCAAGTTGAGCGATCAGCGCCTGCTGGAGTAAATCGGCTTTCGCGCCGGTTTCCGTTAAGGTGCAGTCGACCAGCACACCGGCATACTGAATAAATGCCGGGATTTCATCAAAGCGGTTCAACACCAGCACCAGCGTGATACCTGACTGATGGAGCGTTTCAAGCAGTCCTGCCAGTTGCTGGCGGGAGGCGACGTCGAGACCGTCAAACGGCTCGTCGAGAATCAACAGGTCCGGCTCAGCCATCAGCGCCTGGCAGAGCAACGTCTTACGCGTTTCGCCGGTAGAGAGATATTTAAAGCGACGATCGAGCAGGTGAGTGATACCAAACTGCTGCGCCAGCGTCGCGCAGCGGGCCGGGTTGTTCACTTCGTCCTGAATGATTTCCGCCGTGGTGCGTCCGGTATCCTCTTCGCCAGGACTGAGCATATCGGTGTTATTACGCTGCCATTCATCGCTGACCAGTTTCTGCAGTTGCTCGAAGGAGAGGCGTGTTATCCGCGAGAATGCGCACTGGCGTTCACCTTTGAGCAGCGACAATTCGCCGGCCAGCGCGCGTGCCAGTGCTGATTTCCCGCTTCCGTTCGAACCGACAAACGCCCAACTCTCACCCGCGTTTAACGTCACGGAATCCAGGTGAAGCGTTTTTGTGTCGCTAAGACGAAACGTGCCTTGCGAAATTTGCAACGATGACATTTTGTATCCCATTTTATGCAGCAATGAATGACAGGGATACGTGTTCTGCGGAGGAATGTCAATGTGATTAGCACGACTGCGGATAAAAAACAGCGCTTAAATATCGATGTCGATATCTGTGCCGTGCGGCGGTTGCGGCAACAGAACTATCGCTGTTTTGTGAACAACTGCAAAAAAGGGTGACGCGTTATCCAGTATTTTTTCGCAGCCAGTTGAGATGTCATGGCGATGAATAATGGAGTGTTTTATGGATGTTTTTATCTCGAAAAAAATGCGTAATTTCATCCTGTTGGCGCAAACCAATAATATCGCCAGAGCGGCTGAGAAAATACACATGACGGCATCGCCATTTGGTAAAAGCATTTCTGCGCTGGAAGATCAAATTGGCTATACGCTGTTTACCCGTAAAGACAACAGCATAAGCCTGAACAAGGCCGGGCAGGAGTTGTACCAGAAACTTTTTCCGATTTATCAGTCCTTGTCGGCAATCGATAATGAAATTCATCACGCTGCACGTGGTTCGCGCAACATAGTCATTGGCGTCGACAACACCTACCCAACGATTATTTTCGACCAGTTGATTAGCCTGGGCGATAAGTATGACGGCGTGACCGTAAAGTCCGTTGAGTTCAGCGAGAATGAAGTCATTGATGACTTGTTTAGCCGCCAGCTCGATTTTATCATTTCGCCACAGTATGTTTCGGCTCGCGTGCAGGAGCTGGATAATCTGACCATCAGTGAGTTGAAGCCTTTGCGTCTGGGGTTTCTTGTTTCCCGTCGCTACGAGGATAAACAGCCGCAGACGCTTTTGCGTGAACTGCCCTGGTTGCAAATGCGCTTTCAGAATCGGGCCAATTTTGAAGCGATACTGGAAGCGCATATGCGGCCATGCGGTATTAACCCAACGATCATCTATCGTCCCTACAGCTTTATGGCGAAGATAAGCGCGGTAGAGCGCGGGCAGTTTCTGACCGTGATCCCCTGGTTTGCCTGGCGTCTGGTGAATCCGGCAACGTTGAAGTATTTCGATGCGCCCGGCGGTACGATGTATATGCAGGAGTACCTTTACTCCCTGAAAAACCACCGCTATACCGCCACGATGCTTCAGCATATTGCGGAAGATCGTGGCGCAGAGATGGCTTAGCCGAGCATCGAACCGCGTTCAATCAGATTACGGTGCAGATCGAACACGTGGTTGAGATCGTGATGAATGTGCCCGCCAGGCGCACTGGCGAGATAGCGATGTAGATAGTCCTGATAGAGAGGATGCGCACAGTTGTCGATGATCGTGTGCGCCCGTTGTAGCGGTGAGAGTCCCCGCAGATCGGCGATCCCCTGTTCTGTGATGATCACCTTCACGCTGTGCTCGCTGTGATCAACGTGACTGCACATGGGGACGATAGTGGAAATCTTGCCGCCTTTGGCGATGGATGGTGCCATAAAGATAGACAGGTAGGCGTTGCGCTCAAAATCACCGCTGCCGCCAATGCCGTTCATTAGATTCACGCCAGCCACGTGCGTTGAGTTGGCATGGCCGTAGATATCAAACTCCAGCCCGACATTAAGGGCTATTACGCCAAGACGGCGAATAATTTCCGGATTATTCGAGATCTCCTGTGGGCGAAGCACAATACGGCTGGCGAAGAAGTCCATATTGTCATAAATCTTTCGCAAGGAATCGGCGGATACCGTCAGACTGGAGGCGCTGGCTCCGGTGATTTTTCCCGTTTCCAGTAGATGAACGACAGACTCCTGTAACACCTCCGAATACATCATAAAAGACGGAATATCCGGATTTTCACCCAGTCGCGCCATCACGGCATTATTGATATTACCCACCCCGCTTTGCAGCGGCAGAAACTCCGCGGGGATCCGCCCATGCGCCATTTCTTCCAGAAGAAACGTTACGACGTTATCGGCGATTTGCTGGCAGACAGGATTGGCGTTATCCAGCACGTTTCCGCCGTCGGGGAGTTCTGTATCGACCACCGCAATAATCTTGATGGGATCAATCTGCACATACCGGGCGCCCACGCGATCCATCGCATGAAAAATGGGGACGCTGTTGCGACGCGGCGGTGCGCCGGGAATGACGATATCAGCCAGTTCAGCGACGCGTGGGTTATGGTAGTGATTCAGCTCAATGATGACTTTCTTCGCCCGCAGTAGCCAGGTGGGCGCATTGCCGATCCCGCTGGTGAGCCAGACTCGTCCGTCAGGCGCGATCGCCGAGGCTTCAATCACCGCGACGTCAATCTCACCAAAGAAACCATAGTTTACCATCTGCGCCACTTCACTCAGATGCAGGTCTACAAATCGAACCTGACCCTGATTGATTTTTTGCCGAAGGCTGCCTGACGTCTGATAGGGCGCACGCCATGAAATGGCGTCAGCCTCAGACAGCGCATCATCGGCGGCAGCGCCAATAGACGCTCCCGTCAATAACCGAATCTGAAACGGTTGTTGCGCCTGATGCAGTTCGCTGGCGCGGCGGGCGATAGCCGCAGGGAGTGCTTTGGGCGAACCGGCGGGGGTAAAGCCGCTGAAAGCAACCATCGCATTGTGCTCAATGACCTGCGCGGCGTCGTCGGCGCTCATCCGTGTCCAGGGGTCTTTCATATCTTGTCCCTTCCTGGTATCAATGGCCCACAAAATTGGGTTTACGTTTATTCATAAACGCGTTCATCCCTTCCTGATAATCTTCGCTGTCGTAAACGGCGCGGCGCATCCCCTGAATACGTTCGAACTCATCGGAATTCATGGTGTGCGCTTCGCCAAGCACGCGTAGCTCTTCCTTGATCACGGCAATGGCCAGCGGCGCTTTTTCCGAGATATGGTGCGCCATCTGCAACGTGAAATCCTCCAGCTCTTCGGCGGCGACGACATGGTTGAGAATGCCGACCGCCATCGCGCGCTGTGCGGTGATAGGGGACGCGGTGAAGATCAGCTCTTTGACGATATGGAAACCCGCATCGCGGGTCAGGTTGTGGATCCCGACCAGATTGTATGGAACGCCAAGGTTGACCGGGGTCATGGAGAACGTGGAGGTACTGGCAGCGATGATCAGATCGGAGCTCATGATCATCTCAAACGCCCCTCCCCAGACGCTGCCTTCGACCATGGAGATCACCGGTTTGGGGTACTTCTGAATCATGCGGGTGATCTGGCGCAGCGGATCGTCATAAGAGAGCGGATCGCGACGTCCGGAGGGAAGTTCATGAATGTCATGACCGGCGGAGAAGACCTTCGCGCCGCTGGGCGCACGCAGGATAATACAGCGAATATCCGGGCGATTGAGATCGCTGAGCGCCAGCATGAGATCGTCAATAAAGACTTTGCTCAGGGCGTTCAGTTTGCGGGCATAGTTGAACTCAATGACCGCCACTTTACGGATGATAACAACATTAACGTATTGATAAGACATATTTTTCTCTTTATGCAAAGTAATGATTCTGAAGGTATTCGCTGATTCGCTGAAGGCCAGCGCGCGGCGAGAGACGGTTGTTTTTGACGGCCTGCTGCGTCAGGTGGTAGTAGCGGTCGAAGTCGTCACGGGAGAACAGCAATCGCAACGCCTCGGCTTCCGTCTGCTTTTTCAACCAGGCAATTTCCTGCAACTGGCGCACCTGTTGCAGCCGTCCGCTGGAGGTCATCTGTGTTCTGAAATCGCAGATGGTCTGCCAGACCTCGTCAATCCCGCGTTTTTCCAGCGCGCTACAGGTCAATACCTGCGGCTGCCACTCGGCATATTTATGCCGCACAATATGCAGTGCGCTTTCGTACATATGGCGGGCGATGGCGACACGGTTATGGTTTTCCCCGTCATCCTTGTTGATGACAATCACGTCCGCCATTTCCATGATCCCTTTTTTGATGCCCTGCAGGTCGTCGCCGCCGCCGGCTATCTGTAACGACACAAAGCAGTCCACGATCTGGGCAATTTCTGTTTCCGATTGTCCAACGCCGACGGTTTCGATAATCACAACGTCGAAGCCCGCCGCTTCGCACAACAGCCCCAGCTCTCGTGCATGCAGACAGGCTCCACCCAGATGCCCGCGGGAGGGGGCCGGACGGATGAAGGCGGCATCCGATCGCGCCAGTTCGGTCATCCGCGTTTTGTCGCCAAGGATGCTGCCACCGCTGATCGGACTGCTGGGGTCGACGGCAATCACCGCCACGCGCAGTCCGTCGCGGATCAGTCGCGTACCGAAAGCCTCCAGAAAGGTGCTTTTCCCGGCCCCCGGCGTACCCGTGATCCCCAGACGCAGCGCGTTGCCGGTGAAAGGCATTATGGCATCCAGCAGTTGTGCGCTCAGCGCCTGGTGACGAGGGTGCTGACTTTCAATCAGCGTCATGGCCTGGGCGAGCGTCGCCCGCTCGGCCTGGCGTAATCGCCGCACGGTGTCAGCCAGCGTGGATTCACTAATCATGATGCTGACTTATCCGTTTCAGTACGTCGCGTACGCTTTCCAGCATTGGAGTGCCGGGTCCATAAATGGCCGCCACGCCGCGCTCCTCCAGGAAGGCGTAATCCTGGGGAGGGATCACGCCGCCAGCGACCACGCAGATATCGTCGCGTCCCCATTTTTTCAACGCGTCGACCAGTTCCGGGATGAGCGTTTTATGACCGGCCGCGAGCGATGAGGCGCCGACGACGTGTACATCGTTTTCTACCGCCAGGCGGGCGATCTCTTCCGGAGTGGAGAACATCGGGCTGAGATCGACATCGAAGCCGAGATCGGAATAGGCGCTGGCGATCACTTTTGCGCCGCGATCGTGACCATCCTGACCCATTTTGGCGATCAAAATGCGCGGACGACGACCGCGGTCTGCCAGGAACTGCTCTGTTTGCGCAACAATGGCGTCAAACTCGCAGGCCGATTGGTTGGACTGATGGTAGCTCTGCGCAATCACCCCAGTGACGCACTGGCTAGGCACCAGATAACGGTCAAACGCCGACTCCAGCGCGTCGGAGATCTCACCCAGCGTGGCGCGGACGCGTGCGGCGTTCACGGCGGCGGCCAACAGGTTTTCATGATGCAATGCGGCGTGAGTCAACGACGCCAGCGCCGCGTGAACGGCGGCATCATCGCGGGTCGCGCGGATCCGCGTCAGAGAGGCGATCTGCTCGTTGCGCACCTTGACGTTGTCGATCTCCAGGACGGTCGTGTCGTCCTCTTTTTCCAGCTTGTATTTGTTGACGCCGACAATGACGCGTTTGCCCTGGTCGATCAGTGATTGCTCGCGGGCAGACGCTTCTTCAATCATCCGTTTCGGTAACCCGGCTTCGATAGCCTTTGCCATCCCGCCCGCGTCGTCGATCTGCTGGATGATGGCCCGCGCCTGTTTAACAATGTGATCGGTCAACGACTCCACATAGTAAGAGCCAGCCAGCGGATCCACGGTGCGGCAGATTTCTGATTCCTCTTGCAGGATGATTTGCGTGTTACGCGCGATGCGGGCAGAAAAGTCGGTGGGCAGACCGAGTGCTTCGTCAAAGGCGTTGGTATGGAGTGACTGGGTGCCGCCAAGCGTGGCGCCGAGCGCTTCGATAGTGGTACGGATCACGTTGTTATAGGGATCCTGTTCGGTCAGGCTCCAGCCGGAAGTCTGGCAGTGGGTACGAAGGGCTAACGATTTCGGGTCTGCTGCGCCGAAGCCGCTCACCGCTTCGCTCCACAGATAACGCGCCGCGCGCAGCATGGCGACGTTCATGAACAGATCCATGCCGATGCCAAAGAAGAACGAAAGGCGGGGCGCAAAGTCATCAATGTTCAGCCCGGCTGAAAGGGCGGCTTTGATGTATTCAATACCATCCGCCAGGGTAAAAGCGACCTGTTGCACGCAGTTGGCGCCTGCTTCGCCCATATGGTAGCCGCTGATGCTGATGGTATTAAAGCGTGGCATGTTGCCCGAACACCAGGCGATGATGTCGGCGATAATGCGCATGGAGGGTTTCGGCGGGTAAATGTAAGTGTTACGGCACAGGTACTCTTTCAGAATATCGTTCTGAATGGTGCCGGTAAGCTGTTCCGGCGAAACGCCTTGCTCTTCTGCGGCCACGATATAAAAAGCCATTACTGGCAGCACCGCGCCGTTCATGGTCATTGATACCGACATCTTATCCAGCGGGATCTGGTCGAACAGTATCTTCATGTCTTCAACGGTATCGATAGCCACACCGGCCTTCCCGACATCGCCTGCGACGCGTGGATTATCGGAATCATAGCCGCGGTGGGTGGCGAGATCGAAGGCGACAGAAAGGCCTTTTTGCCCGGCGGCAAGGTTGCGACGATAGAAGGCGTTAGATTCTTTGGCGGTAGAGAAGCCAGCGTACTGACGAATGGTCCACGGTTGCGCGGTATACATGGTAGCGCGTGGGCCGCGAACGTAAGGCGGCAGGCCGGGAAGGGTGCCGGTAACCTCCAGTTTATCGAGGTCGGCTTCGGTGTACAGCGGCTTGATGGCAATGCCTTCCGCTGTCTGTGTGACCAGCGACTCGACGGTTTTATTCCGCCGGCTGAGCTCCTTGTTGGCGAGTGTCTGCCACTCTGATAAGTCTGACATATTTTGCTCCGTATTCCGCAATAAAAAGAGGGGATTGCGAGTACGATGAGCTTTTTACTGTCCTCTGTCGCCAGCAAAAAATAGCCAACGATACGTCGTTTTTTGCCGGGTGGAATTATTCATCCTGTAATGAATTTCAAAGAAAAATTTACGGCGGGTAACATCCCGCCGTAATCACCGTGGTGGCGATACTTAGCACAATGTTGCGATAATTACCCTGTCGGCATTGAAATACGCCGTCACGTTCGTGCCTTCCGTCAGCGTGGCGGCGGCGTCTAGCGGCACGGTGGCGCACAACGTCTGACCGTCCGGTAGCGCCATCAGTACTTCACACTGCTCTGTGCCGCGTTCAATATGATTGATAATGCCCTGGAGCTGGTTATCCGCCGCCTGGGCGATGGCGTCGTCCTGGGTAATCCCCACCCACGGCGCTTTCAGCAGCACGAGAACCTCTTTGCCTTCATCAAGCCCTAAACGCTCGCCGCTCTGGGCGGTAATGGCCACTTTCAGTCGCGTTTCGCCATCGGCTAACAGCACGTCGACATGCTGCTGCACCTGATTGCGATCGCGGGCGGTAATGGTGCCAAACCACTGGTTGCGCGCACTGGTCTGCAGAGAAAAACGCGAGATGGCCGCCAGCAGGCTGTTGAGCGGCAGCGCGTCATCGTCGCTTAAAACATCGAAGGCTTTTTGCTGAATCTGTGCCAGCAGATCGTAGAGCTGGATCAGACGCTGACCGTAGCGGGTTAACACCGCACCGCCGCCGCCTTTACCGCCTGTCGCACGCTCGACCAGCGTTTGCTCGCTGAGAAGATTCATTTCATTAATGGCGTCCCAGGCGCTCTTATAGCTGACGCCTGCGTCTTTCGCGCCCTGACTAATGGAACCGGAAAGCGCAATGTGCTTGAGCAAAGAGATGCGTCGGGGATCGGCGAACAGTTTTTGCTGAAGTTTCAGGGTAAGAAGGATTTCGGCTTGCATAACAAGATCCTGGCAAAAAGGGTATTGTGACGGAAAACTGCAGAGACGCAAAGCCGACCGCACAAAAGGGGAGTGCTTTTCTCAGTGATGCGGTTAGAATACTACAAGGACTATATCAGGAGTTGACCATGTTAGAGTTATTGAAAAGTCTGGTATTCGCCGTAATCATGGTACCTGTGGTGATGGCCATCATCCTGGGTCTGATTTACGGTCTCGGTGAAGTGTTCAACATTTTCTCCGGTATCGGTCAGAAAAACCAGTCCAGACAGAATCATTGATTTCCCAAACGCCCGCTCAGTCGGGCGTTTTTGTTTTCTCATCTTTCAAACCGTATCTTTGTTGGTCGCGCCTCAATGCAGTGCGCACCCCATTGGGATTGTTTCTCAAGTTCTCCTTATTCCTGCCGATATTTTCTTTGCGTAACCTCTTAGTGGTATCAATAACTTCTGGGAAAATCGTTGCTTTATCGTTATATTCATAAATACATAACGATATGCAAAGGAGTTACAAATGGCTCGTACCTGGTTACGCCTGTTTGCTGGGGCAACCTTATCATTGTCGGTTGCTGGACAAACGCTGGCGGATGAAGGGAAAATCACCGTGTTTGCCGCAGCGTCATTGACTAATGCGATGCAGGATATCGCGGCAGAGTATAAAAAAGAGAAGAATGTCGACGTGGTCTCCTCTTTTGCGTCGTCTTCCACGCTGGCTCGCCAGATAGAAGCCGGTGCGCCAGCAGATCTGTTCATTTCTGCCGATCAGAAATGGATGGATTACGCGGTAGATAAGAAAGCGATTGATACCGCAACGCGTCAGACGCTGCTGGGCAACAGCCTTGTGGTGGTGGCGCCAAAAGCCAGTGAGCAGAAAGCGTTTACGATTGACAATAATACCCGCTGGACGACGCTGCTGAACGGTGGACGTCTGGCGGTAGGCGACCCGGAACACGTTCCGGCGGGGATCTACGCGAAAGAAGCACTGCAGAAACTGGGGGCCTGGGAGACGCTGTCACCGAAACTGGCTCCGGCGGAAGATGTGCGCGGCGCGCTGGCGCTGGTCGAGCGTAACGAAGCGCCGTTGGGCATTGTTTACGGCTCTGATGCGGTTGCCAGTAAAGGCGTTAACGTCGTGGCCACCTTCCCGGAAGATTCGCACAAAAAAGTGGAGTACCCCATCGCGATTGTTGATGGACATAAAAACGCCACGGTCAGCGCGTTCTATGATTACCTGAAAGGACCGCAGGCTGCTGAAATCTTTAAACGTTACGGATTTACGACCAAGTAATGATATTGACCGATCCTGAATGGCAGGCCGTGCTTCTGAGCCTGAAAGTGTCTTCCCTGGCCGTGTTGTTTAGTTTGCCGTTTGGGATCTTCTTTGCCTGGCTGCTGGTGCGCTGCACTTTCCCAGGCAAAGCCCTGCTGGACAGCGTACTGCATCTGCCGCTGGTATTACCGCCGGTGGTGGTCGGTTATTTGCTGCTGATTTCGATGGGACGGCGCGGATTTATCGGCCAGTGGCTATACGACTGGTTCGGCATAACCTTTGCCTTCAGCTGGCGCGGCGCGGTACTGGCGGCGGCAGTGATGTCTTTTCCGCTGATGGTGCGGGCTATCCGACTTGCGCTGGAAGGGGTGGATCTTAAGCTTGAGCAGGCCGCCCGGACGCTAGGGGCGGGACGCTGGCGCGTCTTCTTCACCATTACCCTTCCGCTGACGCTGCCTGGCATTATCGTCGGGACGGTACTGGCATTTGCCCGTTCGCTCGGCGAGTTTGGCGCGACGATTACCTTCGTTTCCAATATTCCCGGCGAAACCCGCACCATTCCTTCGGCGATGTATACCCTGATTCAGACGCCGGGCGGTGAAAGCGCTGCGGCAAGGCTGTGTCTTATTTCCATCGTACTGGCGCTGATTTCGCTGTTAATTTCTGAATGGCTGGCGCGACTCAGCCGTGAGCGGACGGGGCGATAATTATGCTGGAACTCAATTTCTCTCAGACGCTGGGGACCCACTGCGTCTCGCTCAACGAAACGCTGCCCGCCAGCGGTATCACCGCGATATTTGGCGTCTCTGGTTCTGGAAAAACCTCGCTGATCAATGCCATCAGTGGCCTGACGCGACCGCAGAAAGGGCGCATTGTACTCAACGGACGGGTGCTGAATGACACGGAAAACCACATCTGTCTGACCCCGGAAAAACGCCGGATAGGCTACGTTTTTCAGGATGCGCGCCTGTTTCCCCATTATAAAGTGCGCGGCAACCTGCGTTACGGCATGGCGAAAAGTATGGCCGGCCAGTTCGATAAGCTGGTGGCGCTATTGGGTATTGAGCCTCTGCTCGACAGACTGCCGGGCGGCCTCTCCGGCGGTGAAAAACAACGTGTGGCGATTGGCCGGGCGCTGTTGACCGCGCCGGAACTGCTACTCCTGGATGAACCGCTCGCCTCGCTGGATATTCCGCGTAAGCGTGAACTGTTGCCCTATCTGCAACGGCTGGCGCGGGAGATCAATATTCCCATGCTCTATGTCAGTCACTCGCTCGATGAAATTCTCCATCTGGCCGATAACGTAATGGTGCTGGAAGACGGTCAGGTGAAGGCGTTTGGCGCGCTGGAAGAGGTCTGGGGGAGCAGCGTGATGCATCCATGGCTGCCGAAAGAACAGCAGAGCAGCATCCTGAAAGTGAGCGTACTGGAGCATCATCCGCATTACGCGATGACGGCGCTGGCGCTGGGTGATCAGCATCTATGGGTCAATAAGCTCAATGAGCCGCTGCAGGCCTCGCTGCGCATTCGCATTCAGGCGTCGGATGTCTCGCTGGTGCTACAGCCGCCGCAGCAGACCAGCATTCGTAATATCCTGCGCGCGAAGGTGATCCACTGCTACGACGATAACGGGCAAGTGGAAGTACAGCTTGAGGTGGGAGGTAAAACGTTGTGGGCGCGCATTAGCCCATGGGCCAGGGATGAACTGGGGATCAAAGCTGGCCTCTGGCTGTATGCGCAGATTAAGAGTGTATCGATAACCGCCTGATTACAGCAGCTGGCTATAGATGAACTTCGCGATGCTGTCGGTGGTGTTATCGCCGATGACGACGTTGGCGCGTGCTTTGATTGCGTCGTCAGCATTGCCCATCGCCACGCCGGTACCAGCCGCTTCCAGCATACTGATGTCGTTGTAGTTATCCCCGAAGGCAATTACGTTTTCCATCGACCCACCCTGAGATTCAACCCACTGGGTCAGGCGTTTGCCTTTGCTGTTACCCTGACGAGCGATATCGACCTGATCGTGCCAGGACCATTCGCACTCAAGGCCCAACAGCTCTTCGACATGCTTGCCAAATTGCTGCAGCTTAGGAATATCGTCGTCTGTCAGAGCGAACTTCCACACCGCGTTGACATCGTGCGCCGCCTGCGCCAGTGAAGGCACCTGGGTGAAGATCGGGCGCTGTTCCGGCGGCAACGTCTGCGCCCAGTTTGAGGTGCGAATGACATGGCCGGTCGGGTGCTCATACAGCATGGCGTCATCGACATACATCAGGCCGTGAATCTGATGCGCTTCCAGCAGCGTAATAAGCTGTAGCGCCTGGTTAACCGGCAAGGGATCGGCTGCGAGAACATTTTTTGCGTGATAATCATACAAATAGGTGCCATTACAGCAAATTGCAGGTGTATCCAGTGCCAGTGCCTGATAAAAAGGATGAATTGCGACGTGATGACGCCCGGTGACGATGATAAGTTGGTAGCCTGCCTCCCTGGCGCGCGACAGTGCTTCGACAGACGAGGGGAGCAGGGTTTTTTGCGGGGTTAGCAAGGTTCCATCTAAATCAAGGGCAATCACGCGAGCGGTCATATCGTCATCCCGATTAACATTGAAGTTTTGTCTGCCTGAATGGTACACCGGGACGGGGAGCAGGCAAAATTTTGTGCGTATATTCAGCATTCACCGTTAAAAGCGACTACGTTAAGCTGTATTCCATTTTTGCAGCCAGTTGCCTAAAGCAGAGGAGCATTCATGAAGCAAACCGTTTATACCGCCAGCCCTGAAAGCCAACAGATCCATGTCTGGAGCCTGAATCATGATGGCGCATTGAAGCTGGTACAGGTGGTTGATGTGCCCGGGCAGGTTCAGCCGATGGTGGTCAGCCCGGATAAACGTTATCTCTACGTGGGCGTGCGTCCTGAATTCCGCGTACTGGCTTACCGGATTGCGCCGGATGATGGTGCGCTGACGTTTGCCGCAGAATCCGCGCTGCCGGGTAGCCCGACACACATTTCAACCGATCATCATGGCCGTTTTGTTTTTGTTGGCTCCTATAACGCGGGTAACGTCAGCGTCACCCGTATGGAAGACGGCCTGCCGGTTGGGGTGGTGGATGTGGTGGAGGGAATGGATGGCTGTCACTCCGCCAATATCTCCCCGGACAACCGCACCCTGTGGGTGCCTGCGCTGAAGCAGGATCGTATCTGCCTGTTTACCCTCAGCGATGACGGTAAGCTGGTGGCACAAGAGCCTGCGGAAGTGACCACCGTTGAAGGGGCCGGTCCGCGCCATATGGCGTTCCACCCGAATCAGCAATATGCCTACTGCGTCAACGAGCTCAACAGCTCTGTGGACGTCTGGGAACTGAAAGATCCGCACGGTGATATCGAATGCGTGCAAACGCTGGACATGATGCCAGCTGATTTCTCCGACACCCGCTGGGCGGCGGACATTCACATTACGCCGGATGGTCGTCATCTGTATGCCTGTGACCGTACCGCCAGCCTGATTACCGTGTTCAGCGTTTCAGAAGATGGCAGCGTGTTAACCAAAGAAGGCTTCCAGCCAACCGAAACGCAGCCGCGTGGTTTCAACGTTGACCATAGCGGGAAATACCTGATTGCTGCCGGACAGAAGTCACACCATATCGCGGTGTACGAGATTGCCGGTGAGCAGGGGCTGTTAACGGAGAAGGGACGTTATGCGGTAGGCCAGGGCCCGATGTGGGTGGTGGTTAACGCGTATTAATAGGGGCGCTTATTAGCCAACCGATAAATAAAAACCGGCATCCTGTGATGCCGGTTTTTTTATGCTTACTGCTTCGGCGCAGCCACGACTTTGCTGCCCACACCGCGGTTATTGTATTCCCACATGCGGTTAAAGTTGGTGTCGTTCAGGTTACGCTGGGTTTCGCCTTTATCATCCTTCGCCCCGGTATTGCCCGCGAATGGACGTTTAGAGATCACGGCGTCAGCCCACGGCTGTGCCATGTTAAAGCCCTCGTTAATCACGCTATCACGGATCACGACCTGACCGTTGGTGTTGCCGTCGACATCCAGTGCGCGACCCAACTGCGCCACGCCGTCACCGGCGGCGGTAAAGCGGCTGTTGGTGGCGAGGAAACCGTAATAAATGTTCGCAAGCGTTGCAGGCGCGAAGACGTACGCTTCCTGTTGAGTACGCGAGTTCACTACGCGGAAGTCGGTGTTATCGAACACCACCGCGCCGCGACCGGAAACGATATCCACATCACCTTCGATATAGCTGTTGGTCACCAGGGTACGCGGTTGGCGATTATTTTCCAGACGGTTCTGCACGCCGCTGTTGGTCACAAAGAAGGTGTTCTGGCGGCCCAGAATGTTCACATTATTGATTTGAACTTTGTCACCGTCGGTGCGCAGCGCAACGGCCGGGTGGTTACCCGCATCCACGCTATCGCCAAGATTGTTTTCAACGGTCAGATTCTGTAACTGCAGGCCATTATTCTGTGACCACAATACCGCTGAACACATCACGCCGATAGTCGCGCCGCGTTTGCTCTGGCAGTTGTCAAACATGTACCAGGCCGGTTTACCAGGCATATATTTCCCGCCCGGATTCACCGTATGACGCCAGTCAGCGGTGCTCATTTCACCGTCAATTGCTGCGCCAATCTTCACGTCCAGCGGTTTCTCACCCGTTCCGTACAGCGTCAGGCTGCCTGGCGCCGCAGGGATATAAACAGTCCCCTGATACTCACCTGGCATAATCGCAATGTACTGACGTTTGTTGGTGCGCGTAGTGATCGCCGCATCCACCGCCGCCTGAATGGTGGTGTGGGTAACGCCTTGCGTACCGGCCGGGCCGACCACAAAGTCAGGCTGCGCAGGCAGAGAAATTGAAGATGGCGTCCACGGCGCGGTGTTCGGCGTCAGAGAAGAAAAATAGTTTTTAGCGACAAAATTCTGCGCTTCATTCGCCGATAAAATCGGGCGCGAGGAGGTTCCTGGCGCGGTTTGATCGGAAGGAATTTGATCCGGCGGGGTAGAGCTACAGGCGGTCAGCGTCACGCCAAAAGCCAGTGCCAGCGCCAGACGGGAAACTGATGATGTGTTCACGAGTTGCTCCGGGCTATAAAAGTATCCATTGAAGCCTGCTTTTTTATACTAAGTTGAGCAAAACAGAAAGGTGAAAAGCTAAAAAGTTGTTTTTAAACCCCTCCTCGCGGATTCGGGTACCGTCAAAGTCACAATTAAATAACATATTTGCCTGGGATGATTGACTTCCCGCGTGCGATCTCAAATAAATGTCTATACAACCTAAGACAAGCTGGAGAAAGCATGGAACCCCTGTTACCTGATGATACGCTCTGGCGAAACCTGCGCCTGGCGACGCTCGATCCGGCGCAGACGGCACCGTATGGCATGCTGGACCATCATGCGCTGATTATCCGTAAGGGAAGGGTGCTGGCGATTGTGCCAGAGGCTTCACTCCCGACTGCGCATGCCAATACGCATGACCTGCAAGGACGTCTGGTGACGCCTGGGTTGATTGATTGTCACACTCATCTGGTGTTTGGCGGCAATCGCGCCAGCGAGTGGGAGCAACGGTTGAACGGCGTTTCTTATCAGCAGATTAGTGCGCAGGGCGGCGGGATTAACGCCACCGTGACGGCGACGCGTGCCGCGACGGAGGAGGCGCTTTTAGCCTCTGCTCAGGCGCGGATCGCGCGTCTGATGCGCGAGGGCGTGACGCTGCTGGAAGTGAAATCCGGCTATGGTCTGAATGCGACAGCCGAAGAAAAGATGCTGCGCGTCGCGGCCCGCCTGGCCGAAGAGAACCTTATCGAAATCAGCCCCACGCTGCTGGCGGCCCATGCCGTGCCGGTTGAGTATCGGGACAATCCTGACGGCTATATCACCCACGTCTGCGAAACGATACTGCCGCAGCTATGGGAAAAGGGGCTGTTTGAAGCGGTCGATCTGTTCTGTGAGAGCGTGGGCTTTACCCTGGCGCAAAGCGAGCGGGTATTGCGCGCGGCGCAGGCGGCGGGCATTCCGGTCAAAGGGCATGTCGAGCAGTTGTCTCTGCTGGGTGGAGCGCAACTGGTCAGTCGCTATCATGGGCTTTCTGCGGATCACATTGAATATCTTGATGAAGCGGGCGTGGCCGCGATGCGTCACAGCGGCACCGTTGGCGTACTGCTGCCGGGGGCGTTCTATTTCCTTAAAGAGACGCAGCATCCGCCCGTTGAGTTACTGCGCCGTTACCAGGTACCGATGGCGGTGGCGACCGATTTCAACCCCGGCACCAGTCCCTTTATCAGCTTGCATCTGGCAATGAACATGGCCTGCGTTCAGTTCGGACTGACGCCGGAAGAGGCATGGGCGGGCGTCACCCGTCATGCCGCTCAGGCGCTGGGCCGCCAGGCGACGCACGGACAGCTAAAGGCGGGTTACGTTGCCGATTTTAACGTCTGGGATGCGCAAAACCCGGTGGAGATCCTCTATGAGCCTGGGCACAACCCGCTGTATCTACGCATATTTCGAGGACAAATCACATGACACAATGGGAAGCGGCTGCCCCTGACCTGTGGCGGGGGCGAGATGACAGCGGCGAAGCCGCGAACGCGCTGCGCCTGTTTCAGACGATCGATCGCAGCCTGACGTTTTCGCCAGAGCGATACCGCGACAAGATCGCGCTGCTCGGCTTTGCCTGCGATGAGGGGGTCAAGCGTAATCATGGGCGTCCTGGTGCCGCCGGTGCGCCGGACGCGCTGCGTTCAGCGCTGGCTAACCTGGCGAGTCACGCGGGACACGAGCGACTGGTGGATATGGGGAATCTGCTGGCCCCGACAGCGGATCTGGAAGGGGCGCAGCAAGCACTACGTGATGCGGTCTGTCAATGTCAGCAGGCGGGGATGCGCACCTTCGTTCTTGGCGGCGGGCACGAAACGGCATTCGGTCATGGGGCGGGCGTTTTCGATGCATTCCCTGGCGAGCGGGTAGGGATCATTAATCTCGACGCGCATCTGGATCTGCGTAACGCCGGGCGGGCAACCTCAGGCACGCCGTTTCGTCAACTGGCGCAGCTTTGCGACCAGCAGCAGCGTGAGTTCCGCTATGCGTGCATCGGCGTTAGCCGGGCGGCAAACACCCAGGCGCTGTGGGATGAGGCGCACAAGCGCAACGTGCTGGTGGTGGAAGATTTGCAGTGTAATGACGCCCACGCTCAGCTGGCGGCGTTTATCAGCGAGGTGGATAAACTCTATCTGACTGTCGATCTCGACGTCCTGCCCGTAGGAGAGATGCCAGCCGTATCGGCGCCTGCGGCGCTGGGCGTGCCATTGACGACCCTGCTGAAATTGATTGAACCTGTTTGCCGCAGCGGTAAGCTCCAGGCGGTGGATGTGGTTGAATTTAATCCGCGCTTTGATAATGATGGCAGGTCGGCACGCGTGGCGGCGCGGCTTGGCTGGCAAATCGCACACTGGTGGAAGTAATCGATTGATAAGGTAAACATTCCCATGACACTTTCTCGGCCTCGTTCTGCTCCCGCACCGTTTTATGAGACGGTTAAACGCGAGATTAGCGAAAAGATCGCCAGCGGCGTCTGGCAGCCGCACGATCGTATTCCGTCGGAAGCGGAGCTGGTGGCGCAGTACGGCTTCAGCCGGATGACCATCAACCGGGCGCTGCGTGAACTGACTGACGAAGGGATGCTGGTGCGCCTGCAGGGGGTGGGAACCTTTGTCGCGGAGCCGAAAGGCCAGTCCGCGCTGTTTGAAATTCGCAGTATTGCCGACGAAATTGCCGCACGGGCGCATCGGCATCACTGCGAGGTGCTGATTCTGGAAAAGAAACCGGCCAATGCGCGGCAGGCAGCGGCGCTGAAGGTGACGGAAGGTACGGCGATTTTTCATTCTGTGATGGTACATTTTGAAAACGACCAGCCGGTACAGATTGAAGATCGCTGTGTGAATGCCGACATTGTGCCGGAATATCTGGCGCAGGATTACAACCAGACCACGCCGCATGCATATTTGTCGCTGATTGCCCCGCTGACGGAAGGGGAACACATTGTTGAAGCGGTGCGCGCCACGACGCAAGAGTGCGCGTTACTCGACATCGGCGAGACCGATCCTTGCCTGCTCATTCGTCGTACCACCTGGTCCGCCTCGCAGATCGTTTCTCACGCGCGGTTACTCTTTCCGGGCTCTCGTTACCGCTTGCAGGGCCACTTCTCCTCCTGACGCACGCGGACAGAAAGCGTGATTGCTGACGCAATATAACAAAAATGTATCTTATTTGTTAAATTGCATCTTGTTATGTCTTGTATAGACAAGTATATGTTTACCTCACACCCGATCATTCCCTTTGCCGGATAAACCTTTTCCGGCATGTCCGTGAGGAGTCGTTGTTATGTCTCATAGCAAGTTTCGTCAGCAAGATATCCGCGCCCCGCGAGGGACAACGCTGACGGCCAAATCCTGGCTGACCGAAGCGCCATTGCGCATGTTAATGAACAACCTGGACCCCGACGTCGCCGAGACCCCACATGAGCTGGTGGTGTACGGCGGTATAGGCCGCGCGGCCCGTAACTGGGAATGCTATGACGCGATTGTCAACGCCCTGACCCAACTGGAAGAGGACGAAACGCTGCTGGTCCAGTCTGGTAAACCGGTTGGTGTGTTCAGAACTCACCAGAACGCTCCGCGCGTGCTGATTGCCAACTCCAACCTCGTGCCTCACTGGGCGACCTGGGAGCATTTCAATGAACTGGATGCGAAAGGGTTGGCGATGTACGGACAGATGACGGCCGGAAGCTGGATCTATATCGGCAGTCAGGGAATTGTGCAGGGCACTTATGAAACGTTTGTTGAAGCGGGACGGCAGCACTACGACGGCGACCTGCGCGGGCGTTGGGTGTTAACCGCCGGGCTCGGCGGCATGGGCGGCGCGCAGCCACTGGCGGCGACGCTGGCAGGTGCCTGTTCCCTGAACATTGAATGTCAGCAGAGTCGTATCGATTTTCGTCTGCGCACTCGTTATGTCGATGAACAGGCGACATCTCTTGATGATGCGCTGGCGCGTATCGAAAAATACACCCGCGAAGGTCAAGCCGTATCGATTGCCCTGTGCGCCAATGCGGCGGATGTGGTGCCCGAACTGGTGAAGCGCGGTGTGCGTCCGGACATGGTTACCGACCAGACCAGCGCTCATGACCCGCTGCACGGTTATCTGCCTTCCGGCTGGGACTGGGAAACCTATCAGCAAAAAGCGCTCGCCGATCCACAGGGTACGGTAGAGGCAGCGAAGCGCTCGATGGCAAAACACGTGGAGGCGATGCTGGCGTTCAACGACATGGGCGTACCGACGTTCGATTACGGCAACAACATTCGTCAGATGGCTAAAGAGATGGGCGTGGAAAACGCCTTTGCCTTTCCTGGCTTCGTACCGGCCTATATTCGCCCGCTGTTCTGCCGCGGCATTGGGCCGTTTCGCTGGGTGGCGCTTTCCGGCGATCCTCAGGATATTTATAAA
The DNA here is from genome assembly GCF_057983045.1 of Citrobacter sp. LST-B2. Lineage (NCBI taxonomy): Bacteria > Pseudomonadati > Pseudomonadota > Gammaproteobacteria > Enterobacterales > Enterobacteriaceae > Citrobacter > Citrobacter sp. LST-B2. The sequence goes on from NZ_CP192598.1 coordinate 1,670,722, forward strand.
ACCGACGCCAAAGTGAAAGCGATCGTGGCGGATGACGAACATCTCCACCGCTGGCTGGACATGGCGCGGGAGCGCATTAATTTTCAGGGGCTGCCAGCGCGTATCTGCTGGGTGGGGCTCGAATGGCGGCAAAAACTGGGTCTGGCATTCAACGAAATGGTGCGCAGGGGGGAAGTGTCTGCGCCAATTGTGATCGGTCGCGACCACCTGGATTCCGGCTCTGTCGCCAGCCCCAACCGCGAAACCGAAGCGATGCGCGACGGTTCTGACGCCGTCTCCGACTGGCCGCTGCTCAATGCGCTGCTCAACACGGCCAGCGGGGCGACCTGGGTATCGCTGCATCACGGCGGCGGTGTGGGAATGGGCTTCTCACAGCATGCCGGGATGGTCATTGTCTGTGACGGTAGCGATGAAGCCGCCGAGCGCATTGCCCGGGTTTTGCATAACGATCCGGCGACCGGCGTAATGCGTCATGCGGATGCGGGCTACGATATTGCCGTGGCGTGCGCTGTTGAACAAGGGCTGAATCTGCCGATGGTTGCGGCAACGCAGGGGAAACGCTGATATGAATACCATGACCTTAACGCCGGGCCATCTGAGTTTTTCACAACTACGCGAAGTCTGGCAGCAGCCGGTTAAACTGCGCCTCGACGCCAGCGCTATTGACGGCATTAACGCCAGCGTGGCCTGTGTCAACACCATTGTCGCTGAGGGCCGCACGGCCTACGGCATTAACACCGGCTTTGGTCTGCTGGCGCAGACGCGCATCGCCAATGAGGATCTGCAAAACCTGCAACGTTCGCTGGTGCTGTCGCATGCGGCAGGCGTGGGTGATGCCTTAGATGACGCACTGGTGCGCCTGATCATGGTGCTGAAGATAAACAGCCTTGCGCGCGGCTTTTCTGGTATTCGTCTTAGCGTGATAGAGGCGCTGATTGCGCTGGTGAACGCCGAAGTCTGGCCGCACATCCCGGCGAAAGGATCGGTAGGCGCCTCCGGTGATCTAGCGCCGCTGGCCCATATGTCGCTCACGCTGCTGGGGGAAGGAAAGGCGCATTGGCAGGGGGAATGGTTACCGGCGACGGAAGCGTTAAAAAAAGCCGGCCTGGAGCCGATTACGCTGGCGGCGAAAGAAGGGCTGGCGTTACTTAACGGCACACAGGCATCGACGGCGTTTGCGTTACGCGGACTGTTTGAAGCACAAGAGCTGTTCGCGTCGGCTGTCATGTGCGGATCGTTAACCACCGAAGCGGTGTTAGGGTCTCGCCGTCCGTTTGATGCGCGTATTCACGCCGCGCGGGGGCAGCGTGGACAGATCGACGCGGCGGCGCTGTATCGCCATGTATTGACAGAGACCAGCGCGCTGTCTCAGTCGCACCACAATTGCGAAAAGGTGCAGGACCCGTATTCTCTGCGCTGTCAGCCGCAGGTGATGGGCGCATGTCTGACACAGATGCGTCAGGTGATGGACGTACTGCTGGCGGAAGCCAATGCGGTCTCCGATAATCCGCTGGTTTTTGCTGAGCAGGGAGACGTTATCTCAGGCGGTAATTTCCATGCTGAACCGGTGGCGATGGCGGCAGATAATCTGGCGCTGGCGATTGCTGAAATTGGCGCGTTGTCCGAACGCCGTATTGCGCTGATGATGGATAAGCATATGTCGCAGTTGCCGCCTTTCCTGGTTAAAAACGGGGGCGTGAACTCCGGCTTTATGATTGCCCAGGTGACGGCGGCGGCGCTTGCCAGCGAGAACAAAGCGCTGGCGCATCCGCACAGCGTGGACAGCCTGCCAACGTCGGCGAATCAGGAAGATCATGTCTCGATGGCACCGGCGGCAGGGCGCAGGTTATGGGAAATGGCGGCGAATACTCGCGGCGTGCTGGCCGTCGAATGGCTGGCCGCGTGTCAGGGGATCGATTTGCGCGAAGGATTAACGTCAAGCCCGCTGCTGGAGCAGGCGCGAACGGTATTACGTGAGCAGGTTGCGCATTACACCCAGGACCGCTTCTTCGCCCCGGATATTAAGCGTGCGACAGAATTGCTTGCACAGGGGGCGTTGCTGCAGCTCGTGCCGGAATTTCTTTAAACCGCGCCGGATGGCGCTAACGCTTATCCGGCCTGTGAATCCCTCCCGCAGGCGGATAAGACGCGTGAGCGTCGTCATCCGGCACAGCACCGATCAACTGAACATCGCGGTAATTGAGGCGCTGGCAAGCGAGTGGAAATGGACGTTAAATCCGACCATCGCCCCGCTGGCACCTTCATCGACGTCAATCCTGTCCACATCCAGCGCGTGAACGGTAAAGATATAGCGGTGGGTTTCGCCTTTTGGCGGCGCCGCGCCGCCATAGCCCGCTTTACCGAAATCGGTTCGTGTCTGGATAACGCCGTCTGGCACAGCGACCAGCCCGGAGCCATAGCCCTGGGTCAGAACACGGGTATCGGCCGGTAAATTAGCCACCACCCAATGCCACCAGCCAGAGCCGGTTGGTGCATCGGGGTCGAAACAGGTCACCACGAAACTCTTCGTTCCGGCAGGCACTTCATCCCAGGCCAGATGCGGGGAAATATTATCCCCTTCATAACCCATACCGTTGAAGACATGGCGCAGGGGGAGTTTTTCCCCGTCGCGAAAATCGTTGCTGATTACTTTCATGCACTCTCCTTAATTCTCGCCAAAAAGTGTAGCCAGAAATCGCACAGCTTACCGCCAGTTACCCGTTAAAAAATGTTTCGTCGCGCACAGCGTCGTTCACGGCCTGCGTCAGGCGGCGCAGTTGCTCTGGCTGGATGGGATACGGCGGCATCAGGTAGATGAGTTTGCCAAACGGGCGGATCCACACACCCTGTTGCACAAAGAATTTCTGCAGGGCCGCCATATTAACCTGATGCGTTGTCTCCACCACGCCAATCGCTCCCAGCACGCGGACATCAGCCACCCATGGCGATGTCTGCGCCGGGGCGAGTTCCTGGCATAGCTGGGTTTCAATGGACGAGACCTGCGCCTGCCAGTCGCCGGATTCGAGTAGTGACAGGCTGGCGGTCGCCACCGCGCAAGCCAGCGGATTGCCCATAAACGTCGGACCATGCATAAAACAGCCCGCCTCGCCGTTGCTGATGGTTTCCGCCACCTGGCGGGTGGTCAGGGTGGCTGAAAGGGTCATCGTTCCGCCGGTCAGCGCTTTTCCCAGACACAGAATGTCGGGCGCGATCCCGGCGTGTTCGCAGGCAAACAGTTTGCCCGTGCGGCCAAATCCGGTGGCGATTTCATCCGCAATCAGCAGAATGCCTTCACGGTCGCACATTTTGCGGATACGGCGCAGCCACTCCGGATGGTACATCCGCATTCCGCCCGCGCCCTGAACAATCGGCTCGAGAATCACTGCCGCAATGTCATGACGATGTGCGGCCATCAGGCGCGCGAAGGCCACCATATCGCGCTCATCCCACTCGCCATCCATTCGACTTTGCGGCGCAGGGGCAAACAGGTTTTCCGGCAGATAGCCCTTCCACAGGCTGTGCATGGAGTTATCTGGATCGCAGACCGACATCGCGCCGAAGGTATCGCCGTGATAGCCGTTACGGAACGTCAGGAAGCGCTGACGGGATTCCCCTTTGGCCTGCCAGTATTGCAGCGCCATTTTCATCGCCACTTCCACCGCGACGGAACCGGAATCGGCGAGGAACACGCATTCCAGCGACGCGGGCGTCATGGCGACCAGTTTACGGCACAGGTTGACGGCGGGGGCATGCGTGATCCCGCCAAACATCACATGCGACATGGCGTCTATCTGCGTTTTCATCGCCGCATTGAGCTGCGGATGGTTGTATCCGTGAATCGCGGCCCACCACGACGACATGCCATCAATCAGGCGTTCACCGCTGGATAAAATCAGTTCGCAGCCCTTGGCCCGTTCAACAGGATAGACCGGTAGCGGGGAGGTCATAGAGGTGTAGGGGTGCCAGATGTGGCGCTGATCAAACGTGAGATCGTCCGTTGTCATAATCGACTTGTAAACCAAATTAAAAAGATTTAGGTTTACAAGTCTACACCCTTATCACCACAAAACGTATAAAATTATGACCACTCATTCTCGCTGGACGCTGTCGCAAGTCACCGAATTATTTGAAAAACCGCTGCTGGATCTGCTGTTCGAGGCGCAGCAAATCCACCGTCAGCATTTCGATCCTCGTCAGGTGCAGGTCAGCACACTGTTGTCGATCAAAACCGGCGCCTGCCCGGAAGATTGCAAATATTGTCCGCAAAGTTCGCGCTATAAAACCGGCCTTGAAGCTGAGCGGCTAATGGAAGTTGAGCAGGTGCTGGAGTCGGCGCGCCAGGCGAAGAACGCCGGTTCCACTCGTTTCTGCATGGGTGCGGCGTGGAAGAACCCGCACGAGCGCGACATGCCATATTTGCAGCAGATGGTTCAGGGGGTGAAAGCGCTGGGACTGGAAGCCTGCATGACGCTTGGCACACTTGATGAATCACAGGCGCAACGGCTGGCGGAGGCGGGGCTGGACTATTACAACCACAACCTCGATACCTCGCCGGAATTTTACGGCAACATCATCACCACCCGTTCCTACCAGGAGCGACTCGACACGCTGGACAAAGTACGCGAGGCCGGGATCAAGGTCTGTTCCGGCGGCATCGTCGGCCTGGGCGAAACGGTGACCGATCGCGCCGGGCTGCTCCTGCAACTGGCAAACCTGCCGACCCCGCCGGAAAGTGTGCCGATCAACATGCTGGTGAAGGTGAAAGGTACGCCGCTGGCAGATAACGATGACGTCGACGCATTTGATTTTATTCGCACCATTGCCGTGGCGCGCATCATGATGCCGACCTCGTATGTGCGCCTGTCTGCCGGTCGCGAGCAGATGAATGAACAAACGCAGGCCATGTGCTTTATGGCTGGCGCCAACTCTATTTTCTACGGCTGCAAACTGCTCACCACGCCAAACCCGGCAGAGGACAAAGATCTTCAGCTTTTCCATAAGCTGGGGCTGAATCCGCAGCAAACGGCGGTGCTCGCCGGGGATAACGAGCAGCGTGCGCGTCTGGAGCAGGCGTTGCTGACACCGGATACTGACGATTACTACAACGCGGCTGCCGTATGACCTGGCAACACAAAATCGACGATGCGCTGGCGGCGCGTCGTTCGGCGGATACGTTGCGCCGACGTTATGTGGTAGCACAGGGAGCCGGTCGCTGGCTGGAGACGAATGACCGGCGCTATCTCAATTTTTCCAGCAATGATTATCTGGGGTTGAGTCATCATCCGCATATCCTTCGCGCCTGGCAGCAGGGGGCGGAGCGGTTTGGCGTCGGCAGCGGCGGCTCGGGCCACGTCAGCGGTTATTCCATTGCCCATCAGCAACTGGAAGAGGAACTGGCCGACTGGCTGGGCTATCCGCGCGCGTTACTGTTTATTTCCGGTTTCGCCGCAAACCAGGCGGTGATTACCGCGCTGATGGAAAAGGATGACCGGATTGTCGCTGATCGTCTCAGCCACGCTTCGCTGCTGGAAGCGGCCAGTCTTTGCCCGGCGCAGCTTCGCCGTTTTACCCATAACGACGCCTCGCATCTCACGCGCCTGCTTGACGCCCCCTGTTCCGGGCGTCAACTGGTGGTGACCGAAGGCGTGTTCAGCATGGATGGCGACAATGCGCCGCTTGTGGACATTCAGCAGGCCGCACAGGCGCGTAATGCCTGGTTACTGGTGGATGATGCCCACGGCATTGGCGTCAGTGGAGAAGCGGGTCGCGGGAGCTGCTGGCAGCAGCGGGTAAAACCGGAGTTATTGGTCGTAACATTCGGCAAAGGCTTTGGCGTCAGCGGTGCGGCGATTCTGTGCTCTGAAAACGTTGCCGATTATTTGCTGCAGTTCGCCCGTCATCTGATTTACAGCACCAGCATGCCGCCCGCGCAGGCGATGGCGTTACAGGCGTCGCTTTCGGTGATTCGCAGTCAGGAAGGTGACGCACGCAGGGAGAAACTGACTGCGCTGATCCAGCGCTTCCGCTCGGCTATCAACCATCCCGATTTCATGCTGGCGCAGTCGCACAGCGCCATCCAGCCGCTGATTGTCGGCGAAAATGCGCGCGCATTGCAGCTGGCGGACACCTTGCGCCGTCAGGGATGTTGGGTCACGGCGATCCGTCCGCCGACCGTGCCCGCCGGGACAGCCCGTCTGCGACTGACCTTAACTCAGGCGCATGAGCCTGAGGATATCGACCGATTGCTGGAGGTGCTGCATGGGGCAGGTGAATAAACAGGCAATCGCGGCGGCGTTTGGTCGTGCGGCAGCGCACTATGAGCAGCATGCCACATTGCAGCGCCTGAGCGCCGACGCGTTGCTGGCACAACTGCCGGAACGCCCATTTTTACAGGTACTGGATGCCGGCTGCGGGCCGGGGCGTTTGAGTCGCTACTGGCGCGAGCTGGGGAGTCAGGTTACCGCGCTGGATCTCTCTGCCCGCATGCTGGACGAGGCGCGTCGCCAGGACGTGGCGCATCACTATCTCACCGGCGACATTGAGTCACTGCCGTTAGCCAGCGCAACGTTTGACCTGGCCTGGAGCAATCTGGCCGTGCAATGGTGTAACAGTCTGCATCAGGCGCTGAGCGAACTGTATCGGGTCGTGCGCCCCGGTGGCTGCGTGGCTTTCACCACGCTGGCCCAGGATTCGCTACCGGAGCTTCATCAGGCCTGGCGCGCGGTGGATGAGCGGGCGCACGGCAACCGGTTTTTATCCCGCGAGGCGCTGTGTGAAGCGATGCACGGCTGGCAAGGGCATCATCAATCAATCTCCCTGACGCTGGAGTTTGATGACGCCCTGAGCGCTATGCGCTCACTGAAAGGCATCGGCGCGACCCATTTGCACGAGGGGCGAGAGCCGCGCGTCTTAACCCGCTCGCAGTTGCAGCAGCTTCAACTGGCCTGGCCGCAGCGGCAGGGGAAATATCTGCTGACCTACCATCTTTTTGCAGGAGTGATTGCACGTGACTAAACGTTATTTTGTCACCGGTACCGATACGGAAGTCGGTAAAACCGTCGCCAGCTGTGCGCTGCTCCAGGCGGCGCGCAGTCTGGGTTATCGGACGGCCGGGTATAAACCTGTCGCATCAGGTAGTGACATGACGCCAGAGGGACTGCGCAACAGCGACGCCCTGGCGCTTCAGCGCAACAGCAGTCTGGCGCTGGACTACGCGGCGGTGAATCCTTACACCTTCGCGGAACCCACCTCGCCGCATATCATCAGCGCTGATGAGGGAAGGCCAATTCGTGCTGATGTGATGTCAGACGGCCTGCGCGCGCTGGACGCGCAGGCGGAGTGGCTGCTGGTGGAAGGTGCTGGCGGCTGGTTTACCCCGCTTGCGGAGGATTTTACCTTCGCTGATTGGGTGCAGATCGAGCGCCTGCCGGTGGTCCTGGTCGTCGGCGTGAAGCTGGGGTGTATAAACCATGCGATGCTGACCGCGCAGGCGGTACAGCAGGCAGGACTTCCGCTTGTCGGGTGGGTGGCGAATGACGTCACGCCGCCGGGAAAACGCCATCATGAGTATCTGGCGACGCTTAAGCGGGTCATCCCTGCGCCATTGTTAGGCGAAATCCCGTGGCTGGCGGCGGGAGCCGAAAATGCGGCCACAGGACAATATCTGGATCTCGCTTTACTCGCGGGTGAGTAAAAGGCGAAATTGCGAGCAAGATCTCGCCTGCCAGGGACACTTCTTTAGCTGATAAAAATCAAAATTTAGCGATAATTTTTTTTTATGTGCTGCCTGGTGGGTTGGACCGGGAATTTGCCAGGCGGCAGACCATATGGCCTGCAGGCAGTTATCCACCATTCCTGTGGATAACCTTGTGTATTAGAGTTAGAAAACACAAGGCAAGCGAGAGATTACGCGGCTTCCAGCCGAATTGGTGCGAAAGGCGTCTTTATAAAATATCCTTTAATTTACAGCGCGTTAGATAAAATCAATGGCTGTCATATTGTGGTCATTGAATGCAATAAAACTTTCATCACGTATCTTGACAATGTTAACGAAGTCAATGGTCTGGGGATAAACCCGCTTCATAGTGTAATATCTTGCCAGCGGTGAAATTATAGCCATCTCCGATCCGCTTTTATCATGCGTAACACAAATTTTATGAGGCGTTACTGTTTTTTCATCCAGTATATTTTACTGGCAATATTATCTTCTGCGAGTAAAATTACACACCTGCCCGCTCATTCCTTCAGGTAGCTGCTCATGAGTAAACCGTTCAAACTGAATTCCGCATTTAAACCTTCCGGCGATCAGCCTGAGGCGATACGCCGTCTGGAAGAGGGACTGGAGGACGGCCTGGCGCATCAGACGCTACTTGGCGTAACGGGGTCGGGGAAAACGTTCACCATTGCGAATGTGATCGCGGATTTGCAGCGACCGACGATGGTGCTGGCACCCAACAAAACGCTGGCGGCGCAGCTGTATGGTGAAATGAAAGAGTTTTTCCCGGATAACGCCGTCGAGTATTTCGTCTCCTACTACGACTACTATCAGCCGGAAGCGTATGTTCCCAGCTCAGACACCTTCATCGAAAAAGATGCCTCGGTGAATGAACACATCGAGCAGATGCGTCTGTCGGCCACCAAAGCGTTGCTGGAGCGTCGTGACGTGATCGTCGTGGCCTCCGTTTCTGCCATCTATGGTCTGGGCGATCCCGATTTATATCTGAAGATGATGCTGCACCTGACGGTGGGCATGATTATCGATCAGCGCGCCATTCTGCGGCGACTGGCTGAACTGCAATATACCCGTAACGATCAGGCGTTCCAGCGCGGGACTTTCCGCGTGCGCGGTGAGGTGATTGACATCTTCCCGGCGGAGTCTGACGACATCGCGCTGCGTGTGGAGCTGTTTGATGAAGAGGTGGAGCGTCTGTCGCTGTTTGACCCGCTGACCGGGCAGGTGGAATCCACTATTTCGCGCTACACCATCTACCCCAAAACGCACTACGTGACCCCCCGTGAGCGCATTGTGCAGGCGATGGAAGAGATCAAAGTCGAACTGGCTGAACGTCGCAAAATCCTGCTCGCCAACGACAAACTGCTGGAAGAGCAACGCCTGAGTCAGCGTACCCAGTTTGATCTGGAAATGATGAACGAGCTGGGTTACTGCTCGGGGATCGAAAACTACTCGCGCTTTCTGTCAGGACGCGGGCCGGGTGAGCCGCCGCCGACCCTGTTTGACTATCTGCCCGCTGACGGTTTGCTGGTGGTGGATGAATCCCACGTCACCATCCCGCAGATTGGCGGGATGTATCGTGGCGATCGGGCGCGTAAAGAGACGCTGGTGGAGTACGGTTTCCGTTTGCCATCGGCGCTGGATAACCGTCCGTTAAAGTTCGAAGAGTTTGAAGCGCTGGCTCCGCAGACCATATATGTGTCTGCGACGCCGGGCAATTACGAGCTGGAGAAATCGGGCGGAGAAGTGGTTGATCAAGTGGTGCGTCCGACAGGGTTGCTGGATCCGGTCATTGAAGTGCGACCGGTGGCAACGCAGGTGGACGATCTGCTCTCTGAAATCCGCAAGCGCGCAGAGATCAACGAGCGCGTGCTGGTTACCACGCTCACCAAGCGTATGGCGGAAGATCTCACCGAGTATCTGGAAGAACACGGTGAGCGGGTGCGTTACCTGCACTCGGACATCGATACCGTTGAGCGTATGGAGATCATTCGTGATCTGCGTCTGGGCGAGTTTGATGTGCTGGTGGGGATCAACCTGTTGCGCGAAGGTCTCGATATGCCTGAGGTGTCGCTGGTGGCGATTCTCGACGCCGACAAGGAAGGGTTCCTGCGTTCCGAACGTTCGCTGATACAGACCATCGGTCGTGCGGCGCGTAACATCAACGGGAAGGCGATTCTTTACGGTGACAAAATTACGGCCTCAATGGCGAAGGCGATTGGCGAAACCGAGCGTCGTCGCGAGAAACAGCAGCAGTACAATGAAGAACACGGCATTACTCCGCAGGGCCTGAATAAAAAAGTGGTCGATATTCTGGCGCTGGGGCAGAACATTGCGAAAACCAAAGCGAAGGGCCGAGGCAAATCGCGTTCCGCAGCGCAATCGGATGTGGTGGAACTGGACATGACGCCAAAAGCGTTGCAACAGAAGATTCACGAGCTCGAAGGGCAGATGATGCAGCATGCGCAGAACCTGGAATTCGAAGAGGCCGCGCAGATCCGCGATCAACTGCATCAGCTGCGTGAACTGTTTATTGCTGCGTCGTGAGAGATTGCCGGATGGCGGTGTAACCACCTTATCCGGCCTGTTCACTGGTAGTTTGCAGAGTAGATAAGCAGGCCTGGTGAACGTAGCGCCATCAGGCAATAAACCCTTTACCGCAGCGCCTGTACGGCTTTCTCCAGCGCGCTGTGCAATAACTGGCGGTCATGGCGATAGGGAATATCGCTGGCCTCCAGCACTTCCTGAATCACCACCCGGTCGCTGACCGCAGAGACATCTACCTTCGGCCCCACGATAACCGCATCAACGACTCTTTTGCCGACATACTGCTCCATAATGGTGAGCTTATCGATAAGCGTCAGGCTTGCGGCGGGGATGCTCAATTCCCGGCCCAGATTGCCGATGTAGACCATCGGCGCCTGCGTACGGCGCAGCGCCTGTGCGAGATCCTCCAGCAGCAGGATTGGCATCAGGCTGGTGTAAAAACTGCCCGGACCGATAATAATCAGGTCGGCATCGTTAATCGCCTGCACCGCTTCCCGGGTGGTGGGGACCTTCGGTGACAGCATCAGTTCCTGCAAGGGCGAGGTGAGCTGATCAATATTCACTTCGCCGTACACTTCATGCCCCTGATCGTCGATCGCCATCAGGTCAACTGGCAGCTCTGACATGGGGATTAAATGTGCGTCCACTTTCAGCAGATTACGAATTAAGTTGATGGCTTCCAGAGGCCGCACGCTCAGGTGGTCGAGCGCCTTTAACATCAGATTTCCGAGGTTATGGCCTGAAAGTTCACCATTACCGCCAAAACGGTATTCAAACATCGCGGAAGCGACGCTCGGTTCGGTAATCAACTGATTGAGACAGTTGCGCATATCGCCCCAGGCGATTCCCCCTTCCGAGCGGCGAATACGCCCCGTCGAACCGCCGTTATCGGTGGTGGTCACGATACCGGTGAGGCGTGAACCCAGGGAGGAGAGGGAAGAGAGAACGCGTCCTAATCCATGCCCTCCGCCGAGAGCCACGACACGATCCAGGTCAGCCAGCGTACGATTGCGCATAAAAGTTCCTGAAGTCAGATTTACCGCGCTACAGTAGCGCAAACAGGGGCTTTTCAGCAATTCGCTAACGGCAAGTTGAGAAAATAAATTCTGCCGCACTACTCCTTTAGGGGGGCGAATGCCTGACAGCGAAATGATGTACATCAATGCAAAAGTGCTATTTTTGCTTATTCTGTAACGAAATGGCACGATCATGGCGCTATATATATGATTATACATCGTTAAGTGTAAATAGCATTATGTTCGTTTACACGCTAGTATCGCCATAACCACAGTTAACACTCTAGCCTCTGCACCTGGGTCAAATGATACGGTGCTTTGGCCGTGACAACGCAAACGCATTGCCACCAGGGCGCAGGAAGAAATGACTTCGCCTCCCGTATTTGGAAAGGTGTACATGGCCACACAACTGACCGATGCTTTCGCGCGCAAGTTTTACTATTTGCGTCTGTCGATTACCGATGTGTGTAACTTTCGTTGCACATACTGTCTGCCGGATGGCTACAAGCCCGGCGGCGTCACCAATAAAGGTTTTCTCTCCGTCGATGAAATTCGTCGGGTGACTCGCGCCTTTGCTAACCTGGGCACCGAAAAAGTGCGCCTGACCGGTGGCGAACCTTCTCTGCGTCGTGATTTTACCGACATCATTGCCGCCGTGCGTGAAAACGAGGCGATTCGTCAACTGGCGGTGACCACCAACGGCTACCGTCTGGCGCGTGATGCCGCCCACTGGCGCGATGCGGGTTTGACCGGCATTAACGTCAGCGTTGATAGCCTTGATGCGCGTCAGTTCCACGCGATTACCGGGCAGGATAAATTCCAGCAGGTGATGGCGGGCATCGACGCCGCGTTTGATGCCGGTTTTGCAAAAGTTAAAGTCAACACCGTGCTAATGCGCGATGTGAATCATCATCAGCTCGATACTTTTCTTGGCTGGATCCAGACGCGTCCCATTCAACTGCGTTTCATCGAACTGATGGAGACGGGTGAGGGCAGCGAACTGTTCCGTAAACACCACATCTCCGGTCAGGTGTTGCGTGACGAACTGTTGCGTCGCGGCTGGATCCACCAGCTACGCCAGCGCAGTGACGGCCCGGCGCAGGTGTTCTGTCACCCCGATTATGAGGGTGAAATCGGCCTCATCATGCCGTACGAAAAAGATTTCTGCGCCACCTGCAACCGTCTGCGCGTCTCCTCCGTGGGTAAACTTCATCTCTGCCTGTTCGGCGAGGGTGGCGTCAGCCTGCGTGATTTGCTGGAAGACGATGGGCAACAAGACGCGCTCGAAGCGCGTATCTCGCTTGCGTTGCGTGAGAAAAAGCAGACCCATTTCCTGCACCAGAACAACACCGGTATTACCCAGAACCTCTCATACATCGGCGGTTAACGCCGCTTGAACAAGGAGTATTCCATGAGTCAGGTAAGCGCTGAATTTATCCCGACCCGCATTGCTATTCTGACAGTATCGAATCGCCGTGGCGAAGAGGACGATACCTCTGGTCATTTTCTGCGGGATTCCGCGCAGGAAGCGGGACATCAGGTTATCGATAAAGCAATTGTCAAAGAGAACCGTTACGCCATTCGCGCGCAGGTGTCAGCATGGATTGCCAGTGATGAGGTGCAGGTGGTGTTGATCACCGGCGGCACGGGCCTGACTGAAGGCGACCAGGCACCGGAAGCGCTGCTGCCGCTGTTTGATCGCGAAGTGGAAGGCTTTGGTGAAGTGTTTCGTATGCTGTCATTTGAAGAGATCGGCACGGCCACGCTGCAGTCGCGCGCAGTGGCGGGCGTGGCCAACAAAACGCTAATTTTTGCGATGCCGGGTTCCACCAAAGCCTGCCGCACGGCGTGGGACAATATCATCGCGCCGCAACTTGATGCCCGTACGCGTCCTTGTAATTTTCACCCACATTTGAAGAAATAATAAGTATGTCGCAACTGACTCACATAAACGCCGCCGGTGAAGCGCACATGGTGGATGTCTCCACAAAAGCGGAGACCGTACGCGAAGCGCGCGCCGAAGCCTTTGTCACCATGCGCAGCGAAACACTGGCCATGATTATCGACGGCAGCCACCATAAGGGCGATGTGTTCGCCACCGCGCGTATCGCCGGGATTCAGGCAGCAAAGCGCACCTGGGAGCTCATCCCGCTGTGCCATCCGTTGCTGTTGAGCAAAGTGGAAGTCCAGCTCCATGCACAGCCGGAACACAACCGTGTCCGTGTTGAATCGTTGTGTCGTCTTACCGGCAAAACCGGGGTGGAAATGGAAGCGCTGACGGCGGCGTCCGTCGCCGCGTTGACCATTTACGACATGTGCAAAGCGGTGCAAAAAGACATGGTGATTGGCCCGGTGCGCCTGCTGGCGAAAAGCGGCGGCAAGTCTGGCGATTTTAAGGCGGATTCGAATGATTAAGGTTTTGTTCTTTGCTCAGGTTCGCGAACTGGTTGGTACGGATACGCTGGACGTCGCGGCAGATTTCCCGACAGTGGAAGCGCTGCGTCAGCATCTGGCGACTAACAGCAACCGTTGGGCGCTGGCGCTGGAAGACGGCAAGCTGCTGGCGGCGGTAAACCAGACGCTGGTGAGCTTTGATCATCCGCTGACGGCGGGTGATGAAGTGGCTTTCTTTCCCCCGGTGACGGGAGGCTGAGATGGCTGAAACGAAAATTGTGGTCGGGCCTGCGCCGTTCAGCGTGGGGGACGAGTATCCCTGGCTGGCGGCACGCGACGAAGACGGTGCGGTGGTGACCTTTACTGGTAAAGTGCGCAACCATAATCTCGGCGACAGCGTGAAGGCGCTTACGCTGGAGCACTATCCGGGGATGACGGAAAAAGCGCTGGCGGAGATTGTCGATGAGGCGCGGGTGCGCTGGCCGCTGGGACGCATCACGGTGATTCACCGGATTGGCGAACTGTGGCCGGGCGATGAAATCGTCTTTGTTGGCGTCACCAGTTCGCACCGTAGCAGTGCGTTTGAGGCCGGTCAGTTCATCATGGACTATCTAAAGACGCGTGCGCCGTTCTGGAAGCGTGAAGCCACGCCGGAAGGCGAGCGCTGGGTGGAAGCCCGTGACAGCGATCGGCAGGCGGCTAAACGCTGGTAGCAAGAAATTGTGATACGCTTATCCAGAGTGGTCACTTTCAATCAGGAGATTATCATGGACCGATTTCCACGATCCGAATCAATCGTGCAGGCACGTTCCGGCCTGCAAACCTATATGGCGCAGGTATACGGCTGGATGACGGTCGGGTTGCTGCTTACCGCGTTTATTGCGTGGTATGCGGCGAATACGCCAGCCGTCATGATGTTCGTTTTTTCCAGCAAAATTACGTTCTTCGGTTTAATCATCGCCCAACTGGCGCTGGTCTTTGTGCTGTCTGGGTTGGTGCATAAACTCAGTGCAGGTATGGCGACGACGCTGTTTATGCTCTATTCGGCGCTAACCGGGCTCACACTTTCCAGTATTTTTATCGTCTACACCTACTCCTCCATCGCCAGCACCTTCGTGGTGACCGGCGGGATGTTTGGAGTGATGAGCCTGTGGGGATACACCACGAAGCGCGATCTGAGCGGCTGGGGCAACATGCTGTTTATGGCGCTGATTGGCATCATCCTGGCCTCACTGGTGAACTTCTGGCTGAAAAGCGAGGCGCTGATGTGGGCGGTGACCTATATTGGCGTGGTGGTGTTTGTTGGGCTGACCGCCTATGACACCCAGAAGCTGAAGAACATTGGCGAGCAAATCGATGTGCGCGACAGTTCTAACCTGCGTAAATATTCGATTCTCGGTGCGCTGACGCTGTATCTGGACTTTATCAACCTGTTCCTGATGCTGCTGCGTATTTTAGGCAATCGCCGTTGAGTTCGTTGTGCCGGATGGCGGCTACGCCTTATCCGGCCTACGAAATGATGCCGAGGGCGGTGACGAGGTATTACTTCGCCATCGCCTTCTCGTTCTTCGCCCGCAGCTTCTTCGCCCGACTCTCCAGCACCAGATAGCAGATCAGCGCCAGCAATAAGGGAATAAAGTAATACAGCACGCGGTAGGCGAGCAGGGCGGCAATAATCGCGCCTTGCGACGTGTCTTCCCCCGCCAGCAGCGCGATAAACACCGCTTCCAGAACGCCAATTCCCGCCGGAATGTGGACAATCACTCCCGCGATACTGCTGACCAGCAGCACGCCCAGCACGAAGAAATAATTCACCTCCTGGCCCAGTAGCAACCAGATAATCGCCCCCATCACCATCCAGTTGGCGCTGGAGATGGCCATCTGGGCCAGCGCAAATTTCCACGACGGTAGCACCAGTTTCTGCCCTTTGATCGTCATATGACGGTGTTTTGCGAAAGCGCAGAACCACAGATAAATAGCGATGATTAACAGCAGCACCACGCCGAGAATACGCAGCGTGCCCTCGTCGATATACCAGTGGGCAGGCAGTTGCACCACGCCAAAGGTGAAGATGATCCCGCCAAGCAAAATATAGCCCAGCCAGTTGGTGGTGATGCTAAGAGAGAAGATACGGGTGATGGTGCCACCCGGCAGGCCGAGGCGGGAATAGAGCCGGTAGCGCATACCGATGCCGCCGACCCAGGTACTGAGCGTCAGGTTAAATGCATAGCAAATAAACGACACCAGCATCACTTGCCGCTTTGCCAGCTTGTGACCGCAATAGGCGCGGCCCAACAGGTCATAGCAGCCATAGAGCAGATAGCTGAGGATCACCAGCCCGACGGCGCTCAGCAACGCAACCCGGTTGTAGTCACGGATCACCGTCCAGACGTCTTCCCAGTTCACCTTTTTGGCGTAGACCACCAGCAGCACAATCACGGCGATAAAAAACAGCCAGGTGAGGATCTTTTTTGCCAGCCGCCAGCGCGGATGTGATTTTGCCATCAGGGTTTGGCTCCTGTGTTCTGTACTTCTACCCGATCCTGCGTTTCCATCTCGGGCTGGGCTGGCGGATCAACCTGCGCGAGATGGGGAGTATGCGCCGGAAGCCAGCCGACCAGCGCCGGGAAGTGACGTAAGAAGTGGAACGCCAGCACGCTTTTGGTCAGGTTCCACCAGGTGCGTCTCGGCAGCATCGACTCATCGACCAGCTTACAGTCTTCGGCAATGATCGCGTTAAGGTTGTCGCGCAGCGTCTGGTTGAACTGGCGATCGTGCACGATCAGGTTGGCTTCCAGATTAAGCGACAGGCTGAGCGGGTCGAGATTGCTGGAGCCGACCGTCGCCCAGTGGTCATCCATCAGCGCCACTTTGCCATGCAGTGGCTTGCGGCGATATTCGTAAACCTGGACATCGCCTTTCACCAGATAGTTGTACAGCAGACGGGCTCCGACCTTCACAATTGGCATATCCGGCTCCCCCTGCACGATCAGTTTGACGCGCACGCCGCGGCGGGCGGCTTTGCGCATGGCGTGCAGTAACCGGTAACCGGGAAAGAAGTAGGCGTTGGCGATAATCACTTCCCGCCGTGCCTGGGTGAGCATTTTAAGGTAGTGACGTTCGATATCGTCGCGGTGCTCGTCGTTGTCGCGCCAGACGAACAGCGCCTGCGCCTCGCCGGGCTGGCGGTTCTCTTCAGCACGGTGATGACGGCGCCACCAGCGGCGTACTGCACTCTGCCCGGGAAGGTTTTCCACTTCAAACTGCAGTATATCGGCGACGACAGGTCCTTCCACGCGTACCGCGTAGTCCTGCTTGGCTTCCGGGCCATAGTCGGACATATGTTCATCGGAATAGTTGATCCCGCCGATAAACGCCACCCGGTCGTCTATCACCACAATCTTGCGATGCATACGGCGAAAGACGTTGGTGCGCATACCAAAGATCCGGGGACGCGGATCGTAATAACGAAACACCACGCCTGCCGAGGTCAGTTCGCCAACGAATGCATCGCTCAGGTCCGGTGAGCCGTAGCCGTCCAGCAGTACTTCCGCCTTCACGCCGCGTTTTGCTGCGGCCAGCAGAGCCGCATGAAGCTGTTTTCCTACCTCATCTTCAAACCAGATGAAAGTTTCGAGAATAATTCTTTGCTGCGCATCGGCTATTGCCGCAAACACAGCGGGATAATACTGGTCGCCGTTTTCCAGTAACTGGATCTGATTACCTTCACGCCAGCCACATTTCATAGATGGATCTCCGCGCTAAGGGGGGCATGGTCAGAGAGATGCCGCCAGTTGCGCAGCGGTAGCGCTGTCGGCGAACTGGCATTGGCATTTTTCACGTAAATACGATCAAGGCGCAGCAGCGGCAGGCTGACAGGAAAGGTCCGTGCCGGGCGGCCGCGGGCGCGGGTGAAAATTTCCTCCAGGCCCGCGGCTTTTAAGGAATGGTTTGCCTTTTGCCGCCAGTCGTTGAAATCACCGGCCACCACCACCGGTTCATCGTCGGGCAGGGCGTTGACCCAGTCTGTCAGCAGGGTGAGTTGCGCCTGCCGGTGAGCTTCACGCAGGCCGAGGTGAACACTCATCACATGAATCGGTTTCCCGAGTTGCGGCGGAACAATACGGCAATAGAGCACGCCGCGCTTTTCACTGCTGCCGACCGAAACATCACGATTTTCATAATGTTCAATAGGATAGCGTGACAGCACCGCGTTGCCATGATGCCCTTGCGGGTAGACGGCGTTACGCCCGTAAGCGTAGTCACTCCACATCGTGTCGGCGAGAAATTCGTAGTGCGTGGTATCCGGCCAGTTTTCGACGTGCAGCGGATGCACTTCGTGCGCGCCCATCACCTCCTGCAGGCAGACAATGTCGGCGCCAACCGTACGAACGGCATCACGCAGTTCCGGTAAAATGAAGCGCTTGTTAAAGGCGGTAAAGCCTTTATGCGTATTGATGGTGAGCACGGTGAATGAAAAATTTCGTGTCGATTGAGTCATTTTTCTCCTGTTGGCGTCACTCTTCTGATTGAAATAGTGTAGTCGTCGTCACAAAAAGGTGCGGTGTTACGGAATTTTCCGTAAAGTGCGGTACTCTGAGTCATTAGAGAAAAATCCTTCAGGAGAAAAGCCATGAGGTGGCAACAACGAGTTCGTGTCGCAACGGGGTTAAGTTGCTGGCAGATTATGTTGCATTTACTGGTCGTGGCGTTGTTGGTCGTAGGCTGGAAGAGTGGCACGCTGGTGCACGTTGGCCTGGGATTATGCGTAGTGTATGGCGTGACCGTATTACTGATGCTGGCGTTACAGCGTCATCACGAGCAGCGCTGGCGCGAAGTCGCCGACGTGCTGGAAGAACTCACCACCACCTGGTATTTCGGCGCGTCGCTGATTGCGTTGTGGCTGCTGTCCCGGGTTTTACAAAACAACGTCTTGTTGGCGTTAGCGGGACTGGCAATCCTGGCCGGACCCGCTGTGGTTTCGCTGCTGGCGAAAGACAAAAAGTTACATGATTTTGCGTCTAAACATCGCATACGCCGCTGATCCCGTTGTGGCCGCTATCACCAGTAGCGGCCACAAGCTTCCCCAGACAATCTGCAAACTCGCATCTTTCAAATAGATCTGCTTGGTGATATCCGTGAAATGACGGATCGGGTTTATCCATGTCAGATTCTGTAACCAGACCGGCATGTTCTCGACCGGAGAGACGTAGCCCGACAGTAAAATTGCCGGCATCATAAAGACGAATACGCCGATAAACGCCTGCTGCTGCGTGGAGCAGAGTGAGGAGATCAACAGGCCAAATCCCACCAGCGACAGCCCGTAAATCACCATCGTGAAGTAAAACAGCGCCAGCGACCCGGCAAACGGGATCTGATACGCCCAGATACCGATTGCCAGCACGATAGAGGCCTGGCCGGTGGCGACAATCAGTGCAGGAACCGCTTTACCGATAAATATTTGCCAGGTGGTGAGCGGGGAGACCAACAGCTGATCCAGCGTGCCCTGTTCGCGCTCGCGCGCGACGGACAGCGAGGTGACGATCATCACGCCAATGGTGGTGATCATCGCGATCAGTGACGGCACCACAAACCATTTGTAGTCGAGGTTAGGGTTGTACCAGTTGCGCACCACCAGCTCGCTGTTGTTCGGCTTCGGCTTGCCCTCCATCAACTCCTGCTGATAGTTCTTCACGATTTGCTGGAGATAGTTGGCGGCGATCTGCGCGCTGTTCGAGTTACGACCATCAAGTATTAACTGCATGGGCGCAGACTGAAAGGTATCCAGATTGCGCGAGAAATCCGCCGGAAAGCGCACCAGCAGCAGCGCTTTTTGCGTATCGATTGTGGGCTGAATTTCCTGCGGGCTTTTCAGTAGCAGGATGTGGGTAAAGGCTTTAGCACGGGCAAAGCGCTGGGTCAGCTCCACCGAATGCTTGCCGTTGTCTTCGTTATAGATGGCGATGGTGGCGTTAGTCACTTCCAGCGTTGCGGCAAAGGGAAACAAAAGCACCTGAATCAGTACCGGCAAAATTAAAATCGCGCGGGTCTGCGGCTCGCGTAGCAGCGACTGCAATTCTTTGCGGATTAACGTCCATAAACGATGAAACATGCGCGTCTCCCTAATCCAGCCGACGTTTGGTTTTCAGCCACGTCAGGCCAATAAACATCACCGCTGAGGCGATCAAAAACAGCACGTTGACCACCAGCACCACCGGGATATTACCGGCGAGAAACAGGCTTTGCAGGGTGCTGACGAAGTAGCGCGCCGGAATAATATAGGTTACCGCGCGGATCACCGCAGGCATACTGTCTATCTGGAAGATAAAGCCAGACAGCATAATCGATGGCAAAAAGGCGGCGTTAAGCGCCACCTGGGCGGCATTAAACTGGTTGCGGGTGATGGTGGAGATCAGAAGTCCCATCCCCAGCGTGCTGAGCAAAAACAGGCTGGTGATGAAAAACAGCAGCAGAAGCGATCCGCGATACGGGACGCCGAGAATAAACACCGACACCAGCATACACAGCAGCATCGCCAGCATGCCGAGGAAGTAGTAGGGGATGAGCTTGCACAGCAGCAGTTCGGCGCGCGTCACTTCCGTGGAGAGCAACGCTTCCATGGTCCCGCGTTCCCATTCGCGCGCCACCACCAGCGAGGTGAGGATCGCGCCGATCACCGTCATGATGATGGTCACTGCGCCCGGGATGATAAAATGCTGGCTGATTGCCGCCGGGTTAAACCAGTAGCGGGTTTGCACCTCAATCAGTGGTTCAAACGTTTCTCCGCGATCTTCCGCTCGCTGCATCTGCCAGATTTGCCAGATCCCTTCCACATAGCCCTGCACGAAGTTGGCGGTATTGGGTTCACTGCCGTCGGTGATTACCTGAATGGGTGCGGTGTCGTTGGCGCGCGCCATCTGCTGGGCGAAATCGACCGGAATGACCACCAGACCGCGAATACGTCCGGCCTGCATCTTTTCAATCAGCGCCTGGCGGTTATCGCTGATGGTGGCGTCGATGTACGGTGAGCCGGTCATCGCATGGGTAAAGTCCAGCGCCTCTTCGCTTTGCTGCTCAAGCAGGATCCCCACCCGCAACTTGCTGGAGTCAAGGTTAATGCCGTAGCCAAAAATAAACAGCAGCAGCAGTGGGATCACCACGGCGATCAGCCAGCTACTGGGATCGCGGACAATCTGCCGCGTCTCTTTGACGCACAGCGCCCGTACGCGACGCCAGGAGAGAAGGCGGTTACGCATTGGCATGCTCCTTATCCCAGTCGTTAATTAACCGGATAAAAGCCTGCTCCATGGTCGGGTCCGGCGTGTCGTCATCGGCGGCCTGCGCTTTCAGATCGTCCGGCGTACCGCTGGCAATCAGTTTCCCGCGATAGACCAGTCCGATGCGGTCGCAGTATTCCGCTTCGTCCATAAAGTGGGTCGTCACCATCACCGTCACGCCTTTTTCCACCATGCTGTTGATATGCAGCCAGAACTCTCGGCGGGTGAGGGGATCGACACCAGAAGTGGGCTCGTCAAGAAACAGAATGTCCGGTTCATGCATCAGCGAACAGGCCAGCGCCAGACGTTGCTTAAAGCCCAGCGGCAGTTCGTCGGTGGCATGCGAAGCGATGCTTTTCAGGCCAAACGCCTCGCTCATGCGGGCAATTTTTTCGTTCTGCGCGCGTCCCCGCAGACCATAAACGCCGGAGAAAAAGCGCAGGTTTTGCTCCACCGTCAGGTTGCCGTAGAGCGAGAACTTTTGCGCCATATAGCCAAGATGCTGGCGAGCTTTGCCGGAGCTGACCTTCAGATCCATGTCCAACACCAACGCTTTCCCGGACGTGGGCACCAGCAGGCCGCACATCATTTTAAAGGTTGTCGATTTTCCCGCGCCGTTGGGGCCCAGCAGGCCAAAAATTTCTCCGCGCTGGACGGCAAAATCAACGTGGTCAGTGGCGGCAAAATCGCCGAATTTCTTGGTCAGCGCTTTCGCTTCAATCACCGTTTCGCCTGGCGTTCCCTCTACGGTATGCAAAATGGCGCCCAGCGGCGATTCAGAGGTCGCGGCACCGCCCAGCAGATCGATAAACGCATCTTCGAAGCGTGGCGCAGTCTCGCTGATGTCGAGTTCCGGCATGCCGTTGCCATGGCGAATGTCGTCCGCTGTGGCCTCTTTTTTCAGGATCAGACGCACCGATTTCCCCTGAATCATGCCGTCGCTAACCTGCGGCAGTTTTAACGCCCGCTGGAGCAGTTTCCGGTTGTTTTCCTGCGGGCTGTGCATCAAAAAACTGCGTCCCGCCATGGTTTGTGTCAGTTGGGTCGGCTCCCCCTGATACAGCAGTTCGCCTTCGTTCATCAGCAGCACGTCCCGACACTGTTCGGCTTCATCCAGATAGGAGGTGCTCCACAGGATCAGCATCCCGTCTCCCGCCAGTTCGTGCACCATCTGCCACAGTTCGCGACGTGAGATTGGGTCAACACCGACGCCAGGTTCATCCAGCAGCAGCACTTTGGGTTCGCCGACCAACGTACAGGCCAGCCCCAGCTTTTGTTTCATCCCGCCGGACAGTTTTCCCGCCAGACGTCCGGTAAACGGGCCGAGCGAGGTAAATTCCAGCAGACGGGCAAAGGTTTTTTCCCGCACCTCGCCCGTCACGCTGCGTAAATCCGCGTAAAGATTGAGGTTCTCCATTACAGTGAGATCCTCATACAGACCGAATTTCTGCGGCATGTAACCGAGCACAGCATGCAGCGCGCTGTCGTTTTTGATTGGATCAAAGCCAATCACCGTTGCGCTACCGCCATCCGGCTTCAGCAAGCCCGCCAGCATTCGCATCAGCGTGGTTTTCCCGGCGCCATCCGGCCCCACCAGACCGGTTACATACCCGGCGTGAATCGTACAATCGAGTGGGGCGACCGCCGGCTTTTCCAGTCCGGAAAAACGCTTAGTCACCCCGCTCAGCGTGATGACGGCGTCATTCATGTCCAGCCTCGTTGCCGAACTTCACCGTCACCGGCATGCCCTGGCGCAGCGCGTCGTCGGCATCGGTGACCACAATGCGCAGACGGTAAACCAGATCGGTACGCAGGTCCGGTGTCTCTACCGTTTTCGGCGTGAATTCTGCCGTCGGAGAGACAAAGCCGATTTTACCGTGATAAGGCTTGTCGGGACGTCCATCGGTATACAGCAGGATTTCGCGTCCCGGCTGTGCCTGAGAAAGATGACGTTCGTCGACGTAGGCGCGCACCCAGACTGGTCGGGTGAGAGAGAGCGTCAGCACGGTGCCTCCTGCGTTGAGCATGCTGCCAGGTTCGACCGCACGAGTTAGCAGCGTGCCGTTCGAGGGGGCGACAAGCTTGGTGTCATGGAGGTCGAGTTCCGCCTGTGCCAACTGCGCCTGTGCCTGTTCAAGGCTGGCTTTCGCCTGGGCGATATCCTGTTCGCGATTACCGGAACGGTACTGACTCAGTTTGTCCTGCGCGGATTTCAACGTGGCCAGCGCCTGGTCGCGGGAAGAACGGGCGTTTTCCAGATCGTTAGCGGAAATAGTGCGGCTTTTCCACAATCCCTGCTGTCGGTTGTAGAAATTCTGTGCGTAATCATAGGCAGCCTGGGCCTGTTTCACCGCTGCCGCCGCCTGCGCAATCTCTTCCTGACGATAGCCCGCCAGCATCAAATCGTACTGGGCCTGGGCGACGGAAACGCCTGCTTTTGCCTGCATCAGGGCGTTCTCATAGGGAGCATGATCCAGTTCACCCAGCACCTGTCCCGTTTTAATGGTATCCCCTTCATCCACCGCCAGCGACGCGAGTCGGCCTCCGACGCGAAAGCTGAGGTTAACGGTACGGATGTCCACGTTGCCGTAGAGCGTCAGTCCGTTATCCTGCCGGCTTTGATACCACCATGTGCCACCCGCAATCACGGCGAGCAGTGCCGCAATCACCAGCCCGATAACGACAGGTTTTTTCATCACTCCAGACTCCTTTGCGATAACCCTTGCAGAATAAGATCGATATGGCAGGTCACGGTCTGCGTAATCAGTGCAGTTTTTTCTTCATCAAACTGCGACCAGCCGGTACGTAACAAAATGGTTTCTTTACCAAGACGGAATGCCAGCACTTCGCCGAGCAGCGCGTGGGTATGCAGAATCATGCGCGTATCGCTGGCGTCGCAGCCGGTATACGCGGCGATAAGACGAG
This sequence comes from Citrobacter sp. LST-B2, assembly GCF_057983045.1. NCBI lineage: Bacteria > Pseudomonadati > Pseudomonadota > Gammaproteobacteria > Enterobacterales > Enterobacteriaceae > Citrobacter > Citrobacter sp. LST-B2. The sequence goes on from NZ_CP192598.1 coordinate 1,694,613, forward strand.
TGAGATGACTGTGCAGCGGCTCAATAACCTGCTCGTGCACCCGTTGATAAGCCGCGGTAGGGGAGAGCTGTTCGCGCGAGATAAATTTGCTCAGATTGACGGTGTCCTCCTGGGTTAACAACATGATCATGTTTTTGCAGGCACGCAGAATCAGCTCGCGCATGGCCGCACGGTCGGGATGGGGCTCGGCGAATAAGCGTTCAGCTTCTTCCGCGTGTGGCCGAAACTGCGCGCCAATAAAATCGGCAATCCACTGGGCGCAGGCGAGGTATAAATCCTCTTTTGAGCCAAAATAGTAGGTAATGGCAGCAATATTTTGTCCGGCCTGCGCGGCAATGTCGCGGGTGGTGGCATGCAGGCCATACTCGCCAAACTGTGCCAGTGCGGCGGCAATTAGCTGGCTTTTGGCCTGTTCACCTTTCGTGGTCATGGTGGGGGTATTCATCACGCGACCCAATTCTTAATCAATCGATTGATTAAGATTATGACTGAATATTCTCCTTGTCCAGTCTGGTCGTTTATTTTGTCTTTTCCAGTGACCGGGATAATTTATGCGGTGTGTCACAAAAACTGCTACACTCCGCCCCTTCATGACATTGTGGTTTTTGTCATTCCCAAATTGTATGCATCTCCCTGAAAACGACACCGGGAACGGTCGGGGCGGTTCGGAGTAGTTATGTCTTTTGATTCCCTGGGTTTAAATCCTGATATTCTGCGCGCCATTGCCGAGCAGGGTTACCGTGAACCTACCCCTATTCAGCAACAGGCGATCCCTGCCGTGCTGGAAGGTCGCGACCTGATGGCGAGTGCGCAGACCGGTACCGGTAAAACGGCGGGCTTTACGCTGCCGCTGTTACAGCACCTTATTACCAAACAGCCGCATGGCAAAGGGCGTCGTCCGGTGCGTGCGCTGATCCTGACGCCGACGCGTGAGCTGGCGGCGCAGATTGGTGAAAACGTCCGTGATTACAGCAAGTATCTGAACATTCGCTCGCTGGTGGTTTTTGGCGGCGTGAGTATTAACCCGCAGATGATGAAACTGCGCGGTGGCGTCGATGTGTTGGTGGCAACGCCGGGCCGCTTGCTGGACCTGGAACACCAGAACGCGGTGAAGCTGGACCAGATTGAGATTCTGGTGCTGGATGAAGCGGACCGTATGCTGGATATGGGCTTTATTCACGATATTCGCCGCGTGTTAGCGAAACTGCCGGCGAAGCGTCAGAACCTGCTGTTTTCCGCGACGTTCTCTGATGAGATCAAAGCGCTGGCCGAAAAGCTTTTGCATAACCCGCTGGAAATTGAAGTGGCGCGTCGCAACACGGCGTCTGAGCAGGTGACGCAGCACGTCCATTTTGTCGATAAGAAACGCAAGCGCGAACTGTTGTCGCAGATGATCGGTCAGGGCAACTGGCAGCAGGTACTGGTCTTTACCCGCACCAAACACGGCGCCAATCACCTGGCGGAACAGCTCAACAAAGATGGTATCCGCAGCGCAGCGATCCACGGTAACAAGAGCCAGGGGGCGCGTACCCGTGCGTTGGCGGATTTCAAATCAGGCGATATCCGCGTGCTGGTGGCGACTGACATTGCGGCGCGTGGTCTGGACATCGAAGAACTGCCGCACGTGGTGAACTACGAGCTGCCGAACGTTCCGGAAGATTATGTGCACCGTATCGGTCGTACCGGTCGTGCTGCGGCGACGGGGGAAGCGCTGTCGCTGGTTTGTGTTGATGAACACAAACTGCTGCGTGACATTGAAAAACTGCTGAAAAAAGAGATCCCGCGTATTACCACGCCGGGCTATGAGCCAGATCCCTCGATCAAAGCTGAGCCGATCCAGAATGGTCGTCAGCAGCGAAGTGGCGGCGGCCGGGGCCGTGGTCAGGGACAAGGGCAGGGCGCAGGTCGTGCTCAGCAGCCGCGTCGTCAGGACGGTGGCGCGTCGAAGGGCAAACCCCGTAGCGCAGAAGGCAAACCGGCTGGCGAAAAGCCGCGTCCGCCGCGCCGTGCGCGCAGAATTACACCCGTGCAGTAAGGGGGTCAGGAAGGCCTGATACTCTGAGAAATGTTACGTTCACTTTGTATTCAGTGATTCTCTGAAACCGCAGTACACGTGAACGTGCAAGGGAGGCTCACCGCCGCCTCCCTTGCAACCCTGGCTCCCGGCAAGGAAAATCGCCACTTCGTGGTTCATTCGTCTTATGCCGTCTGCCTGTCGGGTCGGGGTCGAGCCTGCATCCATGCAGGCCGTCCCCTCCGCCCGCTTCCCTGCGGGCGGCCCCGGTCAGCAGCCAACGCCTCATCGATTTTCACGCCGGACCAATGCCATCGCTTCAATTCTCTGCCTTTCAGCTAAATTCACTTCGCTGTAAAAAAAAGCAAACCGTGGAGATGGTCAGGTATGGATAGGTCCGGCTGAAAATTGCCGACGCGTTTCCGTAAGGCCGGGAGAACCCGCAGGGATGCGGGTTCAGGGCGCGCGAACCAGGGATGCTGAGTCGTGCCCGGCCCGGTAGCCTGAAGGAATAAGCGGAGGGTATCGCGAAGCGACAATTTTCCAGCCGGGAGCCAGGATTGTTAAGGAGGCGGCGACGAGCCTCCTTAACCCGTTCACAGGTACTGGTGTACCAGATTGGCTGCGAACATGAGGTGAACGGTACTCGTCCCACAGGGGCATATGCTTCTCAAAGCGTATACGCCCCCTCACTCCCCCGCATTCTGCGATTTCAACACAATAGAACAGGTATACCGTCCCGCCGGGTGAATTGAAATCGTGGTCTCGAACACTTTCCCGTCACGATCCCGATAGCGCCGTACGATGCGCATCCCCGGAGAGTCGGGCTCGACATTCAGTATCTTGGCGATTTTCTTCGGTACGCCAACGGCGGTGATCGTCTGATGCACTTCGTGACTCTTAATTCCGTAGTGCGTTTCGATCAGATCGCTAATCAGCGAGTGCGGATCGTCGCGGATGAACGCGCGTAGCCTGGAATAATCGGTGCTGGCGTAACTGTCCGTCCAGCAAATAGGCGCATCCGGGTTTTGCGCATCCTCACGAATACTGGCGATATGTAGCCAGCGTGAACCGGGCGGGCAATCTATCAGTTGGGAAAGCTCAATATCCGCTACAATCTCATCGATCTTCTTAATCACCCGCAGGTTGTTTTTCGCCAACAGCAGCAGATCTTCCAGATGTGACAACGGATGGTTAACCCCGCTCGCCTGCGGTTCGCATACGCGCGTGCCAGCGCCTTTACGTCGCGAAATCAACCCCTGTTCCGTTAATTCCCTCAGCGCTTCGCGCATGGTGTGACGACTCACTTGCCAGGTTTCGCACAGTTCCATTTCTGTCGGAAACAGTGAACCGGGTGGGTAAGTTCCCGTCGAGATTTGATGAGCCAGTTCACGGGCTATCCGTTTGTACAGAGATTCTTTCATCGCAGTTTCGTCAAATAATTAATGATCACAGTCACAAAAATGGGTACGGGCTATTCCATACATTCGTCATGATTATTATAAATGTCCGTACATTATAAATGTACGGACATTTATGTATGTTCGGACATTTTTGTTGGCCCGATTGCGTCGTAAACCGGGTCAGACGCTCATCTTATCATTATCAGATTGAACCGGGGGATTTATGGCTTCGAATGTAATGGATTCTGTTTTATTTAGAGATTCTTTTGGTACACCAGCAATGCGCGCCGTGTTTGATGACTACGAACTTATTCGCAAGTATGTCGAAGTGGAGGTGGCGCTCGCCAAAGCGCAGGCGCGTTGCGGAGTGATCCCGGAAGCGGCAGCCAAAGAGATCGCAGAGAAGTGCAATGCCGATACGCTGGATTTCGATTTGTTACGTCATGAGACGGAAATCGTCGGTTATCCGATCCTGCCGCTTGTGCACCAGATTTCAAAGCAAGCCGGAGAGTCTGGCGGCTATGTGCACTGGGGGGCGACGACGCAGGATATTATGGACACGGCGGTGGTACTGCAAATCCGTGATGCCTTTGAACTGATCGAGGCGGACATGAACCGGTTACGTGCAACGCTGGCTGACCTGGCGCTGCGCTATCGGGATACGCCGATGGCCGGTCGCACCCATTTACAGCAGGCGCTACCGGTGACGTTTGGTTATAAAGCTGCCATCTGGCTGGACATGTTTGAACGCCACGCCGAACGTTTGCAACAGGCGCGTCCGCGCGTGCTGGTCGGTGAATTTGCCGGGGCCGCCGGAACGCTGGCATCGCTGGGCGACAAAGGATTGCCGGTACAAAAAGCGCTGATGGAAGAGTTAGGTCTTAACGTCCCGACCTCCACCTGGCACGTAGCGCGCGACGGCTTCGCAGAGGCGGTGAACCTGCTGGCGGTCATCACCGGTTCGCTAGGGAAGATTGCTTATGACGTGATGCTGATGGCATCGAACGAGTTTGGCGAACTGTATGAACCGTTCGTTAAAGGCCGTGGTGCCAGCAGCACTATGCCGCAAAAACGCAATCCTATCTCCAGCGAACTCATGCTGGCCTGTGCAAAAGGCGTTCGTCAACAGGCCGGGCTGATGTTGGATGCGATGGTTCAGGATCTGGAACGCGCCACCGGACCGTGGCACGCGGAGTGGATTGCGATCCCGGAAAGTTTCGTCCTGAGCGCAGGGGCGCTGCATCAGGCCAACTTTATGCTGGCAGGACTGGAGGTCGATGAAGCGGCAATGTTGCGCAATCTTGGGATGACCAACGGCCTGATTGTGGCAGAAGCGGTGATGATGGGGCTGGCTCCGTACATCGGCCGCCAGGATGCCCATGATGTCGTCTATGACGCCTGTCGTATCGTCAACGAGAAGGGCGGTCACTTGGCCGACGTACTGAACGCTATGCCGACAGTGGCACAACGACTGGATCCGCAACTGATTAACCAACTGACCGATCCGGCAAATTATCTGGGAATGGCGCCGGAAATGGTCGATCAGGTGCTGGCCAAATATCAGTCACGGAAATGAACATGATTGTGCTAACGCAATAAGGATAGCGCTATGTCTACGAATTTTGTCATGGGCAAGAAACTTCTCTCATTTCTGATCCCGCTGGTAATCGGTGCCGTCATTTGGTTTATTCCCGTTCCTGAAGGGTTAACCCCGGCGGCCTGGCATATGTTTGCGATTTTTGCCGCCACCATTGCGGCAATCCTGACCCAGCCGCTCCCTTCGGGGGCGGTTATGCTGATTGCGCTTTGCGTGGTGATCTTCAGCAAAACGTTGACTGAGGCGAAGGCACTGTCAGGCTTTGCCTCTGGCACGGTATGGTTGATTTTCTGCGCCTACGTGCTCTCGCTGGGGTTTGTGACCTCCGGACTGGGAAAACGTATTGCCTATAAAATGCTGTCGCTGTTTGGCGGAAGCAGTCTGGGAATTGCCTATTCGCTCGGTGTTTCTGACCTGATTATGGCCCCGGCGATGCCGTCGGTGACGGCGCGGTCTGGCGGGATTATTTTCCCGATCGCTCGCTCAATCAACGACGTACTCGGTTCGGCTCCTGGCGCGACTGGCAAGCGGATTGGCGATTTCTTGACGATGGTTTGCTTTCAGTTTACGCCGATCACCGGGGCGATATTTTTAACCGGTATGGCGGCGAACCCGCTGGTGGCAAGCCTGGCAAAATCCACGCTGGGTCTGGAGATCACCTGGGGCGGCTGGTTTATTTCTGCCGTCGTTCCAGCGATGGTCTGTTTTTGCCTGATGCCGCTGCTGGTCTATAAGCTGCTGGATCCGGAACTGAAGCATACACCGGAAGCCAAAGCGATGGGTAAACAGTCGCTGGGCGAACTGGGTGTCATGAGCAGTAATGAGAAAAAAGTAGCCGTAGGGTTTGTGCTGGCGCTTGTCGGCTGGGGAACCAGTCTGATTACCGGGATCTCGGCGACATCGGTCGGGCTGGGGCTAGCCGCTTATTTGTTTGCGACCGGGGCCGTCAGTTGGAAAAGTCTCCTCAATGACCATGCGGCGTGGGACACGGTGATCTGGTTCAGCGTGATCATCAGCCTGGCGACGGGTCTGGCGGATCTGGGATTCATCAAATGGATGACGGTGAAGTTGGGTAGCGGGATTCAGGGATTCGGTGCGATGGAAGCCTTTATCGTGCTCGGTGTCTTGTACATCTACGTCCACTATCTGTTTGCCACTGCCACGGGGCACGTTGCCGCGTTGTACGCACCATTTGCCGCCACGGCGATTGCCGCCGGCGCACCGCCGATGATGGTGGCTATCTGCTTCGGTATCTTCAGTAACCTGATGTGGGGGAACACCGAGTACGGCGGAGGACCCGGCCCTATCTACTTTGCGCAAGGTTATTTCGAGCGACCACGGTTTTACCGAATCAACCTGTGTGTGGTGACCTTCAACGTCATTATCATTTTCGCGGTTGGCATGCTGTGGTGGAAGCTGCTGGGTTACTATTAAGTCACAGCGCAGTTGCCTGATGGCGCTGCGCTTATTAGGCCTGTGAGCATATTTTCAAAGCATGATATAAGAGGGGCTTTTAAAGACTTTTTACTGAAAATAAGAAAGACATTATTAATCAGCATGCAAATAAAAGCATAGGCAAAAAACATTATGATAGATACGATTATATCATTGAAACGCGTGAGGTAACATAAAAATGGGAGAAAACAATACAAATTTTGCAAACAAATGACAGTGTAACTGAGATTAGGTCGATAATTTAAAGGAACAAGAGCATTGACTCACTGAATAAATAAATTATTCTCTTCACATTCACATCCTGAATCTTCAGTGTGAGGATTCAGGATTTTGTTGGAATTTGCAAGTGACATCACAATAAAAGCAATAAAAATAGTCTGATATTAAACTTTGCCATTTAATGCAAGGAACTTAATTATGAGAGCCTTTAATAAGCGCTCTGAAGGGTTTTTATTAGCACCAGGAGATCGAACGAGTTGTGGTGGTTATATATTAAAGAGTAAAGAATACAATATGCTTGATGGCATGGAAATAGTATATGAAATGGATGAATATATATGCGGGATGAATGGCCAAAAATATGAGATTAAAGGTGGTGTACCTAAAGGCTCATGGATTGAAAGAGGGGAAAATTTATTTCGTCGGACTAACGCAAGTTCCTGGGATAGTAGTATAGATTCGGAAGGGCGAAAAGTAGAACCTCCATCAGTATCGATAAAGCGGCTCAATGAGGAAAAATTTTTGTACCGGAGAAACCCCGATTCTCTTCGGAATTTTGAAAACGGATTTGGCTTTGAACATAACAGATTTCTCGGAAGAGCGGGGGGAACGATAAACCTTAAGAAAAAAATAATTGTTAATGATGAAAAAGAAGATGGTTTTTCACATCGAACATCTGGTTTCCCATTCCGAACCAGAATAAGTCATGAATTATATAATCATTACTTAACAATGGGGCATGATATGTCTCAATACGAGACAGAAATTATATGTTTACTAGCTGGTTCAGCGCATAGCAGAGGTACATGTCCTTGCCATTGTCGATTTATACCCCATTTAAATATTACATACAGATATGATAATTATATTTTAGCAAGTTATGAATCAGCAAACAGGTCTCAAAATTCCACGCCTCTGGCTCCCGCAACAAGAAAAATTTCAGAGTCGAGACAATCAGTTGAACCGGGCTTTTGTGTAGTACCAGAATTGACGACACCCAAATCATATGAATATGAGTTAATGGTTAATCCACCATCTGGAGTAAAAGAGTTATATCATCAGTTGAATCCAGAAAAAAAGAAAAAGCCCGGTTCAATCTTAGTTGTTGCTGACCCACTATCCAGGTCACCTGAAAAAATTGCGCAAGTACAAACAGCAAGGGATAAAATTGATAAAGCACTTGAACCGCTGACTAATGAGGAAGCTAAATTACTCTATGAAAACAGAACCTCAATAGATATATTCTCATCTAATTTATATAGCGATGCTTTAGGGCAAAGCGGAGATATCTTAGGTTACATAAAGGATGCTGGTGGGGAGTATTATGAAGAAATAAATAAAATACTAAACGAAATTCAGGAACTTTATAAAAAAACATATAGCCAAAATTCTGGCCGGATTTCTGGAGAGGAATTTTTTGGTCAGCGAGAAAGGCTATTTAAAAAGTTAGATGGTATTTTGAATAAATTTTCAAAAGAACAATTGAATTTAAAACAATACGAACAAATAAAACAAGCATTGGGTTTATCCACAAAATCCATTATGCATAAGTGGGATCAAACAGGGGTGAAAGATATTGAAGGTTATGCAAGCTATATAGAAAAATCTGCCAAGCTGATGAAAATAATGAGAACAACAGGCTTTATTGGTATTGGCCTTGACTTTGCCAGCTATACAACAACTGTGTATGACGCTTGCGCGAAGGGGCGAGAAAGCGAATGTAGAAAAGCAGCGATAACGGAGTATAGTAAATTCGGAGGAAAACAAACAGCAAGTGTTGCTGGCGGTGCTGTCGGAGGCATTATGGGGAGGGCAGCGTGTACGTGGGTTTTGGGGTTGATTACATCAGAAAGTGGAGGTATTGGCGCAGGTTTATGTTTGGTAACTGGTATTGGTTCTAGTATTGCAGGAGGAAAAATTGCCGAAAAATGGGGGGAGATATATGGGAAGAAAATTGGAACTACTATGAATGATAAAATAGATCGTTCAGAACCTATAATACGTGATCCAGACTCTTTTAATGAAGAAGCCGGAGCGCTTTTATATGAAAAATTATTTAATCATTAATTTTGAAGCAATTGGTATGAGTCTTTTCATAACTCTCGTTATTATGACGATTATATTGATTTTCATATCATCAATAATTAATAAAGAGAACTACAATAAAATAACTCATCTATATGAAGAGAGGTTTGGAAATCTTCCTCAGACGGCAAGAATGGCAAGAGGTGCAAGTTTAATTGGTTCTCCAGGAATTTACCTGGCAAAAGTAGATTTCATTATGTCTAGTCTGATACTTCCCTATAATAGGGTGTTTAATCGTGATATGAGTTTTGAAGAGTATTCTTTTATTCGGACCCTACCCTCAGAATTGACTACAGGTTTCAAAGTTGAAGCTATATTATGGATTATCGAGTCCATTGTACTTGTTTGCTTTATATTGTTGAATGTTTTATTTTACTGAAAAAAGCCCACTTAGCGTGGGCTATATTTTTGTTATTTCAATGCCCCACATATCTGATCAACAATCCAGCCATATGTAGCCGCAGGTAATAATCCACTCACAAAAACATTTGGGTTTATTTTAGGGTCTGCAACTGGCGAGTTTGGCCTGTTACTTAAAATCACAATAGCCATATGATTAATCGGGTCGATAGAGGTCATCGTTCCGGTCCAGCCTGTATGACCATACGTTTCAGAGCTGGCTAACACATCAAACGTTGGCGTCATCGATGCGTTACCATTCGCACGCCACCCCAGTCCAGACGCAACGTCTTCTGACGAACTGCGAGTAAACTTCCTGACGGTTGCCTTATCGAACAGCTTAACGTTGCCATAGCCGCCGCCGTTAGGCATAACCTGCATCAGCACCGCCATATCGCTTGTATCAGAGAACAATCCAGCGTGGCCTGATACAACGCCCCTTGAGTACCAGGCTTATTCATCATATTGATCTAACGGCATTGCGAAGCACCTTCCAGAAGCGGCAAAAAAGATACGTTCCAGGTCTGAAATGTGCCACAATAGTGGCTGTTTATACAGTGTTTCAGGTTTTCTCATGGCATTAACCGCTGCGCTTAAAGCGCAAATCGCCGTCTGGTATAAGGCGCTTCAGGAACAGATCCCCGACTTTATCCCCCGTGCGCCGCAGCGGCAGATGATTGCCGATGTCGCGAAAACGCTGACCGGAGAAGAAGGGCGTCATCTGGCGATAGAGGCGCCTACCGGAGTGGGGAAAACCCTGTCCTATCTCATTCCCGGCATTGCCATTGCACGGGAAGAGCAAAAAACGCTGGTGGTCAGTACCGCCAACGTGGCGTTGCAGGATCAGATCTACAGTAAAGATCTGCCCTTACTGCGCAAAATTATTCCCGATCTTCGCTTTACCGCCGCATTTGGTCGCGGGCGCTATGTGTGTCCGCGAAATCTGACGGCGCTGGCCAGTACTGAACCCACGCAACAGGATCTGCTCGCCTTTCTTGACGATGAACTCACGCCGAACAACCAGGAAGAACAGAAGCGCTGCGCAAAGTTAAAAGGCGACCTCGACAGCTACAAGTGGGACGGCCTGCGCGATCATACGGATATCGCCATTGACGACGACCTCTGGCGACGACTGAGTACCGATAAAGCCAGTTGCCTGAACCGCAACTGCCACTACTACCGCGAGTGCCCGTTTTTTGTCGCCCGTCGCGAGATTCAGGAAGCGGAAGTGGTGGTGGCAAACCATGCGCTGGTGATGGCGGCGATGGAAAGCGAAGCGGTGTTACCGGACCCGAAAAACCTGCTGCTGGTTCTGGATGAAGGCCATCACCTGCCGGATGTCGCCCGCGATGCGCTGGAAATGAGCGCGGAAATTACCGCCTCCTGGTATCGCCTGCAACTGGATCTGTTCAGCAAACTGGTGGCGACTTGCATGGAGCAGTTTCGCCCCAAGACCACGCCGCCGCTGGCGAATCCGGAGCGTCTGAACGCCCATTGCGAAGAGCTGTATGAACTTATCGCGTCACTTAATCACATTCTCAGTCTGTACATGCCTGCCGGGCAGGAAGCGGAACATCGCTTTGCGATGGGGGAACTGCCGGATGAAGTGATGGAGATTTGCCAGCGTCTGGCGAAGCTCACCGAAACGCTGCGCGGTCTGGCGGAGCTGTTTTTGAACGATCTCAGCGAGAAAACCGGCAGCCATGACGTTGTGCGTTTGCATCGGGCTATTTTGCAGATGAACCGGGCGCTGGGGATGTTTGAAGCGCAAAGCAAACTGTGGCGACTGGCCTCGCTGGCCCAGTCATCCGGCGCACCAGTGTCGAAATGGACGACGCGCGAGGTGCGCGACGGGCAACCCCACGTCTGGTTTCACTGCGTGGGGATCCGCGTGAGCGATCAACTCGAGCGATTACTCTGGCGCAGTGTGCCGCATATCATCGTCACCTCCGCCACGCTGCGTTCGCTTAATAGTTTTTCGCGTCTGCAGGAGATGAGCGGCCTGAAGGAAAAAGCCGGAGACCGCTTCGTCGCGCTCGATTCGCCGTTTAACCATGTCGAACAGGGTAAAATTATTATTCCGCAGATGCGCTATGAACCGTTGATCGACAACGAAGAACAGCATATTGCGGAGATGGCGGCTTATTTCCGCGAACAGCTGGAAAGTAAAAAACATTCCGGCATGCTGGTGCTGTTTGCCAGTGGGCGAGCGATGCAGCGCTTTCTGGAATACGTCAGCGATCTGCGCTTGTTGTTGTTGGTCCAGGGTGACCAGCCGCGCTACCGGCTGGTGGAACTGCACCGTAAGCGGGTGGAAAACGGCGAGCGTAGCGTGCTGGTGGGGCTGCAATCCTTCGCCGAAGGACTGGACCTGAAAGGCGATTTACTCAGTCAGGTGCATATCCATAAAATTGCTTTTCCCCCCATCGACAGCCCGGTGGTGATCACCGAAGGCGAGTGGCTTAAAAGTCTCAATCGCTATCCGTTCGAAGTGCAGAGTTTGCCCGCCGCCTCGTTTAATCTAATCCAGCAGGTGGGACGCTTGATCCGTAGCCACGGGTGTTGGGGAGAAGTGGTAATTTATGATAAGCGTCTGTTGACCAAAAATTATGGCAAGCGTTTACTGGATGCATTACCTGTTTTTCCCATAGAACGACCCGCAGTGCCAGACGTTATCGTTAAGGCAAAAGAAAAAGCGAAACCCACGCGCCGTCGGCGTAAATAACGTGAGTGTGAGGCAAGGAGTTTTCGATGGATTACCGCAAAATAATTAAAGAGATCGGCCGGGGGAAAAACCACGCCCGCGATCTGGATCAGGATACCGCGCGAGGGCTTTATACCCACATGCTCAACGGCGACGTGCCGGAACTGGAAATGGGCGGCGTGCTGATTGCATTGCGTATCAAAGGGGAAGGGGAAGCCGAAATGCTGGGCTTTTATGAGGCGATGCAAAACCATTCCATTAAGCTTACCCCGCCGGTTGCGAAGCCGATGCCGATCGTTATCCCCAGCTATAACGGCGCGCGTAAACAGGCGAACCTGACGCCGCTGCTGGCGATTTTATTGCACAAGCTGGGTTTTCCGGTCGTCGTGCATGGGGTGAGCGAAGATCCGACCCGCGTGCTGACAGAGACCATTTTCGAACTGATGGGGATTGCGCCGACGCGTCATGCCGGACAGGCACAGGCGAAACTGGATGGACATCAGCCAGTCTTTATTCCGGTGAGTACGCTCTGCCAGCCGCTGGAAAAACAGCTGGCAATGCGCTGGCGACTGGGTGTGCGCAACAGCGCACATACGCTGGCGAAGTTAGCGACACCGTTTGCCGAAGACGCCGCGCTGCGTCTTGCCAGCGTGTCGCATCCGGAATATGTGCCGCGCGTCGCGAAATTCTTTAATGATATTGGTGGGCGTGGGTTGTTGATGCACGGAACCGAAGGTGAGGTTTACGCCAATCCGCAACGCTGCCCGCAGATTAGCCTGATTGATAGCACTGGCACCCGGGTGTTACAGAGCCGACAAAGTGAAATGCCAGACGAACCTGTACCGCTGCCCGCGGCAAAGGATCCTGAGACGACCGCGCGCTGGATTGAACGCTGCCTGGCGGGAAGTGAGCCGGTACCCGCATCGTTGAAAATCCAGATGGCCTGTTGCCTGGTGGCAACGGGTGAGGTGGCAACACTCGAGCAAGGACTGGCGCGAGTCAACGACAGTTTTTAGCGCGACAGATAAAAAAAAGCCCGTCCAGTGGCGGACGGGCAAACAAGGGTAATTCAGGTTCAATGAGGGTTGGAGCAGGGTGTCTGTTGGCAGCAGACGGGGTAAAACTTATTTGTAGATAACAGCAGTACCGCTCATTTTGTTGTTGTTGTTGGCGGATGTGATGCTGTAACCGCTTGCGCCGGCAGCAGCGGCTTTCTCAGCCAGTTTTGCTTCCAGGCCGTCCAGCGTGGTTGCGCCTTCTGCAGAAACCACACCGATTTTATTCATGCTTTGCGCCTGAGCAGCCGTAACAGGTTCGGCAGCGAAAACGCCAAAAGACAGAGTAGACAGGGCAACAGCGGCAACAGCATATTTGATAGTTTTCATTGTTAATCTCTCGCAGGTTATTTATTAAGGAAGACGATGTTCCGTCGATGTGATGAGTATCACGCTTTTTTTCGAGAGATAAAATCGAAGAGAATTGACAGCATTAATCAAAAAAATTGAATGACAAATAACTTATTGATTATTAATTAATTCACGAGATGAATTTACGGTTCTACGCAGTTCACTTTACAGTTGAGGTATGAACGGCACATTTTGCTACGCAAAGAGCAATTTAACGTGAGCGTAAGCGAAACGGCATGTTCTTGATATCTATGTAAGCTTAGGTCAACGTAGCTGGCTGTCTTTTGATCCTCTGCGATTATATCCTGTATAGGATGAGTTCTGTGAATCTTTCTCCTGCTGGCAGTTAAGGCACAGTCTTACACCTGGCACTGCCTGTCGGCGGGCTTCAGGGATCGGATCGCCACATTCTTCACATTCATACAGGCTATCACCGCGCGGAATTTCGCCTCTTGCACGTGCAACAGCATCTTCAATTGTACTGTTGATTTGTTCGTTCACAGCGTCATCATTTGCCCAACCAGAAGCCATAGCACTATTCTCCTCACGCTTTTTACCGAGGTTATTATAGTCAAGATGGGGTCAAAAATTGCTCAGTCAAGGGAACATTGCCCGATAAGCGGCGTCGCTATCGGGCAGGTGGTGGGGAAGGTTACTTGTAAATGGTGGCTGTACCATACATCTGGTTCTTACCGCCTGCGGAATTAACCATAAAGCCTTTCGCGCCTTGTTCTTGCGCTTTTTCCGCCAGCTTATCCTCCAGATCACTCAGGTTGGTTGCGCCAGTGGCAGAGACGGTACCTGACGCACGTAGCTGACCGGTATCGGGACTGCTCAAAGGTTGTGCTGCAGACGCCGCGAATGCCACGTCTGCAAGCGTGGTGGCGACGAGTAATACGAGGCATTTTTTCATGATGCTCTCCTCAGTGAAACAACGTGTAGTGCCAGATAAGTTTAGGTCGTCAGTGCGGCAGAAATGGCGTAAAAAATTGATGATGATCTGCTTAAAATTCGAACGAAAAATATTGACGTATATTGACAAATCAATGACATACATATCATTGATATTTGGGCGATTTGCGCCACTTCACCCCATTTCGCGCGCAGATGCGCTGCAGAGAAGCGCCCGTTTGTTATCAGCCCGGTTTACCGCGTTGCGTTATGCGGGTATCTTACGCCGCTGTTAAAAGGAGAATGCTATGTCCCCCCAGAAACCGGGCTTACACCCGCGCAACCGTCACCACAGTCGCTACGATCTTGCCACGCTCTGCAAAGGCACGCCTGAGCTGGCGCAGTATCTCGTCCTGACCCCCGCAGGCGAACAAAGCGTTGATTTTGCCAATCCGCTGGCGGTAAAGGCCTTGAATAAGGCGCTGCTGGCGCATTTCTATGGGGTGGCAAATTGGGATATTCCTGAAGGGTTTCTGTGTCCGCCTGTTCCTGGGCGTGCCGATTACCTCCACCATCTGGCCGATCTGCTTGCCGAGACAACGGGAAGTGTGCCAACTCAGGCCACAATCCTGGATGTTGGCGTGGGCGCGAACTGTATTTATCCGCTGATCGGCGTGCATGAGTATGGCTGGCGTTTTACGGGCAGTGAGACGCATGAGCAGGCGTTAGCCAGCGCGCAGGCCATTATCAGCGCCAATCCAGGGCTGACGCGCGCCATTCGCCTGCGTCGTCAGAAAACCCCAGCGGCTATTTTTAACGGCATTATTCATAAAAATGAGCAATATGATGCGACGCTGTGCAACCCGCCGTTCCATGATTCCGCCGCCTCTGCTCGTGCAGGAAGCGAGCGCAAACGTCGCAACCTCGGACAGAGCAAAGATGATGCGCTGAACTTCGGCGGTCAGCAGCAGGAGTTGTGGTGCGAAGGGGGGGAAGTCGCGTTCATCAAAACGATGATTTCCGAAAGCCAGGCTTTTGGCCGTCAGGTCATGTGGTTTACCACGCTGGTGTCACGCGGCGAAAACCTGCCGCCGCTCTATCGTGCGCTGACTGACGTGGGAGCGGTCAAGGTGGTGAAAAAAGAGATGGCCCAGGGGCAAAAGCAGAGCCGCTTTATTGCCTGGACCTTTATGGACGACGACCAGCGCCGTCGTTTTAGCGCGCGTAAGCGCTAGAGCGTCGGCTCGCCGGGTGGCCGCGACGGGGGTGTGGCCGGTGTTGTGGCTGCCGCTGGCGCGGCGGGCAGAAACTGCCAGGTCTGCACCGGTGGACGAACGCCCGCCAGGTCGAAATGTTTTTTCACCTGGCTGTCCAGCGCGAAGCGAACCGTCCACTGCTTCAGCGGCAGCGTGGTAAACGATACCCGCAGCGTAAATGCCGTGTTGGTTAATCCGACAATCCCGGCAAACGACGGCTCACCAATAATCAGCCCACGAACGTCCTCGGTTTCCATTACCGCAGCGACCGCCTCTTTCAGCGCCTGATTGGCCTTATCAGCATCTTCATGACGATCCACATCGTAATTGGCGACCACCGAGCCAATGCCGCGGACAAAGTTGGCAAAGGTGGTGATCGATGACCACGGAATAATATGGTACGCCCCGGTGTCCTGGCGTACGCCAACGGATCGAATCGACATGCGTTCTACCGTACCGGTTAACGGCCCGATGGTCACCAGATCGCCCGTATTCATGCCATTTTCAAACTGAATAAAGACCCCGGTAATAATATCTTTCACCAGCGTCTGCGCACCAAAGGAAATTGCCAGCCCCAGCGCCCCGGCCCCGGCCAGCAGTGGGGCGATGTTAACGCCGATTTCCGAAAGTACGATCATGATGGTGATTGTGCTGATGATCACCGCCAGTGCGTTACGAAACAGCGTTAACAGCGTGCGGGTACGCGCGCTGGGGAGAGGACGGCCATGAATATCGGAAGCCAGCCGGTTTTCGATCAGGCTGGCAAGCAGTGTCCAGCCTACTGCGGAGAAAAACAGAATCAGCACGATGCGGATCAGAATATCAACCGTCTTCTCACCGGCGCCGCTGTGCAGCCAGTTCCAGAAATCAAACAGTCCCCAGGCGTTCAGCAGCAGCATGATGGCGACACACACCGTCAGGATCCGCGCCACGTTCAATGCGGTAGAAAGCCAGCCGTTGAGCCGCTTTTGCAGTTCGGGATAATTGCGCTGCGTATGCGGGGAGAGGGTAATGGTTTTGGCGATCCAGCGGGTAAACATTCCGGAAACGAAGGCCGCAATGCCGATGATCACCAGACTGCGCACTGTCGCCCCCATCATAAACTTCAGGCTGTTGCCGGGGTCGAACAGGGAGAAGAAAAACAGGACGATGAAATAGGCGCTTGCCAGCCAGTGCCAGACCAGAGCAAAGGCGCGAATAAACAGACTGAAAAAGGCCAGCGATCGTTCCGCAAGATTCAGCAGGTGCTGGGTAATCTCTTTCTTGTTACGAAAAATCAGGTACAGCGCCCACAGCGTAATACACAGCATGATGACCACGTTGGCCATCGCACCGACCTGTACGTTCACCTGATTGGAAATAATTGGAACAGCGACGATCAGGCCATAGCCAATCAGACTGCTCAGCGAACTCAGTCGCCGGTTCCAGTAGCGGGCGCTGGCATCCTGAATGGTAAAAGGCCGCAGTTCCGCCACGTTCGGACAGAAGATCAGTCGCAGAATGGCTTTGAAAAATTCGATCAGGGCAAAGGCGTTCAGAAACAGTCCTTGTTGAAACGCGATGGTGCGACTGCCCGCGTTCAGTCTGTCGCTCAACAACTGACCGACAAACAGGGTAAGCGCCAGCAGAAGCAGATCAATAATAAAGGCGCCAACGATCATTGCCGGTAGCTGGAGCCAGTTGCTGCGCTCGCGGTTCTTCTTCCGCGCCCAGTTTCCCATTTTACGGTACAACGGCAACATACACAGACGAATCAACCAGTAGAAGCCGAACACCGCAGCGGCCAACATCAGAAAGTGACTGAGGGCATTACTGAAGGTCTGGCTGTTAAAGGGCTTGTGTGGCGCATCGGTGATGTTGCGATAGAGCTGGGCAAAGCGGCCAGACAGGGCTTCGCCGTAATGGCGGCTGAGATCGGTAACGTTCTCCAGTACCGTTTTTTCCTCCACAACCACCGGCGGGGTGATTTTAGGCACCGGTTCCGGCGGTGGCGTGGCGGCAACGGTACGCAACTGGTCAATCAATTCTTTGCGCGATGTCTCATTTTCCAGTACGTCGGCCAGCGCTCCGTAGGCCGCTTTCTTTTGCTCGACATCAGGTTCGGGCGCAGGTGTTGTTTGCGCGTCAGCATCAGCGCCGGTTGTGACACCGGGAATGGTTACCGCCTGGGCTGGTGCGCCCAGCAGGCAAAAGAGGATGAACAGGATCCACCGCATGACTCCTCCAGTGAGAAAACAGAACAAAGAGATAAGTATAGTGGCTGGAGGCGCGGCGATTCGAAATGGGAAGAGTCGTAGAGAAACCTCCCTTCCAGATGGAAGGGAGGCAGGCCGTCAGGAAACGTGCTGCAAGAACTCCTGCAAACGCTGGCTTGGCGGGTTTTCAATCAGGGTTTGCGGATTACCGTCCTCGGCAATACGGCCCTTATCGATGAAGATCAGGCGTGAGGCGACTTTTTCGGCAAAGCCGATTTCGTGCGTAACGATGACCATCGTCATCCCTTCTTCCGCCAGATCCTGCATCACTTTCAGTACTTCGTGGCGCAGTTCCGGATCGAGCGCAGAGGTCGGTTCATCAAACAGCATCATCTTCGGCTTCACCGCCAGGGCGCGGGCAATCGCCACACGCTGCTGCTGACCGCCGGAAAGCTCAGACGGATAGTGGTGAGCGCGCTCGGCCAGACCCACTTTCGCCAACAGCTCTTTTGCCTGCTTCTCGGCAGCGTCTTTCTTCGTCCCACGAACGCGCAACGGGCCAAACATGACGTTTTCCAGCGCGGTCAGATGAGGGAAAAGATAGAACTGCTGGAACACCATCCCGGCTTCCTGACGGATCAGACGCTCGTCGACCTTCGGGTCGTTGACCTTTAGCCCATCAACGATCAGATCGCCGGAGGTAATCTCTTCGAGTTTATTTATGCAGCGCAACAACGTGGATTTACCGGAACCCGATGGCCCGATAATCACCACCACTTCGCCCTGCTTAATGCTCAGATCAATGTTATGCAGCACCTGGGTAGGGCCAAAATGCTTTGAGACGTTTTTAAATTCAATCACAGGATTTTCATCCTTCTTTCCAGACTACGAAGCACGATGTTCAGGACTTGCGTGATGATGAGGTAAATAACACCCACCGCGGTCCAGATTTCCAGGGCACGGAAATTGCCGGCAATAATTTCCTGACCGCTGCGGGTCAGTTCCGCCGCGCCGATGACGATAAACAGCGATGTATCTTTGATACTGATGATGAGCTGGTTACCGAGCGAAGGCAGCATACGACGCAGCGCAAGTGGCATGATCACATGACGGATGGTTTCCCGACGGGAAAGACCCAGCGCCAGACCCGCTTCGCTAAATCCTTTATGGATCGACAGGACCGAACCACGGGTGATTTCCGCGATATAGGCTCCGGAGTTAATCATGATCGTGATAACGGCGGCGCTGAAGGTGTCGATGCGCAAGTCCGGGAAAGCCATCGGCAGGGCGAAATAGATGTACATCACCTGGACGACGATCGGCGTGCCGCGGATGACTTCAATGAAGACGAGAGAGACGTGATTGGCGATCCAGCCGCCATAAGTTCGGGCTAAACCCGCCAGCAAGCCGATGATGATCCCGCCAGCCAGACCGAGGATGGAGATCCACAGGGTCATTTTGGCGCCCTGAAGCAGGATCGGAATGGCGGGCCAGATGGCGCTCCAGTCAAACTGCATATGTTGTTCCTGTTACCGTGGTGAAAAAAAATCAAATGCCCGGCACGCTTAGCGCCTCCGGGCAACATCTGAAGGCAAAGCCATTATTATTTAGGTTCAGTACCGAACCATTTTTTGTAGATTTCGTTATAAGTACCGTTGTCACGCAGCGTTTTCAGCGCGCCATTCACTTTCTCGCGCAGTTCGTCGCTGCCTTTCGGGAATGCGATACCGTACTGCTGCGCTTCCAGTGATTCACCCACCGCTTTGAACTGGCCGTTACCTGCGGTTTTGATGAAATACAGGATGTTCGGCGTATCGTGCAGAACCGCGTCTGCGCGGTTGGTACCCAGTTCCATGTAGGCGTTATCGATGTTCGGGAACTGCCGCAGATCTTTCGTTTTGATGTTGGCTTTGGCGTAATCAACGGATCCAGTACCGCTCTTCACCGCGACCACTTTACCGTCCAGATCTTTTACGCTTTTTACGTCGTTATTGTTGGTTTTCACCATCACTAACAGACCGCTTTTGTAGTAACCGTCAGAGAAATCGATCGCTTTTTTGCGCTCGTCAGTAATGGTGATGCCCGCCAGCGCCAGGTCAACGTTTTTGGTTTGCAGCGCCGGGATAATGCCACTGAAATCCATCGGTTTCAGTTCATAATCCAGCTTCAGTTCTTTTGCTACGGCGGCCCACAGGTCCACATCAAAGCCAACGTATTTGTCACCCTGTTTGAATTCAAACGGCACGAACGCGGTGTCAGTTGCGACAACCAGTTTCTTATCCGCGGCATGAGAGGACATCGCAAAAGCCAGAGCAAGTGCTGCCAGTGAAACTTTTAATACAGACTTCATAGCATTTCCTTTTTTATCCACGGGGCGATCCCCTGCGAGAACGATAAATGTAATGAAAAAATCGTGCCAGTTTTGCAACCCCTTGTTTTAACAAGAGGGGACTGCACGCTTGTGCACAGGTCTCGGAGCAAAACTCGCTTTTTGCACCATTCTGGGGCACTGATTTAGTGCAGCCTGGAGGGGGCGTGAACGGTCTGCCTATTTAGCGCAAAGATCGTTGATAAAACAATCTTTCGTTAACGATTGTGTGAGGTGATTATTACAAATATTTTACTTTACGACGGAGTGGTGACGATGTGGTGCACCATAAAAGTGCAAAACCCCCGCCGTGGCGAGGGTTGTAGAGGGAATACTTATGAGGCGATTATTCGATGTTGGATTCGATGAACCACAGGAATTTGTCGAGATCGCGGGATGCGGCGGTAAAGATATCGGCGGTATCTTCGTCTTTCGCTTCGCTGATGGCTTTACGCACATCGTTAGCGACGACAGCATAACGGTCTGCCAGTTCTTTCAGATGATCCTGAACGGTATGGATGTCCAGCGGATAGCTTTTCAACGGCGTTTTGCTATTAATAACCTGCGTAGTCCCCAACGCCACACCGCCCAGCTGTACGGCACGCTCTGCCATGGTATCGAGATGGTCGGTCAATGCCGTACGGAAGCCATCCAGCATCTCATGGACGGCAATAAAATTAGCGCCACGCATATTCCAGTGGGCCTGCTTGGTGATCAGTGACAGGTCGATAAACTGGATCACCTGACGATTCAGCAACTCAACCGTTGCTTTCTTATCGCTGTCAGAGACATCGTTGCGGGTATAAAGCAGATTGGACGCTTTTGTTTTTACCAATTTAGCGGTACTCATAATTTCATATCCTCTTGATGTTATGTCCCAGTAATTTACGAGATTCAGTATAGCACCGGTTATGATTCCTGCTTTTCTGGCTCTGCCTATCGCTTTAATAGTATTTAACACCATCGGTATTTAATTGCATTACTATTCATGTAGTTGCGCAAGAGTTAGACCAGCGGTAACAATATTCTGATGCCGACATGAGAAGGCGGATAAATAGTCGGTACGGGGCAGATAGACGGTGGGGAAATATCAGGAAAATACAGGGAAAACAGCGGGAAGATATTCTGCATGGTTATGCAACCATGCAGAAATGTAAAATTAATTTACATCAACCTCTTTTATTTTGCTTTCTCGTCGAATGGTCAACGTCGAGCCCATCGAGGCGGCAATGATCGCGCCAAGCGCCAGCAACTGGACAAACGTGAGCGTTTCGCCCAGAAACAGGATACCTGCCAGTGCGGCCAGTGCGGGTTCCATACTCATCAGCGTGCCAAAGGTGCGCGTAGGCAGACGGGTTAAGGCAATCATCTCCAGCGAGTAGGGGAGCGCCGTCGACAGTACCGCAACCGCCAGACCCAGCGGAATGACAGACCAGTGCCAGAGCGCTTCCCCGGCCTGCACAGCCCCAAGTGGGACGAAAACCAGAGCCGCAATCAGCGAACCTATCGCGACAGTGGCCGGGCCGTGCTCAGCGCCGGCGCGTTGTCCGCTGAGAATATAGATAGCCCAGCAGGCGCCTGCGCCCAGTGCCATGGTGGCGCCGAACAGGTCGACATGCGAAACGTCCTGACCCAGCGGCAGCAGGAACCAGAGTCCGAGAACCGCGAGTACCACCCAGATAAAATCAACGGGGCGTCGCGAAGAGAACAGGGCGACCGCCAGCGGCCCGGTAAACTCCAGCGCGACAGCGATCCCCAGCGGGACCGTCTGAATCGACAGATAGAAGAGGTAGTTCATTCCCCCCAGCGACAGGCCGTAAAAAAGCAGCGGCAGACGCTGCTCTTTGGCAAACCGCAGACGCCATGGCTTGAAGAAGACAATAAGAATCAGCGTGCCTAACGCCAGACGGAGAGCGGTGACACCGGGCGCGCCAACCAGCGGAAACAATGATTTTGCCAGCGATGCGCCGCTCTGGATTGAGGCCATGGCAATAAGCAGTACTAAAACAGGCAGCCAAACTGGCGTTTTACGTGACGACCCTGGCATCCGTTCTCCCGACATAACTGTAGATACACGCCATCCAGCAACTTGCCTGATTTGTGTATAGAAAAGTAAAAGAGGCAGTGTAATGGAAATAACCATCTACGGTTGAGTCTTCGTTGAAAAAAAATTTCTGGAAAGCCGTAAAATGGCGGCAAATTGATGGATTAATGCGCTGGCAGATTAGGAATAATCTGGATGAATGTCCTTTATTATGCGCGTAATAATGGGGCAAATATCTGGAAAAGTGATGTTAATTGAAAGAGATAGCGGTTGATGGAAACGTTCTGTTACATGAAATTGCCCGTTAGACATCACTAATCGCAAAGAGTTTCTCATCAATTTTTGATATATTTAACACTTAGGATTTATTTGAAGCACATTTGAGGTGGTTATGAAAAAAATTGCATGTCTTTCAGCACTGGCCGCTGTTCTGGCTATCTCCGCAGGTTCCGCTGTCGCTGCAACGTCTACCGTTACCGGTGGTTATGCTCAGAGCGATGCTCAGGGCGCGGCGAACAAAATGAACGGTTTCAACCTGAAGTATCGCTATGAGCAGGACAACAACCCGCTGGGCGTAATCGGTTCCTTCACTTACACCGAAAAAGATCGTACTAACGGTGCAGGCGATTACAACAAAACTCAGTACTACGGTATCACTGCTGGTCCGGCTTACCGTCTGAACGACTGGGCAAGCATCTACGGTGTTGTGGGTGTGGGCTACGGTAAATTCCAGGACACCAACTATCCGACGCATAAAGATGACACCAGCGATTATGGTTTCTCTTATGGCGCAGGTGTGCAGTTCAACCCGATCGAAAACGTTGCTCTGGACTTCTCTTACGAGCAGAGCCGTATTCGTAGCGTTGACGTTGGCACCTGGATCGCAGGCGTCGGTTACCGCTTCTAATCACGTCAGTGATATAAAAAATCCGCCTCAAGGGGCGGATTTTTTTTGGGTGTATTTCAATAGGTTATCGCGATTTGGTGCTAAAGATATCGGTTCCCAGGTGGTTATAATCCACCTTCTGCAATTTGAAATTGGTGATATACACCGGCCCGGCTTTCTGTTCAGAGATAAACCGGTACTTCATCTTAATCTCTTTTGCGCTGATTCCTGTCCACTGTGAGAAAAAGCCAAGGAAGTCGTTGGCGGAGCGCCGCGCTTTGATGACTTTATGCGCTTTGTCATCGCTGGAGAGCACCATAAACGGGACCTGAAAGTTTTGCTGGAACTGGTCGTCATGCGCCAGATACTGCACTTCCTTCCCACGCTCTTTAAAGGCGAGACCGTGATCGGAGAAATACGCCAGCGAGAAACTGTCGCCGCTGTTGCGGAGCTGATCGTACAGTTTTCGCAGCAGGTCGTCGGTCTGAGTCATGGTATAGAGATAGCAGGAGGTTTCTTTCGACTGGACGAACGTGTCGTACTTGCCTTTTGTCCGATCGCAGGCCTGTGGATGAGACCCCATCAGATGCAGGACAATCAGCTGCGGCTGGGTGCGTTCCGTTTCCAGCACCTGTGCGGTCATTTTTAACAGCGCCTCGTCCTGGGTGTTTTTGTCCGCCTCGAAGTCACCGTTTTTAAGAAAATGCACTTCATCAGCCCGCTTTGCGATACTGGCGATAGCGGTATCGTATTCGCCGATTTGTCCCTGATTCGAGAACCACCACGTCTGGA
This sequence comes from Citrobacter sp. LST-B2, assembly GCF_057983045.1. Classification (NCBI taxonomy): domain Bacteria; kingdom Pseudomonadati; phylum Pseudomonadota; class Gammaproteobacteria; order Enterobacterales; family Enterobacteriaceae; genus Citrobacter; species Citrobacter sp. LST-B2. Next base: position 1,718,327 of record NZ_CP192598.1, read on the forward strand.
AACCGGCGCGGTTTGCCAGCGTGACAAAGTTGTCCTGATACTGCGGCTTATCATCAACGACCCGGTTGAGGGTCAGCCCGAGCGATTTTTGCGTTGACCCGCTGGCCGCGATGTAATCGGCAAACAGGTAGCCATTAACGCTGCTCGCAAACGGAGTGTTATCCCAGTGACCGCCAAACGCCCCCAGCGCATCACGACGAGCGCTTTCACCGATCACCACCACATAGGTGTGATATTTCGGCTTCACGGCGGTGACAGTCCAGGTGTCTTTCATGCTGGCTAACTTCGCCATGCGCTCCTGCTCGTCAATGACTTCATTGTTATTGACGATGACGTCTTTGGCGAAACGGAACACCGGATAGCCGGTATCCTTTAATTTAAACACGCCGCCCCAGGCCAGGTTCTGTACGGGGGTGACAAAAAAAGCCACGACGCTGAACAGCAGGCACAGGCTGTCATATTTATTCCAGCGTTTCTTCTCTTCGTCAGGTTTGCGACGCACGGCGATCACGCCAAGAGCAAAGATAAACACCCCCATCAGGTAATTATACCAGGGGAAAATCGTCAGGATTTCCGTGGACTCTTCCATATTGGTCGAGTGCAGAGCCAGCAGCGTATTAAAATTTGGCGATCCGTAGGCCTGGCCGAAAGGAAAGTAACAGGCGGCGACCAGCGAACACACGCCGATCAGCACCTTCTGCGCTTTCGGCGCGCTCCGCCAGAGCAACTGCAATATGCAGGTGAAGGCAAGGGTATACAGCAGACTAAACGGATAGCCCAGCGCCAGGTTGATCAGCAGCGACTGCAAAACATAAAAGCCAGTCCACGGGCTAAGGGCCCGGCTGCGAGCAAGAAGTGAGTCTTTGACGGTTAAATTCATATGCCACTATCGTAAAAACGCCATGTGCTTACCCTGGCGCCAAGGGTCATTACCTGCTGAGAGTGCGTGAAGAGGGAAAGAGGTCCGCATCTGCGAGCCGCAAGTTAGGCAGGGCTGCAAGAAGATAGAGCGTGTGAATGTGAAGGTCAACGGGCAGACAGAAATTGTTTTGCGAAGGGGTTAGCAAATCCGACAAAAAGAAGGGCTATTTTGACATAAGCAGAAGTGTAACGGCCGTAGATGACAGCCAGATGACGCGGCGTACCGCGACGCCGCGTTATTTATCCGAGGGCTTATCCTGCTCAGGTTTGCTGTTGATCATATCGCACAGCATTGAGAGCAGCATTAACCGGACTTTAAAGGGAGAGTGGCTAAACACGCGCATACACCTCTTAAACTCGTTCATATTGACCTCCTGACGTTCTGGTCCCTCGATCCGTGAGAGATGACTGCATTACATACAGATATAGCACAGGCTATATTATAAAGCATCAACTATCTACGAAAAACAATAACTTACAGTGTTATCAATAAGTTACGTTAGTTAATATCTGTGAGTATTCGGCAGTATTTCTAAGCTGTCGCGACATTTTTGCGACATTTTAAGGGGTTAAGTCGCACGGCATCTTCAAGGTGGCTTGGGGCGAAATGGGCATAACGCATTGTCATAGTGATGTCAGCGTGGCCGAGAATTTTTTGCAGAACCAGAATGTTTCCGCCGTTCATCATAAAGTGGCTGGCAAATGTATGGCGCAGTACATGGGTAAGCTGGCCTGAGGGGAGTTCAATGCCTGCGCGTTCCAGAGCAGAGCGGAAAGCGTTATAGCAGGGTTTGGGGAACAGAGCGCCTTTCGTTTCAGGCAATTCGGATAAAAGTTCATCATCAAGGGGGATTGTTCTGTTGCGCTTCCCTTTGGTTTTGACGAACGTGACTTTACCGCCCGCGATCTGAGAGCTTTTCAGCGTTGCCGCTTCATTCCATCTTGCGCCGGTCGCAAGACAGATTTTTACGACTAGCTCTAAGTATTTTACTTTGCTTCGTTTGCATTCCAGCAAAAGCCGCTCAATTTCTTCAGCAGTGAGGAAAGCCATTTCGGTTTCATCAGTACGATACTGCCTGACGTTTTCCAGTGGGTTGGGGGCTGACCATTCACCGATTCGTTTCAGTTCGTTGAACATAGCCAGAAAGTAAGCATGTTCAAGGTTCATTGTTTTCGGGGAAACCTTGGATACTCTGTTAGTGCGGGCATAATGCCCATCAAGCCGTTTTGCGCGGTAGGCCGTGAACAGCTGGGCATTAAACTCTGTAGCTAGCGGGAATCCCATGCATTCTGCCGCCCAGGTCATAGCGTCTTTACGCTTTTGACCATTGCGCAAAGCTACGCCGTGGCGTTTATACCACATTGTGATCAGGTCTATTAAAGTCCGTTTGTCCTTCCCTTCACCCAGCCAGGGCGCACTGTCTACTTTCTGAAGCGTATGGTTTTCAAATGCTAGGGCTTCCCCCTTTGTGGCAAATTTTTTACGTATGCGCTTCCCGTTCTTACCATTACTACGGTTGACGGTGTAGAAGTCGGCGATCCATTCGCCTGTCGGAAGTTTACGAACACTCATTTCATTCAATCGTCAGAACAATGCGGCCGATGATTTTTATATCGTCAATACCGCAGTCAAAAGCCATACCTACGCCGCTTACTCTAACCTTTCCCACAGGGATGCGTGTTAGTGTTCTAACGCTGGTTTTACCTTCAACTTCGACAAGCCAAACATCGTCATAAACTTCAGTAAAGTGTTGATCAACAATGTATTGCATTGTGTTATCAATCACACAGATAGGATTCTGCGGTAAAGGTTTGCCAGGTAAAAAAGTAACCTTATCAAGCATTAGGAAACCAGACTCATAAAGTTTTCCGTCCACAATCTTCTTGCGTGGCAGTTTCATGATGTCTAATTCGTCATCGTTAAACTTTCTACCTTGTCCAGTCGCAAGCCATTCCAGAGTAGCTCCTGTTTCAGCCATACATCTAACAACGATATCAGCTGGAAAAAAATCCCTCTTATACCGGTTAGCCAGACTGCTGCTTGCTATATCAAGATGCTCAGCTAGGGCTAGTTTTGTGTTGAATCCATACGCTTGGATAACTCTATCTAGTACCTCAGATCCGCCCTGGGAAAACTCAATTTGTAGGTTCACGAAAGTTTTACCTTGAAATCTTGCGCGAAGTGAGTTTAAACTCCGCTTTGTAGGTTTAAGTGAATATTGACAGTTACAGCCCTGTATTGCCGTACAGGTTAACTTATGGAGTTTGCCTCATGCGTCCGAACATTACAATCATCATCCCTGAGCCATACCTGCCTTTAGACGAGTATTGCCGTCGTACTGGTACCAACAAAGAAACTGCTAGGAACCTGATCGAATACGGAAAATTACCAATTAAGCCGAAGGGTAAGCAGAAGAAAGGCCTGGTAGAAGTCAACATGGCCGCGCTCACCATTCAGGCTTTAAGCGAATGTGACATTTCGCTTAACGCGTAATCCATCCTACGGATTAGGGAGAGGCAAACAATGTTTGATTACCAGACCTCTAAACATGCGCACTTTGATGCGGCTTGCCGAGCATTTGCAATTGAGCACAATCTGGAAGATGTGGCCGCTGCCGTTGGTATGAGGCCGCAGATCCTGCGCAACAAACTGAACCCAGCGCAACCGCACCGCCTGACCTGTGATGAGCTTTTGGCTATCACGGATTACACAGAAGATGCGCGTTTACTTGATGGGATGTTAGGTCAGATTAACTGCCTTCCATCCGTGCCGGTAAACAATGCCACTGAAGCCAACATGCAACTGTGTGCGCTTAGCGCCACTGCGTGTGTGGGCGCGATTGCTGGGGAAGCCGTATCAACTGGCCATATGACCGCCGCCCGCCGTACTCAAATTCTGGATCGCGCCCGCGATGCAATCCGTAGCTTATCCGTGCTGGCTTATACCGTTGAAAGCCGTATTCATTCTGCGCCCGTTCTGGCCGCTGCGGTGGATCTTGTGACGGCTAATGCCACCGGTTTGATGTGAACAAGGCGCTATGTTATGCAATTACTTAGGAATACCGCCAGCCAGCAAAGCCATCAGTTTCTCAAACTTCGTCAGCGGTTCAATGTCGCGGCGAAGCTCGATAGATGCTCTGTTTCTTGCGGGATTGTAGAGAGAGGTCGGGGCGTTACTGTCGAATTCTTCGAGTTCACCCAGACGTCTGGCAATTTCATCATCACTTGCGGCATCGATATCACTCAGCAATCGAGAGTAGCGCTTCTTTTGTGCTTCAGCGCTGGCTGCTTTATCTGCGGGTTTATAGGCAACCCGGTAGGCAGAAAAAACGACAGCAAGAATGCCGCACAGCCAGCCGAACTGAACGCCGACACTAGTAAGCCCTCCCGTGAGGATGAGCAGAAAATTCATGAGGTTATCTGTGCGCCGGTTGAATGTTTCGGTCATCACTTCAATGTAATAGCAGTAGGTGGCCTGAAATATCAGGTCAGAGGCTGGCTGGTCACTCATAGTCGTTTATTCCTGTTTTTTCTCACCTTTATCGCCTTGATCTTTCATTGGCGCAGGTGCGGGTTTGTGAAGTCGATGAAATTTGTTGTCGTCATCGTCTGCCATTTTTGTAGCTCCTATGTGCGGTTGAATATTGAACCGGGTTGTCTTGCCAGATCCTCCGGTAATCGATCGCATGCCCATGCGCCGGGCATGGCTAAATATCCCGGCAATCATACTGTTACGTTGAGGGGGAAACAATGAAAGCGTTTGTCTCTTATCTGAAAAATGAATCACCGGCTATGCAACGACCAAGCGGTTCAACAGGATGGATAGAACTGCCGAACGGTCAACGCTGGAACCCTGGCCACATGTACAAATTCAATGGCCAGCAGCCGCGCCACCCGTGGTGGCTCCGTCTGATGGGGTTATAGGGGGCGCTATGGCGATTAGCCAGGAACAGCAAAAGCGTGGGCTGGAGCATTTAAAACAGATCCGCCGCAAATACTTCAGCGAAAGTAGCGAGGCCGCTGAATGGTGGGACAACTTAACACCAGAGTGGCGCGGCGTAGTGCTTCATGCTGCTGCGGTTACATCTGGTACCGGGGCATTTAAAGCCCATTTAAGCAAGTGCTGCTGGCGTGAGCTTTATGAGCGTCTGGGCTATCGGGACATGATTCAACTGCGCCAGGGCATTTCACGGGCACGGTTAACGTTTGAAGGTTTCGGCAGTTTACGTGACAGCGATTTTTCAAAGCGCACCGCGAACCGCCCGATCAAAAAGGCACATCCAATTTATAGCAGTAGTGGGGTGCAGATGGTGATCGCGCCTCATATCGTCCATAAGTTCCAGCAACAGGGGAATCACTAATGACCATTATTTCCGTTGAGGGCAAATCGTTGGGGGCGGAGCTGGCTGTGTGGGGTGTCCCGCATAACTACGCTTTAGCGTTTGCAGAGAAAAGTACCAGTAAAAATGGGCGTATCGCTTTGCATCCGTTCTTCTTCAACGACACTGAACACATGACAAATCCGCGTCACTGGCTGGCGATCAATGCTGCTTTCTGGTGTTGCGTATATCGCGAAGCGGAAAGCAAAGAAGCCCAGATAGAAGCGCTGGCGGGGATTCGTGCGATTTTCTATACAGCCGGGGCGCTGGGAGTTGGCGAGATAAAAGCGCTGATCCAGGAGTGGTGGCGGACAACCTATGAGCTGCACCTGATTCCGGCTCCGAACTACTCAGCCGCTACAGTACAACCCACTTTTCACTAATTAACAGCCTGAATTTTTTGGCCACGGTTCAAGTGGCCGGGGATTCTTTTGCCTTAAGGAAACCAAAATGCACATGACACGTCAGGATTTACCCGCAACAAAATCAGGCACCGACCTGCTGGCCATGCTCACCAAAGCCACGCAGGAAGGTAAAGCCGCAGCTGCTGATCTGTGTTCCACCCGTCTGGATAAGCTGGCCACTCATGCGGCCAATGAAGGTTTAAGCGCAACGGAAATCGTTGAGTTAATCCGCGAAGAAGCCGCAGCGATTTGCAGCAAAGGCGGTGCGGCATGGCAGTAAAAATTCATGCGGTAAAAATTGCGCCAAAATATCTTGATGCAGTAGTGGCTGGTCAGAAAAAGGCCGAGCTGCGAAAAAACGATCGCGGGTATAAAACCGGTGATGTTCTTTCATTGTGCGAGTGGAAGCACGGGAAATACACCGGGCGAGAGTGGGCGGCAGTTATCACCCATGTTTTGCCGGTGAATGAAATTATCGCTGATACCGAAAATTGGGTGGTTTTATCTATCCGTTCGCTGTCACCGCTTGAAGTGCTGGAATACATCATTTCAAACGGTGTAACAGAGTCGTTAGTTGGCGGAGGTCAATATGGCCGTTAAAACTCCGCTTAAATGGGTGGGCAGCAAAGCCCGCCTCATGCCTAAGCTGCGTCCGCACCTTCCAGAAGGTAAACGCCTGGTTGAACCGTTCGCAGGTTCCTGCGCTGTCATGATGAATACGGATTATGACGAGTATCTGATCGCGGACGTGAATCCTGATCTGGTTAATCTTTACAAGGCGATGGCGTATCACACTGATGCGCTGCTGAATGAGCTGGAGATCCTGTTTACTGCTGGTTCGTTAAGTGATGAAGAAAGCCGCGCCGTTTTCTATTACGCAGTTCGTGATGCTTTCAATCTTTCTGGTAGTAAGGTCGGTTCTGAATCGGTTGAAAATGCTGCGCGTTTCCTGTATCTGAATCGCCACTGCTTTAATGGCCTGTGCCGGTATAACCGCCGAGGCCAGTTCAACGTCCCGTTCGGTAAGTACAAAAAGCCTTATTTCCCTGCTGATGAAATCCGCGTCTTTGCTGAAAAAGCGAAACGCGCAACGTTCATTACTGCCCACTATTCAGAAACACTCGATTTGGTTCGGGACGGGAATGACGTTGTTTACTGTGATCCGCCTTATCTGACTGATACCGCCAATTTCACCGCTTACCATGAACGTGGCTTTTCGCACATGGATCAGGGGCGGCTGGCGCGTAAGCTGCGCCGTCTGGCTGAACGTGGGATTCCGGTTGTCGCGTCAAACAGCGATCTGGAAATGGTTCATTACCTGTACGCCGGATTTGAAGCCGTAAAGGTAAATGCGCCGCGTAGTGTTGGTGCGGCAGCTGCAAGCCCGAAAATGGCGGCGGAGCTGATTCTTAAATGGCCTTTACCGGCGACTCATGAGGCCAGCGCATGACGCTGGCAATAAACGAACAATGCTATGCCGTTGATGCCTGGAGGCGGGAAACTTTCGCACCAGGCACACCGGCAGACGCGACTATCACAGAACGCCGCCTGTGGGCTGTAAACCCGCAGGATTATGAATGGCGATCCCGGTACCTGCATGAGATACCCGACTGGTTAGCCGGGTATTTTGGTCGTCGCTATGAAAAGCTTTTTGCTGGTCGTGACGGGCGTCGCCGTGCCAATACATTCCTGCGTCAGACTATCGGCGAGAGTGTATTGCCACGTCTGCGCAAAGTGGCTGCGCGTTACTCGCTGGCCGCTGATGCTGCTGATCTTCCTTTCGGTAAGTCGCTGGAGCGCTTGCCGTCACTAGACCGTCCAGATCTTAAAAAACTGGCTGGCCAGGTATCTGGCTGGATTTCCCAGTCACTTTATGACTTCACCGAACAGTTTGACTCCGGCACTGACGACGCCAGAGAGCTGCATCGCCGCACCCTGGAATCATACCGTCATCTTTGTGCATGTTGCCTGATGCTGAATAACCAGCCGCCGTACTGGGCTGAACATGAGGCCAATGAAGGTCAACTGGAAATGCGTAAGGCGGAATCTGGGATACTGCGCATGATAGCGCCGGAATGGTGGTACCTGCGTCTTAAACGTGCGCGTGATATGCAGCGTGAACATATGGCCATCGCGGTGGGGCAGGTGCAAAAAGCGGCCAGCGCTTATGTATCCCGCAAAACACTGGGCGAATGGATAGACCAGAAAAAGCGGAATCTGGAGTTCTTTAAAAAGTTTGATCTGCTGAATGATGAGGGGCTGCGCATTGCACTGGACAGCATGGTACACCGCAGCGTTGCAAATCCGGCGATCCGTCGCTGCGAACTTATGGTGAGAATGCGAGGGTTTGAAGATATGGCTAATGAAGAAGGGCTGGCCGGTGAGTTTTACACTATCACCGCGCCATCACGTTTCCATGCGGTACACAGCAAAGGGGGCTTTGTCTCGCAATGGGATGGATGTACACCGCAGGATACCCAGCGCTATTTATGTGGCGTATGGGCAAAAGCACGCGCAGCGATCTCGCGTGCGGGTATTCATGTATTTGGGTTTCGGGTTGTTGAGCCTCACCATGACGGGACGCCGCACTGGCATATGTTGCTTTTTATGCGTCCGCAGGACGTGGACACGGTACGCGATATTCTTTGCTATCACGCCAGAATTACTGATTCTGAAGAACTGCAATCTGAAAAGGCGCTGAAGGCGCGTTTTCATGTTGAAGCTATCGATCCCGCCATAGGTTCGGCCACGGGCTACATCGCGAAATACATTTCAAAAAATATTGATGGTTTTGCGCTGGATGGTGAGCAGGACGAAGAAACCGGCGAAAACCTGCGTGATATGGCTAAATCCGTTTCCGCGTGGGCTTCCCGCTGGCGCATTCGTCAGTTTCAGCAGATTGGTGGTGCGCCGGTTACCGTCTGGCGCGAGCTGCGTCGGTTGCGGAATCAGGTGCTGACCGATCGCAGAATGGATGCGGTTCTGGCTGCTGCTGATGTTGGCGATTGGGCTGCATACACCCAGGCGCAGGGCGGTGCACTGGTTGCCCGCCGTGATCTGGTTGTTCGTCTGGCCTATGAAATTACGGAACAGGGCAACGAGTACGCAGAGGACGTACAGCGCATACAGGGGGTTTATTCTCCTTTGGTTCCAGATTCAGAAGTTTGCACCCGTCTGGTTAAGTGGCAAAAGGTTGCGAAGTTGGCCGAAGCGCCAGCGGAGGCGGGTTTTTCTGGCGGCAACGCCGCCTCTTGGAGTTCTGTCAATAACTGTACGGAGGGGGGAACCCGCAGACGGTTAAAACTGGAATTACGCAGTCGGGGTTTTGAGGGTTCCGATGAAGAAATAGCCATTCTCCTGCGGGGTAGTGGTTTGATATTTGGTCAGGGGGCACTGATTTACCGCAATGGGCGGTTAAAGGAAACACGAAACGAACCATTGCAGGAGCTTTGGCCGGGGTGGTTATAGGCGTGCATGTGTGTGTAACACATTCATTTGTCAGTAGATGGCAGGAAATTAAATTTCACAATTCGTGCTTTAAGGTGTACTGTATGTATATCCAGTTATTTATTGCTTGTGGGGGCTAAATGGATCTTTTGGAGGCGTCGGCACAGCTGGAACGCATTGAGTTATTGGCCAAAATTGCCCATGTTTACGAAAGTAACCAGAGAGAAAAAACAATCGCTTTGGCCTGGATTGGAGAGCTTGCGGGAGAGGTTCGCGAAATGGTTAAAAAGGAAGGGCAACGCCCCCGGAATGGGGGCATTTCAGGCGGCGGGAGTCGCTTTCAGTAGGTCTAATGCCATCTGGCGCTGATCGGGTGAAAGTGCATTCAGTATTTTTTGCACCATCGCATCACCCGTTTTAGCGCTGGGGCTGAGAGTGTGGGAGAACGTCAGATTCATAACAAACGTGTGGCCACACTCAACATCTGAACAGGCGCAGTAAATATCCGCAATCTGCCGGTGCTTCCTGTTCGTTTTACGAATAACAGCCTTTGAGCCGCATTCCGGGCATTCGATTTTCAGAACTCGCATATTCCATGCTCCAGCTGTTAAATGATGCCTGGATTTTAGCCTGTTTCGCCTCATGCCGCACCCTTATCCGTTGATTCTGTGTAACTTAAATCAAAGTTAAGGTGCAGCCTTTCCGGGATTTCGGGATCGTTGTTAACTGCCAGCATAAAACGGCGCTGGATAGGGGCAATTTCGCTTTTCTTGTAAATGCGTTCGGCCTTTTCAACATCCCCCAGTCCGGCAGTATTCTGCGGGACAATACCCGCGAGGCCAGCGGGAAAACGATGCGCGTTCAGAATGTCCTGGGCGCTGATGTTCTTGATGTTGGCAAATTCGTCCTTTGCGGAAATATCCCCCATTTCAATGAATTTGATGGCATCGCCGTCTCCACCAGGAATGTTTACAAGGATGGTGGAGAAGTTACCGATCCCTTTGCTGTCACGCAGCTGCTGTTCAATTTCTTCCTCCATTTCATCCGTCATGCTGGGATCGCGGGTATACAGAATACCGCCAGTGTGCGCACCGTTGTGGTAATAGCGGCGTCGGAAAATAACCGCTTCGCTGTTGAGTAACGCAGAATGCACCCCGCCGATGTAGTCCGGCAGTCCATAGATATGCTGCTGCGGGTCATACATTTTGATGAAAATTATGTCTTCTTCAGGCCATACCTGCGGTTCCCCATCCTGTAACACCACGTAGTCACCTGGCTGATTCTGCCCGTTGTCTCTGACCTTGCGGCGGCGGATATAAAGGCCGGGTAAGGGTTCAAGTGCGATCACGTCGCCCCAGCCGTTACGGATTTTGGCGATCGCAATATCCCCAAAGGTCAGATAGTCAAACGCTGCTGCTTCCAGCTGGTCATGGATAAGCCCGCCACCCAGATAGTCAGAAACAATCATGTTTTTACGGGCGTGGATAATGCCACCGTGCTGACCATTCAGGTTAATCAGCTGCGCAAGTGCCAGCCGGTCAATCGGCTGGGTGAAGTGGTCGGCGGCATTGTCATACCAGATGTCGCGGTAATCTGTGCCGGTGGTTAGCACCGGTTCAGGCTTGCCGAACGTGATAATGCTCATTTTTTTAGACTTGTCGCCGCGCTGGTCGCGCTTGGCAAAGCGTTTCTTTTTACTCATGCTGCCTCTTTCCTTACACCCCAGCGGGATTTTGGTTTGTTTTCATAGTTAAGGGGTTCATTGTGCAGGGCGTGGGTGATAGCCCAGAACGCCTCCGCATGGCCGGTATCCTGGCTGCGGTCTGCGACAAACGTCATGGCGTTGCCGCTCTGCGTCGTCGTGCGGCGCACCGACATAAAGCTGGCCGGGATCTCTTTCAGGTTTTTATCCCATTCGATACGCTGGCTTTCCACCACGTCCACCGCTTTCAGTACCAGCTGATTTTTTGTGTTCAGGTCGTAACGGATAGGGACGGCCACTCGCAGGGCAAAATGCTGAATATTGTCAAAAACACCCTGGCCAATACCGGTCACGTCCACACCCAGATAAGTGAAGTTGTATTTTTTGAATAACTGCTCGATCTGTTTTGCCTGGTACCGGAAATTCATTCCTTTCCAGTAAATCACCTTCAGAACGCGGAACTTCTCCACGGCAAACATCGGCGGCGCCACAATCACGAAACAGGACAAATCCCCGCTGCGGGCCGGGTCAAATCCGCCCCATACAGGCCTGTCTCCGAATGGCCGAGCGGCGTCGGGGTTATGATCCTGCCAGGTGTCGATTTCAATGCCGCAGGCTTCCAGGTCGGAAAAGCTGAAAACGGAATCTTTGCTGTCAACGAACACGCACATATAGAGCATGTTAAAAGTGGCGTCGTTGTAGCGGTTGCGAAGTTTCTCGATGTTCGCCAGGTTGAAACCGCCCGCAATGGCATCTTCCATCGTAATGACGTAGCGCCATTGCCCATCCGGGCAGAGTTGCCCGCCGTCACGCATTTCGTTAAAGGACGGAAACTTAATGGCCGCACGTTTTTTACTGCCCTGTTTCCACTCATCGCCCGTCCAGAACGGGTACGCCTGGTGCGTTTTTGCCGATGGCGTTGAAAAATAGGTGGTGCGCCACTTGTCGTGTGTGGCCATTGCGCTGGCCACTTCGTTAAGTTTCGCGAAGTTCGGCACCCAGAAATATTCGTCACAGTACAGGTGGCCACTGTAGGACTGCGCGGTGTTTTTGTTTGTGGACAGAAACCGCAGTTCTGCGCCGTTGCTCAGGCGGATCGGATTGCCGGTCAGAGTGATGCCGAAATACTGCTCCGCGATATTCACGATGTAAGACCGGAATACTTCAGCCTGGGCTTTCGACGCCGAAAGAAAAATTTGCGGATCGCCGGTCATCACTGCGTTTTCGAACGCTTCAAACGCAAAATACCAGGTCGCGCCGATCTGGCGGCTTTTCAGGATATTCCTGACCAGCTGGCCAATGTTATTACGCAGGTGCTTTTGGTATTCAAAAAGGTGTTCTTCAGCCCATACGTCAAAATCTTCCTGTGTCAGTGAGGAAATATCGTTTTTCTTGTACTTCCGCTTGCGGCGTGGTTCGTCGTCATTGCTGTCCGGCGCAGCTGCTTGCCCGGAACTCTGACTACTGGCCATTTTCTCTTTGTGCTTATTGCTTTGCGCACGCAGTTTCGTGGCATGAGCAATGAGCATGTCCATTTCTTTCAGGTCGAGATCGGACTTGTTATCGCGGCTGGCAAGCAGCTGGTAACGGCGTTCAATCGCTTCCTCTGTGCTTTCGAAACTGAGCAAATCCGCCCAGCTATATTTTTCCGCCCAGTAGTAAACGATCCGCGCGTTCGGCAGATTTAATTCGGATGCAATTTCTTTTGGCGTATAGCGGCGCAGATAAAGTGCGCGGACAACGCCTTTTAATTCTTCAGAGTATTTAGCCATACGGATAATTATGCCGTGGCTGTGATGAAAAAACGGTGGTGTTAATTCGTGTCTGTTCGGTAAAGCGTTATAACCGAACTGAACAGAATAAAGCGTAATGCAGTGGCGGTTTTATTTGGCAATAATTGATTTGCAGCGTCAGGAAGTGGAACGGGGGGATATGTCACATTTAAAAACTGACTGGCTGTGTGTTGCTACTGAAGGGGATACCGTTGACGGGCGGGTAATTAAACGGCAGTGGATTATAGATATGGGGGAAACCTATGATTATAACCATTACGTTGCATTAATCTGGCCAGAGCATGAGGGCGATTGCGGGAATTTTGGCGAAGTTCTGGAAGCCACCTGGAATGATGGTGAAGATGGACTGGCTCGGTTATATGTCAGCCTGTGTCCGAATATGCGTCTAATTTTCGCAAATCATGAAGATCAGCTTTTGTTCTTCTCCATTGAGCCGGAAGAAAACTGGCGCGGTAGCGGGCGTACTTACCTGAAAGGGCTGGCGGTAACAGACACGCCAGCCAGTGTTGGCACTACACGGCTGCGCTTTAGTAGTCGGCGCAAAAAATTATCTAAGCAGGGTTATTACAGCTGTGTAATTTCCCATGATGGAAAAATTAAACAGGAAGAAAGAATGAAGAACTGGCAGAAACTGTTTGGTATTAAGCCAAAGTTTGAAGATGAAACGACGCAGGATAATCCTGCTCAGGATGACGATAAATTACAGGCGTTGGCCAATGTGGTTAACGACCTGGAAGCGCGTGTGGCGAAAATTGAAAGTCAACTGAATGATGTTAAGGGTGATGTAGACACTATTGCCGAAGTGGTGGACACGCAGGAATTTGCGACAATTCGCGATAATGCAAAAGAAATCGTCACCCGCTTTAACGATCTGGGTAATAAAAATAGCCGTACACCGGGGCGCAAGATTTCAGAAAAAGCCGGGAAATTTAATTTCCTGTAATCCGCTTTATCGCTGATTAGTTCAGAACAATTTTTATATCGCTTAATCGCGAGGGAGTTTTATGCACCTAAATAACCGTGCGCGGGATTTACTGGATAAATATTCGGCGGGGATGGCGCAGCAGTTTGGCGCGCGTGACACCAGTCGTTATTTTTCCTTGAATGACCCGCAAGAAAATGCGCTGCGTCTCGCGCTGCTGGAGTCCGTCGAGTTCCTGAACATGATCACTTGTCTGGATGTTGACCAGCTGAGTGGCCAGGTGATCTCTGTCGGTTCGTCCGTGCTGCATACCGGCCGCAGCGAAAATGGCCGTTTTATTCGCCAGGTCGGCGTAGACGGTAATGATTACTCACTGGTCGAAACAGACAGCTGTGCTGCGTTGCGCTGGGATCTGCTTTCTGTCTGGGCAAACGCCGGTAAGGACGAAAACGAGTTTTACAACCTGGTGCAGGCATTCACCACGCAGGCGTTTGCGCTGGACATGTTGCGCATTGGTTTCAACGGTAAGAGCCGTGCGAAAACCACCGATCCGGTAGCAAATCCGAACGGCGAGGACGTGAACGTCGGCTGGCATGAGCGCATGAAAACGCTGCTGGGTGGTAATCAGATTATGACGGATGCCGTGGTACTCGATGAGGCCGGGGATTACAAATCGCTGGATGCAATGGCGTCCGATCTGATTAATGCCAAAATCCCGGCGCAGTTCCGCAATGACCCGCGTCTGGTTGTCCTGGTCGGCGCCGATCTGGTTGCTGCTGAACAGTACCGACTGTATCAGGCTGCTGATCGTCCGACTGAAAAAATCGCGGCGCAGATGCTGGGAAGCACCATTGCTGGCCGTCAGGCCATTATCCCGCCGTTTATGCCGGGTAAACGCATGGTGGTTACTCCGCTTTCTAACCTGCACATCTACACCCAGCGCAATACCCGTATGCGTAAGGCGGAGTTTGTTGAAGATCGTAAGCAGTTCGAAAACAAATACCTGCGCAATGAAGGTTACGCGGTGGAAGTGCCGGAGCTGTATGCGGCCATTGATGAATCCGCAGTGACGATCGGCAAAGTCTCCGAGCCGGTGGAGGGCTGATATGGCACTTTCCCCCGCGCAGCGTCACAGCCAGCGCATTGCGATGGAACAAAAGCTGAAACGCAGCCAGGCACTGGACACCACGGAAAGTCTGCACCTGCTGATCAGGGCGCTGGAAACGGATGTGGAACATGTTCGAAGTCTGCAAACCATCGCAGATCGCGTCGAGTATAAACGCGATGTGCTGTTACCGCGCTGGGTTCCTACTGTGGAAGCCTATCTGGCAAGCGGTCAGGTGTATGCAAATCCTGTTTTTGCCTGGTGCGTTATCTGGCTGTTTGACGTGGGCGATCTGGATACGGCGCTGGACTGGGCTGACATTGCAATCAGCCAGCAGCAGGCGACGCCGGATCGGTTACGCAGCAATTTCCCCACGTTCGTGGCGGATACGATGCTGGCATGGGCGCAGGAAACCGCAGGGCGCGGGGAAAGTATTGAACCGTATTTTTCCCGCACGTTTGAGCGGGTGGCAAACACCTGGCGACTGCATGAGCAGGTGACGGCTAAATGGTTCAAGTTTGCCGGACTGGAACTGCTGCGCAGTGACGATGGACAGAAAACGGCGGCGGGCGTGGATGACATTGAAACGCTGGAAAGCGCCGATCAACTGCTGGCCATCGCAGAAAAACACTACTCAAAAATTGGCGTCAGAACGGCGCGGCAGACGATTGCCGCCCGTATCCGAAAACTGACGCAGGGGTAATGACTACCGACAGCCAGGCGGACGCGGTGGAGGGCAGAACACCTTGTGTGTAACTGCGCCGTGGAAACCGGTCAGTCCGCCTTTTTCGGGGGATTTATGTTTAGCGGAAAGCCGCTGGATTATCAGAATGAACCGCTGACCAATAACGGGTTTTGGCCAGATTTGAATCTGAAGGATTTTCAGGCGCAGCGGTCACTACCGCCAGATATTGACGCGGACACCATCAGTCAGGCGCTGCTGGCGGCAGTGGCGGAGGTCAATGCGGAACTGGAAAACGTGGAGGCCAGCTGGAAAGCGAAGGGCTACACGCTGGCGGCAGAAGTTGCGGGCGTAACAATGGGCGGACTGAACAGCTTGTGCGCCCAGTATATGAAGGCCGTTTTTGCCAGGGCGAAAGCGGATCTGCTGGGAGAGTTCGCCACAATCGGGCGGCGGGATACCCATCCGGGACAGGAAAGCATGGAAACCCGCGCCGGGTTACTGGCTGAGGCGTCGGTGGTTATCCGCCGTATGAAAGGGCTGAAGCGGGCAACGGTGAAAAAAGTATGAGCCAGACGCAGATCCAGAGCCTGACCGCATTTTTTAAAGAGAACGTCCCGCCCCGCGCGATGAAGTCATTTGACAGTGTGCTGGATGAAATGAAGTTCATCCCCGCGGCGAAAGATTACGGGCTGGGACAATATCGCCAGGCGGTGATCCGTTATGACGCGGTTCTGAGCTGGGAGCGTTTCCCGTACCGCCTGTGTCCGCCGCAGTTGCTTATGTCCTTACTGGCGGCGTGGCTGGATGATGCTGACAGGGAACTACTGGATGAAGTGGGGCTGAGTGAAGCCGAGCCGGACTGGGATGTTTCGGTGGAGGATGAGGAAGTGGCCACTGTGGTGCTGACTGTTCCGATGGTGGAGGAACTGGTGATCAGGCAGGACGAAAACGGTGCTATTCCGTGGCGGGGTGAGCGCTGGTCACTGGTTGAGCCTGAAATCTGGACGGCACTGACCGCCAGTATTTACAGCGTGGATGAGGCCGGGGCGCCGGTGGGTGATAGCGAATGATTGCCGGTGGCGAGCTGAATAAAAAACAGCTGGCCGAACTGCGAAAAGCGCTGGCCAGCATGGAGCTGCCGCCGAGGAAACGGCAGCGTCTGATCTGGCGTCTGGCCAAATATGGCGTGATCGCTGCGGCAAAACGGCATGTGCGCAATCAGGAATCCCCGGATGGCCAGAAGTGGCCAGGGCGTAAGACGAAACGCAAAGGGAAGATGCTGCGCAACCTGCCAAAACTGCTGCATATCCGTGAAATGCCAGAAATTCAGGCTGTGCGGATCTATTTGCAGGGCGGTGGATACCGGAACGGGGAAACGCCGGTACCAGCCGGAACGGTGGGTTACGCGCAACAAAACGGAATGCGCGTAAAGGTCAGCCGCAGTAATCAGCCACGGAAGGCAGAGGCCGGGAAAATGGCGACGCCTGCCCAGGCCAAAAAATTACGGGCGCTGGGATACCGGGTGAAAACCGGTAAGAGATGGAAAAAGCCCACACTGGGCGAAATCACCAAAACGATGCCATACAGCCAGGCGGGGCTGATGATTCGAAAACTCAGCGGTAAAGCCGTGAAAACCAGCTGGACAGTGGATCTTCCTGCCCGTGTGTTTCTGGGCATGAATGATGATGAATTTGACAAGGCGCTGGCGCGTCAGCTTCAGGCCATCGGCTTTGGCTGGGACGTTAAAGCGCAGGATATTAAGGGGAAAGCATGACCTGGCCAATTGTGACCGTAAACCAGGTAAATCAGCTGTTGGGTGAAACCAATGAGGTGGAACGCACACTGCTGTTTATCGGTACGGGTACCAAAAATGTGGGGAAAACGCTGGCGGTGAATGCCCAGAGTGATTTTGATTCACTGCTGGGCGAGGAAGCCAGCCCGCTGAAAAATGATGTTCTGGCTGCGCTGGCGAACGCTGGCCAGAACTGGTGGGGGTTCATTCACGTCCTGCCAGCTGACGCGGAGGCAGATGCCTGGGTGAAAGCGGTTCTGGCCGCGCAGGTGGTGTGCTCTGTGGAAGGCGTGGTGTTGTCTGACGATGTGACATCCAAAGCGCAGGTAAATCAGGCTGTGACTTTACGATCCAACCTGATTTCAGGGTATGGCCGCTGGGTGTGGTTCATCCTGGCCGCGCAGGGAATGCAGGAAGAAGAAGCCCAGGCGGATTATCTGGTACGCATGGCCACCCTTCAGGATGGCATTGCAGAAAAGGCGGTGCAGCTTATTCCCCGACTATGGGGAAATGAACCGGGTGTGTTGGCTGGTCGCCTGTGTAACCGTGCCGTGACCATTGCGGACAGTCCGGCGCGGGTTAAAACCGGCGCGCTGCTGAATCTGGGCAGTGATGAAATGCCGGTTGATGGTACCGGAAAAGTGCTGGAACTGGCCACGCTTCAGGCGCTGGAAGCGCAGCGTTTCAGTGTGCCGATGTGGTACCCGGATTATGACGGGTTTTACTGGTCAGATGGCCGCACGCTTGATGTTGAAGGTGGCGATTACCAGTCGATTGAAACGCTGCGCGTTGCGGATAAAGCTGCCCGCCGTGTTCGTCTGCTGGCTATCAGCAAAATCGCGGATCGCTCGCTGAACAGCACGCCGGGAAGCATTGCCGCGCATCAGACGCTGTTTGCTCGTCCACTCCGTGAAATGTCCACAGCGGCCAGCATTAACGGTGTGTCATTTCCGGGTGAGGTGAAGCCGCCGCAGGATGGTGATGTGACCATTGTCTGGAAGAACAAAAAGGCGGTGGATATTTACATTGTGGTGCGCACCTGGGAAGTGCCGCTGCAAATCACCATTAGTCTGTTACTGGATGCCAGTCTGGAGGCAACAGCATGACCAAACGTATTTCGGGTATGTCGTTTGACACCTATATGGACGGAGATCTGATCCATATCGAGAAAATCACGCTCGATATTACGGATAACAGCGCTGCCGCCCAGACGCGTGGCGTCCCTGACGGGTATGTGGATGGCGATGTTGCCGCCGAGGGGGAAATTGAAGTCAGTTCAAAAACACTTCAGGTGCTGACAGCCAAAGCCCGTGCCGCGGGTTCATGGCGTGGGCTTCCCCCACTTGATTTTCTTTTCTATGCCAAAGCCAGTAGCGAAGAAATGAAGGTGGAGACGTTCGGCAATAAATTGCAGGTCAGCAACCTGCTGGATATTGATCCGAAAGGTGGCGGTGTGACCACGCACAAAATCAAATATTTCGTGACCAGTCCGAAATTCGTCAACATCAACGGTGTGCCGTATCTGGAAGCGGAAGCCACAGAAAACCTGATCGGATAAGGGGCTGGGATGCAGGAATACGAAAAAGGGTTCATTGCATTGGCAGTTATGGGGGCACTAATTGCGCTGGGGAAGCTGCTAAACAGTGACGAGCAGATCACCCTTCGCCTGGCAGTTGGGCGTGTCATTGTGGGCAGTGGGCTGTCGCTGATTGCGGGAGTGGCGTTGTACTTTGTCCCGGATATTCATCCCTTAGCGCTGGCTGGTTTTGGTTCTGCGCTGGGTATTCTTGGACAGAACGCTGTGGAAGCCTGGTTGCGTAAGCGGGGCATTGCGGGAATTTTTGATAAAGGAGCGGGGAAATGACCCTGAGTGAAAAACAGCAATTATTCACAGTCATGGTGGCAAGTCTGATCCACTGGGCAGAAGAACATGGCTACAGACTGACGTTCGGTGAGGCTTACCGTACACCAGAACAGGCCGCGCTGAATGCGAAGAAAGGCAGCGGCATTTCTAACAGTCTGCACACCCAGCGGCTGGCGGTGGATTTCAATCTGTTCGTGAACGGTCAGTACAAAACCCGCACAGAAGATTATCTGCCACTGGGGGAATACTGGGAATCACTGGGTGGTGCCTGGGGCGGACGCTTCAAATCCAGACCGGATGGAAATCATTTCAGTCTGGAACATAACGGGGTGC
This sequence comes from Citrobacter sp. LST-B2, assembly GCF_057983045.1. Classification (NCBI taxonomy): domain Bacteria; kingdom Pseudomonadati; phylum Pseudomonadota; class Gammaproteobacteria; order Enterobacterales; family Enterobacteriaceae; genus Citrobacter; species Citrobacter sp. LST-B2. The sequence goes on from NZ_CP192598.1 coordinate 1,737,674, forward strand.
GCTGATGAGCAGCGGGCAGTGGCTGGTTGTGGTGGCGCTGGCGTTTGTCTGGGGCTGGCTGACCGCTGACTGGCGGCGTGACAGCTTAGAGCTGGCAATCAATACAGCGGCGCAGGTGGCCGGTAATGAATCGCGAAAAGCAATGCAGGGTATTGCCAGTGATTCGGCCAGAGCGCTGGAAGATAAACTGGAGGCGTTAAAAAATGTGGCACCGCGAGAGATACGCACGGAAATACTTAAGCCCGTTTTTACCAATCGTTGTCTGTCTGATGAGTTTGTCAGCATGTACAACAGCGCCGCAGCCGGTACCGAACGTGCGTTATCAGGAAAACCTGAAAACTAAATGCACCACGCAGCTGCCGCGCCTGAACGGTACGACAGGAAAAGACGCAGCGGAATTACTGACAATTTATCCTGAAATTTATGGCCAGTGTGCTGCGCGTCATAATCAGTTAGTAGACGAAATTAATTTAAGAGAGAGTATGAGTGATGGAACAAATTAAACTGTGTGTTTGTGGTGTGGACATTATTTTTGAGCCAAATCAGACCGCCTACAACAAATTTATTAATGAAATGGCAATGGATAATAAAGTTGCCCCGGCACATAACTATCTGACGCGAATTGTGGCAACGGAAAGTAAAGAAGCACTGGCAGAAGTATTAAAACGTCCGGGTGCAGCACTTCAACTGGTTGGCAAAGTAAATGATATTTATGCGCCTGAACTGGAAATTGAAGTAAAAAACTGACAAAGCGAGTCCATGAAATTGAAAGGAATGGACTCGAACAATATTTAATTCTCCGCCGTCATTATTTACCGCATGGTCAGGATTCCGTTGATGATATCGCCGCTGCTATCTGGCTGGACAATCGTCACTGGGAATATACCGGGATAGCCGTGGCCAATGGTGTGGCAAAAGCATTTAAAGGCACTGAATGAAACAATTAGATTTTACATTAAGCCTGATTGATAAATTATCCCGCCCGTTAAAACAGGTGCAGGGTAACGTCACCGGCTTTGCGGAAAAATCAAAAGCGGCCTTTATGCAGATTGGCGGCGGCGCGGTGGCGCTGGCCGGTGTCGGAATGGCGAGCAAGGGCGCGTTATCACCGGCAATTGAAATGTATGACGCGCTGAATGATGCCGCCGCAAAAGGGATTGATGATTCCGCGCTTAAGACAGTTCAGCGTGATGCCCTGCGCTTCAGTACAACCTATGGCGCCAGCGCGGTGGAGTTCGTTAAATCCACGGAAAATATTAACGCTTCCATTGCCGGACTGACGGGCAATGAACTGCCGAAGGTGACGAAAGTCGCTAATACCCTGGCGTTTGCGCTCAAGTCCACAGCGGCGGATACGGCGGAATTTATGGGGCAGATGTTCGGTAACTTTTCCGCCGATGCCGCCAGACTGGGAAAGGTTGAATTTGCCGAGCAGCTGGCGGGCAAGATGGTTTATATGCGCAAAACCTTTGGCACAGAAATGGCCACTATCAAGGATTTGATGGAAGGTGCGCGCGGCGTCGGGACAAACTACGGCGTAGGGCTGGATGAACAGCTGGCCGTGCTGGGGCAACTTCAGCGGACACTGGGAACGGAAGCCAGCAGCGCCTATGAAGGGTTTATGACCGGTGCGATTGATGGCGCTAAAAAGCTGGGGCTGTCCTTTACTGACTCCACCGGCAAAATGCTGTCCATGCCTGAAATGCTGATCAAATTGCAGGGCAAATATGGCAAAAGCCTTGAAGGGAACCTGAAAGCCCAGGCGGAGCTGGATGCAGCCTTTGGTGACAGTTCGGCAGTGGTTAAACAGCTTTACGGCAATGTCGCACTGCTTCAGCGCAACATCACCGAACTGGGTGGCGCGGACGGTCTGAAGCGCACCCAGGAAATGGCGCAAAAAATGGTTAAGCCGTGGGATCGCTTTGTGCAAATCCTGAAGGCCATTCAGACCGTGATCGGCTTAACGCTGATCCCGGTGTTGTATCCGCTTCTTAATCGCCTGGCTGATATGGGGCAGACATTTGCCCGCTGGATGCAGTTATTTCCTAACATTGCCCGTGTGATTGGTTATGTGTCGATGGCATTACTGAGTTTTGCCGCCGTGGGTGCGATGGCCAATATCGTAATGGGTGTGTCCAGATTCATCATGATGGGATTGCGCGGGATCTGGGTGGCGTTAACGGCTGTGACAAAAATCTATACAGCCACTGTCTGGCTGGCGCAAAAGGCAGTAATCGCCTGGAATGCCACGCTGAAATTTCTGCGTGGTGCGTTACTGGCGGTACGCATGGCCGCAATAATGGCCGGAATTGGTATCAACCTGATGAGCTGGCCGATCCTGCTTGTGATTGGTGCCATTGCGCTGCTGGTTGCCGGTTGTTATCTGCTGGTTAAGCACTGGGACACGATAAAAGCAGCGGTGATGAATACCGAAGCCTTCCAGACATGTGCCGCCGTGGTGAAGTGGCTGGCGGGGATCTTTGCTTCAGCCTGGCAATATATCAGTGAAGGATGGAACAGCTTTATTTCTTTGCTGACAGGATTTTCACCGACTGAAGCATTAAAGGGAATGGCCACCGGCATTATGTCGCTGTTTGATAATATCTGGAAGTCAATCAAAGGGGGATTTCTTAAGTCGTGGAACTGGATGGTACAGAAACTGAATAAAATTCCCGGCGTGGATATTTCACTGGCCAGCGAAACCACGCAGCCATTTACCGGAAATACACTGTCAACGGGTGGTGATTTAAAAGGTGTGGATAAAGGTGGTATCAGCAAAACAATCAGCAGCAACAGTAAATCCGTAACCGATAACAGCCGGAAAATTGGTGAAGTGCATTTCCATACCAAAGAAGCACTTTCTCCATCCCAGCTTATGGAATGGCAGGAGCTTGGCGCATGAGTGATGTTCTTTATATCGATTTGCTGATTCAGGGCGGTGACTTTGTTCTGAATACCGGTAATGAACCTGAATTATGTAATAACAGAAAAAGTATCGGGCAGGACATTATTCATTCCATTATTGAAAGTGGGTTAGCAACGGAATTAATTGCCGAACGTAGCCCGACAATGAGAGCGGATATTTTTACCCGCATGGAATTACTGATTGAAGATGATGAACGCATTGTGCCGGGTACGGTGGAAATCAGTGAAGAAAGTCAGAAGCGGCTGTGGGTAACCGCGAGTACATACGATTTTGGCGGGATCTCTGCGCAGGTGGATTTATGACGGAAAAACCGCAGGTTGATTTTGAAGAAGTGGTGAAAGACAGCGGTATGCCGGTAACGGAAGCCGAAGTGCGGGAACGCTTCAATGCGATTGCAGCAGATGAGGGAATTATCACCAATACATCCCGAATGTCACCGTTCTGGCGATTAATCACCGCCATTGTGACCGCCCCGGTGATGTGGCTTAAAGACGTTCTGGTGTTAACCGTGCTGGCCAATATGTTTGTGGCCACAGCCAGCGGGAGCATGTTGCGTTTGCTGGCCTGGGCGGTGAACGTCACGGCAAAACCGGCGAGCGCTGCACAGGGGGTAATTCGGTTTTTTAAAGAAGATGCAAAGGCCGTTGTGACAGTCAAAGCCGGGACAGTTATCCAGACAGAACGCATTAACGGGCGAGTGTATGAGTTGGCCACCACTGAAGATGTGGTGATCGCTTCCGGTTCGGCCAGCGCATTACTGCCGGTAAAGGCCACCGGCACCGGGGGAGCCTATAACCTTGCGCCAGGATATTACCGCATTCTGCCGGTGGCGGTCAGCGGGATCAGCCATGTGGCCAGCGAAGAAAACTGGCTGACCGTGCCGGGGGCTGACGAGGAAAGCGATGATGAACTGCGCGAGCGTTGCCGCAATCAGTTCAATCTGGTGGGGAATTACCATACCGATGCTGTTTACCGGTCAATGATTGCCGGTGTTGCCGGGTTGAGCATCGATCGGATTTTTTTTGAACATGATGCACCGAGGGGGCCTGGTACAGCTAATGCGTATTTACTCCTTGACACTGGCGTGGCGTCTGCGCCGTTTGTTGATGCGGTAAATGATTATATCAACACGCAGGGGCATCACGGGCATGGTGATGATATGCAGTGTTATCCCATGCCGGAAACGCTTCACGATCTGGCCGTCACGGTTTATGTCCAGAATCTGAATAATTTCAGCGATGAGGAAAGGAAAAGCCTGAAGGATGGTGTTGAAAATATCATCCGCTGCGCCTTTCGTGAAAATGCTGATTTTGACGTCAGAAAGACATGGCCATATTCACGGTTTTCCTTTTCGCAACTGGGGCGGGAAATTCATAAAACCTTTACACAGACGGAATCGCTGACGTTTTCGCTGGGAGACATTACCAGTGACCTGAGTGTGCCGCGCCTGAAATCACTGACAGTGAATATCGAAAATGAATGAATTTATGAAAAAGCTTACCGGGATGGTGTTGCCGTCCTGGATGAATAAAGGCGAGCCGGGGAAATTGCTGAAAACGGCACGGCGGTTCTGGGCTGAGGTTTACGGCTGGGTTACCTGGCCAATGAATCAGTTTGATCCGCTGACGTGTACACCGGCATTACTGAACCTGTTGGCTTATGACCGGGATATCACCCGTTTTGATGGTGAACCGTTGGCGCTGTTCCGCAAACGCGTGGCTTTTGCCTTTGTGAATGCGCGGGATGCCGGTTCGGTTGAGGGGTTTATCAATATCTTTGAACGGCTGGGTATTGGTTATGTTGAGTTACAGGAGCGTCAGCCCGGTATTGACTGGGACGTAATTCTGGTTCGCGTCACTGATAACCAGATTGCAGAGAACGCGCAGCTGCTGCTTCAGATAATCAGGCAGTACGGGCGCACTTGTCGGCGGTATCAGTTCGAAGTGATCACATCCGAAGCGCTGTTAATCCGGGCGGGGTGGGATCAGGGGGAATATGTTGTTTATCCGGCAGCGTTAGGCGAGGCGGTAAACAGCAGCGCGACGTTCAGCGCAGGGCTTTAAGGAGATTTTTATGTCACAGACAGCCATCACACTGGAGTTTGAAAACTGGAAGGCACAGCAGGGTGCGACGGGTGAACCTGTCCTGCTGGATGAGTTTGTATTTGCAAATGTACCGGGGCTTGATACCGATGCACCGATCCCACGTGACGAGGCGATGCCACCGGCAGACCAGATTGTTTATCGTGGGGCAGTGAGCCGGAAGGGGGTAGTGAACGAAAACGCCGTGGTGCATTCCGTTGTGCTGGGGGCAGATGTTGGCGATTTTTCGTTTAACTGGATTGGCCTGATTAACAAAGCCAGCGGTACGCTGGCGATGATTGTACATGCCCCACTTCAGCAGAAACTGAAAAATAAGGAAGGGCAGCAGGGTAACGTTCTGACACGCTCGTTTTTGATGGAGTATAACGGCGCGCAGACGGAAACTGGGATTAATACCCCGGCAGAAACCTGGCAGATTGATTTCACCGCGCGTATGGCCGGGATGGATGAGCGCCAGCGGCTGGAAAATATGGATATTTACGGTGCGGCGGCATTTTTTGGTGATGGTTATCTGGTCGCCAAAACGGGTAATCAGTTTTATGTAACCCGCGGTGCAGGTTATGTCGCAGGTCTGAGAGCGCAGCTAAACGCTAACAAAAATATCACGATCACAACGAAGCCGGTCAAAGTCTGGCTGGATGTGTGCTGGACGGGGACGCTGACAAGTGTCTGGTCTGTTGAAAGCAAAATTACCGTTGCCGCGGATTTATCAGATTACGTGAGTGCAGGTATTCAGCATTATGTGTTCGCGCTGGCCAGTATTGACGAAAACGAAAATATCACGGATTTGCGACCAAAAGGTGCGCTGAATGAACAGCAGGCTAATGATGCCCTGAGAAAACATGAGCTATCACGCAATCATCCAGATGCCACGACCAGTGAAAAAGGGTTCGTTCAGTTAAGCAGTGCAACTGACAGTGATTCTGAAAAGCGGGCGGCAACATCAAAAGCGGTAAAAGCGGTCAATGAAAACGCCAACGGACGTGTAAGTAAATCTGGCGACACAATGACAGGTAAACTGACATTACCGCAAACATCCTCATTTGGCGTGAATACAGATAATGTGATGGGGGGAAATTCCATTGCCATTGGCGACAATGATACAGGGTTTAAGCTAATAAGCGACGGCAAGCTGTCGCTAATGGCAAATTCAGTTCAGGCTGGATACTTTAATGAGCATGAATTACAGCATAAAGATAAGATACTGACTCAAATTTTCAAAGCTATTGTGAATAATAACTGGTCAGCCGGTGCCGGGGGATTTGCGTTTCAAGCTGATACGGAGGCTCCGTTTTATGCTACACCGATTCAACGGCCGCAAAATGATAATAATTATTTTCCTCTAATTAAACAAAAAATCGTTCTTGATGTTGGGTATCCTGTGACGTTTTCGATGGGGTTACTCACAACGGGACAAACAACATTTCCGCAAATAGTGATTCAGGCTAAGACAGACACTGCGAGTTATGACAGATTGTGGATTTTTGACGTTATAACTGGAGATTTACGAATTCCGGGACGGATGTTGGTAGGGGATGCAATTTTTACTACCAGTGGCGATTCCTATGGTTCGGTATGGGGTAATAAATGGTTAAGTCAATGGCTAAGTGAAGCTTTTGCCAGCCGTGACAATAGAATCAATACTATGGCTACTGGCGATTGGGTAGTACAGAATTTTGTACAAAACGTTATGCGCGGATCACAGGGTAGTATGACAATGGACGGTGCATTGGTCGAAGCGCCGGAAGGATGCTTTCTTTCCGGGGGGAATGGTAACGAAGGAAACCAGGTTGGGGTGGCGTTGTACAGGCCGTTACAAATCTGGCGTGGCAATGGTTGGGCGACTATTTCGGGGTAATTATGAGGCTGAATAATCTTAAGCGGTATATTCCTGACGAGCTATTTAATGGCGACGGCATCCAGTACTTCATCGATGAAAATGGAAAGGACTGGTTTAAATCATTACCTGAGTTTAAGAAAAAATATGCTGTCGCCTTTGACAGTAAGGGGATTATCCGGTTTTACGGTGATGATCCATCACGCTTTTATCCGGTTGGTTTGAGTGTTGTTGATGTTGATTCACTGCCAGAAGGTCTTAATGTACTGGGGGGCTGGATATTTGATGGAAAGAATATTGCTCCACGTGTACCGTCTGAAGATGAATTAATTTCTCAGGCTGAAAATGAAAAGGCGCGTTTAATGGCAATTGCTAATAATGCCATTGCACCGTTGCAGGATGCAGTTGATTTTGGAATCGCGACCAGTGACGAAGAAGCGCTTTTAACTGAGTGGAAAAAATACCGCGTTTTACTTAATCGAATTGACACCAGTGTTGCAGCCGAAATTAGTTGGCCAGAGGTTCCAGGCAATGTGGCGTGAAGCACGTCTGGCCTTCACGGATTCTGTTGCTGCGCTGAACTGTTCGATCGTCCCTGCGCATCCGTGGATTTATGGGCTGGGACAGCAGACAGCAAACGGGGCATATCTCAGTCCGGTTAATGCTGTTCGCTATCTTGCTGAACGCCTGGCCGGAACAGGGGGGAATGTGGACGTGGTGATTATGATGGTCACCGGACAGACACAGGAAAACTTTATGGCCAGCCTGAATAACCTGGTCGGGATTTTCCCCGCCCCGGCATTCACGCAGGTCAAACGGCTGGCGCAATCCGCCGCAGCGTTGGCTATTGAAAAGATGCAGATCCCTGCGAAAACCGCCGCTGCGTTACCGGCGCCCATTCCGCTGTCTGTACCAACCAGCAGAGCTGCTTTATCTGCTGCGGCAATCAGCCAGGCACAAAAGGCGGCGGGGGCCGGGTTTGATATTACAGGGCTAAAAAAACAACTGGGTGAGTTCACGCAGCTGCGTGACCAGCTTATCAGCGATGTGACCAGCGGACTGAATGATTTGCAGGGTAAAAGCGCCAGAGCGTGGGTATTTACTGCCAGCGGTGACACCGGCGCCACGTTGCTGGAGCTGGTGAAGAACATTCCGCAGCCGTCTGCTGTTTACACTGCGGCCATGATGATGGTCGGCGAAAATCTTGACGGGATAAGGGGGATGATTCATGACGTCGATCCCGACGCTGGCGCTTAATGGCGAGGCCATCCAGCTGAAAAACATGCGGGTGACTGTTTCACAGCAGTTTCAGGATAAAGACCAGTCCGGCCAGACCAGCGCCACAACAAAAGCCGAGCAGGGGGCAAAAGGGAAGGAGCTGCGGATCAGCGGCGAAATCCCTTTTAAACAGCCTGAAGTACTGAAGCGCATTTTTGAGCTGGCCAGCGCTACCGATGCCAGCGGTAAGCGCCAGAAATACCGCGTTGCGCATGAAGTTGCCAGGGCTGTTAATTTTCGTGAGGCGACATTCAGCGGAACGCTGGATGCGCCGCAACAGGACGGGAAAATGGCCTGGCTTGTCACATTCACCCTGACAGAACACATCAGCGTACAGGAAAAACGAGAGGCCAGGGCAACCGATAAAACAACTGCGAAAAAACAGACGGCCAGCAGTACGGGACAGGCCGGTGGTCAGACTGCCGGAGAGGATGAAGAAAAACTGACGTGGTTTGAACGCAAAGTGCTGAAGCCAGTCAATGATGCTTTGGGTTAATGATGAAACCAGTAAAACGTCTTTACCTTTCAACGGATGAAGTTCACCTGGTGGATGCCAGTCTGGTGCTGGAGCTGAACAGCTGTGGCCGGGGATTCATCACCGCCGAGACAACAACGGATTACACCGGAAAACTGGTGCGTCTGGATGTGGGGTATACCGATCTGCTATTGCGTTGGTTTACCGGCTATGTGGAGCGATCGCAGCCCGCGGAAAACGGTTTTCAGCGTCTGTTCATTCGTGAGCTGGTAGGTGTGTTTGAAAGGATGTGGCCATGTTCGTTTCAACACCCGACTTTGCGTGAAATTGCGGGCTGGCTGGAAGAAAACAGCGGGATCACGGTCAGTGTGCCTGATGCACAGTACAGCGATACCCCCATCCCACATTTTACCCATAACGGTACTGGTTATCAGTTGCTGAACAATCTGGGCAGGGCGTTCAGTATCCAGGATTACATCTGGTACCAGTTACCTGATGGTTCGCTTTACGTCGGCGGCGCAGAAAAGTCATTGTTTGCCGGTCGTCCCGTAGAAATCCCGTCAGAGTTCAGCCAGGGGGCTGCTGGCGGTAACTCTGTGACATTACCAGTGATCCAGACTATGCGGCCAGGGGTGGAGATGAACGGTGAACGCGTGACTAAAGTTCACCTGACTAATGACACGATGGCGATCACATGGACGCCGAGAAACCGCGCAACGGGTAAAACTTTGCAGAAAACACCAGCGCAACGGCAGATTGAAAGCCATTACCCGGAACTGGCATCCGGGCTTCATTTGCCAAAGATGGCCAGAGTCGTGGCGCATTCAGAGCCAGTAAAAAGCGGTAACTTTGCCGATCCCTTCCGGCCACGTTACGCCGTGGACGTGCAGCTGCTTGACGCAGACGGAAACCCGGACAATCAGACGCCTGTTTATTCAGCGGTGCCGCTGCCGGTACCAATGGCCGGGAATGATTCAGGTATGTTTCAGTTCCCGCCAGAAGGGACGCTGGTTGAGGTCGCATTCACAGGAGGCAGACCGGATAAACCCTTTATCAGGCAGACGCTACCGGATGGCACCAGTCTGCCGGACGTTAAACCCGGTGAGCAATTACAGCAGCAGCGGGAAGAAGTATCCCAGAGAGTGACTCAGGCGGGGGACTGGGTAAGGCAGACCGATCAGATCATCAGCGAAACATCAATGGTGCGAACTGTAAAAGCCGATACAGAACAGCGCGAACTGGTCAGCCGTGAAACCACGGTGAAAGCCGCGGATAAAACTACGGTACTGGGAACCGCTGCATTGCTGGCCGGAGCCATCCAGCAAGTAAGCGCCGGTGATTATAGCCAGGCGGTGAAAGGTAACAGGCTGGCCAGTATTGAAGGAAACGAAGAAACGGACATAGCAGGACAGCAGTCCACTAAAGTGGGCGGTGCTGTAGCCGTGGAGGTTGGCGAAAGCCTGACAGAGAAGATTGCCGCACTGCGTAAATCAGTGGCCGCTGGCGGTCAGCAGGTCATGGGGGCAACTGTCCATATTGGCAGTGAGAATATCAACGCCCTGACCATGATGCTGGATACCATTGATTTACTGGCAGAGCTGGCGCAGCAATGCGCGAACCATTCGCACCCCACCGTTGGGACTCCAACCAATGCCGCCGCGTTCACACAGACGGCGACGAAAGCCGGGCAGACCCGGAGCAAGTACCAGGATATAATTGCCTGACTATGACAGCACGCCCGCATAATGCGGGCTTTTTTATACCCTTCCTCAGACGCAGCAGAACGCGCTCTAAGCACTTCCGGCATCAAAATAACCCAACGCAACACACATAAAAGATCGTGCGCGTAGCGCTGCGCTGGCACAGCTATGCACCGACAAAATAAATCTATCGCAGACAAAAACGGCGCTACACCGCACCCGCCTGCGGTTTTTGGATCATAAAAATTTTTCAGTTTTATTTTTCTACAAACCAGAGCGCCAGACCGCGCCACCGCTGGCGGATTTGCGGAAAACCGAAACTGAAAAGATTGAAAAAGATTTCAGCATTTTTCAGTTTATTAGATCATTTTAGAATGGATGTTTTTAGTATCATATTGATAAATAAGCTTATTATTTATTTTTGTTTGAAATTTTGGATCTTAATTGATTGCTATGATCAGCACGTTAACGAACATGTCCCCAGTGCATATAAGGGTTGCGAGAGATTTTTGGAGATTCAAAAACTGAAAATTATTCACATTAAGCTTTTTGTTAAATTGTGCACCCCCTTATATAGAGGGTGCTTATAATTTATTCCATGCTTACATGCTAAAAAGAGCGTAAATCTCTTTTAGTTTCTGCTGGTTTTCAAAGAAGCGAGGCATATGACTTGAAGAGTAATGCTTGTCAATATGGGTAGTAATAGTATCAAAAGCATCATCCAGTGTCGGAATGAAATTAGGTAGGGAAGTCAAAGCTATAACTGAGGATGAATTTAAAATATTAGGGTGTTTATTCATTGCAATGGAAATTAAAACATAGCGGCCATGTATTACAATCTTTTGTTCTCTTTTAACAGTGCATGTTTTTTCTAAATGCAACAAATGATTTAAGCATTCTCTGTAAACATTTACTGCATTTATAACTTTGACGCTTGTGATGCTCGGATTAAACACGCTTTTATATAATGGGCCTGTTAGACTTTCGAAAAAACGGCCTCTGTTGGACTTCAAGTTTGCAATGTTTCTTAATGAGAAGTTACAGCAAACTAAAGCATTAAGTGCATCATCCATGTCAATAATATATGGTGATGGATTCGCTTGGGGAGTGTCGCTTCTTTTTATCTCATACTGATATGGATGTTCAAAGGAAATTGATTTTCTTAGTTCAAGTTGTATTGGGTCTTTGGATGCAAAATCCCTGGATGTAACTTTATTCTGATTGTTATTCGCTATGGTAATGTCTAATGAAATATCATCTACATCATCATCTGTAGCATCATCACTATTATTAATTAAAGACTTTATAAATCGGCATGATATTTTTACCTTGCTCAGAATATCATCTGTTGCATCACCAGACTGATAAGCCTTGCCAATAGTGCTTATAGTTTGAGCGCCGTTAATTACACTCATGTTTTTAAAATCGAATCCGCCTGATTCTCTTCTGTTTATATTATTACGTCTTCTTGGCGCATAAGAATCAACAAGAATGGTAATGCCATTGTTAAAATAATAGAAAAGCTCTGGACGGTTTATTAATGTATCTCTTATTGCCTGGTTTACTTCCGAAACATCTCCAAGCCCACCCCTGATATTTTTCTCAAATAGTCTATCACCATAATTTTCCCACCAGTGTGCAACTATGTCACCAGTGACAATACCATGAACTGCAGGTAAAGGATGGTCGCTTAGCCCATATTGTAAAACCTCAACATCATCCATATCTATTTTGATTGAATTTGGATTGCTGATGAAGTCTCTAAGATCATCCAAATTTAGAATCGATATGGTGGTTGCATCTGGACCAATATCATAATTAAGCTCTTTTCTGTTTTGTTCAATAATAGTTTGAACATCATGGCTTAATTGATTTCCTCCACTATAAGAAAATGTAAAAATATATTTATATGAAGCATCATAGGCATTATCTAAGTCACTTTCTGAACGGCGGAATCTGGCATTAAATAAATCATATTTTTCTAAAAGGATTTCTTTACAGGAATTTAGAAAATCATTTATGTCGCTTCGCCCAATTGATCCATTTCCACTTGAGTCAAACTTTGATTGAACAACTGTGACAGTTCTCTTATCATGATTAACATAGATTGCATCAACACCATGGTCATCACTTCCGTCACAAACGCTATCAGCGCACATCTCATTATCTAATTCTGTATTATGATATTTTATAGATAACGCAGCAATGCATCTTGACATAAGATTATATTCTCTGTCGGTCGCTTTACTACCAACATTGCTCATATCAATATGCGATGAATAGTTTTTGGTAAGATATCTTTTTAAAGCATGTATTGCTATTTCTCTACTTGAGCTCATATAAATATTCCCTCTCCTGAGATTTAACTTTTCCTACAAAAATATAGCAGGGTTAATGAGTGGTATGTAAATTAATCAAAATCGATTTTAGTTTACTTCCTTTTTAAAGAGCAAAATACCTATCAAATTTCAGTGTTGGAACTTAGAAATTTATTAAAGTTAACTTTTGGGCCGCAATAGATTAAATCTGCGACTTTAAAAAAACAAGCACATTGTAGAAGCATTAGTTTTAGTGCGACACTTGTGCGACATTTAATGATTTTGTTTTGTTGTATTGTATTGATTTTATTGTATAAAAAATATATTAAACTAGTTATATTATATAGCTATTGCTAAAACGTTAATTTTTTGTGCCTGGGCAACTCTGGTTTACAATGGACGCTCTCCAATTAGATGCTGTTAACGCGTCACAGGAATGAGGAAGCAGAATGAGTCGTCGCGCAGGTATGCCAACAACAAAAAAAGTGACGCAGTTAGTGAACGTTGAAGAACACGTCGAAGGGTTTCGTCAGGTGAGAGAGGCACATCGGCGTGAGCTGATTGACGACTATGTTGAGTTGATTTCTGATCTGATTATCGAAGTCGGTGAAGCGCGTCAGGTGGATATGGCGGCCCGGCTCGGGGTGTCCCAACCCACGGTGGCGAAGATGCTCAAACGCCTGGCCTCGGTGGGATTGATCGAAATGATCCCCTGGCGCGGCGTTTTCTTAACCCCGGAAGGGGAGAAGCTGGCGCAGGAAAGCCGTGAGCGCCATCAGATCGTGGAGAACTTCCTGCTGGTGCTGGGGGTGAGCGCTGAGATAGCCCGTCGCGATGCTGAGGGGATGGAGCATCATGTCAGTCAGGAGACGCTGGACGCATTCCGGCTGTTTACCGAACAACACGGAACTTCCGTTGAATGAACCTGCCTTTATTGCGGGCGTTGAAACGCGACCGTTTTTTTCAGCTATTGATTGTCGTTGGCGTGGCGTTGAGTCTGTGGGTGCCGTTCACGCCACGGACGTGGCCTGGCGCTATTGACTGGCACACCATTATCATCCTGAGCGGCCTGATGTTGCTGACTAAAGGCGTGGAGCTTAGCGGCTATTTCGATGTGCTGGGACGTAAAATGACCCGCCGCTTTGCGACTGAGCGCCGTCTGGCGATGTTCATGGTGCTGGCAGCGGCGCTGCTTTCCACTTTTCTGACCAACGACGTCGCGCTTTTTATCGTTGTGCCGCTGACCATTACGCTGAAGAAGCTGTGTGCGATACCGGTCAACCGGCTGATTATTTTTGAAGCGCTGGCCGTGAATGCTGGCTCGCTGTTAACGCCCATCGGCAACCCACAAAACATTTTGCTGTGGGGGCGTTCTGGTCTCTCATTTTTTGCCTTTATCAGCCAGATGGCGCCGCTTGCCGTTGCGATGATGGTGACGCTGCTGGTCGTGTGCTGGTTCTGCTTCCCTAATAAGCCGCTGTCGTACCACACCGGCACGCATGCGCCGCAATGGCAGCCGCGACTGGTATGGGGGTGTCTGGGGCTGTACCTCGTTTTTCTGACGGCGCTGGAGTTCAAACAAGAGCTGGTAGGGCTGGTGATTGTCGCGCTGGGGTTTCTGTTACTGGCGCGGCGTGTGGTGTTGAGCGTTGACTGGACGCTGTTGCTGGTGTTTATGGCGATGTTTATTGATGTTCATCTACTGACGCAACTGCCGGCATTGCAGGGAACGTTAAGTCACGTCGGCTCGCTGTCTGAACCCGGCCTGTGGCTGACGGCAATTGGTCTGTCGCAGTTTATCAGCAATGTTCCCGGCACCATCTTACTGCTGAATTACGTGCCTCCGACCGTGCTGCTGGCATGGGCGGTCAACGTCGGTGGATTTGGTTTGTTGCCGGGATCGCTGGCGAATTTGATTGCGCTACGGATGGCAAACGACCGACGCATCTGGTGGCGCTTTCATCTCTATTCACTGCCGATGCTGGTGTGGGCGGCGTTGGTGGGGTATGGGCTGTTACTGCTGAGATAATCCCAAATAAAATCAACAAAAAAGGGCGGAAAAATTATCCGCCCTTTATATTGTCCAGATTCGTATCAATTCAGACGAACAGGCATCCCTGAACGGTTCTGAATCGCTTGCTCTACCACGTTCTGGTCAACATCGGCCTGATTGGTGATGTTCTGAATGCTCTTCGACAGGGTAATCGGTACGATTTCGCCGCCTTCAAACTGCGCTTCAGTCGTCGACAGTGGGTTGTGAACTTCGATGTAACGGCTGCCATCAGGCTCAGTGGTTGCTTTTACCGGCTCATCGATAAACTGTACGCGCGTGCCAACAGGCACATTCTGGAACAGGAATTTGATGTCTTCGTTACGCAGACGCACGCAACCGTGGCTCACGCGCAGGCCGATACCGAAGTTGGCGTTGGTGCCGTGAATGGCGTACAGACGCCCAATGTATAGCGCGTACAGACCCATCGGGTTATCCGGACCTGCCGGAACAACGGCAGGCAGCGGTTCACCTGCGGCACGATATTCAGCGTGCATTTTCGCGGTTGGCGTCCAGGTCGGACCGGCTTTCTTACGTTCTACTTTGGTGGTCCAGTTGATAGGCGTGTCTTTACCTAACTGACCAATACCGATAGGCAGGACGATCACCGTATTGGTGCCTTTCGGGTAGTAGTACAGACGCATTTCCGCGCTGTTAATCACGATACCTTCGTGCACGGTGTCCGGCAGAATCAACTGCTGCGGAATATTCAACACGGTGCCGCCTTTTGGCAGGAAGGTATCCACGCCCGGGTTGGCTTCCAGCATGTTGGAAAGTCCCATCTGGTATTCCGCAGCAAAATATTCCAGCGGCTGCGTGTTACCTTCCGGGATGGTGATAACCTGATTCTGACCAATGACGCGACTACCATCCGTTGGCAGGGGATAAGTGACAGCGGATGCGGTATTGCAAAAGCCGACGACCGCGAGTGCTGCCGCGAAAAACGTTGTTAATTTCATATTCATGTTATGCGAGATTCATTGCCTGGCAGGCTGTTGGGTTGAGAATTCTGTAGTGTTGGGAGCGCATTATATGTGCATTCCTGTTAACAGGGAATTCAGATGTGTACGAAATCACATTTTTTTCCTGTTACCCCAGTGTAGTCGTTTGCGACGAGGCGCGATCTTATTTCAGACTTGTGGCATAATACGCGGTTTGTCACATATTCTTTAGGATACGTCCGTGTTAGTTTCCAGCAACGTCACCATGCAGTTCGGCAGTAAGCCGCTGTTCGAAAACATTTCCGTCAAATTTGGCGGCGGCAACCGTTACGGCCTGATTGGCGCCAACGGTAGCGGTAAATCCACCTTTATGAAAATTCTCGGCGGCGACCTTGAGCCGACGCTGGGTAACGTTTCTCTCGATCCCAACGAGCGTATCGGTAAGCTGCGCCAGGATCAGTTTGCTTTTGAAGAGTTCACGGTGCTCGATACGGTGATCATGGGCCACGGTGAACTGTGGGAAGTGAAGCAGGAGCGCGATCGTATCTACGCCTTGCCGGAGATGAGCGAAGAGGATGGCTACAAGGTGGCCGATCTGGAAGTGAAATACGGCGAAATGGACGGTTACTCGGCTGAAGCGCGCGCCGGTGAACTGCTGCTTGGCGTTGGTATTCCGGTAGAGCAGCACTACGGTCCGATGAGCGAAGTCGCTCCTGGCTGGAAGCTGCGTGTACTGCTGGCCCAGGCGCTGTTTTCCAATCCGGATATTCTGCTGCTCGACGAACCGACCAACAACCTGGACATCGATACCATTCGCTGGCTGGAGCAGGTGCTGAACGAACGTGACAGCACCATGATCATCATTTCGCACGACCGTCACTTCCTGAACATGGTGTGCACGCACATGGCGGATCTCGATTACGGCGAACTGCGAATTTATCCGGGGAACTACGACGAATATATGACCGCCGCGACGCAGGCGCGCGAACGTCTGCTGGCGGATAACGCCAAGAAAAAAGCGCAGATTGCCGACCTGCAATCCTTCGTCAGCCGTTTTAGCGCCAACGCCTCTAAATCTCGTCAGGCGACGTCTCGTGCCCGTCAGATTGATAAAATAAAACTCGATGAAGTGAAGGCATCCAGCCGTCAGAACCCGTTTATCCGCTTCGAGCAGGACAAGAAACTGTTCCGTAACGCGCTGGAAGTGGAAGCGATCAGCAAAGGTTTTGATAACGGTCCGCTGTTTAAAGGCGTGAACCTGCTGCTGGAAGTCGGTGAGAAACTGGCGGTACTGGGGACCAACGGCGTGGGTAAATCGACGCTGCTGAAAACGCTGGTGGGCGATCTGGACGCCGACAGCGGTACCGTGAAATGGTCGGAGAACGCGCGCATTGGTTATTACGCGCAGGATCACGAATATGAATTCGAAAACGATCTGACGGTCTTCGACTGGATGAGTCAGTGGAAGCAGGAAGGCGATGACGAACAGGCGGTGCGCAGCATCCTTGGTCGTCTGCTGTTCAGCCAGGACGACATCAAAAAGCCAGCTAAGGTGCTGTCGGGTGGTGAAAAGGGTCGCATGCTGTTCGGTAAATTGATGATGCAGAAACCAAACATTCTGGTCATGGATGAACCGACTAACCACCTCGATATGGAATCCATCGAATCGCTGAACATGGCGCTGGAGATGTATCAGGGTACCCTGATCTTCGTTTCTCACGACCGTGAATTTGTGAGCTCGCTGGCGACCCGCGTGCTGGAAATCACCCCAGAGCGCGTGGTGGACTTCAGCGGCAACTACGAAGACTACCTGCGCAGTAAAGGGATCGACAACTAATTTCCCGTCGTCTTTCACGCTGCAGATGCGTTGGCTTCACCTGTTCACCCCGGTCACTTACTTATGTAAGCTCCCGGGGATTCACAGGTTTGCCGCCTTCCTGCAGCGCGAAATACTTAGGGAAAGGAGGCGTGCTCCTGTTCCCTCTCCCCTGTAGGAGAGGGCTAGGGTATCAGTCAGTACTACACCACCCATTCACTCTCTTCAACGCCATTCACCAACAGCGTGCGTCTTTCGCCTGCCGGTAACGACACCTTCAGGGCTTTCCACGCCGGACGATAATCCCCGCGGGCGTTCACCTTCAGGTTAATGGTTGCGCCGTCGCATTGCATTTCCCACTCTACCCACAGCGCATTGCCGTGCTGATATCCCCATGACTCGCCGTCATCTTCAAACAGCAGACCAGAGGTCGTTCCGACACCGTTGACCGGGTATAGCATCAGTTCCCGGGTATCGTCTTTTTCGGCACTGACATGGGTAATGCGCTCGCTTAACGGCAGACCCGCCCCGGCGCGTACCAGCAGCGGCAGTTTTTCCAGCGGCGCATCACGGGTGATCCACTGACCGCCAGAGAACCACTCGTGAGTGTAAAAATCGTACCAGCCGGTTTCGTTATCCGGCAGCCAGACGCGGCGCTCGCGCTGACCCGCTTCTACCACGCTTGCCACCAGCAGGTCGCGGCCTAGCAGGAAGTCATCGCATTCTTCAAAGGTCTGCGCGTCATGCTCATGGTCGAGGAACGTCGGACGTAGCATCGGTTCGTCATCGGCATGCGCCTGCCAGAGCAGGGTGTAGAGATAG
Source organism: Citrobacter sp. LST-B2 (assembly GCF_057983045.1). Classification (NCBI taxonomy): domain Bacteria; kingdom Pseudomonadati; phylum Pseudomonadota; class Gammaproteobacteria; order Enterobacterales; family Enterobacteriaceae; genus Citrobacter; species Citrobacter sp. LST-B2. The sequence goes on from NZ_CP192598.1 coordinate 1,755,939, forward strand.
GGCAGCAGCCGATAACGCAGCGCTATCGCGCTGCGAATGGCTGGCGTCACGCCCGGATACATCCATGGCTCGTTCACCGTATGATCGTCATTCCACGAGTGAATGGTAAAGCGTGGATGCATCACCCCATTCTGTACCCATCTTACGAACAGTTCGGCGTCGGGTTTATCGCCAGAGAATCCGCCGACATCGTGACCGACGTTGAACAGCCCGGAAAGACTCATTCCCAGCCCCATGCGGGTGTTATAACGCAGAGTATCCCAACTGGTGCGGTTATCGCCGCTCCAGGTCTGAACGTAACGTTGCATCCCGGCGCAACCCGAGCGGGAAATCAGATACGGTCGCTTATCCGGGGCAAAACGTTGTTGCGCTTCCAGCGAGGCGCGCATCATCAGTAACGGCATCACCGGGCGAATGTGTTTGATGGCAATTTCCTTGCCAAAGCCGTAACAGCGCGCTTCGCCGTCCCACACTTCGAACTCGTTGTTATCGTTCCAGGTGGAGTCGATGCCCATCTCCAGCAGTTGCGTCGTCACACCGTTCTGCCACCACTGAATGGTCTGCGGGTTGGTAAAGTCGAGGTGCGATCCTTCGTCATCCCAGAAGCTGGAACGTTCCGGTGAATCGGTTTCTGAATCACGAATAAACAGGCCGCTTTCCGCGACGTCGTTATAGCGAGGATGATCCTGCAACAGACAGGGCTTGATGTTGGCAGCAAGCTTCAGCCCGGCATCGTGGAATGCCTGACTCATCACTTTAGGTTGCGGCACTTTGTCGTAGTTCCAGTTAAAGACATAGCGCTTACCGTTAATTGAGGTATATCCCGACGAGAGCTGGAACGAGTCGCACGGAATCGCGTGTTCTTCACACAGTCGGATAAAGTTCATGAGCTGGTTTTGCGCGTCCGGCGCGTCGGTATAGTGCATCGTGGAACCGCTGTAGCCCAGACTCCACTTCGGCCCAAACAGCGTTTTCCCGGTCAGGCGCACAAAAGCTTTAGTGACGTCCAGGACCCGTTTGCCGGTAAACAGGTAGTAATCAATATCGCCTGCTTCCGCCTGCCAGCGGCGATAAGCGGTGTGATAATTATCGATCTCGTTCCCCAAATCCAGCCAGCAACTGCTCAGGTTGTCGTAAAACAGGCCGTAGCTCACGTCGTCGCGGCGGGTGAGTGTGAACGGGATGTGTTTGTACAGCGGGTCGGTGCTCACGGCGTTGTAACCCATCGCATCCAGATTACGCATTTCATAGCGCTTACCGTTACGCTGTAGATCGCCGGCTTTTTCACCCAGGCCGTAGAAACGTTCGTCTTTACGGCGGCTCAGGTAATGTGCGACACCATCGCCGTGGGCGTTGATCAGATAGGCGCTGGTGGCGCGATCGTTGACCAGCGACTGCCAGGCGCCGGCATCGTTACGATATTCCCACTCCAGCCACAGTGGTTGATGGACGGTGACGCGCAGTTGGTGGGTCGACACCGTCACGCTATCGTCCTGCTGTGAAAGCGTCCAGTCCGGGCAACTGAAACCGCTGATGTCGTCGCGGTGCCGACCTTCCCACGGTACGTCTTTTTCAGGCGCGATGCTCCAGGTTCGGTCCAGCGCCAGTTCACCTTTGCGTTTGATCAGCACACGGAAGAGATTTTCTTCCAGTACGTAAAGACACAGACGGTGCTGTTTATCCACCACCAGTTCAAGGTGAGTGGCCGATTGTTTATCAAGGGTCCAGTTTTTCAGGGTTTTCATATGCAATACATCCACGATCAGGCGCGCTTGGCGCGACGTTCAGCAATAAATGCCACCAGGAAAACAGCGCCAATCAGGTCAAAGAAACCCATGGCAATGAAGAGGGGGTTAAAGCCGATTTTGTCAGCCGTAACACCAATCAAAAGAGAGAACAGGAAGCTGGCGATCCACGCCGCCGAACCGCGCATACCGTTAACGGTGGCCATCTGACCTTTATCAAACGACTCGACAACGAGCGCACTCAGCATGCAGGAGATGATCTGATGTCCGAAGCCGCCAATAGAGATCAGGACAATGGTGATATACGGGTCGCGGGTAATGGCCACAATGGCCAGAGAGATCATCAGGAACGCGCCCGTCACGGAGCTGGCGACGACCGAGTTAACGCGGGAGCAGCCGAACCAGCGGGTATACAGACGCGTCAGGTAGCCACTCGCCACGCTGCCGAGATCGGCGGCCAGGAACGGTAGCCAGGCAAACATCGCGATCTGCTTCAGATCCATACCGTGTTCTTTGGCGAGATACAGCGGCACCCAGAAGCTCAGTACGGCCCAGGCCGGCTCCGCCATAAAAGCCGGGATGGCGATACCATAGAATCGTTTGTTTTTTGAGACGGTTTTTAACGCTGTCAGGAAAGGCAGCTTGACGGCTGGTGGTTCGTTATCCTGCTTAATAAAGTCCAGTTCATCTTTACTCAGATTCGGATGCTGTTCCGGGTTGTGATAGAACGCCCACCACAGGACGACCCACACTAGCGCCAGCACACCGGTAAACATAAACGCACCCTGCCAGCCAAACGAGGCGTGCGCGAAGTAGATGATAGGCGGCGCGAGCATCGCGCCAATCGAGAAACCCACGCCAGCCCAGCCGGCAGCGACGGGACGCTCTGATTTCGGAAACCATTCGCCGATTGTTTTCGCGTTGGCCGGGGTGGCGGCCGCTTCTGAAGCCCCCATAAAAAAGCGCAGAATCGCAAGGTACAACCAACTTCCTGCACCGGCATGAAAAATACACATGAGCGCCCAGATGCCAGCGCAAACCATGAAGCCAATTTTCAAACCAATCACGTCGATCAGCCATCCGCATAACGGCTGGAAAATGGTGTAGGCAATCTGAAATGCGCCGACAATCCACGAATATTGCTCGGTTGTGATGCCCAGGTTCTCTTTCAGTTCCGGTGCCAGAATGCCTAATGAATTTCGGGTGATGTAGTTAACGGTGACGCCGAGTAAAAAAAGTACCAGCACATACCAGCGCAGATTTTTTATGACGCGACGGGGCTTGCTTGTCGCAACCGTATTGTTGATGTCCTGACTCATTTTCTGTCTCCACAAGACGGACGGTAGGGGGATGAATGTTTAAAATGTCATACGGTTATCGCTTTAGTTTTTATTGCGTTAAGCGATGAAGTTGCTATACAACTAGTATGGAAGCTGTATGACAAATTCACCTTAAGGGAGAAAATGGGCGACCAATAGCAGAATTTGTGCAAGCTTTCTCATCAATGCACGCAGTCATCTGTCAATATTCATTTGAAGCCAGTCAGAGCTTCAATTTCAGGTCGTGAAAATTTTTTCATGAGGCAAGTGGAGCAAGATCACAAAATGGATAAAAGGTTAAAAATCAGGGAAATTGCCGCCCGAACGCAGCTCTCGATCAGCACCGTTTCGCGTGTGCTGGCGGGTAAGTCCAACACCAGCGACAACGCCCGGCGTCTCGTGCTGGAATGCGCACGTGAACTGGGTGTGATGGAGGGGATGGCGGCAGGACGTCTGCTACTCAATAGCCTGATGATCTTTGCGCCACAGCGGGCATTTGATGAGCGGTCCGACATCTTTTATTACCGTGTGATCCAGAGTGTGAATAAAGGACTGGCTTCGCACGAAGTCCGGTTGCGCTACTGCGCTCTTGAGGAACATGACAGTGATGCGCAATTGTTTCTGGCGCGAATGAACGAACCGGATACGCATGCCGCTATTTTGCTGGGGATCGACGATCCGCATATTCATGATTTAGCCGTTGATGTCGGAAAACCGTGCCTGTTGATTAACTGTCGCGATCGGCTCATGCGTCTTCCCGTGGTGGCACCCGATCATCGGGCGATTGGTGAACGAGCGGCGGGCTATCTGTTTGAAATGGGGCATCGTGAGGTGATGAACGTTCTCTGCCTGCGCCGATACACAATGGAGCTGCGCTTAGCAGGGATCCGCGATGCGTGGCGGTCACATAACATGAAGTTCACTGACGACCGCGATCTGCTGGTCGCCACAAATTTTAGCGCCAGAGAGACAGAACAACTGGTCAGTGAATGGATCAGCGAGAGAAAAGGGCAAGATTTACCCACCGCCTTTTTAGTCGGGGGAGATTTTATGGCGGCAGGGGTCATCAGCGCGCTGCAAAAACGGGGATTACGTGTCCCTCAGGATATCTCAGTGATGAGTATCGATGGTTTTAATCTGGCGTCGATTCAGGATGTCCCCTTAACAGCAGTTCATGTTCCTCGGGATGAGTTGGGGACAGAGGCGGTGTATATGCTCCAGCAACGTCTGGTGCGCCCGGAGGCGCCAGTCAGTTCGTTGTTACTCAATGGTACGCTTGCGGTACGGGAGTCGGTCCGGCGGATACGTCAGGGGAAACGACGCACCGCCGTTGAACAGGAAGGTCTGTATGACCGTTAACTCATCCCCAGCGCGCGCTTGCCGTGGATATTCAAATCCGCCAGCGTGAAGCGGCCTTCCCAGTCTGTTTCGTAATCCTCTCGCGGGAAATCGCCCGGTGACGCGCCTTTCTCCAGCGCGGCCTTCACGCTGTGCGCATAGGCCAGATTTTTCTCGCACAGCGGGGCGGCGGGAATATACATCACATTGCCCCAGCCCTGCTGATTGTCGACCGGCGCCACGGAGTGAATCACATCGCAATGCCACCAGACGGAATCGCCTGCTTCCAGTGGCGGAATACTGGTAAGCGCCTCAATCAACAAAGGATGCCATTGTTCGGATATCGGCAGTACCCGCCCTGGCGCCACGCCACACAGTTCATCTTCCGGAACATCATCGAGCAAAGGACGTAAAAGCACATAGGCCATGGCTTCCGGAATGGGGACGACATGCAGTAAACCCTGACCGGGCAACATATCCGACAGTGCGGTCCAGCCCTGGAAGGTGCGAAATACTGAACATTTGGTGGTGTTGTCCACCGTATACTCTTCCACTTCCGTACGATGGGCGGCCTGCCACGGATCGTATTCCGCCAGCTTGCCGTTAAACACATTCGCGAAGACGCGCTGATAGGCCGGCAGCAGCCAGCGTTCCAGCGCGCCGGAATCGGTGTGCGCGCCCAGCCCTTTTGACGTGGTTCCCGGTGGACGGCGACGGATCCTGTCTGGGTAGATCACGCTGACATCCGGGTTAAACCACTGCTTGCCCTCGTTTTCAAAGGTCCACAGACGGTTGAGGAACGACTGCACGTTAGCCATCTCTTCACTCTGTCTGGCCTGCATTTGCGCCTGCGACCAGTAGATCGGATAAATCTCCGGACGCGAAGCGGTGAGGGTGCCAAAGAAGTTATCGCCGGGGCCTTTGTACACCTCGTCAAAATGGTTTCTGTCCAGATAGTCCAGCATCGACTGATCCCAGGCCAGCGCCTGCTCACGTGGGAAGTGACCTTTGATGACCGCACAGCCGCGACGTTTGATCTGTTCGCGCTGCTGCGCCGTGACGGTGCCAGCGTTGATATCGGCATACGATAGCTCAGGCCACACCGGGGCGCCCTGCGTGTTAAGTGCGTTGATTTCCGCCACGCGGGTGGCAATGGTATCGCTAATCTGGCTGAAGATCTGTTGGACGTCGCCGAGCTGCGCCCGCAGTTCCTGCTTCATCTGACGGATCGCCGCTTTATGGTCGACCGGTAATGTGTCGCTTGTGAAGGAAAAAGCCATAACCACCTCGCATAACTTTCATTCGAAACTGATTTATCTTACGGGTGATAATATAGGTTATAAAAAAGTTAATGCAAGTTTAAAATGTTGAGGTGGCAAACAGGGGGGAAGAAAATAAAACCGGAACAGGGTGTTCCGGTTATTGCCGTCACACGTTGAAAGGGGCGGTGTTATCCAGCAAGGCCTGAATCACGTTCAGCGCGCCGTCATGGTTATTGTCATCCGTCTGAAAGCGGGCGATTGCTTTGATACTGTCGGTGGCATTCGCCATAGCGAAAGCGTAGTGCGCCATTTTCAGCATTTCTGCATCATTGCCGCTGTCGCCAATCGCCACGACTTCTTTTGGTGAAAGGTTCCACCGTTTCAGCAATCGGCTGATACCATTCGCTTTGTGCAGCCCCGGAATGATCAGATCGATAAAGCCGAAACCGCTGGTCACGGGTTTCATAATGCCGTCCAGCGCCGTGTGCAGGTGGTCGATAACCAACGGGATCTGCTGGTCTGGCAGATTCAGCGAGAACTTAAACAGCACGTCGTCGATGTCATGGTAGTCCTTCACCGGCTTCAGGCGGTGGTAGTGCTTCGACATCAGTGCGACAAAGGGTTCCGGCGCGTTTTCACTGACGTACGCGCTTTGCAGACCGCAGGCCACAAAGTTGAGCTGTTTATCTTTCAGCAATTCGCCCATCACAACCTGAGATTCGTGACGCGTGAGTTCGCCGTGAAAAAGCTGTTTGCCATGCTCAAACACCAGCGCGCCGTTTTCGGCAACGAAAGAGATCTCGTCTTTGAGTTCGGGGAAGAAAGAGATGAGCTGGTAATACTGATTGCCGCTGGCGACGACGAATTCAATGTTGCGTTTTTTTAGCTCATGGTACTGCGCCATAAATCGTGCGTGATCGTACTTTTTGGCGTCATTGAGAAAAGTACCGTCCATATCGGTGACGATAACTTTAACGGTCATATAAAGCTCCTGGCTCAAAACTGCGACCAGAAACATTTTAATAACAATGTGACCTAAAGCACAAATTTATTTCGAATGAAAGCGGTGAAGAGGGACGAGTAGGCCGGATAAGACGCTTTGTGTCGCCATCCGGCCTACGGGGAGAATTACAGCATATGTTCGGTACGGGCGATGATATCGTCCTGCGCGTCCGGTGAAAGTGCAGTGAAGAAGGCGGAATAACCGGCTACACGGACCACCAGATCACGGTACTGATCAGGATGTTTTTTCGCCTCCAGCAAGGTTTCGCGCGACACGATGTTGTACTGAATGTGCCAGCCTTTGTGCTCTTCAAAGAAGGTGCGCAGCAGGATCATCAGTTTCTGCTTGTCGGATTCATTTTCCAGCGTTGCCGGGTTCAGCTTCTGGTTTAACAGTACACCGCCCAGAATCGAACCGGTAGGCAGTTTACCGACCGAGCCAATCACCGCCGTTGGACCCAGATGGTCAGTACCGGACGCCGGGCTTGCCCCTTCGGCCAGCGGAGTATGGGCTTTACGCCCATCTGGTGTGGCCATAGTCGCTGCGCCGAACGGCACGTTTGCCGAGATAGACGAGGTGCCCGCGTAATAATTGCCGCCGACCGGACCACGTCCGTAGCGTGGGTTATGGTACTGCTTCAGTTCATCAATATAGGTCTGGTAAGCGCGAGCCAGCAGGGTGTCGACCGTGTCATCATCGTTGCCATACTTCGGCGCGCCGTTGATTAAACGCTGACGCAACTGCTCATGAGTCAGGCCGTCAAAATCATCCGCCAGCGCGGCCGCAAGCTGTTGCTGACCGATGGCCCCCTGTTCAAAGACCAGTTTTTTCACCGCGGCCAGGCTGTTGCCGAGGTTGGCGATACCCACCTGCAAGCCGGATACCCAGTCATACTTCGCCCCACCTTGTTTAATGCTCTTCGCCCGTTCGATGCAGTCATCCACCAGTGCCGAGCAGAGAATATCGTGCACGTTCTCTTCAAGCATGGTGTCGACCACATACTCAATCTCAATCGATTTACGCGTGTAGTAGCGGATTTGCGCATCCCATGCGGCCATCACCTCATCGAAATTGTTGAAGTTACCGGCGGAAAGCGCTTTTTCCTGCGGCAGGAAGACTTTCCCGCTGGTGGCGTCACGACCGCCTTCCAGCGCAGCGAGCATCACGCGGGCAAAGTTGATAAAGCTCATGCCGGTGCAGCGGTAGCCCCACTTGCCGCCGACCGCGGTTTCGATACAGCCGATCGCTGCGTAATCGTAGGCGTCCTGCGGCTCAATTCCGAGTTTGATAAATTCCGGGATGACAATTTCATCGTTGTTAAATGCTGGCATCCCAAAGCCACAGCGGATCACCTGCACGCAGGCGTCGAGGAAGTCATTGCTCATCCCGGCGTGATAACGCACGCTGAGGTTAGGCTGAGTGGAGCGCAGACGACCGCACGATTCAAGGATCGCGTAAGAGAGCGGATTGACCGCATCCATCGATTGACCGTTAACCAGGCTTTGTCCGCCAATGGTGACGTTCTGATAGAGGGGGCTGCCTGCAGAGGCTTTAGAGTGCGATCCGGAACGGATTTTGTTCACTTCCAGCAGCTTAAGCCAGCAGCTGTGCAGCAATTCAATGGCGTGTTCGCGGTCCAGCGACTGGTTCAGCTCCACGTCACGGCGGTAGTACGGATAAAGATACTGGTCCATACGCCCGAACGACACCGAATGACCATTGGACTCAATTTGCAGAATCAACTGGATGAAGTAGCACAGTTGCAGCGCCTGCCAGAAAGTTTGCGGCGGCTGGTGGGCGATCAGATCGCAGTTTTCTGCTATCGCCAGGAGTTCGTTACGACGGCTGATACGCGTCTCTTCACTCGCCATTTTACGTGCCAGTTCGGCGAAGCGGGCGATGTGGTCACTGACGGCAACCAGCACAATATCAATGGCTTTCAGAAACTGCTCGCCATGCAGATCCTCGAGAACAGTCAGGTTAATACGAGAACGGCGCTCTGCGACTTTTTCCCGCAGGCCGTCAATGCCTTTTTCCAGCAGAAGCGGGAAGTTCACCGCCAGGTGTGCGTCACCGGAGGTCATGTTGCCTTCAGCTTTGATAATACCGGTTTCCAGCAACCCTTTTTGCTCATCAGTAAACATGCCGTAGCAGCGGTCCTGAACGGTCTGACCGCGCCACCACGGGCACACGGCATGCAGTACGCGCTTGTTCTCTTCACTGACCGCAAAACCAGCCCCTGGTCTGTCCGCCAGGTCGTCGATTTCTTTTTCAATCCATGACACGGTGTATTCCGGGAAGATCGGCGCGGCGCGGACTTCGCTTGCCTGGTTACCGATGATCAGCTCGTCGTGTTTGATCCAGATGGTTCGTTGTGCCAGATGATGTGCCAGCGCCAGCGCGCGGCGTACCGGAATCGGCTTGTCCAGATGCTGCTGGTACATTTCAGTGTAATGCTGCGCGCGTTCGGTACAGACCGGTGGTTTGACGATATGCACCAGCGCGGTTTTGTGCGCTTTGATACGGTCGCTGAGCGTATCCAGTTTCAGTTGGGTCATGGGTTTATCCTCGTAAAGTCGCGGTCAAACCTTTCGTGCAGGCGTACTGCTGCGCAAAGGCGAGCAGATCGGGTGCATCCAGCGGCTTATCCGGCGCGTGGTAGGGTTGGTTGAGCAAGTGGTATTTATTGATGCCCAGCGTGTGGTAGGGCAAAAAGTGGATCTCGCTGACGTGCAGTTCGTCGGCGGCAAAATCGGTAATCGCTTTAATGGCCTCTTCATCCGCGTTAAACCCCTGAACCAGCGGAACGCGGATGATGATTTTTTTCCCGGCAGCGGCGAGCTTTTTCAGGTTTTCCAGCACGCGTGATGCGCTGCCATCCGTCCATTGCTTAAACGGCGCGTCGGCAACGTGTTTCAAATCTGCAAGGAACAGATCGATCCAGGGCAATGAAGGTTCAATGTATTTCCACGGCACATGCAGACAGGTTTCAACTGCGGTATGAATGCCCGCTTCGTGACTGGCTTTAAACAGCGACGCGGCCAGCTCTGGCTGCATAAACGGTTCGCCGCCCGAAAGCGTAATACCGCCGCCGCTGCGGTCATAAAAAGGTTTATCGCGCAGAACGGTGGTCATTATTTCATCCACGCTTTTCACCTCGCCGCAGACGGTCAATGCCTGAGTGGGGCAACAATCGGTCAGGCGGGTAAGATGCGCGTCAGTGAGTTTTTCGCGATGGATAAGGAGGCCATTCAGCGCGCGTTCGATGACGCCCGGCGCCGCCTTTACGCAAAGCTCGCAGCCTTCGAGGCACAAACGTGCATCAAACAGCAGATCCTGCGTGCGCGCCCGGCTTTCCGGATTCTGACACCAGCGACAGCCCAGAGAGCATCCTTTAAGGAACACCACGGTGCGGATACCGGGGCCATCGTGTGTAGAATAGCGCTGAATATTGAAAATCATAAACGGCCTCATTTGTTTCGTATAAAGATTAAATAACTTTCGAATGAAAGTTATGTTGACGTGCGTCAACTAACAGAAAGGTTTTGCCGTGGTATCTTTCATTTATGCTAACGAGTCGTTGAGGAATGATTATGGAACTTTATCTGGATACGTCCGATGTTGACGCGGTGAAAGCGCTGGCGCGAGTTTTCCCGCTGGCGGGCGTGACCACCAACCCCAGTATTGTGGCGGCGGGGAAAAAACCGCTGGATGTCTTATTGCCACAATTGCATGAAGCGATGGGAGGACAGGGGCGTCTGTTCGCTCAGGTGATGGCGACAACGGCACAAGGGATGGTGAGCGATGCGCGCAAACTGCGTGGGATCATTGCTGATATCGTGGTGAAAGTGCCGGTCACGGCGGAAGGTCTGGCGGCGATCAAACTGCTGAAAGAGGAAGGCATTCCGACGCTGGGAACGGCGGTGTACGGGGCGGCGCAGGGGCTGCTGTCGGCGCTGGCGGGGGCGGAGTATGTTGCGCCTTACGTGAATCGTGTCGATGCGCAGGGCGGCGATGGCATTCAGACCGTCAACGATTTGCAGAATTTACTGACGATGCATGCGCCGCATGCCAAAGTGCTGGCCGCCAGTTTCAAAACACCGCGTCAGGCGCTGGATTGTCTGCTGGCGGGTTGTGAATCCATCACCTTACCGCTGGACGTTGCCCAGCAGCTGATTAGCTCTCCGGCTGTTGATGCGGCGGTGGCGAAGTTTGAACACGACTGGCAGAGTGCCTTTGGGCGCACGTCGCTGTAAATTGTAGGTCGGATAAGGCAACGTCGTCATCCGGCAATTCGCGCCATCATTGCCTGATGGCGCTACGCCTTATCAGGCCGGAATCTACTCAGGATGATGCTTCCCCACACACCTCGCAGCCCGGATTACGCATCAGCTTCATTTCGCGGAACTGGCAGGTCATGGCATCGTACATGACGATTTTCCCTGACGCGGGCTGACCATACTGCGCCAGCAGCTTTATCGCCTCCATTGCCTGTAACGACCCTATCACCCCAATCAGCGGCGCCATCACTCCGGCTTCCACGCAGGTCAATGCATTTTCACCAAACAGACGGCTCAGACAGCGATAGCAGGGCTCACCTTCTTTGTAGGTAAAGACAGTGATCTGTCCTTCCATGCGGATCGCCGCGCCAGAAATCAGCGGGACTTTTGCCGCATAACAACCCGCATTGAGCTGGTTACGAATCGCGACGTTATCGGTGCAGTCCAGCACCAGATCGTGTTCGGCGATGAGTGCCCGAAGGGCGGTCTCATCCAGCAGCGCATTAATCGGGGTAATCGCGACGTGCGGATTAATTCGTCTTAGCGCGGCATGCGCCGACTCCACTTTCGGCTGGTTGAGGGTCGCATCGCTGTGCAGCGTCTGGCGCTGCAGATTTGACAGCGACACGGTGTCGAAATCGAGCAGCGTCAGGTGGCCGACGCCAGCGCTCGCCAGATACTGCGAGGACGCACAGCCCAGCCCACCGAGGCCCACCACCAGTACTCTGGCTTCCTTCAGCGCTTCCTGTCCGTCAAAGTCAAAGCCGCGCAGAATGATCTGCCGGTTGTAGCGCAGCATCTCCTGATCGCTGAGTTCTGCCATCACAGGCCTCCGAACAGCGCGTTGAAGGGTTCGACTTCCACCCATTCACCCACTTCGACGTTACCACGATCGCGCTCCAGCACAATGAAGCAGTTGCCCTGACTGAAGGAACTAAAAATATGTGAACCCTGATGGCCTGTGGTACTTACTTCCAGTTCACCGTTAGCGGTGCGCTGCAGCATACCTCGCTGGAAATCGAGACGTCCCGGCGTTTTCTTCAGTCGCGAAGCGGTACGGACGCGCTGGCGCGCGGGTAATCCGCTGGCCGTATTGCCGCTCAGTTTCGCCAGCAGCGGCTGAACCAACTGGTAGAAAGTCAGCGCCGCTGAGACCGGGTTGCCCGGCAGACCGCAGAACCAGCTGTTGCGCAGTTTGCCAAAGGCGAACGGTTTGCCCGGCTTGATTGCCAGTTTCCAGAAAGCGATTTCGCCCAGCTCTTCAAGAATGGTTTTTGTGTAATCCGCTTCACCGACCGATACGCCGCCGGAGCTAATCACCACATCCGCCTGACTGTCGGCTTCGATAAACGCCGTGCGCAGGGCGTGCGGATCATCGCGGATGATGCCTAAATTGATTACGTCGCAACCCAACTGTTGCAGCATCAGGTGCACCGTCAGGCGGTTAGTATCATAAATCTGACCTTCGCCGAGTGGTTGACCGGGCAGTTGCAGTTCATCTCCCGTCGAGAACAGCGCAACGCGCACTTTACGCACCACCTGGATGTCGGCAATGCCGAGCGAGGCCAGTACCGGCAGTTCGCCTGTGGTAAGACGTGTACCGGCAGGGAAAACCACTGCGTTTTGCCCGATGTCTTCGCCACGACGGCGGATATTTTGCCCGGCGCGAACGTCGGCGGTAAAACGCACGCCGTTGTCTGTCTGTTCAGTCTGCTCTTGCATCACTACCGCGTCACATCCCGGCGGTACTGGCGCACCGGTCATAATGCGAATACAGCTGCCCGCAGGCCATTCTCCCTGGAACGGCTGACCGGCGAACGCTTTGCCAGCGACCGGCAGCGGATGTCCGTTGGCGAGATCGGCCAGACGTACCGCGTAACCGTCCATCGCCGAATTATCGAAGCCCGGGACGTCCAACGGCGAAACCACGTCAGTCGCCAGAATTCTGCCAAAGCACTGCACCAGCGGTAACGTCTCGACGGCGGTGAGCGGGGTAACACGCGACAACATTTCGGTAAGCGCCGTTTCCAGCGGCATCAGTCCGGCGGTAAATTCCATGAAAACACTCCTGCGGGGCAAAATCGAATCCGTCTATTATGTCAGAAAATGCGAGGGGACTGTATGCCACCTCGGACTTAGGAAGGGTGTGAATGCTTTACATGCTAATCGCATCTTTCTATAGTCAAAAATCGAATCAATAACTCTACAGAATTCTGATATTTGTAGAAGACGGACGGCAAATATGGGCAAAGCAGTCATTGCAATTCACGGCGGTGCAGGGGCGATTACCCGCGCGCAGATGAGCCAGGAGCAGGAATTACGCTATATCCAGGCGCTTTCCGACATTGTCGACGTCGGGCAAAAGATGCTGGAAGCGGGAGAAAGCGCGCTGGATGTGGTCACTGAAGCCGTGCGACTGCTTGAAGAGTGTCCGCTGTTTAATGCCGGGATCGGCGCGGTGTATACCCGTGATGAGACCCATGAACTGGATGCCTGCATCATGGATGGCAATACCCTGAAAGCCGGCGCGGTGGCGGGCGTCAGCCATCTGCGTAACCCGATCCTTGCTGCCAGACTGGTGATGGAGCGTAGCCCGCATGTCATGATGATTGGCGCAGGCGCTGAAAAATTCGCGACCGGAGAAGGGATGGCGCTGGTGTCTGCGGATCTCTTTTCGACGCCTGAACGTTATCAACAACTGCAGGTCGCGCGCTCAAGCGGCGAAACCGTGCTGGATCACAGCGGCGCGCCGCTGGACGAAGGCAAAAAAATGGGCACCGTGGGCGCGGTAGCGCTGGATGTGCATGGCAATCTGGCGGCAGCGACCTCGACCGGAGGCATGACCAACAAATTACCGGGCCGCGTCGGCGACAGTCCGCTTGTTGGGGCGGGCTGTTATGCCAATAATGCCAGTGTGGCGGTCTCCTGCACCGGTACCGGCGAAGTGTTTATCCGCGCGCTGGCGGCTTACGATATTGCGGCGTTGATGGATTACGGCGGGCTGAGCTTATCGGAGGCCTGCGAGCGGGTAGTGATGGAGAAGTTACCGGCACTCGGCGGGAGCGGCGGGCTGATCGCCATCGATCATGAGGGGAATGTGGCCTTGCCGTTTAATTGCGAAGGCATGTATCGCGCCTGGGGTTATGCCGGGGATACACCAACGACCGGGATTTACCGGGAAAAAGGGGACACCGTTGCCACACAGTGATGCGCTTGATGCCAGCGACGTGCTGGCCGTCAGCAATCTGAATATAGCCTTTCAACAGGACCAGCAGCGTACTGAGGCGGTGCGGAACCTGTCGTTTCGTCTCAGGCGCGGCGAGACGCTGGCGATTGTCGGTGAATCCGGTTCAGGAAAATCGGTCACCGCGCTGTCGCTGATGCGACTGATTGAACAGTCTGGTGGTGAGGTGCAGTGCGAGCAGATGCTGCTGCGTCGTCGGAACCGCGAGGTGATTGAGCTGGGCGAACAGAGTACGTCGCAGCTTCAGCGGGTCCGTGGCGCCGATATCGCCATGATCTTTCAGGAGCCGATGACATCGCTCAATCCGGTGTTTACCGTGGGTGAGCAGATAGCCGAGTCCATTCGCCTGCATCAGGGGGCGGGACGGGAAGAGGCGATGGCGGAGGCGAAGAGGATGCTCGATCAGGTTCGCATTCCGGAGGCGAAAGCGATCCTTTCACGCTATCCCCATCAGCTATCCGGCGGCATGCGCCAGCGGGTAATGATTGCGATGGCGCTCTCGTGTCGCCCGGCGGTGCTGATTGCCGATGAACCGACAACCGCGCTGGACGTCACGATTCAGGCGCAAATCCTGCAACTGATCAAAGTCCTGCAACGAGAGATGTCGATGGGAGTGATTTTCATCACTCACGATATGGGCGTGGTCGCGGATGTCGCCGATCGTGTACTGGTGATGTATCAGGGCGAAGGGGTGGAGACCGGCACTGTGGAACAGATCTTCCGCGCGCCACAGCATCCTTACACGCAGTCATTATTAGCGGCGGTACCGCAACTTGGCGCGATGAAAGGTCTCCCTTATCCGCGCCGCTTCCCGTTGATCTCTTTGAGCGAGCCGGAAAAGCGTGAGCGGCCCGTCGATCAAAATACGGTGGTCGAGGGAGAGCCCATTTTGCAGGTACGCAATCTGGTGACTCGTTTCCCGTTACGTAGCGGTATCCTTAATCGGGTGACCCGCGAAGTGCATGCGGTGGAAAATGTCAGCTTTGATCTCTGGCCTGGCGAGACGCTGTCGCTGGTCGGTGAGTCAGGCTGTGGCAAATCCACCACCGGACGTGCGCTACTGCGCCTGGTGGAGTCGCAGTCCGGCGAGATTATTTTCAACGGTCAGCGAATCGATACGTTGTCCGACAGTCAATTGCAGCCATTGCGTCGCGATATTCAGTTTATTTTTCAGGATCCGTACGCCTCACTCGACCCGCGACAAACCGTGGGTTATTCGATCATGGAGCCACTGCGCGTCCACGGGTTGTTGCAGGGGAAGGCGGCGGCCGATCGGGTGGCGTGGCTGCTGGAGCGTGTCGGGTTGAAACCTGAACATGCGTGGCGTTACCCGCATGAGTTTTCCGGCGGACAGCGCCAGCGGATCTGTATTGCCCGCGCGCTGGCGCTCAATCCAAAAGTGATTATTGCCGATGAGTCGGTCTCCGCGCTGGATGTGTCGATTCGCGGGCAAATTATCAACCTGCTGCTCGACTTGCAGCGAGAGCTGGGGATCGCCTGGCTGTTCATCTCGCATGATATGGCCGTCGTTGAACGGATCAGCCACCGCGTGGCGGTGATGCATATGGGGCAGATTGTTGAGATCGGCCCACGCGCTGCGCTGTTTGAAGATCCTCAGCATCCGTATACCCGCAAGCTCATGGCGGCGGTTCCGGTTGCCGACCCCGGACATCACCGCCCGCAGCGGGTGCTGCTGTCGAACGATCTGCCCAGCAACATTTACCGGCGCGGCGAAGCGCCTGCACCGGTTTCATTGCAGTTAGTCGGGCCCGGACATTATGTCGCGCGTCCACAACAAGAAAATGCGCTATTGCGTTTATAACAATCAGGCAGGGTTCAGGAGAAAAAAGATGACAAAATTACTCGCCCGACATTGGCTGCTGGCATTAGGCGCGACGACCGCGCTGGCGGCGTCCCCGGCGTTTGCCGCGAAAGATGTAGTGGTCGCGGTGGGGTCCAACTTCACCACGCTCGATCCATATGATGCGAATGACACCTTATCGCAGCAGGTGGCAAAATCGTTTTATCAGGGGCTGTTTGGCCTTGATAAAGAGATGAAGCTGAAGAACGTGCTGGCAGAAAGTTACACCGTCTCTGACGACGGCCTGGTGTATACCCTTAAACTGCGTCAGGGGGTGAAATTCCAGGACGGGACCGACTTTAACGCCGAGGCGGTGAAAATAAACCTCGATCGCGCCAGCGATCCCGCCAATAGCCTTAAGCGTTATAACCTGTATAAAAACATCGCCAAAACAGAGGCTGTCGATCCCGCGACGGTAAAAATCACTCTGAAGCAGCCGTTCTCCGCGTTTATTAATATTCTGGCGCACCCGGCAACGGCGATGATCTCACCAGCCGCGCTGGCGAAATACGGCAAAGAGATTGGCTTTCATCCGGTCGGCACTGGTCCGTATGTGCTGGACACCTGGAATCAAACCGATTTTGTGAAGGTGAAGAAATTTGCCGATTACTGGCAGCCGGGATTACCGAAGCTGGATAGCATCACCTGGCGTCCGGTCACCGATAACAATACCCGTGCGGCGATGCTGCAAACCGGGGAAGCACAGTTTGCCTTCCCGATCCCCTACGAGCAGGCGGCGCTGTTAGAGAAAAACAAAAATCTGCAGCTGGTCGCCAGTCCGTCGATCATGCAGCGTTACATCAGCATGAACGTGACGCAAAAACCGTTCGACAACCCGAAAGTCCGCGAGGCGTTAAACTACGCCATCAACCGTCAGGCGCTGGTGAAAGTGGCGTTTGCTGGCTATGCGACCCCGGCTACCGGCGTGGTGCCGCCGTCGATTGCTTATGCGCAAAGCTACACGCCCTGGCCTTACGATCCGGCAAAAGCGCGTGAACTGCTGAAAGAAGCGGGTTATCCAAACGGTTTTAGCACCACGCTATGGTCATCGCACAATCACAGTACCGCCCAGAAAGTGTTGCAGTTTACCCAACAGCAACTGGCGCAGGTGGGGGTTAAAGTGCAGGTGACGGCGATGGATGCCGGTCAGCGCGCGTCGGAAGTTGAGGGCAAAGGGCAGAAAGAGAGCGGCGTGAGAATGTTCTACACTGGCTGGTCGGCGTCGACCGGTGAAGCCGACTGGGCATTGTCGCCGCTGTTTGCCTCACAAAACTGGCCGCCAACGCTGTTTAACACCGCGTTCTACAGCAATCCGCAGGTTGACACTGACCTCGCCGACGCGCTGAAAACGACCGATCCGCAAGAGAAAGCGCGGCTGTACAAAGCGGCGCAGGATATCGTCTGGAAAGAGTCGCCGTGGATCCCGCTGGTGGTGGAAAAACTGGTCTCGGCGCACAGTAACAAACTGACCGGTTTCTGGATCATGCCAGATACCGGGTTCAGCTTTGATGATGCAGATTTGAAATAAGCCACAGCGGAAATCGGATGCTTAACTATATCCTTAAACGCCTGCTGGGGTTGATTCCGACCCTGTTCATTGTTGCGGTGCTGGTGTTTTTATTTGTTCACCTGTTGCCCGGTGACCCGGCGCGGCTGATTGCCGGGCCGGAAGCCGACTCGCAGGTGATTGAGCTGGTTCGTCAGCAACTCGGTCTCGACAGGCCGCTGCATGTCCAGTTCTGGCATTACATGACTAACGTGTTGCAGGGCGATTTTGGCCTCTCGATGGTTTCCCGTCGGCCGGTCTCGGAGGAGATCGCCAGCCGGTTTATGCCGACGCTGTGGCTGACGTTGACCAGTATGATCTGGGCCGTTCTGTTCGGTATGGCGGCGGGAATTGTCGCGGCGGTATGGCGTAATCGCTGGCCGGATCGCCTCAGCATGACGCTGGCCGTTACCGGGATCTCCTTTCCGGCGATCGCGCTGGGGATGTTGTTAATGCAGGTGTTCTCCGTGGAGTTAGGCTGGTTGCCGACCGTCGGGGCCGATAGCTGGCAGCACTATATTCTGCCGTCTGTCACCCTTGGCGCGGCGGTGGCCTCAGTGATGGCACGCTTTACCCGCGCCTCATTTGTCGATGTGCTCAGTGAAGACTATATGCGTACCGCCCGGGCGAAAGGGATCAGCGAAACCTGGGTGGTGCTCAAGCATGGGCTGCGCAATGCGATGATCCCGGTGGTCACCATGATGGGGTTACAGTTCGGCTTTTTGCTCGGCGGGTCTATCGTGGTCGAAAAGGTCTTCAACTGGCCCGGTCTCGGACGTTTGCTGGTGGACTCCGTAGAGATGCGCGATTATCCGGTGATTCAGGCGGAAGTCCTGTTGTTCTCACTGGAATTTATACTTATCAACTTAGTGGTGGATGTGCTGTATGCCGCCATTAACCCGGCTATCAGGTACAAGTAAGGATGCGTTTACTTAACTGGCGCCGTCAGGCGATTTTAGATGCCATGCCAATGGTGAAACCCGAGCGGGTACGCACGCCGTGGCACGAATTCTGGCGACGTTTTCGCCGTCAGCATGTGGCGTTGATAGCAGGCCTGTTTGTGCTGCTGCTGATCCTGGTGGCAATCTTCGCCCGCTGGCTGACGCCGTTCGATGCGGAAAACTATTTCGATTACGACAGGCTGAATGACGGACCGTCGATGATGCACTGGTTCGGCGTGGATTCGCTGGGCAGAGATATCTTCAGCCGCGTGCTGGTTGGCGCGCAAATTTCACTGGCGGCAGGGGTATTTGCAGTATTGATTGGCGCGGTTATTGGCACCGTACTGGGGCTGCTCGCGGGTTACTATGAAGGCTGGTGGGACCGGGTCATCATGCGCATCTGCGACGTGCTGTTTGCGTTTCCGGGTATCCTGCTGGCGATTGCTGTGGTCGCGGTATTAGGTAGCGGCATTGCCAACGTGATTATCGCGGTGGCGATCTTCTCAATCCCGGCATTTGCGCGTCTGGTGCGCGGCAACACGCTGGTGCTGAAACGCCAGACGTTTATCGAATCGGCGCGCAGTATTGGTGCCAGCGATGCGACCATTATTTTCAGTCATATCCTGCCAGGAACCGTCTCGTCGATTGTGGTCTTTTTTACCATGCGTATTGGTACGTCGATCATCTCTGCGGCAAGTCTGTCGTTTCTGGGACTGGGCGCACAGCCGCCGACGCCGGAGTGGGGCGCGATGCTGAATGAAGCGCGGGCGGATATGGTGATTGCGCCGCATGTGGCGCTGTTCCCGGCGGTGGCGATTTTCCTGACGGTACTGGCGTTTAATCTGTTAGGCGATGGCCTGCGCGACGCGCTGGACCCGAAGATAAAAGGGTGAGCCACAGGCCTGATAAGACGCGTTGGCGTCGTTATCAGGCATTGCCGGATGGGGCATAAATGCCTTATCCGGCTGGGTCAGTAAGAGTTAAGCGCGGGTGCCCCACAGGTCGTACTCGTCGGCGTTTTCCACTTTCACGCGGATTACGTCGCCCGGCTTCACGTTGGTTTCACCGTTCAGATAGACTGCGCCGTCGATTTCCGGGGCGTCGGCCATGCTGCGACCAATCGCGCCTTCTTCGTCGACTTCATCGACGATCACCAGAATTTCGCGACCAACTTTTTCCTGCAAACGTTCCGCAGAGATCTGCTGTTGCAGTTGCATAAAGCGGTTCCAGCGCTCTTCCTTCACCTCTTCCGGTACCTGATCCGGCAGCGCATTGGCGCCAGCGCCTTCTACCGGGCTGTATTTGAAGCAGCCTACGCGGTCGAGACGCGCTTCTTTCAGGAAGTCGAGCAGCATCTGGAAATCGTCTTCCGTTTCACCCGGGAAGCCAACAATAAACGTTGAGCGCAGGGTCAGCTCCGGACAGATTTCACGCCATTGCTTGATGCGCGCCAGCTGGCGGTCAACCGAGCCGGGGCGCTTCATCAACTTGAGAATACGTGGGCTGGCGTGCTGAAGCGGGATATCCAGATATGGCAGGATCTTACCTTCCGCCATCAGCGGGATCACGTCATCAACGTGAGGATACGGGTAGACATAGTGCAGACGCGTCCAGATACCCAGTTTAGACAGCTGTTCACACAGGCTGACCATGCTGGTTTTCACCGGTTCACCGTTATAGAACCCGGTACGATGCTTCACATCCACGCCATAGGCGGAGGTGTCCTGAGAAATCACGAGGATCTCTTTCACACCGGCATCGACCAGACGCTTTGCTTCGCTCAGCACATCACCAATTGGACGGCTAACCAGATCGCCGCGCATGGACGGAATGATGCAGAAGGTGCAGCGATGATTGCAGCCTTCAGAAATTTTCAGGTAGGCGTAATGACGTGGGGTCAGCTTCACGCCTTGTTCCGGCACCAGGCTCAGGAACGGATTGTGCTTCGGTTTCGGCACGTAGTGGTGAACATGTTCCAGAACCTGCTCATAGCTATGCGGCCCGGTGATTTCCAGCACTTTCGGATGGACTTCACGGATCTGATCTTCTTTCGCGCCCAGACAGCCGGTGACGATCACTTTGCCGTTTTCGTTCAGCGCTTCGCCAATGGCTTCCAGTGATTCCTGCACTGCGCTGTCGATAAAACCGCAGGTATTGACGATCACCATATCGGCGTCGTCGTAACTCGGGACGACATCGTAGCCTTCGGTACGCAGTTCAGTCAGGATACGTTCCGAATCGACGAGGTTTTTTGGACAGCCGAGGGAAACGAAGCCGATTTTCGGCTGGTGGGTTACTTTGCTCATAGCTTAAAAATTGTTCAGTTATTGGAATGTTCAGGGCAGGGATTCTACAGAGTTCCGCACAAAAATTGTATTGCTATCTCACCCGATAAGGGCGGGAAAGTCGGTATTGGCTTATAGCGACTTTGTAAATTATGTTAATGGCGGGTGAATTATTGATCTCAGGCATCACATTGTACAAAAAATAGCCATACTATTATGTTGCACCATGGCTGGAAGAGGAGGAACGAAGTATGTTCGTTGACAGACTGAGAACCGATCTGCTGAATAAGCTTATCAACGCCAGGATCGACCTCGCTGCGTATCTGCAGCTAAGGATGGCGAAAGGATACATGTCAGTCAGCGAGAATGATCATCTACGTGAGAACTTTTTCGAACTGAACCGAGAGCTGCACGATAAATCGTTGCGCTTGAATCTGCATCTCGATCAGGAAGAGTGGGATGCTTTGCACCATGCCGAAGGCGCACTCGCCGCTGCGGCGGTGTGCCTGATGAGCGGACACCACGACTGTCCGAATTTTATTGCCGTCAATGCAGAAAAACTCAATACCTGCCTGACAACCTTAACGCTGAGCATTCAGAGTTTGCAGGCTCATTCCACGCTTGAAGATGCCTGATTCCAGGGGGAGGCGACTCCCCCTTTCATCGTTAAGTTTTTGTAAAAATGCCTTCCTGACGTTCTTCGCTGACTACGCTTTAACCAGAGTCAACAAGGAGGCGTTATGCGTCGTTCGCTTATCCCAGTAATGACATTGCTAATTTTCCCCTGGTTTGCTCAGGCGAAAACGCCTGCGGTCAATGTTGAGGTGCTGCAAACCAAACTTGACCACCCGTGGGCGCTGGCCTTTCTGCCGGGCGACGACGGCATGCTGATCACTCTGAAGGGTGGGCAGTTGCGCCACTGGCAGGCAGGAAAAGGGCTTTCTGACCCGCTGCCTGGGGTGCCAAAGGTGTGGGCAAACGGGCAGGGCGGTCTGCTGGACGTGGCGCTGGCACCGGACTTTAGCCAGTCCCGGCGCGTCTGGCTCAGTTTTTCCCAGGCTGATGCAGAGGGAAAAGCAGGAACTGCGGTGGGCTATGGTCGACTCAGCGACGACCTTTCGCGGCTGGAAAACTTCCAGACGGTCTTCCGGCAGATGCCAAAACTCTCTACCGGCAATCATTTCGGTGGACGACTGGTGTTTGACGGTAAGGGGCATCTGTTCATCGGGCTGGGGGAAAACAACCAGCGGCCGACGGCACAGGACCTCGACAAACTGCAGGGGAAAGTGGTGCGTCTGACCGATCAGGGGAAAATCCCGGCGGACAATCCGTTTGTTAATCAGCCTGGCGCGCGCCCGGAAATCTGGTCTTATGGGATCCGTAATCCGCAGGGGATGGCGATGAATCCGTGGAGCGATACGCTGTGGCTCAATGAGCACGGGCCGCGCGGCGGAGATGAGATCAATATCCCCGAAAAAGGCAAAAACTACGGCTGGCCGCTGGCGACATGGGGCATTAACTATAGCGGGCTGAAAATCCCGGAAGCGCAGGGCGAAAAGGTGGCAGGTACCGAACAGCCCATTTTCTACTGGCAGAAATCACCTGCCGTTAGCGGGATGGCCTTTTATGACCACGATACTTTCCCTCAGTGGCGGCAGAAACTGTTCATTGGCGCACTGAAGGACCAGAATGTGATTGTGATGAGGGTGAATGGCAATACGGTCGCTGAAGAGGGGCGCATTCTGGGTGAGCGAAAACAGCGGATCCGCGACGTACGCGTCGGGCCCGACGGTTATCTGTATGTCTTAACCGACGAGTCCGATGGCGAGTTGCTTAAAGTCAGCCCGCGTACCTGAACGGCTTAGCTGACCGGGATCATGACCGTTTTACGAAACGCCGGGCGCTCGCTGAGCTGCTGGTACCAGCGCTCAAGATGCGGACGCGGTGTCCATGTCAGTCCCACGTTGAACAGGTTGTAGACAAACGGCGCGATGGCGATGTCACCGGTGCCAAACGCTTTTCCCGAGAACCAGGGCTGGTCGGCCAGCGCCGCGTCGAGGATCGCGAACAGCTCGTCGCAGCGTTTCGCCCCGGCATCGATAGCGGCGTGATCGCGCTGTTCCGGCGGTGTTCTCACTAAACCAAAAAGCACCACACGGTGTGCTGGACTGAGGGTTTGATTCGCCCAGTCCATCCATTTTTCGCCTTCAGCCCGACGTGCCGGTGACTCGACCCACAGGCGTTTTTGTCCATACTGGGCAGCCAGGTAACGCACGATGGCGTTGGACTCCCACAGCAGCAGGTCGTTTTCATCATCACGTAGCAAAGGCACCAGACCGTTCGGGTTCATCGCCAGATAATCGGCATCATGGTTCAGGCCAAACTGTCCTCCCGCCAGGATATGATTAAACGGTAATTCCAGTTCTTCGAGCGTCCACAATACTTTTTTGACGTTGGTTGAGTTATTCCGGCCCCACAGCGTAATCATAATTACCCCTCAAAAAATGGACAGCCTCAGGGCTGCGTTCACTCCACATGGTGAGATAAAGCTAACATTTACGCAACAGCCAACAAAAAACTCCTCTCCGTTGCGGCATAGCGGGGGGTTATTGCATAAACTTTAAAAACTTTACCAACTTACGGTTCACTTACGCTTCTTAGTGCGTTATTACTCACCGCACTTATTATACGGTGGTATGACGTATATTTTTTGAATGGATACTCGGGTGGCATTTATGACGCAATACGTTTCTTCCCTTCGTAATTTCGCAGCGGGTTCAGCCCTTCTCTTTCTCTTTGCGCCGACGGTGATGGCGGCGGAACAGACCATTGAACCGCCGAGCGTTGATGCGCGCGCGTGGATTTTAATGGATTACGCCAGCGGTAAGGTGCTGGCAGAAGGCAATGCCGATGAGAAACTGGATCCGGCCAGTCTGACGAAAATCATGACCAGCTATGTGGTGGGGCAGGCACTCAAAGCGGGCAAAATTAAACTGACCGACATGGTGACGATAGGCAAAGACGCGTGGGCGACCGGTAACCCGGCGCTGCGCGGCTCCTCGGTCATGTTCCTGAAGCCCGGCGATCAGGTGGCGGTTTCCGATCTCAATAAAGGGGTGATTATTCAGTCCGGCAACGACGCCTGTATCGCACTGGCAGACTATGTCGCAGGGAGCCAGGAGTCGTTTATCGGTCTGATGAATGGTTATGCGAAAAAGCTTGGGTTGACGAACACCACCTTCCAGACGGTACACGGTCTGGATGCGCCGGGCCAGTTCAGCACCGCGCGTGATATGGCGCTGCTGGGTAAAGCACTGATCCACGATGTGCCGGAAGAGTATGCGATCCATAAAGAAAAAGAGTTCACTTTTAACAAGATTCGCCAGCCCAACCGAAACCGTCTGCTCTGGAGCTCCAGCCTGAACGTTGACGGCATGAAAACAGGCACCACGGCGGGAGCCGGATACAATCTGGTCGCGTCGGCCACTCAGGGCGACATGCGTCTGATTTCGGTGGTATTAGGCACCAAAACTGACCGTATCCGCTTTAATGAATCAGAAAAACTGTTGACCTGGGGGTTCCGCTTCTTTGAGACCGTAACGCCTATCAAACCGGATGCCACCTTTGTGACCCAGCGCGTCTGGTTTGGTGACAAGAGTGAGGTGAATCTGGGGGCTGGCGAAGCCGGTTCTGTGACGATTCCGCGCGGTCAACTGAAAAACCTGAAAGCCAGCTTTACGCTGACGGAACCGCAGCTCACCGCGCCGCTGAAAAAGGGCCAGGTGGTCGGGACGATTGACTTCCAGTTGAACGGCAAATCGATTGAACAGCGTCCGTTGATCGTGATGGAGGCGGTAGAAGAGGGCGGCTTCTTTGGTCGGATGTGGGATTTCGTACTGATGAAATTTCATCAGTGGTTCGGTAGCTGGTTCTCTTAAGTCCTGATGATTGCCGGATAGCGCTGACGCCTGTCCGGCAAACGGCAATTAGTACATAAGCTTAATTCGCTGCGCTTTGGCGAAGCTGACAAATTCATCGTCAGGGCAGCAGTCGCTTACCACGATGTCAAAGTGTTTTAAATCTCCCATCCGCGCCGGACGGACCTTGCCAAATTTGCTGTGATCGGCCACCAGTACGTGGTGTTGCGCCATCGACATTGCCCAGTGTTTCACCGGCAATTCTTCCAGATTAAAACAGGTCGCCCCTTTGCTGATATGAACGCCGGCAGCGGAATAAAAGGCGATATCCGGACAGATATTGTTCAGGGTTTCCTGAGCATCAAGCGGTTTGAAAATCGCATTGCTGGCGTGAAATTCGCCGCCGGAGAGGATCGCCCGGCACAGCGGTTTTTCCTGCAATGCCAGAAACGTATTCAGGGAATAGCAGACGGCGGTAAACGGGATGTCATTATCGATCGCTTCGATGATCCACGGCGTCGTCGTACCGCAGTCAAAAAACAGCGTCTGATGCGGCTGCACCAGACTTGCCGCCAGCTGCGCCGCACGACGTTTTTCTTCCACTAAGCGGGATTTTTGATCGCTGAGCAGATAGTGGCTGGCGCTGCGGGGTTCCAGCACAATATAGCCACCGAGCAGCACTACCGGCGCACTGTTGTTATTCAGGTCGCGGCGAATGGTCATTTCAGAGACGCCCAGCAGGGTCGCGGCTTCCTTAAGATGGAGTTTATCGCTGCGTTTCAGTGCCTGCAGCAATTGACCAATACGCTCTTCGCGACGTGTTTCCATAATTCCCCTGGATGAATAATTAAGCGCTCTGTCTCTTTCAGTGCGCTTAATATTACTCTTTTTTCCTTCGTCTAGTCACGTACCCAGCCTTTACGAATCGGCAGGGCGAAGCAGATGCGGTAACCGTGTTGCAGGCCACGATAGAGGGCCGGACCGAATTTTTGCCAGATCATCTGCGCGCTCAGGCAGCCGATCATCCCAGCCAGCAGTCCGCCGAGCATGTCGAGCGGCCAGTGCACGCCAAGATAGACGCGGGACCAGGCGATGGTGACGGCCAACACCATCAACAGAACGCCGGACCAGAGACGATGCCAGAACAAAAACGCCAGCGCGAAGGTAAATATCACCGTGCCGTGATCGCTGGGGAACGAGTCATCTGCCGCATGCTGGAGATAATTGTAGCCAATGCGATCGGCAAACGGACGATCGTGTGGGAACAGGTGTCCCATTACCCATGACACCAGCAGGCTAACGACCAGCGCCATCGCCATTTTGACGATCAACTGCCGCTGCGCGCAAACCTGTTCACGCGGTCCCCACAGCCAGAGAACAACGGCTAACAGCGGGACGATGTTGATCAGATCTTTGGCGATAAAAATGGCGAGGGAAATCATCCACGATGCCGAGTCCGGCGTGGCATTGATAAAGTAGAACAGCGAATAGTTAATATTTTCCAGCATAGCAGTCAGACTCAGTTCGTTTAATGAAAATCCAGGCAGGCCGAGAATAAAAGTGTCCGTCCGCAGGGTAAAGAGGGATTGTCTTATTTACCTGTAAAAGAAGGTGTTTCAGACATCGCTCGTGATTTTCACTCAGCATAACCGCGTCAACGTAGACTAACCTTAAACCCGGGGAAGGATTTTCATGAGCGGGTAAAAATGTGCGCATTTTGCTTTTACCACGCATAATTCACTATCTCAGGTGAGGCTCTTTCATTACACTTTGCGCGATTTTTTATTGTCGAAGAGATTGCATGCAAAACCGTTTACAACAAGGTGCCCGTCTTGGACGTCAGGCGCTGCTTTTCCCTCTCTGTCTGGTGCTCTACGAATTCTCCACCTACATTGGCAACGATATGATCCAACCCGGCATGCTGGCGGTGGTGGAACAATATCAGGCGGGGATCGACTGGGTACCCACCTCCATGACCGCCTATCTGGCCGGCGGTATGTTTTTGCAATGGCTGTTAGGGCCGCTGTCGGATCGCATTGGCCGTCGTCCGGTGATGTTAGCGGGCGTGGTGTGGTTTATTGTCACCTGCCTGGCAACGCTGCTGGCGCAAAGCATCGAACAATTTACCCTGCTGCGTTTTTTGCAGGGCATCAGTCTGTGCTTTATTGGCGCGGTGGGCTACGCGGCGATCCAGGAGTCCTTTGAAGAGGCCGTGTGTATTAAAATCACCGCCCTGATGGCGAACGTCGCGCTGATAGCGCCACTGCTTGGACCGCTGGTGGGAGCGGCATGGGTGCATGTCCTGCCGTGGGAAGGCATGTTTGTGCTGTTCGCCGCACTGGCGGCGATCGCGTTCTTTGGTCTGCAGCGGGCGATGCCGGAGACCGCCACGCGGATCGGCGAGCCGCTATCGCTAAAGGCGCTGGGTAATGATTACAGACTGGTGCTGAAAAATGGGCGCTTTGTCGCCGGCGCGCTGGCGCTGGGGTTCGTCAGCCTGCCGTTGCTGGCCTGGATCGCCCAGTCACCGATTATTATCATCAGCGGCGAACAGCTTAGTAGCTACGAGTATGGCCTGCTACAGGTGCCGATTTTTGGCGCGCTGATCGCCGGGAACCTGATGCTGGCGCGCCTGACCGCTCGGCGTACGGTGCGTTCGCTCATCATCATGGGCGGCTGGCCGATTGTGCTGGGACTGCTCATCGCCGCGGCGGCCACCGTCGTCTCGTCCCATGCGTATTTGTGGATGACGGCCGGTCTGAGCGTTTACGCTTTTGGCATCGGTGTGGCCAACGCCGGACTGGTGCGCCTCACCCTGTTCGCCAGCGACATGAGTAAAGGCACGGTCTCTGCGGCGATGGGAATGCTGCAAATGCTGATCTTTACCGTCGGGATTGAACTGAGTAAGCACGCTTATCTGCTCGGCGGGAATGGGCTGTTCAGCCTGTTTAATCTGGCGAGCGGCATGTTGTGGCTGTTGCTGATGTTTATCTTCCTGAAAGATAAACAGGCCGGGAATACCCGGGAAGGGTAATGGCGACATTGTTGGCCCGCTAAGCGCACCGCCATCAGGCAATAAAATCGGATGGCGGTGTAAACACCTTAGCCTGGTGAATAACGCAAGTCGTTGTTAATTAAATGGCGCTTCGTTCTTCAGGACACAATCAATGATGTCGAGGACGCCTTCTTTGTTGTTTGAGCCAGCTCGATATTTCGCGGCCTTCGCAATCGTATCTGCCGCATTTTCCATTGCAAAACTAAAGCCCGCCTGGCGCAGCATTTCAACATCATTTCCGCCATCCCCAAACACCACGACTTCACTATCGTCAATTCCCCAACGCTGCTGGAGCAGGCGCAGTCCGTTCGCTTTGTGTACGCCGGGGATAATGAGATCGATGCTGCCATAGCCGGTGTGAACAGGCACCATGATATCGCCAATGGCGTCGTGCAGGGCTTGCTGAACTTCCGGGATCCGATCGTCTGAGATGTTCAGGCCAAATTTGAAAAACACGTCATTGATATTGTTGAAATCATCCACGAATTCGAGGCGGTGATAGTACATGCCGGCGGTGGCTTTCATCTCGTCGTTGTACGCTTTCAGGGTATACGCACTGTTCTTACCGCAGGCGATGATTTCGACATCGGCGCGGGTTAACAGGTGATCAACGATGGCGGTAAAATCGGATTTCGCCAGATCGCCGTTAAAGATATCCTGGCCTTCGCTTACCACCCAACCGCCGTTTTCGGCGACAAAGGAGATCTCATGGGCAATCTCAGGAAAGAAAGAGATGAGCTGGTAGTACTGATTGCCACTGGCGACCGCAAAACGAATACCCTGCGTTTTCATCTGCTGATACTGTGCAAGAAAACGTTCGCGATTATAGGTCTTTTGATCGCTCAGAAAAGTGCCATCCATATCGACTGCAATTAACTTAATACCCATTTATCCCTTCTCCATCGCAGTTTGCGTAGTTGAATTTGGTTTGGCGACGGCTCTGGCGACAACGGCGGCCAGCAGTACCAGCGCCAGCACCACCAGCATGGCGCTACGTAAACCGTAGTGTTCGCCGAGGTAGCCGAGCAGCGGAGGGCCAACGAGAAAGGCGAGATAGCCGGTGGTTGCCACGACGCTAACGCGTGTCGGTGCATCCGGCCCCGTGTCGCTGGCCGCAGAAATGGTTAACGGGAAACCGAGCGATGCGCCCAGGCCCCACAGTATCACAGAGACGCCGGCCACCCAGGCGCTGTCGACGAAAATAATCAGACCAATACCGAGCGCGCCCATCAGGGCGCTGGCGCGAACCACCGCCACACGACTGTAACGGTCAATAAACCAGCCACCGGTAAAGCGCCCGACGGTCATCCCGAGCGTGAACCCTGCGTAAATCAGCGAGCCGGATGTCGGGCTAAACCCGTGACCGTCGACCATCAGCAGCGGTAGCCAGTCGTTGGCGGACCCTTCAGCAAAGGCCATCGCCAGCACCACAACGCCAATCAGCAGCAACTGAATATCGCGCCAGAAGGGGACGCCTTTTTCCTGGTGATGAGAACCGTCGTTGGCGTTTTTGCCCGTCCCGTCAGGAATGGCCTGGATGGCAATAAAAATCGGCGCAATCGCTACCAGCGAAGCCAGTACAATATGCGTGGTTGCCGCGACGCCGAAGGCTGTCAGTGCCATCCCGATACCCGCGCCCGCCAGCGTGCTGAAACTGTAAAAACCGTGCATCATCGGCAAAACGGTTTTGTTCATCTCACGTTCGACGGCCGCCCCTTCAATATTGATCGCCACTTCTGCGGAACCAAAACTGGCGCCGAATACACCTAAACCCAGCGCGAACAACACCGGGGAGGTGAGCCAAAGCGCCAGGCTTAGCACCAGCATCCCTACAATTGCGCAGGACATGGTGGTGCGAATCACCTTTCGAGTGCCAAATCGTTTCACCAGCCAGGCCGAACAAAGGATGCCGCTCATCGAACCAATCGAGAGACCAAACAGTACGGCCCCCATTTCCGCCGTCGAGACCGAAAGCGTGTCACGAATGGCGGGCGTGCGTGTGGCCCAGGAGGCCATCAGCAAGCCGGGCAAAAAGAAGAACATAAAAAGCGCCCAGGTACGGCGTTGCATGGCTTTACGGGAGGAAGTCAATGTCATCAGGGAAGCACCAAAAGTACAACAATAGCGACAACACTAGCAAGTTTGTGTACATTTGTACATAAATCAGAAGGGGAATTTATGAGCAGACGACCAAACGATCCGCAGCGTCGGGAAAGGATACTTCAGGCAACTCTGGAGACAATTGCTGAGCATGGGATCAGTGCTGTAACGCATCGTAAAATCGCCAGCTGTGCAGGGGTTCCACTGGGATCCATGACATATTACTTCGAGGGTATGGACTCGTTGATTGAAGAAGCGTTCACGCGTTTTACGTGCGATATGGCGCAGCAATATCGTGATTTTTTTGCCGGGGTGACCGGCCCGGAAATGGCCTGCGAATCGATCACCACCCTCATTTACAGTTCAGAAGTGACGACGCCGCATAATATGGAGCTGATGTATCAGCTGTACGCGATGATGAATCGTAAGCCGACGCTAAGAAGTGTGATGCAGGACTGGATGCAAACCAGTCAGAGAACGCTTGAGCAGTGGTTTGATCCTATTACCGCCCGGGCGCTAGACGCTTTTATTGAAGGAATGACGTTGCATTTTGTGACTGACCGGACGCCGATGACGCGCGAAGAGATCCTGCAGATGGTTAAACGCATCGCCGGGTGAGCATCGTTGAGGGCGATAGTGGTTGTCTCCCCGGCGACACAAATGTCCTGCGCCACACGATCCTGCTCTTCATGCCGATCATCAGTCAGTATGGTTGAGGAAGGGGGTAAAGACGGGAGAGGAGAAATGCAGGCAACAAAAAACCCATTTATGTAAATGGGTTAGTAAAAACAATGAGTTGTATGATAATCAATAAGTTAGTTTGGTGGGGAGAGGTGGCGATTACCGGGTAATGCCATCCGCTGCCGCCACTTTGTCGCCACTCCTTGCTCGGAACCTATTGTGAATTGTTTCTCAGCCTTTAGTTGATACCCAAGCATTTTTATAAGGACTCCAACGCTTTGTCATATCCAAAGTAAGGATTGTGACCAGAGTCCCCCCGCGGTAACCTTCTTTAATTGCGTCTTTGACTACATTCGCACTATAACCACGGTTGTAACTAACTGTGATTTCAGTTACTCCATCTAAAGGTTCAGCGAGGATCATTGTCAGAGAATCATTAAAGATTGGAAAACCATCATCACCTGAAGTTAGCGGTCTTTCTGAATACCAATATGAGTGGCCACGAGCACTGGCAAGATCTTGTGCATATCTTTCCATTACATCCATTGAGTAGTAGCTACCGTTATTTTCCTTTCTGGATTTTTCCGCCCATTCATCATAGGAAGTAAAATAACTCATGACATCTTTCTGATATTGTTGTTTATCCTGCCATGAGCTGTATTGAAGCCAGCCCGCGACAGAACCTATAAGCAGCACAACTACGGATAGTAAAATTAAAGCAGTGCGTAAAACAGTTTTCTTATGTTGCCCGATGAGACGCCATATAACGATAAGTAACACAATAGCAATGAGAAAAAGTACGATCTGAGACATTTGCATACTTGCCTAAAGAGGGGAATAAGCTGAATTATACATGTGAGCATTTTGATGTCATGATAAATAAGCGCTCAGTTATTGATTCGACAATGTAGCCAACGGATTAAAGCGCAGGGCGGTTTCAAGATGATCCGGGGCTAGGTGAGCATAACGCATTGTCATTTTTATGTCGTGGTGTCCAAGTATTTTTTGCAGAGCAAGAATGTTCCCGCCAGACATCATGAAGTGTGCCGCAAACGTGTGGCGCAAAACGTGTGTAAGCTGCCCGCGTGGAAGCACTATAGAGGTTTTCTCCATCACAGATAAAAACTGGAAGTAGCAGTCGGTAAAGAACTTGAAACCGTCCAGGGCTATTATTTCCTCATAGAGTTCTTTGCTGATTGGAATGCTGCGGTTCTTTTTGCCTTTAGTCCTGACAAACGTGATTCGGTACTTTGTGACTTGTGATCGCGTGAGGTTTACAGCTTCGCGCCAGCGTGCCCCGGTACTCAGACAGATTTTGACAACCAGAGCGAGCAGGGGGCTTTGGCGGTTGCAATCGTACAAAAGCTCAGTGATTTGTTCATGTGTCAGCCAGGCCATTTCTTTTTCGGCAATAGTGAATTTACGCATGTTCTCTAGTGGGTTTGGTGCTGTCCATTCACCGAGTCGGATCAATTCGCTAAAGACTCCACTCAGATAGCTTTGCTCAAGGTTGATAGTTACCGGGCTGGCACCTTTCTTCCACTTGTCGCTAAAGTAGATTTCCCCTGTAAGGCGTTTATCGCGGTAGTGCGCGAACAATTTGGAACTGAGATCGGTTGCGAGAGGGTTTCCGAGTGCATCGACCATTAGGACCAATTTGTCGTAAACATGCTCGCCAGCGGTCAGGGATTTGCCGTGCAGTTTGAACCAGAGTTCAACGACGTCTTTCAGAGTTCGACGGTCTACTGATTCACCCAGCCAGGGCTTAGCCTCCGTTTCTTCCATAGTGTGGCGTTCAAAAGCCAGTGCTTCGCCTTTAGTGGCGAACTGCTTACGCACGCGCCGCCCACTTCGCCCGGCGGGGTAACATTCACAAATCCATTTTCCTGTGTCGAGTTTTCGTACTGCCATAAAAAAGCCCTCATGTCTGAGGGCTAAATTTAACTGTATGTTTGAACAGTGGTCAATGTTTCATTACTTCATCAACATACATTCTCATTTTTAGGCTTTCTTCATAATTAGAATAATCTTCATCAAAACTGCTAGATTTTGTCAACGCAAACCCATAAGTTTCTTGCTCATCTGTTTCGATCAAATTGTTGAAAATTGCGTTGTAGTGGTAATGCCTTATATTGGATAGGTATATATAATAGTGCAGGGTGTCTTTAATTTCTATCGGCTTATTAATTAATCCGAAGATGGATTTTACAAGCTCAATTGTGAATTTTAAGTCTTCTTTGAACTCATCTTCAAGATAATATGGGATAATTAATTTCATAGTCCCAACGTCATTTCTTAACATATAAAGATAATTTTTATCTGATTTCATCATGCTAATTGTTAATAAAGTGTTTAGCTGTTTTGTACATTCTATTGCTTTATTAAGATCATCAGCTTTTCCTCGGATGTTATCACTACGGATGCTCGACTTTCTGATATGTGATGAAATTTCGTTTAGCAACATTTGAACCTCAACTGCTTTTGTTTCTATGTCGCTAAGAGATACACCTGATTCGTATGATGAATTCTTAAAAAGGTTATTATAAAGTTTGTATGGCTCTGTGACTTTTTTTTCAAAATCTCCGCCTTTAGCTTTGATTACGTGTGTTGGAAATTTTGATAAAGCCTCTGTAATATATTTGTGGTGTGCGAAAAAGCTGTCACCAATATTCTTCTTTTTGGTCACTTCAAGTTGTGACGAAGTCTGTGTTGTCCTGTGAATGTGTGCTACTATCGCAACTAATGGTATGGATAAAGACCAAATGCCGATGGGCAATTTGAATGTGCGCAAAAATCTATCGTATCCTTCGGGAGTGAAATCGAAGTTTAACTCATTTTGAAAGCATATAGGTAGAGAGAATAGCAATGCTACAAATAAAGGTATCGTAATAGAAAACTTAAATAGGCGCTGTTTAGACAAGCTTTCATCTGTAAATTTATAGTAAACACTTGTCGAATTGCTATTAATAGCATAGATCAACATAGTGATTCCTAAAAAAAATAGTATCGTCGCTATATTACCAATAGTTAAATATTGAACCATAAGATATCCTTATCTGGAACAGGAAATGAGTATTTTTGCGATGATCTTTATATCAGATATCGCGCACTCAAATGAGTGATTGCCACCGTCTATATGTATACGACTACTTGGTAGGCGTGTCACACTTCTAATCAATATTTCGTCATCGATACTCAGTACCCATTTCCCATCACGAACATCATCAAATTCCCTGTCACAAATAAACTCAGACTTTCCATCAATTACTACAATCGGATTCTTTAGGTTATTAGGTAGAAATTTCTCATCAAAAAAATAATACCCACAGGACTCCAGCCTTCCATTAGAAAGATTGTGTTTTTCGAGTTCACAAATATTATTTCTGTGAGCTTTTTCTTTTGTTCCCTGGCCAGTAGTTAACCAATTGAGCGAAATTCCGGTTTCCAGAGCACATTGAATTATCCAGTCTGCGGGGAAGGTATCTCGCATGTATCTGTTAGCCAATGTACTTTTTGACACTTCTAAGTGGTCAGCAAGGGCTTGCCGTGTTGTGAAACCATATGCCTCGACCAATCGCTCAATCGCAGCCTTGCCACCCTTATTGGGATTTATTTTGATCTCATTTGGGTACTTTGATGTTGACATATCTCTTATGCGATCCTAGTATCAATTTCGTTCCCATTTGGGGACTTGTCACGATTACTACCGGCTCACCACAAGCCAATAGGAGATGTTGCACCATGACCCCTAACATTTCAATCACTCTGAATACGCCGCACGTCACAATCGAACGTTATAGCGAGCTGACCGGGCTACCTGTAGACACCATCAACGACATGCTTGCCGATGGGCGTTTGCCTCGTCATCGTCTGCGTAAAGATAAGAAGCGCGAGAAGGTGATGATTAACATTGTTGCGCTGACTGTAGATGCGCTCTCAGATTGCAATGTAACCATTAATTAGTTCCATTCTGAGATATAGCGGAGCATTTGACTATGTTTGACTATCGCATTTCCAAACATCCACACTTTGACGAAGCCTGCCGGTCTTTCGCGCTGCGTCATAACATGGCGAAGCTGGCAGAACGCGCAGGAATGAATGTCCAGACGCTGCGCAATAAGCTGAACCCGGAGCAACCGCATCAACTTACGCCGCCGGAGATTTGGCTGCTGACTGATATCACAGAAGACTCAACGCTGGTTGACGGTTTTCTGGCTCAAATCCATTGCCTGCCGTGCGTGCCATTGAATGAAGTGGCAAAAGAGAACCTGCCGCATTACGTCATGAGTGCAACTGCGGAGATTGGGCGTGTAGCTGCAGGCGCAGTATCCGGTGATGTAAAAACCAGTGCGGGCCGCCGCGATGTTATCAACAGCATCAACTCTGTCACGCGCCTGATGGCACTCACCGCAGTTTCATTACATGCGCGTTTACAGGCGAATCCGGCGATGGCAAGCGCAGTAGATACCGTGACGGGCCTCGGCGCTTCGTTCGGTCTGATCTGAGGTGGCTATGCTGACTAAACAACCATCTTTTGCATCACTGCTCGTTAAGCAAAGTCCTGCAATGCAGTGCGGTCATGGCTGGATTATGGGGAAGGATGGCAAGCGCTGGCATCCGTGCCCCGCTCAGGATGCGTTGCTGGCTGAGCTGTCCACTAAAAAGCAGGGGAAACCATGGCTATTGAAGGCGATGCTGCGACTGTTCCGCTAAGCGCTGGCCTCCGCCTTAATGGGTTAAATCATATCGCGGAATTAAGGGCGAAAGTGTTTGGCTTAAATATTGATTCAGAACTGGAGCGCTTTATTAGCGATATGCGTGACCAACGGGATATTAACCATGAGCAGAATAAACGCGCACTAGCCGCAATATTCTTTATGGCAAAGATTCCGGCGGAACGTCATAGCGTCAATGTTAGTGAGCTGACGACTGACGAAAAGCGGGAGCTGATTAAAGCAATGAACCATTTCCGTACAGTGGTGAGTTTATTTCCAAATCGGCTAGCCATGCCGAATTAACCAACAACCGAAATTAAAGGCGTAAACCCGCCGGGCTTCTTATTGCCCAAATTCAGGAGAAACAACAATGCGAAATATTGAAACCCGTATCACCAAAACAGGACCAGATGATGCCGGCCTTAACCAGATGCTGACTAATGCACGCATGGAAGAACGCCGGGCACGTGCCGCGGCAATGGCAGCCCGTCTTGATAGCCTGGCTTGCCATATCACGTCACGTCAGCTTAACCACGTTGAAGCGGCGGAACTGCTGCGTATTGCGGCTGAAAACATTCAGAACGAAGCGCAGGAGATCCACTGATGGCTGATTCAATGGACCTTGTACAGCAACGCGTTGAAGAAGAGCGCCAGCGCCACATCCACACCGCCCGCAACAGAACGCCGGGCGTTTCTCGTGTTCTCTGCATTGATTGCGATGCACCGATCCCGCCAGCTCGCCGCTGCGCTATTCCGGGCGTGCAGTGTTGCGTCACCTGTCAGGAAATCGCAGAGCTGAAAGGCAAACATTACGTAGGAGGTGCTGTATGAGCACTATCCTGAAATGGGCGGGTAATAAAACCGCCATCATGGCAGAACTGAAAAAACACCTTCCAGCAGGCCCGCGACTGGTTGAGCCTTTCGCGGGGTCGTGCGCTGTGATGATGGAGACAGACTATCCTCATTATCTTGTCGCGGATATTAATCCAGACCTGATTAATCTCTATCAGGTGATTAAGAATGATGTCGAATACTTCATCAAAGAGGGCCGATATCTTTTTGAAGCCCGTAATGATTCAGAGGCATATTATAAGACGAGACAGGAGTTTAACTTGCGCCATGGTGGCGCAATTGAACGCGCATTGTATTTCTTATATTTAAATCGCCATGGTTATCGCGGACTGTGTCGCTATAATTTGAACGGTTATTTTAATGTTCCTTACGGTAATTATAAAAAGCCGTACTTCCCTGAAAACGAAATACGCGCATTTGCAGAAAAAGCAAAACGCGCAACGTTTATCTGCGCCAGCTATGACGAGACACTGGCACTGCTGCAAACGGGTGATGTTGTCTATTGCGATCCACCATATGACGGCACGTTTAACGGATATCACACAGCTGGTTTTACAGAGGATGATCAGTACCATCTGGCGTCTATTCTTGAACGCCGGTCATCAGAAGGTCATCCGGTTATCGTGTCCAACAGCGATACGTCTCTGACACGTTCGCTTTATCGTGATTTTACTCACCATCGTATAACCGCTAAGCGCAGCATGGGCGTGGCTGCCGGTGATAGTAAAACTGCAGTAGAAATCATCGCCACAAAATCAGCATGCTGGTTTGGTGTTGATTTGGCGTCTGGTCCTGATATCTCGGTGGAAGCTGAGGTGCGGGCGTGGCAGTGAGTAAATTCACATTACATCATGCCCAAACCACCGGCGGCTCGAATGAGGCCGCCGCAGCCTTTCCATGGAATACCCCAAAAAAAGCGGTTAACCCCTATCTGGACCCGGCGGAAGTTGCGCCGGAGTCTGCGCTTTCAAACCTGATCGCTCTTTACGCTGTGGATAACGAGCAGGAGCATCTGCGCCGTGAAGCGCTGAGTGATAAGGTTTGGGAACGCTATTTCTTTAATGAATCCCGTGATCCTGTCCAGCGTGAAATTGAGCAGGATCGGCTGATTAGCCATGCCAAAATGGCCCGCGAACAGCAGCGCGTTAATCCAGATTTGGTGATTATTGCCGATGTAAGCGCCATGCCTGCCCATATCAGCAAGCCTCTGCTGGCGCGGATTAAATACTTCCATAGTCTGGGCAGGGCTAAAGCTTATTCCCGCTATCTGCGCGAAACAATCAGGCCTTGTCTTGAGCGGCTGGAGCGTGTACGTGACAGCCAGGTGTCTGCGTCTTTCCGGTTCATGGCGAGCCAGGACGGGCTGGACGGGCTGCTGGTACTGCCTGAAATGAATCAGGAGCAGGTCAAGCGCCTTTCCACGCTGGTTGCGGCACATATGAGCATGTGTCTTGATGCGATCTGCGGTGATCTGTTTGTTAGTGACGATGTTAAACCAGAAGAAATCCGCCAGGCATGGGAAAGGGTTGCTGCAGAAGCCATGCGCCTTGAGGTCATCCCGCCTGCCTTTGAGCAGTTGCGCCGCAAAAAGCATCGCCGCAAGCCGGTGCCTTATGAACTGATCCCACCGTCGCTGGCGCGCATGCTGTGTGCGGACTGGTGGTATCGCAAATTGTGGCAGATGCGCTGCGAGTGGCGGGAGGAGCAGCTGCGTGCCGTCTGCCTGGTCAACAAGAAAGCGTCCCCGTATGTCAGCTATGAAGCGGTGATCCATAAACGCGAGCAGCGCCGCAAATCTCTGGAGTTCTTCCGCTCGCATGAGCTGGTCAACGAAGACGGCGACACGCTGGACATGGAAGACGTGGTGAACGCCAGCAACAGCAACCCGGCACACCGCCGTAATGAAATGATGGCCTGTGTTAAGGGACTGGAGCTGATCGCGGAAATGCGCGGAGACTGCTCGGTGTTTTATACCATCACCTGCCCGTCACGCTTCCACGCAACCCTCAACAACGGCAGACCTAATCCGAAGTGGACCAGTGCCACTGTCCGGCAGAGCAGTGACTACCTGGTTGATACGTTCGCCGCTTTCCGCAAGGCCATGCACAAGGCCGGGTTGCGCTGGTACGGCGTTCGCGTTGCAGAGCCGCACCATGACGGCACCGTGCACTGGCATCTTCTGTGCTTTATGCGCAAAAAAGACCGTCGTTCCATCACCGCGCTGCTGCGTAAGTTTGCCATCCGTGAAGACCGCGAGGAGCTGGGCACCAATACCGGGCCGCGCTTCAAGTCCGAGCCAATCAACCCGCGCAAGGGCACGCCGACAAGCTACATCGCCAAATACATCAGTAAGAACATCGACGGGCGCGGGCTGGCTAAAGAAATCAGCAAAGAAACCGGCAGATCACTGCGTGACAGCGCCGAGCATGTCAGCGCCTGGGCGTCGCTGCACCGTGTTCAGCAATTTCGTTTCTTTGGTATTCCGGGTCGTCAGGCATACCGCGAGCTGCGCTTGCTGGCAGGTCAGGCGGCGAGAGTGCAGGGCGAACGCAAAGCGGGTGCGCCGGTACTGGATAATCCGCGTCTGGATGCGGTACTGGCAGCTGCAGATGCGGGTTGCTTTGCCACCTACATCATGAAGCAGGGCGGTGTACTGGTTCCCCGCAAATATCACCTTGTCCGCACGGCTTATGAGCTTAACGACGAACCGAGCGCCTACGGCGATCACGGTATCCGTATCTATGGCATCTGGTCCCCGATTGTAGAGGGCAAGATTTGCACGCACGCGATGAAGTGGAAAAAGGTTCGTAAGGCCGTTGACGTTCAGGAGGCGGTAGCCGACCAGGGCGCTTGCGCCCCTTGGACTCGTGGCAATAACTGTCCCCCTGTTGAAAATCTGAACAAATCAGGAGGGGATTTACCCGATATTAAAATCATGGATGAGAAGGAACTGCAGGAATATCTCCACAACATGGGCCAGAAGGAACGGCGGGAGCTGACAGCCAGGTTGAGACTGGTAAAACCGAAGCGGAAAAATGCATACATACAGAGTATTTCGGAGCAGCAGCGCCTGCAGCTTGAGGCAGAACTGACTGCCAGAGGGTTTGAAGGTAGTGCATCTGAGATTGATTTGCTTCTGCGTGGCGGCAGCATTCCATCCGGTGCCGGTTTACGTATTTTTTACCGTAACCAGAGGCTGCAGGAAGATGACAAATGGCGTCAATGGTACTGATGCTGCAGCTTTAACAATTCGTGCTTTATTGACTGGCGTCAGTTTATCCAATTAACTGACAAAAAAGAGTTTTACATTTTTAAATCCCTTATTTACTGTACATGCAAACAGTGGGTATATATACAGTTGTTGTGTATCCGTGTAATGATAGGAGGGAAGATGCAGGACTATCTTTTGGAGTCATTAAAGCTCCAGCGTATTGATTTTTTTATCAAGCTTGTAGCGGCTAGTGAATGCAGCGACGAAGAAAAGCGGCTGGCTATCCAGTGGGTGTCCGAACTGACAGACGAGTTGATGGCGAAAATTCGCAGCCATGAATACAGCCGATCAATGGACGTTACCAGTTAAAGGGAATCTGTATGCGCATTGAAATAATGATCGATAAAGAGCAGAAGATTAGCCAGGCCACACTGGAAGCCCTTGAATCCGAGCTTTACCGAAATCTGCAACCTATCTATCCAAAGACAGCAATCCGCATTCGCAAAGGCTCGGCAAATGGCGTTGAGTTGAGTGGGTTAAAGCTTGATGAAGACAAAAAGCGAGTGATGGAAATTATGCAGCAGGTTTGGGAAGACGACAGCTGGCTGCATTAAGGAACGTTGCTGGCGTCAGGACTTGATACTGACGTCAGCAAGGTTGAACAACGAGCAGGGCGAGGCGTTAGGTTATAATAAAAATTATGTTAGTCATCAACATGTCTTTGGAGATCCAGAATCTGGCGGTCGATATTAAATACAACCTCTTTAGTTAATTCAATGAGGCCAATTACATCATCTTTTGAAATATTGGTTAATTTTCCTGCAGTATCTCTACCGTTTCTATGAACTATGTCATGACGTTTTTTTACTGCCTCGCATAATTTAGCAATTCTATTTTTAGGAAACTCAACGAAAAGCACTTTGTTGAATAATTTAGGAATTGTGTCCATGTTATGGAAAGATATGAAATCCAATTCTTCAACTATTAATTTATCTAGCTCATCTAATTTTGTGAAAATGTCATTGAGCGTGAGTTTTTTTGCTGAGAATTTATCGTGAGACTCAACAAATCGACGCTTTACAGCTGGGCGTGTCATCACCTGCTTTTTCATTGTGTCAGAAAGGTATGCCTCGAATGCTGAAATCACTCCGGAAAATGCGAGGCGGTTCATTAAATGAAATTCTGGTAAGTTTATTGGGAGGGTTATTAGTTCATCAATGAATTGTGTGAAATTATTGAGGAAGTATGTTTTTTCTGCTTGAATTTCTGCTAGGTCATGAAAATCATCAGTCCACCCAGCATTGGCTAATTCTGTTATGTCTAACTCAATAATTGCATCATCAGGCGAAATGCTTAATATTGCTATTGCCCAGCTTTCAATTGTTTTACACGGGAAGTGGAAATTTGCTGCGGAATAGAATGGATACTCTTCGAAATCTTCAGACAGCATGAATTCTAACAAATCATTCTCAAGGTTTTTGTTTTGCGAAAATTCATTTTCTTGAGCAGTTAAAAGAAGATCTACCCATGACTGCATCTTGGGATACTCTCTTAAAATCTTTAATTCAGTTTGGTGGAGGCTTTCATCATAATAACCTTCCAGCATGTCAATCCACTTTGAGCGCATCTCACTGAATTCATTTTCAAGCTGTTTATATGAAAATCCATCTAATTCTAGCCGTTTGCGAATTGTACCAGCGGTGGACCTATACCCTAGAAAGATAAATTCTCCGGTGTTGTCGTCGACGTTACGTACACGCTCACTCTCTCTAAAATACCAACGATGCCAGGAGTTTTTCCATTCTTGGATGGTTAAGCCATTTAGCGTGATGCTAGCGAAAGAACCCATATATGACCTCATCTGTAGTCCATAAACAACACATCATAGGGCTGTGTGATTTGTTATCAGCATGTCCCTGTAACCGTATGCGGATTTGATTCTAATCTTATTGATGTGCACAAACTACGATGTAAACGCGAAATTTTAAAGAGTGCATGTCTATGCCGCATGAATCCGCATGATCGTTTGAGGATCGTTTTTGCTGAGGCCCGCCAGAACTGGCGGGCTTTTGCTTATGTCATGCAGGTGCATGAAAACCGCTACACAAAGCGGGCAGGCGTGGCGGGGATACGAGCGCGCGCAGATATAGAAATTAACCGTAATTTGTTATATATAGGAGGAATAGAAAGGGGGTGGGCACATCATGACTGTTTTACACCTTGTAGCAGATCATCTTGCTAAGCAGGCTAATGCAACTCGCAGGAAAGGCGAGGGACATACAGTATTAGCGGATGCATATGGCCGCTCTGCTTTCAATCGATACTATTATGCCTGTTTTCTCAACGTGCGTGAGTTTGTATCAACTATTGACTCGAACTGGGGTAAGGTTAAACACGCTGAAGTGCCAACATTATTACGGGTGAGTGTAAATAAAAAAATAGATATTGAACTCAAGAAGTCCGAAAGGATTGGTGATTTAACCCAAGGTGAGTATCAGTCAAAAAAAAGCATGCTACTTACATCTTTGGATAATATGGCATCTACAATGTCCTTGGCATATACAATTAGAGGGGTTGTGGATTATGAACCTGAAATTGAAATGATTTTTGGCGATGGTTGTTTTTCTATTAACGCAACATCAGTTGCCTCTGCTAAAGGTTGGTTGCAAACTATTAATGTTGAAAGAGCAAAAGTTACCAAAATCATGAAGGAGGTTGGCTTTGTCTAACCAGAAATTGTTATCCGAACTACTGTTGAAGTTCCCATTCATAAGAGTTAAAGATGTAACGGATTTTATGGATACAATTTTGTTGATTATCCCGATGAACAAAATTGTACCTCTGGCTGCTTCAGAATACATAACAAAACGTCAGATATCATTATTGGTTAAAAAAATAGAAGAACAGTTAAATGCTAAGGTTCTAGTTAGTTACTCTCCCTTTTCAGATAAAGAAAATATTGAAGTGGCTTTGGAAGCTTTAGCAAGGAGTAATTTTAAAAAAGGGAAGGTATCTGCATTGAACTTATCCTTCTCTGATTCACAACATGCTTTGCTTTATACTTTTTGCAAAAACCTCACCTCATCTGAAAGAGATAAATGGGAATCATTGGTTTCAGGGATGTTGAAAAATTTTAATATCAAAATAACTTCTTTTTTATATGAAGTTAAAAATAATCCTGAACCTACGATGATGATGCTTTTGAGAGCAGCGAAAAAATGTCAGCCGTTTGATCTGCAAGGGTTGTTTAATGAGCTTGATAATGGTGATTATCATATTGAATCACTAGACTGGCTCAATGGAAAACTGGACAATTTGCGTAAAAAAGGTTTTTTATTAAGGAGTCACGACGGTACTTATAGAATGACTTTGGCAGGGTTAGAAATAGTTCCTGTATCTAAATCTAGTCAAAGCTCTGATATTGAGAGGGTCCTTTATCTTGCGCGCAAACATCTATAGTGATATGTTCATGTTGGTAGTGGCGTTCACGAGAGCATGTATCATGCTCATTTGTGAAGGTCGCGGACAGAATGGGCGCCTGCAAATCAGCAGTCGTTCCTTCGAAACGTCTGCTGATTCGCAGGCGTCATCAACGAAAGTTTTCATCAGCTTTGCTTAAGGATTGACCTAATGAAAACGCCACTACCCCTATTCTTTACGTTTGCTGACGCTGAGCAATTGCTTAAGGCATTGAGCAAACCCCTGAGAGACAGATATTCAGCTGAGCTGTTGCGATTACAACAACTGGGACTTCCACCATTAGTATCATGGAGTATTTTGTCTGTTGCTATCGGTGTTAGCCCGCAATTCATTACATCGATATTAAAGAATAAATCAAAATACTATCGTGTTTTTCCAATATCTAAAGGAAAAGGTAAAAAGAAACGCATTATTGAAGCGCCAAAAGTTAGCTTAAAAATTATTCAGTCATGGTTTGCATATCATATTAGTCTCAATGGCAATATTACACTTAGTAAAAGTGCATTCGCGTTCATTCCTGGTAAAAATGGAATATATGAGGCCGCAAGTGTGCATTGTGGTGCGAAATGGATCATGTCTATTGATCTTAGGGATTTTTTCCATACGATCACATCGGAAGCAGTGGTTTTAGCATTAACTGAGATAGGATATAGAGAAGACCAAGCGTCTAAGTTGAGTGATTTGCTTACTTTGAATCAGCGACTTCCCCAAGGTGCGCCAAGCAGTCCGGTTATTTCAAATTTAGTATTTAGCAAAACTGACTTTAAAATAAATGAATTGATTGCTGACCTTAATGTTAAATATACTAGATATGCAGATGATTTGACTTTCTCTAGCGAAGATGAGAGTTTTGATATTAATTCGCTCAAAGAGCGTATTGTGCAAATATTGGTTTCC
This sequence comes from Citrobacter sp. LST-B2, assembly GCF_057983045.1. Lineage (NCBI taxonomy): Bacteria > Pseudomonadati > Pseudomonadota > Gammaproteobacteria > Enterobacterales > Enterobacteriaceae > Citrobacter > Citrobacter sp. LST-B2. Next base: position 1,799,671 of record NZ_CP192598.1, read on the forward strand.
GATAATTGGATTGTTGCTGATGAAAAACTTAAAATAGCAAAAGCACCCAATAGGTTAAAGGTTCATGGCTTTTTAGTGCATGAAATTAAACCGAGATTGACAAAAGGTTATCGTAACAAAATCAGAGCATACAAGCATCTACTGAACACAGGGAAAGTAGTTTTAGAGGATCTAGATAAAATCAAAGGACATATAAACTATAGCGATTATATTGATAGATTAAATGAATGAGGGCAATGCCCTCGCTCATTTAGTTTAGTTCATATACTCCAAAGGATATGATCTGGTCTCCTATCCAATCATTCAATTCTTCGATCCGTTTTTGTAATGGTAATAATTCGTTTCTTACAAAAACAAGGCTGGCCTTCTCCACATCCCCAAACCCCCCAATATTACTCGGCATAATCCCCATCATCTGCGGAGGCACGCGGTGCGCTGCCATCATGTCATCGCGGCTCACGTTCTTGATGTTCAAAAACTCATCCTTCGCGGCTACCTCTGACAGAGGGATGATTTGAATGCCGTCCTTTTTGCCGTTGGGTGAGTACATAAATAGGTTGCGGAAGTTGCCCGGCCCTTTGGCGCTCTTCATCGCCTGGCGGATGTTGTTCACATCCTCCTGGTTCTGTGCAGCGTCGGTCATGTACATGATAAAACCCGCGTGGCTACCGTTGATGTAATACTTCCGGCGGAACAGCGTGGCGGACTCGTTCAGCAGGGCCGAAGGGATGGCGGACAGATATTCCGGCAGGCCGTATATCTCCTGGTTCAAATCCGGTTCCATCAGGTGAAAGATGCTGCCTTTGGTGAACTCATACGGTTGCGTGGTCATGCCGTACTGCACAAACCAGTAGGTGTCGAGATCGATCCCGCGGCGGGTGTATTTCGCCAGCGATGGCTCCAGCGACAGAATGCCGCCCAGCCGATTCGTCCGTTTCTCCAGGTAGGCGTTACCAAACACCAGATAATCCTGTACGAAGCGACTGAATGCTTGCTGGCTCAGCAAAGGATGCGGGATAAACGTGCTGGTCAGAATGTTGCGCTTCACGGCAATTGACGAGCTGTGATGTACGGCGGCACGGTAGGTGCGAGCCAGGCCGTCAAAGCTCACGGGCGGCTCATACCATTTGTCCATCTGCACGCATTCCACATAGTCCAGCAGTTCGCGGCGGTCCAGGACCGGGATCGGATCGCCAAAGCTGAACGCTTCGGCGTGAGTTGTATTCTTCTGCTGTTCGGCCTCCTGCACTGGCGCGGTGCTGGTCAGGGCGTCGAGTTCACTCATCAAAAAATCTCCACAATGTTGCTGGTATTGGCGGATTCGCCCTGCAGCGGTTCGTTAAACAGTGCGTGCATCGTTGCCCATGCCAAATCTGCGTGGCTGGCTTCTTCGCTGCGGCTGGCTTCGTAGGTTGGGCGGTTGCCGCTGGCAGTGGTGGCACGGCGAATTGCCATAAAGGACTGAGCAATGTCGGTGTGCCCGGCGTCAAACTCCAGACGGCGGTGGCTGATAATGTCGTACGCCTTGAGCACCAGGGCATTTTTGACGTTGGGGTTGTAGACAAACTCCCGCACGGCAGGAAAGAACGCTTTTACGTTCTCATAAACACCGTGACCGACGCCGGTCGAGTCGATGCCGATATAGGTCACGTTGTACTGCTGCGTCAGTTTTTTGATGGCGTCCGCCTGGGCGCGGAAGTCCATCCCGCGCCACTGATGGCGCTCCAGAATGCGGAACTTCCCGCCAGGTACAGTGGGCGGGGCCATAACCACGCAGCCTGCGCTGTCACTGTTCTGCGTACCTTTCGCCGGGTCGTATCCGATCCAGACTTCTCGCCAGCCAAACGGGCGCAGCGCCAGCGCGTGAAAATCTGACCAGACTTCCCAGCTGTCCACCATGCACGCCTGCAGCTCGCTGAGCGGAAACACAGACGCCAGATCGTCGATAAACTCGCACATCAGCAGGTTCTGGTACTCGTCCGGGCTGTACTCCATGCGCAACTGGTCGATATCGAAGAGGTTACAGCCGCCGCGCACCGCGTCTTCCACGGTGACTATCTGCCGGTACTGTCCATCCGGACAAAGCAGGCCGGGAGCCAGACTGGCGTGGGTCAGGTCAATATCCACCTTGTCCGCTTTGGCACGGCCCCGGTTGAACAGTGCGCCGGACCAGAACGGGTAGGCGCTGTGGGTCAGACTGGACGGCGTGGAAAAGTAGGTCTGGCGCCATTTCTTGTGAATGGCCATCCCGGAGGCGACCTTGCGCAGCTCCTGGAATTTCGGTATCCAGAAATATTCATCCAGGTACAAATTGCCGTGGTAGCTCTGCGCCGTGCGGGCGTTGGTGCCGAGAAAGTACAGACACGCCCCGTTGCTGAGCGTCATCGGGTCGCCTTTCAGCTCCACATCCACCTCTTTGGCAAAGTCGATGATGTACTGCTTAAAGACGTGCGCCTGGGCCTTACTGGCGGAGAGGAAAATCTGGTTGCGCCCGGTGGTGATGGCGTCAATCAGCGCCTCACGGGCAAAGAAGAAGGTCGCGCCAATCTGGCGTGACTTGAGCAGGTTGCGGATGCGATGACGGTTGCCTGCTTCCCACCAGTGGCGCTGGTAGGCAAACATTGAATTGTGAAAAACTTCCTGCAGTTTCTCGATCTGTTCGTCGGTAAACAGGTTTTTTTCCGGCTGTTTGCGCGGGCCTTTGTTGCGGTTGGCCACATTGGGATTGAGGTCAGCCTCGTTGCCGCCATCGTTGAATTTGCCGATCCGGGCGTGGCGCTCGGACTGGCGCGCCAGCAGGTCAATCTCTTTGAAGTCTTTCCCTTCCTTCTGCTCCTTCATGATGAGCTGGCAGTAACGCGCGGCGGTGGTGAGCTGCATCTGATCCAGAGGACCATACTTGCCCCACTCGTCGCGCTTTTTCCAGCTGTGAACGGTTGCAACTTTCTCGCCCAGCATTTCAGCAATGCGGGCTACACGGTATCCCTGAAAGTACAGCAGCATGGCCTGCCGACGGGGATCGAGGTCTGCGGGGGTCAGTGTCATATCCATGACACAAGCCTACGGTCTTGACTGGCGGCTTTCCCCGGCGGCGGATTGTGTGACTGACCCTACAAGCGCCGCGCGTTGTTTCACTACCCCCATCACCGCAACCATAAGGCTCCAGTAAGTTTTTTTAACGGAGCACGGCTCATGACAGTGAAAGCAAAGCGTTTCCGCATCGGGGTGGAAGGTGCCACCACCGACGGGCGCGAAATCCAGCGTGAATGGCTGGTTCAGATGGCTGCCAGCTACAACCCGACGGTCTACACCGCGCTGATTAATCTGGAGCACATCAAGTCTTACTCCCCGGACAGTGCCTTCAACCGTTACGGCAAAGTGACGGCGCTGGTTGCAGAAGAAATCCAGGACGGCCCACTGGCGGGCAAGATGGCGCTTTATGCCGACGTGGAGCCGACGGACTCCCTGGTGGCACTGGTGAAAAAAGGCCAGAAGCTGTTTACCTCCATGGAGGTCAGCCCGAAGTTTGCCGACACCGGTAAAGCCTATCTTGTGGGGCTGGCGGCGACTGACGATCCGGCGAGTCTCGGCACTGAAATGCTGACCTTCAGCGCCAGTGCCACGCACAACCCGCTGGCGAACCGCAAGCAGAACCCTGAAAACCTGTTTACCGCCGCCGAAGAAACGGCGATCGAACTGGAAGAAGCCCAGGACGATAAGCCGTCCCTGTTTGCCCGCGTCACCGCGCTGTTCACCAAAAAAGAGCAGACCGACGAGGCGCGTTTCTCCGACGTGCATAAAGCCGTGGAGCTGGTCGCCACTGAGCAACAGAACCTGAGCGAACGCACTGACAAATCCCTGGCTGAAAACGGTGAACGCCTTTCCGCGCTGGAGTCCTCCCTGCAGGAACAGCAGGCCTCCTTTGCCGAGCTTGAGCAGAAGCTGAGCCGTGAAGACAGTCGCCAGGATTACCGCCAGCGCGCGCCGGGCGGCGACGCACCGGCAGGCACCCTGACCAATTGCTGATGGAGCATAAAATCCGATGAAAAAGAAAACCCGCTTTGCCTTTAACGCCTACCTGCAGCAACTAGCGCGCCTGAACGGTGTGGAGGTCGAAGAACTTTCCAGCAAATTCACCGTGGAGCCGACCGTACAGCAGACGCTGGAAGACCAGATCCAGCAGTCTGCCGCTTTCCTTACGCTGATTAACATCACGCCGGTCACTGAGCAGTCCGGTCAGTTGCTGGGGCTGGGCGTTGGCAGCACCATTGCCGGAACCACAGACACCACCACCAAAGAGCGCGAACCTACCGATCCGATGCTGATGGAGGACGCGGAATATAAATGCGAACAGACCAACTTTGATACGGTGCTGACCTACGCAAAGCTGGACCTGTGGGCGAAGTTCCAGGACTTCCAGGTGCGTATCCGCAACGCCATCGTCAAGCGTCAGGCACTGGACCGCATCATGATTGGCTTTAATGGCGAGAAGCGCGCCAAAACCTCTAACCGTGGTGAAAACCCGCTGCTGCAGGACGTCAATAAAGGCTGGCTGCAGAAAATCCGCGAAGATGCGCCGGATCATGTCATGGGCAGCACGACGAAAGACGGCGTAACCACCCAAGATGCAGTGAAAGTGGGCAAGGAGGGCGACTACGCCAACCTGGACGCACTGGTGATGGATGCCGTCAACGAACTGATCGACGTGGTTTACCAGGATGATGACGATCTGGTGGTTGTCTGTGGTCGTGAACTGCTGTCCGACAAATATTTCCCGCTGGTTAACAAAGAGCAGGACAACAGCGAGAAAATAGCCGCCGATCTGATCATCAGTCAGAAACGCATGGGCGGCCTGCAGGCCGTACGTGCGCCTTTCTTCCCGGCAAATGCCCTGCTGATCACCCGTCTGGATAACCTGTCCATCTACTGGCAGGAAGACACCCGCCGCCGTTCTGTTATCGACAACCCGAAACGTGACCGCATCGAAAACTTTGAATCCGTTAACGAGGCGTATGTGGTCGAGGATTACCGCTGCGCGGCACTGGTGGAAAACATCGAAATCGGTGATTTCACCCCACCTGTAGCACCTGCTGCAGCCACAGAAACAGAAGCCGGAGAGTAATGCATGAGCCTGAGTCCCGCACGGCAGCACCGCCTGCGCATTCAGGCCGAACAGGCCGCCCGTGAGGGCGGCAGTGTTCGCCATGCGTCGGGCTATGACCTGATGCTGCTGCAGCTGGCAGAAGACCGCCGGCGCCTCAAGGGCGTCCAGTCCACGGTGAAAAAGGCGGAAATCAAGGTGGAACTGCTGCCGAAATATTCCGCCTGGGCGGAGGGCGTGCTGGCTGCCGGAGGTACGCAGCAGGATGACGTGCTGATGTTCGTGATGCTGTGGCGTATCGACGCCGGTGATTATGCCGGTGCGCTGGAAATCGGGCGTCATGCGCTGCGCCATGGCTGGGTGATGCCGCTGGGCAACCGTAACGTGCAGACCGTGCTGGCAGAAGAAATGGCAGACGCGGCGCAAGGCGCTCTGCTAGCCGCTGCCGGTTTTGATGCCGATCTGCTTTTACAGACGCTGGACCTGACAACGGATCTGGATATGCCGGACCAGTCGCGGGCGCGCCTGCATAAAGCCATCGGTGCTGTACTGAGCGAAAGCAACCCGGCATCTGCCCTGAATCATCTTACCCATGCGCTGCAGCTCGATCCACGCTGTGGAGTGAAGAAAGAAAAGCAGCAGCTGGAACGCAGACTGCGCAATGACAGCCGCTAAAGAACGTGCCCCGCGCACGGGCGGCACGGGGTGGCGAAAGGCTCTGCCACATCAAAACCCCGTCCACCGCCCACTTATTCAGGAGAAAGCCGCATGAAGTTTGTTGCGCCCGAACAGGCACCGGAACAGGCGGAGGTCATCAAAAACACGCCGTTCTGGCCTGATGTGGACCTGTCGGAGTTTCGCAGTGTGATGCGCACTGATGGCACGGTGACGCAGCCGCGTTTAAAGCAGGTCGTGCTGACGGCGATCTCTGAGGTTAACGCTGAGCTGTACGACTTCCGCAACCGTCAGCAGATGCTGGGCTGGCAGACACTTGCAGACGTTCCAGCAGAAATGCTGGACGGCAAAAGCGAACGTATCCAGCACTACCACAACGCCGTTTTTTGCTGGGCGCGCGCTGTGCTCAATGAGCGTTATCAGGACTATGACGCCACGGCGTCAGGCGTGAAGCGAGGGGAGGAGCTGTCGGAGGCCAGCGGTGATCTGTGGCGTGATGCCCGCTGGGCTATCAGCCGGGTGCAGGATGCACCGCACTGTACGGTGGAGCTTATCTGATGAAAGTGCGTGCGCATCAGTATGACACGGTGGACGCGCTTTGCTGGCGTCATTACGGGCGCACGCAGGGTGTCACTGAGCAGGTTCTGCAGGCAAATCCGGGGCTGGCTGAGTACGGCCCATTTTTACCGCACGGGCTGCAGGTGGAGCTGCCGGACATTACGGCGTCAACCACGGCGCAGACCGTCCAGCTATGGGACTGAATTATGACGCTTGAACGAATCAGCGCCTTTATCACTTACTGCATCGCCGTGCTGCTGGCATGGCTGGGCGATCTGTCGCTCAAGGATGCGTCAACGGTTGGCGGCGTACTGATTGGTGTGCTGATGCTGGCGATCAACTGGTACTACAAACACCAGTCTTTCAAATTGTTACGTGGCGGCAAAATTTCGCGGGGGGAATATGAATCCTTCAATCGTTAAGCGCTGCCTTGTCGGGGCGGTGCTGGCTATCGCCGCCACGCTGCCCGGTTTCCAGTCGCTTCATACCTCCGTTGAGGGGCTGAAACTGATTGCCGATTACGAGGGGTGCCGCCTGCAGCCTTATCAGTGCAGCGCGGGCGTGTGGACTGACGGGATAGGCAACACGTCCGGTGTGGTGCCGGGAAAAACCATCACGGAACGGCAGGCGGCGCAGGGGTTAATTAACAATGTGTTGCTGACTGAAAAAAGGCTGGATGCCTGCCTGACAGTAAAGCCACCGCAACATGTTTACGATGCGCTGGTGAGTATTGGTTTCAATGTGGGGACCGGTGCGATCTGCAGGTCAACCATGGTGTCCTATATCAATCGTCAGCAATGGTGGCAGGCCTGCAACCAGTTACCGCGCTGGATTTACGTTAACGGTGTGAAAAATAAAGGTCTGGAGAACCGCCGTGCGCGTGAACAGGCCTGGTGCATTAAAGGGGCAGGCGTATGAAGCGTGCGCTGGCGGTAGTGCTGGCTCTGACGCTCGCGGCGCTGGCCTGGCAGTCGTGGCGACTTAACAATGCCACTCACACCATAGAGACGCAAGGCGCGGCGCTGAAAAGCAAAACGCAGGAACTGACGAAGAAAAACAGTCAGTTGATCGGTCTGTCCATACTGACCGAAACAAACAGCCGGGCGCAGACGCGGCTTTATGCGGCAGCGGAACAGACCACCGCACTGCTGCGCAGCCGCCAGCGCCGGATCGAGGAACTGAAACGTGAAAACGAGGATTTACGCCGCTGGGCTGACACTCTTTTGCCTGCTGACATTATCCGGCTGCGGGAGCGTCCGGCCCTCACAGGAGGTGCAGCTTACCGTGAGTGGCTGTCCAAGAGTGACGCAGTGCCGCCTGGAAAGGTCAGCGCCGCGCAGTAACGGCGATCTGAATGCGGTGCTGGATGAAACCGAGGCCGCCTGGGCGATCTGTGCTGACAAAGTGGACACGATTATTGCGTGTCAGGAGCGAGACAGTGAACAAACCGCAATCCTTACGCCGCGCCCTGAATAAAGCGGTTGCCTATGTCCGCGATAACCCGGACAAGCTGCACTTTTTCGTTGATAACGGCTCACTGGTGGCAACCGGTGTCAGCTCTATGTCATGGGAATACCGCTACACCCTGAACGTGGTGATCGAGGATTTCAGTAGTGACCAGAATCTGCTGATGGCTCCCGTGTTGCTATGGCTCAGAGAAAACCAGCCGGACGCCATCAACAACCCGGAGTTGCGCGAAAAACTGTTCACCTTTGAAGTGGATATTCTGCGCAACGATGTCTGTGATATCAGCCTGAACCTGCAACTGACGGAGCGCGTGCTGGTCAGCTCCGATGGCGGTATTTCAACGGTTGAGGCAGAGCCGGAACCTGACGAGCCAGAAGAAATGTGGACGGTGAGACGTGGATAATCTGCATAAAGTGGATGAGTGGCTGGCAGCGCTGCTGGCGAATCTGGAGCCTGCCGCACGCCAGCGTATGATGCGCGAACTGGCGCAGGCATTACGCCGGAGCCAGCAAAACACTATCCGGCTGCAGCGCAATCCTGACGGCAGCGGATACGAGCCGCGAAAAGTTTCTGCCCGGACTAAAAAGGGGCGCATTAAACGCCAGATGTTTGCGAAGCTGCGCACAACAAAATATCTGAAAACTGCAGCCAGTGCCGACTCTGCCAGCGTGCAGTTTGAGGACAAGGTGCAGCGCATTGCCCGTGTTCACCATTATGGTCTCCGTGATCGCGTCAGCCGAAAAGGTCCGGAGGTCCGCTACGCAGAGCGCCGCCTGCTGGGCGTAAATGATGAAGTGGAAACCATCACCCGTGACACCTTGCTGCGCTGGCTGGTTAGGCTTTAGTTCATGTTAGGTATTGATAACTTTTCTCTGCTTCTGATTTATTGAATAATGTGATTTTTGCGTTTATATATAAATCAATAAAGATGGCTGTGCCAAGCATGAAGAAAAATAGAAGAGATAAATAAGCTATAGGAATCACGACCATTATACCGAGTGAGTTTTTATTGGCTGCTTTTCCTAATTCATCTCGCCCTTTTGGATCTAGCATGTAACCGCAAATGAATTCAATGGTTTTTGGTTTTATTGATGTGATTGTATCTAATGCCTTTTTGTTAAGGCAGGTGTCAGGAGATATATTCCATTTTGGACTGTTTGGCTTGTTTCTCGCTTCATCCTGTCTAATCCAAAATGAATCACCTGTTTCTTTATATTTGAAATCGATCCACTGTATTGGTCCTTGAATAACAATATTCGTGAATTGATAAAAACCAACAGCGGATAGAGCTATAACTATAGAGCCAAATATGGTGAGAAAAATTTTATTATTCTTAGTATGCGGTTTGGTGTTTAGTTTGTACTTGCAAAAACTCAGCCTGATAACTGGTTTCGTGATGCCGATTTTGGACACCAAAAATTCTTCTTCTGGATGGGATTTATTTAGCCATGCCCAAAAAGAGGATACTCCACCCGCAAGCCATTTAAATATTAATCCACCTATAGCTGTGGCTAAGAATGCATTTATTTTATCAAACTCCATCCCGAGTTCCCTCACAGTTAACTGTCCGTGAGTATTTGTATCAAAGACCAGACAATGAAGCATTGTTTTTAAAAAATGACATCACATGCAATCTGACAACATGAACGCACAACTCACAGAAATCATGCGCCTTATCACCAACCTGATCCGCACCGGCACCGTGACCGAAGTGGACCGGGACAACTGGCTGTGCCGGGTGAAAACGGGCGACCTTGAAACCAACTGGATTAATTGGCTGACGCTGCGCGCAGGTGGTGCCCGTACATGGTGGTGCCCGTCGCCGGATGAGCAGGTGGTGGTCCTGAGCATGGGCGGCAATCTTGAAACCGCCTTTGTACTGCCCGCCATCTATTCCAGTCAGTTTGCGCCGCCGTCGGATTCCGTGGACGGCTGCGTGACGGAGTACCCGGACGGGGGATGGTTTGAGTATGAACCCGCCACCGGGCGGTGGTATGTCAGGGGTATCAAATCCATGGTGATCGAGGCGGTGGACAATATCACCCTCAAAACCGGTGAGTTTGTGGTGGAGGCCGACACCACGCGCATTAACAGCGAGGTGGTGATCAATGGTGGCGTTACACAGGGCGGTGGTGCGATGAGTTCCAACGGGATCGTGGTGGATGTCCATGAGCATACTGGTGTTGCGAAGGGAGGTGCAAATACCGGAGGTCCGGTATGACGCTGTACATAGGCATGAACCAGAAAGATGGACATAGCATTACAGACACTGACCATCTGCGCCAGTCAGTGCGGGATATTCTGCTGACACCGCAGGGCAGCCGGATTGCCCGCAGGGAATATGGTTCCCTGCTGTCCGCCCTGATTGACCAGCCGCAGAACCCGGCACTGCGCCTGCAGGTTATGTCTGCGGTCTATATGGCCCTGAGTCGCTGGGAGCCACGGCTTACGCTGGATTCCATCACCATCAGCAGCAATTTTGACGGCTCCATGGTGGTTGAGCTTACCGGGCAGCGCAATAACGGTGCGCCGGTTTCCCTTTCCGTATCGACAGGAGCAGACAATGGCAGTCATTGACCTTTCCCAACTGCCCGCGCCGCAGATAGTGGACGTGCCGGATTTTGAGACGTTGCTGGCTGAGCGCAAAGCCGCTTTTGTGGCTCTTTATCCGGCGGATGAGCAGGACGCGGTACGGCGCACGCTGGCGCTGGAATCTGAACCCGTCACCAAACTACTGCAGGAAAGCACCTACCGCGAAATCCTGCTGCGCCAGCGTATCAATGAGGCCGCGCAGGCGGTCATGGTGGCGTATGCCATCGGCGGCGATCTCGATCAGCTGGCAGCCAACTACAACGTGAAACGCCTGACGGTAACGCCTGCTGACAGCGACGCGGTGCCGCCGGTCACGGCAGTGATGGAAAGCGATGAGGCGCTGCGTCTGCGTGTTCCGGCTGCGTTTGAGGGATTGTCCGTTGCGGGGCCGACGGCGGCCTATGAGTTTCACGCCAGAAGCGCGGACGGGCGTGTGGCTGACGCCAGCGCAACCAGCCCGGCACCGGCGGAGGTGGTGCTTACCGTACTGAGTCGTGAGGGTGATGGTACAGCAGGGGCTGACCTGCTGGCGGTAGTTGAGCAGGCGCTTAACAGCGAGAACGTGCGTCCGGTAGCAGACCGCCTGACGGTGCGCAGCGCCGAAATTATCCCTTACAGCGTGGATGCGACGATCTATCTTTATCCGGGGCCAGAAGCTGAGCCGGTGATGGCAGAAGCAAAAGCCAGCCTGCAGAAGTATATCGCCAGTCAGACGCGGCTGGGCCGTGATATCCGTCGCAGCGCGATTTATGCCGCGTTGCATGTCGAGGGCGTCCAGCGTGTGGAGCTGGCGTCACCGCTGGCAGATGTTGTGCTGGATAAGACGCAGGCGGCGTCCTGTACGGAATGGAGCATCACCAACGGAGGCACGGATGAATAGCCTGCTGCCGCCAGGTTCATCGCCGCTTGAGCGCCGACTGGCGCAGACCTGCAGCGGAATTTCCGGACTTATGGTGCCGCTGCGCGACCTGTGGAATCCGGCAACGTGTCCGGTCAGGTTCCTGCCTTATCTGGCGTGGGCGTTTTCCGTTGACCGCTGGGACGAAAGCTGGACGGAGAGCGTCAAGCGCCGTGTGGTGCAGGATGCTTTCTATATCCATCAGCATAAGGGGACAACCAGCGCAGTGCGGCGCGTGGTGGAGCCGTTCGGCTTCCTGATCCGCATCATTGAGTGGTGGCAGACCGGCGAGACGCCGGGGACATTCCGCATGGACATTGGCGTACAGGACCAGGGCATCACGGAAGAAACCTATCTGGAACTTGAGCGGCTGATCGGTGATGCCAAACCGTGCAGCCGTCACCTGATCGGCATGTCCATCAACCTGCAGACCAGTGGGCCGTATTTTATGGGGGCCGCCACTTACACTGGCGAGGAAATCACGATCTACCCGTACATCAACGACACCATTATTTCCGGTGGCACCGCTTATGAGGGCGGGGCGGTCCATTTTATTGACACAATGAGAGTAAATCCATGAGCGCAAAATTTTACACCCTGCTGACGGATATCGGGGCGGCGAAACTGGCAAGCGCCGCCGCGCTCGGTGTTCCATTGAAAATTACCCAGATGGCAGTTGGCGACGGTGGTGGCGTATTACCCACGCCAAGCGCGCAGCAGACCGCGTTAGTTGCTGAAAAACGCCGCGCAGCGCTGAATTTGCTGTATATCGATCCGCAAAACAGTAGCCAGATTATTGCTGAGCAGGTGATCCCCGAAACGGAAGGCGGTTGGTGGATTCGTGAGGTGGGTCTGTTTGATGAGACTGGCGCTCTGATTGCCGTGGGAAACTGCCCGGAGAGCTACAAGCCGCAGCTCGCGGAGGGGAGCGGGCGCACGCAGACCGTGCGCATGGTACTGATTACCAGCAGTACCGATAACATCACTCTGAAAATTGACCCGGCAGTGGTGCTGGCAACCCGCAAGTATGTGGATGACAGGGTGCTGGAGCTAAAAGTGTATGTGGATGACCTGATGGCAAAGCATATCGCCGCTAACGATCCCCATGCGCAGTATGCGCCAAAAGCCAGTCCGACATTCACTGGTACGCCAAAAGCGCCGACGGCAGCGGCAGGTAATAATTCCACGCAACTTGCTAACACGGCTTTTGTGCAGGCGGCAATTGCTGCACTGGTGACATCTTCTCCAGCTGCACTCGATACCCTTAACGAACTGGCGGAGGCGTTGGGAAACGATCCTAATTTTGCCACCACCATGACAAATGCGCTTGCCGGAAAGATGGACAAGGCTGCCAATGGAAAAGACATTGCTGATGTTTCAGAGTTTCTCAAAAACCTTGGTTTGGGAGCAGGCGCTCCGCCGATAGGTATTCCGTTCTTCTGGCCCTCTGCTGCCATGCCAAATACAGTGATGCCGGAATGGTCAAACATGGTGTTTCTGAAACCCAATGGCGCATCGTTCTCCGCTACGGAATATCCCAAACTGGCTCGAATCTGGACTGGTTTGGTTATCCCGGATATGCGTGGCGATTTCCCGCGAATCTGGGACGATGGGCGCGGTGTTGATGGTGGACGTGCATTACTGTCAGCTCAGGGTGATGCTATCAGAAATATAACCGGCACTGTAAATGGGGTTATGACAAACGCAACAACTCAGGACATTGTTGATACGTTCGTTACTGGTGCATTCAAGGGGATCATTAGACCTAATGCAGTTGCAGTAACCAGTGCTGGATACCGATACGATGCCATATTTGATGCGTCAACCGTTGTTCCAACTGCTGGTGAAAACCGTTCACGCAACATTGCTTTAAACTTTCTTGTAAGGGCCAAATAATGAAACCTGTATTTGATGAAAATAGGCTGGCTACCACGCCTGGAGATGTTCGCTGTTTTTATTTTGATGCGGTGACGGGAGAATATACCGGTTGGTCGGATGAATATATTCATGTCGGTGTGAGCATGCCTGGAAATTCTACCGATATAGAACCAGGTGAAGACATTACAGAAAGGGTGTATCTGTTCAATGGTTCTGGCTGGCAACCTGAGGAAGATTATCGTGGCGTAACCGTTTATTGGATGGAAAATAAAGCCCCGTCAGTAGTGGACTACATCGGGCCGATCAAAGAGGGATTTGTTGCTACTGAGCCGTCGTCGATGTTCGATAAGTGGGACGGTAAGAAGTGGGTTAAAAATGCAGAGGCCGAACATACTGCACTGGTATCTGATGCTGACGCGCAAAAGCAGTATCTCATAACGCAGGCCAACGACTATATAAACCGTAAGCAGTGGCCCGGCAGAGCAGTCATGGGACGGCTCTGCGATACAGAGAAGGAGCAGTATTTTTTGTGGCTGGATTATCTCGATGCGCTGGAAGCCGTTGAAACCTCCCGTGCTCCAGATATTAACTGGCCTGTTCCCCCGGTGGTGTAGGTCATACGGGGTTTGCTGTATCAACACGTATCAGTAAGACCCGATATTTTTTCCGTGCCAGCTGCAATGATTTTTCTGCGTCGGTTGTTGATCTTCGATGTGGGTTTATCCACCTTGTACAAAAAATTCCCTGCCAGTCGGTAAGTTTAACAATGGTTTCATTGTGCCAGCACTGACACATTGCCGACTGCGTGCATGGAAGGCATATCACCCAGAACATAGGCAGACACCCTGTAAACCGGAGAGACTGCCTTATGGCTCAGGACTACCACCACGGCGTGCGCGTCGTTGAGGTTAACGACGGCACCCGCCCTATCAGAACAGTAAGCACGGCAGTTGTCGGTCTTGTTTGTACCGGCGACGATGCCGATCCCGTGACTTTTCCACTTAATAAGCCAGTCCTGCTGACCGATGTACTGACGGCCAGTGGTAAAGCGGGCGAGTCCGGTACGCTGGCTCGTTCACTGGATGCGATTGCAGACCAGGCTAAACCCGTAACCGTTGTCGTGCGTGTGGCGCAGGGCGAAACCGAAGCGGAAACCACCTCCAATATTATTGGAGGCGTGAGCGCTGACGGTAAAAAAACAGGTATGAAAGCGCTGCTTTCGGCGCAGGCGCAGCTCGAGGTCAAGCCGCGCATTCTCGGTGTGCCGGGACATGACACGCAGGCTGTTGCTACAGAACTGCTGAGTGTGGCACAGAGTCTGCGTGGGTTTGCATATCTGTCCGCCTACGGATGCAAAACGGTGGAAGAAGCCATTGTCTATCGTGACAATTTCAGCCAGCGCGAGGGGATGCTGATCTGGCCTGACTTCATCAATTTTGACACTGTGCTGAATGCAGATGCGACGGCTTACGCCTCCGCCCGCGCGCTTGGACTGCGCGCAAAAATTGACGAACAGACCGGCTGGCACAAAACCCTGTCCAACGTGGGCGTGAACGGCGTCACCGGCATTTCCGCAGATGTGTTCTGGGATCTGCAGGACCCTGCAACCGATGCAGGACTGCTGAACCAGAATGACGTCACCACGCTTATCCGCAAAGACGGCTTTCGTTTCTGGGGTTCCCGTTGCCTCAGTGACGATCCGCTGTTTGCTTTTGAAAACTACACCCGCACAGCGCAGGTGCTGGCTGACACCATCGCAGAGGGGCACATGTGGGCAGTGGATAAACCACTTAACCCGTCACTGGCTCGCGACATCATCGAAGGTATCCGCGCCAAACTGCGCAGCCTGGTGAATCAGGGGTATCTCATCGGGGCTGACTGCTGGCTGGATGAGTCCGTGAACGATAAAGACTCCCTGAAAGCTGGAAAACTCACCATCGACTACGACTACACGCCGGTGCCACCGCTTGAAAACCTGATGCTGCGCCAGCGCATCACCGATCGCTATCTGGTGGATTTCGCCAGCCGCGTTGCTGCATAAGGGGAAATCATGGCTTTACCACGTAAGTTAAAACACCTGAACCTGTTCAACGACGGGAACAACTGGCAGGGGATTGTTGAGTCTCTGACCCTGCCGAAATTCACCCGCAAGTTTGAGAAGTATCGCGGTGGTGGCATGCCGGGCGCGGTGGATGTGGACATGGGGCTGGATGACGGCGCACTGGACACGGAATTTTCAATCGGCGGCACTGAGCTGCTGTTATTCAAGCAGATGGGCACTGCCACGGTGGACGGTATCCAGTTGCGTTTCACCGGCTCCATTCAGCGTGACGATACCGGCGAAGTGCAGGCTGTTGAGCTGGTTGTGCGCGGGCGTCATAAAGAAGTGGATTCCGGCGAGTGGAAAACCGGCGAGAGCAGCTCCACCAAAGTCAGCAGCACCAACAGCTACGCGAAGCTGACCATTAACGGTGAGGTGCTCTATGAGGTCGATCTGGTCAACATGGTTGAAATCGTTGACGGCGTGGACCTGATGGAAGCACACCGCAACGCCCTCGGCCTCTGATTAACCTTAACGGCGCGGGCAGCCGCGCCAGTATTTCATTAACAGGAAACGAACATGAGCGACAAGCTGACTGAAAGGACCGTGCAACTGGATACCCCGATCAAGCGCGGTAAAACTGAAATCACCGAAATTGTGCTGCGCAAACCGCAGTCCGGCGCACTGCGCGGGACACGCCTGCAGGCAATCATGGATATGGATGTGGGCGCGATGATGACCGTCATCCCGCGTATTTCCACCCCGACACTGACCGCGCAGGAAATGGCAGAACTGGACCCCGCCGATCTCACCGCGTTGTCGGTAGAGGTGGTGACTTTTTTGTTGAAGAAGTCGGTGCTTGCCGGTTTACCGACAGCCTGACGGTTGATGATCTGGTGGCAGACATTGCCACCATCTTTCACTGGTCGCCGTCCATCACTGACGTTATGCCGCTGACTGATGTGCTGGAGTGGCGGCACAAAGCAATTCAGAGAAGCGGGGCCAGCGATGAGTGACAATAACCTGCGTCTGCAGGTGATTCTGAATGCGGTTGATAAAATCACCCGTCCATTCCGGGCCGCGCAGACCAGCTCAAAAGAGCTGGCTGCCGCTATCCAGCAAAGCCGTACCCGACTGAAAGAATTAGATACGCAGGCGGGTAAGATTGACGGTTTCCGCAAAGCCAGTACGCAACTGGCTGTCACGGGCAACAGCCTGAAAGCCGCACGTGAAGAAGCGGCAAAACTCGCCACGCAGTTTTCCGCCACTAACCGCCCGACGGCGGCACAGGCCAGACTGCTTGAGCAGGCAAAAAGCCGTGTCACTGAGCTGCAGAGTAAATATAACGGGCTTCGCCAGTCAGTACAGCGTCAGCGTCTGGCGCTGAATGAAGCCGGGCTGGATACAAAGAAACTCAGCAGTGCGCAGCGGGAACTGCGACAGAATGCCGATGAAACAAGACAGGCGCTGGACCGTCAGCAGAAATCCCTGAAACATCTGGGTGAACAGCAGGCCAGAATGAATGCTGCCCGTGATCACTATTCCAGAAGTCTGGAAGTTCGGGATCGCATTGCCGGGGCAGGAGCGAGCACTACCGCCGTCGGGGTGGCAATGGGTGCGCCTGTGGTGGCTGCTGTTAAGAGCTATTCAAGCATTGAAGATGCCATGAAAGGTGTGGCAAAGCAGATGAATGGCCTGCGTGATGATAACGGCAACCGTACCAGACATTATTATGACATGCAGGATGCCATTAAGGCTGCCAGCGAAGATTTGCCGATGGAAAACGGTGCCATTGATTATGCCGCGCTGGTTGAGGGCGGCGCACGCATGGGCGTGACCAACCAGGACGATCCTTACGAGGACCAGAAACGTGACCTGCTGGCCTTTGCATCCACAGCGGCAAAAGCCGCAACGGCATTTGAGCTGCCCGCCGATGAACTGGCGGAAGGGCTGGGGAAAATCGCGCAGCTGTATAAGGTGCCAACCCGCAATATTGAACAACTGGGTGATGCACTGAACTACCTGGACGATAACGCCATGTCAAAGGGCGGAGATATTATCGACGTGCTGCAGCGTATGGGCGGCGTGGCTGATCGCCTGGACTATCGCAAAGCGGCAGCGCTTGGTTCCACATTCCTTTCACTTGGTGCCGCACCGGAAATAGCTGCCAGTGCCTCTAATGCTATGGTGCGTGAACTGTCCATTGCGACCATGCAGAGTAAGCGCTTCTTTGAGGGCATGGATCTGCTGAAACTTAACCCGGCAGAGATTGAAAAGCAGATGACCACCGATGCCATGGGCACTATTCAGCGCGTTCTGGAGAAGGTCAACAATCTGCCGCAGGATAAACGCCTGTCAGCGATGACGATGATTTTTGGCAAAGAGTTTGGCGATGATGCAGCAAAACTGGCTAACAACCTGCCGGAGCTGCAGCGCCAGCTGAAACTCACATCCGGCAGTAACGCAAACGGCTCCATGCAGAAAGAATCGGACATCAACAAAGATTCATTGTCAGCTCAGTGGTTGCTGGTTAAGACGGGCGCGCAAAACGCTTTCAGTAGTCTGGGCGAAACGCTGCGTGAGCCTCTGATGGCGATCATGGGAACGGTAAAGCAGGTCACGGGAATATTACGCCGCTGGGTTGAGGAAAACCCGAAGCTGGCAGGTGGCTTGCTGAAAGTTGTTGCGGGCATTGCCTCTGTTGCAGCGGTGCTGGGGACAATGATGCTGGCAGTGTCGGCGGTGCTTGGCCCTCTTGCATTGATGCGCCTGCAGTTCTCTGTCCTGGGTATCAAAGGAGGAAGCGCCTTTGGTCTGATCAGCAAGGCCATCGGCAGTGTCGGTAAGGGGATTATGTGGCTGGGCCGCCTGATGTTTGCAAACCCCATACTGGCTGTGATTGGCCTGATTGCGATGGGGGCAGTTTATATCTGGCAGAACTGGGACGCGCTGGGACCGAAGTTCAAAGCTATGTGGGATGCAGTTTGCGCTGCCACAACTGCTGCGTGGGAATGGATTAAACAGGCTGTCAGCAATGCCTGGGAAGGTATTAAATTTCTGTTCTTCAACTACACCCTGCCAGGGTTGATTGCCAAAAACTGGGACGCCATCAGGGCCGGAGTGTCTGAAGCATGGGCCAGTATCAGACAGGCCATCAGTGATAAATGGGCTGCCATTCTGGCAGACGTTGCCGCGCTCCCGGCAAAATTTCAGGACATGGGCAGCGCTATCATTGACGGTATTCTGAACGGGATTAATGCCAGATGGGAGGCGCTTAAAAGCAAACTGTCATCTGTCACTGAATACCTGCCAGACTGGATGACCGGAAATAATGCGTCGGGTAAAACGCAGGTGCAGGTAGTGGGTGGCGCTGCGTCAGTTCCTTTTTCGGGGATGTATGACAGTGGCGGCACCATCCCGCGCGGTCAGTTTGGCATCGTTGGGGAGAATGGGCCGGAAATTGTAAACGGCCCGGCAAATATAACCAGCCGGCGGCGCACTGCTGCACTGGCGTCCATGGTTGCCGGAGTTATGGGTGTGGCGGCAGTACCTGCAGAAGCGGCACCGCTTCATCCGTTCAGCCTTCCAGCCCGTGCATATCAGACGCAGTCTGTTAAGACCGACAGCCAGCCATCTGTTATCCGTTATGAAATCAACGCACCCATTCATATCGTTGCCCAGCCGGGACAGAGTGCACAGGATATTGCCCGCGAAGTGGCGCGGCAGCTCGACGAGCGTGAACGCAAGGCCAGAGCAAAAGCGCGCAGTAATTTCAGCGATCAAGGGGGATATGATTCATGATGATGGTGCTGGGGCTGTATGTATTTATGTTGCGCACCGTGCCGTATCAGGAGCTGCAGTATCAGCGCAGCTGGCGACACGCTGCGAACAATCGGGTGAACCGTCGTCCGTCAACGCAGTTCCTTGGGCCGGATAATGACTCGCTCACGCTATCTGGCGTACTGCTGCCGGAAGTCACCGGCGGCAGGCTGTCATTGCTGGCGCTGGAGTTGATGGCGGAGCAGGGCAAAGCCTGGCCTCTGATTGAAGGAAGTGGAACCATTTACGGTATGTTTGTGATTGAAAGTCTGAGCCAGACCAAAACGGAGTTTTTTGCAAGCGGCATGCCCAGACGCATTGAGTTTACGATTACCCTCAAACGGGTTGATGAGTCGCTGTCTGACTTGTTCGGGAGCCTGAGTGACCAGCTCAGCAACCTGCAGGATTCTGCAGCCTCTGCAATTGGGGGAATCAAAAACACAGTTGGAGGGTTGCTGCAGTGAACTTTAATTCTGAACTCCTGAACCTTAACAGCAAAAGCCCGGCTTTCAGTATTACCATTGAAGGTAAGGACGTGACAACCGCGCTGGATGCGCGCCTGATGAGTCTGACGCTGACCGATAACCGGGGTTTTGAAGCGGACCAGCTTGATCTGGAGCTGGACGACGCCGACGGGCAGATCGTTCTGCCGCGACGTGGTGCCGTTATTCAGCTGGCGCTGGGATGGAAGGGCCAGCCGCTTTTCCCTAAAGGGGCTTTTACCGTAGATGAAATTGAACACAGCGGTGCACCTGACCGGCTGACCATCCGGGCGCGTAGCGCAGATTTCCGTGAAACCCTCAATACACGGCGCGAAAAATCATGGCATCAGACAACGGTGGGGGAGGTGATAAAAGAAATCGCCGCCCGGCATAACCTCAAAATGGCGCTGGGTAAAGACCTGACGGATAAGACGCTGGAGCATCTGGACCAGACCAATGAAAGCGATGCCAGTTTCCTGATGAGGCTGGCACGCCAGTATGGGGCGATTGCTTCCGTGAAGGATGGAAATCTGTTGTTTATCCGGCAGGGGCAGGGAAGGACGGCGAGCGGTAAGCCGCTGCCGGTAATCACCATTGAGCGTAAGGCCGGTGACGGTCATCGTTTTACCCTGGCCGATCGTGGCGCGTATACGGGCGTTATTGCCAGTTGGCTGCATACCCGTGAACCAAAGAAGAAAGAAACAACGCAGGTAAAGCGACGTCGCAAGAAAACCACCACACCCAAAGAGCCGGAAGCAAAACAGGGTGATTATCTGGTGGGAACGGATGAAAACGTGCTGGTTCTTAATCGTACCTACGCCAACCGGAGCAATGCTGAGCGTGCGGCAAAAATGCAATGGGAACGCCTGCAGCGTGGTGTTGCGTCATTTTCTCTGCAGCTCGCTGAGGGGCGGGCCGATCTCTATACAGAAATGCCGGTGAAGGTGACGGGGTTTAAGCAGCCGATTGATGAGGCTGAGTGGACCATCACCACACTGACGCATAACGTCAGCCCGGATAGTGGGTTTACGACCAGTCTGGAGCTTGAGGTGAAAATAAATGAGTTCGAAATTGAATGATTAGTTCCAAATTGAGAACAATGATGTATCATTATTGCGAACTGGTTAATAATGAGGGCTGATTATTATGATGAATTGTCCTATGTGCGGGCAGGCCGCGCATACACGTAGTAGCTTTCAGGTTTCCAGTGAAACCAAAGAGCGATACAACCAGTGCACTAACATAGAATGTGGGCATACCTTCGTAACGCATGAAACGTTTGTCCGTTCAGTGTGCCGTCCACAAAAAATCAGCGCTGCACCACCTCATCCGAAAGGGATGCAGGAACAATTAGCTTACTGATATTGCCCCGCCGCTGGCGTAATAGGGTTCTCAGTACTGAACTGGATTACGTAGCGGCGGATTTCATATGTGGCTTATTCCGCCGGGACAGCTTGCTTCACCATTTCTGCAACTACACTCCTGCTAAATCCTGTTTCATCTGCAATTTCCATTAATTTGGCTTCTGCCATGGCTTTGCTGCGCATTGCTGAAAGGATAGGTTTAAAGGCGTGGTTGTTTCCCTGAAGGTTTAAGGGCAGCGAAATGCTGGAAATTAACGTTTCTTCCAGCACCCAGGGTTCTTCATCTGCTACCCAATACACCCTGGCATTCTTTTCCATCCACTGGTCCAGCCATTGCTCGCCAGGGTGGGTAAATGTCGTTCTCTTTCCCGAGCCAACCCGACGGAGCGGGAAATTGCTTTCCGTCGCCAGTAAAACCCCGAGCGTGCGCCTGAGTGTTGAGCCTTCGGCGTTTCCGCTATAGTGGGTTTTGATGCGCTGTCGAAGATTGGCACGGCTATTCGGTTTGCCTTTTTTATCAGGTGAAATACCGACATAGAGCAGTGTGTATCCATTCTGACTTATGCAACCCTCAGTTGGCACGCCAGAGGGGATCTCTTTGAACCACCAGAAATAAATCCCATTCACAGCAGGAACAGGTGTGGGGCGACTCATGACATCTGTTCTGCTGAATGTTTTGTCAGGATAAAAATTAAACACTCATATTCTCCGCGCTGATTCATCCTGATATTTTATGGGATCATCAACTGGGAATGCTTGATTTACTTAGGGGGAATGATGAGTTTGAGAGTCACGACACAGAAGGTGGATACCTGGAAGAAACGCATTCAACGGGATGGGTTGAAAGGTTCGACTTACTTTTGCCACAAGGGTGGGACTGTATGGGTTACTGCATCAAGTGATCATCAGGCTATCTGTCAGAAAATTTTAGGGAAGGATTCAGGAACAAGTTCTTTGTCGAGTTATTTGTGCTGGGACGATGTCGGCGCGGTTGCTTTGGTTGAGTTGTTGTACGCGATTGAAACGGCATAAAGCAAAGACTTATGCCCGCTCGGTAAAAGCGCTGCCGCCATTTTGTCGCCATCAGGCTCAAAGGTGGTTTGTAACTTACTGATTAGAAAGGCCCCGAAATTCAGGCAACAAAAAACCCATCAACCTTGAACCAAAACGGCGGGGTTGATGGGCTCCACAAATTGGGGACATCAAAGAAAAGCAGTGGCACTAGTTATGACTGACACCTTGAGGAAAAGTTCTACATATCTGCAAAAAATTTTCACTTAAGGGACAACTTCAGTTTTATCCTAAGCCTGGCCAGATGATGATGATGAGTGTCCCCGCCAGTGTCAGTAGCACGTTGGCTATCGCGTAGGTGCCTGCGTAACCGAGTGCCGGGATATTGCTACGCGCGGTATCGCTGATAATTTCCATCGCCGGTGCGCAGGTACGCGCCCCCATCATGGCGCCAAAAAGAAGCGCCCGGTTCATGCGCAAGACATAGGCGCCGAACAGGAAGCAAATGATCACCGGCACCAGGCTGACGATCAGACCAGCAATCAGCATTTGACCGCCAATTGCCCCTAACCCCTGACCGATGCCACTGCCTGCGCTTAAGCCAACGCCCGCCATAAAGACCATCAGGCCGAACTCTTTCACCATATTCAGCGCTCCCTGCGGGATGTAGCCAAATGTGGGATGGTTAGCACGCAGGAAGCCCAGCATGATCCCGGCGAACAGCAATCCAGCGGCGTTACCGATGCCGAAACTGAAGTTGCTGAACTGGAAGGTGATCATGCCGATCATCAGACCAATAATGAAGAACGCACAGAAGGCCAGCAGATCGGTGACCTGGCTGTGAATCGAGATAAAGCCAATACGATCCGCGATTGTTTTCACCCGGCGCGCGTCGCCGCTGACCTGCAATACGTCGCCTTTGTTGAGCACCACGTTGTCATCAATTGGCATTTCAATCTGCGAACGAATCACGCGGTTCAGGAAGCAGCCGTGATCGGTGAGCTTCAGTTGCGCAAGACGGCGTCCCACGGCATTGTGGTTTTTCACCACGATCTCTTCCGTGACGATCCGCATGTCGAGCAGGTCGCGGTCAAACACCTCTTTGCCGTTACGAAAGCTGGGGTCGAGGCGGGCATGAGCATCCGGATAGCCGACCAGCGCGATTTCATCACCCATCTGCAGCACGGCGTCACCGTCCGGGTTTGCCAGAATACCGTTACGACGGATGCGTTCAATGTAGCAGCCAGTTGCGCGGTAAATGCCGAGCTCCCGCAGGTTCTTTCCGTCCGTCCAGGCGACCAGTTCCGGGCCGACGCGATAAGCACGAATGACCGGCAGGTACACCTTCCGGTTCGTGTCGGTGTCCAGACCGCGTTCACGGGCGATTTGCTGGGCGCTGGTTTGCAGATCCTGATGCTGTAATTTTGGCAGATAGCGTGCGCCGACGATCAGGCTGACCAGACCGATCAGGTAGGTCAGTGCGTAGCCCAGGCTCAGGTTATCCAGCGCCCGGGAAAGCTGTGCGCTCTCCATTCCAAAATGGCGCAGCGTATCGCCAGCACCGACCAGAACCGGGGTAGACGTCATTGAACCAGCCAGCATACCGGCCGTCAGGCCGATGTCCCAGCCAAATAGCTTACCCAGCCCCAGGGCGATCAGCAGCGCGCTGCCGACCATCACCAGAGCCAGCATCAGGTAATTCTTCCCGTCCCGAAAAAAAATGGAAAAAAAGTTAGGACCCGCTTCAACGCCGACACAAAAAATAAACAGCATAAAGCCCAGATTCAGTGCGTCAGTGTTAATACTGAAATGCTGTTGCCCTAATAAGAGAGAGACGACTAAAACGCCAATGGAATTACCCAGTTGGATGGAACCCAGACGCAATTTACCGAGACACAGGCCGAGAGCCAGTACAACGAATAATAACAGGATGTAATTCCCATTTAACAAATCGGCGACGTTTATATTCACGGAGACTAACTTCTTGTTTACGAGTAAGCTGTTGAAAGAAATGGTAATTTAGGCTACTGTTTTGCCATCAAATAAGGGCGATTGTGACATATTCACAGCCCGAATATAAGCGGCACAACAATATAATCTGGCTAGTTTAATCTCATTACGTATCAACGGCTATAAGAATCGTGTTGGCGTATTTTGGCACGGAATGCTGAACGGCTTTATCTGACTGGACGCCTTTGGCGAAAAGTGTGTTCGATAGAGACAGTGTCAGGAGAAAAGATTGAAATATAAGCATGGTTGGGTAGGAGCGGTCTGCTGCTTTGTGCTCTTTATGGTTGTCTGTCTTTTTCTGACGATGAACATGAAAGGGGCATTTCGGGCGGCCGGGCATCCTGAAATTGGGCTACTGTTTTTTACGCTGCCAGGCGCGGTCGCCAGTTTTTGCTCTCATCGCCGGGAGGTGATCAAACCGCTCCTTGGCGCGATGCTTGCGGCACCTTGTTGTTTGCTGCTCACGCGTCTTTTCTTTACGCCCACTCGCTCGCTGTGGCAGGAGATGGCGTGGTTATTCAGCGCCGTATTCTGGTGCGCTTTGGGAGCCTTATGCTTCCTGTTCATTAGCAGTTTGTTCAGACCGCGACAGCGTAAAAACCAATAACGCCCTCCGAAGAGGGCGTTATGACATCACTCACAGTACTCAGGCGAACAGGTTCAAATTCTCTTTCGCCCAGGCTTCAAAATCGGTGCAACCGCCGATGTGTTTCTGATCAACAAAAATCTGCGGCACGGTTTCAACCGGTTTGCCGACGGTTTTTTCCAGGTCCGCTTTGGTGATGCCTTCCGCGTGGATGTCGATGTAGCGATAGTTGAAATCATCGCGCTCGTTGCTCAGTTTATCTGCCAGTTCTTTTGCGCGTACACAGTAAGGGCAACCCGGGCGACCAAAAATAACAGTAAACATTGTAGTCTCTCTCCTCGAACTCAAAGCCTGACGGCGAATGGCTGCTATGATGACGCTAATCGTCAGTCTTGAACAGTAGGTTGCACCTTTTACTTCGATACATTTAGTCTATATCTGTTAAACACATTCACGCTGAACGCCTTACACTATGTCTCACAAAAGGGGGCTTCCTGTGCGTATGACCGGCGCGTTACCAAAAAGTGTATTGATTCTGGAAATGGTGGGTATGGTGCTCCTGGCGCTGGCTTTGCTGTTGCTGAACCACTACCTGACGCTTCCCGCCCCGTTTAACAGCTCGTTAGCGGTCATTATCATGCTTTTTTTGGGCGTGCTGTTGATGATCCCCGCCGCACTGGCATTCGTCTGGCAAGTCGCGCAGCGGCTGGCGCCCCAACTGATGAAGCCCTCATCCGATTCATCCCGTTCTGACAGAGAAAAAGAGAATGACTCCAACCATTAACCTTCTGCGTCATCACCGCTCGATTCGCCATTATACCGATCAACCGATTACGCCTGAACAGCGAGAGGCGATTCTGGCCGCCGCTCAGGCGACTTCCAGCTCCAGCTTTTTGCAGTGTACGTCCATTATTCGTATTACGGATCCGGTGCTACGTGACGCACTGGTACCCTTAACCGGCGGTCAACAGCACGTTGCGCAGGCCGCTGAGTTTTGGGTCTTCTGCGCCGACTTCAACCGTCATTTGCAGATTTGCCCTGAAGCGCAATTAGGCCTTGCAGAGCAGTTGTTGCTGGGCGTCGTTGATACGGCGATGATGGCGCAAAACGCGCTGACGGCGGCGGAATCGCTGGGTCTGGGTGGTGTCTATATCGGCGGATTGCGCAATAATATCGAATCTGTCACCGAGTTGCTGGCGCTGCCAAAACACGTACTGCCGCTGTTTGGGCTGTGCCTGGGCTGGCCTGCTGATAACCCGGAGCTGAAGCCGCGCCTGCCCGCAGCGATAGTGATGCACGAAAATCGTTATCAGCCGCTCGACAAGGACGTGCTGGCTGATTATGACGAACAGCTCGCGCAGTATTATCTCAGCCGTGGCAGCAATACCCGCCGTGACACCTGGAGCGATCATATTCGCCGCACGCTGATTAAGGAAAATCGTCCCTTTATCCTGGAATATTTGCATAAACAGGGTTGGGCCACGCGCTAAAAATTCTGCCGCTGTGTATGATACGCGGGATAGAGATCGAGTGATGCAGAGAGGTGCAGGGTGAAAATTGCCATATTGTCCCGGGATGGAACGCTCTACTCGTGTAAGCGCCTGCGTGAAGCGGCGATGACGCGTGGTCATCTGGTTGAAATACTCGACCCGCTTTCCTGCTATATGAACATCAATCCGGCGGCGTCCTCAATTCATTATAAAGGACGCAAGTTGCCTCATTTTGATGCCGTCATTCCGCGTATTGGTTCGGCGATTACCTTTTATGGTACGGCGGTGCTACGCCAGTTTGAGATGCTGGGCAGCTATCCGTTGAATGAATCTGTAGCGATTACCCGCGCCCGCGATAAGCTGCGTTCGTTGCAGTTGCTGGCGCGTCAGGGTATCGATCTCCCGATTACCGGCATTGCGCACTCGCCGGATGACACCAGCGATCTGATCGATATGGTTGGTGGCGCGCCGTTGGTGGTGAAACTGGTGGAGGGAACGCAAGGAATTGGCGTGGTACTGGCAGAAACCCGTCAGGCTGCCGAGAGCGTCGTGGATGCGTTCCGGGGGCTTAACGCCCACATTCTGGTTCAGGAATATATTAAAGAGGCCAAAGGCCGCGATATTCGCTGTCTGGTGGTGGGGGATGAGGTGGTTGCTGCCATCGAACGACGGGCGAAGGACGGCGATTTTCGTTCTAATCTCCATCGCGGCGGCGTCGCCTGCATTGCCAACATTACTCCCCGTGAGCGCAAAATTGCGATAAAAGCCGCGCAGACGATGGGGCTTGATGTCGCTGGTGTTGATATTTTACGCGCCGAGCGCGGCCCGCTGGTGATGGAAGTGAATGCTTCTCCGGGTCTGGAAGGGATCGAAAAAACCACCGGTATCGATATCGCCGGGCGGATGATTCAGTGGATCGAACGCCACGCGACGGCTGAATTTTGTCTCAAAACGGGTGGCTAGTCTTTAATATCGCCGATGATCGTGGCATGACGAACACTTTTTGCGTAAGCTGTGCCGGTATTTTTTTATCGTAAGAGGTAGCACATTATTATGACAGAATTGGTCGTTCCCACTCTGGATACGTTGCGGCAATGGCTCGACGACCTGGGCATGAGTTTTTTTGAATGTGATACCTGTCAGGCACTGCATTTACCACACATGCAAAATTTTGACGGCATCTACGATGCGAAATTAGATCTCGTCGATAATACGCTGCTGTTTTCCGCGATGGCTGAAGTGAGGCCTTCTGCGTTACTGCCGCTGGCCGCGGATCTGTCTGCCATCAATGCCAGTTCCCTCACCGTGAAGGCGTTTCTGGATATGCAGGATGATAATCTGCCAAAGCTGGTGGTTTGCCAGTCTTTATCCGTTATGCAAGGGGTAACTTACGCGCAGTTCGAGTGGTTCGTGCGCCAGAGCGAAGAGCAGATATCCATGGTCATTCTTGAAGCGGGCGCGCACCAGATGCTGTTTACCGCCGAAGAAGACGCGCAAAAAAGCAGCGTTGAGAACCATTTTCTTCACTGATTTTAACGTGAAGTATGGCGCGTATAGCGCAGTCGCTGCCAGAGCGGCTGCGGTTTACGTTCTTTTATTCTGCATTTAACCTTTCTTTAAAGAATTATTCACCTCCTTTCCCGCTATTTCGCTTTATCACATAGACATAAATTGCATAAAAAATTGATAAAAGGCGTTTTTTAATCTGGGCTATAGCCTGAAACCCTGGCTAAAGTTATTCTTGCGAAGCTTAATTACAGCGAGCAATAACGGTCGGGGGAGCGTCCACTCTTCCTGGTTTTTGCCGAGTGACAAACTATGCACGTTTCTTGCATAGCATTGAGTGCAACTTTTTTGGTTCGTTTGTTAACGAACTTTGATAAGGAAAGAGATTATGACCGCCTTAAATAAAAAATGGCTATCGGGTCTGGTTGCGGGTGCTCTGATGGCCGTCTCTGCCGGCACGCTCGCTGCAGAACAAAAAACACTCCATATCTATAACTGGTCTGATTATATTGCGCCAGATACGGTCGCTAATTTTGAAAAAGAGACCGGCATCAAAGTGGTCTATGACGTTTTTGACTCCAACGAAGTGCTGGAAGGCAAACTGATGGCAGGTAGCACCGGTTTTGATCTGGTAGTGCCTTCCGCGAGCTTTCTTGAACGTCAGTTGACGGCAGGCGTTTTCCAGCCGCTGGATAAGAGCAAACTGCCGGGCTGGAAAAACCTCGATCCGGAATTGCTGAAACTGGTCGCCAAACACGACCCGGACAATAAATTCGCGATGCCGTATATGTGGGCGACCACCGGTATTGGCTACAACGTCGATAAAGTGAAAGCGGTGCTCGGCGCTGATGCCCCGCTTAATAGCTGGGATCTGGTGCTGAAGCCGGAAAATCTTGAAAAACTCAAGAGCTGTGGCGTCTCTTTCCTCGATGCGCCGGAAGAGGTGTTTGCCACCGTGCTGAACTATCTGGGTAAAGATCCGAACAGCACCAAAGCAGACGACTATACCGGACCGGCTACCGATCTGCTGCTCAAGCTGCGGCCGAATATCCGTTACTTCCACTCTTCGCAGTACATCAACGACCTGGCTAACGGCGATACCTGTGTGGCGATTGGCTGGGCAGGAGATGTCTGGCAGGCCGCCAACCGGGCGAAAGAGGCGAAGAATGGCGTCAATATCTCCTTCTCGATTCCGAAGGAAGGGGCAATGGCCTTCTTTGATGTCTTCGCGATGCCAGCAGATGCCAAAAATAAAGACGAGGCCTATCAGTTCCTCAACTACCTGTTGCGCCCGGATGTGATTGCGCATATCTCTGACCACGTGTTCTACGCGAATGCCAACAAAGAGGCGACGGCGTTGGTGAGTGCAGAAGTGCGTGATAATCCAGGTATTTATCCGCCAGCAGACGTGCGCGCGAAGATGTTCACCCTGAAAGTTCAGGATCCGAAGATTGACCGCGTCCGTACGCGTGCCTGGACCAAGGTGAAAAGCGGTAAATAACCTTTTACCGTAGGCCGGGCAAGCGAAGCGCTCCCGGCAACTGGCGCACCGTTCTGGTGCGCCTGCACCATGATTGTTTCTGCCGGAGAGCACCCCGTGAATGATGCCACCCCACGCCCGCAGGCGAAAACCCGTAAAGCGCTGACGCCGCTCCTCGAAATCCGCAACCTGACCAAATCCTTCGATGGTCAGCACGCTGTCGATGACGTAAGTCTGACCATTTATAAAGGCGAAATCTTTGCCCTGCTGGGCGCATCAGGCTGTGGAAAATCCACGCTGTTGCGCATGCTGGCGGGGTTTGAACAACCTACTACCGGACAAATCATGCTGGATGGCGTCGACCTGTCCCAGGTGCCGCCGTATTTACGGCCCATCAATATGATGTTTCAGTCCTATGCGCTGTTTCCCCATATGACGGTGGAACAGAATATCGCCTTTGGCCTGAAGCAGGACAAACTGCCGAAAGCAGAAATTGCCAGCCGGGTCGACGAGATGTTAGGTCTGGTGCATATGCAGGAGTTCGCTAAACGCAAACCGCATCAGCTTTCCGGCGGTCAGCGTCAGCGTGTGGCGCTGGCGAGAAGCCTGGCAAAACGGCCTAAACTTCTGCTGCTCGACGAACCGATGGGCGCACTGGATAAAAAGCTGCGTGACCGTATGCAGCTCGAAGTGGTCGATATCCTTGAGCGCGTCGGCGTAACCTGCGTGATGGTGACGCACGATCAGGAAGAGGCGATGACCATGGCCGGGCGTATCGCCATTATGAACCGTGGCAAGTTTGTGCAAATCGGTGAGCCGGAAGAAATTTACGAGCACCCGACCACGCGCTACAGCGCAGAGTTTATCGGCTCGGTCAATGTCTTTGAGGGCGTAATTAAAGAGCGCCAGGAAGACGGTCTGGTGCTCTATTCTCCTGGGCTGGTGCATCCGTTGAAGGTCGATCCGGATGCGTCGGTGGTGGATAACGTGCCGGTGCACGTGGCGCTGCGTCCGGAAAAAATCATGCTCTGCGAAGAGCCGCCTGCCGACGGTTTTAACTTCGCCGTCGGTGAAGTGGTGCACATTGCCTATCTTGGCGATCTCTCCATCTATCACGTTCGCCTGAAAAGCGGACAGATGATCAGCGCCCAGTTGCAAAACGCTCACCGTTATCGCAAAGGTCTGCCGACCTGGGGCGATGAGGTGCGTCTGTGCTGGGATGCGGACAGTTGTGTGGTGTTGACGGTTTAAGGAGCGAAGATGAGTACACTTGAACCTCCGGCACGCGTAGAAAAACCAGGCGGCTTTACGTTCTGGCTGGCGCGCGTGCAGATGAAACACGGGCGCAAACTGGTGATAGCGTTGCCTTACGTCTGGCTGATCCTGCTGTTTCTGCTGCCTTTTCTGATCGTCTTTAAAATCAGTCTGGCGGAGATGGCGCGAGCGATCCCGCCGTATACGGAGCTGATGGAGTGGGCCGACGGGCAACTGTCGATCACCCTTAATCTCGGTAACTTCCTGCAGTTGACGGACGATCCGCTCTACTTTGATGCTTATCTGCAGTCACTACAGGTGGCGGGGATCTCGACGCTCTGCTGTCTGCTGCTGGGGTATCCATTGGCGTGGGCGGTGGCGCATAGCAAGCCGTCAACGCGTAATATTCTGCTGCTGTTGGTGATCCTGCCGTCGTGGACCTCGTTTTTGATCCGCGTATATGCCTGGATGGGGATACTGAAAAATAATGGCGTGTTGAATAACTTTCTGCTGTGGCTGGGCGTAATTGACCAGCCGCTGACCATTCTGCACACCAATCTGGCGGTGTATATCGGTATTGTGTACGCCTATTTGCCGTTCATGGTGCTGCCGATTTATACCGCACTGACGCGGATTGATTACTCGCTGGTGGAAGCGTCGCTGGATCTGGGGGCGCGTCCGTTGAAAACGTTCTTTAGTGTGATCGTCCCGCTGACCAAAGGTGGCATTATTGCCGGTTCTATGCTGGTGTTCATTCCGGCGGTGGGCGAGTTTGTGATCCCGGAACTGCTCGGCGGGCCAGACAGCATCATGATTGGTCGCGTGCTGTGGCAGGAATTCTTTAACAACCGCGACTGGCCGGTGGCGTCTGCGGTCGCGATTGTCATGTTGCTGCTGCTGATCGTCCCGATTATGTGGTTTCACAAACATCAGCAAAAAAGCGGAGGGGCCCACGGATGAACAACTTACCGGTAATTCGTTCGCCCTGGCGGATTGTGATTCTGGTGCTCGGGTTTACTTTCCTGTATGCGCCGATGCTGATGCTGGTCATCTACTCGTTTAACAGTTCCAAACTGGTCACGGTGTGGGCGGGATGGTCAACGCGCTGGTACGGCGAACTGTTCCGCGATAGCGCAATGATGAGCGCAGTGGGGTTGAGTCTGACCATCGCCGCCTGCGCGGCGACCATGGCGGCGATACTCGGCACAATTGCTGCGGTGGTGATGGTGCGTTTTGGTCGCTTTCGCGGGTCGAACGGCTTTGCCTTTATGATCACCGCGCCGCTGGTGATGCCGGATGTGATCACCGGGCTCTCTTTGTTGCTGCTGTTTGTCGCACTGGGGCACGCTATTGGCTGGCCGTCAGATCGTGGCATGCTGACTATCTGGCTGGCACACGTCACGTTCTGTACGGCGTATGTGGCGGTGGTGATCTCCTCGCGCCTGCGTGAACTGGATCGCTCCATTGAGGAAGCGGCGATGGATCTGGGGGCGACGCCGCTGAAGGTGTTCTTTGTGATTACGCTGCCGATGATTATGCCAGCGGTGGTCTCCGGCTGGCTGCTGGCGTTTACCCTGTCGCTGGACGATCTGGTCATTGCCAGTTTTGTCTCCGGACCGGGCGCGACCACGTTACCGATGCTGGTCTTCTCCAGCGTGCGGATGGGCGTTAACCCGGAAATTAACGCCCTGGCGACGCTGATACTCGGGGTGGTGGGAATTGTTGGTTTTATCGCCTGGTATTTGATGGCTCGCACGGAAAAACAGCGGATCCGCGATATCCAACGTGCAAGACGTGACTGAAGACACTAAAATCTGCCAACCTGGCTACATAATGCCGCGCTCGTCGCGGCATTGTTTTCATGGAAGACGATTCGTTGGGATTTTTTAATAAAACATCCTCATCACATGCCCGCCTGAATGTGCCCACGCTGGTGCAGGTGGCGGCGCTCGCCATTATTATGATCCGTGGGCTCGACCTGCTGATGATTTTCAACACCCTTGGCATTCGCGGACTGGGCGAGTTTATTCATCGCAGCGTGCAGACATGGAATTTAACGCTGGTTTTTCTCGGCAGCCTGTTGCTGGTATTTATTGAAATCTGGTGTGCGTTTTCACTGGTGAAAGGGCATAACTGGGCGCGCTGGATCTATCTCCTCACGCAGGTGATTGCCGCCAGCTATTTGTGGGCGGCCTCGCTGGGCTACGGCTATCCAGAGCTGTTCAGCATTGCGGGTGAGTCAAAGCGGGAGATTCTGCGTACGCTGGTAATGCAAAAACTGCCCGATATGCTGGTGCTGTTATTACTGTTTGTGCCCGCGGCCAGTCGTCGCTTCTTCCGCTTACAATAATGTGTATAATCCTCGCCCCTGTTTAGATAAAGGTTTCCGTATGCAGTGCGCACTCTATGACGCCGATCGTTGTCGTTCCTGTCAGTGGATCACGCAGCCCGTGGGCGAGCAACTCACCGCCAAAACCGCCGATCTGCGAAATTTGCTTACCGGTTTTCCCGTCGGAGAATGGTGCGTGCCGGTCAGCGGCCCGGAGCAGGCGTTTCGCAATAAGGCGAAGATGGTGGTCAGCGGCAGCGTGGAAAAACCGTTGCTGGGCATGTTGCATCGCGATGGTACGCCAGAAGATCTGTGCGATTGCCCGCTCTATCCGGCCTCGTTTGCGCCGGTGTTTGCTGTGCTGAAACCGTTTATTGCGCGGGCCGGACTAACTCCCTACAACGTGGCGCGCAAACGTGGAGAGCTTAAGTACCTTTTGCTGACGGAAAGTCAGTTTGATGGCGGTATGATGCTGCGCTTTGTTCTGCGTTCCGACAGTAAACTGGCGCAGTTGCGTGCTGCGCTGCCGTGGTTGCAGGCGCAACTGCCGCAACTGAAGGTCATCAGCGTCAATCTTCAGCCGGTACATATGGCGATTATGGAAGGGGAGACAGAAATCTTCCTGACTGAACAGCAGGCGCTGGCGGAGCGGTTTAACGACGTGCCGCTGTGGATCCGCCCGCACAGTTTCTTCCAGACCAACCCGGCGGTGGCAAGCCAATTATATGCCACAGCGCGTGACTGGGTGCGGCAGTTGCCGGTGAACCACATGTGGGATCTGTTCTGTGGTGTCGGTGGGTTTGGTCTGCACTGCGCGACGCCGCAGATGCAGTTGACGGGAATTGAAATTGCGCCGGAAGCCATTGCCTGTGCGAAGCAGTCAGCGGCGGAACTGGGCTTAACCAATCTTCATTTTCAGGCGCTGGATTCGACGCAGTTTGCCACCGGGCAGGGGGCTGTGCCGGATCTGGTGCTGGTGAACCCGCCGCGCCGCGGAATTGGTAAATCCTTGTGTGATTACCTCAGCCGAATGGCACCGCAATTTATCATCTATTCCAGCTGTAATGCGCAGACGATGGCGAAAGACATTGCCGCATTGCCAGGCTATCGCATTGAACGGGTACAGCTTTTCGATATGTTCCCACATACCGCGCATTATGAAGTGCTGACATTGTTGCTGAAGGACGAGTCACGGTTTGCCGGATAGCGGCGGAGGCGCCTTATCCGGCTTGCGAGTGAAGTGTATTTTGTAGGCCTGATAAGCGTAGCGTCATCAGGCACTCTACAGCCAATTCTCGGTCTTACTGCGGGAACCACTGGTCGTTGATTTTTTGGTACGTACCATCGGCCTTGATCGCCGCCAGCGCAGCGTTCAGTTTATCCAGCAGCACTTTATTATCCGGGCGAACCGCGATGCCGAGGCCGGTACCGAAGTACTGTGGATCGGTGACTTTCTCGGTTGCCACACCCAACTGCGGGTTAGTTTTCAGCCACTCGTTCACCACGGCGGTATCACCGAATACACCATCAATACGGCCATTTTTCAGGTCGATAAACGCATTCTGATAGCTGTCATAGGCCACGGTTTTCACTTCCGGGTGCTTGTCCTGCAAGTATTTCTGGTGAGTGGTGCCGTTTTCCATCCCGATACGTTTACCTTTCAGGTCGGCAAAGGTTTTATAGGTATCTTTCTTCGAAATCACCAGCGCCGAGTTGGCATAGTAGGGGGTCGTAAACGCCACCTGTTTGCTCCGCTCTGGAGTGATATCCATACCGGAAATCACAGCGTCATATTTTTTGAACTTGAGCGCCGGGATAAGGCTGTCAAATGCATGGTTGGTGAAAGTACATTCTGCCTGCATCTGTTTGCATAAGGCTTTTGCCAGATCGAGGTCGAAGCCGACGATTTGGTTATTGGCATCCATAGATTCGAACGGTGGATAGGTCGCAGAGACGCCAAAACTGATTTTTTCAGCGGCAGAGGCACCGAAGGTGAAAGAGGCAAGTAATGTGGCCAGAACTAACTTTTTCATGGTTGGACTCCCGTTATGATGAGGCGCCGTTTCTGCGGCATGTATTTACAATGCCAGTAAATGAATTTGTATGCAATAAAAACGATTAACTATTTTGTGATAAATAAAAAAAGACGGACAGGTTAGAAACTTGTCCGTCTTGTTGCTTGTGATTTATGCAATAAAGTGCTTAGTTTCGACGTTCGAATACCAGCGCTTTGCGCTCGATCAGACGCATCATTAACGTCAACAGGCCGTTGACGATCAGATAGATAACTCCCGCTGCGCCGAACACCATCACATCATAGGTGCGACCGTACAGCAGCTGACCATAACCCATCACTTCCATCAGCGTGATGGTATATGCCAGAGAGGTACTTTTGAACACCAGCACCACTTCGTTGGAATACGAGGAGAGGGCGCGTTTAAAGGCATACGGCAACAGGATTGCCAGCGTGTCTTTCTTGCTCATCCCCAGCGCGCCGCAGGACTGCCACTGGCCTTCCGGAATCGCGCGAATCGCCCCGTAGAACAGTTGAGTGGTATAAGCTGCGCTGTTCAGCGACAGTGCAATCAAGGCGCACAACCACGGCTCTGACAGCAGATGCCACAGAACCGGATACTCCTGCAGAGACGGAAACTGACCCGGTCCGTAGTAGATCAAGAAGATCTGAACCAGCAGCGGCGTACCGGTAAACAGCGTGATATAGCCACGCACCAGCCAGACTACCACCGGCGTTTTCAACGTCAGAACAATCGTGAAAATCAACGCCAGAATCAGGGCAACGACAATGGATGCCACCGTCAGGGTCAGGCTGGTATGCAGTCCTTTCAGCAGTTCAGGTAAATACTCAAACATCAGCCTGGTCTCCGCTCAAAACGTGTCGCGCGCAGGTCAATGCGTTTGAGAATGTACTGGCTCACCAGCGTAATCA
The DNA here is from genome assembly GCF_057983045.1 of Citrobacter sp. LST-B2. Classification (NCBI taxonomy): domain Bacteria; kingdom Pseudomonadati; phylum Pseudomonadota; class Gammaproteobacteria; order Enterobacterales; family Enterobacteriaceae; genus Citrobacter; species Citrobacter sp. LST-B2. The sequence continues at coordinate 1,835,159 of NZ_CP192598.1, forward strand.
CCAGGTAGATCGCCGCAGCGATAATGTACCAGTTAAACGGTTCCTGGGTTCGCGTGGCGATACTCTTGGTTTGCAGCATCAGGTCGTTGACGCTGATGAGGCTCACCAGCGCGGTATCTTTCAGCAATACCAGCCACTGGTTGCCCAGCCCCGGCAGCGCATGACGCCACATTTGCGGCATCACCAGCCGGAAGAAAATGGCGGTCTTCGACAGTCCCAACGCCTGGCCGGATTCCCACTGCCCCAGCGGTACCGCTTTTAGCGCGCCGCGCAACGTTTGAGACGCATAGGCTGCGTAGAGCAGAGAGAGGGCAATCACCCCACACAGGAAGGGGCTGACGTCGAAGTTTTCGATCTCCATTCGTACCGGAATCTGCACGACGCCCAGATTGATCGTAAAGCCATCAGAGAGCATCAGCAGCAGTTGAGAGGAGCCGAAATAGATAAACAGCACCACCAGAATTTCCGGCAGGCCGCGTAAAATGGTGACCAGCGCGGAACCCGTCCACGCGACAGGACGCCATTTCACTGACTCCCAGACGGCGAAAAGCATTGCCAGCGCCAGGCCGAGGATCAGTGCACAAACGGCAAGGCCGACGGTCATCCCGGCGGCGCTTGCAAGTGGGAAAAATTCGTTCATCAAGGCTTACTTCTGGAACCATTTGTTATAGATGGTCTCGTAAGTCCCATCTTTCTTCACTTTTTCCAGCGCAGTGTTGAATTTCTGCTGCAGTTCCTCATTGCCCTGGCGTACGGCGATGCCGAGGCCGGTGCCGAAGTAATCTTTATCCGTCACTTTATCGCCAACCGGCGCCAGCTTCGGATTGTCATTCAGCCACTCTGTGACCACCGCGGTATCACCGAACACACTGTCAATACGGCCGTTTTGCAGATCCAGTTTCGCATTCTGGTAGCTGTCATACGGAACGGTAGTGATTTCCGGGTGCTTATCCATGATGAATTTCTGGTGAGTGGTGCCATTCTGCACGCCCACTTTCTTGCCTTTCAGCTGATCAACGCCAGTGAATTTACCCTGCTGACCAATGAACAGCGCGGAGTTGTCATAGTAAGGGGTCGTGAATAGTACCTGTTTTTCACGCTCGGGCGTGATATCCATCCCGGCCATCACCGCGTCGAAACGGCGGAATTTCAGGCTTGGGATCAGGCTGTCAAATGCCTGGTTGGTAAAGGTACAGGTCGCGTCGATCTCTTTACACAGCGCATTGGCCAGATCGACATCAAAGCCGACAATCTTGTTATTAGCGTCCATGGATTCAAACGGAGGATAGGACGCTTCGGTCGCAAAACGAATGGTCTGGGCTGCTGTAGCGGAAAGGCTAAAGCCTGCGATAAGCGCGGCAATCAGAACTTTTTTCATTGTGTTGTCCCGAATCTTAGTGAGAGAGATAGTTTTTAAATGCTTCGGTCTGCGGGTCGGCAAAGCAACTCGCATTACCCTGCTCGACGATATGACCGTTTTCCATATACACGACGCGGCTGGCGGTTTTACGCGCCACTTCCACTTCGTGCGTCACGATCACTTGTGTAATTTTAGTTTCCGCCAGTTCACGAATGATGCTGACGATCTGCGCGGTAATTTCCGGGTCCAGCGCGGCGGTGGGTTCATCAAACAGCAACACCTGCGGCTCCATCATCAACGCGCGGGCAATGGCCACACGCTGCTGTTGTCCGCCAGAGAGATGCAGCGGATAACGATCGCTGTAAGGTTTCAGGCGCAGGCGTTCAAGCAGCTTTTCGGCGCGCGCCAGTGCCTGATCTTTCGACAGACCCAGCACGCGGCAGGGTGCCTCAATCAGATTCTGTTGCACGGTGAGGTGCGGCCAAAGATTGTATTGCTGAAAGACCATTCCGACGTTCTGACGCAGCTCGCGAATTGCTTTATCTGACGGCGTCTTGCGGAAATCGAAGTGATTTCCCGCAATGTTAAGCGTACCGGAACGCGGCATCTCAAGCAGATTGAGTACCCGCAGCAGTGAGCTTTTACCGGCCCCGCTTGGGCCCAGTAACACCAGTGTTTCACCCTGCGGGCAATCCAGCGTGATATCGAACAGCGCCTGATGCGCGCCGTAGAAGCAGTTAATGCCGTTTAATTGAATACTCATTGATGCTCGTATACTGGCCGTCTGATAGCTATTGAAGCCGCAGATAGTACCTTTGACAGAATAGTTATGCAATATTTATGCTTTAAAAGTTAAATATAACGCGCATTTCTCATTAAACATAGCACAAAATAGCGAGGGGGAAGGTCGGTAAGAACAATTGTCGGCATTCCATGCAGAATGCCGGACAATTTACGGGGGGACAATTTTTAGCGCGTTTAAGCGGAGAGATTAACGGTTTTCAACCGACTGACGAAGCGTACCGGCCGGGGCATGCACGCTGCCGCCGAGATAGCGAACATCATCAATGACCCAGCACTGGCCTTCACGGATCATCAGCACTTCATCCTGCCAGTTCTGATCGCCCTGTTTCAGCGCAACGCGTAGCGGGATGTTTCGTGCATCACTATTCGGAATGGTCGAGGCGCTGGCAACACTGGCGCTGTCCGGCGGCGTGGCGCGGCTGGAGAACGGATCGCTGCTCATCAATTGACGATGCGCACTGTCACGACTGGCATCCGACAGCAGTTTCGCCAGGCTGTCGCTCAGATAAGGGCGCAGGGCGGTGAGATCATTACTGCGGTGCTGGATACGATAGTCATAGAATTGTTGAGCCACACTGTCCGGGCCGCCATCCACACAGGCCCCCGCACGCGGCCCGTTGTCTTTATAGGCTGGCGTGACGGTAGTGCAGGCGCTGAGCAGCAGCGCGCAAGGGATGAGCAGGGAGAGTTTCGAATAGCGCATAGTGATTTCCTTATAAGCGTTCTGCCATGAGTCTTCTAAGATAACAGTCATCTACGATAATCAATTATATCCTTTCAATGATAGTGTATGGCGCTGATAATGTGCTGAATGTAACCAGGAGAGACATCATGCAATTTTCGACAACCCCCACGCTCGAAGGACAAAGCATCGTGGAATACTGCGGTGTGGTCACAGGCGAAGCCATTCTGGGCGCGAATATTTTCCGGGACTTTTTTGCCGGTATCCGCGATATCGTCGGCGGTCGTTCAGGCGCTTACGAAAAAGAGTTACGCAAAGCGCGTGAAATTGCTTTCGCAGAGCTGGGCGAGCAGGCGAAAGCGCTGGGCGCTGACGCCGTCGTGGGCATTGATATCGATTATGAAACGGTCGGCAAAGACAGCAGCATGCTGATGGTCAGCGTCAGCGGGACGGCGGTGAAAACGCGTCGATGAGAAAGGGGTTATGGCTGGCGGCCTTTGCGTTACTGCTGACGGGATGCGCGGGCGAAAAAGGGATCGTTGATAAAGACGGTTATCAGCTTGATACCCGTCATCAGGCGCAGGCGGCATATCCGCGCATCAAAGTGTTGGTGATCCACTATACCGCGGATGACTTCGATAGCTCGCTGGCGACGCTGACGGATAAAAACGTCAGTTCGCATTATCTGATCCCGTCCGTGCCGCCGTTGCATCGCGGTAAACCGCGTATCTGGCAACTGGTGTCGGAACAGGATCTGGCGTGGCATGCCGGTATCAGTTTCTGGCGCGGCGCGACGCGCATCAACGACACCTCGATTGGCATTGAGCTGGAAAATCGCGGCTGGCAAAAATCGGCGGGTGATAAATATTTTGCCCCGTTTGAGCCTGCGCAGATTCAGGCGCTGATCCCGCTGGCAAAAGACATTATCGCCCGTTACGACATCAAGCCACAGAACGTGGTCGCGCATGCGGATATTGCCCCACAGCGAAAAGACGATCCCGGTCCGCTGTTTCCCTGGCGAGCGCTGGCAGCACAAGGCATTGGCGCCTGGCCCGATGCGCAGCGGGTAAATTTCTACCTCGCTGGGCGGGCGCCGCATACGCCCGTTGAGATGGCCTCACTGCTGGATCTGTTGTCGCGTTATGGGTATGAGGTGAAGCCTGAAATGACCGCGCGTGAACAGCAGCGCGTTGTGATGGCGTTTCAGATGCACTTCCGCCCGACGTTGTGGAACGGCGTTGCCGATGCCGAAACGCAGGCGATTGCTGAGGCGTTACTGGAAAAGTATGGGCAAGGTTAGCGATGCAGTTTTCCGTGGTCGCGCAACCACGCGGCCGTTTTCACAATGCCTTCATCCAGCGTCACCACCGGCTTATACCCCAGTTCCGTTTCGGCACGGCTGATATCCAGCGTAAAATCGAAATTCAGCTTCGACACCCCGTAGTGGGTTAACGCCGGCTCTTTGGCAGACTTATTGCCAAAGTGCTCCAGGCTGCGGGCAATCATATCCAGCATCGGATAGGGCACGGAACGGATCCGGCAGTGAATATTCAGTTCATCAATCAGCTTTTGCACGATACTGCGCAGGGTTCTGGGTTCGCCGTTGGTGATGTTGTACACCCGACCGGACGGCAGGCTGTCGCACAGTTCCTGACTCGCCAGCCACATCGCGTGGATTGCGTTCTCATAGTAGGTCATATCGACCATCGCGCTGCCGCCGTGCGGCAACAGCACGCTGCCGTAGTGGTGCATCATGTGCGCCAGACGGGGAATAAACACTTTGTCGTGTGGGCCAAACAGGCTCTGTGGGCGCAACACCGTAAACCGGGTCTGCGGGTTGGCCTGGGCCAGCAGGCTGATGACCTCTTCGCCAGCGGCTTTGCTGCGGGCAAATTCGTTGGCAAAGCGGTGCGGGCGAAAATCTTCTTTGATATCGCGATGATGGTGATAATCGAAATAAAGCGATGGAGAGGAAATATGAACAAAGTTACGCACGCCCCATGCGACGGCCCATTCGCCAAGACGGCGGGTCGCACGTACGTTTGCCAGATCAAAGGCTTCCTGAGTTCCCCAGGGTGAGGTGAAACTTGAGCAGTGCCACAGCGTATCGATGCCCGCAAGCATAACCTTCGCCTGCGAAGAGACCAGCTCGGTCAGATCCGCATGCACAAACTCCGCGCCCATTTTTTCGAGCAGTTTACCCATCGCTTCGTTGCGACCGGTCGCTCTGACGCTGATGCCTTTGTTGCGCAAAAACTCAACCGCGTTTCGTCCTAAGCCGCTGGTTGCGCCGGTAACCAGTACCTTCATATCAGTCCACTGTGTTTAATAAAACGTCGTGCGCATTCTTCCGTGAATTACGTCGGTATGCAATGGGAAACATGAAACAATACAGTAAGTTTTTACGATTTATCTGTGATTTGTTCTGCAAGTCTGGCAATTTTCTTTGCCATCCCCCGGAAAATAAACAGGTGCGCCGGGATCATCAGCAGCCAGTAGAAAAGCCCTGGCATACCGTGCGGATGCCACCAGGCACGCACGTCAATTTCGCGATGATCGCCCTTATCGTCAAGGGTAAAGCTCAGCCGTCCCAGGCCTGGCGCTTTCATGCCAAACAGCAGCGCGAGCTGTTTTTCTGGCTCGACGATAATCACTTTCCAACTGTCTACAGTATCGCCCGGTTGAAGCAGTTCGTGTTCAGGGCGACCTTTTGCCAGCCGATGCCCGACTAGCAGATCCAGCGCGGCCCGGATCTTCCACAATCCATTGCCAAAGAAATAGCCCTCTTTGCCGCCAAGACGGTTCACTACCCGCCACAACGCCGGCAATCTGGCGGATGTCTTTACGGTAAACCCGGCCTGTTTGGCGAAAAAACCGTATTCCGGTCGCCAGCGGGCAAACGCCTGCGCGTCGTAACCCCAGTCGCTGGAGTTCACCAGTTTCTCCTCTTCCTTCAGCGTGCTGCGTACAGCATCGTCAAAGGCGATAAGCTTTTGGGGTATCAACGCCCGTAGTTCGCTGTCATCGGCCAGCAGATCGTGTCTGAGGCCCTGTATCAACGCTTTCGCGGTGGTAGGCGGCACCGAGGTGATGACATTCAGGAACCAGACGGAAATCCAACGGGTGGGAAAGGGGATGGGGATAAGCCAGCGATGCTTGCCGCTCACCGTCATGAAATGTTCGAACTGCTGCTGATAGCTAAGCACCTGTGGCCCGGCGGCTTCAAAGATCCGATGCTCACGGGACGGGTGATCCAGCAAGGCCACCAGATAATGCAGCAGGTTTTCCAGCGCGATGGGCGTGGTACGTGAGCGCACCCAGCGCGGCGGGGTCAGCACCGGCAGGTTGTAGACCATGTCGCGCATCACTTCAAAAGCGGCGGAACCGGCTCCGACGATGATCCCGGCGCGCAGTTCCGTTACCGGTACGCCAGACTCGCGCAGGGTATCGGCGGTGATCTGCCGCGCCCGCAGGTGGTCAGACTGCTCGTGTTCCGGCGCCTGCAAGGAGCTGAGAAAAATCAGTTGCCCGACCGGCGTTTCACGCAGAGCATCACGCACGTTAAGCGCGACCTGACGCTCATGGGCAATGAAATCGCCGCCTTCTCCCATACCGTGTACCAGATAGTAGACGGTATCAACATTCGTCAACAGAGACGCAAGCTGCGTCGGCCAGTTCAGATCGACCTTATGACAGCTGACGTTGGGCAACTGCTGTTTGTCCAGCCGTTCAATGCGACGTGCCACCGCCAGTACCTGATGTCCTTGCTGGCTGAGCGCCTGCACCAGATGTTGACCAATGTAACCACTGGCGCCAAGAACCACTATGCGTTGCGGCACATCTCTCTCCTTAACGAGTCAGGAACGCGCGCCAGTGGGCGACGACATCAGCAAGCTGTTCCCGTGAAACATCCAGATGGGTCACCAGACGGACAATCGGCGACGCGTTGATCAGCACGCCCTGTGCCTTCATGTATTCACCCAGCGCTACGGCGTTGGCCTCACCGACGCGGACAAACAGCATATTGGTGTCGTGACGCATCACGTCCGCCCCGGCTTCCCGTAGCTGCTCTGCAAGCCAGGCCGCGTTGTCGTGATCGTCCTGCAGGCGCGCAACGTTATTTTTCAGGGCATACAGTCCAGCTGCCGCCAGGATACCGGCCTGACGCATGCCGCCGCCGGTCATTTTGCGCCAGCGGATGGCGCGCTTGATGTAATCGCGGCTGCCGACCAGTAGCGATCCGACCGGCGTCCCCAGCCCTTTGGACAGGCAGATGGTAAAGGAGTCGCAATACTGCACGACCTCTTTGAGTTCACAGTCGTACGCCACGACAGCGTTAAAAATACGTGCGCCATCGACATGCAGCGCCAGACCGCGCTCACGGGTAAATTCCCATGCCTCTTTCAGATACTCTCGTGACAGGACTTTGCCGTTGTGGGTATTTTCGAGGCTTAGCAGGCGGGTACGGGCAAAGTGGATGTCATCTGCCTTTATTTTGGCGGCGACTTTATCCAGCGGTAACGTTCCGTCTGGCGCAGCGTCAATCGGCTGCGGCTGAATGCTGCCGAGCACCGCCGCGCCGCCGGCTTCATACAGATAGTTATGTGCCCCCTGACCGGCGATATACTCTTCGCCACGCTCGCAGTGGCTCAGTAGCGCCACGAGGTTGGCCTGGGTGCCGGTGGGTAAAAATAACGCCGCTTCTTTACCTGAAAGGTCAGCGGCGTAGTGCTGGAGAGCGTTAACGGTAGGGTCATCCCCGTACACGTCGTCCCCCACCGGGGCGGCCATCATTTCTTCAAGCATGGCGCGACTCGGACGGGTGACGGTATCACTGCGTAGATCAATCATTGCACATCCCTATTGTTTGAAAGGCGATGTGCATTGTTTTACCTGAGCCAGTTGGTTTTTGCCAGTTCGATCACCTCATCGCCGCGACCGCTGATGATGGCGCGCAGCATATACAGGCTGAAGCCTTTGGCCTGCTCCAGTTTGATCTGCGGCGGAATGGCCAGTTCTTCTTTTGCAACAACTACATCCACCAGCACCGGGCCGTCGATTGACAGGGCGCGCTGTAGTGCTTCATCAACGTCTGCGGCTTTTTCCACCCGAATACCGGTGATGCCGCACGCTTCGGCAATGCGCGCAAAATTAGTGTCGTGCAACTCCGTACCGTCAGTGAGATAACCACCGGCCTTCATCTCCATCGCCACAAAGCCCAGCACGCTGTTGTTAAAGACCACGATTTTGACCGGGAGCTTCATCTGGACCACCGACAGGAAATCCCCCATCAGCATACTGAATCCGCCGTCGCCGCACATGGCAATGACCTGACGTCCCGGTGCGGTGGCCTGTGCGCCCAGCGCCTGCGGCATGGCGTTAGCCATCGAACCGTGGTTAAACGAGCCCAACAGACGGCGCTTGCCGTTCATTTTCAGGTAGCGGGCGGCCCATACCGTCGGCGTACCGACGTCGCAGGTAAAGATGGCGTCATCGGCGGCAAAATGGCTGATTTGTTGCGCCAGGTACTGCGGGTGGATCGCCTTTTCGCTGGGTTTGGCAAGATCGTCGAGGCCCTTACGCGCATCGCGATAATCGCTCAATGCCTTATCGAGGAATTTACGTTCGGTTTTCTCTTCCACCAGCGGCAGCAGTGCCGTCAGCGTGGCTTTGATATCGCCTACCAGCGCCATATCGACCTTACTGTGCGCGCCGATACTGGCGGGGTTGATATCAATCTGAATAATTTTGGCGTCGGTTGGGTAGAACGCGCGGTAAGGGAACTGCGTACCGAGTAGCACCAGCGTATCGGCATTCATCATGGTATGGAAGCCGGATGAGAAGCCGATCAATCCGGTCATCCCCACATCATATGGGTTGTCGTATTCGACATGTTCTTTACCGCGCAGGGAGTGAACGATAGGGGCCTTAATTTTGGCGGCAAACTCGACCAGTTCTTTATGCGCACCCGCGCAGCCGCTGCCGCACATCAGGGCGATGTTGCTGGAGTAGCGTAACAGTTGGGCCAGCTTTCTTAACTCTTCTTCTGCGGGCGTGACGATCGGTAAGGGCGCGTGATACCAGTGGCTGCTGGCGCTTTCTGGCGCCGGTTTTAATGCCACATCGCCTGGTAATACCACCACCGAGACGCCGCGATTGAGCACCGCTTTGCGCATGGCAATCGCCAGGACCTGGGGGATCTGTTCCGGGCTGGAAACAAGCTCGCAATAGTGGCTACATTCGCGGAACAGTTCCTGTGGGTGCGTCTCCTGGAAATAGCCGCTGCCAATTTCGCTGGACGGAATGTGGGCGGCGATGGCCAGCACCGGGACGTGGTTACGATGACAATCAAACAGACCGTTGATCAGATGCAGGTTACCGGGTCCACAAGACCCTGCGCAAACCGCCAGTTCACCGGTCAGTTGCGCCTCCGCACCCGCCGCAAACGCGGCAACTTCTTCATGACGGGTCGACATCCACTCAATCGTTCCCATGCGATTGAGGCTGTCGCTCAGGCCGTTCAGCGAATCGCCCGTCACGCCCCAGATACGTTTCACACCTGCCTGTTCCAGTGTTTTAGCAATAAAAGCGGCAACCGTTTGTTTCATGGTTTTCCATCTCCTTAATTGTGATACCGGTTACAAGTTTAGATGAAGATAGTGATTACGCTGCGTGGCACCCCCTTATTTTCAGCGGCTTCCTTTCAGGGGGGATAACGCGTAGCGTGAAAAAATCAGAGTGAACCAGGGGTAAATTCAGATGCTTACCACATTGTTAAATGCAGTGAATCGGATGCTGACGCACGAGGATTTTGGCAAGTTTTTATTACGCCTGGCGGTTGGGGGATTGATGCTGTTTCACGGGCTGCATAAGCTGTTTGCCGGGATTGATGGCATTAGCGGAATGCTGATTGCTAAAGGATTACCGGGCTTTATTGCGTACGGCGTACTGGTGGGGGAAGTGATTGCGCCTTGTCTGATTATTCTCGGGATCCTGACGCGTCCGGCGGCGCTGGTGCTGGCATTCACCATGATTGTGGCGTGGCTGATGGTCGGGATGAATGAAACCTGGGCGCTGGATAAAACTGGCGCATGGGCAATTGAAAGTCTGGTCTATTTCTTTATCGGCGCACTGGCGGTGGCGTTTCTCGGTGCGGGACGGTTTTCGGTTGCGGGTAATTCAGCCTGGCGGTAAAAAAAAGCCCGGACGAACCGGGCTTTGTTGACTCAGGCGAGCACTAAGTCGCCCTGCGGGTGACAGGAGCAGGCCAGTACGTAGCCTTCGGCGATTTCAGCATCGGTTAGCGTCATGGTGCTGCTGACCGTATAGTCGCCGGAAACCACTTTGGTTTTACAGCAACCGCAGACGCCCGCGCGGCAGGCAACGGTGACGGGCACCTTGTTGCTTTCCAGCGCATCCAGCAGCGTCGTACCGACCGGCGCGTAAAATTCTTTCGCTGGCTGCAGCTTAGTGAATTTCAGACCGCTGGTTACCGCTTCCGCTACCGGGGTGAAGAACTGTTCTTTAAAGAAGCGCGTGACGCCCAGCGCTTTCACTTCCCGCTCGACCAGATCCATATACGGCGCCGGGCCACAGGTCATCACCGTGCGGGAGGCCAGATCCGGTACCTGTTGCAACAGCGCAGTGGTCAGGCGACCGGCGACAAAACCGGCCGTGGCGTTGTTTTCCGCCACCAGCGTGACCGGATACTGACGCCATTCTTCGGCAAAAATGACATCCTGCGGCGAGCGCACGTTGAAGATCACCTGTACGTCAGCATGCGGACGGTACTTCGCCAACCAGCGGCGCATCGACATGATCGGCGTGACGCCACAACCGGCTGCCAGCATCAGGAACTTATCATCGGCTTTGTCTTCGCAGATGAAATCGCCCATTGCATCGGACAGCCAGAGGTAGTCGCCGCGCTTCACGTCGCGGGTTAACCACTGTGAGCCCGCACCGTCGTCAATCCGGCGAACGGTCAGCGTAATGTACTCGCTGACGCCCGGCGTTGAAGAGAGCGTGTAAGCGCGCAGCGTTTCCGCAGAATTACGCACGCTGATCAGTGCATACTGCCCGGCGCGATACGGATAATAGTCGTGGCACAGCAACGAAATTGTCCATACATCCGGCGTTTCCTGATGGATGTGATGAACCTGCATCCGCCATGGGCACTGATGAGTTGGCATTGTCATTTTTTACTCCTTACGCGCTCAGCAACTGCTTCATGTCTTCTTCAACGGTGGTCACGGAACGTAGACCAAATTTCTCGTTGAGTACCGCCAGCAGATCCGGCGTGAAGAAACCAGGCGCCGTCGGGCCAGTAACGATGTTTTTCACACCGAGAGACAGCAGGGTCAGCAGAATGACAATCGCTTTCTGTTCAAACCAGGAGAGTACCAGCGACAGCGGCAGGTCGTTTACGCCACAGCCCAGTTTCTCTGCCAGCGTCACTGCCAGAATGATAGCGGAGTACGCATCGTTACACTGACCGGCATCAACCAGACGCGGCAGGCCTTCGATATCGCCGAACTCCAGCTTGTTGAAGCGATATTTACCGCAGGCCAGGGTCAGGATCAGGCAATCATCCGGTACGCTGGTGGCGAAATCGGTGAAGTAGTTACGTTCGCCGCGTGCGCCGTCACAGCCGCCAACCAGGAAGATGTGACGCAGTTTTTCACGGCTCACCAGATCGATCAGGGTGTCCGCCGCGCCCAGCAGGGTCTGACGACCGAAACCGACGGTGATCAGGTGTGGAATTTCGCTGTACGGGAAGCCTGCCATTTGCTGGGCCTGCGCGATAACCGGACCGAAGTCATCGCCTTCCAGGTGGCTCACACCCGGCCAACCGACGATGCTGCGAGTCCAGATACGATCGTCGTAACTGCCAACGGTCGGGTCGATGATGCAGTTAGAGGTCATCACGATAGGGCCAGGGAAGCGGGCGAATTCGACCTGCTGGTTCTGCCAGCCGCTACCGTAGTTACCAATCAGATGTTTGAATTTACGCAGTTCCGGATAACCGTGCGCGGGCAGCATTTCACCGTGGGTGTAGACGTTAACGCCAGTACCTTCGGTTTGTTCCAGCAGGTTATACAGATCTTTCAGGTCATGACCTGAGATCAGGATGCACTTCCCTTCGGTCGCTTTCACGTTAACCTGGGTCGGCGTCGGGTGGCCGTATTTAGTGGTTTCACCGGCATCCAGAATGCTCATCACTTTGAAGTTCATCTGGCCGATTTCCATTGAGCACTCCAGCAGAGCGTTCATATCGGAAGGCCAGGTACCCAGCCACGCCATGATTTTATGGTACTGCGCGTAGATATCGTTGTCGTACTTCCCGAGAACGTGCGCGTGCTCCATATAGGCCGCCGCCCCTTTCAGGCCGTACAGGCACAACAGACGCAGGCCGAGAATGTTCTCGCCAATCGCGGCTTTGTCTTTGTTCGGGGTAAATTCGGCGGCCTGACGCTGCAGGTCGCCCAGATCGTCACTAACCAGTTGCAGGTCAGCCATTGGGTTGTCGCAGTGCGCATTGGCGTCAACGCTCAGGCATTGGGCTTTTAGCGCTTCACGCATCGCGATAGCGTCGCGTGCATAGCCGACGATACGTGGAGAATCGAAGTTAACGTTGGTCAGCGTGGAGAAGAAAGCACGCGGGGCAAAGTTATCAACGTCATGATTAATGATGTCATATTCACGAGCTTTAGCCGCCCATGCAGACAGACCTTGTAGGGAGGCGATCAGCAGATCCTGCAGATCAGAGGTTTCAGCCGTTTTACCGCACATACCCTGCGCGTAAGTGCAGCCGTTTCCTGCCGGAGTACGGATGGTTTGTTCACATTGCACACAAAACATGGTCACACCTTAAAAGTTATATTTGATATACATGTTTAAGATTATGCCTGTGCGCAGAGGGATAAAAGGGATTTCTGATACAACTTACAGGGAGATTGATTTAGCGCAATTTTGGCGGCAGTGGCCTACCGCCAAAGAGGGCGTTAAGCGGAGAAAAAAGCCATCAAAATGGGCACCAGCAAACTGAGGACAAAGCCGTGAACAATCGCCGCTGGAACCATCTCCAGCCCACCGGTACGCTGTAACACCGGCAGGGTAAAGTCCATTGATGTGGCACCACACAGTCCCAGTGCAGTAGAACGACTGCGGCGTACCAGACCCGGGATCAGCATAATCGCGAGCAGTTCGCGCGCCAGATCGTTAAAGAACGCGGCGCTGCCGATCACCGGACCGTAGGATTCGGTCAGCAAAATACCAGAAAGGGAGTACCAGCCAAAACCCGACGCCATCGCCAGCGCGGTTTTCACTGGCAGACCGAGAATCAACGCGTTAATCAGGCCGCCAATCATGGAACTGGCGACGACCACGACCGCCACAATCATGCCTCGCCGGTTCAGGACAATCTGCCTTAACGTCATCCCGCTATTGCGTAACTGGATGCCAACCAACAACAGCAGCAGGATCAGCGTATATTCGCTTGCTTCTGTGGCATGTTGCAAAATGGGCAGCGCGCTCAACCCCAGCAAAAAGCCAACCACCACCACGCCGCACAGTTTCAGTGACTCAAGCGCCATCGCGATACGGGAGGGCAGTTTCTCTTGTTGATGATGATGTCGCCAGGGTAATGCGCGTTCCAGCCACAGTAATGCGGCAATATTACACAGCAAAATAACGGTAATGCTAACGGCGGAATAGTGAAATATCGCCAGCAGATTGCTCGCCAGATTATCCAGAAAGGCCAGGCTGATCCCCATAAAAAAGAGAATCAGATAAACCATCCAGCTCAATAGTCGATTGATCAGTTTTAATGCCGCGGTGTGCCGAAGCGGAATGAGATAACCTGCTATCAGCGGAAGCAGAATGATGAGAAGTCCTGAAAACATGAACAGCCGGGTCCTTTGAATTAGCGAGACAGCGCCATGACACTACCCAATTACGCGGGTTCAGTAAAGATGCAAAATAAAAGCCGGACAAGGTCCGGCTGAAGCGCGTTTGACCCGACGGGTATGCGCCGTCGGGTGTTCTGACATTAATCGCGTTTTTCGAGCAGCGTACGGTAAATAAGACCGCCGAGAATCCCGCCAATAATTGGCATCACCCAGAATAACCACAGTTGTTCTAACGCCCAACCGCCCTGGAAGATAGCGACCGCGGTACTCCGCGCCGGGTTCACAGACGTATTGGTCACCGGAATGCTGATCAAGTGGATAAGGGTTAATGCCAGACCGATAGCGATCGGCGCAAAACCTGCTGGTGCGTGTTTGTCCGTTGCGCCGTGAATCACCAGCAAGAAGCCGGCAGTCAGCACGATTTCGATAATAATCGCGGACAGCATGGAGTAGCCACCCGGAGAGTGCTCGCCATAACCGTTGGAGGCGAAACCGCTGGCGGTTGCATCAAAACCGGCTTTACCGCTGGCAATTAAATACAGGACTGCCGCTGCAATAATACCGCCGACTACCTGGGCAATAACGTAGCCAATAACCTCTTTTGCCGGGAAACGGCCGCCAGCCCATAAACCTAATGTCACCGCCGGATTAAAATGCCCGCCGGAAATATGGCCAACAGCAAAGGCCATGGTTAATACGGTCAGGCCGAAGGCCAGGGCAACACCCGCAAAACCAATACCTAATTCCGGAAACGCTGCTGCCAGAACGGCGCTGCCGCAGCCACCAAAAACAAGCCAAAATGTACCAAAACATTCGGCTGCTAATTTTCTCAACATATCCACCTCAATGTAAAAAATAACCACAAAAAAATAGTGGCAATCAATATTTATTGTCTGCCTGAATGACGACAAATAAATAGCTCGCTATTTTAAAAACGATCGTCATCCGTTCTCTAGTCAAATAAAACCCGTTAGTTTGATTTAGGGCAATGCGGCGTCATTCCTTCCATAGATTTCTCTTAAGGGAAGTGTAGTGCAAAGTCCTGTGAAAATGGATTGTCAAAAACGGATTTATTTTTTGCATCCTGCAAAACGTGCGTTTCTGTATTACGAATGAAAGAGTAAAGAATAAATCGTTCATCCTTCAGACAGTTAGCCTGCGTAATAATATGCCTGTCACGTCCCGCGCCGGGTTTTGCGGTTATACTGCGAGGAGAGTAAAGGGAAAGTGAAGATTTTCTGGAGGATACATGATTCTCGAACGCGTTGAGATAGTGGGATTTCGCGGTATCAATCGACTGTCGTTGATGCTCGAGCAGAATAACGTCCTGATCGGTGAGAACGCCTGGGGTAAATCAAGTTTACTGGATGCGTTAACACTCCTGCTGTCACCCGAATCTGAGTTGTATCATTTTGACCGCGATGATTTCTGGTTTCCTCCTGGTGATATGAAAGGCCGCGAACATCATCTGCATATCGTACTGACGTTTCGTGAATCTCAGCCTGGGCGCTACCGGGTTCGCCGCTATCGGCCGCTCGAGGCGTGCTGGGCACCGTGTCACGATGGTTTTCAACGCATCTTTTATCGACTTGAAGGCGAATGTGGCGAGGATGGCAGCGTGATGACGCTGCGCAGTTTTCTCGACGGTGACGGGCATCCGCTGGCGGTAGACGATATCAACGAACAGGCGCGGCATCTGGTGCGCCTGATGCCGGTGCTGCGTTTACGCGATGCGCGGTTTATGCGCCGTATTCGTAACGGCACGGTGCCGGAGGTTGCTGATGTCGAAGTCACCGCCCGCCAACTGGATTTTCTCGCCCGCGAACTGGCGATGCGTCCGCAGAATCTCACCGACGGACAGATTCGGCAGGGACTCTCGGCGATGGTGCAACTGCTTGAGCACTATTTTACCGAGCAGGGCACTTCGCAGTCCCGCCACCGCTTAATGCGCCGACGCTCCACCAACGAACAGCGAAGCTGGCGCTATCTCGATATTATCAACCGGATGATCGACAAACCGGGAGGACGTACTCACCGGGTGATTCTGTTGGGGCTGTTCTCCACGCTGTTGCAGGCGAAGGGCACGGTCAGGCTGCATAAAGACGCCAGACCACTGCTGTTGGTAGAAGATCCGGAAACGCGTCTGCATCCCATCATGTTGTCAGTGGCGTGGCAGTTGCTGAATTTGCTACCGCTTCAGCGTATCACCACCACCAACTCGGGCGAGTTGCTCTCGCTGACCCCGGTGGAACATGTCTGCCGTCTGGTGCGTGAATCCTCGCGCGTGGCGGCCTGGCGTCTGGGACCGGGGGGGCTGAGCGCAGAGGATGGTCGACGCATTGCGTTCCACATTCGCTTTAACCGTGCTTCCTCGCTGTTTGCCCGCTGCTGGCTGCTGGTGGAAGGGGAAACAGAAACCTGGGTGATTAACGAACTGGCCCGTCAGTGCGGTCATCACTTTGATGCCGAAGGGATTAAGGTGATCGAATTCGCGCAGTCCGGTCTTAAACCGCTGGTGAAATTCGCCCGGCGGATGGGCATTGAGTGGCACGTGCTGGTGGATGGTGATGAAGCCGGGAAAAAATATGCCGCCACGGTGCGCAGCCTGCTGAATAACGACCGGGAAGAGGAGCGCGAACACCTGACGACGCTGCCAGCGCTGGATATGGAACACTTTATGTACCGGCAGGGGTTTGCCGATGTTTTTCACCGGGTGGCGCAAATCCCGGAAAATGTGCCAATGAATATGCGCAAAATCATTTCGAAGGCGATCCATCGCTCATCGAAGCCCGACTTAGCCATCGAAGTGGCGATGGAAGCCGGGCGGCGAGGTGTGGATGCGGTGCCGACGCTGCTGAGAAAAATGTTCTCCCGCGTGCTGTGGCTGGCGCGCGGCAGAGCGGACTAACCCTGTAAGCACTGCGGAACCTGCGAGACGACGCTGTCGAGCAGCGCATAGCGGCGGCGGTATTCAGCCCGTTTTTTGCTGGCGATATCCGCCTCGCTTTTTCGCGCAATGGTCAGCGGCAGCGAGAAGTAATCTCCTTGCGTTTTTTCACCGCCCAGGGACGCCCAGAAGGCGTCGTAGTCGGCATGCATTTGCGTTTTTTTGTCCATATAGCGCCAACTGCGATAAACATGCACCTCGTTGCTGACCGCCAGAATCTGCTCCGCCCTGGCGATGTGCGCGAACTGACACAGCGCTTCCATTACCACTCTTTTGGGGAACAGGCCGTAACAGGCTTTCGTGGCCTGCTGAATGACCTCATGTGGAACATCATTTGCCGCGCCCTGCAAGCCGCCAATAAACAGGGTACGTTTTCCGTTTAGCGTGCAGAATGTGAAGGTAATTTCTGCCAGAATACGCATCTGCTCGTCGCGGATCACGACGGTACTTTCACCTTCTTTATCCAGTGAGACCAGGCTGACTAAATCAAGCTGGAATGACGCACCGTCTTTGGCCTCAAATTTTGCCAGATTGAGACCGTTCTGGCTTAAATAACGGGCCAGTTGTTCGCGGCTGAATAACTGACGCAGCAGGTCATAATGACTACAGAGCGCGGTCAGCGCGGTTTCGCGCTTAATATTCACCGCCATATACGGGCGATGCAGACGAATTGGCAACCGGGGTTGTCGGGCCAGCAGCGTATTCAGCTCAGGCCATTGGGTCAGGTTTTCCAGCAACTGACGGGTAGCCCTTGGCATCAGTAACGAGCGAATTAAAAACTTACGGCGAAAGCTGGCCTTCCGCCAGAATTTACCCGGCAGTAATTGACCCCTTGTCAGGCGCATAAATAATTGTAAAGGAGACGCAACGTCTGAAGTGTAAAAGGTATTATCAGTAATCTGTGACATGATCATAATCCGCAATGCGATGATTGTGGAAATTGAAACACGCTGAATCTTAACCAATCATCAATGCCTCGAGCGCTATCCTTTTCGCTTGCGGTTTGTTTAGATACTGTTGAATTTCAGCTGAAAACTTACCATCAGGATCGCTATGGGTATTAAGGGAAATAAAATTAAAAAGCGCTATCTGTTGCTTATTTTCATTCTCATCCTGGGGGCATTTGCCCTTTGGCGGACGCTTAATGCGCCGGTGCCAAATTATCAGACGCTGATTGTGCGGCCGGGAGATTTGCAGCAGAGCGTACTGGCAACCGGCAAACTCGACGCCTTACGTAAAGTTGACGTGGGCGCGCAGGTGAGTGGTCAGCTCAAAACGCTGTCGGTAGCAATTGGCGATAAAGTGAAGAAAGACCAGTTGCTGGGCGTTATCGACCCCGAACAGGCGGAAAACCAGATCAAAGAGGTGGAAGCGACGCTGATGGAGCTTCGCGCTCAACGCCAGCAGGCTGAAGCCGAGTGGAAGCTGGCGCGGGTGACGCTCGCCCGCCAGCAACAGCTGGCAAAAACTCAGGCTGTGTCGCAACAGGATCTGGACACCGCCGCGACAGAGATGGCGGTGAAACAGGCACAAATCGGCACCATTGATGCGCAGATCAAACGCAATCAGGCATCTCTGGATACCGCGAAGACCAACCTCGACTACACCCGCATCGTTGCGCCGATGGCTGGTGAAGTCACGCAGATCACCACCCTACAGGGGCAGACGGTGATTGCCGCGCAGCAGGCGCCGAACATTCTGACACTGGCGGACATGAGTACGATGTTGGTGAAAGCACAGGTTTCTGAAGCTGATGTGATTCACCTTAAACCGGGGCAGAAAGCCTGGTTCACCGTGCTGGGCGATCCGCAGACCCGCTACGAAGGGACACTGAAAGATGTGCTGCCGACGCCGGAAAAAGTGAATGATGCCATTTTCTATTACGCCCGATTTGAAGTGCCCAACCCCAAAGGTATTCTGCGCCTGGAGATGACCGCACAGGTCCATATTCAGCTAACGGATGTGAAAAACGTTCTGACGATCCCGCTTTCCGCGCTGGGCGATCCGGTCGGGGACAATCGCTACAAGGTGACCTTACTGCGTAACGGTGAAACTCGTGAACGCGAAGTGTCAATTGGCGCGCGCAATGACACCGACGTAGAGATTGTAAAAGGGCTGGAAGCCGGTGATGAAGTGGTGACGGGCGAGGGCAAACCAGGAGTCGCGCAATGACGGCATTGCTTGAACTGAGCAATATTCGCCGCAGTTATCCCTCGGGAGAAGAGCAGGTGGAGGTGCTGAAAGGCATCACGCTACAGATCAATGCCGGGGAGATGGTCGCGATCGTCGGGGCGTCTGGCTCCGGCAAATCCACGCTGATGAACATTCTGGGATGTCTCGATAAACCCACCAGCGGCACCTACCGGGTCGCGGAACGTGATGTCTCAACGCTGGACCGCGATGCGCTGGCGCAACTGCGTCGGGAGCATTTCGGTTTTATTTTCCAGCGCTACCATTTGCTGTCACATCTGACGGCAGCACAAAACGTCGAAGTCCCTGCCGTTTACGCCGGTACGGAAAGGAAACAGCGTCTGGCGCGCGCGCAGGAGCTGCTCCAGCGGCTTGGTCTGGGCGATCGCGTTGATTATCAACCCTCGCAGCTTTCCGGCGGTCAGCAACAGCGCGTGAGTATTGCCCGCGCGCTGATGAACGGCGGACAGGTGATCCTCGCCGATGAACCCACCGGTGCGCTCGACAGCCGTTCCGGTGAAGAGGTGATGGCAATTCTGCACCAGCTGCGCGATCGCGGGCATACGGTCATTATCGTCACCCACGATCCCCAGGTTGCCGCCCAGGCAGAGCGGGTGATTGAGATCCATGACGGCGAAATTGTGCGCAATCCGCCCACAAAGCACGCCGCGCAGGGGCAGGGCATTCAGGAACCGACGGTGAAAACGGCGTCCGGCTGGAGCCAGTTTGTCAGCGGGTTTCGCGAGGCGCTGACAATGGCGTGGCTGGCGATGGCGGCCAACAAAATGCGCACGCTGCTGACGATGCTCGGGATCATCATCGGTATCGCGTCGGTGGTGTCGATTGTGGTGGTTGGCGACGCAGCGAAACAGCTGGTGCTGGCGGACATCCGCGCCATCGGGACCAACACCATTGATATCTACCCCGGCAAAGATTTTGGCGACGACGATCCACAGTATCAGCAGGCGCTGAAATACGACGATCTTGCGGCGATCCAAAAACAACCCTGGGTGACTTCTGCGACGCCCGCCGTGTCGCAGAACCTGCGCTTACGCTATGGCAATATCGACGTCGCCGCCAGCGCGAACGGGGTCAGCGGCGACTATTTTAACGTTTATGGCATGACGTTCAGCGAAGGGACAACGTTCAACCGCGAACAGCTTAACGGCCGTGCGCAGGTGGTGGTGCTCGACAGCAACACCCGACGTCAGTTGTTCCCGCATAAGGCGAACGTGGTGGGCGAGGTGATCCTCGTGGGCAACATGCCTGCGACGGTCATTGGCGTGGCGGAAGAGAAGCAGTCGATGTTTGGCAGCAGCAAAATCCTGCGCGTCTGGTTGCCATACAGCACGATGTCCGGGCGCGTTATGGGGCAGTCGTGGCTGAACTCGATCACCGTACGAGTGAAGGAAGGCTTCGACAGCGCACAGGCCGAACAGCAACTCACCCGACTGCTGACGCTACGTCATGGCAAAAAGGATTTCTTCACCTGGAATATGGACGGTGTCTTGAAAACCGCCGAAAAGACCACACGTACTCTTCAGTTATTCCTGACGCTGGTGGCGGTGATTTCGCTGGTAGTTGGCGGGATCGGCGTGATGAACATTATGCTGGTGTCGGTCACAGAGCGTACGCGGGAGATCGGCATCCGGATGGCGGTTGGCGCGCGCGCCAGTGATGTGCTGCAGCAGTTTCTGATTGAAGCGGTGCTGGTTTGTCTGGTGGGTGGCGCGCTGGGTATCAGCCTGTCGATGCTGATTGCCTTCACGCTGCAACTGTTTCTGCCCGGTTGGGAGATTGGTTTCTCGCCGGTCGCGCTGCTGACGGCATTTTTGTGCTCTACCTTTACTGGCGTCCTGTTTGGCTGGTTACCGGCGCGCAACGCGGCGCGACTGGATCCGGTCGATGCGTTAGCGCGAGAGTAACGTCCCGGGAAATAAAAATGCCAGCCGATCGGGCTGGCATTTTACCTGCGGGATGTACACAATGAGACAGAAGAGCTATGCAACAGCTTCTGCTTCGATAGGCACGATGACACTGGCGTGATTGCCTTTTGGCCCCTGGTGAACATCAAACTGGACAGACTGTCCGGCTTTTAGCGTTCTGTAACCATCCATCTGAATGGTGGAATAGTGAGCGAAAATATCTTCGCCGCCGCCTTCAGGGCAGATGAACCCAAACCCTTTGGCATTGTTGAACCACTTAACAGTACCCGTTTCCATGCTTCGACATCCTTCGTAAATCTTATATAAGTAAGATGGAATGAACCGGTGGTGGAGTGGGGGTTGTTCAAAACCTCGCCAACTCTCGAAATTACAATTTAGAGAAATCAGGCGGGGCGTCAAGCGTCTGACGGGGGTCGGTGGGTAAAAATGAATCAAAAATTTGAAGCAGTTAACGCTATTGGCGGGAATGTGACAGATGTCGCGGATGCCAGTGATAGATGATAGTTATCTATTAATTGAGGTAGATTGATTGTGCACATCCGCTCTTGTCAGCGGCAGACTGTTCTGCCGGTAACCGTAACTGAAGATGACGACTGACAATGGGTAAGACGAACGACTGGCTGGATTTCGACCAGCTGGCGGCTGATAAAGTGCGTGACGCGCTAAAACCGCCATCTATGTATAAAGTGATATTAGTCAATGATGATTACACTCCGATGGAGTTTGTTATTGACGTGTTACAAAAATTCTTTTCTTATGATGTAGAACGTGCAACGCAACTGATGCTTGCGGTTCACTATCACGGTAAAGCCATCTGCGGCGTTTTCACCGCAGAGGTCGCGGAGACCAAAGTGGCGATGGTGAACACGTATGCGAGGGAGAACGAGCACCCGTTGCTGTGTACGCTGGAAAAAGCCTGAATGCAGGCATAAAAATTGGGGGGAGGTGCCTATGCTCAATCAAGAACTGGAACTCAGTTTAAATATGGCTTTCGCCAGAGCGCGCGAGCACCGTCATGAGTTTATGACCGTCGAGCACTTGTTACTGGCGCTGCTCAGTAACCCATCGGCCCGCGAAGCGCTGGAAGCGTGTTCCGTGGACCTCGTGGCGCTCCGTCAGGAACTCGAAGCCTTCATTGAACAAACCACACCCGTATTGCCTGCCAGCGAAGAAGAACGCGACACGCAGCCGACGCTGAGCTTTCAGCGCGTACTGCAACGTGCGGTCTTCCACGTTCAGTCCTCCGGGCGCAGTGAAGTGACTGGCGCGAACGTGCTGGTCGCCATCTTTAGCGAACAGGAATCTCAGGCTGCTTACCTGCTGCGTAAACATGAGGTCAGCCGTCTTGATGTGGTCAACTTTATTTCTCACGGTACGCGCAAAGATGAGCCGAGTCAGTCGTCTGATCCTGGCAGTCAGCCCAATACCGACGAGCAAGCTGGCGGGGAGGAACGTATGGAGAACTTCACGACTAACCTTAACCAGCTTGCCCGGGTTGGCGGTATTGACCCGCTGATCGGCCGTGACAAAGAACTGGAGCGCGCCATTCAGGTACTGTGCCGTCGGCGTAAAAATAACCCGCTGCTGGTGGGGGAATCTGGCGTCGGGAAGACGGCGATAGCCGAAGGCCTGGCCTGGCGTATCGTGCAGGGCGACGTGCCGGAAGTGATGGCCGATTGCACCATCTACTCGCTGGATATCGGTTCGCTGCTGGCGGGCACCAAATACCGCGGTGACTTTGAAAAACGCTTTAAAGCGCTGCTGAAACAGCTGGAGCAGGATAGCAACAGCATTCTGTTTATCGACGAGATCCACACTATCATCGGGGCCGGTGCGGCGTCGGGTGGTCAGGTGGATGCGGCAAACCTGATTAAACCGCTGCTTTCCGGCGGTAAGATCCGCGTGATCGGCTCCACAACCTATCAGGAGTTCAGCAATATTTTCGAGAAAGACCGTGCGTTAGCCCGTCGCTTCCAGAAAATTGATATTACTGAACCGTCGGTAGAAGAGACCGTACAGATCATCAATGGCCTGAAACCGAAGTATGAAGCGCACCATGATGTCCGTTACACCGCGAAAGCGGTACGTGCGGCGGTTGAACTGGCGGTGAAATACATCAACGACCGTCATCTGCCGGATAAAGCGATTGACGTCATTGATGAAGCGGGTGCGCGTGCGCGCCTGATGCCGGTCAGCAAGCGTAAGAAAACCGTCAACGTGGCGGATATCGAGTCCGTTGTGGCGCGTATTGCGCGTATCCCGGAGAAGAGCGTGTCGCAAAGCGATCGTGATACGCTGAAAAACCTTGGCGACCGTCTGAAAATGCTGGTCTTTGGGCAGGATAAAGCCATTGAGGCGCTGACCGAAGCCATCAAGATGAGCCGTGCGGGCCTGGGACACGAGCATAAGCCTGTCGGTTCCTTCCTGTTTGCCGGTCCGACCGGGGTCGGGAAAACCGAGGTAACAGTGCAGCTTTCCAAAGCGCTGGGAATTGAATTGCTGCGTTTTGACATGTCCGAGTATATGGAACGTCATACGGTCAGCCGCCTGATTGGCGCGCCTCCGGGATACGTTGGTTTCGATCAGGGCGGTTTGCTGACGGATGCGGTCATCAAGCATCCCCATGCGGTACTGCTGCTCGATGAAATTGAAAAAGCGCACCCGGATGTCTTTAACCTGCTGCTGCAGGTGATGGACAACGGCACGCTGACGGATAACAACGGGCGTAAAGCCGATTTCCGCAACGTGGTGCTGGTGATGACGACTAACGCCGGTGTCCGTGAAACGGAGCGTAAATCGATTGGCCTGATTCATCAGGACAACAGCACTGACGCGATGAGCGAAATCAAGAAAGTGTTCACGCCGGAGTTCCGTAACCGTCTCGACAATATTATCTGGTTCGAGCACCTGTCTACTGAGGTGATCCACCAGGTTGTCGATAAGTTCATCGTCGAGCTGCAGGTTCAACTGGATCAGAAAGGTGTCTCCCTGGAAGTCAGCCAGGAAGCGCGTAACTGGCTGGCTGAGAAAGGCTACGATCGGGCAATGGGCGCACGTCCAATGGCGCGCGTGATTCAGGATAACCTGAAAAAACCATTGGCGAACGAGCTGCTGTTTGGTTCTCTGGTGGATGGCGGGCAGGTGACCGTGGCACTGGATAAAGAGAAAAATGAGCTGACCTATGGTTTCCAGAGTGCCCAGAAGCACAAACCGGAAGCCGCGCATTAATCCACCTCTCTATAACTGGTTGATAAACCGGGCCGTGTGCCCGGTTTTTTTTATGCAAAAAAAAGCGCGTACTTGCGTACGCGCTCATTCTCGAATATGGCGGTGAGGGGGGGATTGACTCGCTTCGCTCGCCCTGCGGGCGTCATGGCCTGCGGCCATTCCGTCCAACGGGCTGTGCCCGTTGTCGAACCCCGGTCGGGGATTCTCATCCCCCCTATTGGGGAACATAAAAGAAAAGAGCCGATACATAAGTACCGGCTCTTTTCTGAAAGATGGCGGTGAGGGGGGGATTGACTCGCTTCGCTCGCCCTGCGGGCGTCATGGCCTGCGGCCATTCCGTCCAACGGGCTGTGCCCGTTGTCGAACCCCGGTCGGGGATTCTCATCCCCCCTATTGGGGAACATAAAAGAAAAGAGCCGATACATAAGTACCGGCTCTTTTCTGAAAGATGGCGGTGAGGGGGGGATTCGAACCCCCGATACGTTGCCGTATACACACTTTCCAGGCGTGCTCCTTCAGCCACTCGGACACCTCACCATATTGTATTGCTGCCTGACCACTTGGGGGGCAACGGGGCGCTACTATAGGGAGTTGCACTAAAACGGTCAAGCAGTATTTACGCTTTACTTCTCGTTTGGTTACGCATTGTACATCTTCCCCAACGTAAGCCGTCGGGGAAGCGATTTAGCGTTGTGAATCCACTTTTCGCGGCTCTTCACGACCTTCTCACGCTCAGAGTTGACCAAAGCGGCCCGCGTTAAAATCGCGAACGGCTTCTGCGATTTCATGTCTGGTATTCATGACAAACGGACCGTAGCCGACGATCGGTTCATTCAGCGGCTCTCCCGACAGTAACAACACGCTGGCATCGTGGGTGGCTTCCAGATGCAGTGCGTCCCCTTGCTGGCTTAATACCACCAGTTGCGCCTCGCTTGCTGTTGTCGATCCATTTACCGTGATTGAGCCTTTCAGGACGACCAGCGCGGTACTCCACCCTTCAGGCTGCGAAAGCGTCACCGGGCGCGCCTGTTGTAACCGCATATCCCAGACGTTCAGCGGCGAGAACGTGTGTGCCGGACCGGTCGTCTGCTGATACTGACCGGCAATAATTCGCGCTGTCCCGGCATCGTCCGGCAGCTCAACGGTCGGGATGAAATCCTGGGTGATGCTCTGATAACCCGGAGCCGTCATTTTGTTTTTTGCTGGCAGGTTCACCCACAGTTGCACCATCTCCAGTTCTCCTCCTTTGTGGGTGAAGGCTTCAGAGTGAAATTCTTCATGCAGAATGCCCGCACCCGCGGTCATCCATTGCACGTCGCCGGGGCCGATAATGCCGCCTCGACCGGTTGAGTCGCGATGCTCAACCTCACCGCGGTACACAATTGTCACCGTTTCAAAACCACGGTGGGGATGTTCACCCACGCCGCGCTTTTCCGTTCCCGGCGCGAAGGTATGGGGACCGGCATAGTCAAGCAGCAAAAATGGGCTCAACTGTTCTGCATGGGACTGGTACGAAAACAGTGAGCGAACCGGAAATCCATCGCCAACCCAGTGCGGACGAGGTGCGCTATAGACGCCTGTAACTTGTTTCATCATTCTCTCCTCAATGGCTTGTTTCGTTATGAATAAGCTTATATTCATGACAGCGAGGTGAGTAGTGGCTAAAATTGGCCTCATCGTTCTGAAAATGGAACAATAAATGGTAAAGCCAGATCTCAATGATTTTGCGTGGTTTGTTCATGTCGTGGAGCAGGGCGGGTTTGCTGCTGCAGGTCGTGCACTCGATGAACCGAAATCAAAGCTCAGCCGGCGCATTGCACAACTGGAAGACCAACTGGGGGTGCGACTCATCCAGCGGACGACACGGCAGTTTAACGTCACGGAAGTGGGACAAACGTTCTATGAACACTGTAAAGCCATGCTGGTAGAAGCACAGGCGGCGCAGGATGCGATTGCCGCATTGCAGGTTGAGCCTCGGGGCGTGGTGAAGCTAACGTGTCCGGTGACGCTGCTTCATGTCCACGTGGGGCCAATGCTGGCGAAATTTATGGCGCGTTACCCCGACGTAACGTTGCAACTCGAAGCCACGAACCGTCGCGTTGATGTAGTAGGGGAAGGCGTTGATATTGCGATCAGAGTGCGTCCGCGCCCGATTGAGGACAGCGATCTGGTGATGCGGGTGCTTGCCGACCGTGCCCATCGGTTGTTTGCCAGCCCGGCGCTGATCGCACGCATGGGTACCCCTACGGCGCCGTCGGAATTAAGCTGTTGGCCCGGACTGAGTCTCTCGGCAGGCAAACATATTCATCGCTGGGAACTGTATGGTCCACAAGGGGCCAGAGCGGAAGTGCACTTTACCCCGCGATTTATCACGACCGACATGCTGGCATTGCGCGAGGCGGCCATCGCCGGCGTCGGTGCCGTGCAACTTCCCATCTTAATGGCGAAAGAACAGCTTGCGGCGGGGGAACTGGTTGCGTTACTGGAAGGTTGGGAACCACGAAGAGAGGTCATTCACGCGGTTTTCCCTTCACGCAGGGGATTACTGCCATCGGTCAGAGCGCTGGTGGATTTTCTGACGGATGAGTATGCGCGAATGGCGGAGGAGTAGGGGATTTTCATGCAACAAAAAAGGCCGGCTTAACCGACCTTTTATCATCTGAACGCCATTCGGGCGTGAAAACAATCAGCGACTACGGAAGACAATGCGGCCTTTGCTCAGGTCGTACGGGGTCAGCTCAACAGTCACTTTGTCGCCCGTCAGGATGCGGATGTAGTTTTTACGCATTTTACCGGAGATGTGTGCAGTAACCACGTGACCGTTTTCTAACTCTACGCGGAACATGGTATTAGGTAACGTTTCGAGAACGGTACCCTGCATTTCAATATTGTCTTCTTTGGCCATCTAATCCTCTGGGGTATCACTACCGTAATTTGAACCGGCAAGATAATGCCGAAGTTCTTTTAATAAGTAAAGATTTGCACGTTTAAAACGCAGCAAACAAAATTTGGCGCATTACTCCGATTCGCTTCAAAAACACACGACAAAGCCGCACGTGAAGCGCAACGTATAAGGGAGCGATGAGATAAACGATGGCGTTACCTGACGCGAACGGATCCTTAACGGCAGCGGGGTAATGGGCTAAACCAACTCTGCGACCGCAATTATAACACCCTGATAAAAAATGTGCCGAAAACATTCACCCCTGGGGCAAAAATAACGTGCGAGGGACCCAAAAATCGCGAGGTAAACGTTGCTGGCGTAATGCATCGAGGTGTTCCAGATACACCCGACGCGGAATTTCGACCGCGCCTAACGATTCGGTATGACTATTGAGCACCTGACAATCCATTAATTTACCGCCTTGCCGAACAAATTCTGCGCAAAAAACCAGCAGTGCGGTTTTTGACGCATTCTCTTGTCGGCTGAACATCGATTCGCCGCAAAACAGCGCCCCCTGGGAAACGCCATACATCCCGCCAACCAGCGTATTTTCACGCCAGACCTCAATGGAATGCGCATGTCCCAGTTCGTGCAGTCGATGATAGGCCTCCACCACGCCCTGGGTGATCCATGTCCCTTCATCGCGATCGTTGGCGCACCCTTCGATGACCTGGCCAAACGCATAATTCAGTGTGACGCAATACGGAGAACGCTTATGAAAGCGCTTCATGCTGCGGCTGACATGAAACGCGTCAGGCCACAGAATGGCGCGGGGATCCGGTGACCACCAAAGAATAGGGTCGCCAGGCGAAAACCACGGAAAAATACCGCGTTGATAGGCCATCAGCAGGCGCGCAGGGCTGAGATCGCCTCCAAGCGCCAGCAGGCCGTTTGGCTCGCGTAAAGCGCCCTCCGGCGAAGGGAAGGCGATAGAGTGTCGGGAAAGCTGAACCAGGCGCATGACAGCAGAACTCCAGTACGCGAGTCGGATCGTTCAATAATAGCTTACAGACCTTGCTTAAACTGGTAATAACGACCCTGCTGCGCTAACAGATCTGCGTGATTACCTTGCTCAATAATTTGGCCGTTGTCCATCACTATTATTTGATCAAAACGCGCGAGCCCGCGCAGGCGATGCGTCACCATCAGTAACGTTTTATCGCGCATCACCTCTGCCAGCAATTCAAGCATTTGGCTTTCGGTCGTCGCATCCAGGCCTTCCGTCGGTTCATCAAGCAGCATCAGCGGCGCATCGTGCAAAAGCGCACGGGCGATCGCCAGACGACGCAGTTCGCCACCGGATAGCTGACGACCGCCTTCGCCCAGCCAACTGTTGAGGCCAGCATCGTCCAGGAGTTTCTCCAGCCCGACGCGGCGCAGCGTGTCTGTCAGCTGGTCGTCACTGGCGTCAGGCGCCGCAAGCAGCAGGTTGTCGCGCAGGGTGGCGCTGAATAAGTGCACGCGTTGCGGCACAACGCTGATGGTCTTGCGCAGCGTCGCTTCATTCAGGGTTGCAATCGAACAACCGTTGAGCAGGATCTCGCCCTGCTGCGGATCCCACGCGCGCGTGAGCAGTTGGAGTAATGTCGATTTACCGCACCCGGTGCGCCCAAGAATGGCGATATGCTCGCCTGGATTCACCTGCAGGGAGAGCGAATCCAGCGCCTTTTGCGCCTGTTCAGGGTAGCTGAATGAAACGTCACGCAGCGTCAGAGTGACCTGAGCCGGGACGTCGGATACGTCAGTCGGGAAAGTGACTTCCGGCTTCTGTTCGGTCAGTTCGGTGATCCGCATGGCGGAGGCGATGACCTGTCCCAGATGCTGGAATGCGCCGGTAACCGGAGCCAGCGCTTCAAATGCTGCCAGCGCGCAAAAGACAAACAGGGCAATCAGCGCGCCAGGCTGAGCGTTATCCCCTACGCCGCCTGCCGACATCCACAACATCAGCAAAATGGCAATGGCACCGATGAGCAACATCAGCGCCTGTGACAGTGCCGTCAGTTCAGACTGGCGGCGCTGCGCTTCGTGCCACTGTAACTCGGTGGCCTCCATCTGTGCGCGGTAGCGGTCGCTGGCGCCGAAAATGGTCAGTTCAGCCTGACCCTGTAACCATGAGGTCAACTGCTGGCGATACTGTCCGCGCAGGTGCGTCAGGTTTTGTCCGGTGGTTTTCCCGGCGCGATAAAACACCGGCGGCATAATAAACAGCGTCAGCAGCATCACGCCGCCGAGGGTGCAGGCGAGGGTGACATCCAGCACGCTCAGACCGATCGTCACAACCATAATCACCACGAAGGCTCCCACCAGGGGGGAGATGACGCGCAGGTAGAGGTGATCCAGCGTATCCACATCCGCCACAATGCGGTTCAACAGTTCACCCTGACGATAACGAGCCAGCCCGGCAGGGGAGAGCGGCAGCAGCTTGCTGAAGGTGTGAATACGTAAATGTTGCAGCACGCGGAAGGTGGCATCATGGCTGACCAGCCGCTCAAAATAGCGTCCGGCAGTCCGGGTAATAGCCGCACCGCGCACGCCTGCGGCAGGCAGCATATAGTTAAAACTGTAGATACCGGCAAAGCCCGCGACGGCTGACGCAGAGAGGAACCAGCCGGACAGCGTCAGCAGGCCAATGCTGGCGAGCAGGGTGATGATCGCCAGCACGATGCCCAGCGTTAACATCCATTTGTGACGTTTATAGAGCGTCAGATAAGGCAGTAGCGCGCGCATTAGATTTCCTCCTGACGATGGGCCAACAGCGTCGCAAATGCGCCATTGGCGGTACTCAGTTCGGCCCAGGAGCCCTGTTCGATAATCTGTCCGTCCTGCATCACCCAAATCGTGTCCCAGTCAGCCAGATCTTCAAGCTGGTGCGTGACCATCAGGGTGGTCTGGCGTTTTGAGGCCGCTTTCAGCGCCTGCATGACCCGCTGTTCGCTATGGGCATCCAGGCTGGCAGCCGGCTCATCCAGCAGCAGCAACTTGCAGGGATTAAGGAGCGCACGGGCTACTGCCACGCGTTGCGCCTGACCAACGGACAGACGTCCGGCCTGATCGCCAACGGGCGTATCCACGCCCTGTGGTAACAGCGGCAGGAATTCACTGACCCAGGCGCTGTCGAGCGCGGCACGCAACTCTTGCTCACTGGCATTCGGGCGAGCCAGAAGAACGTTTTCCCGTATCGTCGCCGCGGGCAACTGCGGGTTTTGCCCCACCCAGGAGAGATGCTTACGCCAGGACTCTGGCGACAAATCGCGAAGTTCAACCCCGTTAATGCGCAGCGATCCCTGATAAGAGAGGAAGCCGGAAAGCGCATTCAGCAGAGAACTCTTACCCGAACCGCTGCGACCGACCAGCACGACACGCTGCCCGGCAGCGAGGGAGAAGTTCAGTGGTCCCGCCAGGGTCTTACCTTCTGGCGATGTAATGATGAGATCGACAGCGTCAATGGAAACAGGTTCTTGCGTGGATAGTTCCACATCACCTTGTTCAGGATGGGCGAGCGGCGTTTCCATAAAAGTCTTCAGGCTGTCTGCCGCGCCAACCGCCTGTGCTTTAGCGTGATAAAACGTCCCCAAATCGCGCAGCGGCTGGAAAAACTCAGGGGCCAGAATAAGGGCGAGGAAGCCTGCTGCCAGCGTGACGCCCGTGCCGTAGTGGCCGAAATTAAGTTCGCCGAGGTAGGAAAAACCAAAGTAAACCGCGACCAGCGCAATGGAAAGCGAGGTAAAAAACTCCAGTACGCCCGAGGATAAAAAGGCAAGGCGCAAGACTTCCATCGTACGCTGGCGGAAATCTTGCGAGGCGACGCGAATGCTTTCGGTTTCAGCTTCACCACGGCCAAAAATGCGCAGGGTCTCCATTCCGCGTAAGCGATCGAGGAAATGTCCGCTCAGACGCGCCAGGGCGAGGAAATTACGCCGGTTAGCATCAGCAGCGCCCATACCGACCATCGCCATGAACAGAGGGATCAGCGGCGCGGTGCCGAGAAGGATCAACGCGGCGGCCCAGTTTGACGGAAAAATAGCCGCGACAATCAGGATGGGCACACACACCGCCAGCGCCATCTGCGGCAGATAACGAGCGTAGTAGTCGTGCATATCGTCAATCTGTTCCAGCACCAGCGTGGCCCAGCTTCCTGCGGGTTTTCCCTGGATCCACGCCGGACCGGCCTGTTGCAGGCGGTCGAGCACCTGGCGGCGGATCTCAAACCGGATGTGTTGGCCCGCATGGAATCCGACGCGTTCGCGTAACCAGACGACCCAGGCACGGAGGATAAAGATCAGCACCAGCACGACAAATGGCAACAGCAACGCCTCGCGCGGGATATTCTCCATGATCATATGTTGCAGAATGCGAGCCATGATCCAGGCCTGAGCGACAATCAGTACTCCACTCACAAACCCCAGCAGACGGGAAATCATAAGCCAGCGTTGGGAAATGACACTTTGCTGTTTTAACCAGCGGGTTAGCTCTTGTTGACGAGTTTTATTCATTGCGCGCTTTGCAGGTGAGTTATCAGAATTTTTTGCCAGGGCAATGTTACAACGGGGCAAAAATAAAGGCGACATATAGTCGCCTTATTTACTTTTGTTGCTGATTTGTAAAAACTATTTGCACGCGTCGGCTAAACCGTCGAGGTAGCGTTCAGCATCCAGCGCAGCCATACAACCGGTGCCTGCGGAGGTGATAGCCTGACGGTAAATGTGGTCCATCACGTCGCCCGCAGCAAAGACGCCCGGGATGCTGGTCTGGGTCGCGTTACCGTGACTCCCGGACTGCACTTTAATGTAGCCGTTTTCCAGCTCAAGCTGTCCTTCGAAAATCGCCGTGTTCGGGCTGTGGCCGATGGCAACAAACAGCCCTGCGACATCCAGCGACTCAATGTTGTCCGCATTCTGCGTATCACGCAGGCGCAGACCCGTGACGCCCATCTGATCGCCAGTCACTTCTTCCAGCGTGCGGTGGGTGTGCAACACGATGTTGCCGTTCTCCACTTTGTCCATCAGACGCTTAATCAGAATTTTTTCCGCGCGGAAGCCGTCACGACGGTGAATCAGGTGAACTTCAGAGGCGATGTTTGCCAGATACAGCGCTTCTTCGACGGCTGTGTTACCGCCACCGATAACCGCGACTTTCTGGTTACGATAGAAAAAACCGTCGCAGGTAGCGCAGGCAGAAACGCCACGGCCTTTGAATGCCTCTTCTGACGGCAGACCGAGATAACGAGCGGACGCACCGGTAGCGATGATTAGCGCATCACAGGTGTACTCTGCACTGTCACCGATCAGACGGAACGGACGGTTTTGCAGGTCCACTTTATTGATGTGATCGAAGATGATCTCGGTTTCAAACTTAGTCGCATGCTCGTGCATACGTTCCATCAGCAGTGGTCCGGTCAGATCATTCGGATCGCCCGGCCAGTTTTCCACTTCTGTGGTGGTGGTCAGTTGACCGCCTTTTTCCATACCGGTAATCAGTACCGGCTGCAGGTTTGCGCGCGCAGCATAGACCGCTGCGGTATATCCCGCCGGGCCGGAACCCAGGATAAGCAGTTTACTGTGTTTGGTCGTGCCCATGAGATCCTCATTGTTGTTGGCAGGCAATGGGCTGGATTGTAGGGAATTTGACGGCGTAAAAAAAGGGTATAGCGATTTTGTTAACAATTTGTGGAATAGACGAGGCCAATGAGTGAACAAATCTGCCGTCACGCCATAATGAATTCTACTTAAAATCCCTCAGTTATAAGGTGATAAAATGATGAATCATCTTAACGCCTAATGAATAACTGGCATGTTGTACTAAAAATCGATGTTTTGCTTTGACAATCACCTGCTGTTTTGCGAAAACATTCGAGGAAGAAAAAAACAGTGTTGTGTGTGTGCCGCATAATCATGCATATAAATACCATGTTTACCGGGCTAGCGAAATCTACGCATGGTGTGGACAGACGCCATTCGTGATGTCGATAGCTGCCGTCAGGCAACGGTCTTCTCACTATAGACCCAGGCATTGCGCGCCGCTAATCCTCTTGGGTTCGGTCTATTGTGATGGGCATCGACTCTCGACAATGATGTTTGATGAGTCAGGCAGGAGTAGGGAAGGAATACAGAGAGACAATAATAATGGTAGATAGCAAGAAGCGCCCTGGCAAAGATCTCGACCGTATTGATCGTAACATTCTTAATGAGCTGCAAAAGGATGGGCGTATTTCTAACGTCGAGCTTTCTAAACGAGTGGGACTTTCCCCGACGCCCTGCCTTGAGCGTGTGCGTCGTCTGGAAAGACAGGGTTTCATTCAGGGCTATACAGCGCTGTTAAACCCGCATTATCTGGATGCATCACTTCTGGTATTTGTTGAGATTACTCTGAATCGTGGCGCTCCGGATGTGTTTGAACAATTCAACGCCGCAGTACAAAAACTTGAAGAAATTCAAGAGTGTCATTTGGTGTCTGGCGATTTCGACTACCTGTTGAAAACACGTGTGCCGGACATGTCAGCCTACCGTAAGCTGCTGGGGGAAACCCTGCTGCGTCTGCCTGGCGTCAATGACACCCGTACTTACGTGGTAATGGAAGAAGTCAAACAGAGTAATCGTCTGGTTATTAAGACGCGCTAATACGGAACAGGTGCAAAATCGGCGTATTTTGATTACACTCCTGTTAATCCATACAGCAACAGTGCCGGGGTAACCCGGTGCTGTTGTCCGTTTTAGCATCGGGCAGGAAAAGCCCGAAACCTGGAGAGCCTTTTTTGAGCCAGGAATACACTGAAGACAAAGAAGTCACATTGACAAAGTTAAGCAGCGGGCGCCGACTTCTGGAGGCGTTGCTGATTCTTATTGCCCTTTTTGCCGTCTGGCTGATGGCAGCCTTACTGAGCTTTAATCCTTCTGATCCCAGTTGGTCGCAAACGGCCTGGCATGAGCCTATCCATAATTTGGGCGGGGCGCCGGGGGCATGGCTGGCGGATACCCTGTTCTTTATCTTTGGGATAATGGCGTACACCATTCCTGTCATCATTGTGGGCGGCTGCTGGTTTGCCTGGCGTCACCAGGTGACCGATGACTATATCGACTATTTTGCCGTCTCGCTGCGCATCATTGGCGTGCTGGCGCTTATCCTTACCTCCTGTGGTCTGGCCGCTATTAATGCCGATGACATCTGGTACTTCGCCTCCGGCGGGGTGATTGGCAGTCTGTTGAGTACCACGCTACAACCGCTGCTGCACAGCAGTGGTGGCACCATTACGCTTCTGTGCGTGTGGGCGGCAGGGCTGACGCTCTTTACCGGCTGGTCCTGGGTTAGCATCGCCGAAAAACTTGGCGGCTGGCTGCTCAATATTCTGACCTTTGCCAGCAACCGTACCCGTCGTGATGATACCTGGGTAGAAGACGACGAATACGAAGACGATGAAGAGTATGAAGATGAAGTCGAGGGCGGGAAACGTGAATCCCGTCGGGCGCGTATTCTTCGCGGTGCGCTGGCGCGCCGTAAACGTCTGGCTGAAAAATTTATCAATCCGCATGGCCGTCAGACGGATGCGGCGCTCTTCTCCGGCAGACGCATGGATGATGACGATGAGATAGCCTACAGCGCGCGCGGCGTCGCGGCCGATCCTGGCGATGTGCTGTTCTCCGGGCATCGTGCGACACAGCCGGAATATGATGAATACGATCCGCTGTTAAACGGTCATTCGGTGACCGAACCCGTCGCCGCTGCGGCGGCTGCTACGGCTGCGACTCAGGCCTGGGCTGCGCCGGTCGATCCGATTATGCAAACGCCGCCCGTACCAGGCGCAGAAACCGTTCCTATACAACCTGCGGTTGCATGGCAACCCGTACCAGGCCCGCAAACCGGCGAGCCGGTGATTGCTCCTGCGCCGGAAGGCTATCCGCCGCACAACCCGTACGCGCAGCCGCAACAGGCGCAGTATGAGACATGGCAACAGCCTGTTCCGACTGAACCGCAATACGCTGCGCCTGTGGCCCCTGAAGCTGGTTATCCGCAGCCAGGCGTACCGCAACAACCGTGGCAGCAACCGCAAGCTACGGTAGAGCAACCCTGGCAGCCCGAGCCGGTTTATCAACCCGAGCCTGTCCAGCAGCCGGTTTATCATCAGCCAGCGTATCAGCCGGAGCCTTTATCGCCACAGGAACCTGTGGTTCCGCAAGCTCCGATTACTGAGCCTGAGCCGGTAGTCGAAGAGACAAAACCTGCGCGCCCGCCGCTGTACTACTTTGAAGAAGTGGAAGAGAAGCGTGCGCGTGAACGTGAGCAACTGGCCGCGTGGTATCAGCCGATTCCTGAACCTGTTAACACGCCGGAACCGGTGGTTCCTGCACCGTCAACTGCGCCTTCTATACCGCCTGTTGACACCGCTGCGACCATTGCGCCGATCGCTGCAAGCGTGAAGGATGCGACCTTATCAGCCGGTGCGACTGCGGCAGCTGCAGCGCCAGTCTTCAGCCTCGCGAATGGCGGAGCGCCGCGTCCGCAGGTGAAAGAAGGGATTGGCCCGCAACTGCCTCGTCCCAATCGCGTACGTGTACCGACACGCCGTGAGCTGGCATCGTATGGTATTAAATTGCCTTCTCAGCGTATGGCTGAGGAGAGAGCGCGTGAAGCCGGTCAACACGATCCGCAGTATAGCGATGATGAAATCGACGCCATGCAACAGGACGAACTGGCTCGTCAGTTTGCTCAGTCACAGCAAAGTCGTTATGGCGACGTGTATCAGCATGAGGCGACGCAGGCCGACGATGAAGATGCCGCTGCGGAAGCTGAACTGGCGCGCCAGTTTGCCTCTTCACAGCAACAGCGCTACGCCGGTGAGCAACCTGCCGGAGCGAATCCATTCTCGCTGGATGATTTTGAGTTTTCACCCATGAAAACGCTGGTCGATAACGGCCCGCATGAGCCGCTGTTTACACCGGGCGTAATGCCGGAGTCTGCGCCTGTTCAGCCACCCACAACGCCGCAGTATCAGCAGCCGCAACAGCCGGTAGCGCCGCAGCCGCAGTATCAGCAGCCGCAACAGCCGGTAGCGCCACAGCCGCAGTATCAGCAGCCGCAACAGCCGGTAGCGCCGCAGCCGCAGTATCAACAACCACAACAGCCGGTAGCGCCGCAGCCACAGTATCAGCAACCGCATCAGCCGATAGTGACGCAGCAACCTGCTGCACCTCAGCCGCAGGAAAGCCTGATTCACCCGCTGCTGATGCGCAATGGTGACAGCCGTCCGCTGCAGAAACCGACGACGCCACTGCCTTCACTGGATCTGCTGACGCAGCCACCGAGTGAAGTGGAGCCGGTTGATACCTTCGCGCTGGAACAAATGGCGCGCCTGGTTGAAGCTCGCCTGGCTGATTTCCGCATCAAGGCCGATGTGGTGAATTACTCGCCAGGTCCGGTGATCACCCGTTTTGAACTGAATCTGGCGCCGGGTGTGAAAGCGGCGCGTATTTCCAACCTTTCTCGTGACCTGGCGCGTTCGTTGTCGACTGTCGCGGTGCGCGTGGTGGAAGTGATTCCGGGTAAACCATACGTAGGCCTGGAATTGCCGAACAAAAAACGGCAGACCGTTTACCTGCGTGAAGTGCTGGATAACGCGAAGTTCCGTGAAAACCCGTCGCCGCTGACCGTCGTGTTGGGTAAAGATATTGCCGGCGATCCGGTGGTAGCCGATCTGGCGAAAATGCCGCACCTGCTGGTGGCGGGAACAACCGGTTCGGGTAAATCGGTTGGGGTGAACGCCATGATCCTCAGCATGCTTTACAAGGCGCAGCCGGAAGACGTTCGTTTCATCATGATCGACCCGAAAATGCTGGAGCTGTCGGTTTACGAAGGCATTCCGCATCTGCTGACGGAAGTCGTCACGGATATGAAAGACGCCGCCAACGCCCTGCGCTGGAGCGTTAACGAGATGGAACGCCGTTACAAGCTGATGTCTGCGCTGGGCGTGCGTAATCTTGCGGGTTACAACGAGAAGATAGCCGAAGCCGCGCGGATGGGACGTCCAATTCCGGACCCGTACTGGAAACCGGGCGACAGTATGGATGCGCAGCATCCGGTACTGGAAAAACTGCCGTATATCGTTGTGCTGGTTGACGAATTTGCCGACCTGATGATGACCGTCGGTAAGAAAGTTGAAGAGCTGATTGCCCGACTGGCGCAAAAAGCCCGTGCGGCCGGGATCCACCTGGTGCTGGCGACACAGCGTCCATCGGTTGACGTCATTACCGGTCTTATTAAAGCCAACATACCGACACGTATTGCCTTCACCGTGTCCAGTAAGATTGACTCGCGTACTATCCTCGATCAGGGCGGTGCAGAATCGCTGCTGGGGATGGGGGATATGCTTTACTCCGGGCCAAACTCCACCATGCCGGTGCGTGTTCACGGCGCATTTGTCCGTGACCAGGAAGTGCATGCGGTGGTGCAGGACTGGAAGGCGCGTGGGCGTCCGCAGTATGTGGATGGCATCACCTCCGACAGCGAAAGCGAAGGCGGCGGCGGTGGCTTTGACGGTGGAGAAGAGCTGGATCCGTTATTCGATCAGGCTGTCAACTTTGTGACAGAGAAACGTAAAGCGTCCATCTCCGGCGTACAGCGCCAGTTCCGTATTGGCTACAACCGTGCGGCGCGCATTATCGAACAAATGGAAGCGCAGGGAATCGTCAGCGAACAAGGCCATAACGGCAATCGTGAAGTGCTGGCGCCACCACCGTTTGACTAAGTGCAAAGTTACGTAATTCAGTATTGTCTTCTTTCCTCACGCTGATTTTTGGCCTGGAATGGATAGCAGAGGGATCTCCCGGTCGGGAGTGACGTATTTTGAGGAATAACAATGAAAAAAATCGCAATCACCTGTGCATTACTCTCAGGATTCGTGGTAAGCAGCGTTTGGGCGGATGCCGCCAGCGATCTGAAAAGTCGTCTGGATAAAGTAAGCAGCTTCCACGCCAGCTTCACACAGAAAGTGACTGATGGCAGCGGTGCTGCTGTTCAGGAAGGTCAGGGTGATTTGTGGGTGAAGCGTCCGAACCTGTTTAACTGGCACATGACGCAGCCTGATGAAAGCATTCTGGTTTCTGATGGGAAAACGCTGTGGTTCTTCAACCCGTTTGTTGAGCAGGCCACCGCGACCTGGCTGAAAGACGCCACCGGCAACACGCCGTTTATGCTGATTGCCCGCAACCAGTCCAGCGACTGGCAACAGTACAATATCAAGCAGAACGGTGACGACTTCGTCCTGACGCCGAAAACCAGCAACGGTAACCTGAAACAGTTCACCATCAATGTGGGCCGTGACGGGACTATTCATCAGTTCAGCGCCGTGGAGCAGGATGACCAGCGCAGCAGCTATCAGCTGAAATCACAGCAGAATGGCGCCGTTGACGCATCGAAGTTCACCTTTACTCCACCGCAAGGTGTAACGGTAGACGACCAACGTAAGTAGAGGCCTGCGTGAGCAACCTGTCGCTCGATTTTTCTGATAATACCTTTCAGCCACTGGCAGCGCGGATGCGGCCAGAAAATTTAGCGCAGTATATTGGTCAGCAGCACCTGCTGGCTGCGGGTAAACCGTTGCCGCGTGCGATTGAAGCCGGACATCTGCACTCCATGATCTTGTGGGGACCGCCGGGAACCGGGAAAACGACACTCGCTGAAGTGATTGCCCGCTACGCCGATGCCGACGTTGAGCGGATATCGGCGGTCACCTCCGGCGTGAAAGAGATCCGCGAAGCCATCGAACGCGCACGTCAGAATCGTCATGCCGGGCGTCGCACTATTCTGTTTGTTGACGAAGTTCATCGCTTTAATAAAAGCCAACAGGATGCGTTCTTACCGCATATTGAAGACGGCACGATCACCTTTATCGGGGCAACCACCGAAAACCCGTCGTTTGAACTGAATTCCGCGCTGTTGTCGCGGGCGCGCGTCTATTTGCTCAAATCGCTGACCACGGAAGATATCGAACAGGTTCTCCGTCAGGCGATGGAAGACAAGGCGCGGGGCTATGGTGGCCAGGATATCGTTCTGCCGGATGATACCCGCAAAGCCATCGCGGAACTGGTCAATGGTGATGCGCGCCGCGCATTGAACACCCTGGAAATGATGGCTGATATGGCCGAAGTGGATGATAGCGGCAAGCGAGTACTGCTTCCCGCATTGTTGACCGAAATCGCCGGTGAGCGCAGCGCGCGTTTTGATAACAAAGGCGACCGCTTCTACGATCTTATTTCCGCATTGCATAAATCAGTTCGCGGCAGCGCGCCGGATGCGGCACTTTACTGGTATGCGCGAATCATTACGGCAGGGGGGGATCCGCTGTATGTCGCGCGCCGTTGCCTGGCGATTGCTTCCGAAGATGTGGGCAATGCCGATCCGCGTGCGATGCAGGTGGCGATTTCCGCCTGGGACTGCTTCACGCGTGTGGGGCCTGCTGAAGGCGAGCGCGCCATCGCCCAGGCGATTGTTTATCTGGCCTGTGCACCGAAAAGCAATGCGGTGTATACCGCCTTTAAAGCGGCGCTCTCCGATGCCCGTGAACGTCCTGACTATGACGTACCTGTTCATCTGCGCAATGCGCCGACGAAGTTGATGAAAGAGATGGGTTACGGCCAGGAATATCGTTATGCACATGACGAACCGAATGCTTATGCCGCGGGCGAGGAATATTTCCCGCCGGAGATGGCACAAACACGCTATTATCACCCCACAAACAGAGGTCTTGAGGGCAAGATTGGCGAAAAGCTCGCCTGGCTCGCCGGACAGGATCAAAATAGCCCTATAAAACGCTACCGTTAGCGCAGGCGTTGCGGTAATGTTGGCACTGTATCCCTGTGACCGCAGGCTGTGGTCGCATTTTCCCATTTCAATTCGATAAGCACAGGATAAGCATGCTCGATCCCAATCTGCTGCGTAATGAGCCAGACGCAGTCGCTGAAAAACTGGCACGCCGGGGCTTTAAGCTGGATGTAGATAAGCTGCGCGCTCTTGAAGAGCGTCGTAAAGTTTTGCAGGTCAATACTGAAAACCTGCAGGCAGAGCGTAACTCTCGATCGAAATCCATCGGCCAGGCGAAAGCGCGCGGGGAAGATATCGAGCCTTTACGTCTGGAAGTGAACAAACTGGGCGAAGAGCTGGATGCCGCAAAAGCGGAGCTGGATGTTTTACAGGCTGAGATTCGTGATATCGCGCTGGCCATTCCTAACCTGCCTGCAGACGAAGTGCCGGTCGGTAAAGACGAAAACGATAACGTTGAAGTCAGCCGCTGGGGTACCCCGCGCGAGTTCGACTTTGAGGTTCGCGATCACGTCACGCTGGGCGAAATGCATTCCGGTCTGGATTTTGCTGCTGCCGTTAAGCTGACGGGTTCCCGCTTCGTGGTGATGAAAGGGCAGATTGCCCGTATGCACCGTGCGCTCTCGCAATTTATGCTCGATCTGCATACCGAACAGCATGGCTACAGCGAAAACTATGTGCCGTATCTGGTCAACCATGACACCCTGTACGGCACGGGGCAGTTGCCGAAATTTGCCGGCGATCTGTTCCACACGCGTCCGCTGGAAGAAGAGGCTGACAGCAGCAACTACGCGTTGATTCCGACGGCAGAAGTGCCGCTGACCAACCTGGTGCGTGATGAGATCATCGACGAAGACCAACTGCCGATCAAAATGACGGCGCACACACCGTGCTTCCGCTCTGAAGCGGGTTCCTACGGTCGTGATACCCGTGGCCTGATCCGTATGCACCAGTTCGACAAAGTTGAAATGGTACAGATCGTTCGCCCGGAAGATTCAATGGCAGCGCTGGAAGAGATGACCGGTCATGCGGAGAAAGTGCTGCAACTGCTGGGTCTGCCCTATCGCAAAATCATTCTTTGCACCGGCGACATGGGCTTTGGCGCATGCAAAACCTACGATCTGGAAGTGTGGGTACCGGCGCAGAATACCTACCGCGAGATTTCATCCTGCTCTAACGTCTGGGATTTCCAGGCGCGCCGTATGCAGGCTCGCTGTCGCAGCAAGTCCGACAAAAAGACCCGTCTGGTGCATACTCTGAACGGTTCTGGCCTGGCGGTTGGTCGTACGCTGGTGGCGGTGATGGAAAACTACCAGCAGGCTGATGGCCGTATCGAAGTGCCGGAAGTGTTGCGTCCGTACATGAACGGACTGGAATATATCGGTTAATCCTCGCTTCACTCTTTCTAAAAAGCGCCTTTGGGCGCTTTTTTTATGCCTGTTTGACGCCGGACAATAATCATTACCCCCTTAGGGGTAATATTACTTTCGAATGAAATTCAGCATTTTGCACTGTTATCCTGTAAATACGTTGTATGTAGAACTATATAACGTTGCTTAACTACTCAAATAATAATATCAATTTCTGTTTTTTTACTGTAAGCAAGCAGAGTGAGCCTTTATGAAAACGAAGATCCCTGATGCCGTGATGGCAGCGGAGGTGAGTCGTCGCGGTTTGGTCAAAACGACGGCGATTGGCGGACTGGCGATGGCCAGCAGCGCGTTTACCCTGCCATTTACCCGTATCGCTAATGCTGCCGAAGCCCTGAGTCCGGCACAAGCCAGCGAAAAAGTCGTCTGGAGCGCCTGTACCGTAAACTGCGGGAGTCGTTGCCCGTTGCGCATGCATGTTGTGGATGGCGAAATCAAATACGTTGAAACCGACAACACCGGTGATGACAACTACGACGGTTTGCATCAGGTGCGTGCCTGTCTGCGTGGACGTTCCATGCGTCGTCGCGTCTATAACCCGGATCGTCTGAAATACCCGATGAAACGCGTCGGTAAACGCGGAGAAGGCAAATTCGAGCGCATCACCTGGGATGAGGCTTACGACATCATCGCCAGCAACATGCAGCGTCTGATTAAAGACTACGGTAACGAGTCTATCTATCTGAACTACGGCACCGGTACGCTGGGCGGTACGATGACCCGTTCCTGGCCGCCGGGAAATACCCTGGTGGCGCGTCTGATGAACTGCTGCGGCGGTTATTTGAACCACTACGGCGACTACTCTTCCGCACAAATCGCGGCGGGTCTGAACTACACCTATGGCGGTTGGGCGGATGGTAACAGCCCATCGGACATCGAAAACAGTAAGCTGGTAGTGCTGTTCGGTAACAACCCTGGCGAAACCCGTATGAGCGGCGGTGGGGTGACCTACTATCTGGAACAGGCGCGACAGAAATCGAATGCCCGGATGATTATTATCGATCCGCGCTATACCGATACCGGGGCAGGTCGTGAAGATGAATGGATCCCGATTCGTCCGGGTACCGATGCGGCGCTGGTGAATGCGCTGGCTTATGTGCTGATTACTGAGAATATGGTCGATCAGCCGTTCCTCGATAAGTACTGTGTGGGCTACGACGAGAAAACGTTGCCAGCCAGCGCGCCGAAGAATGGCCACTATAAGGCCTATATTCTCGGGCAGGGGACTGACGGTACGCCAAAAACGCCTGAGTGGGCAGCGCAAATTACCGGCATTCCGGCAGACCGTATTATCAAACTGGCGCGAGAAATCGGCAGCGCAAAACCAGCCTATATCAGCCAGGGATGGGGACCGCAGCGCCATGCGAACGGTGAAATCGCCACCCGTGCCATTTCAATGCTGGCTATTTTAACCGGTAACGTCGGGATCAACGGCGGCAACAGCGGTGCACGTGAAGGCTCTTACGGTCTGCCGTTTGTTCGGATGCCAACGCTGGAAAACCCGGTAGAAACCA
Organism: Citrobacter sp. LST-B2; assembly: GCF_057983045.1. Taxonomy (NCBI): domain Bacteria; kingdom Pseudomonadati; phylum Pseudomonadota; class Gammaproteobacteria; order Enterobacterales; family Enterobacteriaceae; genus Citrobacter; species Citrobacter sp. LST-B2. The sequence goes on from NZ_CP192598.1 coordinate 1,877,918, forward strand.
GTATCTCGATGTTTATGTGGACCGACGCGATTGAACGTGGTCCGGAAATGACTGCGCTGCGTGATGGCGTGCGCGGCAAAGATAAACTCGACGTGCCGATTAAGATGATCTGGAACTACGCCGGTAACTGTCTTATCAACCAGCACTCAGAGATCAACCGCACGCACGACATCCTGCAGGATGACAAGAAGTGCGAAATGATTGTCGTCATCGACTGCCACATGACGTCGTCAGCGAAGTATGCCGATATCCTGCTGCCGGACTGCACGGCTTCTGAACAGATGGACTTCGCGCTGGATGCTTCCTGCGGGAATATGTCTTATGTGATTTTCGCCGATCAGGCCATTAAGCCGCGTTTTGAATGCAAAACCATCTATGAAATGACCAGCGAGCTGGCGAAGCGTCTGGGTGTCGAGCAGCAGTTTACCGAAGGACGCACTCAGGAAGAATGGATGCGTCATCTGTACGAACAGTCGCGTAAAGCTATTCCGGCGCTGCCGACCTTTGAGGAATTCCGTAAGCAGGGTCTGTTCAAGCAGCGCGATCCGGATGGACATCACGTGGCCTATAAGGCGTTCCGTGACGATCCGCAGGCCAATCCGTTGACCACGCCGTCAGGTAAAATCGAGATCTACTCGCAGGAACTGGCTAAGATTGCCGCCACCTGGGAACTACCGGAAGGCGATGTCATCGATCCATTGCCGATCTACACGCCAGGTTTTGAGAACTACAACGATCCGTTGACCAAAGATTATCCATTGCAGCTCACGGGCTTCCACTATAAATCTCGCGTTCACTCCACCTATGGCAACGTGGATGTCCTGAAGGCGTCGTGCCGCCAGGAGATGTGGATCAACCCGCTGGACGCGCAAAAACGCGGTATCCGTAATGGCGACAAGGTGCGCATCTTCAATGGTCGCGGAGAGCTACATATTGAGGCGAAAGTGACGCCGCGGATGATGCCGGGTGTGGTTGCGCTAGGGGAAGGGGCCTGGTATAACCCGGATGCCAAACGTATTGACCAGGGGGGCTGTATCAACGTATTGACCACTCAGCGCCCGTCTCCTCTGGCGAAGGGGAACCCGTCACATACGAACCTTGTTCAGGTTGAGAAGGTGTAAGGAGTAACCGATGACAACCCAGTATGGATTTTTTATTGATTCCAGCCGTTGCACCGGTTGTAAAACCTGCGAACTGGCCTGTAAAGATTACAAAGACTTAACCCCGGATGTCAGCTTCCGCCGCATTTATGAATATGCGGGCGGAGACTGGCAGGAAGACAACGGCGTCTGGCACCAGAACGTGTTTGCCTATTATCTCTCTATTGCCTGTAACCACTGTGAAGATCCGGCCTGTACCAAGGTCTGTCCGAGCGGGGCGATGCACAAACGGGAAGACGGCTTTGTGGTGGTGGATGAAGATGTCTGCATCGGCTGTCGTTATTGCCATATGGCCTGTCCGTACGGTGCGCCGCAGTACAACGCCGCCAAAGGCCACATGACCAAATGCGACGGCTGTCATGACCGGGTGGCGGAAGGCAAGAAACCGATCTGTGTCGAGTCTTGTCCGCTGCGTGCGCTGGATTTCGGTCCTGTCGACGAACTGCGTCAGAAACACGGCGATCTGGCGGCGGTTGCTCCGCTGCCTGGCGCACACTTTACGAAGCCGAGTATTGTGATCAAACCGAATGCCAACAGCCGCCCGACCGGGGATACCACCGGTTATCTGGCGAATCCGAAGGAGGTGTAAGATGGGAAGTGGATGGCATGAATGGCCGCTGATGATCTTCACGGTCTTCGGACAATGTGTGGTCGGTGGCTTCATTGTCCTGGCGCTGGCGCTAATGAAAGGCGACCTGCGGGCCGAAACGCAACTGCGCGTGATTACCTGCATGTTTGCGCTGTGGGTGCTGATGGGGATTGGCTTTATCGCATCTATGCTGCACCTTGGCTCGCCAATGCGGGCGTTTAACTCGCTTAACCGTGTCGGTTCATCGGCGCTGAGTAATGAAATTGCCAGCGGTTCGATTTTCTTTGCGGTTGGCGGGATCGGCTGGCTGCTGGCGGTGTTGAAAAAGCTCTCTCCGGCTCTGCGTAACCTGTGGTTGCTGCTGACGATGGTGCTGGGTGTACTGTTCGTCTGGATGATGGTGCGCGTCTATAACAGCATTGATACCGTACCGACCTGGTACAGCGTCTGGACGCCGCTGGGCTTCTTCCTGACTCTGCTGATGGGGGGGCCACTGCTGGGCTATCTGCTGCTGCGCGTGGCGGGAGTCGATGGCTGGGCGATGCGTCTGTTGCCCGCGGTTTCACTGCTGGCGCTGGTGGTCAGTGCCATCATGTCGGTGATGCAGGGCGCAGAACTGGCGACCATTCACAGCTCTATTCAGCAGGCTTCTGCGTTGGTACCTGACTACGGGGCGTTGATGGCCTGGCGGATTGGGGTGCTGGCGCTGGCCTTGTGCTGCTGGATTGTTCCGCAGTTGAAAGGGTATCAGCCTGCGGTTCCGCTGCTGTCAGTGGCCTTTATTCTGCTGCTGGTGGGAGAACTGATTGGTCGCGGCGTATTCTACGGTCTGCATATGACCGTCGGTATGGCGGTTGCCAGCTAAGTGAATAACCGGGGCTTTCGCCCCGGTTTTACTATTTCTGTTTAGTCAACGTATCGTAGCTGGTCATCAGGTTGCGATAATCCGGAATGTGGTTGGAGAACAGCGTCGCCAACCCCTCAATATCATTACGCCAGTCACGGTGTAGTTCACAGGCCACACCAAACCATGTCATGAGCTGAGCACCGGCCTGAGACATTCTATCCCACGCCGAATGACGGGTAATTTCATTAAACGTACCCGACGCGTCGGTGACGACGAAGACATCAAAACCTTCTTCAATGGCTGACAGCGCCGGAAATGCCACACAAACTTCGGTCACTACACCCGCAATGATCAACTGCTTTTTCCCCGTGGCTTTGACGGCCTTCACGAAGTCTTCATTATCCCAGGCGTTGATATTCCCTGGCCTCGCAATGTACGGGGCATCAGGAAACTGGGCTTTTAATTCGGGGACCAACGGGCCGTTTGGTCCGGTTTCGAAACTGGTGGTGAGGATGGTAGGCAGCTTGAAGTATTTGGCTAAATCACCCAGTGCGAGCACGTTGTTTTTGAATTTATCAGGGTCAATATCCCTGACCAGTGACAGCAATCCGGCCTGGTGATCCACCAGAAGAACCGCTGCGTCATTTTTATCGAGACGAACATAAGGCCTGGTCATTCTCTTCTCCTTGCTTGAGTCAACTCTGCGCCCGAATTCATTCAGGTGCGTATGGTTCATTCAAAGCATAGAACGGAAAAAAAAACCTGCCGGGACTATGAGATTTTTCAACTGATCGAAACGGAATACCTTTGCGTTAAATCAATAAAAACAGTCACCTGTAGTTGATTGGTTATCAGTAATACATAATCTTAATCAATAAATTCAATCGAAGACGGAAAAGGGCCGCCACACCACGGTTTCCGCCGATTGACAATGTTTTTGTTAGTGGCATGATGCGCGTGAAATTTGAACTTCCTCACGGTTTATACTCATGTCCACCTATACCCGACCTGTCTTGCTTTTGCTGGCTGGTCTACTTCTGCTGACCCTGGCGATTGCGGTGCTGAACACGCTCGTCCCGCTTTGGCTCGCCCAGGAAAACCTGCCGACGTGGCAGGTGGGTATGATCAGTTCGTCCTATTTCACCGGTAACCTGGTCGGGACGCTGTTGACAGGGGTTTTAATCAAACGCTTCGGGTTTAACCGTAGTTACTATCTTGCCTCGCTGATTTTTGCGGCCGGTTGTGTGGGCCTCGGGGTGATGGTCGGCTTCTGGAGCTGGCTGGCATGGCGCTTTGTCGCGGGCATTGGCTGCGCGATGATCTGGGTGGTTGTGGAGAGTGCGCTGATGTGCAGCGGGACATCACGTAACCGCGGTCGCCTGCTGGCGGCCTACATGATGGTCTATTATGTGGGGACCTTCCTCGGACAACTGCTGGTCAGCAAAGTCTCGACGGAACTGATGAACGTGCTGCCGTGGGCGACGGGACTGATTCTGGCAGGGATTTTACCGCTGCTCTTTACCCGCATCCTGAATCAACAGTCTGATGAACACAACGACACGCCAATTACCGCAATGCTGAAACTGCGTCAGGCGCGGCTGGGCGTTAACGGCTGCATCATTTCCGGGATTGTCCTGGGTTCGCTGTACGGCCTGATGCCGCTCTATCTCAATCATCAGGGCATGAGTAATGCCAGTATCGGTTTCTGGATGGCGGTGCTGGTTAGCGCGGGGATCCTCGGGCAGTGGCCAATCGGGAGACTGGCGGATAAGTTTGGTCGACTGCTGGTACTGCGCGTGCAGGTGTTTGTGGTCATCCTCGGAAGCATCGCGATGTTAAGCCAGGCAGCGATGGCACCTGCGCTCTTTATCCTGGGGGCGGCCGGTTTTACGCTCTATCCGGTGGCGATGGCCTGGGCCTGTGAAAAAGTGGAACATCATCAACTGGTGGCGATGAACCAGGCGCTGCTGCTAAGCTACACCGTTGGCAGCCTGTTAGGGCCTTCCTTCACCGCCATGTTGATGCAGAATTATTCCGATAATCTTCTGTTTATTATGATTGCCAGCGTGTCGTTTATTTATTTGCTGATGCTGCTGCGCAATGCCGGACATACTCCGAACCCGGTTGCTCACGTTTAATTCAGCGTCAACAGGAAGCAATGTGTGTTATTGCATCCTGTTTTGGTTAATTTTCTGTATTCCCCGACAGAAAGCAAAAAGGCTACCCGTCGGATAGCCTTTTTAAAAGACGCAATCAATACATCACTTTATGCCCGTACTGCTCAAGAATGCCTTTAACGCGTTCCATCGTTTCTTTCTTCGGTGGATGTACACCATCGAGTTTGTACTCTTCGCCCATCGCCACCCATTTATGTTTACCCAGTTCGTGATAGGGCAGGAGCTCAATTTTTTCAACGTTGCCCATATCGCGGGTAAATTCACCGAGTCGGTGCGCTGAGTCGTCATCGTCGGACCAGCCAGGTACCACGACGTAACGGATCCACACGTTGATATTTTTGTTTGCCAGATAGCGGGCGAACTCCAGCGTACGGTGGTTGGAAACGCCGACCAGGTTCTGGTGGATCTCATCATTCATCTGCTTGAGGTCGAGCATCACCAGGTCGGTGACTTCCAGCAGTTCATCAATCACCGGGTCGTAGCGGCGAACAAAACCATTGGTATCCAGACAGGTATGGATACCTTCTTGCTTACAGGCACGAAACCAGTCACGGACAAATTCCGCTTGCAGGATGGCTTCACCGCCTGACGCCGTTACGCCGCCGCCGGATGCGTTCATAAAGTGGCGATAGGTCACGACCTCTTTCATCAGTTCTTCAACGGTGACTTCTTTACCGCCATGCGTGTCCCACGTATCGCGGTTGTGGCAATACAGACAGCGCATCAGGCAGCCCTGGAAGAAAGTAATAAAGCGGATGCCTGGGCCGTCAACGGTACCACAGGATTCAAAGGAGTGAATGCGACCAATAACTGACATTGCGGTGTTTCTCCAGATGTGGCCCATCCGGGGCCGTGTTGGTGCACAGCTCATTGGCTGTGTCGAGTCTGTTTTGGCGGTTATCCATTGAGTATAGATAGCTGACAAAACAGGCTGCAGTCGGGAAACGACCTGTTAAAAAGGCCCCACTTACGTGGAGCCTTTATTGTACGCCTTTTACCGCGTGATTTCAGTCAAAACACATTACATGGTTTGAGTGAAGGTACGGGTAATAACGTCCTGCTGCTGTTCTTTCGTCAGGGAGTTAAAACGCACTGCATAACCAGATACACGGATGGTCAGCTGCGGATATTTTTCCGGATGTTCCATCGCGTCCAGCAGCATTTCACGGTTCATCACGTTCACGTTCAGGTGCTGACCACCTTCGATGGACGCTTCATGGTGGAAGTAACCATCCATCAGACCGGCCAGGTTAGTCTTACGAACTTCGTCGTCTTTACCCAGTGCGTTCGGAACAATAGAGAAGGTATAAGAGATACCATCTTTCGCGTAAGCAAACGGCAGTTTAGCAACAGAAGTCAGAGAGGCAACAGCACCTTTCTGGTCACGACCGTGCATCGGGTTAGCACCTGGTCCGAACGGCGCGCCAGCACGACGACCATCTGGGGTGTTACCGGTTTTCTTACCATACACAACGTTAGAGGTGATGGTCAGAACAGACTGCGTCGGGATAGCATCACGGTAGGTTTTCAGTTTCTGAATTTTCTTCATGAAACGTTCAACCAGGTCAACCGCCATGTCATCAACGCGCGCGTCGTTGTTACCAAACTGCGGGTATTCGCCTTCGATTTCGAAGTCGATAGCCAGACCGTCTTCATCACGAATCGGTTTAACTTTCGCATATTTGATAGCAGACAGGGAGTCAGCCGCAACGGACAGACCTGCGATACCACATGCCATGGTGCGAATAACATCACGATCGTGCAGCGCCATCAGAGAGGCTTCGTAGCTGTACTTGTCGTGCATGTAGTGGATAACGTTCAGCGCGGTGACATACTGCTTAGCCAGCCAGTCCATGAAGTGATCCATGCGCTCCATGACTTCGTCATAGTTCAGCACGTCGCCTTTGATTGGCTCAGATTTCGGGCCAACCTGCATTTTCAGTTTTTCATCAACGCCGCCGTTGATTGCGTACAGCATGGTTTTCGCCAGGTTTGCACGCGCACCGAAGAACTGCATTTGTTTACCAACAACCATTGGGCTTACGCAGCAAGCGATAGCGTAATCGTCGTTGTTGAAGTCCGGACGCATCAGGTCATCGTTCTCATACTGCAGAGAAGAGGTGTCGATGGACACTTTAGCGGCGAATTTCTTGAAGTTCAGAGGCAGTTTTTCAGACCACAGAACGGTGATGTTCGGCTCCGGAGACGGACCCATGGTGTACAGGGTGTTCAGGAAGCGGAAGCTGTTTTTGGTAACCAGAGTACGGCCATCAACGCCCATACCACCGATGGATTCCGTTGCCCAAATCGGGTCGCCGGAGAACAGTTCATCATATTCAGGCGTACGCAGGAAACGAACCATACGCAGTTTCATGACCAGGTGGTCAATCATTTCCTGAGCGTCTTGTTCAGTGATTTTGCCTGCTTTCAGGTCACGTTCGATGTATGCATCCAGGAAGGTGGAGACACGACCGAAGGACATTGCCGCGCCGTTCTGAGATTTAACCGCAGCCAGGTAGCCGAAGTAAGTCCACTGAATCGCTTCCTGAGCGTTGGTTGCCGGACCAGAGATATCGCAGCCATATTTCGCAGCCATCTCTTTGATCTGACCCAGCGCACGGTGCTGTTCAGCAATTTCTTCACGCAGACGGATAGTCGCTTCCAGGTTTACGCCGTTTTCCAGGTCAGACTGCAGGGAAACGAACTGAGCGTATTTGTCTTTCATCAGGAAGTCGATACCGTACAGCGCAACGCGACGGTAGTCACCGATGATACGGCCACGGCCATAGGCATCCGGCAGACCAGTCAGAACACCGGATTTACGGCAGTTCAGAATGTCTTTGGTGTAAACATCGAAAACGCCCTGGTTGTGGGTTTTACGATATTCAGTGAAGATTTTTTTCAGCATCGGGTCCAGTTCGCGGTTGTACGCTTTGCAGGAACCTTCAACCATTTTGATACCACCGAACGGGATGATCGCACGTTTCAGCGGAGCTTCAGTTTGCAGACCAACAATTTTCTCGAGCGCTTTATTGATGTAGCCAGCGTCGTGAGAAGTGATGGTGGAAGCAACAGAGGTGTCAAAGTCAACAGGCGCGTGAGTGCGGTTTTCCTGTTTAACGCCTTCCATTACGCTGTCCCACAGTGCAGTGGTCGCATCAGTCGCGCCAGCCAGGAAGGACTCGTCACCCTCGTACGGAGTGTAGTTTTTCTGAATGAAGTCACGGACGTTTACTTCATTCTGCCAGTCACCTTTGGTAAAACCTTCCCAGGCTGTGGCTAACTTTTCATTAAGCTCGGACATGTAACACCTACCTTCTTAAGTGGATTTTTTATTTACTGCGTGTATCGCGACATCAATTAATGATGATCGTTGTCACGCAGATAAATGACCCAGTATGTCAACCCAACCAACAAACCCCCGCCGATAATGTTACCGATCGTAACCGGAATCAGGTTATCAGTGATGAAGTTCATCGCGGTCAGGTGAGAAAAACTTTCCGGCGTCGAGCCAACTGCGCTCCAGAACTCCGGTGTTGCGAGATCACGGATTACAATACCCATCGGAATCATAAACATGTTTGCGATACTGTGCTCAAAACCGCTGGCAACAAACATCGCAACCGGTAATACCATGATAAACGCTTTATCCATCAGGCTGCGGCCTGAGTAGCTCATCCATACAGCCAGGCATACCATCAGGTTTGCGAGGATACCGAGGCTGACGGCTTCAACAAAAGTATGGTGCATTTTGTGGTCGGCGGTTTGCAGGACGTTCAGTCCCCACTGGCCGTTGGCGACCATATATTCGCCGGAAAGCCACATCAGTAGCACAAAGAGCAAGCAACCAATCAGGTTACCAAAATAGACGTTGAGCCAGTTTTTTGCCAACTGACCCCAGGTGATTCGGCCACTGGCTTTGGCAACGACAATCAACACGGTTGACGTAAAGAGGTCTGCACCGCAGATGACGCAAAGAATCAACCCCAGAGAGAAGCAGATACCGCCAATCAGTTTCGCCATACCAAAGGGCATCGTACCTGTACCGGTCGTTGCAGTGATATAGAAAACAAAGGCGATGGAAATGAACACACCGGCAGTAATTGCCAGGAAGAAAGTCTTAAGCGGATGTTTCGTTGCTTTATAGACACCTGCCTCTTCGGCCACTTTGGCCATTGCTGCAGGGAGTAAAAGATCAAAAGGGTTGTCAGCTTTCACACTAACTCTCTCTTTATTAAGTCGGCGACGAGATACTAACAAAGCATTATAGATGAGAAATTGATGTAGATCATATCCCGCCTGGCTTATAGGCCCGTAATACGCATGGTTTTTATGCAATTACGGAGTAATTAATTGATTTTTATGATAAAAATAAATTTTAAATTTTAGCAAATGAGTTGAAAATTTTCCTTCCTACGTCTGTTAGCCAGTTAATTAATATGGAGTAATTGGCAGATAAAGTAACAACTATCCATTAAATTATGTAATATCAACTACCAACATTTAACCTTGTTATTACATTTATTTTGGGATATTCAAAAATAAATAAAAAGGGGCGCTTAGCGCGCCCCGTAATATAGCCCAGACGATTATTTAAACCTACTCAGCGTAGGTTGATTGGCTTTATTTTGACCAAAATGAAGATTTTGCACGCTGCAACTTCTCATAGGCCTTCAACAGCGACTGGTGTGATGCGAATGCGTGCAGATCGCTGTCAACCGGCTGCAGACCATAAAAGGCGGCTTCACCGCTCAATGCTGCACTGGCGGCTTCGACTGCATTTGCGCCATACATACGGACAAACGCGTTCAGATATTGCAGCGGTTCACGTTCTTCTTCCTGCGACAGCAGTAACAGCGTTTGCAGGCAACGGTAATAATTCGCCCGCTCGGCGCTAAAGATCGACGTATTAAATTCCATCGTCCATTCGGTCCAGATCAGTGCCTGTTCCAGATCACCACCTGCCAGCGCCAGCATCGCTTTCAGTTCCCCAATACGCAGGGTGTACCAGCCGTTATCTGAACCGGTAGCCAGGCCTAACAGTTCACGAACGCGGGTGAAATCATCAAACCCTTCTTCATCGAGTTGCTCAATCAGGTTGAGATAGTCTTCTTTATCCCAGCGACTATTCGGCAGTGAGAGCAGGGTCTCGCGCAGATGGACGCCCATGGCGTTATTGGCTAACCACAGATCTTCAGCAGGATAAATATCAGACATCCCCGGAACGATGATCCGACAGGCGTAGACACCGAGATGTTCGTAATCGGCGATGTACACCTCTTTATCTTCCGCGTTGAAGATCGCCATCAGGGTGGCAAACTCTTCTTCTGTGGTACCGGAGAAACTCCAGTCAACGAACGGGTAGTCGGCATCCTGCTTGAACAGATCCCAGGAGATCAGACCGCTGGAGTCAATGAAGTGTGTTTCCAGGTTGGTATGCTCAGCCACTTCTTCATCGTCGAAGGTCGGCGGCGTGAAGACGTCGAGATCTTTCAGACCACGGCCCTGCAGCAGTTCCGTCACGGTACGTTCCAGTGCGACGCCAAAATCAGGATGTGCGCCGAAAGAGGCGAAGCAGGTGCCGTTAGCCGGATTGAACAGCACAACGCAGATCACCGGATACTGACCGCCCAGAGAACCGTCGTAAGCAAAGATGGGGAAACCTTCCGCTTCCAGCGTTGCAATAGATTCCACTACCGCCGGGTAGCGTGCCAGCACGTCGGCCGGAATTTCCGGCAGGCTGATGCTTTCGGCAATAATGCGATTCTTCACATAACGCTCAAAGACTTCAGATAACCCTTGCACGCGCGCTTCGTTACGGGTGTTACCGGCGGACATCCCGTTTGAGACGTACAGGTTGCCGATAATGTTCATTGGAATATAGACGGTCTGGTTATCCGACTGGCGGGTAAACGGCAGGCCGCAGATACCACGCTCTTCGTTGCCAGACTGCAGGTCGATCAGCATGCTGCCGGTCAGTTCGTTCTCGGGATCGTAAAAGGCACGCAGGCGGGCATCCAGCAGACCGTCCGGTACGTCATCATTTTCGGTCAGCGGGAACCATTTCTCGTTCGGATAATGCACGAACGGGCCATTGGCGATGGTTTCACCCAGCCAGAAATCGGCAAAGAAATAGTTGGTTGACAGACGCTCAAAATATTCGCCCAACGCCGAGGCCAGCGCGGCCTTTTTCGTCGCCCCTTTGCCGTTGGTAAAGCACAGCGCACATTCTTTATCGCGAATGTGTACGGACCAGACGTTCGGCACTGGATTCAGCAACGAGGCCTCTTCAATATGGAAACCGAGGTCGAGTAGTTTTTGCTGGAAGCGAGCGATGGAGTCTTCCAGTGCGGCGTCTTTGCCGGGAATAAATGTTTGCGTCATGAAAATCACTTTTGTCGTACGGAAAGCGCGCAATGATACGGGTTTTACGTGACTGACGCTATCGCCGCCACTGACGCGGCGCAAATAAAAGTTTTGGCTATGCTTGTAGGCAGTGATCCACCATAAGAGCATAAAAATGAAAGCGTTTGATTTACAACGGATGGCACTCGATAAAGTGCCGATGGAATTCCTCGGTGAAGTGGCTTTACGCAGTCTGTATACCTTCGTACTGGTCTATCTGTTTCTCAAACTCACAGGACGACGCGGCGTGCGACAGATGTCGCTCTTCGAAGTGCTGATTATTTTAACGCTGGGGTCGGCGGCGGGTGACGTGGCCTTTTATGATGATGTCCCGATGTTGCCAGTACTGGTGGTCTTCATTACCCTCGCGCTGCTGTACCGTCTGGTGATGTGGCTGATGGCGCGCAGTGAAAAACTGGAAGATTTACTGGAAGGTAAGCCCGTCGTGATTATTGAAGATGGCGAGCTGGCGTGGGAAAAACTGAACCAGTCAAATATGACCGAGTTCGAGTTTTTCATGGAGCTGCGACTGAATGGCGTTGAGCAACTGGGACAGGTGCGCCTGGCGATCCTTGAAACGAATGGTCAGATCAGCGTTTATTTCTTTGAAGACAGTGAGGTAAAGCCTGGCTTAAGCATTTTGCCGAAGTATTGTACGCAACGTTATAAAGTCGTTCCTGAAGCGGGAGAGTATTCCTGTGTGCGATGCAGTGAAGTGATCACAATGAAAGTCGGCGATCGTCAGGCGTGCCCGCGGTGTAAAAATCCAGAATGGTCGAAGGCCAGTCGGGCAAAACGGGTCGTCTGACAGCAAAAATATCGGTCTTTTATCGTCAATCCCGAAGATTCTGTTGTGTGAGCGAACACTCATTTTTACTCGAGTTTGTTTTAGCCATTGCGGCGCGTGTCACTGAATGATAAAACCGATATCCACAGGAATAACTTATACCCAATCTCTGTTCATGTACGAAAAGAGATTGGGTTAATAACAACGCAACGTGGTGAGGGGAAATGGCTCAGGTCTTCAATTTTAGTTCAGGTCCGGCAATGTTACCGGCAGACGTGCTTAAACTGGCTCAAAAGGATCTTTGTGACTGGAACGGTCTTGGTACGTCCGTCATGGAAGTGAGCCACCGCGGCAAAGAATTCATCCAGGTCGCGCAAGAAGCGGAGCAGGATTTTCGCGATCTGTTGAATATCCCCTCCAACTACAAAGTGCTGTTTTGTCACGGCGGTGGTCGTGGCCAGTTTTCTGCCATTCCGCTGAACATTCTGGGCGACAAAACCACGGCAGACTACGTTGATGCAGGCTACTGGGCAGCCAGCGCCGTCAAAGAAGCGAAAAAATACTGCACGCCGAATGTGATTGACGCCAAAGTTTCGGTCGATGGCCTGCGCGGCGTGAAGCCGATGAGTGAGTGGCAGCCTTCTGCTGATGCAGCGTATCTGCATTACTGCCCGAACGAAACCATCGATGGCATCGCAATTAACGAAACGCCCAATTTTGGTTCCGATGTGGTGGTGACCGCTGATTTCTCCTCAACCATTCTCTCCGGACCGCTGGATGTTTCACGCTATGGCATCATTTATGCGGGCGCACAGAAGAACATTGGCCCGGCGGGTTTGACTATCGTCATCGTACGCGAAGATTTACTGGGTAAAGCGAATGTGGCGTGTCCGTCGATCCTCGATTATTCCGTTCTGAACGACAATGACTCGATGTTCAATACGCCGCCGACCTTCGCCTGGTATCTTTCCGGCCTGGTGTTCAAATGGCTGAAAGCCAATGGCGGCGTGGCGGCGATGGATAAAATCAATCAGCAAAAAGCAGAACTGCTGTACGGTGTGATTGATAACAGTGACTTCTATCGTAACGATGTCGCGAAAGCGAACCGTTCACGTATGAACGTGCCGTTCCAGTTAGCTGACAGCGCGCTGGATAAGCTCTTCCTGGAAGAGTCTTTTGCTGCGGGCCTGCACGCGCTGAAAGGCCACCGCGTTGTCGGCGGAATGCGTGCCTCCATTTATAACGCGATGCCGCTGGAAGGGGTAAAAGCGCTTGCCGATTTCATGACTGATTTCGAGCGCCGTCGCGGCTAATCAGCTGTCTCTTTTCATCCCCACAGCCTTGTCTGTGGGGTTTTTATTTCTGTCTTTTGAGAGTTGAGTTTCATGGAATCCCTGACGTTACAACCCATCGCACGGGTCGATGGCACGATTAATCTGCCAGGCTCGAAGAGCGTATCAAACCGCGCGCTGTTACTGGCGGCGTTAGCTCATGGCACCACAGAGCTGACCAACCTGTTAGACAGCGATGACGTTCGCCATATGCTCAATGCCCTGAGTGCGTTGGGGATTGATTACACTCTTTCTGCGGATCGCACCCGCTGTGAAATCACGGGTAACGCAGGCCCGCTGCACGCCGAAGGCGCATTAGAGCTGTTTCTGGGCAATGCCGGAACGGCAATGCGACCGCTGGCCGCCGCACTGTGCCTTGGCGCAAACGATATTGTGCTGACCGGTGAACCGCGTATGAAAGAGCGCCCGATTGGTCATCTGGTGGATGCGCTGCGTCAGGGCGGGGCGAACATTGAGTATCTGGAGCAGGAAAACTATCCGCCGCTTCGACTGCGTGGCGGATTTACCGGCGGACAGGTTGAGGTTGACGGCAGCGTCTCCAGCCAGTTTCTCACTGCGCTGCTGATGACCGCGCCTCTGGCACCCCAGGATACGGTGATAAGTATCAAAGGCGATCTGGTGTCGAAACCGTATATTGATATCACGCTGAACCTGATGAAAACCTTTGGCGTTGAGATAGAGAACCAGAGCTATCAGCGCTTTGTGGTCAAAGGCGGTCAGCAGTACCACTCTCCAGGTCATTATCTGGTTGAAGGAGATGCTTCATCGGCCTCCTATTTCCTCGCGGCAGGCGCCATTAAAGGTGGAACGGTGAAAGTGACCGGGATTGGCCGCAACAGCATGCAGGGCGATATCCGTTTTGCCGATGTGTTGGAGAAAATGGGCGCGACCGTCACCTGGGGTGACGACTTTATCGCCTGTACCCGTGGCGAACTGAATGCCATCGATATGGACATGAACCATATTCCGGATGCCGCCATGACTATCGCGACAGCCGCGTTGTTTGCCAAAGGTACGACAACGCTTCGCAACATTTATAACTGGCGGGTGAAAGAAACTGACCGTCTGTTTGCGATGGCGACCGAACTGCGCAAAGTCGGCGCGGAAGTGGAAGAGGGGCATGATTTTATTCGCATCACGCCGCCGGCACACCTGAAGTTTGCCGACATTAGCACCTATAACGATCACCGTATGGCGATGTGTTTCTCGCTGGTGGCGTTATCTGATACGCCGGTTACGATCCTTGACCCGAAATGTACCGCCAAAACCTTCCCTGACTATTTCGAACAGTTGGCGCGTATCAGTACCCCTGCCTGATTTCTCTCTTCGCGCCGGTCAACTGGCTGGCGCGATATCGTCTGTATCTGTACTTTTTTCCTGTTACTGCTAATGCTAACGTGTTGATGATTTAATATTTTGATTTATATGCGTTTTATTATAAATATCAACGGAAGATTAGCATGAAAAATAAATCACTCCTGATTACGATTGCAGTATCCGCAGCGCTGCTGGCGGGATGTAAAAATGGCGTTAATGGTGACATGCTCGCCAGTTCGGGCATGTCGGCCTATAAAGCAGCCACGCTTTCTGATACCGATGTCAAAACGTTGTCCAGCAACGCCTGCAAACAGATGGATAGCCAGAATCAACTTGCGGGAAAAAGCAGTAAATACACCAGGCGTCTGGGTAAGATTGCCAAAGCTCTGGGAAATAATATTGATGGTACTCCGGTCGATTATAAGGTCTACATCACTTCTGACGTCAATGCGTGGGCAATGGCGAACGGTTGTGTTCGCGTCTATTCCGGTTTGATGGATCTGATGACCGATAATGAAATCGAAGGGGTATTAGGTCACGAGTTAGGTCACGTCTCTTTAGGGCATTCCCGCAAAGCAATGCAGACGGCTTATGCTACCCTGGCCGCGCGTGATGCGATTTCTGCCACCAGCGGCGTGGCTTCACAACTCTCTCAGTCGCAGTTAGGCGATTTGGCTGAAGGGGTGATCAACTCGGCGTTCTCCCGCAGTCAGGAATCTGAGGCTGATGACTTCTCCTATGACCTGATGAAAAAACGTGGCATCAATACGCAGGGGTTAGTGAGCGCATTCGATAAGTTAGCCACAATGGATGCCGGCCACGCTAAATCCCTGATGGATTCCCACCCGGCGTCAGCCGACCGTGCTCAGCATATGCGTGACCGTATCGCTGAAGATAAAAAGTAAAACATTGTCATCTTTCGGGCTGGTTTCTCCCCGGCCCGCTATAATTGCGCAATTATTCTTCACCTGGTGACAGACTAAATCGGTTTTTGCACACAACGTTAACGATTGTGGGCGTTGGCGCGTATAATGCGCGGCGTTTACGTTAACAGAACGCCTGTTTAAGGAGATAAAGATGACGGCAATTGCCCCGGTAATTACCATTGATGGCCCAAGCGGTGCAGGAAAAGGCACCTTGTGCAAAGCGATGGCGGAAGCATTGCAATGGCATCTGTTGGACTCTGGCGCAATCTATCGCGTGCTGGCGCTGGCGGCATTACATCATCATGTTGATGTTGCATCGGAAGACGCGCTGGTTCCGCTGGCAACCCATCTCGATGTCCGCTTTGTTTCAACCGACGGAAATCTGGAAGTGATCCTTGAAGGGGAAGACGTCAGCGGTGAAATCCGTACGCAGGAAGTCGCCAATGCCGCCTCTCAGGTCGCCGCATTCCCTCGCGTACGTGAGGCACTGCTGCGTCGTCAACGCGCTTTCCGTGAAGCACCCGGACTGATCGCTGATGGACGTGATATGGGGACGGTGGTTTTCCCGGATGCGCCGGTCAAAATTTTCCTTGACGCCTCCTCAGAAGAACGTGCACATCGCCGTATGCTACAGTTGCAGGAGAAGGGCTTTAGTGTTAACTTTGAACGCCTTTTGGCCGAGATCAAAGAACGTGACGATCGCGACCGAAACCGTGCTGTAGCGCCGTTGGTTCCCGCTGCTGATGCTTTAGTTTTAGATTCCACACGATTAAGCATTGAGCAAGTGATTGAAAAAGCGCTACAATACGCGCGCCAAAAACTGGCACTCGCTTAAGAGCGACCGAATTTGCAGTACCCCCGTTGCAATGGAATGACAGCGGGTATGTTAAACAACCCCATCCGGCACGGAGCCAGGTGGACGTTAAATATGAAACCTGAAGATTAAACATGACTGAATCTTTTGCTCAACTGTTTGAAGAATCCTTAAAAGAAATCGAAACCCGTCCGGGTTCCATCGTTCGCGGTGTTGTTGTTGCTATCGACAAAGACGTTGTTCTGGTTGATGCAGGCCTGAAATCTGAATCTGCAATTCCTGCAGAACAGTTCAAAAACGCGGCTGGCGAACTGGAAATCCAGGTGGGCGACGAAGTTGATGTTGCTCTGGATGCAGTAGAAGACGGCTTCGGTGAAACACTGCTGTCTCGTGAAAAAGCGAAACGTCACGAAGCATGGATCACGCTGGAAAAAGCTTACGAAGATGCTGAAACTGTTACCGGTGTTATCAACGGCAAAGTTAAGGGCGGCTTCACTGTTGAGCTGAACGGTATTCGTGCGTTCCTGCCAGGTTCACTGGTAGACGTTCGTCCGGTGCGCGATACGCTGCACCTGGAAGGCAAAGAGCTTGAATTCAAAGTCATCAAGCTGGATCAGAAACGCAACAACGTTGTTGTTTCTCGTCGTGCCGTGATCGAATCCGAAAACAGCGCAGAGCGCGATCAGCTGCTGGAAAACCTGCAGGAAGGCATGGAAGTTAAAGGTATCGTTAAGAACCTCACTGACTACGGTGCATTCGTTGATCTGGGTGGCGTTGACGGCCTGCTGCACATCACCGATATGGCATGGAAACGCGTTAAGCATCCGAGCGAAATCGTAAACGTTGGCGACGAAATCACTGTTAAAGTGCTGAAGTTCGACCGCGAACGTACCCGTGTATCTCTGGGCCTGAAACAGCTGGGCGAAGATCCGTGGGTAGCTATCGCTAAGCGTTATCCGGAAGGTACTAAACTGACCGGTCGCGTAACCAACCTGACCGACTACGGCTGCTTCGTTGAAATCGAAGAAGGCGTTGAAGGGCTGGTTCACGTTTCCGAAATGGACTGGACCAACAAAAACATCCATCCGTCCAAAGTTGTTAACGTTGGCGACGTAGTGGAAGTTATGGTTCTGGATATCGACGAAGAACGTCGTCGTATCTCCCTGGGCCTGAAGCAGTGCAAATCTAACCCATGGCAGCAGTTCGCGGAAACCCACAACAAGGGCGACCGCGTTGAAGGTAAAATCAAGTCTATCACTGACTTCGGTATCTTCATCGGCCTGGACGGCGGCATCGACGGCCTGGTTCACCTGTCTGACATCTCCTGGAACGTTGCAGGCGAAGAAGCAGTTCGTGAATACAAAAAAGGCGACGAAATCGCAGCAGTTGTTCTGCAGGTTGACGCAGAGCGTGAGCGTATCTCTCTGGGCGTTAAACAGCTGGCAGAAGATCCGTTCAACAACTGGGTTGCACTGAACAAGAAAGGCGCAATCGTAAACGGTAAAGTGACTGCAGTTGACGCGAAAGGCGCAACCGTAGAACTGGCTGACGGCGTTGAAGGTTACCTGCGCGCTTCTGAAGCATCCCGTGACCGCGTTGAAGACGCTACCCTGGTTCTGAGCGTGGGTGACGACGTTGAAGCTAAATTCACCGGCGTTGACCGTAAGAACCGTGCAATCAGCCTGTCTGTTCGTGCTAAAGACGAAGCTGATGAGAAAGATGCCATCGCAACTGTTAACAAACAGGAAGATGCAAACTTCTCCAACAACGCAATGGCTGAAGCTTTCAAAGCAGCTAAAGGCGAGTAATTCTTTGATACTTTGGGAGGTTTCGTCCCGAAGTCAGATGAGAATACTTGACAGATTATAGAATTCGTTCTGTAATCAATGACAAAGGGCGGCTACGGCCGCCCTTAATCAATGCAACAGCAGCAGCTTATTGGAACCGGAGGAATCATGACCAAGTCAGAATTGATTGAAAGACTTGCCACTCAGCAATCTCATATTCCCGCGAAAGCGGTTGAAGATGCGGTCAAAGAGATGCTGGAGCATATGGCCTCGACTCTTGCACAGGGCGAGCGTATTGAAATCCGCGGTTTCGGCAGCTTTTCTTTGCACTACCGTGCACCACGTACCGGGCGTAACCCGAAGACTGGCGACAAAGTGGATCTGGAAGGGAAATACGTTCCGCACTTTAAGCCGGGTAAAGAACTGCGCGATCGCGCCAATATTTACGGTTAAGTTTTTCGCACAACGTAACCTCAGAAAAGCACCTTTACGGTGCTTTTTTCTTGCCTGCTTTTCAACCCTGGAATGCCGCTCGCATTTCATGTTGCACATTGCCGGGCGGCGATGAAAATCGCGGAATCATGGCCGTAAATCCTTCATTCTCCTCCTGACAATCCCGGCTCAGACCTGCACACTGCCGCCAACACGGGGGTGTGTATGAAATTAACGACGGTCAGTCTGTGTGCATTAGGGGGAATTTTCCCTTTATTTTTGCTACCTGCGCTGCCGGGGGGATGGCTTGTTAGCATCCTGTTTGTGCTGGCCTGTCTGCTCGGTCTGCTCCGCTGGAAAGTGGCACAGTACGCTGGGCTTCTCCTGCTGTTTTTTCTCTGGGGCGTCATGGCGGCGAAACAGTCTCTGTGGGCGGGAAATACGTTGCCCGCCGCCACGCAGGAGACCATCGTTGAGCTGACGGCCACGGATAGCATGACGACACATGCCGGGCTGATCACGCATCTTAATGGGCATCGGCTTTTCCCTGCCGTCGGTATTGTGCTTTATAACCAATATTTGCCAATCGCGCCGTGCGCGGGACAACGTTGGGCGATGACGCTGAAGGTCCGTGCCATGCACGGCGAGTTGAATGACGGCGGATTTGATAGTCAGCGTTATGCCCTGGCACAGCATCAGCCGCTCACTGGCCGATTTTTACAGGCAAAGATTGTCGATAGCAAATGCAGCTGGCGAGCGCGCTATCTCGCCTCGTTAACGGATTCTCTGGAAAACTATCCCTGGCAGCAGGTAATACTAGGTCTGGGGATGGGGGAGCGCCTGCTGGTGCCACAGGAAGTCAAAGCGATCATGCGCGATACCGGCACGGCGCATCTGATGGCAATTTCCGGCCTGCATATCGCTTTTGCGGCTTTACTGGCAGCAGCTCTGATTCGCGGCGTGCAGTTTCTGCTGCCGATCGGTGCAATTCGCTGGCAACATCCTGTGATTGGTGGGCTTATTTGCGCTGCGTTTTACGCCTGGCTGACCGGGTTACAGCCTCCGGCGCTACGTACGGTGGTGGCGCTGCTGGTGTGGGGGGCACTGAAATTATGCGGGCGGCAATGGAGCGGATGGTCAGTCTGGTGCTGCTGTCTGGCGGCTATTCTGGTTGTTGATCCCGTCGCCGTGATCTCGCAAAGCTTGTGGCTTTCGGCCTTTGCCGTTGCGGCGCTGTTATTCTGGTACCAATGGTTTCCTTGCCCCGCCTGGCCCACATCACGTGCCGGGCGCTTGCTGGTTGAACTGGCACACCTGCAACTGGGGATTACCTTGCTGCTAATGCCGCTACAAATCGCACTGTTCCACGGTATCAGCCTGACGTCGTTTGCTGCGAATCTGTTTGCTGTCCCGCTGGTTACGTTTGTCAGCGTCCCGCTGATCCTCGCCGGAATGGTGGTCCATCTCACTGGTCCGCTGCTTCTTGAGGGCGGACTCTGGTATCTGGCCGATCGCTCACTGGCTGCACTATTCTGGGCGCTCAATCACTTGCCTGCGGGGTGGATCAACATTGATGCCCGTTGGCAGTGGCTGGTCTTTGTCCCCTGGTTGATGCTACCCGGTTGGCGATTTATCGCCTGGCGCGTTTTCCCCGGCCTGTGTCTGGCGACGCTGGCGTTGCTGAGCTGGCCGTTCTGGAGTCCGGTGCGCACTGACGCCTGGCAGGTGCACATGCTGGATGTCGGGCAGGGGTTAGCGATAGTTATCGCCCGTAATGGTAAAGCGTTACTCTACGATACCGGGCTGGCCTGGCCGGGAGGTGACAGCGCCCAGCAGATAATCATTCCGTGGCTGCGCTGGCACCACTTGCAGCCAGAGGGGATTATTCTCAGCCATGAGCATCTCGACCATCGCGGTGGACTACACTCTTTGCAGACAACCTGGCCAGCGCTTTGGGTGCGCAGTCCGTTAGGCTGGCAGGGGCATCTGCCGTGTTACCGCGGTGAGACGTGGCAATGGCAGGGACTGCGTTTTAGCGTGCACTGGCCGTTGAAAGGAGACCCGACGCAGGGGAATAATCACTCTTGCGTCGTAAAGATTGATGATGGTACGCACAGTATTCTGCTGACGGGCGATATAGAGTCCCCCGCGGAACTGAAAATGCTCAGTCATTACTGGCAGCATCTTTCGGCGACGGCAATCCAGGTACCACACCATGGCAGCAGTACCTCTTCTTCACTGGCGCTACTTCAGCGCGTTAGTGGCAACGTGGCGCTGGTCTCCGCCTCACGCTATAACGCCTGGCGATTGCCGTCATGGAAGGTGAAGCAACGCTATCTGCAACAGGGTTACCGGTGGTGTGATACCCCGCATCAGGGGCAAATTTCGCTGGATTTTTCAACACAGGGCTGGCAGGCCATCAGCCTGCGGGAGCAAATTTTACCTCGTTGGTATCATCAGTGGTTTGGCGTGTCAGACGATAACGGGTAGAATATGCGGCTATTTCAACAGATGCTGGTTTCTTGAATGCATAACGATAAAGATCTCTCTACGTGGCAGACGTTTCGCCGACTGTGGCCAACCATTGCGCCTTTCAAATCGGGTCTGATCGTGGCGGGTGTTGCGTTAATCCTCAACGCGGCCAGCGATACCTTCATGTTATCGCTCCTCAAACCATTACTGGACGATGGTTTTGGTAAAACAGATCGCTCAGTGTTGCTTTGGATGCCGCTGGTGGTTATTGGGCTGATGATTTTACGTGGTATCACCAGCTATATCTCCAGCTACTGTATTTCCTGGGTATCCGGCAAAGTGGTGATGACCATGCGTCGTCGCCTGTTCGGTCATATGATGGGAATGCCGGTTTCCTTCTTTGACAAACAGTCTACCGGGACGCTGCTGTCTCGTATTACTTATGATTCTGAACAGGTAGCCTCTTCGTCTTCCGGTGCGCTGATTACCGTTGTGCGTGAAGGTGCATCGATTATCGGCCTGTTCATCATGATGTTCTATTACAGCTGGCAGTTGTCGATAATCCTGGTTGTGCTGGCACCTATTGTGTCGATCGCGATTCGCGTAGTCTCCAAACGTTTTCGTGCTATCAGTAAGAATATGCAGAATACGATGGGGCAGGTGACAACCAGCGCGGAGCAGATGCTGAAAGGCCACAAAGAGGTACTGATCTTCGGTGGTCAGGGAGTGGAAACGAAGCGCTTCGACAAAGTCAGTAACAAGATGCGTTTGCAGGGGATGAAGATGGTTTCTGCCTCTTCCATTTCCGATCCTGTCATCCAGTTGATCGCTTCACTGGCGCTGGCGTTTGTGCTGTACGCGGCTAGCTTCCCAAGCGTGATGGACAGCCTGACGGCAGGGACGATCACCGTGGTCTTCTCCTCAATGATCGCCCTGATGCGTCCGTTGAAGTCGTTGACTAACGTTAACGCCCAGTTCCAGCGTGGGATGGCCGCATGCCAGACTTTATTTGCCATCCTGGATAGCGAGCAGGAAAAAGACGAAGGTAAACGTGTGATTGAGCGTGCGACCGGCGATCTGGAATTCCGCAATGTCACCTTTACCTATCCGGGGCGCGAAGTACCGGCGCTGCGTAACATCAACCTGAAAATTCCGGCGGGCAAAACCGTTGCGCTGGTGGGGCGTTCAGGTTCCGGCAAATCAACCATTGCCAGTCTGATCACGCGTTTCTATGACATCAATGAAGGTGAAATCCTGATGGATGGTCACGATCTGCGGGAATACACCCTGGCCTCGTTACGTAATCAGGTCGCGCTGGTGTCGCAGAACGTACATCTGTTCAACGACACGGTGGCGAATAACATCGCCTACGCGCGAACTGAGCAGTATAGCCGTGAGGAGATCGAAGAAGCGGCTCGTATGGCTTATGCCATGGACTTTATCAATAAGATGGATAACGGCCTTGATACGGTGATCGGTGAAAACGGCGTGCTGCTTTCCGGTGGTCAACGTCAACGTATCGCCATCGCGCGTGCCTTACTGCGTGACAGCCCGATTCTGATCCTTGATGAAGCCACGTCAGCGCTGGATACCGAATCTGAACGCGCCATTCAGGCGGCGCTGGACGAACTGCAGAAAAACCGCACCTCGCTGGTGATTGCGCACCGCCTATCAACTATCGAACAGGCCGATGAAATTGTGGTCGTGGAAGATGGGCTGATTGTGGAGCGCGGTACGCACAACGAGCTGCTGGAACACCGCGGCGTCTACGCGCAACTGCACAAAATGCAATTTGGTCAATGATCGCACGCATCTGGTCCGGTGAGTCGCCCTTGTGGCGACTGTTACTCCCACTTTCCTGGCTATACGGCCTGGTGAGCGGGGCGATCCGTCTGTGCTACACGCTCGGGATCAAACGCGCCTGGCGTGCACCGGTGCCGGTGGTGGTGGTCGGTAATTTGACGGCAGGTGGCAATGGCAAAACGCCGGTAGTGATCTGGTTGGTGGAACAACTTCAGCAGCGCGGTCTTCGCGTTGGGGTAGTTTCTCGTGGATATGGCGGCAAAGCCGCGTCCTATCCCTTGCTGCTGAATGCCGAAACCACCACGGCGGAAGCGGGTGATGAGCCGGTGCTGATTTATCAGCGCACCGGCGCGCCAGTTGCCGTATCGCCCAACCGGGCTGACGCGGTAAAAGCGATTCTGGCGCATCACGATGTGCAGATTATCGTTACTGATGATGGTCTTCAGCACTACCGTCTGGCGCGCGATGTCGAGATTGTGGTGGTTGATGGCGTTCGTCGCTTCGGCAACGGCTGGTGGCTACCGGCAGGTCCGATGCGGGAGCGAGCAGGTCGCCTGAAAACGGTGGATGCGGTTATTGTCAATGGCGGTATTCCGCAGGCGGGCGAGATCCCGATGCATCTGGCGCCAGGACAGGCTGTGAACCTGCGTACCGGTGAACGTCGTGATGTCGCGCAATTGAAAAATGTCGTGGCAATGGCCGGTATTGGTCATCCGCCACGCTTTTTTGCCACGTTAGAATCCTGTGGCGTACAGCCGCAAAAATGTGTTCCTCTGGCGGATCATCAGGCATTGACTTCGCATGATGTCAACGGCCTACTAAACGGGTCGCAAACGCTGGTCATGACGGAGAAGGACGCCGTGAAGTGCCGTGCCTTTGCCGAAGACAACTGGTGGTATCTTCCTGTCGATGCACATTTGTCGGGGACTGAACCTGAGACATTACTCGAAAAATTGATCTCGCTGACACGTTAGCGCACCACCATGACGGCAGCGTACAAATGAGGGAATCATGAATGTCGTTGCCGTACCTCTCACTTACGGATGCCCGTAACCTTCATCTCGCCGCCCAGGGATTGCTAAAAAAACCACGTCGTCGCGCGTTGGCAAGCGATATCCTGCCGACGATTACCCGTATGTCGCTACTACAAATCGATACCATCAATATTGTCGCCCGCAGTCCCTACCTTGTGTTGTTCAGTCGACTGGGCAATTACACCCCACAGTGGCTGGATGATGCGTTGGCGCAGGGTGAACTGATGGAGTACTGGGCCCATGAGGCCTGTTTCCTGCCGCGTAGTGATTTTACGCTGATACGCCACCGGATGCTGGCACCTGAAAAAATGGGCTGGAAGTACCAGGCGGCGTGGATGGAAGAGCATGCCGGCGAAATTGAGCAACTGTTGCAGCATATTCATCAAAATGGACCGGTACGCTCGGCTGACTTTGAGCATCCGCGTAAAGGCAACAGCGGCTGGTGGGACTGGAAGCCGCACAAGCTGCATCTGGAAGGGTTGTTTACGGCAGGAAAAGTGATGGTGATTGAGCGTCGCAATTTCCAGCGCGTGTACGATCTCACTCATCGCGTGATGCCACACTGGGATGATGAACGCGATTTGCTACCCCGGGCGCAAGCAGAATCTGTCATGCTGGACAACAGTGCGCGCAGCCTGGGTATTTTTCGTGAGCAGTGGCTGGCAGATTACTACCGCCTGAAACGTCCTGAGTTACAAAACTGGCGCGACGTGCGGGCTGAACAGCAGTACATCATTCCGGTAGAGGTCGAAAAACTTGGTCGGCTGTGGTTGCATGCGGATTTGCTGCCGCAACTTGAACAGGCACAGGCAGGCAAGCTGACAGCGACGCATAGCGCGGTACTGTCGCCGTTTGATCCGGTGGTTTGGGATCGCAAACGTGCGGAGCAACTGTTCGATTTCAGCTATCGGCTGGAGTGCTACACGCCAGCCCCAAAGCGCCAGTATGGTTATTTTGTCCTGCCTTTACTGCACCGGGGTCAGTTGGTGGGGCGGATGGACGCCAAAATGCACCGTAAGACGGGCGTACTGGAAGTGATTTCTCTCTATCTGCAAGAAGGCGTAAAGCCAGGAGTGACGCTGCAAAATGGGCTACAGCAGGCGATAACCGATTTTGCCCGCTGGCAGAATGCCGTTCGCGTGACGCTCGGCCGCTGTCCGGCAGGGATATTTACGCAATGTCGACAGGGGTGGGAAATAGACGCAGTCGCATGAGCGAGTATGATAAGATCTCTGCATTCATTACCCGGTCCATCTGGAGGAACTATGGATCATCGACTGCTTGAAATCGTTGCCTGCCCGGTCTGTAACGGCAAACTCTGGTACAACCAGGAAAAACAAGAACTGATCTGCAAACTGGATAACCTCGCTTTTCCACTGCGTGATGGCATTCCCGTTTTGCTGGAAACCGAGGCCCGTGTATTAGCGGCTGATGAGCGTAAATCATGAGTTTTGTCGTCATTATTCCTGCCCGCTACGCCTCCACGCGTCTGCCGGGTAAACCGTTGCAGGACATCAACGGTAAACCGATGATTGTGCATGTGCTGGAACGCGCCCGTGAATCCGGCGCTGAGCGTATTATTGTCGCGACCGATCATGAAGAGGTCGCACGCGCCGTTGAAGTGGCGGGTGGAGAAGTGTGCATGACCCGCGTCGATCACCAGTCCGGGACAGAACGTCTGGCTGAAGTGGTTGAGAAGTGTGGTTTCAGTGATGACACCGTGATTGTCAATGTGCAGGGTGATGAGCCGATGATCCCGGCCATCATTATTCGCCAGGTGGCAGAAAACCTGGCGCAGCGTCAGGTTGGAATGGCCACGCTCGCGGCACCGATTCATAGCGCGGAAGAGGCGTTCAATCCGAATGCAGTGAAGGTGGTACTGGATGCCGAAGGCTATGCGCTGTATTTCTCGCGTGCAACGATCCCCTGGGATCGCGATCGTTTTGCGAAAAGTCGCGAGACCGTCGGCGATAATTTCCTGCGCCACCTCGGCATTTACGGCTATCGCGCCGGATTTATCCGTCGCTATGTGAGCTGGGAGCCCAGCCCGCTGGAAAACATCGAGATGCTGGAGCAACTCCGCGTGCTGTGGTACGGCGAAAAAATCCACGTGGCTGTGGCAAAAGAGGTGCCTGGTACCGGTGTTGATACCGCAGAAGACCTCGAGCGCGTTCGCGCTGAAATGCGTTAATTTTCTTTACGACACTCCGCTCTTTAGTGAGAGGAGTGTCGTACCGTTACGATTTTCCACGCTTTTTCTTTTCAACAATTGATCTCATCCGGGTGACATCCGTCGGTGTGGCGCTCATTATAAAAGCAGTAGCTTTTATGAGGGCAATCTGAATGGAACAGCTGCGCGCCGAATTAAGTCATTTACTGGGCGAAAAACTGAGCCGCATTGAATGCGTGAATGAAAAAGTCGACACAGCACTGTGGTCGCTCTATGACAGCCAGGGCAACCCAATGCCGCTGATGGCCCAAAGTTTCACCACGCCGGGGGTCGCGCAACAACTGGCCTGGAAAACCACCATGTTAGCGCGTAGCGGCACCGTGCGAATGCCGGTCATTTATGGGGTGATGACTCACGATGAACATCCCGGTCCGGATGTCTTACTGCTGGAACGTCTGCGTGGCGTCCCCGTTGAAGCGCCGGCCCGGACGCCGGAGCGTTGGGAGCAGCTCAAAGATCAGATTGTCGAAGGGTTACTGGCCTGGCACCGCCAGGATAGCCGGGGGTGTGTCGGTGCGGTGGACAATACGCAGGAGAATATCTGGCCTTCCTGGTATCGTCAGCGGGTTGAGGTGCTCTGGAGTACGCTCAATCAGTTCAACAACACCGGGCTAACCATGCAGGATAAGCGCATTCTGTTTCGCACCCGCGAATGTCTGCCCGCGCTGTTTGACGGCTTTAACGACAACTGTGTGCTGGTGCATGGCAATTTCAGTCTGCGCAGCATGTTAAAAGACGCCCGGAGCGACCAGCTTCTGGCGATGGTGGGGCCTGGTATTATGCTCTGGGCACCACGGGAGTACGAACTGTTCCGGCTGGTAGATAACACGCTGGCGGAAGGACTACTCTGGCACTACCTGCAACGCGCGCCAGTGGCGGAATCGTTCATCTGGCGGCGTTGGTTATACGTGTTATGGGATGAAGTGGCGCAACTGGTCAATACCGGGCGCTTTAACCGATCTCATTTTGATCTCGCTGCGAAATCACTCCTGCCCTGGCTCGCCTGACGAGCCTTTCAACCGCTGCCAGACTCTCCCCAGCGTCTCGTAGCTTGCGCGATCGCTATGCATCAACCAGACGGGAGAGGGGATTGCCCGCTCCCACGGATTCAACGGGGAATCGATAGCCAGTTGATTCGCCGGAGCCGGCAGCGGATTTAAC
Source organism: Citrobacter sp. LST-B2 (assembly GCF_057983045.1). Lineage (NCBI taxonomy): Bacteria > Pseudomonadati > Pseudomonadota > Gammaproteobacteria > Enterobacterales > Enterobacteriaceae > Citrobacter > Citrobacter sp. LST-B2. The sequence goes on from NZ_CP192598.1 coordinate 1,905,211, forward strand.
CCGGCCTGCTGAAAGAAAATCATTGCTCGCGGCAGATGAGAGGCTGAAGTGACCAGCAGGAATGGCGCGTCGCCGATAGCCTGCTTCACGGCAGCGGCTTCTTCCTCCGTATCCTTAGGCTTGTCGAGCGTGATGATATCCTCTTCCGGCACCCCCAACGATTGCGCCACCCGTGCGCCAACTTCTGCCGTACTCACCGGATTGGTTTTGGCATTCGCGCCGGTAAAAATCAATTTCGAACCCGGGTTAGCCCGCCACAGACGTATTCCCTCATTTAGACGCGGCAAACTGTTGTTGATCAGGTTAGAACTGGGCGCCCACTGCGGGTTCCAGGTATAGCCGCCGCCTAACACGACGATGTATTCAACTTTCTGCGTATCCTGCCAGGTGGGGTAGCTATTTTCTATCGGGCGCAGCAGATGGTCTGCAACGGGTTGCAGACTGAGCAGGAACAGCGCCAGCCAACTGAGGCTGATAAATACCTTGCCGGTTTTCTGAAAACGGCTAAACCACAGCAGTGCCAGACCGATACCCATCATCAAGAGCAGAAAAGGGAGAGGCAACAGCATGCCGCCAATCACTTTCTTCAGCGTAAAAAGCATCCTTTTTGGTTCCTTTTTTGACCATACAGCAGAAGAATAATCGTGATATTACACCAGAGAGGTTCATTCTCCGCGCGGGTGTGACAAAATAGCGGTTTTATCAGAGAACAGCTAAGCCAGCCTGTGGAGAGCCCGATGCGGGATCGCAATTTTGATGACATTGCTGAGAAGTTTTCCCGTAATATTTACGGCACCACAAAAGGGCAGCTAAGGCAGGCGATCCTGTGGCAGGATCTCGACCTTATTCTGACAGACTTCGGCGCGCAACCACTTCGTGTGCTGGACGCTGGCGGCGGTGAAGGACAAACGGCCATTAAAATGGCAGAACGTGGTCATCACGTGACGTTGTGTGACGTCTCCGGTGAGATGATCGCCCGTGCGCAACGGGCGGCAGAAGCCAAAGGTGTGAGCCACAACATGCATTTTATACAATGCGCTGCTCAGGACGTCGCTTCGCATTTGGAAAGCTCCGTTGATCTGATATTGTTTCACGCTGTGCTGGAGTGGGTCGCCGAGCCGGTCAGCGTGTTAGAGACCCTTTGGTCGGTATTGCGTCCCGGTGGCGTACTGTCATTAATGTTCTACAATGCCAACGGCCTGTTGATGCATAACATGGTGGCGGGGAACTTTGACTACGTGCAGATAGGGATGCCCAAACGTAAGAAGCGTACCCTTTCACCAGACTATCCGCGTGAGCCAGGAGAGGTTTACCAGTGGCTGGAACAGATGGGCTGGCAGATCACCGGGAAAACCGGGGTGCGCGTGTTTCATGATTATCTGCGTGAGAAACATCAGCAGCGTGACTGTTATGAGATATTGCTTGAATTAGAAACGCGTTACTGTCGCCTGGAGCCGTATGTCAGCCTGGGTCGTTACATTCACGTCACCGCGCGTAAACCGCAGATGCAAGGATAACCTATGAGTGAATTTTCCCAGACAGTCCCCGAACTGGTTGCCTGGGCCAGAAAAAATGACTTCTCTATCTCGCTGCCGGTAGACCGACTCTCGTTTCTGCTGGCGGTGGCCACGCTGAATGGCGAGCGCCTGGACGGTGAGATGAGTGAAGGCGAACTGGTGGATGCGTTCCGCCATGTAAGTGATGCGTTTGAGCAAACCAGCGAAACCATTGGCGTGCGCGCGAACAATGCGATCAACGATATGGTGCGTCAACGTCTGCTGAACCGCTTTACCAGTGAGCAGGCAGAAGGGAACGCGATTTATCGTTTGACGCCGCTCGGCATTGGCATTACCGATTACTATATTCGTCAACGTGAATTTTCCACGCTGCGTCTGTCAATGCAGTTGTCGATCGTGGCGGGTGAGCTCAAGCGCGCGGCGGATGCCGCCGATGAGGGCGGCGATGAGTTCCACTGGCATCGCAACGTCTATGCGCCACTCAAGTATTCGGTCGCTGAGATTTTCGACAGTATCGATCTGACTCAGCGCATCATGGATGAACAGCAGCAGCAGGTGAAAGATGATATCGCGCAACTGCTGAATAAAGACTGGCGCGCGGCGATTTCGAGCTGTGAACTGCTACTGTCAGAAACCTCCGGCACTCTGCGCGAGTTGCAGGATACGCTGGAAGCGGCAGGCGATAAATTGCAGGCCAATTTGCTGCGTATCCAGGATGCGACGCTGGCTCATGACGATCTGCATTTTGTTGATCGCCTGGTGTTTGACCTGCAAAGCAAGCTCGATCGTATTATCAGCTGGGGTCAGCAGTCGATCGATCTGTGGATTGGCTATGACCGCCACGTTCACAAATTTATCCGTACCGCCATCGATATGGATAAAAACCGCGTCTTTGCCCAGCGCTTACGTCAGTCGGTACAGACCTATTTTGACGAGCCGTGGGCGCTGACCTATGCCAACGCCGATCGTCTGCTGGATATGCGTGACGAAGAGATGGCGCTGCGTGATGAAGAGGTCACCGGGGAACTTCCGCCGGATTTAGAGTACGAAGAGTTTAACGAGATCCGCGAACAGCTTGCGGCGATTATCGAAGGCCAACTGGCTATCTATAAATCGAAAGAGACGCCGTTAGATCTCGGTCTGGTAGTGCGCGAGTATCTTGCGCAATACCCGCGTGCGCGTCACTTTGACGTCGCGCGCATTGTTATCGATCAGGCGGTACGTCTTGGCGTAGCGCAAGCAGACTTCACCGGACTGCCAGCCAAATGGCAGCCGATTAATGATTACGGAGCCAAGGTACAGGCGCATGTCATTGACAAATATTGAACAAGTGATGCCGGTTAAGCTGGCGCAGGCGCTGGCGAATCCGTTATTTCCGGCGCTGGATAGCGCGTTACGTTCAGGCCGCCACATTGGTCTGGATGAACTGGATAATCATGCTTTTTTGATGGACTTCCAGGATTATCTGGAAGAGTTTTACAGCCGCTATAACGTGGAGCTGATCCGCGCGCCGGAAGGTTTCTTCTACCTGCGTCCGCGTTCAACGACCATTATCCCGCGTTCCGTGTTGTCTGAACTGGACATGATGGTCGGTAAAATTCTCTGCTACCTCTATCTCAGTCCGGAGCGGCTGGCGAACGAGGGGATTTTCACTCAGCAGGAGTTGTACGACGAGCTGCTGACGCTGGCTGACGAAGCCAAACTGTTGAAGCTGGTGAATAACCGCTCAACCGGCTCCGACGTCGACCGCCAGAAGTTACAGGAAAAAATGCGCTCGTCTTTAAACCGTCTTCGCCGTTTAGGCATGGTGTGGTTTATGGGGCACGACAGCAGCAAATTCCGCATTACGGAATCGGTGTTCCGCTTTGGCGCGGATGTACGAACGGGTGACGACCCGCGCGAAGCGCAGCGTCGCCTGATCCGCGATGGCGAAGCGATGCCGGTCGAAAACCACCTGCAGCTCAATGATGAGACCGAAGAGAATCAGCCGGACAGTGGAGAAGAAGAATAATGATTGAACGCGGTAAATTTCGCTCACTAACGCTGATTAACTGGAACGGTTTCTTTGCCCGTACCTTTGACCTGGATGAACTGGTTACCACGCTTTCCGGGGGGAACGGCGCGGGGAAATCCACTACCATGGCGGCGTTCGTCACGGCGCTAATCCCGGATTTAACCCTGTTGCACTTCCGTAACACCACGGAAGCAGGCGCGACCAGCGGCTCACGCGACAAAGGTCTGCACGGTAAGCTGAAAGCGGGTGTCTGTTATTCGATGCTCGATACGATCAACTCGCGCCATCAGCGCGTGGTGGTGGGTGTGCGCTTGCAGCAGGTTGCCGGACGCGACCGTAAAGTCGATATCAAACCGTTTGCCATTCAGGGACTGCCGATGTCTGTGCAGCCTACGCAACTGGTGACGGAGACGCTGAACGAACGTCAGGCGCGCGTCCTGCCGTTAACGGAGCTGAAAGAAAAGCTCGACGCGATGGAAGGCGTGCAGTTTAAGCAGTTCAACTCGATCACCGATTACCATTCGCTGATGTTTGATCTGGGCCTCATCGCCCGTCGTCTGCGCTCTGCGTCTGACCGTAGTAAATTCTATCGCCTGATTGAAGCCTCGCTGTACGGTGGGATTTCCAGCGCGATCACCCGGTCTCTGCGCGACTACCTGTTGCCGGAAAACAGCGGGGTGCGTAAGGCGTTCCAGGATATGGAAGCTGCGCTGCGGGAAAACCGCCTGACGCTGGAAGCCATTCGCGTTACCCAGTCCGATCGCGATCTGTTTAAACACCTGATTAGCGAAGCCACCAACTATGTGGCGGCGGACTATATGCGTCACGCCAATGAGCGCCGGATCCACCTCGATAAAGCGCTGGAATTCCGTCGCGAATTGTACACGTCGCGCAAACAACTGGCGGCCGAGCAGTATAAACACGTCGACATGGCGCGTGAGTTGGGCGAGCACAACGGTGCGGAAGGCGATCTCGAAGCCGATTATCAGGCGGCAAGCGATCACCTGAACCTGGTGCAAACCGCGCTACGCCAGCAGGAAAAAATTGAACGTTATGAAGCGGATCTCGACGAGTTGCAGATCCGTCTCGAAGAACAAAATGAAGTGGTCGCAGAAGCCGCCGATCGTCAGGAAGAGAACGAAGCGCGCGCCGAAGCTGCCGAGCTGGAAGTGGATGAGCTGAAAAGCCAACTGGCGGACTACCAGCAGGCGCTGGACGTTCAACAGACCCGCGCCATCCAGTACAACCAGGCGATCTCGGCGCTGGAACGCGCCAGAGCGGTGTGCCATCTGCCGGATCTGACGGCCGATAGCGCCGCCGAGTGGCTGGAAACCTTCCAGGCGAAAGAGCAGGAAGCCACCGAAAAAATGCTCTCGCTGGAGCAGAAAATGAGCGTGGCGCAAACCGCGCACAGTCAGTTCGAGCAGGCGTATCAGCTGGTGGTGGCGATCAATGGCCCGCTGGCGCGTAATGAAGCCTGGGACGTGGCGCGCGAACTGCTGCGCGAAGGCGTTGACCAGCGTCACCTGGCGGAACAGGCGCAGTCGCTGCGTATGCGACTGAGCGAACTGGAACAGCGTCTGCGCGAGCAGCAGGAAGCCGAACGTCTGTTGGCGGAATTCTGCAAACGTCAGGGGAAAAATTTCGACATTGACGAACTGGAAGCCCTGCATCAGGAGCTGGAAGCGCGTATCGCCTCGCTGTCTGACAACGTTTCCAGCGCGCATGAACAGCGTATGGCGCTGCGTCAAGAGCAGGAACAGCTACAGTCGCGCATTCAGCATCTCATGCACCGTGCCCCCGTCTGGCTGGCGGCGCAAAACAGCCTGAGTCAGTTGAGTGAACAGTGCGGTGAAGAGTTTACGTCCAGCCAGGAAGTGACCGAATATCTGCAGCAATTGCTCGAACGAGAGCGTGAAGCGATTGTGGAACGCGACGAAGTCGGCGCGCGCAAGAATGCCGTCGATGAAGAGATCGAACGCTTAAGCCAGCCTGGTGGCTCGGAAGATCAGCGTCTGAACGCGCTGGCGGAACGCTTTGGCGGCGTGCTGCTGTCAGAAATCTATGACGACGTCAGTCTTGAAGATGCGCCGTACTTCTCCGCGTTGTATGGTCCGTCGCGTCACGCCATCGTGGTGCCGGATCTGTCGCTGATCGCTGAACAACTGGAAGGGTTGACGGATTGCCCGGAAGATTTGTATCTGATCGAAGGGGATCCGCAGTCATTTGATGACAGCGTCTTCAGCGTCGACGAACTGGAAAAAGCGGTGGTGGTGAAGATTGCCGATCGCCAGTGGCGCTACTCGCGCTTCCCGTCCGTACCGCTGTTTGGCCGTGCGGCGCGAGAAAACCGTATCGAAACGCTGCATGCCGAGCGTGAAGGATTATCCGAGCGTTTTGCCACGCTCTCTTTTGACGTTCAGAAAACGCAGCGTCTGCATCAGGCGTTCAGCCGCTTCATTGGCAGCCATCTTTCGGTGGCTTTTGAATCCGATCCGGAAGCCGAAATTCGCCAGCTCAACAGCCGTCGCGTTGAGCTGGAACGTGCGTTGACCGCCCACGAAAACGACAACCAGCAGCAGCGTCTGCAGTACGAACAGGCGAAAGAGGGCGTTACCGCGCTTAACCGCCTGCTGCCGCGTCTGAATTTGCTGGCTGACGACAGTCTGGCGGATCGCGTCGAAGAGATCCGCGAGCGTCTGGATGAAGCGCAAGAAGCCGCGCGCTTTGTACAGCAGCACGGCAACCAACTGGCGAAACTGGAACCGATGGTGTCGGTGTTGCAGAGCGACCCGGAACAGTTTGAACAACTGAAAGAAGATTACGCGTACTCCCAGCAGACGCAGCGCGATGCGCGTCAGCAGGCGTTTGCGCTGACCGAAGTGGTCCAGCGTCGTGCGCACTTCGGCTATTCCGACTCAGCGGAAATGCTCAGCGGCAACAGCGATCTGAACGAAAAATTGCGTGAGCGCCTGGAACATGCGGAAGCTGAACGTACCCGTGCCCGTGAAGCCCTGCGTGGTCATGCGGCGCAACTGAGTCAGTACAATCAGGTTCTGGCTTCGCTGAAAAGCTCTTACGATACCAAGAAAGAGCTGCTTAACGATTTGCAGCGTGAATTGCAGGATATTGGCGTGCGTGCCGACAGCGGAGCGGAAGAGCGTGCGCGCATTCGTCGCGATGAACTGCATTCGCAGCTCAGCAACAACCGTGCGCGGCGTAACCAGCTCGAAAAAGCGCTTACCTTCTGTGAAGCGGAGATGGATAACCTGACCCGCAAACTGCGCAAACTGGAACGCGATTACCACGAAATGCGTGAGCAGGTGGTAACCGCGAAAGCAGGCTGGTGCGCCGTGATGCGACTGGTGAAAGACAGCGGCGTCGAGCGTCGTTTGCATCGTCGCGAGCTGGCCTATCTTTCCGGTGATGATCTGCGCTCCATGTCGGATAAGGCGCTGGGTGCGCTGCGTCTGGCGGTCGCTGATAACGAACATCTGCGTGATGTCCTGCGTCTGTCGGAAGATCCGAAACGTCCGGAACGTAAGATCCAGTTCTTTGTCGCAGTGTATCAGCATCTGCGCGAGCGTATCCGTCAGGATATCATTCGTACCGACGATCCAGTGGAAGCCATCGAACAGATGGAAATCGAGCTGGGCCGCCTGACCGAAGAACTGACCTCCCGTGAACAGAAACTGGCGATCAGCTCACGTAGCGTGGCGAACATTATTCGCAAGACCATCCAGCGCGAGCAGAACCGTATTCGTCAGCTCAACCAGGGGTTGCAGAGCGTGTCGTTCGGTCAGGTTCACAGCGTGCGTCTGAACGTGAATGTGCGTGAAACCCATGCCACGCTGCTGGAAGTGCTGTCTGAACAGCATGAGCAGCATCAGGATCTGTTCAACAGCAACCGCCTGACCTTCTCAGAAGCGCTGGCGAAGCTTTATCAACGCCTGAACCCGCAAATCGACATGGGACAGCGTACGCCGCAAACCATTGGCGAGGAGTTACTGGATTACCGTAACTATCTCGAAATGGAAGTGGAAGTTAACCGTGGTTCTGACGGCTGGCTGCGTGCAGAGTCCGGTGCGCTATCGACCGGTGAAGCGATCGGGACCGGGATGTCGATCCTGGTGATGGTGGTTCAAAGCTGGGAAGATGAAGCGCGCCGTCTGCGCGGGAAAGATATCTCCCCGTGCCGTCTGCTGTTCCTCGATGAAGCCGCCCGTCTGGATGCGCGTTCTATCGCGACGCTGTTCGAACTGTGTGAGCGTCTGCAGATGCAGCTCATCATCGCGGCGCCGGAAAACATCAGTCCGGAGAAGGGCACCACCTATAAGCTGGTGCGTAAAGTCTTCCAGAATACGGAACACGTTCATGTGGTTGGTCTGCGCGGGTTTGCGCCGCAGTTACCGGATCCTCTCCCCGGCGAGGCTGATGCCCCGTCAGAGGCCAGCTAAAACCTTAAAGACGGCTGAAAAGCCGTCTTTTTCATTTCTTAAACTATGGATTTCAGGTGCATTTTCTTTAAACTTCTTTACATTAGGTTAGGCAATCGCATATCAGCCTTTCTATAATGAAGGAAAGCTCCGGTAGATGTGAGCATGTCGTAATGTAACCAGAGGGCAAGGGATGTTGCTTAATAAAATTGGTGGTCGTCGGTTCTCGGCAATAAGTTTATGCCTGGCCGTAGTATTCGCTCCACTGTCCAGTGTTCAGGCTGATGAGCCTGAAGTGATACCTGGCGACAGCCCTGTCGTTGTCAGTGAACAGAGTCTCGCTCAGCCGCAGGCGCAATCTGGCGCAACGGCGGTGATGGCGGGTCTGCAGCCACTCCCTGAGGGGGCGGCGGAAAAGGCGCGAGCTGAGCTTCAGTCGCAACTTCCTTCAGGCTATACGCCTGTCTATATGAATCAGCTTGAACTGCTTTATGCGGCGCGCGATATGAAACCCATGTGGGAAAATCGCGAAGCCGTCAAAGCGTTCCAGCAACAGCTGGCAGAGGTCGCTATTGCGGGCTTCCAGCCTCAGTTCACCACCTGGGTGGCGTTACTGACCGATCCTGCCGTTAACGGCATCGCGCGCGATCTGGTGTTGTCTGATGCGATGATGGGGTATCTCCATCTGATCGCCAATATTCCGGTCAAAGGCAACCGCTGGCTGTACAGCAGTAAACCGTATGCACTGGCGACGCCACCGCTGTCGGTCATCAATCAGTGGCAGGTTGCGCTGGATAATGGACAACTTCCGACGTTTATTGCCGGGCTGGCACCTCAGCACCCGCAATATGCGTCAATGCACGCGTCGTTATTAGCGCTGGTGGGCGATTCACGCCCATGGCCGCAACTGACCGGCAAAGCAACGCTACGACCGGGTCAGTGGAGCAACGACGTGCCTGCGCTGCGGGAAATACTGCAACGTACCGGGATGCTGGAAGGCGGACCGAAAATTGCGCTGCCGGGAGATGAGACCCCGTCAGAAGCGGTGGTCAGCCCGTCAGCCGTTGCCGTTGAAACCCCGAGCGCTGACACGGCAAAACAGACTGCGCCGCGCAGTAAGCCAGCACCGGCTGTCCGTGCTGCGTATGATAAAGAGCTGGTTGAAGCGGTAAAACGCTTCCAGACGTGGCAAGGGTTGGGCGCAGATGGCGCTATTGGCCCGGCTACCCGCGACTGGCTGAACGTGACCCCCGCGCAGCGTGCAGGGGTACTGGCGCTCAATATCCAGCGTCTGCGTTTGCTTCCATCTGAACTGTCGACGGGTATTATGGTGAATATTCCGGCGTATTCGCTGGTTTATTATCAGAATGGTAATCAGGTGCTGGCGTCCAGGGTGATTGTCGGTCGTCCCGATCGTAAAACGCCGATGATGAGCAGCGCGCTGAATAACGTGGTGGTCAATCCGCCATGGAACGTCCCGCCGACGCTGGCGCGTAAGGATATTCTGCCCAAGCTGTGGAACGATCCTGGCTACCTTGAACGTCACGGCTATACCGTGATGCGGGGCTGGAACAGCAGAGAAGCGATTGATCCGTGGCAGGTTGACTGGTCAACCATCACGCCGTCAAATTTACCGTTCCGTTTCCAGCAGGCGCCGGGAGCGCGTAACTCGTTGGGCCGCTACAAGTTCAATATGCCAAGTTCCGATGCAATTTATCTGCACGACACGCCTAACCATAATTTGTTCCAGAAGGATTCCCGGGCGCTTAGTTCCGGTTGCGTGCGTGTGAACAAGGCTTCTGAACTGGCAAACATGCTGTTACAGGATGCGGGCTGGAACGATACGCGAATTTCCGATGTGCTGAAGCAGGGCGACACGCGCTACGTCAATATTCGTCAGACTATCCCGGTCAATCTGTATTACCTGACGGCGTTTGTTGGCGCGGACGGGCGTACCCAGTATCGTACAGATATTTACAATTATGATCTGACAGCGCGATCCAGCGCACAAATTGTGGCAAAAGCAGAACAATTAATCAGGTAAATGAAGAAGTTCTGGTTAATCTGTTGTCGTAATAATTGGCAGTGACAGGGGCATCGGCCCAGAAGCCCCGTCATTGCTGGGGTTGGGCCAACTTGACGGCGGCTTTGATGCCAGTTAAGGTGCCTATCGTGCGCTAAAGCATATAGACGATAACATTGACCTGTAGACCTTAAACCATGGACAAATTTGACGCTAATCGCCGCAAACTGCTGGCGTTAGGTGGCGCTGCCCTCGGAGCTGCCATCTTGCCTGTGCCTGCGTTTGCCACACTCTCTACCCCGCGTCCGCGTATTTTGACTCTGAGCAACCTCAACACCGGAGAGTCAATTAAAGCGGAATTTTTTGATGGCAGAGCTTATATTCAGGATGAATTAGCCAAACTTAACCATTTTTTCCGTGACTATCGCGCGAATAAGGTGAAGTCCATCGATCCCAGACTCTTCGATCAGCTTTTCCGCCTGCAAGGGCTGTTGGGAACACGTAAGCCCGTTCAACTGATTTCCGGTTATCGTTCACTGGATACCAACAATGAATTGCGTGCGCACAGCCGTGGGGTAGCGAAACAAAGCTATCACACCAAAGGCCAGGCCATGGATTTTCATATTGAAGGCATTTCGTTAAGTAATATTCGCAAAGCCGCGTTATCTATGCGCGCAGGTGGTGTAGGATACTACCCACGCAGTAACTTTGTGCATATTGACACCGGGCCGGCGCGGCACTGGTGATTAACGAAACAGGAGCAGTATGAACTATCGTATTATTCCGGTCACCGCGTTCTCCCAGAACTGTTCTTTGATCTGGTGTGAGCAAACGCGTCTGGCAGCGCTTGTCGATCCCGGCGGCGATGCTGAAAAAATCAAACAGGAAGTGGATGCCAGCGGCATCACGTTGACGCAGATCCTGCTCACTCACGGACACCTCGATCATGTGGGTGCCGCGGCGGAACTGGCGCAACACTACGGAGTACCGGTTATCGGTCCGGAAAAAGAAGATGAGTTCTGGCTGCAGGGTTTGCCTGCACAGAGTCGCATGTTTGGCCTCGGCGAATGTCAGCCACTGACGCCCGACCGTTGGCTTAACGAAGGAGATCGTGTCAGCGTAGGGAATGTGACTTTACAGGTGTTGCATTGCCCGGGCCATACGCCTGGACACCTTGTTTTCTTTGATGAGCAGTCGCAACTTCTTATCTCAGGCGACGTGATTTTTAAAGGTGGAGTCGGGCGCAGTGATTTCCCGCGCGGCGATCACAGCCAGTTGATTGACTCGATCAAACGTAAGCTGTTGCCGTTAGGCGATGACGTGACGTTTATTCCGGGTCATGGCCCGCTGTCGACGCTGGGCTATGAACGGTTGCACAATCCGTTCCTGCAGGATGAAATGCCTGTCTGGTAATCCCCATTAAAAAGCCCGCTTATCGCGGGCTTTGCTTTTATCGCACGTCTTACAGCACGGCAACAATGGCTTCGCACAGCGGCGCCATGTTATCCGGCGTCATTCCGGCAACGTTGACGCGACCAGAATCCACCGCATAAACGCCAAACTCTTCACGCAGACGCAGAACCTGCTCTTTGGTCAGGCCGCTGAATGAGAACATGCCGTTTTGTTTGATGATGAAGCTGAAATCGCGTTCAGCCCCTTTCTCTTGCAGGGTGTTCACAAACAGCAGACGCATACGCTGAATGCGCTGACGCATGTCGGTCAGTTCCTGTTCCCAGATTGCGCGCAGCGCATCGTTGCTGAGAATTGTGGCAACCACTGATGCGCCGTGGGCTGGCGGGTTAGAGTAGTTCGCACGAATGGCGGATTTCATCTGGCTGAAGGCGCGGTCAACGGTTTCCGCATCTGCCGCAACCAACGTACAGGCACCCACACGTTCGTTGTACAGGCCAAAGTTCTTGGAGTAGGAGCTCGCGACAATCAGCTCTTTGTGCAGCGCGGCGAACGCGCGCAGTCCTTCCGCATCTTCTTCCAGACCACGGGCGAAGCCCTGATACGCGAAGTCAAACAGCGGCAACCAGCCTTTCTCGACGGAAAGCTGTGCCAGGGTTTGCCACTGCTCAAGCGTAGGATCGATACCGGTTGGGTTATGGCAGCAACCGTGGAATAGCACCACATCGCCCGCCTGTGCTTCGCTCAGGCTGTTTCGCAGCGCATCGAAGTCGAGTGAATGGTTTTCTGCGTCGTAATAAGCGTACTCGCGTACTTCCAGCCCGGCGGAGTTAAACACGCTCTTATGGTTCGGCCAGCTTGGGTTGCTCACCCAGACGCGTTTTACTGCCGTATTTTTTGCCAGGAAGTCGGCAGCAACGCGTAGCGCGCCGGTGCCGCCCGGCGTTTGCGCCGTGCGTGCGCGTTTGTCATTGATAAGATGACTACCTTTGCCGAACAGCAGCTCCTGCGTGCAACGGCCAAATTCCGGAATACCGTCAATGCCGAGGTAGTTTTTTGTTGTTTCATTTTCGAGTAAGTATTGCTCGGCTTTTTTAACGCTGGTCAGCACTGGCGTTTTGCCAGTTTCATCTTTATAGACACCGATCCCAAGGTTAATTTTCGAAGGACGGTCATCAGCACGAAACAGATCGGCCAGACCCAGAATGGGGTCGGCAGGGGCGGCAGTAATGTTCTCAAACATGACGAGGTTCCATTGTGGTTACAGAAGGGAAATCCGTTATCAGGTTAACGGTAGATTTACAAAATGCCAACCGTTAGTGATGAAAAGCCTGAAGGTTTTTTGAAGTCGCAAGATTTTGCTGACAGGCATAAAAAAACAGGACCGAAGTCCTGTTTTTTAGGCATTTAGCAAAGGGGTCTGCTATTAGAACTGGTATACGATACCCAGAGCAACGGTGTCGTCAGAGTTCACGCCCAGTTTGTTGTCAGAATCAATCTGGTTGATCTGGTAGTCAACATAGGTGGACATGTTTTTGTTGAAGTAGTAGGTGGCACCCACTTCAATGTAGTTCACCAGATCTTCGCTACCGACACCTTCTACGTCTTTCGCTTTAGATTTGTTGTAGGAGATGGACGGACGCAGGCCGAAATCGAACTGGTACTGAGCGACCACGAAGAAGTCCTGAGTTTTGTTGGCGAAACCACCGCTGATCGGAGTAGCGTTACGGGTTTCACCGTAGTTGGTCGCCAGGTAGATGTTGTTCGCGTCATATTTCAGACCGGTCGCCCACTGCTCAGCTTTTTCGCCACTGCCACGCAGTGCCGGATCTTGCTGTGCATTAGTACGGTCAGCTGCACCGTAAGCACCTACAACAGCGAAGCCTTCGAACTCATAGCTGATGGAGCCGCCAACGCCGTCACCATTAGAACGACGAACATCGCTGAAGTTGGTGCTGGTCGGATCGGTAGCGTCAACTTCGTAGCTGCTTGCGCGCTCGTTTTTGCCCAGGTACTGAACACCGAAGTTCAGGCCATCAACCAGACCGAAGAAGTTAGCGTTACGGTAAGTTGCTACGCCACCAACACGGCCAACGAAGAAGTTATCGCTGTATGCAGTATCACCGCCGAATTCTGGCAGCATATCGGTGTAACCCAGTGCATCGTAAACGATACCGTAGTTACGACCATAGTCGAAGGAGCCCGCGTCACCGAATTTCAGACCGGCGAACGCCAGACGGGTTTTGTTGTTGTTCTGTGCGTCAGAACCGCCTTCAGAGTTGTTACCGGCGAAGTTATATTCCCACTGGCCGTAACCGGTCAGTTGGTCATTGATCTGAGTTTCCCCTTTGAAACCAAGACGAGCATAAGTCTGGTCGCCGTCGTTGCCTTTGTTATCAGAAAAATAGTGCAGACCTACCGCTTTACCGTACAGGTCCAGTTTGTTGCCGTCTTTGTTGTAGATTTCTGCAGCGTTAGCTGCACCGGCTACCAGCAGGGCAGGGATAACCACTGCCAGAATATTGCGCTTCATCATTATTTATTACCCTCATGGTTTTTTTATGACACCTGCCACTGCCGTCAATAAATTACGTCAATAAAAATTTACGGAACTATTGATGAGAGTTTGGTGTCTTTATGTGTCTGACAGGCATCTTTCCATTCAAACTAACGTTTCGCTACCGTGAAAGTGCTACAAAGATAAAGAATTAGTTTCAGAAAGAAAAAATGTGTAACTAATTATTTCATTTTTGGAACTTTGTGAACGATATCAAATTTCGAAACGATTTCAGCGCCAGAACACACCACTTATATCTATTTATATGATTTTCTTATCTTTAATTTGAATAAAAGAAAAACAACGGACAGAAAATAGACATTTCCAGTTTTGCTTATGGCATTATCTGGACGTCTGGAATGCTGTTGGATTGTTTAAAAAATGTGCTAATGGGTGAGTAAATACTAATCCGCAAGAAAAATACGGTTTATTTTTTGTGCAGAAATATTACAACGTAATACCCAGTAACAGGAGTGGGGGATTTCGGGGTTGATCTTAGAATTGCTTACTTATTACTCACAAAAACTGACATTTCAGGCAATAAAAAAGGCCAGCAACGCTGGCCTTTTTGTGAACGATCTTAGAACGTCGCATTACGCGGTGTACGCGGGAAGGCAATCACGTCACGAACGTTCTGTACGCCGGTGACGTAGGCGATCAGGCGCTCAAAGCCGAGACCGAAGCCGGAGTGCGGCACGGTACCGTAGCGGCGCAGATCGCGATACCACCAGTAATCTTCTTTATTGAGACCCATTTCCAGCATGCGCGCATCCAGCACATCCAGACGCTCTTCACGCTGAGAACCACCGATGATTTCACCGATACCCGGTGCCAGAACGTCCATCGCGGCAACGGTTTTTCCATCTTCGTTCAGGCGCATATAGAACGCTTTAATATCTTTCGGATAGTTTTTCACTACCACTGGTGCCTTAAAGTGTTCTTCTGCCAGATAACGTTCGTGCTCGGAGGAGAGATCGACACCCCAGTAAACCGGGTTCTCAAACTTTCTGCCTTTCTTAATGCACTCTTCCAGAATAACGATTGCATCGGTGTAATCTACCTGGGCGAAATCCGCTTCAATGAAACGTTCCAGACGGCTAATCGCCTCTTTATCTACGCGCTCGGCAAAGAACTTCATGTCGTCAGCACGCTCGGTCAGTACGGCTTTGAAGGCATATTTCAGCATGCCTTCCGCCAGGCCGGCGATATCGCTCAGGTTGGCAAACGCCACTTCCGGTTCCAGCATCCAGAACTCCGCCAGGTGACGGCTGGTGTTGGAATTTTCCGCACGGAAAGTCGGGCCGAAGGTATAGATTTTCGACAGCGCACAGGCGTAAGTTTCACCGTTCAACTGGCCGGATACGGTCAGGAAGGACTCTTTACCAAAGAAGTCTTTGTCGAAATCCACTTTGCCCTGATCGTCACGCGGCAGGTTTTCCAGATCCAGCGTCGACACGCGGAACATCTCACCAGCACCTTCGGTATCGGATGCGGTGATCAGCGGAGTGGAAACCCAGAAGAAGCCCTGCTCATCAAAGAAACGGTGCAGCGCCTGGGCCAGTGTGTGGCGAACACGTGCAACGGCACCAATCATGTTGGTACGCGGACGCAGGTGCGCAACTTCACGCAGGTACTCGATGCTGTGACGTTTCGCCGCCATCGGGTAGGTGTCTGGATCTTCAACCCAACCGCTAACTTCAACCTCAGAGGCCTGGATCTCAAAACTCTGTCCTTGTCCCGGAGAGGCCACAACCTTGCCGGTGACGATAACGGAGCAGCCGGTGGTCAGACGCAGCACTTCCTCATTGTAATTGGGCAGAGAATTATTAATGACGGCCTGTACAGGATCAAAGCAGGAACCGTCATAAACGGCGAGGAAGGAGATGCCAGCTTTTGAATCTCGGCGGGTACGTACCCATCCGCGCACGGTGACTTCGCTGTCAACGGCTACGCGGCCCTGGAGTACGTCGGCTACAGGCACAACGCTCATAATATTCTCTCTGTTAATAGTCCGATATATAAACACATGTTCCCCGGAATGGGGATTTCCTATGTTACCTGGCATCTGCAATCAGACAAGTAGAATTAACAGGAAAAGAAAAGAATTCAGAAATAAATGCTAAAAGGGAGCCGAAGCGGCTCCCTGGCAGGATTAACTGGCTTTTTTGATATGCGGTAAATCAAACGCTTTGCGCAATGCGCGAACAAAAGCTTTGTCGTGGCAAATGGTTTTGCCCGGACTATCAGACAGTTTGGCAACCGGTTTACCGTTGCACTCCACCAGTTTGATCACGATGTTAAGCGGCTTAACTTGCGGAATATCGCACGTCAGACGCGTGCCAATACCAAAACTCAACTTCACGCGGGATGAGAAATGCCGGTAAAGATCGACGCCTTTATTCAGATCCAGATTGTCGGAAAAGACCAGCGTTTTGCTGTGCGGGTCGATACCTAACTTTTCATAGTGAGCGATAGCTTTTTCACCCCATTCAACCGGATCGCCAGAGTCATGGCGCAGTCCCTGGTAACGGGTGGCAAATTCGCTGCCAAAATCGCGTAAGAACGCATCCATTGTGATGCAGTCAGTCAGCGCAATACCTAGCTGATCCGGATATTCATTCAGCCATGCGGCGAGAGCGGCGCGTTGACTGGTTGCCAGTTCAGGGCTTATCTGTTGATGCGCCTGGAACCACTCGTGCGCCTGTGTGCCCATCGGGGTTAGCGACAAACGACGCGCCAGATCGTAGTTACTGGTGCCAACAAACCACGACTCCTGCTGTAAACGCTTAACGATAGCCTGTTGCACTTCACGGGAAAAACGGCGACGAGTGCCGAAATCCATCAGGTGGAAGCGGGACATATCGAGACTTGACGTTAAAGCAGAGAAATCGACTAGTTTCGTCTCCAGCGTATCGAGGGCCTGCGCGACACCCACTTCTGGTGAGCGATACCGATGGACCAGCTCACTGATCACCGCCAGCAGTGGGACTTCCCACATGATGACTTCACGCCATGGGCCAGTTAAGCGGATATTCAGCTTCCCGTTGTCGTTGCTGATGGATACCTGTTGCGGGTTATAGCGAAAATCGCGCAGCCAGTTGAGGTAATCCGCTTTGAAGAAGGGCAGGCCGGAGAGCCACTGGTACTCTTCATCCTGCAGGCGCAGATGCTGCATAGCATTAACCTGCTCGCGAATGGTGTCGGCATAAATACCCAGCAGGTCGTCGCCTCGGCAACGAAATTCAGCCGCTACTTGCACATCATAGTAGTGGTGAAATACGGCTTGCTGCATATGCAACTTATAAGCATCTGTATCCAGCAACGAGTGCAGAACAGGAGAAGCGAATTGTGTCATAGGTGCGCAGTAGCATCCTCTCACGGGAGCGTTTAGTACAATAAACAACTAAGAAAACCGCTGGAGTATACCTTGTTTAGCGATTTATTGAACCCTGATCACACCATAAGCTGACGTTAGGGTCGAGTGCATTTCGTGCCTCGTGTTATAAAAATGTAGCGAAAAGAGTGTTTGTGCCTGAAAAGATAAACATTCTGCGTAGCGCGATTTCCGCAACAGGAATAGACTGGAGTCGAGACTCTTCAAAAGATGCTAAAGGTTTTTTTATGACACAACAGCCACAAGCCAAATACCGCCACGACTACCGTGCGCCGGATTACCAGATTACTGATATTGACTTGACCTTTGACCTGGATGCTGAAAAAACCGTGGTCACGGCAGTGAGCCAGGCTGTTCGTCATGGCGCATCGGATGCCCCGCTGAAACTGGATGGAGAAGATCTGACGCTGGTCTCTCTCCACGTCAACGATGAACCGTGGACCGCTTATAAAGAAGAAGCGGGTGCGCTGGTGATCAGCAATCTGCCCGAGCGTTTTACGCTGCGTATTGTGAATGAAATCAGCCCGGCCCGGAATACCGCGCTGGAAGGCCTGTATCAATCGGGCGATGCACTCTGCACTCAGTGCGAAGCGGAAGGCTTCCGCCATATTACATGGTATCTCGACCGCCCTGACGTGCTGGCGCGTTTTACCACCAAAATTATTGCCGATAAGAGTCAATATCCGTTCCTGCTCTCCAACGGTAACCGCACCGGCGAGGGGGAACTGGAAAACGGTCGTCACTGGGTTCAGTGGCAGGATCCGTTCCCGAAGCCGTGCTATCTGTTTGCGCTGGTTGCCGGTGATTTCGACGTGCTGCGCGACACCTTTACGACCCGTTCCGGGCGCGAAGTCGCGCTGGAGCTGTACGTGGATCGCGGCAATCTCGACCGTGCGCCGTGGGCGATGACCTCGTTACAGAACTCAATGAAGTGGGACGAAGAGCGCTTCGGCCTGGAGTACGATCTCGACATCTATATGATCGTCGCTGTCGACTTCTTTAATATGGGCGCGATGGAGAATAAAGGGCTTAATATCTTTAACTCCAAATATGTGCTAGCGCGTACCGATACCGCCACCGACAAAGACTATCTCGATATTGAGCGCGTGATCGGCCATGAATATTTCCACAACTGGACCGGTAACCGCGTTACCTGCCGCGACTGGTTCCAGTTGAGCCTGAAAGAGGGCTTGACCGTTTTCCGCGATCAGGAGTTCAGTTCGGATCTCGGTTCCCGTGCCGTTAACCGGATTAGCAACGTGCGCACCATGCGCGGCCTGCAGTTTGCTGAAGATGCCAGTCCGATGGCGCATCCGATCCGCCCGGACATGGTCATTGAAATGAACAACTTCTACACCCTGACCGTGTATGAAAAGGGCGCAGAAGTGATTCGCATGATCCACACCCTGCTGGGTGAGGCAAATTTCCAGAAAGGGATGCAACTGTACTTTGAACGTCACGACGGCAGCGCGGCGACCTGCGATGACTTCGTTCAGGCCATGGAAGATGCGTCCAACGTTGATCTTTCCCACTTCCGCCGCTGGTACAGCCAGTCCGGCACGCCAATTGTCACCGTTAAAGATGACTACAACCCGGAAACCGAACAATACACGCTGACTCTCAGCCAGCGCACGCCGCCAACACCGGATCAGGCGGAAAAACTGCCGCTGCATATTCCGTTTGCCATCGAACTGTATGACAACGAAGGTAAAGTGATCCCGCTGCAGAAAGGCGGTCACCCGGTGAATTCGGTACTGAATTTCACCCAGGCGGAGCAGACGTTTGTCTTTGATAACGTTTACTTCCAGCCGGTACCGGCGCTGTTGTGCGAGTTTTCAGCCCCGGTGAAACTGGAGTATAAGTGGAGCGATCAGCAACTGACGTTCCTGATGCGTCATGCGCGCAATGACTTCTCCCGCTGGGATGCGGCGCAAAGCCTACTGGCGACCTACATCAAGCTCAACGTAAACCGCCATCAGCAGGGCCAGCCGCTGTCGCTGCCTGTCCATGTGGCTGACGCGTTCCGCGCGGTGCTGCTGGATGAGAAGATCGATCCGGCGCTGGCGGCGGAGATCCTGACGTTACCTTCGGCAAACGAAATTGCTGAGCTGTTTGATATCATCGATCCGCTGGCGATCGCTGAAGTTCGCGAAGCGTTAACGCGTACGCTGGCGACCGAACTGGCGGATGAGTTCCTGGCGATCTACAACGCCAACCGGCTGGAGGAGTATCGTGTTGAGCATGCGGACATCGGTAAACGTACGCTGCGTAACGCCTGCCTGCGCTTCCTGGCCTTTGGTGAAACGACGCTGGCGGACACGCTGGTAAGTAAGCAGTATCGTGAAGCTAACAACATGACCGATGCGCTGGCGGCGCTGTCTGCGGCCGTAGCGGCGCAACTGCCGTGCCGTGATGCGCTGATGCAGGAGTATGACGACAATTGGCATCAGGACGGTCTGGTGATGGACAAATGGTTTATCCTGCAGGCCACCAGCCCGGCGGATAACGTGCTGGATACGGTACGCGGTCTGTTGAAACATCGTTCGTTCAGCCTGAGCAACCCGAACCGTATTCGTTCGCTGATTGGTGCGTTTGCCGGCAGTAACCCGGCGGCGTTCCATGCGGAAGATGGCAGCGGATATCAGTTCCTGGTTGAGATGTTGACCGAGCTTAACAGCCGTAACCCGCAGGTAGCGTCACGTCTGATCGAACCCTTGATCCGTCTGAAACGTTACGATGCGAAGCGTCAGCAAAAAATGCGTGCCGCGCTGGAACAATTGAAAGGGCTGGAGAATCTTTCCGGCGATCTGTACGAGAAGGTAACCAAAGCGTTAGCCTGAGACGTTGACCTGTCGTTTTTGTAGGCCGGATAAGGCGGTAACGCCGCTATCCGGCAAAATGCCCGGTGGAGCTCATGCTTACCGGGCCTACAACGTCCTGAATACTTATCCATGCCGACGGATCGGCTGTTCCGTTACCCCACGCTGCATCACCCGACTCAATACGTTGGCCTCCAGCTCCGCTAAACGCACCGATCCCAGGCGGCGGGGGCGTGCAATGTCGACCGTCAAATCCAGTCCAATCTTGCCATCCTCAATCAGCAACACCCGATCGGCCATCGCCACGGCTTCGCTGACGTCATGTGTCACCAGCAGCACGGTAAAACCATGCTCCTGCCACAGCGAAACAATGAGATCTTGCATCTCCAGACGTGTTAACGCATCCAGCGCGCCAAGCGGTTCGTCAAGCAACAGCAGGCCCGGCCGGTGGATTAGCGCCCGCGCAAGGGCAACACGCTGTTTTTGTCCGCCGGAAAGCGCTGCTGGCCATTCGCTCGCCCGCTCTTCCAGCCCAACCGCCGCCAGCGCCTGACGCGCAGCGTCCCGCCAGTGGCCCTTCAGACCCAGTCCCACGTTGTCGATCACCGATTTCCACGGCAAAAGTCGGGCATCCTGAAACATCATGCGGGTGTCGTCCTGACTATCGCGAAGCGGCGTGGTTCCCGCCAGCAGTTCACCGGCGTTTGGCGATTCCAGCCCCGCCAGCAGGCGTAGCAGGGTGCTTTTTCCCCCACCGCTGCGCCCGACGATGGCGACAAACTGGCCTGCCGGGATATGGAGATCAAGCTGATTCAGTACGATGTTACCCGCGTACTTTTTCGTTACCGCATTCAGCAGGAGCGGTGTACCCTGGTTCAGACGGGCGGTATTCATACGGTGGCCTCCTTCACATGATAAGCCGGGTTCCAGCGCAACCAGACGCGTTCCAGCAGTTGAGCGCTGACGTCGGCCAGTTTACCGAGCAGGGCGTAGAGAATAATGGCGACAACCACGATATCCGTTTGCAGGAATTCGCGAGCGTTCATCGCCAGATAACCGATTCCTGAATTGGCTGAAATGGTCTCCGCGACGATCAGGGTCAGCCACATCAGCCCCAGCGCAAAGCGGACGCCGACCATGATCGAGGGCAGGGCGCCGGGCAGGATCACATGGATAAACAGCGAAAAGCCGGATAATCCGTAGCTACGCGCCATCTCCACCAGGCCGCGATCGATGTTGCGGATCCCGTGCCAGGTATTGATGTAGATTGGAAAGAGCGTCCCCAGCGCGACCAGAAAAATCTTCGCGGTTTCATCAATGCCAAACCACAAAATCACTAACGGGATGAGTGCCAGATGTGGAACGTTGCGCAGCATCTGAATGGAGGTGTCCAGAAGGCGTTCCCCCCAGCGCGATAAGCCGCTAATCAGCCCCAGCGTCAGGCCAATCGAACCGCCGATCGAAAAGCCGATCAGCGCACGCCATGAGCTGATGGCCAGATGCTGCCAGAGTTCGCCGCTGGCGGAGAGCGTCCAGAAGGCGATGATCACCCCTTCCGGTGAGGGTAAAATACGCCCGGAGAGCCAGCCCATGGAGGAGGTCAGTTGCCAGACGGCGACGATGCCCACCGGTAAAAACCAGGGGGCAACGCGTAACAACCACTTTTTCGTTGGCGTTACCATCACGGTTCTCCTCAGCTTTGCGCAACCTTGCGCGGGATAAATTCATTCGCCACCGCTTCACCCTGCTGATGCTGGCGTTGCGGTTGTGGGACTTCCGGGATCGCGACGTCCAGATGCGGGAACAACAGTTCGCCGACCCGGTACGCCTCTTCCAGATGTGGGTAGCCGGAAAGGACAAAGCTGTCGATGCCCAGCGCGGCATACTCGTTGATGCGCGCCGCCACCGTCGGTCCGTCGCCGACCAGCGCGGTCCCGGCGCCACCGCGCACCAGACCCACACCGGCCCACAAATTCGGGCTGATCTCCAGTTGGTCGCGCTTGCCGTTATGCAGCGCCGCCATTCGGTGCTGACCGACAGAATCCGTCCGGGCAAACGCCGCTTGCGCCTTCGCGATCGTGTCGTCATCAAGGTGAGCGATCAGCCGGTCCGCGGCTCGCCATGCTTCTTCGTTGGTTTCACGGACAATGACGTGCAGGCGAATGCCAAAACGAATGTTACGCCCACGCGCCGCCGCTTTGGCTCGTACCTGGGCTATCTTCTCTTTCACCAGCTCAGGCGGTTCGCCCCAGGTGAGGTAAAGATCGACCTGTTCAGCGGCCAGATCCTGGGCGACATCTGAAGAGCCGCCGAAGTAAAGTGGGGGATAGGGTTGCTGGATGGGCGGGAAGAACAGTTTCGCTCCGCGAACGTGAATGTGCTTACCGTTGAAGTCGACGGTTTCACCCTGCAATAAACGACGCCAGACCTGGGTGAACTCCGAAGAGGCCTCGTAACGTTCACTGTGATCGAGAAACACACCGTCGCCCGCCAGTTCCTGTGGATCGCTGCCGGTGACCAGGTTAAACAGCGCGCGACCGTTGGAGAGGCGGTCAAGCGTAGCGGCCTGCCGTGCGGCGACTGTCGGTGAAGTGACGCTCGGGCGCAATGCGACCAGGAATTTGAGTCGCTGAGTTACCGGGATCATTGATGCCGCGACCAGCCACGCGTCTTCACAGGATCGCCCGGTGGGGATCAACACACCGGTGAATCCCAGACGATCCGCCGCCTGCGCAATCTGCTGTAAATAGCCGTGATCCACCGGACGCGAGCCTTCCTCCGTCCCCAGATAGTGACCGTCACCGTGCGTCGGTAAAAACCAGAACATATTCAGACTCATAATGATTTTCCTTCCTGTTGAGTGGGGTGCCAGATGCGCTGGCGGATATCGATTTTTTTCGGTACCAGGCGGTTGTCGTAAAACAGATCTGCGGTTTGTTGTTGCAACGCGGCTACAGCGTCACTGACCGGTGAAATGCGGGTCGGCGGGCGATGATCGAGATATGACGCAATCACGGGCTCTGGCAGTCCCATTGTTTTCGCCAGCAGGGCAATGCTTTCCTGCCGCTGGCTGAGGGTTAACGCATCTGCCTGACTGAAGGTATCCAGCACGCCCTGAATGAACGCGCCGTTCTTCTCAGCGTACGGTCGCGCGGCGAGATAGAACGATCCCGTTTGTTTCAGATCGCTGCCGTCTTTCAGTACGCGCACACCGCCCTGCAATAATGCAGCGGAATAGTAAGGATCCCAGATGGCCCATGCATCAACGTTACCCTGCTGGAACGCTGCACGGGCATCGGCAGGGGTAAGATACGTCGGCTGGATATCGGTAAATTTCAGCCCGGCCTGTTGCAGGGCGCGCAGCAGCAGGTTGTGCGAGCTGGATCCTTTCTGGAACGCCACTTTATGGCCTTTCAGTTCCGCCACCGTTTTGATGGGGCTGTTTTCCGGCACCAGAATCACTTCGGCTTTCGGTTTCGCCGGTTCTACGCCGACGTACACTAAATCTGCGCCAGCGGCCTGGGCGAAAATGGGCGGAATATCGCCGGTGCTGCCCAGATCAATACTGCCGACGTTCAGGGCTTCCAGCATTTGCGGTCCGGCGGGAAATTCAATCCAGGATATTTTGGTTCCGGGATAACGCGTTTCCAGCAGCTGGTGGCTTTTCGCCAGGACCATACTGATGCTGCCTTTCTGATAGCCTATACGCAGGGCATCAGGTGAGGGCTCCGCCGCCTGTGTCAGTCCGCAAAAGGCCAGCAGTCCGGCGAATGCCAGCCATGCCGTACGAGCTTTGAGAAGATTACGCATGGGCCGCACCTCGCACAGTATCAAAAGCAGGAACCTTAACGTCGCGGCGGTGCAGGGCGCGCCAGAACGTTTCCAGCGCTTTATCAAGACGCAGCTGTAAATTGGGCGTGAAATGCGGCTTATGCTGATAGTCGATCACCTGGGAGTCATCGGCAAAGACGCCGTGTAAAATCTCCTGCGCCTTCAGGGCGCTGAGCACCGGTTTCAGCGCGTAATCGACGGCAAGCAGATGTGCAACGGTGCCGCCTGTCGCCAGAGGCAGGACGACTTTACCTTCCAGCGCCCGTTCGGGGAGCAGATCGAGCAGCGTTTTTAGCGCCCCGGAATAGGCGGCTTTATAAACCGGCGTGGCAACGATCAGGCCGTCCGCCTCTTTCAGTTGTGCGACCAGTGTTTTCAATGCCGGGCTGTCGAAACGGGCATACAGCAGATCTTCAGGCTCGAAGTTGTGCAGATTCCAGTGGTACACCTCAACGTCCTGACCGTTCAATTTTTCCCGGGCATATTCCAGTAAAGCACTGGATCGAGAGGGAAAGCGTGGGCTTCCCGCCAAAGTGATGACGCGCATAATTGCATTCTCCCCTTATAACCAATTGTTCGCTTTTATTTAACATTGATAACAATTTTTGCAGTCTGACAGAGGGGAATCGGGAATCGAAATGATTTATGCGGAATTGAAAAGCTGAAAATTGCATAAAAAGAAGCTGACAGGGAAAACGTTTGCTTTTTATTGCCGCAGGTCAATTCCCTTTTTGTTCGATATCACCCATAATACGCCCCCGGTTTGCACACCGGGAATCTAGGAGAGTTCATGTACTACCCCTTCGTTCGTAAAGCCCTTTTCCAGCTCGATCCAGAGCGCGCTCATGAATTAACTTTTCAGCAATTACGTCGTGTGACGGGAACGCCGCTAGAAGCGTTGATCCGCCAGAAGGTCCCGGCGAAACCGGTCACCTGTATGGGATTAACCTTTAAAAATCCGCTTGGTCTGGCTGCTGGTCTGGACAAGGACGGGGAGTGTATTGATGCCCTGGGCGCGATGGGATTTGGCTCGATCGAGATCGGCACCGTGACCCCGCGTCCACAGCCCGGCAACGATAAGCCAAGACTGTTCCGCCTGGTCGATGCCGAAGGTTTGATCAACCGTATGGGCTTTAATAACCACGGCGTTGATAACCTGGTCGAGAACGTTAAAAAGGCCCATTATGACGGGGTGCTCGGAATTAATATCGGCAAAAATAAAGATACGCCGGTTGAGCAGGGTAAAGATGACTATCTGATTTGTATGGAAAAAATCTATGCCTATGCCGGTTATATTGCCATTAATATCTCCTCGCCAAATACGCCGGGATTACGTTCATTACAATATGGCGACGCGCTGGATGATTTGCTTACGGCGATTAAAAATAAACAAAACGATCTGCAAAAGATCCACCAGAAATATGTTCCGATCGCTGTAAAGATCGCGCCGGATCTTTCTGAGGAAGAACTGATCCAGGTTGCCGATAGTTTAGTACGCCATAATATTGATGGTGTTATTGCCACCAATACAACACTCGATCGTTCTTTGGTTCAGGGAATGAAAAATTGCGATCAAATGGGTGGCTTAAGTGGTCGTCCGCTGCAATTAAAAAGTACAGAAATTATCCGCCGTCTGTCTCAGGAATTAAAAGGTCAGTTGCCTGTTATTGGCGTTGGCGGTATCGACTCAGTGATTGCCGCGCGCGAGAAGATGGCTGCCGGGGCGTCGCTGGTTCAGATTTATTCTGGTTTTATTTTTAAAGGTCCGCCACTGATTAAAGAAATCGTTACCCATATTTGATTTTTTCTCTCTCTTTATCAGAATATCAGACAACCAGGGGTTTATTTCCTCCCCTGGTTGTTTTATATTCTTTCACTGTTGCTTATTTAAACATTTTAAGCTTTGCTTATTAAGGTAATAAACGAAGCGGCGAAAAAGGACAATTTTGCAACGGGGCGATGGAGAGGGGAGACAAAAAAATGCGAATTAAACCTGACGATAACTGGCGCTGGTATTATGACGAAGAGCATGACCGAATGATGCTCGATTTAGCCAATGGCATGTTATTTCGCTCGCGTTTTGCCCGCAAAATGCTCACCCCGGATGCATTCTCACCGTCCGGTTTTTGCGTTGACGATGCCGCGCTGTACTTTTCCTTTGAAGAAAAGTGCCGCGACCTTGAGCTCTCTAAAGACCAGAAAGCTGAGCTGGTGCTCAATGCGCTGGTGGCCATTCGCTATCTGAAACCCCAAATGCCGAAAAGCTGGCACTTTGTGGCGCACGGCGAAAACTGGGTACCCGGCACTGGCGATGCGGCTTGTGTCTGGCTGAGCGATACCCAGGAACAAATCAATCTGTTAGTGGTAGAGCCTGGCGAAAATGCGGCGCTGTGCCTGCTGGCGCAACCCGGGGTGGTTGTGGCCGGGCGGACGATGCAGCTTGGTGATGCGATTAAAATAATGAATGACCGACTGAAGCCGTCGTTTCGTCCGCACAGCTTCAGCCTGGAACAGGCGGTTTAACGCGCCAGCTTCAGCGCGGTTTTTGGCACGCAGCTACAGCTGAGGATGGTGCCATCATCGCCAAGTGCCGATCTCTTCAGCGGGTTCACTTCGCCTTCCAGCAGTTTGATACGACAGCAGCCGCAAATTCCCGCCCGACACGAATAGGGTACCCGGATCCCCTGGTTTTCCAGTTGCTCAAGCAATACCTGTTGATTGTTCCCCTGAAACGCCTGTCCCTGCCAGTCGATGGTGACCGTCGCATTCGGTTGCTGCGCGACTTCAACCGTCTCCCCGGTGTCGGCGGCGCCATAAACGCGAGCCGGACCGGTCGATAAAACCTCCACTTCATCGCCCACGCGAATCACGCCGCTATTACGGGCGATCAGGTTCAGCCCAAAATCGACATCGCCATTGTCCGGCGCGGTACGGAAGGTTTGCAGCGTTGCCAGCGGCTCACCGGAGGGATGTTTTTGCCCTTTTTCCGGACTGACCGTGGTAAAAATACAGCGGCTGCACGGTTTCGCCACATCAAAGATAACCTCGCCAATGCGGATCACTTTCCAGTTGTCTTCTTCCCATGCCGTAGCACCAGAGACCATGATATTGGGGCGGAACTGTTCAACCTGCACCCCCGCCGGGCAGCGCTGCTGCAGATCGCGCAACGAAGCGTCATTCACCAGCAGATACGGGAAACCATCGGCAAAAGAGAGCGGCACGCCCGCGTGGCGTTTAACCCGCCGGGTCAACTGTGGTCCCACCCAACGCAGTTGCACGCTGCGGGAGAAGAAGCCGCTAAGCCACTGATTAATCGCATCGGGGGCGACTCGCGCGGTAAAATGGTTGCCCCAGACTTCCGTCGGCGCATCCTGGGCGGCAAAATCAGCAAACCGCACCAGCGCGCTGCTGCCGTCAGGCGCGGTCAAATGCAGGCCATCGTGCAGGGGCGAGGGGGTAAAGCGCACCATTTGTGGAAACTGACGCGCTGTGATGAAGGTGCCATCGGCTTCGGTAACCATAAAAATACGATCAAAAGCCAGACCGCTGACGTCTGCCAGAGCGTGGGTCAGCCCAATGCCACGCATTGATTTGACGGGGTGGATGAAAAGTCTGGATAACGTCAACACGGTACAGTCCCTCGAAAGAAATAAGCCTTCAACTTTATGACATAGCGCCCATATTAGCTATAATGCGCAGCAATTTTCTTCGAGTATAAGTGACGCTATGAATTCTTTGTTTGCCAGTACGGCCCGTGGGCTGGAAGAGCTGTTAAAAACTGAACTGGAAAGCCTCGGCGCCGTGGAGTGTCAGGTGGTTCAGGGTGGGGTCCATTTCCAGGGCGACACCCGGCTTGTTTACCAGAGCCTGATGTGGAGTCGCCTGGCCTCGCGCATTATTTTACCGTTGGGTGAGTGCAAAGTTTACAGTGACTTAGACCTTTACCTTGGTGTGCAGGCCATCGACTGGACGGCAATGTTTAATCCGGGTGCGACCTTTGCTGTCCACTTCAGCGGGCTGAACGACACCATTCGCAATAGCCAGTACGGCGCGATGAAAGTCAAGGATGCGATTGTTGACGCCTTCACGCGTAAAAATCTGCCGCGTCCGAATGTCGATCGCGAATCGCCAGACATCCGCGTAAACGTCTGGCTGAATAAAGACACGGCCAGCATTGCGCTGGATTTAAGCGGTGACGGTCTGCATCTGCGCGGCTATCGCGATCGCACCGGTCTGGCACCGATCAAAGAGACGCTGGCGGCGGCGATTGTGATGCGCTCTGGCTGGCAGCCGGGAACTCCATTGCTCGACCCGATGTGCGGTTCGGGCACGCTATTGATTGAGGCGGCGATGTGGGCAACCGATCGCGCACCGGGCTTACACCGTGGGCGTTGGGGCTTTAGCGGCTGGGCGCAGCATGATGACGCTATCTGGCAGGACGTGAAGGCGGAAGCGCAAACCCGCGCCCGCAAAGGTCTGGCTGA
This sequence comes from Citrobacter sp. LST-B2, assembly GCF_057983045.1. NCBI lineage: Bacteria > Pseudomonadati > Pseudomonadota > Gammaproteobacteria > Enterobacterales > Enterobacteriaceae > Citrobacter > Citrobacter sp. LST-B2. The sequence goes on from NZ_CP192598.1 coordinate 1,933,696, forward strand.
ATATACCTCGCGTTTTTACGGCTCTGACAGTGATGCCCGAGTGATCGAACGCGCGCGCAGCAACGCCCGTCGCGCAGGGATTGGCGAACTGATCACCTTCGAAGTCAAAGACGTGGCGAAGCTGAGCAATCCGCTGCCGAAAGGTCCTTACGGGACGGTGATCAGCAACCCGCCTTACGGCGAACGTCTGGACAGCGAGCCGGCGCTGATTGCGCTGCACAGCCTGCTGGGACGCACCATGAAGAACCAGTTCGGCGGCTGGAATCTCTCTTTGTTCAGCGCCTCACCGGATTTGCTAAGCAGCCTGCAACTGCGCGCGGACAAACAATTCAAAGCGAAAAACGGCCCGCTGGACTGTGTGCAGAAAAACTACCATGTAGCGGAAAGCACGCCGGACAGCAAACCGGCAACGGTGGCGGAAGACTATGCCAACCGTCTGCGTAAAAACATCAAGAAACTGGAAAAATGGGCGCGTCAGGAAGGGATTGAATGCTACCGCCTGTACGATGCCGATCTGCCTGAATACAACGTAGCGGTCGATCGCTACGCCGACTGGGTCGTGATTCAGGAGTACGCTCCGCCTAAAACTGTCGATGCGCAGAAAGCGCGTCAGCGACTGTTCGACATCATCGCCGCCACCTTGTCGGTGCTGGAGATTGCGCCGAACAAGCTGGTGCTGAAAACCCGTGAACGGCAGAAAGGGAAAAACCAGTATCAGAAGATGAACGAGAAGGGGGAATTCATCGAGGTAAGCGAATACAACGCTCGCCTGTGGGTGAACCTGACCGATTACCTGGATACCGGACTGTTCCTCGATCACCGTATTGCGCGACGGATGCTGGGGCAGATGAGCAACGGCAAAGACTTCCTTAACCTGTTTTCCTACACCGGCAGCGCCAGTGTACACGCAGGTTTAGGTGGCGCGCGCAGCACCACGACGGTCGATATGTCGCGTACCTATCTTGAGTGGGCAGAGCGCAACCTGCGTCTGAATGGCTTGAGCGGACGCGCGCATCGCCTGATCCAGGCCGACTGTCTGGCCTGGCTGCGTGAAGCTAATGAACAGTTTGATCTGATTTTTATCGATCCCCCGACGTTCTCCAACTCGAAACGGATGGAGGATGCCTTTGACGTTCAGCGCGATCACCTGGCGCTGATGAAAGATCTGAAACGTCTGCTGCGTAAAGGCGGCACGATCATGTTCTCCAACAATAAACGCGGATTCCGTATGGATCTTGACGGACTGGCGGCGCTGGGGCTGAAAGCACAAGAAATCACCCAAAAAACGCTTTCCCAGGACTTTGCCCGTAACCGTCAAATCCACAACTGCTGGTTGATTACCGCGGCCTGAAAGGATAAGTAAATGTCATTAATCAGTATGCATGGCGCATGGCTGTCGTTCAGCGACGCGCCGCTTCTTGATAATGCAGAACTGCATATCGAAGATAACGAACGCGTCTGTCTGGTGGGCCGTAACGGCGCCGGCAAATCAACGTTAATGAAGATCCTCAATCGTGAGCAGGGTCTGGACGATGGGCGCATTATTTATGAGCAGGATCTGATCGTTGCCCGTTTGCAACAGGATCCTCCGCGCAATATTGAAGGCACCGTTTACGATTTTGTCGCGGAAGGCATCGAAGAACAGGCGGTCTACCTTAAGCGATATCACGAAATTTCGCGTCTGGTGATGACCGATCCGAGCGACAGAAACTTAAATGAGCTGGCAAAAGTGCAGGAGCAGCTCGATCACCACAATCTGTGGCAACTGGAAAACCGCATCAATGAGGTGCTGGTGCAGTTAGGACTGGATCCTAATGCCGCGTTGTCGTCGCTGTCCGGTGGTTGGCTGCGTAAAGCCGCGCTGGGTCGTGCGCTGGTCAGTAATCCGCGCGTTCTGCTGCTGGATGAACCGACCAACCACCTCGATATTGAAACCATTGACTGGCTGGAAGGGTTCCTGAAGTCGTTCAATGGGACGATTATTTTTATCTCCCACGACCGTTCTTTTATTCGCAATATGGCGACCCGCATTGTCGATCTCGATCGTGGCAAGCTGGTGACCTACCCGGGGAATTACGATCAATACCTGGTGGAGAAAGAAGAGGCGCTGCGCGTCGAAGAACTCCAGAACGCCGAGTTCGATCGCAAGCTGGCGCAGGAAGAGGTGTGGATCCGCCAGGGCATTAAAGCCCGTCGTACCCGTAATGAAGGCCGCGTGAGGGCGCTGAAAGCGATGCGCCGCGAACGCAGCGAACGCCGCGAAGTGATGGGCACCGCGAAGATGCAGGTCGAAGAGGCGACCCGCTCCGGTAAGATCGTTTTCGAAATGGAGAACGTGGATTACCAGGTCGACGGCAAACAGCTGGTGAAAGACTTTTCAGCTCAGGTACAGCGCAGCGATAAAATTGCCCTGATCGGTCCTAACGGCTGCGGTAAGACCACGCTGCTGAAGCTGATGTTAGGCCAGTTGCCGCCGGACAGCGGTCGTATTCACGTCGGTACGAAACTGGAAATCGCTTATTTCGACCAGCACCGCGCCGAACTGGATCCAGACAAGACGGTGATGGACAACCTCGCCGAAGGTAAGCAGGAAGTGATGGTTAACGGCAAACCGCGCCATGTGCTCGGCTATTTGCAGGACTTCTTGTTCCATCCGAAACGGGCGATGACCCCGGTACGCGCACTGTCTGGCGGTGAGCGAAATCGTCTGCTGTTGGCGCGTCTTTTTCTGAAACCCAGCAATCTGTTGATTCTCGATGAACCAACGAACGATCTCGACGTCGAAACGCTGGAGTTGCTGGAAGAGCTGATTGATGGTTATCAGGGCACCGTGTTACTGGTGAGCCACGATCGTCAGTTTGTCGACAATACGGTGACCGAGTGCTGGATTTTCGAAGGCAACGGGAAAATCGGCCGTTATGTCGGCGGCTATCATGATGCACGCAGTCAACAGGAACAGCATCTGGCGTTTAAACAGCCAGCGGCGAAAAAAACTGAGGAAGTGGTTGCCCCGAAAGCAGAAATTGTAAAACGCGCCAGTAGCAAACTAAGCTATAAACTGCAGCGCGAACTGGAACAGTTACCGCAACGGCTGGAAGAACTGGAAGCGAAGCTGGAAGCCCTGCAGGCACAGGTTGCCGACGCCGCGTTTTTCAGCCAGCCTCATGAGCAGACACAACAGGTTTTGGCCGATCTGGCAAATGCAGAGCAAGAACTTGAGCAGGCCTTTGAGCGCTGGGAGTATCTTGAAGCGTTAAAGAATGGTGCATAATTAAGGAGCACACCATGTGCGAACATCATCATGCCGCAAAGCACATTTTGTGCTCGCAGTGTGACATGCTGGTGGCATTGCCCCACCTTGAGCATGGGCAGAAAGCGGCATGCCCGAGATGTGGCACAACATTGACGGTGATGTGGGACGCGCCGAGACAGCGTCCCACTGCCTATGCGTTAGTCGCGTTGTTTATGTTGCTTTTATCGAATCTGTTCCCTTTTGTGAATATGAATGTCGCTGGGGTGAGCAGTGAAGTGACCCTGATGCAAATCCCTGGTGTCCTGTTTTCGGAAAATTACGCCAGTCTCGGTACGTTCTTTTTACTCTTCGTTCAACTGGTACCCGCATTTTGCCTGTTAACCATTCTGTTGTTGGTGAATCGGGTACAAATGCCCGCAAGGCTCAAAGCCCAACTGGCTCGCATTCTGTTTCAGCTAAAGAGCTGGGGAATGGCGGAAATTTTTCTCGCGGGCGTGCTGGTAAGTTTCGTCAAACTGATGGCATACGGCGATATCGGCGTCGGCAGCAGCTTTATCCCCTGGTGCTTCTTCTGCATTCTGCAACTCCGCGCGTTTCAGTGTGTTGACCGTCGCTGGCTGTGGGACGACATCGCCCCTATGCCCGTGATTAAACAGACGTTAACGCCTGGCGTTCCCGGCATTCGTCAGGGATTACGCTCTTGTTCCTGCTGTACGGCGATCCTTCCGGCGGATGAGCATCTTTGCCCGCGCTGCGAAACGAAAGGGTATGTGCGCCGCAGAAACAGCCTGCAATGGACGCTGGCATTACTGTTCACGTCGATCATGCTATATCTTCCAGCGAATATTTTGCCGATCATGATCACCGATTTACTGGGGTCGAAACTGCCTTCCACCATTCTTGAAGGGGTGGTTTTAATCTGGAGTGAAGGCTCTTATCCGGTCGCGGCGGTGATCTTTATCGCCAGTATTATGGTGCCGACGCTAAAAATGATCGCCATTGCCTGGCTGTGCTGGGACGCCAAAGGGCATGGCAAGCGTGACAGTGAACGCATGCACCTGATTTATGAAGTGGTGGAGTTTGTAGGTCGCTGGTCAATGATTGATGTGTTTGTTATCGCCGTGCTCTCTGCGCTGGTGCGCATGGGAGGTTTGATGAATATTTATCCAGCAATGGGTGCATTAATGTTTGCTTTAGTCGTCATTATGACAATGTTTTCTGCGATGACATTTGATCCGCGTCTGTCGTGGGATCGTGAACCAGAACCAGGCCATGAGGAGTCCTGATAACATGGAATCTAAAAGTGGGGAAGCCAAAATCCAGAAAGTAAAAAACTGGTCTCCCGTGTGGATTTTTCCCATCGTCACTGCGCTGATTGGGGCATGGGTTCTGTTCTATCACTACAGCCATCAGGGACCGGTTGTGACCCTGATTACCACCAATGCTGAGGGCATCGAGGGCGGAAAAACCACTATCAAAAGCCGCAGCGTTGACGTGGGTGTCGTCGAAAGCGCCACGCTGACCGACGATCTGACGCATGTTGAAATCAAAGCGCGCCTGAACGCCGGTATGGAAAAACTGCTGCACAAAGACTCCGTGTTTTGGGTGGTGAAGCCACAGGTTGGACGTGAAGGGATCAGCGGCTTAGGGACGCTGCTTTCTGGCGCTTATATCGAACTGCAGCCGGGTAATAAAGGTAACAAACTGGAAAAGTATGATCTGCTGGATTCGCCGCCGCTGGCGCCGCCTGATGCCAAGGGGATCCGCGTGGTGCTCGACAGTAAAAAAGCCGGTCAGCTTAGTCCCGGCGATCCGGTTCTGTTCCGTGGCTATCGCGTCGGATCGGTGGAAACCAGTACTTTTGATCCACAAAAACGCAGCATCAGCTATCAGCTGTTTATTAATGCACCTAACGATCGCCTGGTCACCAGCAACGTCCGTTTCTGGAAAGACAGCGGGATTGCCGTGGATCTGACGTCCGCAGGCATGCGGGTAGAAATGGGCTCGCTGACGACGTTATTTGGCGGAGGTGTTAGTTTTGACGTACCTGAAGGGCTTGAGCAGGGTCAGCCGGTTGCCGAGAAGGCCGCCTTTAGCCTGTATGACGATCAGAAAAGCATCCAGGATTCGCTGTTCACCGAGCACATCGATTACCTGATGTTCTTCAAAGATTCGATCCGCGGTCTGCAACCGGGAGCGCCGCTGGAGTTCCGCGGTATTCGTCTGGGGACGGTGAGTAAAGTGCCGTTCTTTGCGCCAAATATGCGTCAGGTGTTTAACAACGATTACCGTATTCCTGTGCTGGTGCGCATTGAACCCGAGCGTCTGAAAGCGCAGTTGGGTGAAGATACCGACGTGGGCGCTCATCTGGCCGACCTGCTGAAGCGGGGCTTACGCGGCTCGCTGAAAACCGGGAACCTGGTGACCGGGGCGTTGTATGTCGATCTGGACTTCTATCCGAAAGAGCCGCCGATTACTGGCATTCGCGAGTTTAACGGTTATCAGATCATCCCGACGGTGAGCGGCGGTCTGGCACAAATTCAGCAGCGGCTGATGGAAGCGCTGGATAAGATCAACAATCTGCCGCTGAACCCGATGATTGAGCAGGCCACCAATACGTTGAGTGAAAGCCAGCGCACGATGAAACATCTGCAAACGACACTGGATAACATGAACAAGATTACGTCCAGTCAGTCTATGCAACAACTGCCGGCAGATATGCAGAATACTCTGCGTGAACTGAATCGCAGCATGCAGGGCTTCCAGCCGGGTTCGGCAGCCTACAACAAGATGGTGGCCGATATGCAACGTCTTGATCAGGTGCTCCGCGAGCTACAGCCGGTGCTGAAAACGCTGAATGACAAGAGTAACGCGCTGGTGTTTGAAGCGAAGGACAAGAAAGATCCAGAGCCGAAGAGGGCGAAACAATGAAAAAGTGGCTAGTGGTGGCGATGGCGTTCTGGCTGACATCATGCAGTACCAGTGGAGATAACAAAAGCTATTACCAGCTTCCTGTTGCGCAAGGTGGCGTGCAGAGTACCGCAAGCCAGGGGAACCGTCTGCTGTGGGTCGAGCAAGTTGCAGTGCCGGATTATCTGGCCGGCAATGGCGTGGTCTATCAGACCAGCGATGTACAGTACGTGATCGCCAATAATAATCTGTGGGCCAGCCCGCTGGATCAACAGTTGCGCAATACGCTGGTTGCCAATCTGAGTACACAATTGCCGGGTTGGGTGGTGGCGTCTCAACCGTTAGGCAGCGTGCAGGACACGCTCAACGTGACGGTCACCGGCTTCCACGGTCGTTATGATGGCAAAGTGGTGGTCAGCGGTGAGTGGCTGCTAAACCATCAGGGACGTCTCATTAAGCGCCCGTTCCACATTGAAGCCATACAGACACAGGACGGTTACGATGAAATGGTGAAAGTGCTGGCGAACGTCTGGAGTCAGGAAGCGGCGGCGATCGCTCAGGAGCTGAAGCGCATCCCATAGTTTAAAATTTTGTAAATAAAACCGTCTCAGACCGTGCGTTTGAGGCGGTTTTTTTTTGGCCATAAAGAGGGGCCAGGAACTTGTTCCGGTTCACATTTTTTGTACAACCGAGTTTTTCACTAGCTCACAAATATGACACCTGTGTGAATTTTGCGCATTGACGGAACCGGGGATTCGCGGTATTCGTTTAGTGTGATTGCACACTTCGTAATCACTGTTATCTTTTCCACCAGATATTAAGTATGAGGGAAACGAGGCATGAAGAGACAAAAACGAGATCGCCTGGAACGGGCACATCAACGTGGTTATCAGGCCGGTATTGCCGGACGCTCAAAAGAAATGTGTCCCTATCAGACGCTGAATCAGAGGTCGTACTGGCTAGGAGGCTGGCGAGAAGCCATGGCTGACAGGGTGGTAATGGCCTGATTCTGTCTCTTTAAAAAGAAACCTCCGCAGTGCGGAGGTTTCGCCTTTTATGACCTGTGATAAATGACGCTATCTGGTCATTCACCCGGTTGGCATCAGAACGCAGAGGTGTCCTGGAACAGCCCGACTTTCAGATCGTTTGCGGTATAAATCAGACGACCATCCACCAGCACTTCACCATCTGCCAGACCCATGATCAGGCGGCGATTTACGATGCGCTTGAAGTGGATACGGTAGGTCACTTTCTTCGCAGAAGGCAACACCTGACCGGTGAACTTCACTTCGCCTACGCCCAGCGCGCGGCCTTTGCCTTCACCGCCGAGCCAGCCGAGGTAGAATCCAACCAACTGCCACATGGCGTCCAGTCCCAGGCAACCCGGCATGACCGGATCACCGATGAAGTGGCATCCGAAGAACCAAAGATCCGGATTAATATCCAGCTCTGCCTCAACATAACCTTTGTCGAAGTTGCCGCCCGTTTCGGTCATTTTGACGACACGGTCCATCATCAGCATGTTAGGAGCAGGCAACTGCGGGCCTTTCGCACCAAACAGCTCACCGCGACCAGAGGCAAGAAGGTCTTCTTTTGTATAGGATTCGCGTTTATCTACCATGTTCTCTGTAAGCCTTATTTTATTGAAGCACGCAGGATAGCTAACACGTGTACGCTGAACAAGTCCGATCAGTTAGGAAAAAAACCGTTCAGCCAACGCAGCGGCCATGGAAAACGGTGACGTCCTTCCTGTTGCGTCGCCTGGGCGATACGCTCCTGGATAGTCTGCATCAGCGTCATCTGGCCTTCGCCATCCCACACCAGATTTAACAGCAGCGGTAATGCGTCGGTCACGTCATCTACCGCCCAGATAGTGAACTTCTCTTCTTCAACGGCCTGTAACAGTGCGGGTTGCAGGCTCAGGTGTCTGACGTTAGAAGAAGGGATAATCACCCCTTGCTTACCCGTCAGTTCACGCTGTTGGCAAATCGCGAAGAAGCCTTCAATTTTTTCATTTAAACCACCAACCGGCTGGGCTCGACCGAACTGATCGACCGACCCGGTAACAGCGATGTTCTGATTTACCGGCACATCTGACAGGGCGCTGATGAGTGCACACAGTTCCGCCATGGACGCGCTGTCGCCATCGACTTCACTGTAGGACTGTTCAAACGTGAGTGAAGCCGAGAAGGGGAGCTGTTGTTCGAGCTGGAGTTCCGACATCAGGAACGCCTGCATGATCATCATCCCCTTAGCATGAATATTACCGCCAAGTTCTGCTTTCCGCTCAATGTCCGTGAACTCGCCATCGCCGATGTGCACGACGCAACTAATGCGAGAAGGTTCACCGAAGGCGCGAGGGTGACCCGGAAACTCAATCACCGACAGGGCGTTGATCTGACCCACGCGCTCACCCTCGGTTTCGATCAGAATCTGTTCCTGGAGGATCTCATCCTGCATGCGTTCAGCCAGGAACCCTTCACGCCACGCTCTCTGAGCAAGCATCAGGCTAAGTTGTTCACCGCTGCAGGTTTCGCTTTCGCACAGCGGCGCGACTTCCGTGAACTGCCTGATGATCCACAGCGGATTGAGCGGTAACGTATCCTGTTCGCCGGTATAGCGCACCGCTTCGCGAACCAGCACTTCCCAGGCGTCGGGTGCCGGGTAAGGCAACTGATTATGTCTCGCGGTCCACGTTACCCACTGGCACCACTGCGTCATGGATTCTGCATCCACAATCTGCAGGTTATCTTCGAATTCGCTATAAATCGCCTGCTCGGCCAGTTCGGGCTCCATCTCCTGGAAGTCCGCCAGCGATTCGCGCTCACCGACTAACAGCACCTTCAGTTTAAGCGGCATAGACGGCACAGAGACTGGTAGCGGACGTGATTCATCAAAGGCTACCCAGTCAAAGCGTTCGCGGCTGACAATCGCTTTCAGGCGCATCCACAGTAGCGGTTGTGCAAGCAGAGTGCGCAGCGAGATAACCAGCACGCCGCCATTGGCCTGGTGAACCAGTCCCGGTTGTAACGTGATGTCGCCGTTGAATTGACGCAGGCAGCCAAACAGTTGCTCTGCCTCAACCCAGTCGGCAATCACCACCTGAGATAAGGTAGAAAAATTATCCTCTTCCCGCTCAGCGTCACGATAGCGAATCGTGTGACCAGAGATCTCGTAATGACCTCCCGTCAGGTGACCGGCATTGTGCTGCAAGGCACGTGCGGCATCGGCAAGAAGATTAAGATACTCAAGCTCTTCGGGGGCTTTGGCCAGCATGAAAGGGGATGAGGCTCTGGGCTGTAACAATTGCTCCAGGGCAAATTGCAAACGTGGTTGAGTATCACTCAGTAATGTGTCGTTTTCTTCAGTGACATGTGGCTGTGCAAAAATCTCCTGATAGCTTTCGGTATCAGGGACAAGATCACGCCATGCAAGTTTCGTAATGGTCAAAGTTGATGTTTTTTAGTCTGTTGTAAAAGACGCGATTATAGCGTAACCGTCCGCGCTTCACACGTGGAATGCGATGGCAAACGCACAGGAGGCTGCAGAGTGGCTCACAGCCTGAAGATTCTTTTCTTCAGATGCTAAAAAAGCTGATATTCTGATAGGAGTGACACGGTAACATTGAGATCGCCATGAAATATCAACAACTTGAGAATCTTGAAAGCGGTTGGAAGTGGAAGTACCTGGTGAAGAAGCATCGCGAAGGGGAATTAATAACCCGTTATGTGGAGGCCAGTGCAGCCCAGGAGGCCGTGGATTTGTTGCTTACGCTGGAAAATGAACCGGTGCGGGTCAATCTCTGGATTGACGAACATATGAGTCCCGCGCTGCAAAACCGCATGAAACAGACGATACGCGCACGGCGTAAACGTCATTTCAATGCCGAGCATCAGCACACGCGAAAGAAATCTATCGATCTGGAATTTATTGTCTGGCAGAGACTGGCAGGGCTGGCACAGCGGCGAGGCAAAACGCTATCAGAGACCGTAGTGCAGCTGATTGAAGATGCAGAGAATAAAGAGAAGTACGCTAACAAGATGTCTTCGCTAAAGCAGGATCTGCAGGCGCTGTTAGGCAAAGAGTGACAGGTTTTCATCAAAGCTGTTTTGCTGACGGCCAAAAAAAACCCCGCAACGCGGGGTTTTTTCATAAGACGGAAACTTAAGCCTGCGGCTGAGTTACAACGTCTTTGATGCCTTTAACTTCGATCTCAACGCGACGATCCGGGGCCAGGCAGTCGATCAGTGCAGCGCGAGCTTTCACGTTGTCACAGGTGTTGCCAGTAACCGGGTTGGATTCGCCCATACCACGTGCGGAGATCTTGTCAGCCGGGATACCTTTAGAGATCAGGTAATCAACAACAGACTGAGCACGTTTCTCAGACAGACCCTGGTTGTAAGCGTCAGAACCGATGCGGTCCGTGAAGCCCAGAACCACTACGGAACCGTCTTTCGGATCCAGGTTGCTCAGCTGGCTGTACATCTGATCCAGAGCCTGCTGGCCTTCTGGTTTCAGAGTCGCTTTGTTGAAGTTGAACAGAACGTCAGACTTCAGAGTGAAGTGTTTGGTCTGTACTTCAGGAGCTGGAGCCGGAGCCGGCGCTACGATCGGAGCAGCTTGTTCCTGCTGACCGAAACGGTAAGAAACACCTACGCTCAGCAGACCGTTGTCTGGACGAGTACCGATGGTGTTAGCGTCACCGATGTTGTTGGTCCACTGGTATTCCAGACGGGTAGCGATTTCAGGAGTAATTGCGTACTCAACACCACCTGCGAATACTGGGGATACGCCAGTGTCGTGGTCTTTAAAGGAAGCGCCACCAGGTTCGTTAGCCTTGGTGTCTGCACGCCATACCATACCACCCAGACGAGTGTAGATGTCCAGATCGTCAGTGATTGGGTAACCCAGTTTAGCGGTCAGCTGAACGCCCTGAGCTTTGTAAGCGCCGTTGATGTTGTCGCCTTTGTACGGCATACGACCTAACCAGTCGTAACCCATTTCAAAGCCAACATACGGGTTAACCTGGTAACCACCGAACGCACCGGCACCCAGTTGGTTTTCGTGGGTCGGACCGTTGTTGTTGATGAAACCAGTGTCATGGTACTGGGACCAGCCCAGTTTAGCACCAGTGTACCAGGTGTTATCTTTCGGAGCGGCCTGCGCTACGGTAGCGAAACCAGCCAGTGCCACTGCAATCGCGATAGCTGTCTTTTTCATTTTTTGCGCCTCGTTATCATCCAAAATACGCCATGAATATCTCCAACGAGATAACACGGTTAAATCCTTCACCGGGGGAGTAGTTCAATAGTTACTCTACCGATATCTGCGGCTTACGCCGAGCACCCCTGGCGATGTAAAGTCTACAACGTAGTTGAAAACTTACAAGTGTGAACTCTGTCAGGCATATGAAAAAAAAAAACTTGTATACATAATATTTAACATTTGGCGCATCAGAATTTATCGCCAGATTTCGCGGGAACCGCGTGCGCCAAGCGTTCACAGAAAAAAAACGTTAGTCCTCAATGTGAAGGTCGAGGAGGAAAAAAAATTCCAGGATAAATCCTAAATTTACTCAATGATACAAATTTGAGTGAATTTTTAGCCCGGTTTGCTGTCTCGTGGCATGGGTGTGTGCATTCACGGGACGCATGATAAATCCCATCGCATTTCCTTCATCTGCCGCCTTAACCAATTCAGCATGTTCTTCTTCTGTTAATTCTTCTGTTAGCCAGCCAATTACCACGCTGTAGTTGCCCGTGCGCAATGCACGAACCATTGATTCCAGCGTATGGCAGGGGGACAGTTGGTTAATTTGCATCACTTTAGTCAGCGGAAGCCCAGCAGACTGAACCCATTCACGGCTCAGCTTCTGCTGTGGCGTCAGCCAGAGCTGCCAGCGCGATTGCTGTCCTAGCTGCTGAAGAAGCGGTAACAGCAGTAACTGCGTCATCATGGGCTGGTCTTCGCGGTAGACCACTTCGCTGATAAGCCCGGTGGACACTTTCTCGGAAGAGACGCGCGCCATCGTGTTCGATGTGGAAGAGAATGACGGAGAACGATTTGCGTAGCCTGAAGTGTACATAATCAATCCAGCCCTGTGAGTTACTGTATGGATGTACAGTAACCCTGATGTCGTGAAAGATCAACTTTATTTTCGGAAAGAGACTCGCAATTTTTATTCATGGTAGCGGTAAAAACGAAATTCAGCTTGCCCCTTGAGAATAAGTTGCCTATTTTCGTCATTAACGGATTCGTGACGGCAAATCATTCTTTTAGTTTATGATTTAAAAGGGAATTTTATGAAAATTCACTCCTATGACAGGATCTATAAATCACAGGAATATTTATCTTCTCTGGGGACGATCCACTTCCGCTCACTGTTTGGCAGTTACAGTCTGACAATCAGGAATACCGTCTTTGCGATGGTTGCCAATGGGGAGCTCTATCTGCGTGCCTGTGAGCAAAGCGTACAGTATTGCGTGCAACATTCCCCGGTCTGGCTGACGTTTCTTAAACGCGGGCGTCCGGTCATGCTTAATTATTATCAGGTTGATGACACTCTTTGGCGCGACCAGCAACAGTTGATCCAGTTGTCGAAGTTTTCGCTGGATGCCGCGTTGCAGGAGAAGTTGTCCCGCAGTTCTCAGCAGCGGCTTAAGGATCTCCCCAATATGACCTTTCATCTGGAGAGTTTGCTGAATGAAGCGGGGATCTACGACGTCGCTACCCTGCGAATGCTGGGCGCTAAAATGTGCTGGTTGCGACTGCGACAAATGAACAAATCCATCACTGACAAGGTGCTGTTTAATCTTGAAGGGGCTATTTATGGTATCCATGAAGCGGCGCTCCCGGCGATACGCCGCCAGGAGCTTGCTCTGTGGGTTAAGTCGCTTTCACCGGTGCCGATGTCGGTGGAGAAGAGTGAGTGATTTGCCGCTGTAGCCGCCCCATTTCCGGCAGCAGGGCCACCAGTAAACCGACCTGCTGAATCACCAGTGGTTCTTTGCTGTCCGGACGTGGCTCAAGCTGCTGAATGCGCTGTTTCAGTTCGGCGAGAGCTTGCTGCACGCGCGCTTCGTCGGCCGGGAGATGATGCAGCGCATCATCGACATAACAGACCGCATCGTCCAGCAAAGCCAGCACGTCGGGGTTGGTGAGTTGCTCACGATGCGCACCTAAAGCAGAAATATAACTGGTGAATGTATGATTGAGGCAGAGCAAACGGAACGCGGCCTCACGTGTTTGTGCCGTCACGTCGGGCTCGCTGGACATATTCGACACCACGGAGGCCAGCTCAGCATCGCGGTTATGGGCATCGCGACGGGCAATCCGATATGCCAGTCGATTATCGCGTCCCTGATGGTACTGCTCCAGGATGGCGTCAAGATAGCGACAGTTTGCATCGGTCGCTCTTTCCATCACTCGCGGGAGGTTTCGGAAACGCCAGTCCGGCCAGATAAAGCTCACTGCCGCCCAGGCGATGGCGCAGCCGATGAGCGTATCAATCACCCTGGGGAGGGCGACTTCAAACCCTTCGCCGAGCAAGTTGAAGCACAGCAGAACCAGCAGCGTGATAAACATAGTGGCGTGGGCATACTGGACGTTGCGAAAGGCAAAGAACAGAACGCCGGTGATCACCAGTAAAATAAGCTGACCTTCCAGCGACGGAACAAACCATAAAATCGGGATACCAATCGCCACCCCGACCAGGGTACCGATAATCCTCAGCGCCAGGCGGTGCCGCGTGGCGTTGTAGTTTGGCTGACAAACAAACAGGCTGGTCAGCAGGATCCAGTAACCGTGATGCATACCGGTTATCTGAATGATCGCGTAGCCGACGCACAGAACCAGAGACATCCTGACCGCATGGCGAAACAGCGCCGATTCGGGAGTAAAGTTACGACTCAGACGCAGCCAGATATCGCTGAACCCGTGCGGACTGTCATCGGCGAGCTGGCTCTCCGATTCGTTACGCGGCATAGCCAGCGCCTGTTCTGATTCAATTGTTGCCAGTTGTGCATCGATGGCGCGCAAATTAGCCAGTAAAAATCCCAGCGTTTTCAGCAGATCGGCGGAGGCGCCGTTTGCCCGCATTCGCTCAAGCGCGGCGTCGAGATGCGTGAAGGCGCGTTCAAAATGCGGATCGTGCTGATAGGGGACGCGCAACAAAATACAGCGCGACAGTTGCAGACAGGCCTGGCCCTGCATCGACATCAGGCGTTGAAAGCGAAACATCACGTCGCTGTGACGGAAATGGTCACGTAGCGTCTGGTATTGAATATGCGAGGAGCTGGCGCGCTCATGAATATCCTGCGCCACAAAGTAGTAATGCAGAGTTCGCCGTGTGCCGCGCTGCCCCCGGTCGCCGCGCAGGCGAGTCAACAGGGACACTTTCGTCTGATTCAGTGTCGCCATCAGTTGGCCGTTGGCCAGCGCTAAGTCATAAAGCGGTGCCTGGCTTTCATTTTCAATATCCGGGTCAAAAAGCCGTGACTTCAGCTCCAGATAGTGCGCCAGTTGCTCATAGCTGCGTGCCAGATTGTCCTGCAAGGGACGAATTGGGAACAGCAAATGACCGATAAGCGTCAGCCCGTTGTACCAGATAGCGCCCGCCAGCAGCAGAAGCGGTTGCTGATACCATTGGGCGTACAACGACGCCCCAAGCATGGTGTAAATGGCGATCAGCAATGCGCCAAAGGCAATCGTCGCATAACGCTGCCCTAAACCGCCGAGCAGGATAAAACCGCTGGTAGAGAGCGTCAGTCCGATGGCGAACAGCCATGGGTAAGGAAACAGTAGCTCGACTGACGCAGAGGCGATAAAAAAGCAGATTAGCGTAATGATCAGGTTGCGCAGACGACCCGCGAGACGATCGTCCAGATCGGTCAGCGCTGCTGCCACCATCCCCAGCGTCAGGGGGATGGTCAGTTTGACATCACCCAACCACCAGGGCAGCGCTGTTGTTCCGCAGAGGGCGATAAAAATACGCACGTAATACAGCCAGGTGCTGTTCCAGGTATAGCGGCGAAGCAGGGGACTTAACATACTGACTTAGCGTCCTGATGACTCAAAACGGCGACGGGCGTTCGCTTCGCGTGCTGCACGTGCAACTTCTACGGAGACAACGCGACGTCCCACTGGCCAGAGTGCAATCGCGGCAATCTTAAAGTTCGCAATGCCAACCGGAATACCAATGATCGTGATGCACTGGGTGATACCTGCGGCGATGTGCATCAGACACAGCCACCAGCCGAAGAAGATCAGCCAGAAAATATTCAGCAGCGTCCCGCCCGTATTCATCAGCACACTTTTACCCGCCGGATCCAGTTCATCAACATGAACCGCTTCGTTTCCGTAAGGCAGCAGCGACAACCTGGTGATTTCCCAGCATGAGCGGGTGAGCGGCAGGGTGAAGATCAGCACTATACTGACCAGCGTTGCCAGGAACCAGGACAGCGTGGTGGCAAAACCCCCCAACACAAAATTCAAAATATTCAGAACGGTACGCATAAACCCTCGATTGATTCTGGTTTTCTGTGATTTCCGGCAATTGTAACGTTTTTTTGGGCTGGAGCACGTATTCTCTGGCGGTTACACTGAGAAGAAATACGCTTTGTCTGGATCGGCTGAGTCATGGAACTGAAAGCAACGTCTATTGGTAAACGTCTGGCGCAACACCCGTACGATCGGGCGGTGATCCTTAATGCGGGCATTAAGGTATCGGGCGATCGCCATGAATATCTCATTCCCTTCAATCAGTTACTGGCGATTCATTGTAAGCGCGGGCTGGTGTGGGGTGAGCTGGAATTTGTGCTGCCGGACGAAAAAGTGGTGCGACTGCATGGCACAGAGTGGGCAGAAACTCAGCGCTTCCATCACCATCTGAATAGCCGCTGGCAGCAGTGGAGCCAGGAAATGAGTGAAGTTGCGGCTGGCGTACTGCAGGAGCAACTGGATTTGATTGCGGCCCGAACCGGGCAAAATGCCTGGCTGACGCGCGAGCAAACGACGGGATTACAGCAACAGATCCTGCGGGCGTTTGCCGCGCTGCCGTTACCGGTTAACCGGCTGGAAGAGTTTGAGAACTGTCGCGATGCGCTGCGACAGTGCCAGGCGTGGCTGAAAGATATCGAGGCATGTCGCCTGCAGCATAACCAGGCGTATACCGAAACGATGTTGACGGAATACGCCGATTTTTTCCAGAAGGTGGAATCGTCACCGCTCAATCCGGCTCAGGCCAGAGCGGTCGTCAATGGCGAACATTCTTTGCTGGTGCTGGCTGGGGCCGGTAGCGGTAAAACATCCGTGCTGGTGGCGCGGGCGGGCTGGCTGCTGGCGCGGGGCGAAGCGGCCGCAGAACAGATCCTGCTACTGGCTTTTGGTCGCAAAGCGGCGCAGGAGATGGATGAGCGTATTCGTGAGCGGCTGCATACCGAGGAGATAACGGCGCGGACGTTCCATGCCCTGGCGCTGCACATCATTCAACAGGGCAGCAAAAAAGTACCGACCATCAGTAAGCTTGAAAATGACACCGCCGCGCGAAATAAACTATTCATCAGCACCTGGCGTCAACAATGCAGCGAGAAAAAAGCGCAGGCGAAGGGCTGGCGACAGTGGCTGGAAGAGGAAATGGCGTGGACGGTGCCGGAAGGCAATTTCTGGGACGATGAAAAACTACAACGGCGTATTGCCTCGCGTCTGGATCGCTGGGTGAGCCTGATGCGCATGCATGGCGGAGCCCAGGCGGAGATGATTGCCAGCGCACCGGAGGAGATTCGGGATCTGTTTGGAAAGCGTGTGAAGCTGATGGCGCCATTGCTGAAAGCCTGGAAAAGTGCGCTGAAAGCGGAAAACGCCGTCGATTTTTCAGGTCTGATTCATCAGGCCATTGTGATTCTGGAAAAAGGGCGTTTTGTCAGTCCGTGGAAGCATATTCTGGTGGATGAATTTCAGGATATCTCCCCGCAGCGTGCCGCGCTGCTGGCTGCATTGCGTAAGCAAAATAGCCATACCACGTTGTTCGCCGTCGGGGATGACTGGCAGGCTATTTACCGTTTTAGCGGCGCGCAGCTTTCCTTAACGACTGCGTTTCATCAGACCTTCGGCGACGGTGACCGTTGCGATCTCGACACCACTTACCGTTTCAACAATCGCATTGGCGAAATCGCTAACCGCTTTATTCAGCAGAACCCACATCAACTCAAGAAACCGCTTAATAGTCTGACGACGGGAGATAAGAAAGCCGTTACGTTGCTGGATGACACGCAGCTTGATGCGTTGTTGGATAAGATCTCCGGTTATGCGAAAGCCGACGAGCGGATTCTGGTGCTGGCGCGTTATCACCATCTGAAACCGGCCAGTCTCGAAAAGGCGGCAACCCGTTGGCCTAAGCTGCAACTTGATTTCATGACCATCCACGCCAGCAAGGGGCAACAGGCGGATTACGTTATCATTGTCGGGCTACAGGAAGGGAGCGATGGTTTCCCGGCACCGGCGCGTGAATCCATCATGGAAGAGGCGTTGCTGCCGGTCGTGGAAGATTTTCCGGATGCGGAAGAGCGGCGGTTGCTTTACGTTGCCCTGACCCGCGCCCGCCATCGGGTCTGGCTGCTGTACAACAAAGCGACCCCCTCACGCTTCGTGGAGGATCTCAAAGACCTGGACGTGCCGGTGGTAAGAAAACCGTAAGCAACAGGCGACGCCCGTCGCCTGCGCGGGATTACTTGAGGCGTTCAGCCAGATAACGCGGATAGTCCGGAATGAGCACGTCAACGGCATCATTGAAGTGTGGCGACTGGATAATGAAATCCGCCGTGGCGACGTTGGTGGCGACAGGGATATTCCAGACGGTCGCCAGGCGCAGCAACGCTTTCACATCCGGATCGTGCGGAACCGCGTTAAGCGGATCCCAAAAGAAAATCAGCACATCAATTTTCCCTTCAGAAATCAACGCGCCAACCTGCTGATCGCCACCCATCGGACCGCTCAGCATGGCGTTAACGTCCATACCCGTCGCGCGTTGAATAAGATTTCCGGTCGTCCCGGTGGCGTAGAGCACATGTTTTTCCAGCAACGGCTGGTGGCGTTCTACCCAGCTCATCAACATCTTTTTGCAGTGATCGTGTGCAACCAGCGCAATGTGCTTACGCGCCGGCAAAGTGCGAGTCGTCAGTTCCATCATTCAGTTCCATTGTGGGTTTTGCTACAGAGTACTTAATGTGCCTGATGCTGCAAGAGAAAGACGAAAAAAAAGCCGGACGGAACAAAACATCAGGACGAGGGCTGTTTCTCCGCCCATTGCAGAAAGCTATTACGCGTTTGCGGGTCCGCCTGGCGAAACCAGTATTTCAGACGCTGTTCTGTGAGCGTCTGAGATTGCGGCGGGATGGTATCCAGTTCTGAGACCCCCGAAAGCAGAGTGCTGTCGTCGGCCATCATCGTCGCGAACTGGGGTAAGGAAGCACGTTTTGCCGATTTATTGTAGCGCTCCGTTTCTGCCTCAAAATCAATGGCTTTAGTTTTTGAGGTAATGGCGAGGATATCCAGTTGTACCGGGATCGGCATCGCATTGCCATCCAGTAATTCCAGCCGTGGCGCCACGTCAAAATGGCTGGCGTCGCGGTCGCTTTCCAGGCGCGGAAGGTGAAAATTAACCTGCTCCACGCGCTGAGTGTCAAAACTGATCACCAGCGGCGGGGAAATGTAGAGCTGTTCTGCATGGCTGGGGAGGCGGATTGTCTTCTCAACCCGAAAAACAAGTTGATGGGGCCCATTATCGAGCTCAATGCTGTCCGCGCCGCGCAGGAGTGAACTGGAGACCTTTTTGCCGTCCAGTACCAGCAGGTCAATGTCGGTTGAAAGACGAAGAGTGGTAGCGAAAACCGTGACCGGCAAGCAGAGGGCTATCATCAGGGTCACAGTGCCGGTTTTCATAGGGTTCTCCTGTCCAAGGACCGCCGGGTAAGAATGTATCAAAATTTTTCGATAATCATGTTTACTAACATATAGACATATTTTGGCGTTTTGCTCTCATACTTACGGGTGGGACGCATGGTTGGGTTGTCAGGATTGTCGTACACTTTGCAAAACAGCCTGGAGAATGATGATGAAAGAGACCGATATTGCTGGCATTTTAACCTCGACCCGAACCATTGCATTGGTTGGCGCAAGCGATAAGCCTGACCGTCCAAGCTACCGCGTGATGAAGTATTTACTCGATCAGGGCTATCACGTGATTCCGGTTTCCCCGAAGGTTGCCGGTAAAACCTTGTTAGGGCAGAAGGGCTACGCGACGCTGGCGGACGTGCCGGAAAAAGTGGATATGGTGGATGTGTTCCGTAATTCAGAAGCGGCATGGGGCGTCGCTCAGGAAGCGATTGCGATTGGCGCGAAAACGCTGTGGATGCAATTGGGCGTGATTAATGAGCAGGCTGCGGTGCTGGCGCGCGAAGCGGGATTGATGGTGGTGATGGATCGCTGCCCGGCGATTGAGATCCCACGACTGGGGTTAACGAAGTAAGTCGACGAGTCTGGCGGCCGAAAGAAGACAGGCCCGAGAAGCAATGCGCCATCGGGCCCTGGTAAGGATCAGTTACGCAGGCGAGGGGCCTGCAACTGTTTACGAATGGTCTGAGCAAGCTCATCCATCGAAGGCTGTTCAGGATGCTCGTCCTGCGTTTCGCTGCTTAGCTGCGCTTCGGCAAGATAGGTATGCACTGGACGACCGTCATCATCTTCCATCACCACGTGATACCACGGAGCGGCGCGAAGCTCGTCGTTGACCGCCAACTCATCAGGTGACGGCTCTGCAAGCGAATAGACCGGGTCGATATCCACGACCACTCCGAGATATCCTAACAGGGAATGGCGGACCTGCTGGCCGATACCGAATTTGCTGGCAATCATAGTCACCTCCCGGGAAATCATTACTCTCGATATGAGGGTAAAATTCCACTTTTCAAGTTACATGACGCGACAGGCAAACCCTTTCAGATACAGCCCTTCCGGGTAGGTAGCGATCACGGGATGATCGGCGGCCTGACGGAACTGCTCTATAAATTGTACATCACGCCCTGCATCAATTGCGGCATCGGCGATGATTTTCTGAAATAAATCTGTTGTCATCAGGCCGGAACAGGAGAACGTCAACAGCACGCCGCCCGGATTCAGCAACTGGATCGCCAGCATGTTGATATCCTTGTAACCCCGACATGCCCCCATCAACTGGCTTTTGTTTTCGACAAACTTCGGCGGATCCATCACGATGACATCAAACTTTTCGCCACGATCGCGATAGGTTCGTAACAGTTTAAAGACATCGTCACGGACAAATTCTGCCTTGCTGAGATCGAGTTTGTTGAGTTCAACGTTCTGTTTCGCAATATCCAGCGCTTCCTGGGAGGTATCGACGCTGGTCACCTGACGACAACCGCCCATCAGTGCAGAAACAGCAAAACCTCCGGTGTAGGAGAAACAATTGAGCACCCGCTGGTTTTCGACATAACGGCGCGTCGCCAGACGGCTGTCACGTTGATCGAGGTAATAACCGGTTTTGTGACCGCCCTGGATATCCACCAGCAGCTTCATACCGTGCTCTTCAATTGGCAGCAGTGCAGGGGGGATCTCACCGGTGACCGGGCCTTGCGTCAGCTCCATCCCCTCTTTTTTACGTACCGCGACATCGCTACGGTCATAAATCGCACATTCCGGGTAGAGCGCTTGCAGCGCGCTAATCAATGCGGCACGCTGATATTCCGCGCCAGCGCTGAGCAGTTGCAGCACCAGGAAATGACCGAAGCGGTCGATGGTTATGCCCGGCAAGCCGTCGGATTCTCCGGCGATCAAACGATAGCTGTCCAGACCATCTTTTTTCGCCAGCCAGTCGCGCCATTGCTGCGCCTGTTGCAGACGGCGGGTGAAGAAGGCGATATCGACAGACTCGTTCTTGTCGAAGGTCCAGACGCGTGCGCGGATTTGCGACGCCGGGGAAAAGGCGCCACGGGCTAACCATTTACCCTGATGGTCAACAATGTCGATGGTTTCACCGAGGTTGGCTTTACCTTCCATACGGGCAACGGCACCAGAAAAGACCCACGGATGGCGGCGAAGTAATGATTTTTCGCGCCCTTTGGCTAACACTAAACGTACACTCATAATTAACGGTTCTGTCGAATCAAAGAAATGGGCGCCATTGTCCTGAGTTTTACCCGGATTTGCAACGCGCCCGAGGATGTGAAGGAGAATAACAATGTCGAGAGTCTGCATTATCGCGTGGGTTTATGGCCGGGTTCAGGGCGTGGGATTTCGCTATACCACGCAGCAGGAGGCACGGCGTCTGAGCTTAACCGGTTACGCCAGGAACAGGGATGATGGCAGCGTGGAGGTGGTTGCCAGCGGCGAAGCGGAGCAGGTCGACAAATTACTGAAATGGCTCAAGGACGGCGGCCCGCGTTCTGCCCGGGTAGACAGAGTCCTGAGTGAGCCGCACCGTCCTCGAGAGGCGTTTACCGGTTTTAGTATTCGTTATTAAATACACTTCACCGGTTTTGGCAGGCCAGCAATTTTAGTGGCCTGTTTTGCCGGGCCTTTTGGAAACAGACGATACAGATAACGGCTGTTGCCTTTCTCCTCGCCAAACTTATTCGCCATCGCTTTGACTAACATACGAATCGCAGGCGAGGTATTAAACTCCAGATAAAAGTCGCGCACAAAACGCACCACTTCCCAGTGTTCCGGGGAGAGGATAATTCCCTCGTTTTCAGCAATGACCACCGCCATCGGCTCGCTCCACTGCGCGCTATCTTTCAGATAGCCGTCGGCGTCGGTAGCGATTTCTTTACCTTCAAAGATCAACATAATTCTTCACTGCGTTAGACAACCTGGCGGCAGTTTACCAAAAAACAAAGCCCCGCATAAGCGGGGCCGGGTGTCATGCCGGATTGCCGTTAATCGCGGCTGGCGAAGCCCAAAATGCTGAGCAGGCTGACAAAGATGTTGTACAGCGAAACGTAGAGGCTAACCGTTGCGCGGATATAGTTGGTTTCACCGCCACGGATGATGTTGCTGGTTTCAAACAGGATTGCGCCTGAAGAAATCAGGATAAACACCGCGCTGATCGCCAGGTGCAGCGCTGGCAGTTGCAGGAAGATGTTAGCAACCATACCAATCAGTACCACCACAATACCGGCCATCAGCATGCCGCCGAGGAAGGACATGTCTTTGCGGGTGGTCAGCACATAGGCGGAGCAGCAGAAAAACACCAGCGCGGTGCCGCCCAGCGCCATCCCGATCACGTCGCCCATTCCAGCGGACAGGTAAGCGTTCAGAATCGGCCCAAGGATGTAACCGAGGAAACCAGTGAAGGCAAACGCGGAAATAATACCGCTTGGCTTGTTCGCCGTTTTATAGGTCAGGAACATCAGCCCGTACATCCCCACCAGCGTCAGAATCAGACCCGGAGAAGGCAGCATCAGCACGGTGCTGGCGGTGGCGGTGATCGCCGAAAATGCCAGCGTCAGGCTCAGCAGAAAATAGGTATTACGCAGTACTTTGTGCGTGCTAAGTAGCGATGTACGGTCATGTGATGAACTAACAATACGATCCATGAGTCACTCTCTTATGACAGATGTAATTAATGATGGAGGATAATGAAAACACAGACGACGACACAGCGCTTTTACCCATCTTTACTCATTTGATCTAAATCAGGTTTCATCGTGGATGACAGTGAATAGCTGATAAAGCATGAGTATTGTGCTGAATAAATGGACAATCTGTTGTTATTTCAGGCTATTAACAACATTTTGACTGTTTTTCAGGCAAACGAACACATTCGGGCTTTACACAGCGCATCGGGATGTTTATAGTGCGCCTCATTCCGGAAGTGTGGCCGAGCGGTTGAAGGCACCGGTCTTGAAAACCGGCGACCCGAAAGGGTTCCAGAGTTCGAATCTCTGCGCTTCCGCCAGATTAAACAAGGGGTTAGCAATAAGCTAGCCCCTTTGTTTTTGAGGCGAAGAATAAAAAAAGAATATTCTCGGAGAATATCCCATCCCTCCATAAGCATAAAAATTCACTTTTCCCCAATAACCGGACGATCCAGCGTCGGGCTGATTTGCACCTTTCTGTCATAGATAAGCACCTGACTTTCAGTTTTGTGACCGCTAAAAATCTGCTTATCCCTGCTACTCCCCTCAAAATCAGAAATGGCTTTTGCCTTGATATCGTGAAACGTGTAATCCAGTTGTCGGCCCAGTTCGCTTTGTGCGGCACGTACGGCCTTTAGCCAGCGGTTATTGAATGTCTTGCGGATGAACTGACCACGATCATTGTTATAGATAACCAGTGCGTCAGGTGAGAGCCTCGGGCATTCTGTCTGTGCCGTTTCCAGCGCCTGCCGAAGGCGGGGCGTCCACACCTTAATTTGCTTTTTCCCTGTCTTACCCTGCTGGATAAAAATCCCCTTGTCAGATATCTGCATCCAGCGCAGAGCGAGTACATCAGCTTGCCGGGCTGCGCACAGGTACGATATTTCCATTGCTGCCCTGACGACGTGATCTGCATGTTTATAAATCGCCAGATAGTCTTCGTCAGTGATGTATTGCTCGCGAGCCTTGAGAGAGAATTTACTGACGCCGGCGCACGGATTTCCCTTAACGTAACCGCGCTCATATCCCCATCGGTAAACACGCGACATACTGCTCATTTCCTGGTTAGCCTGATTTTTACTTTGCAGGCCACGACGATCCATAAACTGACGAACGTCTTCCGGTTTGATTAAGTCAGCTTTAACTTTACCGAATACGGCAAGTAGTTTTTTCTGATGTTGCAGGTAATCCCGCTGGGTTCGTATTGCAAGCTCGGTGTAGTAGGCGCTTTTTAGAAACATCTTCCAGAGCTTTTCGAACGTCATCACATCTGAATAATTGCGTCGTTCTTCCTCGTACCGTTTCCATAACGCTGACATGGTGAGGGTGATTGGTCCAAGCGTCACGGTTTCCCGCGAGGTGGGTTTGTAGTAGTAACGCGTTCTGGTTTTTGATACGCGCGGGGGTAGCCTGTTATCACCCGGATCCTTTCTTCTGCGCCCCATTTAAATAGCTCCAAAATCGGGTTTCTCTTCTGTACTGGTCTGCACGGCGATCTGTCCGTTCAGTACAGCGTTGATATGTGTCCAGGTAACCATCGGGCGCCCTTCCCGGTCGGGAATGTACGAAACGCCGCCTCGGTCCAGTATTTCCCGTTGTTTGGATGGTTTCTGATAGCCGGTAAACTCAATCAGTTCAGCGTCTGTTAGCAGATCGTTTTCTCTGGTCATGTTGGTCTTTCCTCATCATCCGGTACACAGCGTCGTCAGCATCACTGCAGGCGCGTTCGATGTCGGACTGGGTCAGTGTCTTCTTTCGTACGCTTGCCGATAACCGGCCAATCTTTATATCGAAATCTGTGAGCAGAGTAGCTCCGGGTTGCCATCGCAGCATTGCGACCTCCTGTGAATAGTGAGGCCGCAATGCTAGCGGTAGCGGGGTTTTATTTCTGATTACGCTTAATCAGGTTTGCAGGGAGGAATGCGCCTTTCTCACGCGTAACCTTCACGTTTTTCGGCAGATGCATACCCAGTTCACAACGGCTGCGGGCTTCAATAATGCCGTTACTACCGTCAGGGAAAACGACATGTACTGCATCGCCACGTTTGAGGGATAGTTTCAGCATAGTTAGCGCACCTGCAATGAACGTTCGCCGATCTCAAGATGAGCGCCCGGTACGGGCGTTAACAGTTCGGCAGGAACTTCGCCACCATCAGCGGTGATTTGCGCTGCGGCAGCTTCTGCAGCCTCTATTGCCTCTTTGATGGCTTTTTTGTCCGGGGCGATAATCGTCTGAACATTTACCAGATCATCAGGCAGTAGCTTTTCGTTATCGATCACAACGCTGATGCTACCTTTACGGGCAGTAAAAGTGTTTTTAGGTGTCTTGAGCTTATCCAGATTCGCGGCCATAAGGCACGACAGAATATATTCCCGCAGAGTTTTATCTTTATTTTCGAAAGACTTTTTGCGCTCCGCCAGGCGCTTCATTTCCTCATCACAGGTTTTGGCATGTCCGAGATTATTGCGGGCTATTACCATGATGGCATCCAGCTTATCCGCCAGTTCTCCTTCAATGCCTTCCAGAGTATCGGCGATCATTTCCGGAGTCAGTTCATCAGAGCTTTCCAGCAATTGCAGCAGGTTGGTATAGTCGGCAGCTAACGCGATTGCAGTAGTCATTATGCTTTCTCCTGTACTTTTTTCAGTTCGGCGATACGTCCATCTTTGATAGTTGTCAGGCGACGCAGACGCCCACCTAAGTAACGGGCATGCTGTGTGTCACCTTTCGCCTCTGCATCCTTGCGATGCACCTCCGCTTCGCGAGCAATCGAAGAATAGACCTTGTTGATCTCGTGCTCTGATACAGCAGATGCAATGGTGTTAGCGACTCGGGTCAGTTTGTCGTCCAGTTCCCGACGTACACGGGCGGCATCCTCGGCGTTTTCGCTGGCATTTTTGAGCGCGAATTCTTCTTTATTTTTCTGGCGATATTCCGGGTTATCGTACAGGCCCATGAAAATATCAGCGCAGAAACCAAGTGCAGACAGCGCTTTTTTGGTTGCGTCAGTCAGTGATTTTTTTGTCGCTTCACCATCGCAAATAGGGCCGTATTTGCTGCCGTAAATATATGGGGTACACCCGAAAGAAATTTCCTCTCCGCGTACACCATTGCGGGTGTACCAAAGTCTGATTTTGATAACGTGATGTTTCTCTGTCAGGATGCCGCCGACACCGTCGGGTATAAGTTCCCACGTGTTATTACCGTCAGTGCCTTTGACTGTGCGAGTAATTGGCGCGCCATCGTCAAAGCGTTCTTCCAGAATATCGACACCCCAGCCGATACCTTTCGGACCAAATTCGCGGGTAGCAATCATGGTCATGTAGGTGCCATTGATCGAGGTTCCGCCTCCATTCACAGAGAACGCAGTAGTAAAACGTTCATCTGTTTTGAACACCTCTTTCCACAATTCCAGGTTATCGCGTTCAGTAGACTGCATTTCGTTGATGCTCTGAACCAGTTCAGATGCCTGCGGGAGCTGCTCTTCACGTTTAACGCGCTCGACAAGTTGATCCGCATCCTGAACGATAATTTTTACTTTATCGCTCAGCTTTTCTTCTTGCTGGTCAGTTTCGTCATGGTTCGTTGCATAAACGCCGTAACCCATACTATTCAACGTTTCACGGGCCTGTGTTGCCTGGTCTTCTGTAACAGTTCCTTGTTCGGTCACTTCCTGTTTTTCACCTTCATTTGAGGCGGTTTCAGGTAGCAGATTATCAACAGAGAACATTCCATTTCCGAGGTTTGATACCTGCGGTTGGGTATCGGTTTTAACCCATTTCGGATCGTTAGGGTCGCTGATACCTTCTACGTACTCGCCGCGCTCTGCCGCAAGCAGTTTGCCGGTTCTATCCGCATCAGTATCAGCACACTCGAACTGACCATTTTCAGCCAGCCAGGAATCAATATGGCGCCGCAGTGACTCAGGGAAATGGTATGTATCTTTAGCAGGTGCATCCTGAATAACGCCAAAAACACTAGGGCGGTCATAGTTTAGGATCTGCACTGTTGAACGTAGTGCCGCTGACCAGCGTTTGAAATCTTCGCGGTCTTCTTCAATGATGTGTTCAGCAGCACGTAGCGCGCGAACTGATACTGTTTCTGTGAAATTGATCGGGAGAAGGGCGAGGGCAATTTCCTGATCCAGTGTGGCATAAGAATGCTTATATCCGCACTGTGGTGCTACTTTGTTACTGCCATTGTTGACACCATCATTATCCAATGCGGTATTTTCCGGCAGCATTTCTTCACGCTTACTAGGATTCTCCAGCCAGTGTTTAATGAATTGTGAAATTGCTGCCTTACCCGGTGTCTGGCCTTCAAATTTAGCGAAGATGGCCTGAATCAGATTGTTTAACCCCTCAACATGCATGTGACGAACGGGTTCGTTATTTTCCAGGGCATGAAGAATATTAGAATTCAGCCGATCGTCATCATCAAACGGCTCGTGGTTATTTTCCAGATTATCGAGATAATCCAGCACCTGAGAGTAAAGTACACCGTCAATGGGGGAATTACTGAACATAAGAACGGCAATGAAGCGTTCACGAGCTGGCAGCTTCGTCAGATCGATTATCTCATCGTTGGCAGGTAAATTTGGGGTACTGGTGTCTGATTTGTTGGCGATCCACTTTTCCCCGTCGAATGTGTTCGCCTGAGCAAATTGCTCATCAAATTTTCCGACTTCCGGACGAGGCTGGCCCTCTGAATCTTCCCAGATTTTAGGCTTAAAATAGTTGTCGCCATTTGCGGGATAATGCTCCCAGAGTTTGCCGATAATGATACTTTCAGCGACTTTTTTATTTGGCGCTTCGATGCTGATTGCCAACGCAACAGCACCATCCTTGATAGCCGATTTTTTCGGCTCGAACAGACAGTTGTAGATTGTCACTTGGTCTTTCCTCTTTGGTTACTGGCGCTGGTCATGCGCCGGTTGATCAATATGGGATGTCGCTTTCCTGAACAGGGGAGTGATCAATACAGAGCAGTTGCTGTATTTTGTCGTCAACCAGGGCTATCTGACTTTGTGCCAAAGTTGCGATTTTCTCTTTCTGGTCACGCAGCTGGTCGACCTGCAGAGCAATAATGTCGAATGGCTCTGGTTGGTTTACATCGATGGAGATATTGCGCGTTTCCAGCAAGACATATTGATCTGGAAAACTACGTGACATGTCACAGGTGGCGACAATGATTTTTTCCTGAGAAAAAGTGTTGGCGTTGTAATGGATGTACAGCGTTACAGGGATGGTAAGCGCTTCCATAGCGGCTCCTTACTGATGTATAATTTGAGCCGATCAGCGGCTCATGTCGTTGGTCTTTCCTCGGTACAGGGTTGGTCCCCTGTACCACCTCCGGGTGGTTTGGTCACCGTCCCGGGTAAAGAGACCCACTTCGGTGGGTTTTTTTACATCTGTTGCCCGTCTTTCCGGGCTGTCAGGGCTGGTCATGCCCGAGTTGGTCTTTCCTCTGTGCTCGTTGCTATGTGAAAAAATGTGCCCACCGTGGTGGCTGGGCAAAGACTACACACAGCAATTTTGGATTCATTGCGGTCTTTCCCGCATGTCATCGTACTGGCGGCGACCCGCGAATTCGTTGCCTGTCTTTCCAGACTGTCAGAACGTTTTTCTGAACAACTGCCGCGTGGTTAGTGCGTCGTTGATGTTGCAAAGCTTAATTAAAGGTAAGTTAGTGGTCAATGGTTTTTGCTTAAAAAAAGTTAAGTTAGTTGGCGAGAGAATATAACTAATTGAATAATTGAGTTATTTTTTTTGCGATTTTTTTCTGGCGGCTAGTAGTTCTTCGAAAAGAGCATTGAAGTCATCAACTTTTTGCTCCAAATCAGCCAAATGCCGATCTTTCTCTGACTCAGGGAGGGAATCGAAAAGCTCAAGCAGTTTCTGTTGGCGCTCATCTAACTCTGTCGGTATTTCTGATGGTGGTAATGGTGTTTGGTCTTCATCACCATAAAGCAGCCATGTTGGAGAGCACTTCAACACCTTACTTAATGTGAATAGATTCTTTCCTCGAGGCTGTGTTTCACCGCTTTCCCATTTAAAAATAGTGACGTGCGAAACCTTCACAGCATCTGCAAGTTTTTGCTGCGACATGCCGAGTTGTGTTCTTCTGCTGCGGATGCGGTCATTCAGTTCGATGTTCTTCATAGGGTTAATGTAAATTAATTTGACTTACCTTATGTTAAGTTGTAATTTCCAAACAAACGTTAATACCAGGAGGTGAATGTGCTTACTCAAGATGCAATTAATTACTTTGGCAGTAAGGCCAAATTGGCAAAAGCATTGGGCGTATCTCAGCCCGCAGTTTCTCGTTGGGGAGTGCATATCCCCGAAAAGAGAGCCGCTCGTTTGGCTCTCATGACCGCTGGCGAGCTCGTTTATGACCCGTGCGAGTACCAGGATGTTTCGAAAACTGATAACGCAGCTTAACAAGAGGCGTATTTAAAATCTGATTAAGCGTAATCAGGTTTTCAGCGACAGGAGACGCGAACGAGTGGAAAACCTCGACGAACTGAAAAGAGAGATCTTCAACTGGGCTGCGGAACGCGGGCAGGAACATGTTGCCATCGAGATCACCCGTATGTGGTTTCGGATGGGTGGCAATACCAGCTCTGTGAAACTGCACCAGATGGAGGATTCGAAAGGTAATGCTGACTGGCGGGCTATCAACAACAACCGGCAGCAGATTTTTCGCTGGTTACGTGGAGAGACTAAAGCGGCGAGAACCAAAACCAAAGCGCTGGCCAAAGCGATGGAAGCTGCACTGCCTGCGGAAAGATACGCGCAGCTGGGAATGACCACTCAGCATTTAATTTGCATTGCGATCCGTGATTTCGCCGCCGCAATTATCGCGTTGCTACTTGATGCCAGGGATCGACCCCAGCGGATAGCACAGGCATTACAAGCCATACAGGAAACACAGCGCCTGACCAGCGTTTAACTTGTATCGAGGAAAGACCAACATGCTGACTTCAATCGACCGCATTACATGGCGGAACGGATTTCGACTAAACGGGGCGCCAGCCACCCTGGATGATATCGAAGATATTTTCGAAGGCCGTCGCGCAGCTGCGCTATCTATCTGGGCGCAGTATGAAAAACTGAAAGAAGAACTCCGCGAAATAGAATTGTCACCTGAGGAATATCAGGCGGCATGCCGTCAAATCGCCGAAACACTGGGGATTTGATTATGAGCATGACTCTGATGGCCAAAGCGATGGCAATTAAAACCGGAAACCCTATCCGCAAGCTGGTGCTAATAAAACT
This sequence comes from Citrobacter sp. LST-B2, assembly GCF_057983045.1. Lineage (NCBI taxonomy): Bacteria > Pseudomonadati > Pseudomonadota > Gammaproteobacteria > Enterobacterales > Enterobacteriaceae > Citrobacter > Citrobacter sp. LST-B2. The sequence continues at coordinate 1,963,789 of NZ_CP192598.1, forward strand.
GGCTGATAATGCGAATGACAACGGCGAATGCTGGCCGTCGTACAAACACATTGCAGATCACTGCGAGTGCAGCAAAAGCGCCGTACGTGATCACATTGATGCGTTGATCTCTATGGGGTTATTGGCAAAAGAGAATCGTATCGGCGCGAATAACGGCAAGGGCAACACGTCGAATGTGTATTACCTCAATCTGGATAACCCTGTGCCGCCAAAAAGCATAGCCCCTATGCCGTCAGAAAGCACAGGTATGCCGTCAGAAAGCACACCCCCTATGCCGTGTGGCGGCACCAGAACCAGTCACTCTTTTGAACCAGTCAATGAACCTAAAGATCCCCCTAACCCCCAAATGGGGGAAAGCGAAGACCGTATTTTGTCTGATGCTCAAAAAGCGCTTGAGTTTTACAACGAGAAAACCGGCACTCGCTGCCGTGATCTGAAACCGTTTGTGATGATGCTGACGGCAACCACAACCCGGGAAGGTTACACCCTGGCAGAAATTCAACTGGTGATCCGCTGGGTATTAGCCACATGGCGCCGCCGTGGTGACAGTCTGCCGAAACCGGCGAATATCTGCCGCGTTAAACGGTTCGATGGTTATCTGGCTGACGCTGAGGCATGGGCTGTACTGGAAGCTGAAATTGATCCGGAAGCTGTCATGAGCGGATACAACGAAATTTTCGCTGATACGTTGCCAACAGCAGAGCTTGATGATGATCGCCGTCGAATGATTACCAGACTTGCCGCCCACATGAAAAACAAAACAACGGGTGCATTTCTCGGCTACTTCGAAAAATTCCGCGCTGCCGCACCGGATTTTTATTTCGGCGCAAACGGGGGATGGCGTGCAAGTTTTGATTACCTGATGAAACCAGAAACGTTGCGTAATACCCGGGAAGGTTCGCTATGACTCCTCAGGAACTGGAAGCGTGTGTGCTGGCTGGCCTGCTGAATGGCGGTGCTTCTCCTGACGCATTTGACGTGATCGCCTCCACGCCAGAGGAATCATTCAGCATTGGTTTTCATCGCCGTACATTCAGCGAGATAAAAAAACAGGCGCTGACTAACGGCATGATCGACATGTTATTCATCAGCGAAGCGCTGGGCGGTTCAAGTCTGGCTGACCTGTCTGAAATATCCCGTATCCCCGCAACAGTGCCGAACCTGAAAGGGTATGCCGGGAAGATGGTTAAGGCCTGGCGCAGCCGCGCGCTGGCGAAACTTCTGCAGGATGGCGCTGACGGTATCCGCAAAGCTGCCAACCAGGAGCAACGAGATCAGGTGGTCGAAAATGCTGTGGCGCAGCTGCTGGACATGACTGCTGATAGTGGCGACGTTCAGCCGGTACACATCAACGAGCTTTTGCCCGCTTACATGGACACAGTACAGAAACGCATGGATGGTGATGAATCCACGCGCAATTTATTGACTGGTATTGCGGATCTTGATAACGCAACAGGCGGTATTAACCCGCAGGATCTTATTGTCGTGGCTGGTCGCCCAGGCATGGGTAAAACAGAGTTTGCGCTTACCGTAGTGGAAGGTGTGACGGCAAAGGGCGGCGGTGCGTTGATTTTCAGCATGGAAATGGCGGCGGCTCAGATTGTTGAACGTTCGCTCGCTGGTGCCGGAAACCTGTCCGTTTCTCGCCTGCGTAATCCTCAGGACATGTACGACGAGGACTGGGCGCGATTGACTGCAGCCATTGGAGAACTTACAGACCGGGACATCTGGATTGTCGATGCGACCGATCTCACAGTCGAACAGATCCGCGCTATCGCAGAGACACACAAGCGACGCCATCCGCATCTGGCAATGATCATGGTCGACTATCTCGGCCTGATTAAGAAACCGAAAGCAGAGCGTAACGACCTTGCCGTAGCGCACATTTCCCGCAATCTCAAAACGATGGCTATGCGGCTACATACACCAACCTTTGCGCTCAGCCAGCTTTCCCGCGCGGTTGATGCGCGTCCGGCGGCGCAGCGTCGCCCGGTAATGTCAGACCTGCGTGATTCAGGCTCTATCGAGCAGGACGCTGACAGCATCCTGTTTCTGTACCGCGATGAAGTTTATAACCCTGAAAGCCCGGCGGCTGGTGTGGCTGAGGTCATTCTCGGCAAATGCCGGTTTGCGGCTGCTGGTACTGTGGTTTATCAGGAATTTAAAAACGGTCACTTTCTGCCGATCGATCAGCACGTCGGCAAAGAGAAGACCCGTATTCAACTGGAGGCAGCAAAACCCAGAAAACAGCAACGAAAGTATGCAGAGAAGTACAACACCGATGCATTTTAAAAGCGCCTGACCAGCGCGAAATCCAATGAGGAAAGACCAATGACCGATTTAATTTATCCGAAAGTAGCGACTGTTGATGATGCCTGTGACTGGACGAATGTAATCATCTGGCGGATGAATGCCGGTGCCAGAGCGCGTAGCCGTTCGATATACGTTCCGTGTCCCCGTCCTGTTCCGGTGCCGGGTTTAACCGCACGCGTTACACCGACAGTGAAAAAGGCGAAAGCGGCGGAGTCAACACCGCGGCGCCACGGTAAAACTCACACCGGCACAGTGATCTACTCCGGTGGCGAGAAGACAGTAAAACTTCGTGAAACTGCAACTGTCTGGACTTCGGGCAGCAAAGAAAATTACGACAAAAAAACGGGTTACAGGGTAGGGGTTACCAGCCGTTGTCGCCTGCTGCTGGATTCAATTAAACCCATAGCAACATCCCCGAAGCCTGATGTACAGCCAAAATCCAGTGAATTACCAGCGTCGCAGTTGGTGGCAATCATGAAGGGCAAAACGCTGTCATACCAGGGAATTATGTCTGCGATTAAGAAATATCACCCGGACATCAAAATTACCCTGGAGCAACTCCAGAAACGTGTCTTTGCGCTTTGCATGTCGAATCTGGTCGGCATCGAGCGGCATGACGACATGCCTGTTACACACTTCACGCTGAAAAGTGTTGATCCCCGTTTCTACGTTCACTCAGAGAAAAACATGAGGGCTTGAGGCATGGTCGGGCAATCGGATTATCTCCCGCCCGGCTTACCGTTCAATCGTGCTAAATGGCCGCAAGAGTGCCAACTCCAGGAGCATTACGACATGCGCGCCGCCGCACTCGTTCGTCAGCTCTATGAGCGAAAAGTCACTCGGCAGACGGTTATTCAGCACATTGATGCGACGCCGGAAAGCTACCGGGAATTTTTCAGACAACGCTTAAATTACTGGCGCCAGCAGCGAGAAGGGGAAAAGAGTGAATAAAAAATACACGTTAATTTATGCAGATCCGCCGTGGGCATACCGGGACAAAGCTGCAGACGGTGACCGTGGCGCCGGGTTCAAATATTCCGTGATGAATGTTCTCGATATCTGCCGTCTGCCAGTGTGGGATCTCGCTGCAGAAAACTGCCTGCTGGCTATGTGGTGGGTACCGACACAACCGATTGAAGCACTGAAGGTGGTCGAGGCGTGGGGGTTCCGGCTGATGACAATGAAAGGCTTTACCTGGAATAAGTGCGGAAGCCGTCAGACAGACAAACTGGTAATGGGAATGGGTCATATGACCCGCGCTAATAGTGAAGATTGTCTTTTTGCGGTTAAGGGGAATCTTCCTGAACGTGTTGACGCCGGAATCATCCAGTCATTTACCGCACCGCGACTTGCGCATTCGCAAAAACCTGACTTTGTACGTGAAAAGCTGGTTCAACTACTGGGTGACATCCCACGCATTGAATTGTTTGCGCGGCAGTCCTCGCATGGCTTTGACGTATGGGGAAATGAGTGTGATTCGCCCGATGTAATACTTTTGCCTGGGATCGCTGAATCAATCAAAGAACCAGGGGAGCAGGCTGCATGAAAGATGCTTTGCTAGATAGCGCATATCGAAGGTTGATTGAACTCGAAACCATTTTGTTTCCTGATATTCCAGAGACGGTATGGCCAGCAGAAGTGCATATGGTTTTTTCTCAGATAGAGAATGCTGGTGATCTCCCTGCACATCACCAGCGCCGCCTGTTGCATCACATCAACCGGATGTGGCTGGAAAAAATGCCGGTACCGTCAATTGTTACTGCTGCCCGTTCGCTGGCAAGCGCGATGGAGAAATACGCGTGAGAGAAATCATTGTTGATAATTTCGCTGGTGGCGGTGGCGCGTCAACCGGTATTGAAATGGCGATCGGGCGTAGCGTTGATATTGCGATAAACCACGATGAGAACGCCGTGGCGATGCACACGACAAACCATCCTGATACGTTGCACTACTGCGAATCTGTATACGACGTCAGTCCAAAAGTTGCGACTGCTGGCCGCCCGGTTGCGCTCGCGTGGTTTTCCCCGGATTGCCGCCATTTTTCGAAAGCTAAAGGTGCGAAGCCAGTAGAAAAAGCGATACGCGGTCTGGCCTGGGTGACACTGCGCTGGGGGCTTGATGTTAAGCCTCGTGTTATGAAGCTGGAGAACGTCGAAGAGTTTAAAACATGGGGGCCGCTTCTTGCTGGTGAAATGCGCCCGGACCCTGAACGTGTTGGCGAAACCTTCCGAGCTTTCGTCGCCATGCTAACGACGGGGATTTCTCCCGATCATCCTGCGCTGGTGGAGTGCTGTGAATTCCTGGGTATTCCTCTCGACAGCGAGGACGCCGCCAGACTGGTAAAAGGTCTGGGTTATGTCGTTGAGTATCGCGAACTACGCGCCTGTGATTACGGTGCGCCGACGATCAGAAAACGCTTCTTCATGGTTATGCGCTGTGACGGGAAACCGATAGTGTGGCCGGAGCCAACACACGGGAGTCCGAAGTCACCGGCGGTTCAGGCTGGCAAGCTGTTACCGTGGCGCACCGCTGCGGAGTGTATCGACTGGACCATTCCTGCGCTGTCGATCTTCGACCGCAAAAAGCCCCTGGCAGTGAACACGCTCAAGCGCATTGCACGCGGTATTCAGCGTTTCGTTATCGACAGTGCGTCGCCGTTTATCGTGAAGTGCAACCATACCAGCACCAAAACGCATTACGACTGCTTCCGGGGCCAGTCGCTGGAAGAACCACTGCAGACAATCACCAAAACGCATGGCTACGCGGTTGCCGTACCGCACCTGACGAAGTTCAGAACAGGCGCGACAGGGCAGGATGTCACACAACCTGTCCCGACAATCACCGCCGGTACGTCACGGCGCCCGGGCGGGAATGGTCATGCCCTCGGTATCGTTGAGGCCGCGCTTACACCGTTCCTTGCTGGTAACGGTGGTAGTGAGTACCAGGCAAAGCCGCGTCCGCTGGATAAACCCACTCACACTATCCTGAAACAGTCTCGTGCCTGTCTGGTTGCGCCGGTCATCGCTCGCCAGTTTGGCGCCAGCATCGGTCACCGTGCAGACGAACCGAGCGCGACGATTACGGCGGGCGGCGGCGGTCATTCGCAGTTGGTGACGCCAACGTTGATCCAGATGGGGTACGGCGAAAGGCCGGGGCAGGACCCGCGTGTGTTGCAGCTTGAAAAGCCGCTGGGGACAGTAACCGCTGGTGGTAACAAGTTCGCCGTGGCCAGCGCATTTCTGGCGAAGCACTACGGCGGCAACTATACGGGGCCGGGCGTCGGGCTGGATGAACCAGTCCACTCGGTGACAACTGTCGATCACCATGCGGTGGTTGCTTCCCACCTGGTAAAACTGCGCGGCACCTGTCGCGATGGTCAGCCCACGAGTGAACCAATGCCGACAGTTACGGCCGGTGGCCTGCATGTCGGGGAAGTCAAAACCACACTGGCGGTCGAAGACTACGACGAACAGCGCGCACAGCAAACGCTGGCGTTCCTGCGTGAATACTGCGGCGAGGAATGCACCGGGATGGTCGACATCGATGGGATAACGTACCGCATCGTCGATATCGGTATGCGCATGCTTCAGCCGCACGAACTCTATCGCGCACAGGGCTTCCCTGACTGGTACATCATCGATCAGGATTATCGCGGCAAGCGCTACGCCAAAGATAAACAAGTGGCCCGCTGCGGCAATGCGGTCCCGCCACCGTTCGCTGAAGCGCTGGTGCGCGCCAATTTGCCTGAGTTATGTGTAAGAAGGGAGGCAGCGTAATGGCTAAATCCGCAGCAGAGCGCAAAGCGGCACAACGTGCCCGCCAGTCTGCCGCTGGTGAGCGCAAAATTGAACTGGTGCTGGATGCTCAGGAACTGGACATGCTGGAGCGGGGCTGCGCCGCCCGGCGTCCTGGTCGTGCGCCGTACGAAATGTCGGAGTATATCGCGCTGCTGATCCGCCAGGATGATGCGCGGGTGCGTGGTCGTATCAAATCTATCAGTGCAAATTTATGCGGCAAATGCGGCGATGCGCTGCCGGTTATGTCATGCCCCTGTGAAGGTGATTCTCAGTGCTGGGTTACGTCCGGATGGCATGCTGTGAAACTGACAATGTGACATGTCACACCAGTCTGTAACTCGTAATTAAACCGTCAGATAATGGCGGTTTTTCTTTATTAAACATATGGTTGAAAATTAACCTGATTTCGTTTTTTAACGTTTTGTGCCTTTAAAAGTTTGCACTTCCTGCCACTTGGGAGTATATATACTGTATGTTTATCCAGTGCATTGGTTGGGAGGGAGCGTGTTCAAAAAGGCGGAGGTAGGGGAACATCTCCCCGATAACGGTCGCGTTCTCATCACCTGCAAAAATGGCAAGGTTACGGCTTTAAGAAATGTGTATGACGATGAGCATGTCGCGTCGCTTAAGTCATTGTTAGAACTGGCAGAGCAAGCAGGCTGTATCGTTGTTCAAAAAGGCAAAGTTAGGGTATAATTACGGTATCGGACTGAACACCCGGTAACCTGTATTTCTGAGCAATTGCTGCGCTAAAGGGGAAACCAATGGCGCAGTATTCATTTGTAAAATCAGCAGGCGGCGTTTTAATTCCGGCCACACCAGACGCCCGCGAATTTATCGAGAAAAAATTCCGTCTGGGTGCTGTCCTGTATGCCGACTTTAAACAGGCTCGCAATGCAGCATTTCACCGTAAATTTTTCGCACTGCTGAATCTCGGCTTTGACTACTGGCAACCGTCAGGCGGTGCAATATCCCCGGCAGATAAAAAACTGGTTCGTGGATATGTGCAGCTGGTGGCTCACTACGCTGGTCACGAAGAAACACTCCAGGAACTGGCTGATCAGTATCTCCGAGAAGAAGCGGAAAAACGCGCCGGAAATATCAGCGCAGTAAAATCCTTCGAAGCATTCCGCGCATGGGTAACTATCCAGGCTGGTTTTTATACCAGATACGAAATGCCTGATGGCACCACCCGCAACGAACCAAAATCCATATCGTTCGCAAAAATGGACGATGTCGAATTTTCCCAGCTATATAAATCCGTTCTCGATGTGCTCTGGAATTATATTTTATTCCGCACATTCCCAACTCAGCAGGCAGCAGAAAACGCAGCCTCGCAATTATTCAGCTATGCCGCGTGAGAAATATCGCCATGACCAAAGACGATAAACGCTGGCTGGAAGATGTTGCATCACTGGGTTGCGTCGTATGCAGAAATCTTGGCTATGGCGCCACACCCGCAGAAGTCCATCACATCCGTAAAGGGCAAGGCATAGCTCAGCGCGCCGACCACAAAGAAACGCTCCCGCTTTGCCCTCCACACCACAGAACCGGCGGACACGGCGTAGCTATCCACGCAGGGCAAAAAACATGGGAAGAAAATTACGGTTCAGAGACTGAATTGCTCGAACAGGTAACTATCGAAGTAAAGGAATTACGCTTATGCAGAATTTAATTCCGTCTCTAAGAGCAGCAGATAACGCTAAAAAATGTGGTTGGCCAACGAGTCCGGAAAGCATGAAATTCTGTTCAGGCTCTTTTCCCATTCAGGCGGGCGGCGATTTTGCCCCTCTCTATGTTCGCGCGCGCGCGCGTTTTGTGGGGTGATCGATGCCGCTGGTCGCCACCTTCCGGACAGACTGGTTTCGCGTCATTACCGACCTGACCAGAAAAAATCTCACTACACAGGAGATAGCTGACGAACTCGGCGTTTCAAAATCTGCTGTTCTGGGCTGGAAGTCTGGATCTGAACCTCGCCACGGTCATGGTGAGGCATTGATCGCATTGTGGTGTATGGCGACAGCATCAGACAGAAAAAAACTCCCCACAGTTTTACACCGTCAGTGGTTCACTTTCCGTAAATCGCGTTTTGGTCGGGAAACTGACCAGACACCCAAACCACAATGACGGCTCACCATTAATCCGGAGATATTCAAAATGGGTCGACCAAAAAAAAATGTTGAGGTGCCAGGGCAGGAAAAATCCAGTCAGGCAGAAGAAGCACTGTTGCTTAATTCTGTTGCTGGTAATGCCGTAAATGCACCACGTGCCGACGAACAGACCGTTCAGCAGCGCGTTGGTGAGTTGCTCGACGACGCAGCGCTTAATGAGCGCAATACGGTGCTGGCAACCATCAACGAACAGGGTGCGGCTATCATCGCTCGCTTTGAAGATTACGCCTTCACCGACCTGGTCGGTAACCCGCTGACCAACTGCATTGATTTCCTCGAACTCGTTAAAAAAGCCACCACGGCGGCACCCGCTGCGCCGCACGGCTACGTGACGAACGAAGAGGGCAAGCGCCAGCCGGTGACGGGTAAGCCCGTGCTGACTGAACACGGCTGGCACGTACCAGGCTAAGGAGAATCGCTATGTGTGGCGGATTTGACCCTAAAAAAATACTGGATCCCGCTGGCTTATGGACCAAAGACAAAACGCCTGACGTCCAGACCACAGATCCACAGGCGGAAGCCGATGCAGCAGCGAACGCAGCAGCCAAAGCGGCTAACGCTGACGCAGCAGCACGCAAGAAACGTAAACAGGGTTCTTCCCTGCTGGCAAGTGGCGCAGGCGGAACGGACGATTCCGGCACCTCTTTGCTCGGCTCCGGTGCTGCGGCATCCGGAACAAAACGTTCACTGGGGGCGTAACTGATGGATGAACTCGCCGTAAAGCTGATCAAGCGTTCTGACACGCTGAAAGCAAACCGCCAGCAACACGAAAGCGTCTGGCGCGAGTGCTATGACTACACCTATCCGCTGCGCGGCGCGGGATTCTCTGATGAGGTGCTCGACGCCCAGAGCGCAAAACACAAGGTGGCTAAGCTACTGGACGGCACTGCCACCGACAGCGCCCGCATGCTGGCGTCTGCGCTCATGTCCGGCATGACCCCGGCAAACGCGCAGTGGCTGAACCTCGACAGCGAGTCGCTCCCGGACGATGCGAAAGCCTGGCTGTCTGAGTGCGCAACGCTGGTGTGGGAAAATATCCACGCTGCCAACTTCGACGCGGAAGGATACGAGGCCAATCTCGATGTGGTATGCGCGGGCTGGTTCGTGCTGTACATCGACGAAGACCGCGAAGAGGGCGGCTTCATGTTTCAGCAATGGCCGCTGGCGCAGTGCTTTGTCACGTCTACCCGCAAAGACGGTATCGTTGACACGATATACCGCCGCTACCAGCTCACGGCAGAGCAGGCCATCAAAGAGTTTGGCAGGGACAATGTCAGCGAGAAAATCCTCGACGCGGCGAAGAAAAAGCCCGACGACAAATTTGATTTCCTGCACTGTATTTTCCCGCGTGACACCTATCTCGTTAACGCCCGCATGGCGAAGAACATGCGTTTTGCATCGTTCAACATCGATGTGAGCAATAAGCGCGTTGTGCGCGAATCCGGTTATCACGAATTTCCCTGCTGCGTTCCGCGCTGGATGAAAATCCCCGGTGGTCCGTACGGTATCGGCCCGGTGTACGACGCGCTGCCTGACTGCAAAGAGCTGAACGAAACCAAACGCATGGAGAAGGCCGCGCAGGACCTGGCTATCTCCGGCATGTGGATCGCCGAAGACGACGGCGTACTCAACCCGCGTACGGTCAAGGTTGGCCCACGTCGCATCATCGTGGCGAACAGCACGGACAGCATGAAACCGTTGCTGACTGGCGCAGACTTCAACGTTGCATTCACTGCAGAAGAACGCCTGCAGGCGTCTATCCGCAAGATCATGATGGCCGACCAGCTCCAGCCGCAGGACGGGCCAGCGATGACCGCCACGGAAGTGCATGTGCGCGTTGCGTTGATCCGCCAGTTACTCGGCCCGGTCTATGGACGCTTCCAGGCCGAATACCTGCAACCGCTGGTTGTACGCTGTTTCGGCATTGCCTTCCGCGCTGGAGTATTCCCGCAACCGCCTGAAAGCCTCCAGAACGCGAATTTCAACGTACGCTACATCTCCCCGCTGGCACGCGCGCAGCAGTTGGAGGACGTCACCGCTATTGAGCGCCTCGGCGCGAATGTGGCAAACCTCACCGCAATCGACCAGGAAGTTGTTGATCTCGTTGATACCGACGAAGCCACGCGCGTTGTGGCGGCTGCGCTCGGCGTTCCGGCTAAGGTCATTCGTTCAACGGAGGCGGTAGCAGACCTGCGCGAACGTCGCCGTAAAGCACAGGCTGACGCCCAGCAGCAGGCGCTGATGATGCAGGCGGGTAGTGAGGCGGCGGGTGCAGCAGGCCAGACCGCTGGCGCAGCGTTAGGCAAACAACTGGCAGGTGGCTGATGAAAAAACAGGTAACCCCCGCTGATTTCAAACGCATTTTCGAGGAAATGCCGGGTGGTCAGCAGGTGCTTGAGGAATTAACCCGCCGTTTCGGACGTGAGGCATATGTCTCCGGCGGTACCGAGGGCGACCGTGAAACATGTTACCGGGCAGGGCAGCGATCCGTACTGGATTTCATCCTGCGCGAAATCAACAAAGCCGATGGAGTAGAAGACGATGTGGAAGCTTAAACACTTATTCATGAACGTGGAGCCGGGTGCAGAGCAGTCTGGCGGTGGAGGTGATAAAGATGGCGGTAATAATCCGGGTACTGGCGATCCTTCTGGTAATTCTTTACTCAGCACCGGCGCGAGCGAACCGGGCGCGAATGATTGGTTACCGGAAAAATACCGTGTCAGCGGCGAAGATGGCGCGCTTAACGTTGAGCAATCAGCCCGTAAGCTGGCGGAGGCTCATGTCGCGCTGGAGAAGCGCATGGGGAGCATCGGCACGGCGCCGAAAACATCAGATGAGTATGCGCCAAAGGTAGACGTCGAGGGTTTTAAGTGGGATGAGTTTAAAGCCGACCCCAGCACCCAAAGCTTTCTGAAAGCTGCTCATGCCAAAGGCATCACCAATGACCAGATGAGTTTTATCCTGGGTGAGTACGTGAAGAACGCCCAGCAGATTGCCACTGGTTCGGCGGAACTGGATGCCGAAGCGGCGACCACGTCTTTGCGTGAAGTCTGGAAGACAGACGCGGATTTTAAAAAGAATATCGGCCTGGCTTACCGCGCGTTTACGCAACTGGCAGAGCAGGGCGACGATATCAACGCGATCGGCAATAACCCTATGGTCATTCGCATGCTGGCGAAAGTGGGCGCGGAAATGCAGGAAGACGCGCCAGCGGGCGGCGAAATTAATCTCGCAGAGCAGCAGACCATTCGCGACCTGATGAAATCCCCGGCGTATATGGACCCGAAACACGCTGATCACGAACGCGTATCCGCCCAGGTCAAAGCGTTCTACCAGAAAACCTACGGTGATCAGTCCGTAGCGTGACATGTCACGACAACTTAAATCGAGGAAAGACCGATGAGCGACAAACAAACCGCACCAGTGTTAACGCCAGGACAGCAAGGGTATTTGTTCGAGGTCAAAGCCAATTTACTGGCTGAGATGATGTTACAGCAGCAATCAACCAGGCAAGAGGCAGAAGCGCTGGCCGAAATGGTCAACGCAGCCTTTGCAAAACTAACCGCATAACACCCCATCTGTAGTCAAAGGCCAGCTAATTGCTGGCTTTTTTCATTTGGTCGGGATTCCGACCGCACACCTCGCTAACAATCTTCCCACAACCAGCCCGGCGGGGACGCCGGATACCTGATTTTTCCCACAGTGCGTAAGCGCCAGTCGCATTGTGATATTCGGGCCGGGAAACCGATACCCCGCAAGGCGATAATTTTTGGAGTGATTGTCATGGCTTTTGATGCTAACAAAAACATGATCACCGCAGCGTTTGTAACGCAGTTTCATGATTCCTTTGAAATTGCCTCACAGCAGAAGGATTCCCGCCTGCAGGCTGCGGTAAACGATCGTGGAATGATTACCGGTGCGTCGTTCACCATCAACGACATGGGCACCATCGAAATGACGCAGATCACCACGCGTTTCGGTGACACCGTCTGGGATGTGCCGGAAGCCGGTACCCGTAATGCGCTGATGGCTGACTATGCCGTATTCGTCCCGGTTGAAAAACGCGACCTGCGCAAGTTGATCGCTGACCCGCAGGGGCCGTATCTGCAACTCACCCTGGCAGCAGCCAACCGCAAAAAAGACGATGTTATCTATCGCGCGCTGCTCGATACCGTTCTGCGTAAGACAGAGAACAACGGCGCATACGCTCCGGTTGCTCTCCCGGCTGCGCAGAAAATCGTTGCGGGTGGCACAGGTATGACCAAGGCCAAGCTGATCGCCGCGAAAGCGATGTTCCGCCGTAACGAGTGTGACGAGCAGAACGGCGAAGAGCTGTACATGACGTACAACGCCGACATGCTGACGCAGATCCTCAGCGATACCACGCTGACTTCTGCTGATTTTATGGCGGTGAAAATGCTCCAGGAAGGCGCGGTGTCTTCCAAGTGGCTGGGCTTTAACTGGCTGGCTTACGAAAAGCTGGACTCTGCGACCGCAGGTGACCCAGCTGTAACCACCAAAACCGCAGCTGCGTGGTGTAAATCCGCTGTGCATTTCGGTACCGGCGCTGAGTATAACGTCGATATCGGCCCGCGCCGCGATAAAAACAACACCATTCAGATCTCTGTTGATGCGTCCTACGGTGCAGGTCGTGCCAACGAGAAGAAAGTCGTCGCCATCGATTTTGTTGCTTAATGCCGCTGGTGTACTTGCCGGGGTAACCCCCGGCCTTTTTCCATCTGAGGTATTACCATGACGTCGAGCGTCTCGATTTGTTCAAACGCACTGCTGGCGCTGGGTGCGCATCCAATCAACGATTTTGTCGAAGATACCGACCACGCCCGCTTGTGCTCAAACCTTTATCCGACCGTTCGCAATAACCTGTTGCGCGCGCATCCGTGGAACTGCGCCATTAAGCGCGTTGTTCTTTCCCCTGTCAGCGACACCCCGATTTTTGGGTTCGGATACCAGTTTTCTCTCCCCGGCGATTTAATCCGCGTTCTGTCCATCGGTGAGCCACAGGATGATATTCCGTACCGCATTGAGGGCAACAAACTGCTGGCAAACGTCAACGCTGTACTGCTGCGCTATGTCTTCCGCAATGAAGACGAATCCACGTGGGACGCAGCGCTTGTGAACGTTGCCGAAGCCACCATGCAGGCGAAACTTGCCTATGCGGTCACCGGATCCACCAGTCTGCGCGACACGCTGACCCAGGAAGCGGCTTACCTGCTGCGCCAGGCTAAATCTATCGACGGGCAGGAGGAACCACCGGAAACGCTGGACGGTTACCCCACGCTGGAATCAAGGTTCTGACATGCGCGCTAATCTGATAAAAACCAATTTTACCGCCGGTGAGTTGTCCCCCCGTCTGATGGGACGCGTTGATATTGCCCGTTATGCCAACGGTGCCAAAGTGATCGAGAATGGCGTTGTTGTGGTTCAGGGTGGGGTAGTGCGCCGACCGGGTATGCGATTTGCGGCCGCTGCGAAATTCGGCAACAAAACAGCCCGCCTTATCCCTTACGTGTTCAATCGCTCACAGGCGTACGTTCTGGAGTTTGGCGACGGTTACATGCGCGTATTTCAGAATGGTAAGCAGGTGGTCAACAGCGACAATACGCCGTATGAAATTGCCAGTCCCTACACCGCCGCTATGCTGCCGGATGTGAACTATGTGCAGGGTGCTGACACCATGTTTCTGGCGCATGAGAATGTCCCGCCACAACGTCTGCAACGCCTCGGACAGACAAACTGGGTACTTGAGCCGGCACCGTTTATTGTTGAACCATTCGACGAGATTCGTGATACACCGCAGAAGTGGTGTAAGCCCTCCGTCAAAGAATTTATCGGCTCAGAAGTTACGCTCACCCTCAGCGACGACGAACCGCCTGCAGGTAGTGACGGTACGCTCACAGGGGCCGGGTGGGTGTCAGCAGATGTGGGTTCTTATGTCCGCATCAATGAAGGGCTGGTGCTGATTGACAGCATAACCAGTTCACAGAAGGCCGTTGGAACCATCCGCAAGGTACTTTCTGCTACACAGGCTGCATCACCCGGCGCGTGGACACGTGAGGATTCCGTCTGGGGTGGCAGTATGGGATACCCAGGCGCGGTTACGCTGTATCAGCAGCGTCTGGTTCTGGCCGGTTCTCCGCGTTTTCCACAAACGATCTGGTTCAGTGAAACCGGTGTTTATCTGTCGTTCGAGCTGGGAACAGACGACGATAATGCAATGAGCTTTACGCTGTCTTCCGATCAGCTCAATCCTATTGTGCATCTGGCACAGATGAACACCCTTATAGCGCTGACCTATGGCGGTGAGTTTACTATCACTGCGGGCAATGAATCCGCTATCACTCCGACCAATATTTCGGTTAAAAACCCCAGTCCGTACGGCTGTAATAATATCCGCCCGATCCGCGTCGGCACTGAAATCATGTTTGTGCAGCGAGCCGGGCGAAAACTTTATGCAGCAGCGTACGATCCCGATTCATTTGTTGCGTACACCGCCAATGATATGACGGTGCTGGCTGAGCACATTACGGCCAGCGGTATCAGCGACATGGCATATCAGCAGCAACCGGACCCGTTCGTGTGGATAGCGCGTAAAGATGGTTCAGCGGCATCAATGGCGATAGACCGTACGCAGGATGTGATCGCATGGTCACGCCATGCCACCGATGGCGCTTTCGAATCTGTTACCAGTATTCCTTCCGATACTGACGATGTGGTTTACGTACTGGTACGCCGTGAGGTGAACGGGCAGACGGTACGCTTTGTTGAGATTCTGGACAGCACCCTGCGTACCGATTCCGCTGTAACAGGGACCAGCACCGAAGGCGCTACAACATGGACGGGATTTTCTCACCTCGAGGGGAAAACCATTGATGTGGTTGCGGATGGTTCTGTCATGCCGCAGTCGGTAGTATCCAGTGGACAAATCACCCTCACGCGAAAAGCGAAATCAATCGAAGCAGGCCTGCATTACGAAACCACAATCCAGACGCTAACGCCGGAAGTCGCCACCACTGAGGGAACAACGCAGAACGCGAAAAAACGGACCAGCGAAGTGACCATGCGTTTTCTTGAGACCACCGGCGCAGAGTGTAACGGTCAGGTTATCCCGTTCCGTCGCTTCGGGCCGCAGGTCCTGGATAAGCCCGCGCCGTTGTTCACCGGCGATCACTACTGGGGAAAACTCGGCTGGGAGCGCGGCGAAGATTCTCTGCTTATTCAACAGCGTCAGCCGCTGCCTTTCCATATTCTCGCCATTATTTTCACGTTCACCAGTAACGGGGGCTAAACATGATCAGACCAGCCAGCACCGCAGATATCCCGGAAATTATTCGACTTTCGGAAATTATGCACCAGGAATCCCGGTACCGGACGTTGCCATACAACGGAGTCAAGTTCTCTGCTCTGTTACGTCGCCTGATCGATTCCCCCGACGGTATGGTTGCTGTGGCGGAAAAAGACGGAGCTATCATCGGCGCGATCGCTGCGGTTGTTACCGAACACTATTTCGCGGATGCAACGATTTCGTACGAACTGGGGCTTTATGTTGAAAAAGCCCATCGCGGAACGTTAGCCGGTTACCGCCTGGCAAAAGAGTACATCACCTGGGCGAAGTCAAAAGATGTTGACCAGATCGACATGGGGATCACGACGGGCATTGATGAAGAACGTACCGGACGAATGTATGAGCGTCTCGGGCTTAAGCACGTCGGCATTGTATTTTCAGGAGGTAAATAATGGCGTGGGTTGCTCTGGCGGCTGCGGCTGTGTCTGCGCTTGGCGCAATGAAACAGGGGCAGGATGAAAAAGCGGCGGCGAATTACAACGCTGCGCAGGCAAAAGCAGATGCGGATGCCAATACCGCTGCAGCCAAAGTGCAGGCGCAGCGTATTCGTCAGCAGGGAGCGCAACAGGCATCACAGGCAACATCCGCTTTTGGCGCGTCCGGTGTTGAAACAGATTCTGGTACCGCGCTGCGTGTCACATCTGGTATTGCGGGTGACGCTGAACAGGATGCTTACACAACCATTCTTAACGGTGTCAACAGTTCTAACCGGATGCGTACGCAGGCGCAGGCGGACGTGATCAGCGGTAAAAAAGCGGAGCAAGCCGGAATGATGAATGCGGGTAGTTCTTTGCTGTCTTCGGGATCTCAGATGTATAGCGGGTGGAAACGATAATGCGTATACCAACGGGTAATTTCGGCAACCTTACGCCGCAGGCAACAACCGGGCGAATCTCTCAGGGAAATGTTGGTGCTGTCGGTGCGGCCCTTTCACGTGTTGGCGCATCGCTGGGAAATGTGTCGGATGCAATACAGGCAGAACAGAATAAGAAAGACCTTGCAGCGACGCAGGCGGCGTTAAATGATCTCTATGCCAAATCAACAGATCGATGGGAAAACCCGGAAACAGGTGCCCTGGTCACCAGACAGGGGTTTAACTCTACGGGTGTTGGCGCAGATATGGATAAACTTGATGCGTCGGACTATGAGGAGGCCCGCAAAAAAATTCCGCCCAGCCAACTGGACTATTTTGACGCACAGTGGAAGGCAAGCCAGGTTAAGCGATTTAGCACCTACAATACTTTCGAACGTGCTCAGACAGCGACAGCACAGCAAAATCAGTTTGAAACCACGGTAAAAACGTCTGTTCAGCAGGAAGCCAATGCATACGACGATCCACAAGCCGCAGCACTGGCACGGGGTGCGCGTAAGCATTCGATTGAACTTTACGGGCAGGCGCAGGGATGGTCAGCAGAACAGATAGCGCAGGCTATTTCATCCGCTGATTTAAACGCTTTGGAACAGCGCGCGCAAAACTATGCGGTTACCAATCCGCAGGGCTGGCTTAACGGTGAGTTCCCCATTAAAGACAGCGGCGGCATGGATATGCGAGCAATCAGCTTTGTTGAGTCCGGCGGTAAGCATTTTAAACCTGATGGCAGCATTCTGACATCCAGGGCGGGCGCTCAGGGTAAATACCAGTTAATGCCTGACACGGGGAAAGAACTGGCTGCAAAACGCGGTGTTGAATATAACCCGGCTGACGAAGAGCAGAACGCGCTACTGGCGAGCGATTACGCAAACCAGTTGTACGGTAAATACGGCTCTGAAACGCTGGCCGGGGCCGCGTATAACTGGGGTATGGGTAATGTTGACAATCTGATTGAGAAAGTAGGTGACCCGCGTAAGGGTGAGATTTCCGAGGCGGAGTTTATCAGTAAACTCCCAACCGAAACGCGCGGCTGGCTGTCCCGGTACCATAAGAACAAAACCGGACTGGATCCGGTAGCGGTAAACAAAATCGATAACATGGCAGAATCGCAGATACGCGAGCAGCGTACCGCCCTGCGCCAGCAAATCGACCCTATTCTCAATAATACAATGACGCAGTTGTATAACGGCGAAGTGCCTGACGCGATGCCGGATAAGACGTCGATTATGTTTGCCTATGGTGAGCAGGGGGAGAAAGCTGTTAAGCAACTGGATATTGCCATCGATAGCGCCCGTACCTTTCAGGCTATCCAGTACGTTTCACCCGCAGAGCAGCAGGCCGAACTTGCGAAAATGAAGCCTCAGGCCAATGACCCTGATTACGCGCTGAAACTTGACGCTTACGGCAAGCTGGGCGCACTGGTACAAAAAAGTAATGAAGCCATCCAGACGCAACGTGACGCCCGTCGTTTTAATGAAGCGCTGTCGATGGGTGAGAAACTCGACCCGTCGAACAAATCCATGCAGAAAGCCGCCGACGCGACCGATACTGCGCAGAGCTTTCGTATTAACGATGCCGCCACGCACGACGGCATTGTGCAGCAGGTGGCGCAGACCGGCATTATTCCGTCACAGGTTACCACGCAACTATCGGCTATTTCGCGCGCCCGTAGTCCTGAGGCAGTACGGCAGGGGGCTGAACTGTTCAACCGACTGTACGATACAGATCCTGCGTCTGTCGGCGACATGCCGAAAGATATGCAGGGCTTTTACCTGACGGTCAAACAGCTTACCGATTCCGGTATGTCTTCTGAGGCTGCCATTGAACAGGCGCAGAACCTGACGTACAACCAGACCGACGCGCTTAAAGCACAACTGGCGTCCACGCAGAGCACAAAAGAGTACAAAAAGGATCGTAGTAAGGCGATGGACTCTGCTGTCAGCAACATGGCGCAGTGGTTCCGTTGGGATCCGGCTGCAGATGACCAGACGCCGGAAGCGGCACGCTTCCGAAATGACTATCAGGCGCTGTATGACATTAATTACCGCACTACTGGCGGCAACGCTGATGCAGCGAAGAAAATGACCAACCAGCAGGTTGCCCGCACCTGGAGTATCAGCGAGGTGAACGGCGACGCTAAATTCATGAAGTACGCGCCGGAGGCGCTCTATAACTACGGCCCATCAGGCTGGCAGGCGGCACAGTGGAAAGCCGAAAAAGAGCAGCTTATGTATGGCGACCGCAAAGAGACAATAACCACCAGTCCGACACAGCTCGGGATCACGTCAGGTAACGCCCCTGTAGTTGAAACAAAAACACCCGAGAGTCGTATCGGTGGCGAACTGGAGATCACTCCGGATGTGCTGACATCACGCCAGGGCGATTACGCCATCATGGTACGGACGAAGGATAAAGATGGTATCGAGGCAGTGCAGCCGTTTTACGATAAACACGGTCGCCCCATGCGCTGGAAACCGTCGCTCGAAGAGTGGGAACCGTATAAAAAGATGCAGCAGGAACGTGAACAGCGTGACCAGGAGGAAATTACGCGCGGTCAGGCTATCCGTGGGTTTAAAGACAAACATCGTGCGCTGGATGAGCAGTACAAACGTCTGCATAACGAACGTATTAACAGTGTGCCTAAGTTTATTTATGGCGGGGGAACGAACTGATGCCGGTCTACGCACAAGCTGAGGAAATGAATAACGGATTTACCCCGTCGGGCAATGTGCTGGCTGAACCGACGGGCTTTGATGTTTCCCTTCCGGAGGGGACTAATCCTGAGCCTCAGCAGCCGGAGCCTTCCATCTGGGGCGCAGCATTCCGCCAGAATAACCTGCTGGGCGATATGTTCCGTCCGGCTAAACAATTTGAACCGGCGGAA
Source organism: Citrobacter sp. LST-B2 (assembly GCF_057983045.1). NCBI lineage: Bacteria > Pseudomonadati > Pseudomonadota > Gammaproteobacteria > Enterobacterales > Enterobacteriaceae > Citrobacter > Citrobacter sp. LST-B2. Next base: position 1,983,188 of record NZ_CP192598.1, read on the forward strand.
GGTTACAACCCGTATATGGATAAAAACGAACTGCATGGTTACGAACAGTGGGGATCCGCGTTCGCTGATTCCCGATCGCCGGAAGAAACCGCCTGGCTGAAACAGCAGATTGATGACGAAAACGAGGACCGTCGCGTATTGTCCGAGGCGGGGGGCGAAGGTGTGTTAGCCAGCATCGCCGCCGGGGTTGTCGATCCGGTAACTGTCGCGTCGATGTTTATTCCCGGTGCGCAAGGCGGTGCGCTGGCGCGTATCAGTTCGCAGGTTGTGATCGGGGCTGCGGGTACAGCGCTGAGTGAGGTTGCGCTCAACAACCAGCAGATAACCCGTACGTGGGGTGAGAGCGCCGCACACGTCGCCGCCGGCGCGCTGATGAGCGGCGTTTTCGCCAGCGCCGGAGCCATGCTCACGCCTTCGGTGAAAACTGCGGCAACGCGGGAAGTGGCGGAGGCGCTCGATAATATGCGCGTCACATCGCCGGTGGACACCGCAGCGGCTTCGCTTCCTGATGGCGGGAGTATTGGTGCGGCGCGGATCAGTGAAGCGACACTCGAAGATTTAACCCCTGTTACTGGTGGTCCGATTGGCAAGGCAGCACGCAGGGCAGGCAGCTACCTGACGCCGATCACCCGCCTGATGGAGTCACCGTCGAAAACAGCACGCCGTACGGCGCTGGAACTGGCAGAGAATAACTTCACCCTCCAGGGGAATGCGCGGGGTATTGAAACGCCCGTTGCAGCGGAAACCCGCGTTCGTGGCTGGCGACGTGAAGAAGCTGCGGTGGTGGTGACCAACAAACAGGCATATGCAAAGTATAAATCGGATGGCGGCGATATGAGCTTTGCATCGTTCCGGGAGGAAGTCGGCAACGCCATGCGTAGCGGCGATGTTCATGCAAACCCGGTGGTGCAGGAAACGGCGCAGGCCATGCGCACCGTCGTTAACCGTGTGAAGGTGGCACAGCAAAAACTTGGGCTGTTGCCGCCGGATGAAGAGCTTAAAGCTATCGGGCAGACCAGCTATTTCCCGCGCGTGTACAAGGTCGGGAAAATCGTCAATGAGCGCGATAAGTTCCGCGATATGCTGGTGGACTGGTGGTCACGCGGCGAGAAAACCATGTCCAGGGAAGAGGCCGAAATCACGGCGGATGCCACCATTAACAAAATCGTGGGCGCAAAAATTCCGCAGGATTTCGCTAATGTGTTTATGGTTAAATCCGCCGGCAGCACCAAAGGTCGTACGCTCAGTGTTCCCGATCGACTGATGAAAGATTATCTGGAAAGCGATGCTAACTACGTATTACAGCGTCATATCCGTGAGGCATCCGCAGAGGTTGAGCTGACCCGCACTTTTGGTAACAAGACGCTGGAAAAACAGCTTAAGGATATCCAGGACGAGTACGACGCGCTGATGCGTTCCCGCCCCAAAGACCAGGCTAAACTGGCAAAAGCCCGTGATAACGATCTGCGCGATATTACCGCGCTTCGCGACCGTCTTGTCGGCACATACGGCATGCCTGACGACCCGTCGTCGTTTTTTGTCCGCGCCGGTGCGTTTCTGCGTAGCGCTAACTTTGTCACCAAACTGGGTGGTATGACGGTATCCGCAATACCGGATCTGGCCCGTGGCGTAATGGTGAACGGCTTCCGCAATGTTACGCGCGGCTATGGCGCCATGATAACCAAATCCCCGGCGTGGGTTGCCAGCAAGGCCGAACAGAAAAAGATGGCCGTGGGGCTGGAAACCATCCTGCACACCCGCGCGCGTACGATGGGCGATCTGGTGGACAGCTCCGCACGTACTACGGCGGTGGAAGCGGGTATGGAGCGAGTTACTGATGTGTTCGGCAAGCTCACGTTGATGGGGCATTTCGACGACATGAACAAATCGGTTAACGGCATGATCACATCTGACGGCATTCTGTCCGGGGCGTTCGCCGGCCGTCGCCTGGCGAAACTTGGCATTAACGACAATATGGCCACGCGTATTCGTAGTGAGTTTCAGAAACACGGTGAGATTATCGACGGCTGGCATATCGGTAATTTTGAAAAATGGGACGATCAGCATGTGGCGGGGGTGTTTCAGTCTGCTGTTCTGAAAGACGTTAACAATACCGTTATCACTCCCGGTATTGGTGATACGCCATTGTGGGCCAGTACGCCGCTTGGCAAAACAGTATTCCAGTTCAAATCGTTTGCGACCGCATCATATAACCGCGCCACGCTGGGCGGTTTGCAGGAAGGTACAGCGCAGTTCTACTACGGTACAGCATTTCAGATCGGCCTGGGCGCGCTGACGTACGCACTTAAAGAAGCGGCTAAAGGGAAAGAGGTTGACTGGTCTCCTGAAAAACTGGTGATCGAGGGCGTTGACCGCTCTGGTATTCTTGGCCCGCTGATGGAGTACAACAATATGGCGGAAAAAGCTTCCGGCGGTATGGTCGGGTTGGGGGCGCTTCTTGGCACCGGCACACAGTCCCGTTACGCCAGTCGTGGTTTTATCGGCTCTGCACTCGGCCCGACGTTTGGCCTGCTCGATACCGTCACAGACGTGACCGCTGGCGTGCTGAATGGGGATGCCGGCGATCGGGTTCTGCACAATGTGCGTACGCTGTTGCCAGGTAATAACCTGTTCTGGATCGCACCCCTGATAAACCAAGTGGATCCCGGTATGCGTTAACGGGTTATTTTCCTGTAAAGAAGAAAAATTAATAAAACCAATACAATAAAACCAACCGTGCTGGCGGACATTAGCGTTTTAAATTCGCCAGCACTTTCTATGCCAAATACGCTTTTTTGAGCGTCAATTTGATACTTTATAGCTTCTGTTTCTTGCGGTGATCGGGAGTCAGCGAACTTTGAACCGAATGCTTCATACCCTACTAACTCTCCTTTTATAGTGTAAGGGTTGTATCCTTTTACTTCTGTAAATTTAGGGATTGGAGCTAGAGCGTCAAGAACTCCAGGTTCTTTAATGTTTTCTTTTGGAAGCGGATTTGTTCGTTGCAGTGGACGTACTTCACCAGCCGTTATCGGTTGCATAGGAACAACTGGATTTGAATTATCGTCCTGTACGGCGTTAATAGGCATTTTACATCCTTTATAAATAGTAACTACCTGTACATCTAAGGTTATCACAGCGATTTGGTTTTACTGTAATCGGTCGGGATTCCGACCTTCAACCCGCGCCATCATAGCCCTGTATTCACTACGGGGCTTTTTTATGCATCAGGATTACAAAACACGCCTTACCGCGCTGAGCGATAAACTCACTGACGTGGTGCTCGAAGAAGCCGATCCGGACAACTGGCCGGGGGCGGGGAAGAAACCCAGCGAACTGACCAAAGACGAGCGCGGCGATCGATACTGGGGCAAGAAGAACGCAGCCGCATCGCTGACATTGCTGATCAAGGTGCACTCACTTATTGGCATGCAGACGCGCGGAGGTACGCCTTCTGACAATCCAGGACAGGATGATGAAGCCTTTGCGCTGGGGCAGCAGGTATCGAAGGCTGAGCGCGAAGCGGCCGCCATTATTGAGCGCCTGCAGAAAGGCAAAAAATGATTTCGTTCCTCGCCTTCTTTTTAATGTGGGCGGAGCGGATGAACTGGGACGTTCCGGACTGCCACTATCGCGCCTGTCACTGGCTGGAGCATCGCGGAAATCTCGCGGTGCTTCGCTGTTTTCGTGGGTTCGGTAAATCCACCATTCTTGCAGTGTATAATGCCTGGCGGTATTACTGCGACCGCCAGTACCGTATTCTGCACCAGTCTGAATCTGATCCGACAGCATACAAAACCAGCCGCGATACACAGAACGTACTGCGAAACCATCCGCTGACGAAAGGCATGTTGCCGGATGGACTCGGTACCGTTGAACAATGGTGGGTAAACGATGCGCTGGATATGCGTAACGGCAGCATGTACGCCAAGGGCATTCTGTCTAACGTTACTTCGGCACGCGCCAACGAATGCCAGAATGATGACGTGGAAGTCCCCCGCAATATCCAGACGCCGGAAGCGCGAGAAAAGCTGCGGTACCGCCTGGGTGAACAAACCCACATTCTGATCCCCGGTGGGCGCAAGCTGTACATTGGTACCCCTCACACGCACGACAGCCTTTATGATGAGGTTGAGTCTATGGGCGCTGACTGTCTGACCATTAAACTGTTTGAGAAAGAAAAGCGCATTGAGGCGAAAGACGCCACGCAGCTGCGCTACGTTATCCCGTTCCGGCCAGAGTACGTTTTTGCCGGGATCCATAAAGCGGCGCGATTGCTGGTCGAGGATGTTGACTATAAGCTGACCGAAGACGGCGTGGAGTTCGCTGTAGCGCCGGATACGGTTATTGATTTCTACTCAGATTGTGCCTGGCCGGAGCGTTTTAACCGCGAAGAAATGGAGAACCGGCGGAAAGAAACCCGCACAATTAACGAATGGGACAGCCAGTATCAGTTGCACAGTAAACCCGTTGGCGACGTTCGTCTCGATCCTGAACGTATCCGCGAATACAACATCCATCCGGAGATTCGCTACGCCAACCGCACCGCTTCAATGTGGCTCGGCAGCACGCAAATTGTTGGTGCCGTGGCATGGTGGGACGTAGCAACAGGCAAAGTGAAAGCGGACGCCTCGGCGTTATCCCTGATACTGACTGATGCGCGCGGCCATTTGTACTGGCATGTTTGCAAGGAACTGACTGGCGAGCTGGCTGAGTTTGACGATAACGACAAGATCGCCAGCGGGCAGGTGGCGCAAATCAAAGAGCTGGTTATCAGATACCAGATCCCCGTTGTCTGCGTTGAGGTGAACGGCCCCGGCAGCTTCGCGGGCAAATTGCTGCGGCAGGCACTAAAAGGAACCGGCTGCGGCGTTCGGGAAGAGTTCAGCGTTACCAATAAACAGAAGCGCATACTTGATGCGTTCGAAGCGCCGCTGTCCTCACGGTTCCTGTGGGCGCACACCGACGTGCTGGATGGCCCTATGTACGACCAGATGCGTGACTTCAACCCGGCACTGACCAACCAGCCGGACGATTATATTGATTCCGGCGCGGGGGCGATTAGTGCAACTCCGGTGCGTATAGGTAAAGTGGTCGGGATTCCGACCGGGCAATCGCGCGAACATTGGCAGTTAAGTGATGGAGACCATGAGGTTGAAGTCGATTATTAACCTGCCAGAGGTTACACGCCATGCCGGTACCGAATCAGACCCCCTATATTATTTATAACGCCAACGGTCTGACGACCGTTTTTCCCTTCGAGTTCTACATCATCAGCGCCAGTGATATTCAGGTGAGCATTAATGGCGCGTCAGTTACTACCGGTTTTACCGTGTCAGGTGTGGGTAACGTTAGCGGTGGTGATATTACGTTTGTAACTCCGCCTGCTAATGGTGCTGTTGTTATGCTTGAGCGTGTCGTCCCGACGTATCGGTTGACCGACTATCAGGACAACGGTGACCTGTTGGCAAGCACGGTGAATAAAGATTTTGACCGTCTCTGGATGGCAATTCAGCGCTCATTTATCTACCTGGGGCTGGCACTTCGTCGTCCACTGCTGGGAGGGCCATACAATGCCGAGGGGTACCGTATTGAGAAGCTGGCAACACCAGAAAACCCTCAGGACTCTGCAAATAAACAATATGTAGATGATATCTATGCTTATTTGATGCAAACTGTGCAAACGGCGATAGACACAATAAAAAATGGATTATATGGCTATAACACGAAGAGGTCTTTTGAGCTGGGTAATACCCTCGACTATCCTAACGACATTCTTCTCCAGGAAAGCACAGGCGAATGGTTCAGGTGGGATGGAACACTACCAAAAGTAGTCCCCCCCGACTCTACACCTGAGAGCTCCGGGGGGATAGGAAGTGGTAAGTGGCTTAGTGTTGGCGATGCTAGCTTAAGGTCTGATCTTGCGTCCAGTAACGGGGCGTCGTTTATTGGCGATAAGTACTTTGGAACACTTGAGAATTACCTCGACAATAATGTTGTAAAACTGACTTTCTCTACAGTCGCAGATCTAAGGGCTGGTGTGTTATCTAATGCGCACCATGTTGTTTTTGACTCATCGTACAATGGAATGATGGTCGAATGGTCTGGTTATTACTCCAAGAATGATGGCGGTGGAAATATTGGAGTAATCCGCAGTGGATCCGCTACTGATGATGGCGGGCATATATTTTCTATTGCAAGCGGCATGTATGTAGAGTCCTTATATCCGACAAGGGCAAGGCAGTGGGGGATTAAGTACGATGGTGTAACAGATTCTCTCACTCGATATAATGCTGCTCGTACTTATCTCTCAGGCATTGGCGAAGCATTATACTTTGACGGTGCTGGAACTGTTTTTTTCTCTGGCGGTCGGCCTGATTTATCAGGATTAAAAATTCATGCTGATGAAGGCATCACATTTAACATTGATGAAAACCCCAATACAAAGGACTTGTTGTTATTAACAAACTTAAGGATTTCAAATCCGGTAAGCGGGACAACATTAATTAAACCTGCAAATACATTTATTGACTTGAAAGAGTTATACAATGTGGCTCCAGGTTTAGTTAATATGTCTTTAAATGAGAATTCATCCATTATTGATTTGACAACGTGGACACAGGCGGTCTACAACGTTTCTACTGGTAGTATAAGTGGATCAGGAACTGGTACAGTAACACCAAGCCAGGTTACATGGGCAGCAGATTTTTCTGCAAACCCACAAGTCTTGTATCCGGCTTCATTCGAGAATGGTGCGCTTTATGAGATGAATGCATTCACAAGTGGATTGTCAGAATCTTGTGGAGTATTCATAAAAACTTCAAACCTTGTTATTTATGCTTCAGTAACAGTTGCATCAGCAACTTTAAGTGTTAGAGGTTTTAATTTTTTAGGAACTCAAACAATAAATGAGTCCTACACCCTCCCTAACGGCGGGGCGTATGGATGGGTTAATAATCAGCAGGTTAATCTTGGATTTGTTGTTAATGATTCAGTAATGACATTTATTCTTAACGGCTTGCCAGTTTATAGATTCAATGGAACTGTCGTTAATGCAGGATTCATTTTGTCACAGGCCGGAGACGCCACAGGTGTTATTTTTCTGGATTGTCTGAAAACGTCAAATTACAAAGCGAGAGTTAAGCGTCCGTTAAATATTGGGGTAATAGGTGACTCAATTAGCTATGGCGCATGGTGCAGCAACGATATAACAAAACTATTGCCCTCTTTTATACAGAACTCAGACAACGTAGGTAAGGTATCAATTACAAATTATGCGGTGAGTGGGACCAGTTCATCTTATTGGTCTACTGGCGAAGGATCAACAATAGATTACTCATCTCACAACGTTGTACTTTGCATGATCGGAACCAACGACCAGCAAGGCGGTACCGCTGTAGCTCAGTACGTAACAAACGTTCAGACCATAGCAAATAAAATAGTTGCCGCAGGTGCTATCCCTGTTTTTGGCATTTTCCCAATTTTTACTGTTGAGGAAAATAGCGGTATTCACGGTGTAACTACTGCTAACTATGCCGCGCATGCAAAATATACTCATGCGCTGAAAAAGTTCTGCATACAAAATGGCTATGAATTTGCTGATATGCGTAGAAACTTTGGGGCTAATATTGGGTGGTATGGTGACAACATTCATCCGACAGTAGAGGGGCAAATAAGCATTATGGCTTCATGGACAGAGGCTATAACACGGATGCTGAAAAACAAAAAAGGTTACTTGCAATAACTATCTATCGAAATGTTCGTGTCTTCATGATAGTCAGGATTCCGACCACGCTAACGCCTTACCCTCACCACTAAATTAAGTGGACCCCACGGGGGTAAGGCATGAGGATGAACAACCATTCAGATCTGGCGGCAGGTGCCTCCTATATCACGTCCGGCACCAGTGGTATCTACTGGCTATTGCAATTACTCGATAAAGTCAGCCCAAGCCAGTGGGCTGCTATCGGTGTGATCGGTAGTCTTCTTTTAGGGCTACTCACGTATCTGACTAATCTGTACTTCAAAATTAAAGATCGTCGCAAAGAGGCTCAACCCTATGGCCAGCAACAGGACTAAGCTTAGCGCTGCTGTTCTGGGACTGGTACTCGCCGGTGCGCCAGCGTCGGTAATTCTCGACCAGTTCCTGAATGAGAAAGAGGGCAACAGCCTGATAGCATATCGTGACGGCGGTGGGATCTGGACAATATGCCGTGGTGCCACGATGGTTGATGGCAAGCCGGTAGTGCAGGGCATGAGGCTGACGCAGGCGAAATGTGACCAGGTAAACGCCATCGAGCGTGATAAGGCTCTCGCCTGGGTAGAGCGAAATATCAAAGTGCCGCTGACAGAACCGCAGAAAGCGGGGATCGCGTCGTTTTGCCCGTACAACATCGGCCCCGGCAAGTGCTTCCCCTCCACGTTCTATAAACGAATCAATGCCGGTGACCGTAAAGGCGCATGTGAAGCGATCCGCTGGTGGATTAAAGACGGCGGTAAGGATTGCCGGATCCGTTCCAATAACTGCTACGGGCAGGTATCCCGCCGTGACCAGGAAAGCGCGTTAACGTGCTGGGGGATAGACCAGTGACCCTTAAAGCGAAACTGTCAGCGCTGGCCGTTCTGCTGGCGCTGTTCGCTGGTACATATTACGCCGGATATCTGAAAGGCTGGTATGCGCACAGCGACAAGGTGAACAGCGAGCACGCAGAAAAGAACAAAAAGGCTGAGAAGACCGTCGCCACCGGCGAACAGAAAGCGGCGAACGCCAGCAGTGAAGGAAAAGTAATTTACCGGACCATTTATCATGATGTGGTGAAATATGTTAGCGACCCGAATCATACTAAGTGCGATTTTGACGATCACGCTGTGCAGCTGCGTCAGCGCGCCCTCGATGCGGCCAACTCCATCAGCGGATTTGATGCAGGAGCCGTGCAAGGGGGCGAGCAAAGCCGGAACTGACAGCGACGAAGATCTCCTTGCCGATATAGAAACTGCTGAATGTCTTCGCCAGTTGCGACTGGATAAGTACCGCTGGCAGGCATGGTATAAGGCGACGGAATAGCATAAAAATAGAAGAATACAGATACTATACTACGCGTATATATTTGATTTATATAACGCGTTATTTTTTGCTATATTCTTCTTAATGTAGCTATCTGTATGATATTTAATAATGTTTTTTCGGTCTTGAAAACCGGCGACCCGAAAGGGTTCCAGAGTTCGAATCTCTGCGCTTCCGCCAGATTAAAAAAAGGGGTTACCGAAAGGTAACCCCTTTTTTTTGCGGTTGGTATAGTGTGGGTATAATCACTTGGTATATTTCCCCATACGGCAATAATATCCGTCATCTTTTCTTATCATTGTGCGATCCTGGTGCTCAGGCGAATAACGTTTGCCAACGATTTTTATCGTTTTAAATGCATATCGCTTCTATTTCTGTTTAAACGTCAAGGGTGCGGTCAGTCTGTCCGAATGGAACATGTCCACAGCATGGCGAGAATTTTTTTGCCTGTAGAGTGTGTTTATCTCGTGCACGTTAAGCACAATAGCGCTATCGACGATATCCTGCATCAAGCCTGCGCTGCTATAAACAATAGCGTTGCTCATTATTTCTGCTTCTTGCGCACAACAGACTTAATGATCTTTTATTCTGCTCGCGTTATGCCAGACGCAGATAGGGTTAATGGCACATGTATGACCAATGGAGAGCAGACAATCCATGCGAATAATGTGTCTATTATTGGCCCTACAACGGAAGCGCGAACGACAGGTGTTCTGTCGCTCCCGTTTAGCCAACCACACAGGTGAAGTAATTATTATCATTTAAAAGGGTTAAGTGAATTTTACTCAGCTAAATAACCACCATCAATGGGATAAACGCCTCCGGTACAAAACGCTGAATTGTCTGATAGCAAAAACAATATGAAGTCTGCTATTTCTTGCATTCTTGCCATCCTTTTCATTGGGTGACTATTTGCGAAACTGCGTACGATATTTTCAGGGAATTCACTCATTCGTGGGGTCTGGACATAGCCCGGCGCGACCGCATTGATTCGAATGCCTTGACATGCAAACTCAAGCGCTGCGGTTTGGGTTAAGCCGATTATACCATGCTTAGCCGCGGTATAAGGTGCCAACCCAGGAATGCCAACCAGTCCATTTACTGCAGATAAATTAACAATAGAGCCACCAGACTTTATCATCTGAGGTATCTCGTATTTTAAGCAGTAAAAAATGCCGCTCAATGAGGTGGCAATGACCTTATCCCAGTTTTCAACTGTCTGCTCTCTAATATTTTTATCATGCTCTCCTGTTAAGCCTGCATTATTTACAGCATAATCAAGCCTGCCAAAATGTTTGATAACGTCATCTATCATTTTCCGTACTTGTTCAGGCTGCGACACATCACATCCGATCCCTATTGCTTGTTGTCCCTGTGAAGATAACCGTTTCGCTTTTAGTTTAGCCTGCTCTGATGAGCGGGATATAATGACGACCTTCGCACCCTGTTTGTGTAATTGCTCTGCGACGGCTTCACCTATACCTGTAGTACTTCCTGTTATCACAGCTACTTTATTCTGAAAATCCATAATTCCCCCTATGAAGTAGGATTGAGTCTTACTGCTGGGGTAGTATACAAACTCGCTGTGACAGTTTTTGTCAGTACTCTTTCCCCACGCAGATTCCTTCTTTAATTCTCCATTTTTTCAATAAAGTCGTTCTGCTTTCCCTGTACGTGGAATCCAGTTGCACAATCTCTTCGATTTGGTCAGTTCTGAAATGACGAAAATCATTTCTCATCTCACACCATGCAACCAAAAGCCAGCATGATTCCATATATATCAACGCGATGGGCCATATGACCCGAGAAGAGTAAACATCTTTCTTGTCACGATACGTTATGTTGATTCTTTTTTGATTTTTAATAGCACTACGAATGTCTTCGAAAAATAACTCATTCTTTTCTGAAGGGCCGGTCAGATAGGATTGACTCTCAATAAGATTTTTTAATTCACCGGGGATAACGGCATGTATTTTGGCAAGCGCATTCCTTGCGGTGTTTTTGAAATCATAATCCGTATTATGAGAAACCCAATTTAACCCAAGTATAATAGCATTGATTTCTTCATGAGAAAGATTTAAGGGAGGTAAATGAAAGTCTGACCTGATGATATATCCAATTCCTGTGCCTCCTTCAATAGACACGCCCTGGTGTTGTAGCGTTTTAATATCTCTGTAAAGGGAGCGTACACTTATTCCTAATCGATCTGAGAGAGCGGAAGCTGTGATCGGATATCGTTGCGCCCTTAATATCTGTAATAATTCGAGAAGCCTTTCTGTTCTGGTCATGTTGAAAAATCCATCTTGATCATGGGACTTGATCTTAAAGCACCTGCCGGATAAGCATCTTAATACAAAACAAATGTACCTGCTTAAGTTGAGTGACTCCCCGTTGATTGATATCCCCCATATGCTATGCGTCCTTCAGCGGTGATGATGGACATAAACATCTACTCTTTGTTCAATAGGGACCTTCAGTTTTGCCAGCTTGTCCACGCTATGCCATGGGCTGACAGTGCGTACGTCACTACTGCGCCCAGGTTTTCCATTGAGGGGAATAGTGTGCATATCGGAACACCCGTTCCGGGGCAGATTTGTCCCTGGCTGGGGGAGCCCGGAATGCGATCCTCCCGAGAGGATATTCCGCTTATCCTCTGAGGAAGCTGTGGATTATTAAAGCTCGTGTTGGGTAGTCGAGAGTAAATTCAATATTCTCTCCGTAAGTTTATCCTCATAACCTTCCTCTACCGGGTGATTGAACTTTACAAGTGGAGCAGAACTTCTGGTTTGCTCATATGATCTCTCAAGTAAACCAGGTTCACCACTTAGGGTGTTTACCACCGTAGATAAAACGTTAATAGCAACCTTTGATGCGTGCAGATCGAGGCTCAGATCATTAAGGTTTTTCTCGAGGATTTCAATGCGTTCATTTACGTCAGCCATGTAATCTCCTGGGTATCTGGGAATAGAGGATTCAAACTAAATACGTATAACATCAAGGTTATATGAACCCTGGGTGGATAAATATTCAGCCAGAGCAACGATATCGTCCTCCGCGAGTGTATCGATGTTGACATGCTGAGAGCGCTGACAGGTCAGTACTTTCATCAGTCGTTCTCCTGTGGTTGGTCTCCACAACATTGTAAAACCGTCCAGTAACAGCATTTATCAGCGCCACTCGCTTTGCCTGCGATTTTGTAAAAGCAACGATCGCCGCTTTGGTAATCCATAATATTGAGTAGACATGGGTCTTGAAGGTTGCTTTTTGCTGCCAAAAAGTCGACCACTATCCCGGATAGCTTTCTTCACAACGATCGGGGCAGCGGGACGTGGTTGCATTTTTCCAACAAGCTCCGCAAAGCGTTGTTGTGGGGGTGGACAAGGCGAGCAGGAAAACGCTCTGTCTTTGTCATAATAGCCACCTGTTTTTCATTATATTTATTAGCCATTCATTCACCTCAGTCTATCTTTCTGACAAGCATAAATAAGCGTAGAACAAATTTAATGAATTCGAAGCATCATCAATGCGGACATATCTGCCTCAGCGCAAAGTGCGGTAGCCAGATGTCTATTCAGCTGTGGTCGAGGATAAGCCCTTGGCAATAAACGTCTTCGCGAACTGTTTCGTTAACACGCCAGCGGTTTTCGCTTCGTTATATGCCGATTTTTTCATTCTCTTTTTCCTTAATCCTCATCAGGAATAATTGAAATATGCCCATTACGCTCCAGAATGGCGTATTTAATTTTACCCGGCTCCGTAATGCCCTGGCTCTGCCGGGCAGCCACTAAGATATCGTCGAGAGAGACATCTACCATTTTCATCTTTTCCATTAATGGTTCGCCGTGTTCCAGCAGAATAACCGGTGATCCATCGAGAGCAGATTCAGCCCCATGCATCTGTTTTTTAATGAATCCGAACAATATGTCGATCGTCACCAACGTGACAATGGTGAGCATTGCTCCGGTAACGGAGAAATCATTGCCTAATAATGCCTGCTGTGTGGCTTCGCTAATAATCAACAGTAAAATCAGGTCGAAACTGGTCATCTGTAATAACGCCCGGCGTCCAGCAATCTTAAACACGACCAGTAAAATAAGATATATGGCTAAGGCCCTCAGCACCATTTCCATACAGACCTCCTATGGATAAATAAATTGCCTGAAATCGATTTCAGGGCCGGAGTTTAATTGAATAACACTTTTTGCGCTGCCAGGCTTTACGGGGGTAACGAGTAACCAGATAGAGGTATCTTGCTGATTTTCATGTGTGTTATACACCAGGTACAGCTCCTCTCCCTTGCTGTACATGCTGTCAGGTTGAGGCCAGATATTCGCTGTCTCATAAAAAGAATTGAAATCTCCACCAATGCGATAAATATTCTTCCCGGATCGTTGGTCTGTAGCAGAGATTTTTAATTTAAATTCTGTTTGCAATCGACCAAACCGTTCAAAATTTAATGTCACCTCCCCGGTAGTATTCGTTTTCACCGAATCACTGAAATAACCACCAGAAAAAACACCGACTATGGCCAGGGAAATAATACACAGTAAAACAACAAACCCAATCTTATGAAATCTCGCTTCAAAATTCAGAAAACGCTGACTCTCTTCAATGCCGGGGACTTTCATGTTTTCTCTGGGCATCTTTAACCTCACCGTTTCGCTTGTATCCCGTCAGTTATCTGATTCGTAACACTATTACCTTTTAAGACTCTTCCAGTTTGCCAGATTAAGGAATAGCAATCAGACTTAATAAGTCAAGTCGACAATGAGATGAGGGTGAAATGAAATTATCCGTGGCACCATTACTATGTTGTTTTTTAATCCCGACAGTGTTTGCTGACGATAATGGTGGGCTGAAAAAAGATACGGCACCGCCGCCGCCTCACGCCCTGGATGAGGGGTATCGTGGTGTTGAAGATGCGAGAACCATGACGGTTCAACAAGCTAAAACCATGCATGACGGCGCAACCATCTCTCTGCGTGGTAATCTGATTGACGATCTGGGTGATGATAAATTTGTTTTTCGTGATAAAACCGGCAGTATCCATACGCTGATTCCACTCTCTGTCTTTGATGGTCGCACGGTAAAACCCGATCAAATGATCAGTATTAACGGCAGTCTGGACACCAAAACGCAACCGCCTGTGGTTCGCGTTAACAGAATACAAAAGTAACAATACTGCTGCTCGGCCCATTGCTGACGTTTGTAAGCTGTTAACAGTTGTTTTCTGATACCACGTGAAGGGAGGGGCGCCAGTGAATCGACAACGCGATCCACTGGCGAGAGGAGAATTAAAGAACCATGCTGGCGAGCAGGATAAATATCAGTCCGCAGATGGATAACAGCGTTGACATCAGCGTCCAGGATAGCAGCGTCTCTTTGGTTGTCAGGCCGAAGAAGTCTTTAATCATCCAGAAGCTGGCATCGTTGACGTGGGAGCAGATACAGGAACCCGCTCCGGTGGCCAGCGTAATCAACGCCAGGTTAGTGTTGGGATGTACCGCCAGCAGCGGGATAACCAGTCCGGCAGTCGAGATCGCTGCTACGGTGGCAGAACCCAGGCAAATACGCAGGAACGCGGCAACGCCCCAGGCCATCAGAATCGGATTAATATCCATGCCTGAGACCAGAGTAGAAATGTACTGACCCACGCCAGAATCGATGAGCACCTGCTTGAATGCGCCACCACCGCCGATAATCAGCAACAGTCCTGCGATACCGGCAATGGCTTTGCCGCAGGAGTCCATCAGTTCAGGGATTGTCTTTCCGCGACCCAGACCCATGGTATAAATCGCGAACAGCAACGAGATCAGCATTGCAATCGTCGAGTTACCTAAGAACAGTAATACGTTATAGAACGTGCCTGACTCCGAGGCGTTTTTAGCATGGGTCATCTGGATAATTGTCACTACCGCCATCAGGATCACCGGCAGCATCGCGGTGAGAAAGCTGATGCCAAAGCCGGGCATTTCGTTTTCGCTGAACCGGCGGGTCGCACCGAGGGAGGCAATATTCCCCTCTTTTTTAAACGCGTCAGGAATAATCCGCTGACAGAATTTGTTCAATATCGGCCCGCAAAGAATAAATGTCGGAATGCCGACAATAATGCCGTAGATCAGTACCAGTCCCACATCTGCGCCATATTCACGGGCAATAACGGTTGGGCCGGGATGCGGGGGTAAAAAACCGTGCGCGACCAGCAAACCGGAAAGCATGGGCACACACATAAACATCGGCGATATTTTCGCTTCACGGGCGATGGCGAATAAAATAGGCACCAGAAGAATTAAGCCAACTTCGAAAAAGAGTGCGATACCGACGATAAAGGCTGAACAGACTACCGCCCAGTCAAGCCGCTTTTTACCGAAATAATTCAGCATGGTCAGGGCGATTCGCTGTGCGCCACCCGCGTCAGCCAGTAAGCGACCGAGCATCACGCCGAAGCCAAAGATTAAACCAATATGGCCCAGCGTACCGCCAAGGCCGGATTCGACCGACGTGACGACTTTATTCAGATCCATTCCACTGGCAATGGCGACAACAATCGAGACAATAATTAAGGAAACAAACGTATTGAGTTTAATTTTAATGGTTAAAAGCAGGAGTAAAGCAATCCCTGCCACAACGATAATTAGTGGCATAACGTCCTCTCATTGTAGGGTTGCGACCGGTCATAGTCCGACTACACAATGTTTTAATAATGTGTAGCCGGGTTATTTAGCGGTCTGGATATTATTATTTTTGCTTTAAGGTGTTATTCATATAATCGTTCAGGGCCGCACCGATTTTATTCACATCGTAAACACAGCCCGTCCACGTCCCACCGCTCACTGCCTGAAGCATCGCCCAAAGCCGGGTATCGTCTGGCAGTTCCGGATCAGGAAGTAAATCCTGATGGCTGGGTCTGGCGTTCAATATTGCGGTAGCCTCCTCCCGTGAGGGTAATTTTTCATCGTTACGGGTTCCGAGGAAATTGACTTCGCCCTGAAGTTCGCGGCAATCAATTTTGATTTCAATAATATCCCCGGTGCGTAATTTACTGATTGGCCCCCCGGCGAGGGCTTCCGGTCCCACGTGACCAATGCACGCGCCAGTGGAAACGCCCGAGAAACGCGCATCCGTGATCAGGGAGACATGCTTACCATAAGACAGATGTTTCAGGGCGCTGGTGACCTGGTAGGTTTCTTCCATCCCGGTACCGGAAGGGCCAACGCCGATAATGACCAGAATATCGCCTGCTTTAATTTTGTCGTGCTTGATATCGTAAATTGCTGTTTTCTCGGACAGATAAACCTTCGCCACCCCTTTATGGTAATAGATGCCTTGATCATCAATTACCGAAGGGTCAATGGCGGTGGATTTGATCACCGATCCTTCCGGAGCAATATTGCCAACCGGGAAGGTGATCGTTGAAGTCAGGCCACGCTCCCGTGCGCGTTGCGGTGACATGATCACCTCGTCGGCGTCGATCTGTTCCTGGTCGCGCAGCAGCTGTTTGAATCGCTGCCGCCGCTCGGAGTGTTCCCACCAGTCGAGGTTCTCCTTCAGTGTGCTGCCGGTTACGGTCATCACGTCTTCATGCAGCAATCCAAGACTGCGAAGATGCAACATCACTTCCGGCACACCGCCTGCCATGAATGCATTCACTGTCGGGTGATAAACTGGACCATTCGGGAGCACGCTCACCAGTCGGGGCACACGCTTATTGATGCGGATCCAGTCGTCAACGGTCGGAACATGGCAGCCTGCCTGATGGGCAATCGCCGGGATGTGCAGCAGCAGGTTTGTTGAACCGCCGAACGCTGCATGAACCGTCATCGCATTCTCAATCGCTTTGTCGG
Organism: Citrobacter sp. LST-B2; assembly: GCF_057983045.1. NCBI lineage: Bacteria > Pseudomonadati > Pseudomonadota > Gammaproteobacteria > Enterobacterales > Enterobacteriaceae > Citrobacter > Citrobacter sp. LST-B2. Next base: position 2,000,096 of record NZ_CP192598.1, read on the forward strand.
TAAGGATTTCCCGGGTAGTGATACCTTTTTTACATAAGTTCAACGCTGCCCGCGCGGAGGCTCTGGCGATCTCTTGCCATACCGGCTCACCGGAAGGGGCTAGCGCAGAGTGCGGGATCGCCAGCCCAAGACCTTCGGCCACCACCTGCGATGTCCCGGCGGTACCCAGAAATTGACAGCCGCCGCCAGAGGAGGCACAGGCCTTACAGCCAGCACGACGAGCGTCCTGTAGCAATAACTCGCCATTGGCGAAGCGTGCGCCGATGGTCTGCACTTTGCCGTTATCTTCTCCATCCTTCGCGGGCAGCGTCGCGCCACCAGGCACCAGCACTGTCGCTTTGTCATGCTGCGCGGCGAGGGCCATCATGGTGGCCGGGAGTCCCTTATCACAGCTCGCCACGCCAATAACGGCTTTCGCATCGGGCAAGGAGCGGATCAGGCGGCGCATCACCATTGAGGCGTCATTACGGTATGGCAGTGAATCAAACATGCCCGTTGTACCCTGTGTTCGTCCGTCGCAGGGATCGGAAACATACACGGCATAGGGTAGGGCGCGGTTCGCTTTGATCACCTCTGCTGCCGCTTTCATCTGGATATCCAGCTCGTAGTGACCCTGGTGCAGCGCCAGTGCGATGGGCTTACCGTCTTCCCCGCGTAACCCTCCCAGCGTGCTGAGCAGTAAAATGCCGTCGCGATCCAGCTCATCCGGAGACCAGCCCATTCCGGCATTCATCGTCATCCCGAACAGATCCCCGCTCGGGCGGTTGATGAGCATCTCCGCCGTCAGCGGCAGTTCACCGTCAGGCCCGTCAGCGTGCGTTCTGACGGTGTAGATATCGTGACTCTCGTCAGCAAAAATAGAGCGAACAGACATGATCTTCTCCTCAGAGCGATATAATTCCCTGCGCGACCAGCAGTGCATGGACTTTTTCTTTGGCTTCTTCTGACACATCGAGAATCGGCGGCAAGCAATACGTCTCCACCGGCAATCCCACGCACTGCATGCTGTATTTGATCAGTGAGACAAACGGCGTTTCCAGGGCGTAAATCGCCGGCAGTTGCAGCAGCTTTTGATTCAGGGTAGCGGCAGTTGCCAGATCGCCCTCGCGCCAGGCGTGATAGATACCGACAGAGAGCTCCGGAGCAAAGTTCGCGCTGGCGGATATTGCGCCATCGCCGCCCAGCAGCAGGGTGTTGAGTAAATGGTCGTCGTAGCCGCAGAAGACCGAAAATGACGGGCGCACTGACTTAACGGTGTTAATCATCGTGCGCAGATGGCCGACGCTGTCGATAGTGTCTTTGATCCCGACGATGTTCTCATTTTGCAGCGCCAGACGTTTCACGGTCTCTGGGGTTAAGTCCTGACCGGTCAGATCCGGAAAGTTGTACAGGATCACCGGCAGCGTGACGCTACGGGCGATCTGCTGGTAATAGTCGTCAAGATTGCGTGACGCGACTTTCCAGTAGTAGGGGTTAATTGCGACGACGCCGTCAGCGCCGCAGGCCTGGGCATGTTGTGCCAGTTTGACCGCTTCATCAGTAGAAGGCGAACCGACGCCAATCAGGACCGGAACCCGACCACCGACAACGGCAACGGCTTCTTCGGCGAACGCCATTCGCTGGGCGGTATTCATCTGGCTAAATTCACCCCCGGTGCCAAGGTAAAACAGCCCGTCGACTCCCTTATTGATCAGGAAGTCGGCAACCTGACGCATTGCTGTTTTATCAATGGTCCCGTCACGATGAAACGTGCTGGATACCGGTGGAATAATGCCGCTGAATTTTCTCATTACCTCAGTTTCCTTTTCGTAAATACTCATTTTCGTTTCTGTAGCCCAGCCCATAAGATATTTGCCCGGCACATTTGCGGAGCAGTTCCAGATAGCCGTCGATCTTATTTCCTGAATAAACCACAGGATCGCCTGACAGCGAGATCGCATAGTTGACCCGGTTATACATATTGAATACCGGCATACTTAAACATACCGCTCCATAGGTTGATTCTTCACTGTCTATGGCCCATCCCCGAAGTCGTGTTTTTTGCAACTCCTCCAGAAATAACTTTTTATCGGTTAACGTATTGCGCGTATGCGGCGTTAACGTGATCGCATCTAAAAAATAATCCAGTTCTTCCCGTGTTTTCCAGGCTAATAACGCTTTACCCAGCGCGGTAATGTGTAATTCCAGTTTTTTGCCAATCCAGCTTTTACTCGTTGGCACTGATTCCGGGCTTTCAACCTTGTCGAGATAGATAGCAGAATAGCGCTCCATTGCCCCCAGGTGACAAACCAGGCCGCTTTTCAGCGACAGCTCCTGCATAGGCCGTTTCGTCACCTCAAAGATATTTTGGCGGTGCAGTGCCTGACAACCCAGTTCGTAGTTTTTTATTCCCAGCGAATAATGGCCGTTTTTGTTTTTAATTAAGAAGCCGCACTCCACCATCACATTTAATAAATTAAGCAGGCTGCTTTTGGGATACTGGAATTCTTTTAATAGCTCCATATAACTCGCCACGCCTACCCATGCAATATGGGTTAATATTTTTTCGGCACGGACTAATGAATTACACCCTTTGCGAACCATACTGGCTCCCTCCTGTGGTTAGAATAAATAATATCGGCATTGCACAGTTGAAAATATGCCTTGTTCAACATGCTGAACCGTAATGCGATGATTAAATGTGATCTTGTACGCAGTTTTAATAGCAGAATTATCGCACTGCCAGTACGCTGAATATGAATACCTGAAAATGAAAGACGACAGGTCGTCGTGGCATGATAAAGTGTAAATTGCACAAAGAACATTCGAGGTTTGCGCGATGCAACAAATTGATTTTTACATGGTTGATGCCTTCAGTACCACGACGTTTGGCGGCAATGCCGCAGCAGTCTGTCCGCTAACCGAATGGTTGCCTGATGAGACGTTACTGAAGATGTCTAAACAACATAACCAGTCAGAAACGGCCTATTTTGTCCCCGCTGAAAACGGCTTTGAGCTGCGCTGGTTTACCACGCAGGGAGAGATCAATCTGTGTGGGCATGCCACGCTGGCGGCTGCTCATGTCATCTTTGAACATCTGGATTATCCGCGCGACAGTATCCATTTTACTACCCGATTTGTTGGCCCGCTGACTGTTGCACGTAGCGGTGAATGGTTGACGCTGGATTTTCCTGCCTGGGGAACCGAGTCCGTCACGCCGCCGTCTCTTCTGCTGGAGGCGTTGGGTATCACGGAATACAAAGACATGCGCGTTGGGCGGGATTATATGGTGGTGCTGGATAATCAGCAGCAGGTTGACGCGCTGCGCCCGAATATCCACGCGATGATCCCTTTAGGGAAAATGGTTTGTGTCACCGCACCGGGTGAAGGGAAATACGATTTTGTCAGCCGTTTCTTCTGTCCAGGAGAAGCCGTAGCGGAAGATCCCGTTACCGGTTCAGCGCATAGCATGCTCATTCCTTACTGGGCGGAAAAACTGAACAAAACGGAGATGCTGGCGTATCAGGGGGCCGAACGCGGTGGGGAGCTACGCTGTCAGAGTGCCGGGGAGCGTGTACATATCGGCGGACAGGCAACCACGTATCTGCTGGGTAAAGTTGTGTTGCGCTAGATAGCACTGATACCAGTCACTACAAAACTCACAAAGTCAGGATGAAGGCGCATCATGCTTAAACCGGAGTATGTCATCAGATTGAACGTCTGTCGGAAAATGACCGTAAAAAGCCAACAGCCGTAATAAATCCGATCGGCAAATACATACCCCCGCTCATTGAGCAATGTCAGAACCGCATTCTCATCCATCTTATTTTATCCATACATACTGGATGGCGTACTGAGCGGAAAAGGGACATGAAAAAAAATTCCAGCGTTGCCATCCTGCTCACCGGCCAAGAGATACGTTGAAACCAGCAAAACGGCGATCGCCGGGGATATAAGTTCAATCAATCTTCATTATGGTATAGGTCTGTTCTATTGATCTGACGCGCTTAACGACTCGCTGCCGTTCGGTATGTTAGTCACACGTAACCTGACGGTGACGCCCGCAGGGGGATCAAGCGGATAATCCCTGCGACATCAAATGAGGAGGGAGTATGTTTTCTTACATCATGCTGGGTACGAACGATCTGCCACGTGCGATCGGTTTCTACGATCCGTTAATGGAGCTGCTTGGGCACCCGAAAGCAGGCCGCGGCGAAGAGGGCGCATCATGGGGGATGTTCAGTGAAAACCACACCACCGGATTGTGCGTTGGCAAACCCTTTGATGGCCAGGCCGCAGGTGTCGGTAATGGCACGATGGTGGCGCTGAATGCCCGATCCGTCGAACATATCCAACAACTTCACGCGCTCGCTCTTCGCCTGGGCGGCGCGGATGAAGGCGCGCCGGGTCACAGACCACAGTATGGACAAGGCTTTCATAGCGCCTATGTCAGAGATCCCGACGGCAATAAGCTGGCGTTTGTCTACTATGCAGACGAATACTGAACATATCTTATGCAACAGGCTCCACCAACACTGCAGGGGTTTGATGTTTCCACGCCCGATCAGGTGGCGGATGCAATTAGCGCTGGTGCGACGGGGGCCATTTCAGGCTCTGCCATCGTCAGGATCATTGAGAAAAACAGAGATAATGAGGAAACGATGCTGGCTGAGTTAAAGGCATTTGTGATGAGCATGAAAGCGGCAACGCGTCAGCAGTAAGTACGTTTCTATTGCCTGTCGGTAGCGGCAGGCAATGGGTGACGCGACCCTGAATCTGGCGATCAATTCCGTCATCCTCATCTTCGCAAATATGGCCTGGGATGGTAAATGAGGCAATGTCTGCGACGACGGGCGTGATTTCGACGGCGATCACATTTTTCCGACCTGCGCATATCCCTGCTGAAATTACGTGTTACCATTCATCTCATAAATACCTTTCAACTCAACCCGAGGCTTTGATGCTGGAGAATGTAATCATCTGATAATCAGTTTCCCCGACCTTTTCAGGCTGACTGATTATCAATGCGCCGAAATCGAATGCGGACACCGCTGTGTGTTTGCACGTTTTGCACATGATGATTAAACAGGTTTTCCAGTATGAATTTATCCCGTCAGGAACAACGTACCTTACACGTTCTCGCCAAAGGTGGACGTATTGCGCACGTCCGCGATGCGTCAGGCCGCGTCACCGCCGTTGAATGCTACAGCCGCGAAGGGCTGCTGCTCGCCGACTGTACACTTGCCGTCTTCAAAAAACTCAAAACCAAAAAGCTGATCAAATCCGTCAATGGTCAGCCGTACCGCATTAATACCACCGGGCTGAACAACGTGCGTGCTCAGCCAGATAACCGCTAAGGAGAGCGTTATGACAACACGCAACTTCACTATTCATATTACCGATGAAAGTGATACCAACGACATCCGGGAAGTCGAAACCCGCGCCTTTGGCTACAGTAAAGAGGCCTGCCTGGTGGCTTCTTTGCTCGAGGACGACACTGCGCGTCCAACGTTATCGTTGCTGGCCAGACAGGAAGGTAACGCCGTCGGGCATATCCTGTTTACCCGGGCGACATTCAAAGGAGAAATGGATTCCCCTCTGATGCATATCCTTGCTCCCCTGGCGGTCATCCCTGAATACCAGGGGAGGGGCGTGGGCGGATTATTGATTCGTACCGGTATAGAACACTTACGCTCGATGGGATGCCAGTGCGTTTTTGTTCTCGGTCATGCCACTTACTATCCGCGACATGGATTTGAACCCTGTGCAGGAGACAAAGGCTTTCCCGCGCCTTACCCCATTGCGGAGGAACATAAGGCCTGCTGGATGATGCAGTCCCTCTCCGCACAACCCTTTGATCGTGCCGGCGACATCCAATGTGCGCAGGCCTTAATGAAACCGGAGCACTGGCGTGAATAACAATCAGACTGAACGCTCTCTTACTCGTAACGCAATGAAAGGAATTAACTAATGGATATCCCACGTATTTTTACGATTAGCGAAAGCGAACATCGCATTCATAACCCGTTTACGCCGGAAAAGTATGCCACATTGGGCCGGGTGTTACGCATGAAGCCGGGAGCGCGCATTCTTGATCTCGGCAGTGGTTCTGGTGAGATGCTCTGCACCTGGGCGCGCGATCACGGCATTAACGGTACCGGTATCGACATGAGCCAGCTTTTTACTGCCCAGGCAAAACAGCGTGCTGAAGAGCTTGGCGTCAGCGAACGCGTCCATTTTATTCATAACGACGCGGCGGGTTACGTCACGGACGAAAAATGCGACGTGGCGGCCTGTGTTGGCGCGACCTGGATTGCCGGTGGCGTAGCCGGAAGCGTCGGGCTGTTGGCAAAAAGCCTCAAGCCAGGCGGAATGATACTGATCGGTGAACCTTACTGGCGTCAGGTTCCCGCAACGGAAGAGATCGCCCAGGCCTGTGGTGTTTCGTCGAAGGCTGATTTTATCACCCTTCCTGGGCTCGTCTCTTCTTTCAACGAACTCGGCTATGACGTTGTGGAAATGGTGCTGGCAGACCAGGAGGGCTGGGACCGATATGAAGCGGCGAAATGGCTGACAATGCGCCGTTGGTTAGAAGCTAATGCAGAGGATGATTTTGCCGATGAGGTTCGCGCGGAGTTGACGATAGCGCCTGAACGCCATGTCACCTACACCCGGGAATACTTCGGTTGGGGCGTATTTGCGTTAATCGCACGATAAAGTAAGTAATGCGGCATAGCCTGAGGGCTATGTCGTATTCTCTCCAGAAGAGAAGCGTCGTGGCGAAAGCAACGACCGTATTAAATAATTATCACACCTGAAACCTTCTTCCTTTCTGTCTCACAAAGACGTCCGGCCAGGTGCGTCCACAATTAATCGTTAAAACAGCGAAAATGGATTGTTTCTGTGACGCGGTTATAATAATTATTTAATAATCCATAAAAGGTTAGGGCCTGTTTTTAAATACGTTAAATAATTTCTTGTTAATAATTAACATTCTCTTCTCTTGTGTTTGTAGGATAATTCAGTATTTTCAGAAGATTCTTAAAATGTATTTTTGATAATTCCTAAGATTGATGCTGATATTTATTTACTTTCCTGGATGGCGATTAAATAATCCTGGTTTTTTTATGATTTAACACGTTGTTGTGTTGATTTATTGTTTCTGTTTGTTTTCTGTATTGTTACACCATATGACTTTTTTGTTTTTTGTAACAAATTGATATTTATATAAATATGTTGGTTTTTGTTAATATTCCGATCTGGTGTGACGATAGAAATAAGAATAGTGATAGTTTTTTCCTATCATGATGTATTAGATTGAACAGTTATATCATTTGGCAGTTTTTTTAAGTTAAGTGTATATTTGCGAATAGCGATACAAGGAGGGATAACGTGGTTGTCGATGATAAAATTTCTCCACTGATCGCTCTTGCGCTGAGTGAAATAAAAAATTGGGCAGCGAGGCCATCAGATCGGAAACCATTCTGCTTTCTTCCTGCAATGTGGGTACAAACACGATGCTGTTGCGCCATAGTCGCTGAATATACATTAGTGAGTATTTCAGATAAACAAGATAATTTGTTCCTGAAACAACATATAAACTATAGTGATTCTATTAGTCTGATTATTGAAAAACTTAAGGATGCGCAGGCTAAGGAAGGTGCGAACAAGTTCCTGATATGAGATCATCATATTCATCCGGAGCGCATCCCAGAGGGACATCATGAGCCATCAACTCACCTTCGCCGATAGTGAATTCAGCACTAAGCGCCGTCAGACCCGAAAAGAGATTTTCCTCTCCCGCATGGAGCAGATTCTGCCATGGCAGAATATGACCGCTGTCATCGAGCCGTTTTATCCCAAGGCGGGCAATGGCCGACGGCCCTATCCGCTGGAGACCATGCTGCGTATTCACTGCATGCAGCATTGGTACAACCTGAGCGACGGTGCCATGGAAGATGCCCTGTACGAAATCGCCTCCATGCGCCTGTTTGCCCGATTATCCCAGGATAGCGCCCTGCCGGATCGCACCACCATCATGAATTTCCGCCACCTGCTCGAGCAGCATCAACTGGCCCGTCAATTGTTCAAGACCATCAATCGCTGGCTGGCCGAAGCAGGCGTCATGATGACCCAAGGCACTTTGGTGGATGCCACCATCATTGAGGCGCCCAGCTCTACCAAGAACAAAGAGCAGCAACGCGATCCGGAGATGCATCAGACCAAGAAAGGCAATCAGTGGCACTTTGGCATGAAGGCCCACATTGGTGTCGATGCCAAGAGTGGCCTGACCCACAGCCTAGTCACCACCGCGGCCAACGAGCATGACCTCAATCAGCTGGGTAATCTGCTTCATGGAGAGGAGCAATTTGTCTCAGCCGATGCCGGCTACCAAGGAGCGCCACAGCGCGAGGAGCTGGCCGAGGTGGATGTGGACTGGCTGATCGCCGAGCGTCCCGGCAGGGTAAAAACCTTGAAGCAGCATCCGCGCAAGAACAAAACGGCCATCAACATCGAATACATGAAAGCCAGCATCCGTGCCAAGGTGGAGCACCCGTTTCGCATCATCAAGCGGCAGTTCGGCTTCGTGAAAGCCAGATACAAGGGGCTGCTGAAAAACGATAACCAACTGGCGATGTTATTCACCCTGGCCAACCTGTTTCGGGTGGACCAAATGATACGTCAGTGGGAGAGATCTCAGTAAAAACCGGAAATAACGCCAGAAATGGTGGAAAAAATAGCCTAAATAGGCTGATTCGATGTGTTTGCGGGAAAAAAATCGGCCCAGATCCGCGAAATTTTAATCAGCGAGTCAGCTTGGGAAGAAATGACCTGCTTATTCGCACCTTCCCTAACAGTGGGGAGCAGACGTGTGAGTTCTGCCAGTTTATGGCGAGGATGAATCGGGCGGATAAACACACGCTCAATGCGATTGTTTGTCTGGATACCTATGCTGACGCTTCGCAATATCTGGGGTTGAGCCAGAAGTCGATATACTCAAGGTTGTACAGTATTCTTGAACGTATTAACGTAAGGGATAAGCGGTTATTTTTTCGCTGGTATAAATATATGTTGATTCATTCAACAACATTCCGGCCTCAGGGCCTGAATATTGTCCTTTCTGTGGCGGATTTTCCACCAGGCTCAGAAGTGAATGAAACGATCAACGGGCACTGAAACGTAACAGAAAAGGGAATCCTTACGGATTCCTTTTTCGCGTGTCCTGTTCAGCACGTCTATGGCAAGGGAGATCCGGCAGGGGGCACCCCTTGCCGCATCAGACTGATATTCTATACAGATGATAAGCCCTTCCGGGTTACGTCAGGATTGACGTTCGTGAATTGAATGGCTTTGGCTACCTGATGTGGGCCATTAAAACCGAACATTTACTGCGACGCCTGTTAGCAGAAAAACATACGTTATGGGCTAAGACCTGCTTTAGAGAGGGAACTTACTGATACCCGCGTTTGCTTCTTCAGACCGCAGTCAGAGTTGTTTTTCGTACAGGCGATAGCGCTTATAGGCAACTCCGCCGATGCGTTCCAGGATTGTGCGCATCCCGCTATTAGACTCCAGAATCCAGGACATCTCCAGCGCGTCAATATGGTGTCTGGCAAACGGGTCGCGTAATGCCTCTATTAACAGCAGAGCCATGACCGGGCCAATGCGGCTGAACTGATATTCCTGACGAACGCCCATCAGAGGCACCCGCGCGGTGCGCACACCGCTCACTTTTAGTCGCCAGAGCAGTTTGGCCCAGCCGAAAGGCAACAGCCGACCGTTGAGATCGGCGATCGCCTCATTAATATTCGGCAGGCCAACGATAAAGGCGCAAGGCACCGAATCTATTTCAGCAATGTGAATCATATCGTCCGGAACAAGGAATTTGAGCTGCTCGCCCATGGAGGCGAATTCGTGTTCCGTGAAGGGGACAAATCCCCAGTTGTGCTGCCATCCGGAGTTGAAAATTTCACGCAGAATCTGCATTTCTTCACTAAACCGCTTACGGTTGATGCTGCGAATGGTGACCTTTTGACGCACCTGATCCATCAGTCGGACCAGCGACGGTGAGAAAGATAAATCTGTGCGCTGCATCCAATAGGCAAGCAGATCGATTCCTTTGGTGTATCCCAGTTGTTCCACGTGAGCGCCATAATAGGGTTTCCCGTGTGGCATCAGCGCGCAGGGCGGCGTCTCAAAGCCATCAACCAGCAGGCCGCTTTCCTGGTTAATGTTCAGGCTAAAAGGTCCGGTGATTTTTTGCGCCCCGGCGGATTTCAGCCATGATTCGGCGGCGGCAAACAGTGCGCTAAAGACCTCAGGGTCGTCGATGGCATCGAGCATGCCAAAATGACCCGTGTCGTTGCCATACCGTTTGCGATGCAGGGTGTCAATTTGTGCCGTGATGCGTCCGACGACCCGTCCTGCTTTTTTAGCGATCCATGCCTGCCAACGAATATGTTCAGAACCCGGATTTTTCGCGGACAGATGCTCTGCACGTTCAAGGTGCAAGGGGGCGATCCAGCTGTCGTCGGCGCAATAAAGTGAAGAAGGGAAAGAGATAAACGTGTTGAGGTCATGTTTATTCATGACTTTTTGTATCTGAATCATAAACAGCCTTAAATAAAAAGTGCAGAAATAAACATAATTACACTGACTGCTATGTTGTCAGTCGAAACGAAATAAATTACTGAATGTTTCTTTCTCTCTTTTACCACTTAATGCGGTTGGTGATAAAACAGGACGGTAAAACATAAGACAGGAGGTGGACAGGGCGTTTAATGATAACTCTCCCTTCGGAGAATGAAATAAAATATTTAGCTGGGTAATATCATAATTATTGAAATTGAAATGCAGAAAAACATTTATTTTGCTGATGATCTTTTAGCCAAAAAAGAGATACTGTTTAATGACTATTTAATTTATATTATCACCCGCCGATTATTTGTTTTGTATATCCATCGATTTTAAATTCAAACATTTTCATGGTGTATATGTCCAATAGAATCTCAACTCATTCTCTTCCTATGCGTTATGCTGACTTTTCAACCCTGGTGGAAGCTCTGGACTATGCCGCTTTGGGAAATGCAGGAATGAATTTTTATGATCGACGCATTCAGCCTGAAGCGGTACTGGAATACCGAGAGCTAAAAATGCGGGCTAAAGCCGGAGCCAGACGGTTGCTTTCATTGAATCTCAACAAGGGCGATCGCGTCGCGCTGATTGCGGAAACCAGCGTCGGTTTTGTCGAAGCCTTTTTTGCGTGTCAGTATGCGGGGTTGGTGGCGGTACCGCTGGCCATTCCTATGGGGGTTGGACAACGCGATTCTTATTCCGCGAAATTGCAGGGCCTGCTCGCCAGTTGTCAGCCTGCGGCTATCATCAGCAGTGACCAATGGTTGTCGCTGATAAATGTGGTCAACGAGCATGGTGCGGCAATCCGCATTCTCAGCAATGCGCAATTTAATGCGCTGCCGGAAAAGGATATTGAGTTGCCATTACCGTCGCCAGACGATATTGCTTACCTTCAGTACACCTCAGGCAGCACGCGTTTTCCTCGTGGCGTCATTATTACTCACCGTGAAGTTATGGCGAATCTGCATGTGATTAGCCATGATGGAATCAAATTGCGAGACAGTGACCGTTGCGTATCCTGGCTGCCTTTTTATCATGATATGGGGCTGGTGGGCTTTCTGCTTACGCCTGTGGCGACTCAGCTATCCGTTGACTATCTGCGCACCCAGGATTTTGCTATGCGCCCGCTGCAGTGGCTGAAATTAATCAGTCAGAACCGCTGCACCGTCTCCGTTGCGCCGCCTTTCGGTTACGATTTATGCCTGCGTCGTATCAATGACAACGAACTTGCCGGGTTGGATCTCTCCTGCTGGCGCGTAGCCGGAGTGGGGGCAGAACCCATTTCCGCCGGACAACTGAATCAGTTTGGCGAATGTTTCAAGCGCGCGGGATTTGACAGCAAAGCATTCATGCCGTGCTATGGTTTGGCTGAAAATGCGCTGGCGGTGAGCTTTTCTGATGAAGCCTCCGGCTCACAGGTGAACGATGTCGATCGCGACGTACTCGAATGCCAGGGTAAAGCGGTTGCGCCGACGAAAAGTACCCGGGCGATATCTACCTTCGTGAATTGCGGTAAAGCGCTTCCCGGCCACCGCATTGAAATTCGTAACGAAGTTGGGAGCCCATTGCCTGAAAGAGACGTTGGCCATATCTGCATTTCCGGTCCGAGTCTGATGAGTGGTTATTTTCAGGATCCGGTTTCGCAGAAGGATATCCAGTCAACGGGATGGTTGGATACCGGGGATCTGGGCTATCTTCTGGATGGCTACCTGTACGTGACGGGACGTATAAAAGATCTGATCATTATTCGCGGTCGGAATATCTGGCCACAGGATATTGAGTATATTGCGGAACAGGAACCGGAAATACATTCCGGCGATGCGATAGCATTTGTGACGTCTCAGGAACGGATTATTTTACAGATCCAGTGCCGGGTCAGTTGTGAAGAACGTCGGGCGCAGATCGTCCATAGCCTGACCGCACGGGTACAAAGCGAGTTTGGGGTTTCTGTCAGCATCGAACTCTTGCCGCCGCACAGTATTCCACGGACATCATCCGGGAAACCAGCGCGTGCGGAAGCAAAAAAACGCTACCTGAATCTCTTTGCTGAGTCGCTTAACTCACCGATCCCTATGCCGGGATACTTGCAATGAGCATCACGGTTGCGGTGACAGGTGGAACCGGCTTTATCGGGAAGCATATTATTGATGACCTGCTGTCCCGCGGTTTTGCCGTTCGGGTGTTAACCCGAACGATTCGCCACGACGTGCGCGATAATCTTGTCTGGATCAGGGGGGCGCTGGAAGACAGTGAGGCACTGGCGCAACTGGTCGCCGGGGCGGAACATGTCATCCACTGTGCAGGGCAGGTTCGCGGACACACAGAAGCGATCTTCACCCGCTGCAATGTTGAAGGCAGCCAACGGCTGATGCAGGCCGCGAAAGAGAGCGGCAGCTGTCGACGCTTTCTGTTTATCTCGTCGCTTGCAGCACGTCACCCGGAACTCTCATGGTATGCAAATTCCAAGTATGTCGCAGAACAACGGCTAACGACGATGGCCGCAGAAATTACGCTGGGGATTTTTCGACCTACGGCAGTGTATGGACCCGGTGACAAAGAGCTAACACCACTGTTTCGCGCGATGCTGCGCGGTTACCTTCCGCGTTTTGGCGCTGCCGAAGCCCGTTTGTCATTTTTGCACGTGAGCGATTTAGCGCAGGCTGTCAGTCAATGGCTCATGGCCGACCAGACGCCGGTTTATCCGTATGAACTCTGCGATGGTGTTGCCGGTGGCTACAACTGGCAACGCATTCAGGAAATTGCGGCCGCAGTGCGCAACGGACCGGTTCGCACCGTAACCATTCCGTTACCGTTACTCACATTGTTTGCCGACGCGAGTACGTTAATCAGTCGGTTTGCCGGAAAAGAACCGATGTTAACCAGGAGTAAAGTTTGTGAGTTAATCCACTCTGACTGGTCGGCAAATAATAATTCTCTGTGCGAGAAAATAAATTGGTTTCCCCGGGTTAGCCTGGAATATGCGTTACGGCAGGGGTTATTTTAATTATTTATATTACAGGTATGTTATTTTCTATGTTAAATCATGAAGAAGTAATGGATTACACCCTTGAGTGTTTACAGGGTATGGTCGAAAGCGGCGTAGATATCCATCCTGACAGCGATCTGGTTAATGATCTTGGGCTGGAATCGATTAAAGTTATGGATTTATTAATGTTGCTGGAAGATAAATTCGACATTTCCATCCCTATTAATATTTTGCTGGATGTCAGAACCCCGGCGCAATTAATGGAAGCGTTAATCCCTTATCTGGAGAGTATCAATGAGTCTCTATGATAAATTTTCGCGCCTGGCCTGCGAGCGGGAACAATTTAGCATGGCAGGAATTAACCCATTTGGCACCTGTATCGATGAGGTGTTTTCCGCAACGGAAGGACGGATTGGCAACCAAAAAATTATTCTGGCAGGTACGAATAACTATCTGGGGCTCACCTTTAATCCACAGGCGATTGCCGAGGGGCAGGCCGCTTTAGCCAGTCAGGGGACAGGCACGACCGGTTCACGAATGGCGAATGGCAGCTATGGACCACATTTAGCCTTAGAAAAGGAGATTGCCGAGTTTTTTGAGCGGCCATCAGCCATCGTATTCTCCACAGGCTATACCGCGAATTTGGGGATAATCAGCACGCTTGCCAGTCACAATGCCGTGGTATTGCTGGATGCTGACAGCCACGCCAGCATTTATGATGCCTGCGCGTTAGGTGGAGCTGAAATTATCCGCTTTCGTCATAATGACGCGAAAGATCTCGAGCGGCGCATGATGCGCCTTGGTGAGCGCGCCAAAGACGCGATCATCATTGTCGAAGGCATTTACAGCATGCTGGGCGACATTGCGCCACTGGTCGATATTGTCGAGATCAAAAAACGGTTGGGTGGCTTTTTAATTGTCGATGAAGCCCATTCCTTCGGCGTGATGGGAGCGAAGGGACGGGGACTGGCGGAAGCCGCCGGTGTGGAGCAGGATGTCGATATTATTGTGGGAACCTTCAGTAAGAGCCTGGCTTCTATTGGTGGTTTTGCCGTCGGCGATCAGGGCATGGATGTCCTGCGTTACGCCAGTCGTCCCTACATTTTTACCGCATCCCCATCGCCGTCGAGCATTGCAACCGTCCGCTCTGCGTTGAAAACGATCGCAACACAACCGGAGCTGCGCCAAAAGCTGTGGGATAACGCAGCGCGACTGTATGAAGGGCTTGAGAAACTGGGTTATGAGCTGAGTTCGCACATCAGCCCTGTGGTACCGGTGATTATTGGCGCAAAAGAAGAGGGACTGCGTATCTGGCGAGAACTGATCGCCGCTGGCGTTTATGTGAATCTCATTTTGCCACCGGCTGCCCCCGCCGGGATTACGTTGCTGCGTTGCAGTGTTAATGCCGCGCATACCTACGAGCAGATTGACGCGATTATTCAGGCATTTGCACAGCTGAAAAAATAATCTGCTCTGCGCAGCAGATATTGTTCCTGAGAATATCTGCTGCGATGTCTTACTCCTGTCCATCACGCCGTCTGATGAATGTTGCGATATCAGGGTTGGCGATCGAATCGATAAACCAGTATTAATGCCACCGCCAGGAGCAATATTGGCGGTGCCAGCGTTGTCATTTGCACGTTCAGGGAATAGAGCAGTCCCAGGTTGACGATGATCTGGTCACAGACGTAAGTAAGTAGACCAACGATCACACCGACGGCCAGTCGACTCCCGAGTCCGGGAGCGCGGGGGGTGCTAAAGGTGAAAGGGATCGCCAGTAAAATCATCGCCAGGATTAAAAGCGGATGTCCCAGCTTTAGCCACAACGCCAGCGTAAATTCGAGACTGGGTTGACCTGTACTCTTCAGGTAGGAAATATAATGGCTGAGTTGTTTAACTGAAAAACTGCTGCTGGGCAGGGTGAGTTCCTCAAGACTCATGTCCGCGAACAAAGATGACCACTCGACGTTCTCTTTCGTCTCAGTTGTCTCCTTACCGTTGGCCCACGCTTTTTGATTGACGCCCTCAAGCCGCCAGACGCCGTTATCTGAAATGGTGGCGGTCCGCGCATAGATATACCGTTGCAGAGAGTTGTCCGCCCGGTAGTAAAAGAGCTCAATGCCTTCTGGTTGGCGATGCGCATCCAGCGATTTTACCGTCACAAACACATTGCCGCGCCGGGCCCACAGAATGTTTCCTGCCGTATCGTGATTGCTGTAGCGCGTTTTAATCTGCAACGCCTGTTGTTGCATCGGCGAGGCAATCCATTCGTCAATGACGCCGAGGGCAACGATTAGCATCAGTCCCGCGCTTAGCGTCACTATGGCGATTTTGAAAATTGAGCATCCCGTGGTGCGTATGGCGGTTAATTCCCCGCTTTTCGACAACTGTCCCAATCCGATAATGCCACCGAGCAAAGCGATAAACGGACCAAGATCGATAAGGGTCCTCGGCAATGTCATCAACACGACCATCACCGCCTGCGTCCAGCGGTATCCGTCTGGACTCACATCATCGAGTTCGCCGATCAGATTAAAGGTGGTAAACAGGGGAAGCAGTAACCCTGCAGCCGCCGCAAATCCTAAAAAGAGATTGCGTATGATATAGCGACTGAAGATTTTCATTTATACGTTTTCCATCGCAGCGTGCCGTCGCGAATCAACAGAATCACCAGACCTGACAGCATGAGCAGGGGGACCAGCCATAGTCCCGGCGTGACGGGCAACGCACCGTTGGCAACCAGCGTACGGCATATATTACCGCCATAAAAAATGATGACGAATAAGAGCGTGAGCGGGAGCAGTGTGGAAAACCGTCCCTGGCGCGGCCTGACGCGGCTTAACGGGACTGCCAGCAGCCCCATGAACAACGCGCAGACTCCGCGACTTTCCCGCCATTGCAGTTCAGCGGTATCCGCCGGTGCAGAGGAACGAGCGAGCGTCTGTATGGATTTCGCCTTGCGTTTGACCTCGTCATTCTGGTCGAACGGTTTCATATTCAGTTTGAGATTGCGGAAAATTTGCTCGTTATCATCACTGCCCTGATGATCCAGGACATAGCCGGTACCGGAGTGCAACATCACTGAGGGCGTCGTGGAGGAGGGATCAACAACGTCCACGCTGTTGGCCCTGAAGATACTGGTTTTACTGGCAGAGGCGGTGTAAATCAGCGCATCATTCAAATGAGCTGCGTCGGGGTCAATCTGACGGGCGAGGATCATCCGTCCATTGTTGTTGACGTTAAACTTTCTTGCCTGCAGGTGACGGACATCCAGCTCTGACTGCGACTGTTGTTCTAACTGATAAATTTGCGCGTAAGCCCAGGGTCTGCCGTACAGAGACAGGAGCAACACCAGAATACTCAATGGAATGGCGAGGAACATCACGGCGCGATAAAGACGTGAAGGCGTGGCACCAGCGGCGGCTATCGCCGTCATTTCCGAATCGGTATACATCTGGCCAAGGGTGACGCCGACGGAAACATACAGACCGACCGGAAGCAACATCTCCAGCGCAATCAAAACTTTATAGAAGACAACATTCAGCACAACGCCGAGGGCTAATGTCCCGTTGGCCGCTTCGGTCAGGTAGCGCTGTGCGCAATAGCAGGCGAAAATAAAAATCAGAAAGCCCACAAGTGTCACCACCAGTCGACAAATGCCGGTCATGATGTAGAGTTCAATTAATTTCATCACAGGCCTGGCGATTCGTTAACCATCTTTTGTACCATCGCGATGACCTGATGCACCTCTTTCGGCGTCAGATCACCATCCTTAGCCCACGAGACGCGGCCCTCTTTATCCAGCACCAGAATGGTTGAACTCATCTCATTGAGTTGCCAGGTTTTGCGCCCCAGTCCGCTGCTGTCGATGATAAATTGTGCCCACGGGTAGCGACGTTTGTTTTTTTCTATCTTGCCGAGGACAAAGAAACCAGAACCAAAGATCACATCATCGGTATTCACGATGGTGGTCGGTTGAAAGCGATCCAGAGGGAAATGGGCGGCCTTAACGGCTTTTATCAACATTGCGTTTTTCTTTTTTGCCGATTTTCGCCCGGCAATATACTGAACAATGCGCACCTTTCCTGCCAGTTCACTGCTATTCCAGGTTCGGTAGCTAAACGTATCGCGATTATCCAGCAGTAATTCGCCGCGATCCGTAATGACAATGGGCTTAACCGGCTGGCCACCGACAAAGTTATGTGCTGACGCCAGCCATGGCGAGAGCAGAAGTGAAATCATCAATAATCGACGTATCAGCATCGCAAATCCTTTATTTCGCTGAGTCGGGATGGAGAATCCTGTGTCGGGCAATCTACAGAGGATAACGGGCGAGCCATTGCTCTATACGGCCACGAATATCGCCATTCAGTGCGCAGGGCTCGTCGTACGGTGTTCGCATTTCCATTGCATCGGCCACCATCTCATCATGCCGGTCTCCCATCAGACCGTTAATAGCAGCCAGAAAGCGGGAGATGGCGCGAGCATCGTGATTGTCAGGTTCGAGAGAGCGTAACGTATCGAAATAAGAAACCTGCTGACTGATGATTTTTCGCATAGTGTGGAATTCACGTCCTGTCAGTTGCGGTTGGGCCAGCAGGTCCCGTAGCGTGCGCATTTGCGCCTGACAATAGGTGGTAAATCCGTTGGCCGTTTCTGGCTGACTGTGGTGCAAGGAATACTGGACAACCCACCAGACGGGAAGGCTCAGGAAAAGACGCAAGCGCTTTCCATAGGTGGCAATAATCGTTTTATTTCCGTTACGAAACCCGTCCTGGAAGTGGCCGAGAAAAACGGTGGTTTTGCTAAATAAACGGCCTGCCTGGTGGTTCTTGCGATAGAGACGCAGCGCGAAACGTAAATGCTTATAACGCGCGCGAATGTATTTGTACTGCATCCGTTCGTTATCTGACAGCTCGCCGCCGCGTAATTGTTTCAGTACCAAATGCAGTAAGTCCGTTCGGGTAAAACCCTCCTCCCAAAACTGCAGGCACAAATCATAACAGCGACGGATATTGTCCTCGGTGCAGTAGGTATGAATATGTTCCGGTAGCGTGGCATGGCGATCAATGATGTCGTCTTCTTCCACCGCCGCAAAGAGGCGTTGAAGAATGTCTGGCGAGAATTTTTCGTGTGTCATGAGTGAGTCTCTTTGCCTGCGGTAAATGGCAAGCGCTGACGATGGCGATAGGCGTGTAATGTCGGGATCAGGGAAAGCAGCACATCCAGGCATTGTCCGGCGAAATAAGCAAATGCCGCGCCGATTACGCCAAAGAGATGCGACAGCCCTGGTAGCAGGACTATGTAGGCGATAGAAGCCAGGGTCTGTGCGGTCAGAAAAGCCCGCTGTTTGCCGGACATAAGCAGCAGCGATTCCTGAGGAAACCCCAACATTGAGACGATAATTGCACCAAGCATAATCTGGATGAGGTCATACGCCTGGAGGTATTTGACGCCAAAAACCAGCGAAATAAGCGGCTTACCAACAATCACCACCGCAAGTGCTACGACGATTCCAATCCCGCCGGCCAGCAACGCGGATTTCATTCCCAGTTGCCACGGCTTTTTGCTGCGCGGATCTAAGCGCATCACTTCGGGATAAAAGCTCTTTGCAAGCAGCTGCGCTGGAGTTCCTGTCGCATCGAAAAAAGTCATCGCAATTTTAAACAGCCCGGCTGCAGCAGGGCCGAGAACGACACCCACCAATACCGTGCTGCAGGAGTTGCGAGCAGACCAGATCGTGTGGGCAAAGTTGGTTGCCCAGACAAAATTCCATGCGCCTTCAAGGCTGCGCGCCGACTCAAACAGTCGTGGGCGTAGCGCACCGTGAATATTCCGGCTACGCAGTTCGCGCGCGGCAAACCACCAGTACATTGTGCCGCCGACCAGGCTGGAGGCGTACCAGGTGATCACAAAACCGGCAAACCCAAAATCGCCGAAATACGCGATAACGCTGCCCAGCGCGCGCAGGAAAGGTTTGGTGGCCTGCTGTACGGCAATCAAATCAAAACGGTTTACCGCCCGCAAAATCCCCGTTGGGGTTGATGAGGCCATTGAAGGGATCAGCGTGCAGTACAGCATTGCCAGCCAAAAGCTGTCGGCATCGAGGCCTAATGAATGCGAAAGAAACGGCAGTAACCCCATCCCGCAAAGGATCGCCGCAGCACCGCTGGCGATATCCAGGCTAAAGGAAAAAGAGATCACATCGCGGAACTGCTGCTGATTATTATTTTCCAGCGCGGGTGTGCCGTACTGAACGACCAGTTGCCAGGTCTGGAATTTGGCAAAATCGCTAATGGCTTTGGTGTACGACTGAACAATGACCAGCACGCCGAACATCGCAGGCGTCATCCCTTTACCGGCGCAGGAAAGCGCCAGTAACCCCAGCAGGGCGCTCACCACATTGCTGGAGCCTAAATAGGCGCTGTTACGAATGATGGTGCGAAACGCGCCATCAGCAAACCACTTTTTCATGGGATAAAAACCCGCCAGACCTGTTAATGATCACTCAGCAGGAGCAAACCCGCCCAGCATAAAATCTCAGGCCAGTGACGCGTACGTGCCTGAGTTCAGAGATTCTTTTGCTATGGGTGCTCCCCGATTTCGGGCAGGACGCTGGCGTGTTGTGATAAAACACGCCTGCGCTGAGAATCCCGGGCCGTAACGGAGGCGGCTGCCAGCGCTTTTTCCAGCACCTCGCGGTAGGGCGCTCTGGAATCCAGATCGAGAATTCTCGAGCCGTTGTAGGTGAGCTTCATCATGACGTCGATTTTGTCGCGCAGCTCGTTGTAGTCGTGGTCGGGCTTACGGGAAAATGCGGTACCAATATCGATATCAAGACGAATGATGAGTTCAGGACGATATAACGCCATTTCCTGATACAGGCGGGATTCGCGCCTGGCCATGCGGGTTTTCACCCAGCCCGTTGCGCGTTCGACGCCAATCCCCGGTCCGTCATAATGAAAACCGGAAATTTCGGCCTGAGGGTATCGATCGCTAATCACCAGCACGCCGCTTTGCGCCAGTCGCCGGACCTTGCGTAAGTTAGCCATCCGGCGTAGCGAGAACCCGTACATAATTAACGCCGCCCAAAGTGCGGGAGCCCGGGTACTCATGCTCTGCGTTTTTGACGACTTGGTCGCCAGTCGTCGTTCAAGCCATGTCCCGATAAGCGGCAGACGTTTGATTTTGTCGCCATCTTCTCCGGAAACAAGTCCCAGATAGCGGCGTTCAGTTACCCACTTTTGCTGCAGGTTTTTTACCAAATCCGCCGTCAGCGTGGATTTACCGGTGCCATCACAGCCCACCACGGCAATCAGTCCCGGAATATATTCCGGTAATGGCCCGTTCTGGGGGCTTAAGTTCTCTGTGTCCATGTCGTTCCGTCTTAAAAAGGACTCGCAAATCCGATCCGGTGATCGCGAAGAGAGGTCTGAATTGAGCGTAATGACTCAGTAAGAATTTTATCCGCCGACTCCCGACCGTTCAGTTCGAGGATTGGTGCTCCGTTGAACGTCAGATGCGGCGTGACCGCGATCTTCTCGTGGAGCACGGCAAGGGGATGATCAGGCTTACGTGAGAAGGCGGTTTCTTCATCGATATCCAGCCGGATCAACAGCAGAGGCCGCCAGGAGGCCATCCACTGGTACAACTGGAGTTCACGGGCTTTCAGGAGTCGTACCCACCGATTACCGCCAGCCGTTTTGGCCAACTGCGGCCCGTCGAAGCGAAAACCGGGCACTTCCGCCTGGGGATAACGATCGACGATGAACAGCGTGCCTTGCCGACTCTGAATTAGCATGCTGCGGAATTTGTACGCTCTCCAGCAAGAGAGCAGGAAGATCACCAGCGCCGTGATGTTTCCTGGTGGCGCAGAAGGACTCTGGTGTACGTGTGCCGCTTTTTTTCGCAGATAACGCCCCAACAACGCCCCGACAACAGGCAAATGTTCAATCCATTCACCAATACGACCAGAGGACTGCCCGAGATAAAGCTGTTTTGTTGGCAACTGTAGGGCGAGATGCGACGTCAGGCTGGCTGCCAGGGTTGATTTACCTGAACCATCGCAACCGACTATAGCAATCACCCGTGCGAAAGGGGGAGGTATAGTGGGAATAGTATATTGACTCACGAAAGATCCAGTTTAAATAATTAATTGAGGGCGGCGGTTGTGTGCCAAGAATATCTGTTCAATAAAGTTGTGACAATGGGTAATTGTCGTTTTAGTATTAACAATTATATCCGGAAGGAGAGTCGGATAATAAATTATTCATGGTGGGTATTTTTGTTTAAGGGTGTATTTATGCAATCAATTAAACCTCCGCTAATAGCCGTTATTGGCAGCGATGGTTCGGGGAAAACAACGGTCTGCGAACATCTTGTTATCTGTTTGCAGAAATATGGCCCGACTGAAAAAGTTCATCTGGGTAAACAGGCAGGAAATGTAGGGCGCGCCGTGGTTAAATTACCGTTAATGGGTAATTCATTAGGTAACGTTATCGAACGTAATAAAGTTAAAACTGCAAAAAAATTACCTGGAGTGGTACCTGCATTAGTGATTATGTTTTTCGTTGCGCGTCGGTTATTGCGGTTTCGCCATATGCTGACGTGTCGTCGGCAGGGCCTCATTGTGTTAGCCGATCGCTACCCTCAGATACAAATCCCCGGCGCTTATGATGGTACCGTATTTCCCGTCAATACAGAGGGGAGTCGCTTCGTGAGTTGGTTGGCCGAACAAGAACGCTCGGCGTTTCACTGGATGGCCAGCCATAAGCCGGATTTAGTGATAAAACTGAATGTTGAGCTCGACGTTGCTTGTGTACGTAAACCCGATCACCGTAGAGAAGCGCTGGCAAGAAAAATCGCGATAACACCACAACTGACCTTGGGCGGCGCGCCTCTGGTTGATATCGATGCTAATCAGCCGCTGGATGAAGTGCTGGCGGATGCGGAAAAAGCGATAACCGCGTTTATGGCTGCTCGTGGCTATCATCACACTGACGGTAATCAGCCCGCCGTTAGCTTTCATCCTCAGTAAGTATTGATGCCCAGTCTGGCGAACTGGGCATTCTCAGGTATATTCCGTTTCGCTAAGCCGGCAGTTGACTTAGATAAGTAGCAGAGAAGCCCAATACAGAAACCCGGACAGCAAAATCGCCGCTGGTAACGTGAATACCCAGGCCATCGCGATGCTGGTGACGGTTTTCCGCTGTAATCCGCCGCCGTCGACGATCATCGTTCCTGCGACGGCGGAAGAGAGCACATGCGTAGTAGAAACCGGCATCCCGATATAGCTGGCAAGACCAATGGAGATCGCCGCCGTGATCTGTGCGGACATTCCCTGGGCATAGGTCATCCCTTTTTTGCCAATCTTCTCGCCAATTGTGGTGGCCACGCGCCGCCAACCGATCATTGTTCCCATGCCCAACGCCAGCGCGACCGCCATGATTATCCAGATCGGCGCATATTCAATGGTGCTCAGCATGTCGGTTTTCAGTTTTTTCAACAGATGCACGTCGCTACGACTGATATCCGCTAGTTTTGCCACTTTATCTGCCGTATCGGAGATACACAGCATGATGCGTCGTAACTGACCGCGTTGCGGCACGCTTAATGTGTCGTAACTCTCCAGGTTTGCTGGTAACAGTGTTTTCACGCGACCCAGGGCATCCATCGTATTCGCCGGATGGCAATGAAATTCGGTGGTTGAGGAGGAATTCGCTGTCGGTACAGTAAGCGGTTGAGCCTTATCCACTACCTGTTTTATCACGTCAGGGTGCTGCTGAAAGTAGATTTCAAGATTGCTGACAGCATCACGCGTGCGGGTGATTTCGTAGCCTGAAGCGCTCATGTTCACCACGAAACCGGCAGGCGCAATCCCCACCAGTACCAGCATCACCAGGCCGATCCCTTTCTGACCATCGTTCGCGCCGTGGGAGAAGGCCACGCCCGCCGCTGAGGAGATGAGCGAAATACGCGTCCAGAATGGGGGTTTCTTTTTACCGCCTTTCTTTTTCCGTTCTTCAGGAAGACGGTGGATGCGATCGCGTTTTTTAGTGCCGCTCCAGTAGCGGCGTAGCAGGAAGATCAGGCCGCCTGCGATCACCATTCCGACGACGGGAGACGCAATCAACGACGCAAAGATATTGACCACCGCCGGGATGTTTAACGCATCGACTACCGAAGTCCCGTTCATCAGTGCGTTGGTGAGTCCAATCCCAATAATTGCGCCTATTAGGGTATGAGAACTGGAGGCCGGTAACCCGAAATACCAGGTTCCAAGGTTCCAGATAATCGCCGCCAGTAACAGGGAAAAAATCATCGCGAGGCCACGTGACGACCCCATATTGAGCAGTAAATCCGTGGGTAGCATATGCACAATGGCATAGGCAACGCTGAGTCCGCCCAGCAGGACGCCAAAGAAGTTGAAAACCGCCGCCATCATTACTGCCAGATGGGGTTGCATGGCACGGGTATAAATGACGGTCGCGACCGCATTGGCGGTGTCGTGAAATCCGTTTATGGCTTCGTAAAACAGGACAAAGACCAGCGCAAGTAAAAGCATCAAGCCGGTATATAAATCCAGACCAGAAAATAAATGTAGCATAGGGGATATACCGCCATTTTGAAGAGACGAACGGGCGCATTATCAGTGACTTTCGTGATTCGGGCAAAGTGAAATATCACCTTTTTTTGATATGACATCCGTATCGCATTATTTTTTGGATGATTATTTTTATCTAATTCAACGGGGTAGGCGATAATTTAGAAAGGAGAGGCATGCTTTTCTGGTTTTAATAATGGAGTGAATATCGATTGAGTCATTAGGCGAATCTGCATATATTCTCAACAATATAAAAACGGAATCTATAAAAGATTTATAAATATTTATTTTATGAATGATTGAAAATGGAAAAATCCTGTTTTGTGGTGAGCTCCTTCAGGTATATAATTATTTTTGCTATGCAGGAATATATTGGGTTAGATAAGGAACCGGGTAAAATGGATTTCAGGTCAGTAATATTGTCATGTGTAACCCTCTCTATTTTGGTGGGTTGTGTCACGCATTCCCCCATTGATGCGAAGAAAACCACATCGCAGGTGGAAAGTTCTGGCCGGAATACGACGTCACCCTCCTGGCTGACGGACAAAGATATTTTTGGTAATGAAACCACGCTGGCGATCTCTGAAGACGATATTCAGGCGGCACTGGCAGAAGACAATTTTCGCGTACCGCTGAACTCACCCGTCATTCTGGTACAGTCTGGCAATCGGGCGCCAGAGACGGTCATGCAGCAGGAAATGAGTCGCTATTACACGGTTGCGACGTTCTCTGGCATCCCGGACAGACAAAAAAAAGCGATCTGTAGTAAAGACAAAAGCAAAGACGAGAACCAGGACGCGGCGGTTGCTGAGAATACCAACTGGATGCAGGCGCTACGCTACATTGCGGCGAAAGGGCATCAGAAAGCGATTATCGTTTATCAGGAGACGTTGCAGTCCGGTAGATTTGATGCCGCGACCAAAAGCATGGTCTGGTCGGATTTTAAAGCAGGGAAACAGCCTGACAGCACATCGCTACGCTATCTGGTGCGTTTCACGCTGGTGGATGTCGCGAGTGGCGATTGGGCGACCTGGTCACCGTTTAATTATGAGACCAAAATACTAACCCCGCAGCCTGGACAGAAGGCATCCGTAGAGACGGTGACGGAACAGCAGATTGTGCAACTTAAGCAACAAACGTATGCCGCAATGGTTAAGGACCTGGTGGCGCGTTATCAGTAACGCGCGACGTCTGCCATAGGTCATCCTGCTGGCAGACGGTTGCAGACGCTTCCCTAAACTGACCTGGCGTCCGTCCAGAGAGGCGAAACAGGTGTATTCAAGAAAGACGGGGAGACAGCGGCACTCCCTTCGTGTGTGCCGCATTCAGCAACCCTTGAGCGAAATGCCAACCCTTTTGGTGAAACAATAAGCACTATCACATTTTGAATGTGAAGTATTGGCTGGCGGTTTTCGTCTTGTCGGCTTTGTAAAATCCGCAATCAGTCCTATAGTCCACAGAGTTTCTTTGTTTACAGGATCCTCTAATGCGTTTTAACGGACTGAATAAAGGGTTTTTCCTCTTTCTTCTCGCCATGGTGACATGGGCTTTCTTCGACGTGCTGTCGCCATACTTTTCCGCCATTTTATGGGCTGCGATTCTGACGGTTATCTTCTACCCGGTAAAAAATAGGCTGCGTTCGGCGTTAGGGGAGCGTAACGGGGTAGCGTCTCTGCTGACGCTGGGTATCATCTGCCTGATCGTATTCATCCCGTTAATGCTGATCCTCTCCTCACTCGCCGTTGAACTGAATGTGGTGTACACCAAGCTGCAGCATAACGACGCTCAGTTCCCGGAAGTGGTGGCGAGCTTGTTTGCGCATATGCCGGAGTGGGCGCGTTCGTTTCTTGCCGATCACTCCCTTGATAACGCCGCAAAAATCCAGCAGAAGCTGTCGGATGTGGTGCTAAAGGGCGGGCAATATCTGGCCGGGAGCGCCTTCCTGATTGGCAAAGGCACCTTTGGTTTCGCGATCAGTTTCGGCATCATGCTCTACCTGCTCTTTTTCCTGCTCAAGGATGGCCCGTTTCTGGTTCGGCAGATCCTCGACTCGCTACCGTTGTCGAATTTCGTTAAGCAACATCTGTTTGCAAAGTTTGCGGCGGTCTCCCGGGCGACGGTAAAAGGCACGGTTGTGGTGGCGATCGTGCAGGGGACGTTGGGCGGAATTGCGTTTTACATTGTGGGGATTGATGGCAGCATTCTGTGGGGGGCGCTGATGGCGTTTCTGTCCCTGATCCCGGCAGTGGGTTCCGCGATCGTCTGGGTGCCAGCCGCCATTTATCTTTTTTCGACGCAGCAACTGTGGCAGGGCTTTTTCATCGTCGGTTTCTTCGTGGTGGTGGTAGGGCTGGTGGATAATATTCTGCGCCCCATTCTGGTCGGCAAAGATACCAAAATGCCTGATTACCTGATTCTTATCACCACGGTGGGCGGAATGGAGATTTATGGCATCAATGGTTTCGTCATTGGTCCACTCGTTGCCGCGCTGTTTATCGCCTGCTGGAACATTCTTTCCGGGCGCGATCACGCGGGGAATACCGAAGAACTCGATAAAGATTTTATTGAGGATGGCATCGCTGAGGATAATAAAGCCGAGTGATGCAAATCCGGATGGCGGCAGATGCCCCATCCGGTATCCATTAATGACCAATCATTCTCGCTTCCGGGATCAACCGGAAGTAGAGGTGATCCGGCACTGGGCTGTTCCAGACGTCCATTAGCATCGCGAATGCGATAAGGGCAAACATTATGCCGAGTACCAGCAGCGTCATCGCCATACCCGATAATGTTCCCCGCCGTATTTCAGCCTTTTCCGTTGGCGTCCGCAGGGAAAATGTCAGCGTTGAAGCCACCGGACAGGATTCCACACAGGTCATACAGCCAGTGCATTCAACCGTTCGCACCTGAATCAGCTTATCCACCGGGATTTGCGACGGGCAGTTTTTGGCACATTTCCCGCAATCAATACAGCTTTGCGCATTGCGGCGGATTTTGAATGGTGAGAGCAGGGAAAGCAGCCCGAGCAAGGCGCCATAGGGACACAGATAACGGCACCACGCGTTGCGAATGAACAAGCTTATGACCACCAGAAGGGCGATGCTCAGCAGGGTGATCGTGCCGATATTGCGAAAGAAATCGAGCATCTTCACATCGATAATAATCCCGTAGGCCGACATTAAAAAATACTGAATGCCCTGCGCTGGCATCGACAGCGAAATGTAGAGAAAAAAGGCCAGCAGCAGATATTTCAGGCTGCGCAGAGGGATATCCAGCCAACGGGGCAACGTAAAATTGCGACCAAACAATCTCTTACCCACATCGGCGATGAGTTCAGACAACGTACCTACCGGGCACAGCCACGAGCAGAACGACTTTTTGAGCAACAGACTTACCAGCATAAACGCGGCCAGCAGCAGCATGGCGGCGGCGTGAACAGGGGGAAGGATGCCGGTTTCCAGCGTATAGCGCAGGTTCATCAGGCCTGCGATGGGCAGCCAGCCTTCAATGCCGCCAGGTCGGGAAACGTACAGACTGGTGCCGCCGGTTTCGTAATAACGCACCCAGTAGTAAAACGTCACGCCAATATAAATATTGATCGCCATCAGCAGCCACTGCGTAGCTTTGCGCCAGGTAGAGGCATTACGCCAGTCGTTCCATGGCAGTTTACCGCCCGTTGTTCCGGGGCGGCGTTGCCAGCGCTTTCTGCTTTTTTCGCTCATTGCCTTCTGACGTCCATAAAGTGGCATTTTGAATGCTACTATCGTACGGCTATCCCGTTGAGCCAGCGTTGATTTATATCATTGCCTGATAATTGGGCAGCTTACGCTGCCCAATATTTATAGATGAGTAATAAAACGCGCGAGCCGCTGTCGTAGCAGCCGGTTTTCCTGTCGTAAACGTGCGTTCTCTTCCAGTAGCGTGAGCGCCACGGCGATCCCCGGCCAGTCAAGCGCCAGTTCTTCACGTAACCGCAGGGCGCGCTGTACCACAGTGGCGGCATGATCGTCGAACTGCCAGCTGTCCGCCGTTTCGGTGTAAGGTTCGATGACGCCCAGACCCACGATCTCGTTCAGGTCTTCCTCCGTCACGCCGGTGCGCAGGCAAAATTCGGTAACCGTAAAAGTGATGGTGACGTTAGCCATTATGCTTTCCCCCAATCTTTGCGCGGATCAAATCCTGACTGTGCCTCTGCCAGTTGCTGCCACAGCGCAGTCGCACGTTCATCCGGTTTAGGCGGCATCACGATCTTCAGCACGACATACAAATCACCGGTCTGTTTTTTACTGACCAGACCTTTACCTTTGATGCGTAAACGTTGTCCGGCCTGGCTGCCGGGGGGAATGGTGACCAGAATGCTCTCTTTCAGCGTGGGGACGGCAATCTTTGCGCCCAGCGCGGCTTCCCATGGGGCGAGCGGGACCACAATTTCCAGATCCTGGTTAACGATATCAAACAGGGGATGTGGTGCGATGTGGATCACCAGCCATAAATCGCCATTCGGTCCGCCGTTTTCACCCGGCGTCCCCTGGCCTTTCAGACGAATACGCTGACCATTGCCGACACCCGCCGGAATTTTCACGTTCAGGGTTTTTGGAATTTCACGTTCAATCATGCCAAACGCATTGTAGACCGGCAGGTTATAGCTAATGGTTCGGTTGTGTTCAGCGAGTGTTTCTTCAAGAAAAACCGCGACTTCAATTTCAATATCATGTCCACGGCTGGCATGGCGCTGGCGAGACTGACGCGCGTGCTGACCAAAAATAGAGGAGAAGATATCGTCGAAGTCTTCGGCGTTGTAACTCTGGTTCTCTCCCTGCTGGAACTGACGGTTGAATTGCGGGTCATTGCGGTGTTGCCAGAGCTGATCGTACTCCGAGCGTCGCTGCTCATCGCTCAGCACTTCCCAGGCTTCAGCGACCTCTTTAAAGCGGGCTTCAGCATCGGGTTCTTTACTGACATCGGGATGATATTTGCGGGCCAGTCGGCGGTAAGCGGTCTTGATAGTCTTGAGATCGTCCGTCGGTTTCACGCCCATGATGGCGTAATAATCCTTTAATTCCATAGCGTTCTCTCGGGTTAATCAATACAGGCTAAAGGGATCCCTTAAAAGGTGTCATCGATAAGTGTAGGGTAATCCTGTCGAGGATGAATGCCAACCAGCGAAACAACATATCTTTACAGCCCAGAGGTTGCGTAAAACACGCCAGCCGCTAAGATAACTCGCGTCAATGAGTGAGGGTGTGATGGCGAAACGTCAACGGATGGGATGGTGGTTCCTCTGCCTGGCATGTGTCGTGGTGATGGTCTGTACCGCGCAGCGCATGGCGGGCCTGCATGCGTTGCAGATGGAGACCACCGCGATCGCGGCGACGGCGTCGCCGACGTCCGTGACAGAGGAAGCATCTCCCGTGACTCCGTGCGAGCTCAGTGCGAAATCGCTGCTTGCCGCGCCACCGGTCGTTTTTGAAGGCGCGATCCTCGCGCTCTGTTTACTCCTTGCCTTGTTAACGCCGTTCAGGACGGTACGCTTACCGTTCTTCCCACAACGCGTTATTTCTCCCCCCAGACTTCGGGTCCATCTCAGATTCTGCGTTTTCCGCGAATGACAGACCGGCTGTTTCGTACAGTAAGTTAATCATTCATGGAGAAAAATTATGATGTATGCCTTCAGGCAGGGACTGATCTGCCTGTTATTACTCTGGCTGCCCGCATCGTGGGCGACAGAGAGCGGCTGGCTGCGTTCCCCGCAGAACGATCATGCCAGCGTACGACTGCGTGCCGATACGTCAGCACAGGGGGAAACCCGTCTGCTGATCGACGTCAAACTGGAAAACGGCTGGAAGACATACTGGCGTTCGCCGGGGGAAGGCGGCGTTGCACCTGCCATTGCCTGGCAAGGAGAGATGCCCGTGGTGGACTGGTTCTGGCCGACACCGGACCGTTTTGACGTCGCCGGTATGACCACCAAGGGCTATCACCAACAGGTCACGTTTCCGCTGGCCGTCCGGGGACACACTCCCGACCGCATTGCCGGTGTGCTGACGCTCTCTACCTGTAGCAACGTGTGTCTGCTGACCGACTACCCGTTTTCGCTTACGGCCTCTCAACAGGATGCCGGATTTGCGCATGATTATGCTCAGGCGATGGGACGTGTGCCCTTGGCGCAGGGTCTGACTCAAACCCTGATCGCTGGTGCGCGTGACGGCGAGTTGGTGATCGAGGCGCAGCGCCGCGGTGGCTGGACCGCACCCGAGCTGTTCCTCGATAGCGTAGAGGACACGGATTTTGCTAAACCGCTGATCCGGGTCGATGGCGACAGACTGCACGCGACGGTGCCGGTTCACGATAGCTGGGGGGAAGGGGCGCCGAATTTACGCGGCAAATCGCTCACGCTGGTGCTGGCGGATAACGGTGTGGCGCAGGAGAGCCAGCTTATCGTGGGTGATGCGCCGGTGACAGAATCCGCCAGACTCCCGCTCTGGCAGGTGGTTCTTATGGCGCTGATGGGAGGCGTGATCCTTAATCTGATGCCTTGCGTATTGCCGGTGCTGGGGATGAAGCTGGGTTCGATTTTGCTCGTTGAGGAGAAAAACCGCCACCAGATACGACGGCAGTTCCTCGCGTCGGTCGGGGGGATTTTGATCTCCTTCATGGCGCTGGCATTACTGATGACCGTGCTAAGACTGAGCAATCAGGCGCTCGGTTGGGGTATCCAGTTCCAGAATCCGTGGTTTATTGGCGCGATGGTGCTGGTGATGCTGACCTTCAGCGCCAGTCTGTTCGGCCTGTTTGAATTTCGCCTGCCGTCATCAATGACCACCCGACTGGCGACTTACGGTGGTAACGGCCTGGCGGGACATTTCTGGCAGGGCGCGTTTGCCACGCTGCTGGCGACACCGTGCAGCGCACCGTTTCTCGGTACAGCCGTGGCGGTGGCGCTGACGGCATCGCTGCCCGTGCTGTGGGGGCTTTTCTTCGCCCTCGGCGTTGGGATGAGTCTGCCGTGGTTGCTGGTCGCCCTGCGTCCGGGTCTGGCGCTTCGTCTGCCGCGACCGGGACGCTGGATGAACGGACTGCGACGCTTGCTCGGCTTAATGATGCTCGGTTCGGCCCTCTGGCTGGCAACGCTACTTCTGCCTCATCTGGATTTTACCTCCCACAGTGCGGCGAAAGAGAGTGTCCGCTGGCAGCCGCTTAGCGAGCAGGCGATCACCGACGCGCTTGCGCAAAATAAGCGCGTATTTATCGATGTGACCGCCGACTGGTGCATTACCTGCAAGGTCAATAAATATAACGTGCTGAACACCGACGCGGTGCAGGCGGCGCTACAGCAACCGGATGTCGTGGCCCTGCGCGGCGACTGGACGCTGCCGTCTGATGACATTACGGCGTTTCTGAAATCACGCGGCCAGGTTGCCGTACCGTATAACCAAATCTATGGTCCCGGCTTACCGAAAGGTCAGGCGCTGCCGACGTTATTAACGCGCGACGGTCTGTTAGAAACACTGGCTAAAGCGAAAGGAGAAACGCCATGAAATCCCTGATCATCCTGTTATTTACCCTGTTCAGCGCGTTCAGCGCGTTCAGCGCGTTCAGCCATGCCAAAGATGTCGCGCCGTTTACCCCGGAGCAAGAAAAACAGATCGAAGCCCTCATTCAGGAGGCGTTGTTTAACGATCCGGCCAGTCCGCGATTTGGCGCAAAACAGGCAAAACTGACGCTGGTGAATTTTACCGACTACAACTGTCCGTACTGCAAACAGCTTGATCCGCTGCTGGAAAAACTGGTGGCGAAATACCCTGACGTGGCGGTGATTATCAAACCGCTGCCGTTTAAAGGCGAAAGCTCGGTGCTCTCTGCGCGGACGGCGCTCACCACCTGGCGTGAGCATCCACAGCAGTTCCTCGCGCTGCATGAAAAGCTGATGCAAAAGAAGGGATACCACACTGACGTCAGCATTAAACAGGCGCAGGAAAAATCGGCGGCCAGCCCGGTCATACTGGATGAAAAAAGCAATGAAACGCTACGTACCAATCTGCAACTGGCGCGACTCGTCGGCGTTCAGGGAACACCCGCGACGATCGTTGGTGATGAGCTGATCCCGGGGGCCGTCTCCTGGGAGGTGCTTGAAGAAGTCGTTAAAGAAAAACTGGCGGTGGCAAATGGTCAGTAAGTTGCGGCGATGGCTGCGCGAAGGTGTGTTTTTTTTGCTCCTGTTGGCTGGTGGAATGTGGCTAATGGATGCCTGGCGCGCGCCACAGGCACCAACGGCTTTCGACAGTACACCGCTTTACACGCTGGATGGCGAACGGGTAACGCTGGCGGCATTAAGTGAGGAAGAGCCGC
The DNA here is from genome assembly GCF_057983045.1 of Citrobacter sp. LST-B2. Lineage (NCBI taxonomy): Bacteria > Pseudomonadati > Pseudomonadota > Gammaproteobacteria > Enterobacterales > Enterobacteriaceae > Citrobacter > Citrobacter sp. LST-B2. Next base: position 2,032,648 of record NZ_CP192598.1, read on the forward strand.
TACTGATCTATTTTTGGGCCACCTGGTGTGGCGTTTGCCGCTATACCACACCGGACGTTGCCCGCTTGCAGGCTCAAGGGGAGAAGGTGCTGACCATCGCGCTGCGTTCGGGAGATGAACAGACGATTGCGCGCTGGCTGGCGCGTAAAGGGATCTCTTTTCCCGTGGTCAACGATGCTAATGGCGCACTTTCCCGCAGTTGGGATATCAGCGTCACCCCCACGCTGATTGTGTTGTCAAAAGGGCAGGTGGTTTCTACGACCAGCGGCTGGACCAGCTACTGGGGGATGCGCCTGCGGCTAGGGTGGGCGAAAATCAGTTGAGTCAAAACCGGGGAAACCCGGTTTTTTTACACCATAAAATAGCCGTAACACTATGTGATTTAAATATTTAAGGCAGAAAGTAAACGGGTTGAATCTATATTTTCGCGGTTTTTATCATTGCAAATGACAAGGAGTAATGGCATATCATATAGCGATATAACGATGTTAATGCTTACAGGGATTATAAATAAATGCGCAAGGGTAAAGTTATTATTGCATCAATGATGGTGCTTTGTGTCCTTATTTTTCTGATTGCGATTGCCTGGTTTATGTTGTTTCAGGGGGAAATGACGGCGCCGACGGCAGAAGAAAAAAAAACTGCTGTTTTACAGGCTGCGGGCTTACTTAAGACGGATGCTCAGGATAAAAAACCGATTGAGAGTTTATATCAGCGTGTGATTATCGTGCGCACGGTGAATCTCGATTCCGGCGAGTGGGTGACGGATAAAACGGCCGCACAAGGATGTAAAAAACTCGCTCCGGATCAGGACCCTGCACAGATTCGTCAACGCTGTTCGCTGGCGGAAGTTTATCTGGTAAAAGATAAGTATAATAAGATTCAGCAGGTTATCATTCCTGTTTCGGGCAAAGGAGCGAAATCGATGATGCATGCATTTCTCTCTTTGGGACTGGACGGTCGTACGGTGAACAATCTGTATTATTATCAGCAGCGGGAGACGCCATTTCTGGGGGCCAGAGTGAAAGATGAAAGCTGGCGTCAACAATGGCCGGGGAAAAAGGTGGCTGATGATAATGGAACGCCGGCGTTGAAAATAGTTCAGGAGAAATCAGGGAAGTATAATGAATATACCGTTGATGGTATTTCTGGTGCGACGCTGACGTCAACGGGCGTTGAAAAGAGTATTAACTACTGGATCAGTGAGCAGGGTTATGGCCCATTTTTGCAGCGACTGAAACAAGACTCGGAGATGTTGTATCGCTGAATCAAGTGTACCTGCGGATAATTTACTTTAAGCCTGTAGGCGCAGTATCACTCATTTTTTACGGATTTACGCAACGTAACATTTAATTCCTGACGGTCGGGGGCGTATATTACCCGCCGTCAGATTTCGCCCTCTATCACATATCAATGAAATAAATTTACATAACTTGTCACCCGTTGACATTTTTATGATCCAGGTCATGTACAACGCCAGCAAAAATCGATAATGATAATAATTATCATTTGTGTTATTTGGTGCGTATCGTGCGTAAGTTTTGCCTCTCACTGCTGGTAACTCTCTTCAGTCTGCTCATAAGCGTTAGCGTATGGGCCGCGACAAACTATGCTCCGTTTATTGAGGATATTGAGCAACGCCTTGATAAAACAGCAGAACTTTATTCTCAACAGCGCACCGATGAGGCGCGCCGCACGGTACAAATGGCCTACTTTGAGGTGTTTGAAAATCTCGAAGGCCCCATCCGCATCAACATCTCCGCCAGTAAAAGTTACGAAATGGAGAGCGCCTTCGGTGAAATCCGGCGGATGATTGGCGAGAAAAAACCGCTCGCTGATGTGCAGTCGAAAATCGACTGGCTGAAGGCATCGCTACGAGAAGTCGAACCGGTGCTGGACGGCGGACACCGACCGGTGGCGGAAGAGCAGCACAGCGCGCTCACCCGAACGGATATCGCTGTTCACTGGCAAGAGAGCGTCCGTATTATCGACGATCTGCTGGCCCAGGCGGTGAATGACTATCAGGCCGGGAACTACGCTACGGCCAGTCAGCATGTCCAGCAGGCGCACTATCAGGGATTCAAAAACTCTGAGATGGAAATGTCGGTCAGGCAGAATCGCTCAGCCAAAGATGCCGCAGCCATCAACCAACAGTTTTCCGCGCTGATTGCACTTGCCGCTCAACCCGATCGCCTCAACGACGTCTCTTATCAGGTCACCACGCTGTTACAGGATATTGAGGATATTCTGCCAGGCTTACCGACAACCCGCGACGATCAGCTGATTGCAGCCCCACAAACCGCAGACAACGGTCCGGCGGCGGAGGAGAGTACGCGGACAAACTGGGGTGAAGTGGCGGGCGGAATCAATCAGAGCATTCAGGACGCTATTGCGCGGTATCAACGCGGAGAGACGCAGAATGCCATTCTGGATGTTCAGGACAGCTATTTCGATCGCTTCGAAGCCAGCGGCATGGAAAACAAAATCGGCTCCCGTGATTCGGCGTTCAAAACCACGCTGGAAGCCTACTTCACCCGTCTGGTCAGCTTGATGAAGGCTGGTCAACCGGCAGAAAGACTCCAGTCAGAAGCGAGCGCGCTCGAGCAGGATCTGCAAAAAGCGGTGACGATGCTTGGCGAAGGAGAAGAGACGCAATGGAGTCTGCTGCTTTACAGCCTGATGATCATCGTCCGTGAAGGGTTGGAAGCCCTGCTGATCGTGGCGGCGATTGTCGCCTACATGGTGAAAAACAATCATCAGGATAAGCTGCCGCTGATTCGCCAGTCAGTGATCGTAGCCCTGGTCGCCAGCGTAATCACCGCAGTGATTTTCCAGTTGCTGTTCACCAACTCGGGCGCCAGTCGGGAACTGCTGGAAGGCATCACGATGTTGATTGCGGTCGTGATGCTGTTCTTCATGAGCTACTGGCTGCTGTCCAAAGTGGAAGCCCGACACTGGAAGGCCTGGCTGGAAGGCAAGCTGTCCCACTCACTGACGACAGGGTCGCTGGTGGGGCTGTGGCTGACTAGTTTCCTCGCGGTCTATCGCGAAGGCGCCGAAACGGTTCTGTTCTACTACGCCCTGATCGGCGATGCCAAAGATGTCGCCGGACACATGGCGATTGGCGCGGGCTTTGTTATTGGCTGTGTCGTGTTACTGGCGGCGTGGCTGGTCATGCGTTATTCGGTGGTGCGTTTGCCGCTGAAACCCTTCTTTATGTTTACCGGCAGTTTCATGTACCTGATGGCCTTCGTGTTTGCGGGCAAAGGTGTACTGGAGCTGGTGGAAGGCAAACTGTTCCAGCCAACGTTGATTAACGGTTTCCCGGAAATCAGCTGGCTGGGGATTTATCCCTATGTGGAAACGCTGTTACCGCAGGCAGTATTGCTGCTCGCTGCGCTGGTTGCGCTGTGGGTTATGCGGCGAAAAAGCGCCGTTCCTGGGGAAACAATAAAAAACACTCTGTAGTTGTGATTTTAGACGAGAGGATATGTCTGATGACCATGAAGAAAACCCTGATTGCCAGCGCAGTGATGGCCGGAATTTTCACCGCACCGGCAGCGTTCGCCTTTAAAGAGTACCCGGCGGGCGAGCCTGTCGTGATGAATGAAATGGAGCTGGCCGCCGTTTATCTGCAGCCGATTGATATGGAGCCGCGCGGCATGGGCTTACCGGCAGCCAAAGCCGATATTCACCTTGAGGCGGATATTCACGCGGTCGAAGGCAGCAAAAACGGCTTTGGCGCAGGAGAGTGGATCCCCTATCTGACCATCAGCTACACCCTGGTCAACAGCGATACCGGTGAAAAACAGGAAGGAACGTTTATGCCGATGGTCGCCAGCGATGGCCCTCACTATGGCGCGAACGTCAAGATGATGGGCGTGGGCAACTACAAAGTGACTTACCACATTGAACCGCCGTCAAAAGCGGGGATGCACCGTCACACCGACAGTGACACTGGTGTCGGTCGCTGGTGGAAACCGTTTGATGTGAGCTACGAATTTAAATACGTCGGTCTGAACTAAGAAAACCGATGCGCCGGGATGCTAACTCATCCCGGCCGAGTCAATCCGCTGTTCTGAGTCGATGTCATGAGTTACTTTTTCGTCACCACGTTACAGGTCTTTTTCTGCATCGCGTTACTCTCCGGCGTTCTCTGGAGTCGAAACGATCCCCCTTCCTTACGCCCTCTGGGCTGGACGCTGCTTATTGGTCTGGCAGCCGGCGTGCTGGCAGGACTGACGCTGCGCGGTTCACAACCGGTACAGCTGTTACTGGTCGGAACGGAAGTGATGGTCACGTTGCTGTTTGTGCTCAGCTTCTGGTGGGCGGGAAACCATGTGCGCTATTTGTGGCAAGGGATTCTGGTCTTTGGCGCAGCGCGTCACTGGGCGCTCGATCCGAATCTCGGTGGCTTAACCAGCACGCATGTCCTGAATACTGAACTGCTGCTGAATTTGACGGCAGTGGTGCTCGCCTTCGCGATCCTTTGTCTGGCTGGCGTGCTTTGCGCCATGCTGCTGCGCCGAATCCGCGTGCTGTACTGGCCATTCACCCTCATTCTGCTGGTCATGCTGTGGCTGCCGTTAAGCGGTAATTTGCTGTTGCTGTTGATGAAGCTACAGGTACTGCCGCTGGCGAAATCGCTGCTGAGCTTTGTGGCGAAAGTGACCAATAATGCGCCAGCCTATAACTGGATGGCGGTGGGATTACTGCTGCTCCTGGCGCTGTGCTGGCTGCCGTCGTTGCTGAGCGCCCATCGTCAGACGCGGGCAACAGAAGAACCGATTGCACATCGCCTGGCGCTGGCGCAGCGGCGTAATGCGCTACGGCTTTGGCTGGTCACCCTCGGCTGTGCCGTGGTGGTGATTGCCGGGCAACTGTGGTGGGACAACGTCGCGTCTCAGCCGCCGCAGCTTTCGCAAGCCATCCCGGTAACGCTCGCCAGCGACGGCAGTATTCATCTGCCGGTTGAACAACTGCGGGACGGTAAGTTGCATCGCTTTGTCTGGGTGGCTGACGATGGCAAAGCCGTGCGCTTTTTCATCATCAACCGTTATCCCGACAAACTGCGCTTTGGCGTGGTGTTTGATGCCTGTCTATTGTGCGGCGATCAGGGCTATGTGATGGAAGGCAATCAGGTCATTTGCGTCGCCTGTGGGGTACATATTTTTATCCCTTCCATTGGCAAACCCGGCGGTTGCAATCCGGTACCGATTGAAAACTGGCACAACGATGAAAAAGAGTTAGTGATCCCCGGTAAAGAACTGGCCGCTGGCGTGAACTACTTCTCGACGGTGATGACCATTCAGGTGACCGATCCGGTTGATGGTTCAACGTTGACCAATACCTCGGCGGACTTCAAGTACAGCTACGGCGGTAAGACCTGGTTCTTTTCCTCCGAAGAGAACTATGACCGTTTTCGTCAAACGCCGGAACAGTTTGTTCCTGCTGAACTGAGGGAGGAGTAACGATGCTGTGGCGAATGTTACGACAATCCTGGGGACGCAACCTGCGGCGTAAAGGGCTGGCGATTATCACGGTCTTTCTTGCAGCCAGCCTGATCTCGGCGCTGCTGGCGGTGTCGATCGATATCGGTGATAAAATGTCGAGGGAGCTCAAATCCTACGGCGCAAACATCCTGATTGAGCCTGCCGGACAAGCGACATTGCCTGCGCTGTTTAGCGAAAGCAGTAATCCGCTCTCTGGGCAGGATTTCCTTGATGAAGCTGAATTGCCGAATATCAAAGATATTTTCTGGCGCAATAACATTGTCGGTTTTGCGCCGATGCTGGGCGGTGAAGTCACCGTGAACGATAACGCGGTGCGCATTCTCGGGACGTTCTTCAGCCAACCGGTCGATATTCCGGATGAAGAGGGATATGAAACCGGACAGAAAACGGTTAGCCCGTTCTGGCAGGTGACCGGCGACTGGCCGCAGGAAGGCGAGAACAGTCCACCGCAAACGCTCGTGGGGCATGCGCTGGCGCGACAAACAGGATGGAAAGCGGGTGATACGCTGGTATTAAACAACGCGGATACAACAGTGCCTGTCACCGTCAGCGGGATTCTCTCCAGCGGCGGCGAGGAAGATAACCAACTGGTGATGCCGCTCGCGATAGCGCAGACGCTATTGGGGTTGCCCGGCAAGGTGCAGGCCATTCGTGTTTCGGCGCTGACGGTACCGGAAAATGAGCTTTCACGTCGCGCGCGGGAAAATCTGGATGCGCTTAATGCGGAAGAGTACGACCTCTGGTACTGCACTGCTTATGTTTCTTCTATCGCCCACCAACTGGAGGAGGCGATCTCCGGGGCGGAGGTGCGCCCGGTCTGGCAAGTCGCCGCCTCTGAAGGGGTGGTGATTGACAAAATTCAGTTGCTGATGGCGGTGGTGACGATTGCCGCGCTGGCGGCATCGGCAATGGGGATCGCCTCGCTGATGACCAGCACGATTATGGAACGCGCCAAAGAGATCGGTCTGATGAAGGCGCTTGGCGCGCGTCAGTGGCAGATCATGCTGCTGTTCTACCTCGAAGCCGCTTCCAGTGGGCTGGCAGGCGGGGCGCTGGGATGCGTTGCCGGATGGGGGCTGGCGAAAGCGATTGGCGTGATGCTGTTCGACGCTCCTCTCGATTTCGCGTGGATTGTGGTGCCGTGTGTACTGGTGGTTGCGATGTTGATTGCCCTGATCGGAACTTGGTTCCCGGCGCGGCGCATTGCGCGACTTTATCCCGTGGAGGTGCTGTATGGCCGCTAAACGGACAATGCTCTGGCTGCTGGTGTGGCGGGCGCTGCGCCTGCGTTTTCAGCGGGTCAGCGTGGTTTTTGCCGCGCTGATGGTGGGGGCGACCATCGTGACGGCGCTGAGCGCGGTATGGTTCGACATCAATACTAAAATGAGTGAAGAGTTACGCACCTTCGGCGCCAACTTCTACATCGGGCCGGGGCACGGCGCGAGTATGCCACAGCGGGAGCTACAGACCCTTCTGGATGATGCGCCAGCGGGGCTGGTTCACGGTGCCAGTCCGTGGTTATACGGCATGGCGCGTACCGAACTGGAAAAAGTGGTGATCGTCGGCGTCTGGTTTGAATCGTTGCAAAAACTGGTGCCTTACTGGCAGGTTCAGGGGAGCTGGATTGGCGTCAGCTTCGACGATCGCAACGCGATGATTGGCATCAAGCTGGCGGAGCGCCTCAACGTTCAGCCCGGCGATAACGTCACGCTGGTCGATCATAACCAGCGGAAAAACCTGCAGATTAAAGGCATTGTCGAAGCCGGTGACGCCACGGACAACATGCTGATCGTCAGCCTCGACGTGGCGCAAGCCTGGCTGCATCAGCCGGGGAAAATCAGCCACGGCCTGTTGAGCGTCAGTAATGATGTTGGCCAGGTTGATCGCTATGCCAGCCGGTTGCAAAGCCAGTATCCGGATCTGGAGATTCGCCCGGTGCGTAAAGTCTCCGCCTCAGAAGGACAGGTGCTGGATAAGATCAAAGGGCTGATGGGACTGGTATCGCTGGTGATTCTGGCGCTCTCTTCCCTGTGCGTGAATACCACCCTGATGGCGATAGTCGGCGAGCGTGCCCGCGAGTTCGCTCTGCAAAAAGCGCTGGGTGCCAGCAATGGCGACATCGTACGGCAAATCTTGCTGGAAACCTGCATTATCGCCCTTGCGGCCGTAGTGTGCGGCTGGTTGTTGGGGTATTTGCTGGCGCAACTGTTGGGACTGACGGTATTCAACGCGGCGATCTCGCTGCGTCTGCCGGTGCTGCCCATCACCCTCGTATTGTCTTTACTGGTCGCCATTCTGGCGGCGATTGTTCCGGTACGGCGTGCAGTCAGCGTCGTACCCGCTAACGTGCTGAAAGGAGAGTAGCGCCATGTCCGTGACGCAGATTCCACAGGTGGCGATCGAAACACGTCACCTCTATAAACGGTTTGGCGACGTTACCGCCCTGGATGATATTAACCTGCGAATTACGCAAGGGGAGTTTGTCGCCATCATGGGGGCCTCCGGCTCCGGGAAAACGACGCTGATGAACATCCTCACCTGTCTGGATACCGCAACGGAAGGTCAGGTGTTTCTTGAGGGTACGGACGCCGCCGCGCTGGATGAAGAGGGACGGCGTCGTTTTCGCGCCGAGAAGATTGGCCTGGTGTTCCAGCAATTCCATCTCATTCCCTTTTTAACCGCGCTGGAAAATATCATGCTGGCGCAGCACTACCACAGCGTGGTGGACGAGGCAGCAGCCAGAAAAGTACTGGAACAGGTCGGCCTTGGGCACCGCGTCACCCATTTACCCAGCCAGCTTTCCGGTGGGGAGCAGCAGCGTGTCTGTATTGCGCGGGCGCTGGTGAATGAGCCGCCGGTCATTTTCGCGGATGAACCGACAGGCAACCTCGATGAAGAGAATGAACAGCGGGTGTTGGATTTGCTTACCGATTTGCACCGCCAGGGGCGCACGATAGTCATGGTGACGCATAACCCGGCGCTTGGGCAGTTTGCCGATCGCATTTTGCGTCTGCAACACGGAAAGTATCTGGGAGAGGAGGCGATGCAACATGCGCTGGCTTAACGTTTTCATTCTCTCACTGGCGGTATTGCTCAGTGGCTGTAAAGAGGAAAAGCTGGCTGTCGGCGAAACGGCTCCGGCGCTGGCGGCCTTCGATTTACAAGGCCAGGAGTCCGGACTGGATCGCTGGCAGGGAAAATCCATCTACCTCAATTTCTGGTCGGCAGGCTGCGGTGGTTGTCTGGCGGAGATGGATTCGCTGGAAACGCTCAGCCAGAAATGGGGCGATAGCGTGGTAGTGGTGGCGGTGAATACCGATCCGGGTACGGTCAACCTGGATGCGCTTCTGGCGAAGCACCAGGTGTCGTATCCGGTCCTTCGCGATCAGATGAAAATCACTCAGGAACGATACCAGGTCATCGGCACACCGACCTCGGTCCTGATTGATCCACAAGGCCGGGTGCTGGAGTGGCATCAGGGAATGCGTAAACCGGCGGAATTAGCCGCCACGTTCGCCCGTCTCGCGGGGCAATAAGTTTTCGGTGGAGGGATACCGCTGATGGCATTTATCTGGAACGACGAGAGCCTGGCTCTCCTGCGTGAAAACGCGGGCGTCCTCTCGACGCAACACATTGCGCAGATGCTGTGCACCAATGTGACGGTGGTACGCAATATGGCTTACCGGCTGAAACTCAGTTTGCGTGTGTCGGCGTATAGCCAGAAGAGAATTCAACAGGTTCAGGCATTGTATGAATCCGATGAACCGCTGACCATGAAGGAGATTGCCGTGCGAACCGGGCTTACGTTCAGCACGGTGCAGTACATCGTCTATGTCAAACTGAAACATAAGCCCTATGCCACCCGCGAGTTTATCGCGTTCGAAACACAGGATGCGGTGCATTACCGCGTGCAAAAAGAGTTTGTCGATACCGAGCGTACGCGACTGCAACAACCGATGGATAACAGCCGTTTTCAGGAACTGTATCTCAAAGACGGGACAGCCTACTGCGCGCGTAACATCCGCCATGAAGTCATTATCTCTGAATAGCGGAAACCACATTTCGTTCGCTGACGAAGCAAGCATCGTCGCAAGCATTCAGGATAGGTCATCTTCTCCTTACAGGACGCTGAAGCATGACCCTTCTTTTTGCATTCGACCCCGACCAGGTTGTGATGATTGCCTTAACCTTTGTTCTTGCGGGGATGGTGAAAGGCGTCACCGGCATGGGGCTGCCTACTGTGGCAATGGGGATCCTCGGCTCGCTGATCTCTCCGGTTGCGGCGGCGGCTATGCTGTTGTTACCTTCGCTTATCAGCAATCTGTTTCAGTTTGGCGGCGGTGGAAATACCCGGATGTTGCTGAAGCGACTCTGGCCTATGCTGCTAACGGTGGTGATTGCCACACTGTTGGCCAGCGTCTGGATCACCGGTGGCGAGACTTCCCGCACACAGTTTGCGCTCGGGCTGGCGCTGATGGTGTATGCGCTCTGGACCCTGGCGGGAAAACGAATTGCGATCGCACCGCGGCGTGAAAAACCGCTCTCACTGGTTGTCGGATTCGCTACCGGCTTGTTGACCGGCGGAACGGGCGTCTTTGTGATGCCGGCGGTGCCGTGGATCCAGTCGCTGGGCTTTGAGAAGGATGAACTGGTTCAGGCGCTCGGTATCTCTTTTACCTTTTCCACGCTGGCGTTAGCACTGGGTCTGTGGTGGCACGACGCGCTCCCCGCGCAGTCGCTGAGCTTATCGGCATTCGCCATCGTTCCGGCGCTGCTCGGCCAGTGGGCAGGCACTCGTATCCGACGGGTCATCTCACCCGTTGTCTTTAAACGTTGCTTTCTGTTTTGTCTGCTGGGGCTAAGTATCGAAATGATGCTCCGTGCTGTGACTTAATGACAAAATCGTGCCATGGTTAACCCCTCCCCGAGGCTGAGAGGTTAGTATGACGTCAATAGTCGTAAATGAAGAAGACGGCGAACTCGAATCACGAATGGCGCTGACGGCGGCGGTGATGGCGGACAAATCGCGATCCCGGATGCTGTGTGCGCTGATGGATGGCCGGGCATGGACGGCGACGGAACTGAGCGCGGTGGCGGATATCTCGCCGTCTACCGCCAGTGCGCACCTGGCCCGTCTGTGCGAGCAGCGGTTCGTGGTTTCTCTCGCCCAGGGGCGGCACCGCTATTTTCGCCTTGCAAGCGCAGACATTGCGGAACTGCTGGAGCGTCTGATGGGCGTCGCCTGGACATCAACGGCATCGCGGAAAATCACTACGCCTTTGAGTTTGCGTCAGGCGCGGACCTGTTATGACCATCTGGCCGGAGAAGTGGCGGTGAGACTGTTTGATACGCTGGTTTCCCGACAGTGGCTGACGGCAGATGGCGAAACCTTGACGCCTCTGGGTGAGGAGAAACTGGCGGATCTGGGCATTGTCGTACAGGCCAGCGTGTCGCGACGCAAATTTAGCTGCGGCTGTCTGGACTGGAGCGAGCGACGTTATCATCTGGGTGGTGTACTTGGCGCGGCGCTACTGACCTGGCTTACCGGGCAGCGGTGGATCAAAACAGCACCGGGAAGCCGCCAGGTCACCTTCACGCCCTCCGGGATCCGCAAGCTGCAAATGATATTTGGCATCAATATGATGCGCTGAATCCCTGTTTTTGCGGTCTCGTTCCCAAAAATGTGTCATATATCTGTCACACTTATGAATGACGAATAACAACACGAGGTCGTAGGGATGAACAAATCGTTAATTGCCGCCGCTGTGGCAGGGGTTGTGATGGTGTCTTCTGCCGCGCAGGCACAAACGGCACCGGAAGGCTATCAGCTACAGCAAGTATTGATGATGAGTCGACATAACTTACGTGCGCCGCTGGCGAACAATGGCAGCGTGCTGGAGCAGTCCACTCCGAATAAATGGCCTGAATGGGATGTGCCGGGCGGACAGCTCACCACCAAAGGTGGCGTGCTGGAAGTGTATATGGGCCATTACATGCGTGAATGGCTGGCAGAGCAGGGGATGGTGAAATCCGGCGAGTGCCCGGCACCGGATACGGTCTATACCTATGCCAACAGTCTGCAGCGTACGGTCGCGACCGCCCAGTTCTTTATCACCGGTGCGTTCCCTGGCTGCGATGTTCCGGTGCATCACCAGGAAAAAATGGGCACCATGGACCCCACCTTTAACCCGGTGATCACCGATGATTCGGCGGCTTTCCGCGAGAAAGCCGTACAGGCGATGGAAAAAGAGCGCGGCCAGATGCAACTTGATGACAGCTACAAGTTGCTGGAACAGATGATCAACTACAAAGACTCGCCATCATGCAAGGAAAAACAGCAGTGTTCGCTGACTGACGCTAAAGATACCTTTAGCGCGAACTATGAGCAGGAGCCCGGTGTCTCCGGACCGCTGAAAGTGGGGAACTCGCTGGTGGACGCCTTCACGCTGCAATACTACGAAGGATTCCCGATGGATCAGGTGGCCTGGGGCGAAATTAAATCCGATCAGCAATGGAAGGTGTTGTCGAAACTCAAAAATGGCTATCAGGACAGCCTGTTTACCTCTGCGGAGGTCGCACGTAACGTGGCGAAACCGCTGGTGAAATACATCGACAAAGCGCTGGTGACCGAACAGGCGAAAGCGCCGAAAATTACCGTGCTGGTGGGGCATGACTCAAACATCGCCTCACTGCTTACCGCACTGGAATTCAAACCCTATCAGTTACATGATCAAAACGAACGTACGCCGATTGGCGGCAAAATTGTCTTCCAGCGCTGGCATGACACGAAGGCCAACCGCGATCTGATGAAAATTGAGTATGTGTATCAGAGTTCAGAGCAGCTGCGTAATGCGGATGTGCTGACGCTGAAAGCCCCGGCGCAACGCGTGACTCTGGAGTTGAAAGGATGCCCGATCGATGCGAACGGTTTCTGTCCGATCGACAAGTTTGACGCGCTGCTGAATGAGGCGGCGAAATAAATGAGGTTCCCCCGCGCAAGCGGGGGATTTAACGGCTTAAACGTTTTTACGTTCGATGGTCTGTTCGCCCCAGAAGAGCGCGTCTTTATCTGTCTTATCAAAGGCTTTGATGAGCACTTCATCGCTGCCTTCTTCCCAAATTTTTTCTGCCAGCTTTTCGTCATATCCGGCAACTTCAAATATGGCTTCGGCTATTTCCGGCGATGTATTGCGCAGACTTGCCCACTCACCGACGTGATGAGCCTTCGCTTCTTGAGTTGGCATTCTTATCCTCCCGTTGAAGATTAGCCGTTGAGCTTCACTGCCAGACCGGCAACGTATTCGCCCTGATAACGTGCGATAGAGAGCTCTTCCTGACTGGGCTGGCGTGAACCGTCACCCCCGGCAATGGTCGTTGCGCCATAAGGCGTACCACCGCGAACTTGCGAAACATCGAACAGTTCCTGTGCGGCGTAGCCGATGGGCACAATCACCATCCCATGATGGGCAAGTGTAGTCCATGTAGACGTAATCGTTTGTTCCTGACCGCCGCCTGTCCCGGTAGAACTGAAAACGCTGGCGAGTTTGCCATACAGCGCGCCGGACGCCCACAATCCGCCCGTCTGATCGAGGAAGGTACGCATCTGGCCTGACATATTGCCAAAGCGCGTTGGCGTACCAAAAATAATGGCGTCGTAATCCGCCAGTTCTTGCGGGGTGGCGACGGGCGCGTTTTGCGTCTTGCCTCCGGCTTTGGCAAAAATTTCAGCTGGCATGGTTTCCGGTACACGCTTAATCACGACCTCTGCGCCGTCCACTTTGTTTGCCCCTTCCGCTACCGCGTGCGCCATCGTTTCGATGTGTCCGTACATGGAATAATAAAGCACCAGAACTTTAGCCATTTGTACTACTCCTCGTATTAACCGTGTCTGTAGCGATTCGCTACCCTCTTTAAAGATATGACGTGGCGCTGAGAGTGCAAATATCACGACCATTTCTTTGATTTATAACAAATTTTAGGACAGCCTGTTTTGTAGCAAAATGATACATTTTCTCGCCGCTAAATTTTGCTAATCATAAGAAAGGCTTATTGATAAACTGAGGCAATTATTTCTCAACACGGACTTAAGCTGTTGCAGGATATTACCAGCGGCGGGCCGAACGCTCTGTATTGCCTAAGCTTAGTTTCACGTCGCGAGGTGAATGGCATCCGCCATCCGTGGCGTGAGGAGTCACTCCTCAGTACCTATGCAATATGATGTCTAATCAATGACGGAGGTCAGTAATGGCAAACCATCGAGGCGGTTCCGGTAATTTTGCCGAAGACCGCGAAAGAGCATCAGAAGCAGGTAAGAAAGGTGGTCAGCACAGCGGGGGGAATTTTAAAAATGACCCGCAGCGTGCCTCTGAAGCAGGTAAAAAAGGGGGCAAGAGCAGTGGTGGTAGCCGTAACAGCTAGCATTGCCGCACTTGTCGATCATCATGTTCAGCCTCCCCTAACTGCGTGATGACGCCACCGCCGCCGGATACTCCGGCGGTTTTTTTTGCCCGTCAGGTTGAACTGAAAGGAAACGCCACGCAGACTATGCGCCACTGACAGATTCACCGAACAAGGAAAGGGCATGGCCGAACGTGCTGAGAAAAAAACAGGTAAACGCTCGCAGGCGGTCAGCGCGAAACGCGAAGCGATTCTGACAGCCGCATTAAATACGTTTTCACAATATGGTTTTCACGGCACCCGTATTGAACACATTGCCGAGCAGGCCGGCGTCTCCAAAACCAATCTTCTTTATTACTACCCGTCAAAAGAGGCGCTGTATGTCGCCGTGCTACGTCAAATTCTGGATATCTGGCTGGCGCCCTTAAAAGCGTTTAGGGAAGATTTTGCGCCATTGGCTGCCATTAAAGAGTACATCCGGCTGAAGCTGGAAGTGTCCCGTGATTACCCGCAGGCCTCGCGTCTTTTTTGCATGGAAATGCTGGCCGGTGCGCCGCTGTTGATGGATGAATTGACCGGCGATCTGAAAACGCTGATTGATGAAAAGTCCGCCCTGATTGCCGGTTGGGTGAAGAGCGGCAAACTGGCGCCGATCGACCCGCATCATCTGATCTTCATGATTTGGGCTTCAACACAGCATTACGCCGATTTTGCGCCTCAGGTTGAGGCGGTGACGGGCGCAACGCTGCGTGACGAAACCTTTTTTAATCAGACGGTTGAAAACGTTCAACGCATGATTATTGAGGGAATTCGCGTTCGTTAATTGGCAGGCGGCAGTGGGCAGCTCATATCGCCTTCTTCGCACTGTAGCAGCGAGGCGAGAAACGCTTCACGCTCGGCGGTTTTATCCGCCAGACACTGATTGGCGATCATCACCTGAGCACTTCCCCCCTCGGTGCCGGAGCTGATAAGCGCGCAGTCGGCATCGCGCATGGCGATCCACGCGGTCTGCGCCTTTTTCAGCAGTTCCTGCTGTGGCGGGGCTGCGCGTTTCAGCGCATTCTGATACGTTTCATTCAGTTCTTTGTCTGCCGTCTGATACTGGGTGACAGCACAGGTATTCATTTCCGCTTGCGTGCTGGCATTTGCGCAGTCATCGGCCAGCGCCTGACCGCTGAGCAGCAGCGCAGCGCAGGTGAGTAGTATTCGTTTCATCATTCCCTCTGGCTCCATAAAAAAAGGCCCCGTTTCCGGAGCCTTAATTAACCACAGCCTTAGCCAATTGTCATCAGGCTTGCGTTACCTCCGGCGGCTGCCGTGTTCACGCTTAACGAACGCTCGACGTACAGTCGCTCCAGCAGAATATTGCTTTCACCACGGGCGAAACCTTGTACCGAGACAATCGCGCCTTCACGGGCTGCTACCGCTTCACACAGGGCACGAAGCTGATCGGAATCGCCGTGGAAGATCACCGCATCAAAAGGCTGCGTTGTCAGGCTGTCGGTTTTCGCAAACGCAATGCGGGCAGAAACCGCTGCCGGCAGGCGTTTCGCCAGATCACGGTGGAAAGCATCGTCAGTCCACAAAATCTGACTCCCGACCGAAGTGACGGCGGCAAGTTGCACCAGCGCATCCTGTTCATCATCCGCGATACACAGTACGCGCTCACGCGGTAACAGTGTCCAGGTGTTACGCTCCCCGGTAGGGCCAGGCAGCAGACGCTGCGTACCGGCCTGCGCCAGTTCGCCAAACTGTTGGCAAAGTTGACGTAACACAGGGCGATCGGCCGCCCACTCGCTGAGCGCTTCCAGCGGCTGGATCAGCGCGGCTTTCAACTGGGCGTCTACCGGATAGGCCGCATCCTGACGCGCCAGAGTGATGGCCAGCGCATTTTCCGGACGATTTGCCAGCAGACGGTAGAGATAGAGCGGCCCACCGGCTTTTGGGCCGGTCCCCGAGAGTCCTTCGCCGCCGAACGGCTGTACGCCGACGACCGCCCCCACCATATTCCGGTTAACGTACAGGTTGCCTACGTGCGCCGAACCGGTGACCTGGGCAATGGTTTCATCAATACGGGTGTGGACGCCCAGCGTCAGACCGTAGCCGGAGGCGTTGATTTGGTCAATCAGCGCGTCCAGGTTGTTACGGTTGTAGCGTACAACGTGCAGAACCGGACCAAAGACCTCTTTTTGCAGCTCATCAATGCTTTCCAGTTCGATCAGCGTTGGCGCAACGAATGTACCGCTTTGCCATTCACGGACATCTTCACTGTTTTCACGCGCCGCTTGGAATACCGGACGACCTTTCGCCCGCATAGCCTGAATATGCTGTTCAATATTGGCTTTGGCTTCACTGTCGATCACTGGACCGATATCGGTGGTCAGACGCCCCGGGTTGCCCATCCGGCATTCGGCCATCGCGCCGCGCAGCATTTTCAGCGTGTGGTCGGCGATATCATCCTGTAGACAGAGTATGCGCAGCGCGGAGCAGCGCTGTCCGGCGCTGTCAAATGCCGAGGACAGTACGTCGACCACCACCTGTTCGGTGAGGGCAGACGAGTCAACGATCATCGCGTTCATGCCGCCCGTTTCGGCGATCAGGGGAATCGGACGTCCCTGTGCATCCAGACGCGTCGCGATGTTACGTTGCAGCAGCGTCGCCACTTCGGTAGAACCGGTAAACATCACGCCGCGCACGCGGCTGTCGGCGGTCAATTGCGCGCCCACCGTTTCACCCCGGCCAGGCAGCAGTTGCACCACGCCCGGCGGTACGCCAGCTTCCAGCAAGATGGCAATGCCCTGGGCTGCGATAAGCGGCGTCTGTTCCGCGGGTTTTGCCAGTACGCTGTTGCCTGCAGCCAGCGCGGCGGCGATTTGTCCGCTGAAAATGGCCAGCGGGAAGTTCCACGGGCTGATGCAAACAACCGGACCGAGCGGGCGGTGGGTCTCATTATCAAAATCGTCACGCACCTGACCGGCGTAATAATGCAGGAAGTCTACTGCTTCACGCACTTCGGCAATGGCGTTGGCGAAGCTCTTACCGGCTTCACGCACCAGAATGCCGATCAGCTGTTGCATCTGGCCTTCCATCAACACGGCAGCGCGATGGAGGATGGCGGCACGTTCATGCGGCGGCGTCGCAAACCAGATAGGAGCATTGTTCACCGCGCTTTGCAGCGCCTGTTCGACTTCAGTTTCACTGGCTTCACGGACATAACCGACGATGTCTTTCGGTTCTGCCGGGTTGACCACCGGGCTCATTTCGCCCTCGGCAACCGGTGTCTCGAGCATCGGCAACGCTCGCCATTTTTGCAGCGCGCTGTTGAGCAGGGCAGAGGAGAGGGAGGCCAGACGATGTTCGTTGGAAAGATCCAGACCGGCAGAGTTTTCGCGCCCTTTGCCGTACAAATCGCGCGGCAGCGGAATTTTCGGATGCGGCAGACCGGTCTGACCTTCCTGCTGCGCCAGTTTTTCAACGGCCTCGACCGGATCGGCCACCAGTTCGTCCAGCGGCAGCGTGGTATCCGCGATACGGTTAACAAAGGAGGTGTTCGCCCCGTTTTCCAACAGACGACGCACCAGGTACGCCAGCAGCGTTTCATGGGTGCCAACCGGTGCATAAATGCGGCACGGACGGTTAAGTTTGCCATCCGTCACTTTACCGGTGACCTGTTCGTACAGCGGCTCACCCATTCCGTGCAGGCACTGGAACTCATACTGACCTGGATAGTAGTTCTGTCCGGCCAACTGGTAAATGGCTGCCAGCGTATGGGCGTTGTGGGTTGCAAATTGCGGGTAGATCAAATTCGGTACGGCGAGCAGCTTTTTCGCGCAGGCGAGATAAGAGACATCGGTGTAGACCTTGCGCGTGTAAACCGGGTAGCCTTCCAGACCGTCCATCTGGGCGCGTTTGATCTCGCTATCCCAGTAGGCGCCTTTGACCAGGCGGATCATCAGACGGCGACGGCTGCGGGTGGCCAGATCGATCAGGTAATCGATGACGAACGGGCAACGTTTCTGGTACGCCTGAATGACGAAACCAATACCGTTCCAGCCAGCCAGTTCAGGTTCAAAACACAGTTTTTCCAGCAGATCGAGGGAGATCTCCAGACGGTCGGCCTCTTCGGCATCGATATTGATGCCGATATCATACTGGCGCGCCAGCAGCGTCAACGACTTCAGGCGCGGATAGAGCTCTTCCATCACTCTATCGTACTGGGCACGGCTGTAACGCGGGTGCAGGGCGGAGAGCTTGATAGAGATCCCCGGACCTTCATAAATCCCGCGTCCGTTCGACGCTTTACCAATTGCATGAATCGCCTGCTGATAGGAGACCATATAGGCCTGCGCATCGGCTGCGGTCAGCGCGGCTTCACCCAGCATATCGTAAGAGTAGCGGAAGCCTTTTTCTTCCAGCTTACGGGCATTCGCCAGCGCTTCGGCAATGGTTTCTCCGGTCACGAACTGTTCGCCCATCAGACGCATCGCCATATCGACGCCTTTACGGATCAGCGGCTCACCGCTCTTACCGATAATGCGGTTCAGAGAGCGAGAAAGGCTGGCTTCGTTATGGGTGGAGACCAGACGACCGGTGAACAGCAGACCCCAGGTCGCCGCGTTGACGAACAACGACGGACTACGACCAATGTGCGACTGCCAGTTACCGTTGCTGATTTTGTCGCGGATTAAGGCATCGCGCGTGGCTTTATCCGGAATACGCAGCAGCGCTTCCGCCAGACACATCAGCGCCACCCCTTCCTGCGAAGAGAGAGAAAACTCCTGCAGCAAGCCTTGCACCATACCGGCACGGCCGCTGGCTGTTTTCTGATTACGCAGTTTATCCGCCAGTTGGTAAGCCAGCTTATGGGCCTGTTCGGCTACCGGCTGCGGCAGACGCGCCTGTTCCATCAGCATCGAGACCGCGTCAGTTTCAGAGCGACGATACGCGGCGGTAATGGCGGAACGCGAGACCGACTGTGGGAGGATCTGCTCGGCAAATTCCAGGAAAGGTTGATGGATCTCTTCCTGCGGTGCCGTGGATTCATCGCCTTCGTTGGCGGCTCCGGCCAATAGCGCAGGAATTTCTGGCAGCGTGTCATCGTTTTCCAGTTTTTCCAGGTAATTAAAGATTGCCTGCTTAATCAACCAGTGCGGGGTGCGATCAATTCGCGTTGCCGCTGACCTAATGCGCTCGCGCGTTGCGTCATCCAGTTTAACCCCCATCGTGGTGGTTCCCATGCCATCTGCTCCTGTTGTTCGGTGAGGTACTGCTTATCGTTATCGAGAAATATCTACTATGTTGCAACTTTGTGCAACCACGTTAAATGTGACCTGTATAACAAGCTTAAAAATGAATGAAATGTTAATAAAAGAAAGATGTATGACGTTGGGAAAAATAATAACGCTATCTTTTTCTCTGCGGCAGTTAACACTTTTAAAAGGTGCAACCGCGAAAAATGTGAGAGAGTGCAACCTGCCAGAAAATAGTGTTCATCTGCATTTAAATTTGATGTAAATGATGTGTTAAATCGATTGTGAATAAACCGCGCTTCCGGCAGGATACGGTCGCCCGGGAAATACAACAGGCTTTGCCACGTTCCGGCAGAGCAATAAAACAGAAGAGTCTGGAGATTTTATGGCAATTAGCACACCGATGCTGGTGACGTTCTGTGTCTATATTTTTGGCATGATACTGATTGGTTTTATCGCCTGGCGTTCAACCAAGAACTTTGATGATTATATTTTGGGGGGCCGCAGTCTCGGGCCATTTGTCACCGCATTATCTGCGGGCGCGTCAGATATGAGCGGCTGGCTGCTGATGGGCTTACCGGGCGCGATTTTCATTTCCGGGATTTCAGAAAGCTGGATTGCCATCGGCCTGACGTTAGGGGCGTGGATCAACTGGAAGCTGGTGGCCGGGCGCCTTCGCGTGCACACCGAACATAATAATAACGCCCTGACGCTGCCGGACTACTTCACCGGGCGCTTTGAAGACAAGAGCCGGGTTCTGCGCATTATCTCCGCGCTGGTGATTCTGCTGTTCTTCACTATTTATTGTGCATCCGGCATCGTGGCAGGGGCGCGTCTGTTTGAAAGCACCTTTGGCATGAGCTACGAAACCGCACTGTGGGCAGGCGCGGCGGCCACCATCCTCTATACCTTTATTGGCGGATTCCTCGCGGTAAGCTGGACGGATACCGTACAGGCCAGTCTGATGATTTTTGCGCTGATCCTGACGCCGGTGATTGTCATCATCAGCGTTGGGGGCTTTGGCGATTCGCTGGAAGTCATTAAACAGAAGAGCATTGAGAACGTTGATATGCTCAAAGGGCTGAATTTCGTCGCCATCATTTCCCTGATGGGCTGGGGCCTGGGCTACTTTGGTCAGCCACACATTCTGGCACGTTTTATGGCGGCGGATTCCCACCACAGCATCGTTCATGCCCGCCGTATCAGCATGGCCTGGATGATCCTCTGTCTGGCAGGTGCGGTCGCGGTCGGTTTCTTCGGCATCGCTTACTTCAACAACAATCCGGCGCTGGCGGGTTCGGTGAATCAGAACGCGGAGCGCGTGTTCATCGAACTGGCGCAAATCCTGTTTAACCCGTGGATTGCCGGTATCCTGCTGTCTGCGATTCTCGCGGCGGTAATGTCAACGCTGAGCTGTCAGTTGCTGGTATGTTCCAGCGCCATTACCGAAGATCTGTACAAAGCGTTCCTGCGCAAAGGTGCCAGCCAACAGGAGCTGGTTTGGGTAGGGCGCATTATGGTGCTGGTGGTCGCGCTGGTGGCGATTGCCCTGGCGGCGAACCCGGATAACCGGGTGCTGGGTCTGGTGAGCTACGCCTGGGCTGGTTTCGGCGCCGCGTTTGGTCCGGTGGTACTGTTCTCGGTGATGTGGTCGCGTATGACTCGCAACGGCGCACTGGCCGGGATGATTATCGGTGCCGTGACGGTGATCGTCTGGAAACATTTCGGTTGGCTGGATCTGTACGAAATCATTCCGGGCTTTATCTTCGGCAGCGTCGGTATCGTCGTCTTCAGTCTGTTGGGTAAAGCGCCATCATCGGCGATGCTCAAACGCTTTGCTGAGGCTGACGCGCACTATCATTCCGCACCGCCATCGCGTTTGCAGGAAGGCTAACGTCTCAGTTCACTGACTAATCAGGCCCGCTTCGTGCGGGCTTTTTTGTCTTTTTCAGCTATCGCTTCCTGCCACAATCATTAACCCGCTAAGTGTTTACATTCTGACATCATTATCATTACATTCTGCTTGAGTTTTCTCTTGTCGTAATGATAATCACTATCACTGTAATTTACCTTTCTTTGCATCAGTTGACTAAGAATAACGTTTAAGGGTGTCTGGCATGTTTGTTCCGTTTCTAATTATGTTGCGTGAAGGGCTGGAAGCCGCGCTGATAGTCAGCCTGATTGCCAGCTATCTGAAGCGTACCCAACGAGGCCGTTGGATTGGCGTGATGTGGATTGGTGTATTTCTGGCGGCGGCGCTGTGTCTGGGCCTTGGGATCTTCATCAACGAGACCACCGGTGAGTTTCCGCAGAAGGAGCAGGAACTGTTTGAGGGTATCGTCGCGGTGATTGCTGTGGTGATCCTCACCTGGATGGTGTTCTGGATGCGTAAGGTTTCGCGCAACGTCAAAGTCCAACTGGAGCAGGCGGTCGACAGCGCATTACAGCGCGGTAATCACCACGGCTGGGCACTGATTATGATGGTCTTTTTCGCCGTGGCGCGTGAAGGGCTGGAATCCGTTTTTTTCCTGCTGGCGGCCTTTCAACAGGATGTTGGGATCTGGCCGCCAGTGGGGGCCATGCTGGGGCTGGCGACTGCGGTTGTTCTCGGTTTCTTACTCTACTGGGGCGGTATCCGTCTGAACCTGGGCGCTTTCTTTAAGTGGACCAGCCTGTTCATTTTGCTGGTGGCAGCCGGTCTTGCTGCAGGCGCGATTCGCGCCTTCCACGAAGCGGGATTGTGGAATCACTTCCAGGACGTGGCATTTGATATGAGCGCTATTCTTTCGACGCACTCGCTGTTTGGCACTTTGATGGAAGGCATTTTTGGCTACCAGGAAGCTCCGAGCGTCAGTGAAGTTGCGGTCTGGTTTATCTATCTGATACCGGCGCTGGTGGTGTTTGCATTGCCGCCGCGCACAGGCACAACCGCGTCCCGCGCAGCGCCTTGACGCTTCGCGACGCAAACTCTTATGTAGTTACAACATACTTATTTAAAGGGATGGTCATGACGAATCACTTTCGCCGTAGTGCGCTGCAGCTTGGCATGGCTGCACTGTTTGCTTCTGCTTTTACTGCCCATGCTGCGGATATTCCGCAGGTTAACGTCACGGTAACGGATAAACAATGTGAGCCGATGAGCATTACGGTTAATGCCGGCAAAACCCAGTTCATCATTCAAAACCACAGTCAGAAAGCGCTGGAATGGGAGATCCTGAAGGGGGTGATGGTGGTTGAAGAACGCGAAAACATCGCGCCGGGATTCAGCCAGAAGATGACTGCCAATCTGCAACCGGGCGAATATGACATGACCTGTGGCCTGCTGACTAACCCGAAAGGGAAGTTGATTGTTAAGGGCAGCGCGACGGCCGATGCCGCGCAGAGTGACACTTTGCTGAGTCTGGGTGGCGCTATCACCAACTATAAAGCCTATGTGACCGAAGAGACCGCGCAGCTGGTGGCGGGAACTAAAGCCTTCACCGATGCCATTAAGGCGGGCGATCTGGAGAAAGCGAAGTCACTGTATGCGCCAACTCGTCAGCATTACGAACGTATCGAGCCGATTGCTGAGCTGTTCTCCGATCTTGACGGCAGCATCGATGCCCGTGAAGACGATTACGAACAAAAAGCCGCCGATCCGAAATTTACCGGCTTCCACCGTCTGGAAAAAGCGCTGTTTGGCGATAACTCGGTCAAAGGGATGGAGAACTACGCCGATCAGTTAAATACCGACGTTCTGGATCTGCAAAAACGCATCAGTGAACTGGCATTCCCACCGTCAAAAGTGGTTGGCGGTTCAGCAGGACTGATTGAAGAAGTGGCGGCCAGTAAAATCAGCGGCGAGGAAGATCGCTACAGCCATACCGATCTGTGGGATTTCCAGGCGAACGTTGACGGAGCGCAGAAGATCGTAGACCTGCTGCGTCCGCAACTGCAAAAAGAGAACAGCGAGCTGTTAGCAAAAGTGGATGCGAACTTCAAAAAAGTGGATACCATCCTCGCGAAATATCGCACCAAAGACGGTTTTGAGACTTACGATAAACTGACCGATGCAGATCGCAACGCGCTGAAAGGCCCGATTACGACGCTGGCGGAAGATCTCGCGCAATTACGCGGTGTACTGGGTCTGGATTAAGCACCATGCAGCATGATAATAAAAACGGCGTGAGCGAACCGTCACGCAGACGTTTGTTGAAAGGAATGGGCGCGCTCGGCGGCGCGCTGGCGTTGGCCGGCGGTTGTCCGGTCGCCCATGCGCAAAAGCCGCAAAGCGCGCCGGGAACCTTGTCGCCGGATGCTCGTAGCGAGACTCAGCCTTTTTACGGTCCCCATCAGGCGGGTATTTTGACGCCGCAGCAGGCTTCAATGATGCTGGTGGCATTTGACGTTCTGGCATCGGATAAAGGTGAGCTCGAACGATTGTTTCGCCTGCTGACGAAACGTATTGCTTTCCTGACCACTGGCGGCCCGGCACCGGAAACGCCGAACCCGCGTATGCCACCAATGGACTCCGGGATCCTCGGCGCCTTCATCGCGCCGGATAACCTGACCATGACGCTGTCGGTGGGGCATTCGCTGTTCGATACGCGCTTTGGCCTACAGGCGCAGATGCCAAAGACGTTGCAGAAAATGACCCGTTTCCCGAATGACTCTCTGGATGCGGCGTTATGCCATGGCGATGTGTTGCTACAGATTTGCGCTAACACCCAGGACACGGTGATCCATGCCCTGCGCGATATCATCAAACATACGCCGGATTTGCTGAGCGTTCGCTGGAAGCGAGAAGGGTTTATATCCGACCATGCGGCGCGCAGTAAGGGTAAAGAGACTCCGGTCAATTTACTGGGCTTTAAAGACGGTACGGCGAATCCGGACAGCAGCGATGTAAAGCTGATGCAGGACGTG
This sequence comes from Citrobacter sp. LST-B2, assembly GCF_057983045.1. Lineage (NCBI taxonomy): Bacteria > Pseudomonadati > Pseudomonadota > Gammaproteobacteria > Enterobacterales > Enterobacteriaceae > Citrobacter > Citrobacter sp. LST-B2. The sequence continues at coordinate 2,056,712 of NZ_CP192598.1, forward strand.
GTGTGGGTGACGGCGGAGCAGGGGGAACCGGCGTGGGCCATTGGCGGATCTTATCAGGCTGTTCGTTTGATTCAGTTTCGCGTCGAATTCTGGGATCGCACGCCGCTCAAAGAGCAGCAAACCATTTTTGGCCGCGATAAGCACACCGGCGCTCCGTTGGGGATGCAGCACGAACATGATGTGCCGGATTACGCCAGCGACCCGGACGGCAACGTCATTGCGCTGGACAGCCACATTCGTCTGGCGAATCCACGCACGGCGCAGACGCAGTCGAGCCTGATGATGCGTCGTGGATACAGCTACTCCCTTGGCGTGACGCCATCCGGACAGCTTGATATGGGATTGCTGTTTGTCTGCTATCAACACGACCTGGAAAAAGGGTTCCTGACCGTGCAGAAGCGGCTAAACGGCGAAGCGCTGGAAGAGTACGTTAAGCCGATTGGCGGCGGCTATTTCTTCGCGCTACCGGGAATCAAGCAGGCCGATCGCTATCTGGGCCAGTCTCTGCTTGAAGCCTGACAGTGATACCCCGTCTGTGGGCGGGGTATGTTGCGTCTCACGCGGCTGAAAATATTCTTTTTTTATATGATCCGTTTTTTGAAATAATTTTGTAATATCTCCGTAAGAGACTGTTGCCAACAGAAATGAGAATTTAGTTAACGTCAGGTAAAAATATTGTTGCGTTATTGCTAAGTTCTGATGTAATTATACGTAATAGCGGTAGTTCCCGGCAGTGATGGTTATTCACTATGGAGATCGCGAATGGTAAAGTCCTCTCGTGGACACGTTTCTGACAGTTTTTGCAGCCTATTACGCGGAAGTCTCTCCTCCGGTAGCCATCTCGTCACCGCTAAATTTCTCTCATTTTCCCCTCTTCTTCGTGTTACTGACGCCATATTCGGTGCGCGTAGCCGTGTGTGGCGTCTATTCGAAAGGCAAGCAATGGCTTACAAGGAAGCCAACCCGCAGATGTTCGTGCGCATAATCGCGCTGCCAACGGCGCGTGTGATGAATACCAACAACTCAAGGTGCTATCCATGGGAAGACAAAAAGCAGTGATCAAAGCTCGTCGTGAAGCAAAACGTGTGCTGAGACGGGACTCACGCAGTCATAAACAGCGTGAAGAAGAATCGGTCACCTCGCTTGTGCAGATGAGTGGCGTAGAAGCGATTGGCATGGCGCGCGACAGTCGCGACGCCACGCCAATCATGGCGCGCAATGAGGCTCAATCGCACTACCTGAATGCTATCGAGAGTAAACAACTGATTTTCGCTACGGGCGAAGCCGGGTGTGGTAAAACCTGGATCAGTGCGGCAAAAGCAGCAGAGGCCCTGATACATAAAGATGTAGACAGGATCATTGTCACCCGTCCAGTTCTGCAGGCTGATGAAGATCTCGGCTTCTTACCTGGAGATGTATCGGAGAAGTTTGCTCCCTATTTCCGGCCGGTTTATGACGTGCTGGTTAAACGACTCGGGGCATCTTTTATGCAGTATTGCCTGCGACCTGAAATCGGTAAGGTGGAAATCGCGCCGTTCGCCTACATGCGCGGACGTACATTTGAAAATGCAGTGGTCATTCTTGACGAGGCTCAGAACGTCACTGCTGCGCAAATGAAGATGTTCTTAACGCGCCTCGGGGAGAATGTGACGGTTATCGTCAACGGGGACATTACCCAGTGCGATTTACCCCCTCATGTTCAGTCAGGGCTCAGTGACGCGCTGGCCCGCTTTAAAGAAGATGAAATGATAGGGATTGTTCGCTTCAATAAAGATGATTGCGTTCGCTCGGCGCTCTGCCAACGAACGCTGAATGCGTACAGTTAAGTTAGCAATCTTTGCGCTCAGAGCCCGGGAAAACCGGGCTTTGTTTTTTAGGCGAATGTCACATAGGGTGGTGAGGGGGATTGACTGGCTTCGCTCGTTGTCGACCCCCGGTCGGGGATTCTCATCCCCCCATTGGGGAATATAAAAGAAAAGAGCCGATACATAAGTACCGGCTCTCATCTGAAATATGGCGGTGAGGGGGGGATTGACTCGCTTCGCTCGCCCTGCGGGCGTCATGGCCTGCGGCCATTCCGTCCAACGGGCTGCGCCCGTTGTCGACCCCCGGTCGGGGATTCTCATCCCCCCCATTGAGGAATATAAAAGAAAAGAGCCGATACATAAGTACCGGCTCTCATCTGAAATATGGCGGTGAGGGGGGGATTCGAACCCCCGATACGTTGCCGTATACACACTTTCCAGGCGTGCTCCTTCAGCCACTCGGACACCTCACCATATTGTTGTTCCTCAACGACTGGAACGGGCGCTAATTTAGGGAAATACGCCGCCTGCGTCAATCAACTTTTCCAAAAAATCGTGCGTTTATACAAACTTCAAGCAACCTGTAGGTTAATTAGGCGAAAACTGCTTTTTTTGCCAGCGCCAGCGAATTTGCTATGCTGATGATCCCTTTGAAAACGATGATAATAAGTGCGAAAAATTCCGCACAACAACCCGCAGGAGTCAATATGGATATCATTTTCTATCACCCTACGTTTGATACCCCCTGGTGGATCGCTGCCCTGGAAAAGGCTATTCCGGGTGCCAGAGTCCGGGAGTGGAAGCAGGGCGATACCGATCCGGCAGATTATGCGCTGGTCTGGCATCCACCGGTAGAAATGTTGGAAGGGCGTAAACTGAAGGCGGTGTTCGCACTTGGGGCGGGTGTAGATTCGATCCTGAGCAAACTGAAAGCCCATCCCACGATGCTGGATCCCGCCATTCCTCTCTTTCGTCTCGAAGATACTGGTATGGGCTTGCAGATGCAGGAATACGCGGTCAGTCAGGTGCTGCACTGGTTCCGCCGTTTTGATGATTACCAGGCGCTGAAAAACGAGAGCCAATGGCGACCGCTGCCGGAATATACGCGCGAGACGTTTACCGTGGGAATCATGGGCGCTGGCGTACTGGGCGCGAAAGTGGCTGAAAGTTTGCAGGCCTGGGGTTTCCCGCTGCGCTGCTGGAGTCGCAGTCGTAAAACCTGGCCTGGCGTTGAGAGTTTCGCTGGCACTGAAGAGTTAGGCGCATTCCTTAGCCAGACTCGCGTGTTGATAAATCTGCTGCCCAATACGGCGGAAACGGTCGGCATTATCAATGGCAAACTGCTTGACCAACTGCAGGATGGGGCGTATCTGCTGAATCTCGCGCGTGGCGTGCACGTTAATGAAGATGATCTGCTCGCCGCACTGAACAGTAATAAACTCAAAGGGGCGATGCTGGATGTCTTCAGCCGTGAACCGCTGCCTGTGGATAGTCCGCTGTGGAAACATCCGCGTGTGGCGATGACGCCGCACATTGCGGCAGTCACGCGTCCTGCTGAAGCCGTCGCCTATATTTCCCGTACGATTTCGCATCTGGAAAACGGCGAAGCGGTGACCGGGCAGGTCGACCGTCAGCGCGGTTACTAAGGGAAACCCGGCATCTGCCGGGTTTCGACTAATAAACGCAGGCGATTCCTGCTATCCTTGTCGAAAAATGACCACAGGAGAGAGACATGTATCCCGTTGACCTGCATATGCATACCGTCGCCAGCACCCATGCTTATAGTACTCTGAGCGATTACATCGCCCAGGCGAAGCGTCAGGGACTGAAACTGTTCGCAATTACCGATCACGGTCCGGACATGGCGGATGCTCCACACCACTGGCATTTCATCAATATGCGTATCTGGCCGCGCGTGGTGGATGGGGTCGGGATCCTGCGAGGCATTGAGGCAAATATCAAAAATATCGAAGGTGAAATCGACTGCACCGGGCCGATGCTCACCTCACTGGATCTGATCATCGCGGGCTTCCATGAGCCGGTTTTCGCCCCCCACGATGAAGCCACCAATACGCAGGCGATGATCGCCACCATGGCGAGCGGCGTTGTGCATATCATTAGCCACCCTGGAAACCCGAAGTATCCCGTTGATATCACGGCAATTGCCGAGGCTGCGGCAAAATACAATGTTGCACTGGAGATTAACAACTCTTCCTTCCTTCATTCACGCAAAGGCAGTGAAGCAAACTGTCGCGCGGTAGCGGCAGCGGTACGTGATGCTGGCGGCTGGGTGGCGTTGGGCTCAGATTCTCATACCGCCTTTACAATGGGCGATTTCGGTGAGTGTCTGAAAATTATCGAAGAGGTGAATTTCCCGGAAGATCGTATTTTGAACGTGACCCCGAAGCGATTACTCAATTTCCTGGAATCACGCGGAATGGCGCCGATTCCTGAATTTGCTGAACTTTAACTACCACGAGCTGGAATATTTTGATGAACGAGTTTTCAATCCTGTGCCGCGTACTGGGATCGCTGTATTACCGTCAACCGCAGGATCCTTTGCTGGTTCCGCTTTTTACCCTGATTCGCGAGGGTAAACTCCAGGCGAGCTGGCCGCTTGAGCAAGATGAACTGTTAGCGCGTCTGCAGAAAAGCTGTGATATGACCCCGTTGGCGGCGGATTACAACGCGCTGTTTGTCGGTGCGGAGTGCGCGGTGCCACCGTATCGCAGCGCGTGGGTGGAAGGGGCGACAGAATCAGAAGTGCGCTCCTTCCTTTCTGCACGGGGTATGCCGCTTGGCGAAACGCCAGCCGATCATATTGGTACGTTGCTGCTGGCCGCCTCCTGGCTGGAAGATCAGTCTGCGGAGGATGAAAGCGAGGCGCAGGAAACTCTGTTCGCGGACTACATCATTCCGTGGTGTGATACCTTCCTCGGTAAAGTGGAAGCGCACGCCGCAACCCCTTTCTGGCGAACGATGGCGCCGTTAACACGCGATGCCATTGGCGCGATGTGGGATGAACTGGAAGAAGAGACTGATGAATAATTGTGATATGCATCACTTTTGTATGCAACTTGATTCAATCATTGCATAAATTGTGTGCGTGATCTCATTCATATTGTTGTTTTCTGCTATCATGCGCGGCATGAACATACTTCTTTCCATTGCAATCACAACGGGCATTCTCTCCGGTATCTGGGGATGGGTGGCCGTGTCTCTTGGCTTACTCAGTTGGGCTGGCTTTTTAGGTTGTACCGCCTATTTCGCCTGTCCGCAGGGTGGGTTAAAGGGGGTGGCCATTTCGGCCTCCACGCTGTTGAGCGGCGTGGTGTGGGCGTTGGTCATTATTTACGGTAGCGCGTTGACGCCGCATCTCGAACTGGTGGGTTATGTGATTACCGGCGTGGTGGCCTTCCTGATGTGTATCCAGGCAAAGCAAGTTTTACTGTCATTTGTGCCAGGCACATTTATCGGTGCATGCGCCACGTTTGCCGGGCAGGGGGACTGGAAACTGGTCTTGCCTTCACTGGCGGTCGGTTTGCTCTTTGGCTATGCCATGAAAAACAGCGGACTGTGGCTGGCGGCCCGGCGAGAAAGACACAGTACGCGAACCGTTGCGGAAAATAAAAAAGCGTGAGGAAATCCTCACGCTTTTTTTATCCTGATCATCAGGATTCCGGCGGTACCGACATATGACGATATTTCACCAGAATGTCGTTCTGGCGATCGGCTTTATTCTGCAAATCCCACAACCCACGATCGATACCATCGTTGATGAGGAAGATGACGCCCGTCTCAATGGCGGACATCAGGCACAACATCACCGGTTCGTTGGAGGTGTAGCCAATTTCACCTTCCAACAGTCTCTGATAATCGATAAAGCGGAACACCCCAGCCTGCACTTCATAAGACAGAATGGTTTTACTGGTGTTGACCGAGGAGAGGATCTCACCGGTGCTGACGTTGACTACGCGCAGGTTCACAGCAATCTGGTCAAGCTGGTACTGCGTGTCTGCGCCGATACCGAAGTAACGCGCACCGACGCCGCCGGATTTCACGTTACTTTCGTAGCCGATAATCGACCCTTCAACCATGATGTTTGCCGCCGTCAGCGACTGTAGCGGGATTCGGTTGTTGATGGCGACAGTCCCATTTTCCTGAGCGGCACGAATGATCTTACGTTCATTCAGCAAGTTTTGCAGTCCCTGGCGCTCCAGTGGAACAAACCAGCGGGAATCTTTCAGCGCGGTGACCAGCATCGCAGTGGCGCTTTGTGGGACGGCAGTTGAGAAGTTACTGGCCGGGTAGGGTTTAAACTGCCCGGTTTCATCCTGAATGTTATACACCGAGACAAAAATTTTGCCCGTTGGAATCGGTAAATGCGTTAAATCCTTATAACTTTGCGCACGGGGCATTAAGGTCGGTTTAGCGGCTTCTTTTGGCGGGGCGGTTAAGCATCCGCTCAGTAAAATGACGGCGACGAATACAAGTAAGCGCTGCATGATGATTGTCCTTACGTGGCGGTACTTAGAAATCGGTAGATTGCGACTGTAAACCCGACACTTCGATCGTCGATGTTTTGCCCGTTTTCCTGTCCGTGACGTTTAGCTGCAACTGACCATCCCGGTTAGCAATGTCCACAATGAAATCATTGGTCACCATCCTGCCGGGTTTCCCCGTGTTAATATTGGTCAACAGCCCACCTAATATTTGTGACTGAATGGCCTGAGTGAAGTTATCCAACGCGGAGGGAGTTTCAATTCCGTAATCGTCGTTATAACTGGGATCTTTATAAGAGTTTTGCGCCTGGGCGCTATTCAGTAAAAAAGAACCGTTATTGGGGTTTCCACCAAAGTTAGGGTTACGGAACTGGAAGGTCATATTTCCGGCCCAACTTAATGGCGAAATAAGCATGAGTACTACTACTGCATGTTTGACACGCATTACAGCCTCCGGACAAAAATCATTTTTTAGAATTCGTCATGCGTTAAATCGCCGGTGCTCAATAGTGTTTTATCTATTTGCCGTCGGTTTAAGGCATCCTCAGTTTGTGCCAGCGCGAAGACAACAGTTTTTTCGAAGTCTCTTTTCGTTGGAAATAAAAAAGTCTGGAATATAACGTCCTGATTAACCGTTATTGTGATCCAACTTCCCCAACGTGCACTGGGTCGCTCATTGATGGTCAAATTGCCTGGATAATCACTTTCCCATTTGTCGCTAAACGCACGATAAAAATCGTGGCCAATAGACGAAACCGTGTGGTCAGTTAAGAGCCCAGGAACTTCAACTTCTACAGCCTGCGTCGTGCTGGCAGCGAACAGCAACTGCGCCGCTGCAAGCCAGGTTAAATAGCGTTTCATGGCGTTATCGCCTGAGGTTATCATTTGCCCACGAAACCGCCTGGGTACGGTTTTTGACAGCTATCTTTTTGAAAAGATTATAAAGATGCGTTTTGACCGTGTTTTCACTGATAAACAGCGAACGTGCGATTTCGATATTGGAGGCGCCGATACGCAGCTTATTCAGGATCTCTTTTTCGCGATGAGTCAGGAGGGCTGACTCACTGCTATTGTAGCGATAATTACCTGAGTGAGTGATCAGATAACTGGCCAGTTTCTGTGAGAAGTAACATTCTCCCCGCAGGATCCCTTGCAAACCGTTTACGACACGCTCTTCGTCATCCGCTACGTAAAAAACGCCATTGATATGCGGCCAGTTTTCAATATCCCGGTAGGGATAATCATCAGGCGTGTTCAACAATAACGTCTTTAAATTATTGTTTTTCCGACTTAAGTTATCCTGCCAGTAATGGATGAGCTTTTTATCCGCTTCCATCATATCGACTAAAACAATGCAGCTGGAGGAGATATCATCCAGAGAACGCTGAATATTATGCAGTTTTCCGGTGAGGGCCAGAGATTGTTTTAAATGCTGCAATAATGCTGTAGCTTGCAGGGATGGTTTGGTGATCAACAATAATGTATGACCATGAATACTATGGAATTCATTAAACATGATGAAACCCCACTTTTTTAGTCGCACATCTGACAGTTGCCTGCAGAAATGAGGCACCAGAAGTACTGACAGATGTTGCACTGCTGTGTGTAGTAAAATAAGAATCAGCCCGAACGGGGCAAATATTAATACAAATGAACTACAACTGATTTCAATCTAGCCATTACAAATCTTAAAGCAAGTGTTAAACATGTAACAGAATGTAAAAATATATATTAATTTGTTATCTTAAGGCTTTTTTTAAGTTTAGATTTGATAGTAAAGTTGTACATCCAGCCTTTATTGCACAGATTTAAAAAATCATACAAATTATATTAATTAATTGAATTTAAAGTAATAAACACAATTCTCTCTGGTACTTCATCGGTGTGGGAATTGCTCAGTGATGACATTCGCCGGCGTCGTGCATTTTGATGACGAAAAAAACGAGCCTTGTCACGACTTGCTCATCTCTCTCTTCTTCGAGCGTACAACATAGCCTGGAAAGTCCACTTTACAGCCTGCTGACTGACGGCGAGAAAAAGCACTACCGATAATCGTGAAGAAAATAAAATAAGCGCAAATAACAGGCTATTCCTGCCCTGCTTAGTACTTTGGTGTGAGCGAAAATATAAAAATACCACTGGCGGGTGAGTTATTTAAAATGTTTCCGAAGACATACTCTTCATCGTAACGCGACGTTAACAAATTACGTTTAGCGTTAACAGGTAAATTGATGAGAACGTTATTTTCTCGATGTGCGACCAGGTCCAGGGTGACAACATGAAAAACAAATTGTTATTTATGATGTTAACAGTACTGGGTGCGCCTGGAATTGCTTCCGCAACAAGTTATGATTTAGCGCATTCCGAATATAACTTTGCGGTAAATGAATTAAGTAAGTCTTCATTTAATCAGGCAGCCATTATTGGTCAAGTGGGCACGAATAATAGTGCAAAGATACGCCAGGAGGGCTCTAAACTTTTGTCGGTAGTTTCACAAGAAGGTGGAAGTAACCGGGCCAAAGTTGACCAATCAGGAGCTTATAATTTTGCGTATGTTGCTCAGTCGGGTCATTCCAATGATGCCAGTATATCGCAAAGTAATTACGGTAATACTGCGATGATTATCCAGAAAGGTTCTGGAAATAAAGCAAATATTACTCAGTATGGTACGCAAAAAACAGCAGTTGTAGTGCAGAGACAGTCGCAAATGGCAATTCGCGTTATTCAACGCTAATCCATTGACGACGCTTAAATCAATCCGATGGGGGTTTACCATGAAACTTTTACAAGTGGCAGCATTTGCAGCAATCGTGGTTTCTGGCAGTGCTCTGGCTGGTTCTGTTCCGCAATGGGGCGGCGGCGGTGGTGGCGGCGGCGGGAGCAGTTCCGGCCCGGAATCGACCCTGAGCATTTATCAGTCAGGGGTCAACAACGCCGCGCTTGCGCTGCAAAGCGACGCTCGTAAATCTGATACGACCATTCATCAGAATGGCTTTGGTAACGGCGCCGACGTGGGCCAGGGCTCAGATAACAGCACCATCGATCTGACTCAAAACGGCTTCAAAAACAACGCCACCATCGATCAGTGGAACGGCAAAAATTCGGACATTACTGTGAGCCAGTATGGTGGACATAACGCCGCGCTGGTGAACCAGACTGCGTCCGATTCCAGCGTTCTTGTGCATCAGGTTGGTTTTGGCAACAACGCCACCGCTAATCAGTACTAATTCAGTTTATGTGCTGACGATAAACAGGGCGAAAGCCCTGTTTTTTTTCGGGAGGACATCATGAACACCTTATTACTCCTTGCGGCGCTCTCTAATCAGATAACGTTTGCAACCACCCAGCAAGGCGACATTTACACGATTACGCCGCAGGTCACCCTGACACAACCCTGTGTGTGCCAGGTGCAGATTTTAGCCCTTCGTGACGGTGTGGCGGGGCAAAGTCAGTCACGACAGAAAAAGACCCTGTCTCTACCCGCTAATCAGGCCATTGATTTGACCAGACTCAGTTTAAATATCTCTGCACAAGACACCGTCAAAATCGTGGTTACGGTTTCTGACGGCCAGTCTCTGCATTTATCGCAACAGTGGCCGCCCTCTGTGAAATCGTCATAACTGACTGACAATTAATGCGTCGATGCTGGCAGAAGCGAGGTGGCTGAACTATGAATAGAGTGACGCGGAATGCGTGACTCCCGGGCCTGTCGCCGTCAGGGAATACATCACCCCTCAAGGATGAATACTCATTGAGGAAAGCATCATGCTGTTATCTGTCACGCGTAAAACAAGCCTTCCGCTGCTCGCGCTTCTTGCCCTGTTTTCTTTTACCGCAATGGCGGATGCGGGAGGACAGGGCGGGGTGATTCACTTCACCGGTCAAATCGTAGAACCGCCCTGCAATGTGAGTCTGGAGCAACAGCGCCTTGCAATGTCGTGCTATAACACGGGGCGCACGCAAACCCGCTATTACTCACCCCAGGAACTGCTAAAAGCACCACAGCACTTCAAACAGATCGCCGCAGTTAACTTGCACTATCTGGATGAGAAGAAAAAACTGGCGGTGATGAACATCAGCTACCGCTAAACAGGTCATTCAGACAAACAGACGAAAAAAGCGATTTCAGGGTATCCCCTGCTGTACACTTACAGAATAGAGTGACGCAAGGAGGTTCTATGGAATCGCGTATTCATGTTATCCAGGGGGATATCACCACAGTCGTGGTTGATGTCATCGTCAATGCCGCAAACGCCTCGCTGATGGGGGGCGGAGGTGTTGATGGGGCAATCCATCGCGCTGCGGGCCCCGCCTTACTGGAAGCCTGCATGAAAGTCAGACAGCAGCAGGGCGAGTGCCCGACGGGCCATGCGGTGATCACGCTTGCCGGAAACCTCCCCGCTAAAGCGGTCATTCATACCGTCGGCCCGGTCTGGCGTGGCGGCGAGCATAACGAAGCGCAACTGCTACAGGATGCGTACGTTAATAGCCTGAATCTGGCGCTGGCCAATGGCTACGCGTCCATTGCCTTTCCGGCAATCAGTACCGGAGTTTATGGCTATCCGCGAGCCGCCGCCGCAGAAATTGCGCTAAAAACCGTTTCGGAATTTATTACCCGCCGCGCTTTGCCTGAGCAGATATACTTTGTCTGTTATGATGACGAAACAACCCGACTCTACCAGCGTCTACTTACCCAACAAGGCGATGAATGAGCTGACTCGCCTCGCCCGCGCCACGCGTCCTCTGTGCGACAATCACCCCGGAGAGTGCGGCATTCTTGCGCTCGATAACAGTCTGGACGCCTTTGCCGCCCGTTACCGGCTGGCGGAAATGGCGGAGCGCACGCTGGATGTTCAGTACTATATCTGGGAAGACGACATGTCCGGGCGACTGCTGTTCGCTGTTCTTCTGGCGGCGGCGAAACGTGGTGTCCATGTGCGCCTGTTGCTTGATGACAACAACACGCCAGGGCTGGATGACACTCTGCAACTGCTCGATGCCCATCCCAACATTGAAGTTCGCCTGTTTAATCCTTTCTCTTTTCGCATGCTACGGATGCTGGGTTATCTGACCGATTTCGCCAGGCTAAACCGACGGATGCATAACAAAAGCTATACCGCAGACGGTGTTGTCACCCTGGTAGGCGGGCGAAACATTGGCGATGCCTATTTTGGCGCGGGCGAGGAGCCGCTGTTCTCCGATCTGGACGTGATGGCCATCGGACCCGTCGTCAGGGAGGTTGCTGAGGATTTTGAACGCTACTGGCATTGCGCGTCGGTTTCGACGTTGAAATCGGTACTGGCACTTTCCGAGCAAGAGATCACCGAACGCATTGAGCTACCCGACGCCTGGTACAACGATCCCATCACCCGTCGATATCAGCATAAACTGAAAACCAGCCCGTTTATGACCCATCTCGATCGCGGAACGCTACCGCTTATCTGGGCGAAGACCCGGCTGTTAAGTGACGATCCCTTAAAAGGCCAGGGGAAAGCGCAGCGCCACTCTTTACTGCCACAACGACTGTTTGACGTGATGGGTTCGCCGACGGAGCGGATTGACATTATTTCTGCCTATTTTGTCCCGACCCGTGCAGGCGTCGCGCAGTTGCTGAAACTGGTGCGTAAAGGCGTCAAAATTGCGATTCTCACCAATTCATTAGCCGCCAATGATGTCGCGGTGGTACATGCCGGATATGCGCGCTGGCGGAAGAAACTACTGCGTTATGGTGTCGAGCTCTATGAACTGAAGCCGACGCGTGAACGTCAGGTGGTACTGCACGACAGGGGGCTTACGGGGAACTCCGGTTCCAGCCTGCATGCCAAAACGTTCAGTATTGACGGGCGTAAGGTGTTTATTGGTTCACTGAATTTTGATCCCCGTTCCACGTTGCTGAACACGGAAATGGGATTTGTGATTGAAAGCGAGACGCTGGCGACGCTTATCCATAACCGGTTCATTGAGAGTCAACGCGATGCGGCCTGGCAATTACGCCTCGATCGCTGGGGGCGAATTAACTGGGTGGATCGGCAGCAGGACGAAGAACTGGTGTTAAAAAAAGAACCCGCCACAGGATTCTGGAAGCGGGTTCTGGTGCGACTGGCGACGCTATTGCCTGTCGAGTGGCTGCTTTAACGTGGTCGCAGGCATTAGCCGGTCACTTTTTTGCTTTGTTCCTGTCTGACCGGCGGTTTGCCGGAGAACAGGAATTTAAGCAGCGGAATGCGCAAATGAATCTCATACAATACCAGTGCGATGCCAACCACAAAGATCAGCCCGCAGATAAAGCCCAACAGATTCGAGGTAATATGTGGCGTAATATAGGCGCCGAAAAACAGTGTTAACGGATGGTGTACCAGATAAATAAACAGTGACGCATTCACAAAATAGGTGACGCGGGCTGACTGGAAATTGAGTAAACGGTGGCCGAGAGAAAACACTACATTGACCATCCATAATCCTAGCACCATGGTGATGACATATTCCGTTTCGTACATCCATGCATCGCCACTGCCGTAGCGCTGATTCAGCAAATAGGCGATGAAAGCGAAAGCCGCCGCCAGCGTACATCCCCGGGAAGGGGTGGTGAAAAGCGCTTTAAGCTCAGGTGAGATAAAGGCCAGCGCACCCAACATAAAGAAAGGCACATAAAAGAGCGTTTGCATCACCACGAAATTAAACAAGCCGTCGCTAAGAATGGGTGGGTAAACAATGAACAGCGTCCGCCGTATCACCGCATAACCTATACCCAGTAAGAAAAAGATGAGCGTCAGTTTGCCCATCGACACGGCGGCCAGCCGTTTTTTTTCCGCTCTTTCCAGGTTTTTTCGCATCCGGGTAAATAACCACAGACTGACGGTTGTTAATACCACCAGAACCAGTAAAAACCACAGATGAGAAATTAATTCCCAGGCCAGCGTGTTGTATTTTTCATACAGTGAAAGCGTTTGCCAACTGTCGGCTTTTCCTTTGACGTATTGCAGCATAATAAATTGCGGCAATGTCAGCAGGGGAATAGCCGTAAGCATCGGAATGCCTACGCGCTCAACGCGTACTTTCCACCAGCGTTTCAATGGATAACGCAGGAATAACATGTACGAAAAATAACCGGAAATAACGAAAAAGACCTGCATCCGGAATGAATGGATAAAATCGTTAAACAGAGTCAGCCACCATGAGGGCTCGGCGCTGTTCACATGCCAGGTATGGCCGGAATAGATCAATGAGATATGGAAGGGAATACCCAACAACATCAGCCAGGCGCGGATGGAGTCAAGAAAATATTCACGCTGTGCGGGTACGGGATTCATAAAGGTTTTCGTATTCTCAGATTCTCAGACTAATCGTCTTATCGGTAAGGCGTTTACTCGTTACAGTCGGTGGCAACCCTACACCAAGTACAACGACCTGTCTCCAGGATAAGCACGCAAAGTGAAAAAGGGCCCGGCGAGGCGTCTAAACCATGAGCCAGCGTGCTGAACAATGCAGGGATTCAGTTGTCCTAATGCCTGATTATCCATTAAAATAGATCGGATCGATATAAGCACACAAAGGGGGAAGTGCTTACTAATTATGAAACATAAACCACAAATGATGAAAATGCGTTGGTTGGGTGCGGCAGTTATGTTAACGCTGTACACGTCGTCGGCCTGGGCCTTCTCCATCGATGATGTTGCAAAGCAAGCTCAATCCTTAGCCGGTAAAGGCTATGAGGCGCCAAAAAGTAACTTGCCCTCCGTTTTCCGCGACATGAAATATGCGGACTATCAGCAGATCCAGTTTAATCGCGACAAAGCATACTGGAGTAATCTTAAGACCCCATTCAAGCTCGAGTTCTACCACCAGGGTATGTACTTCGACACGCCGGTCAAAATCAATGAAGTCACGGCAACTACGGTTAAAAGAATCAAATACAGCCCGGACTACTTCAATTTCGGCGACGTTCAGCATGATAAAGACACGGTAAAAGATCTCGGCTTTGCGGGTTTCAAAGTGTTGTACCCGATCAACAGCAAAGACAAAAACGATGAAATCGTCAGCATGCTTGGCGCAAGCTACTTCCGCGTCCTGGGGGCCGGTCAGGTGTATGGCCTTTCTGCGCGCGGTCTGGCTATTGATACCGCGCTGCCTTCAGGTGAAGAATTTCCCCGCTTCCGTGAGTTCTGGATCGAACGTCCAAAACCAACTGACAAGCGCCTGACGATTTATGCCTTACTGGACTCTCCGCGTGCGACCGGGGCCTATCGTTTTGTGATAATTCCTGGGCGTGACACCGTTGTCGATGTGCAGTCGAAAGTCTACCTGCGTGATAAGGTGGGTAAACTGGGCGTGGCGCCGTTAACCAGTATGTTCCTGTATGGGCCAAACCAGCCTTCACCGGCGACGAACTATCGTCCGGAACTGCATGACTCCAACGGTTTGTCGATTCATGCCGGCAACGGTGAATGGATCTGGCGTCCGCTGAATAACCCGAAACACCTCGCGGTGAGCAGTTTTGCGATGGAAAACCCGCAAGGGTTTGGTCTGCTCCAGCGCGGCCGTCAGTTCTCTCGCTTTGAAGATCTCGACGACCGTTACGATCTGCGCCCAAGCGCCTGGATTACACCGAAAGGCGAGTGGGGCAAGGGTAAGATTGAACTGGTTGAAATCCCGACCAATGACGAAACCAACGATAACATCGTCGCTTACTGGACGCCGGATCAACTGCCTGAGCCTGGCAAAGAGATGAACTTTAAATACACCCTGACGTTCAGCCGCGATGAAGACAAACTTCATGCGCCGGATAACGCCTGGGTGCAGCAGACGCGTCGTTCAACCGGCGATGTCAAACAGTCTAATCTCATTCGCCAGCCTGACGGCACGATCGCCTTCGTGGTGGACTTCACCGGCACGGACATGAAAAAACTGCCGCAGGATACCCCGGTCACCGCGCAAACCAGCATTGGCGACAACGGCGAGATCGTGGAAACAACAGTCCGTTACAACCCGATCACCAAAGGTTGGCGTATGACGATGCGCGTGAAAGTGAAAGATGTGAAGAAAACCACTGAAATGCGCGCGGCATTAGTCAATGCCGATCAGACGTTGAGTGAAACCTGGAGCTACCAGTTACCTGCCAATGAATAAGACAACTGAGTACATTGACGCCATGCCGCTCTCGGAGATCGAGAAAGCGGCATTGCCGACAACTGACATCCGCGCAGTGCATGAAGCGCTGGATGCCGAGCATCGCCGTTACTCGCGAGAAGACGATTCACCGCAGGGTTCTGTCAAAGCGCGTCTGCAACAAGCCTGGCCAGACTCGCTGGGCGAAGGGCAGTTGATCAAAGATGACGAAGGGCGCGATCAGCTTCAGGCAATGCCTAAAGCCAAACGTTCTTCGATGTTTCCCGATCCCTGGCGCACCAACCCGGTTGGGCGTTTCTGGGATCGTCTGCGTGGACGTGACGTTACGCCGCGCTATCTCGCGCGTCTGACGAAAGAAGAACAGGAAAGCGAGCAGAAGTGGCGTACCGTTGGCACCCTTCGTCGCTATACGCTGCTGCTGCTGACGCTGGCGCAGACGGTCGTCGCGACCTGGTACATGAAGACGATTCTGCCGTATCAGGGCTGGGCGCTGATCAATCCGGCGGATATGGTTGGGCAGGACCTGTGGGTCTCCTTCATGCAGTTGCTGCCGTACATGCTGCAAACCGGTATTTTGATCCTCTTTGCGGTGCTGTTCTGCTGGGTTTCCGCCGGGTTCTGGACCGCGTTGATGGGCTTCCTGCAACTGCTGATTGGTCGCGATAAGTACAGTATTTCGGCGTCAACGGTCGGTGACGAACCGCTGAATCCGCAGCACCGTACCGCGCTGATTATGCCTATCTGTAATGAAGACGTTGATCGTGTTTTTGCTGGCCTGCGCGCGACATGGGAATCAGTAAAAGCGACCGGCAACGGCGAACATTTCGATGTCTATATTCTTAGCGACAGCTACAACCCCGATATCTGCGTTGCTGAACAAAAGGCGTGGATGGAGCTGATTGCAGAAGTGCAGGGCGAAGGACAGATTTTCTATCGCCGTCGTCGCCGTCGTGTGAAGCGTAAAAGCGGTAATATTGATGACTTCTGCCGTCGCTGGGGCAGCCAGTACAGCTACATGGTGGTGCTGGATGCTGACTCCGTGATGACCGGTGAGTGTCTGAGTGGTCTGGTGCGTCTGATGGAAGCGAACCCGAACGCCGGGATCATTCAGTCATCGCCGAAGGCGTCCGGCATGGACACTTTGTATGCGCGCTGTCAGCAGTTTGCGACGCGCGTATACGGACCGCTGTTCACCGCGGGTTTGCACTTCTGGCAGTTGGGTGAGTCCCATTACTGGGGGCACAACGCCATCATCCGCGTGAAGCCGTTTATCGAACACTGTGCGCTGGCGCCGCTGCCGGGTGAAGGCTCTTTCGCCGGTTCCATCCTGTCGCACGACTTCGTGGAAGCGGCATTAATGCGTCGAGCCGGGTGGGGCGTGTGGATTGCTTACGATCTGCCCGGTTCCTATGAAGAACTTCCGCCGAACCTGCTGGATGAGCTGAAGCGTGACCGGCGCTGGTGTCATGGCAACCTGATGAACTTCCGTCTGTTCCTTGTAAAAGGGATGCACCCCGTTCACCGCGCCGTGTTCCTGACCGGGGTGATGTCTTATCTCTCCGCGCCGCTGTGGTTTATGTTCCTCGCGCTGTCGACTGCGCTGCAGGTAGTCCATGCGCTTACCGAGCCGCAATACTTCCTGCAACCGCGCCAGCTGTTCCCGGTCTGGCCGCAGTGGCGTCCTGAACTGGCAATAGCCCTGTTTGCCTCGACAATGGTGCTGCTGTTCCTGCCGAAGTTGCTGAGTATTCTGCTCATCTGGTGTAAAGGCACCAAAGAGTACGGTGGTTTTATTCGCGTGACGCTGTCACTGCTGCTGGAAGTGTTGTTCTCCGTCTTGCTGGCGCCGGTGCGTATGTTGTTCCACACCGTCTTCGTGGTGAGCGCCTTCCTGGGCTGGGAAGTGGTGTGGAACTCGCCGCAGCGTGACGATGACTCTACGCCGTGGGGCGAAGCGTTTATGCGTCATGGTTCGCAACTGCTGCTGGGTCTGGTATGGGCGGTCGGTATGGCGTGGCTGGATCTGCGTTTCCTGTTCTGGCTGGCACCGATTGTCTTCTCGCTGATCCTGTCACCGTTTGTTTCGGTGATCTCCAGCCGTTCAACGGTCGGTTTGCGTACCAAACGCTGGAAGCTGTTCCTGATCCCGGAAGAATATTCGCCGCCGCAGGTGCTGGTGGATACCGACAAGTATCTGGTGATGAACCGCAACCGCTCGCTTGACGATGGCTTCATGCACGCGGTGTTTAGCCCATCGTTTAACGCGCTGGCCACTGCGATGGCGACGGCACGTCACCGTGCAAGCCAGGTACTGGAGATTGCCCGCGATCGTCACGTTGAGCAGGCGCTGAACGAGACCCCGGAAAAACTGAATCGCGACCGTCGTCTGGTACTGCTAAGCGATCCGGTGACGATGGCGCGTTTGCACTATCGTGTCTGGAATTCGCCAGAGAAGTATTCATCGTGGGTGAGTTATTATCAGGGTATCACCCTGAACCCACAGACGCTGAAGACGCCGTAAGCGCCACCCGGCGAAATCATCTGAAAAATACCGGCTTGCGCCGGTATTTTTTTATACTGAAGAAAACGATTAATGAGGTATCACGTGCGAATCGTAGCGGTGGGCATCATGGTGATGCTGTTAAGCGGGTGCGGCAGCATTATCAGCCGGACAATCCCCGGACAGGGGCATGGCAACCAGTACTATCCGGGAGTGCAGTGGGATGTCCGGGATTCAGCATGGCGTTATGTCACTATCCTCGATCTGCCGTTCTCGCTGGTGTTTGACACGCTGCTGTTGCCGCTGGACATGCATCACGGCCCTTACGAGTAATTACCGTTCATCCCATTCATCTGCTGCGGTTTGACCCTCTTCGGTATCCAGCGGGGGCTCAAGCTGAAATTCGCCTTCATCCCATTCATGCAGTGTATTCTCTTCCAGCCACTCCTGGCGGATCTCTATCTCATCATAGTCGCCGTCAAAGACACTTTGCGCGGCCTCGCCACTGAGCATCGGCAGGCACTCGCCTTCTTCGCCTTCATCGGCAAAAAACTCGACCTGCCACATGATGTCGCCATCCTGTAGCACGTACTTCTGCACGTTGAACTGCTGTACATTGGCTTCGTCCTGTTCAAGCTCAGGATGGTCCGCCATAAATTCTTCACGGGCTGAGTCAATGGCTTCTTCCAGCGTTGCATACATGGTCATCTGAGTCTCCCTTTGATTTGATGAGGTAATCAGGGAAAGAATAGCTGATTCTCCGGTTATGCAAGTATGAATGCTGAAAAATCATCCCGCTGTTCGCGTGAGAGCACGACGGCGCAGGCTGTTCCAGGAATAAATGGCGTTAAACAATACCACCCCGGCAGTGACCAGGAAGACGGCACGGAAGCCGTAACTAGCGGAAATCGCTGCTCCCATGAGCGGGCCGGTGACGTTGCCGATATCGCGGAACGACTGGTTATAACTAAAGATGCGCCCGGCGATTTGGTTTGTGGAGTTATAGACCAGCAGCGTTTGTACCGCCGGCAGCAGCGCGCCGTCGGCAGCGCCCAGTAAAAAGCGCAGTACCGCCAGTTGCCACGGGGTCTGCACAAAAGACATCGGGATCAGCAGCAGAACGGAGAAGATTAGCGCCACAATGAGGATTTTCTCCGGTCCGATACGGTCGCCCAGCTTGCCTAATCTTGGCGCACTGAGCAATGCGGCGACGCCAGGTACGGAGGCAATCATCCCGCTAATAAACGCAATATTGCTGACGTTACCCGCCAGCTCCCGCACATAGAGGGTCAAAATCGGTGCAATGGAACCGGTCGCGACCTGAATAATCAGCGTGGTGACGAACAGGCTCAGCACCAGTTTCGGGTTTTTAAGCGTAGCAACCACTTCCCGGACGCGCAGCATCTCTTTCTTGCTGATGGGTTTGAAGTTTTCGCGAATAAAAAACAGCGTCAGTAAGAAACAGATCAGCAGTACCGTCGCGGTGATGAAGAAAACCGGGCGCAGGCCGTACTGGTCGGCAAGCAGGCCGCCCGCTAACGGGCCGAGTAATGCACCGCTGACGCCGCCGGTAGAGAGCGTTCCCAGCGCCCAACCGCTTTTATTGCGTGGGACCTGGGTGGCGATGAGGGCGTTGGCGTTGGGAATGAATCCGCCCAGCAACCCGAGCAGCGCGCGCAGCACCAGAAACTGCCAGATATTCTGCGCAAGGCCCATTAGCAGCATCACTATTGCCATCCCCAGCGCAGAGCGCAGCAGCATAATCTTTCTGCCTTTACGGTCGGCAAGCCCGCCCCAGAAGGGAGAGGCGATCGCAGAGAAAAGAAACGTAATACTAAAGACCAGTCCGGACCACATGTTGAGCGCACTGTGGCCCGTTACGCCGAGTTGTTCGACATAAAGTGGTAAAAATGGCATCACCAGGCTAAATGCGGCGCCGGTTAAGAAACAGCCGAGCCAGGTGACAGTGAGATTACGTTTCCAGTTTATGGGAGTATCAGAGGGTGACATAGCGATCCGCGTGTGATGCGCTGTTGGCGCGATCGGGCAAAAAACGAATATAAATTAAGCATATTCATTATGCGCCTGGATGCAGAGGGTCGCAATGTGGGGAGCTTTTATCGCTAAAAACGGTGAGAAAGCAGCCCAAAAGGGGCTGCTATGCAGGATTTAATAACGGGAAGGTACGCCAGCAGGACGTGTTTTGAAGCGGCGATGTAGCCACATGTACTGTTCTGGCGCCATCATGATGCACTTCTCAACAATCTTGTTCATCCAGGCGGCGGTGGTCTCTGCGTCATCCAGCGGCGGTGAGCATTCTGGCGGTAACATAATCAGCTGGTAGCCTTTGCCATCGGGCTTGCGACGCGGTACAAACGGCACCAGGCAGGCATTAGACATTCGCGCCAACATCCAGGTGCCGGAGGTGGTGGCTGCTTGTTCAACGGCAAAAAGCGGGACGAACACGCTGGCGCGCGGGCCATAATCGTGGTCCGGCGCATACCAGACCACTTCGCCTTTCTTTAGCGCCTTAATCATCCCTTTCAGATCCTTGCGATCGAGCATGGATTTGTTTGAGCGCATACGACCCCAGGTCTGGAGCCAGTCGATCAAGGGATTATCATTCGGGCGATAAACGCCGATGCCGGGTTCCTGCAAACCGAACTGACGCGCACCGAGTTCCAGGGTTAAAAAGTGCAGCCCCACCAGCAAAATACCGCGCTGCTGAGCCTGAACGTCACGAATATGTTCCATGCCGATCACTTCGGTCCAGCGGGCAATGCGACGATCGGGCCAGAACCAGGCCATCCCGGTTTCCAGCAGGCCCATACCGACGGATTCAAAATTTTTAACCACCATCGCATGGCGGTCACGCTCACTCATTTCAGGGAAACAGAGCTCGAGGTTACGATATGCAATTTTCGTCCGCCGCTTCATCAGACGATACGCCAGGTGACCGATCATATGACCAAGGCGATAGAGTATCGGATAGGGCAACTGCACGACCAACCAAAGTGCGCCAATACCGAGCCAGGTTAACCAATACCGTGGATGCAGTAGTGCTGCGGAGAACTTAGGTAAATTCGTCATGTCTTTCCTGTTGTATACCTTAAAACGGGCAATTATCTGTATTGTTGCATTTTTTCGCCGTCAGAAAAAATTTGTGGCTCCGGAATGGCGATAAATTCAGCAAATGTTGTTAATTTTTTAGTTTGAAGAAAGAAATGTAGCGCAAAATGTATGGATGTAAATTGGCGCGGATTGCTATATGATGCCGCCGATTCTGATTTCACCTGCCGCAGGACCCGTACACCATGCCAGTGTTACATAACCGTATTTCCAATGATGCCCTCAAAGCCCGGATGTTGGCTGAAACTGAGCCGCGCACGACCATTTCGTTCTACAAATATTTTACCATCGCAGACCCGCAGGCCACACGCGATGCGTTGTATCAAAAGTTAACCGCGCTGAATGTTTTCGGTCGCATCTATCTGGCGCATGAAGGGATTAACGCCCAAATCAGCGTACCGCAAAGTCAGGTGGAGACGTTCCGCCAGCAGCTGTACGCCTTTGATCCGGCACTTGACGGCGTGCGTCTGAACATTGCGCTGGAAGATGACGGGAAATCCTTCTGGGTGCTGCGAATGAAAGTGCGTGAGCGGATTGTGGCAGATGGCATTGAGGACCCGAGTTTTGATGCCAGCGATGTCGGCGACTATCTCAAGGCCGCGGAAGTGAACGCGATGCTCGACGACCCGGATGCGCTGTTCATTGATATGCGTAACCACTACGAATACGAAGTGGGCCATTTTGAGAACGCGCTGGAAATCCCGGCCGACACGTTCCGCGAGCAGTTACCCAAAGCGGTCGAAATGATGCAGGAACACAAAGATAAAAAGATTGTGATGTACTGTACCGGCGGTATTCGCTGCGAAAAAGCCAGCGCCTGGATGAAGCACAATGGCTTCAGTAAAGTGTGGCACATTGAAGGCGGTATCATTGAATATGCACGCAAGGCCCGCGAGCAGGGGTTACCGGTACGTTTCATCGGCAAAAACTTTGTGTTTGATGAGCGCATGGGTGAGCGTATTTCAGATGAGGTGATTGCGCATTGTCATCAATGCGGCGCGCCGTGCGACAGCCACACCAACTGTAAAAATGACGGCTGCCATCTGCTGTTTATTCAGTGCCCGGCATGTGCGCAAAAGTACAACGGCTGCTGTAGCGAGATCTGTTGCGAAGAGAGCGCATTACCTGAAGAAGAGCAACGTCGCCTGCGCGCAGGACGCGAGAACGGCAATAAAATCTTCAACAAGTCGCGTGGACGACTGAATACGAAACTGGGTATTCCGGATCCTGCCGAGTAATGGTGTGGCCGGATGGCGGCGACAACATCGCCATCCGGCATCATTCCTCGTTTACTTCTGCTGTACGCCTTCAACTGAGATAATCAACTCCACTTCCTGCGAGGCAGGACCCAGATCGGTGGTGATGTTGAAATCCTTCAGCTTGATTTTACCTTCGGCTTCGAAGCCTGCGCGTTTACCCCCCCACGGATCGTCACCCTGACCGATCATCTTCGCTTCCAGCGTCACCGGCTTTGTTACGCCGTTTAGCGTCAGATTCCCGGTGATATCCAGTTCGTCACCGTCTTTTTTCACGTTGGTGGAGGTGAATGTCGCCTGCGGGAATTTCGCGACATTGAGGAAATCAGCGCTGCGAAGGTGTTTATCACGCTCGGCGTGATTGGTATCCACGCTGTTGGTGTTGATCGTCACATTCACTTTATCGGCGGCGGGATCCTTTTCATCAAAGGTAAAGGTTCCGTCGAAGTCTTTGAACGTGCCGTACAACCAGCTGTATCCCAGGTGCTGAATACGGAAATTAACAAAGGCATGTTGTCCTTCTTTGTCAATTTTATAATCCGCCGCGATGGCAGAACCGGTGGTGAACAGCAGAGAGGCGAGAGTTAAACCCAGCAGGCTTTTTTTCATTTTTGAGCTCCATAGTCAGATGACGACTTACCCAACATGCGATTCAGGGTGTCGTCTTTATCGATAAAGTGGTGTTTAAAGGCCATCAGGCCATGCAGAATGGAAAGAATAACGACGGTCCAGGCCAGCCACAGGTGTACGCTTCCGGCGAGATCGGCCTGAACGCCAGCATCCGCGAAGGTGGCCGGGACATCAAACCAGCCGAAAACGCTGATCGGTTTACCGTCCGCCGTCGAGATCAGATAACCGCTGATGACAATGCTAAACAGCAGCAGATATAGCGCGAGGTGGCCCAACGCTGCGCCAGCACGGGTCAGGGCCGAATAGCTTTTCAGCGCTTTCGGCGGTGGCGAGATCAGACGCCAGATGACCCGAACGACCAGGCCCATCATCAGCAGGATCCCGATGCTTTTGTGCAATTCCGGTCCCTGGTGATACCAGCCGTCGTAATAGCTCAACGTCACCATCCAGAGACCGAGTGCAAACATCCCGTAGACCACCAACGCGGTTAGCCAGTGAAGCATGGCGGAAATAAAACCATACCGTTGAGGCGTATTTGAAAATTGCATAAAAATTCCATTTCATATTTCAGGATTGAATGAAAATGACCTGACAGAGACATAAATGCAACTAAAAAATAACACCGGGAGAGAGATTTAACGTTGATTCAATAATTTTGTATTAAGTGTAGATTTTGATTCAACGGATTCGTCAGAAATGACCGATTTATGACGGTTTGTGGGGGTAGGGGATGGGTTTTGTCATTCAAAAAAACAAAACAAAAATTAGATAACTTTCAGTTTTTGTCAGTATTTGTCAATGCTGATGGCTCAGTAAAACAGGATATAAATAACATCAAGAATCGCCAGCAGCGACCATAAAATAACGTAGAGCATAAAATGCTCGCGAATATTGTTGACCAGATAAAGAAACAGACGACGCATATTGTAATCACCATTAAAAAGGCCTCATTACGAGGCCATTTAACGATTATGCCGTAAATCGGGAGAGTCTGAACGGCGTCAGGTCAAAAGCGGATGGCTTTTCCTGGGCAAAGTCAGCGGCAATTTCACCCAATACGGAGGCAAATTTAAAGCCGTGACCACTCAGCCCGGTCACGATCAGCGTGTTGTCATGGCCGGGCAGCGTGTCGATGATAAAGTCTTCATCCGGCGAGTTGTCGTAGGTGCAGGCCGCACCGTGCAGACAGCAACCCACTCCCGGAAGGATATTGCGCAGGAACGGGAATGCTTCAGATCCATCGCTGGCGACGCTGGCAAACGGTTTGCGTTCAGCTTCGGCGTGGATAAGTTGCCCGCCGTTGTGCTTACCGATTTTCAGTTCGTCGTTCTCCGCCGGGAAGCCGTAGTATTGATCGCCGTTGGGCAACTCACCGGTGAAGGCAGGAAACTTATTCTTGATGCTATAGCGGCCATCGGCCTGGTACCAGGCAAACACTTTTCGTACCGGCTGGATGGGAAGCTCGGGGAGCAAAGCCTGAACCCAGGTACCGGCGCTCACCAGCGCTTTCTTCGCGCTGTAATCGCCGTCAGCGGTTTCCACAGTGACCCCGCCGTCATCATCATGGTGAATGGCTGTGACCGGGCAGTTGAAGAGCTGAGCGCATCCTGCTTCTTCTGCCAGACGGATCCAGGTTTTGATCGCCAGTTCACTGCGTAAAAAACCGGAATCAGCTTCGAACAGGCCGGTGTAGTCTGCAGGTACGCGGATTTCCGGCCAGCGCGCCATGATGGCGGCGGCATCCAGTTGCTCAACGTTCAGTTGCCACTGTTTTGCGCTGTGCGCGACGTTTGCCAGGAAGGGCGAACCGGCGGGGCCAAGATTGATAACGCCGGAGCGGACGAAAATCGGCTCTTCATTTTGCGTGGAGAGTTCGTCCCATAGCGCCTGCGCACGCAGCACCAGCGGAACGTATTTTTCACCTTCGCCATAGGCGTGGCGGATCAACCGGGTGTCGCCGTGATGACTACCCTGTTGATGCGGTGGCATATGCGCGTCGGTCATCAGAACGTTTAACCCGGCGCGAGTGGCATAATAACCTGCGGCTGCCCCAACGGACCCGCTGCCTATAATGATTAAGTCGTATTTCATCAGTTTCTCTCTGCTGTCGCGTTTGATGCAGAGTAAATAAGTGAAATGCGTAATACAACCCAGAAATAGCAAAGGCACCCCGAAGGTGCCTTTTTAAGTGAGAATGTCCGTCTCGTTAATGCCGACGGTATTCGTTGGCCTGGTAATCGCCGGATTCGATTTTGGCTATGCCGGCTTCTAATATCGAAATAAATTGTCTGGCAACATCGGTGGTTAACCAGAGCGTTTGACCGACCTCTGTACCATCGGTTTCGGGACGATTTGGAGTCTGGTAGTGCAAACGCAGCATCAGCGCGTCATAGCTATCTACGGTGCTGATGTCCCATCCCACAAGCGGATGAGTCTGAATGACTTCATTATTCTTTTCCATCATGCCCCCTAATTCGTGTTACAAGACAACGGTTTTCGAGGTTCAATGCGTTTTTATCTGAAGCAACTTCAGTATATCAATAAATAAGGGTATTCACTGAGATTTTAAAGAGGGGGGAGCATAAATTTCTGCAAATTAAGAATTTGTGAGTAATTAATCACCATCTTGTTCATTCTTTTTAAGTATGTTGTGCAATAATTTTGAGTGACTGGTGAAAATATAATCAATTCCGAAGGCAACGGAGAATACTAAATGATGCCGCAAAAAAGATTGCTTTAAAGATGAGAGAAAAAAGCCGGGGCGACCCGGCAAAGAGACTACGGCATAGCATTTTTATTCTTTAATGAACCAGTCGTCAGCGCTTTCCCAGGTTTCCTGAAGAATTTCGCTGATCCGTTCTTTATCTTCTTTCGTCGCGCCAATCACGGACAAATTATTCGCAGCGGCATAACGAACGGTCACGTTACCGTCGTTATCGGGAAAGTGGTGAGTAATACGGCGGGAGAGTTCACCTGCCAGGGCGTCAATAGCACCGGCAGGTAAAGGTGAAGTTTTAGCAATGGTGACTTCAATACGCATAATGGCCCCCTGTTGAATATACTGGTTATTTATACAGTCATCCTGGCCAGGTTACAACAGGCGGCATCGATTTTTTTTACTTTTTAATCGTCCAGCGTACCGTTTCGCCCCCGAGGAACGGCACCAGCGTATCGTCGGTCAGCGCGATGCTCTCCGGTACCTGCTGCTCTTCACGTACCAGTTCAACGAAAGTGTCATTGACCGGCAGGCCGTAGAATCGCGGACCGTTCAGTGAACAAAACGCTTCAAAGTGCGCCAGGGCATTCATCTCTTCAAACACGCTCGCGTAACTCGCCAGTGCCGTTGGCGCGTTAAAACATCCCGCGCAGCCACAGCTCGATTCCTTACGATGACGGGCATGTGGGGCCGAATCGGTGCCGAGGAAGGCACGCTCAAAGCCACTGGCTACCAGCTCGCGCAGAGCGTGCTGGTGGACATTGCGTTTCAGAATTGGCAGGCAGTAGAGGTGTGGGCGAATACCGCCAACCAGCATGTGGTTACGGTTAAACATCAGGTGCTGCGGTGTAATCGTCGCAGCCAATAATTCATTACCGTCACGGACATACTCCGCCGCATCTTTGGTAGTGATGTGCTCAAAGACCACTTTCAGCCCAGGCAGGCGCTGGCGCAGAGGCTCCATCACCGTCTCAATAAAGCGCGCTTCACGGTCAAAAATATCGATATCGGCGTGGGTGACTTCGCCATGCACCAGCAGCGGCATCCCGAGTTTTTCCATGCGTTCAAGTACTGGCATGATCGCATCAATGGAGGTGACCCCGTGACTGGAGTTGGTGGTGGCGTTTGCCGGATAGAGTTTGGCAGCGGTGAACACGCCTTCGCGAAAGCCGCGTTCCAGTTCAGCGGGATCCAACGTGTCCGTTAAATAGCAGGTCATCAGCGGCGTGAAGGAATGTCCGGCAGGGACCGCATCAAGGATGCGCTGGCGGTAGGCAATTGCCGCATCTACCGTGGTGATCGGCGGCGCCAGGTTAGGCATCACAATCGCACGTGCATAAACATCGCTGGTATACGGCACGACCGTTTTTAACATTTCGCCGTCGCGAAGGTGAAGGTGCCAGTCATCTGGGCGGCGGATCTTTAAAACCTGGGAGGGTGCTGTCATCAATATGCTCCGGCTGGGGGATGTCATTTTTGCCGGAAACAAAGGATAAGGGGAAACGTTTTCGTTTGCACGTAAAAAAAGGCGCCGCAGCGCCTTTGTCATTTAATCGGTGAACGGGATGATGATTTCGCCCGGCTTCACCTCAATCCCTTTGGCGTACTTTTTCGCCAGCGCTTCGCCTTTGCTGCTGTCTTCGCGCAGGACATACGCTGGCTGCTGGTTAAAGTAATTACGCAGTGATTGATTGAGATAAGGCATCAGGGTTTGCAGCACTGACTGCATTTTTTCCGGCGTCACGGTGGCATCCACCACTTCCATTTCCTGCAGGAAGATGGCCCCTTTTTCTTTATTAAAGACTGGCAGCGCTTTCAGTTTTAGCTTAATGGTTGCTTTCTGACTGCCAAACAGCGAATTCATATCCAGCTTTGCATCGCCGGTCAGCGTCACTTTGTTCGGCTCTTCACGACCGATCTGGCTGGAGAGGTTATTGAGGACGATATGCGCATCGGCAACGCCCGGAAGCCCGATATCTTTGGCAAAGTTGTTGCGTTTTTCGAGCGCCTGATTAATTTCTTGTTCGCTTACGGTGTACTGTGTGAGCTGATTACAGCCGGTCAACAGGCCGCCAACTATCAACGCGGCAGCAAAAAAAATCTTCTTCATGGGGTTCCTCTACACGATGCGATCGTCTTAATCCTGACATAAAGCAGCATGTGTCACCAGCGCGAACTTCGCCAGTAGAAAAAACTGAAAAAAGCGGTAGCCTGTATGACTCAGCCACCGCCGGTAAACGTTAAATCGCCATTGATGATAACAGATTGATCTGCGTCTGTTTCGCCATATTGTCGCGATAGTCAGCAACCCGTGTCGGCCAGTTGATACCGGCCACCAGCGTCAGATTACGCAACAGGGGAAATAACTGGATGTCGTCTTCGGAAAGCTCACCGTTTACTCCATTGGGTTGCACAATGCGCTTATCCAGTGTGCGTAAATCCTCACTGATTTTTTTGGTCAGGCCAGCGGAATGGGCAAGATGGTCGGCAAAACTGCCAATCATCGCCTCTTTTTTCTCAGTAAAGTATTTGCGTGCCGAAGGGGTGGAAAACTCATCAAACGCAGATTTTGCAAAACGCGGCAGCAGCAGGTGATTGGCGTAGCTGTTCACTTTGCGCAGCCACTCGTCAATAGCAGGATTTTTCTTGCCGGTGAGCAGCGGTTTGCCATCCAGTTGATCGACGTAATGGACGATGTCCATGCTTTCCGGTAGATAGCGGCTGTCGTCTTTTTGCAGAATGGGCACCATTTTCTGGCCAGTCATTCGGGTTGGGGTTTCGTCATCGTCGTTGGCCAGGACAATCAGTTCGACGGGGATGTTTTTGAGGCCAAAAATCATGCGGGCTTTGATGCAGAAAGGGCAGTGATCGTAAATATAAAGCTTCACGTTTCTCCTCCATTTGACTGTCAGTTCCCTTTCAGTATGGAGGAGACACGCACAGGTATCAAATCAGGCGCCGGGTTCCAGCATGCCGCGCGGCGTGCGTTTATGGCTAAACTGCCAGCCCAGCGCCAGGAAAGTGATGAAGCCAATGATCCCCAGCATCATCCAGGGTAACTCGGGTTGCTGGAGCAGTTTCCCCATATCAAACAGCCAGCCGCCGCCGATATACCCGATGGCACCACCTATGGCTAACCCCAGACGGCTAAAGCCCATATAGCTACCGCGCGCACGGGCATCCGACAGCGAGGCGCTGAGCGTTTCACGGGCGGGTTCAGCAATAATCGAACCGATATAGAAAGTGCAAATCAGCGTGAACAACTGCTGCAAGTCACTCACCAACCCCACGGGTAACATGCTCAGTGACATCAGCAGCAGGCCCGCCATCAGGCGATGTTCAAGACGAAACCGTTTCTCACTCCAGCGCGCAATGGGGTAGAGCAGCGTCAGCGAAAGGCAGGCTTCAATGGCATACATCCATTTCACCGCGGAAGGTGAACCGGCGATGTCATTGACCATAATGGGTAGCATCAGCATGACCTGCACCGCCAGCATGTAATAGCCCGCCAGCGTCAGCACATAGGTGACGAAGCGTTTATCACTGAGCACCCGACTCATTCCTTCCCGTACCGGAATACGCACAGTAGAGAGTTTCCACGCGGGCAGCAGCCAGGCGTTAAAGGCGGCGCAGAGCACGAACAATATTGCCCCGGTCGCGCAAACCAGACGGAAGTCATACTGCAACAACCAACTGCCTAACAGCGCGCCGATAACCGCCCCTGCGCTGTCCTGCATCATCAATATTGAGAAGAAGCGACCCCGCTGATGCGGGCGAATCAGCTTCACCACCAATGCCGAGCGCGGCGGATCGAACAGCGTGCCGCCGAGACCGGACAGGAAACAGGAGAACCACAAAAGCCAGGGTTCATGGGCGATCCCCATGGTGGCAAACCCGGCAGCGCGCATCAGCATGCCGGTGACGATCATCGGTTTCGCGCCAAAACGGTCGGCAATCGCGCCGCCAAAAATGCCCAGTCCCTGTTGAATAAACTGACGCAGACCCAGCGCAATGCCGACCATCACGGCGGCCCAGCCCATTTGGTCGACGAAGCGAATTGAGATCAGCGGGAACACGACGAAAAAGCCCAACACGACCAGCATATTATCGATGAGCAGGAAAGTTTTACCCAGGTTCCTGGCCTGCGAGACACGCGACATTTCCCCTCCCGGGAAACACTCGTCATTCTTCGAGTTGCGCGGAATTTGCGGCATTCGAATGATTGAGAGTAGATAAAGCGAAGTATCTCCTATTCTGCGGCTTTGCTGCCTTTTTGCCCACCCTCGCCGGGACAATATTTTTTTATCAAAAGTCCATCTTGATAGAGAGTTTTCATCAAAATGGCGGAATAATTCAAAAAATGGCAAATTGCACTTTTCACAGGGTGGTTTTGCACAGGTATAGTAAGTCAATCAGGGTGTAACGGCGATTCGGGAAGGAGTAGGAATAAATATGTTTGGCTATCGCAGTAACGTGCCAAAAGTGCGCTTAACCACTGACCGCCTGGTCGTGCGTTTAGTGCATGAGCGTGATGCCTGGCGTCTGGCAGATTATTACGCGGAAAATCGTCATTTCTTAAAACCCTGGGAACCGATTCGTGATGAAAGCCACTGCTATCCCTCCGGCTGGCAGGCGCGGCTGAGCATGATTGCCGAATTTCATAAGCAAGGTTCCGCCTATTACTTTGCGCTGCTGGACCCGGATGAAAAAGAGGTCATTGGGGTAGCGAATTTTTCTAACGTGGTGCGGGGGTCTTTCCATGCCTGCTATCTGGGGTATTCCATTGCGCAGAAATGGCAGGGGCAGGGGCTGATGTTTGAAGCGCTGACCGCCGCGATTCGTTATATGCAACGCACGCAACATATTCATCGCATTATGGCGAATTACATGCCGCACAATAAACGCAGCGGTGATTTACTGGCGCGACTTGGCTTTGAAAAAGAAGGCTACGCAAAAGATTATCTGTTGATTGACGGGCAATGGCGCGACCACGTGCTGACGGCGTTAACGACATCAGAATGGACCGCAGGTCGGTGAGGACACCCTATGAAATATGAATTAACTGCCGCTGAAGCCCGTGTGATTGGCTGTCTGCTCGAAAAACAGGTCACGACGCCTGAGCAATATCCGCTCTCCGTAAATGGCGTGGTCACCGCCTGCAATCAGAAAACCAACCGTGAACCGGTGATGAATATGGCGGAGCACGAGGTGCAGGAGCACCTCGACAATCTGGTGAAGCGCCATTTTCTGCGCACGGTCAGCGGCTTTGGTAGCCGCGTCACCAAGTATGAGCAGCGTTTCTGTAACTCGGAGTTTGGCAACCTGAAATTGAGCTCCGCGGAGGTGGCGCTGGTTACGACACTGCTGCTACGCGGTGCGCAGACGCCGGGCGAATTGCGCAGTCGCGCCTCGCGAATGTATGAGTTCAGCGATATGGCGGAAGTCGAGGCAACGCTGGAACGCCTGGCAACGCGGGAAGACGGCCCTTATGTCGTCCGTCTGGCGCGCGAACCGGGTAAGCGTGAAAGCCGTTATATGCATCTGTTCTGTGGCGCCGTGCAGGAGCCGGTTGCCCTGGCCGATGAGCCACAGGCGGTGACGGGAGATCTACAGGCCCGCGTCGAGGTGCTGGAAAGCGAAGTCGCCGCGCTGAAACAGCGCCTCGAGTCGCTACTGGAACATCTGGGAGAATAACGTGACAACATTACGTATCGGGGTGGTGGGGCTTGGGGGCATCGCCCAGAAGGCCTGGTTACCCGTGCTTGGTGCCGCCAGCGACTGGACGCTACAGGCCGCCTGGTCGCCGTCGCGTGAAAAAGCGGAGAAAATCTGCGCAGCCTGGCGCATTCCGTATGCCGGTTCGCTGACCGATCTTGCCGCGGGCTGCGACGCGGTGTTTGTCCACTCCAGCACGGCAACCCATTACGCCGTCGTCAGTGAATTACTCAATGCCGGCGTTCATGTCTGCGTTGATAAGCCGCTGGCGGAAAATTTACGTGATGCTGAGCGGCTGGTGGCGTTAGCGGCGAAGAAAAATCTGACGCTGATGGTCGGTTTCAATCGTCGCTTTGCGCCACGGTACCGAGAGCTGAAGACGGAACTGGGGACGGCGGCGTCTCTGCGGATGGATAAACACCGTAGCGACAGCGTGGGGCCTCACGATCTGCGGTTCACGCTGCTGGATGATTATTTGCATGTCGTTGACACCGCACTGTGGCTGGCGGGCGGCAACGCCCAGCTCAGCAGCGGGACGCTACAAACCAACGACGCGGGCGAGATGCTGTATGCAGAGCACCATTTCGCGACCAGTCAGTTGCAAATCACCACCAGTATGCATCGCCGGGCGGGCAGTCAGCGAGAGAGCGTACAGGCGGTGACCGATGGCGGGCTGATTGACGTGACGGATATGCGCGAGTGGCGTGAAGAGCGCGGGCAGGGTGTCTTGCACAAACCGGTTCCTGGCTGGCAAACCACGCTTGAACAGCGTGGATTCGTGGGGTGCGCACGCCATTTTGTGGAATGTGTACAAAATCAGACGGTTCCGGAAACCGCGGGCGAGCAGGCGATCCTTGCCCAGCGCGTGGTGGAAAAGCTCTGGCGCGAGGCGATGAGCGAATAATCACCTGTAACATCTGGCGGTAGTAATTCACCATAATCCAGGTAGACTAAGCGCCTCTTCCAACGCCTGCACTGCAGGCGTTTTGCCGTAGGGTCTGGAATAAAAAAGCAATGAACCTATTAAAATCGCTGGCCGCCGTCAGCTCAATGACGATGTTTTCACGTGTGCTGGGTTTTGCACGTGATGCTATTGTCGCCAGAATCTTTGGTGCCGGGATGGCAACCGATGCCTTTTTTGTGGCATTCAAATTACCTAACCTGCTACGCCGCATATTTGCGGAGGGCGCTTTTTCTCAGGCCTTTGTCCCTATTCTGGCGGAATATAAAAGCAAGCAGGGCGAAGACGCCACTCGCGTGTTTGTCTCTTACGTGTCGGGACTGCTGACGCTGGCGCTTGCTGTGGTCACCGTTGCCGGGATGCTGGCCGCCCCATGGGTGATTATGGTGACGGCGCCGGGGTTTGCCGACACCGCCGATAAATTCGCGTTAACCACCAAACTGCTGCAAATCACCTTTCCATACATCTTACTGATCTCGCTGGCGTCGCTGGTCGGAGCGATCCTCAATACCTGGAACCGCTTCTCCATTCCGGCGTTTGCCCCCACGTTTTTGAACATCAGCATGATCGGTTTCGCGCTGTTCGCCGCGCCGTATTTTAATCCACCGGTGCTGGCGCTGGCATGGGCGGTAACCGTTGGCGGCGTGCTGCAACTGGTGTATCAGCTTCCGCATCTGAAGAAAATCGGCATGTTGGTGCTGCCGCGGATTAACTTCCGCGATGCGGGGGCGATGCGGGTTGTGAAGCAAATGGGCCCGGCGATACTCGGCGTCTCCGTCAGCCAGATCTCACTGATCATTAACACCATTTTCGCCTCTTTTCTCGCGTCTGGTTCCGTTTCGTGGATGTACTATGCGGATCGCCTGATGGAGTTTCCGTCGGGGGTACTGGGCGTGGCGCTGGGGACCATTCTGCTGCCTTCACTGTCGAAGAGCTTTGCAAAAGGCGACCATGACGAATATTGCCGCCTGATGGACTGGGGATTGCGTCTGTGCTTTTTGCTGGCGCTGCCGAGTGCGGTGGCGATTGGGATCCTGTCTGGCCCCTTGATTACGTCATTATTCCAGTACGGTAAATTCACGGCCTTCGATGCGCTGATGACGCAGCGTGCGTTGATTGCTTATTCCGTAGGGCTGATGGGGCTGATTGTGGTGAAAGTGCTGGCACCGGGCTTTTATTCGCGGCAGAACATCAAAACGCCGGTTAAGATCGCCATTGTGACGCTTATCATGACCCAGTTGATGAACCTTGCGTTTATTGGACCGTTGAAGCACGCCGGGCTGTCGCTGTCGATTGGTCTTGCCGCCTGTCTGAACGCGGGACTGCTGTACTGGCAACTGCGTAAGCAGAACATTTTCACCCCACAGCCGGGTTGGATGGGGTTTCTGATTCGCCTCGTTATCGCCGTACTGGTGATGTCAGCCGTGCTGGTTGGCATGTTGCATATTATGCCGGAGTGGTCGTTGGGGACCATGCCGTGGCGTCTGCTTCGCCTGATGGCGGTGGTTGCGGCCGGCATTGCCGCCTACTTTGCCGCACTGGCGGTGATGGGCTTTAAAGTGAAAGAGTTTGCGCGCCGGACGGTGTAATCACGATGCCTGATGGCGCTTTGCTTATTCGGCCTACAGAACGCTGTAGGCTGAATAAGGCGAAACGCCACCATCCGGTAATCATCAAATAGAAAATTTTTTCCCGCCGCGAGAGGCAGAAGAGGGTTGACCGTTCGCGCCGTACAGCGACGGTTCCTGATAGGGCTTTAAAACCTCAAGCGCCTGTTGATTGCGCTGAATCTGATCTTCCAGCAGCCAGCCGTTGTGCTGGTTCAGATCGCGTAAGTGCTGCGTTTTATCGGTAATCGCTTTCCAGCGCTCTGCGACGTCATCATTCGCGCTATGCTGCGGGTCTTGTTCCAGCCGTCGCTGCTGTTCCAGATAATCCAGGGTCGCCAGCAGAGAACTCTTTTCTTCTGTAATACGCTGCAGCTGGCTACCGTTAATGTGGCCAACGGAAAGTTGTTGCTGTTCGGCATCCATTACCGTTTTCAGGTCATTCAGGACAGCCGTCATCTGATCGAGTATTTCTGACAAGCGCGTCATACGGTCAGTTACTCACTCTGGAGATAGCTCTGCGTCTCGCGGATCAGCGAGTCGGCGATTTTCCCCGTGTCCATCTTCAGCTCACCGTTACGAATAGCGGTTTTCAGTGCTTCAACACGTTCCATATTGATATCGTTCACGCCGGGCTGCATCAGTTTTGCCTGAGCATCGCTTAACGTCACGCTGGTGCTGGTTGCCGTCGAGGTTTTTTCCTGACGCGCTTTGAGGACCGGTGTATCCGTATTTTCACGCGCCTGAACGGTGCTAACGGGTTTCAAAGGTGAGGTACGGTCAATGCTCATTTTTATCATCCTCATCGAGGGGTTATGCTGTAGCGGCCAGCTATCATCGAATGTGTAATCACTATCGGCAGCCGCAACAAAATCTTTAACTCATTATAGGTTAATAAGAATATTCCCATCAGGATCGACTATGCCACTGACAATCTGACCCGATAACATTCTCACTCGTGCGTTCTGCGCGACCGCCGCATTGTTCAGCGCTTTACCTTCCGCATTGACGCTAAATCCATCGCCATTGGCAACGACCTGCACGCGCTGTCCGGCTTTAATGCGCCACGCCTGGCGCAACATATTGAGCTGGATGGCCTGTCCCGGCGCGAGATCGCGCAGGCTCACCGCATCCTGAACCTGGCTGATATCCAGCACGGTACGGGGGGGGAGCTGATCAAGGCGTCCGCGTTTTAGTGTGACGCTGGCCGGGCCAAGCGTGCCGCCACGCGCAACGGACGCGGCTGCGACTACGTAGTTTCCCGTCGCCTGCACGTTGACCTGCAGATAACGTTTTTCATTGGCGCAACGTGCCAGCACATTCACGTTTCCCCACAGTTTTGCCCCGGTCATGCTGAACGCCGGTGTGTCGCAATGCGGCAACAGGTTGGGGGGCGTTCGCACGGTCACGACCACATCATCGCTGAATCCGGCCAGACGCTGTCCGAACCAGTCGTTCAACTGCGCATTCAAATCCTGGGCCAGCGTCAGGGGACTGAACAGCAGCGCCAGCATGGCTAATCCACGTTTTAACGTTTGCATCGTCACCTCCCGCCGTTTTCGCAATGACAGGATTCTACCCGTGTGACGCAACCATCAACGCAATAAATAGCGACCCATTTTGCGTTTATTCCAGCGATAACGCGCGCGTAATGGGATTTAAGCTGTCGGCTGAATTTTGTCATCTGCGGAGGAGATATGCTCGATAAGCTCGACGCCGCCTTACGTTTTCAACAGGAAGCGCTGAATTTGCGCGCCCAACGGCAAGAGGTGTTGGCCGCTAACATTGCGAACGCCGATACGCCGGGGTATCAGGCGCGCGACATGGATTTTGCCAGTGAGTTAAAAAAAGTCATGGTGCGCGGACGGCAAGAAACCAGCGGTGTGTCGCTGGCATTAACCTCCGCACAGCATATTCCCGCCCAGGCCATCACCGCACCGTCTACGGATTTGCTCTACCGCATTCCCGACCAGCCTTCACTCGACGGCAATACCGTCGATATGGACCGGGAGCGCACGCAGTTTGCGGATAACAGCCTGAAGTACCAGATGAGCCTGACTGCCTTGAGTGGGCAGATTAAAGGCATGATGAACGTGCTACAGGGGGGGAACTAATCCGTGGCGCTGCTGAATATTTTTGATATTGCCGGTTCGGCATTAACGGCGCAGTCCAAGCGCCTTAACGTGGCCGCCAGTAATCTGGCCAACGCCGACAGCGTCACGGGACCGGATGGTCAACCGTATCGCGCAAAGCAGGTGGTCTTCCAGGTGGATGCCGCTCCCGGTGCAGTAACGGGGGGCGTGAAAGTGTCGGACGTCATTGAGAGCCAGGCGCCGGACAAACTGGTCTATGAACCCGGTAACCCGCTGGCCGATGCCAATGGCTACGTGAAGATGCCTAACGTCGATGTGGTCGGTGAGATGGTTAATACCATGTCAGCTTCCCGCAGCTATCAGGCGAACGTCGAAGTCCTCAACACCGTTAAAAGCATGATGCTTAAGACGCTGACACTGGGCCAGTAAAAGGAGACAGCCATGTCAATTGCGGTAAACGTTAACGATCCGACCAACACCGGTGTGAAAAGCAGCAGCAACGGGAGTTCCCTGTCGGGCAGCAATGCCGCCGATCTGCAAAGCAGCTTTCTGACGCTGCTGGTGGCGCAACTGAAAAACCAGGACCCGACCAACCCGATGCAGAACAACGAGCTGACCACACAGCTCGCGCAGATCAGTACCGTCAGCGGTATTGAGAAACTGAATACGACCCTGGGGTCGATCTCCGGACAGATCGACAACAACCAGTCACTACAGGCCAGTACGCTGATTGGTCATGGTGTGATGATCCCGGGTACCACCGTTCTGGCGGGCAAAGGCACCGAAGAGGGAGCCACCACCACCACCACGCCGTTTGGCGTTGAGCTGCAACAGCCGGCTGACAAAGTCACCGCCACCATTACCGACAAAGACGGCAAAGTGGTGCGCACAATTGAGATTGGCGCGCTGAAGGCGGGTGTTCATACCTTTACCTGGGACGGCACTCTGACGGATGGCACCACGGCGGTGAACGGCTCGTATAACGTGGCGATTCACGCCAGCAACGGCTCGACGCAACTGGTGGCGCAGCCCTTGCAGTTTGCGCTGGTACAAGGGGTGATTCGCAGCAATGGCGGTAACACCCTGGATCTGGGCACTTACGGAACCACCACCCTCGACGAAGTACGGCAGATAATCTAAGCCTTTACACTAATCAGGAGTCATCATGGCTTTTTCACAAGCGGTTAGCGGCCTGAATGCCGCAGCCACCAACCTCGATGTCATTGGTAACAACATCGCCAACTCCGCGACCTATGGTTTTAAATCCGGCGCGGCGTCTTTTGCGGATATGTTTGCCGGTTCTAAAGTCGGTCTGGGCGTAAAAGTCGCTGGCATTACTCAGGACTTTACTGATGGTACGACCACCAACACCGGTCGCGGTCTGGATGTCGCTATCAGCCAGAACGGTTTTTTCCGTCTGGTCGACAGCAATGGCTCAGTTTTCTACAGCCGTAACGGCCAGTTCAAACTGGATGAAAACCGTAACCTGGTCAACATGCAGGGCATGCAACTGACCGGCTATCCGGCAACGGGTACGCCGCCGACCATTCAGCAAGGGGCAAACCCGGGTCCGATCACCATCCCGAATACCCTGATGGGGGCGAAAAGCACCGACACGGCGGCAATGCAGATCAACCTGAACTCGACGGACAAGATTCCGGCGAACACGCCTTTCAAACCAACCGATGCTGACAGCTACAACAAACGTGCACCCGTGACGGTGTTCGACAGCCAGGGTAATCAACATGACATCAACCTGTTTTACGTTAAAACGGGTGATAACACATGGGATATCTGGACGCAGGATTCCAGCGTCGCCAACTCGCCGTTGGTGAAGTCCGCGCAGATGACATTCGACAAGAACGGCGGTCTGGATAACGTAAAAGAATATACTGAAGTTGCGCCTGTTCCACCTGCCACTGAACCAACCTGGACGCTTGGCGCGGCAAATGCCACACCGTCATTCTCCATTACTACCGGTACAGTCAATGGCGCGGTTCCTGCGACCTTCACCCTCAGCCTGCAAAACTCCATGCAGCAGAACACCGGGACTAACGCCGTTATCGCCACCACGCAGAACGGCTACAAGCCGGGCGATTTGGTTAGCTATCAGATTAACGACGATGGCACCGTCGTCGGAAACTATTCCAACGAACAGAAGCAGGTGCTGGGGCAGATCGTGCTGGCGAACTTCGCTAACAACGAAGGTCTGTCCTCTCAGGGCGATAACGTCTGGGCCGCCACGCAGGCGTCCGGTGTGGAACTGCTGGGAACGGCGGGAACGGGTAACTTCGGTAAGCTGACCAACGGTGCGCTGGAGTCTTCGAACGTGGATCTGAGTAAAGAACTGGTGAACATGATCGTCGCCCAGCGTAACTATCAGTCGAACGCGCAGACCATCAAGACCCAGGATCAGATCCTCAACACGCTGGTTAACCTGCGCTAAGCGCCTGACGGGATAACGTAATGGATCACGCAATCTATACCGCAATGGGGGCGGCCAGTCAGACGCTGAACCAACAGGCGGTGACGGCCAGCAACCTGGCCAACGCCTCGACGCCGGGATTCCGTGCACAGCTCAATGCGCTGCGCGCCGTCCCCGTCGAAGGGCTGTCATTGCCGACGCGTACGTTGGTCACGGCGTCCACGCCGGGGGCTGATATGACGCCTGGCCAGATGGATTACACCTCGCGTCCGCTGGACGTGGCGTTACAGCAGGATGGCTGGCTGGCGGTACAGACCGCGAACGGCAGCGAAGGCTATACCCGTAACGGCAGCATTCAGGTGGATCCGACCGGACAGTTGACCATTCAGGGTCACCCGGTGATTGGTGAAGCCGGGCCGATTGCGGTGCCGGAAGGGTCGGAAATCACCATCGCGGCGGACGGCACCATCTCAGCGCTGAATCCCGGCGATCCGGCGAACACCATCGCGCCGGTGGGACGTCTGAAACTGGTGAAGGCTGAGGGGAATGAAGTACAGCGTGGCGACGACGGGATGTTCCGTCTGACCGCTGCCGCACAGGCAACCCGTGGCCCGGTGCTGCAGGCCGATCCGACCATTCGCGTGATGTCGGGAGTACTGGAGGGGAGCAACGTCAATGCGGTGTCAGCGATGAGCGACATGATTGCCAGCGCCCGCCGTTTTGAAATGCAGATGAAGGTTATCAGCAGCGTGGATGACAACGCTGGTCGCGCTAACCAACTGCTGTCGATGACTTAATACAGGACACTTTATGATCAGTTCATTATGGATCGCCAAAACCGGACTGGACGCGCAGCAAACCAACATGGATGTGATTGCCAACAACCTGGCAAACGTCAGCACCAATGGTTTTAAGCGTCAGCGCGCGGTGTTTGAAGATCTGCTTTATCAGACCATTCGTCAGCCTGGCGCTCAGTCTTCTGAGCAGACCACGCTGCCGTCCGGTCTGCAAATCGGTACCGGTGTGCGTCCGGTGGCGACCGAGCGTCTGCACAGCCAGGGCAACCTGTCGCAAACCAACAACAGTAAAGATGTCGCCATCAAAGGTCAGGGGTTCTTTCAGGTTCTGCTGCCGGATGGTACTTCTGCATATACCCGCGATGGATCATTCCAGGTCGATCAAAATGGTCAACTGGTGACGGCTGGCGGCTTCCAGGTTCAGCCAGCGATTACCATTCCGGCTAACGCCCTGAGCATCACCATCGGGCGTGACGGCGTGGTGAGCGTGACCCAACAGGGACAGGCGGCGCCCGTGCAGGTGGGGCAGCTTAATCTGACCACGTTCATGAACGATACCGGTCTGGAGAGCATTGGTGAAAACCTGTATACCGAGACCCAGTCTTCCGGCGCGCCGAATGAAAGCACGCCGGGTCTGAACGGGGCGGGCCTGTTGTACCAGGGCTATGTCGAGACCTCAAACGTCAACGTCGCGGAAGAGCTGGTCAATATGATTCAGGTTCAACGCGCTTACGAAATCAACA
The DNA here is from genome assembly GCF_057983045.1 of Citrobacter sp. LST-B2. Lineage (NCBI taxonomy): Bacteria > Pseudomonadati > Pseudomonadota > Gammaproteobacteria > Enterobacterales > Enterobacteriaceae > Citrobacter > Citrobacter sp. LST-B2. The sequence continues at coordinate 2,096,717 of NZ_CP192598.1, forward strand.
GCAAAGCGGTCTCAACGACCGATCAGATGCTGCAAAAACTGACGCAACTCTAAGGTGTTGTCCGGTGAGGCTTCTGTCTCACCGGCACCCTGATTCAGAAGATAAAGGCAATGCAAAAAAACGCTGCGCACGCTTACCCGATCATGGCCCTGTTGGTGGTTTCACTGTCAGGATGTGCCTGGATTCCTTCCACTCCGCTCGTCCAGGGCGCGACCACGGCGCAGCCTGTTCCTGGCCCGACGCCGGTGGCAAATGGTTCGATTTTTCAGTCCGCGCAGCCAATCAACTATGGCTATCAGCCGCTGTTTGAAGACCGTCGTCCGCGCAACATCGGCGATACGCTGACCATTGTGCTGCAGGAAAACGTCAGCGCCAGTAAAAGCTCTTCTGCCAACGCCAGCCGTGACGGCAAAACCAACTTTGGCTTTGATACCGTACCACGCTATCTGCAAGGATTATTCGGCAATGCGCGAGCGGACGTCGAGGCGTCCGGCGGTAACACCTTTAACGGTAAGGGCGGGGCCAACGCCAGCAATACCTTTAGCGGCACGCTGACCGTGACCGTGGATCAGGTGCTGGTTAACGGCAATTTACATGTCGTGGGTGAGAAACAGATCGCCATCAACCAGGGCACTGAGTTCATCCGCTTCTCCGGGGTTGTGAATCCGCGCACCATCAGCGGCAGCAACTCCGTTCCGTCAACTCAGGTGGCGGATGCACGTATTGAATATGTCGGAAACGGCTACATCAACGAAGCGCAAAATATGGGCTGGCTCCAGCGTTTCTTCCTTAACCTGTCGCCGATGTAAGCGAGGTCTCCCATGTTGAAATCTGTAGTTGGACTGGTTCTGGTCCTCGTCGCCACGCTGGCGCATGCCGATCGTATCCGCGATCTGACCAGCGTGCAGGGCGTGCGCGAAAACTCGCTCATTGGCTACGGCCTGGTGGTGGGGCTGGACGGGACCGGTGACCAGACCACCCAGACGCCATTTACCACCCAGACCCTGAACAACATGCTCTCGCAGTTGGGTATTACCGTACCGACCGGGACGAACATGCAGTTGAAAAACGTCGCGGCGGTCATGGTAACCGCCTCCTTCCCGGCCTTTGGTCGTCAGGGACAAACCATTGACGTAGTGGTGTCTTCGCTGGGGAACGCGAAAAGTCTGCGCGGCGGGACGCTGTTGATGACGCCGTTGAAAGGGGTCGACAGCCAGGTGTATGCGCTGGCGCAGGGCAACATTTTAGTTGGTGGCGCCGGGGCGTCTGCGGGCGGCAGCAGCGTGCAGGTGAACCAGCTTAACGGCGGACGGATCACCAACGGGGCGACAATCGAGCGCGAGTTGCCCAGTCAGTTCGGCGCAGGTAATACGCTGAACCTGCAACTGAATAATGAAGACTTCACCATGGCGCAGCAGATTGCTGACACCATCAACCGGTCACGCGGCTTTGGCAGCGCCACCGCACTGGATGCGCGCACGATTCAGGTCCGCGTACCGAGCGGCAACAGCTCTCAGGTGCGCTTCCTGGCGGATATTCAGAACATGGAAGTGAACGTGACGCCACAGGATGCAAAAGTGGTGATCAACTCACGTACCGGTTCGGTGGTGATGAACCGCGAAGTGACGCTGGATAGCTGTGCTGTAGCGCAGGGGAATCTCTCCGTGACCGTTAACCGTCAGGCTAATGTCAGTCAACCGGATACGCCGTTTGGCGGGGGGCAGACGGTAGTGACACCGCAAACGCAAATCGATCTGCGTCAGAGCGGCGGTTCGCTGCAAAGCGTTCGTTCCAGCGCCAATCTGAACAACGTGGTCCGTGCGCTGAATGCGCTGGGGGCGACGCCGATGGATCTGATGTCAATTCTGCAGTCGATGCAGAGCGCCGGTTGCTTACGCGCGAAACTGGAAATCATCTGATGATTAGCGACAGCAAACTGATGGCCAGCGCCGCCTGGGATGCGCAATCGCTGAATGAATTGAAGGCGAAAGCCGGTCAGGATCCGGCGGCGAATATCCGCCCGGTGGCCCGCCAGGTGGAAGGCATGTTCGTCCAGATGATGCTGAAAAGCATGCGTGAAGCGCTGCCAAAAGATGGCGTCTTCAGCAGCGATCAAACGCGTCTGTATACCAGCATGTATGACCAGCAGATTGCGCAGCAGATGACCGCCGGAAAAGGTCTGGGGCTGGCGGAAATGATGGTCAAACAGATGACGCAGGGGCAGGCGCAGCCTGCGGAAGAAACGCCGCAGGTGCCGATGAAATTCCCGCTGGAAACGGTGACCAGTTACCAGAACCAGGCGCTGACGCAACTGGTGCGTAAAGCGATGCCGAAAACACCGCAGAGCAATGACGAACCGCTCTCCGGCGACAGCAAAGACTTCCTGGCGCAACTGTCGCTGCCGGCCCGTCTGGCCAGTGAGCAGAGCGGCGTGCCACATCACCTGATTCTGGCGCAGGCGGCGCTGGAGTCCGGCTGGGGGCAGCGGCAGATTCGCCGGGAAAACGGCGAGCCGAGTTTCAACCTGTTTGGCGTGAAGGCCTCGGGTAACTGGAAGGGGCCGGTGACGGAAATCACCACGACCGAATATGAAAACGGCGAAGCGAAAAAGGTGAAGGCCAAATTCCGCGTGTACAGCTCGTACCTTGAAGCGTTGTCAGATTACGTCGGTCTGCTGACCCGCAATCCACGCTATGCGGCGGTGACCACGGCGGTTACCGCGGAACAGGGCGCGCAGGCACTGCAAAGCGCCGGTTATGCCACCGACCCGAACTATGCACGTAAATTGACCAGTATGATCCAACAGCTGAAGTCGATGAGCGAGAAGGTGAGCAACGCCTACAACACGAATCTCGACAATCTCTTCTAAATGGCTCAAGTCCTGTGACCTGCTGCCGATAATAATCTGTAACTGAAGGATTAAAAGGAACTTCCATGTCCAGCTTGATTAATAACGCCATGAGCGGGCTGAGCGCGGCTCAGGCGGCGCTGAATACTGCCAGTAACAACATTTCCAGCTATAACGTTGCGGGCTATACCCGTCAGACGACCATTATGGCGCAAGCCAATAGCACGCTGGGTGCCGGCGGTTGGGTGGGCAATGGTGTTTATGTTTCCGGTGTACAGCGCGAATATGATTCGTTCATCACCAATCAACTGCGCGCGGCGCAGAACCAGAGTAGCGGGTTGACGACCCGTTATGAGCAGATGTCCAAAATCGACAACCTGCTGGCCAGCAAAACCAGCTCTGTCTCCTCGTCCATGCAGGATTTTTTCACCAGCCTGCAAACGCTGGTGAGTAACGCCGAAGACCCGGCGGCGCGCCAGACGCTGATTGGCAAAGCCAATGGGCTGGTTAACCAGTTTAAAACGACCGACCAGTATCTGCGCGATCAGGACAAGCAGGTCAATATCGCGATTGGTTCCAGCGTCGATCAGATCAACAACTACAGTAAGCAGATTGCCAGCCTGAACGACCAGATCTCGCGTCTGACCGGTGTGGGTGCCGGGGCATCGCCGAATAACCTGCTTGATCAGCGCGACCAGTTGGTCAGTGAGCTGAACAAAATTGTCGGCGTGGAAGTCAGCGTTCAGGACGGCGGCACCTATAACATCACGATGGCGAACGGCTATTCACTGGTGCAGGGAAGTAATGCCCGTCAGCTAGCGGCGGTACAGTCGCAGTCCGACCCTTCACGAATCACCGTTGCCTATGTCGATTCCATCGCGGGCAACATCGAAATTCCGGAAAAACTGATCACGACCGGTTCGCTCGGTGGTCTGCTGACCTTCCGTTCCCAGGATCTGGATCAGACGCGCAACACGCTGGGACAACTGGCGCTGGCGTTCGCCGATGCGTTTAACCAGCAGCACCGCGAAGGGTATGATGCGAACGGCAAAAATAATGTCGATTTCTTCAGCATCGGCGACCCGGCTGTGTATGGAAATAGCAAGAATACCGGCAGCATCAGCGCGACCGTTAAAACCGCCTCAGAGGTTCAGGCGACTGACTATAAAGTGGTTTATGACGGAGCGAAATGGCAGGTGACGCGTCTTGCGGATAACACCTCTTTTGAAGCGACCGAAAACGCGGGCAAACTGACCTTTGATGGCCTGGAGATTAACATCGATGTTGGCCCTGCTAAAAATGACAGCTTCATCGTCAAGCCGGTCAGCGACGCCATCATCAATATGGGCGTTCTGGTGACCAACGAATCGCAAATTGCGATGGCGAAGGACGCAACGGCCGGTGAAAGCGACAACCGTAACGGTCAGGCGTTGCTGGATTTGCAAAAGGACAGCACAACGGTAGGTGGTTCAAAATCGTTTAACGACGCCTACGCTACGCTGGTCAGCAACGTGGGCAGCAAAACTGCAACGCTGAAAACCAGCAGCACCACCCAGGGCAACGTGGTGACGCAGTTGAGCAATCAGCAACAGTCCATTTCCGGCGTTAACCTTGATGAAGAGTACGGCAACCTGCAACGCTTCCAGCAGTATTATCTGGCCAATGCCCAGGTGTTGCAAACCGCCAACTCTCTGTTTGATGCACTGCTGAGTATTCGCTAAGGGAGCAGGAAACGATGCGTATCAGTACCCAAATGATGTACCAGCAGAACATGCGTGGTATCACCAATTCCCAGGCGGAGTGGATGAAATACGGTGAGCAGATGTCGACAGGGAAGCGGGTAATCAATCCGTCTGACGATCCTATCGCCGCATCCCAGGCCGTGGTGTTGTCACAGGCGCAGTCGGAGAACAGCCAGTTCGCCCTGGCGAGGACTTTCGCCACGCAGAAGGTTTCGCTGGAAGAGAACGTGTTAAACCAGGTGACGACGGCGATACAAAGCGCGCAGGAAAAAATCGTCAGCGCCGGTAACGGAACGCTGAGTGACGATGACCGCGCCTCGCTGGCGACGGACTTACAGGGTATCCGCGATCAGTTGATGAACCTGGCAAACAGTACCGACGGTAACGGTCGCTATATTTTTGCCGGTTATAAAACGGAAACGGCTCCGTTTGCTCAGGCTGATGGTACCTACAACGGCGGTACGGAGAACATCACTCAGCAGGTGGATGCCTCCCGTTCGATGACCATCGGCCACACCGGCAACAAAATTTTCGACAAGATCACCAGTAATGCGGTTCCGGAACCGAACAACGGGACGTCCGAAACCAACCTGTTCAAAATGCTGGATTCGGCGATTGCCTCATTGAATTCCCCTGTAGGTGACGATGCGACGCTGAAAGAACAGGCAAAAGCGGTGATTGATAAAACCAACCGCGGTCTGAAAAACTCGCTTAATAATGTACTGAGCGTGCGTGCGGAACTGGGGACGCAACTGAAGGAACTGGAGAGTCTGGACTCGCTGGGCACCGATCGCGCACTAGGACAAACGCAGCAGATGAGTAATCTGGTGGATGTGGACTGGAACGCGGCCATTTCGTCGTACGTCATGCAGCAGGCGGCGCTCCAGGCCTCTTATAAAGCCTTTACCGATATGCAGGGGATGTCGCTATTCCAGCTCAACCGCTAATACCGATTTGAAACATATCATGAAACTGGGTATGTTTTATCTGCCCGCTCCCTCTCACCCCGGAGCGGGCATTTTTTTGTCGGTTACACGCTAACCCTCAGAGGGGCAGAGGAACGCTTTCCCGCCAGTCTGATGATCAGCGCAAGGGTGCCACTGAGGGTGGCCAGCGTGACGACGCCTTGCCAGTTTGCCAGCGCATACACCTGACTGCCGAGCACCGAGCCCAGCGCCATGCCAATGAAGATGACGCTGAACAGTAGTGCATTCAGACGCCCCCTGGCCTGCGGTTCGAGGCTATAGACCAGATTCTGGTGCGCCACCAGGCTCGATTGCAGTCCCAGGTCAAAGCCGACGGCGGAGAGCGCAATCAGCAACCACTGCGCGTGCACGGGCAACGCGGGTAACAGGAACATCAGCGCAAAAGAAACGGTCACCAGCAATGCCCCCAGTTGCGTCACTTTTTCTGCGCCTATCTTATCTGCCAGATGACCGGCCAACGGTGCAGCCAGCGCTCCGGCAGCCCCGGCGATACCAAATGCCCCCGCGGCGGCGCTGCCCATCTGATAGTTTTCTGCCAGCATCACGGCCAGCGTTGACCAGAACGCGCTGAACGCGACGGACAGAAAACCTTGCGCCAGGGCGGCACGACGTAGTGCCGGGTAGCGACACCATAACTGCGCCAGGCTCACCATCAGTGCGGGATAACTCAGCGTGGAATGGGCTGTAAATGCGGGCAGGACTTTCCACAGCAATACGCCGACAAGGGCAATACTGAGCGCGGCGAGTTGATACATTGCCCGCCAGCCAAAGGCTTCTCCGACCAGACCACTCACGGTGCGTGACAATAAAATGCCCAGCAGCAGGCCGGTCATCACTGTCCCGACCGTTTTTCCCTGTTTGCCCTCTGGGGCGAGAATCGCCGCCGCCGGGACGATATCCTGCGCCATCGTCGCGGCCATCCCCAGCAACAGGCTTACGGTCAGCAGAGAATGCACCTGGCCTGTGACGCTACAGGCCAGCAGCAACAGGGCGAGCGCGGCGCTTTTCATCAGAATGAGCCAGCGCCGATCGTAACGGTCGCCGAGCGGCAATAAAAACAGGATCCCTAACGCATAGCCGGCCTGCGTTAACGTGGGCACCAGTCCCATGCCGGTGATGCTGAGCGCCAAATCGGCCCCCATTAGCGGTAACAACGGTTGTGCATAGTAGATGGCGGCAACGCTGAAGCCTGCGCCCAGCGCCAGAACAAAGATCAGCCAACGAGACGGTGTGTGCATTTCAAAATCCTCAATCACAGGTGTGAGGCTATTTTTCTCTGAATGGCGGTGGTCTGGTAGTCAGCGAAGTGGTAAAACGATTATACGTAAAGCGTATGAGCATCGAATGAATGAAAAAGAATGAGCGTATAGACAGGGTGGAACTGATGCGAACGTTTGTGCGCATCGTGGAGGCCGGATCGTTGTCAGCTGCCGCTCGTCAGTTGAACACGACCCAGGCGACAATCAGTCGGCGGTTGCAGTCGCTGGAGGCGATGCTGGGGGTAAAACTGGTCTTACGTACCACGCACGCCATGAAGCTAACGGACGACGGCGAGCGCGGATACCAGCACGCCAAACATATCATTGACGCCTGGCTGGCACTGGAGGACGGACTCAACGTCACGGAAGATGAGCCCGTCGGGACATTGCGGGTGCGGGCTCCGCATGCTTTTGGTCAGCAGCAGCTCCTCACGCCATTACTGCACTTTTTAGCGCGCTACCCCAATCTGTCGGTGGAGTGGATGCTCAACGATAAAACGGTCGATTTTCTCAGCGACAATATCGACTGCGCGATCCGCGTGGGCGCGGAGGTCGATCCGGCAACGGTTTCGGTGCTGCTAGCGGAAGTGCCGCGTAGCGTGGTCGCGTCACCGGCGCTGCTGGCGCAATTTGCAACGATCGCGGTGCCAGAACAGCTATCGTCGCTGCCCTGGATTGCCGTCAACACCTTCTATCAACACAACGTCTCACTTAGCCATCAGCACAGTCGGGAACCGGTGACCTTTCCGATCACGCCGCGACTGAGTACCGACAGTATCTACGTAGCGCGCAATGCAGCGCTGACGGGGTTAGGCGTGGTGGTGGTGTCAAGCTGGACGGTGACCGAGGATATCGCGCAAGGACGACTCGTCGAGCTGGTTCCTGACTGGCAGGCCGCACCTTTGCCAGTACACCTGGTCTATCCCTGGGCGCGTTATTATCCCACTCGCCTGCGTAACTTTCTGGAATTGATGAAAAAGGTGATGCCGGAACTGGCGGGAATGCGCCGACCTGAAGGGGAATAAAAAAGCCGACCCTGAGGTCGGCTTTTTACGCTATCGATTTTACTCGACAGGCTGAGGACGAGTCGGTCCAGCAGAGGCACTGTGCGAGGCAGTGTGACCACCTGCGGCGCCTTTACCATCAAAGGCGAAAGCAGGGCGCTGCCAGTCACTGTGGCGTGGCGCTTCAGGCACATATTCCGGCGCTGGCGCACGGGTCATCGGTGCGGTTGCGTGGCTGTGCTCAGCAACAGGTTCTGCCACGACTGGCGCTGCGGCTTCTGCGATCGGTGCAACGACAACGGGTTCGGATACTGGCGCAGGCGCTGTGGGTGCTTCAGCGATCACAGGCGCTGCAACCGGTTCTGCAATGACTTCAGGCTCTGCAACCACTTCAGGTTCAACGGCGACAGGTTCAGCCGCAACCACGTCAGGCACGACAGTCATTGTTTCAGGCTCGACCGTAACCACGTCTGGTGTCTCTTCAACGACCGGAGCGGTTTCCTGCGTTTCAGCGACAGGCTCTGCCTGAGCGGCAACCTCTTCGGCGACCGGCACATCGGCGTCGGCAATCACCTGCGGCTGTTCAACCACCGGGGCGGCAATGACTTCCGGATGCGTCGTTTCAACCACGGCTTCAGCCTGAACCGGTGCTTCTGTTACCGTTTCAACGACAGTTTCAACGGCGGGTTCGACTGCGGCAACAGCTTCAACGGCGGCTGCCACGGCTTGCGGTTCGGTCACAACAGGCTGGGCCTGTACCTGTTCGATTTCCTGTGCTTCTGGCTGCGCATCCTGAGGACGGGCTACCGGGTAGCGGATCCACACTTTGCCGGACGCCATTTCTGGCGAGGCGCAGGCGACAGTCAGCGGCATCGGCGACTGCAGTGGGTAACGTTCGTCACGATAACGACGACGACGCTGGCCGCTCACACGCAGATGACGTGGGGAACGACGCGAACGACGCGGCATACCGGCGTTATCACGTGCTTCACCATTGTCATCCTGCTCTGGGGTTGCTTCTGTCACGACAGGCAGCGGCACTTTCACCAGTTCAGTGCTTTGCGCTGGCGCAGCCTGTGCTGCAACTGGTGCGACAACGTTCTCTTCCGTGGTGGCGGTTTCTACCTCTGCCACTTCTGAGGCCTGGTTGTGGTAACGAACTTTCTGGTTCAGCTGACGCTGTTTACGGCGCGGCTGAGCCTGACGAACGCGCTCTTCCTGTTCGGTCTCTGGAGTCTGCTGCTCATCAAGATTCAGCGCTTTTACTTCCTGCTGAGCCTGACGTTTATCATCACTGCGACGGCGGTTACGTTCGCGACGTGGCTGCTGCTGCTGCTGCTCATCACCAGACTTTGCTTTATCCGCTACGTCGGTCGCTTGCTGACGGTTATCACGGTTTTCGGCATTCTGCTGCGCATTACGGCGGTTACGGCGATTCTCGTCGCGGTTCTCGCCATTTTCTGAACGTTCGCCACGGTTATCGCGGTTGTCACGACGTTCGTTGCGATCGTTACGGTCACGACGGTTGTTCTGGCGTTTACGGCGATCCTGCTGACGCTCCGGCTTCTCCGCGGCTTTCGGCGCAGGCTGCTCGGCAGGTTTCACGTCTTCACTACCGCTGAACAGTGATTTCAGTGCGCCAAAGAAACGGCTCAGCAGCCCCGGCTCTGCCGGAGCGGCTGGCGCAACGGCGGCCTTCGACGCAGCGGCTTTCACTGGCGGTTCGGCAGGCGTTGGCGCAGGCGGAACTTCTGGCATGGCGAAGGTGGCAAGAGCGGGCTGCTCAGGACGTTTACGCTCGGCGAACTCTTCTTCAGACGGTAACGCCATCGCTTCTTCATGCAGCTTCGGCAGCATGTAGCTCAGAGTCGGCGTCTCTTCACCTTTACGCACGCGCAGTACGGAGTAGTGCGGCGTTTCCATTTGATCGTTAGGTACGATCACGCAACGCACGCCATCCTGTCGGGTTTCAATCGCATTAACGGCGGTACGTTTTTCGTTGAGCAGATAGGAGGCAATTGGCACTGGGACAATCGCGTGGACTTCCTGAGTATTCTCTTTCAGCGCTTCTTCTTCAATCAGACGCAGAATAGACAGGGACAGCGACTCGTTATCACGCACGGTGCCGGTACCGCTACAGCGTGGGCAGACGTGATGGCTGGACTCGCCCAGCGACGGGCTCAGGCGCTGACGTGACATTTCCAGCAGGCCGAAGCGTGAAATATGGCTGATCTGGATACGCGCTCGATCCTGGCGGACCGCTTCACGCAGACGGTTTTCCACCGCACGCTGATGGCGTACCGGGGTCATATCAATGAAGTCGATAACGATCAGGCCGCCGAGGTCACGCAGGCGCAACTGACGGGCGATCTCATCGGCCGCTTCCAGGTTAGTGTTGAACGCCGTTTCTTCAATATCGCCGCCGCGGGTTGCGCGAGCGGAGTTAATGTCGATGGCGGTTAACGCTTCGGTGCTGTCGATAACGATAGAGCCGCCGGAAGGCAGACGCACTTCACGCTGGAACGCGGATTCAATCTGCGACTCGATCTGATAGTGGCTGAACAGCGGGATTTCACCGGTGTAAAGTTTGATTTTGCTGCTGAAATCCGGACGACCTAACGCCGCAATATGCTGGCGCGCCAGTTCGAGCACTTTCGGGTTATCGATAAGGATTTCACCGATATCCTGACGCAGATAGTCGCGGAAGGCGCGAACAATCACGTTGCTCTCCTGATGGATCAGGAACGGAGCAGGGCGGCTTTCCGCGGCTTTCTGAATGGCTTCCCAGTGTTTCAGACGGAAGCTTAAGTCCCACTGCAGCGCTTCGGCAGATTTGCCTACGCCCGCAGTACGTACAATAAGGCCCATGCCATCAGGCAGTTCAAGGCTTGCCAGCGCTTCTTTCAGCTCGGTACGGTCGTCGCCTTCGATGCGACGAGAGATACCCCCCGCACGCGGGTTGTTTGGCATCAGAACCAGATAGCTGCCCGCCAGGCTGATAAAAGTGGTCAGCGCAGCGCCTTTGTTGCCACGTTCTTCTTTATCAATCTGAACAATAACTTCCTGGCCTTCGCGCAGCACATCTTTGATGTTTGGACGACCATGAGCGTTGTAATTAGCGGGGAAATATTCGCGGGCAATTTCTTTTAACGGGAGGAAACCGTGACGTTCAGCGCCGTAATCAACAAAAGCCGCTTCCAGACTCGGTTCAATACGGGTAATTTTGCCTTTATAGATGTTCGCTTTTTTCTGTTCATGTCCAGGACTTTCAATATCCAGGTCGTACAGACGCTGCCCATCTACAAGGGCAACACGCAACTCTTCCTGCTGAGTTGCGTTGATTAACATTCTTTTCATCGTAACTTACTCATTATTCTTACATTGACGACTAAGCTGCGGGCAGAGTATTGCCTTTCCGGGTGTGAACCGATGGCCTCGTGTCTATTCGCGTCGCCAACCTCACGGTTATCGTCAGCTCAAAGAGGCGCAGAGTGTCGGTTGCCTGCATTTCATACGGAAACGCAGCGCAATTATCAGGGGAACCGCCTGGGTATTACTCTCCAGAGAAGATCCGATCTACCGGTAAGGACTGCAACCCGCAGCCCGCTAACTGTCTGAAAGATCAATACGTCTTACGCCATTGCTGCGTGGATGATCGTCCGGACAAAATTGGGTCTTTCCGTAAAATTCCTTGTTTTAACAAGATTCAGCACGGAAGCGGTGACATTATTCCACTGCTAACCTTGTTATAGCAAGATGACTTTTACCATTTATCACCCGCTTACTCACAGTTTTTTCACTTATGCGCGGTGATTGGTTTAATAACCACCAAATCAGTCATGAAACACGTGAGTGACGAAGGATAAAGATAAATATAAGCATAGAAAAATGAGTGGCGCTAATCCTTGTGGCTATTTAGAATCGGCCCCCATGAAAACAGAGACTCCATCCGTAAGAATTGTTGCTATTACTGCTGACGAAGCGGGGCAACGCATTGATAATTTTTTGCGCACACAGCTCAAAGGTGTGCCGAAAAGTATGATTTATCGCATTTTGCGTAAAGGCGAAGTGCGGGTGAATAAAAAACGCATCAAACCCGAATACAAACTGGAAGCGGGTGATGAAGTGCGCATTCCGCCGGTTCGCGTGGCGGAGCGTGAAGAAGAGGCCGTTTCGCCGCATCTGCAAAAAGTGGCGGCGCTGGCGGACGTTATCCTTTATGAAGACGACCATATTCTGGTGCTGAACAAGCCGTCGGGAACCGCGGTGCATGGCGGCAGCGGGTTAAGCTTTGGCGTGATTGAAGGGTTACGTGCGCTGCGTCCTGAGGCGCGTTTTCTTGAGCTGGTACACCGTCTTGACCGCGATACGTCGGGCGTGCTGTTGGTCGCGAAGAAACGTTCAGCACTGCGTTCGCTACATGAGCAACTGCGCGAGAAGGGGATGCAAAAAGATTATCTCGCCCTGGTGCGCGGGCAATGGCAGTCACATGTCAAAACGGTACAGGCACCGTTATTGAAGAACATTCTGCAAAGCGGCGAGCGTATTGTGCGGGTGAATCAGGAAGGCAAACCGTCGGAAACGCGTTTTAAGGTGGAAGAACGTTACGCGTTCGCCACGCTGGTTCGCTGTAGCCCGGTGACGGGCCGCACACACCAGATTCGCGTGCACACTCAGTACGCGGGTCATCCGATTGCTTTTGACGATCGCTACGGTGACCGCGACTTCGATAAACAACTGGCAGGAACCGGATTGTCGCGTCTGTTCCTGCATGCAGCAGCACTGAAATTTACCCACCCGGGTACGGGTGAGGTGCTGCGCATTGAAGCGCCGATGGACGACCAACTGAAACGCTGTTTACAGGTGTTACGTAAGCCGGCCTGATGCGCATTTATCGCGCTAAACCTGCCGGATAAGACGTCTACGTCGCCATCCGGCAGGTTTACGCCTGAAGGCGTTGTATTCTCCCGCCTACTGGATAGTACCATTAATCAGGTTTTCAGCGGGTTCATCTCTTCCCGACGTAACATCTGGCACAGTGCGATCAGCGGTAAACCAATCAGCGTGTTTGGGTCTCGCCCCTCTAAGCGCTCAAAGAGCGCTATCCCCAGACCTTCGCTTTTAAAACTCCCTGCGCAGTGCAGCGGGCGTTCTTTACGCACGTAGTCTTCAATTTCCGCTTCACTGAGATGGCGGAAGTGAACGTCAAAGGGTTCCACCTCGGTCTGTAAATGTCCCGTCGCGGAGTTATACAGCGCCAGACCGGTATAGAATGTAATGATATTGCCGCTGGCTTTGGCTAACTGTTGGCAGGCTTTCTCTTCTGTTAAGGGCTTACCGGCGATTTCGCCATCCAGTACGCATACCTGATCGGAACCAATAATAAGATGAGACGGAAAGCGGTGAGCCAGCGATTGCGCTTTCTCTTGCGCCAGTCGGTTGACTAAGTGGCGAGGACTCTCTCCGGGCATCGGCGTTTCGTCAACCTCAGGGGCCGCGCATTCAAAGGGCATCGCCAGTTTTTCCAGCAGGGCGCGGCGCCAGGGAGATGTGGAGGCAAGAATGAGATTAGGCATATTTTTTCCACCAGATATAGCGTATTGATGAGAGCCATTTTAAACTATGCTCTTCGTCCTTCAGGCGTGCCGTTGTGGCGTCTCCTGAGCGAAAATAAGTCTGTAAACCGCAATGTGTGCGAATTATTGGCAAAAGGCAACCGCAGGCTGCCTTTTTCTTTGACTATATGACGTTACAAAGTTAATATGCGCGCCCTATGCAAAAGGTAAAATTACCCCTGACTCTTGATCCGGTTCGTACGGCTCAAAAACGCCTCGATTATGAAGGTATCTATACTTCTGATCTGGTAGAGCGCGTCGCCGATTCTGTAGTCAGTGTGGACAGTGATGTGGAATGCGCCATGTCGTTTGCTATCGATAACCAACGTCTTGCCGTGATTAGCGGTGATGCGAAGGTTTCGGTAACGCTCGCATGTCAGCGTTGCGGGAAGCCGTTTCCTCATCATGTTCACACAACGTATTGTTTCAGTCCGGTTCGTTCCGACGAACAGGCTGAAGCACTCCCGGAAGCGTATGAGCCGATTGAGGTTAACGAATTCGGTGAAATCGATCTGCTTGCAATGGTGGAAGATGAAATTATCCTCTCCTTGCCGGTAGTTCCGGTGCATGATTCTGAACACTGTGAAGTGTCCGAGGCGGACATGGTCTTTGGTGAACTGCCTGATGAAGCGCAAAAACCAAACCCATTTGCCGTATTAGCCAGCTTAAAGCGTAAGTAATTGAGGAGTAAGGTCCATGGCCGTACAACAGAATAAACCAACCCGTTCCAAACGTGGCATGCGTCGTTCTCATGACGCTCTGACCGCAGTCACCAGCCTGTCTGTAGACAAAACTTCTGGTGAAAAACACCTGCGTCACCACATCACCGCCGACGGTTACTACCGTGGCCGCAAGGTAATCGCTAAGTAATCACGCGTTACTCAACGAATTTTACGTAACAGGCAGGCTGTTAATGCCTCTTTCGCGTAAGAAACGAAGAGAAACCGTGTGATGAAGCTTAGTGAGGAAATTCCCCGTTGCTGCGGGGAAATACCAAACCAGGCGGCGAAACGACTTTGACACGTCTAACCCTGGCGTTAGATGTCATGGGGGGTGATTTTGGCCCTTCCGTGACAGTGCCTGCAGCATTGCAGGCACTGAATTCTAATTCACAACTCACACTTCTTTTAGTCGGGGATCCCGATACTATCACGCCATTACTTGCTAAAGCTGACTTTGAACAACGTTCGCGTCTGCAGATTATCCCTGCACAGTCAGTTATCGCCAGTGATGCCCGGCCTTCGCAGGCAATCCGCGCCAGTCGCGGGAGCTCAATGCGTGTGGCGCTGGAACTCGTGAAGGAAGGGCGAGCACAAGCCTGCATCAGCGCCGGAAATACCGGTGCGCTGATGGGACTTGCAAAATTATTGCTCAAACCGCTCGACGGTATTGAGCGTCCTGCGCTGGTGACGGTTTTGCCGCATCAGCAGAAAGGGAAGACGGTGGTCCTCGATCTGGGGGCGAACGTCGATTGCGACAGCAAGATGCTGGTGCAATTTGCCATTATGGGCTCGGTGCTTGCGGAAGAAGTGGTCGGTATTAACAACCCTCGTGTGGCCCTGCTCAACATTGGTGAAGAAGAAACCAAGGGGCTCGACAGCATTCGGGATGCCTCTGTGGTGCTAAAAACGATCCCTTCCATCAATTACATCGGCTATCTTGAAGCCAATGAGTTATTGACGGGGAAAACGGATGTGCTGGTATGTGACGGTTTTACAGGCAATGTCACATTAAAGACGATGGAAGGTGTTGTCAGAATGTTCCTTTCACTGCTGAAATCTCAGGGTGAGGGTAAAAAACGGTCGTGGTGGCTGCTGATATTAAAACGTTGGTTACAAAAAAGCCTGGCGAGGCGATTCAGTCACCTCAACCCCGACCAGTATAATGGCGCCTGTCTGTTAGGATTGCGCGGCACGGTGATAAAAAGTCATGGTGCGGCCAATCAGCGAGCGTTTACCGTCGCGATTGAACAGGCAGTGCAGGCGGTGCAGCGACAAGTTCCTCAGCGAATTGCCGCTCGCCTGGAATCTGTATACCCAGCTGGATTTACAATGCTGGATGCTGGTAATGGCGACACATCGCAGCCACACTGATTACGGTGTGGCGTGAGAGCCCCAGCATCTTAGCCGTTGTGATGCGCGGTATATAACCAAAAAGTGACTGAGCGTACATGTATACAAAGATTATTGGTACTGGCAGCTATCTGCCTGAACAGGTGCGGACTAACGCCGATCTGGAAAAAATGGTCGATACGTCTGACGAGTGGATTGTCACCCGTACAGGTATTCGTGAACGCCATATTGCTGCGCCGAATGAAACCGTCTCAACGATGGGTTTTACGGCGGCTCAACGCGCGCTGGAAATGGCGGGCATTGATAAAGAACAGATTGGCTTGATTGTGGTAGCGACCACCTCAGCGACACATGCATTCCCCAGCGCAGCATGCCAGATTCAGAACATGCTGGGCATCAAAGGCTGCCCGGCGTTTGACGTCGCCGCAGCCTGTGCCGGCTTTACTTACGCATTAAGCGTCGCCGACATGTACGTTAAAACGGGTGCGGTCAAATACGCGCTGGTGGTTGGTTCCGATGTTCTGGCCCGCACCTGCGATCCAACCGATCGTGGCACAATCATTATTTTTGGCGATGGTGCCGGTGCCGTGGTACTGAGCGCCTCTGACAAGCCGGGCATCATCTCTACCCATCTGCATGCTGATGGCCGCTATGGCGAACTGCTGACGCTGCCGAATGCCGATCGCGTGAATCCGGAAAATTCGATTCATTTGACGATGGCAGGCAACGAAGTGTTCAAAGTGGCTGTTACCGAACTTGCACACATTGTCGACGAGACACTGGCGGCCAATAACCTGGATCGTTCAGAACTTGACTGGCTGGTTCCGCATCAGGCTAACCTACGTATCATCAGCGCGACGGCCAAAAAACTGGGCATGTCGATGGACAATGTGGTGGTGACTCTGGACAGACACGGCAACACGTCTGCGGCCTCCGTTCCTTGCGCGCTGGATGAAGCCGTGCGTGACGGACGTATCAAAGAAGGTCAGCTTGTGTTGCTTGAAGCCTTTGGCGGTGGATTCACCTGGGGCTCCGCGCTGGTTCGTTTCTAGTATAAGGATTTAAACATGACGCAATTCGCATTTGTGTTCCCTGGACAGGGTTCCCAGACCGTTGGGATGTTAGCCGATATGGCGGCAAGCTATCCCATCGTCGAAGAGACGTTTGCCGACGCTTCTGCGGCGCTGGGCTATGACCTGTGGGCGCTGACTCAACAGGGGCCGGCTGAAGAACTGAACAAGACCTGGCAGACGCAGCCTGCGCTGTTAGCCGCGTCCGTTGCGCTGTATCGCGTCTGGCAACAGCAGGGCGGTAAAGCGCCTGTGCTGATGGCGGGTCATAGCCTTGGTGAATACTCTGCGCTGGTTTGCGCCGGTGTCATTAATTTTGCTGACGCAGTGCGTCTGGTTGAGCTGCGTGGTAAATTCATGCAGGAAGCCGTTCCGGAAGGCACAGGCGGTATGTCTGCTATCATCGGTCTCGATGATGCGTCCATTGCAAAAGCGTGCGAAGAAGCCGCAGAAGGCCAGGTGGTCTCGCCGGTGAACTATAACTCACCGGGACAGGTCGTTATCGCCGGGCATAAAGAAGCCGTTGAGCGTGCTGGTGCCGCCTGTAAAGCCGCCGGTGCAAAACGTGCGCTGCCGTTACCGGTGAGCGTACCGTCTCACTGTGCGCTGATGAAGCCAGCAGCGGAAAAACTGGCAGCAGAATTAGCGAAAATTACCTTTAACGCGCCATCTGTACCGGTTATCAACAACGTGGACGTGAAATGTGAAACTGACGCAGACGCCATTCGCGATGCGTTGGTGCGCCAGTTGTACAGTCCGGTACAGTGGACGAAGAGCGTTGAATTAATGGCGTCTCAGGGTGTCGAGCACCTGTATGAAGTGGGACCAGGTAAAGTGCTTACGGGCCTGACGAAACGTATTGTTGATACCCTGACTGCCTCGGCTCTGAACGAACCGGCGGCAATGTCGGCGGCACTTGCGCAATAAAAGAGGAACACCATGAGTTTTGAAGGAAAAATCGCGCTGGTTACCGGTGCAAGTCGTGGCATTGGCCGCGCAATTGCAGAGACGCTTGTTGCCCGTGGCGCGACCGTTATCGGTACCGCGACCAGCGAAAGTGGCGCTCAGGCCATCAGCGATTACTTAGGTGCTAAAGGTAAAGGTCTGATGTTGAATGTGACTGATCCAGCATCTATCGAATCTGTTCTGGAAAAAATTCGCGCAGAATTTGGTGAAGTGGATATCCTGGTCAATAATGCCGGTATCACACGTGATAACCTGCTGATGCGAATGAAAGATGATGAGTGGAACGATATTCTCGAAACCAATCTTTCATCTGTTTTCCGCCTGTCAAAAGCGGTAATGCGCGCTATGATGAAAAAGCGTCATGGACGTATTATCACTGTCGGTTCTGTGGTTGGTACCATGGGAAATGCGGGTCAGACAAACTACGCTGCGGCGAAAGCGGGTCTGATCGGCTTCAGTAAATCGCTGGCACGCGAAGTTGCGTCCCGCGGTATTACAGTGAACGTTGTTGCTCCGGGCTTTATTGAAACGGACATGACGCGTGCGCTGACTGATGAGCAGCGTGCGGGTACGTTGGCGGCAGTTCCTGCAGGTCGTCTTGGCGATCCGAAAGAGATCGCCAGTGCGGTTGCATTTTTAGCCTCTGACGAAGCAGGTTACATCACGGGTGAGACTTTGCACGTCAACGGCGGGATGTATATGGTTTAACCACGAGATACGCAAAATCATCCAAATTGTATCAAGGCGGCAAGACCGAAAAGCCGGCGAGCATAGATGACTATGTGACCAGAGTTTGAGGATGCAGCCAACACAGAGACAATTTGAAGGATAAAGCGTAGAAAAATATTTGCGTTATTATAGGTCTTGGCCTCAAAATAACGTAAAATCGTGGTAAGACCTGCCGGGATTTAGTTGCAAATTTTTCAACATTTTATACACTACGAAAACCATCGCGAAAGCGAGTTTTGATAGGAAATTTAAGAGTATGAGCACTATCGAAGAACGCGTTAAGAAAATTATCGGCGAACAGCTGGGCGTTAAGCAGGAAGAAGTTACCAACAATGCTTCTTTCGTTGAAGACCTGGGCGCAGATTCTCTTGACACCGTTGAGCTGGTAATGGCTCTGGAAGAAGAGTTTGATACTGAGATTCCGGACGAAGAAGCTGAGAAAATCACCACCGTTCAGGCTGCCATTGATTACATCAACGGCCACCAGGCGTAAGTGAACATCTCCAGGCGGTCATTCGACCGCCTGAGTTTTATCTTTTTGTCCCACTTGAATCAATTATCCCTCCCTGGAGGACAACCGTGTCTAAGCGTCGTGTAGTTGTGACCGGACTGGGCATGTTGTCTCCTGTCGGCAATACCGTAGAGTCTACCTGGAAAGCTCTCCTTGCCGGTCAGAGTGGCATCAGCCTGATCGACCATTTCGATACTAGCGCCTATGCAACGAAATTTGCTGGCTTAGTAAAGGATTTTAACTGTGATGACATTATCTCGCGCAAAGAACAGCGCAAGATGGATGCCTTCATTCAATATGGAATTGTCGCTGGCGTTCAGGCCATGCAGGATTCTGGCCTTGAAGTAACGGAAGAGAACGCATCCCGTATTGGCGCCGCTATTGGCTCCGGTATCGGCGGTCTCGGACTGATTGAAGAAAACCACAGTTCTCTGGTGAACGGTGGACCGCGTAAAATCAGCCCATTCTTCGTTCCGTCGACGATTGTTAACATGGTGGCGGGTCACCTGACCATCATGTATGGCCTGCGTGGGCCAAGCATCTCTATCGCGACCGCCTGCACCTCAGGCGTACATAACATCGGTCATGCCGCGCGTATCATTGCATACGGCGATGCGGACGCGATGGTCGCGGGCGGTGCTGAAAAAGCCAGTACGCCACTGGGCGTAGGCGGCTTTGGCGCAGCACGTGCGTTGTCTACCCGTAACGATAACCCGCAAGCGGCAAGCCGCCCGTGGGACAAAGAGCGAGATGGCTTTGTTCTGGGCGACGGTGCAGGCATGGTGGTACTGGAAGAGTACGAGCATGCTAAAGCGCGCGGCGCAAAAATTTATGCTGAAGTCGTTGGCTTCGGGATGAGCAGTGACGCTTACCACATGACGTCGCCGCCGGAAAACGGCGCTGGTGCTGCCCTGGCGATGGTCAATGCATTGCGTGATGCGGCGATTGAACCTGGCCAGATTGGCTACGTTAACGCCCATGGGACGTCCACGCCGGCAGGCGATAAAGCTGAAGCGCAGGCTGTTAAATCTGTCTTTGGCGATGCGGCAAGCCGTGTGATGGTGAGTTCCACCAAGTCCATGACCGGTCACCTGTTGGGTGCAGCGGGCGCGGTAGAGTCGATTTACTCTATCCTGGCGCTGCGCGATCAGGCTGTTCCGCCAACCATCAACCTGGATAACCCGGATGAAGGTTGCGATCTGGACTTCGTTCCTCACGAAGCGCGTCAGGTCAGCGGAATGGAGTACACGCTGTGTAATTCCTTCGGTTTCGGTGGGACTAACGGTTCATTGATCTTTAAAAAGGTCTGACCGCCGTTCTGCCTTCCTGGTTAAAAGGTCCGCTTGTCGGGCCTTTTTTATTGCGTTTTCTTCCCTTGTCCTGCGCTAACCATCCTGCGACACTAACGGGCCATGCATAAGGAGCCACCATGTTCTTGATCAATGGCCGTGAACAGGAATCTCTTCCCGCAAGCGATCGCGCCATCCAGTTTGGCGATGGCTGCTTTACCACTGCGTGCATTCTCGACGGCACCGTATCGCTGCTGGCGGCGCATTTGCGGCGCTTGCAGGCGGCCTGCGCAACGTTGCTGATTGCCTTTGATGACTGGGATGTGCTTGAGCGCGAAATGACCGTGCTGGCCGCGGGCCATCCACGTGCGGTACTGAAGGTGATTATCAGCCGTGGAAGTGGGGGACGAGGATACAGCGGCGCGCAGTGTCGTGACAGCACCCGCATTCTCTCTGTGTCTGCCTATCCGCAGCATTATGACCGCTGGCGCGAACAGGGGATCACGCTTGCCTTAAGCCCGGTTCGTCTGGGGCGTAACCCTTTGCTCGCGGGCATCAAGCACCTGAACCGGCTCGAACAAGTGCTGATCCGTTCTCATCTTGAGCAGACGGACGCCGAAGAGGCGTTGGTTCTTGACAGTGAGGGTTGGGTTACGGAATGCTGTGCGGCTAATTTATTCTGGCGAAAAGACTATGTGGTCTATACGCCGCGCCTCGATCAGGCGGGAGTGAACGGTATTATGCGACAATTCTGTATCCGGAAACTGGCACAATCGTCTTTTCAGGTTGTCGAAACCCATGCCCGCGAAGCAGCGCTGCAACATGCCGATGAAATGGTGGTCTGCAATGCGCTGATGCCGATTGTACCTGTGCGGGCTTATGGCGCTAACACGTTGTCTTCACGTGTATTATTTCAGTTTCTGGCCCCACTGTGTGAGCATCCGAATTAGTCATGAAAAAAATGTTTCGTGTTGTCTTTTTACTGGTTGTTGTATTGGGCATTGCCGCAGGGGCGGGAATGTGGAAGGTTCGCCATCTGGCGGACAGTAAAATCCTGATCAAAGAAGAGACCATTTTTACCCTTAAGCCGGGTACCGGGCGTCTGGCCCTGGGCGATCAGCTGTATGCGGATCGGGTGATTAACCGCCCGCGCGTGTTTCAATGGTTGCTGCGCGTCGAGCCAGAACTCTCCCACTTTAAGGCCGGAACCTACCGTTTAACGCCGGGTATGAGCGTCCGCGAGATGCTGCAACTGCTGGAAAGTGGCAAAGAGGCGCAATTCCCACTGCGGCTGGTAGAAGGTATGCGCTTAAGCGACTATCTCAAACAGCTGCGTGATGCGCCGTATATCAAGCATACCCTGAGCGACGATCGCTACGAAACCGTTGCAAAAGCGCTGGGCCTTGAAAGTACGGATGGGCTGGAGGGTTGGTTCTGGCCCGATACCTGGATGTATACCGCCAATACCACGGATGTTGCCTTGCTTAAGCGCGCACATCAGAAAATGGTGAAGGCGGTTGAGCGCGTCTGGGAAGGGCGTGCGGAAGGACTGCCGTATAAAGATCAAAACCAACTGGTGACGATGGCCTCGATTATTGAAAAAGAGACGGCCATTGCCAGCGAGCGCGATCAGGTCGCCTCTGTCTTTATTAACCGCCTGCGGATCGGGATGCGTCTCCAGACCGATCCAACGGTGATTTACGGAATGGGGGAGCGTTATAATGGCAAGATCTCGCGCGCGGACCTGGAAACGCCAACGGCCTATAATACCTACACGATAACAGGACTCCCGCCAGGACCGATTGCGATGCCGGGTGAAGCCTCGCTAAAAGCGGCGGCGCATCCGGCCAAAACGCCGTATCTCTATTTTGTGGCCGATGGTAAAGGCGGTCATACTTTTAATACTAATCTTGCCAGCCATAACCGGTCAGTGCAGGACTATCTGAAAGTGCTTAAGGAAAAAAATGCGCAGTAAGTATATCGTCATCGAGGGGCTGGAAGGCGCCGGAAAAACGACTGCAAAGAATGTTGTGGTTGAGACGCTTGAACAACTCGGCATTCGCGAGATGGTTTTTACCCGCGAGCCGGGCGGTACGCAGCTGGCAGAAAAACTGCGTAGCCTGGTACTGGACATTCGTTCGGTCGGTGACGAAACCATTACCGTAAAAGCCGAAGTGCTGATGTTCTATGCCGCGCGAGTGCAGTTGGTTGAGACGGTCATTAAACCTGCGCTCGCAGAAGGTAAATGGGTAATTGGCGACCGTCATGATCTGTCCACGCAGGCGTATCAGGGTGGTGGTCGCGGGGTCGATCAGCAGATGCTGGCGACGCTTCGTGATGCGGTACTGGGGGATTTCCGCCCGGATTTAACCCTGTACCTCGACGTCACGCCAGAGGTGGGTCTGAAGCGCGCTCGCGCCCGTGGCGAACTGGACCGCATCGAACAGGAATCGTTTGATTTCTTTAATCGTACTCGCGCTCGTTACCTCGAGCTTGCCGCTCAGGATGCCAGTATCCGCACGATTGATGCGACGCAGCCGCTGGATACGGTGATGAGCGATATCCGTACCACCATCACCGAGTGGGTGAAGGAGCAGGGAGAATGAAATGGTATCCATGGTTACGACCTGACTTCGAGAAGCTGGTAGCGAGCTATCAGGCGGGAAGGGGTCACCATGCGTTACTGATTCAGGCCCTACCGGGGATGGGCGACGATGCTTTGATCTATGCGTTGAGCCGCTACCTGCTTTGTCAACAACCGGATGGACATAAAAGCTGTGGCCACTGCCGTGGTTGCCAGTTGATGCAGGCAGGAACGCATCCGGACTACTATTCACTGTTCCCGGAAAAAGGGAAAAGCACGCTGGGCATTGATGCTGTGCGTGAAGTGAGTGAAAAACTGTATGAGCGTGCGCGACTGGGCGGAGCCAAAGTGGTCTGGATCCCGGATGCGGCGCTGATGACTGATGCCGCCGCCAATGCGCTGCTCAAAACGTTGGAAGAACCGCCCGCGCAAACCTGGTTCTTTCTCGCCAGCCGTGAACCCGCGAAGTTACTGGCAACGCTGCGCAGCCGGTGTCGTTTACATCATCTCGCGCCGCCGAGTGAATCATACGCGGTATCGTGGCTTGCACGAGAAGTGACAGCGTCACAAGATGCGTTATTGACTGCGCTGCGCCTGAGTGCCGGTTCTCCGGGGGCGGCGCTGACGCTCCTGGGGTCCGAAAGCTGGTCCCAACGTGACGCGTTGTGTCAGGCGCTGGCGAGCAGCATTCCTGCTGGTGACTGGTACTCATTATTGACGGTGCTTAACCATGAACAGGCGCCTGTCAGACTGCACTGGCTGGCGACGTTAATGATGGATGCGCTTAAACGTCAGCACGGGGCCAGTGTGATGACCAACGCGGATGCCGGGCAACTGATCGCCACGATTGCCGGTCAGCTTTCTCAGACGCGTATTCAGGCAATCCTCAATGCCATCTGCCACTGCCGCGAACAACTGCTTAACGTGACCGGAATAAACCGTGAACTGGTGTTAACCGATCTTCTTTTGCAAATCGAGCATTACCTGCAACCAGGCACTGTGTTGCCTGTTCCCCACCTGTAAGAGAGACATTATGTTTTTAGTCGACTCGCACTGCCATCTCGATGGCCTGGATTATCAATCTCTGCATAAGGATGTGGATGACGTGCTGGCGAAAGCCGCTGCGCGCGATGTGAAATTCTGTCTGGCGGTGGCGACAACGCTGCCAGGGTACCGCGGAATGCGGGAACTGGTCGGCCAGCGCGATAACGTCGTTTTCTCGTGCGGCGTACATCCACTCAATCAGGACGAACCGTATGACGTGGAAGAACTGCGTCATCTGGCGGCTGATGACGACGTGGTGGCGATGGGAGAGACGGGACTGGACTACTTTTATACTCCCGAAACAAAAGTGCGCCAGCAGGCGTCGTTCATTCATCATATCCAGATCGGCCGTGAACTGAACAAACCGGTGATCGTCCACACGCGCGATGCCCGCGCCGATACGCTGGCGATTCTTCGTCATGAAAACGTGACGGATTGTGGCGGCGTACTACACTGTTTTACAGAAGACAGAGAAACGGCGGGTAAACTCCTGGATTTGGGTTTTTATATCTCCTTTTCCGGCATTGTGACCTTCCGTAATGCTGAACAATTACGTGACGCTGCGCGATATGTGCCGTTGGATCGACTGCTGGTGGAGACGGACTCTCCGTATCTCGCGCCGGTACCGCATCGGGGTAAAGAGAATCAGCCAGCGATGGTCCGCGACGTGGCGGAATACATGGCCGTATTGAAAGGTGTGGCGGTTGAAGAATTGGCGCAGATCACCACCGATAACTTTGCCCGCCTGTTCCATATCAACGCTTCCCGCCTGCAGTCAGCCTCGTCGTTGAGTTTTTTTAAAGCTCGTAATTAATAACTAAAGCGAGTAAAGTTCACCGCCACAAAGTGGGCGGTGAATGAGCGAACTGACACATTCTGATACCTTTTTTGTCAAAATGTGCAACTTAACGCGCTGTCCAGAGTTGAAACGTGATAGCCGTCAAACTATATTTCGCCGATTTATTTTACTCTGTGTAATAAATAAAGGGCACTTAGATGCCCTGTCCACGGCGGGGTTCTCCCCCCTCGCCAATGCGTGTGAACGTAGAAAGCACAAATACTCAGGAGCACTCTCAATTATGTTTAAGAATGCATTTGCTAACCTGCAAAAGGTCGGTAAATCGCTGATGCTGCCGGTATCCGTATTGCCTATCGCAGGTATCCTGCTGGGCGTCGGGTCCGCAAACTTCAGCTGGCTGCCAGCCGTTGTATCGCACGTGATGGCAGAAGCCGGCGGTTCTGTTTTTGCAAACATGCCGCTGATTTTCGCTATCGGTGTCGCGCTTGGCTTTACCAACAACGATGGCGTTTCGGCTCTGGCTTCGGTTGTCGCCTATGGCATCATGGTGAAAACCATGGCCGTGGTCGCGCCGCTGGTTCTGCATTTACCTGCTGAAGAAATCGCAGCAAAACACCTTGCGGATACGGGTGTACTCGGGGGGATTATCTCCGGTGCGATTGCAGCATACATGTTTAACCGCTTCTACCGTATCAAGCTGCCTGAGTATCTGGGCTTCTTTGCTGGTAAGCGTTTCGTGCCGATCATCTCTGGTCTGGCGGCGATCTTTACCGGTGTGGTTCTGTCCTTCATTTGGCCGCCAATCGGTACGGCAATCCAGACATTCTCTCAGTGGGCTGCGTATCAGAACCCGGTTGTGGCGTTCGGTATCTACGGCTTCATTGAACGCTGCCTGGTACCGTTTGGTCTGCACCATATCTGGAACGTTCCTTTCCAGATGCAGATCGGCGAATACACCAACGCGGCAGGTCAGGTTTTCCACGGCGATATCCCTCGCTACATGGCGGGTGATCCGACGGCGGGCATGTTGTCTGGCGGCTTCCTGTTCAAAATGTATGGTCTGCCGGCGGCTGCGATCGCTATCTGGCACTCTGCGAAACCAGAAAACCGCGCCAAAGTGGGCGGCATCATGATCTCCGCGGCGCTGACTTCGTTCCTGACCGGTATCACCGAACCGATCGAATTCTCCTTCATGTTCGTTGCGCCGATCCTGTACGTTATCCACGCGATTCTGGCGGGTCTGGCGTTCCCAATCTGTATCCTGCTGGGTATGCGTGACGGTACGTCGTTCTCACACGGTCTGATCGACTTTATCGTGCTGTCCGGTAACAGCAGCAAGCTGTGGCTGTTCCCGATTGTCGGTGCGGGCTACGCGATTGTTTACTACACCATCTTCCGCGTGCTGATCAAAGCGCTGGATCTGAAGACTCCGGGTCGTGAAGATAATACCGATGACGCGAAAGCGGGCGCGACCAGTGAAATGGCTCCTGCGCTGATTGCGGCATTCGGTGGTAAAGAAAACATCACTAACCTGGATGCGTGCATTACCCGTCTGCGTGTCAGCGTGGCTGACGTGGCGAAAGTGGATCAGGCTGGCCTGAAGAAACTGGGTGCCGCTGGTGTGGTGGTCGCAGGTTCCGGTGTTCAGGCAATTTTCGGTACGAAATCCGATAACCTGAAAACTGAGATGGATGAATACATCCGTAACAGCTAAGACCTAAGAAGTTGGGGAGAACTAAGGCAGCCGAATGGCTGCCTTTTTTACGGGCTACAATCAGAACTGATAGTTTGCGGTGATGCTCACATTGCGTGGCTCACCATAAACAATCGACCCTTCAACGTTGGTATCGTAGGTTTTATCGAACAGGTTATTGACGTTACCCTGCACGGAGAAGTTTTTGGTTACCTGATAGCGGGTGAACAAATCCACCAGCGCGTAACTGCCTTGCTCAGCACGGAAGGTACCGTACGGCGTCGCGGTATCGGTGTAGACGCGGTTCTGCCAGTTCACGCCACCGCCGACGGTCAAATCAGGTATCACCGGCAGACGGTAGCGGGTGAAAAGCTTGACGCTGGTACGTGGCAGATTCGGATTAACGGCGTTGCCTTCATTGTCTTCTGCGACGTAACGCGTCGCGCCAAAGGTCATCTGCCAGTTATCGGTAATCGCGCCGTTAACTTCGAACTCAACCCCTTTACTGACGGTCCCGTTCGCTGTTTTATAGGCGATTTCGCCATTGCTACCCGGAATCGGTGAACCGGTCGACTGGGCAACGTTATCCTGCTCAATGCGGAACACGGCGAGGATGGTGGTCAGTCGGCTGTTCATCCAGTCAGACTTGAGGCCAACCTCATAGTTGTTACCGGTGATGGGCGTAAGGTATTTTCCGCCGCTATCGCGTTTATTCTGAGGCTGGAAGATGGAGGTATAACTGGCGTAAGTAGACCAGTTATCATTGATGTCATAAACCAGACCGGCATAGGGCGTAGTGTGGTTTTTTTCCATGCTGTAGCTTAGGGTATCAATACGCCAGTTGGTATAGCGTGCGCCGAGGATCAAGTGCAGCGGATCAGCCAGTGAAACGCGCGTTGCGGCGTACAACGACTTCATGTGCGTGGTGTCGTCCTGGGCCAGTGATTGCGGTGCCCAGTCGGTTTCCGGGAAATTGCCATTGAAGTTATTGAAACTGCCGATCTCATCCGGGAAGACGTTAGCCCAGGAGCTGTAATAGCGGTTGTTCTGTTTGCTGTAGCTGCCGCCGAACATCAGGTTATGCTGGCGACCAAACAGGTCATAGCTGCCGTCAGCAAAAAGATCCAGCGCATCGACTTTACGTTTGCCGCTGTTCCAGCCCGTACCGCCAACGTAATCGAACCCCGGTCCATAGTTGCTGTAAGGACCGACCAGCATGCCATCTGCCTTATTCACATACGCATCGACATACATCGTTTTACTGTCGAACTTGATTTCCGAGTGAGTGGCATTCATCGTCGCCTGCCAGGTGTCGGCAAAACGCTGTTTGAACGTGACAAAGACTTTATTGATCTCTTTATCGTTATACGCCCAGTCTGGCGCGGTGCTACGGGCGCGGTCATAGCTGTTTTTGCTGCCATCGGTGTTCCAGCGCGGCAGGCCACCCCAGGTTGGGCTATCCACTCTGATCTTTTGGTACTCATACCCGGCGGCCAGGCTGGTGGTTTCACCCAGGTCAGCATCAATGATGCCAGAGAAGAAGTTTTTCTCGTTGTGATAGCGATCGAGCCAGGAGTCGTTGTCCTGATAACCCGCCACTATGCGGCCGCGTACATTACCGTCATCGGTGAGCGGGCTTTGCAGATCCATCACGTAGCGCTGTTTATTCCAGCTGCCATATTCCGCCGAGACGTTACCTTTGAACTCGCGGCTGGTGGCGTGTTTGCGGATCATATTGATGGAGGCTGACGGGTTGCCGGTGCCGGTCATCAGACCGTTTGCACCGCGTACCACTTCCACGCGCTCATAGAGCGCCATATCGGTGAGGGCGTCACCCAGGTTCCAGCGGGATTCGAACCAGGTCGGAATACCATCAACCATATAGTTATCAATCTGGAAACCACGGGAGAAGTAACTGACGCGGTCAGAATCCGCCTGGCTTTTGCTGATCCCCAGCGTGCTGTCCATCACGTCGCCCAGCGTTTGCAACTGCTGGTCTTCCATACGTTGTTCGCTGACGATGCTGACCGACTGCGGAATATCGCGTTGGGTCATCATCATTTTGGTTCCGGCGGTGGTGGATTTGACGCTGTAATCCTGTTCGTCGTTGTCCGCAAAGGTTGCTGGCGCAGAACCGTCAACAATGACGGTCTCTTCCGGTGTGGTCGCCGCGAAACTCATGGATGGCATCAATGCCATCGCGATGCAGGCTGCCAGCAACGAGGGTGTTGCGCCAGCCTGGCATTGTTCATCCTTGTTGTGTGTTGTGAAAGACATCAGAAAGCCCTTAATAGTGAACGAACTCTGGCTCAGGCCGTGTAAGGTGGCGATGAGCCCCTTTTTATTTTTCTAACCATTTAATACGCATGAAAATGCAAATGCGAAATATACGCATTCATATTTACTATGTAAACAGATGTAACTTGCTTTCTGAAATCTTGTTTCATTACTTTTTGGCACAGGAGAGGGGATAAATGGTTATAAGAGCGCCATTGTGATGGTTTTTTGCTTAAGAAATCGTGGGTTAAGGTTGAAAGAGCAGGTTTAAGTCGATCATACTCTATACTCGCAATGTGGCTCAGCGTAGCATGACATCACGCATGGCAATTTTTAGAAAAGGAAAACGTCGTGGCAGAAGAGACTATATTCAGCAAGATTATTCGTCGTGAAATCCCTTCCGATATCGTTTACCAGGATGACCTGGTGACGGCATTCCGGGATATTTCACCTCAGGCGCCTACACACATCCTGATCATTCCCAACGTTCTGATCCCGACGGTCAATGACGTCAGCGCAGAGCATGAGCAGGCGCTGGGACGGATGATTACCGTGGCGGCAAAAATTGCCGAGCAGGAAGGCATTGCCGAAGATGGCTACCGCCTGATCATGAATACCAATCGTCATGGCGGTCAGGAGGTGTATCACATCCATATGCATCTGCTGGGCGGTCGCGCGCTCGGTCCTATGCTCGCGCACAAAGGCCTGTCATGATGACCAGAGGATGCATTGCGCTGTCACTGGGTCTGCTCTTACTTGCCGGGTGCCGTTCTCATCCTGAGATCCCGGTAAGCGATGAACAGTCGCTGGTGATGGAGTCGACGCTGCTGGCAGCGGGTATCACCGCGCAAGCGCCGACATTGACCACGTCTGATATTCAGCCCTCTGCATCCTCAACGCTGTATAACGAAAGGCAAAAACCCGTTACCGTTCATTATCGCTTTTACTGGTATGACGCCAGGGGGTTAGAAATGCATCCTCTGGAAGCGCCGCGCAGCGTGACGATTCCGGCGCATTCGTCGGTCACGCTGTATGGCAGCGCCAATTATCTGGGGGCGCACAAAGTCAGACTTTATCTTTATTTGTAAGGGGTGAATCTTGAAGACAAAAATGAGTCGCTACGCATTGATAGCCGCGCTGGCGATGTTCCTGTCCGGTTGTGTGGTGCAACGTGAACCTGCTCCGGTTGAAGAGGTGAAACCCACGCCGGAACAGCCCGCACAGCCGCAAGAACCTGCTCCTGGGGTCCCTTCGGTGCCCACGATCCCGGGGCAGCCGGGGCCTATTGAACATGAAGATCAGACTGCGGCACCGGCGCCGCGCATACGTCATTACGACTGGAATAGCGCGATGCAGCCGATGGTGGGCAAAATGTTGCAGGCCGACGGCGTGACGGCGGGGAGCGTACTGCTGGTCGATAGCGTGAATAACCGTACTAACGGTTCGCTGAACGCGGGTGAAGCCACTGAAACGCTGCGCAATGCGTTGGCGAACAATGGCAAATTTACCCTGGTCTCTGCGCAACAGTTGTCGATGGCAAAACAGCAGTTAGGGCTGTCGCCGCAGGACAGTCTGGGAACGCGTAGCAAAGCGATTGGTATTGCCCGTAACGTTGGCGCGCACTACGTGCTTTATTCCAGCGCCTCGGGTAACGTCAACGCGCCATCACTGCAAATGCAACTAATGCTGGTACAAACTGGCGAGATAATCTGGTCAGGTAAAGGTGCCGTTCAGCAGCAATAATATCCCAGAGCGCGACGCGGTGTTGTCGCGCTACTTTCCGCACTATCGTCCCGTCGCTGAAGGCCAGAGCGGTCTTAGCGGTGGGAGTGTGATTATTGAAAGTCCAACCCAGCGGCTGGTTCTTCGCCGCCATCACGATCCCGATGCGCCGCAAGCGCATTTTTTACGCCAGTATCATGCTTTATCGCGGCTGCCTGAAAGCCTTGCGCCGAAGCCGCGTTTTTACCTGAACGGCTGGATGGCGGTGGACTATGTTCCGGGTGAGATAAAATCCGGACTGCCGGGAGCCGACGAACTGGCGAGCTTACTGTATTATCTTCATCAGCAGCCCTGCTTTGGCTGGCGTATCTGTCTGCTACCGCTGCTGGAACAATACTGGCAGGGAAGCGATCCGGCACGGCGAACACCACGCTGGTTAAGAGAGTTAAAACGTCTGCGCAAGCGAGGGGAGCCTCGTCCGCTACGCCTCGCGCCGCTGCATATGGATGTCCACGCCGCCAACATCGTTCATGGACCGGCAGGGCTACGGCTGATCGACTGGGAATATGCCGGAGACGGTGATATCGCTCTTGAACTGGCGGCGGTGTGGGTGGACGATGTTGAGCAACACCGGCAACTGGTCGATGCGTATGCCGTTAGCGCACGCATAGACGGGCACAAATTATGGCAACAGGTCAGACGCTGGTATCCGTGGATACTGATGCTGAAGGCCGGTTGGTTTGAATACCGCTGGCAACAGACCGGCGAACGACAATTTATCAGTCTGGCCGATGCAACCTGGCGGCAACTGGCAACGAAGGATTAAGGAGAGCAGTGTGGGTCCAGTAATGTTGAATGTCGAAGGGTTTGAGCTGGATGCGGAAGAGCGTGAGATTCTGGCCCATCCGCTGGTGGGCGGTTTGATTCTGTTTACGCGCAATTACCACGACCCGGAACAGTTACGTGAACTGGTGCGCCAGATCCGTGCGGCGTCGCGCAACCATCTGGTAGTGGCCGTCGATCAAGAAGGTGGGCGCGTACAGCGTTTCCGGGAAGGATTCACCCGACTGCCCGCCGCACAGTCTTTTGCGGCGCTGCACGGGCTGGAAACAGGCGGTAAACTGGCGGAAGAGGCCGGATGGCTGATGGCCAGTGAAATGATCGCGATGGATATTGATATCAGCTTTGCGCCGGTACTGGATGTCGGGCATATCAGCGCCGCGATTGGCGAACGTTCCTATCATGCTGACCCGATCAAAGCGCTGGCGATGGCGACCCGTTTTATTGACGGTATGCACGCGGCAGGAATGAAAACCACCGGCAAACATTTCCCCGGTCATGGCGCGGTAACCGCCGATTCGCATAAAGAGACGCCGACCGATCCGCGTCCGGAAGCGGAAATTCGGGCGAAAGATATGTCCGTGTTCCGCACGCTGATTACCGAAAACAAGCTGGACGCTATCATGCCGGCGCACGTCATTTACAGCGACGTTGATCCGCGTCCGGCGAGCGGCTCTCCGCACTGGCTGAAAACAGTTCTGCGTCAGGAGTTAGGTTTTGACGGCGTCATTTTCTCTGATGATCTGTCGATGGAAGGGGCCGCGATCATGGGCAGCTATGCTGAGCGTGGGCAGGCATCGCTGGATGCGGGTTGTGATATGATTCTGGTCTGCAATAATCGTAAAGGGGCAGTCAGTGTGTTAGATAATCTGTCGCCGATCAATGCAGAGCGTGTTACACGTTTGTATCATAAAGGTTCATTTTCGCGTCAGGAACTGATGGACTCGGCACGCTGGAAAACCGTCAGCGCGCAGCTCAACCAGTTACATGAACGCTGGCAGGAAGAGAAAGCAGGTCATTAACGCACGTTTGGTGAGGATGCGATGATTATCTATTTACACGGTTTCGACTCTAACAGTCCGGGAAACCACGAAAAAGTCTTGCAGCTGCAGTTTATCGACCCGGACGTCAGACTGATAAGCTACAGCACGCGTCATCCGAAACATGACATGCAGCATCTGCTGAAAGAAGTGGACAAAATGTTGCAGCTTAATGTTGATGAGCGACCGTTGATTTGCGGCGTTGGCCTCGGCGGCTACTGGGCAGAACGCATTGGTTTTCTCTGCGATGTTCGCCAGGTGGTGTTTAATCCGAACCTGTTCCCGTATGAGAACATGGAAGGCAAGATCGATCGTCCGGAAGAGTATGCCGATATCGCCACTAAGTGCGTGACCAACTTCCGCGAGAAGAATCGCGATCGTTGCCTGGTTATTCTCTCGCGTCATGACGAAGCCCTGAACAGCCAACGGTCGTCAGAAGAGCTACACCATTTCTATGAGATCGTGTGGGATGAAGAGCAGACACATAAGTTTAAGAATATTTCGCCGCACTTGCAGCGCATCAAAGCGTTTAAGACCCTGGGTTGACCCCTTGTCTGTCAGAATTGTCGAATCAAGCCAGCCTTCGGGCTGGTTTTTTTTGCCTGTTTTTCTGGCGTTGTCTATCTTTTCAGCAGCAAAACTTGATACACATCAATTTTGGTATGACCAATGCACCGCATGTGTTATTCTCACTCTCGAAGGACATTTTCATTGTCGTAACTTGTTGTTAATTAAAGGCTATGTTTATAACGTTTAATTAACAATTGGTTAATCATTTTAAGGGGGTCACGTTGACTACACCATTGAAAAAGATCGTGATTGTCGGCGGGGGAGCTGGCGGGCTGGAAATGGCGACGCAGTTGGGACACAAGCTGGGTCGCAAGAAAAAAGCGAAAATTACGCTGGTTGACAGAAACCACAGCCACCTGTGGAAACCCTTGCTGCACGAAGTGGCGACCGGTTCGCTGGATGAAGGCGTGGACGCGCTGAGCTATCTGGCGCATGCCCGTAACCATGGCTTCCAGTTCCAGTTGGGCTCGGTGATGAACATCGATCGCGAAGCGAAAACCATCACTATCGCAGAACTGCGCGATGAGAAAGGTGAGCTGCTGGTGCCTGAACGCAAAATTGCCTATGACACGCTGGTGATGGCGCTGGGTAGCACCTCCAACGACTTCAACACGCCGGGCGTGAAAGAACACTGTATCTTCCTTGATAACCCGCATCAGGCGCGTCGTTTCCACCAGGAAATGCTGAACCTGTTCCTGAAGTATTCCGCCAATCTGGGCGCGAACGGTAAGGTGAATATTGCGATTGTCGGTGGCGGCGCGACGGGCGTAGAACTGTCGGCGGAACTGCATAACGCAGTGAAACAGCTGCACAGCTACGGCTACAAAGGACTGACCAACGACGCGCTGAACGTGACGCTGGTGGAAGCCGGTGAACGTATTCTGCCTGCACTGCCACCGCGTATTTCTTCGGCGGCGCATAACGAATTAACGAAACTCGGCGTTCGCGTACTGACCCAGACGATGGTGACCAGCGCGGATGCGGGCGGCCTGCACACTAAAGACGGTGAATATATTGAAGCCGATCTGATGGTCTGGGCGGCGGGCATCAAAGCGCCGGACTTTATGAAAGAGATTGGCGGTCTGGAGACCAACCGGATTAACCAACTGGTGGTCGAACCGACGCTGCAAACCACCCGCGATCCTGATGTTTACGCGATTGGCGACTGTGCTTCCTGTGCGCGTCCGGAAGGGGGCTTTGTGCCGCCACGTGCTCAGGCTGCGCATCAGATGGCGACCTGTGCGATGAACAATATTCTGGCGCAGATGAACGGTAAGCCGCTGAAAGCATATCAGTACAAAGACCACGGCTCGCTGGTGTCGCTCTCCAACTTCTCGACCGTCGGCAGTCTGATGGGCAATCTGACCAAAGGGTCGATGATGGTGGAAGGGCGTATTGCTCGTTTCGTCTACATCTCACTGTACCGTATGCACCAGATCGCACTGCACGGCTATTTTAAAACCGGTCTGATGATGCTGGTGGGCAGCATTAACCGTGTGATCCGCCCGCGTCTGAAACTGCATTAATCCCGCCTGACTCAGCATCGCCCGTGGGCGGTGCTGAGTGCCTTCTCCGTTCTGCCTCTTCCTTCAGAGTTCTCTGAATCATCCTGTTTTAACGACGACCAACGATATTTTCATCCGCAGTCTGATGGGCTTCTTATTGCATTGGTTGCAAAATTGTAACCAATAGCAAAGAAGGAGGATCTCCCGTGAATAAATCGATGTTGGCGGGTATAGGGATTGGCGTAGCTGCTGCGCTGGGTGTGGCGGCGGTTGCCAGTCTTAACGTGTTTGATCGTGGCCCACAGTATGCTCAGGTGGTTTCTGCAACACCTATCAAAGAGACGATTAAGACGCCGCGGCAGGAGTGTCGCAACGTGACGGTGACGCATCGCAAGCCTGTCCAGGATGAGAACCGCATTACCGGTTCAGTGCTGGGCGCGGTTGCCGGTGGCGTGATTGGTCATCAGTTCGGCGGCGGACGAGGTAAGGATGTGGCAACGGTGGTCGGGGCGTTGGGGGGCGGTTACGCCGGTAACCAGATCCAGGGCTCGATGCAGGAAAACGACACCTATACGTCCACGCAGCAGCGCTGCAAAACCGTCTATGACAAGTCGGAAAAAATGCTCGGTTACGATGTCACCTATAAGATTGGCGACCAGCAGGGCAAGATTCGCATGGATAAAGATCCCGGCACACAGATCCCGCTGGATAATAACGGCCAGCTGATTCTGAATAACAACGCGTAAAAAAGCGGTACTCTGTAAGTTAGCCCCTCATTCGCTCAGGCTGAGGGGCTTTTTTTATCAGAAAGTTAAGGCGTAGTTCAGACCAAAGGTGCGACCCCGGCCCTTATATTCGTACAGCGATGGACTGCCATAGGTTGGGCTGTACAGCAATGGCGCGCGCTGTCCCCACAGGGTGGTGTAATCTTCATCCAGCAGGTTTTCAATGCTGAAGGTCAGTTTGCCCAGCGGGAGTTGATAGCTGCCAATAAAGTCCACGGTGTTATAGCCATCCAGCTTGTTGCCGCTGGCATCGGTGAGATCAAACGACTGTTGGGTCTGAACCCGCAGCGACCACGGCTCGGGCGCCCAGCCGACCCAGGCGGTGGCTTTGGACGGCGACGCGAGCGTTACGTCCCATTTTTCCCATTTCCCGTTCTTTTTCACTTCAGATTTCAGGACGTTAAAGTTCGCACCGAGACTCCAGTCAGTGTCAGGGATGAAGTAATCCGCCGCGCCTTCCACGCCGTAAATCCGGCGATCGTCAGGTTCCACGCGGATCGTCATATCGCTACGGTTAATCACAATCGACTTATCGGACGTCGAATAGTACGCCGCCAGCTGGGTACGCAGATTATCGCCGGTATAACGCCAGCCCAGCTCATACGAATTGACCTTGATCCCTTCGAGACGCGAATCCGCCACGTTCACGCTGCGCTGGAGCTGGTAATGATCGCCCACCAACTGGTAAGTGCCGTTGCCGTAGTATTTCCCGGGATCCGGTAGCTCAACGCCCTGGGAGAAGTTAAACCAAGTCTGCTGGCGTTCGGTGAGATGCGCCAACAGCCCGGCATTGAACAAGAAGTTGTCGTAATCGGTTTTGCCGCCAGGGATGACATCGGCAGAACTTGCTAAACCGTTGGCAATCCCCTGTTGCTGCGCGTAACCCACGAAATCATCAACGCGGTTTTCTGTCCATTGATAGCGCACACCACCGCTCAGAGTGAAGATGTCGTTAATGTCGTAACTGCTTTGCAGGAACGGAGCGAAGTTGGTGATGCTGTATCCGGGATAACGTCCGGTCGTGTAGGCCGTGCGATTGTCCATCCCGCCTGACGGCACAGACCAGGCCAGATCGAAGAACTTCTGGTTGGAGTCGAAGGTTTCATGATCCGCATCGACGCCCCACGTCAGCTCCCAGTTGTCCATCAACTGACTGTTGAGAGTGATTTTGGCTCCGAACTGGTCGGTATCCTGCTGCGACGCCGAGAAGCTGGTCACTTGACCTTTGCTGAGCGTCGGGAAGGGGTAGAACTTTAGCGACTCGTCGCGGTAATAGATTTGGCTGACCAGATTCTGGCCGAAGAAGTCAGCGTCAGAGTATTGCAGGCTGATCAGATGGCGCTCCGTCCCCGGAATACGGTCTGAACTCAGTCCGCTGCGTGTGCTGGCGGTGCCGCTACCGGTAACGGCGGACATGTTTTCGCCCAGGTATAACCCGTAATCTTCATCGCCCTGACTCTTATAGTACTGGGTGACCAACTGTATCTGGCGGTTGTCATCGATATCGAGGGTGCCGGTCCCCATTACGTCCAGACGATCGGAGTGCTGCAGGCCGGTTTGCGTGTTGTCGAGCATCAGGGCATCACCGTTACCGTCGTACCAGCCGCCAAAGCGCTGATAGGCTACGGACAGTCGACCAGACGCGCGATCCGTTCCACCGCTGACCGCGGCGGCAACGCGCTCGTCGTGATCGTTGCTGTTGTTAAAACCCGATTTGCTGCCCAGTTCAAGGTCAACCTGGCGGTCCGGCTGGCCTTTTTTGGTCACAACGTTGATTAAGCCGCCGGTACTGCCGCCGCCATATAGCGAGGTTGCGCCTGAAATGACCTCAATGTGGGCGATGTTAAAGGGATCGATAGAATCCAGCTGACGACTGTCGGTACGTGAAGAATTCAGGCGTACGCCGTCGATCAGCACGACAATCGCACGACCACGCATGTTCATTCCGTAGTTGGTACGTCCCTGGCTGCTGACATCGATGCCCGGAATCAGTTGCGCCAGCACGTCTTTGAACTCTTTGCCGCCCTGAACCTGTTGTTCAATCTCCTGGCCTTCAATGACCCAGGTGGTCTGTGCCATCTCGGCGACGGTTTTCTGGCTACGGTTAGCGCTGACGATGAGGTTTTCTTCTTCTGTTTGCGCCGCCGCAGCGGGCAGAGTCAAGGCTAACAGGACAGGGTTGAGAACCCAAAGACGCTTATTCATTCGCATTCCTTTCTGAAAATATCTGTGCAGGTGAAGGTTTTCACCGGTCGTAGCCGGCTGTTACATTGTGAAACAGATACAAAATCAAATGCGAATATTGCTGATAATAATTGTTATTATCAATGTTTTTTTACAAAAAAGTGAACCTAACTCAGTGATAACATTAGTTATTATGCGGGAATCATGGTGTGGAAGGACCGGGAAATGACGTTTCCCGGTCAACAAAGCGATCAGGTCTTCAGCAGTTCAGGCCACAGGCGTAGGGTAGTGTGGGTGATTTGCTGCAGCTTGTCGAAACTGGCGCCTTCCCGGGCGCTGATGGACATCCCCTGCAAAATGCAGCTCAGATACTCGGCAAGATATTGCACATTGCAGTGCACCGGGATCTCGCCGCGTTCCTGCCGTTGACGAAGAAATTGCGTCAGGGTTTGTTCCTGCATGGCGTGACGTGATTTCACCGTATGCGCAATATCGCGTGACGCGGCGGCAAGCGTCGCGGAGGTATTAATCATAAAGCAGCCAGCGGGGGTGTCTTTGCTGGTGAAACAGGTTGCCACTGCGGTGAAGTAATCCTCCAGTGCCGCTTCAACGCTTTTCTCTTCGCAGAATAACTGCGCTTCATGTTTTGCCGCGAAGCGGGCGATGTATCTGTCCAGCACCGCGCGGAACAGACCCTCTTTATTGGTGAATTCCGCATACAGCGTTGGCGCTTTCGCACCCGTCGCTTCAACAAGGTCAGAAAGCGATGTTGCTTCATAACCGTGCTGCCAGAAGAGTGTCATGGCCTTATCAAGCGCGGCTTCCCTGTCGAACACTTTTGGTCGGCCACGGCTTTTTTTAACACAACCTGTCGATTCAGTTGTCATGATGCCGTTGTACCTTAATGGGCTTAGTGAGCAACCATTATAAAAATAAACCCGCACAGGCTCCAGCGCATTCGTGAGAAAAAGTTTTTCTGCTTAGTTGTATGAAAGATAAGTGCTTTTGTTTTTATATAACGATCGTTATAAAAAATGAGTTGACGTGTGACCTGGATCACATCTATCATTTATCTATCGATCGTTAAGTAAATGCTTACGACGCCCAATCATCTGCAAAAGGTCACTATTATGAAAAACGTAAAAACCCTCATCGCTGCTGCTGTTCTGAGTTCACTGTCATTCGCAAGCTTCGCGGCTGTAGAAGTTCAGTCCACGCCTGCCGGTCAGCAAAAAGTCGGCACCATCTCTGCAAATGCAGGGACTAACCTGAGTTCATTGCAGGACGAACTGGCGCAGAAAGCGGATGCCATGGGGGCGAAATCATTCCGCATTACTTCTGTGACGGGTCCAAACAACCTGCACGGTACCGCGGTAATTTATAAATAAGCATTAACCCTCATTGATGCCTGCTGCTGCAAAATAACGTGATAAAAAAAGCCCCGCTGATTGTATTTCAGCGGGGCTTTTTCATGTCCGGAATCGTTACATCGACTGCTGATCCACCTCGCGATGGCGTCGGACATCGACCGGCATCCCGGAGCGAACGTCCATCACATGCTGCATCACCGCCGCGTCCGTCTGTGCGGAATCTTTAAACGATTGCAGAGTGCTGTTCAATACGATAGGCAGAACCTGCGGGTCATCATCTATATTTTTCGACAGCGGCTGGTGGACTTCGACCAGCCGCGTCCCGTCCGGCTCAACCGAGGCTTTGATCGGGGTATTGATGATATTCACTTTGGTGCCCGGTGTAACCTGTCTGAACAGGGTCTCAATATCGCCATCACGCAGGCGGATACAGCCAGAACTGACGCGCATGCCGATACCGAAATCAGCGTTGGTGCCATGCAGCAGATAGACGCCACCATACGCCGCTAAGCGAATGGCATGGTGTCCCATCGGGTTATCCGGTCCGGCAGGCACCACCGCCGGAAGGATAATTCCTTGCGCTTTATAGCGGGCACGGATATTCGCCGTCGGCGTCCAGGTTGGGTTGGCGCGCTTGTCGGAGACGGTCGTGACCATCGTTGGAGTCAGGGTATCACCGCCCAACTGGCCAATGCCGATAGGGTAGACGGTGACCGAATTTTTCCCCGGATGGTAGTAGTAGAGACGCAGTTCAGCCAGATTGATAACAATGCCTTCACGCGGAGCATCCGGTAGCAGCGTCTGCAAGGGGATGGTCAGCACGCTGCCCGCGCGGGGAACGTAGGGATCCACGCCGGGATTCGCCTGCAACAGCGCGAGAAAACCGACGTTATATTTTTTCGCGATGGCTTCCAGCGAACCTCCGTTATTTTCAACAACGTGGTACTTATTTTCCCCAACCAGTTTGCTGCCAGGCGGAGGAAGAGGCCAGGTATTCGCCTGTGCGGGAAGCGCAAGCGTAATGCTGGCGGCGAGCGCAAAAAAGGCCAGCCAGCGGGAAAGTCGCATCTTGTTCATTATCATCACAAATCAAAGGGTTATTATGCCAGAAGAATCCAATAATAATTATGGCGGGGCGGCGTGTCTTAAAATGCAAGGGAAGTGCAAAGAGTTGTAAAGATCGCGGAACCTTGCCTGATAGCGCGGCGCTTATCAGGCCTACGGCCAGGAATCGATGTGTAGGCCGGATAAGGCGCAACCGCCATCCGGCACCACTCAATCACGCTACGGCGTTTTCTTCCAGTTGCTGCATAAACTGACGCACCCAGTCCATCCGCGTTTTCCGCTCGGTCAGATCCTGGATGAACTTCAGTCGTGTCGGCCCGTCAAGACGGAAGTGCTGCGGCTGTTTTTGCAGCAGTCCAATCAGCCAGCCTGGGTTAACATGGTTCTTCTCGGCGAATTCGATAGTGCCGCCTTTCTCATTGCCTTCCAGTTTGCGGATACCCAGCTTCTGCGCCTGTTGACGCAAGCGGGCGATATCCAGCAGGGTACGCGCCGGATCGGGCAGCAGACCGAAGCGGTCGATCAGCTCCACTTTGATCTCTTCCAGTTCATTCTCGCTCTTCGCGCTGGCGATACGCTTGTAGAACGACAGGCGGGTATTCACGTCCGGGATGTAATCGTCCGGCAGCAGCGACGGCATACGCAGTTCGACTTCAGTTTGCTGGCTGGTGAGATCTTCCAGCGATGGCTCGCGTCCGGCCTTCAGGGCATCGACGGCGTTTTCCAGCAGCTCCATATACAGCGAAAAGCCGATGGTTTCCATCGAACCGCTCTGTTCTTCCCCGAGCAGTTCACCTGCGCCGCGGATCTCCAGATCGTGAGTCGCCAGCGCAAAGCCCGCCCCCAGGTCTTCCAGCGAGGCAATCGCTTCCAGGCGTTTTTGCGCGTCGGTGGTCATCGCTTTGGGATGCGGCGTCAGCAGCCAGGCATACGCCTGATGGTGTGAACGTCCTACGCGGCCGCGCAACTGGTGTAACTGTGCCAGACCGAAGTGATCCGCACGCTCGATAATAATCGTGTTGGCGGTCGGGATATCAATCCCGGTTTCGATAATGGTGGTACAGACCAGCACGTTAAAACGCTGATGGTGGAAGTCGTTCATCACGCGTTCCAGTTCGCGTTCGCGCATCTGCCCATGACCAATGGCAATTCGCGCCTCCGGCACCAGCTCCGCCAGCCTGTCGGCGGCTTTCTGGATGTTCTCGACATCATTATAAAGATAGTAGACCTGCCCGCCGCGCAGCACTTCACGCAGAATTGCCTCACGGACCACCAGTGCATCGTACTCGCGAACAAACGTTTTCACCGCCAGACGCCGCGCTGGCGGCGTGGCGATAATCGACAGATCGCGCATGCCGCTCATGGCCATGTTCAGCGTACGCGGGATTGGCGTGGCGGTCAGCGTCAGAATGTCCACATCGGCGCGCATCGCTTTGATCCGCTCTTTATGCCGCACGCCGAAGCGGTGCTCTTCATCGACGATCAGTAGCCCCAGATCTTTCAGTTTCACATCGCTTTGCAGCAGTTTATGCGTACCGATCAGAATATCAATTTTCCCTTCGGCAACCTGTTCCAGGATCTGCGCCTGTTCTTTGGCGCTACGGAAGCGGGAAAGCATTTCGATGCGCACCGGCCAGTTGGCAAAACGGTCGCGGAAATTATCAAAGTGTTGCTGGGCGAGCAGAGTGGTTGGCACCAGCACCGCCACCTGCTTGTGGTTTTCGACCGCGAGAAACGCGGCGCGCATCGCCACTTCGGTTTTACCAAATCCAACGTCACCACACACCAGGCGGTCCATCGCCAGCGGCTGACACATGTCGCTAAGTACTGCGTTAATCGCCTGCGCCTGGTCGGGGGTGGTTTCAAAGGGGAAACCGTCGCAGAACAGTTGATACTGCTCGCGATCGTGTTTGAAGGCGAAGCCCTCTTTTGCCGCGCGCTGGGCGTAGATGTCCAACAACTCGGCTGCCACGTCGCGCACTTTCTCTGCCGCTTTTTGTCGCGCGCGTGACCAGGCGTCGCCGCCGAGTTTATGCAGCGGTGCGTTCTCTTCTGCGCCTCCGGCGTAACGGCTGATCAGATGCAAAGAGGAGACCGGGACGTACAGTTTGGCGTCATTAGCGTAGGTGAGCATCAGATATTCACCTTTGATCCCGCCCGCTTCCAGCGTGGTCATCCCGGCATAGCGTCCAACGCCGTGCTCCAGATGCACCACGGGTTGACCCGGATGCAACTCTGCCAGGTTGCGGATCAGCGTATCCGGGTTAATCGTGCGGCGTGAATCCTGACGACGGCGCGCCACGCGCTCGCCCAGCAGGTCGCTTTCACAAATGAGTGCCAGATGGCGCGTCGTATCGATAAACCCGTGCTCGGCGGCGCCAATCATCAGGTAGCGTCCAGCCTCCGTCGCTTCATCCAGACGCATAATGCGCTTCGGCGCGACTTTGATTCTGGCGAGCAGTTCACCCAGAGATTCACGGCGGCCTTCACTCTCAACCGAGAAAATCACCGGCCCGTTGAAGGTCTCGAGGAATTTGCGCAGCGCATCCAGTGGTGATTTTTGCTGCGCCTGAACCGCGAGATCCGGCAGCGACTGGAAGCCTAAGTTGGTATTAGCCGCCTTGGCGGGAAGGTGGTCGGTTTTGAGCTGCACGCGCGGCCAGCGTTTGAGTTCAGAAAAGAGCTCATCGACACGCAACCAGAGGGACTCCGGTGGCAGCAGCGGACGCATCGGATCCACGCCACGGTTTTCGAAACGCGCCAGCGTATCGGCCTGGAAACGCTCGGCGCTGTTTTCTAAATCGCCAGTATTGACCACCAGCGTATTGGCCGGGAAATAGCTAAACAGCGGCGGCAGCGGCTCGCTGAAAAACAGCGGCTGCCAGTATTCGATCCCCGCCGGCAAAGTGCCTTTGCTGACCTGTTGATAAATATGCTCTGCGTCGCGCTTCACCTCGAAGGTATCGCGCCACTGGCTGCGAAACAGTTCGATCGCCGTTTTGTCGGTTGGGAACTCGTGGGCGGGCAGCAGATTGATGGCGTCGACTTCTTCCAGCGTGCGCTGGGTGTCCGCGTCAAACAGGCGCAGACTGTCAATTTCATCGTCGAAGAAATCCAGACGATAGGGCTGTTCGCTGCCCATAGGATACAAATCCAGCAGCGCGCCGCGGGTAGCGTATTCGCCATGTTCCATGACCTGATCAACGTGCCGGTAACCAGCGCTGTCGAGCTGTAAACGCAGGGCATCGCGCGATAAACGCTGGCCTTTTTTCATCACCAGCGCATGACCGTGCAGATAGCTGTGCGGGCAGACGCGCTGCATCAGGGTATTGACCGGGACGATCAGCACGCCGCGCTGCATCGACGGCAACTGATACAGCGTGGAGAGACGTGAGGAGATAATTTCCTGATGCGGGGAGAAACTGTCGTAGGGCAGGGTTTCCCAGTCCGCGAGGCTCATGACCATCTGATCGGTAAACTGACGGATTTCATCATGCAGGCGCAGCGCGTTTTGCATATCGGGCGCCACGAGCACGACGGGACCATCATGACGTTCGGCAATTTCCGCCACCAGTGTGGCGCAGGCAGCCCCGGTCAGTTCACCTAACAGGCGCTGATCGCCCGCTTTCACGGGCAGCGTGTAACGTTGTTGTTCAGGCATTCGGTTGTCAGAATCTCTTTTAGGTAGTCGTCTGATAAGCAATGCCCTTTATTATCCGTGATCGCTCCTCATTAGCAAATTGAATCGCCCTCACCGGAGGGCGAAAAGTTTAGCGGGAATAGCTAACGGTTTGCGGGCGAGAAGGGGGAGAGAAGAGGATATCGCCGAACAGGTCCTGCGACACTTTACGCATGGCAAGACCCAACAGCGTGCACACCAACAGACTGGCAAACGGATAGATCAACAACAGGGCCAGTTCCAGTTCGGGGGACCAGACGGCGGCATTGATTTGCGGGATCAGCAGCAGGCTGAACGCCTCGACCAGAATGCGATGCGTGGTATAAATCGCGATAGTATTCGAACCGATCACATTAAGCAGACTGGATTCACGCATACCGAAGCGCTGCTCATACTGATAAAACAGCTTCATGATCTGCACAATAGAGACCAACGACAGCAGCAATGAGACGTTAAACAGCCATGCGGCGATAGCCAGCACGAAGGCAGCTGCGCAGGGCAGCGCATATCGGCGCAACGGCACTTCTTTAATCCCTGCCATCAGCGGGACGCCAAACCAGGCACCGAGGCTGTAATACGGCAGGTTGCGGATCACACTGTTCATTCCCCACCACGGGGTGGCAGAAAAGTTGACCGTCACGCTCAGTACAACAAACAGGGCGAACAGCGGCACGGCCCAGCGGCTGAACACTTTACAGACTATGAAATAGACAATGAGCGCATACAGATACCACAGGCTGGTGCTGGCAGTCAGCATGCCGTGAAGGAACTGGCTAACGGAACTGGCGTAAGCGGCGTTGGACGCATGAAGCAGATCGCGTGACGGCGCCAGCCAGTTGTTCAGGGCGTTGAGCGCCAGCCACTGGACCACACCCCACAGCGCCAGCACCCAGAAAATACTCCAGATTCGCTTATTAACGCTTTCTTTCCAGCTCACGCTGTCGATGTAGCGGCGAATCAAAAAGCCCGAGATAAAGAAAAATACCGGCATGCGAAACGGGGCGAGATAGAGATTAAAGTAAACCCAGCATTTCGACAGCAGCTGTGAAAGGGGCAACTGGAAGTGGGTCAGATGCGGGTAAAAGGTGATGACTGAGTGATAGATGACGACCAGACAGATACATAACCCTTTGATTTGATTAATCCATAGTTCTTTCTTTTTCATCAGGACAGCACGCTCGCGTTATTCAACATAGCCTGTGATCCTGCGGGGTGACTCTGGTGCTGTAATGCGTAACATTCTGTTTTTTGATTTTTTTAAGAAAAGGATCAGGGTCAGTGAGGACGGTATCCTGCGCCTGTCGCGCGGTGGATCCCTTTCAACTGTGTACTGACGAACACTTACGGTTCAGGC
This sequence comes from Citrobacter sp. LST-B2, assembly GCF_057983045.1. Taxonomy (NCBI): domain Bacteria; kingdom Pseudomonadati; phylum Pseudomonadota; class Gammaproteobacteria; order Enterobacterales; family Enterobacteriaceae; genus Citrobacter; species Citrobacter sp. LST-B2. Next base: position 2,141,319 of record NZ_CP192598.1, read on the forward strand.
GTTTACCCATGCGGCTTTCGCTTATATACTCGTGACTTTGCTAACAGCAACCAGACGGATTTCATGTACCAACCTGTCGCTCTATTCATCGGCCTGCGTTACATGCGCGGGCGTGCAGCAGATCGCTTCGGTCGCTTTGTCTCCTGGCTTTCAACCATCGGCATTACCCTTGGGGTGATGGCGCTGGTCACGGTTTTGTCAGTGATGAACGGTTTTGAACGTGAACTGCAAAATAACATCCTGGGGTTGATGCCCCAGGCCATCCTTTCTGCGGAACAAGGCTCTCTGAATCCACAGCAACTGCCGGAAAGCGCTGTAAAACTGAACGGTGTCAATCGTATTGCGCCGCTGACAACCGGCGATGTCGTGCTGCAAAGCGCGCGCAGCGTGGCGGTCGGGGTTATGTTGGGTATCGACCCGGCACAAAAAGATCCGCTTACGCCGTATCTGGTCAATGTGAAGCAAACCGATCTGCAGCCAGGTAAGTATAATGTCATCCTCGGTGAGCAGCTCGCAGGCCAGTTGGGGGTTAATCGTGGCGATCAGATCCGCGTGATGGTGCCGTCTGCCAGTCAGTTCACGCCGATGGGCCGTCTGCCAAGCCAGCGTCTGTTTACCGTGATCGGCACCTTTGCAGCGAACAGTGAAGTCGATGGTTACCAGATGTTGACCAATATTCAGGACGCCTCGCGCATCATGCGCTACCCGGCCGGGAATATCACCGGTTGGCGTTTGTGGCTGAATGAGCCGCTGAAGGTGGATTCGCTCAGTCAGCAGACGTTGCCGGAAGGGACGAAATGGCAGGACTGGCGCGAGCGTAAAGGCGAACTGTTCCAGGCCGTGCGGATGGAAAAGAACATGATGGGGCTGCTGTTGAGCCTGATCGTAGCGGTTGCCGCGTTCAATATTATTACCTCGTTGGGTCTGATGGTGATGGAGAAGCAGGGAGAAGTGGCTATTTTGCAAACGCAGGGGCTGACGCCGCGACAGATCATGATGGTCTTTATGGTACAGGGGGCCAGCGCCGGGATTATTGGCGCGCTGCTGGGTGCCGCGCTGGGTGCGCTGTTGGCCAGTCAGCTCAATACCCTGATGCCGGTGATCGGTATCCTGCTGGACGGTGCGGCGCTGCCGGTGGCGATCGAGCCGCTGCAGGTCATCATCATTGCGCTGGTGGCAATGGCCATCGCGTTGCTTTCCACGCTTTATCCTTCCTGGCGCGCTGCCGCTACTCAACCCGCTGAGGCTTTACGTTATGAATAAGATCCTGTTGCAATGCGACAAATTGTGCAAACGCTATCAGGAAGGTTCCGTGCAAACCGACGTGTTGCACGATGTCAGCTTCAGCGTGGGCGAAGGCGAAATGATGGCGATTGTCGGCAGCTCCGGCTCCGGCAAAAGTACGTTGTTGCACCTGCTGGGCGGGCTGGATACCCCGACCTCCGGCGATGTCATTTTTAGCGGTCAGCCGATGAGTAAACTGTCGTCGGCGGCGAAAGCGGAGCTGCGTAATCAGAAGCTCGGCTTTATTTATCAGTTCCACCACCTGCTGCCGGATTTCACCGCGCTGGAAAACGTGGCGATGCCGCTGCTGATTGGCAAACACAAACCGGCTGAAATTAACGCACGGGCGCGTGAAATGCTGAAAGCGGTAGGGCTGGATCATCGTGCCAGCCATCGTCCGTCTGAACTGTCTGGCGGTGAGCGTCAGCGTGTGGCGATTGCCCGCGCGCTGGTCAACAACCCGCGACTGGTGCTGGCGGATGAACCAACCGGTAATCTGGATGCGCGCAACGCCGACAGCATCTTCCAGCTTCTGGGCGAATTGAACCGCTCGCAGGGCACCGCGTTTCTGGTCGTCACTCACGATCTGCAGCTGGCGAAGCGCATGAGTCGCCAACTGGAAATGCGTGACGGACGCCTGACGGCAGAACTGAGCCTGATGGGGGCGGAGTAATGGCCTCGCCTTTATCGTTATTAATCGGTCTGCGCTTTAGCCGGGGACGGCGGCGCAGCGGTATGGTATCGCTGATTTCGGTGATCTCGACTATCGGTATCGCGCTGGGGGTGGCGGTTCTGATCGTCGGCCTGAGCGCGATGAACGGCTTTGAGCGTGAGCTGAACAACCGCATTCTGGCCGTGGTGCCGCACGGCGAGATTGAAGCGGTTAATCAACCGTGGACCAACTGGCGCGACGCGCTGGAGAAGGTTCAAAAAGTGCCGGGTATTACCGCCGCAGCGCCGTACATCAACTTTACCGGACTGGTGGAGAGCGGGGCGAATTTGCGCGCTATTCAGGTAAAAGGCGTGGATCCGCAGCAGGAACAGCGTTTGAGCGCGTTGCCCTCGTTTGTGCAGAATAACGCCTGGGCTGATTTTAAAGCTGGTGAACAACAAATCATTATCGGTAAGGGCGTTGCAGACGCGCTGAAGGTGAAGCAGGGGGACTGGGTCTCCATCATGATCCCCAATTCAAATGCCGATCATAAGCTGATGCAGCCGAAACGCGTGCGGCTACACGTTGCTGGCATTTTGCAGTTAAGCGGTCAACTGGATCACAGCTTCGCGATGATCCCGATGGCCGATGCCCAGCAGTATCTGGAGATGAACAACACGGTTTCCGGCATCGCGCTGAAGGTCAACGACGTTTTCAACGCCAACAAACTGGTGCGTGATGCTGGTGAAGTGACCAACAGCTATGTTTACATCAAGAGCTGGATTGGCACCTATGGCTATATGTACCGCGATATCCAGATGATTCGCGCCATTATGTATCTGGCGATGGTGCTGGTGATCGGTGTCGCCTGTTTTAACATTGTCTCAACATTAGTGATGGCGGTAAAAGACAAGAGTGGCGATATTGCGGTATTAAGAACGCTGGGGGCGAAAGATGGCCTGATCCGCGCCATTTTTGTCTGGTACGGTTTGCTGGCAGGACTGTTCGGCAGCCTGATCGGCGTGGTCATTGGTGTGGTGGTTTCGCTACAGCTGACGCCAATCATTAACGGCATCGAAACGCTGATCGGCCATCAGTTCCTTTCCGGGGATATCTATTTTATCGACTTCCTGCCATCCGAATTGCACTGGCTGGATGTGATTTATGTGCTGGTCACCGCACTGTTGCTGAGTTTGTTGGCGAGTTGGTATCCGGCGCGGCGCGCCAGTAACATCGATCCTGCAAGAGTACTTAGCGGCCAGTAACCATAATTGCGTGAGAGATACACAACAACCTCCCTGTGACCAGAACAGCGGCCGCCTGAAGGATGAAGTGTATAAAACAAGGAGCGGCAATGTATTACGGGTTTGATATTGGTGGGACAAAAATTGCGCTAGGCGTCTTTGACAACGAGCGGAAATTACGGTGGGAAAAGCGTGTTCCCACGCCGCGCGACAGCTATGACGCTTTTTTAGAGGCTGTTTGCGGGCTGGTGGCGGAAGCCGATCAGCGTTTTGGCGTGAAAGGTTCGGTGGGCATTGGCATCCCCGGAATGCCGGAAACCGAAGATGGCACGCTGTACGCCGCGAATGTCCCTGCTACCAGTGGCAAACCCCTGCGCGCCGATCTTAGCGCGCGCCTTGATCGCGACGTTCGTCTCGACAACGATGCAAACTGTTTTGCCCTGTCTGAAGCCTGGGATGATGAATTCACCCGCTATCCGCTGGTGATGGGCTTGATTCTGGGCACCGGGGTGGGCGGCGGTTTAATCCTCAACGGAAAACCGATTACCGGGCGCAGTTACATTACCGGCGAGTTTGGTCATATGCGTCTGCCGGTCGATGCGCTCACCCTGATGGGTCTCGATTTCCCGTTGCGCCGCTGTGGCTGCGGTCAACTCGGCTGTATTGAAAATTATCTGTCCGGGCGAGGATTTGCCTGGTTGTATCAGCATTATTATCATCAACCGTTACAGGCGCCTGAAATCATTTCACTGTGGGAGCAAGGCGATGAACAGGCGCGGGCGCATGTTGAGCGTTATCTGGATTTGCTGGCGGTGTGTCTGGGAAATATCCTGACTATTGTCGATCCGGATTTGGTCGTCATCGGCGGCGGATTGTCGAATTTTACCGCCATTACCACCGATCTGGCGGACAGACTACCGCGTCATCTGCTTCCCGTGGCACGAGTGCCCCGCATTGAGCGAGCACGACATGGTGATGCCGGTGGGATGCGTGGTGCTGCCTTCTTACATCTTACCGATTAATCAAAAGAGGTTGCTATGCTGTCGCGTCGGGGTCATCGGTTAAGTCGATTTCGGAAAAACAAACGCCATCTGCGCGAACGCCTTCGTCAACGGATCTTTTTCAGAGACAGAGTGGTACCGGAAGTGATGGAAAAACCAAGAGTTTTGGTGCTTACAGGGGCAGGGATCTCCGCGGAGTCTGGTATTCGTACCTTCCGCGCCGCTGATGGACTGTGGGAAGAACACCGGGTTGAAGATGTGGCGACGCCGGAAGGCTTTGCCCGTAATCCCGCGCTGGTGCAGTCATTCTATAATGCCCGCCGTCGGCAATTGCAGCAGCCTGAAATCCAGCCTAATCCGGCGCACATCGCGCTGGCAAAGCTGGAAGAGGCATTGGGCGACCGCTTTTTGCTGGTGACACAGAATATCGATAACCTGCATGAGCGGGCGGGTAACCAGAACATCATCCATATGCATGGCGAGCTGTTGAAAGTGCACTGCTCGCAGAGCGGACAAATTCTGGAGTGGACGGGCGATGTGACGCCGGAAGATAAATGTCACTGTTGCCAGTTTCCTGCGCCGCTGCGTCCGCACGTGGTGTGGTTTGGTGAGATGCCGCTCGGGATGGATGAAATCTATATGGCGCTGGCCATGGCGGATGTTTTTATCGCCATCGGCACCTCCGGACACGTTTATCCGGCGGCTGGTTTTGTCCACGAAGCGAAGCTGCATGGCGCGCATACGGTTGAGCTGAATCTGGAACCAAGCCAGGTCGGCAGTGAGTTTGAAGAGAAATATTACGGTCCGGCAAGCCAGGTTGTACCTGAGTTTGTGGAGAAGTTATTGAAAGGTTTGTAATAAAAAGGCCCGGATTTTCCGGGCCTTTTGCTGGATTAGCGTCCTGCTTTTAGCTTCTGATAATACTCTTCGTAAATTGTGCTGGCGGAGCCTACATCGTTCTGCCATTCGCCTTTACTGATGGTTTCTGCATCCGGATAGAGTGATTTATCGTTGGCGATTTCCGGGCTTAACAGCTTACGTGCCGCCAGGTTTGGCGTCGGATAGCCGATGGTTTCCGCCACTTCCTTCGCCACGTCCGGGCGCAGCAGGAAGTTGATCAACTTCAGCGCGCCTTCTTTGTTTTTGGCGTTTGCCGGGATTGAAAGGCTGTCCATCCAGAAGATCCCGCCTTCTTTCGGCCAGACTACTTCCAGCGGCGTACCGGCCTGACGGGCGACGAAGGCAGAGCCGTTCCACACCATCCCCAGATTCACTTCGCCTTCCATATACGGATTCGCCGGGTTGTCGGAGTTAAACGCGGCAACGTTAGGCATCAGCTTTTTCAGCTCGTTATAGGCTGCTTCAATCTCTTTAGGATCGGTGGTGTTGCCGGAATAGCCCAGTTTACGCAGCGCCATCTGGAACACTTCGCGCGCATCGTCGGTCAGCAGCAGACTGCCTTTGTATTCCGGTTTCCACAGGTCAGCCCAACGGGTGACGGTTTTCGGGTCGATGCTGTCGCTGTTCACGCCAATGGCCGTCGCGCCCCAGATGTACGGAATGGAGTAGTCGTTGTTGGGATCGAACGGCTTGTTCAGCATCTCCGGATCGAGATTGTTGAAGTTGGATAACTTCGACTTATCAATCTTCTGAATCATGCCTTCTTTACGCATTTTATCGACATAGTAAGTCGATGGCACGACCAGGTCATATGCGCCGTCTTTGTACGTTTTGAGCTTGGCGTACATGGTTTCATTCGACTCGTAGGTCGAGTAAATAACCTTGATGCCGGTCTCTTTAGTGAACTGTTCCAGCAGTCCTGGCGGAACATACTCGGTCCAGTTGTAGAAATAGAGTGTTTTACTGTCGTCCGCGTGCGCAGCGCTGATTCCCATGACGAGAGCGCCTGCCGCGAGCAGGTGGCGTGACCATTTTTTCATTTTAACGTCCCCTGAACTTTAGTTTTATCACGAGCAATAAGTTGGCTGGCGATCACCAGAACCAGCGATAACACCAACAGAATAGTCGCCAGCGCATTCACCTCCGGTGAAACGCCGACTTTCACCATTGAGTAGATCTTCAACGGTAGAATTTCATAACCCGGCCCGGTGACGAACGACGAAACCACCACATCGTCCATCGACAGGGTAAAGCTCAACAACCAGCCAGCGGCGACTGCTGGCATCGCTAATGGCAGAATGATTTTACGCAGGATAGTCATTTCGCTGGCACCCAGATCTTTTGCTGCTTCCAGCATCCGCACGTCAAACCCCTTCAGCCGCGAATAGACCGTCACAACCACGAAAGGCAGGCAGAAGGTGATATGTGAGAACAGTAGTGACCAGAAGCCCAACTGAATGCCCAGCAGCATAAACAGCACCAGCAGTGAAATCGCCATCACGATATCCGGCGACATCATGACCACAAACAGCATCCCGCTGACGAACGGCTTGCCGCGAAAACGGTATCGATACAGCGCCACGGCCGTTAACGACCCGATAGCGGTGGCGAACGTTGCGGAAAAAATAGCCATCGTCAGCGAATGTTGCGCCGCCTGCAGCAGGCTATCGTTGTTCATCAGCAGGCCATACCATTTGGTGGTAAAGCCCTGCCAGTTAATGCCAAAGCGCGAGCTGTTAAAGGAGTTCACAATCAAAATAATGATCGGAATATACAGGTACGCGTAGATAGCGGTCATAAAACCGCCGCGAAGCAGACGACCGATCATTCGAGTTCTCCCTTTTTGTTCAGCAATCGGGAGGCGCGCCAGTAAACCAGCAGCATCAGGCCCATCACAATCGTCAGGGTAATGCTGGTTGCGGCACCAAACGGCCAGTCGCGGATATTGAGGAACTGAACTTTAATCACGTTACCGATCAGCAGGTTTTTCGCGCCGCCCATCAGATCGGAGACGTAGAACAGTCCCATCGCGGGCAGCATTACCAGCAGGCAGCCCGCAATAATCCCTGGCATGGTTAGCGGAATGATGATCCGAATAAAGGTCTGCAATTTACTGGCACCCAGATCTTTTGCCGCTTCCAGCAACGGTCTGTCGAGTTTCTCAATACTGGAATACAGTGGCATCACCATAAACGGCAGCAGGATATACACAAGACCAATAATGACTGCGCTCGGGGTAAACATAATGCGCATCGGCGTATCGATCACCCCGAGCCAAAGCAGAAACTCGTTCAGATAGCCCTTGGTGCTAAGGAAAATTTTCAGCCCGTAGATGCGGATCAGCGAGTTGGTCCAGAAGGGAACAATCAGCAGAAATAGCAGCAGTGGGCGGACTTTCTCTGGCAGTCGCGCCAGAAACCAGGCAAATGGATAGCCGAGCACGAGGCAGGCGAGGGTGGCGATCAGCGCCATATTCAACGAGTGCAACAGCACTTCAAAATAGAGCGGATCGAGCAGGCGCGCGTAGTTGTCCAGCGTAAAGACCATTTTGACGAAGCTGGCATCGTCGCGGGTCAAAAAGCTGGTGCCAATGATCATCAGGTTGGGCAGAAAGACAAACAACACAAGCCAACCGACGATAGTGACAATCACCACATTCTGGAATTTACTTGTGTTCTTCATCAGCCAGTACGACCTCCCAGCTTTCTACCCAGTTAATGGCCATTTTCTGGTCGAGAGAGTGGTCAAAGTCCGGGTCATCTTCGTTGAAGAATTCGCTGACCATCACCATCTTGCCATTTTCCAGTTCAACCACCGACTCCAGCGTCATACCTTTATAGTTACGTTCACGGACATAGCCGATCAGGCCGTCAATGTGGTTGTCATCGTTGATTTCATCCACGCGCAAATCTTCCGGGCGTAACAGAACGTGCAGTTTCTGTCCTGGCTCAACGGCGAAGTTGACGTAGATATTGCATTCACGGCCTTCGACGTTAGCACGAACGCGCTGTTCGTCCAGACGTTCGATCACCGTGGCGTTAAACATATTGATTTCGCCAATGAATCCGGCGACGAACAGGTTTTTCGGCTCTTCGTAAATTTCACGCGGCGTGCCGTCCTGTTCGATGCGCCCATCGCGCATCACGACGATGCGATCGGACATGGTCAGGGCTTCTTCCTGATCGTGCGTCACGAACACGAACGTGATGCCGAGCTTACGCTGCAAGGCTTTCAGTTCGTTCTGCATCTGCTTTCGCAGCTTATAGTCCAGCGCGGAGAGGGATTCATCCAGCAGCAACAGGCGGGGTTTATTGACCACAGCACGGGCAATCGCTACGCGCTGCTGTTGGCCGCCGGAAAGTTGATGTGGTTTACGCTGTGCAAACTCTTCCAGTTGCACCATCCGCAGGGCTTCCAGTACGCGTGGCGTGATGTCGGCTGCAGGGGTTTTCTGCATACGCAAACCGAAGGCCACATTTTCAAAAACAGTCATGTGGGGGAATAGCGCATAGCTTTGAAAGACGGTATTCACATAACGGTTTTCTGCCGGTACGTGAGTGATATCCTCGTTATCGAGCATGATGTGCCCGGAATCTACGGTTTCCAGACCGGCAATCAGGCGCAAAACGGTTGTTTTACCGCAGCCAGAAGGGCCAAGCAGCGTGAGGAACTCGCCATTATTGATTGTCAAATCCAGTTCAGAAATGACCTCTTTTCCATCGAAGCTTTTGCTGATACCTGACAAAAGAACCAGCGGTGAAAGCGAACGCGGTTGTTTATTCAATTTTTTACTCTGTCCCATGTAGACGCAACGGATGGCTGACCGATGCGGGGTTTGTGGTTGACCACCTTGGTGACTCTTAATAAGGGCCGTAATTCTACGGCAAACCGTTGTCATCGCCAATGTTTGTTGCTAATTACTCTACACTTCATCCTTCAGACTGCCTGTTTGTAGACTGCACTCACATACCCCAGTCACGTACGGTTTGTTCGCGCCTGGGGGATTCAATCGCTTGCCGCCGCGATGCATCCTGTACGCTTTTGTGGATATATTTCCTGAATAAAGGGGTCCGGAAGCGAAATATTCTCGTTTGCGGGGATAAAAGTGACCTGACGCAATATTTGTCTTTTGTGGCTTACTGATAATGTTGTCACAAATAGTGAGGGTGACTGCATGGATAAACTACTTGAGCGTTTTTTACACTACGTTTCATTGGATACCCAATCGAAAGCGGGTGTGAGACAGGTTCCCAGTACCGAGGGACAGTGGAAGTTATTAAATTTGCTCAAACAGCAGCTCGAAGAGATGGAGCTGGTCAATGTGACGTTAAGTGACAAAGGGACGCTGATGGCAACGTTGCCGGCGAATGTCCCTGGCGATATCCCTGCTATTGGCTTCATTTCCCATGTGGATACCTCACCGGATTTCAGCGGTAAGCACGTAAATCCGCAGATCGTGGAGAACTATCGCGGCGGTGATATCGCGCTGGGCATTGGTGATGAAGTGTTGTCGCCGGTGATGTTCCCGGTGCTGCATCAGTTGCTTGGTCAAACGCTGATCACCACCGACGGCAAAACGCTGCTGGGGGCGGACGACAAAGCGGGTGTGGCGGAAATCATGACCGCGCTGGCGGTACTGAAGCATAAAAATATTCCGCATGGCGATATTCGCGTCGCTTTTACACCGGACGAAGAGGTGGGCAAAGGGGCGAAACACTTTGATGTAGCAGCCTTTGACGCCAAATGGGCCTATACCGTCGACGGCGGCGGCGTGGGTGAACTTGAGTTTGAGAACTTCAATGCCGCTTCGGTGAATATCAAAATCGTCGGCAATAACGTGCATCCGGGGACGGCAAAAGGCGTGATGGTCAACGCATTATCGCTGGCGGCGCGTATTCACGCCGAGGTTCCTGCGGATGAAAGCCCGGAAATGACTGAAGGATATGAGGGCTTCTACCATCTGGCGAGCATGAAAGGCACCGTGGATCGCGCCGATATGCACTACATCATTCGCGACTTCGACCGCAAACAGTTTGAAGCGCGCAAACGTAAGATGATGGAGATTGCCAGGAAGGTCGGGAAGGGGCTGCATCCGGACTGCTATATTGAACTGGTGATTGAAGACAGTTATTACAATATGCGCGAAAAAGTGGTTGAGCATCCGCATGTTCTGGATATCGCACAGCAGGCGATGCGTGACTGCGATATTCAACCAGATATGAAGCCGATTCGCGGCGGTACCGACGGCGCACAGCTCTCTTTCATGGGATTACCGTGCCCGAATCTGTTCACTGGCGGCTACAACTATCATGGCAAGCATGAGTTTGTGACGCTGGAAGGGATGGAAAAAGCGGTGCAGGTGATTGTGCGGATTGCCGAATTAACGGCGAAGCGGTCGTAGCGTGGTTGATGCCAGTTGACGCGACGCTTATCTGGCCTACAGGACATGTGAACCGTAGGCCGGATAAGACGCGTTAGCGCCGCCATCCGGCATCATTTCAATGTTACCCTTCGAAGAACCAGTACCCGCTGTTGACCAGGGCTGCCAGCATCGCGAGGAACGATGGATCTTCCAGCGCGTCACCAAAGTTCTCTGCAGTCAGCACGATATGGCTGGCAAGGGCTTCCAGCGCCGGACGGTGCGGAGAATCAATTCTCTCGCCGTTGGCATAAACGTCATCACCCACACGCAGTACCCGTAACCCCCCCAGACGCACCAGCACATCGCCTTGTTTCAGGGCATCGTAGATTTCATCAGGTTGATACGGCGGCTCCGGCGGCGCAATATCCAGTTCATGACGCGACTGGGAGATAAACTCGCCAAACCACTGTTTAAAATGCTCCGGCTGATTAATCAGATCCAGCATCATAGTGCGCAGTTTGTCCATTTCCTGCGGCAGGACGTCAGCAGGATGCTCACGCGACGGCATGTCCGGGTCGCTGTAATAAGTACTGCCCAGCTCACGTTGCAGGACGTAGTCGGCAAACCCGCTGATCAGTTCACGGGTGTTTGGTGCGCGGAAACCGACGGAATAGTTCATCGCGTTTTCCAGCGCATAGCCTTCATGCGGGAATCCTGGCGGAATGTAGAGAATATCGCCCGGCTCCAGTTCTTCATCGATGATGGCTTCAAAAGGATCGACCTGCAGCAGGTCCGGATGCGGGCAGTGCTGCTTCATCTGCAACTTCTCACCCACGCGCCAGCGACGACGACCGGTTCCCTGAATGATAAACACATCATACTGATCGAGATGGGGACCTACGCCGCCGCCAGGGACCGAGAATGAGATCATCAGATCGTCGATACGCCAGTCAGGCAGGGCGCGGAAGGGGCGCATCAGCGCGGCGGTTGGCTCATGCCAGTGGTTCACCGCCTGCACCAGTAACGACCAGTTATTCTCGCCGAGATGGTCATAGCTTTCGAACGGACCATGGCTTACCTGCCATTTGCCATCCTGATGGCTTACCAGGCGGCTATCGACTTCACTTTCCATCGCCAGCCCTGCCAGTTCGTCAGGGGAGAGGGGATCGATGAAGTTATTAAAGCCGCGTTTTAACACCACTGGGCGCTTTTGCCAGTGACGTTCAAGAAATTCGGGCCAGTTGAGTGTTAATTGGTATTCCATATTGAGCTTCCACAGGCTGGGGCGGGTATCTGTCACCGATTATAACGGATGCTTAACCAGATGCGTGCAGTTGGCTCATATTTATTACATTTTGGTTTAGTCGTCTTTCGGCCCCGGCTGTTGATGTCCAAAAATGACTTCCATACGTGCACCGCCGAGCAGGCTGTCGCTGGCAACGATTTTGCCATCGTATTGCTCGGTAATTTCACGCGCCACGGCCAACCCGACCCCTTGCCCCGGACGCATCGTATCCACGCGTTGACCGCGGTCAAAGACCAGATCGCGCTTGCTGAGTGGGATCCCTGGACCGTCATCTTCCACCACGATGTACAGATGATCGTCGGTCTGGCGGGCAGAAATCTCAACAAACTCGAGACAGTACTTGCAGGCATTATCCAGCACGTTGCCCATCACCTCGACAAAATCGTTCTGCTCGCCGACAAAGCTGATTTCCGGTGAGATATCGAGGCTAATGTTCACGCCTTTACGCTGATACACTTTGTTCAGCGCCGAGGTGAGATTATCCAGTAGCGGTGCGACCGGATGCAGCTCGCGGCTCAGCAGGACACCCCCGCCGCGCATACTGGCGCGATGCAGATAGTAGCCGATTTGCTGTGAAATCCGGCTGATCTGTTCGAGCATTACCGGTTCTGCCTCGCTGACGCTCATCTTATCGCTACGCATCGAACGCAACGTACTTTGCAGCACGGCGAGCGGCGTCTTCAGGCTGTGGGTGAGATCGGTCAGCGTGGTGCGGTATTTGTCATAACGTTCGCGCTCGCTTTTCAACAGGCGGTTCAGGTTACGCACCAGGCTGGTCAATTCCCGCGTCGTTGCAGGGTTAAGCTGTTCGCGGTGGTGTTCTTCCAGTTCGCGCACCTCACGAGCCAGTGCTTCAATGGGGCGCAAACTCCACCATGCCGCCACCCAGAGCAGGGGAATGACCAGCAACAGGTTGGCAGCCAGCACATAAATAAACCAGCTCCAGACCATATACGAACGTTTAAGCTCAATCGGAATGGTGTCTACCACCACAATCGTCAGTTGCGGCATGCGCGCGGTAGCCGGGTAGACGTTAACCGCCACCGAGTGGGTCATTTCGGCGTCGTCGTCATCTTCCCGAACCTCTTTCAATCGTTCCTGAACGGAGTGATCGTCATTGAGCAGCGAGCTGCTGGCGCTGATGTCGGCTTCTATTTCATGAAAACCATTGCTTTTCAGCCAGTCGGGCTGAATCAGTCTGACCAGCCAGGGGACGTTACGCTGGGCCCACAGCAGTTTGCCGTTCTCATCATAGATCAGCGACATCGTGGGACTCTGCATGTCGAGGTGCTCGGGAAGTTCGACGTGGATCTTATTACCTTCCCATTTTGCAAGCGTATAAAAGAGATTACTTTCGCCGCGCAGCAGACGAAACGTGGTCTTATCGAAACTCACGCTGTAGCCGACCAGCGCAACCATGCCATAGGCCAGAGAAAGCACCAGCACTACGCCTGCGGTGGCCAGCAGAAAACGCAGGCGCAGTGACAACGGAAAAAGATGACGCAACAGTTTATTCATCAGCGCAATTCAAAAAGATATCCCTGACCCCGCACAGTGGTAATGACTTCATCCGGATACTGCGCCTGTATTTTTTTACGCAGGCGGCCCATCAGCACGTCGATAGTGTGGCTTTCACGTAGCTCGGCGTCCGGATACAGCTGCAACATCAGCGAGTCTTTGCTGACCACTTTGCCATTATTGCGGATCAGCGTTTCCATGATGGTGTACTCAAACGCGGTCAGTTTGATCACTTCATCATTGACCGAGAGTTCGCGGCGCGAGAGATCAACCTGAAAAGGCGGAATAGAGATAATCTGCGAAGCGTGGCCGCTGTTACGGCGCATCAGCGCCTGCATCCGCGCGGCGACTTCCTCAATATGGAACGGCTTGGTGACGTAGTCATCTGCACCTGCGCTCAGCACTTCCACTTTGTCCTGCCAGCTTTCACGGGCGGTCAGGACGAGAACCGGGAGAGAAACGTCATTGCTCCGCCAGCGGCGGATCAGTGAAAGTCCATCTTCATCCGGAAGACCCAAATCGACGATAGCGATGTCAGGCAAGTGTTCGTTAAGGTAATAATCGGCCTCTTTGGCATCTTCGGCGTCGTCAACCTGATGTCCGGCATCCTGAAGCTGAACTTTCAGGTGATGACGTAATAACGCATTATCCTCAACAACCAGTACACGCATCATCTTTTCTCACTCTATTTACGGTATGAATAGTTTAACGCTGATTATGTAAGTTGAAACCAGCACAATGAAATTAAATGACTTTTTTATCAGGCCCCGCCCTTGGGATAATCCCTGGAGCAATGCTGTTGGCATTTGATTATTCCGCAGGCTGACCTGGTCCTGGGTCATGTCACCAATCCACGTAGAATAAACCTCACACACCATGCGAGCATCTTCATGCCCCATCTGGCGGGCAATGAATGAAGGGTTCGCTGCGGCCATTAGCATCCAGCCAGCATAATTATGCCGTGACTGACAGGCATTTCTCTGCCAGATACCTGAAAGTTTAGTACCACGTTTCCCGCTGCAGGAAATCGAGTATTTGGAAAAGAAACCTTCTTTAGTGTATGAACCCGATCCGGGGATAAAGACAACGCGACGTTCTTATGCCAGCAACCGTTATGGGCGGAACACACAAATGTTTATTCGTCTGGTCTCTGGATACATGGATCTCACCTTTTTCAGGTCTACATCCTCCCAGGCCAGCGCACATATTTCCCCTGGTCTTATCCCCGTGTGTGTTGCCACTATAATGATGAAGGCAAGTTTGTGGGGAAGTGCCAAGATCAGCGCCTGATACTCATGAAGTAAAAGTGGATCGGGATCTGTTTTAACGAGCTGGAGCCTCGATACCCCCTCATAAGGTGCATGTAATATAAACTGACTTCTGTTCGCAAGCTTCAGCATTTACGATAAAACTGCCATTTGTTTATTTACTGTTGAAGGGGAGCGACCTTTTTTGATGAATTCTGGCATTGCAGGGTTACCCTATATTGCCATGCAGACGGACAGGCATGATGGGCAGGACTGTCCGGGGAAATGTACGGTCAGGTTATAGTATTCGCGGTCACTTAATCTTTCTCACAGATAACTGAGGGAGTGAAACTTCATCTGTATCTCCAGGGATTATAGGTCGCGGTGAGGGTGAAAAGCATATAAAAGTGTGCGGACTGCCACTTATCAGCGACAGCCCCGCAGATACTTATCGTTATGTTTTGGCGGATGATTAAAAGAGGAAGGTCACAGAACCGTTGACAAATGAATAATCTTTTCCAGTTTTAAACTCCGGTGATACACGATTAAAAGATAAGGTAAAAGCGACCGGAGAATAACCTAAAGTGGCTCCGATGCGATATTCATCAACGGTATGATTAAGGGAGACGGTTTCATTTCGGGTCTGAAGCGTTTTTCCTTGTAATGTATAGTTACGGTCAACTTCCCGACGTTCCATCCCGGCAAATATCTTGTATATTAAACCATCATTTTTTGATGTATGCATTAACCCACGAGTCGCAAGCAGACCATACCCGT
Source organism: Citrobacter sp. LST-B2 (assembly GCF_057983045.1). NCBI lineage: Bacteria > Pseudomonadati > Pseudomonadota > Gammaproteobacteria > Enterobacterales > Enterobacteriaceae > Citrobacter > Citrobacter sp. LST-B2. The sequence continues at coordinate 2,156,610 of NZ_CP192598.1, forward strand.
TATCTGAGTTCAGGGTTTTGTCATTGCCTATGGCAAGCGTTGCACCGTATCCTACATATTCAAAAAGATTTCCGCTTACCGCGGATATTTCTGGATAAATACCAACATTCGTTCCCAGGATATCCACATCAGGAGTCAGCGATAGCATTCCTTTAACCGTATATCCATAGCGATTTTCGATTTGATCATCCCATGCTTGATATTTTTCAGCATTAATCATTTGATGAGCTTTATTCTGAACTTGTTGACCGCCAGCATCTGGTCCTATCACGCCGACGTCTGTCCCCAGGCGATAGCGAAACCAGCTAGTCGCTAAAGAATTCCATTCAACACCCGTGTACAGAAATGCACTAAAAGCTCTGTCTCCGGTTATTGCTGTCGGTAACCGCTTATTGTCTCCTGATGGTGAGTAGATATCTTGTGCGATATGAAACGATAACTGGCTTGAGTCTGTAACATCATGGCTATAACCCAGGAAGAGACCTTGTGTATAATCATCGCGAGCTTCATCTTTATGACTATAAATTTTGTTAAGCGCAGGCTGAAAGATACCTGCGTCATCATTTGACAATGATAATGCGATGCTATCAGCCTGAACAACAGGTGTCATGAAAAACATTGTGAATAACGCAATGCGGGTTAATGACTTATTCATAAGCAGCCTCCTGAGAATTTCCCTTTTTTAATCGGCCAGGTATTACTTCTTTCATAAATTAACATAAAATAAACACCTGCCTTTCTGCAATAAAATGTGGTTAATGTGTTATTTTTTTTATCGCTTTATATGGCTTATGTGTGGTAAAAGTTTTTTCAGGAGGGATGGATATGAACAGTCATGCACTTTTGAAAAACTCTTCCGTATTTATTGCATATATGGGATGTTCTTGATGGAGTTGTGCGTTTTTACGGGGGGATATTGTTTTTTTTTCTGTAAAGCAGAAAGATAAATGAGTGTTATTCCTGTCCTGAAGCGCGGGATATGATGCATGTCATCGACTCTACTGCAATGAATATGTTCATTTTGGTTATGCTTTTTTATGCAAAAAAAACCGCATATTGCTATGCGGTAAACCATTGGGAAGAATATTAAACACATCTGAATTTCGCAAGAACACTGTAATAAATAACGAAGGTTTATTCAATGTGTCATAGGCTAATTATGCTGATCTTTTCATATTATTATCATTTTGTTTCTTTTTTGCGTGATGATAGAGTGTAACATGGCTATGAGAACACACTATTTTATCAATCCGTACGGACAAATGGCTATTCTGCAGTGTAGAGCACTTGTACATTGGGCTCCTTTAATGCTTTGCCTTCCAGGACATTCATTGCTGCACTCGATTATTTTCCAGAAGATCTTGTTAAAGGGAGTGACGTTATAAATTGTCAATGGAAAAAATTTCCCGTCAATGTAAATCCCTGAGTCAGTCTGCGAGACACTGGAACCTGGAGGAAGGAAAACATCAGATTCATACCAAATAATAAGCTTTATTTTACACCAGAGGATTGAAAATGAAATTCCACTCGAAGAACAGACAATAGTGTCAACAACTAACCATTCCATATTAGAGACCTTAACATTACTAATGACAATTTTTCATAGATGAAAAGTGTAGTTGTTTTTTGATAACTCATTGAAAAAGATCATTTTTTTATGGTGTTTTTGTTCGTGAGTTATTGATTTTATTATTATAACGATCTTTTGTTGAATCTTTTTGTTTCACTTTTTTAATATTTGTATTTCTTTTTTATAAGTCTTTATAAAATTGGTGGTCAAATTATAAACATAGATTTTTTCAGGGTGAGAGTGAATTATTTAATCTGTGATACCCCTATTTGTCATTGTGCATAGTGACATGCCTTATCCTTTTCTTTAGAGATGGTGATACAGCCTGTATGTTGAAGGTCGATTCTTATGACTAGTACAAATCATGTTGCACCTGGGAGGCCAGTTATCACGTTAAGTCGTGGTTATGTCTCTCGTGGGCGCTAATGGAAGAAGGCTTTCGCGTAGTGAAAAATAACGGCGTCGGCCTGGTAGTGGTCTCTCTTTCTTATGCGATGAGGTTCATTGGAATAGTGGCGTGGGATGAATGTTTATGTGATAAGATGATTATACAGTAATCCCTATGTTAACTATTTATGGTTCATTAACTATAAGGTTGGCTGGCAATGAATACGCTACTTTTTCGATTAATAATGTTTATATTCATGTTTGGTTCTTTCCCATTACAGGCGGAAGTGCCAGATGACATGAAGCTTGAACGAGTTGTGATAGTAAGTCGCCACGGTGTAAGAGCACCAACAAAGTTCACCCCATTGATGCAGGAAATCACACCTTACCATTGGCCGCAATGGGATGTTCCCCTGGGCTGGTTGACGGCTCGGGGTGGTGAGCTCGTCACCGAAATGGGACGATATCAACAAAAAGTATTAATCGATAACGGCGTTCTGGAAAGTAATGTATGTCCGTCACCAGAACAGGTGGCAGTTATTGCCGATACCGATCAGCGCACTCGTAAAACCGGTGAGGCATTTCTGGCTGGATTTGCGCCGGGATGTAAAAATAAGGTTCATTATCAAAAAGATCACGATAAAAAAGATCCTCTTTTTAATCCAGTAAAAATGGGGGTGTGCGCTTTTAATGTACAAAAAACTCAGGAAGCGATTCTGACACGTGCCGAAGGAAACATTGAACGGTACACTCAGCGTTATGACTCTGCATTCCGTACTCTGGAACAGGTTCTCAATTTCTCCCGGTCAGCAGCATGCCGATCAGCAAGCCAGTCTGGTTGCACGCTACCAGGAACCTTACCTTCAGAACTCAGGGTTTCTGCGGATACCGTTGCATTATCTGGCGCGTGGAGTCTTTCTTCCATGCTGACGGAAATATTTCTATTGCAAGAGGCGCAGGGAATGCCAGAGGTTGCGTGGGGACGAATTCACGGGGAGAAAGAATGGACAGCATTATTAAGTCTGCATAATGCTCAGTTTGACCTTTTGCAAAGAACTCCCGAAGTTGCCCGCAGCAGAGCAACACCATTACTCGATTTGATCAGCGAAGCATTAGTGAGTGATGGGTCAACAGAAAATCATTACGGAATTAAATTACCCGTCTCATTATTGTTTATTGCTGGTCATGATACCAATCTTGCAAATCTCAGTGGGGTATTTGATCTTAACTGGTCTCTACCTGGGCAGCCAGATAATACACCTCCTGGCGGGGAGCTGGTTTTCGAAAGATGGACGCGAGTGAGTGATAACACCGACTGGATTCAAATTTCGTTTGTTTATCAGACTCTTCAACAAATGCGTGAGTTTAAACCTTTTTCATCTTCGTCTCTCCCAAACAAGATTGTGCTTACGTTGCCCTCTTGTCAGGATAAAAATCCTGAGGGTATGTGTCCATTAAAGCATTTTATTGATATTGTGCAGACAGCACGTATTCCACAATGTGCAGTGATGGCTGATGTAAACCGTTAAATATAATTCGTAGAGAATAGGGAGATTAAGAACGGTAGTGGCAAACAGGTGAACGTTTAAAAGCGAAGTTTTGGGAATTTCAGGTGCGCGTTTTGGGGCAGGATTTGGGAGCAAATCCTTCTCTAATGTCTCGGTATTAATATAATGTTTTGTTTTGATACTGTTTTTTGTCTGCGTAGTTTGTGCTGATGATGGTGTTGTGGGGATCAATATTTCGTAAACCGGGGAAGGGACGTGCCGGGGGCGGCGCGAGCCATGCGCGAAAGTCGGCCCGGTGACGTCGTGTCACCGGGCAAGTGATTATTTCAGCTCATCCACCATGGTGATGGCTCGACCAATATAATTGGCCGGAGTCATGGCTTTCAGGCGGGTTTTCTCGTCATCCGGCAGCGGCAGGCTGTCGATGAATTGCTTCATGTCTTCCGCGTCGACACGTTTTCCACGGGTTAACTCTTTCAGCTTTTCGTACGGCTTTTCAATACCGTAACGACGCATCACGGTCTGGATCGGCTCTGCCAGTACTTCCCAGTTATGATCCAGTTCGTCCAGCAGATGGTCGCGGTTCACTTCCAGCTTGCTTACCCCTTTCAACGTGGACTGGTAGGCGATCAGCGCATAGCCGATACCCACACCCAGGTTACGCAGAACGGTGGAGTCCGTCAGATCGCGCTGCCAGCGGGAAACCGGCAGTTTGCTCGCCAGATGTTGCAATACCGCATTAGACAGACCCAGGTTGCCCTCGGAGTTTTCGAAGTCGATTGGGTTCACTTTGTGCGGCATGGTGGAAGAACCAATCTCACCGGCAATGGTTTTCTGTTTGAAGTGGTTCAGCGCGATGTAGCCCCAGACGTCACGATCGAAATCGATCAAAATGGTGTTAAAGCGGGCGATGCAGTCAAACAGTTCGGCAATGTAGTCGTGCGGCTCGATCTGTGTGGTGTACGGGTTCCACTGGATACCCAGCGAGGTGACGAACTCTTCGCTGAACTGATGCCAGTCTACTTCCGGGTAAGCGGCGATGTGGGCGTTATAGTTGCCGACGGCACCGTTGATTTTACCGAGAATTTCCACCTGATTAAGCTGGCGGAACTGACGCTCCATACGATAAGCGACGTTGGCCATCTCTTTACCCAGCGTTGACGGCGTAGCCGGTTGGCCGTGGGTACGGGAGAGCAGGGGAATGTCGCGATACTGTACGGACAGATCTTTGACCGCGTCGATCAGTTGACGCCAGTAAGGCAGCACCACTTCATCGCGGGCGGTTTTCAGCATCAGCGCGTGAGACAGGTTATTGATGTCTTCCGAGGTGCATGCAAAGTGAATGAATTCGGATACTGCATGCAGTTCCGGCACATTCGCCACTTTTTCTTTCAGGAAATACTCAACCGCCTTGACGTCGTGGTTGGTGGTGCGCTCGATAGTTTTAATACGCGCGGCATCTTCTTCATTGAAGTTCGCGACGATAGCGTCGAGGAAACCGATTGCGTCGGCAGCAAAAGCAGGAACTTCCTTGATCGCTGCGTGCGCGGCCAGTTTTTGCAGCCAGCGTACTTCTACCTGTACGCGGTATTTCAGCAAACCGTATTCGCTGAAAATCCCGCGCAGCGCGCTGACTTTATCGCCGTAGCGTCCATCGACAGGGGAAACGGCGGTCAGTGAGGATAATTCCATAGATCACAACTCCGGGGTTAAATGAGCAAGAATTTGTTTTGCCTGAGTGGTCAGGCGATTACGAGAAAACATGAGCTGCAGACGTCCACCGCCAACCTGGTGCCAGAGCACGGCAGCGCGAATGCCGGCCAGAAGCGAGGCGCGAACCTTGGCCTGTACCTGCGGGCTCTGCAATACAGCAGGGGAACCGGTCACCTGAATGCGCGGACCGAGCGGGCTGATGACATCGACATAAATTCCGGCCATCGCGCTCATCAGCGTTTCGGATTGCAGATCAAAGTGATCGAGCTGGCGTTGCAGGCCGTTGATCCGCTCGCCCAGTGTATCCAGAGCACCTTTGGCGGCGGTGAGTTTACGCTCGAGTACCATCAGACTTAGCGTGTAGCGGGTCAATTCCGCGTTCAGCCCCTGACGGCTGCTGGCATTCAGTACGCCGAGCAGGGTTTCCAGGCCGAGACGCAGATTCGCCTCGCTGCCGCCGAACACGCCCAGCGTTGAGCTGGGGTTCATATCGATAACGCTGTTCAGTGAGACGTGGAGCACATCGGCATCACAATGTCCCTGGTGCGCCAGTTGTTGCACCAGGCGTGCAGACTGGCAGATCCCAGCCAGTGCGAGGGTGATGTCATAATAATTCTTTGCCACGGTCACTGCTTCCTTGTATCAGTCTGTTAAGAATAATTATACCGGCAGGGGCAGTCGCTGCTCGATAATACCGCCACCGAGGCACACTTCGCCGTTATAGAAGACCGCTGACTGGCCCGGCGTGACGGCGGCAACCGGCTCGTCAAACATCACTTCTACGCGTTCGGCGTCCAGCGCTTTGACGGTGCACGGAATATCAGTCTGGCGGTAGCGGGTTTTCACTGTGCAACGCATTGTGCCGGTGAACGGCAGGCGATCAACCCAGTGTAGTTGCTGCGCAATCAGGCCGACGGACATCAGACGCGGATGCTCATGACCCTGAGCGACCACCAGAATGTTGTTCTCAACGTCTTTATCCACCACATACCACGGATCTTCCGTGCCTTCTTTGGTGCCACCGATGCCCAGACCTTTACGCTGACCTAGCGTGTGGTACATCAGCCCCTGATGCTGACCAATCTCTTCGCCGTCCACGGTAATGATTTTACCCGGCTGCGCTGGCAGATAACGGCCCAGAAATTCGCGGAACTTACGTTCGCCGATAAAGCAAATGCCGGTAGAATCTTTTTTCTTCGCGGTAACCAGTCCCAGGTCTTCGGCAATTTTGCGCACCTGCGGTTTTTCCAGTTCGCCGACCGGGAACAGACTTTGTGCGATCTGCTCATGGCCCAGCGTGTAGAGGAAGTAGCTCTGATCTTTATTGCTATCTAAGCCGCGAAGCAGGCGACTTTTGCCGTCGACATCTGCCCGGCGGACATAATGCCCGGTAGCGATATAATCAGCGCCCAGATCTTCTGCAGCGAACTCCAGGAAGGCTTTAAATTTGATCTCTTTATTGCACAGAATATCCGGATTCGGCGTACGGCCAGCTTTGTACTCTTCAAGGAAGAGCTCAAAGACGTTATCCCAGTATTCTGCGGCAAAGTTTACGGTATGCAGTTCAATGCCGAGCTTGTCGCAAACGGCCTGAGCGTCAGCCAGATCGGCGGCCGCTGTGCAATATTCCTCACCGTCGTCCTCTTCCCAGTTCTTCATGAACAGGCCTTCTACCTGATAACCCTGTTGTTGCAACAGCCAGGCGGAAACGGAGGAATCGACACCGCCGGACATGCCGACGATCACTTTTTTTGGGCTTTCTGACATTGGAATACTCACGACATTGAACTTCAAGGCGGCGTATTCTATCACGCACCCCTTTTAGTTGACACCCTCTGTAAACGGCCAGTTAAATGCGCCGATCGTCTCCAGTGGGTAACGCACGCCGTTTTGATAGCAACGAACACTTTCGGCAACCAGCGGAGAACGCAGGTTTGGGGCGGTAAGGATGGTGTCGGCGCTCACCCACCGGCAGCAGTCGATATCGCTGTCATGGGGTTCGGTGTCGCACATATTGGCAAGTTCAATCGAAAACAGGAAACGCAAAAACGGCGTATTGTCCGGCGCAATCCACTGATGCATGCGAATGAAGTGCTGAGGCTGCGCCTGGATGCCGGTCTCTTCCCACAGTTCACGCGTGGCGGCCTGGACTAACGTTTCGTCGGCTTCCAGATGTCCGGCGGGCTGGTTCCACAGCGCTTTACCGTTGATGGTCTCTTCAACAATTAAAAACTTATCCTCTGCATGGACGATGCAGGCGACCGTGACGTGCGGTTTGAACATGATTTATCCTTTCTTTTGATCAGTGACATCCCGCCATTCACCGTTGCTCAGGTTTCCCAGGGTGTAATCACCCATCGCATAGCGGATCAGGCGCAGTGTGGGGAAGCCAACGTGCGCGGTCATTCTCCGCACCTGGCGGTTACGCCCTTCATATAAGGTCACTTTCAGCCAGGCGGTGGGGATGCTTTTACGTTCGCGAATCGGCGGATTGCGCGGCCACAGCCACTCAGGTTCCTCGACGATCTCAACTCCTGCGGGCAGGGTAGGACCATCGTTCAGCGTCACGCCATTGCGCAACGCTTCCAGCGCTTCCACTGTCGGTTCGCCTTCCACCTGTACATAGTAAATTTTCCCGGTGCGCTTGCCGGGTTGTGTCAGACGCGCCTGCAATGCGCCGTCATTGGTGAGCACCAGCAACCCTTCGCTGTCTCTGTCGAGACGACCTGCGGCATATACGCCCTGCACAGGAATAAAATCTTTTAACGTGCGGCGTCCGGCCTCGTCGGTAAATTGTGGCAAAACATCGTAAGGTTTATTGAACAAAACCACGCGTTTTGGCTGGTTTTCTTTCCGGGGCTTAGTGACTTGTCGTTGGCTGAATCGCTCAACCCGGTGATTTCTAAAAGAAGTTTTTTGCATGGTATTTTCAGATCTTATCAATTGCCGCATTATAGCCTAATAACGAGTGTCTTTCATGGCAGCGAACATTAGGGTAGTATTGACATGCTCATTACAAAACATTAACAAAAAATTGCTCTAACGCAGTCGTGCAGCAGGACGCAAAGGCACATGCAGCGCGATGACAGACGAGCAAACCAGAAGCGCTCGAAGGAGAGGTGAATGGAAAGCAAAGTAGTTGTTCCGGCGGAAGGTAAGAAGATCACCCTGCAAAACGGCAAACTCAACGTTCCTGAGAATCCGATTATCCCGTTTATCGAAGGCGACGGTATCGGTGTTGACGTAACCCCTGCCATGCTGAAAGTGGTCGATGCCGCTGTCGAGAAAGCCTATAAAGGCGAGCGTAAAATCTCCTGGATGGAAATTTACACCGGTGAGAAATCTACCCAGGTATACGGCCAGGACGTCTGGCTGCCAGCTGAAACCCTGGATCTGATTCGTGACTACCGCGTGGCGATTAAAGGCCCGCTGACTACCCCAGTCGGTGGCGGTATTCGCTCTCTGAACGTTGCGCTGCGTCAGGAACTTGACCTGTACGTCTGCCTGCGTCCTGTTCGTTACTATCAGGGCACTCCAAGCCCGGTTAAACATCCGGAACTGACCGACATGGTTATCTTCCGTGAAAACTCAGAAGACATTTACGCCGGTATTGAGTGGAAAGCGGATTCTGCAGATGCGGAAAAAGTGATCAAATTCCTGCGTGAAGAGATGGGCGTGAAGAAAATTCGCTTCCCTGAACACTGCGGTATCGGTATCAAACCATGCTCCGAAGAAGGGACCAAGCGTCTGGTTCGCGCGGCGATCGAATATGCAATCACTAACGACCGTGACTCTCTGACCCTGGTGCATAAAGGCAACATCATGAAGTTCACCGAAGGCGCGTTCAAAGACTGGGGTTACCAGTTAGCGCGTGACGAATTCGGCGCTGAACTGATCGATGGCGGCCCGTGGATGAAAATCAAGAATCCAAATACCGGCAAAGAGATCGTGGTCAAAGATGTGATCGCTGATGCGTTCCTGCAACAGATCCTGCTGCGCCCGGCGGAATACGATGTGATTGCCTGTATGAACCTGAACGGTGACTACATTTCTGACGCCCTGGCAGCACAGGTAGGTGGTATTGGTATCGCCCCTGGCGCTAACATCGGTGACGAGTGTGCGCTGTTTGAAGCAACGCACGGTACGGCGCCGAAATACGCCGGCCAGGACAAAGTGAACCCGGGCTCTATCATCCTGTCCGCTGAGATGATGTTACGCCACATGCAGTGGTTCGAAGCCGCAGACCTGATTGTTAAAGGCATGGAAGGCGCGATCGCCGCGAAGACCGTGACCTATGACTTCGAACGTCTGATGGAAGGCGCTAAGCTGCTGAAATGTTCAGAGTTTGGTGACGCGATCATCGCGAATATGTAATAGCGATAATTGTTAAATCTATTAACGGGAGCGTAACGCTCCCGTTGTTTTTTGTTAGGCTGCTAACGGTTATCAAAATTTTATCAAAACAAGTTATCAAAACCCCTGGTAGTCTGGGGTAGGCTGGTCGATCAGATGACAGCTCCACTGCCCGGTTCCCATTAGTCATTTCTCAGTTTTGGTGGTGGATGCTCGTTAATAGTTAGGTCCGTTCTGGGCCAGGTGCGGGCGTCTTAATGTTTGTTCAGCTAACACAAGTTGAGCGTTTCATAATGATATCTCTTTGCGGATCAGCCCAACCTGGAAGATATGTTCACCCACTTCGGTAAACCCAACCTTACGGTAAAAAGAGATGGCATTACGCATTTTACCTTTACGGGCGAACTACACGGTCGTCTCTCATCATTTGAGGTGTTCGCGCGGTCAAGATCCCTGGCGTCCCGGATAGCCCTGCTGCAGCGACTGAGCGGGTGAATGCGTTACGTCAACATCTGCGCGCTGGCGTAACCATCGCTATCAGTGGCAATACGTATGCGGGGCTGGGATTAAATGCCGGTTGTGAGGTCTGGTACTCCGTATGTGGTGGGGCTGTTCCTGAAATGGCGAAACAAATCACTGAAGCTACGGCGGCAAACGCTCATCAACGCGTTATTGCCCATGTACAAGGGCGCTGGAGCTGAAGTCATTTCCCCGCAGGACTGGCAGTCTGTCGTCCTTTTGAAACCAGGCAGGAGATCGGTCATCTTCGCATGTTTGAAACAACAACTTTAGGCCGTTTTTCGCTCATAAGGAACAATCCTGCTCATCTCTCCCACATTAAGGAGATTGGAGTATGAACAGCGTCACTCAGGGTGAGATCATGGACGAACGGTGATGGCATCAGGGATGGTGAAAGACCAGCGAATAACCCTGCTCGTGCCAATGCTGAAGCAATTCCTGCTGGCGGCGGGTCGGTTCGATGCCGGTCCAGACAAACAACTGTTGTCCAGGAAAGAGTTCCGGACGTGGAGAATCCAGCGGTTCAGCCAGTACGGCGATGTGCCAGCCTTGCTGAGACAAACGCCAGGCTTCCAGCCACAGACGTGCGCGGTCTTCGGTATCCCAGCCAATCAACAACGCATCTTTGCCTGCTTTTTTGCGGGCTTCGGACATACAGGCGGTCACAAATTCAATCAGCACGCCATCAAGCAAGCTGCACATGATGCGGGCTGTATTATGGTCGAGGTTAAGGCGTTGGCGTACGGGAACGAAAATGTGATCGATAAGATCGTCTGAAGTATGCTCACGGGCAAGAGCACCGATTTTGGCCCGTAACCTGTCCGGATGAGCAAAACGCAGCACGCCCATCATTTCTTCCTGCAAAGTGGTCCAGTCATTATGGGTTGCCACAGTGCTTTGTTCCAGCAACACTTTGACCTTGCTTACCGGCACACCGCTTTTAATCCATCGCTTGATCTCTTCAATGCGCTGGATATCGTCTTCATCAAACTGACGATGGCCGCCTTCGCTGCGCCGGGGCTTTAACAATCCATAGCGCCGTTGCCAGGCGCGCAGGGTAACGGGGTTGATACCGCATCGTTCAGCGACATCGCCTATGCTGTAAAATCCCATAGTGTCCCTCATACGTGGACCGAATCGTTCCTTACAAACTAACGAATCAGCCGTGTTTGTACAATTTATTATTTATTGTACAACAGCCTCGTAGTAAGCCTAGCTAAAAATAATGAACGTCAGGTAAACAAGACTGATGAGACAGGAAACGTGTACAGCATCCCCTGATGGTGTAGCGAGGTTCACCTGCCGCCATGAATACAGCAGGCGAAATAAGAGGATTACAGCGGTGTTTTTTTCTCAGGCCATGCAACCGGTGGAATTCCACAGAAGCAAGGCGCGGCAAAAAGATGCCCCTGGAACTGAGAAATACCCGCCGATTCCAGCCACATCCATTCTTCGGGCTTTTCAACCCCGACGGCTGATATCGCAATTTCCAGAGACGCACAGCACTTAATCATGGCCTGGATGATGGCCTGTCGTGGGCCGCTTTTATGAACATCGCAAATGAGGTCGCGATTAATTTTGATGCGATCGGGTTGGAACTGCGCCAGCAGCCGCAGACCGCCAAAACCGGCACCAAAGTGATCGAGGGCGATACTGATCCCAGAGGATTTCAGGGTTCTCACCGTCTCCGTAAAGGCTTCAAACTCGGAGATAACCTCGCGTTCAGTGAACTCAACGATGATCTGTTCCGGAACAAGACCACTGTCAGCAATGGCATTGAGCAAATAGCTGGCTGCATCCGGCACCTTCACCAACGTCATGGGCAACAGATTCACGGACAAAACCTGATCGCGCAGACCCAGTGAGGTCGCCAGTGTAAAAGCGACTTTCTTACTTTCCAGGTCGGCCAGATAAATATCGTCGCCCTTAATATTGTCAAAATAGCGCTGTGGCGAATCACCCGAACGGGTACGCAGCAGCGCTTCCAGAGAGACAATTTCCTGAGCAAAAGGATCGATGATGGGCTGAAAAGCAAAGCTGCAATTGGCCTCCTCACTGACTGACGTCAGGGGAATCGTGCGAGCGGATTCGGTCGCAATAAAATCCCACGTGTCAGAGGGAGGGATCTCAAAATAATTCTCTTTTTCAGTGGCTTCCACGAAGGTGCGGAAGAACTGCAGCGCACGGTCGTTGTAGGTAAGTTGGTATCGGGATGTGCCCTTGTCGAGAATGGTCTGTAATACCTCCTCCCGATCATGTTCCCGTAAATCAAAAAGCTCCATTCCCACTTTCCCAAAGCGGCGGGAGGGACCGTGATCGCACAGCAGTTCGACAACATTATAGTGGCGCTTGTCTTCACAAATCGCCTGATAAATAGCCTTTACGTTTTCATCAGGGCCTTCAAGCAGCTGAAAAAAATGTGTGCCGTTAAACAGCAAAATGCCTGTCACGTCAGCACGCCCATTTGTAAGGTTAGCGGCGGCGACCATACTTTCGAGCGCCTTCACCGGGACGTCATCACAGAGATGACTGCGGTAGATAATGGTAGTGAGCATGATTTTCCGGCATTGAGGAATGATGTTTAACCCTAACAGAATGGAGGAGATATAACACATTAAATTAACGAAAGTTTTACTTAAAAGTGGCAGGTGGGGTTGGAAGTGGAGGATAGCGATGGCATCACCAAAAAATGAGCCTCAAAGTAGTGTACAGATAACTATCAGAACAATACCTATGTATAAGTTATAACTTATTGAAAATAAACCATTAGCACTTTTTGTCAAAAATGAAATCATGCATTTGTACAGGTTTTGTGTACAATTTTTCTAACTTTGAATAACGCAGCATTAACCTTTTACTGATTCGCACAGGAGAGACTCATGCAGCAAAATGGTTACATTTCAGATACAGCTAACGCCATTGCACAGTATTTCAGTAAGGCCAATTTGCCGACTCAGCAGGAAACATTGGGGCAGATTGTGGTGGAAATTCTAATGGACGGGCGCAATCTGAATCGCAAGACACTGTGTACAAAATTACTTGGTCGTCTGGAAAAAGCGACCTGTGTAGAAGAGGAGGGTCATTATAACGCGCTGATTGGTTTGCTTTTTGAGCGCTGAGCCCTCGTATTAAAATCGTGAATCAACATGATGCTGTGTTCCTGTCCCTGGCAACACGGCAGAAGAGAGAATGATGATGAACAGAAGTGACATTGAACAACTCACAGACGAACTTATCGGCCAGGCAGTGTTGACGCTGCTGAAACGTAAAGCGGCGGTGAATTCAATGGCCCTGGTCACTCAACTCCGCGTTATGCAGGAAACTGAAATGGACGCCCGTCGTCGAGAGGTATTTCCGCTAATTATTTCTTACATTGAAGCGGTGATAGCTGATAAAGCAACGTCAACACCGACATCCAGACATAGCGGTCAAATGGACACCGTCCGCTCACTTTCAGGGACAACCCTGAAGCCAGGAAAAGGAAAAATTCACTAAACGCTTAACTTTTAATGATGGTGAAAATGATGAACACAGCAATCACACAACAACCTGATATTTATAGTGCTTTGCCTGATCACGTCCTTTCAGATTATTTTCGTCATGCCGGCGACGCCCTTGCTGAAGAAGCAATGGTTTTGGGCGCAGCTATACGCCATATTCTTATAAAGGGTGAGCATATTAATAACAAAAATATCATTTTATCTCTGATACAAACGCTGGAAGTCACGGATGACATCGTACATGCAGATGTGATAAGAAAAACCCTGGAAATTGTTGTCGGACATACTATAGACGATATTTGATGTATTTAACGGGGGGAAGTCAATTTTCTGCTCTATTTAAATGCTCAGCGTTGGGTCAGTCGATTATTGCCGACCTTATGTTCCTGGTTTTCCTGAACTGGAAAATAAATCATGCGTAGCGAAAACTAGGTGCAGTCAGCGCATGCCGACCTCTGGTTGTCAGATAATTATCTCAGGTGGGGAATGGAAAGCATTTTAGAACACATTTCCTTTGGGAATACTGCAATACGATACGTGTTTTAACCGAGAACCAATACATTGACGTCCTGAAATATAACTGCGATCGAGGCAGAAAGTCATCAGTATCATTGATATCACGTTGAAATGCATTGCAATTAATATGTAGATATTCCTGGTGCGATATTCGTTACCTTGAGTGAGCGAACTTATTTGTGTGAGCAAAGTCGTAAGTCACGTATAACATATATAGAAGGCTGCGCGTCATTATACTTTCCTTTTCTGATGCTATCTTTTATATCATCAATGTGACGTTTGGAACAAACGTGCAGAATGTTCAGGTGGTGCGAAGATTAAAACTCGAGGCGATTCAGTCGCTAATGTGTAATTATCCCAGAAAGCTACATCGGCTACATTTGAATCCCTTTGGAGTCTGGATAAGTCTATGTCTGTTTTTCGCTGTGAGTTCAATGGGTCGATGCAACGCTATCCTTAATCAAGGTGGCGTTGGGATGCTTAAATTTTCACAACGTTACTTTGCTCCATCCTTTGCCGCAGTCATCGTGATAACGATCGGTTTGTTGATGCGTTTTATGGCCAGGTAGTTTTTGTATATCTAACCCTGTACTTTGTACAGACGCTCAGATAATAAACTCTGTTCATGGAAAATTGCCGGCGTTCCTTCTCCCCATTCAATGCCTGCAAGGTCTCTTGCTTTGCTAAAATTGATGCGTCACATGCAGTAGTTCGAAGCCGCAGATGCGATCATCAAAAACATGTAATCCAGATTCTGGGCTGTATGTGAACGGGAGCCATCAGGCTCCCGTTATTACGTCCGTTCCGTTATCCTATCGCCTCGCAAAGGCGCGTCTTCATGTCACTATAGGCCTGCGCGGCATAGCGTTCAGCCCACGACTGATCGTCGATCTTCTCGACATTAACCGCACAATACTTGGTTTCCGGCGTCTTTGAGATAGGGTCGAGATTATCCTGCGTGAGTTCATTACACGCGCCAATCCACCATTGATAGGTCATGTATACCGCTCCCTGATTGATGCGCCCGGAGACATCCGCCCGACTGATCACTTTTCCCCGACGTGAACTGACCCACACCAGGTCGCGATGGCGAATTCCTGCCTTTTGCGCATCCTGCGTGCTGATCTGCACATAGCCAGGCTCATCGGCAAGCGCCTGCAGGGCGGCACAGTTGCCGGTCATGGAACGACAGGAGTAGTGACCGACTTCGCGCACCGTACACAGAACCAGCGGATAGGCCTCGTCAGGCACTTCCGCGGGTGCGCGCCACGGTGCAGCAAACAGCTTGCCTTTACCGTCTGGCGTGTCGAAGCGGCTGTTTTCATACAGATAGGGCGTGCCGGGATGGTCGAGGTCGGGGCAGGGCCACTGGATATGCCCCAGGTCGCCCATCTTTTCCCAGGTGACGCCGTAGAACAGCGGACACAGTTCACGCATCTCATCCCAGATCTGTTGATTGTTTTCATAGTGCATGGGATAGCCCATTTCACTGGCGAGCAGGCTGATAATTTCCCAGTCTCGCTTCACGTCGCCAGTGGGGTCAACGGCCTTTTCGAAACGCTGGAAGCCGCGATCGGCGCAGGTGAATACGCCGCCGTGCTCGCCCCAGGAGGTGGCGGGTAAAATGACGTCCGCCATCTCGGCGGTTTTGGTCATAAAGATATCCTGCACCACGACAAAATCCAGCGCCGCGAAACCGTCACGCACCAGCCCCAGATCGGCTTCCGTTTGCAGCGGATCTTCCCCCATGATGTAGTAGGCTTTAATTTTCCCTTCCAGCGCCAGATGCGGGACTTCGGTAATGCGTGTGCCGACCTTGTCATCCATCCGGCTGGCGTCAATGCCCCAGGCTCTGGCGAACTTCTCTCTGACGGCCGCATCGGTGACATCCTGATATCCCGGAAAAAGATTCGGTAATACGCCCATGTCGCAGGCACCCTGGACGTTGTTCTGCCCGCGAACCGGGCCGACGCCGACGTGTGGACGACCCAGGTTACCGGTCAGCAGGGCAAGGCTCGATAATCCACGCACCACGTCCACGGCCTGACCGAACTGCGTCACGCCCATTCCCCACATCACTGTCGCGGAAGGGGCGGCGGCAAAGGTCCGCATCGCCTGACGAACTTGCGACGCCGGAACGCCGGTTAAATGCTCGACCGCTTCCGGCGCATAGTCTTTAACCGTTTGCCAGTAAGCATCCAGCCCCTGCGTGTGCTTATTCACGTACTCCTTGTCGTAAAGCAGTTCGTCAATGAGGACGTAACCAAACGCATTCACCAGCGCCATGTTGCACCCGTTATTCAGTTGCAGATGCTGGTCAGCAATGCGTGCGGTTTCAATACGGCGGGGATCGCAGACGATGATCTTCGCGCCATTCTGCCGCGCTTTGATCACCCGGCGCGCCACAATTGGGTGAGAGTCTGCGCAGTTATAACCGAAGATCAGCAGACATTTTGAGTTTTCGATGTCGCTGATGGAATTACTCATTGCACCATTGCCCAGCGTTTCCTGGAGGCCAGCGACCGAAGGCCCGTGACACACGCGGGCGCAGCAGTCCACGTTGTTGGTGTTGAGAACCGCACGCGCGAATTTCTGCATCACATAGTTGGTTTCATTGCCGGTACCGCGAGAGGAACCGGTTGTCATAATGGCGCGGGGGCCCGCGCTGTCGCGAATTTCCAGTAAACGTCGGGCGGTATAGCGAATCGCTTCATCCCAGGTGACCGGGGTAAATTTGTCGCCTTTCTGGTAGCGGATCAATGGGCGGGTGAGGCGGGGAGTCAAAAGGCGGGTATCGTTAAGGAAATCCCAACCATAGTAACCTTTCAGACAAAGTTGGTTCTGGTTAGTCACCCCCTCAGCCGCTTCAGCACGGATGATTTTGTTATTTTCAACAACAAGCTTGAGCTTGCACCCGGCCCCACAGTAGGGACAGACACTGGTGATTTTTTTCATCAATAACAGACCTGTTAAAAGCTGAAATAGCGCGAATTGTGACGAAGCCTGAGCGGAGCCGCTGAAGCTTCGGGTTGTCGTCATGACGCAGGGGATAAGCACAATACGTGCCAGAGTGGCAAAGCCTGGGCTGACGCAGAACGAGGCACAAGCTGCAGGAAAAATGACAGCGGATTCGACATAAATGACGAACGGACGTCAAAAAAAAGCCCGCACAGAGGCGGGCAAGACATACTGGAAGCAATGTGAGCAATGTCGTACTGAATACCCGAGTTATTTACTCAACTATTCAGTGATGAGAAAGATAATCCTTATCATCTAAACTTGCAACCCCAACTTTTGTGGGAGAAATCAGAAAGCTAAATTAAGTGATGTTCATCACAAACTTCAATTTCCTGACATTGTGCTATCCTTTTTAACGGCGAATAAACCGCTACTGTAAAATCGATAAGTGAGGAAAAAATGGGCATTATTTCATGGATTATTTTTGGTTTGATTGCAGGTATTCTGGCGAAGTGGATTATGCCTGGTAAGGATGGTGGTGGATTCTTTATGACGATCATTCTGGGGATCGTCGGTGCCGTAGTGGGCGGCTGGATCAGTACGCTGCTTGGTTTTGGGAAAGTCGATGGTTTTAATTTCGGCAGCTTTGTGGTGGCGGTTATTGGTGCTATCGTCGTCCTGCTTATTTACAGAAAAATCAAAAGCTAAGGCGCAATAATTGACTGACAAAAGGCGACCTGAGGGTGGCCTTTGTCATTTCAGGCCTGGCGTTACCACCAACCCAGTTCGGTACCCAGCACCACGACTATCGCGACGACAATCATAATCAGCGTCGTTTTTTTCATGATTTACGCCCCCGGTGCGGCATAGCCACCGATAAAAAACCAGGCCAAAAAAACCACGGCCGTAATAAAAATGACGACGGGAAACAGTATGCCCAGCCTCATGCGATCACCTGTCTGAATTATGCAAAGAGCTGCAAGGATAACAGGGGTTAATGGGTGACAAAAGGGGTTTTGTCCTCACGCTTTTCGCTTATTCTGCGAGTCGCCAGGACGTGACAAGTACGCTTTCGGCAGGCTATTATTTCTCAGAATTATCTTAAACACAGTCGCAAGCGCGCAACGAGAGAAGTATGTTCCAGCTAAAGCCGGGCACCCTGGCGCTGATTATTGGTGCGAAAACATCGGCCGGACGCGGCAATATCGGCAAGACGGTGGAATTGTTCCATCTCTGCCAGCCAGGTGAGGTATTTATTAATCCCATAAATGGATTTACCACCATGCTGCCGAAAGAGACGCCACGTGCGCTCTGGCTGGTGACGGGGGAGGTGGTGTCGGCAAACGGGCAGCAGGGTTTTGCCTGGGTCAGAGCGGAACACTTGATGCCTCTGTTGCCGGATATTCAGCCTGAATCGACGGTTACCCGCGAATCACAACTCGCGTAACCAGTCTGCCAGTACAAGGGCGTGATTTTGTTCGCTGTTTTTGGCGGCGTACAGCAGCGTCAGTGTCTGCTGGCGGGCAATCTGCGCCAGCCGCTCGCCTTCCTTCTTCTGCGTGGCAAGTTCAGCGCGGTACTGCTCAGTAAAATGCTGAAAATCGATCGTTTCTGCGTGAAAAGCTTTGCGCAGCTCTGTCGAGGGAGTGAGCGCTTTGACCCACTCATTGAGCACGAGATCCGCTTTTTTGATCCCGCGTGGCCACAGTCGGTCAACCAGCACCCGGTAGCCGTCGCTGTCTTCTGCCGGGTCGTAGACGCGTTTACACTGAATATTCATGTTTGTCATTCTCCTCAATCCAGGCGCAAAACTCATCGAGCTGTTGGTCGGAAAAAACCGTGATTCCGTGCTGGCGTAGCAGCGCGGTGGCCACTCCCATACCGGGATGACGTTGTCCGCTGAAGCTGCCGTCGTAGATAAACTGACTGCCGCATGTCGGGCTGCCGTCGGTGAGTAGCGCAACGTCACAGCCGGTCTCCTGTGCCGTGCGCAGCGCCAGCCAGGCGGCAAGCTGATAGTGCCCGGTGACATCTTGACCGTTCTTTTCCACAATGGATGCGCGCTCGTGCATCACATCGTTGCCATTGGCCCGAACAATTTCCGCCGGTGGGCGTGGTGTCGGCAAGCCTGCGGCCAGTTCAGGGCAATGGATGACCAGACGCTGTTCTGCCTGCAAACGCGCCAGTTTCGCAGCGGGATGCGCTTTCTCGCTGCCGTTATAACGCACCTTCAGCCCCATCAGGCAAGCGCTCACTAAAACCTTACTTTTCATCGCATTTGCCTCGTCCGGCAGAAAAACTGCTCTCGATCACTATATCACTTCGCACGCGTTCATCCCTAAATTAAGGGATTGTGATGGCAGTAAAAGATCGGTAGGCTGAGGTTCCTTATGTTGTCCCCAATTGTTCTGACGTAAGGAATTCTCCATGGAAATATCCCCTGTAAAAGATACGCTGCGTATTGCGCTGGTGGGTGATTACAACGCTGGCATCACGGCGCATCAGGCGATTCCTCTGGCCATCGACGACGCTGCTGCGGTTCTGGAACTGCTGGCGGATTACGACTGGCTGTCCAGCACTGAAATCACCAGTGCAGAAGATCTGGTGGGCTATGACGCCATCTGGGTGGTGCCTGGCAGCCCCTATAAAAATACCGAAGGCGCGTTGACGGCCATCCGTTATGCCCGCGAAAACAGCATTCCTTTCCTGGGAACCTGTGGCGGTTTTCAACACGCCATCCTTGAATATGCGCGTAATGTGCTGGGCTGGTCAGATGCTGCCCATGCGGAAACTGACACAACGGGCCGGATGGTTATTGCGCCACTTGCCTGTTCGCTGGTGGAAAAAACCGACGAAGTTGAACTGCGGCCCAATACGCTGATTGCTAAAGCCTATGGTCAGCCGGTGATTTCGGAGGGCTATCAGTGTAACTACGGCATTGCTGAGGCGTTTGCGGCTGAACTGGATAGCGGTGATCTGCGGGTGACCGGCTGGGATGATAACGGGGATATTCGGGCGGTGGAATTGGTGACGCATCCGTTCTTTGTCGCCACGCTTTTCCAGCCCGAACGTGGCGCTCTTACGGGGAAACCGGTTCCCCTGGCGCAAGCGATGCTGCGCGCTGCGCGAGGCTAATCAGTAGGGCAGACATCACGTCTGCCCTGAGCTTATCAGGCGGTAATCTCTTTATTTCGTCCCGCATAGAAACCGAATATCGCCATCGCTATCGCCAGCGCCGCAACGGTCAGCAGCGGGATCTGCCAGTCTCCCTGGGCGTCATGGATCCTGCCCATTAGCGGCGGCCCGCAAGCGGCTAACAGATAACCGACGGATTGCGCCATGCCGGAAAGCGCTGCTGCCTGATGCGCAGAACTGGCGCGCAGGCCGATAAAGGTCAGCCCCAGAATCATCGTTGCACCGGAGCCGAATCCAAACAGCAGCGTCCATAGCACCGCCTGATCCGGCATAAACCAGAAGCCAGCGGCACCCACAGCGCACATCAACGACACCAGTGCGGCGATGCAGCGCTGATCGTGAAAACGGTGCAGCACCAGCGGAATGAGTAAACCGGGAGAGGCGGTTGCTAACTGGAGCAAACCATGCAGCGAACCGGCCTGTGCCTCGCTGTAGCCGTGGCTGATTAAGATTGCTGGCAGCCAGCCGATAATTACGTAATAGATAAGCGAGTTAATTCCAAGAAATAACGTCACCTGCCAGGCCAGCGGTGAACGCCAGATGCCGCGTGCGTGCAGGGTGCGCGAGGTGGTTACGTTCGCGTGGGCGGCATGACGCCACTGCGGCAGCCAGATCAGCAACGCCAGTAGCGGAAACACCATCAACAGCAGCAACGCCCCGCGCCAGCCAAACCCACTTAGCGCCAGCGGAACCACCAGCGCGGAGCCCAACGCGGCGGCAGCACCCATCGTCAGGGAATAAGCACCGGTCAGTCTGGCGACGTGCTGCGAGAAATCGCGTTTGATAAGCCCTGGCAGCAGCACGTTGCCGAGGGCGATACCGCAGCCGATGATGGCAGTGCCAAGAAACAGTAAAGAGGCGTTCGGCAGTGAGCGCACGGCAACCCCGGCGCAAATCAGCAGCATTGCCGCGAAGAGACTGCGTTCCATGCCAATACGGCGGGCAATGCCGGCGGCAAGCGGAGAAACCAGCGCAAACGCCAGCAGCGGCAGGGTGGTTAATAATCCCGTCTGGGCAGTCGTAAGACCATAGTCCGTGCGAATCGCTTCCAGCAAAGGGGCGGCGCCGGTAAACGTCACGCGCAGCGTGGTGGCAATCATCAGGATACCGGCAATCAGCAGGGCACCGTGGTTGCCGCGTGGTGGTGAAGAAGTCATTGTTCTCTCATATCAACAGGTGAGGCCGTACCTTACCGCGTTTATCTGTGTTGTGAATCAAGCTAAAATGACAGTTTATCGCTAAATTCGGACAAAATGATGTACAGCCTGCGACTCGACGGATATGACCCCGATCTGCACCACGATGCCGCCGTGGCGTTTCGTATCCGCGCTCGCCCTGATGAGCTGTTTAGCGCGCAGCACCAGCATCGTAAAGGACAACTGATTATGGCACTGCATGGGGCTATCACCTGTGATGTTGAGTGCGCTATGTGGATGGTGCCGCCGCAGTACGCGGTCTGGATCCCCGGCGGCGTTCCCCACAGTAATCACGTAACGGCAGGCGCGGAGCTCTGCTTTCTCTTTATCGAACCGGAAGCCGTCACACTACCGGGACGTTGCTGTACGTTAAAAATTTCTCCGCTTTGTCGGGAGCTGATCCTCTCGCTGGCGAGGCGTAGTGACGCTCAGCGGGCAGAGCCGCAAACGCAGCGCCTGACGCAGGTCTTATTTGATGAACTTCCGCAACAACCGCAGGAGCAGATGCAGCTGCCGGTTTCAGCGCACCCAAAGATCCGCCGGATGGTTGACACCATGGCGCGCGAACCGGCGCAATGGCAAACGCTGGGGCAGTGGGCCAGCGTATTTGCGATGAGCGAGCGTAACCTTGCCCGACTGGTAGTGAAAGAGACAGGGCTCAGCTTTCGTCGCTGGCGACATCAGCTACAGCTCATTCTGGCACTACAGGCCCTGGTCGGCGGGCAGAACGTGCAGCAGGTGGCGCAACTGTTGGGGTATGATTCGACCACGGCGTTTATCACCATGTTCAAAAAAGGCCTGGGACAGACGCCAGGCCGTTATCTGGCGGGATTGACTACTGCCTTCCCACAATAAGCGAGACCAGACCGGCCGCGATAAGCGGACCAACAGGTACACCGCGAAACAGGGCCACGCCAAGCACGGTGCCGACCAGCAAACCGGCGACCAGCTGTGGCTGGCTGCCCATCAGCGTCACGCCGCGGCCGCCGAGCCAGGAGACCACCACGCCAACCACAATCGCCACCAGCGATTTCCAGTTAAGGAAAGAGTGGATCAAGGTGGAAGGTGGCAGTGTCCCGCTGGCGATAGGCGCCATGACGCCGATTGTCAGGATAATAATCCCGATGGTCAGCCCCTGTTTTTCAATCCACGGGAAAAAGGTATTGAGCGGGGTAACGCGGACAATAATCAGCACCAGAATTGAAACGGCGACAGTGGTGTTATGGCTGACAAAGCCCAGAGCTGCCAGTCCGAGCAGGATCAGCAGAGTGACATCAAACATCGTGGTTTCCTTGCCAAAAAAAGTTAAGCCTGTTTACTTTACGCCCAAACGCCACGCAGAACCGACTTTTTTAGAATCTGCTGGCTATTTCGGGCAAATGCCTGACGGCGAAAAACAGGCAATTTTTTATTTTGTCATCAAATTGCCATTATTGCGGACTATCAATAGCAGATGAACCGGTCTCGCTCATTTTGAGGTGTAGCCATGAACGATCAGATGTTTATTGAAACGCTCATTATTAGTTCATCCTTTTTCGCTATCGCCGCCGTTATCGTGATTTCTGTTTTAATTCTCGAACGTGGTAGCTGAACGCTTACGATGCGCGGTGAAATGCCACCAACTCTGGCCGGGCAATACGCAGATAATCGTCAGTATTGAGAATAATCGATTTCGTGAGCACGCCGGCGTTAAAGGCGATTTCACGATAACGTTCGAACAGCAGCGGATCGGCGACCAGCATTAACTGTGGATGAAAACTGAAAGGCGGGATCGCGCCAAATACGCAACCGGTGAGTTCGTCCACTTCTGCCGGGCTGGCAAGGGACGCACGCAGACCGCCAAGATACGTCGCCAGTTGACCAAGATCGGCCTGTTGGTCGGCAGGTAAAATAGCCAGTACATGCTGATTTACCCCATTCCCTTTCACTTTGCAGACCAGCGCCTTTGCTCCCTGACCCAGTGCGGTGCCCCGAATTTCTGATACGGCCTCGCATTTCCCAACAGCCTCATGGCTGACGACGCGATAACGGGCGCCCTCCAGAGACAATAAATCGAGTAAACGCTGATGGGTTTCGCTGCCTTTCTCCATTTCGCTCATTTTTTACTCCTGTTTGCGCGAAAAAACACGGTAAAGATTATCATGAACGCTGACGATTTTGATGCTTGTTGAGGTAGAGTTGCTCGTCAGAAGCGGTGTAGGCATCATGCAGCGAATCGTTCGGCTGCATGCTGTAGCTGCCTGATGAAAAACGAATATCCTTCTCAGGTGCCACGGTCCGCAGGTGGTTGGCTATCCGTTCCGGCAGACGAGCCGCCATATCTGGCTCTGCATCCACCAGAATGATGCAAAATTCATCGCCGCCCAGACGGATGGCGTAATCGCTTTTGC
Source organism: Citrobacter sp. LST-B2 (assembly GCF_057983045.1). NCBI lineage: Bacteria > Pseudomonadati > Pseudomonadota > Gammaproteobacteria > Enterobacterales > Enterobacteriaceae > Citrobacter > Citrobacter sp. LST-B2. The sequence continues at coordinate 2,180,415 of NZ_CP192598.1, forward strand.
GCACCGATGCCTCAATCGCTTTTGCCAGCAAGGTGATCGCCCGATCGCCCTCGTGGTGTCCCTGCGTATCGTTAATCATCTTCAGCTTATCGAGATCGATAGCGATAAAGGTTACTGGCGTTCCGGTGCTGACAAATCGCTGTAATCGCTGCTCAAGCGTCGGGGTTAAAATTTTACGGTTATACAGGCCTGTCATCGCATCGCTGATATTTTCACGGGTAACATTATGGTAAAGGCGAAAATGCAGCCGGACCATATTGAGGAGCAGGGCAGTTGCCAGAAGGTAAAACAGAAACAGCTTCCAGGACGAGACAATGAAATACAAGATATCGAGTGACAGCTCGACGTGCAGACCACCAGGCAGATCGCTGATGTAATTGACGTACGGGAAAAGATTATTCTCGCTTTGATGAATAATAATCGTCTTATCCGAGTCGGTATCGGTGACGCTGGCATTGAGATAACGCCAGACCAGTGGGCGGTCGTGAGTAAAAACAATATTTTGCAAGTTGTGCTTATTAATATCCACCATCACGATGCCTTTTAACTTACCGTGCAGATAGACCGGTGTTAAAAAACTCATCACGTTAAGTTCGGTACGATCATCCTGATAGATACTCGACAGCACAGTACGTCCAGAAAACAATTCATCAATATCGGCCTGATGAATACCTAATGAGCCTTTCTGTAAAAAAGCCCAGTGATGCATGGCAAACTGACGCGTATTGATCGGATCATAGAAATAAATATATTGATTTTGTAAATCCAGATAATAATGAAATTTCTCTTCTGACGTGGCGAGGCCTTTTCCATAATCAACCTGTTCCCGGTTAACCTTCACGGCCTGATCAAAAGCAGGAAGCAACAGCACATCGTCCGCGATACGCGCACAGTCATCAATGGAGGTTTGTAACGTACCGTGGAGCGCGGGATAATTATGCTGCGTCAGATTCAAACCATACACCGAGTTAACACTTTCAAACGACTGGCAAAGGGTATGGCGGGTATCCGCCGGGAGCGTTTTCTCGGGTGTTGCCAGTGTGCGCATCAGATGGGCGGCAATGCTCTGATTCTGGTATTTATCATACAGAAATGAGGAGTCTGCTTTTTCGATGATATAGCGCATATAGCCATTCATTGACTTATAGCTGGCAATAAGTTCATAGATCAAAAAGGAAGATGTCAAAACGACAACGCTTGCGGAAATAAAGAGCCTGAGCGCTTTATGGGGCAATTTCATGATAAACAACAACTCTCCAGGTCAGATAATCTATTTTATCATACGTCACAGGTGCAACCTACCGGCCAGCGGGGATATGGAGTGCAAAAGGCATGAAATGAACCAGCCAGGAGATTATTTTCCTGGCTGGCTGTCGTTTAATTGGTGCTGGTGGCACCTTGTTTATGAAAAAGTTCGCGGAACACCGGGTAAATATCATCCTGATCGCGAATATGTTGCATTGCAAAATTATCAAACGTGGCTTGCAGATGTTCATATTCGCGCCACAGGGTTTGATGCGCGCGGCGGGTAATTTCGATATAACTGTAGTAACGAACCACCGGTAGCAGTTTCTTCGCCAGAATCTCATGGCACAGCGGAGAGTCATCTGCCCAGTTATCCCCATCCGATGCCTGTGCGGCGTAGATGTTCCACTGCGCAGGATCGTAACGTTCTTTCACAACGTCATCCATCAACTTCAGGGCGCTGGAAACAATGGTTCCCCCGGTTTCCTGAGAGTAGAAGAACTCATGCTCATCGACCTCTTTTGCCTGGGTGTGGTGACGAATATAGACCACTTCCACATTCTTATAGGTTCGACTCAAAAACAGGTAGAGCAGAATATAAAAGCGTTTGGCCATGTCTTTCGTCGACTGATCCATGGAGCCGGAGACGTCCATCAGGCAGAACATCACCGCCTGGCTGGACGGATCGGGACGCTTCTCATAATTTTTGTAGCGCAAGTCGAAGGTGTCGATAAATGGCACGCGTTCTATCTTGGCCCGCAGCTCAGCAATCTCTTTGCGTAATCGTTCCTCCTCCAGCAGTTGCGCCGGTTCGCTTTTGCTGATGGTGTCGAGATCCTGTTCCAGCGCGTGTAACTCGCGTCGTTTGCCGGCCGTCATGGCCGTGCGCCGGGCGAGAGAATTTTGCAGCGAACGCACGACGCTGATATTGGCCGGAACGCCGTTGGCGGTATAACCCGCCCGGTGCGTTTTATACTCCGTAAGCTGGCGCTGCTGGTTTTGTTTCAGGTTAGGCAGCGCTAAATCTTCGAAAAGCAGATCCAGGTATTCGTCTTTAGAGATCTGAAAGACGAATTCATCCTGGCCTTCACCGTCCTGACTGGCCTGGCCCTGTCCGCTACCTGAACCGCCGCCTCCGCCCTGCGGACGCTCGATACGGTCATTTTGTACGAAATGGTCGTTACCTGGGTGAACGCGATGGCGCAGGCCGCCGCGCCCCTGATGAAACATCGGTTCGCTGATATCTTCCGTCGGAATGGAGACAGATTCACCGCTGTCTACATCGGTCACCGAACGCTTGTTAATGGCCTCGGAGATCGACTGTTTAATTTGTGCTTTATAACGGCGTAAAAAGCGCTGGCGGTTAACCGTGCTCTTATTTTTGCCGTTAAGTCGTCGGTCAATGAACCAGGTCATATGCCCCCCGTACTGCATTTGCCAACTTTACGCTTCATCCTTCACGTTATCCCGGCGTTGGCTGCATTCGCTCACCCCAGTCACGTACTTATGTACGCTCCTGGGGATTCACTCATTTGCCGCCTTGATACACCTTGAATGATTTCGCGTACAAACGAACTATTTGCCCGGTAAACGGAGAAAATCTTCCGGGTCATTTATGCTGTTAAGACGATTTACGTACGCGCAGATACCATTCGCACAGTAAACGCACCTGTTTACGGGTGTAGCCTTTCTCCATCATCCGGTCGACAAAGTCGTCGTGTTTCTTCTGCTCATCGGTCGAGGTTTTGGCATTGAACGAAATGACCGGCAGCAGCTCTTCGGTATTGGAGAACATTTTTTTCTCAATGACCGTGCGCAGTTTTTCATAGCTGGTCCAGTTCGGATTTCGTCCGCTGTTGTTCGCTCTCGCACGCAGCACAAAGTTGACGATTTCATTACGGAAATCTTTCGGGTTGCTGATCCCCGCCGGTTTCTCAATTTTCTCCAGCTCCGCGTTCAGCGATTCACGGTCAAACAGCTGACCGGTATCCGGATCGCGGTATTCCTGATCCTGAATCCAGAAGTCGGCATACGTGACATAACGGTCGAAAATATTCTGTCCGTATTCCGAGTAGGATTCGAGATAGGCAGTCTGGATCTCTTTACCAATAAACTCGGCGTATTTCGGGATCAGATAGCCTTTCAGGAACTCGAGATAACGCTCAGCTTGCTCCTGCGGGAACTGTTCGCGCTCGATCTGCTGTTCCAGTACATAGAACAGATGAACCGGGTTCGCAGCGACTTCGACATGGTCAAAGTTAAAGACGCGCGAGAGGATTTTAAACGCGAAACGGGTCGACAGACCGTTCATCCCTTCATCGACGCCGGAGTAGTCGCGGTATTCCTGATACGACTTCGCTTTCGGATCGGTATCTTTCAGACTCTCACCATCATAGACGCGCATTTTCGAATAGATACTCGAGTTTTCCGGATCTTTCAGGCGGGAGAGAATCGAGAAACGTGCCAGCGTTTCCAGCGTTCCCGGCGCGCACGGCGCATGCGTCAATTCGCTGTGGTTTAGCAATTTCTCGTAGATTTTGATCTCTTCGGAAATGCGTAAGCAGTACGGTACCTTCACGATGTAAACACGGTCGAGGAAGGCTTCGTTGTTTTTGTTGTTACGGAACGTCACCCATTCCGATTCGTTCGAGTGGGCGAGAATGATGCCGTTAAACGGCAGGGCGGAGATCCCCTCAGTGCCGTTGTAGTTACCTTCCTGAGTGGCGGTCAGCAGCGGATGCAGCACTTTAATCGGTGCTTTGAACATCTCGACGAATTCCATGATCCCCTGGTTGGCCCGGCACAATGCGCCGGAATAGCCATACGCGTCCGGATCGTTCTGAGCGTGGTGTTCGAGTTTACGAATATCCACTTTCCCGACCAGCGCGGAAATGTCCTGGTTGTTCTCATCGCCCGGTTCCGTTTTGGCAATCGCGATTTGCGCAAGAATCGACGGCCACACTTTCACCACGCGGAATTTGGTGATATCCCCACCAAACTCATGCAGGCGTTTGGCCGCCCACGGTGACATAATGGTGCCGAGATAACGGCGCGGAATACCGTACTCTTTTTCCAGAATCTGGGTATCTTCCTGCGGATTAAACAGGCACAACGGATGATCGTTCACCGGGCTGCGTTCACCGTTGGCGCTCAGCACATAAATCGGGACACGCTGCATCAACGATTTCAGTCGTTCGGCAAGCGATGACTTCCCGCCCCCTACAGGCCCCAACAGATACAGGATCTGTTTCTTCTCTTCCAGCCCCTGAGCCGCGTGTTTCAGATAAGAGACAATCTGTTCGATCGCGTCTTCCATGCCGTAAAACTCTTCAAATGCCGGGTAACGTGCAATGACCCGGTTCGAGAAGAGGCGAGAAAGTCGGGGTTCCTGGGCAGTGTCGACCATGACGGGTTCACCAATAGCCATCAATAGCCGTTCTGCCGCGTTGGCATAAGCACTGCGATCTTGCCGACAAGTGGTAAGAAACTCCTGCAGTGTGAACTCTTCGTCCTTGGCAGCTTCATAACGCTGGCGATAGTGATCGAATATATTCATGATATGCCGTCCTTTCGTTTTTTAGCACAGGTTAAGAGCCGTTCATATGAATAGTAGAGGCTCCCGGAAGAGGTAGACTGAACGACGTCATTTACTGTCTCGTATCAAAAAAACAGCAACTCTCATGCCAGCTTTCACCGCGTGAGACCAACGTGCCCGGCGATACAACTTCTAAACTAAAGCGTAGATGGCATTTGCAAAACTTGCATGCACCCGCAAATGATTTTCAATGGCATATCAATAACTCATCCGCAAAAAGTGCATAGCAAATGTAAATAATGCAGTGGAAGATCACACCGTTTTCACCGTACTGTAAGCCAAGTGTCATCTCAGCCTGCAAAATTAGACGGTTACATTCTTTCATTAATTTGTAAAATGGTTGGGTTGTAACGTATTGGCGGTTACACTTTTGCCGCTGAACATTTGAAAAAGGAAAGATGGATTGTGACCAAACTCAAACTTCTGGCACTTGGCGTGTTAATCGCATCGTCTGCTACCGTGGTGCATGCTGAAAGCAACCTGACGCTTGGCGCTGGCGTTGGTGTGGTTGAACACCCATATAAAGATTACGACGCGGATGTTTATCCGGTTCCGGTGATTAATTACGAAGGCGATAACTTCTGGTTCCGTGGTCTGGGTGGTGGGTACTACCTGTGGAACGACGCCGCCGACAAATTGTCGATCACCGCTTACTGGTCCCCGATGTATTTCAAACCGGGTGACAGCGACGATCGTCAGATGCGTCGTCTTGATAAGCGTAAGAGCACCATGATGGCGGGCTTATCATACTCTCACCATACCGAATATGGTTTCCTGCGCACCACGCTCGCCGGGGATACGCTGGACAACAGTAACGGCATCGTCTGGGATCTGGCCTGGCTGTACCGCTATACCAACGGCGGCCTGACCCTGACGCCGGGTATCGGTGTGGAGTGGAATAGTGAAAATCAGAACGACTACTACTACGGCGTGTCACGTAAAGAATCCTCACGCAGTGGTATGCGGGGTTACAACCCGGACGATAGCTGGAATCCGTACCTGGAACTGAGCGCGAACTACAACTTCCTCGGTGACTGGAGCGTTTACGGTACCGCACGCTACACCCGTCTGTCTGATGAAATTACCGACAGCCCGATGGTGGATAAATCCTGGACTGGTCTGATTTCTACCGGAATCACCTATAAGTTCTGATTGTGCGTTATCACAGTGCAATCGATAAAAGCCCGCAGCGCGGGCTTTTTTGTCACAGAGTCATTCGACCTCTTTGGCATGTCGCTTTGCTTTTTCAATAGCCTGCCTGTCAAAAATAAAGTGCTCATAGCCATCGGTGACGTTTTTGACTCTGTAGATTTTCCATCTCCTGTCTTCTTTCTTCAGATAGACGCCTAACTGATAGGTTTTGCCGTTTTCGCATCCAAGCCAAACATTAACGTATTGACTATCGTCAACGTCTTGTGCTTTGCCCACCTTCAATAAAGGGATCCAGTCGACCGAATAGTCCTGCGCGTACGTATAATAGTCAGTGTCGATGATTTCTTGTTCATAAATATGTGAAATAACATCAAGTTGAGTTAACGTTTCGCGAGAGACGTGATCATGCATTTTCTCAGGATCTGGCTTTATTTTGCCAGGGCTATTGGCAAAAACAGGTAAATAGTAGCGATAAAAATCAGCTACGCGTTTTTCGGCATCATTGTTTTCTGAAATGCAGGACGCGAGTAAATACACCATGGATACGACAAAAAAGAGGCGCATTACTGTTTCCTGTACATTTGATAAGGCGGTTTCGATGAGCGATAGCCAGGTCCTCCCCAGAAGTCCCTTTGTTTGAAGTCAGAGTACCAGTCCTGACCATCGAATATCGCCATGTGGCCAGCGGCATGTCCGCCTTTTTATGGCTGGATAACGCCAACGTCGTGTGTCGGTGCAATTTTTCTAAAGCCAGCCGCCTCCAGTATCGAGCCGTCATCTTTAGCATTATGTGTATTGGTCACAATAACTCCGCCCGCCTGAATTGCTCTACACACGTATGTTGCGCAGTTATTGGTTGGACCCGGTTCGGCGTGGTTTTTTGCCCAGTTTCCAGCATTCCTGGTATTCCATCCCATAAAGTATTATCCATAGTAAACATGTGGAATAACCAATAGACACCTTTATTAATTAGCAGGGTTAGTCATTTTGTGCCGGGTGGTATTATGGGGATGCTCCTGAAAAATATTGTCCAACATAAATTGCGCTTCCCTGGAAGTGTGAATATGCCTAAGTTTTAACTGAGCCCTGAGAGTGCAATCTGTGCATCAAAACAGGGCACTTGCGCCCTGTTTTGCATTACGGTGGTGCACAACTAAGGAGAACGTGATGACAGATAAACAGGTTGTCTTCGCTGGTGGCGTTGTTCTACCTGCGATCGGGCAGGGGACATGGTACATGGGTGAAAATGCCGGTCACCGCCGGGCGGAAGTGTCTGCACTTCGCGCGGGCGTGGATCTGGGGCTAACGCTCATCGATACCGCTGAAATGTATGCCGATGGCGGAGCGGAAGAGGTGGTCGGTGAGGCGCTCAACGGACTGCGTGAACACGTGTTCCTGGTGTCGAAGGTTTACCCATGGAACGCGGGTGGGCAAAAAGCGATTGCCGCCTGTGAGGCCAGTCTGCGTCGTCTGAAAACCGACTATCTGGATCTCTATTTATTGCACTGGTCAGGCAATTTCTCCTTCGCCGAGACGGTCAAGGCGATGGAAACCCTGATGGCTCAGGGTAAAATTCGTCGCTGGGGAGTGTCCAATCTTGACGTCGACGATATGCAGGCGCTGTGGCAGATTCCGGGCGGCAGGCAGTGTGCGACCAATCAGGTGCTGTATCATCTGGCTTCACGCGGCATTGAATACGATTTATTACCGTGGTGTCAGCAACATCAGCTTCCCGTAATGGCTTACAGCCCGTTGGCGCAGGCCGGACGTTTACGCAGCGGTTTATTGAATCATCCGGTGGTCAATGAGATTGCGCATGCGCACAATGCATCAGTTGCGCAGATCCTGCTGGCGTGGGTCATCAGTCATCACGGAGTGATGGCGATTCCAAAAGCGGCAAGTGTGGAGCATGTACAGCAAAATGCGGCGGCGCTGAGCATCACGCTTTCCGCTCAGGAACTCGCCGCACTGGATAAGGCGTATCCCGCGCCGAGAGGCAAAACGGCGCTGGATATGGTCTGATGAGGTTTTGACTCGTTGGCCGGATAAGATGCGCTGGCATCGCCATCCGGCAAACAATGCCAGATGACGACCTGTCAGGCCTGTGACATCTCAACCACAATCATGCTTAGCGCTTCGCAACGCGAATGGTTTGCGCCAGGCGAGAAGGTTTTTCTTCGGTGGCCTTCTGTGCGGCGGTGGCATACGCCGTTTCTACGCACACAAAGGTTTTATAGCCATCATCCGGCATATCGCCCATGCTCACAGACAGCGCCGGGCCAGGGTTCCAGCCGACCACGTTGAGGTGGTGATGATGTACAACGTCGATGTTACGGTTCAGTGCGGCATCGTGAATCACGCTGCAGGCTTCCGGGTTCAGATAGACACGGTCAGTACGATCCGGAAACGCCTGTACGCCATCAGTCAGGACGTCTTCTTTCGCATCATTCACTTTATCGATGAAACGATCGCCCAGGCCGCTGACTTTCACCGTCGCGATATCGCCAACGTTGAAATAGGTATGCAGCGCAGAGGTCGTTTCAAATTCACCGTGCGCTTCAAGCTCAATCTCACAGGTTTTGCCTACTTTAAAGCGCGCCAGCAGGGTGAAATCATGTGGCCACAGTTTCAGTGTCTCTTCAGTGCTTTGCAGTTCAAACGTCAGCACTGCGCCGTTGTCGTCTTCATTATGTGCTTTCAGCGTCCACGGCAGGTTACGGGCAAAGCCGTGAGAAGGCAGTCCTTGCTGTGCTGCCGGGCCAAACCATGGCCAGCAGACAGGCACGCCGCCACGCAGTGCGACACCGGTTTTAAACGGGGTATTGTTGCTGAGCCACAGAACTTCTTCCTCGCCAGCTGGTTTCCAGGAGAGCAGGTGCGCCCCCTGTAAAGCGAAAGAGGCTTTCGCCTGTGGGTGATCGACGACAATCAGTTCCAGATCGTCAAGCTGACGACGGGAGAGGACAGGGGTGAGTTGTTCAACGACAGGGAGAGCGAAAATTTTATTAATCATGATGCAATCCTTGATTCAACCGTAGCGAAAAGCCATAAAAAAAGGCGACCGAAGTCGCCTTTTTAGATCAGATTCTCATCTCAACTTATTTGGAGATGTGAGCGATCAGGTCCAGAACTTTGTTGGAATAACCAGTTTCGTTGTCGTACCAGGAAACCAGTTTCACGAAGTTGTCGTTCAGAGCGATACCTGCTTTAGCATCGAACACGGAAGTGCAAACTTCGCCGTTGAAATCGGTAGATACAACGTCGTCTTCGGTGTAACCCAGAACGCCTTTCATCGGGCCTTCGGAAGCTGCTTTGATGGCTTTCTTAATGTCTTCGTAAGAAGCCGCTTTTTCCAGACGAACGGTCAGGTCAACAACGGATACGTTCGGAGTCGGAACACGGAACGCCATACCAGTCAGTTTGCCATTCAGTTCTGGCAGTACTTTACCTACAGCTTTAGCTGCACCGGTAGAGGACGGGATGATGTTCTGAGCCGCGCCACGGCCGCCACGCCAGTCTTTGTGAGACGGGCCATCAACGGTTTTCTGAGTAGCGGTGGTTGCGTGAACAGTGGTCATCAGACCTTCGATGATGCCGAAGTTGTCGTTGATGACTTTAGCCAGCGGAGCCAGGCAGTTGGTGGTGCAGGATGCGTTGGAAACGATGTCCTGGCCAGCATATTTGTCAAAGTTAGCGCCTTTAACAAACATCGGAGTGTTATCTTTGGACGGACCAGTCAGTACGACTTTTTTCGCGCCAGCAGTGATGTGCTTACGAGCAGTCTCGTCGGTCAGGAAGATACCGGTCGCTTCAGCTACTACGTCAACACCAACTTCGTCCCATTTCAGGTTAGCCGGATCGCGTTCAGCGGTAACACGGATTTTTTTACCGTTAACGATCAGATGACCGTCTTTCACTTCAACGGTACCGTCGAAACGGCCGTGAGTGGAGTCATATTTCAGCATGTAAGCCATGTAATCAGCGTCTAACAGGTCGTTGATTGCAACGATCTCGATGTCAGAACGTTTCTGAGCAGCACGGAAAACAATGCGACCGATACGGCCAAAACCGTTGATACCTACTTTGATAGTCATATATTCCACCAGCTATTTGTTAGTGAATAAAAGGTTGCCTGTAAAATTACAAAAACCTTACGCAGCGTCAAGCGGAATCGTGTCAATCATTGCGACAAATCAATCCTCTGTACAAGCTTTGCACGGCTGACTCGCCTCACTCTTCCATTGGGCTTGAAACCACATGGGGGCGGCGCCCCGAATTTTAAAGGGCAACCGAGATAAAAATGTGATTCGCATCACGATTCACAAGCTGCCATTTCGCAAGGATCAAGTTTAGAACAAAAGTCTGCACTCAGGTGTTAATGTTTTGTTAGAATCTGTCGCGCAATGTCAGCGTCATGAAAAGTGAGATGTGAGCAAAATGGCGAACAAACCTTCTGCAGAAGATCTGAAAAAAAACCTGTCTGAAATGCAGTTCTACGTGACGCAGAATCACGGTACAGAACCGCCGTTTACCGGGCAGTTACTGCATAACAAACGTGACGGCGTCTATCATTGTTTGATCTGCGATGCGCCGCTATTTACCTCCCAGTCCAAATACGATTCCGGCTGTGGCTGGCCGAGCTTCTACGAGCCGGTAAGTGAAGAGTCGATTCGTTACATCAAGGACTTTTCACACGGTATGCAACGCATTGAAATTCGCTGTGGAAACTGCGATGCGCACCTGGGGCATGTCTTCCCCGATGGTCCGCAACCCACCGGCGAACGTTACTGTGTCAATTCAGCTTCTCTGAGCTTCATCGACGACGAAAACGGTGCCCAGACGAAAGGTTGAAAAAACGATTCAGCAAATTATTCCATAGGAGCGGACTTATCATGAATCTTGATGAGATAATTAACAGCATGACGCCGGAAGTGTATCAGCGTTTATCCACCGCCGTTGAACTGGGAAAATGGCCGGACGGCGTCGCGCTGACCCCGGAGCAAAAAGATAATAGTCTGCAACTGGTGATGCTCTGGCAGGCGCGCCACAATACGGATGCGCAACATATGACGATCGACACCAATGGGCAGATGGTGATGAAGAGCAAACAGCAGCTGAAAGTGGATTTCGGCATCATGCCAGAACCGATTGCGACGTTCAAATCCTGATAGCGCACCGTGGAAGCCCGGCATTCTGTCGCTCTGCCGGGCTAACGCGGCGGATTATTTTTTATTCAGCATGGCTTTCAGGTCTGCGAAAGGGTTGTACGTGGCTTCGCCGACGCTCTTTTGCGCATCCTCGCCCGCTACAACCGTGGAACCATACTGGTCGGCTTCCGTATATTTGGAATGCTCATGATCGTGGCAGTACAGGCACAACATTTCCCAGTTGCTGCCATCTTCCGGGTTATTGGAATGATCGTGATCGATATGGTGCACCGTCAGTTCGCGAAGGTTTGAGTAAACAAACTCGCGGGAGCATCGGCCGCAGACCCACGGGAAAAGTTTCAGCGCCTTTTCCCGGTAACCTACTTCCAGACGGGCGTAATTTTTAGGGATAAAAGCCATACAATCCCATGCCTCCAGTTGAAAATGAAACGATGCGTCAAACGCTGACGCAACGGGTTGGGGCCATCATAACCGATCCCGTTTCGTGTGACACACTTCATCCCACCGCTTACGAAAAAAATGCCCCATGCGGACATGCAGGGCATTTTTAATCATGAACGGGGCTTAGTGCGCAATGCTTAAGGATTCCGCCAGTTGTTTTGCAAGCTGGTTATGGTCGTCCGCGCCGTATTCCCAGAACATCGCGCCCGCCAGTCCGCGCTTCTTGATGTAATCTGCTTTGATTGCCACCGAGCGGGGATTCTCATACGAGAGGGCAAACAGCCGCTTACCGTCAGCAGACTGAACGGACAGCCATGGCACTTTTGCCTGATCGTCCCAGTGCTCGGTAAACCGTTTCTGCGGATCGTTAAGAAACGTTTTGACGATGTCGTGGTATTTCACGTAGGTGTCCTTGGTCAAATCGACACCCAGTGATTTAAACAACGCGATTTCCTGCTCGCCAAAGTAGGGTTGCGTGACGGGATTTTTTTGCGCGTCCGGTTTTGTCCAGTCAATTCCGGGCTCGACAGAACGTTTGGGAACACGGCCATAAAAACCGATCCCCAGATTCATCTGCCGGGGCTTCAGTCCGGCGGCGAGGTAGTTGTTGACCACAAAGTCGACGCTGTATTTATCGGCCGCCGCGACGGTTGGCCAGTCTTTAGAATCATACAGGTTGGCGTTGAAATACTGCGTTCCGTAAGCCATGTCATAGGTCATCAGATTGATGTAGTCGAGCAGCGGTGCAATCGCTTTTACGTCCACCCAGCTTTTTGGACTTTCCGCATTCGCCCCGACGGCAATGGTCACCAGTTTCTGATTGCCGACTGCCTGACGCAGTTCTTTCAGCAGCAGCGTGAAGTTCTCGCGGTCGGCTGGCTGACTGGCGACCAGTCCCCAGGCGCCGTTAACCGGATATTCCCAGTCCAGATCGATACCGTCGAGGCCGTATTTCTGCATGATCTCCAGCGCAGACTGAATAAACACCGCACGCGTTTCCGGTGTTGCGGCAGCGCCTGAGAATCCGCGTGCGCCCCAGCCGCCAACAGAAAGCAGGACTTTCAACTGTGGGTTCTGTTTACGCAGTATCGGGATCAGGGCAAGGTCAGACTCCACTTTTGGCGATAGCCAGATCTGATGCAATTTCGTCGTATCTTTCAGCGCGGCGTTGGTTTCGTCTTTCTCAGCGTTGTAAATCAGGCCGAATGAGTAGTTCAGGTGGGTAATCTGGCGGACATCCAGGGTGTTGATATCGCCACCGGGTCCGGCGGTGACATCTCCGCCGCCATTGAAGTAGCCGACGGACATCATAGAACTGGCGGACGCGACAGATGCGCAAAGCAAGGGTAATGCTGCCAACAAAGGCAAACGTTTCATGGCTAATCCTCTTTGACATTAAAAAATCAAAAGCAAACACGCCACGGAAATGGCGTGGCGAAAAAACAGCCATCAAAGCGTAGCACCTGCGCAGCGTCACTGCTGGTTTCGGTTTATTTTATGTGACGGAAGGGAAAAGATTTTTCGCCGGATGACAAGGCAGGTCGTCATCCGGCGAGAGGTTTAGCGCTGAGTTTCTTCCCAGTCAGCGAGGGTATACAACGTAGCGCCTGCTGCTGCCATCTCCATAAAGGCATGGGCACTGTCCTGTGGCTGAATGTTCACGCCGCGACAGCCATCGGTAATGACATTCACCGTATAGCCCAGTTGCAGCGCATCCAGCACCGTAAACCTGACACAATAGTCGGTGGCCAGCCCCATGACGATCAGTTCATGCACGTCATGCTGGCGAAGCCACGCGTCGAGTCCGGTTGTCTGCCGACGTCCGTTATCAAAAAAAGCGCTGTAGCTGTCGACCAGCGGATTCTCGCCCTTATGAAAAACGGCCTCTATTGCCTTGCGGTTCAGCAACGGATGAAACGCCGCGCCGTCCGTATTCTGCACGCAGTGATCGGGCCAGAAGGTTTGCGGCAAGCCGTCGAGTTGACCCTGGCTGTAAGGTTCTGCCCGATGCTGACTGGCGAAGCTCCCGTGGTTCGCAGGGTGCCAGTCCTGGCTTGCGAGGACCGCATCACCGCGGGTCAGGCACCCTGCAATCAGCTGGTTTGCGATATCAACGGTGCTGTCGCCCTCCGGGACCGCCAGCGCGCCGCCGGCGCAGAAATCGTTTTGTAAATCGACCAGTAACAGCGCACGGTGTGTCATTCGATCCTCCTTAGTCGTCCGGCGTGAGTTCGCCACGCAGGTTTTGCGTCATCGCCTCGCGAATCGCATCCGTATCCAGCCCTTTGCTGAGCAGATAATGCAGTTTGGTCAGGGTTGCTTCAACGGTCATATCCGCACCGCCAACGACGCCAGCATGCGCCAGGGCATTGCCGGTGGCATAGCCGCCCATGTTCACTTTCCCCGACATGCACTGCGTGAGGTTCACAACCACGATGCCGCGCTCGCTGGCTTCGCTAAGTTCTTTCAGGAACTCTTTATTTTGCGGCGCATTGCCGACGCCGTAGGAACGCAGAATCAGCGCTTTTACCGGCTGGCGCAGGAAGTTGCGCACCACATCGGCGGAGATCCCCGGATAAATGGTGACGACCCCAATGGGTTGTGGCGTGATCGGGTGAACAATCAGCTCGCCTTCACTACGGGGAGCCAGCGGCGTCCCCAGACGGCGGATGTGGATACCCGCTTCCAGCAGCGGCTGGAGGTTAGGGGAGGCGAAAGCGTCAAAACCGTCGGCATGCGCTTTTGTCGTGCGGTTGCCGCGAAACAGACGGTTGTTAAAAAACAGCGTGACTTCGTTGATCGGATAATTTGCCGCGACGTAAAGCGCGTTGAGAAGATTGATTTGTCCGTCAGAACGCAGCTCCGCCAGCGGGATTTGTGACCCTGTCACAATCACCGGTTTACCTAAATTCTCCAGCATGAACGAGAGCGCAGAGGCGGTAAACGCCATGGTGTCGGTACCATGTAGGATCACAAAACCATCGTACTCATCGTAATGGGTTTTGATGTCATCGGCGATATGCTGCCAGTCTTCCGGCGTCATATCTGACGAATCCATCAGCGGGGCATATTCATGAATGGTGAAGTCGGGCATTTCAGGACGATGGAATTCAGGCATCAGCGCCAGCTGGCGCTGAAGGTGTCCGGAGACCGGAATGTAACCCTGTTCGGAGCGCTGCATACCAATGGTCCCGCCGGTATAGGCAACGTAAATCGATTTCTTCTGCATGCTAGTATCTTGTCGCTCAGAGAAAAGCCCTCTTCGCAGGAAGAGGGCGTGAGGATTAACGCACGTTCGCGCAGGTCAGACAGAACGCATAACGGTTTTGCGGATCGTTGAACGCGGCGAGCTTATCGCCTTCCGCTTTGACCGTACTGGCCGCTGAGGCCAGCGGCGCAGGGAGCATCGCCTGAATCGCTTGTGGCAGCATGGCGCGGACAGAACCTGACATACCGTCCATGATCATATCAAAGAAGGTTGGCTCATCCTGATAATAGTCGATATGCCACTCTTTGAGTTTCGCCAGTTCAGCCGCTTTAGCCACCGCATCATCGAAGTCACCCAGGCTGTCGACCAGGCCGTTCGCTTTGGCGTCCTGACCCGTCCAGACGTGGCCCTGCGCGATTTTATCAATCTGCTCAGGTGTGGATTTACGTGCCTGCGCGACCAGAGTGATAAAGCGCTTATAGCCATTCTCAATGCTCAACTGCATCATCTGCTGCGCTTCAGGCGGCAGGGCTTTAGTCAGCGAAATATCGGCCAGCGGTGACGTGGCAACGCCGTCGGTGTGTACGCCGATTGAGTCAAGGCTGTTCTCAACGGTATTAATCACGCCGAAGATACCAATCGAACCGGTCAGCGTGCTCGGGTTAGCCACAATGTAACTGGCAGGCGTAGAGATCCAGTAGCCGCCAGAGGCGGCCATTCCGCCCATCGATACGACCACCGGTTTACCGGCAGCACGTGCAGCGGCCAGTTCCGAACGAATCACTTCCGACGCCGTCACGCTACCGCCAGGGCTGTTGACGCGCAGAACGATGGCTTTCACTTTCGGATCCAGGCGCGCATCACGAATTTGTGCAGCGGTGGTATCTCCGCCGACATTCCCCGGTGTTTCTTCACCATCCATGATGGCTCCGTTGGCAAAGACCACGCCGATGGCGCTGCCCGTATCCGCAGGCGGATTAAGCGTGTAATCGTAGTAGCTGATCGCGCGATAGTTATTCTCTGCCTTACTCCAGCCAAACTCTTTCGTCAGCGCTTTTTCCACTTCGGCACTGGAAAGCAGGGCGTCGACCAGTTTGCTGTCGAGCGCATACTTCGCCGTATCGCCATCGGCTTTCGTCAGCGCATCAAGTACGCCCTGAGCGCCAGGGAAGACCTGCTCTGCCGGGATTTGACGGTTGGCGGCAATGGTATTCAGGTAGTTCTGCCACAGTTCGCCAATCCAGCGGCTGTCTGCTTCCCGCGCCGCAGGCGACATGTCGTCACGAATAAACGGCTCGACGGCAGATTTATATGTGCCCACGCGGAACACATGCGTCGACACTTTCAGCTTATCCAGCAGGGACTTGTAATACAGTCCGTTAGTGGCAAAACCGTGGATATCAACGGAACCCTGCGGCGAAAGCCAGATTTTATTGGCGAAGCTGGCAAGGTAATACTGACCCTGACTAAAATTATCGCCAACGGCATAGACTGGCTTACCGCTGTCGCGGAATTCACGCAGCGCTTTACCGATATACTGCATTGACGGCTGATCGGCACCGGCGAAGTTTTTCAGGTCCATCACAATACCGGTGATATTGCGATCGTCTTTGGCCTGACGAATGGTATTGACGATATCGAACAGGGAGTTTTCCTGTAAGCGGTCGGAACTGGCACCGAGCAGTTGACGGCTAAGAGCGCCAAGACGACTGGTACTGGACGGCTTATCGACGATCACCCCGGAAATATCTAACATCAGGGCACCGCGACCGACTTTATCGCTGGTGTTATTGCTGCTGACCTGCATCCAGATCCCGACACCCACCAGGACAAGGAAGATAAAGAACAGGTTAAGCACCATCTCGCGGACAAAATTAAGCAGTCGCCACGTCCATTTAAAAAAACCGGCAATGAATCGCCACAGGGTTCGCATGTATTCTCCCTACCGTTACCAATACTACACCTGAGTCAGGTGTATGAGATGTGGCTATCCTAATGACCCTGCCGTCTCTTGTCAGCAGGAATCACTGTCGGCGCTGTAACAAAATCTGCTCTCGTGTTAATTTTGTGAATATTCACCCTGACAGGAGTTAACCAAATGGATGCACTTGAATTACTTGTTAACCGCCGTAGCGCTTCTCGCCTGGCCGAGCCTGCACCTGCCGGTGAGCAACTGCAAAATATTCTCCGTGCGGGCATGCGCGCGCCGGATCATAAGACCCTGCAACCGTGGCACTTCTTCGTTATCGAAGGCGAGGGGCGCGAACGCTTCAGCGCGGTGCTGGAAAAGGGGGCGATTGCCGCCGGAAGTGATGAAAAAGGGATCGAAAAAGCGCGTAGCGCTCCGTTTCGCGCGCCTCTTATCATCACCGTGGTCGCAAAATGTGATGAAAATCATAAGGTCCCTGTCTGGGAGCAGGAGATGTCCGCAGGCTGCGCGGTGATGGCGATGCAAATGGCGGCTATCGCACAGGGCTTCGGCGGGATCTGGCGTAGCGGAGCCTTAACCGACAGTCCGGTGGTGCGCGACGCGTTTGACTGTCGCCCACAGGATAAAATTGTCGGATTTCTTTATCTCGGCACACCGCAACTGAAAGCCTCCACCACCATTAGCGTGCCGGATACCGCACCTTTCGTGACGAAATTTTAGTTAATCAGGCAAAACTGTCTGGATTCTGAGCAAAGACGCCGGAATTCGGACACTCTCTCTTATCACGTCATGGAATGAGCGCTACCATAGCCCGATTGCAATGACAGGAGATGTCCATGAGCGAGCATGCTATTCGTTTAACACAGTACAGCCACGGAGCGGGTTGCGGTTGTAAAATTTCCCCGAAAGTGCTGGAAACCATCCTGCACAGCGAGCAGGCGAAGTTTGTCGACCCGAACCTGCTTGTGGGAAATGAAACCCGTGACGACGCGGCGGTGTACGATCTGGGCAATGGTACCAGCGTCATCAGTACCACCGACTTCTTTATGCCGATTGTCGATAATCCGTTTGATTTTGGCCGCATTGCGGCGACCAACGCCATCAGCGATATTTTCGCGATGGGCGGCAAACCGATTATGGCGATCGCGATCCTGGGCTGGCCTATCAGCAAGCTGTCGCCGGAAATCGCCCGTGAGGTGACTGAAGGCGGACGCTTTGCCTGTCGTCAGGCGGGCATTGCGCTGGCGGGCGGCCACTCGATTGACGCGCCGGAGCCGATCTTCGGTCTGGCCGTCACCGGCATTGTTCCCACTGAGCGGGTGAAGAAAAACAGCACCGCCGAGGCCGGTTGCAAACTGTTCCTGACCAAACCGCTAGGCATTGGCGTGTTGACTACTGCAGAGAAAAAGTCGCTGCTAAAACCTGAACATCAGGGGCTGGCGACGGAAGTCATGTGTCGCATGAACATTGCTGGAGCGTCATTTGCCAACATTGACGGCGTGAAAGCGATGACCGATGTCACCGGCTTTGGTCTGCTGGGCCACCTCAGCGAGATGTGCCAGGGTGCAGGCGTCCAGGCGCAGATCCGCTATCAGGACATCCCTAAACTGCCGGGCGTCGAAGAGTACATCCGCCTGGGGGCTGTGCCGGGTGGCACCGAGCGTAACTTTGCCAGCTACGGCCACCTGATGGGGGAAATGCCGCAGGCGGTGCGCTCCCTGCTGTGCGATCCGCAAACCTCCGGCGGTCTGCTGCTGGCGGTAACGCCAGAGGCCGAAGAAGAAGTGAAAGCCACCGCCGCAGAGTTTGGCATTGACCTGACGGCGATTGGTGAGCTGGTTGAAGCCCGTGGCGGTCGCGCCATGGTTGAGATCCGTTAACCCAATGCGGTTGTTTATTGCCGAAAAGCCGAGTCTGGCGCGCGCCATTGCTGATGTGTTGCCTAAACCGCACCGTAAGGGCGATGGCTTTATTGAATGCGGTAACGGCCAGGTGGTGACCTGGTGTATTGGTCACCTGCTTGAACAGGCGCAGCCTGATGTCTATGACAGTCGTTATGCGCGCTGGAACCTGGCCGATCTGCCGATCGTGCCGGAAAAGTGGCAATTGCAGCCGCGTCCTTCCGTGACCAAACAGCTCAACGTGATTAAGCGTTTTCTGCATGAGGCCAGTGAGGTTATCCATGCGGGAGACCCGGATCGCGAGGGGCAACTGCTGGTGGACGAGGTGCTGGATTACCTGCAACTGGCACCGGAAAAGCGTCAGCAGGTGCAGCGCTGTCTGATTAACGATCTCAACCCACAGGCCGTTGAACGTGCGATTGAACGTCTGCGCTCAAACAGCGAATTTGTGCCGTTATGCGTGTCGGCGCTGGCCCGTGCCCGCGCGGACTGGCTGTACGGCATCAACATGACCCGTGCGTATACCATTCTCGGGCGTAACGCCGGTTATCAGGGGGTGCTCTCCGTCGGGCGCGTACAAACGCCGGTACTCGGGCTGGTTGTCCGACGCGATGAAGAGATCGAAAACTTCGTTGCCAAAGATTTTTTTGAAGTGAAAGCACATATCGTGACCCCTGCGGAGGAACGCTTCACCGCGATCTGGCAGCCGAGCGAAGCGTGCGAACCGTATCAGGACGAAGAGGGACGATTGTTACACCGTCCGCTGGCGGAGCATGTGGTCAACCGCATCAACGGCCAACCGGCGATAGTCACCAGCTATAACGATAAACGGGAATCAGAATCTGCGCCGTTGCCGTTCTCGCTGTCAGCTTTACAGATTGAAGCGGCGAAACGCTTTGGCCTGAGCGCGCAGAACGTGCTCGACATCTGCCAGAAGCTGTATGAAACCCACAAGCTGATTACCTATCCGCGTTCTGACTGTCGCTATCTGCCGGAAGAGCACTTCGCTGGACGGCATGCGGTAATGAACGCCATCGGCGTGCATGCGCCGGATCTGCTGCCGCAACCGGCGGTAAATCCCGATACCCGTAATCGCTGCTGGGATGATAAAAAGGTTGATGCTCACCACGCCATTATTCCTACTGCGCGCAGCAACAGTATCACTCTGACGGACAATGAAGCGAAGGTGTATAACCTGGTAGCCCGTCAATACCTGATGCAATTTTGCCCGGATGCGGTATTCCGTAAATGCGTGATTGAACTGGATATTGCGAAGGGTAAATTCGTCGCTAAGGCCCGATTCCTTGCCGAAGCGGGCTGGCGAACGCTGCTGGGCAGTAAAGAGCGGGATGAAGAGAACGACGGTACGCCGCTGCCGGTGGTGGCGAAAGACGATGAACTGCTGTGTGAAAAGGGCGAAGTGGTTGAACGTCAGACCCAGCCGCCACGCCATTTTACCGATGCCACGCTGCTGTCGGCGATGACCGGGATTGCGCGCTTCGTGCAGGATAAAGATCTGAAAAAGATCCTCCGTGCAACGGACGGGCTGGGCACCGAGGCCACCCGCGCCGGGATCATCGAACTGCTGTTTAAGCGCGGTTTTCTGGTCAAAAAAGGGCGCTATATCCACTCAACCGATGCCGGGAAAGCGCTGTTCCACTCGCTGCCGGAGATGGCGACCCGTCCGGACATGACTGCCCACTGGGAGTCAATTCTGACGCAAATCAGCGAAAAGCAGTGCCGCTATCAGGATTTCATGCAGCCGCTGGTGGGCACGCTGTATCAATTGATCGATCAGGCGCGCAGTACGCCGGTGCGTCGCTTCCGTGGCATTGTCGCGCCTGGTGGTGATGGTGGAGAGAAGAAGAAGAGCGCGCCTCGTAAACGTGCGGCGAAAAAAAGCCCGCCATCAGCAGAGGCGGGCCTGTAATTCGGTTTGGGGGGACTTAAATCACACCCTGACCAAACATGGCGTCGGCAATCTTCACGAATGCAGAGATGTTCGCCCCACGGACATAGTTGGTCTGTTTGCTTTCACCGCCGTACTCGACGCAGGCATGGTGAATATCCAGCATGATGTGGTGCAGACGGGCATCCACTTTCTCCGCCTTCCAGCTCAGACGCGCCGCGTTCTGTGCCATTTCCAGGCCGGAGGTGGCAACGCCACCGGCGTTCGCCGCTTTGCCCGGTGCAAACAGCACGCCGGCTTCGAGGAACAGATCGGTCGCTTCGATGGTGGTTGGCATGTTTGCCCCTTCCGCCACCGCTTTCACGCCGTTAGCAATCAGCACGCGAGCCGCTTCGACGTCGAGCTCGTTCTGCGTGGCACACGGCAGTGCGATATCGACCGGCACTGACCACGGCTGTTTGCCTTCCAGATAGGTCAGGCCAAACTCACGGGCGTAGTCCGCCACGCGGCCGTCACGGCTGGCTTTAATTTCGCACAGACGCGCCAGTTTCTCTTTCGTAAAGCCGCTTTCATCCACGACGGTGCCGCTGGAGTCGGAGGCCGTCACCACGCGAGCGCCAAATTCCATCGCTTTTTCAATGGCGAACTGCGCCACGTTACCGGAACCGGAAACCGCTACGCGCATCCCTTCAAAGCCCAGACCATGACGCTTGAGCATCGCTTCGGTGAAGTAGACCAGACCGTAACCGGTTGCTTCCGGACGGATCAGACTGCCGCCGAAGGAGAGCCCTTTGCCGGTAAACACGCAGGCGCTGTTGTTGGAGAGCTTACGCATCATCCCGGCCATAAAGCCCACTTCACGGCCACCCACGCCGATATCACCGGCAGGAACGTCAGTATCCGGACCCAAATGACGGTACAGTTCCGTCATCAGCGCCTGACAGAAACGCATCACTTCGCCTTCACTTTTGCCTTTCGGATCAAAATCGCTACCGCCTTTACCACCGCCCATCGGCAGGGTGGTCAGTGCGTTTTTAAAGGTTTGCTCAAAGCCGAGAAACTTCAGGATCGACAGGTTAACGGAAGGGTGGAAGCGCATCCCGCCTTTGTACGGGCCAATCGCCGAGTTGAACTGCACGCGCCAGGCGCGGTTAACCTGGACCTGATTACGATCGTCCAGCCACACGACACGGAACTGAATCACACGCTCTGGCTCAACCAACCGTTCCAGCAACGACATTTCACGATAGCGCGGGTTTTGCTCAATGAATGGCCACAGGGTGGTCATAACTTCACGGACGGCTTGCGCGAACTCGGTTTGATTCGGGTCGCGCTTTTGTACATGGTTGAGGAATGATTCCAGAGAGCATGTCTGATCCATAGATATAAAAACCTCTTATATTTAAATGTGGTTGTAATTGTGTTTTTTGTGGATATGTGTTTGCAGTTTTTGACTATACCATCAGGAATGTGACGGATAGCAAGAAAAAAATGCCGGTGCCAGACAAATTAATAACCAGACGGCTGTCATAACGAAAAGCGATGACAGAAGAGAGTAAAGTTTCCCGCGCGGGTTACCGTTATACTAAGAACAGACCCGAAATAGTAAGGAAACCCTATGCGTTTTATCGCGATGGCGGCAGCGTTGATGACACTCTCTTTATCCAGCCTGGCGAACCAAAACCTTCGCCCGGATGTGCAGGTGAACGTGCCGCCGGAGGTCTTCAGTTCCGGTGGACAGCGCGCGCAGCCCTGTAATCAGTGCTGCATTTATCAGGATCAGAATTATTCAGAAGGGGCGGTAATTAAAGCCGATGGCGTGCTGTTGCAGTGCCAGCGCGACGAGAAAACGCTCAGTACGAATCCGCTGGTCTGGCGTCGCGTAAAACCATAAAGGCGTTAAGTAGCGGAATATCAGCGGGGGCGAGCGAATAGTCGAGCGCGACGTGCGGCTCGCACCACACCAGTTGCTGGTGCTCATGCGCCATCATTTCTCCGCTGAACGCCGGGACATGCCATGCATGCAGATGAATCAACCGCCCGGAGACTTCACGCTGGTGGCTGGCAATATAGCGCCCCACCGTGGCCTCAATGCCTAACTCTTCGCGCAGTTCGCGGACCAGCGCCTGCGGCTGCGTTTCGCCCGCTTCCACTTTGCCACCGGCAAATTCCCATAAACCTGCCTGATCCGCCTGCGGCGGGCGCTGGGCGAGCAAAATTTTGCCATCACGTTCAATAATCGCGGCAACAACGTCGAGGGTTTTCATCATATTCGTCAATGTTCAACAGCAGAAAGTGACATACTATCGTCATCTTTGATTGACCTGAAGTCCCAGGAGTCTGCCTTGAACGATCCGCAACTGTGGGTAACGCCGTTGACCCGTCTCCCCGCCAGTCTCAATCCTCTCGTGATGACGCAAAGAAAACACTACGGAGAGGTATTACATCCGACGCGCTGGTGGGGGCGGATGCCGTTTTTGTTCTGGCTGGTGGCGCTGTTTGTCGGGTTTCTTGAGCGTAAACGTGCGCGTCTGACGCCGGTGATGCGGGCATTATTGATGACGCGCGTGTCGCAGGTCTGCCACTGCGCATTCTGCGTGGATGCCAACAGCCTGCGACTGGCAGAGCGTAGCGGCGCGATGGACAAAGTGCTGGCCGTGGCGGACTGGCAGGCATCGTCGCTTTTTACACCAGAAGAGCGCGTTGCGCTGGCTTATGCTGACGCGGTGACCGCCACGCCACCGCGGGTAGATGATGCCCTGAAAGCACAAATGAAGCAGCATTTCAGCGATGACGTTATTAGCGAGATGACCGCGCTGTTGGCTTTTCAGAACCTCTCGGCGCGTTTCAATGCCGCGCTGGATATCCCTTCGCAGGGACTGTGCGACAGTCTCAAAGGAGCGCCGCGTGCTTGACCGGCATCTGCATCCACGGCTTAAACCGCTGCTTCACCGTTGCGCAGGCGTGCTCGACAGGCCGGGGGTTTCCCCGGACGGTCTGACGCTGGTTGGGTTTGGCCTCGGCGTACTGGCGTTGCCGTTTCTGGCGCTGGGCTGGTATCTGGCGGCGCTGGTGGCGATTGTCCTGAATCGTCTGCTGGACGGGCTTGACGGCGCGCTGGCGCGACGCAGAGGATTGACCGATGCGGGCGGTTTTCTTGATATCTCTCTCGATTTTCTGTTTTACGCGCTGGTGCCGTTCGGCTTCATTCTGGCCGACCCACAGCAGAATGCGCTGGCAGGGAGCTGGCTGTTGTTTGCGTTTATCGGCACCGGCAGCAGTTTTCTCGCCTTTGCCGCGCTGGCCGCGAAGCACAATATCGACAACCCCGGCTATGCGCATAAATCGTTTTATTATCTGGGGGGATTGACCGAGGGAACGGAAACGATCCTGGTGTTTGTACTGGCGTGTCTTTTCCCGGAGAAGTTTGCCGTGCTGGCGTGGATCTTCGGCACACTGTGCTGGATGACGACGTTGACCCGCGTCTGGAATGGTTATCTGACGCTGAAGGGGTTACAACAGTGAACGCCGGATGGCGCGCAAGCGCCGCCATCCGGCAATCCATTACAGACTGCTGTCCGGGCCGCGCTCACCTGCGGAGACCGGGTTTTTCGGGTCTTTGCTCCATTCGTACCATCCGCCGTCATAAACCGAGACGTTTTTCCAGCCCATCGCCCGGGCGTACATAAACGTCTCTGACGCGCGCCAGCCGGTGCCACAGTAAAAGGCGACCTGCTGATCCGGCAGAATGTGCCACTGCTTCCACATGCTGGCGATGTCATCTGCGCTGCGCATGGTGCCGTCCGGGTTATGGAAATCTTCCATATGCGTCGAGTCGCTACCGGCATGTCCCCAGCGCGCCCCGGCAATTTCACCTTTTGGCTTGATATAGCTGTAGCCGCTGGTGGTGCCGATAAATTCTGGCCAGGAGCGAATACTGACCAGCGACGCATCCTGACGGTGCAACAGTCCGCGCGCCTGTTCCATATTAAGCATCAGCTGGGGTTGCGCCGGAATGGTCACGCCAAAATCGGGCTCCGGTTTAACTTTCGCAGGCGTGCCGCGCTCGACCGGCAGCCCGGCGTCGGACCAGGTCTGCCAGCCGCCATCGAGCAGACGCACGTCTTTCACTCCGGCATACAGCATGATCTGCGCCACCCGCGCGGCCGCGTAAACATCGCGTCCGTACAGGATCACCGTCGTGTCATGACGGATACCGTGTTTCGCCAGCATCGCTTTCAGACTGTCATCAGGCACTTTGTTCCACAGCGGTTCACTTTCCACCTCGTTGGTGTCGATGTAATCCGTGCCTGGAATATGGCTGAGCAGATAAAACTTCGGCGCACCCCAGGCGGCTTCTATCACTTTCCAGTCGCCGGCCGGTTTCGCGGTGACCGCTTTACCCTGTTGCAGGTCATGCAGCCACTGCGGATAAACCAGTTGCTCGAAATGCGGCAGTCGTTGCAGACGCGCCGGATCCTGCAACGCGTCGCTCAGCGTGGCAACCTGTTGCAGTCCAGCCTTTTTCAGCCGGTTTTTCACCGCCTGCACGTCGCTGTCGTTGCCGTACAGCGCGACAGGGGCGTCGGCCTTCAGTTGATGCTGTTGGATCCAGGTCGCGAGCTGTTCGTCGCTCATGGTATCAAGCCAGCGGGCAGAGAGGTTGAGGGCGGAAGGTTCGTGTCCGGACGGACCGTTTAGTGACTGTGGCCAGCCATTATAAAACGCGGAGGGACGGGTATCGATAGCCGTACCCTGTTTTTGCGCCAGTTGTTGGAAGTTAAGTACCTGCGCCATATCAGCAGCCCAGGTGGAAGCGCAAGCGAGCCCTAAAGCCAGAGCCAGCGCGGTCATTTGAGAAACACGTTTCATCGAATTGCCCGACGTTGAGATAAGAAAGTGCCATTCTGTGCTCGCGGTAGCGGAAAAACTTTGCGTTAACGCAGTATGTAAGCAGTTTCACAAGGCGGAAGATAACGGCAAAACGTGACCGCCCGGCGGAATATCCTGCGCGTCATGGGTGACCTGAACAACGGGAATGTCCAGCCGACGCACTTCATCAAAGACCCACTGACGAAAGTCTGCCCGACGATCAGCATCAAGACGGCTGAACGGCTCATCCAGCAGCAACGCTTTAGGCTGCGCCAGCAGGGCGCGAAGCAGCGCAACCCGTGCGCGCTGACCACCGGATAGCGTGGCGGGATCGCGAGAAGACAATCCCGCCATGCCCGCACGGTCAAGCGCGTGCTGAACCGCATCCTGCCGCGCTGTGCCTTTCAGACTGG
The DNA here is from genome assembly GCF_057983045.1 of Citrobacter sp. LST-B2. NCBI lineage: Bacteria > Pseudomonadati > Pseudomonadota > Gammaproteobacteria > Enterobacterales > Enterobacteriaceae > Citrobacter > Citrobacter sp. LST-B2. Next base: position 2,206,249 of record NZ_CP192598.1, read on the forward strand.
CAGGAAGCGCTAATAGCAGGTTTTGTCCCACCGTAAAGTGATCAAACAGCAGGGCATCCTGAAATAAAATACCGATCTGCCGACGGGCGGTGGGGAGCGTATCCAGACGCTGCTCACCCAGCCACAGTTCACCGCGGACATGCAGCGGTGGCGTCAGCGCACCCACCATCCAGGCCAGCAGCGAAGACTTGCCGCAGCCGGAGGGACCCATTAATGTGACAATGTCACCTTTTGCCACTTCGAAGGTTAACGGGCCAAACAGCGGGGTCTGGTGGAGAAACAGGGAAAGATGGCGAACGGTGAGCATTAGCGCAATCCTTGTCGGCGGTGGCCGACCCATAACGAGAGTCCGGCCATTAGCGTAAACGCGACCAGCGGTAACAGCAATTGCCAGAGCGCCTGCGCGGCCAGAATACCGGTACTGCCGCCGCTGCTGAGGGCCACCGCTTCCGTCGTCAGCGTCGGGAAACGGCCTGCGCCCAGCCACAGGGTCGGCATATACTGCGCGATGCTGACGGAGAAACCGACGGCCAGCGTCACCAGTACAGGACGCAAAATCTGCGGACATTTTACGCAGCAAAAGATTTTCATCGGTGACCAGCCCAGCGTCTGGGCAATCAGCAGCAGACGAGGGTCGATGCGTTGCCAGGCCGGTTTCAGGACAAACAACATCCACGGCACCACCCACAGCAGATGTCCCCAGATGAGCGAGGCAAACTGACCGTCCAGTTCAAGATGCAACGCCAGCGCGTATTGGCCCATCACCAGCGGCAGCGCCGGAAGAAGGATTGGCAGCCAGACCCAACGATGTCCGCGTTGCGGTCCCCATTCCAGCCATAGCAGCAAAATGACCAGTCCCAGCGCGCTGGCGGCCACTCCGATTGTTACGCTGTGGGTTAACGCATCGAGATTGAGCGTAGATTGCTGCGCCAGAAAGGCCAGTAATACCGTGCAGAGCACTCCCGTCGCGGGCAGCGACAATGACAGCGTTTTCCCCGTTAGGGGCGAAACGCGGTGTTGACGTACGCCACTGACGTCAGGAAGCGTGCGTCGCCAGCTACGCCAGAGCTGATAACCCGCGAGGGCAAAAAGGGCGAGCAGCGCCAGCAAGAGCAGGCTTGCCAGTGCGCCTTTGATCTGCTGTTCGCTGTCTCCCTGACTAAGCCATTGCCAGGAGAGGACCGCCAGCGTCGGCGGATTGCCGGGGCCGAGGATAATGGCAACATCCACCGCCGAAATCGTCCACGCCACCACGGCCAGCATTACGGCTCCTAGTGCGGGGGCGATAGTGGGTAAGATCAACCAGCAGAGCGTCTGTCGGCGGTTGTAGCCCAGCGAATCCAGGACGATGATCTGCTGAGCGAGGCGTTTCTCACTCAGTAAAATGGATAAAATCCACAGCACGAAAGCGCTCTCTTTCACGGCCAGCGTCACGCCCAGCCCGATGCCGTAGCGATCAATCGCAGGCGAGAGAAACGGCAGGGCGTGCCAGAGCAGTCCGCCTTCAGCGAAAAGCAGTAGCGCGGCGCTGGCAAACGCGACATGGGGAATCGCCAGCAACCACGGCAGGCGGGTACTCAACCGTCGCCAGCGTAAGCCGGGCCAGAGCGCCACCACGATTGTTAACGCAATAAACAGCGCGCCAGCGGCGGCGATGAATACCGACACCACGGTCGCCAGCAACGCCTGCGGTAACTGCGGATCGGTAAAAAGAGCCTGCCAGTTTGCCAGTGACAGCGCGGGCGCGATCAGCAACATACCGGCAGGCAGTATTGGCGCATAAATCGCCGCCATGCCCAGCCAGGCGAGAAACATTAGCGCGATCCGTAGCGGCGCAGCCATTCTTGCTCCAGTGCGTTAACCCAGGCCGCATGAGGTTCAGGCAGCACGGCGGGCAGCCCGTCCGGAATGCGCGCTTCCAGCGCGGCCTGTTGTGCGGCGGGCAGTTTTTTCGCATCCAGGACCGACGGATCGCCCCAGACTGTTGGATCGGCCTTACGCAGCTGTGCGTCAGGAGAGAGCAGGAAGTTGGCGACCAGTTTCGCTCCGGCGCTGGCGCGGGCGTTAACCGGAATGGCGACAAAGTGCACGTTGCCAATCATCCCCGCGGTAAAACCAAAGCTGTAGCTGTGTTTTGGCAATTCACCGCGGGTGATCTTTTGCTGAGCGTGCGCCGGGTTAAAGGTCAACGACAGGCGCAATGTCCCGCTCTTAAGTAGCGCGTCCATCCGCGCCGGAGATGGCGGGAAATCTTTCCCTTCTCGCCACAGACTCGGATGCAGCGCGTCGAGATAGCGCCACAGCGGCGCGGTTACATCGGCAAAGGTGGCGGCGTCTGGCGCGACGGTGAGCGCGTGCGGATTGTCAGTCAGCGAGATTAATAACTGTTCCAGAAACGCCGTGCCGGTAAAGTCCGGCGGTCGCGGGTAACTGACGGTGCCTGGATGTGCCCGGGCAAATGCCAACAGCGCCTGCGGACTTTGAGGCGGCTGCGGCGTCACGTCGCGATCTGCAATAAACGTCAACTGCGCGCCCCCCCACGGAGACTCAGCCCCGTCAGTGGGAATTGAAAAATCTTCACGTACCGGTTTTTGCGTATCAACATAGCGCCAGTTGGGCAGCGTTTCCGCCCACTGGGTTTGCAGCAATCCAGCCTCTTTCAATGTGCGAAAATTTTCGCCGTTAACCCACAACAGGTCGACAGAACCACCGGTCTTTCGCCCGGCGGCGGCTTCCGTCTGGATGCGCTTCACGGCATCAGCGGCATCGGCGAGACGCACGATTTTAAGATTGACCGCATAGTGGGTTTTCATCTCGCCACTGACCCAGTCAAGATACTGGTTAACGGCGCTGTCACCGCCCCAGGCGTTGAACCAGACAGTCTGGCCTCTGGCCTCATTCTGGATCTGCTGCCAGCGTTGTTCGGCGTGTCCCGGAGCGGCCAGCAACAGACTCGCGAGTAGTAATCCCCAGCGCATAATTACTCCTGAAAAAAATGTGTGACCAGCCAACGGGAGGCCAGTGGTAATAGCCCTAACAGAGCAAAAGCGGTCAGCATAGCGGGAGAAATAATGTCACGTATTGATGTTAACTGGCTTAACTGGCGTCCGGCATTCAGATAAACCACGGTGGCAGGCAGCATCCCCAACTGGCTGACCCACCAGTAGCGGCGCACGCCAACGGTGGTGAGACCTGCAAGCAGGTTGACGACAACAAATGGAAACAAGGGTATCAGGCGTAGCGCAAAAAGATAAAAGACGCCGTCCCGCGCCATCCCGTGATTCACCGTGGCCATATGCCGGGAAAACCGCCGCGCTACCCAGTCACGCAGCAGGTAACGACTGGTGAGCATGGCGAGCGTGGCGCCCAGCGTTGAGGCAAAAGAGACCAGCAACGTGCCTTGCCAGAGGCCAAACAGCGCGCCGCCAAGCAGCGTCAGCAGCGCCGCGCCAGGAATCGACAGCGCCGCGACGACGGTATAGAGCAGAAAATAGAGGCTTGCACTGAGAAAAGGGGACAGGCGTTGCCAGTCCGCCAACAGTGAATGTTCGCGCTTAAGCGTCTCCAGCGTGAGCAGGCCGGGGGGCAACACCCAGAGCACCCCGGCAAGACAGAGGATCAGTGCGCCCGCAAGCCCTATTTTTCTGGCGTTCACGGTTGAGCATCAGACCTTAAATTTCGCCCATACCGGCGCATGATCAGACGGTTTTTCCATGCTGCGAATTTCATAGTCGATACCGGTTTCCAGACAACGGTCCGCCAGCGGCTGGCTTGCCAGCAGCAAATCGATACGCAGACCGCGGTTATCATCAAACCCTTTCGAACGGTAATCAAACCACGAGAATTTGTCGGTGGTTTCCGGGTGCGCGTGGCGGAAGGTGTCAACCAGGCCCCAGTTCAGCAGGCGGTCCATCCATTCACGCTCTTCCGGCAGGAACGAACATTTGCCGGTGCGTAGCCAGCGCTTGCGGTTCTCTTCGCCAATGCCGATATCCCGATCGGACGGACTGATATTCATATCCCCCATGATCAGCACCGGATTGTCGCGCTTCAGTTGGTTGTCGAGATAGTTTTGTAAGTTCTGATAAAACTGCGCTTTGGCCGGGAATTTAATCGGATGGTCGCGGCTTTCACCCTGCGGGAAGTAGCCGTTGATTACCGTCAGGTTGCCCAGCGGAGAGGGGATTTCCGCCATGATGATGCGGCGCTGCGCCTCTTCGCCATCATCGGGAAAACCCCGGCGCACGGCGATGGGGGTCTCTTTGGTCAGCAGCGCCACGCCATAGTGACCTTTTTGCCCGTGGTAGAAAACGTTGTAGCCGAGTTTTGCGACATCTTCGAGCGGGAACATGTCGTCGTGAACTTTTGTCTCCTGCAGGCCAATGACATCGGGTTGGTGTTTTTCGACAATGGCTGTCAGTTGATGTGGTCTGGCGCGCAGGCCGTTGATATTAAAAGAGACAAATTTCATAGTCGCTGCCATTTTACAGGATGAATAGTGCATGGATGGTAGCAGAATTTCCGCAAACTGACTGCCCATAATGGTGAGATTCCGGCAATGGGTGTGAATGGTGTTAACAATGGGGCAATGCTTGCCCTGTTTTAGGGCGGATTGCGTCAAAATGGCGCAGTAATTTCCTGTAAATTTCGTAGATGATCACATTTCCAGAATTATATCTGGACTGTGCATAATATTGCGGTTTTTCCTCTATTTATTCCTCTTTCACGCAAACATATTCACTTTCTATGCACATATAGTGAATATCGCTGGGCTATAACTCGTTGATTTTCCGTTCCACACACCCGTTTATGCATTTTTTCCACTGGCTGGCACGAAGACTGCAATCTACATTTACAGCGCAAACACTACTTTTTATTAACATATAAATAACTATTTATTTACCGATGAGGTCGCTATGTCTCAGTCAATTACGCGTGAAAATTTTGATGAATGGATGATGCCCGTTTATGCACCGGCGCCTTTTATTCCGGTCCGTGGCGAAGGTTCACGCTTGTGGGATCAGCAGGGTAAAGAGTATATCGACTTCGCGGGAGGCATTGCGGTCAATGCCCTGGGACACGCGCATCCGGAACTGCGTGAAGCGCTGAATGTGCAGGCGAGCAAATTCTGGCACACCGGCAACGGCTACACCAACGAGCCAGCGTTACGACTGGCGAAAAAGCTAATCGACGCCACCTTTGCCGATCGCATCTTCTTTTGCAACTCCGGGGCTGAGGCCAACGAGGCGGCGCTGAAACTGGCGCGCAAATATGCGCACGACCACTACGGCAGCAATAAGAGCGGCATTGTCGCGTTCAAGAACGCCTTCCACGGTCGTACGCTGTTCACGGTCAGCGCCGGAGGACAACCGGCCTATTCGCAGGATTTCGCGCCGCTGCCGCCGGATATCCGCCACGCCGTCTACAACGACATTAACTCTGCCAGCACGCTGATTGACGATACCACCTGTGCGGTCATCGTCGAACCGGTGCAGGGGGAAGGGGGCGTTGTACCTGCAACCCAGGCCTTCCTGCAAGGGCTTCGCGAGCTGTGCGATCGACATAATGCGTTGCTGATTTTTGATGAAGTACAGACTGGCGTGGGGCGCACCGGCGAACTGTACGCTTACATGCACTATGGCGTGACGCCGGATCTGTTGACTACCGCCAAAGCGCTGGGCGGCGGGTTCCCGATTGGCGCGCTGTTGGCCAGTGAAAAATGTGCCAGCGTGATGACCGTCGGGACACACGGCACCACCTATGGCGGAAACCCTCTGGCAACCGCTGTCGCCGGAAAAGTCCTCGATATCGTTAATACGCCTGCGATGCTGAACGGGGTGAAACAGCGCCATGACTGGTTTGTGGAGCGTCTGAACGCCATTAACCTGCACACCGGACTGTTCAGTGAAATCCGCGGTTTGGGACTGCTGATTGGCTGCGTGCTGAATGATACGTTCGCCGGAAAAGCCAAACAGATTTCCCAGGAAGCGGCGAACGCGGGCGTAATGGTGCTGATTGCCGGGGGCAACGTGGTGCGTTTTGCACCGGCGTTGAACGTCACGCAGGAAGAGGTCGCCAGCGGGCTCGACCGTTTTGCGCTGGCCTGCGAACAGATTAAAGCCGGAGGTTCATCATGATGGTGATCCGTCCCATTGAGCATGCTGATATTAGCGCGCTGATGCAACTGGCCAGTAAAACCGGCGGTGGGCTGACCTCATTACCCGCGAATGAAGCCACGTTGGCGGCGCGTATTGATCGTTCCCTGAAAACCTGGCGGGGCGAATTGCCGAAAAGTGAACAAGGCTATGTCTTTGTGCTGGAGGATCTGGAAACCGGCACTGTGGCGGGGATTTGCGCGATTGAAGTCGCCGTGGGGCTTAACGACCCCTGGTATAACTATCGCGTAGGGACGCTGGTGCATGCTTCAAAAGAGCTGAACGTTTATAACGCGCTGCCGACGCTGTTTCTCAGTAACGATCACACCGGCAGCAGTGAGCTGTGCACGCTGTTCCTCGATCCCGACTGGCGCAAAGAGGGCAACGGCTATTTGCTGTCGAAATCGCGCTTCATGTTTATGGCCGCGTTTCGCGACCGTTTTAATGAAAAAGTGGTCGCGGAAATGCGCGGCGTGATCGACGAGCACGGCTATTCCCCGTTCTGGCAAAGCCTGGGGAAACGCTTTTTCTCGATGGAGTTTACGCGAGCTGATTTTCTCTGCGGTACCGGGCAGAAAGCGTTTATCGCCGAACTGATGCCCAAGCATCCGATTTATACCCACTTCCTCTCTGACGAGGCGCAGGCAGTCATTGGCGAAGTGCACCCGCAAACCGCTCCGGCGCGCGCGGTGCTGGAGAAAGAAGGGTTTCGCTATCGTAACTACATCGACATTTTCGACGGTGGCCCGACGCTGGAGTGTGATATCGACCGGGTGCGGGCGATCCGCAAAAGTCGTCTGATAGAAGTCGTCGAAGGGCAACCCGCAACCGGTGATTTCCCGGCCTGCCTGGTGGCGAATGAAAACTACCATCACTTCCGCGTCATGTTGGTGCGCGCCGATCCTCATACAGAGAGGCTGGTACTGACCGCCGCGCAGCTGGATGCCCTGAAATGTCACGCAGGCGATCGGGTTCGTTTTGTCCGTCTCTGCGCAGAGGAGAAAACGGTATGACTTTATGGATTAACGGTGACTGGGTGACCGGTCAGGGTGAACGTCGGGTGAAGAAGGATCCTGTGCAGGGCAACGTGCTCTGGGAAGGTCACGATGCCGATGCCGCGCAGGTGATGCAGGCGGCTCGTGCTGCCCGCACCGCGTTTCCGGCCTGGGCCAGACGCCCCTTCAGCGAGCGGCAGGCGATTGCGGAAAAATTCGCCGGGCTGCTGGAGAGCAATAAAGCGGATCTGACCGCCATTATCGCCCGTGAAACCGGCAAGCCACGCTGGGAAGCGGCGACGGAAGTGACGGCGATGATCAACAAAATCGCGATTTCCATCAAGGCCTATCACGCCCGCACCGGCGAGCATCAGAGTGAGTTGCCCGACGGCGCGGCGACGCTTCGTCACCGCCCGCATGGCGTGCTGGCGGTATTTGGCCCTTATAACTTTCCGGGACATCTGCCGAACGGACACATTGTGCCGGCACTGCTGGCGGGTAACACCATCCTCTTTAAGCCCAGCGAACTGACGCCGTGGACCGGAGAAGCGGTGATGCGGCTCTGGGAACAGGCCGGTCTACCGAATGGCGTGCTGAATCTGTTGCAGGGCGGTCGGGAAACAGGACAGGCGCTGAGCGCGCTGGATGCTCTCGACGGACTGCTGTTTACCGGCAGTGCGAATACGGGCTATCAACTGCATCGCCAGCTTGCCGGACAACCGGAAAAAATCCTTGCTCTCGAAATGGGCGGCAACAACCCGCTGATTATTGAGGATCCAGAGGATATCGATGCGGCGGTGCACCTGACTATTCAGTCCGCGTTTGTGACGGCGGGACAGCGCTGTACCTGCGCACGTCGCCTGCTGGTAAAAAAAGGCGCGCAGGGTGACGCATTTCTCGCCCGGCTGGTGGCCGTCAGCCAGCGTATCCAGCCAGGTCGCTGGGACGATGAGCCACAGCCGTTTATCGGCGGTCTGATCACCGAACAGGCGGCGCGTCATGTGTTTGATGCCTGGCAACAGCTTGAATCTCTCGGCGGACAGACGCTGCTGGCGCCGCGTTTGTTACAGGCCGGTACCTCACTGCTGTCACCTGGCATTATTGAGCTGACGGGCGTGGCAAATCTGCCCGATGAAGAGGTCTTCGGTCCGCTGCTTGGCGTCTGGCGCTATGAGCGTTTCGACGAGGCGATCGCGATGGCCAATAACACCCGCTTTGGTTTGTCATGTGGACTGGTTTCGCCCGATCGTGCGCAGTTCGACCAGTTACTGTTGGAAGCGCGCGCGGGGATCGTCAACTGGAACAAGCCGCTCACCGGCGCTGCCAGCACCGCGCCGTTTGGTGGCGTAGGCGCTTCCGGAAACCATCGCGCCAGCGCGTGGTATGCCGCCGATTATTGCGCCTGGCCGATGGCCAGTCTGGAATCCCCGGCGCTGACGTTGCCAGCCACGCTGAGCCCCGGCCTCGATTTTTCGCGTGAGGAGTCCGTATGAAAGCACGTGAGGTCAATTTCGATGGGCTGGTAGGGCTGACGCATCATTATGCCGGGCTGTCGTTCGGCAACGAGGCGTCCACCCGGCATCGTCATCAGGTTTCAAATCCCCGTCTGGCGGCGAAACAGGGACTGCTTAAAATGAAGGCGCTGGCGGATGCGGGATATCCGCAGGCGGTGATCCCGCCGCACGAACGGCCGTTTATTCCTGCATTACGCCAGTTGGGATTTAGCGGTAGCGATGAGCAGGTGATTGAGAAAGTGGCGCGTCAGGCGCCGCACTGGCTCTCCAGCGTCAGCTCCGCGTCGCCGATGTGGGTAGCCAACGCGGCGACGGTGGCGCCGTCGGCGGATACGCTGGATGGCAAAGTGCACCTGACGGTCGCGAACCTCAATAATAAATTCCACCGTTCACTCGAGGCGCCCACCACGGAGGCGTTGCTGCGGGCGATCTTCCGCGATGAACGTTATTTCGCCGTGCATTCCGCGCTGCCGCAGGTGGCGATGCTCGGCGATGAAGGGGCGGCTAACCATAATCGCCTCGGCGGGGAGTATGGCGAGCCGGGGATGCAGCTGTTTGTCTACGGGCGTGAAGAGGGGAGCAATACGCGACCTTCACGCTATCCGGCGCGTCAAACCCGTGAAGCCAGCGAGGCGGTAGCTCGCCTGAATCAGGTGAATCCACAGCAGTGTATTTTTGCTCAGCAGCATCCGGATGTCATCGACCTTGGTGTGTTTCATAACGATGTAATTGCGGTCGCGAACCGGGAGGTGCTGTTCTGTCATGAACAGTCCTTTGCGAGACAAAATGAGGTTATGAATCAACTGCGCGCCCGGGTGCCCGGCTTTACCCCTGTTGTGGTGCCAGCAGCTGACGTGTCGGTGCCGGATGCGGTCGCGACGTATCTGTTTAACAGTCAATTGTTGAGCCGCGATGACGGTTCGATGATGCTGGTCCTGCCACAGGAGTGCCGCGAACACGCGGGCGTATGGCGCTATCTGACGAACCTGCTGGAAGCCGATAACCCGATCCGCGACATGCGGGTGTTTGACCTGCGCGAGAGCATGTCAAACGGCGGTGGGCCAGCCTGCCTGCGGCTGCGGGTGGTGTTGACCGCAGAAGAATACCAGGCGGTCAATCCGGCGGTAATGATGAATGACGTTCTGTTTACGACGCTCAACGACTGGGTGGATCGCTACTATCGCGACCGCCTGACCGCCGCGGATCTCGCCGACCCGCAACTGCTGCGTGAAGGGCGCGAAGCGCTGGATTCACTGACTCAACTGTTGCAGCTTGGTTCTGTCTATCCGTTCCAGCAATCGGGAGGCGGGCATGGATGATTTCCTCGCCGCCACGCTGGCGGGAACGATGCCGGAGGTTCGGGAAGGCGAAGGCGCGGGATTTCGCTGGCATTGGGTTGACGCCGGTATTCTCGAACTCATCCCCGTCACGGTGACAGACCGCGCGCTGGTGATCTCCGCCGGTATTCATGGCAACGAAACCGCGCCGGTGGAGATGCTCAATACGTTGCTGTTGGCGTTGTCTAAGGGGGAGATAACGCTACGCTGGCGGCTGTTGGTGATCCTCGGCAACCCACAGGCGCTGGCTGCCGGGAAGCGCTACTGCCACAGCGATATGAACCGGATGTTTGGCGGGCGCTGGCAACAGTGTGCCGAAAGCGGTGAGACGCAGCGCGCACGTCAACTGGAACAGTGTCTGGAAAATTTTTATGCGACGGGCACGGAGTCGGTGCGCTGGCATCTCGATTTACATACCGCCATCCGTGGTTCTTACCATTTGCGCTTCGGCGTGTTGCCACAGCGTCCCATCCCCTGGGATGAGACGTTTCTTGGCTGGCTGGGTGCCGCAGGACTGGAAGCGCTGGTGTTTCATCAAACGCCGGGAGGCACGTTTACCCACTTTAGTGCTCAACACTTCGGTGCGCTCGCCTGTACCCTGGAGCTTGGCAAAGCCTTGCCATTCGGTCACAACGATCTCCGCCAGTTTGCGCCGACGTCTGCCGCGCTGACCTGTTTACTGTCGGGGCAAATTGACCAGGCAGACGGCACTCCGCCAGTCCGCTATCGGGTGGCGTCGCAGATCACCCGACGCAGCGACGCATTTGTACTGCACATGGACAGCCAGACGCTCAACTTCACTCCCTTTACCGCCGGAACGCTGCTGGCGGAAGAGGGCGACGAGCGTTTTGTCGTCACTCATGACGTGGAATACGTTCTTTTTCCCAACCCTGGCGTGGCGCCGGGATTACGTGCGGGCCTGATGCTGGAGAAATTGCGCTAACCTGTTTCCCGCAGGCGAAGGCCTGTGGGTGTTAATTTATCGTGCGCCAGGAAATTAATCCGGACTATTCCTGGAGAGCTGCTTTATTTATCATCAGCGCTCAGGTATAGTTCTTCATATTCCCTGCAAAATCATGCTGTTGTCATTTTTTCTTTCAACTCTTCGCAATAATTTCTTTTTTTCTCCACAATTGGCGAAAAAATGTTTTTTACACTTTCATTGTTTTACTGATGCTCTGACTAATTGACGATTAAGCCGTTAAAGTTAATCTCGTCAACACGGCACTGTACTTCTTCATAAGTGACAAGAAAGCCGTAAAATAACTGAAAGGAAGGATAAAGATTATGCGTAAATTAACTGCACTGTTTGTGGCTTCAACTCTGGCACTGGGCGCTGCGAACCTGGCTCACGCAGCGGATACCACCACCGCGGCACCGGCAGACGCCAAACCGATGATGCAGCATAAAGGTAAATTCGGCCCACATCATGACATGATGTTTAAAGACCTGAATCTGACCGATGCTCAGAAACAACAGATTCGCGACATCATGAAGGATAAGCGTGACCAGATGAAGCGTCCGCCGGTTGAAGAACGCCGCGCAATCCACGACATCATTGCCAGCGATACCTTCGATAAAGCGAAAGCAGAAGCGCAGATTACGAAGATGGAAGAACAGCGCAAAGCGAACATGCTGGCACACATGGAAACGCAGAATAAGATCTACAACATTCTGACCCCGGAACAGAAAAAACAGTTTAATGCCAATTTTGAGAAGCGTCTGACAGAACGTCCGGCGCGTGACGGTAAAATGCCTGTACCTGCTGAGTAATCGCTGAGCAGACTTATTCGAAGACCGCCGGTCTTGTCCATCCTCTCCACTGAGGCGATGGACAGGATCGGCGGTTTTTTCTTTTTCATACCCTATGGAAAATCATCATGGCTGCCGATAACGACGTTGTGCTTTATTATTCCGCATGATGTTTATCAGGAGCGATGATGGAATACTTTGATATCCGCAAGATGCCGGTCAGTCTCTGGCGCAACGGTGCTGGTGAAACGCGTGAAATTTGCTGTTTTCCTCCGGCGACCCGCGATTTTCACTGGCGTGCCAGCATTGCTTCTATCGCCGGTAATGGCGAGTTTTCGCTCTTTCCTGGTATCGAGCGGGTGATTACCCTGCTGGAAGGCAGCGAAGTGATGCTGGAAAGTCATGGCGCCTTCAGCCATACCCTTAAGCAGCACCAGCCGTTTACCTTTGCCGGCGAGCGTGTGGTGAAGGCCAGACTGACGGAAGGGCAGATGTCGATGGATTTTAATATCATGACCCGGCGTGACTCCTGCCAGGCGAAAGTGCGGGTGGCCGATCGTACTTTTACCACGTTTGGCTCACGCGGCGGCGTGGTGTTTGTTATTAGCGGAGCCTGGCAACTGGGCGATAAACTCCTGACTGCCGATCAGGGCGCCTGCTGGCACGACGGCAAACATACGCTACGGCTGTTGAAAGCCGAGGGGAAACTGTTATTCAGCGAGATCACCTGGCTGCAGGGACATTCCCCGGATTCAGTTCAATAATTTCACAGGCTCCGGAAACGAGCGGCTTACAGAGAATTTTGTAACCGTCATGATCAAAACCGGCTGGCGTTTGTATCAGAGTTGCCGCATCCTCCAGCGTATCAACCGCCCCCAGCCACAGCCAGTTGTTAATGACGTGGTACTGCGTCATTTGCGCACGACTCTCTTTGAGCGCAATGGCGTTTTTCCACGGCCAGCAGATAACGCGCAGTTTTTCCAGCGATGCCTGTAAACGGGCGTCGTGCTCCTGTGGCGATTCTTTATTACAGCAGACGCCAGCGCAGCGTTTTAGCGCGGCGCGAAAGCAGGCTCGGCCACGGCTCAGGGGTTCAAGACCCAGTCGCCCGTAACACAATTTTTGTTCGTCAGCGAGTGACTGTAAGGCGGCAAGCGCGGCGCGGCGGTTGGCAAAAAGACCGAACAGATCCGGAGCGTGGGAGAAATCAACGTCACGCGAATAGACGACATCCACTTTTCCATCCCGGAGCGTTAATGCGCAGAGTTGGCGGTTGCGGCGCAGGCGTTTATTAAACAGCGGCTGTTGCTCTTTAATCAGCCGTGCCTCGAGTAATAGCGCGCCGATTTCACCGGCGGTACCGATCCAGGAGATACGCCTGGACTGGCGCAACATGGCGGCTTCTTCCGGTGTGCGTAAATGCGACAGTACCCGACTGCGGATATTGACACTTTTACCAATGTAAAGTGGCAGGGTGTCGCTTTCACTGTGAAACAGGTAAACACCAGGCACGCTCGGGAGCGACTCCAGGAAAGGGCGCAGATGTTCAGGATATTCGTAAACTGCTGCTGCTTCAAACTCAAGACGAGGAACTGATTGACGCCGTGCCACGGTAAACTCCGGATGCTGGTTATGCATCCAGTATAACAGTGGTATTACGATTAAAAAAGAGAGGGCGTGGGCGACTGCGGCGCGAAAGCCGGATGGCGTTGCCATCCGGCCGGTTCATGCTTACTGTTTCCAGAAGTCATCAAACACGGTAATCGGCGGACGGCGTTTATGCTCTGTCTTCAGATACCAGCCTTCAATGATTTTCGCGATAGCGGCATCCACCGCTTTTCCTTCCAGATAGTCATCAATATTCTCATAGGTCACGCCCAGCGCGGCTTCATCCGGCAGAGAAGGGCGATCGTCTTCGAGATCGGCGGTGGGCGCTTTCTTATAAAGGTGCTCCGGGCAACCTAATGCCGCCAGTAGTTGTTTCCCCTGGCGCTTGTTGAGGCGAAACAGCGGGTTAATATCCGTACCGCCGTCTCCGTATTTGGTGAAGAAACCGGTAATGGCTTCCGCCGCATGATCGGTACCCACCACCACGCCGCTGGTCATACCCGCGATACTGTACTGTGCTTTCATGCGCTCACGAGCTTTTTCATTGCCACGAACGAAATCGCTCAGTTCAATACCGGCTTCACGCAAAGCCTGTTCGCTCGCCAGTACCGCACCTTTGATATTGACGGTCAGCACGCGGTCCGGCTGGATAAAGTCGATGGCGTCCTGACAATCCTGCTCATCAGCCTGAACGCCATAAGGCAGGCGAACGGCGATAAACTGCAGTGCGTCGTTACCGGTCTCAGCACGCAACTCGCTAATGGCGGTCTGGCAAAGTTTGCCTGCCAGCGTCGAGTCTTGTCCTCCGCTGATACCCAGCACCAGACTTTTCAGGAAGGGATAACGTTGCAGATATGCCTTCAGGAAATCCACGCTGCGGCGAATTTCCTCTTCTGGATTAATGTGCGGTTTTGCACCAAGCGCTTTGATGATCTCGTGTTGCAGAGTCATTTACCCCCTCCCCAATGTATAAAGAATAAAATCAGACTGTGTTAAAGCTAACCCTTTGCTGTGAAAACGACAAGTGAACGCAGGCTGAGTGGCGCTTAAAACGACATCCTGCCGTCTGAACGGAATCTGGCAAAATATTCGCGTGCTAAGCGTTAGCTTGAAAAATGTCAAAATGTATTCCAGGCTTATATAACACGCTGATAAACAAGAGGACGGAAAATGAACAGGACTATTGCAGGAATTTTCAGTGCAGCAGCTGTATTAACGATGCTGGCAGGGTGTACGGCGTACGACCGTACCAAAGACCAATTTGTCCAGCCTGTGGTCAAAGATGTGAAAAAAGGCATGAGCCGCGCGCAGGTTGCACAGATTGCCGGAAAACCGTCGTCTGAGGTGAGCATGATCCATGCTCGTGGTACCTGCCAGACCTACATCCTGGGTCAACGTGATGGTAAAGCAGAGACCTATTTCGTGGCGCTGGATGATACCGGTCATGTGATCAACTCAGGCTACCAGAGCTGCGCTGAATACGATACCGACCCGCAGGCAGCGAAGTCACAATAACTGTCTACTGCCTGTACAAGTCAACGAACCGGCCCCTGGCCGGTTTTTTTGTAACGAAGATGATCTTATTTATTGATGCGAATTATTTACCCGAAGTGTGAAGGGGGTCATAACGCCAGGTCAATGAGAGACAATTTAGTTGGTCAAGGAAATACCATCAGCAGGTGCGATGCCGTATACTCATTTCAGACACAGAAATAAGTTTTCGGTTACGCAGGTTATCCAGAGCATAGAAGCAGGTAGAGACTTGCGGCGTGGCTGGTTGACAGATAATCGCACATGAGGAAGGTCTGAATGGAAAAGAAACACATTTATCTGTTTTGCTCTGCGGGTATGTCTACCTCTTTGTTAGTGTCAAAGATGCGCGCGCAGGCGGAAAAGTATGAAGTCCCGGTTATTATTGAAGCATTCCCGGAAACCCTTGCCGGAGAAAAAGGACCCAATGCTGACGTTGTATTATTAGGTCCACAAATTGGTTATATGTTGCCCGAAATTCAGCGTTTGTTACCGAACAAACCTGTAGAAGTGATTGACTCGCTGCTGTATGGCAAAGTCGATGGTTTAGGCGTGCTTAAGGCTGCAGTTGCAGCAATTAAAAAAGCCGCTGCAAATTAATATTTTAAATTTTCCCGTCAAAGAGTTATTTCATTTACATATACCGCAATAATTAATTGCGGTTTTTAAGGGTATTTTTCTATGAGTAACGTCATTGCTTCACTTGAAAAGGTACTCCTTCCTTTTGCTGTCAAAATAGGAAAGCAGCCACACGTTAATGCAATCAAAAACGGTTTTATTCGTTTAATGCCATTAACCCTCGCGGGGGCTATGTTTGTATTAATCAATAACGTTTTCCTGAGCTTTGGGGAGGGGTCGTTTTTTTATTCCCTCGGTATTCGGCTGGATGCGTCAACCATTGAAAATCTCAATAGTCTGAAGGGCATCGGCGGAAACGTCTATAACGGTACGTTGGGTATTATGTCACTGATGGCGCCATTCTTTATCGGTATGGCGCTGGCGGAAGAGCGCAAAGTCGACGCCCTGGCGGCCGGCCTGTTATCGGTCGCGGCCTTTATGACCGTCACGCCTTATAGCGTGGGTGAAGCCTATGCGGTTGGGGCGAACTGGCTGGGCGGCGCGAATATCATTTCCGGTATTATTATCGGTCTGGTGGTCGCCGAAATGTTTACCTTTATTGTCCATCGCAACTGGGTCATTAAATTACCTGATAGCGTACCGGCATCTGTTTCTCGTTCATTCTCAGCATTGATTCCAGGCTTTATTATCCTCTCTATTATGGGGATCATCGCCTGGGCGCTGACGACCTGGGGAACAAACTTCCACCAGATCATTATGGACACCATCTCGACACCGCTGGCTTCGCTGGGCAGTGTGGTTGGCTGGGCGTATGTACTCTTTGTTCCGCTGCTGTGGTTCTTCGGTATCCACGGCTCCCTGGCGCTGACGGCGCTCGACAGCGGTATCATGACCCCATGGGCGCTGGAAAACATCGCTATCTATCAGCAGTACGGTTCAGTGGATGCCGCGCTGGCTGCCGGTAAGACGTTCCACGTCTGGGCGAAGCCGATGCTCGACTCCTTTATCTTCCTCGGCGGTAGTGGTGCAACGCTGGGTCTGATCCTGGCTATCTTTATCGCCTCTCGCCGCGCGGATTACCGTCAGGTGGCGAAACTGGCTCTGCCATCAGGTATCTTCCAGATTAACGAACCGATTCTGTTTGGTCTGCCGATCATCATGAACCCGGTGATGTTCATCCCGTTCATTCTGGTTCAGCCGATTCTGGCCGCGATCACGCTGATAGCGTATTACCTGGGGATCATCCCACCAATTACGAACATCGCACCGTGGACCATGCCAACCGGGCTGGGGGCGTTCTTTAACACCAACGGGAGCGTTGCGGCTCTGCTGGTCGCCTTGTTCAACTTAGGGATTGCGACGCTGATTTACCTGCCGTTCGTGGTGGTTGCGAACAAAGCGCAAAACGCAATCGACAAAGAAGAGAGCGAAGAAGATATCGCTAACGCACTGAAATTCTAAGTTTAACCCGGCATGTGGCAACGCATGCCGGGCCGTCAAAGAGGAATGATTTATGATGGATCTCGAGAATATTACTGATACCCAAACCGAAGCCGAAGAGCTCGAAGAAGTGGTGATGGGGCTTATCATCAACTCCGGACAGGCGCGCAGCCTGGCCTACGCGGCCTTAAAACAGGCGAAGCAGGGCGACTTCGACGCCGCGAAAACGATGATGGAGCAGTCGCGCATGGCGTTGAACGAAGCCCATCTGGTGCAGACGAAACTGATTGAAGGCGATCAGGGCGAAGGTAAAATGAAAGTCAGTCTGGTTCTGGTTCACGCACAGGATCACCTGATGACGTCAATGCTGGCACGCGAACTGGTGGCAGAGTTGATTGAGCTTCACGAGAAGCTGAAATAGTAAGGAGTTGATGATGCAACATCAGACGACCGCACCGGAAATCACCATTGCCCGTGAACAACAGTTGTTTAACGGTAAAAATTTCCATGTCTTTATCTACAACAAGACAGAGAGCGCCTGTGGTCTGCATCAGCACGATTACTATGAGTTTACGCTGGTGCTCACGGGGCGCTATTACCAGGAGATCAACGGTAAACGCGTGCTGCTGGAACGGGGTGACTTTGTGTTTGTCCCGCTCGGTTCGCACCATCAGAGCTTCTACGAGTTCGGCTCGACGCGCATTCTCAACGTTGGCATCAGTAAACGTTTTTTTGAACAGCACTACAGCCCGCTCATGCCGTTCTGTTTCGTGGCATCGCAGGTCTATCGCACCAACAGCGCATTTTTAACCTATGTCGAAACGGTTATTGCCTCGCTCAACTTTCGTGATACCGGGCTGGAAGAGTTTGTCGAAGTGGTCACCTTCTACATTATCAACCGCCTGCGCCATTATCGTGAAGAACAGGTTCTGGATGATATTCCGCAGTGGCTGAAAGCCACCGTGGAAACCATGCATGATAAAGCGCAGTTTGGTGAAAACGCGCTGGAAAATATGGTTTCCCTGTCGGCAAAATCTCAGGAATACCTGACGCGAGCGACCCAGCGTTATTACAGCAAAACGCCGATGCAATTGATTAATGAAATTCGCATTAACTTTGCCAAGAAACAGCTGGAGATGACTAACTACTCCGTAACAGATATTGCGTATGAAGCGGGATACAGTAGTCCAAGTCTGTTTATTAAGACGTTTAAAAAAATGACGTCATTTACGCCTAATAGCTACAGAAAAAAACTCACGCAATATAATCAGTAATTATTTTACTCAACAACCAGGTTTACGCTTGCCCATTAGTGACGCGGGACGTCTGCGTCATATCTGACAGAAGGGCAGAGCATCATTCACGCCAGTGTTAAGCACTGAAGGGAGAAACGATGAGCCAAAAATTAAAAGTCGTCACCATTGGTGGTGGCAGCAGCTATACCCCGGAATTGCTGGAAGGATTTATTAAACGCTACCACGAGCTGCCGGTTTCCGAATTGTGGCTGGTTGACGTCGAAGGCGGTGAAGAGAAACTGGATATTATTTATCAACTTTGCCAGCGTATGATCGAAAAAGCAGGCGTGCCGATGAAGGTGTTTAAAACCCTGGATCGCCGTGAAGCGCTGAAAGATGCCGATTTCGTGACCACGCAGTTGCGCGTAGGACAGTTGAAAGCGCGTGAACTGGATGAGCGTATTCCGTTGAGTCACGGCTACCTGGGCCAGGAAACCAACGGTGCCGGTGGTCTGTTCAAAGGGCTGCGCACGATCCCGGTGATTTTCGACATTATTAACGATGTGGAAGAACTGTGCCCGAATGCCTGGGTGATCAACTTTACTAACCCGGCAGGCATGGTGACCGAAGCGGTCTATCGTCATACGAACTTCAAACGCTTTATTGGCGTGTGCAACATTCCGGTCGGGATGAAGATGTTCATCCACGATGTGCTGGCACTGAAAGAGAGTGATGACCTGTCGATCGACCTGTTTGGTCTCAACCACATGGTGTTCATTAAAGACGTGATCGTCAACGGGCAGTCACGCTTTGCCGAACTGCTGGATGGCGTAGCCTCGGGCCAACTTAAAGCCTCCACGGTAAAAAACATTTTCGATCTGCCGTTCAGCGAAGGGCTGATTCGCTCTCTGAATCTGCTGCCATGCTCGTATTTGCTGTACTACTTCAAGCAAAAAGAGATGCTGGCGATTGAGATAGGCGAATACTACAAGGGGGGCGCGCGGGCTCAGGTGGTACAGAAGGTCGAGAAACAGCTGTTCGATCTGTATAAGAACCCGGAGCTGAACGTCAAGCCGAAGGAGCTGGAGCAGCGCGGTGGCGCGTACTACTCTGACGCCGCCTGTGAAGTCATTAATGCCATTTTTAATGACAAGCAAACCGAGCATTACGTCAACATTCCGCATCACGGCCACGTCGATAACATTCCGGCCGACTGGGCGGTAGAGATGACCTGTACGCTGGGTCGCAATGGGGCAACGCCGACGCCGCGTATCACCCATTTTGACGAGAAAGTGTTGGGATTGATCTATACCATCAAAGGTTTTGAAGTCGCTGCCAGTAACGCAGCGCTGAGTGGTGAGTTTAACGATGTGTTGCTGGCGCTGAACCTGAGCCCGCTGGTGCACTCAGACCACGATGCAGAAGGGCTGGCGCGTGAACTGATTCTGGCGCACGAAAAGTGGCTGCCAAACTTTGCCGGGTGCATTGCGAAGCTAAAAGACGCACAACACTAAAGAGGTCGGCTATGGAACGCTTATTGATTGTAAACGCGGATGATTTTGGCCTGAGCAAAGGGCAAAACTACGGCATCGTGGAGGCCTGTCGCCACGGTGTGGTGACCTCGACCACGGCGCTGGTGAACGGTGATGCCATTGAGCATGCGGTCGCCTTAAGCCGCGATCTGCCGACGCTGGCGGTAGGGATGCACTTTGTTCTGACGCTGGGAAAACCGCTGACCGAGATGCCGGGATTAACCCGTGAAGGGCGTCTGGGAAAATGGATCTGGCAGATGGCAGAGGAAGATACGCTGCCGTTGGATGCAATCGCCCGTGAGCTTGCCAGTCAGTACCAGCGTTTCATCGACCTGTTCGGACGGGAGCCGACGCACCTGGATAGCCATCACCATGTGCATATGTTCCCGCAGATCTTCCCCCTTGTCGCGCGATTTGCCGCAGAGCGTAATCTTGCGCTGCGCATTGATCGTCAGCCGGTGTTCCAGGCAGGCGATCTTCCGGCGACGCTGCGTAGCTCGCAAGGGTTCAGCAGTGAGTTTTACGGGGAAGCGATTTCGGAAGCGTTGTTTCTGCAGGCTCTCGATGCTTCAGCAAAACGTGGAGAATCCTCACTGGAAGTGATGTGTCACCCGGCGTTTATCGACAATATCATCCGTCAGAGCGCCTATTGTTACCCCCGCTTGACTGAACTGGACGTGCTGACGTCGGCCTCGCTCAAGTATGCGATTGCAGAACGTGGCTACCGTCTGGGCAGTTTTCTTGATGTCTGACTCCTGAGTTTGCGGCGCGTGGTGCGCCGCTTTTTTTGCCCGCGATTTGCCTCAGGCTGGTACGGCCGGGATTTTAGCCGTGCGCGACCAGACACGGTGAGCTGCCATCAATGTAAACAGCTCATCCATAAAACGGCTATCCGCATCAGCGCCTTCAACAACGCCTTCCTCTCCCTGACTGTCGATATGCAGTCGCGCTTTAAAGCGTCGTGCTTCACCGGCGAGTGCAATAGGTTTGAGATGCTTATAGGCTTCCAGCAGGTAGTACTGCGCGTCGCCGTTGTCCTCAATATCGGCGATGTCACCGCACGGCACAATAACTGCATCCACGGTGAGAGACGGTGCTCCGGCAAAAGTGGCGGCGATGGTCAGCGTTGAACCATCATCTGCGACCACCTCGCCCATGCGGGAGTAGAGCAGTTTCGCGTGGACGCCTTTCGCCTTAAGCGCCTGGAGTATTGAAAGCAGATCGGCGGATTTCACTTTTCCGTTGAGCAAAATCCCGACGACGCGGCCTTTGATATCGCCGTCCGGCACGGCATACAGACTGAGTGAAGGATCTTTCTTCAGTCCGTTCACCTCTGGCGGCGGTGCAATTTGTGTCTGTTCATCGCTTAACGCGATCCCCAGATTCTTCCCGACCGCCTGCGCGAGGTTAATGTCGATGTGCGCCAGTTGGTCGACCACCCGTTCACGGATCCAGCTACGAACAACCTTACTCAGTTCAAAGCTGAAGGCATCGATGATATGCAACTGCTCCACGGGCGTCTGGCTTGACCAGAACAGACGCGGATGGGCGTAATATTCGCCAAACGAGGGGCTACGTTCACGGATTTTGTTACCTTCGATGCGTTCCTGATATGACTCAAAGCCGCCGCGTTTCGGTCCCGGCGGCGTTTCACGCGGCCAGTTGTCATTGATGGAGTTGGGTTCATAGTTGGCCGGGTTGGTATCAATATCCTGGCGGTGCATGCCGTCACGCTGGAAGTTGTGATACGGGCAGGTCGGGCGGTTGATTGGGATTTCGTGGAAGTTAGGTCCGCCAAGACGACTAATCTGCGTATCGGTATAGGAGAACAAACGCCCCTGCAACAGCGGATCGTTCGTGAAATCAATGCCGGGAACGATATGGCCGGGATGAAAGGCGACCTGTTCGTTTTCGGCGAAGAAATTATCGGGGTTGCGGTTGAGCACCATTTTACCGACGCGCTGCACCGGAACCAGCGCTTCGGGGATCAGTTTGGTCGGATCCAGTAAGTCAAAGTCGAATTTCAACTCGTCCTCTTCCGGGATCAATTGCAGTCCCAGTTCATATTCCGGGAAATCACCGGCTTCAATGGCTTCCCACAGTTCCCGGCGATGGAAGTCCGGGTCGCGACCGGTCAGCTTCTGCGCTTCATCCCATACCAGTGAGGCTTTACCTGCCAGAGGTTTCCAGTGGAAACGAACGAAGGTGGCCTTACCCTCGGCGTTGATCAGCCGAAAAGTGTGAATGCCAAAGCCTTCCATGGTGCGATAACTGCGCGGAATGCCGCGATCGGACATCGCCCACATGACGTTATGCAGGGTTTCTGGCTGTAACGACACGTAATCCCAGAAGGTGTCATGCGCACTTTGTCCCTGCGGTATCGCCAAGTGCGGCTCCGGTTTTACCGCATGCACAAAGTCAGGAAATTTATGCGCGTCCTGAATAAAAAAGACAGGGGTATTATTGCCAACCAGATCAAAAATGCCTTCTTCGGTATAAAACTTGGTGGCAAAACCACGGATATCACGCACCGTATCCGCCGAGCCTGCGCCGCCCTGAACAGTGGAAAAACGTACGAAGACCGGGGTGATTTTATCCGGGTCAGAGAGAAAGTCGGCTTTGGTGATGTCGCTCAGATTTTTGTAGGGCTGGAAATAGCCGTGGGCTGCCGAGCCGCGCGCATGGACGATCCTCTCGGGAATGCGCTCGTGGTCAAAATGGGTGATTTTTTCGCGCAGGATGAAATCTTCAAGCAGCGTAGGACCACGACTGCCTGCACGCAATGAATTCTGGTCATCAGCAATGCGTACGCCCTGGTTAGTAGTGAGGGCAAAATTCTCGCTGCCCTTGCGTACCGTTTCCAGATCGCTCAGCTTTTTATTGCCGGTATCCGGGGCTTTCAGACTGCCGGGCGCGGTAGGTTGCGCGCCTGGAGGCGTCGGTTCAGGAACAGGGCGATACGACTCATTATCAGGAGCCAGAGAGTCCAGACCCGGTTTTGCTTCGCGCGGATCGTGCACCGGTGATTGATGTGGATGGGGATTTTTCTCAT
Source organism: Citrobacter sp. LST-B2 (assembly GCF_057983045.1). Classification (NCBI taxonomy): domain Bacteria; kingdom Pseudomonadati; phylum Pseudomonadota; class Gammaproteobacteria; order Enterobacterales; family Enterobacteriaceae; genus Citrobacter; species Citrobacter sp. LST-B2. Next base: position 2,228,978 of record NZ_CP192598.1, read on the forward strand.
TATGCGACATTGAACTCGTCTCCATTTTTCATTGCTGAAAGGGTCGATATTTTTTTGTCAAAAACCCTCTAACTATAGTCCACTCGTGTGATCCCGCCGGGCAGAACGCGGATGGCAGCGTTGGTTGACAGGGGAAAGCGCACGCCAGGAGCAGGACGGGCGGGGGTAAAATCGGCTAAGATAGTTCTTTTCTGATTTTTGAATTTGTCTTAGTGAAGCAATTAATGATGAAACCTCTTCGCCAACAAAATCGCCCGGTTATTAGTTATGTTCCGCGTGTTGAACCTGCACCGCCCGAACATGCAATAAAAATGGACGCGTTTCGTGACGTGTGGATCTTGCGCGGGAAGTATGTCGCGTTTGTCTTAATGGGGGAGTCGTTCCAGCGCTCGCCGGCGTTCAGCGAGGCGGAATCTGCCCAGCGCTGGGCAAATCAGATTCGTCAGGAAAACGAAATAGCGGATTAATTCCGGCATAAAAAAACCGCCTCGAAGGGCGGTTTTCTGTTTTGGGGACGTTTAGTGATGCGCCAGTTCGGCGTCGTCTTCACTGTCCAGAATGGTTTTATCGGTTTGCTTCAGCCACTGGCTGGTCAGCGTACCGGCAGTCATTGACCCGCTGACGTTCAGCGCGGTACGGCCCATGTCAATCAGCGGCTCAACGGAGATGAGCAGCGCCACCAGCGTGACAGGCAGCCCCATCGCGGGCAGTACGATCAGCGCGGCGAACGTGGCACCGCCACCGACACCGGCTACCCCGGCAGAGCTGACGGTCACAATGCCGACCAGCGTCGCAATCCAGAGAGGATCCAGCGGGTTAATACCGACCGTCGGCGCCACCATAACGGCCAGCATGGCCGGATACAAACCAGCACAGCCATTCTGGCCAATCGTCGCACCAAAGGAGGCGGCGAAGCTCGCGATAGATTCCGGCACGCCCAGACGACGGGTTTGCGCTTCCACGTTCAGCGGGATAGAGGCGGCGCTGGAACGGCTGGTAAACGCGAAGGTCAGAACCGGCCACACTTTGCGGAAGTACTTGAGCGGGCTCACGCCGTTAACACCCAGCAGTACGCCGTGGACAACGAACATAATGCCGAGACCGAGATACGAGGCAATGACGAAGCTACCCAGCTTAATGATGTCCTGCAGGTTAGAACCCGCTACCACTTTAGTCATCAGCGCCAGAACGCCGTAAGGCGTTAACTGCATGACCAGGCGGACCAGTTTCATCACCCAGCTTTGCAGGGTGTCGATTGCGGTCAGCACACGTTCACCTTTCGGCGCGTCATCTTTGAGCAGTTTCAGCGCGGCGACGCCGAGGAAGGCGGCAAAAATGACCACGCTAATAATGGACGTCGGGTTCGCGCCGGTCAGATCGGCAAACGGGTTTTTCGGTACAAAGGAGAGCACCAACTGCGGGACACTGAGATCGGCCACTTTACCGACATAGTTGGTTTCAATGGCATTCAGTCGCGCCGTTTCGGCACCGCCCTGAACCAGACCTTCAGCGGTCAGGCCAAACAGATTGGTCACCAGCACACCGACCAGTGCGGCAATCAATGTGGTAAACAGCAGGGTCCCGATGGTCAGGAAGCTGATTTTCCCCAACTGTGAGGCGTTATGCAGACGGGCGACCGCGCTCAGAATCGAGGCAAATACCAGCGGCATGACGATCATTTGCAGCAGTTGCACATAGCCGTTACCAACAATGTTGAACCACTGGACGGAATCTTTCAGCACCTGGCTGTCAGAGCCATAGATGGTGTGCAGCGCAAGGCCAAAGACCACACCCATGACCAGACCGACCAGCACTTTCTTTGCCAGACTCCACTGTTTATGACGGGCTTGCGCCAGCACAAACAGCAGAATGACGAACACCACAATGTTCGCGATTAATGGAAAATTCATCCCCGTTCTCCTGATTTTATTATTCGTCCCGCTGTGTCACAGCGATCCTGTTGCCGCAAGGTTAGCAGAACTGTGACCTGGCTCTTATATTCAAATGGAATTGTTTATGCCAAAAATGATAATTTCGCTGCTTTACTGGTCGATTTGATGCTTTATAAAGCGATTGAACTGCCATTGCAGTGTATTAATCATATCGGATGACCAGCGAACTGCACTGTTCTGGGGCAAGGTCTGGGGCATCCATACCGCCCAGGCAAACAGCGCCATGCAGAGAAATCGCTCCAGTTGATTACCTTTCTGCGGGACCAGAATCGGCAGGCGAAAGCGCCAGCGACAGGGCCAGAGCAGGGGGACGCCCGCTGGGGTTAGCATATCGGCGGCGATATGGCTCAGATAGCCTATCACCATACCCTGCAAGGCATCGGCGGGGATAACCCAGCTCTCCGGCACTTTCAGGTAGAAGGTCGCCAGTAGCGCAAAGACGGCCAGCAGACTGTGAGTGAATCCGCGATGGCCGAACGCACGGGCGATCGGTTTCGAAATCCATTTTAGTCGCTGACCGAGAAATGACTTTGGGTGATCAATGTCCGGTAACAGACAGGTCAGAATAGCGGAAGGAACAATATGCCACCAGTCACCCTGTGCGAGCACGGGCGTGAGTTCCGCGTTTTTAGCAAACACCGCGCAGGCAATGGAAAAGAGGAGGTGACCTTCCGCCGTCATGATAAAACCTGATAAACTGTGAATTCGTACAGTATAGGATTTTTATACAGTGGGCGGAAGCGGTGACGTTGTAACTCTTTGTCAATAATGCGCGTTTAACGCGCTAACCAACCGCCATCGACGGCCAGCGTATAACCGTTGATGTAATCTGCTGCCTTCGAGGCGAGGAAAACGACCGGACCCTGCAGATCGTCTGGCGTTCCCCAGCGGCCCGCCGGGATACGATCGACAATCTCTTTATTGCGTTCAGCATCTTCCCGCAGTTGTTGGGTGTTGTTGGTTGTCATGTAACCGGGGGCGATAGCGTTGACGTTAATCTGATGCTGCGCCCACTCATTCGCTAACAGTCGGGTAATGCCCAGAACACCGCTCTTTGAGGCCGTATAGGACGGGACGCGAATACCGCCCTGAAACGACAGCATTGACGCGATGTTGATGATTTTTCCGCCCTGGCCCTGGGCGATGAACTGGCGTGCAACGGCCTGGGAGAGAAAGAAGAGCGACTTGAGATTCAGGTTCATCACGTCGTCCCAGTCCTTTTCAGTAAAACTGAGTGCGTCTTCGCGACGAATGATCCCGGCGTTGTTCACCAGAATGTCGATGCGACCGAATTTCTCTACCGCCTGGGCGATAACGTCCGCGATGACTGCCTGTTGGCTTAGATCGGCCTGTATGGCGAAAAAGCGGCGACCCAGCGCTTCAACTTTGGCGGCGGTGTCATGAGGGACTTTGCGGTTCACGCTGATGATATCGCAACCGGCTTGCGCCAGCGCAACCGTCATCCCTTGCCCGAGCCCGGTATCACAACCGGTGACAATGGCGACTTTACCTGTGAGACGAAATGCATCCAGAATCATAATGACCTCGGCTATCCGTTTTTATCTGTTATGTGCCTGAAAGAAGGATAGGAGAGGAACCGAAAGAATACAATATAAATGAAACGTTGTTTTAATTTTTTGACTGTTGGCAAGACGGGCAATGTGGCCATTGCCCGATCCCGGTTAGCCAAGTAAATCGGCGATGGTCAGTTCTGTGAGTGTGTTGAGCCTGACGTCAGCGAGGATATAGCGCGGATCGTGTCGCACCTCTTTGTCCGGTACGACAATGGAGCGCATCCGTGCGGCTTTCGATGCCACCATACCGTTGACGGAATCTTCCAGCGCTACACAACATAACGGGTCGACGCCCAGTTTCGCCGCGCAGTCGATGTAAACCTGGGGATGTGGCTTGCTGTAGGGTAGTTTCTCCGCTGAAGCGATAGCGTCAAAGCTCTCCCGCAGGTCGAACATCGCCAGTACTTTTTCCAGCATATGCAGAGGGGATGCTGACGCCAGTCCGACTTTCAAACCTTGCGCTTTACACAACGCGACCGCTTCTTTGACGCCCGGTAATAGCGGACGCGTCTCTTCAACCAGCGTGATGGCACGGGTAATGACGCGATCGGTGACCTCCTGGCGGCTCGGCCCGTTCCACGGCTGCTGAGCAAACCAGAGATCGACAACCATATCGATGCGCAGTCCCAGCGTATCCGGGAGTTCGTGACGACGAGTGATATCGACGCCGATGCTGGACAGCACGTCCAGTTCAGCCCGATCCCACAGCGGCTCGGAATCAATCAGCAATCCATCCATATCGAATATGGCCGCAAGAATTTGACGCGGGGTTGACATTACAACCTCTCCTGTTGAGCATTAAATGTAGGGTATTCAGCGTTAGCCGCTATCATAACGTTTTTAAAGATCGGGCGAAAAGGGTTATCAGCAGGTAGACTTAAGCCAAAACGACGCGTCTTCATCAAGGGGAACTCATGACGTATCAACAAGCTGGACGCATTGCAGTGTTAAAAAGGATCTTAGGATGGGTGATATTTATCCCGGCGCTTCTCTCCACGCTGATTTCAGCCCTGAAATTTATGTACGCGCACAGCGAAAAGCAGGAAGGGATTAACGCGGTGATGCTCGATTTTGCCCACGTCATGATCGACATGATGCGAGTGAATACCCCGTTTCTGAACCTCTTCTGGTACAACTCGCCGACGCCGGATTTCCAGAATAGCCTGAACATTCTGTTCTGGCTGATTTTTGCGCTGATTTTTATCGGGCTGGCGATGCAGGATTCCGGCGCGCGCATGAGCCGCCAGGCGCGGTTTTTACGTGAAGGCGTTGAAGACCAGTTGATTCTGGAGAAAGCCAAGGGCAGCGAAGGGTTGTCACGCGAGCAGATCGAGTCACGGATCGTGGTGCCGCATCACACGATTTTTCTGCAGTTTTTCCCGCTCTACATCCTGCCGGTGATTATCATCATTGCCGGCTATGTGTTTTTTTCCCTGCTGGGATTTGTCTGAACAAAAAGGCCGCCATCCGGCGGTCTTTGAGAGTGATGACAAACCTCGTTCCGTTACCGGACAAGCCGAGAGCGCCTGATTATAAACGAGGAAAATCAATTCATTGATTTTCGGCTGATAACCACAAAGAAGGAAAAACCACGTTTTTTCCTTCTTTGTTAGCGGTCTGAAAGGCCGCCATCCGGCGGCCAATTGATGTTAACCATGATTACGCCGCGAGTAGTCTGTCCATTGCCTTCTGCGCAATCACCAGGTGCTGGCCGCCAAACAGTCTTGCCCGGTTGAGCAAGGTATACAGTTGATATACCGGTTGCCGGTCGAGAAAATCTAACGGCAGCGGCGACACTGACTGATAACCATCATAAATTTGCGGCGGCTGTTCAGTATGCAGCGGCAACATCGCCAGGTCACACTCTCTGTCTCCCCAGTAACAGGCTGGGTCAAACAGATACGGACCGTCTGGCCCGAGCGCGCAGTTCCCGGACCACAGATCGCCATGTAATAAAGAAGGTTGTGGCTGGTGGGAGGCGAGACGCTGTTGCACGTGCTCGACGATGGCGTCGATATTACCAAAGGCAATCCCTTTTTCCGCCGCCAGTTCGAGTTGCCAGCCAATGCGCTGTTCGGCGAAGAAGGTAGACCAGCGGCGCTGCCAGGCATTGGGTTGCGGCGTGGTCGAGAGCGCGTTATCGAAGTCCAGCCCAAACTGCGGCTGATCGCTCCATTCATGCAGGTGGGCAAGCTGCTGCCCCAGAATAAATGCACTGTGCGCATCCAGGGGGCGGGGAGGGAGATAATCCATCACCAGAAAGCTGTAATCACGATCCGCACCCACCGCCCACACTTTGGGGACCGTCACCGTATGGCTGCGTGATAACAGTTCTAATTGGTCGGCTTCAGCCGTGAAGCCTGGAAGCAGTTCTCGCTCATCACATTTAACGAAGAAATCGCGTCCCGCATAGCGTAAATGCCACGCGGCATGAATTTCTCCGCCAGGCAGTTCGTTACGCAGTTCGATTTCGCCTTCACCGAGTTGCTCGCTTAAAAGACGACTGATAGCCTGCCACATGATGTCTCTCCCCATGTTGTCTGCCAGATCATAAGGTTAGCGCAAAGATGCGGTAAAAAAACACGAACTAACGCACACCGTGGACGTGTTTTCGTGGTAATGGCATTTATTGTCTGCTGAGATCCCACTCGTCCCAGGTCACCACGCTGACCTCCGGCATTTTATCTAACGCACTTTCAGCCAGTCCCGCGGCCAGAGCTTTGACCTCGTCCGGACTCTGGGCGCTAATCAACCCAAAGGTATTGGTTCCCAGTTCATGCACATTACCGTCATCATCCGTAAGAGTGAGTAGAAAACCGGCACGGGTAAGATGATTATTCAGTTCATTTATTTCCGTTAAGGAGTCCTCGTGGAACGTGATAGTAACAACATATCGGGTGATTTCCCCACTGGCCATTTGACACCCCTTTGTAATCTCATGAGTTTGTAGCATAGACGGTGAACGCGTAAGCCGACAGGTTTACGCAAAATTCCCCCTCGAAGAGAGGGGGGTTCATTATGGCTGGCTAAGGTAAGCGTAGATTTTTTGTGTATCGTCATGGGAGCACAGGCGTGTTCCCTGGTTGAGGGTCGCGGCGCTACCGGCCGCCACGCCGAAGCGCACCATATCGTCAAGCGAGGCGCCTTCAGCCAGTTTGAGGGTCATTGCTCCCACCATACTGTCGCCCGCGCCCACGGTGCTCTGGCTTTTGACCGGCGGCGGCACAACCTGTACACAGGTTTTACTGTCCACGCCCAGTGCGCCCTGAGGACCGAGCGAGACGACGACGCGCTGTGCCTTGCCGCTGCGGACAATTTCCTGTGCCGCGTTGCGCACGTCATCAGGTTGCGTCAGTTCGCGATTAACCAGGGCACTGAGTTCTTTCTGATTGGGTTTAACCAGTTCGATATTGCCAATCGCTAACGCGGCCGTCAGCGCCTCGCCGGAGCTGTCAATGATGCAACGGATCCCCTGTTTCTGCGCGGCGGTAATTAACTGGCTGAGTTTTTCAACGTTAACGCCTGGCGGCAGACTACCGCTGATCACCAGAATGGCACCGGACTCGATCTCCAGAACCTGCTCTTCTATCTGGCGAAACTCATCGTCATTCAGAGCCGCGCCGGGCATCACAAAGCGATACTGTTCTCCGCTGGATTCGACATGAACGTGCAGGTTCTGACGCGTCCAGTCTTTTGCATCAATGGTTGCGACCGGAACGTTTTCGTCAGCGAGCAGGGTCACCAGGTGTTCACCGGTTGCCCCCCCGACGGGGAAAATAGCGGTTGCCGTTCCGCCCAGATGGGCGATGGCGCGAGCGACATTTATGCCACCGCCGCCAGGCTCAAATACCGGGGCAGTACAGCGGAGTTTCCCTTCGGGATAGATTTGCGGAGTGATCGTTGCGCTATCGAGAGAGGGCGCAAGCGTCAACGTATAGATACGTACCATCGTTACCTCCTGTTAGGCTATGTTCAGTCTGGCACCGAATAGCCCTAAAGTGAAGTCATTAACAATATGATTAATTAAAGTTTATTTATTTAATTTACCGTAAGGATATATAAATATTTAATTGTTTTGAGAGCTCTCTTATTCAAAAAATGAAATAAGAATTCATTGCTATGTTATTCGAGCCTTTTTATAATTTGTTACCTTTCCTGGGGCGTTTGTCATTGATCCCTCTGAAAGTTTCCGGGACCGTAATGGTCTCTTTTTTTGTTGTACGGACTCTTTATAAATGAAGCTTTTAAAGACAGTTCCCGCTGCCGTTCTGCTGGCGGGGGGCATGTTTGCGTCGATGTATGCAACTGCCGATGATTCCGTTTTTACTGTCATGGATGACCCCTCAAGTGCGAAGAAACCCTTCGAAGGCAATCTTAATGCCGGTTATCTTGCGCAGTCAGGCAACACGAAAAGTTCTTCTTTGACCGCGGACACGACCATGACCTGGTACGGCCAAACAACGGCCTGGTCACTGTGGGGGAACGCGAGCAACACTTCTTCCAATGATGAACGCTCTTCAGAGAAATATGCGGTTGGCGGTCGTAGTCGTTACAACGTGACCGATTATGACTATCTTTTTGGCCAGGCGAGTTGGCTGACGGACCGTTATAACGGCTACCGTGAGCGCGACGTGTTCACTGCCGGTTATGGTCGCCAGTTCCTTAACGGTCCCGTACACAGTTTCCGTTTTGAATTCGGTCCGGGCGTACGGTACGACGAACATACGGATGGCACGACGGAAACGCAGCCGCTGGGCTATGCCTCTGGCGCGTATGCCTGGCAGATTTCAGACAACACCAAATTTACGCAAGGCGTGTCGGTGTTCGGTGCTGAAGATACGACGCTGAACTCCGAGACGGCGCTGAATGTGGCAATCAATGAGCACTTTGGTTTGAAGGTGGCGTACAACGTGACGTGGAACTCCGAACCGCCGGAAACGGCACCGGAGCATACGGACAGACGTACTACCGTCTCTCTGGGCTACCGGATGTAAACTGAGGCCAGACTGTTCGCCAGTCTGGCTTTTTTATTACGGTGTCTGACGTCGATTTACCCGTCAGCGCTTTTGTCCAGAATGTGCACGCTGCCTGAATCACGACGGCGCAGCGTTTCACGGCTATCCCCAAATCATTGCCGCCCAGCGTAGCAATAACATTGCGCCACAGATGACGATCAGGACGACCACCATTTTCCAGTGTTTTTTGGCGAAGCGATTTGATGGCATCATTTATATCCTGTCGATTTCAGACGGTTAATCCTAGTGTAACAAAACTGTCAGCCAGTCAGTGAATGGATATTCATCCTGTCTCCAGGACAATCCTTCAGGGCAGGTGAGAGGAGGAGGCGAAAAACGCTTGCTGACGTCATGATCCAGCCCAATATAAAACAGAAGGGTGCATTCTCCCTTTTTTTAGTGTTACCATCGGTCGACCACATTGCCGCGCTTGCGTAGCGAAAGCGGATGTGTACCAGATTGTGCGCCAATTTAGCAATTGTTGGTTAGATGGCTGCACAACTAATTGTAAACAAATAAATTTTCTCTTTGTATGTGATCTTGCGTATGGGTCACCACTGCAAATAAGGACATAACATGCCTGTTATTACTCTTCCTGATGGCAGTCAACGCCATTACGACCACGCTGTAAGCCCTATGGATGTTGCGCTGGACATTGGTCCAGGTCTGGCGAAAGCCACCCTTGCTGGCCGTGTTAATGGCGAGCTGGTTGATGCTTCTGACCTGATCGAAAATGATGCGACGCTCTCTATCATCACCGCAAAAGATGAAGAAGGGCTGGAGATTATTCGTCACTCCTGCGCGCACCTGTTAGGTCATGCGATCAAACAACTTTGGCCGAATACCAAAATGGCTATCGGTCCGGTTGTCGACAACGGCTTCTACTATGACGTAGACCTTGACCGTACGTTGACCCAGGAAGATATCGATGCGCTCGAGAAGCGGATGCACGAGCTCGCTGAGAAAAATTACGACGTCATTAAGAAGAAAGTCAGCTGGCACGAAGCGCGTGAAACCTTCGTGAAGCGTGGCGAGATCTATAAAGTCTCCATTCTTGATGAAAACATTGCCCATGATGACAAACCTGGTTTGTATCATCATGAAGAATATGTCGACATGTGCCGCGGTCCGCACGTGCCGAATATGCGCTTCTGCCATCACTTTAAACTGATGAAAACCGCAGGCGCGTACTGGCGCGGCGACAGCGACAATAAGATGTTGCAGCGTATCTACGGAACGGCCTGGGCAGATAAAAAGGCCCTCAGCGCTTATCTGCAACGTCTGGAAGAAGCGGCAAAACGTGACCACCGTAAAATTGGTAAGCAGCTTGACCTGTATCACATGCAGGAAGAAGCGCCGGGTATGGTGTTCTGGCATAACGACGGCTGGACTATTTTCCGCGAACTGGAAGTCTTTGTGCGTTCCAAGCTCAAAGAGTATCAGTATCAGGAAGTGAAAGGGCCGTTCATGATGGACCGCGTGCTGTGGGAAAAAACCGGGCACTGGGACAACTACAAAGATGCGATGTTCACCACCTCTTCAGAGAACCGTGAATACTGCATCAAGCCGATGAACTGTCCGGGTCACGTACAGATCTTTAATCAGGGCCTGAAATCCTACCGCGACCTGCCGCTGCGTATGGCAGAGTTTGGTAGCTGCCACCGTAACGAGCCGTCAGGCGCGTTGCATGGTCTGATGCGTGTACGCGGCTTCACCCAGGATGATGCGCATATCTTCTGTACTGAAGAGCAAATCCGCGATGAAGTTAACGCCTGCATCCGTATGGTCTACGATATGTACAGCACATTTGGCTTCGAGAAAATCGTTGTCAAACTCTCCACTCGCCCCGAAAAACGTATCGGTAGCGACGAAATGTGGGATCGTGCTGAGGCGGACCTGGCCGTTGCGCTGGAAGAAAACAATATCCCATTTGAATATCAACTGGGTGAAGGCGCCTTCTACGGTCCGAAAATTGAATTTACCCTGTATGACTGCCTCGATCGCGCATGGCAGTGCGGTACAGTACAGCTGGACTTCTCCCTGCCGTCTCGTCTGAGCGCCTCCTATGTGGGCGAAAACAATGAGCGTCAGGTACCGGTAATGATTCACCGCGCAATTCTTGGGTCTATGGAACGTTTTATCGGTATCCTGACTGAAGAGTTCGCAGGCTTCTTCCCGACCTGGCTTGCGCCGGTTCAGGTAGTGGTGATGAACATTACTGATTCACAGTCTGAATACGTTAACGAATTGACGCAGAAACTTCAAAATGCGGGCATTCGTGTAAAAGCAGACTTGAGAAATGAGAAGATAGGCTTTAAAATCCGCGAGCACACTTTACGTCGTGTCCCTTATATGTTGGTCTGTGGTGATAAAGAAGTGGAAGCAGGCAAAGTTGCCGTTCGCACTCGCCGCGGGAAAGACCTGGGCAGCCTTGACGTAAGTGAAGTGATTGAGAAGCTGCAACAAGAGATTCGCAGCCGCAGTCTTCAACAACTGGAGGAATAAGGTATTAAAGGCGGAAAACGAGTTCAAACGGCACGTCCGAATCGTATCAATGGCGAGATTCGCGCCCAGGAAGTTCGCTTAACAGGTCTGGAAGGCGAGCAGCTGGGTATTGTGAGTCTGAGAGAAGCAATCGAAAAAGCTGAAGAGGCTGGAGTAGATTTAGTTGAAATCAGCCCTAACGCCGAACCGCCAGTTTGTCGTATCATGGACTACGGCAAGTTCCTTTATGAAAAGAGTAAGTCTTCTAAGGAACAGAAGAAAAAGCAAAAAGTTATCCAGGTTAAGGAAATTAAATTCCGTCCTGGTACCGACGATGGCGATTATCAGGTAAAACTCCGCAGCCTGATTCGCTTTCTGGAAGATGGCGATAAGGCCAAGATCACACTGCGTTTCCGCGGTCGTGAGATGGCCCACCAACAGATTGGTATGGAAGTGCTGACGCGCGTTCGTGACGATCTGAGTGAACTGGCAGTAGTCGAATCCTTCCCAACGAAGATCGAAGGCCGCCAGATGATCATGGTGCTCGCTCCCAAGAAGAAACAGTAGGCCTTCAAGTAGTATTTCCTGTGAAGCCTTTGGGCTTCACAGGTTTTGCTCGCCTGGGTTTCATTTATTAACAATGCGAAGTGGAAGTTATTAAAATGCCAAAAATTAAGACCGTACGCGGTGCTGCTAAGCGCTTCAAAAAAACCGGTGGTGGTGGATTTAAGCGTAAGCACGCAAACCTGCGTCATATTCTGACCAAAAAATCAACTAAGCGTAAACGTCACCTGCGTCCAAAAGGCCTTGTTTCTAAAGGCGATCTGGGTCTGGTTATCGCGTGCCTGCCGTACGCATAAGCCGTTAACGTTTTTTTAAATTTTTAATGCCCAACCGATTTCACTGTGGTGAAAGGGGGGCAAATCAGAATAGATACAGGAGAGCACTATGGCTCGCGTAAAACGTGGTGTAATTGCACGCGCACGTCACAAGAAAATTTTGAAACAAGCCAAAGGTTACTACGGTGCGCGTTCTCGCGTATACCGCGTTGCCTTCCAGGCCGTCATCAAAGCAGGTCAGTATGCTTACCGTGACCGTCGTCAACGTAAGCGTCAGTTCCGTCAACTGTGGATTGCGCGTATCAACGCAGCAGCACGTCAGAACGGTATTTCTTACAGCAAATTCATCAACGGCCTGAAAAAAGCCTCTGTTGAAATCGACCGTAAGATCCTGGCTGACATCGCCGTATTCGACAAAGTAGCGTTCACCGCTCTGGTCGAAAAAGCGAAAGCAGCTCTGGCATAAGCCAGTGAAAAGAGGGAGCCTGGCTCCCTCTCTTTTATTTGTTGTTCCGTCAATAAGTTGACAATTGATCCGTAACCCTTTTCAATAAAGGTTCTCCGGTTTTTACCACACAAGGTAACGCAAGCATGAATGCTGCTATTTTCCGCTTCTTTTTTTACTTTAGCACCTGACTTCGGGAGGCTAGCGCGTGAAAGAAGAAACGAAAAACAGCGCAAAAAAGCCTCCTGATGGAGGCTTTTTTTGTGCCCGAAATCGAGAGATTACGTTCAACGAACCGGTGTCTTCACCGACACAATGAGGAAAACCATGTCACATCTCGCAGAACTGGTAGCCAGTGCGAAGGCGGCCATTAACCAGGCGTCAGATGTTGCCGCGTTAGACAATGTGCGCGTCGAATATTTGGGCAAAAAAGGGCACCTGACCCTTCAGATGACGACGCTGCGCGAGCTGCCAGCTGAAGAACGTCCTGCCGCCGGTGCGGTGATTAACGAAGCGAAAGAGCAGGTACAGCAGGCACTCAACGCGCGTAAGGCAGATCTGGAAAACGCCGCGCTGAATGCGCGTCTGGCAGCGGAAACCATCGACGTTTCTTTGCCGGGGCGTCGCATTGAAAATGGCGGTCTGCATCCGGTCACCCGTACCATCGATCGCATTGAAAGCTTCTTTGGCGAGCTTGGCTTTACCGTGGCGACCGGCCCGGAAATCGAAGATGACTACCACAACTTCGATGCGCTGAATATTCCTGGTCACCACCCGGCTCGCGCCGATCACGACACCTTCTGGTTTGATGCAACGCGTCTGCTGCGTACCCAGACATCCGGCGTACAGATCCGTACCATGAAAGATCAGCAGCCGCCGATTCGCATTATCGCGCCGGGTCGCGTGTATCGTAACGACTACGATCAGACGCACACCCCGATGTTCCATCAGATGGAAGGCCTGATTGTGGATACCAACATCAGCTTTACCAATCTGAAAGGGACGCTGCATGACTTCCTGCGTAACTTCTTTGAAGAAGATTTGCAGATTCGTTTCCGTCCTTCCTATTTCCCGTTTACTGAGCCGTCTGCCGAAGTGGACGTGATGGGTAAAAACGGTAAATGGCTGGAAGTGCTGGGCTGCGGCATGGTGCATCCGAACGTTCTGCGTAACGTTGGTATCGACCCGGAAATCTACTCAGGTTTCGCATTTGGGATGGGGATGGAGCGTCTAACCATGTTGCGTTACGGTGTGACTGACCTGCGAGCGTTCTTCGAAAACGATCTGCGTTTCCTCAAACAGTTTAAATAAAGGCAGGATAAAACAATGAAATTCAGTGAACTGTGGTTACGCGAGTGGGTTAACCCGGCTATCGATAGCGACGCGCTGTCGAATCAAATCACCATGGCAGGCCTGGAAGTTGACGGTGTTGAAGCGGTTGCCGGTGCATTTAATGGCGTCGTCGTGGGTGAAGTGGTTGAATGCGGCCAGCATCCGAATGCGGACAAACTGCGCGTGACGAAAGTGAATGTCGGTGGTGAGCGTCTGCTGGACATCGTCTGCGGCGCGCCAAACTGCCGTCAGGGGCTGAAAGTGGCGGTTGCCACCATCGGTGCCGTTCTGCCGGGCGATTTCAAAATTAAAGCCGCTAAGCTGCGTGGCGAGCCGTCTGAAGGCATGCTGTGCTCCTTCTCCGAGCTGGGGATTTCCGACGATCACAGCGGCATTATTGAACTGCCGGCCGATGCGCCGATCGGTACCGACATCCGCGAATACCTGAAGCTTGATGACAACACCATTGAGATCAGCGTGACCCCTAACCGTGCTGACTGCTTAGGCATCATCGGTGTCGCCCGTGACGTGGCTGTGCTGAACAAAGCGCCGCTGGTTGAGCCGGAAATCACGCCGGTAGCAGCAACCATCACTGATGTTCTGCCGATTACCGTAGACGCCACCGACGCCTGCCCGCGCTATCTGGGTCGCGTCGTCAAAGGCATCAATGTGAAAGCGCCAACCCCGCTGTGGATGAAAGAAAAACTGCGCCGTTGCGGTATCCGCTCCATTGATGCCGTGGTTGACGTGACCAACTATGTATTGCTTGAGCTGGGTCAGCCGATGCACGCCTTTGATAAAGACCGCATTGAAGGCGGGATTGTCGTGCGCATGGCGAAAGAGGGCGAAACGCTGGTACTGCTTGATGGCACAGAAGCAAAGCTTAACGCTGATACGTTGGTGATTGCCGATCATCATAAAGCGCTGGCGATGGGCGGTATCTTCGGTGGTGAGCATTCTGGCGTGAATGATGAAACGCAAAATGTGCTGCTGGAATGCGCTTTCTTCAGCCCACTGTCAATTACCGGTCGCGCACGTCGTCATGGTCTGCATACCGATGCGTCTCACCGTTATGAGCGCGGTGTGGATCCGGCTCTGCAGTACAAAGCGATGGAACGTGCTACCCGTTTGCTGATTGACATCTGCGGCGGCGAAGCTGGTCCGATCATTGATGTGACGGATGAAACCACGCTGCCGAAGCGCGCGACCATTACGCTGCGTCGCAGCAAGCTGGATCGTCTGATTGGCCATCACATTGCCGATGCACAGGTCAGCGATATCCTGCGCCGTTTGGGCTGTGAAGTGACCGAAGGTCAAGGCGAGTGGCAAGCCGTTGCGCCAAGTTGGCGCTTCGACATGGAAATTGAAGAAGACCTGGTTGAAGAAGTCGCCCGCGTGTATGGCTACGACAACATCCCTGATGAACCGATCCAGGCGGGTCTGATTATGGGGACGCACCGTGAAGCGAATTTGTCGCTGAAGCGTGTGAAAACGCTATTGAATGACAAAGGCTACCAGGAAGTCATTACTTACAGCTTTGTTGACCCGAAAGTGCAGCAGTTGCTCCATCCGGGTGAAGAGGCGCTGCTGCTGCCAAGCCCGATCTCCAGTGAAATGTCGGCAATGCGTCTGTCGTTGTGGACGGGGTTACTGGCAACGGTGGTCTATAACCAGAATCGTCAACAGAACCGCGTACGTATTTTTGAAAGTGGGCTGCGTTTTGTACCGGATACCCAGGCCAATCTGGGCATTCGTCAGGATCTGATGCTGGCGGGGGTTATTTGCGGTAACCGCTATGATGAGCACTGGGATCTGGCAAAAGAGACCGTTGATTTCTATGATTTGAAGGGCGATCTGGAAGCGGTGTTGGATCTGACCGGTAAACTCGGTGACATTCAGTTCAGAGCAGAAGCCAATCCGGCACTGCATCCGGGACAGTCAGCCGCGATTTATCTGAAAGGTGAACGCATTGGTTTCATTGGTGTTGTTCATCCTGAGCTGGAACGTAAGCTGGATCTCAATGGCCGTACTCTGGTGTTCGAACTGGAGTGGAACAAGCTCGCAGACCGCGTGGTGCCTCAGGCGCGCGAGATTTCACGCTTCCCGGCGAACCGTCGCGACATCGCTGTGGTCGTCGCCGAAAACGTTCCCGCTGCTGATATTTTATCCGAGTGTAAGAAAGTTGGCGTAAATCAGGTAGTTGGCGTAAACTTATTTGACGTGTACCGTGGTAAGGGTGTTGCGGAGGGGTATAAGAGCCTCGCCATTAGCCTGATCCTTCAGGATACCAGCCGTACACTCGAAGAAGAGGAGATTGCCGCTACCGTCGCCAAATGTGTAGAGGCATTAAAAGAGCGATTCCAGGCATCATTGAGGGATTGAACCTATGGCGCTTACAAAAGCTGAAATGTCAGAATATCTGTTTGATAAGCTTGGGCTTAGCAAGCGGGATGCCAAAGAACTGGTCGAACTGTTTTTCGAAGAGATCCGTCGTGCTCTGGAAAACGGTGAGCAGGTAAAACTCTCTGGTTTTGGTAACTTCGATCTGCGTGATAAGAATCAACGTCCGGGACGTAACCCGAAAACGGGCGAAGATATTCCCATTACAGCACGGCGCGTGGTGACCTTCAGACCCGGACAGAAGTTAAAGAGCCGAGTCGAAAACGCTTCGCCCAAAGATGAGTAATCAGATCTAACCAAAAAGGCCGCTTTTGCGGCCTTTTTTCTTTTCTGCGGGGGTATCGCACCGTAGAATCAATGACATCCTTTTCAGTTGAACGGAAATCATGCTGACTTTTGCCCGTCAACAACAGCGACAACATGTGCGCTGGATCCTGAGTCTGTCGGTACTGATGTTACTGACACTGTGGTTGAGCCTGTGCGCCGGAGAGCAGTGGATATCGCCCGCTGACTGGCTGACGCCCCGTGGCGAACTCTTTGTCTGGCAAATTCGCCTTCCGCGCGCGCTGGCGGTTCTGCTGGTGGGCGCGGCGCTGGCTTTGTCCGGCGCAGTGATGCAGGCGCTGTTTGAAAACCCGCTCGCGGAGCCGGGGTTGCTCGGCGTCTCCAACGGTGCGGGCGTGGGGCTGATCGCCGCCGTGCTGCTGGGGAAGGGTATACTGCCGCACTGGGCGCTTGGACTGTGCGCGATTGCCGGTGCGCTGGTCATCACGTTGATCCTCCTGCGTTTTGCCCGTCGTCATCTTTCGACCAGCCGCCTGCTGCTTGCCGGCGTGGCGCTGGGGATTATCTGTAGTGCGCTGATGACCTGGGCCATCTATTTTTCTACCTCATTCGATCTGCGTCAGTTGATGTACTGGATGATGGGGGGATTCGGTGGCGTTAACTGGGAGCAGTCCTGGCTGATGCTGGCCCTGATTCCGGTGCTGGTGTGGATCTGCTGCCAGTCGCAGGCGATGAACATGCTGGCGTTGGGGGAAACCTCTGCCCGACAACTGGGACTCCCCTTGTGGTTCTGGCGAAATCTGTTGGTGGTTGCCACCGGATGGATGGTCGGTGTCAGCGTGGCGCTGGCCGGGGCCATTGGTTTTATTGGCCTGGTCATCCCCCATATTTTACGCCTGTGCGGCTTAACGGACCATCGCGTGCTGTTACCTGCCTGTGCGCTGGCGGGGGCCATTGCGCTGCTGCTGGCCGATGTGGTCGCTCGCCTGGCGCTGGCCTCCGCCGAATTGCCGATTGGCGTGGTCACCGCGACGCTCGGCGCACCGGTTTTTATCTGGCTGTTACTCAAAGCCGGACGTTAGGTACGACAAGACAGTCTATGATTAGAAGCTGGTATTTGAATCACTCACGATCCTGGAGAGGCTATGCAAGACTCGATTCTGAACACGGTAGTGACAACGATTGATGGCGAAGTGACCACGCTTGAGAAATACACAGGTAATGTTCTGCTGATTGTTAACGTAGCTTCAAAATGCGGACTTACCCCACAGTATGAGCAACTGGAAAATATTCAGAAAGCGTGGGCCGACCGTGGCTTTATTGTGCTGGGCTTTCCCTGCAATCAGTTCCTTGGGCAGGAACCTGGCAGTGATGACGAGATCAAAACCTGGTGCGCGACGACCTGGGGCGTGACCTTCCCGATGTTCAGCAAGATTGAGGTAAACGGGGAGGGGCGTCATCCGCTGTACCAGAAACTGATTGAGGCGGCACCGACGGCTGTAGCCCCTGAAGAGAGTGGTTTCTATGAGCGAATGGCCAGCAAAGGGCGTGCGCCGCTCTATCCTGACGATATCCTGTGGAACTTTGAGAAGTTCCTCGTAGGCCGTGATGGCAAAGTGATACAGCGTTTCTCTCCGGATATGACGCCGGAAGATCCGATTGTGATGGAAAGCATCAAACTCGCGTTGGCTAAATAATGTCTTCAGTGATGCAGTTACAGGATGTGGCGGAATCGACCCGGTTAGGGCCTCTGTCCGGCGAGATTCGGGCAGGGGAGATCCTGCATCTTGTGGGGCCGAACGGCGCCGGAAAGAGCACGCTGCTGGCGCGGATGGCAGGGTTAACCAGTGGGGCGGGAACGATCGCTCTGTCGGGGACTGAGCTGGCGTTGTGGCCCGCCGCTAAACTTGCCCGCCATCGTGCTTATCTGGCGCAGCAGCAAAATCCGCCCTTCGCGATGCCGGTATGGCACTTCCTGACGCTACATCAGCCAGACAAAATGCGCACAGACCAGTTGATGGCGGTGGCCGAGTCGCTGGGGCTGGCGGACAAACTTGAACGCAATGCGAAGGAGCTCTCAGGTGGGGAATGGCAGCGCGTCCGTCTTGCCGCGGTGATCCTGCAAATCGCGCCAGAGACCAACCCACAGGGGCAGCTATTGCTCCTCGATGAGCCCATGAACAGCCTTGATGTCGCGCAGCAAAATGCGCTGGATCGCATTCTGCACCGCTTGTGTCAGCAGGGGATTGCCATCGTGATGAGCAGTCACGACCTGAATCATACCTTGCGCCACGCGCACCGGGCGTGGTTGCTCAAACAGGGGAAACTGCTCGCCAGCGGTCCACGTGATGAAGTGCTGACGCCAGCGCATTTAGCGCAGGCGTATGGTCTGCACTTCCGGCGTCTTGACATCGAAGGTCACAGAATGATTATATCAACCACTTAAACGAAATGGTTTCTTGAAAACCCGCGTAAATACCCGCTATAAGGGGTGAAGAATAAAAATACAGAGGATTCGCCTGAATGCGTTTCTGGTTTCTTTTTTGCACAGCACTGTTGTTGGCCGGATGTAGTAGCCACCGAGCGCCGCCGCCCAATGCCCGGCTCTCTGATTCCATTACCGTGATTGCCGGCTTAAATGATCAACTCCAGACCTGGCGCGGGACGCCCTATCGTTACGGCGGCATGAGTCGCGGTGGTGTGGATTGTTCCGGTTTTGTGCTGATGACCATGCGCGATCAGTTCTCTTTGCAGCTGCCGCGCGAAACCCGTCAACAGGCAAAACTGGGGACGGAAATCGATAAGGACGACTTGTTGCCTGGCGATCTGGTGTTTTTCAAAACCGGGTCGGGAGAGAGCGGTTTACATGTGGGTATTTATGATACTAACGGTCAGTTTATTCATGCATCAACCAGTCGTGGTGTGATGCGTTCGTCGCTGGATAATGTCTACTGGCGGAAAAACTTTTGGCAGGCGAGACGCATTTAGTCGTAGGGCGTTATTTCGATTGAGGATGTCCCTCGCTTTTATTGCCGAAAAAGAACAATGCTGGATAAGCGTTTATAATCAGGATAAGCTGAATACTAAGGAACCGGGGCTCCGGGTGAAAAGGACAACATGAACATTTTCCTTCTGGCATTAAAAAAGATGGATGACGACATCCTGTGTAATAGGTTGCCGAATCACTCCCTGTATGTGGGACTGCCGTGATGAATGTTTCACTGGATAATGTGTATCATTCTGAACTCTATTTTCAGCCCGCCAGGAATGTACAACGAAAACTTATCGGTTTAAGCGTTATCGCGAACTTTGTCAGTGAAGACGGTGACGTTCGTATCCCAACTGAACTGGTGCTTCCGCGACTTTCTCCCGAAGAACAGTGCCAGTTATTTATCGAAAAGCTGGCGCTGATCGAAACGTGCCAACATTTTTTTATTCAACATAAACTTGTCGCCTGGATTTATATAACCCCGGCAGTTGTACCGTTATTATTAACCAATAGTGAGTGCGTTTCTGCCGTTAAACGGTTTTCGTTTCTCGAACTCATGATTAATGAGAATTTTCCCGAACTGTCTGAAGGCAAAGAGAATAAAACGTTGCATGCGCTGGCTGCACGTTTTCCTCTGGTACTGGCCAATTTCGGTGCAGGGGAAAGTGCCAACAAAGCCATATTCGATGGATTATTTAAACGAATTATCCTGGACCGGAATTTTGTCCATCGTCGGGCCACTCGTCTTTCCTTCGAACCGTTCATGCGCGCCATCCTTACGCAAGTGTCGCCTTATTGCGAATCGCTGATGATCGCCGGTATCGACAGCGAAGCGATGTTGACCCGCGTGACGCCATTCGGTTTTAGCGGTATGCAGGGCGGGCTGTGGCCTGCCGTCTCGGCCAGTCAGGTCACCCAATTACTCCACGGATAACCTTTCTGTTTGCTGGTGTTTATGACGGAATTAACCGTCTACACTACAGGCAGGAGGCCCTATGACCCTGTCTTTCACAGCCCGCTGGCGCGATGAACTGCCAGCAACATTTACCGCTCTGTCGCCAACACCGCTGAATCACTCGCGACTGATTTGGCACAACGATGCGCTTGCCGAACAACTGGGCATCCCCGATTCCCTTTTTCATCCTGACAGCCCGGTGGGTGTCTGGGGCGGCGAGGCGCTGTTGCCGGGGATGTCTCCGCTGGCGCAGGTCTATAGCGGTCATCAGTTCGGCGTCTGGGCGGGTCAACTGGGTGACGGGCGCGGCATTCTGCTCGGTGAGCAGTTGCTTGCCGATGGCAGCACAATGGACTGGCACCTGAAAGGCGCGGGTTTGACGCCGTATTCACGCATGGGTGATGGTCGTGCGGTATTGCGCTCCACGATCCGTGAAAGCCTTGCCAGTGAAGCGATGCACTACCTGAGGATACCGACGACCCGGGCGCTGACGATTGTCACCAGCGAAACACCGGTTTACCGCGAAACGGTGGAGGCGGGGGCGATGCTGATGCGACTGGCGCAAAGCCATTTGCGCTTCGGTCATTTTGAGCATTTTTATTACCGTCGCGAGCCGGAAAAAGTTCAGCAACTGGCGGATTTCGCCATTCGTCATTACTGGCCGCATCTCCTGCAAGACGCCGATAAGTACATTCTCTGGTTTCGCGACGTGGTCGCGCGGACCGCGTCACTGATCGCCGACTGGCAAACCGTGGGTTTCGCGCACGGGGTGATGAACACCGATAACATGTCGATCCTCGGGCTGACGATGGACTACGGTCCGTTTGGGTTCCTGGACGACTATGAACCGGGCTTCATTTGCAACCATTCTGACCACCAGGGGCGCTACAGCTTTGACAATCAACCGGCGGTAGGTTTGTGGAATCTTCAGCGCCTTGCGCAAAGTCTGTCGCCCTTCATCACCGTTGAGGCGCTCAATGATGCCCTCGACGGGTACCAGGTGGCGCTACTGACGCGCTACGGTCAGCGGATGCGGCAGAAACTGGGGTTCATGACCGAACAAAAAGATGACAACGATCTGTTGAACGAATTGTTCAGCCTGATGGCCCGCGAGCACAGTGACTATACCCGTACTTTCCGCATGCTAAGCATGACAGAGCAGCAGAATGCCGCCTCTCCACTGCGCGACGAATTTATTGATCGCGCCGCCTTTGATGACTGGTTCACACGTTACAGAACGCGTTTGCAGCGCGATGCAGTCGATGATGCTGCGCGTCAGTCGCTAATGCTGAGCGCCAATCCTGCGGTGGTGCTGCGTAACTGGCTGGCGCAGCGGGCGATTGCGGCGGCGGAGAAAGGCGACATGAGTGAACTGCATCGCTTACATGCCATATTGCGCGAGCCTTTCCGCGATCGCGATGATGACTACAGCCAGCGTCCGCCGGACTGGGGCAAACGCCTGGAAGTCAGCTGTTCAAGCTGAAGCGCTATTTGGTCAGCAAGAGTTTACCTGCCTGCGTTTGACGCAGCAGGTATTCCTGACCGTTGTGATCGATAATCACTTTACCGTCATCACCTAACAGTTTCTGACTGCTGATCTTGCGGATGGGCGCAGGTGGGAGAGCCGCGTTTTCTCGTTCCTTAAGGCGGGGTGACTCAATGTTATCCATACGGGTATCACGATTTATTAATAATAATTAATGTAACAATGATTTTTATTATCAATAAAGTGCACGATAACAACAAGTATTAAATGTGGTAGTTTGCGAAAAGGGGGGGAGAATATGCCCACCCTGTACGGATGGGCGGACGATCAGAAGCGGCTGTCCACCGCCGAGGCCAGTTTGCTCAGCAGCAGTTCAGTGTCTTCCCAATTAAGGCAAGGATCGGTTATCGACTGACCATACACCAGCGGCTGCCCGCTGATAATTTTCTGCGTACCTTCACGCAGGAAGCTTTCCGCCATAATGCCGGCGATGGCTGTCGATCCGTTACGGATTTGCTGGCAAATATCATCACAGACATCCAGTTGACGGCGATGCTGCTTCTGGCAGTTGCCGTGGCTGAAATCGACGACCAGATGTTCTGGTAAATCAAATTCATGCAGCGTATCGCAGGCTGCAGCAATATCTTCAGCATGGTAGTTTGGCTTTTTGCCACCGCGCATAATGATATGGCCATAAGGGTTGCCGCTGGTCTGATAAATGGTCATCTGACCGGTTTTATCGGGGGAGAGGAACATATGGCTGGCGCGGGAAGCGCGGATCGCGTCAACGGCGATACGGGTATTTCCGTCGGTCCCGTTTTTAAAGCCGACCGGGCAGGAGAGCGCCGAGGCCATTTCGCGGTGGATCTGGCTTTCGGTGGTCCGCGCGCCAATGGCGCCCCAACTGATCAAGTCGGCAATAAATTGACCGGTCACCATATCGAGAAATTCCGTCGCGGTTGGTATGCCCAGTTCATTGACCTGCAACAGCAGTTTACGCGCCAGTTCAATGCCGTGATTCACGCGATAGCTGCCGTTGAGATCCGGGTCGGAAATGAGTCCCTTCCAGCCGACAACGGTACGTGGTTTTTCAAAATAGGTGCGCATGACGATTTCCAGGCGCGCCTGATGCTGCGTGCGCAGCGCCTGTAAACGCGTGGCATACTCCAGTGCGGCATCGAGATCGTGAATGGAGCACGGACCTACAATAACCAGCAAGCGGCGGTCTTCACCATTCAATATTCTTTCTATCCGGCGTCGGGAGTCGGTGACGTGGCTGGCGACGGCGGGCGACACAGGATGCCGTTGCGCAAGTTCAGCGGGCGTGACCAGACTGTCTATACGCGCGGTACGCAGTTCATCGGTTCTGTTCATGACAATTCTCAGAAATTTGTGGCTTCTACGGCAGAGGTACCGGGAAGTGATGGGCACAACCTTAAACCAATCCCTGCTGATTTCAAGTGCGAGGTGCGTCACACCTCGCGGCAGAACGGTATGATAACAAAAAAACAGAACTCGTGAACTAGTTTATTAGTACATGCGTCGACTTAATCCCATGATATCGAGGATTTTGGTGGCAATCTCTTCAACTGAATAGTTAGTACTGTTCAACCACGGGATCTGGTTCTTACGGTAGAGCGCCTCGACTTCGGCCACTTCCATACGGCACTGACGCAGGGAGGCATAGCGACTGTTTTCCCGGCGTTCTTCGCGGATGGCGGCCAGTCGTTCAGGGTCAATCGTCAGACCAAACAGCTTATGTTGCAGGGGTTTTAATGATGCAGGCAGAACCAGATTGTCCATGTCGTCGGCAATAAAAGGATAGTTTGCCGCGCGGATGCCAAACTGCATTGCCAGGTAGAGGCTGGTGGGCGTTTTGCCGCAGCGCGAGACGCCTAACAAAATCACCTGCGCCTGGTCGAGGTTGCGCAACGAAATGCCGTCATCGTGGGCAAGGGTATAATCAATGGCGGCGATTCGCGCATCGTACTTGTTCAGGTTACCCGGATTCAGCCCGTGCGTCCGGTGAGCAATCGGCGTGGGGTAGAGTTTCATCTCGTGCTGTAGCGGGGTGATCAGCGCCTGCACGATATCCTGACAGAAGCCTTCGCTTTGCAGAATGATGGAACGGATCTCCGGTAATACAATCGAATAGAACACCAAAGGGCGCACGCCGGTTTGTTGATAAATGGCGTCGATTTGGTCTTTAACGGCGCGGGCGCGGTTCTCATTTTCAACAAACGGCAGCGTAATACTGCTGATAGTGACGGGGAACTGTGACATCACCGCATGGCCCAACACTTCAGCGGTAATTGCCGTTCCATCGGAAATATAAAACACGTGACGATCTACAGCATTATCCATTTTCACACCCTGAAAGTCAGTCATAATTCTCTGAAAGCATAAATTAAAATTACTCTGAAGCGTAGAAAATAACGCTTATTTTGAAAATGAAATGGTATTTTTATATTTTATGAAAAGTGCATTTCATTTTATGGAACAGATGTTTATACCGACACATTTTGTGGGGATCGCCCGCCATTCGCGGGTTTGCGCAAATGGGTAAACTGTCCGAAAAAATAAAAAATATATTTGCTTGAACGATTCACCGTTTTTTTAAGCGGGTTAAATATGCAAAGATAAATACGTAATTAAGCGTTTCCTAAACTCGTTCATTTATCACAAAAGGATTGTTCGATGTCCAACAATGGCTCGTCACCGCTGGTGCTTTGGTATAACCAACTCGGCATGAATGATGTAGACAGAGTTGGGGGCAAAAATGCCTCCCTGGGTGAAATGATTACTAACCTTTCCGGTATGGGTGTATCGGTACCGAATGGTTTTGCCACAACCGCCGATGCGTTTAACCAGTTTCTGGACCAGAGCGGTGTAAACCAGCGCATCTATGAACTGCTGGATCAAACGGATATTGACGATGTTAACGCGTTAGCGAAGGCCGGCGCGCAGATCCGCCAGTGGATTATCGACACTCCTTTCCAGCCTGAGCTGGAAAATGCTATCCGCGATGCCTACGCACAACTCTCCGCGGACGATCAACATGCTTCTTTCGCCGTGCGTTCATCTGCCACTGCGGAAGATATGCCGGATGCCTCTTTTGCCGGGCAGCAGGAAACCTTCCTCAACGTCCAGGGCTTTGACGCCGTACTGGTCGCCGTGAAGCACGTGTTTGCCTCGCTGTTTAACGACCGCGCAATATCCTATCGCGTTCACCAGGGCTATGACCACCGTGGCGTGGCGCTCTCTGCGGGTGTCCAGCGGATGGTGCGTTCCGATCTGGCGTCGTCCGGCGTGATGTTCTCCATCGATACTGAATCTGGCTTTGACCAGGTGGTGTTTATCACCTCCGCGTGGGGGCTGGGCGAGATGGTAGTACAGGGCGCGGTAAACCCGGATGAGTTCTATGTCCACAAACCGACGCTGGCGGCCAATCGCCCGTCTATTGTGCGCCGCACGATGGGCTCGAAAAAAATCCGCATGGTCTATGCGCCGACCCAGGAACATGGCAAACAGGTCACCATTGAAGATGTGCCGCAGGAAAGCCGTGACATTTTCTCCCTCACCAACGACGAAGTGCAGGAACTGGCGAAGCAGGCGGTACAGATTGAAAAACACTACGGTCGTCCGATGGACATCGAGTGGGCGAAAGATGGTCATACCGGCAAACTGTTCATCGTCCAGGCTCGTCCGGAAACCGTGCGTTCTCGCGGCCAGGTGATGGAGCGTTACACGCTGCACGCGCAGGGCAAAATCATTGCGGAAGGCCGTGCTATCGGTCACCGCATCGGGGCAGGCCCGGTAAAAGTCATTCACGACATCAGCGAGATGAACCGCATTGAGCCTGGCGACGTGCTGGTCACCGACATGACCGACCCGGACTGGGAACCGATCATGAAAAAAGCGGCGGCGATTGTCACTAACCGTGGCGGTCGTACCTGTCACGCGGCCATTATCGCGCGTGAACTGGGGATCCCGGCGGTGGTAGGCTGCGGCGATGCCACTGAGCGCATGAAGGATGACGAGAAGGTCACCGTTTCCTGCGCAGAAGGCGATACAGGCTACGTGTACGCCGACATGCTCGACTTCAGCGTTAAGAGCTCCAGCGTCGATACGATGCCGGATCTGCCGCTGAAGGTGATGATGAATGTCGGTAACCCGGATCGGGCGTTTGACTTCGCCTGTCTGCCAAACGAAGGCGTTGGCCTGGCGCGTCTGGAATTTATCATCAACCGTATGATTGGCGTCCACCCGCGTGCGCTGCTGGAGTTTGACGATCAAGATGCCAAACTGCAAAACGAAATCCGCGAGATGATGAAAGGCTTTGATTCTCCGCGTGAATTTTACGTAGGTCGCCTTACGGAAGGGATCGCCACCCTCGGCGCGGCGTTCTGGCCGAAACGCGTGATTGTGCGTTTGTCCGACTTTAAGTCGAACGAGTACGCAAACCTGGTGGGTGGTGAACGCTACGAGCCAGAGGAAGAGAACCCGATGCTGGGCTTCCGTGGCGCGGGTCGCTATGTGTCGGACAGCTTCCGTGATTGCTTTGCGCTGGAATGCGACGCGGTGAAACGCGTGCGTAATGAGATGGGACTGACTAACGTCGAAATCATGATCCCGTTCGTCCGTACCGTTGAGCAGGCAAAAGCGGTCGTGGAAGAGCTGGCGCGTCAGGGGCTGAAACGCGGCGAAAATGGTCTGAAGATCATCATGATGTGTGAGATTCCGTCCAACGCCCTGCTGGCTGAACAGTTCCTGCAATACTTTGACGGCTTCTCGATCGGTTCTAACGACATGACACAGCTGGCGCTGGGCCTGGATCGTGACTCCGGTGTGGTATCTGAGCTGTTTGATGAGCGTAACGACGCGGTGAAAGCGCTGCTGTCGATGGCGATTCGCGCCGCGAAGAAACAGGGTAAATACGTCGGGATTTGCGGTCAGGGTCCGTCTGACCACGAAGACTTTGCCGCCTGGCTGATGGAAGAGGGGATCGACAGCCTGTCGCTGAACCCGGATACCGTTGTCCAGACCTGGCTGAGCCTGGCGGAATTGAAGAAGTAAGGTACTGCCGGATGGCGATGCGCCGCCATCCGGCAATTTATGCCTCACGGCATTCCGACGCTAATCGCTGAATAATATCCTGGCGTAACAGGAACTTTTGGATCTTCCCGGATGCCGTTCTGGGTAACTTTTCGACCACCACAATGTGCTCTGGATACTTATATTTCGCTACCCGTTTACGGCTAAAGAAGGCAACCACTTCTTCCAGCGACAGTGAATGATGCGGCGCTTTCAGCACGATGTAGGCACAGGAACGCTCGCCTAAACGTTCGTCCGGCATAGCAACCACACAGGCATCGTGAATGCGGGGGTGCTGCAACAGAATATCTTCCACTTCGCGACTGCTGATGTTTTCTCCGCCCCGAACGATAATATCTTTCTTGCGCCCGGTTATCTGAATGTAGCCCGCCTCGTCTATCCGACAGAGATCGCCACTGTAGTACCAGCCCTCGCTATCCAGCGCCCGGGCGGTTAACTCAGGCTCGTCAAGATAGCCCATAAAGACGTTCGGTCCGCGCGATGCCTCTTCCCCTTCAACGCCCGGAGGCACGGGATTACGCGCCTCATCAACAATTCTGATCTCCACGCCTGCCGCCGCGTAGCCATCGGTATTCATCATACGGGAAGGGGGGTCGTCGAGATTCACTACCGCATGCGGCGAGCTTTCCGTCGAACCATAAACGCTGAGCAGTTTAATGCCGCGCTGCTGGCAGTCGCGAGCAATGCGCTGCGGAATGGTCGTTCCTCCGCACAAAAAGAAACGCAGCGAAGAGAGATCGGCAGGCTGCCGTTCCACAGTACAGAGCAGGTCGTACACAAACGGCGTCGCCCCTAAGACGCAGGTACAGCGCTGTTGCTCCAGAAGCGCAAGGCAGGCCGTTGGGGTAAAAATATCCAGTAGCACGCTGCGCGCGCCGATCAGAAACGGTGCCGTCACGCCGTGTAAAAAACCGGTGGCGTGTCCCAGCGGCGCTGGCATCAGAAAGACGTCCAGCCAGGTCAGATTCAGACGCGCGCAGTAGGCCCGCTCGCTGGCGAGAATATTGTTGTGGCTGAGCATGACGCCTTTTGGCAGTCCCTCGGTGCCAGAGGTAAACAGCACGGCGGCCAGCTCGTCGCCGTGAACCTGAATGTGACGGGCAAGTGGCGCGTTGTCCGCAACGATCTGGCTGAGGGCGAGCGAGGTTGTCGCCGGTGCCAGTTTATCGACGCCGATAACGTGTTGCAGATGTGGCAACTGGTTTTGCAGGGGCAAGATCAAATCGACCGGGCGCGTCTGTTTAAACACGGTTGGGGCGAAAAACAGTTTTGCCTGGCACTTGTTCAGCACCCACACCAGCTCGGCTTCGCGCCAGGCGGGCAGCAGGGGAACGGATACGGCGCCGGTTTTCAGACAGGCGAGATAGATAACGGTAAATTCGCACCAGCCGGGAAGCTGAAAAGCGACGCGGTCGCCGGGCTGAATGCCGTTCGCCAACATCCAGCTCGCCAGACAGCTTGCCGCGTGGTCGAGGGCGGCGTAAGTGAATTCCGTACCGTGGTTATCCACGACGGCGATTTTGTCTGGCACGCTGCGTGCGGTATGTTGCCAGTAGTCTCCCAGCGAGGCATCGCCCCAAAAGCCAAGCTTGCGGTATGCGTCCCGCCGCCCGGCGTCAAACGTTAATGTGACACTCATCGGAGGTTCCCGGTCTATCAAGGGGGTAGTAGGGGATTGCAGGCCGGATAAGACGCCTGGCGTCACTCTCCGGCATTTGTGCCCATCCGTCGTTTCAGCCGTAGCGGAAATCCACGCCAAACGTGCCTGCGGGGTACTCCCATTTTTCGAGGATCGTCTCACCACACAGCACCCGGCAGGTTCCACACTCCAGACAGCCCGCGGAATCAAAGTGAATCGTACCTGCCTCATCCTGCTTATAGAGTCCGGCAGGGCAGGCATTCAGCAATTTTTGAAACTCTTTGCTGTCCGGGTTCGCCGCCAGAATGATGTGCGGATGGCCCTCATCAACATGGAATTTATTGACGCCCAGTTTGACGTCGACGTTAACGCGATTTTCCTGGCTCATAGCGCCGTGACTCCCTTAATGCCATCTTTGAGCAGATTCATCAGCCCGATCTGTTTTGCATGTGACAGGATCATTTTGCGCATCGGCTGATTCGGGCTGCCATCAATGGTGAATATGTCATTCATGATGTCCGCCACCATTCGCGGGTACTGGGTGAACAGGCGCGGATTCTCCATCAGCGCCGGGATCTTACGGAAATGCTGCATATCACGCATAACGCACCCTTTCTCCAGCTCGTGTTTGTATTGCGCAAGCGTGCGAGCAGAGAAGTCCTTGCGCTCTTTGGCCCCAATCGCGGCGTGTGCCGCCGCTTCGGCAGAGGCGATGGCTAAATCCATTCCGCGTACCGTAAAACCGAGGTTCAGACAAAAGCCCGCAGCGTCACCGACAATCATCACACCGTCGCCTACCAGCTCCGGCACCATCGCCAGTCCGCCTTCTGGCACCATATGTGCCGAGTACTCCAGCAATTTGCCGCCCTGAATCAACGGACGAACGGCAGGGTGCTGTTTAAAATCTTCCAGCATCTGCGGTACGCTTTTCTGCGCATGGGGCATGTCGCCCAGCCCGCATACCAGCCCGAGGGAGACGG
Organism: Citrobacter sp. LST-B2; assembly: GCF_057983045.1. Lineage (NCBI taxonomy): Bacteria > Pseudomonadati > Pseudomonadota > Gammaproteobacteria > Enterobacterales > Enterobacteriaceae > Citrobacter > Citrobacter sp. LST-B2. The sequence continues at coordinate 2,258,468 of NZ_CP192598.1, forward strand.
AATCGCGATTGGTATAAAGGAACCCGCCGCCCATCAGGCCGTTTGACGGTGATCCTGCGAATAACCACGCCGCGCCTTCATTTCCGGACAGATTAAAACGGTCGTTGATTTGTTCCGGGGAGAGGCCAATCAACTCTTTCACACCGACAGCGTAATGGTGCGCCGATGAGGCAGGTACCATGCCCAGCGAACGGCCCAACATTGAATTGACGCCATCAGCGAGGATCACCACGTTGGCTTCGAGAATATCGTCGCCAGCCTGTACGCCTGTGACCTGGTTGCCTTCACGAATCAGCGCATCCACGCGCACGCCAGGGATAAATTGTGCGCCAGCCGCTTCGGCTTGCTCCATCAGCCACGGGTCGAGACGGTTGCGCAACACGCTGTACGATGCCTGAGTCGGTACATCCGGCTGTTCGCGATGGTAATCCAGCGTGATCGCGCTTTCTTCCGTCATAAACGAGATTTTCTCGCGGGTGACTTTGCGTTCAACGGGCGCCTTCTCGCCAAATCCGGGCATAATCCGCTCAATCACATGGGCGTAGAGACGCCCCCCGGTCATATTTTTACTGCCCGCGCTGTTACCGCGCTCGATGACCAGAACATCGAGTCCGGCTTTTGCCATGATGTACGCCGCCACCGTGCCCGCTACGCCAGCACCGACGACGATGGCATCAAATTTTTCATCCGACATGCTTAAAGCTCCCTTCCCGCCGTTTGCACAGCGGGAGATGTGGGTCAAGGTGAGAATTAGCGCAACTGCGCGATCAGGGCAGGGACCACTTTGTAGATATCGCCCACCAGTCCGTAATCGGCATAGTTAAAGATTGGCGCGTTTTTATCTTTGTTCACGGCGACAATCACTTTCGCGCCATTGCCGCCCACCATATGCTGGATCTGTCCGGAAATACCCAGCGTCAGATACAGTTCGGACTTCAGCAGTACGCCGGAAACGCCGATGTAACGCTCGCGCTCCATCCAGTTTTCCCCTTCGGCGATAGGGCGTGAACAGCCCACTTCCGCGCCGAGTACGGTGGCCAGTTCGCGCACCATGTTCAGGTCGTCTTGTGCCGCCAGGCCGCGACCGACGCCTACCACGCGTTTTGCTTTGCTTAAATCAACGCTGCTGAGCGATTTGGCGCGACGTTCCTGACACAAGATCTCCTGGCGCGGGGCCACCCACTCGGCGGTAACCACCGGGCAGTCATGCGTGGGATCCGCCTCAATCGGCTCCAGTACACCAGGGGCGAGAGTGATAATGGCCAGCGGGCTGTTCAGTTTTTCTTTGCCAAACGCCAGGCCGCCATACATACGATGCTCGGCAAACAGCGCGTTCTCTTCAACGCTCACTGCCGTTGCATCGTTAACCATGGCCGCATCCAGTTGAATACTCAGACGCGCGCCCAGCGCTTTGCCGCGCTTGGTTGCTGCCATCAGCAGCAGACCGTCGCCTTTTTCCCGGATTTGCGCGGCCAGCGTTTCAGCGTAATTTTCGATTCGCTGCAGGTCGGAGGGTTTATCCAGTACGATGATGCCGTCAGCACCGAGCGGCTTAACCTGCGCCGCCTGCTCAGAACCCTGAACAATGGCATAGACCTGTTGACCCCACTGACGTGCGCCAGCCATCAGCTCTGCGTAGCGTTCAACGTTATCGCTAAATACCCAGACGTGGGTTAATTGACTCATGATTGTGTTCTCCGTTGGGCTCAGTTCAGGGCTTTTTTCAGGTGTTCAGCCAGTTCGGCGATGGCTTCCGGCGAATCGTTATCCAGAATGATGTGCTTACGCGCCGTTTGTGGTGGTACAGTAATGGCAACCAGTTCTGCTCGCAGCTCGCCCTGACTCCAGCCGATGTCGCTTGCCTGCCATGTGTGTACGGGCTTTTTCCCGGCGCCAAGAATGGCTTTCATTGAGGGGATGCGTGGCACGTTAATATCCGATGTCACGCAGATAACGGCCGGAAGTGTCAGTTCTATCACCTCAACGTCCTCTTCCAGCGTACGTTCTACAAGCAGCTTATCGCCCTGACGCTGGAGGCTGCTGACGGCGTTAAGGGTTGGCAGTTGCAGGATCTCACCGACCAGTAGACCAACCTGTTGTGCATAAAGGTCCCCAGACCCTTCACCAAACAGGAGCAGATCGAATCCGATTTTTTCCACTGTGGCGGCAATGGCCTGCGCCGTGTCTTTTGGCAGCGCGTGTTCCAGCTGTGCATCCTGCATCAGATACAGTGCATGTGGCCCGCGGGAGAGCACATCCTTACGCACTTTAGAGTTTTGCAATAATAAGCCGCCCACCGTCAGTGCCGCGATCTCATCCTCTGCCTCGGTGGCCAACTGCGTTGCGGCCTCAATGGCGTTGAGATCGAACTGACTGATTTTGGCGTCCGCATTGTCAAAGCTCAGCGCTTGCTCGGGCGTAACAACAATGTCCTGTTCTTCAGGCACCAGCTTAAAGCAGGTTATTATTTTCATGGCATCTCCTGTGAGTCGCATACCGACAGTGACAATCAGGCCACCCCGGCGGAAAGTGAAAATTGACTGGAAATAGTGTGCGACAGACGGCGGCTTTTTATCGACGGAGCAATCTGTTTTCGTTACCAGGTATCTTGCAAAAAAAGTGGGATCGCTCGTACAAAAGAAATGAGTAGAAAATCATTTGAGAAAATTAAACGTATTATCTTGCAGGTGAGGGAAATAATCTTGTTTTGCCCTTACTAAATACAGTTGTATAACCGCCATACTCGCTTTATTTTATCCTCATTATATTGTTCAGGATAAATTTCTGCTTGTGGAGGTTGTCATGTATCAACGCTGCTTTGATAATGCCATGGAAAGCCTTTTTGACCAGGGCAAAACCCCGCGATTTTCCCGATTTGTCATTAGTGATGATCCCCGTTGGGAGTCCGGTCATCATGTTCATGACAATGAGACCGAGCTGATTTATGTCAAAAAAGGCATCGTCAGATTAACGATCGACTCTTCCCTTTATGTGGCTCACGAAGATGATATTGTCGTGGTGGAGCGGGGGCGGTTACACGCCGTGACATCGGATGTGAACGCGCCAGCCACCACCTACACCTGTGCGCTGTATGGCTTTCGCTTTCAGGGCTGGGAGGAAAACCAACTGCTACAATCGCATTCCTGTCCGGTGGTTGCCGTCGGCCAGGGAAAAGAAGTGATCAAAAGTATTTTTAATGAGCTCGGGGTGATGCTGCCGCAAAGTAAAAATGGCCTGACGTCGTCCGTCTGCGATGCTTTTGCCTATGCGTTGACGGTGCTCTTCTTTGAGAACTTTAAAAATGCATATCGTTCGGAACAAGGACATATTAAAAAAGATGTTCTGATTAAAGATATTCTGGTCTATCTCAATAATAATTATCGGGAGAAAATTACGCTTGAGCAGTTATCAAAAAAATTTCGTGCCAGCGTCAGCTATATTTGTCACGAATTCACCCGCGAGTACCATATTTCACCGATTAATTATGTGATTCAGCGGCGGATGACCGAAGCGAAATTTGCCTTAACCAATACTGATTATTCACAGGCCGAAATTTCCTGGCGCGTCGGGTATGAAAATGTCGACCACTTCGCGAAGCTTTTTTTGCGCCACGTCGGCTGTTCGCCAGGCGATTATCGTAAACAGTTTAAAAACAGCCTGACAGAGCAGGCCTGCCTGTTGTCCGACGTCTGAGTATATGTGTCATCATCGGTAAGCGTTTGAATGGCCGGATACGATGCAAGTACCGTATCCGGCCTGTCGATTACTTGTTCTGATAATCCTTCAGGATCTGCCGACCTGCGACATAAATCATGATCTCATCCGTCCCGCCGCCAATCCGTTCACAACGGACATCGCGCCAGAATCGGGAGACACGCGCTTCGTCGGTATAACCCAGCCCGCCCATAATCTGAATTGCATCGTCAATCACTTCCATCGCGGTGCGGGCACAATACAGTTTCGCCAGCGCGGCGCTGGTACGCAGTGACTGCTCCTGATCGGCCTGCCATGCCACCTTCAGCACCATATTGCGCATGTTGTCGACTTTGATTGCCATCAGCGCCAGCTTTTCCTGGATCATCTGGTTGTGTCCAATCGGTTTGCCAAACGCAATGCGCTGGTTGGCATAACGTGCGGCATCCTCAAAGGCGCATTCGGCGAAGCCGGTACTGCGCGCAGCGTTGATCAGACGTTCCATCTCAAAGTTATACATCACGTTGAGAAAGCCCATGCCTTCTTCGCCCACCATGTCGCTTTCATCCACCTCAACGTTGTCGAGATAGACTTCGCAGGTGCTGAGCATATGCCAGCCGATTTTGTGCAGCGGATTGATTTTGATCCCAGGCTTGTTGGACTCCACCCACCAGAGGGTAAAGGCTTTCTTCGGATCTTTTGGCTCGGGATCGCGCGCCAGCACCAGCATGTATGGGTACTCTTTGGCGCCGGTAATAAACGTCTTCTGGCCGTTCAGGTATACCTTGCCGTCTTTGCGCGTGTAGCTGGTGGTGGCGCTGTTGTTGTCAGAACCCGCACCTGGCTCGGTTAACGCCAGGGCATAGGCCGGATCGCCGGTCTCCAGCGTGCTTTCCGCCGTTTTCCGCAGTTGTTCTGGCGAGCCGAAACGGCGCATGCTGTGAATACACTGCCCGTTGGTGATCAGAAAGGCCGGGGCGCCGCATTTTGACACTTCCATCAGGGCCAGCATTTGGGTGACATAGTCTGCCGGAATACCGCCGAACTCTTCCGGTACGCCCAGCATGGAAATCCCGTTATCCGCCAGCGCACGCATAAACTCTCTGGGGTAGGTCGCCGTCTGGTCGCAGGTGCGGAAATACTCTTCCGGAAAATTGCTGGTGATCAGTTCCCGGATACTAGCAAGCAGCAGCTCTTGCTCTTCGGTTAAAGAAAAGTCCATCATCATACTCCTTTTAATTCGCCGCTTCCGGCAGTTCAAAACCCATGGTGGCGTCGATAAATAATCTTTCATCCATCAGTTTCAGGTCTGGTGAAATAACCGGTGCGAAATCCATTTTCGCCAGAATATCGCGCTCCAGATCCACTCCAGGGGCAATTTCAATAAGATGCAGACCGTCCTCTTTTAGCGTAAATACCGCGCGTTCGGTGATGTAGCGCACGTCCAGACCGCGCTCGAGGGCGATTTTTCCGCTAAAGGTGATTTCCGGCAGTTCGCTGATGAATTTATTCACCCGGCCTTCCTGGACGATGGTTAATTTACCGTCGGCCACTTCTGTTTTCAGACTGCCAGCGGTTAGCGTGCCGCAGAAAACAATTTTCTTTGAGGTCGCGCTGATATCGATAAAGCCGCCAGTTCCCATGATTTTGCCGTTAAATTTGTGCACCCCGACGTTGCCGTGGCGGTCAACTTCCGCAAAGCTCAGATAGCAGACGTCCAGCCCACCGCCATGGTAGAAGTCAAACTGTGAGGTCATATCAAGAATGGCGCGAGTGTTGACGTTTGCGCCAAAAGCGACACCCTGGGAGGTGATCCCACCCACGGGGCCGGTTTCAACGGTCAGTACAAAGTCATCTGCACAGCCTTCCTCACGGGCCACCAGTCCAATGCCATCCGCGATGCCGACGCCAACATTACCGACCGCACCTTTACGCATTTCAAACAAGGCGCGACGGGCAACCAGTTTGCGTTGGTTGAGGGGCAGGGAGAGCTGGGTGCTGTCGTCGAGGGTGAAATCGCCCGAGATAAATCGGTTCACCGGCGCGCCGCCGTACAGTTGCGTCTGGTCTGGGTCGACCACCACGATATCCACCAGATAGCCGGGGATACGTACGGATTTAGGATGCAGCGTGGCTTTCTTGACCATTTTCTGCACCTGCATCATCACGATGCCACCGTGGTTGTGCACCGCCTGAGCCAGCACCAGCGCGTCGAGGTACATCACCTCATCTTCAAACGAGGCATAGCCTTCGCTGTCGCAGGTGGTGGCGCGGATAAACGCGACGTTAGGCGCAATCGCTTTGTAGTAGAGATATTCTTTGTTATCAATCTCCACCAGCTTGATAAGGTCTTCTTTGGTGACCTCATTGAGCTTGCCCCCCTGTTGGCGCGGGTCGACGAAGGTGCCAATCCCGATATCGCTGAGGATCCCCGGCTGGTGGGCGGCAGACGCACGCAGAGCCTGAGTCAGCACCCCTTGTGGATAGTTATAGGCGACAATCTTATTTTGTTCCGCTAAATCCGAAATACGCGGCGACTGCCCCCAGTGCCCACACAGAGCCCATTTCACCAGGCCTTCCTGAGCCAGCGGGCTGATTCCGCGATCGGCGCGATCGCCCAGACCCGTCGGACTGATAATCGATAAATTCCGTGGCGTTTGCGTTTGCTTATATTTATCGGCTAAAGCGGTAATTAAGGTGGTGGCTTCCAGAATACCGCCGCCTGCGCCTAATATACACAGTACATCTTCATCTTTAATATAATTTACCGCGTCCTGGGCCGAGAGCACAGGCACGCGACCATTAACGCGTGGTGGTCTTTCAGGTTTCATATAAACTCCTGGATACCCGGCAGAAGCCCTACGCCGCTGTGTTCAGGCGCAGGCCTCCGCTGAATATTCATGTGGAATATTCACTGTGGAATAAAATATATATTTAATGGCGGGAGAGAATCTGTCCCGCCTTTATTTCGTTAATTACGCCTGATGTAATATCGTTAATACCGTACGCAGATCGCTAACGGATATTTGTCCCGGTGCCGAAGCCTTTTTAACCGCGCCAAAGGTCGCCGCGGAGCCGAAGACTTCACCGGCCAGGCGCGAAATCACACCGGTTTTCGACATCGACATGGTGATCACCGGACGGTCAGCGTACTGTTCCTGCATTTTCAGCGTAGCGGAAAGCAGCGTCAGAACATCTCTGTGGTTCTGCGGCATCAGGGCGATCTTCGGAATATCGGCACCCAGTTCCTGCATTTTGCGCAGCCGTGCAACGATCTCTTCTTCTGCTGGCGTCTTGTGGAAATCATGGTTGGACATGATCACGCTGACGTTTTTGCTGTGCGCGTAGTCTACCGTCGCCTTGACCTGCTCATCACCGGTAAACAGTTCGAGATCGATCATATCCACCAGGCCGCTATTGACCGCCGCGCGATTCAGCGAGAGATAGGCGTCGGTTGAAATGGCCTGTTCACCCCCTTCCTTCGCACTACGGAACGTAAACAGCAGGGGAGTCTGGGGCAGTTCAGTGCGGATTGCGCGGACAGCCTCCAGGACGGCATCAGCAGAGGCGACATCGGCGAAATGGTCAACGCGCCATTCCAGAATGTCGAAATCCGCGTCGCGATAGGCCTGCGCTTCTGCGCGGACGCTGGCGATATCTTTGCCCATCAGCGAGACGATTATTTTTGGAGCCCCTTCGCCAATCACGAGGTTTTTTACGGTTACGGTTTTCATTTAATACCTTTTATCAGTCTTAGTTCCTGGCCGTCAGGCCGCAAACCCCATCACCTGTTTTACGTATTCCAGCGGAAAATCTTTGCCGGTCCACAGTTTGAACTGTTCAGCGCCTTGCCACAACAACATGCCGTAACCATCGATTGTTTTGCAACCGGCCTGTTGCGCTTGTTGCAATAACTTCGTCATATGCGGGTTGTAAACGCATTCGGTAACCAGCAGTTCCGGACGTAGCAGGCTCACGTCACTGACAATCGATTCATTTTCCAGCGGCTTCATGCCGACTTTGGTGCCATTGGTCAGGATATCCGCTGTCGCCAGCGCGTCAGCGAAGGCCTGCTGGTCAGCAAGGTCTGTCACCGTCACCACGCAGTCGGTGTTTTCATTCACCCGCTTAGCGAAGTCCACTGCTTTCTGGAAAAATTCATCATTGCGGTTAAAGAGTTTAATCGCTTTGATCCCCTCAATGGCTGCCTGCGCACCAATGGCCGTGGAGGCGCCACCCGCACCCAGTAATACCATGGTTTTACCCTTGATATCGAAACCACTCTCTTTGATTGCGCGAATGTGACCGGTGCCGTCGGTATTGTAACCACGCAGGTAGCCGTCATCATTGACGATGGTATTAATCGCGCCAACCAGCTTCGCCGCCGGGGTCAGTTCATCAACAAATTCACAGGCCAGCTGTTTATTGGGCATCGATACGCCGGTCCCGCGCATTTTTAACGCTTTCAACCCCTCGATAGCGCCAGCGAAGGTGCTGTTGTCGACCTCAAAGGCCATATAGGTAAACGGCAATCCGGCTTTCTCCAGCGCCTTATTTTGCATTTCAGGCGACAAACTGTGTCTGATGGGATAAGCCATTAAGCCGATCAGTTCATATTTCGCGGTTACATCCATAACATGACTCCTTAAATTGTCGCTTAACTTTTTGTTGAAAAATAACGTTCGCCCAGACGGATATCGTTTTGTGGAATATTAAAGACCCGGTAATAGCGAACAAAAACGATAATGCCGGTGATAAAGGCCAGCAGGGCAAAAGCGAAATCCAGTAAAATGATGTATTGTAGGCCGATGGTGGAGAGGTAACCGGTAATCAGCGGAATAACAAAATTCGCGAGGCCGCCCATCATCATATAAACGCTGGTGACTTTGGCTTTGCTCTTCGGAAAGAATTCCGACATCACCGACACGCCCAGTTGTAAAATCCCGCCCGCGGCAGAGAAGCCAATCACAAACGCGCCCGCGTTACACACCAGCGGTGACGGCCAGAGATAAATGACGGCCGCGGTAACGGTGGCCAGTCCGGCATTAAAGACGTTAGCCCAGATGGGGCGAACCATTTTTTTCAGCAGTGCGGCAAAGATAAAGACGCAGACCAGCGAACCCAGGCTGTAATACGTGATGGTTTTCAGCGCATCCGCTTCTTCCATTCCGGCGAAGGCCATGGCGTATTTCGGCATCCAGACCACGATAACGTAAAAGGTGGAAAACGCCGCCACGCCAAACATGACGGAAGCCACTCCTTCCAGCCAGGCCAGCGGTTTGCTGTTCATCTGCGGTAACTCTTTAGCGACGCTGGCATCCACCAACTGGCCGGGGAATTGACTGCGCAGTAACATCAGGGTGATCAGTACAAACAGAATGCCAGGAATGATCACTCCATAGCCGTACCAGATGTTGTTGAGCAGCATATAGCCGACCAGCATCGGATAGAGCATCTGTCCGAAGGAGACCATTGCTTTGACGAGGATCACCGCGGAACCTGACGCTTTCGGGAAACATTCCATCAGTGCCGGGTAGCCTCCGGTATCAAGCGCAGAGTTGGCCACGCCAACGCAGACGGCGAGGACAAAGGCCACCATCAGGTTAGGACTGGCAGGGATGCCGAAGAAAAAGAGAATATATAACGCGGCACCCAACAAAATGATCGCCCGACGACCGAATTTATCCGACAGGACGCCAAAAAACAGAATACTCACCAGACGACCAAGTCCGATGCCGGAAATTAAATAGGCGATCCCTGCGCTGTCAGTAGAAAACTTCGCGGCGAGTGAGGTCATATTTTGCGCCAGCGTAATGACGCTAATACCGTGGAGAAAATAGCTGAGATAAATACAGATGACCGCCAGGAAAAATGGCGTGCTGAAAGCCTTATTCTGTGACATTTTTTCAAAGCTCCTTGCCGGTTAATTTAATTCTGCTTTCGCCAGCGTTTTTATATCCGGCGATTTTTTATTAATATACGATGGTGAAACGACATGAACTACATAACATGACGTTTTCGTAACCAGGTATATTGCAGACGAAAGTGTGAAAACCCACGTATCCTGCGACGTTTTATTGTTAATAACGGTGTTATACAAACTATATTGCAGTCAGTGATAAGAATATTGCATTCGGCGGATTCAGCCTTATTCCGCCACCGGTGACATCATCAATTGACGTTTCGTTTCGAGACGGCTGCGATAGCCAATAAATAGCGCCAACAAGAACCCCACGGCGGCAATACCGGTATCGAACCACATAATATCGGCGATGCTCCTTTGTGAGAGATGGGCCGTGACCAGCGGGATCGTAAAGGTAGCAATGCTGCCCGCACTGTAATAAATGCCGGTGGCTTTCCCTTTGGCATGCGGAAAGCGGGCGGCCATCAGGGTCAGACCGATTTGCACTACGCCCCCGGCTGATGAAAAGCCGATCACAAAGGCAAAGACGATCACGACATACATCGTGGGATGCAGGCACACCGTCAATAGCGCGACAAACGAAACAAAAGTGTACAGCATCAGCAAGGTGGTTGAACGCACCGTTTTGCGCACCAGCGGGGCGGTAATCAAAACGCAAAGCAGCGAACCGCAGGTGTAGATACTCAGCAGTTTGATCGACAGGGTATACGACATCCCGGCGACAAACTGACCATACTGCGCCAGCCACTGGCTGATGAGATAAAACGTCGCCATTGAGATGTAGCCGTACAGCGTATAGCTGGCAAGGTCGATAAATGCGCAGCGATGTCTTTCAGCCGGGCGCTGGTGCGGTTCGTGTGTCGGTGTGACCGGCGCGAGGCGGCGTCCAGGATGCGGTGGAAAGGCGCAGCGCAGTAAAAACAGACCGTTAACCAGCATGATGGCGGCGGCAACGATAAATGACCAGCCAAACCACAGTTCTGCCCAGACGAGCAGACTGATGATGATGGGCAGTAAAAACTGTCCGCCGGAGACAAACGCCTTAATCAGAATGTTGGCGGTGCTCGGCGAAGAGGGAAAGGCCTCCATCAGGCTGGGATAGGTCCCGGCGTCCAGGAAACTGTTCGCCATGCCCGCGAGGACGCCGAACGCATAAGCGATGATGATATTATGGGTCGTCAGAATACCGAAAAAGAACGTCACATAACAAAGCATCCCCAGAATGATGAAGGGGCGGCGGCCAAACCGATCGGATAATAATCCGGCGCAAAACAGCACGCTTAAGCGCCCGATGCCTAATGAGGAGATCACGACTGACACCCCAGCGGCATTGGTCTGCCACTGTTGTTCGAGCGATGCCATGTTGAGACTCATCAGGATGACTCCCATACCGTGCACCAGGTAATTGAGATACAGCCCCATCGCAGTGGGGAAATAGTGATTTTTCATGATGCCTGCTCAGCGAAATGGCTAATGATTTTCCCTGGTACGGGGTAAATACCCGTGCCTTAAAAGTACAATGGGTCTCTATATTTGAAGTTTCTTAGTATGAATCGCCAGTGGCAGGAAATATGTGGTCTAACACAATCGTTCCAGGTCGTGGGCATAGAGTTCGGCAGCAACGGATTGATAAATCTTCCAGTCAAGAAAACTGCCATCACGATAGACCGACTGAAAATCGGTTAAATCAGAAAAGAAACGCATGGTATTATTACCAATGCGATTGTTTATCTTCTCTATAATAGCATTAATACGTAATTTTCTTTTTCTACGCATTTCCAGCAGCGTTTCGGTAATGGCGGGAGGGGGGTCACATTCGCCATTTTCCCACTGCTGCCAGTCGGCGGCATTATAATCTGGCGCAATCCACGATACGCACTCTTCAATGGTCATTGCAAAAACATGACGTAATGCCTGTAGCTCATAAGCGTTCATCATTGAATGACCTCATATTAAAAAACAGTAAAGCATAAATAACATTATCAGGCTGATTTCGGCGTGAAGAGAGTCGCAGTATCTTGTGCAATATTATTTGTTATCGGCATGTGAAAAGGGGAATTCCCATGAAAAAAAGAGGGATAAAGGCAGAGGGAAGGATTATTTTGCGGTGAGACAGCCGCCATGTCAGGATAAAAAAAAAAGCCCATCGTGGGAGATGGGCAAAGACTACACACAGCAATTCGTTGTTTCACTCAGGGGATTTCCATACTTATAAATCAATGTCTTGATCTATAACCGTGAGCTAATAATAGGGTATGGGGTGTTTTAGCGTCGATCAGATTCGTCTCAATAGTTTAAAGACTGTAAAGAATTTGCGATACAAATCAGGGACAACGAAGCGGGAACAGGAAAGACAGAGGCATCGCGCTACACTATTGATTAGCCGTGCTAAACATTCAGGCGACCACAGTCGCCTGCTGTCGTGCTATTTTTTAAGGTTTTCGATTTCACCCAGTTCTTCGAGGATCTCTTCAGGTTCGCTGGTCGGCACAGGCGCTTCGTTAACCCAGGCCGAGAACAGTCGCCATGAAACGGCCAGCAGTACCGGACCGATAAACAGCCCAATCATGCCAAACGCAATCAGGCCGCCAATAACGCCGGAAAGGATCAGGATCAGCGGCAAGTCCGCGCCCATACGAATCAGCATCGGGCGAATGACGTTATCCAGTGTGCCCACCACGCAACTCCAGGCCAGCAGCACGCTGCCCCAGGTCGTATCGCCACTCCAGTAAAGCCAGATAATAGCCGGAATCAATACCGGTAACGGCCCCAGTTGAACCAGACAGGAGAGGATCATCACCACGGAGAGCAGTGTGGCATAGGGTACGCCGGACACGGCCAGACCGATGCCGCCCAGCACCGCCTGCACCAGGGCAGTGACAACCACGCCCAGCGCCACCGCGCGGATCGCCTGGGCGGCCAGCAGCATCGCTGCGTCTCCGCGTTTTGCCGCCAGACGGTAGGCAAAATGACGAATACCCAACGCCACCGTCTCTCCACGCCAGTACAGCAGGGCGCTGAATAACAGCATCAGGCTGCAGTGCATCATAAAACGACCGATGTGAGCGGCCTGACCGACAAACCAGGTTGTTGTGGTACCGATGTACGGGCGAACCTTCGCCATAATCGCCGTACCGCCCATATCCAGCAGGTTATGCCAGCCGGCATACAGTTTGGCGCCAACCAGCGGAATGCTGTTCAACCAGGCCAGGTCCGGCAACGTCATATCCCCGCTCGTGACAGCGTGGATCAGCGGTCCGCTGCCGTCAACGATACTGTTGACCAGCAGGGCAATCGGGATCACAAACAGCAGTACTAATAAAAGTGTCATCACCAGAACCGCCAGCGAACGGCGGCCCCAGAGTAATTTTTGCAGGCGCAGTAGAACGGGCCAGGTCGCAATGACGATCGTCCCGGCCCAGGCAAAGCCCAGAATAAAAGGTTGAACAATCCAGAGACACGCCACAATCATGATGGCTAAAAACAGCACCGACAGCAGCACTTGTGCGATATCCCTGGGCTGACGAATATTGACCATAAACTCTTTTCACCTATGTAGTGCGTCAGATCGTTGACGCGACGCGACCGCTCGAAACACGTCTCATAATGATGAGCAATTTCAGCGGTTTTTGACAGGCGGATTCTGCCAGTATTTCTGTTGGGTGTATTAGAAAAAAATGTGATACAACAATAAGCAAACGATTAACTCCCACAACACACAGACCGCAGGAAAGGGTCACGATAATGATTCCACAAATTTCTCAGGCACCCGGCGTCGTTCAGCTGGTGCTCAATTTTTTGCAAGAGCTGGAGCAACAAGGATTTACCGGCGATACGGCAACCAGTTATGCCGATCGTCTGACAATGTCGACAGATAATAGTATCTATCAACTTCTCCCCGATGCCGTGGTTTTCCCTCGTTCAACGGCTGATGTGGCGCTCATTGCCCGCCTGGCGGCGCTGCCACGCTTTGCCTCGCTGATTTTCACACCGCGCGGCGGCGGTACCGGCACGAACGGTCAGGCGCTCAATCAGGGCATCATTGTCGATATGTCCCGCTATATGAGCCGCATCATCGAAATCAACCCGGAAGAGGGCTGGGTGCGGGTGGAAGCGGGGGTGATCAAGGATCAACTGAATCAGTATCTGAAGCCGTATGGCTATTTCTTTGCCCCGGAACTGTCCACCAGTAACCGGGCAACGCTGGGCGGGATGATTAATACCGACGCCTCCGGACAGGGTTCTCTGGTCTACGGGAAGACATCCGATCACGTGCTGGGGGTGCGGGCCGTGCTGCTGGGCGGCGATATTCTCGACACGCAGCCGCTGCCGGTCGCACTGGCGGAAACGCTCGGTCAGAGCAACACCACGATTGGTCGTATCTATCGCACTGTGTTTGAACGCTGCCGCGATAACCGTCAGTTAATTATTGATAAATTTCCCAAACTGAACCGCTTCCTGACGGGCTACGATTTGCGTCATGTATTTAACGATGACATGAGCGAATTCGATCTGACCCGTATTCTCACCGGCTCGGAAGGGACGCTGGCGTTCATTACGGAAGCGCGACTGGACATTACGCCGCTGCCGAAAGTGCGTCGACTGGTGAACGTGAAATACGACTCTTTTGACTCCGCGCTGCGCAATGCGCCGTTTATGGTGGACGCGCGCGCGCTGTCGGTGGAGACGGTTGATTCAAAAGTGCTGAACCTGGCGCGTGAAGACATCGTCTGGCATTCAGTGAGCGAATTGATTACCGATGTCCCGGACAAAGAGATGCTCGGCCTGAACATTGTCGAATTCGCCGGGGATGATGAAACAGTTATCGACGCGCAGGTGGCTTCCCTGTGCGAACGGCTTGACGAACTGATTGCCCGCGAAGAGGCGGGCGTGATTGGCTGGCAGCTATGCACTGAACTGGCGGGCGTTGAGCGTATCTATGCCATGCGTAAAAAAGCGGTGGGCCTGCTGGGTAATGCGAAAGGGGCGGCAAAACCGATTCCCTTTGCCGAGGACACCTGTGTGCCGCCGGAACATCTTGCTGATTACATCGCGGAGTTCCGCGCGCTGCTTGATGGTCACGGTCTGAGCTACGGCATGTTCGGTCACGTTGACGCCGGGGTGCTGCATGTGCGTCCTGCGCTGGATATGTGCGATCCACAGCAGGAGGTGCTGATGAAGCAAATCTCCGATGAAGTGGTGGCGCTGACGGCAAAATATGGCGGTCTGCTGTGGGGGGAACACGGCAAAGGTTTCCGCGCTGAGTACAGCCCGGCGTTTTTCGGTGATGAACTTTTCGCGGAATTGCGGAAGATTAAAGCGGCGTTCGATCCGCAAAACCGGCTGAATCCGGGGAAAATATGTCCGCCTGAAGGCATTGACGCACCCATGATGAAAGTCGACGCGGTCAAACGCGGCACCTGGGACCGGCAAATTCCGCTGGCCGTGCGCCAGACCTGGCGCGGCGCGCTGGAATGTAACGGCAACGGTTTGTGCTTTAATTTCGATGCGAAGAGCCCGATGTGCCCATCGATGAAAATCAGCCTCAATCGTATCCACTCACCCAAAGGGCGTGCGACGCTGGTGCGCGAATGGTTACGTTTGTTGGCGGATCGCGGTGTCGATCCGGTGCGACTGGAAAATGCGCTGGCAAGTAAACGACCCAGCCTGCGTTCTCTGATCGCGCGTACTCGTAACACCTGGCACGCCAACAAGGGCGAGTATGATTTCTCGCATGAAGTAAAAGAGGCGATGTCCGGCTGTCTGGCCTGTAAGGCGTGCTCGACGCAGTGTCCGATCAAAATCGATGTGCCGGAATTCCGTTCGCGTTTCCTGCAACTTTACCATACCCGCTACCTGCGTCCGCTGCGTGACCATCTGGTGGCGACGGTTGAAACCTATGCGCCGTTGATGGCCCGGGCGCCGAAAACCTTTAACTTCTTTATTAATCAGCCGCTGGTGCGCAAGCTGTCCGCAAAGCATATCGGCATGGTCGATCTGCCATTGCTCTCGACGCCGTCGCTGCAACAACAGATGGTCGGGCATCGATCGGCGAACATGACGCTGGAACAGCTTGAAGCGCTGTCGGATGTGCAGAAAGCCAATACGGTGCTGGTGGTGCAGGACCCGTTCACCAGCTATTACGATGCGCAGGTGGTGGCTGATTTCGTCCGTTTGATTGAGAAGCTGGGGATGCAGCCGGTTCTGTTGCCGTTCTCGCCAAACGGTAAAGCGCAGCACATTAAAGGATTCCTGACCCGCTTTGCGAAGACCGCCAAAAAGACCTCTGAGTTTTTGAACCGCGTGGCAAAACTGGGGATGCCGATGGTCGGTGTTGATCCGGCGCTGGTGCTCTGTTATCGCGATGAGTACAAGCTGGCGTTAGGCGACGCGCGCGGCGATTTCCACGTCCAGCTCGCCAATGAGTGGCTGGCAACCGCGCTGGCTTCGCAGGAACCGCGCGAGGTTAGCGGCGAATCCTGGTATTTCTTTGGCCATTGTACCGAAGTGACCGCGCTGCCCGGCGCGCCCGCGCAATGGGCGTCGATCTTTGCCCGCGTTGGCGCGAAGCTGGAAAACGTGAGCGTGGGCTGTTGCGGCATGGCCGGTACTTACGGTCATGAGGCGAAGAACCATGCGAGTTCGCTGGGCATTTATGAACTGTCATGGCATCAGGCGATGGAACGGCTACCGCGTAGCCGTTGCCTTGCAACGGGATATTCCTGTCGCAGCCAGGTGAAACGGGTTGAAGGCACGGGCGTGCGTCATCCTGTACAGGCATTACTGGAGATTATTGGATGATCTGGAAACGTGAAGTGACCCTCGACGCCCTCAATGCGATGGGTGAAGGCAATATGGTCGGCCTGCTGGATATTCGCTTTGAGCATATCGGCGACGATACGCTTGAAGCGTCAATGCCCGTCGACGGACGCACGAAGCAGCCGTTCGGTCTGCTGCACGGCGGCGCTTCTGTCGTGCTGGCAGAAAGCATCGGCTCGGTTGCCGGTTATCTGTGCACCCAGGGTGAGCAGAAAGTGGTGGGGCTGGAAGTTAACGCTAACCATGTTCGCTCTGCGCGGGAAGGGCGCGTGAAGGGGATCTGTAAGGCGATTCATACCGGCGCCCGTCATCAGGTCTGGCAGATTGACATCTATGATGAGCAGCAGCGACTGTGCTGTACTTCGCGGCTGACCACGGCAGTTGTGTGACGTTGTCACCAAAAAAGTGTGATCAGTATTGCTTTTGGTCATAATCTGCACAGCGAAAGGTGATATACTGTGCAGGTTTTGACCATAAGCGAGGATGATATGACTAGCCAACTAGACCCGGCCCAACTGGCAATTGAGTTTTTACGTCGTGATAAAACAGAGCTTTCTCCAGCCCAGTATCTCAAAAGACTGAAACAACTTGAGCTGGAATTTGCCGATTTACTGACGCTCTCTTCCACAGAATTAAAAGAAGAGATCTACTTTGCCTGGCGCCTTGGCGTTCATTGATTCAGCGATCGTTAACGTAAAAAGAACCCGACATGCGCGTCGGGTTTTTTTGTTCCTCACTGGCGGTATTACCACGCCATCTCGCCAGAATTCACTTTCGCGCTCAATTCCAGCGAACTTTCCTCTGCCAGTCCCGGCCACGCCGTTTTCATCGTTTTAATGACCCAGGGCGAACCTTGCTTCGCCGCCAGCGCCTGTTCGAACGATTGCAGATAATCCTGCGTGAAGCGGATGGCCCGATCGCCTTCAGGGCGCTCACCAAGGTAATGACCCGGAATAACCTGTGCAGGCTTTAGACTATCCATTTCAGTCAGAACATGACGCCATGATGCGCGTTGCGCTGGTGTCTGGGTGTCAGCGGTCCAGACGTGAATGCCTGACGCCACGCCCGTGCCGCCGAGAATGGTCCGGTTCGCTGGCACCCAAACATAGGCCGCGTAATCACTGGGATGACGCAGTTCCAGCGTTTCACCATCGATGCGAAAGCGCGTTTCTGTGGTTGCCTGCGGGACGGTCAGCGCCGTTGGCGCCCCCTCTTTCATCTGAGGTCCCCAGTACTGCAACTTAGCCTCTTTGGTGGCTCGAATATGCTCAACGACCCGTGGCGTGGCCAGTACCTTCGCGTCAGGAAAGGCTTTTACAATCGGCTGCAGGCCGAAATAGAAATCTGGATCGCCGGAGGTAATCACGATGGTTTTCAGTGTCTTGCCACGGGATTTAATCATCTCCACCAGCTTTTCACCGTCTTTAGTGCTGAACTGCGCATCAAACAATATCGCTTCCGTCGGACCGGATACTAACGTTGAGGAGACAGGGAAAATGGCGTTCTCCTGCGGGTTATAGACGTCAAGTTGCAGCGGCGCGGCAAACAGGGGGGAGGCGACAGCAGGCAACAGCAGGGCCAGCAGTTTACTTTTCATGAGGAATAGCCTTATGCAGATGAAATGGTCTTGTGTGTGGCCGGTATTTTAAGGGAATTGAGATCTGTTAGAATTCCCGTATCAGAACATGCTGAGTTTCATAAAACGATCGGATGGGTGGCGATGGACAGAGTGATGGCGGCGACGGTATTCAATCATATCTGCGATTTAGGCAGTCTGAGTGCGGCGGCGCGGGCACTGGGTCTCTCCCGGCCGATGGTGAGCCGCTATCTTGATGAGATGGAGAAATGGGCCGGGGCGCGGCTGATTCATCGCACCTCGCGCAGGCTGACAATTACCCCCGCCGGGGAGGAGGCGCTGGTGAAGACGCGAACGCTGGCGCAGCTCTCACAAGCGATTGGCGCGGCGTCGGCGGCAGACATTCCCAGCGGAACGCTACGCGTCGCCTGCGCGCACTTTACGGCAATGCATATTCTCGCCCCGATGCTGCCGGGATTTTTAGCGCGTTATCCCGAACTGCGCATTGAAGTTGAGATAAACAATCAGCCAGTCAGTCTGGTCGGTGAACGTATTGATGTCGCCATTCGCATTACCGATAACCCGGAGCCTGGCGCGATTGCCCGCCGGCTTGGCGATTGCGAATCGGTTCTCTGCGCATCAGAGGCGTATTTGCGTCAGCACGGCACCCCACAGACGCTGGAGGATCTCACTCAGCATAACTGTCTGTATTACAGTGGGTTTGCAGGAAAATCGTGGCACTTTCTCAACGAGCAGGGCGAGGCGGTCTCGGTGGCGATCAAGGGGAACTTGAGTGCCGGGATCTCGTCTTTACTTTGTGAATCTGCGCTGGCAGGCATGGGGATAGCGCTGGTGCCGGAAAAGGAAGCGCGTGAAGGACTGGCTCAGGGACGACTGGTTCGCCTGCTACCAACCTTGCAACCCCGACGCCTTGCCGTGTACGGCCTGTATCTTTCCCGTGAACATCAGCCCGCCGGGCTTCGGTTGTTTCTGGAGGCGATCCAGACCGCCATGCCGTAAAATCCATGAATTGATCTGACGTATAAAACAGCAGATAGCAATTTGTGTTAAAAATGACCTTTGCCGATATGAGACTATTCTTATCGCCCCTTCAAGAGCTAAGCCATCATGAGTGCCGGAGATAAGCGCCGGATGGGGCCGGAACCCTTAGGGCTGTTACTGACAACCTTAAGGGTTTTGTTTTTCTGTGCTTTCACGCTTCTCACGTCATTCCTATCCCTGAAATAGTCATTTTCTATACATCTTTACTGTTTTGACCAGTCCGGTCGATGACAGACGATAAAGTCATTATTAATCAGCACATTGAACAAATTCATCCATTCCTTTTAACCCACGTGGCAGGGTCTATGCTTAATAAAAGCGGTCAAAACAGGTGAAACACCGTAATGCCCCTGCTGTTGAGGGGTTGAAGTGAGAATAGTTATCACTAACATGGTGTTATAGCCTGATGGCTCACTATGCGAGGTAACCCTATGGAATTGCATTCAGGAACATTTAATCCGGACGATTTTGCCTGGCGCGGATTGACGCTAACCCCGGCGGCAGCGGCCCATATTCGCGAACTGGTCGCAAAGCAGCCGGGCATGCTGGGCGTGCGCCTGGGCGTTAAACAGACGGGATGCGCGGGTTTTGGCTATGTGCTGGATATCGTCAGCGATCCGGAAAAAGACGATCTGCTGTTTGAGGTTGAAGGCGCGAAGCTCTATGTCCCGTTACAGGCGATGCCGTTTATCGACGGCACGGAAGTGGATTACGTCCGTGAAGGATTAAATCAGTTATTCAAATTTCATAACCCGAAAGCCCAGAACGAATGCGGTTGTGGCGAAAGCTTTGGGGTATAGGCGGTACTATGTCTCGTAATACTGAAGCAACTGACGATGTCAAAACCTGGACTGGCGGCCCCCTGAATTATAAAGAGGGTTTCTTTACCCAACTGCAAACAGACGAGCTGGCGAAAGGGATCAACGAAGAGGTGGTGCGCGCCATTTCGGCCAAACGTAATGAACCGGAGTGGATGCTGGAGTTTCGCCTGAATGCGTACAGAGCGTGGGTCGACATGCCGGAGCCGCACTGGCTGAAGGCGCACTACGAGAAACTGAATTATCAGGATTACAGCTACTATTCCGCGCCGTCGTGCGGGAATTGCGATGAGACCTGCGCCTCTGAGCCGGGGGCGGTCCAGCAAACCGGGGCAAACGCCTTTCTCAGCAAAGAAGTTGAGGCCGCGTTTGAACAACTTGGCGTACCGGTACGCGAAGGCCGTGAAGTCGCGGTGGATGCCATTTTTGACTCCGTCTCTGTTGCCACCACTTATCGTGAAAAACTGGCGGAGCAGGGGATCATTTTCTGCTCCTTTGGTGAGGCGATACACGATCATCCCGAACTGGTGAAACAGTATCTTGGCACCGTCGTGCCCGGCAACGATAACTTCTTCGCCGCGTTGAATGCCGCAGTCGCCTCTGATGGCACTTTTATCTATGTGCCGAAAGGCGTGCGCTGCCCGATGGAGCTTTCAACCTATTTTCGCATTAACGCCGAAAAGACCGGGCAGTTTGAACGCACGATCCTGGTAGCGGATGAAGGCAGCTATGTAAGCTATATCGAAGGCTGTTCCGCACCAGTGCGCGACAGCTATCAGCTGCACGCGGCGGTCGTGGAAGTCATCATCCATAAAGACGCCGAGGTGAAATACTCCACCGTCCAGAACTGGTTCCCTGGCGATAACAACACCGGCGGCATTCTGAACTTCGTCACCAAACGCGCGTTGTGTGAGGGCGAGAACAGCAAAATGTCCTGGACCCAGTCGGAAACGGGGTCAGCCATCACCTGGAAATACCCCAGCTGTATTCTGCGCGGCGACAACTCGATCGGCGAATTTTATTCGGTGGCGTTAACCAGCGGTCATCAGCAGGCGGACACCGGTACCAAGATGATCCACATCGGCAAGAACACCCGCTCGACCATTATTTCGAAGGGGATTTCCGCCGGACACAGCCAGAACAGCTACCGCGGACTGGTCAAAATTATGCCGACCGCCACCAATGCCCGTAACTTTACCCAGTGCGACTCGATGCTGATTGGCGCCGACTGCGGAGCGCATACCTTTCCGTATGTTGAATGCCGCAACAACAGCGCGCAGTTGGAGCACGAAGCGACCACCTCACGGATTGGTGAAGATCAGCTGTTCTATTGTCTGCAGCGCGGTATCAGCGAAGAAGATGCGATCTCAATGATCGTCAACGGGTTCTGTAAAGACGTGTTCTCCGAGTTGCCGCTGGAGTTTGCCGTCGAAGCACAAAAACTTTTAGCCATTAGCCTTGAACACAGCGTCGGTTAAGGAAGAAACATGTTAACGATTAAAGATTTACAGGTCAGTGTGGAAGAAAAAGCCATCCTGCGTGGGTTGAACCTTGAGGTTCGTCCGGGGGAAGTGCATGCCATTATGGGACCGAACGGCTCCGGGAAAAGTACGCTTTCTGCGACGCTGGCAGGGCGTGAAGATTACGAGGTCACCGGCGGGTCGGTGATGTTTAAAGGGAAAGACCTGTTGGACCTGGCGCCGGAAGAAAGAGCAGGCGAAGGTATCTTTATGGCCTTCCAGTATCCGGTGGAAATCCCCGGCGTCAGCAATCAGTTTTTCCTGCAAACAGCGCTCAATGCGGTGCGTACGTATCGCGGCCAGGAATCGCTTGATCGCTTCGATTTTCAGGATCTGATGGAAGAGAAAATCGCGCTGCTGAAGATGCCGGAAGATCTGCTAACCCGCTCGGTAAACGTCGGTTTTTCCGGCGGCGAGAAGAAGCGGAATGACATTCTGCAAATGGCGGTGCTTGAGCCGGAACTGTGCATTCTCGATGAATCGGACTCCGGGCTGGATATTGATGCCCTGAAAGTGGTTGCCGATGGGGTCAACTCACTGCGTGACGGTAAGCGCTCGTTCATTATTGTCACCCACTATCAGCGCATCCTTGACTATATCAAGCCGGATTTTGTCCACGTCCTGTATCAGGGACGGATTGTGAAGTCTGGCGATTTCACGCTGGTCAAACAACTGGAGGAGCAGGGATATGGCTGGCTTACCGAACAGCAGTAATGCGCTGCAACAATGGCATCACCTGTTTGAAGCACAGGGTGAGACGCGTTCTGAACAGGCACAACAGCATCTCCAGCAGGTTCTGCGTCTGGGGCTGCCAACGCGCAAACATGAGAACTGGAAATACACACCGCTGGAAGGACTCAGCAACAGCTTGTTCGTCAGTCGTTATGCCGATGTTTCCCCGGCGCAGCGCGATGCATTAGCGCTTAACGTGGAGGCATTGCGACTGGTGTTTGTCGACGGGCAGTTCAACCCGACGCTCAGCGACAGTTGGGAGAACAGCGGTTTTGAGGTGGCGATCAACGACGAGCGCCAGACCCTGCCGGTCGCGGTACAACCGGAAGTGTTTTTGCATCTCACCGAAAGCCTGGCGCGTAGCGTGACCCATATTCGCGTTAAGCGTAACCAGCGCCCGGTAAAACCGCTGCTGTTGATGCACATCACCCAGGGCGTATCCGCAGAAGAGGTGAACACGGCGCACTATCGTCACCATCTTGAGCTGGCGGAAGGGGCGGAGGCGACGATTATCGAGCATTACGTCAGTCTGAATGATGCCCGACATTTCACCGGCGCGCGCCTGACCATGAACGTGGCGGCAAACGCGCACCTGCATCACATCAAGCTGGTATTTGAAAACCCGCTCAGCCATCACTTCGCCCATAACGATATCTTGCTGGCGGCAGACGCGTCGGCGCACAGCCACAGCTTTCTGCTCGGCGATGCGGTGTTGCGTCACAACACCAGCACACAACTGAACGGCGAGAACACGATCCTCAGGATCAACAGCCTGGCCATGCCGGTGAAAAATGAGGTCTGCGATACCCGCACATGGCTTGAGCACAACAAAGGCTATTGCAACAGCCGACAGTTGCATAAAACCATCGTCAGCGATAAGGGGCGGGCGGTATTTAACGGGCTGATTAACGTTGCCCAACACGCGATCAAAACGGACGGGCAGATGACGAACAATAATCTGCTGCTCGGCAAGCTTGCAGAAGTGGATACCAAACCGCAGTTGGAAATCTACGCTGATGACGTGAAGTGTAGTCACGGGGCGACGGTAGGGCGTATTGACGATGAGCAGATGTTCTACCTGCGCTCGCGCGGGATTGCTCAACGGGATGCACAACAGATGATCCTTTATGCCTTTGCCGCAGAACTGACGGAAGCGCTGAGCGACGAGGCATTGAAACAACAGGTGCTGGCGCGGATCGGCCAACGTCTGCCGGGAGGCGTAGCATGACATTTCCCATCGACACAGTACGTGCGGATTTTCCAGTCCTCACGCGCGAAGTGAATGGTCTGCCGCTGGCGTATCTCGACAGCGCCGCCAGCGCGCAAAAACCGGCGCAGGTGATTGACGCGGAAGCTGAGTTTTATCGTCACGGTTATGCGGCGGTGCACCGGGGGATCCACACGCTCAGCGCTCAGGCCACCGAAAAAATGGAGAATGTGCGCAAGCTGGCATCGCTGTTTATTAACGCACGCTCTGCGGAAGAGCTGGTGTTTGTGCGCGGTACAACGGAAGGCATTAACCTGGTCGCCAACAGTTGGGGGCCAGAGAACGTCCACGCGGGCGATAACATCATCATCAGTGAGATGGAGCACCATGCCAACATCGTGCCGTGGCAGATGCTGTGCGCGCGGGTGGGCGCTGAGCTGAGGGTGATCCCGCTGAACGCCGACGGCACATTGCAACAGGAGATCCTACCCACCCTGTTTGATGAGAAAACCCGGCTGCTGGCGATAACGCACGTCTCTAATGTGCTGGGTACGGAAAACCCTGTCGCCGAAATGATCGCGCTGGCGCATCAGCATGGCGCAAAGGTGCTGGTGGACGGTGCGCAGGCGGTAATGCACCACCCGGTAGACGTTCAGGCGCTGGACTGCGATTTTTACGTCTTCTCGGGTCACAAGCTGTATGGCCCGACCGGTATTGGTGTGCTCTATGTCAAAGAGGCGCTGTTGCAACAGATGCCGCCCTGGGAAGGGGGCGGGTCGATGATCGCCACCGTCAGCCTGACGCAGGGGACGACCTGGACGAAAGCGCCGTGGCGCTTCGAAGCGGGGACGCCGAATACCGGCGGGATTATCGGCTTTGGCGCCGCGCTGGAGTATGTTTCAGCGCTGGGACTGGAGGCGATTAACGAATACGAACAGAACCTGATGCACTATGCGCTGGAGCAACTGAAGGCGGTGCCGGATCTCACGCTGTACGGCCCCACTGACCGTCTGGGCGTGATTGCCTTTAATCTCGGCAAACATCACGCCTATGACGTCGGCAGTTTTCTCGACAATTACGGGATCGCCGTGCGGACCGGACACCATTGCGCGATGCCGCTGATGGCTTTTTATCAGGTGCCGGCGATGTGCCGGGCGTCGCTGGCAATGTATAACACCCATGAAGAAGTGGATCGCCTGGTGACAGGCTTGCAACGAATTCATCGCTTACTGGGGTAACAGGGAGGCACTATGGCTGCGCTGCCGGATAGAGAAAAATTGTTGCGTAATTTTCAGCGTTGCGCTAATTGGGAAGAGAAGTATCTGTACATCATTGAGCTGGGACAGCGATTGCCGGAAATATCCGCAGCGGACCGTTGTCCTGAAAATACGATTCAGGGATGTCAGAGTCAGGTCTGGATAGTGATGCGCCAGAATGCGCAAGGCGTTATTGAACTGCAGGGCGACAGTGATGCTGCCATTGTGAAAGGGCTGATTGCGGTCGTCTTCATTCTGTATCACCAGATGACGGCTCAGGATATCGTGAATTTTGATGTGCGGCCGTGGTTTGAACAGATGGCGCTCGCGCAGCATCTCACACCGTCTCGGTCGCAGGGTCTGGAAGCGATGATTCGCGCGATCCGTACCAAAGCAGCAACGCTTAGCTAAACTCAATAGACAGCTTTCATCCTGTCAGGTAAGGCAGCCGGCTGTCTTACAGGATTATCAGCATTCTGGCCATGCCAGTGAATACAGGAGGTTGGGTATGAAACGCGCGTCTCTTATTATTCTAATGCTTATCGGCGCTTACAGCGCCATACAGGCTGCCTGGGCGGTGGATTACCCCTTACCGCCAGCAGGCAGTCGCCTTGTTGGACAGAATCAAACGTATACAGTGCAGGAAGGCGATAAAAACCTGCAGGCGATTGCCCGTCGTTTTGATACTGCCGCGATGCTTATTCTGGAGGCAAATAATACCATTGCGCCTGTGCCAAAGCCGGGCACCCTGGTAACGATCCCGTCACAGCTATTGCTGCCCGATGCGCCCCGAGAAGGCATCGTCGTTAATCTGGCTGAACTGCGGCTGTACTACTATCCGCCGGGCGAAAATATCGTCCAGGTCTATCCGATCGGTATTGGTTTACAGGGACTGGAAACGCCGGTGATGGAAACCCGCGTTGGGCAGAAAATCCCGAATCCGACCTGGACGCCAACGGCAGGCATCCGTAAGCGCTCTCTGGAGCGAGGCATTACGTTGCCGCCGGTGGTCCCCGCCGGGCCGAATAACCCGCTGGGGCTCTTTGCACTTCGTCTGGCGCACGGTAATGGCGAGTATCTCATTCATGGCACCAGTCAACCAGACAGCGTGGGTCTGCGCGTCAGTTCCGGCTGTATCCGGATGAATGCCCCGGACATCAAAGCGCTGTTCTCCCAGGTTCGCACGGGAACGCCGGTGAGAGTGATTAATGAACCGGTGAAATATTCTGTGGAGCCGAGCGGACTGCGCTACGTTGAGGTCCACCGACCACTGTCGCCGGAAGAAGAACAAAACGTACAGACGATGCCGTATGTGCTGCCTGCCGGGTTCAGCCAGTTTAAGGCGATGAAAGAGGTGGATGACGGACTGGTGGATAAAGCGTTGTATCGTCGCGCGGGTTATCCGGTGGCGGTCTCTGCCGGGCAAACGCCAACGGTTGAAGCTACACCTGCTGTTCAGTCAGCGCAAAATGGATCAGTACAGGAAGAGACGCAGACGCAGTAGTGAGAGTAGCGGGAAGGAAGAACGCGAGACAAAAAAATGGCGCACAATGTGCGCCATTTCTATTACACAGGTACTATTACTTACGGTATTTAGTAGCCTGGTTGTCCAGACGCTGGTTAGCGCGAGCTGCGTCGTCTTTAGCAGCCTGAACGTCGGAACGCATTGCGTTCACGTCGTTGCTCAGCTGGTCAACTTTAGCGTTCAGAGTCTGAACGTCAGAAGACAGCTGATCGATTTTAGCGTT
This sequence comes from Citrobacter sp. LST-B2, assembly GCF_057983045.1. Lineage (NCBI taxonomy): Bacteria > Pseudomonadati > Pseudomonadota > Gammaproteobacteria > Enterobacterales > Enterobacteriaceae > Citrobacter > Citrobacter sp. LST-B2. Next base: position 2,284,822 of record NZ_CP192598.1, read on the forward strand.
GCTGGAGCAACCAGCCAGCAGAGTAGAACCCAGGATTACCGCGCCCAGTACCAGTTTAGTACGATTCATTATTAATACCCTCTAGATTGAGTTAATCTCCATGTAGCGTTACAAGTATTACACAAACTTTTTTATGTTGAGAATATTTTTTTGATGAGAAGACGCTTATTTTTGATCGTTCGCTCAAAGAAGCATCGAAATGCGCAAAAATGGCTAAAAAACCGTGTGAAAACAGGCTGCTTCCATCGGATTCGTCTTAGATAATCTGTAATTAGATAGCTCAATCCGATTTGCTTTTTTATTAATAGTGGCTATTGGAAAAATAAAAAAAGCGCCGCGAGGGCGCTTTTTAATCGAATTAATTCACTCGAGAATTATTACAGTACGTGAACAGATGCTGTGTTAGTCGTGCCGCTCGGTACCAGAGCACCAGAAACCATCACCACTACGTCACCTTTCTGAGCCAGACCGCTCTGCTGAGCAACCTCTTTACCCAGACGGTAGAAATCATCAGTAGACGCGATTTCTTTCACCAGATGCGCCACAACGCCTTTGCTCAGCACCAGCTGACGGGCTGTGACTTCGTTGGTGGTCAGCGCCAGAATGGTGGCGTCCGGGAAGTATTTACGCACTGCGCGAGCGGATTTACCGCCCTGAGTGGCCACCACGATCAGCGGTGCTTCCAGTTTTTCCGCGGTTTCCACCGCGCCACGGCAGACGGCTTCAGTGATGCGCAATTTGCGGCTGTCATTGTTGAAGTCCAGACGGCTGGTCATCACACGGTCGGTACGCTCACAGATGGTCGCCATGATGGTGACCGCTTCCAGCGGGTATTTACCTTTTGCTGATTCGCCTGACAGCATCACCGCATCGGTGCCGTCGAGGATGGCGTTCGCCACGTCGCCTGCTTCAGCGCGAGTCGGACGCGGGTTTTTGATCATGGAATCCAGCATCTGGGTCGCAGTGATAACCACTTTACGCGCACGGATACATTTTTCGATCATCATCTTCTGCGCGAAGATCACTTCTTCAACCGGGATTTCAACGCCCAGATCGCCACGGGCAACCATGATACCGTCAGACGCTTCGAGGATTTCGTCGAAGTTGTTCAGGCCTTCCTGGTTTTCAATTTTGGAGATGATCTGGATCTTCTCGCCGCCGTGCGCTTTCAGGTGCTCACGGATTTCAACCACGTCAGAACGCTTACGGATAAAAGAGGCCGCAACAAAGTCAACGCCTTGTTCGCAACCAAAGATCAGGTCCTGTTTGTCTTTTTCTGCCAGCGCCGGCAGGGCGATAGAAACGCCTGGCAGGTTAACGCCTTTGTTTTCGCCGAGGTCGCCGTTGTTCAGCACTTTACAGATGACTTTGTTGCCTTCGATCGCGGTGACTTCCATACCGATCAGACCATCGTCGACCAGTACGGTATTACCCACGGACAGATCGGAGGTGAAACCTTCGTAGGTCACGGCAACGATTTCGTTATTCCCCACCACGGATTTATCGGTGGTGAAGGTAAAGGTCTGGCCCGCTTTCAGGGAAACGTCGTTACCGCCTTCCAGCTTGATGGTACGGATTTCCGGACCTTTCGTGTCGAGCAGGATGGCCGCTTTCTTGCCGGTTTTGCTCATCACGTTGCGCAGGTTCTGGATACGCTGACCGTGTTCTGCATAGTCACCGTGAGAGAAGTTCAGACGCATGACGTTCATGCCCGCGTCCAGCATTTTGGTTAACATCTCTTCAGATTCGGTTTTCGGACCGATGGTGCAAACAATTTTCGTCTTTTTCATGACAGTCTTAGTCTTTAAGTTGAGAAGGATATGGAAAGCCGGCTTCCGGAACGCACTGACTGGAAGCTAAACCTGTATTACGAAAGTTGTGATGCCTCGCACTAAGGATAGGTGACATCGATAGAGCGTGCAGAGGAATGTGTGCTCGTCGTTCAGCCCGACAAAAAGGGACGTTTTGTAGTCTCTGAGTATGACAGGTCAATGTGCTGAAACCATTCAAGTGACAATTGTCACGCATTATACGCTGAAACAGACACAAAAGGAAAATGGAAACGGTGTTTCAGAATACATCCAGGCAGTTACACAACAAATTGTTATTAAACAAGTCGTGTCTGCCAATTGCGCAAACGCAAAAACCAGGCTGTGTTGCGCAACCCAACTTATTCCTTCAAGTTATAACAAATGACTTTTAAATCATTTCAAATCTAAATTACCCTGATTACACTCGTTTGGACATCCATACTGCTAAATAGCTGAAAGCGCTGGCAGGATAACAATAAGCAGCCGCGGATACCCAAACGACATGATTGTCCTGAAAAATATTTCGAAAGTGTTCACGCCAGGCCGGCTATCCATTACTGCGGTTGATAATGTCAATTTGACCGTGGAGCAGGGACAGATTTACGGAATTATTGGCTACAGCGGTGCCGGGAAAAGCACCCTGATTCGTCTGCTCAACGGGCTGGAAAAACCAACCACGGGCAGCGTGACCATCAACGGTCATGATATTACTGCCGCTCGCGGCGAATCGCTGCGCCAGGCGCGCCTGAAAATCAGCATGGTCTTCCAGCATTTTAATCTGCTGTGGTCGCGCACCGTGCGCGACAACATCGCCTTTTCAATGCAAATCGCCGGTGCGCCAAAAGCAAAAATTCAGGCTCGCGTGGCGGAACTGATTGAACTGGTAGGGTTGACGGGGCGCGAAAATGCCTTTCCGTCACAGCTGAGCGGCGGGCAAAAGCAGCGCGTGGGGATTGCACGCGCGCTGGCCAACAGCCCGGATGTATTGCTGTGCGATGAAGCCACGTCGGCGCTGGACCCGCAAACAACCGATCAAATTCTTGATCTGCTACTTGATATCAACCGCCGCTTCCAACTGACGATTGTGTTGATCACCCATGAAATGCACGTGGTGCGCAAAATCTGCGATCGTGTGGCAGTGATGGAGAACGGTCAGGTGGTGGAAGAGGGCGACGTCTTGAGCGTCTTCACGCATCCGCAACAGCCGATTACCCGGCAGTTTGTCCGCCAGGTGGGACAGTATGCTGATGAAGAAGCCTTTAACCCACAACTGGCGAGCGAACTGGGCGGCACGGTAATTAAATTAACCTTTACCGGGCACAGCACGCATCAGCCGATCGTTGGCGAACTGACCCTGCGCTACGGTCTGCCATTCAATATCCTGCACGGCAAAATGACCCAGACGGCGCATGGCGTGTTCGGCCAGCTGTGGCTGCACGTGGTGGCGTCGGAAGAGCAACTCAATAACATTCTGGACGACCTGCAAAAAAGCGGCATTGACGGTGAGGTGATTCAACATGGCTGAGAATCTGTTTCCCCATCTGAAATGGGATCAACTGTTTGCCGCTACTCAGGAGACGCTGTACATGACCGCGCTCTCCGGGATTGCGACCTTTGTTCTCGGTATCGTCCTCGGACTGGCGCTGTTTCTTACCGCACGCGGCGGGCTGTTCCAGAACCGTGTGCTGTACAGCGGCATTTCGCTGGTGGTGAATATTTTCCGCTCGATCCCGTTCATTATTTTGATCGTCTTACTGATCCCGTTTACCAAAGCGATTGTCGGCACCATTCTTGGCGCGAATGCCGCCTTACCGGCGCTGATTGTCGGTGCTGCACCTTTCTATGCGCGCCTGGTTGAGATCGCCCTGCGCGAAGTGGATAAGGGCGTCATTGAAGCCACACGTTCAATGGGCGCTCGTCTCAGCACCTTAATTTTTCGGGTTTTGTTACCTGAATCGTCACCCGCTCTGGTGTCCGGTATCACCGTGACGCTGATTGCGCTGGTCAGTTACAGCGCGATGGCTGGGGTGATCGGGGCAGGTGGTTTAGGGAATCTGGCTTATCTGGAAGGATTCCAGCGCAACCACAACGACGTCACGCTGGTGGCGACAGTGACCATTCTGGTTATCGTCTTCATTATCCAGTTCTGCGGCGATGTGATCACTTCTCTGTTAGATAAACGCTAATAAAATACGGAAACCATTATCATGAAAAAATCACTGACACTTCTCGCCGCAGCCACCTTAAGTGCCCTGAGCTTCGCCTCCTGGGCGGACACGTTGACCGTGGGCGCGTCTAACGTACCGCATGCCGAAATCCTCGAACAGGCCAAACCGATCCTGGCGAAACAGGGGATCGATCTGGAGATTAAACCGTTCCAGGACTACATCCTGCCGAACACCGCGCTGGCGGGCCGTGAGATTGACGCCAACTACTTCCAGCATATTCCCTATCTGAACAGCGTGCTGAAAGACCATGCCGGGGATAAGACCTACGATTTTGTCAGTGCGGGCGCCATCCACATTGAGCCTATCGGCATCTATTCGAAAAAAGTTAAATCACTGAAGGATCTGCCGGAAGGCGGCAAAATCATCATGCGTGATGCGGTGTCGGAAGAGGGGCGTATTCTGTCTATCTTCGAGAAAGAAGGCGTAATCAAACTGAAGCCGGGCGTGGACAAAGTGACCGCACGCATCAGCGACATCGTGGATAACCCGAAGAAGCTGAAGTTCCTGCCTAACGTGGAAGCCGCGCTGTTGCCGCAAATGTACAACAACGATGAAGGTGATGCGGTGGTGATTAACGCCAACTACGCTATCGACGCTGGTCTGGATCCGGTACACGACCCGATCGCGGTGGAAAGCGGTGAGAACAACCCGTATGCCAACATCATTACTGTGCATCGTGGCGACGAGAAGAAAAAGGATATCGTCGCACTGGTTGACGTCCTGCACTCAAAAGAGATTCAGGAGTGGATCCGCACCAAATACAAAGGTGCGGTCATTCCGGTGAATAACTGATCCGTTTTTGCCGGGAGACGGCTTCGCCTTACCCGGCCTACGTTGTCCTGTAGGCCGGGTAAAACGCGCGAGCATTGCCATCCGTGCAAGTGTCAGACCCGCTCAATTCTTGCTGGCAGCCCCTGACGGACCGCGGCGCCGGACACCCAGTCCAGCCAGGTGTTACTGATTTTTCGCGTCGGATCGGCAAATCCCAGGTCATTCAGGTTAATCCCCGATTTCACTTTCGCATCAAACGGCAGCGGTTCACCGTCCAGCGTGTGTTGCGCGCCGCCCATCTCCCGATGCCCATAGCCGTGCTCGATCGCGATGACTCCAGGCATTACGCCGTGCAGCAAACTAATTTGCGCCTCAACCTGTCCACCCGGTGTGGTGATCCGCACCGTGTCGCCATGGGAAAGCCCGAAACGCTGACCGTCCTGCGGGTTCAACGCCACCAGATTGACCGGCTTAACGTGGTGCAAACGTGGGATTACCGCAGACGCACTGGCCATGGTATTGGACTTAAACGAGATAAGTTTGAGCGGCCACTGTGCCAGCGGGAACAGGTCGTCCACCGAACGTCCGTCAGAGAGTCTTGCCGGATACCACGCCGGACAGCCGCTGTAGCGCTCGCCAGTGATAGCATGACGATGAGCGGCAACCTCGGCGTTCCAGATTTGCAGCGGTTTTTCCCACGCGTTGCCGACCCGGTTTTCTGCCCGTCCGCTCTTGTCCGGTGCGAAACGCCCGCCGCGTGAGTAGATAAACGCCACCCGACGCACTTCTTCTGCCTTTAGCGTCTGCTCAATGACGGGCATAATGCGGCGGACGCCTGTGAGTTCAATATCTTCCGTTACCGCTTCGGCGACCGGGGCCTTCCCCATAAACGCGATATTGGCGGCAACGCGCAGATAGTAGTCTTCGGCACGGTTGAGCGGATAATGGTTCCCTGCGCTGTCGGATATCGCATTGTCGCCAAACCCCGGCAGATGCAGTTGCTTTGCCACCGCGATGCAGAATGCCTCCATCGAAACCGGCTGACCGTCGGCGGTTGTGGCGGTGGCAGCGGTAACAATCGGCCAGCGAGCGGTGGTGGCTTTACTGGCGACGCCAGCCCACGGCGCGCTGAATCCCCAGCTTTCGAAATTATGCGTGTCCGGTACGATGTAATCCGCAAGGGCCGTCGTTTCGTTCATATACGCGTCGATGGCAATAAACAGCGGCAACCGTGCCGGATCTTTCAGCTTTTCTTCGGCCACCGCGCGCAAACCGGGTATGCCATACAAGGGATTGGTCATGTTGGAGATCCACGCTTTCAGCGGGTACGGATACCCTTCCAGCGCGGAACTCAGCAACTCAGTCAGTTGACCGGCGACAAACGGATACCACGGTGCTTTAGCCGGGAAGGGGGAACGCCCGGCGGCGACCTTGTCACGGTACTCTTCAGAAGATTCATACGCCGTTTTGCTTCGCGCGATGCTCAGCCCTTTAGGCTTCACCTTTCCTTGAAAACTCGCCATGTTGTAGCGTGGGCCGTCCGTTGCGCCGTTGAATTTTCCGCCGCCGACAAAGACGCCGCCTTCCAGACTGAGGTTGCCGATCAGCGCGTTCAGCATCATCACCGCCCACGCATTATAGAAACCATTTCCTGCCATCATGCCGCCGTGGGTGATGACCGCCGCTTTACGTCCGTGACGGGTAAAGGCATCCGCCAGCGCGATGATGTTGTCCTCAGCCACACCGCACTGCTGGCTGTACTGCGTGAGCGTCATTTTTTCCGCCGATTCTTTCAGACACTGGAAGCTGCTCTTCACCGTCACGCTACGTCCGTCGGCGAGCGTGACCTGGCGCGTGGCAAACAGCGTGGCGTGCAGACAATCACTGGCGGGGGCCAGCTCGTTGTGTTCATTAACAACCAGTGGATCATTGGCCGCGGAAGGGTCCAGATGGCGACGCGTTAAGTGCTGTCCCGCCAGTCCGGGAAGATCGTCGGCGATCACCAGATGCGTGGCGTTGGTCCAGCTCTTCTCGTCAGCGTGTTGCATGGCCTTTGCGCCGGGCAGCGCCAGATAATCGGCGTTGTAGCGTTGGTTTTCGATAATCCAGCGGATCATTGCCATCGCCAGCGCAGAGTCGCTGCCGGGGATCACGGGTAACCAGTGACCGTGATCGTCAGCTAACACGGTGGTTAACGGCAGCGCCGGGGCGACGACCACATAGCTGAAATCACCGCGCAGGCGTGCGCTGGAAAGCTGTCTGGCCTGGCGTTTAAACGGGTTGCCCGACTGTGCGGGCGAGGTGCCCATAAACAGCGCGAACTCGACGTTATCCCAGTCGGGCTTTACGTGGGTGTTTTTATCGAGATCGCCCATCAGCGCGCCGGAACCTGCGCGATAGGCCAGTCCACAATAGGAGCCATGCGCGCCAAAGTTCTTGCTACCGAAACTGTTGAGAGCAAAGCGGCGTAGAAATGTATCTCGCCCATCGTCGCCGGTATTGGTGACCAGAAGCTGGTTGGATTTAGGACCAAACCCCGGATGTTGCGGATCAATGGGGGTCGACGGGGCATAAATGGCGCGCAGGCCGTCAACGTGACCCTCGCCAAACAGGTCGCCGCCTTCCACCACTTCATTGATCAATTGTTCAAAGCTGATGCGCTGCCATTTACCTTCGCCGCGTTTACCGACGCGTTTCATCGGCTCAAGAATACGCAACGGGCTGTACAGACCTTCCAGTTGCGTCGCGCCCCTGGCGCAGGCCGTCGAGCGAGCATCAAGACCGTTCTCGCCTGCCAGTTGCGCCATCGCCGTGCTGAATGGCACTGACGCGTCAATATGATGCTCATGAGAAAGCGGATGATACGGGTTGCCGGCAATACGTAGCACCCGGTTGGTTTGTTGATCAACGCGTACTCTGACGCCGCACTGTGTCCAGCAACCGAAACATTGGGTCATGGCGATGGTTTGCTGCGTATTCTGCTGCCAGCGCGGGTGCGCGTTGGCTTCCGGGATCAGCGCGTTACCGATGATGTGGTCGCGGGTGATTTTACCCGAGGTGCCGTTGATCAAGCCGTCAATGGCGCGCTTCGCGACGTCACGATAGCTAAGGGCGAACGTCGCCATACCGCCGACGGCCAGGCCGACTTTGAGCCACTGACGACGGGTTAAATTAGCCATGTTGCAGTCTCCTTGCGAGTCCGTTCACGCTTTCGCGAATAATAATAAGCAGCGCTATCCACAGGCCGAAGGTGCCGAGGATGGCAAGCCAACCGTCGGTTCCGGCGGGCAGGGCGTATGGGTTGAACTGGGCGTTGAATTTCGGCAGCGTCTGCCCCTGAATCAGCAGCGTCCAGCGCATGAGCCAGCATAGCGCCATCGCGCTCAACGCCAGCAGGCTACGCAGAGGCAATGACAGCGGACGACGCAGGGCGATAACGCTAAACAGCAATGAGATCAGCCAGAATGCCAGCCAGCCTGAGGCGTAATGGCGTGCCGATGCGGAGATTGCCAGCCACTGGCGGATGGCCATACCGGAAAGCGTATCGCCGCAGACCCAGAAAATAATGACGGCTGCAAGGGCGAGCAGTGTCAGCAGTTGTCCGAGCGCGAGGCGCTTTTGCGTTGGAAAATCATCGCGCAGCCCGACGATTAACAACGCTAAAAAGGTTTGTAGCGCACTCAGGAACATCACCAGCACAAAGGCATAACTGAACCAGACGGGGCGAGCCTGCACCACAGAGACTTCCCGCCCGGTATAGAGCAACAATCCTATCGCGGTCAGCGCGCTGGCACACGCGAACCATTTTGTGACAGCGTAACTTTTACCAGTGAGTTGCCTGTAAACCTGCGCCAGAAACCAGAGTCCGAGGAACGCGGTAAACAGCGGCAAAAACAGGGCGCCCCACGGCATCCATGACCACGGCGTAGGGTACGCATAGAAATGCCAGACACGGGCTGTCTGGTGGAGATCGGCGGTTAGCGCCAGCGGTGCGGTGATTGCGCAGGTTAGCGTAATCAGCAGCGTCAGGTTTTCCAGGGCGGGATTATCCTTTTTCCGCCAGTGCAGGACGGCACCAGACAGCGCCCCGCAGGCGGCAATACCGATGAAAAAGAAATACTGTACTGCCCAGGGAAGCCAACTCACCGCCTGTGGACGGGTCAGCACCTCTTCAATGATTAAGGGTGACATTATCAGACCTCCTGCCAGAGTGCGGGTTGTGCGCGGCCCATCAACGGGGAGACAAACGCCTCATCCAGTCCCAGATAGAAGACATGGGGCACGGTGTTGTTTTCCGGTTTCAACACCTTGATGGTGTCATGATGGGTGCGGATTAATTGCGAAATACGGCTTTGCGGATCGCGGATATCGCCGATGATGCGCGCGCCGCCAACACAGGACTCCACGCAGGCGGGGAGAAGTCCGGCCTCTAAACGATGGACGCAAAACGTGCATTTATCGGCGGTCTGCGTTTCATGATTGATAAAACGGGCGTCATAAGGACACGCCTGCACACAGTAGGCACAACCGACGCAGCGGGTGTTATCGACCACGACGATGCCGTCTTCGCGTTGAAAGGTGGCCTGCACCGGACAAACCGGTACGCAGGGCGGATTGTCGCAGTGGTTGCACAGACGCGGTAACAGCACATTGGTCACCTCATCCGCCACCTGGACCTGATACTGATTCACATGGGTACGGAACTCGCCCTGCGGCGTCTGGTTTTCAATCGCACAACTGACGGTGCAGGCCTGACAGCCGATGCAGCGGCGCAGATCGACAAGCATCGCGTAACGCTGCTGTGTGGAACCGCCGTGGCGTTCAGGTGAAAAAGAAAATTTCGCCTGCGCCAGTGGAACCAGCGACGCGCCTGCGGTCAGGACGCCCAGTTGCTGGAGAAACTGCCGTTTACTGCTGTCCATTTTTTCTCCCGTCTCAAGGCAACAACGAAACATTTGTCACGCCGTTGGGTTGCGTGTGATGAATAAAGAATGTCGATGATTTACAGTGTAAAAATCGTGGCGGGGGCAGCTCTATTGTGGTTAACCACATACCCGGCGGGTTGTTGATCTAAAACAACATAATCAACGGGGATAAGGGTGTGAGAGGTAAAAAGGTGATGAGGCTGACGCTGCTGGCGTCGGCCTTAATGTTCAGCGGCGCTTCGCTGGCGGGCGCATGGAATATCGGGATTCTGGCGATGCGGGGTGAGGTCTCCACCCGTAATCACTGGCAGGCGCTGGAAACGCAGCTTAATCAGCAGATTCCCGGAGAACGGTTCCACATTCTGCCGCTGGATCTGCACCAGATGCAGGCGGCGGTCAACAACGCAAGCGTACAATTTGTGGTGACCAACCCGGCACAGTTTGTGCAACTGAACAGCCATTCACCGCTGCGCTGGTTGGCGTCTCTGCGTTCTGCGCGCGGCACGGGGAACGTCATTGGCAGTGCGATCCTTGCCCGGCGCGACAGCGGTATCACCAGCGTGCACGATCTGATCGGTAAAACAGTGGGGGCCATTGATCCTCAGGCGTTCGGCGGCTACCTGCTGGGATACAAAGCGTTGAGCGACGCCGGCCTGCGCCCGGAGCGCGACCTCAACCTGCGATTTACTGGTTTTCCAGCCGATGCGCTTCTTTATTTACTCCGTGAAAACGCGGTGCAGGCGGTGATTGTTCCGGTCTGCCTGCTGGAAAAAATGGACGAAGAGGGACTGGTTGATAAAACCGATTTTGTCGCGGTGCTCAACCGTCCCGGAAATATTGCATGTTTGGCCAGTACGCCGCTCTATCCTGACTGGTCGTTTGCCGCGTTGCCTGCGGTCAGTGATGCGCTGGCCGATCGCGTCACCCGCGCGCTGCTGGCTGCACCTGACACCTCCGCGTTCCATTGGGGAGCGCCGGCGTCGACCAGCCAGGTGGAGGCGTTACTGCGCGACGTACAGCAGCATCCACAGCAGCGACGCTTATGGCTGGATGTGAAAAGCTGGCTGATACAACATCAGTGGCTGATGGGCGGGACTGCGCTGATCCTGCTTTTGCTGACCCTGAACTACATCTGGGTGATGCTGCTGGTTCGTCGCCGTGGTAAACAACTTGAACGCAACAGCGTCCAGTTGCGCCAGCAGGAGCAGGCGCTGGAAACGGCCAGGCAGATGAGCGTTCTCGGCGAAATGACCTCCGGATTCGCGCACGAACTGAATCAACCGCTGTCGGCTATTCGCCATTACGCGCAGGGCAGCCTGATTCGCCTGCAGTCTCAGGATCCGGCGCACGCGTTACTGCCTGCGCTCGAGCATATCGATCGGCAGGCGCAGCGCGGGGCCGAGACGCTGCGAAATTTGCGACGCTGGGTGAGTCAGGCTCAGGGAAGCCCGATCCGCACGGAAGAGTGGGAGAACATCAGCATCCGCGAGGCGGTTCAACATGTCTGGCAACTGTTACGCATGGCACAACAGTTTCCGATGTTAATTTTACACAGCAATATCGATCGCGCGTTGACGATGTTGCTGCCGCCGGTTTTGCTGGAGCAGGTGCTGGCTAATCTGATCCTCAACGCGGCGCAGGCGGGTGCCACCGCGTTGTGGATTGACGCCTCAGCGTCGACACAGGGCGTGCACATGACGTTGCAGGATAATGGCGGCGGTATCAACGATGCATTATTGCAGCAAGCCTTTCAGCCCTTCAAAACCAGTCGGAAAGAGGGGATGGGACTGGGGCTGGTGATTTGTCAGCGGCTGGTACGTTACGGTCAGGGAGAGATTAACCTGCGAAATCAGACCGCGCCTGACGGGCTGCCTGGCGTGGCGGTTGTACTGGATTTTACTCAACGGGAGGACAGGAGCGGCAATGACGATAATTCATTTACTGGATGATGATGTGGCGGTCACCGATGCCTGCGCCTTTCTTCTGGAGAGCCTGGGCTATCCGGTCACGTGCTGGGAAGAAGGGGCTGTTTTTCTTGCGCAGGCCGATTTGTATCAGACCGGCGTACTGCTGCTGGATATGCGGATGCCGGTCATGGATGGTAAGCATGTCCATGCGGTGTTGCGCCAGCGCGAAAGTACGCTGGCAGTGGTGTTTCTGACCGGACATGGCGACGTGCCGATGGCCGTCGAGCAGATGAAGCAGGGGGCGGTAGACTTTTTGCAAAAACCGGTCAGCGCCAGACCACTGCAAACGGCGCTGGAGCGTGCGCTGGTGGCATCGGAACAGGCCGTAGCCCGACAACAGATCATCACCTGTTATCGCGCACTTACGGCAAAAGAACGTGAGTTAGCAGGTTTCGTCGTTAATGGACTGATGAACCGCGAGATTGCGCAGATGATGAACATCGCGGTACGCACGGTAGAAGTACATCGCGCCAGGGTGATGGAAAAAATGCAGGCGGCAAATCTGGCGGCACTGGTCAACAAATGGCAACAATTGAAAGAAACGCATATCGTTGAATAGTACCGTGAGTTATTTATTTGATTTTCTTTGTTTTTTGTCATCCCCTGCAGTCTGATATATGCTGTTTAACTGGACCAGCAATGAGAGACAATAATGGGAAACCTGACAAAAGACGATGAACTGTACCGTGAGATGTGCAGAGTGGTTGGCAAAGTGGTGCTGGAAATGCGCGATCTGGGACAGGAACCCAAACATATCGTGATTGCCGGGGTACTGAGAACCGCACTGGCGAACCAGCGTATTCAGCGTAGCGACCTCGAAAAACAGGCAATGGAAACGGTAATCAAAGCGCTGGCCAGCTAACCGCATTAGGGGATGAACGCATCCCTTATTTCCTGAAACGCGAATTATTCAGGGGCAATATTACCGTTATTGGCTAATTCGCTATATTTTTTAATATATCACGGCCGCTTTTTAATTTATAGTTGGGAACAATTTCACATTTATTTGTAATCTGGTGGAACAGTGTTTCACTGTCTTTATGATAATAAATATCACTACGCATTTAATATTTCCCTTCCCATTTTTAATTGATAATGATCAAAGTCATACCTACCAATAACTCCCATTATTTATTTCGCCTAACCCTAAAGGATTAGTTTATTTGCGTTAAGTTGCGTTATTTATGCAATCCGGTTATGGCAGAACTTCAGCTGTGGGAGGCAACATCAGAGGCTCTGTTTCAGCATAATTAGCATCAGCCTGGGACGTGTTGTCGGCACTGCGTTTGCGAAGAGGATGCAAAATAAATGAACCAGGTTGATCGTCCATTATTAGATACTGGCTTAACGCGGCTGGAATTCCTGCGTATATCAGGAAAAGGCCTGGCAGGGTTAACCATCGCGCCCGCGTTACTGTCACTTTTTGGCTGTAAGCAAGAAGATATCGATAGCGGCACCGTGGGGTTGATCTCCACGCCGAAAGGGGTGCTGGTAACCCAACGCGCCCGCTGTACCGGTTGCCATCGGTGTGAAATTTCTTGTACCAATTACAATGATGGTGCCGTCGGCACCTTCTTTTCCCGCATTAAAATTCACCGTCATTATTTCTTTGGCGACAAGGGACCAGGCTCCGGCGGCGGCCTGTATGGCGATCTGAACTACACCCCGGACACCTGTCGTCAGTGCAAAGATCCGCAGTGCATGAAGGTGTGCCCCATTGGGGCGATTACCTGGAGCCAGGAAGACGGTTGCATTGCCGTTGACCACCGACGTTGTATCGGTTGCAGCGCCTGTACTACCGCGTGTCCCTGGATGATGGCCACCGTCAATACCGAAACGAAGAAATCATCAAAATGTGTGTTATGCGGTGAGTGCGCCAGTGCCTGCCCGACCGGGGCATTAAAAATCATCGAGTGGAAAGATATTACTGTTTGAATCTTGCAAAGGAAAACATTATGGCTAACGGTTGGACAGGTAATATTTTACGGGTCAATCTTACAACAGGCGATATTACCCTTGAAGATTCCAGTAAATTTAAAAAATTTGTCGGCGGTATGGGGTTCGGCTACAAAATTATGTACGACGAAGTTCCCGCTGGCACTAAACCCTTTGATGAAGGCAATAAATTAGTTTTTGCGACGGGACCGCTTACCGGATCCGGCGCTCCATGCAGTTCTCGCGTTAATATCACGTCGCTCTCTACATTCACAAAAGGCAATCTGGTTGTCGATGCACATATGGGCGGTTTTTTTGCCGCACAAATGAAATTTGCCGGCTATGACGCCATCATCATTGAAGGCAAGGCGGCATCCCCCGTCTGGCTCAATATTAAAGACGACAAGGTCACGATTGAAAAAGCCGATTTTCTGTGGGGGAAAGGCACCCGTGCAACCACGGAAGAAATTTGCCGGATGACGTCACCAGAAACCTGCGTGGCGGCGATTGGTCAGGCGGGTGAAAACCTCGTGCCGCTCTCCTGTATGCTCAATAGCCGCAACCACAGCGGTGGCGCAGGGACCGGCGCGGTGATGGGGTCGAAAAATCTGAAAGCCATCGCCGTGGAAGGGACCAAAGGTGTCAACATTGCCGATCGCAAAGAGATGAAGCGGTTGAATGATTACATGATGACGGAGCTGATTGGCGCGAATAATAACCATGTTGTGCCCAGCACACCGCAGGCATGGGCGGAATATTCCTCGCCCGCGTCACGCTGGACTGCACGCAAAGGGTTGTTCTGGGGCGCGGCGGAAGGTGGGCCGATCGAGACCGGCGAGATCCCGCCGGGTAATCAGAACACCGTCGGCTTCAGGACCTACAAATCGGTCTTCGATTTAGGTCCGGCAGCGGAAAAGTACACGGTGAAAATGAGCGGCTGCCATTCTTGTCCGATTCGCTGCATGACGCAGATGAACATTCCTCGCGTGAAGGACTTTGGCGTGCCGAGCACCGGCGGGAATACCTGCGTGGCGAACTTCGTCCATACCACCATTTTCCCGAACGGTCCGAAGGACTTTGAAGACAAAGGCGATGGCCGGGTCATCGGCAACCTGGTGGGTCTGAATCTGTTTGATGACTACGGTATCTGGTGTAACTACGGCCAGTTGCACCGCGACTTTACGTATTGCTACAGCAAAGGGGTGTTTAAACGCGTCCTGCCGGCGGAAGAATATGCCCAGATCCGCTGGGATCAACTGGAAGCGGGCGATCCGAATTTCATCAAGGATTTCTATTATCGTCTGGCGCATCGCGTGGGTGAACTTAGCCATCTGGCGGATGGGTCGTATGCCATTGCCGAGCGCTGGCAACTGGGTGATGAATACTGGGCGTATGAAAAAAATAAACTGTGGTCACCGTTTGGTTTTCCGGTTCACCACGCCAACGAAGCCTCGGCGCAGGTGGGGGCCATCACCAACTGCATGTTCAACCGCGATTGTATGACCCACACCCACATCAATTTCATCGGCTCGGGTTTGCCTTTAACACTCCAGCGGGAAGTCGCCGCGGAACTGTTTGGTTCACCAGACGCCTACGATGAAACGAAAAATTACACGCCCATCAACGCGGCAAAAATTAAATATGCCAAATGGACGTTGCTGAAAGTGTGCCTGCATAACGCCGTCACGCTGTGTAACTGGGTCTGGCCGATGACCGTGTCGCCGCTGAAAAGTCGCAACTATCGCGGGGATCTCGATCTGGAAGCCAAATTCTTTCAGGCCGTAACCGGTGATGAAACCACTCAGGCCAGTCTCGATTTAGCCGCAGAACGTATCTTCACTCTACATCGCGCCTACACGGTGAAACTGATGCAGACCAACGATATGCGCAATGCGCACGATCTGATCTGCTCGTGGGTGTTTGATAAGGATCCGAAGATTCCGGTCTTTAGCGAAGGCACCGACAAGATGGACCGCGACGATATGCGTGAATCCCTGACGCTGTTTTATAAAGAGATGGGCTGGCACCCTGAATTGGGCTGCCCGACGCGTGAGACGTTGAATCGACTCGGCCTGGAAGATGTCGCCGATGACCTGGCCGCGCAGAATCTGTTGCCGGCGTAAGGAAAAAAAATGAGCCAACCAGAGGAAGTGAGCCAACTTATCGCGCCGGATGTCGATCTCGAAAAGCGGCAGTGGTTGCAGGGGCGACATGAGCCGATAGCCTGCGCGGATGAACAGGCGGTAGCAGAAAGCCCTGCTGAGATTATGGCGGATTTTATCCGCCAGCATTCGGCGAACGGCCAGCTTGTCGCGCGCGAGCTGTTCTTGCAGCCGCCGTACTCCGTAGAAGAGGCGGCGCTCACACCGCTACTGGACACGCTCAAAGAGGGGCTCGCCGGCGAGGATATCGCCTGTGTGCAGGGCTCTCAGGATGAATATTACTACTCAACCCAGACCATGACCGCCAACTATGCCGGCATGTGTGTTCAGGTGGTGGAAAAGGATATCTGTCGGGCAATCGCACTGGCGGTGCGCTTTGACTGTCAGACCTATCCGCGTCCGTACAAAATCGCCATGCTGGAACAATCGCCTTACGGTTTCGCGCCTGAGCAGATAGAAGCCGCGCTGGCCGCGATTGAAACGCACCCCGACTATGCCGATATTCGCCCGGTCTCGTCGTCGAACGACGTGCCGTATTTATTCAGCGAACGCTTTATGAGTTACGGCAAAGCATACGGCTTGTGCGAATGGCTGGAAGTTGAGCAGTTTCAGAATCCCTGAATTCATGGAAAGCGTGGACGAGCGCGACCACAGCATTAGAGGATAACAAGATGTCCTTCACTCGACGAAAATTTGTGCTTGGCATGGGAACGGTCATTTTCTTCAGCGGACCCGGCCAGACGCTGCTGGCGAAGACAACAGCCAGCGGCCCCGTTCGTTACGTCATGATCCATGATGAATCGCGATGTAATGGCTGTAACATCTGTACCCGCGCCTGTCGCAAAACGAATCATGTTCCCGCGCAGGGAAGTCGCCTGTCGATTGCGCATATTCCCGTTTCAGATAATGACAACGAGACGCTGTATCACTACTTCCGTCAGTCCTGCCAGCACTGCGATGATGCCCCCTGCATTGAGGTTTGCCCGACCGGTGCGTCGTGGCGCGATGAGAACGGGATCGTTCGTGTCGACAGTTCGCGCTGCATTGGCTGTAGTTACTGCATCGGCGCGTGCCCCTATCAGGTGCGTTACCTGAATCCGCAAACCAAAGTAGCGGACAAATGCGATTTTTGCGCCGAGTCGCGACTGGCAAAAGGTTTTCCGCCCATTTGCGTGACCGCCTGCCCGGAACATGCGCTGCTGTTTGGACGCGAAGACAGCCCGGACATCCAGCGTTGGCTACAGGAAAATAACTATTACCAGTATCAACTTCCGGGCGCGGGCAAACCCCATCTGTATCGTCGGTTCGGTCAACATTTGATTAAAAAGGATAATGTATGAACGCGTCGCAGAATGCTGAACAGTTCCAGGCCCAACTGGCAAATTATGTGCCGGTATTTTCTCCCGAGTATTGGCCCGTCTGGCTGGTGATCGCCGGACTTCTGCTGGTAGCGATGTGGCTGGTGCTGGGGTTACACGCCTGGTTTCGCTTTCGCGCGGCCAACAAGGCAGCCGCCGGGCATGGTGAGAAGGTTTACCTGTATTCTCGCGCGGTACGCTTGTGGCACTGGTCGAATGCCTTGCTGTTTTTACTCCTGCTCGGTAGCGGGCTAATCAACCATTTCTCTCTGGTCAGCGCGACGGTAATGAAAAGCTTGCTGACGGTGCACGAAGTCTGCGGATTTTTGCTGCTGGCGTGCTGGGTCGGTTTCGTGCTGATCAATGCGTTGGGCGGGAACGGTCATCATTACATTATCCGTCCCCAGGGTTGGGTGGCGCGAGCGATGAAACAGACCCGTTTCTATCTGTTTGGCATTATGCAGGGGGAAGCGCATCCGTTCCCGGCAACACCGCGTTCGAAGTTTAATCCGTTACAGCAGGCGGCCTATGTCGGGGTGATGTACGGATTGTTGCCATTGTTGCTGCTGAGCGGATTGTTGGCGCTCTATCCGCAGGTCGTGGGCGACCTGTTCCCCGGCGTACGCTACTGGTTGTTGCAGGCGCATTTCGCGCTGGCAATCATCAGCCTGTTCTTTATTTTTGGTCACCTCTACCTGTGCACTACGGGCCGCACGCCTGGCGAAACGTTCCGCTGCATGGTCGATGGCTATCACCGGCATTAACGTATGCTGATCACGCGGGAAGATATACGCAACTGGCGGGTTGGCGCGGTGATGTACCGCTGGTTTCTGCGCCGTTTTCCTGAAGGCGGCAACTACGCTGATGTGCATCGGGCGTTGAGTCGCGAAGGTTATCTCGACTGGGCGAACAGCCTGGTGGAATACGCCTGGTCGCGCTGGCTGGATGAAGAAAATTTTGCCCGCCAGGATATCTCCGCCATGTCGCGACTGGCGCGGCCAGACGCCTCAATGGGCGATCAGCAGGTGGCGAACGCGGGTGATAACGCGAATCTGGGCTGTGCGGGTGATAACATGAAGATCGCCAGCGCAGGCTATGCGTCACAAATTGCCAGTGCGGGATACTGCGTGCGCATTGGCAGCGTTGGCTACAACAGCCATATCAGCAGTTCCGGGGATCGCGCGCGGCTGGCCGCCGCAGGAAATTCCACGCGAATCAGCAGCGCCGGTAACGGAACGCGGATCGCCAGCAGCGGGATGCGTGTGCGGGTGAGTTCGCTCGGTGAAAGAAATCATGTCGCCAGTAACGGTGACCTGAGCCAGATAGTGAGCTTTGGCGCCAATACGAAAATCGCTAACAGCGGCGATAATGTGCATATCATCTGTAACGGCGATAACGCGATCGTTGCCAGTAGCGGGGTAGTGGATTCCGTCGTGCTGGGACCGGGCGGCTGCGCGGCGCTGGCGTATCATGACGGCAAACGCATGCGTTTCGCCGTCGCGGTTGAAGGTGAAGCCGGGATCCGCGCCGGTGTGAAATACCGACTCGACGACGCGCACCAGTTTGTTGAGTGCTGATCGTTCAACGAAGCGCAAACCGTCGCCGGGTCGCTTTCTCCAGCCCGTAGCAAAGCAGATAGTAGACCAGGCCCGTAAAGATGAAGATAGCCGCCGGGTAAATCTGTTCCCGGCTGTTAACCTGTCCCGCCACCGTCGTCAGTTCCGGCACGTTGACGATAAACGCCAGCGATGTGTCCTTCAGCAGACCAATGCATATCCCGGTCAGGGAGGGCAGGATATGGCGTAACACCTGCGGTAGCAGAACCCTTCTTAATGCCTGAACAGGGCTAAAACCCTGCGCCATTGCCGCATCATATTGTCCGGCGGGTAGTGCGTTGAGTCCCGCGTACACAGAATGCATCACCGACGCAGCGGTAAACCAGGCCAGCGCCAGCGTCACCGTTGCCGCACCGGGCAGATCGCTGCCGGTAAGCATAGGGAGCAGATACCACATCCAGAAAATAACGAAGATCAGTGGTATCCCGCGTATGAGCTCTGCCCAGATGAACAATCCCTTACGGATGACGCCCGGAAAACGCCAGGCGAGAGCGGCAAGGGCAATACCGGCAGGTAAGGCCAGCACCGCCGCACCCAGCGCCATCATCAGGGTCAACAATACACCGCCAGGTTGACCGTCGGCCAGTCGTCCCCACAGAAGATAATCCAGATTGTCGGTTATCACCGCAATATTAGCGATCATGCTGGGGACTCCTGAACCGGAACCGGCGGAGTTGCGACTTTTTTTCCAGTCGGGGGGCGGGCCCCAGATGGGTCAACAGCAGACCGAACGCCACGCCGGTGAACAGATAAAGCGCAGTGCCCACGGCAAAGGCCTCCAGCGCATGGGCGTTGTAGCTTTCAATCTGGCGAACCTGGTAGGTCAGTTCCGCAAAGCCAATCCCGCTGGCTAATGACGATAGTTTCATCAGGTTGAGATATTGCCCCACCACAGGTTGCCAGGCATTGGTTAGTCCCTGCAGCAGCAGGATATGGCGGAAGGTCTGCCATGAGGAAAATCCCTGTGAGATCGCGGCTTCGCGTTGTCCGGCGGAGACCGCCTCCAATCCGGATGCGACTTCTTCGACCAGGAATGCCGAGGTAAAGACGCCGAGTCCCCACGCTGAGCAAAGAAACTCGGGGGTCAGCCACCAGACGTTGCCGGGCAGGATTGACCAGCCATGCTCTGCGTTGACAAAAGCAATAAAACTGCGCGGCAGCAGGTTCCAGCCAGCGAAGTACCAGAACAGCAACTGGACCAGCAGCGGGGTGTTACGAAACAGCGATACCCAACCAGCCACCAGGCGACGGCCCATGCGATGGCCGGAAAGACGAAGGGCTAACAGCAAGATGGCCAACAGCGTGGCGAGGAAAATGCCTGCGGCGCTGACCCACAGCGTGGTGAGAAATCCGGAGAGGATCCATTGCAGGGGCAGGCCGGTGAGCACTCCCTGCCAGTCCATTGACGGCATTATCGTGATAACTCCTGATGCAACGGATCCAGCACTTTTTGCAGAAAACGCTGGGTGCGCGGGTGCTGCGGCCGGGTAAAAAAGGCCTCCGGGGAGGCGATTTCGAGAATATCGCCGCCGTCGATAAACACCACCCGGTCGGCGATTTCACGGGCAAAATGCATCTCGTGGGTGACCACAATCATTGTAATACCGCTGTGCGCCAGACGTTTCATGACCTGTAACACCTCACCGATCATTTCCGGATCGAGAGCAGAGGTGGGCTCATCAAACAGGAGAATTTGCGGCGAAGAGGCCAGCGCGCGGGCAATCGCCACCCGCTGCTGTTGACCGCCGGAAAGCTGTGCCGGATAAGCACTCGCTTTCTCTTCCAGCCCGACCTGTTCCAGCAGGGCATAGGCGCGTTGTGTGGCGTCGGTTTTATTCCAGCCGTGGACGTACTCCAGCGCGAGGGTGATATTCTGCTGCGCCGTCAGATGGGCATACAGATTGAACTGCTGGAATACAAAACCAATGCGGCTACGCAGCTGTCGCAGCGCGGCCCCCTTAAGTTGACCGACCGGTTTGTCATCAATAAAGATATCGCCGCCACTCAATGATTCCAGTTGGTTAATCAGGCGGATCAGAGTCGATTTCCCCGATCCCGAGGGGCCAAGAATAGTCACAACTTCACCGGGTTCGACGGTGAGACTGACGCCGTTGAGTACCCGGTGATCGCCGTACGCTTTCACCACGTCGCGTAACTCAACTCGCGCCTGGCGCAATGTGTGGAAATCCGCAGCTCCGGCTGCGGACGGGGTGAATAAACCAGCCAGCATCTTATCTGGCCTCAATTTTAAAGGCGCGCGGCTGCGGATTTTTCGTTTCCGGGCCAAACCAGACATCATAAATTTTGCCTGCCTGCCCACTGGATTCGAGTCGCAATAATTCATCGTTAACCGCTTTCAACAACGCCGGTTCGCCTTTCTTCACGCCCACGCCGATTTCCTCTTTGCTGAGTAAATCCGGCAGGATTTTAAACTGCGCTTTGTCCGGTGCGCCACTGAGCAAACCCGCCAGGATAGTGGAGTCCTGAGTGATAGCCTGCACGTTGCCGTTGCGCAGGGCAGTTAACGCCAGCGGGATATCGTCATAGGCCAGCACGCGGGATTGCGGGAACCGCTGATGTAGCGCCTGCTCACCGGTGGTTCCTTTCACTGCGCCAATGCGTGCGCGGCTGTACTCATCCAGCTTATCGGGTGACGAGGCAGGCACCAGGAATTGCTGACCGGTGACAAAGTAGGGCACAGAGAAGTCGATGACCTGGGCGCGCTCGGGGGTGATCGTAATATCAGCAACGATCAGATCGGCTTTCCCCGATTGCAGCAGCGGAATACGGTTAGCGGGATTGGTGGCGACCAGTTCCAGTTTCACACCCAGCGATGCTGCCAGCGCCTGAGCGAAATCAACATCGTAACCCACGATCTGATGGGTTTTCGCATCGACGGAGCCAAACGGCGGGTTAGCGTCAAACGTCGCAACCTTGACCACGCCTGCGGCCTTGATATCAGCGAGTTGATCGGCCTGCGCCTGAATGCTCAAAAAACTCGTGGCGAGCATGACGCCGAGGGCGAGAATCGTTTTTTTCGTACGTTGTGTTTTCGTTGCCATCATTTTCTTTGATATCCCTGAAATTATTGGTTTGTCCTTTTACGCTCCCACAACCCGAACCCGCAGCAAAAGAAGAAAAAAGTCTTATTTATATGCAAAAAGTTATTAGTGAACAGTGTGTTAACGAAGGGTTACTAACGAACAAAAACAG
The DNA here is from genome assembly GCF_057983045.1 of Citrobacter sp. LST-B2. NCBI lineage: Bacteria > Pseudomonadati > Pseudomonadota > Gammaproteobacteria > Enterobacterales > Enterobacteriaceae > Citrobacter > Citrobacter sp. LST-B2. The sequence goes on from NZ_CP192598.1 coordinate 2,306,808, forward strand.
ATAACGGTGCGCAGAATTCGCATTTCATTTTTTGTGCGGTTTGCGCTGCAATGAAAAGCACCTGACAAAACAGAGGAGCCGGAGATGGAGAAGGTAAACATGCAGATGGCGCGTCGTTGGATGCGAGTTGCCATCACGCCAAAGCGGACCCGACAGCCCGGTGCAGAGGTCAATCTGCAGCGCGTTGTGGAGTCCATTCTTCCTGTCGCCAGCCTGTATGGCGTGGACATTGCTAACATTGACCCGGAGTGGTTTCGTGATCAAACAACACGCTGAACACCGTCGGATGCGCGAGGTGTACTGGAATGAAATCTGCACTCACCACGGAGATGCAAAGGAAATAAAAGACGTTGAAGGAACTACCGCGCAGAACTGCGCGGTAGGCTGAAACAAATCAGATTTTGCAGGCGTCGCCGCAGTCATCATCGGCAATCACCGATTCTGCTTTTTTGTCCGCATCGTCCAGACGTTCAGCGTTACGTTCCTGCGCCTCTTCCAGTCCGTTAAAGACCAGATTATCGAGATCAATTTCCATTATTCACCTTTCTTCGCTCGTTTTTGACTTCCGACAAGTATAGAGCAAATAGGAATCTGGATGCATCCACAATGCGTGCGGCGTTAGCGATCGTAAATCGATAAACGTCTGCGCAGGCGGGAAGCCGGTTTTGATACTGCCCTGGCCATCGCGTTGCCAATTTCCTGGCAGGCGACGAGTCCCTGGATAAAGGGCCGATCGTGCATTAAATAGGGCAAGGCACCAAAGGCAATTCGTCCGCGAACGTTCTCTGGTGCCTGAAGCGTGTAATCGTCACCAACGTCCGGAATTGCATCTCCACACGACAGTAATTGCTGGCGTAATCGCGGGAACGGTAAGTCTTTGGTCTTCAGGGGTTTTTGGCCACGTGCATCGATGAATACGTCAAAGGACAGGCGATCGTTGTGCGTCGTAATCTCAGTGCGATCCGCTTTTATCTCTTTCCTGTAATCCTGTCCCAGCGTGAGAATGCGCAGAATACCGGCTGCGTGCAACGCCAGCATTCGGCGAACTGACTCTGAGGGGATCGCCGCATAATTATCAATAAATACGCGAGCGAGACCGACGTTAAATCGTTCACTATCCTGTTCATTCAGGTGCGTAACGATCTCCTGAACCTTTTCATGTAAACGCAGCAAGGTATAGCGCCAGGCAACGGTGTGTTTGTTACGCTTATTCTCGTCGACCTCTTTCAGATTTGCAGCCGCCCATTCGAACGGATCGCTGCGCGCTCTGTCGGCAAACACCGCGACGGGAAAGCTATCCGCATCCAGTGAGGAGAGCGACATTTGCCTGGCCCATTTGGGATCGGCTAAGGCGAGTTCTTGCTGCATCAGTCTAAAAACGCGATCGAGGAGTTCTGTTGAACCGGCAGCGATTTCGCGCTGAATAGCCTCATCGGTAACGTACTCCAGCGGTTCATAGGGTATAGGACAATAGAAGTCGGCTTCCGGCAAAATGCCGGAACGGGACATCAGCGTAATCTCCAGCGCTTCACTGCCTTTATTCAGTGTGAAATTGACCTGATGTTCCTCTGTTTCGTGAAAGGTTCCATGCTGTACCGCAACCGCCATTGCGGCATCCAGAGCGCTCAATGAGGTTCCAAGAATGCCCACTCTGGCGGCGGGCACGTCCGCGTCCATCAAGCCGGACCAGGGGCTGGGATAAAATGCGTGCGTGGATTCGTCATCGTCCGGCCAGACGTGTCCCGTGGCAATCACTGCTAAGTCGACATGCAGCGGCTCCGTGTGTTGATCGGTCCAGAGTTGTACGCCAGTGGACACAGCTGAGACATCCGTGACTTCACAGGATTCGTACAACCTCACCTTAAATCCTCGATTTTCTGCGTGGTGGACGGCTTGCAAAAACTGCGCGCGAAAATAGTCGCCGAGCAGAATGCGTGGCAGAAACTGACGCTGGTGCAGCGTTTCTTTCTTAACGGCAAACTGTGCAAGGTACTGCGCTTCCTGGGTTTGCAACCACTCAAGCCAGGTGTCAAAAAGAGGTGGGACCTCAATACTGGCAATATTTGCCAACATCATTGGACTATTATCAGAATGGGTGTAAGGCATACCAATTCCTGCCCGGTTTCCGCGTTCAAAAACGACGATCTCCAGTGGCTGCTCCTCTTTTAGTAATGAGAAAAAGGTATAGACGCCTGTGGGGCCAGCTCCGATAATCGCGATTTTTTTCATACTCCTGTCCGTCCTGTTATTTTTATTTTGCCGCTGGGATTGCGGTTACATCATGTCAGTGTAGTTGAGGAAGGCCCGGATGTTTCGGTCTGGAATCGCTTACGTGCCTGACGAGCGGTGTCCTCTGCCATACTTAACGGTGTTTATTGTGAGGAAAGGAGTGACGATGATAACGCTGTGTAAAGCCTGTGGCACCTCATACGATAACCACCACGGCAACGTTAAACGTTGTAAAATCTGCGACGATGAGCGGCAATATATCCCTGTATCCGGGCAGGCCTGGATGGACTTTGATGAGCTCATCGCCAGCCATACCAATAAGTGGCAGCAGCATACGCCGCAACTTTTCAGTCTGAAAACGGTTCCTTCCTTTGCCATAAACCAGCGGGCGTTTCTGCTCAGGACGCCGGTGGGAAATATCCTTTGGGATTGCGTTGCGAATCTGGATCCGGCAACCCGAACGCTCATCCGCGCTATGGGGGGATTGAGCGCCATCGCGATTTCGCATCCTCATTACTACACCACCATGCAGGACTGGGCGGAGGCGTTTGACGCTCCCGTCTGGCTCCACGCGGCTGACAGGGACTGGATCATGCGCGACAGCCCCTGGATTCGGCTATGGGAAGGGGAAGAACACAACGTGCTTCCTGGCGTCAGCTTATTGCGTCTGGGCGGCCATTTTGCGGGGGGAACGGTTCTGTATCTGGAGGAGGGGGAAGGGACGATCCTCGCCGGAGATATCTTGCAGGTCACTCCCGGTGCTGACGCGGTGTCGTTTATGTGGAGCTATCCGAACATGTTGCCGCTGTCATCGAAAACCGTCGGTGGGATCATCCAGCGGTTAAACACGGTGACGTTTTCCAGTCTGTACGGGGCATTTGAAGGGCAGAATATTACCCACAATGCCAGTCAAATCGTGCAACGCTCGGGGGAAAAATATCTCTCCAGCCTGGCGTCACGTTAAATCCCCCTCTGCGGCATTATTAAACCACTCTGGCGTTGTTGATTTCGCTCAATGGAATATTCACATCAAACACTTTCGCGATGACTTCGTCAACGCCAAGGTTTTTTAAACGCGCGGTATGTTTATCCAGATAAGCCAGCGCGGTCTCCTCGCTTTCGAAAAGATAGATCCCTCCCGCTTCCTTGTTTTGCTCACTCTCCGTCCACACCTTCCAGATAAATCCCGGCTCCTGGTTAATCGACTCCGCCAGACCACGCAGTTGCTCAGCCATTTCTGCGCCAAATGGGCCAGTAAAAGCGAAGTGAAGTTGTAACAATTTCGGCATATCCATTCTCCATTCAACGACGTAATGATCATTCACAGTGACAATGAACTGAACTCTTCTCCCTGACACTATGTCGGGGAGTGTACCAGAATCAGGGCGCGCAAACCCCATTCATGCTGCAGTGGAGGTCATGGCAAGCGAGGAGTGAAAGTAGTTAATAAGCTGCATCAATACAACACGGTTAATGGGAAGGTAAGCGAAGACTTCCCCCATACCCGCAAGTCAGGAATATGAATCAATGAATGGGTAATTTATTGATTTTTATTACGCGAAACTGAGTGATGAGAAATAATACCAGAGAAAAATAGGAGAGCAGGGAAAGAGAACAGGCACCCTATCACCAGGCGGTGAAATGGTGCGTCCGAGTGGACTCGAACCACCGACCCCCACCATGTCAAGGTGGTGCTCTAACCAACTGAGCTACGGACGCAAAATGGTGCGTTCAATTGGACTCGAACCAACGACCCCCACCATGTCAAGGTGGTGCTCTAACCAACTGAGCTATGAACGCAACGTTGTGTGTGACAACGGGGACGAATATTAGCGGCAGAGCCGGGAGGTGGCAAGAGGGAAATGGTAATTTTCTTCCGGATTTCACTCGATTGCGGAGGAAGTGCGCAAAATGTCGAGAGAATAGCCGCCAGCTGGCGGCTATCGTCGTTTTATCGCGCAGCGCGCTGCAGAATCACCGTAGAAGGCAGACGTTGCAAGAAGCGCATTCGCAGCATCATCATAACCGCCGCCGACGTCAGGCCGATGATAAAGCCCATCCAGAATCCAGCCGGCCCCATCCTGTCCACCACCAGGTCGGTCAGGGCAAGAATATAACCGCTCGGTAATCCCAACACCCAGTAGGCGGTAAAGGTGATAAAGAAAATCGAACGCGTATCTTTGTAACCACGCAGGATCCCGCTGCCGATGACCTGGATGGAGTCCGAAATCTGATAAACCGCCGCCAGCAGCATCAGTTGCGCCGCCAGCGTCACCACTTCAGGATTGTCGTTATAGAGCAGGGCGATGTACTCACGCAGCGTCACGGTAAAGATAGCCGTCAGACACGCCATGCAGACGCCAACGCCTAAACCAGTACGCGCGGCGGTTTGCGCATCCAGCGTTGAACCTTGTCCAAGACGATAGCCCACGCGAATAGTGACCGCCGCCGCCAGTGACATCGGCAAAACAAACATCAGCGAACTGAAGTTCAGGGCGATCTGGTGACCAGCGACATCGACAATGCCCAGCGGAGAAACCAGGAGCGCCACCACGGCGAACAATGTGACTTCAAAGAACAGTGCCAGCGCAATCGGCAGACCCAGTTGCACCAGGCGCTTCATCACCACGTTATCCGGCTTGCTGAAACGCTGTTCGTTGCGGATATCGCGCATTGAACGCGCATGTTTCACGTACCAGAGCATGGCGCTAAACATCACCCAATAGACCGCCGCAGTCGCCACACCGCAGCCGACACCGCCGAGTTCCGGCATGCCGAAGTGACCATAGATAAAGATATAGTTCACCGGGATGTTGACCAGCAGGCCAAGAAAACCCATCACCATGCCGGGTTTGGTTTTCGCCAGACCTTCGCACTGGTTACGCGCAACCTGGAAGAACAGATAGCCCGGTGCGCCCCATAACAATGCACGAAGGTAACCGACGGCTTTATCCGCCAGGGCCGGATCGATGTTATGCATAGAGCGGATGATATAACCGGCGTTCCACAGCACAATCATAATCAGCAGTGAGACGAAACCCGCTAGCCAGAAGCCCTGACGCACCTGATGCGCAATGCGATCGCGGCGTCCGGAACCATTGAGCTGAGCAATCACCGGAGTCAGCGCCAGCAGCAACCCGTGGCCGAACAGAATGGCGGGCAGCCAGATGGAGGTGCCAATGGCGACGGCCGCCATGTCGGTGGCGCTGTAACCACCCGCCATCACGGTATCGACGAACCCCATTGCGGTTTGGGCGATTTGCGCAAGAATCACCGGTATTGCCAGAGCCAATAACTGACGCGCTTCACTGATATACTTCTGCACGTGTACACCTATCATTTTGTTTTTATTTGAGAGACTAAAAAAGCCGCCACGGGTGGCAGCAAGAAGAAGATGTAAGGGGAAATTTCAGTCTATTGTAGCGATGAATGCTAATTTCACCAGTGAAAAAAACAGGCCAAGGGGCACTTCACTGGCAACCTGATTTTCCAACTGCTATTGTGGCAGGCAGAAATGGCTTAACTGAATTCAGGAGTTGCAGGTATGTTTACAGGTATTGTACAGGGCACCGCAAAACTGGTGTCGATCGATGAAAAACCCAATTTTCGCACCCATGTAGTGGAATTACCTGAATACATGCTGGACGCGCTGGAAACGGGCGCATCGGTGGCGCATAACGGCTGCTGCCTGACCGTCACAGAAATTAACGGCAATCGCATTAGCTTTGATTTGATGAAAGAAACGCTGCGGATCACCAATCTGGGCGATCTGAAGGTGGGCGACCTGCTTAACGTCGAGCGTGCGGCAAAATTCAGCGATGAGATTGGCGGGCATCTGATGTCCGGTCACATCATGACCACCGCGGAAGTGTCAAAGATTTTAACCTCCGAAAACAACCGTCAGATCTGGTTCAAAGTCCAGGATCCGACGCTAATGAAATACATCTTGTACAAAGGTTTTATCGGGATTGATGGGATCAGCCTGACCGTCGGAGAAGTCACCGCGACGCGTTTTTGCGTGCATCTCATTCCGGAAACCCTGGAACGCACGACGCTGGGTAAGAAAAAACTGGGCGCGCGCGTCAATATCGAAATCGATCCGCAAACGCAGGCGGTGGTGGATACGGTAGAACGCGTGTTGGCTGCGCGTGAAGCGGCGGTAACGAAAACCGCCAGCGAAGCGTAAAACCCTCCAGCCCCCGCAAGACGGCGGGGGCATAAGAAAGTTTAGCGGGCTACGCGGAGGCCGTCTTCAACGCCGCGCGAGAATACCACCTGCCAGAGCTGAATATCGCGGGCGCGGAACGCGCCGGCGCAGGCGTTGAGGTAGTAACTGAACATCCGTTTAAAACGCTCGGAATAGTTCTCGGCAATTTCAGGCCAGGCAGCGAGAAAACGCTCGTACCATGCCATCAGCGTCTTGTCGTAATCCGCGCCGAAGTTATGCCAGTCTTCCATCACAAAGTGCGATTCACTGGCGTTGGCTATCTGACGTACTGACGGGAGGCAACCATTCGGGAAGATATACTTGTTGATCCACGGGTCGACATTATTGTCGGTTTTCTTCGAACCGATGGTATGTAATAAGAACAGCCCTTCGGGTTTCAGATTGCGATCAACCACGTCAAAATAGGTCGCGTAATTTTTAGGGCCGACGTGCTCAAACATGCCTACCGAGACAATGCGGTCAAACTGATCGTGCAAATCACGATAATCCTGCAACAGAATCGACACATCCAGCCCGGCACAGCGGGCCTGAGCCATTTTCTGTTGCTCGGCTGAAATCGTCACGCCAACCACACTGACGCCGTAATGCGTCGCCATATAGTGCGATAAACCCCCCCAGCCGCAGCCAATATCCAGCACACGCATACCGGGTTGCAGTTGCAATTTCTCGCAGATTAACCGCAGTTTGGCCTGCTGCGCCGCCTCCAGAGTATCCGCGTCTTTCCAGTACGCGCAGGAATACTGCATAAAAGGGTCGAGCATACGGCTGAACAGATCGTTGCCGAGATCGTAATGTTCTTTACCGACGATCCACGCTCGTTTTTTACTTTGCAGATTGAACAGGCGAGCGGCCGCGATGCGGAGGGTATCTTTGAAATGATGGGGAAGTTGGTTTTCCAGTCCTGCTCGCAGAACTTTGCTAAAAAACTGGTCCAGCCGATCGCATTCCCACCAGCCATCCATGTAACTCTCACCCAGACCGAGCGACCCCTCTTGTAAAACGCGTTTGAAAAAATCGGGGTTTTTAACGCGTATATCTGCTGGTGAAGAGCCGTTGATGGCAATGCCCGCGCGGCTTAATAATTCGTTAGTGATACGGTACCAGTCGTCATCCGGTACGCTGACTTCTTCTATACACGATGAACTCATAGTTTCTCCATCACTGGTCGGTGATCAGAACCTTAAAACAGCGTAGACGCTTTTTGGGCTTAGTGAGAAATCTCACGGAAACATTCCGCGAGTCTATTATCCGACGTAGAACAGAGGAAGGGAGGACCCCTTGCCGAAAAGGCCATCCATGGGGAACCGGGAACGCTCCGGTTCCCGTTAACACATAATAATTATCGTAATTTTAACAACCGAAATTTAGTATAGGCCTCAAAAAACGATGATACAACCAAAAATTGTTAGCCGACTAATTAACGGTGATTATGAGTGATATCAATGGGATTCGCTGTGGGCAATCCCGCAATTATCATGCTGCGCACTGTCGTTAGAAGGATGCAGTTGCATCTTATAGCCCAGTCCAGCCAGTACCACCGTAGACAACATCACGCTGGTCGTGGTCAACAGCGGTGTGCTGATAAGCCAGGAAACGACCAGGCTTGCCAGGAAGCACAGACCCAACTGCAGGGTATTTTGCAGGGCTGCGGCACGACCCGTCGCCTGCGGGAATGGACGCAGCGCCTGGGCAACCACAATCGGGTAAATAGCCCCGTTGGCAATCGCCATTATGCAGAAGGGGATCAGGATCTCTGCAAGCGTGATGTGATGGATAAAACTTGCCGCCCAGGTTGCCACCACGCTCAGCGCATAGATAACCAGCAGCCAGGGCAGGAGCTGTTGTCCCTGCCATTTTTGCAACGCGGCGCGACAGCCATAGCCGCCAATCAGAAAAGCAATGGTCTGCGGTACGTAGCTCAGCCCAATCACCGCCGGGCTGTAGCCCATTTCACTCAAAATAAACGGGGAACCGGTCAACCACGCAAAGAAGCTGGCAGAACAGGCGGCGTAAATCAGGACGTTGCCGCGGTACGCTTTCGCACGCAGCAGGGTGGTGAACGTCAGTTTGTCCTTGCTGTCATCGCGAGCCCGGGTGGTGGGCTTTAAAAACAGGGCGGGCAGCATCAGCAGCAGCGTGATGAAAAACAGCGTGGCAAAGATCGCCTGCCAGGAAAGATGGGTCAGAATCCAACTGCCTAATAACGGCGCCAGTGCAGGAGACAGCCCGACCAGCGGCATGATGGTCGCGAAAATGCGGTTAATTTTATGCGAAGGATAGTAATCGGTAACCAGCGCCTGCCAGATGACGGTCGCCGCGCAGACTCCCACGGCCTGAATAAAACGCAGTACTAACAGGCCCGTTGCGCTCTCCACCCACAGCATACCCAGGCTACCGAGGGCGAAGACAGACAGACCCAGCAACAGGATCGGTTTACGGCCATAACGGTCAGAGAGGGGTCCCCACAGCAGTTGGGCGACGGCAAAGCCTGCTAAAAACAGACTCAGGCTGGCGCTTACGGCAGAGGCCGGTGTTTGCAGGTCAGATTGAATGGCGGCAAAAGCGGGCAAATACATGTCGGTTGCCAGAAAACCCAACACGCTGAGCCCTGCCAGCCAGACTAAAAACCCTTTTCCTGGTTGCATAGTTGTTCTCTAATTTTGATTAATCACACTGGCGCAGAGTGTAGGGAGTGAATTTGGGCTTGTGAAACGGTAATATTTGTTTATTGCATTCAAAAATTTTGTAGGCAGATTATGTGGTCAGAATATGCGCTGGAAGTGGTCGATGCCGTGGCACGCAACGGGAGCTTCAGTTCCGCGGCCCAGGAGTTGCACCGGGTGCCTTCAGCGGTCAGCTATACGGTTCGCCAACTGGAAGAGTGGCTGGCCGTCCCGCTTTTTGAACGTCGCCATCGTGATGTGGTGTTAACCCCGGCGGGCGCCTGGTTTTTGAAAGAAGGCCGCTCTGTCATCAAAAAAATGCAGATCACGCGTCAACAGTGTCAGCAGATCGCTAACGGCTGGCGTGGGCAACTCCCCATTGCGGTGGACAATATCGTGCGCCCGGAACGCACGCGGCAATTGATTGTCGATTTCTACCGCCACTTTGATGACGTGGAACTACTGGTCTTCCAGGAGGTGTTTAATGGCGTCTGGGACGCGCTGTCAGATGGTCGGGTCGAACTCGCCATCGGGGCAACCCAGGCGATCCCGGTTGGCGGACGATACACTTTCCGCGATATGGGTAAGCTGAGCTGGTGTTGTGTCGTTGCCAGTACGCATCCGCTGGCCGCCATGAGCGGGCCGTTAAGCGATGACACGTTGCGCAACTGGCCGTCGCTGGTGCTGGAAGATACCTCCCGCACGCTGCCGAAACGCGTGACCTGGCTGCTGGACAATCAGAAGCGGGTGGTGGTGCCGGACTGGGATTCTTCCGCGACCTGTATCAGCGCCGGACTCTGTGTCGGCATGGTCCCGACACATTTCGCCAAGTCGTATCTCAACAAGGGGCAGTGGGTCGCGTTAAATCTGGATAATCCTTTCCCGGATGCGGCCTGTTGCCTGACCTGGCAGCAGAATGATATGTCACCTGCGCTGATCTGGCTGCTGGATTATCTGGGAGACAGTGAAACGCTGAACAAAGAGTGGCTGCGGGAGCCCGATGAGACTCCCGCAGAAGAGGCTTAACGACGGTAGTCGCGGAACGGGCCATCCGCCACGGAGCGGCGCTCCACCAGGCGCGGGTGGACTTCAATAGACTGCGACTCTTCGCGTTTATTGACGATACGGTCCAGTAACATATTAAAGGCCGTCTCACCCAGTGAATCTTTCGGCTGGTGGATGGTGGTCAACGCTGGTGTAAAGAAGCGGGCGTTGCGCACGTTGTCGTAGCCTATCAGCGACACGTCCTGCGGGACGCGCAGACCCATCTCATCAGCGGCGCAAAGGGCGCCCATCGCCATGACATCGCCGCCACAGAAGACCGCCGTTGGGCGATGCGCCTGCGACAGAATTTGCTGCATGGCGCGGTAGCCGGATTCCGGCTCGAAGTCGCCTTGAACAATCCAGTTTTCAGGCACTTTAATCAGCGCTTCATCCATCGCTTTCATAAATCCGGCCAAACGGCCTGCGCCGGTGTTACGCTCCATCAGTCCTGGGATCACGCCAATTTCGCGATGTCCACGCTCGACGAGGTAACGGCCTGCCATGTAGCCGCCCTCGAAGGCGTTATCAATCACCGTATCAGTGAAGTCGGCTTTGGCTTCGCCCCAGTCCATCACCACCATTGGGATATGACGATATTCTTCCAGCATCGAGAGCAGGGGATCGGGGTATTCGGAACACATTACCAACAGGCCATCAACGCGTTTTTGCGCCATCATCGACAGATAGGCACGCTGCTTTTCCAGGTTGTTCCAGACGTTGCCGAGGATCAGGGTATAGCCCTTCTGGAAGCAGTTCTTCTCAACCGCTTCAATAATTTCAGCAAAATAGGGGGCTTCGCTGCTCGTCGCCAGCAAACCGATAGATTTGGTATGGTTAACTTTCAGGCTACGGGCAACCGCGCTGGGGGAATAGTGCAATTCTTTGATTGCCGCCCACACTGCATTGCGTGTTTCTTCAGCGACGAAACGCGTTTTGTTAATTACGTGTGACACGGTTGTAGTGGAAACGTTTGCGCGCTTCGCTACATCTTTAATTGTTGCCATTAAATCTCACTCCAGACCCAACCTGAACATTAAATTACGCCAAGTAAACGTTTGCCTTTACTCATCCTGTGCCCAACGTCTGGGCTGCGGCACGCCGGGAAACGACACGGAACGTCAGGAAGGGGTCAATGGCCGGTACGCTAATCAAGTAAGCGTCGAATTTTGTCTGATCTTTACGAAAAGGGGAAGTATTAAAAGCACATATCACTCTAAATCGTGGGAGATTTTTACACTCAAGTGTGTAAAAATGCGCTATATCACTTTTTGTGTGGGTATAAAAAGGAGAAAAGTTGATGAGCACCGATCTGAAATTTTCATTAGTGACCACGTTTATTGTCCTGGCTTTAATCGTTGCGGGCGGCCTGACGGCGGCACTGCACTGATCCCCTCGGGGGAGTTCCTGCTCCCTCGAACCTCCCGCCATATTGTTATTGAATCTGCAAAAGTCTTTTGTATTTTTGTTAACTTCTCTTTTTTTGTGATTGATGTCATGCTTTTGACTCTTTGTTAAGCATCGCGCCCTGTCGCGAAGAGCCGGAGTCATCACTGCATGAAAATCAATTATCCGTTACTGGCGCTGGCCATTGGTGCGTTTGGCATCGGTACCACCGAATTCTCGCCAATGGGTCTGCTGCCCGTCATCGCGCGTGGCGTTGATGTGTCTATTCCCGCGGCAGGTATGCTGATTAGTGCCTATGCGGTCGGCGTGATGGTCGGCGCGCCGTTGATGACGCTGTTGCTGTCACATCGCGGACGCCGTAATGCGCTCATTTTTCTGATGGCTATCTTTACGCTCGGTAACGTGCTCTCGGCGATTTCACCGGATTACACCACGCTGATGTTGTCACGTATTTTAACCAGCCTTAACCACGGCGCATTCTTCGGCCTGGGCTCGGTGGTGGCGGCAAGCGTGGTGCCGAAGCACAAACAGGCGAGCGCCGTTGCGACCATGTTTATGGGGCTGACCATCGCCAATATCGGCGGTGTGCCGGCGGCGACCTGGCTGGGTGAAACCATCGGCTGGCGAATGTCGTTTATGGCGACAGCGGGGCTGGGGGTTATCTCGATGTTGAGTCTCTTCTTATCATTGCCAAAAGGCGGTGCCGGGGCGCGCCCGGAAGTGAAAAAAGAGCTGGCGGTGCTGATGCGTCCTCAGGTGCTCTCCGCGCTACTGACTACCGTACTGGGAGCGGGCGCCATGTTCACGCTCTATACCTATATTTCGCCTGTTCTGCAAAGCATCACCCATGCGACACCGGCCTTTGTGACCGGGATGCTGGTTCTGATCGGTGTGGGCTTCTCCATTGGCAACTACCTCGGAGGGAAACTGGCCGATCGCTCGGTTAACGGCACGCTGAAGGGCTTTTTGCTGCTGCTGATGGTAATTATGCTGGCGATCCCTTTCCTGGCGCAGAATGAACTGGGCGCGGCGGTCAGCATGGTGGTCTGGGGGGCGGCAACCTTTGCGGTCGTCCCTCCGTTACAAATGCGCGTCATGCGTGTGGCTCATGAAGCGCCGGGTCTCTCATCTTCCGTGAACATTGGCGCGTTTAACCTTGGAAATGCGCTGGGCGCTGCGGCTGGCGGGGCCGTCATTTCAGGCGGATTAGGCTACAGTTTTGTTCCTGTGATGGGGGCGATTGTGGCGGGTATGGCGCTGTTGCTGGTGTTTATCTCGGCGAGAAAACAACCTGAACAGGTGTGCGTCGCCAGTTAACGGCAGGACAAAAACGCAGAAGGGATTCCCTTCTGCGTTATCTTTTTTACGCGGCGAAGTTCTTCGCTACAAACTCCCAGTTTACCAGCGCCCAGAAGTGTTCCAGGTAGCCAGGACGCGCATTGCGGTAGTCAATGTAGTATGCATGCTCCCATACGTCGACGGTCATCAACGGCGTGGCGTCGGTGGTCAACGGCGTGCCAGCGTTGGAGGTGGAAACGATAGCCAGCTTGCCCTCTTTTCCTTTAACCAGCCAGGTCCAGCCAGAGCCGAAGTTTTTGATCGCCGCGTCGGTAAATTGCGCTTTGAACTCGGCAAAGCTGCCGAAAGAGACGGCAATCGCGTCAGCCAGTTCGCCGGTTGGCTCGCCACCAGCATTCGGTGCCAGGCAGTTCCAGTAGAACGTGTGGTTCCAGACCTGAGCAGCGTTATTGAACACGCCGCCTTCCGAACTGCGTACGATCTCTTCCAGTGATTTCCCTTCAAAGGCAGTGCCTTTGATCAGGTTGTTCAGGTTGGTGACATAGGTCTGATGGTGTTTGCCATAGTGATATTCCAGCGTCTCGGCGGAAATGTGCGGCGCAAGCGCATCTTTGGCATACGGTAGTGCAGGTAATTCGAACGACATTGCTTCTCTCCTTATTATTAATAGTATTTCGCGCAATAACCTTATTGTGCGTAAGGATAGGGTAGCAAATTGAAAGGTGAGACAAAAGATGAACTTACCCTGTTGCGTTAACAACAGGGTAAAGTTTTAACGAATGGTTTTGGGCGTCATGACCCGGCGAGCGCCGACATAGTGGCGTTGCCAGTAATCTTCGCTGAGCGATGTGATCTGGATTTCCTGACCGCTGCGCGGTGACTGAATAAATTTGCCGTTGCCGACATAAACGCCGACGTGATCGGCAGTACCACGTCCCTGAGTGCGGAAGAACACCAGATCGCCATTTTTCAATTCCCCACGATCAATCGGTGCGGCATCACGCAGGTGATACATTTCATTTGCTGTGCGCGGAATACGGAATTTAACCAGATCTTTATAAGCGTAATAAACCAGACCGCTGCAATCGAAACCGGTGCGCGGAGACGTACCACCCCAGCGGTACGGCTTGCCAATCTGACTCATTAATTTGTTCATCGCCGTGCTGGTCGCTTTTTGCACTTTCACTTTATGGGCATCCGCAATCTTTCCTGACGCCGTGTTCTTCACTTTCACACACGTCGGCTTGTGTCCTTTACGCGGGGTGCACTTTTCACTCCAGCTGACAGCGGCTGTCTTTTTCGCAGCGACGGTTTTACTTTTGCGACTGGCTGTTTTGCTGGTTTTGGCAGAGGCGGTGATTTTTTTCTTAGAAGAAGAGGCGGTTTTCGTGCTGGTTTTGCTGGTCGTTTTCCTGGCGGTTTTTTGATTGGTTTTATTCGTTTTTTTTGCTGTTGCCGTACTTTTCTTTTTGTTGCTGGTTTTCTTACTATCCGTAAGACCAGCCGTATCCCTGGCTTGCTTGGACGCATGTGCCATCGGCATAAAGGGAATCGTTGTAAATAGCAAAGCACAGAGCGTGAGGGAAAGTCGGTTTATCCGCGCCACTGAGCATTCCTCTGTTAAGGCAGGTCGCAATCATACCTGCGTGTGATTTACAAAACCTGATGATTCTAATCTATAGAAACGAATAAAGTTAATAGCTTTTATTGTTAAAAATACGGTTTCGCTATTGAGTGCAAAAAAAAACAGCAGCCAAAGCTAAATCTGCTTATTTAGCGCACACTTTCGACACAGGCACTGAGGAAACTATTATTGGGAATGCAACTTATGCGTTCAGACGATAAAATAGTAAAGCGTAATGAAAATGTTATTTTCCGATGTCGCTCTGAAACGCTACAATGTCAGTCGACTGCCGTAAAAGAAGTTAAGGAAGCAAGACAATGAGCACCACTATCGAAAAAATCCAGCGCCAGATCGCTGAAAACCCGATTCTCCTGTATATGAAAGGTTCTCCAAAACTGCCAAGCTGCGGCTTCTCCGCCCAGGCTGTGCAGGCACTTTCCGCCTGTGGTGAGCGTTTTGCCTATGTGGATATTCTGCAAAACCCGGATATTCGCGCAGAACTGCCAAAATATGCAAACTGGCCGACCTTCCCACAGCTGTGGGTTGACGGTGAACTGGTTGGCGGCTGCGACATTTTGATCGAAATGTACCAGCGCGGCGAACTGCAGCAGTTGATCAAAGAGACCGCTGCAAAATACAAATCTGAAGAATCAGACGCTGAGTAATCAGTAGACGGTTAAAGGGGAGCTTTTCCTGACTCAGGTTAAGCTCCTTTTCATTTCTGCGCTTCCTATCCCCAGTCCAGCCCCTGCGGCGAACTGGAAAACCCGACTTCCCGTAGCAGGGTAAAGAGAGGGGTTTGCCGTACCGGTTTATCGTTAACTTCCGACAGTGTGAAACGCAGTCGCGGTTCACGGCGTAAGGCTCTCGCCAGCGCCCTGAAAATCTCCGGCGAAGGCATTTCCTCATTTTCTGTCCAGATCATCATCTTTTTTCCTCCCTGAGCAAGGTACAGCCGCAACTGTCCAGCGGAAATCACGACAAACGCGCCGTTACGCCGCCCGGGGACCAGAGATGACGGATGCGTCGGCCACGGTAGTAGCGTTCCCCAGGGATTAGCGGGATCGTTCGCAGATAGCGCCACCGCCGTAAACGCCTGTTGTTCAGACGTCGACGACGTCAGATCGCGAAGACGATCGACAGTGTCCCGCTCGGCAAACTGCGCGCCGCCCATTCCCTCCACGAACCGCCCACGCAGAATTCGCCCAGAATCTTCCATGCTTCGGCACAGCGTCTGCATGGCGGGAAAGCCGCCAGGCACATTCTCGGCAATCACGGCCTGGCGACCAATTACGCCGTAGCGATCGAGCATATTCTCGGCACAGGCCAGCATCCTTTCAGTATCATTCAACGTCTCTCGCGGCAGCAACGACCAGCGACCGGCCAGCGCAGGCGTGGTGTAAGAAACCGGTACAGCGATGGACGAGAGGCGCGGCGCGGCATAAGCCGGGCGTCCACGACGCATACGCGGCGAACGTCGTGACGGCTGGCGCGATGCGGCGACAGTACGCGTCAGGCCACGCAGCGGAGCCCAGATATCGGTCGTTATATACCCTTGCCAGACCAGACCCCAAAGTGCCTCATGCAGCGTGGCTGGCGTTAACCACTCGTCACCGCCAGCGTCTGCCGCACGCGTCTGAATCAACGCGCTAAGTTGCTGCGCAAACCATGCGCCACCACCAGAAAGAACGTCCAAAATTGCGCGCTGTAAGTCTGAAAGCGCCTCGCTGTCACCGGATGGCGGGGAAAGCGTTTCTGCCAGGTAATCCCGTAAATGCAGTACCACCCGTCCATCATCGTCGCCCAGTTTCTTTTGTCCTGACCAGATGACTTCACCCGTCGCCAGCAACTCATCGAGCATATCCGGTGAATAATCACGGACACGAGCAGGGAAAATCTGGCTTTCCCACAACGAGGCAGGCAGGCCGACTCCGGCCAGTTGTTCAATAACACGCGTGACGCCGTCACTTCCTTCCAGCGTACCCGTGGAGGAGGGCGGTAAGCGCGCCGGGCTGCCGTCGGCGGATGAAATAAGTCCCTGACGCTCCAGCAACAGTCGGGTGTAGCTCGTTGCCGGAACCGGACGGGTTGCCTCTCTTGCCGCATGCAGCGAGCGGATGCGAAGACGATGAAATACGTCCTCATTCACCCACGTTGACGCTTCGTCAGGCGTGGAAGAAGTACTGGCACGCAACGGAATGAGGACACCCTCATCGCGCAATTGACGCAGTTGATCGCCGGCGACGGCTACCCCCAACCCGAACGTCTGCGCAATCTGGGTGCGAGTAAACAACGTGTGGGTACGGCTGAAGCGCAGGAAAAGATCGCGCAGCGGCGCGTTCACCGGATGCAGCCACGCCGGTGAAATCGTCGCAGGCAGGCGAATACCCAGCGCGTCACGAAGTCTGGCTGCATCGTCCGTGCAGGCCATCTGCGCCGTGTCCGCGATAACGACCGGGAAAATACGTTTTTCAGCGGACAGCTCATCAAGCCATGTCCTGATGTCAGCGAGCGTTCCTTCGTGTCTGGCGGCAATTTCGTCGACGCTCATTGGTCCCAGTTCGCGCAGTAAATCGTAAACGCCTTCCATCCCCTGGGCTTTCCTGCCCGCCGCCCGCCGCTGAAGTTCATCTTCAACCTGGCGGATAATTTCCGGGTCAAGCAACTCCAGTGGATCGCCCTGGCCTAACAGGTTGCCCAGCAGTTCGCTGTCCAGCGCCAGTACCGAAGCCCGACGTTCCGCCAGCGGCGCGTCGGTGGCGTACATAAATTCCGCGACGTAGCCGAAGAGTAGATCGGTGGCGAAGGGTGAGGGGGTTGGCGTGGTCACTTCAGAAATCTGGATCTCGCCGGTGTTCAACCGGCGTATGACCTGCTCAAGTGCGTCGAGATCGTAAACGTCCTGCAGGCACTCACGAGCTGTTTCCAGAATAATGGGGAAATCAGGATAGCCCGCCGCGATTTCCAGAAGCTGACTGGCGCGCAGGCGTTGCTGCCAGAGCGGCGAACGACGCCCTGGCGTGCGGCCCGGCATCAGCAGGGCGCGGGCGGCGCATTCTCTGAAGCGGGCAGCAAACAGCGCCGTACTGCTGACGGCCTCCCGGACAATGCGCAGCAGTTTTTCCGGTTCAAACAGGAAAATAGCGGCATCGGGCAGTTTCCCGTCGCTGTCCGGTATGCGCGCGACAATCCCATCATCACTGGCAACAATCGACGCGTCAGCCCCCCACTGCGCATGGAGGCGTCCGGCAATCGCCAGCGCCCAGGGCGCGTGTACCCGACGACCATAAGGGGAATGCAGAATAACCCGCCAGTCACCCATTTCATCGCGACAGCGCTCAAGCACCAGATGACGACTCCAGGGGAGCACGCCTGTAGCATTTTTTTGATCGTCAATTAACCCTTTGATATTCGACAGAACATTGTCATCGCGCAGTCGGGGTGAGAGCCGGCGTTCTGCGTTGTCATCGGACATGGTATGGATAAAATCACCAATGCGTTCTCCCAGTTCCGCCGGGCGCCCGACGCCTTCGCCGCGCCAGAACGGCAGTCTGGCCGAGCGTCCGGGCGCGGGGACAACGATAACCTGATCGCGGGTGATTTGTTGAATTCGCCACGAGGTAGCACCCAGCGTGATGATGTCGTTGACGCGTGATTCGTACACCATTTCTTCATCCAGTTCGCCTACGCGACGCGATCCGGCTTGTTCATCCCCTTCGGGAAGCAGCACGCTGAACATGCCGCGGTCCGGAATGGTACCGCCGCTGGTTACCGCCAGAAGCTGCGCGCCAGGACGGGCCGTTAATAACCCGGTTTCGCGGTTCCAGATTATGCGCGGTCGGAAGACGGCAAAATCGCCGGAGGGATAGCGCCCTGCCAGCATATCCAGCGTGGCGTCAAATGCGCTTCTCGGCAAATCCTGCCACGGTGAAGCCCGGCGGACGAGGGCATACCAGTCATCAACATTGAGTGGATCCATTGATACGGCAGCAACGGTTTGCTGCGCCAGAATATCCAGCGGGTTGCGTGGCGGCGTCAGCGTTTCCAGTTGTCCGGCGTACATACACTCGACGATGACGGCAGAGTCAATCAGATCCCGACGGGTTCTGGGGTAGAACAGCCCCTTTGATACCCCACCGACCTGGTGACTGGCGCGCCCGATGCGCTGCAGGCCGCTGGCGACAGAAAGGGGCGTCGCCACCTGAATCACCAGATCAACCGCCCCCATGTCGATCCCCAGTTCCAGACTGGAGGTCGCCACCACGCAGCGAAGTTCGCCGGATTTCAGCGCATGTTCGGTGACGGCACGCTGTTCTTTGGACACCGAACCATGATGCGAACGGGCAATGTATTCTGCGGCGTCCTGCGCCCGGTTACTGGTGGACCCGGTTAGCGAGTCAAAGTGCACCGGCTCTGCCTGCGGTTGGGGCAACGCTTGTTGTCGCGAAAGATACAGTTCATTCAGGCGGGCCGTCAGCTTTTCCGCCAGCCCACGCGAGTTGGTGAAAACAATGGTGGAACGATGGCTAAGGATTTGATCGAGAATACCGGCTTCAATGCGCGGCCAGATGGAACCTTCTCGCCCCTTGTGAATGGCCTCGCCGCTGTCGCTATTGTCCGCTAAGACATCATCAAGATTGGCGGCTGGAGCGACGATGTGGATATCCGGGTGACGGGTAGAAGGCGGATTGATAACGGTAACCGGACGATCGCCGCCCAGAAAAGCGGCAACGGCTGTAACCGAACGCACGGTCGCCGACAAACCAATGCGCTGCGCCGACGTTGCCAGAAGCGTATCCAGACGTTCGAGACTCAGCGCAAGATGCGCGCCGCGTTTTGTGCCAGCTACCGCATGTACTTCATCGACGATCACCGTTTCAACGCCGCGCAGCGTCTCTCTGGCGCGGGAGGTGAGCATCAGATAAAGCGACTCCGGCGTGGTGATCAGAATATCGGGCGGATGACGACTCAGCTTCGCACGCTCCTGAGGCGACGTATCGCCGGTGCGGATCCCAACCCGAATAGCCACCTCTGGCGCGCCGGATTTCTTCCGTTCTTCGCTAATCCCCAGCAGGGGAATTTGCAGGTTGCGCTGGACATCCGTACCCAGGGCTTTTATCGGGGAAATATAGAGGATTCGGGTGACTTTCTTTTCTTTGTCAGAGGAGGAGGTGGCGTGCGCTGCCTCGCCTTCACGAAACAGGCTATCCAGGGCATAGAGAAACGCGGCAAGGGTTTTCCCCGAACCGGTCGGGGCGATCACCAGCGCGTGCTGATTCGCGGCGGTCACGGCCCACGTTTGCGACTGCACCGGCGTGGGATGCTGAAATGCCGAGGTAAACCAGTCGCGGGTTGCCGGTGAGAAAATATCCGGCAGCGGAGGCGGCGCATTTTTTGCTGACATGTTCCCTGTCCCTTTTGCGATGTTGGCGAATCAAGACCTTTTAACAGAATAGCGGGAAATGCGCAGGGTGTATTGATACTGGTCAAATATACAGTATGAGTGAAAGGGGGAGCGACCTGATAACCGACGTTATCAGGTCACCAAATCAGGCTTCTTCGGGCAGAGGTAACGGCCAGCCGCCGAGACGCTTCCAGCGGTTAACAATTTCACAAAACAGCACGGCGGTGCGCTCGGTATCGTACAGCGCTGAGTGCGCCTGGGTACCGTCAAACTCCATGCCAGCCGCCAGACACGCTTTGGAGAGCACCGTTTGTCCCAGAGCCAGTCCGCTCAGGGCGGCAGTATCAAACGTCACGAACGGATGGAACGGGTTGCGTTTGAGCGACGCACGCTCAGCGGCAGCCATCATAAAGCTATGATCGAACGTTGCATTATGGGCGACCATAATGGCGCGGCTGCAACCGCTGTCTTTAATTCCTTTGCGGACCATTTTGAAAATGGCGTGCAGGGCGTCATATTCACTCACCGCGCCACGCAGCGGGTTGGATGGATCGATACCGTTAAACGCCAGTGCTTCAGGCTGCAAATTTGCGCCTTCAAACGGTTCTACGTGGAATTGCAGCGTGCTGTCCGGCATCAGCCAGCCTTGTTCATCCATTTTCAGCGTGATGGCAGCTATTTCAAGCAGCGCATCGGTTCTGGCGTTAAATCCGGCCGTTTCAACATCAATGACGACAGGATAGAAACCACGAAAACGGTCGCACAGACCGGTAAGTTGAGCGTTATCGGACATCAGGGTCTCTTAGTACGGAAAAATTGCAGCGCGCATTATGCCAAAAAAAGCGGAGTGATGCAGTAAAACAACGGGCGCAGAAAGCCACTGCGCCCGGCAGGAATCAGTTACCGAGACCTTTCCCGGCGTCCTTCTCTTCGATCAGCTCGATTTTGTAACCGTCCGGATCTTCAACAAAAGCGATCACGGTCGTGCCGCCTTTAACCGGACCAGCTTCACGAGTGACGTTACCGCCATTCTGACGAATGCGCTCACAGGCTTCAGCCGCGTTATCGACGCTCAGGGCGATATGACCATAAGCCGTACCCAGCTCGTATTTGTCAACGCCCCAGTTATAGGTCAGTTCAATCACCGCTTCGTCACTTTCTTCGCCGTAACCGACAAATGCCAGAGAGTATTTGTATTCAGTGTTTTCACTGGTGCGCAGCAGCTTCATGCCGAGCACTTTAGTGTAAAAATCAATAGAACGTTGCAGATCGCCAACGCGCAGCATCGTATGAAGTAAACGCATGTTTTGTCCCCTTAAAAAATGGTCAATACATTCAAAATGTTGTTTTAGTATAGCGGCGTTTTTACGCCGCTATCAATGAAGGAATGCGATGGAGGGAATTAGAGCGTCGGGTAATCGGTGTAGCCTTCCGCACCGCCGCCGTAGAAACTTTCACTGCGTTGCGGGTTGAGTTCAGCTTTACGTTGCAGACGCGCCACCAGATCCGGGTTAGCGATGTAATCACGACCAAACGCGACGGCATCGATCAGACCCTTCTCAATTAAGGTCTCTGCTTTTTCACGCGTATAGGCGCCGGCACCGATAATCGGACCGTGGAAACGAGCGCGTACTTTTTCGCGGAACGCGTCGGTATACGGCTTGCCGCCAGCCCAGTCTGGTTCAGACATGTGCAGATAGGCGATGCCGCGTTTACCCAGTTCTTCAATCAGATACAGCGCATCGGCTTCTTCGTTCGGACCATTGTCGACATTCTGGAAGGTGCCAACAGGCGAAACGCGAATCCCGATACGGTCCGCACCCCATTCCTTAATACCGGCATCGACCACTTCCAGCACCAGGCGCGCGCGATTCTCCACGCTACCGCCGTACTGATCGGTACGATGGTTAGAAGAAGGGGAAAGGAACTGATGCAGCAGATAACCGTGAGCGGAGTGCAGTTCAACCAGATCGAAACCGGCTTCACGCGCATTGGCGATAGCCTGGCGGAAATCATTGACAATTCCCGGGATTTCATCGGTTTCCAGCGCGCGTGGCATAGAGGTATCCACTCGGATAGCCTGACCATTTTCATCACGCAGGGAAGTACGGGTCCCGGCGCTGATAGCGGATGCGGATACCGGCGGCTGTCCACCCGGTTGCAGGCTGGCGTGAGAAATACGGCCTGTGTGCCATAACTGAACGGCGATGTGGCCGTTTTCAGCATGAACACCGGCGGTGATTTTCTTCCATGCGGCGATCTGCTCATCACTGTGCAGGCCCGGCGCGCCGGCATAACCCTTCGCCTGTGCGGAAATCTGCGTCGCTTCGCTGATGATCAGACCCGCGCTGGCGCGTTGGCGATAATACTCGGCCATTAACGGAGTCGGGATGTCGCCAGGCTCAATGCTGCGCAGACGCGTCAGCGGGGCCATGAAAATACGGTTTGGTGCGGTGATCGCGCCCACTTTCAGTGGGGTAAACAGTTTATCTGATGACATAATGTTTTCCGTTATGAATAGACCGGTCGTCTAGTAAGCAGTTAAATAAAACGCCTGTTAAGCACCAGGCGTTGCGATAATATTTTTCACGTGCGCCAACGCGTTTTCCAGCGGGGTGGCACTGCGAGAAATTTTGGCCTGCAGATTCGCTCCCAGCCACAGCGCATAAAGGATTTGCGCCTGCTGCAGTGGTTCTCCTGCAAACGTCAAACAATGACTATCACGTCCTTTTTCCAGCGCCAGCGCCAGGATGACCATAATTTTCCCGGCCCCCTGGTCCATTGCGGTGCGCATATCTTCCGACAGGTCGCACACTTCGGCGGAGAGTTTAACCGTCAGGCAGCCGCTGATGATTCCTTGCTGGCAAAACTGATTCAGGGTTTCCTGATAATAAGCCAGAATGCGATCGCAGTAATTGCCTGGACCCGTGTCAAAATGCACCGTCAGCCGCTGATGATAACCGGCAAAATGCCGTTCCAGCATTGCGACGCCAAAGGCTTCTTTAGAGCGAAAGTAGTGATAAAACGATCCTTTCGGCACCCCGGCGGTTTTGAGCAACTCGCTCAGTCCCATACCGGTAAAGCCTCGCTGCATGCAAAGATGCTCACCGGTAGCCAGTAAGTGTTCGCGGGTATCGTACTCAGTTTGCTTGTTCATGGCAGGGAGTGTAATAGACCAGTCGGTCTAATGCAAGACAGTTTGCCAGAAATCGTGTTTACGTCTTCAATAGAGTGAAGACCTAATGAAGAGGAAAGGGCGTGGCAGAGCAGTTAGAGTTTTTTCCCGTTCAGAGCCCATGTCGGGGAATTTGCCAGTCAGATGAACGCGGTTTTTGCCGGGGGTGCCTGCGCAGTCGGGATGAGCGGTTCAACTGGCAAAAAATGAGCGACGCACAAAAACAAGATGTGCTGCGGTTATGCCGCCAGCGTCTGCTGCGTAAATTACGCGCAAATAAACCCGCCGCGCCAGAAGAACCTCAACAGCCTTCACTCTTTTAAGCCACTAATTGTATATACTCGCTGTAATTTACTTCACGAGGAAGCAGTTATGGTTCAGCGTATTACTCTTGCGCCACAAGGCCCGGAATTCTCCCGCTTTGTCATGGGATACTGGCGACTGATGGACTGGAATATGTCCCCCCGGGAGCTGGTGAGCTTTATTGAAGAGCACCTGGATTTAGGTGTCACGACCGTGGACCATGCGGATATTTACGGGGGCTATCTGTGCGAGGCCGCCTTTGGCGAAGCGCTGAAACTGGCTCCTCATCTGCGTGAGCGGATGCAGATTGTCACCAAATGCGGGATCGCCACCACCGCCCGTGCGGAAAACGCGCTCGGCCACTACATCACCGACCGCGATCATATTGTGAAAAGTGCGGAACAGTCGTTGATCAATCTGGCGACCGACCATCTGGATCTGCTGCTGATCCACCGCCCGGACCCGCTGATGGATGCCGATGAGGTCGCCGAAGCCTTCAAACATCTGCATCAGAGTGGAAAAGTGCGTCACTTCGGCGTCTCCAACTTCACCCCGGCGCAGTTTACGCTGCTGCAATCGCGCCTTCCGTTCACGCTGGCGACCAACCAGGTGGAGATCTCTCCGGTTCACCAACCGCTGCTGTTAGACGGCACCCTCGATCAGCTTCAGCAACTGCGTATTCGCCCAATGGCCTGGTCCTGCCTTGGTGGCGGACGTCTGTTTAATGACGATGCGTTCCAGCCGCTGCGTAACGAACTGGCGGTCATTGCGCAAGAACTGAATGCCTCTTCCATTGAGCAGGTGGTTTACGCCTGGATACTGCGTCTGCCGTCGCAGCCGCTGCCGATCATAGGCTCCGGAAAAATCGAGCGTGTACGTGCGGCAGTGAAAGCCGAGTCTCTGAAAATGAGTCGTCAGCAGTGGTTCCGTATCCGTAAAGCTGCACTGGGTTACGACGTCCCGTAAACGTAAAATCGCGGATCTCCGTTCAAAATCGCGTCACTGGTTTACACTTAACCGACATACATACAGAACGGAGGTCCCATGAAGCGATTGAGTCTGGCTGTGTTAACCCTGTTAGCCTGTGCGGGGGCGCAAGCCGCCAGTGAAACAGTGGAGATGAATCTGGTTACCCCGCAAGGTGTCGGGCAGTCCATCGGGGAAGTCACCATTGCGGAAACCGAGAACGGACTGGAGTTTACACCAGATCTGAAAGCGTTGCCGCCGGGAGAACATGGTTTTCATATCCATGCCAACGGCAGTTGTCAGCCTGCCATTAAAGACGGTAAAGCGTCTGCTGCTGAGTCTGCGGGGGGACATTTTGACCCGCACAAAACCGGTAAACACGCCGGACCGGATGGCGAAGGGCACCTGGGCGATTTGCCCGTGCTGGTGGTGAATGACGAAGGTAAAGCCATTGTTCCTGTCACGGCAACGCGCCTGAAATCTCTTAACGACATCAAAGACAAAGCGCTGATGATCCACGTCGGTGGCGATAATATGTCCGATCAGCCCAAACCCCTGGGCGGTGGTGGGGCGCGTTTCGCTTGTGGCGTGATCAAATAATCAGGACGTCAGCGACCCTTCTGGCGGCGCTTGTTCCAGTTGGGAAAGCGAACAATACAGTCGCCAGACGATCGCCGCCAGTTCTTGCGCGGCGGGTTGATGATGGTGAGACAGCGTCTGGCAAATCCGCAGGAGTTCAGCCAGCGTCGCGGCAAGCGGTCGTTGCTGGACGCCGCGTTCGCTCATCACATCATGCAGTAAAGCAATACAGATGTCCCTGACCTGCGACAGCGGGTCAGAACGCGATTCCCAGCTGCGCAGTTGCCAGACGACGTGCGAACAGTTGAGCAACACCACGCCCCAGCGTAGCAGCCAACGCCGTGCCAGCGCATCCTGACTGTTGCTTAACTGACTGATATGGTGATAGGTCAGCGACTCGTACTCATTTTCACTGTACGTCGGATAACGGCTCAACTGATCGACAAAGCTCCGGCGCAGCGCCCGAATATGACGCCGGCTTTTGCGTGCATCCGAACCGGGACGCAAAATCGCGAACGCCAGCCATGACAACGCCACGCCGACAATCTTCGCCGTATTGTCATTCAGAAAATCGGCAAAGTCATAGACCGGCGGGTTGGTCACGGCGATAAACGAACCCATAAAAACAATCAGTTGCCCCCAAAGCCCCGCCAGTTTTGGCATCTGCAATTTTAATAATTGCATGGTGGTCAGCAAGGGGAACAAAAACAGCAGGAACTCCCACAGGTCACTAATCTGCACCATCAGCCCGAACTTGACCACGAAACTGAACAGCGAGAGCAATACCAGCGTGCGCATCAGCAGTGAGAGTGATTTAAACGGTGTGGCGACGACGGAGTAAAGCACGCTGCTGATGGCCGCCAGGGTCAGCGCCGCCGATCCCGATTCCCACTGTGAAACAATGCTCCATGTGCCAATCACCATTAGCGTGACGAAGGTGCGCAGGCCGCTCCAGAGGGCTTCTGCGTGGTCGGTATGCCGTGCCAGCGCCGGCGCGCGCGGAATGTTAACGGTAGTAAGCGGCCCGCCATTTTCAATCACGCGTAGCTGACGGCTGGTACGCAGATAGAGACGGCAGAAATAACGTAACCGCTGCCAGAAGGCGACGTGACGATAGTCGCTTACGTCGGTGGGGGCGAGTGGCGCAATAATCCGCGCGACGGCATAACTGTCAGTTTGTGAACGGGCCAGTGCTGTCAACAGTTGGTCAATAACATCACGTGTGTGGGCCGGAGGCGTCGGCCAGTTCAATAACATTCTGCGCAGGCTCGAGATGACACTGGTCAGGCGCAGTTGATGGTGCAGCAGGACGTTCAGCAGCGCATTCTGACGCCGGAAGCGGTAATGGCTCCAGAATGCCTGAATACGCAGTAAATTCATTGTCAAAATCTGCCCGATCACCCCTTCGTGGGCCGAGCGGATGGCGTCAGTAGACTCAGGTTGCCACAGCAGGCTGGCGTGTTCCAACAGGCGCGCGTGCATGTTCTTCAGCGCGGTCAGTAGCGCGGTGCCATCGGAGGTGCTGGGCAAAATCATCATCATCGTGCCGCCGCAGAGGATCCCGACAATCACTTCGCAAACACGCGCCTGGGCGATATCCCAGAGTTGAGTGATGTCGACAATGTTCACCATCGGGAAGGCAATAATGGCGGCGGTGTATCCCGCGAGCTGGAAGGCATAAGCCACATTGTTGGTAAACTGCGCGCAGGCCCACGTACAGAAACCAATCCAGGCGGACATGCTCAACAAAAACAGCCACGGTTCGTTGAGCGTATGCCCGGCAAGAATTAACGCTGCGGTCGCCCCCAGCAGACTGCCGGCAATGCGCCCGAGACTTTTACTGATTACGCCGCCGACGGTGGGAAAACTGACCACGGCGGCGGAGGTCATCGCCCAATAGGGTTCATCCAGATTGAGATAGTAGGCAAACGTCAGCGCCAGGCACATCGCGAGGGTATTACGCAGGGCATAGCGCCACTGCCCGGCCGTCGCTTTCAGCCACGGCGTATTGCCCAGAGACACGCGCAGTCGCTTCATTTAGTTGCCGATCGCTACGCTACAGGTCGTGCCGGAAACGAGCGTTACGTCACGTGGAAGCTGGTCAAATTCGATACGCACCGGAACGCGCTGCGCCAGACGCACCCAGGGCACGTTGGGTTTAATATCCGGCACCAGACCGGAATCGCTCTCCACGCTTTGGTCGTAAATCGCGCGGCCAATACTGGATACGTGACCCTGTAACTTAATGTTGCCGCTGTAAAGTGTAATCTGGGCAGGTGCGCCTTCGCGGATATGACGCAGCTTGGTTTCTTCAAAATAACCCATCACATAGAAGGAGTGGCTGTCCACCAGGGCAAACAACGGTTGACCGGAGGTGGCGAAGTCACCGGTACGCGTCGACAGATTGGTTATCCACCCGGAGACCGGGGCGTGGACATCCGTCTGCGCCAGTTGCCACTGCGCCTGTCTGAGCGTCGCCTGAGCGACGTCTACGCTTGCCTGCATCGCTTTGACGTTCAGATTGGCGGTGTCCAGTTCTTCAGCGGAGATAAAATTCTGCGATAAGTGACGACGGCGAGTGGCTTCGTTATTGGCTTTCGCCAGTTCCGATTGTGCTTTAGCCAGTTGCGCCTGCGCGTTGAGCTCGGCGATATGAAAAGGGGTCTTATCGATACGAAAAAGCAGATCGCCGGCGTTGACGAACTGGTTATCTTTTATCGGGAGATCGACGATGGCGCCGGACACCTGCGGCGTAACGCTGACCTGTTCGGCTCGCACCTTTCCGTCACGCGTCCACGGGGATTGCATGTAATAATTCCACATAAACCATCCCGCCAGAACGGCGAGGGTAGCAACCACAATGGTGGAGAAATATTTCAGTGTTTTCAGCGTCATAATTACCATGCAACCAATAAAAGAAGACCCAAACAGACGCAGAGGGCAAAAATTGACAGATCCATCAATAAAGGATGCCAGATTTCACCCGAGTAAATCCGTTCGCGCAGCAGGCGATGGATGAAAAGCCAGAGGAGAAATCCCAGCGCAAAGGCCTTGAACAGCGGCGGGAAGTAAACAGATGCGCCAATCACTAAATCCTGTAAGGGCATCCCTGTTGTATTGTGTGCGGAGGTCACAAGCAATAGTCCTTTGCGTCAGGCTACGTTTATCCAGGTTTAGCAAAAACTGGTACAAAGCGTGCTTTTTTCGCGTAATGTCTGAAAAATATGTCTGTCGGTAACCAAATGCAGCAATACATTTGTTTTAGCAATACAATTGCTGCACACTATTCTAAAATCAGTATAATATCTTAGCAAGCTAATTATAAGGAGATGAAATTGGAATCGCCACTAGGTTCTGATCTGGCACGGTTGGTGCGCATTTGGCGTGCTTTGATAGACCACCGTCTTAAGCCTCTGGAATTGACGCAGACGCACTGGGTTACGCTGCATAATATTCATCAACTGCCACCGGATCAATCACAGATACAACTGGCAAAAGCGATTGGCATAGAACAGCCGTCACTGGTACGTACGCTGGATCAGCTCGAAGAGAAAGGGCTTATTTCACGTCAGACCTGTGTCAGCGATCGCCGGGCCAAACGGATTAAACTGACAGAAAAAGCAGAGCCGCTGATTGCTGATATGGAAGCGGTTATCAACAAAACGCGTGGTGAAATTCTGGAAGGGATTTCTGCGCAGGAAATTGACCTGCTGATTAAACTGATCACCCGACTTGAACACAATATTATTGAGCTACAGTCGCACGATTAATGTCATGAAACGTGTGGTCAGGACCTGACCACACGTTAATTCACTTAGCGCGGAGAAACGGTAACCTGACGACCGTTGCTGGCCAGTACGACACGCTGTCCGGCAGAGAAACGCGTATCACCTTGTTTCTGAACAACCATGATGGTGTTGCCATCATCCTTACGGATTTCCAGTTCAACACCCTGCGTTTTGTTCATCGCACCCTGCACGCCTTGTCCGGCGACACCACCGGCGACAGCACCCGCCGCCGTTGCCAGAGAACGACCCGTACCACCACCCACAGTGTTACCCAGGAAGCCACCGAGCACAGCACCACCAATGGCGCCGATCACGTTATCATTATCACCAGCCTGAATTTTTACCGGACGCACGTTTACAATCGTCCCGTAGGTAACGTTCTGAACCTGCTTCGCTTCAGAAGCGGTATAGACATCGCCTGAAAGGCTATCCGTGTTGGCACAACCCACTAAAGATAAGCCAGCCAGTGAAACGATCAGTACACGTTTAATCATTTAAAAATCTCCTGTTCACCATGAAACGCTACCCAAGCATCCCTCATGGTCAAATTATATGGCATTTGCGCGTTTAAGGTCACATGTTCTGTCTGAATGATGCAGAAATCATAATAACAGGCAGCTTAACCAACTTTAAACGAACTATTCAGTGAATTTATTAAATCAACGCGGCGAGGGTGCTTTCGGGAAAAACGTGAATGAAGCGTAGCATTGACTGCGCGTTTATGATGGAGTGTTGGCAAAAAGTCATGCTTAAAAAGGAACATGTATGAAATCGGGCCGTTACATTGGCGTGATGTCAGGAACCAGCCTTGATGGTGTTGATGTCGTACTGGCGACGATAGATGACACGATGGTGGCCCAACAGGGGAGTCTCACCTGGCCGATGCCTGTTTCCCTTAAACAGGCGATTCTCGATATTTGCCAGGGGCAATCTCTGACGCTTTCCCAGTTGGGGCAGTTGGATGTTCGGTTGGGCAAACTGTTTGCCGAGGCGGTCAACGCGCTACTGGTGCAGGAAAAATTGCGTCCGCAAGACATTATCGCTATCGGTTGCCACGGGCAAACGGTGTGGCATGAACCCACCGGCGCGGCGCCGCATACGCTGCAGATCGGCGATAACAATCAAATTGTGGCGCATACCGGAATCACGGTAGTCGGCGATTTCCGTCGTCGTGATATCGCGCTGGGCGGACAGGGCGCGCCACTGGTACCTGCATTTCATCAGGCGCTGCTCGCGCATCCGACCGAGCGAAGAATGGTGCTCAATATTGGCGGCATTGCGAATCTGTCGCTGCTGATTCCAGGGCAGCCCGTGCGTGGATACGACACCGGACCCGGCAATATGCTGATGGATGCCTGGATCTGGCGGCAGTGCGGCAAACCCTATGATAAAGATGCGCAATGGGCCTGCGGTGGGACGGTGATTATTCCGTTGCTACAAACGATGCTCAGCGATCCCTGGTTCTCGCTACCGGCACCGAAAAGTACCGGGCGTGAATACTTCAACTACGGCTGGATTGAACGGCAACTGACGGCGTTCCCGGGGATTGCGCCGCGCGATGTTCAGGCGACGTTGACGGAGCTGACGGCGGTCACCATCTCTGAACAGGTGTTGCTGAGTGGGGGCTGTGAACGTCTGATGGTCTGCGGCGGCGGTAGTCGTAATCCTTTGTTAATGACCCGACTGGCGGGACTGCTGCCGGGAACGGAAGTGACGACCACCGATGAGGCCGGGATCAGCGGCGATGATATGGAAGCGTTGGCATTTGCCTGGCTGGCGTGGCGCACGCTGGCTGGTCTTCCGGGCAATTTGCCCTCGGTGACCGGCGCCTCTGAAGCAAGCATTCTGGGCGCGGTGTTTCCCGCCAACCCACGAACTCAGAGTTAACTGAATTTTTCTTTTGTCTTCTGCCGTTACACTGTGGAGATTAGGAGGGTGAATTCCCCCTCCTGGACCAGGAAAGTCTACAGGATACGTCTATGAAAAAACTGCTACTCATCTGTTTTCCGCTTATGCTCTCTGGTTGTAGCGTCTACAACCAGTTTGTTGAACGTATGCAAACGGATACGCTGGAATACCAGTGTGATGAAAAACCGCTGACGGTAAAATTGAATAATACCCGTCAGGAGGTGAATTTTGTTTATGACAACAAACTGCTTAATCTGAAGCAGGGTATTTCGGCGTCAGGCGCGCGCTATACCGACGGAATCTATGTGTTCTGGTCGAAAGGCGACGGCGCGACCGTCTACAAACGTGACCGTATCGTGCTGAATAACTGCCAGTTACAAAACCCGAAGCGTTGAGATTTCCAGCAGGGCGGCGCACAATAGCGCCACCCACTGACAATCCGTAGCGAACCCCATGTCTGATAACGACGAATTGCAGCAAATCGCGCATCTGCGCCGTGAATACACCAAAGGCGGTCTGCGCCGCCGCGATCTTCCCGCTGAGCCGTTAACGCTTTTCGAACGCTGGCTGGCTCAGGCATGTGACGCCAGACTGGCGGATCCCACCGCCATGGTTGTAGCGACCGTTGACGAAAATGGCCAACCGTATCAGCGTATTGTGTTGCTGAAACACTACGATGAAAGAGGGCTGGTGTTCTATACCAACCTCGGCAGCCGTAAAGCGCATCAAATCGAAAAAAATCCCCGCATCAGCCTGCTGTTTCCCTGGCATATGCTGGAACGTCAGGTGATGGTGACGGGTAAAGCCGAACGCTTATCGACCCTGGAAGTGGTGAAGTATTTCCACAGCCGTCCGCGTGACAGCCAGATTGGCGCCTGGGTCTCGAAACAGTCCAGCCGCATTTCCGCGCGCGGGATCCTCGAAAGTAAATTCCTCGAATTAAAACAGAAATTCCAGCAAGGCGAAGTGCCGCTGCCCAGTTTCTGGGGCGGATTCCGCGTCAGCATAGAACAGATGGAGTTCTGGCAGGGCGGCGAGCACCGACTGCATGACCGCTTTTTATACCAGCGTGAAAATGACGCATGGAAAATTGACCGTCTCGCACCATAAACCCGGAAAATTGTTGCGT
The DNA here is from genome assembly GCF_057983045.1 of Citrobacter sp. LST-B2. Lineage (NCBI taxonomy): Bacteria > Pseudomonadati > Pseudomonadota > Gammaproteobacteria > Enterobacterales > Enterobacteriaceae > Citrobacter > Citrobacter sp. LST-B2. The sequence continues at coordinate 2,338,551 of NZ_CP192598.1, forward strand.
TAAGCGCTAGCGCTGTGTGCGCCAGCGCTTTATTCTATAGAGCTTTCGCGTCTGGCGAAAAGTCGTGTACCGGCAAAGGTGCAGTCGTTTTATACATGGAGATTTTGATGGCAAGCAGTAACTTGATTAAACAATTGCAAGAGCGGGGGCTGGTTGCCCAGGTGACGGACGAGGAAGCGTTAGCAGAGCGACTGGCGCAAGGCCCGATCGCGCTCTATTGCGGCTTCGATCCTACCGCTGACAGCTTGCATTTGGGGCATCTGGTTCCCTTGTTATGCCTGAAACGCTTCCAGCAGGCAGGTCATAAACCTGTGGCGCTGGTCGGTGGCGCGACCGGTCTGATTGGCGACCCGAGCTTTAAAGCCGCCGAGCGTAAACTGAACACCGAAGACACCGTTCAGGAGTGGGTAGACAAAATCCGTAAACAGGTTGCTCCGTTCCTGGATTTCGACTGCGGCGACAACTCCGCTATCGCGGCGAATAACTATGACTGGTTCGGCAACATGAACGTGCTGACCTTCCTGCGCGATATCGGTAAGCATTTCTCTGTCAACCAGATGATCAACAAAGAAGCGGTGAAGCAACGTCTGAACCGTGACGATCAAGGGATCTCCTTCACTGAGTTCTCCTACAACCTGTTACAGGGTTATGACTTTGCCTGTCTGAATAAACTGCATGGTGTGGCGCTGCAAATCGGTGGTTCCGATCAGTGGGGTAACATCACCTCCGGGATCGACCTGACGCGTCGTCTGCATCAGAATCAGGTCTTCGGTCTGACCGTTCCGCTGATCACCAAAGCGGACGGTACCAAGTTCGGCAAAACCGAAGGCGGCGCAGTATGGCTGGATCCGAAGAAAACCAGTCCGTACAAATTCTATCAGTTCTGGATCAACACGGCGGACGCCGACGTGTATCGCTTCCTGAAGTTCTTCACCTTCATGGACATTGAAGAGATCAATGCGCTGGAAGAAGAAGACAAGAACAGCGGGAAAGCGCCGCGTGCGCAGTACGTGCTGGCCGAGCAGGTCACGCGTCTGGTGCATGGCGAAGAGGGCCTTATCGCGGCGAAACGCATCACCGAGAGCCTGTTCAACGGTACGCTGAGCGATTTGAGTGAAGCGGACTTCGAACAACTGGCGCAGGACGGTGTGCCAATGGTCGAGATGGAAAAAGGCGCAGATCTGATGCAGGCGCTGGTGGATTCCGAACTGCAGCCGTCTCGTGGTCAGGCGCGTAAGACCATTGCGTCAAACGCGATCACCATTAACGGCGAGAAGCAGTCGGATCCGGAGTACACCTTCACCGAAGGCGATCGTCTGTACGGCCGCTACACGCTGCTGCGTCGCGGTAAGAAGAATTACTGTCTGGTGTGCTGGAAGTAATCGAAAGTTAGCAGGGGCGTGGGAAACCACGCCCCTTTATTTTTTCAGGGTTGTGGTAAGCAAAAAATGAAGAATATCCTCGCCATTCAGTCCCACGTTGTTTTTGGACATGCTGGCAATAGCGCCGCGGAGTTTCCGATGCGCCGCCTCGGTGCCAACGTCTGGCCCCTCAATACGGTTCAATTCTCTAATCACACGCAATACGGCAAATGGACTGGCTGCGTCATGCCGCCCTCTCATCTGACGGAGATTGTGCAGGGCATTGCCGATATCGATCAGCTGAAGCGCTGTGATGCGGTGCTGAGCGGTTATCTGGGTTCTGCCGAGCAGGGCGAGCATATTCTGGGGATTGTGCGTCAGGTGAAAGCGGCGAATCCGGCGGCGAAATATTTTTGTGACCCGGTGATGGGACATCCGGAAAAGGGGTGTATTGTCGCGCCTGGCGTCGCCGAATTTCATGTTCGCCACGCGTTACCTGCCAGCGACATCATCGCCCCGAATCTGATTGAGCTGGAAATTCTCTGTGAACACGCGGTGAACACCGTGGATGAAGCGGTTACCGCCGCCCGCGAGCTCATTGCGCAGGGGCCGGAAATTGTGCTGGTCAAACACCTGGCGCGTGCGGGTTACAGTCAGGATCGTTTTGAAATGCTGCTGGTTACTGCCGATGACGCCTGGCACATCAGTCGTCCGCTGGTGGATTTCGGTGTCCGTCAGCCGGTCGGCGTGGGCGATGTGACCAGTGGTTTACTGTTAGTGAAATTGCTGCAGGGGGCGACAATCCAGCAGGCGCTGGAACATGTGACGGCGGCGGTGTATGAGATTATGATTGCTACCAAAGCAATGCAGGAATATGAACTGCAGGTGGTGGCGGCGCAGGATCGTATCGCTCAACCAGACCACTACTTTAGCGCCACACAGCTTTGACTTGCCTGCCGGATGCGGCGTTGACCGCCGCCATCCGGCCTGATTCGCTTACTGTATTCCTTCCGCCTTCAGCGCTGCCGCAACGCCCGGACGCTCAGCCACTCGTTTCATATATGCCGCAATATTCTCTAACCCGTCCATATTGAGTTTTACCGCATACGCCCAGCGCAGTACGGTGAAAAGGTAGGCATCCGCGATAGTGAAACGCGAGCCACAAATCCATTGTCCCTCTTTGAGAGCGGCATCAACGTACTGCATTTTCTTTTCAAGAAGCGCGCGAACGGTCGGTTTATACTCTTCTGGAGTGTCAGGGCGAAACAGCGGCGTGAAGCCTTTATGCAGTTCAGTCGCAATGTAGTTAAGCCATTCCAGCGTCTTGTAGCGTGAAATACTGCTCACGGGAGCCAGCAACTGGCGATCAGGAACGCTGTCGGCGAGATATTGCATTATCGCCACGCCTTCGGTCAGCAGCGTACCATCATCGAGCAGCAAAGCGGGAACCTGTCCTTTCGGGTTGACCGCGAAAAAATCATCGCCGTTTTCCAGACGCTTTTTCATCAAATCCACGCCATCCAGTGTGAAATCTTTCCCACTCTCGCGAAGGGTAATATGGGAGGCAAGAGAGCAGGCGCCTGGCTTGTAGAACAGTTTCATCGATAACTCCTTTCAACTGAGGTTTAACGTATCCTGGTTCGGGTTCAGGCAAAAAAAAAGCCGCTAACGCAACGTTAGCAGCTTCATTATGCGTTTCCCAGAAATTTACGCGGTAGCGGTTTTAGACGCTTTCTCGCGAGGTTCGTCGTCCTGAGTCATGCGGTTCAGTTTCGGCGCCGTCAGCAACATCAGAACAGCGATCACTGCGGTCGCCACGCCAATCTGCAGGAACACGCGACCATACACTTCCAGAGACATCAGCGGGTCCGTTACGTTTTCCGGAACCGCCATCATGCTGGCGACATAACCGCCAATGATGTTGGCGCCGGCAGTGGTGAGGAACCAGCTACCCATGATGAAGCCCATCAGACGCTGTGGAACCAGCTGTGCCACCATGGCCAGGCCCAGACCGGAAATCATCAGCTCACCGATACTTTGCAGGCCGTAGCAGATGATCAGCCAGTTAACGGAAACGATGCCCGCATCGGAGGCGAATTTGGCACCCAGCGGCAGGATCAGGAACGCGCCTGAACACAGCACCATACCAATGGCAAACTTCGTCGGCATCGGCAGAGTGTCGCCCATCTTGTTATAGATAGCCGCGAGGATAGGACTACCAATGATGATCCAGAACGGGTTCAGCGCCTGATACTGTTCAGGTTCGAACGCGATGCCAAGAATGGAGTGCTCAACGTTACGGATAGCGAAGAAGTTCAGCGATGTCGGCATCTGGCTGTACAGCACGAAGAAGATGATCGCTTCCAGCATCAGAATGAACGCAACGATCATTTTACGACGAGCCGCACCCTGCATAGAGAAGGCTTCTTTACCGAAGATAATCACGATACCAAGCGCGATCACACCCAGAACCATGCGGGCGATTTGCTGGTTATGCAGCAGCCAGGTGGCGATCGCGATGAGCGCGATAACACCGACGATGGTCAGCAGCAGGTTGCGGAAGTTAATCGGCTCAAAGTCAGGTTTAGAACCGTAGTTCTTCACCCAACGCTGGCAGAACGCGAAGTTCACCACGGTGATCAGCATACCGACAACGCTCAACGCGAACGCGGTGCTCCAGCCGTAATGCGCGGCCAGCCACGGTGTTGCCAGCATTGAGAAGAATGAACCGATATTGACGGACATGTAGTACATCGTAAATGCACCATCAAGACGCGGGTCATCTTTTGCATAGCAGGTTGAGAGTAGCGAGGACGGGTTAGCTTTAAACAGACCATTACCCACGGCAATGGCGGCCATCCCCATATAAACGATGCCAGCGTCGTGTCCGGACCATGCCACCAGGGCATAACCAATAGCCAGGACTACCGCACCAAGCATAATGACGCGCTTGGTACCCAGAATTTTATCGCCTAACCAGCCACCAATGGCGACCAGACCGTAAACCAGGGCGCTAAAAGACGAGAAAAGAGTGATTGAATCCGCTTCAGACATACCCAGTTGTTTAACCAGGTAAACGGCCATAATTCCTTGTAAGCCGTAATAACCGAAACGCTCCCAGAGCTCAATCGAGAAGATGAGATAGAACGCCTTCGGTTGTTTGAAAGCGTTAAGACTGACGCTTTCCGTTGGTTTCTTGTTTGCAGTAGACACTTTAGCCTCTTTTTTACATCCCATATTAACGGGGGTGTTCTGTCACGTGATACCACTGGGTAGCCGTGAAATTGTTATAGTGGGAGGGGAAACGGCAAGTAATGTTCACTATCTTGCACTTTCAGACAAGTCTTTTGTAATAACCTGTTACATATATCTCATCTGGTGAATTCATCGGGGTAGATAAATGTTATCTAGCGTTAAATTTTTTTAATTGCGGAATGGCAGTTTTTTACGCTGTCAACTGGCCCTGAAAATCGCTGTATGGCGATATGTTCTGCTATGTGCCGTTTAATGTAGTGATAAAGGCCAGCATCTAAAAAATAGCCAGTGTAATGTTTTGTGTATAAAAACTGACTCCTTGTCATCTGATTGTAGAATTAACCAAATTCAACAAAATAATTTACATAGGGTTATCACTATGATCGTGATCACAGTTGGATAGAAATTTTCGTTATTAAAAAAAGGATTAACCTGAATAGGCACTAATCACCAGGATTATTGATTTGTCTAAACCTGATGACGTGGAATCATTGACGGAATGAAGAGGAAGAAGTAGAGGATAAAAAAAGTTATGGCGGGGCGGATGGGGTTGCCCCGACGAGTCAGATATCGACCTTCTCTTTGTATTCACAAAGATCTTCGATGATGCAGGAGCCACAGCGCGGCTTGCGGGCAATACAGGTGTAACGACCGTGCAGGATCAGCCAGTGGTGGCAGTCGACCTTAAACTCTGCGGGCACCACTTTCAGCAATTTCTCTTCCACCTGCTCAACGTTCTTGCCGGGCGCAAAGTGGGTACGGTTACAGACGCGAAAGATATGCGTGTCGACGGCGATGGTGGGCCAGCCGAAGGCGGTATTCAGCACGACGTTTGCCGTCTTGCGACCCACGCCCGGCAGAGCTTCAAGCGCCGCACGATCCTCAGGCACCTCGCCATGATGTTGCTCAAGCAGGATGCGGCAGGTCTTAATCACGTTTTCGGCTTTGCTGTTAAACAGGCCGATCGTTTTGATATAGGACTTCACGCCCTCAACGCCGAGTTCCAGCATGGCGGCGGGGGTATTAGCAACCGGATAGAGTTTCGCCGTGGCCTTGTTCACGCTGACATCTGTCGCCTGGGCCGATAACAGCACGGCGATCAACAGTTCAAAGGGCGAGTTGAAATTCAGTTCGGTCGTCGGATGCGGATTATTCGCGCGTAATCGGGTTAAAATTTCTAACCGCTTTGCTTTATTCATGAGACATTCCCTGGTTCACCGGAAGGCAACTCCGTTGCGACAGACGCACTGGCGCGACGTTTTTTCATCTTCTCATCAATGAGATATTTCACCGCCAGCATGAGTCCCAGGCCAATAAAGGCGCCGGGGGGCAGCATTGCCAGCAGGAAAGGTGAGTCGGTGTGGAAAATTTCCACGCGCAGTACCTTTGCCCAGCTACCGAGCAGCCCATCCGCACCGTCAAACAAGGTTCCGTTGCCGATAATCTCACGTAGAGAGCCCAGCACAAACATAGCGCCGGTTGCGCCCATCCCGATGGAAAACCCGTCGAGCGCAGAGAGCGCCGGACCCTTTTTGGCGGCGAAGGCTTCAGCACGTCCCACCACAATGCAGTTGGTCACGATCAGCGGGATAAAAATCCCCAGCGACTGGTAGAGGCCAAAGGCATAGGCGTTGATCAGCATCTGTACCACACTGACGACCGACGCGATAATCATCACATAAATTGGGATACGAATTTCTGCCGGCGTCCAGCGACGTAATGTCGAGACCGCCAGATTAGTCAGGGTCAATACCAGCGTGGTGGCAAGGCCCAGCCCCAACGCATTGGTCGCCGTAGAGGTTACCGCCAGCAGAGGGCACAGTCCCAACAGTTGTACCAGCGCCGAGTTGTTTTTCCACAATCCCTGAACGATGACGTCTTTAATTTCGCTCATGATTTATTCTCCGCAGGCCGGAAGTTGAGGAAGTTGTGCCGGCAGTGTCCGGGCATACAGTCCGGCACGCTTGACGGCATTGACCACCGCACGTGGCGTAATCGTCGCCCCGGTAAACTGGTCAAAATCCCCGCCGTCTTTTTTCACGGCCCAGTGGCTGTCGTTATCACTCTGGATTTTTTTTCCGCTGAAACCGGTGATCCAGTCAGACAGACGCCGTTCTATTTTATCGCCCAGACCCGGCGTTTCATGGTGTTCCGTCACGCGAGTGCCTAAAATCGTACCGCTGAAATCAGCGCCGACCAACAACTGGATGGCACCGGAATAACCATCCGGTGCCGTCGCCTCAAGTACCGCCGCCACGGGAGTCCCGTCCTGCTCAGCGATATAAACGCGATGCTCGCCTTTGCCAAGCTCAGGGGCGCTGACCACGACGCAGCGATCCTGCAAACGGTTATTATAGCGATCGGCAGGCAAGACCTGATCAAACAGCGCCTTTTGCTGAATGGCTGCCTGTTCATCAATGGTGGTTTTGGTCAACTGGTTGATGGCGGCGGTGAGTCCGGTCGAGCCAGCGGCAAACAGCGCCAGGGTGATGCCATGTTTACGAATCGTTTTCAGCATGGATTATCCTTTGCGGTGTCCGTACACGCGCGGGCGCGTGTAGTAGTCAATCAGCGGCACCGTAATATTGGCTAACAGTACGGCAAAGGCCACGCCATCCGGATAGCCGCCGAAGCTACGGATTAACCACACCAGCAGGCCCGCCAGTGCGCCAAACACCAGACGACCGCGATTGGTCGTCGAGGCCGTCACCGGATCCGTCAGAATGAAGAATGCGCCAAGCATCGTTGCCCCACTGAGCAGATGAATTTGCGGGGAAGCCAGCGACTCGGGGGCAAACAGCCAGCCTAGCGTCGCACAGACGCCCAATGAGAGCAGGAAGCTTACCGGAATATGCCAGCGAATAGCTTTTTGCTGTAGCAGAAAAACACCGCCAGCCAGCCAGGCCAGGTTGACCCACTGCCAGCCCGCACCGGCAAACATACCGTTGTAAATGGGGTACTGCATGATCTGCTCAACAGAATGACCTGCATGCAGAGAGGTTTTGAACGTATCCAGCGGCGTGGCCTGGCTTACCCCGTCAATCCCCATACGCAACGTATTCATATCACCGCCGCTGGCGGTATGCCCGGTAAAGATGACCTGCAGCGCATCGACCAGTCCCGGCGCGCTGGCGGCAATATCCTGCGGGGGCAACCAACTGGTCATCTGCACCGGGAAGGAGATTAGCAGCACCACATAACCAATCATCGCCGGGTTGAATGGGTTTTGTCCCAGACCACCATACAATTGCTTGGCAATGATCACCGCGAATACCGTACCGAGGATCACCATCCACCAGGGGGCGAGGGGAGGAATACTGACGGCCAGCAGCAGACCGGTCAGCAGCGCGGAGTTATCTTTTAAAATCGCCACTACCGGCTGTTTACGCAATCTGAGTACGGCGGCCTCCGCCAGCAGCGCACTGGCGCAGGCGAGTACGATCTGGAACAGCGTCCCCCAGCCGAAAAACCACCATTGCACGGCGATGCCTGGCACCGCAGCCAGTAAGACCAGCAGCATAATGCGCGAGGTTTGACGCTGATTATGCGTGTAGGGAGAACTTGCGATTCTGAATACCATTTATTCCTCGTTAACAACCTGCTGCTGAGCGTCTTTTTTAGCTTTTGCGCGCGCTATTGCAGCGGCGATGGCCGCCTTGCGTGGGTCGACCGGTTCCAGGGAGGGGGCAGCTGGTTCGTCGCTGGCCAACTGCGCCTGTTTGCGTGCCTTCGCACGGGCAATAGCGGCCTCGACGGCGGCTTTGCGCGGATCCACCGGTTCAGCCGGTGCGGCAGGTTCGTCGCTGGCCTGCTGTTCCTGTTTACGCGCCTTCGCACGGGCAATTGCGGCCTCGACGGCGGCTTTGCGCGGATCCACCGGTTCAGCCGGTGCGGCAGGTTCGCTGCTGGCCTGTTGTTCTTGTTTGCGTGCCTTCGCACGGGCGATAGCAGCCTCAACGGCGGCTTTGCGCGGATCCACCGGTTCAGTTGGTGCAGCAGGTTCGCCGCTGGCCTGTTGTTCTTGCTTGCGCGCCTTCGCGCGGGCAATAGCGGCCTCAACGGCGGCTTTGCGCGGATCCACCGGTTCAGTTGGTGCAGCAGATTCGCCGTTGGTCTGCTGTTCCTGCTTGCGCGCCTTCGCACGGGCGATAGCGGCCTCGACGGCGGCTTTACGCGGATCGGCATCCACTGCGGTGACGTTCCCGGCCTGTTTTGCTCGTGCCAGCGCTTTGCGCGCTTCGCGAGCGGCTATCACCGCACTATTGTCCGGTTTTTCACCGGCTTTGATCATCACCGGTTGAGTCGCTTGCGCCTGTTTCTCTTTGACGCGAGCCAGGGCGGCGGCAATGGCATCCTGATCTTTTGCCGCAGGCTGCACGGCGGCTTTCTTGTGACGTTCCAGACGCGCCGCTTTCTCTCGCTCCAGGCGAGCCTGACGCGCTTCAAAGCGCGCTTTAGCCTCTGCCGCGCGTTTCTCTTCCTGGCTTATTGCGTAAAGCTCGGCTTTCTCCTGACGGAAATATTGCACCAACGGAATATTGCTCGGGCAAACCCAGGCACAGGCACCGCATTCAATGCAGTCGGCAATGTTATGCGCCGTGGCTTTGTCATGCTGTTGCCCTTTACTGAACCAGTAAAGCTGCTGGGGCAGAAGATCTGCCGGGCAGGCGTCGGCGCAGGCGCTACAGCGAATGCAGCCTTTCTCTTCCTGTGGTTCACCCATCTCTGTCGCTGACGGCGCCAGCAAACAGTTGGTGATCTTTACGACCGGCACATCGAGCCACGGTAGGGTGAAGCCCATCAGCGGGCCGCCCATAATCACCATCTGATCGGCAGAAGGGCAGAAACCGGCATCATTTAACAGATGTTTCACTGGTGTACCCAGCCTCGCCCAGACGTTGCCTGGACGACTGACCGCTTCACCGGTGAGGGTCACAACCCGTTCAGTAATCGGTTCTCCATCGACGATCGCGCGTTTTACCGCATACGCCGTACCGACGTTTTGCATCAGTACGCCGATGTCGGAAGAACGACCGCCGTGCGGAACCTGCTTCCCGGTCAGGATTTGGGTCAGCTGTTTTGCGCCGCCCGACGGATATTTCGTCGGGATGACACGCAGTGAGATATCCCGCGCGTCGGCCAGCACCGCACGAAGCATTGAGATGGCCTGCGGTTTGTTATCTTCGATACCGATGAGGACTTCACGAGGTTGCAGAATATGCGCCAGGATACGGATACCCTCGACAACCTGCGCCGCACAATCCTGCATCAGCCGATCGTCGGCAGTGATATAGGGTTCACATTCCGCCGCGTTGATGATCAGCGTTTCAATTTTGTCGCCGCCACCCTTTAATTTATAGCCGGTTGGAAAGCCGGCACCGCCCAGTCCAGCGACGCCGAACTGGTGAATACGTTCGATTAGGGCTTCGCGGCTCTGCGAACGGTAATCCTGCCAACCTTCGCGTTCAATCCAGCGGTCTTCGCCGTCGGCGTCGATGATCACGCTAAGTTCAGCTAATGCCGAAGGATGCGCCGTTGAGTGGGGCGCAATGGCGACCACCGTCCCGGAAGTGGGCGCATGAACCGGGAGCATTCTTCCCCATCCACGGGTCAGCGCTTGTCCGCGCAATACGTGTTGCCCTTCGGCGACGCACAGTTCACCTTCGGCACCGATATGTTGTTTGAGCGGCATAACAAAGCGCTGCGCGAGGGGAACCTGACGCAGCGGCGTGCCGTTTGACTGGGTTTTCATTTCCGGCGGATGGATACCGCCGTTGAAATCCCAGATCTTATCTTTTCTGAAAGCAGAGAATAACTTAAGCATGTTGTTCCACGGGGATATTACGCACGGGGATCGTGTTCAAATCCCACTTCCAGCTGTCAGGTGTTTCGGCGACCGGACGCAGTTCAATGCAGTGAGTCGGGCAGGGATCCACGCACAGATTGCAGCCCGTGCACAAATCACTCATCACCGTGTGCATGGCACGCGTTGCGCCAATAATGGCGTCCACCGGGCAGGCCTGAATACACTTGGTGCAGCCGATACAGTTGGCTTCATCAATCATCGCCAGCATGCGGACCGGCGCCACATCCTGTTCATCGCCATCAATCGGCTGGGGATCCACGTTCAGCAGTTCAGCGATTTTTAACATCACCGCTTCGCCGCCAGGCGCACAGCGGTTAATTTTTTCACCCTGACTGCCAATCGCTTCCGCATAGGGGCGACAGCCAGGATAGCCGCATTGCCCACACTGGCTCTGCGGCAGAATCTCATCGATTTTTTCAACGACAGGATCATCCTCCACCGCATAACGACGGGAGGCGTAACCCAGGATAGCGCCGAACACCAGGCCCAGCAGGCTCACGGCGGCCACGGCAATCCAGATAGCATTCATTACAACTTCACCAAACCACTAAAGCCCATAAAGGCCAGAGACATTAACCCGGCAGTAATCAGCGCAATGGCGTTACCGCGAAACGGTGCCGGGACATCTGCAACGGCGAGACGCTCGCGAATCGCCGCAAACAGCACCATCACCAGCGAGAAGCCGACGGCGGCGGAAAAACCGTACAGCGCCGACTGTAAAAAGTTATGGCCGAGATTGATATTCAGCAGCGCGACACCGAGAACCGCGCAGTTGGTGGTGATCAGCGGTAAGAAAATCCCCAGCAGGCGATAGAGCGCCGGGCTGGTTTTGCGCACCACCATTTCAGTAAATTGCACCACGACCGCGATAACCAGAATAAAGGCCAGCGTGCGCAGATAAATGAGATTGAGCGGGATCAGGATCCAGGTGTCAATCAGCCAGGCGCAGATTGAGGCCAGCGTCATCACAAACGTGGTCGCAAGCCCCATCCCCATCGCGGTTTCCAGCTTTTTGGAAACGCCCATAAAAGGACAAAGCCCCAGAAACTTAACCAGTACAAAGTTATTGACCAGTACAGTTCCGACAAACAGCAGCAGGTAATCAGTCATTTTTCGGCCTGAAATAAAAAAGCCGCCTATTATCTGACAATCTACAGCAGGCGACAACAGGTTAACTGTAAGGTTATTACGGGTTCACAAAGGTCGTTTTCACACGCGAGGAACGCTTGAAATAGGGCACTAACAGTGCTGCCGCCAGCAACGGGAAGAGTAACTGACGCACAGCTAAGGCGTCGGGCACCGGTGAAAAGGCAAAAGCCTTGACCGCCAGTAAGACGGAGACCAGCAGCCAGATAATATAGTGCTTCGGCACACTGCGTCTGCGCTTAAAGAACGCAATCGTCAACCACAGGGTGTAATACCACATGGCAATCGCGGTGAGAAAAGAGACGCCCCACAACAGCAGGTTGCCGGTACTTTGCTCCGCCAGCATCGCTAACGTTTTGGGCGAGGCGAGCGCCGTAGCATACAGGAACAAGGCCAGCGACGCACTCAGCAAGGCGACTAAAAGCCAGGCCAGCGGGCCCAGTAACCAACCGCCAATGCGCTGTGCCGGTGTTGTGGTCATAAAATCTCCGGAATTGCCAGACGTACCGTTGTTTTTGGGGCAATTATTATAAAGCTTTTACCGGCAAGCGCTACTTTCTTATTGTACGTAGTGCCAGACGGATTTCGGTACCTGACCAACATCAAAAAGGCGACCGCCGGAGACCAGTTCTGCGCGGCGATGATCGGCCGCGCGATACATATTGATAATGTCATGATCGTCGGTCAGGGTGTAGTGCAGGTGGTCAAACAGCTTTTCCAGGCTTTCGAGCGAGCTAATTTTGCGAAATTTTAATAAATAATCCTGAACAGTCATAAACAGGGATCCCTATATATAAAAATAAAGCCACGAGTGGTGAAGGTAAAATAAACCTGTCCCGGTGAAAGGAACCGGCAGGTAAAGGCCGAAAAAGTATTTTCTTAAATGATGTTTGCAGTGCCAGACGACACCAGAGCGAAGGGTAACGCGCTTCGCCATCACTGGCAACAAGCGCCGGCATGGGAGGCCGCACAATTCGCTTTTTCAGATAATTTTTCGGCTTTTTCTGCAAATAATTCGGGAAAACCGACTTTTCAGGCGACATACGCCGCCTGGTGCGCTATTTCTGCTGAACAGCGGCAGTCGGTTCGGGAGGCTGATAATTATCGATATGATTGGCAACGCCAAGGAGGACCACGGACACCGCAAGAACCACCCAACCTGTTAATTCAATAAGACGATTGATGACTGACGACATTTGCTTGATTTATCCTTAAATACCGGCAGCAGATGTTACTTAGCAATAATTATCCCGGCAAGTGATTCGGGAACGATTTCAGCGACTTTATACCGACAAACTGCCCGAAAGTGACATTTATTTGACTTAAGTTAAATAACGACCTTTATCGCCTCAGGGTTATTAAACTATTGTGAGTGGTTCATGGATAGTGTGAAATAGTCACAGACTGAAACGAGAGGCATATATATGAGTGACAACATCCGTGTAGGACTGATTGGCTACGGATACGCCAGTAAAACGTTCCATGCCCCCCTGATTGATGGCACGCCGGGACTGGAACTGGCCGTCGTTTCCAGTAGCGATGCAGCGAAAGTGAAGGCGGACTGGCCTTCCGTGGCCGTTGTCTCTGAGCCGAAGCATCTGTTTAACGACCCTAATATTGATCTGATCGTCATACCCACACCAAACGATACCCATTTCCCGCTGGCCAAAGCGGCGCTGGAAGCGGGTAAACATGTGGTGGTTGATAAACCTTTCACCGTGACACTGTCACAAGCGCGCGAACTGGATGCGCTGGCACGCAGTCTGGGACGGGTGCTCTCTGTTTTCCACAACCGTCGTTGGGACAGTGACTTTTTGACCCTGAAAGCGATGCTGGCGGAAGGCGTTTTGGGTGAGGTCGCCTATTTTGAATCGCATTTCGACCGCTTTCGTCCGCAGGTACGGGATCGCTGGCGTGAGCAAGGGGGACCGGGAAGCGGTATCTGGTACGATCTGGCACCGCATCTGCTTGATCAGGCGATCAATCTGTTCGGTCTGCCTGTCAGCATGACGGTAGATTTGGCCCAGTTGCGCCCGGGGGCACAGTCTACGGACTACTTCCATGCCACGCTTTCCTACCCGCAGCGTCGGGTGATCTTACACGGTACGATGCTGGCGGCAGCGGAATCGGCGCGTTACATCGTGCATGGTTCGCGCGGCAGCTATGTGAAGTACGGTCTGGATCCGCAGGAAGAGCGTCTGAAAAATGGCGAGCGCCTGCCGCAAGAAGACTGGGGCTACGATATGCGTGATGGCATCGTCACACGCGTTGAAGGCGAAACACGGGTGGAAGAGACCTGGCTGACCGTGCCGGGGAATTATCCGGCGTACTATGCCGGGATCCGCGATGCGTTGAATGGTCACGGAGAGAACCCGGTACCGGCGAGCCAGGCTATCCAGATTATGGAACTGATTGAGCTGGGAATTGAGTCGGCGAAACATCGTTCGACGTTATGCCTTGCCTGATGTCTGAAAGGCCCGATGAATCACGTCGGGCCTCTTTTCGTTATGCCGCCGCCACTTTTTCTCGCAGCGCCTGTTTTTCCGCCGCGTTCAGGAAGGCGATTTCCAGTCCGTTAATCTGTGCCTGACGAATCTGCTCACGGCTCAGTCCTGCTGCCGGTGCCGCAACGGTATATTCGTGAATGATATCCACTCCCTGAACCGCCGGATCGTCAGTATTCAGGCTGGCGAGGACGCCATGCTCGAGGAACGTTTTCAGCGGATGCGCGGACAATGATGCCACGGTGCTGGTCTGAATATTCGACGTCAGACAGGATTCGATGCCAATCCGTTGTTCCGCGAGGAAATCCATCAGCGCCGGATCCTCAACCGCTTTCACGCCGTGGCCGATGCGTTCCGCACCCAGTTCGCGAATGGCCTGCCAGATGCTTTCCGGACCGGCAGCTTCTCCGGCGTGCACCGTAATGTGCCAGCCTGCGTCACGCGCGCGGTTGAAGTGGGACAGGAACAGGCTGCCAGGGAAGCCCAGTTCATCACCGGCAAGGTCAAGCGCGGTGATCCGATCGCGGTGCGCCAGCAGCGCTTCCAGCTCCTGCAGACACGCGGCCTCGCCGAAGGTCCGGCTCATGATGCCGATCAGTTGCGCCTGCACGCCAAAGGTTTTACAGCCTTCATGTACGCCAGCGATGACCGCTTCCACCACGCCAGCAACCGGCAGCTGATGTGTCATTGCCATGTAGCCCGGAGAAAAACGCAGTTCTACATAGTGCAGGCCATTGCGCGCGGCGTCTTCGATATTTTCAAACGCGACGCGGCGACAGGCGTCGAGGGACGCTAAGACTTTCACGCCCCAGTCCAGTTTCGACAGGAAGCTAACGAGATCCGGTTCAGTGGCCGTGACCTGTACATGAGGGATCAGCGTTTCAAGGGTTTGCGCGGGGAGGGGCAAATTGAACTGGCGGCCAAGATCCAGAATGGTTTGTGCCCGGATGTTACCATCAAGGTGGCGATGAATGTCAGTTAACGGCAGGGAATTATCAATCATGGTCGCACTCATTATTCGTATATAAAAGTGCGCGCTATTATAAAAACAAAAGCAGGGGAAAAGCTATGTTGCGCAATGATTAATTCCATTGCGCAACCGGGGTCAGCGTATTGATCGGATCGCGTTAATTAATCCGTTCACGCCTTTTTCGAGTTTTGAACGTGGACAACCGGCATTCAGTCGTACAAAACCGCGTCCTTCATCACCGTAAGTAAAGCCGGGCATGATGGCGATTTTTTCCTGCTGAATCAGCGCATTCTGCAATGCATTATCATCAACGTTTAATACCCGCAGATCGATCCACGCGAGATAGGTCGACTGCGGCACCGGCCAGTTAAGTTCAGGAAAAGCGTCGTTCAGCGTATCCGCAATGTAGCGTAGGTTGTCCCGGAGATACGCCCGTAGCGCGTCCAGCCACGGCTCACCCTGTTCATAGGCCGCGATATGAGCAGTCAGTGCCAGCACGGCGGGAGAGGACAGACCGTCGCGACCTTTCAACGCGTTGAGATACGTATCACGACTGTCAGCGTCTTCAATCATCCCGTAAGCGCCGGTCAACGCCGGAATATTGAAGCTTTTGGAGCCAGAGGTAAACAGCGCCCAATTGTCACGCGCCACATTGCTCCAGGGGATGTGCGGCTGTTCGCCCCAGACCATATCCATATGAATTTCATCAGATATGACCCGCACGCCGTGACGCTGGCAGCGTTCCGCCATCGCTTCCAGTTCCTCGCGCGTCCAGACTTTACCGGTTGGGTTATGCGGACTGCACAGCAGCAAAATTTTACTTTCCGGACGCGCCAGCGCCGCATCCAGTTTCTCTATATCGCAATGCCAGTGGCCATTGCGCTGTTCCAGTGCCACCGGAACAACATGGCGCTGATTGCCTTCGATAGCCTTATAGAACGCGTCATAGGCAGGGGTATGGAGCACCACGCCGTCACCGACAGAAGACCACTGGCGGATGAGCTGTGACACCATATAGATCACGGAAGGGCCATACACCAGCGATCCGGTATCGATACGCGTATTGTGGCGCCGGGCAAACCAGTGGGCAACCGCGCCGAGAAACGCCTCATTCTGCCAGCGACTGTAGCCCAGCACACCGTGAGCGAGGCGCTGATTCAGCGCCTCCAGGATGCAGGGAGCCGTCGCGAAATCCATATCAGAGATAGTAAACGGCAGCAGGTCGGCAGTGCCGAAGCGATCGGCTACGTAATCCCATTGCGTGCACCATGTACCGTGACGGTCAACAACCTGTGAAAAATCAAACATGTGCGTGTCCTTATGCCTGAACGGTGTTCATCAGACCGGCCATTTCATCTTTAACCGACTGGACCTGCGGGCCAATCACCACCTGCAGGTTATGTTGATTCAACTGCACGACACCAATGGCACGATTGTCCTTCAGCGCCTGCACATCAACCTGCGACATATCCTTAACAGAAAGACGCAGCCGGGTAATGCAGTTATCCAGACTAACGATGTTATCCGCACCGCCCAGCGCAGCCAGAATAGCAGGTACGTTATAACCTGATTTTCCCGGCGTACCGGCAACGGCTTTTTCGATCGAGCTGGCAATCTCACTGTCACGACCCGGTGTTTTGAGGTTAAAGCGAGTAATCGCGAAGCGGAAGATAGCATAGTACACCACGAACCAGACTGCCGCGACGACCGGTACCAGATACCATTTGGTGGACAGTCCGTGGAGGATCCCAAACACCACAAAGTCAATGATATTGCCGTCAGTATTACCGATAGTCACACCCAGAACCGACATCATGGTAAAGCCCAGACCGGTCAGCAATGCGTGAATGACATACAGCACCGGAGCGACAAACAGGAACAGGAATTCCAGTGGTTCCGTGGTGCCGCCAACGACGCAGGCAATCAGACCCGAGATCAGCAGCCCTTTGATCTTGTGACGATTCTCAGGACGCGCGCAGTGGTACATCGCTAACGCCGCACCTGGCAAGCCGCCGAGAAATGCCGGCATTTTACCCTGTGACAGGAAGCGGGTGGCGCTTTCTGAGAAGCCCTGCGTGGTCGGGCAACTCAGTTGCGCCTGGAAAATGGTCAGCGCGCCGCTCACCGTATGACCGCACACTTCCTGGGTGCCCCCGGCGTCGGTAAAACGAATTAACGCCACCAGAATGTGATGCAAACCAAACGGCAACAGCAGGCGTTCGCCCGTACCAAACAGCATCGGACCAAAGTCGCCCGCACTGTTAATCATATGACCCAGAC
The DNA here is from genome assembly GCF_057983045.1 of Citrobacter sp. LST-B2. Lineage (NCBI taxonomy): Bacteria > Pseudomonadati > Pseudomonadota > Gammaproteobacteria > Enterobacterales > Enterobacteriaceae > Citrobacter > Citrobacter sp. LST-B2. The sequence goes on from NZ_CP192598.1 coordinate 2,355,933, forward strand.
CGCTGATCCCCATCGCGAAAACCGGCCACACTAACGGGATCACCAGACCAACCAGTCCCATCACCACTGAGGAGACGATTGGGACAAAGCGGGTGCCGCCGAAGAAGGCCAGCGCATCCGGCAAACGAATGTTATGAAAACGCTCGTGCAGCATCCACACGATAATACCGGCGATTACCGCTCCGAGTATCCCGGTGTCAATTGACTGAATACCGAGGATATTCTGGATGTTGTTGGCTTTCAGGACCGCCGCATCGGTGGTCGGCAGAATACCCTTTGCTGTCAGCCAGAAGTTGACGGCGAGGTTCATTACCGCGTAACCGACAAAACCGGCAAACGCTGCCACGCCTTTGTTTTCGCGCGCCAGCCCAAGTGGGATCGCAATACAGAACATCACCGGCAGGAAACTGAAGGCAAAGGAGCCAACTTTGCTCATCCAGGTAAAGATGGCCTGTAGCACCGGATTACCCAGTGCCGGAAGCAGGGTGATCACATCGTGGCTGCTTAGCGAACTGCCAATCCCCAGCATAATCCCGCAAAACGAAAGCAGCGCCACGGGCAGCATAAACGTTTTCCCTAACTGCTGGAAAAATTCCCACAGCGTAATTTTTGGTGTTGTTTTCGCCGTCATCTAACGACTCCTTGTGCAAATCCATCGGTAATGAGAAAATTTGATCAAGAAGATAAAACGTTTTATCACTTTTTAGTGCGGTGAAAATCACATTATCAGACGATATTAACGCGTATAAATAGAGGTAATAGATAAAACGTTTTATCTGTCACATTATCAGGGAGTCTGGCGTTTTTATGGCCATAGCCAAAAAAATCACTATCCACGATGTTGCACTGGCGGCGGGCGTCTCCGTCAGCACGGTTTCACTGGTACTCAGCGGCAAAGGTCGTATTTCAACCGCCACCGGCGAACGGGTGAATGCGGCGATAGAACAACTCGGTTTTGTGCGTAACCGTCAGGCTTCGGTGTTACGGGGGGGCCAGAGCGGAGTGATTGGATTGATTGTCCGCGATCTGTCGGCTCCGTTTTATGCTGAACTGACGGCGGGATTAACGGAAGCACTGGAAGCACAGGGCCGGATGGCGTTTTTGTTGCATGGTGGTCAGGATGGTGAACAACTGGCGCAGCGTTTTGCCATGCTCTTGAATCAGGGCGTTGACGGCGTGGTGATCGCCGGGGCGGCGGGCAGCAGCGATGACCTGCGCCTGATGGCGGAAGAAAAGGGCATTCCGGTGGTTTTCGCCTCGCGAGCCAGTTATCTGGACGACGTGGATACCGTGCGTCCGGACAATATGCAGGCCGCGCAACTGTTGACGGAGCATCTGATTCGTCACGGTCATCAGCGCATTGCATGGTTGGGTGGGCAGAGTTCATCATTAACGCGTGCGGAACGCGTCGGCGGCTACTGTGCGACACTGCTGAAATACGGTTTACCGTTTCACAGCGACTGGGTCATGGAATGCGCATCCAGCCAGAAGCAGGCCGCCGAGGCCATCGGCGCGTTACTACGACGCAATCCGACCATCAGCGCCGTGGTGTGCTACAACGAAACGATTGCGATGGGCGCATGGTTTGGCCTGATGCGGGCGGGACGGCAGAGCGGTGAAGTGGGGGTTGATCGCTACTTTGAGCAGCAGGTTTCATTAGGCGCCTTTGCCGATGTGGCGGAAAACGCGCTGGACGATCTGCCAATTGTCTGGGCGACAATGCCGGCGCGGGAAATGGGCTACAGTCTGGCGGAACGCATCCTGCAACGCATTGCGCGTGAGGAAAGTCACACCCGCAGTCAGACGCTATCTGCGCGACTGGTGGTGCAAGAATAAACCCCTCCGCAGAGGGGTTCTGGTGATTACGGCTGGGGCAGCACCATGCCGAACATTCCGACAAACTCCTCCAGCGGCATCTTCTTCCCGTTTAAGGTCACCTGACCATTCGCGTACTGCAGGCTGGTGCCAATGGTGTTGTCTTCAAGGGTGGTAATGCGGAACATCTGTCCCATCGCGGCCAGGCCTTTCACCTGCTGGTTGGCAAGTTTAGCGGCTTCATCCTGCTGATAACCTTCCAGACGGGCGACCTGAGTCATAAACTCAACGGCCATATCCACCGGAATCGACAGCTTACCGTCGAGCGATTTCACCGAGCGGTCGACTTCGTCGGCCAGCGTTTGCGGTTCACCTTGCGCGGTGGCCGGATCCTTCAGGAACAGGGACAAATTCAGCGCCGTTTCGCCTTTGGCATTTTTCCAGCTCAACGGCGCAATGGTAATGACCGGTTCGCCTTTCATCAACAGCGGCAGGGCACCAAAGAAAGCTTCGGTCACTTTCTGCTGATACAGTTCCGGGTTGTCCGCCACGTCCGGCTGCGATAACAGCGCCTGGGTCTGGGCATTATACTGCTGGCTAAACTGATGCCATGCCGCGCCGTCAATCTGACCGACTTTCAGCGTCAGCTTGCCGCTTCCCAGATCCTGATTCTGAACCTTGAGGCTGTTCAGGGTGTAATCCAGTTGGCTGTTGATGGTTTTACCGTCATCCACGAGATCGGTCTTCCCACTGATCTCCATGCCTTCCAGCAGCGCCATCTCTTTGCCTTCAACGGCGAGGGCCATTTTCCCAATCGTGACTTTCTGATCGCCGACGCGCTCACCAAAGCTGGCAAGCGTGCTGGAACCTTCTGTTTTCAGGTCGTTAAAGGAGAGCTGGACCTTTTGATCGTACTCGTTCACCGCATCGACCAGACCGCTCTTCGCTTCACCGGAAAGGGAAACCACGTTGCCTTCTTTATCGGCATTGAAAATAAATTCGCCGCCGCTGAAGGCGACTTTCTCCGCCCCTTTTTCGTAGTTCAGCGGTTTCAGCGACATTGCGGAACGGGTATCGCCGCTGTAGCTGATTCGCGAATTGATCTCAAAAGGCGTTTCACCTTTCGCCATCTCAAAGAGCGGTTTGCTGACGTCATTGTTGACCAGGGTCGTCTTCACCGAGGCCATCGACGGCAGAAGATTAAAGGTTTTCAGTTGCGCGAACGGGAAGGGGCCGTGATCGACGGATTCGTCAAGCACCACGCTTTGGCCAGCTTTCAGCCAGGGATTTTCTTTTCCGGCCACCGGCTTGAGCACCAACTGTAACTGGCTGCTGAAGATGCCACGCTGATAGTTCTGATAAGCGAGTTCCACGTTTGCTTCCGGCGCGGTGAGTTTAATCTGCGCATTGGCCTGGTCGACCATCTCAGCAAGATGGGTTTCCAGCTTTTTACCTGTGTACCACGCACCGCCCGTCCAGACGACGCCGAGTGCGACAATCACACCTGCAGCTACCAGCGATTTTTTCATATTGTTTATCCATAAAATGAAACCAGGCGGTAGAGACCGCCTGGCAAAGTCATAAGCCGATTACAAGCTTAGCAAGAGTAACTACAAAATTCAGTAAGTTGCTAGAGTTTGTTGTAAACCCGCGCCACACGGCCCACGCCGCTGACGCTCACCGGCGACTCTTCGGCGCTGATAAATGCCGATTCTCCCGGTTTCAGCACCAGGCGCTGCTCGCCTTTGCGTAGGATAGCTTCGCCCTCAACGCAGAAGAGTATCGCGGCGCTTTGCTGGTCAATCGCGGTTTCTTGCGCAGACAGGTCGTGCAGGGAGAACGCGAAATCATTAACCGGGATCGGGAAATCAAGTTCCGCGCCATGTTTCACCGGCGTGGTCAACAACTGGTTCGCCGGTTTTGCTTCAAACTTCACATTGGCAACCAGTTCCGGAATGTCGATGTATTTCGGCGTCAGACCCGCGCGCAGCACGTTATCGGAGTTGGCCATCACTTCCAGCGCCACACCTTGCAGATAGGCATGTGGCGTTTCGGCGAACAGGAACATCGCTTCACCTGGATTGAGCTTCACCACGTTCAGTAGCAGAGGTGAGAAGAGGCCGCTGTCGTCCGGGTAAAACTCCGCGATAAGACGGATGGTCTGCCACGGCTCGCCTTGCTGGGTTTCCAGCGCCGCTTTCAGAATCGCCAGCGCACGGGATTTCTCCTCACCCTGCATACTTAACAGAGCGGCAAACAACTGGCTCAGCCGCTCGGCGTTGGGCTGTTCGAGAAAATGAGCGATGGCAGTGTGTGCGCCAGCCACCGGTTGCAGCAGCGAAACGATTTCAGAGAACTCGCGAAACGCGTTCATGGCAAGGAACGGGGTCAGCGCGAAGACCAGCTCCGGCTTGTGATTGGGATCTTTGTAGTTGCGCTCTGCGGCATCCATCGGGATACCGGCGGCGTTCTCTTTAGCGAAGCCAATTTCAGAATTGCGCTTGTTCGGATGCACCTGGATGGACAGCGGTTGCGCGGCGCAAAGCACTTTGAACAGGAACGGCAATTCGCCGAAGCGCTCTGCCACGGCATCACCCAGCAGCGCGGATTGATTGCCGTCAATCACATCACGCAGCGAGACGACCTGACCGCTGGCATCTTCAATTTTCGAACTGCTTTTCGGGTGGGCGCCCATCCACAGCTCTGCCATAGGTAACTGCTGCGGATTCGCCAGACCATAGAGTTCCGTCAGCGCCGTTTTACTTCCCCAGGCGTAGTTCTGCACGGAGTTGATGAGTTTTTGCATGTTCAATGCCCTGTTGCAAGTTGGAAATCAGTGGGAACTTAATTCGACTATTAAAGCAAGAAACCTGTGGGAAGTAACCTGTGGGCGCAAAAAGTCGTACTTGTCTCAGTTTTTGTTAAAAAATTGTGTAGGATAGTGTAACTCGCTTTTAACGAGGGCAATGGAACATCTGCCCTGAAGCCTAAGAAAATCAGACCGAGCAGTAAGTGAGAGAACAATGTCAAACAAACCCTTTCATTATCAGGATCCTTTTCCCCTTAAAAAGGATGATACCGAATACACCCTGCTGACCAGTGAATACGTCTCCGTCGCCGAATTTGAAGGACAAGAGATCCTTAAAGTCGATCCGGAAGCGTTAACACTGCTCGCGCGCCAGGCCTTCCATGATGCCTCATTTATGCTGCGCCCCGCACACCAACAACAGGTTGCTGATATTCTGCGCGACCCGGACGCCAGCGAAAACGACAAATATGTGGCACTGCAGTTCCTGCGTAACTCTGACATCGCGGCGAAGGGTATTTTGCCAACCTGCCAGGATACCGGCACGGCGATTATTGTCGGCAAAAAAGGCCAGCGCGTCTGGACCGGTGGTGGTGATGAGGCGGCGCTGGCGCGTGGGGTATACAACACCTACATCGAAGATAACCTGCGCTACTCGCAAAACGCCGCGCTGGATATGTATAAAGAGGTGAACACCGGCACCAACCTGCCGGCGCAGATTGACCTCTACAGCGTCGATGGCGATGAATACAAATTCCTTTGCATCGCGAAGGGCGGCGGCTCCGCAAACAAGACTTATCTCTATCAGGAAACCAAAGCGCTGCTCACACCGGGCAAACTGAAAAACTACCTGGTTGAGAAGATGCGGACGCTGGGAACCGCAGCATGTCCGCCATACCACATCGCCTTTGTGATCGGTGGGACGTCGGCAGAGGCGAACCTGAAAACCGTGAAGCTGGCGTCGGCGAAATACTATGACGAACTGCCGACCGAAGGGAATGAACATGGTCAGGCGTTCCGTGACGTCGAGCTGGAAAATGAACTGCTGACGGAGGCGCAAAACCTTGGTTTAGGCGCGCAGTTTGGCGGCAAATACTTTGCCCACGATATTCGCGTGATCCGTCTGCCGCGCCACGGCGCATCCTGTCCGGTCGGGATGGGCGTCTCCTGCTCGGCAGATCGCAACATCAAAGCGAAGATCAACCGTAAAGGCATCTGGATCGAGAAGCTGGAGCACAATCCGGGTAAATACATTCCTGAAGAACTGCGTAAAGCGGGCGAAGGGGAAGCGGTTCGCGTTGACCTGAATCGTCCAATGAAAGCGATCCTCGAACAGCTGTCGCAATACCCGGTGTCGACCCGTCTTTCCCTGAACGGCACGATCATTGTTGCTCGTGATATCGCGCACGCTAAATTAAAAGAGCGGATGGATAATGGCGAAGGGCTGCCGCAGTATGTAAAAGATCACCCGATTTACTACGCCGGTCCGGCGAAGACGCCAGAAGGCTATGCCTCCGGTTCACTCGGTCCGACCACCGCCGGGCGTATGGATTCGTATGTTGATCAGCTTCAGTCGCAGGGCGGGAGTATGATCATGCTGGCGAAGGGTAACCGCAGTCAGCAGGTGACTGACGCCTGTCAAAAACACGGCGGATTCTACCTCGGCAGCATTGGTGGTCCGGCGGCCGTACTGGCGCAGGGCAGCATCAAGAGCCTGGAGTGTGTGGAGTATCCGGAACTGGGAATGGAAGCGATCTGGAAAATCGAAGTCGAAGATTTCCCGGCCTTTATTCTCGTTGACGATAAAGGAAACGACTTCTTCCAGCAGATTCAGACGTCGCAGTGCGCACGCTGCGTTAAGTAACGTCAGCCGCCCTTCGGGGCGGTTTTTTTATCGCACAAACCACCAAACGGTGGTGCTGTCATCGTTGATACTCATAAGACCGCAAGCATGTGGGCAATGTCGAACATAACCTAATCAATTCATTATCTAAGGAGCAGGTCATGGTAACGGTACGCAGCGAGAAAGATTCGATGGGCGCGATTGATGTCCCGGCAGATAAACTGTGGGGGGCACAAACCCAACGTTCACTTGAGCATTTTCGGATCTCCACCGAGAAAATGCCCGTCTCGCTGATCCACGCGCTGGCGCTCACCAAGCGCGCAGCGGCAAAGGTTAACGACGATTTAGGGTTGCTGGCCGCCGACAAAGCTGCCGCCATTATGCAGGCCGCGGATGAGGTGCTGGCAGATAAACACGCGGAGGAATTCCCTCTGGCTATCTGGCAGACCGGGTCGGGTACGCAAAGCAACATGAATATGAACGAAGTGCTGGCAAACCGGGCCAGTGAGTTGTTGGGCGGCGTTCGCGGCATGGAGCGCAAAGTCCATCCAAATGATGACGTCAACAAGAGCCAGAGTTCGAACGACGTCTTCCCGACGGCAATGCATGTGGCTGCGCTGCTGGCGTTGCGCAATCATTTGATTCCGCAGTTGCAGGTGTTGTTGAAGACGCTGAACGAGAAATCAGACGCTTTCGCCGATATTGTCAAAATTGGCCGTACTCATCTCCAGGACGCCACGCCGCTGACGCTGGGACAGGAGATTTCTGGCTGGGTGGCGATGTTAGAACATAACCTGCGGCACATTGAAAACAGTCTGCCGCACGTGGCGGAACTGGCGTTGGGCGGAACAGCGGTCGGCACCGGGCTGAATACGCATCCGGAATATGCCCGTCGCGTCGCCGATGAACTGGCGGCCATCACCCAGGCTCCCTTTGTCACCGCGCCGAACAAGTTCGAAGCGCTGGCGACCTGTGATGCGCTGGTTCATGCTCACGGCGCGCTGAAAGGGCTGGCGGCGTCGCTAATGAAAATCGCCAACGATGTGCGTTGGCTGGCGTCGGGGCCACGCTGTGGCATTGGCGAAATCGCCATCCCGGAAAATGAACCGGGCAGCTCGATCATGCCGGGCAAGGTTAACCCGACCCAGTGTGAGGCGCTGACGATGCTGTGTTGTCAGGTGATGGGGAACGATGTGGCGATTAACATCGGCGGCGCATCAGGTAACTTCGAACTGAACGTCTTCCGTCCGATGGTGATCCACAACTTCCTGCAATCGGTGCGTCTGCTGGCGGACGGTATGGAAAGTTTCAACGAGCATTGTGCGGTCGGTATCGAACCCAATCGTGAGCGGATTAATCAGTTGCTCAATGAATCACTGATGCTTGTCACCGCGTTGAATACCCATATCGGCTACGACAAAGCGGCGGAAATCGCCAAGAAAGCACATAAAGAGGGGCTGACGCTGAAAGCTGCGGCTCTGGCGCTGGGCTATCTCACCGAAGTGGAGTTTGACAGCTGGGTGCGGCCAGAGCAGATGGTCGGCAGTATGAAACCAGGTCGTTAATCCGCCACATACAGGTGCAGCCGCGGAATTATCAGACGCAGCGGCTGCGCCTGCGGTTTAAATCGATGCTGTATGTTTTCGGCATCGTAGTTCAGTAGCTCGCCAATATCCGGCATACCTGCGCTGTTTTCCGTATTGATCAACGCGATAAGCGGCGTCGGGCAGGCATGCTGTACCTGCTTTTGCTCGCCTTTGTACCAGACCCTGGCGATGGGCTGGACTTTGACCGGACGCTTAATTTTGAGTTTTGCCTGTTGTGGCAGGGCGGCGATATCCTGATATTCACGCTCCAGTTTTGCCTGCCACTCCTCGCGGGTCCAGGGATGTACGCTGCGCGGCGTATTCAGACTCTTTTCCAGTTGCGCCAGTACCTCATCGCGTTGCAAATTCTTGATGATATGTTTATTCGCCCAGCCAAAACGCAACGTCGCCGGATCGTTTATCACCGTCAGCGTCCGATAGGCATTGAGCGTAATCAGCCCCGGCAGATGGCGATGGACCCATTCAAAGCGCGCCGCAGACGGCAAACCGGACTCCACGGTGACAATATGCTCAAAAGTGGTTTTCAACTGATTGATGCGCTGTACCTGATTTTCCAGCGCCGCCTGGCTGGCACTACCCACCTGATAGCACAGCACGCCCGGCAGACGCACCGCCGCTTTACTGCTACGGGTTTCGGACTGCTGCTGAATAAACAAGTGGCGATAGTGCGCCAGCGCCAGCGCTTCGGCCTCCTTACCCAGATGCTGCTTTACCGCAATGGTATCCAGCGGGGCGTGCTCGGCCTCTTTGGTCACCTCCGGCAGCGAAAAGACACGGGCAATCATCAGATGATGTTCTCCGAGCGCTTGCGTTAGTTCAGCAAGCGTCTGCTCCATCTGGCGAAATGTGGTGTTCAGTCTGTCGACAAGATCGTAACGGGCCATTGCGCACCTCATTAGTTACAACATACTCAATGTATAGCACGTTATCTCGCCTGCGACTACCGTGCGAATAGCGTCAGCCAGCGGTTAATTCCGGAAGTGTGTGCCAGATCGGCCAACAAAAGCTGAAGCGAGCACCACCCAGTTCACTTTCCCCGCAGCTCACCGTGCCACCCATCGCCTGGGCGATGGAATAGACAATCGCCAGACCCAGACCGCACCCGCCGGTGGCGCGGTCCCGACTCGGATCCAGACGGACAAAAGGCTCAAAAACAGTCTCCCTGGCTTCCGGGGCAATGCCCGGCCCGTCATCGTCGACGGTCAGCGTGGCGAAACGATCGCTGAGCTGCAGGCTTATCTGCACCGTGGACTGGCAGTAGCGCAGCGCGTTGTTCAGCAGATTATCCAGCACGCGCTCCATCAGTCGCATATCCAGCGCACCGTAGTTGCCCCGGGCGAGATGCGGAACCTGCAATGTCCGATCAGGATTCACGCTTTGCACATCATCAATATGCGCTGTGAGCCAGGCCGGGAGATCCGGCTCGCTAAGATGCAGTTCATTCTGCGGCCTGTCGAGGCGGGCGTAGGTTAACAGCTCCTCAATTAAGGCTTCGAGCTGTCCGATATCGCGATTGAGCGCCAGAGATTCTTGTTCCGTGAGATTTTCACTCATCTCCAGTCGGTAGCGCAGGCGAACCAGCGGGGTGCGCAATTCATGGGCAATTCCGTCGATCAGCTGTTTTTTACTGGCAATCAACGCATTGATATTGTCCGCCATCTGATTAAAAGCAATGCCCAGCCGTTCAAAACTGGAGCCGCTGTCAAAATGCAGTCGTTCACTGAGATGACCTTTACCGAACCGTTGGGCAGCGGCCTCCAGTCGCAGCATTTCCTGCCAGTGAGGACGCATCCAGATAAACACCGGAAAAGCCAGTGAGATGGCGATAAACGCCATCAGCGCGATATCCAGCAGGCGCATCTGATGGAGAAAATAGAGATAGGGTACGGGACCCACGGCCAGCACGTAATGACTGCGCGGAATGCGCTGAATGAAGGTGTACTGATCGTCGAGTGCAATGATGTCGCCTTCACGCAGACGCTGCATACTCTGATCATCCAGCGTGAATTTTGTCAGTGGCTCAACGCGCAGGTCAAAAGAGAGATTGAGGTCCATCTCTTTGAGCGTTTTACCCCAGTCGCGCGGCGGGATCTCGCGTAGCTCGCTGCGCATCAGATACAGCGAGCTTTTCATCAGGTCATCGAGCGACTGCCTGCCAGCCCGCTCTGCGGTGAATTTATACACCAGCCCGACCAGCAGGGTCATCACCAGAAAGCAGACAAACAGCAGGAGATAAAACTGCACGAACAGTTTCTTCATTTACATCCCCGAATGCTGTGATGGCACATCATCCCAGGCGTGCGGGGCAAACAGATAGCCTTTATTGCGTACCGTTTTAATACGATAGGGTTCAGCCGCATTATCGAGCAGTTTCTTACGCAGACGCGAAATGGCGACATCGACGCTGCGATCCATGCCATCGTAGCTTACACCGCGCAGATTTTTCAGCAGCGCATCGCGGTCCATAATCTGACCGGCGTGCGTGGCGAGTTCCCATAGCAGTTCGAAATCCGCGGTGGAAAGTATAACCTGTTCACCACTGAGCAAAACGACACGGTTGATGGGGTCGATAGTCAGGGAACCAAAGCGCAGCGTTTTATGCGGCGTGACGGCGGCAGGCTGAATCCCTTTGCTATGGCCTGACTGATCGCTCTGTCGCAGATGCAGCCGCAGACGGGCCAGCAAGACCGCTGGCGGCGTGGTCTTCAGAATGTAATCGCAGGCGCCCATTTCCAGCGCCAGGATGTGGTTCATGTCGCTGTCCAGCGAAGTGAGGAGGACGATCGGGCCCTGCCATTGCCCTTGCAGGTCACGACAGAGGGTCATGCCGTCTTTACCGGGGAGCATAATATCCAGCAATACCAGGTCCGGCTGAACCTGGAGGATCCGCGCTTCAGCCAGATCGCCACGCGGCTCGACAATCACATCGAAATCATGTTTAGCCAGATAGGCCGCAATGAGCGCGCCGACCTCAGGATCGTCTTCAACAAATACAATCGTGTTCATCGTCTTGATTGCCGATCAAAAACGTCAACATACACCGCCGGGGCGTTACCTTCCATTAATCTTTCCTAAACGGTGATGCTTCCGTTATGCTGGTTGCTGATGTTATTGATGTGTAAAGGCAAGGTAATGGGACTCGTGATTAAAGCCGCGCTGGGTGCGCTGGTGGTGGTGTTGATTGGGTTGCTGGCAAAAACGAAGAATTACTACATCGCAGGACTCATCCCGCTGTTCCCGACATTCGCGCTGATTGCCCATTATATCGTGGCCAGCGAGCGGGGCATTGACGCGCTAAGAACGACCATTGTCTTCAGCATGTGGTCGATTATTCCCTATTTTGTCTATCTCGTTTCGCTGTGGTATTTCACCGGTTTTCTGAAGCTGCCAGTGGCGCTGGGCGGGGCAGTGATCTGCTGGTGCCTGAGCGCCTGGCTGCTGATCTTTTGCTGGGTCAAACTGCACTAACGCAGATGACGGCCACCGTCTACGGCGAAGCTACGACCCGTCACAAAACAACTGGTTAGCAGATAATCGATTAAATCGATCACCTCCTTTTCCCCCGGAGCCGTTTTCATCAGCGATTTGTTTAGCGCCTGCTGGCGGTACTCGGCGTCATCACCCTCGTTAAACAGGATCAGCGAAGGGGCAATGGCGTTGACCTTCACCTCTGGCGCGAGCTTGCGGGCAAATGAACGGGTCATATTATCCAGCGCCGCTTTACTGGCGGCATAAGCGATATGCTTGTCACTGCCTTTCTCCACAACGTAGTCGGTAAAGTGAATGATGTCAGCGGCGGCGTGACCATGCCCGCGTAGCATGCCTTCGAGCGCATGGTTAAGCAGATAGGGGGCATTGACGTGGATTTGCATCATACAGGCCAGGACATCAGAGAGCGGTGTTCCCGGCTTCTCTGCCATCCATGCGCTGGCATTGTGGACGATGGCGCGCAGACCGCTGGCGCGTTCTTTTACCGTATCGGCGAAGGCCAGAATGCCTTCATTGGTGGAGAAATCAGCCTGAATGCACAGGGCGCCCGCTTTGGTCAGCCCGTCAATCGCCGGATAATGCGTCCGGTAACTGACGATCACCGGCTGTTTCTGGTTGATAAAGTGCCAGGCAATAGCGAGGCCGATACGGCGGCCACCACCGGTCACTAAAATGGGCAGAGGGTGTTGGGTTCCCATCGAAAAACTCCTTATGGGCCTGCGAATCAGGCTATTAGCGTCAAACGATGGGATGCGTTTACCCCACCAGCAGCCAGGTCGCCGGTACGGCGGCAACCAGCAACAGACCAATCAGAACCATTTCCTGTCGGTTCAAAACGTTATCATGCGTATGCGTCTTACGAGCATACAGGAACACCAGCAGACCCGGAGCATAAAGCACCACGGAGAGCAGCAGGTGCATCGGCCCGGAAGCATACAATAACCATAAGCCATAAATGCATGCACCGACACCTACCGCCTGATGAAGCGGACGGGTGGCGATTTTCAGCAGGAAGGCGCCGACGAGGAAATAGGGGACCAGAATCATCTCTGAGGCGATGGTCAGCAGCGTGTTGTAATCCGAACCAGTTAGCCAGATCAGCACCAGACAGACCTGAACGCAGAGGTTGGTGAGCCACAGTGAAGCCGATGGCGCGCCTTGCGCATTTTGACGGGCGAAAATCCGCGGGAAGGCTTTATGCGTTGAGGCAAGGAACGGGACTTCCGCCGCCATAATCGTCCAGCTCAGATAGGCTCCACAAACGGAGACAATCAGACCCGCCGCAATGATAATCTCACCCCACGGCCCCATCATTTTGACCATCAGACCTGCCATTGACGGGTTACGGATCTCCGCCAGTTCCGGGCGGGCAACTACGCCAAGCGAGAGCAGAGTGACCAGCAGATAAACGGCAAGCGCAGAGAGCACCGCTAACAGCGTGGCGCGACCGACATCATGTTTGTTACGCGCCCGCGCCGAGACGACGACCGCGCCTTCCACACCGATGAATACCCACAGCGTGATGAGCATCGTGTTCTTAACCTGTTCCCAGACCGGGACACCCAGCGCGAGGCCGGTAAAGTCGAGGCTGAAAACCTCAAGCTTAAACGCCATAAAGGCCAGAAGGATAAACAGACCGAGCGGCAGCAATTTCGCCAGCGTTGCCACCAGGTTGATGCTGGCCGCCGTTTGTACGCCGCGCAGCACCAGAAAATGCACCACCCACAGCAGAATCGACGCACCGACGATCGCCTGCCAGGTATTGCCGTCGCCAAACAGACGCCACTCCGGCGTATCGGTGAAGAAACTGAGAGCAGAGAAGACAATGACCAGATAGGAGACGTTGGCAATCACCGCGCACAGCCAGTAGCCCCAGGCCGAGCAGAACCCGATCAGCTCACCGAAACCTTCGCGGGCATAGGTGAAGATGCCGCCATCCAGTTCGGGACGGATACGGGTCAGGATTAGCATGGCAAACGCCAGCAGCAATATCCCGGCCCCGGTAATCGCCCAGCCAATAAGTAACGCCGACGGGCTGGCGACAGCGGCCATATTCTGCGGCAGACTGAAAACACCTGCGCCAAGCATTGAGCTTAAAACCAGCGCGGTGAGAGCGCTCAGTCCCAGTTTCTTTTCCATGGTTATCCCGTGGTACAAACGATCGATGGAGAATAATTATTGTGGCAAAGCGCATAAAAATGGTGAAAGCCACTAAGGCGCGGGATTTTACGGAGAGAAGAGACTGCATGCAATGATCAGAGGAAAATTTGTGCCTGATAAAGCGAAAGGCGGCATAAAGCCGCCTTATTTTATGACCGGAGAGCCTTATTTATACAGATCGGCGCTGATGGTCATGTTGTTACCACGTTCCTGCCACTGGCGGGTAATGTGGTAATACTTAGCCCCTTGCTTCGCTGCACGCTTGGCAACCTGGTAAGAGACTTCAGTCATGCTGCTGTAGTTGCCGGTGAACTTGATGCTGTCGAACGGCACCATCATGGCCGCCGTGGCTTTGTTCAGCTCTTCAACTTTGGTGCCATCCGGAAGAGTGACAGTGTAACGCCCACCTTTCGTGGATTGCGTTTCGAAGAAACGTCCAACTTCAGAACTCGGCGACGCGGTAGTTGCAACGCCAGGAATTTCGACGTTTTTCGCCGCTTCTCCACCAGCAGCTAACGCTGCGCGACCGGCATCGGAATCCGCCGGGATCGCGTCAGGGCTCTGCACCACGCGTTTCTTCGCATCTTTTTTATAGATAAAAGCTGTAATGCGCTGGTTACCGCCCTGGTTCGCATCGATCTGACGCACGATGTAGAAGGCGTAAGCGTCTTTTTCTTTTGCCGCTTTGGTGATGGCATCATTCACTTCCGGCTGGCTGCGGTAGAAACCCTGTACCGTAACGGTATCATACGGTTCCAGCATGACGGCTTCTGATTTTGGCAATTCAACCACGCCATTGATCACGCGGTTCTTGCTGGCTTCCGCTTTCTCGGCGTCGGCTTTGTAGAAGTCTGCAACAACACGCCAGTTACCGCTGTTACCAAAATCAGATGTATCGACAACATAAAATGAGGCGGCGCCTTCTTTATCTGCGCGGCGGTTAACGGCCTTCACCGCATCGCCAATCGCATTAAAACGGCCTGTGACCGTGACACGGTCGTAAGGTTTCAGTGCTGCCGCTTGCTCCGGCGTCAATTCTGTTGCTGCGTTTACGGAAAAAGCCGTCGCAGAAAGAAGTGCGGACGCCAGGAGTGTGTTCTTAAGCTTCATAAAAATAATCCTTCGCCTTGCGCAAACCAGGTACTGGTATTGTTATTGACTAGAAACGTGGCTGATTATTGCATTTAAACCCGGTGACTGTCTGCGTGATTTTTCAATCGACACAGCAGATGAGGTCACAAGGTCGATAACAAATTATGATATGTCGAAAAAATGGTCATTTCACAGTAAAAACTGATGAACGTACTGAATTTTATAAGTTAATTTAATGTTAATTAGTTGATCTGCCGTGGCGCTTAATCATGTTTTGCCGCATCGTATGAGCGATTTATGGGCCTTTCACCACGAATTGAAGGTCATTATCCCGGTCAGAAGGCTGAATCGTTCCTGTTTTGCTGATAACCCGACAAATACTGTTTTTTGGCGCTAGATCACAAGCGCTATTTTCAGTACGTTATAGAGAGTTTGTTACTGTTTTATTTTTCCGGGGTAACCTATACCTCCTGCGTGAAATTGCCTGCGCAATTCCACGTTAACTGACAAACCATCATCAAAAATACCGATGGAAGGGAACATTATGCGAATTGGCATACCAAAAGAACGGTTTACCAATGAAACCCGCGTAGCAGCGACGCCGAAAACGGTTGAGCAACTGCTGAAGTTGGGTTTCACCGTCGCGGTTGAGAGCGGCGCGGGTGGACTGGCGAGTTTTGACGATAAAGCTTTTGTAGAAGCGGGCGCGGAAATTGTCGATAGCAGCGCTGTCTGGCAATCAGAGATCATTCTGAAGGTTAACGCACCGGAAGATGCAGAAATTCCGTTACTCAATCCGGGCACCACGCTGGTCAGCTTTATCTGGCCTGCGCAGAATCCAGAGTTAATGCAAAAGCTCGCCGAGCGTAATGTGACGGTGATGGCAATGGATTCTGTACCGCGTATTTCACGTGCGCAGTCGCTGGATGCATTAAGCTCGATGGCAAACATTGCCGGTTATCGGGCGATTGTGGAAGCCGCACACGAGTTTGGCCGCTTCTTTACCGGGCAGATCACCGCTGCGGGTAAAGTCCCTCCAGCCAAAGTGATGGTGATCGGGGCCGGTGTTGCTGGTCTGGCCGCCATAGGCGCTGCGAACAGCCTGGGCGCGATTGTGCGTGCCTTTGACACCCGTCCGGAAGTGAAAGAACAGGTCCAGAGTATGGGCGCTGAATTCCTCGAACTGGATTTCAAAGAGGAAGCGGGAAGCGGTGACGGTTACGCTAAAGTGATGTCTGAAGCGTTTATCAAAGCGGAAATGGCGCTGTTTGCTGCGCAGGCAAAAGAGGTCGACATTATTGTCACCACCGCGCTGATTCCGGGTAAACCAGCACCGAAACTGATCACCCGCGAAATGGTTGATTCCATGAAAGCGGGCAGCGTGATTGTCGATCTGGCGGCGCAAAACGGCGGGAACTGCGAATACACCGTCGCCAATCAGGTCACAACCACGGCCAACGGCGTTAAGGTGATCGGTTATACCGACTTGCCAGGGCGTCTGCCGACACAGTCTTCACAGCTGTACGGCACCAACCTTGTTAACCTGCTTAAACTGCTGTGCAAAGAGAAAGACGGCAATATCACCGTTGATTTCGACGACGTCGTCGTGCGTGGCGTCACGGTCGTGCGTGACGGCGAAATTACCTGGCCGGCGCCGCCGATTCAGGTATCTGCTCAACCGCAGGCCGCTGCGAAAGCCGCACCGGCTGCAAAAGAGCCGGAAAAACCGGCATCGCCGTGGCGTAAATACGCGCTGATGGCACTGGTGATCATTCTGTTCGGCTGGCTGGCAGACGTCGCGCCGAAAGAGTTCCTCGGTCACTTTACGGTGTTCGCACTGTCTTGCGTGGTAGGCTACTACGTGGTCTGGAACGTCTCTCATGCTCTGCATACGCCGCTGATGTCCGTGACCAACGCCATTTCGGGGATCATCGTGGTTGGCGCGCTATTGCAGATTGGCCAGGGGGGCTGGGTTAGCTTCCTGAGCTTCATCGCGGTCCTGATTGCCAGCATCAATATTTTCGGTGGCTTCACCGTGACTCAGCGCATGCTGAAAATGTTCCGGAAAAACTAAGGGGTAACACATGTCTGGAGGATTAGTTACAGCTGCATACATTGTTGCCGCGATCCTGTTTATTTTCAGTCTGGCGGGACTTTCAAAACATGAAACGTCTCAGCAGGGTAACAACTTCGGTATCGCCGGGATGGCGATTGCGCTGATTGCCACGATTTTTGGCCCGGACACCGGCAACGTTGCCTGGATCCTGGTGGCAATGATCATCGGCGGCGCGATTGGTATTCGTCTGGCGAAGAAAGTTGAAATGACCGAAATGCCGGAACTGGTGGCGATTCTGCACAGCTTCGTCGGCCTGGCTGCGGTACTGGTCGGCTTCAACAGCTATCTGTATCACGAAGCGGGCCTTGAGCCGATTCTGGTTAATATTCACCTAACCGAAGTGTTCCTTGGCATCTTTATCGGTGCGGTGACCTTTACCGGTTCAGTGGTGGCATTTGGTAAGCTGCGCGGCAAGATCTCTTCTAAACCGCTGATGCTGCCGAACCGTCACAAAATGAACCTCGCGGCGCTGGTGGTCTCTTTCCTGCTGCTGGTGGTTTTTGTCCGTACCGAAAGCGTTGGCTTGCAGGTCCTGGCACTGCTGGTGATGACCATTATTGCGCTGGCGTTTGGCTGGCACCTGGTGGCGTCCATTGGCGGGGCGGATATGCCGGTCGTGGTCTCCATGCTGAACTCCTATTCGGGTTGGGCGGCAGCGGCGGCGGGCTTCATGCTGAGCAACGACCTGCTGATCGTGACCGGTGCGCTGGTGGGTTCTTCCGGTGCGATTCTGTCTTACATCATGTGTAAGGCGATGAACCGCTCGTTCATCAGCGTGATTGCAGGGGGCTTTGGTACCGATGGTACGGCGTCCAGTGGTGATGAAGAAGTGGGCGAACACCGTGAGATCAGCGCAGAAGAGACTGCGGATATGCTGAAAAACTCGCATACGGTGATCATCACCCCGGGCTACGGCATGGCGGTGGCGCAGGCACAGTATCCGGTCGCGGAAATTACCGAGAAGCTGCGCGCGCGCGGTATCAAGGTACGTTTCGGCATCCACCCGGTGGCAGGTCGTCTGCCTGGTCACATGAACGTACTGTTGGCGGAAGCGAAAGTGCCTTACGACATCGTGCTGGAAATGGACGAGATCAACGATGATTTCGCCGATACCGACACCGTGTTGGTTATTGGCGCGAATGATACCGTGAACCCGGCGGCGCAGGACGATCCAAACAGTCCTATCGCTGGGATGCCGGTGCTGGAAGTGTGGAAAGCGCAGAACGTAATTGTCTTCAAACGTTCGATGAATACCGGCTACGCCGGTGTGCAGAACCCGCTGTTCTTCAAAGAGAACACCCATATGCTGTTTGGCGATGCCAAAGCCAGCGTGGATGCGATTCTGAAAGCGTTGTAATCCGTTGTTCTGTTGAAACGGCCTCTGCGGAGGCCGTTTTTACGTCGGTCACTTTTTATTTGCATCGCCTAACAGAATGGCAATACTTTGCCCACCAATGGATTGTTCCAGCGCAATCTTGACGATAATGGTCAGCGGTACCGAAAGCAGCATCCCCACCGGACCCAGCAGCCAACCCCAGAAGATCAACGACAGAAACACCACCAGCGTAGAGAGCCCCAGACCGCGTCCCATGATGCGTGGTTCAAGGATATTGCCGAACACCAGGTTGATGATCAGATAGCCCGCCAGCACCACCAGCGCATCGTACAGGCCGCCAAACGCCAACACCTGAATGATGGGCGGGATCGCCGCCAGCACTGAACCAATGTTTGGGATGTAGTTGAGTGCAAAGGCCAACAGCCCCCAGATAAAGGCGAATCGAACGTCCAGTGCCGACAGCATGCCCCAGACCACCAGCCCGGTGACCAGACTGATTGCCGTTTTCAGCACCAGATAGTGCGATACGCTATCAATGGCGCGCTGAATGGCGGCCATCCCCTCGACCGGACGGACCATAATCTGCTGGAATTTAGTGGGGAGTTGCGGCACTTCCAGCAGCATAAAGACCACTGTCAGCAGGAGTAAAAATATCGATGACATGGCATTGGTTAATTGCGCCAGCAAATTGGTGATCAGGGTCATCGCCGCGTTGGGGTCAATATACTTCACCATCTCATCCACGGAGACGCCGATGCCTAAGCGGACCAGCCAGGGCTCGAGGTTTTTCAGCGGAATGACCAGTGAGGAACGATACTGGGGCAGGGTGCGCGCCAGTTCGTTGAGGGACGTTCCGAGGTAAGCCAGCAGTAACACCATCACCATGACGATGATGATCACCAGCAAGGATATCGCCAGCACGCGCGGAACGCGCAGTTTCACCATCCGCTGTACCAGCGGGCTGAGGACGACGGCAATAAATAACGCCAGAATAAATGGCACAATAATATCCGCCGCAAAGCGGATACCGGTAAGAATGATCACCAGCATTCCCAGCATAATGACGATCTTAAGACCGTTCAGCGTGATGATTGGTTTTGCCATGGAGCGTCCTGTATTTTTCTGCTTGCCGCGTATAATAATGTGATTGTGGTCGAATCGTCCTGTGAAAAATCAAACGATTCGGGTAAAGAAGTGAAAAGGTTTTGAGTTAATTCCTGGCCTATGATACAAATCAGGCGTGTTCAACTACCGAGGACAATTATCATCCGCGATGACGAGAAGCAACACTGCGGATAATTGTAATATTATGGACAATATGTTCAGGACGTTTTTTTCTACACAAATTCTTCTTCGCACTTCCTCCTCTTTCCTGCTTGCAGGTGAGCAGCACTGGCGCAACGCGCTTTAGTCCCTTCTTCTGTTCGAGCTGACGCTACGCGTCTGGCTAACTGATTTTATTTTCTGGTTTGCAGCGTTGTGCAAGCCCACAGGATTATATTCTCAAGCAGGAGAAGCACCATGTTTTACTGGATTTTATTAGGTCTGGCGATTGCCGCTGAAATTACCGGCACATTGTCGATGAAATGGGCAAGCGTAAGCGATGACAACAGCGGGTTTATTTTAATGCTGGTGATGATCGCCGCCTCGTATATTTTCCTCTCTTTTGCCGTTAAAAAAATCGCCCTCGGTGTGGCTTACGCATTGTGGGAAGGGATCGGTATTTTATTTATTACGCTGTTTAGCGTGTTGTTATTTGATGAGCCGCTGTCGATCATGAAAATTGCCGGTCTGGCGACGCTGGTAGTGGGGATCGTGTTGATCAAATCCGGTACCCGCAAGGCGCGTCAGTCAACGAAAGAGGTGACCCATGCAACAGTTTGAATGGGTTCACGCCGCCTGGTTAGGGATGGCGATCGTGCTGGAAATTATCGCCAACGTCTTTTTAAAATTCTCTGACGGCTTTCGTCGGAAATTGTACGGCATTCTCTCGCTGGTCGCGGTACTCGCCGCCTTCAGTGCGCTTTCACAGGCGGTAAAGGGCATTGACCTGTCCGTTGCCTACGCGCTGTGGGGGGGATTTGGTATCGCCGCGACGCTGGCTGCCGGATGGATACTGTTCGGGCAACGTCTGAATCATAAAGGCTGGATCGGCGTTGTGCTGCTGCTGGCGGGCATGGTGATGATTAAACTGGCCTGATGTATCGCTGCCCGCGATTCGCGGGCAGTACAATGCGCCTTATTGTTCCCCGGCCAGCGCATCCAGTTTTTCCCGAAATCCCGTCACCGAGATCGCCCGGTTATCTGCGCGCCAGCGATCTTTCGCCGCCGGGGCGGAACTCTGAACGCCGATTAACTGCCAGCCCGCCTCGGTTTTCAGCATCAGCGGTGAACCGCTGTCGCCCGGCAGCGTGTCGCACTGGTGAGATAACACCGAACTTTGCGCCCAGCCGGTGACGATACAATCCTGATGAGAATAGAGCGTATCCAGATGATCTTCCGGATACCCCGACTGCGTGACCTTGCGTCCGGCCTCTTTGAGTGCGGCGGTTAGTGCCGCTTTATCGCCCTCAAACAACGGTAACGGCGTGATGCCGGAAGGGGGATAGCGCAGAACGATCAGTCCAAAGTCCCATGACGCGGCTGCTGGTGGCACAATCCAGCCGTCGCCATCGGGCTTCAGACGTTTTCCCAGACCGGGATCCACCCGGCCTTCAATACCGTGAATTTCATAACGCCAGAGACCTTTTTTCGAGACAAAACGCAGGACGACGGCTTTATCCGGTTTCCCTTTTGGCGGCGTTAACAAGCAATGTCCGGCAGTGAGCGCCAGATGCGGGGAGATGAGCGTTGCGGTGCAGAGGTTACCGCTGGCGGTTTCCAGTTGTCCGATGGCATCCCACGGCGATTGAGTAGGATCGCTTACCGGCGCGCGATCGTCCTGACCAAAAAATAACGTTTTGATTTCACTGGTCCCGGTATCCGCGTCAGGCTTATCCGCATGCGCAATACCCGATGAAAAGCACAACGAACCCAGTAATACAGTAACGGTTTTACGCATATCACACTCTGTGTGGGTAATTATGATTATTAAAAGAGAACCCTCAGTAATTACTATAGACGTAACGGCGTAAAAGTGAGAGAAAAATCAGAGTACTACGATCAGGAAAGATAAAAGCGGGCGGCTATGAGCGCACATAAAATAAGCGTGATAAGGATGAACTCAAAGCGATAACGGCGCACCATGTTACCCTCCGAAAAGGACGGCGCTAAACCGGGAAAGCGTTCAGCGCCGTTGAAGAATGGCGCAAGGGTTCGCGCCAGTTTACACAGTCAGGATTTAAGCAGCCGGTTGAGCGGCAGTCTTAGCGGCCGGTTTCTGGCTGTGTTTTTTGGTGTGCTTTTTAGCGGCTTGAGCTTTCTGTTCAGGGGCCTTTTGCTCAGTCGTGGCTTTGGCTTTTTTCACGTGTTTTTTCGCGGCCTGCGCTTTTTGTTCTGGCGCTTTCTCGGTAGTCGCTTTGTGATGTTTTTTATGATGCGTGGTTTTGGCCGGCGCCGCTTTTGCAGCAGGCGCTGCAGCCGGTGCAGTTGATGTAGTGTCAGCCGCAAACGCCGCAGAAGACAGACCCATAGCAGCGGCAACAACCAGAGCTAATACTTTTTTCATTCTCATACCCTCGATTTGGTTTTTCATTCAACCCCACTGCGGGGCCGTTGAAATCACTATATCGCTGGATGCTGTGCGCTTCCGTGAGTCATTGGTTTCGGCGTGTAACGATATGTACAACGCCGGGCGCAGCGGCCCGGCGAGGGGATTTACAGATAGCGAGATTCAAGATGGGCGCGGAAATGACGGCTGCTCAATGCTTCTCCGGTAGCCTGAGTAATCAACTGCGCCGTGGTAAAGCGACTGCCGTGCTGCCAGATGTTCTGTTGCAGCCAGTCAAACAAGGCGCTGAAATCGCCGCCTGCAATCTGCTGACTAAGATCCGGCAATGCGCGATTCGCGGCGCTGAACAACTGTGCGGCATACATCGCGCCCAGCGTGTAAGAAGGGAAGTAACCAAACCCGCCGTCCGTCCAGTGAATGTCCTGCATGCAGCCGTCGCGATAGTTCCCTTTTGTTGACAGGCCCAGCCAGGCCTGCATTTTTTCGTCCCACAGCGCCGGAATGTCGTCCACCTCAATATCGCCATTGATCAATGCGCGCTCAATCTCATAGCGCAGAATGACGTGCGCCGGGTAGCTGACTTCATCCGCATCCACGCGGATAAAACCGGGTTTCACTCGCTGGTTCCAGGCAATGAAATTTTGCTCTTCAAAGGCAGCCTGATCGCCAAAATGACGCTTCACGGCAGGTAGCAGCCGCCTTAAAAATGCATTGCTTCGTCCTACCTGCATTTCAAAAAACAGACTCTGGGATTCATGGATCGCGGTGGAGCGGGCAAGGGCGACGGGCTGACCCAGCCAGTTACGCGGCAGGTTTTGCTCATAGCGGGCGTGGCCGGTTTCGTGGATGACGCCAAACAGGGCGCTGAGTAATTCGTTTTCGTCATAGCGCGTCGTGATGCGCACATCTTCCGGCACGCCGCCGCAGAAGGGATGTGCGCTGATGTCGAGGCGACCGGCGTTAAAATCGAAACCGAGTACAGACATTGTCTCCAGTCCCAGTTCGCGCTGAACGGCAGTCGGGAAGGGGCCAACAGGGGCAATCAGCGACTGCGGCGACTGGCGGGCAACCACGCGGTTGAGCAGATCCGGCAGCCACGATTTGAGATCGGCAAACAGGCCGTCCAGCTGTGCGCTGGTCATGTCCGGCTCGTAAATGTCCAGCAGTGCGTCATAGGGAGAACTACCTTTCACGTCGGCGCGCAGTCTGGCCTCTTCGCGGCTCAGTTTCACGACTTCTTTTAAATTCGCAGAGAATCCCTGCCAGTCGTTGGCGGGGCGCTGACTGCGCCAGGCGTGTTCACAGCGACTGCCGGCGAGAGATTTGGCCTCCACCAACGACTCCGGTAACAACGCGGCCTGGGTATGCAGACGCGTCATTTCCCGCAGATTGGCCTGTTCCACATCATTGAGATCCTCCTGGGCGGCAGCGGCAAGCCATTGCGCCACTTTCGGTTCGGTCAGGATTTGATGTTCCAGAACGCTCAGTTCCGCCAGCGCTTCACCCCGCGCCGCACTGCCGCCGGGTGGCATCATGGCGAACATATCCCAACTGGCGATGGCAGAGAGGTGCGAGAAGCGAGAGAGACGCAGGAAGGTGCGGGTAAGTTGTTGATAGTTTTTGTTGTCCATGTAACCTCTTCGACGTAACAGGCGGGGTGAGTTCCCCCACCATAATGGGTAGTTATGTTTATCGATAGCCTTTTTTATAGTAGCCAACGGGAACATCGTACCCGTTCAATAACAATAAACACACACAGCAAAATGAATCCACTCCACTGGGTTGTCTTTGCTCTTCTGGCACTGGATGCCGTCAGAGAATTGATGGGCTTTTCATCAATCTTAGGAATGTGGTAACCACTGTTGGTTGAGAGGCGAGAAGCCCGGTGAGCCCGGGCTTTTCTTTCAGACTAGACGTGAAGACGGTGATGCAGTCGTGTGCCGACCAGAATAGCCAGTACCAGCATAATCGCGATAAATCCCCCAACGCCGTTCCAGCCATAGTTATGCCAGAACACACCGCCGAGCGTACCGGCGATACTGGACCCCAGATAATAGCTGAACAGATACAGCGAAGAGGCCTGGCCTTTGGCGCGACGCGCACGCGGCCCAATCCAGCTACTGGCCACCGAATGCGCGCCAAAGAATCCGGCTGAAAAGAGCAGCATTCCGGCGAAAATCAGCCACAGCGAACTGAACAACGTCATTAACAAACCGAACAGCATCACGACGGTGGAAAAGAGCATCACCGGACCACGCCCGTAACGTACCGTCATCGAACCGGCCTTCGGTGAACTCCAGGTTCCGGTCAGATAGGCGACGGAAAGCAAACCGACCACAGCCTGACTGAGTTCCCACGGTGAAAGCATCAGACGATAGCCGATGTAGTTAAACAGGGTGACGAACGACCCCATCAACAGAAAGCCTTCGGCAAACAGCAGCGGCAGTCCCTGGTCGCGCCAGTGGATCCGGAAATTAATAAACAGCGTTTTGGGGCGCAGCGACGTGGGCCGGAAGTGGCGTGATTCTGGCAGTATTTTCCAGAACATCAGGGCTGATGCCAGCGCAAAGCAGCCAATAGCAGCCAGCGCAATACGCCAGCTAAAGAAATCGGTAAACACGCCGCTAATCAGACGTCCGCTCATCCCGCCAATCGAGTTGCCGCTGATGTACAACCCCATTGAAAATGCGACAAAACTGGGGTGAATCTCCTCACTCAGATAGGTCATCCCGACCGCCGCCACGCCGCTGAGTGAAAGGCCGATCAGCGCGCGCATCACCAGAATGCCATGCCAGCTGGTCATCATTGTCGAGAGCAACGTACAGCAGGAGGCGAGCAGCAACGCGGTCACCATCACCGGCTTGCGCCCGATGGCATCCGAAAGCGGACCGGTAAACAGCAGGCCAACGGCTAACATTCCGGTGGAGATCGACAGTGAAATACTGCTGCTGGCGGGAGATACGCCAAACTCATGGGACAACACCGGCAGAATAGGCTGGACGCAGTACAGCAGGGCGAAAGTCGCCAGTCCGGCAGAAAAGAGCGCCAGCGTGACGCGCATAAAGGCAGAAGTACCGCGTTGAATAAACTGAACCGGCTGAGAAATGCGTTGGTCGTCAATATCGCTCGCCGTCGCGTCATTGACAGTAGTAGTACGACTCACTGGAAATCCTTGCGCAACAAACCCGTGTTTTGAGGGGACGGGCATAACCTTGTTGAGTAGAGTAGGAAAATCTCATTATTCTGTCTAATATATTAATAGTCTCAAATAATACGTTTAAAATATGAATATTGAACTGCGTCACCTTCGTTACTTTGTTGCCGTGGCGGAAGAACTGCATTTTGGGCGCGCCGCAACCCGACTGAACATTTCGCAGCCACCGCTGAGCCAGCAAATACAGATGCTTGAGCAGCAGGTCGGCGCGCGCCTGCTCGCGCGAACTAACCGTAGCGTCGCCCTGACCGCCGCTGGCAAGCAATTTCTCGCCGACAGTCGGCAGATCCTCGGGTTGGTCAATGATGCCGCCGCCCGTGCGGAGCGTCTGCATCAGGGGGAAGCCGGAGAGTTGCGCATCGGTTTTACCTCGTCGGCACCGTTTATCCGCGCGGTGTCGGATACCCTGTCGCTGTTCCGCCAGAAATACCCGGATATGCATTTGCAGACCCGCGAGATGAATACCCGAGAACAGCTGGCGCCGCTGAGCGAAGGGGCGCTGGATCTGGGCCTGATGCGCAATACCCCGTTGCCAGAGAGCTTGCATCATGAGGTGATTTTGCATGAACCGCTGATGGCGATGATCCCCAGGGTTTTCCCGCTTTCGCAAAAGCCGGTGGTGACGCTGGCCGAACTGGCGAAAGAGCCGTTTGTCTTCTTTGACCCGCACGTCGGAACGGGTCTTTATGACGATATTCTCGGCATGATGCGCCGTTACCAGTTGACGCCGGTGATTACCCAGGAGGTCGGTGAGGCGATGACGATCATTGGGCTGGTCGCTGCCGGATTAGGGGTGTCGATCCTTCCGGCCTCGTTTAAAAAAGTGCAGCTCAATGAGATGTGTTGGGTACCGATTGCGGAAGACGATGCGGTTTCGGAAATGTGGCTGGTCTGGTCGGCGCATCATGAACCAAGCCAGGCGGCGCTACGCTTTCGTCAGCAATTAATTCAGGCCGTCAGGAACGCTTAAATTCATTTAATAACGGCTGAAAATGTGCAGTTAATCACACGGCTAAGTAAAAAGTTGACGTTGTGTATTGAAGTGCTTCACCATAGCCTACAGATTATTTCGGAGCGCGAAAATAAAGGGAGTCAGAGGTGGTTGCTGATAGTCAGCCTGGGCACATCGATCAAATAAAGCAGACCAATGCGGGCGCCGTTTATCGGCTGATTGATCAGCTGGGACCGGTATCGCGTATTGATCTTTCGCGTCTTGCGCAACTGGCACCCGCCAGTATCACGAAGATTGTGCGTGAAATGCTGGAAGCGCATCTGGTCCAGGAACTGGAAATTAAAGAAGCGGGGAGTCGCGGACGCCCGGCAGTGGGGCTGGTGGTGGAAACCGAAGCCTGGCACTATCTGTCCCTTCGCATCAGTCGTGGAGAAATCTTTCTCGCCCTGCGCGATCTCAGCAGCAAGCTGGTCGTGGAAGACTGTCTTGAACTGCCGCTCAACGATGAAACGCCGTTGCTGGCGCGTATTGTCACGCTGGTCGATCAGTTTTTTATTCGTCATCAGCAGAAGCTCGAACGTCTGACTTCCATTGCCATTACCTTACCCGGCATTATCGATACCGAGAATGGGATCGTGCATCGTATGCCGTTTTATGCCGATGTGAAAGAGATGCCGCTCGGTGATACGCTGGCGCAGCACACCGGCGTGCCGGTCTACATTCAGCATGATATCAGCGCCTGGACGATGGCAGAGGCGCTGTTTGGCGCGTCCCGCGGTGCGCGCGATGTCATTCAGGTGGTCATCGATCATAACGTTGGCGCCGGGGTGATTACCGACGGTCATTTACTGCATGCGGGTAGCAGCAGCCTGGTGGAGATTGGCCACACCCAGGTCGATCCTTACGGAAAACGCTGCTACTGCGGCAACCACGGCTGTCTGGAAACCATCGCCAGCGTGGAAAGTGTGCTGGAGCTGGCGCAACTGCGACTGACGCAATCCATGAGCTCTTCGCTTCACGGCCAGCCGTTGACGGTCGATTCGCTGTGTCAGGCGGCGTTGCAGGGCGATTTGCTGGCAAAAGACATTATCAGCGGCGTGGGGACCCACGTTGGCCGTATCCTTGCCATTATGGTCAATCTGTTCAATCCGCAAAAAATACTGATTGGATCGCCGCTCAGTAAAGCTGCAGACGTGTTGTTTCCGGCGATTGCGGACAGCATCCGCCAGCAGGCGCTACCGGCCTACAGCAAAAATATGGTCGTTGAGAGCACACAGTTTTCTAATCAGGGGACAATGGCGGGAGCCGCGCTGGTAAAAGACGCGATGTATAATGGTTCTTTGTTGATTCGTCTATTACAGGGTTAACATTTTTTAACTGTTCTACCAAAAATTGCGCTAACTCAAGCTGATTCCACCGGGCATACCTTAGACTTTCTCCACTGTATTATTTTCCTGGCTTATATTTTCGAAGCATAACGGTGGAGTTGGTGATGCTGAAGCGTTTCTTTATTACAGGTACAGACACTTCTGTTGGGAAGACGGTTGTTTCCCGCGCATTGCTACAAGCGTTAGCGTCGGGGGGGAAAAGCGTTGCAGGATATAAACCGGTTGCGAAAAGCAGCAAAGAGACGCCCGAAGGGTTGCGCAACCGGGATGCCCTGGTGCTGCAAAGCGTGTCGACGTTGGAATTACCCTATGAGGCGGTTAACCCCATCGCCCTGAGCGAAGATGAAAGTAGCGTGGCCCACAGTGGCCCAATCAATTACACCTTGCTTTCTAACGGGCTGGCTAGCCTGAGCGAAAAGGTTGATCATGTCGTGGTTGAAGGCACGGGTGGCTGGCGCAGCCTGATGAACGATCTGCGTCCACTGTCCGAATGGGTGGTGCAGGAGCAGTTACCGGTGTTGATGGTGGTCGGTATTCAGGAAGGCTGTATTAACCATGCGCTGCTGACGGCTCAGACGATCGCCAATGACGGTTTACCGCTGATCGGTTGGGTCGCTAACCGTATTAATCCGGGTCTGGCACATTACGCAGAGATTATCGATGTACTGAGCAAAAAACTGCCAGCACCGCTGATTGGCGAACTGCCTTATTTACCGCGTGCCGAGCAGCGTGAACTCGGACAGTACATTCGCCTGTCAATGCTGGGTAGCGTCCTGTCGGTCGACAGAATCATGGCGTAACGTCCCCGACAGGACAGACGCAAACACCCAGGCCTTCAATAAACCGGGGAGCAGACGATACTCCCCGGTCATTTCACAAACCCTCACTCTTCGTGAATGTTCAACGCCCGGCGGGTACGTCCGGAACTGAGATAATCGGCGATGTAATCCTGTGAGATCTCACCGTTGTAGCGTCCTTCCTCGTCAACGATCGGCATCCAACTGGTATTACTTTCATACAGTTTGGAGAGCACAATCCGCAGGTTATCTTCGGCTTTACCGGTAATACGGAAGGGATGAATGATATCTGCGCAGGTGCCGCTGGCCTGGCGCGCCTCGCGACGTTTCACAAAGCCCAGTGGTTTTCCTTCGCCATCCACCACCGTAATGGCGCGAATATCGTTGTCATCCATAATGCCAAAGGCTTCCTTCAGCGACGTGGATGGCTGAGCAGTCAGCGTCGGTTGTTGATCGGTCACATCGCCCGCCGAAACCAGCAGCAGACGCTTAAGCGTGCGGTCCTGACCGACGAATGAACCGACAAAATCGTTGGCCGGTTTGGCCAGCAGTTCATCGGGGCTGGCGCACTGGACAATCCGTCCCTGACGGAACACGGCAATGCGATCGCCAAGTTTCAGCGCCTCATCGATATCATGACTCACCAGCATCACGGTTTTTTTCAGCGCACGTTGCATCTCAAGGAACTGATTCTGGATCACTTCGCGGTTGATGGGGTCGACGGCGCCAAACGGCTCGTCCATCAGCAGGACCGGCGGATCCGCCGCCAGGGCGCGAATCACGCCAATACGCTGTTGCTGACCGCCGGACATTTCTTTTGGATAGCGATGCAGAAACTTTTTGGCATCCATCGCCACCATCTCCATTAATTCTTCGGCGCGGCTTTTACAGCGGGCTTTGTCCCAGCCCAGCATGCGGGGGACGACCGTGATGTTCTCTTCAATCGTCATATTGGGAAACAGGCCAATCTGTTGGATCACATAGCCAATATTACGGCGCAGGGTCACGGTATCCATCTCATTGGTATTTTCACCGTTTATCAGGATGTTGCCACTGCTCGGGGTAATCAGACGGTTAATCATCTTCAGGGTGGTGGTCTTACCGCAGCCCGACGGCCCCAGCAGAACACACATTTCTCCCTCCGGCACGTTCAGATTAACGTTATCGACGGCCTTCAGCGGCTGACCCTTTTTCTGTGAAAATTGTTTGGTGAGGTTTTCCAGTTTTATCATTATCGTATCCCCTTAGGTGTCAGAACGACTTGCAGGCGGTGTAACAGCCAGTCGAGCACAATCGCTAAAAAACAAATCATCAATGCACCGGCAATCAGCATGCGAATGTCGCTGCCGCCGATGCCGTTCAGTAACAGTAATCCCAGGCCGCCTGCGCCGATCACCGCGGCAATTGCCATGACGCCGATATTCATGACCACGGCGGTGCGGATACCGCCGAAAATCACCGGTAATGCCATCGGGATCTCCACCCAACGCAGGCGCTGCCAGAAGGTCATGCCGATACCGCGACCCGCTTCGCGTAAGCCCGGCGGGAGGTTGTCCAGCGCGGTATGGGTGTTACGCACGATAGGCAGCAGCGAGTAAAGAAACACGGCGGTAATGGCGGGCAGTGCGCCAATTCCGTGACCGATCAGCGAAAACAGGGGGATCATCAACCCGAACAGGGCGATAGAGGGAATTGTCAGCAGCAGCGTCGCGACGCTTAACACCGGCGTTGCCAGCCATTTGTGGCGGACAATCAGGATCCCCAGAGGCACGCCAATCACAATCGCCAACCCAACCGCCAGCGCCACTAGCCACAGATGCTGATAGGTGAGCATCGCCAGATAACCCGCGTTATCCATCATGTAGTGAATCGTATCCATATGCGCTCCTTACAGCAGGTTCTTTTGTTGCAGGAATTCACGAGCAACCTGCTGAGGTGACTGGTGATCGATATCGACCTTCGCATTCAGCGAACTGATCACGTCATTGTTCAACTGGGCCGAGAGGGTATTGAGCGCCTCAGCAAGTCCCGGATGGGCTTCCAGCGTCTCTTTACGCACCACCGGCGTGACAGCGTAACTTGGGAAGAAGCCCTTATCATCCTCCAGTACTTTGAGATCAAACCCTTTCACACGGCCGTCAGTGGTGTAGATGAGACCGGCGTCAACAAAGCCATCGCGTACGGCGTTGTAAACCAGTCCGGGGTCCATCTGGCGGATTTGCGGCCGGTCGAGATCCATCTGATAAGCCTGCTGCAACGGCTTCATTCCGTCGCTACGTCCGGCAAATTCCAGGTCGAGACCCAGCAGCCAGTTGTTATCGGGATCGGTCTGGCGAATGTGTTCAATTTTCGCCACCATCTCCGACATGGTGTTGATGTTCTCCGCTTCGGCACGTTTGCGCTGCATGGCGAAGGCGTAGGTGTTGTTCATATCTGCCGGTTTCAGCCATACCAGTCCCAGTTTGGCATCAAGGCGTTTTACCGTGTCGTACGACTCTTGCGGGCTCATTCGCTTATTGATGTGGTTGAAAATAATCAGTGAAGTGCCGGTGTATTCCCATGTCATATCAATCTGTTTATTGATCATCGCATTACGCGAAATCACTGTGGCGATATTGGTCTGCGGCTGAACCTGAAATCCCTTTTTTTGCAGATACTGAACGGTCATTGCCGAGAGAATGTGCTGCTCGGTAAAACTTTTGGTGGCAAGAATAATCGGGGCCGCCTGAGCCTGGGTGCTGATGAACAGCGCGGCGGCGAACCATCCCAGCCATTTTTTCTTGAGATTCATTTAGCGCTCCTTGTTCTTATCATTGCCATCAGGCCGTATGTGGGCTCAGGACGCGCCCAAGCCAGGCGAGCAGACTGTCGAGGATCAGGGCGAATAGCGCGGTGGCGGTGGCTCCCAGAATCAATGTCGGGAAGTCGTTAAGATAGATGCCAGGGAAAATCAGTTCGCCGTAGCTGCTGGCGCCAATCAGAAACGCCAGCGGGGCAGTACCGACGTTGATCGCCGTGGCAATGCGGATCCCGGAAAGTATTACCGGCCAGGCGTTGGGGATTTCTACCTGACGCAACCGTTGCCATTTCGTCATACCGATGCCGTTTGCCGCTTCAATCAGCGACGACGGTACAGAACTCAATCCTGCCCAGGTGTTACGCACAATCGGCAGCAACGACGCCAGAAACAGCGCAACGATGGCAGGCATGTCACCAATGCCGATAATCACCATCGCCAGCGCGAGAACGGCCAGCGGGGGCAGGGTATTGCCAATATTGAAGATCTGCATGACATATTCGGCAATACCGCGGGCGGCGGGGCGACTAAGCAAAATACCGCTTGGAATACCGACCAGCAGGGCAAAAAACATCGAGGTAAGGACTAAAATCAGGTGCTGTTGACCGAGATAAAGCAAATCAACCTGACGCGATTTGAGGGTATCGATGCCAATTCCCCATACCAGCAGCGCCAGTAGCAGAATGATGGCAATACTAAAGCCCAGCACGCGGGTTAACGTGGATGTGTGCATTGCAGTGTGTCTCCCTGTTTGCATGCGTTATGGCGGCGAAAAATCGTCGCATGTTGTTATGCCATGGTTTGGCAGGGTGTTTTGAGCTATAGCAACAGGGTGGGAAGGATTCCAGCGGGAAGGTGAATTAGATACGCAGACGATTAATCGCCAAACGCGATTTGGCCTTATGCCGTAAAGGATAAGCAGGGTATGTAAAGAATTGTCTTAAAAACGCTGATGAAAAGTGACGCTGTAACAATTAAAAATAATGCAGGTCTCAGAAAAGGCAGGAAAAACCTGCCTTATAAACGTTAGCGGAACAGCGTTTTTTCCGCGATCGGCATCAATAACTGAGACTGCCACTGTGCCAGAGTATGGCGGGCCAGTTCACCAAGCGCCTGATAAAAAGGATGTCCGGCGTTCTCAATGAACACGTCGAGAAAGCGGAATGACCAGGGGAACAGATGCCACGCCAGCAGTTGTTCGCATTCGCTGTGTCGGCCACTTTCCGCCAGCCACGCCGCCATCAGTAACAACGAGCCGAAATGATCTTCGGGTTCGTTCTGCTCTGTCTCGACGTGAATACCGTTGTCGCGCATCCACTGACGCAGGGCCAGCGTCGATTCGCCAAACAGGACATTTTCACGATCTAGCCAGACCGATCCCCAGGGCGGCGACGGTAACGCGTAGGGTCCCACGAACAGGCGCTGGAATGCCTCGGGAAGTGACTCATCGCTGACGCGTGTAAAGTCCGTTGCCAGCGGGGACAGGGTTTCCGCTGCCAGCGGCCATTGTGTCTGCCAGTCATCAGCGGTTAACGCTGACACCAGAGGAGCGGCTTCGGCGCTGTCGGGGGCATAGTAAAACAGCGCCCCCAGCACGCGTGCCGTCATCGCAAAATCATCACGTTGAGTAAAATCAGTCATCTGAAACATCCTGAAAAGTGCGGGTTTCCCCGCACGGATTTGTTAACCTGCCACCGCCATACCGACGGTCATGTGCAGGCCATAAAACAGGCCGCGGCCAATGATTTCGCCGCCAAGTACGAGGAGCAGCCCCAACAGCAACCCGGCGACATGCGGCTCTTTACGGCGCACCAGCGGGCAGATCCAGCAGCCCAGTCCGGCAGCGACCAGCACCACGCGCCATACCTGCAGAGAGGCGTAATCCGGCACCAGCGCGGAAGCCTGCTGAACCGAACTGTGAATGGTTGCCAGCGACATGCCCTGCAGGACGATGACCGCCACGCTGACCAGCAAGGCCAGCACGCTGATACTGGCAAACAGGGTACCATTAAAGGTGACGCGGGACGCCCGCAGCAGCAATGCTGCGAACAGCGGGCCGCTGAGCAACACCGTCAAGAAGAACGCCAGCGTCGTATAACCAGTATACCAGGTCGGCACGGTATCAATCAGGTAAACGCGGGTCATCGCCCAGACGAAGACGATCCCCAGTAGCATGCTGACCAGCAGCCAGAATTTCCCCAGCGCAAGCGGCATTTTACCCAGAACGGCGACCAGCCACCAGATTCCACCCACGGCGAAAAAGACGGAGCCTGCGGCAATTTCATTGCTCAACCCGGATGCGCCAATGCGATTGAGGGAGTTAAATGCCCGCATCGGCGACCCCAGGTGCATGATTGACGCCAGGAATCCCAGCCCCATCACCAGCCAGAGGAAAAACATGCTGCGAACCAGACGTTGCCGGGCGGCGGCATCGTCTTTCATTGCCAACCAGCCAAGTCCACTAACAATCAGCGCGCCTACGACGCACTGGCCGAGTACGGTAAACAGCACCAGCGGCCATTCATGCCATCCATTTCCCATTTTACACCTCCTTCGGATTCGCCAGATAACCGGTGGTATCCCCGGTCGGGCGGCTGTTGGCATTCGGTTTGATCACAATACTCGGCTTCGTAAAGTGTGCGCCAGGCAGCGGAGCAACCGCCGCCAGATCGCCGTGTTTCTGACGCAGTTCGTCGACAGGACCGAAATCCAGCGCACGCAGCGGACAAGACTCGACACAGATCGGTTTCTTGCCTTCCGCCACCCGGTCATGACAGCCGTCGCATTTGGTCATGTGGCCTTTGGCGGCATTGTACTGCGGCGCGCCGTACGGACAGGCCATATGGCAATAACGACAGCCGATGCAGACATCTTCATCCACCACCACAAAGCCGTCTTCCCGTTTGTGCATCGCCCCGCTCGGACAGACCTTGGTACAGGCCGGATCTTCACAGTGGTTACAGGCAATAGAGAGATAATAGGCAAACACGTTCTGGTGCCAGACGCCGTTGTCTTCCTGCCAGTCTCCGCCCGCATATTCATAAATGCGGCGGAAGCTGACATCCGGGGTTAAATCCTTGTAGTCCTTGCAGGCCAGTTCGCAGGTTTTACAACCGGTGCAACGGCTGGAATCAATAAAAAATCCATACTGAGTTGTCATCGGTTACTCCTTAGACCTTTTCAACCTGAACAAGATTACTGTGCGAAGGATTGCCTTTGGCCAGCGGCGAAGGGCGGTGCGACGTCAGGATGTTAATGGAGCCGCCGTGGTCTATTTGATCACCAAACATGTCGGCTTTGAGCCACGCACCCTGACCGATGGCCGTGACGCCGGGCAGAATGCGTGGGGTCACTTTGGCAGGGATCAGCATCTGACCGTTATTGTTAAACACCCGGACGGTGTCGCCGTGTTGAATCCCACGCGCACTGGCATCGATCGGGTTAATCCAGATCTCCTGTGGGCAAGCTTGTTGCAGGACATCAATGTTGCCGTAACTGGAGTGAGTGCGCGCCTTGTAATGGAATCCGGTGAGCTGCAGCGGGTACGTTTTGCGGATCGGATCGTCCCAGCCGTCAAAACCGGGTGCATAGGCGGCAAAGGGTGGATTATCTCATCCTGCTTCAGTTCCCAGGTATTGGCGATAGTGGCCAGTCGCGCAGAGTAAATTTCAATTTTCCCTGACGGCGTTTTCAGCGGGTTAGCAGTGGGGTCTTCACGGAAGGCGCGGAAGGCGACGTAATGTTCTTCCGGGCATTTTTTCTTGAAGATACCGGTTTGCTTCATCTCTTCGTAATCCGGCATTTCTGGATTGCGTTCTTTGGTCTTCGCATGCAGGTATTTCACCCATTCATGCTGCGAGCGTCCTTCAGTG
This sequence comes from Citrobacter sp. LST-B2, assembly GCF_057983045.1. Lineage (NCBI taxonomy): Bacteria > Pseudomonadati > Pseudomonadota > Gammaproteobacteria > Enterobacterales > Enterobacteriaceae > Citrobacter > Citrobacter sp. LST-B2. The sequence goes on from NZ_CP192598.1 coordinate 2,390,887, forward strand.
AATGTCTGGTAGACGTCCGGGCCGAGTCGGCGGGCGATTTCACTGAGCATCCAGTAGATCGGTTTTCTTTCAAACTTCGCTGAAGTCGCGGGCTGACCGAGGATCACATAGCCCATGTTGCCGGCGGATTCGTGAGAAATCAGGTCTTCCTGCTCGGTCGGCATTAAATCCGGCAGCAGAATGTCGCAGTACTTCGCCGATGCCGTCATGAAATGTTCGATGCCGACAATCATTTCGCACTTGCTGTCGTCCTGTAGCACGTCATGAGTGTGGGCGATATTGCCATGCTGGTTAATCAGCGTATTACTGGCGTAACACCACATGAATTTGATAGGAACATCCAGCTTGTCTTTACCGCGCACGCCGTCGCGTGTGGCGGTCATTTCGGTGCCGTGATCGATAGCGTCGGTCCAGGTGAAGACGGAGATTTGCGTTTTCACCGGGTTATCAAGCATCGAAAACCATTCCACACCGAGATCCCAGGTGCCTTCACGGACGCCTGAGTTGCCGCCGTTGATACCGACGTTACCGGTGAGCACCGACAGCATGGCGATCGCCCGCGCGGTTTGCTCGCCGTTGGAGTGACGCTGAGGTCCCCAGCCCTGGCAAATATAGGCCGGCTTCGCCGAACCAATTTCACGCGCCAGTTGAATGATTTTATCCGCCGGAATACTGGTGATATGAGAAGCCCACTCCGGTGTTTTGGCAATGCCGTCCGGGCCTTCACCGAGGATATAGGCCTTGTAATGCGCGTTACGCGGCGCGTCGGCAGGCAGGGTGGTTTCATCGTAGCCGACGCAATATTTGTCGAGGAACGGTTTATCGACCAGATCTTCCGTAATCAGCACCCAGGCAATCGCAGCCGCCAGTGCGCCATCCGTACCGGGGCGGATGGGCAGCCATTCGTCTTCACGTCCGGCGGCGGTGTCGTTATAGCGCGGATCGATCACTATCATTCGCGCATTTGAACGTTCGCGAGCCTGTTCAACATAATAAGTGACGCCGCCGCCGCTCATGCGAGTTTCCGCTGGGTTGTTGCCAAACATCACCACCAGTTTCGTGTTGGCAATGTCATCCGGGCTGTTGCCATCGTTACTGCCAAACATGTAGCTCATGGCGGCGCTGATTTGCGCGGTACTGTAACTGCCATAACGGCTAAGGTAGCCACCACAGGAGTTCATCAGACGGTAAGGGACGTTGGAGTTGGTAATGTTGCCGCCGTCGACGCCGGTGCCGTACAGTACGTGAACCGCCTCATTGCCATACTCTTTCAGGATCCGCTTCAGGTTGTCGCCGATGGTATCCAGCGCTTCATCCCAGGAGATACGCTCAAATTTCCCTTCGCCGCGTTTACCAACACGTTTCATTGGATATTTCAAACGGTCCGGATGGTTCATGCGGCGACGTATTGAGCGACCGCGCAGACAGGCGCGAACCTGGTGGTTTCCGTACTCATCGTTGCCGGTAGTGTCAGATTCAACCCAGTAAACGGTGTCATCTTTAACATGCAGACGCAGCAGGCAGCGACTTCCGCAGTTGACGGTACAGGAACTCCAGACCGCTTTTTCTTCGACCGGCGCTGGCGTCATGCCGTCGGCGCCGCGGGCGATACGGGTGAAAGGAAGGGTGAAAGCGCTACTGGCAAGCGCAAGGCTGCCAATAGCGGATGATTTCACCAGACTACGGCGGCTGATATTGGCCTTCATGAGGGCCTCAGGCGTGGTGATTTTCATGGTTGCTCACTTTGCTAATGTCAAAAACTGGCCTGGTTGCTTCCTTGTCCGGGGAACAGCCATTCGCATTTTTTCTGTTTTAATCAACGTGGTGTGGAGGGCGTTGTGCAGATGCCGCACCTTCAAAACAGATCGCTGTATAATATTTTCTATATCGATATCAGAGACATGCTAAACAGAAATGAATTTTACCCCTTAATGGGTATTGGTTATTAATGCATATCAAAGTGAGGGAACCCTCCGTTGCCGGAGGGGAAAAAACAGGCGGAATTATTGGGGTTCGGCGTTGGCACCTTCCTGAGAAGGCGTGGTGCTGGCAGGGGCATTACCACTGCTGGTCCGGGTGTAAAGAATTTTATGTGTGTCGTTGGCGCAATGTCCGACGACCTGTGAGTCCGGCTGATCGGCCTGATCGTTTGGTACGATGCTCAGGGTGAAGTTGGCCTCCGGCACGCCGTTATTGATGATGCGCTGCTCAATATCACTCTTGACGAGTTCGCAGGAGTCAGGGGCGGCAAAAACCAGCGGGGAGGCGGTCAGCAGAATGCCTGTCAGTAGTCCTCGGGATAATTTCATCATCAGCTCCATTGTTGAGATGCTCATAATAAGCATAGCATTGCGAGTGCAAGCATTTGTCATGGCCGCCAACCTTGTTGATGAATCTGAAAGATCGCTTTACTCCCTAAACACACAAACCCTGACAAGGTCAGGGTTTGTGATAAATCTCCATGTCGCCATGGGGGAAGGGATTAGAAGCTGTATTTCAGCCCCAGCATACCTTGCGTATCTTTATAACCGTTATCGCCAATCTGTTGGGCAACGTTACCCCACAGGGTGATGTTCTTCGTCAGTTGGCCTTCAACACCCGCCTTCAGCTCGCCAATATTGCGGCTGCCTTTTACGTCGCTGTTGATGTCGTCCATCTGTACGCTGTAATTCTGCGTGTTGTGGATCCAGTTGACTTCGACGAACGGCTGGAAGGTGCGGTCTTTGCCGTCATCCATGGCGTTATGGCCTTGCAGATAGGCTTTGACGCCAAGACGCGTTTGCAGGTTGCCGTCGGTTTTATCCACCACCCGGGTGCCGTTTTTCTCAACGTGCGTATCAGCCTGCACGTCCATCCAGGTGATTTGCGCTTTAGGCTGGATGTACAGCGCGTTACGCTCGCTGAATTCGGCCAGTTTCCAGGTGTAGCCTGTTTCGACAGAGGCGGTGATGCCGTCCGAGTCATACTTTTCAGACGCCAGGCCCTGTCCGGACACGGTGTTGTCAAACCAGTTGTAGAGCATCCAGCCATCGACATACGCACCGGTTTTATCGGCGTCGTTGGCATACCAGGTGCCGTACAGACCGGCGCTGTAGCCGCTGATTTCCCCGCGAGAGGTGTATCCGGTCAGGCTGGAGTGGCTGCGGCTCTTGCTGTTGGCGTAACCGGCCATCAGACCCAGATGCCAGCGATCGAGACCGTCGGTGCTCCATTGCGCGATATCGCCTCCCAGTTGCATCACGTAGCGGTTGCTCTGGGTGCTGATCTGCCCGGAACTGTCTTTGAAGCGGTTATGCCCACCGACATGACGCATCCACAGGCTGGTAACCTTCTGCTCGCCTGTAAAGACGTCAGTGTACTGGGTTTCGCCCAGACGATCGTGAAGCCGGGTGGTGAACAGCGTGTTGGCGGCAAGGGTGTTCGCCAGATAGCTGCCGGTTTCCGGGCGATACTGATGTTCACCAGGCTGGGGAATAGGCTGCTCTGGCGTTTCCGGTGAGGCTGGCGCGGGTTCATCTGGCGGTAACGGATCCGGAATCGCCTCGCTGGTCAGATGCCAGTTCTGGTTGTTCTTTTTAATGATGTTGTAATCGTAAGCACCCGCGACGATACGACCTTCTTTGACGAAGGTCCCGTTAGAGGCACCTTCCACTTCCACAATAGGGATGCCTTCTACCGTCTGCGAACCGCCGCCGCCAGCGTTGGTGACGCTGACACGTGTAGTGCCACTGGTGTCACCACGGACAATCATTTTATCAGTCGCGGAAAGGTCATCACCCAGTACGGTACGCAAGGCCAGCAGACCGTTGTTACCCGCGTAGTTGCCCGCGATGGTTAACGTGGTCGGCGTAAAGGCCGCTCTGGCTTGTGATGGGGAGGAGAGCGTTACTGTACCTGCCAGATCCAGCGAGTTCAGGGTTTGCGAATAACCATTGAGATCCAGACTGGCGCCTTCGCTGACGGTGTAATCTGACGCGGCGCTAAACGTATTCTCCGCACCTGCGCGCAGCGTCCCTCTGGAGACAAGCGTGTTGCCGCTGTAGGTATTGGCTCCTGTGAGCGTGGTGATACCGGACCCAACATGATTGACTTCACCATTACCGTAGATTCGTGATGCCAGCACGAAGTCCTGACTTGAGTGGTTAAAGTTCAGAAGAGCGGTGCTTAAGCCGCTGTTATTCATTAGATAAATTCGAGACGCCTCAATGTTACCCGCCGCCTGTTCGGCTTCGCCCTGCGCGCCGCCGATATTTAAAATCCCGGTACTACCGTTGCCATAGGCGAGACGGATCAACGATCCGGACTTAACGGTTGCCCCATTGCTGACGGTGAGGATCCCCTTCGCGGTGTTATTCGCTGTAGAGAATCCGCCCAGATTGATGGCCGTTGCCACATCCAGGGTGGAGCCCGAGCCGTCGACCAATGTTTCACCAAAACCGTTGCGATTACTATTATCTGTCACGCCGACGTAGCCAATACTCATGTGCTCCGTCGTTGAGAGTTTACCTCCATTGGTAATCAATAATTTACCGTGATTCTGATCCCCAACAATAATATGGTTGGTCGCAACGGATGAATTAGCACCGTCGATGGAAAGTAGACCCTCTCCCGTTTCGTAAAATTCGCCAACGCGTAATCCAGCAATACCGGTGATTTTGCTACCGTTATGTACATTCAGTATGCCGGTACCGCCCTCCAGACCAATTTGAATTAACGAATTATTCAGTTCCCAGGTTGCGCCATTGGTTAATGTCACGGAGCCTGTCGCCGCACGGCCAATTTCCGCCCCTGTTGTTGTCAGAATATCCCGCCCGTCAATGATCATTGATCCGGCGCTAGCGTCTCCAACACGTAATGTACTGAAGTTATTCCAGTAACTCTCAGTATTTTCTGTGTTAGAAAGGGTGAGTGTGTCATTATTATTAACAAGGACAATACTGTTGCCTCCGGTCGGAGGGGTAACAGCTAACAGATTGATATTATCCACATTCGCTGCGGCGGCAGTTTGTACAGCCAGTGCCACAGCGATTGCGAGCATTGATTTTGGGTGGTGCAAGTATTTAATTTTCATAATTGTCTCTTCCATAAGAGAGTGCCTGGTGTTGAAAATAACATTTCGTCTTTAAAACAATCTCTTAATGCTTTTATGTTGAACGCGATATAATATGTGTAAATAAATATTGTTTATCTAAGGCATATTTTATTTGCATCATTGAAAATAACGAAATGGTTTTATCTTTGAATTATTGGAACCTTTAATAGGTTTTATCTATTTAATATAATGTTTATTTTCTTATATAAGATCTTATATGTTTTTTTTGCAAGTAATATATCTTATTAAGGCTATTTAAAATAATAGGAATTGTACAAATAATTATCCTTATACAATGAGATAATGGATAGGCAGGATGAGTCATTTTCATTGTCAAAGGAATGACTCATCGGCTAGTCATTTGACGGGTAATCATTACTTAAATGCCACGAGGCGTATTTTTTAGGAATACTGTAAAAAACAGATACACATTGGTTTGATCTTGATCAATTAACGTGAGAGGAAACCGTGAATTCTGCTCACGATTTACCCTTGTTTATGCCACTTTCGCGCAGGTATACAGTAAACGACAGTCTTTGCTACTATGACTGAAGATCATCTTTTTCTCTTGGGGAACCTGTGAAAAAACAGATATTTCTTTTGTCGCTTGGTGTTGCGCTGGTGGGATGTGACAACAGCGCAACGCCGCTCTCCTTTACGCCGGAAATGGCCAGCTTTTCTAATGAATTTGACTTTGATCCCTTACGCGGGCCGGTAAAAGATTTCAGCCAGACGTTGCTTAATGAGAAGGGAGAAGTGACGAAGCGCGTCAACGGTACGTTGTCTGAAGAAGGTTGTTTTGACTCGCTTGAGTTGCACGATCTCGAAAACAATACCGCTGTAGCGCTGGTGCTGGACGCGAACTATTATCGCGATGCCGAGACGCTGGAGAAAAAGGTGCGTTTGCAGGGGAAATGTCAGTTGGCGGAACTGCCGTCAGCGGGCGTCGTCTGGGATACCGATGATAATGGTTTTGTCGTTGCGGCAACGGGAAAAGAGATGAAAGTCCAGTACCGCTATGATGCGGAAGGGTATCCGCTCGGCAAGACCACGATCAGCAAGGAGCAGACGTTATCCGTCAGCGCGAAACCCTCGACCGATCCGCGCAAGAAGCTGGATTACACGGCGGTGAGTCTGCTTAACGATCACCCTTTGGGGAACGTTAAACAGACCTGCGACTATGACCGTCATGCCAATCCCACCGACTGTACGCTGGTGATCGTTGATGAAAGCGTCAAACCCGCGGTCGAGCACAACTACACGATCAAAAATACCATCGATTACTATTGAGAGGACCGCGCAGCGGTTACTGCGCGGTAGGTTTTAGCATCGTCGATCCCGGCGAGCGATGCTCTGCCAGGTACTGATGCTGGAAGATACACATCCGGATCGTATTGCGGTATTCCCCGTTGATAAAGAATTCATGAATCAGCTCGCCTTCGACCATAAAGCCCAGCTTACGGTAGATGTGGATCGCCTTCTCGTTCTCTTTATCAACGATGAGGTACAGCTTATAGAGGTTAAGTACGGTAAATCCGTAGTCCATCGCCAGTTTAGCGGCCCGTGAGGCGAGACCTTTTCCCTGGTATTCCGGGGAAATAATGATCTGAAATTCAGCCCGACGGTGGACATGGTTAATTTCAACCAGTTCGACCAGGCCCGCTTTTTCGCCATCACATTCCACGACGAAACGGCGTTCGCTTTGATCGTGAATGTGCTTATCGTAGAGATCGGACAACTCGACGAACGCTTCGTAAGGCTCTTCAAACCAGTAGCGCATCACGCTGGCGTTGTTGTCGAGTTGATGGACAAAACGTAAATCTTCACGCTCCAGCGGGCGCAGCTTAACACTGAGGGCGCTTGTCATACCTAATCCTTAATGTCTTTTTAACGCGTTATATCAAGGGGCAATCACGCGACCGGTGCGACGATCCAGACAGCGCAGGGTGTTCGGTTCCCAGTACGCATTCAGGTTGGCGCTCTGTTCGCAGTTGTCGCGGTTATCAAAGGCGGCATCCGCTTTATCCCACTCTTTTTCCGCGCGTTTGTTCACTTTCTGACGCAGACTGCGCGTGTCATCCCACTGTTCTTTTTGCATGGCCGCCTGTTGACGGCTCAGGGCGCTATCGCCTGATTCAATCACCAGTCGGCTGGTCTCAGCCTGCGCGGTCGCGGTGTAGACGACAGCACCCAGCAGCAGCATTGCCGTCAGGCACAGGCGTTTGCGAAGCGTAATGTTCATGGCAAGTTCCTTTTATGAGCGACGCAAAAAGCATCATTTGCAGGCAAATTCTACACCATTCCTTGCGCAGGGCATACCCGCCGCAAGGTTATGGATAAGATCGGGGGATTATGGCGTATCATGCCTGAACCTCAGGTCAATGAACGATTCAGATGCTTAAAACCACGCTGCTTTTTTTTGCCACTGCGCTTTGCGAAATTATCGGCTGCTTTCTTCCCTGGCTCTGGCTGAAGCGGGGAGCCACCGTCTGGTTGTTGTTACCCGCAGGCGTTGCGCTGGCGCTTTTCGTCTGGATGCTGACGCTGCATCCTGCCGCCAGCGGTCGGGTGTATGCCGCATACGGTGGCGTTTATGTCTGTACCGCACTGATCTGGCTGCGCGTGGTCGATGGCGTCAAACTCAGCCTGTATGACTGGAGCGGGGCGCTGATCGCTTTGTGCGGAATGCTGATTATTGTAGCGGGATGGGGGCGCGGCTAAGCGTTCTCTGCGCAAGATGTGTCATGCTCTTGATGTATATGACATGTGTCATTTCTCGTAAATCCCTCTTTATTCTTATTTAAATTCAATGGATTAAGGTGTCTGCTGTTTCTCTGTTCAGGCATCCGCCAGACGTTTTCCCTGAAAAGCCTCCTTTTTATAGCCCGTGATTTTTGTGATCAAGATTGAAAAATAAACCGTTCATACTTGTATGGTAGTATATGTATTGCGTAGATTCTCACCATCACCACACAGAACCAGGAAGAAAAAATGAAGATTGTAGGGGCTGAGGTTTTTGTCACCTGTCCGGGACGTAACTTTGTCACACTGAAGATTACGACCGAGGACGGTATCACCGGTCTTGGAGACGCCACGCTGAATGGACGTGAGTTATCCGTCGCGTCTTACCTGAAAGATCATCTTTGCCCACAGTTGATCGGTCGTGATGCGCACCGCATCGAAGATATCTGGCAGTTCTTTTATAAAGGCGCGTACTGGCGTCGTGGCCCGGTGACCATGTCTGCTATCTCCGCCGTCGACATGGCGCTGTGGGATATCAAAGCGAAAGCCGCCAACATGCCGCTGTATCAACTGCTTGGCGGCGCATCACGCGAAGGGGTGATGGTTTATTGTCACACCACCGGTCACACCGTGGATGATGTGCTGGAAGACTATGCACGCCATAAAGAGATGGGCTTCAAAGCCATTCGCGTTCAGTGCGGCGTGCCAGGTATGAAAACCACCTACGGCATGGCAAAGGGAAAAGGGCAGGCCTATGAACCCGCCACGAAAGGACAGTGGCCGGAAGAGCAACTGTGGTCGACGGAAAAGTATCTTGATTTCACGCCGAAACTGTTCGAGGCGGTGCGCAATACGTTCGGCTTTAACGAGCATCTCCTTCACGACATGCACCACCGCCTGACGCCCATAGAAGCGGCGCGCTTTGGTAAAAGCATTGAAGATTATCGCCTTTTCTGGATGGAAGATCCGACGCCTGCCGAGAACCAGGAGTGCTTCCGATTGATCCGTCAGCACACGGTGACCCCGATTGCCGTCGGTGAAGTCTTCAACAGCATCTGGGACTGCAAGCAGCTTATTGAAGAACAGCTCATCGATTATATCCGCACCACGATCACCCATGCGGGCGGGATCACCGGCATGCGTCGCATCGCCGACTTCGCTTCGCTCTACCAGGTGCGTACCGGTTCACACGGCCCGTCCGATCTTTCTCCGGTTTGTATGGCCGCTGCGCTGCATTTTGACCTATGGGTACCGAACTTTGGCGTGCAGGAATACATGGGCTATTCCGAACAGATGCTGGAAGTCTTCCCGCACAACTGGACCTTTGACAACGGCTATATGCATCCGGGCGAGAAGCCGGGACTGGGTATCGAGTTCGATGAAAAACTGGCGGCGAAATATCCCTATGACCCCGCCTATCTGCCGGTTGCCCGGCTTGAAGATGGCACCTTGTGGAACTGGTAAGTTAACATTTATACGACACGGATGTTGTTCACCTCTGAACCAACGAAGGTAATTATTTATGGTTAGTTCCGTTGATATTAAAAATGATGTTGATAGCAAACCCGTAGTTCGTCGCGTCGCTTCTGCTTCAGCGATTGGTACAGCTGCTGAATACTATGACTTTTTTGCCTATGGCACTGCGGCAGTGCTGTTCTTTGGTCACCTGTTTTTCCCCAGTGACGATCCGTTAATCAGTACGCTGGCCGCATTTGCCACTTATGCGGTGGGCTTCCTGGCAAGGCCTTTGGGCGGAATTGTCTTTGGACATATCGGCGATAAAGTGGGGCGTAAAAAAGCGCTGGTTATCACGATACTGATTGTCGGGCTCGGGACATTCTGCATTGGCTTATTGCCAACGTACGAAAAAATCGGTGTCTGGGCACCCGTTCTGTTGATCTTCATTCGCGTACTCCAGGGGTTTGGTGTCGGGGGTGAACAGGCCGGGGCGGTCTTGATGACGGCAGAATATGCCGAACCTAAACGGCGCGGATTCTTTGCCAGTTGGGTACAAATTGGTGCGCCGGTCGGCTTTTTGTTACCGATGGCACTGTTTGCACTGCTCAATGCCACCTTATCTCCTGAAGCAATGATGGATTACGGCTGGCGTATTCCGTTCCTGCTTAGTCTGCTGCTGGTGATCGTTGGCCTGTTTATTCGCCTGAGAATCGATGAGTCTCCTGTCTTTGCGCAGATTCGTGAGACGAAAGCAGAAGAGTCCCGTCCACTCATTGAAGTCATCCGCGATTTTCCTGGCATTGTGGTAAAAGGCGTCTGCGCAAAACTGATTGAAGCCTGTACGTTTGCCATGTTCACGGTAATCGTCCTGGCGTACGGCAAAGCCAATAATCTGGATGCCAATATCTTAATGGAAACCATGATCATCGCGGTGGTGATCGAAGTGCTTGCCATACCCATGATGGGGGCGCTCTGTGACAAAATTGGTCGTAAGCCGGTGTATATCATGGGCGCGCTGATTCAGGTCATAATGATTATTCCGTTCTTCCTGGCCATTAATCAGGACAATTTCTGGCTGACGCAGCTGGTGATGATCATCGTCATTAGCTTTGGTCATAGCATGTGCTACGCACCGCAGGCATCGTTCTTCCCGGAGCTGTTCCCGACGCATATTCGCTGCAGCGGCATCGCTTTAATCTGGCAATTGGGTTCACTGATTGGCAGCGGGGTGCTGGGGCTGGTGGCAGTGAAGATTTTGCAGATGACCGGTGGGCATTACTACGGGTTAGCAAGCTATGTGATTGTTCTCGGCATCATTTCTGTTATCGGCTTGCTCATGATGCCTGAAACGGCGCCACAGCGACTCAAGCGTGAATACCAGGAGTGGCGCAAGCACGATTAAGAAGATTGTCACCTAATGGCTGCAGGGATGCAGCCATCACTCAGCCCAGGGATCCTGCCCTGGGCGTCAGGCTCAGCATCAGGAATTGCATCCTGTCACATAACTTTCAAATGATGTTATACCAATTGGAAAAAGATTAATTCAAATCAAAACATACAACCATACAGGCGTTACTCTGGAACCGTCCTGATTTCATTCAAAGTAGGTCATACAATGCAAAACAAGCTCTTAACGGCAAAAGCGACGCTTCCTGACTACGATCGCAACCGACTGATCCCGCGTATTGTTCATCTTGGTTTTGGTGCTTTCCACCGTGCGCACCAGGGCGTCTATACCGATATCCTGGCGGCGGAGCACAACAGCGACTGGGGATATTGCGAAGTGAACCTGATCGGCGGGGAACAGCAGATCGCCGATCTCAAACAGCAGGATAATCTCTATACCGTGGCGGAAATGTCTGCCGATGCCTGGACCGCGAGAGTCGTGGGGGTGGTGAAAAAGGCGCTGCATGCTCAGGTTGACGGGCTGGAGAGCGTGCTGGCGGCGATGTGTGAACCACAGGTTGCGATTGTTTCACTGACGATTACTGAGAAAGGGTATTGCCATTCCCCGGCGACAGGACAATTGATGCTGGATCACCCGATGATCGCAGCCGATCTGCAAAACCCACATCAGCCGAAATCTGCGCCGGGTGTGGTGGTTGAAGCGCTGGCGCGCCGTAAAGCGGCGGGCTTAGCCGCCTTCACCGTGATGTCCTGCGACAACATGCCGGAAAACGGTCACGTGATGCGTAACGTGGTCACCGCTTACGCGCGTGCCGTGGACGCCGAACTGGCCACATGGATCGAACAACACGTCACGTTCCCGTCGACGATGGTTGACCGCATTGTTCCGGCCGTCACCGCTGACACGCTGGATAAAATTGAAAACCTGACCGGCGTGCGCGATCCGGCCGGTGTGGCCTGCGAGCCATTCCGTCAGTGGGTGATTGAAGATAACTTTGTTGCCGGTCGTCCGCAGTGGGAAAAAGCCGGGGCAGAACTGGTCTCTGACGTGATCCCGTTTGAAGAGATGAAACTGCGGATGCTCAACGGCAGCCACTCATTCCTCGCGTATCTGGGCTATCTCGCCGGGTATCAGCATATCAACGACTGCATGGGTGATGAAAATTATCGGGTAGCTGCCCGCGCACTGATGCTCAACGAGCAGGCGCCCACGCTGAAAGTGCAGGGGGTGGATCTCACCCGCTATGCAGACCTGCTTATTGAACGCTACAGCAACCCGGCGCTGCGTCACCGTACCTGGCAGATTGCGATGGACGGTAGCCAGAAATTACCTCAGCGGATGCTCGATTCAGTACGCTGGCATCTGGCACATAACAGTCGTTTTGATTTGCTGGCGCTGGGCGTGGCGGGCTGGATGCGCTATGTCGGCGGCGTGGATGAGCAGGGAAATGCCATTGAAGTCAACGATCCGCTTCTGCCAGTGATCCAACAGGCGGTACAAAACAGTGCGGAAGGCGAAAGCCGTGTTGAAGCGCTGCTGGCTATTGAGGCAATCTTTGGTAACGAACTGCCGCAGGTCGCGTTATTCACGCAGGCCGTGAAAGACGCGTATCAGACGCTGCTGGCGGAAGGGGCGAAAGCCACCGTGGCAAAGTATGCAGCAAACGTGAAGTAAATGCCTCAGGACTGCCGGATAATCAAGGCATTATCCGGCACTCACACCATTAGTTCATGCCGAGACGAATCAGTTCTACCGGGGCAAATTTGCCTTCACAGCCTTCCACTTCGACTGTTTTTTCACGACGAATTTGCGCCGCATCCAGGCCTTCGGTCTCAATCGCTTTAATGCGACCGGTATGGCCGGTGCCACTGATCATCACACGGCTGCCTGTGGTGATTGCGTTACGGTTACGATCGTATGTCATCATGGTATTTTCTCCTTTCTAACTTACCGTCAAAGCCCGTGGGCTCAGGTCCCACGTAACGGGCGCTATATAAATACGCTTATCAGTCAGGATTTTTTTTGTTTTTGATCAATCTCACATCTTTTTTGATGTAGACATGCAGGGGGGAGGGAGAGACCTCATCTCACGAGAGATGAGGCAGGGGAATTACTCTTCGCTGAACCAATCGCTGTTTTCCTGGCGGATCAGCAGGACCGACTCGCCGATTTCTTGCAGATGTTGAGTCATGGCTTTCTCGACAGCATCGGCGTCATGCTTTTCCAGGGCTGAAAAAATATCGAGATGCTGGCGGAGCAACATTTCCGGTGGAGAGACGTGATCAAGACTCATATAACGCACACGGTCGATGGTGGCCTTGATATTTTCGATGGTGTCCCAGGCCAGCTGGCAGTCCGCAATGGTTGCCAGCTTCTGGTGAAAATTGTCATCCAGCTCGAAGAAATCATTCAGCTGTTTGCGCTCAATCGCAATCCGCTGCTGATTAAGATTCTGTTCAAGCTGATAGCACTGACTGTCGGTGATTTGGGCTGCGGCCCGCCGCGCCACCGCGCATTCGATAGCCTGACGGACAAAACAGCCGTTTCGCACCTGCGAGAGGGAGATCTTGTTGACGTAGCTGCCGCGCTGCGGACGGATCTGAATCAAGCCGTTTTCCGCGAGCTTAATAAACGCTTCACGCACCGGTTGGCGAGACACATCGAAGCGAACAGACACCTCTTTTTCGGACAGCGGCGTGCCTGGCGCAATGAGGCAGTGCACGATGTCACGGCGAAGAATGCGATAAATCTGCTGATTTACGGGCTGTGTAGGATTGAGTTGCGTTTCGACGGTCATTCGCTCTTACTTTTTAGAAAATTAACCCACAAATTCTACCACTTTTTTGTCGCGAGCTATACCCGGCCCGCGGGCCGGGAGGCAAATTAACCGCGATGAACGCTCAGTCCGGCAAAAGATTGCGTCACTGGCATCATTTCTACCGTATTGATGTTCACATGGGCAGGCAGGGTGGCGACCCACCAGACCGCTTCGGTCACATCTTCCGGCGTCAGAGCCGTAGTGTTCTCATAGGTTTTTCCCGCTTTATTGTCATCGCCTTTAAAGCGCACGTTAGAAAACTCGGTGCCGCCCACCAGACCCGGCTCGATATCCGTGACGCGAACGGCCGTGCCGTGCAGGTCGGTACGCAGGTTCAAACTGAACTGACGTACAAACGCCTTGGTCGCGCCATACACGTTGCCGCCAGCATAAGGCCAACTGCCTGCGGTAGAGCCGATGTTGATGATATGCCCACGGTTACGCTCGACCATGCCCGGCAGGACGGCGCGGGTCATGTAAATCAGCCCTTTGTTGTTGGTATCGATCATGGTTTCCCAGTCTTCCACGCTGGCTTTATGCGCAGGTTCCAGACCCAGCGCCAGCCCGGCGTTGTTGACCAGCAGGTCGATGTCACGCCACTCGGCAGGTAACGATGCCAGCATCTCTTCAATGGCTGCGCGGTTACGCACATCCAGTTGCGCGATCAGCACGTTATCACCCAGCGACTCTTTTAACTCTTGCAGGCGTTCCTGGCGACGGCCAGTGGCAATGACTTTATGCCCGTTCTCAACAAAACGACGTGTAATGCATTCACCAAAACCTGCGGTTGCTCCGGTTACTAAAACGATCATCTCACTGTTCCTCAACGCTTTTTACGTTTGACTACCATAGCATGTGATCCGCTCTCACGGGTAACCCTGGTTTTACAGGATTGCGGTCTTTTACCCTGAAGCCTACTCTATTGAACAAATCGTTTTCAGGAGTGAAAGATGTCGTTAACGAATCCGTTCTTTAGCCACAGCCTGTTACCGTATCAGGCGCCCCGTTTTGATTTGATTAAAACGGAACACTATCGTCCCGCCTTTGACGAAGGGATCAAGCAAAAGCGCGCGGACATCGCCGCCATAATTGCTAATAGCGCGGCCCCGGATTTTGCCAATACGGTTCTCGCCCTGGAGAAAAGTGGTGAGCTGTTAACCCGCGTCACCAGCGTCTTCTTCGCCATGACCGCGGCACATACGCATGATGAACTTCAGCGTCTCGATGAGGCGTTTTCTGCCGAGCTCGCGGAACTGGCGAATGATATCTGGTTGAACCGCGCGTTGTTTTCCCGCGTTGATTGCGTCTGGCAACAACGTGATGCGCTGGGGCTCGACGATGAATCCGTGCGTCTGATCGAGGTGACACACCAGCGTTTTGTTCTCGCCGGGGCCCAACTGAGCGATGCCGATAAAGCGCAACTCCGGGCGCTCAATACCGAAGCCGCGACGCTCACCAGCCAGTTTAACCAGCGCCTGCTGGCGGCGAATAAATCTGGCGGACTGGTAGTCGATTACGCCCATCAACTGGAGGGGCTCAGCGCGGAAGAGATCGCCAGCGCGCGACAGGCGGCGAGCGAAAAAGGGCTCGCCGAGGGATGGCTGATACCACTGCTGAATACCACGCAACAGCCGGCATTAAGTGCACTGCGCGATCGCCAGACCCGGGAGAATCTGTTTAACGCCGGGTGGCGTCGTGCCGAAAAAGGCGATGACAATGACACGCGTGCGCTGATTCAGCGGCTGGTAGCCCTGCGCGCCCGCCAGGCGCAACTGCTGGGGTTTGCCGATTATGCATCGTGGAAAATCGCCGATCAGATGGCAAAAACGCCGGAGGCCGCACTGGCCTTTATGCGCGCGATCGTCCCTGCTGCGCGCCAACGGGCGCTGAGTGAACTGACCGATATCCAACAGGTAATTGACGATGAACAGGGTGGGTTTACCGCGCAGGCCTGGGACTGGTCTTTTTATGCCGGGCAGGTGCGGCGTGCGAAATACGCGTTAGATGAATCACAGCTCAAACCGTATTTCGAACTGAATACCGTTCTGCACGAAGGGGGGTTCTGGACCGCCAACCAGCTGTTTGGCATCAAATTCATCGAGCGCTTTGATATTCCGGTCTACCATCCGGATGTGCGCGTCTGGGAAATCTTCGATCATAACGGTGTTGGGCTGGCGCTTTTTTACGGCGATTTCTTTGCCCGGGATTCGAAAAGCGGCGGTGCCTGGATGGGCAATTTCGTCGAGCAGTCGACGCTCAACGAAACCCAGCCGGTTATTTACAACGTCTGTAATTATCAGAAGCCCGCCTCAGGACAGCCCGCGCTGTTACTCTGGGATGATGTCATCACGTTGTTCCATGAGTTCGGCCATACCCTGCACGGACTGTTTGCATCACAGCGCTATGCGTCGCTGTCGGGAACCAATACGCCGCGTGATTTCGTCGAGTTTCCATCGCAAATCAATGAACACTGGGCGAGCCATCCGACGGTGTTTGACCGCTATGCCCGCCATGCGGTCACCGGCGAAAAAATGCCAGAGGCGTTACAGGACAAAATGCGTAAGGCCAGCCTGTTCAATAAGGGGTATGACATGAGCGAACTGCTTAGCGCCGCGCTGCTGGATATGGGCTGGCACCGTCTGTCTGTTGACGAACCCCCTCAGGACGTTGAAACATTTGAAAAACAACGGCTGGCGGCGGAGCAACTCGATCTTCCGGCGGTGCCGCCGCGCTATCGCAGCAGCTATTTTGCCCATATCTTTGGGGGCGGTTACGCGGCAGGCTACTATGCCTATCTGTGGACGCAAATGCTGGCGGATGACGGCTATCAGTGGTTTGTGGAGCAGGGCGGACTGACGCGTGATAACGGCCAGCGGTTCCGTGACGCGATTTTATCACGGGGCAACAGTGAAGATTTAGAACGCCTTTACCCGGCATGGCGGGGTAGTGAGCCACAGATCGAGCACATGCTCAAACATCGTGGCCTGGCGGGATAACACAATCGACACTTCATTATTAGCAACTTGATGTACAATGCGGGCTCCTTTTTCCGGAGTCCGTATTGTACATGCCTGTTTTCCTGCCTTTCTGCGCTGATATCCTTCAGGCGACTTTCTGCTCATGAAAGCGTCCGCGCCACTCCTTCTTTCTTCTGCTCTGCTGCTGACTGGTTGTAGCAACAGCACCTTATCGCAGTTGAATATGCCTGCCGAACAGAGTGCGCAGGCGGTGGTGGGGTACTATGCGCGCGGTATCGATCCGATGATCCACCAGTATATGCAGGAAAAGCAGGTGAGCGGAATGGTGGTTGCGGTCATTCAACATAACGGACCCGCTGAGTTCCACAGTTACGGTGTGACCGACAGCCGACATCAATATCCGATCACCCCGGACACGCTGTTTGCGCTGGGGTCGCTGAGTAAAGGGGTAACGGCCGAAATCACTACCGTGCTGGTGAATCAGGGCGTGCTGCACTGGAACGACACGCTGGCGCAGCTACTGCCAGCAGATACGCCGCTGAGCGATGACGCCAGAAAGATTACCCTGCTGCAACTGGCGACGCATACCTCCGGTCTGCCCAGACAGCCGATGGATCTGTTGACTCTGGAAAATCTCCTGCGCTATTTCAGTACGGGGGAGAATTTCTATACCCAACTGGATAACGATACGGTGCTGACTTCTCTTGCCGACTTCACCGCGCCCGAGGCACGCGTGCCGCACTATTCCAATATCGGTTACGCGCTGCTCGGTTTCATCGTGCAGCATCGTACCGGCGAGTCGATCCCGTCGCTGGCGAATCGTCTGATTTTCCAGCCATTACAGATGAACAACAGCAGTTTTGAGCCCATGACGCTCAACGCCTATCCGTATCGCGCATTAGGTCACGCGGGAGATCAGCCCAAGTTTATTCGACGCGGTGAACTGACGCCTGACTGGACGTTTAACCACAATATGGTCGGGGCGGCGAGTTTATACAGCAGTGCGCGCGATCTGGCGGGCTATGCGCGAGCGCATTTTGCCACGCAAGACAATGCCGGGCTTGCCCGTGCATTTGCGGACGTCGCCAGAACCCAGTTTTATCGTCAGAAAGAAGCCGCAAATATTGCATGGGTAACCGATACGTTAGCCGATCGTCAGATCACATATCAGGTCGGATATATTGGCGGTTATTCCAGTTATATTGGCTTTGATAAAAAGAACCAGAATGCGGTGGTGGTTCTGCAAAATAGTTTTAACTGGAGTAATTATCTGGGGCACACCATTCTCAGTCAGTTAGCGCCGCGGTAAATTAAACCGCTAGTTGACGTTTTCGCTGCCAATAATTCGTGGTGGGTTGCCGCCTTTACAAAACAGGCGGTTTATTGACATTAACCTGCACTCGATATGCTACATTCCCTTCAACAAATTGATTAATGGATTAAAGCAGTGACAACCGGAGGTAATATGCAGCTGTTCATGGGCAAGAAATTACAGAGAAAACGCTGGAATTCCCGTCCCGAAACGCAAGACTTACAGAATACACGCTCTGTTGAGCCGTGGTCTTCCCGTACTGCATCTTGCCAGAGTAAAAAAGAGTGGAAACGAGAAACGCCTCAATCTTAGCGCCTGCCGTTTAACATTCATTGAGAATCGGCGTGGTAAGGTGTAAGTGATCCATTGTCGCTGCCGGGAGTGGCGGGACGGTGGAAAAAGTAAAATACAAATCTATCCATGCAAGCATTCACCGTCGGTTATCCGGCGGTTTTTTTTGCCCGTCAGCCATAAAAAATGGCCCCTTGTGCAGTGATGCGACAAGGGGCCTTATCGGTTCAGGACTTTCTCCGTTCATTAGTCATCCCATTTGTGGCTGAAATACGCGGCCAGAAATCCAGAAAATAAAATAATTCCCAGAACGGCCATAAAAACGTTCATATTACCCAGCATGTTTGCCTCCATTTAATGAGTAGTGTGTTTCCTCGCTTACCTTAATTTGGTTGGTGAAAGAGATAATAGCAGCTTTAACCTAAACAAAAGCTGAATTAGGTGATTATTTAGCGATAAGCGTAAATTTCTTTCGATATTGTGAAGGAGACAGACAATACATGTGGCGAAAATGGTGGCGAAATAACGCGGCGCTGCCAAAACCAGTTTGTTCCGCGATCAATTCCACGCTGAGCGGTGAGTTTTCCAGGTAATCGCGCGCCCGTAATAAGCGTTCGTTGAGGATCCAGCGTGCAGGCGTGGTGCCGGTACAATCGGTAAAACGACGCAAAAACGTCCGCGGACTCATCCCGGCGCGTTTGGCCAGCGAGGCGGTATCGTGATTCACCGTCAGATTCTGATGCAGAAAATCAAACAACTGGCCCAGCGTCTGACTTTCACGCTGCCGGGCAACGGGGCGCAGAAGCTGCTGTGGCTGTGCGCCATCGCGATGGGGCTGCACTACCAGCCGTCGGGCAACGCTGTTGGCAACCTCAAGACCATAGTCCTCGCGGATCAGATAAAGACACAGATCGATCCCCGCTGCGCTGCCCGCCGAGGTCAGCAACAGTCCGGCATCATGGTAGAGAACGTCATCAAGCACCTCGATAGCCGGAAAACGCTGACGGAGCGTGTCCGTGTAGCGCCAGTGAGTGGTGGCCTTGCGCCCGTCCAGCAACCCTGTCGCTGCCAGTACAAACACGCCAGAACAGATCGACAACAGACGGCAACCTCGCGCCCACGCGGCACGCAGCGCGGTACACAAGGCTTCGGGTACCGGCGCGTCGCTGCCTCGCCAGCCGGGAACCACAACGATATCGGCCTCAGCCAACAGTTCCAGTCCCCCATCCACCATCAACCGCACGCCGCCGGTCGCGCGGAGTGGACCGGCATCGACCGACGCGACGGCAAAGCGATACCAGTCTGCGCCCAGTTCCGGGCGCGGCAGACCAAAGACTTCGACCGCTACGCCAAACTCGAAGGTGCACAGTCCGTCATAGGCGAGTACGACCACAAGCGGGCGCGGCGATTTTGGCAGAATCTTGGTGTTTTTTGGCATGGTCGAAGGCGGTACGTCAGCTCAGAGATGGTTAAATTATTGTAAACATAATCGTCACTGAGGAGAAAGTAGAATGAGTCATGTCACTGAGTTTCCCGCCGCCGCATCCACCGTTGCGGTCAACCATTTCCTGTCGCGTCTGAGTCTGGAAACCGATTGTGCCGACGTCCATGAGAGTATGCGCAAGGGGGAACCCGATTTCGTCTTACTCCACGTGGTGGGAAAACCGGAGGCGTTTGCACGTCGTCATCTTCCCGGGGCGATTCATCTGCCGCACGCCATGATGACCGCCGAACGGATGGCGCAGTGGCCTGCGGATACGCTGTTCGTGGTTTACTGCGCCGGACCTCACTGTAACGGTGCCGACCGGGCGGCATTAAAGCTCGCCAGACTGGGCATACCGGTAAAGGTCATGATTGGCGGCATCACCGGATGGGAAGATGAAGGGTTCGCGTTTTCCTGTCTTGCGGAGTGAAGATGAATTTTTTTCATTAGCCATGAATTTATCTCGTTTGCCTGTCCGACAAGGGTATGTCAATTTGGATGTATAGACATCCAGAAGTCTAAATGTTCAAATAAGAAACTATCACGTCAGGCAACCTTTGCCTGACGACGAAGGAGATCACATGCAAAGACAACAGGCCCCATTTCGCGCAGAAGTCGTAGGCAGCTTTTTACGTCCCGACGATATCAAAGTGGCTCGTCAGCAGTTTTCACGCGGCGAGTTAAGCGCACCGCAGCTGCGCGCCATTGAAGACGACGCCATTCGTCGTGTGGTCGAACAGCAGTGCGCCTGTGGTCTGCATGTAGTGACGGACGGCGAGTTCCGTCGCGCCTGGTGGCATTTTGATTTCTTCGATGGTTTGCAAGGGGTTGAACGTTATGACTCACTGCAGGGAATTCAGTTTAACGGCGTACAGACCAAAGCACATGGCGTTCGGGTCACGGGTAAACTGGCGTTCGGCGATCATCCGATGCTGGAAGATTTTCGCTATCTGAAGAGCATTAGCGGTAACGCCCAGCCGAAGATGACGATTCCCAGCCCCAGCGTGTTGCACTTTCGCGGCGGACGTAAAGATATCGATGCCACGGTCTATCCGGATCTGAAGGACTATTTTGACGATCTGGCGACCACCTGGCGCGATGCGATCCACGCTTTCTATGCTGCAGGTTGTCGCTATTTGCAACTGGATGACACGGTGTGGGCTTACCTCTGTTCCGATGCTCAGCGCCAGCAAATTCGCGAACGTGGTGACGACCCTGACGCGCTGGCGCGAATTTACGCCGATGTGATCAACCGGGCGCTGGCGGATAAACCTGCCGACATGACGGTGGGACTGCACGTATGCCGCGGCAACTTCCGTTCAACCTGGATCTCTGAAGGCGGCTATGAACCGGTTGCGGAGATCCTGTTCGGCAGCGTCAATGTCGATGCTTTCTTCCTGGAGTACGACAACGATCGCTCTGGCGATTTTGCGCCGCTGCGTTTTATCCGTCCTGGCCATCAGCAGGTGGTTCTGGGACTGGTGACGACGAAAAATGGTGAACTGGAAAACCCGGATGGCGTAAAAGCACGCCTGCAGGAAGCGGCACAATATGTCGACCACGCGCAAATTTGTCTCAGCCCGCAGTGCGGCTTTGCCTCAACGGAAGAGGGGAATTCGCTCACGGAAGCCCAGCAGTGGAACAAAATCAAACTTATCACCGAAATAGCTCAACAGGTCTGGTAAGTTGCCTCAATAATGCACACCGCGTTGCACATAAATAATGCAACGCGGGTACATTGTGGAGCATCCCCCGCGCGAAGCCTTGCAGGCCGCGCACGCCAACGCTTTTTCCTTTCTGCCTTCGTCCTGGCATCCTTTTTGCCTTATTCCTCCTGAACTCTTTTTTGCGCCGTGTTGTTTGTCGGTAGCACCAGAACTCACAGCATTTTTATTTTCAGGAGTGAAATTATGCAGCGTCGTACCTTACTCAAAGCGTTTGCCCTCTCGGCCTCGGTGGCTGCGATGGGACTCAGTTTTAGCGTTCAGGCCGCCGATACCATTAAAGTGGGCATTATGCACTCACTGTCCGGCACGATGGCGATCTCCGAAACACCGCTGAAAGATGTGGCCCTGATGACGATTGATGAGATCAACGCCAAAGGGGGCGTATTAGGCAAAAAGCTGGAACCGGTGGTGGTTGACCCGGCTTCGAACTGGCCGCTGTTCGCCGAGAAAGCCCGACAGCTGTTGAGCCAGGATAAGGTGGCGGTAGTGTTTGGCTGCTGGACCTCCGTGTCGCGTAAGTCAGTATTGCCGGTTTTTGAGGAGCTGAACGGCCTGCTGTTCTACCCTGTACAGTACGAAGGGGAAGAGATGTCGCCGAACGTCTTCTACACTGGCGCGGCACCCAACCAGCAGGCGATCCCGGCGGTTGAATACCTGCTGAGTGAGGATGGCGGGAGCGCCAAACGCTTCTTCCTGCTGGGCACCGACTATGTTTATCCGCGCACCACCAACAAGATCCTGCGTGCGTTCCTGCATTCGAAAGGGGTTGCGGATAAAGACATCGAAGAGGTCTACACCCCGTTTGGTCACAGTGATTACCAGACCATTGTCGCCAATATCAAAAAATTCTCCGCAGGTGGCAAAACGGCTGTCGTTTCAACCATCAACGGCGATTCCAACGTCCCGTTTTATAAAGAGCTGGCAAACCAGGGCCTGAAAGCCACCGATGTTCCGGTGGTCGCGTTCTCGGTGGGTGAAGAAGAACTGCGCGGGATTGATACCAAACCGCTGGTTGGCAACCTTGCCGCCTGGAACTACTTCGAATCGGTCGATAACGCCACCAACCAGAAATTTGTTGCCGATTATCGTGCGTACGCCAAAGCCCATAAGCTGCCAAATGCTGACACCGTGGTGACAAACGATCCGATGGAAGCCACGTACGTGGGTCTGCATATGTGGGCGCAGGCCGTCGAAAAAGCCGGGACGACAGATGTCGATAAAGTTCGGGCGGCAATGGCCGGACAGTCCTTCCCGGCACCGTCGGGCTTTACGCTGACGATGGATGCCACCAACCACCATCTGCATAAACCGGTGATGATTGGCGAGATTGAAGGCAATGGTCAGTTCAACGTCGTCTGGCAGACTGAAGAACCGGTTCGCGCCCAGCCGTGGAGCCCGTTCATTGCCGGTAATGACAAGAAATCAGAACAACCAGTGAAAACCGCCAGCAACTAAAATCAACCGCTTCGGCGGGGGCAGACGGCGACATGCCCGATGGCGCAAGCTTATCGGGCCTACACAGAGCAGGGTTAAGCAGATGTAGGCCGGATAAGGCGAAAGCGTCGCAAGGTTTGTCAACGTGCTTATCCCTCCCGCAGAGGGTGACTTCTGGAGATCTTGACATGAAAGCCATGGGCTTTATTCGCGGTTTGTTGCTGGCGTTCGGGCTTCTGCCAGGGTTCGTTCAGGCCAGCGATGCCGACGCGTTTGTCGCCGCCAGCCGTACCGTCCAGGCGCAACTGCTCGAACAGTGGGCGGCAACACCTGACCCTCAGCGTTTGCCGCTGCTGACGGCGCTGAGCCGGGAGGCGCTGCTCACCGACAGCACAAAACAGGCTTTCACCCGCGAGGGAACGCAGGTTGTGCCTCTGGGAACGGCCAGTAGCCCAACGGGAACGGTAAAACCCCTACGCCTGACCAACCGACTGCGCATTCTTGTTGCCGGCGCGCTGGCGACGCATCAACTCATTAGTGACAGTGTCACACAAAGGCTGGCGGCTACCCGTACGCTACAGCGCGACGCACAGCCGTCCATGCTGCCTTTTATCCAACAGCGCCTGGCACAGGAAACTGATGCGGAGGTGAAATCACGCCTGACCCGCGTTCTGGCTAACCTGCAACTGACCAGTCCATCGGCGGAGATTCGCCGTCAGGCGATCATACTGTTGGGCGACTCCAGCGATCCGGAAATGCAGGCACGCCTGCAACCGTTTACTGACAAAGCGCATGAACCGGATGCAAGCGTGCGCGCGGTGGCCAGTGACAGCCTGGCGCGTATCCAACAGCGAATGGCGATTGGCGATCTGCTTGGACAGGCGTTTATGGGGCTGTCGCTTGGATCGGTGCTGCTGCTGGCGGCGCTCGGTCTGGCGATCACCTACGGCCTGTTGGGAGTGATCAACATGGCGCACGGCGAAATGCTGATGCTCGGGGCTTACTGTACGTGGATGGTGCAACAGGCGATGGCGCAGTTTGTCCCACAGTGGCTGGCCTTTTATCCGCTGGTTGCCATGCCGGTTGCCTTTATGTTTACCGCAGGCGCGGGAATGATTCTGGAACGCGGGGTGATCCGCCATCTTTACGGACGTCCACTGGAAACTCTGCTGGCGACGTGGGGTATCAGCCTGATGCTGATCCAGCTTGTGCGGATGACCTTCGGGGCACAAAACCTGGAGGTGGCGAATCCGGCGTGGCTGTCGGGTGGCGTACAGGTTTACGCCAGTCTGGTGCTACCGTGGAACCGCATTGTGGTGCTGGGGTTCGCGCTGCTGGTGCTGTTCTTCAC
Source organism: Citrobacter sp. LST-B2 (assembly GCF_057983045.1). Lineage (NCBI taxonomy): Bacteria > Pseudomonadati > Pseudomonadota > Gammaproteobacteria > Enterobacterales > Enterobacteriaceae > Citrobacter > Citrobacter sp. LST-B2. The sequence continues at coordinate 2,414,981 of NZ_CP192598.1, forward strand.
CTGGCTGCTGCTGAACAAAACGCGGCTGGGCATGCGGGTACGCGCCGTGACCCAGAACCGCAGTATGGCGGCCTGCTGCGGTGTTCCGACGGGGCGTGTGGATATGCTGGCCTTTGGTCTGGGTTCAGGTATTGCCGGACTTGGCGGCGTCGCCCTGTCGCAACTGGGTAACGTCGGTCCGGAACTGGGCCAGGGCTATATCATCGACTCCTTTCTGGTGGTGGTGCTGGGCGGCGTCGGCCAACTTGCCGGTAGCGTGGCGGCGGCGTTCGGTCTCGGCGTATTCAACAAAATCCTCGAACCGCAGATGGGTGCGGTACTCGGGAAGATTGTCATTCTGGTGTTGATCATTCTGTTTATCCAGAAGCGACCCCAGGGACTGTTTGCTCTGAAAGGGAGAGTCACCGAATAATGACCATGCCAATGACCTTAACACTGGCGCGTAAAGCGCCGCGTATCAGTCGGGTGCTGGCGGGGATTATCCTGCTGGCGCTGATGGTGCTGCCGTTTCTTGCCTTGCTGCCCGCCGATCATCCGCTGGCGATTTCCGTGTGGACATTGACGCTTGCCGGGAAAATTCTTTGCTATGCGGTGGTGGCGGTCGCCCTGGATCTGGTCTGGGGGTATGCCGGGATGCTGTCGCTGGGACACGGGCTTTTCTTTGCGCTTGGCGGTTACGCGATGGGGATGTATCTGATGCGCCAGGCCTCCGGTGAAGGGCTGCCCGCGTTTATGTCCTTTCTCTCCTGGAGCGAGTTGCCGTGGTTCTGGTGGGGAACCCAGCATTTTGCGTGGGCAATGGCGCTGGTGGTACTGGTGCCCGGCGGACTGGCGCTGATCTTTGGCTACTTCGCTTTCCGCTCGAAGATTAAAGGCGTCTACTTTTCGATCATGACGCAGGCGCTGACCTTCGCCGGTATGTTGCTGTTCTTTCGTAATGAGACCGGTTTTGGCGGCAACAACGGGTTTACCGGTTTTACCACGCTTCTGGGGCTGCCGGTCACTGCCACCACCACCCGTATCGGACTGTTTCTGGCGACGCTAGGGTTGCTGGTACTGGCATTGTGGCTGGGGTTTGCGCTGGCGCGCAGTAAGTTTGGCCGGATCCTCACCGCCGTGCGCGACGCGGAAAACCGGCTGATGTTTTGCGGCTATGACCCGAAAGGTTTCAAATTGCTGGTCTGGACGCTCTCTGCCGTGTTGTGCGGGTTGGCAGGCGCACTGTATGTGCCGCAGGTCGGGATCATTAACCCCAGCGAAATGTCGCCCACTAACTCTATCGAAGCCGCCATCTGGGTGGCGCTCGGCGGGCGTGGCTCGCTGATCGGCCCGGTCATTGGTGCGGTGATGGTAAACGGTGCCAAAAGCCTCTTCACCGTCATCATGCCGGAATACTGGCAGCTGTTTCTGGGGCTGATCTTCATCGGCGTCACGCTGTTTTTACCCCGTGGCGTGATTGGCCTGTTTCGTAAAGGAGACAAATAATGCAGCCGGATGAAGGCCTTTTTACCCGCCAGGTTCCCGGCGATCGCTATCGCCAGCAGACGGACCCGGTGCTGCAACTGGAAAACATCAACGTCAGCTTTGACGGTTTTCAGGCATTAACCAATCTCACGCTGAATATTGGCGTTGGCGAACTGCGTTGCGTCATTGGTCCTAACGGCGCGGGGAAAACCACGCTGATGGATGTGATTACCGGGAAGACGCGTCCGCAAAGCGGAAAGGCGCTGTATGACCAGTCAACCGATCTGACCGCGTTGGATCCGATCGCCATTGCCCGTCAGGGTATTGGCCGTAAGTTTCAAAAGCCGACGGTGTTCGAAGCGCTGACGGTGGCAGAAAACCTTGAGCTGGCGATGAAAAACGATAAATCGGTGTGGGCGTCACTGCGCGCAAAGCTAAACAGCGAACAGCGCGACCGCATCGATGAGATGCTTGGCTTGCTGCGCCTGCGGACCGAAAGAGGGCGTCGCGCCGGAATGTTGTCACACGGACAGAAGCAGTTTCTCGAGATTGGTATGCTGTTGGTGCAGGAGCCGCACCTGCTATTGCTGGATGAACCCGCCGCTGGCATGACCGATGCAGAGACGGAATATACTGCAGAACTGTTTCGTACGCTGGCGGGCAAACATTCGCTGATGGTAGTGGAGCATGATATGGGCTTTGTAGAAACCATCGCCGACCACGTCACGGTGCTCCATCAGGGAAGCGTACTGGCGGAAGGCAGTCTGCGTGAGGTGCAGGCCAACGAGCAGGTGATTGACGTCTATCTTGGGCGCTAAGGAGTACAGATGCTACAGGTAAATGAACTGAATCAATATTATGGTGGCAGCCATATTCTGCGCGGCGTCACCTTTGACGCCAGCCCTGGTGAAGTGACCTGTCTGCTGGGTCGCAACGGCGTCGGTAAAACTACCTTGCTGAAATGTCTGATGGGGCTGATACCGGCGCGTAGCGGAACGGTGACCTGGCAGGAAAAGAACATCACCCATCGCAAGCCGCATCAGCGGGTACAGGCGGGCATCGCGTATGTGCCGCAGGGCCGCGAAATTTTCCCGCGACTGACGGTGGAAGAAAACCTGTTGCTGGGGCTGTCGCGCTTTTCGTCACGCGAAGCGAAAGCGGTTCCGGAAGAGATCTACACACTATTCCCGGTACTGAAAGAGATGAAACAGCGGCGCGGCGGCGATCTCTCCGGTGGTCAACAGCAGCAACTGGCGATTGGCCGCGCGCTGGCGAGTCGTCCGCAGTTATTGATTCTCGATGAACCGACGGAGGGGATTCAGCCGTCGGTGATCAAAGAGATAGGACAGGTGATCGCTCAGCTCGCCCGGCGTGGCGATATGGCGATTCTGCTGGTTGAGCAGTTCTACGACTTTGCAGCGGAACTGGCGGATAACTATTTGCTGATGTCGCGCGGTAGCATTATTCAACGGGGACGCGGCGAAAATATGGAATCGGAAGGGGTACGCGGTTTAGTGGCTATCTGACAGACGTGCAGGCCCTGGACCTGCACGACATCAGCTCAACACAACGCCGGTTGGCCCCAGGGTCTGACACGCATGCCTTTAAGCATCAGCGCCCACGCGACAATAATCGCCACCATCAGGACGATAAACAGCGTCCAGGCGGGGAAAGAGGTCAGAATGACGCCGCTGGCCAACGGGTTAAACGCCGCACCCAACCAACCCAGCGACTGCGCGGAGAAATAACTGGCCTTCATACCCGGTGGGGCGATGTTATCGATCAACATGTATTCACCTGGTGCGTAGATCACTTCGCCAAGCGTAAAGATCGCGGCGGATACGCCCCAGAGCAGCAGGCTGTTGCCGGAGATCATGAATCCGCCGAGACCAATGACAAAACAGACGGTGCCAAAGCCCATCAGCGGACGAATGTTAGCCGGCGTCAGTCTGCGCCCCACGGCATACTGCAAGCTGACGACCACCGCGGCGTTGACGGGCAACACCACCGCCACGACTTTCTCAGCGAAATTGCCATCGGCGACGACCATCACGTACTGAGAGAGACAGGACGCAAACGCACCGGAAACAAACGAGGCCAGAAACGCCGACAGCGTAAACCAGAACAGTGCTTTATCATGCAGCAGTACCGCAGGCGACCAGGCGACGCTGTTTTCGCTATTAACGGCGGCGGCAGAACGCTTGACCAGAAACTGGATAAACACCAGCGGAAAGGCGGAGCAGAAGGCGGCGAGCCAGAAGGGTAAGTTGATGCTCTGCATCACCAGCAGCGTGCCGAGCGGCGGGCCAACGGTCCAGCCGATATTCAGTACCGTATAGTTGAGCGAAAAGATTTTTGCCTTCGCGCCGGGCGAAAGATGGTCGGCAAACCAGGCTTTCAGCACGGTGGCAAACACCGAATAAGCGCAGTTGATCAGGGCAAAAAGCAGCACCACCAGCATCACGCTATCAACCAACGGAATGGCGATAAAGCCAAAGGCAAAGGCGGAAATCGCCAGAAGCATGTAGCGTTTCTTGTCGAATTTGTCCGCCAGAATGCCAAAGCCAAGGCTAAAGACCACGCCGATGGTCAACGCAATGGTCATGGCATAGCCGATCAGATCCACGCTCAGGTCGTACTGGCGACTCAGATAAATGGTCATGAAGGGCAGCGTTGCGCCACGACCGATCGTCAGTAACAGTGAGGAGGCGAGTAAAGCAAGGGTGGATCGTCTCAGCGTTTTGTTCATTTCTCTGCCCGACAGTGCGTTTCGTTATATTTGTTTTAGATATGTAAAGAAATAACACGGCAAAAGTGTGATGTATAGCGGATAAATTGTTCTATTGTGCACTGCTATCCCTACCAGAATTAATGATCTGTTGCGGGCTACTCATTTCCGTTACTTTAACTTGTTTACAAAAATTTAAACTTCGCGGAGCGGTGGTATGACGCGCAAAGACGGGCTGTTGGCATTACTGGTGGTGGTGGTTTGGGGGCTGAACTTTGTTGTCATTAAGGTGGGGCTGCATGCAATGCCACCGCTGATGCTGGCGGGGTTGCGCTTTTTGCTGGTGGCGTTTCCGGCGATATTTTTTGTTGCGCGTCCGCGTATTCCGCTGTCGCTGCTGCTCGGTTACGGCCTGACAATCAGCTTCGGTCAGTTTGCCTTTCTGTTTTGCGCGATCAAGTTTGGCATGCCAGCTGGACTGGCGTCGCTGGTATTGCAGGCTCAGGCCTTTTTCACCATCGTGCTGGGCGCATTTGCCTTTGGCGAACGTTTGCAGGGCAAACAAATTGCCGGAATTGCGCTCGCAATTTTTGGTGTGCTGGTGCTGATTGAAGGCAGCCTCAACGGACAGCATGTCGGGATGCTCGGCTTTATGCTGACGCTGGCGGCGGCATTTAGCTGGGCCTGCGGCAATATCTTCAATAAAAAAATAATGGGGCATGCCTCGCGCCCGCCGGTAATGTCGCTGGTGGTCTGGAGTGCACTGATTCCGATACTGCCGTTCTTTGCAGCATCGCTGTTGCTCGACGGCGCGACGCAAATCGTTGAAAGCCTGATTGCCATCGATCTGACCACGATCTTATCGCTGGTCTATCTGGCCTTTGTTGCCACGATAGTCGGCTACGGGATCTGGGGGACGCTGCTCGGGCGTTATGAAACCTGGCGTGTTGCGCCGCTCTCCCTGCTGGTGCCGGTGGTGGGACTGGCCAGCGCGGCGCTGCTGCTCGACGAAACGCTGAGCGCATTACAGCTGTTTGGCGCGGTGCTGATCATGGCCGGTCTGTACATCAACGTGTTTGGTTTTCGCTGGCGCAGAACGGCGCAGGTGAGGGGATCGTAGAGCGGAAAAAGCAAATAGCGCAGGGATTGCCTGATGTCGCTGCGCTTATCAGGCCTGGCAGGTAGAAACTGACGTTAATATTATCACAATCATCCATTGTTATTTAATACTTAGAAATGAATTTAAAAATAGTAACAGATATTTTAATAGAGCAGCCATGCACAGGCTGCTCTATTTTTAAGTGATGGCTATATTTTAAATAAATGTTGAACTTGATAATTTTTTGATGATATGTTACGACGAGGAAATGTTCACAGGTTGGAGGTAAATTATATGACGCCAAAAGAGATACTTTGCCAATGGGTTGACGCATTTAATAATGCTGATATAGAAACTATTTCAGAATTATATGATGAGAATGCAATAAATCATCAGGTTGCCAATGAGCCAGTTATTGGTAAAGAGGCGATAAAGAAAATGTTTGAGCAAGATTTTTCTTACACGGATATGGTTTGTATCGTTGAAAACATTTTCGAAGATGGACAATGGGCAATTTTAGAGTGGCGTGACCCATTAGGTCTGAGAGGTTGCGGTTTTTTCCAAATAGTAAATAATAAAATTTTATTTCAAAGAGGCTACTGGGATAAGCTAACTTTCTTGAAGCAGCATAATTTGCCTATTGAATAAAATGAATACGTAAAAGAAGAGCGAAAACGGCGCTGCGGGAAATTTTAAGAATATAAAGATCAGGGGGATAAAAAAAGCCCCGCTTTTCAGCAGGGCGAAAACGAATCACAGGCTGTGCCGGTTGTAATAGGGCACGCCCAGTTCGTCGGACTTGTCACTTCCCGCGCCCATGTGATTAAAATCAAACGGCGACTGTTCCTGCGAAGTGGGGACAATCATCGTGTCACGACTGTTTGTCGTGGTGGGCTGCGCGGATTGCTCCGCAACGCTCTGACCTGAGACAACAAGCAGCAGGGCCAGCATTGCAGAAGACAACAGTTTCATGATTTCCTCGATTACGTCGTTTACAGGCGATGGTTAGTTACAATGGTTCAGCGGTAGCAAATACCGCGATTCGCCGCGCATATTGGTAATACGGTATTTATGCGGCGGAACGTCGAAATAGTTTTTGAATGTCCGGGTCAGCGTCTGCTGCGACTCGAAACCGTAACGTTCTGCCAGATATAAAATCGGCTCGTTACTCTCTTTTAATTTCTGCGCTATTTCGGTCATTTTACGGCTGCGGATGTACTGGCCTAATGAATGGCCGGTCTCTTTTTTGAACATCCGCTGCAGGTGCCATTTGGAGTAACCTGAACGCTCAGACACTTTTTCCAGTGAGAGCGGCGATTCCAGGTTATCTTCGATCCAGTCCAAAATGCTATGAATGGTGATAGCGTCAGTATTGCGTCTGGACATCGTCATACCTCTTCTTGTTTTACGGCAGTACTTTCTTAAGCAAATGCTCAAGTGTTGCCACTTCGTCCGCCGTTAAGTTTTTTGTTAATTCCTGGTGCAGGTCTTGTCCTACTAATTGATGACATTGCTCACAAATTGCCGCGCCGTGTTCGGTGAGTTTCACCAGCACACCGCGTTTGTCATGTGGGTTAGGCAGTCTGTCAATCCAGCCTTTGCAGACCAGACGCTCGAGCATGCGCGTTAAGGCGCCGAGATCGACAGACAACACTTTTTTCAGTTCAACCGGGGTAATGCAGCCCGCACAGCGGATAGAGCAGAGCACCTTAAACTGTGCTGCCGTGATATCCAGCGGCGAGAGATAGTCGTTCAACAGACGATCTTTCTTCTGATTGACCATGTGGATCAAGCGCCCCAGTGGGATGATTTCATTGAATAAGTCACTGGTGCTTTTCACAATGGTTGCCCTGGCAAGTATTTAGTTACGGCAGATAATATTGCCCAGGCAACTATAAGTCAAACGAATGGATTTACCGATCACACGTTTTGCTAAAAGCGAAAAGACACGCGCTGTGTCACATTTTATTTAGTTAATGATAATTAGCGGTTATCTCTCAGGTCGCTAACGAATGCTTACAGCACCAGAATGGCTAACTTCATGGTTTTCCACTTATACTTGCCGCTAATACATGGGTGAAACAGGAATGACGGCCAATATGATGGATTTGTTTAAAGCAATAGGGCTGGGGCTGGTAGTGATTCTCCCTCTGGCGAATCCGTTGACGACCGTCGCGCTGTTTCTCGGCCTTGCCGGGAACATGAACAGCGCAGAACGGAATCACCAGTCGTTAATGGCATCGGTTTACGTGTTTGCCATCATGATGGTGGCCTACTATGCGGGCCAACTGGTGATGAATACTTTCGGTATCTCCATTCCGGGCCTGCGTATCGCCGGGGGGTTAATTGTGGCGTTCATCGGTTTCCGCATGCTGTTTCCGCAGCAAAAAGCGCATGAATCGCCGGAGGCGCGGAGCAAGTCGGAAGAGCTGGAAGATGAGCCGACCGCCAATATCGCGTTTGTGCCGCTGGCAATGCCAAGCACGGCGGGGCCGGGGACCATTGCGATGATTATCAGCTCTGCCTCAACGGTGCGTCACGGCACGGATTTTCCTGACTGGGTGATTACCGTCGCGCCGCCGCTCATCTTTGCCCTGGTGGGGGTGATCCTGTGGGGATGCTTACGCAGTTCCGGGGCGATTATGCGTCTGGTGGGCAAGGGCGGTATTGAAGCCATTTCCCGGCTGATGGGCTTTCTGCTGGTCTGTATGGGCGTGCAGTTTATTATTAACGGCGTGCTGGAAATTATTAAAACCTACTGATCAAAAAGCCCGGTCGCGATGACCGGGCTGTCTGTCAGGAATGCTGTGGTTGTTCTTCTAATGAGACCGGCCATTTACGGAAGATAATCACCGACCAGATCAGCGCGGCAAGTGCCGGAACGGCCCCCACGTAGCCAATGGTTGACATCGACCAGTGCAGACTCACCTGATTTCCCACCAGCGCGCCCGCACCAATACCAATATTGAAAATGCCGGAAAACAGCGCCATCGCTACATCCGTGGCATCCGGAGCCAGCGCCAGCACCTTCACCTGCATCCCGAGGCCAATCACCATGATGGCAATCCCCCAGAAAACGCTCAGAACAGCCAGATGAGATTCACTGTCAGCGGCAGGTAACAGCAATACCAGGCAGAGCAGCAGCAGCGCGATGGCGATGCTGATGAGCGCCGAGGCATGGTGATTGCCGAGCTTGCCAAAGATGATGCTGCCGATAATGCCTGCACCGCCCAGCACCAGTAACAGTACGGTGGCGAAATTCGCGCTCAACCCGGCAACAGTCTGCACAAACGGTTCGATATAGCTGTACGCGGTGTAGTGCGCCGTCACCACCACCACCGTCAACAGATAGAGGCACATCAGCGCCGGACGGCGGAACAGCAGTGGCAGACTTTTCAGCGAGCCGGAATGTTCACTTGGTAATTTCGGCAGCAGCTTGATCAGGCAAATCAGGGTGATGAATGCCCCCATCCCGATGGCGAAGAAGGTGGTTCGCCAGCCAAAATACTGACCAACAATACGACCAAGCGGTAAGCCCAGCACCATCGCCAGCGCCGTTCCGGTGGCGAGTAAACTTAATGCCTGAGCGCGTTTGCCCGCGGGAGCAAGGCGGATCGCCAGTGAAGCGGTAATCGACCAGAAGATCGCGTGCGCAAAGGCAATCCCGATACGGCTAATCACCAGCACGGTGAAGTTCCACGCCAGGAACGAGAGCACATGGCTGGCAATAAACAGCACAAACAAGCATATCAGCAGCTTACGCCGCTCAACCTGACTGGTCAGCAACATGAACGGCAGGGACAACAGCGCGACTACCCAGGCGTAGATCGTCAGCATGATCCCGACCTGTGCGGTCTGCATACTAAAACTCTGTGCGATGTCGGAAAGCAGACCCACGGGGACAAATTCTGTGGTATTGAAAATAAACGCAGCAATAGCCAGCGTAACGACCCGTAACCACGCGACTTTGCGGGAAACCGTTTGAGTTGTCATAAGAGTGCATCGGTTCGTTGCGAAAAGGAGAGGATGCGATCTTAAAACGTTTGCTGATGAAAAGACAACCGTTTTGTGATTCAGATCTCGTTTTCAGCATTGTTCCGTCAGCAGCTCAATGAACGCCTCCAGTTGGCGCATCTTCGCCCCGCGCCGCCAGACCAGCCAGGTCGTCAGCCAGCGCCAGTTACCGGACAGCGGCCAGGCCTCAACCTGCTGATGTCCGGGCATACTTTCCAGCATCGAACGGGGGATTAACGCGATACCGGCACCGGCAATCACACAGGCAAGCATGCCGTGATAGGACTCCATTTCGTGGATCGTGCCAGGCATTGCCCGATCGGCATGAAACCAGCTTTCGAAATGGCGGCGATAGGAACAATTGGCGCGAAAGGCGTAAATGTGACTGCCATTGACCTCGCTGGCGCGTGTCACTGGCGGGTGACCGTGCGGCGTAACCACCATCATCTCTTCCTGATACACCGGCATCCCTTCAAGACCGGGGTGGGTAATCGGTCCGTCCACAAAGGCGGCATTGAGATGACCCTGAAGCACGCCGTCCAGCATGTTGCCAGAAGGCCCGGTCGCCAGGGAGAACTGGATTTTGGGGTAGCGCTGATTGTAGCGAGCAAGCGTAGCCGGTATGCGTACCGCGGCGGTGCTTTCCAGCGCGCCCAGTGAGAACAGCCCCTGAGGTTCATCACCCGCGACAACCATTCGCGCCTCGTCAACCAGCGCGAGGATCTGCTGACTGTAGCGCAGAAAGTTGTGCCCGGCGGGGGAAAGGCGCAGGCGCTGATTCTCGCGAATAAACAGATCGACGCCGAGATCGGCCTCCAGTTGGCGAATGCGGGTGGTGAGATTGGAGGGGACACGGTGCACCTTCGCCGCTGCCTGGGTGATGCTGCCCGTTTCGGCAACTGCGTTAAACATCTCCAGTTGGGTCAGATCCATGATGTTCTCTCATTGTGAATATTTTGGTTAATATTATTCATTTTTCGGAAAGAGTAAATGCGTCCATGATGATCGCATCAAGAACGATGGAGAGACTGTATGACGATTTCACCGGCAACCCACGCCATTTCCACCAACCCGTACAATGGCGAACGCCTTTCAGCACTGCCGTGGTCTACGGCCCAGGACATTGAACAGGCGCTACAGCTTGCGGCCGTGGGATTTCGCGACTGGAAACAGACTACGGTGGCGTATCGGGCGCAGAAATTACGTGACATCGGCCAGGCCTTACGCGTGCGTGGCGAAGAGATGGCACAGTGCATTACCCGTGAGATGGGCAAACCGATTAAACAGGCGCGTGCAGAAGTGGCAAAATCGGCGGCACTGTGTGACTGGTATGCAGAACACGGCCCGGCGATGCTGGACGCTGAACCCACGCAGGTGGAAAACCAACAGGCGGTCATTGAGTATCGTCCGTTAGGTACCATTCTGGCGGTCATGCCGTGGAACTTTCCGCTGTGGCAGGTGCTGCGCGGAGCGGTGCCGATTTTGCTGGCCGGTAATGGCTATCTGCTTAAGCCTGCGCCGAACGTTATTGGCTGCGCGCAAATCATCCGCCAGGTTTTTGCTGATGCAGCGATACCCGTCGGCGTCTACGGCTGGCTGAATGCGGATAATCAGGGCGTCAGCACATTGATAAACGATGCGCGGATTGCGGCCGTGACGGTGACCGGTAGCGTGCGTGCAGGGGCAGCCATTGGCGCTCAGGCCGGAGCCGCGTTGAAAAAATGTGTGCTGGAACTGGGAGGTTCCGATCCGTTTATTGTGCTAAACGATGCCGATCTGGATCTGGCAGTGCAGGCGGCGGTGGCCGGACGCTACCAAAATAGTGGGCAGGTTTGTGCGGCGGCGAAACGCTTTATTCTCGAAGAGGGGATCGCAGAGTGTTTTATCGGGCGCTTTGTGGCGGCTGCCGCCGCGCTGAAGCAGGGCGATCCGCTGGCGGAGAAGAGCGAACTCGGACCGATGGCGCGTGCCGATCTGCGTGACGAGTTGCATCAGCAGGTGCAGGCGACGATTGCCGAAGGCGCTGAGTTACGACTTGGCGGTGAGATGCCTTCCGGAGCCGGTAACTTTTATCCGGCCACGGTGCTGACTAACGTAACCCCTGAGATGACGGCGTTTCGCGAAGAACTGTTCGGGCCGGTTGCGGCGATCGCCATAGCGAAGAGTGCTGAGCATGCGCTGGAACTCGCAAACGACAGTGACTTTGGTCTGTCGGCGACCCTTTTTACCGCCGATGAAGCCCGGGCACTGGAGATGGCCGCACGTCTGGAATGCGGCGGTGTCTTTATCAACGGCTTTAGCGCCAGCGATGCCCGGGTGGCGTTTGGCGGCGTGAAGAAGAGCGGCTTTGGTCGCGAACTCTCGCACTTTGGTCTGCGTGAATTCTGTAATGTGCAGACCGTCTGGAAGAACCGACGCTAATCTTTCCGGCGCTCTGCGGGGCGCCTTGTCACATTTCTGCCATAGTTTTGTCATTTACGCTTCGTAGACTCGCGCTTAACGTGTTGATACTGAAGAATATTATGAACTTAACTCAAATTTTACGTCGCGTTGCGCGCCGTTTTCTACCGCAGCAGTTTGGCCTGTTAACCGGGATTTTTTGCATCATTGCGCTGTTTTCCGTGCTGCAAATGACGTCGTCACTGATGCTGTCGTTTTCTGTCAGTCAGGCCCGGGAAAACGAGCAGCGTAACCAACAGGCGTTGCGTCAACAGACAAAAGTTGAAGAGGCACGGATTGCGCTTCTGACCGCCAGCGATCTGCTCAATCGGGCGGGTGTTTACTTTATGCAGGATGCCGCCACGGGTTCTGAAGGCAGCTGGCAGCCGTTGATTGACGAAGCCCGGCAGGCGTTAACTCAGTCGACAACCGCGTGGAAGGCATGGCGCGAAATGAACCCGCAGGCGGACGACGGGCTGGTCGACAGCTATCAGCGTTTTAGCGGCGGTATCCAGGAACAGGTGACAGGGCTAAGTAAGACGCAGTCGATTGACGCGTTCTTTGCGGTGCCCATTCAGGCGTTTCAGGCTGACTTCAATGATAACTATGCCAGAGTGCAAAAAGTCACTGCCCAGGAGCGGGAGAGTGGACGACAACAACTGCTGGATCGTCTACTCAATCTTCAGCATCTGTTCTTACTCCTGCCGATAATGCTGCTGGCCATTGCGATCGCGGTCTGGTGGGGGATGTCGCGCTGGGTGATTTCTCCGCTGCGTCGGCTGATCGCACATATTGATATTCTGGCGGCAGGCGATCTCTCACAGCCGCTTCCTGCCGTACCTGGGTCTAACCGGGAAGTGTCGCAGCTCCACGTAAGAATTGGTGCGATGCAGCAGGGGCTACGTGAGCTGGTCCAGCAGGTCAGTGAGGCAACGACGGCGATGGCTGACAATATCGAAAGGCTGGCGCAGAACAATACGCGCTTGTATCAGCAGTCGGCGAAACAGAGTGAAGAACTGCATAACGTCACCTCGCATATTTCTGTGCTGGAAACGCACGTTGAAGATAACAGCGGATATGCCCAACTGGCGAATCAGCGTGCGGAAGAAGCGCGCGCCATTGCGGCAGGCGGTGACCGAATGATGGATACCGTGAATCGTTCAATGCAGGCGATTGTGACGCGCTCGGCGGAAATGCGCGGGATTATTGCGCTGATTGATAACGTCGCCTTCCAGACTAATATTCTGGCGCTGAACGCGGCTATCGAAGCCGCCCATGCCGGTGAGCAGGGACGCGGCTTTGCGGTGGTGGCAAGAGAAGTGGGATTGCTGGCGCGCAAGAGCAGTCAGTCCACGCAGGATATTCAGGCGCTGATCTATCATTCTCTGCAAGGAATAGAAGAAGGGTCAAGCGCAGTGACGCATCTGGAAGAGAACTTACAGCAGGTGATCGCGCTGGTGGAAAATCTGGGCGCCTCGCTGAATGATATCTCCGCCGCGACGCTGCATCAGGGAGCCCGAATCCATCAAATGACGCGTCAGCTGCAGGCGCTGAACCTGGTCGCGCGTGATACCCGCGAACTGGTGGATACGGCATCGGCTTCCTCGCAGCAGTTGCATAATGAATCGCACCAGTTGATTCACGCCGTGGCGAGATTCCGACTTCCGGCCTGACGTGGGGTATTCCGCTCTGTTATACTCGCAGCCCTTTTCAGACCGGCAGGCAAGGAGCGTGGTGTGGCAATCACTCTGGACAATTCAATTTTAGAGGCCATTCTGGCGGAGGTTCGCCCGCTGATAGGTCAGGGCAAGGTTGCGGACTATATTCCCGCGCTGGCCTCGGTTGACGGGTCCCGACTGGGTATTGCGATTTGCACCGTGGAAGGTCAGCTCTGGCAGGCCGGGGATGCGACTGAACGCTTTTCCATTCAGTCAATTTCAAAGGTACTCAGTCTGGTGGTGGCAATGCGTCACTATTCAGAGGATGAGATCTGGCAACGGGTGGGGAAAGATCCGTCCGGTTCGCCGTTTAATTCGCTGGTGCAGTTAGAAATGGAGTACGGCATTCCGCGGAATCCGTTTATTAATGCCGGGGCGCTGGTTGTCTGTGACATGTTACAGGGGCGACTCAGCGCACCGCGTCAGCGTATGCTGGAAGTGGTTCGTGCGCTGAGTGGTGTGCCGGATATCGCTTATGATGCGCTGGTGGCCCGTTCAGAGTTCGAACACTCCGCCCGTAATGCCGCCATTGCCTGGCTGATGAAATCCTTCGGTAATTTTCATCATGACGTGACGACGGTCCTGCAAAACTATTTTCATTACTGTGCGCTGAAAATGAGCTGTGTGGAACTGGCGAAGACGTTTGTCTTTCTGGCGAACCAGGGGAAAGCGTTTCATCTTGATGAGCCCGTGGTGACGCCGATGCAGGCACGACAGATCAATGCGCTGATGGCGACCAGCGGAATGTATCAGAACGCCGGGGAATTTGCGTGGCGTGTTGGCTTGCCCGCGAAATCGGGTGTAGGCGGGGGAATTGTGGCGATAGTGCCGCATGAGATGGCGATCGCCGTGTGGAGTCCTGAACTGGATCCGACCGGGAATTCGCTCGCGGGTATCGCTGCGCTGGAACAACTGACTCAACGCTTAGGACGTTCAGTTTACTGATGAACACGTTTGATCCGCTTTTTGCCCGTCTGTCGCGCTCGCCGTTTCGCTCCCGTTTTCGTCTGGGCACGAAAGAGAGACAGTATTGCTGGGATAAAGGAGCAGAGGTTATCGATCAACATGCTGCGGATTTTGTGGCGAAGCGACTTGCGCCAGCCGCACCGGTCAATGACGGCAAACAAACGCCGATGCGCGGTCATCCGGTATTTATCGCCCAACATGCCACGGCGACCTGCTGTCGCGGCTGTCTTGCTAAATGGCATAATATCGCCCAGGGACAGCCGTTGAGCGATGAGCAACAGCAGTATGTGGTCGCTGTTATCCATCACTGGTTAGTGCTTCAAATGAATACACCGTAATAATTAAATGGTTACGTTAATCCCATAAAATAAGCATGGTTTATTGCTGGCGAATTTAACAAATAAAAATGTTAACGCAGCTGGAGTACGACTACCTTTGAGAATAATTCATGCTATTCTCTTAAATATTATAACCATTACGCAGAGATAATTGCCGACGGCAATTATATGGATAGATATTTAATGCACGTACTCCACATTCCGTCTTTCCGGCTGTTTCAGGAAGGCCATTCACTGCGTAACGCCAGCGTTATTTTTGCTTTAACCACACTGTTCTACTTTATTGGCGCCGAGCTGCGCCTGGTGCATGAACTCTCGCTGTTCTGGCCGCTCAACGGCGTGATCGCCGGGATTTTTGCCCGTTATGTCTGGTTAAACAAGCTGCATTATTATGCTGTTAGCTACGTCGCCATGCTGGGTTATGATGCGATCACCACCGAGTGGGGATGGGTATCGCTGATTATTAATCTCTCCAACATGGTGTTTATCGTGGTTGTCGCCCAACTGGTGATCCGCGATAAGCGACTGGGGAAAAATAAATATGAGCCTATCAGTGCGTTACGCTTATTTAATTACTGTCTGATTGCGGCACTGCTCTGCGCCATAATTGGCGCGATGGGATCTGTGGGTATCGACCGACTGTCATTCTGGCCACTGGTGGCTGACTGGTTCAGCGAACAATTCTCAACCGGGGTGCTGATTGTGCCCTGTATGCTGACGCTGGGTATTCCCGGCGCGGTAAAACGCTTTAAACCTGAACAACTGATGCCGGTGGCGGCGTTAATTATCTCGGTGCTGGCATCGGTCATTATTGGCGGCGCCGGAAGCCTGGCCTTTCCGCTGCCGGCGCTGATCTGGTGTGCGGTGCGCTACACCCCGCAGGTCACTTGTCTGCTGACTTTTCTTACCGGCGCCGTTGAAATTGTGCTGGTGGCAAATTCGATAATCAATATCGCGGTGGCGTCACCGTTGTCTACGCCGCAGATGTTCTCTGCCCGACTGGGAATTGCCACGATGGCAATTTGCCCCATTATGGTTTCAGTCAGCGTGGCGGCGATTAATTCCCTGATGAAGCAGGTTTCCCTGCGCGCTGATTTCGATTTTCTTACCCACGTTTATTCTCGTTCCGGACTTTATGAAGCGCTGAAGCGTCAGGAGTACCCGCGCTCGCAGCATATCACTGTCATGCTGTTGGATATCGACTATTTCAAGAGCATTAATGACAACTTCGGTCATGAATGCGGCGATGTAGTACTCCGCGTGTTTGCACAACGTATTCGCGAGATTATCGGTGACCGGGGGCTGGTGGCGCGTATGGGAGGGGAAGAATTTGTCGTGGTGGTTCCCTCAGTCCACCCTGATGAGGGAATGCTGCTGGCGGAAAATATTCGTACGGCGGT
Organism: Citrobacter sp. LST-B2; assembly: GCF_057983045.1. Taxonomy (NCBI): domain Bacteria; kingdom Pseudomonadati; phylum Pseudomonadota; class Gammaproteobacteria; order Enterobacterales; family Enterobacteriaceae; genus Citrobacter; species Citrobacter sp. LST-B2. The sequence continues at coordinate 2,431,147 of NZ_CP192598.1, forward strand.
CGCACAGCAACCCTTCACCTGGAACCAGCAGAATATCTATCTGACAGTCAGCATTGGCCTTGGGAATGGCAGTATCGGCACCCATTTGCTGACGGACGTTTTTAACACCTTGATGGTTGAAGCGGACGAGTGTTTGTACCGCTCGAAGAACGAAGGGCGTAATCGGACCAGCGATCGCCGGACGGATAAGACCGTCTTTGCTGGAAGCGATCTGGCATAACAATATCCTATGGAACTCCACGTTGTGTTATCACAATGTTAAGTGCATGGTGTTGTCTCGATTACGGAGGCAACATGACCCTGGCAAAATCCTGTTATGTGTTGGATGCGGGAGCTATCGAGGCGAGAATTGATGAGCTCTGTGACGTCCTGACCGACTGTGTGACGCGCGGCGCATCAGTCAGTTTTGTATTACCGTTTACCTGTTCAAAAGCACGTGCATTCTGGCATGACGTCGCGCAAAGCGCGGGCAGAGGAGAGCGCGTCGTTCTTGCGCTCGACAACCCCTCAGGCGTGATTGTCGGTACCGTGCAACTCATTCTCAAGCAGCCGGAAAATCAACCTCATCGCGCGGACGTGGCGAAACTTTTAGTTCACTCCAGCGCACGTCGTCAGGGATTCGCTCGTCAGTTGATGACGGCACTGGAAACGTGCGCAATACAGCAGCAAAAAACGCAGCTGGTGCTGGATACCGCTACAGGAAGCGATGCTGAGTTGTTCTACCACTCTTGCGGCTGGCGCAAAGTCGGTGAGATCCCTGATTATGCGCTGATGCCAGATGGAAAGCTGACCGGTACCACGCTTTTTTATAAATCTCTATAAATAGTTGTCATGAATTGATCAAAACAGGGTTTTACTGTCGTAAAGTTTTGCTAACCTGTTCTACCAATTTAATCAAGTTGTATGACTAATCGAAAGGGAACCCATTGTGAAAACACTTAACCGTCGCGATTTTCCCGGTGCTCACTATCCTGAACGCATCATTCAGTTTGGTGAAGGTAACTTCCTTCGCGCCTTTATTGACTGGCAAGTTGATCTGCTGAATGAACATACCGATCTGAATTCTGGTGTGGTCATTGTTCGACCTATTGAAAGTACATTCCCACCTTCACTCAGTACCCAGGATGGTCTTTACACGACAATCATTCGCGGTCTGAATGAACAGGGAGAAGCCGTCAGCGATGCTCGTCTGATTCGTTCGGTGAATCGTGAAATCAGCGTTTATGGTGATTACGATGCGTTCCTGAAACTGGCGCACAATCCTGAGATGCGTTTTGTGTTCTCTAACACCACGGAAGCCGGTATCAGTTATCACGCAGGTGATAAATTTGATGATGCGCCAGCGGTAAGTTATCCGGCGAAGCTGACGCGTCTGCTGTTTGAACGCTACAGCCATTTCAACGGCGCGTCGGATAAAGGCTGGATCATCATCCCTTGCGAACTGATTGATTATAATGGTGATGCCTTACGTGAGCTGGTGCTGCGCTATGCGCAGGAGTGGTCACTGCCAGCGGCATTTATCACCTGGCTGGATCAGGCAAACGTCTTCTGTTCCACGCTGGTGGACCGTATTGTCACGGGTTATCCGCGCGATGAAGCGGCGCAACTGGAGAGCGAACTGGGCTATCACGATGGTTTCCTCGATACAGCCGAACACTTTTATCTGTTTGTGATCCAGGGACCGAAATCACTGGCAGCAGAACTGCGTCTCGATAAATATCCGCTTAACGTTCTGATTGTTAAGGATATCAAGCCGTACAAAGAGCGTAAAGTGGCCATCCTTAACGGTGCGCACACGGCGCTGGTACCGGTGGCATTCCAGGCAGGACTGGATACGGTCGGCGAGGCGATGAATGACACCGAAATCTGCGCCTTTGTGGAAAAAGCGATTTATGAGGAGATCATCCCGGTTCTCGATCTGCCGCGTGATGAACTGGAGTCATTTGCCAGTGCGGTTACCGGACGTTTCCGTAACCCCTATATTAAGCACCAGTTGCTGTCGATTGCGTTGAACGGGATGACTAAATTCCGCACCCGCATTCTTCCCCAGTTGTTGGCAGGGCAGAAGGCGAACGGCCAACTCCCGGCTCGTCTGACCTTCGCGTTAGCCGCCCTGATTGCGTTCTATCGCGGTGAGCGTAATGGGGAAGCTTACCCGGTTCAGGACGATGCGCACTGGATCACCCGTTTTCAGCAACTCTGGAGCCAGCATGGCGATCGCCAGATGACGACTCAGCAACTGGTGAGTGACGTGCTGGCGGTAGAAGAACACTGGGAGCAAGACCTGACGAAAGTGGCGGGGCTGGTTGAGCAGGTGGCTGCCGATCTCGATGCCATTCTGTCAAAAGGAATGCGAGAAGCGGTGAAACCGCTTTGCTAAAGCAGTGACCCGGCTAAGGCCGGGTTTCTTATACAAGCACTATAGTTACAACATACAATGTATTTAATAACTATTCCCCTCTGTTAGCCTTGTGCATGAACAGGTCTCTTAGCATAAGGCAGGTGACAACGTCACGTTGGACATGCTTGAATGTTTGATCCAGATCACGTTTAATAGCAGGATTCGTTTCTTTCCAGAAAACCGTCATGATCGTTCGTCCGCAACAGCACTGGTTACGCCTGATATTCGTCTGGCACGGCTCTGTACTGGCAAAAATCTCTTCCCGCTTGCTGCTTAATTTTCTGCTGTCTATTGTCGTGATCGTCCTGCTGCCGTGGTATACGATGCTGGGTATCAAATTTACCCTTGCACCGTTCAGCATCCTCGGTGTGGCAATCGCTATCTTTTTGGGTTTTCGTAATAACGCCTGTTATTCCCGTTATGTTGAGGCGCGTCAACTCTGGGGACAACTGATGATCGCTTCTCGTTCACTGCTGCGGGAAGTCAAAACGGTCTTACCGGATGACCGCGAGTTAGGGCAGTTTGTCCGGCTGCAAATCGCCTTCGCTCACTGTCTGCGCATGACGCTGCGGCGTAAACCGCAGGCTGAGCCGCTGGCGAAGTATCTTGGCACGGCAGATCTGCAACGTGTATTTGCCTCTCACTCTCCGGCAAACCGCATTTTACTGATAATGGGTGAATGGCTGGCGACACGTCGTCGAGACGGGCAACTCTCGGATATCCTGTTTCATAGTTTAAACAATCGCTTAAATGACATGTCCGCCGTTCTTGCCGGTTGCGAAAGAATCGCCAATACGCCGGTCCCGTTTGCCTATACGCTGATCCTCCATCGCACCGTTTATCTGTTTTGCATCATGCTGCCTTTCGCCCTGGTGGTCGATCTGCATTACATGACGCCTTTTATTTCGGTCCTCATCTCCTATACCTTCATCTCTCTGGATGCACTGGCGGAAGAACTGGAGGATCCGTTTGGAACAGAGAATAACGATTTGCCCCTGGATGCTATCTGTAATGCCATCGAAATTGACCTGCTGGAGATGAATGATGAATCGACCATTCCAGCGAAACTGATGCCGGATAAGCACTACCAGTTGACGTAAAGGAAGGGAATATTCCAGTAAATGAACGACAGGCTGGGTGTGTCAATGCGCTAACATCGGTTTTCAGGATTAACTTATCACCGATGATTGAATTTCAGATAATGTCCGCATATTTTCTGCGCGATTAAAAATAACTCTTGATAAGGGTCGTAAGGCGTTCTTAAAACATCGGCATGCCATCAGTGCATATCAGGATGTTAAACGATGATCAGGAGGATTATCTATGAACGCAAATCAATCAGGAATGAATGACACCCCGCGTGTCGATGCAAAGGCGTCGACGCCATCACTGGTATCAATAAAGTCTCTCTCTCCGTTGCCGGTTATTCCAGGACTGCTGCTTGCCACCACCGGTCTTTTTGCCCCGACAGGTCTGTTGGCAGAGGAAATACGCTGCGAAAGTGAAACGGCCGCAGAGTGTATTGAGAAAAAACTCAAAGCGACAAAGACATTAACAGCATCCTGGACGCCCACGACGGCGAACAGTAGTGTTCTTATTAACGAAAATGCCCAGGTCATTTTATCTGCGGAAGTGAATAACGAGCCTGGTTGGCGTGAGTTTGGCTCCCTGACCGTCGGTCAGGGCACAAAAGGTGAACTCACAATAAGAGGACGCACCATTAAATCCTCTGCAAGCGCGATTGGTAATGGTGCTGTCGGAATTGTTACGTTAACCGAAGGTGCGCAATGGGATCTCAGTGGCGAGAATCTGTTTGTCGGCAAAAATAACGGCGACGGAACATTAACCGTTAAAGAGGGAAGTCAGATCTCCAATATTAACGAACTGCGCATCGGTGAATTTTATGCTGATGCAAAAGGACTGACCACGGTAGAAGGTGAGAATTCGTCGATCCGTTCCGGTTGGGCTGTTGTGGGCGATCAGGCAGAGGGCCGACTGGATATTTTGAACGGTGGTCAACTTTCAGTTAGTAGACATATGAATATTGGCTATGTCGGAAAGACGTTAAACTCAACGCTTAAAGGAAACGGCGTCGTGAATGTCGACGGCGAAAATTCTCTTTTAGAGGTTGGTACATTACTCATTTTAGGGGGCTTTAGAACCACGCCAAATGATGCCAAAGGTGAACTTAATATCAGTAATGGCGGCAAAGTTAAGACAGGAGAGGGAATCTGGCTTGGCATAGGGACAGGAAGTACCGCCACACTGAATATAGGTGGCAAACCCGGTGAAACTGCACAAGAAGCAGGATCTATCGAGACGCCGCTCATTATACTGAGTGACACAAACCATAAAAATAGTACTGCAACACTGAACTTTAACCACACCAGCGAAGATTATTCTCTTAATGCAGCGATAAAAGGCTACGGTAATGTCAACCATAGCGGACCGGGTACGACGCAACTGAGCGGCGATAATCGTTATACCGGAAATACTCACATCAGTCGCGGAACGCTCAGCGCCGGAAGTGTCACAAGTTTTAGCCCGAATTCTGATTTTACTGTCGGGGAGGGCGCCACGCTCGATCTGAACGGCTACAGTCAGACCATTCAGTCACTTCAACTTGGTGGGAGGCTGATCTTTGGCGATCCGCAGGGCAACCGCGATGCTCTGGCGCTGTCAGGCAGTGTTCTGACGGTCAGGGGCGATTACAACAGTGACAATGGCTTACTGAGCCTGAACAGCACACAGGATCAAGTGCAACAAAAACCGGTGGTTAACCAGCTTAATGTCTTGGGAAACACCGCAGGAACAACCCGGGTCGTGTTGAAGGAATTAGGCAATGTCGCGGTTGGTGATCTGAACGGTGCGCGAGTTGTCCAGGTTGCAGGGGATTCTGCGGGTGAATTTGTTGCCCAAAGCCGTCTGGTTGCCGGGGGGTATGACTACGCGCTTTTACGCGGAGTTGAAAGTGAAAATGACGACGGGATCATGGATTCCAACCACTGGTATCTGGTCAATACCTGGGCACCCGTCGACGATATCGATCCGATAGATGACCCGATTATTGAACCGAAAGAGGATGATCCGACTCCCTTGCCTACGCCATCCCCAGGCGTCGAGCGCTCATCCGCGGCGGTGATGCGCCCGGAAATGGGGGCATACCTGGCAAACCGCAGGGCGGCTAACACCCTGTTTGTTACCCGTTTGCACGACCGGTTAGGTGAAACGCAGTATATCGACCCGATCACCGGGGAAACGCGTGTCACCAGTCTGTGGTTACGCAATGTTGGCGGGCATACTCGTTTTCATGACCGTTCCGGCCAGCTAAGCAGCCAAAGTAATCGTTATGTGGTGCAGATTGGTGGCGATCTGGCTCAGTGGAGTGCCGGTCTGGAGGATCGCTGGCATCTTGGTGTCATGACGGGTTATGCCAACAGTCAGAGCAATACCCGGTCATCATTATCCCATTATCGTGCGGACAGCACGGTTTCAGGTTACAGCGCAGGCTTGTACGCGACCTGGTATGCCGATAATGCCGCGAAGCAGGGAACCTGGATAGACGCATGGGTGCTCTACAACTGGTTTGAAAACACGGTACGCGGAGAATCTCTGGCGGAAGAACGCTATCGTTCGAAAGGAATGACCGCATCTCTTGAGATGGGACACACCGTTAAACTGGCTGAACAACCGCGTCTGAGTTACTGGTTGCAACCGCAAGCGCAGCTTATCTGGATGGACGTCTCTGCCGACGATCACCGTGAAGATAACGGCACATGGGTGCGGGATAAAGGGAAGGGTAATCTACAAAGTCGTCTTGGGGTAAAAGCCTTTATGCAGGGTTACCCTATTCGCGATGAAGGTAAAGATCGACTCTTTCAACCTTTTGTTGAGCTGAACTGGCTGCATAATACGCGTAATGATACGGTCTCAATGAATGAGATCAGCGGCTCGGTCGATGGAGCGAAAAATATTGCAGAGCTTAGAACGGGCGTCGAGGCGAAAATAAATTCGCGCCTGCATTTGTGGGGAAATATTGGTCAGCAGATCGGTAGTGAGGGATTTAGCGATACCCAGGCAGTGCTTGGTCTGAAGCTGCTCTTTTAACGCTTAACCCCGCGCATTCTGCAGGATGTGCGGGGTTGTTTCTATCATCAACACCTCCCTGAACTATTAACGAAAAGTGTGAATTAATAGACTGCATCACTCTATTACCTGACGAATAACGCAGGAAACCTCCGTTACAAGGTAATTAAAGCGATTTATCTCAGGCGCGTTGAGATCAAATAATTCCACTCTATTTGCGTGATAAATGTATTGGACACTTTTAATCCACCTGATATTCAGGCCAATCGTTATTAAGGGAACGCGATGCTTATTAATTCATCGTCCTCCACAACGAAAAGACGCGCGGAGCACCGTTTTCACATGCCCGAGGAAATCCGGCATTTAGGGGAAATGCCGCTGTTCAGAGCCGTTGCCTGGTGGGGATTTCTGCGCAATAAAGAATTTTCACGCAATGACGTAAGCCAGGCATTTCATATTGACCTGCGCCGGGCCAGCGGGATACTGCATTATCTTTGTCACCGCTACGATAAACACGACATCGAATTCAGCGTTCGCAAAACGGCAGTACGGGGCGGGCATTGTCAGCTATTAGTCAAAATACATTCACCGGCGACGGCGGGGAACTTAACGGCACCGCCTGCCAAAGCGGCACCTGCAACTCGTCAGGTAAAGAAGAGTACCGCAACGGACGATCGTCAGCTTTCACACTGGCTATTATCACGACCAACCGGGAATAATGAAGCGAAGCTGGCCGCCTGGAAAGCAGCCTGTCCGCTGAGAGAGTGAGATCAGGACTGGCGACGCGCAATCACGAACAAGCGCGGAAACGCCAGTAATATCTGGCCATCTTCCTGAAGTGGGTATTGCTCTTGTAAAAGCTGATGATAACGCTCCAGGAACCGTTGCTGTTCGTGTTCATTGAGATCCTGCATCCAGGGGCGCAACCCTGTGGCACTGACCCAGTCAATAATCGCCTGATGGGAACGCATCCTGTGATAATAGGTTGTGCGCCAGATATCCACTTCGCATCCCGCTTCGCTCAGAATGTCGTAGTAAGCGTGAACACCGGGCAGGGCGTCACGACCGCGATTCGGATAATCCTGTTCATAAGCCACTTCACGCATCAGCACGTGCGTAGGTTCCAGCCAGTTATCCGGCATTTGCACGGCCAGAATGCCGTTATCATTCAGCAGGGTGACCAGGCGGGGAAACAGATCATAGTGATCGGGGATCCACTGTAGCGAGGCATTGGCATAAATGACATCGGGCGGTGTGACGGGTTGAAACTATCGATAAGCCGCCAGCAGTCGGATTCGAATTCGGATCGAACAGGCTCTGGATTGATGAAGCGCCGGGACTCAGTCAGGCTGAACTCTGGCTGGAATTATTCACGCCTAATTTCAGCGCTGCCGAACAATACGTTGAACAATGTGGCGTAGTCCGTTGTGACGCAGTTGAACCGTTACCCAACGGTTTCAAGGGCGGCTGGATCATGAATCCGTGCAACATTGTCCATATGCTAAGAGAGCCAGAGGCCTGGTGAATGTAATTCATTGGAGAGGCTGCAGCGAATTCTGTTTGTAGGCATCAGGAACTGGCGAGAACGCTTGTAATCAGCAGGACAATGACGACCGTGAAATGGCAGATTCTGTCTTAATCTTTATTGGTGCGCATAATGTATATTATGTTAAATACAATATTACCAACCGCACTGTACCGGTGTCTGAGTCATTCCCTGCTGTTTTGGTCTTCAGGACCGCTCTGGTTTTCACTCATACTCAGCGAGATGCGTTCTGGTGATTCGTAAACACATTTTTAAGCCGTTGAACAAATCATTCCTCTCCGCTAGCCTGTTTATTGTACGCCTCACCCTTCTCCGGCTTGACTTAACGTCGATTAGGAACAAAATAATTTCTCTTTTGTGTTAACCGGATGACTGGCCTATATGGATATCTGTTCTCGTGCCGTTTGCTCTCTGTCTCGCGTTAAAAAAATCAGTACGTTGGTTGTCGCAACGATCTTTCTGGCGAGTTGTTCATCAAAGCCGCCTGTCTCACTGGTGACGCCGCCAAAATCGACGCCGACATCGCCGTATAAGACGCAAAAACTGAATGTGCCTGTTCGCGGCGTGTGGCTGGCGACGGTTTCCCGGCTTGACTGGCCGCCGGTTGCATCCGTGAATGTCAGTAGCGCCACCACGCGGATCGCCATGCAAAAGAAAGCCCTAACAGACAAACTCGATAATTTACAGTCACTGGGTATAAATACGGTCTTCTTCCAGGTTAAACCTGACGGCACCGCCCTTTGGCCGTCATCCATTTTACCGTGGTCGGACATGCTCACCGGGAAGATTGGTGAAAATCCGGGCTACGATCCGCTCCAGTTCATGCTCGATGAAGCGCACAAACGTGGTATGCGCGTTCACGCCTGGTTTAACCCTTATCGCGTCTCCACCAATGTGAAACCGTCAACGGTGAATGAACTGAACCGTACCGTGTCGCTTCAGCCAGCCAGCGTGTTTGTCCTCCATCGCGACTGGATCCGTACCGCCGGTGACCGCTATGTTCTCGACCCGGGGATCCCGGAGGCCCGTGACTGGATAACCAGTATCGTGGCTGAAGTCGTGAAACGGTATCCGGTGGATGGCGTCCAGTTTGACGACTATTTCTACGCTGAATCCCCCGGTTCCGCGCTGAACGACAACCTGACCTTCCGGCGCTACGGCCAGGGCTTTAGCTCAAAAGCGGACTGGCGTCGGCATAACACTCAACTATTAATTGAACAGGTTTCGCGGACGATCAGACAGATCAATCCGGACGTGGAGTTTGGCGTCAGTCCAGCCGGTGTCTGGCGGAACCGTTCGCACGATCCGGCCGGATCGGATACCCGTGGCGCTGCCGCTTATGATGAGTCGTATGCTGACACGCGGCTTTGGGTTCAACAAGGCCTGCTGGACTATATCGCACCGCAAATTTACTGGCCCTTCTCTCGTGATGCGGCACGTTATGATGTGCTGGCAAAATGGTGGGCGGACGTCGTGAAACCGACAAAAACACGACTCTATATTGGCGTTGCGTTGTATAAGGTCGGCGAGCCCTCTCGCAATGAACCGGACTGGACGGTCAACGGCGGCGTTCCGGAACTGAAGAAACAGCTCGATTTAAATGAATCAATGCCACAAATCAGCGGCACGATTTTGTTCAGAGAAAACAATCTCAACCAACCGCAGGCCCAGCAGGCTGTCAGTTACCTGAGAAATCGCTGGTCTAAGTGACACCGTAACGTAAAGAGAGACATCGATCTCTCTTTGCGTCGCCATTTAGGTTCCGTTTCCAGTCCCCGCGCTCGCTCCGTCATTGCCCGTTGTCATCATTTAACGCCTCAACAGGCGGGATAGCATTATTTATGCCAGTGATACGCTTCAGGATAGTGTAATGATTAAATGGGATATCTAAGAGAAAAAGATTATTCAAGACTCCACTGATACGTGATTATTATTACCCGCAGTCAAAACGGGATTTATTACGTAATGATGGCCATATCGCTCAAAAAACTCTCATATCATTTTATGAATTAAAAAAATGCTGACATTAAAAGAGAGTGTGAGCTACCTTACAGGGGGACATGATTCCTCTCAACGATCAAACGGATGGACTATACTTTTCAGACGTCAATACGTTTAAAAAGTCGCTTAAAAAGGATTTTTCTTGCTACTTTTGGCTATATCCATAATTGTTTCAGGCTTACTTCGCCGGAATGAATGAAAATATGGCTTAAGGCATTACACTATTTCATTAATGTCACCCTGCACGCTTTCAGGTGTTTTATGTTTTAGATTCATCTTACTATCCAGATTGTGCATTTGAGCCAGGCAAAATGTTGTTCGCTAACTACTGTAAGGATCTTCACCATGGAGATGTATCTTAAAAGAATGAAAGACGAATGGGTTGCGCTGGTTGAACAGACCGACCCTCACATTCGCAGACTCGCTTCTGAGATAGCGATCGCCCATGCCCATGCTTTAAGCATTGAGTTTTATCGTATTGTTCTCGCCGATCCGCATGCTGAGGAGTTTTTGAGTAATGAACAGGTTGAGCGCCAACTCAAAAGCGCACTTGAAAAGTGGATTGTGGATGTGCTCTCCAGTGAAGTCGACAATATTGATGAACTGATAAAAATACAGCATACGGTGGCTGAAGTGCATGCGCGTATCGGTATTCCGGTGGAACTGGTTGAAATGGGTTTTCGCGTACTGAAGAAAATTCTCTATCCGATCATCATTGACAGCCACCATGAAGCGACACATAAGCTGCTTGTTTACCACTTCTCCATTAACAGTATTGATCTGGCGATGGAAGTCATGTCCAGAGCCTTCTCCTTTAGTGAAAGTACCGCAGCAAAAGAAGATGAAAACTACCGTATTTTTTCTTTGCTGGAAAACGCAGAAGAAGAGAAAGAGCGCCAAATCGCCGCGTTACTGTCGTGGGAAATGGACATTATCTATAAGGTCTTACTCGACTCCGATCTCGGCAACAGCCTGCCGTTAAGCCAGGCGGATTTTGGTTTGTGGTTTAATCATAAAGGACGTCATTATTTCAGTGGTATTGCGGAAGTCGGTCACATCTCACGACTGATTCAGGACTTTGACGGCGTGTTTCACCACACCAGTGGGACAACGAAAACGTTAAGCAATAAAGCATCACGGGTGAAATTCCTGCTGCAAATCCGCAATACCGTCTCGCAGATCATTACGCTACTGCGTGAATTGTTTGAGGAAGTGTCCCGCCATGAGGTAGGGATGGATGTACTGACCAAATTACTCAACCGACGTTTCCTGCCAACCATCTTCAAGCGGGAAATCGCCCATGCTAATCGCGCCGGCACCCCCCTCTCTATTCTTATTATTGATGTCGATAAATTTAAAGAGATCAATGATACCTGGGGGCACAATACCGGTGATGAGATCCTTCGTCGGGTGTCTCAGGCTTTTTATGACAACGTTCGCAGCAGTGATTACGTTTTTCGCTACGGTGGCGATGAATTTATTATTGTTCTTACTGAAGCGACACAAACCGATACGCTACGTATTGCGGAGCGTATTCGCAGTCGCGTCGAGAAAACAAAAATAAAATCGCCTGCGGGGGATTTTATTCCGCTTTCATTGTCCATTGGGGCAGCGATGTTTAATGGTCATCCGGATTATGAACGTTTAATTCAGATAGCAGACGAAGCGTTATATACCGCAAAAAGACGGGGCAGAAATTGTGTTGAACTGTGGAAACCCGCTTCTTAATGGGTATACGGAAGCAGAGGTAATAAATGAAGCTATCCGACGTTAAAAGCACCGGAGACAGCATCTTCATTCCTGCTCTTGAGCAGAACATGATGGGTGCCGTGCTAATCAATGACAATGACGAGGTTTTATTTTTCAATTCTGCTGCGGAAAAACTGTGGGGATACCGTCGTGAAGAGGTGATTGGTCAGGGGATTTCGATGTTGATCCCGCATGATTTACGCGCAGCGCACCCCGATTTTATCCGTCATAACCGTGAAGGGGGTCAGCCCCGCGTTGAAGGCATGAGCCGGGAATTGCTGCTGGAAAGAAAAGACGGGACCAAAGTCTGGACCCGTTTCGCCCTTTCCAAGGTCAACGTTGAAGGCAAAATTTTCTATCTTGCCTTTGTGCGTGACGCTAGCGTAGAGATGGAGCAAAAGGAACAGAAACGCCTCCTGGTATTGGCGGTAGACCACCTGGACCGCCCGGTAATCGTACTCGACCCTGAGCGGCGTGTTGTGCAGTGCAACCGCGCTTTTACCGAGATGTTTGGTTACGACATTACCGATGCAAAGGGTCAACAGCCGGACAACCTGCTCAACCTCCCCGAAGAGCCGTCGGACAATGGCCTGCGACTCACACAGTTACTCTGGAAAACGACCCGCGATCAGGATGAGTTTCTGGTGATCACCCGTGCGGGTGAAAAGATCTGGATTAAAGTGTCTATCAGTCAGGTTTATGATCGGCGAAACGCACTGCAAAATCTGGTTATGACGTTTTCCGATATCACCGAAGAGCGGCAGATTCGTCAGCTCGAAGGCAACATTCTGGCGGCGATGTGCAGTAGCCCGCCGTTTCACGAAATGGGCGATATTATTTGCCGCAATATTGAGGCGGTGCTGCGGGATACGCATGTTTCACTGTATGCCTTAAAAGATAACGTCCGCCAGTTCTGGGCGTCGTCATCGAAAGAGATTGACGCAAAAGAGGTGAACGTCTGGACGCTCACCATCCGTCAACGGGATGGTGAGCCAGCCGGGACGCTGTTAATTAAAACAGCGAAAGGAAAAGAGACCAGCGCCTTTATTGAACGCGTGGCAGACATCAGTCAGCATATGGCGGCCCTGGCGCTCGAACAGGAAAAAAGCCGACAGCATATTGAGCATCTCCTGCAATTTGATCCGCTCACCGGTTTGCCCAACCGCAATCATCTGCACTCCTATCTCGATGATCTCATTCACGGCGCGAAAGGGATTTCACCAGTGGTGTTTCTCATCAGCGTCGATCACTTCCAGGATGTTATCGACAGTCTCGGCTATGCTGTGGCCGATCAGGTCTTGCAACAGGTCATCAATAAAATCCGCGAGCGGCTCAGACCCGATCAGTATTTGAGCCGTATTGAAGGCACGCAGTTCGTGCTGGTCAGTGACGACAATGAAATGAGTAATATTACCCAGTTTGCGGATGAACTGATCAATATCGGCAGTGAAGCCACCCTGTTTGACGACAAACCCTTCCCGCTGACCCTCAGCATTGGAATTAGCTATGAAGCAGGAAAAAATCGTGACTATCTGCTGTCCACTGCGCACAACGCGATGGATTTTATTCGTAAAGCGGGCGGCAACGGCTGGCAGTTCTTCAACCCGGAAATGAACCTCGCGGTGAAAGAGCGTCTGCAACTGGGCGCCGCATTGAAAAACGCCATTGCCAATAACCGGCTACGACTGGTGTACCAGCCGCAGATCTTTGCTCAGACCGGCGAACTGTATGGTTTCGAAGCGCTTGCGCGCTGGAGCGATCCGGTGCATGGTCACGTCCCCCCGAACCGTTTTATTCCGCTCGCTGAAGAGACGGGTGAAATTGAGAATATTGGTCGCTGGGTGGTCAGAGAAGCGTGTCGCCAGTTGTCGGAGTGGCGCCAGCTGTCGCTGACCATTCCGACCCTGTCGGTGAACCTCTCTGCCCTGCACTTTCGCAGCAACCAACTGCCGGACCAGGTGTCGGAAGCCATGGTGGAATTTGCTATTCCGGGCGATCAACTGACGGTCGAAATCACCGAAAGCATGATGATGGAGCAGGATGAAGAGATCTTCAGACGCATTGAGATCTTACGCAACATGGGCGTGGGACTGTCGATCGATGACTTCGGCACTGGTTTTTCCGGTCTCTCCCGCCTGGTCAGCCTGCCCGTGACGGAATTGAAAATCGATAAAACGTTTGTCGATCGCTGCCAGACCGAGAAACGTATTCAGTCCTTGCTGGAAGCGATTATCACTATTGGGCAGAGTCTGAACCTGATTGTCATTGCGGAAGGGGTTGAAACGAAAGAACAATTTGAGTTGTTGCGCTCGATGAATTGCCCGGTGATTCAGGGATATTATTTTTCTCGCCCCATACCAGCTGATGAGATCGCCGCCTGGATGCAGACGGCGTTGCCATTGAAAATCTGATTCATTGTGACGGAATGCCCGGGGCGTTGGCGCTTACCGGGCTTCCTGGCGTTACGGCAATTTAAACGATGACACCTGTAAGGCCAGCTCTTCTGCTTCCGCCTTTAAGATCTGCGTCCGCGCCGCGGCATCATCAATCAACGACGCGTTCTGCTGGACCGTGCTGTCCATTTCCGTAACCGCGAGCGTCACTTCGGCTACGCCTTTACGCTGTTCTTCCCCTGCGACGCGAATTTCGCCCATTAACTGACGCACCTGACGAACATGCCCCACCAGTTCCTGTAGACGATCGCCGGCATGATGAATTTGCTCGCTACTGTCATTGACGTGCGACACCGACTCATCGATGAGCGCTTTGATTTCCTGAGCAGCGGTCGCGCTACGCTGCGCCAGCGTTCTCACTTCAGACGCCACCACCGCAAATCCACGTCCGGCATCCCCGGCGCGAGCCGCTTCCACAGCAGCATTGAGCGCCAGGATGTTGGTCTGGAAGGCAATGCTGTCAATTACCGAGACAATCTCAACCATGCGGCCCGAAGAGGCGCTGACGTTATCCATGGTTGAAATCACCCCATGCATAACATCACCGCAGCGGTTGGCCGTTTGCGCTGTACTTTCTGACAGTTCATCCGCCAGTTGAGTATTACCCGCATTCTGATGAACGGTCGCATTAAGCTGTTCCATCGCAGCCGCACTCTCTTCCAGCGCAGCTGCCTGCTGGGTAACGCGTGTTGACAGCTCAGTATTACTGTCGGCAAGGCTAACGGCGTTATTCGCCACCACTTCACTGCTGCTACGCACCGTAAGCAAAATGGCGGCAATTTTGTCCACGAAGAGGTTAAACGCCTCCGCAATCGCTGAAATTTCGTCCTTGCCCTTCACTTCTAAGCGCCGGGTCAGATCGCCGTCTCCCTGCGCGATATCGTCCAGTGCCTGCCGCGTGTCGTCCAGACGGGCAATCAACCGGCGAACCACCAGCCAGGAGCCCACCAGCAGCAACGTCATGACCGGGATCAGCACTTCAAGAACATCGCGCATCATGACTTTTGCCAGCCCGACGATGCGTTCTTGCGGTGTTACCAGTCCCACCACCCAACCGGTATCGGCCATCGGGAACAACATCACGCGTGATGGTGCGTTCAGAATGCCATCATTTTCCAGCGCCACGGAGGTGACATCGGTGGTTTCAGTGCGCAGTTTCTGCAAACGTTGAGCGACAGGACTCAGCCAGCCTGATGCCTTCACCAGATCGCCGACGGTCTTGTAGTGATCCCGATCGTTTTGTGGGAAATAGAGAATTTGCCCCTGTTTGTCGACCACAAAGGCGTATCCTCCGGTGCGTCCACCCTGCTGCTGCATAAAGCTGGCGACGTTATCGAGTCGAATATCGGTGGTTGCCACACCGGCGAATTTACCCGCCAGTTGATAGGGAATGCTGCAGGTCACCATGTTGATTCCGGAAATGGCATCCTGATAAACATCAGACCAGACACAGTTTTCTTGCGAATGGCCCTTCGCGCCCTGATACCAGCTTTCGTTGTGGTAGCCATTGCCACCTGCTGCGTTGTATTCGTCGGAATACAGCAGCTTATCGTCAGCACCGCGCGCCCAGAAAAAGCTGCGCCGTGCAACACCAGGCGTAAACGCGTCCGGCTCAGGCCAGATCCCGCCCCCGGTGATGATCGAATTATTTTGTTCGCCGAGAATATGCGGCACGACAGCGCGGTACAGCGCTTCATCATTTGGCAGGACTTCAGCCAGTCGCGACAAACTGACGGTTTCTCCCTCAATACGTGACAGGACGCTGCTGAGTTGACGCGTCAGGCCATGCCCGGTCTCCTCGATCAGTGCCGTATTGACTTCAACGACGCGGGGTTGCCCGCGCCAAAGCATAATGACAACAATCACTAACGTCGTTACGGCAAGTAACGCGATCCCCCCGAGTGTCAAACGAGTCGAAATACGTGACGGATACCAGACCATATAAACATCCTTTTATTTTCAGGGTAATTTATATTCAGTATCGGCACGTATTTTTAGAGCTTTATACAGAATTCCGTATTGACTTAAATTAATAATGTGACATTGTCACAAATAGCAAAACCCAGCACTCTGGCTGGGTTTAAATACATGCTTAATCTTATTTACTTAATTCTTTTTTGATTTCGTCTTTAATTTTAGTCAGTTCGCTCTGCGGATGTTTTTTACAGATTTCAACGGTCAGAGGAACCGCCGTTGTTACTGTTTCATCGAAAGTAACGTAGTCGCCGCCTTTAAAGTCTTCATCTTCGTTTAATACCCAGAAGGCAACCGGCGCCATTGTCTGCGGGTTCAGGTCAATGAACTCCTGGCAGCTCATGTTTTTAGGAGTGACGTCGGTTTTCGCGTCAGTGGTTGCTGCATTGACGCTGACACTGGTTAACAGCGCTGCCACTAAAATACCTGCTGTAGAAAGGGAAAATTTGTTCATTATGATGGCTCCGTTAATGATATAAATAACCTCTACATGAGCGCTTTAAACCGTTAATGTAGAACGAAAAGAATAATACCCTTCCCCTCACAGAAATAAATACACCCACACTGGTTATGGCTGTTATTGATATTTCCCGGTACCGATCCTGATGTTTGCCGTTTATTTCGTCGCGAGAGTGTGATCGCGCCTGCGTATCCGGCAGATAACCGCCCTTTCACCTTACCGTTGCACCAAAACTGCACTAGGCTGCACAAATGTTGATCATAAGTTAACCAATACGGCATTAATTTAACAATTAACGCCCGTCGCGGCGGCGTTTTTGAACATGGCACGCGTCCTGCATTGTTAATGAACTAACAGTCAGTGGACATTTGACAGCCTGGTAACAGCGAGACGGTGATGACAGCAAAACCTGAGTTACTGAACCGAATTGAACAGACCTTCAGCCTGCATACGCCGAGTGAAAAGCGGGTTGCCAGTTGGCTGTTGACCCACGTGGCGCAAATCCCGTTTGAAACCGCCGACAGCATTGGCAAAGCGACGGGCACCAGCGGGATTACCGTTGGGCGCTATCTGCGCAAAATCGGCTATCGCAATCTGGAAGATGCTAAAGCCAGCCTGCGTGAACTGCCTTCTGTCCCCTATCAGCCCTGGGGAATGAACGAACGTCTGGACTCCTGGCAACAACAGCAACAGTTGCCGGACCGCGCGCGGCAGTCGCTATCGCTGGAGATTGACGCGATCGCCCATGTTTATCAACTGGCGCAAGGGGACGCTTTCCAGCGTATTACCCGACAACTGGCGCAGGCGGAAGCGGTGTATGTCCTGGGGATCCAGTCGACGCGGGGGATCGCCAATGCCTTCTTCAGTCATCTCGAATATCTGCGTCCTCGGGTGAACTACTCCGAAGGGCTCTCCGGCAGTTGGGTGGAATCCCTCAACTCCGGATTTGAGAAACCGTATGTGGTGCTGACCGATACCCGCGCTTACTCCGCCATCGCCCGGCAGTACTGTCGCGTCGCCAGCGAGCGGCACATTCCGCTGGCGCTGATCACCGATGTCTGGTGTCCCTGGGCGCGGGATTACCCCATTGATTTACTGCAGGTGAAAACGGACACCGGACATTTCTGGGATTCGCTGGCGCCGGTGAGCTGCCTGTTCAACCTGCTGCTTTCCGGCGTGGCGGAACAACTGGGCGATTCACTTACCGGGCGGCTACAGACCAACCGCCAGTTACAACAAGAATTTGGTCAATTCGAACAATAAACAGGAAACGTGCTATGTCTGAAACTCCGCAACTGGTCGATCTGTCGGTGATTTTTCCGACGCTGGATATCGACCTCAAATATGCGACCGCCGATAACCTGACCGGCGCGCCGATTTATCGCGAATCGCGCTGCCTGCTGCACCAGGATGCGGTCACCGCGCTGGCGAAAAGCATCAGCATTGCGCAACTGGCGGGCCTTTCTCTGGTGGTGTATGACGCCTATCGTCCGCAACAGGCACAGTCAATCCTGTGGGATGCCTGCCCCGATCCGCAGTACGTGGTCGATGTAGCCATCGGCTCGAACCACAGTCGCGGAACGGCCATCGACGTCACGCTGAAAGACGCCAATGGCAAGATCCTCGATATGGGCGCGGGTTTTGATGAAATGCACGACCGTTCACATGCATATCACCCTTCTGTTCCTGCCGCTGCACAGCGTAACCGGTTGTTACTCAACGCCATTATGTTTGGCGGTGGCTTTGTCGGCATCAGCAGCGAGTGGTGGCATTTTGAGTTACCCGCCGCGAGTCGCTATCCGCTGCTGGAAGACTGTATTGCCTGTTTTCCCGTTACAACCACAACAACACACACCTCTTTTTGATTCCGGAGCGTCGTCATGAAAGTAACTTCGTTGTTTCGTCCCGCGTTGATTGCCGTTTCCCTGGCGATGGCCCTGCCTGCGGTCCAGGCTGCCGTCCCGAAAGACATGCTGGTGATCGGTAAAGCCGCTGATCCGCAAACCCTTGATCCGGCGGTGACTATCGATAATAACGACTGGACGGTGACCTACCCGTCCTATCAGCGTCTGGTGAAGTACAAAACCGAAGGCGATAAAGGCTCAACCGAGGTGGAGGGTGACCTGGCAAGCGGCTGGAAAGCCTCTGAAGACCAGAAAGAGTGGACTTTTACGCTTAACGATCAGGCCAAATTTGCCGATGGTTCCCCCGTCACCGCTGAGGCGGTGAAACAGTCCTTCGAACGCCTGCTGAAAATCAGCCAGGGTCCGGCAGAAGCCTTTCCTAAAGATCTCAAGATAGACGCGGTCGATGCACACACGGTGAAATTTACCCTCAGTCAACCGTTCGCCCCGTTCCTTTACACGCTGGCCAATGACGGCGCGTCCATCATCAACCCCGCGGTGCTGAAAACGCATGCCGCAGATGACGCCCGTGGTTTTCTGGCGCAAAACACCGCAGGTTCCGGGCCGTTTATGCTGAAAAGCTGGCAGAAAGGCCAACAGCTGGTGCTGGTCCCGAACCCGCATTACGCCGGTCCAAAACCGAACTTTAAACGCGTATCGGTGAAAATTATCGGCGAGAGCGCGTCGCGTCGTCTGCAACTGTCGCGCGGCGATATCGACATCGCGGATGCCCTGCCGGTGGATCAGCTCAACGCGTTAAAACAGGAAGGCAACGTCGCCGTAGCTGACTATCCGTCACTGCGCGTGACCTATCTCTATCTGAACAACAGCAAAGCACCGCTGAATCAGGCGGATCTGCGCCGGGCGATTTCCTGGTCCACCGACTATCAGGGAATGGTGAAAGGGATCCTCAGCGGCAACGGCAAGCAGATGCGCGGGCCGATCCCGGAAGGCATGTGGGGTTACGACGCCTCTGCGTTGCAATACAACTTTGATGAAGCCAAAGCGAAAGCGGAATGGGAAAAAGTTGCCAGCAAACCCACCAGCCTGAGCTTCCTCTATTCCGACAACGATCCGAACTGGGAGCCGATCGCCCTTGCCACTCAGGCCAGCCTCAGCAAACTGGGAATTACCGTCAAGCTGGAGAAACTGGCGAACGCCACTATGCGTGACCGTGTAGGCAAAGGTGATTATGACATCGCCATCGGCAACTGGAGCCCGGATTTCGCTGACCCCTATATGTTCATGAACTACTGGTTCGAGTCTGACAAGAAAGGACTACCCGGTAACCGCTCGTTCTATGAAAACGCCGATGTCGACAAGCTGTTGCGCAGTGCGCTAAGCACCACCGACCAGGCCGCCAGAACCAAGGACTACCAGCAGGCGCAGAAAATCGTCATTGATGAAGCGGCCTACGTCTACCTGTTCCAGAAGAACTACCAGTTAGCGATGAACAAAGAGGTCAAAGGCTTCGTGTTCAACCCGATGCTCGAGCAGGTCTTTAATATCGGCACCATGAGCAAATAAGCCACGTTAATGCGGAGCCGTACAGGCTCCGCAAGGGGAAGCCAATGACTTTCTGGAGCATTTTGCGCCAGCGCTGCTGGGGACTTGTCCTTGTGGTGGCCGGCGTTTGCGTTATCACCTTTATTATTTCGCACCTGATCCCCGGCGATCCGGCGCGCCTGCTGGCGGGCGACCGGGCAAGCGACGAGATTGTCGAAAACATTCGCCAACAGCTTGGGCTGAATCAACCGCTGTATGTGCAGTTCGCGCGCTATGTGAGTGATATCTTCCAGGGGGACTTAGGCATTTCCATTCGCACCGGGCGTCCGGTGATGGAAGAACTTCGCGTCTTTTTCCCGGCAACGCTGGAACTGGCCTTTTGTTCACTGCTGCTGGCGCTGGTCATCGGTATTCCGTTGGGCATTCTTTCCGCCGTCTGGCGTAACCGCTGGCTGGATCACCTGGTACGTCTGATGGCAATCACCGGTATTTCGACGCCAGCCTTCTGGCTGGGGCTGGGCGTCATCGTGCTGTTTTACGGCCATCTGCAAATTTTGCCGGGTGGCGGACGACTGGATGACTGGCTGGATCCGCCAACGCATGTCACCGGGTTTTATCTGATCGATGCCCTGCTGGAAGGCAACGGTGAGGTCTTTTTTAATGCCTTACAGCATCTGATTTTACCGTCGTTGACGCTGGCGTTTGTTCACCTGGGAATTGTGGCGCGGCAAATCCGCTCCGCGATGCTGGAACAGCTCAGCGAAGATTATATCCGCACGGCGAAAGCCAGCGGTCTTCCCGGCTGGTACATCGTGCTGTGTTATGCGCTGCCCAACGCGTTGATCCCGTCAATTACCGTGCTTGGACTGGCGTTGGGCGATCTGTTGTATGGCGCGGTACTGACCGAAACCGTCTTTGCCTGGCCCGGAATGGGCGCCTGGGTGGTGACCTCTATTCAGGCGCTCGATTTCCCGGCTGTGATGGGCTTCGCCGTGGTGGTCTCTTTTGCCTATGTACTGGTCAATCTGGTGGTGGATCTGCTCTATCTGTGGGTGGACCCGCGCATTGGGCGTGGAGGTGCTGAATGATGTTAACCGAAGAGACGCCGGTACGCGTGACGCGTCGGCACATTGACTGGGCCAGACTGCTCTGGCTGATGAAAAGCAGTCCGCTGACGATGATTGGCGGTGTGATTATTGTCCTGATGCTGTTGTTGATGGTGCTGTCGCCGTGGATTACGCCTTACGATCCGAATGCAATCGATTTAAGTGCGCGGCTGCTGCCGCCAACGGCGGCGCACTGGTTCGGAACCGATGAGGTTGGACGCGACCTGTTCAGCCGCGTGCTGGTGGGCAGCCAGCAGTCGATTGTCGCCGGGCTGGTGGTGGTCGGGATTGCAGGCGGTATTGGCTCACTGCTCGGCTGCCTGTCCGGCGTCATGGGCGGTCGCGCTGACGCCATCATCATGCGGATGATGGATATTATGCTGTCGATCCCCTCGCTGGTGCTGACGATGGCGCTGGCCGCAGCGCTCGGGCCGAGCTTGTTTAACGCGATGCTGGCGATTGCCATTGTACGTATTCCCTTTTACGTGCGTCTGGCGCGGGGACAAACGCTGGTCGTGCGCCAGTTTACCTATGTTCAGGCCGCCCGCACGTATGGCGCTTCCCGCTGGCATTTGATTAGCTGGCACATCCTGCGTAACTCGTTGCCGCCGCTGATTGTGCAGGCATCGCTGGATATTGGCAGCGCCATTCTGATGGCGGCCACGCTGGGCTTTATCGGGCTTGGCGCTCAGCAACCGAGCGCCGAATGGGGCGCGATGGTCGCGATTGGCCGTAATTACGTTCTCGATCAGTGGTGGTATTGCGCTTTCCCTGGCGCCGCCATCCTGATCACGGCCGTCGGTTTTAACCTGTTCGGTGATGGGATCCGTGATTTATTGGATCCGAAAGCAGGAGGAAAACAGTAATGACTCAACCGGTGCTGGAAATAGACGATTTACACTTGAGTTTTCCGGGATACAAGGCCGACGTTCACGCCCTGAGCCATGTGTCGCTGCGCATTCAACGCGGCGAGATTGTTGGCGTGGTGGGTGAATCGGGTTCAGGGAAGTCAGTCACCGCAATGCTCACCATGCGCCTGCTGCCGGAAGGCAGCTACCGCATTCATCAGGGGCGCGTCTCGCTACTGGGCGAAGATGTGCTGAACGCCAGCGAGAAACAAATGCGTCAATGGCGCGGCGCGCGCGTGGCGATGATCTTCCAGGAGCCGATGACGGCCCTCAACCCGACGCGACGTATCGGCCAGCAGATGGTGGAAGTGATTCGCCATCATCAGACGGTGAGCCGTGCGCAGGCCAGGGAAAAGGCGATTACCCTGCTGGAGGAGATGCAGATCCCCGACGCCGCTGGCGTGATGACCCGCTTTCCGTTTGAGCTTTCAGGCGGCATGCGTCAGCGGGTAATGATCGCCCTTGCCTTCTCCTGCGAACCGGCGCTGATCATCGCTGATGAACCTACCACTGCGCTGGATGTCACCGTACAGTTGCAGGTGCTGCGCCTGCTGAAACACAAGGCCCGCGCCAGCGGTACGGCCGTGCTATTTATCAGTCATGACATGGCGGTGGTATCGCAACTGTGCGATCGGCTGTACGTGATGTATGCCGGCAGCGTGATTGAAAGTGGTCAGACCGATGCCGTGATCCACCATCCTACCCATCCCTATTCGATTGGCCTGCTGAAATGCGCGCCGGAGCAGGGAGAAGCACGCCAGCCGCTGCCGGCGATCCCTGGCACCGTACCGGATCTCACCCGTCTGCCGCGCGGCTGCGCGTTCCGGGATCGCTGCTTTGCCGCGGGCCCGCTTTGTGAAACGGTACCCGCTATGAGCCCACATGGCGCTGGCGACCAGCACTCGGCCTGCTGGTATCCTCATCTGGAGAATCCTCATGTCTGAAACGTTACTGGCTTTACACGATGTGCACGTCAATTTCCCGGCGAAGAAAAACTGGCTGGGACGGGTCACCGAACGCGTGCATGCGCTCAACGGCATGGATTTACAGATCCGCCGGGGCGAAACGCTGGGGATTGTCGGTGAATCCGGCTGTGGGAAAAGCACACTGGCGCAGTTGCTTATGGGAATGCTAAAGCCCAGCCAGGGGCAGTATCAACAGGATTCATCGTCGACCGAAATGCAGATGGTATTTCAGGACCCGCTCTCCTCACTGGATCCACGTCTGCCGGTGTGGCGAATTATCACCGAACCGGTGTGGATTCAAACACGCAGCAGTGAACGGGAGCGACGGGCGCTGGCGGCAACCTTAGCCAGCCAGGTCGGGATACGTCCGGAATATCTCGATCGTCTGCCGCACGCTTTCTCTGGCGGACAGCGCCAGCGTATCGCGATTGCCCGGGCACTGTCGTCAGAACCGGATGTGATCGTGCTGGATGAGCCGACCTCCGCGCTGGATATTTCCGTCCAGGCGCAGATCCTGAATCTGCTGGTTGCGTTGCAGGCCAGTCGCAATCTGACCTACATTCTTATCTCACATAATGTCTCGGTTGTACGCCATATGAGCGACCGGGTGGCAGTGATGTACCTCGGGCAAATCGTCGAACTCGGCGATACCGCGCAGGTGCTCTCCACCCCGGCACATCCTTATACCCGTCTGCTGCTGGATTCCGTGCCAAAAACCGGCGTGCCGTTGGCTGAAGAACGGGTAATTCGCAAAACGGAATTACCTGGCAACCGGGTACTGCCGACGGGCTGTTTTTTTCGCGACCGGTGCCCGTTGGCGACCCACGGCTGCGAAACTCGACAGGCGCTGCGCAGGCTTGATGCGGGAACTGACGTACGTTGTTGGCGTGCCTGATAATGCCCGGGAATCGTAGGCCGAATTCAACGTATTTATGCCCGGTCACCATCGCGCGACCGGGCAATACTGCCGTTACGACTTCAGTTGATAATCGAGGGTGATTTCAGCTTTCAGCACCTGCGACACCGGGCAGCCGGCTTTCGCTTTCTGAATAATACCGTCGAAGGTGGCGGCATCGATTCCCGGCACGTTCACTTCGCTGTGCAGCGCGATTTTGGTAATCGCAAAACCGGCATCAACTTTGTCCAGCGACACGTCAGCCGTGGTGTCGATAGCCTCCGGCGTAAAGCCCGCCTCACCAAGCATCAATGAAAGCGCCATAGAGAAACAGGCAGCATGCGCTGCGCCGATCAACTCTTCCGGATTGGTGCCTTTCGCCCCTTCAAAACGGGTATTGAAACCATAAGGCTGCTGGTTCAGCACGCCGCTTTCCGTCGAAACGGTGCCTTTTCCGCGTTTGATGTCGCCTTCCCAGTGTGCCTGACCTTTCTTATGGATTGTCATCGTTCGCTCCTTATTGTCGTCGGGATAACAAGTATAGGACGCTCACCCGATTTCGTGGCCGTTAGCAGAGACTTCTTAATTCCCTGCTTACACATTGACCTTTCCGATTAAATGTCCGACTATCAATCAGGTCGGTATCCATCGGTACCGTCGACCTTAAGGGTTATATTTCGTCCGCAGTCATATGGACTCATCCTTGAAACCAGTAACAGGATAAAGGAGTTAGAATGAAATCGAACCGTCAGGCCCGTCATATTCTTGGACTGGACCATAAAATCTCCAATCAGCGCAAAGTGGTGACTGAAGGTGATAAATCCAGCGTGGTGAACAACCCTACCGGCAGAAAACGCCACGCAGACAGCAAAAAGTAACCGCACAGTCCGAATATGACGATAAACACCATCGCAAACGCGATGGTGTTTTTGCTTACAAAAGCCTTAATTCATGCACGATGCTTTATACTCTGTGCCCGATGCCCTGGCGGAATGGCAACATATTATAAAAAGTGCCAGGGACGGATATTCAAAAAAAGAGTGAGTGACATGGAAACCAAAAGTAAAAAACTGCGTTCCCTTTATATTCCTTACGCTGGCCCTGTATTGCTGGAATTCCCCTTACTGAATAAAGGCAGTGCATTCAGCATGGAAGAGCGCCGTAACTTCAACCTGCTGGGGTTACTGCCGGAAGTGGTTGAGTCGATTGAAGAACAGGCAGAACGTGCCTGGATCCAGTATCAGGGATTCAAAACGGAAATCGACAAGCATATCTACCTGCGCAATATCCAGGATACCAACGAAACCCTGTTCTACCGACTGGTTAACAACCATCTCGATGAGATGATGCCAGTGATCTATACCCCAACGGTAGGTGCGGCCTGTGAACGTTTCTCCGAGATTTATCGTCGCGCGCGCGGCGTGTTCATCTCCTACCAGAACCGCCACAACATGGATGACATCCTGCAAAACGTCCCCAACCACAACATCAAAGTGATTGTGGTCACCGACGGTGAGCGAATTCTTGGTCTTGGCGATCAGGGGATCGGCGGGATGGGTATTCCCATCGGTAAGCTTTCGCTGTATACCGCCTGTGGCGGCATCAGCCCGGCCTACACCCTGCCCGTCGTGCTGGATGTGGGAACCAACAACCCGCAACTGCTCAACGATCCGTTATACATGGGCTGGCGCAATCCGCGCATCACCGACGACGAATACTATGCGTTTGTCGATGAATTCATTCAGGCCGTTAAGCATCGCTGGCCGGACGTTCTGCTGCAGTTTGAAGACTTCGCGCAGAAAAACGCCATGCCGCTGCTTAACCGCTATCGCGACGAAATCTGTTCGTTCAACGACGACATTCAGGGCACCGCCGCGGTGACCGTCGGTACGCTGATCGCCGCCAGCCGGGCGGCAGGCAGCCAGCTTAGCGAACAGAAAATTGTTTTCCTTGGCGCGGGTTCCGCTGGTTGCGGTATCGCCGAACAGATCATTGCTCAAATCCAGCGGGAAGGATTAAGTGAAGAAGCCGCGCGTGAGAGAGTCTTCATGGTGGATCGCTTTGGCCTGCTGACTGACCAGATGCCGAATCTGCTCTCCTTCCAGACCAAACTGGTGCAGAAGCGTGAAAATCTGCAGGCGTGGGACAGCGACAACGAAGTGCTGTCGCTGCTTGATGTGGTCCGTAACGTTAAGCCTGATATTCTGATTGGGGTTTCCGGGCAAACCGGTCTGTTCACCGAAGAAATCATCCGCGAAATGCACAAGCATTGCCCGCGTCCGATCGTGATGCCGCTGTCTAACCCCACCTCGCGTGTGGAAGCGACGCCGCAGGACATCATCGCCTGGACCGAAGGCAACGCGCTGGTCGCTACCGGTAGCCCGTTTATGCCGGTGGTCTGGAAAGACAAAGTCTATCCCATCGCCCAGTGTAACAATGCCTATATTTTCCCGGGGATTGGGCTGGGTGTGATTGCTTCCGGCGCCTCCCGCATTACCGATGAGATGCTGATGTCCGCCAGTGAAACGCTGGCCCAGTACTCGCCGCTGGTGCTTAACGGTGAAGGTCTGGTGTTGCCTGAACTGAAAGACATTCAGACCGTCTCGCGCGCCATTGCGTTTGCCGTCGGGAAGATGGCGCAGCAACAGGGTGTGGCGGTGAAAACCTCCGCTGAAGCGCTGTTGCAGGCTATCGAAGAGAACTTCTGGCAGGCGGAATATCGCGACTATCGTCGTACGTCTATCTGACGAACTGCCCGGTAGCACGCGCTGCCGGGCCTTCAGGCTTGCGCTGTCTCATCACTTGCGATTACACTTTCGCCATCGATTAACATTCGGATAAATAAAAGGAGGATACTTATGTTGTACTGTGAACGCTTCATCGCTTCACATGCTTTTGGCGATCGCCAGTGCTCAAGCGTTATCGGTATCGTGCTGCGATAACTTCTGCTTGAGCGAAGCTAACTTCTGAATTCCCCTTCTCTCGGGCTTACCGGGTTATCGTCAGCGATGTTTGACGAGGCGTTTTGACGCCTGTAACTCTTGAGTAAGCAACAATGAGCACATTACTAACCGCACAATCCCTGTACGTTGATACCGCGTTCGGCACGCTTTTCGACGATCTGACGTTTACCCTGAAAAAAGGCGATCGCATTGGGCTTATCGGCTACAACGGCTGCGGCAAAAGCACGCTGCTGAAAGTTCTCGACGGTTCGATTGTCCCGACTGGCGGCACCCTGGCGCTGGCGAACCACTGTCATCTTGCGCGTGTCGAACAGCACCTGCCCGACGAGATCCTGCCGCTGACGTTACAGGAAGCCGTTCTGGCACAACTTCCTGAACATGAACGGGCCAGCCAGCTCTGGCAGGTCGAGGCGTTACTCGCGCAAATGGGCTTCAGTGTCCAGGATCGGCAATTAACGGCACAAACCTTGAGTGGCGGTCAGCATACACGTTTACTGCTGGCCCGCGCGCTGATGCGCCAGCCTGATCTGCTGCTGCTTGACGAACCGGGAAACCACCTGGATTTACCGACGTTACTGTGGCTGGAGCAGTTTCTACAGAACTGGTCCGGCAGTTTTGTGGTCGTGTCTCACGATCCGCAACTGCTCGACGCGATCACAAACGGCACGTGGATCTTGCGCGATCGTACCCTACACGCCTTTGCATTGCCCTGTAGCGCGGCACGCCAGGCACTGCTTGAACGCGACGCCAGCGACGTGTTGCGCCATAAGGCGGAACAAAAAGAGATCGATCGCATCACCGCCAGTGCGAAACGACTGGCCACCTGGGGCCGGGTGTATGATAACGAAGATCTGTCGCGCAAAGCGAAGCAAATGGAAAAGCAGGTATTACGTCTGAAGGAGGTGCAAACGGATCTGACGGCAGGAAGTCAGTGGTCACTAACATTGCGCGGAGACGCGCTGCGGGCAGACCGTCTGCTGGAACTGTCTCAGTTGTCGGTCACGCCTGCCCCGGAGGCGCCGACGCTGTTTACCATTGCGGGCATCCGTTTGAAGAGCGGCGATCGGGTGGCGATTGTCGGGCGCAACGGTTGCGGTAAATCGTCGCTGTTAAAACTGATCTGGCAACATTATCAGACCGAACAGGAATCAGATTCGCTGCGCCTCCACCCTCGCGTGACGCTGGGCTACTACGATCAAACGCTGCATCAATTACCGGATGACGCGTCGCTGTTTGACGCCCTGGAACCGTTCGCCCCGCAGCCGGATATCCGTAAAATGGCGCTAATTAGCGCGGGATTCCCGTGGATACGCCACGCGCAATCGGTCAGTACGTTAAGCGGTGGCGAGCGCTCTCGTCTGCTGTTTGTCGGTCTGTCGCTGGCGCGCTATAGCCTGCTGATGCTGGATGAACCGACCAACCATCTGGATATGGAAGGTAAAGAGGCGCTGGCACAGACCCTGCAAACCTTTGAAGGCGGCGTGCTGCTGGTCAGTCACGATCGGCAACTCATCAGCCAGAGCTGTAATCGGTTTTGGTTTGTTGACGACGGCGAGCTCAGCGAATGGCACGATGTCGACGCCATCAATGCCCGTATCCGACAGTCCGCAACAGAACACTTACCAGCGGTGTTGGAGGATAATGCTTCACTGGTCGCGGAGCTGGTTGATGAGGAGCAACTGCTGGAAAAACTGCTCGTACTCGAACAGCGTCTGGCTGAGGATCTGGCGCGAAAACCGAGACACCAGAAACCGCAGTTGCAGGCTCAGTGGCGTAAAGAGATAGACGACATCACCGCGCGTCTTTAACCCTCAATGCCCGGCAACGTGAGGTTTGCCGGGCAATTTGCGTGGCGCTTTCCAGTATTCATCCCCTCTCCTTTTCTCTTTGTTCATTTCGCCACACAATCGCACACGCGATGGCGAAAATTGTTGCGCCGAACGGAACACAATGCTAATGTTCCTCATGAAGGAACGAGGTGAAAAGGATGATCATAAATTTCAGGCACAAGGGATTACGCGACCTGTTTCTTCACGGTAAAACGTCAGGCGTGCTGGCAAAGCACGTCAAACGTTTGCGACACCGCCTCGCCGTGATTGACGCCGCAGGCTGCGTGAACGATATCAACATGCCCGGTTATCGGCTGCATCCTCTGAGCGGCGATCGTGATGGCGTCTGGTCAATATCGGTTTCAGGCAACTGGCGTATGACGTTCGAATTCGTCAATGGCGATGCGTATATTCTGGATGACGAGGATTATCATTAATGAAAATGGCGAATCATCCCCGCCCAGGGGATATCATTCAGGAAGCGCTGGACGAACTGAACGTCAGTTTGCGTGAATTTGCCAGAGCAATGGAGATTGCGCCCTCAACCGCCAGCCGTTTACTCACGGGCAAAGCGGCACTCACCCCGGAAATGGCGATCAAACTCTCGGTGGTGATCGGCAGC
Organism: Citrobacter sp. LST-B2; assembly: GCF_057983045.1. Taxonomy (NCBI): domain Bacteria; kingdom Pseudomonadati; phylum Pseudomonadota; class Gammaproteobacteria; order Enterobacterales; family Enterobacteriaceae; genus Citrobacter; species Citrobacter sp. LST-B2. Next base: position 2,460,515 of record NZ_CP192598.1, read on the forward strand.
TCCCCGGAAATGTGGCTAAATCTGCAAAATACCTGGAGTCTGGCACAAGCGCAAAAAAGCGTGGACGTGTCCCGCCTGCGCCGTCTGGCGGTGCAGTAATCGCGTTGACAGCCGGACGGGTAAACCCCGTCCGGCAAAATCGCTTATTGCTGTGGTTTTTTCGCTTTCCAGGCGTCCCATGCCTGTTTGATTTCCTGCTTTGCGGTCGCCGCGTCGTTAAAGCCGTTCAGCTCCACTTTCTTGCGTCCTTCCGGTAATTCTTTGTAGACGCGGAAGAACGATTCCAGGCGCTGAACTTCGATTTTCGGCAGGTCGGCCAGTTCCATGATATTGTCATACGTAGGATCAATTTTGCTGGCGGGAACCGCCACAATTTTGTCATCCTTCTCGCCGCCATCAATCATTTTCAGTACGCCAATCGCACGCAGTTTGATCAGCGTACCCGGAGCCATCGGCGCGCGGGTATAGAAAATCACATCCAGTGGATCGCCATCACCTGCCAGCGACTGGGTCAGCGAACCGTAGTTTGCCGGATAGGCCACCGGCATCGACTGAAAGCGGTCTGCAACGATAAAGCCGGTATTGGCGTCGGTTTCATATTTAATGATCCCGCCTGCCGGGATTTCCGTCACGGCGTAAAATTCTTCCGGATTGTTCTCCGGCTGTGGGAATTCGAGGATGTTCTGCGCCTGAACTGACGCGGAAAGAAGTACGCTCACAGCGAGCAATTTTTTGACCAGATGCATTGTTGGTTAACTCTTCGGTTATTAGTGAAGACAACACGTTACGTTTAGCTAATGACAGGATCATGACGTTTTTATGGCAAAAAAAAGGCGCTACCTGCGTAGCGCCTTCATCTGCTGAAAAAGGAATTAGTTTAGCCCTTCTTCACTCTCTTTTTTCGCTTCTGCTTTCTCGATATCACGGTACCAGCGCGGGTGGTGCTTCTTCGCCCAGCGGCGACTCACCTTCCCTTCAACCATCCCTTTAATCGATCCTTTCACCCAGAATGCCATGTACATATGAATGAGGATGGCGTGGATCAAAATGATCCCTGCCGCTGCGTGGATCAGCAGGCTGTAACGCACCACCTGCATCGGGAAATACTGCGCGAAATACGGACGCCAGATAATCACGCCGGTCACCAGCAGCACAAAAATCATGCTCATGATCGACCAGAACATCATCTTCTGCCCGGCATTATATTTGCCGACATCCGCCACTTTGTGTTCGTTGCCTTTCAGCACTTCGACAATGTTTTTCAGCCACGGTATGTCTTTCTTGTCCGGGATGTTGTGGTGAACGAAGCGGACAAACATGAACATCAGCGCGATAAAGATCGCCACGCCAAAGAACGGGTGCAAAATGCGTCCCATCTGCGGCGTACCGAAGGTTTGCGTCAGCCATTGCAGCGTCGGGAAGAAAAATGAAATCCCCGACAGCGCGACCAGGAAGAAGCAAATCACCACCGTCCAGTGACAGGCGCGATCGATGAACTTCGTGCGCACAATCATTTTCGATTTACTCATGATGGTCCTCCTCGTCATCGTCCACTTCTTTGTTCGGACCTATACCGATGTAGTGATAGATCAGCCCGGCAAAGGTGGCGATAAATCCGGCGGCCGCCAGTGGCTTCAGCGCCCCTTTCCACAGATTGATAGAGGTGTCGACTTTCGGCTCGTTCGGTAAACCGTGGTAGAGCTCCGGCTGATCCGCGTGATGCAGGACATACATCACATGCGTACCGCCAACGCCCTGCGGATTATAGACACCAGCATGTTCGTAGCCGCGCGCTTTTAGCTTCGCGACGCGCTGCTCGCCCATTTCCAGCATCTCTTGTTTGGTGCCGAAATGAATCGCCCCGGTCGGACAGGTTTTGACACAGGCCGGTTCCTGACCCACGCTGACGCGATCGACGCAGAGTGTACATTTATAGACGCGGTTGTCCTCTTTATTAAGGCGCGGAATATTAAACGGACACCCGGCGATGCAGTAGCCGCAGCCAATGCAGTGCTCGGACTGAAAATCGACAATCCCGTTGGCATACTGGATGATTGCACCCGCAGATGGGCAGGCCTTCAGGCAGCCCGGATCTTCACAGTGCATGCAGCCGTCTTTACGAATCAGCCATTCCAGTTTGCCGTTCTGTTCGGTTTCGCTAAAACGCATCACCGTCCAGGACTTGGCGCTGAGATCGGCGGGGTTGTCGTACACCCCGACACAATGTCCTACCTCGTCACGGATATCGTTCCACTCAGAGCAAGCCACCTGGCAGGCTTTGCAGCCCACACAGGAGGAGACGTCAATGAGCTTGGCGACCTCGGCTTTGTAATCACGCGCCTGCGGTGGCGGCGTAATCGTGTTTGTTGCGGACCGTTTGATGATGTCCTGCGTTTCCAAAGACATATGCTCGCCCCCCTTACGCCTTCTCGATGTTAACTAAAAACGCTTTGTACTCCGGCGTTTGCGAGTTTGAGTCACCGACGTTTGGCGTCAGGGTGTTGGCGATATAGCCTTTACGCGCCACCCCTTCAAAGCCCCAGTGCAGCGGGATCCCGACGGTTTCAACCTCCTGACCGTTGACGTGCAGCGTACGCAGACGACGTGTCACCACCGCAACCGCACGAATGAATCCGCGCTTGCTGCTTACCTTCACGTAGTCACCGTTGCCAATGCCTTTGGCGGCGGCCAGCGTTTCGCTGATCTCCACAAACTGTTCCGGCTGCGCGATAGCGTTCAACAGCGCGTGCTTGGTCCAGGTGTGGAAGTGTTCGGTCAGACGATAGGTCGTTCCGACATACGGGAACGCGTCCTTCTTCCCTAAGCGCAAGACGTCATCTTCATAGATGCGCACGACCGGGCTGGACACCACGTTCGGATGCAGCGGGTTAGTACCCAGCGGCGTTTCCATTGGTTCGTAGTGTTCAGGGAACGGGCCTTCCGCCAGTTTATCAAGGGCAAACAAGCGCCCCAATCCTTCGGGCTGCATGATAAACGGGCCGGTTGCGCTGCCCGGAGGCGCGGTGTTGAAGTCCGGGATATCGTTACCCGTCCATTTCGCACCGTCCCACTGGATCAGCATGCGTTTCGCATCCCACGGCTTACCGTTGATATCCGCTGAGGCACGGTTATAGAGCACGCGACGGTTCAGCGGCCATGCCCATGCCCAACCCAACGTGTTGCCCAGCCCTGATGGGTCGGCATTATCGCGGTTGGCCATCTGGTTGCCCTTCTCCGTCCAGCTACCGGTGTAGATCCAGCAGGAAGACGAGGTCGTACCATCATCACGCAGTTGCGCGAAGCTGGTGAGCAGTTGCCCTTTCTTCGCAATCAGCACGCCGTTGGCGTCATAGAGATCGGCTAACGCGTAGCCGTTGTTCTCTTTCGCCACTTCTTCTGACTCTGGGTGATCCGGCTGTTTGTAGTCCCAGCGCATTTTCAGCAGCGGTTCCACACCTTTACCACCTTCTGTGCGATACATTTCGCGCAGACGATGGAAAAGCCCGGCCAGAATTTCACCGTCGTTACGCGCTTCACCCGGTGCATCCTGACCTTTCCAGTGCCACTGTAGCCAACGCCCGGAGTTGGCAATGGAGCCATCTTCTTCAGCAAAACAGGTGGATGGCAGGCGGAACACTTCCGTCTGAATGGACGCCGGATCGACATCGTTCGACTCGCCGTGGTTCTGCCAGAAGGTTGAGGTTTCAGTCACCAGCGGATCGATCACCACCATGTACTTCAGCTTGCTCAGGCTGCGAACCACTTTGTTTTTGTCCGGGAAGGACGCAACCGGGTTGAAGCCCTGACAGATGTAGCCGGTGACTTTCCCGCTATCCATCATGTTGAAGTATTTTATGACGTCGTAGGCCTGATCCCATTTCGGCAACCAGTTAAAGCCCCAGTCATTCTCTTTCTGCGCATCATCGCCGTAGAACGCTTTCATCAGGCTGACGGCAAACTTCGGATAGTTGCTCCAGTAGTTCACCTGATCCGCCAGCGTGGCTTTCGGCGTGTTGGCGTTCAGCCAGGTCTGCCAGTCGCTCTGCTTTTCCGACGGCAGCGTCAGATAACCAGGCAGACTGGTGGAAAGCAGTCCGAGGTCAGTCAGCCCCTGAATATTCGAGTGACCACGCAGGGCGTTCACGCCGCCGCCGGCCATCCCCATGTTGCCGAGCAACAGCTGGATCATCGCCATCGTGCGGATGTTCTGCGCCCCGACCGTATGTTGGGTCCAGCCCAGCGCATACAGGAACGTGGTTGTACGATCCGCCGCACTGGTGGAGGCCAGCACGTCACACACTTTCAGGAAGTCAGCCTTCGGCGTCCCGCAAATGTTCTCGACGACGTCCGGCGTATAGCGGGAAACGTGCTGTTTCAGCAAATTCCATACACAGCGCGGATGCGACAGAGTGTCATCGCGTTTGGCATAGCCGTTTTCATCGAACTGGTAGTTCCAGGACGACTTATCGTACTGCCGTTTTTTCGCGTCATAACCGCTGAATAAACCGTCATCAAAGGTAAAATCATCCCGTACCAGCAGGCTGGCGTTGGTGTAATGCCTGACATATTCGGCGTTAATTTTGTTATTTTCAATCAGATACCGCAGCACACCGGACAGGAACGTAATGTCCGTGCCGGAGCGAATCGGCGCATAAATATCCGCAACCGAGGCGGTACGGGTAAAACGGGGATCGACAACAATCAGCGTGGCGTCATTGTTGTTCTTCGCTTCCATCGCCCAGCGGAAACCCACTGGATGGGCTTCAGCGGCGTTACCGCCCATCACCATCACGACGTTGGCGTTTTTGATATCAACCCAGTGGTTGGTCATCGCACCGCGACCAAATGTTGGAGCAAGACTTGCTACCGTTGGTCCGTGTCAGACGCGCGCCTGGTTGTCTACTGCCAGCATGCCGAGTGAGCGCACAAATTTTTGCGTCAGCATGCCGGTTTCATTACTGGCGGCGGAGGCGCAGAGCATCCCCGTGGAAAGCCAGCGGTTTACCGTTACGCCCTGTTCATTTTTCTCGATAAAGTTGGCGTCGCGGTCGGCTTTCATCAGTTTTGCAATGCGGGTCAGTGCTTCATCCCAGCTAATGCGTTGCCATTTGTCGGAGCCGGGTGCACGGTATTCCGGGTAGCGCAGACGGTTTTCGCTATGAATGTAATCCAGCAGACCGGCGCCCTTCGGACACAATGCGCCACGGCTGACCGGATGATCCGGATCACCTTCAATATGATAAAGCGCTTCTTTGGCGTTTTTTGCTCCATCTCCCAGGCTATACATTAATAGCCCGCAACCTACGGAACAGTATGTGCAGGTGTTTCGGATCTCTTTCGCGCGCAACAGTTTATAATTTCGCGATTGAGCCAGTGCCATTTTGGGCGTAAATCCCAGCGCAGCAACCGTTGTTCCAGCCATACCGCCCGCGCAGATTTTAAAAAACTTTCTGCGGCTGACGTTCATTGCTTTCCCTCTTTTTCCAGAGTTGTCATGTCGCCGAGGAAACTAACAGCAATACCCATATTTTTTTTGAGTCAAATCAATAACGAAACGGTTCCGCTACTAAATAGCCCCAATTGTCGGTTTTGTATACCACTAAGGTGGTAACCCCTCTTCGGATTCACCTGGATAATTTCGCTAAAAAAGTGCTATATATTTCGACTTCTTTTTAGATAAGGCATGGGAAACGGCAAACGGAATGACGAAACAAAAAGCAACGCTGATTGGACTTATAGCCATTGTGCTGTGGAGCACCATGGTAGGTCTGATTCGCGGCGTCAGTGAAGGACTTGGGCCAGTCGGTGGTGCGGCGGCAATTTATTCATTAAGTGGACTGTTACTGATATTTACCGTGGGATTTCCCACTATCCGTCGTTTTCCTGTTGGTTATTTAATCGCCGGTAGTGTGCTGTTTGTCAGTTATGAAATATGTCTGGCGTTATCGTTGGGCTATGCCGCCACACGTCATCAGGCGATTGAGGTCGGTATGGTTAATTATTTATGGCCAAGTCTGACTATTTTATTCGCGATTTTGTTTAATGGTCAAAAAACCAGCTGGATAATCGTTCCTGGATTACTGCTCGCGATAACCGGTATTTGTTGGGTGCTGGGGGGCGAAAATGGTCTGAATCCAGGGGAAATTATCAGCAATATCACCAGCAGTCCATTGAGCTATTTTCTCGCCTTTCTTGGGGCATTTATCTGGGCGACCTACTGTACCGTAACCAATAAATATGCGCGTGGATTTAATGGCATCACGGTTTTTGTTTTACTGACCGCACTCAGTTTGTGGGTCCACTATTTTCTGACGCCGCAACCTGAAATGGTGTTCAGTACACCGGTGGTGATAAAACTGGTCTCTGCCGCCCTGACGTTGGGCTTTGCCTATGCGGCCTGGAACGTGGGAATTTTGCACGGGAATGTCACCATCATGGCGGTTGGTTCGTATTTCACACCGGTGCTGTCATCTGCGCTGGCAGCCGTGCTGCTGAGCGCCCCGCTATCGTTCTCTTTCTGGCAGGGAGCCATTATGGTCTGCATCGGTTCTCTGCTCTGCTGGTGGGCCACACGCCGCGCATAACACTCTACCGGGTTGGTACGCTTTCTGGCCCGGACTTCACCTTCGCGCGACAAATCGTCACTCGTTTATTTTTAGGATATTCATTTTTTGTTAGAAAATTCTTATTTTATTTTTCTACCCACTCAACCATAACTGTATTAATCAATGGAATCGGATTTATTTATTTCATCTTTGGTAAGAGCGTTAACTCTTTAACTTTATGTTAAATTTATGCTAACAAGACGCTAATAAGACAGTGAGTTACATTGTGTGACAATTATTAATCCGTATATAGTACACATTGTTAACTACCTCAATTAATAACCAATTCCGCGTATATAGTCCCCTGTGAAAATATTGCATGAAAGGTAATTTCTAAGAATATCTGCGACTCAGATTTGACTTAAGGCGATCTGGATCACACAAATAGAAATAATCTGCAATTACATGAAACTTATTATTGAATTGATACTGCTGCGTAATTTAAAAATAGCTTGCCATTGATTAAATGATTCGATCGACAATGGTTCAGGAATCACACCAAGAAAATTATAAGGATTGTTAACAATGAAACTTAAATTAGTTGCAGTGGCAGTGACTAGCCTGTTGGCAGCAGGCGTCGTGAATGCGGCAGAAGTGTATAACAAAGACGGCAACAAACTGGATCTGTACGGTAAAGTGACCGCTCTGCACTACTTCTCCGACAATGACGGCGATGATGGCGACAAAACTTATGCACGTCTGGGTTTCAAAGGTGAAACGCAGATTAACGATCAGCTGACCGGTTTCGGCCAGTGGGAATATGAATTCAAAGGCAACAACGACGAAGCGAATGGCAACAAAGGCAACAAAACTCGTCTGGCGTTTGCTGGTCTGAAATTTGCTGAGTTCGGTTCTTTCGATTATGGCCGTAACTATGGCGTTGCTTACGACGTTGGCGCATGGACCGACGTTCTGCCTGAGTTCGGTGGTGACACCTGGACCCAGACTGACAACTTCATGACTGCCCGTACCACTGGCGTTGCAACCTACCGTAACACCGACTTCTTCGGTCTGGTTGAAGGCTGGAACTTTGCCCTGCAGTATCAGGGTAAAAACGATCGTGGCGACGAAGTTAAAGCGAACGGTGACGGCTTCGGTCTGTCCACCAGCTATGAGTACGAAGGTTTTGCAGCAAGCGCCGCTTATGCGAAATCTGACCGTACTGATGACCAGGTTGCCTACGGTAACAACAGCCTGAATGCTTCCGGCGACAACGCTGAAGTGTGGGCTGCAGGCCTGAAATATGATGCAAACAACATCTACCTGGCAACTACCTACTCTGAAACTCGTAACATGACGCCGTTCGGTGATGATCACATCGCGAACAAAACTCAGAACTTTGAAGTTGTTGCTCAGTATCAGTTCGACTTCGGTCTGCGTCCGTCCCTGGCTTACCTGAAATCCAAAGGTAAAGACCTGGGTGCATGGGGCGACCAGGATCTGGTTGAATACGTTGATGTTGGCGCAACCTACTACTTCAACAAAAACATGTCTACCTATGTTGATTACAAAATCAACCTGATCGACGAAAGCAACTTTACTCGTGCTGCTGGTGTAGGCACTGACGACATCGTTGCCGTTGGCCTGACCTATCAGTTCTAATTTTTTAGAATTGAGCTGTACAAAAGCCAGCCCACGATGGGCTGGTTTTTTTTCCCCCTAAATCGAATCGGTCATAAGGAGAATGCCGTGCAAACCTATACAGGACGTTGTCTCTGCGGGCAGAGCCATTTCACCGTCGACCTCGAGTCCCTCGATGTCTACGCCTGTCACTGTACGATTTGCCAGAAATGGTCCGGTGGGATCGCGATGTATCTGGAAGCCTGTGGGCAGCCGATGATGGATGCCGATGCATCCGACCCGGCGCATTTTGCATCGTCGCCACGCGGGGAACGGTATTTTTGTTCCGGCTGTGGATGTCCGCTGTGGATCAAGTTGACCGACACTGAGCGCTACTTCATTCCCTGGACGTTGCTCGAATTTAACGAGGTCGATCGTCGTCGTCTGATCCTCGCCGCTGAGATTTATACCGAAACGCAACCCGCATTCTGGCGGCTGACGGGTCAGTACGCTCGTCTGAGCGGCAAGGAAGTGGAAGAACTGGACAACCGCTGCCAGTTCACCTACTGAGTTACTCGCGTGCGGCCTTCGCCAGACTGAACCACATGCCAACTGCCAGCAAAATCAGCATGCTCCCGGCGCTGCTTAATGCCACGCTATGCGACCAGGTAAAAGCCTGCTTCGCGGCCAGCAGAACAGGATCCGCCAATGCCGAGGGAAGCGACTGCGCCAGTTGTACCGCTTCACCCATTGAAGACGAGGCACGTTCCATTTCTCCGGCGTTCAGACCGTCAGGAAGAGCAATCGACGCAGAGAAACTGCGGCTGAGCAACAGACCAAAGACAGCAATTCCCAGCCCCGCCCCAAGCTCATAGGCCATCGTTTCGATCGCCCCGGCCGCTGCCGCTTTCTCGGCTGGCGCCGCCGCCATGATCGCCGCCGTTGAGGCCAACAGCGCGCTGGCGGCACTGAATCCCAGTAGCGCCATTAACATCCAGGCCTGAATTTGCTGGGTACTGAAATCCGTTGCCGCCAGGCCATAGAAACTCAATGCGCTTAGCGCCATTCCGCCGGTTGCCACTTTCCGCAGCCCCAGTCGTGATACCAGCATCCCGGCAATCGGGCCGCTAAACCCACTGGCCAGCATCACTGGCAGCATAAACAATCCAGCCTGATACGGCGTTAAGCCATGAACAAACTGCAATTCCTGCGCCATTAACAGCTCAAAACCGACCAGTGTAATCATCGCTGTCATCGCCATCACCACGCCGCTTAAGATAATACGATGGGTGAACAGGCGCATATCAATCATGGGACGACTCGCCGCCAGCTGAATGCGGACAAACTGCGCCAGCAACAGTGCGCCGCTCACCAGCGCCAGCGCGATAACGCCGGTAGCTATGTGCCCTTTCAGCGCCGTTTTCGCGCTGTAAACCAGCAGCAGAATCGCGACAATCAGCATAATGGCATGTCCCAGATTGAGCGACTGATCGCGACGTCCGGCCTGACGCGGAACATAGCGCGCGGTGAGCGCCACCACGACAAGTACAATCGGCACATTGATTAAGAACACTGAGCCCCAATAGAAGTGCTCAAGCAGCATGCCGCCCACCAGTGGGCCGAATGCCGCCCCGCCAGACCCCACCGCCGCCCAGACGCCAAGCGCCATGTTGCGATGGCGTGCTTGCGAGAAGGTGGCGCGGATCCCGGCCAGCGTCGCCGGTACGATCATCGCCGCGCCAATTGCCAGAATGGCCCGAGTGGCGATCAGCCAGCTGGCGGTGTGGGCAAAGGCGGCAGCCAGTGATGCGAGACCGAACAGCGTCCCGCCGAGGATCAGCAGGCGCTTAAAGCCGATGCGATCGCCGAGCGCGCCCATCGGTAGTACCATCCCTGCCATCACCAGCGAGTAAATATCAATGATCCACAACAGCTCGTTGCCACTGGCACCCAGCGTCATACTCAGCGTGGGTGCGGCAACGTGCAGCACCGTTGCATCAATCGCAACAGGAATGTAGACCAGCACAATAATCACTAACGTTAACCACTGACGAAACATAAAGCTCCCTGTAAATACAAACTGGACACATGTCCAGCTTCCACGATCCTACGAAAAATTGAACATATGTCCAACTTTTTGTTCAGCTACGTGATTATCGAAGATGAGGGTTATTGAATCTGTGAATGATTTTGACGTCGGTGAATGATGGCAATCCAGCGGAATAAAACAGCAAGCCGACCTCCCGTGTCGGCTTACGGGTAGAACAACATCAGCCGAGATCGCCTCCGGCAACCGGTAAGATGATGCCGGTAATATAGCTGGCGTCATCGCTGGCGAGGAACAGGATCGCATTCGCCTGCTCCGCCAGCGTGCCATAGCGGTGCATCAGACTGCTGTCGATGGTCTGATCAATCACCTGCTGATACCACGCCTGCTCCTGGGCGGACGGCGTTTCGTCATTACGCGGAACGAGACGCGCCGGGGCGTCGGTCCCTCCGGGTGCCACCGCATTGATGCGAATACCGCAGCCGCTGTATTCCATTGCAATCGATCGTGTTAGCGCGTTGACGCCGCCCTTCGCGGCTGAATATGGCACGCGGTTTACCCCGCCTGTGGCAACAGAAGAGATATTCACAATACTGCCGCGCCCCTGTTTCAGCATCCATGGGAGCGCTGCGCGGCAGCCCCACAGCGTCGGAAACAGCGAACGACGGATCTCTTTCTCAATCTGATCCGGCTGGTATTCGGCAAACGGTCGGGCCCAGATAGTCCCGCCGACGTTATTGACCAGCACGTCCAGTTGTCCAAAATGCGCGACGCCTGCGGCAAAAACCTGTTCGGTGCTTTCCCATTGTTCCAGGTCCGCTTCCAGCGCCAGCACCTGACACCCACCCGACGCCAGCGTTGCCGCCAGTTCATGGACATGGCGGGAACGATCGATAAGCAACAGCCGCGCCCCTTCTTGCGCGGCCTGAATAGCGGTCTGGCGACCAATTCCCTGCGCCGCGCCGGTAATGGCCACAACTTTATCGTTAAATCGCATAGAGGCTCCTTACGCCGCCGCACTCTGGCTGGCGATAAATTTTTCGTACCAGAATCCGGCTGGCGTAATGCCTCGCTCGCGTAACGCCGTGGTGATGGCATTGACCATCGGCGGCGGACCACAAAGATAAATATCCACATCGCCCTGATTGAGCATCGCCTCGCTAAGATGATCGGTGACAAACCCGCGCTGTGGACAACCACTTTGCGCGTCGGCGACAACCGGTAACCAGCGGAAGTCAGCCAGTTTCTGCTGAAAGGCGTCCAGCGCGTCGGTTTTGACCAGGTCGACATCATAGGTCACGCCATACAGTAACGAGATCTGACGCTGGCTCCCCTGCGCAGCGAGCGTTTCCAGCATGGACAGCATCGGGGCCAGTCCGGTACCGCCAGCCAGCATCAGCACCGGGCGTTCGCCGTGGCGCAGATAAAAATTGCCCATCGGACCGCTAAGCGTAACGGTATCACCGGGTTGTCCGCGCTGGGTCAGCCACTGACTCATCAACCCACCGGGCACATTACGGATCAGAAAGCGTCCTTCGTTACTGCCCGGCAGCGAACTGAATGAGTAGGCACGCTGCTGCGTCGTCCCCGGAACCTGAATGTTGATGTACTGCCCGGAGAGAAAATGGAGCGCGGTATCCGGGCGTACGATCAGTTCAATCGCGGTGTCAGAGAGCGCATTGATCGCCAGCACATCTGCATGCGTCGTCGTGATGCTGGTTTTACACTGTGCCGCAGCGACCGGCACGTCAATGACACAGTCGCTGGCGGGGATCATCTGGCAGGTCAGCACCTGTCGTGCAGTGGCTTCATCCTCGCTCAGCGCCTCTTCCAGAAAGTCCTCTCCCAGCGCGTAATCGCCGCTGGCGCAGTGGCATTTACAGGTGCCGCAAACGCCGTCGGAGCAATCCATCGGCAGGTTCACCTTCTGCCGGTAAGCGGCATCCAGCACCTTTTCACCGGCGTTGCATTGAATAAAACGGGTGATGCCGTCCTCAAAATTGAGGGCAATTGTAAAACTCATAAGCACCTCTTAAATATGGTAAACGTCAATCACCTGACGGATATAGTCGTTATTGAGTCGCACAGTTTTCCGCGTGATTTGCGGCTGGCCGTCCTGTTCAACCAGCGTGCAGTGTGTGGTGCCGAAGTAGGCATCGGTATGCTGATAACGGTGGCTGTAAGTGACCCAGTTGTAGCGCACCTCGATGCCGCCTTCTTTCTCGCCCAGCAGTTCGATGTTGCTGATCATATGCGTGGTACGCGGCTCCGGGGTGCTGGCGCCGGAACGTTCGGTTTTGATGCGGTACACCCGATCTTCCAGTCCGTCCCGGTTGGGATAATAGATAAGCGAAATCTCCCGCTGTGGGTCGCGGGTGGTTTTATCATCATCGCCCCAGGCGGGCATCCAGAAGACTACCTTCGGGCTATAGCAGTTGAGCCACGCGTCCCACTGGCGATCGTCCAGCAACCGCGCTTCGTAGTAGAGAAACTGGCGAACCTGTTCAAGCGTTAACATCCGCCCACCTCCACGCGTTGCGTAATCGACTGTTCATATTGCTGCTGTTCTTTTTCCACCGCTGCGAGCATCAGGTTTTGCCAGTGATGATGATGAGCGATGTAGAGCGCCTCATCTTCGGACTTCACACCACTCAACAGCGGTCTGAATCCTGCCTGTTGCGCATGTTCATCCGGACCATCTACCCAGTGCAGCGCGCCGCGACTGAGATCGCTCCACGCCAGATTTTCTCCCAGATAGCCGCGCTGGCAGGCGCTGAACTCTTCCAGATCGTCGGGGGTTCCCATCCCGCTGACGTTAAAGAAATCCTCATACTGGCGAATGCGTAGCGCGCGAGCCTGGTCAGATTCGCCTTTAGGCGCAAAGCACCAGATCGTCACTTCGGTTTTATCGACCGCGATGGGGCGAATCACGCGGATCTGCGTGGAAAACTGATCCATCAGGTACACGTTGGGATAGAGACACAAATTCCGTGTCTCATTGACCATCTGGTCGGCACGATTTTCACCAAATTCCGCCTTTAACCGCTCACGATGATCGTAAACCGGGCGGACTTCAGGGTTCATCGCCCGCGTCCACAGCAGCATATGACCGTGTTCAAACCCGTAACCACCGCCGAGACTCTTAGACCAGCCGTTGGCATCCACCGTCCGCGTGCCTTCCGCTTCGTAATTACGGCGCGACATGGTTGAGGCATAATTCCAGTGCACCACGCTGACGTGATAGCCGTCGGCCCCGTTTTCCGCCCCCAGTTTCCAGTTGCCTTCATAGACATAGCTGGACGAACCTTTCAGGACTTCCAGCCCCTCGGGAGCCTGATCGACCATCAGATCGATAATTTTGATTGTCTCGCCGAGGTAGGTTTCCAGCGGCAGCACATCTTCACTCAGACTACCGAACAGAAATCCGCGATACGAGGCAAAGCGCGGAAGCGATTTCAGATCGTGCGACCCGTCATACCTGAATGTCTCCGGATAACCACCGGTACTTTCATCTTTCGCCTTCAACAGTTTGCCGTTATTACTGAAGGTCCAGCCGTGAAACGGACAGGTAAAGGAGTTTTTATTTCCCGTCTTTCGTCGACATAACATCGCGCCACGATGCGCACAGCTATTAATAAGCGCATGCAGTTCGTTCTTTTTATCGCGGGTAATAATGACCGGTTGACGTCCCAGGGTCAGCGTAAAATAATCACCGGGTTCCGGGATCTGACTTTCATGCGCCAGAAATACCCAGTTCCCTTCGAAGATATGTTTGAGTTCCAGATTAAATAACTGCTCATCGGTAAATATCGAACGATGGCAGCGATAAATATGATTATCACGATCCACAATCAGAGCCTGCGTGATTTTATCTTTTAATGCCGAGAGCGTTTTTTGCATGAGTGTATCCCTCCTGCATAATTCAGGATGTATATACCCGTCATACTTTAAGTGGCAGTTGCGTTGGCTGCGCTCAAATTATGTAGGGTATAAAACAGTATGGGTCAGACAGGCGTCGCGTATTATTCCTGAGCGCGCAGTCGGGTAATTCGTTGTTCTTCTTCAGCACGTTGCGCCGCGCACAGCGTAAAGTCGAAACAAACTTCTGTATGTTCACCGGCAAGGTCGCGTTGCTGAATCAACGCCGGATCGCTGATTTTCACCGGGTCGGCAATCAGACCATCACGGGTAGCGAAGGCGAAATCATCCCACAGATACTGGTCACCGTTCAGGTTGATCTGACTGGTCAGGTGCTTAAAGCCCGGCGCAGAGACAAAGAAGTGGATGTGCGCCGGGCGGTTGCCGTGGCGGCCCAGTTGATTGAGCAATTTCTGCGTCGGGCCGTCCGGCGGGCAACCGTAACCCGAAGGCAGAATACTGCGCACGCTGTAGCGCCCTTCAGCGTCGGTACGAATGCGACGGCGCAGGTTGTAGTCGCTCTGGCTCTGATCGAAGAAAGAGTAATTGCCCAGCGTGTTGGCATGCCAGATATCGACAATCGCCCCGGCCACCGGTTGTCCGTGTACGTCCTTGACCTGACCGTGCAACCACATCACTTCGCCAGCATCTTTGCCGTCATCCATCCGGGCATAGCCATCAGCCAGCGGTGCGTTAGCCACATACAATGGCCCTTCGATGGTACGCGGGGTACCGGTCTCTGATGACTGGCGGGATTCGATCGCTTCCTGGCGCAGATCGAGGAAGTGTTCCAGACCCAGACCGGCAGCAAGCAGGGCCGCTTCCTGACGTCCGCCCAGTTCATGCAGATAATTCACCGCATGCCAGAATTCTTCCTGCGTGACATTATAATCATCAATAAGGGTACAAATATCACCGAGCAGGCGATGAATAATCGATTTAAAACGTTCATTCCCTTCCGGCCCATTTAATCCGGCACCTTCACGCAATAATTTCTGTACGTCATCTTGTTGGATAAAAGAATGGCTCATAATACGTCTCGCTTATTATTGTCTGTAGGGTTATGCCGGATCATTTCCGGCATGCGGTACTGATATTATCGGTCGTTATTCTGAATAGACGATGGATGGCGGCACAGCGCTTCGATACGAATATCCATGAATGGATATAACGGCAGTGCCATTAATATCCGGTGTAATTCTTCGGCATCATCGACATCAAAGATACTGACATTGGCGTACTGCCCTGCAACGCGCCAGATATGTCGCCATTTACCGTCTCGTTGTAACTGTTGGGAATAGGCTTTTTCCCGTGATTTAATCTCTTCAATTTCATTCGCCGGCATTCCGTAAGGAATATTCACGGTCATATCCACTTTAAATAACATTTGTCTCTCCTGTTATTCCCGACGCTTGCGGGCATAAAACTGCAGTTTTTCCTCATCCAGTTCGACTCCCAGTCCCGGTGCTTGCGGCAGCGTGACACAACCATCGGCGAAGGAGAGCGGAAAGCTGACGATGTCATCTTTTAACAGCAGCGGGCCAAACATCTCTGTGCCCCACTGCAACGGCAGAGTTGACCATGCATGCAGTGATGCCACCGTACCCACGGTACCTTCGAGCATCGTGCCGCCGTACAGTCCGATTCCTGCCGCCTGTGCAACGTGCGCCAGTTTCAGCACGCTGGCCGGTCCACCGGCTTTGGCAATCTTCAGCGCATAGGCGCCGCTGAACCCCTGCTGCGCCAGACGATAACCGTCGAAATGGCTGGCAACGGATTCATCCGCCAGGATCGCTGCGTCACTGCGATGACTCAGGCGAACCAGCGCATTGTTGTCTTCGGCGCTCACCGGTTGCTCAATCAGGTCAACGCCCATGGCCGCAAGTTCCCGACATCCTTTTGCCGCTGAAGTGGCATCCCACGCCTGGTTGACGTCAACACGGATGCTGGCGCGATCCCCCAGCGCCTCCACAATGGCACGGGTATGACGCAGGTCGGTTTCCAGCTCCCGGGCGCCGATCTTCAGCTTAAATGCCCGATGCCGCCCGGCATTCAGCAGCCGCTGTCCCTCGGCAATATCGTTGTCCGTGTTGCCGCTGGCGAGCGTCCATAAGACCGGCAGGACGGTATTCAGCGCGCCGCCCAGCAGTGCGGAAACCGGCAGTCCTAACGCTTTTCCCTGGGCATCCAGCAGCGCGGTTTCAATAGCCGATTTGGCAAAGGTGTTGCCTTTGATTGCACTGCGAATACGCGACGTCAGCGCATTCAGATTCCCGGCAGGCTGGCCTTTCAACAGAGGTGTGAAATAGTGCGTAATCGCGGACTGAATCGCCTCCGGACTTTCCACCCCATAGCTCAGACCACCAATAGTAGTGGCTTCGCCAATGCCGCAGATCCCGTCTGAACGTGTGATCCGGACAATCACCAGCGTCTGACACCCCATCGTGGTCATGGAAAGTTTGTGAGGCCGAATCGTCGGGACATCAACCACCCAGCTTTCAATATGTTCAACGGTCGCAGTCATTCGTTTCTTCCTGAGCATAAATATCATTACTTTTCGTGCCACCGGTGATAACCCACGGTGACGATGCTTTTGACAATAGGTGTGTGCTATGGAGGTGGTCAACGGCGATAATCGAAATGTTGTGCGATTATCGGCGTGATTGTTACGTTGAGGTTAATAGTGTGATCCCGGTGGGAAAATGGGGATATTCCCGGGCTCGCGTTCATTCGCGCGGTATAGTTGATGCGGTTTAAGATTTGCGTTGCACAGGAGAAGGACTCAATGAGCGATAAAAATCAGATAGTTATCAATAGCCCGCCGGCTAAGTCTGACCCTAATTTTATGCTGTCCCTGGCGCGGGGTCTGGAAGTCCTGAATGCGTTTACTCCTCAACGTCAGCGCCTGACGATTTCACAACTCAGCCAGAAAACGCAGATTTCCCGTGCGGCTGTGCGTCGCTGTCTCTATACCCTAGCGGCACTGGGTATGGTGCACAGTCCCGACGGCCGCAGTTATGAACTGCTGCCACGCGTACTGGCCGTGGGTCACGCCTATCTCGCCGGTACGCCGCTGGCAAAAGTGGCGCAGGCCGCGCTGGATAATCTGGGTAAATCACTCGGCGAATCCTGTTCTGCTGCCACGCTTGATGGCGATAACGTACTGTATATCGCCCGCGCGGCGGTGAATAACCTGCTCAGCGTCGACATTGGACGCGGTAGCCGTCTGCCCGCATGGGCCACGTCGATGGGTCGCGTGCTGCTTAGCGCGCTTCCCGAAGAACAGTTAGAGGTGACATTGTCACGCGCTCAGCTCCTCCGCTATACCCCGCATACGATTTGCGACCTGACGGCGCTGCGGGAAGAGATCGCACGGGTACGTATCCAGGGCTACGCGTTGGCTGACCGACAGATCGAAGTTGGACTCTGTTCCCTGGCCGTTCCGCTGCTTTCCCGCAGTGGCAACGTGGTGGCGGCCCTCAATGTCGGGGTGCCGGCGTCATCAATGAGCGCCGCCGCGTTGAAGGAAAAAGCGCTGGCCCCCCTGCGTCGTTCCGCGATGGAACTCTCGCTTCAGTTGTAGCGTGTAACAATTGAACGGTTGTCCAGCTTGTTGATACACTGCCTCTCCGCAAAGAATGGAGGGGATATGAGCTATCTGAACAAAGATGAGCGTCGCGAAGTGATATTGCAGGCCGCCATGCGCGTGGCGCTCGAAGACGGTTTTTCGGCCATGACCGTCCGACGGATAGCCACAGAAGCAAAAGTGGCCACCGGGCAAGTCCACCACCATTTCACCTCCGCTGGCGAACTGAAATCACAGGCTTTTGTTCGTCTGATTCGCACCTTGCTGGATGCGGAACTGGTCGCGGAAGATGCCACCTGGCGCACGCGTCTGCACGCCGCGCTGGGCAGTGATGATCGCGGATTCGAGCCCTACATTAAGCTCTGGCGCGAAGCGCAGATCCTTGCGGATAAAGACCCGGAAATCAAAAGCGCTTATCTCCTCACCATGCGCATGTGGCACGAGGAAACGGTCGCGATTATCGAAAGCGGACTCGCCGCCGGAGAGTTCACCCTCGCCTCCGACCCTGCCGACATCGCCTGGCGCCTGATTGCACTGGTCTGTGGCCTTGATGGCATGTACGTTCTCGGCATTCAGGAGATGGCCGATCCGGCGTTTGATCGCCATCTTGATCGCATGATTGAGCTGGAGCTTTTTTCCTGAACGAATGAAGGTTAATCACTTATACTTTTTATTTACATTTGGTAACACTTAAGCAACCTGTTATTCCCCCTTCGCTCCGCGTCGTTGCGCATTCTTATCTATCCTTTCATCAATATTCCTAAAAGCATTAATAAATTCTAAAAAGGGCGTATAGCGCCCTTTTACGCAGACTATTTCTTATTTTTTTATGAACGATCTGTGCATGTGAGGGGTAATATGGCACGACAAAATGAGAAGAATAATCGTTATCTTTTGAGTGACTGGAAGCCGGAAAATCCTGCATTTTGGGAGAATAAAGGAAAGCACATAGCGCGAAGAAACCTTTGTATCTCAGTCGCTTGCCTTTTACTCGCCTTCTGCGTCTGGATGTTATTTAGTGCCGTTGCCGTCAATCTTAATAAAATTGGTTTTAATTTCACCACCGATCAACTCTTTTTATTGACCGCATTACCTTCTCTTTCTGGTGCAATATTACGTGTTCCCTACTCCTTTATGGTGCCTATATTTGGCGGACGCCGTTGGACGGTGTTTAGTACCGCAATCCTGATTATTCCTTGCGTCTGGCTCGGCTTTGCGGTGCAAAATACCACCACCCCTTTCGAGGTATTTATCATTATCGCGCTGCTATGCGGTTTTGCTGGCGCAAATTTTGCTTCCAGCATGGGCAACATCAGCTTCTTTTTCCCAAAATCGAAACAAGGCAGCGCGCTGGGAGTGAACGGTGGACTGGGTAATCTCGGCGTCAGCGTGATGCAACTCGTCGCGCCGCTGGTGATCTTTCTGCCGATCTTCGCCTTCCTCGGCGTTCAGGGCGTACCGCAACCCGATGGGTCACTGCTCTCACTGGCAAACGCCGCCTGGATCTGGGTGCCGCTGCTGGCGATTGCCACGATTGCCGCCTGGGTTGGCACCAATGATATTGCCAGTTCCAAAGCCTCTATTGCGTCTCAGTTACCGGTGCTCAAGCGCTTTCACCTCTGGCTGTTGAGCCTGCTCTATCTGGCCACATTCGGATCGTTCATCGGCTTTTCCGCGGGTTTTGCCATGCTGGCGAAGACGCAGTTCCCTGACGTGAACATCCTCAATCTGGCGTTTTTTGGCCCGTTTATCGGCGCGCTGGCGCGTTCTGCAGGTGGTGTCATCTCTGATAAGTTCGGCGGCGTCCGGGTGACGCTGATTAACTTCATCTTTATGGCGCTGTTCTCGGCCCTGCTCTTCCTGACGCTTCCCAGCTCCGGTTCCGGCAGCTTTATTGCCTTCTATCTGGTCTTTATGGGGCTGTTCCTGACCGCCGGTCTGGGCAGCGGCTCTACCTTCCAGATGATCGCCGTCATCTTCCGCCAGCTCACCATCTACAGGGTGAAACTGCGTGGTGGCAGTGACGAACAGGCACAGCGTGAAGCGGTGACCGACACCGCCGCCGCGCTGGGCTTTATTTCCGCTATTGGCGCCGTCGGCGGCTTCTTCATTCCTAAGGCCTTCGGCAGTTCGCTGGCGATGACCGGTTCTCCCGTCGGCGCCATGAAAATCTTTCTGGTGTTTTACATCGTCTGCGTGCTGGTGACCTGGCTGGTCTATGGCCGCCGTAAACCGAAGCAAAAATAACAACATATTCACCGATGTTTTGTAGGTCGGATAAGGCGCTTGCGCCTATCCGGCAAGAATTTTACGCCTGATAGCGACGCTGCGGCGTCTTATCAGGTCTCCAGGACTTATCCGGCCTACAAGACCCTATGGAGCAGGAGAAATGTCATGAGTAAACTGTTGGATCGCTTCCGTTACTTTAAACAAAAGGGTGACACCTTTGCTGACGGTCACGGCCAGGTGATGCATACCAACCGGGACTGGGAAGACAGCTATCGTCAGCGCTGGCAGTTTGACAAGATTGTCCGTTCCACCCACGGGGTGAACTGTACCGGCTCCTGTAGCTGGAAAATCTACGTCAAAAATGGTCTGGTGACCTGGGAAACCCAGCAGACCGACTATCCCCGGACGCGTCCGGATCTGCCTAACCATGAACCGCGCGGCTGCCCGCGTGGTGCCAGCTACTCCTGGTATCTGTACAGCGCCAACCGCCTGAAATACCCGCTGGTGCGTAAGCGTCTGATCGAACTGTGGCGTGACGCGCTGTCCACCCATGCCGATCCGGTGCTGGCGTGGGAGTCAATCATGAACGACCCGCTAAAGAGCCAGAGCTACAAGCAGGTACGCGGACGCGGTGGATTCATCCGCTCTAGCTGGAAAGAGCTTAACCAGTTGATTGCCGCCGCCAACGTCTGGACGGTGAAAACCTATGGACCGGACCGCGTCGCCGGTTTCTCGCCGATCCCGGCAATGTCGATGGTCTCCTACGCCGCCGGGACCCGTTACCTTTCCCTGCTCGGCGGTACCTGCCTGAGTTTTTACGACTGGTACTGCGACTTACCGCCCGCGTCACCGATGACCTGGGGCGAGCAGACTGACGTGCCGGAATCGGCCGACTGGTACAACTCCAGCTATATCATCGCCTGGGGCTCCAACGTACCGCAAACGCGTACGCCGGATGCACACTTCTTTACCGAAGTCCGTTACAAAGGGACGAAAACGGTCGCCATTACCCCTGACTTCTCCGAAGTCGCCAAACTCAGCGATCAGTGGCTGGCACCAAAACAAGGTACCGACAGCGCGCTGGCGATGGCAATGGGCCACGTGATCTTAAAAGAGTTCCACCTCGACAATCCCAGCGACTACTTCCTTAACTACTGCCGTCGCTATACCGATATGCCGATGCTGGTATTACTGGACGCCCGTGAAGACGGCAGCTATGTGCCAGGACGAATGATGCGCGCCTCGGATCTGGTCGACGGTCTGGGCGAAAGTAATAACCCGGAGTGGAAAACGGTCGCCTGCAACACCACCGGTGAACTGGTAGTGCCTAACGGCTCGATTGGTTTCCGCTGGGGCGAAAAAGGTAAATGGAACCTTGAGTCGCTGGCGGCGGGTACGGAAACCGAGCTGTCGCTGTCATTGCTTGGTCAGCATGATGAGGTATTGGGCGTCGCATTCCCCTATTTTGGCGGCAACGAAAACCCGCATTTTCGCAGCGTGAAGCAGGAACCGGTACTGGTGCGCCAGTTGCCAGTGAAGCAACTGACGCTTGCCGATGGCCGCCGTTGTCCGGTGGTCAGCGTTTACGATCTGGTGCTGGCCAACTACGGCCTCGATCGCGGTCTGGATGACATGTACGGTGCGAAGGATTATGCCGAGGTGAAGGCCTATACCCCGGCGTGGGCGGAGCAGATCACCGGCGTGCCGCGTTTCCAGATTGAAACCATCGCCCGTGAGTTTGCCGATACCGCGCATAAAACTCACGGACGCTCGATGATTATCCTTGGTGCCGGTGTCAACCACTGGTATCACATGGACATGAACTACCGGGGAATGATCAACATCCTCGTGTTCTGCGGCTGTGTCGGACAGAGCGGCGGCGGCTGGGCGCACTATGTCGGCCAGGAAAAACTGCGTCCGCAAACCGGCTGGCTACCGCTGGCGTTTGCGCTGGACTGGAACCGTCCGCCGCGCCAGATGAACAGCACTTCGTTTTTCTATAATCACGCCAGTCAGTGGCGCTATGAAAAACTCACCGCCCAGGAACTGCTCTCACCGCTGGCGGATGCCTCGAAATTCACCGGTCATCTGATCGATTTCAACGTGCGTGCCGAGCGCATGGGCTGGTTGCCTTCTGCGCCGCAGCTCAACCTCAACCCGCTGACGGTGAAGGCCAGCGCCGAAAAAGCCGGCTTGTCTCCCGTGGAATACACCGTTCAGGCGTTGAAATCCGGCGATATTCGTTTTGCCTGCGAACAACCCGACAGCGGCAAGAACCATCCGCGTAACCTGTTTGTCTGGCGCTCTAACCTCCTTGGTTCTTCCGGTAAAGGCCACGAGTACATGCTCAAATATTTACTGGGAACAGAGAGCGGCATTCAGGGGGAAGCGCTGGGTTCCCGCGAAGGCATTAAACCTGAAGAGGTTGAATGGGAATCCCCCGCCATTGAAGGCAAGCTCGATCTGCTGGTGACGCTCGACTTCCGCATGTCCAGCACCTGCCTGTTCTCAGATATCGTTCTGCCCACTGCCACCTGGTATGAAAAAGACGACATGAATACCTCGGATATGCATCCGTTTATTCACCCGCTGTCTGCGGCGGTGGATCCGGCGTGGGAATCAAAAAGCGACTGGGAAATCTACAAAGGCATCGCCAGCGTCTTTTCTGAGGTCTGTGTCGGCCATCTGGGACAAGAAACCGACGTGGTGTTGCAGCCGTTGCAGCACGATTCACCGGCAGAACTTTCGCAGCCGTTCGACATTCAGGACTGGCGTAAAGGGGAATGCGAGTTAATCCCCGGTAAAACCGCGCCGAACATTGTCGTGGTGGAGCGCGATTACCCCGCGACGTACGAGCGTTTCACCTCGCTCGGCCCCTTGATGGACAAGTTAGGTAACGGCGGCAAGGGCATTTCGTGGAACACCCAGACGGAGGTCGATTTCCTCGGCAAGCTCAACTACACCAAGCGTGATGGCCCGGCGAAAGGTCGTCCGCTGATTGAAACCGCGCTGGACGCGTCGGAAGTGATCCTCGCCCTGGCCCCGGAAACCAACGGTCAGGTCGCCGTGAAAGCATGGGAAGCGCTCGGCGCGATGACTGGTCGCGAACATACGCATCTGGCGCTCAACAAAGAAGACGAGAAGATTCGCTTTCGTGATATTCAGGCACAGCCACGCAAAATCATCTCCAGCCCGACCTGGTCCGGACTGGAAAGCGAGCATGTCTCCTATAACGCGGGCTATACCAATGTCCATGAACTGATCCCGTGGCGTACCCTCTCCGGTCGTCAACAGCTGTATCAGGACCATCAATGGATGCGGGCATTCGGCGAAAGCCTCGTGGCTTATCGTCCGCCGATTGACACCCGCAGCGTCAGCGAAATGCGGGAGATCCCACCGAACGGCTTCCCGGAGAAAGCGCTTAACTTCCTGACACCGCATCAGAAATGGGGCATTCACTCCACCTACAGCGAAAACCTGCTAATGCTGACGCTGTCGCGCGGCGGGCCGATTGTCTGGATCAGTGAAACGGATGCGAAAGAGCTCGGCATTGAGGATAACGACTGGATCGAAGCCTTCAACGCCAACGGCGCCCTCACCGCCCGTGCGGTGGTGAGCCAGCGCGTGCCGCCCGGCATGACGATGATGTACCACGCCCAGGAACGCATCCTGAATATCCCCGGTTCGGAAGTCACCGGGATGCGCGGCGGGATCCACAACTCCGTCACCCGCGTGTGCCCGAAACCGACGCACATGATTGGTGGCTATGCGCAGCTTGCTTACGGCTTTAACTATTACGGTACCGTCGGCTCCAACCGCGACGAGTTCATCATGATTAGAAAAATGAAAAACATTGACTGGCTGGATGATGAAGGTCGGGATCAGGTACAGGAGGCGAAAAAATGAAGATACGCTCACAGGTTGGCATGGTACTGAACCTCGATAAATGCATTGGCTGCCACACCTGCTCCGTCACCTGTAAAAACGTCTGGACCGGACGTGAAGGAATGGAGTACGCGTGGTTTAACAACGTTGAGACGAAACCCGGCATTGGCTACCCGAAAAACTGGGAAGACCAGGAAGAGTGGCAAGGCGGCTGGGTTCGCGACGTGAACGGTAAAATCCGACCACGTCTGGGCGGCAAAATGGGCGTCATCACCAAAATCTTCGCTAACCCGGTCATTCCGCAAATCGATGATTACTACGAGCCCTTCACCTACGACTATCAGCATTTGCACAGCGCGCCGGAAGGCAAACATCAACCTACCGCCCGTCCCCGCTCGTTGATTGACGGTAAGCGGATGGACAAAATCATCTGGGGCCCGAACTGGGAAGAGCTGCTCGGCGGCGAATTCGAAAAGCGCGCGCGAGACCGTAACTTCGACAAGATCCAGAAGGAGATGTACGGCCAGTTCGAAAACACCTTCATGATGTATCTGCCGCGTCTGTGTGAACACTGCCTGAACCCAAGCTGTGTCGCCACTTGTCCGAGCGGCGCTATCTACAAGCGTGAAGAAGACGGCATTGTGCTGATCGATCAGGATAAATGCCGCGGCTGGCGTCTGTGTATCAGCGGCTGCCCATACAAAAAAATCTACTTCAACTGGAAAAGCGGCAAATCCGAAAAATGCATTTTCTGTTATCCGCGCATTGAATCGGGCCAGCCGACGGTCTGTTCCGAAACCTGCGTCGGGCGCATCCGTTATCTTGGTGTGCTGCTCTACGATGCGGACCGCATTGAAGAAGCGGCCAGCACCGAGCATGAAACCGATCTCTATGAGCGTCAGTGCGACGTGTTTCTGAATCCGCACGACCCGGCGGTGATAGAAGAAGCGCTTAAACAGGGCATTCCACAGAACGTGATCGACGCGGCGCAGCGTTCGCCAGTTTACAAAATGGCGATGGACTGGAAGCTGGCGCTGCCGCTGCATCCGGAATACCGCACTCTGCCGATGGTCTGGTATGTGCCGCCGCTGTCGCCGATTCAGTCTTATGCCGATGCGGGTGGACTGCCGAAAAGCGACGGCGTACTACCGGCGATCGAAAGCCTGCGTATTCCGGTGCAGTACCTCGCCAATATGCTGAGCGCTGGCGACACCGGCCCGGTGCTGCGGGCGCTGAAGCGCATGATGGCGATGCGTCATTATATGCGCTCGCAGACCGTGGAAGGCGTCACCGATACCCGTGCGATTGACGAAGTCGGGTTGACTGTGGAACAGATTGAAGAGATGTATCGCTACCTGGCGATTGCCAACTACGAAGACCGTTTTGTCATCCCGACCAGCCACCGTGAAATGGCGCGTGATGCCTTCCCTGAGCGCAACGGTTGCGGCTTCTCTTTCGGTGATGGATGCCACGGCTCCGATACCAAATTTAATCTGTTCAACAGTAGCCGTATTGACGCGATCAACATCACCGAAGTACGTGACAAAGCGGAGGGGGAATGATGCAAATCCTCAAGGTGATTGGCCTGCTGATGGAGTATCCGGATGAGCAACTGTGGGAGTGTAAGGACGATGCGCTGGCGCTGGTGCGACACGATGCGCCGATGCTCACCGACTTCACCGAAACCCTGCTCAGCGCGCCGCTGCTCGATAAACAGGCCGAATGGTGCGAAGTGTTTGATCGAGGGCGCGCCACTTCGCTGCTGTTGTTCGAGCATGTGCATGCTGAATCGCGCGATCGCGGTCAGGCGATGGTCGATTTGCTGGCGCAGTACGAGAAAGTCGGGCTACAGCTTGATTGTCGCGAGCTGCCGGACCATCTGCCACTGTATCTGGAATACCTGAGCGTACTGCCGGAAGCGGAAGCGCGCGAAGGTTTGCAGAACGTCGCTCCAATTCTGGCCCTGCTGGGCGGGCGCTTAAAGCAGCGCGACACGCCGTGGTATCAACTGTTTGATGCCCTGCTTTTTCTGGCGGGCAGCCCACTATCAAGTGACAGTGTCACGAAACAGGTGAACGCCGAGGACCGTGATGATACCCGACAGGCGCTGGATGCCGTCTGGGAAGAGGAACAGGTGAAATTTATCGAAGATAACGCCACGGCCTGTGACAGTTCGCCGTTACAGCAATATCAACGACGCTTTAGCCAGGACGTGGCGCCACAGTACGTCGACGTCAGCGCGGGAGGCCCGAAATGATACAGTTCCTGAACGTCTTTTTTTACGACATCTACCCCTATCTCTGCGGGACGGTGTTTATCCTTGGCAGTTGGCTGCGCTATGACTACGGCCAGTACACCTGGCGGGCGTCTTCCAGTCAGATGCTGGACAAGCGCGGGATGGTCCTGTGGTCGAATCTGTTC
Organism: Citrobacter sp. LST-B2; assembly: GCF_057983045.1. NCBI lineage: Bacteria > Pseudomonadati > Pseudomonadota > Gammaproteobacteria > Enterobacterales > Enterobacteriaceae > Citrobacter > Citrobacter sp. LST-B2. The sequence continues at coordinate 2,486,766 of NZ_CP192598.1, forward strand.
CACATCGGTATTCTGGGGATCTTCTTTGGTCACCTGTTCGGCATGTTAACCCCACACTGGATGTACGCCTGGTTCCTGCCTGTTGCGGTGAAACAACAGATGGCGATGATTGCCGGCGGGATCTGCGGCGTACTGACGCTGGTTGGCGGCGCGGGCTTGCTGGTGCGTCGTCTGACCAACTCTCGAGCCCGGGCCACCTCGTCCACGGCAGATATCCTGATCCTCTGCATTCTGCTGATTCAGTGCATTCTGGGCTTAAGCACAATACCGTTCTCCGCCCAGCACCCGGACGGCAGTGAAATGCTGAAACTGGTGGAATGGGCGCAGTCGGTTGTCACCTTCCGTGGCGGAGCTTCTGCCCACCTCGACGGCGTGGCGTTTATCTTCCGCGTGCATCTGGTGCTGGGAATGACTATCTTCCTGCTCTTCCCGTTCACCCGTCTGGTTCACGTCTGGAGCGCACCGTTTGAGTACTTTACCCGACGCTACCAGATCGTTCGTTCCCGTCGTTAGGCATTTCGGTGTCGGATGGTAATGCCATCCGACACGCTGCACGTTATGACGCTTCTTCACCTCAGGGAGAATGCTGCTGGTGAAAAGACATCAGGAGCGAGTATTAGTCCGCGAGGGTATTGTCGATATTGAAGTAGTCATTCAGGGTAACCAACTGCTTAAAGTGACTATATTCGTCAATGCGGCGAACTTGTTTCACGCACAGCGGGTAATAGATTTTTAAAAATTCACGGGTAGGAAATATTCCTACCCGTGCGGTTTATTTGTCTGTCATGATACTGATGAGTTTAAATTACGCCATGAAACATCTTAATAAATCTTAAATCGGATTTAAGACATGTTATCTCTTTAAAAATCATAAAGATGACATCAACCCCTCTCTTTTATTATATGCAATACCTGTTGCGAAATTAACGTCATTTCATCTGTAATCCATTATTTCACTTCACACTTAACTGATTTCTTTAGTTACGTAAGATCAATTCATTTGTGATCCATTCAGCAACATGAAAAATAAATCACTGTTGCACGAATGAATTACTGGAAGGAATTCGGCAGATATCGTCTGACTCAAATTGCTTTCGCTCTGTCTGGAAACCAAAACGCAGCGTTGAGAAATATAATTTATTCCGTGCTGTATTTGTCTATTAAAAAAAGCGAATAGGGATATGAAAGAATTTAAATTAACCACTATGGCGCTGTTGATCGGCAGCCTGTTAATGACAAATAACGTAAATGCAAAAATTTATGATGAAGATGATGGCATTATCACCGGCAGTGGTGCCCTGGTTGCAGGTGGCAGCTATAAAATTATCAGCGTCGCAGGGGAAGACAACACCCTCTTCGTGGAAAACAATGGCGCGATTACGGTAACGGCTCCGGCTGGAACACCGATTGTTAGCGGCATGGGCGAGTTTGAAGATGGCGATTTTTCACTTGCCTCTGGCGCTGTCTTTGTTGCCAATAGCGGCACAATCAATTTGGGGTCAGGTTCTACCATTAATCAGCTTGTCGGGGATTACATTCCGGGTACGGTTGAAGGACGCCCTGACCTGGCGCTGGACAATGATTATCACACGATGTTCGCGGTTGGCATTCTCAATGTCGGCGGATCAAGCGATGCCTATCTTGCGAAAAAAGGCGCGATTATTGCTGATGATTTAACCATAAACATCAGCCACAAACGTGATAATAAGGACATCATGGGTATTTACGCTGATAAGAATAACGGCGTGATTACCCTGACCGGTGACACCACGGTGAATGCAACCATCACCGGAGCGAAGGGACACATTTTTGGCATTTATGCGAAAGAAGGAACCCTCATCAACGCTGAAAACCTGATTGTTAATAACAAGAGTACGGAATACTCCGTGGGGATCGTTTCAGAATCGACAAATTCCACTCACCGCTCGCTTATTCGTTATCAGAATGCCACCGTGAAATCCGTTGCTGATGAGTTTGCAGACGGCATTAATGCTAACGCGGGTTATATTGAAGCCTTTGGGGATACCGCGGTCGATATCACTGCCAATCGCGTTGGGGCGGTTGCTACAGGTATCTGGTTATCTGATGGTATTGATGACATCGATTTGGATTCGTACATCACCACTCATGGAACGACGTCAGTATTGTTAAAATCAGGCGCGGATCAGACGGTTCTTGAAGGCGTCGATTCAATGGGCTCCTCGCAATATACCGGTAGTAACCTGACCATTACCCTGGATACTCAAGGGCATCAACAGACGACCGGTTCCGGTATTATGGCCAGTAAAGAAGATGCGCTCACGGCGGGTAAAATCGACATTAATGGTCGTCTGAACATTGATGTTATCGATACCACCCGCAGTGGGAGCTGGAAATACGTTCAGGCGAATAAAGGCGGCGAGATCACGCTAAACGGTGAAGTGCAACTGGGGGTTAACTACAACGACCCGGATGCCACTGCCATTCTGGCGGAAAACGCCGACTCCCGCGTGACGATTAACCCGCAGAAAATCGACGTTGTCGGGACGATTGAAGCCCTGGATTCCGCCGTGGTTGATGTGAATGCGATTAACCAGTCGCGTTTCGTCGGCGGGATGGTCACCAGCGGTAATGCAGTGAATAACCTGTCGCTGGCCGACGGCTCGGCCTGGAACATGACCAAAAGTTCTCAGCTCACCAACCTGACGCTGGATGACTCCACGCTGACCTTTATGCCGGCCGCCACAAAGCGTCGTATGCTGACGCGTGATACCGCGAGCTTCAAAACCCTGACAGTGGACGGTGATTACACAGGCACTAACGGTAATCTCGTGATGAACACCCAACTGGGCGATGACAACTCACCGACTGACCGGATGATCGTTGCGGGCAACACCTCCGGCAGCACGAACGTTAAAGTACTGAACGCCGGGGGCGCGGGCGGTCTGACGACGTCGGGCATCGAACTGATTAGCGTTGGCGGCAATTCTGACGGTGTGTTTACACAAAATGGCCGTATCGTGGCCGGTGCGTATGACTACACCCTGCATCGCGGTGAAGGCGAGAATAATAAAAACTGGTATCTGAGCAGCGCCCTGTCTCCGGTTACTCCGCTGGATCCTCTGAATCCTACCGATCCACAGCCGCCAACTCCGACGCCGCGCGAACACGCGGTGCGTCCGGAAGCCGGTCTGTACGGCATGAACCTGCAGGCGGCGAACACGCTGTTCAATACCCGTTTGCAGGATCGTCTGGGCGAAACGCATTACGTGGACGCGCTGACCGGCAAAGAAGCCGTCACCAGTATGTGGCTGCGTAACGTGGGCGGTCATACCCGTCAGAAAGACAGCAGTAGTCAACTGGATATGCAGGCCAACCGTTATGTCATGCAACTGGGCGGCGATATTGCGCAGTGGTCTTCGAACAACACTGACCGCTACCATCTGGGTCTGATGGCCGGTTATGCGAACCAGAAAGCGCGTGCCGAAAACCAGCGTAACGGTAACCGGGCCGACAGCCGCATCAGTGGTTACAGCGTTGGTTTGTACGGCACCTGGCTGCAGGACAACGCGACGCATGAAGGCGCGTATGTCGATACCTGGGCGCAGTACAGCTGGTTTGATAACACCGTTTCTGGTCGTGACGTCGAATCTGAAGAGTATGATTCTAAGGGCTTCACCGCCTCTGTTGAATCCGGCTACACCTGGAAACTGGCCGAACTCAGCGAGCGTAACGCGCTGTATATTCAGCCAAAAGCCCAGATCACCTGGATGGGCGTGAAGGCAGATGAGCACAAAGAAGTTAACGGTACCCGCGTTGAAGGTAACGGCGATGGCAACATCCAGACACGCGTCGGCGTCCGTCTGTTCGGCAAGGGCCACAACACACTGGACGACGGCAAAGACCACACCTTCCAGCCGTTTGTCGAAGCCAACTGGATCCACAACAGCAAAGACTTTGGCGTCGCAATGAACGGTGAAAATGTGAATCTGAAAGGCGCCCGCAATATCGGCGAACTGAAAGCCGGGGTTGAAGGCCAGTTGACGAAGAACGTCGCCCTGTGGGGCAACGTCGCTCAGCAGGTTGGTAACAACGGCTACAGCGATACCTCTGCAATGGTGGGGATTAAAGCCTCCTTCTGATAATAAAACACCCGGCTCATGTAAATGCCTGCCGGGTTTTATTCTTTCACACGCCGGATTGACAGATGCATCGCTATCCGGCCTTTTCCACGTTATGATGCTTCCCTCACTCAGGGAGAACGCTAATGAAACCACAGGTTTACCACGTTGATGCTTTCACCAGAACCCCCTTTCGCGGCAATTCCGCAGGTGTCGTCCTGAATGCTGATGGCCTCAGCGAAACACAGATGCAACTGATTGCCCGCGAACTACGCCACTCCGAAACCGCATTCCTGCTGCGAAGCGATGACAGCGATGTCCGCATTCGCTACTTTACGCCAACCGTAGAAGTGCCGATTTGCGGGCACGCCACCGTTGCGGCGCATTATGTCCGCGCAACGGTGCTGGGACTGGGCAACACCACAGTCTGGCAAACCTCGCTGGCGGGTCGACACCGGGTGGCGATCCGTCATGATGACGGTGATTACCGTATTTCGCTGGAACAAGGCACGCCAACCTTTGAAGCGCCGATTGAAGGTGACATCCGCGCGGCTATTCTTCGTGCGCTGCACCTGAATGAAAGCGATATGCTGCCGGGCTTGCCGATTCAGGTGGCGTCGACAGGCCATTCTAAAGTGATGATTCCGCTTAAGCCTGAAGTCGATATTGATGCTCTCGCGCCCGATCTTTCTGCGCTTTGTACCATCAGTCAGCAAATTGGCTGCAATGGCTTTTTCCCATTCCAGATCCGTCCGGGCAAAAATGAGACTGACGGGCGCATGTTCTCACCGGCAATTGGTATTGTTGAAGATCCGGTGACCGGCAATGCCAATGGCCCGATGGGTGCCTGGCTGGTGCATCACGGTTTACTGGAACACGACGGGAAATCGCTGCAGGTAAAAGGACATCAGGGACGGGCATTGGGTCGCGATGGCACCGTTGAAATTAACGTGACGATTCAGAATAACCAGCCGGAAAAAGTCACCATCACGGGTAACGCGGTGATTCTGTTTCACGCTGAATGGGCGATAGATTTTTAAAATTATGCCCGGTAAGCGCCTGCGCCTACCGGGTTTTCATTATTTTCCCGCTTCGGGATGCGTATCAAACGCCGCCATCACCCTGGCAAGCTCAGTTTCCGTAAAACCATGCTTCGCGTCTGTCACTCCCAGACCAAAACGTTCCTGTAGTAGCGCGTACAATGAGGCGACATCCGGTAAATTGCGCTGTTCTGCCACTCTGTCACCTTCGTAATGCGTGAAATGGAAGTTAGTGAGGGTCAATTTTCCCCCGTCCGGCAAATGACGGCACATCAGCAGATGATGACGAAAATGCGATTGCGGCCAGTGCGCAGACCAAAAGTTGCCCATCACATAATCACTTTGCTGCTGCACCACCCGATCAAAACGGTACATCGATTGCCAGCGATCGTGATGACAAAACTGCAGGATCCAGTCGTCCCCCTCCTGCTGCAAACGGTATTCTCCATGTGGCGTCTTCTGGATAATGTCCGCTTGCAGACGAATGGGGGCAGTAAGCGTCTGACCACCAAATCCCACATCGGCGATCCACGATTCGCCATCCAGTTCAACCAGCAGCAGACGGTGAGTTCGCGGTGGCAGGCTCGGAGGATTAGCCAGCACCACGCGTCCCAACAAACTACGCACGGTAAACCCCAGTTCGCGCAGTACGCGCTCAAATACGCCATTTTGCTCAAAGCAATAGCCGCCGCGACGTGCGGTAATCAGTTTCTCTTCCAGCGACCTGTCATCAAGGTGCATTTCTCGCGGTAACAGCACGTCGAGATTTTCAAACGGGATAGTACAGTTATGCTGCAAATGTAGCGCCCGAAGCGTCTCAATATTGACTTCGGCACGCCCTGACCAGTTCAGACGAGCAAAATAAGCATTCAGGATAGGCGTCATCAGATTTCCTGTTGTGGGCCTTAAATCGTTATCCGAGTATAAACGATGTGCCAAAGAGTGAGGCGGGTGTTATTCGGCGCTTGGCGCAACGTCAGTTTTCAATAATACTGAGAAAAACCCTTTGCGAGACAATTCTATGAGTCGATTTCGTCCTGTCGAATTACGCCACGCCAGTCGTCTGCTCAATCATGGTCCCACGGTACTGATCACCAGCCGCGATGAGGTCAGCAACCGGCGCAATATCATGGCCGCCGCATGGTCGATGCCCGTTGAGTTTGATCCGCCTCGTCTCGCCATTGTGGTCGATAAAACGGCCTGGTCGCGGGAATTAATTGAGCGCAGCGGCCTGTTCGGTATTGTCATTCCCGGTGTTGCCGCCACTAACTGGACATACGCCGTTGGCAGCGTTTCCGGGCGCGATGAAGACAAATTCAACTGTTACGGCATTCCGGTGGTCAAAGGCCCCGTACTGGGACTGCCGGTCGTCGAAGAAAAATGTCTGGCATGGATGGAATGCCGCCTCCTCCCCGCCACCGCTGCGCAGGAGAAATACGATACCTTATTCGGTGAAGTGGTTTCTGCCGCCGCCGATGAACGGGTGTTTGTCGAAGGCCGCTGGCAGTTCGATGACGACAAACTCAACACCCTGCATCATCTTGGCGCCGGTACATTTGTCACTAGCGGCAAACGCGTGACGGCGGGCTAACTACGCCCTCACCACCGTGATCCCCTTCGCGTTCATCGCGCGGATCCAGCTTTCGTCGGTATTCTCTTCCACGACGACCGTATTAATCAGCGATACGTCGCCAATGGCAAAGGGAGACGCGGTGCTGATCTTCTCCGGTGACGCCAGGACGATAGTTTCTGCGGCTCTGGCGGAAAATGCACGTTTGATGCACGCTTCTTCGTAATCTCCCGTGGTTAACCCCGCTTCCGGGTGAACCCCCGTCACGCCCATGAAAAAAAGATCGGCCTGAATGTTACGCATTCCTTCAACCGTCGCCGCGCCTACCGTGACAATGGAGTGCTTATACACGCGACCACCGATGAGGATGATCTCGATAAGCGGATGATTGACCAGCCCTAATGCGATGCCCGGACTGTGGGTCACCACGGTAATGTTTAAATCATCCGGCAGACAGGCGATCAGTTCTGTTGTTGTCGTCCCACCATCAATGATTACCACCTGACCGGGGGAAATCAGCGTAGCCCCTTTTTGCGCCACGCGCTTTTTGGCGTCGGTTTTCAATGACTTTCGTTCAAGAAAAGGCGCCGTCGCACCAGACGATGGCAGCGCCCCGCCGTGTACACGCTGCAGAAATCCTTCCGCGGCAAGTTCACGTAAATCGCGGCGGATCGTGTCTTCGGAAACCGCGAACCGGTTACTGAGCGCCTTCGATAACACCTGACCTTCGGCGGCCAGCAGTTCAAGGATCAATTTCTTTCGCTGATCGGTAAGCATAGGGTTATTCCTGAATGTGCACGATTGATCTTGATCGTACACGAATTTGCTGTTTATGATACGTACTCTACAAATACAACGGCCTTCAGGCAACTAAAACGTGCAGAAATGTGCATTTCTGCCTACGACAACAAAGAGTGAGGATATCATGACAGCACAACTCATTTTAATCGCCGGCCCTTATCGCAGCGGTACCGACGGAAACCAGGCACTGATCGACGCCAACCTTCATCGTCTCGAAGCCGCTGCACTGGAGGTATACCAACGCGGACACATTCCGCTGATTGGCGAATGGCTCGCGTTGCCGCTGGCAAAGGCGGCAGGTTCCATGTCGTTAGATGATGAGATCAGCGAAGCGATGCTCTACCCGGTCGCCCACCGACTCATTACCCGCTGTGACGCGATTTACCGGATTGCAGGGGCATCTAAAGGTGCCGACATGGATATCGAGGTCGCCCGCCAGCATGGACTGACAATTTATACCTCAGTCAATGACATTCCACAGAACGGATGAAAGGTAGACAACAGGTAAAAAGGAGCGAGCCGCCTGGAGAAAGGGATAAATTTGAGTTCTGATTCAATGTCGTCACGCGATAACCCGATGCGGCCCGGTCAACCTTCGTGACCGGGCTTTTGTATTACATGCTGTAGCCTGGCTTTTTAATCAGCACGTCCATTTGCGGTTCAATCTCGCGCTCCCAGACGCCCTGCCACTGATCCTCCGAAACTTCAGTCAGCGCCACGCTCACTGAGCGCTCCTTGCTTTTCAGATGACGGATGATCACCTCAGTTATATCATCGGCCAGCGCCGCTTTTTGTTCATCATTCAGGTCGCGCGGAAAACATTTAATATCAACGTGTGGCATAGCAGGTTCCTTATTGTCAGTGTGACGTTAACGCTAGCACACTCGACAACATGCATGTGTCGGTTTATGCGGATTCACGCTCGATCAGGTGAAAACCGATATCAATAATGGCCTCTTCCACTGCCGCTTGTTCAATGCGATTCGCCAGCAGCGTGGCGGCGCGCTGACCAATGGCGCGGCGGTCGACGCTGTCGGTGGTCAGCGACGGGCGATTGCTGGCGGCAAAATCGAGGTCGCCAAAACCGATGACAGCCAAATCCTGCGGAATACGTCATCCACGGCTTTCCGCTTCCATCATTGCCCCCTCCGCCAGGGTATCGGAACTGCAGACAATCACGTCAAATTCCCCTTCGCTGAAGAGTTTAGTGTGCGGTTACCCGCCACTCCCGTTGCTTTCAGAGGATCCCATTGTTTTTCAACACCTGACGTAATTCTGCCCGCTGACACACGGCGTCCGCTATTGCGCTGATATTCGGCGTATTATCCTGAAACCAGTCATGCCCCGGCCCCCAGGTGCGCATCACGCACAGATAACAGTCGAGCAGCGTTAACTGTTCGCCGAAGGCATACGGTTCTGCGCTGAGCCGATCGTTGAGCCAGAGATAGAGTGATTTACGGTATTCAATACAGTTCTTTTTCAACTCTGCGGGCGCATCAGGCGCCCAGCGTTCCGGGTAGTCGGCATACGTAAATGTCGGATAGATATTGGCCACCAGCCAGATCAACAGACGCTGAAACTGCTGACGCTCGCTGCGTCCGATGGGCGGTGCCAGATCGGGGCGACGATCGAGGACCATCAGCGTGATGGCGGCTGTTTCAGTCATTACTTCACCATTTTCAAGCGTCAGCGTCGGTACCTGACACAGCGGATTGATTTTTTGCAACAGATCTCGCTGTGGCCCTTCACTGTCAAAGCCACTGACATCGACAAAACGATACGGAATATCCGCCAGGGTAAGCATTAATTCGCTGATCGCTGAACCCCACCCAGGCGCGCCATAAACCTTTATCATACTGCCTCCTGCAGGTTAAAACTCTAAGTGTAGAGTAACCTGCATTTCTGGCATGGCTTTCTCACCGTTCTTCCCGTCTGCCCCCTACGAAAATTAATAGGTCTGTAAAACTTATGATGTTAACCGTAATTGCACAATCATATTGTCTTTTTGTCATTTTTTTATCGGTCAGGTTTTACTTAAGGGAGCACACCTACCTTCACAGGTTACGCAGATGTATTTATTTTTCATTTTAATGACATCACAGTTTAATTAAAGCCTGTAAATTTCATTTTAAATACTTTCGCCATTCTTATGTTTAGTAGAGAATGCAGCATTCTAAATACATCAATCTTTATTATCCGTCAGCCCAGGCTGACGGACTTTTGTGTTTATTCCGCACAGCATCACCAGGAGTCTTTCATGAGAAGTAACATCCCTGTTACACAGAAAGAGTATTTACTTAACGAGAAAACGACGCTGTTATCGACAACGAATACGCAAAGCCATATTACCTATGCGAATTCAGCGTTTATCGACGCCAGCGGATTTGGCGAAAATCAACTGATGGGCGAGCCGCACAATATCATCCGTCACCCGGATATGCCGCCTGCTGCATTTGCCGATATGTGGTTTACCCTGCAACAGGGCGACAGCTGGACCGGCATGGTCAAGAACCGCCGTCATAACGGCGATCATTACTGGGTTCGCGCCAACGTCACCCCCGTCTGGCATAACGAACAATTAACCGGATACATCTCGGTACGCACCGTTCCCGCGCGACAGGAAATTGAGCAAAGCGAGCAGCTTTATCACAAGATAAATAATAACAATTTCAAGGGGCATCGTTTATTTAAGGGAATTATTATCCGTCGTGGCGTACTGGCTTGTTTGTCGGCATTTAAATGGTTGTCCATCCGTCAACGTGTCAATTATGCTATCGGTATCAGTCTGTTTCTCGCCTTGGGTATTATTTTCTTAGCCATTAACCCGCTTATTCAGGCAGGCGCATTTACCCTCTTATTTTTGCTGCTGGCTATTTACCTTAAGTATCAAATTTGTCATCCGGTTAAACAGATCCTGGCCCAGATGCAGAAAGTGGTCGCCGGGCGAAAGCCCGACAGCATTCATTTAAATCGTGTCGATGAACTGGGGATGATGATGCGTCTGGTTAATCAGGCCGGATTAAATCTGAATTCACTGGTGGATGATGTGAGTACGCAAATTGCCGGGATTCAGGAAATCAGCAAGCGCGTCAGTCAGGAAGGCACGGCGTTGCATAAGCGTTCCGAAGAGACCTCGGCCAATCTACAACAAACCGCGGCAGCCATTGAAGAGATTGGCAGCGCAGTACAGCAAACGGCGGATACCGCCGCACAAACCATGACGATGGCGGACAGAACCAGCGCTAACGCCAGCGAAGGGGGCGATTTTATGAAGCAGACGATCGGCATGATGCAGTCGATTTCCCGTGATAACGGGCAGATCGTCGACATCATTGGCGTGATCGACAGTATTGCTTTCCAGACCAATATCCTCGCGCTTAACGCAGCGGTCGAAGCCGCGCGCGCCGGTGAGTCCGGACGTGGGTTTGCGGTCGTTGCCGCTGAGGTGCGGAATCTGGCGCAACACTCCGCGTCAGCAGCCAAAGAGATTACCTCGCTGATTGAGAAGAACGTCGCCAACGTCAATGCCGGCGTGAGCATGGTTGAGCAGACGGAAACCCATCTGACCGCGATGATCGAGGACGTGTTCCAGATGTCGACCATGATCAGAGAAATTGGCCTTGCGACGCGTGAGCAAACCCAGGCGCTGGAACTGATCAACGATTCGATCTCCCGCATCGGCACCATGACCGATAACAACGCCGCGATGGTGGAAAGCGTCAGGGATGCCGCCGGCAGTCTTTCCAGGCGCTCCTCACGCCTGCAACAGGCGGTGAGCGTCTTCGGCACCTCCGCCTAATCCCCCTCCCGCTCTGCCTGTTCAGAGCGGGATTCCACTTCAGTTTTGGTTGATTATTACGCAATCTGATCATTTTAAATGGACTATTTTGCACCGTTTATTATTTGCAGGTAGGATGCTCCGCCGGTGGTGTTATCCCTACCCAGAATGACGGGAAGCATCACCGGCGTCGCGCCGGGGAGTTGCGGCAAAAGGTTCGATTTATCAGACAGGTAAACAGGTAACGTAATGAATACACAAGAAACAACGGTGTCGGAGCAGCACGCGGCGAAACGACGCTGGTTGAATGCCCATGAAGAGGGGTATCACAAAGCGATGGGCAACCGTCAGGTCCAGATGATCGCCATCGGCGGCGCCATTGGGACCGGGTTATTTTTGGGCGCCGGTGCGCGCCTGCAAATGGCAGGCCCCGCGCTGGCGCTGGTCTATCTGGTCTGCGGGATCTTTTCATTCTTTATTTTGCGCGCATTGGGCGAACTGGTTTTACACCGCCCTTCCAGCGGCAGTTTCGTGTCGTATGCCCGTGAATTTCTTGGTGAGAAAGCCGCCTACGTCGCGGGATGGATGTACTTCATCAACTGGGCAATGACGGGTATCGTCGATATCACCGCCGTCGCGCTGTATATGCATTACTGGGGGGCGTTTGGTGATGTTCCGCAGTGGGTTTTCGCCCTTGGCGCGCTGGCGATCGTCGGCACCATGAACATGATTGGCGTGAAGTGGTTTGCGGAGATGGAGTTCTGGTTTGCACTGGTCAAAGTGCTGGCCATTGTGCTCTTTCTGGTGGTCGGGACGATTTTCCTCGGCTCGGGTAAACCGCTGGACGGTAACGCCACCGGTTTTCATCTGATTACCGATAACGGCGGATTCTTCCCCCACGGCCTGTTGCCGGCGCTGGTGCTGGTACAAGGGGTGGTCTTTGCCTTTGCGTCTATCGAACTGGTGGGAACCGCCGCTGGCGAGTGTAAAGATCCGCAGACGATGGTGCCTAAAGCCATCAACAGCGTGATCTGGCGTATCGGCCTGTTCTACGTCGGTTCTGTGGTACTGCTGGTGCTGCTGTTGCCATGGAACGCCTATCAGGCGGGACAAAGCCCGTTTGTGACTTTCTTCTCGAAGCTCGGCGTGCCTTACATTGGCAGCATTATGAACATCGTCGTGCTGACTGCCGCCCTCTCCAGCCTGAACTCCGGCCTCTATTGCACCGGGCGCATTTTGCGTTCGATGGCGATGGGCGGATCTGCGCCAAAATTCATGAGTAAGATGAGTCGTCAGCATGTGCCCTACGCGGGAATTCTGGCGACGCTGGCGGTGTACGTTGTTGGAGTTTTTCTCAACTATCTGGTGCCATCGCAGGTCTTCGAAATCGTGCTGAACTTTGCGTCACTGGGGATCATCGCTTCATGGGGCTTTATTGTGGTCTGCCAGCTGCGTCTGCGTCAGGCAATCAAAGAAGGAAAAGCCGCCGATGTCAGCTTCAAACTGCCTGGCGCGCCGTTTACCTCGTGGTTAACGCTGCTGTTCCTGTTGAGCGTGCTGGTCCTGATGGCCTTCGATTATCCGAACGGGACATGGACCATTGCTTCCCTGCCGCTGATTGCCATCCTGCTGGTCGCCGGTTGGTACGGCGTGCGTAAGCGAGTGGCGGAAATACACCGCAGCGCGCCATAAACAACAAGGCCTGCACACGGTGCAGGCCTTTTACTTTACAGGGCGATGCGAATCACATCATCCGGCTCAGTGGCTTCTTTCTCACGCGTAGATTTCTGCTTCACGCTTACGTACAGCGTTTTGCCATCGGCGGACAGCGCCAGGCTGTTCGGGAAGGTTGGCGTATCAAACGTTTTCACCACGTTGTAACTCTTCGCGTCAATCACGCTCACTTTACCCGCCTGACGGTGCGTGACGTACACTTCGTTACGCGTTGGGTTGAACAGAATGGCCAGCGACTCCGGCGCCGCGACTTTCGCCAGCACGTTGCCGTTGCGGGTATCGACAACCACCACTTCAGCCGCTTTTGAGTCGGTCACAAATGCGCGATGACCTGCTGTATCAAGGCTCAGGTTGATGAAGAAGTGCTCTTTGCCATCCTCCAACAGTTTTTTACGGCTGAGGATCTTGTTGGTGGCAGTATCGATAGTAATGAATTCGCCATCGGCATTGGTGGTGTACAGACGTTTCGCCTGGCTGTCGATCGCCAGGCCCGCGCCCATTTTACCGGTATTCTGGATCGTCTCTTTCAGCGCAATTTTTTCGCCATCCACCACCCAAATCACGCTCTCTTTACCGAGACCGCTGATATAGACCGTATTGGTCGCTTCATCGACAACCAGCTCACGCGGCTGCAGCGGACGTACCTCTTCTGAGCGCTTACGGGCGTCGAGAACCAGTCGCCCTTTCACTTCACTCGTTTTCGCATCAATGGCCGTCACCGCACTGTTGACCGTGTTGCCAAACCACAGCGTCTGGGTCGCATTATTGATGGTGGCACCAAACGGTTTGAGATCGTTGTGGATAACCTGCGTGACGTCCAGCGTCACCGGATCAAGACGATAGACGATACCGCCCTTGTCCAGTTTGCGGCTTTGCGAGGTCGCCAGCCAAAGGGCGTTTTCCTGCTGGCTGAAGGCCATTTCGTAGGCGCCTTTGCCCACACCTTTACGCAGCAGGTCTTCTGCAGCCTGAGCGCTGAATGAAGAAGCAACCAGCAGTGAACCTAACAGCAACGAACCCCGCAGACGCGGCGAGAACAGATGACGAAAATGCATGACGACTCCCTTTGATAAATAGCTATTTTGCTGCTTCACATCGCTTCAACGAGCAACATCCTGGTATTGCTCTTGTTTATAGATGGGAATGGTAATCATTATTCATGTGAATGTGGAGCATTTATTCGCATTCTGGCTACAATCTTCTTAATTTCCCCATTAATTTTTAACGCATCGTGCCGTTAAAATTTTCAAATATTTACAAATCCATTAACATAGAACTTACATACCTCTGGGTACGTTCAATTTAACTGGCCTTTTTCATGAATATTATTTCCACACGACATATCGCAGTACCCGCACTTTTTCTCCCGCTTGTGTTCTCATCGTCGGTTATGGCAGATGAGGCTGGCGATGACCAGACTATGATCGTCAGCGCTTCACCCCAGGCGATATCAGAACTGGATACCCCTGCAGCCGTCAGCGTCGTTGACGGTGAAGATATGCGTCTGGCCGCGCCGCGCATCAACCTGTCGGAATCACTGACCCGCGTGCCGGGACTTCAGGTGCAAAACCGGCAAAACTATGCGCAGGATTTGCAGATCTCGATGCGTGGGTTCGGCTCCCGATCCACCTATGGGATCCGCGGCATCCGTCTGTATGTGGACGGCATTCCGGCGACGATGCCGGACGGTCAGGGGCAGACATCGAACATCGACCTCAGCAGCGTACAGAACGTTGAAGTGCTGCGTGGTCCCTTCTCTGCGCTATACGGTAATGCTTCCGGCGGCGTGATGAATGTCACGACCCAAACCGGTCAACAGCCGCCGACGATAGAAGCGAGCAGCTATTACGGTAGTTTCGGGAGCTGGCGTTATGGGCTGAAAGCCACGGGCGCGATGGGTGATGGTACTCAGGCGGGCGACGTGGATTACTCGGTCTCCACTACCCGTTTCACCACCCACGGCTATCGCGATCGCAGCGGCGCGCAAAAAAATCTGGCCAACGCAAAACTGGGCGTACGTATCGATGACGCCAGCAAGCTGAGTCTGATTTTCAATAGCGTCGATATTAAAGCCGACGATCCGGGTGGTCTGACTGAAGCGGAATGGCGGGCGGATCCCCAACAATCCCCCCGCGCTGAACAATACAACACGCGCAAAACCATCAAGCAGACCCAGGCCGGATTGCGTTATGAACGCCAACTCAGCGCGCAGGATGACATGAGCATCATGATGTACGCCGGAGAGCGCGAAACCACGCAGTATCAGTCGATACCTATGGCGCCACAGCGTCGCCCCTCTCATGCGGGCGGCGTGATCGCTTTGCAGCGCCATTACCAGGGTATCGACAGTCGCTGGACGCATCGCGGTGAACTGGGCGTCCCCGTAACCCTCACCACCGGTTTGAACTACGAAAACATGAGCGAAAACCGCAAAGGCTATAACAACTATCGACTGAATAATGGCGTACCGGAGTACGGTCAGAAAGGCGATCTGCGCCGCGATGAACGTAACCTGATGTGGAACGTGGATCCCTATCTGCAAACCCAGTGGCAACTGACCGACAAACTCTCGCTGGATGCTGGCGTGCGCTACAGTTCGGTGTGGTTCGATTCCAACGATCATTACGTCACGCCAGGCAATG
The DNA here is from genome assembly GCF_057983045.1 of Citrobacter sp. LST-B2. Taxonomy (NCBI): domain Bacteria; kingdom Pseudomonadati; phylum Pseudomonadota; class Gammaproteobacteria; order Enterobacterales; family Enterobacteriaceae; genus Citrobacter; species Citrobacter sp. LST-B2. The sequence goes on from NZ_CP192598.1 coordinate 2,502,431, forward strand.
GCGATGACAGCGGTGACGCCAGTTACCATCAGTGGTTACCTGCCGGTTCGCTGAAATACGCCTTAACCGACGCCTGGAACGTCTATCTCGCTGCGGGCCGGGGCTTCGAAACGCCGACCATCAACGAGCTTTCTTACCGTGCAGACGGGCAAAGCGGGATGAATTTTGGTCTCAAACCCTCAACCAACGATACGGTGGAAATCGGCAGCAAAACCCGGATCGGCGATGGATTGCTGACGGCGGCGCTTTTCCAGACCGATACCGACGATGAACTGGTGGTTGATTCCAGTAGCGGCGGACGCACGACCTATAAGAATGCCGGGAAGACGCGCCGCCAGGGTGCGGAGCTCGCCTGGGATCAACGCTTTGCCGGAAACTGGCGGTTCAACGCTTCCTGGACCTGGCTGGATGCCACTTATCGCAGTAACGTGTGTCGCGACCAGAACTGCAATGGCAACCGAATGCCCGGCATCGCGCGGAACATGGGGTTTGCTTCGCTGGGCTACGTGCCTGATGAAGGTTGGTACGCAGGAGCCGAAGCGCGCTATATGGGCGATATCATGGCTGACGATGAGAACACCGCCAAAGCCCCGTCTTATACTGTTGTCGGCCTGAATACCGGCTATAAATTCACCGTCAGCAGCCTGACGGTGGACGTGTTCGGTCGTGTCGATAATCTGTTCGACAAAGAGTATGTCGGCTCAGTTATCGTGAATGAATCGAATGGCCGTTACTACGAACCGGCGCCAGGACGAAACTACGGTGTAGGTGTCAATCTGGCCTGGCGTTTTGAGTAAAATCGATTATTCATAACGTACTAGCGGGGATATTCCCCGCTATATTTAAGCCAGGCTTAATGATGGTACTGTTGTTTAATTATCGCTACATTTTTATTGATAAGGTCAATTAAACAATGGCGGCTGGCGTCTTTATTTCCCGCCGCCATCGCATTCAGTAATTCCTGATAATGCCCGACGTTGTGTTGATAAGCGTCATGCTTCGCCCTGTCATAGAGAAAATGCAGACTCGGCCCCATGCGTACCCAAAGCTGTTCGATCATTTCGACCAGGGTAGGCATATTCGCAAACTGATAGATTTTGAAGCGCAGCGCCCGGTTTGCCAGCAGGCGATCCTCGACCGTACCGCTCTCGTGGGCCTGCTGATAGTCCGCCAGAAGCGCTTGCAGAATCTCCATCCGCTCCGCCGTAACCTGGCTCGTCGCCGTCATTACCGCCATGCCTTCAAGCTCGCAGCGGATGTGTATGATTTCGCTAAACCGCGTCATTGTAATATCCGGAACCATAAAGGCTTGTGCAGGCGCGATAGCCAATGCGTTTGCGGAGACCAGGCGTAATAGCGCTTCCCGAACCGGGGTGATACTGATCCCCAGCTCCTGCGCGATATTTTTAGTGATTAGCCTGGTGCCAGGACGTAATGCGCCAATGCTTAATTTGTCTTTTAGCCCTCTTTCAACTTGCGTGGTCAAACTTATATGTTGCGTTTTTTCCATACCAGGCATTCTTTTTCTTCACCTCATAACATAGCCAATCGCAATTAAGCTAAATCGCCTAATTGATATAAATATCGCCTGGTTTAAAAAATGTGAAACGTAATGAATAGCAATTTACCCGCGTTTTATTAACAGCGCCGACAGATTATTCGTCGGTTACGCGGTGATATATACCCTAAATAATTAAAGCTGGAATTTAAAAATTTGCCCATTTTTTTATGGCGGCTCTCGCCGCCAGGTATGGTTTACGCGTCGTCGGCGAGGCGTATCACTACTTTACCAAAGTTTTTACCGGTCAACAGGCCGATAAAGGTTTGCGGCGCGTTCTCCAGTCCGTCGGTAACCTGCTCACGATAATGGATTTTCCCCTCTTTCACCCAGCGTCCCATCTCCTGCTGGAATTCGTGAAGACGATGTCCGTAATCCTGACCGATGATAAAGCCCTGCATACGGATCCGTTTTTTCAGCAGGGTCGCCATCAGCAGCGGCAGTCTGTCAGGCCCAGCCGGTAAGTTTGTCGCGTTATAACCGCTGACCAGACCACAAAGAGGAATTCGCGCCGAGGTGTTCAGTAACGGCAGCACGGCATCAAACACTTTCCCGCCCACGTTTTCGTAGTAGACATCAATGCCTTGCGGGCAGGCTTTCGCCAGTTGTTCAGCAAAATCGCTGGCATGATGATCCAGACAGAGATCGAAGCCCAACACCTCGGTAGCATGACGGCATTTTTCCGCTCCGCCAGCCACGCCCACCACACGACAACCCTTCAGCTTACCGATTTGTCCAACCGTGGCGCCGACAGGCCCCGTGGCGGCCGCTACGACCAGCGTCTCGCCCGCTTTTGGCTGGCCGATGTCCAGTAATCCCATATAGGCGGTGAATCCAGGCATCCCCAGCACGCCGAGCGCCCACGACGGATTTTCAGGATTGTCTCCAAGCTTCACCAGCCCCGTGCCGTCGGAAATATCGTAATCCTGCCAGCCGCTGTAACTCAGCACCCATTCACCCGGTTTATAATCGGGGTGATTTGACGCCACCACACGACTGACGGTGCCGCCCACCATCACTCCGCCAATCTCTACCGGCGGCGAGTATGACGGCTCATCGCTCATGCGCCCACGCATATACGGATCGAGCGACAGATAAATGGTGCGCAGTAAAACCTGGCCTTCACCAGGGGTGGCGACATCGTCCTCTTCCAGACGGAAATTCTCTGCCACCGGTGCGCCATGGGGTCGGGATGCTAATACCCAGCGACGATTACGGTGTGTTTGTTGAGCCATGATGTTCTCCTCTGCTTTTAGCATGAATCCATCAATAGTAGCAGGCCGCGGCGGTCATTCACTCCCGGCCTGGTTTAAGCGCACAACGAGGTAAACACAAGGTTGCGTCGTCTCATTGATAAAACGACAGTCATTCGGCGGCCCCAGTTCCAGGCAGTCACCCGCCTTCATCTCGTGGCGCGTGTCACCTTCCATAAACACCAGTTCGCCCTGCTGCAGCCAGATCAGTTGCCGGGCCTGAACATACGATGAGGCAGGCATCGGGATATCGCTGCCCGCCGGCAATTCAATTTGCACCAGATCGATCGGCAAATCGCTGCGCGGCGACACATGGCGGCGCAGATAGTGGCTTTGCGGGTCGCGCCAGACGGGCTGATCGGCGAAACGGGACAGTTTGCCCTCCTGCATTTCAGCACGGGCAATCAGCGTGGACATACTGATGCCAAACGCCCCGGAGAGCCTGCCAAGCAGCGTCGCCGTTGGACTGCTTTCACCGCGTTCAATTTTGTGGATCATCGCACGCGACACACCCGCCCGTTCAGCCAGATCGGTGAGCGACCAGCTGCGGGATTCACGTTCAAGGCGAATTCTTGCGCTGATCCGTTGATTTATGCTGTCTTCAATAGTATTCATATCGTAATACTATAGTGTACAACCCCTGAGGTTCAACATGTCTATTCGATTCGCCAGCAAAGAGGACTGCGCCGCCATCGCAGAGATCTATAACCATGCGGTGCTGCACACGGCGGCCATCTGGAACGACCAGACGGTCGATACCGATAACCGCATCGCTTGGTATGAGGCACGACAGGCGCTGGGTTATCCGGTACTGGTGAGCGTGGAAGGTGACGTTGTCACGGGATATGCCTCCTTTGGGGACTGGCGTAACTTTGATGGCTTCCGCCATACCGTCGAACATTCGGTTTATGTCCATCCGGATCATCAGGGAAAAGGGCTGGGACGCCAGTTACTGAGCCGGTTAATCGAGGAAGCTCGCCGCTGCGGTAAACATGTGATGGTTGCCGGTATCGAATCGCAAAACCACGCCTCATTGCATTTACATGAAACGCTCGGGTTTAACACCACAGCGCAGATGCCGCAGGTAGGCACCAAATTTGGTCGCTGGCTGGATCTGACCTTTATGCAGTTGCAGCTTGACGATCGCCACGAACCGGACGCGCACGGATGAACCAGTCGCTCACCCTCACCTTTCTGATCGCCGCTGGCATCGGCCTGGTGGTGCAAAACACTCTGATGGTGCGGATTACGCAGACCTCATCGACCATCCTGATCGCCATGTTGCTGAACTCGCTGGTCGGAATTGTGCTGTTTGTCAGCATTCTGTGGTTCAAACAGGGAATGGCGGGATTTGGTGAACTGGCCGCCAGCGTGCGCTGGTGGACGCTGATTCCGGGTCTGCTGGGCTCGTTTTTCGTTTTCGCCAGCATTAGCGGCTATCAGCATGTGGGGGCTGCGACCACGATTGCGGTGCTGGTCGCCAGCCAGCTCATTGGCGGTCTCGTACTGGATATTTTGCGCAGTCACGGCGTCCCGCTAAGAGCCTTGATCGGCCCGGTCTGCGGCGCAGTGATGCTGGTGGTCGGCGCCTGGCTGGTGGCGAGACGCCAGTTTTAATGCCTGATGGCGCTACGCTTATCAGGCCTACACATATCCATCGCCATAGGCCAAGTCAGCGCAGCGTCATCCGGCACTACAGAGACTCAATCAAAGGATCGTGCCGCCTTTCGTGAGTTGTTCGCGACGCGCTTCCATATCTTCCTTATGCTGACGACCGTGATGCGCAATTGCGGTTCTTAGCCGCTGCTGCTGCGTGTAGCGATCGTCACGGCTTAACTGCGCATCATCGCTCAGGGCTATCAGCAGTTCATTCATATGGGTAATGACGCCCTCATCAATAGCGGCATCGACACGGGCGCTGACCTCATCCAGGTGCGACATAAAAACTCCTTAATTCAGTTTTGCTTTCGAAAAATCACTGCCCATCAGGCTGACGCTATAACCGGTCACATTGCTGCGCGTGGCGTAGAACGTTTTGCCATTTGCCAGCGCAATCCACGGCGCCTGCTGATAATAGATCTCTTGCGCCTGCTGGTAGAGTTTCACACGCTCTTCCGGCTTGCTGACCCGCTTCGCTTTCAGGACCAGTGAATCATACTCCTTATCACACCAACGTGCGGCATTCGATCCGGTTTTGATGCTGTTGCAACCCAGCAACACATCGGCAAAGTTGTCCGGGTCGCCGTTATCCGACATCCAGCCAAACAGCGCGCTGTCATGTTCGCCTTTACGCATCCCGGAAAGGTATTCGCCCCACTCGTAAGAGACAATCTTCGCCTTCACGCCCACTTTTGCCCAGTCGCTTTGAATCATCTCGGCAATGCGTCGCGAGTTGGGGTTATACGGTCGCTGCACCGGCATCGACCAGAGGGTGACTTCAAACCCATTTTCCTGCCCGGCCTGTTTCAGCAGTTCTTTCGCTTTTTCCGGATCGTATGCGTAATCCTTCAGTTCCGGGTTAAAACCCATCATGTTCGGCGGGATCGGGGATTTTGCCACTTTCGCCGAATCGAGGAAAACGGCTTTCACAATCGCCTGTTTATCGGTGGCGTAGTTCAGCGCCTGACGCACCAGCACGTTATCAAACGGCTTTTTCTCGGTGTTGAAGGCCAGATAACCGACGTTGAGGGCTTCAACAGCATGCAGCGTCAGGTCTTTATTCTTTTTGATTTCGTCGAACTGTACCGGCGATGGCGCCGGGATAATCTGACATTCGTTGGTTTGCAGTTTCGCCATTCGCGTCTGCACGTTTGGCGTGATGGAGAAGATCAGATGCTTTGTCGGCACCTCTCCGTCCCAGTAATTCGGATTTGCCAGATAGCGAATTTGCGAATCCTGCTTGTACTGCTGGAGCACGTACGGCCCGGTACCAATCGGCCAGTTATCGACGTTTTCCGGTGTCCCTTTTTTCAGCATCGCGTCGGCGTATTCCGCCGAGAGGATCGAGGCAAAATCCATGCCCCAGTCGGCAAGAAACGCCGCATTTGGCTCGCTCAGCACAAACTGTACATGGTAATCATCGACCTTTTTCACCTCTTTAATCAGCTTATCGAAACCGACGTCGTTGAAATACTCATAGCTGCCCTGCGACACATTGTGGTACGGATGCGTGGCCTCTTTCTGGCGTAATACTGAGAAAATGACGTCATCGGCGTTGAAGTCGCGGGTCGGCTTGAAGAACTTGTTGCTGTTGAACTTCACGCCCTGACGCAGCGTAAAGGTGTAGGTTTTGCCATCCTCAGAAATGGTCCAGTCCGTGGCCAGCGACGGTACCGGCGTGTTTTTTACCGGGTCAAAATTGATCAGCCGGTTGTAGAGCACCTGCGAACTGGCGACAAACGACGGGCCAGAGCTGGCAATTTGCGGATTAAAGGATTCTGGCGAGGCTTCCGAGCAATAAACAATCGTGTCGTTATTTGCCGCAAACGCGGCTCCGGTCGGTAGCACCGCACTGAGCGCCAGTGCGAGCAGCGTTTTCCCTGTGGACATGATATGAACCTTCATCGTTATTATTGAGGGGGTTATAGGAGCATAGATTAAGAAAACTGAAAAATAACAAATCCGTCTCAGGTTATGCGAATCCGCGCATTTTTGTTGGATCTTTCGCCACAGAATTTCCGTTAAGGCTTTTCGAAAACGTCAACGCCTCTATGCCCAGAAAATTCACCCCTTTTTGCCTCTCTTCCACCGTTTGCCTGAGCCACGAATCCGTAAAGTAGATGCGTGAAAAAGTCTTAGGGACCTTATCGTGGCAAAAACACTCTTGCGCAGCGGCAATCTGGATGATTATCAGGCCGTCGGCGGTGGCGGCCAGGCCGTCTTTGATTCAGCACTACAAATTCGTGAAACGCTCCGTCTGCGTAAACAGCAGGCGATGGTAGATTGTCTTGCCATTCCACAAGTCAACGACAGCGGCGATCGGGTTGACTGGTATTCCCCCCTTGAAGGCGTAGCCGTCGCGTGGAAAGCCGCCGATGAAGAGGCTCGCCTTCGCGCCCTGCGCTACCTTTCCGCGACGCTGGAAAGCGCTGCATCGCTGAGCCGCAAAAGCCTGCAGTCCGGGAAGACGTCACTGCAACTGTTTGGTTCGCTGCTGGAAAAGGCCGTCCAGTTTCCTGGTGAGAATCACGTTTTTCTGGTAGATGGCAAGCCGGTCATCACCTTTTGGGGATTTATCAATCTCAATGAGAACATCCGTGAGGAGATACTGGAATGCCTGCGTATCCAGGAAGAACCCGAACCGGAAATTCACATTGAACCAGAACCTGTCGAAGAGCCCGCGCCTGAAGTGACATTTGCCCAGGCGGATGAACCGCTGCTCACTACGCCGATCGTGCCGGTCAGCGAGCCTGACCCCGTGATTGCACCGCAGCCGGTTCCCGCGATCGCGGAAGAAAAGGTGATGCCTGTTGCGGTTAAACCGTCACGACGCCTACCGCTCTGGAGTCTGCCCGTCGCCGCAGTGATCGTTGCCGCCATTGCCGCCCCGCTGCTGTGGAAAGCGCAGGCCCCCGCCATTGCGACGGAAATGGTCAATGCGCCGCAACCGGAAATAGCGCCGCTGCCAACGCTCACCGTCGCGCTACCGCTGCACCAGGCAGAGGTCATTGCACCAGTGAAAAAAGAGAAACCTGCCGATGAGCCGGTGGTGATTGCCGCGATCCCGAAAGACGCGCTGGTGATGGATGCGAATCAGATGAAGGCTGGTACTACGCGCTTTCTCAACGGTAACTGGCGCGTCATGGTGGACGTGAAAGATCCCGTCACCGGTAAAGCGCCGTCTCTGCGTTACCAGATCCAGAACAATAAAGGCACGGCGCGCGTGGTTCACAGCGATAACATCGTCTGCCGCGCGGAGCTCTTCTCAGGGCTGCATCAGAGCGGGGAATTAATGATTAAGAGTCGCGGCAATGCGCGCTGCACCGACGGTTCACGCTATCCAATGCCGGAAATCACCTGCAAAGCCGGGACTCATGATGTCGCCGTTTGTACCGCCCGCTTCGATGCGAAAGCCGCGATCCCGTTGACGTTCAAGAAGACAGGGGCCTGATTTTATGCTGGTGAATTTGTGTGATTACAAACAGAGCGTCACGCTCATCGCAAACAGCGGCGTGCAGTTTCTCGATTTCGGGCTGACGCCGCAGGAATCCGCGCATCATGGTCGCTTCGTGCGTAAAACGGCCAACGGTCCCCTGCTGCGTCTGGATTACGACCTGGCGAATGGTCGCTATACCCTGCCTGCGCGACCGGGCTCGCAGCCGGAAGTGGTAAAACCGGAAAGTACGCAAACGCTGCATTATTCCCTGGAGGTTCTCGACGGCATCTGGCTGCCGCTGCCGTTCCTGCGTTTTAATCCGCCGCGCACCTTCGTTGAAGGGCCAGACAACTGGGCGCGCGTTCAGGTACGTAAGCTTGCCGAACCCGACAGCGCGGGCAACACCCATCGTGTGACGCTCGCGCTCGATAGCCAGTTGAGCGAGAATGCCCCCGCCTCGCTTGCGCCCGGCGAAAACGATCTGCTGAACGGCACCCGTTTTGCCCTCGCCTGGCGCGATGATGAGATCGCCGATTTTCTCGATCAGACCTGGATTGACGGCTGGCTACGCGAGGCGTTCCTCAACCACGTCAGCCAGCAGGAAAACCGGACTGAGCAGGCCATCAGCCTGGCGCTGCGTAACTTTGAGTATCAGGCGCACTGGCTGAACCTGCTGACGCTACTGGGTGAACAGCTCGCCGTACCGGAAGTCAAACTGGTGACCCACACTCTCAGTACCCCGGCGATCCCGGTTGATTTGATTCTGGATGTCGGTAACACCCATACCTGCGGCGTCTTGATTGAAGATCACGGCGACGCCAATGACGGGCTGCGCCAGACGGCGGAACTGCAGGTCCGTTCGCTCAGCGAACCGCAGTATCTCAACGATCCGCTGTTCACCAGTCGTCTTGAATTTTCAGAAGCCCGCTTTGGTAAACAGCATTTCTCGGTCGAAAGCGGCCGTGAGGATGCGTTCATCTGGCCGTCGATTGTGCGGGTCGGTGACGAAGCGCGCAAGCTGGCGATGCAGCGTACGGGGACGGACGGTAACAGCGGCATTTCCAGTCCGCGCCGCTATCTGTGGGATGAAACGCCGGTACTGCATGACTGGCGCTTCAGCCAGATGAACAGCAAAACACAGCGCGAACCGCTTGCCACCGCCTTTCCGCTGATGAACCTGATGAACGACGATGGACAGCCGCTCTACTCGCTGCCGCAGGATGACCGTCTGCCGGTGTTTTCGCCTCAGTACAGCCGCAGTACGCTGATGACCCACATGCTGTGTGAGATCCTCGCCCAGGCGCTGGGACAAATTAACAGTGTCGCAACCCGACTGCGTCTGGGTTTCCCGGCGTCCCCACGTCAGTTACGCTCATTGATCCTCACACTCCCTTCGGCGATGCCGAAACAGGAGCGTGAGATCTTCCGTCTGCGCATGTTTGAAGCGATAGCGATTGTCTGGAAAGCGATGGGCTGGCACCCGCAGGATGAAGATTTCAGCACCCGCAAGCAGCAGGAAAAAAGCGTGGTTCCGGTGCCAGAAATTCAGATGGAGTGGGACGAGGCCAGCTGTGGTCAACTGGTCTGGCTGTATAACGAAGCCATTTCCCATTACGCCGGACGCAGCGAAGCATTCTTCAACACCCTTGCCCGCCCGGATCGCCTGCCTGAACCTGGCGAAACGAAAGGCCGAGCGCTGCGCGTGGCCTCGATTGATATCGGCGGCGGCACCACCGATATGGCGATTGTTCACTATCAACTGGACGACGGCGTCGGCGCCAATGTGAAAATCACGCCGCATCTGCTGTTCCGCGAAGGTTTTAAGGTCGCGGGCGACGACATGCTGCTGGATGTGATCCAGAAATGCATTTTACCGGCCTTGCAAACCCGGCTACAGCAGGCGGGAGTGACGGATGCCGCTGCCCTGCTCGCCACGCTGTTTGGCGATTCCGGACGCATCGACACCCAGGCCGTTTTGCGACAACAAACGGCGCTTCAGCTCTTTATGCCGCTCGGTCACGCGGTCCTTTCTGCGTGGGAGAAGAGCGACATTAACGATCCGCTGGCCGGACTGCACGCTACCTTTGGCAATCTGCTGAACCATCGTCCGACCCGCAACGTGCTCAATTACATTCAGCAGGCGATTGATCACGCGCTGCCGTCGGGCTCGCCGACGTTTGATCTCTTCAGCGTCCCGTTACAGGTGCAGTTCAGCCAGTTACAGGAGGCGATGCTGGCAGGTCAGTTTACCCTGACGTCCCCACTGCATGCGGTCTGCGAAGCCATTTCACATTACTGTTGTGATGTTCTGCTGGTCACCGGCAGACCGACCTGTATCCCGGCGGTTCAGGCGCTGATCCGCCATCTGCAGCCGGTTCCGGTCAACCGCATGGTGTGGATGGATAACTACCGCGTCCATGAATGGTATCCGTTCAGCCAACAGGGACGCATCGGCAATCCGAAATCCACCGCCGCAGTCGGCGCGATGCTGTGCAGCCTGGCGCTGGATCTGCGACTGCCGCGCTTTAACTTTAAAGCCGCTGATATTGGCGCCTACTCGACCGTGCGTTACCTCGGCGTCCTCGACAATACGGTGAATACGTTGCGTGAGGAAAACGTCTGGTATCAGGATATCGATCTTGATAAACCCGGGGCGAAGCTCGACACCCGCGTGCACTTCCCGCTCCGCGGTAACGTTACGCTCGGTTTTCGTCAACTGGCGAACAGTCGTTGGCCCGCGACGCCGCTGTATACGCTGAGCATTAACGCCGCCGATCTGGCAAAGAATATCGCCGGTGACGGCGTGTTAAACGTGCGTTTGCAACTGCGCGGCGGCAACAAAGAGACCGGCCCCGAGTCGTTTGTGCTGAGCGATGCGTGGTTACAGGACGGCACACCGGTGGCGGCGAATGCCCTGACTTTAAAACTGAATACCCTGGCTGACCGCCGACACAGCGGCAGCCATTACTGGATTGACAGCGGGAGCGTGTACCTGAAATGAGCAAGATGTTGAATACCACTCAGGCCGCGATCGCGTGGGTTAACCGTACCCGACAGCATGCCGTCACGCTGGATGACGAAGCGGATGCGCTACTGGCCCAACTCAACCGCGCAGCCGCCACCGAATCCGCGCTCAATGCCGCCCGACACGATCGCGCCAGCATTGGACTTTACGGCTACTCGCAGGCGGCGAAAGCCCATCTCCTTACCGCGCTGTGCAGCAGCGGCAACGGTAAGGTCAATGTCATAACCCCGGACCGCAGCTTTGACTATTTCAGTCATCTCAACCCCGGACACGCGCCAACTAATATGGCGCTGCGCTTTACACGGCAAAAAAATCTGCCGGATGACGAGTGGCCGTTACGCTTGCGGTTGGTTACGGAAGCAGAACTGGTGCAGATCTTCATCACCCAGGCCTGCGCGCAGTCAGCGTACCGGCAGGTGGAAAAAGCGATTATCGAATCGCGTATTGAAAAGTGGCAGTCGCTGCGTCAGTTGCACCCGGTTCAGGGCGTGACGGCGCAGGAAGTCGCGACCATTGCCCGCTTCTGGCAGCGCTGTATCCCCGCCTCACAACAGCAAATTGATGACGCGCTGTGGCACCAGTTTGCCCTGCTGCTGCCGACGGTCGATCTCTCAACCCGTGCCAGCGCCTGGTCGTTGCTGTGGGGTGAACAGCCAGAGCTGACGCAGCAGTGGCTGCAACTGGCGCAGGTCCTCCAGCAGACGGGTCATGCCGGCGAAGTCGCCGCGCCGCTGAGCCTGTTGGTCGATCAGTTTGGCTTACCGTCTGAAAATTTTATCACCCAGGAATTTCTGGCCTCGCAGGAGGCGCAAAGCGATGTGGTTGTCCATCCGATCGTGGATGAGAAATTACTTAATGCCGTCAGCCTGGCTCAGGCATCGCTGGCTATGCTGACCCGCGAAATGGTACTGAGCGTCGAAGAGTGCGTACTCGATAACGTCGATCTGCTGGATATTCCGCTTGCGCCGCTCAGTCACCCGCAGCCGCTCTGGCAGGCCAAACTCGGCTGGTTGTTGGAGCATTACCGCCAGCAGTTACAGCCCGATGTGCTGGTCGTCTGTAACGCCACCGCCACCCGCACACAAACGCCGTCTACGGCCAGAACACTGCTCAACTGGGTGCACGATACACAGCCGACGCGCGAGACCGCGTTGCCCGGCGTGGTGTGGGCCATTACGCCGCAAGATGCACGCTTTACGACACAACAGAATCTGGACGAAGCGGTCCAGCATCTGATGGGAAAACCAGGCCAACACTGGGGCACCCTACAGGCGCTGGACAAACACAGTCTGCTGCGCCTGATCGAGTGGCTGTCGCAAGCCACTTCAGCCCCGCAGCGTCAGGCACGCCTGGAGGCGCTGAGCGAACAGCATCAGCAGCGTGTTCGTGAACTGATGTTTGCGCAACCTGTCGAAGCGCTCAGTGCGGAAGCAGTGGTTCGCCAGCTACAGCAACAGGCGGCACATCACGGCGACCTGCTTGATGGTTTGTTACCAGCGGTTCAACAGTTTGAAACCCTGCTCCGCATTCAGCAACCGCGTGAAGAACAGGTCAGCGGTTTATTCAATGAGACCATTGACCTTTTCGCCGAAGTCCGTGATACGCCGCAGCCGTCAGAGAACAAGGAGACGGGCTATCAGGCGCACCGCCTGTGGCTCAACCATATTCGCCAGTGGAGTCGCGATGACAGTCAGGCGCAGCGTTTAGGGTTGACGCCCGCTACGCTGCGTCAGGTCGTCGACATCCTGGCGATCACCAGCTATCGCCTGCAACTGCCGCAGCAACTGCAACAAATATTGCAGCGTGAAGAGGTTTGCGGCGCTCAGTTGCACGCCTGCATCGCCAACTTTATTGCCTGGCTCGGCTATGCCGAAGTGGCAGAAACAGAGCGACCCGCCAGCCGAATCGCTAAAGGAACGGCAATTTTCAGCGCGGTCAAACGCCAGCCGATGGCGCGTCTGACGCATCTGGAAGAACAACCGGTGCACGCCGCCAGCCGCTATGTTTATGACTGGCTGGTTGCGCTGTATACCCGGGCAACGGAAAACAAGGGATATCAACATCCGCAGGAAGTGACTGAAGCCGACCGAAAGGCGCTAAACGCGCTGCTGGCAACGCTTTGAGAGTTCCGCCGGAATGGATGCCGGCGATGTCTGCTCAAAACAATGAAAACAACAGTGCCACCGGGAAACTCATGGGCCAGGTGGCCCCTACCAGAAAGGCGCTCAGAAAGCGGATGCGTTTTTTATCGTGCGAGAGAAACCAGGTGATCAGAAAGGCAATCGCGGCCATCACCGCATAGAACATCAACATTTTTTGGTACAAAGACATTTACGGGCATCCGGCCAGAAGAATAAATCGCGCGCAATATGCTCCATTTTTTGACATACATCAAGTTTTATCCCCTTCGGTCAAACCATTTGCCATTTTTTATGACCGCTTACGTTAAGTCCCTGGTTCGTACTATTGCGGATCACAGGATGCCGGACTATACACAAAGGGGCACTAACGCAAGGTGGCAAATATGAATGTTTCCAGTAGAACCGTAGTGTTAATAAATCTCTTTGCTGCTGTGGGGCTTTTTGCTCTTATCTCATTGAGATTTGGCTGGTTTATGTAATTTTTGAGAGCTTGCGGCGCAGACAGGCAGAGAGAATATTTCTCTCTGCCTTCGAGTGATCATCTTCCCACGCCACCTTTCGGGCGTAAATTACCCTTAATGTTTAACCATTACGTGGCGGATCACGGTGTAATCCTCCAGCCCATAAAGTGACATATCTTTGCCATAACCGGACAGTTTCTGCCCGCCGTGCGGCATTTCGCTCACCAGCATGAAATGGGTGTTAACCCACGTACAACCGTACTGCAGACGCGCGCTGACCCGGTGAGCGCGTCCGACGTCGCGCGTCCAGACCGACGACGCGAGGCCATATTGCGAATCATTGGCCCAGTCCAGCACCTGCTCTTCATCCTCGAAGACGGTCACACTGACCACCGGACCAAACACTTCTCGCTGGACAATTGCATCTTCCTGTTTAGCCCCTGCCAGAAGCGTCGGGGCAAAGTAATAGCCCGGCCCCTCTACTTTTTTTCCACCGGTGACCACGTTGATATGTCCCAGCGCTTTGGCCTCTTCAACGGCTTTAGTGACGCGCTCCAGATGCGCCAGTGAACTCAGCGGCCCCAGTTCGGTCGATTCCTCCTCCGGTGCGCCGGTTTTCAGGCTGGCTACGGCGGCCCCCAGTTTCTCCACCAGCGCGTCGTAAATACCCTTCTGCGCGTAGAGGCGACAGGCGGCGGTACAGTCCTGACCGGCATTGTAAAAGCCGAAGGTGCGCACACCTTCCACCACCGCATCCACATCGGCATCATCAAACACAATCACCGGCGCTTTACCGCCCAGTTCCATATGCGTGCGCTTAATCGACGGCGCAGTATGGCTGATGATGTGCTCACCGGTCGCGATGGAGCCGGTTAACGAGACCATACGCACCTTCTTGTGCCCGGTCAGCGGATCGCCAACCGTTTTGCCTCTGCCAAACAGCACATTGAGCACACCCGGCGGGAAGATATCTTTGGCATATTCCGCCAGCTTCAGCGCGGTCAGCGGCGTGATTTCCGAAGGTTTGATCACCACGCAATTACCGGCAGCCAGCGCGGGGGCCAGTTTCCATGCCGCCATCATCAGCGGATAGTTCCACGGCGCAATGGAGGCCACCACGCCAACCGGGTCGCGGCGAATCATCGAGGTATGGCCCTCCAGATATTCCCCCGCCGCCAGACCGTTCAGACAGCGGGCGGCACCGGCGAAAAAGCGAAACACATCGACAATCGCCGGGATCTCATCATTGAGCGCACAATGCAGCGGTTTACCACAGTTGAGCGATTCCAGTTCAGCAAACTCATGCGCATTTTGCTCAATAACATCCGCCAGCTTCAGCAGCAGTTCACTGCGCACTTTCGGGGTTGTCTGTCCCCATTCGCTAAACGCACGATCGGCGGCGAGGACGGCCGCATCTACCTGAGCGGGAGACGCTTCTGCAATTTCCAGCAGCACCTCGCCGGTGGCAGGGTTATAGACGGGCTGCTTTTCACCTTCACCCTTGACCAGCTCGCCGTTAATCAGTAATTGATGTTGCATAGCATTTTCCCATATCGTTGTTTATTGACCGTTTCCGGCGACGCTGTCGCCTTCACGCGTGAGCCACCACGCCCCCAGAATCGGAATGGTTGTGACCAGCATAACCAGCAGTGCCACGACGTTTGTCACCGGTACGTCACGCGGTCGCCCTAACTGATTGAGCAACCACAGCGGCAGCGTCCGTTCATGACCGGCAGTAAAGGTCGTGACGATGATTTCATCGAATGACAGCGCGAACGCCAGCATTCCCCCCGCCAGCAGCGCCGAACCCAGATTCGGCAGCACGACATAGCGGAAGGTTTGCCAGCCATTCGCGCCAAGATCCATAGAAGCCTCTACCAGACTCCATGAAGTACGACGAAAGCGGGCTATCACGTTGTTAAACACCACCACCACGCAGAACGTCGCGTGACCGACCACAATGGTGAAAAAACCCGGATCGAGATTGACCGTCTTAAACGCGGTCAATAGCGCCAGACCGGTGACAATCCCCGGTAAGGCGATCGGTAACAGCAGCAACAGCGAGATGGCGTTTTTGCCGAAGAAATCACGCCGCCAGAGCGCCGCCGCTGCCAGTGTGCCAAGCACCAACGCAATCGCCGTCGATAACGCGGCGATTTTTAGTGACAACGTCACGGCATCCAGAATATCGCTCCGCTGTGCCGCAACGCTAAACCAGCGCAGCGTCAGTCCTTGCGGGGGAAAGCTAAAGGCCGCGTCCTCGCTATTAAACGCATAGGCGGCGATGATCAGAATGGGAAAGTGCAGGAAAACAACCCCGCCCCAGGCCGCCAGTTTGAGGAAAAACGGTGCGCGCTCAGAGTGCATCAAACGCTCCCAGACGTTTCACGAACGCCAGATAAAGGGCTATCAGCACGATCGGTACCAGCGTAAACGCCGCCGCCATTGGCATGTTGCCAATCGCCCCCTGCTGCGAATAGACCATGTTGCCGATGAAATACCCCGGCGGTCCCACCAACTGCGGCACGATGAAATCGCCCAGCGTCAAGGAAAAGGTGAAGATCGAACCGGCGGCAATTCCGGGGATCGCCAGCGGCAGAACCACATAACGGAAGGTCTGTCGTGGACGCGCGCCCAAATCGGCAGACGCCTGTAACAGCGACGGCGGCAACCGCTCCAGCGCGGCCTGAACCGGCAGGATCATGAACGGCAGCCAGATGTAGACGAACACCATAAAGCGCCCTAATCCCGACGTTGAGAGCGTGTTTCCTCCCACGGCTGGCAGCGTCAGCAGACTGGTCAGTAAAGGTTCTAAACCAAGATGGTTCAGAAACCATTGCGCCACGCCATCTTTTGCCAGCAGCAGGGTCCATGCATAGGCTTTGACGATATAACTCGCCCACATCGGCAGCATGACCGCGATATAGAAAAATGCTTTCATCTTGCCGCGGGTGTAGCGCGCCATGTACCACGCCATCGGAAACGCCAGAATCGCACTGGCTATCGTCACCGCGATCGCCATCGTCAGCGTGCGTAAAATGATGTCGTAATTGGCGGGATTAAACAGCGCACGAAGATTGGCAAGCGTCAGGTCCGGCGTTACCGACATGGTGAAGTCGTCAAAGGTGTAAAACCCCTGCCACAGCAGCGTCAGTAGCGAGCCGAAGTAGACAATACCTAACCACATCAGCGGACCAAGCAACAGCAAAAACAGTCCCAACCCGGGATAACGCCAGAAAAAACCGGTGAGTCTACTCAAGCCGCCGGGCCGTGAAGGCGTGGAGAGCACGTTCATTGCCATTCACCTCTCCTCGACCAGCGGTACCATGACCTCGCGCGGCCAGGAGACCATCACCGGCTGACCGGGCGCAAGCGTGGTCGCAAAGGGTTCTCCCGACTGATTAGCCTGACTGACCAGCAGCTTTTCACCGCCGGTAAGCTTTAGCTCAAAACGGGTGGCGGCGCCCTGATACTGCACCGCCTGAATCACCCCCTGCGCCTGGATCTCGCCAGGAACATTGAGCCGGATATGCTCCGGGCGCAGCGAGAAGCTGCCCGTCATCCCGCATACCTTCGAGGCCATCGCCGGATCAAAAACGTTCGCTGTCCCGACGAAGCCCGCAACAAACGGCGTGCGTGGTCGCATGTATAACTCACGCGGTGAATCCACCTGTTCAATGCGTCCGTTGTTAAATACCGCCACACGATCGGACATCGACAGCGCTTCGCCCTGATCGTGCGTGACGAAGATAAACGTGATCCCCAGCGACTGCTGGAGTTTTTTCAGCTCCAGTTGCATCTGCTCGCGCAGTTTCAGATCCAGCGCACCGAGCGGTTCATCCAGCAACAGCACACGCGGCTCGTTGACCAACGCCCGGGCGATCGCCACCCGTTGACGCTGACCGCCGGAAAGCTGTGACGGCTTGCGCTCAAAGACAAACCCCAGCGCCACCTTCTCCAGCGCCTCGCGAGCCTGGGCATGACGCTGTTTTTTATCAATGCCTTTGACCATCAGCCCATAGGCGACATTATCGAGAATCGACATGTGCGGAAACAACGCATAGTCCTGGAACACGGTGTTCACATCCCGCTCCCAGGGCGGCAAATCGCTGGCAGGCTTGCCAAAGATAGCAATCGAACCGCCCGAAAGCTGCTCAAAACCGGCAATCAGGCGCAGGCAGGTGGTTTTGCCGGAGCCAGATGGCCCCAGCATAGAGAAAAATTCCCCGTCTTTAATCGCAATACTGACGCCATCGACCGCCCGCACGTCACCATACAGGCGCGTGACGTTGTCAAACTCCACTGCGTACGTCATAAATCACCCCAGTGACGTTAACGACCGCCCATGATGGCGATGTAATCCTGCGTCCAGCGACTGTACGGCACGAATTTACCGCCTTCAGCAACAGGCGTTTTCCAGAAGGCGATTTTGTCAAAATAGCGGTAACCATTGGTTTCGCAGCCTTTATCGCCCAGCAACGTGCTGGCTTTACAGCCTTCGGTGACCACCGGCAGCGATCCAAACCAGGCGGCTACATCACCCTGAACTTTTGGCGTCAGCGACCAGTTCATCCACTTATAGGCGCAAACCGGGTGTTTGGCTTCACTGTGCAACATGGTGGTATCAGCCCAACCGGTGACGCCCTCTTTCGGGAACACTGTGCCAATGTGTTGTCCTTCACCTTTCAACGCGTTCGCTTGGTACGGCCAGGCGCTCGAGGCCACGACGCCCTCATTTTTGAAATCGCTCATTTGCACCGTGGTGTCGTGCCAGTAGCGGTGAATCAACGGTTGTTGTGCGCGCAGCACTTTCAGCACCGCCTGGTACTGTTCTTCGGTGAGTTGATACGGGTCCGAGATCCCCAGTTGTGGCTGGGTGGCTTTCGCGAACAGCGCCGCATCGGCAATGTAAATCGGTCCGTCATAGGCCTGAACGCGGCCTTTGTTGGTTTTTCCGTCCGGAAGGTTTTGTTCGACGAATACCACACTCCAGCTATCTGGTGGCGTCGGGAAGGTTTGCGTGTTGTACATCAGCAGGTTCGGCCCCCACTGATACGGCGTACCGTAGACTTTGCCCGCCACGTTAAACCAGTCGCCTTTGACCACGCGAGGATCGACGTTTTTCCAGTTCGGGATGAGCGCCGTATTGATTGGCTGCACGCGTTTCCCCATGATCAGACGCAGCGAGGCATCTCCTGAGGCCGTGACCAGATCGTAGCCCCCTTTCGCCATCAGGCTGACCATCTCATCCGATGTCGCCGCCGTTTTGACGTTAACCGCACAGCCGGTCTCTTTTTCGAATTGTGTTACCCAGTCGTACTGTTTATCGGTCTGACCGCGTTCGATGTAACCCGGCCAGGCGATAATATCCAGGCGGCCTTCAGTCTGACCTAACGTGGTGGGGGGTTCGGCGGCGTGCGCGGTCATCAGCGTCATACTGAGCGCGCACAGGCTGCTGCGGGCAAATTTCTTGCTCATAAGATCTTACTCCTGTCGCAAAATATTGAGCGGCAGCCTTGCCGTAAATATATGTCCTTTCCTAAAAATAGTCGGCGCGCCGTCAGCGCACCTCCCGGCATGAGGAAATTTAATCAGGTTGTGACATAACGCGCATTACGCCCCGGACTGCGGCGTTGTGTGGCTATCTTCTGGAGTATAGACAAGGGGTTAGCTGACGAGGAGGAAAAACAAAAGCTATTGATATTTCCTATGATGGTCTACGGGAAATAACGTCGTACGGTTTTTGCTGATATTTTCTAAATAAGAACGCGCCATTCTTTTATATTGAATCGCGCGCACGTTTTATTTCATCTGCGCGCGAATGAGTTGCCCCAGTTGTTTTACCGCGGCTTCTTCACGTTCCCCCCAACCCCATGCGGTATTGAAGCGGAAAAAGCGTTTCCAGGTGTCTGAGGTCGAGAACATTTTTCCCGGCGCGATGCTGATGTGGTGGGCCAACGCCTGTGCGGTCAGTTCGCCCGCATCCTGTGATTCCGGCAGTTCCAGCCAGAGAAAATAGCCGCTGTTGTTGTGATGTATTTTCACTTCGGCAGGGAGATGGCGCAGCAGCGTTTGCCAGGCCTGCTGTTTACGTTCTGCCAGTTGACGACGCAGGCGGCGCAAATGGGCGTCATAACGGCGCGTTGAGAGATAATCGACCAGCGCCAGTTGCATCGGCGAACTGGTGGAAAGTGTGCTCATCAGTTGTAAACGCTGGATTTGGCGGGCGTGTTTGCCTGCGGCGACCCAACCGATGCGAAAACCCGGTACCAGACACTTGGAGAATGACGAACAATGCAGCACCTTGTCGGCCCGATCCCACGCTTTGGCCGGTAGCGGTTTCTCCCGGCCAAAATAGAGTTCGCTGTAAACGTCATCTTCAATCAACATCACATTATGACGATCGAGTATCTCAACCAGACGCGCTTTTTTCTCCGGACTGAGAGTAAAGCCAAGCGGGTTCTGGCTGTTGGTCATCAGCCAGCATGCTTTAACCGGATACGCCTGCAACGCCTGCTCCAGCGCCGCGAGATCGATCCCCTCCTTCACGTCAGTGGCAACCGACAGCGCTTTAAGACGCAGTCGTTCCAGCGCCTGTAACGCGCCATAAAAACAGGGGTTTTCGACAATCACCCAGTCACCGGGTTTAGTCACCGCTTGCAGGCTCAGGTTGAGCGCCTCCAGCGCCCCGGCGGTGATGACGATTTCATCCGGCGAGACGGTAATGCCCTGTAAGGCGTAGCGACGGGCAATGGCGTGGCGTAGTTCCGCGTTACCCGGCGGCAGATTCTCAATTACGCTCATCGCGGTTGCGGTTCTGCTCACCTGTGCCAGAGAACGGTTCAGTTGCTGGAGGGGAAATAAACGCGGATCGGGAAATGCAGAAGCAAACGGCATCACCGACGCATCCCGGCTGGCCTGTAGCATCTCGAAAATATAAGTGTTGATATCCACCGCTTCGTCGCGCATCACCTGGGCCGGTTGCACCGTTGGCTGGTGAACCGGGCGCGGCGCGACATAATAGCCAGACTGCGGGCGCGCAATGATCCGCCCCTGACTTTCCAGCAGTTGATAGGCATGCCCGACGGTCATAAAGCTCATCCCGCTGCTGACCACCTGTTCACGCAGCGACGGCAGGCGATCGCCAGGTTGCCAGACGCCAGAGGCAATCTGTTCGCAGAGTTGTTCAGCCAGACGCTGGTACTTTTTCATTGTTATTCACTCGTGGATCCGTGGCAGGTGATCCTTGCAGTGTATATCAGTGAATTAAATACTCAACATCCTAAGAACTGTTATGGTTTACGACAGCGTAAGCGACAGTTCTTTGCCGAGCGCGCGCGCCGCCGTCTGCACCGCATCAATTTTTGTTGCGTGTCGTAAGTCGAACAGGCGGGTAATTTCCTGTTTCGGTCTGCCAATGCGTTTCGCCAGCTCCTGCTGGCTGATTTTTGACGCCAGGAAAGCGTTGAGCAAAAGGACTTTTGACGCGACGCTGAGCGGGACCTCAACAAAGTCGTCACCTTCCTTCACCGGCGAAGGTAACGGGACCGACTGGCTATCTTCGAAATAGAATTCAAAAGCGGTGACTAACGCTTCCAGAGCGGTATCAAGGGATTGCTGGCGGGTCTCACCCTGATTGAGCGCTTCCGGAATATCCGGAAACGAAACCACATAGCCACCTTCTGGCGCAGGAACGAGACGAACGGGAAAGTAAACATTTATGCTTACTTTTCTCGCCTGATAAAAGGGAAATACAGAAAAATGCCCGTCGTGTAGAGCCGCTCATATCAATTCGGGAAGGCAGATTCCAAAATTTATATCAACAGATGCAATTTGTAACATTCACGCAACTGTTATGGTTAAATAGAACCGTTCTGTTTCTGCCACTGAAACCCTTACCGGCCTAGAATTGCGCTGAATCAATTTTTAGTGCGGAGCAATGCATGTCTGGTCTTGATGCGTTTCATCTGGCAAGGATCCAGTTCGCCTTTACGGTTTCCTTCCACATTATTTTTCCGGCGATCACTATTGGTCTTGCCAGCTATCTTGCGGTGCTGGAAGGTCTTTGGCTGAAAAGCAAAAATCCTGTCTGGCGCTCGCTATATCAGTTCTGGTCAAAAATTTTCGCCGTTAACTTTGGCATGGGCGTGGTGTCTGGCCTGGTGATGGCCTATCAGTTTGGCACCAACTGGAGCGGGTTTTCCGAGTTCGCTGGCAGTATCACTGGGCCATTACTGACCTATGAGGTGCTCACCGCCTTCTTCCTCGAAGCCGGGTTCCTCGGTGTGATGCTGTTTGGCTGGAACAAGGTTGGCCCCGGATTACACTTTTTCTCCACCTGTATGGTCGCTCTGGGCACGATTATTTCCACCTTCTGGATCCTCGCCTCCAACAGCTGGATGCAGACGCCGCAGGGCTATGAGATTGTCAACGGCCAGGTCGTGCCGGTGGATTGGTTCGCCGTCATTTTCAACCCGTCGTTCCCTTATCGCTTATTGCATATGTCGGTGGCGGCGTTTCTCAGTAGCGCGTTATTTATTGGGGCCTCTGCGGCCTGGCATTTACTGCGTGGCAACGCGACGCCCGCTATTCGCGCCATGTTTTCGATGGCGCTGTGGATGACGCTGATTGTCGCACCGTTACAGGCGCTCATTGGCGACATGCACGGTCTGAATACCCTCAAACACCAGCCAGCCAAAATTGCCGCCATTGAAGGCCACTGGGAAAATCCGCCAGGAGAATCGACGCCGCTGCTGCTGTTCGGCTGGCCGGATATGGAACAGGAACGAACCCGCTATGGTCTGGCGATCCCGGCGCTGGGTAGCCTGATCCTGACTCACAGCCTGGATAAACAGGTCCCGGCGCTTAAAGAGTTTGCGAAAGAGGATCGCCCCAATTCGACGATGGTCTTCTGGTCGTTTCGTATTATGGCGGGGCTGGGTATGCTCATGATCCTGCTAGGTGTTTGCGCTCTGTGGTTACGCTACCGGCAGCGTCTTTATACCTCGCGAGCGTTCCTGCGCTTTGCTTTATGGATGGGACCGTCAGGATTGATAGCCATTCTGGCCGGCTGGGTCACGACGGAGGTGGGCCGCCAGCCGTGGGTCGTCTACGGGTTACAACGCACGGCGGATGCGGTCTCCGCTCACGGCGACCTGCACATGAGTATTTCTCTGCTGGCGTTCTTTGTCGTCTATAGCGCCGTCTTCGGCGTGGGCTACAGCTACATGATCCGCCTCATCCGCAAAGGACCGCTGGACACGATTTCCCCGACGCCGCCTACCGGCACGCCTGCCAGACCACTGTCTGCTGCCGTCCTCGATTCTCAACATGAGGCACACCGCTAATGGGTATTGATTTATCGGTAATCTGGTTCGTTATCATCGTTTTCGCCACGCTGATGTACATCGTGATGGATGGATTCGATTTGGGTATTGGCATTTTGTTTCCTGCCATTCGCGACGCTGACGATCGCGATGTGATGGTTAACAGCGTCGCTCCGGTCTGGGACGGTAATGAAACCTGGCTGGTCCTCGGCGGAGCGGGATTATTTGGCGCGTTTCCGCTGGCCTATGCGGTGATTATTGACGCCCTGACGATCCCGCTGACGCTGATGCTTATCGGGCTGATTTTTCGCGGTGTCGCCTTTGAATTTCGCTTCAAAGCCACGCCAGCGCATCGCCCGTTCTGGGATAAAGCTTTTCTCTGCGGTTCGATTCTCGCGACGTTCACTCAGGGCGTGGTGGTGGGTGCGGTGATCAATGGTTTTGCCGTCACCGGGCGTCGTTTCAGCGGCGGGCCGTTTGACTGGCTCACCCCTTTCACCCTGTTCTGCGGCGCGGGACTGGTGGTCACTTACGCCCTGTTGGGCGCCACCTGGCTGGTAATGAAAAGTGAAAATCCGTTGCAGGATAAAATGCGAGCCGTGGCGAAAAAGTTACTGCTGTTGATGCTGCTGGTGATTGCGATGATCAGCCTGTGGACGCCGATGGCACACCCGGTGATAGCGGAACGCTGGTTTGGCCTGCCGAATCTGTGGTTCCTGCTGCCGGTTCCGCTACTGGTTGCGGTGATTAGCATCTGGCTATGGCGAACGCTTCATCAACCGCACCGCCACGCGCTGCCCTTTGTGTTGACTCTCGGGCTGATTTTCCTCGGCTTTAGCGGACTCGGGATCAGCATCTGGCCGCATATCATTCCGCCATCCATTACGCTCTGGCAGGCAGCCGCACCCGCGCAGAGTCAGGGTTTCATGCTGGTCGGTGCGTTACTGATCATCCCTGTTATTCTGGTTTACACCTTCTGGAGTTATTACGTGTTTCGCGGCAAAGTTCAACATGGCGAGGGGTATCACTGATGCAACACTCTGTCTGGAAACGCCTGATGTGGCTGGTCATTTTGTGGGGCGGCAGCGTGCTGGCGCTGGCCGCCGTAGGGATGTTCTTTCGCCTGATCATGACGGCGGCAGGATTTAAATCACATTAATGGGGCGCCGGATAGCGCTATGCGTATCCGGCAGCTTTGTTAGCCTTTACGCTTCGGCAGCGTTTTCATCAGCTCTTCCGGGCTGACGGAAGCCACCACGCTGCCAGGCAGCGGCATCTTCAGAATGTGATTTTTGATTTTACCAATCACATGCATTTCGCACGGACGGCAGTCAAATTTAAGCGTTAGCACCTCATCGCCGTTCACCAGTTGCATCGGCGTCGCCTTCCAGCTTTTGATATTGCCTTTCGCCTGCTTCGGACACAGATTAAAGGCAAAGCGCAGGCAGTGTTTGGTGATCATCACCGGCACCTCGCCCTTTTCTTCATGCGCTTCATAGGCCGCATCAATCAACTGCACGCCATAACGATGGTAAAACGCCCGCGCCTTATGGTTGTATACGTTGGCCAGAAAACTCAGGTGTGATTGCGGATAAACCGGCGCAGGCTCGGACACCGGCTTGCGAACGCCGCGCTGGTAGCTCGCAAGGCGCGCGGCATCCAGCATCTCTATCGCTTCCCGGCGGAACGCATTAAGCAGGCTGTTCGGCACAAACAGCGCGCCGGGCAAATTCACTGCGATATCGCGGGCGTAATAGATTGTCTGCCCCAGTTTTGCCAGTCCGTCCTTCAGTCCGTTCAGCGCTTTTTCCGCGTTGTTGGCCTCATCAAACTGTCCATCCAGCGTATGGGTGATACTGACGCCCTCTTCGCTGGTCAGCTTCAGGATCAGTTGTTCCCGCCAACCGCCCAACTCAATATCCACCGCCACCCGACGCTCGCTCGAGGTTTTGGTTAACGCCTGCTGCCAGTTATGGTCAAGATTGCGGTTCAGCGGATGGTGTGGACGCAATTTATGCAGTTCGGCAGGCATTTCGTTCGGCCAGACGCGATAGCGATTTTGTCCGGTTTTTTCCACCGTATTGGCACGAAAGCCGACAACATCGCGTTTGATCAGGACATTAAGGCCATCGCCGTTCGCCAGCGGCTCGCTGACCTCAACGTCGAGGTGATCTTTCGCCACGTTGAGCACTTCACCGACCGGCAGGCCGATAAACTTTGGCGAATCAAAGGCGCCGATATCCCCTTTGCGCGCATTCACAAAGTAGTCGGTGCTGCCGCGATGAAAGGTTTTGTCCGTTGATGGGGTAAAGAAATGTTCCGTGCGTCCGGCTGAAGCCCGCGCCAGGTCACCGCGATCCTCAATGATGGCATCCAGCATCTGCCGATAGTGCGCGGTAATGTTCTTCACGTAGCTCATGTCTTTGTAACGCCCTTCAATCTTGAAGGAACGCACACCGGCGTCGATCAGCGCGCCAAGGTTAGCGGTCTGATCGTTATCTTTCATCGACAGCAGGTGTTTTTCATACGACACCACCCGCCCCTGATCGTCCTTCAGGGTATATGGCAGACGGCACGCCTGTGAGCAGTCGCCACGGTTGGCGCTACGCCCCGTTTGCGCATGCGAGATATAACATTGCCCGGAATACGCCACGCACAGCGCCCCGTGGACAAAAAATTCGATGGTGGCATCGGTCGCCTGATGAATGGCCTGAATCTGCTCAAGGCTCAGTTCACGCGCCAGCACGATCTGCGTGAACCCCACGTCAGCGAGAAATTTGGCTTTCTCCACGCTGCGAATATCGCATTGGGTACTGGCATGCAGTTCGATCGGCGGAATGTCGAGTTCCAGAATCCCCATGTCCTGCACAATCAACGCATCCACGCCGGTCTGGTAGAGATCGGTAATCAGTCGCTGTGCGGGTTCCAGTTCATCGTCGTGAAGGATCGTGTTCAGCGTGACAAAGATTTTTGCGCCATAGCGATGGGCGAACGGCACCAGCTCCGCGATATCTTGCAGGCTATTGCTGGCATTATGACGCGCCCCAAAACCGGGACCACCGATATAGACGGCGTCCGCACCATGTAAAATGGCTTCGCGGGCGATGGCGGTATCACGTGCCGGGCTTAACAATTCAAGGCGATGTGGAGACGGGCGCATAGCGTTGTTTTTATCCAGTAGCAGCAAAATGGCGGCTATTGTAGTCAGAAGCGCCGCTTTGCGAAATAGTTTTCCCGCTTAACTGCGCGGGTAATGGATGAGCGAATGAAAGTGCACGGTCTGTTCGCTGCTGTTGCGATAAGCATGGGCGCTATCGCCGGCAAAACGAATGCCTTCTCCGGCCCTGATGACGCGCCATTGCTGGTCAATGCACATCTCCAGATCGCCTGCGATTACCACCACATGTTCAATCACGCCCGCTTCGTGCGGCGTGGATTCGCTGAGCGCACCGGGTGCCAGCAAAATTGAAAAGTGATCAAAACACAGCACCGGATCCCACGGGAACAACGGCGTCACGACCATCGCCTGCTCTTGCGGATCAAACGTCGGCAACGGCTCAGATTCCGGCGGCGAAATAAAAGTAGAGAACGGGACATTCAGCCCGGTAGCAATCTTCCATAACGTCGCCACCGTGGGACTGGACTCGTTGCGCTCAATTTGCCCGAGCATCGCTTTTGACACACCGGTGGCCTCGGCCAGGCGCGATAAACTCCACTCACGCTGTTTGCGCAATGTTTTCAAGGTGTTCGCCAGATAGTGTGTCAGGTTGTCCATTGATATCCTCCCAAAACATCAGCTTACCACTTGTACGTTATAACGCCCAGATGCTAGATTAAATGACCGTTATAACGCACAAGGAATGCCTATGCGTTCATTTTCCCTCCCCTTACCCACGCTGCTTTCTGGCTTTGTCGCCGTACTGGTCGGCTATGCCAGTTCAGCGGCCATCATCTGGCAGGCCGCCGTGGCGGCGGGTGCCAGTACCGCGCAAATTGCCGGCTGGATGAGCGCTCTGGGCCTCGCGATGGGGATCAGTACGTTGATCCTGACGCTCTGGTATCGTGCGCCTGTATTGACGGCATGGTCAACACCCGGTGCGGCGCTGTTGGTGACTGGACTCCAGGGACTGACGCTGCCGGAGGCGATTGGCGTGTTCATCATCGCCAACGCGCTGATCGTGTTGTGCGGCGTGACCGGATTATTCGCCCGCCTGATGCAGGTCATCCCCCATTCGCTGGCGGCAGCCATGCTGGCCGGGATTTTGCTCCGCTTTGGCCTGCAGGCATTTGCCAGTCTCAATGATCAGTTTCTGCTTTGTGGCGGCATGTTGTTGGCGTGGTTGATTCTGAAGCGTATTACACCGCGCTATGCGGTGATTGCGGCGCTGATTGCAGGTGCGGCCATTGCGTTATTTGAAGGTGACATTGCCACCTCTTCGTTAGCGATGACCCCGGTGTTGCCCACATTTATTGCCCCTCAGTTTTCGCTGGCCCACAGTCTGGGGATTGCCGTACCGCTCTTTCTGGTGACGATGGCGTCGCAGAATGCGCCCGGTGTGGCGACCATGAAAGCTGCGGGTTACGATGTCCCCGTCTCGCCCCTGATCATTGTCACCGGATTACTGGCGCTGCTGTTATCTCCTTTCGGCGTTTATTCCATCTGCATTGCCGCTATCACCGCGGCGATTTGCCAGAGTCCGGAGGCCCATCCAGATGCAGCAAAACGCTGGCTGGCCGCCGCTGCCGCCGGCGTGTTCTATCTGTTGGCCGGTATTTTCGGCAGTTCGATTACCGGGGTGATGGCGGCGCTGCCGACGAGCGGTATTCAGATGCTGGCAGGACTGGCACTGCTGGGGACGATTTCGGGTAGCCTGTATCAGGCGTTGAGTCATGAAAACGAACGTGATGCCGCCGTGGTGACGTTTCTGGTCACCGCCAGCGGGCTGACGCTGTACGGAATTGGTTCGGCGTTCTGGGGGCTGATCGCGGGCGGGATCTGTTACACCGTCTTAAGGCTGGCGCGACGCGCGTAGCTGCGATGGCGTCTTCCCGGTCACCTGCTTGAAACGGTTACTGAAGTGACTTGGCGAACTGAATCCGCAGGCCAGCGCAATCTCCGTTAACGGACGCTGTGAGTGACAGACCAGTTGCTTTGCCACTGCCATCCGGCGCTGCATCACGTACTGATGCGGTGCCATTTTCATCGACTGGCGGAACATTCTGGCGAAATGAAATTCGCTCAGCGCAGCTTCATGCGCCAGATCGGCTAGCGTCAGTGGTTCTGCCAGATGGGCGTCGATATAAGCCAGCACATTACGCAGCGTCACCGGCGCGAGTCCACCCGTTACCGTCGGCAATCGCCACTGCACGTTGCTGTAGTGCTGAATAAGATGGGTCATCAGCAATGACGACGCGGCGCTGAGCGTCAGGTGATTCGCAGGCTGGTGCCAGTCGTTGCCCAGTAAAAACTGGCGGTAAACCGCTGTAATCCCTGGATCGTTGCCAAACGTCCGTTCATCCAGCGTAAAACGGTAAGGGCTTTTATCCCAGACTTTTTCCCCGACTTCACGCAAATGCGCGTCAGTGCAGTAAAGATGCACGAACGAGAGGTCGTCGCGGATATCCCAGGTAGATTCACTCTCTTTTGGCAACAGGCAAAACCGGTCCGGGCCGCCCCCATTTTTCCAGCCTGAGGCCGTTTTTTGATAGCTCTCGTAGCCATCTGCCACATACAGACTGAGCGTGTGATGATCGCAATACTGCGTGATGGTATCGCGCTTATTCGACCATGCAGCTAACTGAACGCCCGAGCGCAGCTCGACCGACTCGTGTAACACGGCATTGTGCTGACTCAACTTTTCAAAGGCATCGTAGGACCGGGTCATACCACCACATAAACACTGTTATTCAGGCATTCAGTCTATCGCAGGTCATTGCGGTTACCACCCGTCCGACGGAAAAAAGCGCAAGATTTTGCAAGTATCCCGCAAGCCGATGAAAGCGCGTCGCCCGTGCAATCTGCGACAGTGAATTATTAGGTATGAAGGGAGAAAATAATGAACGCACTATTATATTGTCTGGTCGTGGTGATCTGGGGTACCACATGGATCGCCATTTATTTACAGCAAGGTCCGGTTGCCGCACCCGTCTCGATTTTCTGGCGTTTTGCGGTGGCGACGGCGTTGATGATGTTGATTATGCAGATTCGTGGAAAGTTACGAACGCTGTCGTTACGTGACCATCTGTTTTGTCTGCTGCAAGGCAGTTGCGTTTTTTGCTTTAACTTCTGGTGTTTTTACACGGCGGCCGCCTGGATCAATACCGGACTGGAATCAGTTATCTTTTCCATGGCGGTGCTGTTTAACGCGGTGAATAGCTTCTTCTTCTTTGGGCAAAAACCTCCGCTGCGGTTTTACTGCGCCGCCGCGCTGGGACTGACGGGTATCGTCACCCTCTTCTGGCAGGATCTGATGAACAGCGGATTTAGCGGATCGCTGCTGCTGGGGATTGGTCTGAGCGCGCTGGGGACATTTGGTTTCTCTCTGGGAAATATGATCAGCCTGCGCCATCAGAAAAAAGGTCTGGAAGTGATGACTACTAACAGTTGGGCCATGCTGTACGGCACGCTGCTGATTGCAACGATTGCCCTTCTGCGCGGGGATAACTTCACTCCGCAATGGACCTTCAGCTACATCGGCGCCCTGCTGTATCTGGCAGTATTCGGATCGGTCATCGCCTTCGGTGCCTACTTTACGCTGGTAGGAAGAATTGGCGCGAGTAATGCCGCGTACAGCACATTGCTCTTTCCGCTGGTTGCGCTGTCATTTTCTACGGTTTATGAAGGTTATAGCTGGCAGGTGAATGCGGTAGCGGGACTGCTTCTGATTCTGGTGGGAAACCTGGTGATGTTTGCCCGTCCACCGGCGCTGTTGCGCCGCCGGACAGCATAAAGAAACGCGCCATCAAACGATGGCGCGTCACGATTATTTCTGGTTTACATCAAACATGGTGGCATCCGTCGCCATGTCATCAACCACTTGTTTCAGCGTCTCAAATGCCATCGGCGTATTCTGGTTATTCAGATCTTTGCCTTCACCCTGACGCACGACTTTAATCACCGGCTTATTGGTCGCCGCATCAATTAACTCGCCTTCAAAGTAGAGATGGGTGTCCATCGTGCGGTGACCGGTTGCCATTTGGGTACCGGCAACCACCAACGCCACAGGCACCACTTCATAGAACTGCAGCCCTTCTTTGCTGGTATCCACCCCGGTGATCGCCCCGCGGAAGATCAGGCTACGCGGTCCCGGCGTGGTCACCAGCGGTTTACGTTGACCAATAGAGGTCTTCATCTTTGTGTTGGTGTAGTTTAACAACTGATCCAGCACATTCTGTCCAACCTGTGTGGAAGGTTTCGGGACCGGATAATAGGTTATTGGGTTCCAGACGATGTTGTCATATTTGGTATCACTAAAGTTGGGATCAACCCAACGCAATACCGGATGCCCCGTAGCAGATTTTGTTTCCTTAAGACCTGAGTAGTCTTTTAAAAAACCCGAGTATTTATCAGGCTGCGTCACTTTTGAGGCACAGCCAGATAACGCCAGTAAACCAGTAAGCACTGCAACTTTAAATAAAGTATGAGTACGCATGAAACGATCCCTTAGAATATGCAGATATGCAGTTGAAATAGTAGCAAAGGGAAATCATCTGCGTTGGATTAAAAATGGTAACCAAAGCACAATTTTTTCAGAGCGCCCATTTTTAAGAAAAATGCTGGGCGCAGAGGGGGTTAGCGGAACATCGACTTAGGCTGTTTTACGTGCCAGCAGCGTGGCAAAGCGCAGTTTAATTCGGTTACCGTTGGCGTCAGTACGATGCAATTCACCAACATCTTCATTATATTTCAGTAAATCCCAGCCTTCGTAATAACGACGAAGTTCTCCTTCTTTAAACGCAAAGGGAAAACCCACGGTGCACGGAAAATCAGCGGTATCCATGGCGGCAACAATCAGGTTATAACCGCCAGGTTTAGTGCAGCGCTGCATATTCTCGATTAAACCCGGAATCGTTTTGGCTTCGAGGAACATCATCACCACGGTGGAGAGAATAAAATCATATTCGCCCTCAAACGTTAGCGCGTTGAGATCCACCACGTTGGCCTGGAGATTGTCCAGCCCTTCTGCCGCCTTAATTCGCTCGACGTTGGCAATGCTCATCGGATTTTTATCCCACGCGGTCACGTCAAAGCCCTTCGCCGCCAGATAGAGACTGTTACGCCCATTGCCACAGCCCAAATCCAGCGTTTTTCCCGGTTTAACGACCTTCATCGCCTCCAGCACTTCCGAGTGGGTGCGGGTTAAGTCGTATTTTTCAGTGAAGTAATTTTCGTCACGAAGGGTCATTTTTTATCCTCAGATTTCAGTAATGCCGCGCGCTCTGTGCGAATGAGCAGTTTTCCCTGCATCAGCAGCGCGAACGTGCGTACCAGCAATAATGCAATGATAACATTGGTAAAGATGAATAGCGGCAGCGCCAGCGTGTGAAAAAAGCCCGACGGGCTGGCGTGACCAAGATGTAATCCGGTGGTCGCCAGCGCCGACACGCCGAACGAGAAACTCCAGAATGAGGCGTTAAACGGCTGCGACAAATACCAGGGCATCAGGCGGAGCATAAACAGCAGTTGCAGCAGGCCGTAGCCAAACAGCATTTTCGCCAGCGTGTCGCTCTCGCCGCCGTTGACGCTCAGCCAGGCGCTACAGGCCACCAGCGCAGGCGCAAGCTGGATCCCCAGCGAAGTCCGCATGGCAGTGGGTAATTCCCCGGCACTGCGCAGACGTTGTAGAATAACCGGTTCCAGGCTCAGCCAGGAAAAGACGCCGGCGCCTAAAAAGACCAGTCCGGCATCGGTATAGCCTAACGCGCCGCAGGCCATCGCACTGATAAAGTTGTTGGCGACCGTCGGTAAATACAGTCCGGGCGTCGTCGCCTCTTGCGGATGCGAGCCGCGCCACAGCCCGGCGGTCTGCCACGCGGCGTAAACCAGTTGAATAACCACCCCGACGCTGAACAACCCCATCGCCAGCGGACGACACCACGGTACAAAACCCATCGCCACCAGCATTGTGGTGGCCGGAAACAGGCTGACAAAACTGCTCATCACCGGATGGCGAATCTCAGCAATCACGCTGTGCGGGAAACGAATCAGACGCGTGATAAACGCCAGCGTCAGCAGCCCCCATATCATCATCGCCAGAATCACCAGACCATCACCAAACCAGTGGCTGACAGGCCAGATTTGGCTGGCATAACGCCAGGCAAACCCCATTCCAATCGTTCCCAGCACCATGCCAAAGTAGCCGGCGGGAAGGTTCAGAACACGATCGCTATGCTTGCTGTTACTCATTTTGTTTATTTTATAAAGTATATTTGAAATGCATTTTATGGAATTTCATCCGTTTTAGCCAGTGCCGCAGAATTTGCTACGGTTAGAGTAAGCCACTAAACGGAATGCCTTCATGCGTAAATACCGACTCAGCGACGAACCGCGCGCGTTCAGCTACCAGGATAATGGCAATAAAATGAGCGTATTACTACGCCAGATTATTGCACTCATTGACTTTAATGATGTGAAAGCCGGTGACGCCGGCGGCTGGATTGATGATGAAAGCGTGCTGGACCACGCCGGACACTGCTGGATTTACGACGAAAATACGCTGGCCTTTTCCGGCTGTACGATTTCGGGCAATGCGCGTATCACACAACCCTGTCTTCTGCGCGACAACGTTCACATTAGCGATAATGTCTGGATTGACCGCGCTGAACTCAGTCACGGCGCCAGAATAAGTGACAACGTCACTATTCAGTCATCCACGGTCCGTGGCGATTGCCACCTCTTTGGCGATGCGCGAATTTTGCAGCAATCGGAAATCATCGCGGCACGCGGGCTGACCATCGAGCGCGATCAGATCCTGCAAATCTATGACCGCGCCACGGTCAGCCATTCACGCATTGTCCATCAGGCACAAATCTATGGCGATGCCATCGTCAGTTACGCCTTTATTGAGCATCGGGCAGAGGTCTTTGAAGAGGCGCTGATTGAAGGAAATGACGAAAACGACGTCTGGATTTGCGATTGCGCGAAAGTGTACGGACGGGCGCAGGTGATCGCCGGAACGGGAGACGATGCGATCCCCACGCTACGCTACAGTTCACAGGTGGCGGAACAAGCGCGGATTGAAGGTAACTGTGTCCTTAAACATCACGTTCTGGTGGGCGGAAACGCCGTGTTGTGCGGCGGTCCCATTTTACTCGACGATCATATCCTGATTGAAGGCGATGCGCGCATTCTTGGTGAGGTGCTGATTGAAAATCACGTTGATATCCGGGGACATACCACCGTGGAAGCCGCCACAGACGACGCCATTCACCTGCGCGGGCCGAAAGTGTTCAACGGCGATCAGCATATCACCCGCACGCCGCTGATTGGCTCACTGTAGCGTCGAATCAATGATGCGAGCATACAGGTTAACATCGTCATAGTGCCCGTTCAGAAACTCTGCCTGTTTCAGGCAGCCTTCCAGTTCAAAGCCATTACGCTGCGCAACCTGATTGCTTGCCTGGTTCTTTACCCGGCATTTGATCACAAAGCGACGGATTTCGCCGCGCCCGGCATAGTGGTGAATAAATGCCTGCAACGCCCGCGACAGGATCCCTTTCCCCTGCTGCGTTTCGTCTATCCAGTAACCGATATAGGCCGCTTTGTTCAACGGCTCAATCTGATTGAACGACAGCACGCCCAGCATCTTCTCGCCGGCAAAAATAAGGAACATTTTGGCGTAGTCCCGCTGATGCAGCATCATATTACCCTGCACCGTTTTGCGCGTATCCTCTTCCGTATTGACGTACTGCGGCCAGTCAAAGAACTGCATTAGCCAGGCCTTGTTTTTACATACCAGTTGATACAGCCCGGTAACGTGACATTCTTCAACCGCCCGTAGCTGCAGCGTGTCATCGATCTCAATAATTTCACTCACCCGTTCCTTCCTCCCACGTTCAGACTTTCATCAGCATTGAGCGTTTTTATTCCACTCACCTCACATTATTTTTTATTTCCTCAGCTTTCGCTATTTCCACGTGAAGCAGCTCACAATTATTCGCCCAGCCAGCGCCTATAAAACGCTCAACGAGTGATTGTTTTATCGTCTACGGAGATCCTTATGTCATTTTCTGTGCAGGAAACACTGTTCTCGCTTTTGCATCTCAATGCGGTTTCTGGGCATGAAAACAGCGTCGCTGAGGTCATGCTACGCGAATTTACACGTCAGGCAAAAGAGGTCTGGCGCGATCGCTTAGGAAATGTCGTCGCCCGCTACGGCAGTGATAACCCAAACGCCTTGCGCCTGATGATGTTTGCCCATATGGATGAAGTCGGCTTTATGGTGCGCAAAATTGAGCCGTCGGGTTTTTTGCGCTTCGAACGCGTGGGCGGCCCGGCGCAGGTCACCATGTCCGGCTCGATGGTCACGCTTGCCGGGGATAACGGCCCGGTGATGGGATGCATCGGCATTAAGGCGTACCACTTCGCAAAGGGGGATGAACGCACGCAGTCGCCTTCCGTCGATAAACTGTGGATTGATATTGGCGCGAAAGATAAAGCCGACGCCCAGCGGATGGGCATTCAGGTTGGCACACCGGTTACGCTGTATAACCCGCCGCAACTGCTGGCGAACGACCTGGTGTGTAGCAAAGCGCTGGACGATCGTCTGGGATGTACCGCGCTACTGGGCGTCGCGGATGCCATCGGTGCGGCGTCGCTGGATATCGCGGTGTATCTGGTGGCCTCGGTGCAGGAAGAGTTCAACATCCGCGGCATTGTCCCGGTTTTACGTCGCGTTAAACCAGATCTTGCAATCGGTATTGATATCACGCCGTCCTGCGATACGCCGGATCTGCAGGACTACTCAGAGGTTCGCGTCAATCAGGGCGTTGGCATCACCTGTCTGAACTACCACGGTCGTGGCACGCTGGCGGGATTAATTACACCACCACGGCTGATCCAGATGCTCGAGCAAACGGCTCTTGCGCACCATATTCCCGTGCAGCGCGAAGTGGCGCCTGGCGTCATCACCGAAACCGGTTATATCCAGGTTGAGCAGGACGGCATTCCCTGCGCCAGCCTTTCCATCCCTTGTCGTTATACCCATTCTCCGGCGGAAGTCGCCAGTCTGCGTGATTTGACTGACTGCATTCGCTTATTGACCGCCCTGGCTGGCCTGCCAGCCGAGCACTTTCCCGTTGAGCCTGATTCAGGCACTACACAAGAGGCAAATCCATTATGAAAAAGATCCTTGTGGCATGCGGTACCGGCATGTCGACGTCAACCATGATTGCACACAAGTTGCAGGAGTTCCTTGCCGAGCAAGGCATTGCGGCAAGCACCGCCCAGTGCTGTCTTAATGAGATCCCGCTGAACTGTAACGGCATGGACCTGATTGTGACCTCCATGCGCACCAACAACGATTACGGTGTTCCCACGTTAAACGGCGCGGCCCTGCTAACGGGAATTAACGACGACGCCTTAAAACAAGAAATCAAGGCACTGTTAACGCAATAACAAGGAGGCACTATGTTTGACTACATCCTGTCTCTCGGCGGTACTGTTTTTGTCCCCATCATCATGATTGTGATTGGGTTGATCTTCCGTATTCCCTGGCTGCAGGCGATCAAGGCCGGGGTGACGGTAGGGATTGGTTTTGTCGGGATGGGACTGGTGATCGTGATGGCGATCGACAGCCTCAGCCCGCCCATCAAAGTGATGATTGAACGCTTCGGCCTGACCCTGCATGTGTTTGACGTCGGCGCAGGGCCGGCTTCCGGCGTCGGGTACGCCACCGCCATTGGCGCAATGATTATCCCGATCATTTTTCTGCTCAACGTCGCGATGCTGGTCACTCGTCTGACCAAAACCATGAACGTCGATATCTATAACTACTGGCACTACGCCATTACCGGCACCGTGGTCCAGTTAATGACCGGTAGCCTGATTTATGGCGTGCTGGGGGCCATTTGCCACGCGGCGCTGTCGCTAAAAATGGCCGACTGGACGGCAAAACGCGTGCAAAGCATTGTCGGTCTGGAGGGGATCTCGATCCCGCAAGGTTATGGTTCGAGTTCCGTGCCGCTGTTCGTTCTGCTGGATGCTATCTACGAAAAAATCCCGTTCATGAAGGGACGCAACATCGATGCCCAGGAGATCCAGAAACGCTACGGGATGGTGGGCGATCCGGTCATTATCGGCGTCGTGCTTGGCCTGATCTTTGGCCTCGCTGCAGGTGAAGGTTTTAAAGGATGCGCCAGCCTGATGATTACCGTCGCGGCGATTATGGTGCTGTTCCCGCGCATGATCCGCCTGATTGTTGAAGGGTTGCTCCCCATCTCCGACGGCGCACGGAAATTTTTCCAGAAATATTTCAAGGGGCGCGAGGTGTATATCGGTCTGGATACCGCCGTCACGCTGGGCCATCCCACCACGATTGCCGTTGGTCTGCTGCTGATCCCCATCATGCTGATTCTGGCCAGCATCTTACCCGGCAACAAAGTGCTGCCGCTTGCCGATCTGCCCGTCGCACCGTTCTTTATCTGTATGGCGACGGTGATCCATCGCGGCGACCTGATTCGTACCTTGATCAGCGGCGTGATTGTCATGGTCACCGTCCTGTTGATTGCCACGCAGTTTGCCCCGTATTTCACCGACATGGCGCTTAAGGGCGGCTTTAGTTTTGCCGGTGAAAACGCGCAAATCTCCGCGCTGTCCGTGGGCAACATGTTTGGCTGGTCAATCTCGGAGCTGATGTCGCTTGGCATTATTGGTGTCGTCGTGGCGGTGGGTATCGTCGCCAGCGTCGTGCTGTTCTTACGTAAACGTGAACTATCGGAATAAGGAGTACCTTCATGAGTTGGCTGAAAGAGGTTATTGGAACAGAAAAAGCCGTCATTGCCATGTGCCATTTGCGTGCATTGCCCGGCGACCCGAGCTTTGATGCACAGAAAGGGATGAACTGGGTTATCGACCGCGCCCGGGACGATCTGCTGGCGCTACAGAATGGCGGCGTGGATGCCGTCATGTTTTCCAACGAGTTTAGTCTTCCCTATCTCACGAAGGTTCGCCCGGAAACCACAGCAGCAATGGCGAGGGTGATTGGGCAGTTGATGAGCGAAATCCGCATTCCGTTTGGCGTCAATGTGTTGTGGGATCCGGTCGCATCATTCGATCTGGCAATGGCGACGGGCGCAAAATTCATTCGCGAGATTTTTACCGGTGCCTACGCCAGCGACTTTGGGGTCTGGGACACGAACGTCGGCGAGACCATTCGTCATCAGCACCGCATCGGCGCAGGTGAAGTCAAAACGCTGTTCAACATTGTGCCTGAAGCGGCGGTGTATCTGGGTAATCGCGATATTTGTTCCATTGCCAAATCCACGGTCTTTAACAACCATCCTGACGCCCTTTGCGTCTCTGGTCTGACGGCGGGCGCACGCACCGACAGCGCCCTGCTGAAGCGGGTCAAAGAAACGGTACCGGATACCGTGGTGCTGGCGAATACCGGGGTGTGTCTGGAAAACGTCGAGGAGCAACTGAGCATCGCCGACGGTTGCGTAACCGCCACCACCTTTAAAAAGGACGGCGTGTTCGCCAACTTTGTCGATCAGGCGCGGGTCAGTCGTTTTATGGAAAAAGTGCATCACATACGGCAATAAAAAAGGGGATAAGCAGCGCGCTTACCCCCGGTAGAACAGCGATCCCTGCCGCCTTCGTCAAAAGTCTCGACGGGGATCGCTATCAGAGTAACCCTAACCGGCAAGGAGTCAACGACTGATGATAAACGATGTTAAGTGGGTACAGGCACAGCGAGAGGCCAGGGACTGGCGTCAGGCCGTCGAAATCGCTTCTCGCCCGCTGATAA
Source organism: Citrobacter sp. LST-B2 (assembly GCF_057983045.1). Taxonomy (NCBI): domain Bacteria; kingdom Pseudomonadati; phylum Pseudomonadota; class Gammaproteobacteria; order Enterobacterales; family Enterobacteriaceae; genus Citrobacter; species Citrobacter sp. LST-B2. The sequence continues at coordinate 2,540,256 of NZ_CP192598.1, forward strand.
CTTTCGGCGCGGCGCAACCAGGCTATGTTGACGGCATTATCGACAACACCCTGAACTGGGGGCCGTACTATGTCATTGCCCCCGGCATCGCCTTGCCTCATGCGCGGCCCGAACAAGGCGCTAACCATAATCAGGTCAGCATCACGACGTTAAAAACGCCCGTTGCTTTTGGGCATGAAGAGTGTGATCCGGTCTGGCTGCTGCTGTGCGTCAGCGCGACGGATGCCAATGCGCATATCCTCACCATCCAGCGCATCAGCCAGTTTATCGATTCGCCTGAACGACTCGCGGCAGTCCGACACGCGCAAACTGACGCCGCGCTGTTCGCGCAGATTACCGGTTAACGGAGGCGATATGATTCTGCACCCTTCTCTCGCATCGGCAGATCCACTGCACTACGGGGCGACGTTGAGCGCGCTGGCCGATGCCGATATCGGCTCACTGCATCTGGATATCGAAGACAGCAGCTTTATTAACAACATCACCTTTGGCCTCAAAACCGTACAGGCTGTCGCCCAACAGACGACGCATCCCCTTTCGTTTCATTTCATGATTGCCCGCCCGCAGAGTTGGTTTCCCATCCTGGCGGAGATCAAACCGGCATGGATTTTTGTTCATGCCGAAGCGCTGGCATACCCTTCTGAGACGCTGGCAGAAATTCGCGAAATCGGCGCAAAAGCCGGGCTGGCGGTGAATCCCGCCACACCAATTGACGGGTATCGCTATCTGGCCTCGCAACTGGATGCGCTAATGGTGATGACCAGCGAACCAGACGGGGTCGGACAACAGTTTATTCCCACCCTGTGCGCCAAAGTCCGCCAGGTGCGTGAGTATTTTCCACAAGCCGCGTGCTGGGCCGATGGCGGCATTACGCTTTCTGCGGCACAACACCTGGCGACGGCGGGCGCACAACATCTTGTCGTGGGGCGTGCACTGTTCTCATCACAGAATTATCACACCACGTTATCCCGGTTTGCAGGACTGTAAGAGGAGATTGCTTCGATGAGCCAACAGCGCCCTGACCGTATCAAACAGATGCTGCACTATCTGTGGCAACATCGTCATCTCTCCACCCAACAGGCCATGGAACTGTTTGGTTATGCGGAGGCGACCGTCCGTCGCGATTTCCAGTATATCGCCAGCCAGTATCCCGGTATGACTCGCGGTCATGGCTGTCTGGATTTCGACGACAGTATGGACGACAAAGAGTATGTCTTTGAGGTTAAGCGGACACTGCAATCCGAGGCAAAAAAAGAGATTGCTGCCCTTGCCCGCACGATGATCAAAGACGGTGACTGTTTCTTTCTCGATTCCGGCTCGACCTGCCTCGAACTGGCGAAATGTCTGGCCGATGCACGTGTGAAGGTCATCTGCAACGACATCAAAATCGCCAATGAACTGGGCTGTTTTCCGCACGTCGAAAGTTACATTATCGGCGGGCTTATTCGTCCGGGTTACTTTTCGGTAGGTGAAAGCCTGGCGCTGGAGATGCTCAATGCGTTTTCAGTGGAACGGGCCTTTATCTCCTGCGATGCGCTGTCGCTGGCCACGGGGATCACTAACGCCACCCTGTTTGAAGTCGGCGTGAAAACGCGGATTATTCAGCGTTCACGAGAAGTGATACTGATGGCCGATCATTCAAAGTTTGATGCAGTGGAACCCCATGCCGTCGCCACGCTCTCTTGCATTAAAACGATTATCAGTGACAGCGCGTTAGCGGATGATATTGTTCAGCGTTATACCCACGCGGGATGTCAGTTGGTTTTACCACATCGCTGAGTTTCAGGCACAAAAAAGCCGCCAGGGCTGGCGGCTTAGATTGCTGACAGAGAAGGAAAAAGCGTGGTTTTTCCTTCTCTGTAATTATCAGCCGAAAATCAATAAATTGATTTTCCTGATTTTTAATGAGGTGATCTCTTCTTATCCGGTATCAGGATAAGGTTTGTCATCTCTCTCAAGCCGCCAGGGCTGGCGGCTCATAAATGCGGATTATCCCGCGTCAACACTTTCTTTCTGCAGTATTTTGAGCATATCGTCCTTCAGTTGAAGCTTCTGTTTTTTCAGCCGAACGACTTCGAGATTGTATCCCCGACCATCGGAACCTTCCAGCCTGGCAATTTCATGATCAAGGTTGTTATGCTTTTCAAAAAGCGACAAAAAGCGAGGATTCTCGGATTTCAGTCGGGAAATCAGATCTCTGTATTCTGGAAACATACGCTCTCCCTGTTAGTGATAAACCATGTGTATAAGAAATACACTCCATCAGCTTACCCATTTGACTTAGGGAAAAATGCGAACAGGATCGTGTTTAATTCCTGAACAGATATTTCGCATGCCTGGCTGTTGACGCCCTTCGCATTTCGAAGGGCGTTGGCGCAGATTAACGCATCACGCGATCGTCGACGTAGGTCCGTTTATCCGGTGCCGGCGGGAAATACTGGTACAGCCAGGTTTCACTGATCGCGTCTCCCTGGCAGCGCAGGAACATACGCATGTCCACCGGTTCGGTCGAGTCTGACGTGGGATACCAGTCAAACTGGATGCGGTAACCGTCAAACGGCTCAACGTAGAGAATTTCAATCTGCTTCGCTTCGCCGCTGGACAGCGTAATCACCGGCTCAATGCCTTTCGGTGCGGCCGCTTTCAGATCGCCACCGACGAAATCGACTGCAAAACGTCGCGCCCATTTCTCTGGATAGTGCTCGCCCGGCGCCCAGCCCTCCGGGAATCCTCCCATACCGGTGCGGGTGGCCATCACGCGCGCCAGTGGCGAACGGACCGGCGGCTGTGCGCTCCAGTACAGACGGTATTTATATTCCAGCTCATCACCCGCTTCGATGGCTTTTTCCGGCTGCCAGAAGCAGACCACGTTATCCAGCGTTTCGCCGGTTGTCGGGATCTCCATCAGCCCGATGGTGCCTTTGCCCCACTTGTTACGAGGTTCCACCCACAGGCTTGGGCGCTTGTTGTACCAGCCCATGATGTCCTGATAGTGGGAGAAATCACGATCCAGTTGCAGCAGGCCGAACCCTTTCGGGTTGTTATCGGTATAGGCGTTGAATTGCAGCTTTTGCGGGTTATTCAGTGGGCGGCAAATCCACTCGCCGTTGCCCCGCCACATCGCCAGACGATCGGAGTCATGGATTTGCGGATGAATGGTATCGCACATGCGGCGTTCGTTATTGCCGCAGCTGAACATGCTGGTCATCGGCGCGATGCCCAACTGTTTGATGTCTTTGCGAGCATACAAACGGTTTTCAACGTCCATGATCACCTGGCTCTTCTCACAGTGAATCACAAACTTATAGGCGCCGGTGATGCTCGGACTGTCCAGCAGCGCGTACACTGTAAAGGTGGTGGCGCCGGGTTTCACCGTATCGAACCAGAAGGCGGTAAAATCCGGGAACTCTTCTTTGGTGTCGGTGTAGGTGTCTATCGCCAGACCACGCGCGGAAAGCCCGTACTGATAGGTATCATCGACGGCGCGGAAATAGCTCGCACCGAGGAAAGAAACCACGTCGCGTCGTGCCAGCTCAGGCGCTTTGAACACGCGAAAACCGGCAAAGCCGAGATCGGTTTGCCCTTCCAGTTGTCTGGTATCAACGCCGGCATCATTGTATTTAAACAGTTCCGGGCGGAAGTGAATCTCACGCGCCAGATGGGTACTGGAATCGACGGAGAACATGCGCACGCGACGACGGAAGCCCATCCCAACGTGAAAGAACTGCGCGTCCAGTTGGCGATCTTCGACGTTGTTCCACAGCGATTGCGCGGCATCATACTGAATGCTGTTGTAGGCCTGCGGCGTCAGATTCGCCAGCGTATTGGGCAATGCGCGCGGCGCACCGCCCCACGGTTTCTGCGCAAGATCGTGCGCCATGGACTGCAGCACGGAAAAATCAAAGCGGACGGTTTGTCCGTCCGCAATGTCGGATTCCGCCGCATACGCGGCACGGGTGAAAAGTGATGCAATACCACTGGTACCGCACACGGCGGCCATTGCCATTGAACCTTTAATAAATCGTCTGCGATTCATACCTGAAAGTAAATCCTTCTGGTCATGTGAAGGGTCCCGCGCTGGCGCTCGACAGCGGCAAGAAGATGCATAATTCTGACCGCTCACTCTAGACAAAATTGATTAATAATCCAATTGTTGGCCGCAGATTATCTGAACAAAATGGAAAATATTTTGTGTCGATGGGAACAGCCTGATTCCCACGTAAAGTTCCCCGCGCAAACTTTCAACTTTTGCAAAGCTAGTCGAGACTGACGTGCTGGGTCATCACCCGTTTAAAGAGCGCAAGTCGCGCCCGCATAAACCGGTTCTCCACCTTAAAACCAGCAAACTTATTCAGCCCAATACGTAACAACCGATCGCGGCCCTGAATACAGGCCGGCCAACGGACCGGTCCGTGTAGAACATCGCAACTCCGACTGGCATGACGGGCAAAATTGACCCAGTAATCCGCAACGTGGACAGCAAAGGCGAGATCGTTTTCGTTCACATAATTTCGTGAAGGTTCAGCGAGCGTTAGAGTATTAAACACGTAAGGCACTTCGTTGCCATGCCAGGCGCCGTTGGCATAGGTGTGATGCTCCGATTCCGCAACGTAATCAAACCAGTACCGCCAGCACGGCTCGCCGACCCGCTGTTGCGCCTGCATCACCACGTAGCCTAATGCCGTAAACGCCATATCCCGACACACCTGCCGTCCCAGTTCTTCATCGCCCTTCACGCCCGGATACAGTAGCTTAATCAGGCCGAGTCCCAGCCTGCGTTCACGACGCAGTTTCTGAATTTGTCCGGCAAGATCGACGCCGAAAACCGCCATCACGCTGGCTTCATCGCTGTTAGAACCAATCATCACCGGCATCGGGTGCTGTCTGGCGGCGAAAAAGACGTCCAGCATCGGCTCCGGCAGTACCGCATCGCCAGAGACAGGTGTTGGCGCAATTTTGTACGGTGCGCCCAACGGCCAGAAGGCCTCGGCCGGAATCGCGCGTAGCTGTTCCGCCGTTGCATTCTGCAAACCAAAGTGTTCAGCCAGCGCAACGCCGTTTTCCAGCGCGATTTCACGAGGCGTGTCCGGCAACGTGTAGCCGCTCTGCACAATCGCTTTATGAAACAACCCTTTTCCGCGCGGCGAAGCCAGCAGCGAGAGTACGCTGCGCGCCCCGGCCGACTCACCAAACAGCGTCACGTTTTGCGGATCGCCGCCGAACGCAGCGATGTTTTCCTGTACCCAGCGCAGCGCCGCTATCTGGTCGAGCAAAGCAAAGTTATTGAGAGCCTCGCCCTCTTCGCCTTCCAGTGCCGGATGAGCAAAAAAGCCGAGGTGACCGAGACGATAGTTGACGGTCACGACAACCACGTTGCGCTTTGCCAGCGCAACGCCGTCATAAGGCGGCAGACTACCCGCGCCAATGGTGTAGCCGCCGCCGTGCAGCCAGACCATCACCGGAAGCGGCTGATGACGTTCCGCCGGAGACCAGACGTTGAGATAGAGACAGTCTTCAGAAAATGCGCCGGGATCGCCGCCGCCCAACTCTTTGCAGTACTCAATGTCCTGCCAGCTGGCGCTGGAGAAGGTATTGGCGTCACGAATCCCGGACCAGGGAGTAACCGGCTGCGGCGCACGCCAACGCCATTTCCCCGTTGGTGGCGCGGCGTAAGGAATACCGCGCCAAAGGTGGATGTCGTCCTGGACGACACCCATTAGCTGTCCCTGTTCGGTTTGAATCAGTGGAATACCAGGTTTGATCATGTCCATATTTACCCGTTAATCGCAGATCCCTACAGGATACCTGGATTAAAGCAGGCCGCAACGCCGTTTACTGCGTTCTTCCGCTTCCTGATACAACACAAACTCGTCAAACACCGGACACCCCAGCGCCTGTTCAAAGGCCTCGCGGCTGGCATTGCCATGACTGCGCGCCTGCGTTTCGTTACCGAGATTCGACTGAAAAATCCCCGCCGCGCTGACTGGCAGGAAATCTTCATAGGTGATGGGCTGCGCCTGCACCCAGCCACGTTCAATGTGCGGTTGCGGATCGTCGCCAGGATGAATCGCATTGCGGTGCGCTTCGCCTGACGGCGTCAGACGATAGCGGAACCAGGCCAGTCCCTGTTGGCGCAGCAGGAATTCGCTGTCCGGAAACGCGTTAAACACCTCCTGCAAATGCAGTTGATGCGTCAGGTTGTCTTTCCCGGTACCGGCATGGCGCAGTAATTCATCGTACAGCTGACGCCCTTTTATCGTCAGCGCCACGCCGCGTTGTTCAATCTCGCCGAAGCGGGCCGTGTGTGTCCCCTGCATTTCGCCCGCAAACAGCACAGGTTCTTCCAGCGCTTTGAAGCTGGTCTGGCGCAGCAGAATCGGCACCTCACGGCGCGGCGGGCCTTCGATAAGGACTTTCGGTTCAATGCCGCATTCCGGCATCATCGACTGCACCCGGTCGATATCCAGCGTTCTGGGTGTCAGATGATTAATGTGACAGCCCGGGAAACAGACCACATCGGCGATCAGGCGATGTTCGTTATGCAGCGCATGATAGGTTTTTTCATCCACGGTGGCGTGGCGATGCCAGCGAAACGTTTCCAGCGCTTCTTTCACGAACTCGCGAGCCTGCGTCGCGTTAAACCCCTTCTGACTCTCCCAGACGTCGAGCAGTTCGCGACAGCGTGGCGTAAAGATATCGCGCTGCGCGAGGATCTCCGCCGCACGCTGGCGGAGCGACGCGTTTTCAATCAGTTCAAGTCGCAGTAAGGAGGTAAAGACGCGAAACGGATTTCGCGACAGCGATGCATCGTCAATGGGACGAAATGCCGTTGAATGTACCGGCACCCCGGCCTGAGAGAGATCGTAATAGCTGACCGGAAACATCCCCATGATCGCAAACATGCGTCGCAGCGTGGACAGTTCGTCTGCCGTTCCGACACGAATTGCGCCATGACGCTCCACGTTGAGGCGCGCCAGTTCATCTGCATTGGCCAGTTTTTCATGCAGCGTGGGGTTATTTTCGAGAACTGCCAGATTCACGTCAGCCACAAGTTCCAGTAACGTGCCGTATTGCGGAACTTCCTGCTGGTACATTGCTGACATTGCCTGCGAAAAATGTTCCCGAATCTCATCTGCCGTGATGGTGTTCGCCATAATGTCATGCCTCCAGTGAATGTTACCTGGAGTGTAGGAAACACCATTCACTCTGGGGAGAAGAATTTACAAAGTGTGATCTCACCTGAATTCGCTCTGCATCAGTCCTTGCGCCATGGTATAGCCACTGGTTATGAAATAATCGACATAAATTCACTTTTAATTAACAACGCATTTACACACACTGCCTCAGGTCATCATAAAACAATAAATCTCTTCCCTGTACCGGAGTCCGCTATGCGTGAAAAAGTGTCCTCTCGCGAGGTGATCCATCGCGACTATAACAGCCATCCGCCCGCCTTCGCCCCCGGCTATAAGACCAGCGTTCTGCGCTCGCCGCGCAACGCGCTGATCTCTTTGCAGAATTCATTGTCTGAAATCACCGGGCCGGTATTCAGCGACAACGATCTTGGCCCGCTGGATAACGACCTGATTATGAATTACGCCAAAGACGGCCTGCCGATTGGCGAACGGATTATCGTCCACGGTTACGTGCGCGACGGTTTTGGCCGCCCAATGAGAAATACGCTGGTCGAAGTCTGGCAGGCCAATGCCGGTGGTCGCTATCGTCATAAAAAAGACCAGTATCTCGCGCCGATTGATCCTAATTTTGGCGGCTGCGGACGGGTATTAACCGATGAGAACGGCTATTACTTTTTCCGTACCATCAAACCCGGCCCTTATCCGTGGCGCAATCAGGTCAGTGACTGGCGTCCCTCGCATATTCACTTTTCACTCTCCGGCGAGGCCTTTGCCCAACGGTTGATTACGCAAATGTATTTTGAAGGCGACCCGTTGATCAAACAGTGCCCAATTGTGAAAACTATCAATAACGATGATGCGATCCGCACATTGATTGCCGAACTGGATACCCACGCCGCCGTACCGCTCGACTGCCTGGCATATCGTTTTGACCTCGTACTTCGCGGACAGCGCGCTACGTTGTTTGAAAACCGCACTCAGGGAGGCGCGCAATGAAAGAGTATTTGCAGGAAACCGCCTCGCAGACGGCGGGACCGTATGTGCACATTGGGCTTGCGCCTGACGCCGCTGGATTTCACATCTTTGAGAAAAACTTCAGCTCCACGCTGACCAATAGCCATACCGAAGGCGAACGTATTGTGATCGAGGGGCGGGTAATTGATGGTTCCGGTACGCCGGTGCGCGATGTGCTGCTGGAGATCTGGCAGGCCAACGCCCATGGACGCTACAACCATCCGGCTGACCGTCAGGAAGATAAGCCACTCGACGCGGACTTTCGCGGCTGGGGACGAACCTGTTCAGACTTCGACAGCGGCGTGTGGCGTTTCGATACCATTAAGCCGGGCTGTGTTGTGGGACGCGATGGCCGCCTGATGGCTCCCCACGTTAATCTGTGGATCGTCGCGCGCGGCATCAACATTGGCCTGAACACCCGTCTCTATTTTGCGGATGAGCAAGAAGCCAATCAGCGCGATCCGGTGCTCAATCTGATCGAATGGGAAGTTCGCCGTCAGACACTGATTGCCCGCCGCGAACAGCGTGGTAGCGAGATCGTCTATATCTTCGATATTCACCTGCAGGGAGAAAACGAAACCGTCTTTTTCGACGTCTGATGAAGAGAACGGGCTGAATCTCTCAGCCCGTTTTGTCAGGCCTGGTCTATTTTCGCAACATGGCTTTCGAGCCACGGCAGCATCTGTTTCTTGCGGCTCAACATTCCCTCAACCGTCACCGGTTGTGCCAGTTCCAGTTGGCGCGGGCCGGCAAACCAGAGTTGCGAATTGCCAGCGTTGATATCCGTCAACATCAGCACCACCAAATCCGCCCCGCTGCGGGTCGCATAATCGGCCATCTCTTGACGCAGGGCATCCATCACGTCAGCGACCTGGCTCAATGCATACAGTTCGATCTGCGCAACGCTCACCTGCTGACCCTTGATGGTGAAACGCTTGATATCTTTTTGCAGCAGTTCACTGGCACTTAATCCTTCGACGCTGGTTTTAGCACTCAGCAGGTCAGCGCTGAACGCCGCCAGCTCAACCCCGGCACGCGTTGTCAGTGCTTCAACGGCCTGACGGTCATCCGCCGTGGTGGTTGGCGAGCGAAGCGTGACAGTGTCACTCAATATTGCGCCCAATAGTAATAACGCCTGCGCAGACGTTATCTGCGCCCTGTCCTCCGGACTCATCAGTTGCCATAGCAGCGTGGCGCTGCTGCCCACCGGCTTTATCCACACTTCTGGCGGCAAACGGGTCACCAGTCCACCCAGACGGTGATGATCGATAATACCCACGATATTGCTCGCCATAAGGGTTTCCGGTCCCTGCGCTGGCTCGGTGAAATCCACCAGCCAGACGTCGAGGTCTGTCAGCGGCATCGTCAGTAACCGCGGCATGTCCAGCCCCGCACGCTCAAACAGAAATTGGGTTTCGCGATTGGGTTCACCCAGGCGCCAGGCCGAGGCCTGACGTCCGCGCATGTTCAACCAGCGGGCAGCCATAAAAGCGGTGCAAATGGCGTCACTGTCCGGATTCAGGTGGCCTACGACATGGATCATTTTCGCCTCCGAAGAGAAAGTGCTGTTACTTAAATAAGTTAAATGTTAATAATATTTTGCAATCAAGTTATCAAAAACAAACAACTTTACTTGTCACCGGCATCGCTCTGTTCTTAACATCGCTTATGGAAAAAAATAGTCTGTTCAGTCAGCGCATCCGATTGCGCCATCTTCATACATTTGTCGCTGTCGCTCAACAAGGAACCCTGGGGCGCGCAGCCGAAACCCTTAACCTCAGCCAGCCTGCGCTTTCCAAAACGCTTAACGAACTGGAGCAACTGACCGGCACCCGCCTCTTTGAGCGCGGACGGCTCGGGGCGCAACTGACGTTACCTGGCGAGCAGTTCTTAACCCATGCGGTGAAAGTGCTAGATGCGCTCAACACCGCCGGGCAGGCGCTGAACCGTAAAGAAGGTCTTAACAATGATGTGGTAAGAATAGGCGCGCTACCGACCGCCGCGCTGGGTATTCTTCCGTCGGTCATCGGTCAGTTTCATCAGCAGCAAAAAGAGAGCACGCTGCAGGTGGCAACGATGAACAATACCATGCTGCTGGCGGGCCTGAAATCCGGCGAGCTCGACATCGGCATTGGCCGGATGTCCGATCCGGAATTGATGAGCGGCCTTAATTATGAGCTGCTGTTTCTCGAGTCATTAAAGCTGGTCGTGCGTCCGAATCACCCACTATTACAGGAAAACGTGACGCTGAGTCGCGTGATGGAGTGGCCCGTGGTTGTTTCGCCCAAAGGCACAGTACCACGGCAGAATGCCGAGACGCTGTTGCAAAGCCAGGGTTGTAAGATGCCAACCGGCTGCATTGAGACGCTCTCCGCCTCGCTGTCGCGCCAGTTAACGGTTGATTATAACTACGTCTGGTTTGTGCCCTCTGGCGCGGTGAAAGAGGATTTGCGCCAGGCGACGCTGGTTTCGCTACCCGTGCCCACACAGGGCGCAGGCGAGCCGATCGGTATTCTCACCCGTGTGGATTCACCGCTCTCTTCTGGCGCGCAACGCTTAATTGCCGCTATCCGTAAATCGATGCCGTTATAACAATCCGGATGAGACGCCTTTTCGCCTCATCCGGTAATGGCGCTTAGAAGGTTTCCCAGTTATCCCCGTGATCGGTAACCGGCTGTGTCAGAGGCTGAACGGGGGTGTTTGTTGTCGGTACGCGCTTGCTCGTGGGTCCACCCTGTAAGCGAAACGTCCCCACCGCCTCCGTCAGTCGTGCCGCCTGCTCTTCCAGCGACGCCGCTGCCGCAGAGGCCTCTTCCACCAGCGAAGCGTTCTGCTGAGTTACTTTGTCCATCTCAGAGATGGCCTGGCTGACCTGCACGATCCCGCGGCTCTGCTCGTCCGACGCCGCGGCGATTTCCAGCATGATATCGGTGACGCGTTTTACCGCCTCCACGATGTCGGTCATCGTGTTCCCCGCCGCGACCACTTCACCAGAACCTTGATCGATGAGACGGACGGATTCGCTGATAAGCCCCTCAATCTCTTTCGCTGCCTGGGCACTGCGGCTGGCCAGCGTGCGGACCTCACTGGCGACCACGGCGAATCCACGTCCTTGCTCGCCGGCACGCGCGGCTTCAACCGCAGCGTTCAGCGCCAGAATATTGGTCTGGAAAGCGATGCTGTTGATAACCGCTGTGATCTCAGAGATTTTCTTCGAACTGGTCGAAATATTGCCCATCGTCTGGACCACGCCGGAAACCATCTGCCCGCCACGGCTGGCTTTGCCGGACGCGTCTTCCGCCAGTTTGCTGGCGTGGTGTGCGTTATCGGCGTTTTGCTTCACCGTCGCGGTCAACTCTTCCATGCTGGCCGCCGTCTGTTCGATCGCCGCCGCCTGTTCTTCGGTGCGTGACGACAAATCGGTATTGCCCGCCGAGATTTCGCTGGTACCGCGATAAATCTCTTCTGCCCCCTGACGCACCGAACCGACCGTTTGCACCAGCGAACGCTGCATTTGTTGCAGGTGGCGGCTCAGTCGCCCAATCTCGCTACGCCCGGTAGGTTCATCCTGCATGGTGAGATCACCGGCGGCAATTTGCTCAATACGCTGCGCGGCATGCTGCAACGGCTGAATGACGGTACGACGCAGAACAATAAACGTCATCAGCGTCAGCACCAGTGCCAGACCAAAAGCGCCAATCATGAATATCATGCCCAGTTGGGTGCGCTGATGAGCCTGTTCGCTTAACTGGTTAGCGCGCGCCATGCGCAGTTCAATCGCCTTCAACAGGACCTTATTGTAACTGGCATCCAGTTGTCTTGCGTGTTCGCTTTCGTGGTTGATGATCGCTTCGAACATGCCGTTTCTGGCGTACTTGAGCATCGGTTGCATTCCCGCAATATAGGCTTTGAAACTGCTCTCCAGTTCGCCATCCAACGCTTCATCCGCAGGAGTTTTCACCTTGCGCGCCATGTAAATAGTAAACCCTTCTTCAGACTGCTTAATACGCTTTTCCGCCGCCGCAATGTTGGCTTTCATGTCATCCATTTCAGCAATTCGGCTCGCCGCGCCGGCATGAATCATGTTGATTCGCGCGGTACGCAGGTGGTTCGAACTGTTCGATAATCCCATGCGGACCTGGATCTCATCCGTCACATCCCGCTGATCGCGGTCAGCCTGCATGAGAAAGTAGCCCGCCAGACCGGAGCTCAGCGCGAACAGTAAAAGGATGCCACCGAGAATGGAGGAAAACAGCGGAACCAGCCTGATGTGATGCAGAAAGCCCAGCTTATGTGGTGCTTGCATCGATGATGTGTTGTCCATGACCGTCGACTCTCTTGTAGGATTAATGCGTAATACGCGCCCGTAAGATAGTCATCGGCATTCCGCGAATTTTACTTACCGGGAAAAGCGCCGTTTTCGTCACAGTTTGACAACATTTATGTTAAAAAATGGAAAGCGCCAGCGGTGATTTCCGCTGGCGGATGAATCAGTTATCGCCGAAATGGATAACGGTACGGATGGATTTACCTTCGTGCATCAGGTCAAACGCGTCGTTGATTTGCTCCAGCGGCAGACGATGGGTAATGAACGGATCCAACTGGATTTTCCCGGCCATTGCCTCTTCCACCATGCCCGGTAACTGGGTGCGCCCTTTGACGCCGCCAAACGCGGAACCGCGCCAGACCCGGCCTGTCACCAGCTGGAACGGGCGAGTTTTAATTTCCTGGCCCGCCCCGGCAACACCAATGATGATGCTCTCGCCCCATCCTTTATGGCAGCATTCCAGCGCCGCACGCATCACGTCGACGTTACCGATACATTCGAAGCTAAAGTCGACACCACCGTCGGTGAGCTCAACAATCACCTCCTGGATCGGTTTGTCATAATCTTTCGGATTAATGAAGTCGGTTGCGCCCATTTCAGCCGCCAGTTTGAATTTTTCCGGGTTGGTATCGACAGCAATAATACGCCCCGCTTTCGCCTGTACAGCGCCCTGAATCACCGCCAGGCCGATCCCGCCAAGGCCAAACACGGCAACGGTATCGCCCTCTTTGACTTTCGCGGTGTTATGCACGGCACCTATGCCCGTAGTGACGCCACACCCCAGCAGACAAACCTTATCCAGCGGGGCTTGCGGGTTGACTTTCGCCAGTGAGATTTCCGCACATACGGTGTATTCGCTGAAGGTACTGGTACCCATGTAGTGATAGATTGGTTCACCATTGTAAGAAAAACGGGTGGTGCCATCCGGCATCAGACCTTTTCCCTGGGTGGCGCGCACGGCCTGACAGAGGTTGGTCTTCCCGGATTTACAGAATTTGCACTCTCCGCATTCGGCGGTATACAGCGGGATAACATGGTCGCCCGGCTTCAGACTGGTCACGCCTTCGCCGACATCGACCACTACACCGCCGCCTTCATGTCCCAGAACCGCCGGGAACACACCTTCCGGATCGTCACCAGACAGCGTAAACGCGTCAGTGTGGCAAACCCCGGTATGGGTAATTTTAACCAGAACTTCGCCTTTTTTCGGCGCTGCGACGTCAATCTCAACAATTTTGAGCGGCTGACCGGGGCCAAACGCGACTGCTGCACGTGATTTCATCTGTCTCTTCCCTTTATTGCGAGGTGATAGGTTTATTTTAGATAAGCGCGAAGAAGGTGGCCGATTTCAGCCATACGCACGGCGCGCTGGTCAGGAGTGGTTTCACCACTCACCAGCTCATCTTTCAGGTGGATCTCAACCATTTCGCCCATTAAACCGTTGGACGCACCGCGGACCGCAGCGATTTGTTGCAGGATAGCCAGGCAAGGTTCGCCAGACTCCAGCGCACGCTCCAGGGCATCCACCTGCCCCCGAATGCGTCGGACGCGAGTCAGAATACGTTTTTTATCTTCAGGTGAATGCGGCATAGGCCCCCCTTAATACTATAGGGGGGTATACTATCAGAGTTTTAATCGCAGGAGGAAAAAAAAGCGTTTTCTATTTAGTGAGCGTTAAATTTCACTGTTTCAGCCTTTAAAGGCGGGTTTACCTATGTGCCTTTCGTTTATCACCGGCGAAAACCATACTTTAGCCCTGTTTTAATTTAGGTTATGTAGATTTATCTCATGCCAGAAATATCAATTTTGCAAATATCTAAAACTGCGCTGGAATATGTTTTATTTCCTTCAGATGCCCATTCAGGATTGTAATGTAGCCTCCGGCTTTTAATGCCGAGAGCACGTTCATCACTGCAGAACGAGAAAGCCGGGTTTTTCCGCGGATATAATTCTCGGCGGTAATCGACTCTCTCAGTGTTTGCGGTTTGCTCATGAGCTCGAAAAGCTGATAGCGAACCTGCTCAAATACGGTGGGTGAGACGAGCTTAAACAGTACCTCTGCGGCCATGCTGGCGATCAGTTGCAGATGTCTGGCATAGGGTTCCCACAGGTTGTGTTCTGTCAGCAGCGCGTATAAATCCTCTTTATTCAACGTGGCGATTTCAGCCGGTTCAATAACGCGAAGGATATGTATTGATCGGGAGGACTCATGTACCGGGATGATCCCACGTAGTGTCGGGGCTTCGATAAGTTCGATAAGAATATCATCGGGCTGCCGGTAAAGTGAGAGCGCCCCCTTACGAATAATATAACAATTAGGCTGGTGAGCAGCGCTGATGGTAATGCGCTTACCAACAGGACACTGCTGATAGCGCAGGTGCGAATCAAGTGTATCCAACAATATCGTCAAATAGGGCGATTCAACGCGCGTGCTTATGGGCCCCGCCATCTCTACTGGATTGAATGTGCTCTTCATTTTTTATTTTTACCAACCTACGTACACATGCCACTATGATAGCAGAAAATGGCTATCACGGTAAAAACATGGTTGCAAAAATGACACAAAACAGTATCCATCTAAAAATAATTTCGTAGATATTGTTAATGCAATGTATGTTTAATATAGATTATCCGCATACTTAATATTGTATATTACATTGTTAATAATTAATTAAATTCAAATAAAATTAACAGTTTA
This sequence comes from Citrobacter sp. LST-B2, assembly GCF_057983045.1. Lineage (NCBI taxonomy): Bacteria > Pseudomonadati > Pseudomonadota > Gammaproteobacteria > Enterobacterales > Enterobacteriaceae > Citrobacter > Citrobacter sp. LST-B2. The sequence continues at coordinate 2,555,431 of NZ_CP192598.1, forward strand.
TAATTCAAACCAAAATTTGAAGTACAAAAATGGACCATAAAACAATAGACCTCCATTATAATGGGGCATAAATTATGACACCTAAAGCTACTATAATATAGTAGTAATAGTCCCTTTTATTATTCCATAGTTATTTTACACAAAGACGAGTGCGACACTCTGATGGAGCTATAAATGAAATTTAATAAATTAATAGCTGCTGGCACAATTCTGGCGGTGAATTTAGTTAATCTACCGCACGCCTTCGCAGCAAATACCATTACTTTTAACGGTAATATTACAGATGCAACATGCGACGTTTCTCTGGAATATAAAGGCGCCGCTGTTGGAACGGCTGGTACAGGTACAATTGCGCTGGACGAAGTTTCAAAAACAGCGCTGGCTGGTGCAAACTCCTCTGCAGGCCAGGTACCGTTCTTTATTGTGGCTGAAAACTGCACCCTGGGTACGCCTGCAAAAACCAAAGTGGCGGCCAACTTTAAAAGTGCTAACGGTGACAACCAGGGCTATCTGAATAATACAGCGTCAACTGATGCAGCGACAAATGTTCAGTTCCGCCTGCTGGATTCGAATCGTAGCACAATTAAAGTGAACGACCCAGGTCAGTCAACCACGTCACAATTCACCGCTATTGACACTGAAGCAGGTGGTAAAACCCGGATGCCCTATTTTGTTGAATATGTATCGGCAGCCGGTTCTGCAACTGCGGGGTCAGTCGTCAGCACTGTGGATTATGAGCTGATGTATCAGTAATCACTTATTTTATTTCCCTGGTTAAACCTTAGGTATTTTGTATGTTATTTTTCAGTAAAAAGGCAGCAACAGTATATTGCGCCCTTAGTGCTGGCATGATGATGAGTCAGCCAGGTCACGCCAGTATTGTTTTGGATGGAACCAGAGTCATATACCAGGGAAGTAAAAGTCAGGTTACGCTCAGCCTGACAAATAAAAACGCCAGACCTGTATTAATTCAGAGTTGGATCGATACGGGGAATGAGAACACGTCACCCGAAAAAATATCCGTCCCTTTCGTGATCACTCCGCCGATCAATCGGGTAGACTCGAATAAGGGCCAGACGCTGCGTATCAGCTATACCGGGGTTCCAGCGCTCCCTACTGACAAAGAGTCAGTGTTTTGGCTCAATGTTCTTGAGGTCCCGGCAAAAGATAAGAACAGTGACGACATCAAACAGAAACTCAATGTTGTCTTTCGCACGCGTATTAAACTTTTTTACCGCCCTGAAGGGTTAGAAGGTAAAAGCAGTGATGCACCAGAACAATTACACTGGCAATTAAATGGTAAAAATGCCACGGTGCAAAACAGCTCAAAATATAACGTCACTATTTTTAGTGTTAACTTTAAAGACAAGAACATCACATCTGAAACTGCCGGTAAAATGCTGGCACCGGGTGAAACAAAACAATTCCCTTTGAACAATACGGGCAATATTGATGGGTTATCTTTTAGCACAATCAATGACTATGGAGCGCTCATTGATCATAAAGCGAAACGCTAATGCCTTTTGAGGGTAGATCGTGTGTCTATTTCAAATAAATTTCTCCCCGGATTCTATCTCTGTTGCTTTTCTACAGTTATATTGTCTTTCTCATTTAGCGCTACCGCTAATGACACTGAGAACCATTCTGGGGAGGATAAGTCTGTCTCATCTGAAGAGACTGCTGCTGAATTTGACACACAACTTTTGCGCCAGGACAGGGCAAATCAAATCGATGTAAATCGCTTCACCTACGGCTCAAATGTTATCCCCGGAAAATACCTTATCGATATCATTGTAAATGGTTCTCCAATTTCACATGAAGAGGTCACTTTTACTGAAGTCGATAAATACCGGGCTGAGGCCTGTTTAACGCCGAAAATCATTCAGTTGATTAAACTTAATATGGACAGAGTACCAAAAGATTCGCGCAGCGAACTGTCTAACCCCGCAGCATGTTCTGACCTCTCCCAACTCTTGCCAAATGCCACCGTACATTTTGATGCGGATAAGCAGCAACTTAATATTGAAATACCACAAATCTACCTTCAGCACACGGCGCAAGGAAGTGTTGATCCGTCACTTTGGGACAGTGGTGTTCCGGCACTGATGCTCGGCTATTATGTCAATGGCTATGACTCCCGCTACAATAATGCCGACACGGCACGTTCGCTCTATTCTTCGTTAAATGCCGGGCTAAATATTGGTAATTGGTACTTTCGCCACAATGGCTCTTATTCCTGGACACCGGAACAGGGCGGCGGCTATCAAAGTAGCAATAGCTATGTACAACGCGATGCCGAGTTTGTTCATGGTCATCTTTATCTTGGTCAATATTTTACCTCAGGCCAGATGTTTAATTCGGTTTCGTATACCGGCGCACAACTGGCCAGCGACGACAGAATGTTACCCGCCTCTCAGCGTGGATACGCGCCGGAAATCCGAGGGGTCGCGAAGACAAATGCTAAAGTGACGATACGTCAGTCTGGCCATATTTTGTATCAGACCACCGTGACACCGGGAGCGTTTCTGATCGATGATCTCGGGCAGACAGGGTATGGCGGCGATCTGGATGTCACCGTCGAAGAAGCGGACGGTAGCACCCAGCAATACTCAGTGCCTTATTCGTCTCTGGCGCAATCACTGCGTCCGGGGACCCAGCAATTCACTGCAACGGTTGGCAAGCTTCGCGACTACAACGCCGCTGAAATGCCGTTGTTCTATGAAACAACCTATATGCGCGGCTTAACCAATATCCTGACTGCCTATACGGGCTTACAGTACAGTCAGCACTATCAGGCTGCCCTGCTGGGGGGAGCAATAGGTACGAGAGCGGGGGCGATCAGCGCGGATGTCACTCAATCGACGAGTCAGATCGGCGGCAAGATCGGTAATCCGATGGGGCAAAGTTATCGACTGAGTTACAACAAACTGTTTGATGCGACAAATAGTAACATCACGATTGCTGCCTATCGTTATTCCAGCTCCGGTTATATGGATTTTCAAACCGCCATGAGTACACGCGACGCAATGAATAATGGCAGCGATCCGGATAGCGTCTCCCGTTCTAAAAATCAGTTCTCATTAAGCTTTAATCAGGGCCTCCCTGCCGGGCTGGGTAACCTTTATGTCAGCTCATCAATGCAAAACTACTGGAATAACAACGAGGGTTACAACACCCAGTATCAGTTGGGGTATTCCAATAACTATAAGCTGCTGAACTACAGCATTAACGCCAGCCGAAACAAAGCGGGAAACGGAAATGATCAAACCACCTGGTATCTGACGTTTTCCATGCCGTTAGGCATGGGTAATGGTACAGGAATGCCTTATCTGAGCATGCGCTATAACCAGGACAGTGCTGGCGGACGTGGTCAACAGGCAAACCTTTCTGGCTCGTTCGGTGAAGACAATAAATACGGCTACAACGTTAGCGGTGCGCATGATGACAATTCGGGAAGCTCTGGCAGCGTCAGCGGAACCTGGGAGGGAAGCAAGGCAACGATGAACGGTAGCTACAGCACCGGTAAAGGCTATAGCAGTACCTCCGTCGGGATGTCCGGGGGGATGGTCGTCCACTCGGGTGGGGTCACTTTCTCGCCTTACAGCAGCGATAACTATGCCCTGATTGAAGCAAAAGGGGCAGAAGGTGCCAAAGTCGCGGGTTATGCAGGTGCCGTCATTGATGGTTCAGGCTATGCCCTGTCACCGTCACTGGTCCCCTATCAGGAAAATCGGATAGGTATTAACCCTGAAGGCTCTGATTTGGGCGTTGACTTTGAAAACACGGCGCAGAATGTTGTTCCGCGTTCAGGATCGGTGGTCAAAGTAAAATTTGCTACCCATACCGGCACGCCGGTGCTGATTACCACAAGCTGGCAGGGAGAGCCGCTCCCCTTTGGCGCCGACATTTTTGATGATGAAGACACGCACGTGGGTGCGGTGTCCCAGGGCGGGGTTATTTACGTTAAAGTCAGTAAGCAAAAAGGAACATTGCTCGTGAAATGGGGTGAGAACGCGAATAATCAATGTCGTGTCCCTTATTCCCTTAATCCAGATGATTCCAGCGCGAAAGGTAAAAACGCGATCCAGCGCTTTACTGCCGTATGCCAAAAGGTGTAGCTATGTCTTTTTTGAAATATCTATTTATTCTTTTTTTCTTCCATATTGCCTCGGCCTCGGCCTATGTAGTTAAATGCGACCCATCAACAAGCTCCACCAATAATTATAACCAATGGTCGACGATGCATCAGCCCTTTAATCTAACCTCACCAGGGGCGACCATTACCTTAGGGGCTAATATCCCCGACTGGCACACCATTTATTCTGTAAACGCGATTATTGGCATTGATACAGGAAACTGTAACTCCGTTGTCAGCACGTATTATGCTTTTCTGAACAACGCACAGCCTGTAGGCTCCATAAACGGCTATGACATTTATAGCACCAATATTTCTGGTATTGGCATTTCTGTTTCAGCACCCGATGTCGTCGGGAAAAATGCTGTGAACGCTTATCCTAAAGCACTTTTTTATACCCGGGATATTCTAGGCCTCCAGTTTGAAGCAGATATAAAGTACTGGAAAATTCCTGGCACTATTCCCGCCTATAACGGCCCGGTCACCATTACCGGACCCGACACCGCCGTTTTATATATGTCCTCGGGTAGCACCTTTACCAGTTCGAACCCCGACCGGATAGTCAGTGACGATAAGGCCTATATTAGTGGGTCGCGAATTTTAACCATTACCATGACCTTTCAGTCTGGCACCTGCAATATACAAGGGGACAATGTTAAGGTGGATATGGGCGATTCAACCGCACCTTTCCCCTGGAAGGATGCCAGTTTCAATTTGATATGCCCGAATGCGATGGGATATGATGGAATGACGAACTCCAAATCGACCTATACTTATCCCTATAATATTGACCCCAAGTCAGAACTTTCACCTAATTCCCCAAACGGAAAAGTGCAGATCAGTATAGCGCCTTACACCCAAGTGGTGGATGCCAACAGAGGGATTATCGCGCTCGACGGCACAGGTGCCCAGGGCTATGGGATACAACTGGCCTGGGGTGATTACACCACGCAGAATTCACAAGAACCGTTAAACCCCGTCGTCTTAAACAGTTATGTTGCTGCCAATACGCTTAACCCCAACTTCAGTGCGGATGATACCCCTGTAGGGGGGAACGGATTCCACGGTTCAGATAACACTATAAAGATGGCGGCGCGGTATATTCGTACCGCCGGTAATTCAGCACCAGGCCCTGCCAACGCCGTGGTACAGGTTATCGCTAATTACCAGTAATAGTGACCCTTTTAACAGTGAGCCTGGCGAACAGAATAAAAGTTCTAAAGCGAGTTTATTAGGTAACAATACGCGTCGTCGCGTGTCGGAGTTAATTTTTTACTACGCAATGTTAATAACATGAGATATTTAAAACTGATGTGGCAATCCACTGAGATTGCCAGCCATCGCATTATTAGGTCTATTTTCACGTTGGCAATGCTGGTTCTTTTTTTGAATGTAGCATCAGCGTCGGCGACGGTTATTCACTGCGAATCCCAACCCCGCGCGATAACGCGTTATCACGCGTGGCCTGAAATCTATAAGGCAACCGAGGTCAATGTTGATAACATTCGCATGTCATTGCCGTTGCCACTGTCTGAGTGGGCCGTTATTTATACGGCTGAGAATCACGTTGTTGATCTCGATGTTGGGGTTTGCGACATCGACGGACTCTCTCCTCGCTTTACCCTGCTCACGGCTACACCTGCTATTGCCCATCAGGGGAATGACTATATTTATGCGACTAACGTTCCGGGGATTGGGATATCTGCGGCGGAGTCATTTCGTGCGCGATACCACTCGTTACAACCTTATCCCCTTACGGATAGGTGGGATGAAGCGACGCCCTACACTCACCTTTATGCCACGATAAAATACTGGAAAATTCCCGGGCAAAATATTCCATCTGACGCGGGCGCCCTGACCGTAATCGGTCCGGAAGTGGGAATGGTTTATGAGAAATCGGGATACTCTTTTACCAGCTCAGAAACCAACAGGATTACCCGGGAGGGTCGTGCCTATATTAATGATTCAAGAATAATAAAAGCGACGATATTTTTTCAGCCTCCGACCTGCGATATCAAGAGTCACCATGTCAGTATCAACATGGGTGATTATGACGGAACCGCTGTCGTCTCACGCTGGAAAGATGCCAGTTTTACAATCCGATGCCCGGCTTCATTCGACGACAGAAAGCATAAGATACAGTTCACAATGATTCCTGTTACTCGTGTACTGGATATCCGCAGAGGCATTATTGCTCCGGGAACAGACGACGCGCACCATTACGGAATTCAACTGGCATGGGGAGATTATCAACACCAACCTTCAGGCGACCCGGCTATGCCCGTGAGAGCAGACCGTTATGTCGAGGCGCATGAACTGATCAAGGGTTATAGCGAGGTTGATGGGCTCGCTGACAGTGAGTCTGGTCACACCATTAGAATGGCGGCGCGCGCTATTCGTACCTCCGGTGACGAAATTCCTGGGCCGGTCAGTACCGTGATACAGGTCATTGCCTATTACCGCTAAACTTTGCAAAGTCGCCCGCAGAATAGAGGCGCGAGAAGCGCTCCCCGCGCCTGTATAGTCACGCTAGCGTTTACGCGGCATCATGCGCAGCAGCGTGTTGTCCTTCCATAAATAGTGGTGCAGTAGCGCGGCGGCGGCATGCAACGCAATCACAAAATAGCCCAGATTGGCCAGCGTGATGTGCCAGGATTTCAGCGTATCCACCAGGTCAAAGTTCCCTTCTGCCGCGTGCGGCATCACCAGACCAAAGGCCATCCACGGATTACCACGGTTGTACATCATCACCATGCCGATCAATGGCAGCGCGATGAACAGCAGATAAATCACCAGGTGCCCAAGATGCGCCAGTCCGGTCATCATCGGCTTCGGTTTGGGCACGATGGGAGGAGCCGGATATTTCAGCCTGATCAGCAGACGCGCCACCATCAGCACCAGAATCGCTATCCCACTAGAAACGTGAATCATATTAATGAGGGGACGATCGCTGCGAGGAAAAAAGCCCCGGAACTCCATCGCACAGTAAGCGACAATCACCAGTAAAAAGACCAGCCAGTGGATGCCAATTTGCAGGCTTGAGTACTTATTGCCCATAACACTTCCTGAGTAAAAAACAATAAAGCGACAACATAGCGATCTTTCCTTAAAAATTCATTAACTTTTCTACGCCGCATTTCAGACAGTTAGGGTTAACGGCAAGATGTGCGATTGCTCACCCCGGCATCCTGGACTATGCCTGGTAGGGAAAAAAGAATGTCCGCTACATCCTCACAGGAGTTAATCATGAGTAAAATTGGCATTAACGGTTTTGGTCGTATTGGTCGCCTGGTGTTGCGTCGGTTACTCGAAGTCAAAAGCGATGTTGATGTGGTCGCGATCAACGACCTCACCTCCCCTAAAATCCTTGCCTATCTGCTAAAGCATGACTCTAACTATGGTCCGTTCCCCTGGAGCGTAGACTTTACCGAAGACGCGCTGATTGTTGACGGGAAAACGATCGCGGTTTATGCAGAAAAAGACGCCAAAAATATCCCGTGGAAAGCGAAAGGAGCGGAAGTCATTATTGAATGCACCGGCTTTTATACCTCAACTGAAAAGTCTCAGGCGCATATCGATGCTGGCGCGAAAAAAGTGCTGATCTCTGCGCCGGCTGGCGATATGAAGACCATTGTCTACAACGTTAACGATGACACGCTGAATGCCAGTGATGTGATTGTTTCGGTGGCTTCCTGCACCACCAACTGCCTGGCGCCGATGGCGAAAGCGCTGCACGACAACTTTGGTATTAAAGTGGGCACCATGACCACCATTCACGCCTACACCGGCACGCAGTCACTGGTGGACGGTCCGCGTGGCAAAGATCTGCGCGCATCGCGTGCGGCCGCTGAAAACATCATTCCGCATACCACAGGCGCGGCAAAAGCAATTGGTCTCGTTATTCCGGATCTCAGCGGCAAGCTGAAAGGTCATGCTCAGCGCGTGCCGGTGAAAACCGGTTCTGTCACTGAACTGGTGTCGATTCTGGCTAAGAAAGTGACGGCGGAAGAGGTTAACAACGCGCTGAAGAAAGCCACGCACGATAATGAATCTTTTGGCTATACCGATGAAGAAATTGTCTCTTCAGACGTTATCGGTTCGCACTTTGGTTCTGTGTTTGATGCCACCCAGACCGAAATTACCGAGGTGGGCGATCTGCAACTGGTAAAAACCGTGGCCTGGTACGACAACGAATACGGATTCGTGACGCAACTGATCCGTACCCTTGATAAGTTCGTCAAACTTTAAGCGTAAAGGCGGAGTGAAACCTCCGCCCTGCTTTGCCGATCAGGACTGCAAATAAACCACCTGGGTTTGCAGATACTCGTTCAGCCCGTGCTTGCCGTCTGCGCCGCCAATCCCCGACTTACGCCATCCCGCGTGGAAGCCCTGCATTGCTTCAAAGTTCTCGCGATTAATATAAGTCTCACCAAACTTCAGCCCTTTAATGGCTTTCATCGCGACGTTGAGATTCTGCGTATAAATAGACGATGTCAGGCCGTAATCACTGTCATTAGCCATCGCGATAGCCTCCTCCAGCGTATTGAAGACCACCACAGGCAGCACAGGGCCAAAGGTCTCTTCGTGCATGATGGCCATCTCCTGGCGAACATCCAACAGCAATGTTGGCGGATAGAAGTAACCTTTGCCCTCAACGGCTTTGCCGCCGAGCGCCACCCGCGCCCCCTCCTGTACCGCCCTCGCCACTTTCTGCTCCACACGTTGCAGGGCCGCGGCATTGATCAGCGGCCCCATGGCGATATCGTTACGCTCGCCTGGATTTCCGAACTGTACCGCTTTCAGGGCTTCGCCCAGGCGGTTCACGAACAGGTCATAAATCCCTTTTTGTACGTAGACACGCTCCGCGCAGTTACAAACCTGTCCGGTATTGATGACCCGGGAATCCACAATCGCTTTGACCGCCAGTTCAAGATCGGCATCATCCATCACAATCGCTGGCGCCTTGCCACCCAACTCCAGGCACACTTTGGTGATATTTTTCGCCGCAGTCGCCATAATCTTTTCACCTGCTGCCACGCTGCCGGTCATGCTGACCATCGCCACTTTCGGGTTACCGGCCAGTTCCTGGCCGACGGTTTCACCACGCCCCAGCACCAGGTTAAACACACCACGCGGCAGACCAATCTCATCAACAATTTTGGCAAACGCAATCGCGTTATTGGGCGTGAATTCGCTGGGTTTAATCACGATGGTGTTCCCGGTCAACAGGGCCGGAGCCAGCTTACGGGCGATCAGGAAGAACGGAAAATTCCACGGCAGGATCCCGGTGGTGACCCCCAGCGCGCGCTTAAACAGCAAGATATTCTCGCCAGGGCGATCGCTTTGCAGAATTTCGCCTTCATAGCGACGAGCCCACTCCGCCATATAGTCGAGATAGTCGGCAGTAAAAGAGACTTCCACCTCGGCCAGTTGCTGAATTTTTCCTCCTTCAGCCACAATTAAGGCACTGATTTCGCCAGCACGTTCACGGATCCCGGCGGCAATTTTGCGCAGCCAGCCAGCACGAACGATCGCTGGCAGCGCTTCCCACTCAGCCTGCGCACGGTCCGCTGCTGCAATGGCTTTGCGCGCGTCTTCTGCACGACCATCAGGAATACGCGAAATCACCTCTTCCGTCGCCGGGTTGATGACATCAATCCAGGCATCCTCGTGCCAGGTCACAAACTGTCCATCGATATACATAGGATGTTGTACGGGTACTGACATGCGCTACTCCTGTGATTGAATTGTTTTTAACAAGTGAAACTATTGTTAATAAATATCAATCATGCCTCGGCGATCCCGGCTGGTGTCGTAATTCTGTGAACTGCTTCATAAAAGAGAGGGGTCAGGCTGGGGAGAACGAAAACGCAGGCATTTTTGTTTTGCCCGTTTGAGAGAAAACACTCCCAAACGGGCAGGTGTTAGCGTAACGAACGGTGGTTCATCGCCTCATTCAGCGCCGCATCCTGTTGCAGGATCTGCCACGCGGCCTCGACCTCCGGCGGAAAATCCACATGCACAATGAAGTCACGCCCCCGAGGTCCATAGCCGGTGTCATCATTGCGCAAGCGCGGGATTTCGCCCACCACCAGCGCTAAATAGCGATCGATGCTCCACAGGCCGCCAGGGTCATTAGCAAATACAATATCGTCCTCCTGCTGACACAAGACAGGCGTAAATCCCGGATGGCTCAGCCAGCGCGGTGCGTCCGGATCGTCACGGGTTACCCGGCGAAAGGTCGCTACGGTACGCCGTTGCATCGTAGGATCCTGTACCACAATGGCCGTGTTAATCGGTGTTGCGGCCTGCGCGATCATTTGCGCGCTAAAACGGGCGTTCTCTCCGCAGTTAGTTGACTGATCTTCCAGCCAGATTTTGTCTGCGGGAATGTGCCAGAACTGCCGGGCAATATCCGCCAGGATGGCGGCTTCGGCGCGTCCGGTCGTCTGGATCGTGTTGTAACGGGGATGTTGGGCAACGGCGGCATACAGGAAGGTCGTGGAGTGACCAATCCCACCAGCGATCAGCAGCGGAACCTCTTGCTGTTGGGCTATCTGGCAGGCCGCGTCAATTGTCGGGATGACGGCATTGCCCGCCAGTACCACACAGTCTGCCGGGTAAGCGGGCCCGCCGCAGAAATCATCCTGCGCCAGCCACTGCCCCACCGTGTTGATCGCCTCAAGGGTGGTGGCGAAAAGTCTCGGGAACGGTTGCATCATTAAGCTCCTCCTCTTATTTCAGCAGAGTACCGCACCCACGCTGAATAAACAGTAGATCTCTCTGAAAGGCTGATGATTGATATTTCGACGCTTTTTTTGTCATCTCAGTGAAATAACACAAAACGTCTAAAAATCGTGCGGTTGCACCTGCAGATTATCCTGTTTAATTATCAAAATATGAACGATTAACGTCATTTATTCTGCAATTACAGAAAATCATCCTGGCAAAATGCTCTCTTTTTAGCCCATTACGGCGTGCCTCCTCTTGTTAAATGTTACTAACACACCTAGTTTGATTAACAATTTCACAACCTTTTAACGTAACAGGTTGCACCTGCCGCACTGCCAGGTGACACCTTTTTTGTTCTCTGGCGGAGGTTTACAGTTAATGACGACCCATGAAAGCAGTACGGTTATTCTGAAGAAAAATAAGAAGGTACTTGTCGCCAGTCTGACCGGCAGTGCGATTGAGTGGTTCGATTACTTTCTGTATGGCACCGCGGCTGCGCTGGTGTTTAACAAGATTTTCTTCCCGATGGTTGACCCGGTAATCGGTCTGATCCTCTCGTACCTCTCCTTCTCGTTGACCTTTTTTATTCGCCCGATTGGCGGGGTAATTTTCGCCCACATCGGCGATCGCATCGGGCGTAAGAAAACGCTGGTGCTGACGCTTTCCCTGATGGGCGGCGCGACGGTGATGATCGGTCTACTGCCCACCTATGAGATGATCGGTATCTGGGCCCCCATTCTGCTTATCCTGATGCGCATCATTCAGGGGATGGGCATTGGTGGCGAATGGGGGGGCGCACTCCTGCTGGCCTATGAATACGCGCCGGAAAAACGCAAAGGCTTCTTCGGCAGTATTCCGCAGGCGGGCGTGACTATTGGCATGCTGATGGCGACGTTTATCGTCTCGCTGATGACCCTGTTTAGTGAGGAAGATTTCCTCTCCTGGGGCTGGCGTATTCCCTTCCTGCTGAGCTCCGTGCTGGTGCTGTTAGGACTGTGGATCCGTCGGGATATCGATGAAACGCCAGACTTCAAAAAGGTCAAAGCGACGGGTCAGGTTGCCAAAGCACCGCTGCGCGATACGCTGACTCATCACTGGCGTGAAGTGCTGATTGCCGCAGGTTTGAAGGTGGTGGAAACCGCGCCGTTCTATATTTTCTCGACCTTTGTGGTCAGCTATGCCACCAGCACACTGAGTTATCAGAAGTCCCAGGTGCTGGAAGCCGTCACCGTGGGTGCACTGATTGCTACGGTGATGATCCCGCTGATGGGGCTGCTGTCGGACAAAATTGGCCGCAAACGGATGTATGCCATCAGCGTCGCCCTGCTTGGCCTGTTTATCGTGCCATGGTTCCTGCTGCTGAATACCGGCACCACCTGGGGCATTATGCTGGCGACCATCGTGATGTTCGGCGTGCTGTGGGCACCGGTCACCGCCGTGCTGGGGACGCTGTGCTCGGAAATTTTCAGCGCTAACGTTCGCTACACCGGCATCACCCTCGGTTACCAGATTGGCGCAGCGCTGGCGGGCGGTACCGCTCCCCTCATCGCTACCGGGTTGCTGGCGAAATATGACGGCGACTGGGTGCCCGTGGCGTGGTATCTGCTTACCACCGTGGCGATATCCCTGGTTGCCATTTTCTTTGCCAGTCGGGTGAAACATAGCCCGGCGATCAACGCTCAGCCTAACGAATTGTAATCCCTTCGCGGCCAGATCCTCTGGCCGCTTCTGTAACAATACGGTACAGACTCGAACGTCTCACCTGCGTCCGATGGCGCTGCGCTTATCGGGCCTACGGACAATACATTGCCATCCGGTACTGAATTACCCGCTAATCTGTTCCATCGCCTGCAGGATACGTTTATCCGAAATGGGATACGGCGTTCCCAGCTGTTGAGCAAAATAGCTAACCCGTAGCTCCTCAATCATCCAGCGGATCGCTTTCACCTCCTCGTCTTCGCGTCGCGCCGGCGGCAGCTTGTTGAACCACTGCTGCCAGGCCTGCTGTACGCTTTCGACTTTCAGCATTTGCGCGCGATCGCGATGGGGATCAATCGCCAGTTTCTCAAGACGTTTTTCAATCGCCTGCAAGTAACGCAGCGTATCGCCAAGACGACGGAAGCCGTTGCCGGTGACAAATCCGCGATACACCAGTCCGCCCATCTGCGCTTTGATGTCGGAAAGCCCCAGCGCCATCGTCATGTCCACGCGCCCCTTCAGGCGTTTATTAATGTTAAAGACGGCGGTCAGGATCTGTTCGACCTGCTTCGCAATCTCCACAACCGTCTCATTCAGCTCGGCGCGAACCTTCTCATGCAGCGCGGCAAAACCCTCTTCCGTCCAGACCGGACCACCGTTAGCATCAATCAGCTTATCCACGCCGCAGGAAATGCAGTCGTCAATCAGCTCCAGCACTTTGCCGTACGGGTTGAAGTACAGACCCAGCTTGGCTTTATTCGGCAGCTTCTCGTGCAGATATTTGATCGGCGACGGGATGTTCAACAGCAACAAACGGCGTAAGCCAGACCACATCGCCTGCTGTTGCTCCAGCGGATTATCAAAGAGTTTGATCGCCACGCTGTCGCGCTCATCCACCAGCGCAGGCCACGCTTTGACTTTGTAATTGCCACGTTTTTGCTCGTAGCTTTCCGGCAGTTGCCCAAAACTCCAGATGTGCAACCCGCTCTGTTCAATGCCATCATCGGCCACCGCCGAGAGCGTCTCCTGCACTTTTCCTTTCAGCCGGTCTTTTAGCTCCTGTAGCGAGCGCCCTTCCTCCAGCTTCTTGTTTTTATCATCCACCACCCGGAAGGTGATTTTCAGATGATCGGGCACCTGATCCCAGTGCCAGTCCTCGCGGTCAACCGTCACGCCTGTCATCCGACGCAGCTCACGCTCCAGCGCGTCCAGTAGCGGCAGCTCCAGTGGCGTCACGCGGCCTAAAAACGCCTCGGCATAGTTCGGGGCCGGAACAAAGTTACGCCGCACCGGCTTCGGCAGCGATTTAATCAGCGCAATCACCAGTTCGCGACGTAAGCCCGGGATCTGCCATTCAAAACCATTTTCGTCGACCTGATTCAACAACGGCAACGGAATATGTACCGTCACCCCGTCCGCATCCGCCCCCGGTTCAAACTGATAGCTCAACCGCAGTTTCAGCGAGCCCTGATGCCAGAAGTTCGGGTAATCCAGCTTGCTGATGTTGTCCGCGCCCTCTTTGATCAACATGCTCTTTTCAAAATTGAGCAGGTCCGGCGTCTCGCGGGTGGTCTTCTTCCACCAGTTATCAAAGTGACGGGCAGAAATGACATCATGGCTGATGCGCTGGTCGTAGAACTCGAACAGCGTCTCGTCGTCCACCAGAATGTCACGGCGACGCGATTTATGCTCCAGTTCTTCCACTTCGGCACGCAGTTTGAGGTTTTCGCGGAAGAAAGCATGACGCGTCTGCCAGTCGCCCTCCACCAGCGCATGGCGGATAAACAGTTCACGGCACAGCGCCGGATCAATCTGGCTGTAGTTCACCTTACGCGCTGCGACGATCGGCAGACCGTAGACGGTCACCTTTTCCGTCGCCATCACCGCGCCCTGCGCCCGCTCCCAGTGCGGTTCACTGTAAGAACGTTTAATCAGATGCTGAGCGACCGGTTCCACCCACTCGGGATCGATGCGTGCTGCAATGCGCCCCCACAGACGGCTGGTTTCCACCAGCTCCGCAACCATTGCCCACTTCGGCGGCTTCTTGAACAAGCCGGAACCGGGGAAAATCGAAAAACGGGCATTACGCGCGCCGGTATATTCCTGCTTATCGGCATCTTTCATGCCAATATGCGACAACAGCCCGGTCAGTAGCGCAATATGGATCTCGCGGTATTCCGCCGGTTCGCTGTTCACCGGAATACCCAGCTCTTTTACCACCTGACGCAGTTGGGTGTAGATATCCTGCCACTCACGCACGCGCAGATAGTTCAGATAGTCGGTCCGGCACAGGCGACGAAACGCGTTGGACGACAGCGCTTTTTGCTGTTCGCCGAGGTAATTCCACAGATTCACAAAGGCAAGGAAATCGGACTCTTTATCGTGGAAGCGACGGTGTTTTTCATCAGACGCCTGCTGTTTGTCCATCGGGCGTTCGCGCGGATCCTGAATCGACAGCGCCGAGGTAATGATCATCGCCTCGCGCACGCAGCCATGTTTTTGCGCTTCCAGCACCATGCGTGCCAGGCGCGGATCCACCGGCAACTGGCTCAACTGGCGCCCCAACGGCGTCAGTTTATAGGCCGTCGCCTGTTCATCAGTGGTAATCGCACCCAACTCTTCCAGCAAACGCACGCCGTCCTGAATGTTGCGCTTATCCGGCGCTTCGACAAACGGGAACGCGGCGATATCGCCCAGCCCCAGCGCCGTCATCTGCAAAATGACCGACGCCAGGTTGGTGCGCAGAATCTCCGGGTCGGTAAACTCCGGACGCGACAGGAAATCATCTTCAGAATAAAGACGAATGCAGATGCCTTCGGATACACGACCGCAGCGCCCTTTACGCTGGTTGGCGGAGGCCTGCGATACGGGCTCGATCGGCAAACGCTGTACTTTGGTGCGGTAGCTGTAGCGGCTGATACGCGCCGTACCAGGGTCGATCACATATTTGATCCCCGGTACCGTCAGCGAGGTTTCCGCCACGTTGGTCGCCAGCACAATGCGCCGCCCGCTGTGCGACTGGAAGACGCGGTTCTGTTCGCTATTCGACAGTCGCGCATACAGCGGCAGCACTTCCGTATGGCGCAGGTTGAGTTTATTCAGTGCGTCGGCGGTATCGCGGATCTCGCGCTCACCGCTCATGAAGATCAGGATGTCGCCGGGGCTTTCACGCCCCAGCTCATCTACCGCATCGAAAATGGCCTGCAACTGGTCGCGTTCGGTGTCATCGGCCTCTTCGACGATCGGTCGATAGCGGACTTCCACCGGAAAGGTGCGCCCAGACACTTCAATAATCGGCGCATTGTTGAAATGCTTCGAAAAACGCTCCGGATCGATGGTCGCGGAGGTGATGATAATTTTCAGATCCGGACGGCGCGGCAGCAGTTCTTTCAGATAGCCGAGCAGAAAATCGATATTCAGGCTGCGTTCGTGCGCTTCATCGATAATGATGGTGTCATACTGCATCAGTAGACGGTCCTGCTGAATTTCCGCCAGCAGGATACCGTCGGTCATCAGCTTCACCATCGTGTTATCGCTGACGTGATCGCTAAAGCGCACCTTATAACCAATGCACCCGCCCGGCTCTGTCTGCAGCTCTTCCGCGATACGGTTCGCCACCGTTCGCGCCGCCAGACGACGCGGCTGGGTGTGGCCAATCAGCCCTTTCACTCCACGCCCCAGTTCCATACAGATTTTCGGGAGCTGAGTGGTTTTCCCCGAGCCGGTTTCCCCGGCCACGATCACCACCTGATGGTCGCGAACGGCGTCGAGGATCGCCTGTTTTTTCTGACTGACGGGCAGGTTTTCCGGGTAAGTAATCTCTGGTCGCGCCGCTTCACGTAGCACAACTTTACCTGCTGCCTGTTCAATCTCTTTCGCCATCTCCTGGTAAATGGCTTGTTGTGCATCAGGATTTTTAACCTTCTTCACACCGTGCAGGCGGCGCGAAAAGCGCTGCCGATCGCGCAGCATTAATGAATCTAACTGCTGCTGTAAGGCATGAAAGGATAATTTTTGTTGTTCTGTCATAGCGTTAAAAGGCAGAGCACTGCCTGGTTAAATCTCTTCTAAATGATAGGTATAGAGTACCACATCAGCACATTTTGTGTGTTGTTCAATAAATTCGAACATAGGATTCGATATATTGCGCTTTCTCTGCGACAGGATTGTGAATAAAGTGTCAACAAGCAACGGGGCACAGCCCATTCAAACACCTATAAGGAAACACCCATGAGCAAGGTATTAGTTCTCAAATCCAGTATTCTGGCAGGGTACTCTCAGTCTGGTCAGTTGTCTGATTATTTTGTTGAACAGTGGCGTGAAAAGCACTCTGCTGACGAAATCACCGTCCGTGACCTGGCTGCTAATCCGATCCCGGTACTGGATGGCGAACTGGTGGGTGCCCTGCGCCCGAGCGACGCGCCGTTGACGCCTCGTCAACAGGACGCACTGGCGCTCTCTGATGAACTGATCGCTGAACTGAAAGCACACGATGTGATCGTTATCGCGGCGCCGATGTACAACTTTAACATCCCGACGCAGCTGAAAAACTATTTCGATCTGATTGCACGTGCTGGCGTGACGTTCCGCTACACCGAGAAAGGGCCGGAAGGTCTGGTGACCGGTAAACGTGCAGTGATCCTTTCCAGCCGTGGCGGTATCCACAAAGACACCCCAACTGACCTGATTGCGCCGTACCTGAAAGTCTTCCTCGGCTTTATCGGCATCACCGATGTGAACTTCGTGTTCGCAGAAGGGATTGCCTACGGCCCGGAAGTAGCGTCTAAAGCGCAGTCTGACGCCAAAGCCGCCATCGATAGCGTGGTTGCAGCGTAAGTTCTCCCCCTCCCGCTCCGGCGGGAGGTTTTTTTATCACTTCGCCTGATAACGCAAATATCCCACCACGCCATTACTCGCACCATCACTCGGATGATTCACCCCGTCAGTGACTTCCACGCAGGCAAAATCAAACGGCGACACATTCTCAATGCATGCCACGTTCACGCCATACTGATCCGGACTGGAACGTCGCTGGTGGAAAGTGTAAATCCCACACACTGAACAGAAAAAGTGCCTTGCTGTGCCGGTATTGAAACGATACTCCGTCAGTTTATCCTGCCCTGAGAGAACCGTTATCCCCATCAACGGCGCAGAAACAACCACCGCACCGCGCATCCGACAAAATGAACAGTTACAACGCCGGATGGTATTAAACCCATCGCTAAGTTGAACGGTAAATTTGACAGCCCCGCAGTGACATTGTGCATTTCGTTTTTCAGTCATGGTCAACCTCCGCCTTATGCCTTTTGCGCAATACTGTCCAGGGTCGCCAGCACTTCCGCTGAAAGTGTCAGATCCCCTGCCGCCATGTTTTCATGCAGATGCGTCACTGAAGAGGTACCCGGTATCAGCAAAATATTCGGTGAGCGATGGAGCAACCATGCCAGCGCAACCTGCATTGGCGTTGCATTCAGGCTTGCGGCCACGTCGGAGAGCGTTGAAGACTGTAGCGGCGTAAACCCACCCAGCGGAAAAAAGGGAACGTAAGCAATGCCGTCTTCCGCCAGCGCGTCGATCAGCGCATCATCCTGACGATGGGCGATATTGTACTCATTTTGCACACAGACCACCTCTGCGATACTGCGCGCTTGCGCCACCTGGCTGGCAGTCACATTGCTCAGACCGATGTGTCTGACCAGCCCCTGCTGCTGAAGCTCAGCCAGCACGCTGAAACTCTCTTCAATGGAACCTTCATGCGGGCCGTGACCCTCGCCCAGCATAATGCGTAAGTTAACGACATCCAGTACATCCAGACCCAGATTGCGCAGATTATCGTGAACCGCCTGCCTGAGTTCCGCTGGTGAGAATGCCGGTAGCCAGGAGGCATCGTCTCCACGGCGGGCACCGATTTTCGTGACAATCACCAGATCGTCCGGATAAGGATGCAACGCTTCGCGAATGATTTGATTGGTAACGTGCGGACCGTAAAAATCGCTGGTATCAATATGATTGACGCCCAGCGCGATCGCTTCCCGAAGCACCGTCAAGGCAACATGACGATCGCGCGGTGGACCAAAAACCCCAGGCCCCGCCAGTTGCATCGCCCCATACCCTATGCGTTTGACCTGCCGGGAACCGAGAGTAAACGTTTCTGTGATGCCGTGACTTGCCATAACTGCCCCTTCTGCTGAATAGCGCGTAAGAAAACAGAGTATAGAAACTTACCCTGCAAATTATTACGCGTCACCCAACAAAAAGGAAAAACCGCAGACGGCAATGTGGAATGATTATTTCCGCAACCACTTCCCGTTAATGCCCTGGACATATTCTCCTGGTTTCGCCCGCTCGACCAGTTTCTGTCCGGCCATTTTCGCCACTTCATCGACCGGGATGTTATGACTCTCGGCCAACTGTTGGTAGCTGGCGCTGCGTGCTTTGTTGATCTCACTGACCAGCGCCAGCGTCTGCGCATCCTGTTTCAGCGCCACCAGATAACCATTGAACGTTTCACCGACCCGGCCCTGGGTTCTGGCCTCATTTAACGTCAGCGCAAAGGCACTGCCACTCAGCAAACTCAGAATGAGCGCCGCCAGAATAAAGGTTCTTTTCATCATCACCTCAGAACAAGTCGCTGCGGGATTTGAGCAGGCTTTCAACGTCCTTATCCACTTTGATATGAATCTCATGCTCAATTTTGACGTTCATATTAATGGTGATGGGCTCTTTTGGCGCCGCGACTTCAATGCGCGGCGTGCAGCCCGTTACGAACCACAGCGGGAGAAGCGCCAGCACGGCTATCATTGTTTTCATTGGGGTTCCTCACATTCCTTGCCTTGTTGACAGGTTTTTTCCGGCAGCGCCGCGTTTTGTTCAAGCCATGCCTGGAGATTGTCGCCAAAGCGCAGACTGCGCCACAGCGTAAAGACATTCTCTTCGTGGGTATAGTTGAGATTCACCGTACCGACCTTGCCATCCACATGGCTGTTGCCACGAATTTGCGCCTGCATCGTCAATACGCCCAGATTGTCCAGATTGATTTTGGTCCATGAATGGGCAATCTCCATATACCGCAACCAGTTGATGGCCGCCCCTGCTGCCATGTTGTCTTTTACCACCGCATCGGCGGTGTCTTTATCGATGCGCAGCGTCATCGGACCCGGATTGGTTAACCAGCCATCTTTGATAATCCATTTCTCATCGTTCAGCCACAGAGGGAGCGCACCGCTCACCGGCCCGGACATGGCAAACTGTTTCGGATTTACTGCGCTGATAAGTTCGCTTGAGGAGATATTTTGCACCCGCACCAGCGCCGGATCGTGCTGCGGCATTCGCAGTTGTTGCATGGAAACCTTACCGCCCAACACATCCACATTCACGTCAGTCAGTAGCAGCGGCTCGGCTTCACTCCACGGATAAGCGCCTTCCAGATCGGCGGTGATATTGGTAGCAGTCACCTGGTTGACAACTTCGGCAATGCGTAGCGACACCGGTCCGCGCGTGCCCAGTTGCCACGCGCCCTCACTAAAGCGGAACGGCAATACAAAATCGACGCCGTTGATCTGGTTATCCGGCATCCAGGCGCTGCCGCCTTTCAAGACGCCGTGACCACCGGCCTCGAATCCTTGTTCTGCCGCTGCCGAAAACGCCACCTGGGCATACAGTTCGCCCTCACGTAATTTCATTTTCCACTCTGGCGGCACCAGCGGCTGGAACACCTCCAGTGACTGTTTTGGCCACCAGGCCTGACCACGTAAACGTAAGCCATCCCAACGACCGTTTAACCGCACGGGGCCGATCGCCCCGGCATGCAAATCGCCTTTGAACTGGAAAAAAGTTGGATCGCGCCCCTCCACGCTGAACTTGAGCGTTGAGGGCGGCAAAACGCTGCCGCCGGAGAAATGGGTTTCTCCGGCATCGAACGAGAGCGCCCCACTAAACCGGGGATGTGCGGCATCACGCACCCATTCGACCGGTTTATCCATGATTAAACGGGGTGTTTCAACCTTCATGGTGCCGTACTGAAGCTGATCAAATCCCGTAGACAAATCGGTCAGCGTGATGGTGTTGTCATGCCATTCACCTTTGCCTGCCACATCCCATTTCGCGTGCATCGGGGTAAAACTGCCCTCGCCCCAGTAGCGCCACTGCCAGCGCCCCGCATCAGGCAGAAAATCATTCGCCAGCCCGTCCAGATGCAGAACGAAATCCCCCATCTGATTCTCATGGGCGCGCAGAATCGCCTGCAATCGTCCGTCCACGCCACGCTGCGTGACCTTCACGCCCGCCAGCGGCCAGCGAATTTCGTCAATATCCAGTGAGTCGATGACCCGTCCGCGCGAGCGCAGCAGCGCGCCTGGTTCAAACGCCAGCTCCGGATCGGTCAGGCTGCCGGTCAACCGGGCAGGTAATCTGGCATAGAAAATCAGATCATCCTGCTTGGCTTCGCCAGTCAGTTGCAGCGGCATCGCGCTGTCGTCCATGCTCAGTTTTCCCGGTCCAAACGAAAGCACGGCGTTCCCTTTCCCCGCCTCCCCCTGGGTCAGCACATTAAACCGTCCGCTGATCACCGCGTTCTCGGTACCTTCCTGCCAGTTCTGCACCTTCACGCCCAGACGCCCGCTGAGGGGAAACCCCTGATAAGGCCACGACCAGCGTCCGTCGCTGATGGTTAACTGCTGACGCGTGAGTTCCCACGGCAGGTCAAGCAGCGGATCGGCATTATCCCGTGCCATTACGATGAGCTGCCCGGCATTCTCACGCCACTCCAGTTCCGCATCGACCAACGATGGCTCCTGCGGCAGACTGAGCGTGGCAACGGTGTGTCCGCTCACCGGCAGTCCATCCGGCACCAGCGGCATCGTGAACTCACCAACCAGTTTGACCGGCGGTTGGTCTTCAAACGCCATGATATCAAGCTCACTCACCGTCAGCGTCTGACCGCGCAACTGCCCCTGAAACTTCACTTTATCGCCCTGATAACGCAGTTGCTGGAGCGAAGGGGTCAGCGAAACGTTCAGTTTGCCCTGCCACACCTGCCAGGGTGAAAGAATAACGTTGTCGATGGTGATCCAGGTATTGGGCAGCATGGACTGCCATTCCGCGAGAGTGCGCGGCGCCGCCGGAGATTGTTCCGTTTGCGGCAGTTTTGCCAGACAGGCAGAATCGAGTTCCAGTGTGCCAATATCCAGTTGCCAACGGCTGGGATGCGACAACCAGGCCTGACTGACCCTGGCCAACTGGCAATCATCAACCAGATAGCGAAGTTCAGGAATATGTAAACCGTGGCGCGTGAATCGGGGACTATCATCCAGTGCAATGCGCGTTCCAACTGGCAGCCAGATGCCCGCCAGCGTCGGAACCCACCACCCCAGCGTCATCACCAGAGTCAACGGCACGAGGATCACGAGTAAGAGAAGCGCCAGAACGGCTTTATATTTACCCTTCATGGGCAGTTAATATCCTGATTTAGCGAAAAATTAAGCCGAATTAGGCCGTTATTGTGTCATGTTTAGTTAACCATGCCCAGATTAAGAATAGATGCTCCAGGGTGACACACAAACTTTTCACCATCGTTAAGATCAGAAAGTCAGATAAATTACAGAGACTTATCAGATAAATCTAAAGATTAATAGCGGGCAATAGCCGACAAACTATTGCCCTCTATTCTGCAATCTGGCCCGGATAATGTGAAAGTCAACGGCCGTAGAAAGTGAGTAAATCGTTCGGTTGAAATGCAGACTGTTGCACAGGAACATATTGATATTAATCGATGTTGACGCCATATCAGTCGTATCCTGACGAACAACGGGCTGTCTGTGTCACCGAAACAGAGGTGTGGAGCAGCACTGTCACCTGCTGAAATCTGCAATCGATACACTGAACGAACAATCTATTGATGCTCTAGAATTATTCATTATAGGTATCACTTTCAATAATATTTTATGTTTTGTAAAATAATTTGAATTCGATAATTGTGATTCGATATCACTGGAGAAAGACTTATGAAACTCGCCGTCTACAGTACAAAACAGTACGACAAAAAGTACCTGCAGCAGGTTAACGAAGCCTTTGGTTTTGAACTTGAATTCTTTGATTTTCTGTTGACGGAGAAAACGGCTAAAACCGCTCATGGCTGCGAGGCGGTGTGTATTTTCGTGAACGATGATGGCAGTCGCCCGGTGCTCGAAGAATTGAAAAATCATGGCGTTAAGTACATTGCTTTGCGTTGCGCGGGGTTCAATAACGTCGATCTGGATGCGGCAAAAGAGTTAGGTCTGCAGGTCGTTCGTGTCCCGGCCTATTCTCCGGAAGCCGTCGCGGAACATGCAGTGGGCATGATGATGACGCTGAACCGCCGTATTCACCGCGCTTATCAGCGTACCCGTGATGCCAACTTCTCACTGGAAGGATTAACCGGCTTCACGATGCACGGAAAAACGGCGGGGGTGATTGGTACCGGGAAGATCGGCATCGCGGCCCTGCGTATTCTGAAAGGCTTTGGAATGCGTCTGCTGGCGTTTGATCCGTACCCCAGCGCAGCTGCGCTCGAACTCGGCGTGGAGTATGTTGATTTGCCGACGCTGTTCGCCGAATCCGATGTGATTTCACTGCACTGCCCGTTAACGCCGGAAAACTATCACCTGCTGAACCATGCCGCGTTTGATCAGATGAAAAATGGCGTGATGGTCATCAACACCAGTCGTGGCGCCCTGATCGATTCTCAGGCGGCGATTGAAGCGCTGAAAAATCAGAAAATAGGTTCACTGGGGATGGACGTTTACGAAAACGAGCGCGATCTGTTCTTCGAAGATAAGTCGAACGACGTTATCCAGGATGATGTTTTCCGTCGCCTGTCGGCCTGTCATAACGTCCTGTTTACCGGGCATCAGGCTTTCCTCACCGCTGAAGCGTTGACCAGTATTTCTGAGACTACGCTGCAAAATTTACAACAGTTAGCGAACGGAGAAACCTGCCCTAACGCCCTGTTCTGATCCGCCGCCTTCCTGTTCGCAGGAGGGCATTTCAGAATTTCCCCAAAGCCACTGGCGATGAAATAGGTATGCTGTCGGTGGCGATTACGTTTAAATGCAGAGAGTTAACATGAAGAAGGTCATAGCGCTGGTTGCGCTGAGCCTGCTGGTTGCAGGTTGTGTAAGCAACGGAAAAGTATCGGTCAGCCGTGAGCAATTACAGCATCACCGCTTTGTGCTGGAGAGCGTAGACGGTAAACCGGTCAATGCAACGGGTCATCCGCTTGAACTGAGTTTTGGCGAAAAGATGATGATTTCGGGCAATATGTGTAATCGCTTCAACGGTCAGGCATCACTTTCTGACGGTGCATTGAAAGTAAAAGAGATGGCGATGACCCGAATGATGTGCGCCGATCCCCAGCTCAACGAGCTGGACAATACCCTCAGCACCATGCTGAAACAGGGCGCACAAGTAGACCTGACCGCCAACCAGCTCACCCTGGCCACAGCGGAACATACGTTAAGCTATAAGCTTGCCGATTTAATGTAGTAATGGGTGCTTAATAGCTACCACAGCTTCCCGCGGCGAGGGATTGTTCACTGCAACGTTTGCCGTTGGGAAGCGCGCACATACCAATTGCCGATCCGTCTAACTGACGGGCAACGGAAAGTGAACCGCCTATCATGGCGCAATTTGCCTCACCGGAACTGGTCATCGATGCTTTTAAACCCGGTGCGACATGCGCTGCTGTCGCCTGCTGAACAGGTTCATTGTCACTGCTGCAAGCCGACAACAATAACGCGGCACATCCTACCCAAAACGCTGCGCGCATTTGACTCCCCTCATATTCTGTAAGCGTAAACAAGCCGCACTAATAATAGGCATCCGAATCCGTCGCGTCGAGAGTCAAAACGCGCAATTATGCGGCCTCGCCGCATTTTATTGCGCTTTTTCCCCTGGATTGGGATCCCATAGGCCTGTTCTGTCGTTATGCGCTCACCCGGCGAGCGGTCAAATAGTGCGCCTGCCAGTACTGATTCGACAAATGTGACATTGTCACGCCTTGCGAGCTGGAGGCATGTATAAAGGAGTCATTGCCGATATAAACGCCAACGTGATGCACGTTCGGCTCCGTCTTAAAAAACACCAGATCGCCGACTTTCAGCTCACGCTGACTGACTTTCTGCCCCATACGACTTTGCTCCTGCGCGGTACGCGGCAAGCGTCTATGGATAACCGAGGCAATAATTCTGCGCGTGAACGCCGAACAATCAATACCATTGCGACTGTCACCTCCCCAGCGGTAATCGGTTCCTCTCCACTGCGCAAATTCACTCATAATGCGATGCTTAAGCTGCGCTTTCTTATTCTGAACAGGCGCTTGTGAAAAGTGCCCTTCAGAATAAGAGAGTGGCGAAAAGGTATTGGCTCCCCAGTTTTTGGTCTGAATTTTCACAAAGGCAAATGACGACGATGAGGCGGAAATAAGTAAAGTAAGTAATAAAATTCGTAACATAACCTAATCAAAACAATTAAATACCTGAACACATCCATACTTTTGGCGCACGAAAAAAGTTATCAATAATGATAAATAAAAGAGTTATTTTTGTTTTAACGTCTATTCACGATAACAAGAGTATCGACCTTCAATAACGCAAAGGTTTACAGGCTCTTCCCGTCCTGAATTGCGCTCAGTATAGGCGCGGGCGGCCTGACACCGAACTTAAAAAGTCTTATTAAGAAATTCACATCATGACGATAATGGCGAGGATAATAAATTCATTAAGGAAATCCTTAAAGAAAATCTCACTCCACTTTTGGACAATATGTTTTTAATATCGCCTGCCTCGCAGGCAATAACCAACTCATAACAAAAAAGCACAATTAAATATACAACCCGGTGTTACCTACCGGGCAATAAAATTGTCATTGTTTTTGCGAGCTTTGTGTCAATTTGTGCACTCGAAAGTGGCACAACTTCTAGGGAAGGTGCGAACAAGTTCCTGATATGAGATCATCATATTCATCCGGAGCGCATCCCAGAGGGACATCATGAGCCATCAACTCACCTTCGCCGATAGTGAATTCAGCACTAAGCGCCGTCAGACCCGAAAAGAGATTTTCCTCTCCCGCATGGAGCAGATTCTGCCATGGCAGAATATGACCGCTGTCATCGAGCCGTTTTATCCCAAGGCGGGCAATGGCCGACGGCCCTATCCGCTGGAGACCATGCTGCGTATTCACTGCATGCAGCATTGGTACAACCTGAGCGACGGTGCCATGGAAGATGCCCTGTACGAAATCGCCTCCATGCGCCTGTTTGCCCGATTATCCCAGGATAGCGCCCTGCCGGATCGCACCACCATCATGAATTTCCGCCACCTGCTCGAGCAGCATCAACTGGCCCGTCAATTGTTCAAGACCATCAATCGCTGGCTGGCCGAAGCAGGCGTCATGATGACCCAAGGCACTTTGGTGGATGCCACCATCATTGAGGCGCCCAGCTCTACCAAGAACAAAGAGCAGCAACGCGATCCGGAGATGCATCAGACCAAGAAAGGCAATCAGTGGCACTTTGGCATGAAGGCCCACATTGGTGTCGATGCCAAGAGTGGCCTGACCCACAGCCTAGTCACCACCGCGGCCAACGAGCATGACCTCAATCAGCTGGGTAATCTGCTTCATGGAGAGGAGCAATTTGTCTCAGCCGATGCCGGCTACCAAGGAGCGCCACAGCGCGAGGAGCTGGCCGAGGTGGATGTGGACTGGCTGATCGCCGAGCGTCCCGGCAGGGTAAAAACCTTGAAGCAGCATCCGCGCAAGAACAAAACGGCCATCAACATCGAATACATGAAAGCCAGCATCCGTGCCAAGGTGGAGCACCCGTTTCGCATCATCAAGCGGCAGTTCGGCTTCGTGAAAGCCAGATACAAGGGGCTGCTGAAAAACGATAACCAACTGGCGATGTTATTCACCCTGGCCAACCTGTTTCGGGTGGACCAAATGATACGTCAGTGGGAGAGATCTCAGTAAAAACCGGAAATAACGCCAGAAATGGTGGAAAAAATAGCCTAAATAGGCTGATTCGATGTGTTTGCGGGAAAAAAATCGGCCCAGATCCGCGAAATTTTAATCAGCGAGTCAGCTTGGGAAGAAATGACCTGCTTATTCGCACCTTCCCTAGGGAATACAGGAAAGTCCTATACTAGAGAAATAACTATCAGGACGCTAAGTGGTTTCCTGCGTCCCTCTTTTTTGCGCAATGTAAGGGTGTCATATGATTACTATTGACGGTAATGGTGCAGTCGCTTCGGTGGCGTTTCGTACCAGTGAAGTTATCGCCATCTACCCCATTACGCCCAGTTCAACGATGGCTGAACAGGCTGACGCCTGGGCAGGCAACGGGCTGAAAAACATCTGGGGAGATACGCCGCGCGTCGTCGAAATGCAGTCGGAAGGCGGTGCAATAGCGACCGTTCACGGTGCGCTGCAAACCGGCGCGCTTGCCACCTCCTTTACCTCTTCACAGGGGTTACTGCTGATGATCCCCACGCTGTACAAACTGGCGGGACAATTAACCCCCTTTGTACTGCATGTCGCCGCCCGTACCGTGGCAACCCACGCGTTGTCGATTTTTGGCGATCATTCAGACGTCATGGCGGTCCGCCAGACCGGCTGCGCCATGCTGTGCGCCGCAAGCGTACAGGAGGCGCAGGACTTCGCGCTGATCTCGCAAATCGCGACCCTGAAAAGCCGGGTTCCCTTTATTCACTTCTTTGATGGTTTCCGCACTTCGCATGAAATCAACAAAATCATCCCGCTGGCAGATGACACGATTCGCGGCCTGATGCCGCAGGCTGAAATTGATGCACATCGCGCCCGGGCGCTCAACCCAGAGCACCCGGTGATCCGCGGCACCTCAGCGAATCCCGATACGTATTTCCAGTCCCGCGAGGCGACCAACCCGTGGTATGACGCGGTATACGATCATGTCGAACAGGCGATGAATGATTTCGCTGCCGCAACCGGTCGTCAGTATCAGCCGTTCGAATATTATGGTCATCCGCAGGCCGAACGGGTCATCATTCTGATGGGTTCTGCTATCGGCACCAGCGAAGAAGTGGTTGACGAACTGCTGACGCGCGGCGAGAAAGTCGGGGTGCTGAAAGTCCGCCTGTTCCGCCCCTTCTCAGCTAAACATCTGCTGCGGGCCTTGCCTGAATCCGTCCGCGCGGTTGCCGTGCTCGATCGCACCAAAGAACCGGGTGCCCAGGCCGAACCCCTGTATCTCGATGTGATGACCGCGCTGGCGGAAGCATTCAACGGCGGTGAGCGTGAAACGTTGCCGCGCATGATTGGCGGCCGTTATGGTCTCTCTTCAAAAGAGTTTGGCCCGGACTGCGTGCTCGCGGTCTTTAATGAACTGTGCCAGGCAAAACCCAAACCGCGCTTCACCGTTGGTATCTACGATGATGTCACCAACCTGTCGTTGCCACTGCCTGATAACACCTTGCCGACGACGGCGAAGCTGGAAGCACTATTTTACGGTCTCGGCAGTGACGGCAGCGTTTCGGCGACCAAGAACAACATCAAGATCATCGGTAATTCAACGCCGTGGTATGCCCAGGGCTACTTCGTGTATGACTCCAAAAAGGCAGGCGGTCTGACGGTGTCTCACCTGCGCGTGAGTGAACAGCCGATCCGCTCTGCTTACCTGATCTCACAGGCCGATTTTGTCGGCTGTCACCAACTGCAGTTTATCGATAAATACCAGATGGCTGAACGACTGAAGCCTGGTGGTATTTTTCTGCTGAATACGCCGTATCCCGCAGATGAGGTCTGGTCACGCTTGCCACAGGAAGTACAGGCGGTACTGAACCAGAAGAAAGCGCGTTTTTACGTCATTAATGCGGCGAAAATCGCCCGTGAATGTGGCCTGGCGGCGCGGATTAACACCGTCATGCAGATGGCGTTTTTTCATCTGACTCAAATTCTGCCGGGCGATAGCGCGCTGGCTGAACTTCAGGGGGCAATTGCCAAAAGTTACAGCAGCAAAGGTCAGGACCTGGTGGAACGCAACTGGCAGGCACTCGCGCTGGCGCGCGAGTCTGTTGCTGAGGTGCCGCTGCAGACGGTTGATCCGCACAGCGCCCACCGTCCTCCTGTGGTGTCTGACGCCGCGCCTGATTTTGTGAAGACGGTGACCGCGGCAATGCTCGCGGGGCTCGGCGATGCCCTTCCCGTCTCTGCGCTACCGCCCGACGGCACCTGGCCTATGGGTACCACCCGCTGGGAGAAACGCAACATCGCCGAAGCGATCCCCATCTGGAAAGAGGAGCTTTGCACTCAGTGTAACCACTGCGTTGCGGCCTGCCCGCACTCGGCTATTCGTGCCAAAGTGGTTTCGCCGGAAGCAATGGAGAATGCTCCCGCCAGCCTGCATTCGCTGGATGTGAAATCACGCGATATGCGCGGACAGAAATACGTTCTGCAGGTCGCGCCGGAAGACTGCACCGGCTGTAATCTGTGTGTGGAAGTGTGCCCGGCGAAAGACCGTCAGAATCCGGAAATCAAGGCCATCAATATGCTGTCGCGCCTTGAGCACGTCGAAGAAGAGAAAGTGAATTATGACTTTTTCCTCAGTCTGCCGGAAATTGACCGCAATAAACTCGAACGCATTGATATTCGTACCTCTCAGTTGATTACGCCGCTGTTTGAATATTCCGGTGCCTGTTCCGGCTGTGGCGAAACGCCGTATATCAAGTTACTGACCCAACTCTATGGCGACAGAATGCTGATTGCCAACGCCACGGGGTGTTCGTCAATTTACGGTGGGAACCTGCCTTCCACACCGTACACAACCGATGCCAATGGGCGCGGTCCCGCATGGGCAAACTCGCTGTTTGAGGATAACGCAGAGTTCGGTCTGGGCTTTCGTCTGACTGTCGATCAGCATCGCTTACGCGTGCTGCGTCTGCTCGAACAGTTTGCCGACCAGATCCCGGCTGAACTGAACGACGCTTTACATACCGATGCGACCCCTGACGTGCGTCGTGAGCAAGTTGCCGCGCTGCGTCAGCATCTGAAGGATGTCGATGGTGCACGTGAACTGCTCACCGACGCCGATGCGCTGGTTGAAAAATCCATCTGGCTGATCGGCGGCGATGGCTGGGCCTACGATATTGGCTTCGGCGGGCTGGATCATGTAATGAGCCTGACTGAAAACGTCAATATTCTGGTGCTGGATACGCAGTGCTACTCCAACACGGGCGGTCAGGCCTCGAAAGCCACACCGCTTGGCGCGGTAACGAAATTTGGTGAGCACGGCAAACGGAAGGCGCGTAAAGATCTGGGCGTCAGCATGATGATGTACGGTCATGTCTATGTCGCACAGATTTCGCTCGGGGCGCAACTCAACCAGACCGTGAAGGCGATTCAGGAAGCGGAAGCGTATCCTGGTCCGTCGCTGATCATCGCCTACAGCCCGTGTGAAGAACACGGCTATGACCTCGCACTGAGTCACGATCAGATGCGTCAGTTGACGGCGACCGGCTTCTGGCCACTCTACCGCTTTGACCCACGTCGTGCGGATGAGGGCAAATTGCCGCTGGCGCTGGACTCTCGCCCGCCGTCAGATGCGCTGGCAGAGACATTACTCAACGAGCAGCGTTTCCGTCGCCTGAATGCGCAGCAACCAGAAGTGGCAGAGCAGTTATGGAAGGACGCCGCGGCCGATCTGCAAAAACGCTATGACTTCCTGGCGCAACTGGCCGGTAAAGCGGAGAAGACCAGTACTGACTGATCGGAGGGTTCACGTCGGCCAAAAAAAAGCCCGAACATCTGTTCGGGCTTGTCAATTTCTTTGTCGGCAAATCAGTACGCGTTGCATTGGACCAACAAAAAAGCAGTATGTGACAATAAAGGCATATAACGAACGAAGAATATCGCACTGGATTTATTTTGTATAATTTTTATTTTATATGCTTTATGCAATTATATTCACACCAATTATTGTCATTTCGATGGAATTATTTATTTAAGGTTTCACTTAAGACGTAACAATTGATACTTATCTCTTTACGGAACTTCTCCTTTAGCATGTTTTTACTCCCCAACAGAGGGAGTGAAAGCTAAATATAAAACTAAAGGATTACTGCGATGAAAAGAAAAGTACTGGCCCTTGTCATCCCTGCCCTGTTAGCAGCAGGCGCAGCACATGCTGCTGAAGTTTATAATAAAGACGGCAACAAATTAGATCTTTATGGCAAAGTTGATGGTCTGCATTATTTCTCTGATAATGCCAACAGTGATGGCGATCAAACTTATGTTCGTATGGGCTTTAAAGGTGAAACACAAATTAATGATCAACTGACCGGTTACGGTCAGTGGGAATATCAGGTTAACGCCAACACCACCGAAGGCGACCACGGCAACAGCTTCACGCGTCTTGCTTTTGCTGGCCTGAAATTTGGTGAATACGGTTCATTCGACTACGGTCGTAACTACGGCGTGATGTATGACGTGGAAGGCTGGACCGATATGCTGCCTGAATTCGGCGGCGACTCCTACACCTATTCCGATAACTTTATGGTAGGTCGCACCAACGGTGTTGCCACTTACCGTAACACGGACTTCTTCGGTCTGGTTAACGGTCTGAACTTCGCACTGCAGTATCAGGGTGCCAACGAAGATCAAATCACCAATGAGCAGGAAGGTACTGGCAACGGCGGCGATCGTACTGTCCGGAACTCCAACGGCGACGGTTTCGGTATCACGTCGACCTATGACTTCGGAATGGGCGTTAGCTTCGGTGCAGCCTACACCACCTCCGACCGTACCAACGAGCAAGTCAATGCGGGTGGCCGCGTCGCGGGTGGCGATAAGGCAGATGCCTGGACAGCGGGTCTGAAATATGACGCCAACAACATTTATCTGGCTACCATGTACTCTGAAACCCGTAACATGACCCCGTACGGTGATGACGGCGTAGCAAACAAAACCCAGAACTTTGAAGTGACGGCGCAATACCAGTTCGACTTCGGTCTGCGTCCGGCGGTGTCCTTCCTGATGTCAAAAGGTAAAGATCTGACCGGTCAGGGCAATGACGACAGCAAAGATCTGGTAAAATACGCGGATGTTGGCGCGACTTACTACTTCAACAAAAACATGTCCACCTACGTTGATTATAAAATCAACCTGCTGGATAACGACGACAACTTCTATTCTCGTAACAATATTAATACCGATGACGTCGTCGCACTCGGTATGGTCTATCAGTTCTAAGCCCTTCTGCCCGCTGGTAACGGCGGGCTTCTGCCCTTTCCCTCACCGTCATAACCCATTCGTTTTGCCTATAACAAAATGCGATATCACGAAGACTAAAATCCCCGTGGGTTAAATGATATATTCATGGTATGACCTGCCGTCGAGGATGCCGCCATGAACCATCAGCCTGTAAAATCATCACGAATTGCCTCCGTCGGCTATGACGAGAAATCCTCTACGCTTGAAATTCGTTTCTACCAGACCGGTGTTCTGCAATATCGCGGAGTTCCTGCGCATATATACCGAAATTTTCTTTCTGTGGTCTCAAAAGGCCGATTTTATGACGGGGTTATTAAGGGAAAGTACCCGGAAATCAAAAGCAAATAATGTTGAATTGTGATCTTTGTCATTGTACTGAATCGGTGATAAGACGTTACACTTTATAGGGATACTCAAACAGGAGGTTTAATGAACAGAACAATTCTTGTACCTATCGATATTTCAGACTCAGAATTAACTCAACGTGTGATTAATCATGTCGAAGCCGAGGCGAAAATTGACGATGCACAGGTTCATTTCCTGACCGTCATTCCGTCTCTGCCTTACTATTCTGCACTGGGCCTGGCCTACTCTGCGGAGTTGCCTGCCATGGACGATCTGAAAGCCGAAGCGAAATCTCAACTGGAAGAGATTATCAAGAAGTTCACTATCCCGTCGGACAGAGTGCAGATCCATGTCGTTGAAGGCTCGCCAAAAGATAAGATTCTGGAAATGGCGAAAACACTGCCTGCGGATATGGTGATTATCGCATCCCACCGTCCGGACATTACCACCTATCTGTTAGGGTCGAACGCCGCTGCCGTGGTACGCCATGCAGAGTGTTCCGTTCTGGTCGTACGCTAACATTTTCAGCCCGCACATCGCTGCGGGCTTTTCGTTGTGCCATAACCGGTGTTGCTGATCAATCCACGCCTCAGACGGTGGTCTTTTCTTGCGTCAGACCAGGCACCAGAATCACTTTTCGACACGCCTCTTCACGCTTTTCAAATATTTCGTAACCCCGCGCGGCCTCTTCGAGTGGCATATGGTGAGTCACGATTTCTTCCGGTGTCAGTAGCCCCTGTTCAATGAGACTAAGCAGATCCGGCAGATAAGCATGCACGTGGGTCTGACCCATCTTGAAGGTCAGTCCTTTGTCAAAGGCATCACCAAACATGAATCCATGAATAAAACCGGCATACACGCCAGGGACGCTGACGACCCCACCACGGCGCACAGCGGCGATACATTGCCGGAGCGCTTTACCGCTGCTGCCTTCAATTTTCAACGTGCTCAGCACGGTTTCTGTCAGACTGCCCTTCGCCTCAAAACCGACAGCATCAATCACCGCATCCACACCGCGATGTCCGGGCGTGTTATCAATGATCCATTCTGCCGGATCGTCGTTTTTATCAAAATTAATCGGGATCGCGCCGTAACGCTGATGCGCAAACTCGAGCCGGTAGTCGTTATGATCAATGATAAAAATATGCTCCGCACCGTTCAGCCGGGAACAGGCGGCGCAGAGTAAACCCACCGGGCCCGCGCCAAAGATAGCCACGCTTGAACCCTGCCTGATGTCGGCATTCTTCACCGCTTGCCACGCTGTTGGCAAAATATCTGACAGAAAAAGCACCTTTTCATCCGGCAATGTATCCGGCACTTTGAAGGGGCCGGCATTCGCCTTCGGGACGCGGACAAATTCTGCCTGCCCGCCAGGGATCCCGCCGTAGAGATCGCTGTAGCCAAACAGCGCGGCGGGCGGCGTGATGTTTTTACGGTTCAGGGCTGCACCTTTACCGCTGTTGGTATTTTCGCAGGCGGCATATTGATGCAGATGACAGAAAAAGCACTCACCACAGGCGATGACAAAAGGTATCACCACCCGATCGCCTTTACTGACTGCCGTCACCTCCGGACCGGTCTCCACCACTTCGCCCATAAACTCATGACCAAAAATATCGCCATGATGCGTACCAGGGATTTTGCCGCGGTAAAGATGCAAATCCGATCCGCAAATGGCGGTGGCGGTCACGCGAAGAATAATATCGTCCGGCGCCTCAAGGCCCGGATCGGGCACAGAATCAACGCTAACGTGATGCGGGCCATGATAAGTGAGTGCTTTCATTCACATTTCTCCTGTTGGCTGGCAAACCGCGCGTTATAAGGTCCCGGTGCCACCGTCTGAACACCAGACCTGACCGGACGTGTAGCTGTTCTCTGGTGCCGCCAGCGTGACATACAGCGGTGCGATCTCCGCCGGTTGACCGGGTCGACCAAGCGGGGACTGCGCGCCAAATTTCTCGATTTTTTCCTGTGGCTGACCTCCGCAGCACTGCAACACCGTCCAGTAGGGACCCGGCGCGACGGCGTTAACCCGAATCCCCTTCGGCGCCAGTTGTTTCGCCAGCGATTTGGTGAAGACGGCGATCGCCGCTTTGGTTTGCGCATAATCCAACAGGATATCGCTCGGTTCGTACGCCTGGACTGAGGTGGTGTTAATGATCACACTGCCCGATGAGAGATGACGAAGTGCAGCCTTCGTAATCCAGAATGTCGCGTAAACATTGGTCTTGAACGTGGCATCAAACGCTTCGGTAGTGAGATCGTCAATTGACTCACAGAATTGCTGGCGCCCCGCGTTATTCACCAGGATATCCAGCCCGCCTAACGCATCTACCGCCTGGTTAACTAGCGTCTGGCAGAAGGTTTCATCGCGGATATCACCCGGAATCGCGGCCACGTTCCTGCCTGCTTTTTTAATCAGTTCAACCACTTCACGGGCATCTTCTTCTTCATCAGGTAAATAATTAATTGCCACATCGGCACCTTCCCGCGCATAAGCAATCGCCACCGCGCGACCAATACCGGAATCGCCCCCGGTGATTAAGACTTTCTTGCCGTTAAGCCTGCCGCTCCCTTGATAGCTCTCTTCGCCATGATCGGGACGGGGCTGCATTTTACTGGCAAGTCCTGGAAAAGGTTGTTTTTGGTGCGGAAATGGCGGAGCCGGAAAATGCTCAGAATGCGTTTTATTGGTGATCTGCTTTTGATTATTCTGGTCAGCCATGCGTTTACCTCTCGTTATTTTTCCTACGGACTTTTAAGCGTAGAACAAAATTGGCGAGAAGGTTCTCAAAGCCGTCTGAGTGATTATTTTTCGGTCATTCAAACGCCGCCTCTTAATGAATACTGTTTTATTCTGAAGACTATTTTTTTAATCGCCCTGCGCTCAGACAGTTACATACCAACATTTACAAAACCCCCATAAAATAAGCGAGGCGGGTGTTTTCGATAATATATTGAAAAGTAACCCGTCAATTTTTTCTGATTTTTTGTGGAAATTTGACTCCTCGCGGATAGCCGCTAACTTTAAGCCCTGAACAACGACGGATACAAATTACATTTTTGTATCTGACTGACATAACCGATATACAAGAGGTGAGATATGGCAGAGCATCGTGGTGGTTCCGGTAATTTCGCAGAAGACCGTGATAAAGCATCTGAAGCGGGTAAAAAAGGCGGTCAGCACAGCGGCGGGAACTTCAAAAACGATCCGCAGCGTGCATCCGAGGCAGGAAAAAAAGGCGGTCAGAACAGCCATAGTGGCGGACGTAAGTCTGATAACTCCTGATTGTAAGACTGCTTTAGCCTTTAATAAATAAAGTGTCCTGCGGGTCTGTCTGTAGACTCGCAGTTATTTTTTCTGAACCGGGAGAGGATGTTATGAATATGAAAACGCTCGAGGATGTTTTCATCCATTTACTTTCAGACACCTATAGCGCGGAAAAACAATTAACCCGTGGTCTGGCGAAACTGGCCCGCGCGGCCTCTGACGAAAAACTCAGCGCCGCGTTTAATGCGCACCTGGAAGAAACTCAAGGGCAAATTGCGCGTATAGACCAGATAATCGAACAGGAACCGAAGATTAAGATTAAACGCATGAAATGCGTGGCGATGGAAGGCTTAATTGAAGAAGCCAATGAGGTCATCGAAAGTACAGAAAAAAATGAAGTTCGCGATGCTGCATTAATTGCGGCCGCACAAAAAGTTGAGCACTATGAAATTGCCAGTTACGGCACGCTGGCAACCCTCGCCGAACAGTTGGGCTATCCCGCCGCGGTAAAACTTCTGGCGCAAACGCTTGAAGAAGAAAAAGAAACCGATTTGAAATTAACTGACCTGGCGGTCGGTAATATCAATAAAAGTGCGGAGAAACGATAACCGCGCCCGAGGTTATTGGTTGGTAAGAAAAAACAGTTTTGTTGCGCTCTGCTTATGGCAGCGCTTTGTCATGGGGTAGCATACCGTGCCTGAACTTGATGCTTTTCATCTGGTCCGTTTTCAGTTCGCCTTCACTGTCTCTTTTCACATTCTTTTCCCGGCGATTACCATTGGGCTGGCCAGCTATCTGGTGGTACTGGAAGGAATGTGGCTGCGCACGCACAACAACCTCTGGCGTTCGCTTTACAACTTCTGGCTAAAAATCTTTGCCGTCAATTTTGGCATGGGCGTCGTTTCCGGTCTGGTGATGGCCTACCAGTTCGGCACAAACTGGAGCGGCTTTTCCCAGTTTGCCGGCAGTATTACCGGCCCACTGCTGCTTTACGAAGTGCTCACCGCCTTCTTCCTGGAGGCGGGTTTTCTGGGCGTGATGCTGTTTGGCTGGAACAGAGTTTCTCCAGCGCTGCATTTTTTCACCACCTGCATGGTGGCACTGGGAACGCTGATGTCCACTTTCTGGATCCTCGCGTCAAACAGCTGGATGCAGACGCCGCAAGGTTTCAGCATTGAAAACGGTCATGTGATCCCGCAGGACTGGATGGCGATCATTTTCAACCCCTCCTTTCCGTATCGTCTGTTCCATATGTCGATCGCCGCCTTCCTGAGTAGCGCGATGTTTGTGGGAGCCTCTGCCGCCTGGCATTTACTTCGCGGCAACGACACGCCGGCCATCCGCAAAATGTTTTCCATGGCGATGTGGATGGCGTTAATCGTCGCGCCGATTCAGGCGGTGGTCGGCGATATGCACGGTCTAAATACCCTTGAGCATCAGCCGGTAAAAATTGCCGCTATCGAAGGCCACTGGGAAAACGCGCCCGGCGAGGCTACACCGCTCTTGCTGTTTGGGATGCCGGACATGGAGGAGGAGCGCACAAAATACGGTCTGGAGATCCCGGCGCTGGGTAGTCTGATCCTGACCCACAGTCTGGATAAACAGGTTCCTGCGCTGAAGGATTATCCCAAAGAAGATCGCCCTAACTCCCCTGTTGTCTTCTGGTCGTTTCGTATCATGGTAGGCATAGGTTTACTCATGATTGCGCTGGGTCTCTGTAGCGTCTGGCTGCGCTGGCGCCAGCGCCTGTATCAGTCTCGCCCGTTCCTGTGGTTTGCGCTGGGAATGGGCCCTGCCGGACTACTGGCGCTGTTGGCGGGTTGGGTCACGACGGAAGCAGGACGTCAACCGTGGGTGATCTACGGATTCTTACGCACCCGCGATGCGGTGTCATTACACAGCACGATGCAAATGGTCATCAGCTTGCTGGTCTTTATCATCGTCTACTGTGCTGTTTTTGGCGTGGGTTATTACTACATTTTCAGGCTCATTCGCAAAGGTCCGCAACCTGTCAGTGAACTGACGTCACAAACGGATGGCACCCCGGCTCGCCCCCTCTCGGCGGCAGAACCGGTGACGGATGAAGAGGAGAAGGCGTAATGGGTATCGATATCACCGTAATGTGGTTTGTCATCATTATCTTTGCCACGCTGATGTACATCGTGATGGATGGTTTCGATCTGGGTATTGGGATGTTGTTCAGCGTGGTTCACGACGCTGGTGAGCGTGACGTAATGGTAAACAGCGTGGCACCCGTCTGGGACGGTAATGAGACCTGGCTGGTGCTCGGCGGCGCGGGCCTCTTTGGCGCGTTCCCGCTGGCCTATGCGGTGATCACCGACGCACTGGCGATTCCGCTGACAATGATGCTCATCGGCCTGATTTTTCGTGGTGTGGCCTTTGAGTTTCGCTTTAAGGCGACACCTTCCCACCGACCATTCTGGGATTACGCCTTTGCCGGCGGTTCGCTGCTCGCGACATTCAGCCAGGGCATTGTGGTGGGCGCGGTGATTAACGGCTTCGAGGTGACAGAACGCCGTTTTGCCGGCTCAGCACTGGACTGGCTCACCCCCTTCAACCTCTTTTGCGGCGTCGGCCTGATCGTCGCCTATCTGCTGCTCGGCACCAGTTGGCTGATTATGAAAAGCGAGGGTTCGCTGCAAGCGCGAATGCGCGTCCTGACCCGTAAAGTCCTCCTCGCCCTGTTGGGGGTTATTGCGGTGGTGAGCGTCTGGACGCCGCTCGGCTGGCCCGCTATCGCCGAACGGTGGTTTACCCTGCCCAATTTCTTCTGGTTTGTCCCGGTGCCCATTCTTGTGCTGGTATTGAGCCTGTGGATTTGGCGACTGAGCGCAGAGATGAACAGCCATGCGCGACCCTTTATTCTGACGCTGGGTTTGATTTTCCTCGGCTTCAGCGGGCTGGGCATCAGCTTATGGCCGCATATTATCCCACCGCATATCACGCTGTGGGAGGCGGCAGCACCGCCTGCCAGCCAACGGTTTATGCTGGTGGGAACCCTGCTGATTATCCCGGTCATTTTGATGTACACCGCCTGGAGCTACTTTGTTTTCCGTGGCAAGGTTTCCGGGGGTGAAGGCTATCATTGAGCGTCAGATCGCAGAGCGTATTGATCACTGGGGTCAACGCCCCTCCCAGGCAGAGATCTCTTCCAGGAGTACTGCAAGGCTGAAACGGACTGCTTTTTCGATAACATCCTGACACTCACCAGAAAAAAGCTCGCGCTTTGTGACAACCTCCCCGCGGAGATTCCACGCAAACCAGACCGTTCCGGCGGGCGTTCCGTCTTCCCCACCGTCCGGACCGGCGTACCCACTGATGGCAATGCTGATATCGGTCCCGGCACGCTCGCGTATGCCCGTGGACATCTCTTTGACCGTCTGTTCACTCACTGCGGTATATTTTTCCAGCGTACTGGCCTGTACGCCGAGCAGTGTCTGCTTCGCCCTGTCACTAAAGGTAATAACGCCAATATCATAAAAGGCGGCGGTATCGGATTCCGCACAGAGTGCCGTCGCCAGATTACCGCCGGTGCAGGACTCAGCGGTGGTTAACGATAATCCTCGGTCAATGAACACATTGGCTAGCTGTTTCGTGAGTTCGCCGGTGGTTTTCGCTTCGTTATAGGCTGCTTCATTCATCCTTCTTCTCCTTAGCTTTCATCAGGAATAACGGAAATATGATCATTACGCTCCAGAATGGCGTATTGACTTTTTGCGGGCTCCGTAATGCCCTGATTCTGTCGCACCGTGACCAGGCTAATCATCGTCAGCGTCGCACCAGTGACAGAAAATCATTGCCTGACCAGAATTCAGAAGTAAGTTTAAGCCGTTTACCGTCGGACGTGTAAAAGGTGCTGGTATTCGTCGCCGTAATCCGTACCATACGCGACATACTTTTGCCTGTAGGCTTCGCTCAACCGAAGCGTTCACGTCTTTTATTGCAAACCCGATGGGGCATGAAACGCACGCAGGTGGTATATGAAATTGACGTAGCCTGAATCGACGTATTGACGACGAGCAGACTGCCAGGCGAAACGCAAAACTGGCACGGTGATACGCGTGTCGTGACATGCCCCTTTCCGGTGTTCGAGACAGTAAATAATGTTAGAAAATCAACAAGCGACGAAGAAAGAAC
Organism: Citrobacter sp. LST-B2; assembly: GCF_057983045.1. Taxonomy (NCBI): domain Bacteria; kingdom Pseudomonadati; phylum Pseudomonadota; class Gammaproteobacteria; order Enterobacterales; family Enterobacteriaceae; genus Citrobacter; species Citrobacter sp. LST-B2. Next base: position 2,595,045 of record NZ_CP192598.1, read on the forward strand.
AGTACAACCTGAATAAATTGCAGAAACGTCTGCGCCGTAACGTCGGCGAAGCGATTGCCGATTTCAATATGATTGAAGATGGCGACCGGATCATGGTCTGCCTGTCCGGTGGTAAAGACAGCTACACCATGCTGGAAATTTTGCGCAATCTACAGCAAAGCGCCCCGATTAGCTTTTCGCTGGTTGCCGTTAACCTGGATCAGAAACAGCCCGGTTTCCCTGAACACATTCTGCCTGAGTATCTTGAGCAACTGGGCGTTGAGTACAAAATAGTTGAAGAGAACACGTATGGGATCGTGAAAGATAAGATCCCGGAAGGCAAAACCACCTGCTCTCTTTGTTCACGCCTGCGTCGCGGTATTCTGTATCGCACGGCGACGGAGCTGGGTGCGACTAAAATTGCGCTGGGTCACCATCGCGACGACATTCTGCAAACCCTGTTCCTGAATATGTTCTACGGCGGGAAAATGAAAGGGATGCCGCCGAAACTGATGAGCGATGATGGTAAACATATCGTGATCCGCCCACTGGCTTACTGCCGTGAGAAGGATATCGAACGCTTTGCTGAAGCCAAAGGCTTCCCGATCATCCCTTGCAACCTGTGCGGTTCGCAACCAAACCTGCAACGTCAGGTGATTGCCGATATGCTGCGTGACTGGGATAAGCGTTATCCAGGCCGTATTGAAACCATGTTCAGCGCCATGCAGAACGTGGTGCCTTCACACCTGAGCGACATTAACCTGTTCGACTTCAAAGGGATTAAGCACGGTTCTGACGTTATTGATGGCGGCGATCTGGCATTTGATCGTGAAGAGATCCCGCTCCAGCCTGCAGGCTGGCAACCGGAAGAAGACGATAATCAGCTTGATGAACTTCGCCTGAACGTTGTCGAAGTGAAGTAATAGCCATGGGCCGGATCGTTTTCATCTCCGGCCCAACTCGGGTTTATTTCAGTAAACGCACCCGACAGGTTTTACCTTTAATCTTCCCATTCTGCAGTTGTTTCCATGCCTTATGCGCGACCGACTGACGGACCGCCACATAGACATGCGCCGGATGCACGGTAATTTTGCCAATGTCCGCGCCATCCAGACCCATATCTCCGGTTAACGCCCCCAGCACATCGCCTGGTCGCATTTTGGCTTTCTTGCCACCGTCTATACACAATGTCGCCATTTCGGCGACCAGCGGCGCGATGCTGCGTTGCGTTGGCGCAGGGACCCAGTTAAGGCGGATCTGCAGCATTTCAGAGAGAATATTCGCCCGCTGCGCCTCTTCCGGAGCACAAAAACTGATAGCCAGACCGCTGTTCCCGGCGCGCGCGGTACGGCCAATCCGGTGGACGTGCACCTCCGGATCCCACGCCAGTTCGAAATTCACCACCAGCTCCAGCGATTTGATATCAAGCCCGCGGGCCGCAACATCCGTCGCCACCAGCACCCGCGCGCTGCCGTTGGCAAAACGCACCAGCGTCTGATCGCGGTCTCGCTGTTCCAGATCGCCATGAAGCGCCAGCGCGCTTTGCCCGGCCTCATTGAGCGCATCGCACACCGCCTGACAATCCTTTTTAGTATTACAGAACACCACGCAGGAAGCCGGCTGATGCTGACTGAGCAACGTTTGCAACAGCGGTATCTTACCGTGCGCAGAGGTTTCAAAGAATTGCTGTTCGACGGCGGGGAGCGCATCCACCGTGTCAATTTCGATAGCGAGCGGATTTCGCTGCACGCGACCGCTGATTGCGGCAATCGCTTCCGGCCAGGTGGCCGAAAACAATAGCGTCTGACGCGACGCGGGCGCGAAACGGATCACCTCGTCGATTGCCTCACTGAATCCCATATCCAGCATCCGGTCTGCTTCATCCATCACCAGCGTGGTCAACGCGTCCAGCGAAACGGTGCCCTTTTGCAAATGGTCGAGCAAACGACCAGGCGTGGCGACGATAATATGCGGCGCGTGCTGAAGAGAATCGCGCTGTGCTCCGAAGGGTTGACCACCGCAAAGCGTCAGGATTTTGGTATTCGGTAAGAAACGCGCCAGACGACGTAGTTCACCGGCCACCTGATCCGCCAGTTCGCGCGTCGGGCACAGAACCAGCGACTGCGTCTGAAACAGAGTGGCATCAATATGCTGTAACAAACCGAGACCAAATGCTGCCGTTTTACCGCTGCCGGTTTTTGCTTGCACCCGCACATCCTGCCCGGCAAGGATCGCTGGCAGCGCCGCCGCCTGGACAGGGGTCATGGACAGATACCCCAACTCGTTCAGATTCTCGAGCTGGGCGGCGGGTAATACATTCAGGGTAGCAAAAGCAGTCACAATTTAATCTCACGGTAAACGACTCACAGTCGGCAGGCGCGTATCCTCGCAGATCTGCGGCTGTGATGCGACAACTTAATCGGTACTTCGTCGGGCGGCGGGTCGGGCATCGGCTGTGGACGTGGGATTGGATCGGGCACAGGAACGGGATCGGTGGGAACGGGATCCGAGAAATGAATGTCTTGTTGGCGGTGAGTTAACAGATGGAACATTTTTGCCTCCGGGATTTCATTGGCTCCCTTTCAGGGTAGTCGCTGAAAACGTACAGGCAAAAAAAAGCCGACTTATTTAAGTCGGCGTCGTACGAATCAATTGTGCTATGCAGTAATTCAAAAAAGGAAGTAAGACAATATGGAGCGCAACGCCCATCGCTTGACGTTGCATTCACCTGCAAGAGTGATATTGCCCCGAACAGGCGTGCTATTTATTGACTTCGCTCAATCTTAAAGCCGTTTTTAGGCAGAGAAATCTCTTAAAACACCCGTTTTTACAACCATTTACTACGATGCAACCATAAAGTAACACCACCAATCAGAACCACTAACAGAATACAAAAGAGTGAAAAGCCAAATTGCCACCCTCCACCGGGTATGCCGCCGAGATTGACGCCGAACAGTCCGGTCAGAAACGTGCTGGGAAGGAAAACCATCGCCATCAATGACATGGTATAGGTACGTCTTGCCAGCGACTCCTGCATTACCTGGGCAATTTCATCCGCCATAACGCCCGTGCGGGCGATACAGGCATCAATTTCATCCAGCCCCCTGCCCAGTCGGTCGGCAATATCTTGCATCCGGCGTCGCTGATCGTCCGTCATCCACGCCAGACGCTCGCTGGCCAGTCGCGAATAGACATCGCGCTGCGGCGCCATATAGCGGCGCATCACAATCAATTGTTTTCGTAATAACGCGAGGAAGCCGCGCGGCGGGATTTGCTGATCGAGCAGATTGTCTTCAAGATCGATGATTTTATCGTGTAACTGTTCGATAAATTCACTGGCGTGATCGGTCAGCGCATCGCATACGTCCACCAGCCAACCGCCGCAGTCAACTGGCCCGGTGCCTTCCTGGAGATCGCTGACGACATCGTCGAGCGCCAGCACCTTCCGCTGACGCGTGGAGACAATCAGCCGTTCATCCATATACAGACGCATCGCCACCAGTTGGTCCGGGCGCTCATCCGTACTGCCATTGATGCAGCGTAGCGTAATAAGCGTCCCTTCACCCAGACGGCTGACGCGTGGACGAAGGCTTTCCCCCGCCAGCGCATCCCTGACATTATTCGGCAGTAGCGGCGTCGTCGCCAGCCATTGCGCGCTGTCCGGATGCGTGTAGTTCAGATGCAGCCAGCACGGATGCTCACGGCTGATCACATCATCATCTTCCAGCGGTTTCACACCGCCCTTGCCATCCAGCAACCAGGCAAATACGGCATCCGGCACACTAACTTGAGACCCTTTAATGGCTTCCATTTTGCCTCCCATACTTCGCACTTTTCTGGTTAGTCTAGCTGTCGACGTATGTTAAGCAACCACTCATTCTCCCAATGTGTTATCAGGGCTTATGAAAACCCGCGAGCGTAGCGCTTGTGCGCTGAGGGAGAAATCGCTTCTGTTGCATCACTTAAACGGAACTGATGGGTTTTCGACTGGAGATCGACAACCTGTGATTTCAGTACATCCGACGATCCGGATAATTCATCCACCATCAACGCGTTACTTTGAGTAACTTTTTCCAGTTCATTCATTGCCTGGGTTATCTGATTTATTCCTTTTTCCTGTTCCGCCGTGGTGGTTGATATTTCATGCATCAACTGACTTAACTGCCCAGCGCCCTGGACGATTTCCTGCATATTCTTTTCTGTCTCACCCACAACCGTTGCGCCTTGCTGCACATTTTGATGGGTGACGTCGATAAGCCCCCGAATATTTTTTGCGGCTTCGGCACTTCTGTGCGCCAGATTTCGCACCTCCGTCGCCACCACGGAAAATCCTTTTCCCTGCTCACCGGCGCGCGCCGCTTCGACTGCGGCATTCAGGGCCAGAATATTGGTCTGAAACGCAATATCATCAATCAGGGTAATTATTTCTGTCATTTGCTGGGTACAAGTCGTAATCGAATGCATGTTGCTGGCAACCTGAACCATTAATTCGCTGCCTTTGTATGCACATTGCATCGCGCTATTGGCCTGCTGGTTAGCGAGTCGCGTGTGGTCAGCGTTGTTACGCGTGCTGGCGGCCATCTGTTCCATGCTGGCCGCCGTCTGGATTAAAGAGGCAGACTGCTGCTCCGTTTTTACGGATAATTCAGCGCTACGGGCGGCCAGTTGCTCTGACAACAACAGCGCCGTCTTCGAGGAAAGTCGGATCTCACGTACCAGCGTCGCGATACTGCCGGATAAGCTGTTGATACCCGGAATCAGTCTCCCGGCACAGTTATTACCAAATTCGGGAATATAAACGGCGAGATTTCCCGCTGTCACCTGTTCAATACTTTTCTTTACGGTATTAATGGGCGTGACAAGATATATTGTCATGTAGCACCATAAGGCGAATAACGCCAACAAAAAAATCACGTTCATTGAAATAATAACCGGCAGCCTGACCGAGTATATTATTTGCACAGTGTTAATCAGGCCAAAGGTAAATAGCAGAAATACGATAATAAATGTTCTGACGCTAATGTGTTTTAACATTTTAAACCTGTTAGAGGTTAATATGGCAGGTCATATTTATATAGTATCAGAAAAGCATATATTCTTCTCGTTCCGCTCTCTGTCCAAACTTCACGCAGAGATCCATAAAATTTACCTTAAAGAAGGATATTGCCGATTAAGTTTACCTTATTCTTATTGTTCATCATGAGGTGAGGCCGCTTTCCCTTACCCTCCCAAGCGATTCTACTGCTTAACAATTAAGTGATACGACACTCATCATTGATGAACGTTTAATCTGGCTTAAATGATTAGATTTCATAACGTGTTAATAAGCGCACTCGTGCTCTTGCCGCTTTTCGCCTCTGGACGTTAATGAGGTGGGCAAAAATTCCAGTAGCTGACCTTTCATTTCTCATGCGAATGGATGAATTCCTGCTAAATTTAACTGCACGACAGACATTCGATGGAAAGCCTGATGTTGCACGTATCATGGGCACCCGTTTGAATCAGCATCTCGTTTCTTGTTGCGTTCATCGCTGCATTTGTCTCCCTCAGACAGCGCGCGCGGGTCGAGGATCGGCATTCTGGCGCTTATCGGGCGGTATTACGCTTGGTATGGGGATCTGGTCAATGCGTTTCATCGGCATGGTCGCACAATAATTAATAAAAAGAACAGGATTACTGATGATTGCGCACAACCTGAATGCACTGGATTTATTAACACAGCCGGTCTGGATCGTCTCCCCCTGTACCGAAGAATTAGTTTTTGCCAATCGTATCGCCAGAGAGGTGATGCAAGGGTACACCTTCAGCCAGCTGCGTAAAGGGGTGTATTCCACCCATGCGCAGAATACGTTGCCGAACTATATTACCGATCTTCGCCGCCAGCGGGATATTGTCGAGATTCTGACGGTGCCTCGTGAAAATCATCAGGCCGCACTCACCTGTCGGTTATCGATTAACGATCTGCCAGGAACCGGTGAAGTCATTCTGTTCGAAGGCATTGATATCCCGGCGGTACAGGGGTTGAAAGCCAGCCGGTCTGCCACCTATCAGCGTAAAAAGCAGGGATTTTATGCCCGATTTTTTCTCACGAACTCCGCCCCGATGCTGCTGATCGATCCGTCAAGAGATGGTCTGATTGTCGACGCCAACCTGGCGGCGCTCAATTTCTACGGCTACAGCCTGGAGGCGATGTGCCAAAAACACACATGGGAAATCAATATGTTGGGTCGCCAGGTTCTGCCTGTTATGCATGAAATTGCGCGACTGCCGGGTGGGCATAAGCCGCTGAATTTTGTCCATAAAATTGCCGATGGCACCACTCGCCATGTGCAAACCTATGCCGGGCCGATTGAAATCTACGGCGACAGACTGATGTTGTGCATCATTCACGATATTACCGAGCAGAAACGTCTTGAACAGGAACTGGAGCGCGCCGCCCTGCATGACGCACTCACCGGACTGCTCAATCGCCGCCAGTTCTATCAACTGACCGAACAGGGGCAGATGCAGCATCTCACCCTGGCCCAGGACTACAGCCTGCTGCTCATTAATACCGATCGGTTTAAAAGCATTAACGACCTGTATGGTCACCTGAAAGGCGATGAGGTCCTCTGCGTGCTGGCGCGAAACCTGGAGTCCTGCGCACGCAAAGGAGATTTAGTGTTTCGCTGGGGCGGCGAGGAGTTTGTCCTGTTGTTACCGCGCACGCCGCTGGAGACCGCGTTGCAGTTAGCCGAATCCATCCGCGCGTCGGTCGCGAAAATCGGGCTTCCCGGCCTGCCGCGCTTTACCGTGAGCATTGGCGTGGCACACCGCGAACCGAACGAAAGTATCGATGAACTGTTTAAGCGGATGGATGCTGCGCTTTACCGGGCCAAAAATGATGGCAGAAACCGGGTACTGGCCGCCTGAGAAACCGCGCCCCGACGACCTCACCACCGCCGGGGGCCTGATTTACTTCCCGTCAGCGTCGCGCTGGTCAAAAACTTGCTGTGCCAGATGCAATGTCGCATTGGCGGCGGGCAGACCGCAATAAAGTGCCGAATGCATGATCAGCTCTTTCAACTCCTCACGCGTCACGCCGTTGTTGAACGCGGCATTGAGATGCATTTTTAGCTCCGCTTCGCGGTTTAACGCAATCAGCATCGCAATGGTTATCATACTGCGCGTATGCCGATCCAGTCCGGGGCGGCTCCAGATATCGCCCCAGGCATAACGGGTAATAAAGTGTTGAAATTCTTCATTCAGCGGCGTCAGGTTTTCCACCGTCCTGTCAACATGCGCATCGCCCAGAACCGCCCTGCGTACGGCCATTCCCTGCTGATAACGTTCTTCATCCTGCATATTGTCCTCCCAGAAACGATAACAACGCCGCGTTCACCGCACCCGGCGCTTCAATAGTGGATAAATGGGACGCCTTCACCACAGCCAGTACAGAACCGGCAATACGCTGGTGCATAAACTGAGCGTCGTCCACCGTGGTGACGGGGTCATTTTCACCGGCAATCAGCAGCACTGGCCGTGTGATCCCGGCAATTTGCTCACGCAAATCGGCCGTTGCCAGCGCTTCACAGCAGGCGGCGTACCCTTCGGCTGACGACGCGGCGAGTTGCTCACACAATGCAGCGACCGTTTGCGGTGCCGACTGACGAAAAGCAGGGCTGAACCAGCGTTCCGGGGCGCTGGCGGCAATCTCGCGCAGTCCATTCTGACGAACGCTTTGCGCGCGGGCGCGCCAACTCGCCTCGTCGCCTATACGTGCAGCGCTGTTAATCACTGTTACGCTCAGCACTCGTTGCGGCTGATGACAGGCCAGCCACAGCCCGGTGAGTCCTCCCATTGAGATCCCGCAAAAATGCGCTGCCGGGATATCCAGGTGATCGAGTAACGCAATCACATCCTGCCCCAGCCGGGCGAGATCGGTTGGCCCCATATTGTTCGTCGCGCCATGTCCGTGGGTGTCATAACGCAGCACTCGATATTGCGCGCTCAGCGCCGCAAGCTGTGGCGCCCACATCGCAAGCGTCGTACCGAGAGAATTGGATAGCACTACCACCGGCGCGTCGTCCGGGCCATCAATCTGGTAATTCAGTTCCATGCTGTTGTTCCTCATAACGTGCAAGCACGCGTTGCACAAACTGCGCCGCGCAGCCCGTTGCCGTGCCTGGGTCCAGTAACGCCACCAGTTGAGATTCATTAAGATGGGCCATCACCTGCGGCTCCTCAACGAGTACCGAATGCAGGGAATGACCGCTTGTCACCGCGCGATGGCACAGCCTTTCAATCAGATGATGGGCATCCTGCTTGCCGATAAACGCCGCCAATGCCAGCGTGACCGATTCCGCCATCATCAGGCCCTGAGTGATATCCAGATTGTCACGCATCTTTTGCGGGAAGACCTGCATATTCAGGACGAGCGATTGGGTTTCCTCAATTGCGTGCCCGACCAGCATGACGATCTCCGGCAGAACTTCCCATTCTGCCTGCCAGCCGCCGAGCGCACGTTCATGCTGCTGTAACTGACTGTTGTAGAGTGTGGCCATCAGTCCCGGCGTTTTCTGCATGGCAGTGAGGATCGCCGCGCAGCTCACCGGATTTCGCTTGTGCGGCATCGCCGACGATCCGCCCCGACCCGCGACGGCGGGTTCGCTCACTTCCGCCACTTCGGTCTGCATCAGCAGCGCGAAGTCCTGAGCAAACTTACCGAGAGTACCGCCGACACCGGCGTACCATGCCCCCACTTCCAGCAGCCGATCGCGCTGGGTATGCCAGGGCGTATCTGGCAACGTCAACGCCAGTTCCTGCGCGAGTCGCTCTGCCACCGGTAGCGCGTTCTGCCCAAGTGACGCCAGCGTTCCCGCCGCACCGCCAAACTGCAGCACCAGTACACGCGGCAACAGCGATTGCAGGCGTTCCTGCCAGCGCAGCAGCGCATCAAGCGTACCGGCCAGTTTTAGCCCCCAGGTCACCGGCAGCGCCTGCTGCATCCAGGTGCGACCCGGCATGACGGTATGCTGATAGCGATGCGCCTGCTGAGCAAAGACCGCCGTCAATTGACTCAGCGCACATTGCGTGTGATTGAGCGCCACTCGCAATTGCAGGACCAGTCCGGTATCGATCACATCCTGGCTGGTTGCCCCCCAGTGTACGTAACGTGCGGCGTCAGGATCCTCACGCTTCACCCGCGCGGTTAAGTGTTGCACCAACGGAATGGCCAGATTGCCCGCCGCCCGCGCCGATTCTGCCAGTGCTTGTCGATCAAACTCCTGCGCATGACAAGCCTGGGTGATAGGCCCGACAGCCGTTGCCGGTATCACGCCGCAGGCCGCCTGCGCACGGGCAAGCGCGGCCTCAAAATCGAGCATCCCCTGAAGAAGCTGGATGTCTGAAAATTCTGCCGTGAGCGCCGTTCCGCGCATCAACGGGGTTAGCAAGGTCATTCCTGCTCCTTACACACGTTCAATAATCAATGCGATCCCCTGGCCGACGCCAATGCACATGGTACAGAGTGCATAGCGTCCGCCGGTACGCTGCAACTGGTAAGCGGCGGTCATCGCCAGACGCCCACCTGATGCCCCCAACGGGTGACCGAGGGCAATCGCACCGCCGTTAGGATTCACCTGCGCGGCATCATCGGGTAACCCCAAATCACGCATCACCGCCAGTGCCTGCGCGGCAAACGCCTCGTTAAGCTCGATAACATCCATCTGGCCAAGCGTTAAGCCCGTCTGCGCCAGTACTTTACGGACCGCTGGCGCCGGGCCAAACCCCATAATTCGCGGGGCGACGCCGGCAGTTGCCACGCCGACAATCCGCGCCAGCGGATGTAGACTTTGCTGCGCCATCGCCTGCTCGCTGGCGATGAGGAGCGCACAGGCACCGTCGTTAACGCCAGACGCATTGCCCGCCGACACGGTACCGTCAGGACGGACGACCCCTTTCAGCCTGGCGAGCGCCTCCAGCGATGTCGCACGCGGATGTTCATCTTTGCCAAAAAGCAGCGGCTCGCCTCTTTTTTGTGACACTGTCACTGAAATTAACTCTTGTGCGAACAGCCCCTGTTCCTGAGCGGCAGCGGTTCTCAACTGGCTGCGCAGCGCAAACGCATCCTGATCGGCGCGCGTTATGCCAAACTCCTGCGCCACGTTTTCTGCCGTTTCCGGCATAGAATCCACGCCATAGCGGGCTTTCATTTGCGCGTTGATAAAGCGCCAGCCAATCGTAGTGTCTTCGATTTTCATGTTGCGGCTGAACGCATTTTCCGCTTTGCCCATCACAAACGGCGCACGTGACATGCTCTCCACACCACCGGCGATCATCAGCTGTGTTTCGCCGCTTTTAATCGCTCTCGCGCCAATACCAATAGCATCGAGGCTGGAACCACACAGACGGTTTACCGTACTGCCCGGAACGCTTTCCGGCAACCCGGCCAGCAGCAGCGCCATCCGCGCCACGTTGCGGTTATCTTCTCCCGCCTGATTCGCACAGCCGTAAATCACGTCATCGATCGCCGCAGGATCAAGGTCTGGGTTGCGTTCAAGCAGTGCTTTCAGTGGAATAGCGGCCAGATCGTCGGCCCTGATGTTCGCCAGCGTTCCGCCGAATCGACCAAACGGTGTGCGTACTGCATCGCAGATAAATGCCTGATTCATCATAGTTCCTTATGCGCTTTGCGCCAGCGGTTCACAGCTCAGAGTCACCGGCGTCAGACGTTGCAGTTCCTCAAAAGACAGACCATTGAAAATTTCCCGGACAACCGGTCCCGAATCGGTAATGTCGATCACCGCCAGGTCGGTATAAATGCGGCTGACGCAGCCCATGCCGGTTAAGGGATAGGTACAGTGTTCAACCAGTTTGCACTCGCCGTCGCGGGTCAGATGGTCCATCATCACAAATACCTGACGCGCGCCGATCGCCAGATCCATCGCGCCGCCCACAGCGGGAATGGCGTCCGGCGCGCCGGTGCTCCAGTTGGCGAGATCCCCGGAGGCTGAGACCTGATACGCCCCCAGCACGCAGATATCCAGGTGCCCGCCGCGCATCATGGCGAAGGAGTCACCATGGTGGAAATAGCAACCGCCCTGCAACAGCGTGACGTACTCTTTCCCGGCATTAATCAGCTCCGGATCTTCTTCCCCTTCCGCCGGTTTTGGCCCCATCCCGAGCAGACCATTTTCACTGTGCAGGAAAATCTCTTTTTCCGCAGGCAGGTAGTTCGCGATACGGGTTGGTAAACCAATCCCCAGATTGACGTATGCCCCTTCCGGGATATCCTGCGCTACGCGTCTGGCCATTTCGTCACGGGATAATTTCTTCATCGTTTACTCCTTAGGCGCGCAGCGCGGCGTGGGTGAGGTTTTCCAGAGAAAATACGCGCTGGACAAAAATCCCCGGCGTGATGACGTGCTCGGGATCAAGCTCGCCGAGAGGGACAATCTGATTCACCTCCACCACCGTGGTTTGCGCGGCGGTCGCCATGATCGGACCAAAGTTTCGTGCCGCTTTGCGGTACACCAGATTCCCCCAGCGATCGGCCTGATCCGCCTTTATCAGGGCAAAATCGGCGTTAATCGGGTATTCGAGCACATAGTTTTTCCCTTCGATGTGGCGGGTTTCTTTGCCTTCAGCCAGCGGCGTACCGTAGCCTGTTGGCGTATAGATAGCCCCCAGGCCAGCACCGGCAGCCTGAATGCGCGCCGCCAGATTCCCCTGGGGTACCAGCTCCAGTTCAACCTCGCCACGGCGATACAGGTCATCGAAAATCTGTGAATCCACCTGACGCGGAAAAGAGCAGATCATTTTGCGTACGCGTCTGGCCTTCAACAGTGCCGCCAGACCGACTTCACCGTTACCCGCATTGTTATTGATGATGGTAAGGTCGCGAGCCCCCTGCGCGATGAGCGCATCAATCAATGTGGTGGGTTGTCCGGCCGTACCAAAACCACCAATCATGATGGTCGCACCGTCCGGGATCCCGGCGATGGCCTCCTCCAGCGAAGGCACACTTTTATCAATCATCAGCTCGCTCCTTGTGGTGCGGATTTCGCACATTTTTGCGTTGTTCGCACAAAATGTGACCCACTTAACGAAGTCAGGCAAGGGCGATAATCGAAATATGGTGCGATAATCGAACATCGTTTATGTTTGTACGAAGAATGTGATCCGTGGCGAACAACGAGAGGAAAACAGTGGAAAAACATCCTGATGACCGACTGAACAACGAGACCGATCCGTTTAAGGGCGATCCAAACTATATGGCATCACTGGCACGCGGGCTGGAGGTGATTCAGGCGTTCACGCCGCAGCGACGGGTTATGTCGATATCGCAGATTAGCCAGAAAACCGGGATCCCGCGCGCGGCAGTCAGACGCTGTCTGTATACGCTAGGAAAACTGGGTTTCGTTTATGCCGAAGATGGGAAAAATTTCGAACTGCGTCCGCGGATCCTGGCACTGGGACATGCCTATCTGGCCTCCACTCCGCTGGCTCGCGCCACACAACCGGTTCTGAAACATCTGAGCGAAATGCTCAATGAATCCTGTTCCATCGCCACCCTCGACGGTGACGATATTTTGTATATCGCCCGCGCCTCCAGCTCACGCATTATGACCATCGATCTGGACATCGGCAGTCGGCTGCCCGCGTGGTCCACCTCAATGGGACGCGTTTTGCTTAGCCATCTTTCTGAGGACAAGCTGAACGACATGCTCGGGCGCATCACCATGATCCGCTACACCTCGCAGACTGTGGATTCCGTCCCCGCCCTGCGCGCCGAACTGAAGAGAGTCCGGCAGCAGGGCTATGCGCTCAACGATCAGGAACTGGAAATGGGGCTGCGGTCCATTGCTGTGCCGCTGATGAACAGCCAGGGTCAGGTCCAGGCGGCGCTGAATGTGGGTGTACATGCCGGACAGGTGACGGCGGACGAGCTGCGCAGCCGCGTACTGCCCGAGCTGCAAAAAGCCGCGCAGGAGTTGTCGCTTTTACTGCATTAACGGCTGCGCTTGGCGTGACGTTCCCAGTTTTCCTGCTTCGCCTGTGCGGATTTACGCAACGCCACATAGCACGCTCCGCTGCCGCCGTGATGTGGCAGCGCCGTGCAGTAGGCCTGAACCTCGTCGAATTCGGTCAACCAGCGTGCCAGATAGCTGCGCACGATGTTGGCATGTGAGTTATCGTCTCGCCCTTTACCGTGAATGATCAGCACATTGCGCAGTCCATCGCGTAACGACTGGAGCAGAAAGCTGTACAGCTGTTGACGACAGGCTTCCACTGGCTGACGCAACAGATTGAGGCTCGCCTGCTGGCTGTATTTCCCCGTACGCAGCTTATCGAGTACGCCCTGTTGCAGCCCCTCACGGCGAAACTCTAAAGGTTGCGCCAGCGGGACGATCTCCAGAAAACCGGTGGTGAGAAAATTATCAAGCTGGAGTGTATCAATACGTTGCGGGGTCCGCACATTGCGCACGGGCTGCCAGTGTACGTCGGCGCAACGTTTCAGCGGCTGAACATCCTCCATGGCGTCAAGAAATAACGATTTGTCGTCAAGATTCATGCTGTGTCCTCCCGCTTTTTAAAGGCAGCTACTATCATAGCCGTCCCCCTGGAGGGCGACAACGGTTTACAGATGCTTCCAGTAAACATCCACGTGTCACATACCTTTGCTTTACTAATTAACGCTGGTTTTACTCAGAGTAAAACAGTGCAGCAGTGCCGTTTAATCTGGTTGATTTACCTTAGATTTTCGTGAAATCAATCACTCCAGTTTGCTGGCATAGTTAAACGGTTCTTGCTATAAGACATTACCCGCCACCAGGAAAAATAACGGGCATAGATGAAGGATAAACTGCTGTGTGTACTGTAGAGTCTGGCGGATGTCGACAGGCTCTATTTTTTTATCCCAAATCAGGGGTATAGCACTGCTGGCAGTGACCATGATACGTTGATGCCCCACCGACTGCATGCCAACGAGGCAACCGATGCTGACACTACTGGAAGAGAAAATGATGACCCCGCTGGGCCCACTTTGGGTCATTTGCGACGAGCAGTTCAGACTTCGCGCTATCGAGTGGGAACAGTACAGTGAGCGCATGGTGCAACTGCTGGATATTCATTACCGCGCACAAGGTTATACCCGTATTAGTGCGACCAATCCGGGCGGTCTGTGCGACAAACTTGCCGACTATTTTGCCGGTAACCTCAGCGCGATCGATACGCTGCCAACCGCCACCGGCGGCACTCCTTTTCAGCGGGAAGTCTGGCAAACCTTACGCACTATTCCTTGTGGTCAGGTGATGCACTACGGTCAGTTGGCTGAGCAACTGGGACGCCCTGGTGCGGCGCGAGCGGTTGGCGCGGCGAACGGTTCAAATCCGATCAGCATCGTGGTGCCCTGCCACCGCGTGATCGGACGTAACGGCACCATGACCGGTTACGCCGGTGGCGTGCAGCGGAAAGAGTGGTTGTTGCGCCATGAAGGTTACCTGTTGCTGTAGTATCCAGGCAATTCGTGCCTTCTTGCTCACACTTTTACGTAAAGACGCCACAGGGAAAGTAAGGTTTTTCAAAGGGATAGAAATATTTTATTCACACATGTCGGAATTATCCGCTATTGGGGTGACCTCAGACTTACGTGCTCACCAAAAAGATGTTAAAATTGACAAATATCAATTACGGCTTGAGCAGACCTATGATCCCGGAAAAGCGAATTATACGGCGCATTCAGTCTGGCGGTTGTGCTATCCATTGCCAGGATTGCAGTATCAGCCAGCTTTGCATCCCGTTCACACTTAACGAGCATGAGCTTGATCAGCTTGATAATATTATCGAGCGTAAAAAGCCGATCCAGAAAGGCCAGACGCTGTTTAAAGCGGGTGATGAGCTGAAATCGCTCTATGCCATTCGTTCCGGTACGATCAAGAGCTATACCATTACTGAACAAGGCGATGAGCAAATCACCGGCTTCCATCTCGCGGGCGACCTGGTCGGTTTCGACGCGATTGGTAGCGGCCATCATCCGAGTTTTGCGCAGGCACTGGAAACCTCAATGGTCTGTGAAATCCCGTTTGAGACTCTTGATGATCTGTCCGGCAAAATGCCTAATCTGCGTCAGCAGATGATGCGTCTGATGAGTGGTGAGATCAAAGGTGACCAGGATATGATCCTGTTGCTGTCGAAGAAAAACGCGGAAGAGCGTCTGGCGGCATTTATCTATAACCTGTCTCGTCGCTTTGCGCAGCGTGGCTTCTCTCCACGTGAATTCCGTCTGACCATGACCCGTGGCGATATCGGTAACTACCTGGGCCTGACTGTTGAAACAATCAGCCGTTTGTTGGGTCGTTTCCAGAAAAGCGGAATGCTGGCGGTGAAAGGGAAATACATCACTATCGAAAACAGTGATGCGCTGGCGGTTCTCGCCGGACACACCCGCAACGTTGCTTAATCTTTCCGCAACCCTTCTGAAACCCTTCTGTCGAATCGTTAAATTTTCCTGATTTATTGATCTGACAGAAGGTTCTTCCCTGTTTCAATTCACATTCTTGGGTTACTCTTTTAGTTACAAACTGCGATGACAGTTGTAAGGAGACCCTGTATGGCTATGTATCAAAACATGCTGGTGGTTATCGATCCGAATCAGGACGATCAACCTGCGTTACGGCGTGCGGTTTATTTGCATCAACGGATTGGTGGCAAAATTAAAGCCTTTTTGCCGATCTATGACTTTTCCTACGAGATGACCACCCTGCTGTCGCCTGATGAGCGTACGGCAATGCGTCAGGGCGTCATTAGTCAGCGGACGGCGTGGATACGCGAACAAGCAAAATACTACATTGAAGCAGGCGTTCCTGTTGAAATTAAAGTGGTCTGGCACAACCGTCCTTTTGAAGCCATTATTCAGGAAGTGATCAGCGGCGGACACGATCTGGTGCTGAAAATGGCGCACCAGCATGACCGACTGGAAGCAGTGATCTTCACTCCTACCGACTGGCATCTGCTGCGTAAATGCCCAAGTCCGGTGTGGATGGTGAAAGATCAACCCTGGCCGGAAGGCGGTAAAGCGCTGGTGGCGGTAAACCTGGCCAGTGAAGAACCCTACCATAATGCGCTGAATGAGAAGCTGGTAAAAGAGACGCTGCAACTCGCCGAACAGGTCAACCATACTGAGGTGCATCTGGTCGGGGCCTACCCTGTCACGCCGATCAACATCGCGATTGAACTGCCGGAATTTGATCCCAGCGTCTACAACGATGCGATTCGCGGTCAGCACCTGCTGGCAATGAAAGCGCTGCGGCAAAAATTCAGTATCGACGAGAAAGTCACACACGTTGAGAAAGGATTACCGGAAGAGGTAATCCCCGATTTAGCGGAACATCTGCAGGCGGGGATTGTGGTTCTGGGTACAGTGGGCCGCACGGGCATTTCCGCTGCCTTCCTGGGGAATACAGCAGAACAGGTCATCGATCATCTGCGTTGTGACCTGCTGGTCATCAAACCCGACCAGTACCAGACGCCCGTTGAGCTTGACGACGAGGAAGACGACTAACGCGTTGTGTAAAAAACGAAAGGCCCAATGATTTGGGCCTTTTCTTTTAATGCTTGTCCTCACCGCCGAGGAAATAAATTCCCAACGGGATGGCCAGCAGCACAGTGAACACCAGGCTATAGACGAAAATCATTGATGACTGAATGACATACATCGACGTCGTCCAGTCAGAAAGCGGAATATCATACTGTTCAATCACCCCACCGATCGTGGCGCGCGTGACAACCGATGCGGCAATAATAAACACACCCAGCAGGCAGAGCAGAAACTTTTTGCCCTTCGCCGTCTTCAGCTTTTCCATTATCATCATAGTGTCCTTCTGTCACCAAACTTTTGTTACCTTAGCGCAACAATACCATGACAATATGAAAAAGTCTGCATCAGTTCCCCTGACAAATCCGTCACATTGAAAGCGCCTTTGCGTAAAAACGCTAAAAGCGCTATTTATTCCCCCTTTTTATTGATGACTTGAATGTTTATCCTGAGTACCATTAATGAGTTGCAGTTTATTTTTTGTTATGTCAGTGGCAGCGGAAAGCCGGGGATAAATATGTTTGCAGAGCTGTTCGTTAAAAACGTCTTCAATCTGACGGTTATTTTGAGTAGCGTCTTTAGCTTAATTCTGATGAATGTTTTCTTTCGTCATGCACATAAACGCAAGAAAGGGTTTGTCTTCCATACGGCTCAGTTTCTTATTTATGCGCTGATTATCGGTACATTAGGGCGAATCGCTAACACCGTTATTAGCCATTATAATATCAGCGCGGTTTCATCCAGTATTATCGACTTTGTCTGTACGTCGTTGATCGCCCTGATTCTGACTATTAAATTGTTTCTGGTGATTAATCAGTTTGAAAAATCGCAAATTAAAAAAGGGCGAGACGTCACCAGCGCGCGAATTTTATCGCGGATTATCAAAATCACCCTCATTGTCGTCATTATTTTGCTTTATGGTGAACACTTCGGCATGAGCCTGTCGGGGTTACTCACCTTTGGCGGCATCGGCGGCATCGCCGTGGGCATGGCAGGGAAAGATATCCTCAGTAACTTCTTTTCCGGCATTATGCTTTATTTCGATCGCCCCTTCAGTATCGGCGACTGGGTACGTTCCCCGGATCGCAATATCGAAGGCACCGTGGCGGAAATTGGCTGGCGGATGACTAAAATCACCACCTTTGATCACCGTCCGTTATACGTTCCAAACTCTGTGTTTTCCTCGATTAGCGTAGAGAATCCCGGTCGGATGAGTAACCGTCGAATCAACACGGTTGTCGGGTTACGTTACGAAGATGCCAGCAAAGTGGGCACGATCGTCAATGCTATTCGACAAATGCTACAAACCCATGCCGATATCGATCAGCAACAAACGCTGCTGGTCTATTTTAACGGCTTTGGTGACTCTTCATTAAATATTATGGTGTATTGTTTTACCCGAACAACGGTCTGGGAAGAGTGGTTAGCGGTTCAACAACAGGTTTATCTTAACATTATTGATATCGTGCAGAGCCATGGCGCTGATTTCGCATTCCCGAGCCAGACACTCTATCTCAATAATAGCAGTCAGGGTTAATGTAAGACGCTCCTGCACGACTCGTGATAGCCTCAGGACATATTTACCTGAGGCTCCTTACTCAGACAATGCGTTATTTTCTGTTCATTCAACAATTTCGATGAAATTCCCGTCCGGGTCTTTGATGACCGCTTCATAATAACCGTCCCCGGTCGTGCGCGGTGGTGAAACCAGGATCCCCTGCGCCCGTGCTTTTTTTGCCAGCGCATCCACTTTTTTAGCACTGCCAACCGCGATTGCCAGATGCACCCACCCGGTCGTCTGGTTATCCGGGCGCAGGGCTCGCAGGGCGGGTTTCGTCATCAGTTCAATCGCAATATCATCACCGATGCGCACAAAATAAGACTCAAATCCGGGGTTGTTCTTGCTGATGTATTTCTCATTAAGCGTCCCGCCAAAAAAACCGGTCCAGAAGCGCGCCTGCGCTTCCAGTTCTGTGGTCCATAACGCCATATGTGCGATTTTCATGTTTCACCTCGTTTCAACCCGTCAGAATGTTGACAGCACTGACCGTTTTGCCCGATCATGCTCTATATTGCTCGATGATATGGTTTTCAGGATTTATTATGCTCGATTATGCAGCTTTCCCGGAACAACGACAAGCCCTGATTCAGCAGATCCTGCAGGAGTATGGGCGCGTGGTATGCAGTGACCTCGCCTCCCGGCTGAACGTCTCGGAGCACACGATTCGCCGCGATCTCCATGAACTCAGCAAGGAAGGCATCTGCAAGAAGGTGTATGGCGGCGCGGTAATGATGCTGCCGGAAGCGGGTGACTATTCCATTCGCAAAACGAAGAAGCCCGACCAAAAGAGCAGCATCGCGCAAAAATGTGCGCGACTGGTCAAATCCGGTAGCTGTATTTTTATCGACACCGGTACGACCAACCTGGCGATGGCGGAGGCGCTTCCGGCAGAACTGTCTCTGACCGTGGTGACCAACTCGCCGGAAATCGCTGCCGTACTGTTAAAAAAGCCCCTGTATGACGTCATCATGCTCGGCGGTCAGCTGCAGCGCTCTTCTGGTGGTTGCGTCGGCGCTTCGGCGATTGCGCAGGTTCAGGGGATGTTATTCGACCAGGGGTTTATCGGCGGCTGTGCGATGGCGCCGGAATCCGGTCTGACCGGGTTTGATTACGCCGATTGTGAATTCAAACGCGCAGTGATCCGACAGTGTAATGAGACCATTGTCGCGCTGACGGCGGACAAGATCCCGGCGGTGGCTCGCTATGTCGTCGCCCAGAGCAGTGAGATCGATGTCATGGTAGTTGAAGCGAATATCAGCAAGGCGTATTGCGAGGCGTTTCGCGAACATGATATCCGCATTTATACGGTGTGAACGGCAGGCGCGTTTCCGCGCCCGCTGACGGAGGGTTAGTGCTTGATGATATACATGGTCCGGCTGTAGGCCACATCTTCCGGGTTCATGATCGGGTACCCTTTCAGCCACGGTTTGATTAAGCGCCCGTTGGTGTACTGATAAATTGGCGCAATGGGTGCCTGCTCCATGAGGATTTTTTCCGCCGCATTGTAGTCCGCATTACGCGCTTTATCCGTGTTTTCCATCGTCGCCTGAGTGATGATTTTGTCATACGCCGGGTTGTTAAAACGGGAAATATTGCCTGAGTGCGTCGACGTCAGTAGCGACAGGAAGGTCGAAGGCTCGTTGTAATCCCCCACCCAGGAAGCACGAATCACATCGAAATTCCCGGTATTACGGCTGTCGATGTAAGTTTTCCACTCCTGGTTTTGCAGCTTCACATCCACACCTAAGTTTTTCTTCCACATCGAAGCCACCGCGATGGCGATTTTCTGGTGGTTCTCAGAGGTGTTGTATAACAGCGTCAGGTTAAGCGGTTTCTGCGGACCGTATCCCGCCGCACGCAACAGCGTTTTCGCCTGGGCATTCAGCTCTTCCTGACTCATCTGTTCGAACGGAGACGGTTCAGGCGTAAAACCGGCAGTGACGTCCGGAGTAAAGTGCCAGGCCGGTTTTTCCCCGGTACCCAACACTTTCTCAGCCATAATGCGACGGTCAATGGTCATGCTCAGCGCCAGACGCACGCGGGAATCCGCCGTTGGCCCTTTTTGCGTGTTAAAGGCGTAGTAATAGGTTCCCAACTGCGGTGGCGTATAAACCTGCCCTGGAATGTCCTTTAACAGCTTCTGGTACATATTTTTCGGGAATGATTCGGTGATATCAATATCACCCGCCAGGTAACGTTTAGTGGCCGATGACTCTTGATTAATCGGCAGGAAAGTCACTTTTTGCAGCACCGTTTTTCCGTTATCCCAGTACTGCGTATTCGGCACCACCACCAGCTTTTCATTCACCACGCGATCCTGCAACACGTAGGCGCCATTCCCCACCAGGTTGCCCGGTTTGGTCCAGTCTTTACCGCTTGCCACGTTGGCTTTTTGCACCGGATAGAACGCAAAACTGGCGGTGAGGTTGGCGAACCACGGCAGCGGCTTATCCAGTTGCACTCTCAGGGTGCGGGCATCAATGGCGGTCACACCGAGCTTATCGGGCGTCACTTTGCCATCAATGATCGCCTGGGCGTTATTGACCCCTGCCAGCGCGGCAAACCATGCAAAGGGCGACAGCGTTTTCGGATCCACCAGGCGTTGCCAGCTATAGACAAAATCCTGGGCGGTCACCGGCGTACCATCAGACCAACGCGCATTATCCCGCAGCGTAAACGTCCAGATGCGATTGTCGTTGCTTTTCCATTGTGTGGCGACGCCAGGTACGATTTCACCCTTCTCGTTCTGGTTCACCAGTCCTTCAAACAGATCGCGAATAACCTGAATTTCCGGCAGGCCAACCGCTTTTGCCGGATCAAGCGTCGCCGGTTCATCTTTTATATGGCGAACCAGCTCCTGCTTCTCTGCCAGTACCGTTCCGCTGGGAACATCCGCAGCATATGACAGAGAAATGCTGCTAACCAACAGCGCACAACAGGTTACTGAAACAGCGTGCTTCATAGAGTCCCCTCAATCCGGCTTATTCACGATGGCGTAATTATTTGTTTCGCCTGAAGGAAATGCAAACATCTTCCTGCAGAAAATTGATATTACGACTAAAAATCCGTCCATGCGAAAACGATTTGATTATCGACCCAATTTGCACAACACTGCGAGTAATAATCCCTGAATTCAGAGACGCTTATGACCGTTACCCGCCCTCGCGCCGAACGCGGCGCCTTCCCGCCAGGAACTGAACATTATGGTCGTTCACTGTTGGGTGCACCGCTGATCTGGTTTCCGGCAGCCGTCGCCAGTCGTGACAGTGGCTTGATTATCGCGGGAACGCATGGTGACGAAAATGCATCGGTGGTCACGCTCTCCTGCGCACTGCGCACGCTGACGCCTTCACTGCGCCGCCACCATGTGATCCTCGCAGTGAACCCGGACGGCTGTCAGCTCGGTTTGCGTGCGAACGCTAACGGCGTCGACCTTAATCGCAATTTTCCGTCAGCAAACTGGAAAGCCGGCGAGACGGTTTATCGCTGGAACAGCGCTGCGGAAACGCGTGACGTGGTGCTGTTGACAGGGGATCATCCGGGTTCGGAACCGGAAACTCAGGCGTTATGTCAGCTCATTCACCGCATTCACCCCGCGTGGGTGGTCTCTTTCCATGACCCACTGGCTTGTATTGAAGATCCCAAAAGCAGCGAGCTCGGTGAATGGCTGGCGCAAGCGTTCGAACTACCGCTGGTGACAAGCGTTGGTTACGAAACGCCCGGCTCTTTCGGCAGTTGGTGTGCGGATCTGAATTTACACTGCATCACAGCGGAATTCCCACCGATCTCATCAGATGAGGCCAGCGAGAAATATCTCCAGGCGATGTCCACGCTTCTGCGCTGGCATCCTAAAGATGCAGTTGTCCGGTCGTAAAGTGCAATGCGGGCTCCACATCGACCGCAAGCCAGGTAGGACCATCAAGATCGGCAAAGCTGACCTGCGGCGTCAGCGGTAATGCGGCAGAAATGGCCCGTGACGTGCAAAGCATGCAGCCCAGCATCAGGGCAAATCCTTGTTCGCGGGCATCGGTAGCCAGCGCCAGCGCCTCTGTCAATCCGCCGGTTTTGTCCAGCTTGATATTGACCATTTCATAACGCCCATGCAGCGCTTTCAGGCTGCTACGAGTATGACAGCTCTCATCGGCGCAGATCGGCAGCGGATGGATAAAATTTTCCAGCGCAGCATCATCCTGCGCCGGAAGCGGTTGTTCCAGCATCGCGACACCCAAATCGGCTAACAGCTGGCAGCGCGCCGCCAGCCCTTCCGCCCGCCAGGACTCATTGGCATCGACAATTAAGGTCGCTTCCGGTACTGCCGACCGAATCGCCACCATACGTTCGCTGATCAGGCGATCGTCCAGCTTCACCTTCAGCAGCCTGGCTCCGGCTTCCCATAGCGCCGCTGCGCTGGCCGCCATTTGTTCCGGGCTACCAATCACGACGGTCTGTGCGGTGGCAATTGTCGTCGGCAGCGCCACGTTAAGGGTTTCCGTCAGCGTTTGTTGCTGCTGGCGTGCCTGGAGATCCCACAGCGCACAGTCAACCGCGTTGCGTGCCGCACCTGCCGGGAGCATTTTTTGCAGCGCTTCCCGGGTCAACCCCTTTTCCAGTTGCGGGACAATGCTCATGATCTGTGCCATTACGGAGGCATCGCTTTCCCCGTAACGCGGATAGGGCGTGCACTCACCAATCCCTTTCACACCCTCTTCTTCCAGTTCAACCACCACGACACGCGCCTCACTGCGGCTGCCACGGGCAATCACAAAAGGGGTATGTAACGGCCAGGCTTCCTCGTATACCTTCACAGAACGCATTTTTTCTCCTTAAGCAATGACGTGGTGGTTTGTGCGCTTCACCGAAATAGCGTTTGCCGTGTTATCGGCTGTTGGCATAAACTAGCTGTGACGTTAACTATATGTAAACAGGAAGATAACCATGTCACAAACCGTTCATTTCCAGGGCAACCCGGTTGCAGTCGCCAACTCCATTCCTCAAGCGGGTAGCAAAGCGCAGCCTTTTACCCTCGTGGCAAAAGATCTGTCTGACGTCGCACTGAGCCAGTTTGCTGGCAAACGCAAAGTCCTGAACATTTTCCCGAGCATCGATACCGGCGTTTGCGCGGCATCGGTACGTAAGTTTAACCAACTGGCCACTGAAATCGACAATACCGTGGTGCTGTGTGTTTCTGCCGATCTGCCGTTTGCCCAGTCCCGCTTCTGCGGCGCTGAAGGTCTGAGCAACGTTATCACGCTGTCCACGCTGCGTAACGCTGAATTCCTGAAAAACTACGGCGTTGAAATCACCGAAGGCCCGCTGAAAGGTCTGGCCGCGCGTGCGGTCGTCGTTCTGGATGAAAATGACAACGTCATCTTCAGCCAACTGGTGAATGAAATTACCAACGAACCTGACTATGCCGCTGCGCTGGAAGTCCTGAAAGCGTAAGGTCCCCGTCATACAAAAATGCCTCCATTTCGGAGGCATTTTTTTACTCTTCGCCCTTCTTCTGATTCAGGCCATATTCACGCAGCTTATTCGCAATCGCGGTATGGGATACCCCCAGGCGTTTCGCCAGCTTGCGGGTACTGGGATAACTGCGATAAAGCTGGGTTAACACTGAGCGCTCAAAACGGCTGGTGATATCATCCAGCGACCCCTCCATCGCATCTTCACCTACCGCAACCGTCGTCGCATCGTAGTCAGGCAGCAAAATATCCTGCGGTCGCAGTTCGTAACCTTCAAGCTGCGTCAGCGCCCGGTAGATGGCGTTTTTCAGTTGACGCACATTGCCGGGCCAGCCGTAACGGGTCAATACCGTACTGAGATCGGCAGCCAGTTTAGGACGCGGCACGCCCTGCTCATCGGCGAAACGCGCCACAAACAGTTCAGTCAGCGGCATGATGTCCTGTGGACAATCGCGCAGCGGCGGCAGATTCAGCGTCAGCACGTTAAGGCGATAATAGAGATCTTCGCGAAACAGCCCTTTCTGCACCAGTTCAACGAGATTCTTTTGCGTCGCACAGATCACGCGCACATCGACATGTACCTCATGATCTTCCCCCACCCGACGAAACGTACCGTCATTGAGGAACCGCAGTAGCTTGGTCTGCATGCGCGGCGACATTTCACCAATCTCATCAAGCAGCACCGAACCGCCGTTTGCCTGCTCGAAGAAGCCTTTTTTGCCTTCTGGCGCATGACCAAACAGTTCGCTTTCCACCGCATCTTCAGGGATCGACGCGCAGTTGAGCGCCAGATACGGTTTGCCCGCGCGCGGGCTGGCCTGGTGACAGGCATACGCAAACAGATCTTTACCGGTGCCGGTATCGCCGGTAATCAACAGCGGCGCACTCAGCATCGCCAGTTTGCGCGCCTGTTCGACAACATGCTTCATTTTTCCGCTGACGGCGATGATTTGGCTAAAAGCGCTGACATCCTGGGTTGCCAGATTCTGCAACTGACGTCCCATCCGGAGTGTTGAACGCAACATGACCACCGCACCGGTGAGCATGGTTTCGTCAGTTTCCCCTTGCAGATAAACCGGCGTGATTTCCATCAGGAAATTCTGCCCGTTGATCACCACATGTTCGTTATGGGACGTCTGCGGATTGCCTTCCAGCCAGCGCTGGAAGTTAAAACCGTTGATCAGTTGTGCAGCGGTATGGTTGCGCATCCGCTCCGGGTTAAGCGCAAACAGCTGGCAGCTTGCCGGGTTCGCTATCTCAATCTTGCTTTTCAGATCCAGCGACAGAACAGGTTCAGGCAGTGCCTCAAGCAGCGCGCTAAGCGCGAGGTGCTCCCGCTCTGATGGCATCCATGGCACAGTGCGTACATCGGTGACGCCTGCAATGCGGCGAATTTCCGCCATTAAACTGCTGAAGTTAGTGAACTCCAGTTCAGCAAAGTTAAGGTAGATTCGCCCGATGGGGTCAATCTCGATACCGCGCAAATCGATGCTGCGTAGCACCAGTAAATCAAGTAATTCGCGAGTCAGACCAAGTCGGTCTTCACAAAAGACTTCCAGACGCATGGGGGAACCTTCAACTGAATAATGAGCTATAGATATGATGATAAGCCAGGAATGGGGAACCAGGAAGGATTCTGTCAACAAATATTGACAGCATGACGGAAAAACAGGCGGTTCGGCGTAAAGTTACGCGGTCAACGCCTGTGATTAGATTACTTTTCTCGCGGGGAGCCGTTTTTCTGCAACGTCTCTTTGAGCTGCCCGATCAATTGACGCCGGAAATCACCCAGGCGCGGTTTGTCATCGTCCAGCCACGGCAACGGGCGGCAAAGCTCCATCGCTTTGATCCCCAGTCGTGCGGTTAACAACCCCGCGCCGATCCCCTGCGCGGCTCGGGTCGACAGGCGCGCCGCGAGATCCTGCGACATCCAGTCCATCCCCACTTCCCGTACCAGTTCGCTGGCTCCGGCAAAAGCGATGTTGAGCAACACCAGTCGGAACAGACGCAAACGGCTGTAATAGCCCAGCTCTATCCCGTACAGCGTGGCGATGCGGTTAATCAGTCGCAAATTGCGCCAGGCAATAAATGCCATATCCACCAGCGCCAGCGGACTGACTGCGATCATCAGCGTCGACTCCGCCGCCGAACGGCTGATTTCTCGCCGCGCCTGAGCATCCAGCACCGGCTGAACCAGATGGGCGTAAAGGCTGACCACTTCGCGATCGTTCTGCGTTTCGTGGATCGAGGCATACCAGCGCTGCAACGCCGGATGCGACTGGTCGATTCCGGCCTGCTGGGCCAGTTTCTCGCAGAAGGCCCGTCCTTTGCCGGCACCGTGGCTGTGCAGCAGGTCATGCGCTTCATCGCGCTCGTGAGCACGCTGACGCAAACGCCACAGACGTCGCCATTCGGTTGCCACCGATCCGACTCCCGCCCCAATAATCAGCGCCCCGGCCGCGCAACCGCCGAGCGCCACCCAGTCCTGGGTTTGCCAGGCGTTCATTGTCCACTGAACACCTTGTCCCACCACGCTTACGCCGAACAGCGCCAGGCCGCCCATCACCATCTTGCGCCACAGACTGCGCTTAGGGCGTAGCGCCGCGTCAATCACCGCTTCGGCTTGTCCCTCTTCTTCCAGCGGTTCATCAACGGTGGCCGGGGCAAAGGACTGAGCTTGCGTCTCGCTAAACGTTTGTTGCGCTTTAAAAGCCGGGCTCTGCTCGACGTCAAGCGGACCAGCGAAATCAATCCGCGGTTTTATCGGTTCGCTCATCGCAATTTATCTCCTATTAAAAACTCCAGCGCGGCATCCAGGCGAATGTGCGGCAGCGGCTTATCGACGTCCATTTTTTGCGGTCGAAATGCTTCAAACTGAAATCCCTGGCGGTCCCAGAACGCTTGTCCCGGCAGACGTGCCGGCACTTCACCGGGGTAGACCGTCAGCGGAGAGCCATCGCTTAAGCGATTCCCGCGTAGCGCCGGGATCTTCTCACCGTTCACGTCAATCAGCCCGCTGGTGGTAGCTTGAACGGAGGCCAACCCCAGACAATCCATGCTGATCCCTTCAAACGCGGCGTTCTGCCAGGCATCCTGAATCAACTGTTGCAGCAGCGACACCATATTGGCGTGCTGATCGATCGTCACATGATCCGCTTTGGTGGCAGCAAACAGCAGTTTGTCGATCACCGGTGAAAACAGCCGACGGAACAGCGTACGCTGACCGTAATGGAAACTTTGCATCAGTTGAGTTAAGGCAAGACGCATGTCGTTGAACGCCTGCGGCCCGCTGTTGAGCGGTTGCAGGCAATCCACCAGCACAATCTGGCGGTCGAAACGCAGAAAATGGTTCTTATAGAACCCCTTCACCACCTTTTCGCAGTAATAGTTAAAGCGTTCACGCAGCATCCCGGCGTTAGTCTGCTTGTCTGCCTGAGCCAGTTTTGATTCACCCCACGCGTCCACATCCGGCCAGGGGAAAAACTGCAACGCTGGCGCGCCGGCCATATCACCAGGCAGGACGAACCGCCCCGGCTGGATGAAATGCAGTCCCTGCTGTTTACATTGATGCAAATAGTCCGTCCACGCTGCTGCAATGTCGGCCAGGCGGTTCTCATCGGCGGGTGCCAGCGGATCCAGCCCTTGCGTCAGTTGTCGCCATTTCGCCGACCATTCCGCTCGCTGCCCGGTAAGCAGACCGGTCATTTGCCGTGACCAGCTCAGGTAATCCTGCGCCAGCATCGGTAGATCGAGCAGCCATTCGCCGGGATAATCGACAATTTCCAGGTACAGCGTCGACGTCTCTTTGAAGTGACGTAGCAGAGAGTCATTGGATTTATAGCGCAGCGCCAGGCGAATTTCGCTAACGCCACGGGTGGGCGTCGGCCACGTCGGCGGATCGCCATACATCTGGGCCAGCCCTTCATCGTAGGTAAAGCGAGGAATGCCAAAATCTCGCTGGGGGACACGTTTCACCCCGAGCAGGCGCTCCTCGCGTACTGCGCTAAGCAGCGGCAGCCGCGCACCGGCATGGATATTGAGCAACTGATTAACCATCGCCGTGATAAATGCGGTTTTTCCGCTCCGGCTCAGCCCCGTGACCGCGAGGCGCAAATGCCGGTCAACACCGCGATTAACCAGCGCATTGAGTTCAGTGGTGAGTCTCTTCATCGCCATCCCGTTATGCCTGAAGACCAGAAAAAAGTATAACGCATCCCTCTAATATAGGGGCAGGTCGTTGATTTTCAATCGGGTTGTGTCGAGTGGGATGTTCACCCGACTGACCCCGTTAAGGGAAAACAGGACAGGCTGAAATAAAAGTATGCTAATGAGCTAAGCAGCGTTCAAAAGCCGAGCGAACACTTTCATAGCATGCTCTTGAACGCATCAACTGCTCCCAGATCGAGTTATGACCCGCCCCATCGATCGTGAGTAGTGTCTTTTGGCAGGCCTGCGCTGCCGACGAGACCAGTTTTTTCGGTATATCGGCAGGGATGATGGTGTCATTTTCGGCAGCGATAACCAACAAATCACCGGTAAATTCAGCGGTGATGGCCCACGCATCCGTCGCGTCCCAACTGCGATCCTGGCGTATGATGGCCGAAAAATCGGGGCCAAATTTAACCGGATACGCGGGCGTGGCATAGACACCTGGCACCATCAGAATCAACGAGCGCAGCGGAACCATTTTACTGAGTTGAAGCGCATTGTACGCCCCCATGCTGACGCCCACACAACCGGTAAAAATCTGCCCCTGAAAATCCATCACCGCCGTTGCCTGTTGGGTGCGGCTCAACAACGAGGAATCGCGAATGTCGCCGCCGGTTTCTCCATGACCTAAAAAATCGAATATCGTCGTTCCAAAACCTGACTCATCCAACATAACGCGATACTTGTGGAAAATGGTTCTGTCTTTCCCGCCGCCGTGTAGCATCAGGACATGTCCATTGCGGCCAAACGTACTTTCAGCGTAAAGCGTTTTGCCCTGAAAAGGGACCAGGAAAGAGTGGCTTTGCATCATGAGCGTCGCATTATTAAAGGATGGGATATCAGGTTTTATCAAACCCGATAACTTCATGCAATGGTCTGCAATCAATCTGCCGCGCCAGGTTCGGGCTGCCACAGAAATGCTGATTCATGAAGTTCATTGCTACACGGCACAATCCACCGCGCTGTGTTGTCAACCGCAGACTAACTCCCTAAGATGTATGGTATTAACTCTCCGATGGAGTTGCAGGAGTATGACCCCCACTATTTATGATATCGCTCGCGTGGCGGGTGTGTCGAAGTCGACGGTCTCGCGCGTATTAAACAAGCAAACCAATATCTCACCGGAAGCGCTGGAAAAAGTGCAGCGCGCTATTGATGAACTGCAGTATCAGCCGAATAAACTGGCCCGCGCCCTGACCTCATCCGGGTTTGACGCCATCATGGTGATTTCAACACGCTCGACCAAAACAACTGCCGGTAACCCCTTCTTCTCTGAAGTTTTGCACGCCATTACCGCAAAAGCAGAGGAGGAAGGTTTCGACGTGATCCTACAAACGTCACGTAGTACTGAAGACGATCTGCAAAAGTGCGAGAGCAAGATTAAGCAGAAGATGATCAAAGGCATTATCATGCTTAGTTCGCCCGCAGATGAGACTTTTTTCGAGCGTCTGGATAAATATGATATTCCAGTGGTGGTCATCGGTAAGGTAGAAGGTCAATACACTCACGTTTACTCGGTCGATACCGATAATTATCGTGACAGTATTGCACTGACTGATGCCCTGATTGACAGCGGCCATCAGAATATTGCCTGTTTGCATGCGCCGCTGGAATACCATGTTTCTGTTGATCGCGTAAATGGCTATAAGCGCAGTCTGGCGACGCATCAACTGGCAGAGAATAAACGCTGGATTATTGATGGTGGCTATACGCACGAAAGTGCGCTGGAAGCGGCGAGAGCATTATTAAACCAGCACCCCTTACCGGATGCTGTTTTTGCCACCGACAGCATTAAGATCCTCAGTTTATATCGCGCAGCGTCGGAGAGAAAAATTGCCATTCCGCAGCAGCTGGCGGTCGTCGGTTACAGCAACGAAATGCTCTCTTTTATTCTCACCCCTCCGCCCGGCGGCATTGACGTCCCGACACGTGAACTCGGCGAGCAAAGCTGCGATCTGTTGTTTAAGCATATTGCCGGGAAAACTGACGCTCGCTCCATCACCGTCGAAACCCGTATCTCTCTGACCGCATCTCTGGCCTGAGCGAATGGCTGCCCGTAATTGACACGGGCAGCCAGGGCTATCAGAAGGCGTAGTTAACGCCTATGCCCGCATAATGGAACCGGTCACTGTCACCTTCATCGTGATCTTCCCACTCATAGGCGTATTCCAGCGTCATCGACAAACCATTCTGGAAATCATAGGCATACTGTAATCCGAGACGGTTGAAGTCATGACCTTCACGCTCCGGATCGTCTCGCCAGTCCCAGTTTGACCACCGATCCAGACCTATACGGGTATAGGGTGTCAGCGTGGTATTGCCCAGCGAAATCGGTAAATAGGCGCGAATTTCCTGAGTAGAAAACTCGCCATTATTACGATGTTCAGCAAGGTTGAAACCGCGCTCCAGATAGTAATTTACCGTCAGTCCCACCGTTTCATTAAAGGAATAATTCAGGCCCGTTTCGCTTTCGACACGACTGTCTGAATAGCCGGTGGTACTCAGATCGTTGACGAATTGATACATCGCCAGCCATCCGCTAAAGCGCAAATCATCCGTGAGCTTCACATTCCAGTCCGGCGCCACTTTCCAGCGCTGCATATTTGCGGTGTCTTTGCCCGCTTCATTCACATAGTGATAGCCGTAGTTACGAAAGCCACCCGTCAAACCAAAACTGAAATCATCACTTTCCAGGATCTGATAGTGAACTTCCAGTTCCGGGCGATCAAACCAGGTACCGCGTTTGCCAGCACTATAGTCAACCGGGCCTTCCTGATAATAGGCCAGGGATATTCTCCACGGACCGTTCGAGGCATTAAAATAGACAGACGGTTCAGCAAGTCCGTCCATATCTTCGCCGTAACCTTCAACGTTTTCAATTTCGTACATGGCACCAATATTAAAATGCCAGTCTTTATTATCGGCAGCCTGCGCGCAGGCCATCCCAGCGCATATCAGCAGCGCTGAAGAGGACAGTAAGGTTTTCATTTTTATTCCTTGTTAAAGTACAGATAAATAAAATATCGCGAAAGCCAGGGGGCCACGCCCCTGGAGATATTTATTGTTAAATAGCGAATTCCGTCTCTACGTCAAAGAAATGGCATTTCGCCATATCAAAATGGATGGTGATATTGTCTCCTGCATAATAGTCATTAACAGACCCGGCACGGACCACCAGCTCGTGCCCCCCAATCGTGCTGTACAACATAAATTCTGCGCCGGTCAGTTCCGCCACGCTTATTTTTGCTGTCACGCTATTCTCTTCTTGTATTCCAGGGTGAATATCCTCCGGGCGGATCCCCAGCACGACAGCTTTATGTTCATAACCCTTCGCTTTTAATATCCGTAATTTTTCTTCCGGAAGGGTTAATTTAAGGGTTTCCGTAACAAATTTATTTCCGTCAATCGCGCCACGGATAAAATTCATTGCCGGAGAACCGATAAAACCTGCAACAAACATATTTGCGGGATGGTTATAAACCATTTTGGGCGCTCCAACCTGCTGGACGATCCCATCTTTCATGATCACAATCCGCGTCGCCATGGTCATGGCTTCTGTCTGGTCGTGCGTGACGTAAATCATGGTGGTATTCAGCTTCTGGTGGAGTTTGCTGATCTCTGCGCGCATCTGGACACGGAGTTTGGCGTCGAGATTAGAGAGCGGCTCATCCATCAGAAACACGCCCGCTTCACGCACTATGGCCCGGCCCAGCGCAACACGCTGGCGTTGCCCGCCCGACAATGCGCCAGGTTTGCGCTTCAGGTACTCCCGTAAACCGAGGATCTGCGCTGCCCAGTTGACGCGTTCGTCAATAACGCCGGGATCAATCTTTTGCATCTTCAGACCGAACGCCATGTTGTCATAGACACTCATGTGCGGATACAGCGCGTAGTTCTGGAAGACCATTGCAATATTACGCGCCTTTGCGGGCACATCATTCATCCGCTTGCCGTCGATCAACAGTTCGCCCGCGCTGATCTCCTCA
Organism: Citrobacter sp. LST-B2; assembly: GCF_057983045.1. Classification (NCBI taxonomy): domain Bacteria; kingdom Pseudomonadati; phylum Pseudomonadota; class Gammaproteobacteria; order Enterobacterales; family Enterobacteriaceae; genus Citrobacter; species Citrobacter sp. LST-B2. The sequence continues at coordinate 2,626,818 of NZ_CP192598.1, forward strand.
AGTCCCGCAATCATTCGTAGCGTGGTTGATTTTCCGCATCCCGACGGGCCGACAAAAACGATGAACTCTTTGTCTTCAATTTCCAGATTGAAGTCTTTAACCACATGCACCTGGTTGTCATAAATTTTTTGTATATGCTGCAACGAAAGCTGTGCCATGTTGATTCCTTTACTTGTCGAGTTGCCAGAAAGCCGATAAGCGCGGCCACGTCAAAAATTCCGTTGTCGGAAGTAGCAAATCTGCGCCGGTTAAGGTGGATCCAATACCCACCGAACGCATTCCGCTGGCGTTAATCGCCTCAATCCCCGCCTGCGCATCCTCTATTCCAATACATGCCCGTGGATTAACGTGCAGACCGTTGCACGCCGCGAGAAAAATCTCCGGATCCGGTTTAGAACAGCGGATCAGCGCGGCATTAGCGCAAAAATCGAATAACGATGTCATTTGCAACGCCTGTATGATCGCGGGCGCATTCAGTGACACTGACGCCAGTCCGGTTTTTATCTGTTCCGTACGCAGCGTAGTCAGCAGTTCCTTAATTCCCGGCAGTACCGCCTCCGGCGTCAGTGAGCGCAGCGAGTCAACATAAAGCGCATTTTTACGCGCGGCGATCTGCTCCCGTTCCGCCTGGGTGAATACCCCTTCTTTTCCACCGTGACGCAAAATACGCAGCAGCGACTCACCACGACTGATGCCTTTCAGGCGATCGTTGAACACCTCATCAATCACGATTCCCAATTCAGCAGCCACCTGTCGCCAGGCAAGAAAATGCAGATGTGCCGTATCGGTAATGACCCCATCAAGATCAAACACTATTGCCTGTGGTTTCATTCTTTTCCCCTTTCCGTGGTAGCGGTCCCAAAAACAGGCAAAATCATGTCAGGAAATGCGAGTTTATATTCACCATCTATAACGATTGGTTTTGCATTAAGCCACAGCGTAACCGGTCGTGAACTGCTTATCGTCACGTGACTTTTGCTGAGCGAAATCATCATCTCGCTTCCCTGCCAGTACAGAGGGAACGTCAGTTTTTTCCATCCCTCTGGCAGCGCCGGGTCGAGGTGCAGTGCACCGTTACGTACGCTCAGCCCCGCAAATCCCTGAATCGCCCCCAGCCAGATGGCCCCCGTTGCCGCCGCGTGGATGCCGTCGTCGCAACTGTGCGGATCGTCGCCAAGATCGATCTGCGCGCCTTCATGCCAGAACTGATAACCCTGTTCTGGGTTGCCACAGCGTGCCGCTACGATCCCGTGAATCGCTTTACTTAAAGAGGAGTCATGTATGGTGCGCGCTTCGTAGAAATGGAGATTGTTGAGGCAAACTTCCGCTGTGAACAACTCCGGGAGCATATAGGTCAGCATCACCACATCCGCTTGCTTCAGAATTTGCAGTTCATTGACTTCCGCCCGCGAGTAATCCAACAGGATCGTCTGCTTGCCCGCCGTTGTCTTGTACGCGCTCAGATCAATAGCCGGTTTGCTGAGAAACGTATCATCCTGCGGTAAAATGCCATCTGCCAGAACCTCTGGTCGCCATAAGAACTGGAGAAAATGCTCGGCACGATGAATAAACGCGTCGTCCGTGCAACCATAGCGACGGGCAAAATGCAGTGCCTGCTCGACGTTGTAATACGCCATATAGTTAGTGAAGGCGTTATTATTCACGTGTTCGGTGTATTCATCCGGGCCAATGACATCATGGATCTCAAGTCGTCCCTTCACTTCCGTTGTACGGCTCAGCCAGAACCGTGCCGTTTCCAGTAAAAGCGTTAGTCCTTCATGGGACATAAATTGCTCATCGCCTGTGACCTGCCAGTACGCCACAACGGCCCAGGCAATATCGGCCACCAGATGATGTTCCGCCTGCGCAGAAGCCACCTTCTGACGTAATCCGGTTCGAATGTTGATCGCCGCGAACTCCGGCGTCTCTTCATCACCGCTGCGCGCGCTTTCCCATGGAAACAGCGCCCCCTGCCAGCCGTTTATTCGCGCTTTTTCCCGCGCCCCGGCCAGATTATGCCAACGGTAGCGCAACAAATTCCGCGCGACGTCAGGGTAAGTGAGCAGATGAAAAGGAAGCAGAAAGACTTCGGTATCCCAGAAAACGTGTCCTTTATAACCTTCACCGGTCATCCCCTTCGCGCCGATGCTACAACGCTCATCATGGGCAGGTGTCATAATCCGTAAATGATACAGGGCGAAGTCCAGCGCACGCTGATCGTCTGCGTTTACGCTATTCACTTCTACTCGACAATGCTGCCACCAGCGCTGCCAGTTGGCGGCGGATTGCGCCAGTAACGCGTCATAACCCAGCCCCACGCAGGCATTCAGGTGCAGAATCCCCTTTTGCCCCCAGCTTTCCAGTGAGACATCGCACTCTGTGGTCCAGTCCACCCACGTGAGTTTTTCCAGCGTCAGGCATTCCCCTGCTTTCATCAACGAGCTGGTGTGCTGCATCAGCCGCCGTTCTTTTGCTGTAAAGCAGGACTGCGCATCACCGTTGACGCGGCAATGTGTGGAAACAGCGACATGACTTCGACCATCCTGAGTGGTGTAAATCCCTTGCAGGAGATGTTGTCCGAACACCCGCAACTGCGTTTCATCCAGATGCTGGCGACCATGGTTGGTGATTGTCGCGTCAATGCCGGTCGATAACGCAATTAAGGCATCGCTGTCGAGCGGGGTAATCGACAACGTCATCGCCAGGAGTGGCAATTGCTCTGCTGATACAAAGCGTCGACTCTCAATGGCAAAACGCGCCCCGTCAGGCGCACGCCAGATCAGCGAACGCGTTAACTCGCCGGTAGCGAAGTCGATCTGTCGCTGCCAGCTTTCGAGAGTTCCGCTGAGCAACGAGAAAAGCTCACCATTCAGGAAGATGTCGACGCCAATAACGTCCGGAAGGTTCACCCGTTCATTGATTTCCCCCTTCCCGGACCGGTGATACAACCCGGCCAGATACATCCCACGCGTTTGATGGGTATAAGCTTCTTCGTGGCTGGCGCGACACCCCAGGTAACCATTGCCTGTCGCCAGTAGTGAGGCATATTTATTCAGGCTGTGCGGACAAAAACCCGATTCGGATAACGTGACTGGCTTGCTCATAATTCAACACACATCCCTGTTTCTGCAGACTGATACAGCGCCGCCACCAGTTGCTGGATCAGCCATCCCTGTTCGGCGTCCGCGATAGTGACCGGCTCACCGCGAACATGATTCACGAAAGCTTCCATACTGCGAAAATGACGCTGATCGTCTGCACATTCGCGGGCAAATAGCGTCTCCAGTTCGCCGCCCTTATCGGTATAGACCTGCGCCGGGAACAGCGTTGCCCCCGCTTTGTCACCACAAAAATTCACATTCATGATGGATTGTTCGGGGATATTCAACGCAAAGGAGGTTTCAAGACGCAGAATGCTGCCGTTGTGGAACTCGACGGTGCCAAACAGAGAATCCTCTACGGTATAGGTCGTCGGATCCCACTCACCGAACTGGCCACAATTTTTCTGTGTGCCAATTTTCTGAAAACTGTGGGCCCAGACCCGTTTCACCATTGGGAACCCCAGCACATACATCGCGGCATCCAGCATGTGAATACCAAGATCGATCAGCGGCCCGCCGCCCTGCAGCGCTTTATTGGTAAAAACCCCCCATCCGGGAACGCCGCAGCGACGCAGCGCTCTGGCGTTGGTCACGTAGATTTCACCGAGAACGCCCGCCATGACCTGCTCACGCAGTAACTGCGTATCCAGCGCGAACCGATGATGGAAATCATAGGCCAGTACTTTACCCATACGACGCGCGGTATTACGCATCTCCAGCGCCTGATCCGGGGTCATCGCTGGCGGTTTCTCACACATCACGTGACAACCGGCCTCCAGTGCCAGCAAAGTATGCTGGTAATGAAAACGATTCGGTGAACAGATGCTGACGATATCGGGCTTTACCTTCTGAAGCATCGCCTGCGGATCGTCCCAGACCTGCGCATTGCCGTATTTATCTGCCAGCGTTTGCGCCTGAGAACGGCGGCTGTCACAGACAGCCACAAGTTCCAGATCCTCGCGGGTGCAGTAGTACGAAGCATGAACTTTATCCGCTACCTGTCCGGCGCCAATGATGGCAACGCGAAGCGGAGAACGAGTCATTGCACTTTTCACGGCAACCTCTTAGCAGGTACGCAACCAGGCCAATGACTGACGGTAGGCTTCCGGCAGATTTTCTGCCCGCACCCGCCCTTCATACACCACGTAGCCCTGATAGTTATCTTCGCGCAACTGATCAAACAGCATGCTGAAGTTCAGGCTGCCGCTGCCCGGTTGATAGCGATGATTATCCGCGATATGCACATGTCCCAGCAGATCGCGGTTATCGTGCAGCGCCTTCGCCATATCATCTTCTTCGATATTCATGTGGTAGAAATCGCCGATGATCTGTACGTGCTTCAGATTGTTTTCCACAATGTACCGACGCGCATCCGCCAGCGTGTTGATCATATGATCCTGATAACGGTTAAGCGGCTCGAGATATACGGTGGTACCGGTACGTGCTGCCACACTGTCAAGGTAACGTAGCGAGTCGCTGACTGCTTTGCGATCGCCAGCCAGACTGCGCGGCGAGGTCATTGGCGGTAGACGGAAGGTAAACATTCCCCATGCCGCAGGCACAATGATGCCCTGCCCACCCACTTCCGCCAGCGCTTCAAGAATGCGTTCGATCTGCTGTAATCCGTTCAGACGACGCTCTTCGATGAAATCGCCGATCCAGCCATCATAACCACCGCAGGCGGTCGTGACTGGCAGGCCCGTTTCTTTAATGGCAGCCTTGACTTCATCAAGGTGATTAACCAGCAATTTGCCGTCGATCTCAAAGCCATCAAAACCCATCTCTTTGATACAGCGAAACTTCTCCAGAATATTTTCCGGAAAAAATGCCTGATTCTGTGTGCCGATTTTCATTGCTCGTCTTCCTTTACGCTTAAAATGTGACGCCCATTTTGATGCTCTGTTCCGGATGTCTGTCGACATACTGCATATAGCTTTCCGGACTAGCCGCAAAGGTCACCACCGGGTCGATAAGATCCTCACAGTTAAGATAACCATTCATCAGCAGTTCCCAGCAGGTCTCCTCAATACGTTTGCGACTCCAGCGCGGATAGTCCGGGTTCGGCTCGCTGCACGCGCGCGAGAAGACAATTCTGGCGTTATTGAAATGGGCTTCGCGCCCGAGATTGAAACCTTCGGCAAAGGGTTTGGCAAACGCGACATAAGAGATAGTGCCGCCATAAGCCAGCCCACGTAGCGCGGACTGCAACGCGTCGGCATAGCCGCTGGTTTCGATGATGACATCCGCCCCCTGCTTACCGGTCAGCATTTTGATCTCTTTACCGACATCAGTACCCATCGGATTCAGGCAGAAATCCGCGCCGTGGCGGCGAGCGATATCACAACGATGGGCGATCGGATCGATGCCGATGACTACCGACGCGCCAGCTTTCTTTGCCAACTGGACGGCTATCTGCCCAATCGCGCCAAGACCAACGATGACGACGAAATCACCTACCCGCACGTTGGCATCACGCACGCCGCTCATCGCAAACTGAGCCGGGTCGTAGCACACCGCGTTTTTCCAGCTCGCCCCCTGCGGCATCTTGCGGAGTTTGTAGTTATTGACGCCGTTAATAATGACCGTTTCGGCTAAAGGGGCGTAACCACAGACGCTATCACCAATGGCATAGTCAGTGACGTCGCTCCCGCACTCGATTATGTCGCCAACGACCATATTGCCGAGCTGGAACTTACCAAACTCAATACCGCGCGGCGCGTCTTTCGCACGCGGCATAAACATTTGCCATTCGCTATTAAAATCTTCATCAATAAACGGACTGGCGGCGCGAAAATCCACCACTTCCGTACCGTGTTTCGGTGCGCCAAACCGCACGCGAATTTTCACCTCATTCGCCATGACAGCGCGATCGTCATACTCTACCAGCGCCGCGACGCGCGGTTCTGTTGCGACTAACTTCTTCATTTACCACTCCTTGTTTAAACTGGCCGCTTTAGCCCTTCACGCCACCCGCGGTCAAACCACTCTTAATAAACCGTTCCGAAAGCGCATACATAATGACAACCGGTAATGCCGTCACCAGCGACGCCGCCATCATCCGCCCCCAGATATAATCCGGCGTACTGAACAGGGTGTTCAGGCCCACTGGCAACGTGAAATTGCTGGCGCTGGAAAGAAAGATCGAGGCGAACAGATAATCGTTCCAGGCCACCATAAAGCAGTAGACAAAAACCGATACCAGTCCGGACATCGCCAGCGGCACGGTAATGCGAAAGATGATTTGCAGGCGATTCAGCCCATCCATCATCGCCGCTTCTTCAATCTCATCCGGAATCGTGTCGAAATAACTTTTCAGCATGAATACGGCGGTCGGCAACGTCTGGGTGACCATGGTGACAATCAACGCCATTTCTGTGTCGTAAATGCCCAGCGCGGTAATGATTTTGAACAGCGGGACCACCAGCAAAATGCCGGAGAACATGTAGACGGTGTAAAAACTGGCATTGATGGTCATCCGCCCTTTAAAACGCAGTCGGGACAGCGCGTAGGCACCGAGCGTGCCCAGGAATACCGCCACCACCGATGACGCAACGGATACCAGCAGGCTGTTACGAAAGTAATCAATAAACGGAAAAATCAGTGGATTAAAAATGTCGATGTAATGCTCAAGCGTCCACTCTTGCGGCAGCAATGTCGGGTGCAATGAAATCGCTTCTTTCGCGCTTTTGAACGACGTCATTAACATCACAAAAAAGGGAAACAATGTGATGATCAAAAACACAATCAGGCCACAATAAAAGCCCACGCGTCCGAGTCTGCGTTTATTTGTTGCCATTGAGGTTCACCCTATTTCTGGTCAGTAAAATGACGGCGAAAATAATGATAAAAAGCACGACGGAAATGGCTGCAGCTTTACCTAAATCATTAAAAGCAAACGCTGTTTTGTAGAGATACACCCCGAGAATGTCGACCTTTGTCGTCAGCAGGTACACATCGGCAAACATATAAAACATCCAGATGGTACGCAGGGTAACCACCGTCGCCAGGACCGGCATAATTGCGGGCAGCGTGACGATACGAAAACGCTGCCAGGCATTCGCGCCATCCATTTCGGCTGCTTCATAGAGCGATTTATCGATGGTCTGCAAAATTGCCAGAAACGAAATAAAGGCGTACGGGAAATAGCGCCAGATGGCAAACAGCACCACCAGCACGAAACTGCTACCGGGATTGTCGAACCACAAGGGGGCCTGATCGTACAAATGCAGCAGATCGACTCCCAGATAGTTCACGATGCCGTATCCGCTGTTGAACATGTACTTCCAGGCAAAGACCAGCGAGATAGACGGCGTGACATAAGAGAGAATCACCAGTGAGCGCGCCGTCTTGCGTAACCGGAACTCGCGATTAAAGAACATCGCCACCCCGAGTCCGAGCACGGTACTGCCCGTCACCACCAGCGCGGTATACCAGACCGTCATCCACAACGAATGCCAGAAATCCGGATCGGAAAGGATGCGAACGTAATTCGCGACCCCAACAAACGTGGCATTGATACGCGGATTCAGCGGCAGGCGCAGAAAGCTGATTTCAATATTCGATAGCATCGGCCATGCCACGAGGCCACCCAACAGAATCAAACTGGGTGCCAGCAATAGCATCGCAAAGGGCATATCGGAGCGACCGGAGAATAATCGGGCCATAACGACGTTCCTCTTACCCATCAACGCTGCCCTACCAGGGCATCCAGTTTTTGCTGGCTTTTCTGAAGCGTTGTCGGGAGATCGGCTTTGCCTACCGTCACGTTATGTACCGTCGTGCTTATCACGCCGGAACCGGTGACGTCCCCCATACGGGTGAAGTTCTTATCCCCTACCGCGCCAAAAACCTGAATATTCGGTAGCTCAGCAATGAGTTGTGCCGGGAGCTCACCTAACGCTTTAATCACGCTGTTGTTTTGCCAGGTTTGGGTTTTTACGACCTCCTTATTGACCGGCAACGCAGCGCCCGGCGACATCATTACCCAGTCAGCGATGTTGTCTGCCTGTTCCATAAACGCGACAAACTTCTCGGCTGCCGCCGTCTCCTCTTCTTTTTGCCCATTCGTGATCGTCAGTGAGGTCAACATGCCATAAACGGCCGCTGTCTTTTCGGTCGGAACCACAAAGCCCACGTTCTGGGGATCCCCTTCTTTAATTATCGCGGGGAGAATGTAGGTGGAATAAATCGCCATCGGCGCAGTACCATTCATAAAGGCATCTTTCACCTCCATGATGTCGTTAGAGCCCGGCATCGTGGTGGCGGCCAGATCGCGGTAATATCCCAACGCCTGATTCATTTCAGGCGTGTTGAACGTGATGTGCCCCTGGGCATCAAAGACGTTGGCATTATTGGATAAGGCAAACTGCGAGAAAGATTGCTCCGTCAGCACGCTTTCTGCAGTCGGCAGGGCAATGCCATATTTTTTATGCACCGGGTCATAGAGTTTTCGCGCAGCGGCAAGCAGCGTTTCCCAGTTTTTCGGTTCATCCAGTCCCGCCTGAGCAAGGATGTCTTTGCGATACCAGATACCGCCGATCCAGGCGCTCACCGGAACCCCTGTCCACGCGCTGCCATCTTCGGTACGAACGATGCGCAATACGCCATCGTAGAAGATATCTTCCCCGACCTTCTGAATGACGTTCGCCACCGCATCCCGATCGATTAACTGCTCTTTATCCATGACCTTGGCATAGTCATGACTGGTTTCGATCACTTCCGGTAGCGACCCGCTTCTCGCCAGCGTAATAACTTTGGTGTTATAGGCATCTTCTTCAACTGGAACCTGTTTAACACTGATATCCGGGTTCGCTTTTTCAAAGCGTTTAATCAGCGTGGTAATAACGGCCTGGCGCTCCTGTTCCACAGAAGAGTGCATAAACTCAATTGAAACATGGGCGGGTTTATCGTCCTTACAACCAGAAATCAGGGCGCAGGAAACCAGTGCTGATAACAGCACCATTTTAGTTTTGATCATCAGATATTCCTTTTTATTTTTTAATCCACATAACCTGCCAGGGTTGCAGTGTTAATGCCTCTCCGGAAACACTCACTCCGCTAATTAAATCAACGCCTGTATAAATACTGGCATCAATGATTTGTTGGCGATCGCTAAAATTAAAAAGTGCATTGATTTTTTCATGTTCATCGGCCGAGCGAATAATCCGCAGAACAGAAGGTGTCAGACAGCGAATATCAAACATGCTCTCGGGATGAAACGCCTTATTACCCCTGCGAATAACAATTAATCGGGACAACGCCTGATAAATCTCATGACGAAGAGAACCTTCAGTCATCAATTCCTGTTCAATTGATTTTTGCTCATATTTTTTTCGGTTAATAGCCCGGTTATAACCGTGTTTTTCGACACCTTCGTAGTCATTGCGCGACCCCAGAATGCTCTGAATATAAATCGCAGGAACGCCAGGGAAGGTTAATAGCAGAACATGGGTGAGAATAAATTTGGCAAGGCGTTCTTCATCGCTGTCATCCTGATGGCCTAACGCATCCATCCAGGTCACATTTAATTCATACGGACTCCGGGTGCCATCTGGATTATTTTTCCAGTTCACTAAGGCCCCTTCTTTCTGCAGATCCGTCACCAGTGTCAGAATATCGTCTTCCGCTAACAGCCCGCGCAGTGGATTCAATCCAATGCCATCATGCGAAGCCAGAAAGTTGAACCAGGTGGTCTCTGTCGAAGGCAATGATAACGACTGCGCCCATTGGCACAGCACCCGGCAATCCTGGCGATGCAGGGACTGCAGGACAAGTGGCGGCAAAGAGAACTGATAAACCATATGTGCTTCGTCATGCCCGTTACCCAGATAGGAAACATTGTCTTTGTGCGGGACATTGGTCTCAGTAATGATGACCGTGCCGGGGGCGACCTCATCTGCTATCGCGCGAAATAACTTGATCAGTTGATGCGTTTTTTCCAGATGAATGCAGGTCGTACCCGGCGTTTTCCACATGTAGCCAACGGCGTCCAGACGTACATAATCGGCTCCGTGTTCCAGGTAGGTCAGCAGTACGTCAATCATGGCAAGTAGCACGTCCGGGTTACTGTAGTTGAAATCAACCTGGTCTTCGCTAAATGTCGTCCATAAATAACGAACGGATTTATCCTGCATGCTAAACGGTGTTAATAACGGCAATGCCCGTGGACGCGTTACGGCATGTAAATCAGTCTCTGGGTCCATCTCAATAAAAAAGTTTTCGTATCCAGGAGCTTGCCGCAAATAACGTTCAAACCAGTCACTTTTTGCTGACATATGATTGCAAACAAAATCAAACATCAAACATCAAACAACAGGAGCGGTTTAACTCACGAATATCATTCCACTCGCCGGCTTCGGGAGACACCTGATAGTAATCAATAACCGAAAAACCATCATCTGATGACCAGGGGTAAAATGGCAAAAGGTGAACATGTGAGAATACCGAGGAAAACCAGCGCGTCCAGAACTGATTAAAGGTTGGCAGCGGTTTTTCTTTCTCGCTATGAAATTGATCGGCATACGTAATGAGCACCACATCACTTTCATCCCAATGAGGTTTACGCTTTTTATTAATAATCTTACGCGCCCTTTCCATGCGCATTTTTAATGACCCATCGTGAAGCCCTGTCCATGTATCGCCATAGACGGTGCTGAGGCATTCCTTAATTTTTCGGTTCACTTTGTTTTTCCGTGGTAGCGGTCCCATGACAAAAAAGACTACTCTCGAGGAAATTAACTGTCAATGCAGTGAAAGAGGTTAAAAGCAGGAATTAATAGAATTTTAGCAGCTCAACAATCGATTTGTGAGCTGCCGCAAATTAATAACCAGGATGTGATTTAATTGTTAAAAAGAAGGCAATGGAAATTAACTTCCAGAATAATGTTTTGAAATTTTCGCCGCCATACGGCTTAAAAACGGTTCCAGAGCCAGCGCCAGCAACATTTTTAGCGGACGACGGGCGACGGATTTTACTGCCCACCCTGCGACACCCGCGGGGCCGTAGCGTAGCGCAGTCAGAAGCACCAGCTTACCTGCTATTTTCATACCGGGTTTTACCTTTTGCCCGGCGCGTTGCCAGCGATTATTCATCTCAGCTCTCTTAATGACTTACAATTGACGGAAACGGCTACGCAAAGTAAACGTGTCCGAGGTGACATAGCGCTCCATTTCACGTAAGCGTTTCTCCCCCGCCGCCAGTTCTTTATCGACGATATCCAATAGCTCACCGCTGGACGGTTGCTGCTCGCCTGCGGCAAGGTTATCCGGCATCGGATCAAGCACAAATGCCAGAATGATGTAGACGACCAGGGTAAAAAAGGCCAGCCCGAAGAAGATCGACAACACCACTAAAATACGCACCAGTTTTACCGGCACATCCAGATACTGCGCGATCCCTGCGCACACGCCTCGCAGCATGCCCTGCTGCGGAATACGCCATAATTTTTTGTTCAGATCAATGCCGCCCATTAGCGATCCCTCCAGTTCGGATGTTCCGCATCGAGAATATCTTCCAGCGCCTGAATACGTTCACGCATGCGCTGCGCGTCATCGGTCAACTGAACTAAACGTTGCTGTTCGCTTTGCGATAATTCTCCGCGACTGGAACGGTTGCTGTAATGCAGCCATAGCCAAATCGGTAACACAAACAGCACGAAGATGGTTAACGGAATGGCCAGAAATAGCGCGCTCATGAGGTCTCCTTACAGGTGATGAGCGGCGGCGCGTTCGAGCGCCGCCAGGTATTATTATTGCTTGTCTTGCTGCATTTTGGCTTTCAGTTGCGCCAGTTGTTCGCTGATTTCATCATCCGCTTTCAGGTCGGCAAACTGCTGATCCAACGTTTTCTGTTTGCCAAAGTTGTGGCTTTCAGCTTCCGCTTCCATGTGGTCGATGCGACGCTCGAAAGATTCAAAGCGCGCCATCGCTTCATCCAGCTTACCGCTGTCCAGTTGACGACGCACGTCACGGGATGAGCTGGCGGCCTGATGGCGCAACGTCAGCGCCTGCTGACGGGCACGGGTTTCGCTGAGTTTGTTCTCCAGCTCGCCAATCTCTTTTTTCATGCGCGTGAGCGTATCGTCCACCAGCGTCACTTCATGCTCCAGATTGCCAATCAGATCGGTCAACTTCTGTTTTTCGATCAGCGCGGCGCGGGCCAGATCGTCCTTCTCTTTACGCAGCGCAAGCTCCGCTTTCTCCTGCCACTCTGCCTGCTGAGCCGTCGCCTGTTCGATGCGGCGTGATAACTGTTTCTTTTCCGCCAGCGCACGTGCCGAATTGGAACGCACTTCAACCAGCGTATCTTCCATTTCCTGAATCATCAGACGAACCAGCTTCTGCGGATCTTCCGCTTTCTCGAGCAGTGCGTTGATGTTGGCATTCACGATGTCGGCGAAACGAGAAAAAATACCCATAATTCTATCCTCACATTTTTCTGATGTCGGGCGATGCCCTGCTGATTCTCTAATACAATCCGCGTGCCAACTTTTTAATTTATTGATTTATATTGAGATGTACGGTTTTACCTTGACGAGAAAACAGGGTAAAGTGGTGAAATACACTAACATGTGGCGAAATTCATCATGGCAGAATACAAAGATAATTTGTTAGGGGAAGCCAACAGCTTTCTGGAGGTACTGGAGCAGGTTTCCCGCCTCGCACCGCTGGACAAACCGGTACTGATTATCGGCGAGCGCGGTACCGGTAAGGAACTGATTGCCAACCGTCTGCATTATCTCTCCTCTCGTTGGCAGGGGCCGTTTATTTCGCTTAACTGCGCGGCGCTGAATGAAAACCTGCTCGACAGTGAACTGTTCGGTCATGAAGCCGGGGCGTTTACCGGTGCGCAAAAGCGCCATCCCGGACGTTTTGAACGGGCCGACGGCGGCACGCTGTTCCTGGATGAACTCGCCACCGCCCCAATGCTGGTACAGGAAAAGCTGCTCAGAGTGATTGAGTACGGCGAGCTCGAGCGCGTCGGCGGCAGTCAGCCATTACAGGTAAACGTCCGTCTGGTTTGTGCGACCAATGCGGATCTTCCGTCGATGGTTAACGAAGGATCCTTCCGGGCTGATTTGCTCGACCGACTGGCGTTCGACGTGGTGCAACTGCCGCCGCTGCGCGAACGTCAGGCGGATATCATGCTCATGGCGGAGCACTTTGCTATTCAGATGTGCCGGGAAATTCGTCTGCCGCTGTTCCCCGGATTTACAGCACATGCCAGAGAGACGCTGCTGAACTACGCCTGGCCGGGTAATATCCGCGAATTAAAAAACGTGGTCGAACGTTCGGTATACCGGCATGGCACCAGCGAAACGCCGCTGGATGAGATTGTGATCGACCCATTTAAACGCCACGCGCCAACGCCCCCTGCCGCTGAAACCGCAGCAACGGGTCCTTCGCTGCCCCTCGATTTACGTGCGTTTCAGCAGCAACAGGAGAAAGAGCTGCTGCAAACCAGTCTGGAACAGGCAAAATTTAATCAGAAACGGGCGGCGGAATTACTCGGGCTGACCTATCACCAGTTGCGCGCATTGCTCAAAAAACATCAGATTTAGCGCGTCCCACCCCCTGATTGCGCATATTTACGCCAGTTGCCCGCAGACATTTGTACCTCGCGGGCGATAGTGCGATACACTTTGCAAATCGTACCTAAAAACCTTAAAAATTATGCGCCTGGTTTTATCGTCTCTGATCGTGATGGCTGGACTTCTGAGTGGTCAGGCTACTGCTGCGCCTGAAACCGCCCCACGTGAAGATATTCGTGACAGCGGCTTTGTCTATTGCGTGAATGGACAGGTCAATACCTTCAATCCGCAAAAAGTGAGCAGCGGGCTGATTGTCGACACGCTCGCCGCCCAGCTCTATGATCGGTTGCTGGATGTCGATCCCTATACTTATCGTCTGGTCCCGGAACTGGCGGAAAGCTGGGAAGTGCTGGATAACGGCGCCACTTACCGCTTCCATCTGCGCCGCGACGTGGCGTTTCAGAAAACGGACTGGTTTACGCCTACGCGTAAACTGAATGCCGACGACGTGGTTTTTACCTTTCAGCGCATCTTTGATCGCAACCATCCGTGGCATAACGTCAACGGCGGCAATTTCCCCTATTTCGACAGTCTGCAGTTCGCCGATAACGTGCAGAGCGTGCGTAAGCTCGACAGTCACACCGTGGAATTTCGCCTGACGAAGCCGGACGCCTCTTTCTTATGGCACCTCGCAACCCACTATGCGTCCGTGATGTCGGCGGAGTATGCTGATCAACTGACAAAACAGGATCGCCAGGAACAGCTTGACCGCCAGCCGGTTGGCACCGGTCCGTTCCAGCTTTCCGAGTATCGCGCTGGACAATACATCCGCCTGCAACGTCATGACAAATTCTGGCGGGGCAAACCGCTGATGCCGCAGGTGGTAGTGGATCTCGGATCCGGCGGAACCGGACGTTTATCGAAACTGCTTACCGGCGAATGTGACGTGCTGGCCTGGCCCGCCGCCAGCCAGTTGACGATCCTGCGCGACGACCCACGCCTGCGCCTGACCTTGCGTCCGGGGATGAACATCGCCTACCTGGCGTTTAATACCGACAAGCCTCCGCTGAATAATCCGGCGGTTCGCCACGCGCTGGCGCTGTCCATTAATAACCAGCGTCTGATGCAATCTATCTATTACGGCACGGCAGAAACGGCGGCCTCTATTTTACCTCGCGCCTCGTGGGCCTATGATAACGAGGCTAAAATAACAGAATACAATCCGGCCAAATCTCGTGAGCAACTCAAAGCGCTGGGGCTGGAGAATCTGACGCTGCGCCTGTGGGTGCCGACCAGTTCACAGGCGTGGAACCCGAGCCCGCTGAAAACCGCTGAACTTATCCAGGCGGATATGGCGCAGGTTGGGGTGAACGTGGTGATTGTACCGGTTGAAGGTCGTTTCCAGGAGGCGCGGTTGATGGACATGAACCATGATCTGACGTTGTCCGGCTGGGCAACCGACAGTAACGATCCGGACAGTTTCTTCCGCCCGTTGCTCAGCTGCGCGGCCATCAATTCACAGACTAACTTCGCCCACTGGTGCAACCCGGAGTTCGACAACGTGCTGCGCAAAGCGCTCTCTTCTCAGCAGCTTTCTGCGCGTATTGATGCGTATGATGAAGCGCAGAACATTCTCGCTAAAGAGTTGCCCATCCTGCCGCTCGCCTCGTCACTGCGCCTGCAGGCCTATCGGTATGACATTAAAGGCCTGGTGTTGAGCCCATTTGGTAATGCCTCTTTCGCCGGCGTGTCGCGCGAAAAAAACGATGAGGTGAAAAAACCATGATTATCTTCACCTTACGTCGTTTGCTGTTGCTGATGGTCACGCTGTTTTTTCTGACCTTTATCGGCTTCAGTCTGAGCTATTTTACGCCACATGCGCCGCTACAAGGCGCATCGTTGTGGAATGCCTGGGTGTTCTGGTTCAATGGCCTCATCCACTGGGACTTTGGCGTCTCCAGCATCAACGGACAGCTTATCACTGAACAGCTCAAAGAGGTGTTCCCGGCCACGATGGAACTCTGCACCCTGGCGTTCGGCTTTGCGCTAATGGTGGGGATTCCGGTGGGTATGCTGGCGGGCATTACCCGCAACAAGTGGCAGGACCGCTTGATCAGCGCCCTCGCCCTGCTCGGCTTTTCAATCCCCGTGTTCTGGCTGGCACTGCTGCTGACCCTTTTCTTTTCCCTGACTCTCGGCTGGCTGCCGGTGTCGGGCCGATTCGATCTGCTTTACGAAGTGAAACCGGTCACCGGTCTGGCTATTGTCGATGCGTGGATCTCTGACTCTCCCTGGCGGGATGAGATGGTGATGAGCGCCGTGCGCCATATGGTGTTGCCGGTGCTGACGCTGGCGGTTGCGCCGACCACCGAAGTGATTCGCCTGATGCGTATCAGTACCATTGAGGTGTTTGATCAGAACTACGTGAAGGCTGCGGCCACGCGCGGTTTGTCACGATTTACGATCCTGCGCCGCCATGTACTGCATAACGCCTTACCACCGGTGATCCCCCGCCTGGGCCTGCAATTCTCAACGATGCTGACGCTGGCAATGATCACCGAGATGGTCTTTAGCTGGCCGGGTCTCGGTCGTTGGTTGATTAACGCCATCCGTCAGCAGGACTACGCAGCGATATCCGCAGGCGTGATGGTCATTGGTTCGCTGGTCATCATCGTCAACGTGATTTCCGATATTTTGGGTGCTATGGCTAACCCTCTGAAACATAAGGAATGGTATGCCTTACGATAGCGTTTATAGCGAAAAGCGCCCGCCAGGTACGCTGCGCACCGCATGGCGCAAATTTTATGGCGATACTACGGCAATGGTTGGCTTGTACGGCTGTGCAGGGCTGGTGGTACTGTGCCTGTTCGGCAACTGGTTTGCGCCGTATGGCATCGATCAGCAGTTCCTCGGCTATCAGTTGTTGCCGCCCTCCTGGTCACGCTATGGCGAAGTCTCCTTCTTCCTCGGTACTGACGATCTGGGACGCGACGTCCTGAGCCGACTGCTCAGCGGCGCAGCCCCCACCGTGGGCGGCGCGTTTGTCGTTACGCTCGCCGCAACGCTGTGCGGGCTGTTTCTCGGCGTGGTCGCCGGAGCAACGCACGGTCTGCGTTCTGCCGTGCTGAATCATATTCTCGATACGCTGCTGTCGATTCCGTCTCTGCTGCTGGCGATTATCGTTGTCGCCTTCGCCGGGCCGCATTTAACCCATGCCATGTTTGCCGTCTGGTTGGCGCTGTTGCCACGCATGGTCCGTTCGGTCTACAGCATGGTGCATGACGAACTGGAAAAAGAGTACGTCATCGCGGCGCGTCTTGATGGCGCCTCGACGCTGAACATCCTCTGGTTCGCCATATTGCCCAACATTACCGCAGGACTGATCACCGAAATCACCCGCGCGCTGTCGATGGCGATACTGGATATTGCCGCGCTCGGTTTTCTCGATCTTGGCGCGCAGCTCCCCTCTCCCGAATGGGGTGCGATGCTGGGCGATGCGCTGGAGCTGATTTACGTTGCGCCGTGGACGGTGATGCTGCCCGGTGCAGCCATCATGATCAGCGTCCTGCTGGTCAACCTGCTGGGTGACGGCGTTCGCCGCGCTATCATTGCGGGGGTGGAATAATGCCATTACTGGATATCCGCAACCTGACCATTGAATTTAAGGCCGGTGAAGAGTGGGTCAAAGCCGTCGACCGCGTCAGCATGACCTTGAGCGAAGGGGAAATTCGTGGGTTGGTGGGTGAATCCGGCTCCGGTAAGAGCCTGATTGCCAAAGCCATCTGCGGCGTTGCCAAAGATAACTGGCGCGTCACCGCCGACCGGATGCGTTTTGACGATATCGACCTGTTGCGCCTTTCGCCGCGTGAGCGACGTAAACTGGTGGGACATAACGTTTCGATGATTTTCCAGGAGCCGCAGTCGTGTCTGGATCCGTCCGAGCGCGTGGGTCGCCAGTTGATGCAAAACATTCCGGCATGGACGTACAAAGGCCGCTGGTGGCAACGTATTGGCTGGCGGAAACGTCGCGCCATTGAACTGCTGCACCGCGTCGGGATTAAAGATCATAAAGACGCCATGCGCAGCTTCCCGTATGAACTGACCGACGGTGAATGTCAGAAAGTCATGATTGCCATTGCGCTGGCGAATCAACCGCGACTGTTGATTGCGGATGAGCCGACCAACGCGATGGAGCCGACCACTCAGGCGCAGATCTTCCGCCTGCTGACGCGCCTGAATCAGAACAGCAATACTACCATTTTGCTGATCAGCCATGACCTGCAGATGCTCAGCCAGTGGGCGGATAAGATTAACGTGCTGTACTGTGGTCAGACGGTGGAAACCGCGCCGAGTAAAGAGCTGGTGACGACGCCCCATCACCCATACACCCAGGCGCTGATCCGCGCTATTCCTGACTTTGGTAGCGCCATGCCGCACAAAAGTCGTCTGAACACCATGCCCGGAGCCATCCCTTTGCTGGAACAATTGCCCATCGGTTGCCGTCTTGGGCCACGCTGTCCCTACGCACAGCGCGAATGTATAGAAACGCCGCGTCTGACCGGGGCGAAAAATCATCTCTACGCCTGTCATTTCCCCCTCAACATGGAGAGAGAGTGAGATGGTTGAGACCTTACTTGAAGTTCGCAATCTGAGTAAAACCTTCCGCTACCGGACAGGCTGGTTTCGCCGTCAGACCGTAGAAGCCGTGAAACCGCTGAGCTTTACCCTCCGTGAGCGACAGACACTGGCCATCATCGGCGAGAACGGTTCCGGCAAATCCACGCTGGCCAAAATGCTGGCAGGAATGGTCGAGCCAACCAGCGGCGAGTTACTGATTGACGATCATCCGCTCGAATTTGGTGATTATTCGTTTCGCAGTCAGCGCATTCGCATGATTTTCCAGGACCCATCGACCTCGTTGAACCCGCGTCAGCGTATTTCGCAAATCCTCGATTTTCCGTTGCGCCTGAATACCGACCTTGAGCCGGAACAGCGACGCAAGCAGATTATTGAGACCATGCGGATGGTAGGACTGCTGCCCGATCATGTCAGCTATTATCCGCATATGCTGGCGCCAGGACAAAAACAGCGTCTGGGACTCGCCCGCGCGATGATCCTGCGCCCGAAAGTCATTATTGCCGATGAAGCGCTGGCGTCGCTCGATATGTCGATGCGCTCGCAGTTAATCAACCTGATGCTGGAATTGCAGGAGAAACAGGGTATCTCTTATATCTACGTCACCCAGCATCTTGGCATGATGAAACACATTAGCGATCAGGTTCTGGTGATGCATCAGGGGGAAGTCGTCGAACGCGGCAGTACCGCCGATGTACTGGCCTCTCCGCTGCATGAACTGACAAAACGATTAATCGCCGGTCATTTTGGCGAAGCACTGACGGCCGATGCCTGGCGAAAAGACCGTTAACCGCTCTCCTGTTGTGGTCGGACTCGATCGCCCGATGTCACATGTTAGAATGACCGCGCTTTAACGGCATCTGGCCCACTAACCGAGGCCGGTCGCCACAACATTCACATAAGGATTTAAGCTATGGGTTTTCTTTCCGGTAAGCGTATTCTGGTGACAGGTCTTGCCAGCAAACTGTCCATCGCCTGGGGTATCGCTCAGGCGATGCACCGCGAAGGTGCGGAACTGGCATTCACCTACCAGAACGACAAACTGAAAGGCCGTGTGGAAGAATTTGCTGCTCAACTGGGTTCAGACATCGTTCTGCAATGCGATGTTGCAGAAGATGAAAGCATCGACACCCTGTTCGCAGAGCTGGCCAAAGCCTGGCCGAAATTTGACGGTTTCGTTCACTCGATCGGTTTTGCCCCTGGCGATCAGCTGGACGGCGACTACGTGAACGCGGTCACCCGCGAAGGCTTTAAAATCGCTCACGACATCAGCTCCTACAGCTTTGTGGCAATGGCGAAAGCCTGCCGTTCTATGCTGAATCCGGGTTCTGCCCTGCTGACGCTCTCCTACCTGGGCGCTGAGCGCGCGATCCCGAACTACAACGTAATGGGGCTGGCAAAAGCGTCTCTGGAAGCGAACGTTCGGTATATGGCGAACGCGATGGGCCCGGAAGGTGTACGTGTTAACGCCATCTCTGCCGGTCCGATCCGGACTCTGGCCGCCTCCGGCATCAAAGATTTCCGTAAAATGCTGGCGCATTGCGAAGCGGTAACCCCGATTCGTCGTACCGTGACTATCGAAGATGTGGGCAACTCTGCAGCCTTCCTGTGCTCCGATCTGTCCGGCGGTATCTCTGGCGAAGTGGTTCACGTTGACGGCGGATTCAGCATCGCTGCAATGAACGAACTGGAACTGAAATAATCGTGCCGGTTTCCCCGTGGGCGGCGCCCTGCCGCCCATGCTCTTAACTCTTCCCAGCAATATAGCTTTTTGATCTTTGTTATCACGCAACAATCTTTCATCCCTTCCCCCGCTTACGCCAGGATAAAGCAGCGAGAACGATCCGGCGTGATTCGACGACGACGTGTCCGGGTCGCCACATACAGACCAAGGAACGCCCATGGAACAACGCCGATTCAACGGCAAAAGCCACTGGTATCATGAAACCCAGTCCAGCACCGGTCCGCAGGACGTGTTGCCGCTGGTGCCCGAAGCCGCACACGTTGAAGACCGCTTTCTGTTGGATTTGGTGATCCCTGAAGATGCGCTTTTACCCTTTCAGTCCTGGCTGCAACCGGCCCGACAGCTTGCTCATGAACTGTTCCCTGACACCGTTTTATTGAACCGCCTACATACCTTCAGCGCCTATGAACGCATGAGTACCGCGTTGACGGTCGCCCAGGTGTATGGTGTTCAGCGGCTTTGCAACCACTATGCCGCCCGTTTGACGCCGCTTCCCGGCCCGGATTCGTCACGTGAAAGTAATCACCGGCTGGCGCAGATTACTCAGTACGCGCGCCAGCTCGCCAGTTCACCCTCAGTGATTGATAACCGCGCGCGCCAGCATTTATGCGATGTTGGCCTTTCTGCGTGGGATATCGCATTGATGAACCAAATCATCGGCTATGTCGGTTTTCAGGCGCGTGTCGTCGCTACGTTTCAGGCATGGCTGGGGCAACCGGTACGCTGGGTGCCAGGTCTGGACACACAATCATTCGCCGACGTATCCCTGTTTCAGCAACCCGATGCCACCTGGCATTCGGCGCACGAGCAGGTCGAACTGCGCTTCGCAACGGCGGAACAGTTGGAGTGTCTGTCGTGTTATCAGCCAATCGCCGCCCTTCAGCCCATCGCTCCTAATCTGGTTCATCAACCGACGCTGCTTACGCTGCTCGGTACCCTGCTTAAAAGCACATTGTCCATTGAGTCCCCCGCGCACAATTTCACCACACTACTGACATCGCGAATTAACGGCAGTGCAAGCTGCTTTAACCAACTGGCGACGTCAGTGGAAATCGCCGACTTACTGCGCCAGAGCGAACACGAAATAGAACGCCGGGAACAACAGCAGCCGGTTGAGCGTCCGCTGTTCCAGGCGATACAATTGTTGACGCGTGCCCCCGATCGTTTCAGTGCCGCGCAGTTCAACCCGTTCAACGAGTCCTGTACCTCCGTTGAACAGGCAATCAACCTGCTGGCCTGGTCGGGGTTATGCGGATGGCTGAATCGTCTGAAAATCGCGCTGGGCGAGACACATTAACCCTTTCATTGCCATAAAGAGCGCTTGCCGCATCAGGTACTTTCGCGTAAAACTGTCAGCCGCTCTTATGGCCACGAAAATAGACAAATATGTTTCAGGACAACCCGCTGCTAGCGCAGCTTAAACAGCAACTGCATTCCCAGACGCCACGTGCTGAAGGGGTGGTAAAAGCCACGGAAAAAGGCTTTGGCTTCCTGGAAGTCGATGCGCAAAAAAGTTATTTCATTCCACCGCCGCAGATGAAAAAAGTGATGCATGGCGACCGTATCATCGCCGTCATCCACACTGAAAAAGATCGCGAATCTGCGGAGCCGGAAGAGCTGGTTGAGCCGTTCCTGACCCGCTTTGTCGGTAAAGTACAGGGTAAGAACGATCGCCTGTCCATCGTGCCGGATCACCCGCTGTTGAAAGACGCCATTCCCTGCCGCGCCGCTCGCGGTGTGGAGCATGAATTTAAAGAGGGTGACTGGGCCGTTGCTGAAATGCGCCGTCATCCGCTCAAAGGCGATCGCACCTTCTTCGCCGAATTAACCCAGTTCATCACGTTTGCCGACGACCACTTCGTCCCCTGGTGGGTCACCCTGGCGCGGCATAATCTTGAAAAAGAAGCGCCGGATGGCGTAGCGACGGAAATGCTGGATGAAGGGCTGGAACGTCAGGATCTGACAGCGCTGAATTTCGTTACTATCGATAGCGCCAGCACGGAAGATATGGACGATGCGCTGTATGCCGAAGAACTGGCTGACGGCAAATTGCAACTGACCGTGGCGATTGCCGACCCTACCGCCTGGATCGCCGAAGGCAGCAAACTGGATAACGCCGCGAAAATCCGGGCGTTCACTAACTATCTGCCGGGCTTCAACATTCCAATGTTGCCACGCGAACTGTCTGACGACCTCTGCTCACTGCGCGCCAATGAAGTGCGCCCGGTGCTCGCCTGTCGCATGACCATTGCCGCTGATGGCACCATTGAAGATGACATCACGTTCTTCGCTGCCACCATTGAGTCAAAAGCAAAACTGGCTTATGACAACGTCTCTGACTGGCTGGAAAACCGCGGTCGCTGGCAGCCTGAAAGTGAAGACATCGCCCAGCAGATTCGTCTGCTGCAGCGTATTTGCCTGAGCCGTGGTGAGTGGCGTCATCAGCATGCGCTGGTGTTTAAAGATCGCCCAGACTACCGCTTCATTCTCGGCGAAAAAGGTGAAGTGCTCGATATCGTCGCAGAACCGCGTCGCATCGCGAACCGGATTGTCGAGGAATCCATGATTGCGGCCAACATCTGTGCCGCACGCGTGCTGCGCGACAAACTCGGCTTTGGCATTTACAACGTTCACCTGGGCTTTGACCCGGCCAATGCCGATGCGCTGGCCGCGCTGCTGCAATCTCACGGAATGCATGTGAACGCCGAAGAAGTATTAACTCTGGAAGGCTTCTGCAAGCTGCGTCGTGAACTGGATGCGCAACCGTCGGGTTTCCTCGACAGCCGTATTCGTCGCTTCCAGTCTTTTGCGGAAATCAGCATTGAGCCGGGTCCGCACTATGGGCTGGGTCTGGAGGCTTACGCCACCTGGACGTCACCGATTCGTAAGTATGGCGATATGATCAACCATCGCCTGCTGAAAGCCGTCATCAAAGGTGAAACCATTAACCGTCCGCAGGAAGAGATCACCGTACAGATGGCTGAGCGTCGTCGCCTGAACCGCATGGCGGAACGCGATGTTGGCGACTGGTTATATGCCCGCTTCCTGAGTGATAAAGCGGGCACGGATACCCGCTTCTCGGCGGAAATCATTGATGTCAGCCGTGGCGGGATGCGTGTACGTCTGGTGGATAACGGCGCGGTAGCTTTTATCCCTGCGCCATTCCTGCATGCGGTGCGCGATGAACTGGTTTGCAGCCAGGAGAGCGGCACCATCCAGATCAAAGGTGAAACCGTCTATAAAGTGACGGATGTGATTGATGTCACCATCGCCGAAGTGCGGATGGAAACCCGCAGCATCATCGCCCGTCCTGCCGCCTGACGACCTGCCCAGTAACGGCCTTTCTTTTCAGGAAAGGCCGTTTTCTTTCCCCCAAATCGCCATTCTCTCACTACACTCTGACTGTCAGCCGGATATATTTTCTACAGCGCCTATGCTTTTTCCCGGTTCTGAATTACAAATAAATACATAAACAAAACAAGATGTTCAGCTACCGTAATTTTTAATTAACGCTGGCTAATCCCTTCCATTCAGGGTTGTTTGTGCTTTAAGCGGGAGGGTGTTCATGATGAAAGACAGTCTGGAGTCCACAACGTTGTATAGCTTTTTGGGTACTCACGCGCCATACTGGCGTTTGTCAGAAGATTCCAACACCCTGCATTTGTCCGTCACCGAAGCGACCGACCGAGTGGAGAGCGTTGAGCTTGCGCCCGAGCAAGCCGAACGGATCCGTGAAATGACCGTCATCACCTCCGGTCTCATGATGACACTCCCCTTTGAAGACAACGATGTCCCGGTGCACCTGGTGGGCCGCAAAATTAACAAACATGAATGGGCTGGCAGTGCGTCGGCCTGGCACGACACCCCTTCTGTTGCGCGTGACCTGGTCAAGGGGCTCTCGTTTGCTGAACAAGTAGTGACAGAAGCCAACTCGGCGATTGTGATCCTCGACAGTCGGGGTAACATTCAGCGCTTCAATCGCCTGTGTGAAGAGTACACCGGGTTGAAAGAGCAGGAAGTGATTGGACAGAGCGTCTTTAAACTCTTCATGAGCCGCCGGGAAGCCGCCGCTTCGCGTCGCAACATCAGCGGCTTCTTTCGCAACGGCAACTCGTATGAAGTGGAACGCTGGGTAAAGACCCGCAAGGGACAGCGTCTGTTCCTGTTCCGCAATAAATTTGTCCACAGCGGCAGCGGTAAAAACGAAATCTACTTGATCTGTTCCGGTACGGACATCACGGAAGAACGACGTACGCAGGAACGGTTGCGCGTGCTGGCGAATACCGACACGATTACCGGGTTGCCAAACCGCAACGCTATCCATGAACTGATCAACGAGGCCATCGAACAGGCTGGCGACAGTCAGGTGGGTATTGTTTATCTCGACCTGGATAACTTCAAGAAGGTGAACGATGCCTATGGTCATATGTTTGGCGATCAGCTTTTGCAGGCGGTATCGTTAGCCCTCCTGAGCTGTCTGGAAGAGAATCAACTGCTGGCACGTCTCGGCGGTGACGAGTTTATTGTGCTGGCCAGCCAGACGTCTCAGAGCTCGCTTGAGGCGGTCGCCTCGCGGATCCTCACCCGATTGCGCCAGCCCTTTCGTATCGGCCTCATAGAAGTCTATACCGGCTGTTCTGTCGGTATCGCGATGGCGCCTCAGCACGGCGAGGACAGCAGCAACCTGATCCGCAATGCGGATACCGCAATGTACACCGCCAAAGAAGGCGGACGTGGCCAGTTCTGCGTTTTCTCGCCAGAAATGAACGAGCGGGTATTCGAATACCTGTGGCTGGACACCAACCTGCGCAAAGCGCTGGAAAACGATCAGTTACTGATTCACTATCAGCCGAAAGTGACCTGGCGAGGTGAAGTCCGCGGCCTTGAGGCGCTGGTGCGTTGGCAGTCCCCTGAACGTGGGCTTATCCCTCCGCTGGAGTTCATCTCATACGCTGAAGAGTCCGGGCTGATTGTGCCGCTCGGCCGCTGGGTGATCCTCGATGTTATACGCCAGGTCGCGAAATGGCGGGATAAAGGCATTAACCTGCGCGTGGCGGTTAACATCTCTGCCCGGCAACTGGCTGATCAAACGATTTTCACCGATCTGAAGCGCGTATTGCGCGAGCTCAATTTCGAATATTGCCCTATTGATGTCGAACTGACGGAGCGTTGCCTGATTGAGAACGAAGAACTTGCGCTATCCGTCATTCAGCAGTTTAGCCAGCTTGGCGCTCAGGTGCACCTGGATGACTTTGGTACCGGTTATTCCTCGCTTTCGCAACTGACGCGTTTCCCAATTGATGCCATTAAGCTGGATCAGATTTTTGTCCGCGACATTCACAAAAAGTCGGTGTCACAATCGATGGTGCGCGCGATCGTCGCCGTGGCACAGGCTTTGAATCTCCAGGTGATTGCCGAAGGTGTGGAGAGCGCCAAAGAGGATGCTTTTCTGACGAAAAACGGCGTCAATGAGCGACAAGGTTTTTTATTTGCCAAACCGATGCCTGCCGTTGCGTTTGAGCGCTGGTACAAACGTTACCTCAACAAGAAAAAGCGCTAAGCCAGCAATATGATCATCCGGGCGAAACGGGAAGTTTCGCTTTTCGCCCTATTCATATCTGTCTGTAATCGCGGAATATATAATATTCCCCAAAGGTTCAGGTCTGGCTGAATTTTCCCTTCTCTTTTGCCGCCATTTTTTGCATCATTAAATCCTTTCATACTTTGACCAAGGATCCCCCCATGTCTGATATCGATGCTAAACGGGTTGCCGAGCGTATTGATACCGTGCTTGATATCCTGGTGGCCGGTGATGTCCACTCCGCCATCCATAATCTCGAAATTCTGAAGGCGGAATTGTTGAGTAAGGTGCAGGATGACGCCATATCAGCGGCGAACAAGCCCCGGGCACCGTGGGAGATCTAAATTTTTCGCGCGCGGCTTGTGTCGCCTGGATGCCACACCGCCGCATGTGTTTAATCTCGCGGTATCATTACCGCTATAAAAACTAACGCTATGAACTCCCGACAACAAAAAATTTTGCAAATGGTCATTGATAAAGGCCAGATGAGCGTCTCTGAACTGGCCAAAATCACTGGCGTTTCTGAAGTTACCATTCGACAGGATCTAAATACCCTCGAGAAGCAGAGCTTTCTGCGCCGCGCGCACGGTTTCGCCGTTTCGCTGGATAGCGAAGATGTGGAAACCAGGATGATGACCAACTACACCCTGAAGCGTCAGCTTGCCGAGTTTGCGGCGTCGCTGGTCAGCCCTGGCGAGTCGGTATTCATTGAAAATGGCAGTAGCAATGCCCTGCTGGCAAGAACGCTGGCGGAACAAAAGGACGTCACCATCATCACGGTCAGCAGTTACATTGCGCACCTGCTAAAAGAGACGCCCTGCGAAGTGATCCTGCTTGGCGGTATTTATCAGAAAAAAAGCGAAAGCATGGTGGGACCGCTGACTCGCCAGTTTATTCAGCAGGTCCATTTCAGTAAGGCGTTTATCGGCATTGATGGCTGGCAGACCGAAACGGGATTCACGGGGCGCGACATGATGCGTGCTGATGTGGTCAATGCCGTGCTGGAGAAAGGATCGGAAGCCATTGTCCTGACCGACAGTTCAAAATTCGGTGCGGTCCATCCCTACACCCTTGGCCCTATCGAGCGGTTTAGCCGTGTGATCACCGATGCCAGAATTAGCGCCAGTGACCGGGCGCTGATGGAACAGCGTGGTCTGACCGTTAATATCGTCGACGCCGAGTAAAATATCCGCAAATGATTTGCTCATCGCAGATCATTTGCGCTCTGAGACTATTCTGACTCCCGAATTAAGACTATTTACCTGTTGTTCACAGGCGAAAGTCGTAAAATTACTATTAGCGATATAACAGGAAGTGACTATCACCTGCGTGATATTACCCTGCGCACTAAGGTTTCACGGATGCCCTCTTTAATGACCGATATTTTAACTATAGTTAAAGAGAGCTTACTTCCGTGAATCGTTAATTCAGGAGAAAGTATTATGTTTGTAACGAGCAAAAAAATGACCGCCGCCGTGCTGGCGATTGCCCTGGCAATGTCCCTGAGCGCCTGTTCTAACTGGTCTAAACGTGATCGTAACACCGCTATTGGTGCGGGTGCGGGTGCATTAGGTGGCGCTGTCTTAACGGATGGTAGCACACTGGGTACGCTGGGTGGTGCCGCTGTCGGTGGTATTATCGGCCACCAGGTAGGTAAATAATCGTAAATAATCTACGGTTGTCCGGCTCGATATAATAATACGATTATTTTTTCTGGTCTGCACTACACAGTTTATTTAGCAGTAACAATAAAAGCCACGATATTTATATCGTGGCTTTTTCGTTAACCGCCTGCCAGTTTCACTTTCAGGCCGCGAGCTTCCAGTAGCGACTTAATTAAATCGCGCTTATCACCCTGGATTTCAATTACGCCATCTTTGACTGCTCCACCGCAGCCACATTTTTTCTTCAGTTCCGCAGCCAGTTTGCTGAGTTCGCCGTCATCCAGATCAATACCAGTAATCAGGCACACGCCTTTCCCCTTGCGCCCGCTGGTCTGGCGCTGGATACGGACAATCCCGTCGCCCTTCGGACGTTCGGGCGCGGCTTTAGGTTCATCAATCCGCCCACTCTCCGTCGAATAAACCAGACGGCTGTTGGAATCGCTCATTACGCCTCCCGCTTCAATGACGCATTGATGGCCTTCAGCGTCTGCGCCGGATCGTCAGACTGCGTCACCGGACGACCAATAACCATATAATCAACACCCGCCGCCAGTGCCTGTTCAGGGGTCATTATCCGCCGCTGATCGCCAGCGGCGCTCCCCTGCGGTCGGATACCCGGGGTAACCAGTTTGAAATCGCGGCCAAATGCCTGCTTAAAGCGCACCGCTTCCTGAGCTGAACAGACCACGCCATCCAGACCACATTTTTGCGTCAATGCCGCCAGGCGCTCGGCGTGCTCAGCCGGTGACAGTGTCACGCCGATATCCGCCAGATCGCTGGCTTCCATACTGGTCAACACGGTGACCGCAATTAACAGCGGCGCATCTTTACCAAACGGCACCAGCGCTTCACGGGCGGCGGTCATCATTCTCGCCCCACCCGACGCATGGACGTTGACCATCCAGACGCCAAGATCCGCTGCGGCAGCCACCGCATGTGCGGCGGTGTTCGGGATATCATGGAATTTCAGATCCAGAAAGATATCAAAGCCACGCTGCTGGAGATCGCGTACCAGTTGAGGTCCGAACAGCGTGAACATCTCTTTGCCAACTTTCAGACGACAGTCGCGCGGGTCGATTCGATCGACAAACGCCAGGGCGCTATCACGGTTATTATAATCGAGAGCAACGACGACGGGAGAATCGGTAGCAGCGCGGGGAGAAGATGAAGCAGTTAACGTCATAACCAGGCCTTCTTGCTAAGGGGGCAAATGGGTAAACGGCGTGCATTCTACCTGTCAGGCGCAAAAATTAACAGACGCGATTACACCACTGCCAGGCGATGTGGCGCCGATGCCAACGTGAGGAAGTGGACTAAACTATGAGTATGTTGTAACTAAAGCGGAATTTTTTTTAAAAATTACAATCCATCAAGTCCACGAATTGGCTTAATCGTTGACCAGGCGCGGCAGGATGGACAGTGCCAGTACAGGGTATACGCGGTAAAACCGCATTTAGAGCAGCGGTAGCGCGGCTTGCTACGCACCTGCTCACCCACCATATCACGCAGCACCATCAGGCTCTCTTTTGCACGACCCTCTTCGGCTTCGTTAAGGTGATAATCCATCAGCTTATGGAATACGCGCATCGTCGGATGACGCTGGAGCTGACGGGTAATATACACCTGCGCGGTCTCCGTCCCTTCGCGCGCTTCGAGAATATCGGCCAGCATCAGTTCTGCGGCCGCGCCGGTATTTTCTTCTACCGCACGGCGCAGGAATTCCGCCCATTCATCATTTTTACCTAGCTGTTGATAGCAGGTCTGGAGCATTTCCAGCGTTTCGCTGACCAGTTCTTTATCCTGGGAAATCACCCGCTGGAGACATTCAACGGCCTTCGCGTAATCGCCCTTCGCCATCCAGACGCGGCCCATCATGATAGAAACCCTGGCGCTATTTTTATCCGCCGCTGCCCCTTTTTTCAGCAGCGCCATGGCGCGATCCATATCGTCGCTGCCCATCTGTTGCAACGCCAGTTCGCAGTAAAAATGGGCGATTTCGATACGCTGTTTATCTTTACCCAGTTTGACCAGTCGCTCGGCAACCTCAATGGCCTTCTGCCAGTCACTGGTCGCCTGATAGATCTGCAACAGTTGCTGCAACGCACCTACGCGAAATTCCGTTTCATCAGTAAGCTGATTAAACATATCCTCCGCCCGGTCATACAGCCCGGCGGCCATGTAATCACGGCCTAACTGCTGAACCGCCAGCAGCCGCTGTTCATAGGTCAGCGAGGCGCTTTCCATGAGAGTCTGGTGAATACGGATGGCGCGGTCGACTTCGCCGCGAGAGCGGAACAGGTTTCCGAGGGTGAGATGAGCCTCAACGGTGCCGGTATCCTCTTTCAACATATCGAGGAACAGATCCACCGCTTTATCTTGTTGGTTGCTCAGGAGGAAGTTAACCCCCGCGACGTAATCGCGGGACAGGCGGTTAGCTTCATCCTGTTTTGTTTGTTGCGCACTTCTGCGACCCATATACCAGCCATAGGCGGCAGCAACAGGTAAAAGCAGAAACAACAACTCCAGCATAAACGATTATTCCTTCGCGACCGACGTACCAGACGTCACCACAACGTCTGTCGCAGGCGAGAGTTGGTTTTCCAGTCGTTTAATTTTACGTTCAGCACGCACCAGAGAAACACGAACCCGCAGCCAGAAAAGACCGCAGATCAACCAACCAATGGCGAAACCCGCAGCGAACAAAACGGCCAACAAGGTTGAGATACGATACTCGCCCTGAGCCAACAGGTAATTAAAGGTCACCTGTTGATCGTTCTGCGCACCCAATGTTACCGAGATAACAAATATCGCCAACACCAGTAAGAAAATGAGTAAATATTTCACATTACTTCCCGTTATGTGGTTTAAGCGAATAAATCGTGTTCAACTTACCGCATTTAGCCTTTTAAATTACCATTTTCACGGCGTGTGCGAAATGGGAAAGCAGTCAGCTATTGGATGATTTAAGGGTAAACCAGTCAAAATCAACCCTGGTCAGCGGTTTTGCTCACGTTCAGCAATCTCCTGCCTTTCTTCTGGCGGCGGCGTCAAAGGCCCGCAGAACCGCTGTGCAAGCCAGGTCGCCAGCGTCACCAGCGCCCATGAAATCAGCGTCGCGACCACCAGATCACGCGGCCAGTGCATGCCGAGCAGCAAACGACTGCCCATTACGCCCGTCGCCCACACCAGTAAAATGGCAATCGTCACCGTCCGGCGTCGCGGCCACAATAAGCCGACAGCGAGCAGCGCCCAGCTTGCCGCAAACATCGTGTGACCTGACGGAAACGCAAACCCGGTCTCTTTTTGCCAGTGTTGGCGTAAAAAGTGTGGAATAGCCTGCTGGGTGGTAAGTTGCTCCTTCACCAGGTCGCTGCGATCCTTACGTTTTAAAGTGTAGAACTCATCAACCGGAATATGATGCGTTTTTTCCAGCCATATCACGAAAGGACGCGGTTCCTGTACCCGCTCTTTCACCCACGACTTGACGCCCTGACCTAGCAGGATCGCCCCCGCCAGAATAGTAAAAAGCATTACCGCCGCTTTAAGACGAAAGCGCAAACACCAGAAGAACCAGCCACAGAGAATAACATGTGTGATGATACCCCACGGCTGAGTGACCGTTTCGGTTATCCAGTACATCGCTTTTAGCCATCCGGTATCCTGCCCCGGTTGCCAGCTCCAGCCGGACACCCACACGGTAACGGGCATAATCAACAACAATCCCGCGCCAGCCGCAGTACGCTTTGCAATCGACAGCATGAACACCTCTTTAACGGATAAGTGTCACAATCATAACCGAAAAATCCCCTGTTCGGGGAAATTGACAGATTTGTGCCATTCGCAGGATGATTGCGCGGCGGCGATTAGGTGAAGTCCGTCGCCTTATGGCAAAATAAGAAGATAAGCCAACAGGCAACGGCACAACATCGCGTGCCGGCATTATCTGGAGAAACACATGCAGCTTAAACGAGTGGCAGAAGCCAAACTGCCAACCCCATGGGGCGATTTCCTGATGGTGGGATTTGAAGAACTGGCAACCGGACACGATCACGTCGCGTTAGTATATGGTGATATTTCAGGTCAGACGCCGGTTCTGGCCCGTGTCCATTCAGAATGTCTGACGGGCGATGCCTTGTTCAGCCTGCGCTGCGACTGTGGTTTTCAACTGGAAGCCGCCCTGACGCATATTGCGGAAGAAGGACGCGGTATTCTGCTTTATCATCGTCAGGAAGGACGTAACATCGGCCTGCTCAATAAGATTCGCGCCTACGCGTTGCAGGACCAGGGCTACGACACCGTAGAGGCCAATCACCAGTTAGGGTTTGCCGCGGATGAGCGCGATTTCACCCTCTGCGCGGATATGTTCAAGCTGCTGGGCGTTGACGAAGTACGTCTGCTCACCAATAACCCGAAGAAAGTTGAGATTCTCACTGAAGCAGGGATCAATATCGTGGAGCGGGTCCCGCTGATTGTGGGCCGTAATCCCAATAATGAACATTATCTGGATACCAAAGCGGCCAAGATGGGTCACTTGTTGAGTAAGTAAGCCATGCGTTAAAAAAAGCCTGCATCGTGTCATGCAGGCTTTTTTACGACTTACTTCAGCATGTTACGAATCACGTAATGTAAAATGCCATCGTTCTGGTAGTAAGTTAACTCGGTCGCGGTATCGATGCGGCAACGGCACTGCACCACCTCTTTGTTCCCGTCGGTCCGGGTTAACGTCACCGGCACCGTCGCGCCAGGTTTCAGTTGTTGCAGATCGGCAATATCGATAGTCTCTTCCCCGGTTAGCCCCAGCGTTTTGCGCGTAACACCCTGTGGGAACTCCAGAGGCAGGATCCCCATCCCAATCAGGTTGGAGCGGTGGATACGTTCGAACGACTCTGCAATGACGACGCGAATTCCCAGCAATCGCGGCCCTTTCGCCGCCCAGTCACGACTGGAACCCGACCCATACTCTTTACCAGCAATCACCGCCAGCGGGATGTTCTCCTGCTGATACTGCATAGCCGCATCATAGATAGACAACACCTCGGTGCCAGGCAGATGTCGCGTCATTCCGCCTTCCACACCCGGCACCATTTCGTTGCGAATACGGATGTTAGCGAAGGTCCCGCGCATCATCACTTCGTGGTTACCGCGTCGCGAACCGTAGGAGTTGAAGTCTTTGCGCTCCACGCCGTGGTTTTGCAGATACCGCCCTGCAGGACTATCAGCTTTAATACTCCCGGCCGGAGAAATGTGGTCAGTGGTCACCGAATCCCCCAACATCGCCAGAATGCGCGCGCCGTGAATATCGGTCACCGGTGCTGGCTGCGCCAGCATCTCGTCAAAGAACGGCGACAGGCGAATGTAGGTCGAGTCATTTTGCCAGCCGTAAGTGTCTGAGCGGTCAACATTGATTGCTTTCCACTCAGGCGTCCCTTCGAACACTTCCGCATATTCTTTGCGGAACATTTCTGAAGAGACCAGATCGACGGCGCGGGCAATTTCCTGCGCCGACGGCCAGATATCTTTCAGATAGACCGGATCGCCTTTGCGATCGTGGCCAAGCGGATCTTTCTCCAGGTTGATGTTCATATTGCCCGCGAGCGCGTAGGCAACGACAAGCGGCGGTGACGCCAGCCAGTTGGTTTTCACCAGCGGGTGAATACGACCTTCAAAGTTACGGTTGCCTGACAGCACCGCGCCTACGGTCAGATCGCCCTTCTTAATCGCGGTTTCGATAGGCTCCGGCAGCGGTCCAGAGTTACCAATACAGGTCGTACAGCCATATCCCACCAGGTTAAAGCCCAGTTCATCGAGATACGGTGTCAGTTTCGCCTTTGCCAGATAATCTGACACCACTTTCGACCCTGGCGCCAGCGACGCTTTCACCCACGGCTGACGCTTCAGTCCCAGCGTAACGGCTTTTTTCGCCAGCAAACCCGCCGCCATTAGCACGCTGGGGTTAGAGGTGTTGGTACAGGAGGTAATGGCCGAGATGACCACCGCACCGTCAGGAAGCTGATATGACTGTCCGTTTAGCACATACTCTACTGGCCGACGGTCTTTCTGCGCAGTGTTCAGTTCCAGTTCGCTGCTGGCAGCAAAGGCTTTCGGCACATCGCCGAGTGCAACGCGATCCTGCGGACGTTTCGGTCCGGCGAGGCTTGCCTCGACATCATTCATATCCAGTGCCAGGGTACTGGTGAAGATCGGTTCATCACCGGTGTTGCGCCACATCCCCTGCGCCTTCGCGTATTTCTCCACCAGTTCGATTTGGTCTTCACTGCGTCCGCTCAACCGCATATAGTCCAGCGTCACGCCGTCGATCGGAAAGAAACCACAGGTCGCACCATATTCCGGCGACATATTGGCAATGGTGGCCCGGTCAGCCAGCGGTAAGGAATCCAGCCCGTCGCCATAAAATTCGACAAATTTACCGACTACACCGTGCTTACGCAGCATCTGGGTGACGGTTAACACGAGATCCGTTGCAGTGATCCCCTCACGCAGGTTTCCGGTCAGTTTGAAACCCACCACATCCGGGATCAACATTGAGACAGGTTGCCCCAACATTGCCGCTTCAGCCTCGATACCACCCACGCCCCAGCCCAGAACACCCAGACCGTTAATCATGGTGGTGTGTGAATCTGTGCCGACCAGCGTGTCCGGATAAGCCACCCATTCACCGTCCTGCAATTCGCTCCACACCGCTTTGCCAAGATATTCCAGGTTAACCTGGTGGCAAATACCGGTTCCCGGCGGCACGACGCTGAAGCGACTGAAGGCCTGTTGGCCCCATTTCAGAAACACATAGCGCTCATGGTTACGTTCCATTTCAAGGCGCACGTTCTCTTCGAATGCATCGTCATCGCCAAAATGGTCAACGGTGACGGAGTGGTCGATCACCAGATCCACTGGCGAGAGAGGATTCACTTTCGCCGTATCGCCGCCCAGGCGTTTTACCGCTTCGCGCATTGCGGCGAGGTCCACCACCGCCGGGACGCCGGTAAAGTCCTGCATCAGTACGCGTGCTGGACGGTAGGCAATTTCGCGATCGGCATGGGCATTTTTTAGCCACCCTGCCAGCGCCTGGATATCGTCCTGGGTAACCGAATCGCCGTCCTGCCAGCGCAGCAGGTTTTCCAGTAAGACTTTCAGTGATTTGGGCAGACGGGTGAGATCGCCCAAAGATTTCGCAGCCAGCGGCAGACTGTAATAGTGGTAGGTTTTGTCTTTGGCCTGCAGTGTGTCCTTACTGGCTTCTCGTAGGGTTGACGACATAGCTCCTCCTTAATGACAGGGTTGCGATGCCCTGATTCTCCTCAGGGTGAATATTAAAGATAACACAAACAGAATGTAACGTTTTGATAACAACCCAAATTGATAAAAGAGGAAAAACCGAACGGCGAAGATACAAGTGAGGACGAGCGCGTGTATGAGGGGGAAGAAAACCTCGCCGTAGCGAGGTTTCAGATTGCTGGCAACCTGTAGATTTGTGTTTATGCCGGGTGGCGGCTAAGGCTTACCTGTTCTACAGAC
The DNA here is from genome assembly GCF_057983045.1 of Citrobacter sp. LST-B2. Taxonomy (NCBI): domain Bacteria; kingdom Pseudomonadati; phylum Pseudomonadota; class Gammaproteobacteria; order Enterobacterales; family Enterobacteriaceae; genus Citrobacter; species Citrobacter sp. LST-B2. The sequence goes on from NZ_CP192598.1 coordinate 2,661,602, forward strand.
TTTTCGATATCAATGTGTTGCTCAGGCCACATATGAGCCTGCTAAGCGTAGCGCCATCAGGCGGAAGGGTTGAGATTAATTCATCACGATCCAGAGCAGTTCAGCCCAAAAGAGCAGCGAGACGGAAAATGCGCCCATCCAGGACCAGTATTTCATATTTGCAGACATCATCGGCTATACCCGTTTTGTTTAATACATTGTGTTGAGACTTTCTCAACGCTTTATTGCTGCGGTGTATAGGTAAAAGCGCACCGTGATAATTTATCGGTACAAAAGAAACGGTAATAAGAATGGTGACGATTATTGTTTCTGTTGATCGTCTTCGTCGAATAACTCAATAAACTTTTGCTGTTGCTGAGTCAGCTTCCAGGATTTGGGAACAGTTTTCACGCACGCGCCTTTTTTCGTTTCTCGTACAGTGTCACCAGAGTGACATGTAGGTAACGACGTCTGTTGTGGGTCGTGAACCTCCATTTTTACCCCCAGGCATTCCAGATCAACAGTGCGATCACGACCCAAAACAGCGCTGAGCCCAGGAAAACCGCAAGCCAGGCTTTGCGTTTCATCTCAGGGTCCCGACGTGGCTCCTGGTTTTCAGACGGCATTGCTAACCTCATACAATCGGCATCACTTATCATTTAAGCACCAACAATCGGTACAATTAATCATCAGATGAGACAAATCCTAATGAAACTTTAGTCAAAAATCCAGTGAATTTACGAATCGTTTCCAGTGAATAAATCAATCTTTTGATCGAAAATAAATATTTGAAAAGGGAAATTTGCGAGGCGGGGAATAAGACACTACTTTACGGTCGATTATCCATAATCATCATGTGGACATTATTATTACGCCAGTCTTAATAAAACCAATGGCGATTTAATTAAAACTTTCGGTATCTCCTGCGAACAAAAGATACCGACCGTTTTCTGTGACGATTACTTTTCAGGTAATTTGATATCTTTAAACATCTCTTCTATTTCTTCGTTCGAGCGCAACGCCACGGCGGTATCCACCACGTCACGCGTCAAATGCGGGGCGAAACGTTGAATGAAATCATACATGTAACTGCGCAGGAACGTGCTGCGACGAAAACCGATCTTTGTCGTGCTGTGGCTGAAGACGTCGTGGGCGTCCACGCGAACCAGATCCGGGTCGGACAGCGGATCGACGGCCATGCTGGCAATCACCCCCACTCCTAAGCCTAAACGCACGTAAGTTTTGATCACATCGGCGTCAGTCGCCGTAAAGACGATACGTGGCGTCAAACCTGCGCGGTTAAACGCGGTATCCAGTTCAGAGCGCCCCGTAAAGCCAAAGGTGTACGTCACCAGTGGATACTGTGCCAGTTCTTCAATGGTCACCGACCCTTTATTGGCCAGCGGATGCTCAGGCGTGACCACAATCGAACGATTCCAGTGATAGCACGGCAGCATCACCAGATCGTCATACAGATGCAGCGCTTCCGTGGCAATGGCAAAGTCGGCATTTCCTTTTGAAACCGCTTCGGCAATCTGTGTGGGTGACCCCTGGTGCATATGCAGCGACACACGCGGATAGCGCTCAATAAAACCTTTAATCACATTCGGTAGCGCATAACGCGCCTGGGTATGCGTCGTCGCAATATAGAGAGAGCCTTTATCCGGCCAGGTATGCTCACCGGCAACGGACTTTATCGCATCCACTTTGGAGAGCACTTCGCGCGCAATGCGGATAATCTCCTGACCAGCCGGCGTCACCTGAGTCAGATGCTTACCGCTACGGGCAAAGATCTGGATGCCAAGTTCGTCTTCCAGCATGCGAACCTGCTTACTGATACCCGGTTGCGAGGTATAAAGGCCTTCCGCGGTGGAGGAGACGTTAAGGTTGTGATTCACCACCTCAACAATGTAGCGAAGCTGCTGTAATTTCATGTTAAACCATCCAGATTAGCGCCATCAGGTCATCGTTTCAGAGCAGGCAGTGATGCGCTGCTAATACGATTTAATAATAAAAAAGCCGTTAACTATAACCACTATATCATTAATAAACAGGCTGTATAGCGGTGAGTAAAAAATAATAAGTCCGCTATAAAAACAAAAAAAAGGGCCGCTTACGCGACCCTCTTCAGCACAACTGCACCGTGGGCGGTTACTTCTTGCCTTCGACCCATTTGCCATCAACAAAGAAGGCAGACCAGCCGGTCGCTTTCCCGTCTTTTTCAGCGGCAACATACTGCTGTTTGGTCTTACGGCTAAAACGCACCAGCGTTTTATTGCCTTCCGGATCCTGTTGCGGCGCATCGGCCAGATAACGCAGTTTTTCTGGCAGACGATCGCGGAAGCGGTATAACTCTTCCACCAACGGCGCGCGCGTCTCACGGGATTTCGGGAAAGTATTGGCAGCCAGGAAGACCCCGGCAGCGCCATCACGCAGCACGAAATACGCATCCGATTTTTCACACGGCAACTCGGGCAGCGGAACCGGATCTTCTTTCGGCGGTGCAACTTCACCGTTACGCAGGATCTTACGGGTGTTTTTACACTCGTCGTTAGTGCATGCCATGTACTTACCGAAACGCCCCATCTTCAGGTGCATCTCAGAGCCACATTTTTCGCACTCGACGATCGGACCGTCATATCCTTTGATACGGAATTCGCCTTCTTCGATCTCGTAGCCGTCGCAGGTCGGGTTATTACCACAAACATGCAGCTTGCGCTTCGGATCGATCAGGTAGCTGTCCATCGCCGTACCGCACTTCTGACAACGACGTTTGGCGCGCAGGGCGTTGGTTTCCGCGTCATCACCTTCCAGCACGTTCAGGACTTCGTTTTCCGGCACCAGGTTAATGGTGGTTTTGCAGCGCTCTTTCGGCGACAACGCATAACCCGAGCAGCCAAGGAACACGCCAGTACTGGCGGTGCGAATTCCCATTTTGCGTCCGCAGGTGGGGCAGTCGATGCTGGTCAACACCATCTGGTTCGGACGCATCCCGCCCTCTTTCGGATCTTTCTCCGCTTTGTCGAGTTGCTGAGTAAAATCACTGAAGAAGTTGTCGAGCACGCCTTTCCATTCGATTTCGTGATTCGCGACCTGGTCGAGGCTGTTTTCCATCTGCGCGGTGAAATCGTAGTTCATCAGCTCGCGGAAATTCTCTTCCAGACGATCGGTGACAATCTCACCCATTTTTTCCGCATAGAAGCGACGGTTTTCCACCCGCACGTAGCCACGATCCTGAATGGTCGAAATGATCGACGCATAGGTCGACGGACGGCCAATTCCGCGTTTTTCCAGCTCTTTCACCAGCGAGGCTTCGCTGAAGCGCGCCGGTGGCTTGGTGAAGTGTTGAGCCGGGATCAGTTCAACCAGAGACAGCGCATCACCTTTATTCACCGCCGGCAGCGTCCGGTCTTCATCACCTTTACGCAACGCGGGCATCACTTTCGTCCAGCCGTCGAAGCGCAGAATACGACCGCGCGCCTTCAGACGAAAATCACCCGCACCCACGGTTAGGGTGGTGGAATCGTACTGCGCCGGGGTCATCTGACAGGCGACAAACTGACGCCAGATCAGCTGATACAGTTTTTGCGCGTCGGCTTCCATATCCTTCAGCGTTTCCGCCAGTACGGAGACGTCGGAAGGACGAATCGCTTCGTGGGCTTCCTGCGAATTTTCTTTGCTGGCGTACTGATTCGGACTTTCCGGCAGATATTTCTTGCCGAAATTGTCGCCGATGTAACCGCGCACCATATTCACGGCATCCTGACTCAGGTTGGTCGAGTCGGTACGCATATAGGTGATGTAGCCCGCTTCGTACAAACGCTGCGCCATCATCATGGTCTTTTTCACGCCAAAACCGAGACGCGTGCTGGCCGCCTGTTGCAGCGTGGAGGTGATAAACGGCGCGCCCGGCTTGCTGCTGGTCGGCTTGTCTTCACGTTCCAGAACGCTGTAGCGCGCTTTCTCCAGCAGGCTTACCGCCGCAAGCGTCTGCTCACGGTTTTCCGGACGAAACGGCTTGTCGTTCTGATGGGTCACCTGCAAAGGCAGCGCATCGCCGGAAGGCGTGGTGGTATTGGCATCAATTTCCCAGAACTCTTCCGGTACAAACGCTTTAATCTCGCGCTCACGCTCAACGACCAGACGCACCGCCACGGACTGAACGCGACCGGCTGACAGACCGCGAGCAATTTTTTTCCATAACAGCGGCGAGACCATATAGCCCACCACGCGATCCATAAAGCGACGTGCCTGCTGAGCGTTAACCCGGTCAATGTTCAGTTCGCCCGGCTTTTCAAACGCCTGACGAATCGCATTCTTGGTAATTTCGTTAAACACCACGCGACTGTAACGCGTGTCATCACCCCCGATCACTTCCCGCAGGTGCCATGCAATGGCTTCCCCTTCGCGGTCAAGGTCGGTTGCGAGATAGATGTGGTCGGCCTTTTCAGCCAGTTGTTTCAGTTCAGAGACGACCTTCTCTTTACCGGGCAGCACTTCATAGTGCGCATCCCAGTTGTGCCACGGGTCAACGCCCATACGGTTGACGAGCGCGCCACGTTCATCCTTTTTGGGCTTTTTAGCCGTTTTGGTGGAGGTAGAGTCGGCGCTCTTTTTAGCTGCTGAGCCACTGGTCGGCAAGTCACGGATATGACCGACGCTGGACTTAACCACGTAGTCATTACCCAGATACTTGTTGATCGTTTTGGCTTTTGCCGGGGACTCAACGATGACAAGAGCTTTACCCATATTCACCTTTACCTAAATTGATTCTTCCAGGAATGCGTCGCACGTTGATACACCATCCACTGGCGACGAGCCACGGATATGGTCCCTGCGTCTGCGGATATCAACCCCTTGTACTGACTCTGTACACTAAATAGCCAGGTGACTGAGTTGACAGGTTTTTTCGCACAGAGGCGCTATAGCACGACGGAATTTCGGTCGAATGTCAAGCAAATCTGTTGCCTGGTTGACGAAAGCGTCACACTGTACCTGATAAAATTCGTTACGCAACTTTATTAGCATGCAAAACTAAATCCTGCCAGTCAGCAAAGGTTGACAACCCCTTGTACACACTGAGGGAATATTTGCCCAAAAGAGTTGGTCGGCGTAGACTAATGCCCTTGTTTAAGGAGTAAAAAATGCGCAAAGAGACACAACCTATCGATCGCGAAACGCTGTTGATTGAAGCCAACAAAATCATTCGTGAGCATGAAGATACGCTGGCGGGCATTGTTGCCACCGGTGTGACCCAGCGAAATGGGGTGTTGGTCTTCAGTGGGGATTACTTTTTAGACGAGCAAGGTTTACCCACGCCAAAGAGCACTGCCGTGTTCAATATGTTTAAACATCTGGCGCATGTACTTTCTGAAAAGTATCACCTGATTGATTAAAGCAAAAACGCGAGGCCTTGGAGCCTCGCGTTTTTCATTAATACCGTCTCTTACATCAACGGTTTTTGTCCGCGCTGCCACCAGCGCAGGAGCAGCCGATCGGCACTTTCCGCGGCGCTGCCTGTCACTCGATCGACCAGTTTCTTCCGTTGCAGATAGCGAACGTTCAGCACCTCTCGTCCTTCCATCAGCCCAAGGATCACCTCGTCGCTGGTATTTATCTCATCAATGAGCCCTTTCTCCAGCGCCTGCTGTCCGTACCAGTGTTCACCCGTCGCAACCTGTTCAATGTCCAGAGTCGGACGCATACGATGGACAAAATCTTTAAACAGGTGATGGGTTTCGTTTAAATCCTCACGAAACTTCTGCCGCCCTTCTTCGGTGTTCTCACCCAGCAGCGTCAGCGTCCGTTTGTACTGTCCGGCGGTATGCAACTCGATATCAATATCCTTGCCTTTCAGGAAACGGTTGAAGTTGGGGATCTGCGCAACCACGCCAATCGAACCGACAATCGCGAAGGGTGCGGAGACAATTTTGTCCGCCACACAGGCCATCATGTAACCGCCACTCGCCGCGACTTTATCCACGGTCACGGTCAACGGGATCTTTTTATCGCGTAAGCGTTGCAGTTGTGATGCGGCAAGGCCGTAGCCGTGCACAACGCCACCAGGGCTTTCCAGACGCACCACCATCTGGTCCTGCGGTTTCACCACCGCCAGTACGGCCGTCACCTCTTCACGCAGTGAACTGACCTCGTGGGCATCCATACTGCCTTTGAAATCCAGCACCCAGACGCGCGGTTTATCCGACGTGTCGCTGTCGCCCCGTTTGGCTTTTACTTTGGCGGCTTTCACTTCCTGCTTATGCTTTTTCTTTTGCGCTTTATGCCAGAGTTTCTGTTGATGGCTATCGAGCAGCGCCATCGCCAGTTCATCCTTCATTTCTTTATATTGTTCGCTGAGGTTGGTAACCCGCAGTTCGCCACGCTGGCGCTTACGTTGGGCAACATTCACGATAATGGTGGCAATCGCCGCGATAGCCAGCACAACGGTCACGATTTTTGCTAAAAACAAGCCATATTCAGACAACAATTCCACACGTCCCACCTTGGTTAAACAACTTAGCGTCGGCTCAGTGTACATCAGGTGTAATGCGTCGTCTCGCGGGATATGCGGATGGATAAAAGTATGACAAAGTGTTCATTTTAGGGCGTTATCGCCGTTGGCTGATTGAAATTGAGTCCTGTTTCAGGCATAAACCCGACACACCAACGAGAAGCAGAGCGACCAGGCATGTCGCCGAGGAGTCCCCATGCATTATCAACCGAAACAAGACCTTCTGCAGGATCGCATTATTCTGGTGACCGGCGCCAGCGACGGCATTGGCCGTGAAGCGGCCCTGACCTACGCTCGCTACGGCGCCAACGTCATTTTGCTCGGCCGTAATGATGAGAAATTGCGCCACGTCGCCGACAGCATTACCCAGCAAACGGACCGCCAGCCGCAGTGGTTTACACTCGATCTGTTAACCTGCACCGCTGATGACTGTCATCAACTGGCGCAGCGCATCGGCGGACAGTATCCGCGACTGGACGGCGTCTTACACAATGCCGGTTTACTGGGTGACGTCTGTCCGATGATCGAGCAGGACCCGCAGGTCTGGCAACAGGTTATGCAGGTCAATGTCAATGCAACGTTTATGCTGACCCAGGCATTGCTTCCTTTATTACTTAAGTCAGATTCCGGATCGTTAGTCTTCACCTCCTCCAGCGTGGGCCAGCAGGGTCGTGCTAACTGGGGCGCCTACGCGGCCTCTAAATTTGCTACCGAAGGCATGATGCAGGTGCTGGCAGATGAGTACCAAAACCGTCCGCTACGCGTGAATTGCATCAATCCGGGCGGCACCCGTACCGGGATGCGCGCCAACGCCTTTCCAACGGAAGATCCGCAAAAACTCAAAACACCCGCCGATATTATGCCGTTGTACCTGTGGCTAATGGGCGACGACAGCCGCCGCAAGACCGGCATGACCTTCGACGCCCAACCGGGCCGCAAACCAGGAATCGCCCAATGAGTGAAGAACGCTATCAACAGCGCCAGCAGCGCGTGAAGGACCGGGTTGACGCCCGGGTAGCCCAGGCCCAGGACGAACGCGGCATCGTGATTGTCTTCACCGGCAACGGGAAAGGAAAAACCACCGCCGCCTTCGGCACCGCCACTCGCGCAGTGGGACACGGTAAAAAGGTCGGCGTGGTGCAGTTTATCAAGGGGACCTGGCCCAACGGCGAGCGTAACCTGCTGGAGCCGCACGGCGTTGAATTTCAGGTGATGGCGACCGGGTTTACCTGGGAGACGCAAAACCGCGAAGCTGACACCGCAGCCTGTCTGGCTGTATGGGATCACGGCAAACGCATGCTTGCCGATCCGCAACTGGATATGGTGGTGCTGGACGAACTGACTTATATGGTGGCATACGACTATCTGCCGCTTGAAGAGGTGATTAACGCGCTGAATGCGCGCCCGTCTCACCAGACGGTGATCATCACCGGTCGCGGCTGCCATCGGGATATTCTCGAACTGGCCGATACCGTCAGTGAATTGCGTCCGGTTAAACATGCCTTTGAGGCCGGGGTCAAAGCCCAGATGGGGATTGACTATTAAAAAAGGCCCCTTGGGGCCTTTTAGCAATTACGGGATAGCGGATTAACCGTTGTTATTACGACCGCCTGCACGGCGACCGCCGCTCACCTGGCTGTGACGCTTCACGGCACGGCGAATCTGATTTGCCTTCATGCGGCGACGATCTTTCTCTACCGCCACTTTCGAGGTGGTTTCCGGCTCCAGTTCCACCAGCTCACGCAGATAGTTGGTCTGGGCGAGATCCAGTTCCGTCCAGCCGCCGCGCGGCAGACCTTTCGGCAACGGAATATCACCGTAGCGTACGCGAATCAGACGGCTTACCTGCACGCCAACGGCTTCCCACAGGCGACGCACTTCACGGTTGCGCCCTTCGGTCAGGGTGACGTTGTACCACTGGTTTATCCCTTCACCACCGCTGAACTTGATGGTCTTGAACGCCGCCGGACCGTCTTCCAGCTGCACGCCACGGCTCAGATCGCGCAGTTTAGCATCGTCAACCTGGCCAAAGACGCGCACCGCGTATTCACGTTCAACTTCACGGCTCGGATGCATCAGGCGGTTTGCCAGTTCACCATCGGTAGTGAACAGCAGCAGACCGCAGGTATTGACGTCCAGACGCCCTACCGCAATCCAGCGAGCACCGCGCAGTTTCGGTAAGCGATCAAACACCGTAGGACGACCTTCCGGGTCGTTACGCGTGCACAGTTCACCTTCCGGCTTGTAATAGGCCAGAACGCGACAAATTTGTTCCGCCGACTCTTTCACCGAAATCAGGTGACCGTCGATACGAATTTTCAGGCCGGGAGTCACTTCAACGCGATCGCCCAGCGTGGCAATTTTGCCGTCTACACTGACGCGACCTGCTGCAATGATGGATTCAATTTCACGGCGGGAGCCGTGGCCAGCGCGCGCCAGCACTTTCTGTAACTTTTCGCTCATAGAGCTTCCTTTAGCTGTCGCCTTCACAGGCGTCGAACAGGAGAATCAACGGCGCTTTTCAGCGCCATTTTAAGGCCGCGTAGTATACAGAGTTGCGTCCTTATAAGAAAGGTTTAACGTCTCCGACGCCTTCACGCAAGACAACCGGAGAATCATCGGTTAAATCAATCACCGTTGTGGGTTGCTGGCCCAGATAACCGCCATGAATAATCAGGTCCACCTGCTTTTCCAGTCGATCTTTAATTTCTTCCGGATCGGACTCGGTAAAATCACTGCCTGGCAGCATCAGCGAGGTAGAGAGCATCGGCTCGCCCAGCGTCTGCAATAGTTCGAGCGCGATCGGGTTCGACGGCACGCGCAGACCAATGGTCTTACGTTTTTCCTGCAACAACCGACGCGGTACCTCTTTCGTCCCTTTCAGGATGAAGGTGTAGTTGCCCGGCGTGTTGTTCTTGATCAGGCGAAAAGCCACGTTGTCGACAAACGAATAGGTCGACAGTTCGGACAGATCGCGACACATCAGGGTGAAGTTATGTCCATCCGGCAACTGGCGAATACGGCAAATCCGTTCCATCGCGCCTTTGTCTTCAATTTTACAACCGAGCGCGTAGCCGGAGTCGGTTGGATACACAATCACCCCGCCCTTACGCACAATCTCAACCGCTTGGTTGATCAGACGCTGCTGTGGGTTATCAGGATGAATATAAAAAAACTGGCTCATACTTCCCTCACTGTGGTGTTCTGTGGCTGCTCCCACGTCTGCCAGACGCCTTCAACGCCTGCCGGCAGCCAGAGCTTGCGACCCAACTCGATCCACGGGCAAGGTTGATGAAAATCAGATCCTTGCGATGCCCATAGCTGATGCTGGCGGGCGAGCGTAGCCAGTTGCGTGCGCTCATTCGGGGACTGTTGGCACTGCGCGACTTCCATCGCATCACCACGATGTTGCGCAAAATACGCCACCAGCCTTTTCAGCCACTTAGCGCTAAGATCATACCGCCCAGGATGGGCCAGTACCGCCTTACCGCCAGAATGATGAATGACATCAATAGCTTGTTCTATTGTACACCACTGTGGCGGAACGTATCCTGTTTTCCCGCGCGCGAGATACTTTTTAAACACATCCGCCATGGTGGTCGCTTTACCACACTCCACCAGATAACGGGCGAAATGGCCACGGGTCACCGCGCCGCCATCGGCCAGGCGCAATGCCCCTTCCCATGCGCCGGTGATGTGCGCTTTTTCCAGGCGGTCAGCGATGAGCCGCGCCCGCTGCTGTCGGCGTTCCGTCTGTTGCGCCAGAAACGCGCACATCGCCGGATTTTCAATATCAATGTTCAGACCCACAATATGGATTTCGTGGTTTTCCCAGACCGTGGAGATCTCAACGCCAGGGATCAAAGTCAGCTCAAGGCCAGAACGTGAAATTTCTTCGCTTGCCGCGGGGATCGCGGCTGTGGTGTCATGGTCGGTAATCGCCAGCGTGCCTACACGCATCTCGACGGCGCGGTGGACTAGCGCTTCTGGCGTCAGCCGGCCATCGGATGCCGTGGTGTGACTGTGCAGGTCATAAATCACTGCATAATTCGTGTCGCTCAAGGCGAACTCCCGTCTCTCAAAAATAGTCTTTCCTGCGCATCATAACGGTTCCGGCAAATTTACTGAAATCAGGTGTTGACAATAACCCATCGAACTAGTTAACTAGTACGAAAGTTCACAAGCAAAAGGGTATCGAAATGAAAGCAACGTTTGTTCTGCACGGTGGGTGGCGCACTTCCTGATTTCGGGCAGTGTATTTCGCGTGTAGATCGCCACCAGATACCCGGCCCGCCAACAGCGCGGGCTTTTTTTTGAACAAAATTAATGAGAATAACCATGCAGACATCAAAACCGACACTTGAACTCATTACCTGCGATGCCGCCTATCGCAAAAACCCGACGGAATTGTTCCACCAGGTTTGCGGCAATCGTCCGGCAACGCTGCTGCTGGAATCTGCGGATATCGACAGCAAAGACGACCTTAAAAGCCTGTTACTGGTGGATAGCGCGCTACGCATCACCGCTACCGGTGACACTGTCACTATTCAGGCCTTAACTGACAATGGCGCCGCACTGTTGACATTGCTCGATGCCGCCCTGCCCGCAGGCGTTGAAAATGAACGCCAGGACGCAGGTCGCGTGCTGCGTTTCCCGCCAGTCAGCCCATTATTAGACGAAGATGCACGCCTGTGCGCACTCTCGGTCTTTGACGCCTTCCGCCTGCTGCAGGTACTGGTGAACGTCCCGGCGCAAGAGCGCGAAGCGATGTTCTTTGGCGGTCTGTTTGCGTACGATCTGGTTGCCGGTTTTGAAGATTTACCGCAGCTTAAGGCTGGCAACCGCTGCCCGGATTACTGTTTCTATCTGGCGGAAACGCTTGTGGTAATCGACCACCAGAAACAAAGCTCCCGCATTCAGGCCAGCCTGTTCAGCGAGAATGAGGCGGAAAAACAGCGTCTCACCGCACGTCTGGCACGTCTGAGCCAGCAGTTGACCGAACCTGCGCCGCCGTTGCCGGTCGTTTCCGTGCCACAAATGCGCTGTGAATGTAATCAGAGCGATGAAGAATTTGGCGCGGTGGTTCGCTCAATGCAGAAAGCGATCCGCGCCGGGGAAATTTTTCAGGTGGTCCCGTCCCGCCGCTTCTCACTGCCCTGCCCGTCGCCGCTGGCGGCCTATTACGTGCTGAAGAAGAGCAACCCCAGCCCGTACATGTTCTTTATGCAGGACAACGATTTCACCTTGTTTGGTGCGTCGCCGGAAAGTTCACTGAAATACGATGCCGCCAGCCGCCAGATTGAAATTTACCCGATTGCCGGTACGCGTCCTCGCGGTCGTCACGCCGATGGAACGTTAGATCGCGACCTCGACAGCCGCATTGAACTGGAGATGCGCACCGACCATAAAGAGCTTTCCGAGCATCTGATGCTGGTTGACCTGGCGCGTAACGATCTCGCCCGAATCTGTACGCCAGGCAGTCGGTACGTGGCAGACCTGACGAAGGTTGACCGTTATTCTCACGTTATGCACCTGGTCTCTCGCGTCGTCGGCGAATTACGCCACGATCTCGATGTCCTGCACGCCTACCGCGCCTGCATGAACATGGGCACGCTGAGCGGCGCACCGAAAGTGCGGGCAATGCAGTTGATTGCCGAAGCCGAGGGCCGTCGACGCGGCAGCTACGGCGGTGCAGTCGGTTACTTCACCGCGCACGGCGATCTGGATACCTGCATTGTGATTCGCTCCGCGCTGGTGGAAGACGGTATCGCCACCGTCCAGGCGGGTGCCGGTATTGTGCTCGATTCTGTTCCCCAGTCAGAAGCCGACGAAACCCGTAACAAAGCGCGCGCGGTCCTGCGTGCCATTGCCACCGCGCACCACGCACAGGAGACTTTCTGATGGCTGACATTCTGCTGCTCGACAACATCGACTCATTCACCTATAACCTGGCAGATCAGCTGCGTACCAACGGTCATAACGTGGTGATTTACCGTAACCATATTCCGGCTCAGACTCTGATTGAGCGTCTGGCCACCATGAAGAACCCGGTACTGGTGCTGTCTCCAGGCCCTGGCGTACCCAGTGAAGCAGGTTGCATGCCGGAACTGCTGACCCGTCTGCGCGGCAAGCTGCCAATTATCGGCATCTGCCTGGGCCATCAGGCGATTGTCGAAGCCTACGGCGGCTACGTCGGACAGGCCGGCGAGATCCTGCACGGTAAGGCATCCAGCATTGAACACGATGGACAGGCTATGTTTGCCGGTCTGACGAATCCGCTGCCGGTTGCCCGCTATCACTCTCTGATCGGTAGCAATATCCCCGCCGGCCTGACCATCAACGCCCATTTTAACGGCATGGTGATGGCGGTTCGTCATGATGCCGATCGCGTGTGCGGCTTACAGTTCCACCCGGAATCCATTCTGACCACCCAGGGTGCACGTCTGCTTGAGCAGACGCTGGCCTGGGCGCAGCAGAAGCTGGAGCCGACCAATACCTTGCAGCCGATCCTCGAAAGACTGTATCAGGCACAGACCCTGAGCCAGCAGGAAAGCCACCAGTTGTTCTCCGCCGTGGTACGCGGTGAACTGAAACCGGAACAGCTGGCTGCCGCGCTGGTCAGCATGAAGATTCGCGGCGAGCATCCGAATGAGATTGCCGGTGCGGCAACCGCCTTACTGGAAAACGCTGCGCCGTTCCCCCGCCCTGATTATCTGTTCGCCGATATCGTTGGCACCGGCGGCGACGGCAGTAACAGCATTAATATTTCTACCGCCAGTGCATTTGTCGCGGCGGCATGCGGCCTGAAGGTGGCAAAACACGGCAACCGCAGCGTTTCCAGTAAATCCGGCTCATCAGACCTGCTGGCCGCCTTCGGTATCAATCTCGATATGAATGCCGACCGATCGCGTCAGGCGCTGGACGAACTGGGCGTTTGCTTCCTGTTTGCCCCGAAATATCACACCGGATTCCGTCATGCGATGCCGGTACGCCAGCAGTTAAAGACCCGTACGCTGTTCAACGTACTGGGGCCGCTGATTAACCCGGCGCATCCGCCGCTGGCGCTGATTGGAGTTTATAGCCCTGAACTGGTTTTGCCGATTGCCGAAACCCTGCGCGTGCTGGGTTACCAGCGTGCCGCGGTCGTACACAGCGGCGGAATGGATGAAGTCTCTCTGCATGCGCCGACCATTGTGGCGGAGCTACATGACGGCGAGATCAAAAGCTATCAGCTGACGGCAGATGACTTTGGCCTGACCCCTTACCACCAGGAACAACTGGCAGGCGGTACGCCGGAAGAAAACCGTGACATTCTGACACGCTTACTACAAGGTAAAGGTGACGCCGCCCATGAGGCAGCCGTTGCCGCAAACGTCGCAATGTTAATGCGACTGCATGGTGAAGAAGATCTCAAGGCTAATGCGCAAACCGTTCTCGAGGTCTTGCACAGTGGTTCCGCTTATGACCGAGTCACCGCTCTGGCGGCAAGAGGGTAAATGATGCAAACCGTTTTAGCGAAAATCGTCGCAGACAAGGCGATTTGGGTGGAAGCCCGCAAACAGCAACAACCGTTGGCCAGTTTTCAAAACGATGTCCAGCCCAGCACGCGTCACTTTTATGACGCCTTACAGGGCGCGCGTACGGCTTTTATTCTGGAGTGTAAGAAAGCCTCCCCGTCTAAAGGCGTGATCCGCGATGATTTCGATCCGGCGCGGATTGCCGGGGTGTATAAACATTACGCCTCCGCCATTTCCGTTCTGACGGATGAGAAGTACTTCCAGGGCAGTTTTGATTTCCTGCCGATCGTGAGCCGCATCGCGCCGCAGCCGATTTTGTGTAAGGACTTTATTATCGACCCTTACCAGATTTACCTTGCGCGCCACTATCAGGCCGACGCCTGTCTGCTGATGCTTTCGGTCCTCGACGACGAGCAGTATCGCCAGCTTTCTGCCGTGGCACACAGTCTCAAAATGGGCGTGCTGACGGAAGTCAGTAATGAAGACGAACTGGAGCGCGCCATTGCGCTTGGCGCGAAAGTGGTCGGGATTAACAACCGCGACCTGCGCGACCTGTCGATTGACTTAAATCGGACGCGCCAACTGGCACCGAAACTGGGCCAGGGTGTGACGGTGATTAGCGAATCGGGGATCAACACCTACGCTCAGGTTCGCGAGTTGTGCCATTTTGCTAATGGTTTCCTGATTGGTTCCGCACTCATGGCGCATGACGATCTTAACGCCGCCGTACGCCGTGTTCTGCTGGGCGAGAATAAGGTCTGTGGCCTGACGCGTCCAGAAGATGCCAAAGCCGCCTGCGAGTCTGGCGCGATCTATGGTGGACTGATTTTTGTTCCTTCATCACCTCGTTTTGTCAATATTGAACAGGCCCGCGAAGTGCAGTCCGCCGCCCCGCTACAGTATGTTGGCGTATTCCGCAATCACGACATCGCCGACGTCTGTGAAAAAGCTGTACAGCTTTCACTGACAGCCGTACAGCTGCATGGCCGCGAAGATCAGGCGTATGTTGATGCGCTACGCGCCGCGCTGCCTGAAAACGTACAGATCTGGAAAGCGCTGAGCGTCGGTGACACTCTCCCGGCCCGCGATTATCAGCATGTCGACAAATACGTGCTGGATAACGGCCAGGGCGGCAGCGGTCAGCGTTTTGACTGGTCGTTACTGCAAGGACAATCGCTGGATAACGTATTGCTGGCAGGCGGTCTTGGCGCGGATAACTGCGTTGAGGCTGCTAAGACTGGCTGTGCCGGTCTCGATTTTAATTCAGGTGTAGAGTCACAGCCGGGCATCAAAGATGCACGCCTTCTGGCCTCGGTATTTCAGACACTGCGCGCATATTAAGGAAAAGGACATGACAACATTACTCAATCCCTATTTTGGTGAATTCGGTGGCATGTATGTGCCGCAGATTCTGATGCCTGCTCTGCGTCAACTGGAAGACGCGTTTGTCAGTGCGCAAAAAGATCCCGAGTTTCAGGCCCAGTTTACCGACCTGTTGAAAAACTACGCAGGGCGTCCCACCGCGTTGACCAAATGTCAGAACATCACCGCCGGGACCAATACCACGCTGTACCTGAAACGTGAAGATCTGCTGCACGGCGGCGCGCATAAAACCAACCAGGTGTTAGGTCAGGCATTGCTGGCAAAACGCATGGGTAAAACCGAGATTATTGCGGAAACGGGCGCGGGCCAGCACGGGGTAGCTTCGGCGCTCGCCAGCGCCCTGCTCGGCCTGAAATGCCGTATCTACATGGGGGCGAAAGACGTTGAGCGCCAGTCACCAAACGTCTTCCGTATGCGTCTGATGGGTGCGGAAGTGATTCCGGTTCACAGCGGTTCAGCCACGCTGAAAGACGCCTGTAACGAGGCGCTGCGTGACTGGTCTGGTAGCTACGACACCGCGCACTACATGCTCGGCACCGCTGCTGGCCCGCACCCGTTCCCGACCATCGTGCGTGAATTCCAGCGCATGATCGGCGAAGAAACCAAAGCGCAGATCCTCGAAAAAGAGGGGCGCCTGCCGGACGCGGTGATCGCCTGCGTGGGCGGCGGTTCCAACGCCATCGGGATGTTTGCCGATTTTATTAATGAGCCAAACGTTGGGCTGATTGGTGTAGAACCGGGTGGTCACGGGATTGAAACCGGTGAACACGGTGCGCCGTTGAAGCACGGTCGCGTCGGGATCTATTTTGGTATGAAAGCGCCAATGATGCAGACCGATGAGGGACAGATCGAGGAGTCCTACTCCGTCTCTGCAGGTCTGGATTTCCCGTCCGTCGGCCCACAGCATGCGTACCTGAACAGCATTGGTCGTGCCGACTACGTGTCGATCACCGATGATGAAGCGCTGGACGCCTTTAAAACGCTCTGTCTGCACGAGGGCATTATCCCGGCGCTCGAGTCGTCACACGCCCTGGCCCACGCGCTGAAAATGATGCGTGAGAATCCGGAGAAAGCGCAACTGCTGGTGGTTAACCTTTCCGGTCGTGGGGACAAAGACATTTTCACCGTACACGATATTCTGAAAGCGCGAGGGGAAATCTGATGGAACGCTATGAAAGTTTGTTTGCACAACTAAACGATCGCAAGGAAGGTGCCTTTGTTCCCTTCGTGACCCTCGGCGACCCTGGCGTTGAACAGTCGCTGAAGATTATCGATTCCCTGATTGAGGCAGGTGCAGATGCGCTGGAGTTAGGGATCCCTTTCTCCGATCCGCTCGCTGATGGCCCGACCATTCAGAGCGCCACGCTGCGCGCGTTTGCCGCTGGCGTCACGCCGACCCGTTGTTTTGAGATGCTGGCCGCCATCCGTGAAAAACATCCGACCATTCCCATTGGTCTGTTGATGTACGCGAATCTGGTATTCAGCAAAGGTATTGACGCGTTTTATGCCAAATGTGCCGAGGTCGGCGTGGATTCGGTTCTGGTCGCCGACGTGCCGGTGGAAGAGTCTGCGCCATTCCGTCAGGCGGCGCTGCGCCACAACATTGCGCCGATTTTCATCTGCCCGCCCAATGCCGATGATGACCTGCTGCGCCAGATCGCCTCTTATGGCCGGGGTTATACTTATCTGCTGTCTCGCGCAGGGGTGACAGGCGCAGAAAACCGCGCTGCGCTGCCTTTGCATCATCTGGTAGAGAAACTGAAAGAGTACAACGCCGCGCCTGCTTTACAGGGCTTTGGTATTTCCGCACCGGAGCAGGTGTCTGCCGCCATTGACGCAGGCGCCGCTGGCGCGATCTCCGGTTCCGCGATCGTCAAAATCGTTGAGAAAAATGTCGAGCAGCCTGATCAGATGCTCGCAGAACTCAAATCATTCGTCAGCAGATTAAAAGCCGCTACCCGTCAGTAATACCCAAAGACCGCCAGTCTCGCGCTGGCGGTCTCATTATTTAGCCTGCTTCATTTTGTACATCTCGCCATCTGCATACTGAATGGCATCATCAATGCCCTCAGTCACTTCGGCTACGCCCCATGAGATGGAAAGCGGCACCTGCGTCTCCTTCACGAGAAACTGATACTCATTGATTTGCTGGGTGATACGTTCCGCGATGGCGACCGCATCGCTCGTTTTCGCCTTATACAGCACAATCACGAACTCATCTCCCCCGGTGCGAATCACCAGATCGTCACTGGTGCGGGTATTGGACAACATCCGGTTGGCAATAATCTGTAGCGCTCTGTCCCCGGCAACGTGTCCCCAGGTGTCGTTAATTGCTTTGAATTTATTGCAATCAACCAACACCACCGAACTGTCAGAGAGATCCCGCCGCTTGATGATGTCGAGAATTTTACGGTTGAAACAGCCCGTCAACGAGTCGATGTAGACTTTCAGATCGCTCTCATTTAGCCAGGATTTTAACCCCATCATGATCAGTACAAAGAAGAACGGTGCCATCAGGATCAGCAACCCCGCCTGGGTGTCATGCATCGCAAACCCACTGAGCGAGATAGCGTAGTGAATGACATATTTCTCAGAGAGCACTTTGAAGGCAATTTCCGGACGCTTTTTACATTCCCCCCACAGACAAAGCGACTGCTGATTCAAAGTATTCACCAGCGAAACGTTCAGCCCATGCGGCACCTGTCCATCAAAGGCGTCGCGTAATGCCTCCTGAAGTTCCGGCTTCGCATGATCGTAAACCAGATAGCCAAGGATATGGTCGGAAATCTCAGTACGCGAGAGGTCATAAATATAACTCACGACGCTAAAGGCTTTCTCATCCGTGATTTTATCGTTATAAAAATCCGTGGAGCTTAAGGCCTTCGTTTTGACACTCTTTTCCAACAGGCGGGTATAAAAATCGACGGGAGGTAAAAAGAAGTCGGAGATATTCTGCGCCATTTGCGACGTACGATAATTAAACGCTTTGGTGTCAGTCGGCGTAAACCAGTAAAAATAGCTCGCATCCTCGGCAATAACGTAGCGATGAGCATCGAAATTTCCGGGGTTAAGCGCATTCACCCTACCGCGAATAAACTCAGCGGCGGTATACATGCACAGTGCGTTCAACGTCGGTTCACGCGCCACCATCGCGCCCGATGCGGAGTGAATGCGTTTCCTGTCGGCGTTAATTCCCCAGACCCTTCCACGAGGGAGAAATAGTGACATGGCACCACACTGATCGGCGGCTTTGATCTGCCGGTAGCGCACGCCGGTCGCATCCGCGATCATTTCATTATCATTGAAGATATCAAGCATCCGCGTTTGCAGGCGGTTCATTCCTTCATTGACTGCTGCCAGTCGCTGCTCATAAATAATAAACAAGAAAAGTGATGTAAATAGCAGCGTGGTTAGCGCTGAAATAATAAGTGCCTGTCTGTTTCTTAAACTGTCCTGCACGATTTTCACTAAGGCACCCTGAGCATCAACACGCTGTTAACACTACGTTATTCGATTTTAAGAAGGCAGTACAGGTCTCACGGGAGAATCTCGCCCTTCTGTCAGACGACTTGTGAGTAGAACCGCCCCGCTACAAATAATTTTAGTCTACCTGCGCCGCTTTACGTGGTGCGCAAACACTCAGCGTTAGCCTGTCATCAGGCTGAAAGAGCGGTTTTGATGCCTGCGTCCTCTGGGTTGTAGCACAGATCTGCGACCAGGAATATTCTTAAAGAGACAGTCTTATGATTATTTACAATGTCAACCCATCCACATAAATGTAAATTTACGTCAATTACATTAACAGTATTAATATAACCACACATTATGATACCATGAGTTATTAATAGAATAGTGAATTATAAGGCGTTAAGTCGCTCATTTCTAAAGGGCTACATTATTATTTTCTGATGGCTGCACCACATTATATTTCCCCCTCGTGACAAATCCGTAACAATTTGACTATCCCGGGATAGCGACTAATTTTAGAAAGGTACCGACACCGGTCACAAATTAACATTTATGTTTACCAACGAAACAGGAGAAATAACATGGCCGAACATCGTGGTGGTTCTGGAAATTTCGCCGAGAATCGTGAAAAAGCATCAGAAGCGGGCCGTAAAGGTGGCCAACATAGCGGCGGAAATTTTAAAAACGATCCGCAACGTGCTTCTGAAGCAGGTAAAAAAGGCGGCCAAAACAGCCGTGGCGGAAATAAATCCGACAAATCGTAGACATCCTTTTTTTTTATAATTTTTAAGATTTATCGTTTACGAACGCTGCGAGTCTTTCGACTCGCAGTATCATCCCAGGAGAATAGAGATGAATATTAAAACTGTTGAAGATGTTTTTATCCACCTGCTTTCAGACACCTACAGCGCAGAAAAACAATTGACTCGGGCGCTATCGAAATTAGCCAGAGCTGCCTCCAGTGAAAAATTAAGTCAGGCATTTCAGTCCCACCTTGAAGAGACCCAAGGGCAAATTGAACGTATTGATCAGATCGTTGAATCCGAAGCGGGTATTAAAGTAAAACGCATGAAGTGTGTGGCGATGGAAGGTCTGATCGAAGAGGCCAACGAGGTCATTGAGAGCACCGAGAAAAACGAAGTGCGTGACGCTGCGCTTATTGCCGCCGCACAGAAAGTTGAGCACTATGAGATTGCCAGCTACGGCACCCTTGCCACTCTCGCAGAACAACTGGGCTATCGTAAAGCAGTGAAACTGCTGAATGAAACCCTGGAAGAAGAGAAAGCAACCGATATTAAACTGACCGATTTAGCCATCGGCAACGTGAATCAGAAAGCGCAAAATAAATCCTGAATTATTTTTATCCTGGTTATTAAATATCCGCTTTTAATTAAATCATTCCCAGAGGACATTACAAATGAATGCTATCGAACATTATCATGACTGGCTTCGTGACGCCCATGCTATGGAAAAACAAGCCGAATCGATGCTGGAATCCATGGCGGGTCGTATCGATAACTATCCTGATCTACGCTCGAGAATTGAGCAACATATTAGCGAAACCAAACATCAAATTACGATTCTGGAAGAGATCCTCGACCGCAATAATATCTCACGTTCTGTCATTAAAGATTCCATGAGTAAAATGGCGGCGTTGGGACAATCCATTGGTGGTATTTTTCCATCTGATGAAATCGTAAAAGGTTCGATCAGCGGTTATGTTTTTGAACAATTCGAAATTGCCTGCTATACCTCCCTGCTTGCTGCGGCGCAAAAAGCAGGCGATACCGCCTCAATTCCGGCTATTGAATCTATTCTCAATGAAGAGAAACAAATGGCTGACTGGCTGATTAAGCATATTCCGCAAACGACGGAACAATTTTTACTGCGCTCGGAAACTGACGGCGTAGAAGCCAAAAAATAACAAATACATCAGGAGGCATAATGTTTCGACACGTTAAGCAACTTCAATATACGGTGCGAGTCAGCGAGCCTAACCCTGGTTTAGCGAATCTTTTGCTTGAGCAATTTGGCGGCCCACAGGGCGAACTGGCTGCGGCATGTCGTTACTTCACTCAGGGCCTGGGTGATGATGATGCTGGACGCAAAGAGATGCTGATGGACATTGCGACCGAAGAACTGAGTCACCTTGAAATCATCGGCTCCCTTGTCGGGATGCTGAATAAAGGGGCCAAAGGCGCATTGGCTGAGGGGACGGAAAATGAAGCCGAACTGTACCGATCCTTAACGGCAAATGGGAATGACAGCCATATCACCTCGCTGCTGTATGGCGGCGGTCCGGCCCTCACTAACTCCGCCGGTGTGCCCTGGACTGCGGCGTATATCGATACGATTGGCGAAGTGACAGCCGATTTACGCTCCAATATCGCAGCTGAAGCACGCGCTAAAATCATCTACGAACGCCTGATCAACGTAACGGACGATCCCGGTGTTAAGGATGCACTGGCATTTTTGATGACGCGCGAAGCGGCACACCAGCTCTCCTTTGAAAAGGCGCTCTACTCTATTCGTAATAATTTTCCGCCGGGCAAATTGCCGCCGGTCGAGCAATACACGAATGTGTATTACAACATGTCGCAAGGCGACGATCCGCGTGGAAGCTGGAACAGCGATGACTATTTCGATTATGTTGCCGATCCGCAGCCTGCCGTGGATGGCGGAGATGGCCTGGCGACCGTCAAACTGACCAAAGAGCAACAGGCGATGGTCAAAGCCATGGCGAAAAGGACCCAGTCCGATCCGAACGCAAACCCATTAACCGGCGCTGAGCTGGGTGATGGCGAACCAAAGGACAAAGCATAAGCAGATATAGCGATAAAACCGTGTGTGTCATGTCCCTGTTGACCCCGTAAATACGGGGTCTTTTTTAGGCCAATCAGAAACGGTAACCGGCAGAGAACATAAATACCCACGGATCGAGGCGGATGTTGTCGTTGTAACGACCTTCCGGCAGTACGGCGCCGTTAGATTTATATTTGGCTTCGGTATCAATATCCATGTACCACACTGACATGTTGATCAGCCAGTCGCGGTTGATGAGATAATCCAGACCGACTTGCCCTGCCACACCCCACGAGTCTTTCAGACTAAGATCGGACAGCCCTGCATTCTGACCATCATCATTGAATTTCGTGTCGAAAAAGGTGGTGTAGTTAACGCCTGCGCCAACATAAGGACGCAGTTTGCTGCTGGAATCACCGAAATACCACTGCGCCATCAGGGTTGGCGGCAGGTGATGAACGGTGGCGATATCACCGGTCGCCTGCGTGCCTACTTTATGGCGGAATGGCGTTGCCGCCAGCAGTTCAACACCGATGTTATCGGTCGCCATATAAGTGAATGTCAAACCTAACTGCGTGTTGTTACTGACATTAAAGCCGCCTAAATGGCCTAACGTTCCATCCGCACCTTCCGTCGGTCTTACCGTCGCCGAACCGGCACGAATAAAGAACTCGCCAGCTTCATGCGCGTAAACGCTGCCAGAGAGAAGTGTACATACTGCCAACGCCGCCACTGTTAATTTTTTCATATCCGCTCCATCGTTATGGTTATAAATACGTTACAAATATACCTACATTGGAGTAATAAGTGATCTCTCCAGGGTCACATTCGACTATCAAATTCAATGTTTGTTGATCCAGATTAAAGTAGAAGTGGTATTGAAAATACAATTATTGGAATCAGATCAATTTTTAATATTTCCATGATGAATGCATTTCTTGCGTTTTTTGCGTTTGTTAAAACTGACTCCCCGTAGATTTGTTGAGCAAATTACTCTGGCTTTACAAAGATATGCTTTTCCATACACCCCTTGATGCTGCCACTGCGCAGTTATCCAGGGTACAATTGCATGCTTAACAACACCTGCAGAACTCAAGGAGAGTGCATGTCTATCACGGCGAAATCTGTATACCGTGACACCGGGAATTTTTTCCGTAATCAATTTTTAACCATCCTGCTGATCTCGCTGCTGTGCGCGTTCATCACGGTGGTATTAGGGCATGCCTTCTCACCCAGCGATGCGCAGATTGCGCAACTGAGTGAAGGGGATCATCTTGAAGGAAGCGTAGGCTTGTTCGAACTGGTGCAAAACATGACGCCGGAGCAGCAGCAGATCCTGTTGCGCGCCTCGGCAGCGTCTACCTTTTCAGGACTGATTGGTAATGCCGTCCTGGCCGGTGGCGTTCTGCTGATGATTCAGTTAATTTCAGCCGGTCATCGCGTCAGCGCCCTGCGCGCGATCGGTGCCAGTGCGCCGATCCTGCCGCGTCTGTTCATCCTGATTTTACTGACGACCCTGCTGGTACAGCTCGGGATTATGCTGGTCGTGGTACCAGGCATCCTGTTGGCAATCCTGCTGGCGCTTGCGCCGATTATGCTGGTTCAGGATAAAATGGGTGTATTCGCCGCAATGCGCAACAGTATGCGTCTGGCGTGGTCTAATATGCGACTGGTCGCCCCGGCGGTGATGGGCTGGCTGCTGGCAAAAACGCTACTGTTGCTGTTTGCCTCCAGCTTTGCTGCGTTTGACCCTAACGTTGGCGCCGTTATCGCGAATACGTTGAGCAATCTGATCTCCGCCATATTGCTCATCTACCTGTTCCGTCTGTATATGTTGATTCGCCAATAACCCTGTCTGCGTCGCCGGCAGTAATGCCCGACGCGTTTGATTACGGAATCGAAGAATGAAGCAGTTTCTTGATTTTTTACCGCTGGTTGTCTTCTTTGTTTTTTACAAAGTGTACGACATCTATGCGGCCACCTCGGCGCTCATTGTCGCAACGGCAATCGTGCTCATCTACAGCTGGGTTCGCTATCGCAAAGTTGAAAAAATGGCGCTGATCACTTTTGTTCTGGTGGCCGTGTTCGGCGGGTTAACCCTCTTCTTCCATAATGATGAGTTTATTAAATGGAAAGTGACGGTGATTTACGGCCTGTTTGCCGGTGCGCTTCTGGTTAGCCAGTGGATCATGAAAAAGCCGCTGATCCAGCGCATGCTGGGTAAAGAACTGACGCTACCACAGCCGGTCTGGTCTAAGCTCAACCTCGCGTGGGCCATCTTCTTTATTCTGTGTGGGCTTGCCAATATCTACATCGCCTTCTGGCTGCCGCAAAACATCTGGGTGAATTTTAAGGTATTCGGCCTCACCGCGTTGACGCTGATCTTTACCCTGCTGAGTGGCGTCTATATCTATCGTCATCTCCCGCAAGAAGATAAATCATAAACATCCATCAAACCAGGCCAACCGGCCTGGTTTTGCTTTCTGCACAATCCCTGCCATTCCTGTCATAAATTGCATGAATCATGAAGATATTGTGGAGATTGCCTTCACAATATTGTAATGAGAATAATTATCATTGATATTCCGTATCGCATTTTTAACAATAGGGATGTCAGTTGATGAATTTGATAACAACAATGTTTCCGCGCCCTCTGGCGCTTTTGATTGCCACAGCATTAAGCGGAAATGCTTTCGCCACAGACGAGGTCATGAACGACGGCGAAACGATGGTCGTCCAGGCAACCGCCGAAGAAGCCCTCAAACAGCAGCCCGGTGTTTCTATTATCACCGCCAAAGACATTGAAAAATCCCCACCGGTCAACGACCTCTCCGATATTATTCGCACCATGCCCGGTGTGAACCTGACGGGCAACAGCGCCAGCGGCAGTCGGGGAAATAACCGTCAGATTGATATTCGCGGCATGGGTCCGGAAAACACGCTGATCCTGATTGACGGCGTACCGGTCACCTCGCGAAACTCGGTGCGCTATAGCTGGCGCGGGGAGCGTGATACCCGTGGTGACACAAACTGGGTACCGGCAGAGATGGTCGAGCGTATTGAGGTGCTGCGTGGCCCGGCAGCGGCACGTTACGGTTCCGGCGCGGCGGGTGGCGTCGTAAATATCATCACTAAACGGCCAACGAACGACTGGCATGGCTCGCTGTCTCTTTATACCAACCAGCCCGAGAACAGCAAAGAAGGTGCCACCAGGCGAGCGAACGTCAATCTGAGCGGCCCGCTCATTGACGATGTTCTCACCATGCGTTTGTATGGCAACATCAACAAAACTGACGCCGATGCGGCGGATATCAATACCCGGCAAAATGGATCCTATGCCGCAGGGCGCGAAGGGGTGCGCAATAAAGACATCAACGCCCTGCTCTCCTGGAAACTGACGCCACAGCAAATTGTCGATTTTGACTACAGCTACAGTCGTCAGGGCAATATCTATGCCGGGGATACCCAGTATAGCAACGCTAACGTCAGTCCTGACGGGCTGGTCAGTACCCTTTACGGCGATGAAACCAACCGGATGTATCGTCAGTCGTGGGGGCTGACGCATAACGGCATCTGGGACTGGGGGCAGTCTACATTCGGCGTCTACTACGAAAAAACTAATAACACCCGAATGCAGGAAGGCTCGACCGGTAAAGTGGAAGGGATGATCAATAACACCGAATACGCCACCAGCCGCCTGGAATCTTATCGTTCTTCCGGAGAACTCAACATCCCTGTCTTCTGGCTGGTTGATCAAACCCTGACGGTGGGTGCGGAGTGGAACCGTGACGAACTCAACGATCCGGCGTCTATGCAGGCCACCAGCGCATCCGGCGTGCAGATTGGCAATGTCTCCGGTGACGCCTCCAGTCGCAGTTCCAAAAATAGCGCCACGCTCACCGGTATATATCTGGAAGATAATATCGAAGCGCGGCCTGGCACGGATATTATTCCGGGGATCCGTTTTGACTATCACGACGAATTTGGCAGCAACTGGAGCCCCAGTCTGAATATGTCGCAGAAACTGGGCGATCTGTTTAAGCTGAAAGCCGGGATTGCGCGCGTCTTTAAAGCGCCAAACCTGTATCAGTCCAGCGAGGGATATTTGCTCTCCACGCGCGGCAACGGGTGTCCGAATACTATCGCCACCGGCAGTTGTTATCTGCTGGGTAATCCGGATCTGGACCCGGAAATCAGTATTAACAAAGAGATCGGCCTGGAATTTAATTACGCTGGGTGGGATGCGGGAATCACCTGGTTCCGTAATGACTATAAGAATAAAATCGTCGCCGGGACCGATATTATCGGTTACGCCTCCAACGGAAATAACATCCTGCAATGGGAAAATGGTGGCAAAGCGATTGTCGAAGGTCTGGAAGGTAACGTGGTGATTCCGCTGGTGCCGGAAACGTTAAGCTGGCGCACAAACGCGACGTATATGATCAAATCAGAGAACAAGGACACCGGTAACCCGCTCTCCGTGATCCCGAAATACACCATTAATACCCTGCTCGACTGGCAGGTGAACGACAAGCTTTCCACGCAGCTACAGTGGACGCAGTACGGTCGACAAAAACCGCGCGAGTATGCTGAAACGCGCAACGAAACGGGTGCCATGTCGGATAAGGAGATAGGTGCCTACGCGGTTGTCGGACTCGGCGCTAATTACCAGATGACGAAAAACTTGCGCCTGAATGCCGGGATCAGTAACCTCTTCGACAAGCGGATCTATCGTGAAAACGATGGTGCCTCAACCTACAACGAACCCGGACGCGCTTACTATGCGGGCGTAACGATGTCATTCTAATCACCCAAACGCCCGTCTCGCGGGCGTTTCCCCTCTGTTCTCCATGCTAAAATCATAGTAGCATCGCGCCTGAAATTTTTTTCTACAGTCGGTTTTACAATGACAACAACAACTCACGCCCCGCAGGGCGAACTGGTTTTACGCACACTGGCTATGCCTGCCGATACCAATGCCAACGGTGATATTTTTGGCGGCTGGCTGATGTCGCAGATGGATATTGGCGGTGCTATTCAGGCCAAAGAGATTGCCCATGGTCGCGTGGTGACCGTCCGCGTGGAAGGAATGAGCTTTCTGCGTCCGGTTGCCGTCGGCGATGTGGTATGTTGCTACGCCCGTTGCGTGAAGCGCGGAACCACTTCCGTCAGCATCAATATTGAAGTCTGGGTCAAGAAAGTGGCATCAGAGCCAATTGGCCAGCGCTACAAAGCGACAGAGGCACTGTTTATCTACGTCGCGGTGGATCCAGACGGTAAACCCCGCCCGCTACCGGTAGAATAAACACAAAAAAGCCTCCATTACGGAGGCTTTTACGTTATCACGAGATGATTATTCGATTTGCGTGGTGCCGTTCAGACGGAAGACGATATTCACGACCAGCCCTGAACCCGGTTTACCGGCTTCATAGCGCCATCTGCGCATCGCATTCTTCACTTCACGTTCAAACATGTTAGCCGGTTGCGCTGACACGATTTGTACGTTGTCCACCCGGCCATCGGACGTAACATCAAACTTCACTTTTACCCGCCCCTCAATGCGTAATGCCTGAGCGCGCGCAGGATACTGCGGCTGGTTACGCGTTAACGCACGTGGACCTGCCGGAACGCTCACTGTCGGCTTGCTGGTTGCCGGCGCAGTGCTGGTGGCCGGACGCGAAGGCGCGGTATTCTCAAACGGCGACGCCGGACGCGGCTCGGCAGGTTTGACATCACGCTTCGGCTGCTCCTGTACCTTTTTCACCGGTTTCGGTTTGGGCTTAGGTTTAAGCTTCGGTTTCTCGATAACAACCGGCACCTCTTTGGGCGGTTCGGGAATCGGTTCCGGCTCAGGTTCAGGCTCGACAACCGCTTCCGGCGGCGGCTGGACAGCCTGCGGCGGTTCCAGGTCGGCTGGCGAAACCATCGTTACGGAGATGGGCTGCGCAGGGGCAGGCAATTCAATAACCTGATGTACCGAGGTATACAAGAGTCCCGCCACTAAAGCGCCATGAATGCCGACAGAAAGTAGCGTCGGCCAGGGAAAGCGACGAGGTAAATCAAGGGTCATTGAAGTCATAATCGTTTCAGTTGAAAAACCAGGCCCCAATTTTAAATGCAAATAGCAATCATATTCAATAAGCCATCGCCATAAGCGCCATTTTTCTCCTAAAAATTCCCTGACAATTGTACGGCCTTAACAAGGCTGTCATCTTTGCGTTGCAGTAAAGAGGCCTTTCAAATAACGTATTTAGCACTTTTACCGAACAAGGAGCCCTATCCGTGCTTTATGTCATCTACGCGCAAGATAACCCGAATTCACTTGAAAAGCGTCTTTCCGTCCGCCCCGCGCATCTGGCACGACTACAGTTGCTTCACGACGAAGGACGTCTCCTGACTGCAGGCCCCATGCCAGCGGTAGATAGTAACGATCCCGGTGCGGCAGGTTTTACCGGCTCCACGGTGATTGCTGAATTTGACTCACTGGAAGAGGCGCAATCCTGGGCCGAGGCTGACCCGTATGTTGCCGCCGGGGTTTACGCGCAGGTTTCAGTGAAACCCTTTAAGAAGACGTTCTGAAAGACGTGTTCATTGGGCACCGCATGCGGTGCCCTGTTCACTCAGAGGCTATGGATCGCAAACAGCAGCGAATTACGTTGCTGATTCAGGACACATTTTCTGATTGAGTGGATCCGCATATTCCGACGCGACTGTCCTTCAAGCCAACGCGCTTTACGGCGACTGGCCTGACGCAGCATCCGCCAGCGTCCCACTTCCGTTCTACTCCGCTTCATGATACCTACTCTTACAGTGCAAGAATGGGCATTATACCCCCCACAGACAGGCAGGCTAGCGCTTTTGCCGTGTTTTTATTTGCCAGATTTATCATGACGCGTAAACTCATAACAATACGCTTTCAAAAGGATTTTTAATCTATGACAACCTTCTACACGGTGGTGAGTTGGCTGGTCATTCTGGGCTACTGGGTGCTCATTGCCGGTGTAACATTACGTATTTTAATGAAACGTCGCGCGGTTCCTTCTGCGATGGCCTGGCTGCTAATCATTTATATTCTGCCGTTGGTCGGAATTATTGCTTATTTATCCTTCGGGGAACTGCATCTGGGCAAGCGTCGGGCAGAACGCGCTCGCGCAATGTGGCCATCCACCGCAAAGTGGCTGAACGATCTCAAAGCCTGCAAACATATCTTTGCCGAAGAGAACAGCAGCGTCGCCGCTTCGCTGTTCAAACTCTGTGAGCGTCGCCAGGGCATCGCGGGAGTTAAAGGCAACCAACTCCAGCTGCTCACCGATTCTGACGATGTGATGCAGGCGCTGATCCGCGATATTCAGTTGGCACGACATAACATCGAAATGGTGTTCTATATCTGGCAACCTGGCGGTATGGCGGATCAGGTGGCGGAATCCCTGATGGCTGCCGCACGACGCGGGATCCATTGCCGACTCATGCTGGACTCTGCCGGTAGCGTCGCTTTCTTCCGCAGCCCCTGGGCGGCGATGATGCGCAACGCTGGTATCGAAGTGGTCGAAGCGCTGAAGGTTAACCTGTTCCGTGTGTTCCTGCGCCGCATGGACCTGCGTCAGCACCGCAAAATGGTGATGATTGATAACTATATTGCTTATACCGGTAGTATGAATATGGTGGATCCGCGCTTTTTCAAACAGGATGCGGGCGTCGGTCAGTGGGTGGATCTGATGGCGCGGATGGAAGGTCCGGTCGCAACCGCAATGGGCATCGTCTATTCCTGCGACTGGGAGATTGAAACCGGCAAACGCATTCTGCCTCCGCCGCCGGACGTCAACATAATGCCGTTCGAAGAGGCCAGCGGACACACAATTCATACCATCGCTTCCGGCCCAGGCTTTCCGGAAGATCTGATACACCAGGCGCTGCTGACGGCGGCTTACTCGGCGCGTGAGTATTTAATTATGACCACCCCCTACTTCGTGCCGAGCGACGATTTGCTGCATGCCATCTGTACAGCGGCGCAGCGCGGTGTGGACGTCAGTATTATTCTGCCACGCAAGAACGATTCACTCCTGGTTGGCTGGGCCAGCCGCGCCTTCTTTACCGAGCTGTTGGCGGCCGGGGTGAAAATTTATCAGTTCGAAGGCGGTCTGTTGCATACCAAGAGCGTACTGGTCGATGGTGAACTCAGTCTGGTCGGGACCGTGAATCTGGATATGCGCAGTCTGTGGCTGAATTTTGAGATCACGCTGGTGATTGATGACGTCGGATTCGGCGGCGATCTGGCTGCCGTACAGGACGATTATATTTCCCGTTCTCGCCTGCTGGACGCGAATTTGTGGCTAAAACGCCCGCTCTGGCAGCGGATCACCGAGCGACTGTTTTACTTCTTCAGTCCGTTGCTGTAAAACGTGCCCAAGAGACGGTAAACAGGTAGTCACTATGGATATGGATCTGAACAATCGCCTGACTGAAGACGAAACGCTTGAGCAGGCTTACGATATTTTTCTCGAACTGGCGGCCGATAACCTCGACCCGGCGGACATTATTCTGTTCAACCTGCAGTTTGAGGAGCGCGGCGGCGCAGAGTTATTTGATCCGTCAGAAGACTGGCAGGATCACGTGGATTATGACCTGAACCCGGACTTCTTTGCCGAAGTGGTGATTGGTCTGGCAGACAGTGAAGACGGCGAGATCAACGATATTTTTGCCCGCGTGTTGCTGTGTCGCGAAAAAAATCACAAGCTCTGCCATATTCTCTGGCGCGAATAATCAAAGACAAGAGCCGCAATCGCGGCTCTTTTTATTTAGTCCGGCAATTTACTGCCGCAGTGGTTACAAAATTTCGCGCTATGTTCATGCTGGCTCTGCTGGCACTGTGGGCATTGGCGCTGTTGATTCCGCTTTTGAAACGCCATGCTCATATGCGTGGTGATCAACCCAGTAGGAATGGCAATCACTGAATAGCCAATCAAAATCAGGACTGATGCTACAATCCGCCCCAATGGCGTATGTGGCGAAATATCGCCATACCCAACCGTCGTGACGGTCACAATCGCCCAGTAGACCGACGCATTCAGCGTGGTGAATCCATATTCCGGTCCTTCGATGAGATACATCAGCGTGCCGAAAATAATCATCAAAATGCCGATAAACGAATAAAACAGAATCAGTTGATGCCGGGCACTCATAATCGCCCGCCAGAATACCCGTAATGAAGGCATAAAACGCAACAGCTTAAGGATCCGCAGGATACGAATGGCCCGCATAGCCCGCCAGGCAAAAACGTAATTGAGGCTGATTTCCGGCCACAGCCACATCACATACAACGGCAGAATAGTCGCTAAATCAATTAAGCCCCAGAAGCTGAAGACATATTTCGCCGGATTCGGCCAGCTCACTAAACGCAGCAAATATTCCAGCGTAAAGACCAGCGTGATGATGAGTTCAAGCCAGACAAAAATATGCCACTCATCAAGCGTCAGGTGATATTGCGTGCCAAGGCCCGATTCAATAAAAATAACCAGCACGCTCAACAGCGCGAACAGAGCACATAACCCCTCGCCCCGTCGCCCTGAGCGGGTGTTCAGATCGAACAAGCGGTGATAAATCTGCCTGCGAAGCGATGACAAGGAAAACGACACGATAACCTCTGCGAAAAGAAGGGCTGACAGTTTGTCAGCCCTTGCGATTATAGCGGGTCTACTTTAAGGCAGGAAACCGCATGCCGGAAACTGCCTTCCAGTACCGGACGCGTTTTCGCACACTCCGGGCCGGCTATCGGACAACGGGTACGGAATACACAGCCTGACGGCGGGTTAATCGGTGACGGCAATTCCCCTTCCAGTAGCTGAATCGTCTTGTTCTTTTCCAGATCGGGATCGGGAATCGGTACCGCCGACATCAGCGCTTTAGTGTAGGGATGCAGTGGGTTGTGATAGACCTCGTCATAGGTCCCCAGTTCCACGGCATGACCCAGATACATCACCAGCACGCGATCAGAGATATGTTTTACGACCGCCAGGTCATGGGCGATGAAGATCAGCGACAGCCCCATTTCCCGCTGAAGCTGCTGCAAGAGGTTGACGACCTGCGCCTGAATTGACACGTCCAACGCGGAGACCGGCTCATCGCAGATGATCAGCTTCGGCTCCAGAATCAACGCCCGGGCAATCCCGATACGCTGGCACTGACCGCCCGAAAACTCATGCGGATAGCGGTTAATCAGGTTTGGCAGTAAGCCCACCTTCATCATCATCGCTTTCACCCGATCGCGCACTTCCTGACGCGGTAATTTCGGATGATAGGTTCGCAGCGGTTCAGCGATGATTTCACCAATGGTCATGCGAGGGTTCAGCGACGCCAGCGGATCCTGGAAAATCATCTGAATATCACTGCGAACGTCCCGCCATTCATCGGGGTTCATCCCCAGCAGGTCTTTACCCAACCATGCCACCCGACCATCGGTCGCTTTTACCAGCCCGATAATGGCCCGGGCAAAGGTCGACTTCCCGCAGCCGGATTCGCCAACGACCCCCAGCGTCTCTCCTTCATACAGCCGCAGCGTCACGCCATCGACCGCCTTCAGCGTTTTTGAGGGCTGCCAGAACCACTGCTTGCCATCTTTAATATCGAAATGCACCTTCAGATCGGCGATTTCCAGGAGGACTTTACGTTTTTCATCTACAGCGTTCATGCCAGATCCTCCACCGGTTTAAAGCAGGCGCGCAGGCGACCTGGACTGAACTCCTCCAGCGGCGGAGTGGTGCTACAAATCTCCATCGCATGCGGACAGCGCGGCTGGAACGGACAGCCTTTCGGCAGACGCAGTAAGTTGGGCGGGTTCCCCGGAATCGTCAGCATCTCGTCACCTTCGCCATCCAGGCGCGGCACCGCATTGAGAAGACCAATCGAATAAGGATGAACGGGCTGATAAAAGACATCGCGGGCATTACCGTATTCCATCGTCCGACCGGCATACATCACCAGCACTTTGTCGCAAATCCCGGCCACCACCCCAAGATCGTGGGTAATCATGATGATGGCGGTGTTGAATTCACGCTTCAGTTCATTGAGAAGCGTCATGATTTGCGCCTGCACGGTAACATCCAGGGCGGTCGTCGGTTCGTCGGCAATCAGTAACTTCGGCCGGCACAGCAGCGCCATTGCGATCATCACGCGCTGACGCATACCGCCGGAAAATTCATGCGGGAACATTTTCATCCGCTTACGCGCTTCCGGCATTTTGACCGCATCCAGCATTCTGACCGACTCTTCAAACGCCTCCGCTTTGCTCATGCTTTTATGCAGCATCAGCACTTCCATCAGTTGCTCCCCGACACGCATGTAGGGATTCAGCGAGGTCATCGGGTCCTGAAAAATCATCGAGATTTGCTCGGCGCGCAGCTTATTCAGTTCGTGCTCCGGCAGATTGAGGATCTCGCGGCCGTTAAACGTCGCCGAACCGCCTATCCGACCATTCGCGGCCAGCAGCCCCATCAACGCAAACGCGGTCTGTGATTTACCTGAACCAGACTCACCGACGATGCCGAGGGTTTCTCCGGCGCGCAGCGTAAAGTTCAAATCATTCACCGCGGTGACATCACCGTCCGGGGTACTGAACGTCACACGAAGATTTTTTACGTCCAGCAGTGCGTTAGCCCTTTGCTGCGCGAACGGCACGCCTGCAGTTTCAATTACGCTCATGGCTGCACTCCTTAACGGTCTTTCGGGTCGAGGGCATCACGCAAGCCATCGCCAATAAAGTTAAAACAGAACAACGTCACCACCAGAAAAGCGGCCGGGAACAGCAGTAGCCACGGCGACACTTCCATCGAGTTGGCGCCATCGCTCAGCAACGCGCCCCAACTGCTCAGCGGCTCCTGCGTCCCCAGCCCCAGGAAGCTGAGGAACGATTCGAACAGGATCATGCTTGGCACCAGCAAGGATGCGTACACCACCACCACGCCCAGCACGTTAGGCACAATATGACGCAGGACGATGTTACCGGTCGACACGCCGCCCACCTGCGCGGCTTCAATAAATTCTTTCCGCTTCAGGCTCAGGGTTTGCCCGCGCACAATACGCGCCATATCCAGCCAGGAAACCATCCCGATCGCCACAAAAATCAGCAGAATATTTTGCCCGAAGAAGGTGACCAGCAGGATAACGAAGAACATAAACGGGAAGGAGTTGAGGATTTCCAGCAGGCGCATCATCACCGAGTCGATTTTGCCGCCCAGATAGCCTGAAAGCGAGCCGTACAGCGTCCCCACGACCACCGCAACGAGCGCGGCCGCGATGCCGACCATCAGCGAGATCCGCCCGCCAATCGCCACGCGCACCAGCAGGTCGCGTCCAGAGGAGTCGGTACCAAAATAGTGACCAGACTCGCTATCCGGCGCGCTGGACATCATGCCCCAGTCGGTATCGAAGTAGGTGAACTGCGACAGCATCGGTGCCAGCGTCACGAACAGCGCAATCATCACCAACACGATCAGACTGGCAACCGCAGCGCGGTTATGCATAAAACGACGGCGAGCATCCTGCCACAGGCTGCGCCCCTCGACCTCCAGCTTCTCACTGAAATTCTCCAGCGCTTCGCTGTTTTTCTTACCTAACATCATCGCGAGCTCCAGTATCAGTAACGAATTTTCGGGTCGATGACGGCATAGAGCACGTCAACAATCGCATTAAAGACAATGGTCAATGTCCCCACGAGGATCGTCAGGCTGAGAACCAGCGAGTAATCGCGGTTCAGCGCGCCGTTAACAAACAGCTGACCAATCCCCGGCAAACCATAGATTGTCTCAATGACCATTGAACCTGTGATAATCCCGACAAATGCCGGTCCCATATAGGAGAGCACCGGGAGTAACGCCGGTTTCAACGCATGGCGGAAAATAATACGGCGCATCGGCAGCCCTTTCGCTCGCGCGGTGCGAATGAAGTTTGAGTGCAGCACTTCAATCATTGAGCCACGGGTGATACGCGCAATACTGGCAATATAGGCCAGTGATAACGCCACCATCGGCAGGATCATAAATTTCAGCGCCCCGCCATTCCAGCCGCCACCCGGCAGCCATTTGAGGGTGATCGCAAATATCATGACCAGCAGAGGCGCGACCACAAAGCTCGGTATGACCACCCCGGTCATCGCCACCCCCATGACCGCATAGTCCCATCGCGTGTTTTGCTTCAACGCGGCAATTACGCCAGCGCTCACCCCGAGGATCACGGCCAGAAAAAAGGCGGCAAGACCCAGTTTCGCCGATACCGGAAAACTCGAAGCGACCAGGTCGTTAACCGTATAATCTTTGTATTTAAAGGAAGGACCGAAATCACCGTGCGCCAGTTGCTTCAGATAGCTGAAATACTGGGTCATGATAGGGTCGTTAAGATGGTATTTCGCTTCAATGTTTGCCAGAACTTCTGCCGGCAGCGCGCGTTCACCGGTGAAGGGACTTCCCGGCGCAAGACGCATCATAAAGAACGAAATGGTAATAAGAATAAACAGCGTCGGAATTGCTTCCAGACAGCGGCGTAGAATAAATTTCAACATTGCCCGTACCTTCTGGCGTGTGCCTTTACACCCCTTCACGCAGAACCGCTAATGAGAGGTGTTGAGAGTCGACGAAAAAAGACACTGTGGGGCAACGTTTGCTGCCCCACCCTTTGCCATTAATGCTTGATAATATACAAATCTTTGACGTGGATATTATCCATCGGGTCTTTACCGGTATAACCGCCCACCCACGGTTTCACCAGACGGGCGTTGACGTAGTAGAACACCGGCACAATCGCAGAATCTTTATCAAGCTGCTGCTCGGCTTTGCCGTAAAGCTCAGTACGCTGCTCTTCATTCGTTGCTTTCAGCGCATCGGCAAGGATCTTGTCAAACGCCGGGCTCTTATAATGCGTCGTGTTGTTTGAGCTGTCAGACAACACCATGTTCAGGAAGGAGGTCGGTTCGTTGTAATCCGCACACCAGGCCGCACGAGAAACATCATAGTTGCCCTGATGACGCGTATCGAGGAAGGTTTTCCATTCCTGGTTTTCCAGCTTGACGTTCACACCTAAGTTTTTCTTCCAGATGGACGCCGCGGCGATAGCCAGTTTCTTGTGCAGATCGGACGTGTTATACAGCAGGTTGAAGGTCAACGGTTTATCAGCGGTATATCCGGCTTCGGCCAGTAATTTTTTCGCTTCTTCGTTACGTTTTTCCTGCGTCCAGCCAAACCATTCTGGTTCAGCCAGTTTTGCGCCGTCAGTATACGGAGGCGTGAAGCTGTATGCCGGCAGGTCGCCCTGGTTTTTCACTTTATTAACGATAATATCGCGGTCCAGCGCCAGCTTAAGCGCGGTACGCACGCGGACATCCGTAAACGGTGCTTTCTGGTTATTGATTTCGTAATAGTAGGTGCACAGATACGGGTCAACGTGAACTTCGTTCGGGATCTCTTTTTTCAGTTTCTGGAACAGTTCAATCGGCATGTTGTTATAGGTCATGTCGATTTCACCGCTGCGGTAACGGTTAACGTCTGTCACCTCTGATGCGATCGGCAGGTACGTCACCTGATTAATGACCGTTTTGGCGTTGTCCCAGTAATTAGGATTGCGCTCGAGCACGATATGCTCGTTAACCACCCAGTCTTTCAGCTTATACGCACCGTTGGTGATGATATTGGCTGGCTGAGTCCACTTCTCACCGTATTTTTCAACGGCGGCTTTAGGAACCGGGGAAACGGATGAGTGCACCAGCAGTTTGTAGAAATAAGGTACAGGCTCGCTGAGGGTCACTTCAAAGGTATTATCATCAATGGCTTTAACGCCAAGATCGGTTGGCGGTTTCTTGCCGGCAACGATGTCATCAATATTGACGATATGACCATACTGCAGATAACTGGCGTACGGGGATGCGGTATTCGGATTCGCCAGACGCTGCCAGCTGTAAACAAAATCGTGAGCCGTCACCGGTGAGCCATCAGACCATTTTGCGTCTTTGCGCAGATGGAATGTCCAGACTTTAAAATCTTTATTTTCCCATTTCTCAGCCACGCCCGGAGACGGTTTACCGTCGACGTCACTGATGATTAAACCTTCAAACAGATCGCGGCTGATATTGGATTCCGGCACCCCTTCGATTTTATGCGGATCGAGAGACTGAACTTCCGAACCATTATTTCGCACCAGCGTCTGCTTTTCCGCCAGTTGCACACCTGCGGGGACGACGGCAGCTGTCGCGACATTTCCGGCGATGAGCGCAGTTAAAATTCCTGCCGCCACTAAACTTTTCTTCGTGTTGGTCATTGTGTTTGTACTCCCTCATTATAATTACTGGTTTTATCACCAGCCTGTTAATCCCGTCAGGGATCTCTGATCAGCTTCGGAGACTTTCAGCTGCCAGGTCGTTTACTGCCTGCTATCACCGACTTTATTTATTCTGGCGATTCGTTTGATCACCTTACGTCGATTCGTTATGCACCTCCCCTGTCAGGGGGCGCATGAATAGTGGCCAGACTGCTTAGTTGATATTTATTCTCATCAACAAGCAATCCGCTGCAATATGAACTGTCGGAAAGTAACAAAAGCATTTATTAACCGCCAATACAATTTACAGATTTGTTAAGCAATTCTCTTTTAGAGAAAAAATTGCGTTCCGGCGGAACGTTCCGAAACAAGCAAAATAACAACAATCGCTTAGCAATCAATCAATTATTGATACCCCATTCGTCTGAGACCCTTGATCTCTGCAAAAGGCGTATAAATATACAAAAATTTAACAATTGGTTATTTTTTAGCACATTCATCTGCGAGTTCATTGAATTAACTAATATCATCTCAATTATCCTTCAGCAAGCCCCGGATTGTGATGTGAGCAAAATAACAATGCAGAGCCTCGCAAAGGGATTAAAAAGACTGTTAAATCAAGGGACTTAATACCGACAGAGGCATCAGTGATTCCCGGTAGGCGGGACTGAAAGTAAGAAAGGTGACGAGACGGGATGATAAAAAAGACGGAGCCGTGAACAGCTCCGTGGGATATTTCATCTGAAAGCGAATTAGCTTAAAAGTCCTGGAAATATGGCCTTAATACCGGTGACAATAAACTCGATGCCCAGCGCCATTAAGAGTAGCCCCATAATTCGGGTAATCACGTTAATACCCGTTTGGCCCAGAACACGCACCAACCACGGTGCCATGCGGAAGAGTCCCCAACAGCACAGGGCAAAAAGCGCAATCGCCACAAAGAAGCCAAGCAGGTACATCACACTGTGATAACGCGTTCCCCACACAATGGTTGAACTGATCGCGCCGGGGCCTGCCATCAGCGGCAGCGCCAGGGGAACCACACCTACACTTTCACGGATCGCCGTTTCTGATTTTTCCTGCTTGTTCTGCTTATCCTCACCCAGTTTGCCGCTAATCATCGACATCGCAATGGTGACCACAAGGATCCCGCCGGCGATACGAAACGAATCAATTGAGATACCGAACAGTTGCAGAATGCCGTCGCCGAGGAATAGCGAGGTCCACAGAATGATCGCAACGGACAGGTTAGCAGTGAGGTTCGTTTTGTTGCGCGCCGCCGCTGTCTGGTAGCTGGTCATACTGATGAAGACAGGAATAATCCCAACCGGGTTCACTAACGCGAACAACCCGATGAAAAATTTAAAATAAACAGGAAAATCAAACAGCGTTTGGATCACGGTTAGCTCCGAAGCGTTAGCCGTATAAAGTAAGTTAAAATAACCGGGTAAAAACCGTGCTGAAGATACGCCTTTTCACAGCACATTTCACCAGGGCAAACGTAAAATTGCTACCATTCCTGAGTGTTACTAATATGTTTTAATTATGATAATTTGAAACCTATTCACCACTACAATTACACAACACTTAATGTTTAGGGCTAAAACAGCCTGCTGAAAGGTGTCAGCTTTGCTAAATCTTGATCCAGATCACGTAATCGCTACTCAGAAGTGAGTAACCTTGCTTACGCCACCTGGAAGTAACGCGTTAGAGTTAGATGACGCTGACGCATAAGCTCTTTTAGTAAATCAGAGCAAACTGAACGTTAAGTAACCAATTGATTTTCTGGCTGTTATACAAACTAACGCCCGCTGTCTATACTCACGTATCGAGCAGATGATTTACTAAAAAAGTTTAACATTATCAGGAGAGCATTATGGCTGTTACTAATGTCGCTGAACTTAACGCACTCGTCGAGCGCGTCAAAAAAGCCCAGCGTGAATATGCCAGTTTCACTCAAGAACAAGTTGATAAAATCTTCCGCGCCGCCGCTCTGGCTGCTGCAGATGCTCGAATTCCTCTCGCGAAGATGGCCGTTGCCGAATCCGGTATGGGTATCGTCGAAGATAAAGTGATTAAAAACCACTTTGCTTCTGAATACATCTATAACGCTTACAAAGATGAAAAAACCTGCGGCGTGCTGTCTGAAGACGACACCTTCGGGACCATCACCATTGCTGAACCAATTGGTATCATCTGCGGTATCGTACCAACCACTAACCCAACCTCTACGGCAATCTTTAAGTCTCTGATTAGCCTGAAAACCCGTAACGCGATCATCTTTTCTCCGCATCCGCGTGCAAAAGATGCTACCAACAAAGCGGCCGATATCGTACTGCAGGCTGCTATCGCTGCCGGTGCGCCGAAAGATCTGATTGGCTGGATCGATCAACCTTCCGTTGAACTGTCTAACGCACTGATGCACCACCCGGATATCAACCTGATTCTGGCGACCGGTGGTCCGGGCATGGTTAAAGCCGCATACAGCTCCGGTAAACCCGCTATCGGTGTGGGCGCAGGTAACACGCCAGTGGTAATTGATGAAACCGCTGATATCAAACGTGCAGTCGCCTCTGTACTGATGTCCAAAACCTTCGACAACGGTGTTATCTGTGCTTCTGAACAGTCTGTTGTTGTGGTTGATTCCGTTTACGATGCCGTTCGCGAACGTTTCGCCAGCCATGGCGGCTACATGCTGCAAGGCAAAGAACTGAAAGCGGTTCAGGACGTGATCCTGAAAAATGGCGCGCTGAACGCCGCTATCGTAGGTCAGCCTGCGTACAAAATCGCTGAACTGGCAGGTTTCACTGTGCCAGAAACCACTAAAATCCTGATCGGTGAAGTGAAAGTGGTTGATGAGAGCGAACCGTTCGCTCACGAAAAACTGTCCCCGACGCTGGCGATGTACCGTGCGAAAGATTTTGAAGACGCGGTCATTAAAGCGGAGAAACTGGTGGCGATGGGCGGTATCGGTCATACCTCTTGCCTGTACACCGACCAGGACAACCAGCCGGAGCGCGTGGCTTACTTCGGTCAGATGATGAAAACCGCACGTATCCTGATCAACACCCCGGCATCTCAGGGTGGTATCGGTGACCTGTATAACTTCAAACTCGCACCTTCCCTGACTCTGGGTTGTGGTTCCTGGGGTGGTAACTCCATCTCTGAAAACGTTGGTCCGAAACACCTGATCAACAAGAAAACCGTTGCTAAGCGAGCTGAAAACATGTTGTGGCACAAACTTCCGAAATCTATCTACTTCCGCCGTGGCTCACTGCCAATCGCGCTGGATGAAGTGATTACTGATGGCCACAAACGTGCGCTCATCGTGACTGACCGCTTCCTGTTCAACAACGGTTATGCAGACCAGATCACCTCTGTGCTGAAAGCGGCTGGCGTTGAAACTGAAGTGTTCTTTGAAGTGGAAGCGGACCCGACGCTCTCTGTTGTCCGTAAAGGTGCAGAGCTGGCAAACTCCTTCAAACCTGACGTGATCATTGCGCTGGGTGGCGGTTCCCCGATGGACGCCGCGAAAATCATGTGGGTGATGTACGAACATCCGGAAACTCACTTCGAAGAACTGGCGTTGCGCTTTATGGACATCCGTAAACGTATCTACAAGTTCCCGAAAATGGGTGTCAAAGCGAAAATGATTGCGGTCACCACCACTTCTGGTACCGGTTCTGAAGTAACTCCGTTTGCGGTTGTTACTGACGATGCGACCGGTCAGAAATACCCGCTGGCTGACTACGCCCTGACCCCGGATATGGCAATTGTCGATGCTAACCTGGTCATGGACATGCCGAAGTCCCTGTGTGCCTTCGGTGGTCTGGATGCCGTCACTCACGCCCTGGAAGCTTACGTTTCCGTACTGGCTTCTGAGTTCTCTGATGGTCAGGCACTGCAAGCGCTAAAACTGCTGAAAGAAAACCTGCCGGCGTCTTACAACGAAGGGTCTAAAAACCCGGTCGCCCGTGAACGTGTTCACAGTGCAGCCACTATCGCCGGTATCGCGTTTGCGAACGCCTTCCTCGGCGTGTGTCACTCCATGGCGCACAAACTGGGCTCACAGTTCCACATTCCGCATGGTCTGGCGAACGCCCTGTTGATCAGCAACGTTATTCGCTACAACGCGAACGACAACCCGACTAAACAGACTGCCTTCAGCCAGTATGACCGTCCGCAGGCACGCCGTCGTTATGCTGAGATCGCAGACCATCTGGGTCTGAGCGCACCGGGCGACCGTACTGCTGCGAAGATTGAGAAACTGCTGGCATGGCTGGAAAGCCTGAAAGCTGAACTGGGTATTCCGAAGTCAATCCGTGAAGCAGGCGTTCAGGAAGCTGACTTCCTGGCTCACGTTGACAAGCTGTCTGAAGATGCATTCGATGACCAGTGCACCGGCGCTAACCCGCGCTACCCGCTGATCTCCGAACTGAAACAGATCCTGCTGGATACCTTCTACGGTCGTGAGTTCTCTGAAGGCACCCCAGCGGCGAAAGAAGTAGCCGCTGCTCCGAAAGCAGAGAAAAAAGCAAAGAAATCTGCGTAATTCTCGCTGAACTGTTACAACGTAAAAGCGGCCTCTGATGAGGCCGCTTTTTTATCTCCGAAATCCGTCTCTGTTGTCGCCCCACGGTCGGGTCTGTAAACGGTTCAGCACGTCGCTAAGCGTTTATCAGTAGGTAAAATTAGTCGTGGCTATGGCGTTCCTGTATCGCCGTCAGAGAGCCCTCCTCCAGCGCTTCCTTATAATGCTTACGACAGACCGAGACATACCGCTCGTTGCCGCCAATAACTACCTGCTCGCCTTCATTGTAGGGTCTGCCCGCCTGATCAAGACGCAACACCATACTTGCTTTACGCCCGCAGAAGCAGATCGTTTTTAATTCCACCAGCTTATCTGACCACGCCAACAGGTATTGGCTACCCACAAACAGTTCACCGCGAAAATCAGTGCGTAATCCGTAGCACAACACCGGAATATCCAGTTGATCAACAACTTCCGATAATTCATAAACCTGCTGCCGGGTTAAAAACTGACATTCATCCACCAGCACGCAATGAATAGGTTGACGCGCATTATCGGCTGCAATCTCTTCATACAACGATGAATTCTGGTTAAACAATTTGGCGGGAGAAGACAACCCGATACGCGAACTCACTTTCCCCGCACCATAACGATCGTCTATTTCCGCGGTATATACGACAGTACGCATCCCGCGTTCCTGGTAATTGTATGAAGATTGCAGTAAGGCTGTCGACTTACCTGCATTCATTGCTGAATAGTAGAAATATAGCTGTGCCATCGGCCACAGACCCTCACCAAAGTGAAATAAAGACGGGGCGCAGTGTAGCATAATTTCAATCGTTATCGGTGCCAGGTTCTGTTCTCGTTGGCTATATCTTCCGCCTCCCCCTCCCGGCGCGAGAAAAATCTGTAGGGCCGAATGTACAGAAAATACGAATTAACAATTGAACAAACAATGCGCGGCGGCTCCCATTCTTGTCGTAATGTGCGTTTGATATTCATCAACGCTGCTTATCAACGCTGACCTAATGGAAACCCTGAACTTATTGTTACTGTTCTACATAACTGTTGCGAAGTAATAGACTGTGCCCATCAACAAAACTAATACAAAAGGTTGAAATCACTACAATGAATGTCTATTTCATCATGTGAAAATGTGACCTGAATCCGGATGTTCTCGCCTGAAAAAAGGAGTAACCGCTCAGCC
This sequence comes from Citrobacter sp. LST-B2, assembly GCF_057983045.1. NCBI lineage: Bacteria > Pseudomonadati > Pseudomonadota > Gammaproteobacteria > Enterobacterales > Enterobacteriaceae > Citrobacter > Citrobacter sp. LST-B2. Next base: position 2,704,297 of record NZ_CP192598.1, read on the forward strand.
AATAAGCCTTTTTTTGTGCGTTCCTTCAAGAAAAATTTAAGTTCGGATATTTATTGCAGGCAAAAAATAAAGGGCAATTTTGAATTCCTTACATTCCTGGCTATTGCACATCTGAATTTAACGCTCTATTATTAGCTCAACAAACCACCCCCAATATAAGTTTGAGATTACTACAATGAGCGAAGCACTTAAAATTCTGAACAACATCCGTACTCTTCGTGCGCAGGCAAGAGAATGTACCCTTGAGACGCTGGAAGAAATGCTGGAAAAATTAGAAGTTGTTGTTAACGAACGTCGTGAAGAAGAAAGCGCGGCAGCCGCTGAAGTTGAAGAGCGCACTCGTAAACTGCAACAATATCGTGAAATGCTGATTGCTGACGGTATTGATCCGAATGAACTGCTGAATAGCATGGCGGCGGTTAAATCCGGTACCAAAGCTAAACGTGCAGCGCGTCCGGCTAAATATAGCTACGTTGACGAAAACGGTGAAACTAAAACCTGGACTGGTCAGGGTCGTACTCCGGCAGTGATCAAGAAAGCAATGGAAGAGCAAGGTAAACAACTGGACGATTTCCTGATTAAGGAATAATCTGTAATCTCCTTGCTTAAAATCCCGCGCTCTGCGGGATTTTTTATGCCTGCAATCTGACGATTTCTCATCAAGCGTTGGTATAAAAAAACGGCGCTGGATGTCAGCGCCGTCTCAGTTCGTTAATTATAACGTCTGGTTACTTTTTAATACCCATCTCTTCTTCGAGCCAGGCCTTAAATTCGCTACCAAGCGAATTATGTCGAATGCCATATTCCACAAACGCCTGCATATAACCTAATTTATTGCCGCAGTCGTGGCTCTTTCCTTTCATATGGTAGGCTTCAACAGTCTCTTTTTCGATCAGCATGTCAATCGCGTCGGTCAACTGAATTTCGTCACCCGCGCCTGGAGGGGTTTTCGCCAGCAGAGGCCAGATGTCCGCGCTCAACACGTAGCGGCCAACAATCGCCAGGTTTGACGGGGCAACATCGGCTTTCGGTTTCTCCACAACGCCCACCATTGGCACGCTCTCACCTGGTGCCAGCGGTACGCCTTTACAGTCAACCACACCGTATGCGGTCACATCCGCGACCGGTTCAACCATAATCTGGCTATTTCCGGTTTCATCAAATCGACGGATCATTTCAGCCAGATTATCCTGGGATAAATCGGACTCAAACTCATCAAGAATAACGTCAGGCAAAATAACCGCGACAGGTTCATTACCAACCACGGGATGGGCGCACAATACCGCATGGCCCAGGCCTTTTGCCAGCCCCTGACGAACCTGCATTATCGTGACGTGTGGGGGACAAATAGACTGAACTTCTTCGAGTAGCTGGCGCTTAACGCGTTTTTCCAGCATCGCTTCCAGTTCGAAACTGGTATCGAAGTGGTTTTCGATCGAATTTTTCGAGGAGTGCGTCACCAGTACAATTTCAGTGATGCCCGCAGCAATACACTCGTTTACGACATACTGAATTAATGGCTTATCAACCAGCGGCAACATCTCTTTCGGGATCGCTTTCGTCGCCGGTAACATCCTGGTTCCTAATCCCGCTACCGGGATAACGGCTTTTTTGACTTTCGTGTTAATGGCAGCCATTTAAATTCTCCTGGACTGTTCATGTATTGAACGTGTTCATCAATCTGTATCGCATCGAGTATATCAGGACTGACACAAGCCTCAGGTCCGAAAAGGATGCGTGTTCGTATAATTAAGATAAATACGTATAAGACTGGCGCAGATAGTAACACCCGCAGAGAAAGGCAGATACGGCAATTTGCATCCGCCCTCTCGATTGTTCATTCCGCAGACAACATAAGACGTAGCCGACCTCCTGCCCCCCAAATTTGACACTGCCAGGCGTCGCAGCGTTGGCTAATTTGGTTAAGGTAAGTATTACCCAACGTTCCCAGTGGAACGCCGTTACTGATCTGCACATTATGCAATCCGGTATTTAATGTCGCATTGAGTCCGGCAGAAACCAGAATCAGATTTTTAAGCTCACTGTGATAATAGCCAACTAATAGCGGAAACTGTCCGGGTAAATTGGCCTGGCGAAGCAGATGGTTGACCTGTTTCAATAATGCCCCCAGTTCCGGCAGACGCTGATTCTGATGTGCAAGTTGATCCTGTAACAGACCATTAAATAACGCCCGCAGGAGTAACGCCGCCAGCACACCGTTGTCGCCAGCCCGGGTAACGTCCAGACAATAAAATGCGAGATCGTTATCCGAAAGTGGCGCGATATCCAGCACCAGTCCAGGCTTATCCGCCGAAACCAGTTGTCGGTAATTGACCCGGCAATGCGAAATAATCTGCTGCACCGGAGGCTGAAGTTCCTGAAGTAATTTTGCCGCGGCGGCAGGATTATCCACCATCGCATCCCAGTCGCGAAACAGGCGCTCTTCTTCTTCAACCCGGGAATTAAACATATTCGGATACAGGCAGGCAAACACCGTTTCCCGCAGTCGGGTCAGGTCTTTCACCGGCTTCAGCAGGACGTCATCTACGCCAAGACGTAAAGCTTTGGCAATATCCGCCATATTTTCTGTCGCCGAGATCACCAGAATCGGCGTCTGGTCACCGCGATTACGCAAATGCTCCACCAGACTGAGGCCGTTCATTCTTGGCATTGCAAGATCGCAAATCATGAGATCGGGTGTGAAATCAGCTAAACGGTCCAGTGCTTCTATGCCATCGGCCGCCAGTGCTGTTGTCGCTCCCAAAGAGGAAAACCACGAATCCAGAAGCGAGCGGAAAACCGGCTCGTCCTCAACGATTAGAATCTGTTTTCCGACCAATGGCTGCGTCATGTTCTCTCCCCTGACTGGCTTTACTCAATAGTGGCATGCTATTGCCACACACGCCTGTCAGAATATGCTTAAGTGTAGTTAAAAATGGTGCGTCAAACGCCGGCACGCACCAGAGGTAAAAGCTCGTCCATCTTTTTCTCTACCGCTAATCGCCCTGCTTCTATGGCAGAGCTGGCGCGATGAAAATCCAGGGTGGAGATTTGTGGACAGAACGGTTGAATTAAGATATCCGGCGGGTCGCCCGCCATGCGATTACGCTTGAGACGATTTTCCAGCACCTGAATCGAGGTGGTCATGATTTCCATCGCGGTTGGCGCTGTCACCACACGGCGGGCGGTAATATTGCCCAACCGTTCTTTCAGGCGCGCATGCCAGGAAAGTCCGTCATTATCCCCCTCCGGGCTGTCATCGCTGACGTTCAATGACAACAGATCCTGTTGCATCAAATGCGCGTCGTGTTGCAGATCGACGGCAATCACAATATCCGCGCCCAGCGCGCGGGTCAGTGAGATGGGAACCGGATTAACGACGCCGCCGTCCACCAGCCAGTAGCCATTGTGAGCGACGGGCGACATCAGGCCGGGAATACTACAGGAGGCGCGAACGGCAAGATGGAGATCGCCCTCCGTAAACCATAATTCACGCCCCGTGCTGAGATTGGTCGCCACCGTCGCAAACCGACGGCTGCACTGTTCAATTTCAGCCACGGGCATGACGTTGCGATATTGATTAAAGACGCGCTCGCCGCGCAACAGTCCGCCCCGACGCCAGGAGAGATCCATCAGACGCAGGACATCCCAATAGCTGAATGAACAGACCCACTCTTCAAGCGCGGGCAATTTGTTACAGGCGTAGGCGGCACCAACCAGCGAACCGATGGAGCACCCAGCGACGATATCAACACCAATGCCCATGTGTTTGAGGGCTTTGATGACACCAATATGGGACCAGCCTCGCGCAGCACCTGAGCCCAGCGCCAGACCTATTTTCATTTTTCTCATTTGACCAACAAACTTCCCCTGGCTTACGGGCGTAGCAACATCTCCAACGCTCAGTTAACATAGTGCTACCCAGGCTTTTTTATACGCCGTTTTTTTATCAGGGAGTTTTTTGTGTCTCAGCTTTGTCCCTGTGGTAGCGCAGTCGAGTATAGCCTATGTTGCCACCGATATCTGTCTGGCGAGCAAGTCGCACCCGATCCATTGCACCTCATGCGTTCGCGCTACTGCGCTTTTGTGATGAAAGACGCAGATTATTTGATCAGGACCTGGCATTCGGCCTGTCACGCGGCCCGTTTCCGGGATGAGATCGGTGCCGGATTTGCCACAACTGAATGGCTGGGGCTGACCGTTTTCGAACACACCGTGTCTGAGGCGGACAACACCGGTTACGTCAGTTTTGTCGCCCGTTTTCGCGAACACGAAAAACCAGGGGCGATCATTGAACGCTCTCGTTTTTTAAAAGAAAACGGTCAGTGGTACTATATCGATGGTACACGCCCGCAATTTGGACGCAACGACCCCTGCCCTTGTGGCTCAGGTAAAAAATTTAAAAAATGCTGCGGCTAGTCAATTGCCCGACAGTATTCACTCAGCAAACATCATCAACAGGATTACCGCTGCAATGCATTCTTTACAACGAAAAGTGCTTCGTACCATCTGCCCTGACCAGAAGGGGCTTATCGCGCGTATTACGAATATTTGCTACAAACATGAACTGAATATCGTGCAGAACAATGAGTTTGTAGACCACCGCACCGGTCGTTTTTTCATGCGCACCGAACTGGAAGGCATTTTTAACGACGCCACGCTGCTGGCCGATCTGGATAGCGCCTTACCGGAAGGCTCCATTCGCGAGTTGAATCCTGCCGGGCGCCGTCGCGTGGTGATTCTGGTCACCAAAGAAGCGCATTGTCTGGGCGATCTGTTAATGAAAGCCAACTATGGCGGTCTGGATGTGGATATCGCCGCCGTGATTGGTAATCACGAAACGCTGCGTTCGCTGGTCGAGCGTTTTGAAATTCCTTTCGAGCTGGTCAGTCACGAAGGATTAACCCGTGAAGAGCACGATCAGAAGATGGCGGACGCGATTGACGCGCACCAACCGGATTACGTGGTGCTGGCGAAATATATGCGCGTGCTGACACCGGAGTTTGTGGCGCGCTTCCCGAACCAGATTATTAATATTCACCACTCGTTCCTGCCGGCGTTCATCGGCGCACGCCCTTACCACCAGGCTTATGAGCGCGGGGTGAAGATCATCGGCGCGACGGCACACTACGTGAATGACAATCTGGACGAAGGTCCGATCATCATGCAGGACGTCATCCATGTGGATCACACCTACACGGCCGAAGACATGATGCGCGCCGGGCGCGACGTCGAAAAGAACGTTCTGAGCCGCGCGTTGTATCAGGTACTTGCCCAGCGCGTGTTTGTGTACGGCAACCGGACGATTATTCTTTAATCGACTGAGAAATGAATTGGTTAGCTTTTACGCCTTTACGGGTAAAAATCAGGCAACCAGTTTATTTTTCTCGCCGGAATGCTTTACAGGGGCGCATCATTTGATATGATGCGCCCCGCTTCCCGAAATGGAAGCAGGCCAGTAAAACGCATTACCCCGTGGTGGGGTTCCCGAGCGGCCAAAGGGAGCAGACTGTAAATCTGCCGTCATCGACTTCGAAGGTTCGAATCCTTCCCCCACCACCATTCACGCTGTAAGTTCTGACAATATATTTACCCCTGGTGGGGTTCCCGAGCGGCCAAAGGGAGCAGACTGTAAATCTGCCGTCATCGACTTCGAAGGTTCGAATCCTTCCCCCACCACCATCACTTCCCTGTTATCCCTTTGCCAAATCAATTGATGTTTCCCTATATTCTGCCCATGCGGGGAAGGATGAGAAGCTTCGATTAAGGTTCGATTCGAGCGTAGCGAGAAAGCGTTGCCGCAGGCAACGACCCGAAGGGCGAGGCGCAACGCGCCGAGTAATCCTTCCCCCACCACCATCACTTCCCTGTTATCCCTTTGCCAAATCAATTGATGTTGCCCTGTATTCTGCCCATGCGGGGAAATTTCGATTCGAACGGCACCCAGCAAAACGCTACATCGGTGGCAATCTGCGCTTCACCGGCGAGCTTTTCACGATCGATGTATTACACTGCGCATGCTCGGAAAGTCCATCAAGCAAGGTATCGAGTTGATCGATGGTGCGCACCACCAGCCGGATAACGAAACAATCCTCGCCGGTCACTTTGTCGCTTTCAATACATTCGGGCATCGCCTGAATATATTTATCCACTTTATGAAGCAGGCCCGGTAAAGGCCGAACCCGTACCAGCGCCTGCAAGGTATATCCCAGCGCAGTCAGGTTTACCTGCGCGCCATATCCCTGAATGACGCCGCGCTCTTCCAGGCGTTTCACACGCTCAGCGGTACTCGGTGAAGTCAATCCTACCCGACCACTCAATACCTTTAATGACATCCGCGCATCTTCTACCAGACACGCTACTATCCGTCGGTCGATTTCATCAATAAGGTCATTCATCAATTTTTCCTGATAATAAAAAGTTATTCACGCATTTCACCTTATATCAACGCTGTAAAAGCGAACAGCCATTTTCGAAAATAGAGCCTTCAATCAGGAGGTGTGTGATGCGTGATCTTCAGCAAGGCGTCTGGCAAATGAGCCTGGCAATGGTGATTTCCGGTTCAATCGGCGCGTTTGTGTTTCTTTCCGGCCTGCCGGTTACTGACGTGGTGTTCTGGCGCTGCCTGATTGGGGCTATCGCGCTATTTCTCTTTATCCGTCTCAGCAAACAACCGTTTAGCCCGCTGACCAGCGTCACGTTGGGGCTGGCAATCCTGGGCGGCATCGCGCTGGTCGTAAACTGGTTGCTGCTGTTTGCCGCCTACGAGCGCATCTCAATCGGTCTGTCGACCGTGGTGTATAACACCCAGCCCTTTATGCTGGTGATGATGGGAATGCTGATGGGCGAGCGAGTCAGTGCAGTGAAATGGGGCTGGCTGTTCCTCGCCTTTGGTGGCGTGGTCATTTTATTATCGGGTGAACTGACCGGAGGCCATCCTACAGCCTGGTTAACCGGTGTGGCCCTCGCACTTGGTGCAGCGTTCTTTTACGCCCTGACGGCAATCATTACCCGCAGACTGAGAAGCATCGCGCCACAGCATATTGCTTTTATTCAGGTGCTGACGGGGGTGGTCATGCTCTTGCCGCTTGCCCAGTTCCCGGCGCTCATCCACGCATACCCGTGGGGTATCTTACTGACGCTGGGGATTGTTCATACCGGCATCATGTACCAGTTGCTGTACAGCGCCATTCAGAAATTGCCCACGCCTGTTACCGGTTCGTTATCCTTTATTTATCCGGTGGTGGCGATCGTCGTCGATAACGTGGTGTTTGGTCATTCACTTAACGCCACACAACTGACAGGCGGCGCGTTAATTCTGTTTGCGGCGGCAGGAAATAACCTCGGCTGGGGCGAAAAAAAACCCCGCAAATGCGAGGTTTCTGATAAAGCCACCCATCAGTGACGGGCGCGAACAATCTGGTATTTGCGCGTCAGATACTCCACGGGCGCGCTCCAGATGTGTACCAGACGGGAGAACGGGAACAGCAGGAACAGCGTCATCCCCAGTACCAGGTGCAGACGGAAGATAAACGCCACCCCCTCCAGATGCGCCGATGCCCCCCCGTGGAACGTCACCACAGACTGCGCCCATCCCACCAGTTTCATCATTTCGCTGCCGTCCATATGCTGGGCGGAGAACGGAATGGTCGACAGTCCCAGCGCACACTGGATCACCAGCAGCGAGAGGATCAGGATGTCTGCGCCGGTGGTGGTCGCCCGCACGCGTGGGCTAAACAGACGACGTTTGAGCAACAACACGCCGCCCACGAGACACATCAGGCCCGCCGCGCCGCCGCCAATCATTGCCATCTTCTGTTTCACTTCAATAGGCAGCCACGCTTCATACATCCAGTGCGGCGTCAGCATACCGAGGAAGTGACCGGCGAAGATCCCCAGAATCCCGAAGTGGAACAGGTTTGAGGCCATGTTCATCCCCTTGCGATCCAGCATCTGGCTGGACGCGGCGCGCCAGGTATACTGACCGTAGTCATAACGCAGCCAGCTACCAATCAGAAACACAGACCCGGCGATATACGGATAGATGTCAAAGAAGAACATATTCAGGAAGTGCATTATTGCTGTCCTCCGGTGGTGATATTCAGATATTGCGGCGCAACGGCTCCGGCAAAACGACGCTGGTGAGCGGAGATTTCAGACTCGCCGCAGCCCTGATCGGCAAAGAATTTCACCTGCTCTTCTTCCCAGACCGCATCGAGCGCTTGCGGCGTATCGTCGCGAACTTCATCGGCAATTTTTTCGGCAACTTTGTCACTGTCGATCGCCGCATTCGCCAGCTTCAGCAGCAGGTCGAACAGCACCGCATAGCGGCTTTCACGCTGTTGCAGACGCGCACTCAGTAGCGCCAGAATCGGGGCGATGTCCTGCAACCCGCCCAGCGCCTCGCGCTTCGGCAACTGTGCCAGGTATTCCAGATACAGCGGCAGATGATCCGGCAATTCACGACTGTCGAGCTGTAAACCGTGCTGCTCGTACTGCGCCATCAGATCAACCATCGCCTGACCGCGGTCGCGTGACTCACCGTGGACATGTTCGAACAGCAATAGCGAGGTTGCCCGACCGCGGTCAAACAGTTCGCTGTAGTTGGCCTGCACATCCAGCATCTCCTGCGCGGTTAAATCGCGCAGGAAAACGCTGAGCGTATGCGCATCCTCTTTATCAAGATTTTCAGATGACGCGAGTGCATCGTACAGTTCCTGCTGATGCTGCCACAGGGCAGCATCCGGGTACTCGAGCAGACGCGAAACAATGACGAGTTCAATCATTGGTGCGGCTCCGTTTTGCTGGTCACATCGATGGCGTCAATGCGGCGGCTGTTGAACAGGTTGAATTTGGTGTCAGAACCGTGGCAACCGTCGCCGAAGGTAAAGCCACAACCGCTTTTCTCCGGGAACGCATCACGCGCCAGTTCACGATGGCTACTCGGTACGACAAAACGATCTTCGTAGTTGGCAATCGCCAGATAGCGGTACATCTCCTGCGCCTGTGCTTCGCTTAAGCCCACCTCTTCCAGCGCGCGGGTATCCACTTTACCGTCAACGGTTTCCGCACGTTTATAGTGACGCATCGCCAGCATCCGTTTCAGCGCCAGCAGCACCGGTTGGGTATCGCCTGCGGTGAGCAAGTTAGCAAGGTACTGAACCGGAATACGCAGGCTGTCGACGTCCGGCAGAATGCCGTTGCTGCCAAGCTCACCCGCATCCGCCGCCGACTGAATCGGGGACAGCGGCGGCACATACCATACCATCGGCAGCGTGCGATATTCCGGATGCAGCGGCAGTGCCAGCTTCCAGTCCATCGCCATTTTATAAACCGGCGACTGCTGTGCGGCATCAATCACGCTCAATGGAATACCGTCTTTCAGCGCCTGTTCGATGACCACCGGGTCGTTCGGATCGAGGAAGACATCCAGTTGGCGCTGATACAGATCTTTTTCGTGTTCGGTGCTCGCCGCGCTTTCAATCGCATCTGCGTCATACAGCAGTACGCCGAGATAACGAATACGGCCCACGCAGGTTTCGGAACAGACGGTTGGCTGGCCAGCTTCAATACGCGGATAACAGAAGATGCACTTCTCGGACTTCCCACTCTTCCAGTTGAAGTAGATCTTTTTGTACGGACAGCCGGTGATGCACATCCGCCAGCCGCGGCACTTATCCTGGTCGATCAGCACGATGCCGTCTTCTTCACGCTTGTAGATAGCGCCGCTCGGGCAGGTCGCCACGCACGCCGGGTTGAGGCAGTGCTCGCACAGGCGCGGCAGATACATCATGAAGGTGTTTTCAAACTGACCGTACATCGCCTTCTGCATGTTTTCGAAGTTCTGGTCTCTGGCACGTTTTTCAAATTCGCCACCCAGAATTTCTTCCCAGTTCGGACCGCTGGTGATTTTGTCCATCCGCTTGCCAGTAATCAGCGAGCGTGGACGGGCAATCGGCTGGTGCTTACTTTCCGGCGCGTTGTGCAGGTTCTGGTAGTCGTAGTCAAACGGCTCGTAATAGTCGTCAATTCCCGGCAGATGCGGGTTGGCGAAAATTTTACCGAGCAGCATCGCACGGTTCCCCATACGCGGCTGCAGTCTGCCGTTGATTTTACGGATCCAGCCGCCCTTCCATTTCTCCTGGTTTTCCCAGTCATTCGGGAAACCAACGCCTGGCTTGCTTTCCACGTTATTGAACCAGGCGTATTCCATCCCTTCGCGGCTGGTCCAGACATTTTTACAGGTCACAGAACAGGTGTGGCAGCCGATGCACTTATCGAGATTCAGCACCATGCCGACTTGTGAACGAATTTTCATTTTACGCTCTCCTGTACCTGGTCATTGCCTTCGCCATCCAACCAGTTAATGTTCTTCATCTTACGTACCACAACAAATTCATCACGGTTTGAACCGACGGTGCCGTAGTAGTTAAAGCCGTAGGCCAGTTGCGCATAGCCACCAATCATGTGAGTGGGTTTTGGCGTAATACGGGTCACTGAGTTGTGGATCCCGCCGCGCTGCTGGGTAATTTCAGACCCTGGCAGGTTCACGATACGTTCCTGGGCGTGATACATCATGGTCATCCCGGCCGGAACACGCTGGCTTACCACCGCACGCGCCGTCAGGGCACCGTTACTGTTGAACACTTCGATCCAGTCGTTATCTTCAATGCCCAAATCTTTGGCGTCGGTTTCACTCATCCACACAATCGGGCCGCCGCGTGACAAGGTCAGCATCAGCAGGTTGTCGCTGTAGGTAGAGTGGATGCCCCATTTCTGGTGTGGCGTCAGGAAGTTGAGCGCTTTTTCCGGGTTACCGTTGGATTTCTCGCCCATCACTGATTTCACCGAACGGGTGTTGATAGGCGGACGGTAAACCAGCAGGCTTTCGCCGAAATCACGCATCCACTGGTGATCCTGATACAGCGACTGACGACCGGTCAGCGTACGCCACGGAATCAGCTCATGTACGTTGGTGTAACCGGCGTTGTAAGAGACGTGTTCGTCTTCCAGACCGGACCACGTCGGGCTGGAGATGATCTTACGCGGCTGCGCCTGGATATCGCGGAAGCGGATTTTTTCCTCTTCTTTATTGGTCGCCAGATGCGTATGGTCGCGTCCGGTAAACTCGCTGAGCGCGGCCCAGGCTTTTACCGCCACGTGGCCATTCGTTTCCGGCGCCAGGGTCAGGATCATCTCTGCCGCGTCAATGGCGGTGTTGAGCATTGGTTGGCCTTTTGCCGGGCCGTCTGCCTTGGTGTAGTTAAGCTTACGCAGCAGGTCCATTTCGCTCTGAGTATTCCAGGCGATCCCTTTACCGCCGTTACCGATTTTCTCCATCAGCGGGCCGATCGAGGTGAACCGTTCATAAGTCGCCGGGTAATCGCGTTCAACGGTCATAATGTGCGGCGCGGTGACGCCCGGAATCAGATCGCATTCGCCTTTTTTCCAGTCCTTCACGTCCAGCGGCTGTGCCAGTTCGGCGGCAGAATCGTGTTGAATCGGCAGCGTGACGACATCTGTCTCTTTCCCGAGATGCCCCACGCAGACTTCTGAGAATTTCTTCGCGATAGCCTTGTAGATTTCCCAGTCGCTTTTCGATTCCCAGGCCGGGTCAACGGCCGCAGACAGCGGATGAATAAACGGATGCATATCCGAGGTATTCATGTCGTCTTTTTCATACCAGGTCGCCGTTGGCAGCACGATGTCGGAGTACAAACAGGTACTCGACAGACGGAAGTCCAGCGTCACGACCAGGTCCAGCTTGCCGTCGAGACCGTTGTCCTGCCATTCCACTTCTTCCGGCTTCACGCCTCCCTGCTGACCCAGATCTTTCCCCTGGATCCCGTGTTCAGTTCCCAGCAGGTATTTCAGCATGTATTCATGCCCCTTACCGGACGAGCCCAGCAGGTTGGAGCGCCAGATGAACAGGTTGCGCGGATGGTTTTTCCCGTTCTCCGGCTGCTCGGCCGCGAAACGGATCGAACCTTCTTTCAGTGATTTGACGGTGTAATCCACCGGCGTCATCCCGGCTTTCTTCGCGTCTTCGGCGATAGTCAACGGGTTGGTACCAAGCTGCGGTGCGGACGGCAGCCAGCCCATGCGCTCAGCACGCACGTTGAAATCAATCAGATGACCGCTGTAGCGCGATTTATCCGCCAGTGGTGACAGCAATTCCTGCGCGGTAACGGTCTCATAGCGCCACTGGCTGGAGTGGTTGTAGAAGTACGACGTACTGTTCATGTGACGTGCCGGACGCTGCCAGTCAAGGGCAAACGCCAGCGGCTGCCAGCCGGTCTGCGGACGCAGTTTTTCCTGGCCGACATAGTGCGCCCAGCCGCCGCCGCTCTGGCCGATACAGCCACAGAACACCAGCATGTTGATCAGACCACGATAGTTCATATCGAGGTGATACCAGTGGTTCAGACCGGCACCGACGATGATCATCGAACGGCCATGCGTCTTATCGGCGTTGTCGGCAAACTCACGCGCGATGCGGGTGATCTGTGCACGTGGTACGCCGGTAATCTGTTCTGCCCACGCCGGGGTATACGCTTTGATGTCGTCATAACTGGTGGCGCAGTTGGCATCGTTCAGACCGCGTTCCAGACCGTAGTTAGCCATCGTCAGGTCATAGACGGTGGTAACCAGCGCCGTTGTGCCGTCTGCCAGTTGCAGGCGTTTAGCCGGCAGTTTGTGCAGCAGCACGTTTTCCAGTTCGACTTTATTGAAGTGCTCGGTGCCTTCACCGCCAAAGTACGGGAAGCCCACCTCGGCGATCTCGTCCTGGCTACCCAGCAGACTCAATTGCAGTTCTGTCTCGGCACCGGTCGTACCATCGCGCTGCTCGAGGTTCCATTTGCCTTTTTCACCCCAGCGGAAACCGATCGAGCCGTTCGGCGCAACCATGTCACCATTGTTGTTAATGGCAACGGTTTTCCATTGCGGATTATTTTCCTGGCCCAGCGCATCCACAAGGTCAGCAGCGCGCAGCATACGGCCCGCGGCATAGTAACCGTCACGCGCTTCCAGCATCACCAGCATCGGCATGTCGGTGTAGCGACGTACGTAGTCGGTAAAGTACTGGCTCGGATTGTCGAGATGGAATTCACGCAGCATGACGTGACCCATTGCCAACGCCATCGCCGCATCGGTGCCCTGCTTCGGCGCCAGCCAGAGGTCGCACAGCTTGGCGATTTCAGCGTAGTCCGGCGTTACCGCAACGGTTTTGGTGCCTTTATAACGGACTTCGGTAAAGAAGTGAGCATCCGGCGTACGGGTCTGCGGAACGTTAGATCCCCAGGCGATGATGTAGCTGGAGTTGTACCAGTCAGCGGATTCCGGCACGTCGGTCTGCTCACCCCAGGTCTGCGGAGATGCCGGTGGCAGGTCACAGTACCAGTCGTAGAAGCTCAGGCAGGTGCCGCCAATCAGGGAGAGATAACGCGCGCCGGACGCATAAGAAACCATCGACATCGCCGGGATCGGCGAGAAGCCCGCTACGCGGTCCGGGCCGTACGTTTTCACGGTATAGACGTTAGAAGCGGCAATCAGCTCATTCACTTCCTGCCAGGAGGAACGGACGAAACCACCGCGACCACGCGCTTGTTTAAAGCTTTTTGCTTTATCGGCGTCTTCGATGATGGACGCCCAGGCGTCAACCGGATCGCTGTGCAGTGTCTTCGCCTCACGCCACATCTTCATCAGACGTTTGCGCATCAGCGGGTATTTCAGTCGGTTAGCACTGTAGAGATACCAGGAGTAACTCGCACCACGCGGACAGCCACGAGGCTCGTGGTTTGGCATGTCCGGACGGGTACGTGGGTAGTCGGTTTGCTGGGTTTCCCAGGTCACCAGACCGTTTTTAACGTAGATTTTCCAGCTACATGAGCCGGTGCAGTTAACCCCGTGGGTTGAGCGCACAACTTTATCGTGCTGCCAACGCTGGCGATATCCATCCTCCCAGTCCCGGTTGGTTTCGAGAAGCTGGCCGTGCCCATTGGCAAAGGTTTCACCCTTCTGCTTGAAGTAGCGAAACCGGTCCAGGAATTTACTCATCGGTTCTCTCCTGTGGAGCCTGACGGCTCTCTGATAAATCGACATTGCTTGATTGAGAGCGAAGGTAACGCTCTGAAAGGTCGTGAGAATTGATAACGATCAAGGCATACAGGGATGAAAACGGAGGGTAATTTTTGAAATACCCCTTTTGGAGGATTGGACATTTAACTATATCCATCTGTTTTTAAAGATTATTTTTTCAATCGTATTTTCCGTAAATGTTAAATTCTTTACGAGTGGGTATTAAGGGGTATGCCCCTCTGGTTGACCTCTTTTCGCAACGAACTGACAGAACGACGTGACAATAAAACCAACAGTATGTTGTAACTAATTAGAGGCAAAAAAAAGCGCGGTCTAACGCCGCGCAATGGGGAATACATGACTGCTGTTTTTATTTTTTCGAATGTCGTCCGTATACCAACCAGGTGATAATCACACAGGCGATATAGAAGATCAGGAAGACTTTCATCGCGTCAACCGGTGAGCCGGTTAACGCCAGCGAGGTACCAAACGCTTTCGGGATAAAGAAGCCGCCAATCGCGCCAATTGCAGAGATAAAGCCTAACGCTGCTGCCGTATCGGTCGCCGCTTCGCGCATCGCTTTCTCTTCAGAGCCGCCTTCAGCCTTCACGCGATCCATCGTCAGCTTACGGAAGATAACGGAGATCATCTGGAAGGTGGAGCCGCTACCCAGCCCGGCCGTCATAAACAAGGCAAGGAAGACCGCGAAGAAGGCGATGAAACTGCCACCCGCGCCGTTGGTTGGTAAGGTCAGGAACAGCAGACCGCTGAAAATCGCCATCAGCACGAAGTTCACCAGCGTGACACGAGTCCCGCCTAATCGGTCAGAGATCGCCCCGCCCGCAGAACGCGCCAGCGCGCCAACCAGGGGACCAAAAAATGCATAATACAGGATCTGAATCTCCGGAAACTGGGTCTTTGACAGCATCGCAAAACCTGCGGAAAACCCTATGAACGAGCCGAACGTCGCCAGATAAAGCAGGCTCATGATCCACAGATGACCGCGCTTGAGAACCGGTAATTGCTCCTTCAACGATGCTTTTGAGGTCGCCAGTTCATTCATACCAAACCAGGCCGCCAGCGTGAAGAAGGCGAGGAACGGCACCCAGATCCATGCGGCATTCGCCAGATACAGTTGCGAACCATCCGGTTGCTCAACGCCGTGGCTGCCAAAGACAGCGAAGATCGACAGCGAGACCACCAGCGGCGCAACAAGCTGCATCACGCTGACGCCCATATTTCCCAGACCGCCGTTCAGCCCCAGCGCACCGCCCTGCTTCTGCTTTGGAAAGAAGAAGCTGATGTTCGCCATACTGGAGGCAAAGTTTGCGCCGGCAAAGCCGCACAGCAGTGAAATCACGATAAAGGTACTGAACGGTGTGGACGTATCCTGTACCGCGAACCCTAACCAGACGCACGGGATAATCAGGATCCCGGTACTGAACGCGGTCCAGCGACGACCGCCGAAGACCGGTACCATAAAGGAGTAAGGCACACGTAATAACGCGCCAGAGACCGACGGTAACGCCGTCAGCATAAACAACTGTTCAGTGGTAAACGTGAAACCGACTTTCGGCAGATTCACCGCAACAGCACTGAATAACATCCAGACGCAAAACGCCAGCAGCAGACAGGGGACAGAAATCCACAGGTTGCGACTGGCGATACGATGACCTCGCTGTGCCCAGAATGCCGGATCTTCCGGCCGCCATTCTGTGATTACAGCTCCAGATGCCCTTTCGGGGACGGATGAGTGACTCATAGACACCTCTGATACTCGATTCGATGCCTGAAACATTAGGGTTTACAGCGCGAGGTAAGTTGATATAAATCAAAGGAAAAGTTGTCGATATCTCAACAGAAAAATCATGATCACCCTAAGTGAGTAGGATAATTCACCAAAAAATACGTGGTTTTTCACAGTGCTGCCTGCCGCAGCTACCCCCTTCCTCAAATCCCCTCCGGATACGGCAATTAAGAGGTAACTCGCTTTAGGTATGGGTATACTCCAGGGGATGGTCGAGAATAACGCCACTGCCGATTCTGCCCGGCACTCTCGTCATTCATTGAGGTTTCCCCATTCGCTGTCCGGAGACCTGAAGGAAGAAGGTTTTATGCTAAAACGTTGTCTCTCTCCGCTCACGCTGGTTAACCAGGTGGCGCTTATTGTGATGCTCTCAACCGCGATCGGCGTGGCGGGTATGGCTGTCTCTGGCTGGCTGGTTCAGGGCGTCCAGGGTAGCGCGCACGCCATTAATAAAACCGGATCGCTGCGGATGCAAAGCTATCGACTGCTCGCCGCGGTACCACTGAGCGCTGACGACCAGAAATTGCTTGATGAGATGGAGCAGACCGCGTTCAGCCCGGAACTGACCCGCGCAGCAGAACGCGACGGTCAGCAGGAACAACTGCGCGCCCTCCAGGATTACTGGCATCGCGAACTCTCCCCCGGCCTGCGGCAAGCCAGTAGCAGAGACGCCGTCGCGGCCGACGTCAACCAGTTTGTCGCTGGCCTTGATCGGCTCGTCTCCGCGTTTGACCACACCACCGAAATGCGCATCGAACGCGTGGTGATGGTGCACCGGGTGATGGCGATTTTTATGGCGCTGCTGCTGGTCTTTACCATTATCTGGCTGCGGGCGCGACTGCTTCAGCCGTGGAAGCAATTGTTGTCGATGGCCCGCGCCGTCAGTCAGCGCGACTTTACCCAACGCGCGCAAATCGGCGGGCGTAATGAGATGGCGATGCTCGGCGACGCGCTTAATAACATGTCCGACGAACTGGCAGAAAGCTATTCAGTGCTCGAACAACGCGTCAGAGAAAAAACAGCCGGGCTGGAGCAGAAAAACCAGATCCTCTCTTTTCTCTGGCAGGCCAACCGCCGTCTGCATTCGCCAGTGCCGCTTTGCGAACGTCTCTCCCCGGTGCTGAACGGTCTGCAAAACCTGACCCAAATGCATGACATCGAACTGCGGGTTTATGACCAGGAAGATGAAGAGAACCATCAGGAATTTACCTGCCAGTCCGATATCAGCTGTGATGATAAAGGGTGCCATCTCTGTCCCCGCGAGTCGCTGCCGCCAATTGAAGGGGGAATGACGCTGAAATGGCGCTTAACGGACACCCATACCCAGTACGGCATTTTGCTGGCGACCCTGCCGCAGGGGCGTCACCTGAGTCACGATCAGCAGCAACTGGTGGATACCGTCGTGGAACAGCTCACCGCGACGCTGGCGTTGGATCGCAATCAGGAACGCCAGCAGCAGTTGATTGTCATGGAAGAGCGTGCAACCATTGCGCGCGAACTGCATGATTCTATTGCACAATCACTGTCCTGTATGAAGATGCAGGTCAGTTGCCTGCAAATGCAGGGAGAGACATTGCCGGACAGCAGCCGCGACCTGCTCGGCCAGATCCGCAACGAGCTGAATGCGTCATGGGCGCAACTGCGTGAACTGTTGACGACGTTTCGCTTACGGCTGACGGAACCCGGTCTGCGCCCCGCGCTGGAAGCCAGCTGCCAGGAATACAGCGCCCGTTTTGGTTTTACGGTGAAACTGGATTACCAGTTACCACCGCGCCTGGTGCCTTCGCATCAGGCGATTCACCTGCTGCAAATTGCCCGCGAAGCCTTAAGCAATGCGCTTAAGCATTCTCACGCTGATGATGTGGTGGTCACCGTGGCGCTGAAAGGCAAGCAGGTAAAATTGACTGTAGAGGACAACGGCTGCGGCGTTCCTGAGAACGCCGAACGCAGTAACCACTATGGCATGATCATTATGCGCGACCGGGCACAGAGCCTGCGCGGAGATTGCCAGGTACGCCGTCGCGAGACGGGAGGCACTGAAGTCGCTGTCACGTTTATTCCCGAAAAATACTTCACAGAAGTTCAAGGAGATACCCATGAATAATCAGGAACCGGCAACTATCCTGCTCATCGACGATCATCCGATGTTGCGGACCGGCGTCAAACAGCTTGTCAGCATGGCGCCCGATATCACCGTGGTCGGTGAAGCCAGCAACGGCGAACAGGGTATCGAACTGGCCGAATCGCTTGACCCGGATCTGATCCTGCTCGACCTGAACATGCCGGGGATGAACGGGCTGGAAACCTTAGACAAATTACGTGAGAAAGCGCTGTCCGGACGGATCGTCGTCTTTAGCGTGTCGAATCATGAGGAAGATGTCGTGACGGCGCTCAAGCGCGGGGCTGATGGTTATCTGCTGAAGGATATGGAACCGGAAGATCTGCTTAAGTCGTTACAGCAGGCTGCCGCCGGAGAAATGGTCTTAAGCGAAGCGTTAACGCCGGTGCTGGCTGCCAGCCTGCGCGCCAACCGCGCCACCTCCGATCGCGATGTCACCCAACTCACCCCGCGTGAGCGTGACATTCTGAAGCTTATCGCCCAGGGGCTACCGAACAAAATGATTGCCCGCCGCCTGGATATCACCGAGAGCACGGTGAAAGTCCACGTGAAGCATATGCTGAAGAAGATGAAGCTTAAATCACGTGTTGAAGCGGCAGTGTGGGTGCATCAGGAACGTATCTTCTGATTACTCCTCCGGGAGCAACCTCCAGCGCGGATCGTCCCCTGGCATTGCCATAAAGGGTTCCGTCAGCGTGAGCGTGATCTCATTGGAAGAGACACGCTGCCCCTTCTCATCTTCCACCACTACCGACAACTGCCAGCGGTTATTCGCGCCTTCGCTGCTGTCCCAGGCCGGCATAATCACCGTCCAGCCCTCAACGCTTTCCGCGTTTGCCCCCGCCGTCAGGCTCAGCGCCTGCGCATCCCCCTGCCAGGTGAGATGACGAACGCCATGTCGACTACGTACCTGCAATTTTAGCGGCACCGTTTCGCCCGGATGCAGATCCCACGGTGGGGTTGCCAGAAATACGCTCAGGGTTTTGCGCTGACGATACTCCATCGTCGGCAGGTTGTTGCGCTGCGGATGATCGTAGCGGCTTCCGCGCAGCGACTGGCTCTCCGCCACCTCGCTGGCAGCCAGTTGTTTTTTCAGCGGTACGCCGAAGCGGTAGTTCAGGTTCAGCCCGAGGTTGTTCTGGCTGAGACCGCTCTCCCCCTGCTTGTGCTGGGCGGTGACCGTGACCAGCGGGACCGGGGTGTAATTCAGCCCCAGTTTCACCGCCACCGGATTGTGATAGCCCGTTCCGGAATCGAACAGATCGACGCTGTCACCAAAATATTGTTCCACGCTAACGCTGGTATTAAGATATTCGTAGAACGGCAGTCGCATTTGCGCCGTTACGTCGTAACCGCGCGCCATTCGTTGCTCCAGCGTCGGCGTATGGGCGCGCCATGAGGCAAACGGCTGGTAATAATTGGCCGACAGCCGCAGGTATTCCCCCCACGCTTCAGCGCCCAGCCCGCCGCGCTGGAGGTTTTCATCGAGCAGATTATCGTAGAAAGTGTTATAGCCGAGCAGCCAGCCGTCACGCACCCAGCGCTGGCCGATACCCACATTACTCACCAGCCCGTCATCCTGCTGAGTAAGACCCAGTTGACCCCAGGTGAGGTAGCGCGAGTTATCCTGCCAGGGGACAAACCAGCTTCCGCGACTACCGTTGAAATTGCCTTCGTTATCGACCTGCACGTTGACGCTGGCCTTCCCCCATGGCGACAGCCAAGATTCCAGTTGTTGATTCACCTGCTCACTCACCGCATCGCGCACCTGGCCAAAGGCAAATTGTTTTGCCTGCTCGCCGGTGTCCAGACCGTTGTCGATCATGCTCGCCTCGCCAAAGGCTTTTACCATCTCGGCGAAATGTTTTTCGCCTTCATGCGATTCGGGAGCCATGCCCAGATCGGGCAACCCGTCCTGGTTATTATCAAAGGGATTTTCGGCCTGTTGCATAAAGGAGGATTGTGCACTGGCGTGACCGCCTGCTAACAGCAAGAGTAACCAGAGAGGGAGGGAATGCGATACAAAACGACTCAAATTGACGATAGCTTCTTACGGAATTCAGTTAACTTAACCTTTAAAAGCTTACCTGACTCCTCGTCGTTTTGCAGGTTTTCTCACACTTTCAGGAATATCCTTACTCTTGCCAGGCTCTCCTTTTCCTCAGACTTTCGTTGGTATCACCCGGCTTGCGCGGTAACATAAGTGACTGACAATTCAAACTTCCCCGCTAACAGGAGTCAACATGCAAAAGATAGTGATCATTGCCAACGGTGCGGCATACGGTAGCGAATCGTTATTTAACAGCCTGCGGCTGGCGATCGCGTTACGTGAACAGGCGAGCGACCTCGACCTTCGTCTGTTTCTGATGTCGGATGCCGTTACGGCGGGTTTGCGCGGTCAGAAGCCCACAGAAGGCTACAACATCCAGCAGATGCTGGAGATCCTTACTGCCCAGAACGTCCCGGTAAAACTGTGCAAGACCTGCACGGACGGGCGCGGGATCACGACACTGCCGCTGATCGACGGCGTGGAAGTCGGAACGCTGGTGGAACTGGCGC
The DNA here is from genome assembly GCF_057983045.1 of Citrobacter sp. LST-B2. Classification (NCBI taxonomy): domain Bacteria; kingdom Pseudomonadati; phylum Pseudomonadota; class Gammaproteobacteria; order Enterobacterales; family Enterobacteriaceae; genus Citrobacter; species Citrobacter sp. LST-B2. The sequence goes on from NZ_CP192598.1 coordinate 2,724,861, forward strand.
AATGGACGCTGGCCGCCGACAAAGTGCTCACCTTTTAATCCCCCTTTTCAGGCAAGCTTGCTGAAACAGCCGGTTATTTCCGAATTTAATCTTATTGGGGCGTATCTTTACCAAAAGTAAGTGCGCCCGATCACGCTTTTCTCCGGGATTTTGTCACTATTGTTTAATCGTTATGCCATTTTTTGATCAAAATCAGCATCCACAGCGTAACTCTTTGGTGTTATGCCTCATGGGTAAAATGTGAACAACATCACGCAGCACTTCCGAAAGGAAGTACGTTGTTTTCAATACGGGGTGAGAAATGGCATTAGTAAAGGCAAGTTTGAAGTTATTTGGTGGGGATACCGTGGTCGTACGCTGTTCGGAGCGTTGCCACATCCATCTGATGAGCGAAAAAAATCACGTTAAAGACACGCAGACCGACATATTAAGCGTGCAGAACCGTGATAACGCATGGTTGACCGTACCGTATACCGGCGTCTGGAATGTCCTGATCGACAGTCATAGCCAGTCGCTTGAACATTCCATCAGTTATATCGCCGCCTGATACGCAAATGGCCCGGTCGCGCTTACGCAGCCGGGCCGACATAAGCCTCACGCGAAACCCGGCCGCATAACACCTTCAGGCAGCGACTCCCCTAACAAACCGCGCACGTTAGTCACCAGATCGTTAAGACACTCATCCTGCATCCCCAGTTTCTGCAACTCCTGTTCAAGCGAAAACAGGTACTGCGCGTTCGTGCCAAGCGGCCCACTGGCAGCAGCAATCAACGGGGCGATAATTTGCGCTCGCGTGTCCGACTCATACAGCGGATGGCGCGGATCCATAATAAATACCAGTGCATTGACCGTTCGTCCGTCGTCCAACGCCAGTTGACACCACGTCGGCAGGTAGCAGCCGGTGATCATTTCGCGCTTCCACAACAGCGTTAATTCCTGTTCAAGCGAGGCATCCGGAAGACGATAGGCCACACCGGTGGTGCGTCCGCCCTCTTTTAGTGCAAGCATTCGTCCCGGCTGACACGCGGTTCCGCGCCCTGCCGTGAGACGCAGGCAAAAGGCCCGATGCCATCCCACCAGCGTACCGGTACATGACTCCTCAAATTCTAACGCCGGGTTCCACATCAACGATCCATAACCGAAGATCCACACCGGTCCATCATCTGGTCGGCATGCCAGCGTCGCCGCAAGGGACGCAGCACGTTGCTCTGCTGACCATAAGAGTGATTCTTCAATAGCACCAAATGCCGTTTTACAATCGGCATTCATCAAGAAATCACGCGTTAACACCTTACACCTCCGCCACTGCATACTTCCCTGCGACAACTTTTTGACGCCTTCCGGGCATTTTAACTGCTCATTTTGAAACCAATATCACGACAATATGCAATTCATGGGCCGCTTGCAAGGCAGCAACGGGGGCGGGTAGCACGATTCGCCTACGCGTTCACGGGAGCTATAGCGTTAGACCTTATAATTGAAGTGGTTAGGATTTCTTATGCCACTTCTCATCTTCACCTTTGGCATACTCTTTTTTCACTGCTGACCACGCCACCTTATGTGCGGTCTCTTCCCGACTGGCATCATCGCGGCGATCGGCTTTGTCCTTGTACTGCTCCCAGGCGCTATTGAACGCCTCTTTGTAGATCTCCTGGGCATGGGCGGGTAAGACGTGTTGTACGCTGTCTGGCAGATCTTTTTTTGCTTGATAGGGCATCATTGACTCCACTTTTTGGCTAAACCTTAAGTGTGGTCAAGCCTGAGCGCCTCTGCCACTACAATAAGGTTTATTCGTCCTGCAGCCTGCATAAGTTTCTGTTATTTAAACACTCTATAAACAAGAGTTTCTCTTTCTGTCGTTTTAAAGGTGAAAGGCCGAAATGCCGTAAAATTTCGTAAAATATCACCGTAAAGCCTGCGTTTTCTGTTATTTTTTACACGCTTTATTACATTTATAACTAAAATCGACCTGCAGAGATGGAGAGCATTCATGACACATGCACATGAGGCGGTGAAAACCCGCCATAAGGAGACATCGCTTATTTTCCCGGTTGTGGCGCTGGTAGTGCTGTTCCTGTGGGGGGGCAGCCATTCACTACCAGCGGTAATCGGCATTAACCTTCTTGCCCTGATTGGTATTTTAAGCAGCGCCTTTAGCGTTGTTCGTCACGCCGACGTACTGGCTCATCGCCTCGGCGAACCCTACGGCTCCCTCATTCTGAGCCTGTCAGTGGTCATTCTTGAAGTCAGCCTGATCTCAGCGCTGATGGCGACCGGTGATGCGGCGCCTACGCTGATGCGCGACACGCTCTATTCCATCATCATGATTGTCACTGGTGGTCTGGTGGGCTTTTCGTTATTACTGGGCGGGCGTAAGTTCGCCACTCAGTATATGAATCTGTTCGGTATCAAACAGTATCTGATTGCCTTGTTTCCGCTGGCAATTATCGTGCTGGTGTTTCCGATGGCGCTGCCCGGTGCGAATTTCACCACCGGCCAGGCGCTGTTGGTGGCCTTAATTTCTGCCGCGATGTACGGCGTATTCCTGCTCATTCAGACCAAAACGCACCAGAGTCTGTTTGTTTATGAGCACGAAGATGACAGCGACGACGACGACCCGCATCACGGTAAGCCCTCTGCGCACAGTAATGTGTGGCATGCCGTCTGGCTGGTGATTCATCTGATTGCGGTCATTGCCGTCACCAAGATGAACGCAAACCCGCTGGAGACACTGCTGACCGAACTGAACGCCCCGGTCGCCTTTACCGGCTTCCTGGTCGCGTTGCTGATCCTCTCTCCGGAAGGGCTTGGGGCGCTGAAAGCAGTGCTGAATAACCAGGTGCAGCGCGCCATGAATCTGTTCTTCGGTTCAGTGCTGGCCACTATCTCTCTGACAGTACCAGTGGTAACGCTGATTGCGTGGGCGACGGGGAATGACCTGGTGTTCGGCTTAGACGCACCAGAAATGGTGGTGATGGTGGCGTCACTGGTGCTGTGCCATATCTCGTTCTCAACGGGGCGCACTAACGTACTGAACGGTGCGGCGCATCTGGCGCTGTTTGCCGCCTATCTGATGACGATCTTTGCCTGATCCCTCAGACGAAAAAAACCCCGCTGCGGCGGGGTTTTCTGTTTCTGCGTGACTTAGTTCTCAGTGTCGAGCTCGTCGAAGCTTTTCACCAGATCGTCAACCGCTTTCATCTGCACCAGGAACTGTTCCAGCTTCGCCAGCGGTAGCGCGGATGGGCCGTCGCATTTCGCGTTGTCCGGATCCGGATGCGCTTCAATGAACAGACCGGCCAGACCGACCGCCATACCGGCACGCGCCAGCTCAGTCACCTGACCACGACGGCCACCAGACGCTGCGCCAAACGGGTCACGGCACTGCAGCGCGTGGGTCACGTCGAAAATCACCGGGCTGTTGCCAGAAACTTTCTTCATCACGCTGAAACCCAGCATATCGACAACGAGGTTGTCATAACCGAAGTTTGCCCCACGGTCGCACAGGATCACCTTGTCGTTACCGCCTTCATGGAATTTATCCACGATATTGCCCATCTGACCCGGGCTCACGAACTGCGGTTTCTTCACGTTGATGACCGCGCCGGTTTTCGCCATCGCTTCCACCAGATCGGTCTGACGCGCGAGGAACGCCGGTAACTGAATCACATCTACAACGTCAGCGACAGGCTGCGCCTGGCTGGCTTCATGAACGTCGGTGATCACTTTTACGCCAAAGGTCTGCTTCAGTTCCTGGAAGATTTTCATCCCTTCTTCCAGGCCCGGTCCACGGTAGGAGTGGATAGAGGAACGGTTGGCTTTATCAAAAGAGGCCTTGAACACGTAAGGGATACCCAGTTTCTGGGTAACGGTCACGTAGTGCTCACAAATGCGCATCGCCAGATCGCGCGATTCCAGCACGTTCATCCCGCCAAACAGCACGAACGGCAGATCGTTTGCTACCTTGATGTCGCCAATGCTAACCACTTTTTGTTTCATAGGATCGCCTTAATGATGAGTAAGAATGTCGATAAATTAATGCAGGACAATTTGCTTATGCGAGATGTTATTAATCTGCGCACGAATCATTTCGCTGATCGGGTCTTCCGGACACTGCTCAACGAAATAGCTTAAATCGGTCAGCGCGACATGTTCACATTCCAGTTGCGCATAAATTAAGCCCCGGTCACGTATTTCATACGGATCTTCCGGGTTAAATTGCAGTAACGCTTCGCTCGCTCGCAGCGCCAGCTCCATCTGTTGTTCTTCCATTAAGGAAGATTTCAGCGTGTCCAGCAGCTTGCGAATCACTTCCGCGTTATCCGCTTCATCCAGGTCCTCGTTAAATAACTCAGCGACCGGACTGATATTCCCCTTCAGCCACACTTCCAGCGTATGCTCATTCAACGTTTCCCCGTTAAACGGGTTGATGAGCCACATCTCGCCTTCCAGCGACTCGATACGCAAAATAAGCTGCGTCGGGAATATCACCGGCACCAGCGGCAATGACAACCGGTTGGCAATCCACAGTAAAATTGCCCCCAGTGACACCGCACTGCCCTGGCGGTTCTTCAGTACCTGGTCAAGCCATAGCGCGTCGGACAAGCGGTAAACGCCGCGGGTGTCAGTAAAGCCCCACTCGCCGTAGAAAAGTGCCAGCAATTTTTCCAGTTGCTCATCCTGAGACAAAAGCTGGCTAATTTCTTCTTGCGCCAGGCTGACCAGACGTTCCAGCTCGTCATAGACAGTTTGCGAAGGGAAATCCAGGCGGATCGATTCCGATGCCAGGATCATCCCGTCGCACAATGGCGCTTTGTTAAATTCGAAATCAGCTAACGACCTCATGACTTACCCCAGTAACGGTATTTTTGTGGTGGCGAGTTTAATGATGATGTACAGCACCACCAGCGCCAGCGGGAACGCGATTAATCGCGCCTGCCGACTGCGCGCCCGACGGTAATCGAGCGCAATAAAACCCAAAACGATGTAAATGATAACTCCAAACAGCTTCTCAGTCAGCCATGTCCCCTGCTCCGTGAATGGCAGGATGTGCGTTTTAGCGATCAACCCCACACCACTGAGCAACAAAACGGTGTCAACAATCGGCGGTACGACGCGCGTCCAGCGCGCGTGAGCCCGCGCAGAATGACATTCACGCCACCCATAACGCAGCACAAACAGACTAACGGAAAGCGCAATGCTAGCGAGGTGAACCCCTAACAGGAGCGTAACGCTGTTCATACGGGCTTGCATCCGAGCGTAAGACGCTCGTTGTCGCCATAATCGCGACAGGTTTCTACCGCCTGGTAGCCCGCGCGATTAAAGGCGTCACGCACCGCGGCACCCTGCTGCCAGCCATGCTCGATCAGCAGAAAACCGCCCGCTTCCAGCCGCGTGCGAGATTGCTCGATGATGTGCACAATGTCGGCCATTCCGCAGTCACCGGCGACCAGGGCGCTCAGCGGTTCGAAGCGGACATCGCCCTGCGCCAGATGCGGATCCTGCTCGTCAATATACGGCGGATTGCTGACAATCATCGCAAACTGCTGCCCCGGCAAGGCGCTAAACCAGTCGCTTTGCAGAATATGGACATTGTTGATAGCCAGATGAGCCGCATTACGCTGCGCCAGCGCAACGGCATCCGGCATTCTGTCAACCGCCGTGACCTCGCAGTCAGGGCGCTCAGACGCCAGCGCCAGCGCAATCGCACCGGTGCCAGTACCCAGATCGAGAATGCGGCACGGGGTTGTTGGCAGTCGCGCCAGCGCCTGCTCCACCAGACATTCGGTATCCGGACGCGGGATCAACGTGGCCGGTGAAACAAACAGCGGCAACGACCAGAATTCCCGCACGCCAGTTAAATGTGCGATCGGTTCCCCCCGTTGACGGCGAGCCAGCAGCGTCGCCAGTTGCGCCTGCTGGGCGTCGGTCAACGTCGTTTCGCCAAACGCCAGTATCCAGGTACGCCCTTTTCCGGTCACGAATTCGAGTAAGATCTCGGCATCGCGACGCGGGCTTTCACTCTCCTGTAGCTGGCTTATCGCCTCACGTAACCAGTGCTGAAAATCCATTATTCCTGCTCGGACAGCGCCGCCAGCTGATCGGCCTGGTATTCCTGCACGATCGGCTCAATCAGCATATCCAGTTTGCCTTCCATTGCTTCATCCAGACGGTAGAGCGTCAGGTTGATGCGGTGATCGGTCACACGCCCCTGCGGAAAGTTGTAGGTCCGGTTGCGGTCGCTGCGGTCGCCACTGCCCAGCAGGTTACGACGCGTTGACGCTTCGGCCTGCTGACGCTTCGCCACTTCTGCCGCGCGAATACGCGCGCCGAGCACCGAGAGCGCTTTGGCTTTGTTCTTGTGCTGCGAACGTTCGTCCTGACACTCCACCACAATGCCTGTCGGCAGGTGAGTAATACGGATCGCGGAGTCGGTGGTGTTAACGTGCTGACCACCCGCCCCGGAGGAACGGAAGGTATCAATACGGAGATCGGCCGGGTTGATATCCGGCAGTTCGGCTTCCGGCAGCTCCGGCATCACCGCCACGGTACAGGCAGAGGTGTGGATTCGGCCCTGCGATTCCGTTGCCGGTACGCGCTGCACACGATGCCCGCCGGACTCAAACTTCAGTCGACCATAGACGCCGTCGCCGCTGATCTTGGCGATAATCTCTTTATAGCCGCCGTGCTCGCCTTCGCTGGCGCTCATGATCTCCACGCGCCAGCGGCGTGTTTCGGCATAGCGGCTGTACATGCGGAACAGATCGCCGGCAAATAAGGCCGCTTCATCACCGCCAGTCCCGGCGCGAACTTCCAGAAACGCATTGCGTTCATCGTCCGGATCTTTCGGCAGTAACAATACCTGTAGCTGCTGTTCCAGTTGTTCACTCTTGTCTTTCGCTTCGCGCAGTTCTTCCTGCGCCATTTCACGCATTTCAGGATCGTCGAGCATCATTTGTGCTGTTTCGATATCGTCCTGAATCTGTTGCCAGTCCGTAAAACAGCGAGAAACATCGCTTAGCTGTGCATACTCGCGCGACAGTGCGCGAAAACGTTCCTGGTCTGCGATGGTTCCCGCATCACCCAGCAGCGCCTGAACTTCTTCATGGCGTTCATGCAGGGCTTCCAGTTTGGCAACGATAGAAGGCTTCATAGGCGTAAATGCACCTTGTAAAAAGAAGGGTGTGTTGCTACTCCAGCCCGAGGCTGTCGCGCAAGATATTCAGGCGTTCGTCATCCCCGTCACGGGCGGCCTGCTGAAGAGATTTGGTTGGTGCATGGATCAGGCGGTTGGTCAGTTTCCATGCCAGATCCTGCATAATGGCCTGCGCGTCACCGCCCTGTTCCAGAGCAGCAAGCGCTTTTGCAGTCAGTTCATCCCGTACATGCTCAGACTGACTCCGGTATTCACGAATGGTTTCACTGGCGCCCTGAGCACGCAGCCAGGCCATAAACTCGCTGGTTTCCTGCGCGACAATCGTTTCGGCTTCCACTGCCGCAGCTTTGCGCTGCGCCAGGTTGTGCGAAATGATGCTTTGCAGATCGTCAACGCTATAGAGATAAGCGTTAGCCAGTTTACCGACTTCCGGTTCGACATCGCGCGGAACGGCGATATCCACCAGCAACATCGGCTGATTTCGGCGGCTTTTCAGCGCACGCTCCACCATCCCTTTACCAATGATAGGCAGCGGGCTGGCGGTTGAACTGATGATAATGTCAGCTTCCCGCAGACGTTCATCGATGTCGCTGAGTGCGATCACTTCAGCACCCACTTCATCGGCCAGAACCTGCGCCCGCTCACGGGTGCGGTTGGCGATAATCATCTTCTGCACTTTGTGTTCGCGCAAATGGCGCGCCACCAGTTCGATGGTTTCGCCCGCGCCGACCAACAGCACAGTGACCGTGGAAAGTGATTCAAAGATTTGGCGCGCCAGCGTACAGGCGGCAAACGCAACGGACACGGCGCTGGCGCCGATATCGGTTTCGGTACGAACCCGTTTGGCAACGGAGAACGATTTCTGGAACATACGTTCCAGCGCGCTGGCGTTCAGGTGGCCTTTTTGTGAATCCGCAAACGCTTTTTTCACCTGGCCGAGGATCTGTGGTTCACCGAGTACCAGCGAATCCAGACCGCTGGCGACACGCATCAGATGGCTAACCGCATCGTTATCCTGGTGCCAGTAGAGACTGCTGCGCAGATCGTCTTCATCAAGATTGTGGAAATCACATAACCAACGAATCAGCGCTTCCTGCAGGTTATCCTGCTCTTCCACGCTCAGATACAGCTCCGTGCGATTACACGTCGACAAGACCACGCCGCCCTGCACCATTGGCTGCGCAAGCAGGCTTTCCAGCGCCTGATCGAGCGTATCTGGCGAAAACGTTACGCGTTCTCGCAGCGATACAGGTGCCGTCTTATGGTTAATGCCGAGCGCTAAAAGGGTCATGTCTGCGGGAGTAGTACCAGCGTTGATATGGTTAGTCTGCTCGCATCATACAGGATGCGCGGAATCAATAAAAGAGAGTGCCCCCTTTTGGAGTAATCGCTTATTGCTTAAATTAAGATAACGTGAACGTAGACGATATACCCGCGCGGCGCTAGCATTAAGGGTTATTATTGCAACGTATCACAAGGATTCGTCATCATTATGACCCTGCCTGATTTTCGCCTGATCCGCCTGCTTCCGCTGGCAACCCTGGTTCTGACCGCCTGTACGATCAACGCGCCGAAAGGCCCGGGGAAAAGTCCGGACTCTCCTCAATGGCGGCAACATCAGCAGGAGGTTCGCCAGTTAAATCAGTATCAAACGCGCGGCGCGTTTGCCTATATTTCCGACGAGCAGAAGGTCTATGCGCGCTTTTTCTGGCAGCAGACCGGCCAGGATCGCTATCGCCTGCTGCTGACCAACCCGCTTGGCAGCACCGAGCTTGAACTGAACGCGCAGCCGGGTAACGTGCAATTGATGGACAATAAAGGCCAGCGCTATACCGCTGACGATGCCGAAGAGATGATCGGCAAGCTGACCGGTATGCCGATCCCGCTAAACAGCCTGCGTCAGTGGATCCTTGGCCTGCCGGGCGACGCGACCGACTATAAACTCGACGACCAGTACCGCCTGAGCGAAGTGAACTACAGCCAGGACGGAAAAAACTGGAAAGTGGTCTATAGCGCGTACGACAGCAAAACCTCCCCGGCAATGCCGGCCAATATGGAACTCTCCGACGGTGCTCAGCGTATCAAGCTGAAAATGGATAACTGGATTGTAAAATGATGACCCAGTGGCCCTCTCCGGCAAAACTGAATCTGTTTTTATACATCACCGGACGACGTGCGGACGGTTATCACACGCTGCAAACACTGTTTCAGTTCCTCGATTATGGCGACACCCTCAGCCTGGAACCGCGTCGCGACGGCGAAATTCATCTCCTGACGCCGGTTGACGGCGTGGCACATGAAGACAACCTGATCGTCCGTGCCGCGCGACTGCTGATGAAAACAGCCGCAGAGCGCGGTCGGCTGCCAGCCGGTAGCGGTGCGGATATCCGTATCGAAAAGCGTCTGCCGATGGGCGGAGGCCTGGGCGGCGGATCGTCGAACGCGGCAACCGTGCTGGTCGCGCTAAACCATCTCTGGCAGTGTGGTCTGTCGCTGGACGAACTGGCCGAGCTCGGTTTAACGCTCGGGGCTGACGTGCCGGTGTTTGTCCGCGGACACGCCGCCTTTGCCGAAGGCGTCGGAGAGATCCTGACCCCGGTGGAACCGGCCGAAAAATGGTACCTGGTGGCTCATCCTGGCGTCAGTATTCCAACGCCGATGATTTTTAACGATCCCGACCTCCCCCGTAATACGCCAAAAAGGTCAATAGAAACGTTATTAAAATGTGAATTCAGCAATGATTGCGAGGTTATCGCAAGAAAACGTTTTCGCGAGGTTGATGCGGCGCTTTCCTGGCTGTTAGAATACGCGCCGTCGCGCCTGACTGGTACAGGAGCCTGTGTCTTTGCTGAATTCGATACAGAGTCTCGTGCCCGGCAGGTGCTTGAGCAAGCCCCGGAATGGCTCAATGCCTTTGTGGCGAAGGGTGTCAACCTCTCTCCACTGCATAGAGCGTTACTCTAACTCATTGAAGTTTCAGTACGTTGGCGAGATGACGAATTGCCAGCCGCATACATCAGTATGTGACTGGTGTGAGGCCTTGAACCCAGCGCGCATAAAACATAAATGATGACGGGTAAGCCGGGCAAGCTGAGTTTCGGTGACAACGTCACCCTGTTCCAGACGTTGCATCGCGCTCGTTAATACACCGCATGGAGAGAGTCCTGCCTGGCCCGCACAGTTTTTGGCAAACTCTTTCCACCAATGGACGCATGCCTGAGGTTCTTCTCGTGCCTGATATGAAGCTTTTTGCTGGTAACGCCACCCCGGAACTAGCACAACGTATTGCCAACCGCCTGTACACTTCTCTCGGCGACGCCGCTGTAGGTCGCTTTAGCGACGGCGAAGTCAGCGTACAAATTAACGAAAATGTACGCGGTGGTGATATTTTCATCATCCAGTCCACTTGTGCTCCAACGAACGACAACCTGATGGAATTGGTCGTTATGGTTGATGCCCTGCGCCGTGCTTCCGCAGGCCGTATCACCGCCGTTATCCCTTACTTTGGCTATGCGCGCCAGGATCGTCGTGTACGTTCCGCTCGTGTGCCGATTACGGCAAAAGTTGTCGCTGACTTCCTGTCCAGCGTCGGCGTTGACCGCGTTCTGACCGTTGACCTGCATGCTGAACAGATCCAGGGCTTCTTCGACGTACCGGTTGATAACGTATTTGGTAGCCCAATTCTGTTAGAAGATATGCTGCAGCTGAATCTGGATAACCCGATTGTGGTTTCTCCGGACATCGGTGGCGTCGTGCGTGCCCGCGCTATCGCTAAGCTGCTTAATGACACCGATATGGCGATCATCGACAAACGCCGTCCGCGTGCAAACGTCTCTCAGGTGATGCACATCATCGGTGACGTAGCGGGTCGTGACTGCGTGCTGGTTGACGATATGATCGACACCGGTGGTACGCTGTGTAAAGCAGCTGAAGCGCTGAAAGAACGTGGTGCAAAACGCGTATTTGCTTATGCCACTCACCCGATCTTCTCAGGCAATGCGGCAAACAACCTGCGTAACTCTGTGATTGATGAAGTCGTTGTCTGCGATACCATTCCGCTGACCGACGAAATCAAAGCACTGCCGAACGTGCGTACGTTGACCCTGTCGGGTATGCTGGCCGAAGCGATTCGTCGTATCAGCAACGAAGAATCGATTTCTGCTATGTTCGAGCATTAATCGAACCCGGCTCAAAGACCCGCTGCGGCGGGTTTTTTTGTCTGTAACCTTTATTTGTATGACTTATGCCTCCTTCACCTGCCAACCCGCCATTTCATTGAGTTGACAGATGATGCGCTCATGGATGAAACATTATTGTGAACAGAATTTTTTCCTCACATGTGATGCCTTTCCGCGCCCTCATCGACGCTTGTTGGAAAGAAAAATATACCGCCTCACGGTTTACCCGTGATGTGATTGCCGGGATCACCGTCGGGATTATTGCTATCCCGCTGGCGATGGCACTGGCTATCGGGAGTGGTGTCGCGCCGCAGTACGGACTTTATACCTCCGCTGTGGCCGGGATTGTTATTGCCTTAACCGGGGGCTCGCGTTTTAGCGTCTCAGGCCCGACCGCCGCGTTTGTGGTGATCCTCTACCCCGTTTCACAACAGTTTGGGCTGGCAGGCCTGCTTGTCGCGACGCTGATGTCCGGGGTCTTCCTGATCCTCTTTGGCCTGGCCCGCTTTGGCCGCCTGATTGAGTACATCCCGGTCTCAGTTACCTTAGGTTTTACCTCAGGGATTGGTATCACCATTGGTACCATGCAAATCAAAGATTTCCTCGGTTTGCAGATGGCCCACGTTCCGGAACACTATCTGCAAAAAGTCGGCGCGCTATTTATGGCTCTGCCGAGCATTAACCTGGGCGATGCCGCCATCGGGGTGGTCACGCTGGGCACGCTGATGATGTGGCCGCGTCTGGGCATTCGCCTGCCGGGCCACCTGCCCGCCCTACTCGCTGGCTGTGCTGTCATGGGGATCGTCAACCTGCTGGGCGGCCACGTTGCCACCATTGGTTCTCAGTTCCACTATATTCTGGCCGACGGCTCACAGGGCAACGGGATACCGCAACTGCTGCCGCAACTGGTGCTGCCGTGGAACCTGCCGGATTCTGATTTCACGTTGAGTTGGGATTCCCTGCGCGCCCTGCTTCCGGCGGCCTTCTCAATGGCCATGCTGGGGGCAATCGAGTCCCTGCTCTGCGCCGTGGTACTCGACGGAATGACCGGCACGAAACACAAAGCCAACAGCGAGCTGATTGGTCAGGGCCTGGGTAATATTGTCGCCCCCTTCTTTGGTGGGATTACCGCAACGGCGGCGATTGCCCGTTCGGCGGCAAACGTCCGCGCTGGCGCAACATCCCCTATTTCCGCCGTGATCCACGCGCTGCTGGTGATCATGGCGCTGCTGGCGCTGGCACCGCTGCTCTCATGGCTGCCGCTGTCGGCGATGGCGGCCCTGCTGCTGATGGTGGCCTGGAACATGAGTGAAGCGCACAAAGTTGTGGATTTGCTGCGTCATGCACCCAAAGACGACATCATTGTGATGATGATGTGTATGTCACTGACAGTGCTGTTTGACATGGTCATTGCCATCAGCGTCGGGATTGTGCTGGCCTCGTTACTGTTTATGCGCCGTATTGCACGCATGACGCGACTGGCAGCGGTTAACGTCGAGGTCCCCGATGATGTACTGGTGCTGCGCGTGATCGGCCCACTGTTCTTTGCAGCCGCTGAAGGATTGTTTACCGATCTGGAGTCACGCATCGAAGGAAAACGCATTGTCGTACTGAAATGGGACGCGGTACCGGTGCTGGACGCAGGTGGTCTGGATGCCTTCCAGCGCTTTGTGAAAAGATTGCCAGAAGGCTGCGAACTGCGCGTAAGTAACCTTGAGTTCCAGCCGCTGCGCACGATGGCGCGCGCTGGCATTAAGCCGATTCCGGGTCGTCTGGCCTTTTTCCCGAACCGCGACGCGGCGCTGGCTGATTTATAATCTTTTTGCGCTTACCGGTCTGTTCCTGTACAGGCCGGTAACATTTTCCGCTCTGTCCCCTGTTTTTCCCCTCCCGTGTTGTTATTATCAGCTTTCAGTTTCTGCAAATAAGAGTGACAACTCGTGATTTCATTTACGCTACGTGAAATGACCGGAGAAGATATTCCGGCGGTTCAGTTATTTCTGATTCAACATCTGAATGAATTTTTTGCGGCTGACAGACCTGCCCCTACTCCCGGACAGGATGTTTTTAACCTGCAACAGCAGTATATTCAACAGCAGCGCAATGTATTGCTGTGCGCCTGGAGCGAAAAGCAGGAACTCATTGCGACCCTGGCCGTCTGCCAATATGACGACCGTATAGCCGAACTTCGCGGACGCTATATTTTGACAGAAACGGCAGAAATTTGTCGCTGCTATGTGGACAAACGTTACCGCAGAAAAGGTATTGGACGTCAGTTACTCGCTTTTGCTGAAACATTCTGCGAGCAGCAGCGGTACAACTTATTATACTTACATACCCATCATTTTTTACCGGGAGGTTATTCATTCTGGCGACGTAATCATTTTCAGGTTGTGATGGATATGCACGATGACTGGCAATTAGTGCATATGGAGAGATCACGTAAATCACGCATGAATAAGAATATTACTTGATCAATGTCAATCAATTCTCATTTAGCTTTTCATTATTACATTTCGACATCCGCAATTTCATCCTCAAAAAAAACATAACGCGTTGATAAACAACAACTAAAATTTATCCCACTCAATAAAATTCGTCTTTCCCCTTGCGATTGATCTTGTTAACAAATGCCGATACAGTCTTTTTCGACAGTATTTCATTGCACCAACATTGTAATGAATAGGAACATGGTGCGGATTATTGCAATCCCATTCCATGACTGCCCCCGCAACTGTAGGCGGATGCAGAATATCCTCGTGCAGCATATTTTGTTGCAGGTCACTGTAAAGCGAATCTTTATGGGAAGGCCGATATTCTGATTACCGTGAGTCAGGAGACCTGCTGTCAAATTTATACCCCATTGAGTGGACGGGATGGTCCATGTGATGAATTATTTGATATTAGGCACCGTGAAAGAGCGAATCAGATCCTTGACTGAACCGCTGACTTTCTTTATTTGCATAACGTCATGCATAAATTTCACGATGTCCTGTCATCTATCGTCATGAACTCTCCCGATATATGGAACGATATAATCCATGACCAGACGTTCAGATTCTGGCATGAACGGGATGATAATAATGCACGCTAATGTTACCTCTTTACCTTATAAAAAAATGCTTCTGGTTGTTGCTGGTGCCGCACTGTTTCTCACCTCAGGTCTTTCTCATGCAGCCAAAACGGAATATCCATTGACGATAAAAAACTGTGGTCGGGATATGACATTTCACGCAGCGCCAAAACGTGTTGCCACCGTAGGACAAAACAGCACTGAGATCCTGTATGCGCTGGGCCTGGCCGATCGCGTGGTAGGCACATCGCTGTGGTTCGGGCCCGTTCCCGACGCGTATAAGGCGGCAAATGACAAGATTGCAGTTATTGCGCAGAACATCCCCAGCTTCGAAGGCATCATTGCCAAAAAACCGGATCTGGTCGCCAGCCAGTTCGAATGGCAGATCGGCCCTGCGGGCGCGGTGGCGTCTTATGAACAGTTCAGCGAACTGAAAGTCCCGGTCTATACCGCACCGGCAGACTGCGCGAAAGATAACGAAGATGGCGGTGACGGCGTGCGCAAAGGCATGTTTGATATCGCAATGGTCTATCAGGAAGTGGCCGACTTATCGAGGATCTTCGACGTTCAGGATAAGGGCGAAGAACTGATTGCCAGCCTCAAAGCACGTGAAACGGCAGCGAAAAGCAAAATCGCCGGGATGGACAACAGCGTCTCTGCCGTTTTCTGGTTCTCCAGCGCCGACCTGCAACTGGATCCTTATGTCGCCGGGAAATTAGGGCCTGCTGCCTGGATTGCGCAGACCCTGGGTATCAAAAACGTCATTGATTCCGCAGAGGAGTGGCCAACGGTCGGTTGGGAAACCATCGCCAAAGCCCAACCGACAGTGATAGTGCTGGGGGAAATGAGTCGTCGACGTTTCCCGGCCGATGACTGGCAGGTGAAAATGGATTATTTGAAATCTGACCCGGTCACCCAGCTGATCCCCGCCGTAAAAGCCGATCATTTACCCGTGATTGATGTACAGACCATGAATGCCGGAATCAGAACGATTGACGGTGTTGAAAAACTGGCTGACGCCCTGGTTGAGTATGGTTTAGCGCATCCACAAGCCGCGCATTAACCCTCGTTTCGCGTCAGTTCCTGACGGGGCCGGCGCGTGTTATGCACTCCAAACGCAGGTTACTATGAGCGATTTACGCAGGACGCGTCACGCCGTTAGTCGGCTGGCAGTCAATGTTTGCGGCCACGCCCTCTGGGTTAGCGTGCTGATGTGCGGCGTCCTGCTGGCAGGGATCGCCATTGGCGAGACGTTTATTCCCTGGCAGCACGTATTCAACACGCTGGCAAACCATCTGTTTGATACCGATTATCCGGTTGATGCGCTGGATGCCGGGATTGTCTGGAACTATCGCCTGACCCGTGCGCTGGTCTCCGCCAGTTGTGGCGCCTGCCTGGCCGTGTCCGGCGTGGTTTTACAGTCGTTACTGCGCAATGCGCTTGCCGAGCCGTATCTGCTGGGCATTTCCGCAGGCGCATCAACCGGTGCGGTGCTGGTTGCGCTGACCGGACTGGGCGCCGGGATGATCAGCATGTCGTTCGGCGCATTTGTCGGTGCCCTGACTGCCTTTTTGTTTGTGGCCCTTCTGGCGGTAGCGGCAGGCGGCAGACAAGGCGGTGGGGTGACGACGCAAATCATTCTCGCCGGGATTGCCAGTTCCCAGTTATTCAATGCGCTGACCTCGCTGATCATCACCCGTTCAGCTAACGCGGAACAGGCACGCGGCATTATGTTCTGGTTACTCGGGAATCTGAGCGGCGTCCGCTGGCCGGATGTGGTGCTGGCGATCCCCACAGCGTTAGTTGGCGTTGCGATATGCTTCTGTTATGCCCGCCATCTGGATGCCTTCTCTTTTGGCGCGGAGTCCGCCGCCTCACTGGGGATTCCGGTAAAACGCACACGTGGCGTGCTGATTGCCGCCGTAACGGGTATGACGGCCATTATGGTCTCCATCGTCGGCGCAATTGGCTTTGTGGGACTGGTGATCCCTCACGCCGCCCGTCTGCTGGTAGGCCATCAGCACCATCGTTTGCTGCCTGTCAGCGCGCTGATCGGCGCCATTTTCCTGATCGTCGCCGATGTTATCTCCCGCACGCTTCTCCCCGGACAAGTTCTGCCTATCGGCGTTATTACGGCCCTGGTCGGTGCGCCCGCGTTCTCCATCATCCTGATCAGAGGAAACCCGACCAAATGACCGTCAATCCTGTACCGACTCCGGTTGCCATCCGCGACGCGATAATTCAGGCGAAAAGTCTGCACTGGCAGGTGAAAGGCAAAGTGATCGTCAATGACGTCTCACTCAGCGTGGCGCCGGGTGAGTTTGTCGGCATTATCGGCCCCAATGGTTCCGGGAAAACGTCGCTGATTTCATTGCTGGCCGGTCTGCTGAAGCCCACCGCCGGTCACATCCTGTTGCAGCAAAAAGCGCTGCATCGCTATTCACGTCGTCAACTGGCGCAGCAGGTCGCGCTGGTTGAACAGCAGGCAGAAACCAGTGAGCGCCTGACCGCGATACAGGCCGTCTCGCTGGGGCGAACCCCGTGGCTGAGCCTACTGAATCCGTGGTCGGACAACGATGACGATATCGTCCAGACCATGCTGGAGAAAGTCGATCTTCAGCATCTTCGCCATCGCTGCTGGCACACCTTTTCCGGCGGCGAAAAACAACGCCTGCATATTGCCCGCGCGCTCGCTCAGCAGCCACAACTGCTACTGATGGACGAGCCCACTAATCACCTCGACATTCAACATCAGATTGGCCTTCTCAGTCTGGTGAAACGCGAAAAACTGACGGTTGTCGCCGCTCTCCACGATCTCAATCATGCGGCCATGTTCTGCGATCGCATCATCGTGATGAACGCCGGTCGTCTGGAAATGCAGGGCCGTCCCTGCACCATTTTCACCCGCGAGAATCTCCGCGCCTGGTTTGGCATTGACGCCATCGTCGAGCGCGATCGCCATGGTGCGAACTGTTTTATTCGTTATCAAAGACCTGAAGAAACCTAAGGAAGCCCCCCATGAACTCTCTGAAAAAGAGCCTGAACGTATTGTGTTTGCTGCTCCTCACCGCCTCTGCCTTCGCGCAAACCCACGAAGTACTGATGAAGAATCGCGGTTCAGCAGGCCCCATGGTCTATGAGCCAGACTACCTGGAGATTCAGCCTGGCGATACGGTGAAATTTATCCGCAAACATAAGAGTCACAACGCAGCCTCGATTGCTGAACTCTCGCCTGCGGGCTACCCGGGATTTATCGGCAAAATCGATGAGGAGATCGCAGTGAAGTATGACAACGCGGGCTTCTACGGCATTAAATGCACCCCGCATTATGCGCAAGGGATGGTCATGCTGATTAAAGTCGGCAACGCCACCCTGCCGGACAGCTATCGCGCGTTTACGGCCCCCGGGATCGCTAATAAGCGCTTCCAGGATATCTATTCGCGTATTGATAAACAGTAAGGGAGAGCGCTGTGGTGGTGGAGAACAAACAGCCGGATAAAGACATTCAGCAGCAACGACGCAACTGCCTGTGCAAATTGACAAAATTTGTTGGCGCAGCGGGAGTGACCGCCGCCGTCTGGCCGTTAATTTCCGCATTAGGGCCGGACGAAACAACGCGCGGAGAAAATGAGCCGATAGACGTCTCGCTGGCGGGGATCGCCGCAGGACAAACCCTCAGACGCATCTGGCAAGGGAAGCTGATCCTCATCCATCATCGCACGCCGGAAGAGATCGTCGCGGCCCGCACGGGTGACCACAGCACGCTTGTCGATCCGCAATCGGACAGCGAACGGGTCGCGTCTGACTATCCGCAGTGGCTGGTTGTTCAGGGGTATTGTCCGCATGCCGGCTGTGTTCCCAATACCAGACCCGGTGGACAGGGCTGGATTTGCCCGTGTCACGGTTCGGAGTTTGATACGTCCGGACGGGTCACCCGCGGCCCCGCAACCACTAATCTGGCCGTTCCTGAGTTTGCCTTTCATCCTGATGGTCTGACCGTGCGTATAGGCGCTAAGGACGTGTGAGATGATCCGCTGGCGCATTCCTTTCCCGCGCTCCATCGCCGGTGTATGGCTGTTTGCCGTTGGTGCGATCCTGCTGGTGATGCTGGGAATACAGATCCTGACCGGTATCGTGCTGGCGATGTTTTACGTCCCGACGACATCGCTGGCGTTTGATTCCATCATCCACATCATGCGCGCGGTCAGTCACGGAGAGCTGCTGCGCAATATGCACGCCATCGGCGCATCGCTGTTTTTCTTTGCCTGCTATTTGCATATTTTCCGTGGCATGTATTACAGCGTCTACCGCAGACCGTATGTGACGATGTGGATGGTTAGCGTCACGTTGTACGTGCTGCTGATGATCACCGCGTTTCTTGGCTACAGCCTGATTTGGGGGCAAAAGAGCTACTGGGCAGCGACGGTGATCACCAGTTTCGCCCGCGCTATTCCGGTAGTGGGCGACGGGTTGTATACCTTGCTGGTAGGCGGCTATGCGCCTGGCACCCCTACGCTTGGGCGCTTTTACGTCCTGCACTTTATTCTTCCCGTTGTGGTCGTGGTGATGACGATTTTCCACGTCCGTACGGTACAGTCGGCCTTTGCTCACGCGATGAAACGGGCCTTCAGCGAGAAAGCGTCTCGTCGTCTGCTCTTCGATTACCGAATCACGGATGCAGATGCTATTAAAATCACGTTATTCCTGATGCTGTTCACCTGGTTTTTGTTCTTCGCGCCGCACTATCTGAGCAGCGCGGATAACTTCATCCCGGCGGATCCCACGGTGACTCCGGCGATTGTTGCCCCGGAGTGGTACTTTCTCCCCTTCTTTTCCATTCTGCGCTGCTTCCCGAACGAACTCGTCGGGCTGGTGGCGATGTGCAGCGCGGTGCTGATCTTCTATTTTCTGCCGTGGCTGGATACCTCCCGCGCACGTTTTCGTCACTACAGCAAATGGGTGAAATGGGGTTTCTGGCTGTGGGTGCTGAACGTCTGTTTTCTTGGGTGGCTGGGATCAAAAGCCCTGGTTGGCCCCGATCTGACGGAGGGCATTCGTAATGAAGAGGGATGGATCCGCGCGGTCTCGCAACTGTCGACAATCGGCTATTTCGCCTGGTTTTTACTGGTGCTGCCCTGTCGTCGTTTTCTGGAAAAGCAGGACTGAAGATGATGAGACAATTACTCAGATGCAGCATGCTGTGGGTGGTACTCTGCGCGATGAGCCCCACATTCGCGCAAGAGCCTGTTCCCACGCGCCAGGAGTGGAGCTTCAGCGGTCTCTCCGGAGAATATGATAAGGCGCAATTGCGACGCGGTTTGCAGGTCTATGAAGAGAAGTGTCGGGCCTGTCACGGCATGAAATACCTGACGTTTCGCACGCTGACCAAACCCGGCGGCCCGGAACTAACGACAGAAGACGCGAAAAATCTCGCCAGCGGCTATGTCTTTCCGATTATTCAGGATGACGGTCAACCCGGTGAGCGGGACGGCACACTGAACGACAGCTTTATTTCGCCTTATCTCAACGATCAGGAAGCGAGACACCTGAATAACGGCGCCCTGCCCGTGGATTTAAGTTATATCGTTCGCGCCCGAACCTACGATCGCGGCTTTCCGCAATTTCTGCTGGACGCGTTTATTCCCTACACTGAGCAAGGCGCGGATTACCTCTTCGCGCTCTTAACCGGTTATCTGCCTGATGACCCAGAACTGAAGGCGAATCGTTATTATCCTGGTGGGGTGATTAACATGCCAAAACCGCTGGCGGACGGCGAAATCAAATGGCAGTCAGAATCGCATGTCGCGCAAACTGAAGAACAATACGCACGGGATGTCACCGCCTTTCTGACCTGGGCGGCCGATCCCGACCTGACGGCGAGAAAACATCAGGGAATGTACGTCATGGGGTATCTCGCCATCATGCTGGCGTTATTATGGATGATGCTGTGGATGAAAAGAGGCGCACGACATTAAACGCGAGAAAGAAATCGCTAACCGAGACCAGTCAGCCTGATGCTGGCTGGTCATTATCTTGCAGGGAACGTTAACTGTGACGACGATTATCGTTACGGCGGCAACGTTTGTCGTAATGGCGCACCCACCAGTAGCGGTCGCTGACTTGCTCATGCCCCCCTACGCGGGCACCCGCCAGCCACAAAATGGCACCGACGAAAATACTGAGCACTGCACCATGTGCGAAAAATTGTGGCAGGTTAAATTGCGGCAACTGGTTTAAAATGGAGTAACCCACACCAACCACCATAACCACTAACCCCAAACCCATGAGCACATTACCGAGTAACGAAGCGTTTTTGCGTTTCATGTGTCACCTCCGGAACATTTGGGTTGCTTCAGGGAATACCCCTAATCCATATGTGTAAAGTATAGACAACACACCACTTTGGTAGTGCGCCTGCGATCACAATTACACCCCATTATTCAACAAATCTTTACAAATAAGCCTCTGAACACCTTGACTTTCCAATAATCAATACAGGAAATTATTCAGTTTCCGGGTAAAGTGACACGGTGCTTTGTCAAGCGGGGCGACAGACAGTAAACTACGCGCCAGTTATTGAAACACTCAGGATAAAAACGTGACGATTAAACTGATTGTCGGCCTGGCGAACCCCGGCGCTGAATATGCAGCCACCCGACATAATGCGGGCGCATGGTACGTCGATTTACTGGCAGAGCGGTTGCGTGCTCCTCTGCGCGAAGAGCCGAAATTCTTTGGCTACACCTCCAGAGTCAGTCTGGAAGGTGAAGATGTCCGTTTATTAGTTCCCACCACGTTTATGAATCTGAGCGGCAAAGCGGTCGGCGCAATGGCGAGTTTTTATCGCATCAATCCCGACGAAATTTTAGTGGCCCACGATGAACTGGATCTTCCCCCTGGCGTGGCAAAATTTAAACTCGGCGGAGGTCATGGCGGACACAACGGGCTGAAAGACATTATCAGCAAGCTCGGCAATAACCCTAACTTTCATCGCTTACGTGTCGGAATCGGTCATCCGGGCGATAAAAATAAAGTTGTCGGCTTTGTATTAGGCAAACCGCCTGTTTCAGAACAGAAGTTAATTGACGACGCGATTGACGAAGCGGCGCGTTGCACTGAGGTATGGTTCAAAGACGGTTTGACCAAAGCAACGAATCGATTGCACGCCTTTAAAGCGCAATAAGCAGTGATGTGCGGCATTTTTGCCGTACGCTGTGTATAATAGGCAAAGTTATTTCCATTTCTACAATCTGTTTTCTACAACAGGTTGATTATTAAGATATTAAGGTGATTTAAATCATGGGATTCAAATGCGGTATCGTCGGTTTGCCCAACGTCGGGAAATCTACCCTGTTCAACGCGCTGACCAAAGCCGGTATTGAAGCGGCAAACTTCCCATTCTGTACGATTGAGCCGAATACCGGTGTCGTGCCGATGCCCGACCCGCGTCTGGAGCAGCTGGCTGAGATCGTTAAACCGCAGCGTATCCTGCCGACCACAATGGAATTTGTTGATATTGCCGGTCTGGTAAAAGGCGCGTCCAAAGGTGAAGGTCTGGGTAACCAGTTCCTGACCAACATTCGTGAAACCGAAGCGATTGGCCACGTGGTGCGCTGCTTTGAAAACGACAACATTATTCACGTTTCGGGCAAAGTGAACCCGGCGGAAGATATCGACGTGATCAACACCGAGCTGGCGCTGGCGGATCTCGATACCTGCGAACGCGCTATTCACCGCGTACAGAAGAAAGCCAAAGGCGGCGATAAAGACGCAAAAGCCGAGCTGGCCGCGCTGGAAAAATGCCTGCCGCAACTCTCTGAAGCTGGCATGCTGCGTTCTCTGGATCTGACTGACGAAGATAAAGCGGCGATCCGCTACCTGAGCTTCCTGACGCTGAAACCGACCATGTATATCGCCAACGTGAACGAAGACGGTTTCGAAAACAACCCGTATCTCGATCAGGTACGTGAAATTGCCGCGAAGGAAGGTTCCGTCGTGGTTCCGGTGTGCGCCGCCGTTGAAGCGGACATCGCTGAACTCGACGATGACGAGCGCGACGAGTTCATGCAGGAACTGGGGCTGGAAGAACCGGGCCTGAACCGCGTGATCCGTGCTGGTTACAAGCTGCTGAACCTGCAGACCTACTTCACCGCTGGTGTGAAGGAAGTGCGTGCATGGACCATTCCTGTCGGCGCCACCGCACCGCAGGCGGCAGGTAAAATCCATACCGATTTTGAGAAAGGCTTTATCCGCGCACAGACGATCGCGTTTGACGACTTCATCACCTACAAAGGTGAACAAGGCGCGAAAGAAGCCGGTAAAATGCGTGCTGAAGGGAAAGATTACATCGTTAAAGATGGCGATGTGATGAACTTCCTGTTCAACGTCTAAATAAAATCTGCGGTCTCATGAGGTCACTGAATCTCATGACTCAAAAGTAAAACCAGAAAATCCACGCAATTGCGTGGATTTTTCGTATTAGGGTGCTCAGAACGTTTCCCAGTTGTCTGTTTCTGAAGCTATCTTTTTGGACACCACGTATTTTTCGCCATTATTCCTCTCCCTCTGGCGACTAACACGTTTTTCTGAGGTCATGTTTACTGGTTGTATTCCTTCCTCATTCAAACTGAACACGCTCACCATATCCTGGAGTACACGAGACTGCTCCTGCATTGAAGAGGCAGCTGCAGCTGACTCTTCAACGAGCGCGGCATTTTGCTGTGTGGTGGTATCAATCTGTCCCATCGCACTGTTGATTTGGGCAATCCCATCACTCTGCTCCCGACTCGCTTGTGCGATTTCCTCAATCAGTTGAGTCATGTTCTGAACGTTGGAAACAATTCCCATCATGCCAGCATCTGCTTTTTCAACCAGATTGCGGCCAGAGGCAATACGGGAGACAGAATCATCGATCAATTCCTTAATTTCACGGGCAGCTGACGCACTGCGTTGTGCCAGTGTTCGGACTTCTCCAGCCACCACAGCAAAACCACGTCCGGATTCACCCGCTCGCGCAGCTTCTACTGCTGCATTCAGCGCCAGAATATTGGTCTGGAAGGCTATACCATCAATAACCTGGATGATGTCCGCCATTTTTGATGAGGAATCGTAAATTTCCTGCATCCGGGAAGACACTTCACTCATAACGGCGCCATTCTGTTTCACGACAGAGGCTGTCTCACTCACGTAACGATGCGCCTGCGCCGTGTTTGCTGCAGTATTGTTAATAGTTGCCGTCAGCTCTTCCAGCGTCGAGGCAGTCTCTTCTACTCCTGCCGCTTGCTCTTCCGTGCGAGAGGCCAGATCGGTGTTACCACTATTAATTTCAGCCGCGGCTAACGCAATGCTGTCGGCCCCTTCACGAACCTTGCGTACCGTATTACGCAGACTCTCCGTCATTTCCTTCAGGGAGAGCATCAGTTGTCCAGGCTGGTCTCGGGATTCCACTTTGACGTCGATACCCAGATTACCGGACGCCACTTCCCGAGCCACATTAACGGCTGACAGCAATGGGCGAGTTATCCCACGTGTGATAAACCACGCTAACAGACTGCCGACGACAATAGCGATGACGCCAAGAACAATCAGAGCCTGAATTGCCGCCGAGCCATTCTCCTGAATGGACCCACTGGCTTCATCAATTTGTGCTTTATCGTAATTTTCCAGTGCTTTTACGCTGCCGGAATAGACCTCCATGGCGGGAATGAGTTTCTGGCGAATAAATGCATTGGTGGCATCACCATTCCCTTGTTCACTGATGCGAATCGCCTCATTGCGGATATCGATGTACAGCTTTCTTTTATCTCCCACGGTCGCCAGGAGTGACTTACCCGTATCAGAGACAATTAATTCTGCCAGTTCCTTCTGAATGGCACTCACCCGCTCTGACATTACCTTCATCTTTGACTGGGCAAATTTTTTAATTCCATCATCAGAGGAAGTCAGTACAGATAGCCCCATCGCACCATTATAGTCAATTGCCGCCCCCCACGCCCCCGTGAGTCGCTCCAGCACCAACAACCTGTCCGTAATAGCATGGGTTTCTTTCAATATGCCATTTAATTTAACGATCCCCGTTACAGCCATAATAACGACAAGGGTGAGAACAATACTGAAGCCAACTCCCATTCGGGTACCAACACCAAAATCATTTATTTTCATTTGCTATCTCATACAAAAAAGTCACCTTTTCCCTGCCACCCGTTGAAAAAACCAGAACAATGCCGGGAGCGTTCGACTTAAGGTCGGAGTCAAGCTAACATATTGAAATTGATCATGTTTTAAACATGTGCCAGCGTATCTATCGGCAGAAAGGGAGAGGACTTTAACGTGACCATTCTCTTAGAAAAACATTGACATTGTGAAACGAGACAGGAAATCGCGTGTAAAATAAACCGTATCATGTTGTTTTTTAATTGAAAAAGACAACTCAATTTTTATCGCATAATTTCATACCGGAAACAAAAGAATAAAAAAACAACAACCGATTCCATATTAATCTAAAGATACCCCCTCAACCCACTTCCATTAATTGCATGAAAAATAGTTAACATTGATACTAACGTGGGCCGATAAAAAGAAAACACCACTATTCTTAAACGACAGGCTTTAATCCATTGAAAGTTTCAGAAAGGATAGACTGATATTTTTACTCCAAAGACCTGAATTGATGATATTTTGTCCCCCTACGTATAGCGTACATTTGGTGTTATAAGTGAACACGGATTCGGCGATATTGTTCAGGCAATGAAACTCACCACTAAATATGAGTATGGCTATAACGAATACAAACCACGTTCAGCACTGATTTATCTGACGTCATCTGGGTTTATAACAATGTGTAAAACAGGGTTTCACTCCTTTGGTTCGATAACATCGTTTCAGTGTCTGATTCTCTGGACTGAGATCCCAGGCTGTTCGTCTGGCATGTCAGGTCAAATGTTGACTGCTTCAAAAAAATTACCGTTTTTGTTATATTGATGCTTACTGATTATCCACCTCCGCGGTGCCAAAAAGAACAAGATTCACCGCAACCCAGGACAATAAAATGTTAGATTACCGCTTCCCGACAGCTTTGCAGATGGTTCTCAGCGTAGCGATGGCGGAGCAATCGGGTGAACGTTCGACAAGTGCAATTCTGGCCTATGGTCTGGAAGCAAATCCGAGCTTTATTCGCAAATTAATGGTTCCGCTCACGCGGGACGGTATCATCGTCTCAACGCTTGGCCGCAACGGTTCTATTCATCTTGGTCGCCCGGCGGAAGAGATCACCCTGCGTGATATCTACCTTTCTGTTATTGAAGATAAAAAGCTATGGGCATCGCGTCCTGACGTACCGGCTCGCTGCGTGGTCAGCGCCAACGCTTGCTGGTACTTCAAATCTATCGCCGATGAAGCGGAGCAAGCTTCGTTAGAGGTATTAGCTCGCCATACCGTGGCAAGCGCGCTGGAGGAGGTCAAAAAAGCCGATACCAGCGGGTGCGATCCGGTCCCTGAGATTGATACCCAGTCTAAAAAAGCGCATTAGTTATTTCCTGACTGAAAAAAAACCGCCTAAACGGTGAAGGCGGTTTTTTGTTATGTGCAATTCTTTAAGAAACCGGCAAAACATCCCTTATCGGTTTACCGCGCGTAACGAACTTTCGCAGCGTCACGTAAAACACCGGTGTCAGGAACAGACCAAACAACGTCACCCCCAACATGCCGGAAAATACCGTGATACCGGTGACGCCGCGCACTTCTGCGCCCGCGCCGTGGCCGAGGATCAGCGGAATAGTCCCGGCAATAAAGGCGATGGAGGTCATCACAATCGGACGTAAACGCAGGCGGCACGCCTCCAGCGCGGCTTCCATAATGCCTTTGCCCTGAATTTCCAGCTCGCGGGCAAACTCCACGATAAGAATCGCGTTTTTACAGGCCAGCCCCATCAGCACCACCAGCCCCACCTGCACGAACACGTTGTTATCGCCACCGGTCAGCCAGACGCCAAACAGCGCGGAGAGCATGGTCATCGGGACGATAAGGATCACCGCCAGCGGCAGCGTCCAGCTTTCATACAGCGCCGCCAGGACCAGGAACGCCAGCAGCACCGCGACCGGGAAGACGATCAGCGCCGTGTTGCCCTGGGTGGCCTGCTGGAAGCTCAGATCCGTCCATTCAATGTTCATCCCGTTCGGCAGGATCTGCTTAGACATCGCGTCCAGCTGCGTCATCGCCTGCGCAGACGAGA
Organism: Citrobacter sp. LST-B2; assembly: GCF_057983045.1. Lineage (NCBI taxonomy): Bacteria > Pseudomonadati > Pseudomonadota > Gammaproteobacteria > Enterobacterales > Enterobacteriaceae > Citrobacter > Citrobacter sp. LST-B2. The sequence continues at coordinate 2,751,497 of NZ_CP192598.1, forward strand.
GCACGCGCGGGTCGGCATCGCCAATCAGATCCGCCGCCGGGTAGCCGTTGTAGCGGATTACCGGATCCGGCCCGTAGGTGGTCGTGATTTTCACCATACTGCCAATTGGCACCATTTCGCCCTGGCTATTACGGGTGCGTAAATTGGCTATGTCTTCCACGCTGTCGCGGAACTGCCCGTCAGCCTGCGCCATCACGCGCCAGGTACGGCCAAACTGGTTGAAGTCATTCACGTACGACGAGCCCAGATAGGTTTGCAGCGTACCGAAAAGGTCGGTCAGCAACACGCCCTGCGCTTTCGCTTTATCACGATCGACCTGTACATCCAGCTGCGGAACATTAGCCTGATAAGTTGAGATCGGAAAATGCATTCCCGGCGTCTGCATAATCGCCCCGGACATGGTATTCACCGCGTTTTGCAGCGCGCCATAACCCAGACCTGCGCGATCCTGGATATACAGCGAATACCCGGAGCCCTGCCCCAACCCTAATATCGGCGGCGGCAGAATGGAGAAGCCAAAACCTTCCTGAATTTGCGCAATTTTCGCGTTGATCTCCGCGTTAATTTCCGCCGCGGAATGTTTACGCTGATCGAACGGCTTCAGGCCGAAGAAGACCGTCCCGGTATTCGGCGTGTTGGTGAACTGCAGCGCGTTCAGCCCCGGGAACGCAACCGCATAGTCCACGCCTTCGGTATTCATCCCGATTTCGCTCATTTTGCGGATCACCGCGTCGGTGCGCGCCAGCGACGAACCTTCCGGCATTTTCACGCCGCCAATCAGATACAGCTTATCCTGCGTCGGGATAAACCCGCCGGGCACCGCTTTAAACATGACGCCTGCGGCACAAAGCAGCAGCAGATACACCGCAAATACCGCGCCGCGTCGTCCCAGCGTTTTACCCACCAGCCCCTGATAGCCGTTCGAGCTGCGGTGGAAAAAGCGGTTAAACGGACGGAAAATCCAGCCGAACAGACGATCGATTAGCCGGGTCGGGAAATCTTTCGGCGCGCCGTGCGGTTTTAACAGCAGTGCCGCCAGTGCCGGAGAGAGCGTCAGCGAGTTAATGGCAGAGATGACCGTGGAAATCGCGATCGTCACCGCAAACTGCTTGTAGAACTGCCCGGTGACGCCCGAGAGAAACGCCATCGGCACAAACACCGCACACAGCACCAGCGCAATCGCGATAATCGGCCCGGACACTTCTCGCATCGCCTGGTGAGCTGCCGCAAGCGGCGCAAGCCCCTCTTCAATGTTTCGCTCGACGTTTTCCACCACCACGATGGCGTCGTCCACCACGATACCGATGGCTAATACCAACCCGAACAAACTCAGGGTATTCAGCGAGAAGCCCAGCAGGTAGAGAATGCTGAAAGTACCCACCACCGAAACCGGCACCGCGATCAGCGGAATAATCGACGCGCGCCAGGTTTGCAGGAACAGGATCACCACCAGCACCACCAGCACCACCGCTTCCAGTAGCGTTTGCACCACCGCACGAATCGAATCACGCACAAAGACCGTCGGATCGTAAGGTGCCGCCCACTTCATATCTGCCGGGAAGCGCGTGGACAGTTCGTCCATTTTCGCGCGTACCGCGTTAGACAAATCAATGGCGTTCGCCCCCGGCGACTGGAAGATACCAATCCCGACCGCGTCTTTATTGTTCAACTGGGAACGCAGCGCATAGCTGCCGGACCCCATTTCGATACGCGCCACGTCGCGCAGGCGGACGACCGTACCGTCCTGCGTCGTTTTCAGGACAATATTGCCAAACTCTTCTTCTGTATGCAGACGGCCCTGGGCGTTAATGGAGATCAGAAAATCGCTCTCTTTCGGCAGCGGCTCGGCACCAAGCTGCCCGGCGGACACCTGTATGTTTTGCTCCTGCATCGCTGTCACCACATCCGACGCGGTCAGCCCGCGCGCCGCCACCTTGTTGGGATCCAGCCAGATGCGCATCGCGTATTCACCCGAGCCGAAAATCTGGATCTGGCCGACGCCCGGCAGGCGCGCCAGCTCGTCCTTCACCTTCAGCGTGGCGTAGTTACGCATATACAGGGAGTCGTACTTACCGTTGGGCGAAAACAGATGCACCACCAGCGTCAGCGTCGGGGACTGTTTCTGGGTGGTAATGCCCAAACGCCGCACGTCTTCCGGCAGACGCGCTTCGGCCTGCGCAACGCGGTTTTGCACCTGAACCTGCGCCTGATCCGGGTCGGTTCCCGGACGGAAGGTGACGGTGGTCACCAGCACGCCGTCGGAACCCGCGACGGACTTCATGTACATCATGTTCTCAACGCCGTTAATCGCCTCTTCCAGCGGCGTCGCCACGGTCTCGGCAATCACTTTCGGGTTGGCGCCGGGGTATTCCGCGCGCACCTGCACGCTTGGCGGCACGACGTCAGGATATTCGCTCACCGGCAGCAGCGGGATGGCGATTAACCCGGTGATAAAAATCAGAATCGACAGGACGGCGGCAAAAATCGGCCTGTCGATGAAAAAGCGGGAAAAGTCCATGGGTTGGATTCTCAGGTCAAGGGATCAGTTGAGGGCGCTGCTGGCGGTCATGGCAACGGTTTTGGCGTTAACCGGCATACCCGGCATAAACACTTTTTGTAAGCCCTCGACGATGACTCTGTCGCCAGGGTTCAGTCCCTGCTGCACGATGCGTAAGCCGGCGGCGAGACGCCCCGGCGTAATATCACGACGCTGTGCTTTCCCCTCTTTATCGACGATATAGACGTATTTACGATCCTGATCGGTCAGCACCGCTTTGTCGTCGATAAGCGTGGCTTTGAACTCCGCGCTGCCCGGCAGGCGTACGCGGGCAAAAAGTCCCGGTGTGAACTGACGCTGCGCGTTATCCAGCAGCGCGCGCATACGGATGGTGCCGGTACTCGGCGTCAGCTGGTTATCCAGGAAGTCCACTTTGCCCTGATGGGGATAGCCCTCCTCGCCCGTCAGGCCAATCTCAACCGGCAGCGCCGTGTGATGGCTGGATGCCCCCTGCCCGCTGCGGGCCAGATTTTGATAGTGGAGATAGGTTGACTCGTCCACGTCAAAATAGACGTAAACCGTCTTCTGCGAGACCACCGTAGTGAGGACGCTGGCGCTGTCGCCCGCAGTCACCAGGTTCCCGCTGGTGATCAGCGCCCGGCTGGCGCGACCGTCAATAGGCGCGGTGACTTTGGTGAAGTCCAGATTCAGCTGCGCGGCGTCAACCGCCGCCTGGGCAGCGCGAATATCGGCCTGCGCCTGGGTGGCAGCCGAACGGCGCTGCTCCCACTCTTCGCGGGATACCACATTCGTGTTGACCAGTTTATCGGTGCGGTTCGCCTCACTTCGCGCCAGGCTTGCCTGCGTTTTAGCTCTTGCCAGGTTCGCCTGCGCCTGTTCCAGCGCCGCGCGATAGGTTCGGTCATCAATCGTGAACAGCACCTCGCCCTTTTTCACTTCCTGACCGTCGGTGTAATTCACTTTATCAATGTAACCAGAGACGCGGGGGCGTAGCTGGACGCTCTCCACCGCTTCAATCCGACCGTTAAAGCTATCCCACTGGCTAATGGATTTTACGACCACGTCAGCAGCACTGACGGCGGGCGCAGGCGGCGCGGCGTTTTGCGCGACGCTGTTATCACATCCGACAAGCAACATAGAGAGCAACATCACCCCCAGCGCGCTCGGATAAACGTTACCCCAGGTTTTTTGCAGGCTCATTATTTTTATTCCGGTATTGGTAGCCGCCGGGCAAGACGCTGCGGGAGACGCCGCGCCACCTCCTTTGTCCGGTAGCTGACTTAAGGCCATTTGTGTCGTTCATCGCCACAAAACTGTAACAGTTGCAAATACACTATCGCGGCGATTGTAGGAAGGCGCTTAACTAAGTGCAAGAATAATTGTTGCACTTTATGTGCTATTTGAGCGGATGTGAAAAGACTTGTTTCAGGCAGGGATTTAAATGTAACAATAAAACTTGCAATTATTTTCAAAAGGAGCCACCTTTAAATGCAACAGATAAAGATGCTTTTTGATACGCAGCCCGGGGGAAGCGAGATGAACACTGGCGCATTTATTCACGATTTACTCGACTGGATCAATAACAACCTTGATAACCGCCTGGACATCGACACCGTTTCCAGACGAGCCGGTTATTCCAAATGGCACCTTCAGCGCATTTTCAAAGAACATACGGGTTATCCCATCGCCGGGTATATTCGCGCGCAAAAGCTGCGAAAATCGGTTGAACGCTTAACCCACAGCGACGAACCGATTTTGAACGTGGCGATCGCGTTGGGCTTTGACTCTCAGCAGTCATTCAACCGCAGCTTCAAGCGTCAGTATGGTCAGGCTCCCGGCGCATGGCGCCGCAATGCCGGTTGCCCGTTGAGTAAACGCCAATGTCAGTAATGCCTCTGTCGGGGGTCAGGACCACCGCGAATGCCTCTACGCCAGCCTGATGAATTGATTGACCCTCTCTTCGCCGCTTATTGTCACGATTCACCGCCCGTTTACTGGCGGTCAGAGGCGGGACAGTCTCTGCGGCAGGGATAAGACCGCTTCCATCTGCGTCTGTGCTGTTGACTTATTCTGTAAAAAGATTACTTTTCAGGACATGAAGAAGATACTCATCATTGTCCCCGATGGCGGTATGCTGTTTGAATCCGCTGGTATTGCCGACATTCTGATGCAGGCCAATCGCCTGCATCCGGAAGGTGCTACGGACATCTGTTACCAGGTGCAGTTAGCAACAACTCAACCGCATCAGGTGATCCATGGTCAGTCTGGTTTAAATTTACTGGCAGATCATCGCCTGCATGAAATTGACCCTCGTGAGCCTCTGGATACCATCATTATCACCGGCAGAGGTCAAAATCCGCAGGAAGGGATTGCAGTGGTTGACTGGCTGCGCCTTGCCGCTCCCCATGCCCGCCGCATTGCATCCATTTGCGGCGGCGCGATGCTGCTGGCGCAAACCGGACTGCTGGACGGCAGACGAGCCACCACCCACTGGAAGCTACTGGAAACCATGCAGGCAGAATTCCTTCAGGTGCGCGTCGAAGGCGGTCCGCTCTACATTCAGGACGAACACATCTGGACGTCAGGCGGAGTCAGTTCCGGCTTTGACCTGACGCTTGCCCTGGTTGAAGAGGACTACGGCTTCAGTCTGGCACGCGACATCGCTCAGGACTTCGTCATGTACCTGCGCCGACCCGGAGGCCAGTTGCAGTTTAGCCGCTACAACCTTCAGCAGAGCAGTACCCAGGGCCCCATTAGCGATCTACAGGCCTGGCTGCTCGAAAACCTCACCGCCGACCTCAGTGTGGATAAACTGGCGGCAAAAGTCGCCATGAGCCCGCGTAATTTCACCCGCGTGTTTACCCGGGAAACCGGCGCTTCGCCGGCCCGTTACGTCGCCGAAGCTCGTCTGGCTGCTGCACGACAGCGTCTGGAGCAGACCAACGAGACGCTGGATCGTATCGCTGAACAAACGGGATTTGGCAGCAGCATTAACCTACGGCGACTGTTTGAAAAACAGCTCCAGCTCACGCCGGGAGAATATCGTCAGCGCTTTCACTGTCGTAAAATGGCGTAAAGTGATCCTTTTTTGTCATTTACGCCAACTGATGACCGACCTACATTACCTTCAGAGACAACAGATAAGGAGTTGATCATGGTAAAGGTCGGTATTAACGGTTTTGGCCGTATCGGACGCAACGTACTGCGTGCAGCGCTGGGTAACCCGGATATTCAGATTGTGGCAATCAACGATCTGACAGACAGTAAGACACTGGCGCATCTGCTGAAATACGATTCGCTGCTCGGAAAACTCGATGCCGACGTCACCGCCGGTGAAGGGCAGCTTGTCGTTGACGGTAAACCCATTACCGTGTTCAGCGAACGCGACCCCGCCAACATCCCATGGCGTCAAAGCGAAGTTGATATTGTTATTGAAGCAACCGGCTTCTTCACTGACCGTGACAAAGCAGCGGTGCATATCCACAGCGGTGGCGCAAAGCGCGTGATTATCTCCGCCCCCGGTAAAAACGAAGATTTAACCATCGTGATGGGCGTTAACGATGGCCTCTACTCCCCGGATAAACACGTCGTGGTCAGCAACGGTAGTTGCACCACTAACGGTCTGGCACCTGCCGCGCAGGTTCTGCACCAGCATTTCGGTATTAAGCATGGTCTGATGAACACCACCCACGCCTATACCAACAGTCAGGCGCTGCATGACCAGCCGGAAAAAGACCTTCGTGGCGCTCGCGCCGCCGCACTGTCGATTGTGCCTTACTCCAGCGGTGCCGCGAAGGCGCTTGGTAAAGTCATTCCTGAGCTGGATGGTCGTTTGACCGGTTACTCGCTGCGCGTACCGGTTCCGGTGGTTTCCATTGTCGATCTAACCGTAACGCTTGAGCGGGATGTGACGACGGAAGAGGTCAATAATGCGTTTCGTGATGCCGCCGCAGCGGGACCACTGAAAGGGATCCTCGGTTACAGCGATGAACCACTCGTCTCAAGCGACTACCAGGGTGACTCACGTTCTTCCATTATCGACGGTCTGTCGACGTTGGTGATTGGCGGAAATATGGTCAAAATTCTGGCGTGGTATGACAATGAATGGGGATTCTCCAACCGCCTCGTCGACCTGGCACTGTTGATGGCAAGGCGTGAACACTAATCCCCTGCTCTCGCCCCCTCAAAAATCCACGCCTGGCGTGGATTTTTAATTGCTGCCGCTTACCTGGCGGTGCAATCTGGGTGAACAGCCAATCAGACGTTTAAAGACTTTACCAAACGCACTGTCAGACTCGTAATCCAACGCGTTGGCAATCAGTACGACGATGTTTCGGTATTTTTCAGACGATCGCAGGCCAAAAACATGCGCTAACGCATAGGGTAGTCCATCGACATGCTGCCCACATTTTCTTTGAAATGTTGGGCAAAACTCGTCGCCAGGGGAAATCAATATCACGTCGGCTATGTGCCATGAGCGAACGTTGCTGATAGTAATTAGTACGGGTGTTATTCAACTTCCGGGTTACAGACAGGTTGCCCCGACATGGGATTAAAGGGGTGAGACGGACTCAACAACATGCTGGAAAACGTAAGGATCAGAAAGTAGTTCAAATTCTTCGTCATCCGGGTAGGTGACCGCCACGTGATAGTTTTCTCCAGCAAACGCCTTCACCGACTGGAGATCCTGCCAGTAGGTAGCAAGAAAAAAATGTTCCCAACCACCCTGCGTTTCTCTGCGAACAAACGCGCCTATGTTTCCTGGGATGCTCTTTGAATGCTCTACTCCTGTTTTCTCCAGATGTATAGCAAAGCCATCCGCATGTTCAAGTGGAACGCAGCCGTGCCAGGTTCTTACAATCATTAGTTTTATCTCCTGTTATGAGAAATATAACCCTATCACCAAAAGGTATTTCATGGTGTAGTTAATGAAGAGTATTTCTTCTGATAGCGAGTTTTCAGGCGCTTCTGACCTTCGTTTATCGTTCATAGCAGACCTGAGGACCAGCCAGTCTATCCTCTGCGAGCCAACAGCAGACGTGAACGTGTTATATAAGGCGAAGGCGGTACTTGCATGAATGCCATTTGAAATGACAACCTTCATAATCCGATCTCTCCTGTGGCCTGCATAATGCCAGACCCAGCATTTTTATAGCTGTTTAGTTAATGCGTTATCGAAAGCCTTTAAAAAGGTATTTTACCAGGTTAATCACTTTTGTTTCTCTTGTCGTATGTATTATTGCTGCGGTTCAACTATTAAGAATAGAAAAGAACCAGAAACATTTCGAATATAGTTTATCCATAATATTAACAATTAATAGTATTAAAACAACACTCCATGAAATGGGATATTTTTATTTCTCATAGACGAGAATTTACATATCATGATATAATGTACGAGGAAAAGCACGCAGGTTATTAACCTGTATGCTTTGTGATTAAATTTTCGAGGGGACTATTCCAGTGGGACGTAAATGGGCCAATATTGTTGCTAAAAAAACGGCTAAAGACGGTGCAACATCTAACGTATATGCAAAGTTCGGTGTAGAAATTTATGCCGCGGCTAAACAAGGTGAACCAGACCCTGAATTAAACACATCTTTAAAGTTCGTTATTGAACGTGCAAAACAAGCACAGGTCCCAAAACACGTTATTGATAAAGCCATTGATAAAGCCAAAGGTGGCGGAGATGAAACGTTCGTGCCAGGGCGTTATGAAGGCTTTGGCCCCAATGGTGCAATGGTTATCGCTGAAACGTTAACGTCGAATGTTAACCGTACGATTGCTAATGTCCGCACAATTTTCAATAAAAAAGGCGGCAATATCGGCGCGGCAGGTTCTGTAAGCTATATGTTTGACAATACTGGCGTGATTGTATTTAAAGGAACAGACCCTGACCATATTTTTGAAATTTTGCTTGAGGCTGAAGTTGATGTTCGCGATGTAACCGAAGAAGAAGGAAACATCGTTATTTATACTGAACCTACAGACCTTCACAAAGGCATTGCAGCGCTAAAAGCAGCAGGTATTACTGAATTCTCAACAACAGAATTAGAAATGATTGCTCAATCTGAAGTTGAACTTTCACCAGAAGATTTAGAAATCTTTGAAGGTCTTGTTAATGCCCTTGAAGATGACGATGATGTTCAAAAAGTCTATCATAACGTTGCAAATCTCTAATTAAGAATGAAAGGAATCTGCCATTATGGCAGGTTTTTAACCTTATCACGTTGTTATAACGAAACATATTTAGCCGGGTATCAGGGATAGTGTCCATCGACCCGTTGGACTCACCGTTCAGAACAGACCCGTCTCCCTGTTACCAGACTGCAGATCGCGCAAAGGGCACCCGTGATGGGTCCCCTTTGCCGCAACCTACAAAAATCGCCTTCACTCTCCTGCAACAATCCCGCTTATCAGGGACTCAACTTAAAATGCGCGGCGTTAATATTGTATTGCTTCATTTTTCGCCACAAGGTGGTGCGGCCAATTTTCAGCAGGCTGGCCATCTCCTGAATCCGCCCACCGGTCACCCTTGCCGCGTGAATAATGGCGTCTTTCTCAATATCACTGAAAGCGACGCTGGCAGAGAAACGATCGGTCGCGGGTTCTGAGGCTCGGTGCTCGTTAAAGAGATATTCCGGCAGATGGTTCAGGTGAATACGCCCGTTGTCACTTCTCAGCGCCGTATTTTCAATGACACTGTTGAGCTCGAAGTCATTCCCCGGCCAGTCGCAGGCAATCAGCGGAGTCAGCACATCGTCATCCATAAACAGGCGGGTCGAAAAGCGTTTTTCCAGGCGACGCAGGCGGTGATTCACCAGCGAAGGAATGCTGTTACGCCGCTGTCGCAGCGGTGGAATCATTATTTCAAAGGCGTGCAACGCGTAATAGAGCTGGCGGCTAAAGCGGTTTTGTTCCACCAGCCGCGCCAGATCCACCGTTGTGGCGGCAATCACTTTCACGTCAACTGGCACCACCCGCCGCGCGTCCAGTCGAGTGATCACCCCTTGTTTAATCACCTGTAACAACGCCGACTGCAGTTCTGGCGCCAGATACTCAATTTTTTCCAGGTACAGCGTACCGCCGTGCGCCAGTTCCAGGCGGCTCAACCGCCCTTCGCTGTCGTCATCCGCCGTACTGGCGATAAAATCCCGTACCTGATCGGCATACAGCTGACAGTTCACCGCAATATACGGGCCTTCTGCCCGTTCGCTGGCATTATGAATAGCCTGACTCAGCAACTCTTTACCCACGCCCTCTTCGCCGCATAACAACACCGGAAAACTGCCCCGCGCCGCCTGACGGCCAAAATGAACGATACGCTGGGTCTGCGGATCGTCCTGCGCCATCTGCGCGAAGGTATGGCTTACTTTACCCAATTGACTGGTCATCAACTGGCGCATCTTCTCCACCGGATGCAGCAGCAGAATAAAACTGGTGCCCTGCGTTTCGACAATCGGTTTGAGAGTAATCACGGTATCAATGAACTGATGCTGGCTTTCAAATGTCGCCTCAACATGATGCAGCGGACGCTGATGGCGGATCGCACGCACCAGCAGGCTGGGCAGCGTCAGGAGTTCATTGAGGTTTTTGCCATGGGCAGCCGTCACATCAAGATGCAGTAGCCGTGCCGCCTGAGCATTGATGAATTGCAGACTGCCCTGCGCGTTCCAGGTCATCACGCCGTCATCCATGCTCTCCAGCAAACCGTACAGTTGATTGAGATGACGGTTTGATTCGGCAAGCAGGCTGTCGGTGAGCAGCGAGTTTCCCACTTCACGCGCAATCGCCAGGGTTAATGGCAGATCGGCAGGCGATGCGTGATCTGCCGGACAGCCCAGCGCAATGGATCCTAAGAGGCGTCCATGGTTGTCGAAAACAGGCGTTGAGCAAAAACACCACGCACCGAGCGCATGTTTAAAATGGTGATCGGGCAGCGTTTTTACCGGTTGCCCTACGACAGAGGCCAGCGACAGCGCGCAACTGCCAATGATGCTTTCGGCACAATAGGTGCCGTCGACAAAACCGAGTTCCGCCAGTTGCCCGAGCGTTTTTGGATCGCCACAGCGGCTCAGCACACACGCACTCTCATCCAGAATGAACAGCGCACACTTTCGCGGCGCCATGTATTCCCATGCGTCCTCCAGCGCCGCCTGTCCAAGCGTGAGCATCGCCGTCTTACGCCGACAAATCGAATCAAACGTCAGTCCCTGTGCCCGGTGCGGTTGCGCCCAGAAATCACGCTGCATTATTTTGCCGCAGCGTAGCCACGAGTCGCGAATAAATTCAGGGATATTCGATTCATCGCTTATGTTCACGCTGTTATTCACTGTCTGTTTTCCCTCATTTCAGGGTGCGGTCGCTCGCAATTCTGCGGTATCTCGCGCTTTTACGTTCCGTTATGGAACATTCATCAAAATAAATGTTCTCTTTTGGAACATAACATCGATGAATTTTCTTTTTCGCGCGCTGGGGCACAATTACGTTATCGGCAGCGAGCGGTCGCCGTGGCGTTGTACACCATCGATCCCCTGGAGCCTAAGACCCGGAGCAAGAGAATGAAAAAGCTGATTAACCGTGTGGAAGACGTACTGAGTGAACAACTGGCTGGCCTCGCAAAAGCGCACCCGTCGCTGACCCTGCATCAGGATCCGGTGTATGTGACCCGTGCAGATGCCCCCGTTCAGGGCAAAGTCGCGCTGCTTTCCGGCGGTGGCAGCGGGCATGAACCCATGCACTGCGGCTATATTGGTCAGGGCATGCTGTCTGGCGCCTGCCCCGGCGAAATTTTTACCTCCCCAACGCCCGACAAAATGTTTGAATGCGCCATGCAGATTGACGGCGGCGAAGGCGTGCTGCTGATCGTGAAAAACTACACCGGCGATATTCTTAACTTCGAAACCGCCACTGAACTGCTGCACGAAAGTGGCGTGAAAGTCACCACTGTGGTGGTGGATGACGACGTGGCCGTCAAAGACAGTCTCTATACCGCCGGACGACGCGGCGTCGCCAACACCGTGCTGATTGAAAAACTGGTCGGGGCGGCGGCAGAGCGCGGCGATTCCCTGGAAGCGTGTGCGGAACTTGGCCGTAAACTTAATAATCACGGCCATTCGATCGGTATCGCCCTCGCTGCCTGTACGGTTCCGGCCGCCGGTCAGCCCTCTTTCACCCTTGCCGACAATGAAATGGAGTTCGGCGTCGGGATCCACGGCGAGCCCGGCATCGACCGTCGCGCTTTCGTCTCCCTCGATCAGACCGTTGATGAGATGTTCGATACCCTGCTGGAAAACGGCACCTATAGCCGCACGCTGCGCCACTGGGATCCCGCTCAGGGCGTCTGGCAGGAGGATAAGCAAGGCAAACAGCCTTTGCAGCGTGGCGATCGCGTCATCGCGCTGGTCAATAACCTCGGCGCCACGCCGCTTTCTGAACTGTATGGCGTCTATAACCGCCTTGACGAACGCTGCCAGCAGGCGGGTATCGTTATCGAACGTAATTTGATTGGTTCGTACTGTACGTCACTGGATATGACCGGCTTTTCCATCACCCTGTTAAAAGTGGATGACGAGACGCTGGCACTCTGGGACGCACCGGTTCATACCCCAGGCCTGAACTGGGGCAACTAAGGAGAGCGTCATGTCACTGAACAGAGAACAAATTGTGAGTTGGCTTTATCGCTGCGGGGAGATTTTCAGCAAAGAGAGTGATTATCTCACCGGGCTGGATCGCGAGATTGGCGATGCCGACCACGGTTTGAATATGCATCGCGGCTTTAGCAAAGTGGTCGAAAAATTACCGTCCATTGCGGATAAAGATATTGGGTTCATTTTAAAAAATACCGGGATGACGCTGCTGTCAAACGTCGGGGGAGCCAGCGGCCCGCTGTTCGGCACCTTTTTTATCCGCGCCGCGCAGGTCACTCAGGCGCACCAGAGTTTGTCGCTAAATGAACTCTATCAAATGATGCGTGAAGGCGCCGATGGCGTGATCAGCCGGGGTAAAGCCGAGCCGGGTGATAAAACGATGTGCGATGTCTGGGTGCCGGTGGCGGAGTCACTGCGCCAGTCGAGCGAACAGAACCTCTCCGTCACCGCCGCGCTGGACGCCGCCGCCGTTCAGGCTGAAGCCGCCGCGCAAAGCACAATTACGATGCAAGCCCGCAAAGGTCGCGCCAGCTATCTGGGCGAGCGCAGCATCGGGCATCAGGATCCGGGCGCAACCTCGGTGATGTTTATGATCCAGATGCTGGCAGCCGCAGCAAAAGAGTAAGGACAGTAAGATGGTAAACCTGGTGATAGTCTCTCACAGCGCCCGCCTCGGTGAGGGGGTGGGCGAACTGGCGCAACAGATGTTAATGGGCGGCGACTGTAAAATCGCCGTTGCCGCCGGTATCGACGATCCGCAAAACCCCATCGGTACCGACCCTATCAAGGTGATGGAGGCGATCGAGTCTGTTGCTGATACCGACCACGTGCTGGTGATGATGGACATCGGCAGTGCCCTGCTCAGTGCGGAAACGGCGCTGGATCTTCTCGACCCGAGCATTGCCGGGAAAGTGCGACTGTGCGCCGCGCCACTGGTTGAAGGGACGCTGGCGGCAACGGTGAGCGCCGCCGCGGGCGCGGATATCGAAAAGGTCATCGCCGATGCGACGAACGCCCTTGAAGCTAAGCGCGAGCAACTGGGTTTACCCTCTTCTGCTGATGAGCGCCGCATGACTCCGGTTTTTAGCGCACCGGACGCAGCGGCAAAATCAGTGTCCGTGGTGATCAAAAACCCTAACGGTTTGCACATTCGTCCGTCGTCCCGGCTTGTGGCAACGCTGTCAGCCTTTGACGCGGATCTGCTGCTGGAAAAAAATGGCAAGTGCGTCACGCCGGATAGCCTTAATCAGATATCGCTGTTGCAGGTTCGCTGTAATGACACGATCCGTCTGCTGGCAAGCGGAGCGCAGGCGGATGACGCGCTGGCCGCATTTAGCCAACTGGCTGCGGAGAACTTCGGTGAATCGCTGGACGATGTCGCAATTACCGCATCGTCGACGGAGAAGATTACGGGCAGCGCGTTCTGTTACACCCCGACGCTGCCGCCGGTTCGACAAGCCTCGGATCTCAGTCCCGTTGCAGAACAGGCGCGACTGCGTAACGCGCTGGATCTCACCCTGCTCGATCTGATGACGCTGCTCACCCGCATGGAAGAACACTGGCCTGGTAACCTGGCGGCCATTTTCTCTGGTCACCATATGTTGCTGGACGATCCAGAGCTGTTTGAAACCGCCTGCGGGATCCTGCGTAGTGAACACTGTACGGCGGAATATGCCTGGCAGCAGGTGCTGAGCAACCTCAGCATGCAGTATCGGCAACTGGATGATGCCTATCTGCAGGCGCGCTACATCGATATCGACGATCTCCTGCATCGCACGCTACGTCATTTGCTGCAAAGCCCGCTGACGTTGCCTGATTTCACCGCGCCTGCCATCCTGGTCGCCGACAATCTGTTTCCCTCAACGGTGCCGGAATTCGACCCGAACGTGGTGAAAGGCATTTGCCTGCGTGAAGGCAGTCCGCTCGCGCATGGCGCCTTGATCGCCCGCGAGATGGGCATCGCCTGGATATGCCAGCAGGGCGACGCACTTGACGATGTGCAGACGGGTGAGCGGTTGACCCTTGATGTGGCGCAAAATCGCGTCGTCAGGGAAAGGAAAACCCTGTAACGTCGCAAAAAAAGGAGGGTAACAACGCGCCGGGGGCGATCCTGGACTACGATTTTCTCATGGTAGATACCGTTTTTCGGTACGCACTAAGGAGATGAATCAATGCATACCCCTGCTTTTTGCACGTCTGGTTCGCTGTCGTGGGTCATAAAATTAGCGGTTTCCGGCACCCTTCTGTCCTTCTCTTCACTGTCTGTGCACGCAGAAGAGATGCCGGTTACCCCGCCGCAACCGCCGGATATTTTGCTCGGCCCGCTGTTTAACGATGTGCAGAATGCCAGACTGTTCCCCGATCAAAAGACCTTTGCTGATGCCGTGCCAAACAGCGATCCGCTGATGATCCTTGCGGATTACCGGATGCAAAAAAATCAATCCAGTTTCGATTTACGCCACTTTGTGAGCGTCAACTTCACGTTGCCAAAAGAGGGAGAAAAATATGTTCCGCCGGAAGGACAATCGCTGCGTGAACATATCGACGGGCTGTGGCCAGTATTAACACGCTCTACCGAAAGCGCGGGAAAATGGGATTCGTTGCTGCCGCTACCTGAACCTTACGTGGTACCCGGCGGGCGCTTCCGGGAAGTCTATTACTGGGACAGCTACTTCACCATGTTGGGACTTGCCGAAAGCGATCACTGGGACAAAATTGCCGATATGGTGGCGAACTTTGCCTGGGAGATTGATGCTTTCGGTCATATCCCCAACGGCAACCGCACCTACTATCTGAGCCGTTCCCAGCCCCCCTTCTTCTCCCTGATGGTGGAACTGCTGGCGCAGCATGACGGCGACGATGCGCTGACAAAATACCTGCCGCAGCTGCAAAAAGAGTATCTCTACTGGATGGAAGGCGTCGAAACGCTGCAGGCAGGTCAACAGAACAAACGGGTGGTGAAACTGGATGATGGCACCATTTTGAACCGCTACTGGGATGAGCGGGATACGCCACGACCGGAATCCTGGGTTGAGGATATCGCCACGGCAAAAAGCAATCCAAACCGTCCGGCCACCGACATTTATCGCGATCTGCGCGCTGCGGCGGCATCCGGCTGGGATTTCAGTTCGCGCTGGATGGATAACCCACAGCAGCTCGGCACGCTGCGGACCACCAGCATCGTTCCGGTGGATCTTAACGCGCTGCTGTACAAGATGGAAAAAATCCTCGCGCGCGCCAGCAAAGCCGCGGGGGATGAAGCAAAAGCCAACCAGTACGATTCGCTGGCGAACGCCAGACAGAAAGCGATTGAGCACTACCTGTGGAATGACAAAGAAGGCTGGTATGCGGATTACGATCTGAAGAGCAAGCAGGTGCGTAATCAACTGACCGCTGCCGCCCTGTTCCCACTGTATGTCAACGCGGCCTCGAAAGATCGCGCCAGCAAAATGGCCGTGGCCACTCGCGCGCATCTGCTGCAGCCGGGCGGGCTTGCCACCACCTCGGTGAAAAGCGGACAGCAATGGGATGCGCCAAACGGCTGGGCGCCGTTGCAGTGGGTCGCCACCGAGGGCTTACAGAACTATGGACAGAGTGAGGTGGCAATGGAGGTAAGCTGGCGATTTCTGACCAACGTGCAGCACACCTACGATCGCGAGCAAAAGCTGGTGGAAAAATATGACGTCAGCAGCACCGGAACCGGCGGTGGCGGCGGTGAATATCCGTTACAGGATGGTTTTGGCTGGAGCAACGGCGTCACGCTGAAGATGCTCGACCTGATCTGTCCGAAGGAAAATCCATGCGACAACGTGCCGGAAAAACGTCCTGTGACTCGCCAGACCTCCACCGAACCGACACAAAAACAGGCAACGCCGTAATAGCCAACGCCTGACCGGCCTGGAAATACCAGGCCGGTTTTCGCTTCACGCGATCAGAAACGGTAGCTTGCCCCGACCTGAACGGTACGATCACGACCAATCCAGCAATTGGTGCTATCGTAGCAACTGAAGGTTTCTTTGTTGGTGATATTCTGCGCGCTGGCTTTTAACGTCACGCCGCGCAATGAAGGCAGCGCCTCGCCTAACTGATATGACACGGCGAGATCGTACTGCGTTGTGCCTCCGAGCTTACCGCTCTTGTTATCCGGCGCAATTTCCATCGGCCCGGTATAGCGCGCCCCTGCGCCCATTGTTAGCCCGCGCAGTACGGTCGCATCGAAGGTGTAATCGCCCCACAGATTAAACGCATTCTCCGGCACCTGTGTCGGGCGTTTGCCTTCGTATGTTTCGTCTTCAGTATTGATCGCATGAGTATAGGCGTAGTTGGCAATCAACGTGACGTTGTCACCTGGTCGGCTAATCACCGACAGTTCCGCGCCTTTTGATTCGATCTCCCCGGTCTGCCGATAATCCCAGGTTGGTGTGGCGGAAAGAACATTCTTCTGACGGATGTTAAACACGGATGCCGTCAGCGTGGTCGCGTAATCAGCCAGCAGGTATTTCACCCCGCCTTCCAGTTGTTTGCTGGTTGTCGGCTTCACCTCTTTTGACGTCAGCGTGCCCTGCGGTGAAATCGGTTTGAAGCCTTCGGAATAACTGATAAACGGTGAAATACCGTTTTCAAAGGCATAAAGCGCGCCAAAACGTTTGGTCACCCGGTCCTGGGCGATCCAGGTTTTCTCATCATTTTGCAGCGCGTCGGTCGTCGTTGACCGATAGTCGTCGTAACGCAGACTGGCCAACAGATTTAAGCCGCCAAACGCCACCTGATCCTGCAAGTAGTAGCCATTTTGCTGATAAGAAAGGCGGTTTTTCTGTGCGGTGTACAACCCCAGATCGGCAGTATGCACCTGATGGAAATCCGGGTCGCGCATGTCGATTCCCGGCGTGGCGCTGGCGTAACGGTAGAAGTAATGGCTGTCGAGTTTCTGATAATCAAAACCGGCCAGAATATGGTGCTGCCAGTCGCCCAGCGTGACCGTTTTCGTTACCTGGTTGTCAATGTTGAAACTTTTCAGATCTTCATCGGTGGTATAGGCAAAGCGGTTCAGCATCCAGACCGGGTTTGTGCCATTGCCGGTTGAATAGACGCTGCGCTGGTGCGTATCAACATCAAAATAGCGCGCCCGCTGACTGAATCCCCAACCGCTGTCAAATTCATGTTCGAAATGATAACCCACCATCCACTGACGCTGCTTAAAGCCACTCCACTCATCACCGGCGTAATCACGGCGATCGGCATACCCCGAGCGCAAATAGGCAATGGGTAACGGGTTTGACGGCGACAACGACGGTGTATTTTGCACCAGCGCATCCAGCGTCAGGCGCGTTTTGCTGTCTGGTTGCCAGGTGACGGAGGGCGCCAACAGATAGTCTTCATAACGTGTCGTACGCGGTTGATCGTCGCCCTCCGTCGCCTTGCCCAGCAGACGGTAATTCCAGTCGCTGTCGCTGATTTTGCCGGTGGAATCCAGATAGCCTTCTTTCAGATTTCGTGTACCGGTATTAAAGCCGATCTCCGTTTTTTGTTCAGCCTGCGGTTTTTTGCCCTGAATATTCACCAGTCCTCCTGGCGAACCGCTGCCATACAGCACAGAGGCGGGCCCTTTCAGAATATCGACGCTTTCCACCAGCAGCGGGTCGATACGTGCTTTGGTGTTGCCAGTGACGTTGTACGGCAACTGCAGGCCGTTGTAGTACTCCTGATCGACAGAGAAACCGCGAATCTTGTACTCGCTCAGGTAGGAGGTATTGCCGCGCATTTCTGTCGACACCCCCGGCGCATAGCGCAGGATCTCGTTGACGGAATTCGCATGACGTAACGCGATCTCGTGATTATCGATGGTATTAATCACCTGCGGCGTTTTACTTTCCGGGACAGCAGATTTGGTGGCGCTGTTAGTCCAGGCAGGCAGCAGGCTCTCCTGACCTGTCGCTGAAACGACAATAGTCGATTCGTTGGTGTCCGCCGCATATGACAATGTGGTCAGAGCCAGTGAGATACAGCCAGAAAGCGCGCAAAGTCGAAAACAAGAAGTTGTCATAGTGAGAATAATTATCAGTTTAAATTGGAATGCCAATTATTCTCATTTCAATGGGTAAATCAAGAGAGGAATTGAAGGGGAATACCATTAAAAACACGGCTCCCGCAGGAGCCGTATTGTTATTAATCGCGGCGTACGAGCCGGTATACCACCAGCACCACAATGGCGCCCACCACAGCGACCAGGAAACTGTGAAGGTTAAAACCACTGATCGTGCCGCCAATACCAAACATGGTCGCCAGCCATCCGCCCACTACAGCACCGACGATGCCGAGTATACAGGTCAGGATGAATCCGCCGCCGTCACGTCCCGGCATGATCAATTTGGCGATAACACCGGCAATCAAACCAAATACAATCCAGGCAATAATTCCCATGTTCAGACCCTCTTTTCAGGGAAACCACACGCAACCGTTTCTTGCGCTTGTCCGTTAAGTATAGGCAACCCCTTGATCCCCGTTGTTTCCGCGAGGCTGAATTATTTGTCTTTGGTAAAAAAAATCACGCGTTTGTATTAAGTTCTCCTGCGTCTTGCCGATAACCGTTCGATAGACTGTCAGGCAGCCAGGAGGCATTCCGCGTGAGTCATTACAATGAGCAGTTCCTGAAGCAAAATCCGTTGGCGGTGTTGGGGGTTCTTCGCGACTTAAACAGCAACCAGGTGCCTTTGCGCGTCTCCTGGTCCGGCGGACAATTCATCAGCAAGATCCTTGACGTCTCGGCCGAAAGGCTGGTGATGGATTTTGGCAGTCAGCAAAAAGAAAATCTCGCCGTGCAAAAAGCGCGCAATATTACCTTTACCGCCGAAACCCAGGGCGCGAAGGTCGAGTTTACTCTTGAGCAGTTGCAGAGCGGTGAGTATCAGCAGCTTCCCGCCTTTATCACCCCGCTCCCTCCGGCGCTGTGGTTTGTGCAACGACGGGAATACTTCCGCATCTGCGCGCCGCTCCATCCTCCCTACGGTTGTACGGCACAGATGCCGGATAACAGCACCCTACGTTTTCGTTTATACGATCTTTCCCTCGGCGGAATGGGTGCTCTGCTGGAAGGCCCGAAACCGTCAGGTCTCACCGAAGGGATGCGTTTTTCGCAGGTGGCATTGGATATGGGGGAATGGGGAATGTTTCACTTTGACGCACAGCTGATTTCCGTCACCGAACGCAAAGTGATTGACGGCAAAAACGAGACCATTTCCACTCCCCGCCTGAGCTTTCGTTTTCTCAACGTCGGCCCGGCGGTGGAGCGGGAACTTCAGCGGATTATCTTTTCCCTTGAGCGCGAAGCGCGCGAAAAATCAAATAAAGTGCGCGACTAATTACATCGCATCCAGCGCGCGCTGCAATTTATAGATGTAGCGCGGTGCCTGAGGCGCAGGATGGTTATCCGCGACGTGTTCAACGAACTCATCAGCGCTGAGATCGTTGATTTTGTTAATTGCTTTTTTCCGGTCGGAAGAGAACGTGCGTAGCAGTGCGCCTGCGCCGTTAGCGTAGGAGACGACCAGCGCGTACTGCATCACCTGCGGATCCTCAATGCCGGCGAGCGGGCCGGTCTCCAGAATACTCAGGTAGGCAGCGCCCATTGAGATATTCCGTTCCGGGTTTTTCAGTTCACTGGTCGTAGGCTCGCCGCTCCAGCCCATCCGACGATAGACATCGCGTCCTGAAGTTGACGCTTTTAATTGCATCAACCCTATCGCATTCGATTTGCTGACCGCATTGGGATTCCCGCCTGACTCAATGGCGATAATCGCCGTAATCAATTGTGGACTAACACCCCACGCCGCACCGGCTTTTTCGCTGATCGGCATCCATTGCATGGCACGTTTTACCGGCACTTCCGCGTTCCACGGGGGATTTTTATAATCTTGTTTTGAACTACAGCCTGCAAGCAGCAGAATTAAAAAAGCAAACCATCTCAATTTCACGTCTTCTGTCCTTATCGCCGGAACGCTTTGTTACTAAAACCACCGTTATAAACCGGATAAGCAAAGCACCCTCCGGCAAAACGTTCTACTATAAGCGGCATGATATACATTTGGTTTCTGTTGTAGCAAGGAATTGCCATGTCCCGGTTTCACTTAATTGCCCCCTCGGGCTACTGCATCAATCAGCACGCGGCTTTACTTGGTATCCAGCGCCTTAAAGAGGCCGGGCATCAGGTCGATAATACGGCGGTGGTCAGTCGTCGCCATCAACGCTTTGCGGGTACGGATTCGGAGCGTCTGGCGGACGTGAACGACCTTGTGCATCTCACCGCGCCGGACACCATCGTCATGCCGGTGCGCGGTGGCTATGGAGCGAGCCGTCTACTGCAACACATCGACTGGCAGGCCCTTGCCGCCCGACAACAGCGGGATCCGCTGCTTATTTGCGGACACAGTGATTTTACGGCGATCCAGTGCGGTCTGCTGGCGCTGGGCAATGTCATCACTTTCAGTGGTCCAATGCTGGCGGCGAACGTTGGCGCGCCGGAGCTGAATACCTTTACGCAAACCCATTTCTGGCAGGCATTGCGTCACGCGCAGTACACGGTGGAATGGCAAGGCGACGGTCCGGCCTGTCACACGCAAGGAACGCTGTGGGGCGGTAATCTGGCGATGCTGATTTCGCTCATCGGTACCCCGTGGATGCCCAAAATAGAAAACGGCATTCTGGTACTGGAAGACATTAACGAGCACCCTTTTCGCGTTGAGCGCATGTTATTGCAGTTGGTTGACGCCGGTATATTGAACCGGCAGAGCGCCATTGTGCTGGGCAGTTTCAGCGGTAGCACCCCGAATGAGTATGATGCCGGTTACGATCTTAACACCGTGTATGCGTTTTTACGTGAACGCCTCTCTATTCCCCTGATAACTGGACTCGATTTTGGTCATGAGCCGCGAACCGTTACGCTGGCGTTGGGCGCGCATGCCGTATTGCAAAACAGTCAAAACGGTACGCAACTGACGATCTCGGGTCATCCCTTTCTGAAATCATAAAAAAAAACGGCTGCAGGACTAAGTAACGCCCGGATGTAGCCGTTAATATGATAATGTCAATGCACCAAAAAATTCCTGATTGAGGAGTAATCGAACGTTGGACGCCGCGGCAATAATCAGTCTTTTCATTTTGGGGTCCGTCCTCGTTACCAGCAGTATCTTACTCAGTTCATTTTCATCACGCCTTGGCATTCCGATTCTGGTTATCTTCCTGGCCATTGGCATGCTGGCGGGCGTCGATGGCGTCGGCGGCATCCCGTTCGATAATTATCCCTTCGCCTATATGGTCAGTAACCTTGCGCTGGCGATTATTCTGCTCGATGGCGGGATGCGCACGCAGGCCAGTTCGTTTCGTGTCGCGCTGGGCCCGGCGCTTTCTCTGGCGACCGTTGGCGTCCTGATCACCTCCGGGTTAACCGGTATGATTGCCGCCTGGCTGTTTAATCTCGATCTGATTCAGGGTCTGTTGATTGGCGCCATTGTCGGTTCAACAGATGCGGCGGCGGTTTTTTCCCTGCTTGGCGGCAAGGGGCTGAACGAGCGTGTCGGCGCGACGCTGGAAATTGAATCCGGCAGTAATGACCCGATGGCAGTATTTCTGACCATTACGCTGATCGAGATGATTCAGCAACACGAAACCGGCTTAAGCTGGATGTTCGCTGTCCACATTATTCAACAGTTTGGTCTGGGCATCCTGCTTGGGCTGGGCGGCGGCTATCTGCTACAGCAGATGATTAATCGTATCTCTCTGCCCGCCGGACTCTACCCGCTATTAGCCCTGAGCGGCGGGATTCTGGTGTTTGCCCTGACCACGGCGCTGGAAGGCAGCGGGATCCTGGCGGTCTATCTGTGCGGTTTTTTACTGGGCAATCGCCCTATCCGCAACCGCTACGGCATTTTGCAAAACTTCGACGGACTGGCCTGGCTGGCACAGATCGGCATGTTCCTTGTGCTCGGACTGCTGGTGAATCCTTCTGACCTGTTGCCGATTGCTATTCCGGCGCTGATTCTTTCCGCCGGGATGATTTTCATTGCCCGTCCACTCTCTGTATTTATCGGACTGCTGCCGTTCCGCGGTTTTAATCTGCGTGAACGCGTCTTTATTAGCTGGGTGGGTCTGCGCGGTGCGGTACCGATCATTCTTGCCGTCTTTCCGATGATGGCGGGTCTGGAAAATGCCCGTCTGTTCTTTAACGTCGCTTTCTTCGTAGTGCTGGTGTCACTGGTTTTGCAGGGGACGTCGCTCTCCTGGGCGGCGAAAAAGGCGAAGGTGGTGGTACCACCGGTCGGTTGGCCGGTCTCACGCGTGGGTCTGGATATTCATCCGGACAATCCGTGGGAGCAGTTTGTCTATCAGCTCAGTGCCGATAAATGGTGTGTCGGCGCGGCGCTGCGCGATCTGCATATGCCTCAGGAAACGCGCATTGCGGCGCTGTTTCGTGACAATGTGCTGTTTCATCCCACCGGCAGCACCCGTCTGCGTGAAGGCGATGTGCTGTGCGTCATCGGGCGTGAACGCGATCTTCCGGCGCTGGGCAAACTGTTCAGCCAGTCGCCGCCGGTGGCGCTGGATCAGCGCTTCTTCGGCGACTTTATTCTCGAAGCCAACGCTAAGTATGCCGATGTGGCGCTGATTTATGGTCTGGATGACGGAACGGAGTACCGCGATAAGCAGCAAACGCTGGGTGAAATTGTTCAGCAACTGCTGGGTGCCGCCCCGGTCGTCGGCGACCAGGTCGAATTTGCCGGGATGATCTGGACGGTTGCCGAAAAAGAGGATAATCAGGTGCGCAAAGTCGGTGTCCGCGTTGCCGGGGATGAAGACGAAGAATAGTGACTCTGCCGGAAGGCGCTGCGCTTATCTGGCCTACTGAGACGCCGCGTAGCGTGTGCTGTAGGCCGGATCAGGCGCATCGCGCCGGCATCCGGCAATACCATAAAAGTTACACCGTCACAACAGGAACGCGCAACGCCAGCGAACACATCAGCTCATAACCCACCGTTCCAGCTGATTGCGCCACGTCGTCAATTTTGATCTCTTTGCCCCACAGCTCCACCGGCGTTCCGATGCCCGCCTGCGGGCATGGCGTCAAATCCACCGCCAACATATCCATTGACACTGTCCCCACCGTCGTGGTCCGGACACCGTCCACCAGCACCGGCGTGCCGCTAGGCGCATGGCGCGGATAGCCATCCGCATAGCCAGCCGCCACGATGCCAATGCGTTGCTCGCCTCTGGCGGTATAACGTCCGCCATAGCCGACGCGGTCTCCCGCTTTTAGTGTCTGTACACCAATGATTTCGCTGCTCAGCGTCATCACTGGCTTCAGTCCGGTATTGGCGATATCGCGCCACTGACCTGACGGCGAAGCGCCATAGAGAATAATGCCCGGGCGTACCCAGTCAAAATGTGCATCAGGATGCCACAGCGTGGCCGCGGAGTTTGACAGCGAACGCCGGCAATCCAGCCCTTCCGCAGCCTGCTCGATGCGCGCCATTGCATTGTGGATCCCGTCAGGGTGCTCAGCGTCGGAAAAATGCGACATCAGCGTCATTTCACCGACGTTCGGCATCGCGCGCAGTTGCTGCCAGACGGTTTGCAGCCGTTCCGGCTGGAATCCCAGGCGGTTCATGCCGCTGTTAACCTTCACATAGACATCCAGCGGCGCCTTAAGCTTCGCATTCTGGATCGCTTTGAGCTGCCAGTTGCTGTGCACGCAGGTGGTCAGACGCCAGGTGTCATACCGTTCCAGATCTTCAGCGTGGAAAAAACCTTCCAGCATCAGGATCGGCCCTTTCCAGCCGCGCTCACGCAGGGTGACCGCCTCTTCCAGATTCAACAGGGCAAAACCGTCGGTGTTGCCCAGCGCACTCCAGATACGTTCTATGCCGTGTCCATAAGCATTGGCTTTCACCACTGACCAAACGCGGGCGTCCGGTGCGGCCTGACGCACAATGCTCAGGTTTTGTTTCATCGCCTGCAGGTCAAGGCTGGCCAGTATAGGGCGGGTCATCTCTCGTCCTTCTTAGTTATGTGCGCCGTGCAGATGTTGGGGACGTGAAGGCGTAAAGCCTGCGTGGTAGCGCGCCACGCTCAAATCGTCATACGGAATGGCGGGCGTGCGACCTGACAATATATCGCTCAGCAACTGCCCTGAACCACAGGCCATCGTCCATCCCAGCGTACCGTGTCCGGTATTTAACAACAGATTTTTGAAGCGGGTACGTCCCACAACGGGCGTACCGTCCGGCGTCATTGGCCGCAAACCGGTCCAGAATGTCGCCTGCTCAACATGCCCCCCGCGCGGGTAGAGATCGCGCACCACCATCTCAAGCGTTTCCCGACGCGGCTGGAGCAGTTCGGTATTGAAACCGACAATTTCCGCCATCCCCCCCACGCGGATGCGCTGGTCAAAACGGGTAATGGCGATTTTGTAAGTTTCATCAAGAATAGTCGAAACCGGCGCGCCGTCCTCTTCCGCCACCGGAATCGTCAGCGAATAGCCTTTCAGCGGATAGACCGGAATATCGACAATCCCTTTCAGCATCGCCGTGGAGTAAGACCCCATCGCCATGACGTACGCATCAGCTTTAACGATCTCATCACCACATTTCACGCCGTAAATCTGTTCGCCTTCGCAGAGCAGTTTATCCACCGGTGTGTTGAAGCGGAATTTGACGCCCGCCTGTTCGGCCATCTGCGCCAGACGCTGGGTAAAGAGCTGGCAGTCGCCGGTTTCGTCATTCGGCAGACGCAAGCCGCCGGTCAGTTTGTGCGCCACTTCCGCCAGCGCCGGCTCGACTTCCGCCAGTCGACTGGCTTCCAGCAACTGATACGGCACACCGGCGTCTTCCAGCACGGCAATGTCGCGCGTGGCGTTCTCATACTGCTGCGCGGTACGGAACAGTTGCAGCGTCCCGCCCTGCCGCCCTTCATACTGGATACCGGTCGACGCACGTAGCGCTTTCAGGCAGTCACGGCTGTATTCCGCCAGACGTACCATCCGCCCTTTGTTTTCCATGTAGTGGCTGGTGTCGCAGTTGCGCAGCATCTGCCACATCCACTTTAACTGGAACTGTGTCCCGTCAAGACGAACGGCCAGCGGCGCATGGCGCTGGAACATCCATTTAATCGCTTTCAGCGGTACACCCGGCGCAGCCCAGGGCGCGGCATAGCCCGGAGAGATCTGCCCCGCATTCGCCGCGCTGGTCTCCAGCGCCGGGCCGGGTTCACGATCGATGACGGTAACATCATGTCCAGCCTGACTCAGATACCAGGCGCTGGTCACGCCAACGACGCCACTTCCCAGTATGACAACTCGCATAGCCACTCCGTTAACAGTAACAGTAAAAGAACAATCATCTAATTACATCTTGATAACCCAGATGAAAATATTATTCAACATATGGCTTTTTTATGGTGACACATCTCACATATAGCAGGCAGAACAGTGAACTCTCTGCTTTGGTATCTCCTGCTGTGGGTTATTTTTATCCAGCAGAAAATATCGTGACCACCCCGTAATCTGGCGAGTCGACCAGCGGAAATCGCAAAGAAAATATTTCTTCACTGACACGGTTTTTAACCGGGTGTTCTATGCTTGAAATGAGGTGCTCCACACAGAGAGTGCCGCCAACAATGAGGGTGCGCGAATGGCTACGATTGATTCCATGAACAAGGACACCACACGCTTGAGCGATGGACCCGACTGGACGTTTGATCTGCTGGATGTCTACCTGGCGGAAATAGATCGGGTGGCGAAACTCTACAGACTGGATACCTACCCGCACCAGATTGAGGTCATCACCTCCGAGCAGATGATGGATGCATACTCCAGCGTCGGAATGCCGATTAACTATCCTCACTGGTCGTTTGGTAAAAAATTCATCGAGACCGAACGACTGTATAAGCACGGTCAGCAAGGGCTGGCCTATGAGATTGTGATCAACTCCAACCCGTGTATTGCATACCTGATGGAGGAGAACACCATTACCATGCAGGCGCTGGTGATGGCGCACGCCTGTTACGGACATAACTCGTTCTTCAAAAATAACTATCTGTTCCGCAGCTGGACTGATGCCAGCTCCATTGTTGATTACCTGATCTTCGCGCGTAATTACATCACTCAGTGCGAAGAGCGATACGGCGTGGACGAGGTTGAGCGATTGCTCGACTCCTGCCACGCGCTGATGAACTACGGCGTTGATCGCTATAAACGCCCGCAGAAAATCTCACTCCAGGAGGAGAAGGCCCGCCAACAGAGTCGTGAAGAGTATCTGCAAAGCCAGGTGAACATGCTGTGGCGTACCCTGCCGAAAAAAGAGGAAGAGAAGACGATTGCCGAAGCGCGGCGCTATCCCTCAGAACCGCAGGAAAATCTGCTCTACTTTATGGAAAAAAATGCCCCGCTGCTGGAGTCATGGCAGCGCGAGATCCTGCGCATTGTGCGCAAAGTCAGTCAGTATTTTTATCCGCAAAAACAGACGCAGGTGATGAATGAGGGCTGGGCCACGTTCTGGCATTACACCATCCTGAACCACCTGTATGACGAGGGGAAAGTCACCGAACGTTTTATGCTGGAGTTTTTACACAGCCATACCAACGTGGTGTTCCAGCCGCCTTATAACAGCCCGTGGTACAGCGGCATAAACCCTTACGCACTGGGTTTCGCTATGTTCCAGGACATCAAGCGCATCTGCCAGTCGCCGACGGAAGAAGATAAGTACTGGTTCCCGGATATCGCCGGTTCCGACTGGCTGGAAACGCTGCATTTTGCCATGCGCGACTTCAAAGATGAGAGCTTCATCAGCCAGTTCCTGTCGCCGAAGGTGATGCGCGATTTTCGCCTCTTTACGGTGCTGGATGACGATCGGCATAACTATCTGGAAATCTCTGCCATTCATAACGAAGAAGGCTACCGCGAAATCCGCAACCGCCTCTCGTCGCAATATAATCTGAGCAACGTAGAGCCGAATATTCAGGTCTGGAACGTGGATCTGCGGGGCGATCGTTCGCTCACCCTGCGTTATATTCCGCATAATCGCGCGCCGCTGGATAAAGGCCGCAAAGAGGTGCTCAAGCATGTGCATCGGCTGTGGGGATTTGATGTGTTGCTGGAACAGCAAAACGAGGACGGAAGCGTGGAACTGCTGGAGCGCTGTCCCCCCAGAATGAACAGCCTGTAAACAAAAACCCCCTCATCGTGAGGGGGTTCGTTTTTAGCGGCCCTGAATGGCTAAATCGCCGGGCAGGTTTTTCTGCATCCGGTGCCAGATCTCGCCGCTGTCGTGACCGTAACGACGCACCGTTTCGTACACCTGATCGTGCGCGCCCTGCAGGCACAGTTGCGACAGCTTATGGTAGAAACCCAGCGCCAGGCTGCGCGCTTCCGGATTGGCAAAATAGTGACGACCAATGCGGGTATACAACCCTTTCATGCCGTTCAGGATCAGACCATAAATCGGGTTGCCGGAGGCAAATGCCAGACCACGGAAAATGTTGTAATCGAGATCGGCAAACGCATCGGCGTGATCGGCCACTTCCTGCGCGGTCGCCAGCACTTCCTGCGCTTTGTCAGGATGCTGACGAAACGCGGTACGAATGAAGATAGTGGAGATGTTGGTCCGCACCGACAGCAGATTGTCGATCAACTGCGGGACGCTTTCGTGATCGAGACGCGCCAGCGTTTCAAGAATATTCAGTCCGGAGGTTTCCCAGAAATTATTCACCTTCGTCGGTTTGCCATGCTGAATGGTCAACCAACCGTCTCGCGCCAGGCGCTGCAGCACTTCACGTAAAGTGGTACGTGTCACCCCAATCAGTTCGGAGAGTTCTCGTTCTGCAGGCAAGATAGTGCCAGGAGGGAAGCGGTTATTCCAGATACTTTCAATGATGTACTCTTCCGCGAAACCCGCCGGGCTCTGCGCCTTAATGACCATAGTGAGATTTCCATTACACAGCAAAACATAGTTACACTCATCATACCAGACGGGTTACATGCCCGATAGGAGACACAACGAAGAAAAAGTGGATCAAGGCTTCATTTTCTTGATAACGCTGGCTGTCTGGGGTGAAAGGCTTGCCTGCATTCAGACTGACCGTTACTCTTTGTCGCTAACCATAAAAACATCATTTCAATAAATAAGGTAAGGGAAACCATAATGGAACTCTCATGGGGCCGCGCGCTCTGGCGCAACTTTTTAGGCCAGTCGCCAGACTGGTACAAGCTTGCGCTACTGATCTTCCTGATAGTTAATCCACTGATTTTCATCATCAACCCGTTTGTTGCGGGCTGGTTGTTGGTGGCGGAATTCATCTTCACGCTGGCGATGGCGCTGAAGTGTTATCCACTGCTACCGGGCGGTTTGTTAGCCATTGAAGCAGTTATCATCGGGATGACCAGCGCCGCGCATGTTCGCGAAGAGGTGGCAAACAATCTGGAAGTTTTACTGCTACTGATGTTCATGGTCGCGGGCATCTATTTTATGAAGCAGCTGTTGCTGTTTATTTTTACCCGGCTGCTGCTGAGCATTCGTTCTAAAATGCTGCTGTCGCTGGCGTTTTGTGTGGCGGCGGCCTTCCTTTCCGCCTTCCTTGACGCACTGACCGTGGTAGCGGTAGTGATCAGCGTCGCCGTCGGGTTCTACGGCATTTATCACCGCGTGGCCTCTTCCCGCGGCGATGATAGCGACATCCTGGATGACAGTCACATTGATCAACACTACAAAACAGTGCTTGAGCAATTCCGCGGCTTTTTGCGCAGTCTGATGATGCATGCCGGGGTGGGTACCGCTCTGGGCGGCGTGATGACGATGGTGGGCGAGCCGCAGAACCTGATCATCGCCAAAGCCGCTGGCTGGCACTTTGGCGACTTCTTCCTGCGGATGTCGCCTGTTACCGTTCCGGTACTGATTTGCGGCCTGCTCACCTGTGTACTGGTTGAGAAACTGCGCTGGTTTGGCTATGGCGAAACACTGCCGGAAAAAGTGCGTGACGTCTTGCAGCAGTTTGATGATCAGAGCCGCCATCAGCGTTCACGTCAGGACAGAGTAAAACTGATTGTGCAGGCGATTATCGGCGTCTGGCTGGTGATTGCCCTGGCGCTGCATCTGGCGGAAGTGGGACTGATTGGCCTCTCCGTGATTATCCTCGCAACGTCGCTGACCGGCGTGACGGATGAACATGCCATTGGCAAGGCGTTCACCGAATCTCTGCCATTCACCGCGCTGCTGACGGTCTTTTTCTCCATTGTCGCGGTGATTATCGACCAGCATCTCTTTTCGCCGATTATTCAGTACGTATTGCAAGCCTCAGAGCACGCGCAACTGACGCTGTTCTATCTCTTCAACGGCCTGCTCTCGTCGATCTCGGATAATGTTTTCGTCGGTACTATCTACATTAACGAGGCCAAAGCGGCCATGGAAAGTGGTGCGATCTCCCTGCAACAATACGAGCTGTTAGCCGTTGCGATCAACACCGGGACAAACCTGCCATCCGTGGCGACGCCGAACGGTCAGGCGGCATTCCTGTTCCTGCTCACCTCCGCACTGGCACCGCTGATTCGCCTCTCCTATGGTCGGATGGTCTGGATGGCGCTGCCCTATACCATCGTGCTGACGCTGGTCGGCCTGCTGTGCGTCGAGTTTACCCTGACGCCAATGACCGAGTGGATGATGCAAACCGGTTGGTTAGCTACACTTTCATAACAACTAACCGGGCATTTCACTGCCCGGTTTGCCTTTTTGCGTGATATTTCTCCAATTACACAATATTTGAGTTTCTCCTGGTGGCGCGGTAATCGAATTGGTTTACACTGCCGTGTCTACGCATGTTGCAGGGAAATTATTATGTTGCGATATTTGAACCAGTGCTCACGGGGTCGGGGCGCGTGGTTATTGATGGCTTTTACTGCCTTAGCGCTTGAACTGGTCGCGCTGTGGTTTCAGCACGTTATGCTGCTTAAGCCGTGCGTACTGTGCATCTACGAACGCTGTGCGCTGTTTGGCGTCATGGGGGCCGGTCTGGTTGGGGCTATTGCGCCTAAAACACCGTTGCGCTATGTGGCGTTGATTATCTGGATCTACAGTGCCTGGCGTGGGGTTCAACTGACATGGGAACATACCATGATCCAGTTACACCCTTCCCCGTTCATGACCTGTGATTTCATGGCTCGCTTCCCTGCCTGGTTGCCACTGGACAAATGGTTACCACAGGTGTTTGTCGCCTCTGGTGATTGCGCCGAGCGTCAGTGGGAATTTTTATCTCTGGAAATGCCGCAATGGCTATTAGGCATTTTCGTTGCCTATCTGGTCGTCGCGGTTCTGGTGCTGATTGCTCAGCCGCTTAAACCGAAAAGACGCGATCTGTTCGGTCGTTAATCTCAGACGCTCCCAACCGGGAGCGTGAGAGTGATGACAAACATCATCCCGATACCGGACAAGCAAAGATCACCTCATTAAAAACCCGGAAAATCAATTCATCGATTTTCGGCTGATAACCACAAAGAAGGAAAAACCACGTCTTTTCCTTCTTTGTCAGCAGTCTGACGCTCCCAACCGGGAGCGTTTTTTTTGCCGTTAGCCTGAAATCAGACCGGGCGGTTTAGTCCGCCCATGACGGTTTGTTGAGAATATGGTCCTGCCAGTCATGGACTTCTGACTCTCTTACCGCAATGTGACGCACCGAAATTCGCTCGCCGTGCATTGCCGCTTTCGATCCCGTCAGCAGCGGGTGCCATTCAGGCAGTCCTTTCCCTTCCGCCAGCAGACGATAGGCGCAGGTCATCGGCAACCATTCAAAGGTGGGCAGGTTATCACGCGTTAGCTTGATACAGTCAGGCTCGTACTCGAACCGACGTTCGTAATTGCGACACTGGCAGGTTTTGATGTTGAGCTGGCGGCAGGCGACGTTGGTGAAATAAATCTCGTCGGTATCCTCGTCCATCAGCTTATGCAGGCAGCACTGACCGCAGCCATCACATAACGACTCCCATTCGGCATCGGTCATTTCATCCAGGGTTTTACGTTGCCAGAAAGGTAAATCGCTCATCAGGGTATCCGCCATTGCTATAAAGCTGCACCTTATAACCAGTCTGGCACGTTGATGCAAGTTTTGCCGCCTAAAAAGGCGGCAAGCAGGCGTTACAGGACGCGGGTTGTCAGGGTGTGACCGTTAAAATTGACCACCAGCTCGTCGCCGCTGGCGAGCGGTCCGACGCCTTCCGGGGTGCCGGTCAGCACGACGTCACCCGCTTTGAGGGTAAAGAATTTGCTCATGTAGGCGATTAAGGGGACGATTTTATGGATCATATCCGCCGTTGTACCCTGCTGGCGAACTACGCCATTGACCGTCAGCCCCAGTGGCGTCGCCTGCGGATCGCCGTTAAATTCTGCGACCGGAATGAATCCGGATAACGGGCATGAATTATCAAATCCTTTTGCCTTCTC
This sequence comes from Citrobacter sp. LST-B2, assembly GCF_057983045.1. Lineage (NCBI taxonomy): Bacteria > Pseudomonadati > Pseudomonadota > Gammaproteobacteria > Enterobacterales > Enterobacteriaceae > Citrobacter > Citrobacter sp. LST-B2. Next base: position 2,783,134 of record NZ_CP192598.1, read on the forward strand.
CCAGGGCTGCCCGGCCTTCTTCATTTTGCCCTGGATATCACGCAGCGTCAGATCGAGCGCCACGCCATATCCAGCGATAGCCTTACGAACATGCTCTTCGGTCGCCTGACGCAGCGTTGCGCCGATCAATACCGCCAGTTCGACTTCATGGTGCACCGAGCCCATATCCGTCGGAATGACCAGCGGCTGGCGCAAATCACACAGGGCGGTTTCCGGCTTGATAAACAGCACCGGCTCATCCGGCGTGACGCTGCCCATTTCCTTGATGTGGTTGGCGTAGTTGCTCCCCACGCACACCACTTTGCTTACCGGGTAGTCAAGCAGCGCACCCTGCCAGTTATGATGTTGATACATTCATTTTCCCCTAATTTGTCATCGTTGACTTCAGGAATGGCACCGACAGGTATGACGCCGGGTACCGTTTATTTATCGGTTTCTGGATTGTTTTGTGAGGCGTTGAAACGATGTTGCTTCAATAAATCTTCGGGTGGCGGAGGCAGTTGTAAATAATATCCCTGCTCCGTTAAGGCTTGTTTTACTTTATCCAGCGAGGCGTTGACTAACTTTTTGCTACCATCTAACGGCAATATCATTGCCAGCTGTGGTTGACCAAATCCTTTCATCAGTTCTTCAGGCACACGTGAGAAATCGTCTTTTTTTTCGACATACAAATAGGTCTGGTCACGCTTAGCACTTCTGTAGATCACACAAAACATACATTTTACTCTGAATTAAACGGATGGCGACTTGCCTCAATATAATAGTGACTATAACATGCCTTCTGGACTTCGGAATATCACTCCACATCGGGGATGATAAATAGCAAATTGAGTAAGGCCAGGATGTCAAACACGCCCATCGAACTTAAAGGCAGTAGCTTCACCTTATCAGTGGTTCATTTACATGAAGCAGAACCCGAGGTTATTCGTCAGGCGTTAGAAGACAAAATCGCTCAGGCTCCTGCTTTTTTAAAACATGCTCCTGTGGTAGTGAATGTCAGTAGCCTTGATGCGCCGGTAAACTGGCCGCAGTTGCAGAAGGTGGTGGCGTCGACGGGATTGCGTATTGTTGGCGTCAGCGGTTGTAAAGATGCCCGGCTCAAAGCTGAAATCGACAAAATGGGCCTTCCTTTACTCACTGAAGGTAAAGAGAAAATAGCGCGTTCCGCTCCGGCTGAACCCGTTGCTCCCGCCGCTGTAGTGCAAAACGCTACTCCCGTCACAAAAACGCGATTTATTGATATACCCGTTCGTTCCGGTCAACGCATTTATGCACCACAATGTGATCTGATTGTTACAAGTCACGTCAGTGCTGGCGCTGAGCTGATCGCCGATGGCAATATTCATGTCTATGGCATGATGAGAGGCCGCGCGCTGGCAGGGGCAAGTGGTGACCGGGATGCGCAAATTTTTTGTACCCATCTGACGGCAGAACTGGTGTCTATCGCAGGTGTTTACTGGCTGAGTGATAAAATCCCAGCAGAATTTTATGGCAAAGCGGCACGTCTGCAGTTAGCAGATAACGCTTTGACAGTTCAACCGTTGAATTGATCCCTTTTTAACAAGGAATTTCTATGGCACGCATTATTGTAGTTACTTCGGGTAAAGGGGGCGTTGGCAAGACCACCTCCAGCGCGGCCATCGCTACTGGTTTGGCCCAGAAGGGAAAGAAAACTGTCGTTATTGATTTTGATATCGGCCTGCGTAACCTCGATCTGATCATGGGGTGTGAGCGTCGGGTTGTTTATGATTTCGTCAACGTCATTCAGGGTGATGCTTCACTCAATCAGGCGCTCATCAAGGACAAGCGCACTGAGAATCTCTTTATTCTTCCGGCCTCTCAGACGCGCGATAAAGACGCATTAACGCGTGAAGGCGTGGCAAAGGTTCTCGACGATCTGAAAGCAATGGATTTCGAGTTTATCGTTTGCGACTCCCCTGCGGGGATTGAAACTGGCGCGCTGATGGCGCTCTATTTCGCCGACGAAGCGATTATCACCACCAACCCGGAAGTCTCCTCGGTACGCGACTCTGACCGTATCCTGGGAATCCTGGCGTCTAAATCGCGCCGTGCCGAAAACGGTGAAGATCCGATTAAAGAACATCTGCTGTTGACGCGCTACAACCCAGGCCGTGTTAACCGTGGCGACATGCTCAGTATGGAAGATGTGCTGGAGATCCTGCGCATTAAACTCGTCGGAGTTATCCCGGAAGATCAGTCTGTTCTGCGCGCCTCTAACCAGGGCGAACCGGTCATTCTGGACATCAATGCAGACGCAGGTAAAGCGTATGCCGATACGGTAGATCGTCTGTTGGGAGAAGAACGTCCTTTCCGCTTCATTGACGAAGAGAAGAAAGGTTTCCTCAAACGCCTGTTCGGAGGATAAGTTATGGCATTACTGGATTTTTTTCTCTCGCGGAAAAAGAGTACAGCGAACATCGCGAAAGAGCGATTGCAGATTATCGTTGCTGAGCGTCGTCGTAGTGACGCTGAGCCGCATTATTTACCGCAGTTGCGTAAAGATATTCTTGAGGTCATTTGTAAGTATGTACAAATTGATCCGGAAATGGTCACCGTTCAGCTTGAACAAAAGGACGGCGATATTTCCATTCTCGAACTTAACGTTACATTGCCGGAAGCTGAAGAGTTGAAATAAACGCTCTTCTCAGATAATTCCTGATAAAAAAAGGCAGAGCAATCTGCCTTTTTTATTATCAGCCATTTTTCTGTTGCGGCAACACGATGCCTGAAATATGGCATCACTTATCCACGAGCGATAACTGTTCGGCTATTTTTGCTTTTGCATAGCAGACAAAGCGCGAAACAGCGGGCATTATCTCTGCCCAGTCAACGCTTGCCTGTCCCAGATAGTCGAGCCGCGCGGCTACAAGTAGAGAAGCGTGCTCGTCCGGGAGATAAGGCATTAACCAGTCTGCCGCGCTGTCTTTCGCGGTAAAACCACCTGTCGTCACGCTGTACCAGATGCGCGCCAGGGTCAACACGATATTGCGCTCGTCGCCCTGTAAATCACCGTTGTCCTGCCAGAGCGTCAGCGTCTGACGGAATGTCTCCCGAATGTCGTTTTCCGGGACCGGCTCAAAAAGCAAATCCGCACGCTCGCCGGTTAAAGCCATGCTGGCACTACGCGCCTGAGTCAATAAAATCGCCAGATCGCTATCCTGCTGTGCGGGTTCATACTTCCCGGCGTGAATATCCTCGCGCAACCACTCGCCAAACTGCATTTCCCGTCGGGGAGGAAAACGCCAGGGCACCACATCGGTATGCACCACAACCGTCACCTCAAGCGCCCGCCAGAGCGTCGACGTACCAGGCCAGGCTGACACCGACAGGAGTTCCTGCATCAGCGCTTCTCGCTGTGCCGTCGTCAGCGGCACACGCGTGGTGACCAGCAAATCAATGTCGCTGTGAGGTTTTAACCCACCTTCAACGGCAGATCCGTACAGGTGAATGGCCAACAGATCCTCTTCAAAGATCCGTTCAATGATGGCCGTCGCCTTTTCCAGTTGTTTCCGAAGGGTATCCGGAATCTTCAATGTCATCGCCTCACCGTCATCATGTCAGGTGCCACCTTAGCGCGACAGGAAGCCCGCTGACAAGCAACGGGCTGAGCCTGAATTTAGTGGTGCAGCATTTCGTCTACCACGGCCTGCGCCTTGAGTTGATAAGGATAGTAGGTTGGCCAGTTATCCATCTCTTCCAGTAGCGCCTGCTGTGAGGTATTGCCCATAAAAATATGGAAGTGGTTCGACGCCCGCGGCGCAATAATATGATCGCTGAACTGCACAAACTTCGGCGCTTTACTGTTTGCGTCTTTGCATTCAAACAGATAACGCACCCCTTTTTTACCTGAGGTGTAGGTCAGGATCTTGTACCCGGCATAGTCATACTGACAGGAAGCCACCTGCTTACCGGTATGAAACTCCATCACGCCATTTTCGATACCAATGGTGTCGACTTCCGTCGCATAGCCTTTCCGGTAATAGGCTTTCACCTCTTCCGCCGTTTTCCCCTTATCCTTTGCCGCCTTCTGTTTGAAAACCGGATCCAGCTCACCGCTGACCAGATAAGGATAAACGGATTGCCACATGCCATCCCAGTCGGTAAGCGCCCTGTCCTTAACATTGCTATCCGCAAATTCGCCTTCCGCTGCTTTCTGTTCCATCTCCGTCAACGGCACACCATGCGCGTGATCGCCATGGGCGAAGGCATAACTGCTGAACCACAACATTCCCAGAGAAACAGATAATTTTTTCCAATGAATAGCCAACGTCGTACCCTCAGTCAAATGAACAAGATGAAATGTTATATTATAACAATAAAATTTATTCAACACTGTTGCGCGTAAATGAAGGAAACTTGATCTGGTCACTTTTTATGCAAAAACCAGATTCGATATACTGAAACCGGAGACAAAAAACAGGAGGTAATGACTATGTATCGTTCTGTTCTGGTGCCCATTGATATCTCAGAAGCCGATCTCACCCGGCAGCTTATTCCTCAGGTCAAAATCCACGCCAAAACGGCAAAAGTCCATTTTCTGTCAGTCATTCCCTCAGTCCCCTTTTATGCATCCCTGGGGCTCGCCTACTCTGGCGAACTCCCGGATAAAAATGGACTGCAGACGAAGGCGTTACAAAAACTCAACGAGATTGTGAAGCAATTCGATATCCCTGAAGGACGGGTACAGACGCATGTGGTATACGGCCCCCCGAAGGATCAGATCCTGAAGCTGGCGGATACCGTCAGTGCTGACCTGGTGATCATCGCGTCACACCAGCCCGGTATTTCAACATATCTGTTAGGTTCTACCGCCGCCGCCGTTGTGCGTCACGCGCACTGTCCGGTGCTGGTCGTTCGCTGAGCCGCAAACGGGAGTCTGCGGGCTCCCGTTTATGCCATTTTAACGATCCAGTCGCGGAAGATTTCCATCGCGGGCGTCATCGGTTTCGACTTCAGATGGGTGAGCCAGTAACCGCCCATTTGGATCTCAATGTCAAAGGGGCGAACGAGTTGTCCGGCCGCCAGTTCTCTGGCAAACATCACTGCCGGAACCAGTGCCGCACCGCCGGTATGGATAACCGTTTCAACCATCAGACGTGAGGAGTCAAAAACGGCACCATTGATCCGCTCTGCCGTCACGCCTGCTGCAGCAAACCAGTTATCCCACTCATCTACCCGATATGAACGCAGAAGATTCTCTTGCAAGAGATCGGCTGGCCGCCTGAGCCGTTGGGCCGTTTCTGGCGTGCACAGGACAGTCAGCGGAGCCTCAAACAGCATTTCGTTATGGGTGGTGGGCCACAAGCCATTGCCAAAGCGGATGGCAAAATCCAGTCCCTCAGCCGCCAGATTCACAACGTTATTATTTGTACGCAGGCGTAGCTCAACGAACGGATGCGCCTGCCGGAATTGATCAATGCGCGGCAGTAACCAGCCAACGGCAAAGGTACCAACCGCAGCAACCGTGAGCACTTCACGATATTCCCCACCCTCAAACTGACGAAAAATGGTGTCGATTTGACCAAAGGCGTCGCTCAGGACGGCAAACAGTGCCTGCGCCTCATCCGTCATCTCAAGCCCTCTGGGCAGACGTTTAAACAGCACTCTGTTCAGGCGATCTTCCAGGATACGTACCTGCTGGCTGACGGCGGCCTGCGTGACACAAAGTTCCAGTGCCGCACGAGTAAAACTCAAATGGCGAGCCGAAGCCTCAAAGGCCCGTAGGGCATTAAGCGGAAGATTAGAGCGCATAATAAAGACTCATAAGATTTTCTTTATCCCAGGGTAAATTCTTCTCGCTTGTTAAGCAAGCGCAGAGAGCGGATAGTTCTTGCATCGCAAACACATCATGCGCCTTTAATTCTCTTTCTTCTTTTGTCTGTTTGAGCGGAAAAATAAAGTGCGTGCATTGATCAATTTACTGATTATCAAGGATGTTATTTATGTTTAAAAAACGAGGTCATCAGACGGTACTTATTGCCGCCGTGCTCGCTTTCTTTACTGCCAGTTCACCGCTTTTGGCTCGCACGCAGGGGGATCCCGCACAGGTCCAAGAAAAGCTGGCAGCATTAGAAAAACAATCGGGTGGTCGACTGGGCGTTGCGCTGATTAATACCGCCGATCGTTCGCAAATTCTTTATCGCGGTGATGAGCGCTTTGCCATGTGCAGCACCAGTAAGACGATGGTCGCTGCCGCGGTATTAAAACAGAGTGAAACTCAGCACGATATTTTGCAGCAGAAAATGGTCATCAAAAAAGCCGATCTGACGAACTGGAATCCGGTGACGGAAAAATATGTCGATAAAGAGATGACATTAGCGGAGCTAAGCGCTGCCACGCTGCAATACAGCGATAATACGGCAATGAATAAATTACTTGAGCACCTGGGCGGTACCAGTAACGTCACGGCTTTTGCCCGCTCAATTGGCGACACGACGTTTCGTCTGGACCGGAAAGAACCCGAGCTGAACACCGCCATCCCTGGCGATGAGCGCGACACGACCTCGCCGCTGGCGATGGCGAAAAGCCTGCACAAACTGACGCTGGGCGATGCGCTGGCTGGCGCACAGCGTGCACAGCTTGTCGAATGGTTGAAAGGCAATACGACCGGCGGTCAGAGCATTCGTGCCGGACTCCCTGAAGGCTGGGTGGTTGGCGATAAAACTGGAGGCGGTGATTACGGTACAACCAATGATATCGCGGTGATCTGGCCCGAAGATCGTGCGCCGCTGATCCTCGTCACCTACTTTACACAGCCACAGCAGGACGCCAAAGGGCGTAAAGATATTCTGGCCGCCGCTGCAAAGATTGTGACGGAAGGGCTTTGAGCCCGGCGGGTAAGCGAAGAAAGCAAAAAGGCCCAGACAGATGTCTGGGCCTTCAAATTTGGGCCGCCATCGAGGCCTCGAACCCCGTTCCCTACAACAAAAGTCGTTCGCTCTTCCAGATGAGCTAATGGCGGTCTGCCGGTTTTTATTTCCGATTGAGAATCTACTCATTATCAGAACCGGGCGAGATAATACATAACTCAAATTACCCCTGCAATAGGTGTGGATGACTTTCCCTTATTATTACCGTTCGTTTGCTCATTATTCATGCTGGGCAATATATAAGAGATGATATATCGCACACCGGCGAATTCACCCGGACTGGCGCGCATAGAGGTAGGCTGTCGCCCGTGACACCCCTAAATGCTGTGCCACCGTATCCATGGATTTACGCACATTCAGCAATCCCTCTTTGCGTAACTGTTGGATCAGAACCTTTCTGTCTTCCGTTTTAAGCGCGCGCGCCGTGGTGGCGCGTTTCGCGGCAAAGTCATCAATGCGCTGGCGAATGACTTCAGTGCTCCCGGGGTCAAGATGTTCACGCACCGGTGAACTCTCTGTTTCGGTAAAACGCGCCAGCGCGCTTTGCATCCCCCGGAAAAGCGTCATATCGACATTAAGGCATAATGCGGCGACGTAATTACCCTTTTCATCCTTAATGCCAATAGACGTACTCTTTACCGGACGGCCATCAGCAAACTGATTGCCGTAGTTCGCAATAATTTCAGGAAAATCCGGAGAGGCAATCCTTGCCAGCCCGAGTTCCGTCGCCGGTTGTCCCGCCTCACGACCGGATAAATTATTATGTATCGACATAATCGCATGCTCAGGATCCTTGAGGTCATGAACAACCACTTCGCAAAAAGGAGAAAACGTTTCGCTTAATCCCTTCGCGATAGTGTCAAGTTGGCTGAGAAGCGAATTCTCGTCGTTTTTTGGCATGCCGGTCTCCCACAGTGATGCCCGTTGTCATTATTGCTATCCGTTTACAGCCTCACGAAACGGATTTCCCGGCCAGAAACTCACCGTAGCGCGCGATATCCACATTGCCGCCGCTGATGATAATGCCGACTTTTTTCCCGCTGAGTTCTGCTTTTCTCGCCCTTGCCGCTGCAAAGCCAAGACAGCCCGTGGGTTCTGCGACGATTTTCATACGCTCGGCCATAAACCTCATCGAAGCAATTAATTCATCGTCTGAAACGGTCAGAATATCATTGACGTATTTTTGAATCAGAGGGAACGTATAGTGCCCCAGATGTTGCGTCTGTGCACCATCAGCAATCGTTTTTGGCGTATCGATGTGAACGATTTTTCCGCTTCGAAAAGACTGCTGTCCGTCGTTACCGGCTTCAGGCTCCACGCCATAAATTATGCAATCTGGCGAAAGTTGCCGGGCGGCCAGTGCTGAACCTGAAAGTAAACCACCGCCCCCCAGACAGACAAAAAGAACATCCAGCGGACCAACCTCTTCAATTAACTCTTTGGTGGCCGTGCCCTGACCGGCGATAACATGCGGATGATCGTAGGGAGGGATGAGCGTCAGTCCCTGTTTCTCAGCCAGTTCACGGCCAATCTGTTCACGATCTTCCGTATAGCGATCGTACATAACAACATTGCCACCATACCCTTTGGTTGCCGCTACTTTCGCGGCTGGCGCATCATGAGGCATGATGATTGTCGCCGGAACACCCAGCAATTTAGCTGACAGCGCTATCGCCTGAGCATGGTTTCCGGAAGAAAATGTCACCACGCCAGCAGCACGTTGTTCCGGCGTAAACTGGCGTAATGCATTCATCGCCCCACGAAACTTAAAGGCTCCCATACGCTGTAGGTTTTCACATTTAAAGAAAACGTCAGCGCCAAATTCCGCATTGACGGTCCGGGAGGTCATCACCGGCGTCTTGTTTGCATATCCTTCAATACGCCCTGCGGCGGCGGCAACATCAGCATATTTCGGGAGTGTAATCTCAACCATTTTTTCACCTGTATAGCGTTAAGCGTCGGGCTTATTGCGCCAGCGCGAGTGCTTCTACTTCTAAGGCTGAACCATAATGCAGTTCTGCCACCCCAGCAACGACACGAGATGGACGGAAATCGCCAATCCATTCGGCGTAAATGTCGTTAAACGTCGGCCATTGGTTGATATCTGTCACATAGACACGTACGGAAACCAGATGCTGACGGGATACACCGGCCCCCTTCAGACAGGCATCGACATTTTCCAGAACTTGTCTGGTCTGTTCCTCAAAAGACGCCCCCGCCTTTTTCTCACCATGCGGGGTGATTGGCAGTTGCCCTGAGATAAAAACAAATCCCCCTGCTGTCACGCTCGCCGAGTAGTGTCCAGCGGGAGGAAGCCCATGGGATGTTGTGTTCAATGTGATATCCGGGTGCATGTGCATCTCTCCTGCGTTCCATAGCTAATACATAATGTATTAATTTATACTTTTTGTATAGGTCGTTTATACACCACATTGCGCTGTGCGACTACCCCTTGTTTTGACGTCCGCCGTTTCCGCTCCTCGCTTATGTGACAGAGATCGCGGTTATGATTTGCGTCAGAAAATCAAAAGGTTCGATAATGGCCTCAATCGATATAGTGAATCCGAATGGGATGCAGAGTGATGAAATTAACCATACTGGTAGATAACAATACTTACATTGACAGGTATTTGACCGGAGAACCTGGCGTTTGCTATTACATTGAATGCTCAGGCTTAAAACTTCTTTTTGACGTTGGCTATTCTGATATTTTTTTAAAAAATGCACAGATCCTGGATATCGATCTTACGCACATTGATAAAATTGTATTATCACATGGACATAACGATCACACCTGGGGGTTAAACCATTTATTCCAGCATTACGACAGACTTCCATCATCTCCAGCAAAGAAAGTCGATATCATCGCCCACCCCGCCGCATTTACGCCTAAATTTTATGAGTCGAAACCCATTGGGATGAACCATAATGCCCTTTGTTTTGATTACTTCTTTAATATCGTCAGTTCCACACAACCCCTGAAATTATCCGAAGACATCACTTTTTTAGGGCAAATCCCCCGCCTTAACCATTTTGAAGCGCAAAATCCGGTAGGCCACACACATAATCATGATGGTGAGTTAACGGCTGATTACGTGATTGATGATAGTGCAATGGCAATTAAGACAAAGGATGGACTGGTGATTGTCACCGGATGTTCCCACGCCGGGATTTGTAATATTATTGAGCACGCAAAATCAGTCACTGGAGAATCGAAAATTGCTTCCGTTATAGGCGGCTTTCATCTCCTTAATGCTGATGAATCCTTACTCTCTGAAACCGGGAAATATCTTAGCGCATTGTCGGCTACTACGCTTTATCCCAGCCATTGCACCGATCTTGCCGCAAAAATCCATCTGTCCCGTTATGTGGATCTCAAAGAAACGGGCGTGGGACTCACGCTGACTTTCCCCATGTAGGAGCAGATTATGTGAAGGGAGACCGTGTTTTCTGTCTCCCGATGATTCATACCTGCAGCGACGATCACCTGACCACCAGCAGATCGGAAAAACGCGTGGTGTAGCGCGGAGAAAGCATCTGCCGTCTTAACTGCCATGGTGGCTGAATCCCCTGCCCGACAAAGTACAGCGTTCCTCTTCCCTGTTTGGCATTGAGCGTATCCAGAACTTCCATCAACTTCTCGCTGCCGGGACGCGGTGCGTTATCATCGAACAGATTGAGTTGCGCCACGCCCTGACTGAAAAAATCACCGAGCATAACTCCAGCCTTCTGATAACGATGCCCCTCTTTCCAGATAGCGTCCAGGCATCGCGTGGCTGCGCTGATGATGTCCCGGCTGTCCTGTGTCGGTGTCAGCAGTTTTACGGACGCGCTATTGCCGTACCAGGTTTCATTAGGCGCAAACGGCGACGTTTTCACAAATGTCGAAATGAACCGGCAATACTGATGCTCACTCCGGAGCTTCTCCGCCGCGCGCGTCGCATAAGCACAAATCGCCTGGCGCATCTGTTCGTATTCCGTAATGCGCTCGCCGAATGAGCGACTAAAAACGATCTCCTGCTTCGCGGGCGCAAACTCCTCAAGCGCCAGGCAAGGCTCACCGCGTAACTCCCGCACGGTTCTTTCCAGTACGACATTGAAGTGCTTGCGTATCACCGCGATGTGCGTATCCGCCAGATCGAGTACCGTTTCTATGCCCATCGCGGTCAGCTTTTTACTGATACGACGACCAACGCCCCACACCTCATCAACCGGCAGAGCCGCCATCAGTTTTCGCTGCCGTTCGAGATTCGACAGATCCACAACGCCACCCGTCTGCTGCGGCCACTTCTTCGCCGCGTGGTTGGCCAGCTTGGCCAGCGTTTTTGTCTGTGCAATCCCCACGCCGAGTGTCAGATGTGTCCGCTTTAAGACCGTGTCGCGGATCTCTTTGCCAAAATCCGTGAGATCCCGACAGTTTCGGACTCCCGTCAAATCGCAAAAGGCCTCGTCGATACTGTAAATTTCAACGCGTGGTGATAGCGCTTCGAGCGTCGACATGACCCGATTGCTCATGTCACCGTAGAGTTCATAATTCGAACTGAAACACACCCCCCCATGACGCCGGAACGCCTCTTTTTGCTTGAAATAGGGCGCTCCCATGACCACCCACGGTTTCGCTTCGGGACTACAGGAAATCACGCAACCATCGTTATTTGACAGCACAACAACCGGTTTGCCTTTCAGATCGGGCCGAAATACCGTCTCACAGGACGCATAAAATGAATTCACATCGCATAACGCAAACACGTCACACCCCATAGAAACTGTATTTATATACAGTATTATTTAAAATATTTTATAACTTGCAAGCAAAATTCTGGCGCTTTTTTTAGTGGATTGTTCTGCCTGAAAAAGTGGTCGGTTATCCACAGAAACGGTGCATAACCCTGTGGGTGAGTGACATGACGTTGTTAATCAGGTTTGTTCGCATGCCGTATCCCTACGTCAGCCGGATATCTCCGTTCCTCTCCGTAACAACGTAAACCGAAGTGGGTATGTCTGCTCACAAAATAGGCAGGTTAATGAGTAATTAACCTGCCTGCCATTGGGATACCACTTAAGGCCACCGGGGAATCACAAGGAAACCAGCCGTGTACGGTTTGCAACGTCAGGGGGACGAACAATACGCAGCAATAGTTAACTCACTGCCTTTACAATAAATGTCACGACGCCAAAAATCGCCAGGGCGTCCTCACTGCCGATGATGATGGGAGAATAGGCGCTGTTCATAGGGTTAAGCTGAACGGTAGGTCGCAACTGCAACCGCTTCACCGTGAATTCCCTCTCCACCGCCGCAATCACGATATCTCCGTGGCTGGCAGTACGTGAACTGTCCACCACCAGCAGATCGCCGTCGCCGATCCCCGCATCGATCATCGAGTCGCCAGCAGCCCTGACGAAATAAGTCGAACTGGGATGCTGAACAAGTAATTTGTTGAGATCGATACTCTGCTCAACGTAATCGGCCGCCGGACTGGGGAATCCGCATGGAACCCGATCGCTGAAAAGTGGAAAGGTAATGACTTCATGCCATTCCGCAGGTCTGTACAACGTCATAATGCACACCTTTAATACTGTTTTTATATACAGTAATTTCAACTCAGACAGGGATCAAGTCATTGGCAACACGCTGCTGCGCAAAGCGTCGCCACATTGTGCGTAACCATTTATTGATCCTACAAATATACGGTTTGTAAATTTTTGCGCTGGGTGACGACGTCCGCCGTTTCAGGACTGGTATAAGGGAGCATTTCCGGAAAGCGAAAAAAAACCGGCGATGACAGCCGGTTTCCTCTCTGCATAGCGTGACTTACCAGCCGCAGACGTCGTGCTCATTTTCCGTATCGTAGGAACGCACGGTATTGACGAGATCTTTCACCACTTCAGCGGCGACGTCAGGCACCAGTAAAGTCATTGGCGCTTCGGTTTCGTAATCGACAGAGACGCCATTACTGTTGTTCGTCACAGTGACGGTATAGGTTGCTTTGCCCATGATTATTTCTTCCCGGTATGAATGACTTTTCGTTGATTCGCGCTTTCCATCAGTACCTCTGGCGCGACGAAAAAGTCGATATTGAAATAGGTGTCATCGCTCATCACTTCGATGTTGTGCCACTTTTCCGGTGGGAACACACCAAACTGGCCCGCTTCAATGATCATCACTGTTTCGGCTTCTGGACTGTGTTCATCCGCATATCCGAGATATTTGACCGCCCCCTGCATCACCGACAAACGGGGATAAACGCCCGGTCGGGTTCCTTTATCAAGGTGGCGTTCGAAAATTCCGGCAGGTGCCGTTTCTTTGTTCCAGAACGGCGTGGCACGTGTGTGAATATGATTTTGTGGAATCTGAAGCATGTCCTTCCCTCTTCCAGTCGGTAGGATGCGATTGTGAGTAAACCGCTGTTCCAGAAAGGTTACGCCTCATAACTGGCATTTTAAATACCTTTTATTAGTTATCTATTTTTACACAGCATGGGAGGAATATATGAGCGAACAATAAAAAACCCGCCGATGGCGGGCTCCATGGCTTACGACTGCAGGGTCGCCAGCCGTGCGGCGAAACCGACAAAAATCAGGCCAATCAGCGAATTCCCGACCTTCGCCAGTTTCTTTTTAGTACGAATATACTGGGTGACAAAGGCGCCCGAGATAATCAGGAAGCTCAGGTAGCAGAAGCTCACCACTTCAAGCGTGATCGCTAAAATAAAGAATGACAGTCCCGCGTGCGGCGCATTCACATCAATAAACTGCACAAAAAAGGAGACGTAGAACAGAATGGCTTTTGGGTTCGTCAGGCTCAATACCAGCGCACGTTTAAAGATGGCGCCAAAGGGAACCGCGTCTTCAGTTGTCTCACCGCTTTTTGCTTTAAGCGTGGCATAGAGGATTTTTGCGCCCAGATAAAGCAGGTAAAAGGCACCGAGATAGCGGACGATATTAAACAGCACTGGCGTCGTTTTAATCAGCGTCGCCACCCCGGCATACGCCAGAAACATGAGCACCGCGTCACCAATAAATACCCCGCTTGCCGCAAGGTAACCGCCCTTCATTCCACGTCCGACGCTGTTTTTCAGCACAAATATCGTGTTCGGTCCCGGAACCAGGACAATAAAAATAGCCCCGACCAGATAAGTCCAATAATTCAGTACACCATACTCTGCAAACACGTTAACCTCTTCTTCCTGAAACCACTTTTTCGCTTAACTGCGAAACAATATGCTAACGGATGCACCAGTCCAAGGGAAGCGCTTATCCCCCGCTTTATTTCAGTGAGAATGCCGGATAGCGCTCGGCAAAATAGTGGCGTAAGAATTCCACCGTAATACGCACTTTGGCTGACGTCGCCAGTCGTGAAACATACACCGCCCAGATATTGGCCGGTTGGTAATACTCCGGCAGGACATGCACCAGATGACCGCTGGCAATGTTATCGCAGACATCCCACCAGGAGCGCAGCGCAATCCCCTGTCCGTCCAGACACCACTGATGCACAATCTCACCATGATTCGATGACAGCGGCCCGGTCACCTTAATGGCGTGCTCCCCCTCTTTATTCTGCAATTGCCAGATCCCAAAGGGATGGTCACGCTCTTTGATCACTAAGCAGGAACAGGTAGCAAGATCGGCAAGCTGTTTTGGCGTACCGTGCTGTGCCAGGAACGACGGCGATGCACAAAGGATTCGGTAGTTCGTTCCCAGCTTGCGGGCGATCAAATTTGGCGCAATGTCGTCGCCAATACGGATATCGAGATCGACACCTTCATTGGCTAAATCCACCAGCCGGTCTTCCACATCAAAGCGCAACTCCAGTTGCGGATACTGTCTTGCCAGGGCGGACAGCGCAGGAGCCACCACCTGTCGACCAAAACCAAAGCTACTGATGATGCGCAGCATCCCTTGCGGAACCTGCCGGACATCAGAGAGTTCATCCATCATCTGATCGACATCATGCAGAATACGCTGCGCCCATTCATAGATGCGCTCACCCTCTTCCGTAATGGTGACGCGACGCGTGGTGCGGTGCAGCAGAACCACATTCAGGTTCTGTTCAAGCAGCGCAATGCGTTTACTGACATAGGCGGGTGAGACCCCCAGTTCCTGGGCGACGGCAGCGAATCCCGCCCGACGGGCGACCAGCATAAAGACGCGTAAATCAGTCAGCAGAGGAGGATTATTCATGATCTGTGTTTTATGTTTCACCAGTTAGGGAGATTAACTGTGGATCAGTCAATTATAAGATAAGGAGGAAGTCAATTTTGCTACCCTACAAGTGAGAACTGGTATGAAAAAAACCTGTCGTATTGCCGCCATTGCTGGTGATGGCATCGGTAAGGAAGTGCTGCCAGAAGGCATTCGCGTTTTGCAGGCCGCCGCCAGACGTTGGGATCTGTCGCTCAGCGTTGAGACGTTCGAATGGGCCAGTTGCGATTATTACCTTGAGCACGGGAAAATGATGCCGGATGACTGGCGCGAACAGTTATCCTCCTTTGACGCGATTTACTTTGGCGCCGTCGGCTGGCCGGAGACGGTTCCGGACCATATTTCCTTGTGGGGGTCGCTGCTGAAATTCCGTCGGGAATTCGATCAGTATGTGAACCTGCGCCCGGTTCGCCTCTTCCCCGGCGTGCCCTGCCCGCTGGCCGGCAAGAAGCCTGGCGATATTGATTTCTACGTCGTGCGTGAAAACACTGAAGGGGAATACTCTTCACTGGGCGGACATATCAACCCAGGCACTGAGCATGAAGTGGTCATCCAGGAGTCCGTTTTCACCCGTCGAGGCGTGGATCGTATTCTGCGCTATGCGTTTGAATTAGCCCAAAGCCGCCCGCGTAAGACGCTGACGTCGGCGACCAAATCCAATGGTCTGGCAATCAGTATGCCGTTCTGGGATACACGCGTAGAAGCCATGGCGCAGCACTATCCCGATATCCGCTGGGACAAGCAGCACATTGATATTCTTTGCGCCCGTTTTGTGATGCAGCCGGAGCGCTTCGATGTGGTGGTCGCCTCGAATCTGTTTGGCGACATTCTTTCCGATCTCGGCCCGGCCTGTACCGGCACCATTGGCATTGCCCCCTCGGCTAACCTGAACCCTGAGCGTAACTTCCCCTCGTTGTTCGAACCGGTACATGGTTCCGCACCGGATATTTATGGCAAAAACCTCGCCAATCCGATTGCGACCATCTGGGCGGGGGCGATGATGCTGGATTTCCTCGGTGCAGGAGAAGCGAAGTACACCGCCGCGCATGACGGAATTCTGGCAGCGATTGAGCACGTCATTGCCACTGGCCCTAAAACGCCGGATCTGAAAGGCAGCGCATCGACGCAGCAGGTCGGTGATGCCATTTGTAAGGTGTTAGAGTCGTAAAACCATCGTGCCGGATGCCGCTAATGACATCCGGCAACAGCCGCTTATTGCGGGTATTCCTGTAATAGCGTATTGAGCTTCGTCGCCATTAACGCCGCACGCCAGCCGGAAATGAGTTCAGGTTCCGTTGTCTGCGGCTTTAACTTCCAGTGCCAGTTGAGCAGCTGGTTGATCTGACGACGTGACGCCAGCAGCTCTGCGCTGACGTGATGTTCCGTACTCACTTCCGTCACCAGCGCCTTGATCGCCTTAAACGCTTTGCGATAACCCGGCATATCCATCAGATTCAGCAGCGGTTCCGGCAGCGCCTCTTCCGGCAACGCCTGCGCTTTGGCAACCAGCGAGAGCAGCGTTTTGCCGTGGAAGCGAATTTCACTGCCAGAAAGCCCCAGGCTGTCGAGTTCGCCCATGCTGCCGGGCATATAGCGCGCCACGGACCACAGGTGCTCTTCGCGAACCACGAAGTTAACAGCCAGATCGCGCTCACGCGCTTTACGCAGACGCCAGTCGGCAAGCAGTTGCAGGCAGGCCAGTTGACGCGTGCGTAGCTGCCAGGCGTTGGTGATCTCGCGCCAGGCATCTTCCGGTGCCAGGATCTCCTGACGACGGGTTTGCATCAGACGACACTCATCCAGCGCCGCAGGCAACCAGCCCGCCGCCTCGGTTTCCGCCATCAGTTTCCCGGCAATCGGTAACAGATACCAGACGTCGGCTGCCGCGTATTCGCACTGGCGCTCAGTCAGTGGACGCGCCAGCCAGTCGGTACGTGACTCGCTCTTATCCAGCGCCACGCCGGTGAACTCTTCCACCATTGATGCAAAACCCCACGACAGGGGACGACCACAAAATGCCGCCAGGATTTGGGTATCGATCAGCGGCTGCGGCAGTTCGCCAAACGCATTCAGAAAGACTTCCAGATCTTCACTGCCCGCGTGCAAAAACTTGGTGATGGCGGTATCGCGCAGAATCGCTTTCAGCGGCGACCAGTCGCTAATGCCATGCGGATCAATCAGCGCGACATGTTCGCCGTCAAACAGCTGAATCAGGCCCAGTTGCGGATAATAGGTGCGGGTACGAACAAATTCGGTATCCAGGGCAATCGCAGGAAACGCACGGACCGCTTCGCACAGGGTCGCCAGCGCGTCGTCAGTGGTGATCATTTGGTAATTCAAATTGCATTCTCTTCGGTTTACGCCAAAAAAAACGCCGGATTCACCCGGCGTCAGATTGCTGACAAAGAAGAAAAAAGCGTGGTTTTTCCTTCTTTGTGGTTATCAGCCGAAAATCAATAAATTGATTTTCCTGGTTTTTAATAAGGTGATCTCGGCTTGTCCGGTATCGGCATAAGGTTCGCGATCACTCTCACGCCGGATTCACCCGGCGTTTGACGTGTTGCTTAACGCTCAGCCCTTATTGTCCACTTTGGCACGGGCTTCGTCACGTAATTCTCGACGTAAAATTTTGCCGACGTTTGATTTCGGCAGTTCATCGCGGAATTCAACCAGTTTCGGGACTTTATAGCCCGTGAGCTGACGGCGGCAGAAAGTGACCAGCGCCTCTTCGGTGAGTGAAGCCTCTTTTTTCACCACAAAAATCTTCACCGCTTCGCCGCTGCTGCCGGACGGAACACCGACGGCAGCCACTTCCAGCACGCCCGGATGCTGCATCACCACATCTTCGATCTCGTTCGGATAAACGTTAAAGCCGGAGACCAGAATCATATCTTTCTTACGATCGACAATGCGCAGGAAGCCTTCATCGTCCATGACTGCGATATCACCGGTGTGTAGCCAGCCGTCTTTGATGATTTCATCGGTCGCGTCCGGACGCTGCCAGTAGCCCAGCATCACCTGCGGCCCTTTCACGCACAGTTCACCCGGCTGATCCGGCGACACTTCGTTGTCGTCATCGTCCACCAGTTTGGCTTCGGTCGATGGCACTGGCAGGCCGATGCTGCCGCTGTGATAATCAATATCGTGCGGGTTAACGCTGACCAGCGGCGCGCATTCGGTCAGGCCATACCCTTCAAGCAGATACTGTCCTGTCAGTTTTACCCAGCGTTCTGCCACCGCCTGTTGCACTGGCATGCCGCCGCCCGCAGAAAGATGCAACGAAGAGAAATCCAGTTGCTGGAACTCTTTATTGTTCAGCAAGGCGTTAAACAAAGTGTTCACGCCGGTCATCGCGGTAAACGGATACTTCGCCAGCTCTTTAACCAGCCCCGGAATGTCGCGCGGGTTGGTGATCAGCAGGTTCTGCCCTCCCAGCTCGATAAACAGCAGGCAGTTCATGGTCAGGGCAAAAATGTGGTACAGCGGCAACGCGGTCACCACCAGTTCTTTACCCGGATGCAAAAGCGGTCCGTAAGTGGCTTTCACCTGCTCCAGGTTAGCCAGCATATTGCGATGCGTCAGCATCGCCCCTTTCGCCACTCCGGTCGTTCCGCCGGTGTACTGTAAAAACGCCAGGTCCTCAGAAACCACTTCCGGTTTAACATACTGCATACGGTACCCGGCGTGCAGCGCACTGCGAAAAGAGATCGCATCCGGCAGATGATATTTCGGCACCAGTCGTTTGATGTACTTCACTACGAAGTTCACCAGCGTGCCTTTAGCCGTGGAAAGCTGGTCGCCCATACGGGTCAGAATGACGTGCTTAACGCTGGTTTTATCAACCACTTTTTCCAGGGTATGGGCGAAGTTGGAGACAATCACAATCGCCGCCGCGCCGCTGTCGTTTAACTGATGCTCCAGTTCACGCGGGGTATAAAGCGGGTTGACGTTCACCACAATCATCCCGGCACGCAAAATGCCAAACAGCGCCACCGGATATTGCAGCAGGTTTGGCATCATCAGCGCGACGCGATCGCCCTTTTTCAGTCCCAGCCCCTGTTGCAGGTAAGCTGAGAAGGCGCGGCTACGCTCCTCCAGCTTGCGGAAGGTCATTACCTCCCCCATGTTCATAAACGCGGGCTGATCGGCATAACGCGCGACAGCATGTTCAAACAGTTCCACCAGGGATTGATAACGGTCAGGATTGATCTCCGCAGGCACATCTGCGGGGTAACGGTTTAACCAAACCTTCTTCACTGCATCACCTCTAAAATGAGTGTTCGTCGTCATCTCAACCCCAGATAATAAACAAGTCGTTAACATAATATTAACTCAGCGTACCAGTTTATTAATTACTCAACTGAAAGGTTGCGAAGCGCGTCACTATTTATTTTTGTTATGACGTTAATAAAACAGAAACAGCGGACCAGCCGCTGTTTCTTTTACTGATAATACAACGCGTTACTCTGTGACGATCGTTTGAACCTGTGCAGGACCTGGGTTGTACCATCCCCAACCGCCATAGCCATACGGCCAGCCTCTCCCGCCGTAGAACCACGGGTCGATCGGTTGTGGTGGCATCACCACCTGCTGGGCAAGCCGCCAGCGTTTGTAGCCCGTCACGTCCATAGTCATGAATTTGTACGGCGTGCTACCCACTTTACCTTCAACGGTACCCGTAATTGGCCCAACGACGGTCACCAGTTGCCCCCGGAAATCAACCGGGTCGAGGAAGCCATTCACATTGGCGTATATACGACCACGCGACGGTTCGCCCAGAATCGGCCGCGCCCCGCTATCGAGCGGAACAGTGGCAATTTCCAGACGGGTTTTTCCCTGCTGGTTTTGAATCTCCACCACTTTACCGCCAAAGCGCGCTTCCTGTCCGACATACAGCTGCGGGGCATTCATCACCCGCACCAGATCGTCCTGCGGCGTGGGGCTGGAGCCCTTAATCGCCTCCGGAACCGTGACGCACCCGCTTAACATGAGGGCAATGGCGCCCGCGAGCAGGCCTTTCACAACTTGTTTTTGAACCGCCATACTGCGACTCCTTTTCTCAAACGGCTAACCCGATGTTTTACGGGTCATACTACTGAGATTCACTCTTTTCCGGGAAGTTTCTTCCAGGCCACGTTGTTACGTAAATAAACCGGTTCCGCGTGTTCGACCGCCACGGTTTTACCGTCAGCCAACATCTGGCAGGCGATCGGCAACATATCTTCCGCGGCGGGCAGCAGGACGTCACCGTCGCGCAGCGCCAGTCCGCTCTCTTTGCCAAGTTCAGGCCAGGCAGGCCAGCCCGTCCCGACAGTCACCCATTCGCCGGAAAGCTGTTGTAAGCGCTCGGTGACCTGCTCAGGCTTCAACACGGCCTCGGTTTCTTCACCGTGCCAGACGCCCTTTTCATCACGCTGATACTCGGCCCAGTAGACCTCGCCCATTCGCGCATCAATGGCCGCCAGAACGCGAGTCGCGCCGGTTTTACGCCATGCGCCCTGCGCCATTGTCGCCAGCGTGGAGACGCCGATCATCGGCAGGTCAGCACCTAACGCCAGCCCCTGGGCGATGCCAATTCCGATGCGCACGCCAGTAAAACTGCCCGGCCCGCGCCCGTAGGCCAGCGCATTGAGTTCAGTCAGAGAGGTGCCGTTAGCGGCAAGGATATCCTGCACCATCGGCAGGATGCGTTGAGTATGTTCTCGTGGGCAAAGCTCAAAATGAGCAGAGTGAGTACCGTCGTTCCACAGCGCCACAGAACAGGCTTCTGTGGCGGTATCGATAGCCAGAATTCGCATGAGTCTTCGTGCTTAGATCAATAAAATGGCCCGCATCTTACCATACTCCGTAACAAATTACTCGGAGGATGGTATTGCGAGGAATCGCACAGCACGGGCGATATCCCGGGTGCGCGGCGCCGGCGGCAGGCTGGCAAGAAACGTCGCGCCATAAGGTCGCA
This sequence comes from Citrobacter sp. LST-B2, assembly GCF_057983045.1. NCBI lineage: Bacteria > Pseudomonadati > Pseudomonadota > Gammaproteobacteria > Enterobacterales > Enterobacteriaceae > Citrobacter > Citrobacter sp. LST-B2. The sequence goes on from NZ_CP192598.1 coordinate 2,804,188, forward strand.
TCACCAGTCGATTGTCACAAATCACCAACACGCCACGGTCATCGGCATCACGGATCAAACGACCGACGCCCTGCTTCAGCGTAATCACCGCGTCGGGCAGTTGCACCTCATCAAACGGATCGCCGCCACGTAAACGACAGTCTTCCATCCGTGCCTTCAGTAGCGGATCGTCTGGCGATGTAAACGGCAGTTTGTCGATGATCACCAGCGACAGCGTATCGCCGCGCACGTCCACCCCTTCCCAGAAGCTGCTGGTCGCCACCAGCAATGCGTTACCCGCGCTGACGAACTGTTGCAGCAGTTGGCCTTTGCTGGTTTCACCCTGCAACAGCACCGGAAGCGTCATGGTAGCGCGGAACTGCTCCGCCAGATCGCGCATCATCGCATGCGAGGTACAGAGCATAAAGCAGCGTCCGTTGTTCGCTTCGATGATCGGTCTTAACATTGCCGCCAGCTGTCGCGCCGCGCCCGGTTGATTGGTTTGTGGCAGATTACGCGGCACACAGAGCAGGGCTTGGCGGGTGTAATCAAACGGACTCGGCAACAGCATTGATTCCGCTTCTTCAATCCCCAGACGCGCCGTAAAGTGATGCAGGTCATCATTCACCGACAGCGTTGCCGAGGTGAAAATCCAGCTTCCTGGCTTCTGCGCCATCACCTCTTTGAACTTGTCCGCCACCGTCAGCGGGGTCAGCGCGAGGGTAAAATTGCGCGAGGTACATTCGTACCAGTAGCTATAACCGGGCTGGTTGATCTCTTTCAACCGTTTGAGACGTGCGCGATACAACGTAGCGCGCTCAAACGCGGCATCAAGCAACGCCGAACGTCCAAGGGATAATTTCGCCACGTCGTAACACAGCTCCAGCGTATCATCGAGCAGTAAAAACGCGCGCTGCACCCGCTGATCGGCCAGCAGTTCACGCAGGTTGCCGCGATATCCCGGCTCACCCAGTTGCAAGCGGAAATCCTGCGCGCTTTGCGCCAGACGGTCGGCGCATTTCTGTAACTGCTGGGTGTCTTTCAGCTCGGTACGATAGGCAATGGTGATGTCCTTCGCCAAATCCATTAGCTGACGACTGGAGAGCGACTGGCCAAAATACTGGCTGGCGATGTCCGGTAGCTGATGAGCTTCATCGAAAATCATCACCTCCGCCTCCGGGATCAGCTCACCGAAACCGCTCTCTTTGACCACCATATCGGCCAGAAACAGGTGATGGTTCACCACTACCACGTCCGCGTCCATCGCCTTTTTACGTGCTTTCACCACAAAACAGTCTTTATACAACGGGCAGTCGCTGCCGAGGCAGTTGTCGTTGGTGCTAGTGACCAGCGGCCAGGCCTGAGAATCCTCGGCTACGCTGACACAGGTACTAATGTCGCCATCTTCGGTCTGATTCGACCACGAGCGCAGCAGGATCACATCGCTTAAGGTCTGAACAGGCAGATCGCCGCCCGCCAGCGCCTGCTGTTCAAGGCGCTCCAGGCATAAATAGTTTGAACGTCCTTTCAACAGGGCCAGCCTTCCGGTGTACTTCAGCGCTTTAGCCACCGTTGGCAGATCGCGGCTGTATAGCTGATCCTGCAACGCCTTCGAACCGGTCGAGATAATCACTTTCTTTTTTGCGCGCAGCGCCGGTGCCAGATAGGCGTAGGTTTTCCCTGTCCCCGTTCCGGCCTCTACCACCAGAGGCTGTGATTTTTGGATGGACTGAGCGACGGCCATCGCCATCTGCCGCTGTGGTTCGCGCGGTTTGAAACCCGGTATCGCTTTAGCCAGTTGACCTTCTGGTGCAAAATCGTCCGTCACACTACCCCCTGTTGATTTGAACAGGGATTATGTCAGGCCGCAGCGGCTTACGCCAGTTGAAGAGGTGACGCCGCCCTGACAATATGGCAGTCTTGCCATTTTATGCAGAACGTAAAAGAGGAAGGCTTTATGACTATCATCCGTATTGATGCCGAAGATCGTTGGTCTGACGTGGTGATCCACAACAACACGCTCTACTACACTGGCGTACCAGCAAACCTTGATGCCGATGCCTTCGAGCAGACCGCCAACACGCTGGCACAGATTGACGCCGCGCTGGAACAGCAAGGCAGCAACAAGTCACGCATTCTTGATGCCACCATTTTCCTTGCCGATAAGCATGATTTCGCAGCGATGAACAAAGCCTGGGACGCCTGGGTTGTGGCCGGTCATGCGCCGGTACGCTGTACGGTTCAGGCTGGATTAATGAACCCGAAATATAAAGTTGAGATTAAAATCGTCGCCGCGGTGTAAGCCGGGGCTACTCGTCTTCGTCTTCAAAACGCGCCACAATCCGCTCACCGGTATGGGTGGCGCGCAGCTCTTCGGCCACCAGCGCAATCGCCTGACCGCTGCTCATACCCTGTGACATCAGTTCCTGAATACGCTCAACCGCTTTCTGTTGCTGTTCGTGACTGAGTGAAGGTAAACCTGCAAACATCGTTAACTCCTGCTAAATTGTCTGCGCTAATTATTTCATGCAACCCGGAACATAGCCAGCACAGTCAGGATCAATGAAGACGTTATCTCCCGCTATTATCACGCTCCCCTGGCGTCAGGACGCCGCCGAACAGTATTTCGCGCCAATAAGCCATCTGCCGTGGGCAATGCTGCTGCATTCCGGTCACGCGGATCACCCACATAGCCGTTTTGACATTGTGGTAGCCGATCCGCTTTGCACCGTGAAAACGCACGGCGAAACCACGCAGATTCGCGATGCGCAAGGCTGTCGTCTTACTCATGACGATCCGCTGGCTGTACTGCAAAGCGCACTGACCGAGCTGAATCTTCAGCCGCCAGTGAACGCCGATTTACCGTTCCAGGGTGGCGCGCTGGGGTTATTTGGCTACGATCTGGGACGCCGCTTCGAATCTTTGCCCAGCTATGCCCGGCAGGATATCGCGCTGGCGGACATGGCGATAGGCCTCTACGACTGGGCGCTGATTGTCGATCATCAGCGCCAGACCGTGAGCTTACTCAGCCACACGGACGCCCACGCCAGACTCGCCTGGCTGGAAAGCCAGCAACCTCCTGCGCGTGTGCCGTTCAGGTTAACCACCGACTGGCAATCGAACATGACGCGTGAGCAATACGGCGAAAAATTCCGCCAGGTGCAGGCGTATCTGCACAGTGGCGACTGCTATCAGGTCAATCTGGCCCAGCGTTTTCAGGCGTCTTATCAGGGCGATGAGTGGCTGGCCTTCGCGCGGCTCAATCAGGCGAACCGCGCCCCGTTCAGCGCGTTTTTACGCCTGGATGACGGCGCCATTCTGAGCCTGTCGCCTGAACGGTTTATTCTTCTGGCTGATGGCGACATTCAGACCCGCCCCATTAAGGGCACCCTGCCGCGATTGCCGCAGGAAGAGGCAGACCGGAAACAGGCGCAGAAACTGGCGAACTCAGCAAAGGATCGGGCGGAAAACGTAATGATTGTCGATCTGATGCGCAACGACATTGGTCGCGTGGCGGTACCGGGCTCGGTGAAGGTGCCGGAACTGTTCGTGGTTGAACCCTTCCCGGCGGTGCATCATCTGGTCAGCACCGTGATCGCGCGGTTACCCCCCACGCGGCATGCCAGTGACCTGCTCCGCGCCGCGTTTCCGGGCGGCTCGATTACCGGGGCACCGAAAGTGCGCGCCATGGAAATTATTGATGAGCTGGAACCCCACCGCCGTAACGCCTGGTGCGGCAGCATCGGTTATCTGAGCGTCTGCGGCAATATGGATACCAGCATTACCATCCGCACCCTGACCGCCGTGAACGGTCAACTGTACTGTTCCGCTGGCGGCGGTATTGTCGCCGATAGCGAGGAACAGGCGGAATATCAGGAAACCTTTGATAAAGTGAATCGTATCCTGCAACAACTGGAGAACTGAGACATGGAGAACAAGAGCCTGACGCTGGATGATTTTCTATCGCGCTTCCAACTTTTGCGCCCGCAGATTAATCGCGAGTCGCTGAACCTGCGCCAGGCCGCCGTGCTCATTCCCGTGGTTCGCCGCCCCCAGCCAGGGCTGCTGTTGACCCAGCGTTCGGTGCATTTACGCAAACACGCCGGGCAGGTGGCCTTCCCCGGCGGCGCGGTTGACAGCACCGACGCCTCTCTCATCGCCGCCGCGCTGCGTGAAGCCGAAGAAGAAGTGGCAATCCCGCCAGAAGCCGTTGATGTGATCGGCGTGCTGCCGCCGGTGGACAGCGTGACCGGCTTCCAGGTCACGCCGGTAGTGGGCATTATTCCGCCTAATCTGCCTTACCGCGCCAGCGAAGACGAGGTTTCCGCCGTCTTTGAAATGCCGCTGGCGCAGGCGCTGCATTTAGGCCGCTATCACCCGCTGGATGTCTGGCGTCGCGGGGATTCGCATCGCGTGTGGCTTTCCTGGTATGAGCATTATTTCGTCTGGGGAATGACCGCCGGAATTATTCGTGAACTGGCGCTACAAATTGGTGTGAAGCCCTGACTATACTTATCTTTACGCGCAGAAGACACAACCTGAAACTCCCGTCACAACATTAGTAAAAACGCGGTTACCCATTAGTTTAATTCATGTGAATAGTTAAGCCGATCCCCGCGTTCCCTCTTACACTATGCGCAGTTATTACATCGTTTCTGGAAGTTTCCAGTCACCCTGTCAGGAGTATTATCGTGATTAGTCTATTCGACATGTTTAAGGTGGGGATTGGTCCCTCATCTTCCCATACTGTAGGGCCTATGAAGGCGGGTAAACAGTTCGTCGATGACCTGGTCGAAAAAGGATTACTGGATAGCGTTACTCGTGTTGCCGTCGACGTGTATGGTTCACTGTCGCTCACGGGTAAAGGTCACCACACCGATATCGCCATTATTATGGGTCTGGCAGGCAATGAGCCAGCCACCGTGGATATTGATAGTATCCCAGGTTTCATCCGCGACGTAGAGGCGCGCGGTCGCCTGCTGCTGGCGCACGGTCAGCACGAAGTAGATTTCCCCCAAAACGACGGCATGCGTTTTCATAACGGTAACCTGCCGCTTCACGAAAACGGCATGCAGATCCATGCGTATAACGGCGATGCCGTCGTTTACAGCAAAACCTACTACTCCATCGGCGGCGGATTTATCGTCGATGAAGAGCATTTTGGTCAGGATGCGGCAAATGAGGTAAGCGTTCCTTATCCGTTCAAATCCGCAACCGAGTTGCTGGAGTACTGCAACAACACTGGCCTGTCCCTTTCCGGACTGGCGATGCAGAACGAACTGGCCTTGCACGACAAAAAAGAGATTGAAGAATACTTCGGTCACGTCTGGCAGACCATGCAGGCCTGTATCGATCGCGGTATGAATACCGAAGGCGTGTTGCCGGGTCCACTGCGCGTTCCGCGTCGCGCCTCTGCGCTGCGTCGGATGTTGGTTTCCAGCGATAAGCTCTCTAACGACCCGATGAATGTGATCGACTGGGTGAACATGTTCGCCCTCGCGGTCAACGAAGAGAACGCGGCAGGCGGTCGGGTGGTCACCGCGCCAACCAATGGCGCGTGCGGTATCGTGCCAGCCGTTCTGGCCTACTACGATCACTTTATTGAGTCCGTCAGTCCCGATATTTATACCCGCTACTTCCTGGCGGCAGGCGCCATCGGCGCGTTGTATAAGATGAATGCCTCGATTTCGGGAGCGGAAGTCGGCTGTCAGGGCGAAGTGGGCGTGGCTTGCTCAATGGCGGCGGCCGGTCTTGCGGAACTGCTGGGCGCGAGCCCGGAGCAGGTGTGTGTCGCCGCTGAAATTGGCATGGAGCATAACCTGGGGCTGACCTGCGACCCGGTTGCCGGTCAGGTGCAGGTACCGTGCATTGAACGTAATGCAATTGCCTCTGTAAAAGCGATCAATGCCGCACGGATGGCGATGCGTCGTACCAGCGCACCGCGCGTCTCACTGGATAAAGTCATCGAAACGATGTACGAAACCGGTAAGGATATGAACGCCAAATACCGCGAAACCTCACGCGGTGGTCTGGCGATTAAAGTTCAGTGTGACTAAATACTTCAGCAAGCGACGCTAATACTTTTTCCTCGCCCATCTGCAACGGATGGGCGAAATTTTGCCCCCTTTCTCGTCTGCTCGCCAATTCCCCACTACACTTGCTCTGTTACGGTTGGCTTTTGTGGCTGACGGTTATCAGGCGGCCCGCATGCAGACAGCACAACGGATCATAAAAAAATATCGTCGCAAACGTTTTATCCTGTGCATACTTTGCGCGCTCATTACGCTCATCCTGACCCTGGGCGTCCGATTTATTTCACAGCGCAATTTAAATCACCACCACACCGTTACCTTTGCCTCCAGGGCGGTCGCCACGCTCGATGAAGTACTGCGTCCGTTGCAGAATGGTCGCGATATCCTGTTACCACTGATTGGCCTTCCCTGCTCCGCTACGCATCTCCCGCTGCGCAAACAGGCTGCCAGACTGCAAACGGTACGCGCAATTGCCCTGGTCCAGCGCGGCATACTGTACTGTTCCAGCGTCTTTGGCTATCGCAATATCCCGGTTCATCAGCTTCAGCCCGACCTCCCTACCGCAAACGCGCAACTGCTGTTGTCCACCGATCCACTGCTGATTAAAGGCAGCCCGATTCTCGTCCAGTGGTACCCGGCCTCTCCCGACGGAAAGGACGGAATACTGGAGATTATCAATATCGACCTGCTTACCAGGCTGCTGCTGGAACCGCGTAAGCCGCAGATTACCGCTGCCAGCCTGACAGTCGGCAACCGACATTTAATTTACGGGAGCGGCGTAGTACAGCGCCTGCCTGCGCTCAACGATGAGCAACGCTATCAACTCACCTCACAGCACTATCCCTTTACTATTAGCGTGACCGGGCCAGCAGCAGAAGCGCTGGCGTTCAAAGCCCTGCCCGCGCAGCTGCCGCTGGCATTATTGCTCAGTCTGCTGGTGGGCTATCTGGCGTGGCTGGCCACCGCCAGTCGAATGAGTTTTTCCTGGGAGATTAACCTCGCGCTGGCACAGCGCGAATTTGAGCTTTTTTGCCAGCCGCTACTGAACGGGCGGACCGGACAGTGCATGGGGGTGGAGATCCTGCTGCGCTGGAATAATCCACGTCAGGGGTGGATTTCACCGGACGTCTTTATCCCGATTGCCGAAGAGCATCACCAGATCGCACCACTGACGCGTTATGTGCTAGCGGAAACCATTCGGCAACGTCATTTTTTCCCCATGAGCAGCCAGTTTCATATTGGTATTAATGTCGCTGCCAGCCATTTTCAGCAGGGTGAATTGCTAAAAGATCTCGATCAGTACTGGTTCAGTCAGCAGCCCATTCAGCAACTGGTGATAGAACTGACCGAGCGGGATGCGCTGCAGGATGTTGATTACCGAATCGTTCACGCGTTGCAACGGCAAAACATCAAGCTGGCGATCGATGATTTTGGAACCGGCAACAGTTCATTGTCATGGCTGGAAAAGTTGCGCCCTGACATTCTGAAAATTGATAAGTCTTTTACCCATGCGATTGGTACTGATGCGGTCAATTCAACGGTGACCGACATCATCATCGCCCTTGGGCAACGACTGAATATCGAACTGGTCGCGGAGGGAGTTGAAACGCAGGAGCAGGCGCAGCATCTGCGTCGCCACGGTGTGGATTTACTGCAGGGATTTTTATTTGCGAAGCCGATGCCGCTGCGCGATTTTCCGCAGTGGCTGGCGGGCAGTAACCCGCCGCCGCCCAGGCATAACGGACGCATCGCGCCCGTTATGCCCCTGCGTTAGAGAGGATTATTCCTCTTCTTCTTGCGCAGGTTGTTCTTTAACAATTCGCACCAGATCCACGCGGTAGTCATTAGCGTCGACAATGGTAATGCTCAGCGGAGGAACCTCGATCACATCGCCCGTACGGGGAATGTGACCCTTAGCCGCAATCACCAGTCCCGCGACCGTGGCGATGTCTTCGTCTTCATCAACCAGGTTATCCACCGCCAGCGCCTGTTGCAGGGCATGCAGATCGGTGCCGCCTTTGACTAACCAGCCTTCGCCGTCAACGGTAATTTCCGGCGTTTCATCAGCATCCGGGAACTCACCGGCAATGGCTTCAAGGACATCCAGTGGCGTAACCAGCCCCTGCACCACGCCAAATTCGTTGGTGACGATAACAAAGCTACCGCGTGCACGACGCAGGACACCCAACAGGTTGATAGGGTCCAGCGTTTCCGGCACCACGATAGCCGGTGTAGCCGACGCAATAGCCGCGACGTCAACGCCCTCTTCCAGCGCCACCAGCAGCTCTTTCGCCCGCACGATACCGATGATCTCATCCAGTTCGCCACGACACACCGGAAACAGACTGTGCGGCGAGGAGAGCAACTGCTCGCGGATCTCATCAACGCTCAGATTAGCATCCACCCAGCTGATTTCACCGCGCGGAGTCATGATGCCGCGCAGCGAGCGCTGTGCCAGCGTCAGCACGCCGTTAATCATATAGCGTTCTTCTTCCGCAAATGCTCCTTCCGGGATCGGAACGGCGGCCTGGCTGTCGGATTCATGCGCTACTGCCGCCTGACGTTTACCCCCCATCAGACGCAGGATCGCGTCAGCCGTGCGCGCACGCAGCGGCAGTGTTGACTGATGGCGAATAAAGTTGCGACGCGCAATCTGGTTAAACACTTCGATAATGATCGAGAAGCCAATTGCGGCGTACAGGTAGCCTTTCGGAATATGGAAACCAAAACCTTCGGCGACCAGGCTCAGACCAATCATCAGCAGGAAGCTCAGACAGAGCACCACCACCGTCGGATGTTGGTTGACGAAACGCGTCAGCGGCTTGGACGCCAGCAGCATCACCGCCATCGCGATCACAACCGCCGCCATCATCACAGGCAGATGGTTCACCATACCGACGGCAGTAATCACCGCATCCAGCGAGAATACCGCATCCAGGATAACGATCTGCGTCACGACCACCCAGAAACTGGCATAACCTTTACCATGCCCGGAATCGTGTTCGCGGTTTTCCAGCCGTTCATGAAGTTCCGTCGTGGCTTTAAACAACAGGAAGATACCCCCCAGCAGCATGATCAGATCGCGACCGGAGAAGGTGAAGTCCATGACGGTGAACAGCGGTTGGGTCAGGGTGACCATCCACGAAATAATAGACAGCAAGGCCAGACGCATCACGAGCGCCAGGGATAAACCAATCAGACGCGCTTTGTCACGCTGCTTCGGCGGCAGCTTATCCGCAAGAATCGCAATAAAAACCAGGTTATCGATACCCAGGACAATTTCCAGGACGACAAGCGTGAGCAAACCCGCCCAAATCGAGGGGTCCATTAAGAATTCCATGACAAGCTCCTGCTTAAGGAATGGTTAACAGGCGATAAAACACAGTGCAGATAAAACGTGTGGCAAGACATGCCAGACTGGCAGGCGCGATGCGGCCTGAAAGTGAAATGACGTCGGTGACGATCCATACAGCGGGCTAGTGCCCTATACTCCTGGTTAGTTAAACAGAACGTAAACATAACAGAGGCAACCTGTTTTTGGCAAAGATTTACCTTCCTTTGCAAAGTGTTGTAACAGGGATATTTTACTCTACGAAATTTCTCATTGCCGAAAACTAAATTACGGATCTTCATCACATAAAATATTTTTTTCGATATCTAAAATAATTCACGGACATCATATGTTTTTCATTGTAACCCTTATCTGAATCGATTCTGTTGCGGACGGCGATTCAAATACATCTCTCACGTTGATGTGTTAACGATAATAAAGGAGGTAGCAAGTGACCATTGCTATTGTTATAGGCACACATGGTTGGGCTGCAGAGCAGTTACTCAAGACAGCAGAAATGCTGTTAGGCGAGCAGGAAAACGTCGGCTGGATCGATTTCGTGCCCGGCGAAAATGCCGAAACGCTGATTGAAAAGTACAACGCTCAGTTGGCAAAACTCGATACCAGTAACGGCGTGCTGTTTCTCGTCGATACATGGGGAGGCAGTCCGTTCAACGCTGCCAGCCGCATTGTCGTCGACAAAGAACAGTATGAAGTGATTGCCGGGGTGAACATCCCTATGCTGGTCGAAACGCTGATGGCGCGTGACGACAACCCAAGCTTCGATGAACTGGTCGCGCTGGCAGTTGAAACCGGTCGCGAAGGCGTGAAAGCGCTGAAAGCGAAACCGGTGGAAAAAGCCGCCCCTGCCCCCGTCGCAACGGCCCCCAAAGCCGCGGCCCCGGCAAAACCAATGGGACCGAACGATTATATGCAAATCGGTCTTGCCCGTATTGATGACCGTTTGATCCATGGTCAGGTGGCTACCCGCTGGACCAAAGAAACCAACGTGACCCGCATTATCGTAGTCAGCGATGAAGTGGCGGCAGACACCGTGCGTAAAACGCTGTTGACGCAGGTGGCGCCTCCTGGCGTGACCGCTCACGTGGTGGATGTTGCCAAGATGATTCGCGTTTACAACAACCCGAAATACGCGGGCGAACGTGTAATGCTGCTGTTCACCAATCCGACCGATGTTGAACGCATTGTCGAAGGCGGCGTAAAAATCACCTCCGTAAACATTGGCGGCATGGCTTTCCGTCAGGGTAAAACGCAGGTCAACAACGCCATCTCTGTCGATGAGAAAGACATCGAAGCCTTTAACAAACTTAATGCCCGCGGTATTGAGCTTGAGGCGCGTAAAGTGTCAACCGATCAGAAACTGAAAATGATGGATTTGATTGCCAAAGTGGGCAAGTAACCCCTGGCATTGAATGAGCTTTCACACTTAAGGCTGTTATAGCAATAGGAGAAGTACAATGGAGATTACCACTCTTCAGATTGTGCTGGTGTTCATCGTCGCATGTATCGCGGGTATGGAGTCGGTACTCGATGAATTTCAGTTCCACCGCCCACTGGTGGCCTGTACGCTGATTGGTGCCGTTCTCGGGGATATGAAAACCGGTATTATCATCGGTGGTACCCTGGAAATGATCGCCCTTGGCTGGATGAACATCGGTGCTGCCGTTGCACCTGATGCCGCACTGGCGTCCATTATCTCTACCGTTCTGGTTATTGCGGGTCACCAAAGCATCGGTGCCGGTATCGCGCTGGCGATTCCGCTGGCTGCAGCAGGCCAGGTTCTGACGATCATCGTTCGTACTATCACCGTGGCATTCCAGCACGCGGCGGATAAAGCGGCGGAAAACGGTAACCTGACAGCGCTCTCCTGGCTGCATGTCTCTTCCCTGTTCCTGCAGGCGATGCGTATCGCTATCCCGGCGGTTATCGTTGCGATTTCCGTAGGCACCAGCGAAGTTCAGGGCATGCTGAATGCGATTCCGGAAGTGGTGACTGGCGGTCTGAACATCGCCGGTGGCATGATCGTTGTGGTCGGTTACGCGATGGTTATCAACATGATGCGTGCAGGCTACCTGATGCCGTTCTTCTACCTCGGCTTCGTGACTGCGGCATTTACTAACTTCAACCTGGTTGCTCTGGGTGTGATTGGTGCGGTCATGGCCATCCTCTACATCCAACTGAGCCCGAAATATAACCGCGTGGCGGGTGCACCAGCACAGGCTGCGGGTGACAACTCCCTCGATAACGAACTGGACTAGCAGGTGAGCGAAATGGTTGATATGACTAAAACTACCACTGAGAAAAAACTCACACAGAGTGACATTCGTGGCGTGTTCATTCGTTCTAACCTGTTTCAGGGTTCATGGAACTTCGAACGTATGCAGGCGCTGGGTTTCTGCTTCTCCATGGTACCGGCTATCCGTCGCCTGTATCCAGAGAACAACGATGCGCGTAAGCAAGCCATCAAGCGTCACCTGGAATTCTTTAACACCCATCCGTATGTAGCCGCGCCGGTGCTCGGCGTAACGCTGGCGATGGAAGAACAGCGTGCTAACGGCGCAGAAATTGACGATGGTGCCATTAACGGTATCAAAGTCGGTCTGATGGGCCCGTTGGCAGGCGTGGGCGACCCGATTTTCTGGGGTACTGTGCGTCCGGTATTCGCCGCGTTAGGTGCGGGTATCGCGATGAGCGGCAGCCTGCTCGGTCCCTTGCTGTTCTTCATTCTGTTCAACGCAGTCCGTCTGCTGACCCGTTACTACGGTGTCGCCTACGGTTATCGCAAAGGTGTCGATATCGTTAAAGATATGGGCGGCGGATTCCTGCAAAAACTGACTGAGGGGGCGTCAATCCTCGGCCTGTTTGTCATGGGGGCGTTGGTGAACAAGTGGACGCATGTAAACATCCCGCTGGTGGTTTCAACTATCACCGGTCAGGATGGGCAGACACGTGTTACCACCGTACAGACCATTCTCGACCAGTTGATGCCGGGTCTGGTTCCGCTGCTGCTGACCTTCGCCTGTATGTGGCTGCTGCGTAAGAAAGTCAACCCACTGTGGATTATCGTTGGCTTCTTTGTCATCGGTATCGCGGGTTATGCGCTCGGCCTGTTGGGTCTGTAAGACTGTAGTACACTACCGGGGCCTATAAGGCCCCTTTTTTTATCTGGAGGAACAAGGATCAATGACTATCACGGACCTGGTGCTGGTTTTCTTTATTGCCGCGTTACTGGCTTACGCCATTTACGATCAGTTCATCATGCCACGCCGCAATGGCCCGACTTTGCTTGCGATTCCCCTGCTGCGCCGAAGCCGCGTCGACAGCATCATCTTCATTGGCCTCATCGCAATTCTTATCTACAACAATGTCACCAGCCATGGGGCAATCATCACCACCTGGTTATTATGTGCTCTGGCCTTAATGGGGTTTTATATTTTCTGGATCCGGGTCCCTAAGATCATCTTCAAACAGGATGGATTTTTCTTCGCCAACGTCTGGATAGAATATAACCGCATTAAAGCGATGAATTTATCGGAAGATGGTGTTCTGGTGATGCAATTAGAACAACGGCGTCTGCTAATTCGTGTGAGGAATATCGACGATCTGGAAAAGATATATAAACTTCTCGTTTCCTCTCAGTAAGTTAGAGGTATAGCCTGAGCTTTATTTTTCGCAATTTACTTGCAGTTAAAAACATAGCTAAGGCTATAATACGACAGCGCAAATGTTATTTATTTTAACGTTCTATCTACCAATAAACCCAAATGAAAATCGTTTTCAATTAGAGATCAAATAATATTTCTCCGTTGTTGTTTTATATTCTCAAAATATGTTAAGGTTGCGCCGTCATTTGGGGAGTAGCCGATTTCCAGACTCCGGAAATGTACGTGTCAACATACTCGTTGCAAAACGTGGCACGTACGGACTGAAATCTCTTTCAGTCAGGCGAGACCATAGGCACATCAACTGCTATGCATACTGTATGAACCCCGGGTTCAGGTGTGCATGTTTACTGGGGGCAGTGGTGTGTTTTATGGAAACCCCGGTCAGGACGCTGTCATGAATATCACCGCCACTATTATTCTCGCTTTTGGCATGTCGATGGATGCTTTTGCCGCATCAATTGGCAAAGGCGCGACCCTGCATAAACCCAAATTCTCTGAAGCCCTGCGTACCGGTTTAATCTTCGGCGCAGTTGAAACATTAACGCCGCTGATCGGTTGGGCGCTCGGTATGTTAGCCAGCAAATTCGTGCTGGAATGGAATCACTGGATTGCTTTCATCCTGCTGGTCTTTCTGGGCGGACGAATGATTATTGAGGGATTTCGCGGCGCGGATAATGAAGATGATGAACCACTGCGCCGTCACGGTTTCTGGTTACTGGTCACCACCGCTATCGCCACTAGCCTCGACGCTATGGCGGTCGGCGTGGGTCTGGCGTTCTTACAGGTCAATATTATCGCGACGGCACTGGCTATTGGCTGTGCCACGCTTATCATGTCCACACTGGGGATGATGATTGGTCGCTTCATTGGCCCGCTGCTTGGCAAACGGGCTGAAATTCTGGGCGGGGTGGTACTGATCGGTATCGGCGTCCAGATCCTCTGGACGCACTTTCACGGTTAATCTGCACGCTGCCAGAGGTGAAGACGAAAATCAGTATGGCAGTCAAACACTTCTGTACTCGCCAGACGTTCCCAGACCTCCGGCTTTGCCCGCCAGGCAAAAGGCGTCATCTGCAATAGCGCTACCGCTTCCTTTCCGTTCAGGCGCATCGGATACGCCAGTGCGATATCCTCCAGCAGGGTGAACCCTTCCAGTTGCTCAGCATGCGGCGCATGGAGTCGGACCTCATCGTAAATCAACCCTTTCAGCTCCATTAAATGGCGCGGTCCCGGCGTTGCCGTCATCACCCACCCCTGCGGTTTGACCACACGCGCCAGCTCTTGCGCTTTACACGGCGCGTAAATCCGCACAATGGCGTCCTGGCTTGCATCTGCAAACGGCAAACGATGGCTCGAGGCGACGCAGAATGTCACCTGCGGATATCGTCTGGCCGCCGCTTTAATAGCCACTTTCGCCACGTCCAGTCCATAGGTGGTCACCGTCGGCAACGCATCGGCAAAGGCATGAGTGTAATACCCTTCCCCACAGCCGATATCAAGAATCGAGGTTGCCGACGCGTCGAGACGCGCGGAAAGCTGCTCAACAATAGCATCACGCAAGGGTTGATAATGTCCGGCATCCAGAAACGCACGCCGTGCCTGCATCATCTCCGCGCTGTCGCCCGGATCGCGTGAACGCTTATGCTGTACCGGCAACAGGTTAACGTATCCCTCTTTTGCCACATCAAACTGATGCCGCTGCGGACAGATAAAACTGTTATTAACGTGCGCAAGGGGCTGGTGACAAAGTGGACAGGAAAACGACATAACAACTCCGGCAGGTAAATTCAGGGCGCAAGTGTAACGCGATTTACGCCCCGGGAGAATCACTTAGCGCGTGGAGTGTGTCGGCGAATTGCTCTGCATCACCAGCAAATGGCTGGAGTCGGCGGGCATCCCATCCGGTTTGACGTTTTCCAGTCGCAGCACATCGCCCATTATCTGGCTGAAAACCGGTGCCGACACCGCGCCACCGTAGTAGGCCCCGTTCTGCGGATCGTTGATCACTACCACCAGCGCAAACTTCGGGTTGCTTGCCGGTGCCACCCCTGCGGTGTAAGCCACATATTTATCAATGTATTTACCGTCAGCGCCGATCTTCTTCGCCGTCCCGGTTTTAACCGCCACGCGATAATCCCGGACCGCCGCCTTCGTCCCACCGCCCCCCGGCAGGGCGACGCTTTCCATCATGTGCGCCACCTGTCTGACCAGCGCTTCCGACATGACACGCTTGCCGATAACGGGCGG
This sequence comes from Citrobacter sp. LST-B2, assembly GCF_057983045.1. Lineage (NCBI taxonomy): Bacteria > Pseudomonadati > Pseudomonadota > Gammaproteobacteria > Enterobacterales > Enterobacteriaceae > Citrobacter > Citrobacter sp. LST-B2. Next base: position 2,819,463 of record NZ_CP192598.1, read on the forward strand.
GTCGATGCGCGTGATAGAGAGTGGTCGGTACAGGCCAAAACTGCCAATCGTGGCATAGACGTGCGCCAGTTGCAGCGGCGTCACCATCAGGCCGTAGCCAAAGGCAAAGGTCGCGCGATCCAGATCGCTCCAGTAACGACGTTGCGGCATCACCCCCTGGCTCTCACCGGTGAGTCCCAGCCCCGTGGGTTGACCAAAGCCAAAGCGGCGATAGGTATCGACGACACGCTGGACGGGCATTGCTAATGAAAGATGCGAAACCCCGGTGTCACTCGATTTTTGCAAAATGCCGGTCAGCGTCAGTTCCGGATAAAAGCCCACATCGCGAATCCGATGCCCGTCGAGGTAAAACGGATGCGTGTCGATCACGCTATCAGGCTGGACAATCCCTTGCTCAAGCGCCGTCATGATAACCAGCGGTTTCACCGTCGAGCCCGGCTCGAAAGTATCGCTAATCGCACGATTGCGAAAATCATCAAGCACCGCACCATCACGATTGTTCGGGTTAAAATCGGGGAAGCTGGCCATCGCCAGGATCTCGCCAGTGGCAACGTTCACCAGCACGGCGGCGCCGGATTCCGCTTTGTTCCAGCTAACCGCATTGTCCAGCGCATCCTCGGTGACGGTCTGCAGCCGCTCATCAATGCTGAGTTGTAGTTCATGCGCCGGCACAGGATTAACTTCCGTGATGTTTTCAATCACGTGACCGAATTTATCTTTGCGGACCAGGCGGCAGCCCGGCTTTCCGATTAACTGTGCGTTAAAACTTTTCTCAACCCCTTCAATGCCCTGCCCGTCGATATTGGTGAAACCAATCAGATTCGCCGCGACATGTCCTGCCGGATAAAAGCGCCGGGACTCTTCGCGCAAATTGATGCCGGGCAGGTTCAGCTTATCGATCCACTGCGCCTGTTGAGGAGAGACCTGACGCGCAAGATAGATAAACCTTGCCGACGGATCGTGGTTAACGCGCGCCGCCAGGTTCGTGAGTGAAAGATGTAGCGTGTTGGCCAGCGCCTGCCAGCGTTCGTTGTCGCCTACGCCTCCTTTGCTCAATAACGTGTGGGGGTCAGCCCACACCGCATTCACCGGTACGCTGACCGCCAATGGTCGCCCCTGCCGATCGGTGATCATTCCACGCGGCGATGCCGTGGTGACTTCACGCAATGAGCGCATATCTTCTTGTTTGACCAGACGGTCGGGCTCAACAATCTGCAACCAGGCAACGCGCCCTAGCAACAGTCCCAGGCTCAGCAATATGGCGATACAAAGCAGCGCAAAACGCAGCGGTGTGAAACTTCGCACCGTACCATCATTTTTCTTTTTCACCTGTTCTCCGGCAAACATGATATTCAGGTGACTGATTTAACGGGAATAACGGCGGGAAAGCGGTGAAAACTATGCTAATAACATCACGGCTTTGCAACAAAGCGCTAACGGAGGAGGCATTCAGACATACTTTGAAGGAAGATGAATGAAAAAGCCCCGCATCAGCGAGGCTTTAAATCTGAGGTTGATGCGCAGATGCGCTTCAAATCAGTGGTGTCGATCAGATAGCTGTTACGTTAACAGCAGCCGGACCTTTCTGGCCGTCCTGAATTTCGAACTCAACGTTCTGGCCTTCAGCCAGAGTTTTGAAGCCATTACCCTGGATAGCGGAGAAGTGTACGAACACGTCTTTGCTGCCATCAGCCGGAGTAATAAAGCCAAAACCTTTAGACTCGTTGAACCACTTAACTTGACCTTTAATCTTTGCCATTTGCAAAATTCCTTAGAGTGTTTTCTTCGCCCGCAGGCATAACATAGATAAAACTGAGACATTACTGCTTGAGGCACTAATATAAGGCTCGGCAGAGAAGCGGTATTCAACGACAACGTGTTTACTCAGGACTTCTTTACTGAAAATGCCACACATAAACAGAACTGTACCTCGTTTAACCCAAAACGTGTTATCACATACAACGTTAATTATGGCAAGCCATTTTTAAACGTGTCTCGATCGGTCGCACAAATCTCGCCAGTCGATACAGAGTATCTGCACAGTTATGCGTCAATCCTCAAGCCGATATATTCCCGCGCGCTCGCTGAGCCCTTACCAGACCCGCAGCGCGGCGGGATCTTTTCAACCATAGCTCAATAATTTCGCGACTTCCAGATCGTTGCGATGTCAAAACGTAGCAATCTGCGGTTATCACAAATTCTGCTTTGTTATGCATAATTTGTTTCAACGCAAAATGGCCCGATATCATAATAACGCCACATTTCGCTCCATCTTGATATCTACTGTTCTTATGCACTCATTTAATGAAAGAATGATGACAATGCACAAAAATAGTGAAAGAAACGTTTCGCTTATTATAAAGCCGATCATTCTCACAAAACGGGGAAGATCACATTATTAACGTATGGAAAAATATAATTACGTGTGTGCTGGCAATAACTCGCACAATGACACAAGAAGGAACGGATATAGCGAAGCGGCATGCGACTGCACTAATAGGGTGCAGGATAACAAACCAGGAAGGAAAGACTGGCGAGACGCCAGCCCCTTCGCTTCCTGTTACACGAGGATTAACGTTCTGCGACCAGACGGATGATATCCTCATCCTCTTGCGGGTCATTAGCCTTAGGCGATGCCTCTGCCACTTTTTCCGGCTCGTTCGCTTCACAGAGACGACGCAATAGTGCATTTTGTCGCTTCTGCTGGTCTAACAACGCTTCAAGCAGCTCAATCTGCTCATTGGTTCGCGAGCTCGCACGGTTGATAAAGAACCACAGCACCAGCCCAACAACCAGAACCCCCACCGATACAATCAACGACGCAAAATTAAGCACGCCGGAATTCAGGACTTCGTTCATTTCACCACCTCAATGTAGACGCGCCATTTTACCACCGCGCCACAGGAAGGAAATCAACGGATGAAAAAATGATCTCACCAGGGGATAAATTTATTGATGGCGCAAATTCCGCTGAAAAATTGTACATCCTGGTCACACATGATGTTGAACACCTGGGCCCACAGCAGCAGACACACAAGCACTACCACCACCAGAATTATCCATCGAAACTTTTTCACTCCACTCTCCGCATCAACATCTTATGCCACCAAATTATCATGCGTATCTTAAACCAGGACTAACTACAGCAGACATTCGCGATTTTTTAAGAATCATTTACTTGTATCAATGAGCGTAAGCGCTAAGCTCAATCTAACTTATAGAAGAAAAGAGGTCATAATGCGTTTGATTATTCGCGCTATCGTGTTGTTTGCGCTTGTATGGATTGGATTATTACTCAGTGGGTATGGTGTGCTGATAGGCAGTCAGGAGAATGCTGCCGGGCTGGGGTTGCAATGCAAGTATCTCACCGCGCGAGGAACCGCCACCGCGCAATATGTTCATACCGATAGCGGTATCATCGGATTAACGGATTGTCCGATATTGCGCAAGAGTACCGTGGTCGTCGATAACGGTTAATATCCCATCGTCGTGAGTCGCGCCTGGCGTATTGCTTAAGCAGAATGTCACAGGATTAAAGCGGCCGGCGAAAATGCCGGCCGTTTCTTTACTATCGACAGCATGACATCGTCAGAACGGATAATCGTTGTAACCCATCTGCTCAGAGATTTTACGCGCCGCGGTATGCAGCATCGAAACGTAGTCATGCAGTTTTTCTTCAGAAAAACGCAGCGTGGGGAAGGAGATACTCAGCCCCGCAATCACGACGCCGAAACGATCGAATACCGGTACGCCAATGCAGCGTAAACCTTCTTCTTGTTCTTCGTTATCTTCGCCATAACCCTGTTCGCGGACTTTATCCAGCACCGGCAGCAATGCTTCCGTGGTGGTGATAGTGCGCCCGGTACTGCGCTTGTACTCAACGCCGTCCAGAATCTGCTTCACTTCGTCACGATCGCGCCAGGCCAGCAGCACTTTACCAATCGCGGTGCTGTAAAGCGGGTTGCGGCGACCCACACGCGAATACATGCGCAGGTTGTACATCGAATCAATCTTATGAATGTAGACGATGCTGTCTTCGTCCAGCGCGCCGAGGTGCACCGTCTCTTTCGTCAGACGAGAGAGTTCACGCATCTGGATGTCCGCACTGCGGATAAGGTCAACATTCTGTAGCGCGCGAGCGCCCAGTTCAAACAGTTTCAGCGTCAGAGAATACTTCTCGGATTCACCTTCCTGTGACACATATCCCAGTGTTTTCATGGTCTGTAAAAAGCGATAAACGGTGCTTTTTGACATCATGACGCGTTGTGATAACTCGGTAATCCCTATTTCGCGCTCTTCACCCAGCGCCTGCAGAATGCCAAAAACCTTCAGCACGGAAGATACAGAATCAGGCTGTTTATCCAGATCTGCGTTAGCCATCTATCACCTCATTACGAGTGTTTTATAAAAATCAGAACGATTTTTTATTATAATTTCATGGCCAGGCCCCCGCAATCCATCTTTGCTTACTTCGTTACAAATCTGCGATATAAAGCCTGAATATCAATGCTAAAATCACTACCCTGATCATATTCTTCGCAAAAACTATCAATCACATGAATAAATCCCAGGCCGACGGCCTGCCGCTTCCACAGCGATATGGTGCTATTTTAACCATCGTTATTGGTATTTCGATGGCCGTACTGGACGGCGCCATTGCCAACGTGGCGCTCCCCACGATAGCCACTGACTTACACGCTTCAGCCGCCAGCTCAATATGGGTCGTCAACGCCTATCAGATCGCCATTGTCGTCTCGTTACTGTCGCTGTCGTTTCTCGGCGATATGTTTGGCTATCGACGCATCTACAAATGCGGACTAGTGGTTTTTCTGCTGGCCTCACTGTTTTGCGCTCTCGCGGACTCGCTACAAATGTTGACGATGGCGCGCGTCGTTCAGGGTTTCGGCGGCGCGGCGCTGATGAGCGTCAACACGGCGTTGATTCGTCTGATTTATCCTCAGCGCCATCTGGGTCGCGGGATGGGTATCAACTCCTTTATCGTTGCCGTCTCTGCGGCCGCAGGCCCAACCATCGCGGCCGCTATCCTCTCAATTGCCTCGTGGAAATGGCTGTTTCTGATCAATGTGCCGTTAGGGATTATTGCGTTGATCCTGGCAATGCGCTTTCTGCCGCCTAATGGCTCACGCAGCAATAAACCGCGTTTTGACCTCCCCAGCGCCGTGATGAATGCGCTGACGTTTGGTCTGTTGATCACCGCACTGAGTGGTTTTGCACAGGGACAACCCATGACGCTGATCGGGGCCGAAGTGGCGGCAATGATGGTGGTGGGCTATTTCTTTATCCGTCGTCAGCTTTCATTACCGGTACCATTATTGCCGGTCGACCTGCTGCGTATTCCTCTTTTTTCACTGTCGATTGGCACCTCAATCTGCTCTTTCTGCGCGCAGATGCTGGCGATGGTCTCCCTGCCCTTCTATCTGCAAACGGTACTGGGGCGGAGTGAAGTAGAAACCGGTTTGTTGCTCACCCCCTGGCCGCTGGCAACGATGGTCATGGCGCCGCTGGCCGGGTATCTGATTGAACGCGTCCATGCCGGTTTACTGGGCGCGCTGGGCCTGCTGGTGATGGCAAGTGGACTGTTTGCCCTGGTATTACTTCCTGCCGTGCCGTCCGAACTGAATATCATCTGGCCGATGATTCTCTGCGGTGCCGGGTTTGGTTTATTTCAATCCCCCAATAACCACACGATCATCACCTCTGCGCCACGTGAACGCAGCGGCGGCGCCAGCGGCATGCTGGGCACCGCCCGTCTGTTAGGACAAAGCTCAGGTGCGGCGTTGGTTGCGCTGTTGTTGAACCAGTTCGGAGATAACGGCACGCATGTTTCTTTGCTGATGGCAGGGATTCTGGCGACCGTGGCAGCGGTGGTGAGCGGTCTACGCATCACACAGCCCCGGGCACAGGCGTAAAAAAAGCGCGTCCATGGACGCGCTTTCTCTTCTTATCGACAGGCTTACTTCAGGTATTCCCCACTGCGCAGCGCTTCGATACGTTTATCCAGCGGCGGGTGAGTCATAAACAGTTCGCTCAGCGATTTACCTTTACCATTGATACAGAAGGCCATCATGCTGGATGCTTCCTGCGGTTCGTAGCTGGTTTTCAGACGCTGCAGCGCAGCAATCATCTTTTCACGGCCGACCAGTTTGGCGGACCCCGCATCAGCGTGGAATTCACGGTGACGAGAGAACCACATGGTAATGATGCTCGCCAGAATACCGAACACCAGTTCCAGTACCATTGCGACCGCAAAGTAGATCATCGGGTTGCCATTGCTGCCTTCGCCTTCATCACGGTTACCACCGAGAAAACCAGCGGCGATCTGCGCCAGAATGCGCGAGATGAAGATAACAAAGGTGTTCACAACCCCCTGGATCAGCGTCATGGTAACCATGTCACCGTTCGCGATATGGCTAATTTCGTGAGCAATAACGGCTTCAGCTTCATCCGGGCTCATGTTTTGCAGCAGACCGGTACTGACCGCAACCAGAGAGGCATCACGGCGCGCCCCGGTAGCAAACGCGTTAATGTCCGGCGCATGGTAGATAGCGACCTGCGGCATGGCGATACCGGCCTGACGCGCCTGCGTGGCGACCGTATTCATCAACCAACGCTCTCTTTCGTTACGCGGTTGCTCGATCACTTCCCCACCGACGGAGCGTAAGGCCATCCACTTTGACATCAGCAGTGAAACGAAGGAACCACCGAAACCGAACAGCAGCGCCATAATCATCAGGCCCTGAACGCTGCTCGACTGAATCCCTGTCAGGCTCAGCACCAGCCCGAAAACGACCATGACGGCCAGGTTCGTCAACAGGAAAAGCGCGATTCGCATCATAATTTTCTTTTAACCTCAACTTAACAAAACGCACTATGCGATTACCCACATCGTATGGGTCGTACGGCTATTTTCAAGCATCAATGCCCGGTAAGTCACCAGAAAGACACAACTTTACATTTTTCTGCATCAGGCTGACGACTTCATGCGCTTGTTAAAAAAACAGGCACAATTTCTTGTGCCTGTATGAGGTTATTTCGTTGCGGTCGGTTGTACCGCGGGCTTCGCTTTCTCGAGCGTCGCCAGATCCAGCGCAATCTTCACCGTTTCATCAAGATACGGATCCGGTTCCTGGTAATCTTTTGGCAGGTCGTCCAGTTTCTTCAGAACCGGTTTTCCTTCTCGTTTAAACCGGTCATTGATTCGCGCCAGGCGCAGCGCATCATCTTCGTTATTCTCTTTTTCACGCTGTGCGTAATTCAGAGATACGATGTTGCGTTTATCCTTCATCGCATTGAAACGGGCGATATCCTTCATGATGTACTGGAACTCAGGATCCTGCGCGATACGCGCGTTATGATCTTTGAGTAATTCAGGGCCGAACGGCGTCAGATCGTCTGATTTCACATACGTTGCGGCATCGATGCTATCCCACGGCAACGCATTATCTTCAAATTTCTCACCGGTTTCGGTCTCTTCATTCCCCGTCGGCATGATGATATCCGGCGTGACGCCTTTACGCTGAGTACTGCCGCCATTCACACGATAGAACTTCTGGATCGTGTACTGAACGGAGCCCAGTGCGGGCCATTCTGGACGGAGCATCTGATCGTAAATACGATTCAGCGAACGATACTGCTGCACGGTACCTTTACCGAAAGTCGGCTCACCAACAATCAGCGCACGACCGTAATCCTGCATGGCCGCGGCGAAAATTTCCGATGCCGACGCGCTGAAGCGATCGACCAGAACCACCAGCGGGCCTTTGTAATACACAACACCATCGGTATCGCTGTCCTCACGGACTTTACCGTTGTTGTCACGAACCTGAACCACCGGACCGGAAGGAATAAACAGACCGGACAGCGAAACAGCCTCCGTCAGCGCCCCGCCGCCGTTGGTCCGCAGATCGATGACGATGCTGCTGACGTTCTGTTTTTCCAGTTTCTGCAACTGAACTTTGACATCGTCAGTCAGGCCAACGTAGAAGCCTGGGATATCCAGTACGCCGACTTTCTCTTTACCTACCGTCTTCACAGACATTTTAACGGCACGGTCTTCCAGACGGATACGCTCACGCGTCAGTGTGACAATACGGGTTTTTGTGCCTTTGCCGGCAGGCAGAACTTCAAGACGAACCTTGCTGCCTTTTGGCCCTTTGATAAGCGCAACCACATCATCCAGGCGCCAGCCGATCACATCGACCATGCTCTTACCGGTCTGACCCACACCGACAATGCGATCGCCGACGCTAATCGCCTTGCTCTTCGCCGCCGGACCGCCAGCCACCATGGAGTTAATGACCGTATAGTCATCGTCCATTTGCAGCACGGCACCAATCCCTTCAAGGGACAGGCTCATCTCGGTATTAAACTGCTCGGTATTGCGTGGCGAGAGATAGTTGGTATGCGGATCGATTTCCCGCGCAAACGCGGTCATAGCCAGTGAGAAGACATCTTCACTGTTAGTTTGCGTCAGACGACGGATCGCGGATTTATAACGACGCGTCAGCGTCTCACGAATTTCTTTATCGTCTTTGCCGGTCAGTTTCAGACTTAACTCATCGAACTTCACCTTGCCGTCCCACAGCGCATTCAGCTCAGCCTCATCTTTTGGCCAGGGTGCTTTGCTGCGATCGAGATTGAAGGTGTCAGTCCCGGTGAAGTCCATCGGACGTTCCAGCACTTTCAGTGCGTACTGAAAACGCTCGAAGCGGCGTTTTTGCGCCAGATTATAGAGATCGTAAAAAACGTCGAGCTTACCCGAACGCAATTCGTCACCCAGTTGCCCTTTCTTCTTCGCAAACTGTTCGACATCCCCCGCCAACAGCACGTTGTGGCTGTAATCGAGTAAATTCAGATAGCGGTCGAAAATTTTGGCGGAAAAGGCCGAATCGAGATCGAACTGACGGTAGTGAGAACGCGTAAAACGCGACGTGACGCGTTCACTCACCGTCGCGTGCTGGGTTTCTTCCTTAAGAACAGGAATCTGATCGGCACGCGTAATGTCGTCCACTGCGAAGGTCTGGCCTGCTATTGCAAGCAGGCCAGCTAACGCGGTAAGCCTAAAAAATGTGTTCATGCCAGGCCTGGCCTCCGTTTCAGAACACCAGGTGTTCTGCGCGTACAATCAAAGACATACCCGAATTCAGCTGTACACGGACGCCATCTTTGGTGATTTCTAATACGGTGGCATCCATCGCATCGTTACCCGCTTTCACCTTCAGAGACTGTCCAACGCTCAGCGCTGAAATATCCGAAACCGGAGTCAATTTCTCTTCACGAGGTGCGCGAGACGCTTTCGCGGCAGGTTTTTCAGCACGCGGTTTACGCTCAGTCGCTTCTTTGCGGCGTGGTGCAGGACGCGGCTTACGTTCACGACGCGGGGCGTCTTCAGTTTCCCCTGCAGCAGCGGCAGCTTCACGTTTTTTCGCTTGCTGTTCTGCACGCTGCGCCTGAACGCGAGCTTTCGCTTCTTCAAGCTGCTTACGCGCATGTTCAACGTGCTGCTCATCCAGCTCACCGCACGGGTTGCCGTCGAGATCGACACGCGTTGCGCCCGGCTTAACGCCGTACAGATAACGCCAGCTTGAAGTATAAAGACGTAAAGCGGAACGAAGTTGCGTTTTGCTGAGGTTCATTTCGCCCTCAATACGCTCTACCAGATCCTGAAAAATGCCAATTTTCAGTGGGCGCGCTTCGCCTTCCGCACTAAAACACTGCGGAAAACGCTCGGCCAAAAACGCGATGACTTCTTTACTGCTATTCAACTTAGGTTGATTTTCCATGAAATTTCCTGATTACAACGGACGTAGCCAACAAGCAGCAGGCATGAACAGGCGTCATTATAATGACGCCATCAGTAATTGCTACGTTATCCGTTGATTATCCTGCGACGCTCGCAAAGAATTTTTTGTAATCCGTCATTGCAAGCACGGTTTCAAGCTGCGCAACGAGCCGGCGAAGCCCCTCTTCATCCTCAGCGGTGAAGCGCCCAAACGCCGTACTGTCGATGTCCAGCACGCCAATAATATGACCATTGACGGTTAATGGCAGGACAATTTCCGCATTACTGGCCGCATCGCAGGCGATGTGACCATCAAAGGCGTGAACGTCGTCAACCCGCTGCACCTGGTTGTGGGCAACGGCTGCGCCGCACACACCGCGACCCACCGGGATTCGTACACAGGCAATTTTGCCCTGAAACGGACCTAATACCAGCGTATCGCCCTCAAGCAGGTAAAACCCCGCCCAGTTCACTTGCGAAAGACGTTCGTATAACAGTGCGCTGGTGTTCGCCAGCGTGGCCAGAAAACTGGTCTCTCCTGCCATTAATGCCTGGAAATCGCGGTTCAGTTCCGCGTATAGCTCTGTCTTGTTCATTATATAATCACTTAGTTGTCTTACTCTGATACTGCCAGCCTATTAAAATAAGCATTAAATGCGTTAATGCTCAAGATCATTCCCGTCATGAGTTAAGATTACATAAATCTAACACTTTGATTCGCGATACATGGCTCTCAAGACACCCCAGATCACGCCGACAAAAAAAATAGCGATCCGATCCATCAGCGAAGCACTGCCTCGTGCGCACTATCAGCGTTGCCCTCAGTGCGATTTGCTGTTTAGTCTGCCGAAGATGCGTTCTCACCAGAGCGCATACTGTCCCCGCTGCCAGGCGAAAATTCGTGATGGCCGCGACTGGTCGCTGACGCGGCTGGGCGCGATGGCGGTCACCATGCTGTTGCTGATGCCCTTCGCCTGGGGCGAGCCGCTGCTGCACATCTATCTGCTGGGCATCCGTATTGATGCCAATGTGATGCAGGGGATCTGGCAGATGACAAAGCAAGGCGATCCCATTACCGCGGCGATGGTGCTGTTTTGTGTCGCGGGCGCGCCGCTGATCCTCGTCACCGCAATTGCGTATCTGTGGTTCGGCAATATTCTCGGTATGAATTTGCGCCCGGTGCTGCTAATGCTAGAAAGGCTTAAAGAGTGGGTGATGCTGGACATCTATCTGGTGGGCATTGGTGTGGCATCGATCAAAGTTCAGGATTACGCTTTTTTGCAGCCGGGCGTAGGACTTTACGCCTTTATTGCGCTGGTGGTCCTGAGCATCCTGACGCTGTCGCACCTGAACATCGAACAACTATGGGAACGTTTTTATCCGCAGAGACCGGCAAAGCGTCCGGATGAGCAGTTGCGCGTTTGTCTCGGCTGCCATTTTACCGGCTATCCGGACCCGCGTGGCCGCTGCCCGCGCTGCCATATTCCTTTACGCGAGCGCAGAAACCAGAGCATCCAAAAATGCTGGGCGGCATTGTTGGCATCGATTGTTTTGCTGCTGCCTGCTAACCTTCTGCCTATCTCGGTTATCTACGTGAACGGCGGACGACAGGAAGATACGATCATGTCCGGTATCCTGTCGCTGGCGAACAGCAATGTCGCCGTGGCCGCCGTGGTCTTTATCGCCAGTATTCTGGTGCCATTCACTAAAGTGATCGTCATGTTTACGCTGCTACTCAGCATTCAGTTCAAATGCGAACAGGGTTTACGCACGCGAATGCAACTCTTGCGTCTGGTCACGTGGATCGGTCGCTGGTCGATGCTGGATCTTTTTGTTATCGCTTTAACCATGTCGCTGATTAACCGCGACCAGATTCTTGCTTTTACTATGGGACCGGCTGCGTTTTATTTCGGCTCAGCGGTCATTTTGACTATTCTTGCAGTGGAATGGCTGGACAGCCGCTTACTTTGGGATGCACATGAGTCAGGAAACGCCCGCTTCGCAGACTGAAGCGCAGATTAAAACGAAACGCCGTATCTCACCATTCTGGCTACTCCCGCTGATCGCATTAATGATTGCGGGATGGCTGATATGGAACAGCTATGAAGATCGCGGTAACACTGTGACCATCGACTTCATGTCTGCGGATGGCATTGTCCCGGGCCGTACGCCTGTTCGCTATCAGGGCGTTGAGGTGGGTACGGTTCAGGACATCAGCCTCAGCAAGGATTTACGCAAAATTGAGGTGCGGGTCAGCATCAAGTCCGACATGAAAGACGCGCTACGCGAAGAGACGCAGTTCTGGCTGGTGACGCCTAAAGCGTCGCTCGCGGGCGTCTCTGGCCTCGATGCGCTGGTCGGCGGCAATTATATCGGCATGATGCCCGGTAAAGGTAAAGAGCAAGATCATTTCGTCGCCCTCGACACCCAGCCGAAATATCGGCTGGATAACGGCGATCTGATGATTCATCTCAACGCACCAGACCTCGGATCGTTGAACAGCGGCTCGCTGGTTTATTTCCGCAAAATCCCGGTCGGTAAAGTCTACGACTACAGCATTAACCCGAACAAACAGGGCGTCACCATCGACGTGCTGGTTGAACGCCGCTTTACCAATCTGGTGAAAAAAGGCAGTCGCTTCTGGAACGTTTCCGGCGTGGATGCTGACGTCAGCCTGAGTGGTGCGAAGGTTAAACTGGAAAGTCTGGCGGCCCTGGTGAATGGTGCAATCGCCTTTGACTCACCCGATGATTCAAAAACGGCAGAGCAAGATGATACCTTCGGCCTGTATAAAGATCTGGCCCACAGTCAGCGCGGCGTCATTATTAAACTTGAACTGCCGAGCGGCGAAGGACTGAAGGCTGATTCTACTCCCCTGATGTATCAGGGGCTCGAAGTCGGCCAGCTCACAAAACTGGATTTACAATCCGGTGGCAAAGTCACCGGTGAAATGACCGTTGACCCCAGCGTCGTAGCGCTGTTACGTGACGGCACGCGCATTGAATTGCGCAGTCCCAAACTTTCGCTCAGTGACGCTAATATCAGTTCGTTACTGACGGGTAAAACCTTTGAACTGGTGCCCGGCACCGGTGAACCGCGCAGCGAGTTCGTGGTCGTCCCCGGTGAAAAAGCACTGCTCCACGAACCGGACGTCCTGACCTTTACCCTGACCGCGCCCGAAAGCTACGGTATCGATGCAGGTCAACCGCTGATCCTTCACGGCGTCCAGGTGGGCCAGGTGATCGAACGTAAGCTGACCAGCAAAGGGGTCGAGTTTATTGTGGCGGTCGATCCGCAACATCGTGGCCTGGTCCAGGGTGACAGCAAATTCGTGGTCAACAGCCGCGTGGATGTCAAAGTAGGTCTGGATGGCGTGGAGTTCCTCGGTGCCAGCGCCAGCGAATGGATCAGTGGCGGTATTCGCATATTGCCCGGCAGCAAAGGGGAAATGAAATCCAGCTATCCGCTGTATGCCAACCTGGAAAAAGCGGTAGAGAATAGCCTGAGCGATCTGCCGACCACTACCCTGAGCCTGCGAGCGGAAACATTGCCGGACGTGCAGGCCGGCTCCGTGGTGCTGTATCGTAAATTTGAAGTGGGTGAAGTGATTACTGTACGCCCGCGCGCCGACGCCTTTGACATCGATCTGCACATCAAACCGGAGTACCGCAACCTGCTGACCAGCAATAGCGTCTTCTGGGCCGAAGGTGGCGCAAAAGTGCAGCTCAACGGCAGCGGGTTGACCGTGCAGGCCTCTCCCCTGTCGCGTGCGCTGAAGGGGGCGATCAGCTTTGATAACCTCAGCGGCGCCAGCGCCAGCCAGCGCAAAGGCGACAAGCGCATTTTGTATGCTTCCGAAACCGCCGCACGTGCGGTTGGCGGGCAGATTACCCTTCACGCCTTTGATGCCGGGAAACTGGCGGCAGGAATGCCCATTCGCTACCTCGGTATTGATATCGGACAGATCCAGACGCTTGAACTGCTCACTTCGCGCAACGAGGTACAGGCGAAGGCGGTATTGTATCCGGAATATGTGCAGACCTTCGCCCGTGGCGGGACGCGCTTCTCTGTGATTACGCCGCAAATCTCGGCCGCTGGCGTGGAACATCTCGACACGATCCTGCAACCCTACATCAACGTCGAGCCGGGTCGGGGTAATCCGCGCCGTGACTTTGAACTGCAGGAAGCGACCATTACCGACTCACGCTACCTTGACGGGCTGAGTATTGTGCTCGAAGTTCCCGAAGCTGGCTCGCTGGCGATCGGTACGCCGGTACTGTTCCGCGGGATTGAAGTTGGTACTGTCACCGGCATGACGCTCGGCACTCTGTCTGACCGCGTGATGATCGCCTTGCGCATCAGTCAACGCTACCAGCACCTGGTCCGCAACAACTCCGTCTTCTGGCTGGCGTCCGGTTACAGTCTGGACTTCGGCCTGACGGGCGGCGTAGTGAAGACCGGTACCTTTAATCAGTTCATTCGCGGCGGCATCGCCTTCGCCACGCCCCCTGGCACTCCGCTGGCGCCGAAAGCGCAGGCGGGTAAACACTTCCTGCTGCTGGAAAGTGAACCGAAAGAGTGGCGTGAATGGGGCACCGCGCTGCCACGTTAATATCCGGCTCCGGCGTGCTCGCGCCGGAGCCTTTATGCTACACTGCGCGCTTGTTTTTCTGCCGGTGGTACTCCCCCGTGACTCAACACGCTGTTTATTTTCCTGACGCCTTTTTAACGCAAATGCGCGAGGCAATGCCTGCGCATCTCTCTTTTGACGATTTTCTCGCCGCTTGCCAGCGCCCATTACGCCGCAGCATCCGCGTGAATACGCTTAAGATTTCTGTGGCCGATTTTCTCACCTTAACCGCCCCGTATGGCTGGTCGTTGACGCCCGTTCCCTGGTGCGAAGAAGGTTTCTGGATTGAGCGTGAGGATGAAGATGCGCTGCCGCTCGGCAGTACCGCCGAGCATCTGAGTGGTCTGTTTTATATTCAGGAAGCCAGTTCCATGTTGCCGGTTGCCGCCCTGTTTGCCGACGATAATTCCCCCAAACGCGTGATGGACGTTGCTGCCGCGCCTGGCTCAAAAACCACGCAAATCGCTGCGCGCATGGGTAATCAGGGCGCGATCCTCGCGAACGAATACTCAGCCAGTCGGGTGAAAGTGCTGCATGCCAATATCAGTCGCTGTGGGATCAGTAACGTGGCACTGACCCATTTTGACGGCCGCGTATTTGGTGCAGCGCTGCCGGAAATGTTCGATGCGATTTTGCTTGATGCACCTTGCTCGGGTGAAGGTGTGGTGCGTAAGGATCCGGATGCGCTAAAAAACTGGTCCGTTGAGAGCAATCTTGAGATTGCCGCAACCCAGCGCGAACTGATCGAAAGTGCGTTTCACGCCCTGCGCCCTGGCGGTACGCTGGTCTATTCAACCTGTACGTTGAATCGTGAAGAAAACGAGTCGGTGCTGGCCTGGCTGAAAGAGACCTGGCCGGAGGCGGTGGAATTTTTACCGTTGGGCGATCTTTTTCCTGAGGCGAATCAGGCGCTGACGGCAGAAGGTTTCTTGCATGTGTTCCCGCAGATTTATGACTGCGAAGGATTCTTCGTCGCCCGCCTGCGTAAAACGGCCTCCATTCCCGCACTGCCAGCACCGAAGTACAAAGTGGGCAACTTCCCCTTCACCTCCGTCAAAGGTCGCGAAGCCGCGAACCTGACCCAGGCAGCTAATGCCCTCAGTCTGCACTGGGGCGAAAACCTGCGCCTCTGGCAGCGTGATAAAGAGGTCTGGCTTTTCCCGGCGGAGATAGAACCGCTGATCGGCAAAGTCCGTTTCTCCCGGCTCGGCATTAAGCTGGCTGAAACGCATAATAAAGGTTATCGCTGGCAGCACGAAGCGGTCATCGCGCTGGCTGATGTCAATCATCGCTGTGCGTTTGAACTGTCTCAGCAGGAAGCCGAAGAGTGGTATCGCGGTCGCGATGTCTACCCGCAGACCGTCCCCGCCACTGACGATGTGCTGGTGACCTTCCAGCATCAGCCGATTGGCCTTGCCAAACGGATCGGCTCGCGCCTGAAAAACAGTTACCCGCGTGAACTGGTTCGTGATGGCAAATTGTTTACCGGTAATGTCTGAAATCAGAAAATTTGCGCATTTTTTGACTGGCGCTTTTGCCTGCGTTGACTACGCTGAAAAATGGACGGCCTAACTGGTCGTACCACAATCAGCGAATTAACGGAGAGCACGATGATGAAAACCAGTGTGCGCATTGGCGCCTTTGAAATTGACGATGCCGAGTTACACGGCGAGTCGCCAGGAGACCGAACGTTAACCATTCCGTGTAAATCTGATCCGGATTTATGCATGCAACTGGATGCCTGGGACGACGAAACCAGCGTTCCGGCCCTACTGAATGGCGAACATTCGGTTCTTTTCCGTAAACACTACGATCGTAAGTCTGATGCCTGGATCATGCGTCTTGCCTGATTCAAAAAGAACCCGTCTGCCGGCGGGTTATTTATTTCCCCCTTCCCGCTTGCGTTAATTCCTCCTACACTTTTGTTATGGCTGTACAAAATGAGGATAGGATGTTCGCACTGGTTCTGTTTGTCTGTTATCTGGATGGCGGTTGCGAAGATATCGTAGTGGATGTTTACGATACAGAGCGGCAGTGCCTGTATTATATGGACGATCAACGGATTCGTCAGGGCGGCTGCTTTCCGGTTGAGGATTTTATCGATGGATTCTGGGCGCCCGCCCAGCAATACAGCGACTTTTAATCACTGTAGTTGTACCAGCGTTAACTCGCCGCCGAATACCGCTCCCGTATCGATGTAGTGCAGATTGTCGCTGTCTACACGTTGACGCAACGGCGTATGGCCAAACCAGAAATGGTCAGCGCCGGCGATAGCTGTCCCTTCTCCTGCCAGATGCGCACTCAGTCGCGCGCGTCGCCACAACACCTCCGTAAGGTTAACCGGCTTTTGCCACTGATAAATATCTTCCGGGTAATCGGCGTGGGCGACCACATGGGTCGCCTCGCGGCAATGCAATTCCAGGATCCACGGCAGATGCTGGCAGTATTCCAGTGCCAGCGTTGCATGATGCCGTTTCTGCTCAGGCAACGCCGTAAACCAGCCGCCACCATTCATCGTCCACAACGACCACTGTGACGTACGCAATGTATCTATCGCCATCTGTTCATGGTTCCCTCTGACTGCCACCATCCAGCGCTTATGCAGCAACTGCAGGCAGCGCAAACTGTCAGGACCGCGATCGATGAGATCGCCCACAGAGACCAGTAAATCTTGCCAGGGATCAAAGCGACAGGCCCGCAGCTTTGCCATCAGCAGCGCAAAACAGCCGTGGATATCCCCGACCACCCAGATGTGTCGCCACTGTGCCCCTTCGATCATTTGGTAGCTTTTTTCAGGCTGTTTCATGAGAGTTTTTGTCCTCAGTCACGCCCTAACACAAATTTAACAATAGCAGCAAAAAACGCTGGACGTTTATGCCCGGGTGTGGGTATGGTTTATTCAGAATGATAAGTGCGAAATGCCATTAGGCTCAGGAAAAGCACCCGTTCTACAGATAAAAAGAGACCGAATACGATTCCTGTATTCGGTCCAGGGAAATGGCTCTTGGGAGAGAGCCGTGCGCTAAAAGTTGGCATTAATGCAGGCTAAGTCGCCTTGCCTTTTAAGAATAGATGACGACGCCAGGTTTTCCAGTCTGCGGCTTGCACGGCTGGAAAAAAACGGCGCTGATCACTGGCTGAAATGTAAAAACCGCAAGACGCTTTACAAAAGGCTTGCGGTTTTTTATTGGAAATCAGAAAGATACTTTTGGTAACTAGCAGAGCTTTTCCGCTCGTTCGATAAACGGTGCCAGACTCATTTTTTCACCCGGTTTTGCCGGATCGTCAATCTGAATCACCGACAGGGGCTGCGCATTTGTTTTACCGCTCGCCACCTGCTCTTGTGCAACATCGTTTAACGGATACTGAACAAGCGTGCTGGGGTTAATCACATACAGCGCGTTTCCTGGCCGACAGGTCAGCATCACCTCTTCACGATTGAACGCCCATTTATCTTTACCGATTTCAAAACGGCTTACGGTGATGACCTGCGGTGCCGCCAGCGCAACCCCTGAGCTAGTCAGAAGCAGCAAAGAGAGAATCACTTTTTTCATGAATTTTGCCTGTCCTTCAGAACGGTTCCAGCGTCGCAAACACACTGACGATTGCCAGCACGACGGCGCCAACTCCCCATTCGATCTTCGTCATCCAAATAAAACACCGATTGATGCGTCGACTATCCTGCCGCATTCGTGGTACGAGAAGATACCGATTCGCCAGTGCGATTGCCACCATTAGCAGGACAAGTGCACATTTTAGCAAAAGCAGTTGCCCCCAGGCGGTCTGCCATGGCAGGGAAAAACCCTGAATAAACAGCAGATTGGTGATACCGGTGAGTAATACGCCCGCCACGGCAAGATGCCCATAGCGGGAAAAACGCATCATGGTGTAAACCGCCTGTTGCTGCCAGCGTCCTTTTGCCATGTGCATGCAATAAATCACCGGTAGCAGTCCTCCAAACCAGGTTGCAGCGCAAATCAGATGCATTGCATGGTTTGTCTGCTGGAGCGCACCAATAACCCCCGAGTGCAGTGTGGCATGCCCACCCCCCGTCAGCAGGGCAAACTGTGCGAGAGTTAAGAGCAGTAATAGTCGCGCTAAATCACGCGGCACAATCAACGCGACAACCAACGTAACCAGCGCCAGAACGATTTGCCAGAGCCACACACCGCCAAACTGAGTTTGCAATACCGCGCCCCAGACAGACACGGAGATAACATCCTGCCAGCCAGAGCCCATAAGCCCACCCTGGACTGCCAGCATCAGTAATGCACTCACAAAACCCCATAACGCAGCATGTTGTTGCAGGCGCAGGAAGCGTCTGCTCATCAGACGGCGGATCGATGCCGGCGCAAGCCATGCGCTGTAGAGCGCAGAGCCAAACACCAGCATCAGGGCGGTAAAATGGATGAAGCGGAGAACAACCCACGTCAGCGTCAGCATGTTTATTTCACACTAAAGGTGTACTGCCCTTTGGTTTTGTGTCCATCGACAGACACCACGTGCCAGTTCACCGTGTATTCGCCCGGCTTCAGCGTTTCATCAAGCGGGACGATGAGCTGTTTTTTATCCTGTTCGTTACGCTTTGCGGGACGGGTTCTGATTCCCTCTTGTTTTGGACCGGTAATTGTCGCTCCGCTGAATCCGGGCTCAATACCTTCAGAGAAATTAAGCGTCAGCGCCTGCGGCGCGGCGGTCACCTCGGCATCCGCCGCGGGATACTGGTGTGTCAGATGCGCATGCGCCCACACGGTGGGGGTTGCCAGAGCGGCTGCCAGAAAAAGGAGCGTATAGCGGAAAGTACGTGCAGGAGAGACCATATCAACTATTCCCTTTTGTAATGACTTATCCTGAGAGGATAACCTTCTATAATGTTCGCGTCGACAATCATCAATTGCGGCTTGCCATTGTGGTCGACTCTTAGTAACTTCTGCGCGCAAGATCGAAGGAGAAGCCCATGCACAAAAATCTGGCTCAGCTTGAACAGGCTGAAATGGACAAAGTAAACGTAGATCTGGCCGCTGCCGGCGTCGCGTTTAAAGAGCGCTACAACATGCCCGTTGTCGCTGAAGTGGTAGAACGTGAGCAACCTGCACATCTGCGCGACTGGTTTCGCGAGCGTCTGATCGCCCATCGTCTGGCGTCCGTTTCGTTGTCCCGTTTACCGTATGAGCCGAAACCTAAATAATTTTTCGGCGTGAAGTTACATATCCTTACATATTGCCTGCTACAGTATAAGTGCATTCTTATTCTATGATTTAAGGATGATTATAGACACTATGAAAAGGAAGTCATTATGTCACGCTGGAAAATCGCTGCTGCACAGTATGAACCGCTAAAAACATCTGTTCGTGAACATATCGCTCATCACCTGAATTTCATCGACGCAGCAGCCCGGCAACAGTGCGAACTGTTGGTGTTTCCCGCCCTCTCCTTACTCGGTTGCATGGACGAATCGCAGTGCCTGCCTGCGCCGCCGGATATCGATATCAGTCTGCTACAACCGCTCTCTCAGGCCGCCCACGCGCACCGCATGACGATCATTGCCGGTCTTCCGGTCGAACATAACAACCGTTTTGTCAAAGGGATTGCCGTCTTCGCACCATGGATAACCTCACTGCGTCTGTTTCCTCAAAGCCACGGTGCGTGTCTTGGTAAGGGCCTGAAAGCCATCAGCGTGGTGGATGAGCAACCGGAAGGTGTCGATATGGATCCGGCGTTTTCTCTGTTTACTACCAGCCAAAGCGTCAGTGAGCCGGAATTGCTGACCTCCACGTCGCAGTTACAACGTTTCTCGCATCAATTCTCGATTGCCGTACTGATGGCCAATGCGCGAGGAAGTAGCGCATTATGGGATGAAAGCGGGCAATTAATTGTCCGCGCCGACCGTGGTTCGCTGTTATTAACGGGGCAGCGCACAACGCAGGGTTGGCAAGGTGATATCATTCCATTACGCTAATCGTTTTCGGTCAGGAGTTTTACATGCTGCGCATCATCGATACTGAGACCTGTGGCCTGCAGGGCGGGATTGTAGAGATCGCCTCTGTTGACGTGGTTGACGGTAAGATCGTGAATCCTATGAGCCACCTGGTGCGCCCTGACCGGCCAATCTCGCCACAGGCGATGGCCATTCATCGCATTACCGAAGCGATGGTGGCAGATAAGCCGTGGATTGAAGAGGTTATCCCACACTATTACGGCAGCGAATGGTATGTGGCGCACAACGCCAGCTTTGACCGTCGTGTGCTGCCAGACATGCCAGGCGAGTGGATCTGCACCATGAAACTTTCCCGCCGCCTCTGGCCGGGGATTAAGTACAGTAATATGGCGCTCTATAAGTCACGTAAACTGAACGTGCAAACGCCTGCGGGTCTGCATCACCACCGCGCACTCTATGACTGCTATATTACCGCCGCGCTGCTCATCGATATTATGAATACTTCCGGCTGGACGGCGGAGCAGATGGTCGATATCACCGGCCGGCCGGGGTTACTGACCACCTTCACCTTTGGTAAGTATCGCGGCAAAGCCGTTTCCGATGTCGCAGAGCGCGATCCGGGCTATTTGCGCTGGTTGTTTAACAACCTCGACAGCATGAGCCCGGAGCTGCGTTTAACCCTCAAACACTATCTGGATAACGCCTGAACTGCGTCGTTACCGGGCAATGTTCCCTGTGCCAGACCAATCAGGAATGCAAATTCCAGCGCCACGCCTTCCCAGGATTTATAACGACCTGACTTACCGCCGTGTCCGGAATCCATATCGGTGCACAGTAACAGCAGATGGTCATCAGTTTTCAGCTCGCGCAGTTTCGCCACCCATTTTGCCGGTTCCCAGTACTGGACCTGCGAATCATGCAGTCCGGTGGTGACCAACAGATGCGGGTAAGCCTGCGCCCTGACGTTATCGTACGGACTGTAGCTTTTCATGTAAGCGTAATACTGCGGATCTTTCGGATTCCCCCACTCCTCAAACTCACCGGTCGTCAGGGGTATCGACTCATCCAGCATCGTCGTCACCACATCCACAAACGGCACCTGGGCAACCACGCCATGAAAGCGTTCGGGACGCTCGTTGATCGCCACGCCCATCAGCATTCCTCCCGCGCTACCGCCCATGCCATAACAGAGAGAGGGCGAGCCGTAGCCCTGGGCAATCAACGCATCACAGGCATCAAGATAGTCGTTGAAGGTATTGCGCTTTTTCAGGAATTTACCGTCTTCATACCACTGCTGCCCCAGTTCGCTTCCGCCTCGCACGTGAACGATGGCATAGACAAATCCACGATCCAGCAGACTTAACCGGCTGCTGCTGAAATCGGCATCCATGCTGGCGCCGTAGGAACCGTAGCCGTAAACCAGTAACGGATTTTGCCCCTTACGGAAGTATTTCTGATGATAGACCAGTGATACCGGAACCTCGACACCATCACGGGCGGTGATCCACAGGTGTTCACTGCGATAGTTGGCGGCGTCAAATCCCGGTACCTCTGTCTGTTTAATTACCCGTCGTTCACCCGTATCCATGTCCAGTTCAAACAGCGTGTCCGGCGTGGTCATCGAGGAGTAGCCATAGCGCAGGCGTGAGGTTTCCGGTTCCGGATTGTACGCAAGCCAGGTGACATAAGCCGGATCGTCGAAGGCAATCCCCACCACCTCGCGAGTTTTACGATTGATCTGCCGCAGGCTGGTTAAGCCACGCTGGCGCTCTTCCACTACCAGCCAGTCGGTAAAAAGCGTAAACCCTTCCAGCATGATTGCTTCACGGGCCGGGATCAGCGTTTCCCACTTTTTCTCATCGCGCACACGGGTGCGATAAAGACCAAAATTTTTACCCTCGCGGTTCGAACGCAGATAAAACTTATGTTGATAGTGATCGAGGCTGTATTCGTGGTCCTTGCGGCGCGGCAGAAATATGAAAGGTTCAGCATCAGCCAGTTCAGCATCCAGCAGTAAAACCTCGCTGGTCGTCGCGCTCGCCAGATGAATGACGAGGTAATGTTGCGACGTCGTTTTGTGCAGGCTGACGTAGAAAGTGTCGTCTTTTTCTTCGTAAATCAGCTCGTCATCGGCTGAGGGCGTGCCGACGGTATGACGCCAGACCTGATAAGGTAAGAGCGTCGTGGCATGTTTACGGACGTAGTAAAAGGTCAGGGAATCATTTGCCCAGACAAATTCGGGAGCCACATTATCCAGCATCTCCGGATACCAGTTACCGTTTTCCAGATTGCGAAAACGGATCCCGTACTGGCGGCGCGAAAGATAATCTTCCGCCAGCGCCATAATGGTGTTATCCGGCGTTATCGCCAGTCGTCCCAGAGTGTAGAACTCACTGTGTGCCGCCCGTTTGTTGCCATCAAGCAGCGTTTCCCAGTCATCCCATTCCTCACTCAGTGCAGACTGGCGTTGATAAATGGCGTACTCACACCCGGGTTCATAGAGATGGCGATAGCGATAACCGTTCTTCACGTATGGCGCAGAGGTGTCGCGGGGAGGAATGCGATCGATAATTTCTTTTAGCACGCGATCCTGCAAGGCTTGCTGCGTAGACATAACCTGATGTCCGTAGCAGTTTTCCTGTTGCAGATAGTCAAGCACCTCGGGCTGCGAGCGCGTGTCGTCCCGCAGCCAGTAGTAGTTATCAATGCGCGTGTCGCCATGGACCGTCATGGCGTAAGGGATACGATTTGCTTTTGGCAGCATGTGTCTGTTTCTTTCGTCTTTATACATCCTCTAAGGGTGGCAAAAGTCACGAATGATGCAAGCGAAACATGCTGCGCGCGGTATTTCGTTAGCCAGGTAATGCCTGTTTTTGCTGTTTCAAATCCTGCTCAATACCATCACGGACATCCTGTGGGATCTTCAGCGCATCACCCAGCGCGTTCAGGTAGCTGCGCTCCATAAAGTGATCGATATCAATCGCCGCACAGCTGAGGAAATAGATCTCCAGCGCCTCTTCTTCGTTGCGGATCCCCTGCGCAAGGCGCTGAGGATCGAGCGGCTGCTCAATCGCCTGTTCAATGAAAACGCGCCCCTGCTCTTCTACGCCGGCTTCACGCAGTTGCTGTTCGATTGCCGCCCGCTCGTTGGCATCGATATGGCCATCACTTTTCGCGGCGAAGACCAGCGCCAGGATCAGCCGTTCGGTGCGCACATCCAGCGGCGTACTTTGCGCGCCGAACTGTGGTTCACCCTGATGCGCCGCACGGACTTTATCCTTGTACTTGTTCCACAAGACCGTCCCCGCTACCGCACCGCCGCCGACCAGCAGCGCGCTGGTGCCATATTTGCTGAGCAGTTTGCGTGAGGATTTGTTAGCGACCAGTAACCCCGCCAGACCACCCAACGCGCCGGGTACCAGCAGCTTACTTAATCCCTGTTCACCTGAAGAAGAGGAGGACGATCCGTTTTGCCCGAGAAGAGAGTGTAATTGATTAAGCCAGTTAGCCATTTTGCCCCTCAAGTACTGACAATGAATTGTCAAAGCGTACCCGAGGGGATGTCAGGAAATGTCTGTCAGCGCTAAAGATGCGCAAATGTTCGTGCTATTGCGAACGATATTCCGCCGTGCCGGCCTTGCAGTCGACCTTCACCAGATAATGAATATCCGCACTTTTCCCACGCACGGTCAGCGGTACTACCCACTTACCCTCTCCACCGGTGATCTCTTTTGGATTAACCCATGCCACCGGGTCGGCCTGACCCACATGTTTTTGATCGTCGGCCCAACGCGCAATGCGATTCTGCTGATAATCGCGCTTAACGCTCGCCGCAATACCCTCGGTATCCAGACCTTCACAGTTAAGGAATTTAACCGTCTTACTGTCCGTACCTGCCGCAGACACCGATACGCTGGTGCATAACAACAGCAAGCAGGCTAACACGCCCGTTCTTTTCATACTTTTCCCTTTCTCCATAGCACAGTGATACAGGGAAAAGCATGGTACAAAACGTCAGGAGCGCAAGTCAGATTCAGGCCGCCTGCGTATCGTCCCCGGCAGCGGCGTCATTATCAACCACCTGCGGAGAAGGCAACTTGCCGGTTTTGAGGATGGTGCTCAGCACCTCTTTTTGTTCGGCCAGCCACAGCGACAGCGCTTCACGCTGTTCGTCTTCCAGCGTTAGCGGGGACTGTTCAAGCCAGGTGTCGAGTAGATCCGCCGTATCCAGCATCTTGTCATACGCATCGGCTTCCTTTTTGCTGGTAAATGACATTTTTTCCTCACCTTCCCGAATGACTACGTATTTAACTTCAACCGCCATGTTGCAGCCTCTCAATATCACTGTATTT
The DNA here is from genome assembly GCF_057983045.1 of Citrobacter sp. LST-B2. NCBI lineage: Bacteria > Pseudomonadati > Pseudomonadota > Gammaproteobacteria > Enterobacterales > Enterobacteriaceae > Citrobacter > Citrobacter sp. LST-B2. The sequence continues at coordinate 2,844,185 of NZ_CP192598.1, forward strand.
ATGTACAGTATATTCTATTTCACCGCTGAAATCAACCTGGCAATAAAGACAGACGCAAACGTTTTCGTATATACTGCGGCCAAATTTGTTGGGGGATATTTTCATGACGATATTAGGCACAGCGCTGCGTCCGGCAGCAACTCGGGTGATGTTATTGGGTTCTGGTGAACTGGGTAAAGAAGTGGCCATCGAGTGCCAGCGTCTCGGCGTGGAAGTGATCGCGGTGGACCGGTATGCCGACGCACCGGCCATGCATGTCGCACATCGTTCTCACGTCATTAATATGCTGGATGGCGACGCGCTTCGTCGCGTAGTGGAGCTGGAAAAACCGCACTATATCGTGCCAGAGATTGAAGCCATTGCCACGGATATGCTGGTGGCGCTGGAACAGGAAGGGTTGAACGTCGTGCCCTGCGCGCGCGCGACAAAACTCACGATGAATCGTGAAGGTATTCGCCGCCTGGCGGCAGAAGAACTGGCACTGCCCACATCAACCTTCCGTTTTGCCGACAGTGAAGCCACCTTCCGCGACGCCGTGGCTGAAATTGGTTATCCCTGCATTGTCAAACCGGTGATGAGTTCATCCGGCAAGGGGCAGAGTTTTATTCGTTCCGAAGCGCAGCTGGCACAAGCCTGGGACTATGCCCAACAGGGCGGTCGCGCGGGTGCCGGTCGGGTCATCGTCGAAGGGGTTGTGAAGTTTGATTTTGAAATCACCCTGCTCACCGTCAGCGCGGTCGATGGCGTCCATTTCTGTGCACCGGTGGGTCATCGCCAGGAAGATGGCGATTATCGTGAATCCTGGCAGCCGCAACAGATGAGCGCACTGGCGCTGGAACGCGCTCAGGACATTGCCCGTAAAGTGGTATTAGCCCTGGGTGGTCACGGTCTGTTTGGCGTGGAGCTGTTTGTTTGCGGGGATGAGGTCATCTTCAGCGAGGTCTCCCCTCGCCCGCATGATACCGGCATGGTGACGCTGATCTCTCAGGATCTGTCGGAGTTTGCCCTGCATGTACGCGCTTTCCTCGGACTGCCCGTGGGGGCCATTCGTCAGTATGGTCCGGCAGCTTCTGCAGTGATTTTACCGCGACTGACCAGTCAGGACGTGACGTTTGGCAATGTTCAGGCCGCCGTCGGTGCCGGTGTGCAGGTCCGTTTCTTCGGTAAGCCGGAAATTGAAGGATCGCGTCGCCTGGGTGTGGCGCTGGCAACGGCAGACAACGTTGATGACGCTATTAAACGCGCGAAGAACGCCGCCGCGCAGGTGAAAGTGACAGGGTAAACAACAGCAACCGTAGGCCGGATAAGGTAGTCATGCCACCATCCGGCAAAACCCGATGGCGGCGCTAACGCGTCTCATCGGGCCTACGGCTTACACATGGGTAGCTTACTGCTTCGCGCCTTCAACCGCTTCGCGAGCCAGTCTGGTGATACGATCGTAGTCACCGGCTTCCAGCGCGTCATTCGGCACCAGCCAGGAGCCGCCGATGCACAGCACGCTTTTCAGTGCCAGGTAATCGCGGTAATTAGCGGGAGAGATGCCGCCAGTCGGGCAGAAACGCACCTGAGAGAACGGACCGGCAATGGCCTGCAGCGCTTTAGTGCCGCCATTGGCTTCTGCCGGGAAGAATTTGAACTCTTTCAGGCCGTAGTCCATACCCAGCATCAGTTCAGAAACGGTGCTGATGCCAGGAATCAACGGAATCGTGCCTTCGGTTGCCGCTTTCAGCAGCGGCTCGGTCAGACCTGGGCTGATAGCGAACTGCGCACCGGCTGCAGTAACCTCAGCCAGCTGCTGCGGATTCAGCACCGTACCCGCACCCACAATGGCTTCCGGAACCTCTTTGGCGATAGCGCGGATAGCATCCATCGCGCAGGCGGTACGTAACGTCACTTCCAGTACGCGCACCCCACCCGCAACCAGCGCTTTTGCCATCGGCACAGCGTGTTCCAGTTTATTCACTACGATCACCGGGACAACCGGGCCGGTGGTCAGGATTGCTTCTGCACTTGTTTTCCAGTTTTTCATCAGAGTTTTTCTCTCGCCTGATTACAAAATATGCCTTAAAAATGAATACAGGTTGCGCCCTGTTCTGCGCCGGACAACTGTTCACGCAGCGCGCCGAACATTTCACGCCCCGTACCGATGCGCGATGCGCTCAGATCCGGTATATGCGGCTGGCGAGCGGCAAGCTCCGCCTCATCAACCAACAGCGTCAATTCACCTGTCTGTCCGTTCACCCGAATAATGTCGCCATCGCGTACTTTTGCCAGCAGTCCGCCATCATAGGCCTCCGGGGTTACATGGATGGCTGAAGGCACTTTACCGGACGCACCGGAAAGTCGACCATCAGTAACCAACGCAATTTTGAAACGACGGTCCAATAATACACCAAGTGGCGGCATGAGTTTATGTAATTCTGGCATTCCGTTCGCTTTTGGTCCCTGATGACGCACAACTACCACGCAGTCACGGTCCAGCAGACCCGCTTCAAAGGCCGGCAGGACATCATGCTGACTTTCAAAAACAACGGCCGGCGCTTCAATCACCTGATTCTCGGCCGGTACGGCGGACGTTTTCATAACCGCACGACCGAGGTTACCACTCAGCACTTTAGTGCCACCATGATGAGAGAACGGCTGGTCAAAGGAAGCAATGACATTGCTGTCCAGCGATTTGGCCGCGCCTTCACGCCAGTCGAGTTCGCCATTGTTCAGCCACGGTTCCAGGGTGTAGCGCTTCAGGCCGTAACCGGCCACAGTGTTGACGTCTTCATGCAGCAGACCCGCGTTCAGCAGTTCACGCATCAGGACCGGGACACCGCCCGCAGCCTGGAAGTGGTTAATATCCGCCGGGCCGTTAGGATAGAGACGCGCCATCAGCGGCACGATGTCGGAGAGGTCAGAGAAGTCATCCCAGTTAATCTGGATACCCGCAGCGCGGGCCATCGCCACCAGGTGCATGGTATGGTTCGTTGAACCGCCGGTCGCCAACAGCGCGACAATCCCGTTCACCACCACTTTTTCATCAATCATTTTGCCGATCGGCATCCATTCGTTACCGTTACCGGTCAGGCGCGTCACCTGGCGCGCTGCTGCTGCCGTCAGCGCTTCACGCAGCGGAGCATCCGGGTGAACAAACGAGGACCCCGGCAGTTGCATCCCCATGAACTCCACCACCATCTGGTTGGTGTTCGCGGTACCGTAGAACGTGCAGGTGCCCGGCGCATGATAGGAGGCGGCTTCAGACTCCAGAAGCGCCATACGATCAACTTTACCTTCAGCATAAAGCTGACGAATGCGGACTTTCTCTTTATTCGCCAGGCCGCTCGCCATTGGACCTGACGGCACGAAGATGGAAGGCAGATGACCGAATGACAGCGCCGCCATCGCCAGACCCGGGACGATTTTGTCACAGACGCCGAGGAACAGCGCGCCGTCGAACATGTTGTGAGAGAGTCCCACCGCGGCGGACATCGCAATCACTTCGCGGCTCAGCAGCGAAAGCTCCATACCGTCCTGCCCCTGCGTGACGCCGTCACACATTGCCGGAACGCCGCCCGCGACCTGCCCGACCGCATTGGCTTGATGCAGCGCTTTGCGAATGATGTCCGGATAATGTTCGTAGGGTTGATGTGCGGAGAGCATGTCGTTGTAGGAAGTGATGATCGCGATATTGTTACGCAACATGCTTTTCAGAGAGGCTTTATCGTCTGGCTGACAAGCCGCGAATCCGTGCGCCAGATTCCCGCATGCCAGTTGTGAGCGGTGAACGGTCGAGGATTTAGCCTGTTCTATACGAGCGAGGTAGGCAGAACGGGTCTCACGGGAACGTTCAACAATACGTTGTGTTACGCGTAACAAATTCGGATTCATAGAGGCTCCTGAAATTTATCTGTCAGAGCTACAGGTTTGGCAAGTTCATTTACTGCGTGTATAAATACAGGAAACGCTTGTTCACCGGAGCTCAGGGGCAAAATCGTTTCAGGCAGTGTAATAAAAAAAGCCTCGCGGGTGAATCCACACGAGGCTTAAAAGTGCAAAAATTGTTCAACAATCTGTGTTAGATCATGTTACCGGTAAAATAACACAGGAGTGGTAGACACTTTTTACTCGAATTCATTCCAGGAACGACCGTCACGGGTGATCATCGCCACCGAAGCAACCGGCCCCCAGGTCCCGGCCTGGTACGGTTTCGGCGCATCGTTGTCCATCGCCCACGCTTCGGTAATGGAGTCTACCCACTTCCACGCCTCTTCGACTTCATCACGACGCACAAACAGCGCCTGAATGCCGCGCATAGTTTCCAGCAGCAGACGCTCGTAAGCATCCGCCAGATGCGTTTGATTGAAAGTTTCGGAGTAGCTCAGATCCAGCTTGGTGATTTGCAGGTTATGCTTGTGGTCAAGACCCGGAACTTTGTTCAGAACCTGGATATCCACGCCTTCATCCGGCTGCAGACGAATGGTTAGCTTGTTCTGCGGCAGATCCTGCCAGGACTCTTTAAACAGGTTCAATTCAGGCGTTTTGAAGTAAACCACAACTTCAGAACATTTCGTCGGCAGACGTTTACCGGTACGCAGGTAGAACGGCACGCCCGCCCAGCGCCAGTTATCAATGTCGACGCGGATCGCCACAAACGTTTCGGTGTTACTGCTCTTGTTCGCACCCTCTTCTTCCAGATAGCCCGGGACTTTTTTGCCCTGAGCAAAGCCGGTGGTGTACTGGCCGCGAACGGTTTTTTCACGCACATTTGAACGATCGATACGACGCAGCGACTTCAGCACCTTCACTTTTTCATCACGAATGGCGTCAGCGCTCAGATCCGACGGCGGCGACATCGCAATCATGCACAGAATTTGCAGCAGGTGGTTCTGGATCATGTCGCGCATCTGCCCGGCCTGGTCGAAATAACCCCAACGCCCTTCAATGCCCACCTCTTCTGCCACGGTGATTTCCACATGATCGATCGTGCGGTTATCCCAGTTATTCACAAACAGGGAGTTGGCAAAACGCAGCGCCAGCAGGTTCAGAACGGTCTCTTTTCCCAGATAGTGGTCGATGCGGTAAACCTGGCACTCTTCAAAATATTCGCCAACCTGATCGTTGATCTCGCGAGATGTCGCCAGTGAGGTACCCAACGGTTTTTCCATCACCACGCGTGCCGGTTTGGCATTCAGTTTCGCTTCGCCCAGTCCCTTACAGATTGCGCCAAACGTGCTTGGCGGCATGGCGAAGTAGTTGATCGTGGTGCGGTTTTTCTGATCGAGCATCGCCCCAAGACGAGTAAACGCCGCGGTATCATTCACATCCAGATTGCAGAAATCCAGGCGAGCGCTCAGGGTGTCCCACAATCCTTCATCTATCTTTTCTTTCATGAAGGTTTCGAGCGCTTCGCGCACCACCTTCGTGTAGGCATCTTTATCCCAGTCGGCACGGCCTACCCCGATAATGCGGCTTTCAGGGTTGAGCTGACCGGCTTTTTCAAGTTGATACAGGGAAGGCAGCAATTTACGACGCGCAAGGTCGCCTTTCGCGCCGAAAATGACCAGGTCACATGCCTGGGCTGTTTGCGTTACCGCCATGTCATTCTCCTTAGTTAGCTATCCTGGTACTTTGCCAGGCATTACTTGTAATTTTATTACAGTGCACTGTACTGCTTTTACGTGATTCCGGAAACCGTAAACGCTTAACCCACCGTGCGGTTGGCGCTTAACGGCGCAAATTGGTCAAAATTGTCGTTGGTTTGCGACGCATAACGTTGAGTCAAAACACGATGTTGATCATGTTATGAAAAAAAACAACAACTCTGCTGACCATTTTGCCCCCTTCTCTGATTAGCAGGGGTACTATCTACCAAAATTGCCTCTCGATTTCTTGTATCACTGAAATCGTTATTTCCGTGGGTCTACATCATGAATATGCTGGAAAAGATCCAGTCTCAACTGGAACATTTGAGCAAATCTGAACGCAAAGTCGCCGATGTCATCATCGCCTCACCCGAGCGGACCATCCATTGCAGTATTGCCACGCTTGCGCAGGAAGCCAACGTCAGTGAACCGACGGTGAACCGTTTTTGTCGCAGCATGGAAACCCGGGGCTTCCCCGATTTTAAACTGCATCTGGCACAAAGTCTGGCAAATGGTACCCCTTATGTTAATCGTAATGTGGATGAAGATGACAGTGTCGAATCCTATACGGGCAAGATTTTCGAATCCGCGATGGCCAGTCTTGACCACGTTCGCCAGTCGCTGGACAAATCGGCGATCAACCGCGCGGTGGATTTACTGACGCAGGCCAAGAAAATCGCTTTCTTTGGCCTGGGGTCGTCCGCCGCCGTCGCCCATGATGCCATGAACAAGTTTTTCCGTTTCAACGTTCCGGTTATCTACTCCGACGACGTCGTTTTGCAACGGATGAGCTGTATGAATTGTAGTGACGATGACGTGGTCGTGCTGATTTCGCATACCGGTCGCACCAAGAGTCTGGTCGAACTGGCGCAGCTTGCACGTGAAAACGATGCCATGGTGATCGCGTTAACCTCCGCTGATACGCCGCTGGCGCGTGAAGCCACGCTGGCAATTACGCTCGATGTGCCGGAAGATACTGACATTTATATGCCCATGGTCTCTCGACTTGCGCAGTTGACCGTGATAGATGTGCTGGCTACGGGATTTACTTTGCGCCGTGGGGCAAAATTCAGAGATAACTTGAAGCGTGTCAAAGAAGCGCTCAAGGAATCGCGTTTTGATAAAGAACTGCTCATCAAGAGTAATGACCGCTAATAGCAATAATAAGTACGACTTAAATTCGTCATCCGGTTTTGTTCGCTATGCTATGTAGACCCTACGTAATTCGAGTTGTGGAAAGGCGGCAACGCAGCGAATCTTCAGGAGCTTACTGAAGTAAGTGACTGGGGTGAGCAAGGAGGCCAACGCACAGGCAACCAGAAGTATGACGGGTGTAAGGTTTTCAGAACTGCCGGATCAATTTTCACGCAACACCTAGTTGTTTCAGTCAACGGAGTATTACATGTCCAGAAGGCTTCGCAGAACCAAAATCGTTACGACATTAGGCCCGGCTACCGACCGCGATAACAATCTTGAAAAGATTATCGCTGCTGGTGCTAACGTCGTGCGGATGAATTTCTCTCACGGTTCGCCAGAAGATCATAAAATGCGCGCGGATAAAGTTCGTGAGATCGCTGCCAGATTGGGACGCCACGTAGGCATTCTGGGTGATCTCCAGGGGCCAAAAATTCGCGTCTCTACCTTTAAAGAAGGCAAAGTATTCCTCAACATCGGTGACAAATTTCTCCTGGATGCCAACCTGGGTAAAGGTGAAGGCGACAAGGAAAAAGTCGGCATTGACTACAAAGGTCTGCCGGCAGACGTGGTACCTGGCGACATTCTGCTGCTCGACGATGGCCGCGTGCAGTTAAAAGTGCTGGAAGTTCAGGGTATGAAAGTGTTCACGGAAGTGACCGTGGGCGGCCCGCTCTCCAACAACAAAGGCATCAACAAGCTGGGCGGCGGTCTCTCCGCAGAAGCCCTGACCGAAAAAGACAAAGCCGATATCGTGACCGCCGCTCAGATTGGCGTTGACTATCTGGCTGTCTCCTTCCCGCGTTGCGGCGAAGATCTGAACTACGCTCGCCGCCTGGCGCGTGATGCGGGCTGCGATGCCAAGATTGTGGCCAAAGTTGAGCGTGCGGAAGCGGTCTGCGACCAGAATGCGATGGATGACATCATTCTGGCTTCTGACGTGGTGATGGTCGCTCGTGGCGACCTCGGCGTTGAGATTGGCGATCCGGAACTGGTCGGCATCCAGAAGACGTTGATTCGTCGCGCACGTAAGTTGAACCGCGCGGTGATTACCGCGACCCAGATGATGGAGTCGATGATCACCAACCCAATGCCAACCCGTGCGGAAGTGATGGACGTCGCGAACGCCGTGCTGGATGGTACTGATGCGGTCATGCTGTCAGCCGAAACGGCGGCAGGCCAGTACCCGGCGGAAACCGTCGCGGCGATGGCGCGCGTCTGCCTGGGTGCAGAAAAAATCCCCAGCATCAATGTCTCCAAACATCGTCTGGACGTACAGTTCGACAATGTTGAAGAAGCGATTGCGATGTCCGCCATGTACGCGGCAAACCACCTGAAAGGGGTGACCGCGATCATTACCATGACGGAATCCGGTCGTACTGCGCTGATGACTTCTCGCATCAGCTCCGGCCTGCCGATTTTCGCCATGTCCCGTCATGAGCGTACGCTGAACCTGACGTCGCTGTACCGTGGCGTCACGCCGGTGCATTTCGACAGTGCGGCGGAAGGCGTTGTCGCAGCAAGCGAAGCGGTGAATCTGCTGCGTGACAAAGGCTACCTGGTGTCCGGCGATCTGGTGATCGTGACGCAGGGCGACGTGATGAGCACCATTGGCTCAACCAATACCACGCGTATTCTGACCGTCGAGTAATCGACGGCTGATACAAAGAGGCCTCTCATGTGAGAGGCCTTTTTTTATTTAAGGGGGTAGAGATCTTTGCGCTTATACGGCTGGATCTCGCCCGGTTTGCGGGTCTTCAGCAGTTTCAGGATCCAGGTATATTGCTCGGGATGCGGGCCAACAAAAATTTCCACCTCTTCATTCATTCGACGGGCAATAGTGTTGTCATCTGCGGTCAGAAGATCGTCCATGGGCGGGCGCACCTGAATCGTCAACCGGTGGGTATCGCCGTTGTATACCGGGAACAGCGGAATGACGCGCGCCCGACACACTTTCATCAGTCGACCAATGGCCGGCAACGTCGCTTTATAGGTGGCAAAGAAATCGACAAACTCACTGTGTTCAGGACCATGATCCTGATCGGGCAGATAATATCCCCAGTACCCCTGACGAACAGACTGAATGAACGGCTTGATGCCGTCATTACGCGCATGCAGGCGACCACCAAAGCGGCGGCGCACCGTGTTCCAGACGTAATCAAACACCGGGTTTCCCTGATTATGGAACATTGCCGCCATCTTCTGGCCCTGAGACGCCATTAACATTGCCGGAATATCCACACCCCAGCCATGCGGCACCAGGAAGATCACCTTTTCGTTGTTGCGGTGCATCTCCTCGATGATTTCAAGCCCTTCCCAGTCAACGCGTGACTGAATTTTTTCCGGACCGCGAATCGCCAGTTCCGCCATCATCGCCATGGCCTGCGGCGCAGTTGAAAACATCTCATCGACGATAGCCTCGCGCTCAGCTTCGCTACGTTCCGGAAAGCACAATGACAGGTTAATCAACGCCCGGCGACGCGAGCTTTTACCCAGACGCCCGGCGAAACGGCCCAGTTTTGCCAGCAGCGGGTCGCGAAAGGATGCAGGGGTTAAGGCGATACCCGCCATCGCCGCGACGCCCAGCCATGCGCCCCAGTAACGCGGATGGCGAAAAGATTTCTCAAACTCAGGGATGTACTCACTATTATTTTTTTTTGTTTCCATGCTTATCCAGTGCCTGATGACGCGAAAAGTAAATCTGATGATAGTGTAGCGGCGCACCCTGCCGCGCACAAAATAAAAAAGCCGGCACACGCGCTGCGTACCGGCTTTGAGGTCATGAGTGATTAATCGAAGCGTAACTGCGGCAGAACCTCTTTGACCTGCGCCAGGTAATCGGTACGATCTTTACCGGTCAGTCCTTCGGTACGCGGCAGTTTCGCCGTCAGCGGGTTAACCGCCTGCTGGTTAATCCAGACTTCATAGTGAAGATGCGGGCCAGTAGAACGTCCGGTGTTACCGGAGAGTGCGATACGATCGCCACGTTTAACCTTTTGTCCCGGTTTCACCAGCAGTTTACGCAGGTGCATATAGCGCGTGGTATAGGTACGACCGTGACGCACCGCCACATAATAGCCAGCCGCACCGCTGCGTTTCGCCACGACGACTTCACCGTCACCCACGGACAGCACCGGCGTCCCCTGCGGCATCGCGAAGTCCACGCCTCTGTGCGGCGCGACACGTCCGGTAACCGGGTTGGTTCGACGCGGGTTGAAGTTAGACGAAATGCGGAACTGTTTCGCCGTCGGGAAACGCAGGAAGCCTTTCGCCAGCCCGGTACCATTGCGGTCGTAGAACTTACCGTCTTCGGCACGGATAGCGTAATAATCTTTACCTTCTGAACGCAAACGCACGCCCAACAACTGGCTCTGCTCACGCTTGCCGTCCAGCATTTCACGAGACATCAGCACAGAGAACTCATCGCCTTTTTTCAGTTTGCGGAAGTCCATCTGCCACTGCATCGCTTTGATCACCGCGCTAATTTCAGCGCTGGTCAGCCCGGCAGCTTTCGCACTGGCGACAAAGCTGTTGCCAACGGTGCCTTTCATCAGGCTGTTTACCCAATCGCCCTGCTGCGTTTCCGCGCTCATTTTAAAGCCGTTCGCCGCAGTACGGTCATAGGTACGGGTTTCGCGACGTGACATTTCCCACGTCAGACGCTGTAAATCGCCGTCCGCGGTCAGCGTCCAGGAGAGCTGTTGACCAATCTTCAGATTACGCAGCTCTTTATCGGACGCGGCAAGCTGGGTGATATCACCCATATCAATGCCGTACTGATTCAGAATGCTGCTGAGGGTATCGCCCGTCGAAACGACATATTCATGAACGCCCGCTTCTCCCGAGGTTTTGTCGTCCAGCTCATCCTGAGGAATGGCTTCATCTTCTTGTGCCGCCTGATCGATAGGCTCGCTGGCCTCCGGGAGCAGTGAACGAATTTCGCTCTTCTCCAGTTCGATCGTTTTAACAATGGGGGCAGATTCCGGGTGATAAACGTAAGGCCGCCAGACAGCAACGGCCAGTGTCAGAACAGTAAGCGACCCCAGCATAACGCGATGGGGTCTGGGCAGATTATTAAATGCCAGGGCGACAGAGCGGGCTATCTGTTGCACGTATTCACTTCCTCATTAATCTCCTTTCAGGCAGCTCGCATACTGGTTCGCTAGTTGGTTCAAGAACGCTGAATAGCTCGTTTTACCCAGTTTGATGTTTGTCCCGAGGGGATCCAACGTTCCCATTCGAACGGATGTCCCTCTCGCAACGGCTTCAACGACCGCTGGCCTGAACTGTGGCTCAGCAAAAACGCAGGTTGCTTTTTGCTCAACCAACTGTGTTCTTATTTCATGTAAACGCTGCGCACCAGGTTGTATCTCAGGGTTGACGGTGAAGTGACCCAATGGAGTGAGTCCGTAGTGTTTTTCGTAATAGCCATAGGCGTCATGAAAAACGAAATACCCTTTGCCCTTGAGCGGTGCGAGCTCGTTACCGACCTGCTTATCGGTTGCGGCTAATTGTGCCTCAAAATCCTTCAGGTTGGCGTCAAGTTTGGCTCGACTTTGCGGCATAAGTTCCACTAATTTTTCATGGATTGCAACCGCTGAGGCCCGCGCTATCTCTGGGGAGAGCCAAAGATGCATGTTGTAATCACCATGATGGTGATGTGCGTCACCTTTTTCGCCGTGGTCATGATCGTGGTCGTGCTCATCACCATCATCGTCAGCCCCTTTCATGAGCAACGGTTTCACGTCTTTGAGTTGCGCAATCGTTACCTGTTTAGCGGCGGGAATGTTGCTGACGGACTTTTCCATGAACGCTTCCATTTCCGGCCCAATCCAGACAACTAAGTCCGCGCCCTGTAAGCGTTTTACGTCAGATGGACGTAGTGAATAATCATGCTCGGATGCCCCATCCGGAAGTAAGACTTGGGTCTCCGTGACGCCATCAGCAATGGCAGAAGCAATGAACCCTAATGGCTTGAGAGAAGCGACAACGGCGGCATTTGCCGCCTGTGTTGCACTGCCCCAAAGAGCGGCGGATAATGCAGCGAAAAGAAGCGTATTTTTATGTAACATAATGCGACCAATCATCGTAATGAATGTGAGAAATGTGATATTATAACATTCTATAACTTCTGCAAGACTAAAATTGACATGACGACTTTGGTTTCACTGGAAAATGTCTCGGTCTCTTTCGGCCAGCGCCGCGTCCTTTCTGACGTTTCGCTTGAACTGAGACCCGGAAAAATTTTAACGCTACTCGGCCCAAATGGCGCCGGGAAGTCAACGCTGGTTCGCGTCGTTCTCGGACTGGTCGCCCCGGATGAAGGGGTGATCACGCGTAATGGTAAGCTGCGAATTGGCTACGTTCCGCAGAAATTGTATCTCGATACCACCCTGCCGCTTACCGTCAGTCGTTTCTTACGCCTGCGCCCCGGTACGAAGAAAGATGACATCCTGCCGGCCCTGAAACGTGTACAGGCCGGGCATCTGATTGACGCGCCGATGCAAAAGCTCTCCGGCGGCGAGACGCAGCGCGTCCTGTTAGCGCGCGCGCTCCTCAATCAGCCACAGCTTCTGGTGCTTGACGAACCCACTCAGGGCGTAGATGTCAACGGCCAGGTCGCGCTGTACGACCTTATCGATCAGTTACGTCGTGAGCTGGATTGCGCCGTGCTGATGGTGTCCCATGACCTGCATCTGGTGATGGCAAAAACCGACGAAGTGTTGTGTCTGAATCATCACATTTGCTGTTCAGGTACTCCTGAAATCGTTTCCATGCACCCGGAATTTATCTCGATGTTCGGCCCTCGCGGCGCGGAGCAACTGGGAATTTACCGTCATCATCATAATCACCGCCACGACCTGCAGGGTCGTATTGTATTGCGCCGGGGAAATGGTCAATCATGATTGAATTATTACTGCCTGGCTGGTTAGCCGGGATCATGCTGGCCTGTGCGGCGGGTCCACTGGGTTCATTCGTCGTCTGGCGTCGGATGTCTTATTTTGGTGATACGCTGGCACATGCGTCGCTGCTCGGCGTCGCTTTTGGCCTGTTGTTGGATGTGAACCCTTTCTATGCGGTCATTGCCGTGACGCTAATGCTGGCGACAGGCCTGGTCTGGCTGGAGAAGCGCCCTCACCTTGCCATCGATACGCTGCTTGGCATTATGGCGCACAGTGCGCTGTCGCTGGGCCTGGTCGTGGTCAGCCTGATGTCGAATATTCGCGTGGATCTGATGGCTTACCTGTTTGGCGATCTGCTGGCGGTTACGCCGGACGATTTGATCTCTATCGCCATGGGCGTGGTGATCGTGCTGGCGATCCTCTTCTGGCAATGGCGCAATCTGCTGTCAATGACCATCAGCCCCGATCTGGCATTTGTTGACGGGGTGAAACTGCAGCGCGTGAAGCTTTTACTGATGCTGGTGACAGCATTAACCATTGGCGTGGCGATGAAGTTCGTCGGGGCGCTGATCATCACCTCGTTGCTGATTATCCCGGCAGCTACGGCGCGTCGTTTTGCGCGGACGCCGGAACAGATGGCTGGCGTTGCAGTAGGAACTGGAATGATAGCGGTTACAGGTGGGCTGACCTTCTCGGCCTTCTACGATACCCCTGCGGGCCCATCAGTGGTGCTGTGCGCCGCACTGCTGTTTATCTTCAGCATGATGAAGAAGCAGGCAAGCTGACGGGTATGTTGCCGGATGGCAACGCTAACGCGTCTTATCCGGCCTACGTGATTTTGTAGGCCGGATAAGCGCAGCACCATCAGGCATTAAGGCATTTCCGGTGGCGTAATGCCAAAGTGGTTCCAGGCGCGTACTGTCGCCATTCTTCCGCGCGGCGTGCGCTGCAAAAAACCTTGCTGAATCAGATACGGCTCCAGCACATCTTCAATGGTTTCACGCTCTTCACCGATGGCTGCCGCCAGGTTATCCAGCCCGACCGGCCCACCAAAGAATTTGTCGATCACCGCCAGCAGCAGCTTGCGGTCCATGTAATCAAACCCTTCCGCATCCACGTTCAACATATCCAGCGCCTTAGCAGCTATATCGGCGGAAATGGTGCCATCATGCTTCACTTCGGCAAAATCCCGTACGCGCCGCAGTAGCCGGTTGGCGATACGCGGCGTACCGCGTGCGCGACGCGCCACTTCCAGCGCCCCTTCCTCGCTCATCTCCAGCCCCATAAAGCGCGCGCTGCGCCCAACGATATGCTGGAGATCCGGCACCTGATAAAACTCCAGACGCTGCACAATGCCAAAGCGATCGCGCAGAGGAGAGGTCAGTGAACCCGCGCGAGTCGTTGCGCCAATCAGGGTAAACGGCGGCAAATCGATTTTAATTGAACGCGCCGCCGGCCCTTCGCCGATCATAATATCCAGCTGATAATCTTCCATCGCTGGATAGAGCACCTCTTCCACCACCGGCGACAGTCGATGGATCTCATCGATAAACAGTACGTCGTGCGGCTCAAGGTTGGTCAGCATCGCAGCCAGATCGCCCGCTTTTTCCAGCACCGGGCCGGAAGTGGTACGCAGATTGACGCCCATTTCATTGGCAACGATATTGGCAAGCGTGGTTTTCCCCAGTCCGGGAGGACCAAAAATCAGCAGGTGGTCGAGCGCATCACCCCGCAGTTTTGCCGCCTGGATGAAAATCTCCATCTGCGAACGCACCTGAGGTTGACCGATATACTCTTCGAGTAATTTCGGGCGAATGGCGCGATCGGCGACATCTTCTGTGAGTGCGGCACCTGCCGAAATCAGGCGATCTGCTTCTATCATCCTTTACCTCATAACGCGGCGCGCAGGGCTTCGCGGATCAGTGTTTCACTGCTGGCATCCGGGCGAGCGATTTTGCTCACCATGCGGCTGGCTTCCTGTGGTTTATAGCCCAGCGCCACCAGCGCCGCAACCGCTTCCTGTTCGGCATCGTCCGTCGCCGGGCTCGCTGGCGAGGTCAGCACCAGATCGGCGGCTGGCGTAAAGAGATCGCCATGCAGACCCTTGAAACGGTCCTTCATTTCGACAATCAGTCGTTCAGCCGTTTTTTTGCCAATACCAGGCAGCTTGACCAGCGCGCCCAGTTCTTCGCGTTCGACAGCATTGACGAACTGCTGTGCGGACATCCCGGAGAGGATCGCCAGCGCCAGTTTAGGCCCGACGCCGTTGGTTTTGATGAGTTCTTTAAACAACGTACGCTCTTGCTTATTGTTAAAACCGTACAGCAGCTGCGCGTCTTCGCGAACCACGAAGTGGGTAAAGACAACGGCTTCTTTTCCGGATTCCGGGAGCTCATAAAAACAGGTCATGGGCATATGCACTTCATAGCCGACGCCGCCCACTTCGAGTAACACCAGCGGGGGTTGTTTTTCCAGAATGATGCCTCTGAGTCTGCCTATCACGTTACGCTCCTGCGTTGGGCCGAAAGTAAAGCTGTATCATAAAAAAAGGCTGGATAGATATCCAGCCTCATTTGTCATTATCGCAAGCGACCTCGGGCAAGATTGAGGCGTGATTCGCTCATTTGCATCGCATTCTGACTAACATGGCAGTGCGTAATGGCGATGGCCAGCGCATCTGCCGCATCCGCCTGCGGATTAGCGGGCAGTTTCAGCAAGGTTCGCACCATGTGCTGCACCTGACTTTTCTCTGCGCTACCAATGCCAACCACCGTCTGCTTGACCTGACGTGCCGCGTACTCAAATACCGGCAGTTCCTGGTTGACCGCCGCCACAATCGCTACCCCGCGCGCCTGCCCCAGTTTGAGCGCAGAATCGGCGTTCTTCGCCATAAACACCTGCTCGATGGCAAAGTAGTCGGGCTGAAACTGGGTGATGATTTCCGTCACGCCGGCATAAATCAGCTTCAGGCGTGACGGAAGATCGTCGACTTTGGTACGAATGCAGCCGCTGCCGAGATACGTCAGTTGTCTACCGACCTGACGTATCACGCCGTAACCGGTGATGCGGGAGCCCGGATCAATACCGAGAATGATGGACATCACGCGCCTCCGGTTGTAACGGGATTAAGCCCCATCATTCTAATGTAGCGGCAACCTCATCAGAGATTTCACCGTTGTGATAAACTTCCTGCACGTCGTCACAATCTTCCAGCATGTCGATCAGACGCATCAGTTTCGGTGCGGTTTCCGCATCCATTTCCGCTTTGGTCGACGGGATCATAGAGACTTCTGAACTATCGGCTTTCAGACCGGCGGCTTCCAGTGCGTCACGCACTTTACCCATCTCTTCCCATGCCGTGTAGACATCAATCGCGCCATCATCGAAGGTCACCACGTCTTCCGCACCCGCTTCCAGTGCCGCTTCCATAATGGCGTCTTCATCCCCTTTCTCGAAAGAGATGACGCCTTTTTTGCTGAACAGATAGGAAACAGAACCATCCGTGCCCAGGTTACCCCCGGTTTTGCTGAAGGCGTGACGCACTTCGGCAACGGTACGGTTACGGTTGTCAGACAGACATTCAATCATCACGGCAGTGCCGCCAGGACCATAACCTTCATAGATGATGGTTTCCATGTTCGCATCATCATCACCACCCACGCCGCGGGCGATTGCACGGTTCAGCGTGTCACGGGTCATGTTGTTAGCCAGCGCTTTGTCGATAGCCGCACGCAGACGCGGGTTCGCATCCGGATCGCCGCCGCCCAGTTTGGCTGCTGTCACCAGCTCACGAATAATCTTGGTGAAGATTTTGCCGCGCTTCGCATCCTGCGCCGCTTTACGGTGTCTGGTGTTGGCCCATTTACTATGACCTGCCATAAATATTTCCTCAAAAAAGCACGCCCTCTCAGGCGATGTTAATCACAAATTCTTCAATCGCCTGCCGGTTGCTCCATGACTTGGTGAGCGCCGCCGCAGCTGGCGCATCAAGCCACTGGTAGGCCAGATGTTCGCTAAAAACGATCTGACGCTCGTGCGGCAGCGCAAGGCAGAACCAGGATTCTGTATTGCGCAACACACCCGGTGCATAGCGATGACGTAAATGAGAAAAAATCTCGAACTCCACCGTGCGCTGACAGTCAATTAAGGTCAGTTGCTCAACCGCAACGTCAATGGCGACCTCTTCCTTTACTTCGCGCATGGCGGCCTGCGACGCGGTCTCTCCCTCTTCCACACTGCCGGTAACCGACTGCCAGAATTCAGGATCGTCGCGTCGCTGTAACATCAACACCCGTTTCGAGTCCTGCGCGTAGATAACGACCAGAACCGAAACGGGACGCTTATACACTTTATCCTTCACGCTATCTCGTTGTTGGCTGCCTTCGCTCATCCCATTCATAGTGTTAGCTATGATCATGGGAACTCACTCCGTTGCCGCCGCGAGGTAGCGCGAATGATTTCGTGTATATCAGCCATATCAGTTTTTCTCTTCCTTCTTCACCACGTCGATACCCAGTTCAGCCAGTGCTGCCGGGTTCGCGATGCTCGGCGCTTCGGTCATCAGACACGCCGCAGCGGTGGTTTTCGGGAAGGCGATTACGTCACGAATATTATCGGTGCCGGTCAGCAGCATGGTCAAACGGTCAAGACCGAATGCCAGACCCGCGTGCGGCGGCGTACCGTATTTCAGTGCGTCGAGCAGGAAGCCAAACTTCTCACGCTGTTCCTGTTCATTGATGCCCAGAATGCCAAACACGGTCTGCTGCATTTCACCGCTGTGAATACGCACGGAACCACCACCGACTTCGTAGCCGTTGATCACCATATCGTAGGCATTCGCCACCGCGTCTTCCGGCGCCGCTTTCAGTTCTGCAGCCGTCATGTCTTTCGGTGAGGTGAACGGGTGGTGCATCGCGGTCAGGCCGCCTTCGCCGTCGTCTTCAAACATCGGGAAGTCGATGACCCACAGCGGCGCCCATTTCGTTTCGTCAGTCAGACCCAGGTCTTTACCCAGTTTCAGACGCAGCGCGCCCAGCGCGTCGGCCACGACCTTCTTGTTGTCCGCACCGAAGAAAATCATATCGCCGTCCTGCGCGCCAGTGCGCTCAAGGATGGCTTCCACGATTTCCGCATTGAGGAATTTCGCCACCGGGCTGTTGATACCTTCCAGACCTTTCGCTCGCTCGATGACTTTGATATAAGCCAGACCTTTCGCGCCGTAGATCTTAATGAAGTTACCATAGTCGTCGATCTGCTTACGACTTAAGCTCGCCCCGCCTGGTACACGCAGCGCAGCAACGCGACCTTTCGGATCGTTCGCCGGACCAGAGAACACGGCAAACTCAACGGCCTTCAGCAGGTCGGCAACGTCCACCAGTTCCATCGGGTTACGCAGGTCCGGTTTGTCAGAACCGTAACGACGCTCGGCTTCAGCAAAAGTCATGACCGGGAAGTCACCCAGTTCCACACCTTTCACCTCATTCCACAGGTTACGCACCAGCGCTTCCATCACTTCACGTACCTGTTCGGCGGTCATGAAGGAGGTTTCCACATCGATCTGGGTAAATTCAGGCTGACGGTCAGCACGCAGGTCTTCGTCGCGGAAGCATTTGACGATCTGGTAGTAACGGTCAAAGCCGGACATCATCAGCAGTTGTTTAAACAGCTGAGGTGACTGCGGCAGCGCGTAAAATTTGCCTTTGTGTACACGCGAAGGAACCAGATAGTCACGCGCGCCTTCCGGCGTGGCTTTGGTCAGCATTGGGGTTTCGATATCGAGGAAACCGTGGTCGTCCATAAAGCGACGTACCAGGCTTGTGATCTTCGCGCGGGTTTTCAGGCGTTGCGCCATTTCCGGGCGACGCAGATCCAGATAACGGTATTTCAGACGCGCTTCTTCGGTGTTCACGTGGTTAGAGTCAAGCGGCAGTGATTCTGCACGGTTGATGATCGTCAGCGAAGAGGCCAGCACTTCGATTTCGCCAGTCGCCATTTCGCTGTTAACGTTTTTCTCGTCACGCGCATGCACGGTGCCCGTCACCTGGATGCAGAACTCATTACGCAGTTCAGAGGCCAGCTTTAACGCGTCCGCACGATCCGGATCGAAAAACACCTGCACGATACCTTCGCGATCGCGCATGTCGATGAAGATCAGACTACCAAGATCACGACGACGGTTGACCCAACCACACAGAGTCACCTGCTGCCCCACGTGGGACAGACGCAACTGTCCGCAATATTCTGTACGCATGAGATATCCCTTAATTAGCCGCAGGCGGATTGTCGCCTGTCTTGCAGGCCACGATGTCGCAGCTTTAACTGTATGTCACAACTGAATGAAAAAAGGCGGCTATTATACTGGAAATTCCGCCGCACGATAAGCCCGGTACTGACTGTACGCCTGTTTCCTGGACGGGCATTGCGTATTCTCACAAAAAATAACAAAAATTGTCGCTCGTTACACACCCAATCGCGATTAAGGTGTAACGGAATTTCGATTCTTGACGGGAGTTATCATGTTACAACTGAACGCAAAAACGACCGCCCTGGTCATTATCGACCTGCAGGAAGGGATCCTGCCCTTCGCCGGCGGCCCTCATTCTGCCAATGACGTGGTGGCGCGCGCTGCCCGGCTGGCACAGACGTTTCGTGCTAACGGCTCCCCGGTGGTAATGGTCCGCGTGGGCTGGTCTGATGATTACGCCGAAGCGCTCAAACAACCCGTAGATGCACAGGCACCAGCCAACGCGCTGCCGGAAAACTGGTGGACCTATCCGCTTGCGCTGGGCAAAGACGACAGCGATCTGGAAGTGACCAAGCGCCAGTGGGGCGCATTCTATGGCACGGATCTTGAGCTTCAGTTACGCCGCCGCGGTATCGACACCATCGTACTGTGCGGGATTTCGACCAATATCGGCGTCGAGTCCACTGCGCGTAACGCCTGGGAGCTGGGTTTTAGCCTGGTGATTGCCGAAGACGCCTGTAGTGCCGCCAGCGCCGACCAGCATAAGAACAGCCTGACGCACATCTTCCCTCGTATTGCGCGGGTGCGCAGCACAGAAGAGATCATCAACGCCTTATGATCTACATTGGCCTGCCGCAATGGTCGCACCCAAAATGGGTGCGTCTTGGCATCACCGGTCTTGAAGAGTACGCCCGCCACTTTAACTGTGTGGAAGGCAACACCACGCTGTATGCGCTACCAAAAGCGGAGATTGTGGCACGCTGGTACGCACAAACGACGGATGCGTTTCGTTTCTGTTTTAAATTTCCAGCGACCATTTCCCATCAGGCAGCTCTGCGCAATTGCGATGATCTGCTGCACGAATTCCTGACCCGAATGTCGCCGCTGGAAAGCCGCATCGGTCAGTACTGGCTGCAATTGCCCGCCACCTTTGGCCCACGTGATCTCCCTGCGCTCTGGCATTTTCTCGATGCCCTGCCACAGATGTTTACCTACGGCGTCGAAGTCCGTCATCCTGAATTTTTAGCTAAAGGCGACGCTGAACAGCAGTTCAATAGCGGATTGCATCGGCGCGGAGTGAATCGGGTTATCCTCGACAGTCGTCCAGTACACGCGGCCCATGCGCATAATGAAGCCATCCGCGACGCCCAGCGCAAGAAGCCGAAACTGCCGGTACATGCAGTAGTGACCGCGAACCATCCACTGGTGCGCTTTATCGGCAGCGATGATATGCGACAAAACCGGGCGTTCTTTGCCGACTGGCTAAAAAAATTACCGCTCTGGGAACAGACCACCACACCGTATCTCTTTTTGCATACCCCGGATATCGCGCAGGCTCCGGAACTGGTCGATACCCTGTGGCAGGACTTGCGAGATGTTTTACCGGATATCGGAACTGCTCCGTCCATTCCACAGCAATCTTCTCTTTTCTGAAATTGCCACCTATCATAGACAGTGCCATCAGCCATTTTAAAGGGAGTTTGTATGGTAAGCGCGCTGTATGCCGTTTTGGGTGCGTTGTTGTTGATGAAGTTTTCTTTTGACGTTGTCCGCCTGCGGATGCAATACCGCGTTGCCTATGGTGACGGCGGCTTCAGTGAACTCCAGACAGCCATCCGCATTCATGGTAATGCGGTGGAATATATTCCCGTCGCGTTAGTGCTGCTGCTGTTTATGGAAATGAACGGCGCAGAAACCTGGATGGTGCATATTTGCGGCATTATTCTGCTCGTGGGTCGGCTGATGCATTATTACGGTTTCCATCACCGTCTGTTCCGCTGGCGTCGCTCCGGCATGAGCGCCACCTGGTGTGCATTGTTACTGATGGTGCTGGCGAACCTTTGGTATATGCCGTGGGAGTTGGTTTTCTCCCTGCATTAGCGCACAATACGCCACTTTATTTTTCCCGGATTTTTACGTTATGTCTCACCGCGACACGCTTTTTTCTGCGCCCATCGCCAGCCTGGGCGACTGGACCTTCGATGAACGGGTAGCCGAAGTCTTCCCGGATATGATCCAGCGTTCTGTTCCCGGCTATTCCAATATTATTTCGATGATTGGCATGCTTGCCGAGCGCTTTGTGCAGCCGGATACGCAGGTCTACGATCTGGGTTGTTCGCTGGGTGCGGCGACGCTCTCGGTGCGTCGCAATATCCATCATGAAAACTGCAAAATTATCGCCGTTGATAACTCCCCGGCGATGATCGAACGCTGCCGCCGTCATATCGATGCTTACAAGGCACCCACGCCAGTTGAGGTTGTGGAAGGCGACATCCGCGCCATCACCATTGAGAACGCCTCAATGGTGGTACTTAATTTTACCCTGCAATTCCTTGAGCCGCCGGAGCGCCAGGCGTTGTTGGATAAGATTTATCAGGGGCTGAATCCGGGCGGCGCGCTGGTGCTGTCGGAAAAATTCAGCTTCGAAGATGCGAAAGTGGGCGAACTGCTGTTCAACATGCACCACGACTTCAAGCGAGCCAACGGCTACAGCGAACTGGAAATCAGCCAGAAGCGCAGCATGCTGGAAAACGTGATGCTGACCGATTCAGTTGAAACCCATAAAGCCCGCCTGCGTCAGGCCGGTTTTGAGCACAGCGAACTGTGGTTCCAGTGCTTTAACTTTGGCTCACTGGTGGCATTGAAAGCTGAGGCAAGCGCATGATCGACTTTGGTAACTTCTATCAGCTGATTGCCAAAAATCATCTTGCCCACTGGCTGGAAACGCTGCCCGCGCAGATTGCCGCCTGGCAGCGCGATCAGCACGGTCTGTTTAAGCAGTGGTCAAACGCGGTGGAATTTCTGCCGGAACTGACGCCGTACCGTCTGGATTTATTACACAGCGTGACGGCGGAAAGTGAAGCGCCGCTGAGCCCGGGGCAGATCAAGCGTATCGACACCCTGATGCGAAATCTGATGCCATGGCGTAAAGGGCCATACTCGCTGTATGGCGTGAACATTGATACTGAATGGCGTTCTGACTGGAAATGGGATCGCGTACTGCCGCATCTGTCGGATCTGACCGGTCGCACGATTCTGGATGTGGGTTGCGGCAGCGGCTACCATATGTGGCGCATGATTGGCGCGGGTGCGCATCTGGCTGTTGGTATTGACCCGACGCAACTGTTCCTGTGCCAGTTTGAAGCGGTGCGAAAGCTGCTGGGGAACGATCAGCGTGCGCATCTGCTGCCGCTGGGTATAGAACAACTTCCGGCGCTGAATGCGTTTGATACCGTCTTTTCGATGGGCGTGCTTTACCATCGCCGCTCCCCGCTGGAGCATCTCTGGCAGTTGAAAGATCAACTGCTGAAAGACGGCGAACTGGTGCTGGAAACGCTGGTGGTGGAAGGCGATGAAAATACTGTGCTGGTGCCGGGCGATCGCTACGCGCAGATGCGCAACGTCTATTTCATCCCTTCCGCGCTGGCGCTGAAAAACTGGCTGGAGAAATGCGGCTTCGTTGATGTTCGCATCGCGGATGTCTGCGTGACGACGACCGAAGAGCAGCGCCGTACCGAATGGATGGTCACCGAATCGCTGGCCGATTTCCTCGACCCGAACGATCACAGCAAAACGGTCGAAGGCTACCCCGCTCCATTACGTGCCGTATTAATTGCGCGTAAGCCGTGATGTTGTGGGTGTAGGCCGGATAAGGCAGTAGTCGCATCCGGCATTTTGCCGGGGGCGCTTCGCGTGCCCGGCCTACAACGTCATTCATCAGCGAAATTTAGCGTAAAAAAAGGCCCCTGTTGAATGGGCAGGGGCCTGGTACGAGCAAGCATCATATTGGGCGACATGATGCAACGGTAAAATCATTTGGCCTGATGGCGAACAATGATTCCTTTCATTTCAGCAACCGACTTGCCGTCTACCGCATAGCGGGAATATTCATCCGCTTGCTTATCTGTCGACATTGACAGACCCTGATTGCGATAGCGCATAGGTGAAACCAGCAAGGTTCCGGCGGAACTGTGTACTTCCCGTACTCCGGCATCCAGGAAACGCGGCAGATTTTCTGCGCGAACCCCCGCTCCGGCCATAATGATTGGAGCACCGGGGTGAGCAATAAGTTCAATAATATTTGCTAAACCTTGCACTGCATCGGATTTCTGCCCCGACGTCAGCACTCTGGCGACACCCAGTTCCGCAAGATTATGTAGTGCATTTAACGGATTAGCACACATATCGAACGCGCGGTGAAAGGTCACAGCCAGAGGGCCTGCCGCGTCCATAATCTGCCGCATGCGTGGCATGTCGACATGACCGTCAGGATCAAGAATGCCTGTCACCAGTCCGGGAAAACCCAGTTCACGCACGGTCCGTACATCGTCCAGCATCGCCGCGAACTCACCGTCGGTATAACAAAAATCTCCACCGCGCGGCCGGATGATCGGATGTACCGGAATCGTCACCGCCTGACGAACCGAGCGCAGCACGCCCAGTGATGGCGTTAAGCCCCCTTCTTTTGGCGCGGCGCACAGTTCAATGCGGTCCGCACCGTTTTGCTGCGCCGTAAGCGCGCACTCCATGCTGTAACAACAGATTTCCAGCAATGTCATATTCACTCCTGTTGCTGTTCGCTGGCGACGATTGCCTCAATCGACCACGGGTGGAATTTGACGGTGACCTTCCCGTCAGTGACCGCCAGCGTCGGGTTCGGCAGACGTTCGTGTTCCCCTTTCGGTGAACTGGTTTTCACAAAAATGCCCGGCTGGCTCAGTCCGTCATCCGAAAGCAGCGCTAATGCGCGGGCATTCAGGGTTTCAGGAGCGCCAGGCAGGACAATCTCAATGTGTTCCCACCCTTCATGAGGATACCGCTTTTCCCCGGGCCACGGCAGTTCCACAATGCTCAAGCGCCAGTGCGCGACGCACACCGGCTCATGCAGTTTGAACAGACAAATTGGTCGCCCGTTGATGGTATTTTCCGACAGCAGCTCGCCGCATTGTTCAAATCCTCGACGCCAGCGTTCAGCAGTGGCGTTCTGATGACAACGCAGAGAAATGTGATCGGCCTCAAGCGGTGCAACATCCAGACCGAGGCGAGTGGAAAGTTCTGTGAACGCCTGAGTGAATCGCGGTAAATCTGCGGAAATATCATGCAGTTCGTCAATGGTCTGCCAGTTCGCCATAATAAGAGCTCTTATCGGTGTTCAAAGCCGCTAATTTACTCCGTTGACCTCCCGCAACCAACCGTAGATTGCAGGATTTGCGGTATGCATGCTTATGCACTCCTTTAACGCTTATTTTCTGTACGCGCTTACGGCTGCGCAGTGCTGACGCAGGGGGGCATTTGCAGTATACTCCCGCCCTTAATTCTTAAACTGGTGCGGTAAACATCAACCCGCTTCATCAACGTAAGGTATTCCGGTGAATATTCAGGCTCTTCTCTCAGAAAAAGTCAGTCAGGCCATGATTGCTGCAGGCGCGCCTGCAGATTGCGAACCGCAGGTTCGTCAGTCAGCAAAAGTACAGTTCGGCGACTATCAGGCCAATGGCATGATGGCAGTTGCTAAAAAACTGGGTATGGCTCCACGACAACTGGCTGAGCAGGTGCTGACTCATCTGGATCTGAACGGTATCGCCAGCAAAGTTGAAATCGCGGGCCCTGGCTTTATCAATATCTTCCTCGACCCGGCATTCCTGGCGGAACATGTGGAACAGGCGTTGACCTCCGATCGTCTCGGCGTGACTAAACCGGCGAAACAGACGGTAGTTGTCGATTACTCCGCGCCAAACGTGGCGAAAGAGATGCACGTCGGCCACCTGCGCTCCACCATTATCGGTGACGCCGCCGTGCGTACCCTTGAGTTCCTCGGCCACCACGTTATTCGCGCCAACCACGTCGGCGACTGGGGCACTCAGTTCGGCATGCTGATCGCGTATCTGGAAAAACAGCAGCAGGAAAACGCCGGTGAAATGGCGCTGGCGGATCTCGAAGGTTTCTATCGTGAAGCCAAAAAACATTACGACGAAGATGAAGCCTTCGCCGAGCGCGCCCGTAGCTACGTGGTAAAACTGCAGGGTGGCGACGAATACTTCCTGCAGATGTGGCGCAAACTGGTCGACATCACCATGTCCCAGAATCAGATCACCTATGACCGTTTGAATGTAACCCTGACCCGCGACGATGTGATGGGCGAAAGCCTGTACAACCCGATGCTGCCGGGGATCGTGGCCGATCTGAAAGCCAAGGGTCTGGCCGTCGAAAGCGAAGGCGCCACCGTCGTATTCCTTGATGAGTATAAAAACAAGGAAGGCGAACCGATGGGGGTCATCATTCAGAAGAAAGATGGCGGCTATTTGTACACTACCACCGATATTGCCTGCGCCAAGTACCGTTATGAAACATTGCATGCCGATCGCGTGCTCTATTACATCGACTCCCGTCAGCACCAGCACCTGATGCAAGCGTGGACCATCGTGCGTAAAGCCGGTTACGTGCCTGACGCCGTGCCGCTGGAACATCACATGTTCGGCATGATGCTGGGCAAAGACGGTAAGCCGTTCAAAACGCGCGCAGGCGGTACGGTGAAACTGGCAGACCTGCTGGACGAAGCGCTGGAACGCGCCCGTCGTCTGGTGAGCGAGAAGAACCCGGACATGCCGGCAGACGAACTGGAAAAACTGGCCAACGCCGTCGGGATTGGCGCGGTGAAATACGCCGATTTGTCCAAAAACCGCACCACCGACTACATCTTCGACTGGGATAACATGCTGGCCTTCGAAGGCAATACCGCGCCTTACATGCAGTATGCCTACACTCGTGTGCTGTCGGTATTCCGTAAATCCGGTCTGGATGAAAATGATCTGGCGAACGCGAAGGTACAGCTCAGCGAAGATCGCGAAGCGCAGCTGGCTGCCCGTCTGCTGCAGTTTGAAGAAACGCTAACCGTTGTTGCGCGTGAAGGGACGCCGCACGTAATGTGTGCCTACCTGTATGACGTCGCCGGTCTGTTCTCAGGCTTCTACGAACACTGCCCAATCCTGAGCGCAGAAAACGAAGAAGTTCGTAACAGCCGCCTGAAACTGGCGCTGCTGACGGCGAAAACGTTGAAGCTCGGTCTGGATACTCTGGGTATCGAAACCGTAGAACGCATGTAAGCGATAAACAGAACCCGGCAAATGCCGGGTTTTGTTTTTTCAGGCTATCAGAAATACTTCCGCAAATACTCCGTCAGACACAGCATCGCCATCGCCTGGCCATAGGGCATGGAAGTCAGCGGAATCGCCCGGTAGAAGTCGAGATCGTGGCCCATGCCCGTACCGAAAGACGTTTGCAGCAACTCCCCTTGCGGTGAAATGTTCCGCACAATTCCACGAATCGCTTTTTCCGCCACCTCGGCATAGTCCGCACTGACATAACGCTTGCGCACCGCTTTTAAAATTCCGTAGGCAAATCCTGCGGTAGCGGAGGCTTCCAGGTAGGAGTGCGGATCGTCAAGCAGCGTGTGCCACAACCCGCTTTCATCCTGACAGTTCGCCAGCGCAGCAATCTGCGCATTCAGCACCTGTACCAGATAGCGGCGCACGGCGTTATTTTCTGGCAGGTCCACCAGTTCGAGGAAGTCCGGGATCACAATGGTCAGCCAGCTATTGCCGCGTGCCCAACGGGCACTGGCAAAGTTATGATGCCCGTCGTAATTCCAGCCGTGGAACCACAGGCCAGTCTCCCGGTCCATCAGATTCTGTACGTGCAGCAAAAACTGATAGGTCGCCTCTTCCACATATTCAGGACGCTTAAGCAACTTACCGATTTTCGCCAGTGGCAGCACCGTCATCATCAGGGTGTCATCCCACATTTGCTGATGGTTCTCTTCCGCCAGCGTGATGTGCTGCATACCACCGTGATCGGTGCGCGGCATCTCATACATCGCCCATTCCGCCCATGCGTCAAGCCACGGCAGATAAGCGGGATTACGCGTCTCCTCGTAGCGATACGCCAGAGTCAGAAATGGTGCCATCGTGTTGACGTTTTTGGTGGTGGTCCCTTCGGCAAAACGGTCAGCAAACCAGTTGTCGATGATGTCGCGTATCGTTTCGTCGCCGGTCTGCTGGTAGTACTGGTACATCCCGTACAGCCCAACGCCGTGCGTCCATTCCCATCCTGCCCAGCCTTTGGTGTCTATCACACGTCCGTCGTCCAGGCGCAGCAGAAATTGACCCGTCTCGTCCTTAATGTTCACCAGATTGGTCGTCACCGTCTGAATTAACGCTTTCAGCGCTTCCCGTGAGATAAACCGTTCCGGCTGACGCAGTAACGAGCTATGTTTGACAGGCCAAACCTTCATATCTTTACCCTCTGTGATAAGTCGAATTCCATATCGCAGCCTGCTTCAGTGAAGGAGCCGCGGGTTTATTACGATTCAGGTAACCAATATTGTTGTTACCCCAAAGTGATTCATACGGCAGCCCGGCAAGCATCTCGACGGTGGCGCGTGCCTGTGGGGTAATACTTTCCGGCATTGTGCGACCGGATTCGCGCATTTTCACCGTCTCTTCACGCAGCGTGCTGTGGGTCTGCAAATTCAGTTTAAAGCGCAGGGAGACCAGGAAACCGCAGGCCAGCACCAGCAGCGTACCGCAACTGAGAATCAACAGAATGGTATGGCTGACCGCTTCAGGCTGCGTGCTCTGCCCTGAAACAAAGCCCGACATTTGCATGACAATCCCAACCAGCATCACCGCCCCTGCCTGCGACGCTTTACGCGTCAGGGTCATGATCCCGGCGAAGATCCCTTCGCGGCGCTGACCGGTAATGACTTCATCGACATCCGCAATGTAAGTGTAAGTGTTCCACGGAACGTAGTTGATACCGCCGCGGCCCAGCCCAGCCACCGCAGAAACCAGCAGCAACAGAGAGTAGATGTCGCTCAATCCCGCGTAGTAAAGCACCGCGTAAGAGAGCGAGCTCAGACCGAACAACACCACGACCATTCGATAGGACGGCGCGGGCCCAAAACGGATGCACAACGGGATCATGGCAATAACCGCAATGAACTGGAAAATCGCCATCGTACCGAGCAAATTCGACGCCATTGACGCTTCCTGCATCAGGACAAACACCACATAGTAGGTAAAGACGGCGTTGAACACGTCCTGCGCGATGTAACCGCCGAGATACATCCCCAGATGTTGACGGAAAATCTTAATCCGCAGTGTGGAACTCAACTCTACGAACAGGCGGTTCATGCTCTGGCTGAACGTCAGGCTCTTTTTCTCTTCTTCCGCCCGCAGCGCCGCTTCCGTCCACTCTTCACGCGGGCGTTCCCAGGTAAAGAACCAGACAAAAGTCAGCATCAGTGCGCACAGCACTGAGAACACCAGGCTTGCATAAAAGAAGGAGATGGGGTTGTCCTTGCCGAAGGCGGTTAACAAAATGCCGGGCAGGAAAGAGGCCAGAATGGCGGACATTTGCGCCATTCCGATACGCGCACCGGAAAACTTGGTTTTCTGTTTGAAATCATCGGTCATCTCCGGCACCAGCGTTTCGTAAGGCACCAGAATCATGGTATAGACGATATCAAACAGCAGATAGGTCAGCAGGTAATACCAGAATCCCATGTCCCCTACCCACATCAGTGAATAGCTGAATACACATGGGATCCCCAGCAAGATAAAGAATTTACGCCGACCAAAGCGTTTACCGAGCCAGGTGGAACCGAAGTTATCGGTCAAAAAGCCCATCAGCGGACTGACGACAGCATCAAGCACCCTTGCAGCCGCAAAGATGAAGGTCGCTTCGATAGGAGAAAGCCCGCAGAACGTCGTATAGAAATAGAGCAGCCAGGCTGCCGTGAGCGCCGTGGTGCCTGCTCCCAGAAAATCGCCTGAACCATAGGCGAAATAATTCACCAATCCAATTTTACGTGTTTTCATTGCCGTTAACCCTGCAAATGGTTGGGGGACTCCCGGCCGGTTGGCTGCGCCAAAGGAGTTCTTACACGGCTACAGTAAGAGCTTACAAAGTGGGATACCTTTTCGTTTTTGCCACCGGTGAGAGTGAAATGGCAAAAACGCAAAGAGACCGGCAACGCGTGTCACCGATTTATAAAACAGCGTTTCTTTTCAATCAAAAGGCAAGGTCAAAAATGCGAGTCAGGCAGCAGTTTAGCGTACTGCCTGATGAGGAGAATAACCGTTAACGATAGTTCACAATCACCTGATTGCTCTGAACTTTTAATGCGGGAATTAAGCGACCACCGCCGGGGACTTCCCAGATGAAACGCAGGGGTTCAACGGCAGGCACGTTGTTAAATGCCTGCGTGGTGCCGCTCTGCCCTTCTATCTCTACACAGCGTGATTGTGAACATAAGCGCACGCGTAAACCGGCAGGCGTCGGGCCATTCAGTTCATATCGCCAGGCGACCAGCGTCATCAGACCGGAGACGGGCTGGCTGGATGAAAGTGGCGACGACGAGGCCGCCACGCCGCGATGATTCAGGGTTATGCCGATACTACTGGCCTGCCACGCCCCTTCCCCGGCAGCCTGTACCACCAGCGGGAAAAGTAACAGCCAAAGCAGTTTGCGCATTATTTACCTCCAATGGTTGCCGTCATGCGGATGTTACGGTTATCGGACAGCTCCATGTTCGACAGCACCACCAGTTGCGGCAGGCTGCGGCGCAGGAAGCGCGACAGCAGAGGACGCAACGCATGGTTAACCAGCAGCACCGGCGGCGCACCCAGCATTTCCTGGCGGGACAGCGCCTCCTGAGTTTGCGCCAATAGTCGATCGGCGAGGCCCGGCTCCAGTCCCCCACCGCCCTGGAGTGCCTGCAATAGCAGACGTTCGAGCGCGGTGTCGAGACCAATCACGTTAACTTCATGATTACCCGGGAACCACTGCTGGGTGATCGCGCGCCCCAGCGCCACGCGAACCACCGCCGTGAGTTCATGCGGATCGCTCTGCAATGGCGCATGTTCCGCCAGCGTTTCCAGAATGGTGCGCATATCGCGAATCGGCACTTTTTCATCCAGCAGATTCTGCAACACTTTATGCAGCGTGGTCAGGGTCACCACACCCGGCACTAAATCTTCGGTCAGCTTCGGCATCTCCTGCGACACGCGATCCAGCAACTGCTGCGCCTCCTGGCGACCGAACAGTTCAGCCGCATACTGACCAATCAGATGGTTCAGATGGGTTGCGACGACGGTACTGGCCTCCACCACGGTAAAGCCCTGAATCTGCGCCTGCTCTTTTAAGGCACTTTCAATCCAGATAGCGTCCAGACCAAAGGCCGGATCCACTGTCTGTTCGCCGGGTAATGTCCCAGCCGCCGTGCCTGGGTTTATCGCCAGCCAGCGTCCCGGATAGGCGTCGCCGCTGCCAATCTCCACCCCTTTCATCAGGATGCGGTAATGCGCAGGTTGCAGATCCATGTTGTCGCGGATGTGCACCACCGGCGGCAGAAAGCCCATGTCCTGGGCAAACTTTTTACGGATACTGCGGATACGCCCCAGCAGTTCACCGTCCTGCTGAAAATCGACCATCGGGATCAGGCGATAGCCCACTTCCATGCCGAGTGAGTCTTCCAGTTGCACATCGTTCCAGGTGGCTTCCACCACTGAGTTGTTTTCCGCAACTTTAGTCGGTTGTGGCTCGACAGGCGCCTTCTGCTCACGTCCCCGGATCCACCAGGCCAGTCCCAGCAGCGCGGCGGTAAACATCAGGAACACCAGGTTTGGCATGCCCGGCACCAGGCCCAGCAGACCCAGAACCGCGGCGCTCAGCAACATCACGCTCGGATTACTGAACAGTTGCCCGACCATCTGCTCGCCGACGTCCTGATCGGTACTGACGCGGGTGACGATGACGCCCGCCGCGGTTGAAATCACCAGCGCGGGGATCTGCGCCACCAGACCATCACCGATGGTCAACAGGGTATAGCTTTCCGCAGCATGCCCCATGCTCATCCCATGTTGCAGCACCCCCACCAGCAGACCGCCCACAACGTTAATCACCATAATCAGAATACCGGCGATGGCGTCGCCACGAACGAACTTACTCGCACCGTCCATTGAGCCATAGAAGTCGGCTTCCTGAGTCACTTCAGAACGACGCTTTTTCGCCTCATCTTCACCGATAAGACCGGCATTAAGGTCGGCGTCAATCGCCATCTGTTTACCCGGCATCCCGTCAAGAACGAAGCGCGCGCCCACTTCAGCGATACGCCCGGCACCTTTGGTGATAACCATAAAGTTGATGATGACGAGAATAACAAACACCACGATGCCGATAGCAAAGTTACCGCCGACCAGGAAGTGACCAAACGCTTCAACGACCTTGCCCGCCGCCGCCGCGCCAGTGTGCCCTTCCATCAAAATAATACGCGTGGAAGCCACGTTCAGCGCCAGACGCAGCAGCGTAGTGAACAACAGAATGGTCGGAAACGCGGCAAACTCCAACGTGCGCTGGGTGAACATCGCCACCAGCAGCACCATAATCGACAGTGCGATGTTAAAGGTAAACAGCAGGTCAAGGATGAACGCCGGCAACGGCAGGACCATCATCGACAGGATCAGCAGAATGAGGACTGGCCCGGCAAGGATCTGCCACTGCGTGGTTTTCATGTTGTTGGGCAGGCGCAGCATCGCAACCAGATTAGCCATCGGTAGTCTTCTCGTTCATAAAATCCAGGGCTTCAGGCACTGGAAGATTTGCAGGTTGTGGTGGACGTTCCCCACCGGCGAGCCGCCAGCGTTTAAGCTGCCACACCCAGGCCAGCACTTCCGCGACGGCGGCGTACAGTTGTCCGGGGATCTGCTGACCAATCTCAGCATGGCGATATAGCGCACGCGCCAGCGGCGGCGCTTCAAGGGTGGGAATTTTGTTCTCGGCACCGATCTCGCGAATGCGCAGGGCCACAAGTCCGGCCCCTTTCGCCACGACTTTCGGCGCGCTCATCTTATTTTCGTCGTATTGCAGCGCCACCGAATAGTGAGTCGGGTTGGTGACGATGACATCGGCATTGGGGACATCACTCATCATGCGTCGACTCGCCGCCTGGCGCTGCATCTGCCGGATACGCCCCTTCACATGAGGGTCGCCTTCATTCTGTTTAAATTCGTCACGGATATCCTGGCGTGACATGCGTAATTTTTTCAAATGGCTCATGATCTGGAAAATCACGTCGAATCCGACCATCGGGATCACCCCCAGCACCACCAGCAGCGCACACAGCCCAACGAGATCCAGCGCATTGCCCATCGCCGCGCGCGGTGACTCCGCCATCAGGCGCATCATCTCCGGCCAGTTATGCCACAGATACATCGCCGTCACGCTGCCCACCAGTGTGGATTTCAGAATGGCTTTCAACAATTCCGCCCCGGTCTGCGCGGAAAACATGCGTTTGATGCCTGGCAGCGGATTGAGCTTGGAAAATTTGGGTTGCAGTGATTTACCGCTGAAGACCAGACCGCCAAGCAGAACCGGCGAGATCAGCGCCACCAGCACCACGCCGGTAATCAGCGGCAGCAGCGCGATCATCGCTTCTTTAATCAGCAGAATAATTTGCCCGAGGATCAGATTAGGATCATTGACCATGCTGTGGTCAAAACGCAGTCCTGCCGACAACATGCCCGATAACCGTCTGGCCAACGACTCACCGCCAATCCAGATAATGCAGACGCCCACCAGCAAAATCAGCAGTGAGGTCAGTTCTCTGGAACGGGGGATCTGCCCCTCTTCCCGCGCTTTCTCAAGTCGGTGGGGTGTGGGGGCTTCTGTTTTGTCGTCGTTGTCGTTTTCGTCTGCCACGGCCTGCATCTGTGATGATTTACAATAGGGCTCATTGTGCCCTTCCCCGCGCGAAGCAATGCGGAGAACAAAGGGGTGATTCCCCGCTTTTTTGACTGTTACCCCTCTCAGCAGAGTATTTTCAGAATTTATTTAGTCTTAATCTGGAATCTATCTTTTGACGCTGAGGACAACATAATGATTGACAAACCCTCAAAGAGAAAAATAAAAACTCAAAAAAACACATGACACTAACAATACAAAACAAATAAAAAACACAGGTTAACACATTCATTTCTACAAATAAAAAATACATCAACACATTAAATTCAGTGTTTTTATTTTATAACCCCATCTTACTTAACCCACTTTATATATAGACATTATAAATATAAAAAACACATTTCATCGCGCAATCAAAAGGATTATTTTAAGTAACCTAAAAACCATTAAACGATGGCAGAGTCAACAAACAAGCCCACTGTGTTGCTTAATAACAAAGTGACGGGATATGAACGTTAACATATGGAGATTGCGATGCGTTTAACACCACTATTAATAGCAGCTTCGCTATTATCACTCGCCTCTATGGGGAGTAGGGCAGATGAGAACAATGCAGGTACTATCCACTTCACCGGTGAAATTGTTGATCCAAGTTGTACTATAACGGGCGATAGCGGAAAAGACAGTACCGTATATCTTGGTTCTTTCGCGCCCAGCTTTTTTACCGGTAACGGTGGTAAATCCGACGATGCCGCATTTACCATTACGTTGGCTGGCTGCCCAGTGGCAACCACAGGATTAGATCGTATTCAGTTAACATTTAAAGGCATCACCATCGTCGGACACGATGACCTTCTGGCACTTACGGCCGGCGGTGCCACTGGCGTCGGCATCTCTGTTAGCACTGAAGCAGCACCAACAACAAACCTCAACCTGACCGGCGTGGATGGCCAGGTGTATATTCCACTGCAAGCAACATCAGCCGATATATCCCAAAATTTCGTCGCCCGCTATGAATCCTATGATGCGACGCCCATCACACCCGGAAATGCGTATGCAGATATGACAGTCAATATTTTGTATCGCTAAGTCGCCTCTTTAATTATCAGATGATAGCCTGCCCCGTGGCAGGTTATCTTCGCTATGCGTTGAGAAAATAAAATGAAGGCACCGTTGTTACTTATTCTATTAACGACATCCAGTTCCCTCTTTTCCCTGGGAAGTAGTGCAGAAGGCATTCAACTGGGCCGTACACGCGTGGTATATGACGCCAATAAAAAAGAGGCAGCCCTCCCACTTATCAATACGGAAAAAGAATTGCCCTGGCTTGTTCAGTCATGGGTTATGAATGCAGATAATAAAACACGGGCACCTTTTATTATCACACCACCACTGTTTCGTTTAGACCCGAAGTCCGGACAAAGCCTGCGAGTCATGCGCAGTGAAATGATTACCACAACAGACAGAGAATCACTTTACTATCTGATTGTCAGAATGATTCCTGCCCGTGACCGTAAGGATGAACAGTCTAACGCTCTCCACCTTATCTACAGGACGCAAATTAAGTTGTTCTACCGTCCTTCGGGTCTGAGCGGGACGCCAGAAGAAGCGTGTCAAAACCTTCGGTATAGCCAATCAGGCAATCAACTACGAATCGAGAATAGTAGTGCGTTTTACAGCGTTTTTGATTCTGTACTGGTAGGAAACACACAGCTAAGGACAGCAGATATGGTTGCCCCTAAAAGCAGTGTCTCACTGACATTCGATGCCAAAACGGCAGCGCAGAGTGTTTCATGGCGCTGCATCAACGACTATGGCGGAACGACCGATAAATTTACCACGTCGTTGAAACCATGAATAACCGCGCTCAGCCACTAAGCCATTCCTCCAGCCGCGCTTTTGCCCCCTTATTGCACGGGCTGAGTGGTTTATTGTTCTTGAGTAGTTCTGTTCTCTATGCCCGCGATTTTTATTTTCAACCCAACTCCCTTGAAGGTGGCGAAAACACACCACAGACGACCAACCTGGCGATTTTCGACAACCCGAAGGCTCAGCTCGCAGGTAGCTATCCTTCACACATTCTGCTCAACGACAGAAAAATCCAGGAAAAAACGCTGGCTTATGTCAACGCCGAAGACGGAAGCCTGGTTCCCCTGCTTACCCCGAAAATGCTGCGCGAATGGGGAATCAAGGTGGACGACTACCCCATACTGGCATCCGAGCCTGCCGATAAGCCCCTGAAACACGATCTGGGAACTTATATTCCTGCTGCAAGTG
This sequence comes from Citrobacter sp. LST-B2, assembly GCF_057983045.1. NCBI lineage: Bacteria > Pseudomonadati > Pseudomonadota > Gammaproteobacteria > Enterobacterales > Enterobacteriaceae > Citrobacter > Citrobacter sp. LST-B2. The sequence continues at coordinate 2,879,392 of NZ_CP192598.1, forward strand.
CTGTTTTTGATTTTAAATTACAGAATCTGCATCTCAGCATCCCCCAGATTGCGGTTCAGAAAGTGAATGCGAACGCTGTCGATCCCTCACGCTGGGATGCGGGCGTTCCGGTGCTGTTTGCTGATTACGCGTTTAGCGGTCAGGATAATCTCGCACACACTCAGGGACAGCACAGTAATCAATATTTGAATCTTCGCAGCGGCGCGAATCTGGGGGAATGGCGTCTGCGCAACTATGGCACCTGGTCAAATGCCGCGGATAATCAGGGCTGGCAGAATATTGCCACGTGGATACAACACGATGTGCAAACGTTAAAAGCGCAGTTTATCGCCGGTCAGAGCAGCACGCGTGGAGAAGTCTTCGATAGCCTGCAGTTCAATGGTATTAACATCGCCTCTGATGACGAGATGCTGCCAAACAGCGAAAGAGGCTATGCACCGACGCTCCGCGGAACGGCCTATTCCAATGCCGTGGTGACCGTCAAACAAAATGGCTACACCATTTATCAACAAAACGTCGCCCCTGGAGCTTTCGAAATCAACGATCTGGCAGCCTCCACCAACAGTGGCGATCTGGAACTTAGCGTACAGGAAGCGGATGGCTCGGTGCGTACCACCATCCAGCCTTTTTCCAGCATTGCGCTAATGCAGCGCCCTTCTCGCCTGCGTTTTGAAGCCACTGCAGGCCGCTATCGGGCAGACAATGGCAGCAACGACAAAGAACCCGAATTTGCTCAGGGCAGTGTCATTTATGGAATCAATAATACATTCACGGCGATCGGTGGTTTAACTACCGCACAAGACTATAACGCTGTCAACGCGGGAATGGGCATTAGCCTCGGCAACTGGGGGGCGATCTCCGCGGATGTCACAGCTGCACGAAGCGTTCTGGATTCAGGTAACATCAGCAGCGGGCAGTCATGGCGAGTCCTGTACACTGGGGATTTCAACCCAACCAATACGCACTTTTCCCTTTCAGGCTACCGATACTCAAGTGAAGGTTATTACAGTTTTGTGGAAGCCAATCAACACCAGACGAAAGATTCATCAGATGAAACGCGGGATCATAAACGTAATCGGCTGCAACTCAATATCAGCCAACCGGTGGGCGCCGGAAATATTTATATCAACGGCTATCAGCAAAATTATTGGAATAATAGCCGTCGTGATAGCTCCCTTTCTGCAGGTGCAAGTTACAGCCTGATGGGCATCAGCTACAATCTCTCTCTCACCTGGAGCACAACCAGCAATAGCGAGGACGATCGTTCACTTTATTTAGGGTTAACGATTCCCCTAAGCCACTGGCTACCTGATAGCTGGGCAACCTACAGCCTTAACAATAATCAGCACGGTGCAACCACGCAGAACGTAGGGCTGAACGGTTCGCTACTGGCCGATAACCGCCTGAACTATTCGCTTCAGCAAAGCCGCAGTAATCAGAGTCCTCAGGACAGCAGCAGCGTATATAGCACCTGGTATGCCCAATACGGCAGGCTCAATGCCGGTTATTACACGGCGTCAGATGGCTCGCGCCAGCTCAGCTACGGTGCGAATGGCGCACTGGTCGCGCATCCTCGTGGCATTACGCTGTCGCAACCCCTCGGTAGCCAGTTTGCGATAGTCGATGCCGACGGCGCACCCGGTGTCAGTTTCCAGAATCAACGCGGGATCCATACTGATATGTTTGGCAACGCCATCATTCCTTCCATTTCAGCTTATCAGGAAAATCACATCAACATTGATACCACTACGCTGCCAGATGATGTCGACAGCAGTAATACCTCATCAACAGTGGTCCCTTCGCGAAACGCCGCCGTCGTGGCGCATTTCAGTGCTCGTCGGGGTTATCGCGCGCTGGTTACGCTGGTGCAATCATCAGGACAACCGCTGCCCTTTGGTACGATGGTGACCTCAGAAGATGGTCTGCTCAATGGCATTGCCGATGATCAGGGCGTGGTCTATCTCGCCGGACTCAGCGGTACCGTCACGCTCAAGGCAAAATGGGGAAATCAGGAGCGGCAAAGGTGTATCGCAACGATTACAACCGGTGAAGAGATTCCCCAGAATACGGATGCCGCCGACATCAAGCGCATGACGGCGGCTTGCAAGCAAGGAGGTTAAATGAAGCAATTTCGATGGGCCTGGCTTTTCACCCCACATCGTCTGCACGTACTGATTTTGTTGAGCGGGCTACTTCCCGTATTGCAGGCATTCGGTGCAACCACCTATCTGAGTGGTTGCTTCCCCACCAAGGGCAGAGTCGATGTCCCGCTCAATTACGACCTGAGCGCGGAGGATAACTACGCCGGGAATAGAATCCAGCCAACAATAAGCTTTGTATTTCCCTCGGATCCGCATGCAGCGCAGTGCAGTTCGTGCCCTGGGGTGACAGGTACAACCACCGAGAAGATCTACAGTTACCGTACCACGCCACTGCCTACCGGCCGAACGGCTAAATATGGCAAGCTCACTAACAACTTAGATATCCAGATATCAGCCTTCTCCGATACCGTCTCGGGAGGAGGTACCGCTTATCTCCTCGAAACCTATCCCAATCAGTCGCCCACAACCAGTCTGTTCGAAGGCGATAATAGCGAAGCGACGCAGTCACTTTGCGCAAACAGTCCTGTAGCCGGCAATCCTAAGCGTTTATTCAACTGGAACAAGATAAGTCTCTCGTTGTATATCGTTAACCCGATATTCGGCATAGAAACCATTCCGAATCAGCTACTGATGTCCACCAGCGTATGCATCTTTTACGGCTCGGGGTCGTGTAACTTCAGCAAAGCCAGTGTCGCGTCGGAAATGTACATCTCTGGCGCTATTAACGCACCGCTCAGTTGTACGATAAACGCAGGGAGTACGATCAATGTCGATTTTGAAACCCTGGCCAGTTCTAATTTTACTGCGCCTGGAGCCGTTCCTTCAGGATTCACGCTGCGTGATGTAGATATCAAATTCCACTGCGACAGTACCGCTGTCAGTAATAGCGACAAAATAAAGCTGACCCTATCCGCCGATCAGGGCGTTAACGATACAGGCACAGGATTCATTGCCAAAATGATAGGACGAGACGACATTGGCGTAAGAATGTATGACAGCAATGATAATGGCATACCGCTGGATGGTAGTGCGGACTTCCCCATTGTGTTAGATGGCAACGGCGATGGTCATATCCAGATGACCGCCGCACCGGTTGCCACAACCAGTAATAAACCCGATGCTGGCCATTTTGAAGGCAACGTCACGGTAAAAATGGATATCCGTTAACTGCAAAGTGAACAATGGCCCCGACGGGCCATTCAGACTGCTGACAAAGAAGGAAAAAGCGTGTTTTCTCCTTCTTTGTAGTAAGCAGATGAAAATCAATGAATTGATTTTCCTTATTTTTTACTGGGCGATATCTGCTCGCCCAGTATCAACAGGAGATTTGTCATCACTCTCAATGGCCCTTGAGGGCCATTGTTCTCAAAAGCCTAAACTATCCAGCAGGTCGTCCACCTGGTCCTGGCTGGCGACAACGCCCGCTTTGGTCGCATCGACCTGCGGACCATTCAGCAGGCTTTCACTTTCGCGTTTGGGTCGAGAACTCTGCTCTGGAATATTTTCCAGTAGTACCATCAGCAGCTGACGTTCAATCTCCTGAATCACATCCATCATGCGTTTAATCACCTGACCGGTCAGATCCTGGAAGTCCTGCGCCATCATGATGTCAAGCAACTGTGCGTTGGTGAAACTGGTATGCCCGGGCACATCGCCGAGGTATTTTCGAGTGTCTGTCACCAGCTCACGGGCGTCAGAGAGCTCAATCGGGTTTTCAAACCACTCGTCCCAACGCTTGCTCAGCGCCTTCGCCCCTTTCTCCATCTCGTCCTGATGCGGCTGAGAAGCCTCAACGCTGTTCAGGGCGCGCTCAGCCGCCTGCGCGGTCATCTGTACTACATAGTCCAGACGGTCACGGGCATCAGGAATGGCTTCTGCCGCTTCGGCAATCGCCTGGTCCAGTCCCAGTTCGCGCAGACTGTCACGCAGCATACGGGTCAGGCTACCAATGCGGGCAATGATATCCCCGGCAGAATGTTCATCTACGGGTTTAATCTGTGGTTGCATCATGGTCAGCCCCTTACATGCCCAGTTTCTCAAAGATTTTATTGAGTTTTTCTTCCAGCGTCGCCGCCGTGAACGGTTTCACTACGTAGCCGCTGGCCCCGGCCTGCGCCGCGGCAATGATGTTCTCTTTCTTCGCCTCTGCCGTGACCATCAGCACCGGCAGTGAGGACATTCCGCTGTCCGCGCGAATGGTTTTCAGCAACTCGAGACCGTCGATGTTCGGCATGTTCCAGTCGGAAATGACAAAACCAAACCCACCTGCCTGCAGTTTATTCAACGCATCCGCGCCATCTTCGGCTTCTTCCACGTTGTTAAATCCCAACTCCTTAAGCAGGTTACGCACGATGCGACGCATGGTGGAAAAGTCATCCACAACCAAAAACTTAAGCTCTTTATCCGCCATAAAAAATTACTCCTGATTCAAATACGTATTGCCTGTCCGGCACTGATTTTCGCCAGCATCTGCTGGCTAACCTGACTAAGATCGACCACTTCGCTGACGCCACCCATATTGATGGCTTCGCGCGGCATGCCGAACACCACACAACTTGCTTCATTTTGCGCAATCGTCCAGGCGCCCGCCTGGTGCATCGCTAACATTCCGGCGGCACCGTCGTTGCCCATTCCCGTCAGGATCACCCCGACAGCATTGCGCCCCGCATGAATCGCTACCGAATGAAACAGCACATCCACCGACGGCCGGTGCCGGTTAACCGGCGGACCGTCATGAATTTTTATTTGATAGTTTGCCCCGCTGCGTGCCAGTTCCATGTGTTTATCGCCCGGCGCAATGTAGGCATGACCCGGCAGAACACGCTCGCCGTCCTCCGCCTCTTTCACGGTTATCTGACACAGCTTGTTCAGACGTTCAGCAAACGAGCGGGTAAAACCGGGCGGCATATGCTGCGTAATAATGACCGCCGGACTGGAGAGTGGCAGCGGTTGCAGCACATGGCGAATTGCCTCGGTGCCCCCCGTCGAGGCGCCAATCGCAATCAGTTTTTCCGAACTGAGCAGCGGTCCCGCCTTTAAGGTGACCGGCGCCGCAAGCGGTTTATGGGCTGTCAGACGTGCGCGTGACGCCGTGCGCACTTTCTCCGCAATCATCTCGCTGTAGGCCAGCATCCCTTCGCGGATCCCCAACTGCGGCTTGGTGACAAAATCGATCGCCCCCAGTTCCAGCGCCCGCAGCGTCACTTCCGAGCCTTTCCCCGTCAGCGACGACACCATCACCACCGGCATCGGACGCAGTCGCATCAGCTTTTCAAGAAAATCGAGGCCGTCCATCCGCGGCATTTCGACGTCCAGCGTCAGCACGTCAGGGTTATATTTCTTGATCAAATCCCGGGCGACGAGCGGATCGGGTGCGGTTGCCACCATCTCCATGTCGCTATAGCTGTTAATAATTTCGGTCATGATTTGGCGCATCAATGCAGAATCATCGACCGACAACACCCTGATTTTACTCATGCTTTACCCTTACTTAGCGCATAAACCGTTTGACCGCGCAGGCTAAAGTCGCGCACGAGGTTACTAAAGTTCTCTGAATGCCCGGCAAACAGCAGACCATCAGGCTTAAGAAGAGGGACAAAACGGCGCAGAATGTCCTGCTGCGTCGTTTTATCGAAATAGATCATCACATTGCGGCAGAAAATGGCGTCGAACGGTCCCGGCACGTTGTACTGCTTATCGAGCAGGTTAATCACGGAAAACTCGACGTGGCTTGCCAGTTCCTGACGTACACGCACCAGCCCATCATGAGGACCGGTTCCGCGCATGAAATAACGCTGGAGCTGCTGCGGCGACAGGGTCTTCAGTTCGTCCAGGCGATAGATCCCGCTACGGGCCTTTTCCAGCACTTCGGTATCAATATCGCTGGCGAACACCTTCCAGCGCCCTGGCGCCATGCCCAGCGTATCGGCCAACGTAATGGCGATACTGTACGGCTCTTCACCGGTCGATGCCGCGGCGCTCCAGACCCGGTATTCGCCGCTGTGACGACGCGCGCTTTCCGCCAATACCGGGAAATGGTGCCCTTCGCGGAAAAAAGCGGTCAGGTTAGTGGTCAACGAGTTGATAAAAGCCTGCCACTCTGCGCTGCTTTGATTCGCTTCCAGCACGCTGAGATAGTGACCAAAATCATCCATTCCCAGCGTACGCAGACGACGGACCAGGCGGTTGTAAACCATGTCCCGCTTGTGGTCCGCCAGCACGATCCCCGCACGCTGGTAGATTAATTGACATATCCGACGAAAGTGCGCGTCGGACAGCGCAAGGCGCTGGGTCATCTGTAACAATAATGACGTTTGCCCGTTGGGCAGAGATGATGTCATAGCGCCTTCTCAATCACATTCAGGATACAACGGGCACAGCCTGCGGCGGTGCCGATTCTTGGTGTGTTACCACATGCTCTTCAAGTTTGAATACTGCTACACGGGCTGACAGCGTGTCGGCCTGATGCGCGAGTTGCCCGGTCGCGGCGGCGGCTTCTTCCACCAGCGCGGCGTTCTGTTGTGTCACCTGATCCATCTGGGTGACGGCCTGTGCCACCTGCTCTATTCCTCTGCGTTGTTCGTCTGACGCCGAGGCAATCTCGCCCATGATGTCGTTGACCCGGGTGACCGAGCTGACGATTTCCGTCATGGTACGGGCAGCCGTATCGACGAGTTGCGATCCCTGGTGGACGCGGTTCACCGACTCTTCAATTAACCCTTTAATCTCTTTTGCTGCCTGGGCGCTGCGGCTCGCCAGGTTTCGTACTTCTCCGGCAACCACAGCAAATCCACGCCCCTGCTCACCAGCACGCGCCGCTTCGACCGCCGCGTTGAGCGCCAGAATATTGGTCTGGAAGGCGATACCGTCTATCACCCCGATAATGTCGCCAATCTTTTGCGAACTGGCGGCAATCGCCTGCATCGTACTGGCGACTTTGGTGGTCTGTTCGCCGCCGGTTTTCGCCGTATCGGCGGCGCTTTTTGCCAGCCCGGAAGCCTGGCGCGCATTGTCGGCGTTTTGACCGACGGTAGCCGTTAACTGCTCCATGCTGGCCGCCGTCTGCGCCAATGACGCCGCCTGCTGCTCGGTGCGTGAGGAGAGATCGTTATTACCCATCGCGATTTCAGAAATCCCGGTGTGCATCGCCAGACTGCCCTGACGCACGTCGCTGACGGTTTCCCGCAGCGCCTGTTGCATCGCTTTCAGGCTGGCAAAGATCGCCGAAATCTCATTACGCCCGTAAACCGCAATCGGCCGCGCCAGGTTGCCCTCGGCAATGCTGTCAAAATGACTGCCGATAATCGCCAGCGGCTGGACGATCATTTTGCGCGACCAGTACAGCGCTCCGGTGGTTAACAGCGCGGCAATAATGACCATGCTGATAAAGATCGCTGCCGACATGTGATAGTTGTTTTTGCTCTGTTGCCCAGCCACCACCAGCACATGGTTAATGTTCTGCTGCCAGGCGTTAAAGTTCACATCAAAGGCATCCTGTGACGCCTGCACTGGCGCGGTCAGAAAGTCTGACAACTGGTTGTTTTCAAGCCAGGTGGCCTGATGTTCCAGATCGCTGTGCCACTGGGTGAAGCTTTTCTCCGTTGCGTCCTGCAGCGCTTTGCCCGATTCCGTATTCGCCTCGATAGCCTTGAAGCCATTGAACAACGTGGCGGACTGCGCCAGGCTTTCGCGCGCGATAACCATCAGGCTTTTGATGTCATCGGGCGGATAGCTCAGCGCCGTTAATGTCCCGGCCTTGTTGAGGGCGGTACTCGCCTGTAATAAAACGGCGCGCGTTTGTGCCAGCGCCGCGCGTTGCTGATTACTCTGCTCGACCTGATTAAGGCTCTGAAAACCGTCCCGAAATGCCCAGAAAGACAAGCCATTACTGCCAATCTGCAATACACCGCAGAGGATCAAAATCAAAAACAGCGTGGTCGAGATTCGAATACGATTAAACATCAACGCTCCCATCAGGCGGCAACGGCCGCAGTGTTAAATTTCGGTCAAAATGTTTCCCAGTTAGTATCGTGCTCCATGCTTAACGAGGGCTTCTGCGCGCTGCGGGGCGCGTCTGCAGAAGTCCGTTCTTCTTTGGTTTTTACCGCATAAGGACGCGCGGCAAGACGAAATGCGGACACCGCCATCGTCAGTCGGCTGGCCTGTTCTTCCAGCGCGGCCGCGGCGGCTGCGGATTCCTGGACCAGCGAGGCGTTTTGCTGCGTCACGCGGTCCATTTCAGAAACCGCCAGCGCCACCTGATCGATGCCACGGCTTTGTTCATCAGAAGCCGAGGCAATTTCGCCCATAATGTCGGTCACGCGGGTCACCGCATTGACGATATCGTTCATGGTCTCGCCCGCGCTTTCGACCAGCACGGAGCCGGTATCCACGCGCGAAACGGAATCTTCAATCAGCGCTTTGATCTCTTTTGCCGCCTGCGCACTGCGACTGGCCAGATTACGTACCTCACCGGCGACCACCGCAAAGCCACGCCCCTGCTCACCTGCTCGCGCGGCTTCCACCGCGGCGTTCAGTGCCAGGATATTGGTCTGGAAGGCAATACCGTCGATAACGCTGATAATGTCGGCAATTTTCTTCGAGCTACCGGCAATTTCATGCATCGTTTTAACGACGTTATCCACCACTTTGCCGCCGTGCTGCGCGGTTTCCGAGGCGCTCTGCGCCAGTTGCGACGCTTGTCGGGCATTGTCGGCGTTCTGTTTCACCGTCGCGGTTAACTCTTCCATGCTGGCCGCCGTCTCTTCCAGCGCCGACGCCTGTTGTTCGGTCCGCGATGAAAGATCGGTGTTACCGGTGGCGATTTCCGTGGTACCGGCGTAAATGGCATCGGAGCCTTCGCGCACCTGGGTGACGGTGTCTACCAGCGAGCGCTGCATGTGATCGACGCTACCAGCCAGTTCGCCAATTTCATTACGACCGGCAACGGTCAGCGTGTTGGTCAGGTTACCGCCGGCGATTTCACGAATATGAGCGATGACGCTGGCAAGCGGGTTGAGCAGGGTGTGACGAATGCCGTACCACACCACCACCAGGATCAGCACCAGCACCACCGCCAGAATGGCGAGTTGCCACTGCGCAAACTGGTAGTCGCGCGCGCTTTCATCAAACGCCTGGCGATAGAGTTTTTCGCTGACGCTGGCGTACTTGCTCTTCGCGTCGCCGAGCCCGTTTTGCATTCCCTGCGTCGGTTGCGCGAAAAAGGCATCCATGTTGCCGCTTTCCAGGAACTGCACCAGTTCGGTTAAACCGGCAAAATAGTTCTGGTATTTTTCGTCCACATTGTTGCTGACCTCCACCATCTCTGGCAGCGGATCGATAGCTTTAAATCTGGCGTAGTGCTCTGCCGCCTGAGCGAGGGAATTTTTCGCGCTCTTCAGCAGATCGTTTTTTGCGCTACTCTGCTGATTGTTGGCGTCCATCATCATGCGTGCAGAGGAACGGCTGAGGTTGATACGTGTTTGCAGCATCAGATCCCATGTCGAGGTCAGTTCACTCTGCTGTTGGCGTAGATCGTTGGAAATAACAAAACTTTTTTGATTCTGCTGTAAAGACGAAAACAGCAAACCACCAGAGACAAGCTGTAGCAGTGCGAAAACCCCCAGCACCATCATCAGCATTGTGACAACGCGGATACGGTTAAACATAAGGCACCTTCCTGAAAACGAGTTAACAACGTTATCGGCACCCTTGATAAGAACTTTACGTTTGCGAAAGGGAAATCCAGGTCAGAAGGCGATATCCACTCCACCCTGTCACTGAGATGGCAGACGCGTGGCTGGCAGTCACAGACGTTTATGCTATCCCGTGCTAAAAAGTACGCGGTCATGAATACAACAAAATAAGCAAATAATAAAAAAAAGTTGTAACCCACGACGAATTACTCCAGGTTAGGTAGGAAATGATTTGGCGTAATTAAATACATAAAACATATGTATCGCTGATAAAAAATTGTTAAATTCAGCCCGAGGGATTTTTAGTGGCAAATGCAAATAAACTCACGATATTCATCGTGATTTTCATGCTGGCAGGTATTGTGTCAGGTGCGGTTATTCACTCGTATACATCCGAAAGCGTCATTGCCGCCTGGTCGGATAACATCACCCTCCTCACCGACATCTTCTTACGTTTGATTAAGATGGTTATCGCCCCCCTGGTGTTCAGCACTCTGACTGTGGGCATTATGCGTCTTGGCGAGACGTCCACCATCGGACGTGTGGGCGGCAAAGCGATGATCTGGTTCATCAGCTCTTCTATTCTTTCCATTCTGGTGGGCCTTTTTATTGTCACCCTGGAACAACCCGGCAGCGGACTCAATCTGGCTATCCCGAAAGAAGCCGTGGATACCGGTCTCGCCATCGGCGGGATGAGCCTGAAAGGTTTCCTGTCACATACCATTCCTACCAGCATTGCCGGTGCGATGGCCAATAACGAAATTTTGCAGATTGTGGTGTTCTCAATGTTCTTCGGGATCGGCGGCGCGTCGTTGGGCGAAAAATTCAATACCCCGCTGGTGGCGGCGCTGGACGTGGTTTCCCACATTATGTTGAAAGTGACCGGCTACGTGATGTACGTCGCCCCGCTGGCCATTTTTGCCGCCATCTCCTCGGTGATCGCCACCGAAGGATTGGGCATTTTGCTCAACTACGCCTCGTTCATTGGCGGTTATTACGTGGCAATTCTGATGACCTGTCTGGTGTTGCTGGCAGTGGGATATCTGGTACTGAAAAAAGAGGTGTTTCGCCTGCTTGGTATGCTCAAGGATCCGGTTCTGGTGGCCTTTACCACCAGCAGTTCTGAAGCGGCCTATCCGAAAACGCTGGAGCAACTGACGACATTTGGCTGCTCGCGCAACATCGTCTCTTTCGTGCTGCCCATTGGTTACTCGTTCAACCTGGTCGGTTCAATGGTTTACTGCTCTTTTGCGTCGATGTTTATCGCGCAGGCCTACAACATTCATCTGTCGTTTGCTGAGATTAGCGTCCTGATGCTCACGCTGATGCTGGCGTCAAAAGGTATTGCCGGCGTTCCGCGTTCCGCGTTAGTGGTGCTGGCGGCAACGATTCCGAGCTTTAACATTCCGGTCGCCGGCATTTTGCTTCTGATGGGTATCGACCATTTTCTCGACATGGGCCGTTCCGCCATTAACGTGTTAGGTAACGGTATTGCGACGGCGATGCTGGCACAAAACGAAGGTTTACTGGAAGAGAGTGAGGAGGCGGTGTCACAGCAGGTCGGAGCATAACGGTTGACTGTCAGATAGCGCTTCGCTTATCCGGCCTACGTTGAGGTGGTAGGCCGGATAAGGCGTTTACGCCGTCATCTGATCATGCGATTAGGCGACGTGAGAGGCGGCCATATCTAACAGCGCCATTTCGTCACTGTTCAGCAGTTTCTCAATGTTCACCAGAATCAACATCCGGTCGCCCAGCGCACCGAGTCCGGTCAGGTATTCCGTTGACAGCGTTACGGCAAATTCCGGTGCAGGACGGATTTGCTCTGCGGTCAGCGACAGCACATCAGACACGCCATCGACAACGATCCCCACCACGCGCTGTCCCAGATTCAGCACAATCACCACGGTGTTATCGTTGTAATCAACATCACCCTGGCAGAACTTCACGCGCAGATCGACAATCGGCACAATCACGCCGCGCAGGTTGGTCACCCCTTTGATGAAGGCAGGCGTGTTGGCAATGCGCGTGACCTGATCGTAACCACGGATCTCCTGCACTTTCAGGATGTCGATACCGTACTCTTCATCTCCCAGCGTAAACACCAGGAATTCCTGACCTGACGGCTCGCCGGCCAGTTTGCTTACATTAGTCATACCGGTCATATTTTACCCTTTCTTACTCAATCAGGCGGCGGTGATCGCCATACGTTGTTCGCGATTTAAACCCTGCAGGGCGGAGACATCCACAATCAGCGCGACGCTGCCATCGCCAAGAATAGTGGCGGCTGAAATACCCGGCACTTTGCGATAATTACTCTCCAGGTTTTTAACCACCACCTGGTGCTGACCGATCAACTGATCGACCAACAGCGCGTAACGGCGACCGCCGCTTTGCAGGATCACCACGATGCCCTGGGTGGCTTCGGTTTTCGCCCCTTCCACTTCAAAGACTTTCCACAACTCAACCAGCGGCAGATATTCGCCGCGTACTTCCAGCACACGCTCGCCCCCGGCCAGCGGATGCAGATCATCGTCACGTGGTTGCAGGGATTCCATCACCGCATTCAGCGGCAGAATGAAGACTTCGTCGGCGACGCGCACGGACATGCCGTCGAGGATCGCCAGCGTCAGCGGCAGCAAAATACGAATGGTGGTGCCGGTCCCTTGCTTCGACTGGATTTCAACGTGGCCGCCCATCTCCTGGATATTCCGTTTCACCACATCCATACCCACGCCGCGTCCGGAAACGTCGGTCACCTGCTCGGCCGTCGAGAAGCCTGGGGCAAAAATCAGCATCCCCACTTCGTCATCGGTCATGTTTTCATTGACCGCCATCCCCTGGGAGATCGCCTTCGCCAGAATGCGCTCGCGGTTCAGTCCAGCCCCGTCATCGGTCACTTCGATGCAGATGTTGCCGCCCTGATGTTCCGCCGACAAAATCAGATTGCCCACCACATTCTTACCGGATTCCATGCGTTTTTCCGGCAGTTCGATTCCGTGGTCGAGGCTGTTACGCACCAGGTGCGTTAGCGGGTCGATAATGCGTTCAATCAGGCTCTTGTCGAGTTCCGTCGAGCTGCCGACCAGCGTCAGTTCAACCTGTTTACCAAGCTTGCCCGCCAGGTCGCGCACCAGACGCGGGAAGCGGCTGAATACGTATTCCATGGGCATCATACGAATCGACATCACCGATTCCTGCAGATCGCGGGCGTTACGTTGTAACTGCCCCATGCTGGTGATGAGATCGCCATGATTGACCGGGTCGAGTTCGTTCGAACGCTGGGCCAGCATTGACTGGGTAATCACCAGCTCACCGACCAGGTTGATCAGCTGATCTACCTTCTCCACCGCCACGCGAATGCTGGTGGATTCACTGGCGCGTGCCGGTTTTTCCCGCTCTACGCGTCCGGTTTGCGCTTCTCTGCCAACCGCTTTCACCGCTGGGACGGCGACGACAGGCTGTTCGACCGCAACCACTTCAGCCACTTCCGGCTGGACCGCGGGTGCCGTCGCTGTCACCACTTTCTCAAAGGCAATCTGGTCGGCTTCAATCACAAAGCACAGCACGGCAATGACGTCATCCTCTGCAATGTCGCCATCAAGCGTGGCCGCCAGGCTGTCTTCGCCCTTGACGACATCAGACAGGGTGGACAGATTGCCCAGCTCTTCTTCCAGCAAGGCCACTTCACTGGCCTTCAGGCGCGAGAGAAAGATGCGTAATTTCGCTTCTTCTGCCACGACCACGTCGTCAGGTGTCGTGTTGTCGACCACGCTCAGTCGGGCATTCGCCACCACCGCTGGCGCGGTTTCACCTTTTGCTTCCAGCGCTAACTGGCGTAATGCCGTGCAGATGTATTCGAAACTGGCGGCATCCGGCTCCTGCGAACTTTTATAGGCATCGAGCTGTTCCTGCATAATATCTTTCGTTTCCAAAAACAGGTTGATAATGGCGGTATTGAGCTGCATCTCACCGCGACGCGCATCATCCAGCAGGTTCTCCATCAGATGCGTGGTTTCCTGCAAAACGGTAAAGCCGAACGTGCCGGCGCCCCCTTTGATGGAGTGCGCTGCACGAAATATGGCATTCAGTTGCTCGGCATCCGGCGCTTCGGGCGCCAGATCGAGCAGATGTTGCTCCATGTCAGCCAACAACTCGTCAGCTTCATCAAAAAAAGTCTGATAAAAATCGCTTATATCCATGCTCACGCTATCACCTCGGATTGGCTGGTGGCGATGTGGGAACGCTTACCTGCGGACTGGCCTCAGGCTGTTGTAATACACTTACCGGCTCGTTCTGGCTTTCAGCGTTTTCATGCAAAATGGCCTGTTCGGACTGTTTGTTCAGCACCAACAGACTGATTCGGCGGTTGATGGCGTCATCCGGACCGCGATCGCTCATACGCATCGTGGCGGCCATGCCGACCACCCGTAATACTTTTCCGTCATCCAGACCGCCCTGTACCAGTTCACGCCGCGAAGCATTGGCGCGATCGGCAGAGAGCTCCCAGTTGCTATAGCCTTTTTCACCGTTCGCGTAAGGGAAATCATCCGTATGCCCGGACAGGCTGATACGGTTGGGAATACCGTTCAGCACCGGGGCGATTGCCCGCAGGATGTCACGCATATAAGGCTCAACCTCGGCGCTACCGGTTTTAAACATCGGGCGATTCTGGCTGTCGATAATCTGAATACGCAGCCCTTCCTGCACCAGGTCAATCTTCAGATGCGGACGCAGCGCCCGCAGTTTGGGATCCGATTCGATAAGCTGATCGAGGTCGCCACGCAGTTTGCTCAGGCGATTTTGTTCCATACGTTTTTTCAGTTCATCGAGGTTCGGCTGCTTATTCACTTCACCCTGTTGCTGGGTAAAGTCATCGCCACCGCCAGGAATCGCGCTCTGGCTATTGGAAATGCGATTCCCTCCCGTCACCGCCGTCGCCAGTGGGGTACGGAAGTATTCGGCAATCTGAATCAGTTCTTTAGGGCTGGAGATGGAAATGAGCCACATCACCAGAAAAAAGGCCATCATGGCGGTCATAAAGTCAGCGTAAGCAATCTTCCACGATCCGTGTGCGCCGCCGCCATGCCCCTTATGTTTGCGCCGTTTAACCACGACGATAGGATGAGACCGATTCTTCATGCGCCCTCAGTCGTCGTCTGCTGCTGTTGGTTCGGGTTTTTCACAGCGCGAACATGTTCTTCCAGTTCAATGAATGACGGGCGCTCGCTGGAATACAACGTTTTACGCCCAAACTCGACGGCGATCGGCGGGGCGTAACCGTTCAGATTTGACAGCAACGTGATTTTCACGCACTGCATCATTTTGCTGGTTTCCGCGCTCTTCTGACGCAGGACGCTGGCAAGCGGTGAAATAAAACCGTAGGCCAGCAGAATACCGAGGAATGTACCGACCATCGCATGGGCAATCAGTGAGCCCAGTTCTGCAGCCGGTCGATCCGCTGACGCGAGGGCGTGTACAACCCCCATCACCGCCGCAACGATACCAAACGCCGGCAGTGAATCCCCCATCAGTGCCAGGCTGTTGGCCGGGACTTCCGATTCACTTTCGTGCGTTTCAATCTCTTCATCCATCAGCGCTTCGATCTCGAAGGTATTCATGTTGCCGCTGATGATCAGGCGCAGGTAATCGACGATGAATTCCAGCATCACCGAGTCGGCCAGAATACGGGGATAGCTGGCAAAAATTTCGCTCTCTTTCGGGTTCTCAATGTCTCGTTCAAGCGAGAACATCCCCTGCTGGCGAGACTTAGCCATCAGGCGATAGAGCAGTGCCAGCAGATCCATATACATCGCTTTGGTGTATTTCGAACGACGAAACAGTAACGGCAGCGCTTTCAGTGTCCCCTTGATGGCTTTACCGTTGTTACCCACGATAAATGCCCCTATTCCCGCGCCACCGATGATGACAAATTCAGCCGGTTGATAGAGTGCCCCCAGGTTTCCACCAGTCATCATGTAACCGCCGAAAACTGTACCAATAACCACCAGGTAACCTAATAAGATAAGCACGACATCATCCTTCTGCTGTTGACTATGACAGGATGTGCAGTCGGGGCGTTAACGCGTTGGCGAGGCAAAAAAAAAGCAGCGGTAATGACTTACCGCTGCTGGAGTGTTTCGTCCACACCGTATCGGTTAAACAGCCTGTTCGATCTGTTCATCCAGCAGTTGTGGAATAATATCGGCAGCATCCTGGGAAAGTTTACGTCTTTTTACCGCACGGGAAGGCGGCTGGCATAAACTGCAGGCAAAACTGCCCGCAGGTTGGTGAGCGTGGGTAATGAAATTACCACCACAGCAGTTACAGCTTGATAACTGAAGCAAGCCGCTTTCAACAAAACGCACCAGCGTCCACGCGCGAGTCAACGCCAACAGCGGCCCATCTTCACCCTGCGGACACTGTTCCAGGTACAGTCGATACGCCTTAATGACGGCATCAACACCGCTACACAGGCCCGTTTTAAGTAAGAACTGCCAGGCATTACAGAACATGGAAGCATGTATATTTTGCTCCCAGGTCATAAACCAGTCAGTGGAAAACGGCAGCATGCCTTTTGGCGGGGGACTGCCGCGAAGTTCTTTGTACAGCTTGATGAGGCGACCGCGGCTTATCTGCGTTTCGCTTTCCAGCATTTGCAAACGGGCACCCAGTGTGATCAATTCCATCGCTAACTGGATATCACGAGCTTCCTGAACAATGCTTTTTTCACTCATCATCAGGCCCTTTTCTTACGCGCGGTTTCATCAGCCTGATTGACATCACTTAACAGACGCGTGGACAGCATGATACCGGTGTGAATTTGCTGGAGATCGTCTACTCTGGAATCCTGAGTCAGACGCGTAATGGTTTGATGACTGTCGAAACGGAAATGACACACAAGCTGATTCGTTTCTGCCAGTTTTACCATTTGCGGAAGGGTCAGCGCCCCCAGAGAGGTCGCCATTTCCTCATTGATTCCGAGACGAAACATGGCGGACGCTTTGTCCTGAACGATTAGACGCTGTGCAAGGAGTAAATATGACAAATTGATGTCATAAATGTGTTTCAGCAACTCGGATGTATGCATTATTCCCATCCAGAATAACCAACTTTTATTTTTATGCGGAAAAACCGCACCCCGTGATGTCGCCGGGAATTCCCGGTAAAAAAAGCAAATAGGTCAAACACATACCTTCGACTCAGGCGCTTAAAACATCAATGCGCGCGTCACGCTGGCATCTTGCCTGGTTGTAACGCGAGCACATGAATTCTTACAAATGCCTAAGATTTTTCCTAATTCGACGCAACTGTACTCGTCACACCCGAGACATACAACAAATCCACGCTGCGAATTTGGAAAATATGTGATACACATCACATAAATTAACTTAATCGTTAACATAAATCCATCAGTTGGGCTTTTATTTTGCTGGGAAATTAATCAGCAAAACACCATTATATTCTCACGGGTATTAAATCAAGCGTCAGGGGCGGCGAAAGATTTTACGAAACCAGCGTTAATATCACGTAAGTAAAATAATTGAAATGTATTTATCCGCCTGCGCAAGAAAAATTATTTTTATGCTTGTGAAACAACATGTTAATTGTTACTTATTTTTTATGAATACGCAGAGCTTATGATTAGATTGCGATTAATCACGAACATGAATTTGTTAAACCAAATTTTGATTGACTCGCTGATTTAATTTAAGTCAATCGATTTGGTTAACTTTTTTAGTTATTCCTGAGTTACACCTATAAGGAATATTAATGAATAATTATGATAGCGTTCACATTATTGTCATATAGAGGCATTGCAGTTGTCAGCAAATCGGAGTAATGCTGAAGAACCACCTCATATTCTTGCAATAAGGAGCGAGTTATGAGCTACACCCACATTCTTGTCGCCGTGGCAGTCACCCCGGAAAGCCAACAACTCCTGGCGAAAGCCGTCTCCATTGCCCGTCCCGTCAACGCACGAATCAGCCTCATCACCCTCGCCTCCGACCCCGAGTTATACAATCAATTTGCCGCCCCCATGCTGGAGGATTTACGCGCGGTAATGCATGAGGAGACCACTGATTTTCTTGAAAAACTGGGGAAAGAGGCGGGCTATCCGATCGCGCAGACGTTCATTACCTACGGCGAGTTAAGCGAGCATATTCTGGACGTGTGCCGCAAACACGACGTGGATCTGGTCATCTGTGGCAACCACAACCATAGCTTCTTTTCGCGAGCCTCCTGCTCGGCGAAAAGTGTGGTGAGTTCAAGCCTGGTGGATGTCCTGCTGGTCCCGCTTGAAGGAGATTGATCCCCAAAAACCTCGCTCAGGCAAGCTTTGGAAACGTCGCGACTTTCCGTTGCTGAAGAGTTTCAGCGCTGCGCGGGGTGATCGTCTTTAGATCGCAGATAAACTGCTCCTGCCAGTGGTTGATGTCGTTTTTGACAATCACTTCCAGCATCTCAGCATGCCGCGAAATACGCTCGGAAAGCGGCATTGTGAGTGCACGATCCAGCGCCGCCGCGACTTCATCGCGATCGTAAGGATTAACGATCAGCGCTGAGGTCAGCTCATTTGCCGCACCGGCGAACTGAGACAACACCAGAACGCCTGGATTGGCGGGATCCTGGGCAGCAACGAATTCCTTCGCCACCAGATTCATACCATCTCGCAGCGGCGTGACCAGCCCTACATCTGAATAGCGAAACACTTTCATCAGTAATTTGCGGTCGAAATGTTGGTTGAGATAGAACAGTGGCGTCCAGCCTAGTTGCCCGTATTTACCGTTAATGCGCCCGGCTTCTGTCTCAAGCTGGTGACGGATATCCTGATACGCCTGCACATCGCCACGTGAAGTGGGCGCAATCTGCGTATAACGGATTTTTCCGTGATGCTGAGGGTATTTCTCCAGCAACGCCTCGTAGGCCTGAAAACGCTCTGGCAACCCTTTTGAGTAATCCAGTCGCTCAACGGAAAAGATATTCTTTAGATTCTTCAACTCCGCTTTCAGCTGCGCCAGTTTTGGCGGCAGTGGACCAGAAGCCTGCTGGGCAATCTCCTGCGGCTCGATTCCGATGGGATACACCTCGGTGCTGAACGATTTTCCCCAGGCCGTGTGGCTGTGCGTATCGTGAGTCGTGACTCTCGTCAGGCTGGAGAGACAGTCAAGGAAGGCCAGCCTGTCGTTTTCCGTCTGGAATCCCAGCAGGTCAAAATCGCATAACTGCTCAAGCAACTCTTCCGATGACGGCAACGCGTTAAAGATTTCCGGCGTTGGGAAAGGAATGTGTAAGAAGAAACCAATACGATTATTCACGCCACGTTTACGCAGTTCGCTGGCGAACGGCAAAAGGTGATAATCATGAATCCAGAGGATGTCATCTTTTTTCAGTAACGGCAGCAGCTTATCTGCCAGCAGCGCGTTCACCCGCAGATAGCCTTCCCAGGCGGTGCGCTGAAAATTCACCAGATCTAAACGGTAGTGAAAGGCGGGCCACAACACGGCATTAGAGAACTGGTTGTAATACTCCTCGTGGTCTTTTTCGCTCAGGTTAAACGACGCCCAGGTGATATTGCCCCGGGTGACCTTTTTTAATGGCTGATCCTCGTTACCCAGCTCGCCACTCCAACCGAACCACAGTCCCCCCGCCGCTTTCAGCGCGCCCAGCACACCAACGGCCAGGCCGCCTGCACTGGTTTTGTTATCGGGGGGCGCAATTCGATTAGATACTACGACTAAACGACTCATGGCCATCTCTCCTGTCATTCATGGTTGTTTCTTGTTGTGCAGTGTAAACAGACTCCAGCCAGCGCCAGACGTCTGGCACCCCGGCTAATCGCCATTGCGCCTGCGTCTCCCCCTCTCCCACCTTCACTGAAATACCACCCGCCTCGTTCACCACGCGAAACCCGGTCTCATCGGTCAGATCGTCACCCAGAAAAACAGGGACCCGCCCGGCAAACGGCGCTTCACGCATAAACGCGGCTATCGCTTCACCTTTATTGGTGCCTTTCGGCTTAATTTCGACAACGCACTTCCCTTGCTGGAGCGCAAGCTGCGGCCAGGTTTGCGTAATACGCAGTGCCAGCGCCTGCAGCGCAGCTTCATGTTCTGGCGCCTGTCGATAGTGCAGCGCAAACGCCATCCCTTTGGTTTCCATCTCCGTCCCCGGCAGTTTCGCCAGCGCCGTATGTAACTGCACGCTAATATCGCGTTCTATTGCCGAAGGGAGATGCACAATATGCATTTTCCCATTGATGTCACGGCGTTCAGCCCCATGCACCCCTGCCAGCGGAAAGCGCCAGGGGTGAGCCAACGCGTCAAGTTCAACCATTGAGCGCCCTGAAATCAATGCCAAAGCCCCTGCGTTGCGTTCTGCAAGGTGGTGGAGCATCTGAAGGATCGTGGGAGGAATCACCACCTGGTCTGGATGCGGCTTTAACTCCGCAAGGGTTCCATCGAGATCAAAAAAATAAGCATAGTGCACGGACTGTTCAGGGGTTACGGTTAACGGTTCTGCCACCCGGTACTCCTCCTTATTGTTATATCTGAGCCGCGCGAATCGCGCCTCATAAGCAACCGTAAGTATAGACAGTGTGACGATGCTCGCCATTTGCAAAGACAATTGCCAGCCGGGTGTAGCGGCTGGCAAAGGAGAGGAACTAGACTCAAAAGTTAGACTTTTTTATCAGACCGTACGCTTGGCTTTTTGTTTGTAACGGTCGAAGATCACTGCTGCCAGCAGGATCAAGCCGCGTACGACGTACTGGGCGAAGGGCGAAATGTTCAGCAGGTTCATCGCATTCTCCACGGTCCCCAGGATCAGGACACCCGCCACCACATATGAGATTTTTCCGATGCCGCCCTTCAGGGAAACGCCGCCTAACACGCAGGCGGAGATGACGATCAGTTCATAGCCAATGGAGGTCATCGGCTGTCCACTTGTCATACGCGAGGCGAGGATAATCCCGGCCGCCGCAGAGACCAGACCGGAGAGCACGAAAATAATGATTTTGGTACGCACCACCGGCACCCCGGCCAGACGCGCTGCCTCTTCGTTGCCCCCAATCGCCAGCGTGTTGCGCCCGAAAGTGGTTTTGTTCAACAACAAGCCAAAGATAATCAGGCAGCCTACCGTGAGCCAGATCGGTGCCGGTAAGCCGAACCAGTTGGCGTAGCCGAGGGTAAAGAAGCGCTCGTCTTCAATCCCCACCGCTTTACCGTCGGAAATGATGTATGCCAGACCACGGACGATTTGCATCGTTGCCAGCGTGGTGATCAGCGCGTTGATCTTGAGTTGTGCAATCACGAAGCCGTTAACCAGCCCGCACAGCACCCCCAGCAACAGACCCGCCCCCACGCCAATCCACAGACTTTCGGTCATGTTGATGACCACCGCCGTGGTCACCCCGGCACAGGCAATCACCGACGCCACGGACAGGTCAAAATCTCCTGATGCCAGGCAGAACAACATGCCGCAGGCCACCATGCCCGACATGGAGATCGCCAGCCCCAGCCCTTTCATGTTGATGAATGTTGCGAAGTTCGGCACAAAAATAGCGCAGGCGAGGAACAGGACGGCGAAGACCACCAGCATGCCATACTGGTCCCAGATACGTCCCAGGCTAAAGGGTGATGGCGACTTTGGTGCGCCCGATCCGGAAGTTGTTACGGAAGACATCATTCTCTCCTTTCTCAGGCGACAGCCTGGCTAACTTTAGGCATCGCAAGGCTTAGCGCCTGGCGCTCATCCGCCTGTTCGTGAAGTAATTCCCCGGCGATCTCTCCTTCCCGCATCACCACAATGCGGTCAGCCACGCCGAGGACTTCCGGCAGGTCACTGGAGGCGAACAGCACGGCAACGCCGCGTGCGGCCAGGGCATAAATAACGTTATAAATTTCGTGCTTCGCGCCAACATCAATGCCGCGTGTCGGTTCGTCGAGCAAAATCACTTTCATCTCTTCCGATAGCCAGCGACCGAGAATCGCCTTTTGCTGGTTACCACCGGAGAGATTCATAATTAACTGTTCGGCACTGGGGGTTTTGATATTCAGCGAGCGAATGTGTTGGTCAGCATTGGTTTCTTCCCATCCGTTGTTGATCACACATCCCCCCAGCACATGCTTACGCCGGGCGCTGATGTTGATGTTGTCACGTACCGAATGCACCGGGATGATCCCCTCCGCTTTCCGGTCTTCCGGGCACAGCATCATGCCTGCCGCGATAGCATTCGCCGGCTTGCGGATATCAATCGGTTTTTCGTCGATGTACACCTGCCCTTCGCTGATACGGGTGCCGCCAAATAAGCCTTTCATTAACTCACTGCGGCCCGCGCCTACCAGCCCAAACAGCCCAACGATTTCGCCGCTGCGTACCGTAAGGCTGATGGGTGTGCGTACGCCCTGCGCTTTTACGGCATGCAAGCGCAGGCGTTCTGCGCCATAGGGACGTGGCTGCCAGCCGTAAATATCGCCCAGATCGCGCCCAACCATCGCCTGCACCAGCGCATCGTGGTTGACCTGCTGCATGTCGGTAAAGGTTTTCACGTAACGGCCATCTTTAAACACGGTAATCGCATCACTGAGCGCGAAAATCTCTTCCATGCGGTGCGAAACATACAGAATGACGCGCCCTTCTTTACGCAGTTCGCGGATCACCCGGAACAGGTTTTCGATCTCCCTTGCAGAGAGCGAACTGGTCGGTTCATCGAAGGCAATAATCTTGGCGTTGCGCGCCAGTGCTTTGGCAATTTCCACCATCTGCCACTGGCCGATGGAGAGATATTTCAGAGGGGTCGCAGGATCGATATCCATCCCCAGATGTTTAAGTTGTAAACCCGCTTCATAATTAAGCAGAGTGCGGTTCACAATGCCGCCTTTGTGTGGCAGTTGCCCGAGATAGATATTCTCGGCAACGGTCATCTCCGGCACGAGATGTAATTCCTGGTAAATAATGGCAACGCCGGCATTCAGCGCGGCGGTGGTATCCGCGAAGCTCATTTCCTGCTCGCGAATCGCCAAAGAGCCCGTGGTTGGCGCATAGTTACCGCTGAGAATTTTTAAAAGCGTTGATTTCCCGGCGCCATTTTCACCCATCAGCGCATGCACCTGACCGGCGTAACAGTCAAAACTGATATCCGTAAGCGCTTTAACGCCGGGGAAGGTTTTACCAATGCCGCGAAATGAGAGATACGGGGTAGACTGTTGCATAACGTCTCCGTGAGTCAGTATCGTTCTAACCGGTTGCCGGATGGCGACATGAGCGATGCCATCCAGCTTTTCATTTGCTGTCGTCTTACTTACCGCCTAACCCTTTTTTCGCCAGCTCTTCTTTGAAGTTGTCACGGGTGATCAGCACCACGTCAGTCACTTCGGTGAATGCCGGAGGTTCTGCGCCTTTAGTCACCCAGTTGTAGAGCATTTCGCTGGATTTATAACCGTGAACGTCCGGGCTTGGCAGCAGTGAGCCGTAGAAGCCGGTCGCCTGCCCTTTCGACAGTTCGCTCACTGCGTCAACGCCATTGATACCAATGCCGATCACGTCCGCCGCCTTAAAGCCCTGGCCTTCAGTGGCGCGCACGCCGCCGAGTACCGTGTTATCGTTCATGCCGACAATCAACCAGTGTTTAACTTCAGGGTGCTGAACCAGCATGGAGTTGGCGGCATCAAATGCGCCGGGGATATCGTTAGATTTGGTAGGAACCTGGTAGATCTGTTTTTCCGGGAAACCGGCGGCTTTCAGCGCTTCCATCGAGCCGCCGGTACGACGACGTGCGGTATCCAGTTCGTTGGCCGTAATCGCCATAACCGCGGTGTCTTTGACGTCCCAACCCCGTTTCTGCATCTCTTTATACAGTTCCTGGCCCTGACGTTCGCCGATTTTGGTTGCCGCCATCATCACCAACGGGACGGTATCCATCGGTTTGCCTTTGGCATTGACGAACTGATCGTCCACGGCGATCACTTTCATGTCGTAGCCGCGCGCCTTCGCGACAATAGCGGAACCCAGTTTTGGATCCGGGGTACAAATAACAAATCCCTTCGCCCCGCTCGCCGCCAGGCTATCAATCGCATTCAGCGTCTTCTCGCCGTCCGGCACCGCAATTTTAATCACTTCAAAGCCCAAATCTTTCCCGGCTTTATCGGCAAATTTCCACTCCGTCTGGAACCAGGGTTCTTCCGGTTGTTTCACCAGAAAACCCAGTTTCATCGATTCTGCCATAGCGGATTGTGACATAACGGCAGCCAGACCGATGGCTGCCAGCGCTTTAGTGAATTTGTGCATGGTTAACTCCAGCTTTAGCGTCATTTTATGTAGGGTAATATTCAACGACTTTATGTAATTCAGACGAAAAACAAGGCATTACCAAAAGAACTCAAGATAAGTGCCAGTGCTGGAATAGTTGTAGCGGGAAATTGATTCTCCATAGGAGAGCGGCATCACACCGCAGAATTACAGTAATTGCGTACATAAATTCAGCGGAAAATGACATAAGAAATGGGGTAATTGTCAGACAAATAAAAAGTAGCGTAGCACATTAATCCATAAGGTCAGCTCACAAATCCTTGTACCCGAATCCCCCTGTATTCGGGTACGAACGAATTACCACGGATAATAGATATGTTCAGCATGTTCACGAACGGGTTGTTCATTGCCTAACAAACGGGCTGACAGCGTCAGGGCAAAATCAAAAATATGGCCTAATCCTTTACCACTCAGGAGATGCCCATCCTCCACAACCGGCGCATCAACATAAACGCCATCAGTCACCGTTTTATAGAGATCGCCTGAGCAGACATAACGACGCCCCTTCAGTAAGCCGTTGCCGCCTAATACACGAGCGGCCGCTGAACAAATGGGACAAATTAATTTTCCGGCGGCATCATGGCGCGAGACAAACTCAATAACCTGTGGATTCGCCGCCAGGTTTACGCTCCCTTGTGGGCCGCCCGGCAGCACCACCGCGTCATACAGGCGCTCCTGCTGCCCCGCCAGCGTGTAATCGGTGACCATTGGGACATTGTGGTAGCTCACGACGGCGCGAGATTCCGCGCAGGCCAGGGTATCGACGTCAATATTCAGACGACGCAAGATATCAATAGTAACGATCGCTTCCGCTTCCTCGAAACCCGATGCCAGCAAGACGGCCACTCTTTTCATTCACCTTTCCTCATTTATTACAGGCTGATAACACCGAAAATGACGAATTAATCATTCGGTTATAATTGAACAAGATGTCGCCGCCCTGATTTTTAGTAAGAGACAAACTGGCATTATTTCTGCCAGAATGGTTTCACAGGATTATTATCGCGGCAGGGACGGTAAAGATTATCAATATTCTGATATTACCACGCTAAACTATCCACTTTTGTGACTTAAAACATCACTTCAAAATTATAAAACCATTCAAGATTCAACAAAATCAATCAGATATATAATTTCACATTATGTTTACCAAATACGGGGTGATGTATTAACTTCAGTAATGTGTAAAAAATCATAAACAATGCCACTTAAGGATTTTCTTATTCCATTGATGCAGGTATGCTTATTTTCGATTCGCGATGGAATTGACTCTTCGATCACATAATGGACTGGCAGAATGGACGTATTCTGCTAACAGTAAGTTGTGCAGATTAGCGCTGCACATCCCTTCTATCAGGAAATAAGGATATTGATATGGCTGCAGTTGGAATGGTAAACAAACTCAATAATCAAATGAATCTTGAGTTTTATGCTTCCAATCTCTACCTCCATCTGAGTGAGTGGTGTTCTGAACACCGTCTGATGGGTACTGCGACTTTCTTACGTACTCAAGCCCAGAGTAACGTCACCCAAATGATGCGCGTCTTTAACTTCATGAAAAATGCCGGGGCGAATCCGGTCGTTAAGGCCATTGATGTACCAGGCGAAGACTTACATTCGCTGGAAGAACTGTTTCAGAAAACAATGGAAGATTATGAGCAACGCGCCAGCACGCTTTCGCAGCTCACCAACGAAGCGGAAGCCCTGAACGATGCGCCTACCCTGAATTTTCTCCACGCTCTGGAAAAAGAACAGCAGCAAGATGGGCTGTTGTTACAAACAATTCTTGAGGAAGTGCGTAGCGCCAAACGCGCGGGACTGTGCCCGGAGCAGACCGATCAGCACGTGCTCAACGTCGTCAATTATCAACAGCATTAATTGACCACGCTATTGGCCTGCATTTCACTCCCCGGCAGGCCAATTCGCAAAGCCTTTTCAGCCTGATGCCTCCACTTTGGGAGGCATTGCAAAAAGTATTTCTATAATATAAAACAACGGCTTATTTTAGTGCGCTTCGCCCTGCGGCGTGAATTTCAGTTCAATCAGTGCGATCGCTTTCTGGATAGCGCGCCGCGTGACGGGATCGGCAGCTGCGGGATGCGTTGAAAAATCAATGTTTTTCAGCTGGCTGGTCATTTTTTCGCGAACTTCAACGGGAGCAATCACGTCGAGAACATCGAGAATTTGTTTGATGACGAGCTGGCAGGCGACAACGTCAGAGACCAGTTCCTGATCGGCATTCAGCGGTTGGGACATAGCAGGCGTTCCTGTTAGTGATGAAAGACCGTCATAGTACCGATTCAGAGGCCGAAACGATAGCCACACCTGACGCCGCGGACGACGGGTATAAAAAAACCTGCCGAAGCAGGTTTTTTATCAGCGGAACATATCGCCCGGCGGTACGTCTTTAAACGTTTTGCAATAATTTTCAAACATGCTTTTCAGGATTTTGCGCAGTTTCATGCCATGACTCCAACTATTTTGTTATGCAGGTGTTATCGTCTATGCGCATATAGTATGACCGTCATCACAAAAATCAACTGCTTTGTGATTTGCATCACGTTTTATACTTAACATATTCTTTGCATTTACGACTCTTTCACCGATAAATCAATTACCTACAGCAATATCAGTTCTGGTGAATTTTTATCGTTTTTTTTGAATGGCAAGTGCACGGTGCAAGAAGCTCGAACCACAGAAAGCAAACGAGGTATCTCTTCTGCCACCCAGATCACCTTCAGCACGCCTGTCTGGCTTATTTTGCTGGTGCTGTACCTCGGGATTCAGTTTAGCGGCATCAGCTTTCGTCTGGTTTTTGTGGTCATCGCGCTTATCTGCCTGACTGGCATGGTGGAGACGTTACGACTGGTGAAAGAGGCGGGCAGCGCGGTGTCTGCCAGGAAGTAAAGTGGAAAGCCGGATGCGCATTACGCCCTCCGGCTTGTCAGCAAAAATTAGCCGAGGATTTCGCGAACGAACGCTTCAATCTCTTTGCTCTGGCCATTTTCAAAGAAGCATTGCTGGAAACGCTGCCCAGAAACTGCCGTCTTCATCAGTTCCGGATCGATTGCACGCAGCGTATCAAGATAGTTGTCTTTAACGACCGCCGCTTTGACCTGGTTAAGGATCCCGGCGTTACGCACCTGCGGTTCTTTACGCTCTGGCGGGTAACCTTCGCCATTGCGCCCCGTAAAGGCTTTCTCGAAGATAAAGCGCACGTTCAGTTCCGCTCCCCAGCCAAACCCTTTCGCAAACGGCAGAGACAGCGCATTACCGTTGTTAATCTGCGCGAACAGGAAGGCATCCGCCGGATCAATGCAGTAGCCACACACCACGCCCGGATGAATATTCAGTGACATCAACGCGCCCTGGCCTGTACCACAGCCGGTCACCACAAAATCAACCGCTTTTGAATTCAGCAGAATGCTCGCCATGATGCCAAGATGGATATAGGTCAGGTGGTGGTCATTCTCGTCGCTCATCCCGACGTTGAATACCGGAAAACCCTTTTCATCCGCCACCGCTTTGAGCTCGCGGTGAATGATGGCGTTTTTACCCGCCTGGCTGTTTTCCATCATCAGTGCAATTTTCATTCTGTCTTCTCCTGAATGCGATGCGGGAAGTCCCGCCTTGAGTCATCACGATACCG
The DNA here is from genome assembly GCF_057983045.1 of Citrobacter sp. LST-B2. Classification (NCBI taxonomy): domain Bacteria; kingdom Pseudomonadati; phylum Pseudomonadota; class Gammaproteobacteria; order Enterobacterales; family Enterobacteriaceae; genus Citrobacter; species Citrobacter sp. LST-B2. The sequence goes on from NZ_CP192598.1 coordinate 2,907,147, forward strand.
CACAGTACTACTTAGCAAACATACTTTCAAATTTTATGAAAGATGGTTTTAAAAATGATGGATAATTTCACATTTTCTTCAGGTGACCGCAAAATGACCGTCGTCGTGTGAATTAGTCGTTGCTGATCTATAAGTTATTCAGGCCATTGAAACGCTGATGTGTGAATTAGGATAGCGTATCACCGAACATTCAGAGCGATACCATGAAGACTCTTTTTATTGCCCTCTCACTGATACTCCTGACGGGATGCGCGATCAACAGACAGGCACAGGTGAGTGATGCCAGCGCGACAACCGGCGTTGTGCGATTGAGTTACGATCAGGCGATGCTGCAAAACGCCTATACCGACGACTATATCGCCCAGGGCACCGCCACACGCGCGTGTCAGCAACTAGGCTATGCCAGCGCCCTGCCATTCGGTCAACCCGTCAGCACCTGCAGTGTTTATGCAGGCTCCCTGTGTATGAACACGAAAATTACACTCTCCTGGCAATGTCAGGGCATCGCCATATCGCAAGCAGCACCTCATTATTATTAATTTACGGGCCAGTATTAACTGGCCTGATTTATCCCGCGCTAATTATTTTATAGCGCAAATGCGTTTTATTCCCATTCGTATTTTTAATAATTAAATTTATTATTTTACCTTTTGCAAATATTTAAATAACAAATTATAGTGACGCCACATCAACATATTTATGAATTTTGTGGAGCGAAGTCATGCTGAAAACAGAAATGATCGACAAACTGAATGAGCAAATGAACCTGGAATTATATTCCTCCCTGCTCTATCAGCAGATGAGCGCCTGGTGTAGCTACCACAGCTTTGAAGGTGCCGCCGCGTTCCTGCGTCGCCACGCGCAGGAAGAGATGACGCACATGCAGCGTCTGTTTGACTATCTGACCGATACCGGCAGCCTGCCGCGCATTAATACCGTCTCATCGCCTTTTGCTGAATATGCATCGCTGGATGAGTTATTCCGTGTGACTTACGAACACGAACAGTTGATCACCCAGAAAATTAACGAGCTGGCGCATGCCGCAATGACCAGTCAGGATTATCCGACCTTTAATTTCCTGCAATGGTATGTTGCCGAACAGCATGAAGAAGAGAAATTGTTTAAATCGGTGATTGATAAATTAACGCTGGCAGGAAAAAGCGGCGAAGGTTTGTATTTTATCGATAAAGAGCTGTCGACGCTCGATACCGCAAATTAATCATAAAACGGTGAGGAAATTCCTCACCGTTTTCTTAATGACGGCATATCTTGCTTTCGTGCGTAGAGAAACCGTCATCCTGAGCGATAAATTTCCCTTTCGCCGCCAGAAACGCCACCAGCTCTCCCGCCGTCATGCCCGACGCTGAGCAAGTATGAAAACGCGCCGCTTCGCCAAACCGCGCCTTAATCGCAGCTTCGAGGCTAGCCGTAGAATAGTTCTCGCCTGACTCAATCATCATATTCAACACTTCGTGACCGTGAACAGAATCCATCATTCCTCCTCAATAAAGTGCGTAGCCTACGGCGAAACGGCATCCGCTGCTTTGCGCCAACGCAGGTTGCGCTCATTTAGGGTGTAAATATTCTTATACAGTCGATGTAACGGTCATTTGACGAAAATAGCGTTTTGCCTTACCCTGCGCCGCAGATCTAACCGTTGTTTTTCTCTGGGACAGTGTAAAGCGTGAAGAATAGAACTCTGGGAAGTGTTTTCATCGTGGCAGGCACCACGATTGGCGCAGGGATGCTGGCGATGCCTTTGGCGGCCGCCGGGGTCGGTTTTGGCGTCACTTTAGCGTTATTGATTGGGTTGTGGGCATTGATGTGCTACACCGCGCTGTTGCTGCTTGAAGTGTATCAGCACGTCCCGGCTGACACCGGTTTAGGGACGCTGGCTAAGCGCTATCTGGGACGCTATGGTCAGTGGATAACCGGCTTCAGTATGATGTTCCTGATGTATGCGCTGACCGCTGCCTATATCAGCGGCGCGGGTGAGTTACTCGCCTCCAGTATCAGCGACTGGACCGGAAGCGAAATGTCCCCCACCGCTGGCGTATTACTGTTCACCTTTGTTGCCGGTGGCGTCGTCTGCGTGGGCACCTCGCTGGTCGATTTGTTTAACCGCTTTCTCTTTAGCGCCAAGATTATTTTTCTGGTCGTGATGCTGGCGCTGCTGATGCCGCACATTCATAAAGTCAATCTTCTGACCCTGCCGCTTGAGCAGGGGCTGGCGCTTTCGGCTATCCCGGTCATTTTCACCTCTTTCGGCTTTCACGGCAGCGTCCCCAGCATCGTGAGTTACATGGAAGGCAACATCCGCAAACTGCGGTGGGTATTTATTATCGGCAGCGCGATTCCGTTAGTGGCCTACATTTTCTGGCAACTGGCGACGCTCGGTAGCATCAACTCCACAACGTTTATGGGACTGCTGGCAAATCATGCCGGGTTGAATGGTTTGTTGCAGGCGTTACGGGAGGTCGTTGCCTCGCCGCACGTTGAGCTGGCGGTGCACCTTTTTGCTGACTTAGCGCTGGCAACCTCTTTCCTCGGCGTCGCACTGGGGCTGTTCGATTATCTGGCCGATCTGTTTCAGCGCCGCAATACAGCCGCTGGCCGGTTGCAAACGGGTGCAATCACCTTTCTGCCACCGCTGGCTTTCGCCCTCTTCTATCCACGTGGTTTTGTGATGGCGCTGGGCTACGCCGGCGTCGCGCTGGCAGTGCTGGCGCTGATCATCCCTTCACTGCTGGCATGGCAGAGTCGTAAACAGAATCCGCAGGCGGGCTATCGCGTACTGGGCGGACGCCCCGCGCTGGCACTGGTGTTTACCTGTGGCATTGTGGTGATCGGCGTACAATTTCTGATTGCCGCCGGACTGCTGCCCGAAGTGGGATAAAGAAAAGGGGCGTCAGCCCCTTTCTTTTCAGTGCAGACAGCACTGCTTGTATTTTTTACCGCTTCCACACGGGCATGGATCGTTGCGGCCGACTTTCACTTCCGCTTTCACTGGCACCTGCACTGGCGTTTCCTGCGGGTGCGCCATCCAGTATGCATGGAGATCCAACGCTGCCAGGCGGATCGCCTCAACGCTTTCTTCAAACGCTTCCGGGGTGAGTTTCTCAACCACCTCGAAATTCTCTTCTGTACCGTGCAACGCAATGGCGTCAAGAGCGGGTTTCAGTGTATCCGGTAGCGCGGACCAGTCGGAAAGCGCAACGCCGCGCATGTAGCCGAAGCACCACTCTTCCACAATGGTAATCTCGCGCCCTTCAATTTCGCGCAGACCAAACAGCGGTTCAAACTGTTCCGGGAAATCATTCAACCGGTCAGCGGTGTCCGCCATATGCTGGAAAGCGAGATTCATAAAACGCGTCATCTCTTTTTCAGAGGACCAGCGCGGCACATATTGCGCCCCACCCCATACGGCAACCAGCCACTGCTCTGGCTCAATTTCACGTGGTGAACTGAGTACAGCCGTCAGCAGTCCATCCAGTTCTGCCACGTCAAGAATGGCATGTTCGGTGTTGTACTTGGTCAGCACATCATCCAGCCACTCCAGTTCACTTTCGTTCAACGGTCCCGTTTTCATCATACTTGTCCTCGGTAAACACTCTCGCCAGCGGCTATCTTACATGGCGAACGAGGAAACGGATACTGATTGCCGCGTGGGACACCTCACATGGGCATCCATTCTCCTCATCATTTCTTTCTGCAAAACAGATACGGCACATTGGCGTTTGAAAAGACATACGCAGATTGATACTCATCCACGGTCAGGGTCAATTCACCACCTTTCTTCAAAAAGAATGGAGATAATATCTTTTCGAGTTTTTCATCCGTCACGGTATCGGAAAAGGTTTTGACAATGCGTACTGTATGTAAAATCCGCGTTCTGAACTGCTGGGTATAGTTAAAATAGACCAGCCGATTGACATTAATCTTTGTCTCGCCATCCACTTTACCCGTAATGACGGCCAGCCCTTCTCGCTTGTGCATCTGATAGGAAACCACGCCAACGAAACGGGCATCACCAACATTCCAGTCAGCATCACCAATACAATCCAGGTATGACGGTTTGAATAGCAGATATAACAGGTAAACACCGGAAATCACCGATGTGCTGAACAACCAAATCAGGAGTAATACAACCGTATTTTTACTCATTGGAGTAAATTCCAGAAAAAATGAGATGAACAAAATGCCTCAGTGTCAGATCGAACATCTTTGTTGCACACAAAAGCCACAGCACGTCCGGTGTTGGCGTAGTCAGAGAGAAAGATATAATTGTTGTCCTGGCAAAAGTTCGAATATTTTTTTATCAGCGCAGCGTAATTATCAGTGACCGACTGCGTCACTTCATAATAGACATGGCAGCGATTATCATTTTTCTTATCCATGTGCAGGGCCACAAAATTCTGAAATGGCATTTTCAATCGATTCTGATACATAAACATGCAGTTTATTATCGTCACAATAAAGAAAAAGGATATTCCAATGCGTAGCCCGCGGGATTTGTTCGGTAGAATGCTTGCGGTGCATTCTTTTTCACTGGTTAGCGTTTTGATTGCTGAATTTTCAGAAATAGCAAGATTCTGAAGAGGAAACGGTTCAATCACAATATCTGATGATAATGTTAGTCCTTGACGGGAAATAGTTTTTACCATATGTCTTGGTAATCCTATCTCTTCCAGTGTCTTACGTAATGTTAAAATAGTCTGATAAAACGTATTGGGCAGGGTCACAACATCACGCGCTTTCCAGCCTTCGTTTACCAGTTCTTTTTGCGCGATGACCCTACCCTGATTCAAAATAAGATAAAGGAAACATGCCGTGGCGGGTTGCTGTAAATAAACAACCTCTCCAGTTGATTGATTTTTCAGGCTTCTGGTCTGCGGATTGAACTCTACTGTTCCATTAATTAAGTACAATATCATCGCGATGTCCTTTGGATAATTCCCGTTATCCCCCTAAAATGGTTCTTCATCACCGTGTCGTCCCCTGGACATGTTGCCCAATGGAATAATCGATAATTCTTAAAGCCTATGGCAAAAATGTGATACTGCGTTCACAGGAATATTTGGCTCTGAAGACGCACCAGTTGCGCATAACCTGAAGAAACAATGCAATATTCTTCATATTCATTTTCCGCAACGCTCTTAACTGACTATTGCTGATAGCTCCCTCGCTGAGCAGCATGTTTCGTGCAATGGCGCGCTTTCCGAGTCCCGCCAGATAATATTCAATGATTATCCGTTCCCTGTTCGACAATGATCGGGTATGCAGAGGGATCCGCTTATTCTGCTTTAGCTGATCCAGTACGTAAAAGTACTCCGTTAAAGGCGCATTTCGGGTCAATGAATAGCATCGTAGTTGTGTAAAATGCGTTAACGTATCCATTGTATCCGCACGCAGACATTCAATACTGTTTGTAATATAAACAGTACCACCTCCTGGATCAAAAACAACAATCTCAGGTGATTTATCAAGACCAGTAAAGAACAGTATTTGCTGCAGACCAGCAATAAAGTACTGATCATGTGAAAATATATGCATTATTCGTTAACTCCACTTGTAACAGCGATATTTCCAGGATTTGAAATTGCATGCTAAATTCATCTATTACAACATTATATTTTTACCGTTTCCACAGAGTCGATTCATTTCGCCTGGCGATACATTCCTGAAAATTAATTGAAAAATTCAAACAAAACCACAATAAAGACAACTACCGTCTTTATGATATTGATTATTGCTGTAAATATCTTAAACTGTCATTTTAAATAGCCTTAAACGACCTTAAATGAAGAACATCAGACATCTCAAGTAAAAATCATGTTTGTAACCGTATGATTTACAATAAGATAAAACAAAAACATTAAACTGTCAGCACACAATAAAATCATATTAAAGGAATATTGATGAGTGATGCAGTCCTGAGATCACCCGTCTCATGCAATGACGCCGGGATAAGCAGCCTGAGTTTCTCACTGACCATAAGAAGTTTAAATACGTTACTCATTCTTTACACCGAATGTTACTTACTAAAAATAATGTTATTTTCTTACCTGGATCGAGAAGCCTCCCCTCTGGAGAAACGCATTAACCACGTCGGAGTATTTATAAAAAATGATAAAAAAATCTTTAAGGACATTTGACCTTTTTTATTTCTCATCTTTGAAATATCCCTTTATCATGAGAATGTCTGAGGCTAGTATGGTGACAGAAACGACCCCATGTAAAACCAAAGGATAATGACTTACATTATGACGACGATTACAAGGCATGAAATAAATGAAGACTGGGCGCTTGCCGGAATGGTTGAGGCTGGCGGTTTTATCTTTGTGAGTTACTGTGTTGGAAATATCGGACAACCCATTGAGGCACAAATCAATGGCGCGTTTGATAATCTGAGTGAAAGGCTAAGCACTATCGGCCTGACGCTGCAGTCAGTCGTGAAAATTGATGCGCTGTTCCGCGACGTGTGGGATATTCCGGTGATGGAGAACGTCATGAAGCAGCGCTTTGATGGCCAATTTCCGGCCAGAAAATCCATTCAGACTGAATTTGCTCATCGCGGAGGCACATCAGGAATGTTGTTTCAACTTGACGCCATTGCTTGCCGATAATATCCCATCCTATTACAGAGCGTTCTTGCGGCGTAATGAATAAACTCACCGCAAGAGCAATTCTCAGGAATAACCTTCCCACAGACATAGTATGCCATAGACCTGACTCGCGCTACCCACGCTGGGTTAACAATAAATTCACCGCCAGACTCACAAAACCACATGAAAACAGGATCCGTAGTCCCGACAAAATCATCGGGTGGTTTAATACCTTCGTGCGCATAAAGGATGAAAAAACACCATACAACATGAACACGAGCAGCGTCATTAACATGAAGATCAGACTCAGTATTAACATATCGGTTGCCGGTGCGGTTGATGTGGTTTGAATGAATTGAGGAAGGAAGGCCAAAAAGAACAGTGACAACTTGGGATTTAACAGATTGATAAATATCGCGTGCAGGATCACTTTTACCCTTGACTGAGAAATGTCGCAATCATCCGGTTGTAATGTTGATTTCTCTTTTATGATATTCCACGCCATATATAACAGCCACACGACCCCGGCATATTTGATGACGGTAAACGCCATTTCATTGGAGTAGAAAATGGCGGCTAATCCCGTGATGGCGGCCAACATATGCGGAACAATCCCCAATGTACATCCCACGGCAGCCAGCAAACTCATCGCTGTCCCCCGCGACAGCCCCATCGCGATGGTGTAGATAGCACCGGTTCCCGGCGAAATAATCACAATCAAAGAGGTTAATAAGAATTCGATACTGATTAGCATGGCGTTATCTCTGGTAAACACAAAACAGGAGAGGCAGTGTTTATCAGGATACCCCTGCAGATCTTGTAGAAAATTGCAGACGGTTAATCCACCATCGCGGAACGATATTGCCCCGGCGTGATGCCTGTCTGTTTCTGAAATGCATGAGTCAGATGGCTTTGATCGGAAAAACCAGCCATTAATGCAACATCAACCGTTCTCTTGCCCTGTGCCAAGAGTTTTTTTGCCAGCCGAACTCTGGACTGTAAAAGATAAGCATGCGGCGTCATCCCCACCTCCCTGGAAAAACGGCGAATGAGCTGGAATCGGGAGATGTCACACAGACTGGCTAATCTTGTCAATGTCATGTTCTCCTCCGGGGCATCATCAATGAACTCTTTTACCCGTCGTACTGTCGGAGAAGGCAGAATACGCGGTGCGGCAGAAAGGGTGTGGTGCCGTCCAGCCCGCATAAGGCAACGCATGATCATCTCTTCAATCGCCATAGCATCAGGATCATCGGCAGCCAGCTGATGAAGAAACTGCCTAATCATCAGACCAAGAGTAGGATCGCTAGCCACAGGCTTCAGGGTTAAATCACCTGTGGGTATGTCGGTATTCCATTCTTTTATAAAGACGTCAGGATTGATGTACAACATGTGCCAGCCCCGCGGACCCGTAGCGGGGATCCCGTCGTGAATTTCGCCGGGATTGACCATGATGATATCCCCTGTTACCGCATTTACATTGCCGATATTACTCCATGAGCGATGGCTTCCCTGGATGAAAACCCCAATGCCGAATTGATCATGAGAGTGACGAGGGAACGCGCGCGCTGAATATAACGACAGTATTTCAACATCAGGTATCACACGACGGTACTGCTTCACCTGATGAACGTCTTTTTTCATGGTCGTTTTCTCATGGTCATGGAGGGAGATAAACATCGATTCTCTCAAGATACCCTCTGAAACGAAGACAGACGACCCATCTTTTGTAATTAGCTGGAACAGACTCGACTCAGGCCCGAATAAAAAAGGAGCAGATTTTACCCTGCCCCTCACCCTTCTCATGGAATATCCAGTCCCATGCTTACCAGTTGTATTTCACACCCACCATGCCCTGGGCATTGCTGTAGTGGTCGCTCCCCACTTGCCCGGAGATATTTCCCCAGACCGTCAAGCGAGAGGAGAGTTGTCCTTCCACACCAATTTTCAGTTCTGCCAAATCTTTTACTCCCTGGACGTCATTTGGCATCTCACCCATGGTCACTCGCGGGCTGTGTGAGTTGTGGATCCAGTTCGCTTCAACAAATGGCTGGATGCCTGCCATCTTGTCCTCTTCGACGGTGGGTTTACGATTGACGTATGCTCTGACACCCAGACTGGTCATCAGATTACCAGTGCTATCCGCCTTCACCGGCGTGCCATTACGTTCCCGATGATCGTCCGCCTGCACATCCATCCAGACGATCTGAGCTTTGGGCTGGATCCAGTAGGTCAATTGCTGACTTTCTGCAACCTTCAGGCTGTAACCCGCCTCAACCGCAGCCGTGATGCCTTTGGATTTATACGTTTCACTTGCCTGATACTGACCATTGACGGTGTTATCAAACCAGTTATAGAGCATCCAGGTGTCCACATAGCTTCCGGATTGATCAGGTTCGTTGGCATACCAGGTACCATACAGACCCACACTGTAACCGTCGACCGAACCACGGGAATGATGGTTATTTAACGCTGATGTGGTGCGGCTACGGCTGTTGGCATAACCCGCCATTAGCCCAAGATGCCAGCGGTCCAGACCATCTGAACTCCACTGCGCCAGATCGCCGCCAAGTTGCAGCACATAACTATTGCTCTGGGTTTTTAACTGTTCGCTATCGTCGTTAAAGCGCGTATGACTTCCCACGTTGCGTATCCACATGCTGGTAGTTTTACTCTCACCAGTTAGCGCATCGGTATACTGCGTTTCGCCAAGACGATCGTGAAGCCGCGAAATGAACAGGGTATTGGCAGCCAGGTTATTAGCCAGATAACTGCCAAATTCCGGGCGAATCTGTGAAGGACCACCAGGGTGAACCGGTGCCTGCGGGATTTCTGGCGAAGCTGGCACGCCCGGGTCAACGGGGTCACTCAGCCCCCCAGTGCTGCTTAAATACCAGTTGCTGCCGCGCCGGATCACATTGTAATCATACGCACCGGCAACAATGCGACTCTCTTTCTCGAAAGTCCCACTGGAGTTTCCTGCAACATTGACAATTTCAATCCCTTCGACCGTCTGCGCGCCCATGCCACCAATATTATTGATTGCCACCAACGTGTGGCCGGAGGTATTTCCCTCTACGATGAGTTTGTCCGTTGCGGAGTTATCCCCTCCGAGTACCGTGTTCATCATCAGGGTGCCACCGCCGGTATAATCGCCTTCCACAGTCAAAGACTTAAACGCGCCAGTATTGCCCGGCGCCAGCATATTCACTCGCCCGCCCGACAGCGACAGGTTAGTGACATGCGAATTGCCAGTCATGTTCCATACCGCGCCGTTAGTGATATTCATGTCTACGACACCCTGGCTGGTCGACGTTGTTGTTGCGGTATAACTGGCCGCGGTTAACCAGGAGTTGGCATTATTGAGGGTCATATTCAGCGTACCGCCGTTTGTCGCCCCAATATCGCCGTCAATCTGAACGGTTCCGGTTTCTGATGTGTTCACATCAATCAGGCTTCCATCGCCTGATGAGAACAGCGACCAGGTTATCGCAGGATTATCATTGATAAATAACCCTTTCTGAATGTCCGCTTTGCCTCCGGCAAGAACTTCAATCCCGGAAATATACTCCGCCTGAGAACCTGAAGTGGAAACCGTCAGGTCATCCTGAAATTCAGCATAAGTCGTTTCTTCGGGACTGCCATAAAGATAGACACCCCGAGTTGTATCCACGCCGTTTAATACGGAAATAGACGTTCTCCCTTTGAAGAGGGCCTGACTTTCCCACAGGTAGAGTCCCGTGTTGTAATATCCCCCGTTGCTCTGGAGTTTGAAATCCGCATTGGCGATTAATGATGAGGTATCCATCAGCGCGACGCCTCTAAGCCAGTGCCCATCTAACCATCCAAGATATTCGTGTTCATATTCACCACGCGTACCGAGTGGCGTCAGGTTTTCACCAATCAGGGTCGTGTCGCTGTTAAAGACAAAATCTGTCGAGTTAGCAGAAAGAATGTCCCCCCCAACATTGTCACCAAAAAGATTGTCTATATCTCCATGGACAATGGCTTCAATGAGCGTAGTGCCGGTGAAGGTGAAACGCGAGCGGGTGAGGTAATCGCTACTCACTCTGGATAAAATACCCTGGCTGCTTTTCAGATGGATGAAATTTGCTTCCAGATTCACGCTGTTGACGACATTATTGGCCATCGGGTAATTAGCCGATCCTGCATCTCTCCCGGCCATGATTGCAGATTCATTTGTATCAATCAGAATGTTATCCGCCCTGACGTTCACTGAACTGCCCCCGGCTATTAATATCCCGATGCGTCTGTCAATCGAGTAACTCCCCGGATCGCCATCAACATTGATGTAAAACAGCCCTCCGTTAAAATTCAACTCTCCCCCATAAAGACCAATACCATGGCGGTGCGTAGAAACCTCATCGGCCAGAGGCACGAGCACTGAGAGATTGATTTTATTTTCACCATCGCTCTCAAAATTTAGTACCCCTCCAGGCCCGGCGAAGAGGCCATAGATATCGGAATAGCTGTCTTTAACAACATTGCTGACAACAACATTGCCTCCGGTAAAGGTCATCGTTCCGCTAAGTGTTCCTCTTTTCCAGGCATAAACCGCAGAACTGTTATCAACGGGATTATTATTAAACCCTATAATGCTCAATGTCTTGCCCTGAGCAATGTCAATATTCATCCTGCCATTAGTCGTATTAAGTATTGAACGCTGGTAATAAAACATTCCGGTATATCCGCTGGCATCCAGCAACACATCACCCGCCGTTACGGTATGATCACCCGAAGCAATCTGGTTTATGCCGGTGGTGTAATTCCGGCTGACTAATTCTTCCGTGTAGACAGGAAAAGCAACTATAACGGTACAACCTGAAGCTGCTAATAATATCTTTTTCAATATCCCTTGAATCATTTGTCTGTCCTCCTGATAAGCATTTTCATTGCCAGTGTCGCTGCGATAACGTTTTTCCCCAGAAAGAAAATTTCCCGGCTAATGATTTTAAATAAAACAATAACACTATCTCCTCACTACGATATATTTCATCAATACCAGGTTCTTAATAACAGCGTATAACCTTGCTAATTAAGATAATTAGCATCCAATTCCCATTATTCCGATTTATTAAAAACCAATACTCCTGATAAGAATTCTCTTTGTTTTTAAAAGAAATATTACTTTTCAGGCATCATATAAAAGCCGGTAGAATATAAAATTAGATGCACAGAAAGCCACCAAAACTGTACGTTTCAGAATAATGGCCTTCATGTTAAATGATAAAATACTCTCGTAACATCAGATGATTTCATCTACTGAAAGATGAAGAATAGAAATCACCCGTATTAAATATAGCCAGAAAAATGCCAAATGTATAGGGCTATTTATTTGTGAAAATATCATTTTATTTTTATCATTGACTTGTTAAATAGAGGCGGGATTATTCCTGGTTTTACAGCCCAGAATATATCTCTGTTGCGTATTATATTGACGCGCTTTGTTTGACGCCCTATTTACAATGTTTCAGGTGGCTAAGAATGAATAAAGGATGCGATTCGGCGTATTGCGCGACTGGCCTCCGGTATCTTGCCAGCGGATGACTGGAAGACGTGCCACATACCTTTCCACACTTCAATTTGAACGTTAACACCCGCCTCTGTCGCCTGTTTCGCAAGGCGGATCGCGTCATCGAGAAGTAATTCATCGCTTCCTGTCTGAACCAGGAGAGGGGGAAGTCCGGTCAGATCGCCAAAAAGAGGAGAAACCAGCGGATTTGAGGTTTCGGCATCAGAACAATAGTATGCGACGGTTTGCCGCAAATCCTCAATAACGATCAGCGGGTCCTTATCTGCACAGGAAGAGATGCTGTCGCCCAATAAGGTGTAATCAAGCATCGGAGATAACAAAAAACCGGAATGCGGCAACGGAAAATTTTCACTTTTGAGTAGCAGGAGCAGAGATAAAACCAGCCCTCCACCGCTTGAGTCACCGCCAAGAATGATCTCATCAGGCCGATACCCCTGCGCTAATAGCCACTGCCACGCATATTTGGCATCCATCAAACCGGCGGGAAAGGGATTTTCAGGAGCTAATGAATAGTTGAGCGTGAGGGCATTCACGTTTGCACAATGGACAATATGTCCAACCAGTTTCCGGTGTGTGATGCTTGATCCCTGACTGTTACCTCCGCCATGAAGGTACAGAATAACTTTCCGCTTTTCGGCCTGCGAATGTCGCACCCACTCCGCTGAAATACCCTCTTCATCAATTTCTTCTGTGCTGACATTTTCGGGTAACGGAACATTCTTTGCCCCTTCTTCCCATACTCTTCTTTGCTCATGAAGAGGCGTGTTAAGCACGAAATCTACATTGCTTGCGTAATTCCTGAAAAGTGCGTCTCTTTTGCGCTTAGCTTCAATGCTTAACATGATGTCGCCTCACTGCGAATCGCCAGACTGGAGATCAGTATACAGAAAACGCGTTCGGTTTCAGCACAATACACAATGAACTCTCGTCCATGAAAAGACGCCCACAGACGGTTACCAGACAATCTGGAGGCAAATTTCAGACACAAAAAAACCACCCGTAGGTGGTTTCACGACACTGCTTATTGCTTTGATTATTCTGCTTTTCCCATGGTACCCGGAGCGGGACTTGAACCCGCACAGCGCGAACGCCGAGGGATTTTAAATCCCTTGTGTCTACCGATTCCACCATCCGGGCTCGGGAAGAAAGTGGAGGCGCGTTCCGGAGTCGAACCGGACTAGACGGATTTGCAATCCGCTACATAACCGCTTTGCTAACGCGCCTTAAATCTTGTCTTGCGACTGACACCCGCAACTGCCGATGTCTTAATCTGGAGCGGGAAACGAGACTCGAACTCGCGACCCCGACCTTGGCAAGGTCGTGCTCTACCAACTGAGCTATTCCCGCATCATCAAGTAAATCGTTAATCACTTGATTTTACTATCGTCTGGCAATCTGTGCTGCCGTTCGATGCGTTGCATTCTACTTACCTGACGCAATGAGTCAACGATATTTTTCGCCACTTAGGATCGTTTGCTGAAATTTACGGCGAAACGATCACTGATCAAGCAAATCCCCACGCGCGGCGTTCAAATACTGGAACATTGACCACAGCGTCAGGACCGCAGCGACGAAGAACAGTGCAATCCCCGCGTACTCCACCCAGATATTCGGACGCCACAGCAGCCAGGCCAGCGCTGCCATTTGCGAGGTGGTTTTGACTTTGCCGATCCAGGAGACCGCCACGCTGCTGCGCTTACCCAGTTCCGCCATCCATTCACGCAGCGCGGAAATGATGATTTCACGTGCAATCATCGTGGCCGCGGGCAGCGTCACCCACCAACTGTGATAGTGCTCGGTCACCAGTACCATCGCAATTGCCACCAGCACTTTATCCGCAACCGGGTCGAGAAACGCACCAAAACGCGTACTCTGGTTCCAGCGACGCGCCAGAAAACCGTCAAACCAGTCGGTCACCGCAGCGATACAGAAGATCAGCGCAGCAACGAACGGCGCCCAGGTGAATGGCAGATAAAACACCACGACAAAGAATGGGATAAGTATGACGCGAAACAGCGTAAGCAACGTTGGAATATTAAATTGCATAGTGACGGGTAACTATCTGTTGTCAGAGAATTTACCCCTATGTTGCTACAGCGGACTCAATGTTTCAACGACCAGAAGATCTTTTCTGCCAGTCCTTGCGAAATACCCGGCACTTTTGCAATTTCTTCAACGCTGGCGTTACGTAATCCTTGCAAACCACCCATATATTTCAACAACATTTGGCGACGTTTCGGTCCAACGCCTTCGATGGTCTCCAGCGTACTGGTGTTTTTCACTTTCGCCCGTTTTTTACGGTGGCCGCCAATGGCATGATCGTGGGACTCATCGCGGATATGCTGAATCACATGCAATGCCGGCGAATCCGGCGGCAAGCTAAATCCCTCACCTTCCGGTTCAAAGAACAGCGTTTCCAGACCGGCTTTACGGTCAGCGCCTTTTGCAACACCTAACAGCAGAGGGTGGTTTTTATCCCAGGGGACATCCAGCTCGGCGAAAACGGCCTTCGCCTGCCCCAGTTGCCCTTTTCCGCCGTCGATCAGGATCACATCCGGAATCTTACTTTCTTCGATGGCTTTACCATAACGGCGACGCAGTACCTGATTCATTGCCGCATAGTCATCGCCCGGCGTGATACCGGTGATATTGTAGCGACGGTATTCCGCACGCAGAGGCCCGTTCGCATCAAAGACCACGCACGATGCCACCGTCTGTTCGCCCATCGTGTGGCTGATGTCAAAACATTCCATCCGTTTTACAGCTGGCAGCTTCAGCACGGTTGCCAGCGCCGTCAACCGTTGGGTAATGGTCGACTGCTGAGAGAGTTTCGTGGTCAGCGCCGTGGCGGCATTGGTCCGCGCCAGTTTCAAATAACGTGCGCGATCGCCGCGGGGTTTGGTCTGCACATTAATACGACGCCCTGCCAGTTCAGAAAGCGAATCGGCCAGCAGCGTTTTGTCGTGCAGATTGAAATCCAGCAGAATCTCGCCAGGCAACGTGCGCATCTGGCTGCCCTGGAGGTAGAATTGCCCGACGAAGGTTTCTACCACTTCGCCCAGTTCAGTCCCTCCCGGCACTTTCGGGAAATAACTACGGCTGCCCAGCACTTTCCCCTGGCGGATAAAGAGCACATGGACACAGGCCATCCCGGCATCAAACGCAACGCCGATCACGTCCAGATCGTCCCCCGCGTTGGAAACGAACTGTTTCTCCGTCACCCGGCGCACGGCCTGGATCTGATCGCGTATACGCGCAGCCTCTTCGAACGCCAGATTTTGACTGGCTTTCTCCATCCGCGCGATCAGTTGAGTTAAGACCTGGTCATCTTTACCGGATAAAAACAACCGAACATAGTCAACCTGCTGCGCATACTCTTCTTCACTCACCAGGCCTTCGACGCAGGGCCCCAGGCAACGGCCGATCTGGTATTGCAGACAAGGGCGCGAGCGATTGCGATAAACGCTGTTTTCACACTGACGGATCGGGAAAATTTTCTGTAACAGCGCCAGCGTTTCACGGACGGCATAGCCGTTGGGAAACGGGCCAAAGTATTCGCCTCGGGTATGTTTCGCGCCACGGTGCATAGCCAGCCGGGGATGCGTATCCGCGCTGAGAAAAATAAAGGGATAGGATTTGTCATCACGTAACAGCACGTTGTAACGCGGCTGATACAGCTTGATATAGTTGTGCTCGAGCAGCAACGCTTCCGTTTCGGTGTGCGTTACCGTCACATCGATTTGCTGAATGAGCGCAACCAGCGCTTCGGTCTTACGCGAAGCCAGGTTGCTGCGGAAATAGCTGGAAAGCCGTTTTTTCAGGTCTTTCGCTTTACCCACATAAATAACCGTACCACCGGCATCATACATACGATAAACGCCGGGTTGACTGGTTACGGTTTTTAGGAACGCTTTCGCGTCAAACTGATCGCTCACTGGCTTGTTAACGTCTCCGCATTACACAGGCCATGGCGAATTGCCAGGTGAGTCAGCTCTACATCACCATGAATGTTTAGTTTACTGAACATACGGTAGCGATAGCTGTTCACCGTTTTAGGGCTGAGATTCAACTGCTCGGAAATCTCATTCACCTTCTGACCTTTAGTGATCATCAGCATAATCTGCAATTCGCGCTCAGACAAACTGGCAAACGGGGTTTCCGTTTTTTCGGGTTCTATCTGGCTTAATGCCATTTGCTGGGCGATGTCAGAAGCAATGTAGCGCTGCCCGGAATAAACCGAGCGGATGGCACTTACCACTTCCTGAGGCGCAGCGCCCTTACTCAGGTAACCTGCGGCTCCGGCCTGCATCACTTTTGCCGGCAACGGATTTTCCGTGTGAACGGTCAACATAATCACTTTAATATCGGCAGTTGAACGCGCAATTTTGCGCGTGGCTTCAAGGCCACCAATACCGGGCATGTTCATGTCCATCAACACGACGTCGACGGTGTTGGCGCGACACCATTTAACGGCATCCTCACCGCAACCTGCTTCACCGACAACTTTTATACCCTTTATATCTTCAAGAATGCGTCGTATCCCTGCGCGCACCAGTTCGTGGTCATCAACAAGAAGAACGTTGATCAAAGGAATATCTCCAGAATAGGGATAACGCTACTGATAGTGGATCGCCACTATATTAGCGGGTTTTATCTCAACTTTAAAACGTAAAAAACGTCCGGTAACCGATTTTGCTCTCGTTTTCGGAAATTAGTCTGTACGCTTTGTGGAAACTTAGGCTAAGAACAGCCAGTTACACGCACTATTTTCGGGAACGAGGTTTCACAATAGTGACAAAAACTCGCTTTCTCTCGCCTAAATGCTAAATAGACAGGTAAGTTTGTAACAATAATTAACGAGTAAAATACTCGGAATAAACAATAAATGAGGAAAATATAGACTTCTTATGTTGTTGTTTAATTTAACTCCGCTGGTGTGATTTCCGATCGAAAAACAACCACTGCTATTTTTCCCTCAGCTTATGGTATACTCCGCGGCCTTAACATTTATCATCGCAAATTTTTACTGAAACATTACGAGGAAAATAAATGAGTACGCCTGATTTTTCCACTGCCGAGAATAATCAAGAACTGGCTAATGAAGTCACCTGCCTGAAGGCGCTGTTAACGCTGATGCTGCAAGCCATGGGCCAGGCGGATGCGGGCCGCGTGATTCTTAAAATGGAAAAACAGATCGCGCTGGTCGAAGACGACGCGCAGGCTGCAGTATTTTCCAGCACTGTTAAGCAAATTAAACAAGCTTACCGTCAGTAAAGAAAAACCGGCTGAGAGCAGTGCTTTCAGCCGGTTTATCGTCTGCCACGCAGAACGTTTATTGTTTCAGATAAGCCCGGTCGCCGCGGCATAGCACGCAATCTGCGTCTTATTCGGCGCGTTAAACTTCTTCTGCATATTCTTCTGGTGAAAGTTAACGGTATTTTCTGATATCGACAGAATCATCGCAATTTCAGCTGAAGTCTTCCCTTCCGCCGTCCATTTCAGAATCTCTTTTTCTCGTTTGCTAAAGCGCATTTCCGGCGCCATCACCATCTCATCTTCGAGTCGGGAAAGTGCCGTTAAGCTTTCGCGCACCAGCAACTGCAGTTTCAATTCGACTTCATCGCCCGCAAACGGCGTATTACGCAGGCTTGACCGTGAGACCGAGAGAAAGCCTAATGCGCGATTTGGCAGCATGAGACATTGCGTGACGCCTTTGCGTAATCCGTGTGAACGGGCAGCATCCCACATTGTCTGCGCGTCACTGAATAATGCGTCATTCCAGGGCAGATGTCCCTGAATGAAGTTTTCCGGCTTCAGCACAGGATCAATCGCGAAATAGTTTTCCGCCTGATATTGCGAAACCCACGCATCGGGATAAGTGGTATGAAGGGAAATTTTAGGACGCGTGAACGGAACCGGATGCCTGACACACAGCGCGTAATAATCAAATTCCAGCAATAGTGTCTGCTGCTGTAATTCGCTGTAGACGTCTTCTGCGCAAGTCATTTCGTGAAAGCGTAACAGCATCGTCCGTCGCCAGGTAAAGAAATCTAAATCCTGCATACTTAGTATTCGCACCCTTGAGAGTGATAATCATTTTAAATGTGAGAAATAACCTATCACATAAACATACGGTAGATGTATAAAATATCGGTCAGGGAGCAGATTACTTGAGCGTTGTTTCAGTTCGCGTATTTTGTCCAGGGAAATACGTTCATCATCATGCGTCTGGTATTACTATTTATGCATCTCCACTCGGCCGAAATGGGATAATCCCGGACGAGTGGAGAAAACCAATCATTGCAGCAGAAACTTCTCAAGAAACTGACGGGTTCTCGGTTGCTGTGGATTGGCAAATAGCGCTTTGGCTGGCCCCTGTTCCACAATGCGCCCCTGATCCATAAATATCGCCCGGTCCGCAACATCGCGGGCAAAGCTCATTTCATGGGTCACAATCACCATGGTGCGTTTTTCCTGCGCCAGTTGACGGATAGTGCTCAACACCTCGCCCACCAGCTCAGGATCGAGCGCAGACGTCGGTTCATCAAACAGAATCACTTCCGGGCGCATGGCCAGCGCACGGGCAATCGCCACTCGCTGCTGCTGCCCGCCGGATAAGCGCCGCGGGTAGCTGGTCTCTTTCCCGGCCAACCCCACTTTCGCCAGCAGTTCCCGCGCCCGCGCCATCGCCTCTTCTTTGCCCTCGCCTTTCACGATAACCGGACCTTCAATGATATTCTCCAGTACCGTGCGATGGGGAAAGAGATTGAAGCTCTGGAACACGAAGCCCACATGCTGGCGCAACTGGCGAATCAGCGTTCGTTGCTGACCGAGCGATCGCGCCGTATCAATGGTGATATCACCCACGGTGATCGTACCCGCTTCCGGTTGTTCCAGCAGGTTAATACTGCGCAGAAGCGTCGTTTTTCCCGACCCGCTGGGACCGATGATCGCGACCACCTCTCCCGCCTGCACTTGCAGATCGATGCCGTGCAGCACCGTCTGCCCATGAAATTTCTTGACCAGGTTTTTTACGTCGATCGCACTCATTTTGGCTCTCTCTCCTGGCGGTTCAGTTGATTTTCAAAGTAGTTCTGCAATGAAGACAGCACGGTTGCCATGATCCAATAGATCAGCGATGCCGCCAGATACATGGTGAATACCTCCAGCGTGCGCGAGGTGATCAGTTGCGCCTGACGGAACAATTCTGGCACCTGGATGGTGGCCGCCAACGACGTGTCTTTCACCAGACTGATAAAACTGTTGCTCAGCGGCGGCAGCGCTACCCTGGCAGCCTGCGGTAAAATGGCGCGACGCATGGTCTGCCACGGCGTCATCCCGATACTGGCAGCCGCTTCCCACTGTCCTTTGTCAATCGATGAAATCGCCGCGCGCAGCGTTTCCGCGGCATAGGCCGCCGTATTGAGCGACAGGCCAATCATTGCGGACGGCACCGGATCCAGCTCAATACCAAACTGCGGCAGACCGTAGTAGATCATAAACAGTTGTGCGATAAGCGGCGTACCGCGAAAAATAGAGATATAGAAACGCGCCAGCCAGCGCAGTGGCAGCAGCGGCGACAGGCGCATCAGCGCGAGGATAAATCCCAGCAGCAGGCCGAAGAACATCCCGCCAATACTGAGTTGCAGCGTAAACACCGCCCCTTTGAGCAGATACGGCAGGGAATCAATAACCAGTTGGATACTTTCTTGCATGAGCTTATCCGAAATTACACGTGTGGATGGTAGGCAAACAGCGCAGGCGCCCCACCAGTATGGATAAAGAGAATCGGGCCTTCGTCTTTAAAGCGTTTCTGGCTGATTCCGTCAATCAGTCCGGCCATCGCTTTTCCGGTATAGACGGGGTCGAGAAGGATCCCTTCCAGACGCGCCAACAACTTCACGGCTTCCATCCCCTCTTCATTTGGCGTGCCATAGCCTGGGGCATAGTAGTCATCCCACAACAAAATCTCCGCCGCCACTGTCAGTTCCAGTTCTCTGGCAACAGCCTGTTGCAGCGCCACCACTTTCGGTTTTTGATCGGCTACGCTGCGTGAAACGGTTACGCCAATCAGATCCACATCCGGCATCAGTTGTTCCAGCCCAACCGCCAGCCCGGCGTGCGTTCCTGCACTGCCAGATGCTACCACCACCGAAGAGAGCTGCACCGCGCCTTCACACTGCTGAGCGATTTCCAGCGCGCTTTCAACATAGCCTAATGCCCCCAACGCGTTTGAACCACCGACCGGTATAATGTAGGGACGAAAGCCCTGCGCTTCGATTCGGGTGGCCAGTTCTTGCAATTGGGCATCCGGTGCATGTAGCGCATCGCACATCTCAACCTGTACGTTGAACAGATCCAGCAGCAGTCGGTTGCCATTGGTGAGATAGTTTTCCGCCGTGGTGCCAATGGGGTTTTCCAGCAGCGCCACGCAGTGCAGTCCCAGCTTCGCGGCGACCGCCGCCGTCTGACGCACGTGGTTAGACTGAATCGCGCCTGCCGTGATCAGCGTATCAGCGCCTTCACGCAGCGCATCTGCGGCCAGGAACTCAAGCTTGCGCAGCTTATTTCCGCCCATCGCCATCGGTGTGACGTCATCGCGTTTGATGAAGATATCCCGTCCCAGGTAGTCAGAAAAGCGCGGCAGGTATTCCAGCGGCGTCGGCGCACCGATAAATTCCAGGCGCGGAAAGCGTGTCAGGTTGTGCAGTGGCATAAAGCCTCCGATTATTCGTTGTTGTGATGTTCTTTTTATTATGCACGTTCAAACGCATGAAATAAAAAAGGCGCTGATTAAAGCGCCTTTTTTTTCATATCGTTCGGACTATTTGGTGATATCCGCGCCAAACCACTTCTCAGAAAGCGCCTTCAGCGAGCCGTCTTTCTGCATTTCAGCAATCGCTGCGTCCACCGCCTTCAGCAGATCTTCATTGCCTTTACGCAGCGCAACGCCTGACTCCTGACGGGAGAAGGCTTCACCGGTGACCGCCAGCGTATCTTTGGTCTTTTTAACCAGATCCAACGCCGCCAGACGATCCACCAGAATGGCGTCGATACGGCCTACGCGCAGATCCTGATATTTCGTCGGGTCATCATCATAAGTCCGGATATCAACGCCCTGGACGTTCTGACGTAACCACTCTTCATAGTTAGTACCCAGACCCACGCCCACTTTCTTATCTTTCAGATCGGCTGCGGTTTTAATCGCGCCTTCATTGCCTTTTTTCACCAGCGCCTGGATACCGGAGACGGTATAAGGGGTAGAGAAATCATATTTCTTCTTCCGCTCGTCGGAGATGGTGACCTGATTGATCACCACATCGATGCGTTTAGAATCCAGAGAGGCCAGCATCCCGTCCCATTTGGTCGGTTTCAGCGTGGCTTTCACGCCCAGATGCTTCGCGAGCGCTTCGGCAAATTCCACTTCAAAGCCGGTCAATTTACCGTCATCGCCCTGGAAACTGAACGGCGGATAGGTGCCTTCCAGCCCCACCAGCAGCGTGCCGCGATCTTTAACCTTCTTCAACAGACCTTCATCTGCAAACGTTTTTGCGCTCATTCCCGCGACAAGCGCCACAGCCATCACGCCCATCAGCGCCTGGCGCCCCAGAAGTGCTAATTTCATATTTACCCCGAATGTTGTTATGAATGCCCGTAGTGTAGAGCGTTTATGGGTAACGACATAAATCACTCTGCTACATCTTATTCATTTTTAATATATATCAGAAGTCATCCGGAGGGAGGAATTCTGTTGCTGCTCGGGGCGAGCATGCGCTTTATATTGTGCGTACTTACGCAGCGCGATGCGATAGTTGTTGGTGCTGGTCTCCGGCAGCCACGGCGCCAGGTTTTCATCAAGGTAACCGTCCTGGAGCAGATCGTGAGAAATTTTCTGCTCGCTGAGATGATTACCGAGACGGCGCAGACGGACAACATACTCGCGTACGGTCCCGTGGCTCATTTCGGTCTGTTCAAACAGGAATTGTTTAAAACCAATGATGTCGAAGAAATCGCTCTGCGTCTTGCAGTGCAGATCGCCGCAGAAACGGCATAGCGCCACCCACTCTTTCTGCTCCTGCTGCCAGGCGGCTTCATCCATGAGTGTATCGAGGCGGGAAATGGCGATTTTATTGACGATCTGCCCTTTGCGCACCAGCGTGATGCGATCCAGTAACTTGTGGCAATGGGCGCAATGCGTCTGGCTGTGTTTAAAGTCTTTGAGGTAGCGGCTTAGAGGCCGTCTTTTTGATTGCTGCACCGTCATGAGAACTCCTGGTAGTCAATACGTTGTGCGGCATTTTTCAGCGCCGACAACGTCGTTCGCTATAACTTACCCAGCTTCGTGCGTAACCGTTTTATGGCCTGACTGTGCAACTGGCTGACCCGTGACTCTCCTACTTCCAGAACCGCGCCAATCTCTTTGAGATTGAGTTCTTCCTGGTAATAGAGCGTGAGCACCAGTTGTTCGCGTTCCGGAAGGGCTTCAATGGCATCCATCACGCGCTGGCGCAAATTGCTCTCAAGGAGCTGTTGTAACGGGTTTTCCTGCTGATGTTCTTCTGTCACCAGCTCGATACTATCGCCATGCTCTTCCCGCCACTCGTCATAGGAGAAGAGTTGGCTGTTGTTGGTATCAAGCAACATCTGACGATATTCTTCTACAGGAATCGCCAGCCGCTCCGCCACCTCAGTTTCCGTCGCGTTGCGCCCTAATTCCTGTTCCAGTTGCCCCATCGCCTGTGCCACTTCGCGGGCATTGCGCCGAACGCTACGCGGCACCCAGTCGCGGCTGCGTAGTTCATCCAGCATCGCCCCACGAATACGCTGCACTGCGTAAGTGGTAAATGCCGTTCCTTGCAGAGCGTCATATCGGTCAACTGCATTCAATAACCCGATACCGCCCGCCTGTAGCAGATCGTCCAGTTCTACGCTCGCGGGCAAACGCACCTGCAGGCGCAACGCTTCGTGACGCACCAGCGGTACATAACGCTGCCACAGCGAGTGTTTATCCATTACACCTTCAGCGGTATACAGTGAATTCACGATAAACAGCCCTGCGTTAAATGAGTTATCGGCATGATTATCCGTTTCTGCAGGGGTTTTAATCGGGTGAATAGTGGGTGAAATGAGGGGTTATTTAGGGGTTACCGGTAAAGCCAGAACGAAAAAACCCCGCCGGAGCGGGGTTTGCGCAAGAAGCGTAAATTAACGCAGCAGAGACAGCATGGTCTGCGGAACCTGGTTGGCTTGGGCCAGTACGGAAGAGCCAGCCTGCTGCAGGATCTGCGCGCGAGACATGTTGGACACTTCGGTCGCGTAGTCAGAATCCTGAATACGGCTACGGGCATCGGTCAGGTTGTTAACGGTGTTGTTCAGGTTAGTTACTGTAGATTCAAAACGGTTCTGGGAAGCACCCAGGATGCTGCGCTGAGTATCAACCGCTTTCAGAGCAGCATCAATATCTTCCAGCGGAGTAGTACCGGTCGCTGTGCCAGTATCACCGCCAGTCACTTTACCTTTCAGAACATCAAAGCCAGTCGCATTTACACTACGGAAATTACCGTTAACCATAGCTCCAGCATCTTTTGCTGCAGCTTTGGCAGTATCAATCACCGTAGCGGCAGCTACTAAGTTATCACTCTTTTCTGCAGCAGATTTGATCGCATCTGTCAGTGCAGTTTGTTGCGCAGCAGTCACTGGATCACCAGCTTTCAGTGAGCTAAATGCAGAACCCAAACTTGTAGTATCTTTTAAGCCAACTGCAGTCAGCATAGTTTCGAGGGCCGTTTGCATGCCAGCCGCATCAGTTGCAGCATCTGCATCTGTTGCAAATGCAGTTACGGCATCAGAAATCTGAGTACCTCCAGCGTTTTCTACCCCAACAGCAACCAAATAATCAGCTTTAGCCTTAGCAATACCAGTATCTTTGTTTAAAGTTGTTGAGGAGGTATTATCAGTACCCGCGGTTGCCAGGTTCCAGCCAGAACTTGAACCAATTTCAATGCTAATCTGCTCGTTATCTTTAGAGCCAACCTGGAAGTCGTAGCTCTGCGCGGCACCAGTACGGTTATCCAGAACTTTGATACCGTTAAAGTCGGTTTGTTTGGTGACGCGGTTGATCTCTTCCATACGCTGGTTAACTTCAGACTGGATGGAGTCGATATCGGATGCAGAGTTAGAGCTGTTCTGCGCCTGAACGGTCAGGTCACGAACGCGCTGCAGGTTGTTGTTGATTTCGCTCAGCGCGCCTTCAGCGGTCTGAGACAGAGAGATACCGTCGTTGGCGTTACGTGCAGCAACGGTCAGACCGTTGATGTTAGAGGTGAAACGGTTGGCGATGGCCTGACCAGCGGCGTCGTCTTTAGCGCTGTTGATACGCAGACCAGAAGACAAACGCTCAATAGCGGTACCCAGAGCAGACTGAGATTTGTTCAGGTTGTTCTGCGTCATCAGCGACAGGCTGTTAGTATTGATTACTGCCATAATTGAGTTTCCTTCATAAAGTGTTTAGTTTCAGGCCTCTGGCCTACGGCTCCTGCGCCGTTATTCAGATTATCGACAGCCTCAAACGAACCTTTAGCAATTTTTATCACTCTTTTTTTGCCGCTTTTTTATCACCTGAACAATTTCAAATAAATCTTCATCCCTGTCTCTGGCTTATTTTACCGAGAAGCAGAATACCTTCCTAAAAAGCCTCTTTATTATGCAATTGCCACCGCTATCTTTTCGCTAAACTTCTCGCGTTAAGTGCCGATACCCTCTCCATTGGTTCTTATTCAAAAGGAAAATGTAATGGCGAGTGTTAGTTCTCTTGGCGTCGGTTCGAATCTGGATCTGAGTGCTCTGCTGGATAAATTAAATGCCGCGGAGCAGCAAAGACTCACACCGTTAACCACTCAGCAGACGTCTTATAAAGCACAGCTGACGGCCTGGGGCGTGGTAAAAAGCGCACTGCAAAAAGTGCAGACGGCATCTGATGCGTTGGTCAAAGCGGATAAGATCGCAACCAGTGCGGTAACCAGTAAAAACACCGCCTTTAGCGCCACTGTGGATGGTGGCGTGCCAGCAGGGAATTACACGGTTGAAGTTCTCAAGATGGCGCAGTCTCAGACGCTGACATCCCAGGAATTCTCCAGCAATAAAGATAAAATTGGCGGCACAACGGGATCGGACTCTCGCACCATTACCATTAGTCAGCCGGGTCAAAAAGAACCGATGACCGTCACGTTAACAGACGATCAAACCTCGCTGACCGGGATTCGCGACGCAATTAATAAGCAAAATGGCAGCGTCACCGCCACGATTATCAAAGCAGACGATGACTCTTATTATTTGTCACTGACATCCAAAGAGACGGGTGTGAGTAATGCTATGACCGTGACAGTGACGGGTGACGATACCCTGAAGCAGAAACTGGCTTATGATCCGAGCGCAACGTCGGGTAATGGACTAAAGCAGACGGTTCAGGCATCTGACGCCGAAGTTAAAATTAACGATATCACCATCACGCGCAGCAGCAATACGATCAAAGATGCGCCGGAAGGTCTGACGCTGACGCTGCTGAAAGAAACAGAAGCCGATAAGCCAGAACAGCTCACAATTACCCGTGATAACACAGCGATGAAAGCGGCGATTCAGTCTTTTGTCGATGCTTATAACTCATTGCAGACGACCATTTCGTCACAAACGAAATACACCGCCGTCGATCAGGGCAGTGACAGCCAGGATTCAAGCAATGGCGATCTGATGGGAGACGGCACGCTGCGCAACATTCAGACGCGCCTGCGTTCCATGGTGATTAGCGCGCAGCCTTCTGACTACGCCACGCTGTCATCCATGGGGATCACCCAGGATGTCAACGGTAAACTGACCGTTGACAGCACAAAACTGGATAAGGCGTTGAATGATAAACCTGGTAGCGTGACTGAATTCTTTGTCGGTGACGGTGAAAAAACCGGATTCGGCGTACAAACCAGCGCCCTGCTGAAGCAATTTTTGGCCGATGACGGTGCGGTTCAGAGCGCAACGGACGGTATCAATAATTCGCTAAAAAAATTAAAAACGCGCATTGATGACACCACGCTCAGCATCAATAACACCATCGAGCGTTATAAAAAGCAGTTTACGCAACTCGATACGCTGGTAAACAAGCTGAACAATACCGGCAGTTATTTGAGTCAACAATTTACCGCTATGTCTTCATCGTCGTAAGGATTTTTGCATGTATAGCCGTGCAGGTATTAGCGCCTATGCGCAAATCGAAGTGGAGAGCGCTGTAATGAGCGCCTCCCCTTATCAACTGGTAAACATGCTTTTTGATGGCGCGCTCAGCGCCTTAAAAAAAGCGCTGATCTTGCTCGAACAGGGTGATATTCCCGGTAAGGGAAAAGCGCTGACCAAAGCCATTAATATTATTTCGAATGGTTTACAGTCCGGACTTGATCGCAGTGTCAATCAGGAATTATGCGACAACCTCGATAACCTGTATGACTATATGACTCGCCGTTTATTACAGGCAAACTTGCACAATGACGCGTCAGCCATCCTCGAAGTTCATGCCCTACTGAGTAATATTTCAGAAGCATGGAAAGAAATTGATCCGTCTTCAAAAGCACAGGATATAAAATAATGAGCGCTTCCTTTTCATCCTTGCAGCAGTGGCTACTACTTCGTTCTGTGAGCCAGCAAATGCTCAGGCTGGCGAGTGAAAACAAATGGGATGAATTGGTCGAAGGAGAGATGGAGTATATTCGCCTGGTCGAGTCTCTGGCTCAAGACCCAAACCCTCCAGGCGATCCCTCTTCGCAAAGTCAGATCAGAGAGTTGCTCCACACAATTATCGATAACGAGAACGAAGTTAAGCGGTTGCTGAGCATTCGGATGGATGAGTTAAGAGTGCTTATCCAAAACGGAAACCAGCAAAAAACGTTGACCTCTACCTACAGCAATCTTTCTGGCATGCTGCTGGTACCCGACGCTCCCCCTGCTCCACAATAATTCCCGCTACGTTAGCAAAAATCTTCCATACTCCAGAGGTCGTCTACAAGACTTCTGGAGCTCGGAAGATGAAAAACCCCACGTTACTGCAGTTCTTCCACTGGTATTACCCTGAAGGTGGCAAACTCTGGCAAGAGGTGACAGAGCGCGCAGACAGCCTCAATGATATCGGTATCAACATGGTCTGGTTGCCGCCCGCCTATAAAGGCGCGTCAGGCGGCTATTCCGTCGGCTATGACTCTTACGATCTGTTTGATCTCGGCGAGTTTGACCAAAAAGGCTCCCTTGCCACCAAATATGGTGATAAGGCGCAGCTTCTTACGGCTATCGACGCGCTGAAAAAAAACGACATCGCGGTGCTACTCGACGTGGTGGTGAATCACAAAATGGGGGCGGACGAAAAAGAGCCCCTGCGCGTACAGCGGGTCAACGAAGACGATCGCACGCAGATTGCCGATGAGATCATCGAATGCGAAGCCTGGACGCGTTACACCTTCCCGGCGCGAGGCGGTCAGTACTCGCAGTTCATCTGGGATTTCAAATGCTTCAGCGGCATCGACCACATCGAAAACCCTGACGAAGACGGCATTTTTAAAATCGTCAACGACTATACCGGCGAGGGCTGGAACGACCAGGTCGACGATGAAATGGGCAATTTCGATTACCTGATGGGCGAAAACATCGACTTTCGTAATCACGCCGTCACCGAAGAGATTAAATACTGGGCGCGCTGGGTGATGGAACAAACACAGTGTGATGGCTTTCGTCTCGATGCGGTAAAACACATTCCGGCCTGGTTCTATAAAGAGTGGATTGAACACGTTCAGGAGGTGGCACCGAAGCCGCTGTTTATCGTTGCCGAATACTGGTCGCACGAAGTGGATAAGCTGCAAACCTATATCGACCAGGTGGAAGGCAAAACGATGCTGTTCGACGCCCCGTTACAGCTCAATTTTCATGAAGCGTCGCGTCAGGGACGTGATTACGACATGAGCCAGATCTTCAGCGGCACGCTGGTAGAAGCCGATCCGTTTCACGCCGTGACGCTGGTCGCCAACCATGACACCCAGCCGTTGCAAGCGCTGGAAGCCCCAGTTGAAGCATGGTTCAAACCGCTGGCCTACGCGCTCATCCTGCTGCGGGAAAATGGCGTACCGTCGATTTTCTATCCCGATCTCTATGGCGCGCACTATGAAGATACCGGAGGCGACGGGGAAACCTATACCATCGACATGCCTGTCATCGAGCAACTCGCCGAACTCATTCTTGCCCGCCAGCGTTTCGCCCACGGCATTCAGACGCTTTGGTTTGATCACCCCAACTGCATTGCTTTCAGCCGTAGCGGAACGGACGACGATCCCGGATGCGTGGTGGTGTTATCCAATGGCGACGACGGTGAAAAAACGCTTATGCTGGGTGAAAACTACGGCAATAAAACCTGGCGCGACTATCTGGGAAACCGCGAGGAGATCGTCATCACTGACGAAAATGGCGAGGCTACGTTTTACTGCAATGGCGGCAGCGTCAGCGTATGGGTCATTGAAGAGGTGATCTGATGAAGCGCCCCGACAGGGAAAACTGTCGGGGACAATTGATTACGGTAATGGCGTTGGCAGCGGGGATTTCTCCAGCGCGGCGGCACACTCCACCGTTGGACGATCCACGCGTTGCAGGGTCATCCCGTCATATTCCAGGGTGTTCCCTTCCCGCTCGATCTCATAAAGTTCACGTTTGACCGTCACGTTGGTCAAGTCACCGGACAACATCGTTAGCTTACCCGGCAGCGCAATAACCCTCTGCCACTGGCGACAATCGAGCGTATCGCCCTCTTTGGTCACCACCAGACTGGCAATAGCTTCCGGGCTCACCAGTTTGCGCTGCGGCCCGTTAGTCTGCCAGTACCCTTCCAGCCCGGCGGGCGCAGGCGTTTTGACCACATCATTGTAGTTTTCCACCTCGGCGCATCCCGCTAACATCAGTAACGCCCCAACGATTGCACATTTTTTCATCATTCATCCTGCATGCGAAGAAAAGAGGATTGTGGCATTAAAGGCCTGCGGTCGCCAGCCTTTCGCGGTGCCAGCAGAACTTTGATCCATTTGGGATTACCGCTTAATAGTACCAGGCAAAATTGCCGCCGTGGTGTACTATCCGCTTTCTTGTTTCACACCTTCTGAGTTCAGAGGCAAAACACATGTCATGGCAACAATTCAAACAAGCCTGGTTAGTTAAATTCTGGGCGCCCATCCCTGCGGTCATCGCAGCGGGTATTCTCTCTACGTATTATTTTGGCATCACCGGCACCTTCTGGGCCGTCACGGGTGAATTTACCCGCTGGGGCGGACAAATCCTGCAACTGTTTGGCGTCCATGCGGAAGAATGGGGCTACTACAAGCTGATCCACCTGGAAGGCACCCCGCTCACTCGCATCGACGGGATGATGATCCTCGGTATGTTCGGCGGTTGCTTCGCGGCAGCGTTGTGGGCCAACAACGTCAAACTACGCATGCCGCGCAGTCGCATCCGCATCATGCAGGCGGTGCTGGGCGGGATCATCGCCGGGTTCGGCGCGCGTATGGCGATGGGCTGCAACCTGGCGGCATTCTTTACTGGTATTCCTCAATTCTCTCTGCACGCCTGGTTCTTTGCCCTGGCAACCGCCATCGGTTCCTGGTTTGGCGCGCGATTTACCCTGCTGCCAATATTCCGCATTCCGGTCAACATGCAGAAAGTCTCCGCTGCGTCGCCGTTGACGCAGAAACCGGATCAGGCGCGCCGTCGTTTCCGCCTCGGCATGCTGGTGTTTATCGGCATGATTGGCTGGGCGCTACTGACCGCCATGAACCAGCCGAAGCTGGGTCTGGCGATGCTGTTCGGCGTGGGTTTTGGTCTGCTGATCGAGCGCGCGCAAATCTGCTTCACCTCCGCCTTCCGCGATCTGTGGATCACCGGACGCACCCATATGGCAAAGGCAATCATCTTCGGGATGGGCGTCAGCGCAATCGGTATTTTCAGCTACGTACAACTGGGCGTGGAAGCCAAAATCATGTGGGCGGGCCCGAATGCAGTAATCGGCGGGCTGTTGTTTGGTTTTGGTATCGTGCTGGCAGGCGGGTGTGAAACCGGCTGGATGTACCGCGCGGTGGAAGGCCAGGTACACTACTGGTGGGTGGGTCTCGGTAACGTCATCGGCTCAACGATTCTGGCCTACTACTGGGATGACTTCGCCCCTGCGCTGGCCACCAACTGGGATAAAATTAACCTGCTCAATACCTTCGGTCCGCTCGGCGGCCTGCTGGTGACCTATCTGCTGCTGTTTGCCGCCCTGATGTTAATCATCGGCTGGGAAAAACATTTCTTCCGTCGTGCCGGGCTGACCCCTGCTAAGGAATCCGCATGAAAAACATTGTTCCTGATTATCGCCTTGATATGGTCGGCGAGCCCTGCCCTTACCCTGCCGTCGCGACGCTGGAAGCGATGCCGCAGTTGAAGAAAGGGGAAATTCTGGAAGTGGTCAGCGACTGTCCGCAGTCCATCAATAACATTCCGCTGGATGCGCGCAACCATGGCTACACCGTGCTCGATATTCAGCAAGATGGGCCGACAATTCGTTATTTGATTCAGAAGTAACTGATTGCCGGAAGGCAACGGCCCCTTATCCGGTCTACAGGGAATCACAGGCCGGATAAGCGCCAGCGCCATCCGGCACTCAAACCTAAACCTGCATGGACATCACTTCCTGATAGGCCGACACCAGTTTGTTGCGCACCTGAATTCCCATCTGCATGGAAACTGAGGCTTTTTGCATATCGGTCATCACATCGTTGAGCGCAATCCCCGGCTCACCCAGCGTGAATTTTTCCGCCTGTACGCGGGCAGCAGTTTGCGTATCGCTGATGCGGTCCAGCGCCGCGTGCAATTGACCGGCAAAACTCACGGTCGGTTGCGGCAGTGTCTCCTGCGCCCTGGCGCTCATCGCCGTCGCCTGGAGCTGGCTGATAACCCCTTCAATCCCCTGAATCGCTGACATGATAATCCTCTGGATGGTTTTCTACGCAGCAGAGATTACCAGTTTGTCAATAAGATAAAGGCGCTAAATAACGATAAAAAACCCCGGTTTTTGCCGCATAGAAAAAAACGAAACCGCAAATAATGAGACCGTCAATTTTTCGATTTTGCTGACCCGGGAGTGAGTCTTGTTCCACTTTGCAAATAAAGCCGTCCACGAGCAGTCACGAGGTGCGAGATGAACGCGACTGCATCGGCTGCAACCCAATCTAAACCTCTCGAGTGGCTTAATCGCCTGCGTGCGAATCCCAAAATTCCTCTGATTGTTGCAGGCTCTGCGGCCGTCGCCATTATTGTGGCGATGGTGTTGTGGGCTAAAGCGCCTGATTATCGTACGTTATTCAGCAATTTATCCGATCAGGATGGCGGCGCGATCGTCACCCAGTTGACCCAGATGAACATCCCGTACCGCTTCTCGGAAGGCAGTGGCGCGATTGAAGTTCCCGCCGACAAAGTCCATGAACTGCGCCTGCGTCTTGCCCAACAAGGACTGCCGAAAGGGGGGGCGGTGGGCTTTGAGCTGTTGGATCAGGAAAAGTTCGGCATCAGCCAGTTTAGCGAGCAGGTTAACTACCAGCGTGCGCTGGAAGGCGAACTGGCACGCACCATCGAAACCCTTGGCCCGGTTAAGCGCGCCCGCGTACATCTGGCAATGCCCAAGCCGTCTCTGTTCGTGCGTGAACAGAAATCCCCTTCAGCCTCGGTGACCGTCAATCTGGAACCGGGGCGTGCGCTGGATGAAGGCCAAATCACTGCGGTCGTCCATCTGGTTTCCAGCGCGGTAGCCGGTCTGCCGCCGGGCAATGTAACGCTGGTCGATCAGGCTGGTCATCTGCTCACGCAGTCGAATACCAGCAGTCGCGATCTGAACGACGCACAGCTGAAATACGCCAGCGACGTGGAAGGCCGTGTCCAGCGCCGTATCGAATCGATCCTGTCACCGATTGTCGGTAACGGGAATGTCCACGCGCAGGTCACCGCGCAGCTGGATTTCGCCAATAAAGAGCAGACAGAAGAACAGTATCGGCCAAACGGCGATGCCTCTCAGGCCGTGCTGCGTTCGCGTCAACTGAATGAAAGCGAGCAAATTGGCTCCGGTCTGCCCGGTGGCGTACCGGGTGCGCTGTCCAACCAGCCTGCCCCAGCCAATACGGCGCCGATCACCACGCCGCCCGCGAATCAGCAAAATGCGCAGAATGCACAAAATGGACAGAACGCGCAGCAGCAGACGGCCACCAGTGCCAGTGCTGGTCCACGTAATACCCAACGCAACGAAACCAGCAACTATGAAGTTGACCGCACCATTCGCCACACAAAAATGAACGTTGGCGATATACAGCGACTCTCCGTCGCCGTGGTCGTGAACTACAAAACGTTGCCGGATGGCAAACCGCTGCCGCTCACTGCCGATCAAATGAAGCAGATTGAAGATTTGACCCGTGAAGCAATGGGCTTCTCGGACAAGCGCGGCGATACCCTGAACGTGGTCAACTCACCGTTCAGCGCTACCGATGACAACGCTGGCGAACTGCCGTTCTGGAAACAGCCGTTGTTTATCGAACAGTTGATCTCGGCCGGACGTTGGTTGCTGGTGCTGTTGGTGGCATGGATCCTGTGGCGCAAAGCGATTCGTCCGCAGTTGACCCGTCGCGCTGAAGAGGCGAAAGCCGCGCAGGAACGCGAGCAACTCCGTCAGGAGACCGAAGAAGCCGTTGAGGTTCGCCTCAGTAAAGATGAGCAGACTCAGCAGCGTCGTGCAAATCAGCGCCTGGGCGCCGAAGTGATGAGCCAGCGCATTCGCGAAATGTCAGATAACGATCCGCGCGTCGTGGCGCTGGTCATTCGCCAGTGGATGAATAACGATCATGAGTAATGCTCTTTCCGGTACCGATAAAAGCGTCATCCTGTTGATGACCATTGGCGAAGATCGCGCGGCGGAAGTGTTCAAACACCTCTCCCAGCGCGAAGTGCAGACCCTGAGCGCCGCTATGGCGAACGTCCGCCAGATCTCCAACAAACAGCTGACCGACGTGCTGGCGGAGTTTGAGCAGGAAGCCGAGCAGTTCGCCGCCCTGAACATCAATGCCAACGAATATCTGCGTTCGGTACTGGTGAAGGCGCTGGGCGAAGAGCGAGCCTCCAGCCTGCTGGAAGATATTCTTGAAACCCGTGATACCGCCAGCGGCATTGAAACGCTCAACTTTATGGAGCCGCAAAGCGCCGCCGACCTTATCCGCGACGAACACCCGCAGATTATCGCCACCATCCTCGTGCACCTCAAACGCGGTCAGGCGGCGGATATCCTGGCGCTGTTCGACGAACGTCTGCGTCACGATGTCATGCTGCGTATCGCCACCTTCGGCGGCGTACAGCCTGCCGCGCTGGCGGAACTGACCGAAGTGCTCAACGGCCTGCTCGACGGTCAGAACCTCAAGCGCAGCAAAATGGGCGGCGTGAGAACGGCGGCAGAAATTATCAACCTGATGAAAACGCAGCAAGAAGAAGCGGTTATTACCGCTGTGCGCGAATTCGACGGCGAGCTGGCACAAAAAATTATCGACGAGATGTTCCTGTTCGAAAACCTGGTCGATGTGGACGACCGCAGCATCCAGCGTTTACTACAGGAAGTGGATTCCGAGTCGCTGCTGATCGCCCTGAAAGGCGCGGAACAGCCGCTGCGCGAGAAGTTCCTGCGCAATATGTCGCAACGTGCGGCAGATATCCTGCGCGACGACCTCGCCAACCGTGGCCCGGTGCGTTTGTCGCAAGTGGAAAACGAACAGAAGGCCATTCTGTTGATTGTGCGTCGTCTGGCCGAGACCGGCGAGATGATGATTGGCAGCGGCGAGGATACTTATGTCTAACGAGCTGCCGTGGAAAATCTGGACCCCGGACGATCTCGCGCCGCCGCTGGCTGAATTTGTGCCCATGGAGCACGACGATGACCCCGTGTCTGAAGAGGACGAACCCGAGATCAGTGCGGAACAACAGCTTGAGCAACAGTTAGCCCAGCTGAAAATTCAGGCCCACGAGCAAGGTTACAACGCGGGACTGGCGGAAGGACGGAAGTCCGGTCATGAACAAGGCTATCAGGAAGGGTTGGCACAAGGGCTTGAACAGGGCCAGGTGCAGGCGCGCACCCAGCAGGCCCCGCTTCATGCGCGGATGCAACAACTGGTCAGCGAATTCCAGCACACGCTGGACGCGCTGGACAGCGTGATCGCTTCGCGTCTGATGCAGATGGCGCTGGAAGCCGCGCGTCAGGTCATTGGTCAGACGCCCGCGGTGGATAATTCCGCCTTAATCAAGCAGATCCAACAGCTCTTACAACAGGAGCCCCTGTTCAGCGGCAAACCGCAGCTGCGCGTCCATCCGGATGATTTACAGCGCGTTGAAGAGATGCTCGGTGCCACCCTCAGCCTGCACGGCTGGCGTTTGCGTGGCGATCCGACCCTGCACCATGGCGGCTGCAAAGTTTCTGCGGATGAAGGCGATCTCGACGCCAGCGTGGCGACCCGCTGGCAAGAACTGTGTCGTCTGGCCGCGCCGGGAGTGATCTGATGACCTCACGCCTGACTCGCTGGTTGACGACGCTGGATAATTTCGAAGCCAAAATGGCGCAGCTTCCGGCCGTTCGTCGTTACGGACGACTGACCCGCGCCACCGGCCTGGTTCTGGAGGCCACCGGGTTGCAGTTGCCGCTCGGCGCGACCTGCGTGATTGAACGCCAGGACGGAACGGAAACCCGCGAAGTGGAAAGTGAAGTGGTGGGCTTTAACGGTCAGCGCCTGTTTCTGATGCCGCTCGAAGAGGTCGAAGGCATTCTGCCCGGCGCGCGTGTCTACGCCAAAAACATCGCCGGTGAAGGGTTGCAAAGCGGTAAACAGTTGCCGCTGGGTCCGGCGCTGTTAGGTCGCGTGCTCGACGGCAGCGGCAAACCGCTTGACGGCCTTCCCTCCCCCGACACCACGGAAACCGGAGCGCTGATTACCCAGCCGTTTAACCCGTTGCAGCGTACGCCGATTGAGCATGTGCTGGATACCGGCGTGCGCCCGATCAACGCCCTGTTAACCGTCGGTCGCGGCCAGCGTATGGGGCTGTTCGCCGGTTCCGGCGTCGGGAAAAGCGTGCTGCTTGGCATGATGGCGCGCTATACCCGCGCCGACGTCATCGTCGTTGGACTGATTGGCGAACGTGGCCGCGAAGTGAAGGATTTCATCGAAAACATTCTCGGTGCCGACGGACGCGCGCGTTCGGTCGTGATCGCCGCGCCGGCGGACGTGTCGCCCTTACTGCGCATGCAGGGTGCCGCTTATGCCACCCGTATCGCCGAGGATTTCCGCGATCGCGGTCAGCACGTGCTGCTGATCATGGATTCCCTGACCCGTTATGCCATGGCCCAGCGTGAAATCGCGCTGGCGATCGGTGAACCACCGGCCACCAAAGGCTATCCGCCGTCGGTCTTCGCCAAACTTCCGGCGCTGGTTGAACGCGCAGGTAACGGGATCCACGGCGGCGGTTCCATCACCGCCTTTTATACGGTACTGACCGAAGGCGACGATCAGCAGGACCCGATTGCCGACTCGGCGCGAGCCATCCTTGATGGTCACATTGTGCTGTCGCGACGTCTGGCGGAGGCCGGACACTACCCCGCTATCGACATTGAAGCATCGATCAGCCGTGCGATGACGGCGCTGATAACGGAACAACACTACGCCAAAGTGCGTCACTTCAAGCAGTTGCTATCGAGCTTCCAGCGCAACCGCGATCTCGTCAGCGTCGGCGCCTATGCCAAAGGCAGCGATCCGATGCTCGATAAAGCCATCGCGCTGTGGCCACAACTGGAGGCGTTTTTGCAGCAAGGTATTTTCGAACGCGCTGACTGGGAGGATTCTCTGTCGGCGCTCGATCTGATTTTCCCGACGGTGTGATGAAGCAAGAGGGTAATGGTCATGGCTGAACATGGTGCACTGGCAACACTCAAAGATCTCGCCGAAAAAGAGGTGGATGACGCGGCGCTGCTGTTAGGTGAAATGCGCCGCGGTTTTCAGCAGGCGGAAGAACAGCTCACGATGCTGCTTGACTACCAGAATGAATATCGCAGCAACCTCAACAACGATATGAGTCAGGGGATTGCCAGTAATCGCTGGATTAACTATCAGCAATTTATTCAGACCCTGGAAAAAGCGGTGGAACAACACCGCCAGCAGTTAACGCAGTGGACGCAAAAAGTAGATATGGCGCTGAACAGCTGGCGTGAAAAAAAACAACGGCTTCAGGCCTGGCAAACCTTACAAGACAGACAGAACGCGGCGGCCTTACTGGCTGAAAACCGCCTGGATCAGAAAAAAATGGATGAATTTGCGCAGCGTGCAGCAATGAGGAAACCAGAATGATCACTTTACCCCAACGGGTCACCACGGACACTGACCTTATTACCGGCTTGTCGTCCGGTAAGGCGACGGATTCCGCCCAGGATTTTCTGACCCTGCTGGCAGGCGCATTAGGCGCAGGCGACGCACAGAGTAAAGACGCGCCGCTGACGTTAGCCGATTTACAGGCCGCCAGCGGCAAACTGCAAAAAGGCCTGCTGGCACAGGACGGTGACGCTTCGCAGACCGTGAAACTGGCCGACCTGTTAGCGGCCAAAGAAGGACAGTCTGAAGAGTTGCAAAAAGGACTGAGCGATGCGCAGGCCCTGCTGTCCGCCCTGACGCCCACACAAAAGAGCAGTGCGCTCGCGGCCCTGCGCCAGTCCGCGCAGAAAGATGAAGGTGCCACGGCTCTCAGCGATGACGATCTCGCCAACCTCAGCGCCCTTTTCGCCATGCTGCCGGGTCAACCGGGAATGACGACACCGCCGGTAACTACCGGTGAAAAAGGGCGTGTGCTGAGCACCACGTTGAGCACCGATCCCCGTTCGCTCGCGCAGGCCGCGACCAGTCCGTTGACCCATGACGATGCGAAAAAAAACAAAATGGACAATGCCACGCCGGTGATCGCTGCGGAAAGCGCTAAAGGTCAGCCGGTCACTACGCCTGTGGTGGCTGCCGCTGCCGTCAACGCGGAGATCGACAGTACGCCTTCACCTGTGACGCCAGGCATCGCGATGACCACAACCCCGCATTCCGCCTCACAGCCGCTGCCCACCAGCGCCGCACCGGTTCTGAGCGCACCGTTGGGTAGCCATGAGTGGCAGCAATCCCTGAGTCAACACATCACGCTGTTTACCCGTCAGGGTCAGCAGAGCGCGGAACTGCGTCTGCATCCGGAAGATCTGGGTCAGGTACAAATCTCGCTTAAACTTGATGATAACCAGGCACAATTGCAGATGGTCTCAGCCCATAGTCACGTTCGCGCGGCGCTGGAAGCCGCCCTGCCGACGCTGCGCACGCAACTGGCGGAAAGTGGCATTCAACTGGGACAAAGCAGCATTAGCAGCGAGAGTTTCGCCGACCAGCAGCACGCCTCATCCCAACAGCAGCAGACGGCTCGCACGCAGGGACAGGATCGGCTCATGGTTGATGACGAGAGCGAGCTGGCGGTTCCCGCTTCGCTCCAGTCCGCCGCACGCGGTAATGGCGCCGTCGATATCTTCGCCTAACGCCAGAGGTAGCACGATTATCCGCGTCTTTTCCACGCTTTGTCGTGGTCAGGACACGGGATAATCAGCCGATAAGCTGTACCGAAACAGGAAGCCCGTATCAGATGACTGATTCCGCGATTAGCAAAAAGA
Source organism: Citrobacter sp. LST-B2 (assembly GCF_057983045.1). Lineage (NCBI taxonomy): Bacteria > Pseudomonadati > Pseudomonadota > Gammaproteobacteria > Enterobacterales > Enterobacteriaceae > Citrobacter > Citrobacter sp. LST-B2. The sequence goes on from NZ_CP192598.1 coordinate 2,945,107, forward strand.
GCAAACGCTCAATTTGGATCCCGCTGCTGGTAATCATTACCCTTGCCGCTTGCGCCACCGCAGGCTATAGCTACTGGCGTATGCAGCAGCATCCCACTCCGGCGGCCAATGAACCACCGCCGCCGCCTGCACCGGTGTTCTTCGCCCTGGATACGTTTACCGTCAATCTGGGCGATGCGGATCGCGTTCTGTATATCGGCGTGACGCTGCGTCTGAAGGATGAAGCCACGCGCACGCGCCTGAACGAATATTTGCCAGAAGTCCGTAGCCGTCTGCTATTGCTGTTCTCTCGTCAGGACGCCAACGCACTGTCTACCGAAGAAGGTAAGCAAAAATTGATCGCGGCGATTAAAGAGACGCTTTCCCCTCCGCTCGTTGCCGGACAACCCAAACAGGACGTCACCGACGTGCTGTATACAGCTTTCATTCTGCGGTAAAGACATGGGCGACAGTATTCTTTCTCAGGCTGAAATCGATGCGCTGTTGAATGGCGACAGCGACACGAAAGACGAGCCGACTCCGGGTATCGCGGGCGACAGCGAAATTCGCCCGTACGATCCCAATACCCAGCGTCGCGTAGTGCGCGAGCGTCTGCAGGCGCTGGAGATCATCAACGAACGTTTTGCCCGTCAGTTCCGGATGGGGTTGTTTAACCTGTTGCGTCGTAGTCCGGATATCACCGTCGGCGCGATCCGCATTCAGCCGTATCACGAGTTTGCTCGTAACCTGCCGGTACCGACCAACCTGAACCTGATCCACCTGAAGCCGCTGCGCGGTACGGGTCTGGTAGTGTTCTCGCCGAGCCTGGTGTTTATCGCCGTCGACAACCTGTTTGGCGGTGATGGCCGCTTCCCGACGAAAGTGGAAGGCCGCGAGTTTACCCACACCGAACAGCGCGTCATCAACCGCATGCTGAAACTGGCGCTGGAAGGTTATAGCGACGCCTGGAAGGCGATCAATCCGCTGGAAGTGGAATACGTGCGTTCTGAAATGCAGGTGAAGTTTACCAACATCACCACGTCACCGAACGATATCGTGGTCAATACCCCTTTCCATGTCGAGATTGGCAACCTGACCGGTGAGTTCAACATCTGTTTGCCGTTCAGCATGATTGAACCGCTGCGCGAACTGCTGGTGAACCCGCCGCTGGAAAACTCCCGCAATGAAGATCAGAACTGGCGCGACAATCTGGTGCGTCAGGTTCAACACTCCGAGCTGGAGCTGGTAGCGAACTTTGCCGATATTCCGCTGCGCCTTTCTCAGATATTAAAACTGCAACCCGGCGATGTGCTGCCAATAGAAAAACCAGACCGCATTATTGCTCATGTGGACGGTGTACCTGTACTGACCAGCCAATACGGCACGGTTAACGGCCAGTATGCGTTACGCGTGGAACATTTGATTAACCCGATTTTGAATTCACTGAATGAGGAACAGCCCAAATGAGTGACATGAATAATCCGTCTGATGAGAACACTGGCGCATTGGACGATCTGTGGGCTGACGCGTTAAACGAGCAAAAAACCACGACCAGCAAAAGTGCGGCCGACGCCGTTTTCCAGCAGCTTGGCGGTGGCGATGTCAGCGGCACGCTACAGGATATCGATCTAATCATGGATATTCCGGTCAAACTGACCGTTGAATTGGGCCGCACGCGGATGACCATTAAGGAGCTGCTGCGTCTGACGCAGGGTTCCGTGGTGGCGCTGGACGGCCTGGCGGGTGAACCGCTGGATATCCTGATCAACGGCTATCTGATCGCCCAGGGTGAAGTGGTGGTCGTGGCCGATAAATACGGTGTACGCATTACCGACATCATCACCCCGTCCGAGCGTATGCGTCGTCTGAGTCGTTAATCATGAAAACCCAGGCCACCGTTCAACAGCCTTCTGCCGTACCGGGCTCGCCTTTGATGCAGGTAAGCGGCGCGCTGTTGGGGATCATCCTGTTGATCCTGGTAGCCGCCTGGGTAATCAAGCGCCTGGGTTTTGCGCCGAAAGGCGGCAGTACGCGCAGCCTGAAAGTCTCCGCCAGTACCTCATTGGGTCCGCGCGAGCGGGTGGTGATTGTGGATGTTGAGGATGCACGGCTGGTGCTTGGCGTCACGGCGTCAACCATCAATGTGCTGCATACCCTCCCCCCAGCCCCTGTCGTGCCAGAAGAGACGCCGTCTGCTCCTGCCGATTTTCAGGCCATGATGAAGAGTTTGCTTAAGCGTTCCGGGAGATCCTGATGCGCCGTTTGTTATCCCTTACGCTGACCGGTCTATGGCTAATCAGCCCCGCCGCACTGGCGCAACTTCCTGGACTGGTGAGCCAACCGCTGCCCGGCGGTGGACAAAGCTGGTCGCTCCCCGTACAGACGCTGGTCTTCATCACCTCGCTGACCTTTATTCCGGCTATTTTGCTGATGATGACCAGCTTCACCCGCATCATCATCGTCTTCGGTCTGTTGCGTAATGCGCTCGGTACACCGTCCGCACCGCCAAACCAGGTGCTGCTGGGACTGGCGCTGTTCCTGACCTTTTTCATCATGTCGCCGGTCATCGACAAGATTTATGTTGAGGCCTATCAACCGTTCAGCGAAGAGAAAATCTCGATGCAGGAAGCGCTGGACAAAGGCGCACAGCCGCTACGTGAATTTATGCTGCGCCAGACCCGCGAAGCCGATCTGGCCCTGTTCGCCCGTCTGGCAAACAGCGGTCCGCTTCAGGGGCCAGAAGCGGTACCGATGCGCATTTTGCTTCCCGCCTATGTGACCAGCGAGCTGAAAACCGCGTTCCAGATCGGCTTTACGATTTTCATTCCTTTCCTGATTATCGACCTGGTGATCGCCAGCGTGCTGATGGCGCTGGGGATGATGATGGTTCCCCCGGCAACCATTGCCCTCCCGTTCAAACTGATGTTGTTCGTGCTGGTTGATGGCTGGCAACTGCTGGTGGGTTCGCTTGCACAAAGTTTCTACAGTTAGAGGCGAAAAATGACACCCGAATCGGTCATGATGATTGGCACCGAGGCCATGAAAGTTGCCCTGGCGCTTGCCGCCCCCCTGCTGCTGGTCGCGCTGGTGACGGGGCTTATCATCAGTATTTTACAGGCCGCCACACAGATTAACGAAATGACACTGTCGTTTATCCCGAAAATCGTGGCGGTGTTTACGGCGATTATCGTGGCCGGTCCGTGGATGCTGAATTTGCTGCTGGATTACGTGCGCACGCTGTTCACCAACCTGCCATACATCATCGGGTAAGACGACGGATGTTGCAGGTAACCAGCGATCAATGGCTGCAGTGGCTGAGCCTCTATTTCTGGCCGCTGCTGCGCGTACTGGCGCTGATTACTACCGCTCCGATCCTCAGTGAACGTGCCGTCCCCAAACGGGTGAAACTGGGGTTGGGGATCATCATTACCCTCGTCATTGCCCCTTCGTTGCCGCCTAACGACGTGCCGATTTTTTCGTTTAATGCGCTATGGCTGGCGATGCAGCAAATTCTGATCGGCATCGCGCTCGGCTTTACCATGCAGTTTGCCTTTGCGGCGGTGCGTACAGCGGGTGAGATTATCGGTCTGCAGATGGGGCTTTCCTTTGCCACCTTTGTCGATCCGGCAAGCCATCTGAATATGCCGGTGCTTGCCAGAATCATTGATATGCTGGCGATGCTGCTGTTCCTGACCTTTGACGGTCATCTGTGGCTGATTTCGCTGTTGGTCGACACGTTCCACACCCTGCCCATTGGCGGTAATCCGGTGAACAGCAACGCGTTTCTGGCGCTGGCCAGAGCGGGCAGCCTGATCTTCCTCAACGGGTTGATGCTGGCGCTGCCGGTCATCACCATGCTGCTAACGCTGAACCTGGCACTGGGATTACTAAATCGTATGGCACCGCAATTATCCGTATTTGTGATTGGTTTTCCGCTTACCCTGACCGTGGGCATCGCGTTAATCGCGGCATTAATGCCGTTGATTGCGCCGTTTTGTGAACACCTATTTAGCGAAATTTTCAATTTATTAGCTGATATTGTTAGTGAATTGCCCGTTAATAATAGTCCATAATGTTTATCTTGTTATTCTAAGGATTATCCTAAAGTCATTCAGTAAAAACATCTACCAGGATAACTCTCACGCGCTTTATTTGTTTTTATCTCACTCACATAACGCAACATTTACTTTACTTTAAGACAATTCCAGGCAAATTATACGTAACTTTACGGGATAGTAAGTCCGCCTGAAAACCGCAAACGCGTCTCATTAGGTGAAGCATTCGGTTCCGTTAAGTTGTGTGAGATATTCGGGCAAGGGGAATTATCGTTACGCATTGAGTGAGGGTAAGCCATGTCAACGATTATTATGGATCTATGCAGTTACACCCGGCTAGGTTTGACCGGGTATCTGGTAAGCAGAGGGGTGAAAAAAAGGGAAATCAACGACATCGAGACCGTTGACGAACTCGACATCGCTTGTGATACACACCAACCTTCTGTGGTGTTTATTAATGAAGACTGTTTTATCCATGACCCAGCCAACAGTCAGCATATAAAGCAAATCATTAATCAACATCCCAATACGTTATTTATTGTTTTTATGGCAATTGCCAATGTGCATTTTGATGAATATCTGTTAGTCAGAAAAAACTTATTGATCAGTTCAAAGTCAATAAAGCCAGAATCCCTGGACGATCTCCTTGGCGATATTCTGAAAAAAGAGACGGATTCCGCCAGTGTAATAAATTTACCGACGTTATCATTAAGTCGTACTGAGTCCAGCATGCTGCGCATGTGGATGGAAGGCCAGGGAACAATTCAAATTTCGGATCAAATGAATATCAAGGCAAAAACGGTGTCATCCCATAAGGGGAATATAAAACGAAAGATAAAGACGCATAACAAACAGGTTATCTATCATGTCGTCAGACTAACCGATAACGTGACCAACGGTATCTTTGTTAACATGCGATGAGACGTCCCGACTGGTGGATGTCCCACCAGCCGGGTTTACATCGGCTGTCGCAATCCTACTCTGCCTTCTCCACAAAGATACCATCCTGATGCCCTGACTCATTAAAGAACCAGATGCCGAGCGGGTAGTCTTCCAGCGAAACCAGGTACATTGTGCCTTCACTAAACTCTTCCACTGCCAGTACCACGCCAGGACGACGAGAACCGCCGTCCGTTTTGACTGTGACCCGATCATTCACCTTCATCATTATCCTCCTGTGGCTTTGTGCCAGTGTAGAACAAAAACCGCTGACTGACAGCGTCTGAGCGGTTCGATTGCGGGTTTTCTCAACGGTCTATACTTAGTCTGTGGCACGGTGAATGACGAGGTTGAAATGAAGACCGCGAAAGAGTACAGCGATACCGCAAAACGTGAAGTCAGCGTCGATGTTGACGCGTTGCTGGCGGCGATTAATGAAATCAGCGAGAGTGAGATCCATCGTAGCGGAAACGACCCGGACAGAGTCAGTGTGGATGGCCGTGAGTATCATACATGGCATGAATTGGCCGAGGCATTTGAGCTCGACATCCATGATTTTAGCGTGACGGAAATTAATCGATGAGCTGCAGCGAAAAAAATCCCGACCCTGACGGGTCGGGATGAAACTTGCTTATGCAAGAAGCACTTGAAAATTCGTTACACCAGGAAATCTGATGTACGCTAAACCTTATCCGCAATTTTTTTGTATGACAAGCAAATATTTTTCAGACAAATGATTAATCCTTCTAATGGTTGGAACGGACCGGCTGCCAGCGCGCCTGATGACGGGATCGATCCCATTTCCCCTTCAGGCCAAACACCCTGTTTTTAGGATTTATCCAGAATACGGCAACCCACGTGACAGGAATAAACATGCTTTCACTCGACGCTCCATTGCTGATTTTTACCGATCTGGATGGCACGCTGCTGGACAGTCACACTTATGACTGGCAGCCTGCCGCCGCCTGGCTCGCCCGACTGCGTGAGAAAAATATTCCGCTGATCCTGTGCAGCAGCAAAACGGCGGCGGAAATGCTGCACATCCAGAAGTTACTCGGCTTACAGGGATTGCCGCTGATTGCTGAGAATGGCGCCGTGGTTGAACTGGACAGCCGTTGGCAGACGCATCCTGACTTCCCGCGACAGATAGCCGGTGCTTCACATGCTGAAATTAGCGCCGTGATTAACAAACTTCGTACCCGATCCTCGTTTAAATTTACGACGTTTGATGATGTCGATGAATCCACCATCGCCGAGTGGACTGGCCTGACACATGCCCAGGCCAGCTTAACGCGCCTGCATGAAGCTTCAGTCACGCTGATCTGGCGCGACAGCGATGATCGAATGGCCGACTTCACCCGACAGCTAAACGACCTGGGATTACAGTTTGTTCAGGGCGCGCGATTCTGGCATGTCCTGGATGCCAGCGCTGGAAAAGATCAGGCTGCAAACGGGCTGATTGATCTCTATCAGCGCCAGTGGAAGCGACGTCCGGTCACCGTCGGACTGGGTGATGGCCCGAATGACGCGCCACTGCTGGAGGCGATGGATTACGCCGTCATCGTGAAAGGCTTAAGTCGCGAAGGGGTAATTTTACGCCCCGACAGCACCGTGCAGGTTTACCGCACGCAGCGAGAGGGGCCGGAAGGCTGGGACGAAGGCATGACCCATTTTTTCGCCACGCCTTAGCCTTTATCCGAGACACAGACCCGGTTACGGCCTGCCTGTTTTGCCAGGTAGAGTCTACGGTCCGCCAGTGACTGGAGCTGCTCAAAATCATAGTCTCCGGTCTCCTGGGTGCTGCTCACCCCGAGTGAGGCGCTAATCCACAACGTGGCGCTTTTCGCCACCAGAATCTCTTTCTCATTCAGCCGCAGGCGGATGCGCTCAGCTATCTGCTCCGCCTGCGCCAGAGACGTTTCCGGCAGGACCACACAGAACTCCTCCCCGCCGACTCGCCCTGCAACATCATAAGTACGCAACGTCCGGCTGATTAAGCCTGCGGCATGCGTTAACACCCGATCCCCGGCCTGATGACCAAAGCGATCATTAATACTTTTGAAGTGGTCCAGATCGATCTGAATAACCGACAGCGGTTGTTTTTGCGTTCGGCAACGCTGAGTCAAGTGCTTAGCTTTTTCAAAGAGCGCGCCGCGGTTATACAAGCGGGTCAGCGTATCGTGCCAGGCCTGCCACTGGAGTGAACTTTGCAGCACAAACATATTGCTGACCATTTGACGGATGACCACCCAGGAGATGATCAGCATCGCGGTGAACAGCGCCCACAGTAACGCCAGCGCAATACTGATGCTGCCGAAATCGCCGTGTACCCCTTCGCTTAAGGTATGTACCCGCACCAGTACGCCATCGAAATGATCCAGACGTTGCCAACTGATGTAGCGGCTCCCCATGCGCAAACCGCCTACGGTATCCTGTTCGATATCGTGCGCGAGCATCGCCAGTTCGCGCTCATCAAAGGTGTTCGCGTTTCTCAATTCCGCCGAGGAACCGGCCAGCAGCTTCAGTTTGCTGTCATAGAGTTGATACACCCCCTCCACGTCCTTATCGATGGCTTCATCCATAAACCGTTCGACTGCCGACACGGGGATGGTCATCGCCAGCACGCCAAGCCAGTAAAAGTGATAATCCAGCGGTACGCTAACGGTCACGCGCTGCTGCTCGTAAGAGAGATCGGGTGACGGCGTGGTGAACCAGCGTACGCCGCGCATGCGGTTTTTTCGCTGCGACTGCTCGGTAAACCAGGGTTGGATCACGTAGTGGTAATATCGGGTAGTAATATCGCTGGACAGCGATGTCGGTAACGTGGAGACGTAAAAGCCCGCGCGCGAGACATACATCGCCTGTTGCGACATCGATGTACGGATGATCGCTAAACGCAACAAATAGCCGACTTCCAGCGCGGCGGTCAGCTCATTATTCAGCGATTGATCGTCACGCGAGAGCAACTGAGTTTGACTTACAAACGCATCAGAAACGCCATTCAGCGGCAGCGTCCGTCGCTTATCCAGCTCAAGCTGCCAGACGCGTGAATGACGCAACTGCTCAAAATGGGTAACCGCATCTCTTAAGACCGAAAACCCCAGCGGGGTGATCAGCGCCTCATGCATCCCGTCACGCAGAAACAGCAGCTTATCCACATTGAATTGCAACTGCTTGTCGAGCGAGTTGGCGACATTTTCCAGATGATTACGCTGGCTGGAGATATAGGCGTCTTCCAGGACGACCACTTCCCGCCAGGTCAGAAGAGTCGAAAAAAACATGACAATCAGAAAGCAGAGATTCACGACGTGGCCAGGGCCGAGTCGCCGCGCCAACGTTTTCAGCCAGCCCCCGTTTTCCATCGTTGCTTCGTGCGGCACTCTGCCCACTCCCTACTCGCTGTTGCTTTCCTAATCCTGGCATAACGCAGTACGTTACGTATTGTTGCCGTCACGCATTTTTTAAGAAAACGCCCGACATCCGCCGGGCGTTTTGTCATCAGGCTTCATCACACCGTCTACAGGTAGCGCCAGCGACGAGTTCATACTCATGGAATGCCTCTCGCTTGACGCCAAACCCATCATACCACCGACACTCCACCATACCGCTGGAATAGCCGGTGACAATCATACGCGGACCGCCCTCTTTCACAGTCACTTCCTCACTGACCAAAAAAACCATGTTACCTCCTGTATCCAGTGAACGTTTTCACCTTAGACGAGGATGTCCGGTTTTGCCTCATTCTGAGGAAGACTTTTAGTGCGCAACCCCGCGCATTCTGGCAACGGCTTTCACCAGCAGCACAACGATGGCACCGATGATAAACCCCAATACCAGATTCAGCAGCGTCGGTAAAATCAACGCCACCACAGCATTTTGCTGCTGGGCAAACTGTTCAATGGCATGATGCAACGGCACAATACCGTGTACCACAATTCCCCCGCCCACCAGGAACATGGCCAGCGTACCCACCACCGACAGTGATTTCATCAGCCACGGCGCGACAACCAGCAGCCCTTTCCCTAATGTCTGCGCCAGCACGCTGGTTTTTTCTGCCAGCCAGTACCCCATATCATCCAGCTTAACGATGAGACCAACCAGGCCATAAACGCCAATGGTCACCACCAGCGCGATGCCTGACAAAACCAGCACCTGGTTGAGCAACGGCGCCTCGGCCACAATCCCGAGCGTAATCGCCACGATCTCTGCTGAAAGAATAAAGTCGGTTCGCACTGCGCCTTTGATTTTATCTTTCTCAAACGCCAGCGGATCCTGCGCCGCCAGCGCTTCCAGCCGCCGCTGTCGCTCAGCCGGATCTTCTTTGTGTTTTCGCGATTCGAAGGTGTGCAGGACTTTCTCCACGCCCTCAAAACAGAGGAAGGCGCCGCCAATCATCAACAACGGCGTAATCGCCCAGGGAATAAAGGCGCTGATGAGCAGCGCCAGCGGCACCAGGATCACTTTGTTAACCAGCGAGCCTTTCGCAACGCTCCAGACCACCGGCAACTCGCGGTTTGCTCTTACCCCCGTCACCTGCTGCGCGTTAAGCGACAGGTCATCCCCCAGTACACCAGCGGTTTTCTTCGCGGCCAGTTTGCCCATCATCGAGATGTCATCCAACAGCGTGGCGATATCATCGAGTAAGGTCAGTAAGCTACTTCCTGCCAAAATTATTCCCTCATTTTTTTATTCTTGAAGCGTTAAGTATGGAGTAAAACACGCGAGGCCGAAACTGGTGTTATTCGTCAACATTTTTTTAACAAGACACATGAATTATATCACTCGCCAGCCTGATAGTTTTCGCGTTTACTATGTCGCTTGTTAGCGTTTTTCACGTGAGGGATTATGCGTTTCAGGCAGTTGTTACCGCTTTTCAGCGCGCTGTTCGCGCTGTATATCATCTGGGGTTCCACCTATTTCGTCATCCGTATCGGTGTGGAAAGTTGGCCGCCGCTGATGATGGCTGGCGTGCGCTTTCTCGCCGCCGGGGGACTGTTAACCGCCTTTTTACTACTGCGCGGCCATAAACTGCCGCCGCTTCGTCCTCTGCTTAACGCGGCGCTGATTGGTATTTTACTGCTGGCCGTCGGCAACGGTCTGGTTACCGTGGCGGAGCATCAAAACGTCCCTTCCGGGATCGCGGCGGTCGTGGTGGCGACGGTGCCGCTATTCACTCTGTGCTTTAGCCATTTCTTTGGCATTAAAACCCGCAGGCTCGAATGGCTGGGGATTGCGATTGGGCTGGCGGGGATCGTGATGCTCAACAGCGGTGGTAATCTGAGCGGCAATCCGTGGGGGGCGATATTAATTCTGATCGGTTCGATCAGTTGGGCGTTTGGCTCCGTCTACGGTTCGCGTATTACGCTACCGGTGGGGATGATGGCCGGCGCAATAGAGATGCTCGCCGCCGGGATCGTACTGATGTGTGCCTCACTGCTCAGCGGTGAAAAACTGACCGCGCTGCCGTCGCTGTCAGGCTTGCTGGCGGTCGGCTACCTGGCGTTGTTTGGTTCCATCATTGCCATCAATGCCTATATGTATTTGATCCGTAACGTCAGCCCCGCGCTGGCAACCAGTTATGCCTATGTGAATCCGGTCGTTGCGGTGTTACTGGGGACGGGACTGGGAGGTGAACGTCTGGCGCCGATTGAATGGCTGGCGCTGGGGGTCATTGTCTTTGCGGTCGTTCTGGTCACGTTGGGGAAATACCTTTTCCCGGCCAAACCGATGCCTGACGCGATGGAAAACAAAAAAACGTTACAGTAAATGCATCCCCTGAGTGTCGATCTGCGCGGGCGCGCCGCCGCCACAGATCCACTCTTCAAGACGTTCTGACAGCGCAGCGTCGCTAAGCTTTTCCCGTCCGCGTAGCGCACATTCCCAGACGATCAGCACCCGCCAGCCCAGTTCCTGTAAATGCTGGATATCGCGGCGATCGCGCGCCACGTTTTTACCAATCTTATCCAGCCAGAAATCGGTGCGCGTCGCGGGCACTTTGAACAGATAACAGTGATGGTGGTGCCAGAAACAGCCGTGGGTAAAAATGACACAGCGATACTCATCCACCACAAAATCAGGACGACCGGGTAGTGAAGCATCCTGAACGCGATAGTCGAGCCCCTGCTCCGTCAGCAGCCCCGCCAGTCGTTTTTCGATAGCCGTATCGCGGGTTGCAATGGCCCGCATGTTTTTACTGCGCGTTGCCTTATCGTGAACGTCCGCCATGAGCGCTCTCTTGCTGCCGTAACGCGACCGCCGCATTAATGTTCTCTTCCAGCAATTTCGCCACGGCGGCGAACGCGGGCACGACCACCGAGTTTCCAAACTGGCGATAGGCCTGGGTGTCAGAAACAGGGATACGGAACTGGTATCCCTGCGGCGACTCGAAGCCCATTAGTCGTGCGCACTCTCTCGGCGTCAGGCGACGTGGACGATGCTGTTGATTTTGCGGATCGTCGAAATTCACTTCCCCGGTGGCGAAATCCCAACCGCGGTCGATCAGAATTTCAGCACCATCTTTGTAATAGCGCGCGGAAAGCGTTCGCGTCACGCTATTCGGATTCGCGGGATCGACCATGCCGTAGCCAAAACCGTTACCTTTCGCCTGATGTTTTTTCGCGTAGCGGTAGAGATATTTCCACAGTACAGGCGTCAACACATATTTGGCTTCAACCACTGGTTCCAGTAATTCCGCCAGCGTCGTCCGCCGCGGCGGGTAACGTGTGCTGATGTTACGCAGGGTAAAGTCGCGCTTCAGGTTCAGATCGCGACGAAACCCGACCAGCACGATGCGTTCCCGGTGCTGCGGCAAAAAATGTTTGCCGTCGATAATTTTCGGATCGTCCGGGCCATTATCCTCTGCATCGGCAACGTCGTAACCCAGAGCGTCCAGCGTCTGCATAATAATGCGGAACGTTTTGCCCTGATCGTGGCTCTTCAGGTTTTTCACGTTTTCCAGAACAAAAATCGGTGGACGGCGGGCATCGATGATTCGCACAACGTCAAAGAACAGAGTTCCCTGAGTATCGCAGGCAAAACCGTGGGCGCGTCCCAGCGCATTTTTCTTCGACACCCCGGCAAGGGAAAACGGCTGGCACGGAAAGCCTGCCAGCAGGACATCATGTTGCGGCACATGCTGACGAATATGGTCCGCCGCCTGACTGTCGCTGACACCTTCGCGATGGCTGAGCGTGATGTCGCGAATGTCTTCATTAAAGTGGTGGCTGGCCGGGTCGCAGTAATAGTTAGCTTTATAGGTACGCACCGCATGTTTGTTCCACTCGCTGGTAAACACGCACTGGCCGCCTATCGCCTCAAATCCGCGACGAATACCGCCAATACCGGCAAAGAGATCGATAAAGCGGAAGGCATAGTGCGGATGGTGCGCTGGCGGCGTGGGCAACAGGGTACGCAAAAACCCCGACTCTCGTTCGCTTAATCGGTGCCAGGCGGAGGCATTCGCCACCACGCGCTTTAAAATGGCCGGACTCCAGTGGTTCTCGCCGATTCCATTCAGATGAGCCACCAGCGTTTTAACATCATAAATTTCCAACAATTTCGCCAATAACGCCTGCGCAACGTCTGCATTGCTGTCTGTTGCGGGAACCAGCGAACCTGTTACTGAAAGATTTTGCTGCATATCGTTAACCGACCAAAAAAGAGTGGCGTCAGGTTAACATAAAATTGGCCTCACGAGTGGCTGGGACTAAACGTGCGGATCACCGCCGGATCGACAGATTCGTATTCCCCTTTTAGCTCCGCGCTCAGTTTTGCCATGTAGTTCACCAGGAAGCCGGCATTATGCCGGGCGAGTTCCCGGCCACGCTCGGTTTGCATGGTGTCGGGCAACGCCAGTAATTTGGTCTGGAAGTGATCAAGGGCAAACTGTTTATCGTTGAGCGCTCGCCGCTCGGCGAAGGGGTCTTCGCCATCAAAAAGCGCCACGCCTAACGCGCCGGAAACCGCAAAAACACGCGCCAGCCCAATCGCGCCCAGCGCTTCAAGTCTGTCGGCATCCTGAACAATTTTCGCTTCCAACGTGAGGGGGGCAATATTTGCGCTAAAACTGTGGGCTTCAATCGCATGGCAAACCGACGCCAGTTGCGACTCGGGGAAAGCAGGAAAATCACGGATGAGGAGACGGCGGGTTTCTGCCGCCGCCAGGACCGACGAGCGATGACGATCCGGATGATTTTTGGCAAGGCTGACAATGTCATGAAAATAACACGCGGTCAGCACAACCAGCTCATCGACCGTCTGTCCCTCCATCAACTGTCGGGATGTCGCCCAGACGCGGCGGAAGTGAAAAATATCATGCGCGGCGTCCTGCCGGGTGTGATGATGGCATAGCCATGCTTCAAATTGTGATTGCCAGTGCTGAAGATCCACAGTGCCTCCCGTACGTTAAGAAAGGCTACAGTAGCAAGTTTCTCCGGCAGCTTCACGTTGGCTGACGACGCGGGCGCGTATACCAGGCGATGCCGCCAAGAATCAGCCCCACCAGCCCAAGTACCAGAAACCCCAGCAAAGCCCCCATCCATTTTCCGCTGGTTGAACCAAGCGAACTTTCAAATCCGGCAACCGGAATTGACTGGATGTGGCTGATCACCCAGGCATAACGAAGCATGGCCCAGACAAAATAGACGCAGAAAGCGTAAAACACCCACAATGCCAGTTTACCGCCCAGACTCCGCGTTGCTCTTTCTTCCATACTGCTCAAAGGAAACTCCATTTTTGTGACGTAACTCGAGAGATTTTTTTGCTCTTTTTTTGTGATTATAGTCACATTTTTCTGTTCTGTGCGTCACAATATAGTCACGAATCATTGATTTTGCAGATGTATTGATCCAGGGCAATTTTAGTTATGTCACAAAACACTCTGTTATTTCCATTTATTTTCAAAAATATCCAGACTCCTGTTTATTTACTCATATCATAAACAAATAAAACGCCAACCCATCAATCTGGTTTTTGTTTTATATTAATCATGGCACTATAAACGTGTTATTAGCCTTTTTATCATTTAATCATTTTTTTATAACCGGCATTTATGCCGGTTTTTTTTAATTATCACATTCGGCAAATGGGTACGATTGTCATCTGGAAAACATCCAAGTCATCAATATCAAAACAAAAAAGCATAAATACTTGATATTAAACCATAAAGATCATGAATTTGTTTTATATTTATCATACAATATGAATTATAAATACCCACATTGAAACATTTAGAAATATTTAAAATACAATTGTTACATGTTATTTTTAAAATAAAATGAACTCCTGGAATAGTATCCAGACGTGCTCTTCTGGAAAGCAGCACTTATTCATGAAGATTATTATCATAAGGGAATACATAATGAAAAGAAAAGTATTGGCAATGCTCGTTCCAGCATTATTGATTGCTGGCGCAGCCCATTCTGCTGAAGTCTATAATAAAGACGGCAATAAACTGGACCTCTATGGGAAAGTGGATGGACTGCACTACTTCTCAGACAACACTGACAGTGATGGCGACATGTCCTATGTGCGTCTGGGCTTCAAGGGTGAAACCCAGATCATGGATCAACTGACTGGTTACGGTCAGTGGGAATATAACATTAACGCAAGCGGTACCGAAGGTGACAAAGGCGATTCCGCAACGCGTCTGGGCTTCGCGGGTTTAGGTTTCGGTCAGAATGGTACCTTCGACTATGGTCGTAACTACGGCGTGGTTTATGACGTCGAAGCGTGGACCGATATGCTGCCGGAATTTGGTGGTGACTCCTACACCCAGACCGACGTCTATATGCTGGGTCGTACTAACGGCGTAGCCACCTACCGTAACAAAGGCTTTTTTGGTCAGGTTGATGGCCTGAACTTCGCGCTGCAGTATCAGGGCAACAATGAAGGCGCAAGTTTTGGCCAGGAAGGCTCGGGCAATAGCACAAATCGTAAACTGGCCCAGGAAAACGGCGACGGTTTCGGTATGTCCACCTCTTATGACTTTGACTTCGGTTTAAGCCTGGGTGCTGCCTATTCTTCATCTGACCGCACGGATGATCAGGTTTCTCGCGGATATGGCGATCGTTCTCGTGCCAACAACTACGCCGGTGGTGAAACAGCTGAAGCCTGGACCATTGGCGCGAAATATGACGCGAACAATATCTATCTGGCCACGATGTATGCCGAAACCCGCAACATGACCTATTACGGCGGCGGTAAAGGTGAAACCAATGGCGGTATTGCCAACCAGACCAAAAACTTTGAAGCGGTTGCACAGTACCAGTTCGATTTCGGTCTGCGCCCTTCTATCGCCTACCTGGTATCTAAAGGGAAGGAACTGGGTGGTCAGGATCATGATGGTGATGGTAACCCACGCTACACCGACAAAGATCTGGTGAAATATGTTGATGTAGGTATGACTTACTACTTCAACAAAAACATGTCCACCTACGTTGATTACAAAATCAACCTGCTGGATAACGATGACCACTTCTATGCAGACAATGGCATCGCGACCGATGACATCGTTGCTGTGGGCTTAGTGTATCAGTTCTAATCGCCAGAATAATTCCAGGCCCGCTTCCGGCGGGCTTTTTTGTGCCTGAAATGTCACTCAGTATTGAGCTTGTCGCCATTTTCCCGCATCCAGTCAGCCAGAGGCGCCAGCGCGCTATGCATGGTCAATCCCAATGGCGTTATCTGATACTCAACGCGCGGTGGAATTTCCGGATAAACTGTACGTGACACCAGTCCGCGTAACTCAAATAAACGCAGCTGTTTTGTCAGTTCTTTTTGCGTAATGGGGGCTGCAGCCCGCAATAACTCGCCGAAACGCACCGGGGCATTCAGTACGATCAGACGGTACAAAATCGGTATTGCCCACTTCCCGGAGACCAGACTGACGAAGCGAGTCATCGGACAGGGTTGATGCTGAAAATTTTTCTCCGTTACACCGTCGGCTGATTCCGCCATAGCACACCTCTTGCCTCTTTAGTATCCATTTGGTACCTGGTTTCCTTTAGATACTAACGTTTCTATATTGCATTCTCCAGAGACAATTCAGGAGAAGTAAAATGGGTCGCTTAACAGGTAAATATACGCTCATTACAGGCGGGACCAGTGGTATTGGTCTGGCAACTGCGCAGGAGTTTATTGCCGAAGGCGCGCATGTCGCTGTCACAGGACGCAATCCCGGCACGCTCGCTCAGGCCCAACGCATTCTGGGTGACAGCGCATGGGTGATTGCCACCGATGCCGGGGATATTCAGGCACAAAAAGGGCTGGCAGAAACCCTCGCTTCGCGTTGGCCGGGGCTGGATGCCGTTTTCGTCAATGCGGGTGACGTCACGCACGGACTGATCGAAGAGTGGGATGAGGCAAAGTGGGACCGCCTGATGCAAATCAATCTAAAGGGGCCTTTCTTTTTGCTGCAGGCACTGCTGCCACTTCTGAGTAATCCCTCTTCCGTGATCCTTTGCGGCTCGGTCAGCGCGCATATTGGTCTGCCAACCAGCAGCGTTTATGCCGCCAGTAAGGCCGGATTATTATCGCTCGCACGCACACTATCGGCAGAACTCTTACCCCGAGGAATACGCGTTAATGGCTTAAGTCCAGGCCCGGTTGCCACACCCGCGCTCAATAAGCTGGGACTTAGTGAAGAAGCGCAGCGCACGCTGCAAAGTGACATTGCCAGCCTGGTGCCTCTGGGACGCATGGGTACGCCAACGGAACTGGCGAAGGCCGCGCTCTATCTGGCATCTGATGAGTCGGGTTATACCGTAGGTACGGAACTACTGGTAGATGGTGGAACCGGCAATCTGTGATTCCAGGCTTCCTGGCTGTTCGTGATAGTCATTGAAAATGTGACGAACATAATGGCGCTGAAGGGAACTTCGGCGTTATATCTCTGTTCGTTTTTCTCAACGGGACGTGTGTCACTGACAACAGGAAGGGTAAGTGCTTGAATAGTGGCGGAGAGAGGGGGATTTGAACCCCCGGTAGAGTTGCCCCTACTCCGGTTTTCGAGACCGTCCTGATCTATATATAACTCATAAACTTACCTCTAAAATCGAGAAAATTGTTTACTGTTTGTACTCTTTTTTTTCAGGGAGTTACGTTAATCATCTATGTCATTTTCTCATCATTTTTTTAAAGTATTAAGATATGACTAGAGAACTTTCCTGATGTAAATGGATGTCAGATCACCGGACAATCATCATCAATGAACCTTCTGAATTTCTCGAGGGATAAATGTCTGCTGTGAGCGAGGAGCGGACGCTGGCTCTTCATATATGTACGATTTACTCGCTCGCCTGCCCTGACGTATATATCATAGATTCAGGGACTCATTAGCATGATCGGAGATTACATATGCTGATATATAACGTTTTTGGGCGGCATATTGGCGTTCAACGTAAGAATGAGCGGTGGCTGGTATTTCGTGCCGACCTGACGGAGAGAAAGTTTTCTCGACTCTATGACATCGCTATTCCAGACGATATGACAGAAAGCGAGATTGCCGGCTGGCTGGGTGACATTTTCCACGAAGCCGCAACCGAGCGTCATCCAAATGTGGAACGCATCGAATAAGGATTTAATGGATAGCATTACATTGAGTCCATTCCTGGCACGTAGCGGACCGCCCGAACGTGGCGAGGTCTGCTATGAGCGAAGAGCTGACGGATAACGACGTTTAAGATCCGTTCTGAACGCCAAGCGGACATCGTGACTCGAACAGGATTCCTGCTAAGATAAGGCATTGATGAAAAAGCATTCAATTGCCAGAAATTGGCGAAGATAATGGAAGGGAGGAATAATGTTTACCCCGGAGTTTATAAATGAAGACCGCGGCGAGTTTCTCCTTGTGGCCAACCACAGCCTGGCATCACCGGAATCGATAAGACTCAGTATTGCATACAATATTGCCAGAATAGGCTGGGGACTATCGCAGCTTCCACCGCACATTCACACTTGCCGGGTCGTCTATGACATCAGAGGGCAATCCATCCCTGATCAGGTTCAGGCCCAGGTCAGGCAAGCGCTTGAGCAAGTAGCCATTGTGGAGTTTAAAAGCTGATGGGGCTTCAGTTAATTATCAAAGCAGAACGTAGCAAGATAGAAAAAGCATTGGGATCGCTGACGTCAGAATGTGAAATATTTCCGGTCGCTGAAGGCCTTTCCGGTATTTCCATTTCGGAGCGAAGTCTCTCATCAGTGGGTGAAGCTGCTATTCTAAAAAAACTTGAACCACTCACACGTTTTGACCTGTGGCAGGGGGCCTGGCAAGAACCTAGGAGACGTTGGCTTTGGTGAGTTTCAGAGCTGAACGAGGTATGGAAGTCGCATTGTGTGTTGGGCACAGATCGCTTGTCCTCATTAGCAAAGCTGTTTAAGGCTCTCAATACTAAGATATGAATGTCCGCTCATGGCACATAGCAGTCTTCAAGACAGTAGCACTCCGACATGGGGTGTCGGGGGTCGGAGGTTCAAATCCTCTCGTGCCGACCAAAATACTCCTTAAGAACCAGCCTTTTACGGCTGGTTTTTTTATGCCTGAAATTTGTACGGGGTGAAACTGGGGTGAAATGGGGGTGAAACCACCGTCATATTAGATGACAGGGCAGCTATCAAACTCTCCCGATCGTGCATCATTGATGATGTAAGTGATCACCCCAAATACTGGCGAAGTCACATTGTAGTCACCCGTTGAGTCTGGTATCTCTTCGCGCTTACCGTTCTCCAGATTCACCAGGTGAGGTCTTGGGTGCACGCGGAAGCGTTTTATCTTTAGCTCACCATCTAACCTACAGATGAGCAGAGAGCCATCGCAAGGTATCAGGGAGCTATCTACCACTAACAAGGCACCATTCATGATGCCTTCTCTCCAGTATGTCTGCCCTGCTCTCATGAAGTATGTGGCTGATGGATGCTCAATAAATTTCTCGTCTAGCGATATGTGCCGCTCAACGTAGTCCGCTGCCGGAGAAGGGAAGCCCATAGTTACCTCTATCTACTATTGACACTGTATAAAAACACAGTATAAATACTGTATATCCAACCAGTAAAGGGAGAAGATAAAAATGTTTGTTGAGCTGGTTTATGACAAGAGAAACGTTGCCGGGTTGCCAGGTGCAAGTAACATCATTCTGGCCGAATTGACGAAGCGGGTGCACCGGATTTTTCCCGATGCTGAGGTGAGGGTAAAGCCAATGCAGGCTAACGCCTTAAACAGCGACTGCACCAAAACTGAGAAAGAACGGCTGAACCGCATGCTTGAGGAAATGTTTGAAGAATCTGATATGTGGCTGGTGTCAGAATAAGAGCATTGTTTTGTCATATTGCATATGTAGAATCCGCACCGGCTGGCAATCATTCAATACTCGCACTATCGAACGATCGCCAGCCGCCGTCCGTTCCTGCATACGACGAACAACGGCAACTTTTTTCAGGCGCATTTACTGGTGACATTCTTTGTCGTAACCCCCGAAGAGGCGAGCTTAAGCGCCCGGTTAAATGCAACAACTGTCACGGGTTTTTCCTCTGCTTTAACTCGATTAGAATGACTCTGGAAAACATAAACATCATCAGGATAAATTTCCCTTCTGAGTAAAATTATGTTTCGAACCGGCGAAGGAGCTATTATATTTATTTCCTTCAATCTTCCTCTTTGCTCAAAGGTCAAATTACTACCAACCAAGTTAGTATAGCGAAGCATTCTTACCCTTCCGATACCAACTGGTAAATAGTGAAGGCACACCCACAAATCGGCCCATGTATCACTGATATCCAGTAATCTATGGTTGATTGATGCAATCTCATAAAACGTAAGCAAATCCCTCTCCCCTCATTTTACGCAAGAAAATCCTTCTATATTGTTTACTACAGACTGATAGACGATATCCACTAGTTACCTAAATTGAGCTAAATTTTTATAATGATTACCAGCCTTCGGATACGCAAACATTACAGGTTTTAGTATGCCGAAATGGACTATCATGCCCGGTTCGACACAGTTTAATACAGGCGGAAACTATCAATATTTAACGCTGAGTATCTTGCTGATCTTTAAACTCATAGATCACTGTTCAGAGACTGAACCCAAAAAAAGGGGCCTACTGGCCCCCTTCTTTTACTCGCCTTTCAGCGCCTTTATTTCAGCCTGCAACTCTTCCACCTGCCGCGCCAGAACCTTAACGGCGGAAATGGCATCCAGCAATAACGGGTTGCTGTCCAGCACCAGGTTTACTTCGTCACCGTTGTGCACTTCCTTGACGTAGCACGGATCAATGTTGCGGATCTGCTGGGCAATCACCCCGCGCCGTACACGTCGCTTATCATCATCCTTATAGACGAATGTTTTTAACTCCATCGCTTTGATGTTTTCCAGCGATAACGTGCCGTCTGTATCAGTGATCTCATCCTTAAGCGTGGCATCACATACGGCTGCTGATGTTACCTTCTGCCAGCCCTGGAAATTGCCACCCTCTACTGAACGGAACCACATACCGCTATTCCGCCCGCATACCTGAAGTCCGTACTGCCCCGCCGCCGCTATAGCATGCCCGGTACTGAACCCGAACACGACACCACCGGTCGGGGTATCGGTGTCGCCAGTTAAGAAATATGTCCTTTGCGTTGAGATAAGTTTCTGCCAGTTGCCAAAACTGTTTGTCTGTCCTGGTATGTGCGTTATCACTGAGCCACCCAGGCCGTTAGACCTGAATCCATATGATTCCGCCTCAACAAGAACTCCGGATGCGTCATACCGTGATTGTGTAATATTGCCTTCGGCTAAGTTGTTTCCAACCGTATAGCCGGACTGCATAGCCATTTCGTGCACCGTTTTCTCATCGGCGCGATAGACGGATTTTACTTCCCCGCCTTTTACTAATGTTCCAGAACCCGGCAAAGAGGCGTCCGCGTTAGTAACTGTCCATAGCGTGTTAGCCGCCGTAAACCCGCCGGATGCGCGGATGATCCAGACACCGACAAAAGAGTTAGGCCATACCTGGTTAGCGCTACGCCCATATACAGGGTTATAAGAATTAGCATCAAAATACACATAAGTGTATCGGTTTGGTGTGCCGGTAGCCGATGACGTAACAAATCCGTTTGTGAGATCAGTCTCGCGAACACTAAAGGCACCTGTCCCGCTGGATGCTACCGCCCTCCCGGCTGCATCAACAGCACCAATACGCCCTGATATGTTAGGCGCGGCACTTTCGTAAACGTTACCCGCTGGCAATAACCCACCCTGATCGCCCCGACCAAATAGCCCAGGAATTGACCCGCTTTGTACACCGTTAAAGTCTGGCACCCTGAAAGTAGTCGATCCATCGCCGTTTGAGTAGTTGCCTCGCTTCCCAGGGTTAGCCAACCAATCGGCATCGTCGATCGGCGTGTGCATTTGCGCGTGCACCCATAGTTCAGGCCAGTCGGCACGGTTCAGGATCTGCCCGTCCGACACCACCGCCCACGCCGGAGTAAAGGCGCGACTGGTCCACAAAATCGGCATACCCACGCCGAAGTTTTGTACCCCGTTCATGGTCGGCCCTGTTCCACCACCGCCAGACACGTAGTTCTCAACCCAACGCATTGTAGTTGCGTCGTAAGGGTTTACGGGGTCGCCTGCAAGCGGAGTAGACCCGAGAGGGCGCACGTTAAGCCAGGCGGCGGCACGGTCCGCCAGGTCGGACAGGTTCAGCGATTTAACGAGAGCTTCTGCAGGGTTATGTGAGGCTGCTTCTGCTGCAGATTTCTTCGCTTTCTCCGAATAGTGAAACGACGAATATTCGTTACCTGTTACCGGGCTATCCTCCGGATTAAGCGCATATTTTCGAGCCAGCTCCTTATAGCCTTCAGCATTCGTTTCGCTCTGGGCAGCCTCAGTGGCTGAGCCTTGCGCGCCGGTTGCAGCAGTGGATGCAGTCTGCGCATCAGTTGATACCTGCTGAGCAGTGTCAACGACCGTGTTTTTATCGGCTTCAACCTGCTGCGCATCCTGTTTGATTTGTGCAGCAAGTTGATCGAGATACTCAACATCCAGTGTGTTCAGAATGTTTGCAATACTTAACCACGAGGGGCCAGTGAAGGAGGAGCCATCCGGTAACATGACGGTGATATGACCGTCCACACTGAATACAGCCTGCCAGTTTTGTTTGTCGTAGTTCAGCCCACGCAATGCCTCGGTGCTCTGCACCACCAGCGCCGCCGTAACCTGGTTCTGTGTGGCACGTGGTACTGCATTCCACGCAGAACCTTGTTGTGTCGGTCCGGGATATTTGCTGATGAGGGTGATTTCAGTATCACCTTCAACGGACTTAACCGGCAGCGTATAAGTTACACCCCCAACGGTAGCAACAACGAAATCACCGGCGGTCAGTTCCGTGGAAAATGAGGTGCCTGCCCCGGAGACCAAATCTGAGTTATTGGTCAGGGTTAACGTTCCTGCTGACATATTATTTCCTCAATACATGGGGGGAAGGACAAGAATTGGCATTGCGATGTTCTGGTTAAAATTATTGTTAAACCCCTGGTTATAATAATTACCAACAACCCGACTAAGCCCTGCGCGGATATTATTCCCGGACCGAATCATGCCCTTAAAGCGCACATTATCGTAGTCACCAATCTTGCGACTATTTGACCCGACAAAACATAATTGCGTAAAGCTGGTTCCGACTGCCTGGTTACTGTCGGACACGGTAAGAAGGCGTTCGTAAATAAATGGTCGTTTAAGTGTGGAAAATGTCACCTGCCCCGCTGCGTTGGTCATGGTGATACCGTCCCCTCCAACCGGAGCGGTATTGTTGAATATAACCAGGTCTAATGTAACGCTCCCCGTTACGTCATCAGACCCGGTGTAATTAGTATCCCGCACGATAATATTGGTGCCGTCGAATCCTACTGATACACCTCCGTTATCCCAGCGGGCGAAGGGTATCCCGCTAACAGGAAGAGCACGAGACCCATTCACAACCCACTGCCCAACCCATGCGCATGTCATTAATTTTGCGTTGTTCGATATAGCGGTGAAATCGGTTGAGTCAGCCACCAGCAGGCCTGTGTTAAATGTTCCTGCCGGCAATATCTCAAGAATCGTACCGCTCCAGTCCCGCGGAGTCAGGTTGTATCCGAACTGGGGACCGCCGTTGATGATTACTCCGCTATTTCCATTTCGTGCAACTGACGCCATCGATACGGGGATCTGAAGAAATACCTGGTTA
This sequence comes from Citrobacter sp. LST-B2, assembly GCF_057983045.1. Lineage (NCBI taxonomy): Bacteria > Pseudomonadati > Pseudomonadota > Gammaproteobacteria > Enterobacterales > Enterobacteriaceae > Citrobacter > Citrobacter sp. LST-B2. Next base: position 2,968,289 of record NZ_CP192598.1, read on the forward strand.
TCGACGATATCCTGTACTTCGACCGGCTTCGTTGGTACGACAATCACCTGTGACCCTGGTGTTAGCGGGGTGCTTATTGTCATTTGATTACCAGCCGTTCCGCGTCCCGAAAAGTTCGTGCAAAACGACGGGGCACGAAGCCCCGCTGTAATCGCCATCACTGGCCGACCATCGTTATAATCAATCAGAATACCTTCCGGCATAATTCACCTACCATTTACCAACAACGACTCGCCCGCCACCAGACAGATTGACAGTAATTCCATTGCCGTTAATAACGACCGTATTATTAACACCATTAAAAGCAAACTGACCACTGTCAGCATAAAACTTCCCGTGAAATTCACAGTCACCACTCTTATCTATATTCCAGCCACGTGTTCCGGCGAGGAAATTATTCGAGCGGATATAGTTTGCAATTTTGGCATTAGTGATCGTTCCGTCCTGGATAAACGCCGAACTGATAAACACCTGGCCGTTTACAACGGCAAATGGTGAATACTGAGTCGTTCCACTGCCACTCATCAGCACAAACTGGTTGGCGTTAAAACCGACGCGGGTAATCACAGGCTGACCAGCCTGCGCCAGCACAGCAATCGACATCCCGGCGTTGTACATCACGCCGTTGATTCGCACACCAGCCTTCAGCGTATGAATTGCCGTCGCCCCGTCCGCATCAACTACCGCAGTGAGTTTGTCCTCCAGCGTGGCGGTCACATCCTCGATCTGCGCCTGAACCTGCGTGGACAGTTCAGCCATAGCTTTATCAACATCAGCGATGGTTGTTTTAACAATCAGGATATCCGCACGGACCTCACCCAACTGTGCCCACTGATGCTCAACGGTCGCATGATTCGCCAGAGCATTTTGCAGGGCGGCTTCCAGACTGGTGTCAATGTCTCCGGTCAGGCGATCGCCATCTTCGGAAGTCAGGAAACCACCCGCAATATCGCCGAGATAGTCATCGGCGTTATCGTTGGACATGCCGCGGATCCAGTCGGTATATCCCGATTCGTTTCCGGTCTTATCCACCAGTTGCGCGCGGTACCAGAATTCCTGCCCGGCTCTCAGTCCGAGTTGTGTATATTCCGACGAAGGATACGGCACATCAGAAAGCAGCAACGGATCCGAAAAATCACTGTTCGCGGTATACTGAATCTCCGTTTTCAGCGTATCCGCAGTGTTTGCCGGGAACCCCCAGTTCAGACGAATACCCCAGTTGATACCCGTTGCCATAAAACCAACCGGCTTCGGCGGGTTGCCCACCTTACCCGTCAGTGTTTTCTCTTCCGAGTAACCCCATCCGGAGGAGATTTCCGCGGCGTTAATGGCACGCACACGCACCAGATAGCGCCCGGCATAAATCCCCGGAATGTCGAAAGATGTGGTGGAGCTGCGTGGTACGTTTACCCAGTTGCCATCATTGCGGCGCCACTGCGCTTCATAAGCGATAGCATTGGGCGCCTGGTCCCAGCTGGCACGCATCGTCTCGACGCTGATACCCTGCTGAACAACGGAAAACGAACTGATAATGATGTTTTCCGGCGCATGCTGATTACCCGGAGGAACGACGCTGACAGGCCGCTGATCAATGATGGCGCCAGTATCAATACGGGCATATTTATCCGGATCATGAAAAGCCCCGGAAATCGTGAATGTGCCATCGTTATTATCGGCCACACTCACAACGCGGTACTGCTGCGCATAGAGCTCATCTGATTCAGCAACCCATACACATTCGGCCTGCGGTGTTTCTCCGTAGGCTGTCGTGACTGTAATGGCCCTGCCGTTCACCGCCTGGACTGTTCTGGCCTGCGACACACCGGACGGCAGGTTCATAATAAGACGGTTACCGGGTGTGATATCCGCCACGCGATCAAGGGTGATGACCCTGCCATTCACAGAACTGATACGACCGCCGGTGACTTTCCCCGACAGCATTTCATCAGCGACCGCAATGACGTAACCTGGTTGCGGGATGTTACCGTCCAGACCAACAGAGAAAGTAACTACCCGATCTTTGTTATTGGTCAGGATCCCCCAGCGCCCCTTACGGTTTGCCTCCGATTGCCGGGTGCAGCCGATCGCAGTGAGCTCGAGTTGATTGAAGTCGTACCGGGCAACAAGAGACCGCTCGAACACCGGCTCCATCGCATCCGCGTAAGCATTATCCGGATCGGACCAGGAGACCAGCGCAGTTGTATAGCGGGTTTTTGTCGTGCTGCTTGAATAGACAAACTGCCCGTCAATGACGTTGGCGCGTGTATAGGTGTAATCGATATCGCGGGGCATGTCCGCCAACGCCACTATCTGATCGCCGCCCCAGTAAGTCATCCCTCGGAATATGGCTGCGAAATCCCGCAGCACGGTGTATGCCTCATTCCGGTTCTGCACGTAAACGTTGCAGATATAACGGGGTTCGGTACCACTGCCACCCTTTCCGTCCGGCACCGGCTGATCGCAATACTGCGCCACCTGGTACAAGGTCCATTTATCAATGTTTGCTGCCGTCAGGCGATTACCCAGACCAAAACGATCCGTCACAACGAGATCGTAAAAAATCCACGCAGGGTTGTCTGTCCACGCCCATTTAAACGCGCCGGTCCATGTACCACCATAGGTCCGGGTTTCGGGGTTGTAATTATCCGGAACACGAATTACGCGCCCGCGCGGCTCACAGGAAATCTGCGGAATGGAGCCATTAAACTGACTGGAGTCAAATTCAATGTAGAGCAAAGCGGTGTTCGGATAGCGCAACTTGGCATCGATCACCTCGGTGTAGCTTTGAAGCGTCATCGCATCACCAATTTTTGCACTATTGGCATCAGCGGTGATTTTGCGAAGTCGCACTGTCCATGTCGTTCCTGCCTGCGGTAGAGCAATGCGATGGCTGCGTTCATAGCCTGATGTGGTTTTCCCGGTCACACGCGTGTTGATCACTGTCTGCCATGCGCCACCGTCGGTCTGCAGATCGATCGCATAGTTAATCGAGTATCCGACCAGGTCGCCGTCGTCTTCCTGCCTGAAAAGTGAGGGCCATTTCAGACGCAGGCGAATGGCTGAAAGCTGGGTATTTGTAAAGGTGTGAGTCCATGCCGTACTGCTGGAGATCGCCGTACCCACATTAATTTCATTTTCGGTGCCCGGTATCCCCTGAATATATTTTTGCGCCTGAGTACCAGGACGAAATTCCCAGGCCACTCCACCGAAGTTTTTCGAACCGTCAGAGTTTTCAATGGGCGTTCCGTCAAGGTAGATGTCTTTCCCGGTCAACTGGCCTGCAAATTCGCCTTCACCCAACGCAATCAGGATTTTTGCTTTTGCAACAGACTGCAGATCATCGGGTTGTTCGGTTGGCGTGCGAGTCTTTGAACTGCCGCCCTTGCGGCCCTTAATAGCGGTTGCAGTTGCCATATCGTACCCATAAAAAAAGCCACCCTAAGGTGGCCTGGAGGAAAGTGATTTTTTATTGCTGATCTTCGACGTAGATGCCGGCGGAGATGATTGCGCCACCGATGCGACGCTTTCCGTATAAAAGGGGAACTGGGTAACCCTGTGCGGCGGTATTCGTCACGCCACCGAAAGCGTAACTGGCCTGATTAGCTGCATCCTGCTTGCTGGCGAGACCAGCTGGTTGCGGAGAAAGCATTTGTATAACCCCACCGAGCATCATTGATGCTCCTGTACCATAAAACCATGGTGCAGCTGCAGCTGCTGGAGTAAAACTTAATACGACACCTACAACGACTAACACAGCTCCAAGTATTGTTTGTAGAACTCCTGATTTTTTGCTTCCTATTACCACAGGTACAATACGAATTATTTCGTTTGTTACAGGAAATGCTAAATCCTCTTTACTTAAATTTTTTTTGCCTCGAAAAACAGCATAAGTTATCCCTCTTTGCTTACTGGTGTTCAGGTAATTTTCAAAGCCATTTATAGTACAACATAAAGCTCTAATAGCTTCTGCAGTAGTTGTAACAACACGATTATGTGATTTACCGAAAGTTTTACCTAAAGTTCCGCCAAGCACAATAGTAATCATAGTCATGTATTCGAAACCCCCAATAAAAAGGCCGGAATTTTTCGGCCTAAAATACAATATATTACTTGGTTCGCCACATCCTATATTGGCCCCACACTCCTTGTTCAGTAATGTATTCCTGTTCAGCCCCATCAGCAATGATATCAAGCGTCTTACGCATACCCATACTGAGGGTTGCGCAATCATTACTTACTCGTAACTTATGAGGACCTTTATCTAAATAGGCGGTTACGAACTGATTTTGACGGATAAGAGCTAAATCTCTATCATCGATTGCAATTAAAAATTTACACATTCCCCCACTGCCACCGCCAATAAATTGTTTATTCCTGGTAATGGTAATTTTCGTTTGCTCTTTATTGTTATTAGGTGTCACTAACTCTTGATTTAAAATTTTCTCGGCTGGACCATATGGACGAGCACACCCAATCAATCCCAAAACAGCAACAAATAGAAGAATAGCTCTCATACATACTTACCCTCAATAAAAACATCAACGTTAAAACAGATTCAATTAAAAAACTTCATATACAACCCAGGGAGAAATTTTTCACACACTTCAATATGTTCAAGAGAAAACTCCTTATATTTCTCCTTAATCGTACCAAAACTATCTGGACATTGGCCTGCATATTTATAGTAATTATATATACACGGATCAACCTTTACCTTATCAAAAGAGTGAGCTATACCATCAATCACTGTAAGAGAAGAGTTTAGATGTTGAGCAAGTGATAATTGATAGATTAACTCAGAGCTAGTGTAAACAGGTCCTAAAGCGCAAGTTTTTGCCGCGTTATTAAAAATAACTGATTTATCACCGCACTTATCGGAAGCATTGTTAAAAGCAATAGTAAGGTCGCTACGAAGATCAATATGCTTGATATCCAGTGCTGTTGACTGATTTACAATCCCTATAACTCCTAAAATAAAAATAGCGCCTACAATAATATTAGTTGTATCTAAATTCAATTCTCTGCTAAATATGCGTTCCACAGCTGCCGCCCCCCCAACACCCGCTAAGATATAGCTCCCCCCTGTCCATAAATTAACTTTACAGCCTAATATTTCATTAGCACACAGCAAAATTCCAGCGACTATTAACAAAACAATTAATGCTATTTTTACATAATATAAGACATTAGCTATCATTTTAATTAAATTGCCTTTGTGATGATTAATCATCTTGCCATTATCCATCAAATAGACCGACATGACGAACTACTAAAATTGTCCTATCTTGCCAGTATCCACCATACGGGACACGCTGGCTCAAGTGTCCGTAAAGGTGATGCAGCAGCATGTTACCTTCCAGCAGGATCCCGGCATGGTTCCACTTATTCGCCTGTACCTGCATGATCACCATATCGCCTGGTTGTGGCGCACCGTCGAACTCCCGGAATCCGCATTCAAACCAGCACTCCTGATAAAAGTTATCCGGATACTGATCTTCCCACCACGGATAATCAACGCGGTAATCGTGAAGTTCTATCCCGTGTGTTTGCCGGAAGTAGCTCATCACCAGCCCCCAGCAATCGAAGTGACCCAGAACAAACGGTCGCTCAAGCAACGGTAACTCCCCGCGAGGCTGAATGGTCCGTAAATCACCTTCCGGCCAGCTGACAATATGCCAGGGGAGAAGTGTTGCGTCACACTGAGCCTTATCCAGTTCACTCGGTTGCGTTGTTGCGTCCGGATGGCTGTGAACGATGGCGATCACCGTCCCCCAGTCTTCTGCGCTCGCATAATCCTCCGCTGAAAGATGAAAATGCTCTGTCGGTTCTGCTGCCAGATTGCGGCACGGAAAGTAACGCTCAACACGGCTTTTCTGCGCCACCACGCCGCAGGATTCCCTGGGATACACGGCAGCGGCATGCGCCATAATGGCACTAATGGTTTTTTGCCGCATATTAACTCCTGATCAAAGAGGTACCGGGGAACCCGCCAAACGGCAACTCGTTACTTTCACCATGTCGCAGTTTGCATGCTGTCAGAGTACCGTTGCATTCATCCAGGGAAGGATCACTGACGGGCTTGTTGTTTTTGTCGAAATAGCGCGTGCCGGCGTAATCACAACCATCGCCAGAGCGATACTTATTGCGAATGCACCAGGTACACAGAGAATGCAACTGGCGCGTCGGGATCATCAGCCCCTGCAGGTCCATCGGGCTGGTCAGCGTAAATTCAACAACCTCGTTGGTCTCGCTGCTTTTAGCGTCAATGTAGAAAACCTTCAGCTTCTCCTGCGTCGGATCGGCTGTCGGGTTACCGCCAGTAAAATTTCTGGCATCAAGATACTTCGCCAGGGTGTCGTGGACAGACACTTTCGCCTGCAGAAGATCATCATAAGCAAGACACAGGGCAGTAATCGAACTATCGAGATTGGCTACGCTGAGCTTGGGTTGTGGGCTGGTGCCGTCAGTAGTTGCTTCAATGCCTTCGATCTGACATGGCCAGGCTTTATATTCATTCCCCTGCCACCAGATCGACTTTGCCGGAAGTTTACTTTCATCACCGCCGGCAGCGTCAATTTCCTCCGGTGTATACGCGACGTTATGCGCGTGAAAATGCATCACTTCAGACACACCAAACGCGGTTCCGTCGACTTCAAAAAGCCGCACCGGATTGCCAGGCTCAAGCTTCTGATAATCTGTGTGTAATGTCATGGTGCAAATGCCTGCTCGAATGTTGCTGTAATGGTCATAACCTTTTTGTTTTTGACCACCTTCCTGAGGCTGTCAGCCTCAACCCGCCACAGATTTTTATCCTCGTAAGGGGGCGTAAAAATAAAGGACTTCGTTTTATGCCGGCGTAAAAACGCGTAGATTTCCAGCGCTGTATCCGGGTTTCCTGTATATGAAAACTCATAGGTGAGCACTTCATCATTCAGTCCCGATCCGCTGATCTGCGTATACCCGTCACCAAACTGCACCTTCCGGACAGCATCCCTGCTGCCCGTTGTCGGCTGACTTGCCGCCTGGATACGCCAGGTAAAAGTTTCTATTGCCATAAAACCTACCTGCCTTTTGTCGCATTCCAGATTAGACCGCCTGGCTGGATCGCTTTGGCAATCCCTTCATGCACCGATTTATTAATCACCTGCTGATAGGCTCGTCCCAGCGCTTCCCCGTTGTTCTGCTGCTGTGTACCGGAGGAGGGATTTTCAACCGTCACCGGCGCATAGACACTGACACCAAAGGGTGCCGCCGGACCAGCAGTGCCACCACCTACCAGACCACCAGAGGCATAGCCCTTCATCATCCGGTACAGGTTGCCGACGCCGATCCGGCTGGTAGCCTCTTTGGTGAAAACAAATTCACCACGGTGAACCACCCCGGCGGGCTCATACTTCCCACCTGAACCAGTAAAACCACCGCCCGCAAACCCCATAGCCGTTGTTGCCGAGTCGACAAGACCAACCATGGCCTGTTTCATCAGGATTTGAGTCAGCATTGACAGCGTGGAGCGTGTAAAGTCAGCCCAGTTAGCTTTCCCGGTTGTCAGCATATCGGCCATGTTCTTACTGATGCCATCCAGTGTGCTTGTTGCAGCAGATTTAACCTGACCATAAGCATCTGATGCAGAATCAACGTAGTCGGCCCAGGCGGATTTTGCACCGGACTGCCAGTCATTGCGCAGATTGTCCTGCTCTTCGTAGTAGTTTTTCAGTGCGGCCAGTTCATTCTGGTAGCCCTGATCGGTATCAGTGCCTCCCGCATTGAGCCATCCCTGACGAAGCTGTGCCTCTTCATTCTGACGTTGCGCCGCCCGGCTGCTCATCACACCACCAGCAACCAGCGCCCGCGTTTTCTCGCCGATCTGCGTGACGTATTTCCGGGAAGTATCCTGCAGTCGGTTCAGGCGCTCCTGCGCCATGATCTGATCACCGAGACGCGCGTTAACCTCTGCGCGGGAAAGGACTTCATCCTTGCTGGCCAGTAAGGATTTTTCCTGAGTGGAAAGGGTTCGTGTTTTTGCGGCTTCCTCAAGGACAGTAAACCGTGACTGCTGGCGCCAGAGCTCCTGCCGCTGCTGGCTGATGGTGTCAGTAATACTGCGATGCTCCTGAAGTGTTCTCAGTTGCGCCTGCAGTTCAATCGTCTGTGCGCTGGCGGTATCGACGGCCCTGACGCCGGAGGGCGTTTTCACCGCCGGAGCCTTGCCCGGTTTTTTCAGTGAATCCTCGTACTCCTTTTTCGCTGCCGACATATTAATGTTGTAATCGGCCTGAAGAATGCGCCCCTCTTTCAGCGCCTTATTCAGCTCATTCTGCCTTTGCGTGTACTTCTCAAGTGCAGACTGCGTTTTTGCATAGTTTGCCTGTGCCTGTGCGGCATATTTCTGCCTGTCAGACTCAGCAACCGCTTCACGGGAAGCATTCTCCTCATTCGCCCTTGCAACACCCGCCTGTTGCTGTGCCATTTCCAGCGCCAGTCTGGCTGTTTCCCTGTCATTCCAGAACCGGTCACGCGCTTCGCTGTTCACGTAACCGTCATTTTTACGCAGGTTCCAGATTTCATCCGCGCGTTTAAACGCTGCTTCTGCCTTACTGACCATCTCCTGCGCCGTATCCGGTCGCCCGACGTCCAGCGCCGCATCCCACATCGATTTAAAAGCGCGCTTCAGGGAATCCGCTGCAGACTCAATGGTCCCCATATTATCGCGCAGGGATTTTGTCTGTTCGTTAAACCCGCTGGTTGCCGCATCATTAGCCGCCTGCAGGGCAGCAGCCTCATCACCGGCACGTTGCAGTTGCGCAACATACGCAATCTGCTCAGCCGTCACATTATGGAACTGCTGGGCCATCGCAATAAGACCGGAAGTTGGGTCATTCGTCAGTTTGCCAAACGCTGCTGCAACCTTATCAACCGGAACGCCGGACGCTTCGGTAAAGCGGGAAACTGACTGGCTCATCGCATCAAAATTCGCCCCGGCGCGCACGCCGGCATTAACCAGTTCCGTCAGCGCCTCGCTCGTCTGGCTGAACGTCAGCCCGGCAGTCTGTCCGTTTCTTGCCAGAACCAGCATTCTGTCTGCCGTCAGGCCTGCTGAATTACCTGAAAGAACGAGCGTTTTATTGAAATCTGAAAGCGTGGATGAGCCCTGGTACCACGAATAAAATAACGCCCCCGTTGCCACTGACAATGCACCAACACCCACCATCAGCGGAGATATGGCCCCCGTCAGAGCCCGGAACGTGGGAATAATCCCGCCGAATGAGTCTTTAACCTGCCCGCCCTGCTGCAGCATAATGAGCCACGGACTCTGCCCGCCCGCCAGCTGCGTCGCAATATCCGTAAATTGTGCGGGCAGCATACGCATCGCATTCGAGTACTGCCCCACGGAAAGACCGGCTTTTTTTGCCGCAATTTCCTGACGCGAGAACGCCTGCCGGATACGTAACTCCGTATCATTAGCCGCGTCCCCTGTTTGTCTGAACTGTCGCTTAACGTGGGTTATCTGTTCATTAAATTTTGTCGAGTTAACGTCAAGGTTAACAACCAGATCCCCGACTGCCGTCTGGGCCATAGCGAACGCCTCCTGTCATTCCTGACGCCTTCGCCATCAACATATCGTCATCAGGCTCTTCCGGCGGCAAATCGTCGGAAGTCGGTGTCAGTATGCTGAAGATGGCAGGAGTCAAATCCGGGTCACGGAAAAACATCGATGAAAGGGTGTAGAGCAAACCTGAAAAGTGAGCATCAAGTTGCACGTCATGAAAATAGTTGTCCCGGTAGAAAATACGCCAGTCGCTGTATTCCGTGGAGGACATGCCAGCCAGCATTGCGCGCCAGTCAGGACGACTGAACTCACGCGCCAGCTTCATGACGAACGTCAGCTCGCTGGCGAGGACTTTTCCGCGGTGACCGGCTCTGCCTGAATGTCGCTTTCAGGTTCAGGAATGTCTTCTGGCGGCGGTAACATACCGGACAGGATTTTTATCCTGTATTCAGCCAGTGCCACCACCTCGAGAGGCCAGGTAGACAGCACCTCATCCTGTATTTTCTTAACCTCTTCGGCGGCACCACCTGGCAGCGTGCCTTTCAGTGCATGGGCGTGCCATAGTGACATCGCCACCACAAATGCGCTGCCGCGCACAGTGGTTTCCATGGCTGTCTGGATATCCCCTTCTTCAACGGCTTCAATTTTTTTCAGGTATTCAAGATGCTCAATACGCTGCAGCGCCGACAGCTCATACAACGTAACGCTCGCACCGTTATGCTTTAGCGGTTCGCTTTTCAGAAACATGGTTTACTCCGGGACGGGGCCGAAGCCCCGGTATTCAGGAAACGGTTACGCGGCAGATCGCCACGAAAAGTCCATCATTGGTCATGACCACAATATCTGCGGTACCTGCCGCCGCCCCCGTAATCGTGACGGTGTCATCACTGGCAGTTGCTGTCGCGACTGACGGATCGGATGAGGAAAGTCGGAAGGTTTTATCTGATGCTCCTGCAGGAGTAATCCCGACGACCACGGTGGTCGTGTCACCAATACCCACCGCTGCAGTCTCTTTATCCAGCGTGACGCCGGTTACCGGAACAACCGGCGCGCCGCTTTCTTCTGCCAGTCCAGGTTTGCCGGTGTTGGTGACTTTTGCTGTGCGGGTGATGACTTCTTTGGCAGGGATCCCCTTGCCGAGACTGCTGCACCAGCCGCGGAACACATCAACGGCACCGTTCGGGTATTTGATTTTGTAAGCGCGAACCGAGCCATCATTAAACCAGGTTACCAGGTCTTTCTGACCGGCTTCACCCGGCTTCCAGGCAAGCGTAAAGGACGTATCCCCGGCTGATTTTTCCCCCTGAGCCGTTGCACTCCAGTCTGCATCTTCATCGTCGAGATAGGTATCATCATACGATTCAGCCGTCATTTCTCCCGGCGTCAGATCCTTGATTTTCGCCAGGCGGCTCCAGTCGATATCCGAAAGCGGGTTGGCGAACGGATTCCCCGTGCCGGTATAAATCCACAGCGTGGTGCCTGCACCTTTTACAGGCTCAAGCGGGTTTGGTGTTGGCATAGCATCCTCACATTTCGTAAGTAATGGAATATTTAAGGTCGGCGGAACTCCACAGCGCCAGATCCTCATCGCGCTGGTAGTCATACCCCTGGACATTCATGAGCGTAACGATCCCCTCCAGCGCCGGAATATCTGCCAGAGCCGGGTAAACACGGGACTCCACCCACTCATCCAGTTCGGAATCAGGGACCTGGGCAGGCAGAAAAACTTCGATATGCAGGGTGGCCTGCCATTCATTTGCATCAAGGACAGCATCTGTTGGTTCTGCGTCCGTCAGAAAAACAGCCACTGCCGGAAATTCATTTTCTTCAAATGCCACCGGCCGGCCGTCAAAATAAATCGCGTCATGACCGATAGTCCCTTCAAGGGCATCGATAATCGCCTGTCGGATATCACTGTGTTTCATCGTTTCAGAATCAGCCTGAGTTGGTTTTTAAGGGATGCCCGTAGCTCTTTGGGCATATCGGTTTCCATCAGTTTTGGCAGTTCATCCTTAAACGTCGTTGTCAGTGGCACCGCCAGCGGGATGCTGACGACCTCAATCGGGTAGCGGGGTTTTGCCGTTCGCCGCATAACATGCCAGCGACCGTTTTTCAGTTGCTGAATAAATGCGCCCGGAAAACGAAACGGACCAATGCGCAACACACTGTTTGCCCCTCGCCTGTCACGTTTACGGCGGGAAAGTCTGACACTGGCTGTACCGAGTTTGATCGCCGGCAGGTTACCCCGGTTTACACGGATAAGCGCCCGTGGCTTCTTCACCGTGGCACGCCTTATCCTGGCGCGCTGTTTAACCAGTTTTCGTGGCACCCGGGTGTCTTTCGATACGACGGAGACGCTTTTATTGACTGCGCGTGTCGCAACACGGTTAACCGCCTGCGCAGAAGCACGCGGCACAGCGGTAGTACTGATACTGTTCAGGTTTGCGATTGCCTGTTCCAGCCCTTTAATGGACATGCCTCCCCCTTAACGCCGTCGGTTTGATCCCGGTGGCGAACCTTTACCAAGGAAAACATGACAGCTTCCGCAATCATCCGGCCCGATACGATCAACCCAGTAAGACGAACCGTTGATCACCAGGGTATCGGGGCGCCGCAACCCGCTGACAGAAGATGTCTCCACGAACAGTGACGGGCTTGTACCTTCCACCCGGACACCACTGCCCGCATACGCGACACTCTCGGGATCATCAAAAACACCACACACCGTTTGCCCCGCCATTTCACCGGAAGTCACTGAGGCTTCCACCCCCATAGCGCAACGAATAACATCATCAGCACAGGACAGAGCAGCATCGAAAATGTTGTCGAAATCAGCCACGTCGCCCCCGGTTATTTTTCGCTGGCAAGCCCACCAGCAATCAATGCTTCGGCTTCATGCGGCAGAACACGGATCGACATCCCTGTCACGGCGATGGCGACAGGCGTATTTTCTGTTTCATGCAGCGCATTGATGTGCAGGGTGGCACGCGTAATAACCGTCACCAGCCCGGCATCCGTTACCGCGGGTTTCTCCTGCACCTGATCATCATCAGGATTGTCCGTGGCGTTTTCCTGCGCGTTAATCTCGTTATCACCGGACTGTTCGTCATCGTTACCGTCGTCAAGCTCTTCCTCAAGCTCTGCAACCCGCATCGTCAGTTCTTCGATAGTGCCGGTAACGTTCACATCACGCCCAAGTTGTGCGCCAAGCGCTTTCAGGCGCTCAACCAGTTTTTCTTTTGCTGTCATGCATAGTGCTCCAGAGAAATGGCCCCGGAGGGCCATACGAGAGTAATTACGCGAGTTTTACCGACACAAATTCATCAGGATCGGCCAGCAGCATCAATGGCGCAGACTGGACCATCGTAAACTCACGCGCCGGATCGCCGGTCTGGATCCAGTTTTTCGGATAACGCGTGGAGGAGTTGATACCGGCATTCAGTGCATCAACGTCCTGAATTGCGCCATAGGTACGCAGACCGCGTGCCAGAGTGTTGCCCAGCACCATAGAAAGATCCGGCAGGTAGTTCTTTTTTGCGTCGCCTTCAATGTACTGCCCGGCGTAAACCACAATCGCGACATCGCCGTACATGCCCTTGTAAGACACCGCCTTGCCCAGGTCCTTGAGCGCGGTTTCCAGCTCGGAGTTTGAGCCACGACGGGTATCCAGTTTCTCTCTTACTGCCTTGAAAGAACGGAACAGTGCCCAGCCTTTCGGGTCAAAAACAATAATATTGACCACGCCGCTGGCATTAAGCGCATACGCTTCGATGTCCTCCGTCGGGTCATATGTTTCTTTGTCTTTGCCGGACCATGCAGCCCCGCCAGCCTGGATGATGTTGTTGACGGCACTGCGCCCCATATCCACCTCAACCGGGTCAAACTTATCCCCTGTCATGGTGTATTTACCGTAGAGCACAGCCGAAACCGCCTGCATCTCTTCAATCTGTGCAATCGCCAGCTCTTCATCTTTCATGTTCTGGAGGATGATGCGGCGACGGCGGTATGCCGGATCGGCGAGATTCTGCGGATCTTCGTCAGGCAGGCGACGAAGCGTCATTTGCGGGTTTACTTCGTGCTTCGGTTTCACATAACCCGGCGTGAATTCGGAAGTGTTACCGCCGCGTGAGCGGATCACATTGCCGGAGACAATCGGCGACACATACAGCGCCATATTCACCAGGCCGGGGATCTGAGAAAGGTAAACTTTTTCGGTGGAAAACGGATAGCTTTCACGAAAGAAGATACGCAGAAACAGCGGATCGAATTTGAATTTTTTCTCGGTAACCGCCAGCAACTGGGCAGTGGTATACATAGACATAGTTTTTTCCCGTAGAAAAAAGGCCGCTCATGCGGCCTTTATGGATGGAGATAACTGGCTGGTTAAGGGGTCACACAATACTGATGGAGGTACCGGCGAAGGCGTTGCGTCTGACGTTATCGGTTGCCGCAGCAGCAGGCCACAACACATCTTCAATCCGGAAAGAGCCCGTTTTAAAGAACGTCAGTTGATCACTGTTCTGATCGGCGTCAATCGCGAGAATGCCTGTCGCTGTGCCAGCGGCAGCACCGTCCCAGACAACCAGCTTTCCGGCAGCGGGATCAAGCATCAGCGGCGTCATCGCCGAAACACTGTCCGTTAAGGCACCGGGTGCGGATGCGGTATGTGCCGGGTCACTGTTACCCAGCGGCTGATAATGCTTAAATTCTTCGTTTGGCATTGGAACCTCTTATACAGGTGTGTTCATCAGGTCATCGGTATCAGATGCCTGGCTGGCGGCACTGACAGCACCAGGCGCGGTGTCCATCAGGCGATCAAGTGCGGTATCCGTTCTGACCTGCGCGCTCGCTGGCGCTGCGGCGAGGATCAGTTGCGCATTTTCAACCGTCATACCCGGTGTTGCCGCGAGCACCCGCGCCTGCGATTCGCGGCCCTTCGCCTCTTCACAGTTCAGGATCCCCATGATTCGGCTGTTTTCGGCATTTACCGCCGCTGAAACCTGCGCGCTGATATCGGCTGATGCAGTATTTACCGTCGCGGCAGGCGTCGCAGCGTCGACAGTGACTCCGACTGACGCGTCCGCTACAGGCTGAGTTGTTTCAGCGGATGCAGTGGTAGTTTTCATATTTCCTCCGAGGGTTATTTTCTTTCGTTTATCAAGTGCATCGCGCATCACACTGAGCGCGTCGGTGTTATTGACGAGTTCGTCTGCGATTCCGTTCTCAATGGATTCCTGTCCGGTGAAAACCGCCGCTTCGGTATCCAGTACCGCCTGAACCGTCAGGCCGGTGTACCCGGCCACCTTCTCAGCAAACATCTGTCGGGTGGCATCAATACGTGCCTGAAAATCAGCACGCACATCCTTCGGCAACTTTTCGTAAGGGTTTCCGTCGACCTTGTGATCGCCGCTGTAGATGAGCGTGACTTCGACGCCGCTGGTCTTGAGTGCAGCACCGTAGTTGCTGTGCGCCATCATGACGCCGATCGAACCGGTTCTGGCGGTCTGGGTAACAAGACGACGAGATGCCGCGCTGGCGATAAGCTGCCCGGCGCTACAGTTCATGTCGTTCGCCAGCGCCCAGACCGGTTTGATATCCCGCAGACGGGCAATAATGTCAGCGCAGTCAAAAGCACCGGATACCATGCCGCCAGGTGTATCCATATCCAGAAGAATGCCGTCCACGCCGGGATCACTGACAGCCTGTTGCAAGCGGGCAATAATGCCGTTGTAACCCGTCATACCTGAATACGGTTGCAGCGAACGGGTTTTACTCACCAGCGTGCCGGAAACCGGCAAAACCGCGATACCGTCGATCACCTGGTAACTGCGTGACGGGCGCGGCCCCATCTCTTCATCGTCACCAAACAGCGCAAGGGGTTCAGCAATCTGTTCACCGCTGAGAGTGACGCCTGAAACGGTATCTGTCAGACGGGTAATACCCAACTGGCCCGCCAGCGCGCAAAAGAAAACCCGCGCATAGGCGGGTTCTAGTAGCAGTGGCTCATTAAAAGCCAGGCTGGCAATATGCGGGAGATTACGCAGCTCGGGCGTCATCTTTCTCCTCCTTAGTGGAATTCTCTAACCCGGACTGGAAGGCAGCAGCAGCCCATGAAGGCGGTTTGAGCCCGGCGGCGCGGCGCTCCATCGTTTCGCGAACCTGCTGCGCGAAAATTTCCTGATAATCTTCACCGCGTTTGGCGCACTCTTTTTCATAAGTACTGAGGCCCGCTTCGATCAGCATGACCGCTTCCTGAACCTCTTTCAGTCCGTCAATAGCCATACGCCCGGAACCAATCCAGTCGCAGTTTCCCCAGGCGCTTCGCGCTTCCTGAAAGCTGAACCTCGCCCGGGAAGGCAATGTCACAACCCGACGGATAATTGCCTCCTCCAGCCAGCAGAGAAACATCATGCACGCCTGACGGGACGCCACGAATTTCCGGCGCCCCATAAAAAACGCCCATGATTCATTGGCGCTGGCGCGGGCGGTGGAGTAACTCATCTGGGAGTAATTCCGGGACAGTTGTTCAAACGAAACACCAAGCCCGGCAGAGATATACCTCAACAGCGACTGTTCGAAGACCGAATAGCCGTTATCCGCGTTCGGTGGCGACTGGAGATTCAGGGAATCACCCGGCATAAGGTGCGGTACTTTAGCCCCACCCAGGCGAACCGGCGCCGCAGAGTAGTACGACGCCATTTCCGCCAGCCAGCCCGTGAATTTGTTCTGCTGCTCTTTATTATCAGCGCCGAGAATAAAATCCATCGCGGTCTGGGTATCGAGTTCGCTCTCGATAGTGGCGGCATACATTGCCTTCACGATAGCGCTCTGCAACTGTGTGTTCTGCAACGTATCGAGCATCTTCATTTGCTCCATGACGCTGTAAAACTGGTTGGCGCCTCGGGTCTGACCGTCCTCAAGCGGTTCAAAAATGTGTATAAATGAAGTGCGCCCACCAGCCAGTTCACGCGGGATATACGTCCATTTCTGCGGCATCCAGCCAGGATAACCATCATCGCTGACGTAATACCCCACCGCTGCCCCGGTGTTGTTCACCGCCACACCGGCGCGACAGTTTCGCGTGTCGCCCGTGTTATTCGGGTTACTGATACGCTTCGGACTGACCATTTTGAACTGTGTACGGAAAAGGCGTCCGGGGCTGCTGTCCCACGCGGGCTGCACACACAATTCACCATTAAAGGAGTGCATTGCCACGCCTTCACGGATCATCATCGTGAAAGTGCGTTTGCGCTCCGCATCGATAAAGCAGTTGTCGTCTTCGGCAAACTCTTTCCATGCGGCTTCCACCTCGCGGGAGAAAGCCCGGGCATCCTCTTCAGAAATGCCAAGAAAACGCCAGCTCGGACGGTGGCTCAGGCGAAAGAATGAGCCGACGATATGATCCTGGTGCAGCTGTATCGCATTTGCGGCATAGCCGTTATTCCTGACCAGATCATCTGCGCGGGCGTTACCGCGCGCAAAATTGGGCAGTAACGCCGCATCAGGGCTTTCGCTCTGCGGTTGCCACCCCCTGAGTTGCCCACCAAAACCATGACCACCGCCGTGATAACCGGCGTATTCCCGTAACGACGTCCTGCCGTCCGGCCCCAAAAGTGCAGGTGTTTTCATACGTAAAATCCTGCCGGCCCCCGGCGACGTTGAGTGATACCGACCTGAACCTCCAGATCAGCAATGTATTTTTTAAGGTCGCTCACCGAAGTCACCGTAAACTCCACCCGGCGACCGTCCTTTTGTACCGTCGCCACCCGCTTTCCCGTCATCAGGTCATGCAGTGCGGCGCGGGCGCTGTCGAGATCGGATTGTGACGCCATTACTCATCTCCAGATAATGCCCTGGCGTAATCTGCCACGGTCTTTTTCGGTTTACGCGCCCCTTCTTCCTCCAGCAGGCTTGCCAGAAGAGAATCAAGGTTCAACTGCCAGCGGGAAATACTGATCCGCAGTGCCGCCAGCGCATACACAAAGCAGTCGAGTGCCTCATTGCGTCGTTTTTTGCTGTCCCAGACTATTTTCTTCCGCCCGTCCACCCATTTCTCAACCTGTTCCTCGGCGGTCAGTTGCTGTGCCTCAGTCAGATCGTAAATATCTGGATTGTTGGGGAAGTGAACGGCCCCCGGCAACGGTTCATCACCTTCGGCTACCAGGGTGAAACGGTTGTAAATCTGCTCTTTTGCGGTATCAGTACCGACTTCAGTCAGATAGACACCGTTCTTGTTGCGCTTGCGCGGCATATTCGCGACGGGCTTACCGTAAACGGATGCCCCTTTTATCGGGATCACGCGGAACAGACCATGCTTTTTCGAGCGGTTGTAGACAATGGTGGGATCAATACCGCCAATATCCCAGCAGATACGGGATATCGACATTTCAACGCCATTCTGTCGGGGATATGTTTTGTTGAGCGCCTCATCAACCCTGAGAAGCGTCGCCTCATCATCATGACGGCCCATTATGATCTGCCGGTCAATGAGCCAACTTTCTTCGCCAGGTCCCCATCCCCAGACGCGCATTTCGTATCGGTCAAGCTGGGAGTCGATCCCGGCGGTCAGATAGGCAACCCGATCAGGGACTGAGGCTTCAAAGTGTTCCTTACGCTCAGCCATCACATCCGCGTCAGGCCGTTCACCTATTTTCGGCTCCCACGTTTCACCCAGCGTTGTATTCACGAAGGTTTTGCGCTTTCCGGTATCCCCCTTCGTTTTGATCCAGTCCTTGACGATCTGTACCCAGGTAGTGAACGGGCTGTATGCCGTCCAGATGTGAAACGTCACGCTGTCCGGCGGGTCAATTTCTGCGCCTGTTGACGAAAACCAGGATAAACCGTCCCGCGTCCAGATCCCTGTGGTATCACAGATGTACCTGGCCTCAGTAAAGTCCAGTTCCTGCTGCTTAATCACGCAGGCGTTATGTTCGCAAAGGTAAAAAACACTGGCCGGTTCGCCGGGCGTCCACTTCAGCCCGAATGGCGTTTCTTTATCACCAAACTTGAGATATTGCTCCTCACCGCAGTGCGGGCAGGCAACGTGGAAACGCATGAAGTGTTCTGACTCTTTTGCCGCCCGCTCAATCTGGCATGTTCCTTTCTCTTTGGGCGTGGATCCGCGGATTGATTTGGGCCACACCGATCCCTCAATACGCTTATCACCGAGAAAGGTCGGAGATCCCTCTTTTTCAATATCGTCGTCGAACGCCGCGAGTTCATCGTATCCGGCAATATCCACCGATTTTTCACGGTAGTTTTTTGCCGCCTTTCCGCCCAGGCACCAGAAGCCGCGACCGTTAGAAAAACGCTTCATACTGAGCGTGTTGTCACGGTGCTTTTTGCCGTACCACGGTGCCAGTGAAAGCAGTGAAGGAATATCCCGGATAGTCGGCTCAACATGCGACTTCATGAAGTTTTCGGCGTCGCCGTCGGTAGGAAGCCAGATCAGGGAGTTTCGCTGTTTGTGCTCAATAAAATATGCATAAACCCCGAGCAACATTTTTGAATAGCCAACACGGGCAGATTTAACGACGTTCACCTCGCGGATATAGTCGTTTCCCATCGCATTCATGATCGCGCGCTGAAAAGGCAATGTTTCCCAGCGCCCTTCCTGATAAGCAGATTCTTTCGGGAGATAATAATGGGTGTCTGCCCACTCAACTGCCGTCTGCGGCTCTGGCCTGTACAGAGAATGAAGCCCCGCGCGCGCAGAGTGCTGCAGCCCCTTAACCTGACTGTTCGATATATTCACTCAGCAACCCCGGTATGATTTCATCCAGCGCAGCTGCTTTGTTCATGGCTTTGATGATGTCCTTTTTGAGGAAATCAATATGTCGGTTTTCCAGTTCCGGAAAACGCCGCTGAACCGACAGAGGGATCCCATCGAGAATACTGGCTATTTCACCGGCGATCCGTGACAGCACGAACGTGCAGAATGCGGTCTCCACCACCTCAGCGGTATCTTTGGCATTTTTTAGCTCCTGGGCGTCAGCCTGTGCTCGGGTAAGCCGGTGCCGCTCATATTCAATCGTGCCTGGCTGGAGGTCGGATTCCGAAGCAATGCGAAGATCCTCTACCTCTTTCCGTAATTTCTCATTCTCAATCTCCGCGTCGCGCGCGGAATACCACTCGATAGCTGCGGCTGAGTCATAGAGTACTTCGTTACCTTTTCCACCACCGCGCGCAACCGGCATCCCCTGATCCTGCCAGTTCTGGATCGTGCGCACACTGACACCGAAGATGTCAGAAAGCCGCTTTTTGTTGACCTCCATAGCTCACTCCGTGCGCAAAAACAGAGAACGGAAACGATCTCGGGTTTTTTACCCATTTTTCTGGCTTAACGTTTCCTTTCTTTTGAGGGGGTGTTTTCTTTTAAAACAATAGATTAACGAGAAGAAGAACGGAAACGGCAAAAACCCGAAAATTTTCATAAATAGCGAGAATCTGCGCGGACGCCGCCCCGTAACAGCCCGGATCGCCGGAAAGGACCCGCAAGCGATAATGATTATCATTTTCTATAATGAGGTCACTATCACGAGCATTTAAATGATAATGAAAATCAATTTCACTTTAAGATTTTCTAACGTGATAAAAGACTCCGGATGATTCCACCAGGAGAACACTCCTGCATGATGGCCTTGCGGACGTGGTCTGCCAGTTCATCCATTGCTTTCGTGTCTGCTGCCACTTTCTCTGCGACATCGCCAGCCTTGCGTAAGCGCTCGATTTCTTCGTGGGCAGCCAGAGCATTCCGCAGAAGGTCTTCAACATTTACATGGATATCAATTCCATTGTCGCTAAAGTCTGCCTTTTCTGATTTATTGCGACTGACACCAAAGTTGATGTTGTAGATATTGGTCACCGGCAGAGGTGCTTCGGGAGACGTTGAGTGGATGATGAATGCGTCATTGATGAATACTTTACCGCTGCAATCAATTTTGAACCCTTTGCCAAACTGTGTGTTTACCAGGTGGTTAACGGCAAACTCCTGCCCTTCCGCTGTCAGGAAGGTGAAGTGGTTTTCTCCCTGGTATTCCGTCACTGTGCGCCTGGTTTCAGCAAAGCCCAGACCGCGAAGTTCGGCGGCACCTGACTTGGACGGCAGGTCACCAGATAGCAATGCACCACGGTAAAACAGCGCATAGAGCACGTCTGTAGCAGCGCCAGATAGCGTAATGGTTTTATTACTCATGATACGTTTCCTTTTAGATGTGAGCCTGTCGCACGGTAAAGCCGCCAAGAGGTAACGGTTTACCCAGGCTCACTACTGAAAGACTCTCTTTGATGTGCGCGTGCGATGCGCTTCGGTGTTACTACCAGGAGTGTTCGTATGCGATGTTGGTCAGTTCATCAGACAGTTCACTGATGGTGTAGGCTATAGCCATTTTCTGTTCTCTGTTGAACGATGGCCACAACTGACGCAAAGGATCGCTTAGGTGGTTTTGCCAGTGTTCACCAGCACTAAGCTCCTCCCAACCAGTGGGCAGAAGGTAAAGACCACGTCCATATTTTTCTTCATCTGGTGTTAGAGGTGGTAATGGATTTGCCGCCGCACTGGTGTCGTTACCCCATGCACCAACGACAACACGCCCACCACCAGCAAGGTGAACCGTTACGCCCTTTTCACCAATTTCAACAGCGTTGTTCATCAGTAACCTCCATGAATCATGCGTTATCGCAGGTACTCAGTGAATACCTGCAGTAATTACCACCTTGCCTCTAACGATAAACCTGGTTAGTGTCTTTCCTTATTTCCGTGTTTAAAACCTATTAGGAGGATTTATGCCCATAGATATACCGTCAGGAGATTACTCTCTAAAAGGTGTCCACGCCAAAGCTGTTAATAACAAAGACATAAAACTGATTATGCGCCTTGTTGGCAAATGTTACCGCGATGCCAAATCCAACCAAATAAACCTCGTTCCTCTACGGTCGGGGGATGAAATAAGAATTACTTTGCCGGTTCATAAGTTTAAATATTTATTTAAGAATATACTTAACACTCAAGACCTAACGGACAGCAATACTGAATTTTATTTAAATAATTTTAGCTCTTTGACTTTTGAAGCAAAGATCGATGCTAATAAGGAAATAACTAAGGTCTGGATAACAGAACCTCCATTCGCGCCATCAGAAGAAGAGTCTGAACAACTTCGATCTTTATTGTGATGACCTGGTTTTCTCAATCTCTCGGATACTTGACAATTGATTATTCGCTTTTTCAATAGCGGCCAGCAACGGCTTAATCCAGAGAACGGCTTGGCAATATGTCAGCGTGCCGGTGGAAGCGGCGCTATCACTGGCTGGGTCAGCGTTCCCGGAATCGGTGTGCATTGCCCCGGTACGTAAACGGTTCGCGTAGTCGAGCAGCCCACCAGCGACATCAACAGGAACAGGCAGATCACAGGTCTTTTCACGTCGAAGAATCTCCCGATATTCGATAACAGTCTTTTCGGTACCTGCATCGATCAACGAATTGAGGCGGCTGGCATTCTCAGCCACCTGATTGAAGCGGTTAAAGTTGAAAGCCTGCACCGCGATGACCTGCCCCTGTAGTGCGTTATCATGCTCCAGAACGCGCTTATCGCTTTGCGCTGTGCTCAGGTCAGCCTGGCTGTTTGCCAGCAGAACACCGAGAATAGCGACAGCGGCAACGACAATAACCACCGCGATAATTGCCAGCCACCAGCGCCATGACGTTTTCAGTGATGCCAGTAGAGCTTCAATCATGATTCTTTCACCGAACTGGTGCCATTCATCAGCGGTAACAGGCGGCTATCCCTCGGCTCGTTAACCGGCCAGCGATAACCCGTCACGCGGGAACGTGAGAATGCACGAATATTGATAGTGTCAGACTGGTTACCACCGAGGACCATCAGGTCACCGTTCTGATGCTGCCCGACCACAAATCCGACATGGCCGCCGCCGTCGCGACTGAATACCACCACACAGCCATAGGCTGGCTCGCGAAGTTCGACGCCCCAGTTGAGATAGGATTTTGCAGACTCGAAACGGGTGGATTTGATTCCGACGCGCTCAAGCATAGACCCGACGTAAGCGGCACACCAGGGCGTTTCATCATCTTTAATTCCACCTCGTTTAATATCCTTCCAGAACTGGAGGATTAACGGATTGTGTCGCGGGCCTTTAATTTCCATCTGCCCAATGTATTTACGGCCTTCCACCAGCCAGCGTGGATCGTTACTGGTTTGCATCGTCAACTCCCGCCTTTTTGGCTGCGAATTTCTTAATCAGATTGCCGATCGAATCGGTGCCGATGTATCCAATAAAGACGCTGGCAATGTATGCGAGGTTGCTACTCAATCCGGAGAAGTCGAGCAGGTCACGAATAAACCAGGCGATCATCGCGCACATCAGCGCATCAATTAGCGTCTTCATCTTGGCGCCACCGTTATAGCGACCACGCAGGTACGCCATAATAAAAGCCAGCATTGCACCAATACCCTGCTCCTTAGCGGCAAGTAGCGCAGCGATGAAATCTTGTTTGTATGGCATTTTCATAGGCCTCACCTCCGATAGTTCGGATGGCGCTGTGTGTGATTGAAAGAGATCAGGCTTCCGGGCTCTTTTGTAAAATTGAAAAAAGAAGGTGATTCCCGGAGCCTGAAGATGATGATCACCACAGCGGTATGACGTGATGATCGTTATGTCTTATTCAGTTCGCGGATTTCTTCCACAGTCTGAATAAACCTTTCTGTTTCCAGTTCAACACCGATTGCCCGTCGCCCCAGCGCCATAGCCGCTTTAATGGTTGAGCCAGATCCCATGAAGAAATCAGCCACAACATCACCCGGCCTGCTGCTGGCGTTGATGATCTGCTGCAACATGTCTGCTGGTTTTTCGCATGGGTGTTTGCCGGGGTAGAACTGAACCGGCTTATGCGTCCAGACATCGGTGAAAGGGACAGTGACTGAAACAGAAAAGAATCGCCGGAGAGACTTATACTCTTCCAGCAATTCTGAATACTTCCGGTTCAACGAATGCCACGTGGCCACCAGCTGGTGGTGTGGTGTGTCGAGCTCATTGTTTCGATGCTTCTCGAATGCAACCTGGGTGAACAGGTCCTGTAGTTTCTGGTAATCCGCTTCGCCTGGCAGTTGCCATTGAGATGCGCCGAACCAGTGGGACACCATATTCTTTTTCCCGGTCGCATCGGCGATCTGCTTAGAGGAAACCCCCAGCGATTCACGCGCGTCACGGAAATACGAAATCAGCGGCGTCAGCACATGCTGTTTGAGCTCGTTGCTTTTCTCTGCGTATCCATCACTCTTGGGCTTATATGGGCCCTGATAATGTTCAGCGAAGAGAATGCGCTCAGTCGCCGGGAAATATGACCGCAGGCTTTCTTTGTTGCAGCCGTTCCAGCGACCGGAAGGTTTTGCCCAGATGATGTGATTAAGGACACTGAACCGATCCCGCATCATGATTTCAATATCAGACGCAAGGCGATGCCCACAGAACAGGTAAAGGCTACCGGCGGGTTTCAGAACGCGCCAGAACTCAGCCAGGTATCCATCAAGCCAGCGTAAAAAATCCTCGTCCCCTTTCCACTGGTTGTCCCATCCTTCAGGTTTCACCCTGAAGTAAGGTGGATCCGTAACGATAAGGTCAATGGAGTTATTAGGGAGAGAAACGATGTAATGCAGGGAGTCAACGTTGATTAACTCAACACTGTTTATTTTTACAGTATTTTCCATAGATCAGTAAGCGTAACTCTGATAGGCTCACTATGCTTTTTCGCTAAAGCAGTGGGCTTTGGTTAGCTTGTGACCTGAAAGCATGAGCTGATGGCTGGACGGGTGCTACAACACCCACCAGCCGCCCATTTTCACAATAAGAAAAACTCGCAAGACCGAGGCTCTAAGTTCGTGTCGAAGTAACCACTCTTAACAGATTACAAAAGTTTTTGCGTACGCGTTAGAAATTTTGGTGTATCTTCCTATTTATTTTTCTTTTTCAAGGTCGTGCTATGTTGTTAGGGGATTATGATCGTTACGTAGTCGAATGTGAAATGGAGTTAGTGCGCGCACCAAAAGATGCACCATCTATGCCTGTTTTGGATACCCTAAAGGCTGTAAAAAAACTCTTTATCAGTAAAAAAGCCATCTATTCGATAGAGAATGGTAAATCTACTGTTCGTATCGTTGATATGGCTATAAATGAGGATGAGGGGTATACAACAATATTGCTCCAATACGCTAATGCAAACGCATCGGACCCTCATTTTGCAAACAAAAAAACTGGGGTTTCCAGGAAAGCAAACAGAGATGTAGATGAGGCTCCGGCTGTCACGTCTCACCTCTGTATTAAACATACTCCTAGAGATAAAAATCTTTTCCCTGATCTCTACAAGGTTTTGGTTGAGGAAGTTCCTGGTCTTACTAAAAGTTTAATGGCTAGCGCCTTGACATGGATGATTGATGAGTCAACTGATTATACTTTTATGCGTGATGAAGGGAAAAAACCAAGAGAAATTCAATGCCGCCCAATTATTAATATTTCTCCGTACGCATCTAAGACATTAAAGGAGTCTCTTTCAACTGGGATGCTTACAGGCATGACCGCAGTAAGATATAAAAATAATAGGCAACTAGACGATGACGGTGATATCAATATTGTTCAGGAATCAATGGTCTTGTCATTTAAAAAGACGACTGGGCAGAAAGCATTAGATTTAGTAAAAAAGACCAGCGATATTGTTAGAGGTATGGAATACTCTGATTTAAAAATAACTCGTAAAGATAAAAATAGACGTACTCATAGTGATGAAATTGATGTCTCTTATGAAAAATCCATTGAAGATATAGCAGATACTATATTCGCTGAAAAAGAAAAAATTATATTAAGCAAACAAATCGAGATGTGCGAAAAAAGTATACATACACAACTCGCTGGAAAAATGAAAGCATTACTGCTAAAATAGATATTTAGCTTAAAGGAGGAGTTATATATGAGCGCATTTAGAAAAATATTGACTCCTATAGACTACATCCGTATCAAGCACCCTGAAAAAAGAGTGTTTGATATTTTCATTCCTTTAATTGTATCCGTCTGCATTACAGGGTTCATATTCTATCTCGACAGACCAATCCCAATCATTTCTAAAGATGGTTTAATTTCCGTCATAAATGGGATTTTGCAAATTCTATCTGGTTTTTATATTGCATCAATGGCTGCGGTTGCTACTTTCCAAAAATCAGGGATGGATACCGTTATGGATGGCTCACCACCGACCCTTAAAGGTAGGGATCTAACGAGAAGAAAATTTCTCACATACCTATTTGGATACCTAGCTTTTATTAGTATTATCATGTATCTAATCGGCGGTGGAATCCAACTATTATCACCAACACTCAGCCATACACAATGGATAAAGATAGCATGTGTGAAAATAATATTCGTTTGGATTTATCTATTTATAGTTGCAAATATTATATGCACAACCATTCTTGGAATGTATTTCATGATAGACAAAATGCATGATGAAAAACCAAAGCTAAATCCAAAACATAAAGATTTTTAAATAAAAAAGATGCCGTAAACATTATATTGACGGCATCTCTTACAAATTAATCAATCATGCACAAGCACCCATCAATAAATCCCATCGCAGTCTGCAACTCCTTCCTTATGGTCCCATCAGAACATTTCCGCTTTTTGGCTATCGTTCTCAGTGAAATTCCAATCACGAAATGGGCGATAATAAGTTCATGCTCTTCTGGCTTATACTTCCTCAATCGCGCCACACAACCGTCAATCATGATGCCTTCATCATCATTGCACTGTAGACGGCATTTCTTACCATGAGGGAACAGACCTTTAAATCCTGCGGCGATCGGCTGCCAATCAACGCCGCTGTTATCCGATGCTGCCCATGCCCCCCATAAATCCATCAATTCATACATATCACGCATTATTCTTCTCCACTCCACTTACGCCAGCACACCAATTGCAAGCGCGCGATCGATAAAACGAAATATCAACTCCAGCTGCGAGCCGTATTTCTCTTCGAATGCCACGGTATCCGCATGTAACTCGTCGTGATGCTTTCTGCACAAAGGCAACACCCAGAGGTCATGCGCTTTTGTCCCCATGCCGCCCTGACCGTGACCTATCAGGTGGTGCGGATCATCTGCCTGCTTACCACAGCAGGCGCACGGTTGGGCCTTCACCCATCGCGTGTATTTCTCATTTTCCCAGCGTCGGCGCTTCGGGCGTAGCATGAAGCTTTCCGGCGATTCCGGATCAATCCTGAGCGTCAGTACCTTCTTCACCTTCTCCTGCACAATGCTGGTGGCCGGTAACGAGGGCACAATATCGCTTTCTCGCATGATGGATTTCGGCTCTTCACCCGGTAGTCGCAGCGCTTTATGTGCAACGCTTTCCGGGATCACGTCACCCAGATCATTTCTGACCATCCACCAGCACAGCTCCGGGAGGGTCAGTACATGCGACTCTGGAAAACCTAAATCCGTACGGATGACTGACATGATCCAGGATACCAGGTTTTTGCTGGCTATACCTGCAAGCTGTTCCGTGTATTGTCCAGCGAGGGTGTGGTCGCAGTGCCAGCACAACCGGATTCTTCCGGGCTTATGCCGCATGATCGTGAAATTCTTGTCGTGCCATGTTGAATGGGGCCACTGGCATTCGAACTTTTCATTTAGCCAGGTATCAAGCGAAGACAATCCGCCAGCGCGCTGTATAACGCGATGATCCTCGAATATCTCGCTCATTACCGGATCGTCTGCCAGTGGTTGAACCGCTGCCGGCACAATGCCAGTCGCATAAGAGGCCATGCTTTCAGGTTCTGGCTCGAGTAAAACCCGACCGCGCATAAATAGCGGCATCAGGTCAGCACCAGGCCGGAAAAGTACAATCCCCATTCGATGAGCTATTTCGGGTGTCAGCAAAGCCCTCACGCTGCCTGCCCCTTAGCAATATGTTCCGCCCATAGACCGCCGATCCAGCGCACCCCTTTAGCAGTAAACCGCGCCTGGCTGAACGCGTGGTTTGAAGTGACAGAGGTCCCCGTCTTAACCTCAAATCGCCCCGCATCAATGTGCGCCGCCATCGGTGTAAGCGTACCACCCAGGCGGTAAAGGATGCCGCGATCAATCAGAAACAGGCGGAACTCGTTTTCCTTTGCCTTAAGTAATTTTGCCACCTGCCGGAACGACATTGACCCACTGGCAGAGCAGTAGCGATCGACAAATTCCACCTTTGGCGCCGCGGCAGCCAGTTCAGTGGCTAGTTTCTGCTTTTGCTCCGCCAGATCAGCGGCAAGCCGCAGTGCTTCAGAGAATGACTGGGGTATCGCCTGCTGTTGCGCCTGCTCCAGTTCCTGCCATCGATCAACAAGCCGCGCAGTGAACTCAGGCGACAACTGAGCCACAACCACATAACTGTCCCGCTTTCCTATCAGGTAGACGGCTACAGACTGATTGAGGTGATTTTTAACTTCCCCCATCGGGGGGAGTTTAATAACCCCGCGCTCTGCCAGCCGTTCAATCGAGCGCTTAACGTGGTCATGACGTGATTCCACTAAATTAGCGATATCACTGCTGGACATGGTTAACGCCGCGGTTGCTAACTGATTCATAATTGCTCTCCACTTATCAGGCGGCTGCACCCGCCCCCGGTTCAAATTTGGTGATAGTGATTTCCACTTTCCCCTTCGGGATAATCGGCCCCCACTCCACCAGCATTCTTTTTACCTGGCTGTCGTCCTCCCAGATCCCCGCATGGGTAAGAGCGTCAAACAGCGCTTTGTTGTAGTTATCCAGATCCCGGATCCGGTTGTCCGGCGGGAACAGGATTATTTCGACAGCCGCCGGTGACGATGACGGCTTAGGGAGCATGCGCAGTTGTTCAATGATTGCCGCACATGCTGACGACTGGAACTGGCGACCTTTGGCACTAATCAGGTGACGCCCCGCCAGCGGCCCCTTATTCGGGGCGCGCCAGTACGTGTTCACACTTGGAGGAAACGGCAGCACCAGTTTCATACCCGGATCCCCTTGTTTTTGAGATAGGCGATTGCGCGGTCCTTCGCACCATCCTCACCATTCACAAGCGCATGCAGCAGGGAATCTGCATCAGCAACGTTCTCCGGATCGTTGATGGCTATTCCCCGCGAAACACCACGCGTCAGGGTGATAGCCCCTTTCCTCTCCAGCGCGCGCAGATGATCCGCAGCGGCATTTGGGGAGCTGCATCCCAGCAGCCCCGAAAGTTCTGTATTGGTTGGAGGATAGCCATGCTCGCGTTGAAAGCTGATCAGGGTATCCAGTACATGCTGCTGGCGAGCCGTTAAGTTCATCATGCTGCCTGTTCCTCCTTGCTCACACATAGCTCTGGCAGATTGGCGCGCACCAGCGCTTCAGCGAACGGTGGCGGGACTGCATTGCCGCAGCGGGCCACTTGTTTATCTTTGGCGTAGCGCTTGCCGCGATAATCCTGATCGATGATGTACCAGTCAGGGAAGCCCTGCGCCCGGTAGAGCTCGTGCGGCTGAAGCATACGCATACCGATATCGACGATGCGGTACGTTATCCCATCGATGTCGACCATCCCGGTGCATTCCTCGCCGCAGTATTCACGCAGGAACGCCAGCGCCTGCTGTGCGCGGTGTTCGTCGTAGTCTTCGACCGCCAGAGTGGTTTTGACTTCCCCGACATGCAGGCCGCCGGCCGTAACTGTCGGCATTGGTTCACTCGTGGGTTGACCGTCGCGACAGGTGCCGCGCAGTTTTACCAGGTGAGAAGCCACAACAGCATGATGATCAACCGTCGTCACCGAGTGGACTGGTTCATCCAGCCCGACGCCCGGCCCCGTATAGTTGCCACCGTAGTGCTTCGCCAGAAATGCGCTGGCCACGGCGAACTTGTTACCACCAGCGGTTACTGTCCCCAGCGGCTTTTCAAGCTGCAACACGCGCGGGTCCTGCCCCGGTCTTTCGCCATAACCCATCTGGATCAACGTTGGCGTCACCAGCTGTGAATGACCGCCGCCGCCCGCCGTAATCGTCGCGCTCGGTTCGTCTGCCCGGTGACCGATGCTGGCCCCAAACTGGCGAGCGATAACCGGCGCAACCAGACAGGCACGAGACTGTTTCAGGATGGTGTGAGCGGGTTTATCCAGCGGGCGCGGCTTTGCCTGGTACTCACTGCCACCGTTACCAGCCAGGAACGGTGTAAGCGCGGCCTCAACGATGCCGAGGGCATGACCATTCCCGCCCGGGCGCCGCGATGTGCCGGCGGTGATTGTCGGGACTGGTTGTGTGACATCCTGCCCTGTCGCGCCTGTTCTGAATTTCGTCAGGTGCGGTACCGCGACTGCGTAGCCGTGGGTTTTGGTGATTGTCTGCAGCGGTTCTTCCAGCGACTGGCCCCGGAAGCAGTCGTAATGCGTTTTGGTACTGGTATGGTTGCACTTCACGATAAACGGCGACGCGCTGTCGATAACGAAACGCTGAATACCGCGCGCGATGCGCTTGAGCGTATTCACTGCCAGGGGCTTTTTGCGGTCGAAGATCGACAGCGCAGGAATAGCCCAGTCGATACACTCCGCAGCGGTGCGCCACGGCGCCAGCTTGCCAGCCTGAACCGCCGGTGATTTCGGATCCCCGTGTGTTGGTTCCGGCCACACTATCGGTTTCCCGTCACAGCGCATAACCATGAAGAAGCGTTTTCTGATCGTCGGCGCACCGTAATCACAGGCGCGCAGTTCGCGATACTCAACGACATAACCCAGACCTTTTACCAGTCTGGCGGCGTCCTCGCTGCCGAGAGGAATACCCAGGAATTCACAGCACTCCACCAGCGCCGGATGATTTGCAGGAATGCCGGTAGTCAGCATGTCGATAAACGCCTCGAAAGTCTCGCCAGCACGGGCAGGATCCGGACGCATTTCACCAGCGAGAAGCGGTCCCCACGTTCTGAACTCTTCAACGTTCTCCAGCTTCATCACACGCGGTTTAACATCGAGTGCCCAGCGCAGAACAACCCAGGCCAGACCACGAATCGCTTTTTCTACTGGCTTCGCACCTTTGGCTTTCGAAAAATGGCGACAATCAGGACTGAACCATGCCAGGGCAACCGGTAAGCCTCCCGTCGCCGCACGCGGATCCACTTCAAATACGGATTCACAGTAGTGAAGTGTGTCCGGGTGGCTCGTCTTGTGCATCGCGATCGCGTTCTCGTCATGGTTGATCGCGATATCAACACTACGACCAATCGCCATTTCAATACCGGTTGATGCGCCACCGCCACCAGCAAAGTTATCAACGATAATCTCACGCATGAGCCACCCCCTGCATGCTGCTGGCAAGACCAGAGGCAACGGCAATAATCTCGTTGGTGGGCATACGTTCAAGCCATAGCTGATTGATATTGCCTTTCAGCTTGTTCTGCTGTGACTCAGTCAGGGCGTCAACCCCATCCACCTGGTTAAACACCAGACTAACCTCGAGAGGCCAGATACGCGATTCAACTTCTGGCAATGTCAGCGGCGTAGTTGGCTGTACTGCTTCTGCCTGCTGGGCCTTGCCAGCGGCAAATGTGGCCAGCAACATAAACGCCTTCCCTTTTTCCTCCAGATCGGTACGGCAGATGTAGCTGAAACGCTCGCCGCGCCAGGACTTATCGAACACGGCGATTGCACCAGCAAAAAATGCGCTGGTGGGCTTTTGCTTATCGTCCAAAGGAACGAACCATGATGGCAGGTCGAAACCAATACGGCCTCGAATGAACATGATGTGATCGGCATCTTCCGGCCACCATGTTTCACTTGTGGCTGACTTAATGAGGTAGATATATCTCCCTCCTTTTTCACGCATCACCATTGTGTAATTCATGATGTGGGTCATGCCAGTGATCGCTTGCTTTTCATGGTACTGAGAGCGGCTATATGGTGGATTCGCAAACGCGGCACCGCCCAGTTCCTCCAGCCGTTCAGACCAGTCCTGCGTCAGCGCATTATCTTCGGCGGTGTACCATACCGGGCATTTCGCGTTATCGTCGTCAGCAAACAGATCCAGAACCAACGGCCCAAATATTGCGTTGATCCCCCAAAACAACAGATCCGGAGTACGCCATTGATCGCCAACCTCTTTCAGTTCGTGGGCTGGTTTGCTGCGCAGTTCCGCCAGCGCCTGGCAATATTTGTTTGTCATTATCCCCTGAACCCCTTTGGAATTTTGGTATCAACTGGACCGAACTTCATTGGGTCATGTTTCTTTTCGCCCCAGCATTCACGTGGCGGACGCCCCTTCTTGTCCCAGCGGATCCCGCTTTGCAGATACCCCTCAAATTTTTTCGGGCCAAACAATGTTTCAGGGCGCATGTACTGGTACTGCTCATCGTTGCCGTTCCAGTGCTCGTGTTTCAGGTCGATAACCAGTTGCAGATCAGCGACGCTGTAACCTTCACGCAGACGAGCACGAATATTTTCCAGCGAGGTTTTTGATTTCTGATAACGGGAACCGCTGACCTGGTTCAAATGGGTTAAAACCAGAATGGCGTTATCGGTGATCGCAACTTCAGGGTCTGGTTGCAACGCAACCGGACAAGAAGGTTTTATGATCTGTTTGTGGTGATCTGAGTAATGATCTGTATAGAGAATAGGTTCCGCGACTTCGCGGTTATGGTTCCGCGATTCTGCGTTTTCGGTTCCGTGATTCTGCGGAATAGGTTCCGCGACTTCGCGTTTCCCGTTCCGCGATTCTGCGGAATCCAGTGTTGTAGGGAATAAAGCCTCGATTAATGCATCCCCGTCTATACGGTAGTGCGTCTTTTTCGTACCGTTTACCTGCTTTTGCGCTTTATCAACAATTCCAGGTAACCAGCGAGTGCAAATCTTGTTTACCAGCCGCTGTACCTGGTCTTCACTGACTCCACGAATTTCCGCAGCTAACTCACTGTGCTCTTTGTAGAACCAGCCATCCTTCAGGTCTGATTTCCCGGACCAGAAGACCAACTGGTTGAGAACTGCCCCCAAAGCATGCGCCTGCTGATCACCGGAAAAAAAATCAAGGTAAGGGACCGGGATTGTTATTGCGTTGCGCTGGCCCGACAGCGACTGAACGATTTCAAATATCTGGCTCATGATCGTCCTTTATCTCAGTAAACTTGCGCTGGAACTGCTCAAGCGGGCTGAAGCACTCATGCTCATAGCCTTTACGCAGGTAAATAACGCGGCGAGTTTCCGGTTCCCATCGGATAACGCGGACGGGGATACCGTAGTGGTCTTTGAACCAGCGGTTAAGTTCTCGCATAAGGATTCCCCTCTACGGCGCCATACCCCCACAATTGCCATCGCCCGACTGTGGTTACAGGGAACCCAGCGGCCTGATACCATGCGCTCATACCGAAACATGATGTAACCCCGAACAGGGAATGCACGTAGTTGCGGTATGCGGTTCTTTACCGTTAAACTGTTCATGCGTTAGTTTCTCCACTGATACGACACGCCAAGGCGCCCGGAGCTGCACACTCGCGGGCGTCACTCTTTTCTGGAAGACAATAAACACGTGAAATCAGGTTCAGAAACGTCATAAGCGTTACCCGGAACTGGTAGGCTATTTCGTTCAGACTGTCCCATTCCCCTTTATCAACCACACCATCATCGATGTATCGGCGATATGCGTTGACCAGGTCCCCGAGTCTTCCCACCAGCTCAGCCAGCTTTAAACCAATCTCCTCGTTCTCTATCTCTGGCGCTGCACCTGGGATGTGGATCCCGTTATCTGTTTGACGAGAAAACGCATCAGCTATGTAGCTAACACCTGCAGCTTTCTGTAACACCATCGCCCAGCCCATAGGGAAGATCTGATCGCCATCTACGCGTAGGCGGTTAAATAGCGCGTTCTCTGTTACCCCCAACCACTCTGCCGCCTCAGCATAACCACCAGGCAGATCGGTAATGGTCTTTTTAATTGCGGCCACCAGCCAACTAGGCTGACGTTCGACTTTCCATTCAGGTTCTTTACCCACGGTTACCCCCATTTTTATGTGGTTACTCTTATGCAGCCGACACGTTAGTTTTTAAGGGTTCTTCAGGAAGACCATCGCTAGGATTTGGGTAAATATCTGGTCTCAATTCATGAGGGGTCACTGACCAGCAACCAAGCTCACAGAGTTGTAAAACTCTTTCAGATGGAACTTGATTATTAATCACCCAATTAGCGACGGATTGTGTTGATTTGAAACCAAAGCGCCGGGCTACCTCAGATAGAGATTTCCCCGCTGCTTTAACAGCTTTCTCGGTGAGATTTTGAGATGACATATACGGCTCCTCTAAAGTGTAGAGGAATAATGCTACCTAAAGTAGCAAATAGCAACTACTTAAAATAGAAATGACTACTTCGTGTTATGTGCGTAATCTTCTACCTATGGTAGAAGAACAAAAACACCCTGATTTCGCTAAACGACTGAGTGAGTTAATGGCTGACAGAGGTATATCTGTTACTCAGCTCACGGGTCTAACTGGCGTGACATATGAGATGGTGCGCCGGTACACAATCGGTGCGGCAAAACCTCGTGCTAAAGTAATGAATAAGCTTGCTATGGCGCTGGGATCATCAGCTTCATATCTAGAGTATGGTGTTGGCGATAAGGGAGATGGTAAGAAGATGGAGAGCAAAAGCTCACCTGAAAATCTTAACGTATACCGCGTAGAGGTTTTGGATCTAGCGGTTAGTGCCGGCCCAGGTACCTACATGCTTTCGGATCATGTTGAAGTGCTCTACGCCATCGAGTTCACTACTGAACATGCCAGAGTACTTTTTGGAAATCGCGATCCAGAAGATGTGAAGGTCATGACCGTTAACGGCGACAGTATGTCCCCTACCCTCGTTTCGGGTGATCGCCTGTTCGTCGATATCTCAGTTCGTCACTTCCAGACCGACGGCGTTTACTCTTTCATATACGGTAAGACTTTCCACGTTAAACGCCTTCAAATGCAGGGTAATAAGTTGGCCGTTCTGTCTGATAACCCTGCATACGAGAAGTGGTATATCGATGAGAAATCACAGGATCAGCTTTATGTAATGGGTAAGGCGTTGATACACGAGTCCATCAAATACAATCGCCTATAGGACGAAACAGCATGAATACGTTCAGCATAATCGCGATACCTTTCTTTGCCCTTTCAGTGGTTCTGCTAACTCTTGGTGCTACCAGGAAAAACCAAGCGAGTTTCATCGTTGGCGGCGTGTTTATGGCGTCCAGTATAGTTAATGCCATTATCGGCATGTCTCTTTGAGCGCTATGAGGTCAGGTATCCTCGTTACTTTGTCATGTGTGACAGCCTGGTATGCACTCTGCGAGCTTTAGTGTGATTTGCCATTGAATCTTCGCCATTCGCCTGAAAGAGCTGGACGAACAGTATGAGAATGCAAGAAAGGCCGCATTAGAAATAATGGAGAGTGATAATGAACCCAGTAGGAGAAAGCTACTAATAACGCCAGAACTAACAACCGATAAGATGTTATAACCAATTGAATTCTGAAGTTATTTTAAACACAAAACCAGCTTCATCTGAAAATAACATTATTTAGTGATATAATTAAGGACTTTATTATGACTACACAGCGTACTTCTGGAGATGTGACTTTGCCTAAGTCAATTTGTTTTTTCAATCATAAAGGAGGAGTAAGTAAAACTACTACTACCTTCAATTTAGGATGGAGTATTGCCAGCAAAGGTAAGAAAGTCTTAATGGTTGATCTGGATTCTCAATGCAACCTAAGCGGTATGGTTCTCGGCTTTGAAAAGATGGACGAAGGTCTTGAGAATTTTTACGAGAGCCGAGAAAATTTAACAATGGGTCCAATTGTTGATTACCTCATCAATGGTGGTCAGCCTGAGACTTATCTATCACAAGATAAAGGAAAGTTAACTTCTACATTAAATGATAATCTTTTTTTGTTGCCGGGACACTTAAGCGTGTCTGATTTAGACTCCCAAATCAGCGTTTCTCTTAAAATTGCAGCTGGTATTCCTGCGACACGAAATATTCCTGGTAACCTCCCCAAACTGCTACAACTTGTAGCGGCTCATAATGAAGTTGATTATATTTTATACGATTTAAGTCCTAACGTTGGGGGTTTAAATGAAGTTATGCTCATGTCGAGCGATTTCTTTATTGTCCCAACCGCACCTGACTTTTTCTGTTGGCAAGCAGTGAGTTCATTGTCAACTAATATTTTGAAATGGTATCGTGAGATACGGAATTTTAAAGAGCAAAATGAATCTCATGCAAGCGCTGCTAGGTCGATTGGAAATAGCCCTAAATTCCTAGGAACGATCCAACAAAGATATCGACCTCGTAACGGTTCTCCAGCGAAGTCCTTTGAGAAGTGGATTGATAATATTAGTCAGGCAGTGGATAAAACCCTCGTCCCTCAGTTATTAGAATTAAATTGTGTAATGCCAAGAGAGGAAGTTCAAGAGGCATTAACTAAGACTGACTCTGAATTATCTGCGTATAATCTGGCTCAAATCTCAGACTTCAACTCATTGATAGCAATTAGCCAACGTTTATCAACACCAGTATTTTCATTAACGAACCAACAAATTGCTGAAGCTGGTCAATTTGGACATGCACTAAATACTATGCGTGAAAGCCGCGATCAATTTGCTTATCAGTTCGACAAATTAGCCGATCGCATCCTACTGCTCACCGAATAATTTGTTAACCCGGTCACCTTGCCGGGTTTTATTGCCCTTTTCTCACCAGTTCAGCAGCATCCCTGTTTGTCTTCTTCTCTATCACTTTGGTGGCATCTTGCTGGTTACGCACAAGTTGTTCGACTAAGTTATCTTTCGTGATCGGTACTCCTGCTGCTATCAGATCAACCACGGCCAAACCCAATGCGTTGACTATCAATCCTGCCTTATCCTCACCGTAACCCATTTCTTATCCCCCGCCTGGTGTTTTTTAATCATACCACAAACTCAAAATATAATATTTTATCTTTTAATTCAGTTAGTTAAGTGAAATAGGTTTAGTTTACCTGATATTTCTACTTTTTGTAGTTGATTTTTACTACTTTAAGTAGCAATATCATTTCAATGACAGCGAACAAGTAGGACGCCCACGAAGTAGCCGCCGGTGGCGTATGAATGACCTGATGATTCGCTGACAGGTATCTTCGGGAGGGGTTGCGGTTTGGAGTGACTACCAATCCAGCGCGCTCACCTGGTGAACACGGTCCAGTCCAACCCACTGGCACCAGCTATGAAACACCGTAGGGTTGCCAGCTAGTCACTGGCACCCCGCCCGAAGATACCTAACACCGCGCCTGATGTGGATAAAAGCAGGCCAAAGCAATAAGAAGTACATCCCTGTTCTGGCGGCCCGGTGTTTTCCCGTGTATTTCCGGCAACCGCCAGCCTTTTCAGGGCACAACATGCAAGCGCACTCCTTCACTTACCAGTTATGGGTGACAGGTGTGAAACGGCGGAGTGCGCTT
This sequence comes from Citrobacter sp. LST-B2, assembly GCF_057983045.1. Classification (NCBI taxonomy): domain Bacteria; kingdom Pseudomonadati; phylum Pseudomonadota; class Gammaproteobacteria; order Enterobacterales; family Enterobacteriaceae; genus Citrobacter; species Citrobacter sp. LST-B2. Next base: position 3,005,335 of record NZ_CP192598.1, read on the forward strand.
GCAGTTGTGGTGAAGTGCAGCCCTTAGAGGTAACCAGAAGATAAGCATCTGGCGCCACAACCAAATCACGTAGCCAGCGTGGTACCAGGAAGTAAGAAAGCTGTGAGTAGTCTTGGCGGTACCAGGGTCTTCAACCTGACAAAAGGGGGACGAAGATAATGTTCTACCTCGGTACCGCCCTTTTTACGAAACAGACAAGGGCATCACCGGGCGACGGGCTCATAACCCAATCCACCCGGGCGGTTGCAGCCGCAGGTGCTCTTGTCTGTTTTGTGGAGAAACTAACTGGCGGTTGCGACCGCCAACTCGAGGGTTAAGACGATGAGTAATGACCGCATGACCGTAGTGCCCGATTTCCTGGGCGAACTGGATGCCGGCGTGTTCATGAACAAGATCGCCGCAGCGCTGAATACTACCGCGCTCGGCGTTCTGAACAACGGCAACAAAGGCAAGGTAGTCCTCACCTTTGATTTTGAGCGTATGGGTAACTCCGTCGAAGAGAAGCGCGTCAAGATCAAGCACAAGCTGAACTACAGCACCCCGACGCCGCGCGGTAAAGCGTCTGAAGAGGACACAACCGAAACCCCTATGTGGGTCAACAAAGGCGGGAAGCTCACCATCCTCCAGGAGGATCAGGGGCAACTGTTCGGGATCACCGGCGCGGTGGACGGAAAGCTTAAAGCGGCTCAGTGATCCGCAGCAACAAATTCACTGATACCACTTCGATCATCAGTTAATAAGGAATTTCTATGTCTCAGTTAGACAACGGCACATTTCAACAGGTAAAAGACCTGGTTCTTTCTGGCTACCATCTGGATGATATTCAGGGTCTGGCATGTCCAACCGCATTGTTACCTCAAGGAACCAACGTTGAAAGCCTCGAGCGTTTTTCTCTTGAGCGTTTCCGCTTTCGTGGCGCAATGACCACGACCAGCATTGATGACTTCGCTCGATACTCGAAGGGCTACGCCAGCGCCGCCGAACCCGCCCGTTGCTTTATTGATGCTGACAACATGACCGCCCGCTCGGTATTCAATATCGGCTCCCTGAACAATCCTGGACATGCCGATAACGTTGCCGCAATCACCCTGAAGAAAACAGCCCCGTTCCGCGCGCTGCTGCAGATCGATGGTCAACGTCTGAAGCAAAAGCAAATCGCCGAATGGCTGGAAGACTGGAGCGATTACCTGCTGGCGTTTGATGCTGATGGCAATACGATGCAGATTTCCCAGGCCGCCCAGGCTGTACGGCGTATCACTATCCAGCAGGCAACCCAGCAGGATCATGAAACAGGTGACTTTGCAGGTAAACGTTCGCTCATGCAAAGCGTCGAAGCCAGCAGCAAAGATGTCATGCCGGTGGCGTTCGAGTTCAAGTGTGTGCCGTATGAAGGGCTTGGCGAGCGCCACTTTAGTCTGCGTAACAGCCTGCTGACTGGTGATGAGCCGAGCTTTGTTCTGCGTATCGTCCAACTGGAAGCCCAGGAAGAAGCGATCGCCAACGAGTTTCGCGATCTGCTGATCAGTAAATTCGACGGTGAATCAGTCGAAACCTTCATCGGTAACTTTAAAGCGTAATTGCTCAGCATTAAATCCCCGGCGCCGCGGGGATTTTTAAAGCATAAATTTGCGTTCTATTGTAAGATCCAAACTTCAAAAAAACCTAACATAATTCAAAGCAAAGGTATGCAAAATGGGTTTATACACAGATACAACTATCAAAAACAATATAATAGAAACTAATGCCACTATAAATAGTGACCTGATAAGACTTGAGAAAATAACCAAGTCATCATCAAATACTAGGCGTAAAAATTACGCTTTATTATATCGCACCTTAAACAACGCATGGTCAAATTTCATTGCAATTATTAACAACAACCCTCGACATTTAGACGAAAACACTCGATTTAATCAGGAAAGTATCGCTACTTTAATTGAGTTCAAATTATCAGATTACAAATCAAATAGGGTTGTTTTTTTATCAAATTTATTAAGGTTATTATATGAGTATTATTTCTGGACTGGGACAACTTCCACCTTCAATAACATTCATATATCTGACAGCACACTGACATCACTTGATAATGCTTTTGCAGAAAATAATCCAAATGCACAGTTTTCTTGGATTCGTGATAAATTACCTATAGCCCTAATGAAATGGTTGTTGAATAATGATGATTTTCTTGGCGCACGAAACTTCATATCCGAACTAGATTCAAGTAAAGAAAAATTATTAAATGATATATCAGAAAACAGTACCGTAGCAATTCGCCAGATTAACAAAAGTTCAGAAGCATCTTTACAGTTGATATCAGATAATTATGATGATATTAAAAAAACCATCATTGATGGTAAACAGGAGGCAGACTCGAATTTAGATTATATTAAAGAATCAATAATCGAAATTAAAGCCTTAGAAGAACGCGTTAAAAACCTGAAATCAGAATATAATTTCGTTGGGCTAAGTAATGGTTTTGACAGAATTAAGAGAAAAAAAGAAAAAGAACTATCATCAACTGAAATGAGTTATAAAAACTTATTCGGCACCATTTTTATTGCTCCAGTAATAGCTGTAATACTACACTTCTGCTTTCCTAAATTATACCCGGAAGATTATTCAGCCATTTTTATAATACTGCCATTCCTTACAATCGAGATGGCGATAATTTATTTTTTTAGACTATCATACTTGGAAGCAAAAGCTCTGAGAACTCAATTAATGCAGATCGATTTAAGACTCAGTTTATGCGCTTTCATTGATGGTTATGTTGAGTATAGAAGAAAAAATAACATTGCTATAGAGAAAGTTTTGGATTCTTTTGATGCACTGATTTTTAGTCCAATACAAACAAATGAAAATAATATACCTGCAATGTTTGATGGACTTGAAGCAATTGCTGGAGTAGCTGAAAAGGTAATGAAAAAATAAATTTAGCAATAGTAATTATATATATAACCACCAGCACTAATATATGATGTTACAGCCCGGGTGCAGCCGGGCTAAGTGGAGAACGACTCATGAGCGATCGCTTCCTGACTGATGACGAACTTGCTGAAGCTACTGGATCACCACAGAAGGCTCGGCAAAAAGAAGTCTTAACCCAGAATGGTATTTATTTTATTGAACGCCGGGACGGTGCAGTTAAAACGACCTGGTATCATATAAATCATCCATTCAGGTTAAATCCACCAGCAGGGTCCCTGCCCATTCCGGGCATGAACTTTAACGCAATAGAGTGAAATTATGGGTCGCAAACGCGCACCCGGTAACGAGTGGATGCCAAAGGGCGTTTTCTTTCGCCCTTCTGGTTACTACTGGAAACCAGGTGGAACAACAGAAAAACTGGCACCTGCTGGCGCCTCAAAATCAGAGGTATGGATCGCTTTCGAGAAGGTGGTTGAAGGCAGGAAAAATATTCTTACCTTCTCCCAATTGTGGAAGAAATTCCTCAACAGCACGGATTATGCAGATCTGGCCCCGCGAACACAGAAAGACTATCTGTCACATGAAAAATATCTGCTGGCCGTTTTCGGTGAGGCTGAGGCTAAAGCCATTAAGCCAGAACATGTCAGACGATACATGGATGCCAGAGGAAAGAAAAGCCGTGTCCAGGCCAACCATGAACATAGCTCGATGTCTCGCGTTTATCGCTGGGGTTATCAACGCGGCTTCGTTCCTGGAAATCCATGTGTAGGAGTGGACAAGTTTCCCAAACCACAGCGTGATCGCTATATCACAGACGAAGAATACCTGGCGATTTATGAACACGCCAGTGAGCCGGTTAAAGCCGCAATGGAAATAGCTTATTTATGTGCAGCGAGGGTATCCGATGTCCTGAAAATGGACTGGCCGCAGATAATGGATAAAGGAATTTTTATTCAGCAGGGCAAGACGGGAGTTAAGCAGATCAAGGCGTGGACTGATCGCCTGCGCGCGGCAGTTGATATTTGCAGATCGTGGGGGGAAACGGGGTCAGTAATTAAAACCATGTATGGAGAGCGTTACTCTTACAAGGGGTTTAACGAGGCATGGCGAAAAGCAAGAACAGCGGCAGCCAACTATCTTGGAAGACCTCTGGATTGCACATTTCATGATCTGAAGGCTAAAGGCATTTCTGACTACGAAGGTACGGGACGAGATAAACAGAAATTCAGTGGGCACAAAACAGAATCTCAGGTTCTCGTTTACGACAGGAAGGTAAAAATAAGCCCTACCCTGAACAGAAAAATGTGATTTACACCGTAGCGTCAGACATTACTCTGGCGCTATTTTTTCTCACTGGATTTTCTCATTTTTTCTCAACGGGATGTGTGTCACTGACAACAGGAAGGGTAAGTGCTTGAATAGTGGCGGAGAGAGGGGGATTTGAACCCCCGGTAGAGTTGCCCCTACTCCGGTTTTCGAGACCGGTCCGTTCAGCCGCTCCGGCATCTCTCCGTTTTGATGGTTGCCATCATGCCAGGTAATTTGGCATTTTAACAGACCCTGTCCCTTCAATTTTGTTCAAGTGACGAGTTTGCGAGCAAATCGATGATTAAGTGGCCCTGGAAAGCACAAGACACCGCACAAAATGAGTCTGCTCAGTGGGAGGAAGCCCTTGCAATCCCCCTGCTTGTGACCCTGACCGCGCAAGAACAAGCCAGACTCATTGCGCTGGCAGAGCGATTCCTGCAACAAAAAAGGCTGGTCGCCCTTCAGGGTTTCGAACTCGACTCGCTGAAAAGCGCGCGCATCGCCCTGCTTTTCTGTCTGCCGGTTCTGGAACTGGGTATCGAATGGCTGGATGGCTTCCATGAAGTGCTGATCTACCCTGCGCCCTTTGTCGTCGATGACGAATGGGAAGATGATATTGGTCTGGTCCACAACCAGCGCGTTGTTCAGTCCGGACAAAGCTGGCAGCAAGGACCAATCATCCTGAACTGGCTGGATATTCAGGACTCCTTCGACGCCTCCGGGTTTAACCTGATTATTCATGAAGTTGCCCATAAGCTGGACATGCGTAATGGCGATCGCGCCAGCGGCATCCCGCTGATTCCTCTGCGGGAAGTCGCCAGTTGGGAGCATGACCTGCACGCCGCAATGAACAATATTCAGGATGAAATTGATCTGGTGGGTGAAACGGCATCGAGCATTGATGCCTATGCGGCGAGCGATCCGGCGGAATGTTTTGCGGTCCTGTCAGAATATTTCTTCAGCGCCCCGGAACTCTTTGCGCCACGGTTCCCCGCGCTGTGGCAACGTTTCTGCCAGTTCTATCAGCAGGACCCTCTGCAACGCCTTCGTGATAACGAAGACGATGACCCATTTGACCCTGCGCAGGTTCACTGATCCTCCATTTTGGGGATTAATTAACCACTTGAAAAAGCGTGCTAATTTTACTGTTGACACGCCGTAGCGAGGTCAGTATTATGCGCCTCGTTCACACGATTCCTCTGTAGTTCAGTCGGTAGAACGGCGGACTGTTAATCCGTATGTCACTGGTTCGAGTCCAGTCAGAGGAGCCAAATTTAAAAAGCCCGCTTTTTAGCGGGCTTTTTGCTTTATATCTGATAATCAATCGCCACGTCATCAGGCTCCATCACCTGCCGCTTGATATCCTCCACGGACAATCCCGCATTACACAGTTCGATAAATCGCCAGACGTAGTTGCGCTGGAGTTGCCCGCGCTTCAGTCCTAGCCAGACAGTATTGGCGTCAAACAGATGCCGGGTCTCCAGTCGCGTCAGCGCCCCCTCTTCCTGTTCACCGCTGGACTGTTCCGCCACCAGACCAATCCCCAGTCCTAACGCGACATAGGTTTTAATCACATCGGAATCCTGCGCGCTGAGAACAATATCCGGCAGCAGACCTTTACGGGCAAAAGCTTCATCAATGCGGGAACGCCCGGTGATCCCTTGCCGATAAGTGATCAGCGGCCAGTGGGCAATCGACTCCAGCGTAAGCGGCGAAACCAGGGTCAATGGATGATTATTCGGCACTAACAGGCTGTGATGCCAGCGAAACCAGGGGAAAGCAACCAAAAGAGGATCGTTGCTCAGCCGTTCACTGGCAATACCAATATCCGCCCCGCCATTTTGTAATAACGTCTCTATTTCCTGCGGCGTTCCCTGAATTAATTCCAGACGAACTTCCGGGAATAATTCGCGGAAGGCTTTGATCACCCCCGGCAGACTGTATCGCGCTTGCGTATGCGTCGTGGCGATAGTTAACACGCCCGAGGTGTCATTAGTGAACAAATCCGCCAGTCGGCGTACGTTACTGGCTTCATTTAAAATGCGCTCGGCGATAACCAATAACGCCTTACCTGGCTCGGTCATGCCAAGCAGACGCTTGCCCCGACGGATAAATATCTCGATCCCAAGCTCATCTTCTAACTCGCGAATATGCCGACTCACCCCTGACTGTGAGGTAAAGAGCATATTGGCGACTTCCGTCAGGTTGTAATCCTGACGGGCTGCCTCACGGATAATTTTTAGCTGCTGGAAATTCACTTGTTGCTCCGGATACATCAGACATGCCGCTATTGTTAAAGTCAGATGTCCGGCATAACAAATAATAAAAACCTGCATCTTATTCCGTCATGGAATAACGTTTAACTAACCAACTGCAACTCGCGGTTATCCAGTGCCGGACTGCTCACCAGCGACATCAGGATCTCTTTCACCGCCTGTGCCTGCGGTGACAAACTCCCTCTTGCTGACATATTCAGCGACAGCGACAGGCTCATCGACGGCGAAGTAATGCGTGCCATCCAGCCATTTGCCGCACCGCACAGAGAACGCGCGGCGGATTCCGGTAGCACCGTCACGCCCATGCCGCTGGCAATCGCGGCAGTCAGCGTGGCTATCGACTCAATCTCGCCGATTACTTTCGCCGTTAAACGGCGCAGTGAGAAGGCTTCATCAACCCGCAACCGGACTGCGCTGTAGTCACGAGGGAGAAAAAGATTCATCTGTGCAACAGCGGTAAGGTCTACGCTCTGCCCAGGGCAATCGCGGGTACCGACAAGGAAGAGGTCTTCTTTGAGCAGAGGTTGGCTGGTAATGCCTGCCTGCGGAGAACGCTCGTAGAGCACCGCCATATCCAGGTGACCACTCAATAATTTATCGTTCAGTACGGCCCCACTGTTTTCATGCAGATATACCAGTACCTCGGGCAGTTCTGCGCGCACCGCCTGTAGCAGCGGCATGGTGACCGAGGACGCGGCAGTACCCGGCGCAAGACCGATCGACACCTGTCCCGTTAAGGTTTGCCCAACATTACAGACAGCTAACTGCGCCTGTTCACACTGACGAAGGATCGTCCGCGCATGGGTGTAGAGGATTTTTCCCGCTTCAGTCGGCGTCACCCCTCGTTTAGTGCGAATGAGCAATTGCTGATTGAGCTCGCCTTCAAGAGTGGCAACCTGCTGACTCAGCGCGGGCTGTGCGATATGCAATACTTCAGCGGCCTGTGTCAGGCTACCAATATCGACAATTTTCACGAAATATTTCAATCGTCTGAAGTTCATTTTGCCTCCTGTCCGGAATGCCAGAACCCATGCTGGCAGTGATGTCAGGAGAGAATTGCAAGATGCTTGCCAGTTTCGGATAAGAGGAGGAATTGGTGTTAAATCGCCGTAAAATAAGCATTTATGATTGTTATCGGTAATATCGATTCTCGTCAGCGGTTTCCGATCTGCCCCATCCGGGGTAGACACGCACCAGAATGGGGCAAAGCCCACCGGAGACCGAAAGTTCACCGCTTTGCTGGTTTTGTCAGCAAACAGACGCACAATCGCATTTCCCCCTTTGACAACCCCAATCGTCGTCGCTAATATGCGCCTCGTTCACACGATTCCTCTGTAGTTCAGTCGGTAGAACGGCGGACTGTTAATCCGTATGTCACTGGTTCGAGTCCAGTCAGAGGAGCCAAATTTTGAAGAGCCCGCTTTTTAGCGGGCTTTTTGCTTTTTCGGACGCCATATCCGCTTCATTTTCCTGTTCTGCCCTTTGTGGATTAAAAATCGTTTTCTCTTCCTGTCTGTCGCGGTAGTCTCATAACAACCACTTATAGGTTGGCCGCAATGTGTGTGACTCTTATTCCCATACTAATAATAAAATCAGTACAGACAGGATTACTATGGATTCCACCCTCATCTCCACCCCCTCCGTAGAGGAAACCCCATCGCTTAATCGCGCCAGACGTGCCGCGCTGGGCAGCTTTGCCGGTGCCGTCGTCGACTGGTACGATTTTCTGCTTTATGGCATTACCGCCGCACTGGTCTTTAACCGTGAGTTTTTCCCGCAGGTCAGCCCGGCAATGGGTACGCTTGCCGCATTTGCCACCTTTGGTGTCGGTTTCCTGTTCCGTCCGCTGGGCGGCGTGATCTTCGGCCACTTCGGCGATCGCTTAGGCCGTAAGCGGATGCTGATGCTCACCGTCTGGATGATGGGTATTGCCACAGCATTGATTGGCATTCTTCCTTCATTCGCCGCTATTGGTTGGTGGGCGCCGGTACTGTTAGTACTGCTGCGCGCGATTCAGGGATTTGCGGTCGGCGGTGAATGGGGCGGTGCCGCATTACTCTCCGTAGAAAGCGCGCCAGAAAACAAAAAAGCGTTCTATAGCAGTGGTGTACAAGTGGGCTACGGCGTCGGTCTGCTGCTTTCCACAGGTCTTGTGTCATTGATCAGTTATCTGACGAACGACGAGCAGTTCCTGAGCTGGGGCTGGCGTATTCCGTTCCTGTTCAGCATCGTCCTGGTGCTTGGTGCGTTATGGGTGCGAAACGGGATGGAAGAGTCAGCAGAATTTGAACAGCAGAAACAGCAGGCGCCTGAAGAGAAAAAGCGCCTGCCGGTGATGGAAGCGCTCGTACGCCATCCGGGTGCCTTTTTAAAGATTATTGCGCTCCGTCTGTGCGAACTGCTGACTATGTACATCGTTACCGCATTCGCCCTGAATTACTCGACGCAAAACCTCGGCCTGCCGCGTGAGCTCTTTCTGAATATCGGCCTGTTGGTCGGTGGGTTAAGCTGCCTGACCATCCCCTGCTTTGCCTGGCTGGCAGACCGCTTTGGCCGTCGGCGCGTCTATATTACCGGTGCGTTGATTGGCACGCTAAGCGCATTTCCGTTCTTTATGGCTCTCGAATCACAGTCGATTTTCTGGATTGTGTTCTTCTCGATCATGCTTGCTAACATTGCTCATGACATGGTGGTCTGTGTGCAGCAACCGATGTTCACCGGCATGTTCGGTGCAGGATATCGCTACAGTGGGGCTGGCGTGGGTTATCAGGTTGCCAGCGTGGTGGGCGGCGGATTCACCCCCTTCATCGCCGCGGCGCTGGTTACCTTCTCCGGTGGCGACTGGCACAGCGTGGCTATATACCTGCTGGCAGGCTGCCTGATTTCGGCCGCCACCGCATTGCTGATGAAAGATAAGCAACACGCCTGAGTTCTCTGCGAGGGCCATTCGGCTCTCGCCTCTTCTCTAAAACTCTGACTTTTGTTTCACATTCCGGTGACATACTATCGGGTGAGCAGTACACCTGTAGAACAAGGAGACACAGATGAAGAGTAAGGGCTCCAGCCTGACGCCTGCACAAGCGCTGGAAAAACTTGATGCACTCTACGAGCAGTCGGTTCAGGCGCTACGCAGTGCCATTGGCAAGTACATTGAAACGGGGGAACTTCCCGATCTCACCGCCCGGAGTAAAGGTCTTTTTGTTTATCCATCGCTTTCTGTTACCTGGGATGGCAATGCCACCAATCCCCCGAAAACCCGTGCTTATGGGCGTTTTACTCATGCAGGTTGCTATACCACGACCATCACTCGTCCGGGACTGTTCCGCCCCTATCTGGAAGAACAGCTCACGCTGTTGTATCAGGACTACGACGCGCAGATCACCGTCGAGCCATCACAGCATGAGATCCCCTATCCGTACGTGATTGACGGTTCTGAGCTCACACTTGACCGCTCAATGAGCGCTGGGCTAACCCGCCATTTCCCAACCACCGAACTGGCGCAAATTGGTGATGAAACCGCAGATGGCATCTATCATCCCGTCGAGTATTCTCCCCTGTCGCACTTTGACGCACGACGGGTCGATTTCTCACTCGCCCGGTTACGTCACTATACCGGCACGCCGGTGGAACATTTTCAGCCGTTCGTGTTGTTCACCAACTACACCCGCTATGTGGATGAGTTTGTGCGCTGGGGATGCAGTCAAATTCTCGATCCGGACAGCCCATATATTGCGCTTTCCTGCGCCGGAGGCATCTGGATCACCGCTGAGACGGAAGCGCCCGAAGAAGCCATTTCCGATCTGGCCTGGAAGAAACACCAGATGCCCGCCTGGCATCTGATCACTGCCGACGGTCAGGGGATCACGCTGGTAAATATTGGCGTAGGCCCGTCTAACGCCAAAACAATTTGCGACCATCTGGCGGTTCTGCGCCCTGATGTCTGGTTGATGATTGGTCACTGCGGCGGCCTGCGTGAAAGCCAGGCGATTGGCGATTATGTACTTGCTCATGCCTATCTGCGAGATGATCAGGTGCTGGATGCGGTACTGCCGCCGGATATCCCGATTCCTAGCATTGCAGAGGTACAGCGCGCCCTGTATGACGCGACGAAGATGGTCAGCGGCATGCCCGGTGAAGAAGTCAAACAGCGTCTGCGTACCGGAACGGTGGTGACCACTTCCGATCGCAACTGGGAATTGCGCTACTCCGCCTCAGCGCTACGTTTTAACCTGAGTCGCGCCGTGGCAATTGATATGGAAAGCGCCACCATCGCCGCACAAGGTTACCGATTCCGAGTGCCCTATGGCACCTTGTTGTGCGTTTCGGATAAACCGCTGCACGGTGAGATCAAACTGCCCGGTCAGGCAAACCGTTTCTACGAGGGGGCCATTTCCGAACACCTGCAGATTGGTATTCGCGCCATTGACCTGCTGCGTGCTGAAGGCGACCGTCTGCACTCCCGCAAACTGCGCACCTTCAACGAGCCACCATTCCGTTAAGAAGAACCAGAGGCAGAAAGCAAAAAGCCCGCTAAAAAGCGGGCTTTTTAAATTTGGCTCCTCTGACTGGACTCGAACCAGTGACATACGGATTAACAGTCCGCCGTTCTACCGACTGAACTACAGAGGAATCGTTGTGGAGGCTTATCTTAGCGGCGAAAAATCTTTTGTCAAACCCCATTTCAGACATGCACGGTTAATTGGCGCTTCTCTCAACAATTTGTTGCAATTGCGGAGATTTAATCGGCAAAAAACTTTGCAGCTTTTCCGTTTCTCCCTCATCATTTGAAATGAGGTTTCAACTTTCTTCTCTAAGGTCCATTTTGAACGTCTCCGCTGCCCTACGTCAGGCCGTCACCCGCACGCCCTGGTATGCCAAACGCAAGAGCTATAAGGTACTTTTCTGGCGCGAAATTACCCCACTTGCTGTGCCTATTTTTCTGGAGAATACCTGCGTTTTGCTGATGGGCGTACTCAGTACGTTCCTGGTCAGTTGGTTGGGTAAAGAAGCGATGGCGGGCGTCGGTCTCGCTGACAGCTTCAACATGGTAATTATGGCCTTTTTTGCCGCTATCGATCTGGGGACGACGGTGGTGGTGGCCTTTAGCCTCGGTAAACGTGACCGCCGACGCGCCCGTGCTGCGGCCCGACAATCTCTGGTGATTATGACGCTGTTTGCCGTGATCCTGGCGGCGGTGATTCATTACTTTGGCGCGCAGATTATCAATGTAGTGGCAGGCGAAGCGACAGCGGAAGTGAAGGCGCTGGCGCTGACTTACCTGGAATTAACGGTCCTTAGTTATCCTGCCGCCGCGATTGCTCTGATTGGTAGCGGCGCGTTGCGCGGCGCGGGCAATACGAAAATTCCGCTGCTGATAAATGGTGGGATGAATATCCTTAATATCATTATCAGTAGCATCCTGATTTACGGTGTTTTTTCCTGGCAAGGGCTCGGCTTTGTCGGCGCAGGACTGGGCCTGACTATTTCGCGCTATATCGGCGCGGTTGCCATTATCTGGGTGCTGATGATTGGCTTTAACCCGGCGCTGCGCATTCCGCTGAAAAGTTATTTTAAACCGCTGAACTTCGCCATTATCTGGGAAGTGATGGGGATTGGTATCCCGGCCAGCATTGAATCGGTACTGTTCAACGGCGGCAAGTTATTAACGCAGATGTTTGTCGCCGGGATGGGCACCAGCGTCATTGCCGGTAATTTCATCGCATTCTCCATTGCCGCGCTAATTAACCTGCCAGGAAACGCGCTGGGGTCGGCATCCACCATTATTACCGGAAGACGTCTTGGAAACGGACAGATTGCCCAGGCAGAGATTCAATTACGCCACGTGTTCTGGCTTTCCACGATTGGCCTGACCGCCATCGCCTGGCTGAGCGCGCCGTTTGCCGGGCTGATGGCATCGTTTTACACCCGCGATCAGGAGGTAAAAGACGTGGTTGTCATCCTGATTTGGCTCAACGCGGCGTTTATGCCGATCTGGGCTGCATCCTGGGTTTTACCTTCAGGGTTTAAAGGCGCGCGCGATGCACGTTTTGCCATGTGGGTATCGATGCTGGGAATGTGGGGCTGTCGAGTGGTTGCTGGTTATACGCTGGGGATTGTACTTGGCTGGGGTGTTGTCGGGGTCTGGATGGGAATGTTCTTCGACTGGGCGGTACGTGCAGCGCTGTTTTACTGGCGTATGGTTAGCGGACGTTGGCTATGGAAATACCCGCGCCCGGTACATCAAAAGCTGACAAAATCCCCCGTTGCGTCTGAATAAACAACGAAATGAGGAATATTTCGACAAACGATCGCGATGGTGCATTCAGGCTTTGACAACGGCAGTGGGCGTCGCTAATATGCGCCCCGTTCACACGATTCCTCTGTAGTTCAGTCGGTAGAACGGCGGACTGTTAATCCGTATGTCACTGGTTCGAGTCCAGTCAGAGGAGCCAGATTTAAGAAGCCCGCTTTTTAGCGGGCTTTTTGCTTTTCAGAACACCATTCCGGCGTCATTAAATGCGGGTTTGTCCGTGGCTGATGTTGACGGGCATCCCCGAACGGCGTTCGAGCGCTTCGCTGACACGGTTCGCATCCACACCCTCAGCGCTCATAAAGCTACGCATCACAGGTGTGATTGGCAGCGGGACTTTTCTGTCAGATTCATATTCCGCGCGGTTGCGGGACAGTGGTTCATGCACTTCTATCCAGCGGCTACCGTCAGGTTCCGTCGTGGTTTTCACCGGCTGATCGATAATCTGCACGCGGGTGCCGACGGGCACGTTCTGGAAAAGATGTTCGATATCATCATTGCGTAAACGAATGCAGTCCTGGCTCACGCGCAGACCAATGCCGAAATTTGCGTTGGTGCCATGAATAGCGTACAGCTTGCCGATATAGATGGCGTACAGCCCCATCGGGTTATCCGGCCCCGCAGGAACGAAGGCGGGCAGGCTTTCTCCCCTGCTTGCGTATTCACGGCGGGTATTCGCCGTCGGTGTCCAGCTCGGCGCCTCTTGCTTACGCTCGACTCTCGTCACCCAGTTACGCGGCGTTTCTCGTCCTGCCTGGCCAATACCAATCGGGAAAATTTCAACCGTGTTGCTACCGTTTGGATAGTAGTAAAGACGCATCTCCGCCACGTTCACAACAATGCCCTGACGAACGGTAGCAGGCAGAATGATTTGCTGCGGCACAATCAGCGTTGAACCCGACTTCGGAAGGAACACATCCACATCCGGATTCGCTTCCAGCATATTACTCAGCCCCTGCCCATACTGAGCGGCAAATGCTTCAAGCGGTTGCGTATTCTTGTCGGGAACGGTAATCGTCAGCGGATTTCCAACCAGACGACTTCCTTCAGGTGGCAGTGGATAGCTGACAGCCAGCGCGCTCTGGCTTGCAAGCAGCATAAATAATGAACAAAACAATTTTACACGAGGCAACATTTCCCTTTCCTCAGTCGCGGCAGATGTGGGCAAATTATAGCGTTTTTAAAGGCGATTAACCTCTTCTCTCACGCTGACCAGCAAACTGCGCGGTTTACCGGCCAGGCAAGGTCACTTTATTACGCTTCTTTGCCATCCGGCAGCACGATATTGCTGGCCGCCAGTTCTCCCATGTTGCTGTACATCGCGCAGGCCGCTTCCACAATCGGCATCGCCAGTGCAGCACCGCTCCCCTCCCCCAGGCGCATTCCCATGTTGAGATAAGGCTCAAGCTCCAGGTGCTCCAGCGCAATCCGTGCGCCCTTTTCGGCGGAGAAATGTGATGGGATCAGATACGGTTTGATCTCCGGCGCAATCTGACAGGCGGCCAGCGCAGCGGAATAGGACAGGAAGCCATCCAGCAACACCGGTAAACCGCAGGACGCGGCGCCCAGGATAACTCCCGCCATGCCCACCAGGTCAAATCCACCGACTTTCGCCAGCACATCCACCCCATCATGCGGATTGGGCTGGTTGACGGCAATCGCCCGGCGAACCACCTCCACTTTATTGCCTACACGGGAAAGCGGCAGGTTAGCGCCAATTCCCACCACCGCTTCAGCCTCACTGCCTGTCAGGACGCTAACAATCGCCGCAGCAGGCGTGGTATTCGCCATCCCCAACTCGCCAACGCCAAACAGCGTCACGCCGCGCTGCGCCTGTTCGCGTGTGTAGCGAATGACTTCCAGCAGTAGCTCTTCCGCCTGCGTACGGCTCATCGCTGGGCCAGTGGCGATGTTTCCACACCCTCGTGCGACGCGCATGTTCACTACGCCGGGAATGAGTTCAGCATCAATCCCCACGTCGATCACATGAACCTTTGCACCGGCATGAGCGGCAAGCACACAAACGCCCGTCGTGCCGCGCGTCATATTTGCCGCCTGAATGGCGGTCACCACTTTAGGCGAAACGGCAACCCCTTCATCCCAGACACCGTGATCGGCGCACATCACCAGTATCGCTTTTTCACCGACACGCGGTACACCGTGTAGACCTGGCATACCGGCCAGCTGTACCGCCAGCGCCTCCAGCCGACCCAGGCTACCGGGCGGTTTAAGCAGGCCATCAATATGCTGTTGCGCGCGTGTCATCGCGCCACGGTCTGGCGGCGGAATTTCGCGGAGTAAAGAGGTTAACGTTTGCATATGCGTTCTCATTGTGTTGGCTGACTCACAGCAGAGCCAGCAGGAATATCAACTCGCCAAGTTCTATTGCCGCACCCAGCGTATCGCCGGTTTGCCCACCCAACGTCCGTTTTAACAGTTGTCCCAGCAGGAAGACAGACACCATCGTCACGACCAGTGCCGCCACCCCCTGCATTCCAGGCAACAGAACCGCCGCCAGAATCGCGGCCAGACCAAGGGTAAAACAGGTTTGCGTCCCGGTGACATGACCGATAAACACGTTGCCTAATCCCTCTTCACGGGCGTAGCGGTGGCGATACATCAACAACACGGCTGTCCCACGCCCAACGGCACAGGCGGCTGCCAGCGCGGCCAGCACAGGAGTGCCGCGTAGCGACAGTTCACTGATCACCAGCACTTTCGCTAGCAAGACAAAAATGAGCGCCAGACCGCCGTGCGTTCCCAGTCGGCTGTCGCGCATAATCTCCAGCATACGTTCGCGGCTGCGGGCGGAGAAAACGCCATCGCAGGTATCAGCCAGACCGTCGAGGTGAAAGCCCCCGGTCATCAGCGCCAGCGCTAACACGGTAAAGAGCGCCGCCAGTGGTGCGCCGCACCAGGGCTGAAAGAGCATAAACACCAGCCCACTCAACGCACCGAGTAGCAGACCGATGAGCGGGAAAGTCACAATACCGCGAGAATACTGATCGAATTCCAGTCCCTGCGACCAGCGACCCGGAACGGGCAAACGCGTAATAAAAGAGAGCATTGCCCAGAACAACTTACTCATTTAATTTTGACTCCAATACCAGATACCACCAGCCAGACCTCATCCGCCGCTGCCGCCAGACGCTGATTCACACGCCCGGCGATATCCCGAAAGTGCCGCGCCAGACGGTTTTCCGGCACGATCCCCATCCCGACTTCGTTGGTCACTAGCACCACCCTGGCCGGACATCGCTGACAGGCCGCGATCAGCGTCTGGATCTCCGCCTCAATCGCCGTTTCCAGCGCGGCGTAATCCCAGCTATCGGGGTCACTGTCGCCGCCCAAAGCAAACAGCAGGTTAGTGACCATCGTGGTGATGCACTCCAGTAGAATGGCTTCATCCGGCGCGTTATCCGCAGTGATCAGCGCATCAAGATGCTGCCAGCGCTCGGCGGTACGCCAGTGCGCTGGACGTCCATCACGATGATGCTGAATGCGAGCTGCCATTTCGTCATCAAAAATCTGCGATGTCGCGATGTACAGCACCTGCGGGAAATCAGCGATCAGGGCTTCGGCATGACGACTCTTACCGCTGCGTGCGCCGCCAGTGACCAGAATCATCATACTGACTCCCGATGTTGCTGCATGATGGTATATATTTTCTCAATATCGATGTGTTGCCGCATCGCATCCGCCAGCAGATCAAACTGCTGCGATTTATATTGCGCGTATTGGAAGGTGGGATCCAGGGGAGTCAGCCCCTTACGCACGCGCAGGCCATTGACCAGCGCTCGCGTAAAATCATCACTGTCGAACAAGCCATGCAGATAAGTCCCAAACGCTCGTCCGTCGGCGGTGACGGCACCATCCGCGACGTTTTCGCCGTGCTTCTGCAGTTGCATCACCGACTGGCAATCGCCGTTCAGCGTCGTTTCGCCCATGTGAATTTCATAACCGCGCACTGGCAACCCAGACGCCGCAGACAACCAGTCCGGCAATGTCGACGACATCGTCGCCGTTACCTGGGTCGTGGTTTTCCGCTGGGCAAAATGCGTTACCGTATCGAGCAGCCCCAGACCCGGTAGCGTTCCCAGCCCTGACTCGACCTCATCGATAATGGTCTCGCCCAACATCTGGTAGCCACCACAGATCCCGACAATGGGGATGTTTTGTTGGTGCGCCTGCAACACCGCGTGGGCCATGCCGCTTTCACGTAGCCACACCAGATCGCCGAGCGTATTTTTACTGCCCGGCAGGATCACCAGGTCAACGTCCACCAGTTCTTGCGGATGACGCACATAGCGCACGCGCACATCGGGCTGCGCGGCCAGCGCGTTAAAATCGGTGAAATTGGAGATATGCGGGATCTGCACCACGGCAATGTTGATGTCGCGTTTTTCCGTGCGCAGGTATTTCCCTTTTTGCAGCGCCACGCCATCTTCATCTTCGAGATCGACATCCAGCCACGGCATCACGCCCAGCACGGGAACGCCGGTCAGGCTTTCAATCTGCTCAATACCGGGATTAAGCAACGCCACATCACCACGAAACTTATTGATGATCACCCCTTTCACCCGCGCACGCTCGTGTTCATGCAGCAGCGCCAGCGTACCGTAGATTGAGGCAAACACCCCGCCGCGATCGATATCGGCGACCAGGATCACCGGGCATTGCGCCATCTCGGCCATCCCCATATTGACGATGTCGCGGTCACGCAGGTTGATCTCCGCCGGACTACCCGCCCCTTCCAGCACCAGTACATCAAACTCCTGCGCCAGACTGGTGTAAACGGAAAGGATCTGCTCGCGCAGACGCGGCTTGTATTCGTGATAGCTGACCGCATCCATATCGGTCGCCACCTGTCCCATCAGCACCACCTGCGCCTTGCGATCGCTGGTCGGTTTCAACAGCACCGGATTCATGCGGACATCTGGCACAATGCCCGCCGCTTCGGCCTGGAAAATCTGCGCGCGGCCCATCTCTTTCCCCTCCGGCGTGATGCCGGAGTTGAGCGCCATATTCTGCGACTTAAACGGTGCGGTCCGCCGACCATCCTGATAAAAAATGCGGCACAGTCCCGCCACCAGAACACTCTTGCCGACGTCAGACGCCGTTCCCTGCAACATAATGGCCTGCGTCATGACGCCTCCTTGATTGCGCGTTGTCGCATACAACGGAAAAATTCATCTTCGGTTTTGCACAGCGGCATACCTAGCTCTGCGTGCAGTTTCACCAGCCAGGGTTGCGTTAACCCGGCCTCTTCAATCAGTTCTGTACGGGCAAAAACCTCACCCGGCTCACCGTGCGCCAGCACTTCGCCATGACGTAAAACGTAGACGGCATTGCTGACTTCATAAATCAGATCAATATCATGGCTGGAGATCACCACGTGATTTCCCTGCGCCACAATCCGTTTGATGATGTCGATCATCTGGCTACGTCCTGAAGGATCAAGCCCCGCCGTGGGTTCATCCAGTAACAGGTATTTTGCCCGTAGCACCAGCGCACCGGCGATGGCCACCCGCTTCTTTTGTCCGTGGCTTAAGCACTGAATCGGCTGCTGGCGAAAATGTTGCGCATCTACCAGCGTCAACGCCTCGTCGACTCGTCGGGCAATTTCTCCCTCCTCCACGCCAAGATTGCGCAGGCTGAAGGCGATATCGCTGTCGATATCGGTGTAGAAAATTTGCTGATCGGGATCCTGAAACACCGTCGCGACCTGCTGACGCAGCGCCAGCAGGCCACGCTTACTGTAGTCCAGCGGTTTTCCCTGCCACAATACCGCGCCCTGTTGCGGTCGCAGTAATCCGCTCAGATTCATAAATAGGGTGGATTTCCCACAGCCGTTGGCTCCCACCAGTCCGGTGACGGCATGCTGTGAAAAATCCAGCGTCAGCCCTTTAAGTACCTGCGCATCCTGATAACGAAACCAGAGTTCGGTGGTGGCAAGCATGCTTTTCCTTACAGGTGAAAATCGCCCTGATACAATTTGATATCTAACGTCGCCGCCATTTGCTGATAGCGAATCAGCACCCGGGTAAACAAAACGCCCACCAGCATCGCCAGCGAGCGATAGCCAATCGGCAGACTACGATAGCCAAAACGCAGCGTCTGCGCGCGATGAATCGCCATCGCTTCATCTAACAGAATAAAAATAAAGCGCCAGGTCAGCAGGATCTGTTCCGTCAGCAGACGCGGTATCCGCGCCCGTTTGAGCAGTAAAATCAGCTGCGGAAACGGCAGGTTAAGCACCAGCCAGAACGTGGCGGCCAGCGCGGCCAGACTCCGCCAGAACGTCTCGTTCGCGGTGTGCAGCCCAGACGCCGTGACCCCCAGCCAGTAACTGCCAAGCGGAAAACTGACCAACAGCGTTTGTGGGTCGCGGCTGACGCTGAACAGAATCGTCACCACCCCCACCACCAGAAAACCAAACGGCAGCGCCATCCAGCGACACCAACGGCGCAGGGAGATGCGCAGCAGCCAGCAGGTCAGCCCGGCAATCAGCGCCAGCTCGATACCCTGCCCCCAGGCGGGCAGGGTAAACGCCAGAGTCATCAGCAGCAGCCAGAACAGGAACTTACGCTCTGGTGCGACGTGAAACCAGCGGCTCTGATAGCTCAGTCGATCAAGCCCGGTCATCACGGCGTTGTCTGCCTTTGGTGTAGCCCAGAATATAGAAAATCACCGCCGCGCCAAGCGAGCCTTGCAACGTAAACAACAGGCTTTCAATTTCTCCGCTCGCCGGTTCATACAGCGGCTGGAACCACGGCTCATAATGCGGAGCAACCACCTGAATCTGGCTTTCCGCTTCACCGTCCGAGCCACCGTATTCACCACCGTGATTGATAAAGAACGGCAACACGACCAAAGCAATCACCATGGCTAACAATATCAGCGTCTTTTTCATGTTAATGTCCTTGCGCGGTTATCAGTTGCCGTTTCGTCAGCTGGTCGTAGATCATCACGGTCAGCAAGCCTTCGGCGATAGCAATCGGGATCTGCGTCAGGCAGAAAATCCCCATAAACTTGACGACAGACCCTGTCGCACCCGCTTCGGGATCCGGGAAGGCCACGCCAAGCTGTACAGATGTCACAAAGTAAGTCACCAGATCCGCCAGCATGGCGCAGAGGAAGACGCCAACATCACGACGGATCCCGGCGCGACAGGCCATCTTCCACACCATATAGCCGACAACCGGGCCAATCACCGCCATCGACATGCCGTTAGCGCCCAGGGTGGTCAAGCCACCGTGCGCCAGCAGCAGCGCCTGGAACAGCAGTACGATAGCGCCGAGAACCGCCACCACGCCCGGACCAAACAGGATCACCGCCAGCCCGACGCCTGTCGGATGTGAGCAGCTACCGGTAACCGACGGGATCTTCAGTGCCGACAGCACAAAAATAAACGCCCCGCACAGCGCCAGTAGCACTTTCTGATGGCTGTCATCCATCACGATATGTCGCAGGCGCACCAGTCCGTACCACAGGCACGGTAAAAACAGCGACCACCAGGCCAGCGCCCACATCGGCGGTAAAAATCCCTCCATGATGTGCATGGCGAACGCCTGCTCCGGCACAATCATCAGCAATAGCGCCGCAGCCAGACCACTGAATGACAGCTGTTTCAGCTGTTGTTCGAGTTTCATTCTGCATACTCCCACTGTTTGTTGACCAGGATGGTCGAGAAATAAGGCAACGGCTGATCGTCGCTGACCTCGTTGAGATGCCGCCAGCACTGCTCTCCAGGGAGCGTGGCCTCGGACATCATCAGTGCACAATCCAGTAATCCGGCCTGATCCAGCAGCGCTTTAATCCGCGCAAAGCGACCATAGACCTTCATCAGTACCAGACTGTCGTGTTGACGTAGCGCCTGGGCGATCTCCGCTTCCGGTGCGGTACAGGAGATCACCGCCAGCGACTGCTGTTCCATCGCCAGCGGCGTTTTGGATCGGGCGGCAATGGCGGCAAACGACGTCACGCCAGGCACGATCTCCAGCCAGTCAGGACACCCGATGCGCTGTAGTAAAAAGACCCAGGTGCTGAACAACATGGCGTCACCCAGGGTGATAAATCCCACCTGTTTGCCTGCCTCCACTTCCTTAACCAACGCTGCGGTCACTTCATCCCAGACCGCCTCTTTTTCCGCGCTGTCTGCGCTCATGGGGAAATGGCAGCAACGAATTTCTGTGTTCGTGCCGATGTACTCCCGCACGATGGAAAGCGCGAGGCTGTCGCCACCCTTACGTCCCGCCGGGGCATAGAGAATATCCAGTGAACCCAGAATACGTGAGGCGCGAACGGTAATCAGATCGGCTGCTCCCGGGCCAGTGCTCAGGGCGTACAGTTTGCCGCTCATGCCGCTTCCTCCATCGCCACGCTCAGCGCTTGTTGCAAATGCGCGACGAACATCGCCCGCACCGCCGGATTTTCGCCAAGACCGCTCAGCCACGGCGTTGCCGTGATCCCCGCCGCCGTAAACAGCGTTTTCCACGAATCATCGTCGTCCGAAGCCATATCATTGATGGCGTGATCCCCTGCCACCAGCATCAGCGGCATCAGATGGACGGCTTTGACCCCCTCTTTGCTCAGGCTCTCAATCAGAATATCGACTTCCGGATAGCTCTCCACCGCGCCGACGCGCGCCGGGAAGCCCTGCGCCATCATCATGTGGTCGAGGCAGGCATAAGCGGCAAACGCGTGATGGCTGGCGCCGTGGCCCATGAATACCACTTTCTCATTGGCGGCGGGGACAGGCATCTGCTGTTTCAGGGCGAGCATTAACTGCGCGTAATCGTCATGGCTGCTCAACAGCGGCACGCCCAGCGTCAGGCGGGCAAACAGCGGACGCAGAGTCTGCACTTCACGGACAATTTTTTCATATTCGTCGCCGTTAATGATGTGCAGCGACTGAATCGCCACATCCTGATATCCCTGATCAGCAAGCTTTTGCAGCGCCTGCAGCGGGGTATCTATCTCAATACCATCACGCTGTTTGAGCTTGCGAATAATCATTCCAGAGGTAAAGGCACGGAACAGGGTGCGGTCAGGACAGCTGGCGGCCAGATCGCGCTCGCAGGCCACAATGTTCTTCTCGCAGGTATCGTGATAGCTGGTGCCAAAGCTAACCACCAGAAGCGCTTTTTTCATTTTCTGATTCCTTAAGCAGCGGCCAGCCAGCGCGCCAAACGTTGCGCAAATGCGGCCTGACTTTCCAGTAACTCATCTCCCGTCACCAGCGGCGCCGGGCGGGTAATCACGATGCAGGGAATACCTGCATCCAGACAGGGTTGAACCTTTTCCTGATAACCGCCCTCTGCGCCAGAAGCCTTGGTTATCACGACGTCAGCCTGACACTGACGATAAAACGCAGCGTTAAATTCAGCGCTGAACGGCCCGCACAGCGCGAACGTCTCGCCTACGCCAAAGCCCAGATCGGCGCACTGTTGAATCACCTCGGGGACGGGCAACACGCGGGCGAGCAGCGTTTTTTCCGGTAAACCTGTGCGCCATATCGCCAGATCTTTACTCCCGGTAGTCAGCAGTACGCGCTCGCCAAAACGTCGTGCAACGTCGCACGCCTCGGCAATGCTCTGTACGGTAAAGAGCAGCGGATGCGTCAGTTCACTAAGCTGTTCCGGGCGCTGGTAACGACTGAGCAGTACTCCAGCCCGTTCGCAGGCGCACAGAATATTGCGGCTCACCACTTCGGCATACGGGTGCGAAGCATCGATCACCCATCGCGTTCCGTTCTCCTTCAGCCAGTTCACCATTTCATCCTGCTCGAGCCGACCACAGCGCACCTGCCCCTTGATATCGCCAGCCAGTTGTTTCCCGGTCGGCGTCGCCACCGACAGGGTGTAGGCCACATTAGCGGCATCCAGTTGCTGGCACAGCGCACGGGCATCGCTGGTGCCGCCCATGACCAGAACCTCACCAAAACTCACAGCACGTAACCTCGTGGCGTGATCATCAGACCGTCCTGCACATAAGTCGCTTTGTTACCGACGATCACCAGACTGGTCATATCCACCGGTTCAAAATCCATCTCGCCCAGCGTAGTCAGCCATTTCTCCTGCTTTTTACGCCCGGCAGATTTCACCACTCCCACCGGCGTTTGCCCGCTCTTACTGGCGGAAAGCAGTTCAAATGCGCGCGCCAGATGTCCCTCACGGCCCCGGCTGCGCGGGTTGTAGAAGCAGATGACGAAGTCCGCTTCTCCGGCGGCGATAATACGTTTTTCGATAACCGGCCACGGCGTAAGTAAATCGCTTAAACTGATGTGACAAAAATCGTGCATCAGCGGTGCGCCGAGCAGCGACGCCGCCGCGATACTGGCAGTCATCCCCGGGATCAGGCGCACTTCAACGTCCAGTTTCTGTTTGCTGACCAGCTCCAGCACCAGCCCCGCCATACCGTAAATACCGGCGTCACCGCTGCTGATCAGCGCCACGTTGTGTCCGGCCTGCGCCAGTTCAATCGCCGCATGGCAGCGCTCGATCTCTTTGCACATGCCGGTTTTGATCACCTGCTTGTCACCGGTAAACGCTTTGACGAGGTGAGTGTAGGTTTTGTAACCCACAATAATTTCTGCCGCCTGCAGGGCCTCAACGGCTTCCATGGTCATCATGGCCTGTGAGCCGGGGCCGATTCCGATTACGGTTAACATCAGTGTGAAACTCCCAAAGTGATAGTGACGCCCTGCTCACGCAAGGTTTCGCCGGTCAATTGCCCATGACTCAGCAGCCATGCTGCCGGACCCGAGACGCTTCCGACGCCGACCGTCTGGCGAACAAACGGCGAAGCCGGAAAGTGATGTTCATGTTCACGCAGCGCGTCAGCGCTAAAGGTTTCAAACGGCACACGCCAGCAGGAGGCAAGCTGGATCAGCCCCTCTTCGTCTTTCTTGAGCGACACGCTGCCGATGGCTTTCAGCGCCAGCGGATCAAAGCGCTGCGCTTCAAGCTGACGCGCCAGCAGCGCAGCCAGTAGTGGGAACGGCGTATCGCGACGACAGCCAATGCCAGCGACCACCCGTTGTGGCACCAGTTTCCAGTGTTGAACCGGAATATCCGGCAATTCGTTACGTAACGTGACGCACACCAGCGCATCCAGTTCAGGCAACTGCTGTAGATCGGTAACGGTAATGAACCCACGGCGATCGCAGTGGCGGACGTCTTCATCCAGTTCTTCATCCCACCACAGTCCCACGCGCTGGTTGCTCACCAGCATCTGATTCACCGCTTTTACTGCGGTGCGAAAGTCGGTCATACGGGCGTTGAGCTGAAACGCGAGGGTGTCCAGTGCCGCCATCTCATTGACATCGGTGGCAGTGGTAATCACCGGATCGGCGCCCAGCATGCCGGCGAGATAACGGGTCAGCGCGTTCGCGCCGCCCGCATGGCCCGAAAGCAGGCTGATCACATGCTGGCCGCGCTCGTCGATCACCACCACCGCCGGATCGCTGAACTTGTCATTCACCAGCGGGGCCAGCACGCGCACCGCGATGCCGGTCGCCCCGATAAAAATCAGCGCGGAATAGTTCGAAAACGCGTCGCGCGCGGCGTGGGCGAACCCGCCGTCGAACGGTAAGAAACCGTCATCCAGCAATTTTTCACTGGTAAAACAGGTCAGCGGTAACATCGCTGCCAGCCGTTTAGCCAGCATTACACCGCCGGGCGTCAGGCAAAACAGCGCGATTGATTCAGGCTTTACGGTATTCATGGCTAAAGTCCGCGGCATAGAGTCTGGAGTAGTGATACTCATCTCCGAGGAAATTCCCGACCAGGATGAGCGCCGTTTTGCGGATCCCGGCGTCGCGCACTTTATCGGCGATATCCGCCAGCGTGCCACGCACGGTTTGACTTTCCGGCCAGGTCGCTTTGTAGATCACGGCCACCGGTGTGGTCGCCGGGTAACCGCCCTCAATCAACCGTTCCGCAACCCGGTTGATACGCTGGACGGAGAGATAAATCGCCATTGAGGTCTGGTGGCTGGCGAACGATTCCAGTTGTTCACGTTCTGGCACCGGCGTGCGGCCTTCGAGTCGCGTAATAATCAGGCTTTGCGAGACTTCCGGCACGGTGTACTCAACCCCCAGCTCCGCCGCCGCGCCGAGGAAAGCGCTGACCCCCGGCACCACCTGCCAGGGGATACCACGTTTGGTCAGCTCTTCCCCCTGTTCGCGCACCGAGCCATACAGCGACACGTCGCCGGTTTGCAGGCGCACTACCGTTTTTCCGGCCTTCACCCCCTCTTCCATCAGGGTGAGGATTTGCTCAAGGTGCAGTTCCGCACTGTCGTGGCACTCCGCGCCCTCCGGGCAATACTCCAGCAACTCAGTGTTAATCAGCGATCCGGCATAAATCACCACCTGCGCCTGTTGCAACAGCCGGTAACCCTTAAGCGTAATCAGCTCCCGGTCACCCGGACCTGCGCCGACAAACCACACACAACGGGGATCAAATGTCTCAGACATGGCGTTCTTCCTTCTGGCAGGCGATGACAAAAACGGGGTTGTTCGGTTTGAAATAGTGACCCGCGCCCAGCGTGGTCAGCGACGAAATCTGCATTTGCAGGCAGTCCACGTCCTGCACGCCGCGCTGTTGCAGATGTGCCAGCGCGGTGTTGAGGTTTTCCTGTAGGATGAAGGTCATCACCAGGCGTCCACCAGCGTGCAACTGGCGCATAGACCAGTCGATCAGTTCTGTAAGATGTCCCCCACTGCCACCCATAAAGACGGCATCGGCTTTCTCGGTCATCATCATTGGCGCTTCACCCGGCAGAATATCGATATTCGCGCAGGCGAAATGCTGACGGTTTTCGTCGAGTAAACGCAGCGCCGCCGGATTGCGCTCGATAGCCGTGATGTGTAGCGACGGAAACTGTAGCGCGGCTTCGATGGACACACTGCCGGTTCCGGCCCCGATATCAATCAGGTGACTGGCCCGGTGCAGTTCAAGTTTTGCGAGAGCGAGCGCACGTACCGCTTCTTTGGTCATCGGCACCTTCTCACCACGCAGGAAAAGCTCATCTTTCATCAAGGATCACCACTGCATTCATCTCATATTCGGCATGGACCTCGCTGACGCGCAGCCAGTGGATCCGTTCGTTTTCCATCGCCAGGTTTTCGCCAATCACCATCCAGCGATCGCCCTTTCCTCGTGCAACCAGTTGTGCAGCAATGTCACGCGGCCCGCACTGACCGTCGGTGACCATTGCCACCTTGTTATGCTGCGCCAGCGTATCGAAACAGACGCTGCGCCCGTGGCTACTGGTGAGCCACATGTCATTCATGTCGATTCCCGACTGCGCGCACAGATACTGCACCGCACTGATACCTGGAATGATGCGTACCTGCGCAACGCCAAAATGCGCCACCATCCGCGTACCGATGCCGTAAAACAGCGGATCGCCGGAAGCCAGAACCACCACCCGCTTATCCTGATGCGCCGCAATCCATGCCAGCAGTTCGGGAATGTTGGCGCCCAGCGCAAACTGCTCGCCGCGAAAGTCCGGGAACTGCTGCAAATGGCGCTTACCGCCGACCAGCACATCGGCCTCATCAACCGCCGCGCGCGCCGCCGGCGTCATCAGGTGCAGACCGGCTGGCCCCATCCCCACGACCGTCAGCATTGCATCTCCCGGGCGATAGCGTCGACGGGGCGGTTGCTACCCAGAACCTGGTTATCAAACGAAAACATGATCGCGTCGCAGGTCGGCGGGGTTTTGGTAAAGCGCAGCATCTGCATCACGCGCTGACAGATGCGTTCAGCAAGATGGTTGTAGAGGTGCTGAAAGCCGAACGCGTCGATGTGCTCCATTGCCGCTTCAGTGGTGTCGCAATCGCTTACCAGCGTCAGCAACTCCCGCGGCGCGCCGAGCAGCGCCAGATGCGCCACCAGCGTTTCCATTCGCGCATCGGCTATGTGGCTGTGGGTATGGAAGATCCCGGCAGCAATTTTGATCAATTTCCCAGGATGACCGACGAGCACGACCTGGCGAAATCCCAGCCGCACCGCCTCTTCAATCATGTAGCCGACAAAGTTGCTCATGGTGACCACCACGTTGGTATCGATGCCCATCTGTTCGCGGACGAAACGCTCACCATGATTACCCGGCACCAGAACTACCCGCTCCAGTCCGGCGGCACGTTTGATTTCCAGCTCCAGCGATAACGACCGCTTCCAGCTCTCTTCGGACATGGGGGTCACAATACCGGTGGTGCCAATAATGGAAATTCCGCCAAGAATACCGAGACGCGAGTTGTAGGTTTTTTGCGCTCGTTCTTCGCCTTCCGGGGCAAATATTTCGATTTCCGCCCCGCGTACCGGGCCTATCGCCTCACGCACGGCGGACTCAATGGTGTGACGCGGGGTGCGATTAATTGCCGCGCTGCCGACAGGCAGACCAATCCCCTTGCGGGTGACGGTGCCGACGCCTTCGCCCCCGGACAGGACAATTTCACCGCTGTCATTCAGCGTGACGCGGGCGAAAATCAACATCCCGTGGGTGGCGTCGACATCATCGCCGCCATCTTTACGGATCGCGGCAATGGCCTGCTGTCCTTCAATGTGTGGAGATTCCACGTTCAGACACAGAGTGACGCCGGAAGGTGTGACAATCGATACCTGATGGATCAGATGCTGACGCAACACCATCAGCGCGGCGACTTTTGCCGCCGCCGTGGCGCACGATCCAGTGGTATAACCTTTGCGCAGCGCTTTGCCGTTATGCCAGACGGGCGCGTCGAAAGTCTGATCGCTCATCGCGCCCCCTGCATGTAATACAGCATGGCGTTCACGATCGCCGCCGCAACGTTACTGCCGCCTTTGCGTCCGAGGGCGGCAATGGCGGGCAACTGGCTGTGCGTCAGCGCCTCTTTGGATTCCGCCGCGCCGACAAATCCCACCGGCACGCCGACGACGCCGCTTACCGCTACATCTTTTTCCAACAGGCGAAACAGCGCAGTGGGCGCGTTGCCAAAGACAAACACTTTTTCGCCTTCTTCCGTCACGGCAATGTCGACAGCCGCCATTGAGCGAGTGATACCCTGCGCTTTCGCTTGCGCTACCACGCGCGGATCGCTGATATAGCAGCGACACTCGCCCCCCGTCTTCGCCAGCAGGGTTTTATTGATCCCCGACAGCGCCATGGTGGTGTCGGTATAGATAACCGATGGGCGACTTAGCGCTGCACAAAGTTGTTCCAGCGCATCATCCGAAAACCAGAGAATATCCAGCCAGTCGAAGTCAGCGGTGGTATGAATCACCCGTTTGATGATGGCTTCATGTAGCGGACTGGCAAACTGGTACTCCGGGCGCGTTTCATGAATGATCTCGCCAATGATGTCAAAACTTTTGGCTTCAATCGCCTGGGGTTGCTGGATGTATTGCATTGTCATTTATCCTCAGGCCACACCCATTACCAGCCAGCGCGTCACAAGGAACAGCACCAGAGCCAGCGTTGAGGCAACCCACATCAGTCGAATCGTTTGGGAAATGTCATCTATGGAAATAGTGCGCTGCGCGTCGCCGATCCACGGTTTTTCAACGCGCTCGCCAAAGTAATCATTCGGGCCGCCCAGTCGAATGCCCAACGCACCGGCAACGGAAGCCTCCGCCCAGGCACAGTTCGGGCTGCTGTGGTTATAGCGATCCCGCCAGCCCACACAGAGCGCCCGGGCGCCGTCACGACGGCACAACACCGCTGCCGCGCTCAGCAGCAGCCAGCTCAGCCGTGCAGGAATGTAGTTCGCGACGTCGTCCAGGCGAGCACTGACCATGCCAATCGCCCGGTATTTTTCGTGTTTATAACCCACCATGGAATCCAGGGTGTTCACCGCTTTGTAGGCCATCGCCATCGGCGCGCCGCCAATTAAGAGGAAGAACAGCGGCGCGATAATGCCGTCAACCGTATTCTCCGCCACGGTTTCCACGACCGCCCGGTTGATCTGTTCTGGCTGAAGTTGCGATGTGTCGCGCCCCACAATCCACGAGAGCTTTTCGCGGCTTTGTGCAAGGTTACCTTCGCGCAGCGGGCGCTCAACCTCTTGCGCCGCCGTTGCCAGACAGCGCCCCGCCAGCACGGTGAAAATCATCCAGACTTCAACGACCCAACCGAGCCATGGATGAATCCACGCCGCCAGGTGTAACACGCCCCAGGCAACCGCCCACGTCAAGCCGACAACCACCAGCCACATCACCCCACCACCAATGCGTAACGCCCGGTCGCTGTGGCAGTAGCGGCGAATAATCCGCTGCACGGCAGTGATCAGATTGCCTATCCAGCGCACCGGATGCGGCCAGTCTGGTGGGTCGCCAATCACGACATCGAGAAGCCAGGCCACACACCATGCCAGTAGCGTCATAACGCCTCCCGCGCGGCATTCAGCCAGTGATTAAGCATTAATGGACGCTGAGCAAAGTGAACGTGCAGGTAGCTGGCGAAGGTGTTGCCCGTTCGCCAGCCACCGGACCACGCCTGCACCGTCTGACCGTCACGGACTTTACGGCAAGCCAGCACAGCGGGGGTTTCAGGGGAAAAATCGGAGTAATGGAATTCATGACCGCGCAGCACATCGCCTTCCGCGGCCAGCAGCGTGGGCTGCAAAGCCTGCGCTTCACAATAGCCAAAGCGGGTTAGCCGTTTACCCATTTTGCTGCGACCGGGAAGGATATCGGCCATGCGATGCTCAACCCCGTCGGCATCTTCCAGCAGGCTGCCGAGGTACATCAATCCGCCGCATTCGGCATAAATGGCGACACCGCGCTGATGCGCCTCGCGCAGGCTTGTCAGCATAGTAGTATTGGCCGCCAGCGCGGACGCGTGCAGTTCCGGATAACCGCCGCCCAGCCAGACCATTTGACAATCGGGTAATTCGCGATCGTGGAGCGGGCTGAAGCGCACAATGTTGACGCCGGTACGCGCCAGCAGCGCCACGTTATCGGGATAATAAAAATTAAAGGCCTCATCATCAGCCATCGCCAGCGTCAGTCCTTCTCCGGCGTTGGGCGCAGGACGTTCAGGCCATTCGCCTGGCGGCAATGCCTGAAGGTGGCTTAACGCCAGCAACCGATCGATATCCAGTGTACTTTCCAGCCGGGCGGCGAAATCCTGCCACGATTGTTGATTGACGACGGACTCACGCGCGGTCACCAATCCCAGATGCCGTTCGGGTAGCGCGACGCCGTCAACGCGCGGGACGTAACCCAGCACCGGCACAGCGCAGTAGTGCTCGATAGCGGTTTTCAGCAACTGGAAATGGGACTCACTGTTGACGCGGTTAACGATGACGCCGGCAATGTTCAGCGTCGGGTCGAAATGCTGGAAGCCCATCACCGTGGCGGCAATGGAAGTAGAAACGGCTTTCCCGTCAACCAGCAGAATGACCGGACAGCCCAACTGCTTGGCCATCGCGGCGGTACTGCAATAATCAGGATCTGTACCGTAACCGTCGTACAGCCCCATCACCCCTTCGATCACTGCAATATCTGCATCCTGCATCTGTTCGCGGAACAGCGCATTAAGCACCGGCTCGGGGAGCATAAAACTGTCGAGGTTGCGGGAGGCGGTACCGCTGATGGCCGTATGCCAGGCGGTGTCAAGGTAATCAGGGCCGACTTTGCAGGGCTGGACGCGTAAACCACGTTGTTTCATCACGTTCAGCAAGCCCAGCGTCACTGTGGTTTTACCACAGCCGCTACCGGTACCTGCCAGAACAAACGCGTACTGCTTTGCCGCCATGACCCTGATCCTGTTCAGGGTGGTAGGGATGTACCGACACCCAGTCTTCCGACTGTACGCATCTGAGCAACCCACTTCCCACCGAAGTTGTTGGTAGTATCCGACAGGCTGGTCTTCTGGCTTAGCGTCGTCCTCGCCCGTCCTTCCCAATCTTGCGATCAGTGGTCTTCACGGGGTTGTCAGCATCACAGCAGCGGGGGCTGCGGGGGATTTTCACCCCCTTCCCAGACACAAATGTGTCAAACCTGTCGGCTTAAATGATGAACAGAATGAATTCTCCTCATCACAACAATACTTTTCGTTACTTATTCGTTACGCATTTTTTATCAACAAAAAACGCCGCAATAAAACGATTCTGAATGAAATGTCGTGCAAGAGAATAATGAAACCTCTTAACAATGACACTGTATCTCATCACAGAAATAAAAACTGGTGAAGTTTATTCCGTAAAGAGCGATATTTTATTGCGCTATGACAATTTATTGCTGTACTAAAAACACTTAACCATTATAAATGACCGGATTACGCGGGAATATCAAAAATCGGCAATAGCAAAATATTGCTATTTATGCCGATTCAGCAGGCAAGTTTTCATTTATTTTTTGCCGATAGGCCTGCGGCGTAACCTGATAAGTCTGACGGAACACTTTGCAAAAATAGCTGGTTTGCGAAAAACCTAAATTGCGGGCAATACTGGCAATGCTCCAGTCACTGTGACAAAGCAGCTCTCTGGCACTGGCCATGCGCTGTTGATTGACCCACGCGTTAAAACCAATGCCCTGATATTTTTTGAACAGTTTGCTGAAGTAGTATGGACTCAGATATACGTGCGAGGCCACATCTTCAAGGCGAAGATCGTCTGACAAGTGGGCATCAATATAGCGTAACGCTTTTTTCATTTTGCTGTCATGAGGGCTGGCGGCGCGGGTCGGGCGTGAAGGCTCAGCAGGTTGCGTGCTGTCTTTGATCACCACGAAATTGAGTTGCTTCTTGAGGCAGTTTTCAACAATGAGTTTGAGCAGATCCGCCGAGGCCATCACGCGAGAATAGTCCATTTCCGGGACATTACTGAACTCATTGAGCAGTTCAGGATCGGCCTGCCAGCGATCGTCAACCTTCATGATATCGAGCAGATCGGCACCATCATCGTTACGTAAACGCACCTGGCCGCACAGAACGAATCCAACAAGATGGCCTGCGATCACGAGAGGAATAGAGAAATCGGTAAGCCCGGCATGGCAGCGATAGATACAGGGTTGATCCGATTTTGACGCTTCCAGTCCCCCACAGCGATCGCTCATACGACACCGGGTACTGTGTTGCGGATGCTGACGCATCAGTTGGCAAAAAGGTGTGAAATTAAACAGCTCAGAAATCTCATCACCGTGAATATTGACAACCACAACAGCCAGGCTGGTCGCTTGCGCAAAATCCTGTGCGATTTTATTAATGAGTTCTGAGTTCAGGGTGCTCGCAGAAATCATGATAAAATCCCTCAGTTAATCCATTGTTATAATGAAAACATAAATTTTACATTTACTTCTTATCATCCCCATCCTTGTATGTAAATGACAGAAAGTACAAGGGACAATAACAAAAGTCTCCCTGGGTGGGGAGACTTTTTAGTCAGTTCGTGAAAGCAGATCACGAAAAAGAAATTAAAGACGTGATATTAGCCACGCCAGCCAAAATTACGCGTCCGTCTCTTCGATTTTACACGTATTACAGGGCAAATTTTTACCGATAAGGTACTTATAGATAGCCGCGCCCGCACACGCACCAATCAATGGCGCAATAATCGGCACAATAAAGTACGGAATATCGCGTCCACCAGTCATCGCAATATCTCCCCAACCTGCCATCCAGGCGAACAGCTTAGGACCAAAATCACGCGCCGGGTTCATGGCAAAGCCGGTTAACGGGCCTGTGGATGCCCCAATCACCGCCACCAGAATACCGATCAGCAGTGGCGCCAGTGCCCCTTTAGGCACACCGTTACCATCGTCGGTCAGCGCCATAATCAGCCCCATCAGGATTGAGGTGATGACGATTTCGACCCCTGCCGCCTGCCACACGCTTAGCGCAGCCGCCGGATAGGTACTGAAAATACTGGCCAGATAGAGGCTATCGACACTGCCGCGAACCATGTTGTGGGCAGTTTCATACTCGGTGAATAAATTGCCGTAAAGCAGATAAGCCAGCACCGCACCGCCAAACGCTCCCGCGACCTGCGCGATGATGTAAGGCAGAACTTTGCGTCCCGGGAAGCAGGCAAACAGCCAGAGTGCGACTGTGATGGCCGGGTTCAGATGCGCTCCGGAAATTCCCGCCGTCAGATAAACCGCAAGCGAAATACCCAGACCCCAAATAATACAAATTTCCCAGAGACCCAGACTGGCGCCTGCGACTTTCAGTGCGCTAAGGCAGCCGATACCAAAAAACAAAAACAATCCGGTACCCAAAAACTCGGCAATGCATTGCGCTTTCAGTGAATCATTCATTGTGACACCTTCTTAGAAGCGTTCGTGTCCTTACCAGCGGACCCTTGCTGGTCGTAGAGTACAACGGCACTACTATAGGAAGAGGCCGCTGAAAATTGTTGGCAAACTGCGCATTCTCAGACCTGGAAAAATCGTGTTGTTATAGCAATTTCTTGCCATCTATTTATTCAAAGGCAGCGTGTAGAGTGCCTGAATGTAATTAACCAGGACGATTCGTGATAGCAAAAATTGGTTATTTGAAGATTTTCCTTTTCCAATCAATGTCACAAATTGGATTTTCCGCATAGCAAATTAAATTAACCATGTCACCCTCAAAAATGTAAATATGGAATAGCAAAAGCCAAAATATCACATTAATAAAAAATAACAAAAACAATAAAAACAAATAGATAAAATAAAACATAGCAAGTTTGTCACATTCACAGCCCACTAATTTTTCACCCAGACTTTCAAGTCAGCCATTCTTTTTCCTCGCTTCTTTTTATAGTCATGAATATCGGGACAACCCAGGCGAGGTCTTTATGCAACAAGAAGCATTAGGAATGGTAGAAACCAAAGGCTTAACTGCAGCCATAGAGGCCGCAGATGCAATGGTGAAGTCAGCCAATGTCATGTTGGTCGGCTACGAAAAAATTGGCTCAGGGCTGGTAACCGTCATCGTTCGCGGTGATGTCGGTGCCGTAAAAGCGGCGACCGATGCTGGTGCTGCTGCTGCGCGCAACGTGGGAGAAGTGAAAGCCGTACACGTGATTCCACGCCCTCATACCGATGTTGAAAAAATCTTACCGAAGGGAATTAACCCATGAGCAGCAATGAACTGGTTGAACAGATCATGGCGCAGGTCATTGCCCGTGTGGCAACGCCTGATCAAGCGGGTATCCCTGATAAAACCCATCCAAAACGAGAGACGGCTATGGCAGAGAAGAGCTGCAGTTTAACGGAATTTGTTGGCACCGCGATTGGCGACACCGTAGGTCTGGTGATTGCAAACGTAGACAGTGCCCTGTTGGAAGCAATGAAGCTTGAGAAGCGCTATCGCTCCATTGGCATCCTGGGCGCGCGTACCGGCGCGGGTCCGCACATTATGGCGGCAGACGAAGCGGTCAAAGCCACCAATACCGAAGTGGTAAGCATTGAACTCCCTCGCGATACCAAAGGCGGCGCGGGTCACGGTTCTCTCATCATTATCGGCGGTAACGACGTTTCCGACGTTAAGCGCGGAATTGAAGTGGCGCTGAAAGAACTCGATCGCACCTTTGGTGATGTGTATGGCAACGAAGCCGGACATATCGAACTGCAGTACACCGCTCGCGCCAGTTACGCGCTGGAAAAAGCGTTTGGTGCGCCGGTTGGCCGTGCCTGCGGCGTGATTGTGGGTGCTCCGGCTTCCGTCGGCGTGTTAATGGCAGATACCGCCCTGAAAGCCGCGAACGTTGAAGTTGTGGCCTACAGCTCTCCGGCACATGGCACCAGCTTCAGTAACGAAGCGATCCTGGTGATCTCCGGCGATTCTGGCGCAGTGCGTCAGGCGGTTATCTCAGCGCGAGAAATCGGTAAAACCGTTCTTGCGACCCTCGGTGCTGAACCGAAAAACGATCGCCCGTCCTATATCTGAACTCCGTGAGGCTCATTCATGAGATCGAAAAGATTTGAAGCACTGGCGAAACGCCCTGTCAATCAGGACGGATTCGTTAAGGAGTGGATCGAAGAAGGCTTCATTGCGATGGAAAGCCCGAACGATCCCAAGCCGTCGATTAAAATCGTTAACGGCGCCGTCACCGAACTCGATGGCAAATCGGTCAGCCAGTTTGACCTGATTGACCACTTCATTGCCCGTTACGGCATCAACCTGGCGCGCGCAGAAGAAGTGATGGCGATGGACTCCGTTAAACTCGCTAACATGCTGTGCGATCCTAACGTAAAACGTCGCGACATTGTGCCACTGACCACGGCGATGACCCCGGCAAAAATTGTCGAAGTGGTTTCGCACATGAACGTGGTTGAGATGATGATGGCGATGCAAAAGATGCGCGCGCGTCGCACGCCATCCCAACAGGCGCACGTCACCAACGTCAAAGATAACCCGGTACAGATTGCGGCCGACGCCGCAGAAGGCGCATGGCGCGGATTTGACGAGCAAGAGACCACAGTAGCCGTGGCGCGTTATGCTCCGTTCAACGCCATTGCACTGCTCGTCGGTTCCCAGGTGGGCCGCCCCGGCGTGTTAACCCAGTGTTCACTGGAAGAGGCAACCGAACTGAAGCTCGGTATGCTGGGACACACCTGCTACGCCGAAACCATTTCCGTCTACGGTACCGAACCGGTCTTTACTGACGGCGACGACACGCCGTGGTCAAAAGGTTTCCTCGCCTCTTCTTACGCTTCGCGTGGGTTGAAAATGCGCTTCACTTCCGGTTCAGGTTCTGAAGTACAGATGGGTTATGCCGAGGGCAAATCCATGCTGTATCTCGAAGCGCGCTGCATTTACATCACCAAAGCGGCAGGCGTACAGGGTCTGCAAAACGGCTCCGTAAGCTGCATCGGCGTTCCGTCCGCAGTGCCATCAGGAATTCGTGCGGTACTGGCAGAAAACCTGATCTGTTCCTCGCTGGATCTGGAATGCGCCTCCAGTAACGACCAGACCTTTACCCACTCCGATATGCGTCGTACCGCGCGTCTGCTGATGCAGTTCCTGCCGGGGACAGACTTTATCTCTTCCGGTTATTCCGCCGTGCCGAACTACGACAACATGTTCGCGGGCTCCAACGAAGATGCGGAAGACTTTGATGACTACAACGTTATCCAGCGCGACCTGAAAGTGGACGGTGGTCTGCGTCCGGTACGTGAAGAAGACGTTATCGCCATTCGTAACAAAGCAGCGCGCGCTCTGCAGGCGGTTTTCGCTGGCATGGGGCTGCCGCCCATTACGGATGAAGAAGTTGAAGCCGCAACCTACGCCCACGGTTCGAAAGATATGCCTGAACGTAACATCGTTGAGGACATCAAGTTTGCGCAGGAAATCATCAATAAGAACCGCAACGGTCTGGAAGTGGTGAAAGCGCTGGCTCAGGGCGGCTTTACCGATGTCGCGCAGGACATGCTCAACATCCAGAAGGCCAAGTTAACCGGGGACTATCTGCATACCTCCGCCATCATCGTCGGCGATGGACAAGTGCTCTCTGCCGTCAATGACGTCAACGATTATGCCGGTCCGGCAACAGGTTATCGCCTGCAAGGCGAACGCTGGGAAGAAATTAAAAACATCCCTGGCGCACTTGATCCCAACGAGCTTGGCTAAGGGGTGAACAATGGAAATTAATGAAAAATTGCTGCGCCAGATTATCGAAGACGTGCTGTCCGAAATGCAGACCAGCGATAAGCCCGTCTCATTTCGTGCACCGGGAACGTCAACCGCGCCTGCTGCACCGGCCGGTGACAGTTTCCTGACGGAAATTGGCGAGGCGAAACAGGGCACGCAACAGGACGAAGTGATTATTGCGGTCGGCCCGGCGTTTGGTCTCTCTCAGACCGTTAACATCGTCGGTCTACCGCATAAAAACATTCTGCGCGAAGTGATTGCCGGGATTGAAGAGGAAGGTATTAAAGCGCGTGTAATTCGCTGCTTTAAATCATCCGACGTGGCCTTCGTTGCCGTTGAGGGTAACCGTCTGAGTGGTTCCGGCATCTCTATCGGCATCCAGTCAAAAGGCACGACGGTCATCCATCAACAGGGACTGCCGCCGCTGTCCAACCTGGAGCTGTTCCCGCAGGCTCCGCTGCTGACGCTGGAAACCTATCGCCAGATTGGGAAAAACGCCGCGCGTTATGCCAAGCGTGAATCACCGCAGCCGGTCCCGACGCTGAACGACCAGATGGCGCGCCCGAAATATCAGGCTAAATCCGCCATCTTGCACATTAAAGAGACGAAGTACGTCGTGACGGGCAAAAACCCGCAGGAACTGCGCGTGGCGCTTTAATAAGGATCCCTTTATGAATACCGATGCAATTGAATCGATGGTTCGGGATGTGTTGAGCCGCATGAACAGCCTGCAGGGCGACACATCTGCCCCGGCAGCGGCTTCGGGCACTACGACCCAGACCGCCAAAGTGACTGACTATCCGCTCGCCAGTAAGCACCCTGAGTGGGTTAAAACGGCCACCAACAAAACGCTGGATGAGTTCACCCTCGAAAACGTTCTGAGCAACAAAGTGACCGCACAGGATATGCGTATCACACCGGAAACGCTGCGCATTCAGGCGGCTATTGCCAAAGATGCCGGACGTGACCGCCTGGCGATGAACTTTGAGCGCGCCGCAGAACTGACGGCGGTGCCGGACGATCGCATTCTCGAGATCTATAACGCCCTGCGTCCTTATCGTTCAACGAAAGAAGAACTGCTCGCGATCGCGGACGATCTTGAAAACCGCTATCAGGCCAAAATCTGCGCCGCGTTTGTTCGTGAAGCGGCGGTGTTGTACGTCGAGCGTAAGAAGCTGAAAGGCGACGACTAAGGAAAGGTCATGAGATATATAGCTGGCATTGATATCGGCAACTCATCCACAGAAGTCGCGCTGGCGACGTTGGATGACACTGGCGCGCTCACCATTACCGGTAGCGCGCTGGCAGAAACCACCGGGATAAAAGGCACATTGCGTAATGTGTTTGGGATTCAGGAGGCGCTCACGCTTGCGGCTAACCGTGCAGGCATCAATGTCAGCGATATCTGGCTTATCCGTATCAACGAAGCCACCCCGGTGATTGGTGATGTCGCGATGGAAACCATCACGGAAACCATCATCACCGAATCCACCATGATCGGTCATAACCCGAAAACACCGGGCGGCGTCGGTCTGGGTGTGGGGATCACTATCACGCCGGAAGAGTTACTCACCCGACCGGCGGATACCCCGTTAATTCTGGTGGTGTCATCTGCTTTCGATTTCGCTGATGTCGCCACCATGATTAACGCCTCTGTCCGTGCCGGTTACCAGTTAACCGGTGTCATTTTGCAACAGGACGATGGCGTTCTGGTCAGTAACCGACTGGAAAAACCCCTGCCCATCGTTGACGAAGTGCTGTACATCGACCGTATCCCGCTCGGAATGCTGGCCGCCATTGAGGTCGCCGTGCCCGGTAAAGTCATCGAAACGCTGTCAAATCCTTATGGCATCGCGACGGTGTTTAATCTCAATGCGGACGAGACCAAAAACATTGTCCCGATGGCGCGAGCGCTGATTGGCAACCGTTCCGCCGTGGTGGTGAAAACCCCGTCAGGCGATGTTAAAGCACGTGCCATTCCTGCCGGAAACATTGAACTGCAGTCCCAAGGGCGCACGCTACGCGTTGATGTCGCTGCAGGCGCCGATGCCATTATGAAAGCAGTTGGCGAATGCCCGAAACTGGACAACGTTACCGGTGAAGCGGGCACCAATATTGGCGGTATGCTGGAACACGTTCGCCAGACAATGGCTGAACTGACCAATAAGCCAAGCAACGAAATTTTTATCCAGGATTTACTGGCCGTAGATACCTCCGTTCCGGTCAGTGTCACCGGTGGACTGGCCGGTGAGTTTTCTCTTGAGCAGGCTGTCGGTATCGCCTCGATGGTGAAATCAGACCGTCTGCAGATGGCAATGATCGCCAGCGAAATCAAAGAAAAGCTGAACGTGGATGTACAGGTTGGCGGTGCAGAAGCCGAAGCGGCAATTCTGGGCGCGCTCACCACGCCAGGTACCACGCGTCCGCTGGCGATTCTGGACTTAGGTGCGGGCTCGACCGACGCCTCCATTATCAATCCCAAAGGCGAAATTATCGCCACCCACCTCGCCGGGGCTGGCGACATGGTTACCATGATCATCGCCCGGGAGCTGGGACTTGATGACCGCTATCTGGCGGAAGAGATCAAAAAGTATCCGTTAGCCAAAGTCGAAAGCCTTTTCCATCTGCGCCACGAAGACGGTAGCGTTCAATTCTTCCCGACGCCACTTCCCCCTGCGGTGTTTGCCCGCGTCTGTGTGGTCAAGCCGGATGAACTGGTGCCCCTGCCCGGCGATCTCGCGCTGGAGAAAGTTCGCGCCATTCGCCGCAGCGCCAAAGAGCGCGTGTTTGTCACCAACGCCCTGCGCGCACTGCGACAGGTTAGCCCGACGGGCAATATCCGCGATATTCCGTTTGTCGTTCTGGTCGGTGGCTCCTCGCTGGACTTTGAAGTGCCGCAACTGGTGACGGACGCCCTGGCGCATTATCGCCTGGTGGCCGGACGCGGAAACATTCGCGGCACCGAAGGCCCGCGAAACGCGGTTGCGACGGGGCTCATCCTCTCCTGGCATAAGGAGTTTGCCCATGGACAGTAGCGTCACCACGCCTGCCATTGTGATTTCGACTATCGGCGACTGCCTTTCAGTCTGGAAAGAGGTGCTGCTCGGCATTGAAGAAGAAGGCATTCCGTTTGTGATTCAAAACCAGGCGGCGGGAGAAGTCGTTCAGAGCGCATGGCAGGCGGCCCGCCAGTCTCCGCTGCTGGTCGGCATCGCCTGCAATGAAGAAACCCTGGTCGTGCACTACAAGAATTTACCCACTTCAGCGCCGCTTTTTACGCTGACGTATCGCCAAAACAGCCTTGACCGGCGAAGTACTGGAAACAACGCGGCAAGGTTAGTCAAAGGGATCCCCTTCCGGGATCTCAATGCTTAATCCACAGGAGAATTGCAGTATGAATAACGCACTGGGTCTGGTTGAAACAAAAGGGTTGGTCGGCGCGATTGAAGCCGCAGATGCCATGGTGAAATCCGCCAACGTGCAACTGGTCGGTTACGAAAAAATCGGCTCCGGCCTGGTGACCGTCATGGTTCGCGGTGACGTCGGCGCCGTTAAAGCCGCCGTTGATGCAGGCTGCGCGGCAGCAAGCGTCGTGGGTGAGGTGAAATCCAGCCACGTTATCCCGCGTCCGCACAGCGACGTTGAGGCTATTTTACCGAAATCGGCCTGAGCATTATCGAAAAGGAGCACAGCGTGAAGCAATCACTGGGATTACTCGAAGTTAGTGGTCTGGCATTAGCCATCTGTTGCGCAGATGCCATGGCGAAAGCGGCTTCCATCACGCTGGTTGGCCTTGAAAAAACCAACGGTTCAGGCTGGACGGTGATCAAGATCACCGGTGATGTGGCATCAGTACAGTCTGCCATTATCACCGGTGCTCATCTCGCTGAACAGCAAGATGGCCTGGTCGCGCATAAAGTGATCGCCAGACCTGGCGAGGGCATTCTTTCTCGCGCGATGGCTGCCACTCCGGCACCTGTGCCTGCACCCGCAACGGTGTCTGCACCGGAATCCGTGCCAGCCCCCATCGAAGAACCTGAAACTGAAGTCGTTGTAGAAGAGTCAGCACCGGAAGCGGCGCCTGAAGACGGGATCATCAGCTGCAATTTGTGTCTGGACCCGGCCTGTAAGCGCCAGAAAGGCGAACCCCGGTCGCTCTGCCTGCATTCAGGTAAACGAGGTTAAGCGTAATGGATAAGCAACTTCTGGAAACGACGGTCAGCAAAGTGCTGAATGAATTACGGGATCGCCCCATTCCACTGGGCGTTTCCAACCGTCATATCCACCTTAACGCTGAGGATTATGCCCGTCTATTTCCGGGACATCCTATTAGTGAGAAAAAAGGGCTTCTACAACCGGGACAGTATGCGGCTGAGCAAACCGTCACGTTAGTGGGACCCAAAGGTCAACTGAAAAATGTCCGCCTGCTGGGGCCGCTGCGTAGCACCAGCCAGGTGGAGATTTCGCGCACGGATGCCAGAACGCTGGGCATCGCCGCGCCGTTGCGGATGTCCGGAAATCTCAAAGGTACGCCGGGTATTCGCCTCGTGAGTCCCTTTGGCGAACTCGAACTCACCTCCGGGGTGATCGTCGCCCAGCGCCACATTCATATGTCGCCGCTGGATGCGCTGATCCTGCGCGTTGCTCACGGCGATAGCGTCAGTGTCGCCATTGAGGGCACCGATCGTCGGCTGATCTTCGATAACGTTGCGGTACGCGTTTCCCCCGACATGCGTCTGGAGATGCATATTGATACGGACGAGGCCAATGCCGCCGGGGCAGATGATCCCAATGCTTTCGTCACACTGGTGACTGAGCGATGAACGGCGATCTGTTGCAGCGAATCGTCGAGGAGGTGGTCTCCCGCCTGCAACGTCGTGCGCAAAGCACCGTCACGCTGAGCGTCGCGCAACTGCGGGAAACTCCGTCCCGCGCCCTGTTTTCTCAGTATGCCTCTGTGCATATTTTACAGGTCGATCTGCCCCTGCTGGAGCAGATCGCCAACAACGATTCGTCACATGCCGCCGCCGTCATGATCCATGAGGCGCTGGCATTTGGCCTGCGGGTGCAACTCTCAGTGCAACGTCGGTTACTGCCCGCCGTGCCGGTAAAAAAACTGGCCCGACTGCCGCTGATTCTCTGTGACGAACAGGGGCAGCCTATCATGCTGCACCCCACCCGACTGTTAAGTTATGCCGATGTTGCCCCGTTACCTGCAGGGTTGCTGGTGCTGCATCGCAAATGTGTTGTTACCGCGCTGGCTCGCGAGACCGCGAGCTCGCGCCACATCCAATTGATGAAGCAGGAGTGAACCATGCATCTGGCACGTGTTACAGGCGCGGTGGTATCCACGCAAAAATCGCCCTCGTTGGTCGGAAAAAAACTTCTGCTGGTACGCCGCGTGAGTGCCGACGGCGAATTGCCGACGAACCCAACGGCAGGCGATGAAGTCGCCGTTGACTCCGTCGGCGCAGGCGTTGGCGAACTGGTGCTCCTGAGTAGTGGCTCCAGCGCCAGACATGTTTTTTCCGGGCCGAATGAGGCCATCGATCTGGCCGTTGTCGGCATTGTCGACACGCTTTCTCGGTAAGGGGGTGTTATGGCGATTTATACCCGCACAGGTGATGCAGGCACAACCGCGCTCTTTACCGGACAGCGCGTCAGTAAAACGCACCCCCGCGTGGAAGCGTATGGCACGCTCGATGAGCTTAACGCCGCGCTGAGCCTGTGCGTCTGCGCCACCCATAGCGCGCAGCATCGCGCGCTACTGGAGGCCATTCAGCTACAAATTTTCTGGTTCAGCGCTGAACTTGCCAGCGAAAGCGAGCAGCCGTCTGCGGATCAGCGCTATATCAGCTCTGAGGAAATTGCCGCACTGGAAGCGGCTATCGACACCGCGATGGAACGCGTTGCCCCCTTGCACAGTTTCATTTTGCCTGGCCGTTGCGAAGCCGCAAGCCGCCTGCATTTTGCCCGCACTCTGGCGCGCCGGGCCGAACGCCGTCTGGTGGAACTCGCGGCCGAGGTCACCGTCAGGCATGTGCTGATGCGCTATATCAACCGCCTGTCAGACTGCTTGTATGCACTGGCGCGCGCGGAAGATCACGACGCCCATCAGGACACCATTATCCGGGAAGTGACGAAGCGCTATCTGGCAGCGGGTCACGCCCCTGTCAAAAAGGAATCTACGATGTCGCTCTCCTTTGGCGATCTTCACCAGTTAACACGCGCCGCCGTCGAGCGAGCGCAAGTCTTAAACGTCCCGGTGGTCATCAGCATTGTTGATGCTAACGGCACCGAAGCCGTCATCTGGCGGATGCCGGATGCCCTGCTGGTCAGCAGTGAACTGGCGCCGAAAAAAGCCTGGACCGCGGTGGCGATGAAAACCGCGACGCACGAACTTGCGTCAGTAGTTCAGCCCGGCGCGCCGCTATATGGGCTGGAAAGTCATATGCAGGGAAAAGTCGTCACTTTTGGCGGCGGCTACGCGCTATGGCGTGATGGATTGCTTATTGGGGGTCTTGGTATCAGCGGTGGAAGCGTTGAACAGGACATGGACATTGCACAGGCTGCCATTGCGGCAATAAACGTGAGAACACATCAATGAATACGACCGAACTGGAAACCCTCATCCGCACTATTTTGAGCGAGCAACTGGCTCCCGCAAAAACTGAAATCAAAGGGAACGGCATCTTTCAGTCTGTTGGTGAAGCTGTCGATGCTGCCCACCAGGCGTTCTTGCGTTATCAGCAATCACCATTAAAAACGCGCAGCGCCATTATTAGCGCTATCCGGGAAGAGCTGGCGCCACAACTGGCTACGCTGGCGGCAGAGAGCGCTGCAGAAACCGGAATGGGTAACAAAGAGGACAAATTCCTCAAAAACAAAGCGGCGCTGGACAATACGCCGGGTATTGAAGATTTGACCACCACGGCACTCACCGGCGACGGCGGCATGGTGCTGTTTGAGTATTCGCCGT
The DNA here is from genome assembly GCF_057983045.1 of Citrobacter sp. LST-B2. Classification (NCBI taxonomy): domain Bacteria; kingdom Pseudomonadati; phylum Pseudomonadota; class Gammaproteobacteria; order Enterobacterales; family Enterobacteriaceae; genus Citrobacter; species Citrobacter sp. LST-B2. The sequence goes on from NZ_CP192598.1 coordinate 3,048,704, forward strand.
TCGGCGTGATTGGTTCCGTTGCGCCCAGCACTAACCCGACAGAAACCATTATTAACAACAGCATCAGCATGCTGGCGGCGGGCAACAGCGTCTATTTCAGCCCGCATCCGGGTGCGAAGGCCGTGTCACTGAAACTTATCGCCATGATTGAAGATATTGCGTTTCGTCGCTGCGGCATTCGCAATCTGGTGGTGACCGTTGCCGAACCGACGTTTGAAGCCACCCAGCAGATGATGGCGCACCCGAAAATTGCCGTGCTGGCGATTACCGGCGGTCCGGGCATTGTGGCAATGGGTATGAAGAGCGGAAAAAAAGTGATTGGTGCAGGCGCGGGGAATCCTCCTTGCATCGTCGATGAGACGGCCGATCTGGTGAAAGCGGCGGAAGATATTATCAACGGCGCGTCGTTTGACTACAACCTGCCGTGCATCGCGGAAAAAAGCCTGATAGTGGTGGAATCCGTCGCTGAACAACTGATTCAGCAGATGCAAAGTTTCGGCGCGCTGTTGTTGAGTCCAGCCGAGACAGAGAAGCTGCGTGCAACCTGTCTGCCAGAGGGGGTAGCCAATAAAAAACTGGTGGGTAAAAGCCCTTGCGCTATGCTTGAAGCCGCCGGTATTCCGCTCCCGGCAAAAGCGCCGCGCCTGCTGATTGGCGTCGTCAGCGCCGACGACAGTTGGGTAACCAGCGAGCAGTTAATGCCGATGCTGCCCGTGGTGAAGGTGAAAGATTTTGACGCCGCGTTGTCGCTGGCGCTGAAAGTGGAAGAAGGATTACACCACACCGCCATTATGCATTCGCAGAATGTCTCTCGCCTGAACCTTGCGGCGCGAACGCTGCAGACCTCCATTTTCGTTAAAAACGGCCCCTCCTATGCGGGGATTGGCGTCGGCGGCGAAGGGTTTACCACCTTCACCATCGCCACGCCGACGGGTGAAGGGACAACATCGGCACGCACGTTTGCCCGCTCCCGTCGCTGTGTGCTGACTAACGGTTTCTCAATCCGCTAATGAGGTTGTGATGAATACTTTTTCACTACAAACCCGTTTGTACAGCGGCCCTGGAAGCCTGAAAGTGCTTGGCCGCTTTACGAACAAGCACATCTGGATTATCTGCGATGGTTTTCTCGCCCGTTCGCCGCTGATTGATACGCTTCGCGAGGCGATACCGGCAGATAACCGGATCAGCATCTTCAGTGAGATTACGCCCGACCCCACTATCGGAACCGTCGTTCAGGGGATTGCACAAATGCAGTCCCTGCGCCCCGACGTGGTGATTGGTTTCGGCGGCGGCTCCGCGCTGGATGCCGCGAAAGCCATTGTCTGGTTCAGTCGTCAATTTGATATTGATATTGAAACCTGTGTGGCGATCCCAACCACCAGCGGAACCGGATCGGAAGTGACCAGCGCCTGCGTGATAAGCGATCCGGAGAAAGGCATTAAATATCCGCTGTTCAATAACGCGCTCTACCCGGACATGGCGATCCTTGATCCGATGCTGGTCGTCAGCGTCCCACCCGCCATTACCGCCAATACCGGAATGGATGTGTTGACGCACGCGCTGGAAGCCTATGTGTCCACGCGCGCCAGTGACTTTACCGACGCACTCGCGGAAAAAGCCGCTCAGATAGTCTTTCAGTATCTGCCTGTCGCGGTTCGTAAAGGCGACTGCCTCGCTACACGCGGCAAAATGCACAACGCCTCTACGCTGGCAGGGATGGCCTTCAGCCAGGCTGGACTGGGACTGAACCACGCCATCGCCCACCAGTTAGGCGGTCAGTTCCATTTACCGCACGGTCTGGCGAATGCCCTGCTGCTGGCGTCGGTGATCCGCTTCAACGCGCACGATCCGCGAGCGGCTAAACGTTACGCCCGGTTCGCGAAGGCCTGTCATTTATGTACTGACAGCGCCAATGAAACGGCGAGCGTGAACGCGCTGGTGCAGCACATCGAGCAACTGAAAAAAGCGTGTGCTATCCCAACCCTTGCCGTGGCGCTTAAAGAACAGAAACAGAACTGGTCAGCGCGCATTCCGGCAATGGTTCAAGCCGCGCTGGCAGACGTGACGCTGAAAACCAACCCCAGAGCGGCGGATGTCGGGGCCATTCAGGAACTGCTTGAGGAATTGTTATGAATACCGCCCTGAATGATAAACCAGACGTCCTGGATGCGCCGACTCTCGTTGAACGCGTTCGTGCGGCAGGCATTGTGGGGGCTGGTGGTGCCGGTTTTCCGACGTATGTCAAACTCCAGGCTCAGGTGGAAATTTTCCTCGTCAATGCAGCCGAATGCGAGCCGATGCTGAAAGTCGATCAGCAACTCATGGCGCAGCAGGCAGCGCGTCTGATTCGCGGCGTACAGTATGCAATGAAGGCCACCGGCGCCTGCGAAGGGATCATCGCCCTGAAAGAGAAGTACCAGCCAGCGATTACCGCCCTGACGCCGCTTTTACCTCCGGCGATCAGACTGCACATTCTGCCTGATGTTTATCCGGCAGGCGATGAAGTACTGACCATCTGGATGGCGACGGGTCGCCGCGTTCCCCCCGCTGCGCTGCCGGTCAGCGTGGGCGTGGTGGTCAATAACGTACAAACCGTACTGAATATCGCCCGCGCGGTCGAACAGCACTATCCGGTGACGCGCCGCACGCTCACTATCAACGGCGCCGTTGCTCGTCCACAGACCGTGACCGTCCCCATCGGTATGTCCTTACGCGACGTGCTGGAGATGGCTGGCGGCGCGACCATCGACGATCCCGGGTTTATCAACGGCGGACCGATGATGGGAAGCCTGGTGACGTCACTGGACGCGCCGGTCACGAAAACCACCGGCGGACTGCTGGTTTTGCCGAAAACACATCCACTGATTCAGCGACGTATGCAGGATGAGCGCACCGTACTGTCGGTGGCGAGAACAGTCTGTGAACAGTGTCGCCTGTGTACCGATCTCTGCCCGAGGCATCTCATCGGTCACGAGCTCTCTCCGCATCTGCTGGTGCGCGCAGTTAATTTCCATCAGGCCGCCACGCCACAGCTGTTGCTCAGCGCCCTCACCTGTTCTGAATGTAACGTCTGTGAAAGTGTGGCCTGCCCGGTAGGTATTTCACCTATGCGGATTAACCGGATGCTGAAGCGCGAGCTACGTGCACAGAATCAGCGCTACGAGGGGCCGCTCAACCCGGCCGATGAGATGGCGAAATACCGTCTGGTGCCGGTAAAACGACTCATCGCCAAACTGGGGCTGACACCGTGGTATCGGGAAGCGCCATTAATCGACAGCGAGCCCGTTGTTGAGAGAACGACGCTGCTGTTGCGCCAGCACATCGGCGCCAGCGCGGTGCCCTGCGTTCAGAAAGGCGAGCGTGTCGCGCGTGGTCAGTGCGTCGCTGAAATTCCGCAAGGTGCGCTCGGCGCGCCTGTTCACGCCAGTATTGACGGCATTGTCTGTGAGGTAACAGATCAGGCCATCATCGTTGTAAGAGGTTAACCATGTCTCAGGCCATAGGTATTTTAGAACTCACCAGCATTGCCAAAGGGATGGAAGCAGGCGATGCCATGCTGAAAAGCGCCAATGTGGATCTGCTGGTCAGCAAAACCATTTGTCCGGGTAAGTTTTTGCTCATGCTGGGCGGCGACGTCGGCGCAGTACAACAGGCGATCGAGACCGGAAATGCGCTCGCTGGCGAGATGTTGGTCGACAGTCTGGTGTTACCCAATATTCATGCCAGCGTGCTTCCCGCGATTAGCGGACTGAACAGCGTGGACAAACGTCAGGCGGTGGGGATTGTTGAAACCTGGAGCGTAGCAGCCTGTATCAGCGCGGCTGACCGGGCGGTGAAGGCGTCCAACGTTACGCTCGTGCGCGTTCATATGGCGTTCGGTATCGGAGGTAAATGCTACATGGTGGTCGCGGGTGATGTCTCCGATGTCAACAACGCGGTCGCGGTTGCCAGTGAGAGCGCGGGTGAAAAAGGCCTGCTGGTTTATCGTTCAGTGATCCCTCGCCCGCACGAAGCGATGTGGCGTCAGATGGTGGAGGGATGATGGAAAGGCAACCGACCACGGATCGCATGATCCAGGAGTACGTACCCGGCAAACAGGTCACGCTGGCGCATCTGATTGCGAATCCCGGCAAAGACCTGTTCAAGAAGCTGGGGTTGCAGGACAGCGTCTCGGCGATTGGCATTCTCACCATCACGCCAAGTGAAGCATCCATTATTGCCTGCGATATCGCGACGAAATCCGGCGCAGTCGAGATCGGCTTTCTTGACCGCTTCACGGGTGCGGTGGTGTTAACCGGCGACGTCTCGGCGGTGGAATACGCCCTCAAACAGGTTACGCGCACGCTCGGCGAAATGATGCGCTTTACAACCTGTTCCATCACGCGGACATAGCGTAATGCAGCGCATGATGTTAATTGGCCCCAGCCAGTGCGGTAAGACCTCGCTGACGCAGTGTCTGCGCGGCGAGGCTCTCGCGTATCAGAAAACGCAGGCGATTGTCTGGTCTGCCGAAACCATCGACACGCCTGGCGAATATCTGGAAAACCGCTGTCTTTACAGCGCGCTGCTGGCGAGTGCCTGCGAGGCGGATGTCATTGCGCTTGTGCTCAACAGCGATGCGCAGTGGTCACCTTTTTCCCCCGGTTTTACGGCACCAATGAACAGACCGGCGTTCGGCGTTGTGACCAAATCAGATTTAGCGGACCCGCAGAAAATTGCGCAGGTCACAGGTTGGCTGGAACAGGCTGGCGCAGAACGTGTGTTCGTGACCAGCGCCGTCAACCATTCCGGACTCGATGAACTGTTTGCCTTTCTGAACCAAAAGGAATCTTCATGTCTCACAAAATAATGGCGATCAACGCGGGCAGCTCGTCCCTTAAATTTCAGTTACTGGACATGCCGCAGGGTGATTTGCTGTGTCAGGGGCTGATTGAACGTATCGGCCTGCCGGATGCCCGGATCACCCTGAAAGCGCAGGATCAAAAATGGCAGCAGACCACCCCGGTTGCCGACCATCGCGAGGCGGTGACCCTGCTTCTCGAAATGCTGATCAGCCACGGCATTATTACCAGCCTGCAGGACATCGAGGGGGTCGGCCATCGTGTGGCGCATGGCGGGGAATCGTTTAAAGATTCTGCGCGCGTGACCGATGAATCACTGGCGGAAATTGAACGCCTTGCCGAACTGGCGCCCTTGCACAACCCGGTTAACCTGCTCGGCATCAACGTGTTTCGCCAGTTGCTGCCCAACGTGCCTTCGGTTGCCGTGTTTGATACCGCGTTTCATCAAACGCTGGAAGAGCCAGCCTATATCTATCCGCTTCCGTGGCGGTATTACGCAGAGTTTGGCATCCGTCGCTACGGTTTTCATGGAACCAGCCATAAGTACGTCAGCGCGACGCTCGCCGAAAAACTTGGCGTCCCGCTTAGCGCGCTGCGGGTCGTGTGTTGCCATCTGGGCAATGGCAGCAGTATTTGCGCGATTAAAGGCGGTAAGTCGGTTAATACTTCGATGGGCTTCACCCCACAGTCCGGCGTGATGATGGGTACCCGCAGCGGGGATATCGACCCGTCCATCTTGCCATGGGTTGCGCAACGTGAAGGCAAAACGCCACAGCAACTTAACCACCTGTTGAACAATGAATCCGGGCTGCTTGGCGTTTCAGGCGTCTCGCATGATTATCGTGACGTTGAGCAGGCTGCTGACGGCGGAAATCCCCGCGCCGCGCTCGCCCTGTCACTGTTTGCAGAGCGTATTCGCGCCACGATTGGCAGCTATATCATGCAAATGGGTGGTCTGGATGCGCTGGTGTTTACCGGAGGTATCGGGGAAAACTCAGCGCGCGCCAGAGCGGCAATCTGCCAGAATCTGCACTTCCTGGGTCTGATTGTAGACGAAGAAAAGAATCAGCGTAATGCGACCTTTATTCAGGCGGAAAACGCCATGGTTAAAGTGGCGGTCATCAACACCAACGAAGAGCTGATGATAGCCCAGGATGTGATGCGGATTGCTCTCGCAGAATCAGAAAGTATCGCCGTGTCGGCCTGAGTTCGCGCCGCGCAAATTGCGGCAAATCATGGTAATAGCGCAATCGCCATGACACTATGCGCCGAGGATTACAGATCAGAAAGGTGATAACGTGGCTGTTGCGCAGTGCCCCGCGTCGTGCGGTGAACTTATTCAGGGCTGGATAATGGGCAGCGAGAAACTGATCTCCTGTCCGGTTGACTGGTACAGCACCGTCGAGGTCAGCACCGGTTCCCCTCTGGCGGATGAGCGCCCTCTTTCGCGGGCGATGGTCAACCGACTTCTTGAACACTGGGACTACCCTGCTCACCTGAGTCAGGATATCCGTGTTTCGATCCATTCAACTATCCCGATTGCCAAAGGCATGGCCAGCAGTACGGCGGATATTGCCGCAACCGCTGTCGCCACCGCGCAGCATCTGGGCCATCAGCTGGATGAGTCCACCCTCGCGCAACTATGCGTCTCGCTGGAACCGACGGACAGCACCGTTTTTCAGCAACTGACGCTGTTTGACCACAACGACGCATCGACGCAAATCCCCTGCGATGCTCAACCGGCGCTGGATCTTCTCGTACTGGAGAGTCCGCAAACTTTACGCACCGCGGATTATCATCGCATTCCCCGGCAGGCAGGTTTACATGCGGGCGCACCGGCGCTGAAGCGGGCATGGGAAAAAGTACAGGAAGCCTGTGCGCAGCAAAATCCTTATCGTATGGGAGAAGCGGCGACGCTGAGCGCTATTGCCAGCCAGATGCTGTTGCCAAAACCAGATTTCGACGCGCTATTGTCGCTGGTTGAAGAGTGTGGTTTATACGGCGTGAACGTGGCGCACAGCGGCAGCGTCGTCGGACTGATGCTCGACAGACAGCGACACGATGTTGATTACGTTAAGTGGTTACTGGCAAGGAACAGACTGACTGAGCACTGGCCGGAACAGCATTTATTGCGAATGGTCAGCGGTGGCGTAAAACGACAGTGAGGATCGCCTGACGGATCCTCACTGCTGGCAAAACGTTACTCCGCTTTCGCGTCGCCGTTTTTCATTTCACCCATCGCCTTCAGCTTTTTAGAGATGTCGCGACGTTCTTTGGAGATCTCTGCATTTTTGATGATGTAGTCATCAACGCGATCTTCATAGTCGCTTTTCATGCTGGCGATGATGCCCTGAATAGCTTCAACACTCATCCCCGGCTTGATGTAATCGCTCAGGTTGTCCAGCAGCAGAACACGTTTCTGGTTGTCACGGATCTTTTTCTCAACGTCCTGGATTTCACGCTGCAGTTTGTTTTTACGACGGAACAGACGGACAAATTCCAGCACGTCCTGGAAAGATGGCTTGGTAGTTTCCATTTTTACACCCCTGATAATGTGAGAGTCGGATTCGTTTAAACGATAGGGCTAACATTACTTTTCGCAGCCGCAAATGACAATGGCTTCATTCTGGTTTCCATCATACCCTTATTCCTTGCTGAATCGAAGCAGCCAGGGCAGCATTCCCCTTACCTGCTTTTTATTTGCGCAGTGCGCGACAGATAAGATGCGACAGCAGCTCCAGTTGACGGGCGGTTTCCAGGCTTAGCCAGACATAGCCATGAATCGGCGTTTCAGCCACATGATGTTCATCGTGCTGACGGATCAGCGTGCGCAATTCGTTAACGGTCTCGTTCAGTTTTTCGCTGTTGGCGAGAATCGGCTGCGGATTACCTTCGAACAAGGCATGGGCAATCGTCAACAGCGCCTGCTGGGTCATTTGCTGCGTTTCCCGCAGCGTATGGGCATTGAGCATGACGAAATGGCTTTCACGGGTCGCCCACAGGGCATTGATCTGCAATTCGAGCATGCAAACCAGATTACGATTGACGGTCTGAATGGCTTCAAAAATAGATTTCTGGATGCGCGTCTCTTTGCTCGCCGGCGTAATAAGTCCGCGCATTTTTACCACGTCACCTAATAGCTGTTGCAGATGTTTATCCAGACGGGGACGTTCTAACAGATTAGGCGACAGCGCGGCCTGATACACCCGGTTATAGGCCGTCACGCAGTGCGCCAGTTGGATGCGCCAGTGAATGAAGGCGCGCTGCGGCCAGATTCCGGTGAACAGCATGGCGAGGAGCGCCCCCAGAATGACATCGCCGCCGCGCCAGAGTGCGGTCTCCATATCGCCAGCGGGCGCACCCACGACGACAGCAAGCGTGATGCCAATCAAGAGCGCCTGATACGGTTTTTTTCCTAACGCGAGCCATCCACACAGGAACATAGCTGCCGCACACCAGAACAGCATCAGTGGCAATGAGAATAGTTCAAGACGCAACGCCACCAGACCCAGCACCGATCCGAGGATCGTACCACCAATCCGCTCCCAGGCACGGGGAACCACGTTTCCCCAGAACGAGATCGGCCCCATAATCACCACCAGCGTAATCAAGGGCCATGTCCCTTCCGGAATGTTAAATAAACGAACAAGCAAAAAAGTCAGGATGAAGGCCAGTGCAATGCGAATACCATGCACAATGCGGTAATGGCGATACAGGCGGATTTCAAATGGACTCAGTGACTTGTCGGCACGCACTCATGCACTCCATCAGGAAAAGCAAAAAATGATTGTACCTGTTTTTACGCGCAGAAGTTCACTGTGGCGGACAGGACATCTCGCTAAGCGTAGTCGCTCCGCGCCGGTCCGCCTGGTTTTAGACTTACTTCGTGGCTGGTTGCACCGCGATATACATCTCGATATCCCAGTAACCGTCTTCGCAACCGTTATTCAGATAGACTTCAAAGCAGGGTTTGCATGCCATTTCATATGCCTTGTCCTGCATCAGGCTATTGAAGAACTGATACCACGGCGTGGCAAAATCATTATTATCGACGCGTGCAACTGCCGTCGCATATTGACCGCCGTCGATTTCGCTGAGCGTCACGCCTTCGCTGTTTTCCGGGATGACAAAATCAGCAGGCACGGAAACGACTGTACTACAGCGCAGTTTTTCGGCGGGCACTTCATCCGGATTGTCGAAGTAAACGGCGATCCACTCCTGCGCTACAACCTGCTTGCCATCGACCCACATCATCAACTGGTCAAAGCCTTGTTTCACCGTTTGCTCCCACGGTCCCACCAGGTGGAAACCTGCAACGGTGCGCTTATCAGCGTTTCTGATCTCGTAATTCATGTTGCCTCCATCGTTACACTGTATTTATATACAGCATAACGAAGACTAAACCGCCGTCACAAGCACTTTGTGGTTATTATGTGAGCGGAACCGAACTCCTGCCAGTCTCTGTCAGTACGATTCAGACTTTGTGGTGGAAATAATCACTCAGACGGGAGAAGACGCCTCCCTTACCGACGGCTTCCAGCGTGACCAGAGGCCAGTGAGCGACCAGTTTGTCGCGGTCGTAGAGTTCGATTTCCCCGACCCGTTGATGGGCGGCAAGCGGCGCTTCCAGTTCCTTCTTATCCAGGATGTACTTCGCTTTGATGTGCGGGATTTCCGCCTTTGGCAGCGCCATCCAGAAATCGTGTTCGGTACCTAACGCGATTTTCTCTTTATCACCGTACCAGATACGCTCCGTTCCGACCTGCTTACCTCTACGCAGGATCTGCACCGTGTCGAAATTTTGTTGTCCCCAGTGCAGCAGTTTACGTGCCTGCTCCTCACGCCCTTTTGGGCTATTCGCGCCCATCACCACGGCAATCAGTCGGCGCTGACCGTCCACCGCAGAAGCAATCAAATTGAACCCCGCGCCTGAGGTGTGCCCGGTTTTCAGGCCATCAACGTTCATGGTTTTATCCCACAGCAGTCCGTTACGGTTTTGCTGGGTAATACCGTTCCAGGTGAGGCTTTTCTCACTGTACATGTGATAAAACGTCGGCTCACCATGAATGATTGCCCGGGACAACACCGCCAGATCGTAAGCTGAACTGTGCTGACCAGGGGCATCCAGTCCGTGCACCGTCTCAAAATGGGTGTCCCGCAAATTGAGCTTCTTGACGTAATTGTTCATCATCGCGACAAACTGCGGTTGCCCACCAGCGATGTAATCTGCCAGCGCTACGCAGGCGTCGTTACCGGAATCAACAATCAACCCACGGCTTAAATCGCGCACGGACACCCGGTCCCCTTCTTTGAGGAACATCAATGAGGATCCGGCGAACACCGGGTTGTCCTTCGCCCACGCGTCGCGTCCCACGGTGACAATGTCGTCCGGGGTAATGCGCTGGCTGTCAATGGCGCGGTCAACCACGTAACCGGTCATCAGCTTGGTCAGGCTGGCAGGATTGCGCTGTTGATGTTCATTACCCGCCGTGAGAATTTGCCCCGTGGTGTAATCCATAAGCACCCATGAACCGGCTTCAATGCCAGGTGGCGGTGGCGCAAAGTCAGCCGTACCGGCAGCAAGTGCAGAAGAGAGATGCATCGCGAGTAAAGAAGCGGTAATAAACAGACGGGGTTTCAACAGCATGTCCTCAGACGTTTCAAAAGAGCCGTCCTTTTTACGGAAATTCTGATAAACGAACAGGGAATAATTGCAAGAAAATGTGACTTATCGCACATTGATCCCTGTTTGATTGATCCGTTGCACCTAATCTCCAGCCGCTTTCTGTCTTTCTTCTCTGTGAGTCAGGCTGATTACCACGCCGAATTTTGGTACTCTGTGCAGTCCAGGCAGCGCGCAACCAGAAGTCACGGAACCCACTTATTTATGAATGACGGCAAGCAACAACCCACCTTTCTCTTCCACGATTACGAAACCTTTGGCATTCATCCGGCGCTCGACAGACCTGCGCAATTTGCCGCTCTGCGTACCGATAGCGAATTCAACATCATCGGTGAACCTGAGGTTTTTTACTGCAAACCGGCGGATGACTATTTGCCCCAGCCGGGCGCGGTGATGGTCACCGGAATCACCCCGCAGGAAGCACGAGAGAAAGGTGATAATGAAGCTGCGTTTGCCGCGCGGATCCACGCCCTGTTTACGGTGCCGAAAACCTGCATTATTGGCTACAACAACGTGCGCTTCGACGACGAGGTTACGCGCAACGTGCTGTACCGTAACTTCTACGATCCCTACGCCTGGAGCTGGCAGCATGATAATTCGCGCTGGGATCTGCTGGACGTGATGCGCGCTTGCTACGCCCTGCGCCCGGAAGGCATCAACTGGCCGGAAAATGACGACGGCCTCCCCAGCTTTCGCCTGGAGCATCTGACGAAAGCAAACGGTATTGAGCACAGCAACGCGCACGATGCGATGGCGGATGTCTATGCCACCATTGCGATGGCGCAACTGGTGAAGTCACGGCAGCCACGTCTGTTTGAGTATCTCTATACGCACCGCAATAAGCACAAGCTGGCCGCGCTGATTGACGTGCCGCAAATGAAACCGCTGGTGCATGTTTCCGGCATGTTTGGCGCATGGCGCGGCAACACCAGTTGGGTTGCACCGCTGGCCTGGCATCCGGATAACCGTAATGCGGTGATCATGGTCGACCTGGCCGGTGATATTTCGCCGTTGCTGGAGCTGGACAGCGACACCCTGCGCGAACGTCTGTACACCGCCAAAGCCGATCTGGGCGATACCGCCGCCGTGCCGCTGAAGCTGGTGCACATCAACAAATGCCCGGTGCTGGCGCAGGCGAACACGCTGCGCCCGGAAGATGCCGACCGTCTGGGGATTAATCGCCAGCACTGTCTCGATAATCTGAAAGTCCTGCGTGAAAATCCGCAGGTGCGTGACAAAGTGGTCGCCATCTTTGCCGAAGCCGAGCCGTTCACGCCGTCTGACAACGTCGATGCCCAGCTTTATAATGGTTTCTTTAGCGATGCTGACCGTGCGGCAATGAAAATTGTGCTGGAAACCGACCCGCAAAACCTGCCGGCACTGGACATCACCTTTGTCGATCCACGTATTGAGAAACTGCTGTTCAACTATCGGGCGCGTAATTTCCCCGGCACGCTGGATGAAGCGGAGCAACAGCGCTGGCTGGAGCACCGTCGTCAGGTCTTTACGCCGGAATATTTGCAGCGCTACGCCGACGAGTTGCAGATGTTGTATCAGGAATATGCGGATGATAAAGAGAAGCAGGTACTGCTGAAGGCGCTGTGGCAGTACGCTGAAGAGATCGTCTGAGAATCGCCCTCCGCGCCACGGCGGAGGGCCTGTTATCACGCTTTCTGGACGGTGATGCTCCAGGCGGCATCGCCAACCTGCTGATAATCTGTAATCGCATGCCCTTCTTCAGCAGCCCACTGTGGGATCGCTTCTGTCGCCTGTGTGCAGTCAAACTCAATTACCAGTTCGTCACCGCTCACCATTTCAGCCAGCGCGGCTTTTGCTTCAATCAGTGGGAACGGGCAAACCTGTGTGACCACGTCCAGTTTTTTAATCGCCATCATTAATCCTTACGCTTAATTTGTCGCAGCGGTTGCCAGACGGGCTTTACGCTGCGGTCGAACAAACACAATCCATGACGCGGTCCAGACGCCAAGGATCATAAATACCAGGCCAATCCAGCCCTGCCAGGTCATCATCGCCGTCATCACCAGACCGTTACCGATAGAGCAACCACCGGCAATACTGGCGCCAAATCCCATCAGGATCCCGCCGAAGCCGCTGCGCAGCGTGGTTGCCGCATCGGCAGCCCGCACGCGGAATTCACGACTGGCTTTCGCCGCGATGAACGAACCAAGGAAAATCCCCAACACCAGGAAAACGCCCCAGTTAAGGAATTTGCTGTCTCCCGCCACCAGGAACTGCAGAATGTTAGCCGTCGGCGAGGTGATCCCGAGCCCAAACATACGCCCGGTAGCTTCACTCAGCGGCCAGGCCAGCAGCGCGATAAGACCAATCAGTACCGCCGTCACGAACGGATGCCAGCGTTTTTCAAACAAAATATGTGCAAGCCCGGTACGACGCGGCGGCAAAGAGGCGACTTTCAGCTTTGGCTTTTTCAGTTCTTTACTGACTACCCAGAGCGTCACCACCAGCAGAACGGCGATCAGCGGCCAGACGGAAAGGTTCAGCGTGTCAGCAATGGAGTTGTGCTCCGTGCTGTACGTTTTTAACGTCTGGTTTAAACCGCTGGCATGGGGCGAACGCATTACCGCGCTCATCACCATGTAGGTCGCCAGTGCTATCCAGCTGCCGATCAGCCCCTCACCCGCACGATACCAGGTTCCGGTGGCACATCCGCCCGCATAGACAATTCCAATCCCGAAGATATAACCGCCAACAACGGTACCGAGCCACGGGAACGCGCCCGCATCGTAACGAATCACTCCCGCCTGAATCAGCGCAAAGGCACCGACACTCTGCACGGAAATCGCAATCAGCAGCGCATAAAACATACGGTTGTTTTTAGCGATATACATGTCGCGGAAACCGCCGGTCAGGCAGAATCGACCACGTTGCATCACAAAGCCCAACAGCGCGCCGCAGATAACCCCGCTTAAAATCATTGAAAACATAAATTCATTAGCCTGAAGAATATCAATCAGGAAATTATTCCTGAGCATGCGGCCGGGAACCAATAACGAAATTCTCTAATTTAGAACTAATGGTTATGAATAATGACGGGAAATAAACCAGCGACATAAAAAAAGCCGGAGTGGTTAACTCCGGCTTCCTGCCCGGTGTCGCTTCGCTTACCGGGTCTACAAACCTTATGAATTACTGGGCGATATCTTCGTACTGCGGAACCGGGTTGCGGAAACTTTTGGTCACGCAGGCCAGATACACCAGACCAATACCGGCCCAGATCAGCCCCAGAACCATAGAGCTCTCTTCCAGGTTGATCCACAGCGCCCCAACAGTCAGCGCGCCACATACCGGCAGCACCAGATAGTTGAAGTGGTCTTTCAGCGTCTTGTTGCGTTTTTCGCGGATCCAGAACTGTGAAATCACAGACAGGTTCACGAAGGTAAACGCCACCAGCGCACCGAAGTTGATCAGCGCCGTCGCCGTCACCAGGTCAAATTTAATCGCCATCAGCGCAATTGCCCCCACCAGCAGCACGTTCCATGCCGGGGTACGCCACTTCGGATGAATGTAACCAAAGAAGCGCGTCGGGAATACGCCGTCACGGCCCATCACGTACATCAGACGAGAGACGCCTGCGTGTGCCGCCATACCGGACGCCAGAACGGTCACGCTGGAGAAAATCAGCACGCCCCACTGGAAGGTTTTACCCGCCACATACAGCATGATTTCAGGCTGAGAGGCATCTGGATCCTTAAAGCGAGAGATATCCGGGAAGTACAGTTGCAGGAAGTAAGAGGCACCGATGAATACCAGGCCGCCAATCAGCGCCGTCAGGAAGATAGCCTTCGGGATCACGCGCTCTGCATCTTTGGTCTCTTCAGACAGCGAAGAGATACCGTCAAAGCCCAGGAACGAGAAGCACAGAATCGTTGCTCCGGTAATCATTGGCACGACGTGCGCACCTTCCGACCAGAACGGACGCGTGCTGGTCAGCGTACCAGCGCCTTCACCGTTCGAAACGCCGTAGATGATCAGGCCAACAATCACCGCCACAATGCCCATCTGCAGGATCACAATCAGGGTATTGAAGTTTGCCACGGTCTTGATGCTGCGCAGGTTGGAAATGGTCATAAAGGCCACCAGCGCGACAACAAAGATCCACGACGGTACGGACGGCACCAGCGCTTCAAAATAAATTTTTGCCAACAGGATGTTGATCATCGGCATGAACAGGTAGTCCAGCAGAGATGACCAACCAACCATAAAGCCGACGGTCGGACTAATGGATTTCTGGGCGTAGGTATACGCTGAGCCAGCGGACGGGAAACGGCGAACCAGTTTACCGTAGCTCAACGCAGTAAAAAGAATAGCGACCAGCGCAAAGGCATACGCCGTTGCAACGTGACCGTCAGTGAGGCCTGAAACGATACCAAACGTATCGAACAGCGTCATTGGCTGCATATAGGCAAGGCCCATCATGACAACCGGAATCAGCGTAAGCGTTTTACGCAATTCCACGCGAGAGGTTTTTGGAGTAGCGTTATGCGACATGGTCATTCCCCTTTACGGCGAATGCCGTCGCGTAAGCAAAAAATTGCCCCATCTTCTGGATTCCTCAGCGACAACAACTGTCGGTTTTTAGTAAATATCTATCCGGTACGAAGCCCGGCCTCTTTGTATGAATGATTGGTTTGATGCAAAAAAATAACCGACGCGTATTAAAACGTCGGTTAATGTCATTTTTTGCAAGCGGCGCATTGTGCACTAAAATGAGGCGAAAAGACAAGAGAATGAGTAGCTTGTCGCGAACTATTTTTTCTTAAATGTTTGATTTTTCGCTATCGTCTTTTTTATAGATCCCCGCAATAGCACTATTTGCTAAAATCGCGTCCCGCCACCAGGCGCTGGCGAGCCCCGCCGTCTGCTCATTCCACCCCATCCATACTGGTTCAAAGAGAATTTGCGCCGCCACTTTTTTCTCGATCAGCGCCCCACTTTCCAGGAAGCGCTGCGCCAGATAACGCGGAAGATAACCGCATCCCAGACCGCTGATTTGCAGTTCCAGTTTGGTTTTAAAATCGAAGACGGTGATGGCCTCTTGATCGTCAAGCAGTTGCGTCGCCGTTGCAGCAGCGAGAGGCGAACTGTCGCCGACCACAATCGCGCGATAGCGTTTGATGGTACTGCGGCTCAGCGGCTCGGCTTCTTCAGCCAGCGGATGGTGTGGCGCAACGGCGAAAATCTGTTCCAGCTCACCCAGGCGCGCAACGCTAAAGTCGCTGGATGAAGGAGGTTCATGCATCGCGCCAACAATAATATCCGCCCTGCCCTGGATCAGCGCATCCCACGATCCCCCCAACACGCCGTTAATGAATTTCAGGCGCGTGACGCTGTGGTGCTGATAAAAGGATTCAATCAGGGGGGCGAGCAGGGAAAAAGGAAAGGTATCGTCCACGCCGATCACCAGTTCATTTTCCCAGCCTTCGTGGAGTTTTATCGCCTGCTTTTCCAGTTCCCGCACGGTATGCAGAACTTCTCGCCCTTTCTCTAACAGCATTTGCCCCGTGCGCGTGAACCGGGCGCGATGGCCACTGCGATCGAGGATCTGAATGTTGAGGTCGCTTTCCAGACGATGGACGGTATAGCTGAGAGCTGACGGCGTCTTATACAGTTTGGCGGACGCCGCCGCGAAGCTGCCCTCTTTCTCAAGGGCATCAAGGATGATGAGCACGTCCAGCAGTGGTTTCATACACGCCCCCTTGCGTTGTATGGCGACTAACTGCTGGCGGTATGCATTACTCCAACGGCATCACCAGCGGATCGGGATACTGGTATTCAAACCCAAGCTCATTACAAATCCGGCTGCCATCGATAATTTTACCTTTACCGTTATCCGCAGAATCGCGGAACTGCGGCGGCTCCATTCCCAACAGACGCGCCATCTGCGGATAAAACACATTGCGTGCAGGATGCGAAGGCGCACATATATTATAGATGTGTCCCCCTTTCGGTGCCTGTAACAGCAGCGTAATGGCGGCAATCACATCTTCCAGATGCACCAGATTGACGCCGTGTTCGCCGTCAGGCGCGGTTTTGCCCGCGAAGAAGCGACCTGGATGACGCCCCGGCCCTACCAACCCGGCCAGTCGCAAGATATCAACTGAGGTACCCGGTAAATTATGCAGCCAGTCTTCCAGCTCTTTTAACACACGACCGCTGGCGGTGACCGGATTGCGCGGGGTTCCCTCTTTTACCGTCCCCTGGACATCACCATAGACGGAGGTCGAACTGGTAAAGATAATGCGCGGAATACGATACGCCAGCGCGCTGTCCACCAGCTCCTGCATCGCCTGCAAATAGAAGTCCTCTCCCGGACCGCTGCGTCGAGCCGGTAAGGTAATCACCAGGGCATCGACATCCATCAGCGCATCCAGATCGTCTGTTTCACACACCAATTCAGGCTCGAGCCGTAGCGGATATCCTTCGATCCCGCTCATTCTGGCCGCTTCCACGCCATCCTGGGTGGTTTTGCTCCCCGTCACCTGCCAGCCTCTGGCAGCGAGCGACATCGCCAGCGGCATGCCTAACCATCCTAAACCGACAACTGCGACCTTTTTCATCCGTTTTCTCCTGACTCCAGCACTATGTCTATAAGGCTACGCCAGCGCTTTAAGACTGACAATTCATACTATAAATAGGAATTAAAAAAAGCGCTTGCTTTAAGACGTTAAAGTGGTTTAGCTTAAAAGGCATCACATGAATAAGCATTCATCGAGAATTTTATGACACGCGTTCAATTTAAACATCACCATCATCACCATCATCCTGACTAGTCTTTCAGGCGATGTGTGCTGGGAGACATTCAGATCTTCCAGTGGTGCATGAACGCATGAGAAAGCCCCCGGAAGATCATCTTCCGGGGGCTTTTTTTTTGGCGCGAAATTCAGACAGGTTCAGACAGGTTCAGACAGGTTCAGACAGGATAAAGAGGAAAAGAGAATGTTAGACAACAGCCGTTTACGCATAGCTATTCAGAAATCAGGTCGTTTGAGCGATGACTCACGCGAATTACTCGCCCGCTGTGGGATTAAAATTAATTTACACACTCAGCGCCTGATTGCGATGGCAGAGAATATGCCAATTGATATTCTGCGTGTGCGTGACGACGATATCCCCGGTCTGGTGATGGACGGCGTGGTTGACCTGGGCATCATCGGTGAGAACGTTCTGGAAGAAGAACTGCTGAACCGCCGCGCCCAGGGTGAAGATCCTCGCTACTTTACGCTGCGTCGTCTCGACTTTGGCGGTTGCCGCCTTTCCCTGGCAACGCCAGTGGATGAAGCCTGGGATGGCCCCGCCGCGCTGGATGGCAAGCGCATCGCCACCTCTTATCCGCACCTGCTCAAACGTTATCTCGACCAGAAAGGCGTCTCTTTTAAATCCTGCTTGCTGAACGGTTCTGTGGAAGTGGCTCCGCGCGCGGGCCTCGCCGATGCCATCTGCGATCTGGTCTCGACCGGCGCGACCCTGGAAGCCAACGGGCTGCGCGAAGTCGAAGTGATTTACCGTTCTAAAGCCTGTCTGATCCAGCGTGACGGTGAGATGACCGACGCCAAGCAGCAACTGGTCGATAAGCTGCTGACCCGTATTCAGGGCGTTATCCAGGCTCGCGAATCGAAATACATCATGATGCACGCGCCAAGCGAGCGTCTGGAAGAGGTCATCGCGCTGCTGCCAGGCGCCGAACGCCCAACTATTCTGCCGCTGGCTGGCGATCAGCAACGCGTGGCGATGCACATGGTCAGCAGCGAAACCCTGTTCTGGGAGACGATGGAAAAACTGAAAGCGCTCGGCGCCAGCTCGATTCTGGTGCTGCCGATTGAGAAGATGATGGAGTGATGGCCATGAGCTTTAGCACAATCATTAACTGGAACGACTGTTCCCCTGAGCAGCAGCGTGAATTACTGACGCGCCCGGCGATTTCCGCGTCTGACAGCATCACCCGCACCGTGAGCGAGATTCTGAATAACGTCAAAAACCGTGGCGATGACGCCTTGCGCGAGTACAGCGCGAAGTTTGATAAAACCGAGGTTGCGGCGCTGAAGGTGACCCCAGCAGAGATAGCCGCCGCCAGCGCACGACTGAGCGACGATCTCAAACAGGCGATGGCTGTCGCGGTGCAAAACATTGAAACCTTCCACAACGCGCAACAATTACCGATCGTTGATGTGGAAACCCAGCCAGGCGTCCGCTGCCAGCAGGTGACGCGTCCGGTGGCGTCCGTCGGTTTGTATATTCCCGGCGGATCCGCCCCGCTCTTTTCTACCGTGCTGATGCTCGCCACCCCGGCACGTATTGCGGGCTGTAAGAAGGTGGTGCTGTGTTCCCCGCCGCCGATTGCCGATGAAATTCTCTACGCGGCGCAGCTGTGCGGTGTGCAGGAAGTCTTTAATGTTGGCGGTGCACAGGCCATTGCCGCGCTGGCGTTTGGCAGCGAATCCGTGCCGAAAGTAGACAAAATTTTTGGCCCTGGAAACGCATTTGTGACCGAAGCGAAGCGTCAGGTGAGCCAGCGTCTTGACGGCGCGGCGATTGATATGCCAGCCGGACCGTCCGAAGTACTGTTGATTGCCGACAGCGGCGCCACGCCGGATTTCGTCGCCTCCGATCTGCTTTCGCAAGCGGAACACGGTCCGGATTCCCAGGTCATTCTGCTGACCCCGGATGCCGACATCGCCCGTCGCGTTGCCGAAGCCGTTGAACGTCAACTGGCTGAACTCCCGCGCGCAGAAACGGCGCGTCAGGCGCTCAGCGCCAGTCGATTAATCGTGACGAAAGATTTGGCGCAGTGTATTGCCATCTCTAACCTCTATGGACCTGAGCACCTGATTATTCAAACCCGTCATGCCCGCGAGCTGGTTGATGACATCACCAGTGCCGGTTCGGTGTTCCTCGGCGACTGGTCGCCGGAGTCAGCGGGTGATTACGCCTCCGGGACTAACCACGTGCTGCCGACCTACGGCTATACCGCCACCTGTTCCAGCCTCGGGCTTGCGGATTTTCAGAAGCGCATGACAGTTCAGGAACTGTCGAAAGCGGGATTCTCCGCGCTGGCTTCAACCATCGAGACACTGGCGGCGGCGGAACGCCTGACCGCTCACAAAAATGCCGTCACCCTGCGCGTTAACGCCCTGAAGGAGCAAGCATGAGCACTGAAAACACGTTCAGCGTCACCGACTTAGCCCGTGAAAACGTCCGCAATCTGACGCCGTATCAATCTGCTCGTCGTCTGGGCGGCAACGGCGACGTCTGGCTCAATGCCAACGAATTCCCGACAGCGGTTGAATATCAACTCACCCGACAAACGTTGAACCGTTACCCGGAATGCCAGCCGAAAGCGGTGATTGAAAATTATGCGCAGTACGCCGGAGTTAAACCGGAGCAGGTACTGGTCAGTCGTGGCGCAGATGAAGGCATTGAGCTGCTTATCCGCGCCTTCTGCGAACCGGGGAAAGACGCGATTCTCTTCTGCCCGCCCACCTATGGGATGTATAGCGTCAGCGCCGAAACCATTGGCGTCGAATGCCGTACCGTACCGGCGCTCGCCGACTGGCAACTGGATATGCAGGCCATTTCTGACAATCTGGATGGCGTGAAGGTGGTTTACGTGTGCAGTCCCAATAACCCCACCGGACAACTGATTAACCCGCAGGATCTGCGCACGCTGCTGGAACTGACGCGCGACAAAGCCATTGTGGTCGCCGACGAGGCCTATATCGAGTTTTGCCCGCAGGCAACGCTGGCGGGTTGGCTTTCTGAGTATCCTAACCTCGTCATTCTGCGCACGCTGTCCAAGGCGTTTGCCCTCGCTGGTCTGCGCTGCGGCTTTACGCTGGCGAATGAGGAGGTGATTAACCTGTTGTTGAAAGTGATCGCTCCCTACCCGCTTTCTACCCCTGTTGCCGACATTGCCGAACAAGCGCTGAGCCCGCAAGGCGTCAATGCTATGCGCGAACGCGTGGCGCAGATCCTGCTTGAGCGTCAGTACCTGGTGAAAGCGCTTAAAGAGATTGCCTGCGTTGAACAGGTTTTTGACTCCGAAACCAACTACATTCTGGCGCGCTTTACCGCCTCCAGTAGCGTATTTAAATCTTTGTGGGATCAGGGCATTATCTTACGAGACCAGAACAAGCAACCTTCTTTAAGCGGCTGTCTGCGTATTACTGTTGGTACCCGTGAAGAAAGCCAGCGCGTCATTGACGCTTTACGTGCGGAGCAAGTATGAGCCAGAAGTATCTCTTTATCGATCGTGATGGAACCCTGATTTCCGAACCGCCGAGCGATTTCCAGGTGGATCGCTTTGACAAACTCGCCTTCGAGCCCGACGTAGTGCCGGTGCTGCTGAAGCTGCAAAACGCGGGCTTTAAGCTGGTGATGATCACTAATCAGGACGGTCTGGGAACGCAAAGCTTCCCGCAAGCCGATTTCGACGGCCCGCATAATCTGATGATGCAAATCCTGACCTCTCAGGGCGTGCAGTTTGATGAAGTGCTGATCTGCCCACACTTGCCTGCAGATGAGTGCGACTGCCGTAAGCCGAAAGTGAAGCTGGTCGAACGCTATCTCGCTGAGCAGGCGATGGACAGCGCCAACAGCTACGTGATTGGCGATCGCGCTACTGATATCCAGTTGGCTGAAAACATGGGGATTACCGGGCTCCGTTACCATCGTGAGACGCTGAACTGGACGGCAATCGGCGAGCAACTGACGAAACGCGATCGCTACGCCCACGTTGAGCGCGTCACCAAAGAGACGCAGATTGACGTCAAAGTGTGGCTGGACCGTGAAGGCGGCAGCAAAATTAACACCGGCGTCGGCTTCTTCGACCATATGCTCGATCAAATTGCGACACACGGCGGGTTCCGCATGGAGATCACCGTCAAAGGCGATCTTTACATCGACGATCACCACACCGTGGAAGACACTGGTCTGGCGCTGGGCGAAGCGTTAAAACTGGCGCTCGGTGATAAGCGCGGTATCAACCGTTTTGGCTTTGTGCTACCGATGGACGAATGCCTGGCGCGCTGTGCGCTGGATATCTCCGGGCGTCCGCACCTCGAATACCGTGCCGAGTTCACCTATCAGCGCGTCGGCGATCTGAGTACCGAGATGATCGAACACTTCTTCCGATCACTCTCCTACACCATGGGCGTGACGCTGCATCTGAAAACGAAAGGTAAAAACGACCATCATCGCGTGGAGAGTCTGTTCAAAGCTTTCGGCCGTACCCTGCGCCAGGCCATTCGCGTTGAGGGTGATACCCTTCCCTCCTCCAAAGGAGTGCTGTGATGAACGTGGTGATCCTCGACACCGGCTGCGCCAACCTGAACTCGGTGAAATCCGCAGTCGCGCGTCACGGTTATGATCCGGTGGTCAGCCGCGACCCGGACGTGGTGTTAATGGCCGATAAACTTTTTCTCCCCGGCGTCGGTACGGCACAGGCGGCAATGGACCAGTTACGCGAGCGCGAACTGATCGAGCTGATAAAAGCTTGCACGCAGCCAGTGCTGGGCATTTGCCTCGGAATGCAAATTCTGGGGCGACGAAGTGAGGAGACGAACGGCGTCGACCTGCTGGGCATCGTCGATCAGGACGTACCGAAGATGACCGATTTCGGTTTACCGCTGCCGCATATGGGCTGGAACCGCGTCTACCCGCAGGCAGGCAACCGGTTATTCCAGGGCATTGAAGACGGCGCGTATTTCTATTTTGTGCACAGCTATGCCATGCCGGTCAATCCGTGGACCATCGCCCAATGCCACTACGGCGAACCGTTCACCGCCGCCGTACAAAAAGATAACTTCTTTGGCGTGCAGTTCCACCCGGAGCGTTCGGGTGCCGCTGGCGCACAGTTGCTGAAAAACTTTCTGGAGATGTGATGATTATTCCGGCTTTAGATTTGATCGACGGCACCGTCGTGCGTCTCCATCAGGGCGATTATGCACAGCAGCGCGATTATGGCACCGACCCACTACCGCGTTTACAGGATTACGCAGCGCAGGGTGCCGAGGTGTTACACCTGGTTGACTTAACCGGCGCGAAAGATCCGGCGAAACGACAGATCCCGCTGATAAAAACCCTGGTAGCTGGCGTGAACGTACCAGTCCAGGTCGGCGGCGGCGTACGTACTGAAGACGACGTTGCGGCCCTGCTGGCAGCGGGTGTCGCTCGTGTGGTGGTTGGCTCCACGGCGGTAAAGTCGCCAGACATGGTGAAAGGCTGGTTCGCGCGTTTTGGCGCTGATGCCCTGGTGTTGGCGCTCGATGTCCGCATAGATGAGCAAGGAAACAAACAGGTGGCGGTGAGCGGCTGGCAGGAAAACTCCGGCGTTTCGCTCGAAGAACTGGTCGAAACCTATCTGCCAGTGGGCCTGAAACATGTGCTCTGTACGGATATTTCTCGCGATGGCACGCTGGCGGGCTCGAATGTCTCCTTGTATGAAGAAGTCTGTGCAAAATACCCGCAAATTGCCTTTCAATCCTCCGGTGGCATTGGCGACATCAATGACGTTGCGGCCCTGCGCGGAACCGGCGTGCGCGGCGTGATCGTCGGGCGTGCGCTGCTGGAAGGCAAATTCACCGTTAAGGAGGCGATCCAATGCTGGCAAAACGTATAATCCCTTGCCTCGACGTTCGCGATGGTCAGGTCGTGAAAGGCGTGCAGTTCCGTAATCACGAAATCATCGGCGACATCGTCCCGCTGGCGAAACGCTACGCCGATGAAGGTGCCGATGAACTAGTGTTTTACGATATTACCGCGTCCAGCGATGGTCGTGTGGTCGATAAAAGCTGGGTTTCGCGCGTCGCGGAAGTGATCGACATTCCTTTCTGCGTGGCGGGCGGGATCAAGTCGGTTGACGACGCGGCCAAAATTCTCTCGTTTGGTGCAGACAAAATCTCCATCAATTCGCCAGCCCTAGCTGACCCGACGCTGATTACCCGTCTGGCAGATCGCTTTGGCGTACAGTGTATTGTGGTGGGTATTGATACCTGGTACGACGCTGAAACCGGTAAGTACCATGTCAATCAGTATACCGGCGACGAAAGCCGCACCCGCGTTACCACCTGGGAAACTCTTGACTGGGTACAGGAAGTGCAAAAGCGCGGTGCCGGAGAAATCGTCCTCAACATGATGAACCAGGACGGCGTGCGTAACGGTTACGACCTCGAACAGTTGAAAAAGGTACGTGACGTTTGCCGCGTACCGCTGATCGCGTCCGGCGGTGCGGGAACCATGGAACACTTCCTCGAGGCTTTCCGCGATGCTGATGTCGATGGCGCGCTTGCCGCCTCCGTCTTCCACAAACAGATAATCAATATTGGTGAATTAAAAGCGTACCTGGCAACGCAGGGCGTGGAGATCAGGATATGTTAACAGAGCAACAACGCAGCCAACTGGACTGGGAAAAGACCGACGGACTGATGCCCGCCATCGTACAACACGCGGTATCGGGTGAAGTGTTGATGCTGGGCTATATGAACCCGGACGCGCTGGATAAAACCCTTGCAACCGGCAAAGTCACCTTTTTCTCACGCAGCAAACAGCGCCTGTGGACCAAAGGCGAGACGTCGGGCAACTTTCTGAACGTGGTCAGCATTGCGCCAGACTGTGATAACGATACTTTGCTGGTACTGGTAAATCCTGTCGGACCCACCTGTCACAAAGGCACCAGTAGCTGCTTCGACGAGACCAGTCATCAGTGGCTGTTCTTGTATCAACTTGAACAGCTACTCGCTGAACGCAAAACAGCCGACCCGGCAAGTTCCTATACCGCGAAACTGTATGCCAGCGGCACCAAGCGCATTGCACAAAAAGTGGGTGAAGAAGGTGTCGAAACCGCGCTGGCAGCCACGGTACATGACAAATCCGAACTGACCAACGAAGCATCGGATTTGATGTATCACCTGTTGGTCCTGCTGCAGGATCAGGATCTCGACCTGACGACGGTCATTGAGAATCTGCGCAAGCGCCATCAGTGATCGTAAGGCGTAAAAAAACCGGGCCAGTTGAACTGGCCCGGTTTTTCTTGAGGGGGTAATATTACTGCGCTTTGGGTTTGTAGTTACGCAGCGCGTTACGCCCCAGCACCACGCCGGCACCAATCATTCCACCGAGCAGTGTCGCCAGTATCAGAGTGATCGCTTTTTTCGGGCTATCGCGACGAATCGGCAACGTCGGCTTCATCACGTAGCGATAAGCATGAATACTGTCAGGCTGCACTTTCAGCGCCTTAACGGCAAGCAGGTTCTGACGGGTCTGGTAGTAGTTATCAGAAAACGTTAACGGTCGGGTCGCTTCGTTATTCACCATCGATGAAAGCGCATCGCTCCCCAGCATAAACATAGTGTCCTGGGAGACCTGATCGGCCTGCTGAACCTGCGGCAGCTTGATGTTGGCCTGTTTCGCGACGGAAAGCGCCTGGTTGATCTGGGCAATGCGCAGTGCTTTTTGTTCCTGAGCGACCTTTTCCTGCGCTACGAGCGAATGCTCTAAGTCAGAAGCACGTGTTTTAATGCTCATCGCGAGGTCAGTATTAATTTCTTTGGAGACCGCTTCATCAACCTGTTGAATGTACTGCGCCAGCGTTTTTTGCGCGGATTCAGCCGAGGTTGCCTGATAGGAAACTTTCAACGGAAGAGGCTGGCCTTTTACAGACGGGTCGATGGTCAGCTTCTCTGGTTCTTCCTGATTATCGAGCGTTTCAGAAAGGGCGGAAAATGCCGAGTTAAAACGCCCAATAGCACTGGACTGAACGTCGTTCACTTTTGGCGCATCCTGACCGTAAAGGATACTCATGGCATTGGTATACGTTGCCAACTGGCCAGCGTCAGGTTGAGTAATAATCGCCGTTGAGGTCCATTTTTCTTTCGCCACCGCCAGGTAGCCTACAGCCAGAGCAATAGCCACAATAATGCAGATGATTATTGTCACTTTGCCGTGCCAAATCTGAATCACTAAGTCAATTAAATCAATCTGTTCCGGTTCGTTGCTGCGTCCGGATAGGTTGTTATTTTCCACTGTCATCATTGCCCTAAACAAGAAAGCTCTAAACTCGCCACAGTTTATCGGGAAACGTAATTTATGCCATAGGAAATTTGACAGGATTGCGAAAATTCTGGTAGGTCTTTAACCCATTATCAGGGACTCCCTTCCCCTCAGTTGACTAATCAATCACTGCCAAAAAGATCACGGGTATAGACTTTCTCGAATACATCTTTGAGTTCTTCAGCCATCCGGTTCGAGATAATGACGTCAGCCTGTTGTTTAAACTGTGTCAAATCACGCTCAATACGCGAGTTGAAAAACATCTCTTCCTGCATCACAGGTTCATAAATCACCACTTCAACACCTTTGGCTTTAATGCGCTTCATGATCCCCTGAATGGACGATGCGCGGAAGTTATCCGAGCCGCTTTTCATGATCAGACGATATATCCCTACAACCTTTGGTTTTCTGGCGAGAATGGCATCAGCGATAAAGTCTTTACGGGTGCGGTTGGCATCAACGATCGCTGAAATAATGTTATTCGGGACTGACTGATAATTAGCCAGAAGCTGCTTGGTATCCTTTGGCAGGCAATAACCGCCGTAACCAAATGAGGGATTGTTGTAGTGATTTCCAATACGCGGATCCAGACAAACCCCCTCGATGATCTGGCGGGTATTTAAACCTAAACTTTCAGCGTAGCTATCGAGTTCGTTAAAATAGGCCACGCGCATCGCCAGATAGGTGTTAGCAAAAAGCTTGATCGCTTCTGCTTCAGTAGAATCCGTAAACAGCGTAGGAATATCTTGCTTCACCGCCCCTTCCTGAAGCAAAGCGGCAAACCGCTCTGCCCGTTCAGAGCGCTCGCCGATGACAATACGCGATGGATATAAGTTGTCATAGAGCGCCTTACCTTCACGCAAAAATTCCGGGGAAAAAATAATATTTTGCGTTTTAAATTTCTTACCCATCGCAGCGGTAAACCCAACCGGGACGGTAGACTTAATTATCATTACCGCATTTGGATTAATCGCTATCACATCCTGAATGACAGACTCGACGCTTGAAGTATTGAAGTAATTGGTCTTCGGATCATAATCAGTCGGCGTCGCAATAATAACATAATCTGCGTTTCGATAAGCGTCATGCTTATCCAGTGTGGCTTTGAAATTAATTTTCTCCGACGTCAGGAACTGCTGAATTTCTTTGTCGACAATCGGAGATATCCGATCATTCAACATTTCAACACGAGAGGGGATGATGTCTAACGCAACCACATCATGATGCTGTGCGATTAGCAGACCGTTGGACAGCCCGACATATCCGGTACCGGAGATGGTGATTTTCATTGCATACTCTCAGAATTAACTTAATTAGACATCATGATGTATTCACATCCTGACACGTTATTATTGTTTTAGCGTCTGAGCGAATAATGTGTCAACGAAGCCTAATACAATTAGGATTATCTTTATCATCCTAAAGGGACAATATTAAGTTAATATTAAGCGATGAAGATTATGCAATAAGAATCAGGATAAAAAAAAGCCCGGTCTTTAGACCGGGCTTCTGACAGACAATGTATTTAATCCATCCATTCGGTATGGAAAACGCCTTCTTTATCAGTACGCTTATAGGTATGCGCACCGAAGTAATCACGTTGTGCCTGGATCAGGTTAGCTGGCAGTACTTCAGCACGATAGCTGTCATAGTAGGCAACGGCCGCAGAGAAGGTCGGTACCGGGATGCCATTCTGAACAGCGTAGGCAACAACATCACGCAGCGCCTGCTGATATTCATCAGCGATGTTCTTGAAGTACGGATCTAACAGCAGATTGGCAATGCCTGCATTCTTCGCGTAGGCGTCCGTGATCTTCTGCAGGAACTGCGCACGAATAATGCAACCTGCACGGAAAATCTTCGCAATTTCACCGTAATTCAGATCCCAGTTGTACTCATCGGACGCCGCACGCAGTTGAGAGAAGCCCTGCGCATAGGAAACGATTTTACCAAGGTACAGCGCACGACGAACTTTCTCAATAAACTCAACTTTATCACCTGCAGGTTGCGCTTTCGGACCGGTCAGGACCTTAGAAGCCGCAACACGCTGGTCTTTCAGCGAGGAGATGTAACGCGCAAAAACGGATTCAGTGATCAAAGATAGCGGTTCGCCGAGATCCAGAGAACTTTGGCTTGTCCACTTACCGGTACCTTTGTTTGCCGCTTCGTCCAGAATGACATCAACGAGGTATTTACCCTCTTCATCTTTTTTGGTGAAGATGTCTTTAGTGATGTCAATCAGGTAGCTGCTAAGCTCGCCGTTGTTCCATTCCGTAAAGGTGCTGGCCAGCTCTTCATTAGAGAGATTCAGGCCGCCTTTCAGCAGAGAATAGGCTTCAGCGATGAGCTGCATATCGCCATATTCGATACCGTTGTGAACCATTTTCACGTAATGGCCTGCGCCATCAGCACCGATATAGGTCACGCAAGGCTCGCCATCTTCAGCGACTGCAGCGATCTTCGTCAGAATCGGAGCCACCAGTTCGTAGGCTTCTTTCTGCCCACCCGGCATGATAGACGGCCCTTTCAGCGCACCTTCCTCACCACCGGAAACACCGGTGCCGATGAAGTTGAAACCTTCAGCAGAAAGTTCACGGTTACGACGAATGGTGTCCTGGAAGAAAGTATTACCACCATCAATGATGATATCGCCTTTATCCAGATACGGTTTCAGAGAATCAATGGCTGCATCGGTACCCGCGCCTGCTTTCACCATTAACAGGATACGACGAGGCGTTTCGAGGGATTCAACAAACTCTTTCACCATGTAGTAAGGCACAAGTTTCTTGCCCGGGTTCTCGGCAATCACTTCTTCGGTCTTTTCACGGGAGCGGTTGAACACGGAGACGGTATAACCACGGCTCTCGATGTTGAGCGCCAGGTTGCGCCCCATCACTGCCATACCGACGACGCCGATCTGTTGCTTGGACATTACATACTCCTGTCAGGTGTGGTCACCGCGCGACGTATGCGCGGCTTGAATGTATTGCAGATGTTAACTCATGAAAATGTAGATAGGTAGCACTTAAGCACGAACACCCAACACTTATTTCATAGCATCCAGATATTGTTGTCGAACAATACTCCATCGATATCTTCTGGTCGCAATTTCAAGCATCTTTTCGCCCATATCATCAGGAAAACGAGCATCAGAAATAATGTGAAGGAGAGAATGTACATCTTGAAAATAGAGGGCCTGTTCTTCGGTTGTAGCTCTGTTATATGCACAGTCAAAACATAATATTGGCTTTGAAAAATGCATCATTTCAACCAATGACGGATTTGTGCCTCCAGCAGAATGTCCATGGACATAAAAACGACATGCGCTACGTAGTGCAAACAATTTGTGGATATCATATATCGGATCAAGAATAGTTATATTTTTGAATGCTGAGTATTTATCTTTCAACATTCTACCATATTCGCTTGAATCCCAATTGCCTACAAATGTAAGCTTCACATCTGTTTGAGAGAAAGACTCAAGAATAAGATGTACATTATTTTCAGGTTCAATACGACAAAGTGAAAAAGCATTATCTTTAACGGCGATATCATCATGGCAAAGAGAAACTGCATGATCTCCACCATAAGCAATGACTAAACTATCTTTATCATACTCCTCTCGAACATAATCAGCGATTGCTTTATTATCGGAAATGACAATGTCTGAAAACTTTACTGCTATAGATTCTGATAACTTGAGAAATCGTTTCGCAATCCGCCCCCATTTAGCACGGCGCCATTCCAGCCCATCAATATTAGCTACAATTTTGCCATAGAAGAACAATTTAAGCACAGGTATGAATATAGCGCCCGAGACACCTAACACCAATATTGTTTTGGGTCGATAAAAAATGCACATTATTAAACATAAAATATCATAAAGGACGCTATATATCCCATTAGCATAAACCGGAATATAAACAAGTTTTGCATTTTTATATGAATCTTTTTTTTCACTATAAGCCTTACCAGAACAGAAAACCAAGAAATCTTTTTCGGTTCTATTCCCTGATAAAACATCGCCGTCTGAAACTAAATTCTCAACCAATGTTTCAAAGCCACCATAGTTAGCTGGAACGCCTACTACTCCAACAACAGCATATTTAGGGCTAGATTTATCTTCCATTTTACTTTTCCACTTTATCATAGCCATACACAACACCAATTAATACAAAAAAGAATAATGATAATTTTGGGACTTCAAACAAGGGACCACTCAAAAAATAGAACGGTGACAAAATAAAAAACCAATAGCAAGCATTAAAAAAGACTTGTTCTTTAAAAGAATTATTTCCCTTAAGGATAACATTGATTTTTTTGACTAAAAAGTACAATATAATAAAATAGAAAACCACACCAGGAACAGCATACTTGTAAAGCAAATATGCGTACAATGATTCAAGATAAATATCCTTACCGGAACCAACGCCGATAAAAGGATTATTATGAATCTGTTCAATACTAAATAAAATCTGGTTAATTCTGGTATTAAAGGATCCAATACCATCACCAGAGAAGTCTAGTTGTCCTGAAAGTAAAAAATCAACACCGTAAACAATATAGTAAAATTTTTCCGCCAAAACATCCCAAAAAGTAAAGATTGCACCCAGTATAGTGATAAACATAATGGTTACTGAAAGTAATATATTTGGCTTGTTTATTCTTTTAAGTAAGAGAATCGAAATCAGAAGCACAGATATTAAAACAGCCATCATCACAAACATTCTACTTTGAGTAAGGAGGATAAATGACATAATAATCAGGAGCATTATGAAAGCCGATAATGCACTGGAACTTGCATGATTTTGCAATGAGCGGATGAAATACTGGAGATAGCACAAGTACCCAAAGAATAGAAAAAAAGCCAAATGATAAGTAGTATTAAAAATAGAAGAAAGCTTATCATCGAGAATTTCCATTGATTCTCTTTTATACAATAAGTAACTTACCGAAGGCATAGTAAGTTCTATAATACCGACAATGAATGCGACTATTACCAACCAAAAATATGTTCTGCTAAATAATTCGATATTGAGAGATGAGCATGAAACATAAGCATAACCCATCAATGTATATATACCAAAATATAGTATTTTCAGTGAAGATAATGCAGAAGAAATATTAACATTTTCTTCATTATATAGCGACGCACAGGTCATTACAAAAATGACAAAAAAAGACAACATGAAGCCTAAGACAAAATTCATTTTCATCTTAAGAACCCACGGCAGCATTACTGATGGTATCAGACTAATAAGCAGGACATGATACATCATCCCGCCAGTCACTCCGGGGAATATAGGCGCTGCAATTGAAATAAAGAAACATACAAGAAAGATACGCGAATATAACTTCTGCACAGTTACCATTTAATTAATCCGTTTGATAAATGAATCAAATGCAGCGGAAATTTTATTCTGCAAGAAAGTATTATCAGGTAAGGTCTGATGAATATCATTACTTCCAGAGCTCTGAATTAACTTTCTTATATTTTCATCCAAATTTCGGTTTGAATTGTAGTTTACAACATACTCACATGAAAACTCATAATCGATGGAAGTCAAACATGGTTTATCGTTTTTAAGATATTCGTACATTTTAAGAGGCGACCCATCATGACTTTTTTCCACTAAATATGGCAGGAGACCCACTCTAAAAGTTCCAATGAGCTGAGGTAACTCAGAATATTTAAATTTACCTTTGAAGACTACCCCACAGTTGGAGAGATCGTCAATAACTGATTTATTGTATACTTCACCATAGACTATTACAGTGTATTTTTTCGACAATTCACGGACAAAATCAACATCAAATTTATCTGTTATAAAACCAACAAAACCAAAATCATATACCTGGTTTCTGGTTAAATTTTGCTTTATATTATCTGTAAATTTACTGGTAAAAACACCATTTGTAATTACTGTAGATTCAATATTGCCATGTTTGATTATTGACAATCCAGCTTCTGGAGTCACAGAAGTCATAAAATCATAATTCTGGGCTACATATTTATATTTTTGCTCAACTAACTTTTTATCCAAAGTACTATAGCAGTTGTGTTTTGTAAAATTATCAATCATGTCATACCAATAATAGACCTTTTTATTCTTTATCACAGGAACAATGGCCATTGGGGTGAAATCGATAACCAACAGAGGTAATGCGTCAGGATCTTCCAAATATCTGTTAATGTAATCATTTATAATATCGGTATAACATCCAACAGTCCAGGCTCTTTTTTTCAATGGACCAATCAGATCAAAACTTGTTTTATCAATGATATTAATATCTGGATACTCTTTTACTTTTTTCCTTTTATTTAAAAAACGTTCATAGATACTTACGGGTCTGTTTATAACGGTTAACTTATTTACTGATTCAAAACTTGCTACTATTTCAAGGAACTGAAGATCACGAACTGCAGAACCAAAGTCATGCCAAAAATATAAATCACGATAAGGAATGTAAAGTATATTGATCATCTTGGGTCTCTAAAATAAATGATGCTACCTTTAGTAGCATCACATAAAGCTACAGAGTAACAATTTTAATTCCATCAAGTTCAGCGAGTCTTGACTTTAAATCATAAACAAAACCATTTGGTTTAATATTCGTAATTATTGATTTATCATTCAAGAAAATTTTGTGAGGAACAATCAAAGCAACTACATCATAGATATCGTTAGTTTTAGCTGAAAGCACATTAACATGGTATTCTTTAAAAAATTCATTAGCATCAATAAGTGGATCATAAATATCAACAGTGATGTTATATTTTTGTAGTGCTTTTACAAGCTCAACTACTTTTGTGTTCCTGATGTCAGGGCAATCCTCTTTAAACGAAGCCCCCAGAATCAGAACCTTTGATTTAGGAACATCAATTGAATTGAGTGCCATTTGATCAATTATCTGTGAGCAAACAAACCCCGCCATGCTGTTGTTTATTTCGCGAGCAGACCGCATCATATCAGGAGCATAATTATATTCATTTGCTTTCTGAAGTAAGTAATATGGGTCAACACCAATGCAATGACCACCAACCAATCCCGGTTGCAGTTTTATAAAGTTCCACTTAGTCCCCGCTGCTTCTAACACATCAAAAGTGCTAATGTTCATTTTATTAAACATCATTGCAAATTCGTTCATCAGCGCAATATTTACATCTCGCTGGGTGTTTTCGATAACTTTAGCAGCTTCTGCAACACGAATGGACGTTGCAGGAAATGTACCAGCTGAAATTATCGTGTTGTAAAGGTCATCAACGATTTTGGCCACTTCTTTAGTTGAACCCGAGGTAACTTTTTTTATTGTTGTTAAGCGATTAATCTTATCGCCAGGATTAATTCTCTCAGGACTATAGCCAGCAAAAAAATCTTCATTGTATTTTAATCCTGATACACGCTCAATCTCAGGAATACAATCATCCTCAGTGGCCCCAGGATAAACGGTTGATTCATATATAACAATATTGCCAGGCGCAATTACCTTGCCTAGCATCTGACTTGCCTTAATTAATGGACTTAAATCTGGCTTAAAATGTCTGTCAACAGGAGTAGGCACTGTTACAATATATATATCAGCCAAACGTATATCATCCAATTCAGTAGTGAATTTTAACTTAGACGCTTGCCTTAATTCTTCAGAGGTACATTCATTTGTTACATCAACAAAATTTTTTAACTCACTAACGCGATTGGTGTCGATATCAAAGCCACTGGTTTCGTATAACTTTCCAAACTCAACGGCTAAAGGTAACCCTACATAACCCAAACCAATGATAGCTACTTTCTTATCAGATAATTTCATACTATTCTCCATGTTTTTTTCGCTTTGCCGCATCATGAGTAATTTCAATCATTTTCATCGTTTTCTCAGCAATAACAGTTCTTGACCAAATACTCATGATTTGCTTCTTATTCTTGGCAGTATCTATCGCCGTAAGATCTATATTATTATTTTTACTATCAAGAGTTAGATAGCTTATCTTATTTTCATCAAGCCATTCGCAAAGAGGATTTCTTTTATTAAGAAGAATTACTTTCTCCATTGCCAATCCACTAATAATATTGCCAAGTGCTTGCTGCCTCACATGATTAAACACCATTATCCTACATGAAGATAAAATTTTGTTATACTCCACCTTATCCAAAAAATTCATCAACGGAATAAAGTTATCCCCAAAAAATTCGATGCCAATATTTTTTATTCTTTGTGCATACTCCAAATCTCCATAACTGAGTGGACAGTATATTTTATGGGATTTCCAATCAATGTGCAGAAAAATAAACTCAAAAGCTTCGATATGATTATTTTCGGGGGTTGCACTATTGCCGACCAAGATATTTCCGGAATCAGATAAACTATAATTATCAACTGTATAATCTTCTTCTAATGTACCATAGTTCCAGGGTATATATTGAGATGAAAACCATGGGTTCAGTTTCTTCACTAACTTAAATTCTGTATCAATAACAGGTATAAAAAAATCAATATGAGCAACGACCTTTTGCGGAGGATATATTTTATTCAATATTTTCCTTCTTGCAACTCTATATCCTCCTTTTAAAAAATCCATGAAAGTGATTTTTTTTTGCTTTCTGGAATTATCAAAGATTGATTTTGTATGCTCTAGTATCATTCCTTGTGGATAATATTTCGATAATAGATATGAATAATAGTCATACCCCCACCCACACCATACTACAACTAAATGACTGGATAGACTTGTTACAATATATTTGTCTAACAAAGAATGGAAAACTATGATGCTGATATTATTCGCTGCAATATATTTATTTAATTTTCCTTTAGTGATTCTATCAGGCTTCCATCCGTTGATATATTTTAGACACGCGGAGTTATTGAAACAGATATATCTGTTATTCTTCCCAAATCGTTCAAAATCACGATGTACCATGTTTGAAAATTTATCATCCGGTACAATATGTAATGTGATAAGACTATCCATTAGCTTCCATTTTCGCCTGAAAAATCAGGAGATCTCGCTTGCGATTTTTAATAATTTTCGCTGGTTGACCTGCGCATATTACAAATTCCGGCATATCATTCTTGACTAGAGATAGAGCACCAACTGCTACGCCTTTTCCAAGCGTAATGCCCGGTAGAATAACGCTCCCGGCCCCAATTAATACATGCTCATGAAGTGTCACCGATGCCGAATAAACATTAGTGTACTCACAGGGAACCGTAGGATTAGACATAAATGCCCCAGTAAAATCATCACTACTTGAATAGATTGATACTCGAGAAGAAATATTACAGTAATCCGATAAAACTATTTTCCCTACACCGATCAGTGAAGTATAGACTGCAACATGAACATTCCTTCCTATTTCTATTCCACCATCCCCTGCAGATAGAACACAAAAATCATCGATTCTTACATTATCACCAAGCGATATATTCTGAGACCTGTAAATGGATGCTTTTTTCGAAAGCTTCACATTGCTACCTATCGATTTGAACCCCAGGGAACTAAGTTCAGATTCAGAGTAAAATCCCATATTAGTCCTTCAGTAACTCAATAATTAGGCTTTGTTCTTCAGAAGTCATGCCCGCAAAAATTGGCAAACACAATACTCGATCTGAGATATAATTTGCCACTTGTAGATTTTGAATCGCTGAGGACTTAATACCGCGATACATTGGCATGTTGCTTATTAGCGGATAGAAATATCTGCGAGATAATACACCATGATTTTTCAAATGAGCATAGAGCTCATCTCGCGATTTAGAAAAACCATCCTGAATGATAATAGGAAAATAAGAATGATTGCTATTTGATAAAGTAGAAAGTTTTGGTATCTTTATTCCCTTTAAGCTTATAAGCTCGCTTCGATACCTTGAGTCTATTTTTTTCCGTTCAGCCATTGCTTCTGAAATATGCTTGAGCTGTAACAAGCCAAATGCTGCATTTACTTCGCTCATTTTGCCATTTATTCCTGGTGCTGTAACCGTTACTTCATCGGCAATACCAAAGTTTTTTAATCGGTCTATTCGTTCTTTAGTTTTGATGTCATGCGATATGATAGCTCCACCTTCAAAGGTGTTAAAAACTTTTGTTGCATGGAAACTTAAAATGGATAAATCTCCGAAATTCAAAAGACTGTCGCCATTATAGTTAATTCCAAAGGCATGCGCGGCATCATAGATGACACGCAAACCATAATTATCTGCTATTTTTTGAATTCGCTCCACATCGCACGGATTTCCGTAGCAATGTACCGGCATAATTGCTGTTGTTTCAGGAGTTATGGCCTGTTCTATTTTGTCTGGATCAATATTGAAATTTTCCTCATCAATATCGACAAAAACAGGCTTGAGTGAGTTCCAGATAATGGAATGACTTGTTGCTACAAATGAAAAGGGCGTTGTAATAACCTCTCCTGAAATTCGCAATGCTTGCAGTGCGGTTACAAGGGCAATAGTAGCATTGTTGAATAGAGATATATACTTGACACCCAGGTACTTACATAATTCAGTTTCTAGTTGCTGATGAAATGGACCGTTGTTAGTCAACCATTGATTTTCCCATATTTTTTCAAGATAAGGTACAAACTCACTAAGCTCAGGTAAAAATGGTTTTGTCACCGGAATTTGCTTTGACATTGTAACTCCTAACATTAATTTAGATTATCAAAATCTTTGTTTTTTAAGAGCCATTATGGCTTTAATATTTTCTTTCTGATAAAGTATCAAATATGTAGTATAACTAAATAAAAAAGCTAACAAAATAGTGACATTCTTCATAATCGTTAAAGACGCGCTATTAAAAAAAACCAAGAGCATAATAAAAGAAAAACATATCATCCATGATGGAAAGATTGTTTTTACCTGAACCTTAAAACCAATTGACGATAACTTTCCTGTATAATATGAATTTATTAAAAGTGCAAAATATGAATTTATAGCGATCCCATAGCATAATGCAGTTACACCATATGGTAAACTTACAAGCAATATTATTGTGTTCATTATTTTTTTGATAATTTCAAGTTTCAAAAATAAATCAGATCTGCCCTTTACCTGGAGTAAATTTAGATTTATGGCATGTAATGGGTAAAGTAAATATCCTGCACACAAAACTGAAACCAGTATTCCGGCAGATCGCCATTGTTCGCCAACCAGAAAAGTCAATAATGGCGTTGCAATTATTGCCAAACTAGCCATGACTGGAAATACGACAAGACATGATAATCTGATGATGATTAAATATTTTCCCTCAAGTTCCTCAACGTTATTTTGAATATTGCTTAACAGCGGATATGATACCCGCTGTATAATATTCGTCATTGTCATCGCCGGCACACTTGATAGCTGATTTGCTTGAGTATAGAATCCTAGCTTAGTTGCATCATACCATTTGCCAATTATTAGCGGATAGATATTCGCGTATATTGACTCTAGTAGCGAAGAAAGTAATAACTTATACCCGAAATTAAATAACGTTTTAAATGAATCGGCAGAAAACCCTGTCTTTGGTATCCATGGGTTTAATAAATTCAATATTAGTACATTAATTATTGAAAGCAGCAGTGTTTGCGATACTAATGCCCATACACCAAAATCAAAAAAATATGCCAAAAGAATTGCACAAGCGCCACTTATAGAAGCAGCTGTAATTGATGCCTTTGCCTGCGCTTTGAAATTGAGCAAGACGCTAAGTCTAACCCTCTGCACAACACCTAGCGAATTGATGGGTACAACAAGTCCCAACCAGCGCATTAATGAAGTTAATTCGGGTTTATCATAGAATTCAGAAATTAGTGGCGCCGCAGTCCACAAAATCCCATAACATATTAGTGCTATGACTCCATTGAAAATGAATACAGTTGAGTAGTCAGATTCATTTCTGTCCGTTTTCCTGATAATCGCTGAACTGAACCCACTATCAACAAACACCTGGCTTATTGCAATAAATACCGCCAGCATGCCGATTAAACCGAATGCCTCGGGCCCTAATCTCCTGGCCAAAACCAACATGATAGCTAACTGCACTACCTGAGTGAAAATGCGATCAATTGCACTCCATACAAATCCACTTTTGACTGATTGCGTTTTCATTGAAAGCTATCTGATGCTGCTAAAAAGGGGTAATATTTTATCTTTTTCCGAAAGGGTCATCGCTTCTGTTTCTTTCCAGTTTATCTTCAACTCTGGATCATTCCAAAAAATACCTCTTTCATTGCCTGGGCTATAGTAATTAGTCGTTTTATAAACAAACTCAGCACTTTCACTCAGCACCTGAAAGCCATGTGCAAATCCTTCAGGAATCCAAAGTTGGCACTTATTCTCAGCAGACAGGTTGATTCCGACCCAATGGCCAAAAGTTGGAGACGTTTTACGGATATCAACAGCGACGTCAAAGACTTCCCCAGCGACACAGCGAACTAATTTTCCTTGAGCATAAGGTTCTAATTGATAATGAAGCCCTCGTAGTACGCCCTTCGTTGATTTAGAATGATTATCTTGAACAAAATCAACTTTACGTCCTATTGCCTCCTCAAAAATCTTTTGATTATAACTTTCATAAAAGTAACCCCGCTCATCGCCAAATACTTTTGGCTTAATAATCAATAAGTCTGGAATATCAGTTTTAATAATTTCCATCAATTAATAACCTTTAACCATTTTCTGTAGATATTGACCATAAGCATTTTTTTTGAGCGGTTCAGCCAATTTTTTTACCTGTGCTGCATCAATAAACCCTTTGCGGTAGGCAATTTCTTCCGGGCAAGAGACCTTCAACCCCTGTCGCTCTTCAATCGTAGCAATAAAGTTACTGGCCTCAATCAAACTTTGATGCGTCCCCGTATCCAACCATGCATACCCGCGCCCCATCATGGCGACAGACAGACGCCCTTGTTCCATATAGATACGGTTAATATCCGTGATTTCCAGTTCACCACGCGCCGAAGGCTTGAGATTCTTTGCCATATCAACGACGCTATTGTCGTAAAAATAAAGACCTGTCACGGCATAGTTACTTTTGGGTTCCTGGGGTTTCTCTTCCAGACTAACCGCGGTCCCATTCTTATCAAACTCAACTACACCGTAGCGTTCAGGATCGTTCACATGGTATGCGAATACCGTAGCCCCATTTTCTTTATTAACGGCAGTATCCATTAGTTTTGGTAAATCATGTCCATAAAAGATGTTATCGCCGAGCACTAATGCACAATCATCATTACCGATGAACTCTTCACCAATAATAAAGGCCTGGGCTAACCCATCCGGACTTGGCTGAACTTTATATTGAAGGTTAAGCCCCCACTGGCTTCCGTCACCGAGTAACTGCTCAAAGCGCGGTGTATCCTGCGGGGTGCTGATAATAAGAATATCCCGAATTCCCGCCAGCATCAGTGTCGACAGCGGGTAGTAAATCATCGGCTTATCATAAATGGGCAGTAACTGTTTACTCACTGCCATCGTCACAGGGTACAAACGAGTGCCGGAACCGCCGGCAAGAATAATCCCTTTACGCGTTTTCATATCATTATCTCTTAAATACAAAATGCCCTGTTGCGGGCATTAAAACCAGAATCAGATAGCTGTAGTTGTAAACAACTCATTTAACATACGTTTGACACCATTTTCCCACTGCGGCAAGACAAGGCCAAAATTATGCTGAAATTTTTCAGTATTTAATCGTGAGTTGCCTGGGCGGCGCGCGGGTGTAGGGTAAGCGCTGGTTGGAACAGCCTTAAGATCAGTCAGCGCTAAGTCAATACCTGCATTGCGAGCTTCAGCAAAAACCAGAGAGGCGAAGTCATACCAGGTCGTCGTGCCACCAGCCACTAAGTGATAGAGGCCAGCGACATCAGGTTTGTTCAGCGCGACACGAATAGCATGTGCTGTACAATCAGCAAGCAACTCAGCCCCTGTCGGCGCGCCATACTGATCGTTGATAACGGACATCTCTGTACGATCTTTTGCCAGACGCAGCATGGTCTTCGCAAAATTATTCCCTTTACCCGCATAAACCCAGCTGGTCCTGAATATCAGATGCTTTTGACAATGTTGCTGCAGAGCCTTTTCACCAGCAAGTTTAGTCTCGCCATAGACATTCAATGGTGATGTTTCATCCGTTTCTCTCCAGGCCGTCGTCCCTGTCCCGGGGAAAACGTAATCTGTCGAATAATGAACGACCCATGCCCCTACTTCAGCGGCTTCTTTAGCAATAGCTTCAACGCTGATTGCATTGAGCAATTGAGCAAATTCAATTTCAGATTCAGCTTTGTCCACTGCCGTATGGGCTGCTGCGTTTACGATAACGTCTGGTCGAATGCGACGGACCGTTTCAGCAACCCCCTGAGGATTGCTGAAATCTCCACAGTAATCCGTTGAATGGACATCCAGCGCAATCACATTACCAAGCGGAGCAAGCGAGCGTTGTAATTCCCAACCGACCTGCCCTGTTTTGCCAAACAAAAGAATGTTCATTACTGGCGTTCCCCATAGTTCTGCTCAATCCAGGTTTGGTACGCCCCACTTTTGATATTTTCAACCCATGAGGTGTTTGCCAGATACCATTCAACCGTTTTTCGAATCCCACTTTCGAACGTCTCTTGCGGTTTCCAACCGAGTTCACGGCTGATTTTATCCGCATCGATCGCGTACCGACGGTCATGGCCTGGACGATCGGCAACATAGGCGATTTGTTCTCGGTATGACGCCGTTTTAGGTACGATCTCATCCAACAAGTCACAGATGGTATGCACAACATCGATATTTTTCTTCTCGTTATGGCCACCGATGTTGTAGGTCTCACCAGGGATTCCTTTCGTCACCACGGTATATAACGCACGGGCATGATCTTCAACATAGAGCCAGTCACGAATCTGATCGCCTTTACCATAAATAGGCAACGATTTTCCTTCGAGAGCATTGAGAATAACCAAGGGAATCAACTTTTCAGGGAAGTGGTATGGGCCATAGTTATTCGAACAATTTGTCACCATTGTCGGTAGACCGTATGTACGCAACCAGGCGCGAACAAGATGGTCGCTGGAGGCTTTTGAAGCCGAATACGGGCTACTCGGCGCATAGGCGGTTTGTTCAGTAAAGAGAGGAAGAATACTCCCCTGCGCTACTTCATCCGGATGAGGCAGGTCGCCATAGACTTCGTCAGTAGAAATGTGATGAAAACGGAATTTAGCTTTTTTTACATCGTCCAACCCGGACCAATACCGGCGAGCCGCTTCGAGAAGAATATAGGTGCCAACGATATTCGTTTCAATAAATGCTGCAGGGCCGGTAATAGAACGATCCACATGGCTCTCAGCAGCAAGATGCATGACGGCATCCGGTTGATGAGTTTCAAAAATACGCGCCACTACATTTGAATCACAAATATCAGCATGTTCGAATGAATAACGCTCGCTATTCTCAATTTCAGTCAGTGACTCGAGGTTACCTGCGTACGTTAATTTATCGACATTAATTACGCTGTCTTGAGTATTATTTATAATATGCCGAACGACAGCAGATCCAATAAAACCTGCCCCACCGGTAACAAGTATTTTCACTTTTATTAATCCAGATATTCGATGATATCAGCATTAAAATGCCGATTTAAGCTTACATAATACGTAATGTGAGGCACGCTACCGCCCCTGGCTTTACAGCTACCAGTGCACTGCGTACTCTCACAGACGTGTTGAGCTCTGCTTTCTCTCGCGCAAAGCTGCTAAACTCAAACCCTAATTGTCTTACCAATTGATGTCAGAAACAAGAAGAAATCTTATAAAAAGCGGTGCTAAATTTTGTAGTTAACCCAATGAAATCATAAATATTTTTCGAAGATGAAAAAACGGTAGCAACATTCCGGGCATATCTGCATCACCGCGTCGAATGTTAACTACCGTTATGTGTTTTTACGATCTGACGGACCGTCGATTCTTTAAACTTACTCGCTAAGCAACTTCTCAATACCTTTACGGAACTTAGGCCCTTCTTTCAGATTGCGCAGTCCGTACTTCACAAACGCCTGCATGTAGCCCAATTTCTTACCGCAGTCGTAGCTGTCGCCGGTCATTAGCATGGCGTCAACGGATTGTTTTTTCGCCAGTGCTGCAATTGCATCGGTCAACTGGATACGGCCCCAGGCGCCCGGTTCGGTTCTTTCGAGTTCGGCCCAGATATCCGCTGAGAGGACATAACGCCCTACCGCCATCAGATCGGAATCCAGCGTTTGCGGCTGATCCGGTTTCTCAATAAACTCAACAATGCGACTCACCTTGCCTTCATTATCCAGCGGATCTTTCGTCTGGATGACGGAGTACTCGGAAAGGTCACCCGGCATACGTTTCGCCAGAACCTGACTACGGCCAGTTTCTTCAAAACGCGCAACCATTGCCGCAAGGTTATAGCGCAGCGGATCGGCACTGGCGGTATCAATAACGATATCAGGCAATACCACCACAAAAGGATTATCGCCAATCGCCGGACGCGCGCAAAGAATGGAGTGACCCAGCCCCAGCGGCTGCGCCTGGCGCACGTTCATAATGGTCACGCCCGGAGGACAAATGGACTGCACTTCCGCCAGCAACTGACGCTTCACGCGTTGCTCAAGGAGTGACTCAAGTTCATAAGAGGTGTCGAAATGGTTCTCAACGGCGTTTTTAGACGCGTGTGTGACCAGGAGGATTTCTTTGATCCCTGCAGCTACGATTTCGTCAACGATATACTGAATCATGGGTTTGTCGACGATCGGTAGCATCTCTTTGGGAATTGCCTTGGTGGCAGGCAACATGTGCATACCCAGACCCGCTACCGGTATAACTGCTTTCAAATTACTCATTATTTCATCCACCTGTAAAATGGTTGCTGAATTATAGCCTTTTGACTCGTTTTAGCCAGCATGAATTAGTTAGAGGAAATCATCGCTGCTTTGTCACTGATGCTACGCCGGTCACTGATAAATTGCAGTAGCTATAATCTTAAGTATGGACCGATTTCGCCAGGAATGGTCGCAAATTCACCCCCTCCCCACCGGTAAGCGGAAGTTGATCGCATCAACGTTCACCACATGATGGTTTATGCGGTCTATATCCACTGAGCTTTGCCCCTTCTCATTCACCGCATGTACGTTTGCCAACGACAGCAGCGTGTCATCTTTCGCCATAAACTTACCGCGCACGTCTTTGCGCAGATCAAAGTGCATCTTCAGCGCCGGTCCCGTTGCTGACTCTTGCATCACCTTGATATTGCGCAGAAAAAGATGCTGCGGCTGATTATGCAACTCCAGCGTCGCCCGCTTCATCTCGATGTTGGTCAGTGCAACGAAGGAGGTGGCATTACCGGAGGAAATTTGAATGCCGCGCAATTTATATTCAAGCTGCGTGTTATCAAGGGAGATATGGTTGAGTTTGAAATTTTGCGGGATGGAGAGATATTTCCCTTTGACCACGCCATAGCCAATGAGCATCCCGGCACTGTTAACCATATCGACATTATCAATCACAAAATTATCGCAACCGTAAATGGCAACCGTCGCGTTGTCGATGCCTGCCTTTTTGCTGAAATCCGGGGTGATGTTCTTCGCCTTCACATTGCGAATCACAAAATGTTTGCCGTTCTCGACATGCACCAGTTGCCGACAATCTGATCCGGTAATGTTGGCGACCACAAAATTTTTAACCGTCTGCTGCTCCGGATAGGTGTTGTCGTAGGTGCTCCCCGCAAGCCCAATGCCAATCCCCCAGTTAATCTTGCCGTTGGTACAGTTGATCCGTTCAATGACGTGGTCAGAAATCAGGATATTGCGATCGTTAATAGCGACATTCCATTCGATGGCGTCACCCTGCAAGTCGCTGAAACGGCAGTGGGTAATACGCGCGCCATCGACCTGATTGTGGAATCCCTGACGCAGAATCGCATAGTTGGCCTGGGTCACGGTGAGATTATCGATGACCAGATTGCGCATCACGCGCGGCTTTTTCCCACCAATATAAATCTGCGTCACCGGCCCAAAACCGCTCATCGCAAGGCCGTTAATCACACAATCGGAACCGCGTACATCCAGCGTAATATTGTGCAGGCTCCCCCCCTTCTCGCCAGTGACCTGACATCCCTCCAGCAACACAAAGCGACCACGCCCATTACCGCTCAGGCGGCCCAGCACATGCAGCGTTTTTCCCGGTGGGATAAAAATGCCGGTATTGATGTTCTCGCACACCAGTCCCGCTGGCACCACCACGGTCTCTGCGTCGCTGAAGGCCTGTCGAAAGGAGGCAATCCAGTCTTTCGCATTGTAATCCTGAATATTGACGGTTTTGCGGGACGCAACAGCGCGGGCAAAAGGTGAATGGAGGACAGGAAGTACGGCAAGCGCGGAGCTTGCCGTCAGGAAGGTACGTCGGGAGAGTGTTTTCTCTGGCATACAACCTCGGTTTACATCGTTTGCAGCAGGCTGGCCAACTGACGATTGATCACCTGCTGATTAAAATCATGTTCAACTTTTTCACGCGCGCGCTGGATGATGGGTTCCAGCGTCTGGTGATCAAGTTGGCTGAACAACGCGATCTGTTGCGCCAGCGCATGGGCGTCGTTTTCCGGTACCAGCCAGCCGGATTCCCCGGCATCCACCAGCTCCGGGATCCCACTGTGAACGGTAGAGACCACCGGGATCCCCACCGCCATCGCTTCCATCAACGCAACGGGAATGCCTTCCATGTCGCCATCCGTGCCGGTAATCGACGGCAACAGAAAGACATCCGCGTTATCCAGCATCGTTTTCACTTCATGGCTGGGCTTAAATCCCGGCATCTCAATCACGTCATCAAGCTGATACTGCTCAATCAACGTGCGCAATCGCCGCTCCCAGGGACCCATACCCAGAATGCGATAACGAAACGCCACACCCTGCTCCTTCAACTGGCGGCAGGCCTCTATCGCCACATGCAGTCCTTTTTTCTCAGTCAGTCGCGCAACAGAGATAATCTCCAGCGGCGTACCGGGGGCTTTCGCTGGCCGGTGCGTAAAGCGTGTCATATCCACGCCCATCCGTGAAACGGCAATCTTCTCCGGCGGACAGCCCATGCTTTTCAGCCTTCCAGCCCAGAGATCGCTAATCGGCAACATCAGATCGCCACGACGGAACAATTGCTGGTACTCCGGCGTGTAATGGTTAAGAACTTCCCGACTGGAAATATCAATACCGTGAAAAATCGTCGCAATCTTGCCCTGAATAACGCCCAGCTCTCGCAGCTTCGCCGCCGTTACGCCGGCCGGACCAAAGTGGGCGATAAAGACATCCGCACGCAGGGGTTGACTTATCTGCGCACAGATTGAAGAGAGGATCAGGT
Source organism: Citrobacter sp. LST-B2 (assembly GCF_057983045.1). Classification (NCBI taxonomy): domain Bacteria; kingdom Pseudomonadati; phylum Pseudomonadota; class Gammaproteobacteria; order Enterobacterales; family Enterobacteriaceae; genus Citrobacter; species Citrobacter sp. LST-B2. Next base: position 3,093,643 of record NZ_CP192598.1, read on the forward strand.
TACGTGATTCATCGCCGTAGCGAGAGAAGTTGAGCGATTTCCACGTCGTCGCCCGGTGCAGTCCTGACAGCGTTTTCACTGCCCGAGTGCGCAGCTTTGCCAGACGTCCCGGCGGCTCGTCCTGTAGCCAGCGCGTTCTGGCCGCCAGGCCATATTTTTCCCAGGCGGCATGCGTATTTTGCGTGTCACCTTTTTGCAGGGCGACAATCTCAACGTCAAAACCCATGTCGATAAACGCGGTAATCTGGTTGAGGACGAAGGTTTCCGACGACAGCGGAAATTTCAGTAAAAAAAAGCTGACCTTCATTTCCCCTCCCCGATGCGCGTTAACACCGACTCCACCATACGGTATCCCTGTTCACGCTCGCGACGCACCGCCTGCGCAAGACGCTCATTGATCTGCGGCAACTGTCCGAGCGTATCCGCCACCATCGCTTGCAGACTGCCATCCAGCAGATGACGGATATCTATCGCCATCTCCGGCATCCCCAGTTGCTGCATGATGCCCGCCGATTTGTGCTCGTAATTAATCGCAATAGCAGGCGTCGCGAAGTTCATCGAGATAATGGCGGAATGCAGGCGTGTGCCAACCGTCAGGTCGCATGCGCCGAGGATCTTGCCCATCTCCAGATCATTGAGTTCATCCATCACCACGTGGTAACGCGCCGGGTCGCTGACGTACTGGCGCAGATTCAGCGCCACCATGCGGTCATCTTTGTTATAGCTGTCAATGCCGGTACAGGTAGACAGTGCGATAACCTGATAGCCCTCATCCAGAATGCGGTTGACCACACCAGCGAAGGCTTTCTCATAAGCCTCCTGCGTGGTGCCCAGGCGTTTATCAAACGGCGCCAGTTCTCGCAGGGTAATTGCCACCGTTTTCTGCTGCGCCGCTACGCTCAGCCAGTGTTGAACGGCATAGCCCGGCGTAAAATCTTCATCGTGATGATCCACCAACCAGGCGGTATCCACGCCGTGCTCCACTTTTTCAGTGGTGATGTCACTGCGTTTCATCAGCTCCAGGCTGACCGACTCCCGCAGGATCAGTGCATCACAGTGGCCGAAAACATAGTTAGCCAGTTGATTAAATTGCGGATCCTGGAACGGACCGACGCTGTGACCGACCATGTACAGTGGTTTTTTCGCCATAAAGGTACACAGCGCGTGTTCAAACTGCGGAACACCGTACAAGTCGACGAAGAACGAACCACCCACCTGAACGATAGCGTCATAACCCGCAAGCAAACGCACGAAATCGGTAAAACCCTGAGCAATCGCGATATTACGCAGCTTGCCGGTATCGGTAACGCGGGAAAGCAGCACCTGATGCTGATAGCGACGACGGAGGATTTTTTTCACCCGCCCCACTACGCCAGCCGCGCTGTTGTGCTGTTTCATCTGTAAAAAGAGCGGATCGCCCATCACCGGACGGTTCAAAAGCCAGGACGAACTCACCGGGTAGCGGCTCATCACATCCACTTCCGCGTCAGGCTCGAGGCGGTGAATGGCGTCCAGCAGACCACGTAAAATCGCACTGTCGCCACGGTTGCCGCAGGTATGGTTGCCCAGAATCAATAATTTCATTTCACCCTCTTAAAATCGTTGCCATCCGGCAAAACTTATCCTGCACGAAGCAAGGTTTTCATTTTTTCGCTGCGACAAAACTGGCGCTTCATCTCCACCACCAGCGGATGGCGTGAGAGCACGATCATCACCGCGAACGCCAGCGCACCGGCGGCAATCTGCGTCGCCAGCAGCACACCGAGCGACAGATGTCCCTGTAACGCGATACCCAGACCGTAGCTCACCGCCAGCGTCGGCAATGAGAGATAGAACGGCAGCCACAGGCTCAGAATGTACTGGCGGTAGCTGGAACCCAGCACCGGTTTGATCATCACGAAATAGCTCAGAATGGTGTTGATAATTTGCACCAGCAGGAAGCCCAGCGTCACGCCAATTGCGCCCGCCATCTGCCCGCCGACAATAATCGCCGGGATGAACAGGAACGTTTTAAACACATTGAATTTAAAGCTGATGTCTACCCGCGCTTTCGCCATCAACAGCGAACCAATCGGATTACCAACCGAGCGCAGCAACCCCACCACGCACAGCAGTTGCAGCACAGGAATGATGCTGTTCCACTTCTCGCCAAAGACCAGCGGCACAAAATTATTAGCAACCACCATCAGGCCCAGCAATGCCGGGAAGTTGATAATGCCCACCACGGAAAGCAGTTTGTAGAAGTTCACGCGCAGCTTCTGGGTGTCGTCCTGAATTTTGGCAAATGCCGGAAACAGCACGCGGGTGATGATGGGGTTGAGCTTCATCGGCGGCACCACTGCCACGTTATACGCCAGGTTATAGCCCCCTGCGACGCCGGCACCGAGAATACGCGCCAGCACCAGCGTGGAAAGGTTGGTGTTGACGTAGTTGATGATGCTGTCCGCCGTCAGCCACGCACCAAAGCGCAAATTCGACGAAACGGACGCCAGCGAAAAGTGCAGACCCGGACGGTAGATCTTGCGGCCAAAATAGCCAAACAACAGCGTGCGCACCGCGCTATTTACCAGGTAACCGAGTATGGCCGTCATCGCCAGCGGCCAGAAATGCGCGCTGACAACGGTAAATGTAAAACCTGCCAGTACAGCGCTGGTTTCAATCATCCCAATCTTGTTGAACTCCAGCTCTTTCTGCATCAGCGCGCGGAACTGCTGCCCGTGCGGGATCACCACAAACGCCAGCGACAGCGTTTTAATCAGCGGCACCAGATCCGGGTTATGCAGCACATTGCTAATCACATCGCTAAGCAGGAAGACCGCCACACAGACGATGATTCCCAACCCGACGTTCAGCCAGTACAGCGTGGTCAGCTCAAGATGGCTTATCGCCTTGCGCTGAATAATGGAGTTGGCAATACCGAAGTCAGACAGCGTATCGGCCAGCGCAATGATCACCAGCGACACGGTCAGCAGGCCGAACTGGTGGTTATCGACGATCCGCGCCAGTACCGTCATCTGGATAAGCCCAAGGCTGATAATGATCACCGTGGCAATCGCCGACCACTTCGCGCCGCTGATGGTTTTTTCACGTAAGCTCATGACCGTTCCTCAGTACGCCGCTTTGTTAACAAAGCCCTTAAACACCGTCAGAAAAACGATCTTGATGTCGAACCACACGCTCCACTCGCGGATGTACTCCAGATCGTACTCCACGCGTTTTTCCATTTTCTCCAGCGTGTCAGTTTCACCGCGCCAGCCGTTGATTTGCGCCCAACCGGTGATCCCCGGCTTCACCTTGTGGCGTAGCATGTAGCCTTCAATCAGTTGACGATACTGTTCGTTATGCGCCACCGCATGCGGACGCGGCCCGACGATAGACATGCCACCGGTCAGCACATTAATAAACTGCGGTAGTTCATCCAGCGAGGTACGACGCAGGAAATTCCCCACTCGGGTGACGCGCGGATCGTTCTGCGTCGCCTGTGTGACGACCTTGTCGTTTTCCATCACCTTCATTGAGCGGAATTTCCACACGTTGATCGGTTTACCGTCCATGCCATAACGGGTCTGACGGAAGATGATCGGCCCCGGCGAACTCAGCTTCACCGCCAGCGCAATGCAGCACAACACCGGTGAGATCAGCAGCAGGATCAGCGACGCCAGCACGATATCTTCCGCACGCTTAAGCAGACGGTTGATACCCGACAGCGGCGTGTCATACAGCGGCACCACCGGCACGCCACTCACCTCTTCGATGCGGGAATGCAGAATGTTGAAGGTAAACACGTCCGGAATGAGAATCACCGAACAGGTGGTATCCGCCAGTTCGCGCACCAGTTTTTTCACCCGCGCGCCGTCGCACATCGCCATCGCAATGTAGACGTTATGGATGCGTGACGCTTTCGCGTCTTCAACCAGTTGTTCGAGGTTACCTGCCCAGTCAGAGGTAACGCCGCCCGGTTTCGGATCGTGATAAACGCCAACTACCTCAAAACCTAACCACGGTTCGTTGCGGAAGCTATCGAGCAGCGCCCGTCCGGCAGGCAGATCGCCCGCGACGGCCACCCGACGCGTGTTGTAGCCACGGTTGCGTAGCCATCCTGCACCGATGCGAATAAACGATCGGCAGAAGACCAGTCCGACGCTGGTCAGCAGATACCACGCCAGCCAGACCGCGAGGCGGTTATCGAAATCCTGATTGAATGCCACCAGACCGGCGCTAAAGACGAGGCTCAGCGTCCAGTTTTGCAGCAGGAGAGTCAGTTCAGTGGAAATTTTGACGCCGCGCCATGAGCGATAGAAATCGGTTATGCCACCCAGCATCTGGAAAACAACCAACGTGATCAGCGCCACCAACAGGTGCATATACAGGAAAGGCAGTCCACTGACTTCGCAGACAACCCACAGCCCGCCAAACATGATGGTGATATCTGAAAAGCGTTGCACCATAGAGATTAACGATGCATTGGTTTTGGCCCGTTCGCGCTTTTTTAGATTTGTCATCGTTGTTCCTGTTATTAGCCCCTTACCCGCCAGCGGGTAAGGGAAGATCTGACCTTACTGATTCAGTAACGCCAGCAGAGTGCGCGTTCGCGCTTCCATCAGCGGAATATCGCCGCGTGACTCCACGTTCAGGCGTACCACCGGTTCGGTGTTGGAGGAGCGCAGGTTGAAACGCCAGTCGACGAACGACATGCTGATGCCGTCGGTTCTGTCCACCGCCAGCGCCTCGCTGGCAAAGTGTTGTTCCACCCGAGAAATCGCTGCCGCCGGTTCCTCCAGCTTGCTGTTGATTTCGCCGCTCGCCGGGAATGCCGCCATCCGGTCTCGTACCAGTTCACCCAGTGACTGTCCCTTCAGACACACCAGTTCCGCCACCAGCAACCACGGGATCATTCCGCTGTCGCAGTAAGCAAAATCACGGAAATAGTGGTGGGCGCTCATCTCGCCGCCGTAGATGGCGTCTTCGTGGCGCATCCGCTCTTTAATGAAAGCGTGACCGGTTTTCGACATCACCGGCGTGCCGCCCGCCGCTTTCACCACATCCACCGTGTTCCAGGACAGACGCGGGTCGTGAATGATTTTGGCGCCCGGCTGTTTTTCGAGGAACGCTTCCGCCAGCAGGCCGACAATGTAGTAACCCTCGATGAACTGGCCTTTCTCGTCGAACAGGAAGCAGCGGTCGAAATCACCGTCAAAGGCAATCCCCATGTCCGCGCCATGTTCAATCACCGCATTGCGGGTATCGGCGCGACACTCCGGCAACAGCGGATTAGGAATGCCGTTCGGGAAGTTGCCGTCCGGGGTGTTATGCACTTTGATCAATTCTACCGGCACGCCCAGCGCCTGAAAGCGCGCGTCGATGGCGTCCACCACCGGGCCTGCCGCGCCGTTACCGGAGTTGATCACCAGCTTCAGCGGGGTGAGGTTTTTAACATTGATGTAGCCGAACAGATGGTCGATATAGGCATCACGCAGGGAGATTTGCTTATAGCTTCCGCGCTGCGCGGGGTTCACCGGCGGGAAGTCGTTGGCCTCGGCCAGACGCTGCACGTCACGCAGACCGGTATCGCCACTGATGGGACGCGCGCCTTCGCGCACCAGCTTCATGCCGTTGTAGTCCATCGGGTTGTGGCTGGCGGTGACTTCAATCCCGCCGTCCACGCCAAGGTGGAAAGTCGCGAAGTAGATCTCTTCGGTGCCCGACAGGCCGATATCCAGCACGTCAACGCCGGCATCCTGCAACCCTTTTGCCAGCGCCAGCTTCAGCGCCTCACTGGTCAGACGCACGTCGCCGCCCAGCACAATGGTTTTCGGCTTCAGAAATTCGCCGTAAGCGCGACCAATCCGCCACGCAATCTCTTCATTCAGCTCTTCGCCCAGCCTGCCGCGAATATCGTAGGCTTTGAAACAGGTTAATTTTGTCATGTTTTTACCCTTATTCAGGCAACAGTTGTCCCTCTCCGGACTGGAGATATTTTTTGTAAAGTACATAACCATTAGATTTCGCGTTGCAGGAAGGCGGCGATTGCGCGTATCCCCGGGAGCTTAGTCAACGAAGTGACCGGGGTGCGTAAAGGAAGCCAACGCATCTGCGGCGCGAAAGATGATGGTTAGGGCGTCACACCCGGCCGTAGCGATCCTCAAACCGCACTACATCATCCTCTTCGAGGTAAGAACCTGAGCGCACTTCAATCAGATCGAGTGGAATTTTCCCTGGGTTTTCCAGACAGTGGGTGGCTCCCAGCGGAATGTAGACAGACTCGTTTTCACCGAGCAGTTTGATCTCACCGTCAATGGTGACTTTAGCGGTACCCGCCACCACCACCCAGTGTTCGGCGCGGTGGTGGTGCATCTGTACCGACAGCCCTTCCCCTGGTTTCACGGTGATGCGTTTGACCTGATAGCGGTCACCGGCGTCGATGGAATCATATTTCCCCCACGGACGGTACACTTCGCGGTGAATATGGTGTTCGTGGCGGCCATCGGCTTTGATTTGTTCAACCACTTTTTTTACGTCCTGCACCGCGTTACGGTCGGCAATCAGCACCGCGTCTTTGGTCTGCACCACCACCAGGTCTTTCACGCCGACGGTGGTCACCAGTCCCGATTCGGCATAGACGTAGCTGTTTTCGGTTTTATGGCTGATGACGTCGCCGTGATGGACGTTTCCCTCGGCGGTATGGGCGCTGATTTCCCACAGCGAGGACCAGGAGCCGACATCGCTCCAGCCCGCATCCATCGGCATCACCACCGCATCCGCCGTGCGTTCCATTACTGCGTAATCGACAGATTCTTCCGGACACGCCAGGAATGATGCTTCATCCACGCGAATGAAATCGAGATCCGGATCGACCACGCTCATCGCGTTTTCGCAGGCTTCCAGGATATCGGGACGGTATTTTTTCAGCTCTTCCAGATAGCGTCCGGCGCGGAACAGAAACATCCCGCTGTTCCAGTAATAATCACCGCTGGCGACATAGGCCTGCGCTGTTTCCAGACTCGGTTTTTCCACAAACTGCGCAACGTCAAACGCCACGGCATCGTTAACGCCGGGGGTGACATCGCCACGACGGATATAGCCGTAGCCCGTTTCCGGCAGATCCGGAACGATACCAAACGTGACCAGCTTTCCGGCTTCGGCGTACGGCATCGCGTTGCGCACCGCGTCGCGGAAGGCCTCTTCGTTGGCAATCACGTGGTCTGCCGCCAACACCAGCATCAGCGGGTCGCAGTCCGGACTGTGACGTTTTGCCGCCAGCGCCGCTAATGCAATGGCCGGCGCGGTATTACGTCCCGCCGGTTCAAGAATAATGTTCTCCGTCAGTTTATTAAGCTGACGCAATTGCTCCGCGACGATAAAACGATGCTGCTCGTTGCAGATCACCACCGGACTTTCGCACTCCACGCCGTTAAGACGACAAATGGTCGTTTGCAGCATGGTGAGATCGCCTTTCAGGCACAGGAACTGCTTAGGATAAAGTACACGGGAAAGCGGCCATAAGCGGCTACCGGAGCCACCGGCCATCACAACCGGATAGAGTGTTGTCTGACTCATAATTTAATCCCGAATATCATTCATAAATTGACGTAGCACATTCTCTTTATCGAGCGTGCGTTCGGCATATTCACGTGCCACCGTGTTGTTTTTTGGCATGGTGAGCGCCATCGTTATCCCTGCCACCAGCGCATCGACCGATTCCGGCTCAACGCACACCGCAATGCCTGCATAGCGGTCGCAAAGCTGGCCGAGTTCCGTCTCAGGTTCTGCGGTAATCACCGCATTGCCGCCCACCGCCAGAATATTGGTCAGCTTGGAGGGCAGAACGGCATCCGCCGCCCCGCGTTTTTGCACCACCAGGTGGCAATCGCCCATCTTCAATAGCGCAGGCAGCGCCTCGTAAGGCTGCAACGGGAAAAACAGAACGTTGCGCAGACCGCGCTCGCGGGCCATTTTCTCCAGACGCGCTTTGCCGCCGCCCTGCCCGACGATAGCGAAAACCAGCGGCTGCTCACGCAGTTGTTCCGCCGCCGCAATCACGTTTTCCAGCCCTTGCTTCTCGCCGATATTGCCGGAGTAAAGAATGATTTTTTTGTCATCCGGCAAACCAAGCTGTTGGCGGAGGCTGATAACCTCGTCATCGTTAACATTCTGAAAACGGGCGACTTCTGACCAGTTAGGGAAGAAGATCACTTTCTCTGCCGCCACCCCTTTCGCCTGGGCTTTATTCATCATTGAGCGGGAGATGGTGGAGACATTGTCGACGTTATGCAGACCGCTACGCTCGAAAGCGGTCGCCAGCTGTGCCACTTTGCCGGTTTTACCGTTGCCTGCCAGACCGAGCCCCAGCATCGCATCGACTTCATAATCCTGAATGTGCAGCAGCGTGCGGGCGCCTGAGAGTTTCGCCAGCAGCCGCATTCCCGGCGTACAAAACAGCGTGGGCACCACGCCAATAATGCGATCCGGCTTCCAGCGACGCTGCGCCATCAGCGGGAAAAAGCTGCTGAGGGCGAAGCTGCCCAGATGCAGTAATCGTTTCAGTGTTGACGGCTGCTTTGGCACATACAGTGGGCAGCGCCAGACAGTGGCATCCCCCTCTTCCCGGCGATAGCGCCAGGCTGAATAGCGCTCGCCCACTTTCCACTGCGGGTAATATGGCGGCGCGGTGATAACCCGCACATCATGGCCTTCGCGCGCCATCCACTCCACCATTTCACCGGTGTATTTACCGATGCCGGTTAACTCCGGTGAGTAGTTGATGCCATACACAAGGATCCTCATAATCCCAGCGCCTTAGCCTGACATTCCGGCAAAAAATACGCCCGACTGTTGTCATGGACGTTGTCGCTAGCCAGCAACGCCGCGGGCGTCAGCCAGCAGTAAGCGCCGTGCTGCGCGTCAGGCAGAGGCAAATCATGCGCCTGCACCCGCAGTCGGAAACCGAGCACGATGTAATGCGTTGAGAAGTCTTCACCGGAAAAGTTGTCGTCATAGAAATGCTGCCAGACGCCATAAAACTCCCCGGCAGACAGCGGCAAACGTAGCCCCAGTTCGGCTTCGGTCAGGCGTTCGAAGGCCGCACTCAGCGGCTCATCTTTTTGCACCCGGCCACCGGGCACGAACCAGAAGCCCTGCGCCGGTCGGTTCAGTCGTTTACCCAGCAGAAATTCCCCCTGCGCGTTTTCCACGATCAAATCGAGGGAGACAAGCGGCGTGGAACGCACGACGGTAGCAAAATCTTCCTGACGTAAAAACATGTTTACCCCCGGAACCGATGCTGATTCTCAAGGAACCACTGATATGTGCTGGCAAGGCCCGCTTCCAGTGAGATCTCGTGATACCAGCCCAGCTGATGCAAACGGGTCACATCCAGCAGTTTTCGCGGCGTACCGTCCGGCTTCGTCGCGTCAAATACCACGCGGCCCTTGTAGCCCACAACCTGAGCGATGGTCTGCGCCAGTTCGCGAATGGTGCAATCCACGCCCGTACCGACGTTAATGTGCGACAGCATCGGCTGGGTGTTCTCCTGCCAGACTTCGCTGTCCAGTTCCATCACATGGATGCTGGCGGCGGCCATATCATCGACGTGCAGAAACTCACGCATCGGCGTCCCGCTGCCCCACACCACCACGTCCGCCGCATTCTGCATGGTCGCTTCGTGGAAACGACGCAGCAACGCCGGGATCACGTGCGAATTGCTCGGATGGAAGTTGTCATGTGGACCATACAGGTTGGTCGGCATCACGGAACGATAGTCGCGCCCGTACTGGCGGTTGTATGACTCGCACAGTTTGATACCGGCAATCTTGGCAATGGCATACGGCTCGTTGGTTGGTTCCAGCGTGCCCTGCAACAGTTCACTCTCCGCCATCGGCTGTTTTGCCAGTTTGGGATAGATACAGGACGAACCGAGGAACAGTAGCTTATTCACGTTATGCAGATGCGCGGCGTGAATGATGTTGCTTTCCATCATCATATTTTCAAAGATGAAATCGGCCGGATACGTGTTATTGGCAACAATACCGCCTACCTTCGCCGCCGCCAGATAAACCTGATCGATACGCTCAGTGGCAAAGAAATCCAGCACTGCCTTGCTGTCCAGCAGGTTCAGCTCATCGCGGGTGCGCAGCACCAGCTCCACATCACCACGCTGCGCAAGCTGGCGGGCAATCGCGGAACCCACCATTCCGCGATGACCAGCAATAAAAATACGTTGTTTGCTCATTCTCAGGACTCCAGCGCGATGGCAACCTCGTAGCCATGAGATTTCAGCAGGGAGTGTTTCTTCGCCGCTTCCAGATCTTTAGCGACCATCTCGGAGACCATTTCCTGCAACGTAATTTCCGGTTTCCAGCCCAGTTTCTCATGCGCTTTGCTCGGGTCACCCAGCAGAGTTTCCACTTCTGCCGGACGGAAGTAGCGCGGATCAACGGCCACAATCACATCACCCGGTTTCACGCCTGGCGCGTCATGACCGGTGACAGAAACCACAATCCCTTTCTCTTCCACGCCTTCGCCTTCAAAGCGCAGTTTGATCCCCAGCTGGGCCGCCGCCATTTCGACGAACTGACGCACGGAGTACTGCACGCCGGTCGCGATCACGAAGTCTTCCGGCTGTTCCTGTTGCAGCATCATCCACTGCATTTTGACGTAGTCTTTCGCATGGCCCCAGTCACGCAGGGAATCCATGTTGCCGAGATACAGGCAGGACTCCAGCCCCTGAGCGATGTTAGCAATCGCGCGGGTGATTTTACGGGTGACGAAGGTTTCGCCACGACGCGGCGATTCATGGTTAAACAGGATGCCGTTACAGGCGTAGATACCATAGGATTCACGGTAGTTGACGGTGATCCAGTAGGCGTAAAGTTTGGCGACCGCATACGGCGAGCGCGGGTAGAATGGCGTGGTCTCTTTTTGCGGGATTTCCTGCACCAGACCGTACAGCTCAGAGGTCGATGCCTGATAGAAACGGGTTTTCTTTTCCAGACCGAGGAAGCGGATGGCTTCCAGCAGACGCAGCGTTCCCATCGCATCCACATCGGCGGTGTATTCCGGCGATTCGAAGGAAACCGCAACGTGGCTCATCGCACCCAGGTTGTAGACTTCATCCGGCTGCACTTCCTGCAGAATACGCGTCAGGTTGGAGGAGTCCGTCAGGTCACCGTAGTGCAGATGGAATTTCGGGTTGCTCGCATGGGGATCCTGATAGATGTGATCCACGCGCTCGGTGTTAAATGAAGACGCACGACGCTTAATACCGTGAACCTCATAACCTTTTTCCAGCAGAAGTTCTGCCAGGTAAGAACCATCCTGCCCGGTAACGCCGGTAATGAGAGCGACTTTAGACATTTTATTACCTCTTAATTATCCCCTAAATCGTTCGGGTTATAGCAAGGCGGTGACGCCGCTTATCCAGGAGCTTACAGAAGTAAGTGACCGGATAATCAAGGAAAGCCAACACTGCTACAGCCCGAAACATGACGGGGAAACTGATTACTTTTCAACGCGTTCGCGTATCACAACTGCGGGATTGCCACGGCAAATCATATTTGCCGGTAGCGATTTAAAAACACTGCTGCGCGCACCGACGACAGTGCCATCGCCTATCGTTACGCCTGGCGCCACAAACACATCCGTTGCCAGCCAGCATTTATCGCCAATCACAATCGGGGTGGCGTTAATATCAAAATGCGCGCTGGTATGATCGTGACTGCCGGTACACAAATAGCTTTTCTGCGAAACCACCGCATGGGCACCAATCGTAATATCGCCGAGCGTATATAAATTGACGTCATCCCCTACCCAGGCATAATCACCAATGGTTAATTTCCACGGATAGGTAATTTTCACCGACGGTCGAATGACTACGTTTTTTCCTATTTTCGCGCCAAACAGACGGAGCAAAAAAGCGCGCCAGCGATATAACACCTGCGGTGACCAGGAAAATAATGTTGCCTGTACGGCCCACCACAATTGCACTTTAATTACATTTCCGCCGCGAAATCCTTTCGGTACGGAGAAACCACGTAAATCCTGCATCATTAATCCTTATATTTCAGGCTTTGTTATATAAGGCTTTCGTTTTACCTGTCGTACGTAAGCGTAATAGCTTCGATAATTCAGCCCAAAAACCCGGCACGCGTAATATCTGACGCTGCACTTTTTTGGCGTCTTCGCATAATTCCAGATTATTCGTCGTTGACACACCGCCCATTGAAAATTCAGAGACCAGACCGTCCAGTTTTTTAAAGTCATAACCTTCTTTATACAATCTGGCGGCCAGCGCATAATCCGATGACACTTTATATTGCAGGTCGTAGTGCCAGACTTTTAGTCCCGCCAGCGGGAAAAAGATTGCCTGATGGCTGGCCGGCAGGCTGTGATAGATATACCAACCGGGTTTCGCGCTACGCTTCGTTTTATGACCATCGCCAAAATCGAGCAGCGCATCACCGGTAATCATCACGTCATCTTTTTGTGTCTGTAACTGACGTACAACGTGGGCGACATCCGGATGAAAGATATCGCCGGAGTTAAGGAACAGCGCGAACTTGCCACGCGCCATTTCAATGCCCTTGTTCATCGCATCATAGATGCCGTTATCCGGTTCGCTGACAAAACGTAAGTGGTAGTTACCGCAGAGGTTTTCCAGAAATTCTTGCGTACCGTCATTTGAACCGCCGTCCACCACGATCCACTCAAAGCGGATGTCGGTCGCCTTCGCCAGATGCGCCAGCGACGCATGGGTTTTGACGATGCCGTCCAGATTGCGAAACGCGACGGTGATAATACTGAGCAGCATAGAATTAACCTCATCATACTTTTGTCATATTCAGCGCCTTGCGCAAAATAAACGGACAAACGATTAAAAATGCATATTCCGGGCTAAATATTGAACCGGTAAAAAACAGTGACACCGGTGTAAAAAGATAAAGTTGCACCCGAAAATTCCGATTATCGCCAAATGCATTTAACGTCATTTTTAAGATTTTCCACATGTACCACAGCGTCATTAACACCGCGAACCAGGAAAAATAAATAATCAGCAGATACAAACCATTGTCTATTGTTTTCCCGACATCTGCACCGTTAAAGATTCCGAATGATGCGACATATTCATAAAGTGAGCCAAATCTGACGACGCCATCGATATGGGTTAAAGAATAACCGACCATCACTAACGGGCCGACAATACGATAATAAGAAGACGACCCTTCCGTTCCTAAATCTCCAAGACGTGTGGAGATATAAGGAAATGCAAATATCACCCCTACTAAAAACACGGCTAATGAGATTATCGCCAGCGGCAGTTTTTTCTTTATCGCATCCTTATTCAGATACTGGAACGCCCATTCCAGCAGGTAAAACAGGATAAATGTCATTACCCCTGAAAACGATCCTGATAATATTATCCCTGCCAGAATCATAGCATCGGTTTTAGGCGTTTTGATACCAAACTGTTTGATGCTGAGCCAAATTGAGATTAAGGCCAGAGCAAAAAATGCCGGTTCGAAATAGAGCGCGGTGGTTCGCTTGCCGCCAAATTTAATAAAATTCAACACATAGCTATTGCTGTAAATAAGGTACTTCGAAATGCTTTCCATCAGGCTACTGCCGCCGGTCAGGATAATTTGCGCCATTTCCGCCGCCGCCAGCACCACCACCAGCGCCACCACCAGATAGAAAAAGCGCAGGATCTTACGGTAGTTATGCGGTGAGATGGTTTTGAAGCGAATGCTCCAGACCATACCGATAATGATCACGATATAGACAAACAGCATCGTTGAGGTGACGTATTTGCTGGCGTCCAGAGACTGACCGAACAGATAGTTAAACGCCGTCAGCCCTGCTCCAATCCCTAATGCAATCATCAGTTTCTTAATGCTGATTCGTTCAACGTACAGCAGCAGTAAAACGGGTAAAAAAGTGACAATAGTGATGGGGAAACTTTCGCCCAGTTGGGCAATTTTGACGTTGACCAGCAGGTAGATCAGCGGCAGCAGCAGATAGCTACAGATTCTGATAGAACGAGACATATTCCTCCAGCATCTGTTGACCACTGTACGCCGCACGACTGCGCTCGCGGAAGGCGCTGAGCGAGGTACCAAAAACCGTCTGCGCGATGTCAGTTTTGTTCATCTGCACCAGTGACAGCACCTCTTCAGCGGCAAACGTTTTTCCGCCCGCCTTGCGCAGCACTTCCTGCGCCGCGTCGCTGTGGGTGGCGATCACCGGCACGCCGATTGACAACGCTTCACATAAAATCAGTGGATAGTTATCCACGCGGGAGCTGAACACCAGCGCGTCCATCTGGTTGAGCGCGCTCATCAGTTTGCGTTTGTCAGTTTCGAAGCCGTGATTCACCACGTTTGCCCCGTCAAACGGCGAGAATTTGCCAAAGGTATGCAGTTCAACCTTATCGCCCAGCGCTATCATGTCGCGCACCAGACGCTGATTAGTTTTTCCGTCATAGCGCAGGTCATGGGCCACAATCGCAATTTTCGGTTTCCCCGGGGTCTCATTGACCGGAGACAATTCTGCCAGAATCGCTTCGGTCGCCACATCGATCCCATTATTGATAATGCGGCAGCGCCCCACGCCGTACAGGCTGTTAAACGCATCGGCAACGTGTTGGCTTGGAGAGATAAACTGGCAACCCAGCGCCAGCATCTGGCGGAACAGTTGGCGTTTTCCATCGACCAGGTTATGCGCGCGGTCAACTTTCACCGGCGGATAATTACTCAGCGTTGGGCATTTCTGGCAGCCGGTTTTCCACCCCTCGCAGCCGTCGGTAAAGGCGCAGCGCCCGGTCACACTCCAGTGATCGTGCAGTGTCCAGACCAGCGTGACGTCCGGCTTGTGGTTTTTCACCTTTTCGCAGAACGCTACCACGTCAGCCAGATTCAACCAGTAGCTATGCAGAACGTGAAAATGCAGCACCAGCGGGCCTGACGTGCGGGTCACGGTACGGTAGAGATTGTTCAGATTGCCAAACAGATCGCGATTGAACAGGCGAAACAGGGCGATATTAGCCACTGACGTCAGACGCGGCGTCTGTTTGATGACATGAGGATAGTGGCTATGGCTGACGCTCTTTTTCCCGCCCTTGCCGTAGCCGTAAATAAATTGCGAAGTCAGCCCTTTTTGCAGTGCGCGCTGATGCAGATCTAATGCCACTCCAGCCGCACCGCCTTCCGCCAGTCGCACATTAAATTGCACAATATTCATTTAATTACCTTCACCCGGGCCTTCTCGCCCACCACCAGCGCATTGTCCGGGATGCTGTCGAGCACCACGCTGCCTGCGCCAATCGTCACGTTATTTCCGATGCGGATGTCACCCAGCACGATCACGTTGGCACCCAGTTCGACGCCGTTGCCTATCACCGGACAGGCCAGGCTGTCAGCACCACGATTGCCGATAGTGACGCCATGACGAACCGTGAAATCGTCACCGGCCACCACGTTTTTGTTAATCACCACGGCGTAACCATGATGAATGGTGAAGCGTCGTCCGATGGTGGCCGCCGCCTGGATTTCATAGCCGAACAGGCATTCGGTTATCAGCCGATATAGCACCAGCACCGGCGCGGCCCACAGATTGTTCAGCACGTTTTTTTTGCGCCAGACGGAGCAGAAATGAGCAACCCGGTAGGCCAGCACCATGCAGCACGGGCGCAGGCTCCAGCTGTTCGCGCGAATATCTTCCAGCATGCTTAACGTCCTCGCAGCCCGTCAGCCAGACGCTTGCCGTTGCGCAGTGAAAACAGCGTCAGCAACGTGCGCCAGGTCATGCGCTTATTGCGGATCTGGTAGAGCGTAAACAGCTGATATTTCTTACTGGCGCGGTCAAATTTATCTTTATGCTTGCGGTAAAAATGGAAGTAGCCAGAGAATTTCTTCGGTGACGAGGTGATCTGCATTTCGCCATGATTAACGTGCAGGATCTGCGTCGCCTCCTCCACCTTCCACGGTTCGCCATACTCCACCACCATCCGCAGAAAGATGTCGTAATCCTGCGCGGCTTTCAGTTCGGTATCGAACAGGCACTCTTTAAACCGCCACGCCCAGGTAAAGACCTGATTGCCTATGATGTTGCGTTTATAGAACAGGTGGCGCGAGTAAGGGGATTTCGGATACAGCGGCAGGCTCGCCGGCTGCGAGTAAACTTCGCCTTCGCAGACATAATCGTTGGCGTACAAAAAAGCGTGAGTCACCAGTTGATGTTTATGGGCAAGGAACACGCTCAAACGGTTTGGCGTCCACTCATCATCATCATCAATACCGGTGATGTAATGCCCTTGCGCCTGGACGATGGCCTGATTACGCACCGCGCAGGCGCCAGAGTTGATCTCATTATGGGTGTAACGTACGCGCGGGTCGTTTAATCCCTCAACAAACTGCTGTAGCTGTTCATAAGAGGAAGAGCAATCATCAACAATGATCATCTCCCAGTGGGGATAGTCCTGACGCAGCACCGATTTAATTGCCCGAATGGCGAGCTGCTGCCGGTTCCAGGTTGGCATATAAATGGAGATCAGCGGATTTTCTGTATTCATGCTCTTTTCCCAGGAAGTGATGCCGGAGGGCCCAACGTGTAGGCCACTCACGATTTTTTATTTTGTGTCGGACTTGTATTCGTACTCGTAGTACCCGTAATCCTGATACCCGGTGGCGCGCCGGAAGATGGAGTTGAGGATCACCCCTTTCACCTGAATGCCGTTTTGCTCAAAACGGCTCAGGCTGGTTTCCACCTCTTTCAGGGTATTGACGGCATAGCGAGCGACCATCAACGTCGTGCCTGCGTGACGTCCGACAATCGCGGCGTCGGTGACGGCCAGGATTGGCGGCGTATCGATCAGCACCAGGTCATAGTGGCTACTCGCCCAACGCAGCAGTTCAGCAAAGCGTTCGCTCATCAGCAGCTCAGACGGGTTTGGCGGTACCTGACCGCGCGGTACAAGGTCAAAATTAGGAATGGACGTCGGTTTCGCACAGGAGGCGATATCCCCTTTGCCGACCAGAATCTCGGACAGACCGTTGACGTTATTGGTGCCGAGCAGTTCGTGGGTATAGCCTTTACGCATATCGCAGTCGATCAGCAGTACACGCTTGTTGGTCTGGCTGATCACCGCCGCAAGGTTGGCGCAGACAAAGGTCTTCCCGATAGACGGGCTAACCCCGGTGAGCATCAGGACATTGTTTTGTGCCTGCATCATGGCGAAGTGGAGGCTGGTGCGCAGGCTGCGCACGGCTTCAATCGCCAGATCGGTCGGGTTACCCACTGCCAGCAGTTGGCTCTGCTTGTAACGCTTAACACCCTTAATGGTCTTGACGCTATCCCGCGCTTTCTGCCATTCCGACAGCGGAATGCTGGCGTATACGCTGATGCCATTCTCTTCCAGCACCTGCGGGCTTTCGATACCGCGGTTGAGCAGTGAACGCAGCAGCACGCCAACGATAGAGAGCATCAGGCCCAGAATGATGCTGCCGAGAATGATCAGCGCTTTCTTCGGCTTCAGCACGCCAGGCTGGGCAATGGCCGGGTCAACGATCCGCACGTCACCCACGGTGCTGGCCTCGGTGATCTTCAGCTCCTGCTGTTTGTTCAGCAATTGCATATAGACCTGCTGACCCGACTCAACGTCACGCGTCAGGCGCACAATCTCCTGCTGCGTTTTCGGCATCGCCGTCACGCGCCCGTTCAGTTTGGCTTTTTCATCTTCCAGCGCCTGACGTTTTTCCAGCAGCGTGCGGTACGCCGGGTGCGCTTTGGTGAAGAGTTTCGATATTTCCGCTTCTTTAAAGGTCAGTTCGTTAAGCTGCGCATCAATGTTAACCATTGAGTCCAGCACGGCTTTCGCTTCCAGCGGCAAATCGACGGAGTCTTTATCCTGACGAAACGCATTGAGTTTATTCTCTGCCACGTCCAGATGCTGGCGCACTTCCGGCAGCTGTTTCGCCAGGAAGGCCAGGCTTTTCGCCGCCTCGGCAGATTTGCGCTCAACGTTCTGTTCCAGATAATTTCGGGTAATGCTGTTGAGAATGTCGCGGATCTGATCGCGGTCTTCGCCAGTAAAGCTCAGGCTGAGCACGCCGGTATCTTTGCCGTTTTCGACTACCGTCAGGTTGTTTTGCAGGTTATTGATCATCCCCAGCGTGGAGAATTTGGTGACAGTAAATTCCGTGTCCGGTCGAGCATGAATTTCACTGACTACTATCGTGACGCCGTCTTTGCTCAGCGTCCGCCCGACCTGTCCGCGCGCGCTGAAGCCGCCGTCGCTGGTCAGTTGGTAGTCTTTGTCACTTAGCACCGTCAGGGTGAAGGTCTGCTCGTTCATCCCTTTCGGCAGGGTAAAGGTGGTGACTTTTGCCGATTCATTCTGTCGCCCCATCAGCCGTTCCCAGCCCGCGCCGAACAGCGGGAAGGTGTTTTTGGTGACCGAAATATCCAGATCCAGATCGTCCACCGTTTTGCCTAATACCAGACGCGACTGGATGAGCTGAATTTCCGCTTCCGAAGCCGGCGGCTTGTTGGATAACGCAGAGCCGATATCCTGCACCAGCGAGTTGCCGGTGTTTTGTTCAATCTGTACCAGCGCATCCGCACTGTAGATCGGCGTGGCGAAGAGTGTGTAAATCACCGCGCATAACGCAAAGACCGCCGTAATGCCCAGCACCCACCAGCGCGCTTCAATAACGGTTCCCACCAGACGACCGATATCGATCTCATCATTGCCCGTTACCGGTGCGGCAGACTGTTTTACTTTTTCTGTCATTATTTTACCTGCTCTGCGTTCAATGCCTGCGCCCACTGGCGAGCAGACCGTTCAAGTAAGGCGTACACCGCTTCAAACGCCTCACGGCTTTTACGATACGGGTCGGGAATTTCGCGTTCATCGTCCCAGTGCCCGAAAAGCATGACCTTGCCACGCATCTCGGGCGCCAGTTCGTGCAGAGAGGCGATATGTCTTTTTTCCATCGCCAGGATCAGGTCATAGTCCCGGCACAGCCGCCCGGTGACCTGACGCGCGCAGTGTCCTTCCAGAGAAAGATCATGACTTGCCGCCACGCTCACCGCTGAAGCGTCAGCGCCTTTTCCCACCAGCGCGCCCAGACCGGCGGATTCCACCGTTATCTGCGGGTGATATTGTTTAAGCAAACGCTCTGCCGTCGGGGAACGACAAATGTTCCCCACGCAAACCACTAATATTTTGTTAAACATGACGATTACCAGTTATGAAGGTCGCTGGCCGTATCCGTCATGTAACGGACACCGCTGATGGTCGGCAGCAACTGATTGATCAGACGGTTCCAGCGCGCGACCGGTGCGGTGGTGACATACACCACGTCATACGGCTGCAGACGGAATTCCGTCGCCATGACCAGAGAGGTCGCATCAGACATATCGAGCTGATAGATGTTGGCAATCTTGCCGCCAGGGCCTTTGCCTTTCAGCGGACGGATCACGAAGATGCCGCTGGCGTTGGAGGTGGTCAGATCGATGCCTTCGGCGTTACCCAGCGCTTCGGTCAGCGTCATGCCGCTGAAGTCCATTTTGAGGGTGCTCTGTTTTTTCACTTCACCCATCACGAACACTTTCAGGTCGTCATTGCGCGGCACATAGAGAATATCGCCGGGATAAAGCAGACGGTTCTGGCTGAGATCGCCGTTTTGCATCAGCGCCTGCAGTGAAATGCGTTGTTCTTTGCCTTTGTGCGTCAGCACCACATTGCGCCAGTCAGCCACTTCCGTCAGGCCGCCGGCGGCGTTAATGGCGTCCAGCACGGTCAACGGCACGTTGGTGATCGCCTGCTGCCCGGATTTATTCACCTGCCCGGAGATGTAGGCTTTTTGCGAACGGAAAGCGGCGATATTAACGTCCACCTGCGGGTCAGCAATGTACTTCGCTAAGCGCCCGGTAATATCACTACGGATTTCTGCCAGGGTTTTTCCGACTACGCTGACCTTGCCGATGTACGGGTAAAACATGGTGCCATCGGGCTGAACCCAGTTACCGGTATCGCTGGAGCTACGGTATTGGCCCGCAGGCGTAGTGAGTTCCGGGTGATCCCAGACGGTCACGCTCAGCACATCCCCTGCCCCGACACGGTACTCATAGCTGGCGAGCTCCTGGTCCAGCGACATATTCGGCTGGGCGACATTCGGGCGCGGGCGTAATTGTTCTACCAGTCGTGGCGTGAGTGGATACACGTTCACCATCCGGTCGAGATCAAAGTCAGCGTCTTGCTGTTTAATCACGTCTTTGCCCATCGTAGACATATTGCTGCCCGGAAGTACTGTGCAACCGCTTATCAAGGTTACCGACACCAATAATGGCATCAATTTCATTTTGGATTTCATCATTGATTATTTATCACTTTGGCAGAGTAATTATCCTGTGCAATTTAAATAGCGACTTCGCCGTACACATTTACATTGCAGTTAATTGAAAAGAAATTTAACTGGCATCAGTCCTAAAAAAATTGAATTCATCCGTAAGCTATTGACAGAATAATGCAGACTCGTCATCAGGCGTTCAGGCACGCTACCGCCCCTGGCTTTTTAGCTACCAATACACTGATTAGGTTATGTTTTTATAAGCCTTGTTATTTCACTGTTTGTCGTAACAGAGAAAATGTTAAGGCATTCTGAATGTCAGCCATTAATGAACCGGAACCCCACGTAATATATTTACTCGTCCATCATTAACGCTGGAAGAATTGTTACAGCTAACGTAATTGCAGGCAAGGTAACACGCCTGCTATTCTCTGTTTTTAAGATTAATATTAAGCGATATATTGGCCAGATTTTAGGAATTACTTGATATTGACAGAATCTATTTCCTCTATTCACCCTGCGATATTTCCTAAATAGCTTTTTGCCATATTTAATTATTCCCGACAGAAACTTTATGGTTATTTTCAGCGCAATCAGCAAGGTGAATACATGAGAAATCCCCTCTCGCCATTGCATTTTCCGTCCGCTTTATCCATGATCGAATTGTGACAATTGTCATATAACGAAAGGTATTACATTTACTATGGAATGGATCGCCGATCCGTCAATCTGGGCCGGACTGGTCACGCTGGTCGTGATCGAATTAGTCCTCGGCATTGATAACCTAGTCTTTATTGCCATCCTCGCAGAGAAACTGCCGCCTGCGCAGCGCGACCGTGCGCGCGTGACCGGGCTTATCCTGGCAATGCTGATGCGTCTGCTGCTGCTGGCATCAATCTCGTGGCTGGTCACGCTGACCAAACCGCTGTTTAGCGTGCACGGTCTGAGCTTTAGCGCCCGCGATTTGATCATGTTGTTTGGGGGCTTCTTCCTGCTGTTTAAAGCCACAATGGAGCTGAACGAACGGCTCGAAGGGAAAGACAGCAACAACCCCACTCAGCGTAAAGGGGCGAAATTCTGGGGTGTGGTGGCGCAAATTGTGGTGCTGGATGCCATCTTCTCGCTCGACTCCGTGATCACCGCCGTCGGTATGGTGGATCACCTGGCGGTGATGATGGCGGCGGTGATTATTGCCATCAGCCTGATGCTACTGGCGAGTAAGTCGCTCACCCGCTTTGTGAACAGCCACCCGACCATTGTCATCCTCTGTCTCAGCTTCCTGCTGATGATCGGCTTCAGTCTGGTGGCGGAAGGCTTCGGCTTCCGGATCCCGAAAGGGTATCTGTACGCCGCCATTGGCTTCTCGGTGATGATCGAAGCGTTGAACCAGTTGGCTATCTTTAACCGTCGTCGTTTCCTGTCGGCCAATCACACCCTGCGCCAACGGACGACCGAGGCGGTAATGCGTCTGTTGAGCGGCCAGAAAGAAGAAGCCGAACTGGATGCGGAAACCGCCTCGCTGCTGGTTGACCATGACGACAGCCAGATTTTCAACCCGCAAGAGCGTCGAATGATTGAGCGCGTACTCAACCTCAATCAGCGCACGGTCAGCAGTATTATGACCTCGCGCCATGACATCGAGCATATCGACCTCACCGCGCCGGAAGAAGAGATTCGCTCGCTGCTGGAAAAAAACCAGCATACGCGCCTGGTGGTGACCGGTGGTCACGATGAGGAAGATCTGCTGGGCGTGGTGCACGTGATTGACCTGCTACAACAGTCGCTGCGCGGTGAACCTCTGAACCTGCGGGTATTGATTCGTCAGCCGCTGGTGTTCCCGGAAACGCTACCTCTGCTTCCGGCGCTGGAGCAGTTCCGCAATGCGCGAACGCACTTTGCTTTTGTCGTTGATGAATTCGGCTCAGTGGAAGGGATCGTGACGCTCAGTGACGTCACGGAAACCATAGCCGGTAATCTGCCGAACGAGGCGGAAGAGATAGATGCCCGCCATGACATCCAGAAAAACCCGGACGGCTCATGGACCGTCAACGGCCACATGCCGCTGGAAGATCTGGTGCAATATGTCCCGCTGCCGCTTGATGAAAAACGGGAATATCACACCATTGCGGGTCTGCTGATGGAAGAATTGCAGCGCGTGCCGAAGCCGGGAGAAGAAGTCCAGGTGGGCGATTTCCTGCTCAAAACGTTGCAGGTGGAAAGCCATCGCGTACAGAAGGTTCAAATTATGCCTTTACGCAATGAGGATGAGATGGATTACGAGGTTTAATATGAAACAATGCCGGGTGACGAATGTGCCGCCCGGCATATGGCCATTATCCGTTTCCAGGCCGGATTAAGACGCGAAGCGTCGCCATCCGGTACACACGCCCTACCGAATCAGAGTTTATCCAGCAGCTTCTTCACATCTTTGCCGTTGCGGGAATCTTTATTTCGCTCCGCCCAGTCGTTCAGACGACGCTTCGCTTCATCCTGCATATGCTTACGCAGTAACTGATCCACCTGCAGATTGTAATTCAGCGCCTGCCAGTTACCGTAAACTCGCAGCGGAACCGGAGTCGCCTTCAGGAAATCGATCAGCTTGCTTTCTCCCTTCCAGCCATCCAGCACCCGCACGTTAAACTGCGTGTCACAGGTTTGCCCGACCAGGTCGAGCGTCCCCTGCCCCGTCAGGGACAACATTGCGGACTCGCCTGCCATGTTATCCAGCGTCAGTTTACCGTGATCCAGCGTCAGGTCCGTGACAAAGCGGGCCAGACGCGTCGCGTTATCAACGCTTTGCATCGACTGTACATCGCCGCCGCTGCGTTCCACGGCCTGCTGAATCAACTGCTGGAAGTTCATGCCCTCCATCCGCGTGTCGCGCATGTCAACATGGGCTTTCCCCTGCCAGCTGTGACGGAATGACTGGGCATCGATATCCACACCGGAAAAATCTCCCGCCAGCGACATCTTGCCGGTCAGGGCAATCGGATAGTTGAATGCCTTGAGGATCGTACCGATTTCAACGTCGTCCAGACGCGGCTGGAATACCACTTGTGGCGTTTGCGCACGCGTATCCAGCGTCCCCGGCAGCGATATCATCCCGCCATCGAGTTTGCCTTGCAGTTCAGCGATCGTCAGCACATCGGACTGATTCGTCATACGGCTACTGACGTCGGTAAAATTCATCCCACGCCAGGTCACGTTATCCGCTTTCAGCGCGATATCGGCACTAAAGCCTTTCAGCCCCTGATAGGCGGGTTCATCCACACGACTTGAAATCACCGGACGCGCCAGCGGCGGCTGACTTCCCCCCTGCGCCACCGCGCCGTTGGCGCTGCTGGCATTTTCGGGCGGCGCTAACAGGTTATCCAGATTCAGGCGGGCAAATTGCAGGTTGACGAGCCATGCCGGTTGTTCCTTCAGCGTCACCTGCACGTTTCCGGTCAGGGCGCTGTCGTTCGCCGTCACATTGAGTTGGCTGAAGGTGAGCGTTTTCTTCTCTTCCTGCCACTGCGCCTGCAGTTGTCCCTGCCCCTGGATGCCCTGTTTCGGCAGATCGGCGCCCTGCAACTGCCAGCTTAACTGTTGAATACCCGCGGTGAAGTTATGCGGATAGTCGGAAGCGTCAACGGTACCGTTGAAAGCAAGGGTAAGGTCGCGCTGGTCGCGATTCACCCGGCCTGAAAATTCGAAGGTGCCGCGATGCTGTGCATCCTGCTCCATCTGCAGACGAATATCGCGAACGGTTACCTGTTCATCATCTTCATGCTGAAAGACCAGTACGCTGTCCGCTACACGCAGACTGGCGACATCAAACGACCAACCGCGATCTTCGGCAACATCTGGCAAGGTGTTGTCTTTCGGGGCCACCGGGGCGTTTTCACGGCGTACCGCTTCCGTTTGCGGCGTTAGCTGAATCACTGCGCCTTTGAGCATCACCTGTTTGACACTGAGCTGATGGCTCAGCAGCGGCCACAGTGCGACATCCAGACGCATATTATCCGCACGAACCAGGGGTTCAGCGGCCCCTTCTGCCGTTAACACCATACGCCCGGAGAGGATGCTGAGTTGCGGCCAGACGTGCCAGCGCAGTGGGCCGTCCAGTTGCAGTTGATAACCGCTTCGCGCAGCTACCTGTTGCACCATATAAGCGCGGAAATCATTCGGATTGACTAACAATACTAACGCGGAGAAGCCGGCCCCCAACACGACCAGCAAAATCATCAGCGTCGTCAGAAATCGTCTCATGCTATCCTCAATGGAGTAGACTCAGTCTTTATCAATCCGGCTGGCGACAGCGCCCTGCTGATCGCGATACTTCGCATCTTCACGACGGTTGTAAGGTCGAAGCGCAGGCCCCGATAGCGGCTCGAAACTCAACGCGCCGATCAGCATCCCTGGGCGCAGAGCCAGCGGCAATTTACCGGAATTATAGAATTCCAGCACGATACAGCCAGACCAGCCCGGATCGATACGGTGCGCGGTCACATGAACCATCAGACCCAGGCGCGCCAGTGAAGAGCGACCGTCCAGCCACCCCACCAGATCCGCCGGCAGGGTCACCGACTCATAGGTCACTGCCAGCGCCAGTTCGCCAGGATGCAGGTAAAATGCATCCCCTTCCGCCAGGACGATCTCATCGCTCATAACGCGATCCAGCGCAGCGCTCACTTCTGCCTTCGGTCCACTTAAATCGATAAAGGCAGCGGTATGTCCACTAAATGTACGAAATTTATTGCCCAGGCGCACATCCACAGTTGCGCCATTAATGCGCTCAACGGGCGGACGCGGGTTGATCGACAAACGGCCTTCATCAAGCCAGGCTTCAATATCTCGGTCACACAGACGCATGGCACTTTCTCCTTTCGTGCATCGGGCGCTTAACGCATTGTGCATTAAGGGCAAACCAGGTTATCACTGAACGGTACACAATTCGCCGGGCTTATTCAAAGAACTGACTGATTTTCGCTTTCAGAATATCAATGGCGATGCGATTTTTCCCACCGCGCGGCACGATAATATCGGCGTATTGTTTAGATGGTTCAATAAATTGCAGGAACATCGGACGCACGGTCTTCTGATACTGCGCCATCACGGAATCCATTGAACGACCACGTTCGTTAACATCACGCTTGATACGGCGCATCAGGCAGATATCCAGCGGGGTATCGACAAAAATAGAGAAGTTCATCTCTTCGCGTAAACGCGCGTCGGTCAGCAGCAAAATCCCTTCAAGAATGATGACTTTCTTTGGCTCAACACGAACCGTCTCTTTCATGCGGGTGTGTTCGACGTAGCTGTATACCGGTAGTTCAATCGCCGAACCCCGTTTGAGGGCCTGCAGGTGCTGAAACAGGAGGCTGTGATCCATCGCATTCGGATGGTCGTAGTTAGTTTTAACGCGTTCTTCCATCGACAGATGGCTTTGATCTTTGTAATAGCTGTCTTCGGGAATAACGCCGATATGTTCGTCACCGACTTGTTCACGCAACTCGCGATAAAGGGTACTGGCAATAAGACTCTTGCCGGAAGCCGATGCGCCAGCAATACCGATAATGACGCACTGATGGGACTGATCAGTCATAAATTTAGCGACCTGAATAACCTGGTTAGGAAGGACGACACCGCATGGGCGTCAAACGCGGCAATTATAGGGATTTCGGGCGTGCGATACCAGTCGAGATAGCAGGGAGTGTATTTCGCGCCCAACGTTTCCCTGTCGCAAATTTATTTGTTCAGATTTAGAGCACCCCGCGGAATTAACCCGGTTTCGCAGTAATTAATCGCCATATAATGTCAAATAATGAGCAACCGGGATATAAATTGTAAATTGTTTGTACTAGCATAAACAGAGAATATCACGATGCGTCCGGGCGTTCCGCGACGTTCCGGCCACTCGGATACAGGGTAATGAGTAAACCATCCCAACATGTTTTAGTTACCTTGCCGCATCCTCTGCTGCGCTTCGTCAGTTTAGGGCTGACGGCTTTTATTTTTACCCTTTTCTCACTGGAATTATCCCAGTTTGGCACCCAACTCGCCCCGCTCTGGTTCCCGACGTCGATCATGATGGTGGCCTTTTACCGTCACGCCGGACGGATGTGGCCCGGAATTGCGCTCGCCTGTTCGTTAGGGAGCATCGGCGCATCGCTGGTCTTGTTCCCGCCCAGCGCGCTGAATTTTACCTACACCGCGATCAACATCATTGAAGCCGTCGTCGGTGCCATGCTGTTACGTAAGCTGTTACCCTGGTACAACCCGTTACAGAATCTCAATGACTGGCTACGTCTTGCCTTCGGCAGTGCGGTTATCCCGCCGCTGTTGGGCGGTATTCTGGTGTGGATTATGTCGCCGAATGAAACGCCGTTGAAAGCGTTTCTGATTTGGGTGCTGTCGGAATCCATCGGCGCGCTGGCGCTGGTACCGTTGGGATTATTGTTCAAACCACACTACCTGTTGCGCCACCGCAACCCGCGTCTGCTCCTGGAAACATTGCTGACGCTAGTCGTTACCCTGGTTCTGAGCTGGTTCGCCATGAAGTATGTTCCATGGCCCTTTACGTTAGTGATCGTACTGCTGATGTGGAGCGCCGTGCGGTTGCCACGGATGGAAGCCTTTCTCATCTTCCTCGCTACCGTCATGATGGTATCGCTGATGATGGCGGCCGACCCGTCACTGTTGGTCACCCCCAAAGTGCATGTCATGAACAACCTGCCGTGGCTGCCGTTCTTAATGATTCTCTTACCCGCGAACATCATGACCATGGTGATGTACGCCTTTCGCGCCGAACGTAAGCACATTACGGAAAGCGAAGAACGTTTTCGCAACGCGATGGAGTATTCAGCGATCGGTATGGCGCTGGTCGGTACAGAAGGGCAATGGCTGCAGGCCAACAAAGCGTTATGCCAGTTTCTCGGCTATAACCAGGATGAGTTACGCGCGCTGACCTTTCAGCAGCTCACCTGGCCGGAAGACCTGCATAAAGATCTGGAGCAACTCACCATGCTGGTGAGCGGCGACATTAATAGCTATTCGATGGAGAAACGCTATTACACCCGTACGGGCGAGATCGTCTGGGCGCTGCTGACCGTCTCGCTGGTCCGCCATTCTGACGGCACGCCGCTTTACTTTATTGCCCAAATTGAAGATATCAACGATCTCAAACATACCGAATGGGTTAACAAACGGCTGATGGAACGCATCACGCTGGCAAACGAAGCTGGCGGCATTGGGATCTGGGAATGGGAACTGCAACCCGACGTCATCAGTTGGGATAAGCGTATGTTCGAACTGTATGAGGTTCCCGCTCATGTTAAGCCCACCTGGTCGCTCTGGTACGACTGCGTTATCCCGGAAGACCGCGAGTATGCAGAAAAGGTGGTTCGTGACTCCTTAGCCGCGCGCCTGCCTTTTAAGATGGAATTCCGCATTGCGGTGAAAGACGGCGTCCGCCATATCCGCTCGCTGGCGAATCGGGTGTTAAATAAAGATGGCGAAGTCGAACGACTGCTCGGTATCAATATGGACATGACCGAAGTGAAGCAGTTGAATGAAGCGCTGTTTCAGGAAAAAGAGCGTTTGCACATTACTCTCGACTCCATCGGGGAAGCGGTGGTGTGTATTGACGTTGATCTGAAAGTTACCTTTATGAACCCGGTCGCCGAGAAGATGAGCGGCTGGCAGCAGGAGAATGCCATTGGCGTACCGCTGTTGACGGTACTGCGCATCACCTTTGGCGATAACGGCCCGCTGATGGAGAACATCTACAGTGCTGATATGTCCCGCTCCGCCATCGAACAGGATGTGGTTCTCCATTGTCGCAACGGCGGCAGTTACGACATTCACTACAGCATAACCCCGCTTAGCACCCTGGACGGTGGAAATATCGGTTCAGTGCTGGTGATTCAGGATGTCACCGAGTCACGTAAGATGTTGCGCCAGCTAAGCTACAGCGCCACCCACGACGCCCTCACCCACCTGACCAATCGGGCTAGTTTTGAAAACAAGCTGAAACTGCTGCTGCAAACCGTCCGCAGTGCGCATCAGCGCCACGCGCTGGTCTTTATCGATCTTGATCGTTTTAAAGCGGTAAATGACAGCGCCGGTCACGCGGCGGGCGATGCGCTGCTGCGCGAACTGGCGCAACTGATGCTCAGCATGTTGCGTTCCAGCGACGTGCTGGCGCGTCTGGGCGGTGATGAGTTCGGCCTGCTGTTGCCGGAGTGTAATATTGAAAGCGCGCGCTTTATCGCCACGCGGATCGTTAACGCCGTCAATGATTACCACTTTATGTGGGAAGGCCGCCTGCATCGCATTGGTGCCAGCGCCGGGATCACGCTCATCGACGAGAACAATTGCCAGGCGGTTGAGGTGATGTCGCAGGCAGATATCGCCTGCTATGCCTCTAAAAATGGCGGGCGCGGCCAGGTGACCGTGTATGAACCACAACAAGAGCAGGCGCATCACGAGCGCGCGATGATGTCGCTGGATGAGCAATGGCGGATGATTAAAGATAACCACTTGCTGATGGTCGCCCGCGGCGTTGCGTCACCACGCATTCCCGAAGCACGTAATTTCTGGCTGATCTCGCTGCGACTGTGGACCAGTGAAGGAGAAGTCATGGAAGAGCAGGCCTTTCGGGCAAGCTTAGCCGATCCGGCGCTCAGCCATGCGCTGGATCGCCGCGTGCTCCATGAATTTTTCCATCATGCAGCGCCGGCGGTTGCCAGCAAAGGACTCAGCGTCGCCCTGCCGCTTTCGGTGGCGGGATTAATCAGCACAACGCTGATTGACGAACTTCTGGCTCAACTGGAGCAGAGCACTCTGCCGGGACGCCTGCTACATCTGATTGTGCCTGCGGAAGCGCTGTTACTGAACCCACAGGAGAGCACCAAAGCAATTCAGACATTACGCCAGGCAGGGTGTCACATCATTGTGAGCCAGATTGGCCGCGATCTGCAGATCTTCAATCTGATGACCAAAAGTTTGGCGGATTACCTGCTGCTCGACAGTGAGTTGAGCGCCAGCATTCACGGCAACATGATGGATGAAATGCTGGTGTCGATCATCCAGGGCCACGCCCAGCGCCTGGGGATGAAAACCATTGCCGGGCCGGTGCAAACGCCGATCGTCATGGATACGCTGTCAGGTATTGGTATCGACCAGATTTATGGCGATATCATCGCCGAAGCGCAACCGCTGGATCTGCTACTCAACACCAGTTATTTCGCGATCAACTGACGGCTGCCATCCCTCGGTATACCAGATGTGCAATAACGCGTAGGAGCGCCAGGGTTTCCAGCGCTCCGCATAGCGACGGATCTGCGCGGGAGTCATCCCCGGGAAACGTTGTTTGATCAGATAGTCGTCAGGCAAAAACACGTCCTTCGCCTGCCAGCCGCGCAGGGCAAAATAGTTTGCCGTCCAGCGACCAATCCCCGGAAATCCCTGTAGCATTTTGATTCCCTGTTCAATATCTTCCGGCGGCTGGGTTACCAGTATTCCATCCCGGGCGGCCTGCGCCAGATAGATAAGCGCGTTGGCGCGCATCAGCGGCATGCCCAACGCTTTCAGTTCCAGCGGATCGGCTGCGGCTAGCTGTTCAGGCGTTGGGAAACAGACGTACTCCGGGCTGTCCGCTAACACGTCGCCATACCATCGTGCAACCTTCGACGTCAGCTTTGCCGCCATCGCCACGCTCACCAGTTGGCCCAGAATCGCCCGGACGCCCTGCTCAAAGGCGTCCACCGAACCGGGCAGGCGCAGTCCCGGACGCGCTGCGCCCAGTTCACCTAACGCATGGCTGATCTGCTGTGGTTTACAGCGCAAATCAAACAGTCGCTCCATTTTTTCAAGGCAGATATCCGCGACCGGCAACAGCCCTTCACTCAGCGTTACCTGAAGCGTGTTCGTCGCGGTGTCGGGAACGGCGGCGATGATTCCCTTATGTTGTCCTATCGCCAGGCTTCGCGTGTAGCGTAACGCCTCGACGGTTTCCACCCCGTCGACCGCACGGGCGGCAAGGAAACCCAGAATCCATGACCAGTCATAAGGCGGTTGCCAGTTCAGGGTAAACATCATCCTCTCCTTTTTCTGCAAACCTTCAGCATAATCGCTATTCAGGCGTTGTGCTTTGCTTTCATATTCCAGTTGTCGCGACGACGACATTTCGCTAAAGTCACGCCCCTTCTTCACTGGCATGGGGATTTTCAAGGTGTTTATTGGATTTGATTACGGTACCGCTAACTGTTCTGTCGCCATCATGCGCGACGGCAAGCCGCAACTGCTGAAAATGGAAAATGGCAGTACGCTGCTGCCTTCCATGCTTTGCGCGCCGACGCGTGAATCGGTGAGCGAATGGCTCTACCGCCATCATGATGTTCCGACACCAGACGATGAAACGCAGGCGCTGTTGCGTCGGGCCATTCGCTTCAATCGCGACGAGGACATTGACGTTCACGCCAGCAGCGTACAGTTTGGCCTGTCATCGCTTGGACACTATATTGACGACCCGGAAGAGGTGTACTTCGTTAAGTCGCCGAAATCCTTCCTCGGCGCCAGCGGACTAAAACCGCAACAGGTCGCGCTGTTCGAAGATTTAGTCTGCGCAATGATGCTGCACATTCGTCAACAGGCACAAAACCAGCTCCCCGAAGCCATCACCCAGGCCGTGATCGGACGTCCCATTAACTTCCAGGGATTAGGCGGCGATGAGGCGAACAGCCAGGCGCAGGGTATTCTGGAACGAGCGGCAAAACGAGCTGGCTTTCAGGATGTCATTTTCCAGTATGAGCCGGTGGCGGCGGGACTGGATTACGAAGCGACATTACAGGAAGAGAAACGTGTCCTGGTGGTGGATATCGGCGGGGGGACCACCGACTGTTCGTTACTGCTGATGGGGCCACAATGGCATCACCGCGCTGACCGCGAATCCAGCCTGCTGGGTCACAGCGGCTGTCGCGTTGGCGGGAACGATCTGGATATCGCGCTGGCGTTTAAACACCTGATGCCGCTGCTGGGGATGGGGGGCGAAACCGAGAAAGGGATCGCCCTACCGGTGCTGCCGTGGTGGAACGCGGTGGCGATCAACGACGTTCCGGCACAAAGCGATTTCTACAGCAGCGCCACGGGGCGTCTGCTGAACGACCTGGTACGCGATGCCCGCGAACCGGAGCAGGTGGCGCTGCTGCTGAAAGTCTGGCGTCAGCGTCTCGGTTATCGGCTGGTCCGCAGCGCCGAAGAGAGCAAAATTACGCTGTCTGCACAAGCCGAAGTTAATGCAGTGCTCCCGTTTATCCGCGACGATCTGGCCGCCGTCATCAGCCAACAGGGGCTGGAGCGCGCGCTGGATCAGCCGCTTTCCCGGATACTGGAACAGGTGCAACTGGCGCTGGATAACGCCCAGGAAAAGCCAGACGTCATCTATCTGACCGGTGGCAGCGCACGCTCGCCGCTGATCAAAAAAGCGCTGGCCGCCAAACTGCCGGGTATTCCCATTGCCGGTGGCGATGACTTCGGCTCCGTCACCGCCGGTCTGGCCCGCTGGGCTGAAGTGGTATTCCGCTAAACGCCTCGCAAGCTGAACGCGGATGGATTGACATTAAGGTTCATGTGGCTTAGTTTCAGGAGTGAGGGTAAGGGAGGGTTTCCCCTCCCCCTGGTGTCTTAGTAAGCCGGTAAGCTAATGACTAAGAGTATCACCAGTATGATGACTACCTTCATCATAACCCTTTCCTTATTTTGGCCCCTTCCTCGGGAGGGGCTTTCCCGTTTCAGCGTCCTGCTGAAATCCGTGGCTTACCTCCTTTTTGCCGTGCCGCCACTGTAGCGCACAATTTTTCATGCGCCTTTTTCAGCGATGATTGTTGCGTAACGCCTCGCAAAGCGCGCCGCCATTCGGATGAATCCGTACAGGGTTTCATAATTCCTCCATTTTTCTCCCTTGATGGCTGGCTAAACTAGTATCATTCCGCGAAACGTTTCAGGATGAGAAACTCATAACGATGAAAGGCAGTCACAAATCCCGCTGGGTAATCACCATCGTGGTGGTCATCGCCGCCATCGCCGCATACGGGTTCTGGCAGAACCGGAGCGAACCGCAGAGCAGCGCGCCCGGCGCAACCGGACAAACGAAACCCACGGCTGGCGCAGGTCGTCGTGGTATGCGCTCAGGTCCACTCGCGCCGGTACAGGCCGCGACCGCCACGGAGCAGGCCGTTCCGCGTTATCTCACCGGTCTGGGCACGATGACCGCAGCCAACACCGTCACCGTACGTAGCCGCGTGGATGGACAACTACTGGCGCTTCATTTCCAGGAGGGTCAACAGGTTAAAGCCGGTGACCTGCTGGCGGAGATCGATCCCAGCCAGTTTAAAGTGGCACTGGCACAGGCGCAGGGCGTCCTTGCGAAAGACAAAGCCACCCTCGCTAACGCGCGTCGCGATCTGGCTCGTTACCAGCAACTGGTCAAAAGCAACTTAGTCTCCCGCCAGGAGCTGGACGCCCAGCAGGCGCTGGTGAGCGAATCCGAAGGCACGATTAAGGCCGATGAGGCCAGCGTCGCCAGCGCGCAGCTACAACTCGACTGGAGCCGCATCACCGCACCGGTTGATGGTCGGGTTGGTCTGAAACAGGTAGATGTCGGCAATCAGATTTCCAGTGGTGATACCAACGGTATTGTGGTGATCACCCAGACACATCCCATCGACCTGATTTTCACCCTACCGGAAAGCGATATCGCCACCGTCGTGCAGGCGCAAAAAAGCGGACAACCGCTGGTTGTTGAAGCCTGGGATCGCACCAATTCGAAAAAGCTCAGCGCGGGCGTATTGCTGAGTCTGGACAACCAGATCGACGTCACGACCGGGACGATCAAAGTAAAAGCTCGCTTTGATAACCAGGATGACGCGCTGTTCCCGAATCAGTTTGTGAATGCCCGCATGCTGGTCGACACGGAACAAAACGCCGTGGTGATCCCGACAGCCGCTCTACAAATGGGCAACGAAGGACACTTCGTCTGGGTGCTGAACGATGAAAACAAAGTCAGTAAGCATCTGGTCAAAACGGGCATTCAGGACAGTCAGAAGGTGGTGATCAGCGCCGGGATTTCGGCCGGTGACCGCGTCGTCACCGACGGGATTGACCGCCTGACGGAAGGGGCGAAAGTGGAAGTGGTGGAAGCGCAAGCCGCCGTCACCACCGATACAAAAGCCACCAGCCGTGAATACGGTCAGAAAGGAGCGCGCTCCTGATGCAGGTGTTACCTCCGAGCAGCACAGGCGGCCCGTCGCGCCTGTTTATTATGCGTCCTGTCGCCACCACGCTGCTGATGGTGGCGATTCTCCTCGCCGGGATCATCGGCTATCGTTTTCTGCCCGTCTCCGCGCTGCCGGAGGTGGACTATCCCACCATTCAGGTGGTGACGTTGTATCCTGGCGCCAGCCCGGATGTGATGACCTCTGCGGTCACCGCGCCGCTGGAACGGCAGTTCGGCCAGATGTCCGGGCTGAAACAGATGTCGTCGCAAAGCTCCGGCGGCGCGTCGGTGGTGACGCTCCAGTTCCAGTTGACCCTGCCGCTGGATGTGGCCGAACAGGAAGTTCAGGCGGCCATTAACGCCGCCACCAACCTGCTGCCGAGCGACCTGCCGAACCCGCCGGTCTACAGCAAGGTCAACCCTGCCGATCCGCCGATCATGACGCTGGCGGTGACCTCTACCGCCATGCCGATGACCCAGGTCGAAGACATGGTCGAAACCCGCGTGGCGCAGAAAATCTCCCAGGTCTCCGGCGTCGGGTTAGTGACGCTCTCCGGCGGTCAACGTCCGGCGGTCCGCGTGAAGCTCAATGCACAGGCCATTGCCGCGCTGGGCCTGACCAGTGAAACCGTCCGCACGGCGATTACCGGCGCAAACGTCAACTCCGCCAAAGGTAGCCTTGATGGCCCCACCCGCGCGGTGACGCTCTCGGCGAACGATCAGATGCAGTCTGCCGACGAATACCGTCAGCTCATTATTGCTTACCAGAACGGCGCGCCGGTTCGTCTGGGCGATGTCGCGACCGTAGAACAAGGGGCGGAAAACAGCTGGCTCGGCGCATGGGCAAATAAAGAACAGGCTATTGTGATGAACGTCCAGCGCCAGCCTGGCGCGAACATCATCTCAACGGCGGACAGCATTCATCAGATGTTGCCACAGCTTAAAGAGAGCCTGCCAAAATCGGTAAACGTGACGGTACTGTCTGACCGCACGACTAACATCCGCGCCTCGGTCAGCGACACGCAGTTTGAGCTCATGCTGGCTATTGCGCTGGTTGTGATGATTATCTATCTGTTCCTGCGCAATATTCCCGCCACCATTATTCCGGGCGTCGCCGTCCCGCTGTCGCTGATCGGCACGTTTGCGGTAATGGTGTTTCTCGATTTCTCCATCAACAACCTGACGCTTATGGCGCTGACCATTGCCACCGGCTTTGTGGTGGATGATGCGATTGTGGTGATCGAAAACATTTCGCGCTATATCGAAAAAGGGGAAAAGCCGCTGACAGCCGCGCTGAAAGGAGCCGGAGAAATCGGTTTTACCATCATCTCCTTGACCTTCTCGCTGATTGCGGTCCTGATCCCGCTGCTGTTCATGGGCGATATCGTCGGACGTCTGTTCCGCGAATTTGCTGTGACGCTGGCAGTGGCGATTTTAATCTCTGCCGTGGTGTCGTTAACCCTGACGCCGATGATGTGCGCCAGAATGCTGAGCCAGGAGTCACTGCGTAAGCAAAACCGCTTCTCCCGCGCGTCGGAGAAAATGTTTGACCGGGTGATTGCCGGTTACGGACACTGGCTGGCGAAGGTGCTGAACCATCCGTGGCTGACGTTGAGCGTGGCGCTCGGCACCCTGCTGTTAAGCATCATGCTGTGGGTGTTTATTCCGAAGGGCTTCTTCCCGATCCAGGATAACGGCATCATTCAGGGCACGTTGCAGGCACCGCAGTCCAGTTCCTTTACCAGTATGGCCCAGCGCCAGCGGCAGGTATCGGACGTGATACTGAAAGATCCGGCGGTTGAGAGCCTGACCTCCTTCGTGGGCGTCGATGGCACCAACCCGTCGCTGAACAGCGCGCGTCTGCAAATCAACCTGAAGCCGCTCGACGAACGTGATGACCGCGTCCAGAAAGTGATCGCCCGTTTGCAGGACGCCGTGGCGAGAGTGCCGGGCGTCGACTTGTATCTGCAACCGACGCAGGATCTGACGATCGATACACAGGTCAGCCGCACGCAGTATCAGTTCACGCTGCAGGCCACCTCGCTGGATGCCCTCAGCACCTGGGTGCCGCAACTGATGGAAAAACTACAGGCGTTGCCGCAGCTTTCTGACGTCAGCAGCGACTGGCAGGATCAGGGGCTGGTGGCGTATGTGAATGTCGATCGCGACAGCGCCAGTCGGCTGGGGATCAGCATGGCGGATGTCGATAACGCACTGTATAACGCTTTCGGTCAGCGCCTGATTTCCACGATCTACACTCAGGCGAATCAGTATCGCGTGGTGCTGGAACACAATACGGAAACGACGCTTGGACTGGCAGCGCTGGATTCAATCCGTCTGACCAGCAGCGACGGCGGCATGGTGCCGCTCAGCGCGATCGCTAAGGTTGAACAACGCTTTGCGCCGCTCTCGATTAACCATCTGGATCAATTCCCGGTCACCACTATCTCGTTCAACGTTCCGGACGGTTATTCGCTGGGCGATGCGGTCCAGTCGATTCTGGACAGCGAAAAAACGCTGAATCTGCCAGTGGATATCACCACTCAGTTCCAGGGTAGCACCCTCGCCTTCCAGGCGGCGCTGAGCAGCACCATCTGGCTGATTGTCGCGGCGGTGGTGGCGATGTATATCGTGCTCGGCGTGCTGTACGAAAGCTTTATTCACCCAATCACCATTCTCTCTACGCTGCCCACGGCTGGAGTCGGCGCGCTGCTGGCGCTAATGATTGCCGGTAGTGAACTCGGCGTGATCGCCATTATCGGCATTATTTTGCTGATCGGCATTGTGAAGAAGAATGCCATCATGATGATCGACTTTGCCCTTGCCGCTGAGCGCGAACAAGGGATGGCGCCGCGCGAGGCGATTTTCCAGGCCTGTCTGCTGCGTTTTCGTCCGATCCTGATGACCACGCTTGCGGCACTGCTGGGCGCACTACCGTTGATGCTGAGCACCGGCGTGGGGGCAGAACTGCGCCGTCCGCTGGGGATCGGTATGGTGGGCGGCTTACTGGTCAGCCAGGTGCTGACGCTGTTCACCACCCCGGTTATCTATCTGCTGTTTGACCGCCTGTCACTGTATATGAAAAACCGCTTCTCTCACCGGGAAGAGGAGGCGTAAATGAAGTTTTTCGCTCTCTTCATTTACCGCCCGGTGGCGACGATTTTAATTTCTCTCGCCATCACGCTCTGCGGCGTGCTGGGATTTCGACTGTTGCCTGTCGCCCCGCTGCCGCAGGTTGATTTTCCGGTGATTATGGTCAGTGCCTCGCTGCCCGGAGCCTCGCCGGAGACCATGGCGTCATCCGTCGCAACGCCGCTGGAGCGCTCACTGGGGCGCATTGCCGGCGTCAGTGAGATGACTTCAAGCAGTTCCCTCGGCAGCACGCGCATCATTTTACAATTTAACTTCGATCGCGATATCAACGGCGCGGCGCGAGATGTGCAGGCCGCGATAAATGCGGCGCAAAGTCTGCTGCCAAGTGGCATGCCAAGCCGCCCAACTTACCGCAAAGCCAATCCGTCCGACGCGCCGATCATGATTCTGACGCTAACCTCGGAGACATACTCACAAGGTGAGCTCTACGACTTCGCCTCAACCCAACTGGCGCAGACCATCGCGCAAATCGACGGTGTCGGCGACGTCGACGTAGGCGGCAGCTCGCTGCCCGCCGTGCGCGTCGGGTTGAATCCGCAGGCGCTGTTTAATCAGGGCGTCTCGCTGGATGAGGTACGCACCGCTATCAGCAACGCCAACGTGCGCAAACCGCAAGGGGCGCTGGAAGATTCCACGCATCGCTGGCAGATCCAGACCAATGACGAACTCAAAACGGCAGCGGAATATCAACCACTGGTG
Organism: Citrobacter sp. LST-B2; assembly: GCF_057983045.1. Classification (NCBI taxonomy): domain Bacteria; kingdom Pseudomonadati; phylum Pseudomonadota; class Gammaproteobacteria; order Enterobacterales; family Enterobacteriaceae; genus Citrobacter; species Citrobacter sp. LST-B2. Next base: position 3,131,095 of record NZ_CP192598.1, read on the forward strand.
ATTCACTACAATAATGGCGGCGCCGTACGGTTGGGTGATGTCGCCACGGTGACGGACTCAGTACAGGATGTCCGCAACGCCGGGATGACCAACGCCAAGCCGGCGATTTTGCTGATGATCCGCAAACTGCCGGAAGCCAACATTATCCAGACGGTCGACAGCATTCGGGCCAGACTCCCGGAGTTGCAGTCCACCATCCCGGCGTCGATTGATATGCAAATCGCGCAGGATCGCTCGCCGACCATCCGCGCCTCGCTGGAGGAAGTTGAGCAGACGCTGGTCATTTCCGTGGCGCTGGTCATTCTGGTGGTCTTTCTGTTCCTGCGATCCGGACGCGCCACGCTGATCCCCGCCGTGGCGGTTCCGGTTTCGTTAATTGGCACCTTTGCCGCGATGTATCTGTGCGGATTCAGTCTCAATAACCTGTCGCTGATGGCGCTGACCATCGCCACCGGCTTTGTGGTCGATGACGCCATCGTGGTGCTGGAAAATATCTCGCGCCACCTGGAAGCCGGAATGAAACCTTTGCAGGCCGCGCTTCAGGGCACGCGTGAAGTGGGCTTTACCGTGCTGTCCATGAGCCTGTCACTGGTCGCCGTGTTCCTGCCGCTGCTGCTGATGGGCGGGCTGCCGGGACGATTACTGCGTGAATTTGCCGTCACGCTGTCGGTGGCGATTGGTATCTCGCTGCTGGTGTCGCTCACGCTCACCCCGATGATGTGCGGCTGGATGCTAAAATCCAGCCAGCCACGGGAGCAGAAGCGGCTGCGCGGATTTGGCCTCATGCTGGTCGCGCTGCAACAGGGCTACGGTAAGTCGCTGAAATGGGTGCTCAACCATACGCGACTGGTCGGCGTGGTGCTGCTCGGCACTATTGCGCTGAATATCTGGCTCTACATTTCGATTCCGAAAACCTTCTTCCCGGAACAGGACACCGGCGTACTGATGGGCGGGATTCAGGCTGACCAGAGCATCTCGTTTCAGGCGATGCGCGGTAAGCTTCAGGACTTTATGAAGATTATTCGCGATGATCCGGCAGTGGATAATGTCACCGGATTTACCGGCGGCTCGCGAGTCAACAGCGGGATGATGTTTATCACCCTTAAGTCCCGCGATGAACGCCGGGAGACCGCGCAGCAGGTGATCGACCGTCTGCGGGTGAAACTGGCAAAAGAGCCCGGTGCCAATCTGTTCCTGATGGCGGTGCAGGATATTCGTGTCGGCGGACGCCAGTCCAATGCCAGCTATCAGTACACCTTGCTGTCAGACGATCTGGCGGCGCTGCGCGAATGGGAACCGAAGATTCGTAAAGCCTTAGCCGCCCTGCCCCAACTGGCGGACGTCAACTCTGATCAACAGGATAACGGCGCGGAGATGAATCTTACCTACGATCGTGAAACCATGGCGCGCCTGGGTATTGACGTGCAGGCGGCAAACAGCCTGTTAAACAACGCTTTTGGTCAGCGGCAGATCTCCACCATCTATCAGCCGATGAACCAATATAAAGTGGTGATGGAAGTCGACCCGCGTTACACCCAGGACATCAGCGCGCTGGAGAAAATGTACGTCATTAACAGTGACGGTAAGGCGATTCCGCTCTCCTGGTTTGCCAAATGGCAACCGGCGAACGCGCCATTGTCGGTGAATCATCAGGGGCTGTCGGCAGCGTCCACCGTCTCTTTCAACCTGCCTACGGGTTCCTCGTTGTCAGAAGCCAGTGACGCCATTAATCGGGCGATGACCCAACTGGGCGTGCCGTCTACCGTGCGCGGCAGTTTTGCCGGGACCGCGCAGGTCTTCCAGGAAACCATGAATTCCCAGGTGATCCTGATTATTGCCGCGATCGCCACGGTCTATATTGTGCTTGGCATGCTGTATGAAAGTTATGTCCACCCGCTAACCATCCTCTCCACGCTTCCCTCCGCGGGGGTGGGCGCGCTCTTAGCGCTGGAGATTTTCGATGCCCCGTTCAGCCTCATCGCCCTGATAGGGATCATGCTCTTAATTGGCATCGTGAAGAAAAATGCCATCATGATGGTCGATTTTGCGCTGGAGGCGCAAAGGCATGGCAACCTCACGCCAGAACAGGCGATTTTCCAGGCTTGTCTGCTGCGTTTTCGCCCGATTATGATGACCACGTTGGCCGCGCTGTTTGGCGCGCTGCCGCTGGTGCTTTCCGGCGGTGACGGTTCTGAACTGCGTCAGCCGCTGGGGATTACCATTGTCGGCGGTCTGGTGATGAGCCAGTTGTTAACACTCTATACCACTCCGGTGGTGTACCTCTTCTTCGACCGTCTGCGGCTGCGTTTTTCGCGTAAACACCGTAAACCGATAACTGAGACATGACAGAACTCCCCAACAGCACCCGCTGGCAACTGTGGATTGTGGCATTCGGCTTCTTTATGCAGTCGCTGGATACCACCATCGTCAATACCGCGCTTCCCTCGATGGCAAAAAGCCTCGGGGAAAGCCCGCTGCATATGCACATGGTCGTGGTTTCGTATGTGCTGACCGTGGCGGTCATGCTGCCTGCCAGCGGGTGGCTGGCAGACAAAATCGGTGTGCGGAATATTTTCTTTACCGCCATTGTGCTGTTTACCCTGGGCTCGCTGTTTTGTGCCGGTTCCGGCACGCTCAATGAACTGGTCATGGCGCGGGTGTTACAGGGCGTTGGCGGTGCCATGATGGTACCGGTCGGCCGGCTGACGGTGATGAAGATTGTCCCGCGCGAACAGTACATGGCGGCGATGACGTTTGTCACGCTGCCAGGTCAGATAGGCCCGTTGCTGGGCCCGGCGCTGGGCGGGATCCTCGTGGAATATGCCTCCTGGCACTGGATTTTCCTGATTAATTTGCCGGTCGGTATTGTCGGCGCGATCGCCACGCTGCTGCTGATGCCCAACTACACCATGCAAACCCGACGCTTTGATCTCTCGGGTTTTCTGCTACTGGCGACGGGGATGGCGGTTCTGACCATCGCGCTGGACGGCAGCAAAGGGATGGGGATGTCGTCGTTCGCGCTCGGCGCGCTGGTAGTGGGCGGTGTGGCGGCCATTTTGCTCTACCTGAAACACGCCAAAGCTAACCCGCGAGCGCTGTTCAGTCTCCACCTGTTCCGCACGCCAACCTTCTCGCTGGGGCTGTTCGGCAGCTTTGCCGGACGCATCGGCAGCGGCATGTTGCCTTTCATGACGCCGGTCTTTTTGCAGATTGGTCTCGGCTTTTCCCCGTTTCACGCCGGGCTGATGATGATCCCGATGGTGCTGGGTAGCATGGGCATGAAACGCATTGTTGTACAGGTGGTTAACCGCTTTGGTTACCGTCGGGTGCTGGTCGCCACGACGCTTGGGTTGTCGGTGGTAACCCTGCTGTTTATGTCCACTGCGCTGCTGGGCTGGTATTACGTGCTGCCGCTGGTGCTGTTTGTTCAGGGCATGGTCAATTCGACGCGTTTCTCCTCCATGAACACCCTGACCCTGAAAGATCTGCCGGATGAGTTGGCCAGCAGCGGGAACAGCCTGCTGTCGATGATTATGCAACTCTCAATGAGTATCGGCGTCACCGTTGCCGGTCTGCTGCTAGGGATGTTCGGACAACAACAGTTTACGGTGGATAGCGGAACGTCGCATACCGTCTTTATGTACACCTGGCTGTGCATGGCTTTTATCATTGCGTTGCCCGCCGTGATCTTTGCCCGCGTCCCAAACGATACCCATAAAAATGTCGTCATTGCGCGACGCAAAAGGAGAACCTGATGAAGCTCTGGCGACCCGGCATTACCGGCAAACTGTTTCTGGCGATTTTCGCCACCTGCATCGTGTTGTTGATCAGTATGCATTGGGCGGTACGCATCAGCTTCGAGCGAGGGTTCATTGACTACATCAAAAACGGCAACGAGCAGCGTCTGACCATGCTCAGCGACGCGTTAGGTGAACAGTACCAACAGCACGGCAGCTGGCGCTTTTTGCGCAATAATGACCGCTTTGTGTTTCAGATCCTCCGCTCCTTTGAACATGACAAAGACGATGATAAACAAGGCCCTGGTATGCCGCCACACGGCTGGCGCACGCAGTTCTGGGTGGTGGACCAGGATGCGCATGTCATGGTTGGCCCGCGCGGCCCGGTTCCCGCAGACGGTACGCGGCGGCCCATTCTGGTTAACGGTCAGGAGGTCGGCGCCGTCATTGCCTCCCCTGTTGAACGTCTGACGCGTAACACCGACATTAATTTCGATAAACAGCAGCGGCGCACCAGTTGGCTGATTGTGGCGCTCTCAACCCTGCTGGCGGCGCTGGCGACCTTTCCACTCGCGCGCGGACTGCTGGCCCCGGTCAAACGGCTGGTCGAAGGCACGCACAAACTGGCTGCGGGGGATTTCACCACCCGTGTTGCCGCCACCAGCGCCGATGAGCTGGGCAAACTGGCGCAGGACTTTAATCAGCTCGCCAGTACCCTGGAAAAGAATCAGCAGATGCGTCGCGATTTTATGGCCGATATCTCGCATGAGCTGCGCACACCGCTGGCAGTCCTGCGCGGTGAACTGGAAGCGATTCAGGACGGCGTGCGAAAATTCACGCCGGAATCGGTGGCCTCGTTACAGGCGGAAGTGGGGACACTGACCAAACTGGTCGACGATCTGCACCAGCTTTCGATGTCTGACGAAGGCGCGCTGGCCTACCAAAAAACTACCGTCGACGTGATCCCACTGCTGGAAGTGGCGGGCGGCGCATTCCGCGAACGTTTTGCCAGCCGGGATCTGACGCTACAGTTTTCCCTGCCCGATAGCGTTACCGTGTTCGGCGATCGCGATCGCCTGATGCAGTTATTCAACAACCTGTTAGAAAACAGCCTTCGTTACACCGATAGCGGCGGCAGCTTACGTATCAGCGCAGAGCTGCGCGACAAACGCGTGCTGATCACCTTCGCCGACTCCGCGCCGGGCGTCAGTGACGATCAGCTTAAGAAACTGTTCGAGCGATTCTACCGCGCCGAAGGATCGCGCAACCGCGCCAGCGGAGGGTCCGGACTGGGACTGGCGATCTGCGTCAACATCGTTGAGGCCCATAATGGCCGCATCCACGCTGCCCATTCGCCTTTTGGCGGGGTAAGCATTACAGTAGAATTACCGCTGGAACGCGATTTACAGAGAGACGTATGACTGAGTTACCCATTGATGAAAACACGCCACGCATTCTGATTGTGGAAGATGAACCCAAGCTGGGACAGTTACTTATCGACTATCTGCGCGCCGCGAGCTATGCCCCGACGCTGATTAGCCATGGCGATCAGGTACTGCCTTATGTGCGCCAGACGCCGCCGGATTTAATCCTGCTGGATCTGATGCTACCGGGTACCGATGGCCTGACCCTGTGTCGCGAAATCCGTCGTTTCTCCGAGGTGCCAATCGTGATGGTCACCGCCAAAATTGAGGAGATCGACCGCCTGCTGGGACTGGAAATTGGTGCGGATGATTACATCTGCAAACCCTACAGTCCGCGCGAAGTGGTCGCCCGCGTGAAGACCATTCTGCGCCGCTGTAAGCCGCAGCGTGAATTACAGCAACTGGACGCCGAAAGCCCGCTGATCGTCGATGAAAGCCGTTTTCAGGCCTCCTGGCGTAATAAAATGCTCGACCTGACGCCTGCGGAGTTCCGCCTGCTGAAAACGCTGTCTCACGAACCGGGGAAAGTGTTTTCCCGTGAGCAGTTGCTGAATCATCTCTATGATGATTATCGCGTGGTGACCGACCGCACCATCGACAGTCATATCAAAAACCTGCGTCGCAAGCTGGAAGCGCTTGACGAAGAGCAGTCGTTTATCCGTGCAGTGTATGGCGTCGGCTATCGCTGGGAAGCGGATGCCTGCCGGATTGTCTGACACGGTAGCGCAAATAGTGGCCCGATAACGCCGCGTTATCGGGCCCGGCGTTTTCCTTTACCTCATTTGCCCGCAGCGCTACAATGCCCGCCCTTAACGTGAGGACTCTCCTCTAGCCGCTTCATCAGGTGAAGCGGATCTGACCTGTCATCAGAACGAGAACATTATGTTTAAACCGGAACTCCTTTCCCCGGCGGGAACGCTGAAAAATATGCGTTACGCTTTCGCCTATGGCGCAGATGCCGTCTATGCGGGCCAGCCGCGCTACTCGCTGCGCGTGCGCAATAACGAATTCAACCACGAGAATCTGCAGCGCGGCATTAATGAAGCCCATGAGCTAGGGAAAAAATTCTATGTGGTGGTCAACATCGCCCCGCACAATGCGAAGCTGAAAACCTTTATCCGCGATTTGAAGCCGGTGGTGGAAATGGGTCCGGATGCCCTGATCATGTCCGATCCGGGTCTTATCATGCTGGTACGTGAGAATTTCCCGGAAATGCCGATTCACCTCTCGGTCCAGGCCAACGCCGTGAACTGGGCGACGGTAAAATTCTGGCAATCGATGGGGCTGACCCGTGTGATTCTGTCGCGCGAACTGTCGCTGGAAGAGATTGAAGAGATCCGCAACCAGGTACCGGAGATGGAGATTGAGATCTTCGTTCACGGCGCACTGTGCATGGCCTATTCTGGTCGCTGCCTGCTTTCCGGTTACATCAATAAGCGCGACCCGAACCAGGGCACCTGTACCAACGCCTGCCGCTGGGAATATAACGTACAGGAAGGCAAAGAAGATGTGGTCGGTAATATCGTCCACAAATACGAGCCGATCCCGGTACAAAACGTGGAGCCGACGCTGGGTATCGGCGCGCCAACCGATAAAGTGTTTATGATTGAAGAGGCCCAGCGCCCGGGCGAATACATGACCGCGTTCGAAGACGAGCACGGCACTTACATCATGAACTCGAAAGATCTGCGTGCCATCGCCCACGTTGAGCGCCTGACGCAGATGGGCGTGCACTCGCTGAAAATTGAAGGCCGTACCAAATCTTTCTACTACTGCGCGCGTACCGCACAGGTTTATCGTAAAGCGATTGACGACGCCGCTGCCGGTAAGCCGTTTGATCCGCAGTTGTTGGAAACGCTGGAAGGTCTGGCGCACCGTGGTTACACCGAAGGTTTTCTGCGTCGCCACACCCATGACGATTATCAGAACTACGAATACGGTTACTCGGTATCCGAGCGTCAGCAGTTCGTGGGTGAGTTTACCGGTGAGCGCAATGGCGACCTCGCGGCCGTGGCAGTGAAAAATAAATTCTCCGTCGGCGACAGCCTGGAACTGATGACCCCACAGGGCAACGTGAACTTCACGTTAGCGCAGATGGAAAACGCCAAAGGCGAGCCAATGCCAGTGGCGCCGGGGGACGGTTATACCGTATGGATCCCTGTTCCACAGGATCTGATGCTGGATTATGCACTGTTAATGCGCAATTTTTCCGGCGAATCGACGCGAAATCCGCACGCTAAATAGTTAATCAGGGTTATTTTTTCACGCCAGGAGGAATCTTAGAAACCGATCACATACCGCTTCGTTCATTAAGGGTATTATCCGTTTCGCTGAAAAACATAACCCATAAATGCTAGCTGTACCAGGAACCACCTCCTTAGCCTGCGTAATCTCCCTTACGCAGGCTTATTTTTTTGCGGCCTGAATCGTATATTGTGTGCGTATTTTAAGCCTGTTCTGACCTCCCCTTTTCGTTTCTGCTATACACTTTCTTCATAGATTCCAAAAACAAACAGGCAAAAAAGGAATGGATCATTTTCCCTCCAGCGTATTGATTCTGAATGGTAAAAGTGCTGATAACCCCGTTCTGCGGGACGCCATTGGGCTGCTCCGTGACGAAGGAGTAGAGATTCACGTTCGCGTTACCTGGGAAAAAGGCGATGCGCAGCGCTATGTCGAAGAGGCTCGTCGTCTGGGCGTTGAAACGGTGATCGCCGGCGGCGGTGACGGCACGATTAACGAAGTATCGACAGCGCTGATCCAGTGTGAGGGGGCCGATATTCCCGCACTGGGCATTCTGCCACTGGGCACCGCCAATGACTTTGCCACCAGCGTCGGGATCCCCGAGGAGTTAGATAAGGCGCTGAAGCTGGCGATTGTCGGTAACGCCATTGAGATTGATATGGTGCAAGTTAACGATAAAACCTGTTTTATCAATATGGCAACCGGTGGTTTTGGTACGCGTATCACCACCGAGACGCCGGAAAAACTGAAAGCGGCGCTGGGCGGCGTCTCATACATCATTCACGGCCTGATGCGCATGGATACGCTAAAACCGGACCGTTGCGAAATCCGTGGTGAGAACTTCCACTGGCAGGGTGATGCGCTGGTGATTGGGATTGGTAATGGGCGTCAGGCTGGCGGCGGTCAGCAGTTGTGTCCGAATGCGTTGATCAACGACGGTTTGCTGCAACTGCGGATTTTCACCGGGGAAGAGATCCTGCCCGCGCTATTTTCCACCCTGAAACCACAGGAGGAAAACCCCAATATCATCGACGGCGCTTCAGCCTGGTTTGATATCCGGGCACCGCATGACATTACCTTTAATCTTGATGGCGAACCGCTGAGCGGACAGGAATTTCATATCGAAATCCTGCCCGCCGCGTTGCGGTGTCGACTGCCGCCAGATTGCCCGCTACTGCGTTAAGCAATCGTCACTTTGTTATCGAGATAGACATCCTGCACGGCGTTGATCAATTTCACGCCGTCAGCCATCGATTTTTTGAAAGCTTTACGACCCAGAATCAACCCCATCCCGCCTGCACGTTTGTTGATTACCGCCGTACGTACCGCGTCGCTCAGGTCAGTTTCGCCGCCTGCCGCGCCGCCGGAGTTAATCAACCCGGCACGCCCCATATAGCAGTTTGCCAGTTGATAGCGCACCAGATCGATCGGGTTCTCTGTGGTCAGTTTGCTGTAGACGCGATCGTCGGTGTAGCCATAATTCACGGCTTTGTATCCGCCGTTATTTTCCGCCATTTTCTGTTTGACGATATCCGCACCAATGGTTGCCGCCAGATGGTTCGCCTGCCCGGTTAAGTCGGCGGAGACGTGGTAATCGACGCCCTCTTTTTTGAACGCGGCATTTCGCAGATAGGCCCACAGTACGGTGACCATACCCAGCTCATGCGCCCGTTCAAAGGCGGCGGAAATCTCTTCAATCTGCCGACGTGACTCTTCTGAACCAAAGTAGATGGTTGCGCCTACGGCCACCGCCCCCAGATTGAACGCTTGCTCTACGCTGGCATACAGCGTCTGGTCGTAGGTATTCGGATAGCTAAGGGTTTCGTTATGGTTGAGTTTCACCAGAAACGGAATGCGATGCGCGTAACGACGCGAGACGGAAGCCAGTACGCCATAGGTTGAGGCCACACAGTTACATCCGGCTTCGATCGCCAGTTCAACGATGTTTTTCGGGTCGAAATAGAGCGGGTTGGCGGCAAACGACGCCCCTGCCGAGTGTTCCACCCCCTGATCGACCGGTAAAATGGACAGGTAACCCGTTCCCCCCAGACGCCCGGTGTTATACAACGTCTGCATGTTACGCAGTACCGCAGGCGGACGGTTGTTGTCCACCATCACGCGGTCGACGTAATCATGTCCGGGCAGATAGAGTTGGTCTGAGGGTATGGTCATGCAACGATGCTGTAAGAGGCTGTCGGCGTCTTTGCCAAGCAACTGCGCAATATCAGTCATAGTTATGCTCCCGTAAGTTCCGAATGCGTCGGAATGTGGATTGTCCTGACCCGCGTTTTGCGGGCAGCCATAAGTCTGGTACCGACCGGCCATTTTTTCCATCTTTCGGGGATTTTTCAGCGCTATCTGCTGGCACGATTCACTGACGATAAAGTGTTAAGACGGTCAAGGTTTCACCTTAAAGGTATTTAAAAGGTATTATTAAGTGGTACTGTCATGGCGTACCTTACCTGTCATGAAGGATTTAAAGATGAAAACTACAGTGAAACTGTCGTTCATGATGTTCGTTGAATGGTTTATCTGGGGAGCCTGGTTTGTTCCGCTCTGGCTCTGGTTGAGTAAAAGTGGTTTTACCGCCGGTGAGATTGGCTGGTCTTATGCCTGTACGGCGATCGCCGCAATTCTGTCGCCGATCCTCGTGGGCTCGCTGACCGACCGTTTCTTCTCGGCGCAAAAAGTGCTGGCAGTACTGATGTTCGCCGGTGCGGTACTGATGTATTTTGCCGCTCAGCAGACGACGTTCGGTGGATTCTTCCCGCTGCTGCTGGCCTATTCGCTCACCTATATGCCAACCATTGCGCTGACCAACAGCATCGCGTTTGCTAACGTGCCGGACGTGGAGCGTGACTTCCCGCGCATCCGCGTAATGGGCACCATCGGCTGGATTGCCTCTGGTCTCGCCTGTGGATTTCTGCCACAGATGCTGGGCTATAATGACATCTCGCCAACCAACATCCCGCTGCTGGTGACGGCGGCCAGCTCTGCGCTGCTGGGTGTGTTTGCCTTCTTTCTGCCGGATACCCCGCCGAAAAGCACCGGCAAGATGGACGTCAAAGTCATGCTGGGCCTGGATGCGCTGATCCTGCTGCGTGATAAAAACTTCCTCGTCTTTTTCTTCTGCTCGTTCCTGTTCGCGATGCCACTGGCGTTCTATTACATCTTCGCCAATGGGTATCTGACCGAAGTGGGGATGAAAAACGCCACCGGCTGGATGACCCTCGGTCAGTTCTCCGAAATCTTCTTTATGCTGGCGCTGCCTTTCTTTACGAAACGCTTTGGTATTAAGAAGGTATTGCTACTTGGTCTTATCACGGCGGCGATCCGCTACGGCTTTTTCATCTACGGCAGCGCAGACGAATATTTCACCTATGCCCTGCTGTTCCTCGGTATTTTGCTGCACGGCGTGAGCTATGACTTCTATTACGTGACGGCATACATCTACGTCGATAAAAAAGCGCCAGTGCATATGCGTACCGCCGCACAGGGGTTGATTACGCTCTGCTGTCAGGGCTTCGGCAGCCTGCTGGGCTACCGTCTCGGCGGCGTGATGATGGAAAAAATGTTTGCTTATCCGGAGCCGGTCAATGGCCTGACCTTCAACTGGGCGGGCATGTGGACATTCGGTGCGGTGATGATCGCCGTGATAGCCGTACTATTCATGATTTTCTTTCGCGAATCGGACAAAGAAATTACCGCTATTGAGGTTCGCGAGACTGCGTTGACACAAGGGGAAGTAAAATGAAAGCAGAACGTATTCTCGGTGCTCTTTACGGGCAGGCGTTAGGGGATGCGATGGGTATGCCGTCAGAACTGTGGCCAAGAACCCGCGTCAAAGCACACTTTGGCTGGATTGACCGCTTTCTGCCGGGCCCAAAAGAAAATAATGCGGCCTGTTATTTTGGCCGCGCAGAATTTACCGACGATACCTCAATGGCGCTCTGTCTGGCGGATGCTCTGCTGGAACGTGACGGCGAGATCGACCCGGACCTGATTGGACGGAACATTCTCGACTGGGCGTTGCGCTTTGACGCCTTCAATAAAAACGTTCTCGGGCCGACGTCGAAAATCGCCCTGAACGCGATTCGCGACGGGAAACCGGTAGCAGAACTGGAGAATAACGGCGTCACCAACGGCGCGGCCATGCGCGTATCGCCATTGGGATGCCTGCTGCCCGCCCGCGATCTGGATGCGTTTATTGAGGATATCGCGCTGGCCTCCAGCCCGACGCACAAATCCGATCTGGCTATCGCCGGTGCGGTGGTGGTGGCATGGGCGATTTCACGGGCGATTGAGGGTGATTCCTGGGCCGCAATTGTTGACTCGCTTCCCGCCATCGCCCTGCACGCCCAGCAAAAGCGCATTACTACGTTCAGCGCATCGCTTTGTGCGCGTCTGGAGATGGCGCTGAAAATTGTGCGCAATGCTGACGGAGCCGAAGCGGCCAGCGAACAGTTGTATCAAGTGATTGGCGCCGGAACCAGCACGATCGAATCGGTGGCCTGCGCCATCGCGATGGTCGAACTGGCGCAAACGGATCCCAATCGCTGCGCCATTTTGTGTGCCAACCTCGGCGGCGATACCGATACCATTGGAGCAATGGCAACGGCCATTTGCGGCGCGTTGCAGGGTATAGGTGCCATCAACCCGGTATGGAAACAAGAGCTGGATACGGTCAATCAGCTCGATTTCAACCGCTATGCGACGGCGCTTGCTCGTCTGCGCCAACGTCGGGAGGCGTCATGAACACTTCACGTTTAGCCGAACTGTTGCCGGGGTTAACGACCCGCCATCCGGTCACGGTTATCGGCGCGGCGGTCATCGATGTCATCGCTGATGCCTATGCCCTGCCCTGGCGCGGGTGTGACATTGAACTCAAACAGCAAGGCGTTAACGTCGGCGGCTGCGCGCTGAACATCGCCGTGGCGCTGAAACGGCTGGGTATTGATGCCGGTAACGCCCTGCCGCTGGGCCAGGGCGTATGGGCCGAGATCATTCGTAACCGGATGGCGAAAGAAGGGTTACACAGCCTCATCGAGACCACACAAGGTGACAACGGCTGGTGCCTTGCGCTGGTCGAACCGGATGGCGAGCGCACGTTTATGTCATTCAGCGGCGTGGAGAACCAGTGGAATACCGACTGGCTGGCCCAGCTCACCATCCCACCTGACAGCCTGATTTATCTTTCGGGCTATCAACTCTCCTCACCCTGCGGCGAGCTGTTGGTGCAGTGGCTGGAAGGGCTGGATCGCGTTATGCCGTTTATCGATTTTGGCCCGCGCATTGGCGATATTCCTGATGCACTGATGTCACGCATTCTGGCTTGTCGCCCTCTGGTGTCGCTCAATCGTCAGGAAGCCGAAATCGCGGCGGAGCGGTTTGGTCTCAGCCAGGATGTGGAAGACTTAGGTGCGCAATGGGTGAAGCAATTTTCTGCGCCGTTAATCGTGCGCCATGACAAAGAAGGCGCCTGGTACTTCAGCGCGCAATCTTCCGGATGCGTACCCGCCTTCCCGACAACGGTCGTTGACACGATTGGCGCCGGTGACAGCCACGCGGGCGGCATGCTGGCCGGGCTGGCGTCGGGCTGGTCGCTGGCGGATGCCGTGCTGCTCGGCAACGCCGTGGCATCGTGGGTGGTAGGACATCGCGGCGGTGACTGTGCGCCGTTTCGCGAGGAGTTACTCCTCGCACACAAAGACGTATAAATCGCTTCGGCAGTAGCTGATGCTGTACTCGATGGGCCGCTGCTGTTGGTCAAGCGCTACCTGTTTGATCACCAGCACCGGCACTTTGCTGTCCATCTGGATATGCGACTGGAATTCAGCATCCGGCATCTTTGCACTCACCCGTGAGCGCGTGCGCTGGGGATGGATATGCTGGCTGCGGAAATAGTCGTACAGCGATATACCAATTTCATCGGCATCATGAATAAGATGCGCGGGCACCCACGACTCCTCGATAGAAACCGCGTCCTCATCAACGTAGCGGATGCGCTTAAGCAGAAACACATCGCTGCCGGCGGCAATCGCCAGCTGTTGCGCCACCTCTTCCGGACACTTAACTACCCGTTTGTTGACCCATAAGGTGTCCGGTTTTTTCCCGCGCAGCACCACCTGTTGAGAAAACCCACGCGCCTCTTTCAGCGAATATTCAAAGATGTTGTTGATCTGCGTGCCGTAGCCGCGAGCACGCGTCACCACGCCTTCTTCTTCCAGCGCCTGCATCGCTTTGCGCACCGTGATGCGCGAAACGCCCGTTAACTGACTGAGATCGCGTTCGCCAGGCAAAATGTTGCCATGCGCAACCACACCACTGCGCACGGCATTTTTCACCGTTTCGGCAAACTTGATATACAGCGGGGTATTATCCACCGCTGAAATACGTTCGTTCAGTTGCGCGATAAGTTGAGTATGCGCTTGTTCCATGAGTCTTTTTCCTGACAGCCAGTCTGCTGCCAGTATATACGCTACCAATACGCGTGGAAATGATGAACCGGCCCGATGCCGTGTCCAACCTCCAGCGTGTCAGCCTGCGCGAGCGCCGCCGACAGCCAGACTTTCGCCTCCTGCACTGTCCCGGCCCAGTCAGCATGTCGTGGACGCAGCGCGGCCAGCGCCGCAGAGAGCGTACATCCGGTGCCGTGCGTGTTTTTGGTCATCACCCGCGGTGCGGTAAAGCGCTGTTCACCGGTCGCTGTAAAGAGCCAGTCAGGACTTTGTTCATCGTCCAGATGACCGCCTTTCATCAACACTGCGCCACAGCCTATCGCCAGCAACGCTCGCCCCTGTTCCAGCATCTCTTTTTCTGTTCGTGCGTGCGGGCAATCCAGCAGCGCTGCCGCTTCGGGCAGATTAGGCGTAATGAGTGAAACCTGTGGCAACAGTCGCCTGCGCAATGTCTCAACGGCGGAAGTCGACAATAACGGATCGCCACTTTTCGCCAGCATGACTGTGTCGAGTACGACATTCTGCACCTGATGGCGTTCCAGTCGTTCCGCCACCGCCTCAACGATATCGGTTTCCGCCAGCATACCGATTTTGGTGGTATCGATGCGCACATCGCTGAACACCGAATCGAGCTGCGCGGCGACAAAATCCGGTTCAATGCGATACACCGACTGCACGCCGCGTGTATTCTGCGCCACCAGCGCGGTAATTACCGCACAGCCGTAAGCGCCGAGCGCCGAGAAGGTTTTCAGATCGGCCTGAATACCGGCGCCGCCGCTGGGATCGGTACCGGCAATGGTCAGTGCGTTAACCCGCTTCATGCTGCGACCTCCGCATCCAGGGTGTAGAGCGCATCAAGAAACGCCGGAACAAAACTGCCGGGTCCGTGACAGATTTTGCTGGCGTGCTGTCCTGCCAGTTTCATCCATCCACAGGCGGACGCGATGTTTTCGATCCGGTTTCCGGGTAGCGCGCAGCTGGCGGCGACCACGGCAGAAAGCGCACAGCCAGTGCCCACGACTTTCGTCATCAGCGGATCGCCGCCGGTGACGCTCAGAGTGCGCTCGCCGTCGGTGATGTAATCCACTTCGCCGGTGACTACCACAACAGCGCCGGTGTGGCGTGCCAGAATCTGCGCCGCCGGCAGAGCCGTTGCAACCGGGTCGGTAGCATCCACTCCACGCCCGCCAGCGCTTTCACCGGCTAACGCCAGGATCTCAGAGGCGTTACCGCGAATGGCAGCCGGTGTTAAGGCAAGGAGTTCTAGGCAGAAACGGCGACGGTATTCAAGCGCGCCTACGGCAACCGGGTCTAGTGTCCATGGAGTTTTGGCGCTGTTTGCCTGCTCAACCGCCGCCCGCATTGCATGTGCACGCGGTTGTGTCAACGTGCCGACGTTGATGAGCAACGCGCTGGCAAGGGCTGCAAACTGGCGAGCTTCTTCGGGCTCAATCACCATCGCCGGAGAAGCCCCCAGCGCCAGTAGCGTATTGGCGGTAAAACTCTGCACGACGTCATTGGTCATACAATGTGTTAACGGAGAAAGGGTACGAAAATCTTGTAAGGTACGAACCGCATGTTCGCGGCTGTGCAGGTCAGGCTGCATGGTTACGCTCCTGCCCGCGCGAAGAAGGGACACGAGCAGTGTCTGACTTCCCTACGCTGGCATTATCCAGATCAGGTGGTACGGGTATTTCTCAGCCCTTCGTGAAAAGGGGCACCCCGAGTCATTAACGAAATTTTTCTGCGTGACGGTCAGGTCACTCGCGTGATGATACCCTCACTGCCCCGATTTGTAACCCTTTCGCTACTCTGCATTTACCTGTTCAGCCTGAACATCAATAGTGAAAGCCGCCACCCGCACGGCGGCAATATCCTCTTATACCGCGTCAACCATTGGTTGGGCATGAGCAACGGCTTGTTGTGCCTGCGCAATATCAGAAGCATCTGCGGAAAAGGACGTTAGCGGAATAAGCGCTAACAGATAATTTCTCATTTCGCCCACCCCAAAAACTGTCTCTGTTCGTTCAGCACGGCTAACCGTCCGTTGGTGTACACGACAAAATAGTGCAACCCTTGTTGATAGACCGTCGCCTTTTCCTCTTTCTCGATAACTGCAGCATGAGCTCCATCAATATCAAGCCCGGTGCTCACCTTTTTAATTTCCATGCCTTCAAAGTGATATATGTTTTTTTTCTTTGCCGCCTGAGCGTGTTGCTTTACCGCTTCACGTGCATTCACATACGCGTTTTGCTCCGCGTTATTGATAATCATCTGTTGATTAGACTGTTCTACCTGATAGCAGACATCACGACTGACGCCTTTGGCTTCACAGCGCGCCAGGCGCTGCTCTTCCGACACACAGCCGGACAGAATACTGACAACCAAAAGCGAAAATACCGCCTTTTTTATAGTTAACTGTTTCATCACTGCCATCACCATCATTAATTAACAAAATAATATCACCCTGCAAAAGCAGCGTGTTTTTATATCACTATTTAGTGCGCAGAATATTTAGGCCGCTTTCATCTGTCAATATAATTTAGGGAAATTAAGATCAAATAACTTAGAGGATGCATGACACCAGGATAAATCCGAAGAAAATAGTTATTCCCCGTCTTCAAATTTGCAATTAATTAACGTAACAAATACAAAAGACTAATGTCATCAAAACGATGATTCTTAATTGCTATTCAGCGGGTTTTCCATGATCTTTATCAATATTGGAAATTCAGAAACGATCCATAGTTTTATTTCAATCTGTTTATATGTTGACATTAATTAATTGTTATAGATAGACAATTCTCAACAACATCGTCTGTAATACGTATTTAAAAATGAGCCTCCGGATAGTGAAGTTAATTATTTTTCATTTTTTCCTGCACACCCTTATCATCAGTGCGGGTTTTATTGCAGGCGTGATGTACGCTGAACGTCTGCATTTTTGCATATGGGGCTAATCCACTGTTAGCCTGTGTTCCGAAAGGCATCGCCACTCTCCCCGTATTTGGCGATTTTCTTCTATAGTGCATGTCAGACTAATAAATTTTACATTTTTTACGAATTTTTCGGGAATCTAACAAACCCGCGCTTGTCAGTTATCATGAAGGCCGGGAAAGATACACGACTGATTTTGAGGGTCCTAACAGTGGAGAGCGTAGAAGTATGAAGAATAAATTGGTGGTAGGCGCGCTGCTGCTCGCATCCAGCGCGGTCTGGGCCGCACCAGCTACAGCCGTCCCCGCGAAGGGGATTGATCAATATGAACTCAGTGGTTTCATCGCCGACTTTACCCACTTCAAGCCTGGCGATACGGTGCCAGAGATGTATCGCACTGACGAGTACACCATCAAACAGTGGAATCTGCGTAATTTACCTGCGCCAGATGCCGGGACACACTGGACCTACATGGGCGGTGCCTATGTGCTGATCAATGACGCTGACGGTAAAATTATTAAAGCTTACGACGGCGAGATTTTCTATCATCGTTGAGGTTCGCCCCCCTCGGGCTGAGGGGGAATCCAACGCTTATTTTATCGTTAAGGTCATCAGGATAACCCCGCACAGACGGTCAGATTTAAGAAGAACGCCCACGTTATTCAGTGGCTCTGCATAACTCAGATAGCGTTATTCAAATTAGATATTCACCACACCGATATAAAATCAATGCGGTGAATAGAAAGAATAAAACCGATTAGCCGAAATCAGACGGCGCGAAAGGCAATTTCGCCGGGGATGACTTCACCCTGCCAGTAAAGCTGTGCGGCAACACGTCCCGCCAGTTCGCGATACATCACGGTGAAATCACTGTCCGGACGGCTGACCACGGTTGGCGTCCCGCGATCGAGATCTTCACGCAGACTAATATGCAACGGCATTTGTCCCAACAGTTGCGTGTGATACTGCTCAGCCAGTTTTTGCGCGCCACCGGTACCAAAGATCGGCTCATGATGACCGCAGTTGCTGCAGATATGCATGCTCATGTTTTCGACAATGCCCAGCACCGGCACCTCGACTTTTTCGAACATGACAATGCCTTTTTTAGCGTCAATCAACGCAATATCCTGCGGCGTGGTCACCACAACGGCCCCCGTGACCGGGATGTTTTGTGCCAGCGTCAGCTGGATATCACCAGTACCCGGCGGCATGTCCAGCACGAGGTAATCCAGATCCGGCCACAGCGTCTCTTGTAGCATCTGCATCAGCGCTTTACTGGCCATCGGCCCACGCCACACCATCGCGTTATCATCAGTGACCAGATAACCGATGGAGTTCGTCGCCAGCCCGTGAGACATGATCGGTGCCATATGGGTACCATCCGGCGAGGTTGGGCGCTGGTTTTCCGCCCCCAGCATAGTTGGGATCGACGGACCATAAATGTCGGCGTCCAGAATCCCTACTTTCGCCCCTTCTGCCGCTAATGCCAGCGCCAGGTTTACCGCAGTCGACGATTTACCGACGCCGCCTTTGCCGGAGCTGACGGCGATAATGTTCTTCACGCCGTTCACACCCGGCTGATTTTTCACGCGCTTCAGGGTGGCGATGTTGT
Source organism: Citrobacter sp. LST-B2 (assembly GCF_057983045.1). Taxonomy (NCBI): domain Bacteria; kingdom Pseudomonadati; phylum Pseudomonadota; class Gammaproteobacteria; order Enterobacterales; family Enterobacteriaceae; genus Citrobacter; species Citrobacter sp. LST-B2. Next base: position 3,149,507 of record NZ_CP192598.1, read on the forward strand.
GAGAAAGCTTCCAGTCGATCGCCTTCGCCCCGGTAATTCGCAGCAGATCAGCGCTACATTGCTCTTTTAACACCTCAAAGGCACTGTGCCAGACGAACGGCATGACCAGTTCAACGTGCAGCGTGTCATCCATCCAGGCGACGTGGTGTAACGCTTTAAGTGTCGTCAGGTTATGCTTCAGGGTGGGGTGCTGAAAATTCGCCAGCGTCCCGGCGACCATGGCGCGCAGGGTTTCTGGTGATTTGGCCTGGGATTGTGCGTTCATCCCGACTCCTTTTTGTTGTTCTGAAAAGGTCAATTGTAGTGAGGTAGTGTACTCCAGCGGTAACAATTATTCATTTGTGGTTTGATGCCCTTAATTCTTGGCGTAGTTATTCCCTTTCAGGTAACATCAGAACCCCCTTTCAACAGAGAAGAAGTAACATCTACTATGACTCAAGTCGCGAAGAAAATTCTGGTAACGTGCGCGCTGCCGTACGCCAACGGCTCAATCCACCTCGGCCATATGCTGGAGCACATCCAGGCTGATGTCTGGGTCCGTTACCAACGAATGCGCGGCCACGAGGTCAACTTCATCTGCGCCGACGACGCCCACGGCACGCCGATCATGCTGAAAGCACAGCAGCTTGGCATCACTCCGGAGCAGATGATTGGTGAAATGAGTCAGGAGCACCAGACGGATTTCGCCGGGTTCAACATCAGCTATGACAACTACCACTCCACGCACAGCGACGAGAACCGGGAGTTGTCTGAGCTCATCTATACCCGTCTGAAAGAGAACGGTTTTATTAAGAACCGCACCATTTCTCAGCTCTACGATCCGGAAAAAGGTATGTTCCTGCCGGATCGTTTTGTGAAAGGCACCTGCCCGAAATGTAAATCACCGGATCAGTATGGCGACAACTGCGAAGTGTGCGGCGCGACCTATAGCCCGACGGAGCTGATCGAGCCGAAGTCTGTGGTCTCTGGCGCGACGCCGGTGATGCGTGACTCCGAACACTTCTTCTTTGACCTGCCCTCTTTCAGCGAAATGCTACAGGCGTGGACCCGTAGCGGCGCGCTGCAGGAGCAGGTGGCGAACAAAATGCAGGAATGGTTTGAATCCGGTCTGCAGCAGTGGGATATCTCCCGCGATGCCCCTTACTTTGGTTTTGAAATCCCGAATGCGCCGGGCAAATATTTCTATGTCTGGCTGGATGCGCCAATCGGCTACATGGGCTCTTTCAAAAATCTGTGCGATAAGCGCGGCGATACCGTCAGCTTCGACGAATACTGGAAGAAAGATTCTACTGCCGAACTGTATCACTTCATCGGCAAAGATATCGTCTATTTCCATAGCCTGTTCTGGCCTGCCATGCTGGAAGGCAGCAACTTCCGTAAACCGACGAACCTGTTCGTGCATGGTTATGTCACGGTCAACGGCGCGAAGATGTCCAAATCCCGCGGCACGTTTATTAAGGCCAGCACCTGGCTGAACCATTTTGATGCAGACAGCCTGCGTTACTACTACACTGCGAAGCTCTCTTCGCGCATTGATGATATCGACCTGAATCTGGAAGACTTCGTCCAGCGCGTAAACGCCGATATCGTCAACAAGGTGGTTAACCTCGCCTCCCGTAACGCTGGCTTTATCAACAAACGTTTCGATGGTGTACTGGCGGCTGAACTGGCTGACCCTGCGCTGTATAAAACCTTTACCGATGCAGCGGCTGTGATTGGCGAGGCGTGGGAAAGCCGTGAGTTCGGCAAAGCGATCCGTGAAATCATGGCGCTGGCGGATGTCGCGAACCGTTATGTTGATGAACAGGCGCCGTGGGTGGTGGCGAAACAGGAAGGTCGCGACGCCGATCTGCAGGCGATCTGCTCGATGGGCATCAACCTGTTCCGCGTGCTGATGACGTACCTGAAGCCGGTGCTGCCGACGCTGAGCGAGCGCGTTGAAGCATTCCTGCACACCGAACTGCGTTGGGATGCTATTGCGCAACCGCTTCTGGGCCATAAGGTCAATACTTTCAAAGCTCTGTATAACCGTATCGATATGAAGCAGGTGGAAGCGCTGGTGGAAGCCTCTAAAGAAGAGGTGAAAGCTATGGCAGCTCCGGTAACCGGCCCACTGGCGGACTTCCCGATTCAGGAAACCATTACCTTTGACGATTTCGCGAAAGTCGATCTGCGCGTAGCGTTGATTGAAAACGCTGAATTCGTTGATGGCTCCGATAAACTGCTGCGCCTGACGCTGGATTTGGGTGGCGAGAAGCGTAACGTCTTCTCCGGCATTCGCTCTGCTTATCCGGACCCGCAGGTGCTGATTGGTCGTCATACGGTCATGGTGGCAAACCTGGCGCCGCGTAAAATGCGCTTTGGCATCTCAGAAGGGATGGTGATGGCCGCAGGTCCTGGCGGGACAGACATCTTCCTGCTGACCCCGGATGAAGGCGCAAAGCCTGGACACCAGGTTAAATAAGCTTTTCTAAAGCGCCGCTCTCACGGCGCTTTTTCTTTTGCGTCATATTAATCCAGGCAATAACTCGCATGATTTCAGATTTTTCAATGATCATTATCAGACATATTCAGTAGCCATTTTCCCCTCTCCTGCCTCATTTCTGGTATACATACCCTGCAAGGTTTATTTTTGAGCAGCAGACGTTTAATAAAATGGAGTTTTACATGAAAGCATTAAATACGTTTTTTTCGGTCGTTTTTGCGTCAGTTCTCGTTTTCTCTCTGGCAGGATGTGGCGACAAGGAAGAAAGCAAAACATTCAAAGCGGACGTCAATGGCACTGAGATCGTAATGACCTATACCTACAAGGGTGACAAAGTCATTAAGCAGACCTCAGAGAACAAAATCAACTACGCCTCTATCGGGGTAAAAACCAAAGAAGATGCGGCGAAAATCCTCGATCCGATCAGCGAAAAATATCAAAACATTCCTGGCGTGGAAGAAAAGCTGACCTATAAGGATGGCTACGCGGAAGAAACCGTTTCTGTTGACATGGAAAAAGTTGACTTTAAAAAGCTGCAGGGCGTGATGGGTACGCAATTCTCGGGTGACCCAAGCAACGGCATTAGCATGAAACAGAGCCAGAAAATGCTGGAAACCGCTGGCTTTAAAGAAGTGAAATAATCAAACGACGACGACCTGGCATCCAGCCGGGTCGTCGCTTTCTATCAGCCTTTATTGCCGTGCAGACGCGCCGTCAATCCGCGCAGGAAATAACGCATAAACTGATCACCACACTCGCGGTAGTTTTTATGATCCGGAGAACGCATCATGGCGGTGATTTCCGGCATTGAAACGCGAACGTTCTGCTGGGTCATAATCGCCTGAATATCATCCGTTTTCAGTGAAAAAGCGATACGCAGCTTTTTCAGCACCGTATTGTTGTTCACCCGACGCTCAAGCGCCAGTTCAGGCGCAGACTCATCTTTGCCGCGCTTCTCGTAAATCAGGCCGTTCAGGAATCCGGAGAGGATAATATCCGGGCAGCGGACAAACCCCTCTTCATCTTCCCTGGTCATCCAGGTGTCGAAACCCGCAGAGGTGGATTCCATGTCGGCCAGCGCAAGAATGCGCACCATGTCGTTATTATTGGCTTTCAGGGCGTAGCGCAGGCTACGAAGAATATCGTTACTTAGCATAGAGCCTTCAACTGTCGATAATGCAATGGCGCGCAGTGTATCAGTTTTACAGGCCAATCGCCTCTTTCAAACTTTTCAGATAGCGGCGACTGACCGGAACAGTTAACCCATTACGCAGTATCAGTTCCGCCTGACCGTTATCTTCCAGACGAATTTCCTGTAACTGCGCCATGTTAACCAGATATTGACGATGACAGCGCAGCAATGGCGTGCGGCTTTCCAGCGTTCTGAGCGTCAGTTCAGTAAAGCCTTCTTTGCCGTCGCTGCTGGTGACATAAACACCGCTCATGCGACTGCTGACGAAAGCGACATCATCCATTTGCAGCAGATAGATCCGGCTATGGCCGCTACAGGGGATAAACTTCAGCGACTGTTGGTTTTCCGGCAATACCGATACGTCCTGTTTGCTCCGCTCCTGGCGCAGGCGGCTAAGGGTTTTCTCCAGCCGCGCCTCTTCTATCGGTTTAAGCAGATAATCAAAAGCGTGTTCTTCAAAGGCTTTAATTGCGTATTCGTCAAAAGCGGTCAGAAAAACAATATACGGCCGATGCTCCGGGTCGAGCATACCCACCATTTCCAGCCCGCTGATACGCGGCATTTGAATATCCAGAAACAGCACGTCCGGATGCAGTCGATGCACCGCGCCAATCGCTTCTACGGCGTTGGCGCACTCGCCAACGATCTCGATATCACTTTGTTCCTGTAACAGGATCCGCAGATTTTCCCGCGCTAACGGTTCATCATCCACAATCAGCACTTTAATCATGCGTCTCCTCCAGGGGCAGTCGTAGGGTTATTCGGGTAAAGCAATCCGGTTCGCAGACGACGCTAATACCATAATCATCGCCAAACCGTTCACGCAGGCGTTTATCCACCAGATTCATGCCCAGACCGCTGACGTTCGCGGAGGGCTGATACAACCCGGCGTTATCTTCAATATCCAGCATCAAATACTGCCCTTCCTGACGGGCGGTGATGGACACCTCCCCCGTGCCCAGTAGTTGCGATGTCCCATGCTTAATGGCGTTTTCGACTATGGGTTGCAGGGTGAAGGCTGGCAACTGTTGATGCGCCAGCGCATCCGGCACGTTTAAACTCACCTGCAACCGCGACTGGAATCGCGCTTTCTCAATTTGCAGATAGGCATTCACGTGCTCAATTTCGTCGGCCAGTGTGACGATCTCCGACGGGCGCTTTAAGTTCTTACGGAAAAAGGTAGAGAGATCCTGTACCAGTTGGCTCGCCTGTTCACTGTCGCGGCGCACCACCGCTTTGATGGTGTTGAGCGCATTAAACAGAAAATGCGGATTGACCTGCGCATGCAGCAGCTTAATTTCTGACTGCGTCAACATCGCTTTCTGACGTTCATATTGTCCAGCAAGGATCTGTGCGGAAAGTAGCTGCGCAATCCCCTCACCCAGCGTTCGGTTAATGGAACTGAACAACCGGTTTTTCGCTTCATAGAGTTTGATGGTGCCCATCACCCGTTGGTTTTCTCCGCGTAAGGGAATGACCAGCGTAGAACCGAGCTTGCACTGTGGATGCAGCGAACAGCGATACGGCACTTCGTTGCCGTCAGCGTAAACCACCTCGCCCGTCTCGATGGCCCGCAGCGTGTAACCGGAGGAGATCGGCCTGCCCGGCAGGTGATGGTCGTCGCCAATCCCGGTAAAGGCTAACAGCCGCTCGCGGTCAGTGATTGCCACCGCGCCGATATCGAGTTCTTTGTACAGCACCTGCGCCACCTTCATGCTGTTCACTTCGTTGAATCCCTGGCGCAAGATCCCCTCGGTGGAGGCCGCCACTTTCAGCGCAGTAGCGGAAAACGCAGAGGTATATTTTTCAAACATCGCCCGCTTGTCGAGCAAAATACGCATAAACAGCGCCGCACCGACGGTGTTGGTGACCATCATGGGAGCGGCGATATTGCTGACCAGTCGGTAAGCATCGTCAAACGGCCGGGCTATCAGCAAAATGATCAGCATCTGTACCATTTCGGCGACAAATGTGATCGCCCCGGCCGTCAGCGGATTAAAGACTTTATCCGTGCGTCCTCGCCGCGTCAGCACGCTGTGCACCAGGCCACCCAGCAATCCTTCCACGATAGTGGAGATCATACAACTGAGCGCCGTCATGCCGCCCATTGAGTAGCGGTGCAGACCCCCGGTCAGCCCCACCAGTCCACCCACGACCGGCCCGCCAAGCAGACCGCCCATCACCGCGCCAATTGCCCGTGTGTTGGCGATAGAGTCGTCAATATGCAGACCGAAATAGGTGCCGAGGATACAGAAAATGGAGAAGGTTACGTAGCACAGCAGTTTGTGCGGCAAACGAACGGTTACCTGCATCAATGGTATGAATAAACGAGTTTTACTCATCAGCCATGCGATAACCAAGAACACGCACATCTGCTGAAGCAGCAACAACACCAGATTAAACTCGTACATACCTGCAGACCACACATCAACTAAAACCGCGTAACATACATCGACTCGCGGGATCTGTCTTTGAACTGTTGCATAAAATGAGAAATTAGTAAGGGATATCACACAAAAAGTACCGGTGTACTGATAAAACCACCCCTCACCTGAACAAAAAACAGACAAAACTACCTGGTTCGAAAAAGAGCGACTAAAGTTAGACTGGGACCTCGCGAGCAAGGATAAAATAATGGCGCTTTACACCATAGGTGAAGTGGCTTTGCTTTGTGATATTAACCCCGTTACGCTTCGCGCGTGGCAACGGCGTTATGGATTATTGAAACCCCAGCGTACCGACGGGGGGCATCGCCTGTTCAATGATTCGGATATCGACAGGATCCGCGAAATCAAGCACTGGATAGATAACGGGGTGCAGGTCAGCAAAGTCAAAATGCTGTTGAGCAATGAGAACGTAGACCTGCAAAACGGCTGGCGTGAACAACAGGAAATCCTGTTGCACTATCTGCAAAACAACAATCTGCACAACCTGCGGGTCTGGCTGAAAGAGCGTGGCCAGGATTTCCCCGCGCAAACGCTGACCACCCATCTTTTTCTTCCGCTACGTCGACGATTGCAGTGCCAACAGCCGACGCTACTGGCGCTACTGGGGATCCTTGATGGCGTACTGATCAATTACGTCGCCATTTGCCTCGCCTCAGCCAGAAAAAAACAGGGGAAAGATGCGCTGGTGGTGGGCTGGAATATTCACGATACCACGCGTTTGTGGCTGGAAGGCTGGGTCGCCAGTCAGCAGGGATGGCGGGTTGACGTTCTGGCCCATTCGCTGAGCCAGTTTCGCCCGGACCTGTTCGAAGGGCGCACCTTACTGGTGTGGTGCGGTGAAAATCAGACATCGGCGCAGCAACAGCAACTGAATGCCTGGCGTGCGGAAGGGCATGATATTTACCCGCTTGGCATTTAATGATTCATTAACAGCTACGCTTCTCTGTATAATCTCTGGGTTAACATAAGGAGAACATCATGAGCGTAGCGAAAATCGGTGTCATCACCCTCTTTTTACTCATGGCCATTGGCGGTATTGGCGGCGTGATGCTTGCAGGCTATACCTTCATTTTGCGTGCCGGCTAAGGTGCTGCACTAACCGTTCGAACAGGCGGTCTACGATGATCGCCGCCAGCGCAACCAGCAACGCCCCCTGAATGACATACGCCGTATTGAACCCGCTCAGACCAATGATAATCGGTGTACCGATCGTGCTGGCACCTACCGTCGACGCGATAGTCGCGGTGCCAATATTGATAATCACCGACGTTCGCACACCTGCCAGAATCACCGGTGCCGCCAGCGGCAGCTCAACCTTGCGTAACTGTTGTCCCGGACTCATCCCCATGCCACTGGCAATGCTGCACACACTTTCCGGGATCGATCCTATCCCCGCCAGCGTCGCCTGGAGGATGGGTAACACGCCGTACAGAATCAACGCAATAATGGCCGGTTGCTGACCAAACCCCATCACCGGCACCGCAATCGCCAATACCGCGACGGGCGGGAAGGTTTGTCCAACGGCGGCAATGGTCTCCACCAGCGGACGAAACTCTCTTCCCCATGGTCGGGTCACCACAATCCCGGCGCCGACACCAATCACCACCGCAAACAGGCTTGACACGGCCACCAGCCAGAAATGGGCCAGCGCCAGCGCGAGAAAGCTCTCCTGCTGATAGACCGGACGTGGAAGTTCGGGAAACAGGCTGGCGAAAATCGCCTGACTGTGCGGTAAACCTGCCAGCATCAGCAGGAAAAGTGCGATCAGCCAGAGCAGCGGGTCACGCAGTCGTTTCATGCGTCAGCGTCTCCGATAGCAGATCGCGAAAATGCAGCGTCCCGCAAACCATGCCCTGCCGGTTGACCACCGGTAACACATCGCGGCCGTGCGCGACAAACGCTGAAAGCGCATCGCGCAGCGTCATCGCTTCCGTCAGCGTCTCTCCGTCAATGCGCTCATCCCGGCGAACATAGTCCGCCACGGTGCGCAGTGACAGCAGTCGCACCCCCAGTTCACTGCGACCGAAAAACTGTTGCACAAAGTCATTCGTCGGGGCCGTCAGCATCGCCAACGGTGTCCCTTGCTGGACTATCTCGCCGCCGTCCATCAGCACCAGATGCTCCGCCAGTCGCAGCGCTTCATCAATGTCGTGCGTCACCAGCACAATGGTTCGCCCCAGCAAACGGTGGATACGGGTCATCTCTTGCTGCAACGCCCCACGCGTGACGGGATCCAGCGCGCCAAACGGTTCATCCATCAGCAGTACCTGCGGATCGGCGGCCAGCGCCCGCGCCACGCCCACGCGCTGCTGCTGCCCACCGGAAAGCTGGTGCGGATAGCGCTCGCGCAATCCCTCTTCCAGCCCGAGCAACGCCATTAATTCTGCCACCCGCTCATCAATTTTTTTGCGCGGCCACTTCAGCAGTTGTGGCACGGTGGCGATGTTCTGCGCCACCGTCCAGTGCGGAAACAGGCCAATCGACTGAATCGCGTAGCCCATCCGTCGGCGCAGTTCCAGCACCGGCAGACTGCGGATTTCTTCGCCTGCAAAGCGGATCCTGCCGCTGTCATGCTCCACCAGTCGGTTAATCATTTTCAGGGTCGTGGATTTCCCCGAGCCCGAGGTACCAATCAGTACTGAGAAACTGCCTTCCTGAATGTGCAGGTTCAGGTTGCTAACCGCGTTGTGCTCACCAAAGGCTTTATTTACGTGGCTAAATTCAATCATGGTGGGTTACCTTCAGCAGAGCGATCCCTAAATCAAACAGCGCATCAATCAGTACCGCCAGCGCGATAACCGGGATCACCCCCAGCAGCACCAGATCGACGGCACTGCTGAGCAGTCCCTGAAACACCAGCGCGCCAAAACCGCCAGCGCCAATCAGCGCCGCGATGACGGCCATCCCGACGGTCTGTACCATCACCACCCGCAGGCTACGTAAAAAGACCGGCAACGACAGCGGCAACTGCACGTGAAGGAAACGCTGAGCGGTGCTCATGCCCATCGCGCGTGCGCTTTCCAGAACATCACGGGGAACCTGATTCAGCCCGGCCACCACGCCACGAACCAGTGGCAGAAGCGCATACAGCACCAGCGCGATCAACGCCGGGGTCAAACCGGTTCCCGCCACGCCCACCGTGGCAAGCCAGGGGAACGCTTTTACCAGTCCGGCAAGCGGCGCAATCAACAAGCCAAACAGGGCAACGGAAGGAACGGTCTGGATCACATTAAGGACGGTAAACACCGGTCCCTGGCTGGACGGGAAAAAATAACATCCGATACCGAGGGGAATGCCAATCACCAGCGCGGGCAATACGGTACCTGACAACAGCGTCAAATGTTGAGCCAGTGCATCATCAAAGACATCCTGGCGGTTAGCGTACTCTTTGAGTAACGAGAGATCGTCGAACGTTCCCGTCAACAGGAGTAGGACGGGAACAATCGCTATCTGCGTATGTAACGCCCAGCGCCAGAGAGGTTGCACGGTGATCCGCCGGATGGCATCGCTGCAGGCGAGCAATCCGAGCGCAAGCCCCAGCCACAGACCGCTTCCCACACTGGTTCGCGCCAGCGGCGTCCCGGTTTCAGCCAGATACGTCGCCGCCTTGCCGACGCTCCACAACATCAGGATCACCAGCAGTTGCGCCACCACCAGCGTGCACACGGCCCCCTTTCTTCCCGGCACAAAGCACAAGGTCAACATGGCGCAACCCGCGCCGGTGAGCATCGACACCGAACCTGGCCAGAGCATCCAGAGCTGGCGTCCCTCTCCCGATACCAGGCGATTCGGCGCATAGTTCACAAACGGCAGCGCGACAGCAGCGGCTGAAAGAATAACCAGCAGCAACAGTACGCGCTGAATACTGACTTTTGACACGTCACCCAACCTTTTTCAGTCCGTTTACTTCACCCATCCCTTTTGTTTCAGATAGTCCGCCGCCACTTTTTTGGCGTCCAACCCTTCAACGGCAATGCTGGCATTAAGTTGTTGCAACGTTTTTTCATCGAGGCTGGCAAACACCGGTTGCAGCCATTCCGCCATCTGCGGGTATTCCTTCAGTACCGCCTCACGCACCACAGGCGCTGGCGCATAAATGGGCTGAACGCCTTTAGGATCGCTTAAGGTCTGTAGCCCCAGCGCGGCGACCGGACCATCCGTACCGTAGGCCATCGCGGCATTGACGCCGGACGTTTGCTGCGCGGCCGCTTTGATGGTCACGGCGGTGTCACCCCCTGCCAGCGACAGCAACTGCTCCTGACTGAGTTTGAAATCGTAGGCTTTTTCGAAAGCGGGCAGCGCGTCTGCACGCTCGATAAATTCAGCGGAGGCGGCCAGTTTGAAAGTACCGCCCTCTTTCAGATAACGCCCGAGATCGGCCAGTGAGGTGAGTTTATTTTTTTCGGCGACATCGCTGCGCACCGCGATAGTCCAGGTATTATTGGCTGGCGCCGGCGTTAACCAGACCAGCTTGTTTTGCTCCGCATCGAGTTTTTTGACTTTCTCAAAGCCAGCTTGTGCGTTTTTCCACGCCGGATCGTTTTCATCTTTGAAAAAGAACGCGCCGTTACCGGTATATTCAGGGTAGATATCCAGTTCGCCTGAGGTGATCGCGCCGCGCACGACCGGCGTGGTGCCAAACTGGACTTTATTGACCGTTTTGACGCCGTGGCTTTCCAGCACCTGCAAAATGATGTTGCCGAGCAGCGCGCCTTCGGTGTCAATTTTAGAACCGACCTTTACCGGCGACGCCGCCTGCAAGGGTAAGCTCACTGCCGCTAACAGCGCCAGCGAACCGGCCCAAATCTTTGAGATTGTCATGAAGCTTTCCTCATCTTTTTGCCGACTTTTTCAGCGACTTGAGGGGAAAGCATAGTCGAAAAGTATTCGGTTAACCCGACATTTCCGTATTTTCACGGGACCAACAAGGGGGAACCCATTGGTCAGTTCCCCCTGTAACCGTTACAGCAATTCAAACGACCCCTGCTTCACGCGGGCAGAATCGACGCCGATAAAGACGTTGAACTTGCCGGGTTCGGCATCGAACTTCATCTGCTGATTCCAGAACTTCAACGCATTGATATCAATCGGGAAACTAACGGCTTGCGTTTCACCAGGTTTCAGGTTCACTTTCTTAAAGCCTTTCAGCTCTTTCACCGGGCGGCTCAGGGAAGCCGTGACGTCCTGCACATACAGCTGGATCACCGTCTCACCTTCACGCTTACCGGTGTTGGTCACCTTCACACTTGCCGTCACGCTGCCGTCGCGTTTCAGGGTTGGCGCAGAGAGCGTCACGTCAGAAACGTCAAACGTGGTGTAACTCAGACCATAACCAAATGGATAGAGCGGACCGTTCGCTTCGTCAAAGTAGCGAGAGGTGTATTTGTTCGGCTTGTCGGCGTTATACGGACGACCGGTGTTGAGGTGGCTGTAATAGGTCGGGATCTGCCCTACCGAACGCGGGAAAGACATGGGCAGTTTGCCCGACGGGTTGTAGTCGCCAAACAGGACGTCGGCGATCGCGTTGCCGCCTTCCGTACCGGCAAACCAGGTTTCCAGAATCGCATCGGCCTGTTGATCTTCTTTCACCAACGCCAGCGGACGACCGTTCATTAGCACCAGCACCAGCGGTTTGCCGGTCGCTTTCAGGGCCGCAATCAGATCGCGCTGGCTCTGTGGCAGCGTGATATCCGTACGGCTTGACGCTTCATGTGCCATGCCCTGCGCCTCACCCACTACGGCGACAACTACGTCAGACTGCTTCGCCGCCTTGACGGCTTCATCAATCATCTCCTGAGGTGAACGTGGATCCACCTTCACCGCCTCTTCGTACTGATTGAGGAAGGTGACAATGTCTTTATCGTTAGTGACGTTGGCCCCATGGGCGTACACCACTTTACCCTTTGTACCGAGAGCATTTTTAATGCCGGTCAGCACCGTGATGGACTGATCGGCAACGCCTGCGGCGGACCAACTGCCCATCACGTCGCGTTTGCTGTCCGCCAGCGGGCCGACAACCGCAATCGTCCCCGATTTTTTCAGCGGCAGCGTGTCGAGGCGGTTTTTCAACAGCACCAGACTTTCACGCGCCACTTCACGCGCCTCTTTCCGGTGCAGACGGCTTTCGGCGTTGGTATCCACCGGATCAGACTCTTTTGCTCCCAGATGGCTGTACGGATCGTTAAACAGCCCCATGTCATATTTCACGTTGAGTACATGCCGCGTCGCGTCATCCAGCTCCGCCATCGTCACTTTGCCGGATTTGATCAGCCCAGGCAGATATTTGCTGTAATACTCGTCGCTCATACTCATGTTAATGCCGGACTTGAGCGCCACGCGGACGGCATCTTCCGGGTCGGAGGCGGTGCCGTGTTTAATCAGCTCTTTGATAGCACCATGGTCAGAAACGGTAATGCCTTTGAAGCCCCACTTGTCGCGCAGAATGTCTTTCAGCAGCCAGGCATCAGAGGTCGCTGGCGTGCCGTTCAATGAGTTCAGCGCCACCATCACCGCGCCGCTGCCTGCATCCAGCCCGGCTTTGTACGGCGGCATGTAGTCGTTAAACAGGCGCTGCGGGCTCATGTCGACGGTGTTGTACTCTTTACCGCCCTCCACGGCGCCGTAGGCGGCGAAGTGCTTAACGCTGGTCATCACCGAATAGCGATCCGCTGGGCTTTTGCCCTGCATCGCTTCCACCATCGTTTTTCCCATGATGGAGGTCAGATACGTATCTTCGCCAAAGCCTTCCGAGGCGCGTCCCCAGCGCGGATCGCGGGAGACATCGACCATCGGCGCCCAGGTCATGTTCAGGCCGTCGTCGGCGGCTTCATACGCCGAGATGCGTCCGACGGTTTTCACCGCGTCGAGGTTAAAAGAGGACGCCAGTCCGAGGCTAATCGGGAAGACGGTACGCTGGCCGTGCAATACGTCGTAGGCAAAAAAGAGAGGGATTTTCAGGCGGCTCAGTTCCATCACCTGATCCTGCATTTTGCGGATATCCTGACGGGTAACGGTGTTAAAAATTGCCCCCACCTGGCCGTCTTTGATCATCTCGCGGATCGCTTCTTTCGGGTTATCCGGACCGACGCTGATTAAACGCAACTGACCAATCTTTTCATCGACAGTCATTTTCGTCAGCAACTGGGTGACAAACGCGTCCCGCGCTTCCGGCGTCAGCGGATGGTTTCCGAACAGCTCCTCCGCCAGCGCGGGTTGCAATGCCAGACTAACTGCGACACCTACAGAACATAGCCATTTCATGTTGATTCTCTCTTCCTCTAAAGCCCGACGTGGCAGCGAAAATATAGCAAAAACCACATTTTGCCATAAGCCTAAACGGCAGCGCGGCAGAAAGCTAAGGTTATTCTCTTAATTTTCAACGCCGCCAATTCAAAGACAGCGTGAATGAGAAAGCGTATTGTCATACAAAGCGCTATGCTTGAACCTGATATTTTGTCCCACCACAAGGAGTGGAAAATGTCTTCCATTACAACAACTGATAATAAAACCTTCCTGAATGAGCTCGCCCGTCTGGTGGGACATTCACACCTGCTTACCGAACCGGCTAAAACCGCCCGCTATCGCAAGGGCTTCCGTTCCGGTCAGGGCGACGCCCTGGCGGTGGTCTTTCCCGGATCGCTGCTGGAACTCTGGCGCGTGCTGAACGCCTGCGTCAACGCCGATAAAATTATCCTGATGCAGGCCGCCAATACCGGCCTGACCGAAGGTTCCACGCCGAACGGCAATGACTATGACCGCGAGATTGTGATTATCAGCACCCTGCGCCTCGACAAACTGCACGTGTTGGGCAAAGGCGAGCAGGTATTGGCGTATCCAGGCACCACGCTGTACTCACTGGAAAAAGCGCTGAAACCCCTGGGGCGTGAACCGCACTCGGTGATTGGCTCATCATGTATCGGCGCGTCGGTCATTGGTGGGATCTGTAATAACTCCGGTGGCTCGCTGGTGCAAAGAGGCCCAGCGTATACCGAAATGTCCCTGTTTGCCCGCATTGATGAAAACGGCAAGCTGCAACTGGTTAACCATTTGGGGATCGATCTGGGACAAACGCCGGAGCAGATCCTGAGTCAATTGGACGATGAGCGGATCAAAGAGGAAAATGTCCGCCACGACGGGCGTCATGCGCATGACCACGACTACGTCACCCGCGTCAGAGACATTGATGCCGACACCCCCGCGCGCTATAACGCTGACCCGGAGCGCCTGTTCGAGTCCTCCGGCTGCGCCGGGAAACTGGCGGTCTTCGCCGTGCGTCTCGACACCTTTGAAGCGGAAAAAAACCAGCAGGTGTTTTACATTGGCACCAACCAACCCGAGGTGCTGACAGCGCTCCGTCGCCATATTCTGTCGACGTTCGACAATCTGCCGGTCGCGGGTGAATACATGCACCGCGATATCTACGACATTGCTGAACAATACGGCAAAGACACCTTCCTGATGATTGACAAGCTCGGCACCGACAAAATGCCGTTCTTCTTCACGCTGAAGGGCCGCACCGATGCGATGCTGGAAAAGGTGAAATTCTTCCGTCCGCACTTTACCGACCGCGCGATGCAAAAGTTTGGTCACTTGTTCCCGAGTCATCTGCCGCCGCGCATGAAAAGCTGGCGCGATAAATATGAACATCATCTGCTGTTAAAAATGGCGGGCGATGGCGTCGCTGAAGCGCAAAACTGGCTCACGGAATTTTTTAAAACCGCAGAAGGCGACTTCTTTGCCTGCACGCCGGAAGAAGGCAGCAAGGCCTTCCTGCACCGCTTTGCAGCCGCTGGCGCAGCGATTCGCTACCAGGCGGTTCATGCTGATGAGGTGGAGGATATTCTGGCGCTGGATATCGCCCTGCGCCGCAATGACACCGAATGGTATGAACATTTGCCGGCGGAAATCGACAGCCAACTGGTACATAAACTCTATTACGGTCACTTTATGTGCTATGTCTTCCACCAGGATTACATCGTGAAGAAAGGCGTGGATGCTCACGCGTTGAAAGAGCAAATGCTGGAACTGCTGCAACAGCGCGGTGCGCAATATCCGGCAGAGCATAACGTCGGGCATCTGTATGAAGCACCGCCCGCGCTGACCCGTTTTTATCGCGAAAATGACCCGACCAATAGTATGAATCCCGGAATAGGCAAGACCAGTAAGCAGAAATTCTGGAAAGTCCCCTCTTCTGATTAACTCCAGTAAACTGCTTAATGGCGCAGGCTGGATTTGCACGAAATATCGTGCAAAAGTAAGCAGATGTACCGGAGTCGTGAGGACTCCGGTTTTCTTCGCAAAGGTGAGAACCATGTCTGTTGCCGATACGCTTTCTGATAACGATATTGCGGTGCGCGACGCGCTGCCCGACGACGTAGAGGCGATCTCCTCGTTATATGCGTGGCATGTGTTGAATGGCCGCGCCTCTTTTGAAGAAACGCCTCCGACGATCGATGAGATGCGCCGACGTATGCGTACGGTCGCGCAGTATGGTCTGCCGTGGCTGGTGGCGCTCTATCGCGGCGTGGTTGTCGGTTATTGCTACGCCACACAATATCGCCCGCGCCCGGCCTATCGCTATACCCTGGAAGAGTCGATTTATGTCGATGCCAGCATGACCGGACGCGGCATTGGCAGCCTGCTGATGCAGACGTTAATCACCCGCTGCGAGGAAGGGCCATGGCGGCAGATGGTGGCGGTAATTGGCGACGGGCATAACAATCCCGGGTCGCTGCGGTTGCATAAAAAACACGGTTTCGAGATTGCCGGACAATTGCGTAGCGTCGGGTATAAGAAAGGAGACTGGCGGGATACGTTGATTATGCAGCGCCCACTCAACGAAGGTGACTGGACGCTGCCGGAGTAATTAATCGTTTTGCGCGGTCTGCTCACCCGCATTGCCGCCCGTTGCAGCCATCTGTGCGGCTTTTTGCTTTTTATAGCTCAATGCCGCCGCCGGAACCGGCATCACTTTCCCGGTTTCGATCCACGTGCGTAAACGACTGGCATCGGCAAAATGGGTGTACTTGCCGAATGCATCCATCACCACCAGCGCCACCGGTTTATTGTTGATTACCGTGCGCATCACCAGGCAATGCCCTGCGGCGTTGGTGAAACCAGTTTTAGTGAGCTGAATATTCCAGTTGTCGCGATACACCAGATGGTTGGTATTGCGAAACGGCAGTGTATACGCCGGGTTGGCGAAGGTCGCCATATCTTCACGCGTGGTGCTCAGTTGTCCAATCAGCGGATACTGCTTGCTGGCGATCAGCAGTTTGGTGAGATCGCGCGCGGTCGACACGTTGTGAATCGACAAACCGGTTGGTTCCACAAAACGCGTCTGGGTCATGCCCAGCGCTTTTGCCTTCGCGTTCATCGCCTTAATAAAGGCGTTATAGCCGCCCGGATAATGGTGCGCCAGGCTTGCTGCGGCCCGGTTTTCCGAGGACATCAGCGCCAGCAGTAACATATCTTTACGGCTGATTTCACTGTTTAGCCGCACG
Source organism: Citrobacter sp. LST-B2 (assembly GCF_057983045.1). Classification (NCBI taxonomy): domain Bacteria; kingdom Pseudomonadati; phylum Pseudomonadota; class Gammaproteobacteria; order Enterobacterales; family Enterobacteriaceae; genus Citrobacter; species Citrobacter sp. LST-B2. The sequence continues at coordinate 3,166,133 of NZ_CP192598.1, forward strand.
CGAGAGTAGATCCCTTTCATCTCTGGCGTCTGGCTGATATCCACTTTCAGTTTTTCGTTCAGCGGCAGCCGTGCATCAAGCACCACCATCGCCGTCATTAATTTGGTTATCGACGCAATCGGACGCACCAGGTCCGGATGGTTCGAATAGATCACCTTATTGGTGTTCAGATCCACGATCATCGCGCTACCGGAGGCAATCTCAGGTTGAGACGCCGCGGCAGCCGCCGCCGTTTTTGCCAGCGCTTGCGGCGCATAAGGCACAGCCAGCATCAGCGCCAGGCTCAGTATGGAAACTCGGAATTTCAGCATGATGAGATTTCAGAAAATGATTCACGCGTGATGACACGCACCGCCGAAGTCAGGATGGCTCAGGCTAGCAGTGGAATCATAGCGAGCTAATGACCTTGCCGCCAGAAGAGAATCGTCAGGAAAGGCTGCGTTGCTGGCTTTTACACCAGCAACGCAGCACGATAATCAGAACAAGCGATAGCCGTATCCCCAGAGGATGACGGTCAGCGCCAGCAGCACTTCCAGTACCAGTACGCCGATAGCCAGGGTTGAACTGGAGAAGCTCAGCCCTTCGTCCTTATTGATATTCAGGAATGTCGGAATGCCTACATAGAGCAGATAGCCGGTATAGAACAACGCTACCGTCCCGACAAATGCGCAAAGCCACACCAGCGGATACAGCGCCACCAGACCGCTGAGAAACAGCGGCGTCGCCACATAACCGGCAAACACCATACAGTGCGTCAAAGACGGACGCTGCGGATAACTCCGCGCCATCCACCAGATCACGCGCCCCATGATCGCCACGCCCGCCAGCATCACGGCATAGAACAGAACAGCCAGCACCAGGCCCGTAAACAGAGAAAGCTTCAGGACAGTGCCGTCGCCAAAATTCCAGCCGATTTGCGTCGTACCAATGAAGGCACAAATGACCGGGATGGCCGCCATCAAAAGCACATGGTGGGTGTAGTGATGCGAAACCGTTTCGTTCTCGCTGTTGATCACCTGCATTTCACGATTGGGATGAGAAAACAGCCCCCAGACATGGTTCATACCGCCCCCTTGTTGTCAGCTGTGAACCTAACACTTCAAGTATAATTCAGCTTTGCGATTATTTATTGTACAGATAAAGAAATGCCGCCGCGCCTGATGGCCCTTTTTGAGCATCACGAATTCAGAGGGTGTATGCTTACCATTGTGGAGGTCATACATACGTATGGATATAAACAGTCTTATTGCGCAATACGGTTATGCCGCGCTGGTGGTTGGAAGTCTGGCGGAAGGCGAAACCATTACTCTGCTGGGGGGCGTGGCGGCGCATCAGGGATTACTCAAGTTCCCCCTCGTGGTCGTGGCCGTGGCCTTAGGCGGCATGATAGGCGATCAGTTACTTTATCTGCTGGGACGCCGCTTTGGTGGCAGGATCCTGCGCCGCTTTGCTCGTCATCGTGACAAAATTCGTCAGGCGCAGAAGATGATCCAGCGTCGCCCGTATCTGTTCGTGATCGGCACCCGATTTATGTACGGGTTTCGCGTGATTGGCCCGCTGTTGATTGGCGCCAGCCATCTGCCGCCAAAGATTTTTTTACCGCTGAATATCCTTGGCGCGCTGGTCTGGGCGCTGATCTTCACCACCCTGGGTTATGCAGGAGGTGAAGTGGTCGCGCCATGGTTGCATCATCTCGATCAGCATCTCAAACATTGGATCTGGCTGATTCTGGCGGTGGTGCTGGTGATCGGCGTTCGCTGGTGGCTGAAACGCCGCAGCCGTAAACAGGTGGGGTAAGCGGGTTATTCCGGCCTGAACTGGGGATTGGCCAGCATAAATCCCCCATCCACAATAAACGATTGCCCGGTGGTATAACCCGCCTCTTCCGAGCACAGCCAGGCGACCAGACTGGCGATTTCCCGCGTCGACCCAGGTCTTCCCAGCGGGATTGACGGCTCGGTTCCCGGCTTAACGTCACTGTCATCCATATCATTCATCGGCGTGGCTATCGCCCCAGGCGCCACAGCGTTAACCAGAATGTTATGGCGGACCAGCTCAAGCGCCATGGCTTTGGTGAGTCCGCCGAGAGCATGTTTCGCCGCCGTGTAGGCGCTGGCCTCAGGTAACGGGGTATGTTCGTGCACCGAGGTAATATTGATAATGCGCCCCCCCTGTCCCTGCTTCACCATCTGGCGGGCCGCCAGCTGTGAGCAGAGAAACGCCCCATCGACATCGACCGTAAATATCTGCCGCCAGTCGTCAAAGGAAGTCTCCAGGAATGCGGATTTGCTCATCGTTCCCGCGTTATTGACCAGCACATCGATCCGGCCAAAGCGCGCAATCAGATGTTCCAGCGCCTGTGCACCCTGCGGCAGCTGGCTCAGGTCAAGTTGAAGGGTCTCCGCCCGGACGCCATGACTTTCCACCTCACGGGCGGTATCACGCGCTCCCTGCTCGTCTGAATGCCAGGTGATGCCGATATCAAATCCCGCTTTCGCTAACTGAAGGGCGCACGCCTTGCCAATACCTGAATCGGAAGCCGTCACGATTGCTGCTTTTGCCATATCATCCTCCGGTTGCAACAGAACTGAGCCTTAAGTATAGAAACTCTCTTCGAAGCAACCGAAATAATCAGGAATGATGGTAACCGCCGCCGAGCGCGCTGGTAAGCTGGATGGAGGCATCCAGCCACTGTCCCTGCAAAATCAGTCCGTTACTCTGCTCGCGCAGCGCGGGAATTCTGGCCTTGCTAACGAGAGAGCCTGCGATAATCCCGGCGTTATAGCGCGCCTGCGCCAGGCTGACCACTCGATCGGCGTCATGTTCAATCTGCTGCTGATGCTGATTTTTCTGCATCAGCGTCGCCACCTGACTGGCCGTGCGCGCCACGTCATTTACCGCATCAACGACGGCTTTGTTATAACTGGCGATCGACAAATTGTTCTGCGCCTGAGCGATATCAAGGTTGGCATTCAGTCTGCCACTGTCGAAGATCGGCAGCGTCAGGCCCGCGGTCACGCCCATCTGCTGGGCGGAACTGCGGAACAGATCGCTCAGATGCAGCGCATCCTGTTGCAAAAAGGCCATCAGATTGACGTCGGGGTAGAACGCCGCCTTCGCCGCCTCCACGCTGCTCATTGACGATTCGATCACCCAGTGCGCCGCCTGTAAATCCGCTCTGCGCGCCAGTAAGGAGTAGCCCAGCTGCGTCGGTAACTGGCTTTCCACTTTTGGCAGGCTCACCGGATACAGCTTCAGCGCCGCCGACTGCGTGTTGGTCAGCGCGCTCAGACGCGCCTCAATCACCTTCATCTTCCCGGCAACCTCATTCAACTGCTGCTGGGTTTTACTGTCATCGATATCTGTTTCCACGCCTTCAACCGAAGAGGTGATGCCGTTATTGTACAACTGGCGATCGCTAGCAATGATGTTACGCTGTTCCCGTTCAATTTGAGTCAGCAGTTTGCTCAGCGCCGCCTCGGTCTGCCATTCCCAGTAAAGCCGCGTCACGCCGCTGGCTAACAGTTGACGGGTTTGCTCACGCTCGGCTTCCCGCGCTTTCACCGCCCCGATGCGCGCGGTCACTTCCGCGCGGTTCTTGCCCCATAAATCGAGATCCCAACCGGCCGTCAGGCCAAACGTACCGTTGGTGTACCACGGCCCCGTCGTGCCTGCGGCCGGATCGTTCAGGGCAAACGGCCCCATGATGCCTTCCGCGGACATTTTCTGCCGTTCGGCATTGGCGGAGAAATCGACCTGCGGCCCGTCCTGGGCTTCAACGGCTTTAGCCTGCGCTTCGGCCAGTCTGATTCGCTGTTCCGCCACCTGCATATCCGGAGAACGGGAAAGTGCGTTCTTCACTAACTCGTTCAACTGTGCGTCATGATAATCCTGCCACCACTGGCTTCCGGGCCACCCGTTCTTCAACGCTGGCGGCAGCGCCGAATCTACGTGAGAAGCGGGAAGTTGCTGAGTCAGCGTCTGTTGAGTGTCATGCATGGGAGCACATCCCGCGAGCAGAATAACCAGCGGAAAGCCCGCTTTCAGCGCGTGAAAAGAGTAACGAGTCATTAAAATATTCTGATAAGAAAAGGTGCGCGGAGCTTACCCGTTGTTGTGCGCGCTTTTTTAGTTACGCGTGGCATAACATCTTCAGCAATGAAAAGTCACACCTGGCAAAATATATCTAAGCAGAATATATGCAGCTCAATAATATTAAATTTCTATCGACTGGATCGCGCGGGCAATATCCGGTGAATTATTTAACGCGCGGATAGACTGGAAGACGTCCGTGGCTTCTTCATATTCTTTTCGCAAATAGCCCAGCCATTGTTTAATACGTGCGACATGATATAAACCGGTGTCGCCCTGTTTTTCCAGACGGGTATACTTTTTCAGCAGTTCGACAACCTGCGACCATGGCATTCGCGGCTCGTTATACTTCACCACCCGGCTGAGGTTGGGAATGTTCAGTGCCCCGCGGCCAATCATCACCGCGTCACAGCCACTGACGGCCAGGCATTCCTGGGCGCTTTGCCAGTCCCAGATTTCACCATTGGCAACCACCGGAATAGACAGTCGCTCGCGAATTTCGCCAATCGCTTGCCAGTTGATATGTTCCGCCTTATAGCCCTGCTCTTTGGTGCGCCCGTGTACAACCAGTTCACTCGCCCCGGCCTGCTGGACGGCATCTGCAATCTCAAACTTTTTGTCGCCGCTGTCCCAGCCCAGACGCACTTTCACCGTCACCGGCAGATGCGCCGGCACCGCTTCACGCATCGCTTTCGCGCCTTGATAGATGAGTTCCGGGTCCTTCAGCAGCGTCGCACCGCCGCCGCTGCCGTTGACCATTTTTGACGGACACCCGCAGTTAAGATCAACACCGTAAGAACCGAGTTCCACGGCGCGGGCGGCATTTTCCGCCAGCCACTGGGGATACTGCCCTAACAGTTGCACGCGCACTAAGGTGCCGGATGGGGTCCGGCTACCGTTGAGCAGTTCGGGACAGAGTCGATGAAAGACTTTTACTGGCAAGAGTTGATCCACCACGCGCACAAATTCGGTGATGCAAAGATCGTAGTCATTCACTTCCGTCAGAAGTTCGCGCACCAGTGAATCAAGTACGCCTTCCATCGGCGCCAGTAAAACACGCATATCGTTATCCGCAAAAAAAAGAGGCGCTATCATAGCGCCTCTGTGCGATGAGCAAAACCTTTTGCCGGATGACGGCGCAAAGCGCCTGTATTCTCAGCGTGGCAGAAGACAGTTATCTTCTTTCCAGCCGTACAGCCATTCCATGCCGCGATAAAACTCCGCCTGCGATTTACCTTTCCACAACAGGTTTCGCACCTGACGCTCCACGCCTGCTGCGTGATACACGCGCCCCATTTCGCGCGTCGACCAGACGATGCGCGCCGTGCGTGGAATGCGTACCGACTCATACAGCGCAAAGGCTTTCGCCGCATCGCCATCGCACTGCTCCAGCGCTTTACCCAGCGTCACAGCATCTTCCAGCGCCATACAGGCACCCTGCGCCATGTACTGCGCCACCGGGTGCGCGGCATCGCCCACCAGCGTGATGCGCTCAGTGCCCCATTTCTCTACCGGTTCGCGATCGGCGGTTGACCAGCGACGCCAGGTCGTGGGTTTATCCAGCATCTGCCGCGGGCGCGGATGGATCCCGGCGAAATACGACAGCACCTCTTCCTTACTGCCGTCTTTCACACCCCACTCCTCCTGCTGGCGGCTGTGGAAGGTGACGACCAGGTTGTACTGCTTGCCACCGCGCAGCGGGTAGTGCACGAGGTGGCAATGCGGCCCGGCCCAGAGCACTGGCGCGTTAATGCGCAGGTCTTCCGGCATGTCCGCACAGTCAATCACCGCACGGTAAACGACGTGTCCGGTCACGCGCGGCGAATCGCCCAGCAAACTCTGACGCACCACCGACTTCACGCCATCACAACCGACCAGAATATCAGCGGTCCAGCTATTCCCCTGCTCGTCGAACACCGTTACGTCGTCCGCCGTCTGGCGAATGTCGACCACATTGGTCGAGGTCCGGTACTCAACGTTTGGATGAGTCAGTACGGATTCCCAGACGGAAGCGTGAATATCGACCCGGTGGATGACCGCATACGGACCGCCGAAGTGGTCGCGAAAGGCCTGCCCGGTCTCGATGTGCACCACTTCTTCCGCGTTCACGGCATCCATCATGGTAATGTGGTCGGTAAACACCGCACGCTGACGCGCGACGTCGCCGACGCCGAGGCTGTCCAGCGCAGAGAAGGCGTTGGGACCGAGCTGAATGCCCGCGCCGATCTCACCAATTTCATGGGCTTTTTCCAGCAGCATCACTTTGATACCCTGACGCGCCAGCGAAAGCGCGGTGGCTGCCCCGCCAATTCCGCCGCCGACAATAATTGCGCTCGTCACTTTAGCCATTGTCATTCTCCTTCTCAGGCTGAGATTTTATCTTGTTGATTTTCCGGGGCGGCGGCGATGAACGCCGGGAGCTGTGTGCAGGCGTCATACACGGCTTTGCAGCGCGGATAGCCGCTCAGATCGCACCCCATTCTTAACGCATTCGCCCATTGCGGGACCAGACAGCAGTCGGCAAGCGTCGGTGCATTACCCACGCAGAAGTTCTGCGACTGACTCTGACGCAGTAGCTGCTCAACGGCGCTTAACCCCTGCTGGATCCAGTGCGCGTACCAGCGTTTTTTCTCTTCTTCACTGACCTTCAGTTCCTCGCTCAGATAGCGCAGCACCCGCAGGTTATTAACCGGATGAATATCGCAAGCGATGGCATAGACAATCTCCAGCACCTGCGTGCGCGCCGGATCGCTGACGGGCAGCAAGCGTGATTGCGGAAAATGCCGGTCCAGCCAGTCGATAATCGCCAGCGACTGGCCCAGCGCTTCGCCATCATCGGTTACCAGCGTTGGTACCAGCCCCACCGGATTCATCCGCCGGTAGGCCAGTTCATTTTGCTGCCCAATACGGATATTGACGCCCACCGTGTGGTAGTCGATGCCCTTTAATGCCAGCGCGATACGCACGCGGTACGACGCCGAACTGTTAAAAAAACTGTACAGCTTCATACATCACCTCAGACAATCTTCACAGCGATAGGCGTCAGTCCGTCCACGCCTCCGGTGATCACATCCCCTTTCACTACGGCACCCACGCCTTCCGGCGTGCCGGTGAAGATCAGGTCGCCCGGTTGCAGTTCGAAGAAGCCGGACAGATAGCTGATCGTTTCATTTACCGACCAGATTAGATGGCGAATATCGCTGCGCTGATGATCGTCGCCATTCACCTGTAACCAGATGGGCGCAGAGGTGATATCCGCAATTTCATCCGCTTTATGCAGCGGCGCGATGGGCGCAGAGAGATCGAACGCTTTGCCGATTTCCCACGGACGTCCCATCTGACGCATCTCCATCTGGCGATCGCGGCGGGTCATGTCCAGTCCGGTGGCATAGCCCCAGATATACTCATGAGCGTTTTCTAACGGGATATCGCTGCCCTTTTTGCCGATGGCGACCACCAGCTCAATTTCATAGTGATAGTTATCCGTTTGCGCCGGGTATGGCAGCGCTAACGTTTCGCCTACGGCAACCGGCACAATCGCATCGGCAGGCTTACAGAAAAAGAACGGCGGCTCTCGGTCCGGATCAAACCCCATTTCGCGGGCATGGGCGGCGTAGTTACGCCCCACGCAGTACACGCGACGGACGGGGAACTGCGCAACGCTGCCGACAACCGGGACAGTAACGGGGGCCTGTGGTGCAAATACATACTGAGTCATGGTTCTCTCCCAAATTAATAGCGGGCTTCGCGGAACAACCCGAGGGCTTCCTGTACCGGTCGGTCCGAAAAACTGAATAAAACGGTCTCATCGGTGGTTTTGAATGACACGCCGTGCCACGTCGGAACCACAAAAATATCTTTGGCTGAGAAATGGAACGTCTCGTTGCCGACGGTGACATCACCCGCCCCTTCAACCACGTGATAAATGGTGCTGTCAGTGGTACGCGCCACCCGCGAGGTAAAGCCTTTTGGCAACAATTGCAGGAACGTCCCCATCGATGGCATCGGGTAGCCGCCGGTTACCGGGTTGACATAGCGCATTTTGTAGCCATCCCACTCGTCGGCATCGCCCAGACGGGTCAGGTCGTGCAGCGCGTCGCGGCTGCGGTCATAGCGATAGTTGAAAATTGGCGATGAATTGCCTTTCTGATGGCGCAGCGGCAGCATATTGGCGGCATAGCGCGGCAGATAGTCGCCCTCTTTGCGTGAAACCGGCTGCTGATCTTCCGGGTAATCCTCGGCAAAACCACAGCCCAGAATGTTAACCAGCGGCAGATCCAGACCGTCCAGCCAGACGACAGGCTCATCGCCAGGGTTACCGTGATCGTGCCATTGCCACTGCGGGGTCAGAATAAAATCGCCGGTGTGCATCTGGGTGCGTTCACCGTCCACGGCGGTAAATGCCCCTTTCCCTTCCACAATAAAGCGTAACGCCGACTGGTTATGACGATGGCTGGGAGCGACTTCGCCCGGCATGATGAGCTGCAGTCCCGCATAGAGCGTTGACGTAATAGAGGACTGACCGCGCAGCATCGGGTTTTCCAGTACCAGCACGCGACGAATCGCCTCTTTCGCGCCAATCAGGTTGCCGCTTTCCAGCAGCAGCGGACGAATTTCCTGGTAGTTCCAGTATGCTGGCGCACAGGTCGGATTCGGCGTTTGTGGAACCAGATGATGCAGCGATTCCCACAGCGGGGTCAGGTTCTGCCCCGAAATATGCTGGTAAAACTGCTGACGGCTGTTTTTAACATCCTGATTATGGTCTGACATAGGGATTCTCCTTATTCGTTCACGACGCTTGCATGCGGCATAGCATCAGGGACAGAGGCTGACTGGCGGACAACTACCGTAAGTACGGCTAACATCACCGCGCTAATGGCCGCCGGAACAGCGATAATGAAAAACAAGGTGTCGAAAGAGAAATTCATCGCCATCATCACGCCGCCGGAAAGCGAACCGACAATCGCTCCGCAGCGCCCCACCGCGTTGGACCAGCTCACGCCCGTCGCCCGACTCTGGGTGGGATAGAGCGTGGCGGTTAAGGCATTGAGGCCCACCTGCGATCCGCTGATACCTACCCCGGTACCGAAAATCGCCAGCGCCATCAGCCATAAACCGTTTTCGCTCAGGCCAATCATGACAATGCATACCGCTCCCAGCGCGTAGCTCGTAGCCAGCACCCGGAAGGGATTGTGTTTATCCATCAGCACGCCCAATGCCAGCGCGCCGAGCGTACCGCCAATCTGGAACGCCGCCGTCACCCAGGAAGCCTGCTGCAGGTCAATCCCACGATGGTTCAACAGCGTCGGCATCCAGCTCGACAGCAGATAGATGATTAACAGACTCATGAAGAACACCACCCATAACATCAGGGTAATGGGCAACTGGCGGCCAACAAACAGCTGACGAATGCTGCCTTTGGCTATCGCCGCCGCCTCCTGGAGGTAAAACTGGGTATTGTCGTAACGTTCGCCGGTGATCGCGCTGACCGTTCTGGCGATGGTTGCCTGCGGCAACTGGCGACGGACCTGCCAGCGTGGAGATTCCGGCAGGACCGCGAGCAGGACGAAGAACAGCATCAGCGGTAACACGCCGCCGAGGACCAGGATCCCGTGCCAGCCAATAACCGGCACCAGCTGCGCGCTGACAATTCCGCCCATCGCTGAACCGAGCGTAAAGCCACAGAACATCAGGGTGACCAGCGCACCGCGGCGGCGGGCGGGCAAGTATTCAGAGGTCATGGTGATGGTGTTGGGCATGGCACCGCCGAGGCCCAGACCGGTCAGAAAGCGCAGGATAACCAGCGTTTGCAAATCCGGCGAAAAGGCGGAGATCAGGCTCAGCGCACCAAACAACGCCACGCAGAGCTCAATCACCCGTTTGCGACCGAAACGGTCAGACAGCGGTCCGCAAAGTAAGGCGCCGGCGGTAAGTCCTAACAGACCTGCACCAAACAGCGGAGCGAGGTCTCCGGCAGTTAACTGCCAGTGGGTACGAATATCGGGTGCAATAAAGCCAATGGCTGCGGTATCAAAACCATCAAGCATGACCACCAGAAAGCAGCAGATGATCACCCGCCACTGTGTCTTGCTGACAGGAGCAGCATCGATCAGGGCTTGTAGTTCACGTCGTTGAGTCATAGTGAATGCCTCGGTGCAGGTAGGGACAGATGTTGTTTTGTTTTTGGTATGTTACGAGTTTGTAGACTGGGCGATAAAATGTACAATGGCATTTCATGCAGAGACATAACCTGGAGGTTATCGCTGATGGCAAACTGGGCGCAAAAACTGAAGCTGCACCATCTGCAAATGCTGGTGGCGCTGGGCGAACAAGGGAATCTCACGCACGTTGCACGAATGATGAATATCACCCAGCCCGCGCTGTCGAAATGGCTGTCACAGCTCGAAGATGAGATGGGGATCACGCTCTTTGAACGTCACAGTAAAGGCCTGCGCCCATCGGAAGGCGGCAAGTTGCTGCTGCAACACGCCCAGCGCTTAATCAATGACATGGAGCGTTCACAGTATGAAATGGCACGCTTTAAAGAAGGCGGGCTGGTAGGGAGCCTGAAGATTGGCTGCTCGCCAGTGGCGACCGACTGTGTGTCGCAGGCGATCCTTAATCTGCTCGTGGAGATGCCGACGCTGCACCTTAACATTGAAGAAAAGGTCATGACGCCGCTGCTGCACGACCTGCTTGCCGGTTCCGTGGATGTCGTGGTCGGCCGCGTCGGTGGGCGAGCGCTGCAGCTTCCGCTCAATTATCAGGTGCTGTATACCGAACCCGTTTGCTTTGTCGCCCGTCCCCACCATCCATTAGCGAAGTTTGACACCCTGAGCTGGGCCGATCTAGCGCACTGGCGCTGGATCGTCTGGCCGACGGGAACGCCTATCCGCCTGAGCATTGATAACGCGCTGGTCGATAACGGAGTGATGTTGCCGGAGAACACCATCGAGTCGGCATCAATGAACGTCAGTACTAACCTGCTGCAAAGCAGCGATATGATCTCTATCCTTTCTTTACGGCTGGCACAGCGCTATGCCAGCCAGGGACAGCTGGTGATCCTCAACCTGCCGAAGATTGAACAAAAAGGCAGCGTGGGCGTGTTCTGGCGCAATAATGAGACGCCGTCCAGCGCGCTGAGTCGTTTTCTGCAACTGCTGGCACAAGTTTAGCATCACGTATTGGGGATATTGCCCAATGTTCCCGCTGTCTATGTTCAGTATGCTAAGAATTCATGATGTGATCGATAGCACGTTTTAAAGTTTAATTGTATGATGAATCCGTCGCTTCGAGGAATTTCAACATGAGCAAGACACTGAATATCATCTGGCAATACTTACGCGCTTTCGTGCTGATTTATGCCTGTCTGTATGCAGGCATTTTTATTGCGTCCCTGCTGCCTGTCGCCATTTCTGGCAGCATCATCGGGATGCTGATCCTGTTTGTGCTGCTGGCGCTGCAAATTATCCCGGCGAAATGGGTGAATCCTGGCTGCTATGTGCTGATTCGCTATATGGCGCTGTTATTTGTGCCGATTGGCGTCGGCGTGATGCAGTACTTCGATCTGCTGCGCGCGCAGTTTGGCCCGGTGGTGGTGTCGTGTGCGATCAGTACGCTGGTGGTGTTTCTGGTCGTGAGCTGGAGTTCACATCTGGTTCACGGTGAACGGAAAGTGGTGGGTCAGGAAGGATCTAAAGAATGATGTCGTCAATCTGGTGGTCTTTACCGCTGACGCTGGCGGTTTTTTTCGGTGCGCGCAAACTGGCGACACGGTTTAAATTTCCCTTACTGAATCCGCTGCTGGTGGCGATGGTGGTGATTATCCCGTTCCTCCTGCTGACCGGCATCTCCTACGACAGCTATTTTAAAGGTAGCGAAGTGCTGAATGACCTGCTGCAACCGGCGGTCGTGGCGCTGGCCTATCCACTGTATGAACAGCTGCATCAGATTCGCGCCCGCTGGAAGTCAATCATTACTATCTGTTTTGTTGGCAGCGTTGTGGCGATGGTGACCGGCACCACAGTGGCGCTGTTGATGGGCGCCACGCCTGAAATCGCCGCCTCCGTCTTACCGAAATCCGTCACTACGCCGATTGCGATGGCCGTGGGCGGCAGCATCGGCGGCATTCCGGCGGTCAGCGCCGTGTGCGTGATTTTCGTCGGTATACTCGGCGCCGTCTTTGGTCATACCCTGTTAAACGCCATGCGCATTAAAACCAAAGCCGCACGCGGACTGGCGATGGGCACCGCGTCCCACGCCCTCGGCACCGCCCGCTGTGCGGAGCTGGATTATCAGGAAGGCGCATTCAGTTCGCTGGCGCTGGTGATTTGCGGGATTATTACCTCGCTGATCGCCCCGTTCCTGTTTCCGGTTATTCTCGCGGTTGTGGGCTAAAATTTGCGATACGTCGCGCATTTTTAATTTATGTTTCATAAGTTGCATACACAATGAGAATTAGATCACACATATAGCCATAACAGGCCCGTACACTACGATCCCAATACATTGTTATGAGGCAACGCCATGCACCCACGTTTTCACACTGCGTTTAGCCAACTTGCGGACAACCTGCAATCCGCGCTGGCGCCCATTCTGGCAGATACGCATTTCCCCGCGTCGCTGACGGCTGAGCAGGTATCAATGCTTAAAAGCGCAACGGGACTGGACGAAGACGCACTGGCATTCGCGCTGCTGCCGCTGGCGGCGGCCTGCGCCTGTACGCCGTTGTCGAACTTTAACGTTGGCGCAATTGCGCGCGGCGTGAGCGGAACGTGGTATTTCGGCGCCAATATGGAATTCCTCGGCGCGACGATGCAACAAACGGTTCACGCTGAACAAAGCGCCATCAGCCACGCCTGGTTGCGCGGCGAGAAAGGTCTCGCCGCAATCACCGTTAACTACACCCCGTGCGGCCACTGCCGCCAGTTTATGAACGAACTGAACAGCGGGCTGGATCTGCGCATTCATCTGCCCGGTCGGGAACCGCATACGCTGCGCGACTATTTGCCGGATGCGTTTGGGCCGAAAGATCTCGACATCAAAACGCTACTGATGGACGAACAGGATCACGGTTTCGCCCCTCAGGGAGATGCGCTGACGCAAGCGGCCATTGCCGCCGCGAGCCGCAGTCATATGCCGTACAGCCAGTCACCGAGCGGTGTAGCGCTGGAGTGCAAAGATGGACGTATCTTTAGCGGAAGCTATGGCGAAAACGCCGCATTTAACCCGACCATCCCACCGCTACAGGGCGCGCTGATTATGTTGAATCTGAACGGCTATGGTTATGCCGATATTCAGCGTGCGGTGCTGGCGGAAAAAGCCGACGCGCCGCTGATCCAGTGGGATGCCACCGCCGCCACGCTGAAAGCGCTGGGCTGCAGCAACATCGATCGCGTACTTTTGGGCTAATTATCTGATGGCGTCCGCGCACAGGCCGGATAAGGCGTTTTCATCGCTATCCGGTCTAACCACCTGATGGCGCAACGTTTATCAGGCCTACGCTTGTTTCACGTATTGCTGAAAATCCCCCCAATCAGACTACTGTTTCTTGCGCTTCGCCAGCGGGTACAGTAGCCTGATTGAAATTTCATCCAGTGACAGAGTTTTCTTCATGCTAAAGCGCGCCCTCTACAGCCTGTTGGTCCTGATCGGCTTGCTGCTGTTGATCGTGCTGGGCCTTGATCGCTGGATGAGCTGGAAAACTGCCCCCTATATTTACGATGAGCTTCAGGACCTGCCCTACCGCCAGGTTGGCGTGGTGCTCGGCACGGCCAAATATTATCGTACCGGGGTGATCAACCAGTATTATCGCTACCGTATTCAGGGTGCGCTGAACGCCTATAACAGCGGCAAAGTTAACTATCTGCTGCTCAGCGGCGACAACGCCCTGCAAAGCTATAACGAACCGATGACGATGCGCAAAGACCTGATTGCCGCTGGCGTCGATCCTGCCGATATTGTGTTAGATTACGCCGGATTCCGCACGCTCGATTCGATTGTCCGCACCCGTAAAGTCTTTGACACCAATGACTTCATCATCATTACCCAGCGTTTCCACTGCGAACGCGCGCTGTTTATCGCGTTGCATATGGGGATTCAGGCACAGTGCTACGCCGTGCCGTCGCCAAAAGATATGCTGACGGTTCGGGTACGCGAGTTTGGCGCACGTTTTGGCGCGCTGGCCGATCTGTATCTGTTTAAACGTGAACCCCGTTTCCTCGGCCCGTTAGTGCCAATTCCCTCCCTGCATCAGGTTCCCGACGATGCCCAGGGCTATCCGGCCGTAACACCGGAACAATTGCTTGAACTGCAAAAGAGACAAGGAAAATAAGCATGGAAGACAAAACGCTTTTTATCGTGATTGGCGTACTGATGATCGTCGCCTGGACCCTGCGGGAAGGTATTAAAGGGTTACGCTCTGGCGTCGTTGAGAAAACGGTCAAAGGTTCGCAAACGCCGCGCTTAATTCAGCGCGCAGAGGAACCTGGCGCTTACTGGAGCTATATTGGCGTCTACTTTGGCCTTTCGGTCGGCGCGCTGCTTGTCGGCATCTGGTTAGTTTTTATCAAATAAAAAAACCGGCGCAGAGCACGTCTGCACCGGTTTGATTCTGCCCTGAAGGGATTACTTCTTACGCGCGTATTTCAGTGAATCCAGTGCGACCGCAAAGATAATGATGCCGCCCTTGATGATGTACTGCCAGTACGGGTTAACGCCGATGTAGGTCAGACCGTAGTTGATGACGGTAAAGATGATCACACCGGTCACCACGCCGAACACCGTTCCCACCCCACCGCTAAACGACACGCCGCCGACCACGCACGCCGCGATCGCATCCAGTTCGTACATAAAGCCCAGGTTGTTGGTTGCCGAGCCGATACGCCCCGCTTCCAGCAGACCGCCGAAGGCATAGAACACACCGGACAGCGCATAGATCATCAGCAGGTTCAGCGCCACGTTCACGCCTGATACCTTAGCCGCTTCCGGGTTACCGCCGATGGCGAAAATGTTTTTACCGAAGCGGGTTTTATTCCACAGCACCCAGACAAACGCCACGGCGATTAGCGCATAGAACGTGATATACGACAGCCGGAAGCTGCCCAGTGCGATAAAGCCCTGCGCAAAGGTCGAGAAGCCGCTATCAAAGCCCGAAATCGGTGAAGCCCCCACGAAGTCGTAATACAGGGAGTTGATCCCGTAGACGATAATCATCGTGCCGAGCGTCGTAATAAACGGTGTTACGTTCAGGTAAGCAATGATAATCCCGTTCACCAGACCGATGACCGCGCCAATAGCACAGACGATCAGGATAACCAGCGCAATCGGCATGGTCGCCATTTCGGGGAACACTTTATTGGCGTTCTCCATCGACTGTAGCAACGTTGCCGCCACCACCGCCGCCAGACCCACCTGACGACCCGCTGACAGGTCTGTCCCCTGGGTGACAATCAGACCGGCGACGCCCAGTGCAATGATAATACGCACGGAAGACTGGGTCAGAATATTACTTAAGTTAAGCAGACTTAAGAACGTGGGATCCTGGAAAATAATAATGGCCAGCAAGACTAAAAGAACGACGTAAATACCGCCCTCTTTCAGATAAGTAAGAAAACTTTTCTTATTTAACGCACTCATGAGGAGCCCCTGATCTTAAAGGTGCAAAGACGCAAGACGCAGAATTTCGTTTTGCGTTGTCGTTTTTGTATCAACAATTCCAGAAACGAGGCCGTTGCTCATGACCAGAATACGATCCGTTATCCCTAACAATTCCGGCATTTCGGAGGAGATAATAATGATCCCCTTACCTTTTTTCGCCAGTTCCGCAATTAACTGATAAATTTCAAACTTCGCACCGACGTCGATCCCACGGGTGGGTTCGTCGAGCATTAAAATTTCCGGTTGCGTCAGCAGCCAGCGACCAATAACCACTTTCTGCTGGTTACCGCCCGAAAGCGAACCAATTTGCGTCTTGTGACCTGGCGTTTTTACCCGCATAGAGTCAATAACCCATTGGGTATCACTTTTCATTCGTGAGTTATCTAACAGACCCACTTTATTTTTGTAATTCTGAATATTGGAAATTAAGGAGTTAAAACCAATGTCCAGATAAGCATAAATCCCGGTAGAACGACGCTCTTCGGTGACCAGCGCGAAACCGTGGTTAATGGCTTCATTCGCACTGTGGTTATTAATCTTTTTGCCGTGCAGCGTAATGGTGCCCGATGATTTCTCACGGATACCAAACAGCGTTTCAACGATGTCAGTACGCTTAGCGCCGACCAGTCCTGCGATACCGAGGATCTCGCCTTTATGCAAATCAAAGGAAACATCCCGAATAGACGGCTGACGCAGCGAGGTCAGGTTGCGCACTTCAAGAATCACTTCCCCCGGATTGTTGGATTTATCCGGGAATCGCTGGTTCAAGGAACGGCCGACCATCATGGCGATGATCTTGTCCATATCCAGCCCTTCCAGCGGTTGCGTCGCAATCCACTGTCCGTCGCGCAACACGGTAATTTCATCACACAACTGGAAAATTTCTTCCATTTTGTGGGAGATGTAGACAATACCGCAACCGCGTTCTTTCAGCTTGCGAATAATGGTGAACAGATGGTTGACCTCTTTTTCGGTTAACGAAGAGGTCGGTTCATCCATAATCACAATTTTGGCGTTATACGAAAACGCTTTGGCAATTTCAATCATCTGCATTTGCGAGACGGACAATGTTCCGACGCGCGCACGCGGATCGATATCAATATCCAGCTCGTCAAAAATCGCTTTGGTATCGCGGTACATTTTATCCTGATCGACAAACATGCCTTTGGTGGGATAACGCCCCAGCCACATGTTGTCCATAACAGAACGTTGTAATACCAGGTTTAATTCCTGGTGTACCATTGAAATACCATTCTCCAGCGCTTCTTTGGCTGAATGAAAATCGATTTCTTTACCCTGAAATAATATGCTGCCAGAATCTTTTTGATAGATCCCAAAAAGACATTTTAATAGTGTCGACTTTCCTGCGCCATTCTCTCCCATTAATGCATGAATCGAATGTGGGCGGACTTTTAAATTAACATTATCAAGTGCCTTAACGCCGGGAAAAGACTTGTTGATGCCGCTCATTTCCAACAAGAATTCGCCTGACGGCTGAGTAGTTGTGCTGACCATAATTATACCTTGTTGGCCTCGCAGAGTGCGGGATGAAAGGGCGCGATAACATCGCGCCCCACAAACTTACTTCTTAGTGAACTCGGCCAGGTTATCTTTATCAACGCCTACGTAAGGAACGCGGACGATTTTATTTTCGATTTTCCACTCAGTGCCGTCAGCCGCCCCCTTGCCATCGGCAAGGTTTTTCGCCAGGTCAAAGGTCGCTTTTGCCTGGTTGTTCGCATCGTTCAGCACAGTACCGGCCAGTGCGCCGGATTTCACCAGTGCCAGCGCTTCTGGCAGCGCATCGACGCCAAATACCGGTACGCTGGTTTTGTTGTGTGCTTTCAGCGCTTCAACGGCGCCCATTGCCATCGCATCGTTGTTGGCGATAACCACTTCAATTTTGTTGGCGTTCGGACCGGAAAGCCACGCATCCATTTTGTCCTTCGCCATTGCGGTGTCCCACATGGCGGTATCTAACTACAGCTGTTCGGTTTTGATGCCTTTGTCGTTCAGCTCTTTGATAACGTAAGTGGTACGCGCTTCAGCATCCGGATGACCCGGCTCGCCTTTCAGCAGCACGAACTGAATCTGACCGTCTTTGTTCAGATCCCAGCCCTGGTTTGCCGCCCAGTGTTTGGCTATCAGATCGCCCTGGATAATACCGGATTCTTTGGAGTCAGTACCGACGTAGTAAGCCTTGTCATAGCTGTCCAGCGCTTTACGGGAAGGTTCTTTGTTGAAGAAGACCACAGGCACATTCTGACCGCGCGCTTTTTCGATAACGGTGCCCGCAGCCGCCGGGTCAACCAGGTTGATGGCCAGCGCTTTCACGCCTTTTGCCAGCAGCACGTCGATCTGATCGTTTTGTTTGGACTGGTCGTTCTGCGAGTCGTTCATCAGCAGTTGCAC
The DNA here is from genome assembly GCF_057983045.1 of Citrobacter sp. LST-B2. Classification (NCBI taxonomy): domain Bacteria; kingdom Pseudomonadati; phylum Pseudomonadota; class Gammaproteobacteria; order Enterobacterales; family Enterobacteriaceae; genus Citrobacter; species Citrobacter sp. LST-B2. The sequence goes on from NZ_CP192598.1 coordinate 3,184,295, forward strand.
ATCTGGCGCCGTTTTCGCATCTGCTTCGATAGCCTTACGCACCACGGACATAAAGTTATCGTCATATTTGTAGATTGTCACACCGATGCGAGTATCCGCAGCGTGTGCAGCCGCGCCGAATAACATGCTTGCCATAACGGCAGAAAGGGTCAACACCTTCTTATTCATGGTAACTCCGGTTTTATTATGCAGGGTAGTACGTAAGATAAATGCCCGGCGGGACAAAACGTTAATGAAGTGTTATGTAAACGCCGAAGCTCATTTTAAAAAAATCTCTCTTCCTTGCCCGGTAACGCTCCAGAAATAGGCTTTAATTTCGCTTAAAGCGCTTTTACCTCGGTAAAAGTGATTACTCACAGTTACATCGTAGTTACAGTGCGACAAGCGGTGCCATCATAGCTATCACAATGTTAAGATACTGTGAATTTACTCACATATTGAAAGCGGTTACATCTGGCGAAATCATAAGTTAGTGATCGCCGCCGCATTCTGTCGTACAGCAACCGAATGACGCCGCACGAGGGTCGGCATAAAGCAGTGGGTCGCGGATAAATCCAGCGTTCCCGCAGCGCCCTGTAATGCGAGTTCTGTCGCCAGTTTTGCCATAGAAGCAATGGGATAGCGCACCGTTGTCAACTGGGGATCGGTGTAACGGGCGATGGGAATATCGTCGAAACCAATGATTGAAAGGTGTAAGGGAATGGAAATGCCGTTGTCCTTTAGCGCCGTCAGCGCGCCCGCGGCCATATTGTCGTTATAGGCAAACACGGCGCTTAGCTGCAGGTTGCGCCCCAGCAGCTCAACCATTGCCGCCTCACCGCCCTGCATATCCGGCGCTCCGATGCCAATCCAGCTTTCAGGCGCCACAATGCCCTGCTCCTTAAGCGCACTGCTCCACCCTTCCCGGCGCATGACGTCATCTTCAATGCGGTGGCTGGAAGCCAGATAGCCAATCCGCTGATGACCATTATTCAATAACATACGGGTCGCCATTTTCGCGCCGCTGATATTGTCCAGGCACACGCAGCGGTGGGCGTAGCCAGGGACAATGCGGTTGATCAGCACCATACCGGGGATCTGATCCATAAACTCGCCCAGTTCCCGATCGCTTAACGCTTTTGAGTGAACGATCAGCGCGTTACAGCGCTGGCGGATCAACACCTCAATGGCATGACGCTCTTTTTCGGCTTCATGATAGCTGTTGCCGATCAGCACATATTTTTGATGCTGTTGAGCGACCAGATCTACCGCTTTCACCAGCGCGCCAAAAAACGCATCGGACACGTCCATCACCACCACGCCGATGGTTTCACTGACCTGCGTGGCCAGCGCCTGGGCATTGGCGTTTGGCCGGTAGCCCAGCAGCGTCACCGCCTTCATTACCGCCTCGCGCGTATCAGGACTGACCAGCGCGCTGTTATTTAACACGCGGGAAACCGTCGCTACCGATACGCCTGCCTGACGCGCCACATCACGAATGGTGATCATATTCACTACCCTGTCTGGAATTGCAGCCACTCGCTGCATAACTGGCGGCTATTTTGTCAGCGGAGGGAAAAGGACTACGTGAGTGCGGTCACAGCGATGAAAGCGCTTACATCCATTTTGTTAATGATTGTGATCCAGATCGTTATCTGGATGTATGGGACAATGACGTCCCTGACGCTCGCAGGGTTAATTGCCGCCAGAGCCACTCCATCGGACCCTGAGGCAGGAATCGTAACCAGATCACGGAGAAAAGCAGGTTTGCCAGCCACACCGGGATGACAAACAGCAGCAGTTCCAGTCGGTCAAATTTCATAAATAAGCCGAATTGATAAAACAGCGTGGTGCAAATCACGGTTTGCAGCAGATAATTTGTCAGCGCCATTCGCCCGACACAGGCAATCGCATGAGCGATTTTGCTGCGGCTTAACTGCGGCCAGTAACCAAACATCAGCGCGGTATAGCCGAGCGTCTGAAATGGTGCGCTAAGCTCACGCGGAGCCTGTAACAAGAACGCGCACCAGCGATAGCTCCACTCCAGTTGCCACTGTACGACCACGGCAGGCAGGTTAATAAGTAGACCCACGGCGATCAGTAAAAAACCGCTGCGTCGGTAATGCGAAAGACGAAACTGCCCTTTCAGCCAGCCACTGCGCATCAGTGCCGCCCCGAGCAACATCATACCCGCCAGTTGCCAGCCGTACTGCGCGCCCAACGCCAGCAGGCTATTCGATAAGGCATCGACCCGATTACTGATGGCTTCCACGCCGCCATTCACCTTCCAGTATTGTTCATACAGCAACGCAGACGCATCCGGCGTCCAGGCGCGGTTTGTTTCACTGCCGGAGATCGCGCCAAGCAGCAGCAGAACGGCAATGCCGACCAGATAGAGCATCACGCCGGTGTTAAACAGGCTTTTCACCGATGGTGCATCGCGCACCAGTCGCCAGCAGATCAGCCCCACCAGCCCATAGGCCAGTAGAATATCGCCGTCCCAAAACAGCAAGGCATGAATAAAACCAAGGAGCACCAGCAGAGTCAGGCGGGACTGGATCCAGCGCTTGCCACGCGGCAGCAGCATTTGCAGGCCCGCGCCAAACAGCAGTGCAAACAAAGTGAGGAATTTTACCTGCGCGAACAGATCCAGAATGGCCCATGTCCAGGCATCTGAAGCCGTGATATTTCCGTACCAGGCGGGATTGAGGTAAGCCGCCTTTGGCAAACCAAAGGCGCTGATATTTAATAGCAGGATGCCAAGGATGGCGACGCCACGGACAAAATCCAGCGTGACATTACGCTCCATAGCTCCTGCCTTAATCAGTTGTGATGACGGACCGCGCGCAAAAATTCCTGACGCGTATTCTGGCTCGATTTAAACAGACCGCCAAGCGAGGTGGTGGTGGTTGCACTGGTGGCATCACGAATACCGCGTGCTTTCACGCAGTAATGCACCGCATCAATCGATACGGCCACGTTATTGGTTCCCAGCAGAGTTTGCAGCGCGGTCAGGATCTGTTGCGTCAGACGCTCCTGTACCTGCGGACGTTGGGCAAAGAACTGGACGATGCGGTTGATCTTCGACAAACCAATCACCGACTCTTTCGGGATATAGGCCACGGTGGCTTTACCATCAATGGTCACAAAATGGTGTTCACACGTGCTGGTGAGAGTGATGTCGCGTACGGTAACCATCTCATCGACTTTCATTTTGTTTTCAATAACGGTGATTTTCGGGAAATTGGCGTAATCCAGGCCTGAGAAAATCTCATCGACATACATTTTGGCGATGCGATGCGGGGTTTCCATCAGGCTGTCATCGCTCAGGTCGAGGTTCAGCAACTGCATGATCTCGGTCATATGGCCTGAGATAAGACGTTTGCGCGTTTCGTTATCCATCTCATGCACGGGCGGGCGCAGCGGCGTTTCCAGCCCTCGCGCTACCAGCGCTTCATGAACCAGGGCCGCTTCTTTACTGAGTGATGACATTTATTCTTCTCCTGCAGGTGTGGCGCCTCTGCCCTGCGTGGGGCAAAGTTTGTAGGCTGTTGACAGCCTGATTATTGTGCGTGAGGCCGCGCACATAATCCAGTATTCACAACGATAATTATTGAAATCGCCGTTGCCTTTCAAACCACGTTTCGTAAAAGAGGACGGGAAGGGTTACATCGACGTGTGCTCGATGATGAAGCAAGTCTGCGCGATGCGGAAGTGAAAGTTACTCACAGTGCCATGAATTATCTGTATTATGGGGAGTTTGCGAACACATTCAGGTTCAACATAACAAGGAGCCACGCATGGAAATGCTCGAAGAGCACCGCTGTTTTGAAGGCTGGCAGCAACGCTGGCGTCACGACTCCACCACGCTGAACTGTGCAATGACGTTCAGCATTTTTCTCCCTCCCCCTCGTGATACTACCCCTCCGCCGGTTCTGTACTGGCTGTCCGGGTTAACCTGTAATGATGAAAACTTTACCACTAAGGCCGGTGCGCAGCGTATCGCGGCTGAATTAGGCATCGTTTTAGTCATGCCGGATACCAGCCCGCGCGGTGAACAGGTCGCCAACGATGAGGGGTATGATCTTGGTCAGGGGGCCGGTTTTTATCTCAATGCGACGCAGCAACCCTGGGCTGCTCATTTCCGCATGTATGATTACGTGCGGGACGAACTCCCGTCGCTGATTCAGGCGCATTTTAACGTCAGCGATCGCTGCGCGATCAGTGGACACTCCATGGGCGGTCACGGTGCGCTGATCATGGCGTTGAAAAATCCAGGCAAATACACCAGCGTTTCTGCATTCGCCCCCATCGTTAACCCGTGCCGCGTCCCGTGGGGCGAAAAAGCGTTTCTCGCCTATCTCGGCGAGGATCGCGCCGCATGGGCGCAATGGGATAGCTGTGCGTTGATGTACGCCAGCCAGCCGGAAGACGCCATCCCGACGCTGATTGACCAGGGCGACAGCGATCAGTTTCTGGCCGATCAGCTCCAACCCGCGGTTCTGGCTGAAGCCGCACGCCAGACCGCATGGCCGATGACGCTGCGTATTCAGCCTGGTTACGATCATAGCTATTACTTTATTGCCTCATTCATTGAGGATCATCTGCGCTTCCATGCCGAACATTTGATGAAATAACCGCAGGAGGGCAATGCGCCCTCCTTCTTCTTCTCCACATCTCCATGATTTCTTCATTTTTTCCTCACATTTACGTTCCGCTATCTTATTGACTTAAAAGGTTTTCCCTTACAAACCAAACAAACGCAAATGATTTCAATTATCATTTGTGTTTACAAAAATTCATTCTTTTGTACAATTTCCCCCGCTTCTTTACCGCTAAGAGTTCTTAAAAGACAAACACATACAGTTGTCATGGCCTTTTACATGGCACGCGGTTTTTATTCGTTTAATGGAATGACAAAATGACTATACCTCACGTTAAGGCTATTGCCATCGTCGTCAGCGCGGCATGCCTCCCATCGCTCGTTCATGCTGCCGATCAGGATACCGTTGTGGTTACCGCGACGGGATTTGAGCAGAAGATCCAGAACGCCCCAGCTTCAATTTCGGTTATTTCAAAACAGCAAATTGAAGACAAAGCTTATCGTGACGTTACCGATGCACTGAAAGATGTCCCTGGCGTAGTCGTCACAGGCGGGGGCAGCAGCAGTGATATCAGCATCCGAGGGATGGCGTCGCAATACACGCTGTTCCTGGTGAACGGTAAACGCATCAGCACTCGCGGTACGCGTCCGAACAGCGATAATTCTGGGATCGAGCAGGGCTGGCTGCCGCCGCTGGAGTCCATCGAGCGTATCGAAGTCATCCGTGGCCCGATGTCCTCGCTGTACGGATCCGATGCGATGGGCGGCGTGATTAACGTGATCACCAAAAAAGTCTCTAACACCAAAGGCTGGACCGGTTCTCTGCACGGTGACGCTACTTTCCAGGAAAACAGCGACTCCGGCGATCTGTTCCAGACCAATGCCTATGCTTCTGGTCCGCTGATCGACGGCTTGCTGGGTGCGAAAGTCACCGGACTGCTGTCCCGCCGCGCGGAAGATCAGATCGTCAACGGTTACAATGAGCAGCGCCTGCGTAACGGCGGTCTGACCCTTAACTTTACACCGGACGATAAGAACGACATCGATTTTGATATCGCTCGTGAATTGCAGGATCGCAACAGTACGCCAGGTAAATCGATGGCCGAGGAAACCTGCCGGAAAGGCACCTGTAAGCCAAACACGAAAAGTGAAAACCGCTATGAGCACACCACGTATTCACTGACGCACAGCGGCTATTACGATGATTTCAACAGCACCAGCTATATCCAGCAGGAAGAGACCCACAACCCGGGTCGTGAGATGAAGTCATACAACACGATCTTCAATAACCAGAACCAGATTTTCCTCGGCGCCCATACGATGACGCTGGGCGGTCAGTACCGTTATGAAAAACTGCGCGATAACGGCAACCAACTGGAAGCGGCTGACGGTCTGAATAAACTGACCCGCTGGAGCTGGGCGCTGTTTGCAGAAGACGAATGGGCGATGACCGATAGTTTTACCCTGACCGGCGGGATCCGTATGGATAAGGACGAAAACTACGGCGACAACTGGACGCCGCGCGGTTATGGCGTCTGGCATCTGAGCGATCAATGGACCTTAAAAGGTGGCGTCTCCGCAGGCTACCGCGCACCCGATCTGCGTCAGTCCTCCGCAAACTGGGGTCAGGTCACCGGTGGCGGTCGTTTGAATGGCATTATTGTCGGCAACCCGGATCTGAAACCAGAAAAGAGCCTGAGCGAAGAGCTGGGACTGCTGTGGGATAACGGCGATAACCTTAATGCCGGCATCACCCTGTTCAATACTGATTTCAAAGACAAGATCACCGAAGTTCGTCGCTGCAACAGCAGCGCCGATCCGGCCTGTACGATTGGCAGCGAAAGCTATGATTTCGTCAGCGATCGCGTGAACGTCGATAAAGCCAACATGCGCGGCGTGGAATCCACATTCGGTTGGAAGATGACCCGCGACCTCAACTGGACGGCTAACTACACCTATACCGAGTCAGAACAGAAGAGCGGCCAGTTTGAAGGCAAGCCATTAAACAAAATGCCAAAGCATATGTTTAACACCACGCTGGACTGGCAGGCAACGGAGACCGTCGGCTTCTGGAGCCGTCTGAACTTCCGCGGTAAAACGTCTGAATACCTGAGCCGCACCTCAATGTCGCAGGGCACACCGTCCTATACGCAGGTTGATGTCGGTCTGCGTTACAACGCGAACAAAAACCTGCTGGTGACAGCCGGGGTGTATAACGCGCTGGATAAACAGATTGATTACGATACCTATGACACCATTCTCGATGGTCGTCGTTATACGGTAGGTCTGACGTACAACTTCTGAGTCCCTCCCAAAAAAAAAGCCTCCGCAACGGAGGCTTTTTTATCGCTTTATTCATGCGGTGACGACTATTTCTTCACGCGTTCCGGGAAGTGCATTTCATTGTAACGTACGAAGTGAGTCCCGCGGGTCAGCTTATAGCCGAACCAGATAATCAGGAACAGCGGGATACCAATATAGGTTGCCGCCACGCCGCCCCAGTCAATGGTGTCTTTCAGGAACGCTTCATAGTTCTGGCCCAGCGTGATGATAAGACACAGAACAAACGCGAAGATCGGCCCCAGCGGGAAGAAGCCGGAACGATACGGCAGATCCTTCACGTCATGCCCTTGCAGAACATACCCACGACGGAAACGATAGTGGCTGATGGCAATCCCCAGCCAGGCGATAAAGCCCGTCATCCCGGAAGTATTCAGCAGCCACAGGTACACCGTCTGGTTACCGAACATTGAGGTCAGGAAGCACAGACCGGCAATCACCGTCGTGGCATACAGCGCATTACGCGGAACACCGCCGCGAGACAGTTTCGCAAAAATACGCGGCGCTTTACCATCGCAGGCCAGGGTGTATAGCATACGGGTTGAGGCGTACATCCCGGAGTTACCCGCCGACAGCACCGCCGTCAGGATCACCGCATTCATCACTGCCGCCGCAGAGAGCAGACCGGCATGCTGGAAGACCAGCGTGAACGGGCTGACGCTGATGTCTTTCACATCGTTACGCAGCAGGCTCGGATCGGTGTACGGAATGATCAGGCTGATAATCAGAATCGCGAAGACATAGAACAGCAGGATTCGCCAGAACACCTGACGCACCGCACGCGGAATGTTCTTCTCCGGATCTTCAGATTCACCGGCGGCAATACCAATCAGTTCCGTCCCCTGGAAGGAGAAACCGACAATCATCGCCACGCCAATCATCGCCGCAAAGCCACCGGCAAACGGCGCATCGCCCGTCGTCCAGTTGCTCCAGCCCACCGGCTGAGTGCCTTTGAAGATACCGACGATCATCATAACGCCAACAATGATGAAGATAATCACAGTGGCCACTTTGATCAGTGAGAACCAGTATTCCGCTTCACCAAAGCCTCTGACCGAGATGTAGTTCAGCAGGAAGATGACGCCGAGGAACAGCGCACTCCAGATCCAGCCTGGAGTATCAGGGAACCACCAGCTCATCACCAGCTGTGCCGCCACAAGGTCAACAGCGATGGTCACCGCCCAGTTGTACCAGTAGTTCCAGCCCAGCGCGAAGCCGAAGCCTTCTTCAACATAGTTCTGACCGTAGGTCGCAAACGAACCGGATACCGGCATATACGCCGCCAGTTCGCCCAGACTGGTCATCAGGAAGTACACCATCAGGCCAATCAGAATATAGGAAAACAGCGCACCGCCTGGACCCGCTGCGGAAATGGTGGCACCAGATGCCACGAAAAGACCTGTACCGATAGAACCGCCAATCGCGATCATCGTCAGGTGACGCGCCTTCAGTTCGCGACGTAACGCGGGCGCTTCTGTGGTTTTAGTTTCGGAAACCATGTGAAAATGCTATCCATCCAAAAAATGAGGCGCGATTGTAGCAGACGAAACGCTCGTCTTCCGGCACAAATGCGCTGTTATAAGAGACCTTCATGACTGGCCGCGGATTATAAGTAATAGCAGAGAATGGGGAACTTACTGCCCCCAGGACTTATCACCGTCAGGCGATCGGTCCCCGGCAGGCATTATTCGCAATAATTGAGGAAGCGCTGGAGCGCATTAGAGAGGTGTTTCTGGCGATGATGGATCCGCCAGAGCGTACGCACCAGACGCGGAAGCGGCACCGCCACTTCGCTCAGCGTTCCCGCCTGGAGTTGTTCATCAATCACGCGTCGTGACAGACAGCTAATGCCCAGCCCATGACGAACGGCATGCTTGATGGCTTCTGAGTTTCCCAGCTCCATCGCCATTTCAAATTTGGGCAGGTGCGACAGCAGCAGATAATCGACAATTTCGCGCGTCCCGGAACCGCGTTCGCGCAGGATCCAGGGGGCGGCTGCGAGCTGTTCAAGCGTCACCGGTCCCTGCGCCAGCGGTGAAGATGGTGCGGCGAAGACCACCAGTTCATCTTCCAGCCACGGCTCCGAGATGATCTCCGTATTGTGACACGGCCCTTCGATAAGCCCAATGTCGACCCGAAAATCGAGCACCGCTGTAATCACATCCTGACTGTTGCCGACGCTAAGTTCCAGCGGCAGCGCGGGGAAATCTCGCCGATAACGGGCAATCACCCCCGGAAGGATATAGTTGCCGATGGTGCTGCTGGCATACACGCGTATCGCGCCGTTGTCTTCGCGGAACAACTGCTCGATCTCCACCGCCTGCTCCAGCAACGCCAGCGCCCGCGGGTAAAGCAAGCGCCCGTGCTCATTCACCACCAGCCGTTTGCCTACGCGGTCGAAAAGCTGAACGCCCAGTTGACCTTCCAGATCGGTCAGCGCCGCGCTGACTGCCGATTGCGACAGCGCCAGCATCACCGATGCCTGCGTTGTTGAGCCGCTTTTCAAAACTTCGGTGAAGACTTCGAGTTGCCGCAGGGTGATGTGCATGGTCGCTTACCACTTATAAAGATTAATTATAAATATATAATCAATTTTATTTTTAAGCCAGTTCGCCGTAACCTTTTGCCCATAAAAGAGGAGAAGGCAATGACAGAACTCACCTTAACGAATCATCGTCGAACAATGTGGCATTTTATTCCGGGGCTTGCCCTGAGTGCAGTGATTACCGGAGTCGCCTTATGGGGCGGGTCCATTCCCGCCGTGGCGGGTGCCGGATTCAGCGCCCTCACCTTAGCGATTTTATTGGGGATGGTGATCGGTAATACCGTCTATCCCCAGATCTGGAAAAGCTGTGACGGCGGCGTCCTGTTTGCCAAACAACATTTATTGCGCCTGGGGATCATCCTCTACGGCTTTCGCCTCACCTTCGCGCAAATTGCTGACGTAGGTGTCAGCGGCATTCTGATCGACATCCTGACGCTGTCCAGCACCTTTATGCTGGCGTGCTTTCTGGGGCAAAAAGTCTTTGGGCTGGATCGCCAGACCAGTTGGCTGATCGGCGCGGGTAGCAGCATTTGCGGCGCGGCGGCGGTACTGGCGACGGAACCAGTTGTGAAAGCCGAAGCCAGCAAAGTCACGGTTGCCGTCGCAACGGTCGTGATCTTCGGGACGATGGCGATTTTCCTCTACCCGGCGATGTATCCGCTGCTGGCGCACTGGTTTAGTCCGGAAACCTACGGCATCTTCATTGGCTCCACCATGCATGAAGTTGCTCAGGTTGTGGCGGCAGGACACGCGATTAGCCCGGACGCCGAAAACGCAGCGGTGATTGCCAAAATGCTTCGCGTCATGATGCTGGCTCCGTTCCTCATCTTTATGGCCGCTCGCGTTAAGCAACTGTCACCGGCCAACGGTGGGGAAAAAAGCAAAATCACCATTCCGTGGTTTGCGATTCTGTTCATTGTGGTCGCCATTTTCAACTCATTCCACCTGCTACCGCAGGCGGTGGTGAACATGCTGGTCACACTGGATACGGTCCTGCTGGCTATGGCAATGGCGGCACTGGGGCTGACGACGCATGTCAGCGCGCTGAAGAAAGCTGGAGCGAAACCGCTGTTGATGGCACTGGTGCTGTTCATCTGGCTGATTGTCGGCGGTGGCGTGATTAACGTCCTGGTCCAGCACGTTATTGCATAATTCACTACATCCTGACCCTGTTAACCCGCTATGATTGGCAAGATTCAATTTCCGGATACACAAATCCGCCAGGCCACATCTGGTGGGTTAACAGGAGTCTTTAATGAAATACATCGGAGCACACGTCAGCGCAGCTGGCGGGCTGGCAAATGCCGCAATTCGCGCCGCTGAAATCGAGGCAACCGCGTTTGCACTCTTTACTAAAAATCAGCGTCAATGGCGCGCCGCCCCTCTTACCGCGCAAATCATCGATGACTTTAAAGCCGCCTGTGAGCAATACCACTTCACATCCGCTCAAATCCTGCCGCACGATAGCTATCTGATCAACCTGGGCCACCCGGTCGGCGAGGCGCTGGAAAAATCCCGTGCGGCTTTTCTTGATGAAATGCAGCGTTGTGAACAACTCGGCTTATCTCTGCTTAACTTCCATCCAGGCAGCCACCTGATGCAAATTTCGGAAGACGAGTGTCTGGCAAAGATTGCTGAGTCGATCAACATCACACTCGCCCAGACCGAAGGGGTGACTGCGGTGATTGAAAATACTGCCGGTCAGGGCAGCAACCTCGGATTCAAATTCGAGCACCTTGCCGCCATCATCGATGGTGTAGAAGACAAATCACGCGTCGGCGTTTGCATTGACACCTGCCACGCTTTCGCCGCGGGTTACGACTTGCGTTCCGCCGCCGAATGCGAAAAAACCTTTGCCGAATTCGAGCGCATCGTCGGTTTCCAGTATCTGCGCGGTATGCACCTGAACGATGCCAAGAGTGCCTTTGGCAGCCGGGTCGACCGTCACCACAGTCTGGGCGAAGGCAACATTGGTCATGACGCGTTCCGCTGGATCATGCAGGACGCCCGTTTCGACGGCATTCCGCTGGTGCTGGAAACCATCAATCCCGACATCTGGGCAGAAGAGATCGCGTGGCTGAAAGCGCAGCAAACTGAAAAGGCGGTTGCGTAATCATGAACGACAGGGAAAAACAGATACTCAAAATTCTGCGCCGCAACCCGCTGATTCAGCAAAACGAAATCGCTGATATTTTGCAGATCAGCCGTTCACGCGTCGCCGCGCACATCATGGACCTGATGCGTAAAGGGGCAATCAAAGGAAAAGGTTACATTCTTACCGAACAGGCCTATTGCGTGGTGGTAGGGGCGATTAACATGGATATTCGTGGGATGGCGGATATCCACTACCCGCAGGCCGCGTCTAACCCGGGCAGTATCCACTGTTCTGCAGGTGGCGTCGGGCGCAACATTGCCCATAACCTCGCCCTGCTGGGTCGCGATGTGCATCTGATTTCCGCTGTCGGCAGTGATTTTTACGGCGAGACGTTGCTGGAACAAACACGCCAGGCAGGCGTCAATATCTCCAGTTGCATTCGCCTGCACGGGCATAACACCTCAACTTATCTCTCCATCGCCAATCAGCAAGAAGAGACGGTGCTGGCAATTAATGATACCCATATCCTGCAACAGCTGACGCCGCAGTTGCTGAACAGCTCGCGGGATTTAATCCGTCACGCCGGAGTGGTGCTGGCGGACTGCAACCTGACGCCGGAAGCCATCGAATGGGTCTTTACGGTTGCTGATGACATTCCGGTATTTATTGATACCGTTTCCGAGTTCAAAGCGACGAAGGTGAAAACCTGGTTTACGCGCATCCATACGCTGAAACCGACACAAAAAGAGCTGGAGATCTTATGGGGTCACCCCATCAACAGCGATGCCGATCGACTCAGCGCGGTGAATGCCCTTCATCAACAGGGCATTCAACAGATTTTTGTCTGTCTGGAAGATGAGTCAGTCTTTTGTAGCGAGAAAGATGGTGAGCAATTCTTGCTCACGCCGCCCGCGCATACGGTGGTCGACAGCTTCGGTGCCGATGACGGTTTTATGGCCGGACTGATCTATTGCTTTCTGGAAGGGAGCGATTTTCGCGAAAGCGCGAATTTCGCAATGGCCTGTGCGGCCCTGTCACGCGCCAGCGTCAGTATCAACAACCCCACCCTTTCCGCTGATAACGCGCTGTATCTGTTAAAAACAAGCCAGTGAAAACGGCTTATCCGGCCCAGGGTCGGTCCCCTGACCGGATAAGCCATCAGCCACGCTACGCCAGTCCAATAAAGAACCCGGCAATGGTCGCACTCATCAGGTTAGAGAGCGTGGCTGCCGCCAGCGCCCGCATACCCAACTGGGCGATTTCCGGCGCGCGCTGAGGCGAAATAGCCGAGAACGCCCCGACCACTACGCCAATGGAACCAAAGTTGGCAAACCCACACAGCGCAAAAGAGATGATGGCGATGGTTTTCACATCCAGGGTGCCGCCATCCTGCAAATAAGGCGACAGGTTGAGGTAAGCGACAAATTCGTTGATTGCCAGCTTCTGCCCAATCAGGCTCCCTGCCAGGGTGGCATCGCTCCAGTCAACGCCCATGATCCACGCCAGCGGGGCTAACACCCAGCCGAAGATCCCTTCAAGCGTCGCATGACCATAGCCAAACCAGCCGCCAATTCCGCCGATAATGCCGTTAAGCAGTGCGATAATCGCGACAAACGCCATGACCACCGTTGCCACGCCTGCGGCAATTTTCAGCCCGGTCATCGCACCGCTTGCCGCGGCTTCGATAATGCTTTTCGGTGGCGTTTCGGTGAAAGAGAGGTTTTCGAAAGTGACTTTTGACTCTTCCGTTGCCGGACTCAGAATACGCGCAAACAGGATCCCGCCAGGAATCGCCATCAGCGAGGCCGCCAGCAGATAATCAATCGGCACGCCCATACCGGCGTAGCCAATCATCATCGAGCCCGCAATCGAGGCCATCCCGCTACAGATCGCGGTAAACAGTTCATTGCGATTCAGGCGGTCAATAAACGGCTTCACAATCGCCGGGATCTCGTTTTGCCCGAGGAAAATCGTCGTGACCGCAACGAACGATTCAATCTTACTGATATTCAGGGCCTTCTGGAAAATCCCGCCCAGGATGCGAATCAGCAGTCCCATCACGCCAATGTAGTACAACAGGCTGATAAGCGCGGTGACAAAAATGATCGCCGGGAGCACGCGGAAGGCGAAGATAAAACCGGCGCCATCAAACAGCACATCCATTTTTGGCCCAACCAGAGAGCCAAAAATAAAGGCACTGCCCGCGTCACTGTAAGACATAACTTTATGCACACCCAGCGCCGCCTGTTCAACCAGCCATTTGCCCGGCGGGAAATAGAGCATGATCCCGCCAATCGCAATTTGCAGCACCAGCGCTGCGCCCACGGTACGTAAGCTGATGTGTTTTTTATTCACTGACAGTAAGTATGCGATCACCAGCAGTACCGCCATACCCACAACACTTCTCATTATATCCATAATGATTTCCCTTCATGCCAGGAAACCCGGCGCGAGGCCAGGTTTTGGTGGTTTCGGGCGACCGCACGCTGCCCGTTCGTTTCGATCAGGCGAGGCGTTGATATTCCTTCGCTATCTCGCAGGCCAGTACGGCGTTGTTAAACACCAGTTGGATGTTGGACTTCAGGCTGTCGCCTCCGGTTAATTCAGCAACGCGCGCCAGCAGGAACGGCGTGCTCTCTTTACCGATAACGCCCTGCTCTTCCGCTTCCCGGACGGCCTGGTCAATCGCCGCATTGATTTTCTCTTCCGCCATGGCGTAGGTTTCCGGGATTGGATTGGCGACCACCAGACCTCCGTTCAGGCCGGTTTGCCATTTCACTGCCATCGCCCGGGCAATTTCCTTCGCGCTGTCGAGACGAATGCTGACCTCAAACGGACTGGTACGGCAGAAAAATGCCGGTAACGCAGTGGTCTGATATCCAATTAACGGCACACCGAACGTTTCTAAATATTCCGTGGTTAAACCTAAATCGAGAATAGATTTCGCGCCGGCACAAACCACGGTTACATTGGTATGAGCCAGTTCCTGAAGATCGGCGGAAATATCAAACGTATGTTCCGCACCGCGATGAACGCCGCCAATACCCCCGGTAGCAAAAACGTGAATACCCGCAAGGGCGGCAATAATCATGGTTGAAGCAACCGTGGTCGCGCCATTTTTTCCAGCGGCTACCACAAACGGTAAATCACGACGACTGACTTTAGTTACGCTATGTCCTTCGCGACCTAATAATTCAATTTCTTCTTTACTCAGGCCGACTTTCATTACTCCGCCAATAATGGCAATTGTTGCCGGCACAGCACCGTGCTTACGAATAGTTTCTTCGACTTCAATTGCCGTCTGCGCATTTTGTGGAAAAGGCATACCGTGAGAAATAATTGTCGATTCAAGCGCAACAATCGGTTTTTTACTGTTAATAGCGTCCTGGACTTCTGGCGAAATATGCAGTAATTCAGAGGAAATCGTTAATTCAGACATTCTGTGTTCTCCACAAGGGTTTTAACGTTCGCAACAGATAATTCAGGGTTATTGGTATATTCACTGGCCAGCGCCATTGAGGAACAACCCTGTGCAAATCGAATAGAATCAATGAAGGGCATGCCTTCAACCCAGCAGGAAGCGAGTCCCGCCATCATGGCATCTCCCGCTCCGGTAACGTTAACGACATGGGTTTTTATCGGTAGCGACCAGCCGCTCTCACCGTCTTTTTCACTGTAATAGACCCCATCGCCCCCCATGCTGAGTACCAGACGGTGCAGGCCACGCGCATGGAACCAGGCAGCGACTTTCGCAACATCTTCGCGCCCTGAAAGGGCAATGCCGCTGAGAGTTTCCGCCTCAAGACGATTAGGTTTGAGGGTATGAATTTGGGCCAGACGCTCGCGGATCTTGACGCATTTCCACGCCGATACCGGGTCAACAAACACCGGTACATCCCCCACGTTATCCAGTAACCAGGCCAGCGTCTGTTCACTAATATTACAATCCGCCACAATGACACGGGCACCCCGGATAAAATCGAGATGCTGCGCCAGAAACGCCGCCGAAATATGTTCGGTAATGCTCATGTCATTGATTGCCACCAGCATTTCACCGGTATTATCGAGAAGCGATAAATAACTTGAGGTGTTCTCACCGGCAACAATCAGGCAATTATCCACATGCACGCCTGACTGATTCGTCTGCGCCAATAACGATTGGCCATAGAAATCATTGCCAACCGCCGTCATTAACCAGGAATTTTTCCCGAGTAATGCAAGATTGTGAGCGATATTGCGACCAACTCCGCCAGGTGTAAATTTAATTTTCCCCGGATTTGAGTCCGCATAATTCAAGGAAGCATGCGAATATCCTGCAACGTCCATATTGGCGGAACCAATCGTGATGATGTATTCCTTTTCGCGCATAGCACATCTCCTGGTACGAAAATACCATGACTTTGAGATTGTTAAGACTATTCACGGCTCAAACGACTTATTAGAGCACATGTTTATATTCAAACATGTGTTTATAGTAAGCTTGTTTTTATGAAAGTAAACGCACTGGCAAGAGCAAAAACCGCCAGATATGAACAGAATCACAATTTTTTATAGATACAGTTTGCAAGCGAGGAAATATTTGAGAGGAAGGACACAAAACGAAGATAAAAAAAGGGCAGAGAACTCTCTGCCCTGGTGTGAAATGATGACTTTATGCCGCTTTGGCGACGGTATCTTCTTCCGGACGTTTCAGGAAGGCATAGGCCAGACCCGCAACCAGCGTACCGGCGACAATGGCAATCAGGTATCCCAACACCGGGGTAATCGCCCCTGGGATCAGCAGAACAAACAGACCACCATGCGGTGCCATCAGTTTCGCCCCAACCGCCATTGAGATCGCCCCCGTCAGCGCGCCGCCAACGATACAGCACGGCAGAACACGCATCGGGTCGCGCGCGGCGAAAGGAATGGCTCCTTCGGTGATAAAGCACAGACCCAGTACCAGCGCCGCTTTACCCCCTTCCTGCTGCGCCTTGTCGAACTTACGACGCGCAACAATGGTTGCCAGCCCCAGCGCCAGCGGTGGCACCATGCCTGCCGCCATAATGGCCGCCATTGGCGCGTAGGTTTGTGTACTCAGCAAACCGACGCCAAACGCGTATGCCGCCTTGTTAACCGGCCCCCCCATGTCGGTACACATCATCCCACCGAGGATCGCACCCAGCAGCACCGCATTCGCCGTCCCCATGGTTTGCAGCCAGTGCGTTAACCCTTCGAGGATCCCGGCGACCGGTTTACCGATGAGGTAGATCATAGCCAGACCCACCACGAGGCTGGAAATCAGCGGAATAATCAGGATCGGTTTCAGCGCTTCCATACTCTGCGGCAGCTTCAACTTCGTGCTGATGGCCTTCGCCACATAGCCTGCAAGGAAGCCCGCAATGATCCCGCCAATAAAGCCAGAACCCGTGCTGACGGCGAGCATACCGCCGATAAGACCTGGCGTCAGACCCGGACGGTCAGCAATCGAGAAAGCAATGTAGCCCGCCAGAACCGGCACCATCAGAGCAAAGGCTGAACCGCCGCCAATTTGCATCAGCGCGGCCGCCAGTGTCCCTTCGACTTTAAACGCTTCGATACCAAAGGCGAAGGAAAGCGCGATACACAGACCGCCGGCAACCACCATCGGCAGCATGTAGGACACGCCCGTCAGCAGGTGACGATACGCGCCAGCACTCTCTTTTTTCCCTTCATTCGCCGCAGCCTGCGCTTTGCCGGCGGGCTCATATACCACGGCTTGCGCCACAGCGTTATCCAGTTCCTGCGCGGTTTTCTTCAGCGCCAGACCGGTAGAGGTACGGTACATGGGTTTACCAGCAAATTTCGCCAGATCCACTTCAATATCTGCCGCCACAATCACCAGATCCGCCTGGGCCACTTCTTCCGGTGTAATGGCATTGCCAGCGCCCACAGAACCGCGGGTTTCGACTTTCACCCACCAGCCGCGTTTTTTCGCTTCGGTTTCGATCGCTTCCGCCGCCATAAAGGTATGTGCTACGCCAGTTGGGCATGCCGTCACGGCCACGACGCGTTTCGGACCGCTGGTTGTGGCAACAGGCGCTACAGCAACCGGTGCACTATAAGGCTTCGCGTGACCTTTGGCTTCGCTAAGAAATAGCTCAGGATGCGCCACCGCCCGGGCAATATCACCCAGCCAGACTTTTTTGCCGTTCAACGCGTTGTCATTAGGGATGGCATCGGCCAGTACGATCGCCAGTTCAGCGTCATTTGGATTGTCGATGATATCCAGATTTGCTTTATGCGCCGCCGCACCGAGCAGAGTTTTCGCCATGTAAGCGCGAGCCTGCCCGAGGTTAGCGTCAATAATCAGCAGCGTTTTCATTATGCCTCTCCTGCTGTCAGTTAAACGGTTGTAAGTCGACACGCGACATCATTGCGGCCAACTGAGGACGATCGGTAATACCAACATTGCTCTGACTGACTGCCAGCGCAGCAACGGCTGTCGCCAGACGCAGCGTATGTTCGCTGGATTCACGCATCAGCAGACCGTAAATCAGGCCGCCAACCATCGAATCCCCGGCGCCTACGGTGCTGACCACGTCAACCGAAGGCGGTTTGGCGAGCCATTCTCCCGAGGCGTTCACCCACAGCGCGCCTTCTGCTCCCAGGGAGATCACCACATGTGCGATACCCTGTTCACGTAACGCATGCGCCGCCTCAATCACATCTTTCATTTCTGGCAGCTTGCGGCCGGCCCAGATTTCCAGTTCACGGCGGTTCGGTTTCACCAGCCACGGCGCGGCTTTTAGTCCTGCAACCAGGGCTTCACGACTACTATCAAAGATAATGCATGGACACTGACTGCGCAGACGCGTCATCCAGTCGGTGAAGGCTTCCGGACTCACGCCGGATGGCAGACTGCCGCTGACGCACACCATGTCGAACTGACCCAACCAGCTCAGGGAATCATTAACAAAACGCTCCCAGTCGGCAGGCGTGACCTCAAAACCGGAGAAGTTGAAGTCGGTGACTTCACCGTCTTTTTCCGTCAGCTTGACGTTGATGCGGGTACGCCCCTGCACCACCTGAAAACGGTTAGCAATTCCCAGTTCGCTGAACAACTGCTGAAAACCGTCCTGGTTATCTTTGCCGAGGAAACCGCCGACCGTCACGTCGATCCCGAGATCCTTCAGCACTTTGGCGACGTTGATCCCTTTCCCCGCCGCGTGCAGACCGGTCGTTTTTACCAGGTTAACTTCACCGCGCTCAATTTCAGGACAGAACCCCACCAGATCGTAGGCCGGGTTTAGCGTGATGGTCGCAACACGTCTGCTCATTACGCGCCCTCCCCAAGACCGGCAGCGATGGCATCGCCAATCGCTTTCAGCGCCTGTTCAGCATCAGCCCCCTGCGCCGTAAAGCGCAGGCGATGTCCTTTCTTCACGCCCAGCGCCACCACTTTCATCAGACTACGTCCATTTGCCGGTTTGCCGGTTCCATCAAGGTTTGCCACGGTAATTTCACTGTTGAATTGTTTAATCGTATTGACCAGCATGGTCCCTGGACGGGCATGCAGGCCGTGCTCATTGCGGACCACAAACTCGGCGTTCAGCACATCATCAGTCAGAGCGTCATCGCTGGTCAGCAGTGCCAGGACAGTCGCCGCGTCGGCGTTCAGCAGACGGTCAGCTTTCGTCTCCAGCAGCAGATCGCCCAGACGCTTCAGCACGGCGACGGGCTGGTCGTCAGCCATGGCAACGGTCACTAGCAGCGCCGCTTTTTCGCCCTGTACGTCAAAAGCATTTACCGCACGACTTACCGCCACGGCGCTGCGCAGGTTGCCTTCAGCACTGTCGCTGAGCCAGATCCCCTGACCCAGGTTCATCGGCTGTTCGTTAATCACTTTCGCGACAAACGCCGCATCTACGACGCCAGCCTCTTTCAAACGTGCCGCATTCAGCGCCTGCAACGTCACTAAATCGGTCGCGACGACATCCAGCATCAGCGTGTCGTTGTCGAGCTTCAGCTGCTCACTCTGCTTTTCGCCCATCAACAACGCACGCAGTTCTTCAGCCGTGGTCGCTGACTTAAGCTGTTCAGCTACGGAGTCATCGCTCAGCACGTGCGTCAGCTGACGCAGCAGACCAAGGTGCTCATCGGAGCTGGCGGCAATGCCAATCGCCACATATGCCACCTGACCGTCACCCCAGGTTACGCCCTGTGGGAACTGAAAAACCTGAACGCCGGTTTTCAGCACCTGATCGCGGGTGTCGGTTGTGCCATGCGGAATCGCAATCCCGTTGCCGAGAAAAGTGGACGTCTGCTGCTCGCGAGCAAGCATGCCGTCTACGTAGCCGTCCGCAACGTTGCCAGCCTGCACTAACGCAGCGGCAACCTGACGGATGGCTTCCTGTTTGTCTCCGGCCTGCTCGCCCGGATGAATGTCCTGAACGGATAACTGAAACATGGTTCTCCTCTCCTGCTGAATTGAAACGATTCAGCTTACATGAGAAAAAAGACGCTATACGGTTCCCTCAACTGAAACTCGACAGCGCTGAAACGTTTCAAGAAGTCTTGCGCTTTCTGCTTCAGCACGCAAGTAAAGTTGCATTTTTGATCGCAAAATTTAGAAGCAATGCACATTTTTGCCTCACTGGCGGTAGGTTGCTGAAGTCAATACAGCGTCATTTCACTTAAGGTTCAGCAGCGTCAGCTAACAGCATTGTCAGAGTGAAATGCCATTTTGATTTTTCGTGGCGATTTTGATTTAGTCATCTGTTTATTTCTCACTAAGCGGCGTAAACTCCGCGTCTCGTCACACTACTGATATCCAAACATGCACAATACCCCCGCTGCCGCCTCGCCAAAAACGTTTGACCTGACGTCTACGGCTTTCCTTATTGTCGCCTTTCTCACCGGTATCGCCGGTGCGCTACAGACCCCCACGCTAAGCCTTTTTCTGACTGATGAAGTCCATGCGCGCCCAGCAATGGTCGGCTTCTTTTTTACCGGCAGTGCGGTGATCGGCATCCTGGTGAGCCAGTTTCTGGCGGGACGTTCAGATAAAAAAGGCGATCGCAAAAAGCTGATCGTCTTCTGCTGTGCGCTGGGCATGCTGGCGTGCGTGTTATTTGCCTGGAATCGTAACTACTTTATTTTGCTGTTTGTTGGGGTGTTTCTCAGCAGTTTTGGTTCGACCGCCAACCCGCAAATGTTTGCCCTGGCCCGCGAACATGCTGACCGCACAGGCCGTGAAGCGGTGATGTTCAGCTCCATATTGCGCGCCCAGGTTTCCCTCGCGTGGGTGATCGGCCCGCCGCTGGCTTACGCGCTGGCAATGGGCTTCAGCTTTACGGTGATGTACCTCAGTGCCGCGGTGGCGTTTGTAGTTTGCGGGGCAATGGTATGGTTTTTCTTACCATCCATGCGCAAAGAGACCGCACTGGCGATCGGTACGCTGGAAGCGCCGCGTCGTAACCGTCGCGATACCCTGCTGCTGTTTGCCATTTGTACCTTAATGTGGGGTACCAACAGCCTGTATATTATTAATATGCCGCTGTTTATTATTAATGAGCTGCATCTGCCGGAGAAACTGGCGGGTGTGATGATGGGGACAGCGGCCGGTCTGGAAATCCCGACCATGTTGATTGCTGGCTACTTCGCAAAACGTCTGGGTAAACGTCTGCTAATGTGCATTGCGGTCGCTGCCGGTTTTTGCTTTTACGCAGGAATGCTGGTCGCGCACTCCCCTGTTGTGCTGCTGGGTTTACAATTGCTGAACGCCATCTATATCGGTATTCTCGGCGGCATCGGTATGCTCTATTTTCAGGATCTGATGCCTGGTCAGGCAGGGTCCGCCACCACGCTCTACACCAATACCATCCGCGTCGGCTGGATTATCGCCGGATCGCTGGCGGGCATTGCCGCTGAAATCTGGAACTACCATGCCGTTTTCTGGTTTGCGCTGGTGATGATTGTCGCCACCATGGCTTGCCTGTCGCGCATTAAGGATGTTTAGGGCGCGGTCAGCGCTTCAAGATCAATAAGCCAGGTCATCGCCTCGTCGCGGTTCGTTAAGCACATTTCCTGGGACGGTTTGAGGCTGCGACAGACGTTGGGGCGGAGGCTGGAGCCAAAGATACGGCACAGGTTGTCATCTGAGAGCTGGACGCACCTGACGTTTGCGGGCTTTCCCTGCGGCATGCCGGGGATGGGGCTGGAAATAGAAGGGGCAATACAACACGCCCCACAATCCGGACGGCATTCCATAATCTGACTCTCTTTATTGTGACCACCGGACAGGCGCGCACAGTACCACCTTTTTTGCACCAGCTAAAGGTGAATTCCACTTGCCTGAATGACCCGGCGCGAGTAGTTTGACGCGATAATTTAGCTAATCTCTATAACAGGATCTTTTCGATGCCAAGAGCGAACGAAATCAAAAAAGGTATGGTACTGAATTACAACGGCAAACTGCTGATTGTGAAAGATATCGATATTCAGTCCCCGACAGCCCGTGGCGCGGCAACGCTGTACAAAATGCGGTTCTCCGATGTCCGCACAGGTCTGAAAGTGGAAGAGCGTTTCAAGGGCGATGACATTGTCGATACCGTGACCCTGAGCCGCCGTGGCGTCGACTTCTCCTATATCGATGGCAACGAATACGTGTTCATGGATAAAGAAGACTACACGCCTTATACCTTCACCAAAGATCAGATCGAAGAAGAGCTGCTGTTTATCCCGGAAGGTGGAATGCCGGATATGCAGGTGCTGACCTGGGACGGTCAACTGCTGGCGCTCGAACTGCCGCAGACGGTGGATCTGGAAATCGTGGAAACCGCTCCAGGCATCAAAGGCGCTTCCGCCAGTGCGCGTAACAAACCCGCGACGCTGAGCACCGGTCTGGTTATTCAGGTGCCAGAATACCTGAGCGCCGGTGAGAAAATCCGCATTCATATCGAAGAGCGCCGCTATATGGGCCGTGCGGATTAATTTTTGAATGGATGTAAAAAAGGACAGCCTGAGCTGTCCTTTTTTTGTCGTTTGCTGTTTTACAGCAGGTCGCGGAACTGGGTCATTTTCAGCGCCAGTTCTACACCGCGCACTTCCGCCAGCCCTTTCAGACGGCCAATCGCGGAATAACCCGGGTTGGTTTTCTTATGCAGATCGTCCAGCATTTGATGACCGTGATCGGGGCGCATCGGAATGGGACGCAAATCCCCCGCCTTCTTGCGGCGCTGCTCTTCGGTCAGAATCGCCGTCACCACCGCGACCATATTCACATCACCCTGCAAATGTGCGCCTTCATGGAAGGTTTTCGGGTTCGCTTCGCGGCACGTCGAGCGCAGATGGGTAAAGTGGATACGATCGCCAAAGGTTTCAATCATTTTCACCAGATCGTTATCCGCACGAACGCCGTAAGAGCCTGTGCACATGGTGAAACCATTGTAGATGCTGTCGACGGTCTCTTTCAGCCACTGCATATCTTCAATGGTGGAGACAATGCGTGGTAACCCGAGAATCGGACGCGGCGGATCGTCAGGATGCACTGCCAGACGCACGCCCACTTCTTCAGCCACCGGGACAATCGCACGCAGGAACACGGCCATATTGTCACGCAGATCGTCTTTGCTGATGCCGTCATACTCGGCCAGACGCGCGCGGAACTGATCGAGCGTATAACCCTCTTCCGCACCAGGCAGACCGGCAATGATATTACGGGTCAGTTTTTCGATATCCGCGTCGCTCATGGCATTGAAATAGGCCAACGCCTGACGCTGTTCTTCTTCGCTATAGTCCGCTTCCGCACCCGCACGCTTGAGGATATGCAACTCAAAAGCGGCGAAGGCTATTTGATCGAAACGCAGCGCTTTCGAACCGTCTGGCAATTCGTACTCAAGGTCGGTACGCGTCCAGTCCAGAATCGGCATAAAGTTATAGCAGACGGTGTCGATGCCGCAGGCTGCCAGATTACGGATGCTCTGCTGATAATTTGCGATCCATGTCTGATACTGACCGGAGCGGGTCTTGATCTCTTCATGAACCGGAATACTTTCGACCACCGACCAGGTTAACCCTTTTTCCGCCAGAATCGCCTGACGTTTTTTAATCTCATCGACCGGCCACACTTCACCGTTCGGAATGTGGTGCAATGCTGTCACAACACCCGTTGCACCAGCCTGACGCACATCATCAAGCGATACCGGATCGTTAGGCCCGTACCAACGCCAGGTTTGTTCCATTGCTTTACCTCACAAAGTTATTATACCAAATTAGCTTACCTGAATGACGACTACCATACAGGCTTCTACGAGGTGATCAATAAAAGGGACGTGATTGATTGATCCAGCTCACATTACCCGGATAAATCAGGCTTACCAATTTAATTTGTTGTCATATAACTTTACACTGGTGTTGTTAATTTATGGTTAATCAGGTGTGTAATAAATGACTACAATTGCCTCAGCAATATTGCCGGATGGCGTACAAACGCCACGCTATGACCGCCAGCAACTGAAAACCCGCATGGTGCATTTCGGTTTTGGTGCCTTTCATCGTGCGCATCAGGCATTACTGACCGATCGGGTGCTGAACGCCCAGGGCGGAGATTGGGGAATTTGTGAAATCAGCCTGTTCAGCGGCGACACGCTGATGCGTCAACTCCGCGAGCAGGATCATTTATACACCGTGCTGGAAAAAGGCGCAGACGGCAATCAGGCGATTATTGTCGGTGCCGTCAACGAATGTCTGAATGCGAAACTCGATTCGCTCGCCGCTATAATCGAAAAATTCTGCGAACCTCAGGTGGCGATTGTCTCACTGACCATCACCGAAAAAGGGTATTGCATCGATCCGGCTACTGGCGCGCTGGACCTGACAAATCCGCGCATTGTTCACGACCTGCAATCGCCTGATGAACCCCATTCAGCACCGGGTATTCTGGTGGAAGCACTGTCACGTCGGCAGGCACGCGGCCTGGCAGCTTTTTCTGTACTCTCCTGCGATAACATTCCTGATAACGGGCACGTCGTGAAGAACGCCGTGCTGGGGATGGCGGAAAAACGATCCCCCGCGCTGGCAGACTGGATCCGCGAGCACGTCAGCTTCCCCGCCACGATGGTCGACCGTATTGTTCCCGCCGCGACGGAAGAGTCGCTGGCGGAGATCACCCGCGAACTGGGCGTGACCGATCCTTGCGCCATCAGCTGTGAACCGTTCATTCAATGGGTGGTTGAAGACCACTTTGTCGCCGGTCGTCCCGCATGGGAAGCGGCTGGCGTGCAGATGGTCAGCGATGTGCGTCCCTGGGAAGAGATGAAATTACGGATGCTTAATGGCAGCCACTCGTTTCTCGCGTATCTCGGTTATCTTTCCGGATTCCAGCATATTAATGAGTGCATGCAGGACAGCGCGTTCCGCGAAGCCGCGTACCGACTGATGATGGACGAACAGGCGCCGACGCTCAGTATTACTGACGTGGATTTAACTGGCTACGCGCAAAGCCTGATTGAACGTTTTGCGAATCCGGCACTGAAGCATAAAACCTGGCAGATCGCGATGGACGGTAGTCAGAAACTGCCGCAGCGGATGCTGGCGGGCATTCGTCTCCATCTGGCACGCGAAAGCGCATGGCCACTCTTAGCGCTGGGCGTGGCGGGGTGGATGCGCTATGTCAGCGGCGTCGATGATGCCGGCGCGACCATCGACGTTCGCGATCCGCTGAGCGATAAAATCCGCGCAAGGGTCGCGGCCAGTACTGAGGACCAGCGTGTCACAGCCCTGCTCTCTTTACAGGAAGTTTTTGGTAACGACCTCCCGCACAATCCTGCGTTTGTCCAGGCAATAGAAGCCGCCTGGCAGCGTATCGCGCAACACGGTGCACATCAGGCGGTGATTGATACGTTAAAAAATTAACAATTTCTGCCATTAAGGTGAACGAAGGCCGTCTTCGTTCGCCCCGCCCTTCTCTTTTTCACTTTTTTTCGCCAGGATTAATAGAAACCGTTACGGTACATTATTCTGGAGCAGGCGTGACCAAAACTAACCTCATCACCGGTTTCCTCGGCAGCGGAAAAACCACTTCTATCCTCCATCTGTTAGCGCACAAAGACCCCGCCGAAAAATGGGCGGTACTGGTCAATGAGTTCGGTGAGGTCGGCATTGACGGCGCTCTGCTTGCTGATAGCGGCGCATTGCTCAAAGAGATCCCCGGCGGCTGTATGTGCTGCGTGAATGGCCTGCCCATGCAGGTTGGACTGAATACCCTGCTGCGTCAGGGAAAACCAGACCGCCTGCTGATCGAACCAACTGGACTGGGGCATCCGAAACAGATCCTCTCCCTCCTCACCGCACCGGTGTATGAACCCTGGATCGACCTGCGCGCTACGTTGTGCATTCTTGATCCTCGCGGATTGCTGGATGAAAAAAGCGTTACCAATGAGAACTTCCGCGATCAGTTAGCGGCAGCAGATATCATTGTGGCGAATAAAACCGATCGTGCGACTGCGGAAAGTGAACGTGCGCTGCAAACCTGGTGGCAACAGTTTGGCGGCAACCGTCAGTTAGTGCAGGCCACGCATGGTCAGATTGACAGACAGTTGCTCGATTTACCGCGTCTGAATCTGGCTGAATTGCCCACCAGCGCCGCGCATTCGCACAGCCATCCAGAACCGCGAGGATTGGCGGCGCTGAGCCTGCCAACTCAACAACGCTGGCGTCGTAGCCTGAACAGCGGTCAGGGGCATCAGGCCTGCGGCTGGATTTTTGATGCCGATACGGTCTTTGACACCATCGGACTGCTGGAATGGGCACGACTGGCGCCGGTTGGCCGGGTGAAGGGAGTCATGCGTATTCCGGAAGGCCTCGTGCGCATTAATCGCCAGGGCGAAGATCTGCACATTGAAACGCAGAATGTCGCGCCGCCGGACAGTCGTATTGAACTGATTTCCAGCACCGAGGCAGACTGGAATACGTTGCAGAGCGCATTGTTGAAGCTTCGTTTAGCTGAACACGCGTAAGGTTGCCTGCGATTTATTGAACAGCGAACACGTTAAATATGAAAATCCGGTTACCACTGATACTTCTGCTGAATGTTGCCGGTCTGGCGTTATTCATGAGCTGGTATATGCCCGTGAATCATGGATTCTGGTTCCCGGTTGACGCCGGCATTTTCCACTTCTTTAACCAGAAACTGGTAGAGAGCCAGGCCTTCCTGTGGCTGGTCGCCATCACCAATAATCGGGCGTTTGACGCCTGTTCCCTGCTGGCGATGGGTTGTCTGATGCTGAATTTCTGGCTGAAAGAGACGCCTGCAGGCCGCCGCCGTATTGTCATCATCGGTCTGGTGATGCTGCTTACCGCCGTGGTTCTGAACCAGGCAGGCCAGGCGCTGCTGCCTGTAAAACGCGCCAGTCCTACCCTCAGTTTTGCTAATATTTATCGCGTCAGCGAATTGCTGCATATTTCGACGAAGGATGCCTCCAAAGACAGTTTCCCTGGCGATCACGGGATGATGCTGCTTATTTTCGCCGCATTTATGTTGCGCTATTTCGGAAAAGCCGCAGGATTTATCGGCCTTATTATTGTTGTGGTTTTTGCTTTCCCACGTGTCATGATCGGCGCCCACTGGTTCACCGATATCGCCGTAGGATCATTAACCGTGGTTCTAATTGGCCTGCCCTGGTGTCTCCTGACCCCGTTAAGCGATCGCCTTATCGCGCTTTTCGACAATTATCTTCCCGGCAAAAACACACAAATCTTAAACAAATAACCCACAGTTATTAACATTATCAGGGTTTATTCTTACGCCCTGATGATGTGTTAAGATAAATTATTCATCTCATCGTCATTATTTTGTCATGACATTACCTTTTAGAATGAATGAGTTGCCTGTTTTTCCGCCATTTTGCGTTTAAATTGACCAATCCCGTTTATTCACTTTCTGTATCACATTTTCTTATTAAAATTCAGATAAAATCACTCGCCAAGCCTGAAACGATCGGGTAACCTCGAACTCGTTTTGCCTCGCTGGGTTATTATTCTCTTCGCGAATAAATTTGTGCGTTCTGCCACAGTTTTGCGCTTAAAGAATTGTCTCATTGTGCGCAGGTAATTAGTCTCGTCACGTTTGGCATTTTTTATAACGATATTTATCGTTAAGGACTTCAAGGGAAAACAAACAAAATGGTCAAATCTCAACCGATCTTGAGATATATCTTGCGCGGGATCCCCGCGATAGCAGTCGCGGTACTGCTTTCTGCATGTAGCACTACCACAAACACCGCAAAGAACACGCATTCTGAGACGCTTGGTGTGAATCAAGAAGCTTCCTCACTGCAAGCTTCTCAGGATGAATTTGAGAGTATGGTACGTAACCTCGATGTTAAATCGCGGATTATGGATCAGTACGCTGACTGGAAAGGCGTGCGCTATCGTCTCGGCGGCAACTCCAAAAAAGGTATTGATTGTTCCAGCTTTGTACAGCGTACATTCCGTGAACAGTTTGGTTTAGAACTCCCACGCTCCACCTACGAGCAACAGGAAACCGGTAAATCCGTTTCGCGCACTAATCTGCGTACTGGCGATCTGGTTCTGTTCCGCGCAGGTTCGACGGGCCGTCATGTTGGTATTTACATTGGCAACAACCAGTTTGTTCATGCCTCTACCAGCAGCGGTGTCATCATCTCCAGCATGAACGAGCCATACTGGAAGAAGCGCTATAACGAAGCGCGTCGGGTTCTGAGCCGCAGTTAATCGTTTGGTTGCTATCCCTTGGCGCCCCTGACGAGACAGACGAAAAGCATCGCTTCGGCGATGCTTTTTTTTTTGATTCCCTTTTTCTCCCTGTGGAAAAGCATGACTCGCCGAAGCAATCCAGGCTATAGTCTTGTTATTCCATCACATTTATCATCATCGCAATCTCAGGATAAAGCCAGGCATCATGTTCACTCACGCCTTAACGACTGGTCGAAAAATCGTGCTTACCTGCCTGATTACCGGGGTTGTCGTTGCTATTGTTATCAGTAGCTTACAATTCGTGATGGCGTGGCATAAGCGGGAAGTTAAATACGACACGCTGGTTTCTGACATTCAGCATTACCTGGTTAGCTATTTTGCCGATCTCAAAAGTACTACCGACATTCTTCAACCGTTGACTTTAAAGACCTGTAAACAAGTCAGCGCAGAACTCACTTCCCGTGCCGCCTTTAGCCTGAACGTTCGTGCCTTTTTGCTGGTCAAGGATAAGAAAGCATTTTGCTCATCGGCAACCGGAGGCATGGATACGCTGCTGACTGAACTGGTCCCCAGCCTCGATATTGGTAAAGATATCGATATGGCGATTATCCCGGGAACGCCGATGATGCCCAATAAACCCGCGATGGTGATTTGGTATCGTAATCCCCTGATGATGAATAGCGGCGTTTTCACCTCCCTGAATATCAACCTTACGCCGTATTTGCTCTATACCGCCCGCCAGGAAGACTTTGACGGGATTGCCATCATCGTCGGCAACACCGTGTTGTCGACCTTTTCAGACCATCTGCTCACCGTTGATGAACTCGACGGTTCACCGGAGCGCGAAGCAAAAATTGCTGGTGTTCCGGTGACGATCAGGCTATACGCAACCAACTGGACCTGGCCCGACTTATGGTACGCCCTGCTTCTCGGCGGAATGGGTGGGATCATTGCGGGTTTACTCTGCTACTACGTCATGAGCATCCGCTTGCGGCCTGGAAAAGAGATCCTCACCGGGATCAAACGCGATCAGTTCTACGTTGTCTATCAGCCCGTCGTGGATACGCAGTCGCTGAAGGTCACCGGGCTGGAAGTGTTGCTGCGCTGGAGACACCCAACGGCAGGAGAAATCCCACCTGATGCGTTTATTCATTACGCTGAGGCCCAGCACATGATAGTGCCGCTGACCCAGCATCTGTTTAAGCTGGTGGCGCGGGACGCCCCTACGCTGCAAAAAGTCCTCCCGGTCGGCGCGAAGTACGGTATCAATATTGCGCCTGATCACCTGCACAGCAGCAGTTTTAAAGATGACGTTCGGCAGTTAGTCGCCGCGATGCCGCCCAACCACTTCCAGATCGTGCTGGAAATTACTGAACGCGACATGCTCAAGCAACATGAAGCGTCACAGTTATTTGAGTGGCTGCACGCCGCGGGCTTCGAAATTGCGATAGACGACTTCGGTACCGGCCACAGTGCGCTGATTTATCTGGAACGCTACACCCTGGATTATCTGAAAATCGATCGCGGTTTTATTAACGCCATTGGAACAGAAACCGTCACTTCGCCGGTGCTGGATGCAGTGCTGACGCTCGCTAAACGCCTCGATATGATGACGGTAGCTGAAGGGGTGGAAACGCCTGAGCAGGCAAAATGGCTGCATGAACGCGGGGTTCGCTTCCTGCAGGGCTACTGGATTAGCCGCCCGCTGCCGCTCGACGAATTTGTTGATTGGGTTTCACAGCCACACGCGCTGAAATGGTAAAGTCCCAACGCGTGGATTCACAACAGACGCCACCTGCCCTATTATTCAGGCATCAGAGTGACCTGCGCGGGCAGGTAAGCAAGACAAGGAATCCCTTTGCAGATAATCGTTCGCATATTGCTGCTGTTTGTCATGTTGATAAGCGCGAGTGTCCAGGCGCAGGCGATCAAAGAGAGTTATGCCTTCGCGGTACTGGGAGAGCCTAAATACGCGTTCAACTTTGATCATTTTGATTACGCCAATCCCGCCGCCCCCAAAGGCGGTCAGATTACCCTTTCCGCGCTCGGCACCTTCGACAACTTCAACCGCTACGCCCTGCGAGGTAACCCCGGCGCCCGGACCGAACAGCTTTACGACACCCTGTTTACCACCTCTGATGACGAGCCCGGCAGCTATTATCCGCTGATCGCCGAGAGCGCACGCTATGCAGAGGATTATTCGTGGGTGGAAATCACGATCAACCCCCGCGCTCGTTTTCATGATGGCTCGCCCGTCATGGCCAAAGATGTCGCCTTCACCTTCAACAAATTTATGACTGAAGGCGTGCCACAGTTTCGTCTGGTCTACAAAGGCACAACGGTTAAAGCCATTGCCCCTCTCACCGTACGCATGGAGCTCGCGAAGCCGGGTAAAGAGGATATGCTCAGTCTGTTCTCATTACCCGTAATGCCACAAGCGTACTGGAAAGATCATAAGCTCAGCGACCCGTTGTCCAGACCGCCGCTGGGTAGTGGTCCTTATCGCATTAGTCAGTGGAAGATGGGGCAATATATTGTCTATACGCGCGTGAAGGATTACTGGGCGGCCAATCTGCCGGTCAATCGTGGCCGTTGGAACTTCGATGTCATTCGTTATGACTATTATCTCGACGACAACGTAGCCTTTGAGGCCTTTAAGGCCGGCGCGTTTGATTTGCGCCTGGAGAGCGATGCCAAAAACTGGGCGACGCGCTATGTTGGCAAAAACTTTGATAATCAGTACATCATCAAAGATGAGCAGAAAAATGAATCAGCGCAGGATACGCGCTGGCTGGCGTTCAACATTCAGCGCCCCGTTTTCAATGATCGACGCGTCCGTGAAGCCGTTACGCTGGCGTTTGATTTTGAATGGATGAATAAAGCGCTGTTCTACAACGCCTGGAGCCGGGCAAACAGCTATTTCCAGAACACCGAGTATGCGGCCAGAAACTACCCCGATGCGGCTGAACTGGTCCTGCTTGCGCCGATGAAAAAGGATCTGCCGCCGGAAGTCTTCAGCCAGATTTATCAGCCTCCCGTATCCAAAGGTGACGGTTACGATCGGGAAAACCTATTAAAAGCGGATAAATTACTGAAAGACGCGGGCTGGGAACTGAAAGGTCAGCAACGGATTAACACGGTCACTGGCAAACCGCTGAATTTTGAACTGCTCATTTCCGCCGCCAGTAACAGCCAGTGGGTCCTGCCCTTCCAGCATAATCTCCAGCGTCTGGGGATTACGATGACTATTCGTCAGGTGGATAACTCACAGCTCACCAATCGCCTGCGCAGCCGGGACTACGACATGATGCCGACCCTGTGGCGGGCGATGCCGTGGCCCAGTTCCGATCTGCAAATCTCATGGGCGTCCGAGTATATCGACTCAAGTTATAATTCTCCTGGTGTGAAAAGTCCGGTGGTCGATAAACTGATCGCTCAAATCATCGCCGCACAGGGTGATAAAAACAAACTGCTGCCGCTTGGACGTGCGCTGGACCGCGTGCTGACCTGGAATTACTACATGTTGCCGATGTGGTACATGGCGGAAGATCGACTGGCCTGGTGGGATAAATTTTCCCGTCCAGGCATTCGTCCAATGTATACCATTGGCCTGGATAACTGGTGGTATGACGTAAACCGGGCAGCGAAGTTACCTGCCGCCAGACGGCAGGGTGAATAAATGGGCGCGTACCTGATTCGTCGTTTGTTGCTGGTTATCCCGACGCTCTGGGCAATCATCACCATCAACTTTTTTATCGTGCAAATTGCCCCCGGCGGCCCGGTCGATCAGGCGATTGCCGCCATCGAATTTGGTCAAACGAGCGCGCTGCCCGGTGCCGGGAGCGAAGGTGTTCGCGCCAGCCATGCCCGAACCGGGGTGGGAAATATCAGCGACAGCAACTATCGCGGGGGACGCGGCCTTGATCCGGAAGTGATTGCCGAAATCACCCAACGCTACGGTTTCGATAAGCCACTGCACGAGCGCTATTTCACCATGCTGTGGAACTATATCCGCTTCGATTTCGGCGACAGCCTGTTTCGTAGCGCCTCGGTACTGACGCTCATCAAAGAGAGTCTGCCGGTGTCGATCACCCTGGGGTTGTGGAGTACGCTCATCATCTATCTGGTGTCGATTCCGTTGGGGATCCGCAAGGCCGTGCATAACGGCAGCCGGTTTGACGTCTGGAGTAGCGCGTTTATTATCATCGGCTACGCTATCCCGGCGTTTCTGTTCGCAATACTGTTGATTGTCTTCTTTGCCGGCGGCAGCTATTACGACCTCTTCCCGCTGCGTGGTCTGGTCTCGGCGAATTTTGACACGCTGCCGTGGTATCAAAAGGTAACCGACTATCTGTGGCACATCACCTTACCCGTCCTGGCGACAGTCATTGGCGGGTTTGCTGCATTAACGATGCTGACCAAAAATTCCTTTCTCGATGAAGTGCGCAAGCAGTATGTCGTCACTGCCCGCGCCAAAGGGGTCAGTGAAGGGAATATCCTGTGGAAGCACGTTTTTCGTAACGCCATGCTGCTGGTGATCGCCGGTTTTCCGGCCACCTTCATCAGCATGTTTTTTACCGGGTCGCTGCTGATCGAAGTGATGTTTTCCCTCAACGGTCTGGGCCTGTTGGGTTATGAGGCAACGGTGTCACGCGACTACCCGGTGATGTTTGGCACGCTGTACATCTTCACCTTGATCGGCCTGCTGCTGAATATTCTCAGTGATATCAGCTATACGCTGGTCGATCCGCGCATTGATTTTGAGGGACGTTAATGGCCCATTTAAGCCCCGTCAATCAGGCCCGCTGGGCGCGTTTTCGCCATCATCGTCGTGGCTTCTGGTCGCTGTGGATTTTTCTCGTCCTGTTTGGTCTGAGTCTGTGTTCTGAATTGATTGCTAACGATAAACCGCTGTTAGTGCGCTACGACGGAAGCTGGTATTTCCCGCTGGTCAAGAACTACAGTGAGAGCGATTTTGGCGGGCCGCTGGCAACAAGGGCGGATTACCAGGACCCGTGGCTGAAGCAACAACTGGAAAGCCGCGGGTGGGTCCTCTGGGCTCCGGTGCGCTTTGGGGCGAACAGCATCAACTTTGCGACTGACAAACCCTTCCCCTCGCCCCCTTCGGCGCAGAACTGGCTGGGTACCGATGCCAACGGCGGCGACGTACTGGCGCGAGTGCTTTACGGCACGCGGATCTCCATTCTTTTCGGCCTGATGCTGACCTTGTGTTCAAGCGTCATGGGTGTACTGGCCGGGGCGCTACAGGGCTACTACGGTGGCAAAGTGGATTTATGGGGCCAACGGTTTATCGAGGTCTGGTCGGGTATGCCGACGCTGTTCCTGATTATTTTGCTCTCCAGCGTCGTGCAGCCTAACTTCTGGTGGCTGCTGGCGATTACGGTGCTGTTTGGCTGGATGAGTCTGGTCGGCGTGGTGCGTGCGGAGTTCTTACGCACGCGAAACTTCGACTATATCCAGGCCGCCCAGGCGCTCGGCGTCAGCGACCGCAGTATCATTTTTCGTCACATGCTTCCCAACGCGATGGTTGCCACCCTGACCTTCTTACCGTTCATTTTATGCAGTTCCATTACCACTCTGACGTCGCTCGATTTTCTTGGCTTTGGTTTACCGTTAGGTTCTCCTTCGCTCGGCGAGTTACTCCTGCAAGGCAAAAATAACCTGCAGGCGCCGTGGCTGGGTATTACTGCGTTTTTGTCTGTCGCCATTCTCCTCTCGCTTCTGATCTTTATTGGCGAGGCCGTCCGTGACGCATTCGATCCCAACAAGGCGGTGTAACATGACGCAACCTTTGCTCGCCATTGACAATCTGACGCTGGGATTTCGTAAGCAGGAAACGGTTCGTACGGTAGTTAACGCGGTGTCGTTGCGCGTGGAGGCCGGCGAAACGCTGGCGCTGGTAGGAGAATCCGGTTCCGGCAAGAGTGTTACCGCACTGTCGATTCTGCGCCTGTTGCCCACGCCGCCCGCCGTATATGTTGGCGGCGATATCCGTTTTCACGGCGAGTCATTACTCCACGCCAGCGAGCAGACGCTACGCGGCGTGCGCGGCAACAAGATCGCCATGATTTTTCAGGAGCCGATGGTGTCGCTGAACCCGCTCCATAACCTCGAAAAACAGCTCTATGAAGTCCTTTCCCTGCACCGCGGTATGCGCCGGGAGGCGGCACGCGCAGAGATAATAAGCTGCCTCGATCGGGTCGGTATTCGGCAGGCTGCAACCCGGCTGGGTGATTATCCGCACCAGCTTTCCGGCGGCGAGCGTCAGAGGGTGATGATTGCGATGGCGCTGTTAACGCGACCCGAATTACTCATCGCCGACGAGCCGACTACCGCGCTGGATGTCTCGGTACAGGCGCAGATCCTGCAACTGTTGCGCGAACTCCAGCGCGAGCTGAACATGGGGATGCTGTTTATCACCCATAATCTCAGTATTGTCAGGAAGCTCGCCGACAACATAGCGGTGATGCAAAACGGGCAATGCGTTGAGCAAAACCGGGCCGCTCTCCTTCTCCACGCGCCCACGCATCCCTATACGCAGAAATTGCTCAACAGCGAGCCGACAGGCGACCCCGTACCGCTACCAGCCGGACATTCACCTCTGCTAAAGGTCGAGGATTTGCGCGTCGCCTTCCCCATTCGCAAAGGGATTCTCAAGCGCGTGGTGGCAAACAATGAGGTGGTGAAAGGCATCAGTTTCAGTCTGCAACCGGGTGAAACGCTGGGGCTGGTTGGTGAGTCAGGGTCAGGGAAAAGTACCACCGGGCTGGCGCTCCTGCGGCTTATCACCTCTCAGGGCAGCATAGAATTTGACGGCCAACAGTTACAACATCTTAACCGCCGACAGTTGTTGCCCGTACGTCATCGTATTCAGGTGGTCTTCCAGGATCCCAACTCCTCGCTGAATCCGCGTCTGAGCGTGTTACAAATCATTGAAGAGGGACTGCGCGTTCATCAACCATCGCTCTCAGCCGAACAGCGCGAGCAGCAGGTCATGGCGGTGATGGCGGAAGTGGGACTGGATGCCGACACGCGCCACCGCTATCCGGCGGAGTTTTCCGGCGGTCAGCGCCAGCGGATTGCGATTGCCAGAGCGCTGATCCTGAAGCCGTCATTGATTGTTCTTGATGAACCAACATCATCTCTCGACCGGACCGTGCAGGCGCAAATTCTCGCGCTGTTGAAATCGCTACAGCAAAAGCATCGCCTGGCCTATATCTTCATAAGTCACGATCTGCACGTGGTACGTGCGCTATGCCATCAGGTGATTGTGCTGAAACAGGGAGTGGTTATTGAGCAGGGGCAATGCGAGCGCGTCTTTAGCGCACCGCAACAGGCGTATACGCGTCAACTTCTCACGCTAAGCTGACGCTCAAAATGGATTGTTGTTAGAAAACGGTTCGGCAATGGCCACGCCAAAGTTTTTCAGACGACAGGTCGCGGCAAATTCGTCCTGGCGATTCACAAACAGACACGGTTCGCCTTCACATTCCAGTACGGAACATGGCACTTCGATATCACTGAGCGCCTGACTGAGTTTATGCATCACCGGCCAGGCGCTATCGCCATCCGGACTCAGCAGTTTAAGCGCCACCAGACTGTTTTCGACGCTTTGGCCATTTTGCGGAATCGGTTCAACTTTCGAACCTGCGAAACCCGCAGACCAACGATAGTTCTGTGGTAAGCGATGAACGATTGAGAGCTGTAATGTTGTCACTTTCTTTCCCCGGAAGCACAATCACTTCACAATTTATTTACATCTATATTAACACATCATTGACAATCCGTCCTTAAACGGATGCATAACGTGGCAATCCTTCTCCCGCGTGGCCAGTATGTTGGGTATGGCCTTTATTAAAATAGAGATTTCCAGTCGGGACAGGAGCGCGGGCTATATGTACCCGTTTCTGCGATCTAACTCAACCTTTTTAACTACAATGATGTGACTTTTTACATAAATTGATTTTACATAAAATAAACATATATCGGGGGAATGATAGGATTGTCGTTGACATACATCAACAAAGGAAGCCGAACGGCTTCCATATTGTGTATTTGATCACCGTTTTTTCGGGCGGCTCGCATAGAGATAGAACAAAATTGAACAGCTTGCACAGAAGGCAATAGACCAAATCATCGGCCAGGCTGAGTTAAACGTTGCCAGAGAGAGTAACGCGCCAACAAGCGCGCCAATGCCAA
The DNA here is from genome assembly GCF_057983045.1 of Citrobacter sp. LST-B2. Lineage (NCBI taxonomy): Bacteria > Pseudomonadati > Pseudomonadota > Gammaproteobacteria > Enterobacterales > Enterobacteriaceae > Citrobacter > Citrobacter sp. LST-B2. The sequence goes on from NZ_CP192598.1 coordinate 3,220,772, forward strand.
AGCGGAAAGTGCCCGCCAGCGATGAGGCCGTTCCCGCCATGTGTGGGAACTCATCGAGGATCACCGCCATCGCATTGGAAGAGATCATCGACACGCAACCGACAAAGACTGCCACCCCCAGCACCAGCGCCCAGAAACCGATGCCAAACAGCGCACTCAGCACCATCCACACCGCCATCGCCAGTTGGATCCACAATCCGGTACGGAACATGTTCAGCGCACCGATCCGGCGTACGAAGCGACTGTTAAAAATCGTCATAATGAATAAAAAGACGATGTTTAGCGCGAAGTAGTAGCCAAAATCCTGCGGCGATACGTGGTTGATTTCGATATACACGAACGGCCCGGCGCTGAGAAAAGAGAACATCCCGGCAAAGCTAAAGCCGCTTGCCAGCATATAGCTCAGCACCCGCTTATGGCGAAACAGCGAGGCAAAGTTACCTATTGTCGTGCGGATATGGAACGGCTGGCGCTTTTCAACCGGTAACGTCTCTTTAATGAGCGTTGCGATCATGACAGAGGCCAGAACCGCGGCGATCGCCAGGATCCAGAAGATAGAGTGCCAGCTCAACCACACCAGCACCCAGCCGCCGATGATTGGTGCCATCAGCGGTGCAATCGTGGTCACCAGCATGACGAACGACATCATGCGGGAGAACTCTTCTTTAGGATACATATCGCGCATCAGCGCATTGATCACCACGCTGGCAGCGGCTGCAGCCAGACCGTGGAAGAATCGCATCACAATCAGCTGATCGATGGTCTGCGCCAGCGCACAGGCTACGGCGGCGGCAGCGAACACCAGCGTGCCACCGAGGATCACCGGTTTTCGCCCAAGGCTATCCGCCATCGGCCCATACAATAACTGCCCGACTGCGAAGCCCAGAATATAGGTGCTAAGCGTCATCTGTGCGCTGCCCGCCGGCACGCCAAACTGCTCGGAGATCACCGGTAGCGCCGGAAGGTACATATCGATCGACAGCGGCATTAACATCGCCAGCAGACCGAGAATAAAAACAATGGCAAAGGACGAGTGCTGCCGGGTGGTCACAAAAAACTCCTGAATTTAGCTGGACGTCATGCCGACGCTGGCAATTTCGGCTTCGGTCAAAGGGCGATACTCACCGGGCTCAAGGTCAGCATCAAGGGTAATGGCGCCTATCCGCTCGCGGTGCAGTTCTACCACGTGGTTACCCACGGCGGCAAACATCCGTTTCACCTGATGATAGCGTCCTTCGCTGATGGTCAGACGCACCTGCGTCGGGGTAATAACCTCAAGCACAGCCGGTTTGGTGAGATCTTTTTCATTATGTAACTGCACGCCTTTCGCAAACTGCGCGGCGGTATCTTCGGCGACGGGCGACTCCAGCGTGACCAGATACGTTTTCTCGCAGTGGTGACGCGGAGAGGTGATGCGGTGCGACCACTGCCCGTCGTCGGTCATCAGCACCAGACCGGTGGTGTCGATATCCAGGCGACCCGCAGCGTGTAATTTATGCGCGACCGGCTCATCCAGGAAATACAGGATTGTCGGATGATCCGGGTCATCCGTCGAACACACATAGCCCTGGGGTTTATTAAGCATAAAGTAACGTGGGCCGTTTTGCTGAACCAGCGTGTTGCCGTCATATGATACGTCGTGTTCTGGCAGCAGTTTGAACGCAGTATTCCGGATGATTTCACCATCCACGGTAACACGGCTACCGCGGATTTCACGCCCGGCAATAGCGCGGCTGACGCCGAGTTGCTGAGCGATAAATTTATCAAGTCGCATGAGTGTGATTTTGCCTGTAAAAATACGGGAGTCGGGCGCGTCGCCCGAAAAGTGGAGCCGTTATCTGCCCAGTATAGCGGGCTAACAACATCCCTCAAGGGAAAACGATTCGTGGCATACTATACCCGAGTTCGTTACGTATTGTGAGACCATGATTTTTACACTTCGCCCCTACCAGCAAGAAGCCGTGGATGCCACGCTCAACCATTTCCGTCGCCATCGCACGCCTGCGGTGATTGTTCTGCCCACTGGCGCCGGTAAAAGCCTGGTGATTGCTGAACTGGCGCGCGTCGCCAGAGGCCGCGTGCTGGTTCTGGCGCATGTGAAAGAGCTGGTGGCGCAAAACCATGCCAAATACTGCGCACTGGGGCTGGAAGCCGATATTTTTGCCGCCGGACTTAAACGTAAAGAGAGCCACGGTAAAGTGGTGTTCGGCAGCGTTCAGTCCGTGGCTCGCAATCTGGACGCCTTCCAGAGCGAGTTTTCGCTGCTGATTGTTGATGAATGCCATCGTATCGGCGATGACGAAGAGAGCCAGTATCAGCAGATACTCACCCATCTGAGCAACGCCAATCCCCACATTCGCCTGCTGGGGCTGACCGCCACCCCTTTTCGTCTGGGCAAAGGCTGGATCTATCATTTTCACTACCACGGTATGGTGCGCGGCGACGACAAGGCGCTGTTTCGCGACTGCATTTACGAACTGCCGCTGCGCTACATGATTAAGCACGGCTATCTTACGCCGCCGGAACGCCTCGACATGCCGGTGGTGCAGTACGATTTCAGCCGCCTGCAGGCGCAAAGCAACGGTCTGTTTAGCGAAGCCGACCTGAACCGTGAGCTGAAAAAGCAGCAGCGTATCACACCGCATATCATCAGCCAGATTATTGAATTCGCTCAGACCCGCAAAGGGGTGATGATTTTTGCCGCCACCGTCGAGCATGCCAAAGAGATTGCCGGACTGCTGCCGAAAGCGGATTCCGCGCTGATTACCGGCGACACGCCGGGTCCTGAACGTGATGAGCTGATAGACGCGTTTAAGGCTCAGCGTTTTCGTTATCTGGTCAACGTCTCCGTCTTAACCACGGGCTTCGATGCCCCGCACGTCGATCTCATTGCCATTCTGCGCCCCACCGAGTCAGTCAGTCTGTACCAACAAATTGTGGGTCGCGGCCTGCGTCTCGCACCGGGGAAAACGGACTGTTTGATTCTGGATTACGCCGGTAATCCGCACGATCTCTATTCTCCGGAGGTGGGGAGCCCGAAAGGCAAAAGTGATAACGTGCCGGTCCAGGTCTTCTGCCCGGCCTGCGGTTTCGCAAATACCTTCTGGGGCAAAACCACCGCTGACGGTACGCTGCTCGAACATTTTGGCCGCCGCTGTCAGGGTTGGTTTGAAGATGATGAAGGACATCGCGAGCAGTGCGATTTTCGCTTCCGCTTTAAAAATTGCCCGCAGTGCAACGCCGAAAACGACATTGCCGCTCGCCGCTGTCGGGAATGCGATACGATCCTTGTCGATCCCGACGACATGCTGAAAGCAGCGTTGAAACTGAAAGACGCGCTGGTGCTCCGCTGTAGCGGCATGACGTTGCAGCACGGCCATGACGAGAAAGGCGAATGGCTGAAAATCACCTACTATGACGAAGATGGCGCGGACGTTAGCGAGCGCTTTCGCCTGCAAACCCCTGCCCAACGTACGGCATTTGAACAACTGTTTATCCGCCCGCATACCCGCACGCCAGGTGTGCCGCTACGCTGGATCACCGCGGCGGATATCCTCGCGCAACAACCCTTGTTACGCCATCCCGACTTTGTGGTGGCGCGGATGAAAGGCCAGTACTGGCAGGTACGGGAAAAGGTGTTCGATTACGAGGGGCGTTTCCGTCGGGCACATGAATTACGCGGTTAATCGTACTTTTGATTGATGTAACGGGCGTTTGAGGATAGAATCTCGCCCGCTTTTGCATACGCAAAGCAGATCACTTACCTGTTGCTGGGTCGCCTGTAGCAGGAATTATTAAAGAGAGATTTAAATGTTTACTATCAACGCTGAAGTACGTAAAGAGCAGGGTAAGGGTGCGAGCCGCCGCCTGCGTGCCGCTAACAAGTTCCCGGCAATCATCTACGGTGGCAAAGAAGCCCCGATTGCTATCGAACTGGACCACGATTCCATCATGAACATGCAAGCTAAAGAAGGTTTCTATAGCGACGTTCTGACCATCGTTGTTGACGGTAAAGAAGTAAAAGTTAAAGCTCAGGCTGTACAGCGTCACGCGTTCAAGCCGAAGCTGACTCACATCGACTTCGTTCGCGCGTAATCGCCAACAAGTTGAAGAAAACCCCGCTCCGGCGGGGTTTTTTTATGGCTTTTAATTACCGCCAGACGTACGGCGCTGAAGCTGATCGCGCAGGTTCGGCGGCGTGCCTTTAATGGTCAACGTATCCGTTGCCGGATCCCAGAAAATACGCTCGCCCAGCAGCATCGCGTCAAAGTTAATGGTTAACCCACCGCCGCTGCCGGCATATTTGGTCAGTTGGCGCAGCGTGCTGCGATCGGCCGGGAAGCTCTCTTCCAGCTCATAGCCCTTCTCTGCCGTAAACTCGCTAAAACTCACTTCACTGACGCCAGAAAGTTCTTTTGACAGCGACTCCAGCTCAATTTCTTCACCGGCCTGAAGCTGCTCGTTGCAGTAACTGTACACCTGCTGGCGCACGTTTTGGCGCTCAGCTTTATCCAGTTGAGCTTCAGCGGTGAAGTCATCGACCGCCTGCAGCAGTCCGCGGTTTTGCGCCTTGGCGTTGAGACCTTCGCTGGCCCCGAGGAAATCCATAAAGAAGTCAGCCACTTTTCGCCCTACCCGCCCCTTCAGGAAGGTCAGATAGCGGGTGGATTCCGGATTGGTTTCCCACTCGGTCAGATCGATACGCGCGACGATATCCGCATGGTTGATATCCAGATAGTGCGTCGGGTTGATATCCAGATTCTCATTGACGCGCATGCTGCTTAAGTTGTTCAGCACCGCCACCAGTAAATACTCTACCGCCAGATAGCGATAATGACAGAACAGCACAATGCCGCCGTCAGCAAACGGGTATTTGGCGAGCTCGTCACGTAAACGTCCGGTCGCCGCACGGCTAAAGGCGAGAAAATCTTCCTCACCCTGGCGCTGTAAGCGCAGCGCTTGCGCCAGTTCGCTCTCTTCGCTGAACAGACCATACGCTTTGTTTTTCGCGCTATAGACCCGATGCAGTTCAGCCATCATATCGACAACGGTGTTTGTCGGTTCCAGTAATGAATCGCGCAGGACCAGCTCAAGGTTTTGCTCATCACGCTTGATAAGCTGGTGCAGGGCAATCTGGTTGATATCCAGACTCATGATAAACTCTCCTTAAAGACCGGGCGGTATTCAACCACCACCGGCGAGGCGACGCAACAGAAGATGCAGCGCCGTTTTGCCTGTCGCACGGTAACGCGAATTATTGAGGATAAAAAAGCGGAAAAAAAACTGTTGCTACGGTAATATGTTGCCCTTTCATGAATAAACTGATGTCGATTTATGCCACAAATCTCCCGCTATAGTGACGAACACGTTGAACAACTGCTCACCGAGATGCTCAACGTACTGGAAAAACATAAGGCACCGACTGATCTTTCCCTGATGGTGCTGGGAAACATGGTCACCAACCTTATTAATACCAGCATTGCCCCGGCTCAGCGCCAGGCGATTGCGAACTCTTTTGCCCGCGCATTGCAGTCCTCGGTTAACGACGACAAAGCGCACTAAAAGCCGATTTCGGGGAAACGAACGACACGTTATGGTAACTCATCGTCAGCGCTACCGTGAAAAAGTCTCCCAGATGGTTAGTTGGGGGCACTGGTTTGCACTGTTCAACATTCTGCTGGCTATCGTGCTCGGCAGCCGTTACCTGTTTGTCGCCGACTGGCCGACAACGCTGGCCGGTCGCGTTTACTCTTATCTGAGTATCGTCGGCCATTTCAGCTTTTTGGTATTTGCCACCTATCTGCTGATTCTGTTCCCGCTGACGTTCATTGTGATGTCCCAGAGGCTGATGCGTTTCCTGTCAGCCATTCTGGCGACGGCCGGAATGACGCTTCTGCTGATCGACAGCGAAGTGTTTACCCGTTTCCACCTGCATCTTAATCCCATCGTCTGGGAACTGGTGATTAACCCCGACCAAAATGAAATGGCGCGCGACTGGCAGCTGATGTTTATCAGTGTGCCGGTTATCTTATTGATTGAAATGCTGTTTGCGACCTGGAGCTGGCAAAAACTGCGCAGCCTGACGCGTCGTCGTCACTTCGCCAAGCCGCTGGCCGCCTTCTTCTTTGTGTCATTTATTGCTTCACATGTGGTCTATATCTGGGCGGATGCCAATTTCTATCGTCCGATCACCATGCAGCGCGCCAATCTGCCGCTCTCCTATCCGATGACCGCGCGCCGGTTTCTGGAAAAACATGGCCTGCTGGATGCGCAGGAGTATCAGCGCCGTCTGGTCGAACAGGGGAATCCGGAAGCGGTGTCCGTGCAGTATCCACTGAGCGAATTACGCTATCGCGATATGGGAACCGGGCAAAACGTCCTGCTGATCACGGTCGATGGCCTGAACTATTCGCGCTATGAAAAGCAGATGCCTGCCCTTGCCGAATTTGCCGGGCAAAACATTGCCTTCACGCGCCACATGAGTTCCGGCAACACCACCGATAATGGTATTTTTGGCCTGTTTTACGGCGTGTCGCCGAGCTATATGGACGGTATTCTGTCCACCCGAACGCCGGCTGCGCTGATTTCGGCTCTGAATCAGCAAGGCTATCAGTTGGGACTGTTCTCTTCCGACGGCTTTACCAGCCCGCTCTACCGCCAGGCGTTACTGTCTGATTTCTCAATGCCAAGCGTACAGACGCAGTCTGACGAACAGACCGCCAGCCAGTGGATCAACTGGCTGGGGCGTTACGCGCAGGAAGACAACCGCTGGTTCTCGTGGGTTTCGTTTAACGGCACCAACATTGACGACAGCAACCAGTCTAACTTCGTTCGCCGCTACGCTCGCGCGGCGGGAGATGTTGATAAGCAGATCAACCGTGTGCTCGGCGCGCTGCGTGAGTCCGGTAAACTGGATAACACGGTGGTGATAATCACCGCCGGTCGCGGCGTCGCGTTGAGCGATGAAGAGAAAAACTTCGCCTGGTCGCGCGGTCACCTGCAGGTTCCGCTCATTATTCATTGGCCGGGAACTCCCGCGCAGCGGATCAACAGCCTGACCGATCACACAGACGTCATGACCACGTTGATGCAGCGTCTGCTCCACGTCAGCACGCCTGCTAATGAATATTCGCAGGGGCAGGATCTGTTCAATGCCAATCGTCGTCACTACTGGGTAACGGCGGCCGATCTCAGTACGCTGGCAATCACCACGCCGGAAATGACGCTGGTGCTGAACAACAACGGCAAGTACCAGACATACGATTTACGCGGCGAGAAGATTAAAGATCAGAAGCCACAGTTGAGTCTGTTATTACAGGTGCTGACAGACGAGAAGCGTTTTATCGCTAACTGATTTATTATTAATCAGTTAGCTGGATGTCCCCTTGCATTCGGTACGGAAAGCGGTAGTATTAGCTCCCACGAGTCGGCACGTAGCGCAGCCTGGTAGCGCACCGTCATGGGGTGTCGGGGGTCGGAGGTTCAAATCCTCTCGTGCCGACCAAAATTCCCCAGAAAAACCAGCCTTTTACGGCTGGTTTTTTTATTATTGCCGTCCACCGAAATGGAATTCGATTCGAGTTATGGACGGAAATAATGTTACACTTCCGGTTTTGCACAGCCGATCTTATTGCTTATGTGGCATCACTTCATCAAGTACACCTCCGTAGGCGTGATCAACACATTGATTCACTGGATAGTTTTTGCTATCTGCATCTACGCCTTTCATACCCATCAGGCGCTGGCGAATTTCCTGGGCTTCAGTGTGGCGGTCAGTTTTTCTTTTTACGCCAACGCCCGGTTTACCTTTAAGCAATCGACCACAACGCGTCGCTATCTGCTGTATGTCGGCTTTATGGGCCTGCTCAGTATCCTGACGGGTTGGGGGGCCGAACAGTGCGGTTTCCCACCGCTGGTGACGCTGGTCGCGTTCTCCGCCATTAGTCTCATTTGTGGCTTTATTTATTCCAGATTCATTGTATTCAAGGACGCACGATGAAAATTTCACTGGTCGTTCCTGTCTTCAACGAAGAAGAAACCATTGGCCTCTTTTACAAGACGGTGCGTGAATACGACGCACTGAAAGAACATGATGTCGAAATTGTGTTCATCAACGATGGTAGCACCGACGCAACGGAATCCATCATCAACGCCCTCGCCGTCGCCGACCCACTCGTTGTTCCGCTCTCGTTTACGCGAAATTTTGGTAAAGAACCGGCGCTGCTCGCCGGGCTCGACAATGCCAGTGGCGATGCCGTCATTCCGATGGATGTCGATCTCCAGGATCCTGTCGAAGTCCTGCCGCACTTGATTCAAAAATGGCAGGATGGGGCGGACATCGTGCTGGCTAAGCGTTCCGATCGCTCCGTCGATAGCCGCCTGAAGCGAAAATCCGCCGAGTGGTTTTATAAGCTACACAATAAAATCAGCACGCCGCATATCGAAGAAAACGTCGGCGATTTTCGGCTGATGAGTCGTGAAGTGGTGGACAACATTAAACAAATGCCAGAACGAAATCTGTTCATGAAAGGGATTTTATCCTGGGTTGGCGGCAAAACTGACATCGTCCTCTACGCGCGCGCCACTCGCTGTGCCGGGAAAAGTAAATTCAACGGCTGGAAACTGTGGAACCTTGCACTGGAAGGGATCACCTCTTTTTCTACCTTCCCTCTGCGTATCTGGACCTACATTGGTCTGGCGGTTGCCCTGCTTTCTTTCACCTACGGTGCAGGAATGGTGATAGATACGCTTCTGTGGGGAAATCCCGTGCGTGGCTATTCTTCCTTGATTGTGTCAATCCTGTTTCTGGGAGGCGTACAGCTTATTGGCATTGGCGTGCTGGGTGAGTATATCGGACGAATCTATGTCGAGACCAAGCAGCGGCCTCGATACATTCTGAAAAAACGTAAAACTGTGGACCACGATTCAGACAAGGATAACTGATGTTAAAGCATGTTAATAAAAGCATTCTTTTAATTGCCTTTTTTGCAGTATTTATCCTGGAGTGGTTCACCCCTATTCACTCCGATGATTACCGTTATGCCCTGCTTGGCATCTCATTTGATGCGCACCTGCATCACTACCTGACCTGGAGCGGGCGCATAGTGGCTGATTTTGTCAGCTCGCTTTTACTCGCCACCGGATCTCGTGGATTTATCTCAACCATGACCGGCCTTGTCGTCGTCGCGTTCTGCTATTTCATTGTGAAAACGCCGACGGGCACGCTGAAATGGAAAAAACATGACGCGCTGATCTTTACCCTTATTTTTCTGACCTTTTGGGTCGCTAACCCGAATATCGGACAAACGGTTTTCTGGATAGTCGGCAGCGCGAACTACCTGTGGACGAATCTGTTCGTCGCCGCATGGCTCTGGAACCTGTACCGCATACAGCTTCAGCGTGAAGAGCGTACACACATGGGTATGCTGTTGCTCGGGCTGTTGGCGGGCTGTTCCAATGAAAGCGTCGCGCCATTTGTCGTGGGTTTTGCCCTTCTGGCTATCGTGTACGATTACTGGCAAGCGAAACGCGTCTTTGCGAATAAGGTCGCGTATTTTTTGTCCGCACTGGTGGGCGCCAGTATTTTGATTTTCTCACCAGGCAATTTTATTCGCGCTCAGGGCGCTCATACCGTCTGGTATGATAAATCGATCGTTGAAAGAATCACAATTCATCTGAGCGAGCGCTTCTTTAACCACCTGGCGCTGGTCTGGATTTCTTATGTCGTACTGGTCTTACTGGCAATGCTTCTGATCGTGGCCAAACGACAAGGCCATCGCATTAAAAGTGCGAATCTCAACATGGTCGGCTTAATGCTGTTGGTGGGGCTGGGAACCTCTTTAATTATGGTGGCCTCCCCGTCGTATCCTGACCGCGTCATGCTGTCGACATTTTTATTTTTCCTGCTTGCCCTCTCGTTCCTTGCGCGGGAAGTCGTCACGGTAGCCGGACCATGTGTCATGAAAGGAGTCTATGTCGTTACGGGCCTGATGGCTGCGGTATTCATCTGGTCATACGCGTTAATGTATGCCGCTTATACGCGCGTTTATGAGCAGGATGTTGTTCGTGTGAATATCGTTAAGCGCCAACTCAGCCAGGGTCACAAGGACTTTACGGTGCCTGACTTCCACTTCCTGAAAATGCAAAACAGCGGAGGGCATTTCGGTTTCTTTCACGATCCGCAGGTCTATGGCCGTTATTTTGCCGCAGGGAATGTGGCGAAGAAAAAAGTTAACTTCGACTACTCCGTACTCGTCAACGGTAAGCAGCAAACCATCGATGACAATACCGTGGCCTGGTTCAATCACCGCGGTGATTTAATGCTGGTGAGCAAGCATCCATTAACCGGTACCGTGCAGGTGAAGACCGAATCGTCCGATACGTCGCGCTCGCTTACGCGCTTTACCGCCGCGAAAATTAACGATGAATACTGGTATTTCAGCGCCATACCTAAAGCAGAAGTGACTCACGTCGCGCTGCTGCCCTGAATAAAAAAGCCTCTCATCACGATGAGAGGCTCTCCCCCTTTTCCCGACAGGTTTTACTTCTTACCCATGCGTAATCTGGGGTAATATTTCTCCCTCTTATCGATGCGGTGAATCTGGACGATTCGCGATCGAATAACAATAATGATTCTAATAAAATCTCGGGAGATAACTATGCCTGAAGCAACGCCTTTTCAGGTGCTGGTGGTAGATGACCACCCTCTTATGCGTCGTGGTATCCGTCAATTACTGGAACTGGATCCGACATTTGAGGTGGTTGCCGAAGCGGGCGATGGTGCAACGGCGATTGATCTGGCAAACCGTCTCGATCTGGATTTAATCCTGCTTGATCTGAATATGAAAGGGCTGAGCGGTCTGGATACGTTGAACGCCCTGCGCCGCGATGGGATCACGGCGCAGATCATCATTCTCACCGTTTCGGATTCGGCCAACGACATCTACGCCCTGATTGACGCCGGCGCAGATGGCTACCTGCTGAAAGACAGCGATCCGGAAGTTCTGCTGGATGCCATTCGCACAGGCGCCAATGGCGGCAAAGTTTTCAGCGAACGCGTCAGCGATTATCTGCGCGAGCGCGAAATGTTTGGTGAAGAGGACGATCCGTTCAGCATGCTGACCGAGCGAGAGCTGGATGTGTTGCACGAGCTGGCACAGGGGCTGTCTAACAAGCAGATTGCCTCGGTCCTCAATATTTCCGAACAAACCGTAAAAGTGCATATTCGCAACCTGCTGCGCAAGCTCAACGTACGCTCACGCGTTGCCGCGACCATCCTGTTTTTACAAACCCGCGGTATGCAATAGCCCAGCAAATGCCCGATGGCGCTACGCTTATCGGGCCTGTGCCTCGCCATCTGGCCGGGTGGTTACTCGCTCTTTGGCGATAAGTGCTGCATCGCCTGCGCGATACTGCGCTCAATCACCGCACGACGCGTATCGTTCGCTGGCAGCATCTTCAACATCATCTCCCAGGCGGCAACCGCCTCGCCAAAACGCTCCTGCTCAAAGGCGTTGAAGGCATACATGCTCAGAACCCGCACATTGGCGTGATCGCTACGCACCAGTTCTCGCAGCAGCTCCCCTCCACGACGGTTATCATCAGGATCGGAAGAACGGGTCAGCGCCTCGGCATAGCCCAGCGCAGCATCGCTGTTCTTCGGATCGAGTCGATAGGCGTTGGCATACGCTTCGGTAGCGGTACTGGCATTGCCAAGCACCATTCCGATCCGCCCCAGCATGATCCAGCCTTCTACGTTCGTCGCATCACTTTGCAGACGAGTACGTAGCCCCAGCGCCAGACGCGTCATCTCTTCCTCATCCAGCGGCTGCGCTTTTGGATCCAGCGCGCGTTCCAGCAGTGCCGGACTTTGTGCCGTCGCCAGTTGCCAGATTTCCACCTGCTTATAGCTCCCGGTCTGGTAATAACTGACGGCCCCCACGATGACGGCAATCACTATCCCTGGCAGATAAACCGCCAGCCCGGCTCGTTTACCCTCCGGTAACGATATCTCATCCGGGAACACCTCCTGTTTCAGGCGTACCCGCCGACGCGAACGGGCAACGATAATCCAGCTACCTGCGCCAATTGCCGCCACGGGAAGCACCCACAGCAGAACAGTCAGTGGTGTCAGCGGCGGATCATAGGTGACGAAGTTACCGTAGCGCGCCACCATATAGTCGACGATCTCTTTCTGACTTTTCCCTTCCTGCATCAGCTCATAGACTTTCTGCCGCAGGTCGGTCGCAATCATCGAATTGGAATCCGCGATGCTGTTGTTCTGGCATTTTGGACAGCGCAGTTGTTCAGTCAACTGGCGGAATTGTTGCTCCTGGGTCTCATCCTTAAACTGCATCACATCAATGGTGGCCAGCGCGTTAGCAGAAAACAGCAGCATCAGCACACTCAGCAAAATTCTCATTGCCCGGCCTCCTTACTGTATTTCTCCCACAGCGGCTTGATTTCACTCTCCCAGACGCGGGCGTTCAAATCCCCGGCATGCCGATAGCGAATAATGCCTTTACCGTCGATCAGGAAGGTTTCCGGCGCGCCATAGACTCCAAGATCCAGGCCCAGCATACCGTCGCCGTCAAACAGGCTCAGCGCGTAAGGATTACCCAACTCTTTCAGCCAGACGATGGCCTTCTGGCGATCGTCTTTATAATTCAGCCCCACTACGCGAATCCCCTGTGCCGACAGCTGGTTCAGGTACTGATGCTCAGCGCGGCAGGTCGGACACCACGTTGCCCAGACGTTGAGTAAGACCGGTTTACCCTGAGTCAGCACGTCTGCCTCATAATGCTTACCGGGGTTCTCCAGCGACTCAAGCCGGAAAGTTGGTACCGGTTTACCAATCAGCGCCGACTCCAGATTCGTCGGCGTGTCGCCTTCTGCGTTACGCGCCAGTTGCCATAGCAGCGCTGCGGCAATCACGAGAAAAATCACAAAGGGAATCAAAAGTACGTTGCGCTTCATACCGCCTCCGACGCCGATTTTTGCGGTTGTACGCGTTTGCGATAACGCGGGTCAAACAGGCATAACAGCCCTCCCAGCGCCATCAATATCCCACCCGCCCAGATCCAGCGAATAAACGGTTTGTAATACAGACGAACAGCCCACGCGCCGTTATCCAGCTCTTCACCGAGCGCGGCGTACAGATCGCGGGTGATACCACCATCAATCGCCGCTTCCGTCATCATCGAACTGGTGCTGTTGTAGAACCGTTTTTCAGCATGCAACGTTGCTTCTGCCTTGCCATCACGGGTCACGCTGATAATCGCCACACCACCGCGATAGTTTGGTCCGGTGATATCCTTCACTTCACGGAAGGTGAAGCGATATTCATGAATATCGACGCTGTCACCGGCTTTCATGCGAACATCGCGCTCGACGCTGTAGTTCTGGCTGAAGGCGATGCCGACAATTGTCACCGCCAGGCCGACGTGTCCGGCCACCATTCCCCAGTAGCTCAGCGTCATTTTCGCGCCACGTGAAATTCGCAGCGCAAGCTCCGCCATCGCCAGCACAAACACCCAGCAGGCCATTGCCAGCCCGACTACGGTCATGGCGACAATCTTGTTCTCAAACAGCCACGGCAGCAGCAGAGAGAGTACGAGGGTGCTGACCAGCGCGATAACCAGCAGTCGTTGCAGTTTACGCGGTCGATCGCGTCCCCAGCGGACCAGCGGGCCAATACCCAACAGCAGGGCAAACGGCGCCATCAGCCAGGTAAACATGGTATTAAAAAACGGTTCGCCAATAGAGATACTGCCCAGACCGAGTTGCTTATGCACCAGCGGCAGCAGCGTGCCGAGCAGCACGACCAGCATGGCGGCAATCAGCAGCACGTTATTACCGAGCAGCAGCGATTCACGCGACCAGAGGGCGTTATTGACCCGGGAGCGAACCTTATGTCCTCGCGTGGCAAACAGCAGCAGCGAGCCGCCGATGACCAGCACCATGAAGGCCAGAATGAACATCCCGCGAGACGGGTCGGAAGCAAACGCATGCACCGACACCAGCACGCCCGAACGCACGAGGAACGTCCCCAACAGACAGAGCGAAAACGCGCAGATGGAGAGCAGTAGCGTCCACGCCTTGAAACTGCCGCGCTGTTCAGTGACCGCCAGCGAGTGCATCAGTGCGGTTCCCACTAACCATGGCATAAACGAGGCATTTTCCACCGGATCCCAGAACCACCAGCCTCCCCAGCCCAGTTCGTAATACGCCCATGCTGAACCCAGCACAATCCCCAGCGTCAGGAAAACCCACGCGGCCAGCGTCCATGGACGGGAAAAACGGGCGAAAGTGCTGTCCAGGCGACCGCTCATCAACGCCGCGATAGCGAACGCGAAGGCGACCGAGAAACCGACATAGCCCATATACAGCAGCGGCGGATGGAAGATAAGCCCAGGATCCTGCAACAACGGGTTGAGATCGCGCCCTTCTATCGGGAAATTCGGCAGCGTGCGGGCGAACGGGTTGGAGGTAAACAGGATGAACAACAGAAAACCGACGCTAACCATCCCCATCACCGCAAGTACGCGGGCGACGATATCCAGCGGCATCCGCTGGGAAAACAGCGCGACGGCAAAGGTCCAGCCGCTCATCAGCAACACCCACAGCAGCAGCGAGCCTTCATGCGCCCCCCAGGTGGCGGCAACGCGGTACCAGACCGGCAGCTGCGTGTTGGAGTTACTGGCGACGTAAACGACGGTAAAATCATTCACTACAAAGGCGTTGACTAGCACCAGAAAGGCACCCATCACGAGGATAAACAATAGCCAGGAAAACGGTCTTGCCGACGCCATCATCCGCGCGTCGCCTCGCGCCACGCCCCACAGCGGATAGACTGAGAGTAACAACGCAACGCCCAGTGCCAGGCATAACAGCGCATTGCCAATTTCAGGCATCATGATGTTTTATCCTTATAGACGCTCTCGGGACGGCGGTGGTTATCCTGCATCGCTTTTTCAACTTCCGGCGGCGTGTAGTTTTCATCGTGCTTGGCGAGGACTTCTTTCGCCTGAATATGGTTTTTCTCGCCGAGTTCCCCCTGCACCACCACGCCTTGTCCTTCACGGAACAGGTCCGGCAGAATGCCTTCGTAGGTCACATCCACCACGCCTTCGGCATCATAGATGCTGAAATTCACCTTCAGCGAGTTGGGGTCGCGCTTGACGCTGCCGGGCATAACCATACCGCCCACCCGAAGGCGCTGACCCACTTCCGGCATTTGCTGCGTTTCGCGCTTGCCGTAGAGAATCTCGCCTGGCGTGTAGAACAGGTCGATGTTGGCGCGCAGCGCATACAGCACCAGCGTAATCGTCAGCGCTAACCCGACAAGCACGCCGCAGGCAATCCATAAACGGTTCTTACGTCGAATATTCACGCCGCCTCCCGTTGTGTCTGCGCTGCACGCAGGCGGGCTTCACGCGCCCGCTGACGGGAGACATCACGCAAAATTGCGCGATGCTGCGTCACGGTATGAATGACCAGCACTGCCAGCGGGATGACGCTCAGCGCCACAGCCAGCCAGACGTAAAAGGCGTAGCCGCCCATCGCAAAAAAATCACTCCAGGATGCAAATGCAGTGGTCATTGGCGTCCTCTTTTTAAGATCAGTTCACTCACCCACGGGCGACGTTTTTCCATTATCAGAATCAGGTTACGCATCCGCATCAGCGACAGCGTGATAAACAGCAGCAGATAGCCGATAATCGCCAGCCGCAGCGGCGTGCGCATGGCCGGATCGATGCTTTGTTGCATACGGGTCGAGCCCTGATGCAGCGTGTTCCACCACTCCACCGAATAGTGAATGATCGGCAGGTTCACCACGCCAATCAGCACCAGGATCCCCGCCGCGCGCCCCGCCATCTTACGGTCATCAAAGGCGTGCCACAGAGCAATTGCGCCGACGTAGAGAAACAGCAGCACCAGTTCTGACGTCAGCCGCGCATCCCACACCCACCAGGTACCCCACATCGGTTTACCCCAGGCCGAGCCGGTGACCAGCGCAATAAACGTAAACACCGCGCCAATCGGCGCCATTGCAGCCAGCGCCAGGTTCGCCATCTTCATCTGCCAGACCAGACCGATAAACGCGGCTACCGCCATCGAGGCATAAATCCCCATTGACCAGATCGCCGCCGGAACGTGCAGATAAATAATGCGGTAGCTCTGCCCCTGCTGGTAATCCGCCGGCGCAAAACCGAATCCCCAGATCCAGCCCGTCGCCAGAACCAGGACGCAGGCGACGGCCAGCCACGGCACAAAATAGCCACAAAGCTGATACAGCCGTGGGGGCATAGCCAGTTGATGAAGTGTTTTCCACATAGTTCAGTCACCAGACTCAAACGAATAAAGTTACCGTCATGCCGGATAGCGGCTGATGCCTTATCCGACCTAAAAACCCGGCTCTTGTCGGCCTGAAAAGCGCAGCGCCATCAGGCAACTCATTACTGCAAACTAATGCGTAACGCCGCCGCCGTTGCAAAAGGACTTAACGTCGCGCTACCTGCCAGTAACGCGCCCAAAATCGCCATGTATCCATCCACTGGAAGATGCATGGATGCCGCATCCATCGCGGCAGTCGCAAAAATCAACAAGGGAATGGTCAACGGCAGTACCAGTACGCTCAGCAATACACCGCCGCGCTTTAACCCGACCGTTAACCCCACCCCCGGTGCGCCGAGAAAGCTCAGCGTCGGCGTCCCCAGCAGTAGAGTCAGCGCCATAATTTTCCAGCCGTAGAGGTCCATCCCCAGCAGCAATGCCACCAGCGGAGAGAGGATCAATAGCGGCAGACCGGTGACCATCCAGTGGGCCATCACTTTTGCCAGCACCACCATCGGTAATGGGATTGGCAGCAGCATCAGTTGCTCAAGGCTGCCGTCCTGCAGGTCATCGCGAAACAGTCGCTCCAGCGCCAGCAGCGAGGCCAGCAGTGCAGCAACCCAAATAATCCCCGGCGCAATGCGCGCCAGCAACTGCGGTTCCGGCCCAATGCTCAGCGGGAACAACGTAATAACAATCAGGAAGAACCACAGCGGGTTGGCAATTTCCGCGCTATGGCGAAAGGCAACGCGCAGTTCGAGACGGAAGATACGCCACATCATTGCCCTGCCCTCTCGTGAGTCAGCGCAATCCGGCGAATGCGGTCTGTAGCAACGTTCATTGGCTGGTGGGTGGTGAGGATAACGATCCCACCTTCTTCGGTATGCTGTGCCATCCGCTGCGTCAGGCGTTCAACGCCGTTCACATCAATGGCGGTAAAGGGTTCGTCGAGGATCCAGAGCGTGGCGCGGGTCAGCCAGAGACGCGCTAACGCCACCCGGCGCTGCTGTCCGGCAGAAAGCTGGTTCACAGGGATATCTTCGTAACCGGCAAGGCCGGCCTGCGCCAGCGCCGCGAGACATTTTGCAATGTCGCCGTCCTGATGGAAAAAACGCAGGTTCTCCAACGCCGTCAGCCGGGTTTTGATCCCCGGCTGATGTCCAATCCACAACAAATTTTGATGGTAGCTGTCCCGCACACGATGTAGCGGTTGCTCCTGCCAGCACACCTCCCCGGCATCAGGACGAGAAAGTCCTGTCAGCAACCGCAACAGGGTGGTTTTCCCTGCGCCGTTGCCGCCGGTGACCTGTATCCACTCCCCGGCGTTGACCTGGAACGACAAATCGCTAAACAGGACTCGTTCATCCCGCTCACAGAGGAGCTTTCTGGCTTCAAGCATACTACCCACTCATTACCATCCCGTCAGAAGCCCGGTTTGACGTCGCGCATATCGGGGAGCTTATGCGCAATCCCCTTATGGCAGTCAATACAGGTTTGCCCGTCTTTCACCGCCTGATCGTGCATTTTTGCGGCGACACTCTTCTGGGCCGTTAAGTCCATGAAGTCAAAGTTGTGACAGTTACGACACTCCTGAGAATTGTTATCTTTCATTCGTCGCCATTCATTCTGTGCCATCGTCAGACGATGCGCTTCGAACTTTTGCGGGGTATCAATCAGTCCCAACGCTTTTGCGTACAGTTCTTTACTGGCCTTGATCTTACGGATCATTTTCGGCACAAACTCGTGTGGTACGTGGCAGTCAGGACAGGTTGCACGCACACCGCTACGGTTGTTGTAGTGTACGGTTTCCATGTATTCCTGATACACGGTATTGCGCATTTCGTGGCAGCTAATGCAGAACTCTTCGGTGTTGGCCTTTTCCATCCCGGTGTTAAATCCACCCCAGAAAATAATCCCGCCGACGAACCCGATTAACAGCAGCGTACCCAGCGCCAGGCGACTGGGGCGACGCCACCACTGCCAGAGGCGCTTAATCCGGCCTGGTTTACGGTTAGCATTTTCCATAATAACCTCTTATTTCCCGTAACCTTTCGATGGGGTAAAGGTGTTACCCACAATCGGCGGGGCGTCAGTCTGCGGCACGTGACACTGCAGACAGAAGTAACGACGCGGCGCCACTTCGGCCAGCACTTTGCCGTCGCTGTCCATAAAGTGCGTCGGACTAATACGCGGCGCGCCGGTGGTACGATAGCTTTCAACGCCGTGGCATTGCAGGCAGCGGTTGGTGTTAGTGGTCACCTGGTAACCATCGACGCTATGGGGAATCATCGGCGGCTGATTCACATAGTTCAGCGGCATACGCTCTTGCTCTTTGTGCATGCGAATCGCCCCTTCCTGTGTCCCCGACACTTCCGGAGACTGGCTAAGATCCACTCCGTTTGCCGCCCAAACCGCACCGCTCACCACCAGGGCCAGCAGGGCTGTCCATTGACACAGCGCTTTCTTCAGGTCATGGCTTTTCATGATTTCGCTCCCGAACTCCATCGTGTAGTTATTGTAAATACGTCCTCAGAACAGACATCCACGCAGCGACCGCAGGCCATGCAATCGCGGCTGGTGACCTGCACCGGGCTTTGCTCATCCAGCACCGGGGCACGTAATACATGCGGTTCCGGGCAAACATGAAAACAGTCCATACAGCGGTTACATTTCTGTCGGTCTTTCGCCGCAACGGTTAATACGCCCTGGCTACCCAGCACGCCATACAGTGCGCCTAAAGGACAAAGATGCCCGCACCAGCCGTGTTCAACGACCAGCAAATCAAATAAAAACAGAGCGATAATCAGCAGTGCGCCGCTACCGAATCCCATCACCAGGCTACGCCCCAGCAGTGAAACAGGGTTAATCCATTCCCACAGTAGCGTCCCGGTCAGTGCTGAACCCACCAGCACGACAACCAGAAGTACGTACCGTATATGACGTGGAATAGTTGCGGACTGATTCAGGTCAAACCTTCTGCGTAGCCAGGCCGCAAAATCGGTAATCGGGTTCAACGGGCAAACCCAACCGCAAAACAATCGCTTTCCTGCCAGGGCGTAAAGCACGGTAATAATCGCCGCACCTGTTAGCGCCACCGCCACAGGCAGATGACCGCTCGCCAGGCTTTGCAGGGTGATGAGCGGATCGGTCAACGGGATCGACTCCAACAGCAGGCTGCTGGAGTAATTCCCGTGCAGGATCCACACGCCAAACCACGGGCCGCTCAGAAACATCCCCAGCACCATAAACTGACAGAGCCGGCGGAAAATCAGCCAGCGATGACTCCGCCAGACGCCTTTTTTCGCCTGCGCTTCACGCCCGGCATCACGTTTACGATTTGCCATCGTTCCCCTCCAGCCAGCCGAAGCGGTAATGGTGACCCAACTCCCCTTTCGCCAGCGACAGCGGCAACACTTTTATTGCCGGCTGTTCCAGCACGCAGACTTTTTCACATTTCCCGCAACCCGTGCAGGCGTCACTGTGAACGGTCGGGATAAATCGCGCATGTTTGCCGGTTCGCATGTTGCGATCCAGTTCCAGCGTGATAGCCTCATCGATTTTTGGGCATTCTCGATAACAGACGTCGCAGCGTAATCCCTGGAAGTTCAGGCAATTTTCCTGATCCAGCAGCACCGCCAGCCCCATCCGCGAATCGTCAATGGAGGCAATCTCCCGGTCCAGCGCCCCGCTGGGGCAGACTTTGGCGCACGGAATGTCTTCACACATCTCGCACGGGATCTCGCGGGCAACAAAATACGGCGTCCCCGCCGACAACCCTGATGCGAGCGTCGCCAGTTTTAAGGTGTCATACGGACATGCCTGAACGCACTGCCCGCAGCGCACGCAGGCGCTGGCAAAGGCGTTCTCGTTCACGGCCCCAGGCGGGCGCAACCGCACGCCTGTAGCCCGTGCGGTTTGCTGCTGTAACCCCAGCGCCACGCCAACGGCAGCCAGTCCGCCCGCTGTGCGAACAACATCGCGCAGAAAGCGGCGGCGGCCATTTTGGGGTTTCGCTGACCTGGACATGGCGTGTTACACCTTCGCCAGTTTCACGGCGCACTTCTTGAAATCCGTCTCTTTAGAGAGCGGATCCGTCGCATCCAGCGTCAGGTTATTCACCAGCTGTGCGGCGTCGAAGAACGCCATGTAGACCAGCCCCTGCGGCGGACGGTTACGTCCACGGGTTTCAACAATGGAAATCACCTCACCACGACGTGAGATCACTTTGACCTTGTCGCCACGGCGCATATCCCGTTTTTTCGCATCCAGCGGATGGATAAACAGAACCCCTTCCGGGAACGCACGGTGCAGTTCCGGCACGCGGCGCGTCATACTGCCGGTATGCCAGTGCTCCAGTACACGCCCCGTGGAAAGCCACAGGTCGTACTCGGCATCCGGCGCTTCTGCGGCCGGTTCAAACGGCAGCGCGAAGATCACCGCTTTACCGTCTGGCTTACCGTAGAACTTGTAGCCTTCACCTGCTTTGACGTATGGATCGTTGCCTTCGCTGTAGC
This sequence comes from Citrobacter sp. LST-B2, assembly GCF_057983045.1. NCBI lineage: Bacteria > Pseudomonadati > Pseudomonadota > Gammaproteobacteria > Enterobacterales > Enterobacteriaceae > Citrobacter > Citrobacter sp. LST-B2. The sequence goes on from NZ_CP192598.1 coordinate 3,241,620, forward strand.
GCCACTGCGTCTCTTTCCCGTCAACCACCGGCCAGCGAAGGCCGCGCGCCTTGTGATAGTCATCGAACGGGGCGAGATCGTGACCGTGTCCACGACCAAACCAGGCGTACTCTTCAAACAGCCCTTTTTGCAGATAGAAGCCCAGCTCACGTGATTCGTCGTTAAGCTGATCCTCTTTCAACTCCGTCAACGGGAACTTGCTCACCGCAGGGGTGGCAAACAGCACGTCGTACAGGGTTTTGCCGCGCAGTTCCGGTTTCTGTGCCAGCAGCTCTTCCGGCCAGACCTCTTCCGTTTTAAAACGTCGCGAGAACTGAACCAGTTGCCACAGATCGGATTTCGATTCGCCCGGCGCTTTAATCTGTTGACGCCAGAACTGGGTACGACGCTCGGCGTTACCGTAAGCCCCTTCTTTCTCCACCCACATTGCGGTTGGCAGGATCAGGTCCGCGGCCAGCGCGCTGACGGTCGGGTACGGATCGGAGACAATGATAAAGTTGCGTGGATCGCGCCAGCCCGGCAGACGATCTTCGTTGATGTTCGGACCGGCCTGCATGTTGTTGGTACACATCGTCCAGTAGACGTTCAGCTTGCCGTCTTTCAATGCCCGGTCCTGGGCAACTGCGTGGAGACCGATTTTCGCCGGAATGGTTCCAGCCGGGATATTCCAGTGCTTTTCACAGATCTCACGGTGTTTTTCGTTAGTGACCACCATGTCCGCCGGCAGACGGTGGGCAAAGGTTCCCACTTCACGCGCGGTACCACAGGCAGAAGGCTGACCGGTCAGTGAGAACGGTCCACAGCCCGGCTGCGCGATTTTGCCAGTCAGCAGGTGAATGTTGTAGATCAGGTTGTTGGCCCACACGCCGCGCGTATGCTGGTTGAAGCCCATCGTCCAGTAAGAGATGACTTTCTTGTTCGGGTCGGCATACAGCTTCGCCAGTTGCTCCAGCTGATCTTTCGGCACGCCGGTCATTTCAGCGGTTTTATCCAGCGTGTACTCAGCCACAAACGCTTTGTAGTCTTCAAAGCTCATCGGCTCAGAAGCATCAGAGCCTGGGTTTTTCGCGGCTTTTTCCAGCGGATGCGTCGGACGCAGGCCGTAACCGATATCCGTTGCCCCTTTGCGGACGTTGACGTGCTTGCTGAAGAAGTCCTGGTTAATCGCGTTGTTTTGAATGATGTAGTTAGCGATGTAGTTGAGGATCACCAGGTCAGACTGTGGCGTAAACACCATCCCGTTGTCCGCCAGCTCGAAGCTACGGTGCTGGAAGGTAGACAGCACGGAGACGTTAACATTTGGATCGGAGAGACGACGGTTGGTAATGCGCGACCAGAGGATCGGGTGCATTTCCGCCATGTTCGAGCCCCACAGGACAAACGCATCGGCATGCTCGATATCGTCGTAGCAGCCCATCGGTTCGTCCATGCCAAAGGTACGCATAAAACCTACCACCGCTGAGGCCATGCAGTGACGCGCGTTGGGATCGAGGTTGTTCGAGCGCAAGCCCGCTTTAAACAGTTTGGAGGCGGCGTAACCTTCCCAGATGGTCCACTGGCCGGAACCAAACATGCCGACAGACTCCGGGCCTTTCTCTTTCAGCGCGGTTTTAAACTTCTCTTCCATCACATCGAAAGCCTGATCCCAGCTGATCGGCGTAAATTCACCGTCTTTGCTGTACTTACCGTCTTTCATACGCAGCAATGGCTGCGTTAAACGGTCCTCTCCGTACATAATTTTGGGCAGGAAATAGCCCTTGATGCAGTTCAGACCACGGTTAACCGGGGCTTCCGGATCACCCTGACAGGCGACAATACGCCCCTGCTGAGTGCCGACCAGCACGCCACAGCCTGTACCACAAAAACGGCACGGGGCTTTATCCCACTTAATGGCTTCCTGTTGACCGACAACTGCGCGGGCAACGCCCGGTACGCTTAGCCCGGCAGCCGCCGCAGCGGCCGCAACGGCGTTAGCTTTCATAAAGCTACGACGACTGAGTTTCATGGTGTTTCCTCACCTTGTTCTTCCTGCTGGTGATAAACCAGCGACACCGCCAGCACGCCCGCAACGTTGCGTACCGACTCAATTGTTTGCATCAGCGTTTCGCTGTGTTCTGCTTCAACCACCGCAATCATCTGGCCGCTTTGCTCGTCGCTTACGGCCACTTCGCAGCCCGGCAAAGCATTTAGCTGCGTGCTAATATCCTGTACCTGTTCGCCTTTGGCCTGAACAATCAGGCTGCAGACCTGCCAGTTAATGTGCATGGTTATACTCCGCGGTAATGGCTGACACCGGGCAACTGGCGACACACGCGCCGCATCCGTTACAGTTCTGGTTATCGAGTTGTGGCTGATAAATGCCGGACAACGTTGGGCGAAACAGGATCGCCTGCGGTTCACAGCTATCCTGACAGCGGCGGCACTCTACGGACTGATACGCCAGACACGCTTGCCCAATGGTGAAAATCAGATCCCATGCCCTGGTGTGGCGCGGAGAAAAGAGAGATTCAGGGCAAGCCTGCGCACAGGCGTAGCAGAAGGTGCATTCGCTTTGTTGGAAATTAACGCTCGGATAGCCACCCGGGCCACGCTGCAAAACATCGTGTTCACAAGCCTGAATACAGGCGTCGCAACGGGTGCACTGGGACAGAAACTGAGATGCTTCCATGATCCACGGCGGACGAATCCCACGATTGGCACTACGCCAACTGCCAGTCAGTATGCCTCGACGGGATAGATCAACCATGGCATCGCCCTTCCATAAACGACGCTCCCCCGGCTGGGTGAACGACAATAAAAACCGCGTTACTACTAAGTCATTATTATGATCGGTAAGATAGTAAAGGATGTGTTCCAGGTGCATACCCCAATCGGGGTAAAACCAGTGGTTGGATCAAAAGAGTGTTAATGAAGCTTGTCAGAATGTGCTTCTCCGCACAGATCAAATGGTTATGTAATATTTTATATATCGCAATGATTGCCGGGATAATTAACCAAAACAAACGGCAAAAACAAGAATAAATAACCAACCAATTTACATAACCACAGTAAATAGACTTTAAAAATACGTAAAGACAGATCAATGATTCTGGTCTATATGTTAATCTGCCGTGAAATCGTTCATAAGATAAAAAAGGAAAACCTGTGAACTCAAAAATAAAGACAATGGTTCCTGCCGTTTTGTTCGCTGCTTTCGCCAGCACCTCTGTGTGGGCGGCCTCCACGGAAGCTAATCCGCAACCGCTGGAAAAAATCGCCCCCTGGCCGCAGGCGGAAAAAGGCATGAAGCGCCAGGTTATTCAGCTACCCCATCAGGAAGATGAATCTACTCTTAAAGTGGAACTGATGATCGGACAGACGCTGGAAGTCGACTGCAATCAGCATCGCCTGGGCGGCGAGCTGGAAAGCAAAACGCTGGAAGGTTGGGGTTATGACTACTACGTCTTTAATAAAGTCACCTCCCCGGTATCGACCATGATGGCTTGTCCGGATGGCAAAAAAGAGCAGAAATTTGTGACCGCCTATCTGGGTAATGACGGTATGCTGCGTTACAACAGCAAGTTGCCGATCGTGGTGTATACCCCGGCAAATGTTGATGTGAAATTCCGCATCTGGAAAGCGGAAGATAACGTGCAGAACGCGGTAACGCGTTAAGTCTCTGATGATGCCGGATAGCGGCACTGCGCCATCCGGCAATACCGTTACAGTGCGATATCTGCCACTTCTTTACGCGCAGGCTGAGCCTGCGGTTTAAGCTGCGCTTTTGGTGCCGCGCCCGTCGTCTGCGGCTGAACATATTGCAGCCCCAGCACTTCACTGGTGTATTGCAGTTCCTGCTGCGTCGCCTCAACGTTGCCGTTCAGTTTTGTACCGTAAGACGGAATAATCGTTTTCAGCTTCGCCTGCCATTGCGGCGTACTCACCTTCTCTTTAAAGACGGTTTCCATCAGATGGAGCATGATCGGTGCCGCAGTGGATGCGCCCGGTGACGCGCCCAGCAGTGCGGCAACGGTCCCCTCTTTGTCGCTCACCACTTCCGTCCCCAGACGCAGCACGCCCCCTTTGTCTTCATCACGTTTGATGATCTGGACACGCTGACCCGCCTGCCACAAACGCCAGTCCGCTTTCTTCGCCTGCGGATAGTACTCTTTCAGCGCGTCGAAGCGGTCATCATCGCTCAGCATCACCTGGCTAATCAGGTATTTCACCAGATCGAAGTTATCCATCCCGACGTTGACCATCGGCATGAAGTTGGAAGGCGTGGTTGAACTCAGCAGATCCCACAGCGAACCGTTTTTCAGGAATTTAGTGGAGAAGGTGGCGAACGGCCCGAACAGCACGACACGTTTACCATCCAGAATACGGGTATCGATATGCGGGACCGACATCGGCGGCGCGCCGACGGAAGCCTGACCGTACACTTTCGCCAGATGCCGGTTCACCACGTCCGGGTTTTCTGCGACCAGGAATTGCCCACCAACCGGGAAGCCTGCGTACTCTTTGGCTTCCGGAATACCGGTTTCCTGCAACAGTTTCAGCGCTGCACCGCCCGCACCGATAAAGACGAATTTGGCTTTGATGTTATGTTCCGCTTCGCCGTTTTTCAGATCGGCGACGGTCACCGTCCAGGTATTATCGTCGTTACGTTTAAACCCACGGACTTCGGTGCTCAACTCCAGTGCAAAGTTAGGCTTTTTCTGCAACGAAGCAATCAATTGGCGCGTAATTTCGCCGTAGTTCACGTCCGTTCCCATTTCGGTACGCGTAGCAGCGACTTTCTGTTTCGGATCGCGCCCTTCCATCACCAGCGGTGCCCACTCTTTGATTTGCGCGTGGTCTTCGGAGTAGCGCATACCACGGAACAGCGTGCTTTGTTGCAGGGCCGCATAGCGGGCGCGCAGGAAGTTGACGTTCTCTTCACCCCAGACGAAGCTCATGTGCGGAACGGTGGTGATGAAGGTGCGCGGATCGTGCATCACGCCACTCTTGACCTGATGCGCCCAGAACTGGCGGGAAATCTGGAAAGCTTCGTTAATTTCGACTGCCTTTTCGGTACTGATACTCCCGTCGGCTTTCTTTGGTGTGTAGTTCAACTCCATCAGCGCAGAGTGCCCGGTTCCGGCATTGTTCCAGCCGTTTGAACTCTCTTGCGCGACACCGTCCAGGCGCTCCACCATGGTCATCGACCAGTCGGGTTCCAGTTCCTGTAGATAAGTTCCCAGTGTGGCGCTCATGATGCCGCCGCCGATCAACAGTACGTCCGTCTCCTGCTCTTCCGTCGCTTTCGCTTTTGCCGCCATCGAGACAGCATTCAGCCCTACGGCCATCGAGAAGAGCATGGCAGTCACTTTTTTCATATGGTTAATGCCTTACTTTTAGTATCGTTTTTTTGCTTTTTTGCAGGTGAAAATCGAGCGGCACCAACGTTAACACTTCAGTAATAATATTTAAATATTGTTTATAAATTATATTAAGATTTTAAAAACGTTAAAAATACGTTGAATCTTTATAGGGTTATTCACAATATTTTCTGGAAACAGACGCTCCAGAAAGGTACTATGCGGCGCGTTGTTATTCACCGCACGGACGCCTGTCGGTCTGCTGTTATCAGGCCCTTTCCGACCTGAGAGTAAATATGTCTGTAACCCCTTCGTCTCCTGCTCTGGCAGCGGAACACACGGTCAGTGGCGTTCTTCGCGCCCCACGTCTGCTGGTACGCGAAACGCTGGCTGGGGTGATCACCGCGCTGGCGCTGATCCCGGAAGTAATCTCCTTTTCGGTGATTGCCGGCGTTGACCCGAAAGTCAGCCTGATTGCCTCAGTGGTGCTTTGTCTGGCAATGTCTTTCATGGGCGGTCGCCCGGCGATGGTCACGGCAGCAGCCGGTTCCGTTGCGCTGGTGATAGGCCCGATGGTGCTCCAGCATGGCGTACAGTACATTCTGCCAGCGGTCGTATTAGCCGGGTTTATCCAGATTCTGTTTGGCGTTACCGGGATGGCGCGCCTGATGCGTTTTATTCCCGCCGCCGTCATGACCGGGTTTGTGAACGCCCTCGGTATTCTGATTTTTTTCGCCCAGGTCCCCCATTTCTGGAGCAAAAGCCCGCTCATCTGGGGGCTGTTTGCCTTAACGCTACTCATTGTGTTGTGGGTGCCGCGCGTTATTAAAAGCATTCCTGCGCCGCTGATTGCCATTGTTTTATTGACGCTGTTTACCGCAACCACCGGTCAATTGCTGCCGACCGTCGGTGATGAAGGCGCAATGAGCGGCGGGCTACCGGGACTGACGCAGCTGTTAGTGCCGCTGAATCTGCAAACGCTGACAATTATCTGGCCCTGCGCGCTGAGTATCGCCTTTGTGGGCCTGATGGAGTCGCTACTGACGGCGAAACTGGTTGATGACCTGACGGTCACGCCGTCGAACAAAAATCGTGAAAGCGCGGGTCTGGGGTTCGCCAACATTCTGGCGGGCTTTTACGGCGGCATTGCTGGCTGCGCGATGATCGGACAGACCATCGTGAATGTGGAGATGGGGAAAGGCCGTAGCCGCGTGTCGACGATCGCCGCCGGGTTGGTTTTACTGCTGCTGGTCACTGCGCTGAGCGACGTGATGGCGAAAATTCCGATGTCGGTTCTGGCCGGGATCATGGTGATTGTGGCGGTGAAAACGTTCAGTTGGCACAGTATCCAGCCCGCCACCCTGACGACACTGCCCGTGGTGGAAACGCTGGTAATGGTCATTACCGTTGGCGCAACGGTCTCCACCGGCAACCTGGCGATTGGCGTGGTTGCCGGCGTGGTGGCGATGGGATTACTACCTCGCGTCGTGAAACGTAAACGACGCACTACATCAGAAACAGCGTCGCCAGCCCAAGAAAAATAAAGAATCCGCCGGTATCGGTAATCGCGGTGATCATCACGCTCGAGCCGACCGCCGGGTCGCGCCCGAGCTTCACCATCGTCATCGGGATAATCACCCCCATCAGCGCCGCCATTAACAGGTTCAGCATCATTGCCAGGGTCATCACCCCGCCGAGCGCCATGTCGTCGTACAGCCACCAGGTGATCCCGCCCATAATCCCCCCCCAGACGAGGCCATTGACCAGTGCCACCCCCATCTCGCGCAGAATAAGAAACGTCAGGTTGCCCGGCTGGATGTTTTGTAACGCCAGCGCCCGAACAATCATGGTGATGGTCTGATTACCGGTATTCCCGCCGATCCCGGCGACAATGGGCATCAGCGACGCTAATGCCACCAGTTGTGAAATGGTGTGTTCAAAGCCATCAATCACGCGCGAGGCAATGAACGCAGTACACAGGTTGATAGCCAGCCACGCCCAGCGCGTTTTCACCGCTTTGGGAACGGGCGCAAAAACATCCTCTTCGGCGCTCAATCCGCCCATTCGACGCAGATCGGTGTCCGTCTCTTCGTAGACCACGTCGACGATCTCGTCGATCGTCAAGCGTCCCATCAGTTTACCGGCAGAATCGACTACCGCCGCACTGACCAGGTTGTCACGCTCGAAGGTACGCGCCGCATTTTCCGTTTTATCTTCCGGGGCGAAGGTCAGCGGATCGTCATCCATCACCTCGCTGACTTTACACTGCACGTCATTGAGCAAAATACAGGTCAGGGTTAGCTCACCAACCAGCGTTTTGTCGCGACGGGTGACAAACAGTTTGTCAGTGTTTTCCGGCATCTTGCCCAGACGACGCAGATAACGCTGCACTACTTGCAGCGTCACATCCGGGCGCACGGTGATGACCTCGAATTCCATGATCGCGCCGACGCGATTCTTTTCGTAATGCATGACCTGGCGCACGCGGGCCCGCTCTTCGGGCGGCAGCGTCGCCAGCAACCGGCCTGTGAGGTTACGCGGCAGGTGCTGAACCAGATAAATCTGTTCGTCGATGTCGAGATATTGCAGCGCCTCAAGCAGTTCCCGGTCGGTCATTTCATCGATCAGGTCATCCCAGACGTTTTCGGACGCCTCAAGCAGGACGTATCCACGCTTATCACTCTGAATCAGCCGCCAAAGGGCGTGACGTTCTTCCGACGGGAGCGCTTCAAGGGTATCCGCCAGGTCAGGTGGTGGAAGATGGTCGACCAGCGCGCCTACCTCAGCAATATCGTCGGCTAACGTTCCGACATCATATTGCTCAGCCAGGGTGAGCTTGCCTAACAGGGTGGAAACAATGGCTTTATCGGTGGTAAGCAGCCAGATCAGCCGCGCACGCTCTTCATCGCGCAGCCTTGCGCTGTTTTGGTGTTTTGCGAACATTAATCATAAATCCATGATACGAGATGCCATTAAGCATGGCGCGAGGTTATGTAAATAACAATAAACGGGGGCGTCAGATGAATAAAAAAACAACCGTTGTCCCGAAACGCCTTGCGCCATCGGGACCACCGTCAGATGAATCAGGCCGTGCGCGCGACGGCATCGCGTGACGCAGCATCACGCTCATCGCCCACCAGCTCAATCAGTTGTCCGTTACGCATTTCCAGCAAACGATCGGCGTGAATAAAATAGTGATCGTCGTGACTAATGGCAAAAATGGTTTTCCCCATCTCCTGCATCAGCGGCAACAACACCTGGTAAAACTCGCGGCGGAAGTGCGGATCCTGATCGGCCGCCCACTCATCGAGCAGGATAATGTCGCGATCTTCCGCCAGCGCCAGCAGCAGCGCCACGCGCTTTTTCTGCCCCTTCGACAGTTTCAGATTCAGGATCCGGCCATCGCTCAGTTCCAGTTTGTGCGCCATTTTCAGGTGCCCCAGCCACTTCTCAACCAGAGCAGGATCGGCCGGATTGCCTTCTGGTCCCAGTAGCTGGTCAAACAGCCAGACGTCGGTAAACACCGCGGAAAAGAGCTTGCGATAATCTTCCGGCTTTTCGGCGCTGACAGGCTTACCGTCCAGCAGGATCTCCCCGGACTGCGGCTGGTACAGCCCCGTCAGCAGCATCGCCAGCGTCGATTTGCCGCTGCCGTTACCGCCGATTAAGAACAGCAACTCACCGCGATTGATCGTCAGATTCACCGGCCCCACGGAGAACGCGTTGTCCTGATAGTGGAACATGACGTTACGCAGTTCGAGGGTTTTCCATCCCGGGAACGCCTGCGGGCGCGGAAATTCTGCTTTAAACGGTGCCAGCGCGAATGTGTTCAGCTTGTTGAAAGCAACCTGCGCCGTAAGCAGCGTAGGGAGTGCTCCAACCGCCGACAGCAGCGGCGTGCGCAGGAATAAAAGCGTTAATGAGTAGGTCGCCGCAACGTTGGTATCCGCCCAGCCGAGACTGTTTGCCATCCAGAACACCAGGCCAATCGCGCCAAGCATCATAATGTTCGACCAGTTCACGGCGCTGAGGTGGAAGGTATCGGCGCGAATAATGAGGTGGCGATACGCTTTGGCATCCGGAATATAGAGGTTGTTGAAGATATGTTCCGCCCGCTCGCGGTTGAGCGTCAGCTCTTTGCGTCCTTCCAGCACCGTCTGATAATCGTTATACAGCTTATCTTCGGTTTCGCGCAGCGTCGCCATGTGCCGGTAAACCCGCGATACCAGCATAAACCCGCCCCAGATGGTTATGACCATCCAGATAGCGGTCACCAACAGCATTTTGGTCGACAGCATCGCCAGATACGCCGCCGAACCGACGGTCAGAATAATCCCCTGCACCAGTTCAGGCAGACGAACAAAAGCGATGGTGATATTGCGCACGTCGCTGGTCAACCCGGCCAGCAGAGAGGCACTGCCCAGTTGTTCAATACGTTCCACGTGCGTATCGAGAATACGCTTGATGAATTCACTGCGCAGACGGAAGACAAAGTGGTGTCCTAGCGTGGTGAGCGCCAGTTGTGAACCCAGCGTCACCGCCATCAGCAGTAGCAGTAGTCCGAGAAATTCCGGTAAAACCAGCAGAGAGGGATCCGCAGTCTCAATAAGACGCTGATTGATAAAAGCGATGAGGCCAATCCCCAGCGCCGCGCTGACGAGGCTGAGCGCCATCACGCAAATAAATGGCCAGCGATACTGCCGCCAGACAAGAAGAAGTAGTTCCATTCATACAACCCGGACAAGGAATAACAGCCCGCAGTTTAAACATCTCAACGCGTTCAGCAATAATAATTCTTATTTTTATTCTTTTTTACCCGCCTGGCGAAAAGTCAGATTGTAACGACAGTCGGCGGTCGCCGGATGGAACCCAGCCTTCAGCGGCTGAATTCCGTGGTAAAACAAGCGCGATTCGCCGCCCCAGACCACTACATCGCCATGTTCCAGTAGAACGCGCGTCAGCGGATCGCTACGTTTCAGGCCGCCAAACTGAAAGACAGCCGGTAATCCCAGCGAGACAGAAACAATGGGCGCCCGCAGATCCGGCTCGTCTTTATCCTGGTGCAGCGAAAGCTTTGCGCCAGGCGCATAGCGGTTGATCAGGCAGGCGTCCGGCTGATAATCCGTATAGCCTGCCGCCGTTGCCGCCTGCTGACACAACCGCAGGAAGGACGGCGGAAAATCCGGCCAGGCGTGCCCCGTCAGCGGATCGATTGGCGAATAGAGGTAGCCATGACGGTCGGTCGTCCAGCCCAGCCGTCCACAGTTAGTCATCGCCACCGACATGGTGTAACCGCCGGGGGTGATCATCTGGCGAAACGGCGACCGACGGGCGACCACCTCAATCTCCTGCACCAGTTGCAACGCTGTGTTGAAGGCAAAGCGGCGCAAAATGACGGCACCAGGCGCCAGCGGTTCCTGCCAGGGCTGCGAATCGGCAAACAAATCAAGCATTATGCCCCCTCATCAGGAGACTCACGTCGCAGGATTTGTGCCTTACGCGACACGCCCCAGCGATAGCCGGAAAGCGAACCGTCGCCTCGCACAACGCGGTGACAGGGGATCACGATCGCCAGTTTATTCGCGCCACAGGCGCTGGCGACGGCACGAACCGCGTTCGGCTTACCGATGGCTTTTGCCAGTTGCTGGTAGCTGACGGTCTCACCGTAAGGGATCGCCCGCAGCGCCTGCCAGACCTGTTGTTGAAACGCGGTACCCTGAATATCCAGCGGCAACGACAGCGCGGCATCACGCCCGTCAATACTGGCGATAACGCGGTGAATACGCTGCTGGAAAGCGGGATCGGCGGGTTGAGCCTGAGCGGCCGGGAACAATGTCTGCAGTTCAGCCATCAGCGCCGCATCGTCATCCCCTAACAAAATGGCGCAAATCCCCCGCTCGCTTTCCGCCACCAGACAGCGTCCGAGTGAGCAATCCGCCAGCGCATAGCGCACCGCCAGCTTGTCACCGCCGCGACGGAACTGCTTTGCCGTCATCCCAAGCGTTGCATCAGCATTACGATAGTAGCTGCTGCTGTCCGGGAATCCGGCATTCAGAATCGCCTGCGTCACGCTTTCGCCGTGGCTCAGGGCATCGCGCAGTCGGCGGGCGCGATACGCCTGCTGCCACGCTTTTGGCGTCATCCCGGTCGTGGCTTTGAACACGCGATGCAGATGGTACGGACTCATCGCCACCTGTTCAGCCAGCGCATCGAGCGTGATGGGGCTCTCCTGCTCCAGAAGCTGACAGGCAAGCGTAATTTTATCCAGTCGATGCTGCCGGGCGTTGGCTTTATCCGGCTGACAGCGTTTACACGGGCGAAACCCGGCCAGCAACGCGGCCTGCGCGTCAGGAAAGAAGCGGACATTTTTACGCAGCGCATGTTTTGCCGTGCAGGAAGGTCGGCAAAAGATGCCGGTCGTCTGCACCGCAAAGACAAACTGTCCGTCAGCCTCAGAATCACGTTCCAGCACCGATTGCCAGCGCTGGTCGTCATTTACGCGTAGAGAATTTTTCATACTGGACTCCTTCGTTAAGCATAGTGCCTGCTTAGCGGCAGTGTGTCCGAAACCCATCACACGAAAACCCGCAATCTTGCTTTTTAATTTTGTTCACGAATGAGAAAACTTTCAAACTGCGGAGACATCCAGGTTTTGAATCCCTCCCCCTCTTTGATAATCATGTACACCGCCAGCCCTTCCCGGCGTACGACCTCTTTGGCTTTCTCCGTGCCGAGCACCATCAGTCCGGTATCCCAGCCATCCGCTTCCAGCGCCGTTGGCGCTATCACCGTCACTGACACCAGATTATGCTCAATGGGGCGTCCCGTCTGCGGATCGATAACATGAGTGAGGCGTTTTCCGTTCAGCTCATAATAGTTGCGATAGCTGCCGGAGGTACTAATACCGTGCCCGTTAATATCCACCACCGCCTGAACCGCGTTTTCACGGTCGGTAGGCTTCTGGATCGCCACCCGCCACGGATGCCCTTCAGCGTTCATCCCGCGACTGTTCAGCGCCCCCCCGACAGAGACCAGATAGCGTGCGATACCTTCGCGCTCCATCAACTGTGCCAGGTGATCGGCGGCATAGCCTTCACCGACAGTGGAGAGATCGACAAACAAATCTGGCAGATCTTTTTGCAGGTACTGCTGTTTCGCCTGGTTGATCACCGACAGGTGCTGCAACCCGCTGTTGGCTTTTGCCGCATCAATTTGCGCCTGCGTCGGGATCTGGACCGGTTGCTTGTCGGGACCAAACCCCCACAAGTTCACCAACGGCCCAACGGTGATGTCCATCGCCCCCTGGGTTTTTTGCCCAATACGCAGCGCTGAGGTAACAATGTCCGCCATTGCCTCGTTGACAGGCCAGGGAGAAAGACTTTTCGACTGGTTGAAGCGCATTAGCGCCGAATCATTTTTATAAGTGGAGAGCAGTTGGTCGTCGGCATCCAGTTGCGTCTGAATTTTCGTTTGTAGCGCCGCTGCTGATTTGGCATCGACTCCGACCACGCTCACGCGCCAGAAGGTGCCCATTGTTTTCCCTTCCAGCACGACCGGAGCCGCGGCAGGCGTTTGCGCCGCGTCCGGTGCGTTATCGCACCCGGTAAAAAAGAGAGTCACAGCCAGTAAGGCCGCACGAGCAACGTTCATTTCCATACGTGATTGTCCTCCTGCAAAAGAGGCGCAAGAGTACACCAAAAACCGGCGGTTGTACGCCGAAAAACCGCACAAAAAAAGGCCCCGCAGGGCCTTTTATCGACATTAAGCAAACTTAGAATTGGTAAACCAGGCCCAGTGCAACAACGTCGTCGGTGCTGATACCGGCATCACGAGTGAAGTTGTTGTCATCCAGCAGGTTGATTTTGTAATCAACGTAGGTGGACATGTTTTTGTTGAAGTAGTAGGTTGCGCCCACATCAACATATTTCAGCAGATCTTCATCGTCGTAGTTACGACCGTTGAGAGTCCCCAGGTTTTTACCTTTGGACTGCAGGTAAGCAACGGACGGACGCAGACCGAAGTCGAACTGGTACTGAGCAACCACTTCGAAGTTCTGCGCTTTGTTTGCCCAACCTTCGCCGCCTACACGCGTTGCGTTATAGGTCTGAGTGTACTGCGCCGCCAGGTACAGGTTGTTAGCGTCGTATTTCAGGCCACCGGTGTAGGTTTCAGCGCGATCGCCGTTACCCAGGTAGATCGCTCTGTTCTGCTCATCAGTACGTTTGGAGCTGCTCACTGCCGCACCCAGACCGAAGCCTTCGCCGATGTCATAGGTTACAGAACCGCCAACGCCGTCACCGTTCTGACGCAGCGCTTCACGACCGTTGTTAGTCACGCCGGTGTAAGCGATGCCATCAGCACCTTCACCAGATGGGCTACCGTTTTTACCCTGATACTGCAGGGCAAAGTTCAGGCCATCAACCAGACCGAAGAAATCAGCGTTACGGTAAGTCGCGAAGCCGTTACCACGCTGCTGCATGAAGTTATCAGAACCGTAGGTATCCCCACCGAATTCTGGCAGGACGTCGGTCCAGGACGTGACGTCATACACAACGCCGTAGTTACGACCGTAGTCGAAAGAACCCGCATCGCCGAATTTCAGACCGGCGAAGGCAACACGAGTCCAGGAGTTGTTTTCGGATTCAGGCGCGTTACCCTGGATCTGATACTCCCACTGGCCATAACCGGTGATCTGATCGTTAACCTGGGTTTCGCCTTTGAAGCCGATACGCATGTAGGTCTGATCGCCATCAGCGTTTTTATCATCGGAGAAATAATGCAGACCGTCGACTTTACCGAACAGGTCTAATTTGTTGCCGTCTTTGTTGTAAATTTCAGCCGCATTTGCTGCGCCTGCTACCAGCAGTGCTGGTACCAGGAGGGACAGTACTTTAACTTTCATGTTATTAACCCTCTGTTATATGCCTTTATTTGCTTTTTTATGCCACTGCATACTGATTAACCCTCATTAACCAGTCGGCAAGTTCATTCTCCTCAAAATTGCAGAATAATCCAACACGAATATGATACTAAAACTTTTAAGATGTTTCATTTATCCACATAGATGTTTCAAAATGTAAATTCCAAGGAACTTTTTTTTTGCTTCAAAAAGACAAAAAATAAGCACGATCACTCAAGAAATATATAAAATACATATAAAACAATTAATTACACAAATAAGTTTGATAGCACTGAATGACAAAACAAAATCGTCATGCATCTCTAAAATATCTCTCGCTATCATCATTAACTTTATTTATTACCGTCATTCATTTCTGAATGTCTGTTTACCCCTATTTCAACCGGATGCGATGCGTCCGGTTTTTTTTTACCCTTCTTTACACTTATTTTCTCTTTATGTGCTACCGCATAAAAATAATAACAACTATTAACTATTTACCTTCACTCAGTCACTGACTGATATCAGAAACCGATTTCTTGTTATTTCGTGCTATTTCTTCACACTTGACGGGGAATATGTGTACGCCTCTGGTGGGCCTGTACACTTTTACGCCATTTAACTGATGAATTCTTTTTGGCAAAAAATGCAGAACATCAATGAGTAGAGAGTGTGGAAATTCACACCGTACCCTTTATACTGCCCTTTCACCTTCTGCGTTGTTTTACAGGTCATAACCACGAATGAGTCAGTCTGATACAACGGCTACGTCCCGATTTTCCCTCTTGCCGGGAAGCATTACCCGTTTCTTTTTATTGCTGATCATTGTGTTGCTGGTGACGATGGGCGTGATGGTGCAAAGCGCGGTTAACGCCTGGTTGAAAGATAAAAGCTATCAAATCGTCGATATCACCCATGCAATTCATAAGCGTATCGATACCTGGCGTTACGCGACCTGGCAAATCTATGACAACATCGCCGCGACGACGAATCCGTCGAGCAGCGAAGGATTGCAGGAAACTCGCCTGAAACAGGACGTTTACTATCTTGAAAAACCGCGGCGAAAAACCGAAGCGCTGATCTTTGGCTCGCATGACAGCTCAACGCTGGAAATGACGCAGCGCATCTCGTCCTACCTCGACACGCTGTGGGGCGCTGAGACGGTGCCGTGGTCCATGTATTATCTCAACGGGCAGGATAACAGCCTGACGCTCATCTCGACGCTGCCGTTAAAAGATCTCTCTTCGGGATTTAAAGAGTCGACCATCGGCAGCATTGTCGATTCCCGTCGGGCAGAAATGCTCCAGCAGGCCAATGCGCTTGACGAACGGGAAAGTTTCTCATCGCTGCGTCGGCTGGCATGGCAAAACGGCCACTATTTTACGCTGCGAACCACGTTTAATCAGCCGGGACACCTGGCGACCGTTGTCGCGTTTGACCTGCCCATCAACGACTTAATTCCTCCCGGCATGCCACTGGACAGCTTCCGCCTTGAGCCTGACACGACTCCAGCCAGCGCACGCAATGCAGATAAAGAATCGCCCGACAGCGTAAGCATCAGCTTTAACAGTTCGAAAATTGAAATCTCGTCGGCGCTGAACTCGACGGGAATGCGCCTGGTCTGGCAGGTGCCGTTTGGCACCCTACTGCTCGATACGCTGCAAAACATCCTGTTACCGCTATTGCTGAATATCGGGCTGCTGGCGCTCGCCCTGTTCGGCTATACCACCTTCCGCAACCAGCCGGGACGCACAACGGAAGTCGCGCCGAATACCGCAGCTAATAATGAGCTACGGATTCTGCGCGCGATTAACGAAGAGATTGTCTCCCTACTGCCGCTGGGTCTGCTGGTGCATGATCAAGAAGCGAACCGCACAGTGATGAGTAACAAAATTGCCGACCATCTGTTGCCGCATCTGAATCTGCAAAACATCACCAGCATGGCGGAACAGCATCAGGGCGTGATCCAGGCGACCGTCAATAACGAGCTGTATGAGATACGCCTGTTCCGCAGCCAGGTCGCTCCACGCACCCAGATCTTTATTATCCGCGACCAGGATCGTGAAGTGCTGGTGAACAAAAAGCTCAAACAGGCTCAGCGGTTATATGAAAAAAATCAGCAGGGCCGCGTCGCCTTTATGCAAAACATCAGCGAGACGTTGAAAGAGCCGGTCAAAACGCTGGCAGCGGAAGTTGCTCAATTGCAAACGTCTGATGCACAGCAACTGGCGAATCATGCCGATGTACTGGTCCGCATGATCGATGAAATTCAACTGGCGAACATGCTGGAAAACGACGCCTGGAAGAGTGAGCCTACCCTCTTCTCGGTTCAGGCGTTAATTGACGAAGTCGTCCCGCAAGTGCTGCCCGCGATGAAGCGTAAAGGCCTGCAACTGCTCATCAACAACCATCTGAAGGCAAACGACGAACGACATGGCGATCGCGATGCACTGCGACGGATCTTACTGCTGTTGATGCAGTACGCGGTAACAACTACCCAGATTGGCAAAATCACGCTCGAGGTTGATCAGGACGAATCGGTGGCCGAGCGCCTGACGTTCCGCATTCTGGATACCGGCGAAGGCGTGACGTTAAGCGAAATTGACAACCTGCATTTCCCGTTCATCAGTGAGACGCAGAAAGACCGTTACGGTAAAGCCAATCCGCTGGCCTTTTGGTTATGCGATCAGCTGGCACGTAAACTTGGCGGACATTTGAGCATAAAAGCGCGAGATGCGCTGGGTACACGCTATACAGTCCATGTTAAAATGACGCCGCTCGACCAGCATAAAGAAGACGAAGAGCGTCTGCTGGATGATGTCAGCGTGATGATCGACGTGACCTCTAACGAGGTGCGCAATATCGTGCTTCGCCAGTTGGAAAACTGGGGAGCGACCTGCATCACCCCGGATGAGAGACTCATAAGTCAAGAATATGATCTCTTTTTAACTGATAATCCGTCTAATCTTACTGCCTCCGGCTTGCTTTTAAGCGATGATGAGTCAGGCGTGCGGAAAATTGGCCCAGGCCAGCTTCGCGTCAACTTTAATATGAGCAACGCTATGCAGGAAGCTGTACTACAACTAATTGAAGAGCAACTGGCACAAGAAGCGATCCCGGAATCCCCTCTGGGAGGTGATGAAAACGCCGAACTTCATGCCAGCGGTTATTACGCACTATTTGTAGACACAGTACCGGATGATGTTAAGAGGTTGTATACTGAGGCTGCAATCAGCGATTTTGCTGCGCTAGCCCAAACGGCTCACCGCCTGAAAGGCGTGTTTGCCATGCTAAATCTGGTACCCGGCAAGCAGTTATGTGAAACGCTGGAACATCTGATTCGTGAGAAAGATGCTCCAGGAATAGAAAAATACATCAGCGACATTGACACCTACGTCAAGAGCTTGCTGTAGCAAGGTAGCCTTTACATGAACAATATGAACGTAATTATTGCCGATGACCATCCGATTGTACTGTTCGGTATTCGCAAATCACTTGAGCAAATCGAGTGGGTGAATGTTGTTGGCGAATTTGAAGACTCCACAGCACTGATCAACAACCTGCCAAAATTAGATGCACACGTGTTGATTACCGATCTCTCTATGCCGGGCGACAAGTACGGCGATGGGATCACCCTGATCAAATACATCAAGCGTCATTTCCCAAGCCTGTCGATCATTGTTCTGACCATGAACAATAACCCGGCAATCCTGAGCGCGGTGCTTGATCTCGATATCGAAGGGATTGTCCTGAAACAGGGCGCGCCAACAGACCTGCCGAAAGCGCTGGCTGCGCTGCAGAAAGGCAAAAAGTTCACCCCTGAAAGCGTCTCTCGCCTGTTGGAAAAAATCAGCGCGGGCGGCTACGGTGACAAACGTCTCTCTCCGAAAGAGAGTGAAGTTCTGCGTCTGTTTGCCGAAGGTTTCCTGGTGACTGAAATCGCCAAGAAGCTGAACCGCAGTATCAAAACCATCAGCAGCCAGAAGAAATCAGCAATGATGAAACTGGGCGTTGAAAACGATATCGCACTGCTGAACTATCTCTCTTCCGTGACCCTGAGTCCGGCAGACAAAGACTGATTCTTGCAGACGTAAAAAAGCCCGGTAAGTTTCAGCGCTTACCGGGCTTTTTTATGCTCGCGTTTTCCTGACCCGCTCCGCATACACCGCCAGCGTCTGCCTGATAACGTCCAGCGTGACCGGCTTCGACAGACAACTGTCCATCCCCGACTCCAGACAGCGCTGCTTCTCTTCGGCCAAAGCGTTGGCCGTCACCCCAACTACCGGTAAAGTCAGCCCTAACTGACGTATGCGCTGTGTCAGTCGATAGCCATCCATATTCGGCATGTTTACGTCGCTCAGCACGATATCGATATGGTTTTTGCTCAGCACGTTCAGGGCATCCACGCCGTCATTGGCGGTTTTGCACTGATACCCGAGCGATCCCAGCTGATCGGCCAGCAGGCGGCGGTTAATCGGATGATCGTCAACCACCAGGATCATCATGTCATCATTGGTGGCCGCCGCTTTTTCCGGAGCCGGTAACGCGGAGGAGAGCTCCTCATCGTCCAGCTCAATACGGTAGATCCGGGCCAGCAGCGCCGGCAGTTCATGCGGCGACGCCACGCTGTGTACCCATTCCCCCGGCACCCTTTCCAGTGGAATACCAATGTGGCGCCGACAGAAAATCACCGCTGCCCGCCCCTGCCACGGCTGTTCCAGGGCATCGTCGGTGATCAACATGTCATCACTCGCCGGTGTCTGCCCTTCATAACGCATCACCTCAACACCGTTACGCGTCAGGCTGTTTTCGACAAACTGGCACAAAGACGCATTACGCACCGCCAACCAGCAACGTGTTCTGGCAAGTCCATCAAGCCCTTTTTTCGCCGGATACTGCGCGCCATACAGCGGAATACGCACTGTAAACTGGCTCCCCATCCCTGGTTCAGAATCAACCGAAATGTCACCATCCATCATGCTGATCAGCTTTTCGCAAATCGCCAGTCCCAGCCCCGTTCCCTGGAAATTGCGCTGCACGCCCGTACCGACCTGGAAGAACGGATCGAACAAGCGCACCACTTCTTTAGCCGGGATCCCGACGCCGGTATCCCGCACCCGAATGCTAAGATAATCATCGTCGCGGCTGACATGCAGCACAATGCAGCCGATGTCGGTGAATTTAATCGCGTTGCTCAACAGATTAGAAATCACCTGTTGCAGGCGCATCGGATCGCCATTAAGCGCAACCGGCACATTCGGTTCGATAAAGCAGTACAGCCCGAGCTGCTTGCGCACCACCAGCGGCAGATAGTTCGCGGTAATGTGGCTCATCACCTCACGTGGCGAGAATTCACGCGGCTCAATTTTCAACTGCTCCGATTCGATTTTCGAGAAGTCGAGAATGTCACTGATGATTTTCAGCAGCAGACTGGAAGAGTTATTCATCGCCGTCACCAGGCGATCGACCCCTTTTGGCAATTCTTTGGTTTGTAGCAGATCAAGGTTACCGATAATGCCATACAGCGGCGTGCGCAGCTCGTGGCTGACGGTCGCCAGGAACATCGATTTCGACTGACTCGCCTGTTCAGCCGCCTGCGCCATCTCCTGCAACGACTCCTCCATTTTGACGCGGGCGGAAACATCCACCAGCACGCAAATCGCCACGTTTTCATTGCGATAGCGGGAATGGACGAAGCTAATCTGCAAATTGGTGTTATTGCTGGTCAGCACATCGACAAAGTTCACCTGCTGTCCACAGATGATTTGCGTCAGCCGCTGTCGATCCTCATGGGTGAGCATGTTCAGATAGGTATGCGCCAGCTCGTTACTGAGGATGTTAATACCGTCAACGGTGCGCAGAATACAGATCCCGACCGGCGCGGACGCGACAATCTTACGGTTAAACTGCTCATGCTCTTCCAGCCGTTGGGCGTCGCTTTCCGCCGGAATAAAGATCCGTCGTTCGTACATCCGCGCGAGGGTAAACAGTGCCGCACCTACCAGCACATTCAGCAGAATGGCATTCAGAATCAGCATCCGGATCCGTTCCAGCACCAGATCGACCGGAACGGAATAGACGATGCTTAACGAAGACGGCGGCAGATTTTTCTTCAGCACCAGCTCACGAAAGCCCGGCGTATAGCCAAACCAGGAGCGTTCCTGCATCCAGCGAGGTTCCGCCTTGATGGTACTTTCCGGCCCGGTCAGCGAAATCAACGCATGCCCATTTTCATCCAGAATGGTCACGCCCATCGGCAGACTGCCCGGCGTAAAGAAATTTTCCATTCGAATGGATTGTTCAATGCCCAACAGGGCCTGCAGGCGGTTTGCCAGATAAACCGGCGTCAGCGCGTAGAAATAGCCGATCCCTGGACGTGGTCCCTGCGCCACCCAGTAGAGATTGTTTCCGGATTCATCCTGCGGCGCGTTGCGGTACTTCATAATCCGCTCGTGCAGCGTTTTCAGCGCGTTATCGCGCTCGACGGGCATATCGCGCAGGCCGAAATTCGCCATGCAGAGATTATCGCTGCCAATGAGAAATACACGATTCAGATCGTACGCAGCGGAAAAGTTGTCACGCCAGTAGCGCATGAACCACGCCAGCGACTCCAGCGATCCGCGCCAGGCGTTGCCCATTGCCGCGCAGTCGGAATCGGCAAACAGCGGCTGAAAGGTCGGCACCTCGGTTTTATCGTCACGCGACCGCGAAGACAACACGCCGTTCTCCGCCGTCAGGCGATTCTCCGCGATGTACTTGAGCTCTTTCATCACATCCGACGTGCGCTGAATGTAGCGCTGGGCCTGATCGGAACTGAGATTAAACTCCTGGCGGATCTCTGACTCCCGCTGATGCAAGGCGTTCACAATGTAGAACACCGAAGCAAAGGCAATCAGCAGCCAAATCAACAGCGCCAACGCTCTGAACAGATAGCGCGAGATTTTCAGGGTCGTGCGAAAGGATGCAAGGTATTTCAAAAGGGCGAAGCTCCGCCTCAGGCGATAAATGGAGTGTGGTTAAGGTAGCGGTAAATGCGCGTCGTCGCAATGCCCGCGCCTGCGTTTGCGGGAATATGATACACCGCTGAGAAACAGTTGCCGCAACCCCCGATAATTAGCGTTTGTCAGAAAATGGGTCACAGGGATGCCAGCATGCGCTTTTTGAGAGGGTTATACCCGCGACGCTTACGCAATCAGATGATCCTGATGGCGCTTCTGATGGTCATCGTGCCGACGCTGTCGATTGGTTATATCGTAGAAACCGAAGGACGGTCAGCAGTCTTATCTGAAAAAGAGAAAAAATTATCTGCCGTTGTACACCTGCTCGATCAGGCGCTGGGCGATCGCTTTACCCATTTTACGGCGCTGCCGCGGGACGAACGTATTCAGGCGCTGAATACCGAACTCGGCCCCATCACTGAGCGGATCACTCAGGCATTTCCGGGCGTCGGCGCGGGCTACTATAACAAAGCGCTGGATGCGATTGTGACCTACGCCCCTTCCGCGCTGTACCAAAATAACGTTGGCGTGACGATTGCCGCCGATCACCCCGGACGCGAAGTGATGCGCAGCAATGCCCCGGTCGTCTTTTCCGGTCGCCAGGTGCGCGGCGATATTCTTAACTCCATGATCCCCATCACCCGGGATGGCGACGTGCTGGGCTACATCTGGGCGAATGAGTTGACGGAAGATATCCAGCGTCAGGCGTGGAGGATGGACGTGCGCATCATTGCGGTGCTGGCGGCAGGTCTGCTCTGTAGCCTGCTCTTGATCGTGCTGTTTTCCCGACGCCTTGGCGCCAATATCGACATCATCACGGACGGTCTGTCGACGCTGGCGCAAAAAACGCCAGCGCAACTTCCCAATCTGCCTGGCGAACTGGGGCAAATTAGCCGCAGCGTTAACGCGTTGGCGCAAACGTTGCGTGAAACGAAAACCCTTAACGATCTGATCATTGAAAACGCCGCCGACGGGGTGATCGCAATCGACAGACAGGGCGATGTCACCACCATGAACCCTGCGGCGGAAATGATTACCGGCTATACGCTCAATGAACTGGTCGGTCGCCCCTATGCCACCCTCTTCTCCGACCCGCATTTTGCCAGCCCGGTTCTCGATACCCTGGCGCACGGGACGGAGCATCTGGCACAGGAAGTTAGCTTTCCGGCGCGCGACCGCACCATCGAACTCAGTGTCACCACCAGCCGTATTCATAACCCCAATGGTGAATTGATCGGTGCGCTGGTGATTTTTTCCGACCTGACCGCCCGCAAAGAAACGCAGCGTCGCCTGGCGCAAACCGAGAGACTTGCCACTTTGGGTGAACTGATGGCCGGGGTGGCGCATGAGGTACGTAATCCGCTCACCGCCATCCGGGGTTATGTGCAGATCATCCGTCAACAAACCAGCCTGCCTGTGCATCAGGAATATCTGTCCGTGGTACTAAAAGAAATTGATTCCATCAACAAAGTCATTCAGCAGTTGCTGGATTTCTCCCGGCCGCGACAAAGCCAGTGGCAGCAAGTGCTGCTCAATTCGCTGATCGAAGAGACGCTGATTCTGGTGCAAACCTCCGGCGTTCAGGCACGGATCACGTTCAACTTTGAACAGGATACGGGGCTGCCTGCCATCGTTGCCGATCGTGAACTGTTAAAACAGGTGATCCTCAATCTTTTGATTAATGCCGTGCAGGCCATCAACGCACGCGGTGAAATCCGCATTCGCACCTGGCAATATTCAGCCACGCAACAAGCCGTGGCGATTGAAGATAACGGCGGTGGGATTGATATCGCGCTACAGAAAAAGATTTTTGACCCCTTTTTCACCACCAAAGCCTCAGGAACAGGGCTTGGACTCGCGCTCAGCCAACGCATTATCAATGCTCATCAGGGTGATATTCACGTCTCCAGCATGCCCGGATGTGGCGCGACGTTTACCCTTATTTTACCGATTAACCCGCAGGGAAACTTGTCAGTATGAAAACCCGCTACCGTATCCTCATTGTGGATGACGAAGATAACGTTCGTCGCATGCTCACCACCGCCTTTTCGCTACAGGGGCATGAAACGCACTGTGCCAGCAACGGGGAGGAAGCGTTGCAGCGCTTTGCCGACGCTCCACCGGATGTGGTGCTGATGGATATCCGCATGCCGGAAATGAACGGGATCGACGCCCTGAAAGTCATGCGCACTCAGCAGCCGCGCATCCCCGTGATCCTGATGACCGCTTATGCCGAAGTCGAAACTGCCGTCGAAGCATTACGCAGCGGGGCGTTTGATTACGTGATCAAACCTTTCGATCTCGATGAACTGAATTTACTGATCCAACGCGCCCTGCAACTGCAGGCGATGAAACAGGAGATCCGCAACCTGCATCAGGCGCTGAGCACCAGCTGGCAGTGGGGACATATCCTGACCAACAGTCCGCGGATGATGGATATCTGCAAAGACACGGCGAAAATTGCCCTGTCGCAGGCCAACGTTCTGATCAGTGGTGAAAGCGGTACCGGCAAGGAGTTGATTGCGCGCGCTATTCACTACAATTCGCGCCGGGCAAACGGTCCGTTTATCAAAATCAACTGCGCCGCGTTACCGGAGTCGCTGCTGGAAAGCGAGTTGTTCGGTCATGAAAAAGGGGCCTTCACCGGCGCACAAACTCAGCGTCAGGGACTGTTCGAACGCGCTCATCAGGGAACGCTGCTACTCGATGAAATTGGTGAAATGCCGCTGGTGCTCCAGGCTAAATTACTGCGCATTCTGCAGGAACGGGAATTCGAACGCGTGGGCGGGCATCAGACGATTCAGGTGGATATCCGCATCGTCGCCGCCACCAACCGCGATCTCCATGCGATGGTGAAAGAAGGCGCTTTCCGTGAAGACCTGTTCTATCGTCTGAATGTGATTCATCTGCAACTTCCCCCGCTGCGCGAACGACGGGAAGACATTGCGCTGCTGGCTAACCACTTCCTGCAGAAATTCAGTTCGGAAAATCAGCGCGACATTATTGAGATCGATCCGGCAGCCATGTCAATGCTTACCACCTGGCCCTGGCCCGGAAACATCCGCGAACTTTCAAACGTCATTGAGCGGGCGGTGGTGATGAATACCGGCGCCGTCATTTTTGCAGAAGATCTGCCTGCCCCGCTCCGCCAGCCGGTGGGTGGTGGCAGCGAGATAAAGGCCACACAGCCTGGTGAACGCAATCTGAAAGAAGAGATTAAACGCGAAGAGAAGCGGATCATTATCGAGGTACTTGAACAGCATGAAGGAAACCGCACCCGCGCCGCCCTGATGTTAGGCATCAGTCGACGTGCCCTGATGTATAAATTGCAGGAATACGGTATCGATACGGCAGGCTTGTAGAACCAGAATCTGCTATGCAGAATTTTGCACAGTGCGCAAAATTCTGCATAGCATCCGCACTAAGATCACACAACACCCCCATGAATATTTAATTATATTCAACAGGTTAACTAATATCCCTGTCCGTTAGCCATTCTGGCATCCCGCTTGCTATTCCCTTTGTGTACCCAAAATGGAGTATGCAAAAGGGAAACATAATGAAAACAAAACTGATTACCTTACAGAACGCTGCCGGATTCTTTCGTGACGGCATGACCATCATGGTTGGTGGTTTTATGGGGGTCGGGACCCCGCCCCGCCTTGTCGAAGCCTTACTTGAATCCGGCGTCAGAGACCTGACACTGATCGCCAACGATACCGCCTTTGTCGATACCGGCATCGGCCCGCTGATCGTCAATGGCCGGGTGAACAAAGTCATTGCGTCCCATATCGGCACTAACCCGGAAACCGGGCGTCGGATGATCGCCAAAGAGATGGACGTTCAGCTGGTGCCGCAGGGTACGCTGATTGAACAGATCCGCTGCGGCGGTGCTGGACTCGGCGGCTTCCTGACCCCAACCGGCGTCGGCACTATTGTGGAAGATGGCAAACAAACCCTGACACTTGACGGCAAAACCTGGCTACTGGAGCGACCGTTGCGTGCCGACCTGGCACTCATCCGCGCGCACCGTGCCGACCCACTCGGCAACCTGACCTACCAACTCAGCGCCCGCAACTTCAACCCGCTTATTGCCCTCGCCGCCGATATCACTCTGGTGGAACCTGACGAACTCGTTGAGACAGGCGATCTGTTGCCTGATCAGATAGTCACCCCCGGCGCCGTTATCGACCATATCGTCATGCCACAGGAGAGCAAATAATGGATGCTAAACAACGTATTGCGCGCCGTGTGGCGCAAGAACTTCGCGATGGTGATGTTGTGAATTTAGGCATTGGCCTGCCGACGATGGTCGCCAACTATCTGCCGGATGACATTCATATCACCCTGCAATCAGAGAACGGATTTCTCGGACTGGGACCGGTCACGACCGCGCATCCCGATCTGGTGAACGCCGGTGGTCAACCCTGCGGAATATTACCGGGTGCGGCGATGTTCGACAGCGCGATGTCATTCGCGCTGATTCGTGGCGGCCACGTCGATGCCTGCGTACTGGGCGGGTTGCAGGTTGATGAACAGGCTAACCTCGCGAACTGGGTCGTGCCCGGCAAAATGGTCCCTGGGATGGGCGGCGCGATGGATCTGGTAACCGGAGCGCGCAAAGTGATTATCGCGATGGAACACTGCGCGAAAGACGGCTCGGCGAAAATCCTTCGCCACTGCACCATGCCACTGACGGCCCAACATGCGGTGCATATGCTGGTTACCGAACTCGCCGTGTTCCGCTTTATCGACGGCAAAATGTGGCTGACGGAAATCGTCGACGGGTGCGACCTCGATACTCTGCGAGCAAAAACAGAAGCGCAGTTTGACATTGCCGCCGATCTGGTCGTTCAGCGAGGTGAAGCATGATCGGCCGTATCTCGCGTTTCATGACGCGCTTCGTCAGTCGCTGGCTGCCCGATCCCCTGATTTTCGCCATGCTGCTGACGCTGTTGACGTTCGGCATCGCGCTGTGGCTGACGCCGCAAACGCCGATCAGTATGGTGCGTTTCTGGGGGGATGGCTTCTGGAATCTGCTGGCCTTCGGGATGCAGATGGCGTTGATCATCGTGACAGGTCACGCGCTGGCCAGTTCCGGTCCGGTGAAAAACCTGCTGCGTACTGCCGCGTCTGCCGCAAAAACGCCCGCGCAGGGCGTAATGCTGGTGACCTTCTTTGGCTCCGTCGCCTGCGTCATCAACTGGGGCTTCGGTCTGGTAGTGGGAGCGATGTTTGCCCGTGAAGTTGCCCGTCGCGTGCCGGGATCCGATTATCCGCTGCTGATTGCCTGCGCTTATATCGGTTTTCTGACCTGGGGCGGCGGCTTCTCCGGCTCGATGCCCCTGCTGGCGGCAACGCCGGGTAACCCGGTGGAACACATTGCGGGCCTGATTCCGGTCAGCGACACCCTGTTTACCGGTTTCAACATCTTCATCACTCTCGGTCTGATTGTGGTCATGCCGTTTATCACCCGCATGATGACGCCAAAACCGTCGGATGTTGTCAGCGTCGATCCGAAACTGTTGATGGAAGAGCCTGATTTCCAGAAGACCTTGCCAGCAGATGCGCCTCCGTCCGAAAAACTGGAAGAGAGCCGAATCCTGGCGCTGATCATTGGGGCATTAGGCATCGCTTATCTCGGGATCTACTTCGCCGAGAAAGGGTTCAACATCACCATCAACACCGTCAACCTGATGTTTATGATTGCCGGTCTGCTGCTGCACAAAACGCCGATGGCCTATATGCGCGCCATTAGTGCCGCTGCGCGCAGCACCGCCGGTATCCTGGTGCAGTTCCCGTTCTATGCCGGTATCCAGTTGATGATGGAGCACTCCGGTCTCGGAGGACTCATCACCGAGTTCTTCATCAACGTCGCCAATAAAGACACCTTCCCGGTCATGACCTTCTTCAGCTCTGCGCTGATCAACTTTGCCGTGCCGTCAGGCGGTGGCCACTGGGTTATTCAGGGACCGTTCGTCATGCCAGCCGCGCAAGCGCTAGGGGCCGATCTGGGTAAATCCGTGATGGCGATTGCCTACGGCGAGCAGTGGATGAACATGGCGCAACCCTTCTGGGCGCTTCCCGCACTGGCCATCGCCGGGTTGGGGGTTCGCGACATCATGGGGTACTGCATCACCGCCCTGCTTTTCTCCGGTGTCATTTTTGTTGTCGGTCTGACCTTTTTCTGACGGCAGCGACTCACTTTTAAGGAACAGAAGATGAAAAATTGTGTCATCGTCAGCGCAGTACGTACCGCCATCGGCGGCTTCAACGGCGCGCTGGCCACCACCAGCGCCATCGAACTTGGCGCGACTGTGATTAGCGCCGCGCTGGAACGCGCGCAACTCGACCCGCAACGTGTGGATGAAGTGATCATGGGCAACGTGTTGCAGGCCGGTCTGGGACAAAACCCGGCGCGCCAGGCACTGTTAAAAAGCGGCCTTAGCGAAACCGTCTGCGGGTTTACCGTCAACAAAGTCTGCGGTTCAGGGCTCAAAAGCGTCGCACTGGCCGCCCAGGCAATTCAGGCCGGTCAGGCACAGGCGCTGGTTGCTGGCGGCATGGAAAACATGAGTCTGGCCCCCTATCTGCTGGATGCGAAAGCCCGCTGGGGTTATCGCCTCGGCGACGGCCAGTTGTCGGATGTGATTCTGCGTGACGGTCTGCTCTGTGCCACCCATGGTTATCACATGGGGATCACCGCCGAAAACGTCGCCCGTGAATACGGTATCAGCCGCGACATGCAGGATGAGCTCGCACTGCTCTCTCAGCAAAAAGCGGTCGCCGCCATCCATTCTGGCGCCTTTGAGGCCGAAATTGTGCCGGTCAGCGTCACGTCGCGTAAAAAAACCATTGTCTTTGACCGCGACGAATTCCCCAAGGCTGACTCAACAGCAGAAGGTCTTGCGGCACTGCGTCCGGCGTTTGATAAGGCCGGCACCGTCACCGCTGGCAACGCCTCTGGGATCAACGACGGCGCGGCCGCGCTGGTGGTCATGGAAGAATCTGCCGCACTGGCGGCAGGACTGAAACCGCTGGCACGCATTAAGTCATATGCCAGCGGCGGCGTCGCGCCAGCGCTGATGGGGATGGGGCCGGTACCCGCCACGCAGAAAGCCCTGCAACAATGCGGATTGCAGCTTTCCGATATCGATCTGATTGAAGCCAATGAGGCGTTTGCCGCGCAGTTCCTTGCCGTCGGCAAGACGCTGGGCTTCGACCCACAAAAGGTGAACGTGAACGGTGGCGCGATTGCGCTTGGGCATCCGATCGGCGCCAGCGGCGCGCGGATCCTGGTGACATTGCTGCATGCGCTTTCCGCCAGGGATAAAACGCTGGGTCTGGCAACGCTGTGCATCGGCGGCGGTCAGGGTATTGCAATGATTGTGGAAAGGATGAATTAACCCCTGGGGTCCCCTGGTTAGACACTAAATCCTTCGAGTCGCAGGACAACAGGCAGCAGGCATTTTGAACAACGCTTGCGCTGGCTTAAAGGGACGAGGCTCATGGACGAGCTGGGTCGCTTCGTCGCCAACACAGAGGCTGCTTGAAGGATAAAGTGTATCTGTCATAATAAACAAAACCGAGGGACCTCAATGAACATTATCGAACAACTTCAGTTACTGGTAAAAACAGGTACGCACGCGGAGCAAACAATTAGCCGTTACATTCTGGCTACATTATCGGGCGCGGAAAAACTGACGTCGACGGCAATTTCAAAAAAGACGCAAACCAGCCAACCCTCCATTGTTCGCTTTGCGCAATCTCTCGGTTATACCGGCTTTACTTCATTTAAATATGATTTAATTAAGTGTCTGCGCAGCGAACCTGAGGCACTGCTTCCGGCCCAGGCAACGAAAAACAATGTTATTCTTGGCGAGTTTATTAATAATAATAACCCTGCGGCCCTTAATACTTTCTTTGAAATTATTAATTCCAGCCGTAACCTCTATTTCTGTCATCCGCGAGAACTGAGTTCATTACTCAGCAATATCATTCAGGATTATAGTGATATTGGTAAAGTCTGCATTCCCGTAGAGTACCAGAATGCCCATTCATTGCTGACAAACACCCTGACGGATTGTGATTCCGTGATCCTGCTTCCTGGACTCAAAGATGAGCCGGATAATCAACTCATTACCTTGATTCGTGAGCATGAGGCCGCCTCACTGGCAGTCGCCTGCCATCAGAGCGGCGCGACGCTTGCCGATGTAACCTTATATACGCCTCAGTCCAGCGTCAGCCCCCTCAGTTTCGCCGCACTGAAAATGTCTTTACACACGCTTTTTTTCCACGCGCTGCAATATTGCTATCTAAATATGAATAATGAAAAGGCGCCTCATAAACGATGATCATCGACCGGGTTGAGGGGGAATAACGAACCCTGCCTTAATCAGAGAAATTAAAGCCAGAAAAACGGTTTATGAGGCGTAAACTACCGATGAGTTATAACTGTACAATACGTCCTGTCGATAACGAATGATGCACGGCTTCACATATTAACGTCGCCTGCAACCCATCATCAGCGGTTGCCAGATAAGGGGTATCAAATAATATGTGCTCAACAAAATCATGTATTGGCTGAATCCCATAGCCACTGGCTTTATTATTAACGTAATTAATAAAATTATAATTTGGCGTTGCACTGCGCTGAGGGGTGAACATTTCATATCCCCGCAACTGCGCGTCGGCGCGATAATAGTTATTCTCGGTAATAACAAAACTACGACCATCGTTTGCTTTGGGGAATGAAGGTGGTAAGCACCACCCCACTTCAACGGTCCATTGCGCGCCATTATCAAAGGTGACAAACGACTGAATGGTATCCCAGGAATCAACGCCTTCCGCCACCAGCTTCTTCTTCTGCCCTATCGCATAGACGCTCACCGCATTGGCGCCGTTCATATAATATCTAATCAAATCAAAACAATGCGTTCCGAGAAAATGAACGGGAGAACTCTCATTCGCCCATGACAGCCAGTTTTTCGGCACGTCGATAATATCGTCCATGCTCATATAGCCACGCAGGACCTGACCGGTTTCGGGTTTCAGCAACTCATGGTGAATATGCTGTGCCATCCCGTCCCAACGCTTGTGGTAATCAACGCCAATCTTCACTCCTTGTTGCTGCGCACAGCGGATGATTTCCCGACATTCCGCTGACGTTGTCGCCATCGGTTTCTCAATCAGCACGTGTTTGCCCGCCCTGATGGCTTCAATCGTGGCATCAAAGTGGAACGGATCCGGCGTCGCGATTGATATCAGATCAACGTCCGTCGCGGCAAACAACTCTGCCAGCGAGGCATAACCAGGCACCTGAAACTCCGCCGCAACGTTGGCGCGGATGTCCGGATTGATCTCGCAAAACCCCACCAGGTTCACCCACGGATTATAGTGATACGCATTGATATGATGTTTGCCATAAATACCGGCCCCCACCACCGCGGCATTGATTTTGTTCATTACACATTTCCTCAGTTAAACAAGCCAAACGAAAACAGATAACCGATGGCCACCGCCAGGGGCGCGGTAATCATCCGTGACAGCAAGAAAGAGGGCACGCCAAGACGAATGGTTTTCTCTTTCGCCTCCTGCATGGAAAGCCCAACGGGAATGAAATCGGCACCGACCTGGACGTTAATCGCGAACAGCGCCGGCAACGCCATCAGCGGTGAAACCACCCCGCTACCGATTAGCGTTCCTACCAGCACACCAACGACCTGCGCAATCGCCGCGCCAGGAGCCAGAATGGGAGAGATGAAGGGCAGACCACAAATAATCGCAATCACAAACAGACCGGTTAACGATCCGGCAAGCGGCGACAGCGCATTCCCGGTCCACTGACCAATCGCGGTCTCCTGAACCAGAGCGATCAGAACCGAGATAAAGGCCATAAAGGGGATCACGTTTTTAATACACAGCTCGACCGATTCACGCGCCGAGGAGTAGAGCAGGCTGACAAAGTTACCGATTCCCGTCGCAAAACGCGTCATCAACTCCAGCGCGGTGTTGGTCGCGGAACCGCGTGGTTTTGCCTCCACGCGTTCGTGAGCCACAGCACAGGCATGGTCTGTCGGGAGAGGATCACTGAGCTCAACGTTTTCCTCCCCGGTTACCGGTTGATTAATGGTTTCAATCAGCGAAAGCGATTCAAGACTGACATCAGAGATGTAAATATCTTCGGTGATATATTTCGCCAGCGGCCCCATCGCACCGGTAGGGAGTACGTTGATTGTCTTGATTCTTTTCTGCGGATAAATGCCGCAGCGCAGTGAACCGCCACAGTTGATGACCACACAAAGGATTTTCTTATCATCCGGCATGGCGTCAAAGCCGTTAACCACGGTCATTTCCAGCATTTCACCCAGTTTTTTCGCGACCGGATCAATGGTTTTGCCGGTAAGCGACAGGATGACCATGCGGGTATCGCGAGATAAATACATGTCATCGCCAATCCCTGAATGACCTTTTTTAATCAGTACGGTTTTCATTGGTTTTCCTCATTATTGTCAATGGGCCAATCAATTCATTTACGGATGGAGAACAATGACTGTTAACGTGTAATGAACCATAGGCTATTGGCTTTTCAGCCCCGTCAAATACCACTGTCACATGACCTAACTCGCATAAATTTTGCCATGCGGCCTCTCCCCAGCAGGTTATATTCCAGGTCTGATTATTAATCTGCAGAACATAATCCATTATTTTTTGTAATGGGGTAACATCACAAACAATATTCTTAATGACCAGGACATAATCGAGATAATCTTCCGGAGCATGGTCATTAAAGGTAATCAACATGCCATTAAGCAGTCCCTCTTCCACTTTTCTTCCAGCCTTTACGACGTCAGCCGAAAATAGTACTTTCATTGTTTTCCCTTATTCCTGATTAAGTTCGCGTTTCTCCAGCCGGGTGAAGATATATTCCGTCAGAAAACCACGGATAAAACCGAGTAGAATACCCGCAGCGATATAGCGTAATGCCAGGTCGGCAACCGGTAGATCGAGTCGCGTCAGGCCAGCGGCGACGCCCAGCCAGATAAAGAGTTCAGATGGCACAATGTGTGGGAACAGAGAGGTCAGCGGGTGTACGGTGCTGCCCAGCGCATCCTGATAAGCGGGTTTACAACGTTCGGGCAGAAATTTACCCATCGTCAGCGCACCCGGACTGCTAAGAAAGAACCAGGCAAAACTCGGCAAAATTCCATAGGTTAATATTTTTGACTTCCCCATCAGGGTGGCGACTTTTTCCATTCGCTGTTGGCCAATTAATTTCATAATAAAATTAACGGTCAAAATTAAGGTTATCAGCATCGGAATGGTACTGACGATCATCCCGGAGAATATCTTACCTGCGCTCTGGAAAAGATGGATAAAGCCTTCTGCTATTTCAACTATCATAGTTAACTCCCAACGTGTAGATATAAGTATATTCATCCGTCAGAAGTGTATTGACAGATGAAGGCAGCCAACGCTTTTGTCTTTAAGAATTCAGATGATGTTATTTAATAATTTTTCAGTTCTCCTGGCAGTAAGGGCTCGTAAATATCGCGGTTTGGTAACAGGAAAGTTAACGGGAAATGGCTGCACAAACAGTGAGCATCTTCACAGAGTTATAATTATTCATTTTATTTTGTATTTTTATACATGAAAGGCAAAATCACCGGACAGGACCTTTTGACAAGGGGAAATGGTGAATTCAGGATGAAAAAAAGGGAGGCAGCGCCTCCCTTTTGTGCAGTCGTTAGACTCGCCGATTACTCGTCAGCGTCATCGGCGACATCGTCGTCGGTTTCCGCTTCCGGGGCGATATCATCATCCCCTTCCGCCGCGCTACCGTCGATGGAGTCGAGTTCTTCGTCATCCACCGGCTCAGCCACACGCTGCAGACCCACCACGTTTTCATCTTCCGCCGTACGGATGAGGATCACGCCCTGAGTATTACGTCCTACCACGCTGATTTCCGACACGCGAGTACGCACCAGCGTACCGGCATCGGTGATCATCATGATCTGGTCGCAATCATCAACCTGCACCGCGCCAACAACAGAACCGTTGCGCTCGGTCACTTTGATAGAGATAACGCCCTGCGTCGCACGGGACTTGGTCGGATACTCTTCCGCCGCCGTACGCTTACCGTAACCATTTTGCGTCACGGTCAGGATCGCGCCTTCACCACGTGGAATAATCAGGGAGACGACTTTGTCTTCGCCCGCCAGCTTGATGCCTCGTACGCCAGTCGCAGTACGGCCCATCGCACGGACGGCGTCCTCTTTAAAGCGCACCACTTTGCCCGCCGCCGAGAACAGCATGACTTCGTCAGAACCGGAGGTCAGATCCACACCAATCAGTTCGTCGCCATCGTTCAGGTTCACCGCAATGATACCGGCAGAACGCGGGCGGCTGAATTCGGTCAGCGCGGTTTTCTTCACCGTACCGCTGGCAGTCGCCATAAAGACGTTCACGCCCTCTTCGTACTCACGAACCGGCAGGATAGCGGTAATACGTTCGTCGGCTTCCAGCGGCAGCAGGTTGACGATCGGACGGCCACGCGCACCACGGCTCGCTTCTGGCAGTTGATAAACCTTCATCCAGTACAGACGACCCCGGCTGGAGAAGCAGAGGATCGTGTCATGGGTGTTGGCCACCAGCAGACGGTCAATAAAGTCTTCTTCTTTAATACGTGCAGCCGATTTGCCTTTCCCACCACGACGTTGTGCTTCGTAGTCGGTCAGCGGCTGATACTTCACGTAGCCCTGGTGAGACAGGGTCACAACTACATCTTCCTGGTTGATCAGATCTTCGATATTGATATCAGCGCTATTCGCGGTGATTTCGGTACGACGCTCATCGCCAAACTGATCGCGGATCAGCTCCAGCTCTTCGCGAATCACTTCCATCAGGCGATCGGCGCTGCCCAGAATGTGCAGCAGTTCCGCGATCTGTTCCAGCAGCTCTTTGTATTCATCGAGCAGTTTTTCATGCTCAAGGCCGGTCAGTTTCTGCAAACGCAGATCCAGAATCGCCTGGGCCTGCTGTTCTGTCAGGTAGTACTGACCGTCACGCACGCCGAATTCTGGCTCCAGCCATTCCGGACGCGCAGCGTCGTCACCAGCACGTTCCAGCATCGCAGCCACGTTGCCCAGATCCCACGGACGTGCGATCAATGCGGCTTTCGCTTCCGACGGGGTCGGCGCACGACGAATCAGCTCAATGATCGGGTCGATGTTCGCCAGCGCAATCGCCAGTGCTTCAAGGATATGCGCACGATCGCGGGCTTTACGCAGTTCGAAAATGGTACGGCGGGTCACCACTTCACGGCGGTGGCGCACAAACGCTGAAATGATGTCTTTCAGGTTCATGATCTTCGGCTGACCATGGTGCAGTGCCACCATGTTGATACCGAAAGAGACCTGCAGTTGAGTCTGGGAGTAGAGGTTGTTCAGTACCACTTCCCCGACCGCGTCGCGCTTAACTTCAATCACGATGCGCATACCGTCTTTGTCAGACTCGTCACGCAGCGCGCTGATGCCTTCAACGCGTTTGTCTTTTACCAGTTCCGCGATTTTCTCGATCAGGCGCGCTTTGTTCACCTGATACGGAATTTCATGCACGATAATGGTTTCACGACCGGTTTTCGCGTCTACTTCCACTTCCGCGCGGGCACGGATGTACACTTTACCGCGACCGGTACGATAGGCTTCTTCAATACCGCGACGACCGTTGATGATCGCCGCCGTCGGGAAGTCCGGACCCGGGATGTATTCCATCAGCCCTTCAATGCTGATGTCTTCATTGTCGATATACGCAAGGCAGCCGTTAACCACTTCCGTCAGGTTGTGTGGCGGGATGTTGGTCGCCATCCCTACTGCGATACCGGACGAACCGTTTACCAACAGGTTCGGGATTTTGGTCGGCATAACGTCAGGGATTTTTTCCGTGCCGTCATAGTTGTCGACAAAATCAACCGTCTCTTTTTCCAGATCGGCCATTAACTCATGGGCAATCTTCGCCAGACGGATTTCCGTATAACGCATCGCCGCCGCGGAATCGCCATCGATGGAACCGAAGTTCCCCTGGCCATCCACCAGCATATATCGCAGCGAGAACGGCTGAGCCATACGGACAATGGTGTCGTATACCGCAGAGTCGCCATGCGGGTGGTATTTACCGATTACGTCACCAACGACACGGGCTGATTTCTTATAGGCTTTGTTCCAGTCATTGCCCAATACGTTCATGGCGTAAAGTACGCGACGGTGTACCGGCTTCAGGCCATCTCGGACATCCGGCAGCGCACGGCCAACAATGACCGACATCGCATAATCCAGATAAGAGTTCTTCAGCTCTTCCTCAATGTTGACCGGTGTAATTTCTCTCGCAAGGTCGCTCATCTAACCGCTATCCCTCTACTGTATCCCGGATTCAAAGGTCGCAAATTATAACACAACCGCAGAGATTGAGGTAAACCAATAAGCTTTATTCACCCGCGTGGACTGATATACTCCTGTCACTAGCCCTATAAGGAGTAAAAGCCCCGATGAATGCCGTAAAACCACCGGTAAACCACAACGTTGACCATGAAGAAATTGCCAAGTTTGAAGCAGTCGCGTCGCGCTGGTGGGATCTGGAAGGCGAATTTAAGCCGTTGCATCGCATTAACCCGCTGCGGCTGGGTTATATTGCTGAACGCTCAGGCGGCCTGTTTGGTAAAAAGGTGCTCGACGTCGGCTGCGGCGGCGGCATTCTGGCAGAGAGCATGGCGCGTGAAGGCGCCACAGTGACCGGTCTGGACATGGGGTTTGAGCCCTTGCAGGTAGCAAAACTGCATGCGCTGGAAAGTGGTATTCAGGTGGATTACGTGCAGGAAACCGTGGAAGAGCACGCGGCAAAACATGCCCATCAGTATGACGTGGTAACCTGTATGGAGATGCTGGAACATGTGCCCGATCCGCAATCGGTGGTTCGCGCCTGCGCACAACTGGTGAAACCCGGCGGCGAGGTGTTCTTCTCAACGCTCAACCGTAATGGCAAATCCTGGCTGATGGCGGTTGTCGGTGCGGAATATATTTTACGCATGGTGCCGAAAGGGACCCATGATGTGAAGAAATTTATTAAACCTGCGGAGCTGCTAGGTTGGGTGGATCAGACGGTCTTGCAGGAGCGCCATATGACCGGGTTGCACTACAACCCCATCACCAACACCTTCAAGCTTGGCCCTGGCGTTGATGTGAACTATATGGTGCATACCACCGCAAAAGCGGAATAAGCCCCCTGCCTGATGGCGCTTCGCTTATCAGGCCTACAAAGATGTGCCTGTAGGCCGGATACAACATTACTGTCGCCATCCGGCTTACAAAAATTGCGCCAGATCATGAGAACTTTCTACACCTTCGTTGAAGAAATCAGCACTCGATCAAATTATCTATTTTTTTTATGAATTATTGACATCCCCGCCAGGCCTTATGCGACGTGCACTTAGCCTTTCTTACCCTTTTGCAACCTCAATTTAACCTCAAAATCAACTCTTGTGCTGAAAAGAATCCCTACTAGAATACTCACCATATAGCGTTTACTTTAACACTCAACCCCTACATATAGTATTTATCCACAGAGTTAGTCACAAGGTGGCATTGTGGATAATGCAGGGGATATTTTTTCTTTCACGGACAGGTAAAAAACCACATGAATCAGAGTCTGCTGGTGACAAAGCGTGATGGTAGTACAGAGCGCATCAATCTCGACAAAATCCATCGGGTTCTGGATTGGGCGGCAGAAGGACTGAATAACGTATCGATCTCTCAGGTCGAACTGCGCTCCCACATCCAGTTTTATGACGGTATCAAGACCTCCGATATCCATGAAACGATCATTAAAGCGGCGGCGGACCTGATCTCCCGCGATGCGCCGGATTATCAGTATCTGGCTGCGCGTCTGGCGATTTTCCATCTGCGTAAAAAAGCCTACGGCGAATTTGAACCGCCGAAACTGTTTGACCATGTGGTGAAAATGGTTGAAATGGGCAAATACGACAATCATCTGCTGGAAGACTACACGGAAGAAGAGTTCAAGCAGATGGACTCGTTCATCGTACACGACCGTGATATGACCTTCTCCTACGCCGCCGTTAAGCAGCTGGAAGGGAAATATCTGGTACAGAACCGTGTCACCGGTGAGATCTACGAAAGCGCCCAGTTCCTCTATATTCTGGTAGCAGCCTGCCTGTTCTCGAATTACCCGCGCGAAACCCGTCTGGAATACGTCAAACGTTTTTATGACGCGGTGTCGACGTTCAAAATTTCTCTGCCGACGCCGATCATGTCCGGCGTTCGTACCCCGACGCGTCAGTTCAGCTCTTGCGTGCTGATCGAGTGCGGCGACAGCCTGGACTCGATCAACGCCACCTCCAGCGCGATTGTGAAATACGTTTCCCAGCGTGCTGGTATCGGTATCAACGCCGGTCGTATCCGTGCGCTGGGCAGCCCGATTCGCGGCGGCGAAGCGTTCCACACCGGCTGTATCCCGTTCTACAAGCACTTCCAGACCGCCGTGAAATCCTGCTCTCAGGGCGGTGTACGCGGTGGTGCGGCCACGCTGTTCTACCCGATGTGGCATCTGGAAGTGGAAAGCCTGCTGGTATTGAAAAACAACCGTGGCGTGGAAGGCAACCGCGTGCGTCACATGGACTACGGCGTACAAATCAACAAACTGATGTACACCCGTCTGCTGAAAGGGGAAGACATTACCCTGTTCAGCCCGTCCGACGTCCCTGGCCTGTATGATGCGTTCTTCGCCGATCAGGACGAGTTCGAGCGTCTGTACACGAAATATGAGAAAGACGACAGCATCCGCAAACAGCGTGTCAAAGCCGTTGAACTGTTCTCGCTGATGATGCAGGAACGCGCCTCTACGGGGCGTATCTATATTCAGAACGTTGACCACTGCAACACCCATAGCCCGTTCGATCCGCAGGTCGCGCCGGTGCGCCAGTCCAACCTGTGTCTGGAAATCGCGCTGCCAACCAAACCGCTGATGGATGTGAACGACGAAAACGGTGAAATCGCCCTGTGTACGCTCTCCGCGTTCAACCTGGGAGCAATCAACAGCCTCGAGGAACTGGAAGAGCTGGCGGTACTGGCCGTTCGCGCCCTTGATGCGCTGTTAGATTATCAGGACTACCCGATCCCGGCTGCCAAACGTGGTGCGATGGGGCGTCGTACGCTGGGTATTGGCGTGATTAACTACGCTTACTATCTGGCGAAGCACGGCGTACGTTACTCCGACGGTAGCGCCAACAACCTGACGCACAAAACGTTTGAAGCCATTCAGTACTATCTGCTGAAGGCCTCTAACGAACTGGCGATTGAACAAGGCGCCTGCCCATGGTTTAACGAAACCACCTACGCACAGGGCATTCTGCCGATCGATACTTACAAGAAAGATCTGGATGCCATCACCAGTGAACCGCTGCATCATGACTGGGAAGCGCTTCGTGAGTCCATCAAGACCCACGGTCTGCGTAACTCAACGCTCTCTGCCCTGATGCCGTCCGAGACCTCTTCGCAGATCTCGAACGCCACTAACGGTATTGAGCCGCCGCGCGGTTACGTCAGCATTAAAGCGTCGAAAGACGGTATCCTGCGTCAGGTGGTGCCGGACTACGAGCACCTGGGCAACGCCTATGAGCTGCTGTGGGAAATGCCGGGGAATGACGGTTATCTGCAACTGGTCGGGATTATGCAGAAGTTTATCGATCAGTCGATTTCAGCCAACACCAATTACGATCCGTCGCGCTTCCCGTCCGGAAAAGTGCCGATGCAGCAGTTGCTCAAAGACCTGCTCACCGCCTATAAGTTCGGGGTCAAAACGCTGTATTATCAGAACACCCGCGACGGCGCGGAAGATGCCCAGGACGATCTGGTGCCATCCATTCAGGACGATGGCTGCGAAAGCGGCGCATGTAAGATTTAATCTGTTGCCGGATGGCGGCGAAAAGCCTCATCCGGCCTACAAAATCAATCGGATGTTGTAGGCCGGATAAGCGAAGCGCCATCCGGCATTACACAGCTGACAGGACTCACTTCAATGGCATACACCACATTTTCACAGACGAAAAACGATCAACTGCTGGAGCCGATGTTTTTTGGTCAGCCGGTTAACGTGGCCCGCTACGATCAGCAAAAATATGACATCTTCGAAAAGCTGATCGAAAAACAACTCTCCTTCTTCTGGCGTCCTGAAGAGGTTGACGTTTCACGCGACCGCATCGACTACCAGGCGCTGCCAGAGCATGAAAAACACATTTTTATCAGCAATCTGAAGTACCAGACGCTGCTGGATTCTATTCAGGGGCGTAGCCCGAACGTGGCACTGCTGCCGCTGATCTCCATTCCGGAACTGGAAACCTGGGTCGAAACCTGGGCCTTCTCCGAGACCATTCACTCGCGCTCTTACACCCATATCATTCGTAATATCGTTAACGATCCGGCTATTGTGTTTGATGACATCGTCACCAACGAGCAGATCCAGAAACGTGCGGAAGGCATTTCCAGCTATTACGATGAACTGATTGAGATGACCAGCTACTGGCACCTGCTGGGCGAAGGGACGCACACCGTGAACGGCAAAACCGTCACCGTGAACCTGCGTGCGCTGAAGAAAAAACTGTATCTGTGCCTGATGAGCGTCAACGCGCTGGAAGCAATCCGCTTCTACGTCAGCTTCGCCTGCTCATTCGCTTTCGCCGAGCGTGAACTGATGGAAGGCAACGCTAAAATCATTCGCCTGATTGCCCGTGACGAAGCGCTGCACTTGACTGGCACTCAGCACATGCTGAACCTGTTGCGCAGCGGCGTTGACGATCCGGAAATGGCGGAAATTGCCGAAGAGTGTAAGCAGGAGTGCTATGACCTGTTTGTGCAGGCCGCCCTGCAGGAAAAAGAGTGGGCAGACTATCTGTTTCGCGACGGTTCAATGATCGGCCTGAACAAAGACATTCTGTGCCAGTACGTCGAATACATCACCAACATTCGTATGCAGGCGGTCGGTCTGGATCTGCCGTTCCAGACCCGTTCCAATCCGATCCCGTGGATCAACACCTGGCTGGTGTCCGATAACGTTCAGGTGGCCCCGCAGGAAGTGGAAGTGAGTTCTTATCTGGTCGGGCAGATCGACTCTGAAGTCGATACCGACGATCTGAGTAACTTCCAGCTCTGATGGGACGCGTCACACTGCGCATCACTGGCACACAGTTGCTGTGCCAGGATGAACACCCTTCCCTGCTCGCCGCGCTTGAATCGCACAACGTTGAAGTGGAATATCAGTGCCGCGAAGGCTATTGCGGCTCTTGCCGCTGCCGTCTGGTTGCAGGTCAAGTGGACTGGATCGCCGAGCCGTTAGCATTCATTCAGCCCGGCGAAATTTTGCCCTGCTGTTGCAGGGCAAAAGGCGACATCGAAATTGAGATGTAGCGCGCCTTACAGCGCGTAGTAATACGCTTTCACCTGTTCCCAGTCCGCTTTTGGGATGGGACTCAGGTACTTCTCAAGCTGAGAGAAGTCATGGTGCGCCGCTTTATGGCGGCGCAAACGACGACGGCTTTTTTCCAGATCTAAAAACCCGGCTTCTACCGTCCCTTCCGTTTTCACATAGATATGTCTTACGTAGCAGCAACCGTGCTGACGATTGACGCTGTGCATCTTTTTAAAGGCCAGCGCGACCGCGTTTAGCATTGCATCACGCACCTCATCAGGATACGGCGTCACTGCATGCTGTTTATACCACTCCTCGATGCTCACAAAACCTTTCATATCTTCGGTGATCAGCAGCGCACGCCACTCACCGTTAACTTTTGTCGCGTTGCCATAGACAATTTTCGGCACGATAACGCCCGCGCGGGCCAGTTCGTTGATCACCTCAATTTCGCGCACAATCGTCGGACGTCCGAAAGGATAGCGTACCGAGTGAAACAGGTGTTGTGTCATCCGCTTCACATACAATTTCTTCCCGTCACGTTCGATGCATTGCACACCGCTCATCCCTTTGCGTCGATAATTCGGTTCTTCGACCCAATCGCCTTCCGTTGCCCACCAGTTCTCAAACTCATCCTGCACTGCTGCCTGCGCCATTGTGACCATCCGTTACAGTAACGACATAAATTATTTATCGAACAAATATAAATCTTCTTCTTAAGGAAATCTTAAGAAATTCATGATCGGCTACGGACTTCTTGATCTGACGTGTGCTTTTTTGCATTAAACCGGCAGGAAAAGAGATAAAAAAAACTGCACCTTACTCAGCGGTTGCCCGCCTTTGGGGTGCAGTGGAGAGGGATAATGCGGTTGTTACTCTTTACGTAAGAACATCACCGCTTTGTCGGGGAAGTCGGTGAACAGCCCGTCCACGCCCGCTTTGTTGTAGAGGATGTCGTACAGCTGATTCACATCCGTCGTGTACTCCGGCA
The DNA here is from genome assembly GCF_057983045.1 of Citrobacter sp. LST-B2. Lineage (NCBI taxonomy): Bacteria > Pseudomonadati > Pseudomonadota > Gammaproteobacteria > Enterobacterales > Enterobacteriaceae > Citrobacter > Citrobacter sp. LST-B2. Next base: position 3,283,320 of record NZ_CP192598.1, read on the forward strand.
ACTGATCGGCGCGCACCGTATAAGGGTGAACCGTCATCTTATTCTGGTGGGCCTCTTTCACCATATCTGTCAGGACGATATTGCCTTTCGTCGACTTCTCGTCAATCAGCATGTGGTAATCCGGACCGATGCCGTCCGCATATTCCGCCACCTGTTTCATCGCCCCGGGTTTGAACATCCAGTCGTAGTTGTAATTGACCCAACTGCCGTCCGGCTGCTTCTCCTGGGTTTCATTCCAGTCGGTATAGGCAATCAACTGCACCAGGTTCAGATCCATCCCCATTTTAGGTTCCAGCTCATTTTTGATGCGCTTGAGTTCTGCTACATCAAAACTTTGCAGATAGACTTTGTCCTGCTTGTCGCTGTAACCGTACTGTTTCAGCACTTCCAGGGTCTTCGTCGCAATGTCCTTCCCTTCCTGATGATGGAACCACGGCGCTTTGATCTCCGGATAGATACCGATGTTCTTGCCGGTAGAATGGTTCAGTCCCTGAACAAACTCGATCTCTTCAGCAAAGGTATGCACGCGGAAATCCGATTTACCCATCGGGAAACGGCCAGGATAGGTTTGCACCTTCTTGCCATTTTCCAGATCAAACCCTTCGGTAAATTTCAGAGATTTGATTTCGTCCAGCGTAAAGTCGATGGCGTAATAACGACCGTCTTTGCGCGCACGATCCGGAAAACGCTCGGCGACATCCGTCACGCGATCAAGATAGTGGTCATGCAGGACGACCAGTTGGTCGTCTTTCGTCATCACCAGATCCTGTTCCAGATAATCCGCCCCCTGCGCGTAGGCCATCGCTTTCGCGGGCAGCGTATGCTCCGGTAGGTAGCCGCTCGCGCCACGGTGGGCAATCACAACTTTATCCGTGTTGCTGGCGGCCAGGGCATGACTTCCCATTACCGCGCCCGCCATCATCAGCGTCAGGCTCAGGTTTTTCAGTGTTTTTTTCATTCACTTAGCCCCCGTTGCGTTTCAGTTGCATCTCAGCATGGTGGCGTTTTTCGCCGATCATCACCACAATCAACAGAATCACCGCCAGAATGCTGCCGCCGATCATCACCATGAAACCGCCGTCCCAGCCGAAGAAGTCCACGGTGTAGCCGACGATGGCGCTGGCCGCCACGGAACCGCCGAGATAACCAAACAGGCCGGTAAAGCCCGCTGCCGTCCCTGCGGCTTTTTTCGGTGCCAGTTCCAGCGCATGCAGACCAATCAGCATCACCGGACCGTAAATCAGGAAGCCGATCACAATCATACAAACCATATCGACGGTCGGGTTACCTGCCGGGTTCATCCAGTAAACGATGGTAGCGATCGTCACCAGGGTCATAAAGAACACACCGGTCGCGCCACGGTTACCACGGAACACTTTGTCCGACATCCAGCCGCACAGCAGCGTGCCAGGGATCCCTGCATATTCATAGAAGAAGTAGGCCCAGGAGGATTTATCCAGCGCAAAGTGCTTCACTTCTTTCAGATAGGTTGGAGACCAGTCGAGAATGCCGTAACGCAGCAGATAAACGAACACGTTCGCAATCGCGATGTACCACAACAGTTTATTCGGCAGAACGTACTGCATGAAGATCTGCTTCGCGGTCAGCTCTTCTTCCGCTTTCTCGTTGTAGTCGTCCGGATAGTCGTTTTTGTACTCTTCGATGGGAGGCAGGCCACAGGATTGCGGCGTATCACGCATCAGCGCGAAAGCGAAAATAGCCACCAGAATGGCGCCGAACGCTGGCATATACAGGGCAGCTTTCCAGTCGTTAAACCAGGCCATCCCGAGCAGGAACAGCAGCGGAGGGATCCCGCCACCGACGTTATGCGCACAGTTCCAGACGGAGACAATCCCGCCACGTTCCTTCTGCGACCACCAGTGCACCATGGTACGTCCGCACGGCGGCCAGCCCATTCCCTGGAACCATCCGCAGAGGAACAACAGCACGAACATAATGGCAATGCTCGATGTCGCCCACGGTACAAAGCCCATGAACAGCATCACTGCCGCGGCCAGAATCAGACCGGCTGGCAGGAAAACGCGCGGATTCGAGCGATCCGAAACCGACCCCATGATGAATTTCGAAAATCCGTAGGCAATAGAGATCCCCGACAAGGCAAAACCTAAATCACCGCGTGAAAACCCCTGCTCGACCAGGTAAGGCATTGCAAGGGCAAAGTTCTTGCGCACCAGATAGTACGCGGCTTAGCCAAAGAATATCCCCAGGAATATTTGCCAGCGAAGCCGGCGGTATGTCGGATCGATCTCCGCTGCAGGCAAGCGAGCTTTATGCGCCGCTGGTTTAAAAATACTCAACATAATGTAGCCTCCGTGGCCCGTCTTTTATAAGTAGTAAACACCGCAGGTGGTACACGCAACCCCCGCTGCTTCCAGTGTTGGTCGCGATGTTATGCAAAGATACATGCCGTGAATGTGAATTACAGCACATATTGTTACAGATTTATGATGAATGTTCAGAAAGGCGCACGAAATCACGTTTCATTTTCGAATTATGAGCGAATATGCGCGAAATCAAACAAACCATGCTTTTTATGTGGCTAAATGATAAAAAACGAACTGTGAGGGAAAACAATGAAAACTCGCGACTCGCAAACCAGTGACGTGATTATCATTGGGGGTGGTGCCACTGGCGCAGGGATTGCCCGCGACTGCGCGCTGCGTGGACTCCGTGTTATTTTAGTCGAGCGTCATGATATTGCGACCGGAGCGACAGGTCGTAACCACGGGCTGCTGCACAGCGGCGCACGTTATGCGGTGACTGACGCCGAATCTGCCCGCGAATGCATCAGCGAAAACCAAATTCTGAAACGTATCGCCCGCCACTGCGTTGAGCCGACAGACGGTCTGTTTATTACCCTGCCCGAAGATGAGCTTTCCTTTCAGGCCACCTTTATCCGTGCCTGTGAAGAAGCGGGCATTCGGGCAGAAGCGATCGATCCGCAACAGGCGCGGATTATCGAACCGTCGGTGAATCCACAGCTGATCGGCGCGGTCAAAGTGCCGGACGGAACGGTCGATCCGTTCCGCCTGACTGCAGCCAACATGCTTGATGCGAAAGAGCACGGTGCCATTATCCTGACCGCCCACGAAGTGACGGGGTTGATCCGTGAAGGCGCGACCGTTAGCGGTGTCCATGTGCGCAACCATCTCAATGGCGAAACGCAAACGCTGCATGCGCCGGTGGTGGTGAACGCCGCCGGGATCTGGGGACAGCGGATCGCGGAATATGCCGATTTGAGTATCCGCATGTTCCCGGCGAAAGGGTCGCTGCTCATTATGGACCACCGCATCAACCAGCACGTCATTAACCGCTGCCGCAAGCCTTCCGACGCCGATATTCTGGTACCCGGCGATACCATTTCGCTGATTGGCACCACCTCAACCCACATTGATTACAATGATATCGACAGCAACCGCGTCACCGCCGATGAGGTCGATATTCTGCTGCGCGAAGGTGAAAAGCTGGCGCCGATCATGGCGAAAACGCGCATTCTGCGCGCCTACTCCGGGGTGCGTCCACTGGTGGCAAGCGATGACGATCCCAGCGGTCGTAACGTCAGTCGCGGCATTGTGCTGTTCGACCACGCGAAACGCGACGGTCTGGACGGGTTTATCACGATTACCGGCGGCAAACTGATGACTTATCGTCTAATGGCGGAATGGGCCACCGACGCGGTCTGCCGGAAACTGGGTAACACGCGTCCTTGCATCACTGCAGACACGCCGCTACCGGGCTCGCAGGAACCCACGGAAAGCACGCTGAAGCGCGTGATCTCTCTGCCAGCCCCACTGCGAGGCTCCGCGGTGTATCGCCACGGCGACCGTACGCCAGCATGGCTGAGTCATGGTCGTCAGCACCGCAGTCTGGTCTGTGAATGTGAAGCCGTCACCGCGGGTGAAGTGCAGTACGCCGTCGAAAATTTAAACGTCAACAGCCTGCTTGATCTCCGTCGTCGCACCCGCGTGGGGATGGGCACCTGTCAGGGCGAGCTCTGCGCCTGCCGTGCCGCCGGGTTGCTGCAACGCTTTAACATCACCACCGCTGCGCAGTCCATTACCCAGTTGTCAGACTTCCTCAACGAACGCTGGAAAGGCGTACAACCGATCGCCTGGGGTGATGCCCTGCGCGAAAGCGAATTTACCCGCTGGGTATACCAGGGATTATGTGGTCTGGAAAAGGAGCCTCGCGATGAGATTTGATACGGTCATTATGGGCGGCGGTCTCGCCGGACTGCTGTGCGGACTGCAGTTGCAAAAGAGCGGATTACGCTGTGCGGTGGTCACTCGCGGTCAGAGCGCGCTGCACTTCTCTTCCGGCTCGCTGGATCTGCTCAGCGCGCTACCGGACGGGCAACCAGTGAATGACATCACTGCCGGTCTGGACGCCCTGCGCGAACAGGCCCCAACACATCCCTACGCCACGCTGGGTACGCAACGCGTTCTGACACTCGCTGAACAGACACAGGCGCTGCTGGAAGCCTCCGGCGCGCATTTGCAAGGCGAGGTTCGGCAGTCACATCAGCGGGTCACCCCGCTCGGCACACTGCGTTCGACCTGGCTCAGTTCACCGGAAGTCCCTGTCTGGCCGCTGGCGGCAAAACGCCTTTGTGTGGTGGGCATTAGCGGCTTACTCGATTTTCAGGCGCACCTGGCGGCGGCCTCTTTACGTCAACAGGATCTGACGGTTGAAACCGCCGAAATCGACCTGCCGGAACTGGACGTGTTGCGTGACAACGCCACCGAATTTCGGGCGGTGAATATTGCGCGTTTTCTGTATAACGAAGATAAATGGCCCTTGTTGTATGACGCGCTGTTGCCGATCGCAAAAACCTGCGAAATGATCATCATGCCCGCCTGCTTTGGTCTGGTGGATGACCGCCTCTGGCGCTGGCTCAACGAGCGTCTGCCATGCTCGCTCATGCTACTGCCTACGCTACCGCCATCGGTGCTGGGGATCCGTCTGCATAACCAGTTGCAGCGTCAGTTCGTCCGTCAGGGCGGGATCTGGATGCCAGGCGATGAGGTGAAGAAAGTCACCTGCAAAAATGGCGTGGTGAGCGAAATCTGGACGCGCAACCACGCGGACATTCCGCTACGCCCGCGTTTCGCGGTGCTTGCCAGCGGGAGTTTCTTTAGCAGCGGCCTGCTTGCCGAACGTGAAGGGATCCGCGAACCGATTCTGGGACTGGATGTTCAGCAAACGGCGACCCGCGCCGAATGGTATCAACGCGATTTCTTTGACGCGCAACCCTGGCAACAGTTTGGCGTCAGCACTGATGAGGCGCTGCGCCCGTCGTTGGCCGGACAAACCGTAGACAACCTCTATGCGATTGGCTCGGTTCTCGGCGGATTCGACCCCATTGCCCAGGGATGCGGAGGCGGCGTCTGCGCAGTCACCGCGTTACATGCCGCCCATCACATTGCAGCACGTGCAGGAGGTGAGCAATGAGCGATACGAGTTTTGAAAGTTGCATCAAATGCACGGTCTGTACTACCGCCTGTCCGGTCAGCCGTGTGAATCCAGGTTACCCGGGCCCCAAACAGGCCGGTCCCGACGGCGAGCGCCTGCGTCTGAAAGATGGCGCGCTGTACGACGACGCGCTGAAATATTGCATTAACTGCAAACGCTGCGAAGTGGCCTGCCCGTCTGACGTCAAAATCGGCGATATCATTCAGCGCGCGCGGGCAAAATATGACACCTCCACCCCGTCGCTGCGTAACTTTATCTTAAGCCACACCGATCTGATGGGCAGTGTTTCCACCCCGTTCGCGCCGGTGGTCAACACGGCAACGTCACTGAAACCGGTGCGCCAGTTGCTCGATTACGCGCTGAAAATCGACCATCGCCGGACGTTGCCAAAATACTCTTTCGGCACCTTCCGCCGCTGGTATCGCAGCGTGGCGGCCCAGCAGGCACAGTACAACGATCAGGTTGCCTTCTTCCACGGTTGTTTTGTGAATTACAACCATCCGCAGCTCGGCAAAGATTTGATCAAAGTGCTGAACGCGATGGGCACCGGCGTCCAGTTATTGAGTAAAGAGAAGTGCTGCGGCGTGCCGCTGATTGCCAACGGGTTCACCGACAAGGCGCGTAAACAGGCGGTGACTAACGTCGAATCACTGCGTGAAGCGATTGGCGTGAAGGGGATTCCGGTCATTGCCACTTCCTCGACCTGTACTTTTGCGCTGCGTGACGAGTACCCGGAAGTGCTGGACGTCGACAACAGCGGTCTGCGGGAACATATCGAACTGGCAACCCGCTGGCTGTGGCGAAAACTGGACGAAGGAAAAACCCTGCCGCTGAAGCCGTTACCGTTAAAAGTGGTGTATCACACGCCGTGCCATATGGAAAAAATGGGCTGGACGCTGTACACCCTTGAACTGTTACGCCGCATTCCGGGGCTGGAACTCACGGTGCTGGATTCTCAGTGCTGCGGAATAGCTGGTACCTACGGCTTTAAAAAAGAGAACTATCCTACCTCGCAAGCCATCGGCGCACCGCTGTTTAAACAGATTGAAGACAGCGGCGCGGATATTGTGGTGACCGACTGCGAGACCTGCAAATGGCAAATCGAGATGTCCACCAGCAAACGCTGCGAACATCCGATCACCCTGTTGGCGAAAGCATTAGGCTAAATGACTCGCCCGGCGGCACGGTGCCCCGGGCGTTTTTGCGTTTAGCCTTCCACAAAATTGAATACGTTACCGTCGTACGTATTTATCTCCCGTCCCTCTTCGCAAAGACTGAATTTCGGGCATGCAGCCCTTAATGTAACCTCGTATCGTCACGTCACTGGATTCTTTGGTGACGGACAACCATGGCGAAATCAACGACGTCAACACCGCACGATGCCGTGTTTAAAAAGATGATGACCCATCCTGAAATTGCGCAGGATTTTCTTAAGATTCATCTTCCTGAGTCATTATGCAAACTTTGCGAGTTAACCACGCTCAAACTGGAATCCACCACCTTCATTGAAGACGACCTGAGAACCTACTATTCCGATGTTTTGTGGTCGCTGAAAACACACGAGGGTGAGGGTTACATTTACTGCGTTATCGAACATCAGAGTACCGCCGTGCCGCACATGGCCTTTCGTTTGATGCGCTATGCCACTGCCGCGATGCAACACCACCTTGATAACGGAAATAAAACCCTGCCGCTGGTGATCCCGATGCTGTTTTATCATGGCGAACAAAGCCCATACCCTTTCTCACTGAACTGGCTGGACGAATTTAACGACCCACAGCTGGCGCGGCAACTCTACACAGAAGCCTTTCCACTGGTCGATATCACGGTGATTACTGACGACGAAATCATGCAGCATAAGCGCATAGCTCTGCTGGAACTGATGCAAAAACATATCCGCGATCGTGATTTGATGGGGCTGGTTGACCGACTGGTCACGCTGTTAATTACAGGTACTGCTAATGACAGCCAGTTGCATACACTGTTTAATTATCTGGTGCAGTACGGCGATGTGTCCCGCTTCAGTGACTTTATCCGTAACGTCGCTGAGCGAGTTCCCCATCACAAGGAGAAATTGATGACGATTGCAGAAAGGCTTCGGCAGGAAGGCCACGACACGGGGCTACAGAAGGGACGACAGGAAGGATTACAAAAAGGCACCAGGAAGGAGGCATTACGTATCGCGCGGATGATGCTGAAGAGCGGGATCGAACGCGACAAGGTGTTGATGATAACCGGACTGTCACTCGACGATATCATGGCAAACAGTCCGTAAAGTCTGACAGATGGCCCGGCGGTGCAGCGCCGCCGGGCTATGGATTTAGTAACTGCTTTTCAGTTTCGGCATCGTCTGACCGGGCTTAAACATTGCCAGCCGCTGATCCAGCGCGTCGGTATACAACATAGTATCAACGCCCACGGCGACAAAGTTTGCCCCCCATTCCAGACATTTCTGCGCCATGAGCGGATCGACGGCGAGAAAACCCGCCGCTTTTCCGGCCGCAAGAATGCGCTGGATGCTCTCTTTGATAATCCTCTGCACCTCCGGGTGCCCGCTGTTGTCCGGATACCCCAACGAAGCCGAAAGATCAGCGGGACCAATAAACACGCCGTCAATCCCGTCTACATCGAGGATCGCATCCAGATTATCCAGCGCGGCTTTACTTTCAACCTGCACCAGCAGACAGAGTGACTCATTGGCCTGCGCCATATAGTTTTCAATGCGTCCCCAGCGCGCTGCCCGCGCCACGCTGGCGCCGACGCCGCGCTCCCCCACCGGCGGGTAACGGGTTGCAGCAACCACCTGCCGCGCCTGTTCTGCACTATCGACCATCGGTATCAACAGCGTCTGCGCGCCGATATCCAGTACCTGCTTGATCAATGCCTTAGCGCCTTCTACCGGACGAATCACCGGCTGGCTGGCGTAAGGGGCTATCGCCTGCAACTGATGATAGAGATCCTGCATCGTGTTCGGCGCGTGTTCGCCGTCGATCAGCAGCCAGTCATAACCCGACGTCGCGGCAATTTCCGCCATATAAGAGGTGGTCGAACTCAGCCACAGTCCGATTTGTACTTCCCCTTTGCGGAGTGCGTCCTTAAAAGGGTTTGCTAACAATGCGTTCATAATGATCCTTACAACATGGATAAACTTATTGATGCGCAGCACCCGGTTGCGACGCGGGACGATTTACGCTCAGGGTGAAAATAATCAATGAGCCGATGATGGCGACGCCCGCCAGCGTCAACAGTCCTGCGGCATCGCTGGCAAACATCGTTTCCGCCTTCACGCGCAGGATTGGCGCAATAAACCCGCCCACCGCGCCAAACAGGTTCACGAAGCCGATCCCCGCCGCCAGCGCGGTGCCGGAAAGTAATTGCGTCGGCATGGTCCAGAACACCGGTTGTACGGCGATAAAACCGACAGCCGCTACGCAAAGCGCCAGAATCGCCACCACCGGAGACGCCAGCCCGGATACGCCGATGCCAATCCCCGCCGCCAGCAGCGTCAGCGCAGCGACATTACGACGTTCACCCGTACGGTCTGAGTAGCGAGGGATCAGCCAGGTCCCGAACAGTGCGGCAACCCATGGAATGGCAGTCACCACCGATGCCGTGAAGCCGACTTTGGTGCCCAGCAGTGCAGCAACCTGAGTCGGCAGGAAGAAAATCAGTCCGTACACCGCCACCTGAATCGTCAGATAGATAATCGCCAGTTGCCAGACGCGTCCGTTACGCAGGGCATCCGTCAGTTTTGACGTGGTCTTCTTCTCTTCTTCACTCGCCAGTTGGCTTATGAGCGCCGCTTTCTCTTCTGCGCTGAGGAAACGGGCCTGCTGCGGGGTATCATCCAGCCAGAAGAAGGTGAAGACCCCGGCACCAACTGCCAGCAAACCTTCGATAACGAACATCCAGAACCAGCCAGGATGCCCCATGAAACCGTGCATCTCCAGCAGCGCGCCGGACAGCGGCGATCCCAGCGTCAACGCCAGCGGCGCCCCCATATAAAACAGCCCCATAATGCTGGCGCGGTTACGCTGCGGGAACCATTGCGAGGTAAGATAGATCATGCCGGGGAAGAAACCGGCTTCCGCCGCTCCCAGCAGGGTACGGATAATCAGGAATTTCGCCTCGGTATCAGCCCACGCCATCGCGGCGGAGAGGAATCCCCACAACAGCGTGGTGGTGCCAATCCAGGTTCGGGCCCCCAGCTTGCGCATCAACAGGTTAGCGGGCACGCCAAGAAAGGCGTAGACCACAAAGAAAATCCCCGCGCCAAGCGCATAGGCTTCGTTGCTCAGCCCGGTATCAATCTGATAGGTCTCTTTGGCAAAGCCAATGTTCGAACGGTCCAGAAACGCCAGTACATACAGTGCCAGCATAAATGGGATTAAACGTGCGCGGTTTTTCTTCACCACGCCGTCAAGAAGAGTGGTACTCATAGCAAGATCCTCAAAGAGATGAGGGCGTTGCCGACGCTGCGGCAACGCACAGGTCATTAGTGGCTATAAGGCCGTTTCAGATTGCAGTCGCGGTTAAGCTCCACGCCGAATCCTGGTTTATCCAGCACGGACTTCTGAATGCGGCCCTGTACCGGTACCGGTTCATCAAGCAGAATCGGGTCAAACTGCGGACGCATGGTTGAGCAGTCCGGGCTGGTCATCAGGAACTCACTGAACGGCGTGTTGGTGAAGGTAATCACCGCATGATGTGAGTAGACCGACGAGCCGTGCGGCACCACCAGTTGTCCGCGCGATTTCGCAATCGCAGCAATCTCGACCAGCGTGGTCAGGCCGCCGCACCAGCCGACATCCGGCTGCATGATATCGATGCCGGTTTCCGCCAGCGTACGGAAGGACTGCAGCGTGCCGTGGTGTTCACCGCTGGTGACCATCATGCCTGCCGGCGCATTGCGTTTCAGTTCGCGATAGCCTTCATACTGCTGTGGCGGTAAACACTCTTCGATCCACTTCAGGTTAGATGGCGCGCAGGCGTGAGCCAGCTTCGTGGCGTAATTCACGTCCTGACTCATCCAGCAGTCCAGCATCAGCCAGAAATCCGGGCCGCACTTCTCACGCATCTCCGCCACCATCGCGGCATCTTTGCGGATCCCCGCATCGCCGTCGTGTGGTCCCCAGTGCGTCGGCATTTTGCCGCCAATGAAGCCCATCTCTTTTGCCAGATCCGGACGAGCACCCGTGGCGTAAAACTGAATTTCATCGCGCACCGCGCCGCCCAGCAGTTTGTAGACCGGCAGGCCGACCACCTTGCCAAAAAGATCCCACAGCGCCAAATCAACGCAGGAGATGGTGTTCATCACCAGACCGCCAGAGCCTGAGTAATACATGGTCGCACCGAGCATCTGATCGTGAATGAGTTTGATATCGCTGACGCATTTTCCTTCGATAAAGCGATTGAGGTGTTTTTCAACAATAAAGCACCCCATCTCCCCTGCCGTAGAGACCGCAAATCCCGTCTGTCCGTTTTCGGCTTCAACTTCGACAATCAACGTACCCAGCACGTTAATCCCAAAGGACTGGCGTGACTGTTCGTATTCACAATATTTGCTCATCGGCGTGGCGATATGATCGTCAATCCAGTGATTCGCCCCCTGGTCATGATAATCACCGCCGCCAGCGCCTTTTTCTGCGGTAGCGCCACCGGTAAACCAGGCGCGGACATGTTTAATTTTGGGTAGGGTCATGATGTTCTCCATTATTATGATGCGAGTGAATCGAAGGGACTTTTCCATCCCAACAGACGTGAAATATCCTTCGCGCAGGCAATGGCTTTGCCGGCAAGATAATCACGATTCTCTTCGTTAATTTCTAAGCGAGTGCCAACCACCGAAATGGCGGCGGCGGGTTCGTTATTGGCATTAAATACAGGGGCAGCAACACAGCGTACATCCGGATAATCCTCTCCGTTGTCGAAGCTCCAGCCGCGCTGACGGATGCGTTCCAGTTCATCGCTAAGTTGCTGAGGTTGGGTGATCGTGGTGGGGGTCGCCTGCTCCCACACCAGCTGTTCAATAATGGCGTTACGCACGGCGGCGGGCTGCCAGGCCAACAGGCACTTACCAATACCAGAGCGATACAACGAAAGGCTTTTCCCTTCATGGGAGCGCACGCTGATGGTCGAAGACGATTCCACCTTCAGGATGTAATACGCGCTTTCATGGTCAATGATCCCCAAATGGCAGAGCAGCCCCGTTTCATCCATCAGTTGCGTCAGGCGTGGTCGCGCCAGTTCACGCAGATCCATTTTGCTGAGCGCATGGCCGGAGAGTTCTACCAGTTTGGTCCACAGACAAAAGTTCTCCTGGTGATCGACACTGATAAACCGCTGACGCTTCAGTTCACTCAACAGCAGGTACGCCGTGCTTTTGGGAATACCCAGCGTTTCGATAATCGTGGCGGCGCTACAGGGGCCAATCCGCGCAATCAGATTGAGAATATCGATGGCGCGGGTGAGCGCCGGGACTTTGCTTGATTCCAACATACTGGACTCCAGTCTGAGATACTGGAATCAGTGTGATCGGTCGCGCCAGGTAAATTTGTGAAGCGCGTCATGTCGCGCCTTTCTTCCAGCAGAATGGAGAAATTACGTGCAGGAATGTGAGGTGGCGCACGGATTTTTTCGTGGGGAGTACAATGGGTTGGACAAAAAAAGAATCAGCCCGAAAAGCGCAATGCCTTCGGGCGAGGTAAAGACTACAGCGTCAGGGATTCAACCACCTCAATCCAGCCGTGTTCGCTGGCAATATCCTGCTTGTTGAACCAGCGACGTAACATGTTTAGCGCCATCATCGCACAGACCTCCTGACGGACCAGCAGACTGTGACGGGTCACGCTGAAATGCACGCGCAGGGCAAACGTCCCGTCGGGGGTCGCCAGCGCAAAATTCAGGTGATCGTTTTCCAGCCCGGAGATCGCCAGCGCCAGTCCGGCGTAGTGGTTATCGCGCCGTTCTGTCGTCCAGTGCGCAGTCTGCGCCAGCGTCTCTTCCTGCGAAGGCACCACTTCACTGGCCAGCAGCGGCGCGCCCACGCGGGAGAGCTGCAGTGCCACCAACCCGCCGGTGAACTGCTCGCTCAGCGTCAGGCTGAGCTGCCTTTTCTGCAACTCGCGGGCGATTTGCAACGGAAGTCCCTCGGTACCTTCAAAAATCAGGCTTTGGCCAGCAACGCGTTTGACCTCATGCCACAGACTGCGCATCGCTTCGCGCTGGGCATACGGTCCGGTTAATTTCAGTTCGATAATCGGCATCGAAGAACGGTAACCCAGCGTCACCCCTTCTGGTAATGAAAGCGAGTCGAGGCTTTGCGCCAGATCGCTTTCCGAACGACCAAAGGTGGTCAGACGCAGACACAGCGGCGGTTCAGTGAGAGAGAAGCGCTCGCGCAGACGCGGCAGGATCTCATGTTCTACCATCACCTTAAATTCTGACGGTACACCCGGCGTAAAGAACATCAGACAGCGATTAAGCTGTACCGCGAAACCACAGGCGGTGCCGACAGGATTATTGATGAATTCAGCGCTGGCGGGCAGTTCCGCCTGTTTGCGGTTGCTGGGCGCCATCACTCTGCCGCGCTCGCGGAAGAATCGTTCCATCTCGGCAAGCCAGGCTTCGTGCAGAACCAGCCCTTCTCCTTTCGCCGTCGCCGCAGCAAGCGCGCTGAGATCATCACTGGTCGGCCCCAGTCCACCGTTGACGATCAGTACGTCAGCATGCTGACTCCGCTCGCGCAGAATGGCGACCAGGCAATCGAGGTTATCGCCCACCGTATTACGACGGGTTAAGGGCAATCCCTGATTAAAGAAAAAATCGGCCAGCCAGGCTGCATTCGTGTCGACGATTTGCCCGTGCAACACTTCATCCCCGGTGGATAACATCTCCACGTTTAACATCGTGTTCTCCTGCTTTTATGATGAAAACACTATAACGCAAAGGGGGAAGTGGCGTGGTAGAGAAATATCAGGAAGGTAACAAAAGTGGCGCGGCAGAAGACCGCGCCACCAAAATTAGAAGCTGGCATTGACCCCAACATACGGGCCGTCCGCAATGGCGTTATCACGATTGCCGTCTTTACCCGCCAGGTTGAGGTAGCGATAACCCGCTTCGATGCTGAGCGGACGCATGATCGTCAGACGCGCGCCGGCATTCGCCTCTTCATAGCTCTGGATGCCGCTGGATAACGAGTCCGGTGAGTAGTAGTACTCGCCGAACAGGCGGAAACTGTCGCCTATTGGCCACTGTAATCCACCGCCAACCGCAGCAGCATAGCCTTCATCACTGTCGTTCGGGTTGGTATAGACCCCTTTGCCGCCCACCGTCGCCATCAGCGGGCCGAGCGGTAGATTTAGCCCCAGCCCCAGACCCGCGACGTCACCGTCGTCATCGCTATGCATCCAGTTACCGCTCAGCGCCAGTCCCGTGGACTCGGTGCCAAAGCCGACGCCAACGTTGGTATATTCCTTACCCGCCTGTCCGCTGATGCTCATTGCACTCGCAGAGGCGGAAACGAACAGCATTCCCGCTATGCCAAATAATACGCTTTTTTTCATTTTTACCCTTTCCAGCAAGAAAATACGTAAAGTTCCCCAAAGCCGCAGGATTGTACTGCCAGCGCTAAAGGAATCAATGAGCTAAAAAAGCGATCGTGCAGCATTTTGTAACTAAATAATACTGTTCAGAGGCAAGAAGAGTCCCGTTAACCCTCTTTACCGTCCGGAAAAGCGCCAGGATACTATTTTTTATTCATAGCAATCCATCAAAGTACATTTCTCATATGAATAGAAAATAAACATTTTCTCCCCTGTTGCCAGGGGATAAACTTTTCCCTGCTAACACTCCCTCTGCTTCAAGGAACATTACCGTGCGTCAAAGGACTATTGTTTGCCCCTTAATACAGAATGCTGGAAGTTATCTCCTGTGCCAGATGGCCGACGACCGGGGCGTTTTCCCGGGCCAATGGGCACTGTCTGGTGGTGGCGTTGAACCAGGGGAACGCATTGAAGAGGCCCTGCGCCGTGAGATTCACGAAGAACTGGGTACTGAGTTGGTTCTGACTGATATCAAACCCTGGACCTTCAGCGATGATATCCGTACCAAAACCTACCCCGATGGCCGTCAGGAAGAGATTTATATGATTTACCTGATTTTCGACTGCATCGCTGCCAATCGTGAGGTACATATCAATGACGAGTTTCAGGCGTTTGCCTGGGTCAAGCCGGAAGATTTAGCGAAATACGATCTGAACGTTGCGACGGTGAAAACCTTAACACTGAAAGGGTTATTGTAATATTTGATGACAGCCATTACGGCTGTCATTTTTTATTCATAATAGGGGTTAGAGTGATACCAGTTTGCCATCAAGGAATAATTTTCCCTTATCGACATGCATCACCAGGCCGTCCAGATAATCCGGGGTCAATTTTACACCCCGCATATTTTTTGCCAGATATGTCAAACAATGATTGTGGGTAAAAATTACCACATCTTTATTTTCCGACTTATTGGCTAAACGCTCAATGGCCTGATAAGTCCCCCGCCCACAGGCATGCATGCCTTTATCTACCGTCAGTTTTTTATCCGCAGAAAACCAGGTCGCTGACTGAATGGTGCGTACCGTATCGCTGGCATACAAATCGTAGTCTTTTATCTCTTTACCAAACGCGGCGCCCAACGCACGGGCTTGCTTCGCGCCATGCTCGGTAATGCCGGTTTTATCCGACAGGCAGAGATTGTCTGATCTGTCGCAGCGCTCGGCATGACGAAACAACACCACCACCGGATGCTGTTTTGCCAGTACCGCCAGGGTACGGGAATCGATTCGCGGCAATCCGTTACTACTCCAGGCGAAATGACTGCCCAGCCCTACCATTATCACCAGCGCTGATAACAGGATAACCGTATATTTTTTGGATTTAATGAAATACTGGGACACGATAAACACAATAAACTCCACCCGTTACCGGCGAACAGAAATATCACTTTACGGCGTACTGCTTAATCAAAGGCATGATCATTTAAGTGGGCAAAATGCCTGAAAACCCTGGCCAATGCAAATGCAATATAGAGAAAAACGGATATATTTTCTTAACGTTAAGTTCTTAAGGTTAAATTAATATTCAGCCACTATTATTTGGCTTTAACTGGATAATCCTCATTTAGCCTCCTGTTTATGACTTAATAAATAAGAGGATCGCAGTATCCAAATGGCTAAAGGAAATATAATGTCTGATTTTCTGCCTTTCTCTCGCCCGGCGATAGGTACGGAAGAACTTGCCGCAATCAAAGCGGTTCTTGATTCCGGATGGATTACGACCGGCCCGAAAAATCAGCAACTGGAAGAGGCCTTCTGCCAGCTGACGGGAAACCACCACGCTATTGCTGTCAGCTCCGCCACGGCAGGTATGCATATCGCCCTCATGGCGCTGGGAATCGGTGCCGGTGATGAAGTCATCACCCCGTCAATGACCTGGGTTTCCACCCTGAACATGATTGTGCTATTGGGCGCCACCCCAGTGTTGGTGGATGTCGACCGCGACACGCTGATGGTCACCGCTGAGCACATTGAAGCCGCCATAACGCCGCGCACGAAAGCCATTATTCCCGTCCATTACGCCGGCGCACCGGCCGATCTGGATGCCATTTACGCCCTTGCGGAACGTCACGGCATTGCGGTTATCGAAGATGCCGCCCACGCGGTCGGGACTTATTATCAGGGTCGTCACGTCGGCGCACGAGGTACCGCGATTTTCTCCTTTCACGCCATCAAGAATGTCACCTGCGCAGAGGGAGGACTGATCGTCACCGATGATGAGCCACTCGCCCGGCAGTTACGCGCCCTGAAATTCCACGGACTCGGCGTGGATGCCTACGATCGCCAGACCTGGGGTCGCGCGCCTCAGGCCGAGGTACTGACACCAGGTTACAAATACAATCTAACCGATATTAACGCAGCGATGGCGCTGGTTCAGTTAGACAAACTAGAGACACTAAACCGTCGCCGGGCAACTATCGCCCACGCGTACCAACAAGCGCTGGCCGATCTGCCGTTTCAACCGCTGAGCCTGCCGTCATGGCCCCACGTCCATGCATGGCATCTGTTTATTATTCGTACCGACGAAGAGCGCTGTGGCATCAGTCGTGACGCGCTGATGGAGGCGCTCAAAGCCCAGGGAATCGGGACCGGTTTGCATTTTCGCGCGGCGCACACGCAGAAATATTACCGCGAGCGCTTTAACACCCTGTCGCTCCCCCATACCGAATGGAACAGCGCACGTATCTGCTCGCTACCGCTGTTTCCTGATATGACTCCGGCGGATACCGCTCGTGTCATCACCGCACTTCGCCAGATTGCAGGTAAATAACCATGTTTGAAGCTCTTCCGATTACGAAAGTGTCGGTGGTGATCCCTGTCTATAACGAACAGGAAAGCCTGCCGGAACTGTTCAGGCGAACCACTGCGGCCTGCGAGAGTCTGGGAAAAGACTATGAAATCCTGTTGATTGATGACGGTAGCAGCGACCATTCTGCCCGGTTGTTGATCGACGCATCAGAAGCTGAAGGCAGCCACATCGTTTCGATTTTACTCAATCGCAACTACGGGCAGCATTCCGCCATCATGGCGGGATTCAGTCACGTTACTGGCGACCTGATCATTACGCTCGATGCCGATCTGCAAAACCCGCCGGAAGAGATCCCGCGTCTGGTGGCAAAAGCCGATGAAGGGTATGACGTCGTTGGCACCGTACGCCAGAATCGTCAGGACAGTCTGTTCCGTAAAACCGCCTCGAAGATGATCAACCATCTGATTCAGCGCACCACGGGCAAAGCCATGGGCGACTACGGCTGCATGCTTCGCGCCTATCGCCGGCACATTATCGATGCCATGTTGCATTGTCATGAGCGCAGCACATTTATCCCGATTCTGGCGAATATTTTTGCCCGGCGCGCCACGGAGATCCCCGTTCATCACGCGGAACGTGAATTTGGTGATTCCAAATACAGCTTTATGCGGCTGATTAACCTGATGTACGACCTGGTGACCTGCCTGACGACGACGCCTTTGCGCATGTTGAGCCTGCTCGGCAGCGTCATTGCCGTTACCGGATTTACTCTGTCGATACTCCTCGTCATTCTCCGCCTGACGCTGGGGCCACAATGGGCGGCTGAAGGGGTATTCATGCTGTTTGCCGTTCTGTTTACCTTTATCGGCGCGCAGTTCATCGGCATGGGATTACTCGGTGAATATATCGGTCGAATTTACAACGATGTTCGCGCCCGCCCCCGCTATTTCGTCCAGCAAGTTATTCGTCCGGAAAGCCCGCTCTCTACAAAGGAAAATCAATAATGAAAGCCGTTGTCTTCGCGTATCACGATATGGGCTGTCTGGGCGTTCAGGCCGTGCTCGACGCCGGCTATGACATTGCCGCCATTTTTACACATGCGGATAATCCAGGAGAAAACACGTTTTTTGGCTCCGTTTCTCGCCTGGCCGCTGAGGCGGGGATCCCGGTCTACGCCCCGGATGACGTGAACCATCCAATCTGGGCTGAGCGTATCAGCCAACTCGCTCCTGACGTTATTTTCTCTTTCTATTACCGTCATCTGCTCAGCGATGCAATTCTGGAACAGGCTCCGGCTGGTGCATTCAACCTGCACGGTTCACTCCTGCCAAAGTATCGCGGTCGCGCCCCGTTGAACTGGGTGTTGGTGAATGGCGAAAGCGAAACCGGCGTGACGCTGCATCGCATGGTCAACCGCGCCGATGCAGGCGCCATTATCGGGCAACAGCGTGTCGCTATTTCGCCTGACGATACGGCCCTTACGCTACATCATAAGCTTTGCCAGACCGCCCGACAGGTGCTGGAACAGGCACTACCCGCTATCAAACGCAGAGAGACGCGTGACGTTTTGCAAAACGAGAGCGACGCAACGTACTTTGGTCGTCGCACGCCTGAAGACAGTTTCCTGACGTGGAACCGACCGGCAACGACGCTGCATAACATGGTGCGGGCGGTCGCGGCCCCCTGGCCGGGCGCGTTCAGCTATTCCGGCACGCAAAAATTCACCATCTGGTCATCCCGCATCCACTCACAGCCCCAGACCGCGCAACCGGGTACCGTGATTTCCGTCGCGCCCCTGCTGATCGCCTGTTCCGAAGGCGCACTGGAGGTAATGACCGGACAGGCGGGTAACGGCATCACCATGCAGGGTGAACAGTTAGCGCAGGTACTCGGCCTGGTTGCAGGCTCCCGTCTAAACAGCCCATCGCTGGCTGCCAGCAAGCGCCGTACCCGCGTGCTGATCCTCGGCGTGAATGGTTTTATTGGCAACCATCTTACCGAACGCCTGCTGCGCGAAGACCACTACGAAATCTATGGTCTGGATATCGGCAGCGATGCGATTGGCCGCTTCCTCAACCACCCGCGTTTTCATTTTGTGGAAGGCGACATCAGCATTCACTCTGAATGGATCGAATATCACGTTAAGAAATGCGACGTGGTGCTGCCGCTGGTGGCCATTGCCACGCCAATTGAATATACCCGCAACCCACTGCGCGTCTTTGAACTGGATTTTGAAGAAAACCTGAAAATCATTCGCTACTGCGTGAAATACCGTAAGCGGATCATTTTCCCCTCGACTTCTGAAGTGTACGGGATGTGTACCGACAAAGTGTTTGATGAAGACAGCTCGAATCTGATTGTCGGGCCGGTCAATAAACCCCGCTGGATTTACTCGGTGTCCAAACAGCTTCTCGACCGTGTCATTTGGGCCTATGGCGAAAAAGACGGGCTCCGCTTTACCCTCTTTCGCCCCTTCAACTGGATGGGGCCGCGACTCGACAGCCTGAATTCTGCGCGAATTGGCAGCTCACGCGCCATCACACAGTTGATCCTTAACCTGGTGGAAGGCTCGCCGATTAAGCTTATCGAAGGCGGAAAACAGAAACGCTGCTTTACGGATATCCGCGACGGCATCGAAGCGCTGTACCGGATCATTGAAAATGCGGGGGGTCGCTGCGACGGTGAAATCATCAACATCGGCAACCCAGAAAACGAAGCCAGCATCAAGGAACTGGCGGAAATGCTGCTGGAGAGTTTCGACAAACATCCACTGCGCCATCATTTTCCACCGTTTGCCGGGTTACGGGTGGTTGAAAGCAGCAGCTATTATGGCAAAGGCTATCAGGATGTGGAGCACCGTAAGCCCAACATCCGTAATGCAAAACGTTGCCTGGACTGGGAGCCTACCATCGATATGCGCGAAACGGTTGACGAGACGCTGGATTTCTTCCTGCGCAGTGTAGATCTCACGGAACATTCATCATGACAAAAGTCGGCTTGCGTATTGATGTCGATACCTTCCGCGGCACCCGCGAAGGCGTGCCGCGCCTGTTAGCGTCATTGAGCCGATACCACATTCGGGCAAGTTTTTTCTTTAGCGTTGGGCCTGACAACATGGGGCGCCATCTCTGGCGCCTGATTAAACCGCAGTTTCTGTGGAAAATGCTGCGCTCAAACGCCGCGTCTCTTTACGGCTGGGATATTTTGCTGGCCGGTACCGCCTGGCCGGGAAAAGAAATCGGTCGCGCAAACGCCGAGATTATCCGTGAAGCGGCACGCCAGCATGAAACGGGTCTGCACGCCTGGGATCACCACGCCTGGCAGTCCCGGAGTCCTCAGTGGAGCGAACAGCAACTGATCGCCGATATTTCACACGGAATCACCGCCCTGGAGGCGATCACCGGCCAGCCCGTGACCTGTTCAGCCGTCGCGGGCTGGCGCGCTGACCAGCGTGTGGTGCTCGCCAAAGAGGCATTTCCTCTGCGATACAACAGCGACTGCCGCGGCTGGGCGCCGTTCCGTCCGGTTCTCGGGGCTGATGCGTTCGCTACGCCACAAATTCCGGTCACGTTGCCCACGTGGGATGAAGCGGTGGGTCGTGAGGTTCAGGCAGAGGATTTCAACGACTGGATCCTCTCCCGAATACAGCGGGATACCGGTACGCCGGTGTATACCATTCATGCCGAAGTCGAAGGCGGTGCCTGGCACAGCCAGTTTGAGGAACTGCTCCAGCGTGCGGCCGATGCGGGCATCACCTTCTGCCCACTTGGCGATCTCCTGCCTGAGGATCGCAACACCTTGCCGCCGGGAGAGATTATTCGCGGTTACATCGCGGGAAGAGAAGGATGGTTAGGCTGCCAGCAAGCAATGAGTGTCATACGATGAAAAACACCCGTTATTATCAGATACTGGCCGCGCTAATCGCGTTCTGGTACATCATCCCCATCAACCTGCGTCTGTTGTGGCAACCTGATGAAACGCGCTATGCCGAGATCAGTCGTGAAATGCTGGCCTCCGGCGACTGGCTTGTTCCTCATTTTCTTGGCGTCCGTTACTTTGAAAAACCCATTGCCGGGTACTGGATCAACAGCATCGGGCAGGGATTGTTTGGTACGAACAATTTCGGCGTTCGTGCGGGCGCCATTTTTGCGACGCTGGTCACCGCCGTGCTGGTGGCATGGCTTGCCATGCGCCTATGGCGCGATACGCGTACCGCCCTGCTGTCGGCCATCATCTTCCTGTCGTTGTTTATTGTCTACGGGATTGGCACCTATGCAGTGCTCGATCCGCTGATTGCGCTCTGGCTAATGGCGGGACTGTGCTGCTTCTGGCAGGCGATGCAGGCCACCACCTGGCAAGGGAAAAGTGCAGGGTTCCTGCTGCTGGGCGTCACCTGCGGGATGGGCGTAATGACCAAGGGTTTTCTGGCGCTTGCGGTACCGGTGCTCAGCGTTCTGCCGTGGGTCGCCGCGCAGAAACGCTGGAAAGATCTGTTCCTCTTTGGCGGATTAGCGGTCATCAGTTGTGTCGTCGTCATTCTGCCGTGGGGACTGGCAATCGCCCAACGTGAACCCGATTTCTGGCACTACTTTTTCTGGGTCGAACACATCCAGCGTTTCGCGATGGATGACGCCCAGCACAAAGCGCCGTTTTGGTACTATCTGCCGGTGCTGATCGCCGGAAGCCTGCCGTGGCTTGCGCTGCTTCCCGGAGCCTTAAAGACCGGCTGGCAGACGCGAGATGAATCGCGCAGCGCATTCTATCTGCTCGGTTGGATCGTAATGCCGCTGGTGTTTTTCAGCATCGCGAAAGGCAAATTACCGACCTATATTCTGTCCTGTTTCGCCCCGCTCGCCATACTGATGGCGAGATACGGATTGAACGCAGCGGAAAAGGGCTTTGCCGCGCTGCGCATCAACGGCTGGATCAATATTCTGTTCGGCGTCATCGGGATTATCGCTACGCTGGTTGTCTCGCCGTGGGGACCGCTGAAATCGCCGGTCTGGATGCACATTGAGGTGTATAAGGTTTTCTGCACGCTGGGGATGTTTGCTCTGTGGACTTTTTTCGGCTGGTATACGCTGACTAACACCGAAAAGAGCTGGATTTATGCCGCGCTGTGTCCCGTGGCGCTGGCGCTGTTGTTTGGTTTTTCCGTGCCCGATCGGGTCATGGAATCCAAACAGCCACAGTTTTTTGTCGAGATGACCCGGGAAAACCTGGCGCCAAGCCGCTACATTCTTACCGACAGCGTAGGCGTCGCCGCCGGGCTGGCCTGGAGCCTGAAACGCGACGACATTTTAATGTACGGGCAAACCGGCGAGTTGAAATATGGCCTTAACTATCCCGATGCTAAAGGCCGGTTCATTCGCTACGGCGATTTTGCGGACTGGCTCAGCCAGCACCGCCAGGAGGGGATCATTACGCTCGTGCTCACTATCGCGAAGGATGAAGACATCAACCGCCTTGCCATTCCCCCTGCTGACAGTATCGATAATCAGGGGCGTCTGGTGCTGATTCAGTATCGTCCCAAATGATCTGGCTGGTATTAGTACTCGCCAGCCTGCTCAGCGTTGCGGGGCAATTATGCCAGAAACAGGCAACGCTCCGCGTGCCGACCCGCGCGCGAAGACGCCATGTTGCCCTGTGGCTGGGGCTGGCGCTCGCCTGCCTTGGCCTGGCGATGATCCTGTGGTTGTTGGTATTGCAGAACATTCCCGTGGGTATCGCTTACCCGATGCTCAGTCTCAACTTTGTCTGGGTCACATTGCTGGCATGGAAAATCTGGCGTGAACCGGTGGCGCTTCGTCACTGGCTGGGCATCGTCTTGATCATCAGCGGTATTTTTATTCTGGGGAGTGCGGCGTAATGGGATTACTCTGGGGACTGTGCAGCGTGATCATCACATCCGTCGCGCAACTGGGCCTGAGCTTTGCGATGGCAAACCTGCCGCCGATGACACAGTGGCAGACGTTTATCCCGGTGCTGTTCTCCCTCCATACCGGTACGCTCGTGCTATTCACCAGTTTAGTGGGCTATCTGCTGTCGGTTTTCTGCTGGCATAACGCGCTGCATCACCTCGCGCTGAGCAAGGCTTACGCGCTGCTCAGCCTGAGTTATGTGCTGGTGTGGGTGGCGTCGATAATCTTACCCGGCTGGCAGGGCACGTTTTCTCTGAAAGCACTGCTGGGTGTACTGTGTATCATGGCCGGACTGATGTTCATTTTTCTGCCCGCACCGCGGAAAACGCGCTGACGTTTATTTGTTCCCCAACAACGTCTTCAGGCGCTCCCACTCGTCGCAGGTATAATTTCTGGCATCCAGAATCTTCACCGTCCGCCCGCTGTCACGGTTGACGGAATACAGCGCATCCTTCTGCGGGGAAAGGATATCACCGGCATTCACCACAATGTCAGACTGGACTTCAGCGATCATTTTCAGTGAACCGCCGGCATCACTTAACACTAATGCATGCTTCCCTGACCTTTTGTCATAGCACGACTTCTTCACCTGCCACTCCATTGCGTACCTTTACGTATCGGGAACTTTTACATTACGTTACACAGTAGCAGATAAACAAAGTGGCAATGGGCATCAATTGGTAAAACTGCGAAGTGAAATTAATGTTTTCCTAATGTTTCATTCACCCAATCAACGACGGCACGCCGGGATATCTTGATCCCCCCATTTTTCAGTTCGGCAGGCAGAGAAAGCCAATGTACCGGCTGCTGGAAACGTGCCAGTTTGTCTTTCACCCATTCGTTAAGTTCTGTCTCTGCGACGTCTGCGTCACATTCCACCACCGCCACCGGTCGATGACCAAATTCGGCGTCCTCGATCGGCACGATAAACGCCTGCAGCACGTGAGGATGCGTAACAATGACCCGTTCCACCTCTTCGGGTTGTATCCCCTCTCCGCCGCTAAAAAAGAGATTATCCAGACGTCCGGCGATGGTCAGTTTTCCGTCATTCAGCACGCCGCGATCGCGTGTGGCAAACCAGCCTTCATCGTTAACCAGCGAAACCAGTTTACCGTCTCGCCAGTAGCCTTCCGCCATACTGGCCGCCCGCAGCCAGACTTCATCATTTACGATTCTGACTTCTCGTCCCGGTAAAGGCATACCGACATCAGCCAGACCGTCCGCCTCTTTTGCACATACCGTTGAGGCAAATTCCGTCAGGCCGTATCCGCACCAGCAGCGAATGCCCTGCGCGTGCGCCTGCTCGGTTAACGCCACCGGAATCGCCGCGCCACCCAGCAAAACGGCTTTCAGCGCCACCGGCGTCTGGTTCACCAGCAGTCGCCAGAGTTGCGTTGGCACCAGCGAAGCATGGGTGCATCCGGCCAGCATCTGTTCCAGCGGCTGTTTTTCCCGTACCGTCATCCGCGCCCCGGCCACTAACCAGCGCCACAGAATCCCCTGTCCGGAGACATGAAACAACGGCAGAGAGAGCAGCCAGTCGTCCTCTGTTGCCAGCGGCATCAGCGACAGCACACCGTCAGCACTGGCAATATGCGCCTGACAGGTATGAACTGCCGCTTTCGGTAGACCGGTCGAACCGGAGGTCAGCGTCATGGAACACAGACGCTGCGGCTGCCAGTCGACGGCATGCTGCCCGTTCGCGTTCAGGCAGTTCAGCGGGATCAGAAAGGGAAAGCGGTTTTCTCCCTCCAGGTCCAGCGCAAACTGCAGCGTGAGATCGGGCAGCAATGTTGCCAGTAAGGCGTGAGGAAGCTGCGGGTTGACCGGCAGGATCCGTGCACCGCACTGCAACAGCGCCAGCCATGCCAGCAGTGTCTGCGGATGATTCCAGGCGCGCAGCATAACGCCGCAGCCTTCGGTAACCCCCTGTGCGGCAAAACCGCTCGCCAGGGCATCAATACGCGTACAGAGCGTGCGCCAGCTTAGCACCTCATCATTCAGGCGTATGGCTGGCGCGTCTCCCTGAACCTGCCGCCAGTATCGCCACGGCCAGTCAGGAAAGGTCATCGCAGGCGTTCCAGGGCTGATTCGTCAATCAGTGGTAATGGACTTCCCGGCCAGCGACGAATCTGCTGCGCCTGCATCAGGCTCAGCGTATCCAGTCCCGGAATGGTGTCTGGCGTCAGCCACGCGGCAATGCGCGCCAGTTGGGTCAGACCCAGGCTCGACTCGATGGATGAACTGATCACCGCCGTCAGCCCCAGTGTATGCGCGGCCTGTACCTGCTCACGCACTTTTTCCAGCGACCCGGTCAGCGTCGGTTTGATCACCACTGCACGTACGCCCTCTTCTGCTTCAAAGACAAAATCCGCCTCACGCAGGCTTTCGTCCCAGGCGATAGCAATCCCGGTTTCACGGGCAAAGGCTCGCGAGTCGTCGCGCGTTTTGCACGGTTCTTCGAGGAAGGCGATGCGGTTACGGTAGTCCGGGTTCACGTACTTCGCGAACTGCTGCGCCTTCAACGGCGTCCAGGCGCGGTTGGCATCCAGCCGCAGCCGCAATTCCGGGATCGCCTCCAGCAGCAGGTTGACCACCATGCCGTCGCGAACCGCTTCGTACAGTCCGACCTTCACCTTCGCGACTTTTTCGCCGGGCATATCCGCCAGTTGCAGCACCAGATCGTCCGGGTCTCCGGTACACAGCGGCGCCGCCCGATAGTCTGCGGCTTCAGGCAGCGTTCCGGCTATTTCCGCCAGCGCACAACTGACGCCAAAGGCCACAGAAGGCATGTCAGGCAATGCATCTTCTCCCTGCAGCCAGCCGTCAACCCAGGCCAGCAGCGCAACCTGCGCCTCTTCCTGGGTTTCCTGACTGAATCCCGGCAGTGGGGAGAGCTCTCCCCATCCCTGACGCTCGCCGTCGTGCAGGCGAACATACAGCCCGTCACGCGTTTTTAACCGCCTGTCGCGCAGAACCACCCCCGCGTCCATGGGGATCTGCCAGCGGTATACCTGCGCGCTACGCATTACGGATTCCGTTTGAATTTGCTGAAATCAGGCTGACGTTTCTGGTTGAAGGCGTTACGGCCTTCCTGACCTTCTTCCGTCATGTAGAACAGCATGGTGGCGTTACCCGCCAGCTCCTGCAAACCGGCCTGACCATCACAGTCGGCGTTCAGCGCCGCTTTCAGGCAACGCAGCGCCATCGGGCTGTTTTGCAGCATTTCACGACACCAGCGCACGGTTTCTTTTTCGAGTTCAGCCAATGGGACAACGGTGTTCACCAGCCCCATATCCAGCGCCTGTTTGGCATCGTACTGACGGCACAGGAACCAGATTTCACGCGCTTTCTTCTGCCCCACGATCCGCGCCATGTAAGACGCCCCCCAGCCGCCGTCAAAGGAGCCGACTTTCGGGCCGGTCTGCCCGAAGATGGCATTTTCCGCCGCAATCGTCAGGTCGCACATCATATGCAGCACGTGACCACCGCCAATGGAATAACCCGCCACCATCGCCACGACCGGCTTCGGACAGGTACGGATCTGGCGCTGGAAATCCAGCACGTTCAGGTGATGCACGCCGGAGTCATCCTGATAGCCGCCGTAGTCGCCGCGAACCTTCTGGTCGCCGCCGGCACAAAAGGCTTTATCGCCTGCGCCAGTCAGAATAATCACGCCCACGTTATCGTCGTAACGGGCATCAGCCATCGCCTGAATCATCTCTTTGACGGTCAGAGGACGGAATGCGTTGCGCACCTGTGGACGATTAATGGTGATTTTTGCGATACCGTCGGTCGATTTCTCATAGCGAATATCGGTGTAGCCTTCGGAGCAATCGTGCCATTCTACCGGTGCGTAAAGCATTGTTTCATCAGGATAGATCATAGTGTGTCCTTTAGTCAGAGACGCAGAATCTGAGCCAGACAGTCCACCACGCCTGCGGGATTTTCCCGGTGCGCATTGTGTCCGGCGTTACGAATCACATGGCGGGTCGCCGCTAATTCCGTCGCCAGGGCGCAGAATTTGCTGTCACGTTCACCACATAAATAATAAAACGGAAAGGCGCGCGCGGTGAGCGCAGCGCGTAAATCAGGCTGGACCGCCAGCGAAGTGGCTTCCAGCATTGCCGCCAGCGTTTCGCCGTTATTCTGACTACGCAGCGCGACCAGCGCTTCTCGTTGCCGCGCGTTCAGCGAAGCAAAAACCGGCTGCTGATACCAGTCAGTAAACACCTCAGTCAGCGCGTCATGGCGAAAACGTTCCGCCCAGTGATGGTCAGAATCCCGGCGCGTGTCGCGTTCGGCGTCGCTTTGCAGTCCCGGATGCCCGCCTTCAACCACCAGGCCGCAAAGCCCCGGCATTTCCTGACAGGCCGCGATCATCGCCACTCTGCCGCCGAGGGAATATCCCACCAGCCAGTATTTCAGTATGTTGTAACTAAGGAGAGTATTACGCAGCAAGCTGATCACATCGGTAAATCCGCTGACGCGGATCTCCGCCGATCCACCGTGACCAGGCAGATCGATGTACAAGCGTGAAAAGCCGGAAAGCCGCTCGCCGATCGGTTGCCATTCCTGGCTATCGCCGGAAAAACCGTGCAGGAAAACCAGCCAGGGTGAGTCTGACTGCGCGGCTTTTGCCTGCGCGTGCAGGATCATAATTGGCTCACCTGCGCCAGCAGCTGTTGTAGCGTCTGCGCGCCGTCGGTGTCGTTGACCACCAGTTCAATCACCGTGGTCGCAGGCATACGCCACGCGCCAGCCAGCGCCGCCTCCAGTTCATCCCAGCTTTCCGGACGATGATACTTGAGGTTAAACATTGCAGCCGCGTGTTCAAAATGAACATTTTGCGGCATCAGGTAAAAGCGTTCACGTTCGCTCTGCGGCGTGGGCAGCAGCGAGAAAATCTGCCCGCCGTTATTGTTCACCACTATCAGTACGAACGGCGCGGAGACCTGCCGTAACAGGGCTAACGCATTGAGATCGTACAACGCCGATAAATCGCCCACGATCGCCAGCGTCGATTTCGCGCTGGCGCGCTGCACGCCCGCAGCGGTCGATAACAGACCATCAATACCACTTGCGCCGCGATTGCTGTATACCGGGTAACCTGCCGGAAGCTGCGACAGCGCGTCAATCAGGCGCACCACCAGGCTGTTGCCGACAAAAAGCTGCCCCTGCTCGGGCAGATAGTCGCGAATGCGATGCGCCAGTTGCGCCTCGCCAAAAGTATCACGCCGCGCCGCCACGGCCTGCCAGGCCTGCTCCGCCAGACACGGAATGTCTACACACCACGGTTGCCGTTTTTCCGCAGGATGCAGTTCCAGCCAGTCGCCGATTTTTGCCACCAGACGACGACCGCGATGATGCGCCGGATCCAGCCGCCCTTCGATATTATCGACAATCCAGTACTCCTCCGGCTCACAGTTTGCCTGCCATTGCAGTAAACGTTTTCCGGTCAGACTGCTGCCCAGCTGCACTACAATCTGTGCCTGCTGCAGTTCCGTCACCGCCTTCGGATTGCCGAGCCAGAGGTCGGCACAGGGAAGCGGCTGTCCGGTTTGCGACAGCACATCGCCAATCAGCGGCCAGCCCAACGTCTGCGCCCATTGCGCAACTTTCTTGCCCTCTTCTGCACCCATTCGCCCGGCAACAACAACGCCGCGTTTTTGCCGCCAGAAGAACCAGTCGCGCTGTTTGTCGCTCTCCAGCCGACGCGCTTCGCGCAGCCAGGGTTTGTCATCCTGCCACCAGTCACCGAGACGCTGTTGCCAGGCCAGACCGGTTTCGTCCATCTCGCCATATAACGGCTCGGCAAACGGACAGTTGATATGGACCGCGCCGGCATGCAGCGAGGCCAGCGCATTATCGATAGTCGACACCAGCCAACGGGCCGGAATGTCCTGCGTCGGGCGCGGAAGCGAAAGCGTTTGTGACGGGTGTGACGCAAACATGCCCGCCTGACGAATCGCCTGATTCGCGCCGCAGTCAATCAGTTCAGGAGGACGATCGGCCGTCAGAAGGATCAGTTTTTCACCGGTCAGCCCCGCTTCAATCAGCGCCGGATAGAGGTTAGCGACCGCCGTACCGGAGGTCACGATCACGGCAACAGGCTGTTTACTCACCTTCGCCAGTCCCAGCGCCAGATGACCAAGACCACGCTCATCAAAATGCGTGTGGTGAATAAAAGCCGAATTTTCCGCCGCCGCCAGAGTGAGCGGCGTGGAACGAGAGCCAGGGGCAATGCAAACATGCCTGACGCCATGGCGAGTTAATGCTTCCAGAATGACCGCCGCCCAGCGTCGGTTAAATGCGCTTACTGACATGAGATTGTCCGGTATCAATATTGCGACTCAGTATAAAGAACGGAAAAAAGGGATTATTGATATGAGTCGGGAATATGTAACTCATTATCCATCCATCTGTAACAAAGATCGCAGACCAGCGGCTTTATTATCGATTTCCTGCCACTCCTGCTCAGGGTCTGACCCACGAACAATACCCGCACCGGCATACAGCCGAACCACGTTACCGCTGATTTTCGCCGACCGCAGCGAAACACAAAATTCGCTTTGCTGTAATGACAGATAGCCCGCCGACCCGGCGTACCATTCCCGCGCAAAAGGTTCACGCTGCTGAATAAATGCCCGTGCCCGTTCGCGTGGGATCCCGGCCACGGCTGCCGTGGGCTGCAACTGCAGTAAACAGAGCGTGTCATCCGCCTGATTCAGCGCCGTCCAGATGCAGCGTCGCAAATGCTGCACTTTTCGCAACCGCAGCACCTGCGGCGGCAAAACGTCCAGTGTATGCGTGTAGTCCTGCAGGCGCTGACAGATATCCTCGACCACCAGCATATTTTCGCGCTGATTTTTGTCGTCCTTCATCAGCCATTCGCCCAGTTGCCAGGCCTTATAATCATCCGGGTGATTCGCTACCGTCCCGGCGAGCGCCTCGGTACGGAGCGCGGTATCGCGACGTCGCCAGAGACGTTCCGGAGACGAACCCAGGAACGCACTCTGCGCAGAAAAAGCCATATAAAAATGGTAGCAGTTCAGGTTCAAACGGCGACTTGAAGCCATCACAGCAGCGGCATTCACCGGGCGAGAAAAGTGCAGATCGCTGGCGCGCGCCAGCACCACTTTATCCAGTTCACCTTCGGCAATCGTCTGCGTGGCCTGCTCAATCAGGGTGATCCAGCCTGCTTTTTCGGGCCAGTGCTGTTCAGCGGTTTTGCTCAGACGTAATGTCGGCAGCGGTTTTACACTCGCCAGCGAGGCGAGAAAGGTCAGCGCCCGGTCAGCATCCTCGCGCAGAGAAACATCACTCCACAAATGCAGACGCAGCACAGCCACGCCCGCACAGCGCCGCCACTCAAGACGCGGTAACACCAGGTTACCCTGCTCTGGATCAAACGCATTCAGTCCCCAGATACGCAGGTCGGTTTGCTGCGGATGTTGGCGAAGAAAGCATTGTGCCTCATCGAGAGAAGAAAATGGCGCAACGACGCCCAGCACGGCGGCCTCTTCATCACCGTTGCGCTGCTGCCAGTAAAATTGCGGATAAATGGACTGACTTGCCAGCCAGCTTAACGCATCGAAAGCGTCATTAAGGGGAAAAGGAACATCGAGAACCCGAATGCCTGGTGCCGCCGGGATTGCCTGCGACAAAAGACGCGTCAGACCTTCCAGCGCAGTAGTGAGTGAATGCACGCGGACCTCTCCCTGTTAAAAACCTCACATTATACGGGGTACTGCACAAAAAAAGCAGTACCCCAGTTTAGGGAGTCAATGCGATCTCGCTTGCAGATTAGCGTCGTGCCAACAGTAAGCCGAGCACCAGTCCGACCGCCGCGCCAACGCCAATCCCCTGCCAGGGTTTTTCGTGCACATAATCATC
This sequence comes from Citrobacter sp. LST-B2, assembly GCF_057983045.1. Taxonomy (NCBI): domain Bacteria; kingdom Pseudomonadati; phylum Pseudomonadota; class Gammaproteobacteria; order Enterobacterales; family Enterobacteriaceae; genus Citrobacter; species Citrobacter sp. LST-B2. The sequence goes on from NZ_CP192598.1 coordinate 3,313,984, forward strand.
TGCACGATAAACGGCCTGTCTGGCACGATAATAATAGCTATCTGAAGCCTGACTTACGCGATTTTTGACCTCATCCAGCGCCTTTTCAGCCCGCGCTTTCAGCTCAATGTATTTCTGATCGGCGGGATCCCCTGAGGAACGCAGCACCTCTTCCAGCGTTTCACTCAGCAACGTCAGGTCGTCATCAATACGCGAATCACCAAATTGATAAGACATTCTCGTTCTCCATGTTAGTAAACCTGCCCCTAACTATAGACAACGACTCAGGATCCCGCCCGAATCGCTTCGCGCGCCATCCCCACATGTGGGATGCCATCTTCCTCATAGACTTCGGTGACCGGAGCAAAACCAAATCGTGCATAGAATGCCTGCAAATGCGCCTGTGCGCCCAGATACAGCGACTTCTCCGGCCAGTGTCGCTGACAAGACGCCAGCGTCTGCGCCATCAAATTTTGGCCCAGCTTTTCACCGCGTAACGCTTCACTGACGATCACCCGTCCAATCACGACGGGCTCCAGATCTTCAGTGCTTTTCAGAATCCTCGCATACGCCACCAGCTCGCCGTCATGCCAGCCCAGGATATGGCGGTTCTCACCCACCAGATCGTCACCGTCTACGTCGAGATAGGGACAGTTCTGCTCCACAACAAACACCGCACAGCGCAGTTTTAACAGCGCATAGAGCTGTGGGACGGTTAATTCCGAATGATGCAGGTCTTGCCAGGTAATCATCGTGCGCTCCTTTTCCGTAAACGATTTATACTAGCCAGATTATTTTTCAAAAGTGTAATGAAATAATGGAATTTCTCTTTCTGGGTACCTCAGCTGGCGTGCCCACGCGTACGCGCAACGTGACAGCCATTTTGCTACATCATCAACACCCGACGCAGCCCGCGCTATGGCTGTTTGACTGTGGTGAAGGTACGCAACATCAGATGTTGAGCACGGCATATCATCCCGGCAAAATTGAACGGATTTTCATCAGCCATCTGCACGGCGATCATCTGTTCGGTTTGCCGGGTTTACTGTGCAGTCGTTCGATGGCGGGCAATGCTCAGCCGCTAACGCTTTACGGGCCGAAGGGGCTGCGTGAGTTTACTGAAACCGCGCTGCGTCTGAGCGGCTCATGGACTGACTATCCGCTGGAAATCGTCGAAATCACCGCCGGGGAAATTCTTGATGACGGGCTGCGAAAAGTAACGGCTTACCCGCTTGAACACCCGCTGGAATGTTACGGTTACCGCGTTGAGGAGCATGATAAACCCGGCGCGCTCAACGCCAAAGCGCTGAAAGCCGCTGGGGTGAAGGCCGGTCCCTGGTTTCAGGATCTGAAAGCAGGCAAAACGGTCACCCTGGAAGACGGCAGCGTGATACGCGGGGCCGATTTTCTTGCCCCAGCGACGCCCGGTAAAACGGTCGCGATTTTTGGCGATACCGCGCCCTGCGCATCCGCGCTTGATCTGGCGAAAGGGGTCGACGTGATGATTCACGAAACCACGCTGGATACGTCAATGGAAGAAAAGGCCAACAGCCGTGGACACAGTTCCACCCGCCAGGCGGCACTGCTGGCACGGGAGGCTGCAGTCGGAAAGCTCATCATAACGCACGTCAGTTCGCGCTATGACGCCGCAGGTTGCCAGCGACTGCTGGCAGAGTGTCAGGCTATCTTCCCTTCCACTGAACTTGCCGACGATTTCGCCATTTTCACGGTTTAGGGCTCCATTTTTTGCTCTCAGTGCCGATAACAGTAAAAACGCAGTATTCACACTGAGGACAGCATGGACAATTTCCAGAAAGATATCGATGACAGGGCGAATCTGACCCTGTCCAACCGCTTTGAACTGCTGCTGTTTCGTCTGGGAAACTCCCTGCACGAACAGAAATCTGAGCTGTTTGGCATTAACGTGTTCAAGTTGCGCGAAATTGTACCTATGCCTGCCTTTACTCGTCCGGCAGGGATGAAGGCGCCATTGCTGGGAATGGTCAATATTCGCGATCAGGTGATTCCGGTTATTGACCTCCCCGCCGTAGCTGGCTGCAAGCCGGAGAATGGACTCAACATTCTGTTAATCACCGAATATGCCCGTAGCGTGCAGGCCTTCGCCGTCGAGTCGGTCGAAAACATCATGCGCCTGGACTGGAAGCAGGTACACACCGCAGAGAAAGCGGTGAACGGCCGCTACATCACCAGTATCGCCTGTCTGGATGAAGACAAAGAGACCAACAACCTGGCGCTGGTGCTCGACGTAGAACAGATTCTGTATGACATCGTGCCATCGAATCACGACCTGCGCGCAACGGAACTGAAAACCAATAAGTTCAACATCACCCCCGGTGCCGTGGCTATTGTCGCGGAAGACTCCCGCGTGGCCCGTGCGATGCTGGAGAAAGGTCTGACGGCCATGGACATTCCCCATCAAATGCACGTCACCGGTAAAGATGCCTGGGACAAAATTCAGCAACTGGCGCAGGAAGCGGAAGCGGAAGGCAAAGCGATTAGCGAGAAGATCGCACTGGTGTTAACCGATCTGGAAATGCCGGAGATGGATGGTTTCACCCTGACCCGAAAAATCAAAACCGACGAGCGGCTGAAGAAAATTCCGGTGGTGATCCACTCTTCTCTTTCCGGTAGTGCCAATGAAGATCACGTCCGCAAAGTGAAAGCCGATGGCTACGTGGCGAAGTTTGAAGTGAATGAACTGTCATCCGTTATTCAGGAAGTGATGGACCGCGCGGCGCAAAACATCAGCGGCCCGCTGGTCAGTCGTCAGTTGATTGCCTGAAGATTCTTCATCCATAAAAAAACCCGCCTCGGCGGGTTTTTCGTTTTTGCTTGTCGCTTACATCAGCGGTGCGGCTAACTGCACAATACTGATCAGCGGCTGCGGGTAGATACCCAGCACCAGCACCAGCAGTGCGGAGATCAGTACCACAATACCGCCTGCGCTGTACTGCCAGTTAGACGGCGCATCGCGGTTAAGCTGCTGCGGCGCGCTCAGGTACAGACTCACGGCAACACGCAGGTAGTAATACAAACCAATCGCGGAACCAACCACCACAGCAGCAACCAGCCACCATAGGTTCGCCTGCACACCGACTGCCAGCACGTAGAATTTACCGATAAAGCCCAGCGTCATCGGGATACCCGCCAGAGACAGCATCATTACCGTCATCACTGCCGCGAGGATCGGACGATGCCAGAACAGCCCACGGTAGGAGAACAGAGAATCGGCATCCGGACCACGGTACGGACTGGACATCAGGCTGACCACGCCGAACGCGCCGAGGCTGCTGAACAGGTAACCGGCAAGGTAAACGCCGACCGCTTCCATGGACATCTCGCCGCTCTGCAGAGCAATCAGCGCCACTAACAGGTAGCCGAGGTGAGAGATAGACGAATAACCCAGCAGACGCTTGATGTTAGTCTGGCTCAGCGCCATCAGGTTACCGAAGATGATGGAAGCAAAGGCGATCACGCCAAGCACCACGCGAACCGCTTCACTGTCGCCAACCGGCGCGTACAGGAACAGACGCATCACCACGCCGAAGATAGCGATTTTGCTCGCCGTCGCCAGGAAGGTGGAAACCGGAGCCGGTGCGCCCTGGTATACGTCTGGCGTCCACAGGTGGAACGGAACCAGAGAGAGTTTAAAGCCCAGACCAACAATCATCATCCCGAAGCCCGCCAGCAGCAGCGGCTCGTTCAACATACCGTCGCCGAGGCTCTTACCGAGCGCAACAAACGACAGGTTGCCAGACTGCGCGTACACCAGCGCCATACCAAACAGCAGGAATGACGAGGCGGCAGCAGACAGGATGGTGTATTTGATACTGGCTTCCAGCGAACGTTTCTGACGGAAGGCATAGCCCACCAGACCAAACAGCGGCAGGGAGATCAGTTCGATACCAAGGAACAGCGCCGCCAGATGATTGGCGTTCGCCAGCAGAATGCCACCCAGCGCGGCAATCAACACCAGCAGGTAGAACTCTTCCCGGTTATCGTCATAGCCTTCCAGCCACGGGTAGGCAAAAGTACAGGTCGCCAGACTCGCCAGCAGAACCAGTCCGGTGTAGAGCATTGCGAAACCGTCAACCCGCATCAGCGGGGTCACGTCCATCGCGCCAGCCTGGCCAACAAACCAGAGCGAAACCAGCGCGGCGTTAAGCCCAATGACCGACAGCGTGGCATTGAGGAAGTGATTGCGTCGCCACGCAATGGAGAGCATCACAACCACCACCGTCAAGCCGACGATCAGCAGCGGTAGCAGCGCAATCAGGTGTTGTGGAGTTATTGTCATGGCGATTTACGGCCTTGTAGTAGTAACGGAATTAACAAACCACTGCTGGATGTTGCTCATCGCAGAATGCGAGGTATCCAGAATCGGCTGCGGATAGAAGCCAAGCAGTACCAGAAGCACGACCAGCAACAGGATGATAAACAGCTCACGCAGCGACATCCCTGGCAGCTCTTGTTGCGCAATCTGGCTCTTCGCTTTACCGAAGTAAGCGCGATGTAGCATCGCCAGCGAGTAAACAGAGGCAAACACCAGACCAAAGGTCGAAATCACGGTGATGACCGGAACCACCTGGTAGCTGCCAAACAGGATCATGAATTCGCCAACGAAGTTACCGGTGCCAGGCATACCCAGCGTCGCCACGGCGAAGAACATCGACAGCGCCGGTAACCATTTCATTTTGCCCCACAGGCCGCCCATCATACGCATGTCGCGGGTGTGCAGACGTTCGTACAGTTGACCACACAGAATGAACAGACCCGCAGCGGACAGGCCGTGCGCAATCATCTGAATCACCGCCCCCTGGTACGCCAGCTGGCTGCCGGTGTAGATGGCAATCAGCACGAAACCCATGTGTGAAACCGAGGTGTAGGCGATCAGACGTTTAATGTCGTACTGCGTGAACGCCATCCATGCACCGTAGAAGATACCGATAACGCCCAGCCACATCGCGATAGGCGCGAACTCCGCTGACGCGTTCGGGAACAGCGGCAGAGAGAAACGCAGCAGACCGTAAGCGGCGGTTTTCAGCAAAATACCGGCGAGGTCAACAGAACCCGCGGTCGGTGCCTGGGAGTGCGCATCTGGCAGCCAGCCGTGCAGTGGAACCACCGGCATTTTCACCGCAAACGCGATGAAGAAGCCCAGCATCAGCAGATATTCGACGCCATGCGACATCGGCGTTTTCAGCAGGTCTTCATAGTTGAAGGTCCACACGCCGGTCGCATTATGGTGAACGAACACCAGCGCCAGGATGGCAATCAGCATCACCAGACCGCTCGCCTGGGTGTAAATGAAGAACTTGGTTGCCGCCGTGATACGCGTTTTACCGTCGGACGCCTTGTGGCCCCACAGCGCGATCAGGAAGTACATCGGCACCAGCATCATTTCCCAGAAGAAGAAGAACAGGAACATGTCGATGGCAAGGAACACACCGATCACGCCGCCCAGGATCCACATCAGGTTCAGGTGGAAGAAGCCCTGGTATTTTTCGATTTCTCGCCAGGAACACAACACCGCCAGAACGCCAAGCAGACCGGTCAGCACCACCATCAGCAGCGACAAACCGTCGATTGCCAGGTGAATCGAGATGCCAAAGCGCGGGATCCACGGCAGGACAAATTCAGACTGCCACTGCGGAATGCCAGCAGACTGCGTCAGCGAATAACCGCCCTGTAGCCACAGTTGCAGGCCAAGCGCGAGCGTCAGTCCCATGGTGATCAGCGCGATCCAGCGCGGCACCTTCACGCCAAAGCGTTCGGTCTGCCAGCACAGGAAGCCACCGATAAAGGGGATTAATATCAACCAAGGTAATAACATGGTGATCTTTGTTCCTTGTTTAAGTCCGGTTCAGGCTATCTCACTCGTCATAGCGAACCCCGACAGTGCTCGCAATCCTCACATACCTCAGTACGCTCCGGTTGCGGTACACAGGCGGTGCTCACTCTGACTTCGCCGATAACGCCTGTCCAGTTGGACCTGATTTTCAACGAATTTTCTAAAAATTCTCTTTGAGCGTGTAGGCCGGATAAGCGTAGCGCCATCCGGCAGTCGTTCATCCAGCCCGCAAACTCAACGCAGTACCATCAGCAGTGCCAGCACCACTACGGCGCCAATGCTCATTGATGCGACATACCAGCGCAGATAACCGTTCTCGCTGAACAGCAGGCCTTTACCTGCAAAGCGGGAAAGGATGGCTGGCACGTTCATCAGGGCATTGAGCGGATCGCGTTTAAGCAGCCAGGCGACGCCAAGGAACGGCTTAACGAACACTTTGTCGTACAGCCAGTCGAAGCCCCAGGCGTTATACCACCAGGTGCCCAGCAGACGACCCGGCGCACTGTTGGCAATCGAGGTCACCAGAGTACGTTTACCCAGCCACAACCATGCGGCAATCAGGATGCCCGCAATCGCTACCACGCCAGAAGTCATTTCCAGGGTCATCACGCGGCCATGCTCAAGTTCAGTTGTCTGTGGCAGTACACCCTGCAGCGGCGGCACAATCAGCGCGCCTACGAAGGTGGACAGGATCATCAGGACAATCAACGGCAGGTGGTGAGTAATCCCCTTCCCTGCATGAGCATGAATTTGTTCTTTACCGTGGAACACGATGAAAATCATACGGAAGGTATACAGGGAGGTCATGAACGCACCGACCAGTCCTGCCACCATCAGATTGATATGACCATTCGCCATCGCGCCTGCCAGAATCTCATCCTTACTGAAGAAGCCTGCGGTAATCAGCGGCAGCGCCGACAGCGCCGCACCGCCCACCAGGAAGCAGAGATAAACCAGCGGAATGGACTTACGCAGGCCACCCATCTTGAAGATGTTCTGTTCGTGATGGCAGGCCAGAATGACGGAACCGGACGCCAGGAACAGCAGCGCTTTAAAGAAGGCGTGCGTCATCAGGTGGAAAATCGCCGCATCCCATGCCTGAACGCCCAGCGCCAGGAACATGTAGCCGATCTGGCTCATGGTGGAATAAGCGAGTACGCGCTTGATGTCGGTTTGCACCAGTGCGGCAAAACCTGCCATCACCAGCGTCACCGCACCCACGATACCGACCAGATGCAGAACTTCCGGGGTCATCAGGAACAGGCCATGCGTACGGGCAATCAGGTAAACACCAGCGGTTACCATCGTTGCGGCGTGGATCAGCGCGGAGACAGGCGTCGGGCCCGCCATCGCGTCAGCCAGCCATGTTTGCAACGGCAACTGTGCCGATTTACCCACAGCACCACCCAGCAGCATTAGCGTCGCCCACGTCAACATATTGTTGCCTGCGGCGAAGTGTGCTGGCGCCAGTTCAACCATTTCACGGAAGTTCAGGGTACCCAGCTCGTTGTACAGAATGAACAGTGCGAACGCGAGGAACACGTCACCCACACGGGTCACGACGAACGCTTTCATCGCCGCAGCGCCATTCTTTGGATCGGTGTAATAGAAACCGATCAGCAGGTAAGAGCACAGGCCCACGCCTTCCCAGCCGAGGTACATCAACAGCAGGTTATCGGACAGCACCAGAACAACCATGCTGGCGATAAACAGGTTCGTGTAAGCGAAGAAGCGGGAGTAGCCCTCTTCACCGCGCATGTACCAGGAGGCGAACATGTGGATCAGGAAACCGACACCAGTGACAACCGACAGCATGGTCAGCGACAGGCCGTCCAGTACCAGGTTGAAACCAATGTTGAAGTTACCGACAGACATCCACGTCCACAGCGGCTGGCTGAACGCCTGCTTGCCGTTGGCGAAGAAGTCCATCCCGACAAAGGCAGTGACCAGCGCCGCCAGACCAATGGAGCCTACGCCCACTGTTGCGGAGAGATTTTCTGACCAGCGTCCGCGAGAGAACGCCAGCAGGACAAAGCCAATCAATGGCAGAATGATGGTTAAGGCAAGCATGTTCATCCACGCATCTCACTTACTGAATCGATGTTCAGGTTCTGGCGACGGCGATGAAGTTGCAGCAACAGCGCAAGCCCTATACTCGCTTCGGCAGCCGCAAGGCTGATGGCGAGAATATACATCACCTGACCATCGGTCTGGCCCCAGTAGCTACCGGCAACCACAAAGGCCAGCGCGGAAGCGTTGATCATGATTTCCAGGCCAATCAGCATAAACAGCAGATTGCGGCGGATAACCAGACCGGTTAAACCCAGAACGAATAAAATCGCAGCGAGGATCAGTCCATGTTGTAAGGGGATCATGCGTGCTCCTCCGTTTTTCTTTTCGCGCTGTCGTCTTTACGGTTGCTCAGCACTTCACCTGAACGCTCTTCGCGTCCAACGTGGAAGGCAACAACCAGACCTGCCAGCAGCAGCATGGATGCCAGTTCAACCGCCAGTACGTAAGGCCCGAACAGGGTAATACCTACCGCTTTCGCGCTGATTGGTGTACCGTCGATACCCTGATCGTTAACCCCCAGAATGGCGTAAACAATCACCACCAGCATGATAGCCGACAGAATTGCCGGGCCAATCCACACCTGCGGCTTCAGCCACTGACGTTCCTGTTCGATTTCAGAACCGCCCAGGTTGAGCATCATCACCACAAACACGAACAGCACCATAATGGCGCCCGCGTAAACGATGATTTCCAGCGCACCCGCGAAGTAAGCGCCCAGCGAGAAGAACACCCCGGAAATCGCCAGCAGCGAAATAATCAGGTACAGCAGTGCGTGCACCGGATTGGTATGGGTGATCACCCGCAAGGTTGCGAGAATGGCGACCAGGCCACAGATATAAAAAGCGAACTCCATTGCCCCTCTCCTTACGGTAACAGGCTCTTGACGTCGATAGGCTTGGCTTCGTTCTCTGCTTCGCCCTTATCTTTGCCGTCGATTGCCATACCTGCCATCCGGTAGAAGTTATATTCCGGGTATTTGCCCGGACCGGAGATCAGCAGATCCTCTTTCTCGTAAACCAGATCCTGGCGCTTGTACTCACCCAGTTCGAAATCTGGCGTAAGCTGAATCGCGGTTGTTGGACAGGCTTCTTCGCACAGACCGCAGAAAATGCAGCGTGAGAAGTTAATGCGGAAAAACTCCGGATACCAGCGACCATCTTTGGTCTCTGCTTTTTGCAGAGAGATACAGCCTACCGGACACGCTACCGCACACAGGTTACAGGCAACGCAGCGCTCCTCGCCGTCCGGGTCGCGCGTCAGCACAATGCGACCACGAAAACGGGGCGGTAGATAGACCGGCTCTTCCGGGTACATCTGCGTTTCGCGTTTCGCGAACGCATGCAGGCCGATCATCCAGATACTGCGTACCTGGGTGCCGAAGCCTACTAACAATTCTTTTAAGGTCATGGTCTTTGTGCCCCTTATTGCGCCTGCCAGAGAATGACAGCCGCCGTTACCAGCAAATTGATGAGCGTCAGCGGCAGGCAGATTTTCCAGCCGAAGGACATTACCTGGTCATAACGAGGACGCGGTAACGACGCACGAATCAAAATGAACATCATCATGAAGAACGCGGTTTTAATCGCGAACCAGATGAATGGCGGTAAGAACGGGCCCTGCCAGCCACCAAAGAACAGGGTAACCATCAGCGCAGAAATGGTGACGATACCGATGTACTCGCCCACAAAGAACAGACCGAATTTCATCCCGGAGTATTCAATGTGGTAACCATCGGCCAGTTCCTGCTCGGCTTCCGGCTGGTCAAACGGATGACGGTGACACACCGCCACGCCCGCGATAGCGAAGGTGACAAAACCAAAGAACTGCGGAATAACGTTCCAGATATCAGCCTGGCTGTTGACGATGTCGGTCATGTTAAAGGAACCGGCCTGCGCCACCACGCCCATCAGGGAAAGCCCGAGGAACACTTCGTAGCTGAGCGTCTGCGCAGACGCACGCATCGCACCCAACAGCGAGTATTTGTTGTTGCTCGACCAACCGGCGAACAGCACCGCATACACCGCCAGACCCGCCATCATCAGGAAGAACAAGATCCCGATGTTCAGATCCGCGACCACCCAACCCGGACTCACCGGCACGATGGCAAACGCCAGCAGCAGCGAGGTAAAGGCGATCATTGGCGCAAGGGTAAAGATGACGCGATCCGAGAATTTCGGGATCCAGTCTTCTTTAAAGAACATCTTGATCATGTCCGCAACCAGCTGGAGCGAACCGCCCCAGCCTACACGGTTCGGTCCGTAACGGTTCTGGAACAGACCCAGCAGACGACGTTCGCCAAAGCTCATGAATGCCCCGCAGGTGACCACCACCAGCAGAATCACCACCGCTTTGAGGATGGTCAGCAGGATTTCGATCAGATCCGGTGTAATCCAACTCATTGTTGTGCCTCCTGCAGATCCTCAAGACGCGCACCCGCCAGAACAGGGGCAATGCCCGGCATGCCCATCGGCAAGCCAACCTGCCCTGCCGTCAGCCCTTCGGCGATTTCAACCGGCAGCGTGACCGTATTGCCATCGTAGCTAAAGGAGACGCGGGTACCGGCATTCACGCCCAACTTCGCGGCATCGGCCGGGTTGAGTTTGATGTACGGTTGCGGCATGCGGCTCTGGAAGACCGGCGCACGCTGAGACAGTTCATCGCTACCAAACAAATGGTAGTACGGCGCGATACGCCACTGACCGTCCTGGGCCTGGAAGCTTGCAGGAACCGTCGCGAAGTAATCCAGACTGCCCTCTGAGGCTTCAATCAGACGCACACCCGGATCGCCATGGCGCAGTTTCCCGCCCACTTCATCCTGGAACTTGTTCCACGCCTGTGGAGAGTTCCAGCCCGGCGCCCAGGCAAATGGAATCTGTGAACGCGGCGCAGACGGCTGGTTGTTCCCTTCCATTGAGAAGGCAAACATCGTGTCTTTGTCCTGCGGCTGACGCGGTTCATGAACGCTGATGTTCGCGCGCATCGCCGTACGACCACTGTAACGGTGCGGCTCACGCGCCAGTTTTTGTCCACGAATGCGGAAGGTGGCATCCGGCGCAGCATCTTTAATACCGGCCAGTTCAGGCATCGCGGCGACGACCGCGTCGATCACGTGGTCAAGCTGCGTCCAGTCCACTTCGCGGTTCTGTACGGTGCTGTGCAGTGAATGCAACCAGCGCCAGCTTTCCAGCATGATGGTATTGCTGTCGTAGTACGCCGGATCGTAAACCTGGAAGAAACGCTGAGCACGGCCTTCGTTGTTGATGACCGTGCCGTCGCTTTCGGCAAAGCTGGCGGCGGAAAGCACCAGATGGGCGTTTTCCATGATCGCCGTACGCTGATGGTCAACCACCATCACCAGCGGCGCTTTTGCCAGCGCAGCATTCACGCGCGTTGCCGACGCATGACGATGCAGATCGTTTTCCAGCACGACCACCGCGTCAGCACGGCCGGTTTCCAGTTCGGTCAGCGCATCGTCGAGCGAACCACCGCCCATAATGCCCAGGCCCATACTGTTAACCGAACGGGTAATCATCGTGATGCCGACGTCCGCACCGCGACCTTTCAGCGCTTTCGCCACGTTGGCAGCCGCCTGAATCACTTCTGCGCTACCGGCGTTAGTACCGGAAATGATCAGCGGTTTTTTCGCCCCGGCCAGCGCCTGGACGATCACGTCGATTTTGTTTTGCAGGTCGCTGCTGATGCCGTCAACGGCTGGCGCATTGTTGTCCAGCGCATGGGCAATCGCGAAGCCTAAACGCGCCTGATCTTCAACCGGCGCACGGTAGGTCCAGGCCGCGATATCATCCAGACGGGTGTTATCCACATTGGTCACGAACAGCGGGTGCTTCGCGCGTTGGCCGATGTTGAGGATCGCCGCAATCTGCCAGTCAGCCACTTTCTGGGCTGCCGCCATTTCGCGTGCCTTGCCTTTCACCGCCTGACGCACGGCCAGTGCAACGCGAGCGCCGGTCTGAGTGATGTCTTCGCCCAGCACCAGTACCGCATCGTAAGATTCAATATCACGCAGCGCAGGGGTATGCACACCGCCTTCACGCAGCACCTTCAGTGCCAGTTGCAGACGTTCCTGCTCGGATTGTGCAATCCCGGTATAGAAGTTTTCCGCCCCGACCAGTTCACGCAACGCGAAGTTGCTCTCAACGCTGGCGCGCGGTGAGCCGATGCCAATCACTTTCTTCGACTGACGCAGAATATCTGCCGCGCCCTGCATTGCCTGTTCGGCGTTGAGGGTGATCAGGTCATCGCCACGACGCTGTACTGGCTGACGCGGACGGTCTTTCAGGTTCACGTAACCATAGCCAAAACGACCGCGGTCGCAGAGGAAGTAGTGGTTAACGGTCCCGTTATAACGGTTTTCGATACGACGCAGTTCGCCGTAACGCTCACCCGGGCTGATGTTACAGCCGATGGAACATTGTTGGCAGATGCTCGGCGCAAATTGCATGTCCCATTTACGGTTATAGCGTTCGGAATGCGTTTTATCGGTGAATACGCCGGTCGGGCAGATTTCCACCAGGTTACCGGAGAATTCACTCTCCAGGGTACCGTCTTCCGGACGTCCGAAGTAGACGTTATCGTGCGCGCCATACACGCCCAGATCCTGACCGTCTGCATAATCTTTGTAGTAACGCACACAGCGATAACAGGCGATGCAGCGGTTCATTTCATGAGAGATGAACGGCCCCAGGTCCTGGTTGCGGTGAGTACGTTTGGTGAAACGATAGCGACGGAAACTGTGGCCGGTCATCACGGTCATATCCTGAAGGTGGCAGTTACCGCCCTCTTCACAGACCGGACAGTCGTGCGGGTGGTTGGTCATCAACCACTCCACCACGCTTTCGCGGAACTGTTTCGCTTCTTCGTCGTCAATCGAAATAAACGTGCCTTCGGTTGCCGGTGTCATACAAGACATCACCAGGCGACCACGCGTGTCTTCCGCGTTTTGGTATTGCTTCACCGCACACTGGCGGCAAGCACCAACGCTTCCCAGCGCCGGATGCCAGCAAAAGTACGGAATATCAAGGCCGAGAGACAGACAAGCTTCCAGCAGGTTGTCCGCTCCGTTGACCTCATATTCTTTGCCGTCTACATGAATCGTAGCCATAGTCAGCATGCTTCCAGTTGGCTTAGTCAGAGACTAAGCGTTAATCGAAATTCATATCGCGATACAGGCTCAGAGGCCTGTAATCACCAGCGCTCTTTCAGCAGGTTCGGCTGAATACCACCAATCGCGTGGGTATTGCTGAACGACTGCTTAATGCCAGCTTCGAATTCTTCGCGGAAATATTTAATGGCGCTCTGTAGCGGCTCAACCGCGCCCGGTGCGTGTGCACAGAAGGTTTTACCCGGGCCGAGGAAACGACACAGTTGCTCAAGTGTCTCGATATCCCCAGGCTGGCCTTCGCCACGCTCCAGCGCACGCAGAATTTTGACGCTCCACGGCAGGCCGTCACGACATGGCGTACACCATCCGCAGGATTCACGAGCAAAGAACTCTTCCAGGTTACGCACCAGCGGCACCATACCTATCTCATGGTCAACCGCCATTGCCAGTGCGGTACCCAGACGGCTGCCTGCTTTACCAATGCTCTCAAATTCCATTGGCAGATCGAGGTGCGCTTCGGTCAGGAAGTCAGTTCCCGCGCCGCCAGGCTGCCAGGCTTTGAACTTCAGTCCATCGCGCATGCCGCCCGCGTAATCTTCGAGGATCTCACGTGCAGTGGTACCGAACGGCAGTTCCCACAGTCCCGGATTCTTCACGCGACCCGAGAAGCCCATCAGCTTGGTGCCAGCATCTTTGCTCTTCGAAATGTTCTGGTACCACTCCACGCCGTTGGCGAGGATCGCCGGAACGTTACACAGCGTTTCCACGTTGTTGACGCAGGTCGGTTTACCCCATGCGCCGGAGGTCGCCGGGAACGGCGGCTTCGAACGCGGGTTAGCGCGACGGCCTTCAAGGGAGTTGATCAGCGCCGTTTCTTCACCGCAGATGTAGCGCCCTGCCCCGGTGTGAACAAACAGTTCGAAATCAAAACCGGTGCCCATAATGTTTTTGCCGAGCAGACCGGCTTCGGTCGCTTCCGCAATCGCACGGCGCAGATGCACGGCGGCTTCAATGTATTCACCGCGCAGGAAGATGTAACCCCGGTACGCTTTTAGCGCAAACGCGGAGATCAGCATGCCTTCCACCAGCAGATGCGGCAGCTGTTCCATCAGCAAACGGTCTTTATAGGTGCCCGGCTCCATTTCATCCGCGTTACACAGCAGGTAGCGGATGTTCATGGATTCGTCTTTTGGCATCAGGCTCCACTTCAGACCGGTGGAAAAGCCTGCGCCGCCGCGCCCTTTCAGGCCAGCGTCTTTGACCTGATTGACGATTTCGTCCGGGGACAGACCAGTCAGCGCCTTACGCGCACCTTCGTAGCCGTTCTTGCTACGGTATTCGTCCAGCCACACGGGCTGTTTATCATCACGCAGACGCCAGGTCAGCGGATGCGTTTCGGGAGTACGGATAATGTCTTTCATTTATACCGCTCCAGCAGTTCAGGAATGCCTTCCGGGGTCAGGTGAGCGTGAGTATCCTCATCGATCATCATGTTCGGCCCTTTGTCGCAGTTCCCAAGGCAACAGGTCGGCAGCAGCGTAAAGCGACCGTCGAAGGTCGTCTGCCCCGGCTTGATGTTGAGCTTTTTCTCCAGCGCAGCCTGAATCCCCTGGTAACCGTTGATATGGCACACCACGCTGTCGCAATAGCGGATCACGTGGCGACCCACCGGCTGGCGGAAGATCTGACTGTAAAACGTCGCAACACCTTCGACATCGCTTGCCGGGATCCCCAGCACATCGGCGATCGCGTGGATCGCACCGTCCGGCACCCAGCCACGCTGCTTCTGAACGATTTTCAGCGCTTCAATGGACGCCGCACGCGGGTCTTCGTAGTGGTGCTTCTCGTGCTCAATGGCTTCACGCTCTGCCGCACTCAGCTCAAAAGCCTCGGTTTGTGGTTGTTGATTCTCGTGCATAATTAGCGGTCCACATCTGACATAACAAAATCGATACTACCCAGATGGACGATCAGGTCGGACACCAGGCTGCCACGTACTGCCACCGGGATCTGCTGCAAATGCGCGTAGCTCGGGGTACGAATACGGGTACGATAACTCATGGTGCTGCCATCGCTGGTCAGGTAGTAACTGTTGATACCCTTGGTCGCTTCCACCATCTGGAAGGACTCATTCGCCGGCATAACCGGGCCCCACGACACTTGCAGGAAGTGGGTGATCAGGGTTTCGATATGTTGCAGCGTGCGCTCTTTCGGCGGCGGCGTCGTCAACGGGTGATCCGCTTTGAACGGGCCTTCCGGCATGTTGTTGAGGCACTGCTCAAGGATGCGCAGACTCTGGCGCAGCTCTTCCACTTTCAGCATCACGCGGGTGTAGCAGTCGGAAACCCCGCCGCCAACCGGCACTTCAAAGTCAAAGTTTTCGTAGCCAGAGTAAGGGCGTGCTTTACGCACGTCGAAATCAATACCGGTCGCACGCAGCGCCGCACCGGTGCAGCCCCAGTCCAGCGCTTCTTTCTTACCGTAAGCGGCAACGCCCTGCGAACGCCCTTTCAGAATGGTGTTTTGCAGTGCGGCTTTCTCGTAAGACGCCAGACGCTTCGGCATCCAGTCGAGGAATTCACGCAGCAGTTTGTCCCAGCCGCGCGGCAGGTCATGCGCCACGCCGCCAATACGGAACCAGGCCGGGTGCATACGGTAGCCGGTGACCGCTTCTACGATGTCGTAGATTTTCTGACGGTCGGTAAAGGCAAAGAAGACCGGCGTCATGGCGCCGACGTCCTGGATAAACGTCGAGATATACAGCAGATGGCTGTTAATGCGGAACAGCTCGGAGAGCATCACGCGGATAACGTTAACGCGATCCGGTACGGTAATGCCCGCCAGTTTTTCCACTGCCAGCACGTACGGCATCTCGTTGACGCAGCCGCCGAGGTATTCGATACGGTCGGTATACGGAATGTAGCTATGCCAGGACTGACGTTCGCCCATCTTTTCAGCACCACGGTGGTGGTAACCGATGTCAGGCACACAGTCGACAATCTCTTCGCCATCAAGCTGAAGAACAATACGGAATGCACCGTGTGAAGACGGGTGGTTCGGGCCGAGGTTGAGGAACATAAAGTCCTCGTTTTCGGTACCACGCTGCATGCCCCAGTCTTCCGGTTTGAAGGTCAGCGCTTCCATTTCCAGATCCTGCTTCGCTTTGGTCAGCTCAAACGGATCGAATTCGGTAGCACGCGCCGGGTAGTCTTTACGCAGCGGATGGCCTTTCCAGGTTGGCGGCATCAACAGACGCGTCAGGTGCGGGTGTCCGTCAAATTCAATACCAAACATGTCCCAGGTTTCACGCTCATACCAGTTAGCGTTCGGGAACAGTTTGGTGAAGGTCGGTACACGCAGGTCGTTTTCAGACAAGGCCACCTTGAGCATGATATCGCGATTGCGTTCAATGGAAATCAGGTGGTAGAAAACGGAAAAATCCGCGGCGGGTAACCCTTCGCGGTGTGTGCGCAGACGTTCGTCCATGCCGTGTAAGTCAAACAGCATGACGTAAGGTTTCGGCAATCTCTTTAAGAAATCGCCCACTTCCAGTAATTGTTCACGCTTGACCCAAACAACGGGTACCCCGGTGCGAGTCGCCTGAACGGTAAAGGCATCCGGCCCAAAACGGTTGCGCAGTTCGCCGATGACCGGGTCATCAAGGTGATCCCGGGTCTGCCATGCGGCTTCTTGCGCGGTTAAGTCGGTCATATTGTTCACCATTGCAAATGGTCCGTGGTGACTGTCGACAGAGCTTCGCGCGATTTATGTAGTGATAGGCGAAGTAAAATGCTGCTGCCGACAGGCGCAAATTAAATCTCGTCTGGTGTACGCAGATTCGTTACTGCAATGCGTTCGCCGCGTTTACGCTCGCGCTCTGACTGCATGTTGGCGCGATAAACGCCCTGATCGCCAACCACCCAGGAGAGCGGACGACGTTCTTTGCCAATGGAATCCTGCAACAGCATTAACGCCTGCATGTACGCTTCCGGACGCGGCGGGCAACCCGGGATGTAAACATCCACAGGGATAAACTTATCAACGCCCTGCACGACCGAATAAATATCGTACATACCGCCGGAGTTGGCACATGCGCCCATGGAAATGACCCATTTCGGCTCCAGCATCTGATCGTAAAGACGCTGAATGACCGGCGCCATTTTGGTAAAGCAGGTCCCCGCTACCACCATCAAGTCAGCCTGACGTGGTGAAGCACGCAGGACTTCCGCGCCAAAGCGCGCCACGTCATGCACGGCGGTGAACGAGGTCACCATCTCTACGTAGCAGCAGGAAAGGCCGAAGTTATAAGGCCAGATTGAGTTTTTGCGACCCCAGTTAACCATGTCATGGAGTTTGCCCATGAACACGTTCTTGTTAACTTCCTGTTCCAGGGGGTCGGTTACGATCTCCTGTTTTTGCAGGGGGTAACGGTCGTTCTCACCGTTAGGATCTATGCGGGTGAGCGTATAATCCATCTTAATGCCTCGCGGTTAGCGTTGACGATTAGCGATACTGTTCGTTTCCGGGTTCATACGCTCGCGGCGTGAACGCGCGGGCGTCCAGTCCAGCGCGCCAATACGCACCAGATAAACCAGACCTGCCAGTAACACAAAAATAAAAATTGCAGCTTCGACAAAGCCTACCCAACCGCTTTCGCGGATAGAGGTCGACCATGCGAACAGATACAGCGCTTCAACGTCGAAGATAACGAAGAACATGGCTACCAGATAAAACTTGGCAGACAGGCGTAAGCGGGCGGTGCCGACCGAGTCGATACCTGATTCAAACGGGGTGTTTTTTGACCTCGCGCGTGCGCGACCGCCTAAAAACCAACCGCCGATAAGCATCAGGCAGCACAGGCCAATGGCAACAATAAGAAAGATAGCGAATGCCCAGTGATGAGCGATGACTTCAGTGGATGTTGACATACTCATTGCTTACTCATCAAAAGTAGCGCCAAATTCTCTGCTCTTTTCGGCAGATGAACGCCACATCGATTCATGGGGAGGAATAAAAAAAACCTTACAATCGCTGCAGAAAATGTTTTAGACAGCCAATTGATGGGGTTTTTTACTCCTTTCTATAACCTTTTGTCAACTTTAACAAAAGTTTCCTCACATTAATTTACATGACAACAACACCCTTAACATTTAATGCGCTTTAGCACCGTGTCGATCGATTCACAGGCTAAATGGGGGTGTTGTTGAATCGTGTCCGTTGTGAAGTAAGTAGAAAAAAACGCGCCTATTTTGACAGGAATTGATCCAAAAGCCTTCCCCTAAAAGGGAGTATTTTCTTGATCTGTGACACGCTTTTGTTAATCCACCTCAAAAAACAGCAACAATTTCTCTCGTTTTTTAACATGAGAGGGTTGACCTGCGAATTTCGCTTCTTTTTTACGCATTTTTTAATCGCAACGTCTACTCGCTGATTTATGAGGATTTTTACCTTTTTCCTCCTGCCCGTTAAGGATATTAGTACAAAAAAAGAACCACTGGATGTTTTTTAATCTCCAGTGGCTCTTTTTTACACTTGCCCTTTTTAATGCTTTTTTTGTGACCCGTTACTCATAGTCTCCCTGGACCAGCACGGAATCATCTCCCCCTTCAGGGGTAATCGGGCTGTACTGCCACGGATTCTGCCAGGTATCCATCGCCTGATAGATAACCTGCGCCAGATCGTTCTTCGAGGCCGGGTCACGGCACAGCAGGTATTCGGTGTCCGGCAACGGCGGTAATCCGTCAACTGCCCCCAGCACGCGTAGATCCGGACTCATCATTTCTACCGGACGCGCCGTCACGCCAAGACCAGCTTTCACCGCCGCGCGCACGGCCGGCAATGTCGACGCCACATAGGCCAGTCGCCAGGGGATGTTCGCCGCATTCAGGGTGGCAAGGACCACATCACGGAACGGACTGGGATCATCCAACAATACTAGCGGAACCGGTTCGCCCTTTTGCAGCACATACTCTGCGGCACAATACCAGTGTGTCGTCGAGGTACGCAGCGTCAGGCTCTCAAACGGTCCGGGACGGTTAGTGGTGACGATCAGATCCACCTCTTGCGATTTCAGCATATCGAGCATGAAGGCATTTCGCTTCACTCTGACATCCAGCGCAAGCTTCGGATAAACCGAGCTAATGCGATTCAGGAGGAAAGGCAGTATCGTATCGGCGGATTCATCCGAAGCCCCGATAGTTAATACTCCCTGAAGATTGCTGAACATCAATGATGAGCAGGCCTCATCATTGAAACGTAGGATTTTTCTGGCGTAACCCAAAAGCTGAATGCCGTGTTCAGTCAACAGTTTGTTACGACCGTGACGAGCGAAGAGTTCTTTTCTCACGAGCTGTTCGAGGCGCTGCATCTGTTGGCTCACCGCAGACTGAGTACGACACACCGCTGCAGCTGCTGCTGCAAATGTGTTCAGATCGGCAACAGCAACAAATGTTCTCAGCAGATCGAGGTCGAGGTTAATTATCGGACGATTTGCATTTATCATAATTTTTCACTTACTGGCGGCTCATACTGAGCTTGTTAATGCTGTGCATACAAAATCAAGCAATTCCGTTTGTAATGCGCTTCCTTAGCAGAGTCACCCGCTGACAGCAGGTGAAAGTAAATAGGTATATCATGTGACTGGCGAAATGCTACCCTCTTTCTTACGTAATAATACCTTACGCGAACTCTCAGGTTATTTCGTTAAGAACGGGCTGACCTATTAAAGCCTATGTAGATTTCTGCCATTTTCTGGATGTAAAAAGTGTAAATGTAAAGAATGGAACCGGGCATACATCAACGAGAAATAAGCATACATGGCAGTAAGTTAGCCACAAAAACCCATTCGGGATATTAACAAATCATGCGGCCACATGTCATTTCATCATGCGTATCTTAACCTAAAACCTTTTTATTTATAAGCATTAATGCGAATAATCTGATGCAAAGTTTTGTTATGTTTCTCAAATCAACTCGCTATTATTCGCGCCTTGCGTAAAGCCTTTTTAATTATTAAATAATAATTAATGAGATTCCAGGTCATTCATAAATCCTGCTTAACATTAGATTTACACCGCCAGGGTTCCCGTACATCCCGATAACTCGGGCAGTGATTAATCTTTCAGTATTTACGAATTATTAAATGACGTCAGAATTCTCCCCGAAATTTCACGGGCGCTGAACCTTTTTGTAAGCAAGAGAATCGGCCACCCGCGAACGTAAAAATCGCAATATCATGCTATAAAAATCGGAATAACCTATTTTTATCTCTATATATTACGTAAAAATCAGTTAATGACAGCACAATAGCACGTCACCATTCAGCAAAATCTTCTTCTGCAAAGCCTTCAAAACGCCCCGCTGGGGGAGTACATTGTTCCAAACTGACTTCCACGGCAGGAAGTGGTGATAACAGCATAAAGGTCAAGGTTCATGTCCCCCATTGAGAAATCCAGCAAATTAGATAACGTCTGTTATGACATCCGCGGTCCTGTTCTGAAGGAAGCGAAACGCCTTGAAGAAGAAGGCAATAAGGTTCTGAAACTGAACATTGGTAACCCCGCCCCTTTTGGCTTTGACGCCCCCGATGAAATTCTGGTGGATGTCATCCGTAATCTGCCTACTGCACAAGGTTATTCCGATTCCAAAGGCCTCTATTCCGCGCGTAAAGCCATCATGCAGCACTATCAGGCGCGTGGCATGCGTGACGTCACCGTCGAAGATATCTACATCGGTAATGGCGTTTCAGAGCTGATCGTGCAGGCGATGCAGGCATTACTGAACAGTGGGGACGAAATGCTGGTGCCCGCGCCGGATTATCCGCTGTGGACGGCGGCGGTCGCGCTTTCCGGCGGCAATGCGGTGCATTATCTGTGCGATGAATCATCCGACTGGTTCCCGGACCTTGATGACATCCGCGCCAAAATCACGCCGCGTACCCGTGGGATCGTCATCATTAACCCGAACAACCCGACCGGCGCGGTTTATTCCAAAGAGCTGTTGATGGAGATCGTCGAGATCGCGCGGCAGAATGATCTCATTATTTTTGCCGATGAGATCTACGATAAGATCCTGTATGACGACGCCGAGCACCATTCCATCGCCGCGATGGCACCGGATCTACTGACCGTGACCTTTAACGGCCTGTCCAAAACCTATCGCGTGGCCGGTTTCCGTCAGGGCTGGATGGTTCTCAACGGGCCGAAGAAGCATGCGAAAGGTTATATCGAAGGGCTGGAAATGCTGGCATCGATGCGTCTTTGCGCCAACGTGCCGGCACAGCATGCCATTCAGACGGCGCTGGGCGGTTACCAGAGTATCAGTGAATTCATCATGCCCGGCGGTCGTCTGTATGAGCAGCGCAATCGCGCCTGGGAATTGATCAACGATATTCCGGGCGTCTCCTGCGTGAAGCCGCGCGGTGCGCTGTATATGTTCCCGAAAATTGACGCGAAGCGCTTCAATATTCATGACGACCAGAAAATGGTGCTCGATTTTCTGTTACAGGAAAAAGTCCTGCTGGTTCAGGGGACGGCATTTAACTGGCCGTGGCCGGATCACGTGCGCATCGTCACCCTGCCCCGCATCGACGACATAGAGATGTCGCTGAGCAAATTTGCACGTTTCTTGTCGGGATATCACCAGCTTTAATCCAAAATGCGTTGCAGGACAAAACACCCTGGGTGTTTTGTCCTGCAACGTGAAGTATGACGAGCATTTGCATCCGGCGGCCTTCTCTGCGCACAATGACCTCCAGGTTGTCATCATGAAAAGGTCACTATGAAGCAGAGCCATTTTTTTGCCCACCTCTCCCGCCTCAAACTCATTAACCGCTGGCCTTTAATGCGCAATGTGCGCACAGAAAACGTCTCTGAGCACAGTCTCCAGGTCGCAATGGTGGCCCACGCGCTGGCGGCGATCAAAAACCGTAAGTTTGCCGGTCAGGTTAATGCCGAACGCATTGCGCTGTTGGCGATGTATCACGATGCGTCAGAAGTGCTGACCGGGGATCTGCCCACGCCGGTAAAATATTTCAATTCGCAAATCGCCCAGGAATATAAGGCTATTGAGAAAATCGCTCAGCAGAAACTGGTCGATATGGTGCCCGATGAGCTGCGGGATATTTTTGCCCCGCTGATTGATGAGCATGCATATAGCGAAGAAGAAAAGTCGATTGTGAAACAGGCCGATGCGCTGTGTGCGTATCTGAAGTGTCTGGAAGAGTTGTCGGCAGGGAATAATGAATTCCTGCTGGCAAAGACGCGACTGGAAAAAACGCTGGAGTCACGCCGCAGCCCAGAGATGGATTACTTTATGGAAGTCTTCGTCCCCAGTTTTCACCTGTCTCTCGATGAAATTAGCCAGGACTCTCCGCTGTAACGGTTTGCCGGATGCACGTATGCACCATCCGGCAATGCGATACAACATTAAAACGGAAACAACATCGGGATCATCACCACGCATACCGCCATAACGATAATGGTGAACGGTACGCCCAACTTAATAAAATCGCTAAAGCTGTAATTCCCTGGTCCTAACACCAGCGTGTTGACCGGTGATGAAACCGGCGTCATAAAGGCCGCCGAGGCCGCCATCGCGATCACCATCGCAAAGGGATAGGGAGAAACGCCCATCGACTTCGCCGCCGCCAACGCAATCGGCGCCATTAATACCGCCGTCGCGGTATTCGAGATAAACAGACCAATGGTCGCGCACAGCGCAAACAGACAGCCCAGCATCATGTACGGGCCATAACCGCCGCCCACGTCCATCAATCCTTTCACGACCAGATCCACACCACCGGTTTTTTGCAGCGCCAGCGCAAAAGGCATCATGCCGACGATCAAAATGATACTGGGCCAGTGAATGGCTTTGTAGGCGCTTTCGGCATCAATACAGCGAAATTTTCCCATCAACAGACAGGCAATAATCGCCGCGATGGGATTAGGAATTTCGTCAGTCAGCATCAGCGCGACCATCAGCACCAGACAGAAAATCGCGTGCGGGGCCTGGCTGTGCGCCGGGGAAGCCTCGCTTACCTCTTCTGGCAGGTTCAGCGCGACAAAATCTCTCCCCTGCTTTGCCAGCATCCCGATCAGTTTCCAGTTACCGACGACCAGGATAATATCGCCCATCAGCAGCGGCTCATCGGCAAGCGAACCTTCGATCGCCACGCCGTCACGTTTCAGGCCAACCACATTCAGCCCATAGCGGGTACGAAAACCGATTTCCCGCACCGACTTGCCAATCAACTCCGATTCCGGGATCAGCGAGATTTCCGCCATTCCCACATCCAGCGCCTGGTCAGAGAAATACTCCCCACGCAGCACCATTGGCTCCAGCAATTGCTCGCTACAAAATTCACGGAGATCGACATCGGCGGCGGACATATCAATCAGTAACACGTCACGGGCGCGAAACTCCGATACCCCATTCACGTTTACGATCACCCGCCGAAAACGCCGCCAGCGTTCGACGCCGATCACGTTGGCGCCATAGCGCTCACGCAGTTTAAGATCGTCGAGGCGCTGACCGATCATCGGTGACCCCGGACGAATCGCCAGTCGACGCGCGCGCCCTGTCAGGCGATATTCTTTGATCAGATCGCGAAAGGTGCGACGTTTCCAGCTATCTCGCTGCTGTTGTGGATTGTCGCCTTTGAGCATAAAGCGCATCAGCAGCATATAGATAATGCCCAGCACCAGCACGACGAGGCCGATAGGCGTGACGCTGAAGAAGCTGAAACCGGCATAGCCTTCGCGCAACAATTCACTGTTAACGACCAGGTTGGGCGGGGTGGCCACCAGCGTCATCATGCCGCTGATAAGCCCGGCGAAACTGAGCGGCATCATCAGGCGCGACGGCGACGTTTGCATACGCATCGAGACGCTGAGTACCACGGGAATAAAGATAGCAACGACGCCGGTTGAACTCATAAACGCGCCCAGCCCGGCAACGGTCAGCATCAGCAGGACCAGCATTTTGATTTCGCTACTGCCCGCCATTTTCACCAGCCAGGTGCCCATGACGGTCGCCACGCCGGTGCGTACCAGCCCGTCGCCGATGATAAACAGCGCGGCAATCAACACCACATTAGGGTCGCTGAATCCTGAAAAGGCCTCAGTAAGGGTCAGTGTGCCACTGAGAACAAAGGCTACGATGACAAACAGAGCTACCGCGTCCATACGCACTCTGCCCGTCGCAAACAAAATCACAGCAATCGCCAACAGCGAGAGAACCCAGATCAATTCACCGTTCACAACCTATCCTTGTCAGATGAGAAGATGGAATGATTCTGCCATAAAAAAGCCCCGACAAGCCGGGGCTAAATCATGATCAGGTATTTCTTAATACAACCACATCACCATTCGGTTGTTTGGTCACCGAAAGCTGCTCCAGGCTGGTCAGGGTGAAATCGACCTCATCCAGACGCGGCGTATCCGCCGGGGCATTTACTGCGATAACATGGCAGCCTGCGGCGAGTCCCGAGAGCACGCCCGCAGGGGCATCCTCCACCACCGCACATTCGTGCGGCGCTAAACCAAGCAGTTGCGCGCCGAGCAGATAAGCATCCGGCTCCGGCTTACCACGTTTGACCCGCTCAGCGGTCACGAAAACCTCCGGGGCTGGCAGGTTGGCCACCTGATGACGTGCGCGCGCAACCGGCATCGACCCTGATGTTACAATCGCCCACGGGATCCCGGCCTTGTTCAGATGGTTAAGCAGCGCAACCGCACCAGGCAGCGCGGTGATGCCCGCCGTTTCTGTCGCTTCTATTTGCTCCAGACGCGTAAACTCCGCAGCGATTTCCGCCTCAGGTTTGCCCACCATGAAATGGCGCAAAGAGGTAATCGCCTGCTTGCCATGAACAAAACTCAACACTTCGTCATGCGTCAGCCCAAAACGATCGGCCCAGTTACACCATGCACGTTCCACAGCAGGTAACGAGTCAACCAGCGTTCCATCCAGGTCAAACAGAAAGCCCTTGCATTGCACGTTCACCTCCTCAGGCATTGATGATTTGGTTGATTTCGTTGGCGCTCAAATGATACTGACGCGGGCAGGCATGCCACGCGCTTAACATCCGCTGGTATTTTTCCCACATTGGGGTCTGCGCGTTGAAACCGTGCGTGCCGGCATCAAAATGGGTGTAACGTCCTTCCACATTCACCATAAAGCGAACATAACCGAGATAGCGCGCTTCCGTTGCGGCATCAAAGCCCAGGAAGGTTACCCGACGTTCATCAATACTTTGCGCATCTTTCAGGTTGGCCCAGGAGACATGCAGAGCGTGATACATCTCCATGATGTCGATAACCGTACGACAGGTTTCCTCTTTCAGCTCGCCAAATTCCCGATCCAGTTCGCGCATTTGCAAACCGTAACCGCGTTCAATGATCGTCTGCAGACGACGATAACGCTCGGCGTTAGTCGGATCGAGCATAGTCATCATTTTGTATTGATTAGACAAAATAAGACGTTGAGCGTTGGTCATTTCCATTTGGGACTCCTGTATCACTCTACAACGGTGAAAAAAAAGAAGGCATTAATATGCCTTCTTTTATATGCGTAATCAGGCGGCAATTACAAATCATCAAGGAAAGTTTTATCCAGTTGTTTGAAGGCACGCTTAAGCGTGTCAGCTAACGCCTGGTAATCCGGCTTCCCTTCAACCGGGGAGAGCGCTTGCCCCGCCTCCTGTAATTTGCCTCTGACTTCATAAAACCAGTTCAGGATCGAGGGCGGCAGCGGCGTGACGGAACGCTTCCCTAACCACCACAGCCCCTGCATCGGCAGGCTGAGCGCGAACAACGCGGTGGCGACGGCAGGCCCTAACTGGCCGCCCAGTGCTATCTGCCAGCACAGGGTAAAGATAGCGATCGGCGGCATAAAGCGAATAGCGTAACGTGTCATCCGAATCACGCGGTTCTCAACAAAGACGGGTGCAAGGCGCTTTTCCATTGGCCACGTCTTTGAGTAATGTTGCCCCCGACGAAAAAGGCTAAAAAAATTTACGGAGCGATGATCCGGCGTCGACATGGCTTACCTCAACTTCACATATAAAATTTCAAATATTTGTGCAAAACAACAACTATACGGGACAACGTTCAAAACATTTTGTCATTGATACCCACTATCGGGTATCCTGTAGCGGCCTGTAAAAGGCCTGTAGTCCAAAATCATTGAGTCGTCAAATTTACATATAGTATGCCATTGGCTGAAAAATACGCAAAATGGCATAGACTCAAAGGTATTTCTTCCATCATGCCAAAAAAGACAACTGGCATGATGTTAATCATAAATGTCAGCGTCACACTGCGCTACGCTCTATGGCTCCCTGACGTTTTTTTAGCCACGTATCAATAATAGGTACTTCCATGTCGAGTAAGTTAGTACTGGTTCTGAACTGCGGTAGCTCCTCACTGAAATTTGCAATCATCGATGCAGTTAACGGTGAAGAGTACCTTTCTGGTTTAGCCGAATGTTTCCATCTCCCTGAAGCACGTATCAAATGGAAAATGGACGGCGGTAAACAAGAAGCGGCTTTAGGTGCAGGCGCCGCTCACAGTGAAGCGCTGAACTTTATCGTTAATACTATTCTGGCACAAAAACCAGAACTGTCTGCGCAGTTGACTGCAATCGGTCACCGTATCGTACACGGCGGCGAGAAGTATACCAGCTCCGTGGTTATCGATGACTCTGTTATTCAGGGCATCAAAGATTCTGCCTCTTTCGCACCGCTGCATAACCCGGCTCACCTGATCGGGATTGCAGAAGCACTGAAATCCTTCCCGCAGTTGAAAGACAAAAACGTGGCTGTGTTTGACACCGCGTTCCATCAGACCATGCCGGAAGAGTCTTACCTCTATGCCCTGCCGTACAGCCTGTACAAAGAACACGGCGTTCGCCGTTATGGCGCGCACGGTACCAGCCACTTCTTCGTTACCCAGGAAGCGGCAAAAATGCTGAACAAACCGGTAGAAGAGCTGAACATCATCACGTGCCACCTGGGCAACGGGGGTTCTGTTTCTGCTATCCGCAATGGTAAATGTGTTGATACCTCTATGGGCCTGACTCCGCTGGAAGGTCTGGTGATGGGTACCCGCTCTGGTGACATCGACCCGGCAATCATTTTCCACCTGCACGACACACTGGGCATGAGCGTTGATCAGATCAACAAGATGCTGACCAAAGAATCCGGCCTACTGGGTCTGACCGAAGTGACCAGCGACTGCCGTTATGTTGAAGACAACTACACCACCAAAGAAGACGCAAAACGTGCAATGGACGTTTACTGCCACCGTCTGGCGAAGTACATCGGTTCCTACACGGCGCTGATGGACGGTCGTCTGGACGCGGTTGTCTTCACCGGCGGTATCGGTGAGAACGCGGCCATGGTTCGCGAGCTGTCCCTGGGTAAACTGGGCGTGCTGGGCTTTGAAGTTGATCATGAACGTAACCTGGCTGCCCGTTTCGGCAAATCTGGTTTCATCAACAAAGAAGGTACCCGTCCTGCGGTGGTGATCCCAACCAACGAAGAACTGGTTATCGCGCAAGACGCGAGCCGTCTGACTGCCTGATATCACACCGCCAGCTAAGCTGGCGGTGCTGTTTTGTAACCCGCCCAACGGGCGGTAACGAAAGAGGATAAACCGTGTCCCGTATTATTATGCTGATCCCTACCGGAACCAGCGTCGGCCTGACCAGCGTCAGCCTCGGCGTCATCCGTGCTATGGAACGCAAAGGCGTTCGTCTGAGTGTCTTTAAGCCCATCGCCCAGCCACGCGCCGGTGGCGATGCGCCAGACCAGACCACCGCTATCGTTCGTGCAAACTCTTCTGTCACCGCGGCTGAACCGCTGAAGATGAGCCACGTAGAGTCTCTGCTGTCCAGCAATCAGAAAGATGTGCTGATGGAAGAGATCATCGCAAACTACCATGCGAACACCAAAGACGCAGAAGTGGTACTGGTTGAAGGCCTGGTCCCAACCCGTAAACACCAGTTCGCGCAGTCTCTGAACTACGAAATCGCCAAAACGCTGAACGCGGAAATCGTCTTCGTCATGTCTCAGGGCACCGATACGCCGGAACAGTTGAACGAGCGTATTGAACTGACTCGCAGCAGCTTCGGCGGCGCAAAAAACACCAACATCACCGGCGTTATCGTGAACAAACTGAACGCTCCGGTTGATGAACAAGGTCGTACCCGTCCGGATCTGTCTGAGATTTTCGACGACTCTTCCAAAGCGCAGGTCGTAAAAGTCGATCCGGCACAGCTCACCGCGAGCAGCCCGCTGCCGGTTCTCGGCGCAGTGCCGTGGAGCTTTGAGCTGATCGCGACCCGTGCGATCGACATGGCGCGCCACCTGAATGCCACCATCGTCAACGAAGGCGACATCAATACGCGTCGCGTGAAGTCTGTCACTTTCTGTGCGCGTAGCATTCCGCACATGCTGGAACACTTCCGCGCCGGTTCCCTGCTGGTCACCTCCGCTGACCGTCCAGACGTGCTGGTTGCCGCGTGTCTGGCCGCGATGAATGGCGTTGAAATCGGCGCCCTGCTGCTGACCGGTGGCTACGAAATGGATGCGCGCATCTCTAAACTGTGTGAACGCGCTTTCGCTACCGGCCTGCCGGTATTCATGGTGAACACCAACACCTGGCAAACTTCTCTGAGCCTGCAGAGCTTCAACCTGGAAGTGCCGGTTGACGATCACGCACGCATCGAGAAAGTTCAGGAATACGTGGCGAACTACATCAACGCTGACTGGATCGAGTCCCTGACCGCGACCTCTGAGCGTAGCCGTCGTCTGTCTCCTCCAGCCTTCCGCTATCAGCTGACCGAACTGGCGCGTAAAGCCGGTAAACGCGTTGTGCTGCCAGAAGGCGACGAACCGCGTACCGTGAAAGCGGCAGCCATCTGTGCTGAACGTGGTATCGCAACCTGCGTACTGCTGGGTAACCCGGAAGAGATCAACCGCGTTGCGGCCTCTCAGGGCGTTGAGCTCGGCGCTGGCATCGAAATCGTGGACCCGGAAGTGGTTCGCGAAAGCTATGTCGCGCGTCTGGTTGAACTGCGTAAGAGCAAAGGCATGACCGAAACCGTTGCCCGCGAACAGCTGGAAGACAACGTGGTTCTCGGTACGCTGATGCTGGAACAAGACGAAGTTGACGGTCTGGTATCAGGCGCTGTTCACACCACGGCTAACACCATTCGTCCGCCGCTGCAGCTTATCAAAACTGCGCCAGGCAGTTCACTGGTTTCCTCCGTCTTCTTCATGCTGCTGCCAGAACAGGTTTACGTTTACGGCGACTGCGCGATCAACCCGGATCCGACCGCAGAACAGCTGGCTGAAATCGCTATCCAGTCTGCCGACTCTGCCATTGCCTTTGGTATCGAACCGCGCGTCGCAATGCTCTCCTACTCCACCGGCACCTCTGGTGCGGGTAGCGACGTTGAGAAAGTGCGTGAAGCAACTCGTCTTGCACAGGAAAAACGTCCTGACCTGATGATCGACGGTCCGCTGCAGTACGATGCCGCCGTGATGGCTGACGTGGCAAAATCCAAAGCGCCGAACTCTCCAGTTGCGGGTCGCGCTACCGTGTTCATCTTCCCGGATCTGAACACCGGTAACACCACTTACAAAGCGGTACAGCGTTCTGCCGACCTGATCTCCATCGGGCCGATGCTGCAGGGTATGCGCAAGCCGGTGAACGACCTGTCCCGTGGCGCGCTGGTTGACGATATCGTCTACACCATCGCTCTGACCGCGATTCAGTCTTCACAACAGCAGTAAGTTGTCTCCGCTGGGTCCAGACGGGCCCGGTCAAAAGCCGGAAATCACCCTGATTTCCGGCTTTTTTATTGCCGTTTCTGGCAATGCAAAAACGGATTTATTTGCTTAACTGCGCTGCATCAATGAATAACCATTCGCCTGTTTGCATACTTAGCCTCTTTGCTTTGCAACAGGGATAGTCTTTCATGTCTGCAGTAACCGAAACACAGCCAGCCAGAAAATGGGCCATGCCCGATACGCTGGTCATTATTTTCTTTGTCGCCATTTTAACCAGCCTTGCGACCTGGGTTGTCCCCGTCGGGATGTTCGACAGCCAGGAGGTGCAATACCAGGTAGATGGTCAGACAAAAACCCGTAAAGTGGTTGACCCCCACTCTTTCCGTATTCTGACCAACGAGGCCGGTGAAGCGCAGTATCATCCGGTTAAATTCTTCACTACCGGCGATGAAAGCCCGGGACTGATGAACTTCCCGTTCGAAGGGCTGACCTCCGGCTCTAAATTCGGTACCGCCGTCGGTATCATCATGTTTATGCTGGTAATTGGCGGTGCGTTTGGCATCGTTATGCGCACGGGAACTATTGATAACGGCATCCTTGCGCTCATCCGTCATACCAAAGGCAACGAGGTTCTGTTTATCCCGGTACTGTTTATTCTCTTCTCGCTGGGCGGTGCGGTGTTCGGCATGGGAGAAGAGGCGGTTGCCTTCGCGATCATCATCGCGCCGCTGATGGTGCGACTGGGGTATGACAGTATCACCACGGTGTTAGTGACCTATATTGCGACACAAATTGGCTTTGCCAGTTCATGGATGAACCCTTTCTGCGTGGTGGTCGCGCAGGGCATTGCCGGCGTACCGGTCCTCTCCGGTTCCGGTCTGCGCATCGTGGTATGGGTTATTTCGACACTGATCGGTCTGACGTTTACCCTGGTCTATGCCTCGCGGGTGAAAAAGAATCCGCTTCTGTCACGTGTGCATGAATCTGACCGTTTCTTTCGCGAACAGCAGGATGACGTTGTCGAGCGCCGCTTCACAATCGGCGACTGGCTGGTGCTGCTGGTACTGACCGGGGTGATGGTTTGGGTGGTCTGGGGCGTTATCGTCAACGCATGGTTTATTCCGGAGATAGCCAGCCAGTTCTTCACCATGGGCCTGGTCATTGGCATTATCGCCGTTGTCTTCCGTCTTAACGGCATGACGGTCAACATTATGGCGTCCTCATTCACCGAAGGCGCACGCATGATGATTGCCCCCGCCCTGCTGGTAGGTTTTGCCAAAGGCATTTTACTGTTGGTAGGCAACGGCGAAGCGGGTGACGCCAGCGTGCTCAATACGCTGTTACACAGCATCGCCAACGGCATCAGCGGACTGGACAACGCCGTTGCCGCGTGGTTTATGCTGCTCTTCCAGGCAGTGTTTAATTTCTTTGTAACGTCGGGATCGGGCCAGGCGGCGCTGACCATGCCGCTGTTAGCGCCGCTCGGCGATCTGGTGGGGGTTAACCGTCAGGTCACCGTACTGGCGTTCCAGTTTGGCGATGGCTTTAGCCACATCATCTATCCGACCTCTGCATCACTGATGGCGACATTAGGCGTCTGTCGGGTGGATTTCCGTAACTGGTTGAAAGTGGGTGCGACGCTGCTGGGGCTGCTATTCATTATGTCCAGCGTGGTGGTGATTGGCGCACAAATCATGGGATACCACTAAAAGACAAAAGGAGCCGCTTATGGCTCCTTTTTACGGTTAGTTCAGAAAGGACGCTACTCCGCCTCTTCCTGCTTCTCCTGTTGCGACTCTGACCTTGCCGCTTCATTTTTAGCGTTACGGGTCATCCACAGCGCCAGCGCTTTCAGCGAGTCGGGCGTGAATTCATCACAACGGGCGGTAATTTCTTCCGGCGTCAACCAGCAAACTTCGCTGACCTCTTCTTCCTGCAAGGCGAACGGGCCGTGCGACACACAGCTGAACAGCGCACCCCAGACGCGACAGTTCTTATCTTCAAAGTAGAACTGACCATGTTCGGCGAATGGCACACCGGCGATGCCTAACTCTTCTTCCGCTTCACGGCGGGCAGAATCCAGCAACTGTTCGTCAGCCTGCACAACGCCACCGGCAGTGGCATCTAACATTCCGGGTAAAAAGTCTTTTGTCTCGGTACGACGTTGCACCAGTATTTTGCCCATTCCGTCGTGTACAACAATATAGGTCGCACGATGACGCAGGCCCTGCGCTCGCATCTGTTCCCGGCTGGATTGTGCAATGACTTCGTTGTCTTCATTCACAATATCCACCCATTCCGTACTTGCCAAACGACGCTGTTCCACCATCAGGAAACCTTCTTTTTCTGGCGCTCTTACGGCGCATTTACATATGTGGGGGTAAATTACGAATTAATCGCCACCTGCGCAATGATACTTTGATCATTGAGTGCGATAACGCTCAAAACATTATCGTCCAGCAGGCCATAACTTGCCTGATAGCCACCTTTCGGAATGCTTACTGAACCCGGGTTGAAGTGATAAATATCGCCTCTTTTTTCTGCCACCGGCAGATGCGTATGCCCGTATACCAGGACATCACCGGCCCGCAGTGCCGGCAGGTTATCCGGCCCAAAGAGATGACCGTGAGTCAGAAACAGTCGCTGATTTTCCAGTAGCACCTGCTGCCAGGGCGCGGTTATTGGAAACTGCAGCAGCATTTGATCCACTTCACTATCACAATTTCCCCGCACCGCGACAATCTGCGACGCCTGTTCATTGAGCCGCTCAGCGACCTGAGCGGGCGCGTAGCCTTCGGGTAACGCATTTCGCGGTCCGTGGTTGAGGACATCGCCCAGTATCACCAGCCACTGCGCGCCGCTCTGTGAAAACAGGGTCAGCACGCGTTCTGTAGCGGGCAGGGACCCATGAATGTCGGATGCAAACATCAGTTTCATCACATGCTCCGTGTCATCAAAAACCGCATTATGATACTGGATTACAAACGTTTTATCAGCCTGAACGCTTCGCGGAAAGCGCAATATAACGCTGGACAGAGGCGCGTTGCCACTGAAATGCTGCATATTCCGCCAGTCGCTCCGGGACGTCGTCGCCGTTGAGAACCAGACGGTTGAGCATCAGGGCTAAATCAGTATCGGCCAGACACCATTCACCGAAAAGATTTGGCATGTCATGTGCCAGCAGATTCCCCGCTATGGAGAACAGTTTGTCTGCGCTGATTTTCCCCGCCTCGCTCAGCGGTCCTTTTTTTACCCCACCGAAAACGACATCCGTCGGACGTTCTTCTCGAATGGGCAGTAAATCACTGCGCAACCATGCCTGTATCTGCCGCGCACGCGCGCGTTTTTGCAGGTCGTGAGGATAGATTCGCTCCCAGGTGGGTGGCGAAAAGCGGTCTTCCAGGTATTCAGCAATCGCGGAGGACTCGCTCAACTCAAAACCATCGATGTTCAGCAACGGTACCCGACGCGTCAGTGCATACCCCTGCCAGCCCGGTTGTAGATGCTCACCGTTGTTAAGATCGACGGTTTTCAGACTAAACGGCAGTCCCTTTTCCTGCAAAGCGACATACACGGAGAGCACATAGGGGGAGAAATAGTTTGCATCGGACCACAGCGTGATAGTGGGTTTACTCATGGCATCCTCGTCTTTATTAGGCTTTTCTCCCAACATAGAGGGTCTTTCGCTCGCTGTCACCTGATGAAAACTCACACAGCACGACAGGCTTTCTATACTTGTGGTTGGCTTATCCGATAAACACGTTGTGGAGCAGAAATGATCGACCTCTATTACGCCCCGACACCCAATGGGCACAAGATTACCCTCTTCCTTGAGGAAGCCGCGCTGGACTACCGATTAATTAAAGTGGATATCAGTAAGGGTAATCAGTTTCGCCCCGATTTCCTCGCCATTTCACCCAACAATAAAATTCCCGCGATCGTCGATCATAACCCGCTCGATGGCGGCACATCGCTGAGCCTGTTTGAGTCCGGTGCCATTTTGCTCTATCTGGCGGAAAAGAGCGGCCTGTTGCTTAGCGGTGAATTACGCGAGCGCCATAGCACGCTGCAATGGCTGTTCTGGCAGGTGGGCGGGCTGGGCCCAATGCTTGGTCAAAACCACCATTTCAACCATTTTGCTCCACAGTCCATCCCCTACGCTATTGAGCGCTATCAGGTTGAAACACAACGGCTGTATAACGTTCTCAATAAACGGCTGGAGATGTCGCCGTGGCTGGGCGGCGAGCATTACAGCATTGCCGATATCGCCTGCTGGCCGTGGGTGAACGCCTGGCAGCGTCAGCGCGTCGACCTGGACATGTTTCCCGCCGTGAAGAATTGGTTTGAGCGCATTCGCAGTCGGCCCGCCACAGAACGCGCAATGATGCTGGCGTATCAGGATCCTGCGTGAGCAAGAGGATAACGCGACCGGGT
Source organism: Citrobacter sp. LST-B2 (assembly GCF_057983045.1). Classification (NCBI taxonomy): domain Bacteria; kingdom Pseudomonadati; phylum Pseudomonadota; class Gammaproteobacteria; order Enterobacterales; family Enterobacteriaceae; genus Citrobacter; species Citrobacter sp. LST-B2. Next base: position 3,348,256 of record NZ_CP192598.1, read on the forward strand.
TCTCGTGTATCATGCGAGAGTTCATACATGGAGGAGACCTGCAATGTCACATCATGACGCTATAATTCGTATAAAAAACCTTCGCTTACGCACTTTCATTGGCATCAAAGAGGAAGAGATCAATAACCGACAGGATATTGTCATCAACGTTGCGATTCACTATCCGGCGGACAAGGCTCGCGTCAGCGAAGATATCAATGATGCGTTGAATTACCGCACGATCACTAAAAATATCATCCTGCACGTTGAGAACAATCGCTTCTCATTGTTAGAAAAATTAACCCAGGATGTGCTCGATATCGCACGCGAACACCACTGGGTCACTTATGCTGAAGTGGAAGTCGACAAACTACACGCGTTGCGTTATGCCGATTCCGTCTCCATGACGTTGAGCTGGCAGCGCTAACCGCCATCACGGGAGGCTGCATGAAGATACTGGTAACTGGAGGGACTGGCCTTATTGGAGGACACCTGGTCCCGCGCCTGCAGGAACTGGGTCATCAGGTGACCGTACTGACCCGCCACCGCGATACTGCCCGGGAAAAGCTCAATGACCGGGTGAAACTGTGGGACTCGCTGGAAGATAAGCAAAATCTCGACGGTTTTGACGCGGTGATTAACCTGGCCGGTGAGCCCATTGCTGACAAGCGCTGGACGACGGAGCAAAAAGATCGCTTGTGTCAGAGCCGCTGGCGCATCACCCAGAAACTGGCGGACCTCATTAATGCCAGTGAAACCCCGCCGTCAGTCCTGATTTCAGGTTCTGCCACAGGTTATTATGGCGATCTGGGCGAAGTGGTCGTCACTGAGGAAGAACCGCCGCATAACGAATTCACCCATAAACTTTGCGCACGCTGGGAGCAAATTGCCTGCGAAGCGCAAAGCGACAAAACGCGTGTTTGCCTGCTGCGTACCGGCGTGGTGCTGGCACCAAAGGGCGGGATCCTCGGTAAAATGGTTCCACCGTTTCGTCTGGGTCTCGGTGGCCCCATTGGCAACGGTCGCCAGTATCTGGCCTGGATCCACATTGATGATATGGTCAATGCGATTCTCTGGCTGCTGGATAACGACCTGCGTGGGCCGTTCAACATGGTCTCGCCCTATCCCGTACGCAATGAGCAGTTTGCTCATGCGCTGGGACATGCCCTGCAACGGCCAGCCATTCTTCGCGTACCAGCCACCGTGATTCGCCTGCTGATGGGCGAATCATCGGTACTGGTGCTGGGTGGGCAACGCGCCCTGCCCAAACGACTGGAAGCCGCCGGATTTCCCTTCCGTTGGTATGACCTTGAAGAAGCGCTGTCGGATGTCGTTCGCTAACGTCTTCCCTGTTCACTCTCGCCGTTCCGGTGGTAAGGTAGTCTCACTGGCTCCCGGAATGGCGATTTTATGGCACGACTCACAACCGAACGACTGACGCTTTCCCCGTTTCAACCCACAGACTGGCCCTTTTTCCTCGCGCTTCGTGAAAATCCGGACATCATGCGTTTTATGGGCAACCTCTGCCCGGAACGCGAAACGCGTTTGCTGTTTGCGCGTCGTCTTACCTCAAAACACACCTTCGTGATCCGCCAGCATCACGATGCCACACCGCTGGGCGACATTGGCTTACAAATCAGCCATCATTTTCCGCAGGAAGCTGACATCGGTTATTGCGTTATCCCCGCCGTCCAGGGACGCGGTATCGCCAGTGAGGCCGTTCGTGCCGTCTGCGACTATGCCTTCCGCGAAGCTGGCGTGAAAGCCATCAACGCCTGGGTGCTTGCCGAGAACCGGGGTTCAGTCCGCCTGCTGGAAAAACTGGGATTTGTGCGTACGCAGGTGCTGGAGAAAGCGTTTGAGATCAACGGTATCCACTATGACGACTGGGGATACCGTCTGGAGATGGCGTGAGGTTAACCGTTCATCGACGCAAGAAAGTCTCAGGCGCGCGTAGCGGTAAGCTCGTCAACGGGAAGACCGGTTATCCTGGCGACGGTGTGGGCATCAATCCCATCTGCCAGCATCATACGTGCAATCCGCTGGGCTTCATCGCGTTTGCCCTGTTGAATCCCCTGATCTAACCCCTGCTGACGCAATCTGTCGGCGATAGTCATTAGTCTCTCCTTGTGGTGGGGTGAACGCTGGGCAACCTCGGCAAGAAACTCACTAAAATGCGCGGCGTCACCGGTTTGCATCATATAATTAAACAGCGTTTTCAACTGGCTGTCATTAGCGTAACCCTTAATCAACAGGGCAACTAATTGCTCCATCAAGCCCATTAAATCACGCTTGCGGATATGCTTTTGCATTAACTCCAGGAGCGCTATCCGTCGATGCTGCATAATGTCATCATCCGCCACAACCGTAATATCAACCAGAGGAAAGGCGGCGGTATAGAGTTGTCTTGCCGTGAAGGGATCGGCAAACTCGTCCAGCCAACACAAGGAAAAGGGATAGGGCGTCACCGCGCCGTGATAAAATAACATCGGGATCACCAATGGCAGTTTTTTATGTCCGGCATCGAGATGACGTTGCATTGCCCCCATGGCATAGCGCATCAGTCGGAATGCCATATGAGCATCGGGTAAACTTTGATGTTCAATCACCACATAGATAAAGCCCTCTCCTTCCGCCGTCTTTAACGACCAAAGAACATCGGAATAATACGCACGGAGATTCTCTTCAATAAAGCTACCTGACTCGAGTTTCAGCGAGTCCAGATCGCAAAGTTGCCGCAATGAAGCAGGCAGATGGAATTCCAGGAAATCTCTGGCAGTGTCCGGGTGGCACATGAACGTTTTAAACACCGCATCATGCGCTGTAACCTTAGCTGTTGTCATGGCCATACCATCATCCCTGTGAGTCGATGACATGACGTTACGCGCATTAATCGTCTGCGACACCAACAGACGTTGCGCTTTGCGGTGATGAATCCAGGGTAAATGCGCTGGTCTGCAATATTTTCAGGGCTTACGGAAAGTCACTCGCAAAAAAAGCCGGGAGGCTGTTGCCTTTCCCGGCTTACCTTAACGATACGCCTGAACCCGTTACTTCAGCGATCCTTTCAGGAACTGTTGCAGGCGTGGACTTTGGGGGTTACCGAAGAGTTGCTCTGGATTGCCCTCTTCTTCGATTTTCCCCTGATGCAAGAAAATCACGTGGCTGGAGACATGGCGGGCAAAGCCCATTTCGTGCGTCACCACCACCATCGTTTTCCCCTCTTCGGCCAGTTGCTGCATGATACGCAGCACCTCGCCGACCAGTTCAGGATCCAGCGCCGAGGTTGGTTCATCAAAGAGCAACACTTCCGGCTCCATCGCCAGGGCGCGTGCAATCGACACTCGCTGCTGCTGACCACCGGAAAGATGCACCGGGTATTTCCCCTGTGCACGCTCATCAATGCCGACTTTCGCCAGGTATTTGGTCGCCCGTTCACGGGCTTCCTGTTTGCTCAGACCCAACACCTGAATTGGCGCTTCCATGACGTTTTCCAGCACCGTCATGTGGCTCCACAGGTTAAAGTGCTGAAACACCATCGTCAGGCGGGTACGCAGTAAACGAAGCTGATTTTTATCCGCCACCTTCAGTTGACCGTCTTTGTCACGCACCAGGTTGATGTTCTGGCCGTTGACCACAATCGACCCTTCGCTCGGTTTTTCGAGGAAGTTTATGCAGCGCAAAAATGTACTTTTCCCGGAGCCGGATGAGCCAATAATACTGATCACATCTCCGGCGTTGGCCTGCAGTGAAACCCCTTTCAGCACTTCGTGTTCGCCGTAGCGTTTGTGCAAATCGATAACGTTTAATTTATTCTCAGACATCGTGTTACCCGAATTATTTAGAGGAAACATGCTGCAACCAGCGCCTTTCCGCACGGCGGAACAGGCTTATCAGGACATACGATATGATTAAGTACAGCACGGCGGCAATACCGAAAGCGGTAAAGGGCTGATAGGTCGCCGAGTTAATATCACGGGCGATTTTCAGCAGATCCGGAACCGTTGCCGTGAACGCCAGCGCCGTGGAGTGCAGCATTAAAATGACCTCGTTGCTGTACGCGGGTAACGCGATACGCAACGCCGAAGGCAGAATAATGCAACGATACATTTTGAATGAGGAGAAGCCATACGCGCGCGCGGCTTCAATTTCACCGTGCGGAACCGAGCGAATGGCCCCGGCGAAAATCTCTGTGGTATAGGCGCACGTGTTCAGCGTCAGCGCCAGAACGGTACAGTTCAGACCGCTGCGGAAGAAAGCGTTCAGAAAATCGGTGCCTTTGACTATCTCCAGCGTGTACATCCCTGAATAGAACACCAGTAGCTGAACGTACAATGGCGTCCCGCGAAAAATATAGGTAAACAGCCAGATGGGAAACTGGATGAATTTGTTGCTGGAAACACGACCAATGGCCAGAAAAACGGCCAGAATGCCGCCCATCACCACGGAGGAAATCAGCAGCCACAGCGTAATCGCCACCCCCGTAAACCGGTAGCCATCCGTCCACAACAGGGATTTCCAGTACTCCTGAATTATCTCAATCACAGGTCAGCCCTCTTCACACCGACGGAGTAACGGCGCTCAAGGAACAGCAGCACACCATTGGAAACCGTAGTAAATACCAGATAGATAAGCCCGCAGACGATGGCGAAATAGAATGGCTCCCAGGTGCTCTTTCCGGCCAGTTGCGTGGCTTTGACCACATCTTCCAGACCGAGCAGCGAGACCAGCGCCGTCGCTTTGAGGATCACCTGCCAGTTATTCCCAATCCCCGGCAGCGCGTAGCGCATCATTGCCGGAAACATAATACGGCGGAAAATTTGTGAAGAGGTAAAACCGAAAGCGGTAGCGGCTTCAATATGTCCTATTGGTACCGCCATAAAAGCGCCACGAAAGGTTTCTGTAAAATACGCGCCATAGATAAAACCGAGCGTAATAATACCAGCGACCATCGGGTCGATATCAATCTGACTGATGCCTATCGCATCGGTTAATGTGTTGAGTGCTATCTGCAGGCCATAAAAAATCAGCAGCATCAGCACCAGATCCGGCACCCCGCGAATGAGGGTGGTATAAGCTTCGAAAATAAGCCCCGTCACCCGGTTTTGCGAGAGTTTAGCCCCCGCACCGACGAGGCCGATCAGAACGGCCAGCACCACGGAACTGAGAGCCAGTTCCAGCGTGACAATTGCGCCCTGTAAAATAACACCTGAAAACCCGTACAACATGCTGCCTGTCCTGTCGTGAGTGGCGAGTTAGAAGCCTCTTTTGACGTGATGGTGCTACCTGTTATGCCGAATGGCGGCGTAGCCTTATCCGCCCTACAGCAATCACCTGTAGGTCGGATAAGCGCAGTGCCATCAGGCATAAAACCGGTTCATCATCACGTCCTGGGCTTTATCTGCACCTGCGGGGATTAGCCGCCATAAACATCAAAATCAAAGTATTTCTTCGCCAGCTTCTCGTAAGTTCCGTCAGCGCGCATTTCTGCAAACGCTTTGTTCAGGGCTTCACGCAGTTCGTTATCTTCTTTGCGCAGACCCATGCCGGTCCCTACACCAAACAGTTTCTCGTCTTTCACAGACGGGCCGCCGAATTTGTAATCTTTGCCAACGGGTTGTTTCAGGAAGCCTTCGCTTGCGGCAACTTCGTCCTGGAATGCAGCATCAATACGCCCCGCAGTCAGGTCAGAGTAAATATTGTCCTGCCCCTGATACGACACAATCTCAATGCCTTTTGGCGCCCAGTGTTCGTTACCAAACGTCTCCTGAGTGGTGCCCTGCAGCACACCGACGCGTTTGCCTTTCAGCGACTCAACGGTCGGCTGAATGTCTGATGACTTGGCCACGACCAGACGCGAGTCAGCTGCATAAAGTTTGTCGGTGAAGGCGATTTCCTGTTGACGCTTTTCAGTGATCGAAAGCGAGGACATGATCGCGTCGATTTTCTTCGCTTTTAACGACGGGATCAGCGCATCCAGCGGGTTCTCAACGAAGGTACATTGCGTATTAATACGTTTGCACAACTCTTTCGCCAGATCGATATCAAAACCCACCAATTCACCCTGCGCATTCTTCGACTCAAACGGGGCGTAGGTTGGATCGGTACCAATACGAACTTTTTGCGGAATGGCGGCAAAGGCTGCGGTAGCACTGGAGAAAGCCAGGACCAGAGAAAGAGATAACACCAGTTTTTTCATAACTATCCTCAACAGACTGTCTTTTATAGGGGATGTTTACAGGACCAGGTGCAGTTATCGTGCCATTAATCGGGTCGACAAGGCAAAACATTCTGCCCTGTCCCCGGTTTATTTTGCATGAAAAGCGCTTAAATATGCACTTCCGCTCTGTTCAACCGCCATAATTGCACCATAATGGTGCATTCAACCCGTCACGCACCGCTATGGCTAACCCAAACGGTGCAGTCAGGTCCCCCGTATTCAGGTATCAGTCGCCGTAGACGTTAAAGTCAAAATACTTTTTCGCCATCTTGTCGTAAGTGCCATCCTGACGCAGATCGGCCAGCGCCTTATCAAAGGCAGCTTTCAGTTCCGTATCGTCTTTACGTAAACCGACGCCTGTACCGTCGCCGAAGTACTTTTTATCCTTCACGGAAGGGCCGGCAAAAGCAAAGTCTTTGCCCGCAGGCTGTTTGAGGAAACCTTCACTGGCGGCAACTTCGTCCTGCAATGCCGCATCAAGACGGCCCGCCGTCAGGTCAGAGTAAATCAAATCCTGGTTTGCGTAGGCCACCACATCCACGCCTTTGCTACGCCAGGTGTCATTGGCATAGGCTTCCTGAGTGGAGCCTTGTAACACGCCAACGTGCTTACCTTTAAGCGCGTCAAGCGTTGGCTGAATCGGGGAGCCTTTCGCCGCGATCAGACGCGAATCCGCCGCGTACAGTTTGTCGGAGAAGGCAATTTCCTGCTGGCGCTTATCGGTTATGGAGAGCGAAGAGATAATGGCATCAATTTTCTTCGCTTTGAGCGACGGGATCAGTGCATCGAAATCACTGGCGACCCAGGTACATTTGACCTGCATACGCTTACACATCTCATTGCCCAAATCGATATCAAAGCCGATGAAGTCGCCTTTGGCATCTTTTGAAGAGAACGGAGCGTAGGTGGTATCCGTGCCAATGCGCACCGTTTGCGGCAGCGCTGCATAGCTGGATGCAGTAGCAGATAGACCAATCAGCAATGACAGAGCGAGAATTGACTTCTTCATACATAACCCTCAAGTGGAATGACTTTATTATGTTTTACGTTGTGTTGTGCGTTTGCAGGCTTTTTCATGCAGGTCTTATGCCATTTTCGCGCCGCTCGGGATATTCGACGTTAAATATGTTAATAAAACGTTGCAATATTGTCCTGATGTTGAAGATAGCAGGTCTGACGGATGAACCGCAGCGTTTCAGATGGATTTAGCGAATTAAATGTTGAGGATATGATCGCGGTTACAAAATTGCCCTGTTTCAGGGCAATTGATGCAAAAAGGCCCGCCGACGGGGCAATATTATGCACCCTGCCAACGGGTAAAAAGGTCCTGCGGAAGGGCGATATCAAACTGATCGAGGACGCGATTAACTGTCTGATTTATCACATCATCCAGCGTCTGTGGACGATGATAAAACGCCGGAACCGGTGGCATAATGACCGCACCAATTTCCGCTGCCTGGGTCATTAAGCGCAAATGCCCCAGATGGAGCGGCGTTTCCCGAACGCACAGCACCAGTGGGCGGCGCTCTTTTAACACCACGTCTGCCGCGCGGGTCAACAGGCCATCGGTATAGCTATGGACAATGCCAGAAAGCGTTTTAATTGAGCACGGCAGAATGACCATTCCGGCGGTCTGAAAAGAGCCGGAGGAGATGCTGGCGGCAATATCGCGCGCATCGTGCGTCACGGTCGCGAGCGCCTGAACATCACGCAGCGATAAGTCAGTCTCGAGAGAAAGCGTCTGGCGGGCGGCCTGGCTCATGATCAGATGCGTTTCAACATCCGGTACATCGCGCAACACCTGGAGCAGCCGCACGCCGTAAATGGCGCCGCTGGCACCCGAAATACCAATAATGAGTCGCTTCATGATTTATCGCCCTGTCTGACTTCTGGGCTGACTTTGCAGGATTTTATGGGGAGTTGCAAGTCAGGGGGCGGGATTCGCCCCCTGGCAGGTCAGAGATTACCCTTCGTTGTGCATCTCGAGGTTTTCAACTTCGTTCTGCAACTGAACTGCTTTGGCATCGTCATTACGCAGGGAATCGAGAAAATCGAGATACTGCTGATCTACATCCTTCGTAACGTATACGCCGTTAAACACGGAACATTCAAACTGCTGGATATCCGGGTTTTCGGTACGGGCCGCGTCGATCAGATCATCCAGGTCCTGGAAGATAAGACCGTCTGCGCCGATGATCTGGCGAATCTCATCCACTTCACGACCATGCGCAATAAGTTCGTTTGCAGTAGGCATATCGATGCCGTACACGTTCGGGAAGCGAATCTCTGGTGCCGCAGAGGCCAGATAGACCTTTTTCGCCCCGGCTTCACGTGCCATCTCAATAATCTGCTCTGAGGTGGTGCCGCGCACAATGGAGTCATCCACCAGCAGAACATTTTTATCGCGGAACTCCGCGCGGTTGGCGTTCAGTTTGCGGCGTACGGACTTACGGCGCAGCTGCTGTCCCGGCATGATAAAGGTACGACCAACGTAGCGGTTTTTCACAAACCCCTGACGGTACGGCTTGCCGAGAATACGCGCAATTTCCAGCGCGATATCGCAGGAGGTTTCTGGAATCGGGATGACCACGTCGATATCCAGATCCTCCCACTCACGAGCAATTTTTTCGCCAAGCTTGGTACCCATGTTCACACGGGCGCTGTAAACGGAAATCTTGTCGATGAAGGAATCCGGACGCGCGAAGTAAACATACTCGAACAGGCACGGATTGCTGACCGGGTTTTCGGCACACTGACGGGTGAATAGCTGCCCTTTCTCCGTGATATAAACCGCTTCGCCCGACGCAACGTCACGCAGGAATTCAAAGCCCAGGGTATCCAGCGCGACGCTTTCAGACGCCACCATATATTCGGTGCGACCGTCGCCGACATCACGTTTACCCAACACTAGCGGACGGATACCGTTCGGGTCACGGAAGGCAACCATACCGTGACCAATAATCATCGCCACACAGGCATACGCGCCGCGGATCTGGCGGTTGGTCGCGGCAATCGCGGCAAAAATGTTGTCTGCTTCCAGCGGGTAGTGACGGAAGTTATCCAGTTCACTGGCGAAGATATTGAGCAGGATCTCAGAATCTGAGGTGGTATTGATGTGACGGCGCTTCTCCTCAAACAGCTTTTTACGCAGTTCGTGGGCATTGGTCAGGTTGCCATTGTGGGCAAGCGTGATGCCATACGGGGAGTTGACGTAGAAAGGTTGAGCTTCAGAGGCGCTGGAGCTGCCAGCCGTTGGATAACGCACATGACCGATGCCCATGTTGCCCTGCATACGCTGCATGTGGCGAGCTTCAAAAACATCACTCACCAGACCGTTTGCCTTACGCAAACGGAAGCAGTTATTTGCATCGATGGTGATAATGCCAGCGGCATCCTGACCACGATGCTGAAGCACTGTTAAGGCGTCATAAATCGACTGGTTAACCGGCATAACACCGGCGATACCGACAATACCGCACATACGTCTTTTTCCTCGTTAAGCTACAACCCAACGCTTATGCTCTGGGCAAGAAACTTGACGAGCTTTGCAGATAGTCAAAGAACCATCTGATGATGAAACTGAACTCCGGGATCAGCCGTGACTTACTCCAGTCCTCACCTTTCGACAGGCCGGTAAAGGTGTCGAGAAAGAACAGAATAGCAGCCACAATCAACACGCCGCGCAGAGCCCCGAAACAGACCCCCAGAACCCGGTCGGTACCTGACAGACCGGTTTTCTCAACCAGTTGCCCTACCACGTAGTTCACAATGGCGCCGACGATCAGCGTCGCGATAAACAGCACCGCGATGGCAATCCCGTTTCGAACCAGTTCGTCTTCAAAGCCCGAAAACCAGACAGACAGGTAAGTGTAGTAATGGCTGGCGACAAAGAAAGCACAACCCCATGTCACCAACGATAACGCTTCACGAACAAAGCCACGGATCAGGCTAACCAGACAGGAAAAACCAATCACCGCGATAATGGCGTAATCAATCCAGACCATATGTGTCCCACGATTTTACGCCCTGTCGTCCTGTTCGGGGCGCATTCTAACAGAAAAAGAAAACGTTTGCGTAGGGATTTCCTTCCCGCGCGTAAATAAAAATGGCGCTGAAAAAAACTTCAACGCCATACCGTTTTATGCCTCTTCGGGCACTGCCGGATGGCGGTGTAAACGCCTTATCCGGCCGACATACAACAAGGTGGGAAGCCTGATAAGACGCCGAGCGCTGTCATCAGGCAACCCTCACTTAGTTCGGGCTGTACCCCATCACCACTCCGCTTAATCCGGAGATTTGCTGTAGCTCACCGAGCGAGCCTTTCAGCTTGTCGCGTGATGCATCCGGCCCCACGAGAATACGGGTTATTTTACCCTGTACTGGCGTTGACGGAGAAGTATATACCCGGAAACCTGCGGCACGAAGTTTACCCACGATCTCATTGACCTTATCGGCATTTTTCAGCGCCCCTAACTGCACAACGTAGGCTTTACCCGTTGGCGCCGATTTCTCTTCTGTCGCCGGTTTTGGCGCAGGAGCGGGAACCGGAGCAGGCGTTGCCTCTACAGGCGGCTTCGGTTGCGGCTTCGGCTTTTCAACCGGTTTTGGTTTGGGCTGCTCTACCGGCGCTGGCGTCGAATCAAGCTCAGGATTATTCGCTGATGCATAGCGTGACGGATCCAACGACGGTGCCGCCGCATCGCCTGCCCGTACCTCTTCCGCCGCCCCTTCTGGCGGCTGAGTCGGCAAAGCCTGCGTTGCCGCTGGCATCATATCCGGCTCATCGCGATCGCCCGGTTTCGGGACCAGCGGGATCGCCGCAAATTCATCCTGATAATGTTTTTTCTGCCCGTCGAGCAGCCCGGGCAACACAATGACGCCCAGCGCGACCAGCACGATCGTGCCGACTAAACGATTCTGAAACTTACTCGCCACCGATTCTCCCCGCGTCCATCACTTCCATGACATGTGCAACCGTGTGAAATGAACCGCACACCAGTACGGTATCTTCTGGTCTCGCGTCTGCCAGCGCCGCATGCCATGCCAGCGCGACACTGTCATAGACACTGCCTTTACCGAGATGTTCCAGCAGTTGTTCTGCCGTTGCGCCCCGGGGGCCTTCCAGCGGAGCACAATACCAGTCGTCGACCACGCTTTTCAACCAGGCCAACGTTCCCGCAATATCCTTATCATGTAGCATACCGATAACGGCAAGAACACGCCCCTTTTTCGGCAACATTTTCAGCCGTCCGGTGAGATATTCCGCCGCATGAGGATTATGCGCGACATCAAGAATGACGCGCGGCGACTCGCTCACAATCTGGAAACGTCCTGGTAGAATCGCCCGGGCAATCCCGTCGCGAATCGCCTGCTCACTGACGTTCAGGCCGCTGGCGCGCAGTGCCGCCAGCGCAGTCGCCGCATTAGGTTGAGGCACCTGTGGCAGCGGTAAATCCACCAGGCTACCGTGGCGATCGCTAAAGGACCAGCCCGTCTCCGTTACCGTAAACTGCCAGTCCTCGCCACGACGCTGTAACCGCGCGCCTTTCTCCAGTGCGACATCGGCAATGGTATAAGGCATTTCGGGTTCGCCGACAATCGCCGGTTTTCCCGCACGGAAAATACCGGCCTTTTCACGGCCAATGCTTTCACGATCCGGCCCCAGCCAGTCGGTATGATCCAGCGCGATGCTGGTGACTACGCCAACATCGGCATCGACGATATTTGTCGCGTCGAGTCGTCCACCCAGCCCAACTTCCAGGATCACCACATCCAGTTGTGCCTGCTTAAACAGCCACAATGCAGACAAAGTGCCGTATTCGAAATAGGTCAGCGAGATGTCCCCACGCGCCGCTTCGATCTCGGCAAAGGATTCAGTGTGAGCCGATTCGGGCAGTTCATTGCCACGTACACGCACACGTTCAGTGTAACGCACCAGATGCGGCGAACTGTATACCCCGACGTTATATCCCGCCGCCGTCAATACCGACTCCAGCGTCCGGCAGGTCGTGCCTTTGCCATTAGTGCCAGCCACGGTAAAGACAAACGGCGCAGGCTTCAGTACGCCCAGTCGCGCAGCCACCTGGCTTACGCGCTCAAGGCCCAGATCGATCGTTTTCGCGTGGAGGTTTTCCAGATAAGAAAGCCACGAGGCCAGGGGCGACGTGGCTTTAGGAATACGTTTGTTATTCATGATGCCCGTGAAATCGTTACGTTGAGAAAAGCAAAAGGGCAGCGCCTGTGGCCCTGCCCTTTTCAGTTATCAGGCCTCGGGTTCCTGATCCGGCACCGGCGGCACCACCACGCCTTCACGCGGGGTATCCGGATTTGGCGCCGGCAGATTCATCAGCTTCGCCAGAATGCTCGCCAGTTTCAGGCGCATCTCCGGACGGCGGATGATCATATCAATAGCGCCTTTTTCGATCAGAAACTCACTGCGCTGGAATCCCGGCGGCAGTTTCTCACGTACGGTTTGCTCGATAACGCGCGGACCCGCGAAGCCGATCAGCGCTTTCGGTTCAGCAATGTTGAGATCGCCGAGCATCGCGAAGCTTGCAGAGACGCCGCCCATTGTTGGGTCAGTCAGCACGGAGATGTACGGCAGACCACGCTCCTGCATTTTTGCCAGCGCTGCAGAGGTTTTCGCCATCTGCATCAGCGACATCAGCGCTTCCTGCATACGCGCACCGCCGGAGGCGGAGAAGCATACCAGCGGGCAGTTATCTTCCAGCGCCTGTTCAACGGCACGGACAAAACGTGCGCCGACCACAGAACCCATCGAGCCGCCCATGAAAGCAAACTCAAATGCCGCTGCCACAACCGGCATGCCGTGAAGCGTACCCTTCATCACGACCAGCGCATCTTTCTCGCCGGTTTCCTTTTGCGCGGACGCCAGACGGTCTTTGTATTTCTTGGAGTCACGGAACTTCAGCACGTCTTTCGGCTCGAGTTCGCTACCCAGCTCCACCAGCGTTCCTTCATCTAACAGGCTATGCAGGCGGTTACGCGCCGACATACGCATGTGATGGTCACACTTCGGACAGACCTCAAGATTACGTTCCAGCTCAGCACGGTATAAAACCTGACCGCAGCTATCACACTTAGTCCACACCCCTTCAGGAATGCTTGCCTTGCGGGTGGGAGTAATGTTGCTTTTAATTCGTTCAATCCAGCTCATTTATGACCTTTCTGCCTGAACCTGGTGTGTTCCAGTTTTGCCGTGGGGGCGCATAATGCCATTTTTGCCCCCAACAGACCATGAATGTTGCACATTAAAACATAACAGCCCGAAACTTTGGACAAAAAAGTGGTCGAACCGCTGAGTTAGTTTCTATTTTGTTACACGTGACGCTGCGCGTTTATGGCGAACAATTTCCACCACGCCCGGCAGGATCGATACCACAATTATCCCGACGATCAGCAACTTAAGGTTGTTCTGAATCATCGGAATGGTGCCGAAGAAGTAACCGGCATAGGTAAAGAGCAGAACCCACAACAGCGCACCTATCACGTTATACGCCGCAAAATGACGATACGACATATGTCCCATTCCCGCCACAAACGGTGCAAATGTTCTGACAATCGGCACAAAGCGGGCGAGAATGATGGTTTTTCCACCGTGTTTTTCGTAAAACTGGTGTGTTTTGTCCAGATAGCTACGGCGGAAAATCTTCGAGTCCGGGTTACTGAATAACTTCTCGCCGAACAGGCGACCAATAGTGTAGTTCACCGCATCCCCGACAATCGCGGCAATCAGCATCAACACCACCATCAGGTGCACATTGAGATCGTTGGTGCCCAGCGACGCCAGCGCTCCCGCCACAAACAGCAGGGAGTCCCCTGGCAGGAACGGCGTGACCACCAGTCCGGTTTCACAGAACAAAATCAGGAACAAAATTGCGTAAACCCAGACGCCGTACTCTGCGACCAGTTCCGCCAGGTGCACATCAATGTGCAGGATAAAATCGATGAGAAAGTAAATCAGGTCCATAATTGTGCCTTTATACGACTCGAATTAGTCCGCCAGAAAGAGCGGGCCCATAGGCGGTTTAGGAAGGTCAAACCGGTCAGGGTAGTCCACCGCAACCAGATACAGTCCTTCGGCCTTCGCCGTTGCCGCTGCGAGCGTTCTGTCCTTTGCCGCTAACAACTCTGCTATCCAACTCTCCGGCTGGTTGTGGGCGCCTACTTCCATCAGGCTGCCAACAATGTTCCTGACCATATGATGTACAAAGGCATTCGCTTTGATATCGACCACCACATACGCCCCATGGCGCGACACATTAATATGCATCACGTTGCGCCACGGCGTGCGCGACTGGCACTGGACGGCGCGAAACGACGTAAAGTCATTTTCGCCAATCAGACACTGCGCCGCACGATGCATGCGTTCGGCGTCCAGCGGCTCGTAATAATGCGTCACCCCTTTGCCTAACACCGCCGGACGTAACCGGTGATTGTAGATGATGTAACGATATCGGCGAGCCGTGGCGCTGAATCGCGCGTGAAAATCTTCCGGTACAGCTTTCACCCATCGCACCGCAATGTCACCAGGCAAATTCGCATTTACACCCAATGTCCAGGCCGCATCTTTACGCAGCGCGGTGGTTTCAAAATGCACAACCTGTCCGGTGCCGTGCACACCGGCATCGGTGCGCCCGGCGCAAAAGACGTTAATCGGCTCATTGGCGACCAGTGAAAGCGCCTTTTCCAGCTTTTCCTGCACACTGCGGACTTCATTCTGACGCTGCCAGCCATAATATTTGCTGCCGTCATACTCGATGCCCAGCGCAATTTTATACACCGGCGGTTGTAGCTGGTCAGACATCAGTACAGGTACTCCTGCACCAGTTTTTCCGCAATTTTCACCGCCATCAGCGCGCCGCCAAAGCGGACGTTATCCGCCACAGACCAGAACTGAACCTGTTCCGGCATGCCGTAATCGTTACGCACGCAGCCCACAGACAGATGCGCGCTGCCTGAAGCGTCGCCCACCTGGGTCGGAAATTCACTCTCTTCTGACAGTACAATGTCTTCGCCACGGGAAAAGGCATCACGAGCCTCTTCGGCAGCCAGTGGACGCAGCGCTTCAAATGCCACCATCTGCGCGTGACCGTAAAACACCGGTGACTGTACGCAGTTTGCCGAGATCAACAACCCATCATCCTGCATGATTTTGCGTACTTCATCGACGATCCGCCGCTCTTCACGCACGCTGCCTTCGCGATCCGGCAACAACGGCAACATGTTGAACGCCAGTTGGCGACCAAAGAAATCATCTTCATCGATGGGGATCCCGTTCAGCAGTTTCGCGCTTTGTCCGGCCAGTGCATCGACCGCTTTTTTACCCTGCGCAGATGCCGAAAGCAGACTGGTTACGGTGATGCGAGAAAGCCCACCCTGATCGATAAGCGGTTTCAGCGCGGCCAGCAGTTGGCTGGTCAGGCTGTTCGGCACGGCGATCACATTGCGATTGCGATAGTCCGCCAGCACGAACGGGTTCACTTCCGGCACCACCAGCGGAACGTCGGGTTCAAGCGCGAACAGACCGCTGGAATCAATGACCAGACAGCCCGCGTTTGTCGCCTCTTCAACCCAGGCCGCCGTGGCCTCAACGCCAGCAACGAAAAAGGCCAGTTGCGCCTGCGTCCAGTCAAATTCGGCCGCATCCTGCACAATCACTGACTTACCACCAAAGCGCAGATGTTCGCCTGCGCTTTCATTACGTGCCAGCGCAAAAATTTCCCCTACCGGGAACTGACGTTCAGCCAGGGTTTCAAGCAACGCTTCGCCAACGGCGCCCGTCGCGCCGAGGACGGCAATATTCCAGCCTTCAGACATGGTGGTTTACTCCAGAAAAGCATAAGCCTCCCTGCCGATTATTCGTCAGGGGGCATTAAGAAGACATTAACGTGTCGGGTGATGAACTGCGTTAAAACCCAGTTTACACAGTAACGCCGCCGCATCTGCGTCGTCGCACATCACATACAGTGAGGACCATTCACGACGCTCGAGGTAATTTTTGCGCAGTTTATCAAATTCACCCGGTATTCCGGCAACGTTGCGCAGCGGCGCATCGTCGCGGCGCACATCATACACCAAATGCACCAGTCTTTTCAGCGTCGGCTGATCCAACGGACCATGCAGCGTAATACGGCCAAATTCCGGGGCCGGCAGCAAGGTATCCAGCGCGACACGCTGCTCATGACCGATAAATGCGCTATATGCTTCAAAGACCTGCGTGGTGCCGCGCGCTTTGCCTTCCAGCGTGTAGCCCGCAATGTGCGCGGTGCCGATATCGATCGTGTTCAGCAGGTCGACATTCAGATCCGGCTCGCCTTCCCAGACATCCAGAACCACACTCAGATCCTGTCCGGCGTTAAGACGCGCCAGCAACGCGGCGTTATCCACCACGGCGCCACGACAGGCATTAATCAGAATAGAGCCCGGTTTCAGACGAGAAATCAGCGCATCATCGGCCAGATGCAGCGTTTTGTAAGGCCCTTCTTTAAACAGCGGCGTGTGGAATGTCAGGACATCCGCTTCCTGAACCAGTTCATCAAGCGAGCGGAAGTCGCCCTCGTCCCCGCGATCCGCACGGGGTGGATCGCATAACAGCGTGCGGATCCCCAGTGCTTCCAGTCGCGCCTGCAGGCGTCCACCGACGTTACCTACACCGACAATCCCGACTGTACGATCGCGCAGCGCGAATCCGTCACGTTCTGCCAGCATCAGTAGCGCGGAGAACACATATTCCACCACCGCAATGGCGTTACAGCCTGGTGCCGCTGAAAATCCGATGCCCGCCAGCCTGAGCCAGTCCTCATCCACATGGTCGGTACCCGCAGTTGCGGTACCCACAAACTTGATGGCTTTCCCTTCCAGCAGCGACGCGTTCACTTTGGTGACCGAACGCACCATTAACGCATCGGCATCATCCAGCTCAGCGACAGGGATGGGACGTCCGGGAACCGCTTTGACCTCACCCAGACGACTAAACAATTCGCGGGCATAAGGCATATTTTCATCAACGAGAATTTTCACGTCTGTCGTACCTGTTTGAGAACGAGAGTTAACCGGGCAAGTGTGCCATAATCTGGCCGCCAGGCATACTTTGCTAAGATTGATGGTTTAAGGATAAGTGATGATGCAACCCATTTCCGGTACTCCCGCACGCCCTCCCGGTGAAGGGCAACCTGCGGTTTCCACGGCGGGCGAACAACCGCTCTCCACGCAACAGCGGACCGTACTGGAACGCCTGATAACGCGCCTGATTTCACTGACGCAACAGCAAAGTGCGGAAGTGTGGGCAGGTATGAAGCACGATCTCGGCGTAAAAAGCGATACTCCACTGCTGTCGCGCCATTTCCCTGCGGCGGAACAAAATCTCAACCAGCGCCTCGGTGTGGCCCAACAAAATCATGCCAACCGCCAGGTGCTTTCACAGTTGACAGAATTACTGACTCAGGGAAATAACCGCCAGGCGGTCAGCGATTTTATTCGTCAGCAGTACGGACAAACGGCGCTCAGCCAACTCAAACCGGAACAGCTTAAGAACGTGCTAACGCTTTTACAGCAGGGACAGTTGTCGATCCCGCAGCCGCAGCAGCGCCCGGCGACCGATCGCCCGCTACTGCCAGCCGAACACAATACGTTAAATCAACTGGTTACCAAACTGGCCGCCGCAACGGGGGAATCCAGCAAGCTGATCTGGCAATCAATGCTGGAACTTTCTGGCGTGAAAAGCGGTGAGCTGATCCCGGCAAAACAGTTCACCCATCTGGCGACCTGGCTGCAGGCGCGTCAAACCCTGAGTCTGCAACACGCCCCTACCCTGCAATCGCTACAGGCGGCGCTCAAGCAACCGCTGGAAGCCGATGAACTGCTCAACCTGAAAGATTACGCCCAGCAGACCTGGCAAATTCAACCGCAGACGGTGCTGACCACCGCGCAAGTGCAGGATCTCCTGAATCAGATCTTCCTGCGCCGCGTCGAGCGCGATCGGGAATTAAACGATCCCCGCCACATTCAACCGATTTATAGTCCGTTTACACCGGTTATCGATACGCTGCGCTCGTTCACCGCGCGTCCAGGACTGCTGTTTATCGCCCTGCTGGTCGCGTTATTGATTTTCTGGCTGGTCATCTAGCGCCGGCGAAACGACAGTAGCGTCACCACAATCCCCAGCACCGCTGAAATCGCACCGGCAAGAAACACGGATGGATAGCCACAGGACGTGGCAAGCAACCCCGCCAGCGGACCAGTGACCGCGTAAGAGATATCCTGAAATGCGGCATACCCCCCCAGCGCGGTCCCGCGGACCTGTGACGGTACGCGTTTCACCACTTCAACGCCGAGCGCCGGGAAGATCAGCGAACACCCCGCTCCGGTTAATGCCGCACCGAGCAGCGCAAACCAGGCCGTCGGCGCCAGCCAGAGCAAGACCAGCCCAACGGTCTCGATCAGCAGAGAAGCGATAGCCACCCTGACCCCGCCAAAGCGGTCCGGCATCCAGCCAAACAGCACGCGCATGATCACAAAGGCTCCGCCAAACGCAGTCAGCGTAAAGCCCGCCATCGCCCAACCGTGGCTGGCAAAATAGAGAGAGATAAAGGTGCCGATCACGGCAAATCCCACGCCTTGCAGCGCGAGGCCCAGACCCGGTTTCCAGATAAGCCCTACTACGCTCCACAGTGAGGGACGTTCACCCGCATGTGCCGGTACTTTACGCACCGTTCCGTTAAATGCCCATGCCAGCAGCGGTAACACCATTGCCGTGCCCGCAAGACCCGCAAACCCAAAATGGCTGTGGATCAGCAGACCCAGCGGCGCCCCTGCCGCCAGCGCACCGTAAATTGCCATCCCGTTCCACGACATCACTTTACCGGAACGTGCCGGCCCCACCAGACCCAGCCCCCAGGTCAGGGTTCCGGTCAGTAACTGGCTTTCCCCAAAGCCGAGGATCAGCCGTCCGACGATTAATAACGCGAATTTGAACGGTACAGAAACGGGTAAGAGTGCTGCCAGTAGCCACGCGCCGCCCGCCAGCGCGCAGGCAAACATGCCCTGCAGCGCAGAACGCTTGGCGCCGTACTGATCGGCGAGTCGCCCGGCATAGCCGCGCGTTAAGACGGTTGCGAGAAACTGAATCCCCACGGCGATACCGACCATCGTATTGCCATAGCCCAGTTCATGATGAACAAAAAGTGGAATGACGGGTAGCGGCAGGCCGACCGTCATGTAGGTCAAAAAGACCGCAAACGCGATACGAAAAAGCGATGTGTTCGCTGCAGATGTTTTTTCTTTATGGGTTACTGCTGTCATGCGTTACTCCAGAATGCAGAGTAAGGCGAGGAAACGCCACGCCCCCTCCACCTGACCGTCAGGATTAAGGTGCGTTGGATAACGTCAAACGCTTACGCATTATCCGGAAGATAATGATGGGCCTGAAGTCTGCCTGCGAGTGACTCACGTTGTCAACAGTAACCCTGCGTTACGTAATGATGGTTTGTTGCTAAAGCATGAAGGAATACGGCACTTGCCCTGTTTGTACCTGATACTCTTTTTATATGGACTCGGTATCTTGAGTCGAAGGTAAACAGCGTGGACGCTGCCGAAAATCCAGGTACGCTAATACATTCCTGTATCGTAAACCATGGCGAAAAAATCATTTCCTTCCTTTCGCCAATGACATAAAAATAGCTTTCCCAATGTCACCCAGGCGTTATTGGTGGCATATTTAGTTGACAAGAGAAAATGATATTTATTCTGCATTGTAGAATCATATTAAAAAAGCAAATGAATGATTCAAGTTGTTTTATTATTCACTGTAATTAATAAATAGACAAAAATAGCATGAACAGTCTTAACGGTTACACATCCAAACATAATTTTGTTAATGCTGCATTTATTTTTCTATGCACATCACTTACAGGGGTTATGATGAGTTGGGCTAAAACAGCCGCAATGAGTCGTTCAGAGTGGTACTCAGATTTCAGACAACGCGACATGTGGGCAGGCCCTGGTTACCGGGCGGCAAAACCGGCCTATATCATCTACAGGAAATAGCGATGAGAGCCTTCTCTTTTTTAGCACTTGTCCTGCTGCTTTGCAGTTGCTCCACGCCCCGGCACGACAGCACAGAAGACGTTAAACAATTCTATCTCGCGTGGATGGCGGCATTTATCGATGCACCAGATAAGCCTCACGATACCCGCGGGGTAATGCAACGTTATGTTACTAAAGAGGTTATCGATCGCCTGACGTTGATCGATAGCTATTATGAGCAAGACATCGTCGACTCAGACTACTTTATGTATGTGCAGGATTATGCCCCTGAGTGGATCCCACTGTTACAGGTTGGACAAGCACGTCCCTTCCTCGGCGGCGAAAAAGTGGATGTCAAACTGGGTGGACCCGCCAACATAGCGCCCGTTCAACTGGAGGTCTATACGCGTTGGGAAGAAAAACACTGGAAAATCTATCGTGTCAGGGATGTCGGAAACCAGTTTGAACATCCCATTTACAGCGCCGGTGCCATTGCCCGTGCCAGGGCGTGGTCAGCAGAAATTGCGCCGGAATACGAACCGCTTAAAAAGTAAAAAGGGAGCCTTATGGCTCCCTTTTCCGTCAATAATTGTCTTACGCTTTCAGCTTACGCATCACCAGCGTGGCGTTAGTACCGCCGAAACCGAAGCTGTTAGACATAACGGTGTTCAGTTCGCAATCGACAGTTTCGGTCACGATGTTCAGGCCTGCAGCCTGCTCGTCCATCTCTTCGATATTGATGCTCGGTGCAATAAAGCCATGCTCCAGCATCAACAGAGAGTAAATTGCTTCCTGTACGCCCGCGGCGCCAAGAGAGTGACCTGTCATCGCTTTGGTCGCAGAGATCGCAGGACTCTTATCGCCAAACACTTCGCGAATCGCGCCCAGCTCTTTCACGTCGCCCACCGGCGTTGAAGTACCGTGGGAGTTCAGATAGTCGATCGGCGTATCTACACCGTGCATCGCCATCTGCATGCAGCGCACTGCGCCTTCGCCGGACGGAGCCACCATATCCGCGCCATCAGAGGTCGCGCCGTAGCCCACGATTTCCGCGTAGATATGCGCGCCACGCGCCAGGGCGTGTTCCAGTTCTTCAACCACCACCATACCGCCGCCACCCGCGATAACAAAACCATCACGGTGCGCGTCATAGGTACGGGAAGCTTTAGCAGGCTGATCGTTATATTTGGTGGACAGTGCGCCCATCGCGTCGAACTCACAGGCCATTTCCCAGCCCAGCTCTTCGCCGCCGCCCGCAAATACGATGTCCTGTTTACCCAGTTGAATTTGTTCAACCGCATTGCCGATGCAGTGAGAAGACGTCGCACAGGCCGAGCTAATCGAATAGTTTACGCCATGGATTTTAAACGGTGTAGCGAGGCAGGCCGAAACGGCAGAGCCCATCGCTTTGGTGACCACATACGGGCCAACTGCTTTCAGACCACGCGGGCTGCGCATGGCGTCAGCACCGAAAACCTGCGCTTTAGACGATCCACCGGAACCTGCAATCAGGCCAACGCGCGGGTTATTCTGATAAACCTCTTCGCTCAGACCAGCGTCTGCGATAGCTTCACGCATGGAGAGATAGGCATAAATAGAGGCATCGTTCATGAAACGCACCACTTTACGGTCGATCAAACCAGTGGTGTCCAGTTTGACGTTACCCCATACGTGGCTGCGCATTCCCGCATCTTTAAACTCTTCAGAAAAAGTGATCCCTGAACGTCCTTCACGCAGAGATGCCAGGACTTCCTGCTGGTTATTACCGATGCTGGAAACAATGCCCAAGCCAGTAATCACTGCACGTTTCATTCAATACCTCTGTCAGTCGCACTATAGTAAGTTTCGATTGGCACAATAGCGTACACTTGTACGCCGAACAAGTCCGATCAGCCAATTTATACTGAAATTTGCGCCGCCTGGCACACATCGCTAATATCGTGACACTGCCTGTCAGACGAGTAACTTACGTGAAACAATACGCTATACAACCCGCCAACCTCGAATTCAACGCTGAGGGTACACCTGTTTCCCGAGATTTTGACGACGTCTACTTTTCCAACGACAACGGTCTGGAAGAGACGCGCTATGTCTTCCTCGGAGGCAACCGGATCGCTGAACGCTTTGTGGAACATCCTCGCCCGTTGTTTGTGGTGGCTGAGAGCGGCTTCGGCACGGGTCTGAACTTTCTCACGCTCTGGCAGGCGTTCGCCGCATTTCGCGCCACTCAGCCCGATGCTACGCTACAAAGATTACATTTCATCAGTTTTGAAAAATTTCCGTTGAGTCGTGACGATCTCACAGCGGCGCATCAGCACTGGCCGGAGTTGGCCGAATTTGCCGGGCCACTTCAGGCCCAGTGGCCGTTGCCGCTGGCGGGTTGCCACCGCCTGCTGCTGGAAGAAGGACGCGTCACGCTCGACCTCTGGTTTGGCGATATTAATGAACTCACCGATCAACTCGACGACAGCCTGAATCAAAAAGTTGACGCCTGGTTTCTCGACGGCTTCGCCCCGGCCAAAAATCCGGACATGTGGACGCAAAATCTGTTTAACGCCATGGCGCGTCTGGCTCGTCCTGGCGGTACGCTGGCAACCTTTACATCTGCGGGATTTGTTCGTCGTGGTTTGCAGGATGCCGGCTTTACTATGCAGAAATGCAAAGGTTTTGGCCGCAAGCGCGAAATGCTGCGCGGAACCATGGAACAGACGCTGAAAATCCCGTCCTCAACGCCGTGGTTTGCTCGTCAGGGAAGCGAAAAACGTGACGTCGCAATCATTGGCGGCGGGATCGCCAGTGCACTGCTTTCGCTTTCGTTGTTACGCCGGGGCTGGCAAGTGACACTCTATTGTGCCGATGACGCCCCCGCCCTGGGCGCATCCGGCAACC
Organism: Citrobacter sp. LST-B2; assembly: GCF_057983045.1. NCBI lineage: Bacteria > Pseudomonadati > Pseudomonadota > Gammaproteobacteria > Enterobacterales > Enterobacteriaceae > Citrobacter > Citrobacter sp. LST-B2. Next base: position 3,371,390 of record NZ_CP192598.1, read on the forward strand.
GTCAGGGAGCACTTTATCCCCTGCTCAGCAAGCACGACACGGCGCTCACCCTTTTCTTCCCGGCGGCATTTACCTTTGCCCGTCGCTTGTATGACGCCCTGCCCGTAGAATTTGATCATGACTGGTGTGGCGTCACGCAGTTTGGCTATGACGACAAGAGCCAGCACAAGATCCAACAAATGCTGTCGCTGGCATTGCCGTCTGCGCTGGCAAGCGCGGTGGATATCACCCAGGCACAAAAACTTACCGGGGTAGACACTGGGTGCGGTGGCATAACCTATCCGCAAGGCGGTTGGCTGTGCCCGGCGCAACTGACCGCTGCCGTGCTGAAACTCGCGGAAAAGCAAGGGCTACGCTGCCATTACCAACACTCTCTGGCAGCTCTTCACCGTTCAGCTTCCGGCTGGGATCTGCACTTTACGCACGGCAGTCACGCAGAACATGCCGCGGTAGTGCTGGCCAATGGTCATCAGATTAACCATTTTGCCCAAACGCAGCCGTTACCCGTCTACGCTGTCGCCGGCCAGGTCAGTCATATTCCGACGACGCCAGCGCTTTCCGGGATCCGTCAGGTGCTGTGCTATGACGGTTATCTGACGCCGCAAAATCCGACGAATCAACAACACTGTATCGGCGCCAGCTACCATCGCGGCAGCGAAGAGACGCAGTATCGGGAAGACGATCAGCAGCAAAATAGGCAGCGCCTGATTGACTGCTTCCCGGCAGTAGACTGGGCCAAAGAAGTCGATGTGAGCGGCAAAGATGCTCGCTGCGGCGTGCGTTGTGCCACCCGCGATCATTTACCGATGGTGGGAAGCGTTCCGGACTACGCGTCGACGCTTTCATGCTATGCAACACTCAATGAACAGACTAAAGATGCCGTTTTAGCCCCATATTATCCGGACCTGTATATGATTGGTGCCTTGGGTGCTCGCGGACTTTGTTCTGGGCCACTTGCAGCTGAAATTCTGGCTTCCCAAATGAGCAGTGAACCTCTTCCCCTCGACAAATTGACACTGGCTGCACTGAACCCGAATCGACTGTGGATCCGTAAACTCCTGAAAGGTCGGCCTGTTGAGTAGCCCATCAAATCAGTTCCGGCATGATGAGCTAAACCCAACGAGAACAGACCATATCGCGTAGAAGGTATCAATACGCCTCGTCTTAAAGCAGTCAACGCAGGCGTATCATGTAGCTTTACGCGGTAAACGGCTCAAGCATTACGCTGACTCGTGCGGTTATTCATCATCATTAAACTTGACCTGTATGGCTATAGACTGATCAGGACGACCAGCGTTCTCAGTAAGAGGCCTCAGATTATCATCAAGAATAGCGATATAAGGCTTCTCCGCAGTCAATGCAGCGAACTGAGTCAAATCGAGATCAATGCGGTTAGCAACCCCTTTTGAACACTCCGGATCAACATTACCCATAATGGCATAAAACAGATTCGTTTTTCCTTTTGCAGGCGGGGCATCTTTAATCATCCGGGAAAGGGAGATTCCCCCCTGTTTTTTATCGCAAACCGCCAGTTTTCCAATGACTTCCGGGTAGATGGTAACCCCCACCGAAGGGAGATTTGTATAGGTAAAACGGGTCAAAAACAAACCATCGCCTTCCAGAAAGCGGTTAGCAAGTATTGAAGGCTGAATAAGTGAATGATGTCCGGCAGACATGATATTAACAGGCGGAAAACTATGTGTTTTTTCAGATTTTAACAGCGTCTCTGTCCAGACCATTAGATTTTTATCCTTCAACGCATTACGTAAATCATTCGCTCGTGAGGAAGAATAAGCATTATCTTCATTCAGATTGACCTTAACTGCCATGGGTGTTTTAGAAATAAGACCTGATGTCGAATGAACGGAAGCCAGAGAACCATTGTAATAGCAATACTGATTGCCAAAACTACGCAACTCAGGATTCAGTGTTGATAACTCACGACAAGTATCTATCCACAAAAACATTTGATTGTTGCTAATAAGATTCACAAGGAAAAAAGCGGGAAGATAGCTGTTATTCCCGACAGAGATGATATTATCGCTGCTAAAGACAACATCTTCTATTTTACCGGTTTTCGTGTAACGGATAAGAGAAGGGATCTTAAATGACTTATCGCCTACCTTAACTTGCTTTTTGTGGGAATCAATTTCAACGCTGCCATTAATATCAGGGTAACCCCAGAATGCCATATCAATAGTCGTTCGCCAGGAAAGTAGTTTTCTGTCCAGGAACATTTGCCCCGAGAAATTTTCCGCGAGCGTCGCCATATTGCCATTTAAATCACGGCCAAGCCCTACAGGGTGAGAACCATAGTTCAGATAATTGAGAATGGTCGGAGAAACATCAAGAGTTGTACCATGACGAGGATTTTGAGTTGGTTTGATACCCGCGCCAGTGATCATCAATAAATTATGGCGCTCCTTCTTCTTCAACGTCTCTAGTGTCTTTACCATTACTGGAGCGAGATGATCTGAACCAAAAACCAGTAACGTATCATCCAGAAGACCTTTCTTCTTCAAGGACTGATACACTTTACCAATAAGGAAATCGGTACAATGCGCCGCATTCAGCAGATGATCATTACCATCACCATACTTCATAGTCGCGCATTCGTGTGCCAGATACCCTTCCGGCTGATGGGTTCCGATATTGATTGAAAAGAGTCCCCAGGGCGCCTGGGTCTGTCGCAAAGAAGCAACGCGCGTCAGTAATTGTTCGTAAAGGGTATCATCATACAGCCCCCAGTTGTTTATGTAATCTTTGGCTACATGTTGATCAATAAACTCTTTCCTACCTTTCACATCAGAAAAACCATGATCCTTATAAAACTGCCCTTTTCCTGCGAATTCAGTTTCGGCTCCGCCCATAAACTCCAGGTGATAGCCTTTCGATTTTAAAATATCCCCTAAACATACAGCATTGGGCATAAAATTATTCATCTGGAAATTATCATTGGTGAACACAGATAATAACGGCAAACCGCATTGACTGGAAACCATTCCGGCCATTGTCCAACTGCTACCAATAGTTTGACCAATGTTAGTGAATGTAACGCTATCCTTTTCAATTTTATGCAACTCAGGAAGTAATCCAGGGAAAAGACTTTCATCCATATAATTCCCTTCCAGACTCTCCAGATAAAAATAAATGATATTCTTAGGCTTTTGAGTCGATGATATGACTTGCGGCTTTATAAAATAATCAGAAAAATCACCTGAGGATTGCGATGTCAACGAATACGAAATTAAATTTGAGGTTGCAGGAGTACAAAAGAATGCGCATAACACCATTATCACGCCTTCAACCACCGGCACAATTTTGAATTTGGTATTTTTGCTTTGTAAAAAAGACCTCAAATAGATAATAATAAGAACTGCAAAAATAGCTTGCGACAATAAGAAGTAAAATATTAAAAAGTAAAAATCACTAAAATCTCCCCCTTCGACTCCGAATCGAAGATGGTAGAAAACAGAATCATCAAAACCTATACCCGTAAACCAATTAGCGACTAAATAGCACCCTGTCAATAAACTAAAAATTATTGTAATAAGGATAAAACAGGTAGCAATGATCGAGCCGGCGATACCTCGACTGTGGCTTTTAAAGAAAAAAAAGAAAGCAGACAAATAAAGCAATGCTGCTAAAAAAGACCAACTCTCATTCCCCATTTCCATAATAAACCGCATCCTTTTAAATCTCAGGCATTAGAAATGCTGACGTCATAGAAAATTATTTATCAACTGTTTCCCATAAGTATATTATTCATAATGAATGTTTTATAAACATAAAACAATAAAATACCCTACAAGCAAAATGCCGGTAGGGTATTAATGAATTTGTTGAGCCTACAGTCATTGACATAGTATGACAATGACAAAACTCTTTACTCAATCAATAATCATACAACTAACTGGGACTCAACTTCTTTTACATGGTGACGAGCCAGGGCTAAGTTAGCTTTCGCCTTATCAAGAACAAAATAGATAAAAAGCCCTGGATTCTTATCAATAGGGCAAATAATATGATACTGTTTACCTAATGTAATCAGAATATCATCAATTTTATCGTTGAGCTTAAGGGTTTCCATCGTTTTCATTTTTGCACGCACTACTTCGGTGTTACCTGCAGAAGCCAGTTCCAGGTTAATGCCTGAGCCAGCCTGACCTAGCATCATACCGCTATTAGAGTCAACAACAGAAGCGACGATCGCACCAGAAACCTGCATCAGCGAATTTAATGATTCAGAAATATTACTCATGATAAGTCCTTTATAAAAAAATAGATTAATTCCAATAAAACTACTCGATCAACAACGCCAATAACTTCAGTACATCCTCCTTATTCCTGATATCAACAGCAATAACAGGAACATTTGAATCATTAATTAAATCTAATATTTCAATGACTCTATCGGAATAAGACTCACTATACTTACTAATTCCTACAATACATTTACTGGTCAACAACACATCACGAAACCTATTGATGAAAAAATTAATTTCATCTGTAAATGTCTTGCTGGTAATATCAAAAAGTATTACAGTGCCTCTTGATCCTTTACTCATAAACTCCCAGAGAAACTCGAACCTCATCTGACCAGGGACACCATAGAGTCTCACACGGGTATCATTGTTAAAGCTAAACTCACCATAATCAATGCCAACAGTGACTGTCTTCTTTGGAACCAGCTGACTATTCAAAGACTCTGTATCTAATGAGGAACGCATAACCTCCGTGCTCACAACAGATATTTCACTAACTGCATTTATGGCTGTCGTTTTACCAGCCCCTGTTGGACCCACGAACACTATTTTTAATTCATTCATATATAAAAACACCAGATAGCAAATTAGTGTGTTTTTGCAACATTCAGAGGCTCACCGTATGAAATACATTATAAGCATAAAAAAGGAAATAACCAGAAAAAATTGCCAGCATTATAATACACCATCGACACATGAATATAAACCGCCCTTCCAAAAGGTCATGTGCATAATATTCATCAGAGTAAAAAAACATGGCAAACAATAGAACTAAGATATGCTTATAATAATATAGTTCCATTTAAACGATGAGTAGATTGAATAGGTAAGATACAATTCAGGCAAGAGTTACTGATTTTCCCAAAAAAGAATTAAAAATTGTTCTGAAATCCATGCTTTACCCATTAATCACCTCTTAGCTGTTTAATTCCCTGAGCTGCATCATGATGAGAATTAAGGCTTCGCATACGTCGTGAATCAACAGTATTCTTATTCGACTCACCTCGTGTTCCTTTATGTTGGCTCGAAGCAGTATGGCTATCCTTATCTCCGTGCCCTAACACAGGTATAGGCAGCACGTTATTGATTGCCTGATTATCCATCTTCACATTTGCAATCCGTTGCACATAGCTGGAACTTCCTCCAGCATCGGCAATGAAACCCCGACTAAAGTTACCACTGTAGTAACAAGAGAACGCTTTCAGCCGGGCGGTTTCCGCATCAGATACTTTTAACGCGCGATCGTAACATTCCTGATAAATAGAAGCCGCAGCGCGGAGGTTTGAACACGGTTCAAATACAGTTTCATAATCAAGGGCATATCTGGACAAATTATACCGATTTATCTGCGCCAGCCCCATTGAAAAATTCCAACCAGCGTTAGCAAGATAGCGTGCAGTAACAATAGCCTCTTCCTTATTTACAGGCTGACGAGCCAGTCTTCCCCCTACCACGCCTATGGCATAAGGGTTAAAAGAAGACTCAACGCTGATAATTCGATGTATAGCCTCAGTGTACACTTCCGCACCACATTGTGCCGTAATAGCGGGCAAGTCAAACATTCACAAACCCTTTCAGAAAATAGAGAAAAATGTAGCGACGTTTATTTGCACTACGGGAATTTTGACTATTCATCCGGGTTTACATAGCGGGTCGTTTCTCTTGCCATCGCTCCGGCAATGACATCATAAAGCGCATCGTAATTAGTTGCTATAAAAGCGTGTCCAGGACCGACACAAGAGTTTTGCCAGTCTAAATCAGAATCATTACTTACTAAAGAAATATAATATATTTCAACATCTGTCGTCGTCGTTCCAGCAGGATATTTTTTTAGACCGTTTCTGATTACATCACAGAGATGATACTTATCCATTAGTGTCTTTCTAACTTGTCCTGAATTGTTATCATCCTCACCATCAGAGATGACGAAAATCATTTTAACGTCATTTTTTCCTTTGGTGATGAGTGGCACTGCTCGTAATAATCCACTAATACTATCCGTACCTCCACCTGGAGGTCCCATGATGTTAAAATCGTCTATTATGGAACGGTTATTTGTAAGCTCCACCAGGTAGAAATTAGGTTTTTCGATTGTCTTAATAAACTTAACAACATTGCCATGGTCACGGCTCCCCGAAATAGCGTAGGCGCAAAGAGAACTAAAAGGGATAGCATGAGCAGAAGAAGAAGAAGAATCCGAGGGAGCATTCAGATAATTAATAAAAGTCACAACATTATCATCGGTAAATAGATAATCATCTGCAACTGTACCTTCGTAATCCATTGTTTCAGTATTAGCGATAGAATAAAAATTACTTACTGATGCTGTTAGCAAATTAAACTTATTAAAATTATTGGTAAATTCCTCATAATTATCTGGGTTATGAATATCAGAATTAGGGTCTGCATCACAGGTTAACTTGCCACTATCTTTTCTACAATACCCCTCATCAATTAACCATGTCTCCGCAGAGGTTGTCGTATAACCATTTGCTTTCGCGATTACATCCTTATAATAACTATTAAGATAGGCGTCTGTATTGTTTATAAAGGTATTACCTGTCGTGCGTCCCGGTGGTTGTTTGTTATACCAAAAACTCCAGTCCAACCCTGAATACTTATCCTTAAGTTTACCAATATAAGTACACCCAACCTCTTTACTTGTCGTACTTGCGTAATTCGTCTTGTCTAATACGGCAGGAATTCCCGTAGAGAACGGTACAATACCAATCGTACTACCATTGTCATTATCGAATATTCGGTTACCAAGATCGGTAAACACTTTTTTTAATAATTCAATACGAGTGTAGCCTCTCTCTGCTGAACTACTATTCATAGAACCTGAAAAGTCGAGTACAAACGTATAATCTGCAGGGACGGAAAGATCTTCAAGTGATTTGCGGATATGACCCGACGACCGCCCGCCATGCAAAGTTATGTTCGAATGAAAACCACTATAACCCTCTTTGTATAAAGAAAGTAACGGATGGGTGATGACATCAGAATCTAAGGAAAAATCTGTCGACACCACCTTACCATTTTTATCTTTTTCTTTATCAACATTTATATAGACTTTGTTTTTGTCTATTTCCTCACCAGGGAGATAATAAGATAAATACATTACTGTTTTTTCAGTATCTGCATTTTTATCGTCACTGTCATATGACATCGCAATTGAATAGACGCCCTGATTAATAGCATCTGATAAACGAGACCGCTCAGTGATAAATCGAGCCCCATCAATTGCTAATGAAAAGAAACCGATAAGCGTAGGCAACATAAGCGCATAACTTATTGTTACAGCGCCTTCCCTGCAAATAATGAATAACAAAAATCGTTTGATTAAATATTTCATTTATATCTACCTGAGTTACCAGCAGAAATGATAGCTTTGTTTACCGCGGCAGCGCGACATTTCGAATATAAAGACTACCGAGGTCCTTATTAAAGATGCCCAAAGCTCGATTAAAATAACTTTCTGCTCCGGGAACACACAAAATCACTTCATAAACCGGAAACCAATCTTGATCAGCGTCAGGAGATCTATCCGGGCGATGACCCCAGACCGAAAGCTTCGCAAGATCCTCACGACGGGAATACTTACGTCTAACATCACAACCCTCAATGAACATGGTATTAAAAGAGGTTGATGTATATCTTGAAAGTGGCCCGTCTGGTTTAACGGGATGCGAGCTTGGGCAATTATTTAGGCGACTACTTTGAATACTACTTTGAATACTACATTGTTGGGCTATAGGCTGTAGAATTTGTATACCGAGCTGATAGGGCTCGACGGAACCATCTTTTTGGCGCAACATCTCGTCCAGCGTTGCTTTTAAGGTATCCAGATCGCTTTTGCTAATATCGGAAGCGTTACCGCCAGCAAACAGACCGTTTCGCTCACGAAAAATCATTGTTAATGAATAATTAACGCGCTCCATATGGCTTTTTTTAATGAGTGAAAAACTCATATCAATCAGGAATCCGCACATCAACGCGAAAATCAGTAAATAAAAAGCAAACTCGATGCTTGAGGTTCCTTTCTCAGAATATAATCTTTTCCATAAACCGTAACGTTTCATCGCAACATCCTGTATATAGAGGATTCACTTAACAAGAGTGACTATGTCTAATTTATAGGTAAAACTGTTTTTATTTATTGTTATCATGATACGTATGAAAACTTGCTCTAAGTATTTTCGCACCTTCTGCACCAGAAGAATTATTAATGCAAGCGTTTATTATTTGCTAAATAGTTCACTGATTCACAAAGCGCAAACATCGCTCCCGTTAATAACCATCCTTAAAGCTTCTGTCAATATTGGCCTCTTGTATATAGACAATTCGGCGAGTCATTTTTTCCTGCATAATATCAACAGGGAACACAAAAAATAGCGGTTCATAGGGAACTTCAATTTTATATATGGAAATTGGATTTTTCGTGTTACTCAGTTCACTACAATTAACAAATGGTTCCTTTTCATTGTGGTCATAACCACATGAAGCTATTTCAGTCTTTATTTCAACCTCTTTACCTAAAGTCAATAAAGCCCACCCGTTGGCACTTTCATTGATTGCATTTTGAAAATACTCATGTACCACATCCGGATTTGAGGGATCCTGTATATTTGCTGACGCATTCCCACTATTTGCCAGGAGAGCGTCCAGAGAAGCCATGATAAAAATTACACGGCACAACTCCATTATAAAAAGAATAGAAACAATGAATGGTACGATAACAAATGCAAATTCGATTGCTGCAGCACCATCTTCCTCTGCAAATAATCTTCTGAGTCTTGACATTTTAATAAACAAACCTCCACATGGTCATGATATAACCAATAGTAATCGCAACACCAAATGGGACAGAGGTTTCATTATGATGTAGTACACATCGAGTGAACAATAAGATTAAAAGCGCACAAAATACGCCGGGTAAACTGACAAAAACTGCAAAGTCAATAAATTGGCTGGCTGGAATGCTAAAAGATAAAGATGCGATTAGTTTTATATCCCCGGCACCTATTACCCCTAAAAGATTTATGAAAAAACCAACAATCATAATAGAGAGAGGAATTTTTATATTAATATCTTGTACGACGAATGAGAGAAGAAGCGAGAGAAGCAAAATAGTAAAAACCACTTTATTTCTAATTTTCCTCTCAAAAATGTCCGTATAACAGCAATATATCAATTGAATGGCAATTAATACTATCAAACCTCTCTGCAATAAGATCATTAGTTCATACCATGACAATTTGTTTTCAGACAAGATAAAAAAGAGAAATCACCTTTTACCCTTTTTCTTCTTAGCACTCTTCATTTTGTGATACACAGGAATAACCACATCCTGATGTTTAACAGCTACTTCTGCTGAAGAAATTTGCTGGTGACAAACTGTTATGCTTTCATTCTTAATGAGTCGAATGTCGTGTTTTTCGAAAAGAGACCATATCATATTAAAATAGTTACTAATTGTGTCACGGATCAGCGTGTCACGATCGCAAAGAATCGGTTCAATTGCAATAACACCACAGGTAATATCAGCACGAGTAAGATGAATAGCCTTCTTTAGGCAATAATCTATTCTCTCGACAGGTTCATCAGACATTTTATCTAAAAGGTCTTTTCTGATCTGTGATACCATCTCATGAAGCTGTGAAATTCGATTTACCGTAATATTCTCACGCGATTCAATGACAGGCTTCGCTGAAATAAAACCGCTGATAAAATCAGAAGCGCACAAGCCTACTGCGGCTTCAAAGCTAAACGAACTATTCATTACATTACCTCACCGTGTTTATAAATGTTTATTACAAATCTCAATTATATTTTCCGAAAGCTGCCTTACACGCCAGAAAATTTGACCTATTGACTCATCTTTTGATGTTATTGCCATCAAACATAACATCTTCTGTGCGGCCGGGATGCGATTAAAAAGAATCATGTTTTGGTCGCTCTCCATAAAAACGGCATTTTGCTCACCGCCCCCCACTTCAGTTAACATCGCAGAGCTGATCCCCAGCAGGGAACTGGTTAATGCTGATACTTTTCGAATATGGAGTTCATAGCCTGGCGTGAGAAGAGAGGCAATTTCAAAGCCATCTGCTGTAGATATGAGCAAATTTTTTAATACTGCATTCCCCTCAGAGAAGCGTTCAAGCTCGGCTTTTAATTCATTGATCAACAAATCAGATATAGTATTAACATCTGTATCACTATGCTGTTCCATTGAATCGGATTGATCATGCGCTTCTAATTCTGGCTCGGAGGGGTCAGACTCAACGTCATTCATACCAAACGGTAACATAATTTTATCCATCGTCATTAACCATCGTAAATTTTTCAACACCAATTTGCTTTCCGATAAAGCAAATTACCTGGACTGTATGCAACAATAACTTTTAAAGATTATTGCACAGACAAATTAGAAAATTTTTCATTTAATCGCAGGCGAGTTAATGCAATATTTGCATCACGTGCAATACGAATAAAAATAAAATATTTTGCTGCTTCAGGAACTTGTTTTAAAAGAAATATATCATCACTATAGGTAATTAATATATCTTCCATAGTCTTTTGTTGCGCAGAGAGTTTACTGAATTTTATATTCGCCCTGATAATATCGCTCATACCTGTACTCAAAAAACCAAACCTATCATTGATATTTTTGCTGTGTACAATTTCTTTAATTGTGTTATCTATTAAAGCAACGCCCAGAACTCCATCAATCCCAGATAAGGTATCTAGCAAATTATTAATTTTATGTTCCATACTCGCTCCATTCACTCTTTACCCCAATAATATTGACAGTAAAAGAGTGCACTATGACTATTAACTCTTAAATATCCAGGACAGACAATCTACAGCCTCGCAAGCATAAGCGAGAAGATTAAGTAAGCAATATACTAATAGTTAATATCAACTATTACTTTCTCTTTATATTGACCGTTAACTGATAAACGTGAAACACTTTTAGTTGTAATACATTTGTTAGTTACTATTTGCAGTTTCGAGTTCCCATTGCCATTATTCATGATTTCTATTTTTTTAATATTTTGCCGTTTTTGTATATTTGCGAGGAGCGAATCATAAATACGTTTCATAGGCTGAGCGTTAAATATCTCTATTTCAACTATATTGTCATAACGTTTGGGCATCACACTATAATTAAGTGGGTAGGCAGAATAAAGAGCAATTCTATCGCCACCCGGAATACTGGCAGATGTCACATTGGCTATTAATTTAGCATGTGGTATTTCTCCAGAAAAAGGAAGGACAGCATCAGATATACTTTTATCAAATGTACAATTCTGGGATAGTCCACTGTTCACCAGTTGAGAGGAATCATCAGATTTTATATTATTCTGCATATCCGATACAGGTATTGTCAGGGGCTTATTTTGATTAAGGCCAACGCTTGTGCTTGCAGTCACTGCAACATCGTTTTTTTGTCCTTCTATTTTAAAATGTTCTCGCGGTGATAATTTTGCCAAAGATGCAATTAGCGCATCAGGTTGTGATGTTGAGAGTTTATCATCAATAATAATTTTTTTCGCACTCTCGTAATCATCGGATTTTACCAGAGCATAGGCTAGGTTATACGCAGTTTGTGGTTTATATTCTTTCCTGGAATAAAGAGGGAGAAGATAATTTCTTGCCGTAATATAATCTCCTTGCAGAATAGCCATCATGGCCAGATTATTGACGACGACCTCTTCATCATAAAAAAGCCCTCTTGCTTTTTCAAAAGATAACGTTGCCTTAGGATAGTCTCCTGTTTGAGCCAGTAAAATACCCTGTAAATTCCATAATTCCCCGTTTGAGTCATCATGTGCAAGCATTTCATTTAGAATGGCCTGGGCTTCATTTTCCTTTCCTAACTCAAGCAGATTCTGTGTCTTAAGCAGTAAATATTCTTTACTTCCTTTTTTTTCTACCAATGGTGCCAGATAAATATTTGATGAGCTATAGTCGCCAATTTTATTATATAGCTGTGATAGATAGTATCGTTCATCATCATTATCTTTAACACTGAGTTTATTTCTGTATATCTCAATAAGCCCTTGATAATCATTCAGTTGAGTTAGGATATATTCCTTTTGTTCTTCATCAGATGCATTCGTAGGTCCACCTGTACAGCCAGATAGCACAGCAAGCATTAATAGGGGTAATAATCTTTTTACCATGTCGAAGTCATCTTAATCAGGCCCGGACCGGCAACAATTGCGATCAGGGGAAAGAGAATAAAAGCAATCATTGGGAATGTCATCTTTGCAGAAAGTGCTGCAACTTTTTCTTCCATTGCAAGTAATTGCATCTGTCTAATTTCTTTAGATAAATCTATAAGTACAGCATATATCGACGAGCCAAATTTTGTGCTCTGCAATAATGCTGAACACATCATTCTTACTTCTTCATTAACCACTTCACCTGAAAGTTGTTCAAGTGCAGCGTTAATGCCACTAACATCAGCTCTCAAAACAGTGCGGATAAGCAACGAAGACAGATCTTTATTGATCACTTCCATCTTATGAGAAATATAAGCAAGCGAAGCTTCGACTGTCATACCTGACTGGATGCATACGGCTAAAAGATCTATACAGTAAGGAATGTCATTAGATATTCTTCTAAATCGCCGCTGAGAAATAGCTGTTTGCACTCTCGAAGGTACGATAACAATCACTCCGAGTATAGCTAACAGTGCAATCATTAGCATCTGATTATCAAGCTTCATCCATCCCATATAATTCGCTATGAGCACTGGTGAAGCTATCACAACAAATAAAAACGCCTTAACTTTAACATTCTTATCTAACTCAGATGAAATTGAAACAAGTTTACTATTTTTCCTGAATGTTTTATCCAGTTGCGTCTCTATCAAATTTGTTCCATATGTTAATATATTCTTTTTATTACTATCTACTTTAGAAAAATTGATTAACTTCTTAACTTTATTAGCTCGCTGCTTGCGATAAATAAGGAGTAATATACTTCTCATTCAAGTCAGAAAAACAATAAAAGAAATAATATATATCATTTCACCCAACCTTATTCATCATAGACCAAACGATAAATAGCCCTATTAATATACTTGTTAATGCGTAATAAAGGATATATTTCCCTGCATCTGTTCCAATAAGAATTTCAAAATTATCTGGTGCCACAAATTTCAAGAAAAAGAAAAAAAAGACAGGAATAATGACAAGTACTTTAACCGACATTCTTGCCTCAGCAGTCATTGCGATTTTTTTTCTGTCCAACGTCTTACTTGCTGAGATTAACATTGTCAGGCGAGACATCACTTCGCTAACTTGCCCTCCGCCTTTCATATTTATAAGTACCGTAATAACGAATGAAAAATATTCACTATAGGGAAATTTTTCGTAAGAATCCATAAATATGCGCTCAGGATCATCTCCGATATCCAGTCGCATGAGAATACGTTTGAACTCTCTTCCGAAATCGCTGTCTATCACACGCGAGCATTCTTCAAAGCCCTGCAATACCGGGCGCCCTACTCGTACCGCGCTATTAATTATATTGAGTGCCTCGGAGAAATCCCTCTCAAACTCTCGCCGGTACTTTTTTACTTGTCGCATATACAAAATATAGATGGTAGCAAGTAACGTTATATTTGTTATTACGACATTGCTGAAATTCAGATATTCCATGTTTACATATAATGCTGCGGCACATGCCACCAGTATTATCGCTACATGCTTAAAAATGTGCTCGTGTTTTTTTCCAATTAGATTAGCATGAAGCTTTTCAATAAAAATAAAAACTCCTGCCATTGAATCTTTGAATGGTTGTTTTTTATTTGCTACTTCCTGGCTGGCAATGATGTTCGTTGAGAGTATTTTTCCTTTTATTTCTTTCGTTTTTTTAATGATAAATATATTTGAAGAACACCACAAATAGAGATAACAATAAAAATCATTGCCATTATCATGAGACTTTATTCCCAAATAGTTGCCGTAACGGATCAAGATAACCATGAATTAAAGCTTGCCGATAAACTGCTGACCGCTGCAAAAGACCGTTACATGTAAACGTACCCGTGATCATACCATTATTATCTCTTTCAGGATTAGCAGCATAAGAAAAGATATCCTGTAGAATAATATTCTCACCTTCCATCCCCATGACTTCGGATATATTTATTACTTTTCTGGACCCATCGGGAAGACGTGAAGCTTGAACAATGATATTCACAGCAGTTGAAATATTTCTCCGTATTGCTACTAGGGGTAATGCTGAATTGGCCATCATTACCATGCTCTCAAGACGAGCTAATGCATCACGCGGGTTATTTGCATGCAGCGTTGACATAGAACCATCATGTCCGGTGTTCATTGCCTGCAGCATTTCGAAGGCTTCAGGTCCGCGGCATTCCCCAATAATAATACGATCCGGGCGCATACGAAGTGAGTTGATAACCAAATTTCGCATCGTGATTTGCCCTTGGTTTTCTGAACCTGCCAATCGCGTTTCTAGTCTTAATACATGTGCTTGTTGTAAACGAAGTTCCGCTGCATCTTCAAGTGTCAAGACACGTTCAGTTTCGTCAACATATTGGGACATCGCATTTAGTAGAGTTGTTTTACCCGAGCCTGTCCCCCCGGAGACAATGATATTGACTCTACAGCGACTTGCAATTACCAGGAAATTGGCCATCATTTCATTCATACTGCCATATTTGATTAGCTCTCCCAGAGTTATATTTCCCTTACCAAATTTACGAATGGACATTGAAGTGCCATCAATAGATATTGGAGAAATAACTACGTTGAGTCGGCTACCATCAGGCATACGCGCATCCACAAGCGGTTGCGCGTCATCAATTCGCCTTCCTACTTTACCCACCAAACGTCGGGCAATATCTGTTAACTGCTCATTATTGATGAACTGCTTATCAGAGAGTTCCAGGCGACCTTTACGTTCTACAAAGATACGATCCGGGCCGTTGACCAATATATCGCTAATCGACTCATCTTCCATTAACTCGCGCAATGGACCATAGCCAGTAATTTCATCAACAACTAACTCACACAGCTCCTGTCGCTCCGGTGCAGAGAGATAATTCTCTGTGCGATTGTTATTAATAACATTACGAATAACCGTATTAACTTCGTTAATGAGTTCCGCACGGTTTTCTTTGATACTTTCAATTTGTTCCAGATCTATGTTTTTAAGTACTTCTTGTCTGAAATAGATAAAGGAAATTGATTTATTCATATAAGGCCCATGATTAATATAGTGCCTTGACGAGGGATAGCCACGATGATAACCTGGTCATTAATTATTTTTCTTCTTATTAAATATTGAAAATAGTGATAGACCTTTCTTATTGCCATCAGGTTTCTCACCTTTCATATTTTTACCCAACATTTTGGCCGTAAAGAAATAAAGTTCTGATTTGTTATCAGTCTTTTTTACATCTTTAATGTAAGGGTGTACAATGTCAATTTTCTTACCCAGGTAATTTTCTATATCTTCCTTATTCAACTCATTCGGCCTTGAATGATGATTTTCATTCAGAATGATAATGTTTTTTGAATTTTTCTTCTGATTGTCTGACGTGGTGGTTGTTCTTTCTAATTCATCAATGATAAGACGGGCATTGCGTACTGATGAGAGTTCTCTGGTTACAACAATAAAGATAAAATCGGAACCAGGGACAATGTAGGCAAGTTTATCTCTCACCTGTGTTGTAACGTTATGGTCAAAAACAACAATATTATAATTTTTGTATTCGTCCGAATCAAACTGCCATTGCTCTTCATCAGTAGCAATCTTCATTCCGCGATTTGCGTCAATATAGGATATTACACCGTCATGTTGTAGAGCGGTATCTGATATGAGATCAAGATCGGGTGTGCCTGTATGCCCCTGAACAAGCAATACAGGTAAATGACTTAATCCACAAATTGATTTAAAAAACTGGTATGCGACAAAAGAAGTTCCACTTCCCCCTTTGCAGCCCAGGATACTGATGCGTTGTGTATAGCTCACACTTGTAACATCAGTTTCAAAATTCTTCAATGTTACACCGAGCAATGTAATTTGTGAATCAAGATGCAAATATACAGCCCCAATTCGCTTCATCTCATTGCTGAAGGTAATTGAATCAACATCACCAATAAATATTTTTTTCGTTGCAGCTGGAAAGAGATATTTTATCTTTTGCTGTATAGCGTCTACATCGTTAAAATCTTCAATATCAACGATGAGATACTCTGACGATGTTAATTCTTTATCATCGATAATATCATTGAAAAATTTATTTACCTGGATAATGTCATGGCAGCCGTTCACGCGTATTTGGGTCATTACCCCAGCAGAAACATGACTACGTGATGAGATGACAGCAACAGTTCCAATGGTGGAATTGTTATTTTTATTTTCAATATTTCTTTTGTTAATTTTAGTAAGATCCAGCATTTCCCCTCCCGTTCCTTATCGGATAAATCCACCGCGTGAAATGAAACTTCTTGCGTCTTCTTCTAGTCTATTAGTATGTTCATCAGCAACGCCGACATTGAAGAAAAGTTTGTCTACTGAAGTTTTATGGTATTGGGGAGTGGGGATTTTATAGCTATTTTCTGCTGAAAATGGTTTTACTAATTTTACAGTTGCGAATACGACCAGCTCACTCTTCTCTCTTTCAGTCTGTGAGCTGCGGGCAAAAGCCCCAAGGATTGGGATATCGCCGGCATACGGCACTTTAGATAAAGACTCTCGGTCAGTTTCAGTCAGTAATCCACCGATGACAAAACTATCTCCATCGGCTAATTCTATTGTGGATTGTGTTCTTCTGGTGTTAATGGTCGGGATAGCATAGGAGTTGTAAGTGTAGCTCCCTGTAACATTACTTAATTCGTTAGATATGAAAAGACGGATTTTATCAGTGCGATTCACCTTTGCGCCAATATTAAGACGTATGCCGTATTCCTTATACTCCACAGATGCCGTACTGTTGCCACCACTGTCGACAACAATTGGAATCTCCCCTCCTACCAAAAAGCTGGCATACTCTCCTGAGAGAACGGTTAAATTCGGTTGTGCTAACACTTTCGCAATGCTGTCGTTTTTGACGGCGTTGATAACAGTACTAATGTTTCCTGCATCAAATCCGCCTTTAAAGCCTATTAAACTGAAGACTCCCGCGCTGTTTGCTGTACTCCCACCGTTGATGATACTGTCAAGTGTTAAGCTGCTCCATTCAATGCCCAACGCATCGGTGAATTGCTTAGTCACTTCAACAACGGTTAACTTCACATTAACCTGTTGCGGCGATGATAGTACAGTCATGCGATCGATGATATTGTCCCATCTTTTTTTACTTAAATGGTCAATTTTGGTGCCGCCCGTGCCGCCGCCTTGCGAGCTTTCATTCCAGGTGACGTCTTCTTCTTTTTTATCGCTGCCAACAAGACTACCTACAGTGTTATAGATCTCATCTCTTAATTCTTCTGTCGCCACTTCACCTTGAATAATATAAGTTGCCTTATCTTTACTCATGTAGCGCTCAATGCTAATTTTGGTGCCAGGGTATTTTTTATTCACCTTTTGGGCCAAGGAGCTTCCGATTTCATCAACGGCAACGCTGATTTTTTTTAATACTTTACCTTTCACTCCGTAAATCGTTAGGTCAGCCACACCTGGTTGCTTGGCGAACAGGACAATTTTTTTATTATCAATGACTTTGTAATCTGCAACTTCTGGGTTTGAGATGAAAACAGTCTCTATTTTCTGCTGCGATGAAATATTTTTTGCTTGCCCTTCCTTCAGTGTTAAATCTTCTCCAAAGGCAGACGATAGTAATAATGGACATAAACAAAATAAAACGAGCACTTTTGCTGTTTTCGACATAAATCTATCCTTATTTTTAAGCATCCGTATTATTAATACTTTTAGCGCTATTTGCTATTTATCGAACTGTTAGCACTATTCTCACCGCGAAACTCTCTTATAAACTCACTGTCATTTTGAATCGTTGTCGCACTTTGAACCGCTGTCGATAAAATATTTCTATTATCAATCGGCCACTGACCTTCATCCCCCACTAAGACAGAATGAGCAGGATCAAATTCAGCAATATTTTCACTCGTAGGGAAAATATACAGTTTTGCATCCTCTAAACCTTTTAGCATTATCACTTCTGCAGGCGTAAGCTCCACTAAAACATATCCTTCATTTATCATGGGGTTTTGTTCATTTACTACTGCTTTAACTTTCGATGTAACTGTTTGAATGGACAGTATCTTCTTATTTTTCATTAACATTTTAAAATGCCGACCATTAATATGATCCGTTGCATCTGTTACTGGCGCGGTCTTTATCTCTCCGGATTCGTCTTTTGTTACTCTCAAATTATAGGCCAGATAAATATCTACTCCGCCGCCAGCTTGCGCATTGTTGAAGAGATAGCTATCATTTTTTTTAATAGAGAATCCGTAGACTATACTTCCAGGTTTTGCTGACATTTTTATATATTCTTCGCTACCTGGCTTAACTAAAATTGCCTGGGGAATTTTTGCGCCTTCTGAAATATCACTTTTCAGCATCCAGTTATCAATATCGCCCACAGAAAGTGTACTTTTTTCATTCCCCCCCTCTTTTATCTTGAGGGTTTCGAGTTGAAAATCCCCAGAGGTTAATCGCGTCCCTTTTTGCAGATTTTTCTTCGCAACGGCGACGGTAATACTTTCCGTAGGCGCTTCGATAACTTTTGTTTGAACAACTTTCTGCACCTGACTGGGCTTGTACTGGGGTTTCTTGCTCGCCATATAATAAAAAAGCATACCAATGATACCAATAACGATCATGGCAATATTAATTATTAATGAGTATTTTTTGCTCATTGATATCCTCAACGTTATCAGGCTAATATGTGTGACGTCATAATTTATATGACGAAAACTATGATTTATGATGCCATCATCGTCCGCATATTATGGAAAAATTGAATATAAGAGTTAAGTTCTATAATAGAAGTAAATGTATATTGAGGAATACGTACATGATATACATTTATTTAGGACATAGCTACCGCACGGACTTTGCTGATTGCGAAGTCTACAAAGGGATTACCATATTTTACTTACACATAAAAAATGATGTTTTCACACCATTTATTTATACTTATTTTATTAAACTGTACGGGCAGAATATTCCCTGCCCGCATTATCTCAACGCTGTTTATGGATTGGCATTGGAAGAGATAGAATCCAAGACCTGTTGCGATACCGTTTTGAAAATACTTTCTAACAACGTCTGTACTGTACCATCTTTACCGAAGATCACTGCGACTACGGCTGCAACGCCAGCAAGTACAATTGCATATTCTACAGCTGTCACGCCTCGCTCATCTTTAAAGTAGTTATGGACACGTCCGGCTCCATTTAACCCCTTAACATAAGCTTTGATGAGTAGCTCATTCATTTTCTTAGTCCCTATTATGATACATTTAGTAGCTAACAACCCTGATAGCTAGTCGCGCGTATACACAGTCTGCAGCCTGAATTCGTATATGGCTCAAGCTGGAAACATTATGAACTTTGGATTTCTAAAATATAACCCTATGATTTTTTTTTAAGATTATATTTATATAGCGAAGGGGATTGAATTGTCAGATTACAATTCATCAAAACGATTGATTTGAATTTGTGGGAATTATATCGTGCGTTTTTTCTTCTTTTTTTGAGGCGTTTCTGATTAATTTAAATTAAATTACACATGAGATAATATAATGCAATATATTTAAATAGATTTGTTTTTTTGCGACCTGCCAGAATTTGGGTCCAATAAAGAATTCACTATCGGACCCACAATGAGACACTTTCGCTTAGATGTCTAATTGACCCTCTGTTGAGTCATTATTAAACGCCTTGATGCGCCACCTTCTGATACAGCGCGTCCCACATCTCTTTGACTAACGCCTGATCGCGCGGCGACAACTCACCGGCACCGATAGCGTTTTCCAGGCTGCGGGTGACGTTGGCATAGACGGCCTGAGCAGAATGGTCATCAGTACCTTCCAGTTCTGCGACGGCTAACGTCAGGTGGCCACGCAAATATCCACTGGCAAACAGCTCATCATCGCTTGCATGCTCTACCATGTCGTCGATTAATGCCAGAATGCGTGATTCAAACTCCGCGATCATCTTCTTTCCTCATTGTAACGTGGCACTGGCTTCAGTTGAGCGCTTCTGGCCACGGGAATTGTTCCGCCGTAAGTTCAGGCGTGTGATAATAATTCTGTAATGCTTTGATGAAGCGCGCCGGACGTTCGGGAATGCCCTCCTCCAGATACGTCATCACCTGTGCATGAACCCGACGCTGAAACACCACGCGGTCCGGTTCAAAATCGCCTTCCAGGTTGTCGCAACTGACGTTAAACGGATATCCCGCCGCCACGCAAAACAACCAGTCGAATGCCTGCGGTTTCACTTCCACATCTTCAAACTGCCCCTGTGTCACCGCATCGCGACCATCCGGACAATACCAGTAGCCGAAATCCACCAGCTCGCGGCGCGCTTTTCCGGCAATGCACCAGTGCGAAATCTCATGCAATGCGCTGGCGTAAAAGCCATGCGCAAAAACAATCCGGTGATACGGGATCTCCGTATCAGCAGGAAGATAGATCGGTTCGTCGTCGCCTTTAATCAGACGGGTATTAAAATCATCGGCAAAGCAGCCGTTAAAAATCTCAATCAATTGTTCGTAGCGGTGCGTACTGTTCATTAATTCATCCCCAGCCAGTGGAGAATCTCCTGTCCATGGTTATCATAAAGAAGTTTCATGCTCATCACCGCCGAGACAATGACGATCATGGGCCGAATCAGCTTTTGTCCTTTGCTCAGTACCAGTCGGGAGCCCATCCGCGCCCCGAGAAATTGCCCGATCAGCATGACAAATCCGGTGGCCCAAATCACTTTCCCGCCGATGACAAACAGCAGCAGGCCGCCAATATTGGAGGTGGCATTCAGCACCTTGGCGTGAGCCGTCGATTTAGCAAGGTTATAGCCGCACAGCATGACAAACGACAGCGCGTAAAATGAACCTGCCGCCGGGCCAAAAAAACCATCGTAGAAGCCTACGCAGCCACCGGCCACCAGGGCAAACGGCAGACCGTACAGGCGACGCTGTCTGTCTTCCTCGCCCACTTTCGGCATCAGCAAAAAGTAGAGACCAATGCAGATCACCAGAACAGGCAGGATCTGTCGCAACACGCCTGACTGCACATGCTGCACCAGCAGTGCGCCGCTCATCGAACCAATAAACGTCATCGCGATATTGAGTTTTTGCTCGGCGAGGTTCACCACTTTACGGCGAATAAAATAAATTGAAGATGAAATCGAACCGCCGCAGGCCTGCAGTTTATTGGTTGCCAGCGCCTGCGCGGGAGACATCCCTGCCGCCATCAGCGCGGGGATGGTCAACAGGCCGCCGCCGCCCGCCAGTGAGTCGATAAATCCAGCCAACATTGCCACAAAAAACAGCACCAGCAACAGCAGCGGAGAGACCATAAACAGGTCCGCAAAATTATCCATTAGAGTACATGCTCATCCAGAAGCGCCTGGCAGGAAGGCGGCAACGGAGGCGGTGTCTTCTTCTCAGGCTTTGTTGTTCCAGGTTTTGGCGGTTCAAACCAACTTTGTAGCTCAGCGCCGCAACCGTCGCCCGGAGGAGGCAAAGGTTGATCTTCGCACTCAAGGCTGTCGGCAGGGCAACGTAATCGGACATGCATATGCGCACGATGCTGGAACCAGGGTCGCACTTTACGTAACCAGTCGCGATCGGTACCGGCATCCAGGCAGAGCTGTTGTTTTATGGCAGGATTCACAAAAATACGCGTGACGTCGTTATCTTTCGCCGCCAGCTTAATCAGGCTGGAGATTTCCGGTTTCCAGAGCGAAGGCACAACATGTTTACCGTCACGGGTGACCAAATCCAGCGCCTGGGGACGCAACAGTTGCGCCTGAGTCCATCGTGTTTTTGGCAACTGCAGGAAAATGTCTACATCCAGACCGGTCTGATGGCTGGCATGTCCGCCGTTAAATCGACCACCGGCGGGCATTCCCATATCGCCAATCAGCACCGTTCCCAACCCCAGATTGCTCACCTGCGTACTCAGTCGCTGGATAAACATCACCAGATCGGGATGGCCAAAATAGCGGCGCTGATCGGTGCGCATCACCTGATAGTGATCCGACTGCACGGGAAGCGTGTCCGCCCCCACAATGCAGCCGTTCGAGAAACCACCAATTGACTGTGCGCTGCCCGGCACGGGCTGGGTAATTTTCTGCCACGGCGTCGCCGCCAGACTGGCCGCGCTGGCAAACAGAGCCAGCAGTGCTATCGCGGTTTTTTTCATCTCTTACCAGCGTGGAATATCCGTTTTGACATCCGCATTTTGCGCCCGTTGACGTAACAGGTGATCCATCAGCACGATCGCCAGCATCGCTTCCGCGATGGGTACCGCACGGATCCCCACGCACGGATCGTGACGACCTTTCGTGATCATCTCCACCTCTTCGCCAAAACGGTTAATTGTGCGACCCGGAACGGTAATACTGGACGTCGGTTTCAGCGCCATGTGGGCCACGATTTGCTGGCCGCTACTGATCCCGCCCAGAATACCGCCGGCGTGATTGCTCTGGAAGCCGTCTTTGGTGATTTCATCACGATTCTGACTGCCGCGTAGCGCCACGACCTCAAAGCCGTCACCAATTTCGACGCCTTTCACCGCATTGATGCTCATCAGCGCGTGGGCGATATCGGCATCAAGTCGGTCAAAGACGGGTTCACCCAGGCCTGCTGGCACACCGCTGGCGACCACGGTCACTTTCGCGCCAATGGAATCGCCTTCTTTTTTCAGCGCGCGCATCAGTTCGTCCAACGCTTCAATTTTATCAGGGTCAGGACAGAAGAACGGGTTTTGCTCGACCAACGACCAGTCTTTGATTGCCAGCGGAATGTCGCCCATTTGGGTCAAACAGCCCTGAATGGTTACGCCAAATTTTTCAGCGAGATATTTTTTAGCAATGGCACCTGCCGCCACGCGCATCGCGGTTTCTCGCGCGGAAGAACGCCCGCCGCCACGATAATCGCGCAGGCCATATTTTTGTTCGTAAGTGTAGTCTGCGTGTCCCGGACGAAACACGTCCTTAATAGCGCTGTAGTCCTGCGAGCGCTGATCGGTGTTTTCAATCAGCAGACCTATGCTGGTCCCCGTCGTTACGCCTTCAAACACGCCGGAGAGGATTTTCACCTGATCCGGTTCGCGACGCTGCGTCGTGTAACGCGACGTGCCAGGGCGACGTCTGTCGAGATCGTGCTGCAGGTCAGCTTCTGTCAGCGGAATGCCTGGCGGCACACCGTCGACGATACAACCGAGCGCCAGCCCGTGCGATTCGCCGAAGGTGGTTACACGAAAGAGTTGTCCAATTGTATTTCCTGCCATTGCGGTCTCGTTGTTGTCGTTGTGGTTTAATCTTTATAGAGGCTGAAGTGCTCGCGGGCAGCAATCAACTCGGCTTTGGTCAGCATAAAGACGCCATCGCCGCCATTGTCAAATTCCAGCCAGGTGAACGGCACATCCGGATATTGTTCCATCAGATGTACCATGCTGTTACCGACTTCACAAATCAGAATGCCGTTATCAGACAGGTAATCCGGCGCGTTGCCCAGAATGCGACGGGTGAGTTTCAGGCCGTCAGTGCCGGACGCCAGACCCAGTTCCGGCTCATGACGATATTCATTAGGCAGATCGGACATATCTTCCGCATCAACGTACGGCGGGTTGGTTACGATCAGATCGTACTGAACCTTCGGCAGGTCACGGAACAGATCGGAACGAATCGGCGTGACATGATGGATCAGACCGTGCTCTTCAATGTTGTGTTCGGTCACGGCCAGCGCGTCCGCCGAGATATCTACCGCATCCACTTCCGCTTCCGGGAAGGCATAGGCGCAGGCAATCGCAATACAGCCGCTACCGGTACACATATCAAGGATTAGCTGAGGCGGCTCACTGACCAGCCCCGCAAAGCGGTTGTTGATCAACTCACCAATTGGAGAACGCGGCACCAGCACGCGCTCATCAACATAAAACTCATGGCCGCAGAACCAGGCTTTGTTGGTCAGATAGGCCACCGGAATACGTTCGTTCACACGGCGGATTACGCGCTCAACAATACGGTGGCGTTCGCTGGAGGTCAGGCGCGCGGTACGCATATCTTCTGGAATATCCAGCGGCAGATACAGCGATGGCAACACCAGTTGCACGGCTTCATCCCACGGGTTATCGGTACCGTGACCGTACCAGATGTTCGCCGCGCTAAAACGGCTGACCGCCCAGCGCAACATGTCCTGAATGGTATGCAGATCACTCACTGCTTCATCAACGAAAATTTTATCCACCTGTTCCTCCAGGGCATGCTCGCATTAATTTCGGCGGCTAGTTTGCCATGAAGACGGCGATAAATCAGCAATCACGCAGGGGTTGCGGGTGAAAATTGCGTTTTGAGCATTCGCATCCGCATCGAGTCGGGTAAACTAACGGACAATAAAAAAAGATGAGATCGCAGAATGAAAAAGAAAACATCGCTGAGCGAGGAGGACCAGGCGCTGTTCCGGCAGCTGATGACCGGCACCCGTCAGATTAAACAGGACACCATTGTTCATCGCCCGCTGCGTAAAAAGATCACCGAGGTGCCGGTTAAGCGGCTGCTTTCGGAGCAGGCCGATGCCAGCCATTATTTCTCTGATGAGTTTCAGCCGCTGCTGAATACGGAAGGCCCGGTCAAATATGTCCGTCCTGACGTGAGCCATTTCGAGCTGAAGAAAATGCGCCGTGGCGATTACTCTCCGGAGCTGTTTCTCGATTTACACGGTCTGACGCAGCTTCAGGCAAAGCAGGAACTGGGCGCGCTGATTGCCGCCTGCCGCCGGGAACATGTGTTTTGCGCCTGCGTGATGCACGGTCACGGCAAACATGTGCTGAAACAACAGACGCCGCTGTGGCTGGCGCAGCATCCGCACGTCATGGCCTTCCATCAGGCACCGAAAGAGTACGGCGGCGATGCCGCGCTGCTGGTGTTAATCGAAGTGGAAGAGTGGGCGCCGCCGGAACTGCCCTGAGCACAGAAACAACAAGAGCCGCATCAGCGGCTCTTTAGCGTACTGATAAACCTGATTCCGGCCCCCCGACAAGCAGAGAGCACCTCATTAAAAAACCAGGAAAAATCAATTTATTGATTTTCGGCTGATAACCACAAAGAAGGAAAAACCACGTTTTTTCTTCTTTGTCAGCAGTCTGAAGAGCCGCATCAGCGGTTCTTTACAGAGAATACAGCGGTTAAATCGCTTTCGCCATTTTGAGGTTGCACGGGCTCATCTGCCAGTTGAACACCCCTTTTCCGCTTTCATCCAGCGTCACACTGGCAATCGCGGAGGTGGTAAACATCGGCGGCGTTTCGCCTGGACACAGCTCGGACACCAGATACCCCACTAACGGAAGGTGGGAGATTACCAGCGCGGTGGCTACGCCTTCATTGGCCAGAGCCTGCAAATAGGCGCTGACCAGACCGACATCGCCGCAGGGAGTCAACTCCGGCAAAACATCCACGTCGCGTGGCAGGTTCATGCATCCCCCTACCACATCCAACGTTTGTTCGGCTCGCAGGAACGGGCTCACCAGAACACGTTCGATATCCACTTTTTGACCTTTCAGCCAGTTCGCCATAAGGCGTGATTCGTCACAACCGCAGGGGGTTAAGGGACGAACCGAATCACTGGCGGCATCGAGGGCCGCGTCGCCGTGACGCATGATAAAAACTTGCATATTGCACCGCTTTTGTTAACCAGAATCACACGCACCCCAGCCAAAACCCCTCAGGGTTGCTGTAATGCAGTGGCCGGCATTGTGCCTTATCCGTTCACTGAATGAA
Organism: Citrobacter sp. LST-B2; assembly: GCF_057983045.1. NCBI lineage: Bacteria > Pseudomonadati > Pseudomonadota > Gammaproteobacteria > Enterobacterales > Enterobacteriaceae > Citrobacter > Citrobacter sp. LST-B2. The sequence continues at coordinate 3,397,617 of NZ_CP192598.1, forward strand.
ACGCTGTGTTTTACCTCAATGGCGTAAGTATAGTCAATCTGTGTTTACAATTTAACCAACCCACAGCCATTCAGTGCGGATATACCTTACATTTGACCTTGTTCTTTCAGGTCAGTTGCATCTGCTTTCCAGAAACTTTCACCCCGCTCCGCCATCTGTAACAACGTATCGCACGGCGTGAACCGCGGACCATACAGCGAAGCCAGACGTTGCAATACCGCAACCACTTCACCCGCCCCGAGAGAATCCATATAACGGAACGGGCCACCGAGAAACGGAGGAAAACCAATACCAAACACTGCGCCAATGTCACCGTCGCGCGCGCTACGGATCACCTGCTCATCGAAGCAGCGCGCCGCCTCATTGAGCATTAACATGACGCAGCGTTCCGCAATCTGCGAAGCGGAGAGCCGGCTCTGCCCCTGAGCGCCTATAAGCGTATAAATTGTAGGGTCGACCTGTTTTTTGCTTTTACGCCCTTTCGCCCCATAAAGATAGAAACCCCGACCATTTTTTCTACCTTTGCGATCGTCATTCAAAATTGATGAAACAACATTTGCAGGGGCGCTAAAACGCTCGCCATAAGCGGCTTCCAGTATCGGTATAATTTTAGTGCCTGTGTCGATTCCGACCTCATCCAAAAGTTGGATTGGCCCAACCGGAAAACCAAACTTTACCAGTGCGCTGTCGATCTGCTCGACCCGCTCACCTTCGGTCAGCAGGCGAATCGCTTCATTGATATACGGCGCAAGAATGCGGTTTACGTAGAACCCAGCCTTATCACGCACCACAATTGGCGTTTTGCCCTGTTTTTTCGCCAGCTTAACCGTAGTGGCGATGGTTTGCCCCGACGTCATAGCATGCGGAATCACCTCCACCAGCGGCATTTTTTCTACCGGGCTAAAGAAGTGCAGACCAATCACCTGCTCAGGCCTGGCCGCTTTGGCCGCAATATCGCTAATCGGTAAAGATGACGTGTTGGAGGCAAAAATGGTGTGGGATGCGCAATTCTGCTCAACTTCCGCCACCATCTGTTGTTTTAACGACAGATCTTCAAATACCGCTTCAATCACCAGGTCGCGATGGGAAAAGCCGCGATAGTCGGTCGAACCCGATATTAGCGCCAGCTGTTTGTCACGTTCACTGGCTTTGATATGCCGACGACGTACCTTCGTTTCAAGCTGATCCCAGCTGTATTTCAGCGCGTGATTGATTCCTTTGGTATTTATGTCTTTGATACGAACTGGCAAGCCACCTTTACAGGCTGTGACGTACGCAATACCGCCTCCCATCAGTCCACCACCTAAAACGCCGACGCTGTTAAGCGGCCCTGGCGGCACCTCGCTGCCCGGATCCTTTTTCACGTCCGTACTGGCAAAAAAGATATTGCGTAACGCCTGCGATTGCGGCGTCATCGCCAGCTCGCCAAACGCGCGCGCTTCCGCGTCATAGCCGCTGCTACTCCCCTGTGCCAGTCCGGTTTCAATCACCTGTAAAATACGTTCTGTCGCCGGGTAATTTCCCTGGGTTTTCTGTTCTGTTTTCTTGCTGACCATGCGGAACAGCAACGCCCGTCCGAGCGGGCCCGCCAGAATACGTTCACGAACCGGTAAAGCGCGGTGAACGGGACGATCTTTTTTCGCCCATTCCACGGCAGCATCCAGCAGGATCGTCTGCGAGACTACCTCATCCACCAGCCCCGCTTTCAGCGCCTGCTTCGCGCGAAGTTGCTTACCAGTGAGGATCATATCCAGCGCCGTACTAACACCCACCCGTCGGGGTAGCCGTTGGGTACCGCCCGACCCCGGCAGCAGCCCGAGTTGCACTTCCGGTAAACCGAGTACGGTTTTTGCATCGTCCGTGCAAACGCGAGTATGACAGGCCAGCGCCAGTTCAAGTCCGCCACCCAGGCAAGCGCCGTGAATGGCGGCCACCACCGGAATCGGCAGCGCGTTAATCTCGGCCATCAGTTGCTGCCCCTGTCGCGCCAGCGTTTCTGCTTCCTGGGCGCTTTTGCAGCGGCCAATCATATTGATATCCGCCCCGGCAATAAAATTGTCCGCTTTTGCAGAAATAATGACGACGCCGCGAATCGCCTTGTTCTCGCGAATCTGTTTAAGAATGATGCGTACCTGCGAGGCAAACTCCGCCTTAAGGGTATTCATCTTTTCTCCGGGGACATCAACAGAGATGACCGCGACGTTGTCCAGACGCACGTTAAGCGTAAAAGCCGATGTCATTTCCATTATTCCGCCTCCAGAACCATTGCCGCACCCAGCCCACCCGCTGCGCAGGCGGTGACCAGGCCAAAGCCGCCACCACGACGACGTAATTCGTGCAGCGTTTGCGTGATCATCCTCGCGCCCGTCGCGGCAAATGGATGTCCAAAGGCAATTGAACCGCCAAGTACGTTAAATTTGCTGTCATCCACTTCGCCAGTGGCATGGCTTCGACCGAGCACCTCGCGGGCAAAACGCTCACTGCCAAGTAACTGGAGATTGGCAAGCGTCTGCGCGGCAAAGGCTTCGTGCATATCGAAAAGCGTCAGATCGGCCATTGTGATGCCCGCACGTTCCAGCGCCAGCGGCGTAGACCAGGCCGGACCCAGCAGCATATCCTGCCAGACATCGATCGCGGTAAACGCGTAGCTGCGCAGATAGCCGAGCGGAACCAGCCCCAACTCTTTCGCTCGAGATTCCGTCATCAGGATGACTGCCGCCGCGCCATCGGTCAGCGGAGTGCTGTTTGCCGCCGTAACGCTGCCATGCTTGCGGTCAAATGCCGGACGCAGTCTGGCGTAATCTGCCAGCGTGGAGTTGCCGCGAATATTGTTATCTTCAGACAGGGGCTCTTTAAAAGGCGGTGTGTAAGTGGTCATGACTTCATCGGCGAGCTTACCTTCTGCCCACGCCAGGGCGGCCCGCTGATGAGAACGATGCGCCAGGGCATCCTGTTGTTCACGGGTAATCCCGTAGGTTTTCGCCATCTGCTCAGCGGTATCGCCCATTCGCAGACCGGTTGAGTATTCCGCCACAGCAGGCGGGACGGGCATCAGATCGCGCAAGCGCAGACGGGAAAAGAGTTTCAGACGCTGCCCCATCGTGCGGGCTTTGTTGACATCGACCAGCACCCGCGCCAGTTTTTTGCTGACGCCAATGGGCAGCACCGAAGATGAATCAGCCCCACCGGCGATACCCGCACGAATGGTGCCGGCCATCAGGCTTTCTGCGACGTTAGCCACTGCCTGAAAACTGGTTGCACAGGCACGACTGACGCTGTAGGCATCGGTATGCACATTCATCCCGGTCCCGAGCACAATTTCACGCGCGATGTTCGGCGCTTCCGGCATCTGTACCACCTGGCCAAAAACCAGTTGTTCAATCACATCAGCAGGGATTTCACTGCGTGCAAGCAGTTCGCCAACCACCATTTTGCCGAGATCGACGGCGGGAATGCCATGATATGCGGTCGCCTGACGGGCAAAAGGCGTACGTAATCCGCTCACGATGGCGATGCGATCGCCCTGACGGGTGACCAGCGGTAATGCCTGACTCATAACACTCCCCTGTAAAAAATAAATAAGTGGTCTGACCTGATCATAGTCTTAACCAATTTTTTACATTTAGCCAAGCGGAGCGCAAAGAAAGTGAGAGCTACGACACAGTGAATAATCACTGCCTGAAACGAAAATGCCCCGGGGAAAACTCACCGGGGCATCAGAAACAACGAGGCGGGATTAACGCAGACCCAGCTGGAAAATCAGGGTTTCGGCTTCGCAGGCGAAGACAAAATCGATATCCAGCCGCACGCCGTCAGACTCTTCAGTGAAGGTCGAGGTGATTTTGCACGGTTCAGATTCCACGCTACGGGCTTTTTCGGTCAGCGCCGCCAGCGTCTCTTCAGCCTCTGCGCGGTTAGCGAACACGCGGCTGTATGATGCGGTGCAATCGGAGTTGTCCATGATGGTACCAACATCCATACAGCAGCAAACCGGGGTTTCATCAGCACTGCATTTACTCATTGTAGATTTCCTCTGTATTTCGCACCCAGGGTGCCAGATAAACGATGGGGATATTTTACGCCCCCCACATTCACCTCTCCAGTTGTTAATTGTGCGAAATGCGATAAGTGACCGAAATCACAATTAAAAATGATCTAAAACAAATTTCACCTAAAAGGGTGAGTGCGCAAACCGTCAATTTTGCCAGCTGGATCGCGTTTTTAAGATCACAATTGAAAAAAGTTATAAACATACTTGCAACATTTCAGCTGGTCAGACCTATACTCACGCCACTGGTCTGATTTCTATGTTGTACCACAGACCCTACACTTCGCGCTCCTGTTACACCATGTAACATAGTTTGTATAAAAATAAATCAATTGAGGTTATGGTCATGAGCCAGAAAACCCTGTTAACAAAGTCTGCTCTCGCAGTCGCAGTGGCAATTATCTCCACCCAGGCCTGGTCTGCAGGCTTTCAGTTAAACGAATTTTCTTCCTCTGGCCTCGGCCGGGCCTATTCGGGTGAAGGCGCTATCGCAGACGATGCAGGTAACGTCAGCCGTAACCCAGCGCTGATCACAATGTTCGATCGCCCGACGTTCTCTGCGGGTGCGGTCTATATCGATCCGGACGTCAACATCAGCGGACGCTCTCCGTCTGGCCGTAGCCTTGATGCCGATAACATCGCGCCAACGGCATGGGTGCCAAACGCACACTTTGTTGCGCCAATTAACGATCAGTTCGGTTGGGGGGCATCAATTACCTCTAACTACGGTCTGGCAACAGAGTTCAACGATACCTACGCAGGCGGTTCTGTTGGCGGTACCACCGACCTCGAAACCATGAACCTCAACTTAAGCGGCGCCTATCGCTTAGACGATGCCTGGAGCTTCGGTCTTGGTCTGAACGCCGTTTATGCGCGTGCGAAAATCGAACGCTTCGCCGGTGACCTGGGGCAACTGGTCGCCGGTCAGGTGATGAACTCTCCAGCCGGACAAACGCCGCAGGGTCAGCAACTGGCTGCCACCGCAAATGGCATCCCAAGCGATACCAAAATTGCTCATCTGAATGGTAACCAATGGGGCTTCGGCTGGAACGCCGGGATCCTGTATGAACTGGATAAAAACAACCGCTACGCGTTGACCTACCGTTCTGAAGTCAAAATTGACTTTAAAGGTAATTACAGCAGCGATCTGCCTCCGGCGATCAACAACTACAACCTGGGTATCCCGACCGCTACCGGCGGCGCCACTCAGTCAGGTTACCTGACGCTTAACCTGCCAGAAATGTGGGAAGTGTCCGGTTATAACCGCGTAGCGCCGCAGTGGGCTATCCACTACAGCCTGGCCTATACCAGCTGGAGTCAGTTCCAGGAGCTGAAAGCAAAATCCACCAGTGGTGATACGCTGTTCCAGAAACATGAAGGCTTTAAAGACGCTTACCGCATCGCACTGGGAACCACCTACTACTACGATGATAACTGGACGTTCCGTACCGGTATCGCCTTCGATGATAGCCCGGTTCCATCACAAAACCGCTCTATCTCGATTCCGGATCAAGACCGCTTCTGGCTGAGCGCCGGTACCACCTACGCCTTCAATAAAGATGCGTCTGTGGACGTTGGTGTCTCTTACATGCACGGTCAGAGCGTTAAGATTAACGAAGGTCCGTACCAGTTCGAGTCTGAAGGTAAAGCCTGGCTGTTCGGTACCAACTTCAACTACGCATTCTGATTTCTTGCAGATGTAAAAAAGGTGAGCTTTTTAGCTCACCTTTTTATTTGCTCAATCTGGCTTACTCGGAATCGATCTCTTTGAGTTCATCCTGAATCGCCTGCGCGTTCGGGTTTTCCTGCGGCTTGAGCTTGCCGCCATCAGCGATAAAATCATGACGCTGGAAGTAAGCTTCACGAACCATAATGTAGGGATCGGAAGACTGACGCAGCAGACCATCGGAATCCAGCAACTGGGCACGGGTTTCAATCCCTTCAACCGTCCATTTACCGATAGACATCGGCCAGGTCAGCCAGGAGAGCACCGGATATAACGTATCCGCCATATCGCCGCCATCATCACGGATCGTCCAGCTACCATAGAACGGTAAGTGCACGTAAGGACCGTAACCTACGCCATAGTGACCTAAAGTGCTGCCGAAGCGATGCGGTTCAACACGCTGCAGTTTCGGGTTCGCCATACCGGCGACGTCAATAAAGCCCCCCATCCCCAGGATCGTGTTGAGGAAGAAGCGGGTGAAATGCACCATCCCCTGATACGGATCGCCCTGCAGGAAATAGTTCACCATCACCGCCGGCTCTTCCAGGTTGCCAGTGAAGTTGCTCAGACCATTACGGGCAGGCTGCGGAACATAATCACGCCATGCGACGGCCACCGGTCGAACGATATACGGATCCAACACATTAAAGTTGAAGTTGTACATGGTGCGGTTGAACCCTTCAAGCGGGTCTGAACGCCCCTGCTGTTCTGTGCCGGAACTCGCACACCCCACCAGCAGTGTGGTTCCCAGCGCAAGCGCCGACAGGCGAAGCTTCATAAATGTCTCCCTGTTAATTATGGCTATCGCTGATTGCCATCCATGACGGAACGCTATCGTATCCGCCTGTAAAGGTGTGAGCGATTGTAACAGTACGTCAAACGATGTCTATATCACCGAACTTGTTGATTTGATCATAGCCTGGTCACACCAGAATCGTCGCGCTTCTATTTTAGCGGGATGAAGAAAAACAAACGTTACCATTTTTGCGTTTTCAGAACATGTCCTGACGGGAGCAGGCTAAAAACCGCTACGCTTTAACGTGTCAGTGCTCATACCGGAGACGAATAATGGTCGATCATGAAAACGACAAATTAGATAAACATAGCGACGAGCTTGCCGTCGAAAGTGAAGAAAAACAGGATGGGAAGAAGATAGAACTGGATGAGGATCGCCTCCCCTCGCGGGCGATGGCGATTCATGAGCATATTCGTCAGGACGGGGAGAAAGAGCTGGAACGGGACGCGATGGCATTGCTGTGGTCTGCCATCGCCGCCGGGCTTTCGATGGGGGCTTCGCTGCTGGCAAAAGGGATCTTCCACGTTGAACTGGAGGGGGTACCCGGCAGTTTCTTGCTGGAGAATCTCGGCTATACCTTTGGCTTTATCATCGTCATCATGGCTCGTCAGCAGTTGTTCACTGAAAACACCGTCACCGCCGTGCTGCCCGTCATGCAGAATCCGACGCTCAGTAACGCGGGCCTGTTGATGCGACTGTGGGGTATCGTACTGCTGGGGAACGTGCTGGGCACCGGCGTCGCGGCGTGGGCCTTTGAATACATGCCCATTTTCAACGAAGAGACCCGCGATGCGTTCGTGAAGATCGGCATGGACGTGATGAAAAATTCACCTACGGAGATGTTTGCCAATGCCATTATTTCCGGCTGGCTGATTGCCACCATGGTCTGGATGTTCCCGGCGGCGGGTGCAGCGAAAATTGTGGTGATCATCCTGATGACGTGGCTGATTGCGTTAGGCGATACCACCCACATCGTCGTCGGGTCGGTCGAAATTCTCTATCTGGTATTTAACGGCACGCTGCACTGGAGCGACTTCCTCTGGCCGTTTGCCTTACCCACGCTTGCCGGAAACATTTGCGGCGGCACCTTTATCTTTGCCCTGATGAGCCACGCGCAGATCCGCAACGATATGAGCAACGCCCGCAAAGAAGAAGCCAGAATCGCGGCACAAAAAAGAGACAATGCGCAGAAAAAGGAGGAAAAACAGTCCTGAATGGCGACGGTTTGAACAGTCAGGCGGTCACTCTCTTACCGGGGCAAACAAAAACCGGTATACTCGTGCCGCCTCGTCCCCTTAGTTAAATGGATATAACGAGCCCCTCCTAAGGGCTAGTTGCAGGTTCGATTCCTGCAGGGGACACCATCCGGCCCACCGTGGCGAGCCGGAAAACGTCCAGGCGTTAAAGGGTGACCGAATGCGCTTTTTCGCCGGGTTTGAATACTACCTCTCCGAGGCTGATACACGCGACCGGGCAAACATGGCCGCACAGCAGGCAGCCGACGCATTTTTCGGTATTGCAGTGCGGGGTCCGCGTCTGTTCGTTCCACTCCATCGCCTGATGACCACCGTCGAAGCAGGAAATGTAGCAACGACCGCAGCCGACGCATTTTTCCTGATTAATATGCGGGTAAACGATATAACTGCGGTCGAGATCTTCTGCCGGAACGATATTGGCATTTGCCAGCCCCACCATCTCATCCAGCGAGTCGAAACCCTGATCGTTAAGATAGTGCGACAAGCCGCTGATCATATCTTCAACAATGCGATAACCGTACTGCATAATGCCGGTTGTCACCTGAAGTGTTGCGGCGCCCAGCAGCAAGAACTCGGCAGCATCTTCCCAGGTTTCAATTCCACCGATACCGCTAATCGGAAAATCTTTCAGCTCAGGATGGGTGCGTAGCTGCTGAATGAAGCGCAGGGCAATCGGTTTCACCGCTTTACCTGAATAGCCCGAAATACTGGATTTGCCATTGACGACTGGCAGACCCAATTTACGCTTGAGGTCAATATTGGTAATTGACTTGACGGTGTTGATGGCGGCAATACCATCGGCACCACCGCGTTTCGCCGCCAGCGCAACCTCGCACATATCGCCGATATTGGGCGTCATTTTAGCGAGCATCGGCAGAGAAGAGCCGCGTTTCACCGCCTGGCAATATTTCTCCACCAGTTCAGGACTTTGCCCCACATCGCTCCCCATGGCGTGAGAGGTCATCTGCGGACAGGAGAAGTTGCATTCAATCATATCCGCGCCAGCCTCTTCGACCAGACGCGCCAGATCCTGCCACTGCTGCTCATTTTCCCCCATGATCGAGGCGATCAGCACCTTATCCGGGTAATCTTGTTTGAGCCGACGAATCGCCGCAAGATTTTCTGCCAGCGGGTGCTCAGCAATCTGCTCCATGTTTTTAAAGCCGATAAACCCGGTGTCTTCTTTAATCAGATGGTCGAAGCGGGGAGAAACTTCGTTGGCGATAAAGAAACCGATGGTTTTAAAAACGATGCCGCCCCAGCCGCTATCGTAGGCTTTAGCGCACATCTCATAGCAATTGCCGACCGGGGAAGAAGAGAGGCAGAACGGATTGGGAAACTTCACGCCGCAGAAGGTAATAGAGAGATCTTTGGTTAGCATGATGACGCCTCCTCTAAATAGTGATGAATGGCTTGAGCGGCTTCTTTCCCGGTTTTAACGGCATACACCACGGTTTTATCTCCCTGGACGATATCGCCAGCGGCGAACAGTCCCGGAACTGCAGTCTGGTAATGTTGAGTGTCGACGGTATTGCGTTGTACCCGAATGCCGGAGAAGGCTTCCAGCCCGGCATGCTGACCGACGGCGAGGATAATTTTTTCTGCGGTCAGAGATAGCTCGCCAGGCAGGCGCACGTGCCTGAAGGTGACCTTATTTCCGTCAACTGCCGTTGGCGTAAAGCCATCAATGATAGAGACGCCCAGCGCCTGGGTGGTGGTGAACTCTTTTTCACTGGCCGGGAACTCCGCAAGCTCTTCACGCGCCACGCAGGTAACCGATTCACAGCCGAGAATTTTGAGCGTACTGGCCACGTCCATGGCGACATCGCCGCCGCCAATCACCAGCGCGCTTTGCGGCACGGATATGCCACCCGCCTTGCCACGCGCGCGTTTTAAAAAGTCGACGGCGATTTCTGCCGTCCCCGCGTCATTAAACAACGGCAGCGACATGCCTTTTGACAGGCCGACCGTCAGCAGGACAGCGCGATATTCAGCTTTGAGCGCCTCCAGCGTGACAGTGTTGCCAATCTCGCAGCCACAGCGGATTGTCACCCCCATTTCCGTAATACGCGCAATTTCAGCGTCCAGCACCGATTGCGGCAGACGGAATTCAGGAATGCCGTGGCGCAACCAACCGCCGGGTTGGGCCATTTTTTCGAACACAGTGACGTCATAGCCCAGATTGCACAACGTGACACTGGCCTGCAAGCCGGCAGGGCCCGCCCCCACGATGGCAACTTTGCCCTTATCTTTACGACCTGGCTGATAAATCTGCATCTGCGTTTGTCGTTCAAAGTCGGTGACAAACCGTTGCAAACGGGCAATATCGATAGGTTTATCAATTCCGGAACGGGAACAGCCGTGCTGGCAGAGTTTTTCCGTGGGACATACCCGGGCGCAGACGGCGCCAAGCGCGTTATTTTCTCTAATGGTTTCGGCCGCGCCCTTAAAGTTACGGAAATAAACAGAGCGGATAAATTTCCCCGGGTCTGTTTCCGCCGGACAGGATCGGCTGCACGGTGCGTCGTGACACAGCAAACAGCGGGAAGCTTCTTTGATAGCCAACAAGGGCGTGAAGCCAGGAATCAGTTCATCAAGGTAGTCTCGTTGCGACATATGCCATTCCTTAATAATAAGTTTACGTAAGGCAAACTGAGTACAAATAGCTACTTATGAGGCTAGGCTTATGACTGAATGGATGTTGTGAAAGCATTCACAGATAACCAGATAAAAAGTATGGAATTACAGCGACCGCAGGAATAGATAAGATGCGAATAGAAACTATTTTTGTAATAAGAACGCATTAATTGTGTTTTGCAAAAAAAGACGGTTGCGAAAAAACGCGCAGCCGTTTGGCACGGCGTCAGTCGTTCCGGGAATACTGATGTTTTTATTCGGCGGCATCGCACAGGGGATCGGCGCGTTTATGCAGAAATCTCTTTTCAAATAAATAATGAGTCACCAAACCTTACGTAAATAACGCTTTTTTGTGTGGCAGTAAATTCTGTTATTGTTCCTTGCCAGCGGAATAACGGCGGTGTAATAATTCATAAAAATACGCCACGGAATAAATAACTTATGGATGATATTATTCAACTTGAATCCTATATGCGCCACGCCATTCGTGAAGCGGAAGAAAGTCTGCGTGAAGGAAATAAAGGTTTTGGCGCAGTCATCATCAAGGATGGGGAAATCATTGCCTCTGCGCATGATGGTGAGGAAACAGAATCAGACCCGACATCGCACGCGGAAATTAATGCCATTAAACTCGCCGGGAAAAAGATCGGCAAAGATTTATCCGGTTGTCTTCTTCTCTCAACCAGTGAACCTTGTCCGATGTGTGCCTTCGCCATTGCGTGGTCAGGTATCAAAGAGATAGCCTTTGGATACTCTATTCAGGATGCGCTGGCCCAGGGGCGGCGGCGGATTTTATTCCTCTGTACTGAAGCGTTTGATAAAGCAGGAATGGATATTACCGTACATAAAGGTATTCTTCAGCGAGAATGCGCAACTCTTTATCGCGCGGATGTTCGAAATGAAATCAATAGACTACGTTCGGCGACCGATGACGATCTTAGGGCGCTGAATGCCGATTCCATTGCGCGTCGAACGGCCTGGTTCTGTGAGAATAGCGCGATACTGCGTGCTGAACACAGCAATCTGTTAGAAGCGGCCCATCGCTTGCTGGTAAGTCGATTTCACACCACAGTTGATGAAATGCCTGTGGTGGCGAGAAGTGAAAAACAGATCACGTTCCATTCCATGAATTTCTGTCCAACGCTGGAGGCGTGCAAAATATTACGTCTGGATACACGGCACGTGTGTAAACTCCTGAATGAAGATTCCACAAACAGGCTGGTCAAAAATATTGACCGCAGACTTCGCTTCTCGCGGAATTACGCGAATCTGCGTCCCTATACGCCTTTTTGCGAAGAATTTATCTCACTTGAAGATTGATATTTCAGGAGAAATTGTCCGTAAAATAAAAAGACCTCATCACGGAAACGCGATATCCCTCGCAGGATTGACTCGTTGGACGGTGACGCCCGCCATACTGGCGGGCGTCGTCTGGTTTAGCGTTTCACTCCGATGTGTATTTTTCGGGTCGCGTAGAACGCGTCGGGGCTCATCCAAAACTCATACGCCATATCATGAATTTTGCGATTTTTTAGCTCACGCAGCGTAATGCCGCGAATCTTCCCTTCTGCAATCCGTCGCGCGACCTCCCCCGTACTGAGTCGTAACTGCTTTTTCATCACCGACAACAGACTGACCTGAAAGGCGGTCGTTAAGTGGATAGTGACCTTCACCTGTTGATGCCGGGCAAGCGTCATCCGCCACTGTTCGCGAACAGCAAACTCCGGGCTACCGGAAAGCTCAGCATTATTTCGCTTCAAAACCTGGCGATCGTGAGCGAAAAACAGGATCGCGCTTGCGTCATTGCCAACGATCCGCGCAAAAAGATCGCGGTCAATACGGCTGACAGGGAGTCGAGAGAACAGATTGATATTCCAGGTATAATCGCAATGAAGGCACTTATAGATGCTCCAGACATCAAGCAGCTTCTTTTGCGAATTCATTCTGAAAGCCCCGGAAGGGATGAAATCGCGTTTGATATTGCAGGCAGGACAGCGCTTCGCAATGCGCTGATATCCCACGGGACTGACAGTCCATGTGACGTGCATGTTGACCCTTTTTTAACCCATACAAAAACGGATTCGTCCTGGACGAACCATGAATTTTGCTATGCGAAAAATATTTGAAGATATTTTTCAGTGGGTTAAGAAAAGATTTCCAGCACAACAATCCCTTGAGTTACCGATAGGCCAGCAAGACTAACAGACCCCAGGCCTCTCAATACATAAATCAAATCAATATTTGTGACACTACTATCAGGGTTATTTGATCTGGCATCGGATTCTTCTCGAAAAATAACCGTATATTCATTCATCAACCACAGGATACAAGGAGCGTGAAATGTCACAGCAAGAACAGTTTTGCCATGCCTGCGGAATGCCACTTTCCGCACCCGATGCCAAAGGGGCGAGCGATAAATACTGTGCCTATTGCAGCGATGCCGAAGGCAATCTGAAGCCCTGGGATGACGCCGTTTCCGGTCTGGCAGGATTTCTGGATTCCTGGCAAAAAGTGGGCCCTGAGGAGTCACGTAAGCGCGCAATCCGTTACCTGACATCCATGCCTGCCTGGGCACACAAAGCAGACGACTAAACCGCCGATGCCAACCCAACGGTCAGATGCCGTCGTGATCCTGCATGAAATCTACGGCATCAATGCGCATATACATCGCACCAGGGAAATGTGGCGGGCGCGTGGTTTCGATGTCTACGCCCCCGCACTTTTTCCGCATGACGCGCCGTACAGCTATGCTCAGCAGGACGAGGCGTATCGCTATTTTTCAAACCACGTTGGTTTTGATCCACAACCCATCTTAACGTTGCTTACCACACTGCGTGCGCAACATCGCAAATTGATTGTCATCGGCTACAGCACCGGGGCAACGCTCGCATGGCGGGTCGCAGGAAGCGGCTTGTGTGACGGGGTTATTTGTCATTATGGCTCTCGCATTCGCCAGTACAGCGATGAGTTACCGCACTGCCCTGCGCTGATGATCATGGCTCGCCATGAGCCGTCATTCGACCCTACGGCGCTACAACAGAAGCTGGAAACATTGCCCCTGGTGCAATGTCATATGTACGATGCACAGCACGGCTTTTGTGACGCAGACAGCCCCGGATACCTTGCGTGGCAGGCGCGCCATGCTGTCGCTGATGCCATCGCATTTGTTGACGCGGTCTGCGGATAGTCGACATCCTGCCTTTATAGCCAGCGGCGAACCTGTTTAGTGTAGTGCTCCCACTGTGCACCAAAGCGCTTATGTAACTCGAACTCTTCAAAATCGATATGCAACCGGGCCACCACCAGCATAAAGAGCGGCACGGCAATCATGCCAGGCAGACTGCCCATCCAGAGCGCAACGGCAAATTGCACACCGGTCAGTCCAAGATAAATAGGATTTCGACTCCAGGCATAACATCCGTGCGTAACCAGCGTCGTTGTTTTATCCGCCTGTAGTGGATTGAGGGTAGTGCGACTCACATGCATGTGCCACGCGGTCGTCAGAATGACGCCGAGACTGACTGCAGCAAACGCCAGACTCAGCACCTGGGTGACCAGGCCAAAGGTAAAACGCGGATTTGCGGTCAAACAATCCCCGACCACAAAGATTAACAAAATGACCGGCGGCGGAAACCGACTTCTGAGCTTTGCGAGACGCACATTGATCTGTTTCATTTCTCTCCTTCTGCATCGCGACTAGTTTGAGACTTTACAGTTCCCTTCGAATAGTGCCTGATAAATTATCACTAAACGATGCTCAATACGGTCCGGTAATTCCTCTCTTTTCAAAAAGGCGATAATGATGGCCGGTTGGTTTAAATTGAGTAAGAGTACAAACGATCAATTCCGTTTTGTATTGAAAGCAGGTAATCATCAGATTATTAGCGCCAGCCAGATGTATGCCTCCGTGCAATCGCGTGATGCGGGCATCGCGCCAGTAAAAACAAACGGCAGTAGCAAAACGATAAAAGAGCAGATCGGATTTTGACGTAATTGGCCAGATCGGGAAATACCGATCTGGCCTCTAATATTAAAGAACCTTACTTAAAAACTCAGCCGTTCGCGGATTCACTGGCGACGTAAAAAGCACGTCAGGCGATCCCTCTTCCTGGATAATACCGTGATCGATGAAGATGACCCGATCAGCCACTTCACGGGCGAACCCCATTTCGTGGGTGACAATCGCCATGGTCATGCCTTCATTGGCCAGATTCTTCATAACCTCCAGCACATCCCCCACTAACTCTGGATCCAGCGCCGAGGTTGGCTCATCGAACAGCATGATCGAGGGGTTCATTGCCAGCGCGCGGGCAATCGCCACACGTTGCTGTTGACCGCCCGACAGGCGTGAAGGCCAGGCGTCGCGTTTATCGCTTAATCCGACCTTTTCCAGCAACATTTCTGCCCGGCTGGTCGCATCGCGACGCGAGAGCCCCAACAACATTTGCGGTGCCATCATCAGGTTGTCCAGCACCGTCATGTGCGGAAACAGATTAAAACGCTGGAACACCATCCCCACGCTTTCGCGCATTTTATTGAGATCGGTTTTGCGATCGTGAACGGCAAAACCATTCACCATCACTTCGCCTTCGGTGACTGTCTCAAGCGCATTCATACAGCGTAAAAAGGTGCTTTTCCCGGACCCTGACGGGCCAATGATGCACACCACTTCCTGCGGTTTGATATCACAGTCAATCCCGCGCAGAACGTGGTTGTCACCAAAATGTTTATGTAAATTTTTAATGTGGATCACTTTTACCAAACCTTTTTTCCAGACGGTTAACCAGCTGCGCCAGCAGGAAGGTGAGTACCCAGTACACCAGTGAAATGGTCAGGTAGGGTTCCCAGTAGGTGGCGTAAGCGCCTGAAACCGTACGCGCCGCGTAGGCCAAATCGGCAAGACCGATCGCCGAGGCGAGTGAGGAATCTTTGACAATCGCAATGGCGTTATTGCCCAGCGGTGGAAGAATACGGCGAAAAGCCTGAGGCAGAATGACTTTGCGCATGGTTTTCCACCACGGCATCCCCAGCGCTCGCGAGGCCTCCATCTGACCGGGGTCAATCGACTGGATCCCCGCGCGGAAGATCTCAGAAACATAAGCCCCGGCATTCAGCGTGATCGCCACAATACAGGATAAGAAAGCCCCGTAGCCCGAGCGCAATTCGCGGGCAAAATCGGCGCTCATCAGCCCGCTGGTGACCAGAATTCCGTCACGGGGATTGATGAACAGCGGTACCAGCGCAAAATGGACGACCATGATCTGAACAAACAGTGGCGTTCCGCGAAAGGCGCTGACGTAGAAACGAACGGGATATTGAACAAAATAGCGGAGTGCGTATTTCCAGAAACCGTGCTCGGCTTTCGCCATGCGGCCGAGCCCCAGCGTCAGCCCCCAGAGTGTGCCAAGACAGACACAGATGATGGTGCATTTTATGGTCATCCACGCGCCTTCCATAAATAATGGCGCATACTCCTGGATGATTTCCCAACGAAATCCCGTCATGGTTTTCCCCTGCAAAAAAGCTGACACAGACCGCGTGTCAGCCTAAAAATAAATTAATAATGCAAATTACTCTGACGGAAGTGTCGGGACTTCACTGTCAAACCAGGTTTTATAAATTTTATCGTAGGTACCGTCAGCGATGATTTTCTTCAATCCCGCGTTAATCTTTTGCTGTAATTCGGTATTCCCTTTGGCGACCGCAATACCAAAATACTGGCGCTCAAACTTGGCATCCGGCACAAGCTTGAACTGTTTTTCCGGATGCTGCTTGATGTAGTATTTCACCACGCCAACATCGCCAACCGCCGCGCTGACGCCATCTTCAAACAATTCCTGCAGCATTAACGGCGTGTTGTCGAAACGCTTAATTGCGGTGCTGTTTTTCCCGAGAACGCCAGAAACCACAATGTCGCCGGTGCTGGAGTTAACGACGCCAACCTTTTCCGTTTTCAGCGAGTCCAGAGAACTCACTTTTGAATCAGCCGGAACGACAATGGACTGCTCCGCCGGGAAATAAGGAAGAGAAAAATCCACCATCTGCTTACGTTTATCCGTGATGGTGATCCCCGAGATAATGATGTCGCGATCCCCGGAACCCAGCGTCGCAAAGATACCTTCCCACGGCGTGTTGACCAGTTTGACATCAAAATTTTCTGCTTTAGCAATGGCTTTAATAATATCGATATCAAAGCCTTCCAGTTGTTTCTGGCTGTTTTCAAATTCAAATGGGCGATAGGTGCCACCCGCGCCGACCACGTAGGTTTCTTGTGCTGCAAAAGCGGCCCCGGTCAACGCCATCATCAAACATCCTGCTTTTATCCACTGACTGAACATTCCCTTCTCCTGTTATTTTTATGCACATTTACTGCATAAAAATACCCAAACTACTTTCCTTATGCAATCACAATCTGCTCCGCGGCTTACCTCGCCGAAACGCCGCTTAGCGTGTCGCTTTCACCGTCTTAACGCCTTCTTGCGCCATCGCGACAAACGCCCTGGCGGCGGCGCTTCGCCAGGCGCCTTTGCGCTGCAATAATACGGCCGTGCGTTCGAGCAGTTGTGGCGTCAGTGAAATGGCCCGCAGATCGTTGCTTTGCAACGCGATAGGCGCAGGCAATAGCGTGGATAATCCCGTGCGCCGCACCAGTTCCAGCACCGCGCTGATGGAATTAACCTCCATGTGGATCTGCGGTTGCAGTCCAGCCTGACGACAGTAACGATCAATCTGTTCCCGGGTAGCAAACTCCGCGCTCAATAAAATCAACTTTTCATTATTGAGCACGCTTAAATCCACCGACGCTTGTGCCGCCAGCGGATGATGATTTGCCACAACCAGGGCCAGATTTTCAGTCAGCAACGGCTGTGCATCGATATCCGCAGAGTGAATCTCATCAAAAGCAATGCCAACATCCAGTTTATCGTTGACCAGCCTCTCTTCGATGTTGTCCTGCGAGAGCTCCTGCAACTGTAAAGTCACATTAGGATAGCGGGTATAGAATTTGGCCAGTAACGGGCCGATAAACCAGGCGGTAAAGGTAGGCGTCACCGCGACGCGCAGGGCCCCCCGGCTCAGATCCTCCACATCATGAATGGCACGTTTGCCCTCTTCCAGCGCCTGTAGCGCGCTACGCGCATAGCGCAAATAAACCTCTCCCGCATCGGTCAACCGGGTCAAACGCCCGCTACGATCGAACAACTGAACGCCCAGCGCCTCCTCCAGTTGCCTGATTTGCTGTGATAGCGCCGGTTGCGAAACGTGCAGCGCCGCCGCTGCACGAGTGAATCCGTGATGTTCCGCGACGGCAAGAAAATAGTGAGTGTGTCGATCCAGCATCGCCATTACCTATAAGATTTTCCAATAGCCTCCATTATAAATGAGTCTTTTATCTTATGACATGAAGTGCGTAGCCTGTGTCCATCGCATAGCGAGACAGAGGATTATTCGTGAAAGAGATTATTGATGGCTTCCTGAAGTTTCAGCGCAAGGTCTTTCCTGAACGCGCGGAATTGTTCAGACGCCTTGCCACCCAGCAAAATCCCCGGGCGTTATTCATCTCCTGTTCGGACAGCCGCCTAGTTCCCGAACTGGTCACGCAGCGCGAGCCTGGCGATCTGTTCGTGATCCGCAACGCCGGAAATATTGTGCCATCATACGGGCCGGAGCCCGGCGGGGTAACCGCCTCGGTGGAATACGCCGTCTCTGCGCTTCGCGTCAGCGACATTGTGATCTGCGGACACTCAGACTGCGGTGCGATGACCGCCATTGCCGGCTGTCACTGCCTGGATCATATGCCTGCCGTCAACCACTGGTTGCGTTATGCGGACTCCGCTCGCGTCGTTAACGAGTCACGAATGCACACCTCTTTGGCTGAGAAAACGGCCTCAATGGTGCGTGAAAACGTCATCGCGCAACTCGCCAACATCCAGACCCATCCCTCCGTGCGCCTCGCGCTCGAAGAGGGGCGCATCGCGCTACACGGCTGGGTTTACGACATCGAAAGTGCAGAGATTGCCGCTTACGACGGTGCCAGCAGACAGTTCGTCTCTTTGGCGAAAAACCCAGACACCTGCGCGATGCCTTACCGCCAGCCATCCGCAGCCTGAGCTATTTTTTAACGTATCAATGAGGATTCATCATGATTCAGTCGCAAATTAACCGTGATATTCGCCTGGTCCTGGCTGACCAGATCCTGCTGAGCAAAGCCAAAAAGGATCTCACATTTGCCCAGCTTGCGGACGGTACCGGCTTATCCGAAGCCTTTGTCACCGCCGCACTGCTCGGTCAACATGCCCTCCCGGCCGATGCTGCGCGTCTCATCGGCGAGAAGCTGGCCCTCGACAGCGATGCAGTCCTGTTGTTACAGACCATTCCCCTGCGCGGCAGTATTGACGATCGCGTACCGACAGACCCGACGATGTACCGCTTCTATGAGATGTTGCAGGTTTACGGCACCACGCTAAAAGCGCTGGTCCACGAAAAATTTGGCGACGGCATTATCAGCGCCATAAATTTCAGGCTGGATGTAAAAAAAGTGGCGGATCCAGAAGGTGGCGAGCGCGCCGTGATTACTCTGGATGGTAAGTACTTGCCAACGAAGCCTTTTTAATCCATCAGAACGGTACGCGCAGGCGTATCGTTCTTCTTTTATTTGCTCACAGGAGTAAAGCATGTCTGCACATGATAACTATCTGCAACAGGCGTTGGCCCTGGCGGCCCGTAACGTTGAACAGGGTGGACGCCCGTTTGGCGCGGTCATTGTCCGCAACGACGTCGCGATCGCCGAAGCCGTCAATACGCTGCACCTGGATGATGATCCCACCGGACATGCGGAACTCAATGCCATTCGGGCGATTGCTGCCCATTCAGGCAGTGCAGCGCTCCGCGAATGCGTGGTTTACGCCAGCGGACAACCGTGCCCAATGTGCCTTAGCGCGATGTATCTCACCGGGGTGAAAGAGGTCTGGTTCGCTAACAGCAATGGCGACGGCGAAACGTTCCGTCTTTCTACGGCTGCCATTTATCAGCAACTACAGCAGCCTCTCGAGCAGCAAACCCTGCCCGTTCATCATCTTCCGCAGCCTAACGGTCTGGCGGTGTATCAACGCTGGGCTGAAAAACAGTCATGAACAAAACTCCCCGCGTTGGCCTGATGCTGCTGGTTCTGGTGCTGATAGGCCTGAACATGCGTCCGCTGCTGACTTCTGTCGGCCCGCTTCTGCCACAGCTGCGCGCCGCCAGCGGCATGAGCTTTGCCGTGGCGTCGCTGCTCACGGCGCTACCGATGATCGCCATGGGCGCGTTGGCGCTGGCTGGCGGGTGGATCAATCGCCATATCAGCGAGCATATCAGTGTCGCCTTGAGTTTGTTGATGGTGATGACCGGCGCGTTGCTTCGTGAACTGGCGCCGCACAGCGTTGTGCTGCTCAGCAGCGCTCTGCTGGGCGGCATTGGTATCGGGATCATTCAGGTGGTGATGCCCACGGTGATTAAGCGTCTTTTTCATCGCCGCATGCCGCAGGTGATAGGACTCTGGTCGGCCGCATTGATGGGGGGCGGGGGACTCGGGGCGGCGCTGACGCCGTGGATCGCGCAACACAGCGAACTCTGGCATCGCTCGCTGGCATGGTGGGCCTTGCCCGCGCTGATTGCTCTGGTTGGCTGGCTAGCACAACGCCGCTCCGCAGAGATGCCGATCACTCACCCGAAAGGTGCCGCCGTGCGCGTCGTCCTCAACCCGCGTGCCTGGACGCTGGGGCTTTATTTTGGCGTGATCAATGGCGGTTACGGCAGTCTGATTGCCTGGCTGCCGCCGTACTATATTCAACTGGGCAAAAGTGCGCAGTTCAGCGGCACGCTGCTGGCGCTGATGACCGTCGGTCAAACGGCGGGAGCGCTCATATTGCCTATGCTCGCGCATCATCAGGATCGCCGTAAATTGCTGCTTTTCACGCTGGCACTACAGATGCTCGGCTTTTGTGGTTTTATCCTCTGGCCTGCGCAATTGCCGATTCTCTAGGCGGTGGTGTGCGGTATCGGCCTGGGCGGCGCGTTTCCTTTATGTCTGGTGCTGGCGCTCGACCATGCCCGACATCCGGTAATCTCCGGTAAATTAGTCGCTTTCATGCAGGGGATTGGTTTTATTATTGCTGGCCTCTCTCCCTGGCTCTCTGGTCTCTTGCGCAGTCTGAGCGGCAATTACTGGCTTGACTGGACGTTCCATGCCCTCTGTATCGCCGGACTGATGGCGCTCACAGTGCGTTTCGTTCCCGCACGCTATCCACAGGAGTGGTCAGTCGCCGAGTAAGGCACGAACGGAAGAACAGAGGATTAACCGGGTCGTTTCGGGGGGGCTGACAACGAAAGTGCCAGTTGGCTGGCACTTTCCCACAGGACGCGACAACCCAATATAAAAATGGCAATCATCAATAATAATGATTTATTGCCGTGCAAATTAACGCTTACCGTAACCCACCATAAAACGAATGATCAGGCCGCAGGCAGGTGAAAGAAAAAGAAACAATCCTGTGACCATTTCATCACCCGCAGTCAACCACATCGTGGTGTAGTATATCAGCACTGCCAGAACGACCATGCCAAGAAGCGCGCTAATGGCTGATATCCAACCTAAAACCTGCGCGATATACCCGCTGACACCCAGCATACTCGCGAGCAGAAAGGCTAAAAAAAAGATCATCGCTGTACCTCCTTTTTGCGTGAACTCCAAACCTAAATCCTTACTCTCCTTATACTTTTCATCATAAACTAAAGCGCCACCACCAGCAAATTTCACAACTTTTTTATAACAAGTCTAATTATACGAATATTCCGCATTGTGCTTTTCTAACCTTATTAAAAACAAATAATTAAAAAACACGCCATTATCCTTTATACGCCATGCAAATATTTACGCTTCTTGATTAATTATTTGTGGCTGACATTAATCCCCTGATGGTACATTATACGTCCAGCATTCATGCCCCTCGTGGTTTTATCCTGACGCAGTTTTACACTCTTAGCAGGAACCATTGTCGTACATGATGGCCTAAGACATTGAGTGTACCGCGTTGGAGAATTCATCTTCTGCGATACAAAAATGGGTATCTATAGAAGGTGTTTATGTTCCCAACATGCAAATTTTCCCGCGCGTTTCTGCATCCGCGTTACTGGCTCACCTGGTTTGGCCTCGGTGTGCTTTGGTTATTGGTGCAACTGCCCTACCCTGTTCTGTGCTTTCTCGGCACCCGGACGGGCACACTGGCGCGCCCCTTACTGAAACGTCGCGAGTCTATTGCCCGCAAAAATCTTGAGCTCTGCTTCCCGTCTTATTCTCCGGAACAGAGAGAAAAGATGATTGAAGAGAATTTCCGTTCTCTCGGGATGGCGCTGCTGGAAACCGGTATGGCCTGGTTCTGGCCTGACCGTCGCGTGCGTAAATGGTTTGATGTTGAGGGACTGGAAAACCTACAGCGCGCGCAGGCGCAAAACCGCGGCGTGATGGTCGTTGGCGTTCACTTTATGTCACTGGAACTGGGTGGCCGGGTAATGGGGCTTTGCCAGCCGATGATGGCAACCTATCGTCCACACAACAATCCGCTGATGGAATGGGTACAGACCCGCGGACGGATGCGTTCGAATAAAGCGATGATCGGCAGAAACAATCTGCGCGGTATCGTCGGTGCCCTGAAAAAAGGGGAAGCCGTCTGGTTTGCCCCCGACCAGGATTACGGCCCGAAAGGCAGTTCTTTCGCGCCGTTCTTCGCCGTTAAAAACGTAGCGACCACTAATGGTACCTATGTGTTGTCGCGCCTGTCAGGTTCCGCGATGCTCACCGTAACGATGGTCAGAAAAGCCGGTAATTGCGGCTACCGTCTGTATATCTCACCAGAGATGCAAGGCTACCCGGCGGATGAAAATCAGGCTGCTGCCTATATGAACAAGATTATCGAGAAAGAGATCATGCGCGCACCCGAACAGTATCTCTGGATCCATCGCCGCTTTAAAACCCGTCCAATGGGTGAAACCTCACTCTACATTTAAAAAAGGCCGCAAGGCCTTTTTTATTGCCTGTTACCCGCTAATAACCTTGATTATGTTATGGTTTTTATCCTCGTTTTTCGGGTCGTCACTCGCGTCGCTCAAAAGTGATTTATTACCCTCTGCAATTATACTGTCGCCGAATCACGACAGTTGTAAGTTACTAAAAGTAAATAAAAAAATCCCTCTTGTCTCGCCTCATTTTTAGGCGTACATTAGCGCCGTCTGGAGCAATCAACGCACAGAATTCTGAGGTGGTGCCGTAAACGAAATGAGGAATATTCTGGGTTTCGTTTTTACCGGTATCAGCTCTCTATAATCAGATGAGATGAAATTCATTCAGGCGTATCAGTTATTGCGCGGAGAGATGAAAGTGAAATATTTCTTTATGGGCATTTCTTTTATGGTCATCGTTTGGGCCGGTACGTTTGCTCTGATGATCTAAAGACAACAATGCAGCAAAAAAACAGGAGCCGATGGCTCCTGTTTGCGTTTGGAAGGACTGGGTTTTACTCAAGTGTCTCAGAGGGTGATTTCGTCCCGGCTGGCAGCAAGCCATCGGCGCGGAACATTGATTTAATCCCTCTGATCGCCTGACGAATGCGATCGCGGTTCTCAATCAGCGCGAAGCGGACATGGGTATCGCCGTAATCACCAAAACCAATGCCTGGCGATACACATACTTTGGCGTCGTTCAGTAGTTTCTTCGCGAAGTCCAGCGACCCCATGCCGGCATACTGTTCCGGGATCTTCGCCCATACGTACATCGAAGCCTTCGGCATTTCGACCATCCATCCGGCCTCATGCAGGCCTTTCACCAGCACGTCACGGCGACGCTTATACTGCTCGGCGATATCCCGTACGCACTGCTGATCGCCTTCCAGCGCCGCAATCGCCGCAACCTGCAACGGGGTAAACGTCCCGTAATCGTGATAGCTCTTAATCCGCGCCAGCGCGTTGACCAGCGTTTTGTTACCGACCATAAAGCCAATACGCCAGCCGGCCATGTTGTAGCTTTTCGACAGGGTGAAAAACTCCACCGCCACGTCGCGAGCGCCAGGCACCTGCATGATGGACGGCGCTTTCCAGCCGTCGTAAACGATGTCGGCATAAGCCAGATCGTGCACCACCAGCACATCGTAACGCTTCGCCAGCGCGACCACTTTCTCAAAAAATTCTAACTCAACGCACTGTGCCGTCGGGTTAGACGGGAAGCCGAGGATCATCATCTTCGGCTTTGGATAACTTTCGCGAATCGCACGTTCCAGCTCGTTGAAGAAATCGATACCTTCCACCAGCGGAACAGAACGGACCTGCGCGCCGGCGATCACCGCACCGTAAATATGAATGGGATAACTGGGGTTCGGCACCAGCACCGTATCACCGTGATCGAGCGTGGCCAGCATCAGATGCGCCAGCCCCTCTTTTGAGCCGATGGTGACAATCGCTTCGGATTCCGGGTCGATATCGACATCATAACGTTCCTGATACCACCGGGAGATGGCCCGACGCAGACGCGGAATACCGCGAGAAGTTGAATAACCGTGCGTATCCGGGCGCTGCGCCACGGTACACAGTTTTTCGACGATATGAGGCGGCGTCGCGCCGTCCGGGTTCCCCATGCTGAAGTCGATAATATCTTCGCCGCGCCGACGCGCAGCCATCTTCAGTTCAGCGGTGATGTTAAAAACGTAAGGGGGAAGACGATCAATACGCGTAAAGCGACGTTCAGGGCGAGAGTCAGCCATAATTTCCTCAGATTCACGTTAGCGCCCGGACCGTCCGAGCGACGCTGCCACGATGGTGGCACGTTTAGAAAATAGCCTGATTAAAATCCTTCTGTCGAGAGGGAAAGG
Organism: Citrobacter sp. LST-B2; assembly: GCF_057983045.1. Taxonomy (NCBI): domain Bacteria; kingdom Pseudomonadati; phylum Pseudomonadota; class Gammaproteobacteria; order Enterobacterales; family Enterobacteriaceae; genus Citrobacter; species Citrobacter sp. LST-B2. The sequence continues at coordinate 3,421,975 of NZ_CP192598.1, forward strand.
AAAATATTTTTTCGTTCACCAAAAGAGGAATAACAATTTTAAAAGGGGAAATAACAGGTTTTCGACACCGCTCAATATTACCTTCCAATAACATTTTGTTGCCATGATGATAACTATGAAAGCGGGCATTTTATGAGATGTATTGTAAATACACCAACCAACCATCAATCCCCTTTTAAAATTATGGTTTTTCCTCATTAGCCGCAAGATCTCAGCAGGCTGGTCATCCCCTCTGAGGTTACCTATCATAGGGCTTTAATCCTTTGGCAAGAGTCCCCCCGTGCACGAAATATTTACCATGCTGCTGGCCGTGTTTGACCGCGCAGCGCTGATGCTATTTTGCCTGTTCTTTCTCATCCGCATCCGCCTGTTTCGCGAGCTGCTGCATAAATCTGCCCATACGCCAAAGGAATTGCTTGCTGTCACCGCGATTTTTTCGATGTTCGCGTTGTTCAGTACCTGGTCTGGTGTACCGGTAGAAGGATCGCTGGTGAACGTGCGGATCATTGCCGTAATGTCCGGCGGCATCCTGTTTGGTCCGTGGGTCGGCATTATTACGGGGGTGATCGCAGGAACGCACCGTTACCTGATCGACATTGGCGGCGTGACGGCAATCCCCTGCTTTATTACCAGCATTCTGGCGGGCTGCCTCGCGGGCTGGATTAACCGCAGGATCCCCAAAGCCCAACACTGGCGCGCCGGGATTTTAGGCGGCATGCTTTGCGAAACGCTGACGATGATCCTGGTGGTCCTCTGGGCGCCAACCACTGAACTGGGGCTGGATATTGTCTCGAAAATCGGTATTCCGATGATCCTCGGTAGCGTCTGTATCGGGTTTATCGTGCTGCTGGTTCAGAGCGTTGAGGGGGAAAAAGAAGCGAGCGCCGCGCGGCAAGCCAAGCTGGCGCTGGATATCGCCAATAAAACCCTGCCCCTGTTTCGCAAGGTCAACAGCGAATCGCTGCGCCAGATCTGCGACATCATTCGTCACGATATCCACGCCGATGCGGTCGCCATTACCAATACCCAGCATGTGCTGGCCTACGTCGGCGTCGGGGAAGCAAATTACCGCAACCACGATGACTTCGTCAGTCCGACCACTCAGCAGGCGATCAATCACGGTGAAATCATTATTAAAAACAATGATGAAGCGCACCGCACGCCGGAGATCCACTCCATGCTGGTCATTCCATTATGGGAAAAAGGCGTGGTGACCGGTACGCTAAAAATTTACTATTGTCACGCCCATCAAATCACCTCATCATTGCAGGAGATGGCGGTGGGTCTGTCGCAAATTATCTCAACCCAGCTCGAAGTCTCCCGTACCGAGCAATTGCGGGAAATGGCAAATAAGGCAGAGCTACGTGCGCTGCAAAGCAAAATTAATCCTCATTTCCTGTTTAACGCCCTGAACGCGATTTCGTCATCGATTCGACTTAATCCGGACACTGCCCGTCAGCTCATTTTTAATTTGTCGCGTTATCTACGCTATAACATTGAGTTAAAGGACGACGAGCAGATCGACATCAAAAAAGAGCTGTATCAAATCAAGGATTACATTGCCATTGAACAGGCCCGTTTTGGCGACAAGCTGACCGTGATTTATGATATTGATGAAGAGGTCAACTGCTCCATTCCCAGCCTGTTGATACAACCGTTAGTGGAGAACGCCATTGTCCACGGCATTCAGCCCTGCAAAGGGAAAGGCGTGGTAACGATTAGCGTCGCCGAGTGCGGCAACCGGGTGCGCATTGCGGTAAGGGACACCGGCCACGGTATCGATCCGAAAGTGATCGAGCGCGTGGAGTCCAACGAAATGCCGGGCAATAAAATTGGCCTGCTTAATGTCCATCATCGCGTTAAGCTGTTATTTGGTGAAGGCCTGCATATACGCCGCCTGGAACCAGGCACCGAAATTGCCTTTTATGTCCCCAACCAGCGTTCGGCAACGGCTACGCCCGCCACGTTATTGCTTTAAGCCGGAGTAACACTGTGAAAGTCATCATCGTTGAAGATGAATTCCTCGCCCAACAGGAACTCAGTTGGCTGATTAAAGAACATAGCCAGATGGAGATTGTCGGGACGTTTGACGACGGTCTGGATGTGCTGAAGTTTTTGCAGCATCAGCGCGTTGACGCCATTTTTCTCGATATCAATATTCCGTCTCTGGACGGCGTTCTGCTGGCGCAAAATATCAGCCAGTTCGCCCATAAGCCGTTTATTGTGTTTATTACCGCGTGGAAAGAACATGCGGTTGAAGCGTTCGAACTGGAAGCGTTTGACTATATTCTCAAGCCGTATCAGGAATCGCGAATTGTCGGAATGCTGCAAAAACTGGAGGCGGCCTGGCAGCAGCAACAGTCTGGCGCTGCTGGGGTTGGGCCCGTGGCGCGTGAAAATGACACCATCAATCTAATTAAAGATGAGCGGATCATCGTTACCCCGATCAACGATATCTATTATGCCGAAGCGCATGAGAAAATGACGTTTGTTTATACGCGGCGGGAATCGTACGTGATGCCCATCAACATCACCGAGTTCTGCAACAAACTGCCGCCTTCGCATTTTTTCCGCTGTCACCGCTCGTTCTGCGTCAACCTGAACAAGATTCGCGAGATCGAGCCGTGGTTCAACAATACCTATATTCTGCGGCTCAAGGATCTGGAATTTGAAATTCCCGTAAGCCGCAGTAAGGTGAAAGAATTCCGCCAGTTAATGCATCTGTAGTCGGCTGAACTGTGCTGCTGCGCGGCAGCACAAAAAATCAAACTTTGAGCATTTTAACCGTGGACTCGATATCAATCTCATCTTCCGAGAAGATTAATGTCGTGCCCTGGAAAGTGGTGATCGCCAGTTTTTTTACCGTGCGCATTTCACCCGGTGTCGCCGTAGTTTTCGGTCGGATGTTGCTCATCAGTAGCCCGACAGAGAGCACTGCATTTTCTTTATCAATCGGCGTGTCGGCCGGGATCTCTTCACTGAATACCACGAAGGACTTAATCGAGGTGAGCTTAAGACGCTCGCCCGCGATATAGATATATTTGCTGTCCGGCACGACCTTCACCGCATACGCAGAAAGACCTTTGTTGTTGGTGGTGGGCTCAAAGGTTACCGCCGCATCTTTCTTGAGAAGCTCAGGGTTGGCAACCTTAATCACATGAAAATAGCGATTATCGCCGTTCTCATCTTTGATAAATCCAAAACCTTTATCTTTAAACCACGTTGTGATTGTTCCGTTCATCGCCATTACCGTCTGGTTAATCCACTCAATTTTTTGCAGCGCGCAGTGTAAAGCACATTGCCTGCGCAGGCCACGTCTTTGGCTTAAGTCTGGATGATAAATTTTAGCGACATGAGAGAAAGTAAAGCCGCCGTCATTCGCCGGTCGGCTGAAAATGGGTTATCATCCGCACCCACTTTCCCGTCGGGCAGCCTGATGTCTACGATTATTGATACCTTTATTGCCCCACCGTGCAACGACGAGATAGAGACGCTCTATCAGGACGATCACCTGCTGTTGATCAATAAACCCAGCGGGCTGCTCAGTCTTTCAGGGAAAAATCCACAAAATCTCGATTCGGTACACTATCGGCTGGTTCAGCAATATCCTGGCTGCACGCTGGTCCACCGTCTGGATTTCGGCACGTCCGGACTGATGGTCGTGGCGCGTAATAAGGCCGTCAATGCCGCCCTCTGCCACCAGTTCAGCCAGCGCACCGTCAGTAAAGTCTACAGCGCATTGCTCTGCGGCCATCTGAACGCTGACGAAGGAGTGATTGATGCGCCGATAGCCAACGATCCGGCACGGTTCCCGCTGATGTCAATTAGCCCGGTCAATGGCAAACCCGCGCGGTCACGTTATCAGGTCGTCGCACGTATTAACCAACCGCAGGACGACGGAACTATACTGCCGTTGACGCGGGTCCAGCTCACGCCGGAGACCGGACGTACGCATCAGCTACGTATTCACTGCCAGCTGTTGGGGCACCCTATTCTGGGTTGCGACCTGTATGGCGGTCGCCTGCTGCCCGGTACAGAACAAACCGCACGGCTGATGCTACACGCCAGCGAATTACGCTTTACTCACCCCATTAGCGGGGAGCGCATCAACGTGCATCACGCCGCGCCGTTCTGAATACGACTTACCACATCAGATCATCAGGCACTTTAAAATCAGCATACGGATCGTCTTCATCCTGCTCTTCCTGACTCAACGCGCTGTGCAATACGATGCTGGTTGCGTCACGCTGCGCAATTTTATCGGCGACGCTGGCCGGGATAATCGCGTATTCGCTCTCGGCGCTGTTATCGGTAAACAAACGCGCAATCGCCAGACGTCCGTTAATCAACTGCGTCTGGGTCAGTTTATCGACGTAGATTTTCTTGATGAGATTGTTATCGGTGAAGTTAAAGCCAATGTCGCCTTTTGCGACAGTGATACGATTCATTTCAATCAGTTGCTTTACCTGGGCTTTAAATTCTTTCGCCAGCGTCGCCTGCTTTTGCTGCTCACTGAGCAGCTTGTCACGCTCAAGCTGTGCCTTTTTATTCTCTTCAACTGCCTCTCTTGCCTCACGAGCCTGCACGCGTGATTTTTTAGCCGTTCTCTGGACTTTCGCCATTTTTTTGCTGGTTACTAAACCCGCTTTTAGCATCTGCTCTTGTAAGGTAAGTTTCGTCATCTTTACTTATAAACCTGTGGAATGATGTCTGAGATTATACCTGCAATTTTTGCGACGATACCAGTTGGTGGACGTGGTTTACGGGTCTCGTTATGCTCGGACAGGGTTACGGATGCCGCCTGGTCATAAACTGTGAACCCGTGCGACGCAGAGAGCAGAGACCAAAAAACCGCGTGGGACACGCGGTTTTCCTGTGGAACGAGACTTACAGAATCTGGCCTAACGTCTGGCGCAAATGCGCGCCGGAACCGAGCAGACCGGGGTTATCGTGAACAATCAGATACACCGGAATATCCTGAACGTAGGCCTTAAAGCGACCTTTATCTTCAAAACCGCCACGGAACCCCGAGGCTTTGAAGAACTCCAGGAAGCGCGGCACGATACCACCGGCAATGTAGACGCCGCCAAAGGTGCCCAGCGTTAACGCCAGATCGCCGCCAAAGCGCCCCATAATCACACAGAACAGCGACAGCGCGCGGCGACAGTCCGTGCAGCTGTCGGCCAGCGCACGTTCGGTAATATCCTTTGGCTGCAGATTTTCTGGCAGACGTCCGTCAGATTTGACGATTGCACGATACAAATTTACCAGACCCGGACCAGAAAGCACGCGTTCTGCAGAGACGTGACCAATCTCAGCGCGCAGGACCTCCAGGATGATCGCCTCTTCTTCGCTGTTCGGCGCGAAGTCGACATGACCACCCTCGCCCGGCAGACTAACCCAGCGTTTATCAACATGAACCAGATGCGATACCCCCAGACCGGTGCCCGCGCCATACACTGCGATAGGTTTACCTTCAACCGGTTCCGCGCCGCCAAACTGGATCAAATGCTCTTTTTTCAGCATCGGGATCGCCATCGACACCGCAGTGAAATCATTAATGATTTCCAGATGACTGAAACCGAGATTTTTTTTCATCTCCGCAATAGAAAACGCCCAGGTATGGTTGGTCATAGCCACCCAGTCACCCGTAATCGGACAGGCGATCGCGATACAGCCAGCGTCCACTTTCACCTTGTGCTCATCGAGGTAAACACGCACGACAGCTTCCAGACTGGGATAGTCCAGACCGGAATAGGTTTTAGCCTGCGAGATGTCACCACTGTCGATATCACACAGAGCAAGACGAGCGTTGGTGCCGCCGACATCACCTACTAAAGCATACTTTGTCATTCTTCTACTGCTCCGCTAAAGTCAAAATAAGTCTTTGCCACACTGTAAATATACGGGGGCATAACAACAATCTCAGAAAAGCGAGTCCCCTGAAAATATCGATCCAGGTCACACAATAACTTTATCGTTTCAGCACCATTTGCAGCGATGCCATCTGGCTGACGCGGCAAACTGAACGTAAGACACGGTATTAAGGAAAAAAACATGCTCCATCCGCGAGCCAGAACCATGTTGTTATTGTCGATCCCCGCGCTGATTCTGGGGGTTGCATCCAGTTTAGTCCTGATTGTGGTCATGAAGTTTGCTTCCATCTTACAGAGCATACTCTGGCAACGTCTGCCGGGAAGTGTGGGGATTGCCGCCGATTCCCCGCTCTGGATCATGCTCACCCTGACGTTAACCGGGGTTCTGGTGGGGCTGGTGATTCGTTACAGCACCGGGCACGCTGGCCCTGATCCGGCCACCGAACCGCTGATCGGTGCGCCAATTTCTCCTGTTGCATTGCCAGGCCTAATCATCGCACTGGTGCTGGGTCTGGCGGGTGGCGTCAGCCTTGGTCCCGAACATCCGATTATGGCCGTTAACATCGCGCTAGCCGTTGCGCTGGGACGTCGGTTTTTCCCACGGATTGGCGCCCTCGACTGGACCATTCTGGCCTCGGCCGGCACCATCGGCGCCCTGTTTGGCACGCCGGTCGCCGCCGCGCTGATTTTCTCGCAAACCCTGAGTGGCTCTAACGATACCCCTTTGTGGGATCGCCTCTTTGCGCCGTTAATGGCGGCGGCGGCAGGTTCATTGACCACCAGCCTGTTTTTTCACCCGCATTTCTCGCTCCCGATCGCCCATTACACCCAGATGCGCATCGTGGACATTTTCTCTGGAGCCGTGGTGGCGGCGATTGCTATTGCCGCGGGGATGGTGGCGGTCTGGTGCTTACCCCGGCTGCACGCTTTACTGCATCGCCTGAAGAATCCGGTGCTGATCCTCGGCGTTGGAGGTTTCCTGTTAGGGTTACTCGGCGTGATGGGTGGACCACTGACGCTGTTTAAAGGTCTGGATGAAATGCAGCAAATGGCGTTCAGTCAGACGCTCGGCACCACAGATTTTTTTATGCTCGCGGTGATAAAACTCGCTGCGCTGGTCATTGCTGCGGCCAGTGGTTTTCGCGGCGGGCGGATCTTCCCGGCCGTGTTTATCGGCGTGGCATTAGGTTTGATGCTACACGCCCACGTTGAAGCCGTTCCGGCCGCGATTACCGTTTCCTGCGCTATTCTTGGCCTGGTGCTGGTCGTCACCCGTGACGGCTGGCTTAGCCTGTTTATGGCTGCTGTGGTGGTACCGGATACCACCCTGCTGCCGCTGCTGTGTATTGTGATGCTTCCGGCCTGGCTGTTGCTGGCGGGCAAACCCATGATGGTCGCCAACCGGGAGGACAAATAGTCATCCGCTGTTACGCGACTCCAGCGCCTGGGTGACCTTACGTAATAACACGGGTAAATCGGCTTTTGGCAGCACGACCTCTATCAGCGAGAGCCGTTGTGGACGTGCCAGCCGGGCCAGAACTTCCTCGAGCTGGATGGCCTGAGTCACCCGCCAGCATTCAGCCTGATCCGCAAGGCTGAATGCCCGAGGGATCTGCGTCCAGTTCCAGGAAGCAATATCGTTGTACCGTTGTTTCTCCCCGTGGATAGCTCGCTCGACGGTGTAGCCGTCGTTGTTGAGTACCAGAATTACCGGCGTTTGCCCGTCGCGCAACATGGAGCCGATTTCCTGGATGGTCAGTTGCGCCGCGCCGTCGCCGGTTATCAGGATAACCCGACGCTCAGGCGCCGCCGTTTGCGCGCCAAACGCGGCGGGCAGCGAATAGCCTATCGATCCCCAGAGCGGTTGGACAATCAGTTCCGCCCCCGTAGGCAACAACAGGGACGCGGCCCCAAATGCCGCCGTTCCCTGATCGGCCAGGATCAGATCGCCGGGTGCCAGCGCCTGCTGCACGGTATGCCAGAAGTTCTCCTGGGTCAGTGGACCTCGTTCGATGTGCAGCTGTACGGTCGCAGGTTTAACGGGCGGCGGCGCAATGGAGAGTTCCAGGCATAGCTCACGTAACGTGGTAACCGCCTGCTCCATAGACAGTCCACTGAACCAGATGCCTCCCACCCGCGATGCCTGCGGCTGCACCTCAATTGTGCGTTCCAGCGCCAGTTGCTGGGTGAAGCCAGCCGTTAGCGTATCGACGAATCGGGTACCCACACAAATCGTCGTATCCGCCTCTTCTATCGCCTGACGGACGTCGTCACTGCTGGCCCCCGCGCTATAGGTGCCGACAAATCCCGGCTGTTGTTCATCGAAAAGTCCTTTTCCCATCAACAGCGTGGCGTGGGCGATAGGCGTCTCGGCCATCCAGCGTTGCAGGACCGGTTGTAGACCAAAACGGTGGGCGAGAAAATCGGCCAGCAGCGCCACGCGGGGACTGTTGATCAGCTTTTGTCGGGCATGATAGCGAAATGCCGTCACCACGCTCCCCTGCGATTCCGGTGCAGAGAGGATCAGTTCCGCTGAAGGAGGCAACGCGGGACGTTTCGCCACGTCAGCAGGCAGCATCAGGTAACCCGGGCGATGGGCGGTCAACATCGTACTCAGTACACGGTCAATCTCATGACAGGCGTTTTGCGCATCCAACACTGCGCTGGCCGCACAAAGGGACTGGCTCATCCGGTAGAAGTGTTGGAAATCGCCGTCGCCCAGCGTGTGGTGCATCAGTTCTCCCCGACGCTGCGCGCCGCTACATGGGGCGCCAACAATATGCAGAACGGGGACATATTCCGCATAGCTGCCCGCCAGGCCATTCATCGCACTCAGCTCCCCGACCCCAAAGGTAGTCAGCAGCGCTCCGGATCCGGCGACCCTGGCATAACCGTCCGCCGCATAGGCAGCGTTAAGCTCGTTGGCACACCCAACCCAGCGCACGTGCGGATGGTCGATCACATGGTCAAGAAACTGCAAATTGTAATCACCCGGCACGCCAAACAGATGCCCGATGCCGCACCCGGCAATTCTGTCGAGCAGGTAATCCGCAACGGTGTAAGGGGTTTGCATGACAGCTTTCCTTCTGACGGTAACCTCATGTTGAGTATTGAAGAAGCGTCGGGGCTGTCCAGAAAGAGGCGGCGATGAGGGTGGAAAGCAGGATTTACAGTTTCCGGAGTGAAAATGTCATTGAAAAATCACCAGTGTAAACGTATACACTGGGGAGCTGAATTCACTGCGAGGGAAGACAATGGTTTACCAGCCTGATGAAAATCGCTATCAGAGAATGGCATTTCGCCGTTGCGGTCAGAGCGGCCTGAAGCTACCCGCCATTTCGCTTGGCCTGTGGCATAACTTCGGCGATACCACCCTGGTGGAAAACAGCCGGGCACTGCTTCAGCGCGCATTTGATCTGGGGATTACCCACTTCGACCTCGCCAATAACTACGGTCCCCCGCCGGGTTCAGCGGAACGCAACTTTGGCCGCATCCTGCAGGAAGATTTTTTACCGTGGCGCGATGAGCTCATTATCTCCACCAAAGCGGGATATACCATGTGGGACGGCCCTTACGGCGACTGGGGATCCCGCAAGTATCTGATTGCCAGTCTTGATCAAAGCCTGAAGCGAATGGGGCTGGAGTACGTAGATATTTTCTACCACCACCGTCCCGATCCTGAAACGCCCCTGCGGGAGACAATGCAAGCGCTCGATCACCTCGTACGCCAGGGGAAAGCGCTGTATGTCGGGATTTCCAATTACCCGGCCGATCGCGCTCGTGAAGCTATCGATATCCTCAATGATTTGGGCACGCCATGTCTGATCCATCAGCCTAAATATTCGATGTTTGAACGCTGGGTGGAGGAGGAACTGCTGACGATGTTGCAGGAAAAAGGGGTGGGCAGCATTGCCTTTTCCCCGCTGGCGGGTGGACAGCTCACCGATCGCTATCTGAACGGGATCCCGGCTGATTCCAGAGCGGCAAGCGGAAGCCGTTTTCTGAATGCTGATCAACTTACCGCCGGAAAGCTGGAAACCGTTCGCCAGCTCAATGCACTGGCTGAAAAGCGCGGACAAAAATTATCGCAGATGGCGCTTGCATGGGTACTGCGCGACGATAACATCACCTCGGTCCTGATTGGTGCCAGTAAAACCTCGCAGATTGAGGATGCGGTCGGCATGCTGGCCAATCGTCATTTCACTGACCAGGAATGCGTCGATATCGACAACATTCTGAACAGTAAGCGTGAGCAGCGTTTTTAGCAATTCGTGCTCTCATTCATGATTTAAGAGTTAAGGCGATGAAATGGGGCTTTACGGCCCCGTAATATTACGTTAACAGGCCGACTACGGCTTCGATCGTGAAGGAGATAAAGAATGTTCAGGTCACTGATTCTGGCGGCAGCCCTACTGGCTTTTACACCGCTTGCCGCAAACGCGGGCGAAATCACCCTGTTGCCATCGATAAAATTACAAATTGGCGATCGCGATAATTACGGTAACTACTGGGACGGCGGACACTGGCGTGACCGTGACTACTGGCATCGCAATTATGAATGGCGTAAAAATCGCTGGTGGCGACATGACAATGGCTATCACCGTGGCTGGGATAAGCGTAATGCTTACGAGCGCGGATACCGGGAAGGCTGGCGCGATCGCGACGACCATCGCGGGCGCGGGAAAAAAGGCCACGGTCACCATCATTAAAAAAAAGAGCCTTCGGGCTCTTTTTTATGGTCAAATCCTGCGCTTTTTATCCTGCACCATTTGCCCTTGAGCAAAAATATCCTGAACGTATCTTATCCTCATGAGAATTCACGTCAGGATTAACTTATGAATGCTAATTTTAAGAATGAAATTCAGACATTCGGTCGATCGCTGTTATTGCCGATTGCCGTACTGGCGCCCGTGGGGATGGTCATGGGAATTAGCTCTGCGTTAGGCCAGAGCTATATGATAGAAAAACTCCCGTTTCTCGGGAACGATATATTTAAAGCCATTCTTTCTTCACTGGGATTAATCAGTAGCGTCGTATTCAACAATATCCCGTTATTATTCGCGATGGGTGTGGCGTACGGCATGTCCAAAAAAGAGAAAGGGATTGCGGTTTTTGCCTCCGTGGTGGCCTATCTGACGCTACTTATCGCCATGCATGTTCACCTCAAACTGGCGGGTACACTGGCAAAAGATGAGCTGGCGCTCGTTGGGCAAGGAATGGTACTCGGTATTCAGACGCTGAAAATCGAAGCGCTTGGCGGCATTATTGCCGGGCTACTGGCGGCCAAAGTCACCGACCGGTTTTACCGATTGCAACTTCCTCTCGCCTTTGCTTTTTTCAGCGGTAAGAAATCCGTAGCGATTCTGGCTATCGCCTTTTCGATTCCCGTGGGGTTAATTATCCCTTTTATCTGGGATCTGTTTACTGCCGGTATGCGCGCCATTTCAACCATTATGATGGCTCCTAATATCGGTGCCGGGATTTACATGACGCTCAACCGTCTGTTAATTCCATTTGGTTTACACCATGTCCTGAGTTCTACCGTCCGCTTTACCGCAGCTGGGGGTACCTATCTCATTGACGGACAAACGTACGTCGGCATTTTGCCTGCGATTAATAAGATCCTGTTTGAGCTTGGCCCTTCCCATCCTGCCTGGAAGGAATATATGCCGACGCTCACCAGTTATCTGGCGTCGTCGCAAATGCTCACCACGCTGTTCCGCGTGCCAGCGATTGGGCTGGCGATGTATCACATGGCCTATTTTAAGAATAAGAAATTTGCCAAAGGGATGATTCTGACCGTGGTGCTCACCGCCATGCTGGGGAATATCACCGAACCGCTGGAGTTTTCCTTCCTGTTTATTGCTCCACAGCTCTTTATTGTTTACGCCATACTTTGCGGCTTGCTGACTATTCCACTGCAAATGCTGGACGTGTCCATCGGCTATATTCGCGGCACGATCTTCGACTTCGGTATTTTTGGTCTGATGTATGAACAGACGCACTGGGTAAATTTACTGCTTCTTGGCGCCATTAACTTTGTCGTTTTCTACGTCGTTTTCCGCTTCGCGATCGCTCGCTTTGATATAAAAACGCCGGGACGCGAAAGTGAAACGTCAGACAGTACCTTGCTGAATAATAAAGAGTACGACAAGGTCGCTGAACTGGTTATTCAGGGACTAGGCGGATCCGATAATATTAAACATGTTGAAAACTGCGTGTCGCGTTTGCGTGTCGATGTAAAGGATCAGAAAAAAATGGACATGACCGTGCTGAAAGAATCGGGATCGCTGGGTACCTTTATCCCCTCCAGCAACCATGTCCACGTGGTCTTTGGCCCACACGTCGAATTTGTCCGCAATGCGGTAGATGACCGCCTTGTCGGCGCGAAATAAGCTTAAGGAGACAGGAATGCGCGCATTGTATGATTCAAAAAGTAAAACCATCGACGATCGGGGAATGAAAACGCTGCTCGCTCAACCTGCGCGGGTCCAGTCCTGGCTGGATGTCGAAGCTGCTCTGGCGCTGTCACAGGCTGAATACGGGATGATTCCCACCCGTGCGGCAGAAAATATTGCCGCCAACTGTCGCGTCGATAAAATCGACCTGACAGAAATGGAACGCCTGCTCCGCGAGATAGGCCACGGCTTTGTCCCGGTGATTAAAGTACTGGTCAAAGCCTGCGACAGCGAAAGCGGGAAGTATGTGCACTATGGCGTCACCACCCAGAATATCCAGCAAACCGCACAGCTTTACCTGGCAAAGCAGTTCGATGACATCATGCAGGGTTTTGTGAATGATATTCTGCGCAACCTGGCGAAAATGGCATCCGATCATCAGGCCACCCTGATGCCAGGTCGCACCCACGGTAAGCATGCCTTACCGGTGACCTGGGGCTATAAAGCTGCCGTATGGATTGACGAACTGTTGAGTGCCCAACAGCGCATGCAGGAAGCAGAAAAACGCGTTTTCACGGTGATGATGGGGGGGGCTGTGGGGGCGTTTCACGCCACTGGCGAAACTGGACGTCGGGTGCAGGATCGCGTCGCACAACGGTTGGGAATGCACTCCATGGCGATCCCTTCGCGTAACTCCCGCGTTTATCGCACGGAATACATCAGCAATTTGTGCCTGCTCGCCACCACGCTGCATAAAATCGCCGAAGAGGTGTATCAGACTTCCAGCGAAGAGTTCGCTGAAGTCTCTGAAGCGTTTACCAAAGGAACGGTTGGCAGCAGCACTATGCCGCAAAAAGTGAACCCCAAACTGGCTAAAGGGATTATCGCCAACGCGCAAAAATTGTATTCCGTGCTCACTTCCTGCCTGTATGTCAGCCCTCGCCCATTTGAAGCAGACAGTTCAGCCTACTTTATCTTCGACGGAAATATTCAGGAAAGCATGGAGTTGATGGCGGAGATCGTGATGCGCGCGGAAGAGTTGACCCGTACGCTGGTGATTAATCCTGAACGTATGCGCCAGAACGTCCACTTAACCCATGGCTTGATCAATAGCGAAAAAATCATGATGCAACTGGTGGAGCGGTTAGGCAAAGACGCGGCGCACGAGCGCGTGTACCAGTTGGCGATGCGCAGCACCCACGAGGGATTGCCCTATGCCGACGTGCTGCGCGCCGACCCCCTGATTCGCCAGCATTTTAGCGATACAGAAATCGACGCCCTGCTCGATCCCGCCCACTACCTCGGTTTGTGTGCGGAGATCGCCGCCGAAACGGCAGCACGCGTATGGGAGAAAGAGGATGTCTGACCCCCTGCTCTCTCTGGCAAGCGACCGAATCATCACACCCGACGGGATACAACGCGGTTATCTGCATATCAAACAGGGACAGATTGTTGGCCTGGATAATTCTCCTCGCGGCCAGGTGGTTGATTACCAACATGCGATGCTGATGCCGGGTTTTGTCGATATCCACGTCCACGGTTGGGGAAGAGGTTCGTTTGCCTGGAAGGGGGAGCGTCACTCTTTACAGGCGATGAGCCGGGATCTGGTCAATGCCGGGGTCACCGCGTGGCTTGCTACGTCCGCCACCCAGCCGGACGCGTTCTTACTGGAGAGTCTGACCACGGCCGCCGACTGGATTGCGCACGCGAAAGCGGAAGACGGGGCTGAAGCCGTCGGCATTCACATGGAAGGACCGTTTATCAATGCCAAATACAGCGGGATGCAGCGCAAGGAGTCTATTCAGCTCCCCAGCATTGAGGGCTTTGAACGCTATCAGCAGGCTGCACGGGGGCATATTCGCTTAATGACGCTGGCGCCAGAGTTGCCGGATGCGCTGCCGCTGATCCGTCATTTGCACCAGGCTGGCGTCACGGTATCCGCAGGGCATACCGATGCGACGTTTGACGAAACCACCCGGGCGATTGAAGCAGGGCTATGCCACTTTACCCACGCCTTCAGCGCCATGCGCGGATTACATCATCGTGAGCCAGGCGTTGTCGGCGCGCTGATGTACCACCAGGACACCTTCGCCGAAGTGGCAAAACAAAGCGGCATCACTCTGCGCCCGGAAGTGTTCGATATTCTCTATCGTCTGAAAAAAGATCGTCGTCTGGTCATGGTCAGCGACTGTCTGGGATATGTGGATTTCCCGGAAGGGTTTGAATTTCACCATTACCTGCGTCAGGAGACGTTTCGTATTCGCCATCATCTTCTGGAAATTACCGATCGCCACGGCAATATCCGCACGGTCTCGCCTGATGACTGGGCGGACGTCTGCACACTGGAGATGAGCTTTCTGGATTCAGTGAAAAATGTGGTTGATCGTCTGGAGGATAGTTGGGTTTCCGTAGCGCAGATTGCCTGCCTGAATCCGGCGATTCTCGCCGGTGTTGAACAGCGTAAGGGCAGCCTGACGCCCGGAAAAGATGCCGATATTCTGGTCCTTGATGAGGCGTTAGATCTTGAAGCCGTCTGGTGTCGCGGCGTCTTACAACCACTGGCTAAATAAACACATCACCATAATGGCGTTCGAGGAAATCCCTGAGCGCCTCGGGACTCATACCCTGTACCTGCTGAACAAACTGCTCAGCAGGTATTTTTTTGCGCGCGGAGGCAAGTCCCCGCTCACGAAGCAACTGGAAGTCATCCTGCGTTAGCCAGAAGTTAACTTTGACGTAATCCAGTCCGGCATACCGCAAATGGCTTGAGATC
This sequence comes from Citrobacter sp. LST-B2, assembly GCF_057983045.1. Lineage (NCBI taxonomy): Bacteria > Pseudomonadati > Pseudomonadota > Gammaproteobacteria > Enterobacterales > Enterobacteriaceae > Citrobacter > Citrobacter sp. LST-B2. The sequence goes on from NZ_CP192598.1 coordinate 3,437,022, forward strand.
TTATTGGTAAAGGTGATCAGCAGATCAAACTCACGTGACTGGAGCTGTTCAATCTCATTGATATTAATACATACCGGGATATCGATATGAAAACGTGAGGACAGGACCTCTTTGAAATACCCGACCTTACTTTCCGAAGAGTTCGTCACAATAATGACCCGCTTTTTCGGCTCACTCACTACCCGGTTTTTAAGCTCATATTTTTTCGTGATCAACACCAGTGTCGCCAGATGAATGGCGGAAAACGTCGTTTGCCAGCCTTTTTCAATCTCGCTCACCGCAGACTGAACGTCGTCCCAGAGTTCAGGGTAACGATTCTGGACGTTATGCAGTTTTTTATCATCAAACCAGAGATGAAATTTATTCTGGATGATGGCGGCATAGATAAAGTGATAAACCTCGGCAAACCAGGCATGCTGATTGTGAATGGTGTTGTTCAGGCTAGCGGCTAAACGTTCACAGGTCCGTTTCACATGCGCCACCAGGCTGGCGTCATATAAGGTGAAAGGGCGATACGTAAACGTCAGCGAAGCAATCAGGAGATCCAGACAGCGGTTTTCCTGCGGATTGGTCATGGCCTCAAAAGGGAACGTCGTCAAAAACGGCGTCGTCGTACTCTCTTTGATTACATGTCCCCGGCGGATGCGATGTAACGCGAGGCTCAAATACACCAGCAAGTATTTCCGACCATTGTAACCCAGCGTGTTAATCGGCCGGATAACGTCTTCATAGCAACGTGCAGCCTGGGTAATCTCCGAAGCACATTCACTCAGAAACTGATCGGCAATCGAACGACTGACGGGCTCATTCGCCTGATGGGCTATCAACTGGTGGTGTTCACCAATCTCAACGGTTTTGAGTATTAATATGCACACCGCCAGGCGCAACGAGAACTCATCGCCGACAAGCCGCGACCCGGTACGTGGGATGCTTTGTACCGTCAGGGCGTGTTCTTGCGCCAGACGCAACATCACGGGATTATCATTTTTGACCGTCCCCGCGCTGACATAAAACTTTTTGTAGTACTCGTTTTTATTCACCACATCATGCAAACAGAGCGCCACGAGGAGATCCCTCACACGCTCTTCCGACGTAGTGATATAGCGATTAAAACGTATACGCGCTAAAAATTGCCGGTATTCGCTATAGCCAATCCGGGTCGTAATAAACTGATTATCCTGATGGAGCTGGACGTCTTCCGGCAAGAGTTCATTGAGCTCTTTCATGGTGCGTTTTAGCGTGGAGAGAGTCTTACCGAAACGCTGAACCGCCTCGTCAATCGACAGCGGGCTGTTATCCTGTAAATACTTCAGGAAAGAGAGATCAAAGTGATTCATGAACGCTCGCCAGTGGATAATGCAAGATGCAGGATAACGGAAATCCAGGACTAAAACCGTGACCTGTTGCGTGTCACGGCGGGTTAGATCACAACCCCAGCACCGTGCCGACCAGCAACCACAGGTTCAACGCCACCACCAGCACCACAATCATCCAGCCAGTCTGTTTAACCCAGCGGGTATTCACCAGATCGCCCATCAGTTTGCTGTCGCTGGTAAATATCAGCAGCGGCACCAGCGCCAGTGCAATACCAAAGCTTAACAGCACCTGGCTCATCACCAGAATCCGCGTCGGATCAAGGCCAATCAGAATCACGATAAAGGACGGCATCATGGTGATGGTACGCCGCACCCATAAGGGGATATGAAAGCGGACAAACCCCTGCATCACGACCTGCCCCGCCAGCGTACCAACCACCGTTGACGACAACCCCGCCGCCACCAGGCTCAGTCCGAAGACCGTTGCCGCCGCGTGACTTAATAACGGCTCCAGCGTCAGATAAGCCTGATCCAGATCGGCAACACCGGTGTGACCACTGAAGTGAAACGCGGCGGCGGCAGTCGCCATCATCGCCAGATTGACGAACCCCGCAATGGTCATGGCGATAGCTACATCCCATTTTGTCGCCGCATAGCGCTGCTGACGCGTGCCGCCATGCAGGTGCTGTGTTAACGAAGAGTGCAGGTAGATTACATGTGGCATGATGGTAGCGCCCAGCACCCCGGCGGCCAGAAATACCGCTTCAGAGTTGGGCAAGTCAGGGATTATCATGCCTTTACTCAACTGTGCAAAGTTGGGTTGGGAAAAGATCAGTTCAACGATATAAGCCATGGCGACAAACAGCAGCAGGCCGCCGATCACTTTTTCCAGCGGTTTTTGTCCACGCCGCTGGAGCATCAGGATCAGAAAGGTGGCGATCCCGGTCAGCACCGCCCCCTGCAATAACGAAACGCCGAAGATCAGTTTGAATCCTATCGCCGCCCCGATGAATTCCGCGAGATCGGTCGCCATCGCGATAATCTCCGCCTGCACCCAATAGAACCAGACTACCGGCCGCGGATAGTGATCGCGAATTTGTTCAGCCAGATTTTTACCCGTCGCAATACCCAGTTTCGCAGACAAGACCTGAATCAGCATCGCCATCAGGTTTGCCCAGACCACCACCCACAGCAGTTTATAACCAAAGCTGGCACCGGCCTGAATGTTGGTCGCAAAATTGCCCGGGTCGATATAGCCGATAGCCGCGACAAACGCAGGTCCCATTAATGTGAGCCTTAACTTGCGCGCTGCTCTTCCACTGCTACTCTCAACGCGATCGTTTGTCATCTTCTGCCTCGGAAACATAGCCTTTGCTATGTTTTATAGTATGCCTGATGAGAATGGTTATCAAGTGCATGTAAAAAAGGTAACCTTGATTTCTCTAATAGGCGGGAACGATAAAAGTGTGGGTACAGGAATGCGCGTGGCATGTTTAATAATTGTTATTATATTAGCACAATAACTTAACTATTTACTTTCGCATTAGACATAACAGAAGTGTATGCCGGATCACTATTTTTGAATCTCGTCACAGGTCCTGATTATAGTGTGTGTTAGATCTCGTTTTCTTTGTACACGTTGCATAGAATGTGCACGAAAACTTAACCTGCCTCATATTTGGAGCAAATATGGACCGCGTCCTTCATTTTGTCCTGGCACTTGCCGTTGTTGCGATCCTCGCATTGCTGGTAAGCAGTGACCGTAAAAAAATTCGCATTCGTTATGTCGTTCAACTGCTTGTTATCGAAGTGTTACTGGCGTGGTTCTTCCTGAACTCTGACGTCGGCCTCGGCTTCGTGAGAGGCTTCTCCGAAATGTTTGAAAAACTGCTCGGATTCGCCAATGAAGGGACGAACTTCGTCTTTGGCAGCATGAACGATAAAGGGTTGGCCTTCTTCTTCCTGAAAGTTCTCTGCCCTATCGTCTTCATTTCAGCGTTGATCGGTATTCTGCAACATATTCGCGTGTTGCCGATTATCATCCGTGCCATTGGTTTCCTGTTATCCAAAGTCAACGGCATGGGCAAACTGGAATCCTTCAACGCCGTCAGCTCGCTGATCCTCGGTCAGTCTGAGAACTTTATCGCGTATAAAGATATTCTCGGCAAAATGTCCCGCAACCGTATGTACACCATGGCCGCGACAGCAATGTCCACCGTTTCCATGTCTATCGTCGGTGCATACATGACCATGCTGGAACCTAAATACGTGGTTGCGGCGCTGGTTCTGAACATGTTCAGCACCTTTATCGTGCTGTCGCTAATCAACCCGTACCGCGTTGATGCCAGCGAAGAAAACATCCAGATGTCCAACCTGCACGAAGGCCAGAGCTTCTTCGAAATGCTGGGTGAATACATTCTGGCGGGCTTTAAAGTTGCGATTATCGTTGCCGCCATGCTGATCGGCTTTATCGCCCTGATCGCCGCGCTGAACGCCCTGTTCGCCACCGTCACCGGTTGGTTCGGCTACAGCATCTCCTTCCAGGGCATCCTGGGCTACATTTTCTACCCGATTGCCTGGGTGATGGGTGTGCCGTCCAGCGAAGCGTTGCAGGTAGGCAGTATCATGGCGACCAAACTGGTTTCCAACGAATTCGTTGCAATGATGGATCTGCAGAAAATCGCCGCCACGCTCTCTCCGCGCGCGGAAGGTATCCTTTCTGTATTCCTGGTCTCCTTCGCCAACTTCTCTTCTATCGGTATCATCGCAGGCGCGATTAAAGGCCTGAACGAAGAGCAAGGTAATGTCGTATCCCGTTTCGGTCTGAAACTGGTTTACGGCTCTACGCTGGTGAGCGTCTTGTCTGCCTCTATCGCCGCACTGGTTCTGTAAGACAGCACTGACACACAAAACGGGGAGCGCATCCCCGTTTTTTTATACCTGTGATTCCCCTAACGGCCTCGGTCGTCCAATCAGATATCCTTGCAGGTAGTTCACGCCCAGGCTTAACAGCAGCTCCCGCTGCGCAGGGGTTTCCACGTATTCCGCCACCACGCTTAACGACTTCGCCTTTGCCAGATCGGTTATCGACTTCACAATCATCGCGTCCAGTGAATCTGTCAGAATATCTTTTACAAACACGCCGTCGATTTTGATGATGTCAGCCTGCAAACGCTTCAGGCGCTCGTAATTGGCATACCCGGTACCAAAATCGTCAATCGCAATCCGGAAGCCGAATTTATGCAACTGTTCAAGGTTCTGCATGCTGGTTTCCGAATTGGAAAATGCCTGCTCTTCGGTGATCTCAATGATCACCGTTTCCGGGGCGATACCATAGCGGGTGAACAGGCGAATAATGCGCGGCGCCGTCTCTTTTTGCAGCAGGGTCAGCGGCATGAGATTCACCGAGAAAAGCGGTCCCGCCTCGCCAGAAGGATGCGCAGATAGCCAGTTCAGCAAGGCTTCCACCACCTGCAAATCAAAACGGGCGCTGAGGTTAAATTGCGCGATCAGCGGGATGAACTGATCCGGCGTCATGATACCTTCATCGCTTTTCAGCCGCGCAAGAATCTCGTCGTACCCTTTGCCGTGAGCGTCGCGGATAGGCTGCGCATAAAGCAGGAGATCGCCGTTATCGAGCGCTTTACGAATTTTATTGAGCAGCAGCACCCGTTCGGTCGTCTGGCCCGTCGCGACTTCCTGGCTATGCGTCAGCGCCAGTACCCGGTGATTGGCGCAGGATTGTTCCGCCAGCCAGCTTAACTGACCCAACAGCGGTTGCAGCGTCTCCTGCTTCCCATCCCATTGCCCCCAGGATGCGCCGTAGCCCATGTCCAGCCCGGTGTTGTTCCAGTAAATTTTACGACTGTTCAACAGGTCGAGCATATGTTGCAGACGGGCGTCCATTTCCGGCCCGTTAAGCACCAGTAATAATTCACTCCCCGGCAACTGAAAGATTTTTTCATTCTCAAGCATCAACGGTTGCAGCATACGGTGCACCGTGCGTTTGCTGTGCACGCGCATTAACATGCCGTAGTGACGGCTCAGAAACTCCAGATTCTCCAGCCGCAGACAGCAGACGCTCTGCCCTGACTCTTTTTTCAGGAACTGCTCCAGCGCACGCAGATTCGGTAAACGAGTTAAGGGGTCGGTAAGCGCTTGCATATGCCAGCGGCGATTAAGCCATTCACTACGCTGAAAGATGCGCATCATATACATCAGGCAAATACTGAACGAAACAAGAACCGACAGGATAAACGCCAGCGAATACTCCGACCCCACGCCTTGTAAGAAATTGCGGTTATAGGTCAACAAGAACAGCGTGCTAATCGCCCAGCTTAGATTAATAAACGGATAGGTGAGTTTACCCACGCCGGTGGTAAAAATAATGAAGAAGACCGGCACCAGATACCCTGCAATGTATCCGCTCTCCAGGGGAGAACACATAATGACAAGAAGGGCCGAAATACAGGCCAGCCAACTGACGGTAAATAAGCGCTTTTCTTTATCGAAACACGGGGCAATGTCTCTGCGCCAGAACGTTCGGGCATACCGTGGATTCACAATCATCCGTAGCGGATAATAAAACAGCAAGGTGAAGATCAGCGCCGCCGAGATCAGACTCAGAATATCGACAATCGTGAAGATGGCTGCCGCAGCACCAAAGAATGTCGACACCGCGACCGGGAAGTCGAGATAATGCCCGGCGAGATACATGCTGATCTTCATCCCGACAGGAGCCACAAAGCCAAACCAAATCACCCTGCGCCAGATATTGCGATCGGGCAAGCCGTAACGCCAGCGCGGTCCAATATGCCAGCGAACAAGCGCGCTCGTTCCTAGTACGGCAAACATCTGACAAAAGAGCAACACGATACCTTGCGCAAACGGCAGATGAAGATTCCAGTGATTGGTCAGGTATAACGCCAGCACAATGGGCAGAACAGCGCGTCGACCAAACAGCAGCAGCATCGACAGCAGAACGCACAGCGGTAGCCACGAAAGATAGATATCGCTGGAGTCCACTATGGTCCGCGGGGAAATCAAACGTGAAAACTGGATGGCTGCGATGGAGAGCACGATCGCAAGAGCGAATATTCTTATATTATTTATCAGGTTATGCTTGGGTGGCATGAATTAACTGCTCTCACGGAACGAACTATTTGTCACATAAATGATAAGTTTATTCGCACCGCGAAGCAAACCTATACCCGCCAGATAAATCCACCGAATTTGTGAGCACAGATTCTGGCTTAATAGAAACTGTATTACAAAAATGAAAGGCGCGCAGAGATAAAAAAACCCCCGCTTTGCAGCGAGGGTTCTGAATTTGGTGGAGCTAAGCGGGATCGAACCGCTGACCTCTTGCATGCCATGCAAGCGCTCTCCCAGCTGAGCTATAGCCCCACGATGCGTTTACGTACCAAAATTGTTGGGTTCAATTTTTGGTGGAGCTAAGCGGGATCGAACCGCTGACCTCTTGCATGCCATGCAAGCGCTCTCCCAGCTGAGCTATAGCCCCATTACGTAAAGCTTGTCGAGTTGACGGGCGGCATCATATGAATTCCCTTCGCATGTGTCAACGGCAAATTGAAAGCGCCGATTCTAATCGCTGAAAAAGCAGACAAATGAAGAACAATGCGCAACAACTCGCATTCAGTAGTTAAACACGTCACGGTTTCCACTAAAATGGTGCTATAAAATGAACCACTAATTAACCACACGACTATTCAGGGAATCGTTATGTTCAAGGAACGGATGACGCCAGAAGAACTCGCGAATCTGACGGGTTACAGCCGACAGACTATTAATAAATGGGTGCGAAAAGAAGGTTGGGCGACATCACCAAAACCAGGCGTTCAGGGCGGTAAAGCGCGACTGGTGCATGTTAACGAACAGGTTCGTGAATATATCCGCAGCGCAGAACGCTCAGCGGAAGGATTGTCTGACACCTTTTCACCCCCTGGCGATGCCTCGTTGGAAGCACTCCTGATCAAGCTGGTGAAAGAGATGACGTCTGCCGAACAAAAACACTTTACCTCTTTGCTACTGCGGGAAGGGATTACCGGTTTATTACAACGCTTAGGGATCCGCGACAGCAAATAATATGAAAAGATTACGCAGCAAAATGACCACCGAAGAACTGGCAGATTGCCTCGGTGTCGCTAAGCAAACCGTGAATCGTTGGATACGTGAACAAAAATGGGAAACGGAAAAATTTCCAGGTGTTAAAGGTGGTCGGGCAAGACTCGTTCATATCGATACACGCGTGCGGGAGTTTATTTTGAACATCCCGGCGTTTCGTAACCATTCTGCATTTTATCAGGCTGAAGAGCCGCTGGCCGAGTACAATCCCGTCGTACGCAGTCATGCCTATAGGCAAATTATTGATGCCGTGGAAAATATGTCCGCTGCGGAACAGGAAAAGTTAGCGCTATTCCTTTCACGTGAAGGTATCCGTGGTTTCCTTACACGCCTGGGTCTGAACGATTCTGAGTAATGCAAAGAAAAACGGCAGAGTCTCCCCTGCCGTTTCATTAATGCGGCGATCGCTTACTGTTGCGCTTCACGCTCCGCAATAAAAGCCAGAGCTTTATTGATGCGCTCAATGCTGCGAGTTTTTCCAATCGCGTGCACCGTTACGTCTAAGCCAGGAGACTGACCCGCACCGGTTACCGCCACACGTAACGGCATACCGACTTTACCCATCCCCACTTCCAGCTCATCAGCAGTAGCCTGAATCGCGTGATGCACGTTTTCAGCCGTCCACTCGGTAATGGCTGCCAGTTTGTCACGCACCACTTCCAGCGGTTGACGCGCCACCGGACGCAGGTGTTTCTTCGCGGCATCGGCATCAAACTCGGCAAAATCTTCGTAGAAGTAACGGCAGCTCTGCGCCATCTCTTTCAGTGTTTTGCAACGCTCGCCCAGCAGTTTCACCAGTTCAGCCAACTCCGGGCCGTTACGGGTATCGATGTTTTCCTGCTCGATGTGCCACTGCAGATGCGTTGCCACATACTCCGGCGCCAGCGAGTTAATGTAGTGATGGTTCAGCCACTGCAGTTTTTCCGTGTTGAACGCACTGGCGGATTTGCTGACCGCTCCAAGGGAGAACAGCTTGATCATCTCTTCACGGGTGAAGATCTCCTGATCGCCGCTGGACCAGCCCAGACGCACCAGGTAGTTCAGCAGCGCTTCCGGCAGATAGCCGTCATCACGATACTGCATTACACTCACCGCGCCGTGACGTTTGGACAGTTTTTTACCGTCGTCGCCGTTGATCATAGAGACGTGGGCGTACACCGGCACCGGCGCGTTCAGCGCTTTCAGAATGTTGATCTGGCGCGGGGTATTGTTGATATGGTCTTCACCACGAATGACGTGGGTGATCTCCATATCCCAGTCGTCCACCACTACACAAAAGTTATAGGTCGGGGAACCGTCGGTGCGGCGGATGATCAGATCGTCCAGCTCCTGATTGCTGAATTCGATCGGGCCACGGATCTGGTCGTCAAAAATGACAGAGCCGTCCTGCGGGTTGGCAAAACGGACAACACAAGGCTCATCATCAGCGTGATGTTCATGACCATGACGGCAACGACCGTCGTAGCGCGGCTTTTCACCCTTCGCCATCTGCTCTTCACGCAGTGCGTCCAGGCGCTCTTTGGAGCAGTAGCATTTATAGGCCGTGCCCGCTTCCAGCATCTCATCAATCACTGCGTTATAACGATCGAAACGTTTAGTCTGGAAGTATGGACCTTCGTCCCATTCCAGGCTCAGCCAGTTCATACCGTCCATAATGGCTTCGATAGCTTCCGGCGTGGAACGTTCGAGATCGGTGTCTTCAATACGCAGCACAAACTCACCGCCGTGATTACGTGCAAAAAGCCAGGAATAGAGAGCAGTACGCGCACCACCGACGTGCAGATAGCCTGTCGGGCTTGGCGCGAAGCGAGTTTTGATTTTCATGAAATGGCCTTACGTTTATAAAGATGCCGACAACCGGCAAATCCGGGAAAAATGGAATGGCCGATATTCTATCACTGTGAAGTAAATCCTCAATGTTGTTACCGGGTAAACGCCGTACAGAACCCTTTTTGTTTAGAAATCATGCGCCAGAGACCGTTTCACGATCGTTTTGCTTAAAATTACGACGAACAAACAATTTCTTTAGAAAATGCGTTGACTCATTTTCAACTCTCCCTATAATGCGACTCCACACAGCGGGGGTGATTAGCTCAGCTGGGAGAGCACCTCCCTTACAAGGAGGGGGTCGGCGGTTCGATCCCGTCATCACCCACCAACTACTTTATGTAGTCTCCGCCGTGTCGATAAGAAATTGAGAAGTGGGTGATTAGCTCAGCTGGGAGAGCACCTCCCTTACAAGGAGGGGGTCGGCGGTTCGATCCCGTCATCACCCACCACTTTCTCGCCAGCTAAATTTCTTATTGTGAAGTACCGAAGTGGGTGATTAGCTCAGCTGGGAGAGCACCTCCCTTACAAGGAGGGGGTCGGCGGTTCGATCCCGTCATCACCCACCACTTCGGGTCGTTAGCTCAGTTGGTAGAGCAGTTGACTTTTAATCAATTGGTCGCAGGTTCGAATCCTGCACGACCCACCAATGTAGAAAGGCGCCCTAAAGGCGCCTTTTTGCTATGTACTGTTTGTCAGATTCGAGCCTGTACCGAGTCTGGGGAATTTCATGCCAAATCAAGCACGCTGTAAATATTAAAAATAATATAAATTCAGAATAAAAATAAATAGCGCAAAATATAGCCCGTTTCGGGAAAATACTTTCCCCGTCTGTCCATTCCATTGATATCCATCAAAAAAAAACAGTCCCGAAAGAGAGTATTCCGTTTCATACAATAACAGTTGTTATTATTCCGTTCGGTATTGTGTCGCCAGGTTCGCTTTATCCTCCGCCGCACTATCGGTTCCCGCAGGATACTTTTATCTGCATCAGGGGAGGTCGTTGTGTCTTTGAAAGGACTGCGTTTTACGCTGGACGTGGACGGGCTGGGGCCAAAAACCTTCGCCGTGGTGAATTTTGTATTGAGGCAGCGCCACTCATTTCCGTTTGTGCTGGATATTGATGTTGCCAGCGATTCTTTCGGAGAGACCGCGGAACAGCTACTGGAGAAAAATGCCACTCTGACCATCTGGCAAGGCAATACCCCTCAACGCTATGTCAGCGGTATCGTTACCCGTTTTGGGATGAAAGAGTACAACGGCTGGCAGATGTGCTACTGCCTGACTATCACTCCGCCCCTCTGGCGCAGCGGGCTGCGACAGAATTTTCGCATCTTCCAGCAACAGGACATTCAGACCATTTCCGCCACCTTGTTGGAGGAGAACGGCATTACTGACTGGAAGCCCTGGTTTTATGAAGACCACCCGGCGCGAGAATTCTGCGTTCAGTATGGTGAGACGGACCTTACGTTTCTTACCAGGCTGTGGTCAGAGGAAGGTATTTTCTTTTTTGATCGTTTTGCTCCTGACAGCCCGGCGCAGACACTGACGCTATGCGATAACGTTGCCGGATTATCCGATGCCGGTGAACTGCCATTCAATCCAAACTGTTCATTAGAAATTACCATTCCGAGTGTCAGTACCTTCAGTTACCAGGCGCAAATCCGCCCCTATTCCGTAGAAACTCAGGACTACACCTTTAAAATGCCGCAGTGGCCCGGGTATTACGGACATTCTGGTGAAAATCTGAACGGACAGAGGAAGCAGTATGAAGTCTTTGACTGGCCGGGGCGTTTTAAGGATGAACAACACGGGCAGGATTTCGCCCGCTACCAGATAGAGGGCTGGCGTAACAATGCGGAAACCGCCGCCTGTATCAGCAACTCTCCCCTACTGTGGCCGGGCACAACCTTCTCACTTACCGGGCATCCGGTAAACACGCTTAACCAAAAGTGGCAGGTTGTCAGCAGCGTTCTGACGGGAAAACAGCCACAGGCGATGAAAGGCGGACAGGGTATGGGCACCACGCTGAATAATCAGTTTGAAGTGATCCCCGCCGACAGAACCTGGCGACCGCAGCCGTTGATAAAGCCAAAAGTGGATGGTCCACAAAGTGCCATTGTCACTGGGCCGTCGGGCGAAGAAATCTTCTGCGATGAGCATGGTCGTGTGCGGGTGCGCTTTCACTGGGACCGTTATCATAAAAGCAATGAGGACAGTTCCTGCTGGATACGGGTGTCGCAGGCGTGGGCGGGTGCCGGGTTCGGCAATCTGGCCATTCCGCGCGTGGGTCAGGAGGTCATCGTGGACTTTCTCAATGGCGACCCCGACCAGCCCATCATTATGGGCCGTACCTATCACGACGATAACCGCTCCCCGGGCAGCCTGCCCGGCACGAAAACACAGATGATCATTCGCTCAAAAACCTATAAGGGCGGCGGGTTTAATGAACTGCGTTTTGAGGATGCGACCGGGCAGGAGCAGGTGTATATCCATGCGCAGAAAGACATGGACACCGATGTACTGAATAACCGCACCACTGACGTGACGGCAAACCACCGGGAAACGATCGGCGGTAATCAGCTTATCACCGTGAAGCAAAACCAGATACAGACAGTGGTGCAGAACCAGAAAGAGACCGTGGGCCAGAATCAGAGTGTCACCGTGGGCATGAATCAGGCGGAAACGGTGGGGATTGTCCGCGCCCTGAGCGTGGGGGTGGCATACCAGACTACGGTGGGTGGGGTGATGAACACCTCGGTGGCGCTGATGCAGTCCTCACAGGTCGGTATTCAGAAATCCCTGCTAGTTGGCAAAGGGTATGACGTCAGCGTGGGGGAAAACGTCAACTTCACGGTAGGCAAAACCCGGACAGAAAGCGCCGGAAAGGTGGCGGTGTACTCTGCCGGAGAACATCTGGAGTTGCGTTGTGGACAGGCGCGGCTGGTGCTGACGCAGGACGGCAAAATCTTCCTTAACGGCACGGATATTAATCTTCAGGGCGTGCAAACACTCAGTGGCGACGCGCTGATGATTAACTGGAACTGCGGCGCAGCGGAAGCCCCGCCGAAGGTGCCGGAAGAAAGCAGCAGTCAGCCGCCGGATATGCGTAAGTACTGAGTCAACGGCTGCGCATTTGCGTTTATGTAAAACGATAACAGTACATTCAGCATTTCAGAAGGATTTGTCTATGAGCGGAAAACCAGCGGCGCGTCAGGGCGACGGCACCATGAAGGGTGGCCTGATAATCCAGGGCTCAGCGGGTGTGATGATTGGCGCACCCACCGGTGTGGCCTGTTCGGTCTGCCCGGGAGGGATGACTTCCGGTAACCCGGTCAATCCGTTGCTGGGTGCAAAGGTGCTGCCCGGCGAAACCGATTTCGCCCTGCCCGGCCCGTTGCCGTTTGTGCTCTCGAGGACTTACAACAGCTACCGGACGAAAACGCCTGCACCGGTGGGTATTTTTGGCCCCGGCTGGAAAGCGCCCTTCGATATCCGCTTACAAATCCGCGATGAAGAACTGATACTCAACGACAACGGCGGGCGCAGTATTCATTTCGAGCCGCTGTTTCCCGGTGAAACGGCCTTCAGCCGCAGCGAATCGCTCTGGCTGGCGCGGGGCGGCGTGCCGGTGCTGCATGAAAGCAATCCGCTGCACACACTGTGGCAGTCGTTGCCGGAAGACATTCGCACCAGTCCACACGTGTATCTGGCAACCAACAGCGCACAGGGGCCGTGGTGGATCCTGGGCTGGTCTGCGCGCGTACCGGGAGCGGAGGAACCCTTACCTGCCCCGCTGCCGCCGTACCGGACGCTGACGGCTCTGGTGGACAATTTAGGGCGGAGAATGGTCTTCCATCGTGCCGCTACCGGTGATGCAACCGGGGAAATCACCGCCGTGACGGACGGTGCAGGCCGCCGCTTCCGGCTGGTGCTGACCACGCAGGCGCAGCGGGCCGCACAGTACCGGAAACAGACAGCCGCCGCTGGCACAAAACATCTGCCCTTCCCGGACACTCTGCCCGCCACCGCGTACGGCGCAGACAGCGGTATTCGTCTTGAGGCCGTGTGGCTGACCCACGACCCGGAATACCCGGATATTCTGCCCGCCGCGCCGCTGGCGCGATACGACTATTCCCCGCGTGGCGAACTGGCAACGGTATACGACCGCAGCGGCACGGCAGTACGCCATTTTACGTATGACCCGCCGCATCCGGGACGCATGGTGGCACACCGTTATGCGGGCAGACCAGAGATACGCTATCGCTATGACATCGCCGGGCGGGTAACGGAACAGCGTAACCCGGAAGGCTTAAGCTATGCCTATGCGTATGAACAGAACCGCGTCATTATCACCGACAGCCTGAACCGCCGCGAGGTGCTGCACACCGAAGGCGAAGGCGGGCTGAAACGGGTGGTCAGACAGGAACGCTCCGATGGCAGCGCCATCCACAGTGAATACGACCCGGCTGGCAGACTTATTGCACAGACCGATGCGGCGGGCCGTAAGACGGAATACCGTCTGAGTCCCGGCTCCGGCCAGTTAAAAGAAATCATCGCGCCAGACGGCAGGCGTACTGAGTTTTACTACAACAGCCAGCGCCAGTTGACGGACACCGTATACCCGGACGGCCTGCAAAACCGGCAGGAATACGACGTTCAGGGCAGACTCACCGCCGACACCCTGCGCGACGGCAGCACCACCCGCTGGTTTTATGACAACCCGCACAGCGAATACCCGTCTGCCACCGAAGACGCCACCGGCAGCCGGAAGCAGATGACGTGGAGCCGCTACGGGCAGTTGCTCACCTTCACCGACTGCTCAGGCTACCAGACCCGTTACGAATATGACCGCTTCGGTCAGGTCACTGCCCTTCATCAGGAAGAAGGCCTCAGCCAGTACCGTGCTTACGATGACCGGGGCAGACTGGTCAGCCAGAAAAATGCACAGGGCCATGAGACCCGCTATGAGTACAGCATCGCGGGCGACCTGATGGCGGTCACTGGCCCGGACGGCGTACGCACGGAGACGCAGTATGATGCCGCAGGACACCCGGTGAGCACCACCACTGGCGGCCTGACTCGCCGGGTAGAATACGATGCCGCAGGCCGTGTGACGCAACTGAACAACGAAAACGGCAGCCACACCACCTTCGCTTATGATGTGCTGGACCGGCTGGTACAGGAAACGGGCTTTGACGGCAGAACACAGCGTTATCAGTACGGTATTACCGGGCAGCTTATCCGCAGTGAGGACGAAAGCCTCATCACCCTGTGGCATTACGATGCGTCAGACCGGCTGACATACCGAACGGTGAATGACGAGGAGGCAGAACGCTGGCAGTACAACGCGCGCGGCTGGCTGGCCGAAGTCAGCCATCTCAGCGACGGCCACCGCGTCGCCGTGCAGTATGAGTACGATAAACAGGGACGGATGAACCTTGAACGCCAGACGGTGCAGCATCCCGAAACGGGAGAGCTGCTGTGGCAGCACATCACCCGGCACGATTATACGAAGGGGCTGGCGACCCGGACTATCCCCGATAATCTGCCGCCGGTAGAATGGCTCACTTACGGCAGCGGTTATCTGACCGGCATGAAGCTCGGCGACACGCCGCTTGTTGAGTTCACCCGCGACCGCCTGCACCGGGAAACGCAGCGCCGCTTCGGCGAATACGACCTGACCACGGCATACACCCCGGCCGGTCAGCTACAGCGCCATCATCTCAACATTCACCAGCTTAACCGTGACTACACCTGGAACAGCGGCGGACAGCTGGTCCGCATCCGCGGGCAGCATGAGCAGCGGGATTATCAGTACGGCGACGCCGGGAGGCTCCTCGGCACACACATTCAGTCGCCCCACCACGACCTGGCGCAGTGGACGTTCACCGACCCGGCGGGCAACCGGACAGCGCAACGGGATAAATACCCGATGCTGCCGGAACGCTTCCCGGATAACCGCATCAGCCAGGATGTGGAGAATTTTTACCATTATGACGAACACGGCAGGCTGACAGAGAAAGACGAGCGCCGGATACGCCCGCACGGCAGCGTCGTGCATCATTACCGCTATGATAACCAGCACCGGCTGACGCACTACCGCCGGATGCAACAGGGCAACGTGCTGACGGAAAGTCGTTATCTTTACGACCCGCCGGGCCGCCGCATCAGCAAACGGGTGTGGGCATGTACGGTTTTTCACGATGGTTCGTGTTCACAGCCAGCGCTGCAGGAAACCGTGTGGTACGCCTGGGATGGCAACCGGCTGACCACCACGCAGACGGACGAAACCCGCATTCAGACTGTGTACCTGCCTGGGAGCTTCACGCCGCTCATCCGTATTGAAACGGCAACCGGAGAACTGACCAGAGCCACCCGCCGCACGCTGGCCGAGAAATTTCAGCAGGAAGCAAACGTGACCTTCCCGCCGGAACTGGTGGCGAGGGTGGATAATCTGGAAGCAGAGCTACGGCGCGGGGAACTCAGCGAAGCAAATCAACAGTGGCTGACACAGTGCGGGCTGACGCCGGAACAGATGAAAAATCAGCTGGAGCCGGAATACACGCCGGAACGCAAAATCCACCTGTACCACTGCGACCACCGGGGACTGCCGCTGGCGCTGATTGACATTAACGGACGGGTTGCGTGGCACGCAAAGTTTGATGAATGGGGAAATGTGCTGCGGGAAGATAACCCGCATAACCTGGAACAGCTCATCCGTCTGCCGGGGCAGCAGTGGGATAAAGAGACGGGGTTGTACTATAACCGGCACCGGTATTACGACCCTGAGCAGGGAAGATATATCACGCAGGATCCGATTGGATTAATGGGAGGTTGGAATTTGTATCAATATCCGCTGGATCCGATACAAATAATAGATCCTTTAGGGTTATCTGGCTGGGATGGATTAGGCAATTGGCTCAGCCAGCCAGGTATGAAAGAGGCTTATAATCATGCAGCAGGTGAAGCCGAAGGTTCAATTGCAAAACCTATATCCGAATGGGAATTTTCCGGATGGAATGTGGTTAAAGGAAGTAATCATCTCGGGACTAATTATATAAATGTGTATGCAATGTGTAAGGATCAATTTGATAACACAAAGTCTGTTGCTGCAAAAGTTTTTCAAACCGGTTTGTTTCCGTTGAATGAAATTGAAGCAGGGAAAGGGATACCTGACCCTAGCGAAAATATTGGAAGTAAATCAGCTCCTGTAAACACCGCTGCAGATTGCATTGAGAATCTCGTAAAAGCTCATTCAAGGGCATTAACGTGCGGTTCAAAAAATGGTTATGAATGCTTCATGGATACAGTTGCGACCCCAGAGTTAGGGAATAAATTATGCGGAGAGACTGAGTAAAACCATAATGAATAAATATATAAACAAGATTTCTGAATTGCCATCACGAATAGGATTGACACTTTCTTATATCATATGTATAAATCTAATTGCATTTATGAGGAACTCTTTTAGAATTATTATGTGGTATATTTTTAATGATTCTTTCCAAAACATCTGGCTAATAAAAATTTCAAATGCAATAGCTTACTCCATGTTATTTTGGTGTGGTTGCATTGCTGGCCATTTAATACAAAAAAAAAGTATATTTCATTCTTCATTAGTCGTAGCTTTAGGTGTTATGTATACTTTTTTACTTTCAGGCGTAGGACCAAATGACTATATTTTGCTTCTTGAAGGCATATCAACTGGCGCTGCTTTAGGTGGGATTGGAGGAGGATGCACACTAA
Organism: Citrobacter sp. LST-B2; assembly: GCF_057983045.1. Classification (NCBI taxonomy): domain Bacteria; kingdom Pseudomonadati; phylum Pseudomonadota; class Gammaproteobacteria; order Enterobacterales; family Enterobacteriaceae; genus Citrobacter; species Citrobacter sp. LST-B2. The sequence continues at coordinate 3,454,058 of NZ_CP192598.1, forward strand.
TAGTAAGAAAACTTCGACATTCGAAAAGTAAGAAATGAGAATAAAGAAAGTCCAGGCTGATTGTTCAAATTGGCCTGGCAGAGTTAAGTTAGTAAAAAACTCCACTGCGCCTATAGGGAAGTGCAGCTAATCATTCGTTCGCAGAATTTGATGAGCGTGGGAACCTATTGCTAAAAGATAACCCGCAGAACCTGGAATAGCTTATTCGCCTGCCGGAGCAACAATACGATGAAGAGACGGGGCTGTACTATAACCGGCACCGGTACTACGACCCTGCACAGGGAAGGTATATCACGCAGGATCCGATTGGATTGCAGGGAGGGTGGAACCTTTATAAATATCCGCTGAATCCAGTATTAGTTATAGATCCCTATGGGTTAAATAACCTGGATGTTATTGTTAATAATAATGGGATAGGTCATGTTGGTTTGCATATGGGAAGTGGTGATAACGAGTTATTATATGATCCTGGTGGATCTTATATGACCCCCGAAAGAATACCATCGGGAAGTGGTGGTACTTTCTCGGGAAGTGGTGGTACTTTCTCGGGAAGTGACGCTAATTTGAATAATTTTTTAAAATATCAATTTGAAGATGGTTCGGATGTGAACGTTTATAGTTTCGAAATAACTCCAGATGAGGACAGGAAAATTAGAGAGGCTATAGATGAACAAGGTGGATGTTCACCATTTTTTTGTGCATCATGTTCCAGTAGTGTTTTAAATGGCATTGGCCCTTTTAAAAATCTGGGAAAAATTCAGACGCCGTGGGGAATGAAAGATGCTATGTCAAATATCCGTTACCCTAAGCCAAATAAACCATGGGGTTCATGGTTTATATCTCCAGCATATTAGTCGGTGTTAATTATGAGAATAGCACGCCTATCTCTACTTATTTTCTCAATAATTATTCATTTCTTTATTGTGAAGACATATGTGTTTAAAACATTAAATCATTACACTTACGATTACTTGACGGTTTTTTATGTTTTGTTTTTGATTTCTGGAATTGTGTCCTTTTTGAAGAAAACTATTTTCATGGATGCGGTTTTCTGTGTTATCACCCCTTATATTTCATCAGTGATAAGTTTTTTTATGTTTCTATAAAAACATCACCTCATGTTGTAATAAATGATTTGTGGTCGAGTATTATAATTGGTTCATTATTGCCATATATTGCATTATATGCTTGGTTTTTGTCGGCAGTCTTGATTGTTGAGCGGTTGGGAATATACTGTCTGTGCAAATTTATTAAAAATTCCTGAATTCGAATTACAATGTACTCCTGTGAACCGGAGAATAAAAATAAGAATTCGGCTATACCTCCAATCCGTAGGTTGTTGGGAAACAACGTATCCAGTATCATGCTTAAATACACAATGAGTTTGTTCACCGAACAGATAAGAGCATAACATCGTTGCCGCCAGATATCCTTTGTGAATCTATGGATTGGTAGCATAAATTTTTTACTACCTCAATATATCGATAATTATGATTAGCATGATGTAAAGGTAATAAATTTAATATCCATGTATTCCTCAATTCACTTAAGGAAAAGATAAAATTAATGTGGTCTTGGTGATTGATAATAGCAGCGCTGATTTTATGGTAGTTTGCATCTCATGAGAAATTGAGCAGTGCTTATAATGGTATACAGATTGTATGCGGAGGTAAGAAACGAGGCTCAAGAAAAGGTTGTTTACTTTCAAAGTTTATATAATAAAAATGATTTCTCCAATATGTATGCAAATGGAGCTAATGATTTCCCGAAAATTACAAGCAAAGAAGATTTTTTATGTTGATGAGAAGAAAAAAACAAATCCTAGGCGATTTCATAATGTCTGATTTAATATCCAGTAATGTTATTAATTCTAATGTGGTGGTGCTTACTTATCGCTCAACCTATAAACATTATTCATTAGTAGAGGAGTTTACTCTAATGAGAAAGGATGATAGTGATAAATTGCGTTTAGGAACATATTTTATTGATGACGGTGGCAAGCGTGGAAAAGTAATAAAACTATAAGAGTGTTTTTCGAACGTTTTGGTAAGGATGCATACGAGATAGGTAATAGTCCCAACAAAATGCCTATTAAATTGCCAGGATGATTACATAGTTTGAATATGCATCCATAAAATAGATTGGTATTTATCCAATAACTCCTTTCTGATATTAAAATTAAATTGCTCATGTTTTTTATAGCTGCTTAATTTTTCATACTCCATAAAATCATGTTTCTTCAGCAACCAGTAATCAGCAATCATTGCCGCCTGTTGCTCCATAGAGTAAAAAATAAAATGAGGCTCATCTAGATGATATGAATCCCAGCGTGTTGATGCATAGGTATTATCATGAAAAGAAGAGTCATGCCGATAATATTGCCAGACAAAAGACATGGCAAATATAAACAAATGAGGATATTTTACAGAATCATGGAAGTTTGTATAATCGGCTGAAAAATCAGATTTATACTCGTTTACACTCAAAAGAATCTCACCATTTCTGGTATTGGTTATTACTTTAGATTGATACCTTGAATGATTGCGGTCACAATATATTTTTACTCTGTCGTAGTTGATGATATTCTTAAATAGAGTTTGCGCCAGTTTTAACTCTCCGGAGGTTAACGATCTGAATAATACAGGATCAGCCCCAGAAGATAACTCTGGCTCTGTGAATAGTTCCTGACAGTCTCTCAGAATAGTGCCTTCATGATCAAAAGAAGCGTTTCTTAATATCCTTTCGCACATAACAACCTCCTTTTATTTTACTTCAGCATACGCCCCGAACGGAAAAACTCAATAAAAAAGAACAAATTTAAATTTCACCTACAGCATATACATTGCTACATTTTCATTTACCGAAATTGTGAATAATCCTTGCGGCAATTGGTTCAAACATATATTCCCAGCGTCACCATCAACCGCATAGGATCAATTGGTGATGCTATACAATGATTGGTCCACTGCCAGACGTCCTGGCACCACAACGGGGGTCGGTTCGGGTACGTTGAAGCAAAAAAGTACGCGATGTACCCGTTACGCCGTTAAGGCATTAATCATGTGTTCCAGTGCGGGTGTCGCCTGTTGCTGGTCATACACAATGTACAAATCAGCCGGAATACGCTCTTCTAATGGACGGAACACCACACCCGGCCAGTTCATCTGCGCGTAGCTGTCGGCAATCAGCGTAATGCCAATTCCCATACTGATCATCGCCAGTACCGTTTGCGGTTCCATCACTTCACGTATGATCATCGGAGAGAACCCCGCACTCTGGCAAACGCGTTGCAGGAATGCCCAGTCAGTGTGAATCGAAGGCATGGTGACGAAGTATTCATTGCGCAGGGCTTCTAATGGTACGGCCTCCCGCACAGTCAGCGCATGCTCTTCTGGCATCGCCACCAGAAAAGAGGATTCATGCAAGCGCAGGCTGGTAAACCCAGGCGCTGGCTCAACCGCCATTCGCCAGACACCGGCATCCAGTTCACGTCGCTCCAGCATGGCCATCTGCATCGCTGGCATATTTTCACGAAACAGCACCTCAACGTTAGGATTGTCCTTCAGGAATCGCCGCATTACCGGGCGCATTTTTCCCCACATCGCCGTGCCGATCACGCCCAGTTCGATCCGCCCTGCCTCACCGCGCCCGATCTGTTCGACGCGTGCTAACACCTGGCTGGCGCTGGAAAGCAGACGTCGTGACTCTTCCATCAGGATTTTCCCTGCATGGGTCAACGCTACGCTGCGCGAATGGCGGATAAACAGCAGCGTGCCGAGCTCCTGTTCCAGCTCTTTAATATGAATACTCAATGGAGGCTGCGACATATTCAGACGAGCGGCGGCGCGTCCAAAATGTAACTCTTCGGCGACAGCAAGAAAATAACGCAGTAACTTGAGATCGATACGAGGCGTGCGTTCCATGGGTAATGCGCTCCTGGGGAGAGGACTGATGCGCCAAATTACCACATTGCGTCGCAGAACAGGAACGACGGGCAACATATGCCCGCCGCAAAGGGGGATTAACGGGCTAGCGAGGGCTGTGCCTGCTTTTCAGGTTCATGCTTGTACTTAAAGCACAGCGCAAAAATCACCGCCAGCACCAGGGCATACGCCGCAAAGACCAGCCAGATAGTTTGCCAGTCCTTCACGCCAACCACTGAGAAGTAATCCACCGCCATACCGCTCAGGATGGAGCCAACCCACGCGCCGACGCCATTGACCATCGTCATAAACAGCCCCTGCGCACTGGCACGAATTTTCGAATCCACTTCCTGTTCAACGAAGACCGAGCCTGAAATGTTGAAGAAATCGAATGCGCAACCGTAGACGATCATCGACATCAGCAGCAGAACAAATCCGAGTGGAGACGGGTCGCCAAAGGCAAAGAAGCCAAAGCGCAATGTCCACGCCAGCATGCTCATCAGCATGACCGTTTTGATGCCAAAGCGTTTGAGGAAGAACGGGATAGTCAGAATAAAGCCGACTTCCGCCATCTGCGAGACAGAGAGTAAGATGGACGGGTATTTCACCACAAAACTGTCGGCAAACTGCGGATCGCGGGCAAAGTCGTGCAAGAAGGGGTTACCAAAAACGTTGGTAATTTGCAGCACTGCACCCAGCATCATGGCAAACAGAAAGAAAATCGCCATCCGCGGATTTTTAAACAGCACGAACGCATCCAGCCCCAGCTTACTGGCAAACGACGCGCTCGCTTTCTTCTCGGCGACCGGAATTTTCGGCAGCGTGAGTGCGTAGGCAGCCAGCAGCAGCGATGCGCCAGACGCAATGTACAGTTGCGCATTGCTCAGCTCCAGGCCCATCAGGCTGACGGTCCACATCGCAACGATAAAACCAATCGTGCCAAAAACGCGAATAGGCGGAAATGCCGTCACCGGATCCTGCCCTGATTGCGCCAGACAGGAATAAGAGACACTGTTGGAAAGCGAAATCGTCGGCATGAAGGCCATTGCGTTGATCAACATCACCCAGAACATGGTGTCCGGATCGGTCACCGTCGTCGCGTAGAGCAGTGCGCCCGCACAGAGCAGATGACAAAGCATATAAGCACGCTCTGCCCGCAGCCATTTGTCCGCAATAATCCCCATAATGCCGGGCATAATAATCGCCGCCAGCCCTTTTGAGCTGTACACCATACCCACGTTGGCACCGGTAAAATGAAGGGTGTTAATCATGTATGAACCCAGGGTGACCAGCCAGCTTCCCCAGATAAAATATTGCATAAACGACATGATCTTTAATCGGGACGCAATACCCATTTTTTTCTTCCTTGCCGTAGAGTACGAACCCCGCCTGCTGGCGGGGTCATTATTATTATCGGTTTCAGGCCAGTTTACGCAGGAACCCGCAAATCAGGTCGATAAAGTTCTGACGTGAAAGTTCAGCCGCCGCCAGGGTTTGCGCGTGCGAGAGCTTCACATCCCCCAGCCCTTCCGCCAGATTGGTGATCGCCGACACGGCAACCACTTTCAGTCCGCAGTGGCGGGCGGTGATAACTTCAGGTACCACCGACATCCCCACCACATCGCCGCCAATAATCTGCATCATGCGAATCTCCGCGGCCGTCTCAAAGTTAGGTCCCGGATAAGAAACAAATACGCCTTCGCTCAGCGTAAAACCCTCGTCGGCAGCTACGGTCTGTAAAATCGCACGATAATCGGCATCATAGGCATTCGCCAGCGAGAAGAAACGCTCACCAAAGCGTTCGTCGTTCGGTCCAACCATCGGCGTTCCCGGCATGGTGTTGATATGGTCACTCAGCGCCACCAGACTCCCTGGCCCCACTTCCGGACGCAGAGACCCTGCCGCATTGGTGCAGAACAGCAGTTCGCAACCCAGTAGCTTCATTGTGCGAATAGCGTCGGTCATCACGGTCATGCCGCGACCCTCGTAGAAGTGCCCGCGTCCTTTCATACAGGCGACCGGAACCCCGGCCAGATGACCGAGCACTAACTCGCCGGCATGCCCGTGAACGGTACTCACCGGGAACCCTGGCAGCTTCTCGTAAGAGATCGCCACCGCATCTTCTATCTGCTCGGCCAGCGCGCCTAAACCCGATCCAAGGATAAAAGCGACGCGCGGCGTGAAGTCAGGTTTATAGCCGCGGATAATATCAGCGCTGTTCCAGGGATTCTGGGAAAAGTGGGAGTCGGTCATGAGATGTCCTTATAATCAGCTAGTCACTCATTGAGTGAGGGAGGTAATGGTTATAGCGAGAGTACGCAATCGATTACCAATACAGTTTTCCCGGATGATCGATAGCAAATGTATATCAATCCTGGGCCCGGCAGGCGCGAATGAAGGCTAATTGTCCCTGCCAGAAATAGGAGGATGCACTGAAGGTCTGTCTTTCTATGCCGATATCGTAGGTTTAATGGCAAAAGGAAACCACGATGACCACCATCAACGTCTCAACCCCTTCCGTTCAAAGCGGCGGGAGTAGCGCAAAAACCGCTTCAGGTAACAGTACCGCCGCGCAGATCGCCCAGATTGTGGAGAAAATCACCCAACTGACGCAGAAGCTCAAAGAGGTGCCGGATAGCACTGGCAGCGCGGAAGAGAAGAAAAAACAACAAGAAATGCTCCAGACACAGATCAAAGTGTTGCAGGCACAACTGGCGCAGTTACAGCACCAGCAGGCCGAAGAAGCTCAGCAAAAGCAGGAACAAGCCCAGGTAAACGCGCAAGGCGTTAATCATCCTTCCGACGACCATCAGATTGATGTTTATATCTGATAAAGCGGATCCTGCGCACGTAAATTTGTTAATGCATTCGCCTGGGTGCGGACCACTTCCCACAGCGCATGGGCGGCTGTCGACAGCGAGCGATTCTTGCGACGCGCCAGCATCAGTTGCCGCTCCACCACCGGCGTCAGTCGCTTCACCTGCAAGTGGCTCCCCTGCGGCAACGGTAAGGCCAGCGCAGGCAGAATACTGATACCTATTCCCGCTTCTACCATCGGAAACAGCGTCGCCGGATGACCAATCTCCTGCACAATATTGGCCTCTATCGCAAAGTGCGCGAGCGCCGCGTCAATGAGCGGTCGACTCCCCGATGCATAATCCTGTAAGACCAGTCGTTCCTCCCGGAGATCCTGCCAGTTCACCCATTCCCGTGTCGCCAGCGAGTGTGACTCATGGCAAAGCAGGAGAAAAGGTTCGGAGAGCACAGCTTCACATTGCAGATCGCTCACCGCCCCCGGATCAATCACAATACCAAAATCCACTTCTCCCTGGCGGATACTCTCCAGTACCCACTGCTGCGGTCGATCGTGCAGGACAAAATCGATCGCCGGATAGCGCAAGTTACTTTGCGCAATGCACTGCGGAATGAGATGGGCGGAGATCGTCTGGCTTGCCGCCACGCGGACCGTCCCGGTGAGTTGCGTGCCCACCCTACCCGCTTCACGCAGCGTGATGTGTAGTTCATCCAGCAGTCGCTCCAGACGACCCGCCAGTTGTTGACCGGCGTCCGTCAGCACCACTTCTCGCGTCGTGCGATCCAGCAGTTTAACGCCCGTCTGGCGCTCTAGCTCTTTAATACTGTGGCTCACTGCCGACTGACTCAGGCCAATGCACTCGCCTGCACGGCTAAAACTTTTTTCCTGGGCTACAGTGACAAACACCCGAAGTTGACGCAGTGAATAATTCATCGATTCGATTCATATATAGATGCAATAAATCAATTTTATTTCTCAAAATGAAAAACGCAAAATAAGGACACCGAATTCCTGGAGTATTTATGAATATTTTTCGTATCCTCGATCCGTTTACGCTGACCCTGATTACGGTCGTCCTGCTGGCCTCATTTTTCCCCGCTGAGGGAGATTTTGTGCCTGTTGTTGAAGGCATCACCACCGCGGCCATCGCGCTCCTGTTCTTTATGCACGGAGCAAAGCTTTCGCGCGAAGCCATTATCGCGGGCGGCAGTCACTGGCGGTTACACCTGTGGGTGATGTGTAGCACCTTCATTCTGTTCCCGGTGCTCGGCGTATTGTTTGCCTGGTGGGCGCCGATCAACGTTGATCCGATGCTGTACACCGGCTTTCTGTATCTGTGCATTTTGCCCGCTACGGTACAGTCGGCGATTGCCTTTACCTCGCTGGCGGGCGGTAACGTTGCGGCGGCGGTCTGCTCAGCCTCGGCCTCCAGCCTGCTGGGGATTTTCCTCTCCCCGCTGTTGGTTGGTCTGGTGATGAATATTCATGGCGCAGAAGGCAGTCTGGAGCAGGTCGGGAAAATCATGCTGCAACTGCTGTTGCCGTTTGTGCTCGGGCACCTTTCCCGCCCGTGGATCGGCAAGTGGGTCGCACGAAATAAAAAATGGATTGCGAAAACTGATCAAACGTCAATTTTGCTGGTGGTTTATTCCGCCTTCAGCGAAGCCGTCGTGAACGGGATCTGGCACAAAGTGGGCTGGGGATCGCTGCTGTTTATCGTCGTGGTCAGCATCGTGTTGCTCGCCATCGTGATTGCTGTAAACATCGTTGTGGCGCGCAAATGCGGCTTCAACAAAGCCGACGAAATCACGATTGTTTTCTGCGGGTCGAAAAAGAGTCTGGCAAACGGCGTCCCCATGGCCAACATCCTTTTCCCGACGTCCGTCATTGGGATGATGGTGCTGCCGCTGATGATCTTCCACCAGATTCAGTTGATGGTCTGTGCGGTATTGGCGCGCCGCTATAAGCGCCAGACCGAACAGTTACAGGCGCAGCAGGACAGCCGCGCCGCCAAAGCTTAAAGCGGGCGCTTCAGGGGCTGAACCAGCTGGCTCAGCCCTTCGGTTTTGATTAGCAGCGTAATTTGCATCAGCTCGCCCAGTTTACCCGCCGGAAACTCATCCTTGCGGGCAAACCACAGCAGATACTCTTCTGGCACATCGATCAGCCGACGCCCTTTATATTTACCAAACGGCATCACCGTGTTGGCAATCTCAACGAGCTGCTCTTTCTCCATCTCAGACACCCAGCAGGCGGAGCATTTCCGCTTCGTCAATCACTGCAATCCCCAGCTCCTGCGCTTTTGCCAGTTTGGAACCGGCCGCTTCGCCAGCAATAACCAGATCGGTCTTCTTCGAGACGCTGCCCGCCACTTTCGCACCGAGCTCCACCAGCCGCGCTTTAGCATCATCGCGCGACATCTGGCTCAGGCTTCCCGTCAGCACTACCGTTTTCCCGGCAAATGGACTGTCAATCTCTTCCGCATTGATCACTACCGGTGCAGGCCAGTGAATGCCTTCCGCCAGCAGTTGCCCGATGACTTCGCGATTGCTCTCTTCAGCAAAGAAATTGAACACATGGGTGGCGACCACAATGCCCACATCGGGGACTTTTTGCAGCTCGTCAATAGACGCCGCTTCCAGCGCTTCCAGAGTACCGAAGTAAGCGGCCAGACCGGCGGCCGTAGCCTCTCCAACTTCCCGGATACCGAGTGCATACAGGAAGCGCGCAAAGGTGGTCGATTTCGATTTTTCCAGCGCCTCCACCACGTTTTGCGCCGACTTCGGCCCCATTCGGTCGAGACCGGTCAGTTTCCCGGCTGTCAGCCGAAACAGGTCCGCCGGCGTGTGGACATACTCTTTCTCGACCAGTTGGTCGATAATTTTGTCGCCCATCCCATCCACGTCCATCGCCCGACGAGATACGAAATGCTTGAGCGATTCTTTACGCTGCGCGCCGCAAATCAAACCGCCGGTACAGCGAGCAACCGCTTCACCTTCCACGCGCTCAACGTCTGAACCGCATACCGGGCAATGCGTCGGAAATGCTACCGGACGCGTGTCGTCCGGACGTTCGGAAAGCACCACGTTGACCACCTGCGGAATAACATCGCCAGCACGGCGAATTACCACCTTATCGCCAATGCGCAGGCCAAGACGTTCGATTTCATCGGCATTATGCAGCGTGGCGTTACTCACCAGCACACCCGCGACCTGTACCGGTTCAAGACGCGCAACGGGAGTAATTGCTCCGGTGCGTCCGACCTGGAACTCCACGTCACGAACAAAGGTCATCTGTTCCTGCGCCGGGAATTTAAAGGCCACCGCCCAGCGCGGCGCACGTGCGACGAAACCCAGTTGCTCCTGTAGCGCCATCGAGTTGACCTTAATCACCACCCCATCGATGTCGAAACCCAGCGTCGGACGGTCCTCTTCCACCTTGTGGTAAAACGCCAGCACCGCTTCCGGCGAGTCACACAGCGTCACGCGATCGCTGACCGGCAACCCCCATGCTTTGAATTGCAGCAGACGCCCCAGATGAGTATCAGGCAGTTCGCCGCCTTCCAGCACGCCAACGCCATAGCAGAAGAAAGTGAGTGGTCGCTTCGCGGTGATACGCGGATCGAGCTGGCGCAGCGAGCCCGCTGCCGCATTTCGCGGGTTAGCAAACAGCTTTCCGCCCGTGCGGCGAGCATCTTCATTGATCTTTTCAAAACCCGCCTGCGGCAGGAAAACTTCGCCTCGCACTTCCAGACGCGTCGGAATGTTATCGCCGTGGAGTTTCAGCGGAATGGCGCGAATAGTCCGCACGTTTGAGGTAATGTCCTCACCGGTCGTACCATCACCACGCGTCGCTGCACTCACCAGCACCCCGTTTTCATAGAGAATGCTGACCGCCAGACCGTCCAGTTTCAGCTCACAGCACCAGGTGAGCTTGTCGCTACTCTTAAGACGGTCCTGCACGCGCTTGTTAAACGCCAGGAAACTCTCCTCATCAAAGACGTTGTCCAGCGACAACATCGGCACTTCATGACGAATCTGGCTGAAAGACGCAAGCGGCGCAGCGCCCACGCGCTGGGTCGGAGAGTCCGGAGTAATCAGCTCCGGGTGTTGCGCTTCCAGTTCACGCAGCTCACGCATCAGGCGGTCATATTCTGCATCGGGGATTTCCGGCGCATCCATCACATGGTAAAGATACTCATGATGGCGAAGCGTGGTTCGCAGTTCGGTCAGTTGTTGTTCGATTGATTCCATATCGCACCATCAATGATAAAAAACCCCCGACAGGCGGGGGTTCAGAAAGGAAGTTGTCGTGCCTTGAGTGTATCAGGCGTTCGCGTCTTTCACTTCGCGGATACGGTCCTGATACTCACGCAATTTTTGCGGCGTCATCATCCGACGCTGATCGTCGAGCACCACACCACCGACTTCATCGGCAATATGCTGTGCGGATTGCAGCATCAGTTTGAAGTTCTGCAGTTCATCGCCGTAAGACGGCACCTGCATAAAGATGGTCACGCCCGGCGTGGTGAAGTCGACCATTTCTGGATCAAACGTACCCGGGTTAACCATATTCGCCAGGCTGAATAACGCCGGGCCGCTGCCATCCGGACTCAGATGACGATGGAAAATATTCATGTCGCCAAACTTGAATCCGGCCTGCTGAATGCTATTGAGCAGCACTTCACCGTTAAGCTCGCTGCCATGATGGGCGGCGACGTTCATGATGATCACCGCTTCTTTACGCTGAGGCTTTTCCGGGGCTGGTGCTTCTTCAACGACGGGCTCAGGCTGTGGCTCGACCACGGGTTCTGCAGGCTGGAAAGCCTGTGGCGACGGCTGCGGTGCAGTCGGCTGAACGGGCTGAATCTGCGGCGCGGCGGGCTGTTGTTGAACCGGCTGCGGCTGATGCACAGGTTGCTGTGGCGCAGGCTGATGCACCGGCTGCGGCTGAGCGGATTGCTGCGGCGCAGGCTGTGGCTGGTGTACCGGCTGCTGCGGCGGACGCTGGGCATGCTGCGGCTGTACCGGCACTTCAGACGATGGCTGAACCGGCTGACGCGGTTGTGCCGACGCATAAGGCGGCTGGTACTGGTGTTGCGGCGACTGGCGAGGAGCTTCATGCTCCTGCGGGTTGCCAGGGGCATGATTCACGCGGTGAACACGAACTTCACCCACGCCTTCGTCTGCTTCGACATCATCGTCATACGAGTCGTCGTCGCGTTTTGATTTCATGCGTTTCAGTGGACGATCGCGGAACATAGAAGATCGTTCTTTACGGCTGGTCCAGAAACCATGTACCAGTAAAGCGATTATGGCGATCGCGCCAACAATGATTAATATCAGACGCAAATCCTGCATCATTATATTCTCTGTTGTTCTAACACCTTGCCACCACGGCAAACATTTACTCACTAAGAGTATTTGCCGATTACGTCAAGTGCAAGTGTACTCTTAGCTTTCACAGCATAAAGATGAACGAAATCGTGCTTTTTGCTGTTTTTTCGAACATTTCCGAACTGTTCTGTGTGCGATAACCCGGTAAGATACCCGTGTTCGCTTAGGACTTATACGAAAAGGAGCATGTCCTGACTATGGTGTCATCATCTGTCACTGCGCCACGCAGCGGTTTTTACTACTTTGCTCAGGGATGGAAACTGGTTTCGCAACCAGGGATCCGTCGCTATGTCATTTTACCGCTATTGGTCAACATCCTGCTAATGGGCAGTGCGTTCTGGTGGCTGTTCACACAGCTGGATGTCTGGATCCCGTCGCTTATGAGTCACGTCCCGGACTGGCTGCAATGGCTGAGCTATCTGCTGTGGCCTGTCGCGGTCATCTCTGTGCTGCTGGTGTTTGGCTATTTTTTCTCGACCCTGGCCAACTGGATTGCCGCGCCGTTTAACGGGCTGCTGGCGGAGCAACTGGAAGCGCGACTCACCGGCGCAACGCCGCCGGACACGGGCATTCTGGGGATCATGAAAGATGTGCCGCGGATTATGAAACGCGAATGGCAAAAGCTGGCCTGGTATCTGCCACGCGCCATCGTACTGCTGATCCTTTACTTTATTCCCGGCATCGGGCAAACCGTCGCCCCCGTACTGTGGTTCCTGTTCAGCGCCTGGATGCTGGCCATTCAGTATTGCGATTACCCTTTTGACAACCATAAAGTGCCGTTTAAAGAGATGCGCACTGCTCTGCGCAGCCGTAAGGTCACCAATATGCAGTTTGGTTCGCTCACCAGCCTGTTTACCCTGATCCCGGTTCTTAATCTCTTCATCATGCCAGTGGCAGTCTGTGGCGCCACGGCGATGTGGGTGGATTGCTATCGTGCTAAGCACGCGTTATGGAAATAACGAAAGTTTGTGTAAATAAGAGGTTGTTTATAACGCCTCTTATTCCATACTGATACCCATTATTTCTTCATAGCATATAGATATGCGAAATCCTTACTTCCCCATATTCGTCTGAAGGGTATGCTGGGAAGGTATCCCAATTTCATACAGTTAAGGACAGGCCATGAGTAAGATTTTTGAAGACAACTCGCTGACTATCGGTCATACGCCGCTGGTTCGACTGAACCGTATCGGTAACGGACGCATTCTGGCGAAGGTGGAATCACGTAACCCGAGCTTCAGCGTGAAATGCCGTATCGGTGCCAATATGATTTGGGATGCTGAAAAACGCGGCGTGCTTAAACCGGGCGTCGAGCTGGTCGAACCCACCAGCGGCAACACGGGTATCGCGCTGGCCTATGTCGCGGCGGCACGTGGTTACAAACTGACGCTGACCATGCCGGAAACCATGAGTATCGAACGTCGTAAACTGCTGAAAGCGCTGGGTGCCAACCTGGTGCTGACCGAAGGTGCAAAAGGCATGAAAGGCGCCATTCAGAAAGCAGAAGAGATTGTCGCCAGCGATCCGGCGAAATATCTGTTGCTTCAGCAGTTCAGCAACCCGGCAAACCCAGAAATCCACGAAAAAACCACCGGTCCGGAAATCTGGGAAGATACCGACGGCCAGGTTGACGTTTTCATCTCCGGCGTGGGGACTGGCGGGACGCTAACCGGCGTCACCCGCTATATTAAAGGCACCAAAGGCAAAACCGACCTGATTACCGTTGCCGTTGAGCCAACGGATTCCCCGGTCATCGCTCAGGCGCTGGCAGGCGAAGAGCTGAAGCCAGGTCCGCACAAAATTCAGGGTATCGGCGCCGGTTTCATTCCGGGTAACCTGGATCTGAAACTGATCGACAAAGTGGTCGCCATCACCAACGAAGAGGCGATCTCCACCGCCCGCCGCCTAATGGAAGAGGAAGGCATTCTTGCCGGTATCTCCTCCGGAGCCGCAGTGGCTGCCGCGCTTAAGCTTCAGGAAGATGAAACCTTTACCAATAAGAATATTGTGGTTATCCTACCGTCATCGGGTGAGCGTTATTTGAGCACTGCACTGTTTGCCGATCTCTTCACAGAGAAAGAATTGCAACAGTAATGCCAGCATGTTAAAAACGCGTAAAAAAGCACCTTTTCAGGTGCTTTTTTGTGGCCTGCTTCAAACTTTCACCCCACCTGCCATTGCTTCACCCCGCCAGGTCTGGTATTTAACCTGATTAATTATTTTGAAGCGCGAAATTAATCGTTACAGGAAAACTGCTAGCTGAATCGATTTTATGATTTGGTTCAAGTATTGATTTAGCGGCATAATGTTTAATGACGAGCGAAACGTCAGCGGCCAGAGGTTGACAGCAACGGATGGCGTAAAACACCTGGTGTGTCGCGCCCGTTTACGCCGGCGCTAACAATACAGGCTAAAGTCAAACCGCCAGGCTAGACTTTAGTTCCACAACACTAAACCTATAAGTTGGGGAAATACAATGTTCCAGCAAGAAGTTACCATTACCGCTCCGAACGGTCTGCACACCCGCCCTGCTGCTCAGTTTGTTAAAGAAGCGAAAGGCTTCACTTCTGAGATTACTGTGACTTCCAACGGCAAAAGCGCCAGCGCGAAAAGCCTGTTTAAACTGCAAACTCTGGGTCTGACTCAGGGTACCGTCGTGACCATCTCTGCAGAAGGTGAAGACGAGCAGAAAGCCGTAGAACATCTGGTCAAGCTGATGGCGGAACTGGAATAAGTTTTTCCGGGTTCTTTTAAAAATCAGTCACAAGTAAGGTAGGGTTATGATTTCAGGCATTTTAGCATCCCCGGGTATCGCTTTCGGCAAAGCACTTTTGCTGAAAGAAGACGAAATCGTCATTGACCGGAAAAAAATTTCTGCCGACAAGGTTGATCAGGAAGTTGAACGTTTTCTGAGCGGTCGTGCCAAGGCATCTGCACAGTTAGAAGCGATCAAAACGAAAGCTGGTGAAACGTTCGGTGAAGAAAAAGAAGCCATTTTCGAAGGGCATATTATGCTGCTCGAAGATGAGGAGCTGGAGCAGGAAATCATAGCCCTGATTAAAGATAAACACATGACGGCTGACGCAGCTGCGCATGAAGTTATCGAAGGTCAGGCCACTGCCCTGGAAGAACTGGATGATGAATACCTGAAAGAACGTGCGGCTGACGTACGTGACATCGGTAAGCGCCTGCTGCGCAACATCCTCGGGCTGGCAATTATTGACCTGAGCGCAATTCAGGATGAAGTCATCCTGGTTGCCGCTGACCTGACCCCGTCAGAAACCGCACAGCTGAACCTGAAAAAGGTGCTGGGTTTCATTACCGACGTGGGCGGCCGCACTTCCCACACCTCTATCATGGCGCGTTCTCTGGAACTGCCAGCCATCGTGGGTACCGGTAGCGTCACCTCTCAGGTGAAAAACGACGATTATCTGATTCTGGATGCCGTAAACAACCAGGTTTACGTCAACCCGACCAACGAAGAAATTGAAAAACTGCGCGCCGTTCAGGAGCAAGTTGCCACTGAAAAAGCGGAACTGGCTAAACTGAAAGATCTCCCTGCCATCACCCTGGATGGCCATCAGGTTGAAGTGTGCGCCAACATCGGTACCGTGCGTGACGTTGAAGGCGCAGAGCGCAACGGTGCGGAAGGTGTGGGTCTGTACCGTACTGAATTCCTGTTTATGGATCGCGACGCGCTGCCGACTGAAGAAGAACAGTTTGCAGCTTACAAAGCCGTGGCTGAAGCGTGTGGCTCTCAGGCGGTGATCGTGCGTACCATGGACATCGGCGGCGACAAAGAGCTGCCGTACATGAACTTCCCGAAAGAAGAAAACCCGTTCCTGGGCTGGCGTGCTGTGCGTATCGCGATGGATCGTAAAGAGATCCTGCGCGATCAGGTTCGCGCTATCCTGCGCGCGTCTGCTTTCGGCAAACTGCGCATTATGTTCCCGATGATCATCTCTGTTGAAGAAGTTCGCGCACTGCGTAAAGAGATCGAAATCTACAAACAGGAACTGCGTGACGAAGGTAAAGCTTTTGACGAGACCATTGAGATTGGCGTGATGGTGGAAACACCGGCTGCGGCAACGATTGCTCGTCATTTAGCCAAAGAAGTTGATTTCTTTAGTATCGGCACCAATGATTTAACGCAGTACACTCTGGCAGTTGACCGTGGTAATGATATGATTTCACATCTCTACCAGCCAATGTCGCCATCTGTCCTCACATTGATCAAGCAAGTTATTGATGCTTCTCATGCTGAAGGTAAATGGACTGGCATGTGTGGTGAGCTTGCAGGCGACGAACGTGCTACACTTCTGTTGCTGGGGATGGGTCTGGACGAATTCTCTATGAGCGCCATTTCTATCCCGCGCATTAAGAAGATTATCCGTAACACGAACTTCGAAGATGCGAAGGTGTTAGCAGAGCAGGCTCTTGCTCAACCGACAACGGACGAGTTAATGACGCTGGTTAACAAGTTCATTGAAGAAAAAACAATCTGCTAATCCACGAGATGCGGCCCAATTTACTGCTTAGGAGAAGATCATGGGTTTGTTCGATAAACTGAAGTCTCTGGTTTCTGATGATAAGAAAGACACCGGAACTATTGAGATTGTTGCACCGCTCTCTGGCGAGATCGTCAACATCGAAGACGTACCGGATGTCGTTTTTGCTGAAAAAATCGTGGGTGATGGCATCGCTATCAAACCAACCGGTAATAAGATGGTTGCACCGGTTGACGGTACCATCGGCAAAATCTTTGAGACCAACCATGCGTTCTCTATCGAATCCGATAGCGGTATCGAACTGTTTGTTCACTTCGGTATCGACACCGTTGAGCTGAAAGGCGAAGGCTTCAAGCGTATCGCTGAAGAAGGCCAGCGTGTGAAAGTGGGTGACCCGGTAATTGAATTCGATCTGCCGCTGCTGGAAGAAAAAGCCAAGTCAACCCTGACTCCGGTTGTTATCTCCAACATGGACGAAATCAAAGAACTGATCAAACTGTCCGGTAGCGTGACTGTGGGTGAAACCCCGGTTATCCGCATCAAGAAATAATTCTTGCCGCAGAGAAAAATGGCGCCTTCTGGCGCCATTTTTTTATCTACCGGATGGCAAAACCCGCCTGATGGCGCATACGCCGCCATCCGGCATCAGTTCGCGGTTACAATGGTGAGGTCACCGGGCGATAACACTTTTCACGCATCAGGATTTTCATCCCTTCCGGCCCGCTCTCCAGCATCCGCTTTTCTGAATCAGAAACCAACAGTTCACATTGATAGCCGCCCGTGATGCCAAACATTGCGCGCGCCACGCAGATATCTTCCAGCGCATTCAGCCCGCTGGTTTCAAAATGTCCCACGATACGTCCCTGCTGACGAACCACTAACCGATAACTCTTCATCGCGCCTCCCCTGCCGGAGGCAGTATCAGTTCGTCACATCCGCATTGCTGCGTCCAGGTCATCACCGCCAGTACGCGTTCCGCGGCCTGTTGCGTTGCCTGCGTCAACGATTTCCCCAACACAATGCCGCTAATCAACTCGGCACAGAACAGATCGCCGGTCCCTTTCAGATCGGTTTCTACCCGCGGGTGCTCAATCACATCCAGCGTTTGGGCCGTGACCACCGCCACATTGATGGTTTCACTGTCCTGTCCTGGCGCGCTGGTGATGACAATCCACTTCAGCGTGTCGGTCAGCAGCGATCTCGCCGCGATAACAGCCTCCTCCAGGGTGCGGCACGGCATACCGCTGAGCATCTCCAGTTCGAAGACATTCGGCGTCAGCCCCTGCGCCAGCGGCAGCAGGTGATGTCGATAGGCATCCGGTATCTCGGCTTTCACATACATTCCGCTGTCGGTATCGCCAATCACCGGATCGACCAGAACAGGAATGTCAGGATGCGTTTGACGAACGTTTTGCAACCATTGCGCCAGCAGCACGATTTGTTCTGCGCTGCCCATATAACCGGTGGTCACAGCCTTTAACTCGCGCAGCGCATCACGCTCGCTTAACGCCAGCAAATAACCGCGGAACCAGTCGGCCGGAATAACGCCCCCGTAGAACGTGTCATAGTGCGGAGTATTACTGAACAGGACGGTAGGCACCGCCGTCACCCGCAAACCCTTTGCTTTGATGGCTGGCACAGCGATGCTATTGCCGACGCTGCCATACACCACCTGTGACTGAACGGCGACAATATCGGTCTGCAACGCCCGATGCTTATCGTCGAAGAGCACTGACTGAATATCACTCTCCTGCTCCATTAACTTCTCCTCTCACTGGACAGCGGGCGGGTGCCTCACTATTATCGTCATATGCTAAAATTCATTTTGTCATAGGTCAATAATGATCGACGGAAAAACCGCCAGCGAAATCTTTGACAGTATACGGCAGCACGTCACCAGCGGCGTGTTGTCTGCAGGTGAAACATTGCCGCCGGTACGGGAACTGGCTGCGCAACTCAATGTAAATCGCAATACTGTTGCAGCGGCCTACAAACGCCTGGTGACATCCGGACTGGCGCAAAGTCGTGGCCGCAATGGCACCGTTATTAAAAGCGCCTCGACGCCCATCGCACGCGAAGGCGGCGACCCCCACACGCCGCTTCACGATCTCTCCAGCGGAAATCCTGACCCGACTCGCCTGCCGGACCTGAGCCGTTACTTTGCAAAATGTCATCACGACCACCGCCTGTACGGTGACACGCCGGTTTCCCCGGAGCTAAAGCGCTGGGCCACGCAGTGGATGCAGGATGCCGTTCCCGCTGCGGGTGAAATTGATATCACCAGCGGCACAATTGACGCCATTGAACGCCTGCTGAGCGTCCATCTGCTGCCCGGCGATAGCGTGGTGGTTGAAGACCCTTGCTTTTTAAGCAGTATCAATATGCTGCGATACGCCGGATTCAGCGCCAGCCCGGTGCGCGTCGACAGTGAAGGGATGCGACCAGAGGGGCTCGAACAGGCGCTGAGTAAAGGCGCCCGGGCAGTGATCGTTACACCTCGAGCGCACAACCCGACGGGATGCAGTTTAAGCGCCGCACGCGCTGGCGCATTACAGGCCATCCTTGCACGATACCCACAGGTACTGGTGATTGTTGACGACCACTTTGCCCTGCTTTCCGCCTGCGCGTGGCATCCGGTGATTGCGGCAGAAACACTCCACTGGTCGATCGTTCGCTCAATGTCGAAAACGCTGGGGCCAGACCTGCGTCTTGCCATTGTCGCCAGCGATCCCGCGACGTCAGCAAAATTACGCCTGCGTCTAAACGCCGGCAGTCAGTGGGTCAGCCACATTTTGCAGGATCTGGTTTACACCTGTCTGGCAGACCCCGTCTGGCAGCAAACGCTCGCCGAATCCCGCCAGTTTTACGCCGATCAGCAGCGCAAACTGGCGCAGGCACTGCACGCACAAGGCATCAACAACATTTTCCCCGGCGATGGTCTGAACCTGTGGCTACCCCTTGCCGAAGCCAGCCAGAATGTTGCATTCGCGCTGGCGAAATCCGGTTGGCTGGTGCGTGAAGGCGACGCTTTCGGCGTTAACACGCCCGCACAGGGTCTGCGTATCACCCTTTCCACACTCAATGACAACGACATCAACCGCCTGGCCGCCCATCTTCATCAGGCGCTGAGCCAATAACAGGAGAGTATCCGTGCACGTCCATTTTATTATTCACGAATCATTTGAATCGGCAGGCGCTTATTTGCCGTGGGCTGAAACGCGCGGTCATCACATCACCTGGACCCGCGTCTATGACAGCGAACCGGTTCCGGCCAACGCCGATGGCTTTGATATGCTGGTCGTGTTTGGCGGCCCGCAGTCACCGCGCACCACGCTAGCAGAGTGCCCTTATTTTGACTCAAAGGCTGAACAACACCTGATCAACCAGGCTATCTCGGCGGGTCGGATCGTGGTCGGGATCTGTCTGGGTTCACAGTTGATTGGCGAAGCGCTGGGAGCCAGGGTCTGCCAGAGTCCAGAAAAAGAGATTGGTCACTATCCCATTACGCTGACCGAAGCAGGAAAACAGCATCCGTTGCTTGCCCACTTCGGCTCTCCGCTGACGGTCGGCCACTGGCATAACGACATGCCAGGGCTTACCGATCAGGCCACGGTGCTTGCCACAAGCGTCGGTTGTCCACGACAGATCGTGCAATATGGCAATTTTGTCTACGGCTTCCAGTGCCATATGGAATTTACTGCCGAGGCGGTGGAAGGACTGATTCAACATTCTGAGCAAGAGCTGGCGGAAGCCAAAGGGAAGCGCTTTATTCGCTCGAAGGCGGAAATGCGCGAATGGGATTATAAGGAAATGAATGAAAAACTCTGGCAGTTCCTGGATCTGCTGGTGAAAAAACGTCAGGGTTAATCCGCATGCCCGGTCATCGCCGGGCAATGGGGTTAAATCCCCGCGCCCTGGCTGAAGTGCTCTTCGCCAAACACGCCGGTAGAGAGATAACGATCGCCGCGATCGCAAATAATCGCCACTACCACCGCGCCCGGATTGGCTTTCGCAATCCGTATTGCACCGGCGACCGCGCCGCCAGAGCTGACGCCACAGAAGATCCCTTCACGTACCGCCAGTTCACGCATAGTGTTCTCCGCGTCTCGCTGGTGAATATCGACGACCTGATCGACAAGCTGAGCATTAAAAATGCCCGGCATGTATTCCGCTGGCCAGCGGCGAATCCCCGGAATGCTGCTGCCCTCTTCCGGTTGCAGACCCACAATAGTGACCGCGCGGGCCTGCTCGCGCAGAAAACGAGAAACCCCGGTGATAGTACCGGTCGTCCCCATGCTGGAAACAAAATGGGTGAGACGTCCGGACGTTTGCCGCCAGATTTCCGGCCCCGTAGTGGTGTAATGCGCGTATGGGTTATCAGGGTTATTGAACTGGTCCAGCAGCTTGCCTTCGCCGCGCTGAGCCATCTCCAGCGCTAAATCGCGCGCCCCTTCCATCCCCTGCTCTTTGGTCACCAGAATCAGCTCAGCACCGTAGGCGCGCATCGCGGCGCGGCGTTCCTGGCTCATGTTGTCCGGCATCAGTAGCTTCATACGATAGCCTTTCAGGGCCGCAATCATCGCCAGCGCAATGCCAGTGTTCCCGCTGGTAGCCTCAATTAATACATCACCAGGCGTAATCTCCCCGCGTTTTTCCGCTTCAACAATCATCGATAACGCGGCACGATCTTTCACCGACCCCGCCGGGTTATTGCCTTCCAGTTTGACCCAAATTTCACTGCCATTATCCGGCGTCAACCGCTGCAGCTTCACCAGCGGCGTGTTGCCAATAGTTTGTTCTAATGTG
The DNA here is from genome assembly GCF_057983045.1 of Citrobacter sp. LST-B2. NCBI lineage: Bacteria > Pseudomonadati > Pseudomonadota > Gammaproteobacteria > Enterobacterales > Enterobacteriaceae > Citrobacter > Citrobacter sp. LST-B2. The sequence continues at coordinate 3,475,506 of NZ_CP192598.1, forward strand.
TTCACAATTTCAGTCCACAACCCAGACCTGATAAACCCAGCGCCATCAGGCAAATGTGTATTGCCGGAGGCAGCATAACTGTCTTATCCGGCCTACATAAAAAACGCTCTGAGATTACGCTATTTCTGCGAAAACAACATCATCATGACGTTCAATACGCTGATTGCCGTTATACAAGCGTGCGTTTTGCAGGCCTACAAACAGACGCTCGCCGCGTACCGGAGCATCGTCCCCTTGCATGACCACGGTCAACGGGTCGTGATACCACCCGAGCGGCTGCACGACCAATTGGGTGTAATGACCTTTCGGGCTGGCTTCAATAACCTGAACCGGCAACGGCGAATCCAGACTGGTACGGCGGCTGATATCGACTTCCCATGGACGCAGGAACAGATCGACCGGCCCCTGATACGCAGGCGTATAGCCCAGCGGCCAGCGGTGTGCGCCAACGTGGAACTGCCCACCACGAATGGTGCCTTGCAGGCGGTTCACTTCACCCATAAATTCCAGTACAAAGCGGGTCGCCGGTTCACGCCAGACCTGATCCGGCGCATCGGCCTGTTCAATATTCCCCTGGCTCATTACCACCACGCGGTCCGCCACTTCAGTGGCCTCTTCCTGATCATGCGTGACAAAGACGCTGGTGAATTTCAGCTCTTCATGCAGTTGACGCAGCCAGCGGCGCAGCTCTTTACGCACCTGCGCATCAAGGGCACCAAACGGCTCATCCAGCAACAGAATTTGTGGTTCAACCGCTAACGCGCGGGCCAGCGCGACACGTTGTTTTTGCCCACCTGAAAGCTGCGCCGGGAAGCGATCCGCCAGGTGTGCCAGTTGCACCATCTCCAGCAGTGTTGTCACTTTGGCTTTAATCGCCGCCGCATTGGGACGCTCACGACGCGGCAGGACGCTCAGGCCAAAGGCGATGTTGTCGAACACCGTCATATGGCGGAACAGCGCGTAGTGCTGAAAGACAAATCCCACCTTACGATCGCGCGCATGCAGGCGGCTGACGTCGGTACCATGGAAGCGAATATGTCCGCTGGACTGGTGTTCCAGCCCGGCAATAATGCGCAGTAGTGTGGTTTTACCGGAACCGGACGGCCCAAGCAAGGCAACCATCTGACCTGAAGGAATATCCAGTGAGATATCGTTCAGCACCTGGGTGCGACCAAAAGACTTCTTAATATTGGCAATCTCAATGCTCATGATTTTCCTCCTGTTGCGCGCGTTTTTCCTGATTCTCCAGGCGCCATTGCAACATGCTCTTCAAAAACAGGGTAATAATCGCCATCAGCGTCAATAGCGCCGCAGCGGTAAAAGAGCCGACGCTGTTGTAGTCCTGCTCCAGTAATTCAATCTGTAACGGCAGCGACAGGGTTTCGCCGCGAATTGAGCCGGAAACCACCGACACCGCGCCAAACTCGCCAATCGCACGGGCGTTAGTCAGCACCACGCCATACAGCAGCGCCCAGCGAATGTTCGGCAGCGTCACGCGACGGAACATCTGCCAGCCGGATGCGCCCAGCAAAATCGCCGCCTCATCTTCCTGACTGCCCTGACTGAGCATCACCGGCACCAGTTCACGTACCACAAACGGACAGGTGACGAAGATGGTCACCAGCACCATCCCCGGCCAGGAGAACATAATTTGCAGATTATGCTCGTCCAGCCAGCCGCCCAACGGGCCGTTGGAACCGTAAAACAGCAGATACACCAGCCCCGCCACCACCGGCGAGACGGCAAAAGGAATATCCAGCAGCGTCAGCAGCAACTGGCGGCCCGGAAAGTTAAAACGGGTCACCAGCCAGGCCAGCAGAACGCCAAACACCAGGTTCACCGGCACCGCAATCAGGGCGATCAACACCGTCAGCCAGATGGCATGCAGCATATCCGGATCGGCCAGATTCTGTAGCACGGGCATCACCCCTTTGCTGAACGCCTGGACGAAAATGGTGATCATCGGCACCAACAGGATGAACACCGACACCAGCATGCCGGTGCCAATCAGAAACCATTTTCCCCAGTTGATGCGGGGGGCGTCATAACGCTTCAATTGAGTAACTTCCGCCATTAGTGACCTACCACACGTCGGCCAAAGCGACTTTGCAGGGTGTTAATTGAAAACAGCAGCAATAACGATGCCGCGAGGATCACCGAGGCAACCGCGCTGGCGGCAGGGTAATCAAACTCCTGCAAACGAATAAAAATCATCAGCGAGGTGACTTCCGTTTTCCAGGCAATGTTACCGGCGATGAAAATCACTGCGCCGAACTCGCCAAGGCTGCGGGTAAACGACAGCGCGACACCGGCCACCAGCGCAGGTGACAGTTCCGGCAGGACCACCTTGCGAAAGCTTTGCAGCCGCGTGGCGCCCAGGGTTTCCGCCGCTTCTTCATATTCCGGGCCTAACTCTTCGAGTACCGGTTGCACGGTACGCACCACGAACGGAATACTGGTGAACGCCATCGCCACCGCAATGCCAAGCCAGGTGTATGTCACCTTGATATCAAATTTTGCCAGCCATTCGCCGTAGAAACCGTTAACGGAAAACAGCGAAGCCAGCGTCAGACCGGCAACTGCCGTCGGCAGCGCAAACGGCAGGTCCATCAACGCATCCAGCAACGTGCGCCCCGGGAAACGATAGCGGGTTAAAATCCACGCCATCAGCAGGCCAAACACACCGTTAAAAATCGACGCTACAAACGCCGACAATAGCGTCACTTTATAGGCAGCAACCACCTGCGGATTGGTAATCACATCCCAGTATTGCGCCCAGCTCATCTGTGCCAGTTGCATCACTAACGCACTGAGCGGCAGCAGCAAAATCAGGCAAACGAACAGCAGGCTGGTGCCCAGGCTTAAAGTAAAGCCAGGCAATACGCGTCGGGAGGAGACTGCAAACATTACTTACGCCCCGCCGCCAGCAGTTTGTCCAGTTCACCACCGCTGGTGAAATGGGTTTTCATCACCTCAGGCCAGGAGCCAAATTTCTCTTCCACGCGGAACAGTTCGGTCTGTGGGAATTTATCTTTCAGCTTGTCCATCACCTCCGGGTTGTTCACGCGGTAGTAGTAGTCCGTGATGATGGTTTGCGCCTGCGGGCTGTACAGCCAGTTCAGATAGGCTTTCGCCGCTTTCTCGGTGCCGTTGGCCTGCACATTTTTATCCACCCAGGCAACCGGGAACTCAGCCAGAATATTGGTTTTCGGGATAACCACTTCAAAACCCTGCGCTTCATACTGTTTGCGAATGTTGTTCACTTCGGACTCAAAGCTAATCAGCACATCGCCCAGTCCGCGCTCAGCAAACGTCGTGGTCGCACCGCGACCGCCGGTATCAAACACTTCGACGTTTTTCAGGAACTGGGTCATGAACTGTTCGGTTTTGGCTTTATCGCCGCCGTCCGCGTTATCGGCGGCGCCCCAGGCAGCCAGATAGGTGTAACGGGCGTTACCGGAGGTTTTCGGGTTCGGGAAGATCAGCTTCACATCAGAACGGACAAGGTCGTTCCAGTCGCGAATGTTCTTCGGGTTGCCTTTACGTACCAGGAATCCCATCGTGGAGTAAAACGGTGAGCTGTTGTTCGGCAGACGGCTTTGCCAGTCAGCCGGAATCAGCTTGCCTTTGTCATGCAGGATCTGCACATCGGTCACCTGATTGTAGGTCACGACGTCGGCTTTCAGTCCCTGTAAAATTGCCAGCGCCTGCTTTGAGGAGCCCGCGTGCGACTGTTTAATCGTCAGCTTATCGCCGCCGTTATCTTTCGCCCACTGCTGTTCAAACGGCGGGTTGAGGGCGGCAAACAGTTCTCGGGAGACGTCGTACGAGCTGTTCAATAGCTCCGTCGCCTGCGCCTGACCGACCAGTAACAACGACGCCACCAGCGTCAGATATCTTTTTTTCAGTAAGTTAACGGCCATTGCGCACCCTTATAAATTTGATGACTTTCTAATAGCCATAATATTTATAACGAGTGTGAAAGGAGTAACGGTTTTATATACCGTTTACTGATTTGAAAGTTGAAAAGGGAATAAGAGAAACCCCTCCTGATGGTCAGAAGGGGTTGTGTGGTCGTCAGATTCCGACGCTGACGGTCTCCGGTAACGTGCTGCCGCCGTCAATCACGTTTTGCGTGCCCGTGAGATAGCTGGATTCATCCGACGCCAGGAAGGCGGCCAGTTCACCCACTTCCAGCGGGCAGGCCAGTCGACGCAGCGGGATCGCCTTCGCCATTTCGGTCAGCACTGCTTCCGGATCGTCCGGGTTAGACTGCTGCGCAATGCTTTCCGCCATCGGGGTACGCACGTAGCCCGGGCAAATCGCATTCACGCGAATCCCCGACTGGGCGTACTCCACCGCCAGCGATTTGGTCAGCCCGACAATCGCGGCCTTCGACAACGCATAGGCCGTTTCGCCCGGATCGGCGACCATATCGCCAGTGACCGAGGACATCATCACGATGCGTCCGTCTTTACGCTTAATCATCTCCGGCAGGACCGCTTTGGTCACGTTCCAGACGCCTTTGATATTCACATCAATGTGGAAGTCGCGATCTTCGTCGCTCATGTCGAGGAAGCTGCCCAGACGGCAGACGCCTGCATTGTTGACCAGAATGTCGATGCGGCCTTCCACCTCTTTCGCTTTCTTCAACGCCGCCGCCACGGAGGCGGGATCGGTCACATCCGCAATCACCGCCGTACAGCGATGCCCGCGGCCACCGAGTTCATCCGCCAGCTTTTCAATCTCATCGGAGATATCCAGCAAGATTAAGTTCGCCCCATGCCGGGCAAACACTTTGGCGATGCCTTCGCCAATGCCCTGTGATGCGCCCGTAATCAATGCTGTTTTGCCCGTGAGTTTACCCATTTCAATGCTCTCCTTGTGAATATGAAGTCTCACACTCCATTAACATTGAAAATACAGGAAAAAAGGATACGTGCTGAGGAACAGCTCACTAATTAAGGTAAATCTTAGATAAAAATCATCCCCGCCGGGGCGGGGACACTATTTTTATGCTGGTCGTAGCGACGTGCGTAAGCGGAAAATTACAGTGCCAGCAAACGGTCCAGCGACGGCGCAAAGTAATACCCGCCGGTCACCGGTTTGGTGAAGCGCAGCATGGCGTCACGTTTGCCGTCGGTGTCGCCAAACATGCTCAGCAGTTGCTGTTCAATGTTATGCAGACGCGCACAGTAGGCGCAGAAATAGAGACCATGAGTGCCGCTGGCGGTGCCGTATGGCAGGCTCTGGCGAACAATTTTCAGCCCTTTGCCATCTTCTTTCAGATCCACACGGCTCAGGTGCGACGTTACCGGGCGATCGTCGCCATCGATCTCTTCGTTGGCTTCTTTGGTACGCCCGATCATCATCTCCTGATCGTGAATACTCATGCGGTTGAGCTGCTTCAGATTGTGTTCCCAGCGCTGAACAAAGACGTAGCTGCCACCCGCATCCACGCCGTCTTTGATGACCGCCACTTCGCGGCGCGTCTCTTCCCCTGCCGGGTTTTCCGTACCGTCGACAAAGCCGCTGAGATCACGCTCTTCCACCCAACGGAAACCGTGGATCTCTTCCTGGACCTCAATGCAATCGCCGAAGGCTTCCATCGCCGCCTGAGCGACAGAGAAGTTCACATCGTGACGCAGAGAAAGAATGTGGATCAGCACATCGTACTGGGTCGCCGGGGCCAGGCCTTTACCGTAAGGGATAAAGTCTTTCAGCTCTTCAGCCCCCACTCCGCCGCTCAGGGTGCGCCAGGTGTTATTGCCGAAGGCCACGACCGCACCCAGATGGGCGTCCGGGAATGTCGCCTGGAAGGTCGCCAGTTTATCGGCGAACGCTTTGCTGGCACCACGCAGGGCATCAACGTCGCCTTTTACATTCGCTTCAATCCAAATCGCCGCACGGCAATGCTCTGGCAAAATGCCACTCTGAACCTGAGACATCATTCCTCCTGAAAAATGAGAATGCCACGCAATCGTGGCATTGATGGGCGTTATTTTACCCTGTTTTTACGTTCGAGGGTTTGTTCAGACGCAAATTAACGACGCCAGATAATTTTGCTCACTTTCCACGCTTTCAGCGTATCGTCCGGCGGCATTAACCCTTCAGGCCCCTTCCATTCACCGGTAAAGAGATAGCTGATGTGTTGACTGCCTTCGGCTTTACATTCTACTGCGCTCTGCTCAGCGTGGCTGGCAGGCTGACAATTGCCGAACGCTTTGCTGTAGAGGTCGCTAAACGGTGTGCCAATTTCAACGCCCGCGCTGGAAGGAATCCCGCTATCCAGGACATCAATGCGGCTGATGTTTCCCTGCTCGCCGTGAATGACCATCGCCACCTTGTCGCCGTTCATGGCTTCGAAAAAGCGCACCACATTGCCATTCTCGGTCTTCATGCCACTGCGCAGGCGATAGTCGCCGTCCAGCGCATCGGCAATGGCCTGTTCATTTAGCGGCGTCGATGCCGTGAGTGCGCCAACGCCCTGTTCGGTTACTTCTGTCGATGAACCAAACCAGTTCCACGGATTGGCGGCAGACCAGTTTACCGACGACAGCGTCGAACAGCCGGCCAGCACCAGCGGCATAGCACATAACACTACACGCAGCGATTTCATCTCACTTCCTTTCATTAATGATCAACGTTACCTGGAGTCCGGCTTCACCAAAAAGTTCCGTTATTCTTTCTCCAGAGTAAAACAGGCGCCCATCCGTCGGTTGGTCAATAGCCACAAAAGCGCCACGATATCCGCCACCACCAGCGCCAGACCCGCGCCATTGACAGGATCGCCATTGAACCAGAGAACGGGCTGCCAACAGAGCAGCACCACCTGCGCAACAATCAATAGCAGTCGCAATGCCTGCCATAAACGCGGAAAAGTGTAACGTCGCCCGCTCAGTAAAAATGCGAGCACGGCAGGAATGCCGGGTAGCAGCCCCAGCCAAAAGTTGTCGTGATCGGGATAAAACAGATTCAGCAGCGCAGTGCCCTGCTCGCGAGAAGCACCGGCAATCACAAACAGCACCCAGGTCCGCGCCTGAAGCAGCAGCACAAGCCAGAACAAAAAGGGCAGACGCAAATGGCCGTGGCCATCGTAATCTGCAGGATGAAACTCAATATTCTTCATCTTCGATCAGGCGTTTTCCGAGACACAGCACGTCGGAATGCTCATAGCCGAGTCGTTCATACATCCCCAACACCACGTCGTTATCTTCACGCACCATGATCTGAATCTTCGGGCAACCGCGCGCAATGAGTTTTTTCTCAAGCCGGTTAAGCAGCGCATTGGCGATGCCGCGACCGCGAAATTCCGGGTGCACGCCAAGATAATAGGCCGATCCGCGATGACCGTCGTAGCCGCCCATCACCGTCCCTACCACTTCCCCGTTTACTTCCGCAACGAGAAACAGGCTAACGTCATGGTTCACCTTCCGCTCGATATCCATTTCCGGGTCATTCCACGGACGCAACAAATCGCAGCGCTCCCAGAGGGTGATCACCTCTTCGAAATCTTCCTGGCGAAAAACGCGTATCTCCATGGTATTGAGGCCCTTTTCAAGGTTAAAACTCCGATTATGGCGCGAACGCCCCATTTAGCCAATATCTGACGCGAAACGGCGGAAAAAATGGCATAATAGCGGATTGTCACGTATTGAAATGAAAAGTAAAACAATTCTCAACATCAAGCGTCGTAACGGATTACGCGATACGATATAACATCAGGACTCTTTTTTTTACAACTCAGGCCGTATGAGCACTTTTAAACCGCTAAAAACTCTCACATCGCGCCGTCAGGTGCTGAAAGCCGGACTGGCGGCGCTGACATTAACAGGGATGGCGAATGCCACAGCCAAAGAAGCCCCACTGAAAACCAGCAATGGTCACAGTCAGCCTGCCACGAAAAAATCAGGTGGCAAGCGCATTGTCGTGCTGGACCCTGGCCACGGCGGTATCGACACCGGCGCCATTGGCCGCAACGGCTCCAAAGAAAAGCATGTTGTGCTGGCGATTGCGAAAAATGTGCGTTCCATTTTACGCAGTCAGGGGATCGACTGCCGCCTGACGCGTTCGGGCGATACCTTTATTCCCCTGTACGACCGCGTCGAAATCGCCCACAAGCACGGCGCGGATCTGTTTATGTCAATCCACGCGGACGGCTTTACCAATCCCAGTGCGGCGGGCGCGTCGGTGTTTGCCCTCTCCAATCGCGGGGCCAGTAGCGCCATGGCGAAATACCTTTCCGACCGCGAAAACCGCGCCGACGAAGTCGCCGGTAAGAAAACGACCGACAAGGATCACCTGTTGCAACAGGTGCTCTTTGACCTGGTACAGACGGATACCATCAAAAACAGCCTGACGCTGGGGTCACATATTCTCAGGAAGATCAAACCGGTACATAAACTGCACAGCCGGAATACGGAACAGGCGGCGTTTGTGGTGCTAAAATCACCGTCAATCCCGTCGGTACTGGTTGAAACCTCGTTCATCACCAATCCGGAAGAGGAGCGACTGCTGGGCACCACGGCATTTCGTCAGAAGATCGCCACCGCCATCGCTAATGGTGTGATCAGCTATTTCCATTGGTTTGATAATCAGAAAGCCCATTCGAAGAAACGGTAATCATGAAACCCGATGCTCTACGCGTAAAACAGTTCCTGCTGAACTTGCAGGATGCCATTTGCCAGCAGCTCACCGCCATTGACGGCGCGGAGTTTGTCGAAGATAGCTGGCAGCGTGACGCGGGCGGCGGCGGACGGAGTCGGGTGCTGCGTAACGGCGGCATCTTCGAACAGGCTGGCGTCAATTTTTCTCACGTACACGGTGACGCCATGCCAGCATCGGCCACGGCTCATCGCCCGGAACTGGCAGGACGCAGTTTTGAAGCGATGGGCGTGTCGCTGGTCGTGCACCCGCTTAACCCTTATATTCCCACCAGCCATGCCAACGTGCGTTTTTTTATTGCCGAAAAGCCGGGTGCCGACCCGGTCTGGTGGTTTGGCGGCGGTTTTGACTTAACGCCCTACTACGGCTTTGAAGAAGACGCCATTCACTGGCATCGCACCGCGCGCGATCTGTGTCAGCCGTTTGGCGACGATGTCTATCCACGTTACAAAAAGTGGTGCGATGACTATTTCTTCCTCAAACATCGCAACGAGCAGCGTGGCATCGGCGGGCTGTTTTTTGACGATCTGAACACGCCAGATTTTGACCACTGTTTCGCCTTCATGCAGGCCGTCGGCGAAGGCTATACCGAGGCGTATCTGCCGATCGTTGAGCGCCGCAAGGCGATGAGCTGGGGTGAACGTGAGCGTAACTTCCAGCTCTATCGTCGCGGTCGTTACGTGGAGTTTAATCTGGTGTGGGATCGTGGCACCCTGTTTGGGCTTCAGACCGGCGGGCGCACGGAATCCATCCTGATGTCGATGCCGCCGCTGGTGCGTTGGGAATACGACTGGCAGCCGGACGCTGGCAGCCCGGAGGCCGCTCTCAGCGATTTTATTCAGGTGCGTGAGTGGGTGTAATTGCCTGATGGCGGCTTACGCCTTACCAGGCCTACAATCCATTGCAGCCTGCGTTCATCACATCCACTGGCGCATACGCTGGTGCAACGTCAGCGACGGCTTCTCGGCAAACAATTGCTGGTAGTCGGTGGCGAACTGCCCTAAATGCCAGAACCCCCACTGCATTGCCGCATCCTTGACCGTGGTACTCTGCGACCACGGGCTGATTAATTCCCGTCGCACCGCATTCAGGCGGATCCTTTTCAGCCACGCATTCGGTCCAATCCCCAAAATGGCGTGAAATGCATTCTGCAACGTACGACGGCTGACGTGAAGCTGGTTGCAGAGGTCGAGTACCGTCAGCGGCTCCGACATATTTTCCAGCACATACTCACGCGCCCGGGAGAGCAGTTTGCGGTAGCCCTGGTGGCTGATACTCTCCGCCGAGTTGATAGGATGCGCGTCCTCCAGCATCATGCCCATCGCCAACAACAGATTATCCCCCAGCACCTTACGCACTGCGGGTTGATGAAGATTCTCCGGGTTCTCGCTAAAAGTCGCCAGCGCCTGCTGGACAAAGCCCCACAGCGCCGCCTTGTGCTGCTCTTTGACCTCCAGCGCCGACTGGTTGCGCAGCATATGCAGCACCCTTTCCGGATTATGTAAAAACTGTGCCTGACGGGAAATCACATCCTCTGAAATCACTACCCCGAGAATCGTGTAATCATCCGGCGTGCTCAGCTCGAACTCCGTACCGCCCGGGCGGGTCGCAATCTCGGCGCTGCCGAGACACTGTGCGCCAATAAATCCCTGCTCGCCCCGCGTGGCCGGAATGCCAAACCAGAACGAATTCGGCCACACCAGGCATGACTGACGCAGCGCCAGTCCGGTGTATTCGCGAAAAACCTGAATGTCATCGAGCAAGATTTCCGTGAATTCACCATGAAACTTCCCCGGATGCAGTTGATCGTAAATCTGCTGCCAGGCAGTGATGGTCAGGGCGTGCTCATAAACATCCGTGGTCCGCCGCTGGTGAACGTTGTCCACTTCCACCTTTGGCGTGAGTTTAACGTCTTCGGGTAACGCTTCATGATAAAGATGGTGCAAACTGGCTGAACGGGTCTTTTTCATGATCTTTTATGCCGGACGCCTGGTAAGACGCCCGGCCCTCCGACAGGTTAATTTTTTAAGCGATAGCGACTACTGCGTTTACGCAACGCCCCGTCAGTGAAGAGCTGTTCCAGTGCGTTTCTGGCCTCTTCAAGCGGCCAGCCAAAGTGCGCGGCGACCTCTCCTGCCGTCATTCCCTGACGCGCTGTAGCGAGCTGCGCCAGCAGCGCGTCGGCGTATTCAGACCGTACAGGTGCTTCAGGCTTCGGCGCTATCTTCTGCTCAGGGGATTTCGACGCGCGCTTAAATCCGCCGATCAGCCACTGGGTGTCGTCTTCTGGCCGACCAATTTCTTTGCGGCTGATGACGCGGCCTGTCCGCTGTGCTGCGGCGCTTCCGGCATCCAGCGCCGCACGACACGCCGCCAGATCGCCTTCCACCACCAGCGTCACTTTGCCCGGGTCAAGCACTTCATGACTCAGCAGGTTGACATTAGCCGCCTTCAGCATGGCATCCGACGCGTCCACGGCGGCAACCATGCCCTCCACTTCCAGTAACCCCAGTGCATTGATCATTGATGACCTCCGTTACGCGCGCTGAACAGGATTACGGGCGATGTCCAGAACCGCATCGGCAAAGGCATTACAGGCAGCTTTACAGGCAGCCTGGCTACCGGTCAAAAACGCCGCCGAGTAGTTAGTTTCTGACGGAGGCGGCACGTAGGTCACCAGTTGAACATCGGCGGATTTCATTGCCGCATCAATGCCATACGTTGCTTCCAGCGGCGGTGCCACCAGATAAGCCAGCGGATCGCCCAGCGCGATCCCTGCCGTTGACGACAGATAAGAGCCGGTACGCGACACCACATGCGCCAGGAACGCGGTGTTTTCCGCATCGTTCGCCCACTGGAACGCCGCGCCGCCTTCGATATGCGCCACCATCGCATCCAGCCCGGCGCGCACTTCCGCCGGGTTTGGACCGCCCAACATAATCAACACTTCACCGGCTGTCGGCGATGGCCCATGGGCCGCCCCGGCGTACAGCGAACGGCCATACACCACTTCAACCATCGCCTGTTTTGTCGCTTCGTCTGCGGCAATATACGTCACGTCATCAGAATCTGCCGTGATGAGACCGAGGCTACGTATATGCGACGGTAATTTAAGTTCGCGTGCAAACCCGTCGTTCACGGAAGCAATCACGCGCATCGCGCTGACCGACGGTCGAATCAAATCTAATGCTGGCATGATGCCTCCTTAACGGGTCATGTTAATGCCGGACGCTTTCTGCTCCAGCATGCGTTTGGCCAAATCCACGATGACAGCAGCGGCTTCTACCGGCGGCGTACCGCCCTGGTGGATGTTGGAAATACAGGTACGGTCGGCCTCCACCGTCGTCGCCACGCGCGGTGAATAGACCGCGTAGCAGGAGAGACTCTCCGACTGCCCCAGTCCTGGACGTTCACCGACCAGCAGAATCACCACTTTCGCTCCGAGGATCTCGCCGATCTGGTCTTCAATCTTCACGCGGCCATAGCGGACAAAGAACGGTGTCCCGACCTTCAGTCCGGCCTGCTTCAGACCGGACAGCAGCGGGGGCAGGATCTCTTCATAGTTCGCGGTGATCGCATCGGTAGACAGGCCGTCAGACACCACCACCTGAACATCCGGATTTGCGACGCACTGCGATTTCAGCGCCTCTATGGCTTCCTGACTCAAACGGCGGCCCATATCCGGGCGCGTCAGGTAGAGATTTTTGTCGCTGATTTCCGAACGCACTTCCAGCAGTCCCTGCGCTTTTACCCACTCTTCCGGCACCTCTTTCAGTACGGTGTCTTTTGAGCGTGAGTGGTCGGCGAGAAAACGCAGCAGCGCCTGAGTGCGTGGACGCGGACCGGCACGCCCGGTGCAAACGCGCGCTGCGGTACTGCGCCGCAGTTCGGTCAGCACCTCTGCGCGATGCGGGTTCTCCACGCCAATCCAGGCTTTTGCTTCAGCGGAGCCTAAATCCAGCGCGCAGCTCTCTGTAGTCGACGGTGCCGCACACTGAGGTTTGTCGCAGGACTGCGACGGGGCGGCGGTCTGCGGCTGTGTCTGTCCCATTGACGCCATTACGCTGCGTACAATTTCTTCAATCTGTTTTTGATCCATTGTTTGTCATCCCCGCGTCATCAGAAGAACAGTGACGGATCGCCCGCCCGTTTGGTCAGGCGACCGTTTGCCATAATGCCCATCGTTTCCAGCCAGCGTTCAAACTCCGGCGACGGACGCAGATTCAGCAACTGGCGTACGGTCGCCGTATCGTGGAAGGCAGTGGTCTGGTAGTTGAGCATGATGTCGTCGCCAAGCGGCATACCCATGATGTAGTTACAGCCCGCGGTGGCGAGCAGAATCATCAGGTTTTCGTTGAGGTTCTGATCGGCATCGGCATGGTTGGTGTAGCAGCAGTCACAGCCCATCGAGATGCCGCTCAGCTTGCCCATAAAGTGATCTTCCAGACCGGCACGAATAATCTGGCGGTCATTGTAGAGATACTCCGGCCCGATAAAGCCCACCACGGTGTTCACCAGGAATGGATCGTAATGACGCGCCAGGCCGTAGTTACGTGCTTCCATCGTTACCTGGTCCGCCCCGAAGTTCGCCCCGGCGGAAAGCGCCGAGCCCTGTCCGGTTTCGAAATACAGGCAGTTTTCTCCAGCGATCCGGTTAAACTCCGCCCCTACCGCACGCGCTTCGTCCAGCATTGCCAGCTCTACGCCGAACTCTTTTAAGCCCTTTTCACTGCCGCAGATACTCTGGAAGATCAGTCCACCCGGCGCACCGCGACGGATCGCTTCAATCTGCGTGGTAACGTGCGCCAGCACACAGCCCTGGGTCGGGATGTTGAACTTGTCGATCACCCCATAAACCGTGTCCAGTACGCGGCTTAAGTTCTCCACATCGTCGGTCACCGGGTTGACGCCAATCACCGCATCGCCGGCACCAAAAGAGAGCCCTTCGTAGATTTGCGCGGCAATACTCTGCACATCATCACGGGTATCGTTCGGCTGCAGACGACAGCTGAAGGTGCCCGGAATACCGATCGTGGTGTTGGCCTTTTTGATCACCGGCATTTTCTTGCCGCCGTAGATCAGATCGGCGTTAGAGCAGATCTTCGCCACTGCCGCCACCACTTCCGAGGTCAGTCCTTTACGCGTAAAGGCAATATCATCAACCGAGGTGTCATCGCTCAGCACATGCTCACGCAGCTCGCTGATGCTCCAGTTCTTAATGCGGTTGTAGGCCGTTTCGTTGACATCGTCCTGAATCAGGCGCGTGACGCAATCCTCTTCATAGGAAATCACCGGGTTGTTGCGAATATCCGCCACCGTCATTTCCGACAACACCTGTTTCGCCGCGACACGCTCCTGCGAGCTTTGCGCCGCAACGCCGGCCAGCACATCCCCCGAACGCAGTTCGTTGGCTTTTGCCAGCACCTCTTTTACATCCTTAAACTGATAAACATTGCCGAACAATGTGGTCTTTAGTTTCATAAGTCGTTCCCTCAGGAAGGAAATGCGAGTGATTTCACCGTCACCGGCACAACCGATCCGCCAAACAAAGGCGTACCAATGTCGATATAGTCGCCCGCCCGGACAATCACTTCGTCAATGACCGCCAGCGGGAGTTGCTGTAACTGTGGGCGCAACAGCATGCCCAGCGCTTTACCAAAGTCCTGCTCGGCCACCACCAGCAGGGGATGCGGATTCGGGTAACGCGCGATGAAGGCCAGCAGCGCGTCGATGACCGTAAGTAATGCGGCGTAACGCACCGGCAACGAGGCGGGAAGCGCCAGTACGTATGCGTCAGTCTGTGGATCCAGATCGAGCTGCATCAGCGCCTGTTGCCACGCGCCAACCAGATCGGCGTCATCCATCGGGATCGCCACCGGCAGATTGCGCAGCGGCAACTGAACCCCTTCCAGCCAGATGGTGCTGCCCGAGAGCGACAGCGTGTGCGCCCCTGCGCCAATCACCGTGGCGCGCACGGTCTGCGCCGGAAACTGCACGTTCATCGCACGCAGACGCGGATGCTCATGCAGCGCCGTCGCCAGCAGCGGCCCAATATCAGAAAAGCAGAACGGATCGGCAGGCAGATTGCGATAGCACTCTCCCACGCCGCCGGACAGGGTGATGACCTCCGGCTTCGCGTCCGCTGGCAGTAACCCGGTTTGCATCAGCGTTTGCGCCAGCGGCGACAACGCGCCGTCGATCACTTCTACGATCAGACTCGCCATCCGCTGCGCCACCAGCCCTAACTGCGCGACGGTCAGTGAACGGGCATCGGTACCCACCCCGAATACCTCATCGACAATCTTCTGACCGGGTTGATGGGCATGTACGACGCGCCCTTGACCGTCGGTCTCCAGCAGACGCCCGCCGACGTTCAGACAGGCGGTGCCGCTCACCTTTCCGGCATCAAACAGCGCATAGTTCGAAGTGCCGCCGCCGATGTCGATGTTCAGCACCCGGCACATCCGCTGTTCAGACAGGGTTTGCGCCCCGGCGCCGTGACCGGCAATCACCGATTCCAGATGCGGTCCGGCACTGGCAACCACAAAGTCACCGAGCGACTGGGAGAGCGTCATCACCGCCGGGCGCGCGTTGCGGGTTTTCGCGCTCTCGCCGGTGATGATGATGGCTCCTGAATCAACCGATTCCGGCGCGATCCCCGCCGACTGATACTGCGCGAGGATCAGCGCTTTAAGGTCGTCCTCCCGTAACCCGCCCTGCTTATCGACGGGGGTAAAGAAGACCGGGCTTTGCCAGCTAATGTCGCGTTTGATGAATTCGTAACGGGGCACCTGCGACACTGCCGCACGGTTAACCAATTCCAGGCGCGAGAAGATCACCTGCGTGGTCGTGGTGCCGATATCGATACCGACGCTCAATAGCTGGCGCGTGTTCACGATTGCGCCTCCACTTCCGTTTCTGCCGGAACGTTTTCATCTTTTGGCACCAGCATCATGGCCACGCCAATCGCCGTAACACCGCCAATCAATTTGCCGACAATCATCGGGAAGATCATGGCGTTCATATTGGCCGCCGCGAAGCCTAAGTGGTCACCCAGCGCGAAGGCTGCGGAGACGGCGAAGGCGCAGTTGATCACTTTGCCGCGGGTATCCATCTGCTTCATCATGCCGAACATCGGGATGTTATTCGCCAGTGTCGCCACCATGCCGCCTGCTGCCATATTGTTGATTTTCAACAGGCTTCCGACGCGCATCAGCGGTTTCTCAAACCAACGGGTCAGTAACAGCACCATCGGATACGCCCCGAGCAGCACGCAGGAGATAGAACCGATCACTTCAATGGCGCGCATCACTTCACCGGGGGTGTCGCCAGGTGCCATAAAGATGGGGTCGAGACCGGGGATCAGCTCCCAGCCCAGCAGGAACTTGATGACTGCCGCGGCGAGACCAATGGTGATCAGCGCAACGAGGAATTTGGCGAAGATCTGGAAGCCGTTGATCATTTTTTCCGGGATGAATTTCAATCCCAGCGCCACCAGCACGGCGACGATAATCACCGGGATCATGTTCATCAGGATCAGCGCGAAGGTGAATTCGACCGGTTGTCCGTTGATCTCAACGCCCGAATACATCGCGACCAGACCACCGGCAATACAGCCGATAGGGATCGTGACAATGCCTGCCAGCACCCCAAGCGCCAGATAACGGCGGTCAGACGGCTCAATAATGCCCAGCGCAACGGGGATAGAGAACACGATGGTGGGCCCCATCATTGCCCCCAGAATCAATCCCGAATAGAGCCACGCCGCGACGTCGCCACCCGCCAGCTCTTTGGCAAGGAAGAAGCCGCCCATATCGCACGCCAGCAGCGTTCCGGCGAACATGGATGGGTTCGCGCCAAGCATTTCATACAGCGGAATAATCACCGGCCCGAGCAGTTTGGCTAACACCGGCGCCAGCGCGGTCATACCGACCATCGCCAGTCCCAGAGCGCCCATCGCCATAAACCCTTCTTCGAACTGACCGCCGGATCCCTCAATACTTTTGCCGAACTTCCCGAGGAAACGCGCCGACCCGCCGAACTGCGACAGGATCCTGTCCACGGCGGCAATCAGCATAAAGAACATCATGATGTACATGATGATTTCGTTAATTCCCATACCCTTATCTCCATTTGCCAGGTTTTTCGTAGACCGGATAAGCGCAGCGTCATCAGGCAATGATGTCGCGTTTTGCCGGATGGCGGCGCGAACGCCTTATCTGGCCTACGTCCTGGTATGCTTTTATTGTGCCGCCGCGTACAACTCGATAATGTTGCTCTGCGTGGCGGTGCGTGGGTTGCTGCGTATACAAATATCCTCCAGCGCGGCTTGCGCCCAGACGCTGTAGTGTTCTGGTTTTGCGCCGACATCAGCGAGCCGTTTGTTCAGGCCCACCTCCGCAATCAGTTCGCTGACGGCGGCGATAGCGTCGCGATCGTCTGCTTTCTTATTGGTCAAGGCGCGTCCGATATGGCTAAAGCGTTCGCGACACACCATACGGTTAAAGCCCATCACCGTTGGCAGCAGCATGGCGTTCGCCTGGCCGTGCGGAATGTGCAATGTGGCACCAGGCTGATGCGCCATCGCATGACACAGCCCCAGCCCGGCGCTGGAAAACGCCATTCCTGCCATGCAGGAGGCCAGCAGCATGCTCTCCCGTGCGGCGAGGTCGTGACCGTAGCCCACCGCTTTCGGCAGCGATTTGCCAATCATTGCAATTGCGCCAATCGCCAGGCTGTCGGTAAACGGCGAGGCATTCAGCGCGCTGTATGCCTCAACCGCGTGCGTCAGCGCATCAATCCCGGTCATTGCCGTCACATGAGGCGGTACGCCTTCAGTCAGCGCGGCATCAAGGATTGCCACGTCCGGCATCAGCGTCGCATGTGCCAGCACCTGCTTGCGTCCTGTCGCCGCGTCGATAATCACCGTTACGTTAGTGGTTTCCGATCCGGTTCCGGCGGTGGTGGGGACAGCAATCAACGGCAGTCGCGGGCGTAAGCTGCTGTATTCCGTCATCTGGGCCAGCGTCTGATGTGGATTCGTCACCAGCAGGGCGACAGCTTTTGCCGCATCCAGCACCGAACCGCCGCCAAAGGCAACAACGCCGTCGCATTTTGACTCGCGCAATTGGGCGACCGCTGCGCAGACGTCGGTGATGCACGGCTCACCCATCGGACACGGCCAGACCGTCATCGCCACGCCTTTCATCGCCAGACTGCGCTCTAACGACGCGGTCATCCCCGCCTGATGCAGGAAACTGTCGACCATCACGAACAGATGGCTTAAGCCTCGCGATTGCGCTTCCTGTCCGCAGGAACTGAGCGCCCCGAGCCCGCACAGCGTGACCGGCGGTACGCTGAACGTTTTCATGCGTTGCAGATTCAGGGTATCGAATGCCTGAAAGAGCGCCGTCTGCAATTCAGCTTGCATAGATTCCCTCCGCTTTCTCTCTCCCGCTGTTGGCGATCGCCAGCGGTGTCATAAACAGGCTATGCCGGGGCAGATGTACCTGGAGTTCAGGAAAGCGCTGGCGAAACAACGCCTCTACGCCCGGTTGCATACAAGAGCCGCCCGCCAGCCATAAATCGGCTATTTCTTGTCCTTCGATATGACGAGCAACGATCTCCGCCATTTTTTCGTAGACCGGTTTCACCACCGGCCAAATCTCCTGCGCGTTGCTGCGCTTGACCTGCTCGGCCTCTTCCAGTTCGATGCGCCGGTTTCCGGCCAGCGTCAGCGAAATGTGGTGGCCGCCCGTCGCTTCATCCGCCGAGTACGTCACTTTGCCCTGTTTGACGATGGCGATCCCGGTCGTGCCGCCACCGATATCCACGACACCGGCGTTATCCAGTTGCAGCAGATCGGCGACCGCGGTTGGTTCATCCAGCACATGGCTGACCTCCAGCCCGGCAGATTCCAGCACGTTGATGGAGATGCGCGGGTCGGTGCCCGGCGGGAACGACGTCGCCGCGTGGGTAAACCGGCTGCCGAGCTGTTGTTCGAGCGTATCGAGATGGCGGCGCACAATAGTGACCGCACCGAAGAAATCCCAGACGATGCCGTCGCGCACGACGTCAGCCCAGTCAAGACACACCGCGACCGGCTGTCCGTCACCGTCGACAACCATCGACACCACGTCGCAGGTGCCGAGATCAACACCCAGCCACAGCGCGGAATCGCTCGTCGCAGGCGCCTGATTACACAGGTCAGCGGCTTTTTGCAGTCTTGGCGTGAGCCAATTTTCTTCGTCGTGCGCCATCATTCATCCCTTATACAATTCGAAACGCATCCACCAATACACAGCGACGCAGACGCACAAACGTACGCGCGCTGGTCACCCCTTCCCCGGTTGGCGTGGTGATGGTCATGGTGGTCCAGCCTTCACCGCCCAGCCCCAGCCCGGCAATGCACGGTCCATTCTTGACAAAGATGCTGGTATCAATGGCGTTCGCCATCCGGTTCATGTTGTCGATGTTGCGTGAGTGCATCGCAGCGGTATGGTGGCAGCCGCCTTCCAGTTGCACCGCCAGCGCAATCGCCTCGTCGACATTTGCCACCCGCACCACCGGCAGAACCGGCATCATCAGTTCCGTGACGGCAAAAGGATGCGTGGCTGACGTTTCAACAAACAGCAGACGGGTTTGCGGCGGAACTTGCAGGCCAATGGCGGCGGCGATTTTTGCCGCGTCGCGTCCGACCCAGTCACGACTGACAGTGCCTTTGCCGCGTTCATCGATATTTTTCAGCAGCACCGGCTGGAGCTGTTCGGCCTGTGCGGCGCTCAGTTTCACTGCCTGCTGGCCTTCCATCAGGCGCATCAGCTCATCCGCCACGCTATCGACGACAATCAGTACCTTTTCATCCGCGCAAATGATGTTGTTATCGAAAGAAGCGCCTTTGACGATGGATTGTGCAGCCCGCGCCAGATCCGCCGTCTCATCGACGACCACCGGCGGATTACCGGCACCGGCGGCAATCAGACGTTTATTGGTGTGTTTGCGGGCAGCGTCGACCACCGCTTCGCCGCCGGTGACGACCAGCAGACCAATGCCTGGGTACTTAAACAACCGCTGCGCAGTTTCAATATCCGGGTTCGCTACGGTCACCAGCAGGTTTTCCGGGCCACCTGCCGCCACCACCGCCTGGTTAAGTAGTGTGATAGCGCGTTGTGAAACGCCTTTCGCCGCCGGATGAGGAGCGAACACGACGCTGTTACCCGCGGCAATCAGGCTGATGGCGTTATTAATCACTGTCGCCGCCGGGTTAGTAGATGGCGTCACTGAGGCGACGACGCCCCACGGCGCATTTTCGATCAGCGTCAGGCCGTTATCGCCGGTGAGTACCTGCGGCGATAAGCACTCCACGCCCGGTGTCCCGCGAGCCTGTGCCACATTTTTGGCAAATTTATCGTCGACGCGTCCCATGCCGGTCTCTGCGACGGCAAGTTCCGCTAATTCTTTGGCATGCTTTTCGCCCGCTTCACGGATGGCGTGAATGGCAAGCTGGCGCATCGCCACGCTCTTCAGCCCCTGCTGAGCGACTTTTGCTGCCGCCACCGCATCATCCAGGGAGGCAAAGACGCCCATTTCATGAACGGCGGTCGCAGGTTGACTGCTGTCTTTCATTTTCAGCAGTACCGCTTTCACCACCTGTTCAATATCCTGTTGATTCATGATGTTCAGTCCTATTTGTGGAATATCACCTGACCGCCAGCCACCACTTCATCGACGATACCAATCACGCACAGATCGACAGGGGACGCTTCGCTGCGATGCGCCTGGCGAGCAGAACTGCCGCTAACCAGCAGCACCCACTCCCCGGTTCCCGCCCCGATGCTGTCAATGGCGACGGCACACTGCCCGTCGGGATTTCCCTGGGCATCGATCATCTCCACCATCAGCAATTTATCGTGTGCCAGTCCTTGATGGCGTACGGTACAAACGATTTGTCCTGTGACGACTGCCAGTTTCATACCCGCCTCCGTGGGTTACGTTGTGCTGCGATCCTGTAGGCCGGATAAGCGCAGCGCCATCCGGCCCCCAGTCCTGCTTAGATGTTGCTGTCGCCTTTGAAGCTGATCGGGAAGACTTCTTCCAGATCGCCATGCGGACGCGGAATCACGTGAACGGAGACCAGTTCGCCGATACGCTGTGCCGCTGCGGCACCGGCATCTGTTGCTGCTTTGCAGGCCGCGACATCGCCACGAACCATCGCAGTCACCAGACCGCCGCCAATCTGTTTCACACCAACCAGCTTCACACGTGCGGCTTTTACCATCGCATCAGAGGCCTCAATCAGTGCAACCAGGCCCCGGGTTTCAATCATTCCTAAAGCTTCCATTGTGTTTTCCTCTCATGGGGTCCAGAACGGGACCATTTATACAACCAGGGTTTGTGAGTCACGTTCGCGTCTCACGTCAGTCTGGCGCGGCATGGCTGCCACCAACGCCAGTTCGATAATTTCCTGTACGCTACAGCCTCGCGAAAGGTCATGAAGCGGTGCGGCAAGCCCCTGAATCAGCGGCCCGACGGCACGATACCCTCCCAGACGCTGGGCGATTTTGTAACCAATATTGCCAGCCTCCAGTGACGGAAAAACCATCACGTTGGCGTTACCGCGCAAAGGGCTGGCGGGCGCTTTTTGCGCAGCGACCTCCGGCACAAAGGCGGCGTCAAACTGCAATTCGCCATCCACCAGTAGCGTGGGCGCACGTTCGCGAACAATCTCCGTTGCCTGCTGCACGTTCGCCACACAGGGATGACGGGCGCTACCCTGACTGGAGAATGACAGCATCGCCACACGCGGTTCTTCACCGGTGATGGCGCGCCAGGTGTCGGCGCTGGCGATCGCGATATCTGCCAGTTGCGCCGCCGTCGGCTGCGGCACCACGCTGCAGTCGGCAAACCCTAACGCGGGTCCGACATACTGCGGCAGCATCAGGAAAATGGACGACAGCGTTTTACATCCCGGCTGCAGGCCAATAATGCGTAAGCCCGCACGCAGCACGTTAGCTGTGGATGAAAGGTTGCCAGCGATACAGACATCCGCCTGGCCTGCGCTTACCATCGCCGCTGCAAACATCAGCGGGTCATTGAGTTTCTCAAGGGCATCCGGCGGCGTTTTCTCTCCAGACCGGGCGAGCCAGCGCTGGGCGAACGCTTCACGCATCGCCAGATTGCTGTATGGGTCGATAACCTGAATACCGTCCAGCGCCACCCGATGCGTAAGGGCAAACTGGCGCAGTGCAAACGGACTGGCCACCAGAATGGGGTGCGCCAGACCGTGCTGTTGCAGGTAGTGCGCTGCTTTCAGCACGCGTTCGTCTAACGCATCCGGAAAGACCACCCGGGCTGGCGCCTGCTGAGCCCGTTCACGGGCGCGTTCAATGATCATTGTTCACCTCCCAGTCGCTGTTGGATCTGGTTGACGGTGAGTGGGTGTTTGGTGACACACAGAATCATCATCACGTAGACCGCGCTGGAGAGACGGTTCAGCGCCTGCAAAATATCCGGGCGCAGGACGTCAAATCCGCGGGTGATAAAGACCTGGGCGGCGATCGTTTCCGTCTCGCGAATTTTGGTACGTAGCAGATTCAGCAGCGCGGACTCACGACCATGACGGGCTTCAGGTACCAGATGATCGTGCTCCAGATAACGCAACGGTTGATGGGAAAGACGATGCAGGTCATCCTCGTTCAGCCCAACGATGGACTGTGCCGCCAGGGGTTCATCCATCGCATCGGCGCGCATAATGTTGCCCAGCCGCGAACGAATATCCGCCAGCCAGGGCTGCCACGGCTCCGCCAGTTCGATTTGCAGCCACACCGCCAGCGCGATGGTGCTGTCCAGCGCGGCGCGAAAGCCCAGACGCGGATCGCTTTTGGCGACCATTTTGTCCGCCGTCAGGTGGGTCAAGGTGTCAGGCTTTTTCGCCACCGGCTGGCGACACAGTTCACAGCAGGCCTGGGGATGCGTATCGCTACTGGTTAACCCGTGCACCGGCTGCGGCTGCTGTTGCTCGTCGTCGACAAACAGACTGCCCTGCTCATCCAGAAACTTGATGCGCAGATGACGGCCTTCCAACAGTTCGCGGGCAGAGGGCGTCAGGCGAGCGTCAGCGGGGAGATGGATTTCCGCCCCTTCGCTGAGCGTATGGTTCGCTCTGAGCCATGCTTCGGTGATGAAATCTTTCATACCGATTGCCAGTTCGCAGGCCACGCAACGTACAGGAAGCGCACGGTCGTCGGCGTGCCAAATTCAATGCTCGAGCCTTTCGGGATGAACATGACGTCCCCGGCTTTAGCGATCATCGTTTCGCCTTCATGGCGCACATGCAGTTCACCGTCGAGCACCATGTCGATTTCGTCGTAGTTCAGCGTCCATGGGAAGAATGCGTTATCCCACTGCATGAACCCGGCGGCCATACTGCTGCCGTCCTGCTCGGTGACGAGATCGGTCAGGCCTACGCAGTGTGGCTGCGCGCCATCGAAGCGGCCAAACTTAACGCTGCTGCCGTCGATCACTTTGATACCGCCTTTGCCGGTCACCGAGGTAAATCCCGGTTGCATCCCGCCCTGTTCCAGCGACTGTTTTTCCTTCAGCACCTTGTCCATCAGCTGTGAAACCAGGCTTTCGGTAAACTGCCCTTCTGGTAGTTGCGCGATGATAGTTTCACGAATGCGCTGAGTTTCAGATTTGGCCTCGTCGACACTGCAGGCTGCCGTTGGCGCGGCTCCCTCGCGCTCCACAATCGTGATGCCCAGTAACTCCGCGACTTCACGGGCTTCCGGAGTGATGATGCTGGCGCGCAGCACCACCGACATCTCTTGTTCGCCTCGTGCGTGCGCCGCACGTATATCGTTAGCTGTGATAAGTTTTTTCACCTGCCCCTTCCTCCTTTTGGCTGAGCTCAGTCAGATAGTCCACCAGGTGCTGCACGCTTTGCGGGTCATGGCTGTTGAGCTCGAAAATCGGCCCCTGGAACCCAATTCCGCGCAGTAATTCCCGCGTTGCGGTTACGTCGGCATCCGGCATATCCGTTTTGCTGATCACGGCGATGTGTCGTTTACTGGCACCGATATCTAACAGCCCGGCAGGTAAGCGACTTTCTTTGTCATTGGCCGCATGGACATAAATCAACGTATCTACATCCTGCAGCGTGGTAATTAAGGCGTGATACCAGCGGGGATGACTAAAATATTCCCCCGGCGTATCGATATCGCCATTTTCATTAAATTCCACGGCCTGGGTTTTTCTGGCGAGGGAATAATTTCCCTGTAATGCATTAAAAAGCGTTGTTTTTCCCGCGCCGACAGTGCCAACAAACGCAATACGTTTCATGAGCACCTCAAAATTAGCTTTTCGTCAGGTCGCAGAGCGTGAAATGTAATAACCGACCCAGCCCGCTGACCGTTTGCAATAAGGCCTCTTCTACCGCGCCAACGGAGCCGTAGATCACCAGCGCGCCGCTGAACCTATCGAGAAAACCGATGTGTACGTCAGCCGCCTTCATCGCCAGATCGCCAGCAATCATGGCGGTTTCACCCGGCGTCAGGGTCATAATGCCAATGGCACCTGCTTCGGGAACGCCGATCTTTTTCGCCAGTTCTTCACCTGGATGCGCAATGAGATGCGCCAGCGTGACCTGTTTGCCCGGCACAAATTCCTGAATGATGCGTTCTTTATCCATTGCTCACCGCCTGTGTTAAGACTGGGCTTATCGTGGCAATTTTTTGTCAGGGTAAATAACAAAATTCGGCAAGGTGATTTAAAAGGTGAAGTGGATCACTAATACGCGGAAAATAAAAAGGCGCGGGAAAAACCCGCGCCGGAATTAATTAAAGTAAAATTACAGCGGCTGTGTTTGTGCCTCAACCACCGCCAGCGCGACCATATTAACAATTCGACGAACAGAGGCGATCGGCGTTAATACATGAACGGGTTTCGAGACCCCCATCAGTACCGGCCCAACAGTGACCCCTTCCGAACTGGAAACACGCAGCAGGTTGTAACTAATACGCGCCGCTTCCATATTCGGCATCACCAGAATATTGGCCGAGCCTTTCAGCGGGCTGTCCGGCATCCGGTCATTACGAATGCTTTCCACCAGCGCGGCATCACCATGCATTTCGCCGTCAATCATCAGGTCAGGCGCACGTGCTTTGATAATCTCCAGCGCGGCGCGCATTTTGCCGGCAGACGGACAGTTGGACGAACCAAAGTTAGAATGCGACAGCAGCGCCACTTTCGGTTCGATACCAAAGCGACGCACGGTTTCCGCCGCCATCACGGCGATTTCCGCCAGCTCTTCCGGCTCAGGATCGTCATTGACGTAGGTATCGGCAATAAAGGTGTTGCCACTCGGCAGCAGTAACGCGTTCATCGCCCCGGCGGTATGGACGCCTTCACGGTAGCCAAACACCGCTTTCACCACGCTGAAGTGTTCATGGTAATCACCGATAGTGCCGCAGATCATCGCATCCGCTTCACCGCGCTGTACCATGATCGCCCCAATCACCGTGGTGTTGGCGATCACCGCACGCTGCGCCTGCTCCTGGGTAATGCCTCGACGCTTCATAATCTGGTAGTACTCGCTCCAGTACTCTTTAAAGCGCGGATCGGATTCATTGTTGACGATCTCAAAATCGACGCCTGCTTTGATCTGCAGCCCCAGTTTTTGAATGCGCATTTCGATTACGCCCGGACGGCCGATCAGGATCGGCTTCGCCAGACCCAGCGTGATCAGTTCTTGCGTTGCGTGCAGCACACGCGCCTCTTCCCCTTCCGGCAACACGACACGCTTCGGTGCTTTGCGTGCCTGCGAGAAAATCGGCTTCATGAACAGGTTAGTTTTGTAGACAAATTCCGTCAGCTTGTCGACATAAGCGTCAAAGTCGGCAATGGGACGCATTGCCACGCCGGAATCCATTGCTGCTTTGGCAACCGCTGGTGCGATTTTAACAATCAGACGCGGGTCGAACGGTTTTGGAATGATGTATTCCGGGCCGAAGCTCAGATCCTGGTCGCCATAGGCCGAGGCCACGACTTCGCTTTGCTCGGCATGCGCCAGTTCGGCAATGGCATGGACCGCAGCCAGCTTCATCTCTTCGTTGATTGCCGTCGCGCCAACGTCCAGTGCGCCACGGAAAATGAACGGGAAGCACAGGACGTTGTTGACCTGGTTCGGGTAGTCGGAACGGCCGGTACAGATGATGGCGTCCGGACGCACCTCTTTTGCCAACGGCGGCAGAATTTCCGGTTCCGGGTTAGCCAGCGCCAGAATCATCGGCGCGCGGGCCATTTTCTTGACCATCTCCTGGGTCAGCACTTTCGGGCCTGAACACCCAAGGAAAATATCCGCGCCGTCAATAACGTCATCCAGCGTCCGTTTGCCGTCATCATCTACCGCGTAGGCCGCTTTGGTTTCAGCCATATTCGGCTCGCGACCTTTGTAGATAACGCCCTTGGAGTCGCAGACCACAATGTTGTGCTTCTGCATTCCCAGCGCCACCAGCAGGTTCATACAAGCGATCGCCGCCGCGCCCGCGCCGGATACCACCATCCGCACGTCGGAGATATTTTTCTCTACCACCCGCAGGCCGTTAAGAATGGCGGCGGTACTGATGATCGCGGTGCCGTGCTGATCGTCATGGAACACCGGAATATTCATGCGTTCGCGCAGTTTCTGTTCGATGTAGAAACACTCCGGCGCTTTGATGTCTTCCAGGTTGATCCCGCCGAACGTCGGTTCCAGCGCGGCAACGACGTTAATAAATTTGTCCGGATCGAGCTCATCGACTTCGATATCGAACACATCAATACCGGCGAATTTCTTAAACAGAACGCCTTTGCCTTCCATGACCGGTTTACCGGCCAGCGCACCGATATTGCCTAAGCCCAGCACCGCCGTCCCGTTAGAGATAACGGCAACCAGGTTGCCACGCGCGGTGTATTTATACGCAGCCAGCGGGTCTTTTTCGATTTCAAGACAAGGTGCCGCGACGCCCGGCGAGTAGGCCAGCGCCAGATCGCGCTGCGTGGCAAGGGGCTTGGTCGGAGAAACCTGGATTTTACCAGGTACCGGGAATTCGTGGAAATCAAGGGCGCTTTGCTTTAACTGGTCATCCATCTTGTTGTTCCTTTCACGTATCGTTCAAAAAAGTCACGCGCAGCCAGGTGCGTCGCACATTATCACCGCACTGCGGGACGCAAACTTTGAAGGTCCCCAAACTATCACGACTTAAATAAAGATTTCGTAATCAACTCATAACAACCATGTTACCTGCTTAAGCCAGCAATACCATGCCTGTCTGCTATGCTTTTTTGTGGTGCACATCATGAATTTCTCAGAAGTGTGATTTTAAGCACTCACCTAACACGTTACTTTTCAAGGAGTATTTCCTATGAACCAGTTAGACGGCATCAAACAATTCACCACTGTCGTGGCCGACAGCGGCGATATTGAGTCTATTCGTCATTACCAACCCCAGGATGCCACCACCAACCCTTCCCTGCTGCTGAAAGCCGCTGGCCTGGCGCACTACGCGCATCTGATTGACGATGCGATCCGCTGGGGAAAGCAGCGGGGTAAAACCCAGGAACAGCAGGTTGCCGAAGCCTGCGACAAACTGGCGGTCAATTTTGGTGCGGAAATTCTTAAAAGCATTCCGGGACGCGTGTCGACCGAAGTGGATGCCCGCCTCTCCTTCGATCAACAAAAGAGTATCGACAAGGCCCGCCACCTGGTGGATTTGTACCAGCAGCAGGGGATCGATAAATCCCGCATACTGATCAAACTGGCCTCCACATGGGAAGGCATTCGCGCGGCAGAAGCGTTAGAGAAAGAGGGAATTAACTGCAACCTGACGCTGCTGTTTTCCTTTGCTCAGGCCCGCGCCTGCGCTGAAGCGGGCGTCTTTTTGATCTCTCCGTTTGTCGGGCGCATCTATGACTGGTATCAGGCGCGCAGCCCGATGGACCCGTACGTTGTCGAGCAAGATCCCGGCGTGAAGTCGGTGCGCAATATCTACGATTACTTCAAACAGCATCGTTATGACACCATCGTCATGGGCGCCAGTTTTCGCCGCACTGAGCAGATCCTCGCGCTGGCCGGCTGCGATCGCCTGACGATTGCCCCCAATCTCCTGAAAGAATTACAGGAAAAAGAAGAACCGGTCGTGCGCAAGCTGGTGCCGTCTTCGCAAACCTTCCATCGTCCCGCCCCCATGAGCGAAGCTGAATTCCGCTGGGAGCATAACCAGGATGCGATGGCGGTAGAGAAACTCTCTGACGGTATCCGTCTGTTCGCCGTTGACCAACGCAAACTGGAAGACCTGCTTGCGGCCAAACTCTAAACCTTGCCACGGAGTGTTCTATGTCCCGTAAAGACCTTGCCAATGCCATTCGTGCGCTCAGTATGGACGCTGTTCAGAAAGCCAATTCCGGTCACCCCGGCGCGCCGATGGGAATGGCGGATATCGCCGAAGTGCTGTGGAACGATTTTCTTAAGCACAACCCGACCGATCCAACCTGGTACGATCGCGATCGTTTTATTCTTTCGAACGGTCACGCTTCTATGCTGCTCTATAGCCTGCTGCATCTGTCAGGCTATGACCTGCCGCTTGAAGAGTTGAAAAACTTCCGCCAGTTGCATTCCAGAACGCCAGGCCACCCGGAAATCGGCTATACGCCAGGCGTGGAAACCACCACCGGGCCGCTGGGCCAGGGGCTGGCGAACGCCGTCGGTTTAGCCATTGCCGAACGCACGCTGGCGGCACAGTTTAACCAGCCGGACCACGAGATTGTCGATCACTTCACGTATGTGTTTATGGGTGACGGCTGCCTGATGGAAGGCATTTCGCATGAGGTCTGTTCGCTGGCGGGAACGCTGGGGCTGGGCAAGCTGATCGGTTTTTACGATCACAACGGTATCTCCATTGATGGTGAAACCGACGGCTGGTTTACCGATGATACCGCCAAACGCTTTGAGGCCTACCACTGGCATGTCGTCCACGAGATTGATGGCCACGACCCGGAAGCGGTGAAGAGAGCGATTCAGGAAGCGCAGAGCGTGAAGGACAAACCGTCGCTGATTATCTGCCGCACGGTGATCGGCTTTGGCTCACCGAACAAAGCAGGGAAAGAGGAATCCCACGGCGCGGCGCTGGGCGAAGAAGAAGTGGCGCTGACCCGCCAAAAACTCGGCTGGCACCATCCGGCATTTGAGATCCCGAAAGAGATTTATCGCGCCTGGGACGCCCGCGAAAAAGGCGAGAAAGCGCAACAGCACTGGAACGAAAAATTCGCCGCTTACCAGAAAGCGCACCCGCAACTGGCCGCAGAGTTCACGCGCCGCATGACCGGCGGTCTGCCAGAGTCCTGGGAAAAAACCACACAGAAATACATCAACGAGTTACAGGCGACCCCCGCCAAAATCGCCACCCGCAAGGCATCGCAAAATACTCTCAACGTCTACGGCCCACTTCTGCCGGAGCTGTTAGGCGGTTCGGCGGATCTGGCGCCGAGCAACCTGACGATCTGGAAAGGTTCCACCTCACTGAAAGAGGATCTGGCGGGCAATTACATTCACTATGGCGTGCGTGAATTTGGTATGACCGCCATCGCCAACGGCATCGCCCATCACGGCGGATTCGTGCCCTATACCGCCACCTTCCTGATGTTCGTTGAATATGCGCGTAATGCCGCGCGCATGGCGGCACTGATGAAAGCGCGACAAATCATGGTGTATACCCATGACTCCATCGGTCTGGGGGAAGATGGTCCGACCCACCAGGCTGTGGAACAACTGGCCAGCCTGCGTCTGACGCCCAATTTCAGCACCTGGCGTCCGTGCGATCAGGTTGAAGCTGCAGTGGGCTGGAAGCTGGCGGTCGAGCGCCATGATGGTCCCACGGCGCTGATCCTGTCACGACAGAACCTGGCACAGGTTGAACGCACGCCGGAGCAGGTGAAAGCGATCGCCCGCGGTGGCTACGTGCTGAAAGACAGCGGCGGCAAACCGGATATCATTCTGATTGCCACCGGGTCAGAAATGGAGATTACCCTGCAGGCCGCGGAGAAACTGACCGGCGAAGGGCGTAACGTCCGCGTGGTATCGCTGCCCTCAACGGATATTTTCGATGCCCAGGACGAGGCATACCGCGAGTCGGTGCTGCCATCGAACGTCAGCGCGCGCGTCGCGGTCGAAGCCGGTATTGCCGATTACTGGTACAAATATGTGGGCTTAAAAGGGGCGATTGTCGGGATGACCGGCTACGGTGAATCCGCGCCAGCAGAGAAGCTGTTCCCTTACTTCGGCTTTACGGTGGAGAACATTGTGGAAAAAGCACACAAGGTTTTGAACGCCTGATGTCTGCAACGCCGGATGACGACTGCGTCGTCATCCGATAAAAAATCAACGCGTGATCCACAGCGTGGGCCAGGCATCTGGCCCATGCCAGCCATCACAGCTCGGCTCTTCGGCATAACGCACCAGACGAAAACGCTGACCGTCAAAACGCCAGCGAGTCTGGATGCCGCAGTCCGTTAATCCCCGCCCTTTTGCCAGGGTAACCAGTTCACGCGACTTCTCATCAAACACGGCGTTCATTAACTCCATGTCATTACTTTCCGCGCCGCTGTTAAACGGTAAACGTAGGCGTACGGCGTGTGAGGCCAGTGGTTTTTTCCGCGACACGATCCACGCCAGATCGATGGTGTTGTACGCTCCGGCTTCGCAGGCGATCATCAACAGGGCTTTGTCATCGGTAAGGGCGGTCACCCGCACCTCACGGCGTGAAGGATCGAGTGAACACTTAATGCCGTTTATTCGCCAGTTGCCGTAATCAAGAAGGTCGTTGCGTTCGTCGAGGGAGAGCGGTGTGGGTGTTGGGTTAACGACGGCTACGCCTTTCAGCGCCGGTGCCGGTGGCACGCTCAGTGGAGGATCGTCCCCTTTTTCAATCCACGCCGTTTCGCTGCCCACCCGCTTCTGCTGCGCGTCGATGAACAACAGCGCCGCTTTCAGCCCGGCCAGCGAAATGGTTTGATTGCCCTTTTGCAGGGTAATCGCCTTCCCGTCCTGAATCGTCAGCAGAAATTCAGCGATAGTCGCCGGGTCGTCTGTCATCAGGTGCCACGGCGTCATTCTCCAGTGATCTGGGCTCAGCGCCAACGGTTTGCCATCCAGCAACAGGCGTGGCGCGATATCCGCTTCGTTGGTGGGCGCGGTCAGTCCGCCAAGATCGAGGCGCAAGACGGCATCGGTATGCGCCCCGGCACTGCGGCTCAGCGTCATCACCAGCCCGCCATGTTCACCGGTGTTACGCGCGACGCAAAAATTCTGGTTATTACACGTTACCTGCCAGTCAGAAAAGGCCTGTTGCGCGGGCGCGGCCCACAGCAAGCGGGCCGGAATCAGGCCGAGCAGGAAAAGGAAAATAACGCGATAGCGCATGGACGGTAATAACCCCAGAAGTCAAACGAACAACACAGGTCGTATCTTCGTTGTGCTGTTGACCATGCTCAATCGGATTTGTCGGATAGATTCAATCATTCGTAAAGAAATATAAACCTTATTTATCAGTCCATTAAATGGGAGGATTGTAAATAGTTGAGCAATAACACGGTCTTACCGTCTCGTATTTCACCGGTTTTAATCATCTCCAGTGCCTGAGTAAACGGTAATTCCAGCACGTCGATGTCTTCGTCTTCCACACCACCCCCCGCGTTAGCACGCTGGCTTTCGCTGTATTCGGCGATAAAAAAGTGAATCAGCTCCGTCACACCGCCGGGAGACATGTACAGCTCAAAGAGCTTGCGCACCTCACCTACTTCATAGCCTGTCTCTTCAATGGCCTCTTTGCGAATGCAGGCTTCCGGCTCGTCGTTGTCCAGTAATCCGGCGCAGGTTTCAATCAACTGCCCGCTTTCGTTACCGTTCACCCACGTCGCTACGCGGAACTGACGAATCAGCACCACCGTCTTTTTCTCTGCGTTATACAGCAGGATCGTTGCCCCATTGCCGCGATCGTACACTTCACGTTTGTGGCGGATGACATCGCCGTTCGAGCGGGTCAGATCGTAGGTAATATTGCGCAGGATGAAATAGTTATCAGAAAGGACTTTGTCTTTAACGAGGGTGATTTTTTGCGACATATCGACTCCACAGCGTAAGAAGAGAAATTATACTACGCCGTGAAGCCGGATTTGTCTGTGTAAGATAAGGCTGATTTATGCCAGACAGAGGTGAATTGTAGACCTGATAAGCGCAGCGCTATCAAGCCGGATGTCGGCTACGCCTTATCCGGCCTACGGGATAATCGAACGTTTACCGCCCCAGCCAGTCGATGATCCCCTGCGCCGCATGGCGCCCTTCCGCCATCGCGGTGACCACCAGATCGGCGCCGCGAACAGCATCGCCGCCGGCAAAAATTTTCGGGTTAGTGGTCTGGTAACGGTATGCACTCTCCACGTTTGCCGCGATGCGACCCCAGCTGTCCACTTGCACTCCATGGCTCTCCAGCCACGGCATCCCGTGCGGATGGAAACCAAACGCCATGATCACGGCATCTGCCGGCATCACAAATTCACTGCCAGCAATTGGCACCGGACGGCGGCGTCCCTGGGCATCCGGCTCACCCAATTGCGTACGCAGAAAACGAATGCCGCAAACGCGCCCGTCCGCGCTCAGTTCCAGATCGACCGGCTGGACGTTGAACTCGAACTTCGCCCCTTCCTCACGCGCGTTTTTCACCTCTTTCTTCGAACCCGGCATGTTGGCTTCGTCACGGCGATAGGCGCAGGTGACCTGGCTTGCGCCATGACGCAGCGCGGTACGGACACAGTCCATCGCCGTGTCGCCACCGCCCAACACCACCACGTTAAGTCCGGCGGTGTTGATGTACGGCTCTTCAGGACATTCGTCCAGTCCCATCACCTGTTTAGTATTGGCGATCAGGAATGGCAGCGCGTCATAGACGCCCGGAGCCTCTTCGTTAGGCAGGTCGGCCTTCATCGAACGATAGGTTCCCACGCCGACAAATACGGCATCGTA
Organism: Citrobacter sp. LST-B2; assembly: GCF_057983045.1. NCBI lineage: Bacteria > Pseudomonadati > Pseudomonadota > Gammaproteobacteria > Enterobacterales > Enterobacteriaceae > Citrobacter > Citrobacter sp. LST-B2. The sequence goes on from NZ_CP192598.1 coordinate 3,508,222, forward strand.
ATCCTCGAGCAGCGCCTCCATTTTCACATCCCTGCCCACTTCGCAGTTCAGCTCAAAATGGATCCCCATCGCGCTAAAAATTTCCCGACGACGCGCCAGCAGTGATTTATCCAGTTTGAAGGCCGGGATGCCAAAGGTCAGCAGTCCGCCGATTTCAGGGTGACGATCAAAAACCGTGGCGCTGACGCCGTGACGCGCCAGCACGTCGGCACAGGCAAGCCCTGCCGGACCGGCGCCAATAATCGCCACACGCTTATCGACCTTCTGGACATGACTCAGATCCGGCCGCCAGCCGTTACCCAGCGCACGGTCAGAAATGTAGCGTTCAATGTTGCCGATCGTCACCGCGCCGTGCTCGTCGCGCACCGTACAGGCGCCCTCGCACAGTCGGTCTTGTGGACAAACGCGCCCGGTGATTTCCGGCAGACAATTCGTCTGGTGAGACAACTCCACTGCCGCATCAATATTTCCGGCTTTCACCAGTTCAATCCACTGAGGGATGTGGTTATGTAGCGGGCAGGTCCATTCGCAAATGCTGTGTTCACCACACTTCAGGCAGCGTGAGGCCTCCCGCTCCGCCTGAGCCGTGCGAAACGGCAGATAGATTTCATCAAAGCTGACTTTTCGCGCGTCGATAGCCAGTTTATCCGGCTCACCGCGCGCCGGCGTCGCGTGCATTTGCTCAATTTTGCTCATTGCGGGGAAAGCGGTCGCTGTGGCATCGGCATGCCACGGCTGATTCTCCTGCCGGGCAGTACGTAAACGTCGCGCTTTCGCCAGCCGGGTTAACGACCCTTCCGTCACCAGTTGCAGTGCGTCCGCAGGACAGTTCTCCACGCAGGCCGGCCCCTTTTCCCGCCCCTGACAGAGGTCGCATTTATGTGCTGTGGCTTTGACCTGATCGTTGGCGACGGGGGTCAGGACGATTTGCATGGTGCCAAACGGACAAGCCACCACGCAGGATTTACAGCCGATACACTTTTGCTGATTGACCTGCACGCTGTCGTTGACGTGGCTTATCGCTCCATTCGGACAACTGCGGGCGCAGGGCGCATCTTCGCAATGGTGGCAGGTCACTGCACTTCGCTGATGCTGATGCCTGATAACCGTGATCCGGGGCTGGTAGTGACGTTGGCTAAGGACATGTTGCTCTTCATTGTGGGCCAAAACGCAAGCGACTTCACAGGCATGGCATCCCAGGCACTGTTGGCTGTTGGCCATAATAAAACGGTTCATGGCGACCTTCTTTTTTGGTTGTAAAAACCTTATTCTTTATATAAGTGTTGTTATTAACCGACTGACCACACGTCGGCAATGTTCATTTGCCCAGGAAGCACAACTATTTCTACAGAACCTGTGGCAGATCAATTTATTTCAGCCAGAGTGAAATTACGTTTCAGATCTGCGAGAGATTTTTACCGTAAGCACTTTTAAAGGAAATTACGCGTGTGATCGTCAAACGCCCCGTCTCGGCCAGCCTGGCCCGGGCCTTTTTTTACATTGTCCTGCTCTCGATTCTCTCAACCGGCGTGGCGTTACTGACGCTGGCCAGCAGCCTGCGGGATGCCGAAGCCATTAACGTGGCGGGTTCATTACGTATGCAGAGCTATCGTCTGGGGTACGATCTGCAAAGCCACAGCCCGCAATTAAACGCCCATCGTCTGCTCTTTCAACAGGCCCTCAACTCATCGGCGTTAAGCAATCTGAATGCCTGGTATGTGCCTCAGGCGGTGAAAGGTCGCTACGCGCAACTGCATGCCAACTGGCTGGAGATGAATGCCCGCCTGATTGATGGGGATCTACAGTGGTATCAGAACAACATTAACGCCTACGTCGATAAGATCGATCTCTTCGTGCTGGCCTTGCAGCACTATGCCGAGCGCAAAGTGATGCTGGTGGTGGGGATCTCGCTGGCGGGCGGTATCGGGATTTTTACCCTCGTCTTTTTCACCCTGCGCCGTATTCGTCATCAGGTTGTGCGCCCGCTGAACCAACTGGTAATGGCCAGCCAGCGCATCGAACACGGTCAGTTTGATTCGCCGCCGCTGGATACGCACCTTCCCAACGAACTGGGGCTACTGGCGAAGACCTTTAATCAGATGTCGAGCGAGTTGCATAAGCTGTACCGCTCGCTGGAAGCGAAGGTCGAAGAAAAGACCCACGATCTCCATGAAGCCAAGCGACGTCTGGAAGTGCTGTACCAGTGTTCTCAGGCGCTAAATACCAGTCAGATTGATGTGCACTGCTTCCGCCATATTTTGCAGATTGTCCGTGATAATGAAGCGGCACTATTTCTGGAGCTTACCGTCGGCGAAAACTGGCGTATCAGTGAAGGTGAAAAACAGGCCGACCTGCCGATGCAAATCCTGCCGGTGACCATGCAGGAGACGGTCTACGGCGAGCTGCACTGGCAAAGTCAGCATGTCGCCAGCGCGATCCCGCTGTTAAACAGCGTATCGACAATGCTGGGGCGCGGCCTGTACTTCAACCATGCGCAGAAACACTTCCAGCAACTGTTGCTGATGGAAGAACGCGCCACTATTGCCCGTGAACTGCATGACTCTCTGGCGCAGGTGCTCTCGTATCTGCGCATTCAGTTGACGCTGCTCAAACGCGCCATTCCTGAGGATAACGCCCCGGCGCAGGCCATTATGGATGACTTCTCGCGGGCGCTGAACGACGCCTATCGTCAGTTGCGTGAACTGCTGACCACCTTCCGCCTGACCCTGCAACAGGCTGATTTACCTTCCGCACTGCATGAAATGCTCGAAGCGCTACAAGGGCAAACTGCCGCTAAACTCACTCTGGACTGCCGGTTGCCGACGCTGGCGCTCGATGCGCAGATGCAGGTCCATCTGTTACAGATTATCCGGGAAGCGGTGCTCAACGCGATGAAGCACGCCAGTGCCAGTGAGATTGCCGTCAGCTGTGTGACAGCGCCGGATGGCAATCACACGGTGTATATTCGCGATAACGGCGTGGGCATTGGCGAACCTAAAGAACCGGCGGGGCATTACGGCCTGAACATTATGCGCGAGCGCGCGGAACGTCTTGGCGGCACGTTAAGTTTTTCGCAGCCTTCCGGCGGTGGGACGTTAGTGAGCATTAGCTTTCGCTCGACAGAATCAGAAGAGGATGCGAGTCATCTGGCATAAAATCGCACTAAACCGGACGTGAGCATGTGGGAAGCTGACAAACACTGTAATCAGGCATGATAATTTACATTATCTCCTTTTTTTCTCCACGTTTGGCTCGTACCTTCCCGATACAGTGAAGCAAGTCATACCTATAAAGATATGTAGAATAATGAGGTCCTCTTTCTGATGGCGAATTTCTTTATCGATCGCCCCATATTTGCCTGGGTGCTGGCTATTCTGTTGTGTCTGACAGGTACCCTGGCGATTTTCTCTTTGCCGGTGGAGCAATATCCTGATCTGGCGCCGCCAAACGTGCGCATCACGGCAAACTATCCCGGCGCTTCCGCCCAAACGCTGGAAAACACCGTCACCCAGGTCATTGAGCAGAACATGACCGGCCTCGATAATCTGATGTACATGTCATCGCAAAGCAGCGGCACCGGGCAAGCGTCAGTTACACTGAGCTTCGTGGCGGGCACCGATCCGGATGAAGCCGTACAACAGGTCCAGAACCAGTTACAGTCGGCGATGCGTAAACTGCCGCAGGCGGTACAGAACCAGGGTGTCACGGTCCGTAAGACCGGGGATACCAACATCCTGACGATTGCTTTTGTCTCCACCGACGGGTCGATGGATAAGCAGGATATCGCGGACTACGTCGCCAGTAATATTCAGGATCCGCTCAGCCGGGTGAGCGGCGTCGGCGACATCGATGCCTACGGCTCGCAATATTCCATGCGCATCTGGCTGGATCCGGCAAAGCTCAACAGCTTCCAGATGACGGCGAAAGATGTCACCGACGCCATTGAGTCGCAGAACGCGCAGATCGCCGTCGGACAGCTTGGCGGAACCCCTTCCATTGATACCCAGGCGCTGAATGCCACCATTAACGCCCAGTCGCTGCTGCAAACGCCGGAACAGTTTCGCGCCATTACGCTACGTGTCAATCAGGATGGCTCAGAAGTAACCCTGGGCGATGTCGCCACCGTCGAAATGGGGGCTGAGAAGTATGACTATCTCAGCCGCTTCAATGGCAATGCGGCATCCGGTCTTGGAGTGAAACTGGCGTCGGGGGCCAACGAAATGGCCACCGCGACCCAGGTCATTAAGCGTCTGGATGAACTGGCGCAATACTTCCCACATGGTCTTGAGTACAAGGTGGCCTATGAAACCACCTCCTTCGTTAAAGCCTCGATTGAAGACGTGGTGAAAACACTGCTGGAAGCCATCGCGCTGGTGTTCCTCGTGATGTACCTGTTCCTGCAAAATTTCCGCGCCACGCTGATCCCCACCATTGCCGTACCGGTGGTGCTGATGGGGACGTTTTCGGTGCTCTATGCCTTCGGCTACAGCATCAATACCCTGACGATGTTTGCGATGGTACTGGCAATCGGCCTGCTGGTGGATGACGCCATCGTGGTTGTGGAAAACGTCGAGCGTATTATGAGTGAGGAAGGCCTCACGCCGCGCGAGGCGACGCGAAAATCGATGGGACAAATTCAGGGTGCGCTGGTCGGTATCGCGATGGTGCTGTCAGCCGTCTTCGTACCGATGGCCTTTTTTGGCGGAACCACCGGGGCAATCTACCGTCAGTTCTCCATTACCATTGTGGCGGCGATGGTGCTTTCCGTTCTGGTGGCGATGATCCTTACCCCTGCCCTGTGCGCCACTTTGCTTAAACCACTGCATAAAGGCGAGCATCACGGGCAAACCGGTTTCTTCGGCTGGTTTAACCGTACCTTCAACCGTAACGCCGAACGCTACGAAAAAGGCGTTGCCAAAATTCTGCATCGCAGCCTGCGCTGGCTCCTGATTTATGTGCTGCTGCTTGGCGCGATGGTGGTTCTGTTCCTGCGTCTGCCGACCTCGTTCCTGCCGCTGGAAGATCGCGGCATGTTTATCACCTCGGTTCAGTTGCCAAGCGGCTCAACGCAGCAACAAACCTTAAAAGTGGTACAGGAAGTCGAGAAATATTATTTCACCCAGGAAAAGGATACCGTCCAGTCCGTCTTTGCGACGGTCGGTTCCGGCCCAGGGGGCAACGGTCAGAACGTGGCGCGTATGTTTGTACGCCTGAAAGACTGGAGCGAACGCGACCCGACGACTGGCACCTCGTTTGCCATTATCGAACGTGCGACGAAGGCGTTTAACAAAATCAAAGAGGCGCGCGTGTTCGCCAGCAGTCCGCCTGCCATCAGCGGTCTCGGCAGTTCCGCAGGTTTTGATATGGAACTACAAGATCACGCCGGCGCCGGTCATGACGCCTTAATGGCCGCGCGTGACCAACTGCTTCGCCTGGCGTCGCAGGATAGCGCCCTGACTCGTGTACGACACAACGGTCTGGACGACAGTCCTCAGTTGCAAATTGATGTCGACCAACGCAAAGCGCAGGCGCTGGGTGTATCCATTGACGACATCAACGATACGTTGCAGACCGCATGGGGATCGAGCTACGTCAACGACTTTATGGACCGTGGCCGCGTCAAGAAGGTCTACGTCCAGGCGGCAGCGAAATACCGTATGCTGCCAGACGACATCAACCTGTGGTACGTGCGCAATAACAGCGGCGGTATGGTGCCTTTCTCCGCCTTCGCCACCTCTCGCTGGGAGACGGGTTCTCCACGTCTGGAGCGCTACAACGGCTATTCCGCCGTCGAAATTGTCGGTGAAGCCGCACCAGGAGTGAGTACCGGGACAGCGATGGATGTGATGGAGTCGCTGGTGCGTCAGTTGCCGACCGGATTTGGACTGGAATGGACCGCCATGTCTTACCAGGAGCGACTCTCCGGAGCGCAGGCTCCGGCCCTGTATGCCATTTCACTGTTGGTGGTATTCCTGTGCCTGGCTGCGCTGTATGAAAGCTGGTCAGTACCGTTCTCAGTGATGCTGGTGGTGCCGTTGGGGGTCATCGGCGCGCTGCTTGCGACCTGGATGCGTGGCCTGGAAAACGATGTCTATTTCCAGGTCGGGCTGTTGACGGTCATTGGGCTTTCGGCGAAAAACGCCATTTTGATCGTTGAATTTGCCAATGAGATGAATGAGAAAGGACACGATCTGCTGGATGCGACGCTACATGCATGTCGACAGCGCTTACGTCCGATCCTGATGACCTCACTGGCGTTTATCTTTGGCGTACTGCCGATGACGATCAGCAGCGGCGCAGGCTCCGGCGGTCAACACGCCGTCGGGACGGGCGTCATGGGCGGGATGATCTCGGCAACGGTGCTGGCAATCTACTTCGTGCCGCTGTTTTTCGTGCTGGTGCGTCGCCGCTTCCCACTGAAGCCGCGTCCGGAATAACAGACAAAAAAGGCGACCTGCCAACGGGTCGCCCTTTCTGTGTGATGAATCTCACACGGTATGTTCTGTTATTTGGTCATCCTTCCAGAAATTTATTTGCGAAGCATAACTTCGATAAAATCTTTCCAGTTCCCCAGTTCGCGTTCAATCATAACAACCTCTGCTTCTTATTATGGGTATTCTACAAAAACATTCTCATCTGGTGAAGACAAATTAACCGATTGCTGTGATTACATCCTCCGGGGTGTGGTTGATGTGATTACTATGGCGCGGTCACCATAAATTTTATGTGACTTACTGCAATAATTCGCAACAATCATACCTTATCTGGTACTTCTTCAATTTCGATTAAAAACAAGTGACTGCGTCGGAGAAAATTCCGAATTTTGATTAAGAAGAAAATTCCAACAAATTCAGGAATTATTATTCACATTACTTCAACAATGTTATATTTACCGATCACGATTAAATGACAAGATGTATTATCGGACGTAACGATATTGATGATTATATAATCAGTTTACGTTAATAAGGATGCACATGATTACCCTCTACGGTATTAAAAATTGCGACACCATTAAAAAGGCCCGCCGCTGGTTGGAAGCGCGCGGCATTGACTACCGTTTTCATGATTACCGTGTCGATGGTCTGGACAGCACACTTCTCACTTCATTTATCAATGAATTAGGGTGGGAACCGCTTCTCAACACCCGTGGGACGACGTGGCGAAAACTGGATGAAACCACACGCAGTCACATCACGGATGCCGCGTCCGCCGCCGCATTAATGACTGAAATGCCGGCAATCATCAAACGCCCATTGCTCTGTGCGCCCGGGAAGCCTATGCTGCTGGGTTTTAGTGAATCCAGTTATCAGCAGTTTTTTGACGAGGTGTAGTCTATGTCGTGCCCGGTTATTGAGCTGACACAACAGCTTATTCGCCGCCCTTCCCTGAGCCCGGATGATGCCGGATGTCAGGCGTTGATGATTGAACGCCTGCGCGCGATCGGTTTTACCGTTGAGCGCATGGATTTTGCGGATACACAGAATTTTTGGGCATGGCGCGGACAAGGTGAGACGCTGGCGTTTGCCGGTCACACCGACGTCGTGCCGGCGGGCGATGCCGATCGCTGGATCAACCCACCTTTCGAGCCAACCATCCGCGACGGGATGTTGTTCGGCCGCGGCGCGGCGGATATGAAAGGTTCGCTGGCGGCCATGGTGGTGGCGGCAGAGCGTTTTGTCGCTCAGCACCCGAACCACAAAGGGCGCCTGGCGTTCCTGATCACCTCCGATGAAGAGGCCAGCGCGAAAAACGGCACCGTTAAGGTGGTTGAGGCGCTGATGGCGCGAAATGAGCGCCTGGATTACTGTCTGGTTGGCGAACCCTCAAGTACCGAAGTCGTGGGTGACGTGGTGAAAAACGGCCGTCGCGGATCGCTCACCTGTAACCTGACTATCCACGGTGTGCAGGGTCACGTCGCCTATCCACACCTGGCGGATAACCCGGTACATCGCGCCGCGCCGATGCTCAATGAACTGGTGAATATTGAGTGGGATCAGGGCAATGAGTTTTTCCCGGCCACCAGCATGCAGATTGCCAACGTCCAGGCGGGTACCGGTAGCAATAACGTCATCCCCGGTGAACTGTTTGTGCAGTTCAACTTCCGTTTCAGTACCGAACTGACTGACGAGATGATCAAAGCGCGGGTGCACGCGCTGCTCGAGAAACATCAGTTGCGCTATACCGTTGACTGGTGGCTCTCTGGCCAGCCGTTCCTGACCGATCGCGGGAAACTGGTGGATGCAGTCGTGAACGCCATCGAGCACTATAATGAAATTAAACCGCAGTTACTGACCACGGGCGGTACGTCCGATGGACGGTTTATCGCTCGTATGGGGGCGCAGGTCGTAGAGCTCGGTCCGGTGAATGCCACGATTCATAAAATTAATGAATGTGTGAACGCCGCCGACCTGCAACTGCTTGCCCGTATGTATCAACGTATAATGGAACAACTCGTCGCCTGACGAGGTTCCTGCAAGAGGTAACGCGCATGGACTGGCTGGCAAAATATTGGTGGATTCTGGTGCTGGTGTTTTTGGTAGGTGTGCTGCTGAATGTGATCAAGGATCTCAAACGCGTCGACCACAAAAAATTCCTCGCGAATAAACCGGAACTTCCCCCGCATCGTGATTTTAACGATAAGTGGGATGACGACGACGATTGGCCGAAGAAAGACCAACCGAAGAAATAAACCAGAGCCGGAAGGGGTTTCCCCATTCCGGCTTTGTCTTTTAGATCATCTCAATTACGTCATCATCGTTCGGCGTACCGCCGCTGAGCGCTTCGTCAAAGTAGTGCTTCGGCACGGTATAGCGCAAATGGTCGAGTGCAAACTGCATGCTACGGTCATCAATCGCGTGACCGAGGTCTTCCACAATATCCAGCGTGACATCCCCACCTGCGCTTAACAGCGCATCCTGGGCGGCTACCGCATGCGAAAGCTCAATGACCCGATCTTCCCCACCGTGAATCAGATGAATCGTGGTGGCGGTCGATGCCGTTTCCGGCAGGCTGGCGTAGCGTCCGTTAAACGCAATCACCCGCGAGGCCAGCCCAGGCTCGGCTTTGATGCTCTCCAGCGCCATAATCGCGCCCTGCGAGAAACCAATCAGCGCCGTGGCATTTGCCCCTACGCCACTCTGTTTTTGCCAGTAACGTACGGTTTCGATAAACACCGGCATGATAGCGTCAATCCGTGCCTGACGGTTCTCTTCCGTCACCCCTTGCACGGAAAACCACTGCCGCCCGGATGCCGGTCCGCTCGGCTCAACGCCGCCGATACTGACCACCAGCGCGTCCGGGAAGAGAGGGGCAAACCACGAACCAATCTCTCCCATCGCAACGGGGTTATCACCCACGCCATGAAACAGCAGCAACAGCTGTTGAGCAGGTTGGGCCGGACTTTGAACAACAAAATGGTCATGTTTCATGGCGATCTCCTTAACTGATGTCGTTAATTCTACGCTGCTCAATCGCAATGACCATGCCAGAAAATTGAAGGAGTTAGTGAAAAAATTGCCATTGCAGAATGCGATTACGGTCATGCTCAGTCCGTGCGGGATCCAGCCCGGCTAACGCCTGCGCCGCCTCTTCCCGCTGACGCTTCAGCAGTGCTTTGCGCCCTGAAAGGCGCAATGTCACACAGAGTTCCGCATCGCTGAGGCGTGCTTGCAGGCTGCCCCGCAGCGCCGGTAGCGGCAACGCGCTGGTCGACAGCAGGCGGTTCAGACCACCGAGAGAGGTCAACAACGGACGGTGCGCGAAAGCAAACCCTGCCAGCGTCTGCCAGTCATCTTCATTAAGCGTAGTCGCTTTCAGCGGTTCAACCGGGATCGCCTCCCCATTCCACCGCGCAAGAATATCCGCATCGCGACGCAAACGGTGGTGCTCATATTCGGCCAGGTGCCTGCCTGCCGCGCTTAGCGGTAAGAGCGCCATTGCGGTATAGCAGCCGCTACTGGCCTCCTTGTGGTTGCCTACCCGCACCAGGATAAAACCACAGCGCTGCCAGAAGCGCCACAGCTCCGGCGTATAGCCAAAGCTCACGGAAAGATAGTCACAGTGTGCCGTATGAGCCTGCGCGATCAGCTGTTGTCCAATCCCCTCACGCTGACGTCCCGGATGGACGGCAATGCGACTGATTCGACGACCGGTCAGGGTAGCCGCCAGCGGATCGCCACCGTGTGCCGCCAGCGACTGCGCGACGAGATTCCCCCGCGGTCGCCGAAATCCCGCCCAGACCGCCTGGCTGAGTTCGGGAGCAAGACCGCCTTCCTCAACCAGCCAGAGTGCCCCGACGATTTCCCTGTCACAGGTGGCGTGGAAAAAATGCTGCCCCGGCGCATCCATCATTCGGCGTAGATCCAGCGGAGAGGTACGATAATGCGCCCCGGAAAGCAGCCGATAGACCGCCAGAGGCATTTCCGGTTGCGTCTGCCAGGCGTCCTGTTCGAAAGGCCTAATCACCATGCAGCCCTGCGGGGTAGTCGCAAAATCGTCATCATCAAAAACCAGCGCGTCGCTAACCCATTTCTCCAGCGGACATCCCTGCGCCCAGCGGACGGGTTGCTGAAGTTCATAACGCTGTCGTTCCGGGAAGCGGGCGCAAAATTTTAACAAAAAGCCGCGTCCGGTGCCTTCGTAGCCCTGTACGGTCGTTGTCAGTAGGGCGCGCGGAAAACGGGAAACCAGACGCTGAAGGAGCGGCGCAGGGATCGCCGCCGCCTCATCCACCACCAGCCAGTCGGCATCAACCTCCGCACTCAGCAGCGCATCTGGCGCCATAAAGCGGAAACGGTCACCGGCAAATTGCGCCAGCACATCCGTTGCCGCTTTCGCCGGTGCCGTCACAAGGGCGTTGCCCGTAATACGTGAAATCAACTGACCGGCCAGCGCCGATTTCCCACGTCCACGCGCGGCGGTCACCGTGGCGATCCCTTCGGGCATCCGGAGCAGTTGCGTCAGAATAGCGGCCTGTTCCGGCAGCGGCGCACCGGTTGCGGACTGCCAGTGAGGACGTTCTGAAAAATACGGTACGCAAAACGGCTGCGACTGTTGCCAGCACAGCGTCTGTTCATCCGCCGCGATGAGGCGACGAATGCGGTGGATAAAATGGGGAGTCGCAATAGGTTGCGCGCAGTCGCTCCAGCGCAGCGAATCATTATCAGGACAGAGATGCCAGCGCGCCAGTGGCGGCGTGAGTAACACCAGCCAACTGCCCGCGCGCAGCGTTCCGCTTAAGGCAGCAAAAGCCGCCGCATCAAACCCGGCCAGAGCATCGAAAACGGCATGGTGGAATTCACGTCCCAGTAACGTTTGCAGCGCCAGCGGCGTGCAACTGGGTTCGGCGGCGGCATCAGGGGAAACCCATAGCCAGTCGCCGGGCAACGTGTCGCGCAGGTGCTGTACTTGTTCATGACACCAGGACGCCTCGCCGCTCAGCACCAGCAGGCGGCGAATCCCCTCCCGGGTCATTTGCGCGGTTAACGCATTCAGCGCGGTGTAACCAGACATCCCTGCCTCAGAAGTTAAAAACCTTTACCAAAGGTATTACATTGCGCCGGATTGCCACTATCGAAACCGCGCTTAAACCAGCGATAGCGCTGCTCTGACGTCCCGTGGGTGAAGCTGTCCGGAACGACGCGCCCCTGACTTTGCTGCTGGAGACGATCGTCGCCAATCGCTTCGGCGGCATTCAATGCTTCTTCCAGATCGCCGGACTCCAGTACGCCCTGCTGCTGCATGCTGTTGCCCCAGACACCGGCAAAGCAGTCCGCCTGTAGTTCCATACGGACAGAGAGTTGGTTGATTTCCGCCTGCGAGGCGTTCTGCTGCATCTGACGCACTTTCGGCTCGATGCCAAGCAGTTTCTGGACGTGATGACCGACTTCGTGAGCAATCACATACCCCTGAGCGAAATCACCGTCCGCGCCCAGTTTGTCTTTCATGTCATCGTAGAAGGAGAGATCGATATAGACCGTGCTATCCGCCGGGCAATAAAACGGCCCCATGATGGATTGTCCGGTACCGCAGCCAGTTCGCGTTGCACCACGGTACATCACGAGCTTTGGCGGTTGATAGGTACGCCCCATTTTTTCAAACTGCTGTCCCCAGGAGTCTTCTGTCGTTGCCAGAATCACCGAGGTAAATTTTGCCGCTTCATCTTCATTCGGGCTGATGGAACGCTGAGACTGCTGCTGAGAGACCGGTTGTCCCGTCATCAGTCCGGTTAAATCGACGCCGTAATACCCGGCAACCAGCACGACGATGAGCAGAATAATCCCGCCTTTGCCGCTCGGCAGACGAAATCCTGGCCCGCCCAGAGAGGGACCACCGCCTGAGCTGCTGCGCCTGTCTTCCACATTGTCACTTTCACGACGCCCTTGCCAGCGCATACTTACCTCAACATTCTATTCGTTATGATGATGATCGTAGGCGGTTCAGCGGAAGATTACCACAGGAAAACAAGATTGAAGTGCGAAGAGCGGGTCGGAGAGCATCCCCGACCCGAAAGGTAAGTTAGTCGAGATTCACACCCAGACGACGCGCCACGGTTTCATAGGCTTCAATCAGACCACCCAGGCTCTGACGGAAACGATCTTTGTCCATTTTCTCGAGGGTCTCTTTGTCCCACAGACGGCTACCGTCCGGAGAGAATTCATCGCCGAGCACCACTTCGCCTTTGTACAGACCGAACTCCAGTTTGAAGTCGACGAGGATCAGTCCTGCGTCATCGAACATTTTTTTCAGCACATCGTTCGCTTTATAGGTCAGCTCTTTCATTCGTGCCAGATTCTCTTTGCTCACCCAACCAAAGGTTTCGCAGTAGGAATCATTGACCATTGGGTCATGCATTGCATCGTTTTTCAGGAACAGGTCGAATAACGGCGGATTCAGTTCGATGCCCTCTTCAATACCCAGACGTTTAACCAGAGAGCCTGCCGCACGGTTACGCACCACGCACTCGACCGGCACCATATCCAGCTTTTTCACCAGACATTCGGTATCAGAGAGCAGTCGCTCCATCTGCGTCGGGATACCCGCTTCGGCCAGTTTGGTCATGATGAAATAGTTGAACTTGTTATTCACCATACCTTTACGATCAAACTGCTCAATGCGCGCGCCATCCCCTGCTGACGTATCATTGCGGAATTCGAGCACCAACAGGTCCGGGTTTTCCGTGCTGTATACGGTCTTCGCTTTACCACGATACAACTCAGCTTGCTTTTGCATCTTCATTACTCCTGGGTGTGATCATTTGTATTCAAAACGGGGAATATTATGCCACGCACACGTTTGCGTAGCACGGAAATAAAAAGGGCCGGATTTCTCCAGCCCTGTTTTTTACTTGCTAAACGCTGCCTGGAAGATAGCAACCAGCGCGTCGTTCTGGCTCTGCGTCAAGGTATGCCCCTTCGGATCGATAAACTGCAAGCTGCTGCGGTTGTCTAAATCACCGACCTGCAGTTTGTAGTCACCGGAAGAGAGCCCTGGGTCGCGAGCGCCCAGCTCCTGCCAGCCGCTATCGGACAGCGGTTTGTAGGTAACAGCCATACTCCCCTGCGAACGGGTACTGTCGGTCACTTTCATGCCGACTTTCTCCAGTGCTGCCGGGAGGCGCTGCCAGACGACGTTGAATGGGCCACGCACCACCAGCATCGGTAAACCGGTGTCATCCGCGGCGCTCTGCACATCCATCGTGGCGGCAGAACGGTTCTGTGCAGCATTCGCGGCGTCAGTCGCGGTCTTATCAAGGCCCGCAGAAATCACGTTCATCATCTCAGTGCTATAACGCTGCAGTGAAGCGGCATCCGCCACAGGCTTACCGGCCTGCTCAAGGTTGACCAGTTTCACCATCACCGCCTGCTGATAGCCCTGCGGTTTAACCGAGATTTGATAACGGCCACGGTACTGCTCGTCTTCGTCCAGACGGTTCCAGTCAACCCAACCGGTTGTCAGCGTCTGGCTGGCATCATCACGTTTTTCAATCGTGTAGTTTTTAGACTGAATCACGCTGACCACCTGCGGCCACAGCGTATTTCCACGCCCGTTTTCCACCAGCAGCGTGGCGGTATCACCCGCAAACTGGGTCCGGGCACCGGAAACCAGCGCCAGCGGCTGTGCCGGCGGACGGATATCCAACGCTTTCCCAACAGCACCGCTGCCGTTGGTGACCGGAATGTTGTAGTCGCTCGTGGTCACCGGCAGAATCATACCGGCAGGCGCATGAAGTTCAGCAAGCGGTGCGGCTTCCAGATAGGATTCATCACCACTCACCTGGCGCTTGTAGCGCGAGTCAGAACTACAGGCCGCGAGCAGCAAAACAAGCGAAACACCCGCAACCCTGGCCAGGCGCGACTTTTGTACTGAGTAAGCCATCAAATCTCCCTAAACTTTACAGCAAACCGGCATGCTTGAGCGCCGCTTTGACAATTTCACGACCATTGTCTGTGATGGGTGTCATCGGCAAGCGCAGCGTATCAGTCGCCACAAGGCCCAACGCCTTACATGCCCATTTCACTGGGATTGGGTTGGGTTCGACAAACAGTTTGTTATGTAACGGCATCAGACGCTGATTAATGGTACGCGCCTCGGCAAAACGCCCTTCCGCCGCCAGTTTGCACATTTCCGCCATATCACGCGCCGCAACGTTAGACGTCACGGAGATCACGCCATGACCGCCTAACTGCATAAAGTCCATCGCGGTCGCGTCATCGCCGCTGAGCAGCAGAAAATCATCGGAAACCAGCTCTTTGATCTGGTGAACCCGACTTAAGTTCCCTGTCGCCTCTTTAATTGCGACAATATTTTTTAATTCCGCCAGACGACCAACGGTTTCCGGCAGCATATCGCAACCGGTACGGGATGGCACATTATACAGAATTTGGGGCAGGTCAGTATGTTCCGCGATGGCTTTGAAATGCTGGAACAAACCTTCCTGAGTCGGACGGTTGTAGTAAGGCGTTACCGTCAGGCAGCCGACAATTCCGCTGTCATTGAAACGCTGCGTCAGACTAATGGCTTCTGCGGTCGCGTTCGCGCCCGTACCGGCAATCACCGGGATACGCCCATCAGCCAGCTCCAGCGTCATCATCACCACATCGCCATGTTCATCATGACTCAGCGTAGCGGACTCACCGGTAGTGCCAACAGAAACGATCGCCGAGGTGCCACTGGCGACATGATAATCAATCAGTTTTTTCAGGCTTGACCGGCAGACATTACCTTTTTCATCCATCGGTGTAACAAGCGCGACAATACTTCCCGTGAACATGGGCCATCCTCTGTGCAAACAAGTGTCTCAATGTTACGTTTGGTACGACAATAAAAGCAAGCGACGAGAGCCCTTCTGATTGTTGTATGCAGGTTTTTTTTATGCTTTCCTTATGATTACCCCACCTCTCAAAGGAAGAACAGGTTTGACACCTTCATCGCAACATTATCTGGTTATTACTGCGCTGGGTGCCGATCGCCCTGGAATTGTGAACACGATCACCCGCCATGTCAGCAGTTGCGGCTGTAATATCGAAGACAGTCGCCTGGCCATGTTGGGCGATGAGTTTACGTTTATCATGCTGCTGTCGGGTACCTGGAATGCCATCACCCTGATCGAATCGACCCTGCCGTTGAAAGGTGCAGAGCTGGATTTACTGATTGTGATGAAGCGTACGACGGCGCATCCCCGTCCGCCAATGCCGGCAACGGTATGGGTTCAGGTTGATGTACCGGATTCGCCACATTTAATTGAACGATTTACAGCCCTGTTTGATAACCATCGAATGAACATTGCGGAACTGGTTTCGCGCACGCAACCTGCTGAAAATGATAAGGCGGCGCAGTTATACATCCAGATTACCGCCCACAGTCCGGCATCGGATGATGCCGCAAATATTGAACAGGCCTTTAAAGCACTATGTACAGAACTCAATGCACAAGGCAGTATTAACGTTGTTAATTATTCACAACATGATGAACAGGATGGAGTTAAGTAATGAATCCACTGAAAGCCGGTGACATCGCACCGAAATTTAGCTTGCCGGATCAAGACGGAGAACAAGTAAATTTGACCGACTTCCAGGGACAGCGTGTGCTGGTCTATTTCTATCCGAAAGCCATGACGCCAGGCTGTACCGTTCAGGCCTGTGGCCTGCGAGATAACATGGATGAGCTGAAAAAAGCAGGTGTAGACGTGCTGGGCATCAGCACTGACAAGCCTGAAAAGCTTTCCCGTTTTGCCGAAAAAGAGCTGCTTAACTTTACCCTGCTGTCCGACGAGGATCATCAGGTCTGCGAGCAGTTTGGCGTCTGGGGCGAGAAATCCTTTATGGGGAAAACCTATGATGGGATCCATCGCATCAGCTTCTTGATTGACGCTGACGGTAAGATTGAACACGTTTTCGATGATTTCAAAACCAGTAATCACCACGATGTGGTGCTGAACTGGTTGAAAGAAAACGCCTGACTTTCACGCTGCCGGATGACGGCTGACGCCCTGTCCGGCCTACCGTGTGTAGGCCGGGTAATCGGCTGTCTGTTTAAGCGTCCTTTTTTACACTCGCCTTTTTATCTCGCGCTACCTTTTTGCCTTTCGCTCAGAGCGCATCGACTAACACACAGTTCACCACTTCCCTGTTACATAAACGCATCAGGACTCGTCAACGACCTGCGCATCCGGCCAGGCATGGACAACGGCCTTGATTAACGTCGCCAGCGGAATGGCGAAGAACACGCCCCAGAATCCCCACAGGCCGCCAAAGATCACCACTGACAGGATAATCACCAGCGGATGCAAATTGACTGCTTCAGAAAACAGCACCGGCACCAGCAGGTTGCCGTCCAGCGCCTGGATAATCAAATAGACGGCGAAACAACTCCAGAACTCGGTCCCCAGACCGAACTGGAACAGCGCAACGCCTACCACAGGAATAGTGACTACAAAAGCGCCAATATAGGGAATGAGTACCGAGAACCCCACCAGCACGGCCAGTAGCAGTGAGTAGTTGAGGCCAAACATCAGGAAGCCCAGCCAGGTCGCCACGCCCACCACCACCATCTCCAGCACCTTGCCGCGGATGTAGTTAGTGATTTGCTGGTTCATCTCCTTCCAGACCTGCCCCGCCAGCCCGCGATTACGCGGCAGCACACGACGCACGGCGTTCAGCATTTGCTCTTTATCTTTGACGAGGAAGAACACCATCAGCGGCACCAGCACCAGATAGACCGCCAGAGTCAGCAGTCCGACCAAAGAGGCCAGCGAATATTTCACTACCGAATCGCCCATCGTCAGCATGCGGGTGCGCATATTTTCCGCCATCGCATCGATGATGCCCGCATCCATTAAGGCTGGATAACGACGCGGCAGCGTGGCGGCAAAATCCGACAGTTTGTTCAACATGCCTGGCATGTCGCGAATCAGTAAGATCCCCTGTTGCCATGCCACCGGCATCACCACAAAGGCCATCAACAGCAAAATGCCGACAAATACGATCAGCACGAGAGAGGTCGCCCAGCGGCGCGAGCAGCCGATGGCTTCGAGGCGCACCGTTGGCCATTCCAGCAGGTACGCCAGCACAATGGCAACCAGCAGCGGTGCCAGTAATCCGCTAAAAAAGAAAAGAATGCCAAACCCGGCAACCAGAATAACCAGCAAGGCAATCGCCTCGGGGTCGCTAAAGCGACGGCGATACCATTGCATCAACATTTCGAGCATAAAACCTTCCCTGAACCTCAATAGCGGGATTGCGATCCCGAATTGTATCGAAATGTCACAAAAAAGACTTCGCTTTTTATTGCTGATTCTGGAAACTGAAAAGTCATTTGTGCAGGGTATTCATCGACAAATTTCGCCGTTACACTGCCTGTGTCGGCAGACACGGAACGATACGACCCGGCATCGGTCAAATGACTATCTCAAAGAAAACAGGACAGAGGTTATGTTCAGGCAGTTTAAGAAGAACCTGGTTGCTACCCTCATTGCCGCGCTGACCCTGAGTCAGGTGGCTCCCGCGTTCGCAAACTCCGCGGACAGCTTGCCAGACATGGGAACCTCGGCGGCAAGTACGCTTTCCATCGGCCAGGAAATGCAGATGGGCGATTATTATGTACGCCAGCTGCGTGGCAGCGCGCCGCTGATTAACGATCCGCTGCTGGTTCAGTACATTAATGGGTTGGGTATGCGTCTGGTTTCACACGCCGATTCGGTCAAGACGCCCTTCCATTTCTTTTTGATTAACAATGACGAAATCAACGCCTTTGCTTTTTTTGGCGGTAACGTCGTGCTGCACTCTGCCCTGTTTCGCTATTCCGATAACGAAAGTCAGCTCGCCTCAGTTATGGCGCACGAAATCTCGCACGTCACCCAGCGCCACCTTGCGCGCGCCATGGAAGATCAGAAACGCAGCGCGCCGCTGACCTGGGTTGGCGCGTTAGGCTCCATTCTATTGGCGATGGCGAGCCCTCAGGCCGGGATGGCCGCGCTCACCGGCACGCTGGCGGGATCGCGTCAAGGAATGATTAGCTTCACGCAGCAGAATGAACAGGAAGCAGACCGTATCGGCATTCAGGTTTTACAACGTTCTGGATTCGATCCGCAGGCGATGCCGACCTTCCTGGAAAAACTGCTCGACCAGGCGCGTTACTCCTCGCGTCCGCCTGAAATTTTGCTGACCCACCCCCTGCCGGAAAGTCGTCTTTCAGATACCCGCAATCGCGCAAACCAGATGCGTCCGGTGGTGGTGCAATCCTCTGAAGATTTCTATCTGGCGAAAGTGCGAACTCTGGGGATGTATAACTCCGGGCGAAACCAACTGACCAGCGACATGCTCGACGAGTGGGCAAAAGGTAACGTCCGACAGCAGCGCGCGGCGCAGTACGGTCGTGCGTTACAGGCGATGGAAGCCAATAAATACGACGAGGCTCGCAAAGCGCTGCAACCGCTGCTGTCCGCAGAGCCCAATAACGCCTGGTATCTGGATCTGGCCACCGACATCGACCTCGGGCAAAAGAAAACCAGTGACGCGATTGCCCGACTGAAAAAAGCGCGTGATTTGCGAATCAACCCGGTTTTGCAACTTAACCTTGCGAACGCCCTGCTACAGGGCGGTCAGCCACAAGAAGCGGCAACCATCCTTAACCGTTATACCTTTAACAACAAGGACGACGCCAACGGCTGGGATCTGTTGGCGCAGGCGGAAGCCGCGTTGTATAACCGCGATCAGGAACTGGCCGCGCGTGCGGAAGGGTATGCGTTGGCGGGCCGTCTCGATCAGGCCATCTCGTTACTGAGCAGCGCCAGTTCGCAAGTGAAGCTGGGCAGCCAACAACAGGCGCGTTACGATGCGCGCATCGACCAACTGCGCCAGTTGCAGGAACGCTTTAAGCCGTACACGAAAATGTAAAAAGGATTCTCCATGTCAAAGGCCGTAAAAATCTACCATAACCCGCGCTGCTCCAAGAGCCGCGAAACGCTGAACCTGCTGCAATCGCACGGTGTGGAGCCAGAAGTGGTGCTTTACCTGGAAACGCCTGCCGATGCCGCAACGCTGCGTCAGTTGTTGAAGATGCTGGGCATGGAAAGCGCCCGGGAACTGATGCGCCGAAAAGAAGATCTCTACGCGTCGCTCAACCTGGCTGACAGCAGTCTGAGTGAAGATGAATTGATTCAGGCGATGGTGGAACACCCGAAACTGATGGAACGTCCAATTGTGGTGGCGAACGGCCAGGCGCGTATTGGCCGTCCACCGGAACACGTGCTGGAAATCATCGGCTAATCACTCCCGCCGTAGTGCTTCGAGAAAAGCCTGCGGCGTCATCTCCCCCAGTTTTTTCTGCGCCTTGCCGGTATTATAACTTTCGCAAATCTCTGCCAGCAGTTGACTGGCGGATACGTCCTTTACCCGCGGCACAATCGCCGCCAGCGGAAGGTTAACCTGAATCGCATTCTGCACGTTATGGTTTATGTTGTGCGTCATCCCTCGAGCTATCAGCCCCTGTTCCAGCCCATCAAGATAGGTGTCAGAAAAGAATGTCTCAATAGATTGTATATCAGCCGGACAGGCTGTCAGCAGCGCATCCAGCCATTTCATTACCAGATGCGGCGAAATCCCGGCATACAGTCGCGCGTAGCACCAGCCGCTCACCGGTTCACGAGCCCAGAGCACATGATGCTCCCCGCTATCCTCCATATGCAGTGAAAGCGGGAGGTGATGCACCTCAAGCACATGAGGGAAATGCCCGGCCTTCAGTGCCTTTTTCCCCTGCAAAGGTGTCCCCTGACGCATCAACCTTGCAGGTTTAAGATAACGATTTAGCGTCGCACGGGAAACGTGAATGCCCAGCCCTTCATTGACCAGTAACAAAAGCTCATCTAACGGCGCGCCGGTCGCATCCCGCAGTCCGTTAATCAGCGCAATCTGCTCTTGTCTCATCGCTTTGTGTATCACTTTCGGCGTAGTTTGCCGATCGGCAGTCTGCTCACGTTGTCGCCAGCGCCTGACCGTGGTGACGGAAATCCCCAGCTCAGCGGCCAGCGCTCTGTCGCTTTTATCCGACTGCTGCAGATAACGACGGATGCGCGGTGTCGTGGTGGCATTGGCATGCAGTTTTATTTCCATCGCCAAATCCTTTTCCAAAGAGATAACTAATGATATGAGATTTATATTTATAAGGCGAACACATTGTGACCAGATTCACCTTTCGACTGCGGAGCTTCCCTGATAATCCTCTGGCATACCATAAATACTCTCATCCGATCTTGTACGGAGTTCACAATGAACAATGTTCTGGGATTTCTTGAAGCAAAACTGATGCCGCTTGCGGCCAAAACGGCGCAGCAGCGTCACCTGGGCGCGATCCGCGGCGCTTATGTTTCCTTTATGCCGTTCATTATCGTCGGCTCCATTCTGCTGGTTATTTCCTCCTTTCCGAACCAGACCTATCAGCAATTTATGTCTGGCGCGTTTGGTGAAAGCTGGAGCAGTATTATCGAGATCCCGTTTAACGCGGTGTTCTCAACGATGTCACTGTTCATCAGTTTCCTGGTTGCCTACCGTCTGGCGGAACATTACGGTGAAGACCGTATCTCCTGCGGCATCCTGGCGCTGGTCTGCTTCCTGATCCTCACCCCGTTTATCAAAGTTGCGGATAACGGCGGCATCACCGTGATACCAGTAGAATGGATCGGCACTAAAGGGCTATTTGTGGCAATGATTGGCTCGTTGCTGTGGACGGAATTGTTCTGCTGGCTGAAACGCAAAAAACTGGTTATCAAGATGCCCGAAGGGGTTCCGCCTGCCGTGCAGGAATCATTTGCCGCGCTGATCCCCGCCCTGTTGGTAATGATCCTGGTGCTGATTATTCGCATCCTGTTTGAAAATACCCACTACCAGACAATTCACCGCTTTATCTATGAAGTGGTTGCGACGCCGGTTCGTCACTATGGCACCTCCTATTTTGGCGCGCTGATGACGGTTTTCAGCATCACGATTTTATGGTCGGTAGGGATTAACTCTGGCTCAATGATCAACGGCATTATCCGGCCACTATGGATGGAGAACCAGACGGATAACATCGCCGCCATTCAGGCGGGCGTTACGCCACCGCATATTATCACCGAGCAGTTTTTTGACATGATCTGGATGGGGGGCGCTGGCGCAACCTTATCGCTGGTTATCGCAATGCTGATTTTTGCCCGCAGTAAAAACATGCGGGAAGTGGCCCGACTGGGAGCTGGCGCATCGATTTTCAATATCAACGAACCCATTCTGTTCGGTCTGCCGGTCATCATGAACCCCATCATGCTAATACCGTTCAACCTGGTGCCTCTGGTGTTAGTCACCATCCAGTACGTCGCAATGAAAATTGGCGCTGTTGCCGTCACGACGGGCGTGTTTATTCCATGGACGCTGCCGCCGGTTATCAGTGGTTTTATCGTCACAGGCCATCTCAGCGGTAGCGTCATGCAGATCATCAATTTACTGATTGGCGCAATGCTCTATCTGCCATTTATGCGCATTGTCGATAAACAGTACCGCGCGGCGGAAGTCACCACGCTGGCACAAAACGAGAGTACACCCGTTAAACAGGAGTAAAACATGTGGGGAATTATCGCCACCTGGCGAATGGCGCTTGAAGGCGTTACTGAGTCCGCTTCCGCGCTGGCTGCAGGCCAAACAGCGGCCAGTGCGGTAGTCGATGCCGTTGCCGCAGTTGAGGACTTCCCATTATACAAGTCCGTTGGCTACGGCGGACTGCCAACCGAAAAGGGTGAGGTGGAACTGGATGCCGCATTCATGGATGGCGACACGCTGGCGTTCGGCGCCGTGGGCAATCTCGTGGATATCGCCAATCCGGTACGCGTTGCGCACGCCCTGAGTCGTCAACGGTATAACAGCCTGCTTGTCGGCCAGGGTGCCCGAGAATGGGCGTTAAGCCAGGGGTTTGCAGAAAAAACCATGCTTACCGACCGCGCCATCCAACACTATCGCAAACGCTGCCGCGAGACGCTGGATAAGGGACTGAGTCCTTATGACGGCCATGATACCGTCGGCATTATCGGACTGGACACACAAGGTTCGATGAGCGTGGCGACCTCCACCAGCGGTCTGTTTATGAAAAAACGCGGTCGTCTGGGAGATTCCCCGATTATTGGTTCCGGCTTCTACTGCGACAGTCAAATCGGCGCCGCGACCGCCACTGGCGTTGGCGAAGACCTGATGAAGGGGTGCGCCAGCTACGAAATCGTTCGCCGTATGGCACAGGGCATGACGCCGCAGCAGGCTGCGGACTCAGTGGTTTTTGAACTGGAGGACAACCTGATGTCCCGCTTTGGCAGGGTGGGCGATTTATCCGTCGTGTGTATGAATCACCGGGGAGAATTTGGCGCGGCGACTAATATCAAAACCTTCTCGTTTACCGTTGCCACCGCCAGTCATCCACTTACCGTCTATCTCGCGGAACGTCGGCACGAAAAGACGTATTACCAGCCAGTCGATGAGGCGTGGATGCAGGCCTATGCGGCACGGATCCGTGCGCCAATAGAGGAAGAATAATGATGACATATCAGTTGATTCAGTCCCTTTCAGAGGCGCAACCCAACGCGCACCTGATTGCCCGTCCCACAAGCCAACAGTTACCAGACACCGCGCTGATAAACGAAATGCGTGCCACGGGTAACATGGCGGATACCTGTTTTGGCTGCGCCCCTTACAAACGCATCACCCTCATTCCATTAGCACTGTGGCAGGACAACCTGACCGACGGTTTGCTGAACGCATTACGTCCACTGTTCACCACTCCGGTCAGTTCTCACGTGATCATTGATGTTCGCGAAATACACGAAACCGTGCTGCTTCAGGTTCTGCGTTTTCTGTTCAATCAGGTACATCGCCTTGACGACCTGCAACTGAAAACTACAGACAACGCGACGATAAGACTCGACCACATAACGGCGCTTTGTTTACTCGAACAGCGGGAAGCGTTAGAGGAAATTTTCCGTCGGCAGCAGGCCATTGCCAACGGCATGGTCGCCGCCCGCCGCCTGGCGGATATGCCATCCGAGCAGTGTACGCCGCAGGTCGTTGTCGAAGAGGCCCAACGTCTATGCGCGGCTTACCCTGACCTGCGCTGCGAAGTGCTGGACGAACAGGCCATCGTAGCGCAAGGCCTTGGCTTGCTGCACGCCGTGGGGAAAGGCTCCAGCCGCCCGTCCCGCCTGCTGGCGATTCATTACGACGGCGTCAGCAGCGGCCCGGTGCGCAGCTATGTCGGGAAAGGCATCACTTTCGACACCGGCGGTTTGTGGCTGAAAGAAGGCGCGGGCATGTACACCATGAAGTACGACATGTGCGGCGCAGCCAACGTGCTTGGGCTGATGCTTAGTATTGCCGGGCTGGCGCTGCCGGTTCGAGTCATGGGCGTACTGGCGCTGGCGGAAAACGCCATTGGTCCCGACGCCATGCAACCGGGTAACGTAGCACGCGCCTGTAACGGGATGACGGTGGAGATCAACAACACCGACGCCGAAGGACGACTGGTACTTGCTGACGCCATTGCCTGGGCCAGCCAGCGCCACAAAGAGACTCGCTATATCATTGATTTAGCAACGCTGACCGGCGCCGTGGTGAAAGCGCTGGGCTATGAGCTGAGTGGATTGATGACCCAGGATAGCGCGCTGCGTGCGGCGTTAACCGTTGCCGGTGAGCAGAGCGGAGATAGAGTCTGGTCGCTGCCATTGGACGCTCACCTGAAAAAACAAACGGAGAGCGCGATTGCCGATCTGTGCAATACGCCGACTAACAACGCGGCAATCAGCGCATCGGCGGCCTGGCTGCTTCATCATTTTTGTCCGGCGACGATTCCATGGGCGCATCTCGACGTCAGCGGTACGGCGTTGTGGCGCGAAGGAGGAAGAAGCGTGGCGTCGGGCAGGCCGATTCCACTGCTGATGCAGCATTTACTTAACGATCTGGCAGTTGAGGAGTCACCCTCTGAGTGAGGGCGTTTGTTTGGGTAATCAGGCCGGATAAGGCGACGTCGCCCTCCGGCATCCGTACCGTTCTGCCCGATGGTGCTACGCTTATCAGACCGACTGCGATGCGTAACCTTGTATTTCGACTAGAGCTTCAGAATTTCTTTCACGAACGGAATGGTCAATTTGCGCTGCGCGGAGATGGAGGCGTGATCAAGCTGATCGAGCGTCATAAACAGCGTGCGCATTTCTCTGTCGAGCCGTTTGAGCAAGAAGCGCCCCACGTCTTCCGGGAGTTCAAATCCGCGCAGTCGGGCGCGTAGCTGTAGCGCCTGCAGCTTATCTTCATCCGACAGCGGTTGCAGCTTGTAGATTTGCCCCCAATCCAGACGCGAGGCCAGATCGGGCAACCCCAGCTTTAACTGCCGTGGAGGACGATCGCCGGTGATCAGTAACCGCGTTTTTCCGGATTCCAGAATGCGGTTGTAGAGATCAAATATCGCCATCTCCCACTCTTCATCACCCGCGACACATTCAATATTGTCGATACAGACTAACGACAGGTGTTCCATCCCGTCGAGCACTTCCGGTACAAACCAGGTGCGCTTGTCCAGCGGCACATAGCCCACGGCATCACCACGCTGCGATAATTCAGCACAGGCAGCATGCAGCAAATGGCTGCGGCCGGCGCCTTCACGCGACCAGAGATAGATGTATCCGCTATGCTCCTGGCGCAGCACGTTTTGCAGTGCGGCCAGTAAAGAGGCGTTATCTCCCGGCCAGAAACTTGCAAACGTTTCGTCGTCAGGCAGATAAAGTGGCAAAGAGAGCTGTGCCGGTGTGTTCAGAGAGACCTCAACCCAGATTTCATTAAAATCGTGATGAGTTTACCACAGAATTCCGTCGCGTTAGAACCGGGCAGCATCACTGCCCGGATCCCATTTTACGGCTTCGGCGTATCCGCATCTTCCGCGTCCAACACCACTTCTTCCGGGCGCAGGACAGAAATCAGCTTGAAGATCAGGCTCAGACCGATCCCAACGATCGTCGCCAGCGCCATTCCTTTCAGCTCCGCCGCGCCAATGTGCACTTTCGCGCCGCTGACGCCAATGATCAGAATGACAGAGGTCAGGATCAGGTTCTGCGCTTTGTTGTAATCCACTTTCGATTCAATCAGCACGCGAATACCGGATGCCCCGATCACCCCGTACAGCAGCAATGACACCCCAC
Organism: Citrobacter sp. LST-B2; assembly: GCF_057983045.1. NCBI lineage: Bacteria > Pseudomonadati > Pseudomonadota > Gammaproteobacteria > Enterobacterales > Enterobacteriaceae > Citrobacter > Citrobacter sp. LST-B2. The sequence continues at coordinate 3,533,918 of NZ_CP192598.1, forward strand.
CCATCACCGGTAGCGGAATGATCTGGATCGCCGCCGCCAGTTTACCGACGCAGGACAGCAGAATCGCGAAAATCGCCGCGCCGCCAATTACCCAGGTACTGTAAACACGGGTGATTGCCATTACACCAATGTTCTCACCGTAGGTGGTGTTCGGCGTGGAGCCAAAGAAGCCAGAAATCACCGTCGACAAACCGTTGGCAAACATCGAGCGATGCAGGCCCGGGTCGCGAACCAGATCTTTTTTGACGATATTCGCTGTGACCACGAGGTGACCGACGTGTTCGGCAATCACCACCAGCGCCGCAGGCAGAATAGTCAGAATGGCGAACCACTCAAAGCGCGGCGTGTAGAAGGTCGGCAGCGCAAACCAGTGCGCCTCGGCAATCGGTGTGGTATCAACCACGCCCATCGCAAATGACAGTGCATAACCTGCCAGTACCCCAATCAGGATCGGGATAATCGCAAGGAAACCACGAAACAGCACCGAGCCAAACACGGTCACCGCCAGCGTCACCATCGAGATAATGATGGTCTTCGAATCCGCAGATTGTCCTTCCGCAGGCAGCAATCCAGCCATACCAGCGGCCACGCCTGCCAGTTCAAGACCGATGACGGCAACGATTGCGCCCATTGCCGCAGGAGGAAACATCACGTCCAGCCAGCCGGTTCCCGCTTTCTTGACAATGAAAGAAACCAGGCAGAACAGCACACCACACATGATGAAGCCGCCCAGCGCCACTTCGTATCCCAACGGCAACAGCAGCAGAACCGGTGAGATAAACGCGAAGCTTGAACCTAAATAGGCAGGAATTTTTCCTTTACAGATAAAGAGATACAGCAAGGTCCCGATCCCGTTGAACAACAGAACGGTAGCCGGGTTGATATGAAACAGAACTGGCACCAGCACGGTTGCGCCAAACATGGCGAACAGGTGTTGCAAACTAAGCGGGATTGTCTGTAAAAGTGGCGGTCTTTCACTCACCCCGATAGCACGGCGCGTCATAGTGTTTTCCTCTGAGTGTGTTTGTTATGAATCGTTGAGTTGTTTTATTCAAAAAAAAGCCGACTCTTAAAGTCGGCTATTTATCAGTTATTCACTTACTTCGTACCAAAAATCTTATCGCCGGCATCACCCAGCCCCGGAATAATGTATCCGTGCTCGTTCAGGCCCTGGTCGATCGACGCGGTGTAGAGTTCCACATCCGGATGCGCTTTTTCCAGCGCGGCGATCCCTTCCGGGGCCGCCACCAGCACCAGCACTTTGATGCTGCTGCAGCCCGCTTTTTTCAGCAGATCGATAGTGGCGATAACAGAACCCCCGGTTGCCAGCATCGGGTCGACGATCAGCGCCATGCGCTCGTCGATATTGGACACCAGCTTCTGGAAATACGGGACCGGCTCAAGCGTTTCTTCGTTGCGGTACATGCCGACCACGCTGATACGTGCGCTGGGTACGTTTTCCAGCACGCCTTCCATCATGCCCAGACCGGCACGCAGGATAGGTACAACGGTAATTTTTTTGCCTTTGATTTGATCCACTTCGACCGGACCATTCCAGCCTTCAATGGTTACTTTTTCGGTTTCCAGGCCCGCAGTCGCTTCGTAGGTCAGCAGACTGCCTACTTCCGAGGCGAGTTCACGAAAGCGTTTGGTGCTGATATCGTTCTCACGCATCAGACCCAGCTTGTGTTTGACGAGTGGGTGTTTGACTTCCACGATCTTCATACTCTTCTCCTTTCCTCAGACGAGTGGCAACCACAAAAAAAATCGCCGGATTATACCGCTTTTCCTCTCTGGCGCAACATAACGTATGCATGACCTGGATCAAGCAAAGTAGTATACGTTTGGGTGATGAGTATAAAACACGCCCCGCATTCTGTGCGGGGCCAAGTATCAAGTGGCTGAAATCAGAGGGATTCACCGTTACTTTTTATCACCTGCTGATACCAGGCGAAAGATTTCTTACGACTGCGCGCCAGCGTCCCACTGCCGTCATTATTTTTATCAACGTAGATAAACCCGTAGCGTTTTTTCATCTCTCCCGTTCCCGCAGAAACCAGATCGATACATCCCCACGGCGTGTACCCCATGAGATCCACGCCATCCTCTTCCACCGCTTTTTTCATTTCACGAAGATGTGCCGCCATATACTCGATACGGTAGCTGTCATCCACGGTGCCGTCAGGCAACTGAACATCAATCGCACCAAACCCGTTCTCAACGATAAACAACGGCAACTGGTAGTGATCCCAGAACCAGTTCAGCGAATAGCGCAATCCCACCGGATCAATCTGCCAGCCCCAGTCCGATTTCTGTACGTAGGGATTGGAGACCAGACTTTTGCTCTCGTCATAATCGAGTTGCGGGTTATCGTCTGTCGCTTTGGTGACAAACGACATGTAATAGCTAAAACCGATGTAGTCGACGCAGCCTTCGGACAGAGCAACACGGTCTTCTTCCGTGATATCGAGGTCAAACTCGCGGCGCGTAAAATAGTTGAGAATATGCTGCGGATATTTCCCCCGCACATGCACATCGGTAAACCAGTAGCGACGGTGCATGGCGTTCATCGCCATCATCATGTCGTTTGGCGCACAGGTCAGTGGGTAGATGGGGCACATGGCGATCATGCAGCCGATCTGCAATGCCGGGTTAATTTCTCGTGCCGCCTTCACCGCCAGCGCACTGGCCACCAGTTCATAGTGCGCCGCCTGGTACATTACCGGTTCACGATCTTCACCTGGCTGATACTTCAGGCCGGAGTTCGTGAACGGTGCAAAATCCTCATGGTAATTGGCCTGGTTGTTGATCTCATTGAAGGTCATCCAGTACTTCACTTTGCCCTGATAGCGGGTAAAGACGACCTTCGCAAAGCGGACAAAAAAGTCGATCAGCTTCCGGTTGCGCCAGCCGCCATACTCCGTCACCAGATGGTAAGGCATCTCGAAATGCGACAGGGTAATCACCGGTTCAATGCCATACTTCAGGCATTCATCAAACAGATCGTCGTAAAATTGCAGTCCCGCCTCGTTTGGCTGCGTTTCATCCCCAAGTGGGAAAATGCGCGTCCAGGCAATGGACGTCCGGAAACATTTAAAGCCCATTTCCGCGAAAAGCTTAATGTCTTCTTTGTAGCGATGATAAAAATCGATCGCCTCGTGGTTAGGGTAGTTTTTGCCGGGCAGCACGCCATCGGTAATTTCTCGCGCCACGCCATGAGCGCCCGCCGTCATGACGTCAGCAACGCTGATCCCTTTTCCGCCTTCCTGCCAGCCGCCCTCAAGCTGATGAGCGGCGACCGCCCCGCCCCACATGAAATTCGCGTTAAATCCAGACATAGTTTCCCTCGTTAATTTGCTATGACAAAACAGAAACCGGTTTCAGTATGATACTGAGCAATCCCGGCACTGCTTTCAAGGGTGAAACTGAACCCGGTTTCATTTTCGTGGTTCAGGTCATAAAAACACCGCGCCGCGGAGAAAATGCAGCAAATCTCGACAGATAAAAACGGATGCAACACAGGCTCGCAAACGTTTGCTTTCCCTGCTAGAATTGCGCCGAATTTTACTTTTACCGTAAGAAAACGTGGGGAACCAGGCAGTGACCGATAAAACCTCTCTTAGCTACAAAGATGCCGGTGTTGATATTGACGCGGGTAATGCTCTGGTGGATCGAATCAAAGGCGTAGTGAAGAAAACTCGCCGCCCGGAAGTGATGGGTGGTTTGGGTGGCTTCGGTGCGCTGTGCGCATTGCCGCAAAAATATCGTGAACCAGTGCTGGTTTCCGGTACTGATGGCGTCGGGACAAAACTGCGTCTGGCGATGGATCTGAAGCGTCACGATACCATCGGCATTGATCTCGTGGCGATGTGCGTCAACGACCTGGTCGTTCAGGGTGCTGAGCCGCTGTTTTTCCTCGACTACTACGCCACTGGCAAACTGGATGTGGATACCGCAGCCAGCGTGATTAACGGTATCGCCGAAGGCTGCCTGCAATCCGGCTGCGCGCTGGTCGGCGGGGAAACCGCTGAAATGCCGGGGATGTATCACGGTGAAGATTATGACGTCGCGGGTTTCTGCGTCGGCGTGGTCGAAAAATCAGAAATCATTGACGGTTCCAAAGTGGCCGATGGCGATGTGTTGATTGCACTGGGTTCCAGCGGTCCGCACTCCAACGGTTACTCACTGGTACGTAAAATTGTTGAAGTCAGCGGCTGCGATCCAGAAACGACGGTTCTGGAAGGCAAACCGTTGGCCGACCACCTGCTGGCGCCGACCCGCATCTACGTGAAATCGATTCTGGAATTGATTGAAAAGGTTGATGTGCACGCTATCGCGCACCTGACCGGCGGCGGCTTCTGGGAAAACATTCCGCGCGTACTGCCGGACAACACGCAGGCGGTGATCGATGAATCCTCCTGGCAGTGGCCAGCTGTTTTTAACTGGCTGCAAAGCGCCGGCAACGTCAGCCAGCATGAAATGTATCGTACCTTTAACTGCGGCGTCGGCATGGTCATTGCTCTTCCGGCGGCAGAAGTAGACAACGCCCTTACCCTGCTGAAGGCAAAAGGTGAAAAAGCCTGGAAGCTCGGCGTCATCAAGGCTTCCGATTCCGCGCAGCGCGTGGTTATTGAATAATGAATATTGTGGTGCTTATTTCCGGTAACGGAAGCAATTTGCAGGCGATTATTGATGCCTGCAAAGAGAAGAAAATCAACGGCACCCTGCGGGCAGTATTCAGCAACAAGGCCGACGCGTTCGGCCTTGAGCGTGCCAGAAAAGCGGCAATCCCGGCCCATACGCTGACTGCGGATCAGTTTTCCAGCCGTGAAGCATTTGACCGCGAGCTGATCCTTGAGATCGACGCGTATGCGCCTGACGTGGTGGTGCTGGCCGGTTTTATGCGCATTCTGAGCCCGGCGTTCGTCGCGCACTACAACGGTCGACTGCTGAATATTCACCCTTCCCTGTTGCCCAAATATCCCGGTTTGCACACCCACCGTCAGGCGCTGGAAAACGGCGATGAGGAACACGGCACCTCGGTCCACTTTGTCACTGACGAGCTCGACGGCGGACCGGTCATTTTGCAGTCCAAAGTTCCGGTTTTTGAGGGCGATGACGAAGATGAAATCACCGCCCGCGTTCAGGTTCAGGAACACGCCATTTACCCGCTGGTCGTCAGTTGGTTTGTGGACGGACGGCTGAAAATGCGCGATAACGCCGCCTGGCTGGACGGTGTTCGCCTGCCGCCACAGGGCTACGCTGCCGACGAGTAAAAACGGTGCCGGATAACGGATGTCATCCCTTATCCGGCCAGCGCTTCTCTTCAGACCTCCAGTCCCCCTTCCCCTTTGCGATCAGACGGTTTATTGTCATATTTTTCTGGCACAGTTGGACATCTGAGCGCAATGCTCGCCATAATAATCAGGCAGTGTCCCGTGAATAAAACGGAGTATAAGTATTAATGGGTCAGGAAAAGCTTTATATCGAGAAAGAGCTCAGCTGGTTAGCGTTCAACGAACGTGTGCTTCAGGAAGCCGCGGATAAATCAAACCCGCTAATTGAACGGATGCGTTTCTTAGGCATCTATTCCAATAACCTGGATGAATTCTACAAAGTTCGCTTCGCAGAGCTCAAACGCCGCATCATCATCAGCGAAGAACAGGGTTCAAATTCACATTCTCGCCACTTGTTAGGCAAAATCCAGTCCCGCGTACTGAAAGCCGACCAGGAATTCGATGGCCTGTATAACGAACTGCTGCTGGAGATGGCGCGTAATCAGATCTTCCTGATCAACGAGCGTCAACTGTCAGTCAATCAGCAAAGCTGGCTGCGCCACTATTTCAAGCAGTATCTGCGCCAGCACATCACCCCTATTTTAATTAACCGCGAAACGGATCTGGTACAGTTCCTGAAGGATGACTACACCTATCTGGCAGTCGAAATTATTCGCGGCGACACCATTCGCTATGCGCTGCTGGAAATTCCGTCTGACAAGGTTCCACGCTTTGTGAATCTGCCGCCGGAAGCCCCGCGTCGCCGTAAACCAATGATCCTGCTGGATAACATTCTGCGCTACTGTCTGGACGACATCTTTAAGGGCTTCTTTGATTATGACGCACTGAATGCCTATTCCATGAAGATGACCCGTGACGCCGAGTACGATCTGGTGCACGAGATGGAATCCAGCCTGATGGAGCTGATGTCCTCCAGCCTGAAACAGCGTCTGACCGCCGAGCCGGTGCGTTTTGTTTATCAGCGCGACATGCCTAATGCACTGGTCGAAGTGCTGCGCGAGAAGCTGACGATTTCACGCTATGACTCTATCGTTCCCGGCGGGCGTTATCACAACTTCAAAGATTTCATTAACTTCCCTAATGTCGGCAAAGCCAATCTGGTGAATAAGCCGCTGCCGCGCTTACGCCATATCTGGTTTGATAAAGAGAAGTTCCGTAACGGATTTGACGCCATTCGTGAACGCGATGTGTTGCTTTACTATCCGTATCACACCTTTGAGCACGTTCTGGAACTGCTGCGCCAGGCTTCGTTTGACCCGAGCGTGCTGGCAATCAAAATCAACATCTACCGCGTGGCAAAAGACTCGCGGATCATCGACTCAATGATCCACGCCGCCCATAACGGTAAAAAAGTGACCGTTGTGGTGGAGTTACAGGCACGATTTGATGAAGAGGCCAACATTCACTGGGCGAAACGCCTGACGGAAGCGGGCGTGCATGTCATCTTCTCCGCGCCCGGCTTAAAAATTCACGCCAAGCTGTTCCTGATTTCGCGCAAAGAAGGCGAAGAGGTGGTGCGTTACGCCCATATCGGCACCGGTAACTTCAACGAAAAAACCGCGCGTCTGTATACCGACTATTCGCTGTTGACCGCCGATGCGCGAATCACTAACGAAGTCCGTCGGGTGTTCAATTTTATCGAGAACCCGTATCGCCCGGTGACGTTTGATTATCTGCTGGTCTCGCCGCAAAACTCGCGCCGCCTGCTGTATGAGATGATCGATCGTGAAATCGCCAACGCTCAACAGGGACTCCCCTCCGGCATCACACTGAAACTGAATAACCTGGTGGACAAAGGGCTGGTCGATCGGCTGTATGCCGCCTCCAGCTCAGGTGTACCGGTCAATCTGTTGATTCGTGGTATGTGCTCGCTTATTCCGAATCTGGAAGGTATCAGCGATAATATTCGCGTCATCAGTATTGTGGACCGCTATCTTGAGCATGACCGGGTGTATATCTTCGAAAACGGCGGCGATAAGCAGGTGTATCTCTCTTCCGCCGACTGGATGACGCGTAACATCGACTACCGCATTGAGGTGGCGACGCCGCTGCTTGATCCGCGCCTGAAGCAGCGGGTGCTGGATATTATTGACATCCTGTTCAGCGATACGGTAAAAGCCCGCTACATCGATAAAGAACTGAGTAATCGCTACGTGCCGCGTGGAAACCGCCGCAAAGTGCAGTCGCAACTGGCTATTTACGACTATATCAAATCACTCGAGCAATCTGACTAACGCTATGCCAATACATGATAAGACCCCACGACCGCAGGAGTTTGCGGCGGTCGACCTCGGTTCAAACAGTTTTCACATGGTGATTGCCCGTGTGGTGGATGGCGCCATGCAGATTATCGGTCGCCTGAAACAGCGCGTGCATCTGGCGGATGGTCTCGGCGAAGACAACATGCTGAGCGAAGAGGCAATGGAGCGCGGGCTAAGCTGCCTGTCACTGTTTGCTGAACGTCTTCAGGGGTTCGCCCCCTCCAGCGTGTGTATTGTCGGTACCCATACGCTTCGTCAGGCGCAAAACGCCACCGATTTTCTCAAACGAGCGGAAAAGGTTATCCCCTATCCGATCGAGATCATTTCCGGTAATGAAGAAGCGCGTCTGATCTTTATGGGCGTAGAACATACGCAACCGGAAAAAGGCCGCAAGCTGGTCATCGACATTGGCGGCGGCTCGACGGAGCTGGTCATTGGCGAAAACTTCGAACCGAAGCTGGTTGAAAGCCGTCGTATGGGTTGCGTCAGTTTTGCCCAGATCTATTTCCCCGGCGGCGTCATCAGCAAGGAAAACTTCCAGCGTGCCAGAATGGCGGCGGCGCAGAAGCTTGAAACCCTGACCTGGCAATTCCGTATTCAGGGCTGGAACGTTGCGCTGGGGGCCTCTGGCACCATCAAAGCCGCGCACGAAGTACTCTTAGAAATGGGCGAGAAAGACGGGTTCATCACCCCAGAACGTCTGGACCGACTGGTAACCGAACTGCTGCAACACCGCAGTTTCGAGTCGCTAAGCCTGCCGGGGTTATCTGAAGAGCGAAAAGCGGTCTTTGTTCCAGGTCTGGCGATTTTATGCGGTGTCTTTGATGCGCTGGCGATCCGCGAGTTACGCCTTTCCGATGGTGCGCTGCGCGAAGGCGTGCTGTACGAAATGGAAGGTCGCTTCCGCCATCAGGATGTCCGCAGTCGCACCGCCAGCAGCCTGGCGAATCAGTACAATATCGACAGCGAACAGGCGCGACGCGTGCTGGAAACCACGATGCAGATGTATGACCAATGGCAAACGCAGCAGCCGAAGCTGGCGCATCCGCAGCTTGAAGCGTTGCTGAAATGGGCAGCGATGTTGCATGAGGTTGGACTGAACATTAATCACAGCGGCCTGCACCGTCACTCGGCGTATATCCTGCAAAACAGCGATTTGCCTGGTTTTAATCAGGAGCAGCAAACCATGATGGCCACGCTGGTTCGCTACCATCGTAAGGCGGTGAAGCTGGACGATCTCCCCCGTTTTACGCTGTTTAAGAAGAAGCAGTTCCTGCCGCTCATTCAGCTATTGCGTCTTGGCGTACTGCTGAACAACCAGCGCCAGGCCACGACCACACCGCCTACGCTGACGCTCATCACCGATGACAACCACTGGACCCTGCGTTTCCCTCACGACTGGTTCAGCCAGAACGCGCTGGTTTTGCTCGATCTGGAAAAAGAACAGCAATACTGGGAAGCGGTGACCGGCTGGCGTCTGAAAATTGAAGAAGAACGCTCACCGGAAATCGCCGCGTGAAGCACACTCAGGTGCCAGTCACTGGCACCTGCTCTTTCAGCGTGTCGCTTAACGGCTGCGGCACCCCGATTAAATATCCCTGCATATAGTCAATCCCCAGAGAGATCGCGGCATGGCGAATCTCCTCGCTTTCGACAAATTCAGCGACCACCTGCATTTTCTTCATACGCGCCAGATGACAGATTGAGGCCACAATCTGATAGTCGAGGCTATTCGAAACGATATTGCGGATGAAACTACCGTCAATCTTCAGAATATTGGCGTTAACGTTTTTCAGCCTTGCATAACTGGCGTAACCCGTACCGAAGTCATCAATAGCGATTTGGCAGCCCAGTTGTTGCAGGTTTTGCAGCGTTGCCTCCGCCTGTCCGGCATTCATCAGCGCCTGACTTTCTGTCACTTCAAATATCAATTGCCAGGCTTCGATCTGGTATTTGCTCAGCAGTTTGCTGATATCCTGCGCAAACCTGGCCCGACAGACCGAGGACGCCGACAGGTTAAGCGCAAAGCGACGGGCAGGCATCTGCGCACGATTCTCCGCCATAAAGCGTAACGTGTGTTCGATAACCCAGAGATCAATTCTCGAGGAGAGACCAAACTCATGCGCGACGGGCAGGAAGGCATCAGGGTTGATCATGCCACCGTCATCATCCAGCAATCGCAGTAAAATCTCATGATAAACATCGCCGCGAAGCCCTTCGATTGGCTGCGCCATCAAACAAAAACGGTCATGCTCCAGCGCATGCTGTAACCGGTTCATCATTGCGACTTTGTCTCGCAGATTACGCTGCATGTTCATCGCACCACTACGCTCTAAATTTTCCGGCGTGTTGGTCATGATGGACAGCTCAGCCGTCGTGCTCAACTCCCCCAGCAACAGGTAAATGTGATTTACCGGGGAACGCACATAGCAATAGCTCATCCCCACCTGTGGCTGGAACGTCATGCCATCCCAGACAAACCGGAACGTCTTGATATGCTCATCCAGATCGTCAATGCGTTGCTGATGTGACTCTGTATTTAAGCGTAGCAGCAGGTCAGGCCCGGACATTTGGTAAACATGTTCATCAGGACCCAATTTTTCGGCAATCCAGTGGGAGAGCTGTTGCTTGTACTGGATACGCAGCATTATTCCGTAATTTTTCACGAGAAACTCGAGTTCAGGAACGCGCAGAAAGCACAACGCAGACCAGGGCGTATTTCTCAGCGCGCGGTTGAGCGCACGAAGATTGGGAAGATGGACAACCGGATCAAGAAACGCAAGCCGTCGGGCACGACTGCTCACAATCCGCTGACGCGTCGCCAGCACCGCCATGTAATTCACAATAAAAGAAAAAACCAGGAAACTGGAAGAGGTAATCGCCAGTTGTACATCGTAACCTGAATAATAGGGCGTATAGCTTCTGTAATTATGGATCGCAATAATTAAAACTGGCGCCCATAGCAGTGATATGAATCGATAGCCATAACGCATCGCTCCCCATAACATAACCGGGAGTAATAATGACATAGTATAGTTCGTGCTGAATATGGAACTATTTTCATTCAGTGGCATACAAAGCAAAGACATTAAAGCGGACAATACCAGCAACCAAATAATGATCTCTTTTTGCGAGGCCTTGGCATCAAACTGTAACTTTAATTGCGAATAATAGCCGCGTAAATGTAGCGGGTTACGAATAACGCGAATAATAAAGTAGAAGAGCGGTACACCAATCAAATTGCCCACCAGAATACCCTGGTAGTTTATTAATGCGTTGATGTTAAATGGTGTTCCCCCCATTAAGCTCAACTTGCTTTCATACAACCCCACAAAGGCTGCGAACTGGAAAAGCACCAGAAATAGCGTTGCGGGGCAAAAAACTTGCCAAAAAATGCGGGGGAAGACCAGCTGCGCGTCACCATGCGAGATGTTGTTACGTCGGGGCGTAAAAACACGGTAACCGCCCCAGCTGAGCACGACAGCAATAAGAAAATGCGCAATAACAGGCAATGTTTCCGCCAGACCTACCTGCGGATATTTGCGAATAAAAACCGCCAGAACAATACCGGGTAATGCCGCCCAACCGAAAAAAATCATCAGGCTCATCATGAGTGATAACGGTAAGTAGAAAAGGATGACATCCCCGGTGGCCACATGCGCATAGGTATTCGTATGGCTCACGAGCGGTAAAAACAGGGAAGGCAAAATCAGAGGCAGTCCCCACCACTTATCTCTGATTGCAATATAAGTTTTATTCAGTCGCATAGACGCTCAGCGGAACCCCTGGATCCTTAAGGGGTGAATCAGACAGGCATCCCACCTGACGTCAAAATTAAGATGAAAAACTCACCATACATGTCGCACAGATTTTAGTTATCAACGGGAAGTTATTTTTGACGTATATCAAATAATTCCGTCCCCATTAATCAATTATTACCTTTATTTCACGGTGTTATCATTCTCATATTATTAATGTAAATAATATCATTATTCTTCATAACAACGAGATATGATTCAACTGACGCAATTTTACATAATCAAGAATTGACCCGCCTGACACAGTGTGCCTTAATGTATCTATCGCCCGTATGGGCATCCCTTAAGGAACCTTTTGTGAGTCAGGCAACCAGTATGCGAAAACGACATCGATTTAACAGTCGCATGACCCGTATCGTATTGCTTATCAGCTTTATCTTCTTTTTTGGACGTTTTGTCTACTCTTCTATCGGCGCCTGGCATCATCATCAGGACAAAAAAGACGCGCAACAGTCTACTCTTTCTGTCGAAACGCCTGCTCAACGTTAATCCTGTTATTTCAGACAGACGCCATTTGGTCTTTTATACGCCCAAATAAAGCAAAAACCCCCTGTCTAAACAGAGGGTTTTGTCGATTATACGTCAGTGACGTGTGGGGATATTATTCCCACTCGATCGTAGCTGGCGGCTTACCGCTGATGTCATACACGACGCGGGAAATGCCGTTCACTTCGTTGATGATGCGGTTAGACACACGGCCCAGGAAGTCATACGGCAGGTGTGCCCAATGCGCGGTCATGAAGTCGATGGTTTCAACCGCACGCAGAGAAACCACCCAGTCGTATTTACGGCCATCGCCCATCACGCCAACAGAGCGAACCGGCAGGAACACGGTGAACGCCTGACTCACTTTGTTGTACAGGTCGGCTTTGTGCAGTTCTTCAATGAAGATAGCGTCCGCACGACGCAGCAGGTCGCAATATTCTTTCTTCACTTCACCCAGCACGCGCACGCCCAGACCTGGTCCCGGGAACGGGTGACGGTAGAGCATATCGTACGGCAGGCCCAGTTCCAGACCAATTTTACGCACTTCGTCTTTGAACAGCTCTTTCAGCGGCTCAACCAGACCCATCTTCATCTCTTTAGGCAGACCACCTACGTTATGGTGAGATTTGATGACATGCGCTTTACCGGTCGCAGAAGCGGCAGATTCGATAACGTCAGGATAGATGGTGCCCTGCGCCAGCCATTTCACATCTTCCAGCTTCAGCGCTTCTTCGTCGAAGACTTCAACAAAAACGCGGCCAATGATCTTACGTTTCGCTTCCGGATCGTTCTCGCCTTTCAGCGCGGTCAGGAAACGATCTTCAGCCGGAACATGCACAATGTTCAGACCAAAGTGATCACCGAACATATCCATCACCTGCCCGGCTTCATTCAGACGCAGCAGACCATTATCGACGAAGACACAGGTCAGGTTTTTACCGATCGCACGGTGCAGCAGCATCGCCGTGACGGAAGAGTCCACGCCACCGGAAAGGCCGAGGATCACTTTGTCATCGCCAACCTGCTGGCGGATACGCTCAACGGCGTCGTCGATGATTTTTGCCGGCGTCCACAACGCTTCACACTGGCAGATATCGCGGACAAAACGCTCCAGCATACGCATCCCCTGACGGGTATGGGTCACTTCCGGGTGGAACTGAACGCCGTAGAAGCGTTTTTCTTCGTTCGCCATAATGGCAAACGGGCAGCTTTCGGTGCTGGCAACGGTGACGAAGTCGGACGGAATTGCCGTCACTTTATCGCCGTGGCTCATCCACACATCCAACAGCGGTTTGCCGTCAGCGGTCAGGGAGTCTTCGATACCGCGAACCAGCGCGCTGTCGGTTACAACTTCAACCTGCGCGTAGCCGAATTCACGCTCAGTCGACCCTTCAACATGACCGCCCAACTGCATCGCCATCGTCTGCATGCCGTAGCACACGCCGAAGACCGGAACGCCGGCTTCGAAAACGTATTGCGGTGCACGTGGGCTGTTTGCTTCCGTGGTGCTTTCCGGGCCACCGGAAAGAATGATGCCGCTAGGATTAAACTCGCGAATCTGTGCTTCAGTTACATCCCACGCCCACAGTTCACAGTAAACGCCCAGTTCACGTACGCGACGTGCAACCAGTTGTGTGTACTGCGATCCGAAATCAAGGATGAGAATGCGATGCTTGTGAATATTGTCTGTCATTGACGCTAATTCCGAGGCAAGTGAAACAATAACAAAACGCCCGGTTAAAACCGGGCGCGGAAACTTATCAGGAGCCCATACGGTAATTCGGGGACTCTTTGGTGATGGTCACGTCGTGAACGTGGCTTTCCTGAATACCCGCACCACTGATACGTACGAATTCCGCTTTAGTACGCAATTCGTCGATAGTACCACAGCCGGTCAGCCCCATACAGGAGCGCAGGCCGCCCATCTGCTGGTGAATAATCTCTTTCAGGCGGCCTTTATAGGCAACGCGGCCTTCGATACCTTCCGGCACCAGTTTGTCTGCGGCGTTATCGCTCTGGAAGTAACGGTCAGAAGAACCTTTGGACATTGCGCCCAGAGAGCCCATGCCGCGGTAGGATTTGTAGGAACGGCCCTGGTAAAGTTCGATTTCACCCGGGGATTCTTCCGTGCCCGCCAGCATGGAACCCACCATCACCGCGCTTGCGCCAGCCGCGATGGCTTTGGCGATATCGCCAGAGAAACGGATACCGCCGTCAGCGATAACGGGAATCCCCATCCCTTCCAGCGCTTCAACAGCATCAGACACTGCGGTGATCTGCGGCACACCCACGCCAGTCACGATACGAGTGGTACAGATGGAACCAGGGCCAATACCCACTTTCACCGCGCTCACGCCCGCTTCCGCCAGGGCACGAGCCCCCGCGCCGGTCGCCACGTTACCGCCAATGATTTGCAGATCCGGGTATTTCGCACGAGTTTCACGAATGCGCTGTAAAACACCTTCAGAATGGCCGTGAGAAGAATCAATCAGCAGCACGTCAACACCTGCCGCGACCAGCGCATCAACACGCTCTTCGTTGCCAGCGCCTGCGCCAACCGCAGCGCCAACGCGCAGACGGCCATGCTCATCTTTACAGGAGTTCGGCTTACGTTCAGCTTTCTGGAAATCTTTTACGGTGATCATACCGAGCAGATGGAAGCTGTCATCAACAACCAGCGCTTTCTCGACGCGTTTCTCGTGCATTTTTGCCAGCACGACGTCACGCGCTTCGCCTTCGCGAACGGTGACCAGACGCTCTTTCGGCGTCATGTAAACGCTGACCGGTTGGCTCAAATCGGTGACAAAACGCACGTCACGACCGGTGATGATCCCAACCAGCTCATTGTCTTCGGTCACGACAGGATAACCTGCAAAGCCATTGCGTTCAGTCAGTTCTTTCACTTCACGCAGGGTAGTCGTCGGCAGAACGGTTTGCGGGTCAGTTACTACGCCAGATTCATGTTTTTTCACGCGGCGGACTTCTTCTGCCTGACGCTCAATCGACATGTTTTTGTGGATAAAACCAATGCCACCTTCCTGTGCCAGTGCAATCGCGAGGCGCGCTTCAGTCACGGTATCCATCGCTGCGGAGAGCATAGGAATGTTCAGACGAATCGTTTTCGTCAACTGCGTGCTGAGGTCAGCAGTATTCGGCAGAACGGTGGAATGAGCGGGAACGAGGAGGACGTCGTCAAACGTCAAAGCTTCTTTAGCAATACGTAGCATGGGCAATATCTCTAACCTGGGGGTGGATAAATATTGCCGTGGCATTATACAGAGCGTAATCGGTTGCATCCACACTTTTTTGCAAATAATGCTTGCGCTCCTGCTCAGGCGGGTTACTATCGATTGAATAACCTGCTGATTTAGAATTTGATCCCGCTCACATGTTATCCTCTCAGACCTCCGCAATTTTTACTGTTAGCCGCCTTAATCAGACGGTTCGTCTGCTGTTAGAACAGGAAATGGGACAGGTCTGGATCAGCGGCGAGATTTCCAATTTCTCACAGCCGTCATCGGGGCACTGGTACTTCACGCTAAAAGATGACACGGCACAGGTTCGCTGTGCCATGTTCCGCAACAGCAATCGTCGGGTGACCTTTCGCCCCCAGCACGGCCAGCAGGTTTTGGTTCGCGCCAATATCACCCTGTACGAGCCGCGCGGCGACTATCAGATTATCGTCGAAAGCATGCAGCCTGCCGGTGAAGGTCTGCTCCAGCAAAAGTATGAACAGTTAAAAGCTAAACTGCAGGCTGAAGGGCTTTTTGATCAGCAGCATAAGCAGTCACTTCCCTCTCCCGCCCACTGCGTGGGGGTGATTACCTCGAAAACCGGGGCCGCACTGCACGATATTCTCCATGTTCTGAAACGTCGCGATCCCTCTTTACCGGTTATCATCTATCCGACCGCCGTCCAGGGTGACGACGCACCGGGACAGATTGTCCGTGCAATCGAACTGGCGAATGCGCGCCAGGAGTGTGATGTCCTGATCGTCGGTCGCGGCGGCGGTTCGCTGGAAGATTTATGGAGTTTTAACGACGAGCGTGTCGCACGGGCTATTTTTGCCAGCGCGATTCCGGTGGTCAGCGCCGTCGGCCATGAAACGGACGTCACCATTGCCGATTTTATTGCCGACCTGCGTGCGCCGACGCCTTCGGCCGCCGCTGAAATGGTCAGTCGCAATCAGCAGGAGTTGCTGCGTCAGATCCTGTCTGCACAGCAGCGTCTCGGCATGGCGATGGATTACTTTCTGGCGAACCGCAGTCGTCGATTCACTCAGATTTATCATCGCCTGCAACAGCAACATCCGCAGTTGCGTCTCGCTCGCCAGCAGACGGCACTGGAGAGGTTGCATCAGCGTATGAACGTGGCCATCGACGGCCAGTTGAAGCGCACCAGCCAGCGGCAATCCCGTCTGCTGCAACGCCTGAACCAGCAAAATCCGCAGCCACGCATTCATCGTGCGCAAACCCGCATTCAGCAACTGGAATATCGTCTGGCGGAGAGTGTGCGTTCCCGTCTGAGCGCCACGCGGGAACGCTTTGGCAACGCAGTTACCCACCTGGAAGCGGTCAGCCCACTCTCGACCCTGGCGCGTGGTTACAGCGTCTCTACGGCCACCGACGGCAAAGTGCTGAAAAAAGTGACACAAGTGAAAGCCGGTGATGTGATGACGACCCGGCTGGAAGACGGCTGGGTAGAAAGTGAAGTCAAAAGCATAACGCCGGTGAAAAAACGCGCGCGAAAAAAAGCCTGACATCAGGCTAGCGTTCGTCTTCAGGTGAAATGAACAGCAATGCCCCCGACAGCCCAGAAAAAACAACCAGTGCCCCCGCCGCGCCAATCGCGCCATAAAGCTGACCAAATGCCACTGAGCCAACAATTTGCCCAACGGCCAGCATCAGGAAAGCCAGACTGACGCCCGCCGCCGGTGAAGGCTCCGCCAGCGCGGCGCCCCGCACCAACAGCACACCGGATAAAATGACATATCCCGCCCCGTTTAGCGCCGCGACCGGAAACAACCACCAGGCGAAACCGTGGCTTAGCGCCAGGGACACTAGCGAAACCGCCATAAACACCAGCGAGCAACAGTAAACCCCGCGCATACCGATACGCTTTGCCGCACTTCCGGTAAATACAGCGGCAATTCCTGCACCACCGCTGACCAGCCACAGCATATGGGTGATGGCACTGTCCAGCCCGGTATGGCGCTGCAGCAATTCGGGGCCAAAACTCCACCATGCCGCGCTGGCGACACCGCTAACAAAGGCTATCACCAGCAGGCGAAACATCCCCGATTTCGCAAGGACAACGCGCCAGCGCGGCGGCGATCGGAGTTGTTCCGCACGTTCCCCTGGCAACGTACGCAGTACTGCAAACAGGCAAAATAGCGCCATGACTGCAAAGACGATGCATGCCATGCGCCAGTTGCCCGACATAACCCGTAACACCAGAACCGACAGGATGATCCCCCCACTCGTTCCAGCGTTGATAAGGGTATTTACCTGGGTTTGCCGTTCCGCTGAGATTCGCTTACTCACCGCTGCGGCAAGGGACGGTGAGGCTAGCCCGGAGCTGAGCCCGGCGATAAAAAGACCAGTCGCCAGAATAAGGGGGGAATACGCCAACGCCAGGATAACTAATCCAATTGCTGCGGTGATCCCCGCCAGAACGGCCGGGAGTCGTGGACCAAAGCGATCCGTCAGAAAGGAGGCCAAAAAAACGGATAAACAGTAGGCAACATAGCTGCAGGCCGCAATTATCCCGGCAACTTCTGGCGTGAAGGGAATCGCCTGACGGATATCAGGCAGCATGATTCCCCATGAAAATCGCGCCATTCCGTAAGTCACAGCAATCAGTGAGAAACCCGTCATCCCCAGCGCGACATGTTTATTCATTGTTCCCCTCACCTTATGCGTCGTTAAAAACGTAAACCCTGATAGTCAGTTGCGCCACTTTCAGCAGCGCTGATTTGTCCGACTTTCCTGCAGGTTTGCTTCTATGATTTACACTTAACATGCTTACTTTTTCGGCATTGCCAGACTCAGGAGAGCCTTATGTCCCATGCTTACAGTGTGATCCCGCCCTATATCCTGCGACGCATTATTGAAAGCGGTTCGGCGATGCAGCAACAGTGCGCACGCCAGACGCTGACTCACGTACAAACCCTGATGGCGCACATGCCCGGAAAACCAGCGGCGCCGCATGTGAATCAACCCGGTCAACTTGAACGTGATATCTACGATGCGAAAAACAGGCAGGAATTACCCGGCACGCAGGTGCGCTATGAAGGCCATCCCTCAAACGGGGATGTTGCAGTGGACGAAGCCTATGATTACCTCGGTGTCACGCATGACTTTTTCTGGAAAAACTGGCGCCGCGACTCGCTGGATAACAAAGGCTTAATTCTCACCGGGACCGTGCATTACGGGCATGAATACCAGAATGCGTTCTGGAACGGTCAGCAGATGGTCTTTGGCGACGGCGATGGTGAGATATTTAATCGATTTACGATTGCCATTGATGTCGTGGCTCATGAGCTGGCACACGGGATCACCGAATCAGAAGCAGGGTTGATTTACTTTGAACAGGCCGGGGCGCTCAACGAATCGGTTTCCGATGTATTTGGTGCGTTGGTTAAACAGTATCATCTCAAACAAACCGCCGATCAGGCTGACTGGCTTATCGGGCAAGGATTGCTGGCGGACAGCATTAATGGCAAGGGATTGCGCTCCATGTCAGCACCGGGCACAGCCTATGACGACCCGTTGCTTGGGAAAGACCCACAACCTGCGCATATGCGGGACTTTATTAAGACACGCGAAGACAATGGCGGTGTTCATCTTAACTCTGGCATCCCGAACCGGGCGTTTTATCTGGCAGCCACCGCGCTCGGCGGCTACGCATGGGAAAAAGCAGGTTATGCCTGGTATGATACGGTCTGCGATCGACAACTGGCACAGGATGCAGACTTCATTGATTTTGCCCGCTTAACCGTTTATCACGGCGACAAGCGCAGCGGCGCGGAAACGGCGAAGGCGATAGAAGCGGCCTGGAAAGCCACAGGAGTGATGTGAATGGAGATCCCAGAATTAACTGATGACGCCGTGGTAGAACTGGCCCGGGAAGGTGGCGTCGCGTTTATGCCCAAACTGGCACGGCAGCGCAAAATTGCGCTGTCGACCTTATCGACTGTTCAGCGTCAGCGCGTGGCCGACATTCTCCGGCAGAGCCTGACCGTCGGTATGCCTCCGGGACAGACGGGATCGCCGGGTCGCGGCGACCAGCGCTACTTTCGCATACAGATCATCTGGACACAGCATAATCAGGCAGGCGTTACCGACATCATCGTACTGGTACCGGAAAACGATGCGCCAGCCTCACTGGTCGATCTTTGGCAAAAGGGCGAAGCCTGTATCTGCGATTAATCCTGCGACAGCACAAACTCAACGCGTTTTTTCGAAATCAGTCCGTGACCGTTGTGACAGAAATAATCGACTGCGCCGCAGGCTTTTAAAACCTGGAGCGGCTGATGACAGTCCGGGCAACGCGCTTCTACGCTAAAGTCTGTCTGACAGGTTTCACAATGTGCGTTATCGCCATGACGATCGAGCGGATGCTGACAAACGGGACAAATGAGTTCCACACTTTCTCCTCATATTCCTGTTGATGGCGCCCTCCCCGCCGGGAGAGGGCGTAATGAATTATTTGCTTTTTTTGATGTGCTTAATCAGACGTTTACGCTTGCGCATCTGAGTCGGGGTCAGCGTATTGCGCTTGTTGGCATACGGGTTCTCGCCCTCTTTAAACTGAATACGGATCGGCGTCCCCATCACTTCCAGCGATTTACGGAAGTAGTTCATCAGGTAGCGCTTATAGGAATCCGGCAGGTCTTTGACTTGGTTACCGTGAATCACCACAATCGGCGGGTTATAGCCCCCCGCATGAGCATATTTCAGTTTCACGCGACGACCACGGACCAGCGGTGGCTGATGATCTTCAACCGCCATCGTCATGATTCGGGTCAGCATCGCCGTGCTAACGCGACGGGTGGAGCTGTCATAGGCTTCGCGGACGGATTCAAACAGGTTGCCGACACCGCTGCCATGCAACGCAGAGATAAAATGCACACGCGCGAAATCGATAAAGCCCAGACGGAAGTCCAGCGTCTCTTTCACTTGCTCTTTCACTTCCTGAGTCAGGCCATCCCACTTGTTCACTACGATAACAAGTGAGCGCCCACTATTGAGGATAAAGCCCAGCAGCGACAAATCCTGGTCAGAGATACCTTCGCGGGCATCAATCACCAGCAACACCACGTTAGCGTCCTCTATCGCCTGCAACGTCTTGATAACGGAGAATTTTTCTACCGCATCGGTGATTTTCCCGCGTTTACGTACCCCGGCGGTATCGATCAGCACGTATTCGCGCTCATCACGTTCCATCGGGATATAAATACTGTCACGCGTGGTGCCCGGCATATCATAAACGACCACGCGGTCTTCACCCAGGATACGGTTAGTCAGTGTGGACTTACCGACGTTCGGACGACCGACAATAGCCAGCTTAATCGGCAGATCCTGCGGATTGAAGTCATCTTCAGGCTCTTCTTCACCGTTCTCGTCAGCTTCAAACTGTGCCCAGTATTCGGCGTCTTCGTCCACCTCTTCCTGCGGCGCGGCATCGTCCATCCACGGCAGCAGAACGTGTTCCAGCAGACTGAGCACGCCACGGCCATGAGACGCGGCGATCGGATGGATTTCACCCAGGCCCAGCGAGTAGAAATCAACGATAGCCTGATCCGGATCGAGTCCGTCCGTTTTGTTGGCGACCAGGAACGTCGGTTTTTCACGAGAGCGTAAATGCTGGGCGATCGCTTCATCGGCAGGCATCAGGCCAGCGCGCGCATCCACCATGAACAGCACCACATCCGCCTCTTCAATTGCCAGTAGCGACTGTTCCGCCATACGGGTTTCTACGCCATCTTCGGTGCCATCAATCCCGCCGGTATCAATGCAGATAAACTCACGGCCTTCAATCTCCGCACGACCGTACTTACGGTCACGAGTCAGACCCGGGAAATCCGCCACCAGCGCATCTCGGGTGCGAGTTAGACGGTTAAATAACGTGGATTTTCCGACGTTAGGGCGCCCGACAAGCGCGACCACAGGTACCATGTTTAAAGCCTCATTTTAAAAATCATCAGACAACAGACGCGATTTTTGCGCTGTTGTTAAAAACAGGAAAACGGCCCCTGCACCAGGAGCCGTTTTTTAAAGCGTACGACCAGGACGATTAACGTGTAATGGAATACACGGTACCGTCTTTGGCCTGGATCAGCAGCTTGCCATCGGCTGAGACCGGTTCAGTCAGGAAGCCGGAGCTGTCTACTTTCTGCTGAGCCACAAAACGGCCATCTTCGACGTTAAGCCAGTGCAGATACCCTTCGCTGTCACCCACCACCAGGTTGCCATTATACAACGCCGGGGAAGTCAGCAGACGGTGCAGCAGATCGCTTTGCGTCCACAGCGTAACGCCGCCATCGGTCGTCAACGCCAGTACGCGGTCATTCTGATCCACCAGATAGATACGGTTGCCGTCGACGATAAAGTCATTCACCGAGCCCAGTTCACGTTTCCACATGATCTGACCACTGCGCAGATCCAGCGCGGTCAGGTTACCATTATAAGCCAGGGCGTAAACGACGCCATTGACGATGACCGGGGTGGTGTCCACATCGCTCAGACGGTCAATCTCTGTAGAACCGGTCGCCTGAGAAATACGCTGCTGCCAAATCATCTGGCCTTGCTGCATCAGTACGGCGCTCACGCGGCCGTTATCGCCACCGACAATGGCCGCACCAAAGGCGGTTGCCGGCGCAGATTCGCCACGCAGTGACAGCGAAGGCATATCCAGGTTCACGGTCCACTTAATGGCGCCATCGGCTTCGTTCAGTGCCTGCAACTGACCGTTGCTGGTATGAATCAGCACCATGCCGTCACTGACTACCGGACGGGAAAGCGCTTCGCCAGCCACTTTGGTTTGCCACGTAACCGTACCGTCCGCTGCGTTCAGCGCATAAACCTGCGCTTTTTCGCTGCCGATATAGACGTGACCGCCTGCAACCGTTACGCCGCCAGACAACTGCGCTGACGAACGCGAGAACCAGCCATCTTTCTCACCCAGGTTCACCGACCAGACTTCTTTGCCGTCATCAGCATTTAACGCTTTCACCACGCCAGCGCGATCGGCTGCGTAGACCACGTTATCGGCATACGCCGGGTGGAGGTTGGAATAGAAATCGCCGATACCATTGCCTACAGACGTGCTCCAGGCCGTAGACGGGGTAAACTGATTTTCAACCACCGGTAATGGGGACATTTTAACAACGTCTTCTTCGCCACTAAACAGTGAACAGCCGCTCAACAGGGTAACGGAAAGCAGCCCTGGCAGAAGTAATTTACGCAATTGCATCGGGTCCCTCTCAGATGGACAAATTATTGATTTTCATCTGCATCATTTCGCTCAGTGCCGGGGAGGCGTTACTTTTCACGCCCGTTTCCCACGCACTACGCGCACCTTGTTTATCACCTTTGCTCAGCAGCGCTTCGCCGCGCAGATCGGCAACAATCGCCGCCCATCCTTCACCCTTCACACTCTCCAGGGTTTTCAGCGCCGTATCCGCCTGCTTGAGTTGAATCTGAACGCGAGCAAGACGCAGCGTGATCACTGCGTTAAGATTCTCATCACTCGTGGCGGCCAGTCCCTGCTGAAGCTGGGCTGCGGCCTTCTCAAGTTGATTCTGATCGACAAACTGCTGCGCCAGTTCCATCGACGCTAACGCGCCGTAGGTGTTCTTATTGTCGGCAGCAAATTTCTCTGCGGCTGACAGGTCTTCCGCTTTACCCGCGCTGAGCGAACTCACCACGGTTTGATATGACAGAGAAGCAGAGCGTGCGGACTCAATCTGATGATTGTTCCAGTAGCGCCAGCCTACCAGCGCACCAACACCTAAAATAACCCCAACAGCCAGGGCTTTGCCGTTCTCGGCAAAGAAGCGTTTAATCGCCTCAACCTGATCGTTTTCGTTCTCGTAAATTTCCACGCAGTCCTTCTCCTTAAGCCATTAACGTGCGCAAATGCGTTGCAACGCTATCCTGTGCAACTTCAGTTTGCTCACCGGAGCGCAAATCCTTCACTACAACAGTACCGGCAGCCACTTCGGACTCGCCAAGCACCAGTGCAACGCGGGCACCCCATTTATCAGCTCGGGCAAACTGTTTCTTAAAGTTGCCGCCGCCGTGGTTTGTCATTAGCTTCACGCCCGGGATTTCATCACGCACGCGCTCAGCCAGTGTCATTGCCGCAGACTGCGTATCCGCACCTGAAGCGACCAGGTATATATCGACAACAGAATCGGCTTTAAATTCCGGATTAACTGCCTGAACCAGTAAAACAAGGCGTTCCAGGCCCATTGCAAAGCCCACTCCCGGCGTCGCGCGACCGCCGAGTTGCTCAACCAGTCCGTCATAACGACCGCCCGCACAGACGGTGCCCTGTGAGCCCAGGCTGCTGGTGACCCACTCAAACACGGTGCGGTTGTAGTAGTCGAGGCCACGAACCAGACGCTGGTTGACAGTGTAGGCAATCCCTGCGGCTTCCAGCAGTTTGCACAGGCCAGCAAAGTGTTCGCGGGAATCGTCATCCAGATAGTCGCCAAGCTGAGGAGCATCGTTGAGCAGCGCCTGTACGTCCGGATTTTTTGAATCCAGCACGCGCAGCGGGTTGGAGTACATGCGACGTTTGCAGTCTTCGTCCAGTTTCTCAACATGCTGCTCCAGGAATGCCACCAGCGCATCGCGGTAGTTTGCACGCGCGTCCAGCGATCCGATGGAGTTCAGCTCAAGATTGACATGTTCAGCGATACCCAGCGCACGCCACCAGCGCGCGGTAAGCATAATCAGTTCGGCATCAATATCCGGCCCTTGCAGACCAAAGGCTTCGACACCCAACTGATGAAACTGACGATAGCGCCCTTTCTGCGGACGCTCGTGGCGGAACATCGGCCCGATGTACCACAGGCGCTGTTCCTGATTGTACAGGAGACCATGCTCGATGCCGGCGCGTACACAGCCCGCCGTGCCTTCCGGACGCAGCGTCAGGCTATCGCCATTGCGGTCCTCAAAGGTGTACATCTCTTTTTCAACCACGTCGGTCACTTCGCCGATCGCGCGTTTGAATAACGGGGTCTGCTCTACAATCGGCAAGCGGATTTCACTGTAACCGTAGCTGCCGAGCACGTTTTTGAGTGTGCCTTCAATGCGCTGCCAGATGGCGGTCTCGCCAGGCAGATAATCGTTCATGCCGCGAATGGCTTGAATGTTTTTTGCCACGTTTATTCTCTTTCTGAATATAAAAATGAACCCTCAGCGCTTCCCCGAGCGATACGGGAGCCATGCGGGTTCAATCATACACGGGAAGCACGCCGCTTCCCATCACGTTATTATTTTTCAACCTGCTGCACGTTAATCCGCTGCGCTTCGTCGAGCATCGTCGCTTTGGCGCGGATACGGGCTTCAAGCTGGTCAATCATATCGCTGTTATCCAGGCGATCTTTTCGCACGCCGTCTTCATAGAGGCCGCTTTTTTTGTTACCGCCCGTCACGCCCAGCGTCGAAACCAGTGCTTCACCCGGTCCGTTAACGACACAGCCAATGATGGAAACGTCCATCGGCGTAATGATGTCTTCCAGACGCTGCTCCAGGGCGTTGACCGTACCGATCACGTCAAACTCCTGACGCGAGCAGGTCGGACAGGCGATGAAGTTTATCCCGCGAGCACGAATGCGCAGAGACTTCAGGATATCGAAGCCAACCTTAATCTCTTCCACCGGATCGGCAGCCAGCGAAACGCGCAGCGTATCGCCAATCCCTTCGGACAGCAGCAGACCAAGACCGATTGCCGATTTCACCGCACCACTGCGCGCACCACCGGCTTCGGTGATCCCTAAATGCAGTGGTTGATCGATTTGCTTCGCCAGCAGGCGATAGGATTCAACGGCGAGGAAAACATCAGACGCTTTTACGCTGACCTTGAACTGATCAAAGTTCAGACGATCGAGATGATCCACATGGCGCATTGCCGATTCCAGCAAGGCCTGCGGCGTGGGTTCGCCGTACTTTTCCTGCAGATCTTTTTCCAGCGATCCGGCGTTAACTCCGATACGAATCGGGATATTCTTGTCGCGCGCGCAATCCACCACCATGCGGATACGCTCTTCATTGCCGATGTTGCCTGGATTAATACGCAGGCAGTCAACGCCGTATTCCGCCACTTTGAGCGCAATACGGTAGTCGAAGTGAATGTCGGCGACCAGCGGAACAGAAACCTGTTGCTTGATCAGTTTGAAGGCTTCTGCGGCATCCATCGTGGGTACGGAGACACGAACAATGTCAGCGCCAACGCGTTCCAGCGCTTTGATCTGATTAACCGTCGCTTCCACGTCCGTGGTCCGCGTGTTGGTCATCGACTGGACGGCGATGGGAGCCCCATCGCCAATCGGCACATTCCCAACGTAAATTCGCGTTGATTTTCTACGTTGAATTGGAGCCTGGTTATGCATGAAAAATCTCCCGCGTTACCCGTCTATTACTGCGCCGGTGATTGTTCGGCATTTAGGGTCAGACGCGCAACCTGGTTAGTTCTGATAAAACGGCTCAGATCGACAGGTTTTCCTTGATACTGGATCTGCACCGCAGCCGGCGCGCCAATTTTAAGCTTGTAAGGTGCCTGACCGGTCAGGTTTAAATTACCATCTTTACGCTGCATTCCGCTGAACAGCTTTTTACCTGTCGCATCGCTGACTTCCAGCCAGCAATCGGCAGTAAAGTTCATCACCAGCGCGTTTGGATCCGCAGCGGCTTCCACACCCGCCTGATTGGTCGGCAACGGTGCAGCGCCATCCGGCGTTGCCGGTGTCGCCGGTGTCGCAGGAGAGGTTGTAGCGGTATCAACGTTGGCCTGAGAAGGCGCGACTACGGCGTTCTGCTGCGGGTCAACCGCAGGTGCCGTCGTCGGCGCAGGCGTTTGCACCGTCTCCGCCGGACCGGTTGCCGCTGGTGTGTTGTCCTGAGTTGCCGTCGCGCTGGTGTCCAGCGGCACGCTTTGTGTGTTTTCGCTGTTGGCGTTCAGCTCAGCAGAGGATTGATCGGCCATCGTGGAGATCTCTTCCTGCTGCGCTTTGTGGTTTTGCCACCACCATGCGCCCGTCAGGCCGACCACCACAAACAGCACCAGCCAGGTAAACGTCATCAACCAGCCATCACGCTTTCTACGACGCTTGCCTAATGAGAAGCTCTGCATCGGTGCCACTTTCGCCGCACGAACCGGAGCCTGTTTCTCCAGAGCCGGTAACAGTTCTTCTTCAGGAATATGGACCAGACGTGCATAAGAGCGAATGTATCCGCGCAGGAACGTTGATGCCAGGTCGGCAGGCGCCTTATCGTCTTCAATGTCGCGTACGGTGGATACCTTCAGGCAAAGTCGCTCAGCGACAGCCTGCTGGCTGAGTCCGAGTTGTTCACGGGCATTACGTAGGCGAACGCCGGTGGATTGTGCTTCATGTTGGTCGTGAGTGGCTTCAGTATTCATTCGCTACAGCTGCTGGTGAAAATTAGGGTTCAGGCGCCGGTGAGTCACAATGCCCACCCACACCGCGAAAATCGGTTCAGTCAACCTGAGTCAAACAGTATAAACCTCTCTGCTGACTCTTAACAAAAACAGCTTAAGCCTGAGGGCTAAACTATTGTCGCGCCGTACATACTGCCTTAAAGTCGACAAAAACGCACCGTTATTATTGACCGGACAAGTACAACCCTGGCCCTCATGCAAATTACATTGCGCCACAGCACAAAAATCCGGCTTTGGCGCAATGTGCATCAGACGGTTTTAACGTCGATAGCCTCACCCTGCATACGCTTACGTAGAGTACGTTTAGTCCGGTCAATCACATCCCCCGCCAGTTGTCCGCAGGCAGCGTCAATATCATCACCGCGCGTTTTACGCACAATGGTGGTAAAGCCGTAGCTCATCAGCACCTTAGAGAAACGGTCAATACGGCTATTAGAACTACGTCCATAAGGTGCCCCCGGGAACGGGTTCCATGGGATCAGGTTGATTTTACAAGGCGTGTCTTTCAGCAACTCTGCCAGTTGATGCGCATGCTCTGTGCCATCGTTAACGTGATCCAGCATGACGTATTCAATAGTGACGCGTCCCTGGTTGGCATTGGATTTCTCCAGATAGCGGCGAACCGCGCCCAGGAAGGTTTCGATATTGTACTTTTTGTTGATTGGTACAATTTCGTCACGAATGTCGTCATTCGGCGCGTGCAGCGAAATCGCCAGCGCGACGTCAATCATGTCACCTAATTTGTCGAGCGCAGGCACGACGCCGGAAGTCGACAGCGTGACGCGACGCTTGGACAGACCGAAGCCGAAATCATCAAGCATGATTTCCATGGCTGGCACAACGTTAGTCAGGTTGAGCAGCGGTTCCCCCATCCCCATCATCACCACGTTGGTGATTGGACGCTGACCGGTGATTTTCGCCGCGCCGACAATTTTCGCCGCACGCCAGACCTGACCAATAATTTCAGAAACGCGCAGGTTACGGTTAAAACCCTGCTGTGCGGTTGAACAGAATTTACATTCCAGCGCACAACCCACCTGCGAAGAGACGCACAGCGTAGCGCGATCATCTTCCGGGATATACACCGTTTCGACGCGCTGATCGCCCACGGCAATTGCCCATTTGATGGTGCCATCGGAGGAGCGCTGTTCTTCAACCACTTCCGGTGCGCGGATTTCCGCCACCTCTTTGAGCTTGTTGCGCAGCACTTTGTTGATGTCAGTCATCTCATCAAAGTTGTCGCTGCAATAGTGGTACATCCATTTCATCACCTGGTCAGCGCGAAACGGCTTCTCACCCATCTCTTTAAAGAATTCGCGCATCTGCTGACGGTTCAGATCCAGCAGGTTGATTTTGCCATTTTTCGCAGGAACCGCAGGGGTGATGATTTCGGAAGTGTTAACTAATTCAGACATAATTTTTTCCGGCCTCGTTGTTACACGTTATGGCCCATGGGAGGTTGAAAAGAAACGCCCCGGTAAGCAGTGCTCATCCGGGGCGTTGCATTGTACAAAGTCTGGCGCAAGGATGCCACGTTTGCACGCGGCATTTACCGAAAATTATTCCCGAAGGGATCAGCGAGTGCGAGCGCACACTTCGCCTTCACCGAAGAAATAGGCGATTTCGCGCTGGGCGGATTCCACGGAATCCGAACCGTGAGTCCCGTTTTCAGTGAAGCTGTCGGCGTAGTCGGCACGCAGCGTACCCGCCAGGGCGTTAGCCGGGTTGGTTGCACCCAGCAGATCGCGGTGACGCTGTACCGCGTTTTCGCCTTCCAGCACGGACACCACGATAGGACCAGAGGTCATGAACTCGACCAGACCGTCAAAGAACGGTTTGCCATCATGCTCAGCATAGAAACCGCGCGCCTGTTCAACGGTCAGGTGCAGCATTTTGGTACCGACGATTTTGAACCCTGCTGCTTCAAAGCGCGCAAAGATATTACCAATAACGTTTTTTGCCACCGCGTTTGGCTTGATGATGGAAAAAGTACGTTCAATAGCCATGATTACCTCTGAAAGATGTTCTGTTGTGTTTTACCTGGCGCGGATTATAAAGAGCATCCCGGCTATTGCATATGGATGAAGGTAACATTTTTTTAAAATAAGATGAGCATTAGCAACAAAAAGTGTCAACCTGGTCTACTGCAACGTAAACCTCACCGTCGCAACCTGCCCGCTCTCATCCATCGCCAGTAGCTGATAGTCACCTTTTTCGCGCAGACGTAACGTGACACCGCGCCCACGTTCTTGTAGCGGTTCGCCATTAAGGAACCACCAGCGCTCTCCTGTGCCGCCGCTGCTCTGAAGCGTTACGCTCGCCTCTGTAGCCCCCGGTAAACGTCTGACGATTGCGCCATCACGCACGCCAGACAGCAACAGTGGTAATGCGGGATCCTGCCCGTGCGGCGGACACACCGTTGAGGATAACGGCAAGCGCGCACGGCGACGCTCAGCGGCGGGCAACCACGGTTCAAGCGGCAACGGCCAGACAATCAGCATTTGTTCTTGCGCCTGCGGACAATCAGCGGCAACGCGTCGGCCTGCCTTATCCAGCCAGATCGGGAAACGAATACCGCTCACCCCTTCCTGCTCCGGCAGCAACAGCGTGGGCGGCTGCACGTCTTCCAGCAGCCAGGTGGCCAGACGACG
Source organism: Citrobacter sp. LST-B2 (assembly GCF_057983045.1). NCBI lineage: Bacteria > Pseudomonadati > Pseudomonadota > Gammaproteobacteria > Enterobacterales > Enterobacteriaceae > Citrobacter > Citrobacter sp. LST-B2. Next base: position 3,563,122 of record NZ_CP192598.1, read on the forward strand.
CCGACAATTGCTGTCACCAGGAGGAAGAGATTGCCCGCCAGGCCAGCACACAACGCCACGGGTGACCGACTGCGGGCGCGGATCTTCCGGCAGCGAGGCGCCACGGGCTAAGAGCAGGTTGTTTACCTGATTGAGCAGCGGGATTGCACTGGCATAACCGAACTGTCCGGCAACGGGCGTACCGTCCGGTCTGCCCGTCCAGATACCGATGACATAGCGAGCATTGAGGCCAATCGCCCACGCATCGCGATAACCATAGCTGGTGCCCGTTTTCCACGCCAGCGGGGCCACCCGGGGAAGCGCGCTATCCGGCAGCGGCTGCGCTTCATCGGCCAAAATACGCCGGATGATCCACGCCGCGCCGGGCGACATCAGTCTGCGTTCGACAAGGGGATCGCCCGGCTGCAAACGCAGTTTTCCCGCTTTGCCGTGGCGAGCAAAAGCGCTGTACCCCGCGACCATATCCTCAAGCCGCGAGCCTGCGCCCCCCAAAATAAGCGACAAATTAGGAGTCGCGCCCGCAGGCAAATACAGCGGCAGTCCACTATTACGTAATTGTGCGGCAAAACGCTTCGGACCGTAGGCCTCAAGCACCTGTACCGCAGGTAAATTCAGCGAGCGCACCAGCGCTTCGCTCATACTGACAGGGCCATGAAAACCGCTGTCAAAATTACCAGGACGATAATCCCCACTACGGCGCGGTACATCCTGCAATAAAGACGCCGGGTGGATTAATCCATCATCCAGCGCCAGCCCATAGACAAAAGGCTTAAGCACGGAACCGGGCGATCGAATCGCCTTGACCATATCCACATGACCGAAACGCGTGGCATCATTCAGATCGACCGAACCGACCCAGCCACGCACGCTCATGTCAGTGTGATCGACGACGATCATCGCCAGCGAACTTCGCGCTGGCAGCCTGCCCTTCCAGTTTTGTGCCAGCTCTTCCAGCTGTCGTTGCAGCCCGGCATCCAGGGTGGTGACAATTTTGTCGCCTTGATTTTTACCCAACATCATCCGCGAGAACAGCGGTGCCAGTTGCGGCATCTGGCGAGGCGTCAGCCAGACCGGCTCTTCACGTGATTCCTCCACCTGGTGCGGCGACCAAATCCCCTGCATTGCCATCCGCTCAAGCACTTTGTTGCGCGCAGCTTCTGCCCGATCCGGCCAGCGATCAGGGCGCAGTCGACTCGGTGCTTGCGGTAATACCGCCAGTAACGCGGCTTCAGAGTAACTGAGCTGTGACGGAGGTTTTCCGAGATAGGCCCAACTGGCCGCGCCAATTCCCTGCAACGTGCCGCCAAACGGCGCACGATTGAGGTACAGCGTCAGGATGTCGCGTTTTGAGAGATGCCATTCGAGCTGCAGAGCGCGCCAGAGCTGGCGAAACTTACCGCCAAAAGTGCGGGGATGTGGATCGAGTAATCGCGCTACCTGCATGGTCAGCGTACTGCCGCCAGAAATCACCCGTCCGGAGGAGAGATCCTGCCAGGCGGCACGAAGAATGGAGAGAGGGTTTACCCCCGGATGTTTCCAGAACCAGCGGTCTTCGTAGTTAATGAGCGCCTCAAGATAACGCGGAGAGACCTCTTCAGGCGTTACCGGATAGCGCCAGATGCCATCCGCGTCAGCAAACCGCCACAGTGGCGTTCCGTCATGGGCCACGACCACCCGCGCCGGATTGACCTCACGTAAAGGCAGCGGCCAGATTTTATCTGCCACCCAGACGGCGCAAACGAGTAAAACAGACGCGGCGGTCAGCCAAAGCCAACCGCCGCGTTTGCCGGTTAATCGCCCCATTTACGGCTTAACAATCAGAATGTCCCCGGCTACACCGGTCGCCCGCCATTGTGGAACATACATCGATTCTACCATGGGCATCGGCACCTGATAGGTTCCCGGCGTCACCGCTCGCGCCAGATAGACCAGCGTCACCGGCTGTCCACTATTCACGGCCACGGCGGCAACAAAGCGGTCATCCCGAAACTCAACGTGCTGAATATCTGCCTGCTGCATTTGATTGAGCAGGTTTTGCACCTCGCTGCCGCTGTCCTGCAAGCTGGCGCTACCGTTTGCCAGATTCTGGTTTTCCAGTTCCAGCCCGGCTGGCAGCAGATCCACCACCAACGCATCCGGTACATCCTGACTGGCTTTCACTTCCAGCCAGACCAGAACAAGTTCACCACTACGCAGGGAATCCAGCGATTTGCTCTGCCCGTCACTGCCCAGAATATGACGCTCAATCTGCAGCACATTGCTGGCAGGTGCCGGAGCCGATTGTGGATAGCCGCTCACGTCCAGGCGCAACCACATCGGTTGAGCACCGTTATTCGTCACCTGCAACGCCGCAAGTTGATCGGCATCCAGATTACGGGTTTGTGCTTTATCGCCCGTCAGCGGTTGCTCCGCAAGAGAAGTCTGCGCCTGCCAGGTACCGGGTAGATCCTGCAGCGAACGGGCTGCCAGGAACAGCGCATTATTCTCCTGCGTTGACAGCCAGCGCTGACTAAACGCTTGTTCAGAGAGCGTGTTCAGCAGCGAGTTCTGGACGTCCGGCTTAAGGTTATTCTCTTCCAGCAACGCCAGCATCAGGGCGTTATCGCGAAGCGGACTACCGTAATCAGCCAGCCACTGACGTTCATCGTGACGCGGGGTGGAGAGCGCCAGCGCAACCGCATCGTCACTCCGTTTCGCGTCCCCCATCGTTTTCAACGCTATACCTAATTGCAGCAGCGGTAAGCCGGATGCCGCCTGACTGCGCCGTTCCCAGATCTCGCGCAGCGCGCCAAGTGGGGCTTTTTGCTGCCGCGCCAGGACCAGCGCGGCATAAGCCTGCACGGCAAATTTGCTTGCCTGCGTATCGCTGGAGTAGCGAATCGACATCATTCCCGGATCCTGCAGGTATCGCAGCAGGCGCGCATTGCCCTGATTGATCCCCGCCGCTGGAACGCTATAGCCCTGCTCACCCGCCCGAACCAGGAAATCCATCGCATAGGCGGTCAGCCAGTACTCTTCCGGACCATTTTTGTCCCACAGCGCGAAACCACCGTTATCACGCTGCATTTGTAACAGGCGGGCAATCCCGGTTTCGATTGCCGCACGACGCTTCTCGTCGGTATCACCCGCGATGCCCAGCGCTTGTAGCTGCGCGGCATTGGTATAAAGCGACGGGAACAGGCCACTGGTGGTTTGTTCCAGACAGCCGTATGGATACGCCTTCAGTTCGCGAATATAGCGCGCCAGATTTAACGGCGGTTTACCACTGAACAACAGTTGGCCCTGTACCGTCACCGGCGAGAAGTTCATCACCCCTTCTTCAGGAAGGGTCCAGCTTTCCCCCGGTTGCAGCATCACGCCGTTATTGACCGTTTGCGCCGGGAATGCCGGACGTACGCCAATCTTCCACTGCTTTTGCTGCGGTCCGATGTCTTCTCCCGGCACGTTCAATCCACTTAACGTGGCCTGCAGCTCACCATCACCAAATCCTTCTTTTGCACGAACAGGAACAAACAAGGTCGTGCGCACGCCCGGCTCCAGATTGACCTGCGCAGGCTGGTCGCTGACCAGTTCGATCAGTCCGCTGGCGGCCAGCGTCACGTTCAGTGACTGTGGTCGATCGGTAAGGTTGGTCACGTCCAGCACCAGTCGCGAGGTATCGCCACCGGCCATAAAGCGCGGCATATTCAGCTCAGCAATGACCGGGGCGGCGACAATAGTTTTGCTTTCATTGCTGCCAAAGTCATCCGCCGTCCACGCCTGCGCCATCACGCGCAGCTCGCCGTTAAAATCGCCAATCGGTAGCGTCACACTGCCTTCACCCTGCTCATTGAGCGTGACCGGTTGCGCCTGCTGCGCCACGATATTTACATGGTTGACCGGCGGTTTACCACCGCGCTTCAGTTCATCGCCATCACCGCCAAAGCGCAGTGCGGCCAGACGCCCCTGGCCCTCAATCACCTGACCATAAATGTCATAAATATCCGCGCCGTAGCGTTTTTGTCCAAAGAAGGCCTGCCACGGATCCGGCGTAACGTAATCGGTAATGTTCAACACGCCGCTATCCACTGCCGACACCAGGACGTTAACCTGTTTTGGCGTCTCGCCGTTTTTACTGCTGGCCTTGATCTTCACGGTCAACGGCTGGTTCGGACGCATTTTAGCCGGGCTTTCCAGCGCCAGCTCCAGACGTCGGTTTTCGTCTCCCAGCGGTAAATGCAGCAAGCCTACGGCACGTTTCGGCGTTGCAGAACGAGATTTATCTCCCGGACGCACCACCAGCGTGCTCAGGTAGAGATCGTGGCGATTCCACGATTTATCGACCGGAATGGAGAGATCCAGCCCCTGCGCCGGGACATCAATTTCCTGCCACCACAGCGGACCTTCACTGGATTCTACCATCGCATAGCCTTTCCCCGCCGCCGGTGCTGCAATATGCAGCTTCATGGTGTCGCCCGGACGATAGGCCGGTTTGTCCAGCTTCAATGTCACGCGATCCGGCCGAGCCGCCCCGCTGCCATCACTGTTATCCTGCCAACTGTAACCTGCCCAGAAACGGACGCTACTGATCGCATCGTTTGGCGCTTTCACTTCCAGTCGGTAGGCACCCCATTCGACCGGGAATGTCACTTTGCCGGTTTCATCGGCTTTCAGATCCAGCGTCTGCTCACCTTCCACCAGATCTTTTTGATCAAAGCGCGACTGCCAGCCTTCGCTTTCCAGCCAGTCCCAGTAGTAGTCGCGACGCTCTCGAATCAAACGCACCTGTAAGCCGGAGACCGCTTTCTTCTCTCCCTGGGCATCGACATAGACAATGTCAAAAGCGGCGTTGCTGTCTTCATCAACAATCGGCTGATTCACCGTAGTATCGGTGCGGTAGTCATATACCGCTTTAACGGCAAATTGCGGGCGGATACCCGGTAATGTGTCTGCCGGCCAGATCGCCTGCTCAGCGCGACGCGTAACAGGACGACCACCGGACTCCAGCAGGCTGGCCTGCAAGATCACCTGCAACGGTGAGTGGGTCTCACGCCACTCGCTATTGGTGCTAATGTCACCACGCCCGGTTTCATCCAGCGTCAGTTGGACTTCATCGAGACTGCGCGACAGGTTCTCCTCGGCAATATTGCCAAACTGGAAGCCGGGCAGTGACGGCACGGCATCACGCAGTGGGCGCAGGTACAGCTGCCCTTGCAGCGCATTGCCATTCGCCGGGGCGCCGTAGAGGTAGTAGCCCGCCACCGAGAACGTCACCTTATCAGACGGCGACAAAGGCGTTTCCTGACTGGTGAGATTCAACGCCATTCGCTCCGGCATGAAATCTTCAACGTGGAAATCCCACATCTGGCTTTGGTTATCGCCCGTGTTGGCGCGAATGTGCCACATTCCGGTTGGCGCACCGCTGTCCAGCGGATAAGTAAAGTGATACAACCCGTTATCCGGTTGACTGACGACAGTACGAATCACCTGGCCGTCCGGTTTAACGACCTCCAGTTTCACTGGCTGATCGGGCAGCGTCTTGCCGTCGCTGTCACGCAGCAGACCGTTGAGGATCACCGTCTCGCCAGGACGGTAGAGATCGCGCGGGCCAAACATAAAGAACTGTTTGCTGTAGCCGGGATCCCCCGCGATGTCGAATTCTGCTAAATCCAGCGCCGGGAGTTTCAGATCCAGCAGCGTGGTTTGCCCCTCTTTACGCGCCAGCAACAGCGCGGCATTCTGGTGATTTTCAAGCTGTACATGGCCTTTCGCATCGCTGGTCGCTTTCGCCAGGGTCTGTCCTTTTTCATCCAGCAAAGCGACATCTACCCCCTGCTGCGCGGCACCATTCTCCAGACTTTGCGTAAACACATCGAGCCGGTTCTGATAGCGATGTGCCGATACGCCGACGTCGCTGAGCGTGAACAACGTTGCGGCGTTGCTGTACTCGTACTGCCCGGCTTTGGTCATCACCGCAACGTAGACACCGGCCTGCTGCAACGGCTTAATCTCGCTCAGCGGCAGAAGAAGTTTTTCGCGGGTGTTACGCGCAGGATTGAGATCAAAGCGACCGGTATAGACCAAATCCGCCATTTTCAGCAGATTGTCGGACTCCCAGTTGGACATCGAATTTCGGTACTCCCACTGACTGACAAAGGCTGCCAGCGATTCAGGTTTCACGCGGAAAAAGTTAACGTCTACGTTGTTCACGTTGAGCGCCATCACGGGCAGCCCTTCCACCACTTTCCCCGGCAGCAGTGAACCACGGCTGGCAAAACCCACGCTGGGTTGAATATCACGCGTGGTGAGGCTTTTCTCATAGTTGATTTCGAAGGTCGCGTTGTTCAGCGCCCTGAGATCGCGCTCAATGGTCACCAGCAGGTCACGATTCGGTTCCAGGTGGCGTAAACGCAGCTCTTTCAGATTCGGCGACAGTTCCCATGCGCCATCGACTTTGCCGCTTTTTTTATCCACCACGTGGACGAGACGGGCAAAATCCTGTTCAGGATCTAACGGGATGGAAAAGGTCAACACCAGCGTCGATGCACCGTCCAGCTGCACCTCTGAGACATCCAGCAGCGTCAGCGCTTTGCCCTCGCTTTCTCGGGCCAGTTTCTGCAACTGCGCGGTATCTTTTTCTGCTTTCTTTTCCGCGGCGGGAGCGTCGTTTTTTGCCGCTATCGGAGCTTTATCGTTGTTGTCGCACCCAGCCAGCGCCAGCATGAGCATGCAGGCGACTACGCGTATGTGTTTCATTTTTCATCCCTGGCCAGTATGGCCCGTTAGCAACGTAGAATCGTTATTATGCGTGAGATTTCACTTTGTGTAAGTCTCTTTCCCCTCCCATCTTGTCTGAATTTAATTAAGAAATGTGGGATCACCGGACAAATCAGCCTCTTTTACTTGTCCCCTGTCGACAAAGGCCTGACAATTTACCGGACACCTGATAAACATGGAGATCCCCATGACTACCGCCTTTTTTGTCGCCGCCGACTGGCTTGCCGAGCATATTGACGATCCGCAGATTCAAATTATCGACGCCCGCATGGCGCCGCCAGGACAGAAAGACCGCGACGTTGCGCAAGAGTATCGCTCGGGACATATCCCGGGTGCGGTGTTTTTCGATATCGAAGCGCTCTCCGACCACACTTCACCTCTGCCGCATATGATGCCACGCCCGGAAAGCTTCGCCGTGGCGATGCGTGAACTGGGGGTTCATCAGGATAAACATCTGATCGTGTATGACGAGGGTAGTCTGTTCTCCGCCCCGCGCGCGTGGTGGATGCTGCGCACCTTTGGCGTGGAGAACGTGTCCATTCTGGGTGGTGGTCTGGCGGGCTGGCAACGTGATGAGTTGCCGCTACAGGAAGGTAACGTCGAACTCCCGGAAGGTGAGTTTGATGCAGCGTTTACCTCTGAAGCCGTCGTGCGCGTCACCGACGTCCTGCTCGCCAGCCATGAGAAAAGCGCACAGATTGTCGATGCCCGCCCGGCAGCACGTTTTAATGCTGAAGTCGACGAGCCGCGTCCAGGTCTCAGACGCGGTCATATACCCGGCGCCTTAAACGTGCCGTGGACAGAACTGGTTCAGGAAGGCGAATTGAAAACAACCGACGAACTGGATGCCATCTTCTTTCGCCACGGCGTCAGTTTTGATCGTCCGATTATCGCCAGTTGTGGTTCTGGCGTGACGGCAGCCGTCGTCGTGCTGGCGCTTGCGACGCTGGACGTGCCAGACGTCACGTTGTACGACGGCGCGTGGAGTGAATGGGGATCGCGTACCGATTTACCGGTAGAACCGGCTGACGCTAAATAAATTCTGATTTCTTAGTCAGCTTCGCCCACAAAAAAACCGCTCAAACATTTGAGCGGTTTTTTTGTGCTGGTCCGGTTCGCGGCCTTTCCAGCTGGCTGTGTTGCCATAGCAACGCAGGCATGCCGTAGTGGGGTAATACTCTCTTTTAAGGAAAATAATGTCAAGTTAGTTAGCCAGGAAACTATTAGGAAGTTGATGTATCATTCTTCCCGGCCCTTTTCGCCGCCTCGCAAGCGGGCACTGGCTTCAGAAAAGGATGTCCCTTGGCCGTTAGCGCAGGCATGTCGTAGTGCTTGCTGTCACGGCATTATCGCCAGTGGTGCTGTCGTGAAGCGGTCTTTGCATGGACCGCACAATGACGATACGGTACGTCTGTATCGTGCTTCTTGTTTCTGGTGTGTTGTGCCTTCACGCAGACCAGAGTTACCCCAGTAATTCTGTTCTCGTAAAGACCAGCGACCAGGGCAGGTAAACGAGGATGCCGCCTTTCGGGGCGGCTTTCCTTCACTTAAATAATTCGGTTCTGTTTGAAATCACGCAGGAACCCGCCCCAGCGGCGTTCGTAGAACGGCGCGATGTGTTCGGTGATAAAGTGGCTGATCCCTTTCTCCCCTTTTTTCACCTGACAGATATCGATCGGTTCATCGCCCGGTAGCGTATCAGTTGCCACACTGCCCGCAGCCTGAATAATCTCCTCAATATCGCCATCGGCCTCAATACCAATCAGCAGATTAGCCTCAGCGTCCGCGCGCTCTTTAATTGAGCAGAGAAACGCACGCTTCACCGGCTTGATGGTCTTAAACAGCGTCGTGAGCGAATCGATCATCTGTGCTGGCGGTTCGGCAACTTCGGAGAGAATCAGCGATTCCCCACCTTCCAGCACTTCCTGCGTGCTCAGTGGATTGCCCTCTTCCCCCATCAGCAGGCTGATTTCGCGAGGCATAAACTCTTTACCCGTCGGCAATTTGGCGTTGAGGAACAGCGTTTCGCCGAGCGTCATTTCAAACAGCGTCCGTACTGGCATCACCACAAACGCCTGCTCATCTTCGACGGCCTGCTGCAACGCTGCCAGCGAGGTGAAAAAAGGGATAACGGTGGTGCCATCTTCTTTTTCCCAGTGCTGAAGATCGAGCGCGCTGTCTTCGACAATCGCTTCGCCGTCTGCCGCAGTACCAGGTACCCAGACAGTGGATTCCAACAGGGTGCGGAAAAATGCCGGACGGTGTGCGGGTTCAGTCGCCGCCTGCTCCAGCAGGGTTTCTAATTCGTTTTTTGTTTCGGACATAGAGATCACAAATTATCTATGGGTTGCAGGCCTGATAAGACGCACTGCGTCGCTACCAGGCAAAATGCCGGGTGGCGCTTCGCTTACCCGGCCTACAAAAACACCTTTCAGGCAGTCAGTAGATTTGCAATAGTGCGCACACCCAGACCGGTCGCGCCGGCAGACCACTGCTCAACCGGCGCTTTGCGGTAGGTCGCCGAACAGTCGATATGCAGCCAGCCCTGCTGGTAGTTTTCCACAAAGTGCGACAGGAATCCTGCGGCTGTGCTCGCCCCTGCCGGATACGCCGCGCTGCCGGTATTGTTCAACTCGGCAAAATTAGACGGCAACTGGTTGCGGTGGAATTCCGCCAGCGGCAGACGCCAGAACGCCTCGTTTTCTTCGGCTGCGCTTGCCAGCAGGCGGTTCGCCAGTTGGTCATCGAAGCTGAACAGCGCGTGGTAGTCGTTACCCAGCGCGGTTTTCGCGGCTCCGGTCAGCGTCGCAGCATCAATGATCAGCTCTGGCTTCTGCGCGCTGGCGTCAATCAGGCCATCCGCCAGCACCAGACGCCCTTCCGCGTCGGTATTCATCACTTCGACGTTTTTACCGTTGCGATAGTGGATGATATCGCCCAGCTTGAACGCGTTACCGCTGATCAGGTTATCCGCACAGCACAGGTACAGCTTCACGCGTTTGTTCAGACCGCGCGTGATCGCAAACGCCAGCGCGCCGGTTACCGTTGCGGCACCGCCCATGTCGGACTTCATGGAGTCCATAAAGGCACTCTGCTTGATGCTGTAACCGCCGGAATCAAAGGTGATCCCTTTCCCGACCAGGCAAGCAAAAACCGGGGCTTCTTTATCTCCTGTCGGGTTGTAGTCGAGCGCCAGCAGGACCGGAGGACGTTCAGAGCCGCGCCCCACAGTATGCAGCCCCATATAGTTCTGCTCACGCAGATCTTCGCCTTTGGTAATACGGTAAGAGACGTGATCGCACGCCACGCTGCACAGCAGGTCAACGGCACGCTGCGCCAGTTGCTCTGGCCCCAGCTCTTCCGCCGGTGCGTTAATGGTGTCACGCACCCAGTCAATAATGGTCAGACGGTTATCCAGCTCCTGACGCTGTACGTCGTCCAGCTCTGGCCATTCTACTTTTCGGCTGCCTTTCGGCGCTTTGTAGCCCTGCCAGAATGACCAGCAGCGGTCTGCATTCCAGCCCTCGCCTGCCAGTTGCACATGCTTGATGCCAAGGCCGTCGATTTTACGTGCCGCGCGCTGAATAAGACCCAGGTCATCTTTCCCATTAAGGTGCAGGGCAATACCATCGTTATTGATACTGTATGTGGCTTTTTCACCCCAGCGTGCGTCAGCAGGTTGTGTGGAAAGCGTAATTTTCATGGCTTCTGTCATGTTATTTATCCTTATTAGCAAACGGGCCGCCTCATGGCAGCCCGTTATGTGACTTACTCTGCTTCATCTAACCAGACTAGCAGAATCGCCTCCAGAATTTTTTCATTGGATGCGTCAGGGTCGTCATCAAATTCCTCAAGATCGCAGATCCACTGATGAAGATCGGTGAAACGAACGGTCTTTGGATCGAGATCGGGGAACGCATCGTACAGCGCTTCACCGATTTCGCGGCTATCGGTCCACTTCAGTCCCATACTACCCTCTGTTAATGCTCACGAGCATGATTGATTGTGTAACGTGGGATTTCGACCACCAAATCCTCCCCGGTTACGCGAGCCTGACAGCTTAAACGGCTCTCCGGCTCCAGTCCCCAGGCTTTATCCAGCATGTCGTCTTCTTCTTCCGTGCTTTCCGGCAGGGAGTCAAAACCTTCACGCACAATGCAGTGGCAGGTCGTACAGGCACAGGATTTTTCGCAGGCGTGCTCAATCTCGATACCGTTGCGCAGCGCAACGTCAAGAATGGTTTCACCGGTCTTAGCTTCCAGAACTGCGCCATCCGGACAGAGATCCTGATGAGGCAAAATAACAATCTTTGGCATATTAAACCTCGTCCACGGAATGGCCTTTCAGCGCGCTACGGACCGACTGATCCATACGGCGAGCGGCAAATTCCTGGGTTTGTTTGTCTACGTTTTTAATGGCTTGTTCGATAGCGTCAACATCATCGCCCAGCGCCACTTCGCTCAGGTGAGCGGCGGCATCGTCGATCAATTGACGTTCTGCGGCGCTTAGCAGCGCGGCATCAGCGGTCAGCGCGCCGGTTAAACTCTCCAGAACGCGCGCCGCTTCGACTTTCTGCTCTGCCAGCATACGGGCTTTTACGTCCTGCTCGGCAAAGCTCATCGAATCCTGAATCATTGAGGCAATTTCGCTGTCGGTCAGACCGTAGGACGGTTTCACCTGAATAGAAGCCTCAACGCCGGTGGATTTTTCCATCGCAGTGACGCTCAGCAGACCGTCTGCATCCACCTGGAAGGTCACGCGAATATGCGCGCCGCCTGCCGGGAGCGCCGGAATACCACGCAGGGCAAAGCGCGCCAGCGAACGGCAGTCCTGCACCAGTTCACGTTCACCCTGCATGACGTGGATAGACATCGCGGTCTGGCCGTCTTTGAAGGTAGTAAAGTCCTGCGCGCGCGCCACCGGAATCGTAGTGTTACGCGGAATCACCTTCTCCACCAGGCCGCCCATCGTTTCCAGTCCCAGCGACAGCGGGATCACGTCGAGCAGCAGCATTTCACTGTCCGGTTTATTACCAACCAGAATATCCGCCTGGATTGCCGCGCCAATCGCCACCACTTTATCCGGGTCGATTGACGTCAGCGGCGGGCGACCGAAGAATTCGCCCACACGTTCACGCACCAGCGGTACGCGCGTGGAACCGCCAACCATCACCACTTCCAGCACCTCTTGCGCCTCAACGCCGGCATCTTTCAGGGCACGACGACAGGCAAGCAGCGTACGCTTAACCAGCGCAGAAATGAGTTCATTAAACTGTTCGCGGGTAATCTCGCCCTGCCAGCCCGCCACGTTAATCGTGACTGACTCGGTATCGCTGAGCGCGATTTTCGCCGCGATGGCGGCATCCAGCAGTTCGCGCTGCACGCGGTTATCGCTGCGATCGGCAATTCCCGCCTGTTCACGGATGTAATCCGCCAGCAGGTGGTCGAAGTCATCGCCGCCAAGCGCGGAATCCCCGCCTGTCGCCAACACTTCGAACACCCCGCGACTCAGGCGCAGAATAGAAATATCAAACGTTCCGCCACCGAGGTCATACACTGCAATGACGCCCTCTTTGCCGGAATCCAGACCGTAGGCAATCGCCGCAGCGGTCGGTTCATTGAGCAGGCGCAGCACATGGAGGCCCGCCAGGCGTGCGGCATCTTTGGTCCCCTGACGCTGTGCATCGTCAAAGTACGCCGGTACGGTAATCACCACGCCATCCAAATCGCCGGAAAGCGACTCAGAGGCTCTCGCCGCCAACGCTTTCAGGATATCGGCTGAAACACGGACCGGATTTAGCAAACCCGCCGCCGTTTCAATCATCGGCAAGCCATTTTCACTTGCCTGGAAACGGTATGGCAGATGCGGGTAGCGAGTCTGAATATCCGCCAGTGAACGTCCCATCATGCGTTTCACTGAACTGATAGTATTGGCGGTATCCAGCGCGGCATTAGCGCGCGCATCATAGCCGACCGTGTGGCCCTGCGGCTGATAGTGAACGACGGACGGCAGCAGATGACGACCGTCGTGATCGGCCAGCGTTTCCGCCTGACCGCTACGCACGGTTGCGACCAGAGAGTTGGTGGTCCCGAGATCGATACCCGCAGCCAGACGACGCTGGTGTGGCGCTGCGCTCAGACCAGGCTCACTAATTTGTAATAAGGCCATAATTGCTTCCGAAGTTTAAAAATCGAGCAGTTTTTCTTCGAGTTGTTCTGCACTGCTTCGCAGTTTATCGAGAAAACGCAGTTTACGCACGGTATCGGCCGCGGCGTCCCACGTCTCGCTATCCAGTTGTTCCACCATCAACTGATGGCGGCTATCAAACATCTTTTTCACGCGCTGAATAAACTGTTCCAGCCGCGCCTCGTCTTTCGTCTGTTCGATCTCATCGAGTTCTTCACGCAGTTCCAGTTGTTCCATCAGGAACGCGGTATCGCGCACCGTGTGCTGCTCGTTGCTGAGATCAAAACCGTGTAGCGAAAGCAGATATTCTGCGCGCATCAGGGGATGGCGCAGCGTTTGCCAGGCCTGGTTGATAGTGGCGGATTGCTGGACGGCAGCAAGCTGTTCCGCCTGGGTACCGCTGGCAAATTTATCAGGGTGATACTGGCGTTGCAGATCCTGAAAACGAAGGCTCAGCGCCTGAATATCGAGCGGATAACGGGCCGGTAAGCCAAAGAGGGTGAAGTAGTCCATAACATTCTCAGGGGTAGCCTGTTAGAACAAACCCCACACGTAGCAAGGCCACGGCGGGGTTTTCGGATGACGCGCGTTACACGTGGAAGCTTTCGCCGCAACCACACTCGTCTTTCACGTTCGGGTTTGTGAACTTGAACCCTTCGTTCAGACCTTCTTTCACGAAGTCTAACTGCGTTCCGTCCAGAAATTGCAGGCTTTTTCCGTCGACCACAACCTTAACGCCTTTGTCTTCAAACACGGTGTCTTCTGCCGCCGGTTCATCAACAAATTCCAGTACATACGCCATACCTGAGCAGCCGGAGGTTCTCACGCCCAGACGCAGGCCAAACCCTTTACCACGGTTCGCCAGGAAGGTATTTACTCGCGCTGCTGCACTGTCGCTAAGTGTAATCGACATAATAAAACCTCAACTCTTCTTATTTTGCTTCACGTTTGCTTTTGTAGTCCGCAATGGCGGCTTTGATCGCGTCTTCTGCCAGAATAGAACAGTGAATTTTCACTGGCGGCAGCTCAAGCTCATCGGCAATATCGGTATTTTTGATCGCCTGTGCTTCGTCCAGTGATTTCCCTTTCACCCATTCGGTAACCAGGGAGCTGGAGGCGATAGCGGAACCGCAGCCGTAAGTCTTGAAACGCGCGTCTTCAATGATACCTTCATTGTTAACTTTGATCTGCAACTTCATCACGTCGCCACAGGCTGGTGCACCCACCATGCCGCTACCGACGTTCTCGTCGCTGTTGTCAAAAGAGCCCACGTTACGTGGATTCTCGTAATGATCGATTACTTTTTCGCTGTAAGCCATGATGAATTCTCCTTATCGGTACCGATTAATGATGTGACCATTCGATGCTGTTCAGATCCACGCCCTGCTTGTGCATTTCCCACAGCGGAGAAAGGTCACGCAGACGGCCGATAGATTTACGAACCAGTTCGATGGTGTAATCAATCTCTTCTTCGGTAGTAAAACGACCTAAAGAGAAACGAATAGAGCTATGTGCCAGCTCGTCGGTCATTCCCAGTGCGCGCAGCACGTAGGAAGGCTCGAGGCTCGCAGAGGTACAGGCAGAACCGGAAGAGACCGCGAGGTCTTTCAGCGCCATGATCAGCGACTCGCCTTCAACGTAGTTAAAGCTGACGTTGAGGATGTTTGGTGCGCCCTGCTCAAGGTCACCGTTCAGGTAGACTTCTTCCATATCTTTCACGCCGTTCCACAGACGGTTACGCAGACCGCGCAGACGCGCCATCTCGGTTTCCATCTCTTCTTTCGCGATGCGATAGGCTTCGCCCATACCGACGATCTGGTGGACAGGCAGCGTACCGGAACGCATGCCACGCTCGTGACCGCCGCCGTGCATCTGTGCCTCAATGCGAATACGCGGTTTACGACGAACGTACAGCGCGCCGATCCCTTTCGGGCCATAAATTTTGTGACCGGAGAAGGACATCAGGTCAACTTTCAACTGGCTCAGATCGATAGGCAGTTTGCCCACGCTCTGGGTGGCGTCAACATGATAGATGATGCCGCGAGCACGGCACATTTCGCCGATAGTCGCGATATCCTGTACCACGCCGATTTCGTTATTCACGTGCATGATGGAAACCAGGATGGTGTCGTCACGCATCGCCGCTTCCAGTTCTTTGAGATCGATAATCCCGTTGCTCTGCGGCGCCAGGTAGGTCACTTCAAACCCTTCACGCTCCAACTGACGGCAGGTATCCAGTACCGCTTTGTGCTCGGTTTTACTGGTGATAATGTGCTTGCCTTTTTTCTGATAAAAGTTGGCTGCACCTTTGATCGCCAGGTTGTCGGATTCAGTCGCACCGGAAGTAAAGACGATTTCACGCGGATCGGCACCCACCAGATCGGCAATCTGATTACGGGCGATATCAACCGCCTCTTCAGCCTGCCAGCCGAAACGGTGTGAACGGGAGGCCGGGTTACCAAAGGTTCCGTCCAGTGTCAGGAACTGCATCATTTTCTCGGCAACACGCGGGTCCACCGGCGTGGTTGCGGAGTAGTCGAGATAAATCGGTAATTTCATTGCTCTATAAACTCCGTACATCGCTTCAATGCAAGGAGTCAGGCAACCGGCTGGATGTACGACCGTGTTAACGGAGCGCAAACGCTCCGGCCTGACTCGAAAATCTTCTTATCGTTAACCTAACTGTTTCGCGTTTCAGCAAGGCGGTAAACATGCGAATCCCCGAGAGCTTACAAAAGTAAGCGGGGTGAACATGTGCAGCCAACGCAGATGCAACCCGAAACAGGACGGTTAAATTAAGCGCGTAACTTAACGTCAATCGCGTCTTGTGCACGATTTGTGCGTGGAGCGTCGTGGCTGTGCTGGCGACCAGACACATCCAGGACTTCCTGGTTATTCACCAGTTCACCTAACGTAATGTTGTTGAGGAAACCGGTCAGACGGTCGCTCAGATCGCGCCACAGCGCGTGGGTCAGGCATTTATCGCCGCCCTGACAACCGCCTTTGCCCTGACAACGTGTCGCATCTACCGACTCGTCAACAGCGCTAATCACTTCACCGACTGCAATACTGCCGGCATCTTTACCCAGCAGATAACCACCGCCTGGCCCACGTACGCTGGACACCAGACCATTTTTACGCAAACGGGAGAACAGCTGTTCCAGATAAGAAAGGGAAATTCCCTGACGTTCAGAAATATCAGCCAACGGTACCGGGCCCGCTTCGGAGTTGAGCGCAACGTCCAACATTGCGGTCACGGCATAACGCCCTTTAGATGTCAGTCTCATGTCTTACTTAACCTCAAACTCGCCCCTGCCCGGGGTTTTTTATTGTAAAATGGGGGTATTGCATAGCAGGGCCAAGTCTGACATTCCCGACTAAATCAGTCAACTATTTACTTGACTGTTTTAGTCAGGTATTTAACCTTCAGTGCCATTTTGCTTTGCCAGCTGGTTTGCACTTACTTGTCTTTATTCTGCTGCTCAATAGAAGCAAGCATTCCACGCAGAATATTCAGCTCCTGGCTCTCCGGACGCGCACGCGTAAACAGACGGCGCAACTTGTTCATCACTTGTCCCGGATGGTTTTCACGGATAAACCCCGTCGACAGCAACGTCTGCTCAAGGTGACCGTAAAACCGCTCCAGATCGTCTACCAGCGGGTACGGTGCTTCTTCATGCACGACCGCATCAGGATTTTCCTGCGTCGCCAGCCAGGCCATGCGCACTTCATACGCGATGACCTGTACCGCCATTGCCAGGTTCAGCGAACTGTATTCCGGGTTCGCCGCAATCGCGACATGGTAATGGCATTTTTGCAGCTCGTCATTGGTCAGCCCAACGCGTTCACGACCAAACACCAGCGCCACGGGGGTATTTGCCGCTTCCGCTACGCTTTTTAAACCGCATTCGCGCGGGTCAAGCATCGGCCACGGCAGCGTACGCGAACGTGCGCTGGTCCCGACCACCAGGCTGCATCCGGCCAGCGCTTCATCGAGGGTATCGACGATCTGCGCATTGCCGATCACATCACTGGCCCCTGCCGCCAGGGCGATGGCCTGGGAATCAGGTTTCACGAGCGGGTTCACCAGCCACAGGTTGGTTAACCCCATTGTTTTCATGGCGCGGGCAACAGAGCCCATATTGCCGGTGTGAGAGGTTTCCACCAGCACGATTCGAATATTTTGCAGCATTGTCTTTCTTCAGCTAAAGATTATTCAGCCATATTATCATAAATCGAAGACATATTCCGATCTCGCTGCTATACTCTGCGCCGTTTTCCCGTTCTTTAACATCCAGTGAGAGAGACCGATGCATCCGATGCTGACCATCGCCGTGCGCGCAGCGCGCAAGGCGGGTAATGTAATTGCCAAACACTACGAAACGCCTGACTCAGTAGAAACCAGCCAGAAAGGCAGCAATGATTTCGTGACCAACGTCGATAAAGCCGCTGAAGCGATTATTATCGAAACGATCCGCAAATCTTACCCGCAGCACACCATCATCACCGAAGAAAGCGGTGAACATGAAGGTACCGATCAGGATGTTCAATGGGTTATCGATCCACTGGATGGCACCACCAACTTCGTAAAACGTCTGCCGCACTTCGCGGTTTCCATCGCCGTACGTATTAAAGGCCGCACTGAAGTCGCCGTGGTTTACGATCCGATGCGTAATGAACTGTTCACCGCAACCCGCGGTCAGGGCGCACAGCTGAATGGTTACCGTCTGCGCGGCAGCAATGCGCGTGACCTGGACGGCACTATTATCGCGACCGGCTTCCCGTTCAAAGCCAAACAGCACGCCACCTCTTACATGAATATCCTCGGCAAAATGTTTACCGAGTGTGCTGACTTCCGTCGCACCGGTTCTGCTGCGCTGGATCTGGCCTATGTTGCCGCTGCGCGCGTTGACGGTTATTTCGAAATTGGTCTGCGTCCGTGGGATTTCGCCGCGGGTGAACTGATCGCCCGTGAAGCTGGCGCCCTGGTCTGCGACTTTACCGGTGGTCACAACTACATGACGACCGGCAACATCGTGGCGGGTAACCCGCGCGTGGTTAAAGCGATGCTGGCGAATATGCGTGACGAACTGAGCGACGCGCTGAAGCGTTAATTTTCTCCGGTGGATGGGGCCACTCATCCGCCGAGCCTTTTCCGGGCGCTTTTCCTAAACACAACCTCATCGCTTTACTTTCCCTGCACGTTTTTACACGATCGCGCCCTGCTCTTAAGCATGTACCGCTATTGGCATAAAGCGGCAAGGAAGCGAACATGACCATTCAACATACCCGAAACATCGTCAAATCCCTTTTTATTCTGTTTATCATTGTGGTCTGTATTTACCTGCTGCCCCGCGTGGCGATCAATGCCTTTTATTACCCGGATAATAAAGCCTATGGGCCAACCCCTGTCGAAGCTGAATCTATCGTCTTTACCGCCAAAGACGGCACCCAACTACACGGTTGGTTTATTCCCTCATCCACCGGCCCCGCCGAAAACGCGATTGCGACGGTCGTGCATGTCCATGGCAATGCCGGAAATATGTCGGCGCACTGGCCGTTAGTCAGTTGGCTGCCAAAACGTAATGTAAATCTGTTTATGTTTGATTACCGTGGGTTTGGTGAATCTGAGGGTACACCGACGCAAAAAGGTCTATTAGACGACACGCGAAGCGCGATGGACTACGTGCGACACCGCCCCGATGTCAATACTCAGCGACTGGTCTTGTTGGGGCAAAGCCTGGGGGGAAATAATGTACTGGCCACAGCAGGCAATTGCATGGACTGTGCAAATCAGCGGCACGGCGATCGCACGGGCGTACGCGCCATTATCCTCGACTCGACCTTTTCATCGTATTCCGCCATTGCCAACCAGATGATCCCTGGGAGCGGATTTTTACTCGACAATCGCTATAGTGCGGATAGAAACATCAGCAGCATCGCCCCGATCCCATTGCTTCTGCTTCACGGGACGGCGGATCACGTTATTCCCTGGCAACATAGTGAAGCTTTGTTTGCAAAAGCTGGCGAACCGAAACAGATAATCATTATCCCGGAGGGTGAACATATCGATGCCTTCTCTGAACGCCATGGCGAAATATATCGTGATGCAGCGATAGATTTTATTCGTCATGCTATGGAGTAGTATAAGAATATAAACCTGTTGATTCTCCATCGGAGCGCACTCTGCTGGTTTTTTAACTGAGTGAGCTTATGATTTAATAATCAAAACGGTCTTAATCCCCTTCCCACTGGCACCGCACTCACCCACATCACTCCTGCTGCCACCACTAATATCGCGCCACCGGCTAACGCCAGCGTTGACCAACCAACCTGCCGCCACAGTACCGGCGCATGATTGCCGCTCAGCCTGACTGCCAGCGTACGAAAACTGTGCACCAGCAGCGCCAGAGAGGTAATCGTCAGCGACGTTCCCGCCGCCATTGCCAGCGCCGAGACTATTCCCCAGCCAAAGACGCCGATGACTTTGCTGAACAGCAATACCATGATCGCCCCGGAACAGGGACGCATCCCCATCGACAGAATAATCATTAGCCGCGCGCGCCAGTCATCATCGTGGTGGATCTGCTCCGGATTCGGCATGTGCTGATGCCCGCAGCCACAGTTTTCATGGTGCACATGGTGTGGCGTGAAGGCGATAAACCTGGGTTTGCGCAGCAGCGCATGCAGTTTCTTCAGCGCCCGCCAGCAGAGCAAAACGCCCAGAATCCCCACCAGCGCATAGCTCCCCTTCTCCAGCCAGAAACCGCTCAGATGTAACTGTCTCGCCGGCAGTTGCAGGATGCTGAGCACGACCACGACCAGCCCGATTGCCACCAGCCCCTGCAATAACGAAGAAGCCAGCGTCAGCCCGATGCTCGACTTAAGCTTTGAAGGATGGGTCGCCAGCCAGGTGGTGATCACGACCTTTCCATGCCCCGGTCCCAGTGCGTGCAGCACACCATATAAAAAGCTAAACAGCAGCAATGACCCACCCGCCTGGGCTGGACTGGCGGCAACGGCCTTCAGCAATACGCTCATCTGCTGATTCACCTCCCGTTGCCAGACAATACTTTTGATCATCACCTGCGGCCAGGCGTACCACAGCCAGACACCACCGATCGCTGCAATCAGCAAAAACAGCGCCAGCGGCCACAGCGACAGCCAACGCCGTGCGCGAATGCGGGTTGTGGATATTACTGACATGAGACCGTCACCGTCTGTGCAAATTGTTTCCCCAGTTCCATATCCTCCGGAGGCGCGTCTTCTTTATCCAGCGACTGGGCAAAGCTGAGCGATTCTTCGCTCGGGGTCGGTGTGTTCACGGCGATTTTACATTGCTCACGCAACGCCGACGATAGCGTTGCATCGTTATCTTCTTCGTAGCTCATATCGACATAATAAGAGGGATCAAAGGTCGAGAAGGTGTAACGCTGCCCGCTCAATGGTTGCGGTTCGGCAAGCGGCAGCACAAAGGTGAGCACGGCCTGATGCTCAACACGCTCCATGCTATATTCCGTGGGGCGGTTCTTAAATTTAACGCGCTGCCCGTTATGCCACATTTCGGTAAAGTAATGCTGTCCCAGCACATTCGCCATCACTTCCGCCGCCAGCTTCTTCCAGATTTCAGAACCCGGTTGAGCGTCGCCCGCATCATAAAGCAGATCGGCAGAGGTCAGTTCATCCATTGTCCAGCGCATCTTCAGCGCCACAAAAGTCCCGTTATCGCCGATCACTTCCGTTTTCAGACGAATAAAACTGTGAGGATGTGCACTCACCGTAGACGTCAAAAATGCGAGTAATACCAGCAAAGCGCCGCGTATCATGAATGGTATCAACTCCCCACAAAAACAGGACGGGCCACGCGAGTCACGATCGTCGTGGCAGGATTGTCCGTGAGAATAACATTGAAATGAGGAATGTTGGGCGCTGATTTCTGGACTCGATTCAGTTCTCAGATTTGCGATTTCGTCGCTGAGGGCGGTACGCCTGCTGCGGTTATTTTCTGTGTGCAATAGCCAATTTGATAATGAATTGTAAAAATAAATAAGCATTTTTCGATAATTATTAACAATTAAATTAACCAAAAAAGCATTTCAATCGCTCAAATTAACTATAATTTAACCATAAAACACCCATAAATTAACAAAAATGGGCATTTATCACATTTATGAAACTTGAGATTCATTACCTCTTCCCTTCGTTGATAACCTCCTGTTCGTGACATGCCCCGGTCCCTACAAAAGGTACAACTATGAAATTCAAACTCGCATTACTCAGTGCAACCCTGGTTTCTGCATGCATGTTGTCCGGCCCGTCCTTTGCGGCAGAAAAATATGAAATCGCTGTGGTTGCTAAAGTCACCGGTATTCCGTGGTTTAACCGTATGGAAACCGGCGTGAATGAAGCCGCGAAGAAACTGGATGTGAATGCTTACCAGACTGGCCCTTCCACACCGGATCCGGCTCAGCAGGTAAAAGTGATTGAAGATCTCATTGCCAAGAACGTTAACGCGATCATTGTGGTACCTAATGACGCCAAGGTGCTTGAGCCCGTGCTTAAAAAAGCGCGCGATAAGGGTATTGTCGTCCTGACTCACGAATCGCCAGATCAGCAAATCGGCCAGTGGGATATCGAAACGATCGACAGCGAGAAGTACGCGCAGGCTAACGTTGACGAGCTGGCGAAGGATATGGGCGGTAAAGGCGGCTATGCCATTTACGTCGGCTCGCTGACCGTGCCGTTGCACAACGCCTGGGCCGATTACGCCATCAAGTACCAGAAAGAAAAATACCCGGAGATGTTTGAAGTCACCACTCGTCTGCCGGTGGCTGAGAGCATCGACAAATCCTACTCCACGACGCTGGACCTGATGAAAACCTATCCGCAGATGAAGGGCATCATTGGCTTCGGTTCGCTGGGTCCGATTGGTGCCGGTCAGGCAGTACAGAAAAAACGCGCGAAAGATAAAATTGCCGTGGTGGGGATTGCAATGCCCGCACAGGCAGCGCCTTATCTGATGCGTGGCGACATCAAAAAAGCGATGCTGTGGGATCCAAAAGATGCCGGCTACGCGCTGGTGACCGTGGCAGATCAGTTGCTGCAGGGCAAAGAGGTCACGCCAGATCTGACCATTGAAGGATTAGGGAAAGCCGATGTCGACATGGAGAAGAAAGTGATCCGCTTTAACAAGATCCTCGAAGTCACCAAAGACAACGCGCAATCACTCGGTTTCTAAGGCTCCAGCCACCACCAGGGAAACCTAACGCCGACCGTCTGGTCGGCGCTATCAACAGGCTTAACACTCTGCGCCCGTCAGGGCGCTCGCAGGGGTATTGTCCATGACAGACACCACCGCATTTATCACTCTTGAGAATATCAGCAAGCAATTCCCGGGCGTGCTGGCGCTGGATAATGTGAATCTGACGCTGAAAAAAGGCGAAGTTCACTGTCTGGCAGGACAGAACGGTTGCGGTAAAAGCACCATTATTAAAGTGATTTCCGGAGTCTATCAGCCGGAAAAAGGAGCGCAGATCCTGCTGGATGGCAAACTGTTTCACCAGTTGTCACCACAGCTCTCTTCGCATTACGGCATCCAGGTTATCTATCAGGATTTATCCCTCTTTCCTAACTTCAGCGTGGCGGAGAATATTGCCGTCAACCGCTACCTGCCCGGCGGCGACATTTGGGTGCGGCGCGGTACGATGAAGCAACAGGCGCTGGCGGCAATGAAGCGGATTGGCGTCAGCATCGATCCCGATAAAAAAGTGGAAAAACTCTCCATTGCCGACCGTCAGCTCGTCGCGATTTGTCGCGCCATTGCCGCCGACGCGCGTCTGGTGATTATGGACGAACCCACCGCTTCCCTGACGCGCCAGGAGGTCAACGGCCTGCTGCGCGTGGTCAACGAACTGAAAGCCGACGGGATTTGCGTGGTGTTCGTCAGCCACCGTCTCGATGAGGTGATGGAAGTGGCGGACCGCATCAGCGTAATGCGCGACGGCAAACTGGTGGGGACGTATCCCGCCAGCGAACTCGACAGCCATGAACTGGCATTCCTGATGACCGGTCAACGCTTCCACTACAGTCCGCTGCCGGAAAAACCGCCGGTTGAGCAGGAGCCAATGCTGGAACTGCGCAACCTGAGCCGCAAAGGAAAATATCAGGACATCAACCTGTCGCTGCGCAGCGGTGAGATCGTGTCAATTGTCGGCCTGCTTGGTGCAGGGCGCACCGAGCTCTGCCTGAGTCTGTTTGGCATGACGCATCCGGACAGCGGGGAAATTCGCATTAACGGGAAACCGGTTCAACTGCGCAACAACCATGACGCAATCAGACACGGGATCGGCTATGTCTCGGAAGATCGCCTGACCCAGGGGCTGATCATGGAACAGTCGATCTACGACAACACGATTGTCACGGTCTTTGACAAACTGCATACCCGCAGCGGCCTGCTCGATCACGATAAAGCCAAAACGCTGGTCGCCGATCTGATCCGTGAACTGAACATTAAGGTTTCCGATCCGCAGTTGCCGGTCAAAACGCTCTCCGGCGGCAACGCCCAGCGTATCGCCATCGCCAAATGGGTGGCGACCCAACCGCATATCCTGATCCTGGACTCCCCAACGGTGGGGGTTGATATCGCCAACAAAGAGGGGATCTACCAGATCGCCCGCAATCTAGCGGAACAAGGCATGGCGGTGCTGATGATTTGCGATGAGATCCCGGAAGCGTATTACAACAGCCACCGCGTACTGGTCATGCGTCGCGGAAAGCTGGTTGCCGAGTTTAATCCGCATCGCTGTCGTGAAGAAGACATTGCAGAGGTGGTCGAGGTCATCCATGAATAACTTTCATCTCTCCCGTTTAATCGGGCACCATGAATTCTGGCTGGGCCTGCTGGTGATTGCGCTTGCCGTTGGGCTGAGCGTCAGCACTGACGAGTTCCTGTCACTCGGTAATCTGACGGACGTCGCCACCAGCTACGCCATTCTCGGTATTCTCGCCTGCGGGCTGTTTGTCGTGCTGATCTCCGGCGGAATCGATATTTCGTTCCCGGCGATGACGGCGATAGCGCAGTACGCGATGGCAAGCTGGGTGATCGCCCACGGCGGCAACTTTCTGCTGGCGCTGACCATCGCCATCACCGTCGGGTTATTGCTCGGGCTGATTAACGGCTTCCTGGTCTACTGGCTGCGCGTGCCCGCTATCATCATCACCATCGCCACGCTTAACGTCTATTACGGTCTGCTGGTTTACGCCACCAAAGGCACCTGGCTGTACGGCTTCCCGGACTGGTTCATGAACGGTATCAACTGGTTCTCGTTCACCGCGGCAGATGGCTATGACTACGGTATTACCCTGCCGTTACTGTGTCTGGCGGCAGTGATCGTCTTCACCGCTATCCTGATGAACTACACCCGTCTCGGTCGCCAGATTTACGCGATGGGCGGTAACCGTGACGCCGCCTCCCGCCTCGGGCTGAATCTGTTGAAACTGCATTTCTATGTCTACGGCTACATGGGTATTCTGGCCGGCGTCGCCGCCGTCGTGCAGGCGCAGATCACCCAGTCCGTAGCGCCAAACTCGCTGCTCGGTTTTGAGCTGACGGTGCTAGCGGCGGTGGTGCTCGGCGGCACCAGCATGAGCGGCGGTCGGGGCACATTGACCGGAACGCTGCTGGGGGTGATTCTGCTGGCCTTTTTGCAAAACGGTCTGACGCTACTCAGCGTCTCCTCGTACTGGCACACCGTTTTCAGCGGCATCATTATCCTGGTCAGCATCAGCGCCACCGCGTGGAACGAAAAACGCAAACTGGCAAGGGAGCTTTGAGATGAAAGCGTTCGCAAGAGTATTACCCGGTGATGCCATCATCCGCCTGCAGTGCGTGATTATTATCGTCGTCGCCGTCGTCTTCTCAGCGCTGTTGGGCACTCGCTTTTTCAGCGTCGCAAACTTCCAGTCCATCGGCTCACAGTTACCGATCCTCGGTATGCTGGCGCTGGGAATGGGGATGACCATGCTGACGGGCGGCATTAACCTGTCGATTATTGCCGGTGCCAACGCCTGTTCGCTGGTGATGGCGGCGGTCATCGTCAGCCATCCGGACAACCCGTTGTTCCTCGCACTGGCGCTGCTGGCCGGTGCAGCGGTCGCCGTGGCGATAGGGACGCTGAACGGCGCGCTGATCGCCTGGGTTGGCGTGTCGCCGATCCTCGCCACGCTCGGCACCATGACGCTGATCTCCGGGCTGAACATTTTACTCTCTAACGGCACGGTGATTTCGGGCTTCCCGGCGGCAATTCAGTACCTCGGCAACGCCACCCTCGCAGGTATTCCCGTGGCTCTGCTGCTGTTCATCGTGGTTGCGGTGCTGCTGTGGGTATTGCTGGAACACACCACGCTCGGGCGTAGTCTTTATCTGATGGGATCCAACGAACAGGCGACCCGCTACAGCGGCGTGAATACCGTTCGGGTGCAGATTTCCGTCTACGTCATTTCCGCCCTGCTCGGCTGGGTGGCCGCAATCTTAATGATGGCGAAATTCAACTCGGCGAAGGCCGGATACGGTGAGTCTTATCTGCTGGTCACTATTCTCGCCTCGGTGCTGGGCGGCATCAATCCGGACGGCGGATTTGGCCGTATCATCGGCCTGGTGCTGGCGCTGGTTGTGCTGCAAATGCTGGAAAGCGGCTTTAACTTGCTGGGGATCAGTAGCTATCTGACGATGGCGCTTTGGGGCGCGGTACTCATCCTCTTTATCGCATTACAGAATCGTAGAGCCTGATTTCAGGAGAAAAATTATGGCGAGTTACTTTATTGGTGTGGATGTAGGAACCGGCAGCGCTCGCGCAGGGGTGTTTGATCTCAACGGCAGAATGGTCGGCCAGGCCACTCGCGCGATTGAAATTTACCGCCCGCAGGCCGATTTCGTCGAGCAGTCGTCCGATAACATCTGGCAGGCTGTCTGCAACGCGGTTCGTGATGCCATTAATCAGTCCGATATCAACCCCATTCAGGTGAAAGGGTTGGGATTTGACGCCACCTGTTCACTGGTGGTGCTGGATAAGGAGGGCAAACCGCTGACCATCAGCCCTTCCGGGCGCAGCGAGCAAAACATCATCGTGTGGATGGATCACCGCGCCATCACCCAGGCCGAGCGCATCAACGCGATGCACCATCGGGTGCTGGACTACGTAGGCGGGATCATCTCCCCGGAAATGCAAACGCCGAAACTGCTGTGGCTGAAACAGCATATGCCTAACACCTGGGCCAACGCGGGCTACTATTTTGATTTACCCGACTTCCTGACCTGGCGCGCCACCGGCGACGACACGCGTTCACTGTGTTCCACGGTGTGCAAATGGACCTACATGGGCCATGAAGACAAGTGGGATGCCAGCTACTTCCGCGAGATCGGACTGGAAGATCTGCTGGAACACGATGCGGCAAAAATTGGTCGCTATGTGAAAACGATGGGCGAACCGCTTGGTCACGGACTGACTCAGCGCGCCGCCAGTGAAATGGGGTTGATTCCAGGCACTGCCGTCAGCGTGTCGATCATCGATGCCCATGCGGGTACCCTCGGCACGCTTGGCGCCTGCGGTGTCTCTGGCGAAGTCGCTGACTTTGACCGTCGCGTTGCCCTGATTGGTGGAACCTCTACCGGGCACATGGCGATCTCAAAAGAGCCTCGCTTTATTGGCGGCGTCTGGGGTCCTTACTATTCCGCCGTGTTGCCGGAATACTGGCTCAATGAAGGCGGACAGTCCGCGACCGGCGCGCTGATCGACCACATTATTCAGTCGCACCCTTGTTACGAGACGCTGCTGGCGCAAGCTAAAGCGCAGGGGCAAACTATTTATGAAGTGCTGAACGCGCTGCTGCGTAAAATGGCAGGCGAGCCGGAGAATATCGCCTTCCTGACCCGTGATATTCATATCCTGCCCTACTTCCACGGCAACCGTTCGCCGCGCGCCAATCCGACGCTGACCGGGGCGATCAGTGGGCTGAAGCTTTCCCGCACGCCGGAAGACATGGCGCTGCACTATCTGGCAACCATTCAGGCCATCGCGTTGGGTACGCGTCACATCATTGAAACCATGAACCAGAGTGGGTACAGCATCGACACTATCATGGCCAGCGGCGGCGGCACCAAGAACCCTATCTTTGTGCAGGAACATGCCAATGCCACTGGTTGCGCCATGCTGCTGCCGGAAGAGAGCGAAGCGATGCTGCTCGGTGGCGCAATGATGGGCACCATCGCCGCCGGCGTGTTCGAGACCTTCCCGGAAGCAATGTCGGCCATGAGCCGGATAGGTAAAACGGTCACCCCGCAGACCAATCGCATTAAGCAGTATTACGACCGTAAATATCAGGTGTTCCACGAGATGTATCAGGATCACATGAAGTACCGTCAGTTGATGCAGGGGGACACATGAGTAGCCCATGGCAACAGGCCACCGATACCTGGACCCTCTACAGTGAGGCGCTGGCCGGTCTGGGTCAGCATTTGAGCGAACCGGTCTGGAATGCATTAATGACGGAATTGCGCGAATGTCGGGGGAAAATCGTGGTCACCGGCGTCGGCACCTCTGGCATTGCGGCGCGTAAAATCGCCCACATGCTCTCCTGCGTTGAGCGCCCGGCGATCTACCTCAACGCCACCGATGCCGCGCACGGCGATCTCGGTTTTTTACGCGCTGACGATCGGATGATTTTACTCTCGCGCGGCGGTAACTCTGACGAGCTCACGCGCTTATTGCCAGGCCTTGCGGCGCGCAACGTGCCGATTATCAGCGTTACGGAAAACGCGAATTCCGCCATTGCAAAGGCCGCCCGGCTGGTGATTTCCACCGGCGTCCAGCGCGAGGCGGATCCGCTGAACATGCTGGCGACCACCTCCATCATGCTGGTGATTGCGATCTTTGATGCTGCCTGCGCCTGCCTGATGAGTGAAAGCGGCTATACCAGAGAAACGCTGCTGGCCGTGCATCCGGGTGGTGATGTCGGGTTAACCCTGCGACAGGATCGTTAATCCATTAATAACCTTTCAGCCTCGTCTCCCCTGGCGAGGCTTTTTACTGCACAATCTGAAGATAAAAACGCGGAAAATCATAATAAAGCGCTGCGTTAAACTCTCTTACGCGGTTGCACACGTGAAAAATTCTGTGACCTCTCCCTGCATTCCTGACGCAAAACATTTCATTCGTAATGGCTATGGAAAAACTTTAGCTATTCTTATCTAACATACCTAAGGGAGATCCGACAGATGATGACAACGCTTGCTCCGCCATCTGTACTTTCTGCTCCCCAGCGCCGTTGCCAGGTTTTGCTGACGCTTTTCCAGCCGGGGCAGATTGCCACCGCGGAAATGTTCAGTGCGCTAAATGGTGTCGATGATACTGTTGCCCGTGAGGATATTGTCGAAACGGGACTGGAGATCCAACGCTATCATCGACTTAGCATTAGCACTGGTCCGAATGGGTGCTACCGGATCGAAGGTACCGCGCTTAACCAACGCCTCTGCCTCTTACACTGGCTCAGACGCGGCCTGCGTTTGTGTCCGGCGTTCATTAATCAACACTTTGCCCCCGCCCTCAAAATTGAGCTAAAACAGCGGGGGATCCTGCGCACGCTGTATGACGATACCAATCTGCATGCGCTGATTAACCTTTGTGCGCGTCGTCTGCAAAAGCCGTTCGAGTGCCGGGACATCCAGTTCCTGCGCCTCTATCTGCAATATTGTCTGTTGCAACATCATGCGGGGATCTCGCCGGAATTCAATCCCGTCCAGCAGCGCTGGGCGCAGTCCTGCGCCGAATACGCGTTAGCGCAGGAGATTGGCCGTCACTGGCAGCGTCGTGTCCGGCAGGATGCGCCATTAACGGAATCGCTGTTTATGGCGCTGCTGTTTTCGATGGTCCGCATCCCGGACCCGATTCGCGATAACCATCAGCAGAACCGGCGGTTGCGTCTGGCGATCGCCCGCCTGATCCTGCGTTTTCGCGAAATGGGCGCGGTGCGTTTTAACGACGAGCAGGGGCTAAACGATCAGCTCTATATCCATCTGTCCCAGGCGCTGAACCGCTGCCTGTTTTCGATTGGCATCGATAACACCTTGCCGGAAGAGTTCGCCCGCCTCTATCCGCGTCTGATGCGTACCACCCGCGATGCGTTACGCGGGTTTGAAGAAGAGTATGCCGTTGAGTTTTCTGAAGAAGAGACGGGACTGGTGGCGGTGATTTTTGGCGCATGGCTGATGCAGGATAATGACCTGCATGAGAAACAGGTCGTCTTACTGACCGGTGATAATCCGCAACTGGAGCAGCAGATAGAACAACAACTGCGTGAACTGACGCTACTGTCGCTGAACATCAAGCCATTGCCGATGCGAACTTTCCAGCAGGAAGGCTCACCGCGCGGCGTGGCGCTGATTGTTACCCCTTACGCCACGCTGCTGCCGCTCTTTTCACCCCCGTTGATTCATGCGGATCAGGCGCTAACGCCACATCAGCAGCAGCAGATCCGCAAGATGCTGGAATCAGGCTGAAGCGGCCACTTTTGGCCGCAGTACCATAGCCGGCAACGCCACCAGCGCCATCACCCAGAAGACGCCGTTGCCCAGATTCTGGTACAGGAAGCCAGCAAACACGGTCATGATGGCAATGCTGCCGCCCATCGCCACAGCAGAATAGACCGCCTGCAGACGAATGACTTCGCTTCCCTGACGCGCCGCAATATAACGCATCGCCGCCAGGTGGCAGACGGTAAAGGTGCCACAATGGAGGATCTGCACCACAATCAGCCACGGCAGCGCCGTCGTCCAGCCCATCAGTCCCCAGCGAATCACACCACAGATGGCGGAGAGCAGTAACAGATCGCGGGCGCTAAAGCGGCGGAACAGCTTATTGCTCAGGGCGAAGATAATCACTTCTGCCACCACGCCGAGCGACCAGAGATAGCCGACCGCCGACGCGGAATACCCCGCCCCCTGCCAGTAAATAGCGCTAAAACCGTAGTAGGCGGCATGCGCCCCCTGCAACAGACAGACGCAGGCCAGAAAGCGCCAGCTTTGTGTGACCAGCGAACGCCAGGCGGGCCAGCCAGCGCTCTCCTGGTGACGGTTTTCCCCTTTGGGCAACACGCTGGGGCGAATCAGCATTCCCAGCAACATTGAGGCGACACCCAGCGTAAGCAGCGCCAGAATCGCCCGGTAATCAAACAGGCTGACCAGTTTGCCGGTTAGCGCCGAACCAATCACAAACGCGACCGATCCCCACAGACGCACCCGTCCATAATCCATGGTGATCTGCTTTTGCCAGGTATTCGCCAGCGCGTCCGTGAGCGGCACCAGCGGCGAGAAGAAGAGGTTAAAGCCGACCATCACCACCATCAGCCAGGCGACATGGGTTCCGGCCCAGAAGGCCAGCGCAAAGATCAGCGTCAGTAGCGCCAGAATGCGTAACGCGGAGATCAGCCGTGATGGATCGCTGACCCGCGGGGCAATGATCAAACTGCCAAGAAAACGGGCGACCAGACCAGCGCCCAATAAGAGGCCGATCGTCTCCGGCGTGAGGCCAAGCCCTTTAAGCCAGACGCTCCAGAAGGGAAGAAAAATCCCGTAGCTAAAAAAATAGGTGAAGTAACCGAGCGCCAGCCAGCGCGTGGAGTGCAAAGACATGATCCCCTCCCGTGTGGAGGCGATAGTCTGGCGATAAACGCAGGCTGGCGCAAGTGAACATTAACAGCAACATAACAACGTTTTGCCGCTAATCAACGCGAATCTCCATCGCGAAACGGCACTGTTCTCCAGAGCCTAACATCCGCAATCCCGGCTGCCCCGGCATGTGGTGGGCATTCACCGGATGCGTCTGCGGTTCCAGACAAAGAAATGACTCACCCGGCATTCTGAAAAGCATAAGCCAGGGAGTTTGCGCAGAAATCGTGACACGCATCACATTACGTTGAACGATCGCCTGCCCACTCCAGCCGGAATACCCCACATTTAACCAGCGATCCGCGCCATACTGCGCCCTGGTAAAATCAGCCTCCGTCGGCAGTTCACTCTGCCAGGCCAGCGGCAAATGGTGCTCGCCTTCCGGCCAGTAACCGCTGGCAGAAAACTGCACGGTGCTTCGCGCATCAAAGACAAAAAACGGGTGGAAACCGCAGCCGTACAGCATGGGGCGCTTGCCCAGATGAGCGATCGTCAGCGACGCCCTGAATACTGACGCGTCAAGCACATACTGCAGTTCCGCCTGATAATCATAGCCACATGCCAGTTGACTGCGCAGACGCAGCGAACAGCTATCATCGGTCGCCGCCGTCACTTCCCAGCGTTTAAGCCAGCCGTCACCGTGCAGGAAAAACGCGTCGTCGACCTCATATAACGGCAATTGCACCTCGGTTCCGCGCTGGCTGAAGCGGTTACCGGCCACGCGATTGGCAACCGGCAGCATCGGAAACAGCCCGCCATCACCGGCGGTTTTTCCCTCGCTTTCGCGTAGAACCGGTTGTTGATGTTGTAACGAAAACAGCGACAACAGCGCGCCGCCTTGAGGATCCACGCGCATCCGCAGATGCGCGTTATGCAGCGTCAGCGGCGTGGTCATCAGCGCACGCTTTTTGGCTGTGCCGACGGGCTGGCTTTCAAATGTCTCGCCGCCAGTTGTTCTTCCAGCGCTTCCAGCGTTACGCCTTTTGTTTCCGGTACATTACGCAGCACATACACATATCCCATTGCGCAAATCACGCCGTAGAGCAGGAAACTCCCGGCGGCACCCAGCCCGGCATTGAGCAGCGGGAAGGTATAGGTCAACAGGAAACAGGCAATCCACAGCGCCAGCGTACCCAGCGACATCGCCAGCCCGCGCACGCGGTTAGGAAAGATTTCAGACAGCAGCACCCAGGTGACCGGTGCCAGCGTCAGGGCATAAATGGCAATGGCCGCCAGCACCAGAACCAGCACCGGCCAGCCCATAATCCCCATCCCGTAGGCACCGGCAATCAACACATAAATCACCGTCAGGCCGGATGCGCCGAACAGCATCAGCTTGCGCCGGCCAATTTTGTCCACCAGCGGCAGTGCGGCGAGGGTAAAGACCAGGTTGATAATGCCAGTGGCAACGATCGATTTCAGCGTACCGTTGATGTCGAAACCGGCAGAGGCGAAAATTTCCTGCGCGTAGTTAAAGATCACGTTGATCCCGCACCACTGCTGGAAGACCGCCAGCACCATGCCGATGATCACGATCGGTTTGATCTGCGGTTGCAGCAGCGTGGACCATGCGACTCTGTGATTATCTTTGAGCAGCGTGTGTTCGATCTCTTTTAGCGTCTGTCCGGCGTACTCCGCAGAGCCAATGCGTTGCAGCATGGCACGCGCACGCTCCGGTTTACCCGCCTTCACCAGCCAGCGCGGGGATTCCGGGACGAAAAACATCAGCACCAGAAAGGCCAACGCGGGAACCAGTTCCGCGCCAAACATCCAGCGCCAGCCCATCTGCCCGTTCCAGCTCTCAACAATTGCCTGCTGTGTCGCCCCTGTGGCAACGGGTTCAGCGATCATCAGGTTGATCAGTTGCGCCGCCAGAACGCCAATGACAATGGTCAACTGGTTCACCGCCACAAAACGTCCGCGTTTTTCCGCCGGACTGACTTCGGCGATGTACAGCGGACTGAGCGCTGACGCCAGGCCAATCCCGACGCCGCCAACAATGCGGTAAACCACGAACATGTCGAAGTTGCTGGCAACGGCGGTTCCCCATGCCGAGGCGCTGAACAGAATAGCAGAGAGGATGAGCGGCATTTTTCGGCCAAATTTATCGGCGCACCAGCCCGAAATCAACGCGCCAAAAATACAGCCCACCAGCGCGGAGCTCATCGCCCAGCCGGACTGCGCCGGATCGGTTATCGAGAAGTACGCTTCATAAAAAGGCTTTGCCCCACCAATCACCACCCAGTCGTAGCCAAACAGCAAACCACCACAGGCTGCGACCAGACAGATAGTCCAGACGTAGCCGATTTTCAAATGTGTCTGCGCGTTATTCATTATGATTCCTCTTTCAGGGAAACGCAGGGAACAGTAGGTTTCCGGTGGCGTTACCGCCACCGGTTCAGGGTTTAGTGCAATAACTCCA
Organism: Citrobacter sp. LST-B2; assembly: GCF_057983045.1. Classification (NCBI taxonomy): domain Bacteria; kingdom Pseudomonadati; phylum Pseudomonadota; class Gammaproteobacteria; order Enterobacterales; family Enterobacteriaceae; genus Citrobacter; species Citrobacter sp. LST-B2. Next base: position 3,596,205 of record NZ_CP192598.1, read on the forward strand.
GTCTGATGACATGGCGCAAAAGCAGAGCTTTGTCATGCGCCGGGTTCTGTTGCAGAAGTGCGTCAAGCGCCTGCTGGCAGGCGGATAAATCCCCAAGCCCCAGATGCCCCAACGCGGTAATAAACAGGCAGTGCTGCTGGTGCTTTGCCTCCGCCGGCGTATCGAGCACCACCAGATCCGGTAATGAGACGGCGAAGAAATCCACCTCCGGCACGTGGTCACGTTGTGATGTCACCCATTGCAGGAAGCTGCGGAAAAGTTGCTCTGCGTCGTCACGTTCACCCAGCTGTTTCAGCGCCATGCCCTGCCAGAAGAGATAGTCCACGGGCTGATCGTTGTAGTAGCGTCCGGCATCCAACGTGCTTCCGCCACGGGTGGCACGGGCAAAGTAACGATGCGCTTCGTCATGATATCCCTGACGCTGAGCGCAATAGCCCAACAGATACCAGATATCGTTATCGGTTTGTCCGGGTAAGCGCCCTTCCCCCAGGTTATGCGGATAGATCAGCGCCTGTTGTAGCAGACTGACCGCGTCGGAGAATTCCTCTTTGCCGATCGCCGCCAGCGCCCGATGCATCTGGTTCAGCAGGTACTGCCCGGTCGCTTTCCCCTCGCCCCCTTCCCAGGGGTGGAATACGCGCTCGCCAAGCACCTTCGCGGCATCATCGTAGTGGCCCAGTCCGTTCCACAGGCTGAGCAACTCCACGGTTAAATCGTCACGCTGGAACACCACCGCCTTACGCGATTCCAGCTGTTGCAGACGCTGTTCGGCAGGCGTCGCCAGGAGTTTATTGAGGTAATCCAGTTCAAACAGGAAACGGGCGTTATCAGGTTCCAGCGCCACGGCCTGCGACAAATACTGGTGTGCCTTGACGGCATCGTGCTGTTTGTTCCACGCATAAATCCCCAGCAGACGGTGCACAGGCGCAAATTCAGGTTCCTGTTGCAGGGTAAATTGCCAGCAGGTAAGCGCCTCTTCGTAGCGGCGTTTGCTGTACCAGAAGCAGCCCAACAGATAGCGAGCGTAAGCACTATGCTCCAGCGTTTGCAGCATCTGTACTTCGTCGAGGGTATTCGGGAAACGTACCCGGTTAGGCAGGCAAGCACGCGCCTGGGCGATGAACGGCTGCGGATGGTCGCTCAGCGACGCCCGCCACAGCAACGGCAGCGTTTCCTGACTGTCCAGCAGTTCCAGCAGTTCGCGGGCTGCAGCTTTTTGACCGAAAGAGAGTAGCCATCCTGCCAGTTCGCAGGCGTTAGTACCTCGGCGACCGGTAATGGCGATAAGCGCCGTTTTCGACGGTTCATCCCGGCGTATCGCCCAGCGGGCATAGTGCAGCACGTAGCTAAGCGGATAGTCATTAAGCTGCTGCTCGATGTACTTCAGCGCCTCAGACGTGCGTCCCAGTTCTGCCAGTACCAGCACTTTCAGTCCCATCGCCAGATTGTTGCTGCCGTTAAAGCGCAAACTCTGCGTCACTTTTGCCAGTGCATCTGCATGATCGCCACGCGCCATCGCAAGCCGGGCCAGTGCCCAGAAGGCCGCGTCGCGACAGTTTCCGCTCCAGCTCGCCTTGTAGTAATGATCCCAGGCCTGCTGGCAATCGCCCTGGCGCTCCCGCGCAGCGGCTAACAGCATACTGGCTTCACCATCGCGCGGGTTTTTGTTCAGGTGATGCGCCCGCGCTAATGCCGCTTTCGCACAGCGTTCAGCTTGCGCCCAGTCAGCCTGGTTCAGTGCCAGCGTCCCCAGCGCAACGTTGTTGCGGTAATCCAGCGGATCCATTTCCAGCGCCCGGCGATAGTAATCCCCGGCGTAACGACTGGCGTGGTTGTACTGCTCCAGATGCTGACCGATAAAGTAAAGTTCATCAGTGTTAGATAATGCCTCCGGCTGTGCCGGGGCCGTTGCCGCCGAGGGCAGCGGCAAATCGTCAGCAATATGCTCTTCGTATTGCAGCAATGTCTGACCGTCGTGACGGGTGACCGTCATGGTGATCCGCGCATAGCCCGAATCGGCAAGCGTCGTCAGCCAGCTTTTCCCAGGTGCCAGCGTCAGCGTGGTTTCGAAGAAAGGCGCGCCGTCTGCACTGAGCGTCACTTGCACATCCTGCAATGGCGCAACCGCATAGACACCAACGGACAGCTGGCTTTCATCACGCACCAGTCGCAACGCCAGGTCGGTACTGGCGTTTTGCACCATTCCTAATTCACTGTATGGCAGGAAGTTCTGGACGAATACCTTCTCTTCATAAGGTGCAAGCCAGGTGAAATCCGGCTGGTTGTCGGTAAACACCCCGGTCATTAATTCGATGTACGGGCCATTCTCATCGGTCAGGTTACGATCCCAGGCCACGCCAAAATCCCCGTAGCCCCAGCTCCACTGCTTTTTCCCCGGCGAGATGTGATGATCGGCAACATGGAGCAACCCGCCGCGCTCACCGTGATGCCAGGCACCGACAAAATCATAGTCCGATTTTTCCGCCATGTACGAAGTCGGCACCGGCACATTCTTATAGCGGGAGATATCCACCCCTGCCGAGTAGTCAACTTTGTAATAGGTGCCCGTAGCGATCGGAAAAGCGGAGACATCGCGCTTGCCGTGATCGAACACCGCCGTGACATCAGGCGGGAACACGCTTTGATGATCGTCGCCGCCCTTCACCGCCGGGTTCGCCCACCATAAAAAATGACGTGGCGTGGCGTTGCCGTTGAAGACTTTACCGGTGATTTCTATCAACGCGCGATCCGGGTAGAGGGTGAATCCAGTCATCACCTGCAGACCGCGCATCGGCTCCACTTCACCCATCCAGACGGTTTGTTCGCCGTGTTCCCCTGCCCGCTGTGTAAAATCTACCGGCATAAAAGTAGTGGGGCGATGGTGCTGCGGCCAGTTAAATTCGATCCCGCCGGAGATCCACGGCCCCAACAGGCCAACCAGCGCAGGCTTCACCACTTCGTTGTAATAGACAAAATCGCGCTGCTGCACTTTGTCATACGCACGGTGAATACGCCCCCCCAGTTCGGGCAGCAGCATGACGCGGATAAAATCGTTTTCCATCCACACGGCCTGGTAATCGCGCATCTCGCGCTTGCCGGTCAGGGTGTCGATCACACCGTAGGGGTAAACCGCACCTGAGGAGCCCTGATAAACCCGTTTTTCCAGAAACATCGGGTTCGGATCTTCCTCACCCACCGTCCAGGTCGGTAGTGAGAGGGTTTCCTGCCAGACCTTAACTGAACCGTACATGCTGCCTCCACTCAATAAACAAAAGTAAAATGTCATCTTGTGACTATTGTGTGGCAGTTAACTGGCGGTAAAATGCGCAATGCTCACGCAATATAGTTAAGAGAGTTAAGTGTATGCAGCGTTCGGGATTCAATAACGCCCGTGTCAGACAGGCGAATAAACAGATCTTCCTGTCGCATTTGTGGCGCGAAAAGCAGCTCAGTAAATCGCAACTGGCGCAGCTCACCGGCCTGTCGATTCCGGCGGTGAGTAACATTCTTGAAGAATTGCTGGACGAAGGGCGGCTGTGCCACTCCCGTGAAACGCTGAGCCAGCGCGGACTCAGCAGCGGGAGTTTTCATCTGCCGGTACAGGGCGCGTGGACGCTGTGCATGAACGTCACCCCGACCAGTCTGACCAGCCAGCTGGCCGATGCGCGTCTGGTGGCGGTTGGCGACTGGCAGCATGAGGTGATTAACGCCGCGACGCCTGACGCGCTGCTTGCCGCAATAGCCAACCACTGGCGGCGCTGGCGTCAGCGCTATCCCGACACCACGATCAACCTCGCGCTGGGCGTCCACGGTCAGGTGGATCCGATCACCGGTGCATCGAAAACGATGCCACAGGCGCCGTGGAAAACACCGATGGAAATCAAGTATCTGCTGGAGGAACGACTCGGTATACAGGTCCGCCTCGACAACGACTGCGTGATGCTGGCGCTGGCGGAAAAGTGGCAAAACCCGGCGGCCAACGAGGACTTCTGCGTGATTAACGTCGATTACGGCATTGGCTCATCGTTCGTCATTCACGACAATATCTGGCGCGGTAGCCTGTACGGCAGCGGTCAGATTGGGCATACCATTGTTAACCCCGACGGGATCGCCTGCGACTGCGGTCGTTACGGCTGTCTGGAAACCGTCGCCTCCCTGAGCGCGCTGAAAAAGCAGGCCAGAGTCTGGATGAAGGCGCAGCCAGTGCCGGGAAGGGATCCGGAAACGCTGACCACGGATTTGCTGATCGACGCCTGGCGCAAGGGTGATGTACGCATTCAGGCGTGGGTGGAACATGCCGCCAGCGCGATTGGTTTAAGCCTGTATAACTTTCTTAATATCCTGAATATCAACCAGATCTGGCTGTACGGACGCAGTTGCGCCTTCGGTGAATCCTGGCTCAATACGCTACGGCAACAGACGGGGTTTAACCCTTTCGATCACGGCGATAACCCGCGGGCGAAAGCGACGCAAATTAGCGTTGGCACGCTGACCCGCGCCCAGCAACTGATGGGCATTGGCTATCTGTACGTGGAGTCGCAACTGAACGAAATATAAGCTTATGGCGCGAATGGCGAGCCTCGGGGTTGTGTAGTAGTTTTAAAGTACGTTACTCATGCTAATGAGCCTGCTATGAACACGTTACGTTATTTTGATTTTGGAGAATCACGCCATCTGTTTTTATTGATTGCCCGTATTGCGCTGGCAATTCTGTTTATTATTTTTGGCTTTCCGAAACTGACAGGGTTCGACGGTACCGTACATTATATGACGTCTCTCGGTACCCCTGCGCCGATGCTTGCTGCGATCATTGCCGTTGTTATGGAGGTTCCGGCAGCGATACTGATTGTGCTGGGCTTTTTCACGCGTCCACTGGCGGTTATTTTCGTTTTCTATACGCTGGGTACCGCCGTGATCGGTCATCACTTCTGGAATATGACCGGTGATGCGGTGGGACCGAATATGATTAACTTCTATAAGAATGTCAGTATCGCAGGCGGTTTCCTGCTACTGGCGCTGACAGGGCCGGGCGCGATTTCCATTGACCGGCGCTAAAAAGGAAAAAGGCCGCATCGGCGGCCTTTTGCTTGCAGCAAAACGGAATTATGCGTAAACCGGGAAGCGTGCGCAGATATCCAGAACTTTCCCTTTGATGCGCTCGATTACCGCTTCATCATTGATGTTGTCCAGCACATCACACATCCAGCCCGCCAGCTCTTTCGCTTCCGCTTCTTTAAAGCCGCGACGCGTAATGGCCGGAGAACCGATACGGATACCGGAAGTGACGAACGGGCTCTTCGGATCGTTCGGCACGCTGTTTTTGTTCACGGTGATATTGGCACGACCCAGCGCGGCGTCAGCTTCTTTACCGGTCAGGTTTTTGTCCACCAGATCCAGCAAGAACAGGTGGTTTTCAGTACCACCGGACACCACTTTGTAGCCACGGTTCAGGAACACTTCCACCATCGCTTTGGCGTTTTTCGCAACCTGCTGCTGGTAGACTTTGAACTCTGGCTCCATCGCTTCTTTCAGTGCAACCGCTTTACCGGCAATCACGTGCATCAACGGGCCGCCCTGCGCGCTTGGGAAAACGGCAGAGTTCAGTTTTTTGTACAGCTCTTCATCACCGCCTTTCGCCAGGATCAGGCCGCCGCGCGGACCCGCCAGGGTTTTGTGGGTGGTGGTGGTCACAACGTGTGCATGCGGAACCGGGTTCGGGTAAACACCTGCGGCAATCAGACCCGCAACGTGGGCCATATCAACGAACAGGTACGCACCGATGCTGTCAGCGATTTCACGCATTTTTGCCCAGTCAACCACGCCGGAATAAGCAGAGAAGCCTCCGATGATCATTTTCGGTTTGTGCGTCTGCGCCAGCTGCGCCATCTCTTCGTAGTCAATTTTACCGGACTCATCGATACCGTAAGGTACGATGTTGTACAGTTTGCCAGAGAAGTTCACCGGAGAGCCGTGAGTCAGGTGGCCGCCTTGCGCCAGGTTCATACCCAGAACGGTATCACCGGGTTGCAGCAGCGCGGTGTAGACCGCGAAGTTAGCCTGAGAGCCGGAGTGCGGCTGTACGTTAGCGTAGTCTGCGCCAAACAGTTCTTTGGCGCGATCAATCGCCAGTTGCTCAACGATATCGACGTATTCGCAGCCGCCGTAGTAGCGCTTGCCCGGATATCCTTCAGCGTATTTGTTAGTCAGCTGAGAGCCCTGCGCCTGCATGACACGCGGACTGGTGTAGTTTTCGGAGGCGATCAGTTCGATGTGCTCTTCCTGACGTACTTTTTCCTGCTCCATAGCCTGCCACAGTTCGGCATCATAATCGGCAATGTTCATTTCACGCTTTAACATCCGCATCTCCTGACTCAGCTAACGATAGAATTTTTGGCCTTAAAAGGCGGTCCTGTTGGACAACGGGCAACAGTATAACTGAATCATTCTGTGATAACAGGTCTTGACAAAGGAATTTACGCAAACGATTACCTTCACAGGACACAAGGCTTTGCGGAATGAAGACCTTACGAATTTCAACGGATTTCTTTTCAGGTTTGTGATGCAGATTTTTCACGTTGTAACGTTTAACACGTAAAGCGTCAAAGAACCATTTACAAAGCAGGGATATTTTTTATAAGATGCATTTGACATACATCATTAAAGATTCACATAAAGGAAGACCGTATGCTTGACGCCCAAACCATCGCCACTGTAAAAGCCACCATTCCCCTGCTGGTAGAAACCGGCCCCAAACTGACCGCCCATTTTTACGATCGCATGTTCGCTCATAACCCTGAACTCAAAGAAATTTTTAACATGAGCAACCAGCGTAATGGCGATCAGCGTGAAGCCCTGTTTAATGCCATTGCCGCTTATGCCAGCAATATTGAGAATCTGCCTGCCCTGCTGCCTGCAGTTGAGAAAATCGCCCAAAAGCACACCAGCTTTCAGATAAAACCTGAGCAGTACAACATTGTCGGTACACACCTGCTGGCGACCCTCGACGAAATGTTCAGTCCAGGCCAGGACGTGCTGGATGCGTGGGGCAAAGCCTACGGCGTGTTGGCGAATGTCTTTATTCACCGCGAAGCGCAAATCTACAGTGAAAACGCCCGTAAAACCGGCGGCTGGGAAGGCACGCGTCCGTTCCGGATCGTGGAGAAAACCCCGCGCAGCGCACTGATTACCAGCTTTGAACTTGAACCGGTAGACGGCGGCACCGTGGCCGAATACCAGCCTGGCCAGTATCTTGGTGTCTGGCTGAAACCGGAAGGCTTCCCGCATCAGGAGATTCGTCAGTATTCTCTGACCCGTAAAGCGGATGGTAAAAGCTACCGTATTGCCGTGAAACGTGAAGAAGGCGGTCAGGTATCAAACTGGCTGCATAACCATGCGAACATCGGCGATGTCGTGCATTTGGCCGCACCTGCTGGCGATTTCTTTATGGCAGTCACCCCGAATACGCCGGTTTCCCTGATCTCTGCTGGCGTCGGTCAAACGCCCATGCTGGCAATGCTGGATACGCTGGCAAAAGCAAACCACACCGCGCAGGTCAACTGGTTCCACGCCGCAGAAAACGGCGACGTCCATGCGTTTGCCGATGAAGTGAGTGAACTGGGTAAAATGCTGCCACGCTTTAGCGCCCACACCTGGTATCGTGAGCCAACCGAAGCCGATCGCGCGAAAGGCGCGTTTGATAGCGTTGGGCTGATGGATTTGAACAAACTGGAAGGCGCAATCAGCGATCCGGCGATGCAGTTTTATCTGTGCGGTCCGGTGGGCTTTATGCAGTTTGCCGCGAAGCAGCTTGTTGAGCTGGGTGTGAAAAACGAAAACATTCATTACGAATGCTTCGGCCCGCATAAGGTCTTGTAATGATGTCATGCCTGATGGCGCTGTGCTTATCCGGCCTATAGGATGCAGGGCCGGATAAGGCGTTTACGCCACCATCCGGCATGCGCACGGCGCGGCTTAAATTGCCGCGTCGTCTTCTTCACCGGTACGGATACGCACCACGCGCGCCACATCAAAGACGAAGATCTTACCATCGCCGATTTTGCCCGTCTGCGCTGTGCGAATAATGGTATCCACGCAGGTTTCAACGATATCGTCTGGTACGACGATTTCAATTTTCACCTTCGGCAGAAAATCCACCATGTATTCCGCGCCGCGGTACAGCTCGGTATGCCCTTTCTGACGCCCAAAGCCTTTCACTTCGGTGACGGTCATCCCGGTAATACCGACTTCAGCCAGCGCTTCACGAACATCATCGAGCTTGAAGGGTTTAATAATCGCATCAATCTTTTTCATGCTAGTCCTTGAAAAGGTCGCCTGTCTTTTAATCGGGTAAACGTAACATATTACGCAACGTTATTCTTTGAAATCGTTTGCATCCAGCTCATGGCGTGACAGGAGTTTGTAGAACTCCGTCCGGTTACGGCCCGCCATTCTTGCCGCATGCGTCACATTGCCTTTGGTGATTTGCAGCAACTTGCGCAGATAGTTCAGTTCAAACTGGTTACGCGCTTCAACAAAAGTCGGCAGCGCGGTATTTTCCCCTTCCAGCGCCTGTTCCACCAGCGCATCGCTGATAACCGGCGAAGAGGTCAGCGCCACGCACTGTTCAATCACGTTCACCAGTTGACGCACGTTGCCCGGCCAACTGGCGGTCATTAGCCGCTTCATTGCATCCGTCGAAAACGCCCGCACAAACGGCTTATGCCGCTCCGCCGACTGGCGCAGCAGATGATTTGCCAGCAGCGGAATATCTTCGGTCCGCTCCGCCAGCGCCGGGATCTTCAGACTTACCACGTTGAGGCGGTAGTATAAATCTTCACGAAACTCGCCGCGCGCCATGGCTTTCGGCAAGTCACGGTGGGTTGCCGAGATAATACGCACATCAATATCGATGTCGCGGTTGCTGCCAAGCGGTCTGACTTTGCGTTCCTGCAAGACGCGCAGCAGTTTGACCTGTAGCGGCGCGGGCATGTCGCCAATCTCGTCCAGGAACAGCGTCCCGCCTTCCGCCGCCTGAAACAGCCCCTCGCGGTTACTCACCGCGCCGGTAAACGCGCCGCGCGAGTGGCCGAATAACTCCGACTCCAGCAATTGTTCCGGTAGCGCCCCACAATTGATGGCAATAAACGGTTTACTGCTGCGCGGGCTGGCATTGTGAATAGCCTGGGCGAAGATCTCTTTCCCGGTACCGCTCTGACCATTGATCAATACACTGACGTCGGACTGTGCCACCATCCGCGCCTGCTCCAGCAGACGCAGCATCAGCGGGCTACGGGTAACAATCGATTCACGCCAGCTATCATCCGTGGCGGGTGCCGACTGCTCAAGCGCCTCGTCAATCGCCTGATACAGCGCATCTTTATCCACGGGTTTAGTCAGGAAGCTGAACACGCCCTTTTGCGTTGCCGCGACCGCATCCGGAATCGAACCGTGGGCGGTAAGAATGATGACCGGCATTCCCGGCTGCACCTTCTGGATCTCGCTGAACAGCTGCATGCCGTCCATCTCATCCATCCGCAGATCGCTTATCACCAGATCCACTTTTTCACGGTTCAAAACACGCAGCCCTTCTGCCCCGCTCTCTGCGGTCACCACGCTATAGCCTTCACTGGTCAGACGCATGCCCAGCAGTTTTAACAGGCCTGGATCATCATCCACGAGCAGTAAATGCGCCGGTTTACGACTCATTATGGGGTCACCTCATCTTGTAATGATTCCGGGGCTTGTCCCTCAGACTTGTCGCCGCCATGCGTCGCATCCGGATTGTAATTTCCCGCCGGTTTACGGGTGGAAAGCTGGCGCTCAATATCGGTCAGGTTCTCCAGTTTACGCGTGGTGAGATCGAGCTGTGCCTGAAGGTGCTGATGCTGCTGACGCAGCGTATCCAGATCGCCATCGGTCGTTTGCTGCAGTTTGCTGTAACGCTGGCGTTCTTCGGCGAGCTGGAGCTGTAACGACTGTCCGTCGCGCCAGACCTGATAAAGCGGGCGCACCTGCGCCGGGATCTGCGGGCTGAACGCATCCAGTCGCGAGACGTTTTCGCGACGCTCCAGCGGCGTAATTTTGGCATTCGCCAGCAAGATGCCGCGCTTAAAAGCGTTTTGCCAGCTGTCGTCACTCAGCGAGCGGGCCTCGCTGCGCGACTGCACCGGTAGCAGGCGATCTGCGCAGTCAATGGCGCGCAGCCAGTAAAGAGGGTTGGTATCCGTCGATTGCCCCTGCAATGCCCAGATATCAGTACACTCAACAGACAGATAATCTGCCAGTTGATACGTCGGGAGGGCATCCTGCGGCGCATCCCCGGTGATGTGCTTCACTGAATGCGGCGTACACCCCATCAGCGCAAGGCACGGCATTCCCGCCAGGATGAACTGGCGGGAGAATAGACGTTGGAAAATGTGAGAAAAAACGTGTGGCATATTCACCAGGCTTAGCATTATTTAGTCGTTTTTCGTTGCAGATAACGGCAGTTCTATGCGGAAGCAAACCTCTTGCGCCTGTTCATCGACAAGATAGAGCTCACCCTGCATACGGCGGATACAATCTCTGGCGATACTTAGCCCCAGTCCGCTCCCTTTCACTGCCCCTTTCCGTTGATGACTTCCCTGGAAAAAAGGTTCGAAAATCATAGTTCTTTCCGCTTCAGGAATAGGAGTTCCGGTGTTGATAACATCGATATACACGGTTGTTCCCTGTAAGCGGCTGCGAATACGGATGTTACCGGATTCAGCCCCATAGTGCACCGCATTGGAATAAAGATTATCCAGTACGCTCATCAGTAACATCGGCTCGGCCAGGCAGCGATCGGCCGCCAGCGCAATGTCGGTATGCATCATTTTAGCGCGAGCCGGTAGACTATGAGCGGAAACCACCATATCTACCAGCGGTTCAATCTCCACGCTTTCCATTTCAATGGCGCTATCCGCCAGTTTGCGGTTGTAATCAAGCAGTTGTTCAATCAATTTTTGTAGGTTACGGCTACTGTCATCAAGAATGCCAACCACCTCTTTTTGTTCCGGCGTCAGTGGCCCCACTACCTGGTCCGCCAGCAGTTCGGTGCCTTCACGCATGCTGGCCAGCGGGGTTTTCAACTCATGGGAGAGATGGCGCAAAAATTGATGGCGTTGAGACTCCAGCCAGGAGAGGCGCTCGCTCAACCAGATGATCCGCTGCCCAACGGAACGCAGTTCGCGCGGTCCGGTAAAGGTGACGGTATTGCCCAGCGATCGCCCTTCCCCCAGACGATTGATCATCCGCTCAATGCCCTTTACCGGCCCGATAATCATCCGCGTGAACAACAGCACCATCGCCAGACTCACCAGAAACAATACCAGCGCCTGCCAGCCGAAGAACTGTCCACGCTCGGCAATCTCTTGTTGTAGCTGCTGCCCGCGTGAAAAAACCACGGTACGCGTCGCTTGCACCATTTCGGTATTGGCGTTGGCAAATGCTTCCAGTCGCGCGGCCGCGGCGGTTTCAGGCCCACTGTTCCGGCATTGCAGTTGCGCCAGGTCGTTCAGATCCTGACGTAACGCCTGATACAGCTTATCGTCAGGCAGAACACCCGCATGGGCGTCCAGCATTTCACTGTAGCGTTTGCGCTGGCTCTGATACACCTTTGCCAGCGTCGGATCGTCAAGCACGCAATACTGACGATAGCTACGCTCCATCTCCAGGGCGGCATTGGTCATCGCCTCACTGCGACGCGCATCGATAAGGGTAGTACGGTTAGTCTGCGCCGCCTGGGCGCTAAGCGCGTTCAGGCTTTGCCACGCCTGCCAGGCGAGGACCAGCAGCGGTAACAGGATCAGCAGGAATGCCAGCGTCACCAGTTGGCGTAGTGACCGGGGAAAAACAGACCAGCGCTTCAAGGCATTACTCTCACAGGAGATGAATAGAACGATGCTAACTGAGGGAAACGCCAGATACAACAAAGCCGGGCTGAACCCGGCTTTGTTATGGAATAAGGCGGTGCCTAACTCGACGTTTCGCCCGATGGTTGATAAAGCAGCGCTATTATCAGAAGTTGGACGGCAGGCACCTTGTTGTGCGTCATTCGAAGTTTATGTAGCACGTCCCGAAGGGGCTGACATAAGAAGGTGAATGAGCCACTGGTTACTATTATGCAGTAACTATGCCAGCATTCAAAACAAATTATTAACACCCTGAATTTAATTGTTTTTTATTGATAATTAATCGATTAATGCAGTGAACGACTTTCATACAAACTGTCGCCAATTAGCAACACCTTAAACGCAATGGATTTAGCCCCATAAAAATCAACAAGTTATATGTCTCTTTTTGGAGACACCCCTTGCGCGCATTTGTCGTGAATTCCCGACAGACCAAATTAACGATAGTGATTATAAAGATACGCAAGGCACACGACATGCCGGCTCAACACCTTCGGCCCTAATCCTGACTGACCCGAGGACCACGGGTGCGTATACAGCCAGCGAACAAAGACATCGCTGGCGCGCAGAGAAACCGGAGCAATGTTCCCGGCCTGCTTTTGCCCGGTTAATGAGCAGACGATCTTATCCGCTCCGCCGCAACTCCACCGCTGCCAGACATTGTTCCACCACCCAATGTTCCACCTGCCTGTCAGCCTGTACTCCGCCTCTGTCCCGGATGGCGGGTTGGCATCTTCCAGCACAAACCACAGATTCGTCGTACCACGCTGTACTTCCGCTGACCAGGCCGTAATCGCTGCGCCACGCAGCACACACTCGTGCGCCAGGTAGTGATCGGTGATAGCAGGAAACCGCCGTTTCAACCGCTGGAAATGACCGTGAATCGCGATCGCAGGGCGAAGGATACACCCGCGATCGTTGCCTTTCAGTCGCGCACTGCCATAGTGAATTTCATCAAACTGACATCTTTGCATGAACTGCATTTCCTGCCAGCGAAGGGACTCCACCGAGCACTCATGCGCCATTTGCGGCACAGGACTCGCCGAACCGGTATAAAGCAAAGAGTCACCTACCGCCTCATCACAGTAGTTAGTTGTGACCTGGAGAATATGACCAGAACAGGCATCAGCGCTGATCACCACATACAGCCGCTGTTCTGCCGCCTGTCCCTGGAAAGGCAACGCCAGAACCTTTGTCGCAACGCGTTTCACATCACGGTTAGCATGATGCGCTTGCTGCTCACACCAGTTAACTGCTTTCGCCAGCAGTCGATATTGCGTGGTTTCTGCCGCGTAATCACCCTGCTGAAGTCGCAAGAGAAACGGCTCGATGGTGCGTTCGAAACAGCGCTTCGTCTGTCGGGGAGTGAAAACCGTCCGACAAAGACGACACTGGAATCGACTATGACCTGCCTGCGTTCGCCCATAGCGAATCACGTCGCTGGCAGAGCAGTGCGGACATTCTGTTCCGGTTGCGGACGGTTTATTTTTTATTAACCGTGCAAACCAGTGGTTAAATTCACGCTCATTAAATAAGGGGGGCAGACTGCCACATTTCTGGCATTCCAGCGCCGCATACCCCAGACGATAAACGGGATAAAGATAGTCAGCCGATTCCGCCACGCCGAGATTGGGGCACGACCAACTTTTACAAACATTGAGATGTATTTTGTCCTGGATTTCCATTTCACTCGACCAACTGATTTTGTCAGTCGAATAACTCTGGCGGTTATTCAGATTTACTGTCGTGAGGAGCCTCACAAAATCCAGGCAAGCGGAAACGACAATAGCACTCTCATTTATACGTTAAGGATAAACAATGAAAAAACGCTTGATTGCCTCGTTACTCATCGCTGGATATGCGGGATATGCCTGTGCGCAGGATGTTACCGTCATCTATACCAATGATCTCCACGCCCACGTTGAACCGTATAAACTGCCGTATATTGCTGAAGGTAAACGGGAGATTGGCGGTTTTGCTAATATTTCCACACTGGTTAAACAGGAAAAAGCTAAAAATAAGGCGACGTTTTATTTTGATGCCGGTGATTATTTTACCGGTCCATATATAAGCAGCCTGACTAAAGGAAAAGCAATTATCGATATAATGAATACAATGTCGGTGGATGCGGCCTCTGTCGGGAATCATGAATTTGACCATGGCTGGGATAATACCCTTTTGCAGTTCAGCCAGGCGACGTTCCCTATTTTATTGGGTAACGTTTTTTTTAAGAACAGCACTCTGCCCTTCTGGAATAAACCGTACACTATTGTGGAAAAAGACGGCGTCAAAATCGGTGTCATCGGTTTGCACGGTGTGTTTGCCTTCGACGATACGGTGTCGTCAGCCATGCGCCAGGGAATTGAAGCGCGTGATGAAGTCAAGTATCTACAGCGCTATCTGGATGAGCTGCGTGGAAAAGTGGATATCACCGTCGCGTTAATGCACGAAGGCACACCGGCGCGCCAGTCCAGCATCGGCAATGCGGACGTCAGACGTGCGCTGGATAAGGATATTCAGACCGCAAAACAGGTCAAAGGCCTCGATCTTCTCATTACTGGCCATGCGCATGTTGGCACGCCAGAACCAATTAAAGTGGGGAATACCCTCATCCTCTCGACCGACAGCGGTGGCATTGATATCGGTAAACTGGTGCTGGATGTCAACACAAAAAACCATCGTCACACGGTTAAAAGCTTTGAACTGAAAACAATTTATGCGGATGAATGGAAACCCGATCCGGTCACGCAGAAGGTGATTGATGGCTGGAACAAAAAGCTCGCGGAAACCGTGAGCCAAAAAGTGGGTGAAACGCCGATTGCGTTGACCCGGGCCTATGGGGAGTCCTCATCGCTGGGTAACCTGTTTACCGATGCCATGCTGTTCGCCGCGCCTGATGCGCAACTTGCGCTGACCAATTCGGGCGGTTTACGCGCCGATCTCAATCCTGGCCCCCTCACGCTTGGCGATATTATTAGCGCCTTCCCGTTCCCTAATGAACTGACCGTGATGGATTTAACGGGTAAATCATTACGCAATCTGATGGAGCATGGGGCGTCGCTGAGCAACGGCGTATTACAGATGTCGAAAGGCGCTGAAATGCGCTACGACCCGCGTAAACCGGTCGGCCAGCGCGTGACGACATTTACACTTAACGGCAAAAACATTGTCGATACGCAAACCTATCGCGTGGCAACCAACAGTTTCCTCGCGCCGGGCGGTGATGGTTTTATGGCTTTTACCGACGGTAAAAATAAGCAGGTCCGCGGCGGATATAACCTCTCCGATGCGGTGATTGATTACCTGAAAAAAGGCAACGTCATCGACCCTCAGCAAGTCAATGAAATGCGCGTAAGTGAAGTCAAACACTAATCTTATTTAATCAGGTGGATACTATGGCAATTATTTATACTGGAACAGTGCTCGCTCCGGCAAACAATCAGCTTGCTGCCTGGCTCAAGTTTCAACTGGACGTACCAGCCACATTTTCATATACCGTGTTAAAAAGGACGACAAGTCAGACAAGCGTAGACTTTTCTTTCACGTCAAGCGAGTTGATTGACGATACCACGACAGAAATAAAAATCCCGGTGATTGGCCTTTACGCTAATTATAACAACCAGGTTCAGGTCATTTTCAAAAATCAGGCGGGGAATGAAATTTTCAACAGTACGATCCAGGTTAGCACACGCGATCAAATTTATCGTGAAGCGACCATTTTTCATCTTAACATTGAGCAAAACGATCCCGCAAAATTTGCCAGTGTGTGGGGAAACAGTTGGTTAATGACAACCAATTGCGATGGTTATGACCAAAACGGTGACCTCCGCTGTTATTTCGCGCAACCTTATCGCAACCAAATGTTAAGAACGCACGATGGGTATTTTTACATAGGTAGCGACGAGGACGAACATTGGTATGGCCGTCGCTTCTTTAAAATTGATATTCTTGGCAATGAAATCCTTGAATATGATTTACGCGATAGTGATGGCAATCTTTACGCAAATACGCACGATCTAGCCTGGGATTCGGCAAATAACCTTTATATGATCGGTAACGATATACCGGATCGTTCGACATCTACAATGAGACAGGATGCCTGGATCTTAAAATTCAATGAACAGTCGGGGAAAATGATCTGGGCCAAAAATTACACTCGCGCCTTCGATAACGCCTCGATTCTGAATAATAGCCCAACCAATGATGCGCATCTTAACTCACTCTCCTGGATCCCAGCAGGCTCTGAAAACAGTGAGGCTATTATTGTCCACACCCGTTCAGCCGGGGTTACTTTTGGCGTATCGCCAGAAGATGGCCGGATTCTCTGGACAATCGATACTGGCGGTTTCAACCCACAATTCCCTGCAGATCAATCGGTTATAAATATCAGTACAACCGGAATTGGCGATAATGAAAACGGCGGCCATACCGTTTTAGTCACCAGTAATAGCGCATTTTCCAGTCTCACAGATTACAACGCAGGGAAGTTTGTCCTTTCTGTCTTTGATAACCGCTCTTGCATAACGTCTGATGGTCAGCCTGTTATCCGCCCTATCGACGCGGATGCAGACGCTGCAAAGCAGTATCAAACCCTGGAAGCTCGTGTTCTGTTTTACGCCGTTGATTTAACGGCCAGAACCATCACGAAAGCAGCAGAACCTATTTCATTGGCATCAGCCCGTGTCCCACAAGTAACGGACTTCATGGGGGCGGTTTTTGATCACAATGACAACTACACTATCTATACCAACCACGCGCGTTCTTTCTTTATCAGCGACGCCAGCGGGAATTTCATTGCAACGATTTACGATCTTATCTGTTCACTGGATGGCTATCCGGAGTTTCCTGGAGAATGCTACCGGGCAAGGCTATTTGCCAGCAATGAACTCACCGCTCTGATCAACGTTGGGTTTGATACCGCGAACAACTGATACCGTTCAGTAAAAAAACCCGGTGTTTATTTCACCGGGTTTTTCTGTTTCAGAAGGTTTATCCCAACTGCTTGCGGGCGTTACGGAAGATACGCATCCACGGACCGTCCTCACCCCAGTTTTCCGGGTGCCATGAGTTACTGACGGTACGGTACACACGTTCCGGATGCGGCATCATCACCGTCACACGACCACTTTCCGTGGTGACAGCGGTAATCCCATTCGGCGAGCCGTTCGGGTTAGCCGGGTAGGTTTCCGTTACATTGCCAAAGTTATCAACAAAGCGCAGTGCGACCAGACCTTTGCTTTCCAGCGCCGCCAGATGGGCTGCGTCGCGAACTTCAACGCGCCCTTCTCCGTGCGAGACGGCGATAGGCATCATTGACCCGACCATGCCCTGCAGCAACAGAGACGGGCTCTGGGTCACCTCAACCAGGCTGAAGCGGGCTTCAAAGCGATCCGAATGGTTACGCACAAAGCGCGGCCACAGGTCACTGCCCGGGATCAGTTCACGCAGATTCGACATCATCTGACAGCCGTTACACACACCCAGCGCCAGCGTTTGTGGACGATGGAAGAAGGTTTCGAACTCATCGCGCACGCGGTTGTTGAACAGAATTGATTTCGCCCAGCCCTCACCCGCGCCCAGTACGTCGCCGTAAGAGAAGCCGCCGCAGGCCACCAGCGCCTGGAAGTTACCCAGACCCGTGCGGCCACCGAGCAGATCGCTCATGTGCACGTCAATCGCGTCAAAGCCTGCACGCTGGAACGCCGCAGCCATTTCGACGTGAGAGTTCACCCCTTGCTCACGCAGTACCGCCACTTTCGGACGCGCACCGGTCGCAATATACGGTGCGGCGATATCGTCATTAATATCAAAGGTCAGCTTCGCGCTAAGGCCCGGATCGGCATCGTTGGTTTTCGCATCGTGCTCCTGATCGGCACACTCCGGGTTATCACGCAGACGCTGCATTTGCCAGGTGGTTTCGGCCCACCAGATGCGAAGCGTCGTGCGACTTTCGCTGAAGACGGTCTGACCGTTGGCTTCGATAACAAAACGATCGCCCGTGACGGCCTGACCCAGGTAATGTACGCAATCGCCCAGACCGTGTTGCGCCAGCAGTGCTTCCACCGCCTCGCGATCCGCTGCGCGAACCTGAATCACCGCGCCAAGTTCTTCGTTGAACAACGCCGCCAGACGATCGTCGCCCAGTGCGGCGATATCCGCCTGCACCCCACAGTGACCGGTAAAGGCCATTTCCGCCAGCGTCACCAGCAGGCCGCCATCGGAACGGTCGTGATAAGCGAGCAGTTTACGTTGCGCCACCAGCGCCTGCATCGCGTCGTAGAAGCCCTTCAGTTGCGCGACGTCACGCACATCTGCCGGCGTATCGCCAAGCTGGCGGTATACCTGCGCCAGCGCCGTCGCACCCAGCGCGTTGTGGCCACGGCCCAGGTCGATCAGCAGCAGCGCGTTGTCTTCAGTAAAAAGCTGCGGGGTGATGGTATGACGCACATCTTCCACGCGAGCAAAAGCGGAAATCACCAGCGACAGCGGCGAGGTCATTTCGCGCTGTTCGTTGCCTTCCTGCCAGCGGGTTTTCATCGACATCGAGTCTTTACCCACCGGAATCGTCAGACCCAGCGCCGGACAGAGTTCTTCACCGACCGCTTTCACCGCTTCGTATAAACCGGCATCTTCGCCCGGGTGACCGGCTGCGGCCATCCAGTTAGCGGAAAGCTTAATGCGTTTGATATCGCCAATCTGCGTTGCCGCGATATTGGTCAATGCTTCCCCGACCGCCAGACGGGCAGAAGCGGAGAAGTCGAGCAGCGCCACTGGCGCACGTTCGCCGATCGACATTGCTTCACCGTAGTAGCTATCGAGGCTGGCGGTGGTCACCGCGCAGTTCGCCACCGGCACCTGCCACGGACCGACCATCTGATCGCGAGACACCATCCCGGTCACAGTACGGTCGCCAATGGTGACCAGGAAGGTTTTTTCCGCCACCGTCGGCAGATGCAGAACGCGTTTAACTGCATCCGCAATGGTGATGTCAGCACGATCCAGAGACTCACCTTTCGCCTTCAGCGTCTGAACGTCGCGGGTCATCTTCGGCGTTTTGCCGAGCAGTACGTCAAGCGGCAGATCGATAGGCTGGTTGTTGAAGTGACGATCGTTTAGCGACAGATGCTGTTCTTCGGTCGCCTCACCAATTACCGCATACGGCGCGCGCTCACGCTTACACAGCTCGTCGAACAGCGGCAGTTGGTCTGCCGCCACAGCCAGCACGTAACGTTCCTGGGACTCGTTACACCAGATCTCCAGCGGGCTCATACCCGGCTCATCGCTGAGGATGTCACGCAGTTCGAATTTACCGCCGCGTCCGCCGTCGCTAACCAGTTCAGGCATCGCGTTCGACAGACCGCCGGCGCCAACGTCGTGGATAAACAGGATCGGATTGGCGTCACCCAACTGCCAGCAGCGGTCGATCACTTCCTGGCAGCGGCGTTCCATCTCCGGGTTATCACGCTGTACCGAGGCAAAATCAAGATCCGCGTCAGACTGGCCGGAGGCCATCGAGGAAGCCGCGCCGCCGCCCAGGCCGATATTCATCGCCGGACCGCCGAGAACGATCAGCTTCGCCCCGACGACGATCTCGCCTTTCTGTACGTGATCGGCACGGATGTTACCGATCCCGCCCGCCAGCATGATCGGCTTGTGATAGCCGCGCAGCTCTTCGCCATTGTGGCTGTTCACTTTTTCTTCGTAAGTACGGAAATAGCCGTTCAGCGCAGGACGACCAAATTCATTGTTAAACGCCGCGCCGCCCAGCGGGCCTTCAGTCATGATATCCAGCGCGGTCACAATACGCTCTGGCTTGCCGAAGTCTTCTTCCCACGGCTGCTCAAAGCCCGGAATGCGCAGGTTAGAAACGGAGAAGCCCACCAGACCGGCTTTTGGCTTCGCGCCGCGTCCGGTTGCCCCTTCATCACGGATTTCACCGCCGGAACCAGTCGCCGCCCCCGGCCACGGAGAGATCGCCGTCGGGTGGTTATGGGTTTCCACCTTCATCAGGATGTGCGCCGGCTCCTGGTGGAAGTCATAGCGACCGGTCGCGTGGTCGGCAAAGTAACGCCCCACTTCAGACCCTTCCATCACCGCCGCGTTATCTTTATACGCGGAAAGCACGTGGTCCGGTGTGGTTTCAAAGGTGTTTTTGATCATCTTGAACAGCGACTTCGGCTGTTGCTTGCCATCGATGATCCAGTCGGCGTTGAAAATCTTGTGGCGGCAGTGCTCAGAGTTCGCCTGCGCAAACATGTAGAGTTCGATGTCGTTCGGGTTGCGCCCCAGTCGGGTAAACGCGTCCTGCAGGTAATCAATTTCGTCATCCGCCAGCGCCAGACCGAGACGCAGGTTAGCATCAATCAGCGCCTGACGGCCTTCACCCAGCAGGTCAACACTTGCAACAGGCGCCGGCTGATGGTGAGCAAACAGTTTTTCCGCATCGGTTAACGAAGAGAACACCGTCTCCATCATTCGATCGTGCAGTTCAGCGGCAACCCACTGCCACTGCTCAGCGCTTAGCGTGGAGGCCTCAACGTAATAAGCGACGCCGCGTTCCAGACGGTCAATTTGTTGCAGACCGCAGTTATGGGCGATATCTGTCGCTTTGGAAGACCAGGGGGAGATGGTGCCAGGGCGCGGCGTCACCAGCAGCAGTTTCCCTTCCGGGGTGTGGCTGCTCAGGCTGGGACCGTATTTCAGCAGACGGGCAAGCTGCGCGTGCTCATCCTCGTTCAACGGAGCGTTCAGGTCAGCGAAATGGACGTACTCGGCGTAAATATTGCTTACCTGGAGGTTGGCAGCCTGAAAACGTGCCAGCAGTTTGTTAATACGGAATGCGGACAGTGCAGGCGAACCACGCAGAATTTCCATCATAAGTCTCTCGTCTTCTAAGCTAAGCTTTCGGTGTGCCCAAGTGGGGAAACGGGCGTCATTATAAAGAATCTGAGCCGCCGACGAAACCGTTTGCGTCGAAATAAAATCCAACGCCGTTATTGTCATACGATGCTGCCAATGGCTGTAATTAGTTGCCAACTGGCGCAAGTTTAAGCAAAATGCCGCTCATTGATGAATACTCCTGGCCTTTCTATTCTTTTTCCCATCCTGAGGCAACGCACGGTTCAGAGAATTAACTAATTGAAAAAATTAAAGATTAATTATCTGTTCATCGGCATACTGACGCTGCTGCTGGCGGCGGCCCTCTGGCCCTCTATCCCCTGGTTCGGTAAAGCCGATAATCGTATCGCCGCGATCCAGTCGCGGGGAGAGTTGCGCGTGAGCACAATTGAGTCGCCGCTCACCTGGGCGAAACTCGACGGTAAGCCGTACGGGCTCGATTACGAGCTGGCGCAGCAGTTCGCCAGCTATCTGGGGGTAAAACTGAAGATTACCGTCCGCCAGAACATCAGCCAGCTGTTTGACGATCTGGATAATGGTGACGCCGACCTGCTGGCGGCCGGGCTGGTCTACAACAGTGAACGAGTGAAAAACTATCAGCCAGGGCCGACTTACTATTCGGTATCCCAGCAACTGGTCTACAAAGTGGGTCAGTATCGTCCCCGTACGTTGGGCAGCGTGACGGAAAGTCAACTCACTATCACGCCGGGACACGTGGTGGCAAACGATCTGCAAACGCTGAAACAGACAAAATACCCTGAGCTGAGCTGGCGGATCGATGAGAAAAAAGGCTCAACGGAACTGCTGGATGCGGTGATTGCCGGACAGCTGGATTACACCATTGCCGACTCTGTCGCCATCAGCCTCTACCAACGCGTTCATCCCGAACTTGCTGTTGCGCTGGATATCACCGACGAACAGCCGGTGACCTGGTTTAGTCAGCTGGATGATGACAACACGCTGTCTGCCGCCCTGCTCGATTTCTTCAACGGCATGAATGAGGACGGCTCCCTGGCGCGTCTCGAAGAAAAATATCTGGGGCACGGCGATGATTTTGACTATGTCGATACCCGCACCTTTCTGCGCGCGGTTGATGCCATGCTCCCCGACCTGAAACCGCTGTTTGAAAAACACGCCCAGGAGATTGGCTGGCAGCTGCTTGCGGCGATCTCCTGGCAGGAATCGCATTGGGATCCGCAGGCCACATCACCAACCGGCGTGCGCGGCATGATGATGCTCACCAAAAACACCGCACAAAGTCTCGGTCTGACCGACAGAACCGATCCTGAGCAGAGCATCAGCGGTGGAGCACGCTACTTACAGGACATGATGAGTAAAGTGCCGGACACCGTACCCGAGAACGAGCGTATCTGGTTTGCGCTGGCGGCCTATAACATGGGTTATGCGCATATGCTTGATGCGCGTGCGCTGACAGCCAAAACGAAGGGAAACCCGGACAGTTGGGCTGACGTCAAACAGCGTCTGCCGTTGCTCAGTCAAAAACAGTATTACAGCAAGCTGACCTACGGCTATGCTCGCGGACATGAGGCCTACGCCTACGTTGAAAACATCCGTAAATATCAGATAAGCCTGCAGGGCTATTTGCAGGAGAAAGAAAAGCAACTGGCTGAAGAGATGAAACTGGCACAAGAGTATCCGGTCGTCTCACCAACGGAATTTGGCAAACAGCGGCGACCACTCGCCGCCTTCCTGTCGCAATCGTCATCCAGTTATCTGACGCACTCGCCGTCGCTGCTGCGTTTACCGCAGAAGAAAGAGGACAAAGAGTAAACAGAACCGCAATGCCTACTGGCTTGCGGCTTTCTTCAACGCTTTGATCTCCTGACGGCGCATGCGGAAGAAATCGCTGAGCAGCGTCGCACACTCCTCACGCAATATTCCTTCAGTGACCTCAACGCGATGATTCATTCCCGGATGATGCAGAACATCCATCAGCGAACCGGCAGCGCCGGTTTTTGCATCGCGCGCGCCGAACACCACATGGCGGATACGGCTGTGCACCATCGCGCCAGCGCACATGACGCACGGCTCAAGGGTCACATACAGCGTCGCGTCAATCAGACGATAATTTTGCAGGACGAGGCCGCCCTGACGTAGCGCCATGATCTCTGCGTGCGCGGTGGGATCGTGATGGCCAATCGGGCGGTTCCAGCCTTCACCGATCACGCGATTGTTGTGCACCAATACGGCACCGACCGGGACTTCACGTTCATCCCAGGCGCGCTTCGCCAGCGTTAACGCATGACGCATCCAGTATTCGTGACTAAATTCAACATCTGACAAAGGGGTTACTCCGGTAATCATTGCGGGCGCATTATACAGGGTCGCGATACCCTTCGTCTTTCAACTATTCCAGTTGCTGGAGTTCTCCACGAGGCGTGACGCGCCAGCGGTGCTGGCAAAAATAGAGCAGCGGGTTGTCCTGATTGCTGTCGCTGTAGCCGCTGTAAAGGCGCAGTGGCGTGCCGATTTTACGCTCCAGCTGTGCGACTTTTTCATGCCCCAGACAGCGCAGGGTCAGCACCCAACCGCCGTACCCCCGCTTCATCTGGCTGGCGATCAAATTCACGCGCGGCAGCCACGGCGTATCAACATAAACCTGTTCCACCAGCGACTGCGGCGAACCGGTGATGAGCCAGATATCGGCATCGGAGCTGAGCAGATAGGTGGTCAGACGCTCTTGTACCTGAGGAAACGCCGTAACGTTCTGTCGGAACCATCGAACAAAATCGGCCTGCCTGGCCTGTAGACTGGCCTCGCTGTGGCCGAAGGTACATCCCCACAGCAGCAGACTCATCGGCCAGCGCGCAGCGCGTCCTTTAATCAGTAACGCACCGACAATCACGGGCAACAACGGCAGCACGAGCAGCGCATTCAGCGGCTGGCGACGCAACAGATAGCGCAGGAAACTGCCAAACATATCCTGCTGATGTAGCGTACCATCCAAATCAAAAAAAACGACACGACGCGCGTGATTGGTCAAACCTTACTCCTCGGGATCGTTGAATCCTAACAGCCAGGTAAACAGGAACCCGGCTATCACTGCTACTAAATAGCCTAACAGATAGAACATCACTTTTCCGGCAACAATCGTTAACGCCAGCGGTAATCCGGAAATACCGAAGGTGATGACGGTGGCGACCTTCCAGTAGCTGATCAGCGCTCCGCCTACTGCGCCACCAAGACAGGCGCCAATAAACGGTTTGCCCAGGGGAAGCGTGACGCCAAAAATCAGCGGTTCGCCAATACCGAGTAATCCCACCGGTAACGCCCCCTTAATCACTTTTTTCAACCGCGCGTTACGGGTTTTCATTAGCACGGCAATTGCCGCGCCCACTTGCCCGACGCCCGCCATCGCCAGAATGGGAAAGAGCGCGTTATAGCCATGCGCCTGCACCAGCTCAACGTGAATCGGCACCAGCCCCTGATGCAGCCCCGTCAGCACCAGTGGCAGGAAGGTTCCCGCCAGAACCGCGCCGACCAGAAAGCCGCCGCGATCGATAGCCCAGGACGCGCCGTGAGCAATTGACTCCGAAATCCAGCCGCCCAGCGGTTGCAGCGCCACAATCGCAATCGAGCCGGTGATGATGGTCGTCAGTAGCGGATTGAGGATAAGCTCCAGCGAGCCGGGTAACACGTCGCGGAATTTACGCTCGATCCAGCACATCAGCGCCACCACCAGCAGCACGGCAATCACCCCACCACGGCCTGGCTGGAGCGCTTCACCAAACAGCGTAATTTGCGCCAGTTGCGGACTCGACAGAATGCCCGCCATCACGCCGCCCATCGCCAGCGAACCACCGAAGACTTTGGCGGTATTCACCCCCACCAGAATGTTCATGATGGCGAAAACTGCACTGCCGAATATCCCCATCAGCCCCAGCATGTTGGGGTAATGGGTGGCGAAATCGCCGACGATATCCGGGCGTTTGAGAATGTTAATGATGCCGGTGATTAAACCGGAGGCGATAAACGCCGGGATCAGGGGAATAAAAACATTCGCCAGCTTGCGTAGCGCATCGCTCATCGGCGCTTTGTACTTTGCTTTGGCCTGCGATTTCGTGCGCTCAATGTCATCGACTGCCGGGCGCGCGCTCCCCTGCGCCAACAGCGCTCGCATGGCATCAACGACCTTTGCCGCCTTTCCTGGCCCGACGATGATCTGATGCTGCGCCCCCTGCTTCACGTAGCCACTGACGCCCGGTAGCTGTTTCAGATGCGGGATATCCAACAGCGTATCGTCTTTCACTTCCACCCGGACGCGCGTCATACAATTTTCCAGACGCAGAATATTTTGTTCTCCGCCTATTCCCAGCAGAATATCGCTGGCAAGGGTCGCCATCTTATCCATAATTACCTCGATGAATCAGCTAACGCAGCGCGTAAGAATCCCTGATGGGCGGCCAGTTTTTCGCGCGCCGCATCAGCATTGAAACCGCTCAGCGCCATAAGAATGGCCGGTTTCACGTCAAAATCGGTCTGTCTGAGCAGCGTTTCCGCCTCACCGCGGGCAATGCCTGTGGCTTCAACCACCATTCGACACGCGCGGTCCATCAGTTTGATATTGGTGGCTTTCATATCCACCATCAGGTTCTGGTACACCTTGCCAAACTTCACCATCGCCCCGGTGGAGATCATATTGAGCACCAGCTTTTGC
This sequence comes from Citrobacter sp. LST-B2, assembly GCF_057983045.1. Taxonomy (NCBI): domain Bacteria; kingdom Pseudomonadati; phylum Pseudomonadota; class Gammaproteobacteria; order Enterobacterales; family Enterobacteriaceae; genus Citrobacter; species Citrobacter sp. LST-B2. The sequence goes on from NZ_CP192598.1 coordinate 3,621,711, forward strand.
GCGGTACCGGATTTCAGACGCGTTGAGCCTGTCAGCGCCTCAGGCCCTACTACGGGTGAAATCGCAATATCCGCTTCCTGCGCAATCGGCGAGTCCGGATTACAGGAGATAGCAACCGTGGTACAACCCGTTTTGCGGGCATATTTCAGTCCACCGATGACATACGGCGTACGCCCTGATGCCGCCAGCCCAACCACCAGATCCTGCGGCACGAGGTTCAGGGCAATAAGATCGTCTTCACCGAGCTGCGCGTTGTCTTCTGCCCCTTCAACGGCTTTCAGCAATGCTCCCGGACCACCGGCGATTAGCCCCACCACCAGACCATGAGGAACGCCAAACGTCGGTGGGCATTCAGACGCATCCAGCACGCCGAGTCGCCCACTGGTCCCTGCGCCCATATAGATAATCCGACCACCGGATTTTAACGCTTCAGCCGCGGCATCGACGGCGCTCGCAACATCGGGCAATGTTGCTTTTACTGCTTCCGCTACCAGCGTATCCTGTTGATTAAAACGGTGAACCAGATCCAGCGTTGATAACGCGTCGAGGTCCATTGTTTGCGGATTACGGGTTTCTGATACTAAAGCGCCGAGATTCATGTTTGCTCCTCAGGAATTTTTAATTCATATTAACGACCAATAATGGAATATAATATTCGTGCAGGCGAGTGAAATTTCATTTTGTCGCCGCCATCACGTTTTCGTCAGGAGAGACCATGAACTGTTTAATTCGCATCCGACAGCGCTACCCGGGATTTGCGCAGAGCGATAAAAAACTCGCGGACTATCTTCTGATACAACCCGACACTGCCCGCCACCTTAGCTCTCAGCAACTGGCCGCCGAAGCGGGCGTCAGTCAGTCGAGCGTGGTGAAGTTCGCACAAAAGCTCGGCTATAAGGGATTCCCGGCGTTGAAACTGGCGATCAGCGAAGCGCTGGTCAGCAATCCGAACCCGCATTCGGTGCCAGTGCATAACCAGATCCGTGGCGACGATCCCCTGCGTCTGGTCGGCGAGAAACTGATCAAAGAGAATGTGGCGGCGATGCATGCCACGCTGGATGTCAACACGGAAGAGAAGCTGAGCGAAAGCGTGACGATGCTGCGTAACGCCCGTCGGATCGTGTTAACCGGGATTGGTGCCTCCGGCCTGGTAGCGCAGAATTTTGCCTGGAAGCTGATGAAAATCGGCCTGAACGCTATTGTTGAGCGCGATATGCATGCGCTGTTGGCCACGGTTCAGGCGCTGACGCCGGACGATCTGCTGTTAGCGATTTCCTACAGCGGCGAACGTCGGGAACTAAACCTGGCGGCAGAAGAGACTTTACGCGTCGGCGGGCAGATCCTGGCGATCACGGGTTTCACCCCTAATGGGCTTCAACAGCGCGCCAGCCACTGCCTGTATACCATCGCGGAAGAACAGGCCACCCGCAGTGCGGCGATCTCTTCAACCCACGCGCAAATGATGCTCACCGATCTGCTTTTTATGGCGCTGGTACAGCAGGATCTGGAGCACGCACCTGAACGTATTCGCCACAGCGAGGCGCTGGTAAAAAAACTGGTCTGAGCAAGGAATGCGCGTATAATGCCCGCCCGATTTGTGTTGTTTTGAGAGTTTCCTGATGGCCCTGTTAATCACGAAAAAATGCATCAATTGCGATATGTGCGAACCCGAATGTCCAAATGAGGCCATTTCGATGGGTGACAGCATCTATGAGATTAACAGCGACAAATGCACCGAGTGCGTCGGGCATTACGACACGCCCACCTGCCAGAAGGTGTGCCCGATCCCCAATACGATCCTCAAAGACCCGGCACATGTCGAAACGGAAGAACAACTGTGGGACAAATTTGTCCAGATGCACCACGCCGATAAAATCTAACTTTCGATAATGACCGTGGCGCAGGCATAGTGACGTTCGTCGGCCAGCGTTACGTGCATATGCGCAACGCCTAGTTTTTCCGCCAGCGCTAACGCCTCTCCCCACAACCGCAAGCGCGGTTTACCAAGTTCGTCGTTAAACACTTCAAACTGATTAAATGCCAGCCCATTGCGAATACCGGTACCAAAAGCTTTCGCCGCCGCCTCTTTGACGGCAAAGCGTTTTGCCAGAAAACGCACCGGCTGCTGGTGCGTTTCCCAGATAGCCCACTCGTTAGCGCTGAGCACTCGTCGGGCAAGCCGGTCACCGGAACGGGAGATCACCGCTTCAATGCGCGCAATCTCCACGATATCAGTGCCTAATCCAAGAATGGCCATTAGCCGCGCGCTTCCAGCATCAGACGTTTCATTTCCGCGACGGCGTCTTTTAGCCCGCTCATCACCGCACGACCGATAATCGCATGACCGATATTCAGCTCGTGCATTTCCGGCAGTGCGGCAATGGCTTTGACGTTGTGATAGGTCAGGCCGTGTCCCGCATTGACTTTCAGCCCCAGGCTTGCGGCGAAGGTGGCGGCTTTCGCGATGCGCGCCAGTTCCTGCGCCTGTTCCGCATCGGTTTTCGCATCCGCATAGCAGCCGGTATGAATTTCAATGTACGGTGCGCCGACGTCAGCAGCCGCTTTGATTTGCGCGTCATCGGCGTCAATAAACAGCGACACAAGGATCCCGGCGTCAGCCAGACGTTTACAGGCATCACGCATTTTGTCGCGCTGCCCGGCCACATCCAGGCCGCCTTCGGTGGTCACTTCCTGGCGCTTTTCCGGCACCAGGCAGCAAAAATGCGGTTTGGTTTCCACGGCAATCGCCAGCATCTCTTCCGTCACCGCCATTTCCAGGTTCATACGCGTGTCCAGCGTCTGGCGCAGAATGCGGACATCGCGGTCGGTAATGTGACGGCGATCTTCACGTAAATGGACGGTAATGCCATCAGCACCCGCCTGCTCGGCAATGAATGCCGCCTGAACCGGATCCGGATATGCAGTACCGCGTGCATTACGTAACGTGGCAATGTGGTCAATGTTGACGCCTAACAGTAATTCAGCCATGACAATCCTCGTGATTTTATGTTCGCTTCGGCATGAACTGCCGGAATAATTCGCGGCTCTTTAAGGGTTTACCACCAAGATACGGCTTCAGCGCTATGCGGGTAAAGCGTTTCGCCGCGCGTAGCGTATCAACATCCGGAAATTCACGTTCTGCCAGCGCCCGCAGATGGCGTCCGGTAAAGGTGCTGTTGTCAATCACAACGCTGGCGATAAAGCCTTTTTCTTCGCGATAGCGGTAGGTCATGGTGTCATCCACCGGCTCACCGCTGCCCGCACAGTGTAGGAAATCGACTCCATACCCGAGGTGGCCGAGCAGCGCCAGTTCAAAACGACGCAGCACGGGTTCCGGCGTTCCCGTAGCCCCCGCCAGTGCCTGAATGCAATGCAGATAATCGAAAAAGAGTTCAGAAAAGCGGGTTTCGTGCTCCAGCACGCGGGCGAGCAGTTCGTTGACGTACAGGCCGCTGTACAGCGTGATACCGCTCAGAGGGAGCGCCAGAGAAACCGCTTCCGCGCTACGCAGCGTTTTGACGTCGCCACGTCCGCCAAAGCGGACTAACAGGGGGGTAAAAGGTTGAAGGGCACCTTTCAGATTAGAGCGTTTAGAACGTGCGCCTTTAGCAACAAGACGCACGCGACCCGACTCTTCCGTGAAGACGTCCAGCATCAGGCTGGTTTCGCTCCAGGGGCGACTATGCAGGACAAATGCGCGCTGCCAGCCCTCCATCATACTCGTCGCCTGTTCGGAGCGCAGGTTTAGAGATCGTCGACGTAACCGAGACTGCGCAGCGCGCGTTCGTCATCGGCCCAGCCGGATTTCACTTTCACCCACAGTTCAAGATGAACCGGAGCTTCGAACATTTCCTGCATGTCTTTACGCGCTTCAATACCGATGGTCTTGATTTTGGCCCCTTTGTTGCCAATAACCATCTTCTTTTGCCCTTCGCGCTCAACGAGGATCAGCCCGTTGATGTCATAACCGCCGCGCTCGTTTGACACGAAGCGTTCGATTTCCACAGTCACGGAGTACGGCAGTTCAGCGCCAAGGAAACGCATCAGCTTTTCACGGATGATTTCAGAAGCCATAAAACGCTGTGAGCGATCGGTGATGTAATCTTCCGGGAAGTGATGCTCCGCCTCCGGCAGATGCTTGCGCACGATGCCCGCGACGGTGTCGACATTCATCCCGGTTTCCGCAGAGATCGGTACGATGTCGAGGAAGTCCATCTGACTTGCCAGGAACTGCAAATGCGGCAGCAGATCGGCTTTTTCCTGCACGTTATCTACTTTGTTGACGGCCAGAATCACCGGCGCTTTACCGTCACGCAGTTTATTGAGCACCATCTCGTCATCCGGCGTCCAGCGGGTGCCTTCCACCACAAAGATCACCAGTTCAACATCACCAATGGAACTGCTAGCCGCTTTGTTCATCAGACGGTTAATCGCGCGTTTTTCTTCCATGTGCAGACCGGGGGTATCGACGTAAATCGCCTGCCAGGGCCCTTCGGTATGGATCCCGACAATACGGTGACGCGTAGTCTGCGCTTTACGGGAGGTGATCGAAATCTTCTGCCCGAGCAGGTTGTTCAACAGCGTGGATTTGCCAACATTCGGACGACCGACGATGGCAATAAATCCGCAATAGGTTTTTTCGTCGCTCATTCCAGCTCCAGTTTTTTCAACGCCTGTTCGGCGGCAGCCTGTTCCGCCTTGCGACGGCTCGAACCAGTGCCAACCACCGGTTCACTCAGGCCGCTGACCTGGCAGTGGATAGTAAATTCCTGATCGTGCGCTTCACCACGCACCTGTACCACCAGATAAGACGGCAGCGGCAGATGGCGACCCTGCAAATACTCCTGCAAACGCGTTTTCGGATCTTTTTGCTTATCGCCAGGACTGATTTCGTCCAGACGAGTCTGATACCAGTTGAGGATCAGCTTTTCGACGGTCTGAATGTCACTGTCAAGGAAAACCCCGCCAATCAACGCTTCGACGGTATCGGCCAGAATCGATTCGCGACGGAAGCCACCGCTTTTCAGTTCGCCAGGCCCTAAGCGCAGACATTCGCCCAGATCAAACTCGCGGGCTAATTCAGCCAGCGTATTCCCGCGCACCAGCGTCGCGCGCATACGGCTCATATCACCCTCGTCCACTCGCGGGAAACGGTGATACAGCGCATTTGCAATCACAAAACTTAAAATTGAGTCGCCAAGAAATTCTAAACGCTCGTTATGTTTGCTGCTGGCACTGCGATGGGTTAATGCCTGCTGCAACAACTCCTGATGAGTAAAAGTGTAGCCCAGCTTCCGTTGAAGCCGATTAATTACGATGGGGTTCATGCGATACCAATAAATAAATGCGTCAACAATTCAGCACACGAAACAGACCTGATATATGTAGCATCCTTCCGGCCGCGTTAAGCAGCTTATGTACGCTCATATAGGGGGACCAACGCTGTTTCGTGTGCCGTGGCGGCCTGGAGGCGCCAACCTGAAACTTCGGGGGAATATTCTATACACAACGACGAGGGATGTCGTTAGCCTGGGCAGATTTATCGAAGAAATAATTCACGTTGCCGTCATAACGACGACAACGTGAACGATTCGCGGCAATTAGTGGATACCACCAATGCGGCTTAAACGAACGCCAGTCGGCCATTCGCCTTCTTGTTTGTCGAAACTCATCCAGATGGCAGTGGCTTTACCGACCAGATTCGCTTCCGGGACAAAGCCCCAGTAACGGCTGTCCGCGCTGTTATCGCGGTTGTCGCCCATCATGAAATACTGGCCCGGCGGCACAATCCAGGTCGCCAGCGGCTGCCCGGACTGCTGGTAATACATCCCCACCTGATCCTGAGCAATCGGCACGGTCAGAATACGGTGCGTCACGTCGCCCAGCGTCTCTTTACGCTCGGACAGACGAATACCGTTCTCTTTCGTTTCACTCAGCGGGATCTCAAAGAAACCACTGGTGGCTTCACCACCGTTACGACGTGCAAACGTCTGCACAAAATCGCTCGGCTGAACATCGCTATAGGTGACCGGCAGGGCGTTCTCACACGCCTGACCCGAACGGCAACCCGGCTGAATAGTCACTTCTTTCGCGACCGGATCATAGGTCACTTTATCACCAGGCAAACCGACCGCTCGCTTGATGTAATCCAGCCGTGGATCTTCCGGGTATTTAAAGACCACGATATCACCGCGTTTGGGATGACCCGTTTCGATCAGGGTTTTCTGGTAAATCGGATCTTTAATACCGTAGGCAAATTTCTCCACCAGAATAAAGTCACCGATCAACAACGTCGGCATCATCGAACCCGATGGGATCTGGAAAGGTTCATAGATGAACGAACGCACAACCAGCACGATAGCCAGCACCGGGAAAACCGAAGCGCCAGTTTCCAGCCAGCCAGGCTTCGGCGAGACTTTTTTCAGCGTTGCCTTATCCAGTGAATCTCCGGCTGCAGCCTGTACCGCCGCCTGACGCTCCCGACGTTTTGGTGCGAAGATAAATTTATCCACGCACCATAAAATGCCCGTGACCAATGTGGCAATCACCAGAATCAGGGCAAACATATTCGCCATGCCAACTCCTTAAGGATTATTTGCTGTCTTTGCCGACATGCAGAATGGCGAGGAACGCTTCCTGAGGCAGCTCAACGTTACCGATCTGCTTCATCCGCTTCTTACCTTCTTTCTGCTTCTGCAACAGCTTTTTCTTACGGCTGATATCGCCGCCATAGCATTTTGCCAGAACGTTTTTACGCAACTGTTTCACAGTAGAACGCGCAATGATATGCGTCCCGATCGCCGCCTGGATCGCAATATCGAACTGTTGACGTGGGATCAGATCTTTCATCTTCTCCACCAGCTCACGACCACGGCTCTGCGAGTTATCACGGTGAGTGATCAGCGCCAGCGCATCGACACGTTCGTTGTTGATCAAGACATCAACACGCACCATGTCGGAGGCCTGGAAGCGTTTAAAGTTGTAATCCAGCGACGCATAACCGCGCGAGGTGGACTTCAGGCGGTCAAAGAAGTCGAGTACCACTTCAGCCATCGGGATTTCATAAGTCAGCGCCACCTGGTTACCGTGGTAAACCATGTTGGTCTGCACGCCACGCTTCTCAATACACAGGGTAATCACGTTACCGAGGTATGCCTGAGGCAACAGCATGTGACATTCCGCGATCGGCTCGCGCAACTCATAGATGTTATTCAGCGGTGGCAGCTTGGACGGGCTGTCGACGTAAATCGTCTCTTTCGCGGTGGTTTCGACTTCATACACAACCGTCGGCGCGGTGGTGATCAGGTCGAGATCGTATTCACGTTCCAGACGCTCCTGAATGATCTCCATGTGTAACAGACCAAGGAAGCCACAGCGGAAGCCGAAGCCCAGCGCAGTAGAACTTTCCGGCTCATAGAACAGAGAGGCGTCGTTGAGGCTAAGCTTGCCCAGCGCGTCGCGGAAGTTCTCGTAATCATCAGAGCTGACCGGGAACAGGCCCGCATAAACCTGCGGTTTTACCTTTTTGAAGCCTGGCAGCGCTTTTTCTGCCGGGTTACGTGCCTGAGTCAGGGTATCGCCAACCGGTGCGCCGAGGATGTCTTTAATCGCACACACCAGCCAACCTACCTCGCCGCACTTCAGCTCGGTACGATCAACCTGTTTAGGCGTGAAGATCCCCAGACGGTCAGCGTTATAGGTCTGACCGGTACTCATCACTTTGATTTTGTCGCCTTTACGCAGGGTGCCGTTTTTAATACGCACCAGCGAGACAACGCCGAGATAGTTATCGAACCAGGAGTCGATGATCAGCGCCTGTAACGGTCCATCCGGATCGCCCTGCGGCGGCGGAATATCACGCACCAGACGTTCCAAAACGTCGGTCACGCCCACGCCAGTTTTCGCCGAGCAGCGCACGGCATCAGTCGCATCAATACCAACGATGTCTTCAATCTCTTCGGCGACACGCTCGGGATCGGCGGCTGGCAGGTCAATTTTATTGAGGACCGGCACCACTTCGAGATCCATTTCCATCGCGGTGTAGCAGTTTGCCAGGGTTTGCGCTTCGACACCCTGCCCGGCATCCACCACCAGCAGTGCGCCTTCACAAGCGGCAAGCGAACGAGAAACTTCATACGAGAAGTCAACGTGGCCTGGGGTGTCGATGAAGTTAAGCTGGTATGTTTCACCATCAGCGGATTTGAAATCGAGCGTTACGCTCTGCGCTTTGATAGTAATACCGCGCTCACGCTCAAGATCCATCGAGTCGAGAACCTGCGCTTCCATTTCACGGTCAGACAGGCCACCGCAGATCTGAATAATACGGTCAGACAGCGTCGATTTACCGTGGTCGATGTGAGCAATGATGGAGAAATTTCTTATATTCTTCATAAATATGAATTTTTTAACTCGCTATGCTGATAATTATTTCTTGATGGACACAGCGGTGGACATTCCACAGTAACTACCCCATCAATGACTGGCGTGCATATTACACTGTAGCGCCGAAATCGTCAGCATACGATCTCTTCATTAACATACGATGTTACGTTACTTTTATAACACCGGGCAGTCATCATCACTCAGCGCGCGGTTGATGAAGAACGTTACACGACCAATAACTTTCACCTCTTCCAGCGCGCTCCCTTCTATCGCCTCGCCATCACGCCTTACCCCCGTGGGGTCCACTTAGTTTAATGGGGAGGGTATGGCAGCGTAGCGGTCGGAATCCCGACTATCGGCTTGTGAACTGTGTTGTTTTTATGTATTTTGGTGCCCATCAGAATGATCCGAATAGATAAAAATGGAATACATATCAAATTTCATGACATCACTTTACGGGGTGTCGGTATTTTTCATGTTTTTAATTGCCATTACTGTGAAAGGACTTCGGTCTGCAGGCATAGCAATCACAGCATTACCAATTATTTTTGTATTCATGGTTGTGCTGTTCGGCATGAGAACTATTGATACAGGTACAGACACGTACGCTTACTGGTCATGGTTCGAATCACTTGACGATAAGTGGACCACAAGGGACTTTGAGCCGCTGTTCACGATTATCGGACGAACAATTTCGGTATTCACTGATTCACCGTCGGTATTTTTTAGTATTGTAACAATACTAACCGTCATTTTTCTTGCAAAAGCATATACCATTAACAACAAGATTATAGTCGTTCCGCTGGCTATAGTTATGTCAGTTTCTTTTATTAGCGGCGTAGATCTTATTGCCAACGGAATAAGAAACGGGCTGGGGCTTGCTATCGCCACATTCGCTCTATTGAGATACACAACAAATGGGCGACTTATTGTATTTATGATATATGTATCGATGGCTAGCATGATCCATGCTTCTTGCGTGGCTTTCTTTGTAGCTCCGCTAGTAATAAAATATTTAAACACAAGGTATTTAAAACTAACTTTCTACGCTTACATCGCCATATTCATTGCAGAAAACTTTAAGTTACTAGACTTCGTTTTTATAAAACTGTCTGATGCGGGATTAGGTAGCCATATAATAGCAAGAATATTAGCATTCAAATACCAAGAATCAGACATGTTTAACGGATGGATAAAGTATTATTTCTTTGTAATATCGCTTATACCATACGCATTGTATAAATTTAGATATTATGTAAATAACAATATCGTCACTATTCATTATATAATGCTTATCCCTTATGCGATGATTTTTTCATCACCATCATCTTACAGGTTCAGCTATATGCCTTTCTACTTGATGGTGTTCATTCTCGCGCAGGCTGTTTTATACACTAATTCAAGGCTAAAAAGGATTTCTGTTTACGCTATGATAATAGTGATGATATTTATCACTTATACTACAAAGACATCCTTGTCTTATGAGAGCATTCTTTTTACATAATTACAATGCGTAGGGGCTTTGTTGAATAAATCAGATTTCGGGTAAGTCTCCCCCGTAGCGGGTTGTGTTTTCAGGCAATACGCACGCTTTCAGGTATACCTGCTTTCGTCATTTTGTTCAGCGCTCGTACCAGGGCCATAGCCTCCGCAACCTGACCATCGTAGTCACGCAGCGTCAGTGAACCCCCGAACAGCTGTTTTACCCGGTACATCGCCGTTTCCGCTATCGAGCGACGGTTGTAATCTGTTGTCCATTTCCACCGCGCATTACTCCCGGTCATTCGCTGATTAGCCACTGCACGGTTACGGTCTGCATATTCACCGGGCCAGTAACCCGCACCTTTTCGGGGAGGGATAAGCGCGCTGATTTTCTTACGCCGCAGTTCATCGTGACATAGCCGGGTATCGTAAGCGCCATCGGCGGCGGCTGACCTGATTTTCCGGTGGGTTTGCCGGATTAACCCGGGGAAGGCCTCTGAGTCCGTAACGTTGTTCAGCGACAGGTCAGCGCAGATGATTTCATGTGTTTTACTGTCAACGGCGAGATGCAGCTTACGCCAGATACGGCGGCGTTCCTGGCCATGCTTTTTGACTTTCCACTCGCCTTCACCGAAGACCTTCAGCCCGGTGGAATCAATTACCAGGTGTGCGATTTCACCCCGGGTGGGCGTTTTGAAACTGACATTAACCGACTTTGCCCGCCTGCTGACACAGCTGTAATCCGGGCAGCGTAGCGGAACGTTCATCAGAGAAAAAATGGAATCAATAAAGCCCTGCGCAGCCCGCAGGGTCAGCCTGAATACGCGTTTAATGACCAGCACAGTAGTGATGGCAAGGTCAGAATAGCGCTGAGGTCTGCCTCGTGAAGAAGGTGTTGCTGACTCATACCAGGCCTGAACAGCTTCATCATCCAGCCAGAAAGTTATGGAGCCACGGTTGATGAGGGCTTTATTGTAGGTGGGCCAGTTGGTGATTTTGAACTTTTGCTTTGCCACGGAACGGTCTGCGTTGTCGGGAAGATACGTGATCTGATCCTTCAACTCAGCAAAAGTTCGATTTATTCAACAAAGCCATGCGTAGGCTACAATTTGTCCTACGCAGTCGATCAAGTGGTGTATTGGTGCTACACTTCCATCCTTTCAGAGCTCACTGATTTTTTCACATGTTAAAGCTATTTAGTCGATATGTTTCGGTTGGTGTAGTGAACACCGCTATTCATTGGTTATGCTTTGTTGGTTTGCTTCACTTCTTTGGTGCCAGCCAGGCCATTTCCAATGTTACGGCATTTTGCGTGGCTGTAACTTTTAGCTTCTTCGCTAATGCAAAGTTTACTTTCAACTCTCAGGCTACGACCGGGCGTTACATTGCGTTCGTCGTATTCATGGGGGTTATGGCTATGCTTACTGGGTTTATTGCAGATCAACTCAAGGCACCACCGATTTTAACGCTTGTGGCGTTCTCGGCATTCAGCCTGATCGCGGGATTTATCTACTCAAAATTCATAATCTTTAGGGATGCTAAATGAAAATCTCTCTGATCGTTCCGGTCTTCAATGAAGAAGCCACGATACCGATTTTCTACAAAACGGTTCGGGAATTCGACGAATTAAAACAGTATGAAGTTGAGATAGTCTTCATCAATGATGGTAGCAAAGACGCTACAGAATCTATTATTAACGCATTTGCTGTGTCTGATCCGCTTGTTGTACCACTATCATTCACACGTAACTTTGGTAAAGAGCCTGCATTATTCGCCGGTCTTAATCACGCAACTGGTGATGCGGTTATCCCTATAGATGTCGACTTGCAAGATCCGATTGAGGTTATTCCTCATCTGATAGAGAAATGGCGGTCTGGGGCTGATATGGTTCTTGCAAAGCGTTCTGACCGCTCAACAGATGGCCGGCTGAAACGCAAGACCGCTGAATGGTTCTACAAACTCCACAACAAAATCAGTAATCCGCAAATTGAAGAGAACGTCGGTGACTTCCGCCTGATGTCTCGAGAAGTCGTTGAAAACATAAAACTCATGCCAGAACGTAACCTGTTCATGAAAGGTGTTCTGAGTTGGGTTGGTGGTCGAACTGATGTGGTTGAATACGCTCGTGCTGAACGTGTAGCCGGAAGCACAAAATTCAACGGATGGAAACTGTGGAACCTTGCTCTTGAGGGAATAACTAGCTTCTCTACATTCCCACTGCGCATGTGGACATATATCGGACTGGCTGTAGCTGGCATGTCATTCCTCTATGGAGCCTGGATGATAATAGGAACGCTGGCCTTTGGGAACCCAGTTAGGGGGTACCCTTCCTTGCTGGTATCAATTTTATTCTTGGGTGGCGTACAACTTATCGGCATTGGTGTTCTTGGTGAATATATTGGAAGAATTTACACAGAGGTTAAGCAAAGGCCACGATATGTGCTTAGGAAAAAAAATGATCAAAATAAATAATTTTACAAAGGTGTATATAGTGGCACTCGTTTGTGCGCTATTTGTATATGGGTATGAGATCACAAATTTCACGTTATCTATAGATGAAGAGTTTTTTGATAACTATTATCAAACTATAACATTAGGGAGATGGGGCCATGCTCTATTACGAAGCTACATACTGCCTGAACCTTTTACGCCATTCTTTACAATTATATTTTCTGTATGCCTTTTAGCACTTGCAGCTACTTTATCTGCCAGTATAGCAAAACTGGATGTTTACAAAACATCACTAATTGCAGCAGTGTATGTTTCTATCCCTCAATATGCTTATCAACTTGAGTTTGCAAATCAAAGCGATACGGTCTCAATTGGTATGGTATTGTGTACTTTGTCAGTCATGGCTTTTCATCGTGGAAATAATAAACTAATTTCTGTATGGGCGTTAGTGAGTGTCTGCCTATACATTTACGCCATCGGAATATATCAGTCTCTTTCTATACTACCAATATCCGTTATGTTATCCAACATTGCATTTATGAGTATGAGAGGAGAGGTTAACCTAAATTCGTCATTGAAAATTCTTTCTAGATATGCGGTTTTGTCAATTATATCAGTAGCGGTTTATTCTTTTATTTCCAAGGGGTTTCAGTTTTTCGCAGAAGTGCAACCAACTTCTTATTTTGACCAACTAATAAGATGGGGCAATGCTGATTTTATAAGTACACTGGTTAGTTTATTTTCATTTATCTCACGATATTTCACTGGCAAGTCGTTCTTTGGTCTTAACCTTTATGGATTGATAACTATATTTTACTTTGTGTATTTATATGAGATTCTTCGCAGAAGGAAAGTAACATTATCAAAAATCATCTACCCTTTAATTATAATCATTACGCCATTTATAATGAATATCGCTTTTGGCGGGAGTGTGCCACCTAGAACAATGGTATCGCTGGGGGTGTGTCTTTCAATGATTTTCGGGTTAAGCATCTATTACATAGATAATAAATTAATTCCTACAGTCATTGTTATTATTATGGTAAGCATCGGCTCATCCAGCGCTAGCAAGTTATTTTACTCCGATAAAAAAACACATGAAATTGATATCAGGACGGCAGAATCCATAATTAACACAATATATCGAAAATATCCTAATTTTGATCCAGTAAAAAAACCCGTTTATTTTTATGGTGGATATTTCAAGGTAACTCCGTGGAAAGTAAAAAACTCCGATGTGTTCGGTGGTTCTCACTTTTCATGGGATGGCGGCAACAACAAAAGAATAATGTCATTCATGAAAATGGAGGGCATAGCTGAGTTAAGGGGTATAAAAAGCACTGATGTGGAAAAAGCAAGGGATGCTGCTCAGAAGTTGTCATTATGGCCAAGCCCTGACTCAATTGTTGACAATGGTGATTATATCATTGTTAGGCTTGGGAAACTGCCGGGTAAAAATTAATTGATTGGCCAGTATGTACTGGCCTGTAAGTTACATAAAACCGTTATTACGATACGTCTCTTAAAGATTGTCATTCAGCCAGATGATTAGATGAAGTCGTGTGTTGGCGGTCGGAATCCTGTCTATTGATCAGTTTCCATAATTCCTCCTTAGTAAACTCCGAACGCAACGATTTGACTTGATGTTGTTATTTCGAACCAAAACTCAATTCCGCCAACGCCGCCGTTTGGTGTTGCCACTAAAGCATTGTTTGCTGAATCAAGTGACCATGTGAAACTTGGAAGACTGGCTCCGTTTCCGCTTGCTGCAACGTGGCCAGCTTTTGACAATTCTACTAATTGTTGCGTCCCTACCGACTTAACAATAAGCAGTTTATAAATGCTTATATTTCTTGCTTCGACAGATGGATGTCCATTTGAGACTACAACTGTAATTTCTCCAGAATATGTTGTATTGAATCCCTGAGTTGATTTTAGATTGCATATACCCGTTGGGGTTGAGGCGTTTACCAGTCTGTTAATTACGTGCGTTACTGGTTCATAATCAACATATCCACCATTTCTTGAGCGCCATCCTTTTGGCAGATCACAATCCCCTTTCAGGATGAGGCGGGCTCCGCTTCCTTCAACAATAACATCGGGTACAGCAGCACCGGGGCCAGCCGCGTTTGACACAGCTCCTTCAAGCCTGCATCGGGCAGTCCCTCCATTTGCAGCTTGCACAAACAACAGCGTTGGATGCCCGCTATTAGCAAGATTATTTCGATAACCAGTTATATTTTTTAGAGTCACTCCACGAATATTATCCGTAGCGCGTGTTGCAATCACAGCAAATCCAGAACGACCATTATTTTCCGAACCAGATCCCTCAACACTCAAGCCAAATGTCATGCCGGAAATAAGGTAACCATACAAGCCGTTAAAATCTGCTGCACAAGCCCTTACGCTTGAGTAATTCATATTTCCGAGGATATATCCAGTGCTCGCGTTATTTGATGCAAAGCAGTTGACTAGGTTAATTGATGTCTTTTCGGATGTTACTTCTCCTGCAGGTGGGGTGTTAGAGAAATTAAACCCGCTCCCCGAGTTGTTTCCAGATGTGCACTTTTCAAGGCTTGTTACAAAGTTATTCCCGAAGAAAAAACCGTCCCCCTCAGAAAGGTAAGCCTGCACATTTTTAAAAGTTAAGCGTGAGCCTGATTCAAATGAGAATGCGCGACGTCGCGCCCCGGTAATGCAAAAGTTTGAAAACTCGCCGTAAACAGCACCTGTAGAGTTTGATTCAATACCGTCGCTGCCAGCAGGCGCACTGGTCAGGTCGATAGATGTTGTTGTCTGCCCTTGCCCTTGGATATCGATACCAGTTTGCCCTAAAATTCGATTAATGCTGATTGGCGTTACGGAGTTCATACGGCCGCGTGGCAGTATAATTTTTCCGCCTTTCAGGTTAGGGGCATTAACAGCATCCTCTTCCGTTCGCAATTGCGCAATTGCGGCATTTACAGCGGCACCTGCGTTAGTTGAGAAGGGTTCAAAGTCAGGAGCGATGTATGTGATTTTGGCACGATCTTCACGACTTAACTTTCTGTCACCACCAGTTGCGGTATATGGACCGATAGCCTCACCGACAGTCCCAGGCGCATAGGTTTCTCCGCTGTCGTAACCAACCATTCCCGCTCCCGAAGAAGATGCGAGCATAGTACGCAATGTCGAATCACCAACTGAGAGCCATGCACCAGGTCCTTCCCCGCCTGTGGAAGCCGGAATCGAACCTGGTGGAACAACTTTCCCCCCGACAGGAAAAGTGCCTGTCCACTTGAAATACTCACCGGTGCTTTCATCCAGAAGTAATTCATTCAGATTAACTGTACCGCCATCCTGAAAAGACATGTCGTTAAGAATGACATAACCATAGGACCCGGCGGCATTAATTACCATCGTCTCAAGGCCAAACCACGTATTACGTTCCCGCCCAAAACGGTCATTCCAGATTGCCTGAGTTATGTCATTGAGCGCAAAATCAAAATTCTGCGCGTTATCGTACAAATCCTTTGCAGCAGCAGACCCCAGCGGATTGCCGGTGTTATAAGTCGTCATATAGGCCTCATAAGCGAAAAACCCGCCGAAACGAGTTGTGTTGATTTTTTTGATTAAGCTACATTGCCGGGATAAGAGGCATTGTCGTATTGATAGAAGGAGTCGCGATATTCTTTGGCCGTTACCTGGCATGTTCCGTCAGATTGTGGGGCAATTTCAGAAATAATGGCGTTATAGCCAACACGTGAAGAATCGCAGAAAATAAGGCGCGGTGGTTCAATGGCTTGGTCATTCAGGATGATATTTCCGAACTCTGGCTGTTCAGGCACAGAGATCTGATAATCCCCTGCATTGGTAGCCACCAGCAACCCGGAGGTTGTCCCATCCTGATAACGGATGAGTGCACGCGGATTATCAAAACTCCAGTCTGGTGGTTCCGTAACAGTAAATGTCGTCAGACCGTCAGCCGTGGACATACTTTCAATCAGCGCACTAACCGTCTTGCTTCCCGGTATATCGTCGGTCAGTACAACCCGATCGCCAACGTTGTAACAGAGTGCATCCAGTTCTGTGGTGGTCGTGAACGTCAAACGCTGCCTGAGATACTTCATCAGGCGCCGCATGCCGATCTGATAGGCACAGTCCCGGTCGAGCACGCCATCAAGCGTGTAGTCTTCTATTTTAACGGGGGTTGGATTACCCGGTGTCCGGCACTGTACCGTCTCCTCCGCCCATGTCGTCCCGTTGATATACGTAACGTCCACGCCGTCATAGTCGTCGTCAGAGGGAGCCACAAACGCGGTTTGAAGGTCTTCTGTCATCTCATGTGGACTGATAACACCAGACCAGGGCTTAACACCTTCACGCGCGACTGATGCCAGTCCGTCAGTCAGCAGAAAATAACTTTTCCCGGCGTTGGCTATCTTCTGCAAAACCTCCAGTACCGATGTGCTGTCTGTGGTCTCGAAGTCAAAGAACTCATTGTCAGGCGTCCAGTACATGCTTTCCAGAGCATTAATGGCGTCAGTATCCATATCCAGCCCCAGAGAGTTACCAACGTGGTACAGCGCGCCGGAAATGCTGCGTGGTGTACCTGTATCGTAAATTCTGGTGGCTACCACATTGACACGCCGATCGGACTGCGCTGCCAGTTTACCGCCGGTCTCCACAGTGACGCCCATCGTCGTGACGCCTGCATAGGATGAAGGTCGCGTGAGCAAACGACCGCGCAATGATTGCCAGTACATGTTATCGCGGCTGTTGTCCTGCCCCTGCTCGTTAGTGCGCCGGCAGCGAACTTCAACGAGGCCCGGAGAGCTTAAAGTGACGCGCTCAGTGTATCCGAGACCATTGATGTTCTGTGTATTGTACGATCCTGTTTTGCTGCTCCATCCCGATCCTGAGCCATAAACACGATACTGGATCTCCCAGCGCACCTCCCTGTTCTGCTTTCTGCCTTTTTTGTTGTAACCGCAAATTCCATTCGGGAAAAAGAAATTAACCTCAAACATATCGATTGTTTCATTTTCCGGGCACGCCATAAATGGCCCCATCCATGTATCGTTCTGGTTAACACCAGACGCATCGAAATCAAGTACGGTTCTGGCAGCGAATCCCGGCCAGGTGTTATCAACTACACCGTTGACCAGACGCCTGAGTGTTACGCTGCTGCCATCAACATCGAGAATTTTGTACTGATTGCCCGCATGGGACAGCGATAGACGAATATAACCTTCCGGAATGCCCGTAAAAGGTGCTCCGACCGAACTCTCATAGGCAAGAGTTACTGATGCAGTCACTACGTCACCGCCAGGTGGTGCTGAGTGTGGAGTGTAAGATGCAATGAAGAGGTTATAGTCGACACTGTTGTACCAGAGCGTGACTGGCATTCCGACATATGGGGCTATTTCAGCCAGATTATCACTGGTGATTCGGCTGTATGCGCCATCATTAGTAACAACAAATGAATCAGGAACGATAAGTTCAACCACTGCACCTGCAACCCACGATTCCGGTAATTCATTGGTCGCCGGATCGTCATCATCGGTACTTAACCCGTTAAATGTGATCGTACTCCCTGATACTGTCAAAGACTGCGCAACAACGTCTTCCGTATCTGGCGCGGTCTGGGCCATATCCAGACCGGCCCCAGAAGATGTTCCACCCACTTCTGTAGAGTTGAACCAGTTCTCACTACGGCGATCACCTGCGACATTCTGACCGGGTAGATACAAAGTATGGGTGAATCCATCACCCAGCGATGAAACTGGTGTGGCGCCGACACGTATATCTCCATTACCAAATGAGAACAACCCAAACCCTAAAGCGACAAACATTTCAACGGTCATCACTGTCGGGTCGTCCGGACTGAAGCGGGTTACCGGCTGCACCACGTAATCGGGGTAAATTCGACGGCGTCCGAACAACTCACGAATCGGATCGCCTAGTTTTGCCCGGTTCGCTTTCGCAGGGTTAACGTCCAGTGAATCGCCTGTCGAGGACGAAAAACCGCCCGGGTCCGCAGCACCAGGAGCAAAGAACAGTGCATAAGCAACGGAGGCAACTGAGACAGCAACAGCAACCCATGCCAGCGCAACGGCTGTGTAAGGGATCGGGAAAATTTTCACATCGCTGTCTGGTTTAACTGCAAAATCAAACCATGCCGACGGGGGGATATTTTCCCCATCAACTTCAATAGCAACCGGATGCTTCATATCAGCACGATAATTTTCAACGTTTCGCTTCATCCATTGATGAATCGTCATCGCGCCATGTTGATGCGTTTCCAGCGGTTCCCCTGGCAATCTGGAGGGGTAAAGTCTTATTGTCACGCCCAGAACTCCACTTTGACGAAGCGACGCATGAAACGCGCCAATGGCAGAAATGTAACGTTTGTTTTATGGTTACACTCTGCAACGTAAAGCTGGCCATTGATATCTACTACCACGGCGACATGTGCCACTGTTGAACCGGAATAGCATGCAACTCCGGCCCCCTCACACGGTTCACACCGACGAAGAGAACGCATAAGCTTTCGTGCTTCCCGGTCAAGTCCGCCGTTATCCTTGGTTACCCCGGCAAAATCTGGCCATTCAGGAAGGCCGATATCACGGCGTACTTCATTCAGCACCCCAAAGCAGTCAAGTTCCGGGTAAACGCGCCCACCTTTCAGCCATTTCACCGAAAGGTATTTATCAGGATTAAACATATGGCCTCCGGAATTAAGGCAATAAAAAACCCCGTATGAACGGGGTCTGGAATGTGTTTTACAGATTGTTCAATAAAGACTGGATATGTAAGAGTTGACTGGATCCGGTAGCAAGTCTTGCGGATGGTCACCACCAAACGTAGCCCACTTGCTTTTACCACTAATAATCGTTGAGGCAATCCGATCGTTGGACTCTGCGTTATAAATTGTGATTTTAACTTCAATTTTATCCGGAATTCCTGACCACTCGGTTGCCCTGTCCTCCCAGTGAAGTATTTGCGGAATAACATAGTATCCATGACTGATAGCATGTTTACTTTTCAGGCAGGTAATATCTTCACAATCAGCATAAATTGTTACGCTATCAGAGTGGCGCAAAAACGCAGATTTTAATGCAGTAGCCGTTGAATTTCCGGAACCCGCATATGTACGGGTTTCATACACGCCATCAGATGGCATGGAAATAGCAACTGGAGCATCTTTGATCAACTGCTCGGTATTGTTCTGAATATTGCTCGTGTTGTATTTAGCTGAACACCCAGCCAGTAAAATTACGGCAGAAACCAGCAAAAATCGTTTCACTTTTCTATCCCTGTCAGTTTGAAGATTCTTATATTATCAAGGATTATTTCGACTGAACATCAACTCATGTACCGAAGGCCAGGATAGAACGGGAGTGTGTAGCGATAGCGGGGCCAGGCGGTATCCAGAACATTCATGTATCCAGCGATAATTTGCGCCTGAGTTGCCGTCCAATACCCACTTTTCACCTTAAGAGTGAACGGGCGTTCCGCAGGAGCTGCTAAATCGTTGGAGGTGTATTTTCGATAAGTCATCGTTGCACCACGAAGATTATCCAGCGCATTACGAATTGCTGTTGATGCCTCTCCATCGATATTACTTACTGCAAACTGCAGATCCTGAGTTCCGTCACTGTTACGAGCCGGAAGCGCAACGGCGATGGCGCTGGCAATAAATGTCACTTCCTCACCTGACTCCGTCACCGCCGTTACATCGTCGTAACCATCACAAAGATAAAGAACGTCATCACCGATAGTGATCTGCAGAGTTTCAATAATTACCTCTTCTCCGGAAGAAGCATAGAGTCGATTCAGTATGGTCATGCCTCAGGCCACTCTCTGTTAAGCGCAATATCAATGATGTTGCTGTTGATGATGTAGTCCGGGAACTCCGCCCAACCATCTCCAAGAACCGGACGAGTCCATAACCGCCGGTGATTTCGGATCCCCATGTGTTGGCTCCGGCCACACTATCGGTTTCCCGTCACAGCGCATAACCATGAAGAAGCGTTTTCTGATCGTCGGCGCACCGTAGTCACAGGCGCGCAGTTCCCGATACTCAACAACATAACCCAGACCTTTTACCAACCTGGCGGCGTCATCGCTGTCGAGAGGAATACCCAGGAATTCACAGCACTCCATCAGCGCAGGATGATTGGGAGAAATCCCCGTCGTTAGCATAGCGACGAAAGCCCGGAAGGTTTCGCCAACACGTTCAGGATCCGGGCGCATTTCACCAGCAAGAAGCGGCCCCCATGTTTTAAACTCTTCGACGTTCTCCAGCTTCATAACACGAGGCTTAACATCAAGCCCCCAGCGCAGTGTCACCCAAGCCAGACCGCGTATCGCTTTTTCAACAGGCTTCGCACCCTTGGCCTTGGAAAAGTGGCGGCAATCCGGGGAAAACCACGCGAGCGCAACCGGGCGGCCAGCAGTCGCAACTTTTGGGCTGACATCGTAAACAGATTCGCAGTAGTGCAACGTATCAGGATGGTTTGTCGTGTGCATCGCCACGGCGTTTTCATCGTGGTTTATCGCAATATCAACGCTGCGCCCGATCGCCATTTCAATGCCGGTTGACGCTCCGCCGCCACCAGCGAAATTATCAACAATGATTTCTCTCACGCGTATTTCTCCATCGCGCTTGCCAGCGAACGGGCAGCAGTAACAATTGACGGTACCGGCATTTTTTCCAGCCACATCCGGTTGATGTGATGCTGCAGGCGGCGCTGGTGGTGAGAAAGGAGATCACTGGCATTCTCGACCTGAGAAAAAACCATTTTCACTTCCGCTGGCCAGACGGTTTCAGGAACATCCACCAGCAGCAGATTTTCCAGCTCAATAATCCGGTTGGTTGCGTATTGCAGTAGTTGATCCATCACTTCGTCTCCCGCCATGCCCGCTTATTACATCTCGGGAAGCGTTCTAGCCTCCATATCCAAATCATCCACAACATCTTATTAAATTCAGGTAGTGCCCGATAATCATCAGCACTCATTTCGAGGGCCTTGAATCGCCACTTTGCCACCTTGACCACCCGCCACAGCATCACCATACAAAACAGAGTGCAAACAACAAGGAAACCGAAAAAAAGATAAGTACTCACCTCACTCCTCCTGCTGCGGTGCTGCTGGCAGTGGCATCCAATGGGTTACCAATATGTGCTCTATACAGCATGCGGCGGCCACATCTACTCTGTCGAAAAACAGCCCTGAATGCTCATCAAAGAACGATACAAAGCAATGCCCCATCCTGTTCCTGGTTAGAACCTCCTGCTCGTCTTCCGGCATCCGCTCGCTGCACTTAATCCAGCCATCCTGAATCACCGGAGAGTTGCCATCGGATAATGGCATATCCGGCCCCTTGCGTATCGCCTTTGACAATTCGATAGGGTCATCGTAAAGCCAGTCGCCAGTTTCCGGATGATTTGCTTTTGCCAGTTGTGCTGCCCATTCCAGCCCGTCTTTGTGCCCTTGCAGGTAGTCCAGCGGTAATTCATCGCAATTACTTGCAGGTTCGGCACCCTGAAGCATGGCGGCGCGGCAAGCGTTCCAGCCCACGCATTCTGCATCAATCCCTTTGACGATCGGCGGAATGCGGCCGCTATTCATCCCTGATTTGCGGCTCGCGTTCCAACCAGATGCGAATAGGGTCTGATTAACGCCTGGCGGACATATTTCATTGATGTTACGGTGCGTCGCAGGTTCAGGGATGACAATCTCATTCGTCACCGCCTCCGCCTCGATCGATGCCAGCGCGATACGCGCCAGCTCGCGCACAACTTCTGGCGGTGCGTATCTATCGTTCAGCTCGTCCCACAAACCGCACATCTTCGCGCTGTTATCAGGGTGAACATCATCGTTAGTGCCAGCCAGTGCGGTAATAACTTCATCGGCAGCATCAATAATTTTTTGTGTCTGTTCTTTGGTAATAGTGGTCATGCTGCACGCTCCTGTTTCTCAATATCTGCGGTCAACTCGCGGATAGGAATGCGATTCATGTGCATCGTGTATCCGGTACGCGTTTCAAGCGCGGCATATTGCTCCAGCAATTCGGGATGGTGACGCGCGCCATTCCTCAGGTCGTTACGGCTTGCCATGATGCAGAAGACGCAACTCAGTCGCTCATTGCCCAGAGCATAGGCGTAGTGCGGCTGCTGCCCAGATTCGCGGATGGCTGCAAAAACCTCGTCTGTATTCATCTCGTGAACCGGCAACCACTCGTACCAGGTCAGCACCGAGTTGGAATCTGTCTCGTTTTTACGGAATACCTGCCGCTTGGCGCGCCCAGGCGACTCTTGCGCGCGCAGACCGAGGCAGTTCACGATGGTTTTAAAACCATTGGCCTTTGCGTACCGACGGACTTCTCGCTGGATGGGGCCGCGCTTCAGGTCACTGGTGCATTGCCGGGTGCTGGCGGATGGCCAGCTCGGTACTTCCGGACGGTTCGCAAAGCGTCGTGCGACCATTTCCAGCAGAGTTTTGCGCGCAGTGGCGACAACGAACGGCAGATCAGCAGCCTTCGCCTGGTCGCGAGCCAACTCGAGCGCACCAGGCCATTCAACCGCGCCAAGCGACGCATGAACAACGACGAGTTGACGCGCCGGGATGACATCAAGCAACTTGATCAGCATCGCCTGACTGTCTTTTCCGCCTGAGTGGTTGGATACAAACAACGCGCCTGCTTCAATCAGTGATTGGATACCGGTGATCATTGTGCGGCCTCCCGGTTCAAAGTCATGGCATCAACAGCCATCAGTCGTTTGTTACACAGCCAACTGACCATCTGCGGAGCTATCTCAAATTTTTCGGCAATATCACATACCCGCATTCCGTCATCACGTAGCGCACACATCAGCTCGACATCTTCATCCGGATATTTTGTGCTCCAGTGTGAATCGCCACATTTCGCCAGACTTACACCCAGCAGTTTCGCGCGGCGATAGATATTCTCTGTAGAACGCCCAAGTAATAGCGCTATCTCTTTTGCAGTTAACGAGTGACGATTACGACGAATAAATCGATCATCATCCATGGTGAAGGCGATGTGCTTCGGTTGCAGCAGGCCTGCGTGGCGAAGCTGGCGGGCGTGATATCGCGTCGCTGCCTCGCTCCGATTCAGCCTCAAACCTATTTCCCTGAAAGTGGCTGTCGGGTACATTGCGATCAACGTTTCATCCTCAGCGACCGTCCATGCACGCATATGCGCAGGACATTTGCCGGGAACACCCATTTTTTTCATAGAGAAGAAGCTCATTTCCCCTCCCCGATAAATAAACTCAGCGCACGGCGATGTTTGTTAACTTCCCGAACGGCTACACGGAGTTTCTCCAGTCCTTGCAGGTTGGATTTGACTTTGCGGATCTTGTTGCTGATTTCCCGTAGTGATGGGATCTGCATTGGCTGAGATGGTTTTCTCAGTACAGGGATGCTCTCCAAGAATTCTTCTGTCCTGGTGTTGGTCGGTTCCGGTTCTGCCGATGGCGCCAGCGCAGGAAGCATTGCAACTTTCGGCGTGATCTCAATTTCCGGTAGTTCTGCAAACACTGGCTCCGGGTTAATTTTCGTTTCGTCAGGAAGTCCCCACTTAACGCCTTTCCCCTGACCGATTTTTTTAATGTGTCTGCGCTTTGCCATCAGGCATAGATTTGACGCTAAGCCTCTTACTCCACTGACAAAAACCGGGCTCGAATATGAAATAGCACTTGGCCTGATCGCCCGTAACAAAGAGTTCGATATTTACAGCCCTTCCTTCGAGATCGATGTTGAAGCCAACGCCATTATGAATCTCTCCCGCTCAGGGGAAGATAACGTACTCGATGAATTTATTGCGACCTGCAAATTGTTTGAAGAAATGCCTGGTGGGATGGATTACTCCCGCGCCTGCAATGTCGCTACGGTAAAAACAACGCCAGAGGAACTGTTTAAATCTCCTTTCCGTCATCGCGAGTATCTCAATCGTGTCATGACTGAAACCGACCACGCTCACCCGGATGAAATGATCGTTGATATCGCCTGCGGTCGCTCATCAATGCCAATGCCTCAGAAGGTAACAGCAGAAGAAGTAAATAAAATCCTTGCGGCTTCACGTGGTGATTACGTTGAAGGAATCAGCGACCCGAACGATCCGAAATGGGTGAAGACAGAGACAAGCCAGCAGACCACGCAACCGGAAAAAGCTGCCGATGGCATTTTTGACGCTGCCGCTTTAATCAAGAACTCTTCGACTCATGGCACTAAAAAGGATCCGGAGACCACCAGCAATGTGCAGGTTCAAGAAACTAACGGTGATGAAAAACAGGCTGGTGATGCGCTGTACGCAGGCGAAAGTAATCTGGGGAATGGTGAAGAAGCAGATGCCGGAGAGCGGGCCATTCTGAACCAGAGTCAGGCTGAAACGCACCAAAATGACGACTCAGTAAACCATTCTGAACCAGAAGTGCAACAAAATGCGCCGGAAACGCAACAGGAGGAACCGGCACCGGAGTGGCCGTCATACTTCGAGCCTGGCCGTTATGAAGGCGTGCCGAACGACGTTTATCACGCCGCGAATGGTATCAGTTCAACGATGGTGAAAGACGCACGAGTGAGCCTGATGTATTACGACGGCCGCCACGTATCTAAAACCATAAAGAAAGAACGCTCCAAAGTTCTGGATATGGGAAATCTGGTGCATGCGCTGGCGTTACAGCCTGAAATTCTGGATGAAGAATTCAGCATTGAACCGGTTATCCCGGAAGGCGCTCTCACGACGACAGCAACCATCCGCGCAGTTATCGACGACTACAACAATGATCTGCCGGTGCAGCTCAGCGCAGACGATATTAAAAGGTTCCTGGAGGAATACAACGCCACCCTGCCACAGCCAATTCCGTTAGGAGATGATGTTACCCAAACTGGCGAAAGCTACATGTCGTTACCACCTGAATTCCAGCGTGTGGAGGAAGGCCAAAAAGTTACAGCAGCCAAAATGAAGGCATGCATCAGGGAATACAACGCCACCCTGCCGGCGCAAATGAAAACCAGCGGTAGCCGCGACACGCTACTGGAGCAATTGGCAATCATCAATCCTGATCTCGTTGCGCAGGAAGCACAGAAACCTCAACCGTTGAAAGTATCTGGTACCAAAGCGGATCTGATTCAGTCAGTGAAATCCGTCAAACCTGACACAGTGTTCGCCGACGAGCTGCTTGACGCATGGCGCGAAAACCCAGGCGATAAAATCCTGGTTACCCGTCAGCAGTACGCCACCGCGCTGGCTATCCAGTCTGCGCTCTACACCCACCCTGAAGCAGGCAAGTTACTGCAAAACCCAACACGTGCCGTTGAAGTCAGCTATTTCGGCATTGATGACGACACCGGGCTTGAAATCCGTGTTCGCCCGGATGTTGAACTCGAGTACGAAGGTCTGCGTATCGGCTTCGACCTGAAAACAATCAGCATGTGGGATGTGAAGGAAGATGCCCTGAAATCACGGCTTCACCGCGAAATAACCATGCGCGATTACCACCTCAGCGCCGGTATGTACTGCAACGTTGCCGACCTGGACAAATTCGCGTGGATCTTCGTGAACAAAGATGAAGGTTATCACTGGGTGGCTGTTGTGTGGGCTTCGGAATCACTGCTGGAACTCGGAAAGCTTGAGTATCGCCAGACGATTCGTTCCATCGCGAACGCCATGGACACAGGCGAATGGCCAGCACCGATAACTGAAGACTACACCGACGAACTGAACGATTACGACCTGCGCCGTCTCGATGCGCTTCGTGAAATGGCTTAAGGGGGAAACTATGGAAAACAAAAACATAACTGTTGCCGATCAGAATGCAGTAGTTAACTCAAACATTGCTTTGTTTGACTCGCAGTACCTGAACGCTATCAGTGCCTTCGCTCAGATGATGTCTCAGGGTTCTGCAACGGTTCCTCGCCATCTGCAGGGTAATGCAGCAGATTGCATGGCAGTAGCTATGCAGGCCGCACAATGGCAGATGAATCCTTTCGCTGTGGCGCAGAAAACGCACCTTATCAATGGTGTGCTGGGTTACGAAGCACAACTGGTTAACGCAGTTATTTCCCGCAGTGGTGTACTGGCAAGCCGTTTTGAATATGAATGGTATGGCCCATGGGAAAAGGTCATCGGCAAATTCAACATCAAAAAAGGTGAAAAAGGCGAGTACCGCGTACCGGGTTGGGCAATGGCTGATGAAGAAGGTATCGGCATCATTATCAAAGCGCGCCTGAAAGGTGAGGATCAACCGCGAGAACTCGACCTGCTGCTTGCTCAGGCACGAGTTCGTAACTCCACTCTCTGGGCTGACGATCCGCGCCAGCAACTTGCTTACCTCGCAGTGAAACGCTGGGCTCGCCTTTTCTGCCCTGACGTCATTCTTGGCGTCTACACCCCAGACGAACTCGAAGAGCGGGAAGAGAAAATTATCAACCCTGCCCAGAGCACCCAAAGCATCACCATGCAGGATATTAATGCCGATAACCTGCAGACCGCCGGTGCGCAGGAATCTGATGTAAACATCGATGATGCTGCAGAGAAATTCCGTGCGCGCATTGATTCGGCTGAGACGCTGGAAGATGCAACTGCTGTGGGAAACGATATCAATACGGCAAAACCTGCATTAGGTACGGCATTGTTCACTGAGTTGAAGAATAAAGCTACCCGCCGTTATCACCTGGTTAAGCATCGCGCCATGCTTGATGAAGCAATCAACAGTCTGCCACAGCCTGACGCACCGGATGCTGCAACATGCTTTGAAGTGGTAGAGAAAAAACTCTCCGCTGCGAAGCGACATCTTGGCGACGAGCTGCACGATAAGTACCGCATAACTCTTGACGACATGAAACCGGAATACATCGGCTAATTGAATAGGGAGGGGTAACACCCTCCATCACAGGGGGTTTTATGCGCCTTATCAACCGCAGTAAGCAATCGCCATTGGGCCGCCGGGCATGTGATGCAGCACTGGCAAAGCATGTTGAACGATACGGTGACTATGGTCGCAGCGAAAGGAAGGAAACATACACGGTGAACGTGGACGGAGTGAAGATCTGGGTAGAAGTGGTCAACCGTCATAAGAGCTATGTGGCAACCGCTATGACTGGCATGCGCCGTCTGAGAACTCTGCCTGGTCGGTTTAACTGATAACGAATAATCAATAACGGCCCCGGTCGTGGCCACTGGAGAGATGATGAGCGAAAAAATTGAAGACTTCGATCTGATGAGCACCCGCGAAATTTGCTGCCAGTTGCGGATCTCCGCCAGAACACTGGAGCGTTATCGTAAGCGACCGAGCGACAGCAATCCCTTCCCTGAACCAGACTGTTCATACATGGGTGGATCCAACAAATGGCTGAAAACCAAAGTTCACGAGTGGCAAGTCAGAGAAATGTCACGTCCAGTACGGCGCCCAATGTCGCATCTGAATCTTCAGCGTGACAGCAAAGGTCGGATCATCCGGTCTGACGTGGCGTGAACTCCAGAACATCGGGCTCGATGATGCTCATCAGTCGGGCCCACCATTTACCGTACGCCTCTCTCATCTCCTCGATATAAGTGTGCTTATCGTACACCGACCACACGCCAGGTAGTTTATGACCCAGCATCATCTCGGCGATGTGTGGTTCCGTCAGTTCAGAAAAATTCGTTCGTGCTGTCCGGCGCAGATCATGAATAGTAAAATGCGGCACCTGTTCGTTATAGGCCTTCAACATGAATTTCACCAGGTTGCTGCTGATGCTCATGTGAAAGCCCTCGCTCATCGGCTTGTCTTCGTATTTCGAGAAAACAAAACGCCCCGGTGCCAGATCTATAGCCCGCTTTATCAACGGGAGCATCTCAGGGATGATTGGGCGGATTATAGGCTTCTTACTTTTCCGTCCTGTTTTGTGATTTTCCCATGGCACAGTCCAGGAGCCTTCCTCAAAATCGAAATGCGAAACTTCAGCCTGCCGGAGTTCGCCGACCCTGCATGCCCAGACCAGGGACAATTTATAAAGGATTTTATTTCGCTCAATAAGACGGGAATCCTCTATTGCTCGCCAGACAATCGCCAGTTCTTTTCTGTCCAGGGTTCGTTCACCCATTTGTTTCTGGATACCAAAATCACGGCCAGACATTTCTGACAACGGGTTCACCTCAAGCAACTGGCGCTTCACTGCCCATGAGTAGCACTGCCGGCCATTGCTGATTACTCGTCTGGTGATTTCAGAGTAACCCTGTGCCAGTCGGTCCAGAACCGTAAGCCAGTTATGTAGCGTCAGTTGATGCGCCGGATATTTCCCAAGCTTAGGGAAGACGTGTATTTCGAACGATCTCAAAATCTGATCGGCGGTTTCCTTCTGGATGCACACCATCGCATGCCATTCTCTGAATAATTCTTCAAAGGTGTACTGATTGTTTATTTTAGCTTTATCGAGGCTTTGCCTGATGCGGGGATTTTCGCCGCGAGCAAGAATTGCAGCCCACTTCGCGACTTCATCGCGCGCAGCTTTTAAACCGAACTCCGGATAGCTGCCGATCGTCATCTTGTCTTGTTTTCCCAGGAAACGGAATCGGTAGAAAAAGGTAACGGCACCTTTCTTAGAAATGCGCACCCACAGACCGTCCCGGTCTGCCTTCTCTTCAACTTTATCGCGTTCGCGCCCCAGGCACGACTTTAGATAACTATCTGAAATAGCCATGATTTGTCCCTACGTGTGTCCATCAGAACAGTTGGTTCTGTGTCCATCATAGAATATGGACGCGCTGGTGGACACAAAAACCATGACTTATGATGTCGTAGGTTGACTGTACATGCAACCAGTATTATTTTTGTGAAAGCTTATTTAGTGGGGTTTTTGAGGGGATTCTGTCGGAGGTTTGCGGAGGGTGACGTGGTGTCAGTTATCGATGTGAGCAATGATCGAAAAGTTACGTATGTTCTTCATATAGTGTAATTATTGTGCCTTACGCCTGGTTGGACAGGCTTTGAGAAGTCGCTGTTCTGAGCTTAACGTCTGTTTAACTGAAACGCCGCATTCTACACTACAACGCTGAGGCGAGGAAATGTTCATAAAGTCAGGATAGCGGGAACTGGAAACGGCATCGCTTTTCTGATGTAAAACATCGTAAGAGAAGCATGATGCCCGATGGCGCAAGCTTATCGGGTCTACTGGACTTGCTGACCGTTTGTAAGTCGGATAAGGCGAAACCGCCATCCGGCAAGAATATCATGGTGCCGTTTCGGTGGAGGGCGTTTCAACGCGAATCGTACTGGATGGGAGAGCAACATTAAGAATAACGGGTTGCCAGGCTTCGCGTTCAGCCAGCTTGCGGGAATAGCCACGGGCAATCAGGAATCCGCCGACGCCGCCCAGTATCGCGCCGCTTAACGCCGCGAGATCTGAGCCAAACAGCACCTGAAACAGGGAGGCGATGAGGAATAACCCCACCAGCGGCGACAGATAAACCAGCATGGCGGAACCTAACAGACTGCCTTCGGCAATCCCCAGCTCCACTTTCTGCCCAGGTTCTAACGGCACATCGCTCGCCACCACAATGGTATGCGTGGTCTGCGGCCCGAGTTTATTCAGCACGTGGGTGCCACATCCTGAACGTGAAGCGCAGCTGCTGCAGGACGCTTTCACATCACAGCTCACCAATGCCTCACCGTTTTGCCATGACACCACGGTAGCCCACTCTTTGATCATTGCGCGGCTCCGAACTTAATGGTGTCGGCAATGCGCTTCGCTGTCTGCGGCGGCAATTCACCCACGATGGTAATTTCCGCGTTGTCGCGTACGCTGGTGCTGACCGTTCTGCGCCCGGTGCGCAGCATCTGGTCGGTGCTGGCCTGAGTTGCCCGATTGACGTTAATAGAGAAGCTAAACAGACCGTCGGAGTAGAGACGCGATTCAATCGGCATGTTGTCCATCGTTGGCAACGGTCTGCGCCCGCTGGACACTTCGCTAAACCCTTTCGGAAGCCAGGTCGGATTCCAGCTGAATTTGGCTTTTTCACCCGCCGGAACAGAGAGCAGCGGCGGCAAACTGGCTTTCGCCAGCGTCTGCATGCCGCTACCGGCATCCTGATTCACGGTGAAGGCAATCACCCGGAATTGCTCTAACGTTTCGCCATCGCGATCGAGGAGATCGACCCGCATCGGCAGCTTCGTTTCCGTATCCATCCAGACAATATAGCTGTAACGCGTGCCATCACGCGCGACCACGCGAATCACTTCGCACAGGCGATCGGCAATTCGGGTACGACCTACAGCAATAAAATCATAGTAGGGAGCAAGACGTTTGAAATCGGTATAGATAAGCGACGGCAGGGAGTCGACGATGTAGTCACCGTTCAGAGTGAACGGTTCGAGTCCAGGCTCGAAGTAGCTAATTTCATTTCCGCGCTGGACCACTTCACGACGCGGACCATCCATTTGCAGCAGCTGCGCAAGCGGACGATTTTCCAGGCGAGCATGGCGATAACGCAGAGACTCAACGCCTTGTTTCGTGATGCTGACGAATGACAGCTCGTAATTGAGTGACTGGCTCGCCACATTCATCTGCTGCAACAACGCCCCGGACGCAGTGTTGGCCGAGGCGTTGACAGAGAAGAACAGGCTACCCGTCACAAGTGACATGGCAAACCAAAGTTGCTTCATTACTGCGATTGCGTTCCTAAAGTTTGAATTCCTGGCACCTGAACAGCGGCTTGCTGTGTCTGTGCCTGCTCAAACTGAAGCTGTTCGGAGTGCAGTCGGCGTTGCAGTTCGTAATCCTGCAACATGGCGTTGATCCGACGACGCTGCTCCTGTACCTGCTGCTGTTGCCCACCATTCGCGGTCGCATCAGAAGGTACTCCCAGGCTTACCGGGCTGGCTTTACCCATCATCGGCAAAGTATTAAAGACCGGCGTTTCAGGCTGCTGGGACGTTTCAGATTGTCCATTATAGTGCTGGACACCAACGATAACTGCAAGCGATACGCACGCGGCAACGCCCATTTGGGTAAGTTGCGCGGCCCACGGACGCATTTTTTTCCAGAATGGCATTTTCTGCCATTGCTGCGGCGCAGGCTGGGCCTCTGGAATGAATGGCACCGTATTGCGTACCGGCTCATCTTCAATAGCGGCCATTACGCGAGCGGAAATATCGAAATGAAGCACCTCAGGTGTATCACCCCGCATTGAATCACGGATCAGGTGATAGCTTTCCCAGGTTTTTTGCATATCCGAATCGTGAGCCAGTTCGTTAAGTAACTCACTATCCAGCGTCTCGCCATCCATTAAAGCGGAAAGTTTTTCTTTCTGCATGCCTAATACCTTTTCCAGTATCCGCTATCGTCAACGCCTGATAAGCGGTTGAACTTTATTATCAATAGCTTCCCGCGCTCGGAAGATACGTGAACGCACCGTACCCACCGGACAATCCATGATAGCGGCTATCTCTTCATAGCTCAGGCCATCCAGCTCCCGCAAGGTTATTGCCATACGTAAATCTTCCGGGAGGGACTCAATAGTTCGGAAAACTATCTGTCTCAGTTCTTCTGACAACATTAAGTTCTCAGGGTTCGAAATTTCTTTCAGCGCACCGCCACTTTCGAAGTTTTCTGCTTCAATCGCATCAACATCGCTTGATGGCGGACGACGCCCCTGAGCCACCAGGTAATTCTTCGCTGTATTCACCGCAATGCGATACAGCCAGGTATAAAAAGCACTATCTCCCCGGAACGAGTCCAGCGCACGGTAGGCTTTAATAAATGATTCTTGCACCACATCGGGAACATCGCCCGACGGGACATAACGGGAAACCAGACTCGCCACTTTATGCTGGTAGCGTACTACCAGTAAATTGAAGGCTTTCTGATCTCCCTTCTGGACCCGTTCAACCAGGACCTGGTCCGTTAACTGCTCGCTCATCCGAGGTAAAGTCTCCCCAAACCAAATTTCCACGCGTTCGCGAAACGCCACTCCATTAGCTGCACTATGAGCAAGCAACAGGTTAGAGTGTCTCGTTTTTGTAAAGTTCCGTTACGCATCTGTTTTTTGTTTGTCATGTTGTAGACGGTCATTATCTCTCATTATAAGTCTACCGAGTCTGAACAACGCACTATCTTTAAAAATGCCCATAAACCGGTTGCAGAGTAACCCAACGGCCACTTTATTTCATCCTCTAATCTGATGCTTACGGCCCGCCGCGCAAAATGGTTTCCCCACCTGACATCCTTTTACATCGCACCGTTTTGTTTAGTCATTACAACAACACTGAAAATAAAACGTGCTGAATCGCAGATTCTGGTGCTATGCTGGCCAAACACTGTTTAGTACATTAAACAAAATATCATGAAAACTACGCCTGAACTTTCTTGTGACGTGTTAATTATTGGTAGCGGCGCTGCCGGACTCTCGCTGGCGCTGCGCCTGGCTGAAAAGCACCAGGTTATCGTGCTGAGTAAAGGTCCCGTCAGCGAAGGCTCCACTTTCTATGCGCAGGGCGGGATTGCCGCCGTTTTCGATGAAACCGACAGCATTGATTCACATGTCGAAGATACGCTCATTGCCGGCGCCGGTATTTGCGATCGCCATGCGGTGGAGTTTGTCGCCAGCAACGCCCGCCCCTGCGTACAGTGGTTGATTGATCAGGGGGTGCTATTTGATACCCAGGTGCAGCCTAACGGTGAAGAGAGTTACCATCTGACGCGTGAAGGTGGTCATAGCCATCGTCGCATTTTGCATGCCGCTGATGCCACCGGTAAAGAGGTGGAAACCACGCTGGTCAGCAAGGCGCAAAGCCATCCGAACATCCGGGTACTGGAACGCAGTAATGCCGTCGATTTAATCATCTCCGACAAAATTGGCCTGCCCGGCACACGACGCGTCGTGGGGGCATGGGTCTGGAACCGGAATAAAGAGGCGGTGGAAACCTGTCACGCGAAGTCTGTCGTGCTGGCGACCGGCGGCGCATCAAAGGTGTATCAATATACAACCAATCCGGACATTTCCTCCGGAGACGGTATTGCGATGGCCTGGCGTGCGGGATGCCGGGTTGCGAATCTCGAATTTAATCAGTTCCACCCTACCGCGCTGTATCATCCCCAGGCACGTAATTTCCTGCTTACCGAAGCGCTGCGCGGAGAAGGTGCTCATCTAAAACGCCCGGACGGCACGCGGTTTATGCCAGACTTTGACGCGCGAGGGGAACTGGCGCCGCGCGATATTGTCGCCCGCGCTATCGACCATGAAATGAAGCGTCTCGGTGCGGACTGTATGTTCCTTGATATCAGCCATAAGCCAGAAGCCTTTGTGCGTCAGCATTTCCCGATGATTTACGAAAAGCTGCTGGGGCTGGGTATCGACCTGACCAAAGAACCAGTGCCCATCGTGCCAGCAGCACACTACACCTGCGGCGGCGTGATGGTTGACGACTTTGGTCGTACCGATGTGGACGGCCTGTATGCGATCGGGGAAGTGAGCTACACCGGCCTGCACGGCGCGAACCGGATGGCCTCAAACTCGCTGCTGGAGTGTCTGGTGTACGGCTGGTCCGCAGCGGAAGATATCGACAGACGAATGCCTTACGCCCGTGGCGTAAGCGCCCTGCCCGCCTGGGATGAAAGTCGCGTGGACAACCCTGACGAACTGGTGGTGATTCAGCATAACTGGCATGAGCTGCGGCTGTTTATGTGGGACTACGTGGGGATTGTGCGCACCACCAAACGTCTGGAGCGGGCCCTGCGTCGTATCACTATGTTACAACAGGAGATCGACGAATATTACGCCCATTTCCGCGTCTCGAATAATTTGCTGGAGTTACGCAACCTGGTTCAGGTCGCCGAGCTGATTGTGCGCTGTGCGATGATGCGCAAAGAGAGCCGCGGTCTGCACTACACGCTCGATTATCCGGCACTGCTGGAGGAATCTGGCCCATCTGTGCTCTCGCCGTTAACGGCTCACATGAACAGATAAAATGCCTGGGTCAGCGCCGTATAACCTTCGGAGTAACGCTGATCCGGCCCGCGAATCACCAGCCTGTCGCTAAAGCATTCCCCCTTCTTAGGGGAGAATGCCAGCAGCACCCGATGCGGCAACCGCGCCTCCGTTTCAGCAACGTCGGTGCGTAGCCGTAAATGCCAGCCCATATTTAACGCCTGCTGCGTGAAGGTATTGCCGATATTTTCCGGCAACACAACGCACAAGAACCCCTCTTCCGTGATCAGCCCCGTCGCCGTCGCTAACAGCGCAGAATGATCCAGCATCGTGGTATAACGCGCCTGTTCCCGCTGCGGTGTAGCACACTCGACGCCCTGCTCGTAATACGGCGGGTTACTGATGATAAGGTCATATTTAACGGTCTGCCGTGCCGCCCAATGTTGGACATCTTCCGCCTGCACCGTTACCCGATCCGCCCACGGCGACTGGGTAACGTTTTCTTGCGCCTGCGCGGCGGCGTCGCTATCCAGTTCAACGGCATCAACGGTGACGCTTTCATCAGTACGCTGCGCCAGCATCAGCGCCAACAGTCCGCTGCCGGTACCGATATCGAGGATCCGCTTTACGCCCGCCACCGGTGCCCATGCCCCTAACAGAATCCCATCTGTTCCGACTTTCATCGCACAACGATCGTGCGCGACAAAAAACTGTTTAAAAGTAAATCCATTACGACGAAGG
Source organism: Citrobacter sp. LST-B2 (assembly GCF_057983045.1). Taxonomy (NCBI): domain Bacteria; kingdom Pseudomonadati; phylum Pseudomonadota; class Gammaproteobacteria; order Enterobacterales; family Enterobacteriaceae; genus Citrobacter; species Citrobacter sp. LST-B2. Next base: position 3,656,688 of record NZ_CP192598.1, read on the forward strand.
ACGGATGTAGACTGAGGCATGAATTAAAAACCTTGCAGGAAAAACGGCAACAGCACCTGGTGAAAACAATACCTGAGAAGCGATATCCATACAAACAGATGAAGATTGCAGCCGTAACGTCTATAATCAGCGCCCCACACAGAGGTAGAACATGACTGTAACGACTTTTTCCGAACTTGAACTCGATGAAAGCCTGCTGGATGCCCTCCAGGAAAAAGGTTTCACTCGCCCGACCGCCATTCAGGCTGCCGCCATTCCGCCTGCACTCGAAGGCCGTGACGTACTCGGTTCTGCGCCGACAGGCACCGGTAAAACGGCGGCGTATTTGCTGCCAGCGTTGCAGCACCTGCTCGACTTCCCGCGTAAAAAATCCGGTCCGCCACGTATTTTGATCCTGACTCCGACTCGCGAACTGGCGATGCAGGTCGCCGATCATGCCCGTGAACTGGCCAAAAACACCCATCTGGATATCGCGACAATTACCGGCGGCGTAGCCTACATGAACCACGCCGAAGTGTTCAGCGAAAACCAGGATATCGTGGTCGCCACCACCGGGCGTCTGCTGCAGTATATTAAAGAAGAGAATTTTGACTGCCGCGCCGTGGAAACGCTGATCCTCGACGAAGCCGACCGAATGCTGGATATGGGCTTTGCCCAGGACATCGAGCACATCGCCGGGGAAACGCGCTGGCGCAAACAGACGATGCTGTTCTCCGCCACGCTGGAAGGCGATGCGATTAAAGATTTTGCCGAACGTCTGCTGGAAGAGCCGGTCGAAGTCTCCGCTACGCCATCCACCCGCGAACGTAAGAAGATCCACCAGTGGTATTACCGCGCGGATAACGTCGAACATAAATTCGAACTGCTGAAGCACCTGCTGAAGCAAGACGACGCCACCCGTACCATCGTGTTTGTCCGCAAGCGCGAGCGCGTGCACGAACTGGCTGAAAAGCTGCGTCTGGCGGGGATCAACAACTGCTATCTCGAAGGTGAGATGGCGCAGATCAAGCGTAACGAAGGCATTAAGCGTCTTACTGACGGTCGCGTTAACGTGTTGGTCGCCACCGATGTTGCCGCACGCGGGATCGATATTCCTGACGTCAGCCACGTGATTAACTTCGACATGCCGCGTAGCGGAGACACCTATCTGCACCGCATTGGCCGTACCGGCCGCGCCGGTCGCAAGGGCACCGCAATCTCGCTGGTCGAAGCGCACGATCATCTGCTGCTGCTGAAAATTGGTCGCTACATTGAAGAACCGCTGAAATCCAGGGTGATTGATGAGTTGCGCCCAACCTCACGCGCTCCGAGCGAAAAGATGACGGGCAAACCGTCGAAAAAAGCACTCGCGAAACGTGAAGAGAAGAAAAAAGAGAAAGACAAAGATAAACCGCGCGTGAAGAAACGCCATCGCGATACCAGGAACATTGGTAAACGTCGCAAGCCGAGTACGGCAACGACGCCGCAGGAGTCAAACGAAGAATAAAAAAACGCCGGGATTTCCCGGCGTTTTTATTTAAACGTTAAGCCTTACAGGCTTTCAGTAAAGGTACGAGCGATAACGTCGCGCTGTTGTTCCGGCGTCAGTGAGTTAAAGCGCACGGCATAACCCGAAACACGGATAGTCAGCTGCGGGTATTTTTCCGGATGCTTAACCGCATCTTCCAGCGTTTCACGACGCAAAACGTTAACGTTCAGGTGCTGGCCACCTTCCACACGAACTTCCGGTTTCACTTCCATCGGAATTTCGCGGTACTCAATTTCACCCAGTTTGCTGACCGCTACCACTTCATCTTCGGCAAAACCGGCTTTCGCTGCGATGCAACGCGCTTCGCCTTTTTCGCTGTCCAGCAGCCAGAAGGAATTCAGCAGATCGTCATTAGCGGCTTTAGTAATCTGGATACCTGTAATCATTGTGATGCCTCCCCGGCAAAGTATTTGATTAGGGTTGGCCGGCTCGCGGCCAATTGGTAAAACCATTGTTGCTTGAGTGTATATATACCCCCCTAACACCCTCGATTCATTGATTTAAATCAATAAAATCCACATGCCAAATAAGGGAATGAGATGATTTTATTGTTTTACATCAACTTACGCCATGTGAAGACATAAACTTTTTACACAAATTTTCAACTTTATTAAGTGCATAGCGCACATCATCGCGGAGAGAATTTTGCGCCGTTGAAAGAAGCAGTTAAGCTATGACGATCGAGAATTCGCAGGAGAGCGAGATGGCCACTGAATTAACCTGGCACGATGTGCTGGCTGAAGAGAAACAGCAGCCCTACTTTATCAATACGCTGCATACCGTCGCCGGAGAGCGTCAGTCCGGGATCACGGTTTATCCGCCGCAAAAAGATGTGTTCAATGCGTTTCGTTTCACCGAGCTGGGTGATGTCAAGGTCGTGATCCTTGGACAGGATCCCTACCACGGTCCCGGACAGGCGCATGGTCTGGCGTTTTCTGTCCGCCCCGGTATTGCTACTCCTCCTTCGCTGCTGAATATGTATAAGGAACTGGAGGGGTCGATCCCCGGTTTCACTCGTCCTGCCCACGGTTATCTGGAAAGCTGGGCGCATCAGGGCGTTCTGCTGCTTAATACGGTATTAACCGTGCGGGCGGGTCAGGCGCACTCTCATGCCAGTCTGGGATGGGAAACGTTCACCGATAAAGTGATCGGCCTGATTAATCAACATCGTGAAGGGGTGGTTTTTCTGCTCTGGGGCTCTCATGCGCAGAAGAAAGGCGCAATCATTGATCAAAAACGTCATCATGTCCTGAAAGCGCCTCATCCTTCACCGCTCTCGGCGCATCGTGGATTTTTTGGCTGTAACCATTTTGTGTTGGCGAATCAGTGGTTGGAACAACGCGGCGAGAAGCCGATTGACTGGATGCCCGTTTTACCGGCGGAGAGCGAATAAAAAAATGCCAGCGAATCGCTGGCATTTTTCCATCAGGCTTTGTTCTGACGCCACCATTCGGCAAGCAGCACACCGGTTGCCACCGAGACGTTCAGGCTTTCAACATTCCCCGTACCGTCGATTTTAACGCACAGATCGCTGGCATCGCGCGCCGCATCCGGCAAACCGTCAACGTCCTGACCTAACACCAGGACGATTTTCTCTGGCAGTTCAGTTTTAAACAGCGGCTTACCGCGTTCGCTGGACGTTGTCACCACGGTGTAACCCGCCTGACGGAAATCATCCAACACATCAACGATGCTGTCGCCGGTAATCGGCTGAACGTGTTCGGCACCACCTTCTGCAGTACGAATCGCCGCACCGGACTCCAGCAGCGCCGCATCCTGCACCACTACGCCTTTCACACCGAAGTGCGCGCAGCTACGCATCATGCCACCGAGGTTGTGCGGGTTAGAAATAGCTTCCAGCGCTAACACACAGTCCTGCGCGCCCGCCTGGCTTACCCACTGTTTCACCGTCGTGCCGTTACGTTTTTTAATCAGGAAGCAGACACCGCCGTGATGTTCGGTACCTGAAGCTTTCGCCAGTTCCGCTTCATCAACCACATGGTACGCTTTGCGGTTTGCCGCCATCCAGCGTAATGCTTCTTTGAAGCGCGGCGTGACGCTCTGAATGAACCAGGCGCGGACAATCGCGTCCGGGCGACTCTGGAACAGGGCCTGACAGGCATTTTCACCGTAAACGCGGGTCTCTTCTGCACGTTGACGACGTAAGACTTCAGGATCGATAAAGCTTTTACCGCTGATACCACCGTGATCGGCTTTTTCAGGCGATTCATCACCCGGCGCGCGGGACACGGTCCGCCACGGTGAGTCTTCACGCTTGCGATCGCGGCTCGGAGGGGTTCTTTCATCGCGGGCGGGGCGACGGCCACCGTCGGCACGAGATTTTCCTGGACGTCCGCCACCTTTCCCGGTACGCGGGTTATGGGTACGTTTATCAGAATCATCATCACTGCGGACATACATCACTTTGACCTTGCCGCTTTTGTTTTTCAATTCATCGTTCATGCTTTTCTCCACCAGCGCTGCGCGAAGCGCGCAGATTACCCGATGTGCGCCAGGTTAGCCATTATTTCATTTAAAAGCTTATGACTATTGTACTCATTGAATAAAACAGATTGTCGTTTAAAACAGTCTCATCGATAATATGTAACATATTAGAAACATACCGGCGTCTCTGCCGTTCAATACCCCGACGCATCCAGAGGTTAGTTATGAATACCGTTTGTACCAGCTGCCAAGCCATCAACCGCATTCCCGACGATCGGGTTGAGGATGCGGCAAAATGCGGACGCTGTGGTCACGACCTGTTCGACGGGGAGGTGATCAATGCGACCGGTGAAACACTGGATAAACTGCTCAAAGACGATCTGCCCGTCGTAATCGATTTCTGGGCACCGTGGTGCGGCCCATGCCGTAACTTCGCCCCGATCTTTGAAGATGTTGCCGAAGAACGCAGCGGCAAAGTTCGCTTCGTGAAGATCAACACGGAAGCGGAACGTGAGCTTAGCGCACGCTTTGGTATCCGTAGTATTCCCACCATTATGATCTTCAAAAACGGTCAGGTTGTCGACATGCTGAACGGCGCGGTTCCCAAAGCGCCATTTGATAGTTGGCTGAACGAGTCACTGTAAACTCTGCGGGGCGCATCTTGTGCCCCGTTTTCACCTCTGCGACAATGACGTTTTTCAACGTATTCTCTATGACTGAAAACGCTGTTCTCACGCTTCGCGCTGAACGTCTGGCGCGCGCCACTCGCCCTTTTCTCGCCCGAGGCAATCGCATTCGTCGCTGCCAGCGCTGCTTGCTGCCGCTGAAACTTTGCCTGTGCGCGACGCTGTCGCCTTCTCAGGCAACGAGCCGTTTTTGTCTGGTGATGTTTGATACTGAACCGATGAAACCGAGCAATACCGGGCGTCTGATCGCCGATATTTTACCGGATACTGCCGCGTTTCAGTGGTCGCGGACAGAACCACCGCAGGCCTTGCTGGATCTGGTGAAAAACCCGACGTATCAGCCGATGGTAGTGTTCCCCGCCTCCTATGCCGATGCTGAACGTGTGGTGATTTCCACTCCACCGACAGGTAAGCCTCCGCTGTTTATTATGCTCGACGGCACCTGGCCGGAAGCGCGTAAGATGTTCCGTAAAAGCCCGTATCTCGACTCTCTCCCCGTGATCTCGGTGGATCTGTCGCGGTTGTCGGCCTATCACCTGCGTGAAGTCCATGCCGAAGGGCAGTATTGTACCGCTGAAGTCGCCATTGCGCTGTTGGATCTGGCCGGTGATACCGATGCAGCAAGCAGCCTCGGCGAGCACTTTACCCGTTTTAAAACGCGCTACCTCGCGGGAAAAACCCAACATCAGGGAAGCATCACAGCAGAATCAGCAGAAAGCGTTTAGAATCATTCGGTCACTTCTGTGTAAGGGAAACCGGTATGAGTCAGCGAGGACTGGAAGCACTTCTGCGACCAAAATCGATCGCGGTGATCGGGGCATCGATGAAGCCCAATCGGGCGGGATATCTGATGATGCGCAATCTGCTGGCAGGAGGATTTAACGGTCCCGTTTTGCCGGTAACCCCTGCCTGGAAAGCCGTTCTGGGCGTCCTGGCCTGGCCCGATATTGCCAGTCTGCCCTTCACCCCCGACCTTGCCGTGCTGTGTACCAATGCCAGCCGTAATCTGGCCTTGCTGGAAGCGCTTGGGGAAAAAGGCTGTAAAACCTGCATTATTCTCTCGGCTCCAGGCGCGCAACATGCAGAACTGCTAACCTGTGCGCAACGCTACAACATGCGTCTGCTCGGCCCTAACAGTCTTGGCCTGCTGGCCCCCTGGCAGGGGTTGAATGCCAGCTTCTCGCCGGTCCCGATTAAGCGCGGCAAACTGGCCTTTATTTCTCAGTCCGCTGCGGTTTCCAATACCATTCTCGACTGGGCACAGCAGCGGGAAATGGGCTTTTCCTATTTCATTGCCCTCGGCGACAGCCTGGATATTGATGTCGATGAGCTGCTGGATTATCTGGCGCGTGACAGCAAAACCAGCGCTATTTTGCTTTATCTCGAACATCTCAGCGATGCCCGGCACTTTGTATCCGCCGCCCGTAGCGCCGCGCGCAACAAACCCATTCTGGTGATTAAGAGCGGTCGCAGCCCGGCAGCGCAGCGGTTATTGCATACCAGCGCCGGAATGGATCCGGCCTGGGATGCCGCCATCCAGCGCGCCGGTTTGCTGCGCGTGAAAGATACCCATGAGCTCTTTTCCGCAGTGGAAACGCTCAGCCATATGCGTCCTCTGCGCGGTGACAGGCTGATGATCATCAGTAACGGTGCCGCGCCTGCGGCGCTTGCGCTTGATCAACTTTGGTCCCGCAACGGCAAGCTCGCCATGCTGAGTGAAGAGACCAGCCAGAAACTGCGCGATGCTCTGCCTGCCCATGTCGAGATCGCCAACCCACTGGACCTGCGTGACGATGCCAGCATTGAACATTACACCCGAACGCTGGACATTCTGCTCGCCAGCCAGGACTTTGACGCACTGATGGTGATTCACTCCCCCAGTGCCGCCGCCCCCGCCACTGAGTGTGCACAAACGCTGATTGGAACCGTTAAGCACCACCCGCGTGGAAAATTTGTCTCGCTATTGACCAACTGGTGTGGCGAGTTTTCCTCTCAGGAAGCCCGTAGACTGTTCAGTGAAGCCGGACTCCCTACCTATCGTACTCCGGAAGGGACGATCACTGCATTTATGCATATGGTCGAATACCGGCGCAACCAGAAACAGCTGCGTGAAACGCCAGCCCTGCCCAGCAATCTGACCTCCAACACGGCCCAGGCGCATGATCTGCTTCAGCAGGCGATTGCCGATGGAGCAACCTCACTCGATACCCATGAGGTTCAGCCGATCCTGCAGGCTTATGGATTACATACGCTCCCGACCTGGATTGCCGGCGACAGCATCGAGGCCGTCCATATTGCAGAACAGATTGGCTACCCGGTCGCGCTGAAGCTGCGTTCACCGGACATCCCGCACAAATCTGAAGTTCAGGGCGTAATGCTCTACCTGCGTACGGCAAACGAAGTTCAACAGGCAGCCAATGCAATTATTGATCGTGTGAAAATGACCTGGCCACAGGCGCGGATCCACGGTCTGCTGGTGCAAAGTATGGCGAACCGTGCGGGAGCGCAGGAACTGCGCGTGGTGGTTGAGCACGATCCCGTATTTGGCCCATTGATCATGTTGGGTGAAGGCGGCGTTGAGTGGCGGCCTGAAGAGCAGGCCGTGGTGGCATTACCGCCGCTAAACATGAACCTGGCGCGTTATTTAGTGATTCAGGCGATCAAGAATAAAAAGATCCGTGGCCGCAGTGCGCTGCGCCCGTTGGATGTCGCGGGGTTAAGTCAGTTGCTGGTTCAGGTCTCAAACCTGATTGTCGACTGCCCGGAGATCCAGCGTCTGGATATTCACCCGCTGCTGGCCTCCGCCGGTGAGTTTACCGCCCTGGATGTCACGCTGGATATCGCCCCATTCGAGGGCGATAACGAAAGTCGTCTTGCCATTCGCCCCTATCCGCATCAACTGGAAGAGTGGGTGGATATGAAAAATGGCGAGCAATGTCTGTTCCGTCCTATCCTGCCAGAAGATGAACCCCAGCTTCAGCAGTTTATTTCCCAGGTCACCAAAGAAGATCTTTATTACCGCTATTTCAGCGAGATCAATGAATTTACTCATGAAGATTTAGCCAACATGACGCAAATCGACTACGATCGGGAAATGGCGTTTGTTGCGGTGAGGCGCGTAGAACGAACGGAAGAGATCCTGGGAGTGACGCGAGCGATCTCCGATCCGGATAATATTGATGCGGAATTTGCCGTACTGGTTCGTTCCGATCTCAAAGGGTTAGGATTGGGTCGTCGATTGCTGGAAAAATTGATTACCTATACACGAGATCACGGACTGAGAAGGCTGAATGGTATTACGATGCCAAATAATCGTGGCATGGTCGCGCTGGCGCGTAAGCTTGGGTTTAGCGTGGATATCCAGCTCGAAGAGGGAATCGTCGGGCTGTCGCTGGATCTGGCTCCGCCCGAGGAATCGTGAGTAAGGTACTGGAAATGTTGACCACTTTAACGGGGACGGTGTTATCATTGCCCGCTTATGTCGTCTGCATAGCACAGAGGACCCTTCAATGAACAGAGAAGAAATGCACTGTGATGTTGTCAAAATTTAAGCGTAATAAACATCAACAACACCTTGCCCAACTACCTAAGATTTCTCAATCAGTTGATGATGTCGATTTCTTTTATGCTCCCGCCAGGTTCAGGGAGACCCTGCTGGAAAAGATAGCCAGCGCGAAGCAGCGCATTTGCATTATTGCCCTGTATCTGGAACAGGATGACGGTGGCAAAGGCATTCTTAGCGCGCTTTACGAGGCGAAACGGCAGCGTCCTGAGTTGGATGTTCGGGTACTCGTCGACTGGCATCGTGCGCAGCGTGGACGTATTGGCGCGGCAGCATCCAATACCAACGCCGACTGGTATTGCCGAATGGCGCATGAAAATCCGGGTGTCGATGTGCCGGTATACGGTGTGCCGATCAATACCCGCGAAGCCCTTGGCGTGCTGCACTTTAAAGGCTTTATCATTGATGATAGCGTCCTGTACAGCGGCGCCAGTCTTAACGATGTCTATCTGCATCAGCACGATAAATATCGCTATGACCGCTATCAGCTAATCCGCAACGCCAGAATGGCAGACATCATGTTCGAGTGGGTGACCCAGAACCTGATGAACGGTCGTGGCGTAAATCGTCTGGATAATACCCAGCGTCCGAAAAGCCCGGAGATTAAAAACGACATTCGTTTATACCGCCAGGAGCTTCGTGACGCGGCTTATCACTTCCAGGGCGATGCCGATAATGAACAGCTGTCCGTGACGCCATTGGTCGGTCTGGGGAAATCCAGCCTGCTGAACAAAACCATTTTCCACCTTATGCCCTGTGCGGAGCATAAGCTCACGATTTGCACCCCCTATTTCAACCTGCCAGCAATTCTTGTTCGCAACATCATTCAACTGCTGCGCGAAGGGAAGAAAGTTGAGATCATTGTGGGGGATAAAACCGCCAACGATTTTTATATCCCGGAAAATGAACCATTTAAGATAATTGGCGCATTGCCCTATCTCTATGAGATTAACCTGCGTCGTTTCCTGAGTCGTTTGCAGTATTACGTCAATACCGATCAACTGGTCGTTCGCTTGTGGAAAGATGACGACAATACCTACCATCTCAAAGGGATGTGGATCGATGACAAGTGGATGCTGCTGACCGGGAACAACCTCAACCCGCGCGCCTGGCGTCTGGATCTGGAAAATGCAATCCTGATCCACGATCCTAAGCAAGAGCTGGCTGCACAGCGCGAGAAAGAGCTGGCGCTAATTCGTACGCATACCACGGTCGTTAAACACTATCGTGACTTGCAGAGCATTGCCGATTACCCGGTAAAAGTTCGCAAACTGATCCGTCGCTTACGTCGTATTCGAATCGACAGGCTGATAAGCCGTATTCTGTAAAAGTGAAACCCCGTCCTGAACGGGGTTTTTCCTATGGGGGCATGGTGCGCGTTATTTTTTTTCTGAGCGCCTTTATTCTGTCAGGCTGTAGCCATATGGCGCAGGATAGCTGGAGTGGGCAGGACAAAGCACAGCACTTTATTGCTTCCGCGATGCTCTCAGCCGCAGGTAATGAGTACGCGCAACATCAGGGAATCAGCCGCGATCACAGTGCGATGATAGGGTTTATGTTCTCGGTCAGTCTGGGGGCGTCAAAGGAGCTTTGGGATAGCCGCCCCGCAGGGAGCGGCTGGAGCTGGAAAGACTTTGCCTGGGATGTCGCCGGTGCAACGACCGGCTATACACTCTGGCAAATGGCGCATCACTAGAGGCGCAGACCTTTCCCTTTACGATGCAACGTCAGCGAAACCAAAAATGCGACGATCGACATAACGGTGACATACCAGAAGAACGACGTTTCCATACCGACAGACTTCAGCGACAGCGCCACATATTCCGCCGAACCACCAAACAGAGCATTCGCCACGGCATAAGAAAGCCCCACTCCTAATGCACGAACCTGTGCCGGGAACATTTCAGCTTTCAATATACCGCTGATCGAGGTGTAGAAACTGACGATCAGCAGCGCGCACATTACCAGACCAAATGCTGCATACGGCGAAGTCACATTCTGAAGTGCGGTCAAAATGGGGACAGTAAACAGGGTTGCCAGCGCGCCGAAACACAGCATGGAGGTACGTCGGCCAATTTTATCTGACAACGCACCAAACAGCGGCTGCACAAGCATATAAACAAATAGCGCCGCCGTCATAATGCCGCTTGCCACATTGGCATGCATACCTGCGGTGTTTACCAGATACTTTTGCATATAGGTAGTGAAGGTATAGAAGCACAGCGATCCCGCCGCGGTGAACCCGAGCACCATGATGAACGCTCTACGGTTACGCCATAACCCTTTCAGCGAGCCCGCCTCTTTCAGCGCACGCGTTTCCTGCTTTGATGTTTCATCCAGTTGACGACGTAACCAGAGCGCCACAATCGCCAGTACTGCGCCTAATGCGAAAGGAATACGCCAGCCCCACTCTCTGAGGGCTGAATCTTCCATAGTCTGCTGTAAGACAACCACAACCAGCAGCGCCAACAGTTGACCACCGATAAGTGTGACGTACTGGAAAGAGGCGTAAAACCCCTTACGGCCCTCGACAGCAACTTCACTCATGTAGGTCGCGCTGGTGCCATACTCCCCACCAACAGATAATCCCTGGAACAAACGCGCCAGCAGTAACAGCGCCGGAGCCCAGGTTCCAATGGTTTCATAACCTGGCAGGCAGGCGATCACCAGCGATCCCAGACACATCATACAAACGGACAAAAGCATGGATTTTTTACGACCATGTTTATCGGCGATACGACCGAATAGCCAACCACCAATCGGACGCATTAAAAACCCGGCCGCAAAAACGCCTGCGGTTTGTAGTAGCTGCGTTGTCGTGTTTCCGGAAGGAAAGAAGATGTGGGCAAAATAGAGCGAGCAAAACGAGTAGACATAGAAATCAAACCATTCGACCAGATTTCCGGATGACGCGCCTACAATTGCCCATATGCGACGACGGGTATCACTATCAGTCAGTGACCCGCTCGCAGTTACACTGCTTTCAGTCATTAAAGTTGTACTCCTGCCAAAGATCCGGTTGTGTTTGCTGTCTTTTTTAGTAAAATAAATGTTATATAATTGTTATATGTTGTTGTGTGACAGCGATCGCGGTTTTAATTAGCAGGGAAAGAATTTAGGAGTAAGCGCAGGGATCAGTTGATGAGATTCATCGTGACGGCGCGCGCAGAGGTTCGACTATTCTGGACGGTCGTGTCCGTTAACCACAGAGCCTCGCCCTGACAGCAGGCCAGATAAGGCAAAGCCACACTCCAAATTTGCAGCGCAGAAACGCAAAAAGCCCATCCGTCAGGATGGGCTCTTCACTTAATTGATGCCTGGCAGTTCCCTACTCTCGCATGGGGAGACCCCACACTACCATCGGCGCTACGGCGTTTCACTTCTGAGTTCGGCATGGGGTCAGGTGGGACCACCGCGCTACAGCCGCCAGGCAAATTCTGTTTATTAACCCGCCTTTCGCCGGTTAATCTAATCTGTAATCACGCTGAAAATTTTCTCAATTCCGCCAAAACAGCTTCGGCGTTGTAAGGTTAAGCCTCACGGTTCATTAGTACCGGTTAGCTCAACGCATCGCTGCGCTTACACACCCGGCCTATCAACGTCGTCGTCTTCAACGTTCCTTCAGGACCCTTAAAGGGTCAGGGAGAACTCATCTCGGGGCAAGTTTCGTGCTTAGATGCTTTCAGCACTTATCTCTTCCGCATTTAGCTACCGGGCAGTGCCATTGGCATGACAACCCGAACACCAGTGATGCGTCCACTCCGGTCCTCTCGTACTAGGAGCAGCCCCCCTCAATTCTCCAGCGCCCACGGCAGATAGGGACCGAACTGTCTCACGACGTTCTAAACCCAGCTCGCGTACCACTTTAAATGGCGAACAGCCATACCCTTGGGACCTACTTCAGCCCCAGGATGTGATGAGCCGACATCGAGGTGCCAAACACCGCCGTCGATATGAACTCTTGGGCGGTATCAGCCTGTTATCCCCGGAGTACCTTTTATCCGTTGAGCGATGGCCCTTCCATTCAGAACCACCGGATCACTAAGACCTGCTTTCGCACCTGCTCGCGCCGTCACGCTCGCAGTCAAGCTAGCTTATGCCTTTGCACTAACCTCCTGATGTCCGACCAGGATTAGCTAACCTTCGTGCTCCTCCGTTACTCTTTAGGAGGAGACCGCCCCAGTCAAACTACCCACCAGACACTGTCCGCAACCCGGATTACGGGCCCACGTTAGAACACCAGCCATTAAAGGGTGGTATTTCAAGGACGGCTCCACACGAACTGGCGTCCGCGCTTCAAAGCCTCCCACCTATCCTACACATCAAGGACCAGTGTTCAGTGTCAAGCTATAGTAAAGGTTCACGGGGTCTTTCCGTCTTGCCGCGGGTACACTGCATCTTCACAGCGAGTTCAATTTCACTGAGTCTCGGGTGGAGACAGCCTGGCCATCATTACGCCATTCGTGCAGGTCGGAACTTACCCGACAAGGAATTTCGCTACCTTAGGACCGTTATAGTTACGGCCGCCGTTTACCGGGGCTTCGATCAAGAGCTTCTCCTTACGGATAACCCCATCAATTAACCTTCCGGCACCGGGCAGGCGTCACACCGTATACGTCCACTTTCGTGTTTGCACAGTGCTGTGTTTTTAATAAACAGTTGCAGCCAGCTGGTATCTTCGACTGATTTCAGCTCCACGAGTAAATCGCTTCACCTACGCATCAGCGTGCCTTCTCCCGAAGTTACGGCACCATTTTGCCTAGTTCCTTCACCCGAGTTCTCTCAAGCGCCTTGGTATTCTCTACCTGACCACCTGTGTCGGTTTGGGGTACGATCTGATGTTACCTGATGCTTAGAGGCTTTTCCTGGAAGCAGGGCATTTGTTGCTTCAGCACCGTAGTGCCTCGTCATCACGCCTCAGTGTTAAAGTGAACCGGATTTACCTGGAACACACACCTACACGCTTAAACCGGGACAACCGTCGCCCGGCCAACATAGCCTTCTCCGTCCCCCCTTCGCAGTAACACCTGGTACAGGAATATTAACCTGTTTCCCATCGACTACGCCTTTCGGCCTCGCCTTAGGGGTCGACTCACCCTGCCCCGATTAACGTTGGACAGGAACCCTTGGTCTTCCGGCGAGCGGGCTTTTCACCCGCTTTATCGTTACTTATGTCAGCATTCGCACTTCTGATACCTCCAGCATGCCTCACAGCACACCTTCACAGGCTTACAGAACGCTCCCCTACCCAACAACACTTAGTGTCGCTGCCGCAGCTTCGGTGCATGGTTTAGCCCCGTTACATCTTCCGCGCAGGCCGACTCGACCAGTGAGCTATTACGCTTTCTTTAAATGATGGCTGCTTCTAAGCCAACATCCTGGCTGTCTGAGCCTTCCCACATCGTTTCCCACTTAACCATGACTTTGGGACCTTAGCTGGCGGTCTGGGTTGTTTCCCTCTTCACGACGGACGTTAGCACCCGCCGTGTGTCTCCCGTGATAACATTCTCCGGTATTCGCAGTTTGCATCGGGTTGGTAAGCCGGGATGGCCCCCTAGCCGAAACAGTGCTCTACCCCCGGAGATGAATTCACGAGGCGCTACCTAAATAGCTTTCGGGGAGAACCAGCTATCTCCCGGTTTGATTGGCCTTTCACCCCCAGCCACAAGTCATCCGCTAATTTTTCAACATTAGTCGGTTCGGTCCTCCAGTTAGTGTTACCCAACCTTCAACCTGCCCATGGCTAGATCACCGGGTTTCGGGTCTATACCCTGCAACTTAACGCCCAGTTAAGACTCGGTTTCCCTTCGGCTCCCCTATTCGGTTAACCTTGCTACAGAATATAAGTCGCTGACCCATTATACAAAAGGTACGCAGTCACCCCATAAAGAGGCTCCCACTGCTTGTACGTACACGGTTTCAGGTTCTTTTTCACTCCCCTCGCCGGGGTTCTTTTCGCCTTTCCCTCACGGTACTGGTTCACTATCGGTCAGTCAGGAGTATTTAGCCTTGGAGGATGGTCCCCCCATATTCAGACAGGATACCACGTGTCCCGCCCTACTCATCGAGCTCACAACACATGCAATTTTGTGTACGGGGCTGTCACCCTGTATCGCCGGCCTTTCCAGACCGTTCCACTACCACACATGCTGATTCAGGCTCTGGGCTGCTCCCCGTTCGCTCGCCGCTACTGGGGGAATCTCGGTTGATTTCTTTTCCTCGGGGTACTTAGATGTTTCAGTTCCCCCGGTTCGCCTCGTTAACCTATGGATTCAGTTAACGATAGTGCAACGAATTGCACTGGGTTTCCCCATTCGGACATCGCCGGCTATAACGGTTCATATCACCTTACCGACGCTTTTCGCAGATTAGCACGTCCTTCATCGCCTCTGACTGCCAGGGCATCCACCGTGTACGCTTAGTCGCTTAACCTCACAACCCGAAGATGTTTCTTTCGATTCATCATCGTGTTGCGAAAATTTGAGAGACTCGAACACACCATTAACAGTGTGTCGTTTCAATTTTCAGCTTGATCCAGATTTTTAAAGAGCAAATATCTCAAACATGACTCGCTGAGTCAGTTTTGAGATACAAAGGCCGGCGACTTTCACTCACACAAACCAGCAAGTGGCGTCCCCTAGGGGATTCGAACCCCTGTTACCGCCGTGAAAGGGCGGTGTCCTGGGCCTCTAGACGAAGGGGACACTGAAGTCTGCTTCGGCAAGACGCCTTGCTTTTTACTTTTCATCAGACAATCTGTGTGGGCACTACAAAGGCAGGTTCTTTAAGGTAAGGAGGTGATCCAACCGCAGGTTCCCCTACGGTTACCTTGTTACGACTTCACCCCAGTCATGAATCACAAAGTGGTAAGCGCCCTCCCGAAGGTTAAGCTACCTACTTCTTTTGCAACCCACTCCCATGGTGTGACGGGCGGTGTGTACAAGGCCCGGGAACGTATTCACCGTGGCATTCTGATCCACGATTACTAGCGATTCCGACTTCATGGAGTCGAGTTGCAGACTCCAATCCGGACTACGACATACTTTATGAGGTCCGCTTGCTCTCGCGAGGTCGCTTCTCTTTGTATATGCCATTGTAGCACGTGTGTAGCCCTGGTCGTAAGGGCCATGATGACTTGACGTCATCCCCACCTTCCTCCAGTTTATCACTGGCAGTCTCCTTTGAGTTCCCGGCCTAACCGCTGGCAACAAAGGATAAGGGTTGCGCTCGTTGCGGGACTTAACCCAACATTTCACAACACGAGCTGACGACAGCCATGCAGCACCTGTCTCACAGTTCCCGAAGGCACCAAGGCATCTCTGCCAAGTTCTGTGGATGTCAAGACCAGGTAAGGTTCTTCGCGTTGCATCGAATTAAACCACATGCTCCACCGCTTGTGCGGGCCCCCGTCAATTCATTTGAGTTTTAACCTTGCGGCCGTACTCCCCAGGCGGTCTATTTAACGCGTTAGCTCCGGAAGCCACGCCTCAAGGGCACAACCTCCAAATAGACATCGTTTACGGCGTGGACTACCAGGGTATCTAATCCTGTTTGCTCCCCACGCTTTCGCACCTGAGCGTCAGTCTTCGTCCAGGGGGCCGCCTTCGCCACCGGTATTCCTCCAGATCTCTACGCATTTCACCGCTACACCTGGAATTCTACCCCCCTCTACGAGACTCAAGCCTGCCAGTTTCGAATGCAGTTCCCAGGTTGAGCCCGGGGATTTCACATCCGACTTGACAGACCGCCTGCGTGCGCTTTACGCCCAGTAATTCCGATTAACGCTTGCACCCTCCGTATTACCGCGGCTGCTGGCACGGAGTTAGCCGGTGCTTCTTCTGCGGGTAACGTCAATGGCTAAGGTTATTAACCTTAACCCCTTCCTCCCCGCTGAAAGTACTTTACAACCCGAAGGCCTTCTTCATACACGCGGCATGGCTGCATCAGGCTTGCGCCCATTGTGCAATATTCCCCACTGCTGCCTCCCGTAGGAGTCTGGACCGTGTCTCAGTTCCAGTGTGGCTGGTCATCCTCTCAGACCAGCTAGGGATCGTCGCCTTGGTGAGCCGTTACCTCACCAACAAGCTAATCCCATCTGGGCACATCCGATGGCAAGAGGCCCGAAGGTCCCCCTCTTTGGTCTTGCGACATTATGCGGTATTAGCTACCGTTTCCAGTAGTTATCCCCCTCCATCGGGCAGTTTCCCAGACATTACTCACCCGTCCGCCACTCGTCAGCAAAGCAGCAAGCTGCTTCCTGTTACCGTTCGACTTGCATGTGTTAGGCCTGCCGCCAGCGTTCAATCTGAGCCATGATCAAACTCTTCAATTTAAGTTTGATGCTCCTAGAATTAAACGTCGTAATGAATTACGTGTTCACTCTTTGAGACTTGGTATTCATTTTTCGTCTTGCGACGTTAAGAATCCATGTCACTCTGAGTGCCCACACAGATTGTCTGATAAATTGTTAAAGAGCAGTGCCGCTTCGCTTTTTCTCAGCGGCGCGGGGTGTGCATAATACACTTCCCCGCTTCAGAGTCAAGCATTTATTTCGCTTTTCTCTGTCGGTGTTCATCACTGGTTTTCACCGGAGAACCCTGCTGACCAGGCGGCTTGCGTGCCGTTGTTCCGTGTCAGTGGAGGCGCATTATAGGGAGTTATTTCTGGCTGACAAGTCAAAAATACAAAAAACTTATCGACTGCTCACTTTCCAGGCAAACCACTCTATAAACCATCATTTTAGCCTGTTTTTTAAACAAAAATGGGCTCCGAAGAGCCCATTAATTATTTCATTAAGAATTACTGTACTGCGACAATCCGATCGTCGTTTACCTCAAGACGAATCGTTTTGCCTGGAATTAACTCTCCAGACAGGATTTGCTGCGCCAGCGGGTTTTCGATCTGCTGCTGGATTGCACGTTTCAACGGACGCGCCCCATACACCGGATCATAACCATTTGCGCTCAGCAGTTTCAGCGCTTCATCAGAGATGTGGATTTCATAGCCACGCTCTTCCAGACGTTTGTACAGACGCTGCAGTTGGATCTGCGCAATAGACGCGATGTGTTGTTCACCCAACGGATGGAATACCACAACCTCATCTATACGGTTGATGAATTCCGGGCGGAAGTTGTGACTCACCACACCTAACACCAGATCTTTCATATGGCTGTAGTCGAGATCGCCAAAGCGTTCCTGAATCAAATCGGAACCCAGGTTAGAGGTCATAATGACCACCGTATTACGGAAGTCGACCGTTCTCCCCTGTCCATCGGTCAGACGACCATCATCCAGTACCTGCAGAAGAATGTTGAACACATCAGGATGCGCTTTCTCAACTTCATCAAGCAGAATAACGGAATAAGGACGACGACGAACCGCTTCTGTCAGGTAGCCACCCTCTTCATAACCGACATATCCCGGAGGCGCACCCACCAGACGTGATACGGAGTGTTTCTCCATAAACTCGGACATGTCGATCCGCACCATCGCATCATCACTGTCAAACATAAAGTTTGCCAGCGCCTTACACAGCTCGGTTTTACCGACCCCGGTTGGGCCGAGGAACAAGAACGAGCCAATCGGGCGGTTTGGATCGGCAAGACCGGCACGGCTACGACGAATCGCATTCGATACGGCTTCGACCGCTTCATTCTGACCGATCACACGGCTATGTAACTCTTGCTCCATACGCAACAGTTTTTCGCGCTCGCCTTCCAGCATTCTCGCGACCGGAATACCGGTCCAGCGCGCCAGCACTTCGGCAATTTCCGCATCCGTCACTTTATTACGCAACAGACGCATGGTTTTACCTTCCGACTGCGTCGCGGCTTCCAGCTGTTTTTCCAGCTCAGGAATTTTACCGTATTGCAGTTCTGACATCCGCGCCAGATCGCCAACACGACGCGCCTGTTCAATAGCAATCTTCGCCTGTTCCAGCTCGGCTTTGATCGTTTGTGTTCCGGAGAGCGACGCTTTTTCCGCTTTCCACTCTTCTTCTAATTCAGAGTACTGACGCTCTTTATCATCCAGCTCTTCGTTAAGCATATCGAGGCGTTTTTTACTCGCCTCATCAGACTCTTTCATTAATGCCTGCTGCTCCAGCTTGAGCTGGATAATGCGGCGGTCGAGTCTGTCCAGTTCTTCCGGCTTAGAGTCAATCTGCATACGGATGCTGGATGCCGCTTCATCGATCAGGTCGATGGCTTTATCCGGCAACTGGCGATCGGCAATGTAACGATGAGACAGCGTGGCGGCCGCGACGATTGCCGGGTCAGTAATCTGCACATGGTGATGCAGTTCATAACGTTCTTTCAGACCACGCAGTATCGCAATGGTATCTTCCACTGACGGCTCAGCCACGAACACTTTCTGGAAACGACGTTCCAGCGCCGCATCTTTTTCGATGTACTGCCGATACTCGTCGAGCGTAGTCGCCCCTACGCAGTGCAGTTCCCCACGCGCCAGCGCCGGTTTCAGCATGTTCCCGGCATCCATTGCGCCATCCGCTTTACCTGCGCCCACCATGGTGTGCAATTCGTCGATAAACAGGATGACATTCCCTTCCTGTTTGGCAAGATCGTTGAGTACGCCTTTTAAGCGTTCTTCAAATTCACCGCGGTATTTTGCCCCTGCCACCAGCGCGCCCATATCCAGCGCCAGTACGCGACGGCCTTTTAACCCTTCAGGGACTTCACCATTAATGATTCGCTGTGCCAGTCCTTCAACAATCGCCGTTTTACCGACACCAGGCTCACCGATTAACACCGGGTTGTTTTTTGTACGACGCTGCAGAACCTGAATGGTCCGGCGGATCTCTTCATCACGGCCGATAACCGGGTCAAGTTTGCCCTGCTCGGCACGCTCAGTCAGATCGACAGTGTATTTTTTCAAGGCCTGACGTTGGTCTTCAGCCCCCTGGTCGTTCACGCTTTCACCTCCACGCATTTGTTCAATTGCCTGAGTAATATTCGCGGTCGTTGCGCCAGCCGATTTCAGTAAATCGGGCAGTGTGCCACGCGACTCAAGCGCCGCCAGAACGAACAGTTCTGACGAAATAAAATTGTCCCCTCGCTTTTGCGCCAGCTTGTCGCAAAGATTAAGAACACGCATCAGATCCTGAGAGGGCTGGACGTCGCCGCCAGTGCCTTCCACCTGCGGTAAACGACTCAGCGCCTGATCGATGGCGGTGCGTAACTGTCCGGCATTAATACCGGCAGAGGTTAATAAAGGACGTACCGATCCCCCTTCCTGATTCAGCAAGGCGCTCATTAAATGAAGAGGTTCGATGAATTGGTTGTCGTGCCCCAGTGCGAGCGACTGGGCATCGGCAAGAGCAAGCTGGAATTTGTTAGTAAGACGATCCAGACGCATAACTCCTCCCATAACAGGTCAAATTTGCTACTGGAGATTAAATGAGGTCATCCCTCAATTATTCAAGGTTATTGACCTGAATTATGTGAAAAGAAAATTACACGTACCGGATCGTCTTGATTCTTTAGGTTATATCAGCCAAATAAAACTTGCCATACGCCCCGTGGTCTTGTCGCGACGATAAGAGAAGAAAGTCTCATTTTCACTAAAAGTACAGCGGTCGCCGCCATAAATTTGCTCAACGCCGACATTTGCCAGGCGCTGACGGGCAAGCTGATAAATATTCGCCAGATATTTTTCGCCGTGAGGCTCAAAGGCTTCATGCGCATTAGTCTCTTTGGCGATAAACGCCTCGCGCACCTCAGGTCCGACTTCAAACGCCGCAGGACCAATCGCCGGGCCTAACCAGGCAAGAATATTTTCAGGCTTATCAGCAAAGCAGGCCACCGTCTCTTCCAGTACGCCTTCACATAATCCACGCCAGCCCGCATGGACTGCCGCCACCTCCGTTCCTGCCCGATTACAAAAGAGTACGGGCAGACAGTCTGCCGTCATTACCGCACAAACGGTACCCGGCGTATTACTGTATGACGCATCCGCCCGTTTGGAGGCGTAAGGCTCGCCGGTCAGCTTCAGGACGTCTTTTCCATGCACCTGTTCCAGCCAGACCGGTTTTGAAGGCAGATTGCCCGCAGCAAACAGGCGTCTGCGGTTCTCTTCGACATGCTCCGGGTTATCGCCACAGTGGGCGCCCAGGTTTAAGGCATCATACGGCGGCAAACTCACACCACCGGTACGGGTCGAACTGCAGGCCGCCACACCGTTCGGCAGAGGCCACTGCGGGACAATAAGCTCACTCATAGCCAGGCCACATCATCCTTATGCTCTTCGAAATCCGCACGCATCGCGTCAATCAGTTCCACCATATCCTGTGGGATCGGCGCATGCCATTCCATTTCGATACCGGAAATCGGGTGATACAAACGCAGCATGGTGGCATGTAGCGCTTGACGGTCGAATTTACGCAATGTCGAGATAAATGCCTCCGACGCGCCTTTCGGCGGACGCGGACGGCCACCGTATACCTGATCGCCCACCAGCGGATGGGTAATATGCGCCATATGCACGCGGATCTGGTGCGTACGTCCGGTCTCCAGACGCAAGCGCAGACGCGTGTGCACACGGAAGTGTTCCATGATGCGATAGTGCGTGACCGCTGGTTTACCCATCGGATGCACCGCCATATGAGTACGCTTCGTCGGGTGACGGCTGATAGGTTCTTCCACCGTGCCGCCAGCCGTCATATGACCGATCGCTACCGCTTCGTATTCACGGGTAATCTCACGCAGTTGCAGCGCTTCCACCAGCCGCGTTTGCGCCGGAACGGTTTTCGCAACCACCATCAGCCCGGTGGTGTCTTTATCCAGGCGATGGACAATACCTGCGCGTGGAACATCAGCAATTGGCGGATAATAATGCAGTAATGCATTCAGAACCGTGCCGTCCGGGTTGCCCGCGCCAGGATGAACAACCAGATCGCGTGGCTTGTTGATAACAATGATGTCATCATCTTCATAAACGATATCCAGTGGGATATCCTGTGGCTCGAAGCGGATTTCTTCATCGATTTCAGCATCGATGGCGACCCGTTCTCCGCCTAACACTTTTTCTTTTGGTTTGTCGCAAAGTTTACCGTTGACCAGCACGCGCCGATCAAGAATCCAATCTTTTATGCGCGATCGCGAATAATCAGGGAACATTTCGGCCAAAGCTTGATCTAAGCGTTGACCGAGTTGATTTTCGGATACCGTTGCGGTGAGTTGTACTCGTTGTGCCATATACAGCTTCTTCGTTTAACGTTGGGTTTTACGGCTTTGCCGTTTAATATAGTGTGCTATTGTAGCTGGTCTTAACCGGGAGCAGGAACAGAGAATCTCCCGTAAAACATTTTGAGGAAAGTCAAAACGTCATGACGCGCATGAAATATCTGGTGGCAGCAGCCACGTTGAGCCTGTTTTTGGCGGGTTGCTCTGGTTCAAAGGAAGAGGTGCCCGATAATCCGCCTAATGAAATCTACGCGACTGCTCAGCAAAAGCTGCAGGACGGTAACTGGAAACAGGCAATAACGCAATTGGAAGCGTTGGATAACCGCTATCCATTTGGTCCTTATTCTCAGCAGGTGCAGTTAGATCTCATCTACGCCTACTACAAAAACGCCGATCTGCCGCTTGCTCAGGCTGCCATCGATCGCTTTATCCGCCTGAATCCAACTCATCCTAACATTGATTATGTCATGTATATGCGTGGCCTGACCAATATGGCGTTAGATGACAGCGCATTACAAGGGTTCTTTGGTGTTGATCGTAGCGACCGTGACCCTCAGCATGCGCGAGCTGCGTTCAATGACTTTTCGAAACTGGTTCGCGGTTATCCGAACAGCCAGTACACCACCGACGCCACCAAACGTCTGGTGTTCCTGAAAGATCGTCTGGCGAAATATGAGTACTCCGTTGCGGATTATTACACTCAGCGCGGTGCATGGGTTGCCGTGGTTAACCGTGTAGAAGGTATGCTGCGCGATTTCCCGGATACGCAGGCAACGCGTGATGCCCTGCCGTTGATGGAAAATGCCTATCGCGAAATGCAGATGACGGCGCAGGCTGACAAAGTGGCGAAGATTATCGCCGCTAACAGCAGCAACACCTGATCGATTTTCAGATGCAAAAACGGCAGCGCTGAGCTGCCGTTTTTTTATCCGTTTCGCGTCGTGGCGCTGATGACTTTTGCGTGACGCAACTCATCAAATATGGCCTGCTTTCTGGCTTTCCTCAAGTTAAAAATCACCTCTTCCTGCGATAACTCACAAAAAGGTACCCTTGACAAAAAGTGACAAAATAATGTGATTTAAATCACACATTTTGACATTAGGAACGGTATGCTGGAATCACCAAGACGGGAAAGACAAGAGGTAAAATTTATGACAATGAACATTACCAGTAAACAAATGGAAATTACTCCGGCAATTCGCCAACATGTCGCAGACCGTCTCGCCAAACTTGAAAAATGGCAAACCCATCTCATTAATCCACATATTATTCTGTCCAAGGAGCCACAGGGTTTCATTGCTGATGCCACCATCAATACACCGAACGGACATCTGGTCGCCAGCGCAAAACACGAAGATATGTATACCGCTATTAACGATTTGATCAACAAGCTGGAACGGCAGCTCAATAAAGTGCAGCACAAAGGCGAAGCCCGTCGTGCAACAACTTCAGTAAAAGACGCCAACTTCGTCGAAGCAGAAGAAGAGTAGTCCCTTACATTGAGTGTATCGCCAACGCGCCTTCGGGCGCGTTTTTTGTTGACAGGGTGAAAACAGTACGGGTACTTTACTGACATCACTTAAGGAAACTGATATGAAACACACTCCGTTCTTCTTCGCATTCTTTTTTACCTTCCCCTGAATGGGAGGCTTTCGTCGTGTGAAAAAGAATGCGAAGACGAACAATAAGGCCTCCCACACCGGGGGGCCTTTTTTATTGATAACAATAAAGGCAACACTATGACATCGGAAAACCCATTACTGGCGCTGCGCGATAAAATCAGCGCGCTGGATGCAAAATTACTGGCGTTACTGGCCGAGCGACGTGGGCTGGCAGTTGAAGTCGGCAAAGCCAAGCTCGAATCCCATCGCCCGGTACGGGATATCGACCGCGAGCGCGATCTCCTGGACAGATTGATTACGCTTGGCAAAGCCCATCATCTGGATGCGCACTACATCACCCGCCTTTTTCAACTCATCATCGAAGACTCCGTTCTCACCCAGCAGGCGCTGCTCCAGCAACATCTGAATAAGATCAACCCGCATTCTGCGCGCGTGGCGTTCCTGGGACCAAAAGGCTCTTACTCACATCTTGCGGCACGTCAGTACGCTGCCCGTCACTTTGAGCAGTTTATTGAGAGCGGTTGTACAAAGTTTGCCGATATCTTTAATCAGGTTGAAACCGGCCAGGCCGATTACGCAGTTGTACCGATTGAAAACACCAGCTCGGGTGGGATTAACGATGTCTACGATCTGCTCCAGCACACCAGTCTCTCCATTGTGGGTGAGATGACGGTGGCTATCGATCACTGCGTGCTGGTTTCCGGTACCACGGACCTCGACACCATTGAGACGGTGTACAGCCACCCGCAGCCGTTCCAGCAGTGCAGCAAGTTCCTCAGTCGTTATCCGCACTGGAAAATTGAGTACACCGAAAGCACATCCGCCGCAATGGAAAAGGTCGCTCAGGCGAACTCTCCGCACGTTGCTGCGCTCGGAAGCGAAGCCGGTGGCGTGCTGCATGGCTTACAGGTTCTTGAACGTATCGAGGCGAATCAGACGCAAAATATCACGCGTTTCATCGTGCTGGCGCGTAAAGCAATCAATGTTTCTGACCAGGTGCCAGCCAAAACAACGCTGCTGATGGCGACAGGACAACAGGCGGGCGCGCTGGTGGAAGCGCTACTGGTGATGCGTAACCACAATCTGATCATGACCAAACTGGAATCCCGCCCCATACACGGCAATCCGTGGGAAGAGATGTTTTATCTCGACATCCAGGCCAATCTGGAATCCCCACAGATGCAGAAGGCGCTCAAGGAGTTGGGCGAGATTACTCGCTCCATGAAGGTGTTGGGTTGCTATCCCAGTGAGAACGTGGTGCCAGTCGATCCGAGCTAACGTGCAACAAGGCCGGAGGGCGTATGCCTGTCCGGCCTGTTGTTTATGTTGCATAGGCTGGATAAGGCACTTTAGCGGCGCTATCCGGCATAATCCTGCCATTACTGTCGACTGTCATTCGCCTGGCGTAACAGCGTACGACTTTCGCTCTGGAAGCGCTTCGCGTAGTCACCGAACCAGTGCTCCACTTTGCGGAAGCTGTCGATAAACGCCTGTTTATCTCCCTGCTCCAGCAAACTGATCGCTTCGCCAAAACGTTTGTAATAGCGCTTAATCAGTGCCAGATTGCTCTCCGACGCCATAATGATATCGGCGTAAAGCTGTGGGTCCTGAGCAAACAGCCGCCCCACCATCGCCAGTTCAAGGCGATAAATCGGAGAAGAGAGCGCCAGCAACTGTTCAAGCTGCACGTTTTCTTCTGCCAG
This sequence comes from Citrobacter sp. LST-B2, assembly GCF_057983045.1. Lineage (NCBI taxonomy): Bacteria > Pseudomonadati > Pseudomonadota > Gammaproteobacteria > Enterobacterales > Enterobacteriaceae > Citrobacter > Citrobacter sp. LST-B2. Next base: position 3,681,433 of record NZ_CP192598.1, read on the forward strand.
ATGTAGACCATAAGCAAAGGTCGCAAAGTGACGAAGCGCCTGAATGAACGCCATGTTCTGATCGTGCTCGACGGCGCTAATACGGTGCAGCCGCGCGCCCCAGACCTGAATCTGCTCCAGGAACCACTGATAAGCTTCCGGATGACGTCCATCGCACCAGACCACCACCTGCTTTGCCAGGCTGCCGCTGTCCGGGCCAAACATCGGGTGCAGACCGAGTACCGGCCCGTCGTGCGTCGCCAGCATTGCCTGTAAAGGACCGTTTTTCACCGACGCCAGATCGACCAGGATACAGTCGGCGGGCAACGGCGGTAATGTTGCGATCACCTGTTCCGTCAGATGGATCGGGACACTCACGATCACCATGCCGGCATCCGCGACGATCTCCTGCGCGCGATCCCAGTCATGCTGTTCGAGGATCCGCACCTGATAACCCGACAGAGTGAGCATTTTCTCGAACAACCGTCCCATCTGACCGCCACCGCCGACAATCACCACCGGGCGCAGCGAAGGACACAGCGTCTTAAACCCTTTATCGTTCTCACTGGAATAGGATTCACGCATCACTCGACGCAGTACGTCTTCAATCAGATCTGGCGGTACGCCGAGCGCTTCCGCTTCGGCTCGGCGCGAAGCCAGCATTGAGGCTTCGCGTTCCGGTACATAAATCGGCAGGCCAAAGCGGCTTTTGACTTCCCCGACCTCTGCCACCAGTTCCAGACGGCGCGCCAGCAAATCCAGCAGCGCCTTGTCTACTTCATCAATTTGATCGCGTAACGCGGTCAATTCAGCAACCATAACGAACCTCTTAAGCCTGGCGCGCCGCCAACTGGCCGTTCAAGTCTTTGTTAATTTCACGCAGTAACGCGTCCGTCATTTCCCAACTGATGCAGGCATCGGTAACGGACACGCCGTACTTCATTTCGCTGCGCGGTTGCTCGGAGGACTGGTTGCCTTCGTGAATATTACTTTCAATCATCAGGCCGATGATTGAGCGGTTGCCATCTTTAATTTGCGCAACCACCGACTCCGCCACGGCAGGCTGACGACGGTAATCTTTATTGGAATTACCATGACTGCAATCTACCATCAGTGACGGCCGCAGTCCCGCCTGTTCCATCTCTTTTTCGCACTGGGCGACATCTGCCGGGCTGTAGTTAGGCGCTTTGCCGCCGCGCAGGATCACATGCCCGTCCGGGTTGCCCTGGGTTTGCAACAGCGCAACCTGACCTGCCTGGTTAATACCGACAAAACGGTGCGATTGCGCCGCCGCGCGCATGGCATTGATCGCCGTCGCCAGGCTGCCGTCGGTGCCGTTTTTGAAGCCCACCGGCATCGACAGACCCGATGCCATTTCACGGTGCGTTTGCGATTCCGTGGTACGCGCGCCAATCGCAGACCAGCTAAACAGATCGCCCAGGTACTGCGGGCTGTTCGGATCCAGCGCTTCCGTCGCCAGCGGCAGTCCCATGTTGACCAGTTCAAGCAGCAGTTGACGCGCAATTTTCAGACCTGCTTCAACGTCAAAAGAGCCATCCATATGAGGATCGTTAATTAACCCTTTCCAGCCAACGGTAGTACGGGGTTTTTCAAAATAGACGCGCATCACCAGATAGAGGCTATCGCTGACCTCTGCGGCAAGGGCTTTAAATCGACGAGCATATTCCAGGGCCGTTTCAGGATCGTGAATGGAGCACGGACCGCACACCACTAACAGACGCGGATCGCGACCGGCAATGATGTTAGAAATGGTTTTGCGGGACTGGGCGATTTGCGCCTCTTGCGCCAGGCTCAGCGGGAATTCCGCTTTAAGTTGTTCCGGGGTCATCAGAACCTGTTCGTCGGTAATATGTACGTTGTTAAGCGCGTCTTTTTGCATGATGGCGATCCTGTTTTAGCTCGTTTGCGATAGTTTTCCTCAGTGAGGATGACGTAACGATAACACAACGAGTAAAGATATCAATCCAAAATACGTAAACATTACGTTACAGAATCGACATTTGTTCGATTTAAAGCCCATCACATCGTACATAATAATTTACACACGGTTATTGTACGGTCCGCTATGCTTTGAAAAACAGGAGAACGAGCAATGACGAGAAGAGTCAGTATCGCAGTCATTTTTCTGCTTAGTGGCTGCCAGATCGATCCTTACACCCACGCGCCAACATGGACCAGTACCAACTGGTATGACGCCGGTATTGAAGATGCAATTTCCGGCGTTGCGGTTAAAGATAATGAAACGCTGGCCGATAGCTTTAACGACCCGGAGGTGGATCGTTCGCAATACCTCAACGGTTATGCAGAAGGTCAGCGTAAAACCTGTCAGCAAAATTTTGTCTATGCCAGAGGCGTAACGGGGAAAACCTTCCCTGCCAGTTGCGATACCGTAGAAAATGCCAGCCAGTTGCGTGAAGCATGGCAACAAGGTGCCGATGAAAATGCTGGCTCAATACGTCTGAATTAATATTTAGTCAGATTTAGCTTAAGGCGTATACGTTAATCTACAAGGTATAATGACGCTCCGCAAAAATAATGCTATTTTGCTTTAAACAAAACATGGATGTATTTTGATGACTGATAAAAGATGCTGGTGAGGAAATCGTTATGTCCGCTTCTCACCGATGCCTGATGCTGCTGGTGCTCTTACTGGCAGGATCGCCAGTTTTTGCAAATGACATCCCTGATGCGGCGAAGAACGTTCGCACCATGGTCTCTGGCATTGTCAGCTATACGCGCTGGCCTGCCCTCTCAGGGCCACCCAGACTGTGTATTTTCTCGTCTTCCCGGTTCGTCAACGTCCTGGGAGACAGCAGTGATACGTCGCTGCCTTATCAACCTGTTATTATTTACACCGAACAAGAAGCATTAACTGCGCGTTGTGATGGTGTTTATTTCGGCAGCGAATCTCCCACTGCTCAGGTTGAATTAGCGAATAAATATCCGTCTAAGGCGTTGTTATTAATTGCAGAACAGAATGCCGAATGCATTATTGGCAGCACCTTTTGTCTGATTATTAACAATAATGATGTCAGATTCGCCGTTAATCTGGATTCCTTGTCACGCAGTGGCGTAAGAGTCAATCCGGATGTATTGATGCTCGCACGGAATAATAAAAATGGATAAGGATCTTTCCCTAACCCCCCGTCCCACATTTAAGCGAGCGTTGCGACGCATCAACATCACCAGCGTGATCGTGACCATGACGTTGATCTGGCTGCTGCTATGTGTGGCCTCGGTGCTGACGTTAAAACAGTATGCGCAAAGGAACCTCGAGCTCACGGCGGCGACAATGACCCATAGTCTGGAAGCTGCGCTGGTATTCGCCGATGATGCCGCCGCCGCAGAAACGCTGGCCGCGCTCGGCCAACAGGGGCAATTTTCCGCCGCTGAGGTTCGCGACAATAATCAGAATGTCATTGCCTCCTGGCGCTACAACGCGCTGGAGAACGACGATAAGCTAGGGGATTTTATTAGTCACTGGCTCTTTCCCTTCCCCGTCGCCCAGCCCGTCTGGCACAGTGGTGAAATTATCGGTGAAGTTCGACTTACCGCACGCGACAGCTTAATCAGCCACTTCATCTGGCTTTCTCTGGCGGTACTTACCGGGTCGATTCTGCTGGCCTCCGGTATTGCCATTTTGCTGACGCGTCACCTGCACCGTGGTGTGGTTGAGGCGCTGCAAAATATCACCGAGGTGGTGCACGATGTGCGTACCAACCGTAACTTCTCCCGCCGCGTCTCTGAAGAGCGGATTGAAGAGTTCCACAATTTTGCCCAGGACTTCAACAGCCTGCTGGATGAAATGGAAGAGTGGCAGCTGCGTTTGCAGGCCAAAAATGCACAATTATTGCGAACGGCGCTGCACGATCCGCTGACCGGGCTGGCAAACCGGGCGGCGTTCCGGAGCAGCATCAGCGCCCTGATGAACGACAATTCAGCCCGTAGCAGCTCAGCGCTTCTGTTTCTTGATGGCGATAACTTCAAATTTATAAATGATACCTGGGGACATGCCGCAGGCGATCGCGTGCTGATTGAAGTCGCCAGACGACTGGCTGAATTTGGCGGCAACCGCCATATTCCTTATCGCCTCGGCGGAGATGAGTTTGCCGTCGTGCTTTACGGCGTCCATTCAGACTATGAAGTCCAGCGAATTAGCGCCGCGCTGTCACAAGAGTTTAATCGTCCTTTTGACCTGCATAACGGACATTTAGTCAGTATGACACTGAGTATGGGTTACGCGCTGACCTGGGAGCACGCTTCCGCCGAGAAATTACAAGAACTGGCCGATCGTAATATGTATCAGGCTAAACATCAGCGCGCTGTGCGCTCGATAAAATAAAAAAGGAATGCACACATGCTTAAGCGTCTTTTATCCCCATTCATTCTTGCCACACTACTGCTGGCAGGCTGTCAGGCACCACAGGGCAAATTCACCCCTGAGCAGATAGCAGCCATGCAATCGTACGGATTTACTGAATCCGCAGGAGACTGGTCCCTGGGGCTTTCCGACACTATCCTGTTTGATAAGAATGACTACAAACTGCGTGCGGAAAGCCAGCAGCAGATTCAGTCGATGGCCGCTCGTCTGGCTTCAGTCGGTCTGAATCATGCGCGTATGGATGGGCATACCGATAACTATGGCGAGGACAGCTACAATGAGGCGTTATCACTCAAGCGCGCCAATGTCGTGGCGGACGCGTGGTCAGAAGGTGCGAAGATTCCGCGCACCAATCTGACCACTCAGGGATTAGGGAAAAAATACCCCATCGCCAGCAACCAGTCGGCGAAAGGTCGCGCTGAAAACCGCCGTGTCGCCGTGGTCATCAGCACGCCTTAGTTCTCAGTCGGCTGGCTGCACGATTCCCGCGCGTGACGCGTGAACCCAGCGCAGCCAGTCGACCAGCATAAACAGCAGCAGACTCCCCCCCAGCACCGGCATTGCCAGTCCGAGCGTCATCGCCAGTAACCCAACACCTGTACGCCCCCAAACGCTCAACATGAGCCAGCTTTGAACCAGCGTCTGCGCCGGACTGGCTGATGGGCCCGCAGGACGGCGAATCCACCACAGCCGATAACCAATCACGATCATCAGGCAAAGGCCAACGCCAAAACCGATCAGCAGTAATTGGTTCGGCAATCCCAGCAGAATGCCCATATGAAAATCGACGCCCCAGCGCGTCAACTTCGCCATCAGCGGGAAGTCGGCAAATCGGGTATGGTCAGTCACCTGAAGCATCGTCGGGTCAACAGCAACGGCATCAACCTGCGTAGGCCAGCGGCGATCGATTTCCGTTACCGTCCACCCGTGCTGCGCATCCTTCGGCGGACGAATTTCCATCCGAAGCGCATTGAGGCCAGCCGTCTGCGCAGTTTGTAATACGGTATCGAACTGACGGATATTCACCTGAGCCGCAGGCATCTCCCTGCCGCCATGGTGGCCTGCGTGCTCATCATGAAGCGGGCGAGCACCATGAAGTTGAGCGTTAAGCTGTGGCGTCAGCCAGCCAAACGCGGCGCGCATTTTATCCACATTGCCGCCTGCCCACTGCGACCAGGTCAGTCCGGTTGCTGAAAACAGCAGCATTCCGACTAACAACAGCCATCCCAGCGTAACGTGCAAGCGACGGTGGTTTTGAACCGGATTGTTCAACCGGCGCCGGGGTCGCGTTACTGACCAGAGTGTAATACCGCCCAGCGCCGCCACCCACATCCAGGATGCCGCCAGTTCACTGTAGAGACGCCCGACCTCCCCCAACAATAGCGAACGGTGGGCATAATCAATCCACTGCCGCAGCGGCAGGATACCGCTGGTGCCGTACACCGGCATATCGCCTTTCACGGCCAGGGTTACCGGATCGATAAAAATGGCCCGATGTTCAGAAGCCGCCAGCGCAGGGTCGGCAAACATGACGCGCGTTGTATCGCCCGGCTCCAGTCCAGGGCGGACGGCGTGCAGGCGCAGGTGCCCGCCGGTCACCTGCTGCGCAATCGCAACCTGTGCCGCCAGTAATTGCGGCTCTCCCTGCGTCGTCCCGTTAAGTGCCTGAGCGTAAATGGCCTCTTCCAGTTGCGGCGTCGCCACATACAACGTGCCGGTCAGTGCGGCAACAAAGATAAATGGCCCGACAAACAGGCCGATGTAGAAATGAAGGCGTCGCAGCAGGGTTATCCATGCCGCGCGCGGTGTGCAGGTTGTCATACTTTTCCTCAGAAAAAGCAAAAGAGTGTCGTGACGCTTATGCGTCAATCTTATTTTCAGTAACAGGAAAGTGAGGACCTGCGCGGCGGCGCGCGCGTATCAGGATACAGCCAGGGGAAGAAATACCAGTGTTTTACCGTCGGACGAGTGGGTTGACATTGCACTCTGAGCAGAACGCCGCAGAGCAGAATCATCATCGCCAGGATAAGCCCTGGAACATGAGCCAGTAATACACAATAGCCACAGGCTTCGCCGTGATCGACAGGTATCGGAATGGAAGGAGAATCACCGTGATGCCCGGTGTGCTTCGCCATCGAACTCATCTCATGATGCATACCCGGCATCGCGCTCATTGGATCTTTTTGCAGTGCAACGGAGATTAGCGGGGCAATGACAATCAGCAGGATCGCAAACAACGCGAGACATGCCGCGTGCCGCTGAAAACCTGACTGACGAAATTTACCGTTATTCACTGTCCCTCCCTCAGAGAACGAGGGGCATTGTAAATGATTTATGAACTGAAGGTTAACGTTGTGAGTGTTACGGAGATAAAAAAGGGCCAGCCAACTGGCCAGCCCTTCTAACAGGATGTCGCCTGAGCGATATCTTAGTTAAGACGCTCTTTGATACGAGCAGCCTTACCAGTACGCTCACGCAGGTAGTACAGTTTAGCTTTACGAACGGCACCACGACGTTTAACAGCAATGCTGTCAACAACCGGAGAGTGAGTCTGGAAGACACGCTCAACGCCTTCGCCGTTGGAAATTTTACGAACAGTGAATGCAGAGTGCAGACCGCGGTTACGAATAGCGATAACCACGCCCTCGAATGCCTGCAGACGTTTTTTGGAACCTTCAACAACCCATACTTTCACTTCCACGGTATCACCCGGACGGAAGGAAGGTACGTCCTGCTTCATCTGCTCTTGTTCAAGTTGCTTAATAATGTTGCTCATAATTTAATCTCTTATCCTGGGTAAACTGATAATCGGGGGCTTACGCCATCCCATCATGTTTATGTTGCTGTTGCGCGTGTTCCGTTTTGAACTCCGCCAGCAACCTTGCTTGCTCTTCAGTCAGAGCCAGGTTTTCCAGAAGTTCAGGTCTTCTAAGCCAGGTGCGACCCAGCGACTGTTTCAAACGCCAGCGACGTATCTCAGCATGGTTTCCTGACAGTAACACTGCCGGGACGTCCATCTCTTCTAACACTTCAGGTCGGGTATAGTGCGGGCAGTCCAGCAATCCATCCGCAAAGGAATCTTCCGTTGCCGATGCCTCATGACCCAGAACCCCCGGAATAAACCGGGAAACGGAGTCAATCAGTACCATTGCCGGTAACTCGCCACCGCTGAGAACGTAATCGCCGATTGACCATTCTTCGTCAATTTCGGTTTGGATCACGCGCTCATCTATGCCTTCGTAGCGACCACAGACCAGAATCAGCTTTTGATTCGTAGCCAGTTCGCTGACGCCTGCTTGATCAAGCTTGCGTCCCTGAGGTGACAGATAAATCACCTTAGCGCCTTCACCCGCCGCGCTTTTTGCTGCATGAATGGCATCCCGTAAGGGTTGTACCATCATTAACATCCCCGGTCCGCCGCCGTAAGGACGATCGTCCACGGTACGGTGCCGGTCATGCGTGAAGTCACGAGGACTCCAGCTCTGGATGTTCAGCAGGCCATTTTTAACAGCCCGGCCAGTTACCCCGTAATCGGTAATTGCGCGAAACATTTCTGGAAACAGGCTAACGATACCTATAAACACAAGCCAATCCCCATCACGCCGTCATTTACCGCTTATCCGGTGGTTTAAAAACCAGGATCCCAATCTACTTCGATAGTCCGCGTAGTGAGATCGACTTTCTTGATAACCTGCCCATCGAGGAACGGCACGAGGCGTTCCTTGATACCAAACGCATCTTTCAGGTTTGCCTTAATGACGATGACGTCATTCGATCCGGTTTCCATCATGTCGACGACTTTACCGAGATCGTAGCCTTCAGTGGTCACTACCTGGCAGCCCATCAGGTCTTTCCAGTAGTAGTCACCTTCTTCCAGTTTTGGCAGTTGCGTAGAATCCACGACAATTTCGCAATTGGTCAACAGATTCGCAGCATCCCGATCTTCAACGCCTTTCAGCTTGATGATCAGATCCTGATTGTGGTGCTTCCAGCTTTCCAGCTGTACTTGCTGCCACTGACCCGCCTTCTGGATAAACCAGGGCTGATAGTCAAAAATGCTTTCGGCGTCTTCAGTGGAAGAAAACACTCTGAGCCAACCACGAATACCGTAAGACGATCCCATTTTCCCTAAGACAATCGGGTCCACGGGTGCTTGCGCAGTGAGTTGCTTGCTCATCATGACCACCGTGACAGATTAAGCTGCTTTGCTTACTTCTTTGATCAGCGTAGCAACGCGATCAGAAATGGTCGCGCCCTGGCCAACCCAGTGAGCGATGCGATCCAGATCCAGGCGAGTGCCTTCTTCTTTTTCGCTAGCGATTGGGTTAAAGAAGCCAACGCGCTCAATGAAGCGACCGTTACGTGCGTTACGGCTGTCAGTAACAACAACCTGGTAGAACGGACGCTTTTTAGCGCCGTGACGAGCTAAACGAATAGTTACCATAACATCCTCTTGTGTGAATAAAACAACCGGGCCCCATCGAGGAACGGAGCCCGGTGTCATATTAAAAGCCCGAAAATTTTACTGATTTCTGGGGAAATTGCAATCAGCATCTTGATGCTGGACAGTAAACAAGGGATAGAAGGCGTATATCGGTGAAGCCAGTTTCGTTCCGGCGTGCGCACAGAAAGCGGAGCGTACACGTAGTACGTGAGCATTTCGAGCACACCCCGGAACTAAAATGGCAAACAAGATAGCCCTATACCCTTGTTTTTAGCGACCAGGGAATCCTGGCGGCATCATCCCTTTCATACTGCGCATCATTTTGGCCATTCCGCCCTTCTTCATCTTCTTCATCATGCGCTGCATGTCGTCGAACTGTTTCAGAAGGCGGTTAACGTCCTGCACCTGCATACCGCAGCCTTGTGCGATACGGCGTTTACGGGACCCTTTGATGATTTCCGGCTTCGCGCGCTCTTTCAGCGTCATCGAGTTGATGATCGCCTCCATGCGCACCAGCACTTTGTCATCCATCTGTGACTTCACGTTGTCCGGGATCTGCCCCATGCCCGGCAGCTTGCCCATCAGGCTCGCCATGCCGCCCATGTTCTTCATCTGGCGCAACTGTTCCAGGAAGTCGGTCAGATCAAAACCGTCGCCCTTTTTCAGTTTCGTCGCCAGCTTCTCAGCCTGCGCGCGGTCAACTTTGCTTTCGATATCTTCGATCAGCGACAGCACGTCGCCCATACCGAGAATACGTGACGCGATACGATCCGGATGGAACGGCTCCAGCGCCTCGGTTTTCTCGCCAACGCCGAGGAATTTGATCGGCTTGCCGGTGATGTGACGAATAGAGAGCGCAGCACCGCCACGGGCGTCACCATCAACTTTGGTCAGCACCACGCCGGTCAGCGGCAGCGCTTCATTGAACGCCTTCGCGGTATTCGCCGCATCCTGACCGGTCATCGCATCGACCACAAACAGGGTTTCTACCGGATTGATAGAAGCATGGACCTGCTTGATTTCGTCCATCATCGCTTCATCAACGTGCAGACGACCGGCGGTATCCACCAGCAGCACATCGTAGAATTTGAGTTTGGCTTCTTTCAGCGCCGCGTTAACGATATCGACCGGCTTCTGGCCGACATCCGACGGGAAGAAATCAACGCCAACCTGCTCGGCCAGCGTTTCCAGCTGTTTGATCGCCGCAGGGCGATATACGTCAGCGGAGACGACCAGCACTTTCTTCTTGTGCTTTTCGCGCAGGAACTTACCCAGCTTACCGACGCTGGTGGTTTTACCCGCACCCTGCAAGCCCGCCATCAGCACCACGGCTGGCGGCTGCGCAGCCAGATTCAGGCTCTGGTTCTCTTCGCCCATCGCCGCCACGAGTTCGTTACGGACAATCTTGACGAACTCCTGCCCTGGCGTCAGGCTCTTGTTAACTTCATGCCCAACCGCTTTCTCTTTTACGCGATTGATAAACTCTCGCACTACCGGCAGCGCAACGTCAGCCTCCAGCAGCGCCATGCGCACTTCGCGCAGCGTCTCTTTAACGTTGTCTTCAGTAAGGCGTCCGCGGCCACTGATATTGCGCAGCGTGCGCGACAAACGATCGGTTAAATTATCAAACATTGTCTCTCGCCTGGGGTGGAAACGGTTGGTCGCTCAAGCGACACATGAACAGAATTTTGTCGCAGTATAACATGAAGCCGTCTTTGTTGTTATGCAACGGTTGGAGCCGCGGTCACGTAACGCTATACTGCTTCTCTTTCTCACTGGCCAACTGTCGACACCACTATGCCCGTTTTTGCTTTGCTCGCCCTTGTCGCCTATTCCGTCAGCCTCGCGCTGATCGTCCCCGCTCTGCTGCAAAAAAACAGCGGCTGGCGGCGTATGGCCATTCTTTCTGCGGTTGTCGCGCTGGTGTGTCACGCCATTGCGCTTGAAGCCCGCATTCTGCCGGGTGGTGATAGCGGACAAAACCTGAGCCTGCTGAACGTCGGTTCGCTGGTCAGCCTGATGATCTGTACGGTGATGACGATTGTCGCCTCGCGCAACCGTGGCTGGCTACTGTTGCCAGTGGTGTATGCCTTCGCGCTGATCAATCTGGCCTTCGCGACCTTTATGCCGAACGAGTTCATCACCCACCTTGAAGCCACGCCGGGAATGATGGTCCACATCGGGTTGTCGCTGTTCTCTTATGCGACACTCATTATCGCCGCACTGTACGCGCTGCAACTGGCGTGGATCGACTATCAGCTTAAAAACAAAAAGCTGGCGTTCAATAATGAAATGCCGCCGCTGATGAGCATCGAACGCAAGATGTTCCACATCACGCAGATTGGCGTGGTCCTGCTGACGCTCACCCTGTGTACCGGCCTGTTTTACATGCACAATCTGTTCAGCATGGAAAATATCGACAAAGCGGTGCTCTCGATCATCGCATGGTTTGTCTATATTGTTCTGTTGTGGGGACATTATCATGAAGGCTGGCGCGGTCGTCGTGTTGTGTGGTTTAACGTCGCAGGCGCCGGGATCCTGACGCTGGCTTATTTCGGTAGCCGGATATTGCAGCAGTTTGTCAGCTAAGCCTTAAAGGAGGCGCCCCCTGGAACACATCTCCACCACCACGCTGATCGTCACATTGATCGTCATGGTGGTTATCTCCGCTTATTTTTCCGGTTCCGAAACCGGAATGATGACCCTGAATCGCTATCGCTTACGCCACCTTGCCAAACAAGGGAACCGTCCGGCAAAGCGCGTTGAAAAGCTGCTGCGTAAACCCGATCGCCTGATAAGCCTGGTACTAATTGGTAATAACCTGGTCAATATTCTTGCTTCGGCCATCGGCACCATTGTCGGTATGCGTTTGTATGGCGATGCGGGCGTTGCCATCGCCACCGGCGTGCTGACCTTCGTCGTGCTGGTGTTTGCCGAAGTTCTGCCAAAAACCATTGCGGCGCTGTACCCGGAAAAGGTGGCCTATCCCAGCAGCTTCCTGTTGGCGCCGTTACAGATTCTGATGATGCCGTTGGTCTGGTTGCTCAACACCATCACCCGATTACTGATGCGCATGATGGGCATTAAAACCGATATCGTCATCAGCGGTTCGTTGAGTAAAGATGAGTTACGAACCCTCGTGAATGAATCCCGCTCGCAAATTTCCCGGCGCAACCAGGACATGCTGCTGTCAGTGCTCGATCTGGAAAAGGTCAGCGTGGATGACATCATGGTGCCGCGCAGTGAAATTATGGGAATTGATATCAATGACGACTGGAAGTCCATCGTGCGTCAGCTATCGCACTCGCCGCACGGGCGTATTGTGTTGTACCGTGACTCGCTGGATGACGCTATCAGCATGCTGCGCGTTCGCGAAGCCTGGCGGTTAATGTCGGAAAAGAAAGAGTTCACCAAAGAGACCATGCTGCGCGCCGCCGATGAGATTTACTTCGTCCCGGAGGGCACGCCACTCAGCACACAGCTCATCAAATTTCAGCGTAATAAAAAGAAAGTCGGCCTGGTGGTCAATGAATATGGCGATATTCAGGGGCTGGTCACGGTGGAAGATATTCTTGAAGAGATTGTCGGCGACTTTACCACCTCGATGTCACCTACGCTGGCTGAGGAAGTGACGCCGCAAAATGACGGTTCGGTGATTATCGATGGCAGCGCCAACGTGCGGGAAATTAACAAAGCGTTTAACTGGCATCTGCCGGAAGACGACGCGCGTACGGTAAATGGCGTGATTCTGGAAGCACTGGAAGAGATCCCGATTGCGGGCACTCGCGTGCGCATCGGTCAATATGATATCGATATTCTCGACGTCCAGGAGAATATGATTAAACAGGTCAAAGTGTTGCCCGTGAAACCGCTGCGGGAGAGTGTCGCGGAGTAATGAAAACGGCCCGCCGGTTTTCCAGTGGGCCGTAGGCCGGATAAACATCAGCGCCATCCGGCAATATAAATAGCCGAAAGATTAACCTTTCGCTTTCGCAACGGTCACCATCGCCGCGCGGATCGTACGACCGTTTAGCGTATAGCCTTTCTGCATAATACCCAGCACGTTGCCCGGCGCGATGTCTTCAGACTCGACCATCGCAATCGCCTGATGCACGTTCGGATCCAGCGCAACGTTCGTCTCAGCAATCACTTCAACGCCAAACTTGCGCACCACATCCAGCATCGATTTCAGGGTCAGTTCGATCCCTTCCACCATAGGCTTCATATCCGGATTGGCTTTATCCGCCACTTCCAGCGCGCGATCCAGGCTATCAATCACCGGCAGCAGTTCATTGACGAATTTCTCCAGCGCGAACTTGTGCGCCTTCTCAACGTCCAGTTCGGTACGGCGACGCAGGTTTTCCATTTCCGCTTTTATGCGCAGCACCGCATCACGTTCACGGGTCTGAGCTTCAGTAAGCTGCGCTTCCAGATTCGCAATTTTTTCATCGCGCGGATCCACCTGCTCAGCAGAAGCGTCTGATTCAACCGCCTCAACTTCTTCGTGCTGATCCATGATAATTTCTTCCGGGGCTTGCCCCTCAGGCGTTTTCTGTTCTTTACTACTCATGAATTTCTCCGCGTTTTTTTCGCATTCATCTCGCTAACTTCGCTTATTATGGGGATCAGATTCAGGGTTTCAAGGGAAGCACTCACATTGTCATCAATCTTCGTCACAAGGACCTCGAAAAAATGAATAATCATTTCAAGTGTATCGGCATTGTGGGACACCCTCGTCACCCCACGGCACTCACGACACATGAAATGCTCTACCGCTGGTTATGCACGAAAGGGTATGAGGTCATTGTTGAGCAACAAATCGCTCACGAGTTGCAGTTGAAGAATGTGAAAATTGGCACCCTGGCGGAGATTGGCCAGCAGGCAGACCTCGCGGTGGTTGTCGGCGGTGATGGCAATATGCTGGGTGCGGCGCGAACGCTGGCGCGATACGATATCAAAGTGATCGGTATCAACCGTGGCAATCTCGGCTTTCTGACTGACCTTGACCCCGATAACGCGCAGCAACAGCTCGCCGACGTGCTGGAAGGTCATTACGTCGCGGAAAAACGCTTTCTGCTGGAAGCACAGGTGTGTCAGAAGGACTGCCAGAAGCGTATCAGTACCGCCATTAACGAAGTGGTGCTGCATCCCGGCAAAGTCGCGCATATGATTGAGTTTGAAGTCTATATTGACGAAAGCTTTGCCTTCTCTCAGCGTTCCGATGGCCTGATCATCTCAACGCCTACCGGTTCCACCGCCTATTCCCTCTCTGCCGGCGGGCCGATTCTGACCCCGTCGCTTGATGCCATCACGCTGGTGCCGATGTTCCCGCACACCCTTTCTGCGCGTCCGCTGGTCATCAACAGCAGCAGCACTATTCGGTTGCGCTTCTCGCACCGCCGTAACGATCTCGAAATCAGTTGTGACAGCCAGATCGCGTTGCCGATCCAGGAAGGTGAAGATGTACTGATCCGCCGCTGTGACTATCACCTGAATCTCATCCACCCTAAAGATTATAGTTATTTCAATACATTAAGTACCAAATTAGGCTGGTCAAAAAAATTATTCTAATTTAACACCAACCTCTTTACTGTATAAAAAACCAGTTTATACTGTATGTAATTACAGCTATGGTTTTTCATACAGGAAAACGATTATGTTGGCACAACTGACCATCAGCAATTTTGCTATCGTTCGTGAACTTGAGATCGATTTTCAGAGCGGAATGACCGTCATCACCGGTGAAACCGGGGCGGGTAAATCTATTGCAATTGATGCGCTCGGCTTGTGCCTTGGTGGCCGTGCTGAAGCCGACATGGTCCGGGCCGGCGCCAGCCGTGCTGACCTGTGCGCCCGTTTTTCGCTGAAGGATACCCCTGCCGCCCTGCGCTGGCTGGAAGAAAACCAGCTTGAAGAAGGACGTGAGTGTTTACTTCGCCGCGTGATCAGCAGCGACGGGCGCTCCCGTGGTTTTATCAACGGGACTGCGGTTCCCCTCTCTCAGCTTCGCGAACTGGGACAACTGCTCATTCAAATTCATGGCCAGCACGCGCATCAGTTGCTGACCAAAGCTGAACACCAAAAATCCTTGCTTGATGGCTACGCGAATGAATCCGTGCGGGTGCAGGATATGGCTGCGCGTTACCAACTCTGGCACCAGAGCTGCCGTGATTTAGCACATCACCAGCAGCTGAGTCAGGAACGTGCCGCTCGTGCGGAACTGCTGCAATATCAGCTTAAAGAGCTGAATGAATTTAACCCGCAGCCGGGTGAGTTTGAACAGATTGATGAAGAGTACAAGCGCCTGGCCAACAGCGGCCAGCTTCTCTCCACCAGCCAGAATGCGCTGTCGCTGATGGCAGACGGTGAAGACGTTAACCTACAAAGTCAGCTCTATACCGCAAAGCAACTGGTTAGTGAACTGGTCGGTATGGACGGTAAGCTCTCAGGCATTCTTGATATGCTGGAAGAGGCAACGATTCAACTCACGGAAGCCAGTGACGAGCTGCGCCACTATTGCGATCGCCTGGATTTAGACCCTAATCGCCTGTTCGAACTGGAACAGCGTATCTCGAAGCAAATTTCGCTGGCCCGTAAACACCACGTCAGTCCGGAAGCGCTGCCACAGTATTACCAGTCGTTACTGGAGGAACAGCAGCAGCTCGACGATCAGGCCGACTCGCTGGAAACGTTGACTCTGGCCGTGAACAAACACCGCCAGCAGGCGCTGGAAGCAGCGAAAGCGCTGCATGAGCAACGTCAGCACTATGCCCAGGAACTGAGTACCCTCATTACCGAGAGTATGCACTCACTCTCTATGCCACACGGTCGTTTCACTATCGACGTGGCGTTTGATGAGCACCATCTGAGCCAGGACGGCGCAGACCGCGTCGAGTTTAAAGTGACAACTAACCCAGGCCAGCCGATGCAGCCGATTGCCAAAGTGGCCTCCGGTGGGGAACTGTCGCGTATTGCTCTCGCCATTCAGGTGATTACCGCACGTAAGATGGAAACCCCGGCGCTGATTTTCGATGAAGTCGATGTCGGCATCAGTGGTCCAACAGCCGCAGTGGTCGGGAAATTGCTGCGTCAGCTCGGTGAGTCAACACAAGTGATGTGCGTCACGCACCTTCCACAAGTGGCGGGATGCGGTCATCAGCACTTTTTTGTCAGTAAAGAGACCGACGGCGAAATGACCGAAACGCACATGCAACCACTGGATAAACGCGCACGGTTGCAGGAGCTGGCGCGCCTGCTGGGCGGCAGCGAAGTAACGCGCAACACCCTTGCAAATGCGAAAGAACTGCTGGCAGCGTAAACTTTTTTGCACCTTAACGGTCAGAGTAGACAACAAAAACGCCGTCGGACCCGTAAGCAAAAGGTTTTAAAGTGGTGAAAGGTCTATTATCATCGGCATATTACATATGAGCCACGTACTGCTCGGGCCCGAAAAGGAATCAAATCACTATGCGCTGTAAAACGCTGACTGCTGCCGCAGCAGTATTATTGATGTTGACCGCAGGCTGTTCCACTCTGGAGCGAGTGGTTTACCGCCCTGATATCAACCAGGGGAACTATCTGACCGCGAACGATGTAGCCAAAATTCGTGTGGGCATGACGCAACAACAGGTTGCCTATGCGCTGGGTACGCCGATGATGTCCGATCCGTTTGGCACCAATACCTGGTTCTATGTGTTCCGTCAACAGCCGGGCCATGAAGGTGTTACGCAGCAAACGCTGACGTTAACCTTCAACAGCAGCGGTGTATTGACCAATATCGATAACAAGCCTTCGTTGACCAACAACCCGTAAGCTTGTCTTCAGATAACAAAAAAGGTGCTCTGAGAGCACCTTTTTTGTTATCTGCTATTTTTTTGCCGATTTCTCTGCCCGCTGTCTGCGCAACTCTTTCGGATCGGCAATCAGTGGTCGATAAATTTCTACCCGATCGCCATCCTGTAACACATCCGCCAGCTTGACCGGACGGCTGTAAATACCGACTTTGTTTTTCGTCAGGTCGATATCGGTTCGCAGTTCCAGCAGCCCCGACGCGCGGATAGCCTCTTCGACCGTAGCCCCCGGCTGCAACGTCACCGGTTGCAGGTACTGTTTCTCAGGCAGCGCATAGGCCACCTCAACGACAATCTTAGGCGACACGGTAGACCTCTTTGGCTCGAACCGTAAAAGCCTGCACCATATTGGATGCCAGCTCTTTGAAGATACGGCCAAACGCCAGCTCGATCAGCTTATTGGTAAACTCGAAATCGAGATGAAACTCAATGCGGCAGGCATCCGTACTCAGCGGCGTAAATTTCCAGCCACCAATCAATTTTTTGAACGGACCGTCGACCAGATGCATCAAGATACTCTGGTTACTGGTTAACTGATTTCGCGTGGTGAACGTCTTGCTGATCCCCGCCTTAGAGACATCCACTGCGGCCGTCATCTGTCCTGGCGTAGACTCGAGAACACGGCTGCCGGTACAACCCGGTAAAAACTGGGGATAGGACTGAACATCATTCACTAACTGATACATCTGTTCCGCACTGTAAGGGACTAACGCGGTTCGACTAATCTGCGGCATAGCTCTTTCCATCAACAAAAATCGAACAAATAATACCATTTATCACAAGGTAAAAAAAACGCTATCCCACAACAGGGTACAACCTCGTTCATGTTAAGATATCTCCTTGCGCCCCAAAGGATGAAATGGGGTGTTTTTCGATTCCAGATTACCTATACTGAGCGGCACTATGACGAAGAAAAAAGCACACAAACCTGGCTCAGCCACCATCGCGCTCAACAAGCGCGCGCGACACGAATACTTTATCGAAGAAGAGTTCGAAGCGGGACTCGCTCTGCAAGGGTGGGAAGTGAAATCCCTGCGCGCCGGTAAAGCCAACATCGGCGACAGCTATGTGATCCTGAAAGACGGCGAAGCGTACCTGTTCGGCGCTAACTTTACGCCGATGGCGGTGGCCTCCACGCACGTGGTGTGCGATCCCACTCGCACCCGTAAACTGCTGTTGAATCAGCGTGAACTTGATTCCCTGTATGGTCGTGTGAATCGTGAAGGCTACACTGTTGTCGCCCTTTCTCTGTACTGGAAGAATGCCTGGTGCAAGGTCAAAATTGGCGTAGCGAAGGGTAAGAAACAGCACGACAAACGTTCCGACCTGAAAGAACGTGAATGGCAACTGGATAAAGCGCGCATTATGAAAAATGCCGGACGCTAACGATGTTATTATGTGACCTGCCTCGCATTTGAGGTAGGTCATCATTATTTACCTGTTGAATCTCCAAAAATATATTCTCTCCTTTATTATTTCTATTTCCCCGAAACGTAAAACTGATAAGAATATATCTTCAACCCTATTCATATTACGTACATAGTCCAATAATCTAATACTTCAAATAATTTTTTTTGACATTTTAATAATCAAAAATACCAATACAATTTATGTAAGAAATCAATGCCTACCCGGCTAGCAGAAACTATAAAACTAATTTTAATACAATGAGATAAATCACACTCGCTTTCCGCACCGTACCGTTTCACGTCGCCAATCGGTGCAAAACTGTATATATTTTACCGCCACTAAACAAATCGCAAATATACGTTAATTTGCAGAATGAGTTCTTTCTGACTATATCATCTAATACGAAAGTACCAGTGGATCAAAAAAACAAAGGGTTATTCAACGCAACAGAAACCATCATCTGCACGGCCATAACATTGTCATCACCGGCAAGAATTCATCCACATGATGAACGGGATCGCTCGTCTGTACTTTTCCCTGCCCGGTAGTTTTAACGAATTTATGCACAGAGCTAGCCATCAGGAGTGATCATATGCGTCATCTCGCCGTTATATCCAGGTTGACGGGCGTTTCCACCAATGTTGAAGCCTCTGAAGTCACACTTAATGCCCCTTCCATTGTGAAATTATCCGCAGAGCGTAGCGACATCAGCCAACTGGCTCGTGTGAATCAGGATCTGGTGATCACCTTTACGTCCGGTGAAAAACTGACCGTTAAAAATTTCTATGTGGCGAACGACCAGGGGGCCAGCCAACTGGTGCTGGAAGACAGTCACGGTGCTCTGTGGTGGGTGGAAAACCCGGAAAACGGTCTGCATTTTGAACAAATTTCAACCATTGACGATTTACTGGTTACTGCCGGCGAATCTCACGAAGGCGGAGCACTCTGGCCATGGCTTCTGGGTGGCGCGGTTGCTGCCGGTGGAATCGTGGCCATCGCATCCTCGGGAGGTGGCAGCAGTCATCATCATGATAACGACAATGGTAATCCTGATGATGGTTCCGGGAACGGCGGCACGCCGGGGGATGCGGGCGGAAATAACGGAAGTGGAAATAACAGCGGCGGCGATAACAACACGAACCTTCCGGGCGGGGAAAATTCCACACCACCGACGGCCCCTGTGATTACCAGCGCAACAGATGCCGTCTCCGCCATTACGGGGGCGATTCAGGAAAACCAGAGCACCAACGACAGCCAGCCGATGATTGCCGGTACAGGTGAAGCTGGCTCCGTCATCACCCTCTATGACAATGGGCAGGTCATGGGGATCGTTATCGTCGATGAACAAGGAAACTGGAGCTATAAACCCGACCTCCCGCTTTCCGAAGGCGAACACGTACTGACCGCGACCGCGACGGACGAAAACGGTAATACCAGCGCCATCTCCGGTGATTTCACCTTTACCGTCGACACGATTGCCCCTGATGAGGTCTCCGGGTTAGCGATTTCTGAAGATGGGCTCTGGGTTTCAGGGATCGCAGAAGCGGGTTGTGTCGTCACGATTTTCGACAACCAGCACAATGTTCTGGCCTCGGTTCAGGTCGATGACACTGGCCGGTTTACCGTTCGCCTCACTTCAGCGCAAACCGATTCCGAACAGCTGTATGCCGATATTTCTGACGCTGCGGGTAACGAAGGTGACGAAGCCGCCTTTCTCGGTTCCGACTCAGGTTTTCCTGATGCCCCCACCATTACCGGCATCATTGATGACACGCAACCCATCGCGGTGACGTTAGGCAGCGGTCAGTTTACCAAGGACACCACCCCCACCCTTACAGGTACCGCGTTGCCTGGCGCAGTCGTGACCATTTATGAAAATGGTATCGCGATCGGCACGGCGAGTGCCAACGATGGCACGTGGACGTTCGATCTGACAGATGTGCCTGAAGGGTTGCACAACTACACGGCCACACAGACCACAGAGGACGGCGTCAGCGGCAATACGATAGAATTTGCGGTCACCGTGGATACTACCCCACCGGCGGCTCCCGACGATCTGCTCGTCTCGCAAAACGGAACCGTGCTGACCGGCAACGCCGAGGCGGGAAGTAAAGTCACCATTGCTGACGCCAGCGGCACCACGCTCGGCACCGTGACCACAGACAGCGAAGGGAAATTCAGCTTCCCGCTCAATCCGCCACGGGTAAACGGGGAAGTTCTGACCGCCATCGCCACGGATAAAGCGGGAAATGACAGCTCGCCAGCCAACGCAACCGCTCCTGATATAACGCCTCCGCAGGCGGCCGGTGATCTGGATGTTTCCGATGATGGGACAACCGTAACCGGTACCGCCGAGCCTGGCACGACGGTGACTATTTACGGCAGCGACAACACCCCGCTGGGATCTGAACAGGTTCAACCCGACGGCTCATTCACCGTCACACTGAACCCACCACAAACCAACGGAGAAATTTTAACCGCCATCGTCAAGGACCCGGCGAATCTGACCAGTCCTCCGGCGATCGCTCTCGCCCCCGACACGACCCCGCCGCAGCCCGCCGGAAACCTGGACGTCTCGGATGATGGCACCACCGTAACGGGGACAGCGGAACCCGGTAGCACGGTGACGATTCGCGATCCGGACGGTAACCCGATTGGCCAGGGTCAAACCGACGGCGAGGGGAATTTCACCGTCACGCTGGACACGCCGCAAACCAATGGTGAAACGCTTACTGCCACAGTGACCGATCCGGCAAATCAGAACAGCACGCCAGCCAACGTTACCGCGCCGGATACCACCGCGCCGCAGCCACCTACGGCGGTTATTTCAACAGACGGCACCACCCTGACCGCCACCGCCGAACCCGGCAGTACGATTACAATTAAAGACAGTGACGGCAATACGCTGGCGGAAACCGGTCCGGTACCGGAGAGCGGAACGCTGGTGATCACCCTTAACCCGCCGCAGGCCAACGGTGAAACGCTGAGCATCACCGCCACCGACGCCGCGAGCAATACCAGCCAGCCAACTGACGTTACGGCCCCGGATATCACAGCGCCAGACGCCCCCATCATCAGTGCGATTATCGATGATGCCGGCGCGCAGAAAGGCAATCTGAGTAACAGCCAGCGCACGGACGACAACACGTTGACCTTAAACGGTACCGGTGAACCCGGCGCAACCATCACCATTCTGGACGGAGGGACCCCGCTTGCGGGAACCACCACCGTGGACAGCAACGGCAACTGGACGCTCACCACACCGGTGCTGGGCGACGGCGACCATACCTTCACCGTCACCGCGACCGATGCGGAAAACCAGACCAGCACACCTTCTGCACCCATCACGATTACCGTCGATACCACGCCGCCAGTCGTTCCGATCGTGACCCTGACTGACAACACTGGCAGCAACGTAGGTGAACTGACGGACAACGACGTGACCGACACCACGCAACCGGTGTTAAGTGGAAGCGGCACCGCCGGAGACACCATTACGGTGTATGACGGAACGGCGATCATTGGCACGACAAAAGTTGCGGAAAACGGGAGCTGGAGCTTTACCCCGACTCCCGCGCTGGGCGAAGGCGACCATACGCTGCGCGTCACCGCCAGCGATCCTCTGGGCAACACCAGCGAGAAATCCTCCCCGATAACCATTACGGTGGATACCACCGCCCCCGACACTCCGGCGCTGACACTGACGGATGGCGCAAATGGCCCACTCACCGATGGTCAGGCGACCCGGGAAACCCAGCCGGTTCTGAGCGGTACGGGAACAGATGGCGATATCATCAGCATTTACGACAATGGCGATCTGGTTACCACCGTCACGGTGACTAACGGCGTCTGGAGCTACACGTCGGATGCCCTTGATGAAGGCGACCATGTTTTTACCCTCACCAGCACCGATCCGGCGGGCAATATCAGTGAACCCTCCGCGGCGATCGGCATTCTGGTAGATACCACTCCACCCGCCGTGCCCAACCTGACCGTCACTGACCGCGTCGGCAATCAGACCGGCACTCTCGATAACGGTCAGTACACCGATGATACGCGACCGCTGCTGAGCGGAAGTGGTACGCCAGGCGACACGATCACTATCACGCTGGATGGCGTCGCGCTGCCATCGCTGGTGATTGACAATTCCGGGAACTGGAGCATCCCGTCGCCACTGCTGGCGCAGGGCGACCATATCATCAAGGTCACCGCGACCGATCCCGCCGGTAACAGCAGCACCTCGCCGGATCGCATTGTTCGCGTGGATACCCAGGCGCCTGGCACGCCAACGCTGGCTGTGAGCGATGATGACGGGGCGTTGAACGCCGGAGCGCAAACCAACGATACCACCCCAACGCTGAGTGGGACGGGCGAGACGGGTAGCATTGTTACCATTCTGAATAACGGCGTGGAGATTGGCACTGCCGAGGTCATTGATGGCGTCTGGAGCTTTACCCCGGATAGCGCCCTGGTCGAAGGCCATTACAACTTTAGCGTGACGGCAAAAGATGCCGCAGGTAACACCAGTCAGCCGTCGGAGGCGACTGGCATCATCATTGATACCCAGGCACCCGACGCGCCGTTTATCACCTCGCTGGGCAGTCCGGCAGTCACCAATCAGCCCGGGTTACCCATTAGCGGTACCGGCGAACCCGGCAGCACCATCACCCTGTCGAATGGCGGTACGGTGATTGGCACCGCTGAAGTCGATTCCGCAGGGAACTGGACGATCACCCCGGATTCGCCGCTCACCGAAGGCAATTACACGTTGACGGCAACGGCCACCGATCCGGCGGGGAACGTCAGCACACCTTCCGCCTCCATCTCGCTGAACGTCGATCTGACTAAACCGGCGTCCCCGGAGGAGGTAACGATCACAGCCGATGGCGCGACGGTCAGCGGCACGGCAGAAACCGGCAGCACGGTGACAATCCGCGATACCGACGGCAATGTGATTGGTACGGGCGTGGCAACAGACGGCACGTTCCAGATTCAGGTCACGCCAGCGCAAACGGGCGTCAATTCGCTGACCGCTACGGCGCAGGATGCCGCCGGTAACACCAGCGATCCCACAAACTTTACCGGCTCCGGCACCGGGTTGCCGGTCATCAGCGCGATAGTCGATGACACCGGCACCATTCAGGGCGATCTGAAGAGCGGACAAACCACTGACGATACGCAACCAGGGCTGCGCGGCGTTTCCACACCGAACTCAACCGTCGATATTCTGGTCGACGGCATCGTTGTCGCGTCAAACGTCCCGGTTGACGAGAACGGCAACTGGAACTGGACATCCACCGCCACGTTAGCCGAAGGCCTGCACACCTTCGAGGTTATCGATACTGTGGATGGCAGCAAAGCGTCAGCCGTGGTCAACATCACCGTCGATCTCACTCCACCGGCACAACCGTCGATTGGCAGCGTGACAGATGATGTCGCCCCGGGTACGGGAACGCTGACCAGCGGGCAGACGACCAACGATACCCGTCCCACCCTGAGCGGCAGCGGCACCAACGGCGAAACCATCACGATTTACGATGGCAATACGCCAATCGGTCAGGTACAGGTCGTCAACGGCACGTGGAGTTTTACGCCTCCCACCGGTCTGGGGGAAGGCAGCCACAATCTGACCATCACTGCCACCGATGCGGCAGGGAATACCAGCGTCGCGTCGGAAGCATTTGTCGTGGTGGTGGATACCACGCCGCCAGTAGCGCCAACCCTTACCAGCGCCACGGATAACAGCGAGCCGCAAACAGGCGTCATCAGTAACGGTGGCAGCACCAATGACACCACACCCGCCTTTATCGGCAGCGGTGAAGAAGGCAGTACGATTACCCTCTATGACAATGGCGTGAAAATCGGCACCACGCAGGTCACCAACGGTAGCTGGAGTTTTACCTCTCCGACGCTTGCCACAGGCTCACATGCGATTACCGTCACCGCCACCGATGCGATGGGTAACGTCAGCGCGCCTTCCACCGCGTACACGGTGAACGTCGATACCACCGCGCCACGGGTACCGGTGATTCAAAGCGTCACCGATGACACCACCCCGTCAACCGGCGTACTGGCGAACGGACAAAGCACCAATGATACTCAGCCAACCTTCCAGGGAACGGCGGAGCCGGGCGCCACTGTTACGCTGTATGACGGCGGACTCGCCGTGGGCAGCGTGGTGGTGGGCACCGATGGAAGCTGGTCGCTCTCACCGGATACCCCATTAGGCAGCGGCCCACACAATCTGACCGTCACGGCCACGGACGCGGCAGGCAACGAAGGCCCGTCCGCCGCGTTCACTCTGACCGTGGACACACAGGCGCCATCGGCTCCTGTCATCAGTTCCGTCAGTGATGATGTCGCCCCGAATAGTGGTTCGCTGAACAACGGACAAAGCACCAACGACACGCGGCCAACGCTGACCGGAACCGCCGAAGCGAACAGCACCGTCAGCATTTTTGACGGCACCACGCTGCTAGGCACCGTGCAGGCCAACGGTACAGGCGCATGGACCTTTACGCCCACCACCGCGCTGGGCAATGGCTCACACACGTTCAACGTAACCGCCACAGACGCGGCCGGTAACGTCAGCCCTGGCGCTACCTTTACTGTGGTCGTCGATACGGTTTCCCCTCCGGCTCCCACCATCGTCAGCGTCACCGATAACGTGACGCCAGGAACCGGTGCGCTCACCAGCGGGCAAAGCACCAATGATACCCGCCCGATCATGACCGGAACCGGTGAACCCGGTAGCACCATTAACGTCTACGATGGCAACGTTCTGCTTGGCACCGCCACCGTGACCGAAGGCGGGAGCTGGAGCTACCGGCCGGACGGATTGTCCCAGGGGGCCCACTCGCTGAGGGTCACCGCCACCGACAGCGCGGGCAATACCGGCCCGGCATCAGCGAATTTTACGCTGACGGTCGATACCGTTTCGCCCGGCGCGCCAATAATCAGTAATGTGCAGGATGACGTTGGCCCAGTCATCGGCAGTCTGAGCAGCGGTCAAACCACCAACGATGCGCGTCCTGTTTTCACCGGCACCGGTGAACCGGGGACCACAATCAGCATCGCGGACAACGGCGTTCCCCTCGCCAGCGTGACGGTTGAGGCGAACGGGAGCTGGACCTTTACCCCCACCAGCGATCTGGGCCAGGGGAATCATCCGTTAACCTTCACCGCAACGGATGCCGCTGGTAACGTCGGTCCTTCTGCCAGCTTCACCGTCACGGTAGATACCGCCGCGCCGCTGGCACCGGTAATCACTTCTGTGGTCGATGACAGCGCGCCGCAAACCGGCAATCTGTCGCCCAATCAGAGCACCAATGACACTCGCCCAACGCTTAACGGCACGGCAGAGCCAGGCACCACGCTAACCTTTACCGATAACGGCACGGTCATTGGCAGCCTCGTTGTCGGTACGGACGGCAACTGGACCTTCACACCAACCACCGCCCTGACTAACGGCGCGCATACCCTTGCTGTGACCGCGACTGACGCCGCGGGCAACGTCGGTCCGGCGGCCAGTTTCGCCGTCACGGTGGATACGCTGGCGCCAACCGCGCCGGTGATTACCACCATTCTTGATGATGTCAGCAATATCATCGGTCCCGTCGGCAGCGGACAAAGCACCAATGACACCCTGCCAGAGCTGCGTGGCACCAGCGAGCCGGGCGCATTCATCACACTCTATGACGGCGCAACGTTACTCACGCCAACCCCGATTCAGGCGGATGCCAACGGCGCGTGGAGCTTTACGCCTACCACCGCACTGACGGAGGGTGCGCATACCTTTACCGCCAAAGCCACCGACGCCGCGGGCAATGTCAGCGCATCATCGGCGACATCGACCATCGTGGTGGATACCACGCCGCCCGGCACGCCGAGCAATCTGGCGGTGGTCACCAACGGCAGTCACGTCACCGGTACGGCAGAGGCCGGCAGCACGGTCACTATCACCAGCAGCAATGGCACGGTGCTGGGTACCGGCGTTGCGGACGGCACCACTGGCAGCTTTAACATTCTGATTACCCCTGCGCAGGTCGGTGGAGAGACGTTGCAGGTAGTCGCCCAGGACAAAGCGGGTAATACCGGGACCTCCGGCAGCGTCATTGCGCCGTTCAGTGGTCTGCCTGGTGCCCCGGTGATCGCCTCGTTGACGGACGATGTGGGCTCTATCACCGGCCTGGTGGCCAACGGTCAGGGCACCAATGACGCCAGACCGTTGTTAAACGGGACGGGTCAGCCGTTCTCCACCATCACGGTGTACAGCGACGGCGTTTCTATTGGCAGCACCAGCGTGGATGCGCAAGGTAACTGGTCGCTGACCCCGCAGGCCAACATCGCCGACGGAACGCACATCCTCACCGCCACAGCCACTAACACCAACGGCACCAGTACGCTGTCATCCGGTTATACCGTCACGGTGGATACGGTCACGGCCGCGCCAACGGGCACCGTGAGCGCCGACGGTGCCAGCATCAGCGGCACTGCTGAAGCGGGCAGTACGGTGAGCATCACGCTTAGCACGGGCTTAACGGTGACCACAACCGCCAACAGCAGCGGCAATTACACCTATACCTTCGATCGCAAACAGACCAGCGGCGAGAACATCAGCGTCAGCGCCACGGACGCCGTCGGCAACGCCTCGACCCCGACGCAGGTCACCGCGCCAACGCTGCCCATCTCGGCCAGCGATAACGTTGAAAATCTGGAGTTAACCTCCAGTGCCACCGTCACAACCGAGCAACTGAGCGACTATGGTTTGCTGCTGGTTGGCGCGCTGGGCAACGTGGCGAACGTGTTAGGTAACGATACGGCAGCCGTGGAGTTCACCATTCAGGACGGCGGCAGCGCCAGTCTGGTGATAGACGCCAGCGCTACCGGGGTTGTGCTCTCGTTGCTGAATACGCAGGAGGTGGCGATCCAGAAATATGATGCCGCGACTAACTCGTGGACCACGGTCATCGACACCGCGCAGGCACAGTTTGCCAATTTACTGACGCTCGGCAGCAGCGGCGTCACGGTGAACGTGTCCGGACTGGAGGGCGGTACTTATCGGGTTCTGACCTATAACACCGCGCTGCTGGCAACCGGCTCTTACACCGCACTGAACGTCAGCGTCGAAGAGACAAGTGCCGGTACCATCACTACCACCACGCCGCAGACCGGCAACGTGCTGAATAACGACAGCGCGCCGCAGGATACCCTTGTCACCACAGTCACTAACGCCAACGGACAAGTCTTTACGCTTAACGCTGGCAGTAACGTCATTCAGGGCGTCTACGGCACGCTGACGATTAATCAGGACGGTAGCTACAGCTATGCACTGAACCCGAACAGTCCGGCCTCAGTGATTGGCCGCACGGAGAGCTTCACCTACACCATCAACGGCGGCGGCAACAGCGCCTCGGCGAAGCTGGTGATTACTCTGGGCAATGACGCTCCGGTCAGCAGCGTGACCGCCGTCGATAACGTCGCCACCCTGCCCTATGACACGCATGTGGAGGCGATCAACAACGGGGCGTCCTCGCAGGGCGGCTTTACGGTGGTGAACGTCAGTCTGGGCAACGTGCTGGATCTGGGCGTACTGGACAAACTGAGCAACCCAATTATTTTCGACGTTGAGCAGGGTTCTACGCGCACCATGACGCTGCAATCCTCCATTGGCGGCGTGGCGGTGGCGTCCAGCTTCGATCTGTACATCTATCGCTTCAACGACGTCACCCAGAAATTTGAACAGTGGCAAGTGGAGAAAAACTGGCTGAACGCACCGCTGCTGGGCGGTCAGTCCGACAAGCTGACGCTGAATCTGCCGGGCGGCGAATACCTGTTCCTGCTGAACCCGGCATTTGGCGTCACGGCGTTGACCGGCTATACCCTGAACGTGCTGGAGGATCATGTTTACAGCGTTGACAGCCTGACCACCAGCACCCAGGGCAATGTACTGAGCGACGATATCGCCCCCGCCGGCACGCTGGTCACCCAGGTAAACGGTGTGGCGGTTGCCGCTACCGGCACGACAACCATTGTCGGCACCTACGGCACGTTAACCATTGATGCGAAAGGGAACTACACCTACACCCTGAAAAGCGGCGTAGGTGCGGACGGCACCAAAACACCGGACAGCTTCATCTACACGGTGAAAGCGCCAAACGGGGATACCGATACCGCCTCGCTCAATATCCAGCCGACTGCCCGTCCGCTGGATGCCGTGAACGATGTCAGCGATACCCTGTTGGCCCCGTCCGTACAGGACACCACGAGTTATCTGGATTCCACCGTCGGGAGTGCCAGTTGGGGAGTACTTGGCAGAACCGGTAGCGGCAGCGGAACCTTTGACGTCGCGGCAGGCACCATTCTGAAAGGCGCGTCCATCGTCTTTGATGTCTCGACGCTGGTGACGCTGGGCAATCTGACCATTAGCTGGTCAATACTGGAAAACGGCGTGGTCGTTCGCTCCGGCACCGTGCCGGTCGCCAATATCACGCTCGGCGGCGCCACCGTGACCGTCAATCTGAGCGGGCTGGAGCTGGATGGCGGCACCTACACGCTGAACTTCACCGGCAATAACACCCTGGCGGGCGCAGCGACCATTACGCCGAAAATCACCGGGACGACGGTCGATCTGGATAACTTCGAAACCTCCGGCACGCACACCGTCAGCGGCAATATCTTTGACGGCAGCGACTCCGGCGGTGCGATGGACCAGTTGAATACCGTCGATACGCGCCTGACCATTACCGGTTACAACGGCAGTACCGCCACGCTGGATCCTTACTCCAGCGCCACTACAACCATTCAGGGCCACTACGGTTCTCTGCAAATTCGCACCGACGGTTCGTACACCTACACGCTCAACAACGGTGTGGCGCTCTCGTCCATCACCACGAAGGAGACATTCACTTACACGCTCAATGACACCCACGGTCATACCGATACCGCCACGCTGACGGTGGATATCGCCCCGCAGGTAAGCAGTACCGTGCAAAGCGACATGCTGGTGGGATCGGTATATGGCGACACGCTGATCTACAACCTGCTCAACGCCAGCGATGCCACGGGCGGCAACGGGACTGACACATGGAGAAACTTCTCGCTGGCGCAGGGCGACAAAATTGACATCGGCGATTTGCTGGTGGGCTGGAACGGGCAAACCGCCTCGCTGGGCAACTATCTCAGCGTCAGCACCAGCGGCGGCAATACCACTCTCTCTATTGACCGTGACGGGGCGGGCAGCACTTACCACTCCACGCAACTGGTAACCCTGGAGAATGTACAAACCACGCTGACGGAGCTTATCGAACAAAACCATATTGTGACCTGATAAAGGCCAGTAGCACGACAACACAACGACCCCGGGCGCACGCTCGCCCGGGGCAAAAAACAACGCTCAATTAGGGAAGAAAATGGGAAAACGACAGCTTACTTTCTGGTGGCTGGCGGGCAATCTGTGCGCTGCGCCAGCTATCGCTGCCGTGGAAATGCCCCGCATCGCCCCGCAGCAGTGGGTTGAACAGCAGGAACTGCCCGCGCTTGATGGCCCGATGCCGCAAAGCGGCGACAGCGCCGCGCCCGGCGAACTGACCCTCTCTCAGGCGGTCAATCGCGCCGTCACCTGGCATCCATCGATCGCGGAAGTGGTCGGTAAACTGTATGCCCAAATTCAGCAGGTCGATGTTGCAAAAGCCAAATACTATCCGCAGGTTAACGCCGGGATGAATAACGGCTATACCAACAGCTATTCCGACAGCGGATTCAGCCCGTCGCTGGTACTGTCACTGTCGCAAATGCTCTATGACTTTGGAAAAGTCGCAAGCCAGGTGCGGGCAGAAAACGCCGGCGTGGCGCAGGAGCAGGCCAACGTGCTGCTCAGCATTGATACCGTCAGCCATGAAACGGCAACCGCTATTGTACAGGTGCAGACCTGGCAGCAGATGGTGGCGGTGGCAAAGGAGCAACTGGATGCCCTGAGCGCCATTGGCAGGCTGGCGAATCAGCGCAACGATGAAGGCGCCAGCTCGCTGTCGGACGTGGTGCAGACCGATGCGCGCATTGAGGGCGCCCGCTCCCAACTCGTACAGTATCAGGCCAATCTTGAGAGCTCGCAGGCGACGCTCATGACCTGGCTGGGCTGGAAAAACCTTAACACCATCAGCAACGACTTCCCGCAAAAGCTGGGCCGCAGTTGCGAACGGGCAAAACCGGATGACAAGCTGGTACCCGCCGTTCTTGCCGCCTGGGCGCAGGCCAACGTCGCCCAGGCTAATCTCGACTACGCCAACGCGCAGATGACGCCGACGGTTTCGCTGGAGCCGGAGGTTCGCCACTATCTCAATGATAATTATGCCGGGCATGAGTCCGTTGACCGCACTCAGTATTCGGCGTGGGTCAAAGTGGAGATGCCCATTTATCAGGGCGGCGGCTTAACCGCCCGGCGCAACGCCGCCAGCCACGCGGTGGAATCCGCCCAGTCAGCCATCCAGCGCACCCGGCTGGACGTTCGCAAGAAGCTGCTTGCGGATCGCAGTGAAGCGATGAACCTGGTGACCTCCTTGCAGATCCAGAAGCGTCAGGAGACGTTGAGTGAACGGACGCGCGAGCTGTACCAGCAACAGTATCTCGACCTTGGTTCCCGACCGCTTCTCGATGTGCTTAACGCTGAACAGGAGGTCTATCAGGCGCGCTTCGCACAGTTACAGACAGAGAGTCAGTTGCATCAACTGCAGCTTAACTGCCTGTACAACACCGGTCAGATGCGCCAGGCCTTTGGTCTGGAAAACCGCACCATTCAGTCAGTGGAGATTCAGCCATGACTCACGCCGACATTCCTGGCGACGAGCGCATCACCGCACCGGCGCTGGCCAACTGGGCGCGGGCAATGAGCCATATCGCCACCCATTATCGTATTGCCTGTTCTCCCGGCGCGTTGCAGGCCAGCGCCCCGTGGTTCCAGGATAAACCGATGCCGCAGGCGCTCAGCCAACTGGCCCGCCAGGCCGGACTCTCTTTTCAGCCGCTGGCTCCCAGCGAACAGTCGCTCACCCGCTGGCGTCTGCCGGTGGTGATCCAGCTCCAGGAGGGTGAACTGGTACTGGTTGAACAGTTCGACGGCGAAGACCAGCTTGACGTCTGTTTTATCAACGGCGAACTCCAGCGCAACCGGATCGCCCTGCGCGACCTGCTGCCGACGGTCCGTTTCATTATCGCGTTACGTCCGCTTTCCGCCGTGAAAGACCGCCGGGTGGATACCTATATCTCGCGTTTCAAACCCGACTGGCTGAAAAGCCTGGTGCTGAAAGATCTACGTCCTTACGGCCCGGTGATGCTGGCAGCATTGCTGATCAACATCCTGTCGCTTTCCGGGATCGTCTTCTCGATGCAGGTGTATGACCGGGTGATCCCCGCGCAATCGTGGCCGTCGTTGTATGTCCTTGCCGTCGGCGTTTTGATCGCCATGTTGTTTGGTTTTCTGCTGCGACTCGCCCGTGGTCATGTGATGGATCTGTTGGGTAAGCGCGCCGATATGCGGGTGTCGGATCGCGTGTTCAGCCACGCTCTACGCCTGCGTAATAGCGCGATCCCGCGCTCCACCGGCAGCTTTATTTCGCAGCTACGCGAGCTGGAACAGATCCGCGAGATGGTGACCTCTTCCACGATCTCCACCATTGTGGATCTGCCCTTCTTTTTCCTGTTCATCGTGGTGCTGGCGATCATCGCCCCGCCGCTCGCCTGGATCGCCCCGGTCGCCGCGCTGCTGATGATCCTTCCCGGTCTACTGTTGCAAAAAAAGCTCGCGGAGCTGGCGAATCAGTCAGCGCACGAGGCCACGCTGCGTAACGCCGTGTTGGTCGAAAGCGTTCAGGGGCTGGAGGACATCAAGCTGATGCAGGCGGAGAACCGGTTTCTGCAACAGTGGAACAGCTATATCCGCATCACCGCCGAGTCCGGACTGCGCACCCGTGAACTGTCGCAAGGGCTAATCAACTGGGGAGTGACCGTCCAGGGGCTGGTTTATGCGGCAATGGTGATGTTTGGCGCTCCGCTGGTGATTGAAGGAACGCTGACGACCGGCTCGGTGGTTGCTGCCTCCATGCTTGGCTCAAGAATGATCGCCCCGATGGGTAATCTGTGCGGCGTGCTGGCACGCTGGCAGCAGGTGAAAGCCGCTAAAAAGGGGCTGGACAGCATTATGGAACTTCCCACCGAGACCCAGCGTGACGAAACGCGGGTGCATCAGGAGATCTTTCACGGTCATTATCTGTTCGAGAACGCACAGTTTCGCTATCACAGTGAAGATCAGCGAGTGCCACTGCGCATTAACCGACTGGAGATCGCCGCCGGCGAGCGCATCGCGGTGCTCGGGCGCAACGGCGCGGGCAAATCCACGCTGTTGCAGGCGCTGGCAGGCGGCGTGGATCTGGTCGAGGGCGACGCCCGTCTCGATAACCTCAGCCTGCCGCACATCGATATGGCCGATTTGCGCCGCAACGTCGGGCTACTGAGCCAGAACGCGCGCCTGTTTTTTGGCACCCTGCGCGAGAACCTGACGCTCGGCGCCCCGCACGCCAGCGACGACGAGATATTTACCGTGCTGGAGATTTGCGGTGCGGCCAACTTCGTGAAACGGCTGCCGAAAGGGCTCGATCATCCGATTATGGAAGGCGGCAGCGGGTTATCCGGCGGTCAGCGACAGTCCATTATGCTCGCCCGCATGTTGCTGCGCGCCCCCAATATCGTCCTGCTCGATGAGCCCACCGCCTCGCTGGATGAGCATTCCGAACGCGAGTTTATTCAACGACTGGGACAATGGCTCGGCAACCGCACTCTGATCGTCGCCACCCATCGCGTACCGGTACTGGAGCTGGTCGAACGGGTGGTGGTGCTTAAAGAGGGGCAACTGGTGATGGACGCGCCGAAAGCGCAGGCGCTGGGGCAAAGTCGAATGGCCGCGCAGGTCAACACGCGGGAGTGGAAAAATGAAAACCAGTCAGCCTGACGCGACCCACGACGCGCTCGACGACAGCCGCGAGCGAGAATTCTCAGGTGCCAGCCGCATCATCTGGCTCACCGCGATCTTGTGTCTGCTTCTCGCGGTGTGGGCGTGGTTCGGCATTCTTGATGAGGTCTCGACGGGCACCGGCAAGGTAATCCCCAGTTCGCGCGAGCAGGTATTGCAGTCGCTCGACGGGGGGATCCTCGCCGAACTGATGGTGCATGAAGGCGATCAGGTCCAGGCGGGACAGGTACTGGCGCGAATGGACCCGACGCGCTCGGAGTCTAACGTCGGCGAAAGCGCCGCCCGCTATCGTGCCTCGCTGGCATCCAGTCAGCGCCTGACGGCTGAGGTTAGCGACAAGCCGCTGGTTTTCTCTGACGAACTGAACGCCTGGCCGGATCTGCTCGCCTCGGAAACGCGACTTTACACCAGTCGCCGCGCACAACTCGCCGACGCGCAGTCTGAGCTCAAAGAGGCGCTGACGCTGGTGAATAAAGAGCTGGCGATCACCGAGCGGCTGGCAAAAAGCGGCGCCGCCAGCCACGTCGAGGTGCTACGTTTGCAACGGCAAAAAAGCGATATTGGTCTGAAGCTCACGGATTTGCGCTCGCAATATTACGTCCAGGCGCGCGAGGCGCTGTCTAAAGCCAACGCCGAAGTGGCAATGCTCTCCGCCATCATTAAGGGACGCGAAGATTCGGTGACCCGCCTGACCGTTCGCTCACCGGTTCGCGGCATTGTGAAGAACATTCAGGTCACGACCATCGGCGGCGTGATCCCGCCAAACGGCGAGATGATGGAGATCGTACCGGTTGACGATCATCTGCTGATTGAAACGCGTCTGTCGCCGCGCGACATCGCTTTTGTCCACCCCGGCCAGCGCGCGCTGGTGAAAATCACCGCCTACGATTACGCCATTTACGGCGGACTGGAAGGTGTTGTCGAAACCATTTCGCCGGATACCATTCAGGACAAAGTGAAGCCGGAAATCTTCTACTACCGCGTTTTCATTCGTACCCATCAGGACTATCTGCAAAACAAGCTGGGACGCCGTTTTTCCATCGTACCGGGCATGATCGCGACAGTGGATATAAAAACAGGTGAAAAAAGCATCGTCGACTATTTAATCAAACCGTTCAACCGAGCCAAAGAAGCGCTGCGCGAGCGGTAAATGCCTGATGATTTGGGGTGGAAAGGGCTGTCACAAGTCTGTTATACTTGTCTTAACACATTGGGGCTGATTCTGGATTCGACGGGATTTGCGAAACCCAAGGTGCATGCCGAGGGGCGGTTGGCCTCGTAAAAAGCCGCAAAAAATAGTCGCAAACGACGAAAACTACGCTTTAGCAGCTTAATAACCTGCTCTGAGCCCTCTCTCCCTAGCTTCCGCTCTTAAGACGGGGATCAAAGAGAGGTCAAACCCAAAAGAGATCGCGTGGATGCCCTGCCTGGGGTTGAAGCGTTAAAACTAATCAGGCTAGTCTGGTAGTGGCGTGTCAATCCGCAGGTGCCAGGCGAATGTAAAGACTGACTAAGCATGTAGTACCGAGGATGTAGGAATTTCGGACGCGGGTTCAACTCCCGCCAGCTCCACCAAATCATGATCCGGATACGTCCGGTGAAGTACAGAAAGCCCGCACGGTACAAGCTCTGCGGGCTTTTTTGTGTCTGTCATTGTCCGAGCTCGTCCGGCTAAATCCAGAGAAAATTGGTACACGTTTAGGTACACGCTATACTGTGGTCCATTAATCGTGTACCAATTATGGAAGGAATCCAGGTATGGCGCGTATTACACGCCCCCTCACTAATAACGAGATCCTTAAAGCTAAGCCCCGAGAAAAAGACTTCACTCTCCATGATGGTGACGGCCTGTTCTTACTCGTCAAAACATCTGGAAAAAAACTCTGGCGCTTCCGATACCAACGTCCTGTAAGTAATAGCCGCACCAATCTGAGTCTCGGTTCATACCCTGCCCTTACGCTCGCAGCAGCTCGCCAAATACGCGACCAATATTTAGCTACGCTCGCGCAGGGGAAGGATCCACAACAGCAGCAAGAACAAGCGTCAGAACAACGCCAGACTGAATTAGACAGCATTTTCTCAACTGTGGCCGCTAACTGGTTCCAGATGAAAAGCAGAAGTGTCACAGAAGATTATGCAAAAGACATCTGGCGTTCTTTGGATAAAGACGTGTTCCCTGCTATTGGTGAGATACCTGTTCAGGAGATAAAGGCCAGAACGATTGTTGAAGCACTTGATCCAATCAAAGCACGAGGGGCACTGGAGACAGTTCGCCGCCTGGTACAGCGCATCAATGAAATAATGATTTATGCGGTTAACACAGGTCTGATTGATGCTAACCCGGCATCAGGTGTTGGAATGGCATTTGAGAAACCCAAAAAGCAAAACATGCCCACGCTACGACCAGAAGAACTGCCGAAACTGATGCGTTCCTTGGTCATGTCGAATCTGTCTGTTCCGACTCGCTGTCTTATTGAATGGCAGCTCCTGACCCTAGTGCGCCCTTCTGAGGCTTCTGGTGCTCGGTGGGTAGAGATCGATCTCGATGCCAAACTCTGGACGATTCCCGCCGAACGAATGAAGGCTAAGCGTGAACACATTGTCCCTTTGTCACCTTAGGCTTTAGATATTTTGGAAGTAATGAAGCCTGTAAGTGCTCATAGAGAACATGTTTTTCCGAGTAGAAATGATCCAAAGCAACCCATGAATAGCCAAACAGCTAACGCTGCTTTAAAGCGGATTGGTTATAGTGGAAAATTGGTTGCTCATGGATTACGTTCTATAGCAAGTACAACCATGAATGAAGCCGGATTTAACGCCGATGTAATTGAGGCAGCTCTTGCTCATTCAGATATAAATGAAGTACGTAAAGCCTACAATCGCTCAACATATTTAAATGCAAGAATAGAGTTAATGAATTGGTGGGGACTAAAAGTCCGCAATTGAAATATTGATAGGAGATCTTATGCAACCTGTAACATTGGAAGGAATGATAGCTGCATCGTTACCTTGGGCAAAGGAGGTAATTAAAAATAAAATCGTCCCAATTATTTCGTCACGAATAAAGGGCTATTACGACGATATAAAAGCAACACGGTTTCTTAATGAAAGAATGGAATTTTTCCTCTCTAGAATGGGTGGGCAGTGCTCACTCGTTAACACTCTAGCCTTTCAAAATACACCTGTAGAACTCAAAAAAATATATGAACCAATTTCCGTATTCCATGATAACGAAAAGTCAAACTATGAGTGCTTAATTAATAACAAGATTGATTTACTTAATTCCTTTAGTCATATACTTATTACCGATTCTGCAGGGATGGGTAAGTCGACCCTTATGAAGCGGATAGCGATGTACTGCATCGAAGAAACTAATTATATACCTATCTATTTAGAGCTACGCCGCATAAGAGCTTATAGTATATCAGAACAAATCAAAAACTTTCTTGGTCTGGGAAAAGTATTTCTAATGAGTGCATTAAAGAAATTCCTTTCATATATCTTTTTGATGGCATTGATGAAATACCTCAAGAGATTAAATCAGATGTGGTTACCTTATTGAGGGACTTTGCTGATGAGTTCCCGAATAGCAAGATAATTATTACATCAAGACATGACAGTTTCCTATCTGAGCTTTATGGATTCTCACGTTTTAAAATTAGACCTTTAGATAAATATCAAGCGTATGATCTGATAAAGAGGTATGACAATAATGGATATATATCATCGCAATTAATCGAAGGTCTGCGTTTAGAGGAGGGTCGCAATTTTGATGATTTTCTATCTACTCCTTTATATGTTTCATTATTATTCTGCGCTTACAAGTTTAAACCAATTATACCTCGTAAAAAAGAACTTTTTTATAGCCAAGTTTTTGATGCTCTATTTGAGTCGCATGACCTCACGAAAGAACTTGGGTATGTCCGAGAAAAATATTCAAAACTCGACTCTACTGATTTTCATCAAATTTTAAGAAGATTAGGTTTTTGGTGTCTTAGGGAGGGGGGGCGAATTGAATTTACTAAAGATGATCTACAAATAATAATTAATGATATTGTATCCAAAATACCGGGCATGAAGGTCTCTCCCTCCTTATTCATTAAAGATTTAATTGATACCGTTCCATTATTTGTCAAGGAAGGAGCAATCATTAGATGGTCTCATAAGTCCTTAATGGAGTATTTCGCTGCGATGTTTATTTGCAGAGATACTAAAGAGAGACAGAGAGGAATACTAACTAAGCTTTATCAAACTGAAGAATCTATCAGGCATAAAAATCTTTTTGAATTATGTGCTGATATTGATTACTCAACATTCAGATCAAGTGTAATACGAACATTACTCGAAGATTACGTACTTCTATATGATAGGCTCAGTCAAAATAAATTATCCTGCAACCCAAAAGATGTTGTTTCTAAAGCTGAATTACTGTTCCCCGGAAGATCATTAATTTACATGTTTTCCAAAAGAGTAGAAAATACGGCACTTTCTAATTTAATTAACGGTGACTTCCGGGAGTTTAAAGAACTGAATACCAAAGATGGTTATCTTAATACTACTTTTGCAGACATTGGGAATACTTGGGTTGTAATCGCCAGAAATGAAACAATCATTTCTTACATCCTTAGCATTCTAAAAACAAGAAACCCCGAATACTTCCACAGCGAAAACCGATTAAATAGCGACGATGAAAATCTAGGTCGCGAGGTTCGCCGAGTTATCAAAAACAAAGACGAATTAAAAATAGATATTAACTTCTCTAATGTTTTTAATTGTAATGAGAACTTTGATTTGAAATTAATTTCAGGTGTTTTATCTTTTGATAAAACACCGCAACTGAAATATCGAAAAGCCTTAGAGGAATTAGATAAGATACGCCATGACGATAGCAATGGAATTAATAAGTTACTGGAAGGATTTTAGATAAAATTTGGAAGGAAAGACAACGAACGAAAACTATTTGTTGTCTTTCCAAAATTTAATCGTAAAGTTCTGGGTAGATATCCTTTAGCTCATCTTCCACTTGTTTATAAAAAGCTTTCCTTCTTGCTCTTTGCTCAGGTTTTTCTATCGCCCCCAATACTTTAATCACTCTTTCATTAACTAATTTTGCAGCATGTATTTTTATATATTTATTTTTTAGAATAGCCTCTATCAGAGCAAACGCACAACACAATGAGTCATCTAAAACATCCTTGGGGAGGGTACTATTCCTTAATAAATGGTTAAATACTTTTTGCTGCATCAGTATCGTTCTGATCTTCAAAGCATCCTTTTCATCAAACAGACTATAAGGGTTGTGAGCAAATTTATTTCTTATAGAGTTAATAAAGTTAAGCATAGGTTTGAATTTACTATCTAGCAACCCTAGACTTATTAATAGATCCACCTTTAGCATAAAGGTAATTCTTTTAAAATCTAATGCTCCAGAACTAGGCACAGAAATAACAAGTATTTTCTCAATTAAATTCTCCAGACCATAATGTCCCTTGATAACAACTGATAACTCATCATCTGTCGTTTCAATCATATTCATATATTCACCAAGGGATTGCCCTGTTTTTTTCATCACCACTCCAAATTAATAGTAAAACAATAGATTTATAAAATCATGACATAATAGCTCAGAAAACAACCATTGCGTAATGGCCTAGATAAAATATCCTGTCATTAGACTTTGCGCGCAATGCTCTCCCCGCCACGCCTGCCCGCTTAAGGGGGCGTTTTTAATGCAGGTGCAAAGGTGGACTCAGGCCGCGCCGCGACTGGCGCTGGTCGGGAGTGCAGGAACGGGAAAACGCATACAAAACCATGCACCTTATGGATGCATGGCTTAATTCGGGAAAAATGACGGTATTTACGGGGATTTTTTGACAGGTTACTGCGCGGCCAGTGCAGCACGTCGACGGGTGTAAATCATGTTCTGTGCAGGGGTGAATTTTTCACGATTATCATCCCGCGAAGGCGCGTCAGGCCTGTATCCGATGGCCGTTAAAATGTCGTTATCCTGTGCAGAATAATTAATTTCATTTCCTGCGGCCAGCCAGACGGAAAGAGCTTCTCGCAGGTAATCTACTGAACGGTCAAGCGCACGGTTTTTTATCATCGCGGGCTGGTTTTTAATCCCCATCAGCTCCGGTGCCAGTGCGGCGGCCAGCTCCGCGCCGTTCTGCTGCATAAAATCATGCAGCCGGTTACGGATGCTGATGCGCTGCACCTCCTCATGCGAGAAGATGTAGCGACCGGCGGCCTGATTAACTTCCCACTTTTTTACGTCAATCAGGTCACGCAGCGTCTGCAATCTGCGGGAGCCTGATGCATTGTCATCCAGCAATAATTCCTGATATTCCTGCATTGCGGCGGCCAGTTCGGTTTTACGGTTCAGCCACGCGGTTTTGTTCGTCTGACAGGCTTCATAGGCCTGCTGTAAGGTCAGGGTGGTCACGGGTTGTCTCTCCTGATTAGTGTCGGAACGGCGAGCTGTAGCAGCCTTTTACCCGACGGGGTGCTGCGGGTATTGTCGGCACCGGCGCGGGTTTCTCATCGACGACCGGCGAACGTATCACTTCAAAGATGGACTCATGCGTTTTGAATGTCGCCGAGCAGTGCACATTCTGGCACTGCAGGTAACTCTCTTTGACGCTCTCGGACATATAGCGGCTGGTGCGAACGTGAGCCGCCGTGCGGCAGAAAGGGCAGCGCATCATGACAGTAGCCCCCGTGCTTTCAGGTCGGCTTCACGTTCCCGCATTTTTTCCTGCCAGACTTTCCGCTGAACAGGAGTGGCCGCAACGTCATGCTCCATATGCTGCAGCGTGGAGGCCGACAGCCCTGTTTTAAACAGCACCGGTTCATCGGTCAGACGGATATTGCAGCCTTTCACGGCTTGTTCAAGCCACGCTTTCACCTGCTGCATAACGGCCTGTTCTGGCTTGATATAGCCCTGATGCCCGGTGGTATTGGCAAGCGGGTTATTCAGAACCAGTATGTTGAGTTTCATTGCCCTGACCAGCGCGCTACAGGTGTCACGCAGGGCAGCATCAAGTTCATGCTCTGCATACTGGCTGAGGACGCTGTGATGTGCCTGACGATACGCTCTGGCCGTCCGGTCACACGCGCCTTTAAGGCTGTCCAGCTCGAAAGACAGCACCTCAGC
Source organism: Citrobacter sp. LST-B2 (assembly GCF_057983045.1). NCBI lineage: Bacteria > Pseudomonadati > Pseudomonadota > Gammaproteobacteria > Enterobacterales > Enterobacteriaceae > Citrobacter > Citrobacter sp. LST-B2. The sequence continues at coordinate 3,721,696 of NZ_CP192598.1, forward strand.
CATATTGTCACATTCCTGCGCCAGTTCCCGCCGTGCCACTCGCGCAATATGGCGCTGTTTCAGGTCGTCGGTAATGACAGCGCCACCGGCACGAAAGGCGCTACGCCATGCGCCGGAATCATTGCCGTTTTCCTGCTCCAGTTCCTTTTTTTGTACTTTCACTTGGCTGATGGCCGTCGTGGTTTCATCCATGCATCGGGCACTGGCGAGATGCGCTTCTCTGGCCGTCTCAAGACACTCCATTGCGGGTTTAAGGTAGTCGGGAATAACAGCAGTCTGAGTCATGTCGGGTCTCCTCTTCGTTTCAATCTGATGAGATTCTGCCGCGCCAGACACAACAACACGATTCATTGCCGTTGTGGCAAAAATGGCATAAACAGACCTTAAAACCCGGCTGGCCAGAGAAAAGTCTCAGGAAAACCTTACTCACTGTTTGTTTTTTTACTTATAACTATTCACTACTGTTCACTGAAAAGAAAAAGATTAGTAATACAGTAAGATAAAGGGTGAACAGTTGAGGGTGTAACTGACGGTGAGGGGACAAAAAAGGATACGCAAAGGAGCCGCGGCTCCAGAGTGACATGAAAGCCCGTTGATGCGGGCTTTTTTATTGCTGCTCTCTGGCCTCATTCGCCACTTTCAATGCGGCCGCAAACAACAGCCCGCTTTTCTTTCATCGCAGCCTGTCACCTTCCCCTCATACATGCTTTTTAGCCATAGCTGATGTGAGCGTCTGCTATGAGCTGTGAGTTCAACTGATAGACGCAACACACTTATTGAACCGTTCTACGGCGGCTTCATAGTCTGGCGTTTAGCCTTTCTTTAACACCATTGAGATATGCTAGAGTCCTCCTGAACACCAGACAAGCCACGCCAATTCTTTGGTTTATAAAAAACGAGATCTGGTCCAGATTCAGACTTGCAGGCATGTTCAACTTGTTTTGCGCCATGTCCTACGTAGTATCTTCCTGTCAATAAAAAACAGGCTCTCCATGAGCCATTTATTCAAGGAATGAATATGTACGTTCTGGCACTGATTTTCGCCCTTTCCAATAACACAACGAAAAGTGAAGTGATTGGCGCGTTTAGCGATCTGGCGCAATGCGAGACGGCATCACTGGCCTATTCGTCAAAGACAAAATGCTATTTTATTGACCCGCAAAAAGGCATGCTGGAAGTGGATAATATAAACACGCAACGTTTACACAAAAAATAATCTACTTATTCAACAACCACTTTGACTTTCGGCTTCGACAAAATAATTTTTATCAGTTCGGTGAAGTTAACCGGTTTAAAGAAATAATACCCCTGCTGGAAGGTAATATCGTTACGGTTCAGATAGTCAACCTGCTCCTTTGTTTCCACGCCCTCCGCCACAATGCTTAGCGACAGTTTTCGAGCAAGATCCAGTACACAGTCCAGAATCCGGGTGGAATCTTCTTCCATGCTGACTCGCGCCACAAAGCTTTGATCGATCTTAATGTAATCAATGTGTAGATCATGAAGATAAGAAAGTCCGGAATAACCGGTGCCAAAATCATCCAGAGCGATGACAAAACCATTTTCGTGCAGAACGTTGAGCGTCTGTACCAGGTGCTCATCGACATGCAAAGGTTCACGCTCGGTCACTTCGAGCACCAGATTCAAATCTTTTCGGCTGAACCGCGCCTTAAAGTTCAGACACTCGTCGACAAAGGTCGGAGCGGTAATATGAGAGGCGCTGAAGTTAATACCGACATGAAAACCTTCTGGCAACTTCGTGGCGATAGCATTCATATGGGTAACCACTTGTTCCATCAAACTTTGCGTCAGAGGAATAATCAAACCTGACTTTTCCGCTAGCGGAATAAATGACGCCGGGGAAATATATCCGGCTTTCGGATGTTTCCACCTCGCCAGCACTTCAACGCCCCGTAACGTCCCTTCCCGGCCATTCACCACGGGCTGATAAAAAGGCACGATTTCGCCCTTGACAATTGCTCTGCGCAGCGCTTCTTCCGGCGTGGTGCTTTTATTTAAATACTTAATCAGGGCATACGCGGCAAAACAAGACATGAGAAAAATGAAGATCAGCATCCCCATCCCCTGACTGATGAGTCTTTGCAGGCTAAACACGGGCGGTAAATTATAACGTATTGTGAAGGGGTAACGTTTGGATCCTACCTGTCCGAACTCCTGGCCTGTATCGTTGACGGTCGCCACATCACCGGACAGCCCCAGGATCGCCCTCCCTACCATTAATGAATAATTCGCCTCTTTCAGCGGCGTGCGCAGTGAATCACGAATATGCTGATCGCTGATGGTGATGACAATTCGGCTCCCGGCAAGTTGATTCTGATATAACAAAACCGGTCGTCTGTTAACCGCATTATTTGCTGGCGCGAGTTGCAGCGTTGTATCCGGTATTGCAGAAAGATAAGAAAGTAGCATGCGATTACCCGGCAGCGAGGAGCACCATATTTTGCCTTCGCGGTAGATTAAAATGGTCCGAAGATGAGGCTGTAGCGCGGCTTCCGTCCCTAACCGGTACTGTCCTTCCTGATCGCAACCCTTTCGCATGATATCACTGGCCGTTGACGTCGCGTGAGTAGCCTCATCAAGAATGACATCAATATCACTCGCAACATAGCGGGCCCCCGAAAGACTGTCTGCTCTCGCCGAATACCAGAGCTGCACATTTAAAACAGAAACACCGAGAATAAAGAGCAACACAGCAACAATAATAGGGAGAAGAGTGTTACGCATTGTCAGCCCCGGGCGAGAGAAAAGTTATTATTTTGTCGTTGACTCGCTTAACGCCACGAATCTAAAAAGCATGGTAGAAAGAACGATAAATAACCATAGTCATGTCGATATTTATTTGTCGCCGTCAACGCCAATCAGCATGACGCGCTCCTGACGTAACACATGGAAAAAATCGATATTTCCCGCTTACAGTTTTTTCCTAAAGCCAGCGCTTCGTTTAGATGCCATGCTTAATCACGCTAATAACTTATAACGTAAAGCGAGGACATGATGAAAAAGACTCTAATCGCATTATCTGCACTTCTGCTGGCTTCTCCTGTTTTTGCCGCTACGACACACGCAACCGATAATGATGTCGCTGCCGCACATGAAAACGCAAATACAGCGAAAGAGAAATTACACCAGGCGCAGAATCAGGGTGAAGAGCAAAAACTGAAAGCAGAACACCGCGCCGAAGGTAAACAGGATAATATCAGCAGCAAAGTTAGCGAAGGCTCGCAAGAAACCTGGCATAAAACCAAAGAAGGTACTGAAAAAGGCTGGAACGCCACGAAAGAAAGTGCTGAGCAGGGCTGGAATAAAACCAAAGAAGGCGCAGCCAGCGTAGAGAAGAAAATCAGCGAATAAATCTTTCGCCCTGATCATTAAAGAATAAAAAAGCCGCTTACGCGGCTTTTTTATTTCTGCTTTTCCCCGTCTGAACTTACCAGCTGTATTTCACTCCCAGCATGCCCTGGGTATCGCTGTAGCCTTTATCACCCAGTTGCACACCGACATTCCCCCAGACGCTTAAACGGTTATTCAGTTTACCTTCCACCCCGGTACGCACTTCACCCAGATTGCGCGCGCCGTCACGGCTGATTTTCACGCCATCCATCTTCACGCCGAAGGATTCGGTATTGTGGATCCAGTTCACTTCGACATAGGGCTGGAACTCGCGCTGCTGTCCGTCATCCATTTTGTGATGACTGTTGAGGTACGTTTTCACCCCAAGACGCGTCTGAATGTTGCCATCACCTTCTGTTTCAATGCGCGTACCATCATGCCGGGTATGCGAATCCGACTTCACGCCCATCCAGGTGAACTGTGCCTGCGGCTGGATGTACCAGGTGTTCAGAGAACCCTGGCTGCCGCTGAACGTACCGGCTTTCAGGGTGTAACCCGCTTCCAGCGAGGCCGTCAGCCCTTTAGAGTCATAGCTGTCGCTCTCACGCTCGTCCGCATCCACCGTGTTGTCGAACCAGTTGTACAGCAACCAGCTATCAACATACGCCCCCGTGTTATCCACGGCATTCTGATACCAGGTTCCGTACAGACCGGCGCTGTAGCCGCTGGTACGTCCGTCTGAACCGTATCCGGCACGGTTACTCTGGGTGTTGCTGTGCTCATTGGCGTAACCGCCCATCACGCCGAGATGCCAGCGGTCCAGCCCATCCATACTCCACTGTGCAATGTCGCCGCCCAGTTGCAGCACGTAGCGATTGCTCTGTGTTTTCAGTTGGCCGTCCCCCGCCGAGGAACGTTCATGCCCGCCGACGTGGCGCATCCACATGCTGCCAGCCAGCCCTTCATCCTGGAGCTCATTGCTGTACTGCGGCTCGCCGAGACGATCGTGCAGACGGTGAGCAAACAGCGTGTTCGCAGCAGAAATATTGCTGGTATAGCTACCCGCTTCCGGTCGCAGAACATCCACCGTCCGCGGATCAACAACCGGCGGGTTGTCCGAATCAATCACACCATTCCATTTGCTGGTCAGATACCAGTTTTTCGCCGCCTCGCCGGTTCCCTTCGCCAGCGTGTAGACATACGCACCGGCCTCCACGGAGCCACGGGTCAGGGCGAATTGACCGGCTGAATTGCCCTCCACTTGCACCAGTTCAATGCCGTTGCGGGTCTGCGCGCCAATACCGCCGACATTATTGACGTCCACCCGCGTGTTACCGGAGGTATCGCCATGTACGGTCAGTTTGTCCGTGGCGGAATCATCACCGCCGAGGGCTGTGTTAAATACCATCAGACCGTCATTACCGTGGTAGTTACCGTTCACATCCAGGTGATTACCCGGCTGCATGCCCGAACGCCCCAGGATCACAGTGCCGCTGTGAGTCAGATTGCCGCCGACTGTAAAGTCGGACACCTGCATCGTCCCGCCGCTCATCACATCCACATCCCCGGCGGTGCGACCATACCCCGACAGGGTAGCGCCATCGTGAATATTTACCTGCTGGTTAGCCATATCGACGGCAGAATCGGCATCGCTACCCAGCGCAATCTCACCGTCGAGAATATCGGTGGTGCCCGTCCAGGAGGCCAAATCCTGTTTCAGTGTCAACACGCCGCTACCGGTCTTGGTCAGATTGCCTGTGCCGCTAATGGCATTGTCCAGCGTCCAGTCCGTGTCCGTCGCTACCGTCAACAGGCCGTTATCCGTCACAGAAGCAGTGCCAAGGTTCTGCTGTTCACTGACGGTCAGTTTGTTGTCTGTGTCGATATTGAACAGGCCGCTAAAACCGCTGTTATCCCCGCTGACGACCACATCTGACATGTTTGCCACATCAATGCCGCCCGCTCCGCTGAGGGTGTTCGTCAGCGTGCCGACAACGCCATTCAGGGTTAATGTCCCGCCGTCGACGATATCGCCGCTGCCTGCACCCAGCACATCATTTACGCTCACTTCCGCCCCGCTGCTGATGGTCGTTTTGGCCGTCAGGGCGGCGTTAGCACCATCAATCGTTAACAGGCCGCCGTTAACATTCAGCGCACCGCTGCCGGTCAGACTTCCCTCGCTAAGCCCGCCGTTCGACAGGGTCAGCGAGCCGCCATTTAGTGCTAAGGTAGAGTTTGACTGTCCTGTCAACGTACCCGCCGTCTGGGTTGTACCATTGAGATCGGCGGTCGCTCCACTACTGATGTGCAATTCGCTGGTCTCGCCCAACGCGCCATCGGCGTCGGTGCGCAACGTCCCTGCCTGTACCTGCGTGGCACCACTGTAGTCGTTCAGGCCGTTGGAGAGCGACACGACATCAGCCGTATTCACCGCCAGATTGCCGCTGCCGGAGATCGTCGCCGACATATCAGCGCCAGCACCCGTCGCCCCCGCATACGGCGACAGCACCAACGTTTGCCCGGAGAGAATATCCAACGCCTTCAGACCGTAGTTTACATACAGGCCATTACCCGGTGCAGTGGTCAGGCGAAAACCATACTGCCCGTTCGCCACGGTCGTCCCGTTCTGCGCTATCTGAAGGGTTTTATCTGCCGCAATCGGCGCACCGTTTTGATCGGCAAGCGTCAGCGAACCACCCGACCCAAGCACAATCGACGCTTTCACCAGCTGTACGCCAATCCCGGTGTCATCCTGCTGGAGCAGGTTTGCGGTAGTTTCTGGATTCGCCGCCGCGCCAGTATCGTTCCAGGGATCGGCAAAGTTTACTTTCACCGTGCCGGTGCCGTCTGCCTGGTATTCGCGTCCGTTGTACATTACCCCCGCTGCGCCGGCAACCAGGGTATTGACCGACACCAGACTGTTGGAGATCGTTGACCCCGGAAGCGTAACGTCAAAAGCCAGCGTGCCCCCATTAAAAAGTAGTCCCGTAAGATCCTGCGTACCGCTGACGGTTGTGGTGTTCCCCGCACTGCTGATTAACAGCGATTGTGCCAATGACGAAGCGTTATTCCCGGAAAGCGCAAATGTGCTATTTCGCAACTCAACCGCTCCGCGAAAACTATTGCCGACGGCAGGCGTAAAGGAAAAGACATCATCTCCAGCGTGCAGATTGACAGACATCAACCCCGTGCCGTTCAACACATTGCTAAAAGCAAAGTCATTAGTGCTGGTGTCGGTGGCACCGACAATTTCGAGCGTGCCATCACTGCCAATCGTCACTTCACTGCTGCCAAGGCCGGTTCTGTTAGCGCTAGATTGCAGAGCCGAGGTGAGCGTGCCGCCATTGACCAGGGTCTTCCCGCTGTAGGTATTGTCCCCCGTCAGTACGGTATGCCCGGCCTGATGAACAATCGTTCCCTGGCCGGTAATCGGCATAGCGAGCTGATATCCTCCCGCGGTGGAGGGATCGTTGGTGGTGTGATTGAGCACAAGAGAACCGGTACCCGAGCCAAACGTCACGCCGGTCACGCCGGAAATCACGCCCGCTCCGGCGGCGGCCTGTCCCTGAGCCGCGCCAATGTTCACTACGCCGGTGCTTGAGGCATTCTGCGCAATGAACAGTTTGCCATTCAGGTTAAGCGCGCCGCTGTTACTCAAGTTGAGAGTACCGTCGCCCACGGCGCCGACGGTGGCTGACGTCGCATCCAGACGCGATCCGGCGCCATTGATATTCACCGTCCCCTCGCCGCCATTTGCCGCCAGGCTCACCGCGCTGGCAACCACTTTCCCACCCGACTGAATATCCAGTATCCCTGTCGCGGAATGACCCACGTTGAGTTTTTTGGTGACGTCACTGGCATCAGCGATCCGCCATTCCCCGCCGTTACTGATATTCACTCGCCCGTAACCAGCAGGCGAACGTCCCAGCATACTGTCGGCGCTACTGCGTACAATGGCAGAGTCAGAGATATTCAGCGTTCCCGAACCATAATCCCCGACCCGCAGCGCGCCGGTGCTCATTGTTGAATTCTGACCGCTAACGCTGACGGTTCCGACCCCGGCCTCAAAACTGCCAATCGTTGTCATACCGGCGTTCAGCGCACCGCCCTCTTCAATGTTAATCACTCCTGTGCCGCCATAACCAATATTCAGGTCCTGGAGCGCCCCCGAAGGATTCACTAAATTCCACAGCCCACCCGAACGGATCGTAGCGGACCCGTGACTGCCATTTGATCCGCCCAACACGCCCAACCCTGAAGTATTCACCACCGCAGCGTTGGAGATGGTCATGGTGCCGACACCGTACTCGGCAATGGTCATCGCTCCTGAACGTAACGAAGAGCCGGAACCATCGACGTTCACCGTACCGTTCGCCTGGGTGTTATCGCCGATAATGAGCTTGTAGACATCCGATCCTGCCACCACACCGCCCGCGAGAATATTCAGTGTGCCCACGCCGTTCATGCCGATGAAAGTGTAGTAATCCAGTGAATATCCCGTCGCCACGTTGACCACCTCGCCATTATCAATAATGGCCGAATTGGCGGGCAGAGAGGCCAGCAGCAGCAGTGACAGGGCACTACGTTTAAAAAGCGGTTGCAAAGCATGATGTTGTTGAGCGGAAGAGGACGTTGTTTTCAAAGATGAATGGGTTGATGACTGGCTTTTCCCTCTCACCAACTCGGAACAAACCTGAAATACCTTCAGAACTTCATTCCATATAACGCGATAATTTGTGTTCATAAAAAATGCTCATAATCTGATAAAATGTTTATATGCGGTGTAATTTTTTTTAATACGCAACATAGAATCGATAAGCTTCCCTCACCTGGAAATGGGAAATAGAGGGCTATTCAGAAATGAATTCTGAACAGTCTTAAATTAAATAATCTATTGATGGTGTTATAATGATTTCACATATTGTCTCCGACAATAGTATCCATGCATGAGTAAATAACGAACATCCAGGATCCACGATTTACTCTCCGGAGAGGGCGTTAATGAATCACAGACCATCGTCAGAAATAAAAAACAATATTATGCAAATATATAACGCGTGTCCCTGTACAAAACATCCACTCATGCCAGTTGGTGACTGACAACACACGATAAATTCAGACCTTCTGGTGACGACCCGGGATCGGTTCGGCGGCAGCCATTGCGGCTTGCTGTTTGGTTAATAATGTTTATGTAATTCTTGCGCTCAGTTTTACACTCGCCTAAAAAGCTGTCAATACGCCCCCGGACTATTAGCCTGAACATTAATATCAGAAAATAATAATTAGTGAGCATAAATTCCTGGGAAGGACAGATGACGAAATTCTATTTTTCCGTATCATGAAAGGGGAAATAGAGAGGAACCCAGGATTTTTATATTGCGTAATAAGATTTTTAACATTTTGCCAGCGTGTAAAAACTGCCTTTGAAAAGCACTTTTTGCTAAAAGCTTTTATGGCTCAATGTGGTAATTCCGGCTATCTGATTGTCTATAAAGAATATTTATGTTTTCATCGGGATGTGAGCGACCACTAAAAAGCGAACCCGAACATGTAAACCGCCTAACGTATTGCTGCGTGAAAGATGAGGATGGGTGCGATGCAAACGGGCAATATCAGAAACCAGCGCCAGGCCAATGCCTGCTCCGGCTTCCGTTCCGGCATTTTCAAGACGATGGAACGGCAGCATTGCCTGATGAATCTGTTCATCTTCGATGCCAGGACCACTGTCTTCGACCTCCAGCACCACGGCCTCACCTTCCCGACGTAACCTGGCGGTCACCGTCCCTTGTGCCGGGGTATATTTCAGGGCGTTATCCAGCAAATTACCGCACAACTCCCCCAGCAGGACATCATCACCGTCTATCCATATCGCCTCCAGCACGCCTTCATAACCCAGGTCGATGCCTTTACTGCGCGCCTGCGCCAGTCGCGTGAAACAGCTCGTCTGCACCACCTCGAACAGATTGACCGGTGAAAACTGCCGCTCCCCCTGCTCTTTTCGCTTCACCGCTGAAAGCTGTAACAACCTTTCCGTCAGCAGGATGGTGTTGTCCAGCGTCGTACTCATCGCCCGTAAACTCTCGTGCCACTGCTGAGGCTGTTCGCTGGCAAGCGCCACGGCGGCCTGCGTTTTCAACACGGCCAGCGGGGTTTTCAGTTGATGAGAGGCATCGGCGCTAAACCGTTCCTGCCGGGAGATCAGCGCGCGCAGGCGATCGAGATAGCGGTTAAACGCGACGATCAGCAACCGCGTCTCCGACCAGGGCAGCAGTTCAGGTAACGGTGTCAGGAGTTCCGGTTCACGTCGCACCATCAGTGAGGAGAGCTGGCGCATCGGCCGCAGCACGCGGCGCAGCAGCCAGCCGACCAGCACCAGCGTCAGCAGCACCAACAAACCCTGCGTTACCGATGACGAAAACAGCAGTTGTCCTGCCAGGTAACGCCGCGATTGTAGCGTCTCTGCGACGTAGATCTCCGCCATCCCGACAATGCCGCCCTCGTTTACCGGCTGTAGCAGGCGCGCCACGCGAATGGCCTGCCCCTGATATTGCGTATGATAAAACCAGGCCAGCGCAGGGTAGAGTTGCGTACGAGAGGTGGAAGGCGGCATCGCCGGCAGGTCGTCGTAACCCGAAATCACCTTCCCCGACGGATCCACCACTTTATAGTACAGCCGGTCGTTCATGTTCAGTTCAAAGCTGTCCAGCACCACCCACGGAACATTGACCTCCAGCGTTGCATTGCGGACCACCAGCCGCTCCGCCACCGTGCGGGCAGACGACAGCAGCGTGCGGTCATAGGCCTGCGTTGCCGCCTGCAGGGCGCTGACGTAGCTGTTAAACGCCGACAGTCCCCACAGCAGAATCAACGGTAGACCAAGAAACAGCATCAATTGCAGGTATAACGACTGGGGTTTAACCCACCTCATTGCCGCACTCCAGCACGTATCCCAGCCCGCGCAGCGTGGTGATCCGCACATTGCTGCCCTGTAATTTTTTCCGCAGACGATGAATGTACAGTTCGATACTTTCGGGGCTGACCTCATCGTTCAGGCTGAAGACCTGTTCGAACAACTGCTGGCGCGATACCGGACGGGTTCTGCGATACATCAGCACCGTCAACAGCGCCAATTCACGCGGGGTGAGCGCCAGCGGTTGCTGCTGAAGCAAGAAATACCCTTCATCATGGAATGCCAGATCGCCCAGTTGCTGAAGCTCCTGTACCTGTCCCGCACTGCGCCGGAGCAAAGCCCGCAGCCGGGCGTCCAGTTCCTCAAGTTCGAAGGGCTTGGGCAGATAATCATCCGCTCCGGCATTGAGTCCTTTTACCCGATCCGCCACCGCGCTACGCGCTGTCAGCAGCAGCACCGGCAGCGTCTGCGCACGCTTACGCAGACGCTGCACCACTTCCAGTCCGTCGATCCCAGGCATGTTGATATCCAGAACCGCCAGCGCATAGGTTTCGCTATGCAGAAGATGGTCGGCAGCCAGTCCGTCGAACACACAGTCCACGGCGAATCCGTTCTGCACCAGCGCTTTTTCCAGCCAGTGAGCCAGCTCACGGTTATCTTCCGCCAATAAGAGACGCATATCACATCCTGTAAAGTTTCTGCCGCATTGAAAGGGAAATGAAAGGTTAATGTTTTAACAATCACGCAACTGAACCGCTACATGTTGGTTCACATAATCAAAAAATAATCTTCCGAACCCTACCATCCGGTTCTCCGGCGTGAGGATAAATAATGAAAAAACAGTTCGTTCGTACCCTTGCTGCAAGCGTTTTACTGATGAGCACCTCTGTCCTGGCGCAAGAAGCGCCGTCGCGTACCGAATGTATCGCCCCGGCGAAACCGGGCGGCGGCTTTGACCTTACCTGCAAACTGATTCAGGTAAGCATGATGGAAACCGGCGCTATCGAGAAACCGATGCGCGTGACCTACATGCCAGGCGGCGTGGGCGCAGTCGCCTATAACGCGATCGTCGCGCAACGGCCCGCCGAAGCGGGGACGGTCGTGGCGTTCTCCGGCGGTTCGCTGTTGAACCTGTCACAGGGTAAATTTGGTCGTTACGGCGTGGATGATGTGCGCTGGCTGGCGAGCGTCGGTACGGACTACGGCATGATCGCCGTGCGCGCCGACTCGCCGTGGAAGTCACTGAAAGATCTGCTCACCGCGATGGAAAAAGATCCCAACAGCGTGGTGATTGGCGCCGGGGCCTCTATTGGCAGCCAGGACTGGATGAAGTCGGCGCTGCTGGCGCAACAGGCTCACGTCGATCCGCACAAGATGCGCTATGTCGCCTTTGAAGGCGGCGGCGAACCAGTCACCGCACTGATGGGCAATCATGTTCAGGTGGTTTCCGGCGATCTCAGTGAGATGGTGCCCTATCTGAGCGGCGATAAAATCCGCGTCCTCGCCGTCTTCTCTGAAAACCGTCTGCCCGGACAACTCGCCAATGTGCCTACCGCCAAAGAGCAGGGTTACGACCTGGTCTGGCCCATCATTCGCGGCTTTTATGTCGGCCCGAAAGTCAGTGATGCCGAGTATCAATGGTGGGTGCAGGCATTTGAAAAACTCCAGCAGACCGACGCGTTCAAAAAGCAGCGCGACCTGCGTGGCCTGTTCGAATTCAATATGACGGGTCAACAGCTTGATGAGTATGTCAAAAAACAGGTGACCGGTTACCGCGAGCAGGCGAAAGCCTTTGGCCTGGCGAAATAAAGATGGAGGCTCCGATGAGCGATCGTATTTTCGCCGGTATCTGGCTGTTGCTGTGTATCGCCGGGCTGTTTATCGCCTGGCAAATTCAGAGTGAATACAGTTACGAACCGGTCGGCCCGCGTCCGTTTCCGCTGGGGATTATCGCCCTGATGGCGCTGTGCGCGCTGGCACTCCTGTTACGCCATCCAGATGTTGTGGACTGGCCGCGCCGGCACGTCCTGCAAAAACTGTTAACTATGGTGATCGTCCTGTTGATGTACGCCTGGGGCTTTGAGTGGCTGGGCTTCCCTGTCGCCACCGCCATTCTGACGCTGGTGATTGGCATTCTGTTTGGCGCCACATTACCCGCCGCGGGCATTTCCGGCGCGATCCTCGGCGTCGCCCTGTGGTATGCCTTCGACCGCCTGCTTGATGTCACCTTACCGCTCGGCGCCTGGCTGAGTTAACGGAGAAACGATGGATACCTGGATATATCTTTCTCAGGGTTTTGCGGTGGCGATGACGCCGGAAAACCTGGTGATCGCGCTGATCGGCTGCTTCGTCGGCACCATTGTCGGTCTGCTGCCGGGTCTGGGGCCGATCAATGGCGTGGCGATCCTGTTGCCACTGGCCTTTGCTTTGCATCTGCCAGCGGAATCGGCGCTAATCCTGCTGGCAACGGTTTACATTGGTTGCGAATACGGCGGACGCATTTCGTCGATTTTGCTCAACGTGCCCGGCGATGCGGCGGCAATTATGACCGCGCTGGACGGCTACCCGATGGCGCAACAGGGGCGCGGCGGCGTCGCGCTCTCTATTTCAGCGGTCAGTTCCTTCTTTGGCTCACTGATCGCCATCGGCGGAATCATTCTGTTCGCCCCCTTACTGGCGCAATGGTCGCTGGCGTTTGGTCCGGCAGAGTACTTCGCGCTCATGGTTTTTGCGATTGCCTGTCTTGGCAGCATGATGGCGCAAAATCCGCTGAAATCGTTTCTGGCGGCGCTGATTGGTCTGGGACTGGCGACCGTCGGCGTTGACGCCAACACCGGGGTGTATCGCTTTACCTTTGACAGCGTGCATCTTTCTGACGGCGTGCAGTTTATCGTCGTGGTGATCGGCCTGTTCTCGGTTTCTGAAATCCTGCTGATGCTGGAACATACCAGCAGCGGGCAGAAACTGGTACGCAAAACAGGGCGCATGCTGTTCAACGCCAAAGAAGGCGCGCAGTGCGTCGGCGCGACGCTGCGCTCGTCGGTGATTGGCTTCTTCGTCGGCGTGCTGCCGGGCGCGGGTGCCACCATCGCCAGCGCCATCACCTACATGACCGAGAAAAAAATCAGCGGCAACAGCGACAGCTTCGGCAAAGGCGATATTCGTGGGGTTGCCGCACCAGAAGCGGCGAATAACGCGTCGGCCTGTGGCTCGTTTATTCCGATGCTGACACTGGGCGTGCCGGGTTCCGGCACCACGGCGGTGATGATGGGTGCCCTAACCCTGTACAACATCACGCCGGGACCGGCGATGTTTACCGAACAACCGGATATCGTCTGGGGATTGATTGCGGCTCTGCTGATTGCCAACGTGATGCTGCTGGTGATGAACATTCCGCTGATCGGCCTGTTCACCCGGATGCTGACCATCCCACTGTGGTTCCTGGTACCGGCTATCGCGGCGGTTTCCGCTGTCGGGGTGTACGCCGTACACAGTACAACCTTCGATCTGGTGCTGATGGTCGCGCTCGGCGTGCTGGGCTACGTTCTGCGCAAAATGCACTTCCCGATGTCGCCGCTGATCTTAGGCTTTGTGCTGGGCGAAATGCTCGAACAAAACCTGCGCCGTGCGCTGTCGATCAGCAACGGCAATATGGCGATTCTGTGGGAAAGTAGCGTCACCAAAGTGCTGCTGGTGATGGCGGTGGCAGTCATTGTGATCCCGCCGCTGTTACGGATCCTCCGTAAGCGCCACACCAAACCGCAGGTGGATGTCGGGTAATGCCTCGCCGGATGGCGCTTCGCTTATCCGGCCTACCCGCAACCCAGGCCGCATAAAACACGCCGCGTTGTCATCCGGCAACAGTCTCAATTCTTAACATTCCTTCCGATAACCGCCTCAATCCGTTCCTTCATATAGGGAAAGAACGGATTCGAGGTGACACGCATTAACGTATCCAGCCCCACCAGCAGCGTGGAGGTCTCTCCGCGCAGCGCAATCGTGCCAATGCTCAGCCCATAGCGATTCAACACATCCGGCTTCAACCCATACAACGAATCGGTCATTGGAAAGGGCACCGCCACATGCGACAACGAATACATCTCCTGCGGCCAGGCCTCCTGTAACGGCTGAACCTGCACGTCACGCGTTCCGGCGAGGGTGTCACGCGCCACCACGGCCAGCGTTTCTGCCGTGGCATTAGTGACCACCGTTGTGCGGTAAGCTCGCGGTACGGAGGGCAGCAACGTCGCGGCGGCGGTATAAGAAGATGTCCGCAGCAGAGGGCGCAGGTTAGCCGCCTGATTGATATCAAACAGCACCAGTTCGCTGCCGTTAGGTCCCAGATAGCGATACAACGACTCCACTACCGCCTGGGTGCTGACGGTGGAATCCATTACCGACTGGAAGGTCAGCACCGGCGGCAGATCGTGAAGTCGCATAGTCTGCGCATCCTGGACAATTTGCTGCTGTAGCGCTTTGGTCAACAGATAAGACTGCCGCGCCGCATTGACCGGAAACGAATTGTATTTGAAGGGGTTAAATTCTGGCGTGACGTTGAGCCACGCGGCTTTGGCAAACGCGGGAAACAGCGCCGGTAACCCCGCCAGCCCGGCAAAACGGGCGAAGGAGGTGACGCCAATCATCGGCGACAGCAACACCACCTGACGCGGACGTCGCAGCGTGGCGTCGTCCAGACTGTCCAGCGTGTATTTCAGCGCCAGCGCGCCGCCGTTAGAGTACCCCACCAGATGCAGCGGCACCTCGTTACCCGCCAGTCTCGTCGCCTCACGCACCGCCAGACGTGTCGCGGCCAGCCACGCTTCCCAGTCGACCGCCGTTAACGCGCCTGGCGCGGTACCGTGTCCGGGCAGGCGTGGCACCACGGCGATAAATCCCTGCTGCTGGTAGATCCGGGCGATATCTTTCAGGCTGTAGGGCGAGTCGGTCAGGCCGTGGAGCATCACGGCAACGCCGCGCGGTTTGCCTTGCGGCATCAACACGAATGAGCGGTTCCAGTTGGGGGTAAATTGCGCCGGAGCAACCCGACTGCCCAACCAGAAACGGTTGATCGGCGTCTGCTCATCCGGGCTCAGCGTATCGCCCACCTGTTTTTGTAGATCGGCAAACAGCGCCGCTTCCCGTACCTGATACTGCGCAAAGGTGGCGTTATCCAGCGCCGCCGCGCTCATTTCATTCCCGTGCCAGGTATGCCAGGAATGAAGATCAGGCCCACTCTCTGTCTGATACACCCGCACGCCGAGAAAAATAATCAGTACCACCAGCAGCGTCAGCACCACGTGTTTGATCAACGCCAACAGGCCGGAACTGACCCACTTCACCCGACGGAAGAGGTTTTTAAGCAACATGTTTATCCCGAACCTCGCTCATCAGACACACCGCAACCGGCGTTAGTGTAGGCTAACCGGCGGTTTCCTCAACCTTTTCCGCCCTTTTCTCCCGATACGCATGCATTTATCCCTGCATTTAATAATGTTAAATATTTGTTGTTTTTGATCACAAAAAAGAAACAAAAAGTTCATTTTGTGCGCGTTTTATAAAAATGTAGATATTTTTAATTTATGGCTACGAAATGAGCTTCGCCATGTCTCCCTGACCATCTACTGAGAGGATCGATTCTGATGAATGCACTGACTGCCGTTAAACCAAACGCTGAAGATCCAGGCCAACCTGGCAACGGATTTACGCTGAAACCGTCAGCCCAATCCCCACGTCTGCTGGAGCTGACCTTTTCCGCCCGGACAACAGAACACTTTCTTCGGCAGGTCGCGCAATGGCCGGTGCAGGCACTGGAATACAAATCGTTCCTGCGCTTCAAAGTGGGCAAGATCCTTGACGATCTGTGCGACAACCAGCTGCAGCCGCTGCTGCTGAAAACGCTGCTGGATCGCGCAAAGGGCGCGTTGCTGATCAACGCAGAAGGCATCGATAACGTGGCGCAGGCTGACGATATGGTCAAACTGGCAACCGCGGTGGCCCATCTGGTTGGACGCTCCAACTTTGATGCCATGAGCGGTCAGTATTATGCGCGCTTTGTGGTAAAAAACGTCGATAACTCAGACAGCTATCTGCGTCAGCCACACCGCGTAATGGAGTTGCATAACGACGGCACCTACGTCGAAGAGATCACTGATTACGTGCTGATGATGAAAATCGACGAGCAAAACATGACCGGCGGCAACTCGCTGCTGCTGCATCTTGACGACTGGGAACATCTTGACGAGTACTTCAGCCACCCACTGGCGCGCCGTCCGATGCGCTTCGCTGCGCCGCCCAGCAAGAACGTCAGTCATGATGTGTACCACCCGGTATTTGACGTCGACCAACAGGGCCGCCCGGTTATGCGCTACATCGACCAGTTTGTGCAGCCAAAAGATTTTGAAGAAGGTGTCTGGCTGAGCGAGCTGTCTGATGCGCTGGAAACCAGCAAAAGCATCCTGTCCGTTCCGGTTTCGGTGGGTAAATTCCTGTTGATCAACAACCTGTTCTGGCTACACGGTCGCGATCGTTTTACCTCGCACCCGGACCTGCGCCGCGAACTCATGCGTCAGCGCGGCTACTTCGCTTATTCCACCCACCACTACCAGACGCATCAGTAAGCGTGAAGGAACAAGCGGATGTATGATTTTGTGATTATTGGCGGCGGCATTATTGGCATGTCGACCGCCATGCAGTTAAGTGAGGTCTATCCGGACGCTCGCATCGCGCTGCTGGAAAAAGAGTCCGGCCCGGCCTGTCATCAGACGGGCCACAACAGCGGCGTGATCCATGCCGGGGTCTATTACACTCCCGGCAGTCTTAAAGCGCAGTTTTGTCTCGTCGGTAACCGTGCGACCAAAGCCTTTTGCGATCAAAACAGCATCCGCTACGACACCTGCGGCAAGATGTTGGTCGCCACCTCTGAACAGGAAATGGAACGGATGCGCGCCCTGTGGGATCGCACCGCCGCGAATGGCTTAGAACGCGAGTGGCTGAATGCGCAGGAATTGCGCGAGCGCGAACCAAACATCACCGGACTCGGCGGCATTTTTGTGCCGTCCAGCGGGATCGTCAGCTACCGGGAGGTCACGGCGGCGATGGCGAAAATCTTCCAGGCCAGAGGCGGCGAAATTATCTACAACGCCGACGTCAGCGCTCTGAAAGAGCACGCCTCGGGCATGGTCGTGCGTACCCGCCAGGGACAGGAATGTGAAGGGTCGACGCTAATTACCTGCTCCGGACTGATGGCCGATCGGCTGGTGAAAATGCTCGGCGTCGAGCCAGGCTTTATCATCTGCCCGTTCCGTGGCGAGTACTTCCGCCTGGCGGCGGAACACAACCATATCGTCAACCATTTGATCTACCCGATTCCCGATCCGGCGATGCCGTTTCTCGGCGTCCATCTCACCCGCATGATCGACGGCAGCGTCACGGTTGGGCCAAATGCGGTGCTGGCGTTTAAGCGCGAGGGCTATCGCAAACGCGACTTTTCGCTCAGCGATACGCTGGAGATCCTCGGTTCTTCCGGCATTCGTCGGGTTCTGCAAAACAACCTGCGCGCCGGTTTAAGCGAAATGAAAAACTCGCTGTGCAAGAGTGGCTATCTCCGACTGGTGCAAAAGTACTGCCCGAGCCTGACGCTAAACGATCTGCAACCGTGGCCTGCAGGCGTCCGCGCTCAGGCCGTTTCGCCGGACGGCAAGCTGATTGACGATTTTCTGTTTGTCACCACACCGCGATCGATCCACACCTGCAATGCCCCCTCCCCTGCGGCGACGTCAGCGCTGCCTATCGGCGCACACATCGTCAGCCAGGTACAAACGCTGCTGGCAAACCAGAGCAACCCCGGACGCACGCTGCGTGCGGCACGTAGCGTGGACACCTTACACGCCGCTTTCACCCGTTAACCTTTTTTCAGACAGGAAGCCATCATGCAACTAAACGATCCGACGTTGTTCCGTCAGCAGGCCTTGATCGACGGCCAGTGGCGCGATGCCGATAGCGGCGAAGTCATTGCGGTGACCAACCCGGCCAACGGCAAGACGCTGGGCAGCGTGCCAAAAATGGGCAGCGCGGAAACCCGCGACGCCATTGAGGCCGCTAACCGCGCACTGCCCGCCTGGCGCGACCTCACCGCCAAAGAGCGGGCGAATATTCTGCGTCGCTGGTTCAATCTGATGCTGGAGCATCAGGACGATCTCGCCCGCCTGATGACCCTGGAACAGGGCAAGCCGCTGGCAGAAGCCAAAGGGGAAATCAGCTATGCCGCCTCCTTTATTGAGTGGTTTGCCGAAGAGGGCAAACGCATTTATGGCGACACCATTCCCGGACACCAGGCCGACAAACGCCTGATCGTCATTAAGCAACCGATTGGCGTTACTGCCGCCATTACGCCGTGGAACTTCCCGTCAGCGATGATCACCCGCAAAGCCGGTCCGGCACTGGCGGCTGGCTGCACGATGGTGCTTAAACCCGCCAGCCAGACGCCGTTCTCCGCGCTGGCGCTGGCGGAACTGGCAAACCGCGCCGGGATCCCGCCGGGCGTATTCAGTGTTGTCACCGGTTCGGCGGGCGCGGTCGGTAACGAACTGACCCACAATCCGCTGGTGCGCAAACTGTCGTTCACCGGTTCGACGGAGATCGGTCGTCAGTTGATGGAACAGTGCGCCAAAGACATCAAAAAAGTCTCTCTGGAGTTGGGCGGTAATGCGCCGTTTATCGTCTTTGACGATGCCTGCCTCGATAAAGCGGTTGAAGGCGCGCTGGCGTCCAAGTTCCGCAACGCCGGACAGACCTGCGTCTGCGCCAACCGTCTGTATGTGCAGGACGGCGTTTATGAGCGCTTTGCGGAGAAGCTGCAACAGGCGGTGGAAAAACTGCATCTCGGTGACGGTCTGGCACCCGACGTCACTACCGGCCCACTGATTGATGAGAAAGCGGTCGCCAAAGTGCAGGAGCATATTGCCGATGCGCTGGAAAAAGGGGCGCGCATCATCACCGGCGGAAAACCGCACGCGCTGGGCGGTAATTTCTTCCAGCCCACCATTCTGGTGGACGTGCCAGACAACGCAAAGGTCGCCAAAGAAGAGACCTTCGGTCCATTGGCTCCGCTGTTCCGCTTTAGTGATGAAGCCGACGTTATCAGACAGGCCAACGACACCGAGTTTGGTCTGGCGGCCTATTTCTACGCCCGCGATTTGAGCCGCGTCTTTCGCGTTGGCGAGGCGCTGGAGTACGGCATCGTCGGCATTAATACCGGCATTATCTCGAACGAAGTCGCGCCGTTTGGCGGAATCAAAGCCTCCGGTCTTGGCCGTGAAGGTTCCAAATACGGCATCGAAGATTACTTAGAAATCAAATACCTGTGCATTGGCCTTTCATAATAAATCAACTGGAGAACACCTGATGAGCACCAATAACGAATTAATGCAGCGTCGCGCTCATGCCGTCCCGCGTGGCGTAGGACAAATTCATCCGATCTTTGCCGCGCGCGCGGAAAACTGTCGGGTCTGGGATGTGGAAGGCCGTGAATTCCTGGATTTTGCTGGCGGCATCGCGGTGCTGAACACCGGACACCTGCACCCGCAGATCGTCTCGGCAGTCGAAGCGCAACTGAAAAAACTGTCCCACACCTGCTTCCAGGTGTTGGCCTATGAGCCGTATCTGCAACTGTGCGAAATCATGAACCAGAAAGTGCCGGGCGACTTCGCCAAAAAGACCCTGCTGGTCACCACCGGTTCCGAAGCGGTAGAAAACGCGGTGAAGATCGCC
Source organism: Citrobacter sp. LST-B2 (assembly GCF_057983045.1). Classification (NCBI taxonomy): domain Bacteria; kingdom Pseudomonadati; phylum Pseudomonadota; class Gammaproteobacteria; order Enterobacterales; family Enterobacteriaceae; genus Citrobacter; species Citrobacter sp. LST-B2. The sequence goes on from NZ_CP192598.1 coordinate 3,741,725, forward strand.
CGCGCGGCAACGAAACGGACGGGGACGATCGCCTTTAGCGGTGCATACCACGGTCGCACTCACTACACCCTGTCGCTGACCGGGAAAGTGAACCCGTACTCTGCCGGAATGGGGCTGATGCCGGGTCACGTCTATCGCGCGCTCTTTCCGTGCGCCCTGCATGGCATTAGCGAAGATGACGCCATCGCCAGCATTCACCGCATCTTTAAAAATGATGCCGCGCCGGAAGATATCGCCGCCATCGTGATTGAACCAGTACAGGGCGAAGGCGGTTTTTACGCCGCCTCTCCGGCCTTTATGCAGCGCCTGCGCGCGATTTGCGACGAACACGGGATCATGCTGATTGCCGATGAAGTACAGAGCGGTGCGGGGCGTACCGGTACGCTGTTTGCGATGGAGCAGATGGGCGTGGCACCGGACATCACTACCTTCGCCAAATCCATTGCCGGGGGCTTCCCGCTGGCGGGCGTCACCGGACGCGCCGACGTCATGGACGCCATCCCGCCGGGTGGACTGGGCGGCACCTATGCCGGTAACCCGATTGCCTGCGCCGCCGCGCTGGCGGTCCTGAACATTTTCGAGCAGGAAAATCTGCTGCAAAAAGCCAACGAACTCGGCAAAACCCTGCGCAACGGTCTGCTGGCGATTGCCGAAACGCATCGTGAAATCGGCGATGTCCGTGGGCTGGGGGCGATGATCGCCATCGAACTGTTTGAAGACGGCGACCACAACAAGCCGGATGCAAAACTGACGGCAGAGATCGTCACGCGCGCCCGCGATAAAGGTCTGATCCTGCTCTCCTGTGGGCCGTACTACAACGTGCTGCGCATCCTCGTTCCGCTCACTATTGAAGAGGCGCAAATCCGCCAGGGGCTGGACATTATCGCCCAGTGTTTTGATGAGGTGAAACACGGTTAACACGCCTGTAGCGCTGCCGGACAAGATGCCTCGGCGTCTTGTCCGGCCTGGAAAACCTCTCCTCTGAAGGCCGGATAAGGCGGAGCCGCCATCCGGCAAACGGTTCAATAACAATAAAGAGGTCATAAGATGGGGCAACTGTCGCAATCACATGATTTAGGGGGCGGGCTGAAATCACGCCACGTCACCATGCTGTCTATTGCCGGGGTTATCGGCGCAAGTCTGTTTGTGGGTTCCAGTGTGGCGATAGCCCAGGCCGGGCCCGCGGTCCTGCTGGCCTATCTGTTCGCCGGATTACTGGTGGTGATGATTATGCGGATGCTGGCCGAAATGGCCGTCGCCACGCCGGACACCGGTTCCTTTTCCACGTACGCCGATAAAGCCATCGGACGCTGGGCAGGCTACACCATCGGCTGGTTGTACTGGTGGTTCTGGGTGTTGGTGATCCCGCTTGAAGCGAATATCGCCGCCATCATCCTCAATTCCTGGGTCCCCGGCATCCCGATCTGGCTGTTCTCGCTGGTCATCACGCTGGCGTTGACCGGCAGTAATTTGCTGAGCGTCAAAAACTACGGTGAATTTGAGTTCTGGCTGGCGCTGTGCAAAGTGATTGCCATCCTCGCCTTTATCGCGCTGGGTGCCGCGGCGATCAGCGGTTTTTACCCTTACGCTGAAGTCAGCGGTATTTCGCGCTTGTGGGATCACGGCGGCTTTATGCCGAACGGCTTTGGCGCGGTGCTAAGCGCCATGCTGATCACCATGTTCTCCTTTATGGGCGCTGAGATTGTTACCATCGCCGCTGCCGAATCCGACACGCCGGATAAGCACATCGTCCGCGCCACTAACTCGGTCATCTGGCGTATTTCGATCTTTTATCTGTGTTCGATCTTTGTCGTCGTCTCCCTGATTCCGTGGAACATGCCGGGTCTGAAAGAGGTAGGTTCCTATCAGTCGGTGCTGGAACTGCTGCATATTCCGCATGCCAAACTGATCATGGACTGTGTGATCCTGCTGTCGGTAACCAGTTGCCTGAACTCTGCGCTGTATACCGCGTCGCGAATGCTCTACTCCCTGAGCCGCCGTGGCGACGCGCCAGCCATGATGGGTAAAATCAATCGCAGCAAAACCCCCTGGGTGGCGGTGTTACTCTCGACAGGCGCGGCGTTTTTAACCGTAGTCGTGAACTATTATGCCCCGGCAAAAGTGTTTAAGTTCCTGATTGACAGCTCCGGCGCTATCGCCCTGCTGGTGTATCTGGTTATCGCCGTTTCTCAGCTGAGGATGCGCAAAATCCTGCTGGCGGAAGGCGGCGAGATCAAACTGAAAATGTGGCTCTATCCATGGCTGACCTGGCTGGTGATTGGCTTTATCATCTTTGTGCTGGTTGTGATGCTCTTCCGCCCGGCGCAACAGCTGGAAGTGATTTCCACAGGGTTGCTGGGGCTGGGGATTATTTGCACCGTGCCGATTATGTCGCGCTGGAAAAAACTGGTATTGTGGCAAAAGACACCGCTGCAAAATACCCGTTAAATGATTTCCCGGCGCAGGCCGGGAACACGATTCAGGAGTAAGACCATGACCGCCATTTCCCATCCGACGGCCATAGATGGATACCGCTGGCTGAAGAACGATATTATCCGTGGTGTTTATCAACCTGATGAAAAACTGCGCATGAGTTTATTAACTTCACGCTATTCTCTTGGCGTTGGGCCGCTCAGGGAGGCGCTTTCTCATCTGGTGGCGGAACGGCTGGTCACGGTGGTGAATCAAAAAGGGTATCGGGTGGCGTCCATGTCAGAGCAGGAACTGCTCGATATTTTCGACGCCCGGGCCAATATGGAAGCCATGCTGGTAAGTCTGGCGATTGAACGCGGCGGTGACGAATGGGAAGCTGAGATCCTCGCCCGCGCCCACATGCTCAGCAAGCTAGAGGCCAGCGACGCCAGCGAACATCTGCTGGATGAGTGGGATTTACGCCATCAGGCATACCATACCGCTATTGTTGCCGGATGCGGTTCGCAGTATCTGCTGCAAATGCGTGAACGGTTGTTTGATCTCGCGGCGCGCTATCGGTTTATCTGGCTGCGAAAAACGGTCTTGTCGATTGAAATGCTGGAGGATAAACACATTCAGCATCAGACGCTAACGGAGGCCATTCTGGCGCGCGATGCGACGCGCGCCAGTGAACTCATGCGCCAACATTTACTGACGCCGATACCTATTATCCAGCAGGCCATGACCGGTAAACTACTGGCGCAAAAATCCTGACGGCGCTTATTCTTCCGGAATACGCAGCACCTGGCCGGGATATATTTTATCCGGGCTTTTAAGCATCGGCTTATTCGCCTCAAAAATTTTGTTATACAGGTTGGCATTGCCGTAAACCTGTTTCGAAATAGCGCTCAGGGTATCGCCGGATTTCACCGTGTAGAACTGACTCTCGGCGGCAGGCGCGTCGGTTTTAACCTGATCCTCCACGCTGGCAATCCCGGAAATATTCCCGACCGCAATCAGGATTTTTTCTTTCGCTTCCTGACTTAATCCGTCACCCGTCACCGTCGCCTTGCCATCAGCAATTTGTACATTCACCTTGTCAGCGTCCGGAATACCGGTTTTATGCAGATGGTCCTGCACCTTTTTTGCTAAATCGTCTTTATCGTGATTACCGGTTACTGCATCCCACAGTTTTTCCCCGGCGTCTTTTACAAAGTTGAAAAGTCCCATATCCACCTCGATCGTTGACAATAAACACTCAGGAAGTGTAGCAGAAAGTTTCGCTTAAAATTCTGACGGCGCGGCGACCGGTGTGGCCCGACAACGTCACGCTATCGGGCGGTATCATGGCGGTTAAGAAAGAGATGAAGGACGGGTTTGCACCCAGAACGCGTGAATCAAACCCGGAATATAGCCCAGTAACGTCAGAACGATATTAAGAATGAACGCCCAGCCGAATCCTTTACCCAACAGGACCCCCAGCGGCGGCAGAATGATCGTAAATACAATTCTCCAGAAACCCATATACACTCCAAAAAAAAATTACTCATTGTTTAAAAAGGGATTTTATCCCTAAGCGTAGCGAGCTTAGCGGAGATCGCCAGTTATCACTCTCGCTTTTACCCTCTTTTACGATTTTTACACTGGCAGTCGCTTCATTTTTATTTTAGACTTTACTTAATTTAGAAAACACTAAAATAAATATGAGCGAACTCGAACAACTCCAGGCCAGCGCGGAACAGGCGGCGGCCCTGCTGAAAGCGATGAGCAACCCTAAGCGACTGCTGATCCTGTGTATGCTTTGCGGCTCACCGGGCACCAGCGCGGGCGATCTGGCACGCGCCACCGGGTTAAGTCCCTCGGCCACTTCACAGCATCTGGCAAAAATGCGCGAAGAAGGGCTGATTGGCAGCCAGCGCGATGCTCAGCGCATCCTCTATTTCATTAAAAATGCAGCGGTGAATTCACTCATTGCCACATTGAAAAACGTCTATTGTCCATAAGGAGTGAACATGACCATCGGGACGATTTCCCCGCGCGACGCAAAGGCCCGTATTGAGCAAGGCGCCAGACTGATTGATATTCGCGATGCCGACGAATATCTGCGTGAACATATTCCGCAGGCCCATCTCGCACCGCTGAGTACGCTCGAACAGGGGGACTTTCCTGCCAGGCTGCGAGGTGAATGCGTCATTTTCCATTGTCAGTCCGGAAAACGAACGCAAAACAATGCGGCTACCTTGCAGGCTCTTGCCGCACCGGCTGAAGCTTTGTTGCTGGAAGGGGGCATTGACGGCTGGAAAGCGGCGGGTTTCCCCACGGCAGAAGATAAATCACAGCCGCTTCCGCTGATGCGTCAGGTACAAATTGCCGCAGGCGGGCTGGCCTTACTGGGCGTAGTGTTGGGATATAGCGTCAACAGCGGCTTTTTCCTGCTCAGCGGTTTTGTAGGCGCGGGGTTGCTGTTCGCCGGACTGACTGGTTTTTGCGGCATGGCGCGATTGCTCGACAAAATGCCGTGGAATCGCCGTCCTCAATAATCACGGGAAATAAGCGGTGAGGAACACCTCACCGCTTACAGAATTAGATCAGAAAATCGTCCAGCGATTTACCTGCCGCCAGTGCCTGGGCAATCGGTTTTGGCGTACGCCCCTGACCGGTCCAGGTTTTACTTTCCCCGTTAAGATCGGTATAGCGATATTTCGCCGGACGCGGCTGGCGTTTTTTACCCACTCGCATGGCCGCGGCGTCATTACCGAACAACTCTTCCGGGCTAATTCCGTCGGCCTTCATCAGTTCCAGCAAAGTATTAATTTTCTGCTGCTGTTCAGCGCGCTGACGCTGTAACTGTTCTTCTTCTTCACGTCTTTCTTTAGTGACGACCCTGAATTTCTCCAGCATTTCTTCAAGAACGTCAATGGAGAATTCGCGAGCCATGGCGCGTAATTTACGAATATTATTTAAGTTCTGTAACATCAAATTCATAATAATTAAAATCCTTTAACGCAAAAAAAAATTATTACACTGTGCAGTCTATTATATTATTAGAACATTTTCCAGCCCCTGGAATATAACAGAGGAAATACCACCTCCCGTTAATATACGCTAAATAATATTCCGGCTCATTTTCTCATTCTATGACGAATAACCTCCATACCGGCTCATCGAACATAGAATGCGGTTTTTGCCTTACAGGGAAACCCCTCAACCAGAACATCAACATAACACATTGATTTTTAATGATTTAAGATACACAAACAACAAAAACTCTATCCGGTACAAAAATCAGGCGGTTACAGAGTATTTTATCGACAAAAAGCGTCAAAATAAAAATATTTCGCTAGTTGATAGTTACAATGCAGCAATATACTCTAGCATCAAGCAAAAACACCACAACAAACCACTAAAACGAACTTATTTAACGGCAATTTTACCCCTTTTTTACAAGGAGCATCAGCATGTTCTCACCACAGTCACGCTTGCGTCATGCTGTAGCAGACACGTTCGCGATGGTTGTTTATTGTTCTGTCGTGAACATGTTGATCGAGATCTTCCTCTCCGGAATGACCTTTGAGCAATCACTTTCGTCCCGACTGGTCGCCATTCCGGTCAACATTCTGATCGCCTGGCCCTATGGAATGTATCGTGATCTCTTTATGAAGGCGTCGCGTAAAGTGGGTTCTGCGGGGTGGCTGAAAAACCTGGCGGATGTACTGGCTTATGTCACCTTCCAGTCCCCGGTTTATGTCGCTATTCTGCTGACGGTGGGCGCTGACTGGCATCAAATTACCGCCGCAGTCAGTTCTAATATCGTAATATCGATGATGATGGGGGCGGTATATGGCTATTTCCTCGATTATTGCCGCCGCCTGTTTAAGGTGAGTCGCTACCAACAGGTTAAAGCCTGAAACGACTTTGCGACTGGCTGTGCCAGTCGCTTAATTAACTCGCCTCGCCAAACAGTCCATTCAAATAACGCTCAAGCGCAATACGCGAACTAAAGCCGTGAGGAATGCCGTAGTGTTCGTGGGTGTCCCCGGCTAAATAAAGCGGAAAATGCTGATAATGGTCGCAGGTTTTAATTTCAGATGCCGGTTCAGCCAGCGAAGAACTGCGCTCTTTTAATGTCGGATGAATCACCAGCGCAGTGCGTCCCATACGCGCTTCGCGATTAACATAGACATAATTCTCGCCACGTCGATAACCGTACGTTTTCTGTGTTACCACATCAACGGTAAACCCCACTTTTTCAAGTACGCGCGCCACCTCGTCAGGTCGTAAATACATATTTTTTCCTCGTTATCTTTTACTGCGGGCTTACCTTACCTGATTCAGCATTGGCAACGCTTTCAGAAAAGTCCATAAACGCGCAATAACGCCGTGAGGCGTCTCAGAAGTTAAAAATATCGACTAAACTGAAAGTCACATCGAAATCACTGGAGGATCATATGTTTAACCGACCGAACCGAAACGACGTAGATGATGGCGTGCAGGATATTCATAATGACGTCAATCAATTAGCCGATAGTCTGGAAGCCGTACTGAAGTCATTGGGTAGCGATGCGAAGGATGAAGCAGATACCGCACGGCGTAAAGCACAGGCGCTACTGAAAGAGACGCGTGCGAAAATGCATGGCCGGACGCGCGTGCAGCAAGCCGCCCGTGACGCCGTAGGCTGCGCCGATACGTTTGTGCGTGATAAACCCTGGTGTAGCATCGGTACGGCGGCGGCGGTGGGGATCTTCGTCGGTGCGTTGCTGAGTCTTCGTCGTTAAGGATGAGGCCGGTGCCGGATAGCGTTTACGTATATCCGGCCTGGCATAAACTCGACTAAAGCGCTGACTGAATGGCCTGTCGCAACCGCTTTGCCACCTGTCTTGCGATTTCAGGCGAAGCGATGTTAGTGAACGACAGCAAAATCCCTCCCATCCCCGATGTATTCAACCGCCAGCGACTCAGGGCCTGGACCGCCAGGCCCGCCTCATTGGCTTTGCGTACCGGCGCGATATCGTCACCGTCAACAGTAATCACCAGCTGTATCCCGCCCTGTTGGGGCACAACGTGAAATCCCTGTTCGCCGAGCGCCCTTTCCGTCCATTGCCTTCGCTGCGCATAGTGCTGACGCATTTTTTTCAGATGCCGCCAGAAATGCCCATCACGGATAAAATCCGCCAGCGTTTGCTGCCAGAGCAGCGGCACGCTACAGGCCATCCGTACCGCCTGCTGACGAAAACGACTCACCTGGTTTACTGGCACCACCAGCCATGCACAGCGCAAGGCGGGAAACAGCGATTTGCTGAACGTACCGGCGTAAATTACCCGCTGTGGCGCATCCAGACTTTTCAGCGGCGGCAGCGGTTTACCGTGATAACGAAACTCGCTGTCGTAATCATCTTCAATAATCCACGCCTGGGTATGTGATGCCCACTCCAGCAGTTGATGACGCCGGGCTAACGACAGCGCGACGCCAAGCGGGCTTTGATGGGCCGGAGTGAGTAGCGCAAAACGCGCATCCGGATAATCGCGGATCCCGGTCGCCACATTCAACCCGTCGTCATCGATCGGAACCGGCAGCAGCGCGACATTTTCCTGCTCAATCACCGGACGGATCATCGGAAAGCCGGGATCTTCAATCCACATGCCATCGCCCGGCTTGGCCAGCGCGCGCAGGATGAGGGTCATCGACGCCGCATAGCCTGAGGTGATAAAAATCTGCTCGGGCAGACAGTCAATACTGCGCGACACGCGCAGATAGTCCACGATTGCCTGGCGTAACACGGCTTCACCGCAGACGTCGCCGAGAGCCAGATCAAAACGCGTCTGCGTGCGCAGTCGTCGCCCCATCACCCGCGCCCAGATGTCTCGCGGGAAGAGATCCAGTGCAGGAAGCCCCATCTGAAAGGGCTGAGGAACGGTACTTTCTCCGGCAAAGACCACCGGTTCGCTGTACGTCTGTTCCGGATGCAACTGTGCGCTGACAAACGTTCCCGCCTGCCCTCGCCGCTCCAGCCAGCCCTGTGCCACCAGCTCCGCATAAGCGTTTTCCACCGTCGAGCGCGAAATACCCAGCTCCTGTGACCAGGTACGACTGGACGGTAGTCTGGCTCCGGGCTGGAGTTCCCCACGTTCAATGACCGTTTTTAACTGACGGGCAATTTGCTGATAGCGCGGCATATGGTCTGCTTTTTTCGTAAAAATATGGCTCTCTTTTGCAGTCCATTATAGTGCTACATTGCCTGCCATCAACATGAGGAGAAGCACCATGACGACGTTACGCCAGCCCTACTATGAACTCAGCCCTGAAGTCTATAACGCCCTGGTACAAGCGAAAACGGCACTGGAAAACAGCGCGCTGGATACCACGCTGATGGAATTGATTTACCTGCGTATTTCGCAGATCAACGGCTGCGCATTTTGCCTGGAAATGCACAGCAAGGCGCTGCGTAAATCGGGTGTCACGCAAAGTAAACTGGACGCGCTGGCCGGCTGGCGAGTGAGTCATCATTTCAGCGCGCAGGAACAAGCGGCGCTGGCGTGGGCTGAATCGGTGACCGATATCGCCAGAACCCATGCTGAAGATGACGTTTATCTGCCGCTGCTTACGCATTTTAGCGCTCGCGAAATCAGCGACCTGACCTTTGCGATCGGTCTGATGAACTGCTTCAACCGCCTGGCCGTTAGCATGCGGATGTAATCCGGCGATTTTTCAGCACAAACTCCCGCTCCCCGCCAGGCTCATCGGTGGGGAGTAATCAATCGATAATTCCCATATCTTGTATGATTGAAACTTATTTCAACTACATCTAGTATTCCCTCTATCAGTACACACCCAAACCGACGCGTCTTATCGCGCCGTTCTTTCATTTTAAATGGAAATACGAATCATGCGCATTACTATTTACACTCGAAATGACTGTATTCAGTGCCACGCCACTAAACGGGCGATGGAAAGCCGTGGATTTGAATTTGAGATGGTGAACGTCGATCTGGTGCCCGACGCGGCCGAGACCCTGCGTGCGCAAGGTTTTCGCCAGTTGCCGGTGGTCATTGCCGGCGAAACCCGTTGGTCAGGATTTCGTCCGGATATGATCAACCGTCTGCATCCAGAGCCTCGGGTAGCCAGCGCATGAACCCGCTCGTCTACTTCTCCAGCAGCTCCGAAAATACGCACCGTTTTATGCAGCGTCTGGGGCTGCCCGCCATTCGCATTCCGCTGAATGAACGCGAACGGATCCGGGTAGACGATCCCTACATTCTGGTGGTGCCTTCCTACGGTGGCGGCGGCACGGCTGGCGCAGTGCCGCGACAGGTGATCCGCTTTTTAAATGATGCTCACAACCGGGCGTTAATTCGCGGCGTCATTGCCTCTGGCAATCGTAACTTCGGCGAGGCGTATGGTCGCGCAGGGGAAGTGATCGCCCAGAAATGTGCCGTACCCTGGCTCTATCGTTTTGAACTGATGGGAACCCCCGCCGACATCGACAACGTTCGAAAAGGAGTAAGCGAATTTTGGCAACGACAACCGCAGAACGCGTAACGCAGGAATCGCTGGATTACCATGCGCTGAACGCCATGCTGAATCTGTACGATAAAGCAGGCCGTATTCAGTTCGATAAAGACAGGCAGGCGGTCGACGCCTTTTTTGCCGCCCATGTTCGCCCCCACTCCGTCACGTTTAGCAGTCAGGAGGAACGTCTGCAAACGCTGGTGCGCGAAGGGTATTACGACGAAAGCGTTCTGGCACGCTACGATCGCGCTTTCGTGGTGTCGCTGTTTGCCCGCGCTCACGCCAGCGGTTTTCGTTTCCAGACCTTCCTCGGTGCCTGGAAGTTTTACACCAGCTACACGCTGAAAACCTTTGATGGCAAACGCTATCTGGAACACTTTGAAGACCGGGTGGTGATGGTTGCGCTCACACTTGCACAGGGGGATGAAGCGCTGGCGTCACAACTCACCGATGAGATGCTCTCAGGGCGTTTCCAGCCCGCCACGCCCACCTTCTTAAACTGCGGTAAACAGCAGCGCGGCGAACTGGTCTCCTGCTTCCTGCTGCGGATTGAAGATAACATGGAGTCGATTGGCCGGGCGGTGAACTCCGCACTTCAGCTCTCCAAACGCGGCGGCGGCGTGGCATTTTTACTCTCTAACCTGCGCGAAGCCGGTGCGCCCATCAAGCGCATCGAAAACCAGTCCTCCGGGGTGATCCCGGTGATGAAGATGCTGGAAGACGCCTTTTCCTATGCCAACCAGCTAGGCGCGCGTCAGGGGGCGGGGGCGGTCTATCTGCATGCGCATCATCCGGATATTCTGCGTTTCCTCGATACTAAACGCGAAAACGCCGACGAAAAGATCCGCATTAAAACGCTCTCACTGGGGGTAGTGATCCCGGACGTCACTTTCCGCCTGGCCAAAGAGAATGCGCAGATGGCGTTGTTTTCGCCGTATGACGTCGAGCGTCTTTACGGTAAACCCTTCGGCGATATCGCCATAAGCGAACGATACGACGAACTGGTCGCCGACGAGCGCGTGCGCAAAAAATACATTAACGCCCGCGACTTTTTCCAGACACTGGCAGAAATTCAGTTTGAATCCGGCTATCCCTACATTATGTATGAGGATACGGTGAATCGCGCCAACCCGATTGCGGGTCGCATTAATATGAGCAACCTGTGCTCGGAAATTTTGCAGGTCAACAGCGCCTCTACCTACGAGGAGAATCTTGACTACGCCCAGACCGGGCATGACATTTCCTGCAACCTCGGCTCGCTGAATATTGCCCACACCATGGATTCTCCGGACATTGGCCGGACGGTCGAAACAGCGATTCGCGGGCTGACGGCGGTGTCAGATATGAGCCATATCCACAGCGTCCCGTCGATTGCTGCCGGTAATGCCGCCTCCCACGCCATCGGACTGGGACAGATGAACCTGCACGGCTATCTGGCACGCGAAGGCATCGCCTATGGTTCGCCAGAAGGACTGGATTTCACCAATCTCTACTTTTACACCATCACCTGGCATGCACTGCATACGTCGATGCTGCTGGCACGCGAACGTGGACAGACGTTTGCCGGATTCGCACAGTCGCGCTACGCCAGCGGCGAGTTCTTCACGCAGTATCTGGAGCAGAACTGGACGCCGAAAACCGAGAAAGTCCGGGCGCTGTTTGCCCGTAGCGGCATCACGCTGCCGACGCGTGAAATGTGGCGGTATCTGCGCGACGAAGTGATGCGCTATGGCATCTACAACCAGAATTTACAGGCGGTGCCACCGACCGGTTCGATCTCCTACATCAATCATGCGACGTCGAGCATTCATCCGATTGTCTCGAAAGTGGAGATTCGCAAAGAGGGCAAAACCGGGCGCGTCTACTATCCGGCCCCGTTCATGACCAATGAGAATCTGGATATGTATCAGGACGCGTATGAAATCGGCGCACAGAAAATCATTGATACCTACGCCGAAGCCACTAAACACGTCGATCAGGGCCTGTCGCTGACGCTGTTTTTCCCCGATACCGCCACCACCCGCGATATCAACAAAGCGCAGATCTACGCCTGGCGAAAAGGCATTAAGTCGTTATATTACATTCGCTTGCGACAGCTGGCGCTGGAAGGTACTGAAATTGAAGGCTGCGTCTCGTGCGCATTGTAAGGAGAGCAGTATGACATTATCACGCGTGAGCGCCATTAACTGGAATAAGATTCAGGACGACAAAGATCTCGAAGTGTGGAACCGCCTGACCAGCAACTTCTGGTTGCCGGAAAAAGTACCGTTGTCTAACGATATTCCAGCGTGGCAAAACCTGAGCGCCGCCGAGCAGCAGCTCACCATCCGCGTCTTTACCGGCCTGACGCTGCTCGACACCATCCAGAATATCGCCGGGGCCCCGTCGCTGATGGCAGATTCCCTGACACCGCACGAGGAGGCGGTGCTGTCGAACATCAGTTTTATGGAAGCGGTGCATGCCCGCTCCTACAGTTCCATCTTCTCTACGCTGTGCCAGACGAAAGATGTCGATGCCGCTTATGCCTGGAGCGAAGAAAATGCGCCGTTACAACAAAAGGCGCAGATTATCCTCGCGCATTACGCCAGCGACGACCCTTTAAAGAAGAAGATTGCCAGTGTGTTTCTGGAATCCTTCCTGTTCTATTCCGGCTTCTGGTTGCCGATGTATTTCTCCAGCCGCGGTAAGCTCACCAACACCGCCGATCTGATCCGGCTAATCATTCGTGACGAAGCGGTTCATGGCTATTACATCGGCTATAAATACCAGAAAGGACTGGAAAAACGCTCTCAATCCGAGCGTGACGAGCTGAAGGATTTTGCCCTCGAGCTGCTGATGGAACTGTACGATAACGAAGTCCGTTATACCGAAGAACTGTATGCCGACACCGCCTGGGCAGAGGATGTCAATGCGTTCCTTTGCTACAACGCCAACAAGGCGTTGATGAACCTGGGCTATGAGGCGCTGTTCCCGGCGGAAATGGCGGAGGTGAACCCGGCGATACTTGCTGCGCTTTCGCCCAATGCCGACGAAAACCATGACTTTTTCTCCGGCTCAGGATCGTCATACGTGATGGGAAAAGCCGTCGAAACGGAAGACGAAGACTGGAATTTTTAACGGAAATTAATAGGGGAAATATCACGGCAATCATGATGGTAATATTTTAAGCAGATCACATTTTTATCACCCAATTATTTCAGGGTGATCTACACTCAATAGTGGTTGTCATATTCGCCTGAATTGCTGAAATTCAGGCGCGTTTTTAGTGGTCTTGACAAAAAATATTCACCGGCCGTGGTTTGCTCTCAGCCCTTATATCATGGGAAGTCCCGGCAATTTGCCTTCCTCTCTATTTCCCCTCATATCGCATTCAGGGTTGTCTCAGATTCTCAGTATGTTAGGGTAGAAAAAGGTGACTATTTCTATCAGGTAACATATCGATATATATAAATAACGGGAATCTTTCTATTGCATGGCAATTAAATTAGAAGTGAAAAATCTATATAAAGTATTTGGAGAGCATCCACAGCGCGCCTTCAAATATATTGAAAAAGGACTTTCGAAAGAACAAATTCTGGAAAAAACAGGGCTATCGCTTGGCGTTAAAGACGCCAGTCTGGCCATTGAAGAAGGCGAGATATTTGTCATCATGGGATTATCCGGTTCGGGTAAATCCACAATGGTACGCCTTCTCAATCGCCTGATTGAACCCACCCGCGGACAGGTACTGATCGATGGCGTCGATATCGCCAAAATATCGGATGCCGAACTCCGCGAGGTGCGCAGAAAAAAGATTGCGATGGTCTTCCAGTCATTTGCGCTGATGCCGCACATGACCGTTCTGGACAATACCGCATTCGGCATGGAATTAGCCGGTGTAAGTGCTGAGGAACGTCGCGAAAAAGCGCTGGATGCCCTGCGCCAGGTGGGACTTGAAAATTATGCGCACGGCTACCCGGATGAACTTTCCGGCGGCATGCGTCAGCGTGTCGGTCTCGCCAGAGCATTAGCCATTAACCCTGACATCTTATTAATGGATGAAGCCTTCTCTGCGCTCGATCCCTTAATTCGTACCGAGATGCAGGATGAACTGGTGAAACTGCAGGCGAAACATCAGCGCACCGTCGTCTTTATTTCCCACGACCTTGATGAAGCGATGCGTATTGGCGACCGAATTGCCATTATGCAAAATGGCGAAGTGGTTCAGGTCGGTACACCGGATGAAATTCTGAATAATCCGGCGAACGATTATGTGCGTACCTTCTTCCGTGGCGTCGATATTAGCCAGGTCTTTAGCGCGAAAGATATTGCCCGCCGTAGCCCGGTGGGACTGATTCGTAAAACGCCGGGCTTTGGCCCCCGTTCAGCCCTGAAATTATTACAGGACGAAGATCGGGAATACGGTTACGTCATCGAACGCGGCAATAAGTTTGTTGGCGTGGTCTCCATCGACTCATTAAAAGCGGCATTAGGTCAGGCTCAGGGCATTGAAGGGGCGTTAATCGACGAGCCGCTGGCCGTAGATGCACAAACCCCACTTAGCGAGCTGCTCTCTCATGTCGGACAAGCGCCGTGCGCGGTGCCGGTTGTCGATGAGGAACAACAGTATGTAGGCATTATTTCAAAACGCATGCTGCTACAGGCTTTAGATCGCGAGGGGACAAACAATGGCTGATCAATCTAATCCGTGGGATACCGCACCAGCGGCTGAGAGCGCCGCACCATCCGCTGACGCCTGGAGCACGCCGTCCGGAACGCCTGCCGATAGCGGCAGCGCAGACTGGCTGACCAGCGCACCTGCGCCAGCACCAGAACATTTCAACATTATGGATCCGTTCCATAAGACGCTGATCCCGCTCGACAGTTGGGTCACTGAAGGGATCGACTGGGTGGTTACCCATTTTCGTCCCGTCTTCCAGGGCATTCGTGTGCCGGTGGATTACATCCTTAACGGTTTTCAGCAGTTGCTGCTGGGAATGCCGGCTCCGGTGGCGATCGTCGTTTTCGCCCTGATCGCCTGGCAGATTTCCGGCGTCGGGATGGGCGTTGCAACACTTGTTTCCCTGATTGCCATCGGCGCGATCGGCGCCTGGTCGCAGGCGATGATTACGCTGGCGCTGGTGCTGACCGCTCTGCTCTTTTGCGTGGTGATCGGCCTACCGATGGGGATCTGGCTGGCGCGCAGTCCACGGGCGGCGAAGATCGTTCGTCCGCTGCTCGACGCCATGCAGACAACACCAGCGTTCGTCTATCTGGTGCCGATTGTGATGCTGTTCGGTATTGGCAACGTGCCGGGGGTGGTCGTGACGATCATCTTTGCGTTGCCGCCGATTGTGCGTCTGACGATCCTTGGGATTAACCAGGTTCCGGCTGATTTGATCGAAGCGTCACGTTCATTTGGAGCCAGTCCGCGTCAGATGCTGTTCAAAGTTCAGTTACCGCTGGCGATGCCCACCATTATGGCGGGGGTCAACCAGACGCTCATGCTTGCGCTCTCGATGGTCGTGATCGCCTCCATGATTGCCGTCGGTGGTCTGGGCCAGATGGTACTGCGCGGTATCGGTCGTCTCGATATGGGACTGGCCACCGTCGGCGGGGTCGGCATTGTGATCCTCGCCATCATTCTGGATCGTCTGACTCAGGCCGTGGGTCGCGACTCACGCAGCCGCGGTAACCGTCGCTGGTACACCACCGGTCCTGTCGGGCTCGTTACGCGCCCTTTCATTAAGTAATTCACCTGTTGCCCGGTGGCGCTGCGCTTACCGGGCCTACACGTCCCTCCAATAATTAAGGAACAACGATGCGACAGAAAATCATGATTGCCACAGCGTTTGCCACCCTTGTCTCTACCAGCGCTTTCGCTGCCAACCTGCCAGGCAAAGGCATTACCGTCCAACCGGTACAGAGCACCATCACCGAAGAAACCTTTCAGACGCTGCTGGTGAGCCGCGCGCTGGAGAAATTGGGTTACACCGTCAATAAACCGAGCGAAGTCGACTATAACGTGGGTTACACCTCTATTGCCTCCGGCGACGCTACCTTTACCGCCGTCAACTGGCAGCCGCTGCACGACGATATGTTTTCTGCGGCAGGTGGGGACAAGAAGTTCTGGCGCGAAGGCACATTCGTCACCGGGGCTGCGCAGGGTTACCTGATCGATAAGAAAACCGCTGAGCAGTACAAAATCACTAATATCGCCCAGTTAAAAGACCCCAACATCGCTAAAATCTTCGACACCAACGGCGACGGTAAAGCGGACATGATGGGCTGCTCACCAGGCTGGGGCTGTGAAGCGGTGATTAACCACCAGAACAAAGCGTTTGATCTGGAAAAAACCGTCGACGTCAGCCACGGTAACTATGCAGCGATGATGGCCGATACCATCACCCGCTTTAAAGAAGGTAAACCAATTCTGTATTACACCTGGACGCCTTACTGGGTGAGCGACGTGATGAAGCCAGGTAAAGATGTGGTCTGGTTACAGGTGCCGTTCTCCTCACTGCCGGGCGAACAGAAAGATATCGATACTAAACTGCCGAATGGCGCGAACTATGGCTTCCCGGTAAACACCATGCACATCGTTGCCAACAAGGCCTGGGCAGAGAAAAACCCGGCGGCGGCGAAACTGTTTGCCATCATGAAACTGCCGCTGGCGGACATTAACGCGCAAAACGCGATGATGCATGAGGGCAAAGCGTCGGAAGCTGACGTTCAGGGTCATGTTGACGGCTGGATAAAAGCCCACCAGCAGCAGTTTGACGGCTGGGTGAATGACGCGCTGGCGGCGCAGAAGTAATTGCCTCCTGAATGCCGGATGGCGCGCGATGCGCTTATCTGGCATACGATAGCCGGGAACGCGGTTCCCGGCCTGCTCCCTCCGTTCCCTCCCCTGATCGCACAATCCGGCACGCAACAAATCCCCAACATTCATAAATGTCCGCTATGATTGATTCCCAAAGAAATCATCACCTGACTCACGATTGCGAACATAATGACAAAAACCTCTCACGGGCTGAGCCCGGCACTGATCGTTCTCATGTCAGTGGCTACCGGTCTGGCCGTCGCCAGCAACTATTATGCACAGCCACTGCTCGAAACCATCGCACGCCACTTCTCACTTTCTGCCAGTTCAGCGGGGTTTATCGTCACCGCCGCTCAGCTTGGCTACGCCGCCGGTTTACTGTTTCTGGTTCCGCTTGGCGATATGTTTGAACGCCGGACGCTGATCGTCTCCATGACGCTGCTGGCGGCGGGTGGGATGCTTATTACCGCCAGCAGTCAGTCGCTGGCGATGATGATCCTCGGTACGGCGCTGACCGGACTTTTTTCCGTGGTTGCACAGATTCTGGTGCCGTTGGCGGCGACGCTTGCCACGCCGGATAAACGCGGCAAAGTGGTCGGAACCATCATGAGCGGCCTGCTGCTGGGCATTTTGCTGGCGCGAACCGTGGCGGGACTGCTGGCGAATCTCGGCGGTTGGCGCACTGTCTTCTGGGTCGCCTCCGTATTGATGGCGCTGATGGCTATCGCGCTGTGGCGCGGCTTGCCAAAGGTGAAGTCAGACACCCACCTGAACTACCCGCAGTTGCTGGGTTCGGTATTCAGTTTGTTTACCCGCGATAAACTGCTGCGCACGCGTGCACTGCTGGGCTGCCTGACCTTCGCCAATTTCAGCATTCTCTGGACGTCAATGGCCTTTTTACTGGCCGCCCCGCCGTTTAACTATTCTGAAGGGATGATTGGCCTGTTTGGGCTGGCGGGTGCCGCTGGTGCGCTCGGCGCGCGTCCGGCTGGCGGTTTTGCGGATAAAGGACATTCTCACCTCACCACAACCTATGGCCTGCTGCTATTGCTGCTTTCCTGGCTCGCTATCTGGTTGGGACACACCTCAGTGCTGGCGCTGATTGTGGGGATTCTGGTTCTGGATCTTACCGTTCAGGGGGTTCACATCACTAATCAGACGGTGATTTACCGTTTGTATCCGGAGGCCCGAAACCGTCTGACCGCCGGGTATATGACCAGTTACTTTATCGGCGGGGCAGCAGGGTCATTGATCTCCGCCTCGGCCTGGCAGCATGCCGGATGGCTGGGCGTTTGTCTGGCAGGGACGACCGTTGCCGTACTGAACCTGCTGGTCTGGTGGCGAGGATTTCACCGACAAGACGCTGCAATTTAAGCGCCCGGCAAGCGTTTGGGCTCCTGAGGGTGTTAAGGAGCCCCCCAGTCTGTTAAGGTGATAGAGATTATTAACCCTGATAATTTTAACATTGGTGATAACGCGCAAAACTCTATGGAAAGGCCCGCATCTCTGCCCAATACCCCTCCGGCTACCTGTGCGGAAGGATTCAAAGACAGCTTACCCATCGTCATCAGCTATATTCCTGTTGCCTTTGCATTTGGTCTCAATGCCACCCGTCTCGGGTTTAGCCCGGTTGAGAGCGTGTTTTTCTCCTGCATTATTTATGCCGGTGCCAGCCAGTTCGTTATCACAACCATGCTCGCCGCAGGCAGCACATTATGGGTTGCCGCCCTGACCGTTATGGCGATGGATGTACGCCATGTTTTATACGGTCCTTCCCTGCGCAGTCGTATCGCCCAGAAACTCAGTAAACCGAAAACCGCCCTGTGGGCGTTTGGTCTCACCGACGAAGTCTTTGCCGCTGCCACTGCAAAGCTGGTGCGGGATAACCGTCGCTGGAGCGAGAACTGGATGATTGGCATCGCGTTTTGCTCCTGGGCCTCCTGGGTGCTGGGAACCGTACTCGGCGCCTTTTCCGGCAGCGGTTTATTGAAAGGATTCCCGGCGGTCGAAGCGGCGCTCGGTTTTATGCTCCCCGCGCTGTTTATGAGTTTTCTGCTGGCGTCATTCCAGCGTAAACAGTCCCTGTGCGTGACCGCCGCCTTAGCGGGCGCACTGGCGGGCGTGACGCTGTTTTCCATCCCCGCCGCGATTCTGGCGGGGATTGTGTGTGGTTGTCTGACCGCGCTAATTCAAGCTTTCTGGCAAGGAGTTCCCGATGCGCTATGAGGTGCTGCTGCTCGGATTGCTGGTCGGCTGTGTAAATTATGGGTTTCGCTATTTACCGCTACGTCTGAAGATGGGAAATACCCGTCCAGGCAAGCGTGGTGCAACCGGCGTTTTACTCGACACCATCGGCATTGCATCAATTTGCGCCCTGCTGGTTGTGTCAACGGCCCCTGAGGTCATGCACGATGCCAGTCGCTTCGTGCCGACGCTCGTGGGCTTTGCTGTACTGGGTGCTAGTTTTTATAAAACGCGCAGTATCATCATTCCTACGCTATTAAGTGCTCTGGCCTATGGATTAGCGTGGAAAATGTTGGCGGTTTTATAGGTTGGAAAAATCATTTTAATTTAATAATACATTTACTTTATTTGTCACTGTCGTTACTATATCGGCTGAAATTAATG
Organism: Citrobacter sp. LST-B2; assembly: GCF_057983045.1. Taxonomy (NCBI): domain Bacteria; kingdom Pseudomonadati; phylum Pseudomonadota; class Gammaproteobacteria; order Enterobacterales; family Enterobacteriaceae; genus Citrobacter; species Citrobacter sp. LST-B2. The sequence goes on from NZ_CP192598.1 coordinate 3,761,074, forward strand.
AGGTCATGCCCAAATGGATAGTTCGTTTACGCCCATTGAACAAATGCTAAAATTTCGCGCCAGCCGCCACGAGGATTTTCCGTATCAGGAAATCCTGCTGACTCGTCTTTGCATGCATATGCAAGGAAAACTGCTGGATAACCGCAATAAAATGCTGAAAGCTCAAGGGATTAACGAGACGTTGTTTATGGCGTTGATTACGCTGGAGTCTCAGGAAAACCACAGCATTCAGCCTTCTGAACTGAGCTGTGCCCTGGGATCATCCCGTACTAACGCGACACGTATCGCTGATGAGCTGGAAAAGCGCGGTTGGATCGAGCGCCATGAAAGCGACAACGATCGTCGTTGCCTGCATCTGCAGTTAACCGATAAAGGCCACGCATTTTTGCGCGAAGTATTACCGCCGCAGCATAACTGCCTGCATCAACTGTGGTCCGCTCTTAACACTGCAGAAAAAGAACAGCTTGAGCACATCACTCGTAAGCTTCTGACGCGTCTCGATCAGATGGACCAGGAGGGTGCTATCCTTGAGGCGCTGAGCTAACGCGTCGACTCGCTCAATAATCCAGATTACCAAAGAAAACTGACTGGCCAGCACTTGAACGTGCTGGCCTTTCTGATAAACAGCTCGGCTCAGCCGACGAAAAAATAAGATCGTGGAGAACAACATGAGCGCAAATGCGGAGACCCAAACCCCGCAGCAACCGGTTAAGAAGAAAAGCAAACGTAAAAGTACGCTACTCCTCCTGACCTTGCTCTTTATCGTTATTGCCGTGGCATATGGAATTTATTGGTTTTTGGTACTGCGTCATGTCGAAGAGACCGATGATGCATACGTGGCAGGGAACCAGGTTCAAATCATGGCACAGGTATCCGGCAGCGTGACGAAAGTCTGGGCGGATAACACTGATTTTGTTAAACAGGGTGACGTTCTCGTCACGCTCGATCAGACGGATGCCAGACAGGCATTTGAAAAAGCGAAGACCGCGCTGGCCTCCAGCGTCCGTCAGACGCATCAGTTAATGATCAACAGCAAACAGTTGCAGGCGAACATTGCGGTGCAGAAAACGGCCCTTGCCCAGGCGCAAAGCGATTTTAACCGTCGCGTACCACTGGGTAACGCCAATCTGATTGGTCGTGAAGAGCTGCAACACGCACGGGATGCCGTGGCCAGCGCTCAGGCGCAGCTTGATGTTGCCATTCAGCAATACAATGCTAATCAGGCGATGATTCTCGACAGCAAGCTGGAAGATCAGCCCGCCGTCCAACAGGCCGCCACCGAAGTGCGTAACGCCTGGCTGGCGCTCGAGCGAACGAAGATCGTCAGCCCAATGACCGGCTACGTGTCGCGCCGCGCCGTGCAGCCTGGTGCGCAGATCAGCCCTACCACGCCGCTGATGGCTGTGGTTCCGGCCACCAATCTGTGGGTTGATGCTAACTTCAAAGAGACGCAGCTTGCCCATATGCGCATCGGCCAACCGGCAACGGTGATCAGTGATATCTACGGCGATGATGTTAAGTACACCGGTAAAGTGGTCGGTCTTGATATGGGGACCGGTAGCGCCTTCTCACTGCTGCCAGCACAGAACGCAACCGGTAACTGGATCAAAGTGGTTCAGCGTCTGCCTGTACGTATCGAACTGGATGCACAGCAGCTGGCGCAACATCCGTTGCGGATTGGTTTATCGACGCTCGTCACCGTCGATACCGCGAACCGCGACGGTCAGGTGCTCGCCAGCCAGGTGCGCACTACGCCGGTGTCTGAGAGTAACGCCCGTGAAATCAGCCTTGCCCCGGTCAATAAACTGATCGAAGAGATTGTGCAGGCCAACGCAGGCTAATCTGAGGTGCGTGTGATGCAACAGCAAAAACCGCTGGAGGGCGCGCAGCTCGTCATTATGACGATTGCGCTGTCGCTGGCGACATTCATGCAGGTGCTGGACTCCACCATTGCTAACGTGGCGATCCCTACGATCGCCGGGAACCTGGGCTCATCGCTGAGCCAGGGGACGTGGGTGATCACCTCTTTCGGGGTGGCGAACGCCATCTCGATTCCCATTACCGGCTGGCTGGCAAAGCGCGTTGGGGAAGTGAAGCTCTTCATGTGGTCAACGGTGGCGTTTGCCATCGCCTCCTGGGCGTGCGGCGTCTCCAGTAGTCTGAACATGCTGATCTTCTTCCGCGTCGTTCAGGGGGTGGTTGCCGGGCCGCTGATCCCGCTTTCGCAAAGTCTGCTACTCAATAACTACCCTCCGGCAAAGCGCTCTATCGCGCTGGCGCTGTGGTCGATGACAGTGATTGTCGCGCCGATTTGCGGCCCGATTCTGGGCGGCTATATCAGCGATAACTATCACTGGGGCTGGATTTTCTTTATCAACGTGCCAATCGGTATTGCCGTCGTTCTGATGACGCTGCAAACCCTGCGTGGACGCGAAACACGCACGGAACAGCGGCGGATTGACGCCATCGGGCTGGCGTTGCTGGTCATTGGGATCGGTAGCCTGCAGATTATGCTCGACCGGGGGAAAGAGCTGGACTGGTTCGCCTCACAGGAGATCATCATTCTGACCGTGGTGGCGGTGGTCGCCATTAGCTTCCTGATTGTCTGGGAGCTTACCGACGATAACCCCATTGTCGATCTCTCACTGTTTAAGTCGCGAAACTTTACCATCGGCTGTTTGTGTATCAGTCTGGCTTATATGCTGTACTTCGGGGCTATTGTTCTGCTACCTCAGCTTTTGCAGGAGGTTTACGGCTATACCGCGACGTGGGCGGGTCTGGCGTCCGCGCCGGTGGGGATTATTCCGGTGATCCTGTCGCCGATTATTGGCCGCTTTGCCCATAAGCTGGATATGCGCAGGCTGGTGACGTTCAGCTTTATTATGTATGCCGTCTGCTTTTACTGGCGCGCGTGGACGTTTGAACCGGGAATGGACTTCGGCGCCTCCGCCTGGCCACAGTTTATTCAGGGCTTCGCGGTGGCGTGCTTCTTTATGCCGCTAACAACCATCACGCTGTCTGGCTTACCGCCTGAGCGTCTGGCGGCGGCATCGAGTTTGTCTAACTTTACGCGAACGCTGGCGGGGTCAATCGGGACATCGATCACCACCACCATGTGGACCAACCGGGAATCGATGCACCATGCACAGTTAACCGAGTCGGTGAATCCGTATAACCCGAATGCGCAGGCAATGTACGATCAGCTACAGGGACTGGGCATGACGCAGCAACAGGCGTCTGGCTGGATAGCCCAGCAGATAACGAATCAGGGGCTGATTATTTCAGCCAACGAGATCTTCTGGATGTCGGCGGGGATCTTCCTGGTGTTGCTCGGTCTGGTCTGGTTCGCCAAACCCCCGTTTGGTGCGGGCGGTGGCGGTGGTGGCGCGCACTAAGGTTTGATTTAAAGGGATCCGCGGATCCCTTTTTTATTGCCTGAAACTGCAGGTGGTTGTTTTATCATCATAAGAGGTGTATCTTTACGCCGCCCCAAATACTTCCATTAACAACTAGCCGGTTCTGAGCGCTTCGCTCAGGTTGTCAATCCTCTTTATCTACACCCTCGCCTTGATGGGTGAAATTCACACTATCCCTTTTAACCCGTTAACCTCACAACTCGCCTCCCCGCGGGCGTAACTTTATAACAACATAAATAATGAATTATCATGAATACGCAACGAAAATACGGGAGAACCTGGCACTATCCTTTCTCCCCCGGCACTACTAGCGATGACCGTATCAACGCCGACTACTGGCGAGATTTGCAGGTTATTCCTCTACTGGTGCACACCGAAAAGCTGGATGGTGAAAATAACTGCCTGAATCGCCACGGCGTTTTTGCCCGCTCTCATGCAGCCCCAACGCAATCCGCGTGGACGCATAAAATTCGCCAGCGCTGGCAATTGCTAAAAAACGATCTTGGCGATTTAGAGCTTTTCGGCGAGAACCTCTATGCCGTCCACTCGATTGAATATCACGCGCTGGAGCAGGACTTTTTCCTGTTTGCCATCCGCTGCCAGGATATGTGGCTAAGCTGGGAAGAAGTGCAGTTCTATGCCGCGCTGTTTGATTTTCCCTGCGTCCCGGAAATCCCAGGACCGCAGCCTGGTCAGGATGAAAAAGCGTGGCAGCGAGAATTTCTTGCGCTAACCAACGGACGCGGCGCGTTCGACCCATGGGATATCCAGGCCGGTCAGCCCTGCACCCTTGAAGGCATCGTGAGCCGTAATCGCAACGAATTTCCTGTGGATGATTTCGCCCACCAAGTGTTTAAGTTTGTCCGTAAGAATCATGTCAAAACAACGGAACACTGGAAGCGCAACTGGCGACGGGCTCGTCTGGCCCATGAATTTGCCTTTGGAGGCCAGTTATGATCTGGCAGCTTACTGGTGACAAAAGCTGGTCGGCGCTGCGACAACAATTCCGCTGGGTAGAAGAGATGCACGATGTACCACAGGATCCCGTCCATCATGCCGAGGGGGACGTTGGCATTCATACTGAAATGGTGCTCAACGCGCTATCAACCATGTCTGACTTTCAGCGATGCTCACCACAGCAACAAGAGCTGCTATGGGCTGCGGCGCTGCTACACGATGTGGAAAAGCGCAGCACCACGCAGCGTGATGAACACGGTCGCATCCAGTCATTGGGCCATGCGCGCAAAGGTGAACTCACGACACGGCAGATCCTGTGGCGAGATATTCCCACACCCTTTATTCTGCGTGAGCAAATCGCGGCGCTGGTTCGCCTGCACGGACTGCCGTTGTGGCTACTCGAACGTCCCGCCCCTGAGCGCCTGCTGCTTAGCGCGGCTATGCGGATTGACACCCGCCTGCTGACGCTGCTCGCCCGTGCCGATATAGAAGGGCGACGCTGTCAGGATAGGGAGGAGATGCTCGACCGGATCGCCCTGTTTGAGCTTTTCTGTCAGGAACAACAGTGCTGGGGACATGCCCGTCACTTCGTTTCCGATGCGGCTCGCTGGCATTATCTGACGCATTCGAACAGTTCAGCCGATTTCATCCCTTGGGAAACAGAAAGCTTTGAAGTGATTATAATGAGCGCTCTGCCCGGAATGGGTAAGGATCGCTATATCAGCGAACACTGTCCCGGCATACCGGTAGTGAGTCTTGATGATATCCGCCGTCGACTTGGTGTCAGCCCGGAAGACAGGTCGGCAACCGGTCGCGTCGTCCAGCAGGCAAAAGAAGATGCACGGGCTTTGCTGCGACAAAAAACGGCTTTTGTCTGGAATGCGACCAATATTACCCGACAGCTACGAAGCCAGCTCATCGACCTTTTTACTGCCTACGGTGCACGGGTAAAAATTGTCTACATTGAAGTTCCATGGGCGCAATGGAAGCAGCAAAATGCAAACCGCCAATATGCGGTTCCGGACGCGGTTATAATGAGAATGGCGTCAAAGCTGGAAGTACCTCAGTCTGATGAAGCGCACTGCGTGGAATATCAGGTGAGAGATGAGTGAACAAACCGGACAGAGCCACCTCTGTCCGGCTACAGCACTAACTAGATATGCAGTTCCTGCAACTTCTCTTTTGGCAGCGCCAGCTCTTCATTGCTGTTGACGCGAACGTCGCGCTCCAGAATATGACGCGCGATATCCTGTGCTTCACTCAGGGAGTGCATCTGATATGTACCGCACTGGTAGACGTTCAGTTCCGGGATCTGATTCTGATCCTGAACTTTCAGCACGTCGGCCATCGCCGCTTTCCATGCATCTGCCACGCGCTGCTCATCCGGCGTACCTATCAGGCTCATATAGAAACCGGTACGGCAACCCATCGGGGAGATATCGATAATCTCGACGCCGTTACCGTTGAGGTGATTACGCATAAAGCCTGCGAACAGATGCTCCAGCGTGTGAATCCCTTTCTCCGGCATCACCTCTTTATTTGGAATGCAGAAACGCAGATCAAACACGGTGATGGCGTCACCGTGTGGAGTGTTCATCGTTTTCGCCACACGGACTGCAGGTGCTTCCATCCGGGTATGATCGACAGTGAAGCTATCTAACAACGGCATTTAGCTACCTCCGATAATTTTTTATAAATAAACTGAACTCTTTGTTCCGGTGCGAGTCTGAGTATATGAAAGACGCGCATTTGTTATCATCATCCCTGTTTTCAGAGATGAAATTTTGGCCACTCCCGAGTGGCCTTTTTCTTTTCTGTCAGGCCTGCTGCTTTGCCAGCCAGCTGTCAAACGGTTCCGAATCTGCCGCTTCAACTTCGCGCTGACGACGTTTTGAGGCGTCACGTTCAGCCACAAAGTCTTCTTCCTGCAAAATTTCCAGCGGCTCTCCACGCAGCAGATTGCGGTAAGCTTCGCCCAGCGCCCTGCCCGTACCGCCAATACCCGTATCAATCATAGACCGCAGAATACGTGCAGAGAACGTTAATTCCGGGTTATCAAAGCAGGCAACCAGTTCGTCACAGACTTTCTGATAATCCTCTCCGCCGTGGATGCTGTCCAGCGTTTGTGCCACACGCTTCAGATCGCGGAACAGATCTTTACCCACTTCGGGCAGCGGGAACTGTGCAGTTTCACAACCAATCCCTAACGTCAGGCCCGGCTTACGCCCTTCCAGAATCACCCGATTCCAGTTGGTACGCGTACATAGCAGCTCACTGCTGCTCATCTCCGGTGCATCGGCCAGCACACACCAGACCATAAACAGGTCAAGGAAACGCACCTGTTGCTCGTCCACGCCAATTGGCGAGAACGGATTGATATCCAGCGAGCGGACTTCGATGTATTCGATACCACCACGCAGAAGCGCATCTGAAGGCGACTCACCGCTACGCGTAACGCGTTTCGGACGAATCGGCGCGTACAGCTCATTTTCAATCTGCAGCACGTTGCTGTTGATTTGCAGACGTTTACCGCCTTTTTCCAGCCCTACTGCCGCATACTCTTCAGAAGGCGTTTTAATCGCCCGCTTCAATCCTGCCACATACTCGTAGAGATCGTTAAACGTAATTCCGAGATTGCTTTGCGACTTATTGGTATAACCCAGATCGCTCAGTCGCAGCGAGGTCGCGTACGGCAGGTAGTACATTCCGCAGTCGGTTTTCTCAAACGGCAGCGTGGTCGGTTTGCCCTGCAGGAAGGAAGCGCAAATCGCCGGGGACGCACCAAACAAATAAGGAATGACCCAGCCAAAGCGGTAATAGTTACGGATCAGGCGGAAATAGCCGGCAGAGATTTTCTCTTTTGCCTCTTCGCCTTCCACTACGCCACATTTCGCCTGCCAGAATGCCATCGGCAGTGAAAAGTTGTAGTGCACACCGGAAATAGTTTGCATCAACGCACCGTAACGGTTTTTCAACCCTTCACGGTACAGCGTTTTCATACGACCAATATTTGAAGTGCCATATTGCGCCAGTTCAATGTCCTGACCTTCGGCAATGTAGCAAGGCATGCTCAGTGGCCACATGCGCTCATCACCCATATTTCTGGCGGTATAACGATGCAGGTCACGCATGAAGGTCAGCATATGCTGGATATCGCCGTCTACCGGTGTGATAAACTCCAGCAGCGCTTCCGCGAAATCCGTGGTAATCCATTTATGCGTCAGCGCTGAGCCTAACGCTTCAGGATGCCCCGTTGTCGCCAACGTGCCATCCGCATTCACGCGCAATGTTTCGCGCTCCAGCCCGCGCTGTATCCCCTGTAATGCCTGAGGATGCTTTTCCAGCCAGGCCAAAGCCTGTGATACGTCCGGGATCAAATTGACCTCCCGCCTGTCAAAATCGTATTAATTAGCATAATTGTAGTGGTTAACCTAAAGGCTAATCCCCAGGCACAATTAGTGCCACCAGGTAATGCCCTGAACGGTAGCAGCTGCGACAACAATATAGCGCAGCGCTTTGCCAAGGCATAAAAAAAAGAGCACCGGCCCCCACGAGAGGCGCATCCATCCCGCTAACAGGCACAGTAAATCACCCACAACCGGCATCCAGCTTAATAATAGTGTGACCGCGCCATAGCGTTTAAGCCAGCCTGTGGCTTTCTCCTGCCAGCGCGATGTCTTGCGCAGCGGGAAGAAACGCCCAAGGATAACGTTAGTTAACCCTCCAAGGCTATTACCCATTGTTGCTGTTAAAACTAAGACCCAGGGATGACTGAGTCCGGCCAGTAACATGGCAATCAGAACGACTTCCGAGTTGCCGGGCAACAGCGTAGCGCTGAGGAAACTGCTGGCGAACAATGAAAGGAGCGACAGTCCGTCACTCACAGGAGTCGAACGTCCACAGCATCCATTCCGGCGGCGCGTGCTGCCTGGATACCAAAGTCCGCATCTTCAAATACCACGCACTGCGCCGGAGGCACGCCCATACGCTCCGCACAAAGCAGGAAAGTATCTGGCGCGGGTTTATGGTGCTGGACATGATCGGCAGCAACGACGGCATCAAAATAGCGACGCAGCCCCAGATGAGCCAGCAGCGCTTCCGCTACTGCGCTTTCACTGCCGGTTCCGACGGACATCGGGCGACGACCATGCCACGCTTTTACCACCTCAACCAGCGGCAACGGCTCGACGCTGTCGAGGAGCATGATTTTTACCGCGTCGGTTTTTTCACGGGCTAACGCGTGAGGATCGAGATCCGCATGATTCAACTCAATAATGGACTGAGCAATACGCCATGTGGCTGAGCCGTTAAGGGCAATCATCGCCTGAAGATCAAAATGCATACCGTAACGACCTAATACTTCAACCCACGCCTTACGGTGCGTCGGTTCAGTATCCAGAAGGGTACCATCCATATCGAAAATCAGACCCGCATAACGTTCGTACATAGCGCTCTCACCGGCAAGTAAACAGACGTTACTTTATCGTAATTGCTGGATTTTGTCGCTGACGACGATGCTGAGGATTGTTCAGGAGATGAATGCAAAGGAGTAAGGAAAAGAAAAAAATGGTGCATCCGGGAAGATGACTCGGCGAAGCCTCGCCCTTCGGGCCGTTGCTGGCGCAACGCTATCCCCCCCTGGTACTCGCGATACTCTCGCAGACCATGAAACAACAAACTCGCTGTTATCCGGGAGAAGATGGTGCATCCGGGAGGATTCGAACCTCCGACCGCTCGGTTCGTAGCCGAGTACTCTATCCAGCTGAGCTACGGATGCATCGAGAAACTTATTTTACTGCTGATACTAATACTGTACAAAAGCGGTATCAAATAAGAGATGGTACATCCGGGAGGATGACTCGGCGAAGCCTCGCCCTTCGGGCTGTTGCTGGCGCAACGTTATCCCCCTGGTGCTTACGATGCTCTCGCAGACCATGAAACAACAAACTCGCTGTTATTCGGGAGAAGATGGTGCATCCGGGAGGATTCGAACCTCCGACCGCTCGGTTCGTAGCCGAGTACTCTATCCAGCTGAGCTACGGATGCATCGGAAAACTTATTTTACTGCCGATATTGATACTGCACAAAAGCGGTATCAAGTAAGAGATGGTGCATCCGGGAGGATTCGAACCTCCGACCGCTCGGTTCGTAGCCGAGTACTCTATCCAGCTGAGCTACGGATGCATCGGGAAACTTACTTTACTGCAGATTTTGATACCGCTACTAAAGCCGTATCAAGTAAGAGATGGTGCATCCGGGAGGATTCGAACCTCCGACCGCTCGGTTCGTAGCCGAGTACTCTATCCAGCTGAGCTACGGATGCAAATGGCGGTGAGGCGGGGATTCGAACCCCGGATGCAGCTTTTGACCGCATACTCCCTTAGCAGGGGAGCGCCTTCAGCCTCTCGGCCACCTCACCACACGCCTCTTACGAGTGCTTCGAAGAACTTGTTTCTGCTCATCGTCGCTGCGTGGCGCACATATTACTTTCTGGGACTTATAAGTCAAACAATTTTTCCTGAGCTTTTATCGTTTGCACACTTCACGTTCAATTAGTCTGCAAAAACGGCAAAAAGAGTGTTTTATCAACAGATAAATTGGACTCTGGGGCAACGGACTACCTCAATGGAAAAGACACACGGATGCAGTAGCGCCAGGCGAAACCGGAAAAAGAGTCACAGAAAAACGAAACAGAGTGGGATATTGCGACGATGTCAGGTTGCGCCTCACCCGGTCAGGTGAGACGCGGAAACCTTAGTAACTGGACTGCTGGGATTTTTCAGCCTGGATACGCTGGTAGATCTCTTCACGATGGACAGATACTTCTTTCGGGGCGTTTACGCCGATGCGTACCTGGTTGCCCTTCACCCCTAAAACTGTCACGGTGACCTCATCTCCAATCATGAGGGTCTCACCAACTCGACGAGTCAGAATCAGCATTCTTTGCTCCTTGAAAGATTAAAAGAGTCGGGTCTCTCTGTATCCCGGCATTATCCATCATATAACGCCAAAAAGTAAGCGATGACAAACACATTACATGTAAGCAGTCACGGCATCACATTCTGTTAAACCTAAGTTTAGCCGATATACACAACTTCAACCTGACTTTATCGTTGTCGACAACGTTGATGCAAACGCCGCGGAATGCTTATCCGCGGCATCGGCTAACGCTTATAGTTATTACAATTTTGCGCTGACCCAGGCTTGCACACTGGCTAACGCCGCAGGCAGAGCAGAAGCATCCGTACCACCGGCTTGCGCCATGTCCGGACGACCACCACCCTTACCGCCCACCTGCTGAGCGACCATACCTACCAGTTCCCCTGCTTTGACACGGTCGGTCACGTCCTTAGACACACCAGCAATCAGAGAAACCTTACCTTCAGCTGCCGTTGCCAGCACGATAATTGTCGACCCCAGTTGATTTTTCAGATCATCAACCATGGTGCGCAACATTTTCGGCTCAACACCCGCAAGCTCACTCACCAACAGCTTAACGCCATTGATATCAACCGCTTTGCTGGAAAGATTCGCACTTTCCTGCGCCGCAGCATGTTCTTTCAACTGCTGAAGCTCTTTCTCAAGCTGACGAGTACGTTCCAGTACTGAACGCACTTTGTCGCCCAGATTCTGGCTATCGCCCTTCAACAGATGTGCAATATCGGCTAAACGATCGCTTTCTGCATGCACAGTCGCAATGGCGCCCTCACCGGTTACCGCTTCAATGCGACGAACCCCGGCGGCGGTTCCGGACTCAGAGACAATACGGAACAGGCCGATGTCACCGGTACGGCTGGCGTGCGTCCCGCCGCACAGTTCGGTAGAGAAATCACCCATGCTCAGCACGCGAACGCGTTCGTCATATTTCTCGCCGAACAGCGCCATTGCGCCTTTTGCTTTCGCCGCTTCCAGATCCATCACGCGGGTTTCAACCGGCAGGTTACGACGAATCTGCGCGTTCACCAGATCTTCAACCGCCCGGATTTCCGCCGGCTTCATTGCTTCATTATGCGAGAAATCGAAGCGCAGCATTTTGTCGTTAACCAGCGACCCTTTCTGCGCCACGTGCTTGCCCAGAATCTGGCGCAACGCCGCGTGCATCAGGTGCGTTGCGGAGTGATTCAGACGAATACGCGCACGACGCGCCTCATCCACATCAGCCTGGACCGCATCGCCCACTTTCAGAGAGCCCGCAGACAGCTTGCCGAGGTGGCCAATTGCCTGACCATATTTTTGCGTGTCACTTACGGCAAACGCAAAGCCCGCGCCTTTCAGTTCACCTTTATCGCCAACCTGACCACCGGATTCCGCATAGAATGGGGTTTGATCCAGTACGACAACGGCTTCCTGACCGACACTGATCGCATCAACCGCTTTACCATCAACAAACAGCGCGGTCACTTTACCGTTCAGTTCCAGATGGTCGTAGCCTTTAAATTCAGAGGCGCTATCCACGCGAATCATCGCGTTATAGTCCGCACCGAAACCGCTGGCTTCGCGCGCGCGACGACGCTGCTCTTCCATGGCGGCTTCAAAACCGGCTTCATCCACTTTGATATTGCGCTCACGGCAAACGTCAGCCGTCAGATCAACCGGGAAACCGTAGGTATCGTACAGACGGAATGCTGTTTCGCCGTCCAGCGTATCGCCGGACAGTTTCGCCAGTTCTTCGTCCAGCAGCGCCAGGCCACGCTCGAGCGTACGGGCAAACTGCTCTTCTTCGGTTTTCAGAACTTGCTCAACCTGAGCCTGCTGACGCTTCAGTTCTTCGCCCGCCGATCCCATGACGTCAATCAGTGGACCCACCAGTTTATAGAAGAAGGTCTCTTTCGCGCCCAGCATGTTGCCATGACGTACCGCACGACGAATGATACGACGCAAAACATAGCCACGGTTTTCGTTCGACGGTACCACGCCGTCGGCAATCAGGAACGCACAGGAACGAATGTGATCCGCAATCACGCGCAGTGACTTGTTGCTCAGATCGGTTGCACCGGTCACTTTCGCTACTGCTTCAATCAGCGTACGGAACAGGTCAATTTCGTAGTTGGAGTTGACGTGTTGCAGCACAGCCGCAATACGTTCCAGCCCCATACCGGTATCCACGGAAGGCTTAGGCAGCGGCTCCATCGTACCGTCAGCCTGACGGTTGAACTGCATAAAGACAATGTTCCAGATCTCAATGTAGCGATCGCCGTCCTCTTCCGGGCTTCCCGGAGGGCCGCCCCAGATGTGATCGCCATGATCGTAGAAAATTTCGGTGCACGGACCGCACGGACCGGTGTCGCCCATCTGCCAGAAGTTGTCGGACGCATAAGCCGCACCTTTGTTATCACCGATGCGGATAATACGCTCGCGAGGAATACCGACTTCTTTTTCCCAAATTTCATAGGCTTCATCGTCTGTTTCGTAGACGGTCACCCACAGACGCTCTTTCGGCAGGGCAAACCAGTTTTCACCGGTCAGCAATTCCCATGCGTACTGGATTGCATCATGCTTGAAATAGTCGCCGAAGCTGAAGTTACCCAGCATTTCGAAGAAGGTATGGTGACGTGCAGTGTAACCAACGTTTTCCAGATCGTTGTGCTTACCACCCGCCCGCACGCAGCGTTGAGATGTGGTTGCGCGGGAATAATTACGCTTGTCGAGCCCAAGGAAAACGTCCTTGAACTGGTTCATCCCGGCGTTGGTAAACAACAAAGTGGGGTCATTGTTTGGAACCAGGGAGCTGCTGGCAACTACCTGATGTCCCTTACTATGGAAAAAGTCGAGAAACGCCTGACGGATCTCAGCGGTGCTCTTGCTCATAATTATCCTGAAATCTTGCTAACGAAAAATCATTACCAGCAACAACTCTTGATTGACTGGGCCGCCGGCAACTGAAAAGTGGGAATAAGATAAGTTTTCTTTACGGGGAAGTAAAATCCCGTATGCGCTCAATCGTCAAAATTTCGCCATATTTCCTGGATATCCTCCATCAGATATCCACGATAGAGCAAAAATCGCTGTATCTTAACCTTTTCTGAAAATGCACCAGGCAGCGGTTCACCATATTTACGACAGGCCTGATCGCGTGCGAGGACGCTCCAGTCAATCTCACATTCCCGCATTGCTTTTTCCGTCGATTCACGGGCAATGCCCTTTTGATTCAACTCCTGGCGAATGCGCGCCGGACCATAGCCTTTACGGCTGCGGCTGGCGATAAAGCGGGCGATAAACCGGTCGTCATCGAGATACTGATGCTCGTAACACCAGGCAATCACTCGTTCATAATCTTCCGCAGTCGCATCAATCTCTTCCGGTCCATTTTTCCCCATCACCGGGGCGGCAAGTTTACGTCGCAACTCTTGTTCGCTGTGGTCACGAACCGCGAGGATACGTACTGCGCGATCTAACAGCCGGGAATACGCGGGTCGGCGCGGTGTGGGTTCACTCATAACAACCTTCGAAATCAGAAATGCAAAAAGGGCTGCATCAATGCAGCCCTTGAGTGTAATTCAACTTTTTGCCGGATGGCAGTGTTGCGTTATCCGGACGGACGACACCTGACGATTAAAAATCTTCGTTGGTTTCCGCAACGCCTTCACCGTCATCAACAGCGAAGTCAGGTTTGGCATCCTGGTTATTGAGCAGCATTTCGCGAACTTTCTTCTCAATTTCCTTCGCAGTCGCCGGGTTGTCTTTCAGCCAGGTGGTTGCATTCGCTTTACCCTGACCAATTTTCTCGCCGTTGTAGCTGTACCAGGCGCCCGCTTTCTCGATCAGCTTCTCTTTCACGCCCAGGTCAACCAGTTCGCCATAGAAGTTGATGCCTTCACCGTAAAGGATCTGGAATTCAGCCTGTTTAAACGGTGCCGCAATTTTGTTTTTCACCACCTTCACGCGGGTTTCGCTGCCCACCACGTTATCGCCCTCTTTCACCGCGCCAATACGACGGATATCCAGACGAACAGAAGCGTAGAATTTCAGTGCGTTACCACCGGTCGTGGTTTCCGGGTTACCGAACATCACACCAATTTTCATACGGATCTGGTTGATGAAGATCAGCAGCGTGTTGGACTGCTTCAGGTTACCGGCCAGTTTACGCATCGCCTGGCTCATCATACGCGCCGCGAGGCCCATGTGAGAGTCACCGATTTCGCCTTCGATTTCCGCTTTCGGCGTCAGTGCCGCTACGGAGTCGACAACGATAACGTCGACAGCGCCAGAACGCGCCAGCGCATCACAGATTTCCAGCGCCTGTTCACCGGTGTCCGGCTGAGAACAGAGCAGATTGTCGATATCAACGCCCAGCTTACGTGCATAGATCGGGTCCAGCGCGTGTTCTGCATCGATAAACGCACAGGTTTTACCTTCGCGCTGCGCCGCGGCAATCACCTGCAGCGTCAGCGTGGTTTTACCGGATGATTCCGGCCCGTAGATTTCGACGATGCGGCCCATCGGCAGGCCGCCTGCGCCCAGCGCGATATCCAGTGAAAGCGAACCTGTGGAGATCGTTTCCACATCCATAGAACGGTCTTCACCCAGGCGCATGATGGAGCCTTTACCGAATTGCTTTTCGATCTGGCCCAGCGCTGCCGCCAACGCTTTCTGTTTGTTTTCGTCGATAGCCATTAATTACTCCTGTCATGCCGGCTGAAACCGGATAGTGATTCTGTACTGTTGTCGCAATTATACTGTATGGTCATACAGTATCAAGTATTTTGTAGAAATTGTTGCCACAGGGTTTGCAGCGCATAAACCGTGGCTTGCCGACGCACCGCCTCACGGTCGCCGTGAAAGCATTCCCGACGGGTAATCCCTTCTCCGCGCACGCTGGCGAAGGCAAACCAGACGGTGCCGACCGGTTTCTCTTCGCTGCCGCCATCCGGCCCGGCGATCCCGCTGATGGAAACCGCAAAATCGGCACGTGCCGCTTTCAGTGCGCCAATCGCCATCTCAACCACCACCGGTTCACTGACCGCGCCATGCTGCGCCAGCGTCTCTTCCCGCACGCCGATCATCTGCGATTTTGCTTCGTTACTGTAGGTGACAAAACCGCGCTCAAACCAGGCGGAGCTGCCAGCAATATCGGTAATGGCTTTCGCCACCCAACCGCCGGTGCAGGACTCTGCGGTAGTCACCGTCGCACCACGCGCTTTCAGCGCCAGCCCGACCTGTTCACTTAACTGCATCAGTTCACTGTCAGTCATATCAGCCTCTGTCAGTTAAAAAATATGCCGGACAAGATAACACTTTCCCAACGGAGATGGGGATGAGGTAACAATTTTACGAGGGGGATTCCGAAAAAACGAGTGAGGCCCAGGGAAGCCGAAGCAACCCTGGGTAAAAACCATTATTGCACGCGCGCCAGCGCCACTGCCTGACCTAACTGCCACACCGCCATCGCGTAATGGGTGCTGTGGTTGTAGCGGGTAATAGCATAGAAGTTCGGCAAACCGTACCAGTACTGGTAGCCGGTACCAATATCCAGGCGCAGCAGGCTCACCTGCTGATGGTTGCCCAGCGGTTGTTGCGGCGTGAGTCCGGCGGCCGCCAGTTGAGAAAGGCTGTACTGCGTTTTAAAGCCATTCGCCAGTCCCGGTGCCTGACCGTTCGCCATCACCGCCACCGCGTCGCCCTTCACCCAACCGTGCGCTTTGAAGTAATTCGCCACGCTACCGATAGCATCGACCGGATCCCACAGGTTGATGTGGCCGTCGCCGTTGAAATCTACCGCGTACTCTTTATAAGACGACGGCATGAACTGTCCGTAACCCATCGCGCCAGCAAAGGATCCTTTCAAATCTAACGGGTCATCCTGTTCGTTACGCGCCATCAGCAGGAACGTCTCCAGCTCGCCGGAGAAGTACTCCGCACGACGTGGGTAGTTAAACGACAGCGTCGCCAGCGCGTCCAGAATGCGCGTTTTTCCCATCACGCGGCCCCAGCGGGTTTCCACGCCAATAATGCCCACGATGATCTCCGGCGGAACGCCGTAAACCTGCCAGGCACGGTTGAGCGCATCTTCATACTGATTCCAGAATGCCACGCCGTTTTGCACGTTATCCGGGGTAATGAACTGTTTGCGATAGCGTAGCCATGCGCCGTTAGGTCCGGCCGGCGGCTGCGTGGTCGGCGCCTGCCTGTCCATCAGACGCAAAACGTAATCCAGGCGCTTCGCCTGTGACAGGATCTCCTGCAACTGCTGACGATTAAAACCGTGCTTGTTCACCATCTTATCGATGAACTGCTGCGCATTCGGGTTATTGGCAAAGTCGCCCCCCATCTGCATAACGTTGTGCTGGGGCTCAAGCAGGAAGCCGCCGGAAGGCGTGCCCGTTGTCGTTTGAGGCTCTTGAGGTTTCGGTTTGCTACTACAGGCAGCAAGTAACACAAACAGGGGAAGTAATGCTACATAACGACGCTTGAACATGAGACATCCATTAAACAGATTCAGCCAGAGAGAAGTATGGTAAAGCATCCCCCGTCATACAAGGAAGCACCAGACGCGCTCCGTCACACAATTTACGTATCACTTCCCCTCGTTTGATCGTCAGTACATTCTTTCCTTTCCACAAAAACTTTCAACTTAAAATATTTTACTTTCATTTTGAGATCAAAATAACACTTTTATTTCTTTCAATCTGATTAAAATAAGTCACCCATTCGCAAGATAACTAAAAATCCCTACAGGAGAGAATAATGATCGAAACCATTACACATGGAGCAGAGTGGTTCATCGGGCTGTTCCAGAAAGGTGGAGAGGTGTTTACCGGGATGGTCACCGGCATTCTTCCACTGCTGATGAGCCTGCTGGTCATCATGAATGCGCTGATCAACTTTATCGGCCAGCAGCGAATCGAACGCTTCGCCCAGCGCTGCGCCGGGAATCCGTTGTCCCGCTACCTGATTTTGCCTTTTATTGGCACGTTTGTGTTTTGTAACCCCATGACCCTGAGTCTGGGCCGCTTCATGCCAGAGAAATACAAGCCCAGCTATTACGCAGCCGCCTCTTACAGCTGTCACTCAATGAACGGCCTGTTCCCGCATATCAACCCTGGCGAACTGTTCGTTTACCTCGGCATTGCCAGCGGCCTGACCACGTTAGGTCTCCCGCTCGGGCCACTGGCCGTGAGCTATCTGCTGGTCGGAGTGGTCACCAACTTCTTTCGTGGCTGGGTCACGGACCTCACAACCTCCATCTTTGAGAAAAAGATGGGTATCCAACTTGAGCAGAAAGTCCACCTTGCAGGAGCAGCATCATGACGCGTATTCGAATTGAACGAGGAACTGGCGGCTGGGGTGGCCCGTTAGAGCTGGACGTGACCGCCGGAAAGAAAATTGTCTATATCACCGCAGGCACTCGCCCGGCGATTGTCGACAAACTGGCGCAGTTAACCGGCTGGCAGGCTGTCGATGGCTTTAAAGAGGGAGAACCGCCTGAAGACGAAATTGGCGTTGCCATCATTGACTGTGGCGGGACGCTGCGTTGTGGCATCTATCCTAAACGCCGTATTCCGACCGTGAACATTCACTCAACCGGGAAATCCGGCCCGCTGGCCCAGTATATTGTTGAAGACATTTATGTCTCTGGCGTCAGGGAAGACAACATCACCGTCATCAGCGACGCGTCTGCTGCACCGCAGCCGCAATCACAACCGGCAAGCGCTACCGCCGGGCGTGATTACGACAGCAGCAAAAAAATCACCGAACAGAGCGATGGCCTGTTAGCAAAAGTCGGCATGGGGATGGGGTCGGCGGTGGCCGTGCTGTTCCAGTCCGGTCGCGACACCATCGATACGGTTCTGAAAACCATTCTGCCGTTTATGGCATTCGTCTCGGCACTGATCGGCATCATCATGGCCTCGGGTCTGGGTGACTGGATCGCCCATGGCCTGGCGCCGCTTGCCAGCCATCCGTTGGGTCTGGTGACGCTGGCGCTGATCTGTTCGTTTCCACTGCTGTCGCCGTTCCTCGGCCCAGGTGCGGTCATTGCGCAGGTTATCGGCGTTCTGATCGGCGTGCAAATTGGCCTGGGCAACATCCCGCCGCATCTGGCGCTGCCCGCCCTGTTTGCCATTAACGCCCAGGCAGCCTGTGACTTTATTCCGGTCGGTCTGTCGCTGGCAGAAGCCCGTCAGGACACCGTTCGCGTCGGCGTGCCGTCGGTACTGGTGAGCCGCTTCCTGACGGGGGCGCCCACCGTTCTCATCGCCTGGTTTGTTTCCGGCTTTATCTATCAATAAGAGGTGTCGACATGACCGTTATTTATCAGACCACCATCACCCGTATCGGCCAGAGCGCACCGGATGCGCTCTGCGACCAGATGCTGATTACCTTTCGTGAAGGCGCGCCTGCGGATATCGAGGAGTTTTGCTTTATCCATTGTCATGGCGAACTGAACGGCCCGCTGCAGCCCGGCGCCCAGTTCGAACTGGGTCAGCATCGTTATCCGGTCACTGCCGTTGGCAGTGTGGCCGAGCAGAATTTACGTGAACTGGGGCATATCACCCTGCGCTTCGATGGGCTGAGCGAAGCGGAATTTCCCGGCACCGTGCATGTCGCGGGGCCTGTACCGGACGATATCGCACCGGGCTGTATTTTGAAGTTTGTCGCTTAAGGAGAGAAAAATGAATCAGGTTGCCGTTGTCATTGGTGGAGGACAGACCCTGGGGGCGTTCCTCAGCCGTGGGCTTGCAGCAGAAGGGTATCGCGTTGCGGTGGTAGATATTCAGAGTGATAAAGCCGCAAACGTTGCACAGGAGATTAACGCAGAATTTGGCGAAGGCATGGCCTACGGTTTCGGCGCCGACGCCACCAGCGAACAGAGCGTGCTCGCACTCTCTCGCGGTGTGGATGAAATCTTTGGCCGCGTGGATCTGCTGGTTTACAGCGCCGGGATTGCGAAAGCAGCATTTATCAGTGATTTCCAGCTCGGTGATTTTGACCGCTCGCTGCAGGTGAATCTGGTCGGCTACTTCCTCTGCGCACGTGAATTCTCCCGTCTGATGATCCGCGATGGTATTCAGGGACGTATTATTCAGATCAACTCCAAATCCGGTAAAGTGGGCAGCAAGCACAATTCCGGCTATAGCGCGGCGAAGTTTGGCGGCGTGGGGTTAACGCAGTCGCTGGCGCTGGATCTGGCGGAATATGGCATTACCGTGCATTCGCTGATGCTCGGCAACCTGTTAAAGTCACCGATGTTCCAGTCGTTGCTGCCGCAGTACGCCACCAAGCTGGGTATCAAGCCAGACGAAGTGGAGCAGTATTACATTGATAAGGTTCCGCTGAAGCGCGGCTGCGACTATCAGGATGTGCTGAACATGTTGTTATTCTATGCCAGCCCGAAAGCGTCGTACTGCACCGGGCAGTCAATCAACGTTACCGGTGGACAAGTAATGTTTTAATGGGTATCGCCCGGTGGCGATACGCTTACCGGGCCTACCCGCAGGCCGGAGAAAGTAAAACCGCCGTCTGGCAAAATAAAAGGAGCAACATATGGTATCCGCACTCGTTACTGTCGCCGTCATTGCCTGGTGTGCACAACTGGCGCTGGGATACTGGCAAATATCGCGCTTTAACAATGCATTTGACCGGCTTTGCCAACAGGGACGTGTCGGCGTAGGGCGTTCAGGAGGACGTTTTAAACCGCGCGTCGTGGTCGCCGTCGCTGTCGATGACAATCAGCGAGTCACCGATACGTTGTTTATGAAAGGTCTCACCGTATTCGCCAGACCAGGAAAAATCGCCGACATTCAGGGCAAACATCTTAATGAATTACAGCCTGATGTGATCTTTCCCCATGATCCGCTATCGCAGAATGCACTATCATTGGCGCTTAATCTGAAACATGGGTAATTTCGTTGTGAATGCTATTAGCTTGCGAAATTATCATTTCGCAAATTTAATTCAGGGTTATTTCGCCTATGAAACCTCGTCAGCGTCAGGCCGCCATTCTGGAGCATCTGCAAAAACAGGGTAAAAGCTCTGTGGAAGAACTGGCCCAGTACTTTGACACCACGGGCACGACCATTCGCAAAGATCTTGTCGTTCTGGAAAATGCCGGTACCGTCATTCGCACCTATGGCGGCGTGATGTTAAATAAAGATGAGTCCGATCCGCCTATCGATCACAAAACGCTGATCAATACGCATAAGAAAGAGCGTATTGCTGAAGCTGCGGTCCGCTTTATCCATGATGGCGACTCCATCATTCTGGATGCCGGGAGTACCGTGCTACAAATGGTGCCGATGCTTACCCGCTTTAGCAATATCACCGTCATGACCAACAGCCTGCACATTGTCAACGCGCTGTCCGAGTTAGACAACGAACAAACCATCCTGATGCCTGGCGGAACATTTCGTAAAAAATCGGCCTCATTTCACGGACAACTGGCCGAAAACGCCTTTGAGCAGTTCAGTTTTGATAAACTCTTCATGGGCACCGACGGTATTGATCTCAGTGCCGGCGTGACCACCTTTAATGAGGTTTACACCGTCAGCAAAGCGATGTGTAACGCCGCTCGCGAAGTCATTCTGATGGCGGACTCATCAAAGTTTGGCCGCAAGAGTCCGAATGTTGTGTGCAGTCTGGAAAGCGTCGACAAACTGATTACCGACGCGGGTATTGATCCCGCATTTCGTCAGGCGCTGGAAGAAAAAGGGATTGAAGTGATCATAACCGGAGAAACCAATGAGTGATGCACTACTGAACGCGGGCCGTCAGACGTTAATGCTGGAATTACAGGAAGCAAGCCGTCTGCCGGAACGTCTGGGCGATGATTTTATCCGCGCCGCCAATACCATTATCCACTGTGAAGGCAAAGTGATTGTCTCAGGTATCGGCAAATCGGGCCATATTGGTAAGAAAATCGCCGCGACGCTCGCCAGTACCGGCACCCCGGCCTTTTTTGTTCACCCTGCCGAAGCGCTGCATGGCGATCTGGGGATGATCGAAAGCCGTGACGTGATGTTGTTTATCTCCTATTCCGGCGGCGCAAAAGAGCTGGATCTCATCATCCCGCGTCTGGAAGATAAATCCATCGCCCTGCTGGCAATGACCGGCAAACCCAATTCACCGCTGGGTCTGGCGGCGAAGGCTGTTCTGGATATCTCCGTTGAGCGCGAAGCCTGCCCGATGCACCTGGCACCGACCTCCAGCACCGTCAATACCCTGATGATGGGCGACGCGCTGGCGATGGCGGTTATGCAGGCACGCGGCTTCAATGAAGAAGATTTTGCCCGCTCGCATCCGGCCGGTGCGTTAGGCGCGCGTTTGCTTAATAAAGTGCATCACCTGATGCGCCGTGACGACGCTGTCCCGCAGGTTCAACTTGCCACCAGCGTGATGGACGCGATGCTGGAATTAAGCCGTACCGGTCTGGGTCTGGTCGCCGTTTGCGACGACCAGATGCAGGTGAAAGGCGTCTTTACCGACGGCGACCTGCGTCGCTGGCTGGTTGGCGGCGGCGCGCTCACCACGCCGGTCAGTAAAGCGATGACCCACAGCGGCATCACCTTGCAGTCAGAAAGCCGGGCGATTGATGCCAAAGAGATCCTGATGAAACGCAAAATTACCGCCGCGCCGGTGGTGGATGAAACCGGTAAGCTCACCGGCGCCATCAACCTGCAGGATTTCTATCAGGCCGGGATACTCTAATCCTTCAGCCCCAGACGCTTCGCCAGCCGGTGCAGGTTGGCGACGTCCGTTTCAAGTGCCCGGGCGCTGGCCGCCCAGTTGTGATTATTTTGCGCCAGCGCCTGGCGAATCATTTCCCGCTGGAACGCCTCCGTCGCATCACGCAGATTGTGATTGCGCGGTAAATCCGCTGTCACTTCCGGCTGCGGCGTCATAGCCTCCTCCTGCAACGCGAAATGCTTCGCTTCCAGTACCACTTCGTCTCCGGATCGGGTCGCGCGCGCCAGCACTACCGCCCGATGAATCGCATGTTCCAGTTCACGCACGTTACCCGGCCAGCCGTAATTCAGCAGATGGCTACGCGCCCCAGGACTGAGCACCACGCGGGAAAGCCCCAGTCGTAATCGACACTGCTCGCAAAAATAACCCGCCAGTAACACCACATCTTCCCCGCGCTCCCGTAGCGGGGGAACCAAAAGCGGAAACACGCTCAGACGATGAAACAGATCGGCACGAAAACGTCCCGCCAGCACCTCTTCACGAAGATCGCGATTCGTTGCTGCCAGCACGCGCACATCCACGCGCAGGCTGCGGTCATCGCCGACGCGCTGAATATCGCCATACTGCAATACGCGCAGCAGTTTGGCTTGCAGAGCCAGCGACAGTTCACCAATTTCATCGAGGAATAACGTGCCGTTATCGGCCATTTCAAATTTGCCGCTACGGTTGCTGATGGCCCCGGTGAATGCCCCTTTTACATGACCAAACAGTTCGCTCTCCGCCACGCTTTCCGGCAGCGCGGCGCAGTTCAGGTAGACCAACGGGTTGACCGCGCGAGGTGAACCTTCATGAATCGCCTTCGCCACCAGTTCTTTCCCGGTACCAGTTTCGCCGCTGATTAACACGTTGAGATCGGAGCCTGCCACAATCTCGATCTCTTTTTTCAACTGCATCATGTTCGGCGAGAGACCAATCATCTGCGTCTCTTTTATCTGTTCGAAATCGGTACTCGACCCCGGCAACATATTCTGGCTTTCCAGTTGTTCAATCAGCAGCGCATTGCTCAATGCACCGGCGGCCAGCGCGGCGATGAGCCGTAACTCCTCATCGCTGAAAATATCAAACTGATCCGGCGCCATGCCATCGAGGGTCAGCGCGCCGATCAGATTCTGCCCGGCAAAAAGCGGCAACCCAATACAGGCATGCACTTTCAGACTCTCCTGCCCCGGGATCAATCCGTCATACGGGTCAGGCAAATCGCTGTCTGCCGGAAAGCGCACCACGTCTCCGGCGCGGGCGATGGCCTCCAGTCGGGGATGCCCTTCGAGGGTAAAACGCCTGCCGAGCACATCACGTGCAAGACCATCAATCGCCAGCGGGATAAACTGGCGCGCCTCATAACGCAGCAACGCAGAAGCATCGCATTCCAGCACCCGACGCAGCGTAGTAATCAGACGCTGAAAACGATCCTGATGGCCCACTCCGCGCTGTAATTCAATGGCGATCCCCGCCAGAACATCAACAGAAAAACTCATGCTGTCCTCACTGTCATTTTGACAATCCATACTGTCATATTGACTGTGTTATGAATAGTCTTTTTGACTACCATCTAATGAGTATAAAATTTTAAATCAATAAAAATCAAATAGATAAAAAATTGGCACGCGACCTGCAATAAGCGAAACAACTTATTTGAACAACGCTAAATGAATTGAGGTTGCTATGTCTATTCTGGTTAAAAATAATATCCATTGGGTTGGCCAACGTGACTGGGAAGTGCGTGATTTCCACGGAACCGAATACAAAACGCTGCGCGGCAGCAGCTACAACAGCTATCTCATCCGTGAAGAAAAAAATGTCCTGATCGATACCGTCGATCATAAATTCAGCCGTGAGTTTGTGCAGAACCTGCGTAATGAAATCGACCTGGACGCCATCGACTACATCATCATCAACCATGCGGAAGAAGATCACGCCGGGGCGCTGACCGAGCTGATGACGCAGATCCCGGATACCCCTATCTACTGTACCGCCAACGCGATTGACTCGATTACCGGTCATCATCACCATCCGGAGTGGAATTTTAACGTCGTGAAAACCGGCGACGCGCTGGATATTGGTAACGGCAAACAGTTGATCTTCGTGGAAACGCCGATGCTGCACTGGCCGGACAGCATGATGACCTACATGACCGGCGATGCCGTCCTGTTCAGTAACGACGCTTTCGGTCAGCACTACTGCGACGAACGTCTGTTTAACGATGAAGTGGATCAGGCCGAGCTGTTCGAACAGTGCCAGCGTTACTACGCCAATATCCTGACCCCGTTC
Source organism: Citrobacter sp. LST-B2 (assembly GCF_057983045.1). NCBI lineage: Bacteria > Pseudomonadati > Pseudomonadota > Gammaproteobacteria > Enterobacterales > Enterobacteriaceae > Citrobacter > Citrobacter sp. LST-B2. Next base: position 3,785,397 of record NZ_CP192598.1, read on the forward strand.
AGTCGTCTGGTGACGCCAAAAATTACCGAAATCCTCGGCTTCAACCTGCCGGTCGATATGATTGCCACCTCCCACGGCGTGGTCTGGCGCGATAATCCGACCCAGATTGTTGAGCTGTATCTGAAATGGGCGGCGGATTATCAGGAAGATCGCATCACAATTTTCTACGACACCATGTCCAATAACACCCGCATGATGGCGGATGCGATTGCACAGGGAATTAACGAAGTCGACCCGAACGTGGCAGTGAAAATTTTTAACGTCGCCCGCAGCGATAAAAACGAAATCCTGACCAACGTTTTTCGCTCTAAAGGTGTGCTGGTCGGCACCTCCACGATGAACAATGTGATGATGCCGAAAATCGCCGGTCTGGTGGAAGAGATGACCGGTCTGCGTTTTCGTAACAAACGCGCCAGCGCTTTTGGTTCCCACGGCTGGAGCGGCGGAGCGGTCGACCGCTTATCCACCCGTTTACAGGATGCCGGTTTTGAAATGTCGCTGAGCCTGAAGGCCAAATGGCGCCCGGACCTGGATGCGCTGGAACTGTGCCGCCAGCACGGTCGTGAAATCGCGCGTCAATGGGCGCTCGCGCCGTTGCCGGACGCGACAGTGAAAGCGACAACCAAAGAAGAAGCATGCGCCTGCGCCGCCGCAGCAGCCGACCTCGGTCCGAGCATGCAGTGCAGCGTGTGCCAGTGGATTTACGATCCGGCAAAAGGTGAACCGTTGCAGGATGTCGCGCCAGGTACGCCGTGGAGCGATGTGCCGGACAACTTCCTCTGTCCGGAATGTTCATTAGGCAAAGATGTCTTCGACGTGCTGGCAACGGAGGCAAAATGAGCCGGGGAATTGTCATCATTGGTTCGGGCTTTGCTGCCCGCCAGTTAGTCAAAAACATTCGCAAGCAGGACGCGGATGTCCCGTTAACTCTGATTGCGGCTGACAGCATGGATGAGTATAACAAACCCGATCTCAGTCATGTGATAAGCCAGGCGCAGCACGCCGACGACCTCACCCGTCAGTCGGCGGGAGAGTTTGCTGAACAGTTTGCTCTGCGTCTCTTTCCCCACACCTGGGTCACCGACATTGATGCCGATGCCCACGTGGTAAAAAGCCAGGACAAGCAGTGGCAGTACGACAAACTGGTGCTGGCTACGGGCGCTGCGGCCTTTGTTCCACCGATAGCAGGACGTGAGTTAATGCTCACATTGAACAGCCAGCAGGAGTACCGTGCCTGCGAAACACAGCTACGCGATGCCCAACGGGTGCTGATTGTCGGCGGCGGGTTGATTGGAACCGAACTGGCGATGGATTTCTGCCGCGCAGGTAAAGCGGTCACGCTGATAGATAACGCAGCCAGCCTGCTTGCTTCGCTGATGCCGCCGGAAGTGAGCAGTCGCTTACAGCATCGTCTTACCGATATGGGTGTACACCTGTTGCTGAAATCACAGTTACAAGGGCTGGAGAAAAGCGCATCCGGTATTCGTGCAACGTTCGATCGCGAGCGCAGCATTCACGTCGATGCGGTGATTGCCGCCACGGGTCTGCGCCCGGAAACGGCGCTGGCGCGTCGCGCCGGTTTAACCCTCAACCGCGGCGTTTGTGTCGACAGCTACCTGCAAACCAGCCACCCGGATATTTATGCCCTCGGCGACTGCGCGGAGATCAACGGTCAGGTGCTACCATTCCTGCAGCCTATTCAGCTCAGTGCGATGTACCTGGCGAAAAATCTGCTCGGCGGCAACGCGCCGCTGAAGCTGCCTGCCATGTTAGTCAAAATCAAAACGCCAGAACTGCCGCTGCATCTGGCAGGGGAAACCCAGCGTCGCGATCTGAACTGGCACATTGCCGCAGAATCTGACGGCATGGTAGCCAAAGGGATGAACGGTGAAGGACAGCTCTGCGCCTTCGTGGTAAGTGAAGACAGAATGAAGGAGGCTTTCGCCCTGCTGAAAACGTTGCCTCGGCAGGCCGGATAAGACGCTCTGCGTCGCCATCCGGCGCTATCGCCACTGATTGATTAACCTCATGCACACGGAAGTGCGATATTGCTTGTCGTTTCGCCCCGCCTGCCCCGGGGCTTTTTTATGCTTCCGCCATCCCACGCGCCGCAGCAATCACCCCCTGTCCCAGCGACAGTCCACCGTCACCGGCTGGTAACTGCTGCGGGAACAACAGCGTAAAATCCGCCAGATAATAAGCCAGGCGAGCTGACAGTAACCGGTTGTGCATCACCCCACCGCTGAACACCAGCGTGTTGATACCGCGTGCCGTGGCCTGCTCGCGCAGCATCGCGGCAAACCCTTGTGCCAGCACATCGTGGAAAGCCCATGCGCGTTCAGCGGGCGTTGCCTGCCAGTTCAGCCACTGCGACCAGAAGGTTGCCAGATCCAGTTGATTCCCCGTCAAGGGAAGCGTGACCGGATGTTTAACCCCCACGCATTGCGACGCCTGCGCCTCCAGTGTGCAGGCGGCTTCCCCTTCATAACTGAGCGATTCTGGCGCGCAGTTCAGCGCTGCGGCAACCGCATCGAACAGACGCCCGCAGGACGAGGCCAGCGGTGCGTTAATCCCACGCTCAATCGCTCGCGCCAGCACGTTCCAGTTCTGTCGCTGTAGGTATTGCGTTTCCGGATAGCGCTGCCAGTCAGGCACAAAGCGCAGACACTGCGCTAACAGGTTACGCCAGGGCTGCTTCGCGGCGAGATCGCCACCGGCAAGCGCCACGGCGGGCAATCCACCAAGATGTTCACACTCACGGTAGTTCACCCGCAGACACTCTCCTCCCCACAGCGCGCCCGCGTCACCCATTCCAATGCCGTCCAGCGTCAGGGCGATAACATCGCCACCGTCCAGCGGCCACCCATGCTCGGCAAGGCACGCCGCGGCATGGGCATGATGATGCAACACAATCTCTGTCGGCAGGTTCATTTCGCTCGCCCATTGGCTGGAAACGTAGTCCGGATGAGCATCATGAACGATGCGTTGCGGCGTGAAATCATAGATGTTCTGAATTAGCCGCAGTGCCTCACGCCACTGATTCTGTATCCCGTCATCGCTGAGATCGCCAAGATGCTGGCTGATCACCGCCTGCTCACCGCGCACCAGGCAGAAGGTGTTTTTCAGATCCGCCCCCAGACAGAGTATCGGTGGTATATGATGAAATCCCGGCGGCAACGCCAGCGCGTCCGGGACATATCCCCGCGAGCGACGCAGCATTTCACCGCTTTCACGTACCACGGAATCGTCCATGCGCTGCACGATGTCGCGATTGTGTAACAGGAAACCCTCGGCAATATCCTGCAAATCCTTAATTGCCTGTTCGTTGCTGATGGCCGGCGGTTTACCGCTAAGATTGCCGGAGGTCATTACCAGCGGGCGCTTCAGTGCCTGGAGCAACAGGTGCTGAAGTGGATTGGCGGGCAACATCACGCCAACCTCCGCAAGCCCTGGGGCAATACCGTCACACAGCGAGGAAACATGTTGCTTATCCACCAGCACAATCGGGGCGGCGGGCGTTTTCAGCAGTCGGGTCGCCGCATCCGACAGGCCCGACGCATCCGGCAGCATAACCGCCAGCGGTTTTGCCGGACGGCGCTTACGCGCACGAAGCCGCGCCACGGCATCGCTGTTTCCCGCATCGCAGGCCAGATGAAATCCGCCGATCCCCTTAACGGCAACAATACCTCCGGTCTGTAGCATTTCAACCGCAGCCTGTAATGCCGCCTCTTTTTCCGCCTGGTATCCGCCGCTCAGCCAGCGCAGATGCGGACCACACGCCGGGCACGCCACCGGCTGGGCGTGAAAACGTCGGTCACAGGGATCGCGATACTCGCTGTCGCATTGCGGGCAGAGCGGAAATGACGCCATCACGGTAAACGGACGATCGTAGGGCATCGCCCGGATAATGGTAAAACGCGGGCCGCAATGGGTGCAGTTGATAAATGGATAGCGATAACGCCGCTCTCCGGGCGTATTCATTTCGGCAAGACATTCCGGGCACGTCGCGGCATCGGGCACAATCTGGGTGTTCATCGTGCCGCCCGCACTCTGGCGAATGCTGAACTCCGTGGGCGGCTGCGCCCAGCGAAAAGGCTCACTTTCTACGCTGTCGATACGCGCCAATGGCGGACAATGGGCATGCAGTTCACGGATAAACAGCGCGGGATCTTCCAGCAATCGAACCACCACGCCATCGCCATCATTACAGACGTCGCCATGCAACTGAAGCTGCTGCGCCAGTTGCCAGACGAAAGGACGAAAGCCGACGCCCTGAACTTTGCCGCGAATACGGAGCTGTATGCCAGAGGGGGTATTTGTTGCCATTGAGTCATTCTCGCCATCATCATTCCCGGAAAGGTATTTTACGAAAATTTCCGGGAATTCCCTTGATGCCAGCGCGTTTCCTGAGTGATTTTTGCGGCAGGAATCAGAAAAGCAAAGAAGCGGAAGAATCCAGCGCCGCACGACGACGCTTTTCCGCGCTGAGTTGCTCGAGCTTATTACGGTCAACGCAAATCAGGGCATGCGTCGGACAGGCTTCCATACAGGCCGGACCGGCATCGCGGTGATAACAGAGATCGCACTTGTTAGCTTCCGCTTTTTCTGCCCGTACGTTCAGGCCGGCACCGCTATTACGCACAACCGGACGCACCACGACTTCCATTGCACCATATGGACAGGCCACCACGCAGGTTTTGCAGCCAATGCAACGTTCCTGCATGACATGAACAAAACCTTTATCACGGCTGATGGCACCGTTCGGACAGACGTTCGCACACGGCGCGTCCTCGCACTGGCGGCACAGCGTCGCCGTCGAGACATTCACACCTTTGATTACATGAATACGGGGTAAAAAGGTTTCAGGGGTCAGTGACGCGCAGTCCTGGTTTTCCTGATGGGAGACCACGCAGGCCACTTCACAGGTACGGCAACCAATGCACTTATTGGCGTCTGCAATGATGAAACGGTTCATCAAATTCTCCAGCAATGACAGATAATGTGCCGAAACATTCACAAATCATGCCAGTTTTTATCTTGCTGTAATTTAACGATATTTAAAAACAGAGGGTGACCGTTATGGTGTCATCGTCACGAATGACGATGACGGGTGACAATGTTACTGCGCCGCCATCGACATAACGGAATCTCGGCGAATCAACGTGCCGGTGAAGCTTTTCGGTGGCGTAAACGCCCCGCCGTCCAGCATGAAAATGAGTCGGCCAATGGTCTCCTGAATCATCTCCGTCACCGGAATTTTGACGCTGGAAAGCGCCGGTATGGTGTAGGGCGCCATCGCGATATCGTCAAAACCAATCACCGACACCTGCGATGGCACGGCGACCCCTTTGTCATGCAACTGTTTGATGGCCCCAATCGCCATGTCGTCATTGCTGGCCACCAGCGCGCTGAACGTCACGTCGCGAGAAAGCAGCACGTCCACCCCTGCGGCACCGCAGGCCGGCGTCCATTTGCCTTTGACGATCAGGTCGTCATTAACGGCGATACCATGTCGGGTCAGTGCCTCTTTGTACCCCGACAGGCGTTCAACCCCGGTGGGTGAGTCCATCGAACCGGTGATAAAGGCAATCTGCTGATGGCCTGCGCTAATCAGTTCCGCCACGGCGTTAAAACTGGTCTGCTTTTGATCGCACCAGACGCAGTGGCTACTGTTTTTCCGTAACCGGCGGTTAAGCACCATAATCGGCTGCGAGTGGCTGTCGATTATTTTATCGATCTCATCCACGCTGAGAAAACGCGGGTAGATCATGATCGCGTCGCAGCGCAAATCCAGCAGATACTGGATCGCCTGGCGTTCCTCCTCCGCGCTGTGTTTTCCATCGGCAAGCAGAAGCTGACGCCCCTGATCTTCCGCCATCCGCGCGGTATGAAACAGCAATTCGCTAAAATAGACGCCGTGGTAGAGGGTGTTAGTCACCACCAGCCCCAGCGTCTGACTGGTTTTCGCCGCAAGGCTACGCGCCAGCAGGTTAGGCCGATAGCCGCTCTCTTCAATTGCCTGAAATACACGATCCTTCGTCTCCTGGCTGACGTAGCCATTCCCTGAAAGCACCCTGGAGACCGTCGCCTTCGACACCCCGGCCCGCTGCGCTACCTCCAGCATCGTCGTCATAAGTTTTCTTCCTTTTCTCGCAATGAGATGCAGTGTACTTCACTGCCGCGTGGTTGTCCCCGATGCTAAATCACCCCAGAAAACCGCGAGTGATATGAATCACATTTCACGAAAATGAATAAAATTAAATATTGCCCAACTTGAATAAACTATTCATGATTTTGTGGAACCGGTTTCTCATCAGCGTTTCATCACCGACGATCGCTCAGGCGAATGTGCGGCAAAAATAAAACGTACCCTACTGATAAAACAGGATAAAAATCCTATGTCCAAGAATTATGCAGCGCTGGCGCGCTCCGTGGTGACGGCTCTGGGCGGCGTCGACAATATCACCGCAGTGACACACTGCATGACGCGTCTGCGTTTCGTTGTGAAAGATGACACGCTGGTCGACAGTGCCACGCTCAAAACCCTCAGCGGTGTACTCGGCGTCGTTCGCAGCGACAACCAGTGCCAGGTGATTATCGGCAATACCGTCTCCCAGGCGTATCGTGAGGTCGTCAACCTGTTGCCGGGCGATATGCAACCCGCCGAGCCCGTTGGCAAACCCAAGCTGACGCTCAGACGCATTGGCGCGGGGATCCTTGATGCGCTAATCGGTACCATGTCGCCGCTGATCCCGGCGATTATCGGCGGATCGATGCTAAAACTGTTGGCAATGATCCTTGAAATGACCGGCGTGCTGGAAAAAGGCTCCTCCACGTTAACGATCCTGACCGTGATCGGCGATGGCGCCTTCTTCTTCCTGCCGTTAATGGTGGCGGCCTCGGCGGCGATTAAATTTAAAACCAACATGTCGCTGGCGATCGCCATTGCCGGGGTGCTGGTGCATCCAAGCTTTATCGACCTGATGGCGAAAGCGGCACAGGGTGAACACGTTGAATTCGCCCTGATCCCGGTCACCGCGGTGAAATACACCTATACGGTTATTCCGGCGCTGGTGATGACCTGGTGTCTGTCGTACATCGAACGCTGGGTGGATCGCATTACGCCCGCGGTCACCAAAAACTTCCTGAAACCTATGCTGATCGTGCTGATCGCCGCGCCGCTGGCTATCGTCCTGATTGGGCCGATTGGCATCTGGATTGGTAGCGCGATTTCCGCGCTGGTCTATACCATTCACGGTTATCTCGGCTGGTTGTCTGTTGCCATCATGGGCGCGCTGTGGCCGCTATTGGTAATGACCGGGATGCACCGCGTCTTTACGCCAACCATCATTCAGACCATTGCCGAAACGGGCAAAGAAGGGATGGTCATGCCGTCCGAAATTGGCGCCAACCTGTCGCTCGGCGGTTCCTCGCTGGCGGTAGCCTGGAAAACGAAAAACCCGGAACTGCGCCAGACTGCGCTGGCAGCGGCGGCCTCGGCCATCATGGCCGGAATTTCGGAACCCGCGCTCTACGGTGTGGCGGTGCGCCTGAAACGTCCACTGATTGCCAGCTTGATCAGCGGCTTTATCTGTGGCGCGGTCGCCGGGATGGCTGGACTCGCCAGCCACTCAATGGCGGCACCGGGCCTGTTTACCAGCGTTCAGTTCTTCGATCCGGCGAATCCCATGACTATTGTTTGGGTATTTGGCGTCATGGCGCTGGCGGTGGTGTTGTCATTTGTCCTGACGCTGCTGCTGGGCTTTGAAGATATCCCCGTCGAAGACGCGGCCGCACAGGCACGAAAAAACCAGGCTGCACAACCGTCTACGGTTAAAGGTGCCAGCGTCTGACTGTTATTCACTGAGGTTATTATGGCTGTATTTCCGCAAGGATTTTTATGGGGCGGCGCACTGGCCGCCAACCAGGCTGAAGGCGCATACCGGGAGGGCGGCAAAGGGCTGACCACTGTCGATATGATCCCGCACGGCGAGCATCGCATGCCGGTCAAACTGGGACAGGAGAAACGTTTCCAGCTGCGGAATGATGAATTTTATCCCAGCCATCAGGCGATCGATTTTTACCATCGCTATAAGGACGATATCGCCCTGATGGCGGAAATGGGCTTCACCGTCTTTCGCACCTCGATTGCCTGGAGCCGTATTTATCCCAACGGCGACGAACTGACGCCTAACGAGGAAGGCATTGCCTTCTATCGCGCGGTGTTTGCCGAGTGCAAAAAGTACGGTATTGAACCGCTGGTTACACTGTGCCACTTCGACGTGCCCATGCACCTGGTTACCGAATACGGCTCCTGGCGTAATCGCAAGATGGTGGAGTTTTTCACCCGCTATGCGCGTACCTGTTTTGACGCCTTTGACGGTCTGGTGAAATACTGGCTGACCTTCAATGAAATCAACATCATGCTGCACAGCCCTTTCTCCGGCGCGGGGTTGGTGTTTGAAGAGGGGGAAAATCAGGATCAGGTGAAATATCAGGCCGCGCACCATGAGCTGATTGCCAGCGCGCTGGCGACGAAAATCGCCCATGAGATCAACCCGCAGAACCAGGTGGGCTGCATGCTGGCGGGCGGTAATTTTTATCCGTACTCCTGCAAACCGGAAGATGTCTGGACAGCGCTGGAAAAAGATCGTGAAAACCTGTTCTTCATTGACGTACAGGCGCGCGGCGCATATCCAGCTTACTCTGCCCGTGTGTTTCGTGAAAAAGGTGTGGTGATTGAGAAAGCCCCGGCAGATGATGCAATCCTGAAAAACACCGTCGATTTTGTCTCTTTCAGCTATTACACGTCGCGCTGCGCGTCGGCTGAGATGAACACAAAGAACAGCAGTGCCGCGAACGTGGTGAAGTCAATGCGCAACCCGTACATCCAGGTCAGCGACTGGGGCTGGGGGATCGACCCGCTTGGACTGCGCATCACGATGAATATGATGTACGACCGCTACCAGAAACCGCTGTTCCTGGTGGAAAACGGTCTCGGGGCAAAAGATGAAATCGATGCCGATGGCCACATTAATGACGATTATCGTATTAGCTATTTGCGCGAACACATCCGTGCGATGGCTGACGCCATTGAAGACGGCGTGCCGCTGATGGGTTACACCACCTGGGGCTGTATTGATCTGGTGGCCGCGTCGACGGGTGAGATGAGCAAACGGTACGGGTTCGTCTATGTCGACCGCGATGATGCCGGTAACGGTACGCTTGCGCGAACGCGTAAAAAATCGTTCTGGTGGTACAAAAAAGTGATCGCCAGCAACGGTCAGGATCTGGCGTAAACAGGATGGCGGATGGCGCTCGCGCTGTCCGCCCTTCCCTTCCCTCGTTACATCATTTGCATTTCGTTTCCGCTATCTCCCTTCCAGTTTTCGGTTTGCCCCTTCCCTTTTTTACTGGCATTTTATACAGGTATTTTCATCTACTCGTGGGCAACAAGGAATCGTTTATGACTATTGAGGCTGGCAGTCCTGAAATCGCTATCATCAGGCCGTTTCGTCGTTTAAAGGTGAGCTATGTCAGAAAGCGCCATGAAGATCCAAAAACCGGCAACACGCGCCGCTATAGCCGGCATGCGTCGTTAACCATTAATGGCGACTGGCTGGAACAGGCGGGTTTTCCGACCGGTACCCTTGTCAATGTGGCGGTAATGCAGGGGAAATTAGTGATCGAACAGGTGAGAGAGGAACAGGCCGGATGAGGTCATAGCGTCATCCGGCCTGAATGTCACGACGCCGCTAATTCCGCAAAGCCGCCGTGGCCCTCCCAGCCGTCGAGACGCTGGTAAACGGTGTCGACGGCATCCTTAATGGGTTGAGTCATAGGATAATAGAACCCGACGATATCCGGCTGAATCCCGAGGAAGATCACCTCGCCGACGTCTTCTTTAAGCTGATCAACCAGATAATTCAGCGGCATATTGTGGGTCGTCATCATGAACATCTCGGCGATATCGTCAGGATCGACAATGCGGATCTCGCCGGGATTCAACCCCATGTCGGTAGCGTCCACGATCAGCAGACGATCCGGGCGCAGTTCGCGAATGGCCACGATGTCATTTTCCGGCGCACAGCCTCCGTCAATGACCACCCAGTGACCTTTCGCCTGCGCCGCGCATTTTTCTGCCAGCAGCGGACCCGCGCCGTCATCCCCCATCATGCTGTTGCCAACACACAATAAAACGTCAGTCACGGTGTCTCCTTACCATCAGGTAAATCGCGCTCTCCTGATGAATATCGTGCAACATGCTGAGCATCTGTTTGCTCCATGCCTGCTGCTCCGGGGTCTGTACCGCGAGCGCACGATCAAACGCGTGCGCCAGCATTTGCACATGATTAAAATCGATGACGATCTCGCCATACTTCGGCACACCTTCCATCTTCCGACGGGCCTCGCTGCCCTCTTCCAGCGTGGCAATCCACGTCAGATACGCCTCCCACGGGCAGGTCAGCGCGGCTTCCAGGCAGTCGATGATCCCAAGATGGTGACCAATCGCCAGGCTGTAATAGACAACCTGCTGCGCCTCGGCGGGCGTCGCATCGTTCTCATCAATAAACTTACGGCTCAGTTGACTGAACACCACCGTTTCACTCATCGGATACGCGCCTCTTCGACTACTTGATTCAGGTGGGTGACGATCTCGGTCAAACGCGGATCGCTTTCCGCTTCCAGCCAGCGCGCCACCTGATGTTCACCCTGGCCGAGTTGACGCAGGTAATCATCCGCAATCTGACGCCCATAGCGATAACCGGCCAGTCGACGCGCCTCGCGATCGACCTTCACACGCAGCGGCTGCACCATGTCCGGATGCAGGATTTCCGCTGGCTGATCGTCCAGTTCTCCCGGTGCACGAGCATGAATTTTCTGCTCCAGCAGGCCCAGCGCCATCGCAAAGCCGTACAGCGTTGCCGCAGGCGTCGGCGGGCATCCTGGAATATACACATCCACCGGCACAATTTTGTCAGTGCCGCCCCAGACGCAGTACAAGTCATGGAAGATACCGCCGCTGTTGCCGCAGGCGCCGTAAGAGATGCAGATTTTCGGATCGGGCGCAGACTGCCAGGCACGCAGCGCCGGGGAGCGCATCGCACGGGTAACCGCGCCGGTGAATAGCAGTATGTCCGCATGACGCGGCGACGGTACGACTTTGATACCGAAGCGTTCGGCGTCAAACAATGGTGATAAGGTCGCGAAAATTTCAATTTCACAGCCGTTACAGCCGCCGCAGTCCACGCGGTAAACATAGGCTGAACGCTTGATGTTTTTCAGTAATGACGCCTTCATGCTGGCGATGGACTCATCCACCGTCATCGGTACCGGAATACCGTTTGCGTCACGCGGACCTAATAAATGGCTCATCAGCTGGCCTCTTTCATATGGCGAGTCAGTTCAATTCGGTCGGACGGCACCAGGCACTTCTGACGTTTGCAGTCCGGGCAGGTCTCAAAGCTTTCGCGGTGATGCTCCGCGCGGCTGTCGCCGTTGTGCTTAAGCAGCGCAATGGCGTAATCAATCTCTTTCTGAACAGCGAAAGGACGATGGCATACGCGGCAGTTGCACAGCGCAAAACGGGACTGCTGGAGGAAATCCTCTTTCTTCCACACCGCCAGTTCATACTCCTGCGAAAGCTTGATCGCCGCCGTCGGGCACACTTCTTCGCAGCGGGCGCAGAAAATGCAGCGCCCGAGGTTGAACTGCCAGGCCAGTTCGCCGCTGGCCAGATCCGTTTCCACCGTCAACGCATTTGACGGGCAGGCATTCACGCAGGCCGCGCAGCCAATGCACTGCTGCGGATTGTGCTCCGGCTTACCGCGGAAGTTTTTATCAACCGCAATCGGCTCCAGCGGATAAGACGAAGTCGGCGCGCCGGTTTTGATGACTTTTTTGATAAAGGTAAACATGGCGATTCCTTATTTCAGCGGCGAGTTTTTACGCTCAATGCTGTAGCGCTCAAGTTCTTTGTATGGCACGACTTTGCTCTTCTTCTTACGCACATCCACCACGGTCATGCGGTCAGTACAGGAGTAGCAAGGGTCAAGGCTACCGATAATCAGCGGTGCATCAGAAACGGTGTTGCCGCGCAGCATGTAACGCAGGGTCGGCCAGTTAGCGTAAGTCGCCGCACGACAGCGCCAGCGATACAGCTTCTGGTTGTCGCCGGTCATGCTCCAGTGAATATCGTCACCGCGTGGTGCTTCGGAAAAGCCCAGCGCAAAGCGATGCGGAATGTAGGTGAAGCCTTCCACCATCAGTGGACCGCCGGGCAGGTTGTCCAGACCGAAGTCGATCATATTCAGTGCGGTGTACACTTCGTTGATACGCACTTTCAGACGCGAGATCACATCGCAGCCCTGTTCGCTGTGAACCGTCATCGGCAGCAGACCGTAACCGACAAACGGGTGATCGGCGCGGGTGTCACGAGCGTGACCGCTGGCGCGAACCATCGGCCCAACGTTACTGAAATCACGCGCAATCTCTGGATCCAGACGACCAATTCCCACGGTGCGCTGTTCCATGTTCGGCGTACTGAGCAGCATATCCACCAGTTCCTGCACGTCGCGACGCATCTGCTGCGCCAGTTGACGGGTCTGGATCATGTCCTCTTTCAGCAGATCGCGACGAATCCCGCCGATCAGGTTCAGACCGTAAGTCTTACGCGCCCCGGTCAGGATCTCCGCCATCTTCATGGAGGTTTCGCGTACGCGGAAGAACTGCATAAAACCGGAGTCAAAACCGGTGAAGTGACAGGCCAGACCGAGGTTCAGCAGATGGGAGTGCAGACGCTCCACCTCCAGCAGAATGGCGCGGATCATCTGCGCGCGTTCCGGCACCACGATGCCCATCGCGTTTTCAACGGAGGTGGTATACGCGGTGCTGTGGGCGAAGCCGCAGATCCCGCAAACGCGATCCGACAGGAAGGTGACTTCGTTGTAGCCCATCCGGGTTTCCGCCAGTTTTTCCATGCCGCGATGGACATAGAACAGGCGGTAATCAGCGTCGATAATATTTTCGCCATCAACAAACAGGCGGAAGTGTCCCGGTTCATCCGAAGTGACGTGCAGCGGGCCAATCGGCACCACATTATTTTTCTTGTCACCCAGTTCATTGATGAACTCGTAGGTTTCCGCATCGGTGGTCGGTGCCGGGCGCTGACGATAATCCATGCTGTCTTTACGCAACGGATAGAGTTCGTCCGGCCAGTCATCCGGCAGCACCAGACGGCGTTCGTCCGGCAGACCGACCGGGATCAGACCGTACATGTCGCGCACTTCGCGCTCGCCCCAGACGGCAGCCGGCACGCGCGGCGTGACGGACGGGAATTCCAGCTTATTGGCATCAACTTCAACACGTACCGTGATCCAGCATTTGGTACCCTGCTCCATCGACAGCACGTAGTACACCGCGTAATGACCACACAGCTGGCGTTCATCATTGCCAAACAGCACCGAGAGCCATCCGCCCTGCTTGTAGTAGAGGAATTCGACCACTTCCGGCAGATAGTTGACCTTCACGGTGATGGTCAGCTGATCCCGGGTCTGCCAGGCTTCGTCCAGCACCACGCCAGGAAACGCCTGGTGCAGTGCAGCAAGGTATTGTTGACCAACTTTTTCTTCAGACATGCTCAAACTCTCTTAAATCACGCCACCAGCAAGGAGACGAACGCTAAAAACGCAAACCCAAAACCGGCCCAGGTCACGCGTGAGGTGGCGCAAAAACGCAGACGCGCCATGCTGTTTTCAAACAGGGCAATCACCAGTACGCCGACAAGCAGCTTGATGATGGCGATCACCAGCGCCAGCAACAGTCCACCTGCGCTGAACGTTTCCATCTGTCCCCACGGCAGGAACACGCCGACAAACATTTGCAGTACTACCAGCTGTTTCAGGCTAATGCCCCACTTCAGCACCGCAAAACCGCTGCCGCTGTATTCGGTCAGCGGCCCTTCCTGCAATTCCTGCTCCGCTTCCGCCAAATCGAACGGCAGTTTGCCCATTTCGATAAAGGTGGCGAACGCACAGGCGCACAGTGCCAAAATCAGCGGAATGCTGCGGGCTGCTGGCCAGTGATAGATCGTATCGGTGATATTGCTGATATGTGTGGAACCCGCAACCTGCGCAGCGACCCACAGTCCCAGCAGCAGGATCGGCTCCACCAGCACGCCGAGCATCGCTTCACGACTGGCACCGATCGCCGTGAACGGGCTGCCGGTATCAAGTCCCGCGATAGAAAAGAAGAAACGGGCAATAGCGAACAGATAAATCAACGTGATCAAATCGCCCAGTTGCGGCAGCGGTGAACCCACGGTTACCACCGGCAGCGCGGTAGCGATGGTCAGCATAACGCCCACCATCACAAACGGCGTCAGACGAAAGACCCAGCCAGCATCCGCTGGCGCGACGCTCTGACGGCCCAGCAGTTTGAGCAGGTCGCGATACTCCTGCAATACACCAGGACCGCGGCGATTGTGCAGACGGGCACGCGCCACGCGGGTCACGCCGGATAGCAGCGGCGCAGCGGCAAATAACACCAGCGCCTGAATTAACGGATATAAAACACTCATTCTCAGGCTCCTCGTGAAACCACAATCACCACCAGCACGGCCAGTTCGATCAGCGCCAGGCGGCGGAACAGCACCGGTACCGCCGCGCTTTGCCAACCCGGAACCCACGCTACCGGATTGAGCCACTTACGCAGTTTGAGAACCGGTGCAAAGGCTTCCTTCACTGGCATCGCGAAACCGTGCGCGGTAATGACCATCGACTGCTCGTGATCGTAACCGCAGACCCATGCCGTCCCGCGAGAACGCGATGGCAGACGGTTGCCTTTGAACATCGCCATGATGATGAATGGCAGCAGCGGACAGGCAATCAGCAACAGCGTGATCATGGGTTGCGATACGGTGGTATTGGCGGTTTCCAGCGGCAACGGTACGGCAGTCGCCAGCAGCGGCAACAGCCACGGCGCGGCAACCCCGCCGAGTACGCAACAAATCGCCAGCGCCACGACGCTGATGCCCATCAGGAGAGGCGCACAGCAGGCGTTTTCCGCCTCTTTCGTGCGCGGCGCGCCGAGGAACGTCACGCCATACACTTTCGCCATACACATCACCGCCAGCGCACCGGTAATCGCCAGTCCGACCGCCAGTAGTGGCCCCAGCAGACGACCAATAAACGCGCCGCTGTTGCCCAGTTTGAAGAAGGACTGGTAGATCACCCACTCGCCAGCAAATCCGTTCAGCGGCGGCAGTGCAGCCATCGCCATCAGCCCCACCAGCATCGCAATGGAAATGACCGGCATGCGTTTACCGATGCCGCCCAGTTTTTCGATATCGCGATGTCCGGTACGAAACCAGATGCTGCCCGCGCCAAGAAACAGCACGCTTTTGAACAGGCTGTGGTTCACCAGGTGATAGAGACCACCGGTCAGGCCCAGCGCAATCAGCGTCGGTTGTTTGAGAGCAATCCCGGTCACGCCTGCGCCGAGACCGAGCAGGATAATGCCGATGTTTTCCAGCGTGTGATACGCCAGCAGGCGCTGAATATTGTGCTCCATCAACGCATACAGACCGCCGACAAACGCGGTGATCATGCCGAGAACCAGCAGTAACACACCCCACCACAACGGCGCATTACCGCCAATCAGCGATAACGAGAGAATGCCCAGTAGACCGACCTTCATCACCACGGTGGAGAACAGGGCCGCCGCTGGAGCGCTGGCGTTCGCGTGAGCCTGCGGCACCCATCCGTGCAGCGGAATAATCCCGGCCAGCAGACCAAAGCCCGCCACGCCAAGCAGCCAGATGTCAGCGCCCAGCGGCAGTTCCTGAGTGCGCAGATCGAGGAGACGCAACTCAAGGGTGCCATAGCGCTGCCACACCAGATAACAGGCGATCGCCAGCAGCAGCGTACCGAGACGCCCCAGCGCAAACCACAGCTTGCCTTCTTTGCTGCATCCGGTCAGGAACACCGCACACAGCGCCATGATTTCCGCCATCACCACCAGCGTGCCGAGATTGCTGGCGGCAACTGCGCACACCGCCGCCGCCATCAGCAGATTCACCAGCAGACCGTTGGCCCTGACCTGCGGATGGCGATGCCAGTCGATGTTGTACAAACTGACAAACAGTCCGCACAGCCCCAGCGTAATCAGCCAGATGGCATTCAGTGGGGTGATTTGCACGCTGTGACCGATAAACGGCATCACGCCGCGCACCGCGACAGCGTTGATGAGCACGGAGAAACCCGCCGCGGCAGTACACAAGCACCCCACCGCGCCGCCCACGCCAGCAACCCAGCCGCTAAGCGCTTTATGAAAAGAGAACAGAAATGCCAGGACGGCGGCGGCGGCAAACCAGGCCACACCGCTGATGATCAGTGAAATTGCGCTCATTTTGCCTCCCCACTCTGAGCCTGCTGAAACAAGGAGAGATCGCCGAAGTCAGTATTGAAAGTCAGCTCACGTTTCCGTTTACTGGCGCGGGCGATGTCCATGTTGTTCACCAGATGCAGAGCTTTCGTCGGACACATCCGTACGCAGGCCGGGCCTTGTTCATCGAAACTGCACAGATCGCATTTCACCGCGATGGCACGCACGCCCGGAACCCAGTCCAGCAGCGTACTGACGCGAGCCGGTGCCGGTGGCGCTGGTGGTGCTTTAGGCGTATTGGCGTTGGCCGGGATATGCAGCGGACGGCTGCCGGAAAATTCGATCGCGCCAAACGGACAGGCAATGCCGCACAGTTTGCAGCTCACGCACAGGCTTTCATTAAGCTGTACGGCGCCATCCACCCGGTTAATGGCGTTAACCGGACACACGGTGGCGCAAGGGGCATCTTCACAGTGGTGGCAAAGCTGCGGCGCAGATTCTTTTTCATTCAGCATCACTTTCAGGCGCGGCATAGACTGTAGGCCGTGCTGGCGATGCGTCTCTGAACAGGCGGCCTCGCAGGTGTGGCAGCCGATACAGAGCGTGGAGTCAGCAATTACAAAACGATTCACCAGGCATTCCTCAGGTGATAGTCATTTTTGACGAAAACATGCCGATGAAATGTCATTTTCGACACTGTTCGACACGTCTGTCCCTTAAAGCGTCGTGACAACCCATGAGACGACGTCACGACGTAAAACGCTGGGGTCAGGCCGCCGGATTTTGTCTCGCCACCAGTTGGCTCAGATTGATCGGCGACCCGCTTTCAACAGCGGCATACAGTCGGTCATAAACGCTGGCGATTTTATCGAGATAGTGTTCCAGCACCTGCTCACGCTCACGGTTGCTGACCCGCTCGTCCACTTTGCCATCAATGCTCAATTGCGCCTGTGCAATCAGTTGCTTATCTTCGCCATCTTTTGTTTCGACGTAATACTCAATGGTGTGGCTGTTGAAGCCTTCCGCCATCGTGACGGTGATGCGAAAGTGTTCGAACAGTACGAAACAGAGATCTTTATCCGGCGCGCAGCTCATCGCATGGTGCAGACGCGCTTTCGACAGGGTGATCCCCTGAACCAGCGAATTGCAGTAAATATGCCACTGGTCCTGTAGGCGACGATGCCGCTGCGCGATGTAATCGGCTTTTTCGCTTATTTCCCAAATAGTCATGTCAGGTTACCCGTTTAACAGAGATAGCCTGCCATAAGCATTTTCCATGCCAGTTTTTAACTATTTGTTTTTTCATGAATTTAATAATAAAAGACGGCTGTCGACGCCCGAATGACATGTCATTTCGTCATCATCGTCATCGACAAATGCCCCCAACTTTCAGGCTGGCATAGTTATTGCTTATCACTGCCCATCATATCGGGAGGCACTATGCACGAAATTACCCTTTGCCAGCGGGCACTGGAATTGATCGAACAACAGGCCGTCGCGCACGGCGCAAAACGGATAACTGGGGTCTGGCTCAAAATTGGCGCATTTTCTTGCGTAGAAACCAGCGCTCTCTCCTTTTGTTTTGATCTGGTATGCCGTGGCACCGTTGCGGAAGGTTGTAAACTGCACCTCGAGGAACAAGAAGCCGAATGCTGGTGTGAATCCTGTCAGCAATACGTCACCTTACTGACCCAACGCGTACGCCGTTGCCCGCAATGCAATAGCGACACGCTGCAAATCGTGGCCGATGATGGATTACAGATTCGACGAATAGAAATAGATCAGGAGTGAGCGATGTGTACAACATGCGGTTGCGCTGAAGGCAACCTTTATATAGAGGGTGATGAGCATAACCCTCATTCCGCGTTTCGCAGCGCGCCTTTTGCCCCGGCAGCTCGCCCGGCGCTGAATATTACCGGCATAAAAACGTCCGAATTCACCCCGAGCCAGACGGAAGAAGGCGATCTGCACTACGGTCACGGTGAAGCCGGCACCCACGCGCCAGGCATGAGCCAGCGGCGTATGCTGGAAGTAGAAATCGACGTGCTGGATAAAAACAACCGTCTGGCCGAGCGCAACCGCGCCCGCTTCGCCGCGCGCCAACAGTTGGTGCTCAACCTCGTCTCCAGCCCAGGATCCGGTAAAACCACTCTGCTTACCGAAACGCTGATGAAGCTGAAAGACAGCGTCCCGTGCGCCGTCATTGAAGGCGACCAGCAGACGGTCAACGACGCCGCACGCATTCGCGCCACGGGCACTCCGGCCATTCAGGTCAACACCGGCAAAGGCTGTCACCTCGATGCGCAGATGATTGCCGATGCCGCGCCGCGTCTGCCGCTGGAAGACCACGGCATTCTGTTTATCGAAAACGTCGGTAACCTCGTCTGCCCGGCGAGTTTTGATCTCGGCGAACGCCATAAAGTGGCGGTGCTTTCTGTCACCGAAGGCGAAGACAAGCCGCTGAAATACCCGCATATGTTCGCCGCCGCCTCGCTGATGCTGCTCAACAAAGTCGATCTGCTACCGTACCTGAATTTCGACGTTGAGAAGTGCATTGCCAGTGCCCGGGAAGTTAATCCGGATATCGAGATCATCCTGATTTCCGCCACCAGCGGCGAAGGAATGGATCAGTGGCTGAACTGGCTGGAGGCACAGCGATGTGCATAGGCGTTCCCGGCCAAATCCGCACTATCGAAGGTAACCTGGCGAAAGTCGACGTTTGCGGCATTCAGCGCGACGTCGATCTGACGCTGGTCGGCAGTTGTGATGAGCACGGCGAACCTCGTCTGGGCCAGTGGGTACTGGTCCACGTCGGTTTTGCCATGAGCGTGATTAACGAAGCCGAAGCGCGCGACACGCTCGATGCGCTCCAGAACATGTTTGATGTTGAGCCGGACGTCGGCGCTTTGCTGTATGGCGAGGAAAAATAATGCGTTTTGTTGACGAATACCGCGCGCCGGAACAGGTGATGCAACTGATTGAACACCTGCGTGAACGTGCCGCGCATCTGCCGTATACCGCTGAACGTCCGCTGCGCATTATGGAAGTTTGCGGCGGCCATACACACGCGATCTTCAAATTTGGTCTCGACCAGTTGCTCCCTGATAACGTGGAGTTTATCCACGGCCCGGGTTGTCCGGTCTGCGTACTGCCGATGGGACGTATCGACAGTTGCGTTGAAATTGCCAGCCATCCGGAGGTGATTTTCTGTACCTTTGGCGACGCCATGCGCGTGCCGGGGAAACAAGGTTCGCTGTTGCAGGCGAAAGCGCGCGGTGCGGACATTCGCATCGTCTACTCGCCGATGGATGCGCTCAAACTGGCGCAGGAAAACCCAACGCGTAAAGTCGTGTTTTTCGGCCTCGGCTTTGAAACGACCATGCCGACCACCGCCATTACCCTGCAACAGGCAAAACTGCGCGACGTGCAG
This sequence comes from Citrobacter sp. LST-B2, assembly GCF_057983045.1. Taxonomy (NCBI): domain Bacteria; kingdom Pseudomonadati; phylum Pseudomonadota; class Gammaproteobacteria; order Enterobacterales; family Enterobacteriaceae; genus Citrobacter; species Citrobacter sp. LST-B2. The sequence goes on from NZ_CP192598.1 coordinate 3,805,210, forward strand.
AATTTTTACTTCTTCTGTCAGCACATCACGCTCATTCCGACCCTGCGCAGCCTGCTGGAACAGCCCGATAACGGCATCGACGCGTTTCTCGCTCCAGGTCACGTCAGTATGGTGATCGGTACCGACGCCTATCATTTTATTGCCAGTGAGTTTCATCGTCCGCTGGTGGTCGCTGGATTCGAACCCCTTGATCTACTGCAAGGCGTCGTGATGCTGGTTGAGCAGAAAATAGCGGCCCACAGCCAGGTCGAAAACCAGTATCGCCGCGTGGTGCCAGACGCCGGCAACCTGTTGGCGCAACAGGCTATTGCCGACGTATTTTGCGTCACCGGCGACAGCGAGTGGCGCGGCCTGGGGGTGATTGAATCCTCCGGCGTGCATCTGACGCCTGACTATCAGCGTTTTGATGCCGAAGCGCATTTCCGACCGGCACCTCAGCAGGTTTACGACGACCCGCGCGCCCGCTGCGGCGACGTGCTGACCGGGAAATGTAAACCGCATCAGTGCCCGTTGTTTGGCAAGACCTGTAATCCAGAGACCGCCTTCGGCGCACTGATGGTCTCTTCAGAAGGCGCATGCGCCGCCTGGTATCAGTATCGTCAGCAGGAGTGTGAAGCATGAACAGCGTACAACTCGCCCACGGTAGCGGCGGTCAGGCCATGCAGCAACTGATTAACAGTCTGTTTATGGAAGCCTTCGCTAACCCGTGGCTGGCGGAGCAGGAAGATCAGGCGCGGCTTGAACTGGCGCAACTGGTCGCTGAAGGCGATCGGCTGGCATTCTCCACCGACAGCTACGTCATTGACCCACTGTTTTTCCCCGGCGGCAACATCGGCAAGCTGGCGATCTGCGGTACCGCCAATGACGTCGCCGTCAGCGGCGCAATTCCACGCTATCTCTCCTGCGGCTTTATCCTCGAAGAAGGACTGCCGATGGAGACGCTGAAAAGCGTGGTAAACAGCATGGCCGCCACCGCGCGTGAGGCCAATATCGCGATTGTGACCGGCGATACAAAAGTTGTTCAACGTGGCGCAGCGGACAAATTGTTCATCAACACTGCAGGCATGGGGGCGATTCCGGCCAATATTCACTGGGGTGCACAAACCCTGGCAGCGGGCGACGTGCTGCTGGTCAGCGGTACGCTGGGCGATCACGGCGCCACTATTCTTAATCTGCGTGAACAGTTAGGGCTGGATGGCGAACTGGTCAGCGACTGCGCGGTATTAACGCCGCTAATTCAGTCGTTGCGCGATATCCCCGGCGTGAAAGCCCTGCGCGACGCGACGCGTGGCGGCGTGAACGCGGTCGCCCATGAGTTTGCTGCCGCCTGCGGTTTTGGCATTGAGCTGTCCGAATCCGCACTTCCCGTGAAACCTGCCGTTCGTGGAGTATGTGAACTGCTGGGTCTGGATGCGCTTAACTTCGCAAACGAAGGCAAGCTGGTCATTGCCGTTGAACGTCAGGCGGCCGGGCAGGTGCTGGCGGCGTTGCATGCCCATCCGTTGGGGCGCGATGCGGCACTGATTGGCGAAGTGGTCGAACGTAAAGGTGTGCGTCTGGCCGGTCTTTACGGCGTGAAGCGCACGCTGGATTTACCGCATGCAGAACCGCTGCCGCGGATCTGTTAAGTCCGTCATTATGCCGGATGGCGGCGTCGCCTTATCCAGCCTACACAATCGGTTGAACCGTTGGTCGAATAAGGCGTTTTCGCCGTTATTCAACTCACACAAACTGTTCGAACCGTAGGCCGGATAAGGCGTTTTTTGTCGACACCCAGCGGAAGTCGAGTGTCTATACCTATAATTTAATTTCTTTTTTTGCACCGCGCAGCGGTACTTTCCTGGAAAAGCAATATGTCGTATACACCGATGAGCGATCTCGGGCAGCAAGGATTGTTCGACATCACTCGCACATTGTTACAGCAGCCCGACCTGCAATCGCTAAGCGAGGCGCTTTCGCAACTGGTAAAGCGCTCGGCGCTTGCCGACAGCGCGGCGATTGTGTTGTGGCAAGCGCAGACACAGCGGGCGTCCTGGTACGCCACGCGCGATAACGGCAAACCCGTCATCTACGAAGATGAAACCGTGCTGGCCCACGGCCCGATCCGCCGTATTCTCTCTCGCCCCGATGCCCTGCACTGCAATTATCACGAGTTTTCAGAAACCTGGCCGCAACTGGCTGCTGGCGGCCTTTACCCGCCATTCGGCCACTACTGCCTGCTGCCGCTGGCGGCGGATGGCCGCATTTTTGGCGGCTGCGAATTTATCCGCAACGACGATCGCCCCTGGAGCGAAAAAGAGTACGAGCGTCTGCAAACCTTCACCCAGATTGTCGGCGTGGTGGCAGAGCAAATTCAGTGCAGGGTCACGAACAACGTCGATTACGATCTCTTGTGCCGCGAACGCGACAACTTTCGTATTCTGGTCGCCATCACTAACGCCGTACTCTCCCGGCTCGACATGGATGAGCTGGTAAGTGAAGTCGCCAAAGAGATCCATCACTATTTCAACATCGACGACATCAGCATTGTCCTGCGTAGCCACCGTAAAAATAAGCTCAGTATTTACTCCACTCACTACCTCGATGAAAATCATCCCGCACACGAACAAAGCGAAGTCGATGAAGCTGGCACTCTGACGGAACGGGTGTTTAAAAGCAAAGAGATGCTGCTGATAAACCTGAACGAACGGGACGCGCTGGCCCCCTATGAACGCATGCTGTTCGATACGTGGGGCAACCAGATTCAGACGCTGTGCCTGCTACCGCTGATGTCGGGCAACACCATGCTCGGCGTACTCAAGCTGGCGCAGTGTGAAGAAAAAGTGTTTACCACCGCCAACCTGAACCTGCTGCGCCAGATTGCCGGGCGCGTCGCCATCGCCGTGGACAACGCCCTCGCCTATCAGGAAATCCATCGGCTGAAAGAGCGGCTGGTGGATGAAAACCTGGCGCTTACCGAACAGCTCAACAATGTCGACAGCGAGTTTGGTGAAATCATCGGGCGCAGCGATGCGATGTACAGCGTGCTCAAGCAGGTCGAGATGGTGGCCCAGAGCGACAGCACTGTGCTGATCCTCGGTGAAACCGGTACCGGGAAAGAGCTGATTGCCCGCGCAATCCACAATCTGAGTGGGCGTAACGCACGCCGGATGGTGAAGATGAACTGCGCCGCCATGCCCGCTGGCCTGCTGGAAAGTGACCTGTTCGGTCACGAACGCGGCGCCTTCACCGGTGCCAGTGCGCAGCGCATTGGCCGCTTTGAGCTGGCGGATAAAAGTTCTTTGTTCCTGGATGAAGTGGGCGACATGCCGCTGGAATTACAGCCTAAGCTCCTGCGCGTCTTACAGGAACAGGAATTTGAGCGTCTGGGCAGCAATAAGCTGATCCAGACCGACGTGCGTCTGATCGCCGCCACCAACCGTGACCTGAAAAAAATGGTCGAGGATCGCGAGTTTCGTAGCGATCTCTACTACCGCCTCAACGTTTTTCCGATCCGACTTCCGCCGCTGCGCGAACGCCCGGAAGATATCCCCCTGCTGGTGAAAGCATTCACCTTTAAAATCGCTCGCCGCCTGGGGCGTAACATCGACAGTATCCCGGCGGAAACCCTGCGCATCCTCAGCAATATGGAGTGGCCGGGTAATGTGCGCGAACTGGAGAACGTGGTGGAACGTGCCGTTCTGCTGACGCGAGGAAGCGTGCTGCAACTCTCGCTGCCGGATATCGGCATGCTCTCACCTGGCGAACCGCCCGTCGCGACCGAAGTCGCCCAGGAAGGGGAAGACGAGTATCAGCTCATCCTGCGGGTGCTGAAAGAGACCAATGGTGTGGTTGCAGGCCCGAAAGGCGCAGCTCAGCGGCTGGGTCTTAAGCGTACCACGCTGCTTTCACGCATGAAGCGTTTAGGTATTGATAAAGACGCGCTGGTTTGAGGCACGCGTTGCTGGATGTCGGGTGGGCAATTATCCGTAGGCCGGATTAAGGCGAAGCCGCCATCCGGCATTTCGCTTCACTTCTTACGCGAGTATTTTTCCGGCAGTTCCGGCACGGGACGTTTATCGTCGATGAGATGACGAACGGTCAGGATGGGATGACGCCAGAGCATTCTCGGCCCCGCCCAGCGCATAATCTGCTTCATCTCTTCACGCTTCGCTGGCTGATAACAGTGTACGGGACACTGTTTACAGGCCGGTTTATCCTCGCCAAAGACGCACTTATCCAGACGTTTTTGCGCATAGGCAAACAGCGCGTCGTAGTGTTCCGGCTCATCAGATGCCTGCGGACACTGGCTCTCGTACAGCGCGATCATTTTTTTAATCGTCAGTTTTTCGCGAGCAATGCGCTTGCCGGACATGATGCGCCCTCCACTACATTAAGGTGTATTTATTCTACAACTTAAATTCTCGCAACACTATCACCCAAAGGTGACACTCCCCCACCACACCTCAAATAAGAATTATTTTCATTTAACACTATCTTTATACATGCCTTGTGCTATATAACATAGCAAAGGCTATATTCGATGAATAATTAACCACTTTTTTTATGAGGGATACTATGTCGCACCTCTCCCGTCTGACCTCGTCTCTGCTGGCGGCTGTACTGGCCATCTGCATGCTGTCACCGGCTTATGCCAAAGAGAAGCTCAATGTCGTTACCACCTTCACGATCATTGCGGACATGGCGCAAAACGTGGCGGGTGAGGCGGCCAATGTCAGTTCGATCACCAAACCCGGCGCGGAAATTCATGAGTATCAACCCACTCCGGGCGACATTAAGCGAGCGCAGGGGGCGCAATTGATCCTCTCTAACGGTCTGAATCTGGAGCTGTGGTTTGCCCGCTTCTACCAGAATTTGTCGGGTGTGCCGGAAGTGACGGTGTCTGACGGGGTGAAACCCATGGGCATCAGCGAAGGACCGTATAACGGGAAACCCAACCCTCACGCCTGGATGTCGGCGGAAAACGCGATGATCTACGTCGACAATATTCGCGACGCGCTGACGAAATACGATCCGGATAGCGCCGCGATTTACCAGAAAAATGCCGAACGTTATAAAGCGCAAATTCACCAGACGCTGGCCCCTCTCCATGCCGCGCTGGCAAAAATCCCTGCCGATAAACGCTGGCTGGTCACCAGCGAAGGAGCGTTCTCTTATCTTGCCCGCGATAACGATCTGCAAGAGCTTTATCTCTGGCCGATCAACGCCGATCAGCAGGGAACGCCCAAACAGGTACGTAAAGTGATCGATGCGATCAGAGCGCATCAGATCCCCACCGTATTCAGCGAAAGCACCGTATCAGATAAACCGGCCCGTCAGGTCGCGCGGGAATCCGGCGCACATTACGGCGGCGTGCTGTATGTCGATTCCCTGAGCGCCGCCGATGGCCCCGTTCCCACCTATCTCGATCTGCTACGCGTCACCACCGAGACCATCGTCAGTGGTATCAATGACGGTTTGAGGAGTCAGAAATGAGTCAATCTGCGATTACCGTGAATCAGGTGACGGTGACGTATCGCAATGGTCATACCGCACTACGCGATGCCACCTTTCAGGTACCGGGCGGTTCGATTGCCGCGCTGGTAGGAGTCAACGGGTCGGGAAAATCAACGTTGTTCAAAGCACTGATGGGTTTTGTCCGCCTGGCCGACGGCGACATTTCCATCCTGCAACAGCCGGTGAATCACGCGCTGAAGCAGAATCTGATTGCCTACGTCCCACAGTCCGAAGAGGTTGACTGGTCATTTCCGGTGCTGGTGGAAGACGTCGTGATGATGGGCCGCTACGGACATATGGGCTGGCTACGTCGTCCGAAGGCTCAGGATCATGCCAGTGTTGACGCTGCGCTGGCGCGGGTGGATATGCTGGAATACCGCCACCGGCAGATTGGCGAGCTTTCTGGCGGGCAGAAAAAACGCGTCTTCCTCGCCAGGGCCATTGCCCAGGACGGTCAGGTCATTCTGCTGGATGAGCCTTTCACCGGCGTCGATGTCAAAACCGAAGCGCGCATTATTGCGCTGCTACGCGAGTTGCGCGATGAGGGGCGCACGATGCTGGTCTCCACCCACAATCTCGGGTCAGTCACCGAATTCTGTGATTATACGGTGATGATCAAAGGCACCGTGCTGGCGAGCGGCCCGACCGAAACCACTTTTACCGCCGACAACCTTGAACTGGCGTTCAGCGGCGTCCTGCGTCACGTCGCGCTCAGCGGCGGCGAAGAACACATCATTACCGACGACGAACGCCCGTTTATCTCCCGACGAGCGGCAGGCTGCGGAGAGTCATCATGAACTGGCTGACAGAACCCTTTGGTTATCAGTACATGCTCAACGCGATGTGGGTATCAGCGATGGTTGGCGGACTGTGCGCCTTTCTCTCCTGCTATTTAATGCTTAAAGGCTGGTCGTTGATTGGCGATGCGCTGTCGCACTCCATCGTGCCAGGCGTTGCCGGTGCCTACATGCTCGGCTTGCCCTTCTCGCTCGGCGCCTTTCTCTCCGGTGGCCTGGCAGCAGGCAGTATGCTTTTTCTGAACCAGCGCTCACGGCTTAAAGAAGATGCCATTATTGGCCTGATCTTCTCGTCATTCTTTGGCATCGGGCTGTTTATGGTGTCGCTCAACCCGATGTCGGTGAATATTCAGACCATCATTCTCGGCAACGTACTGGCCATCGCGCCGGAAGACATTGTGCAACTGGCGATTATCGGCACGGTTTCCCTGCTCATCCTGCTGCTGAAGTGGAAGGATCTGATGGTCACTTTTTTCGATGAAAACCACGCCCGCTCCATTGGCCTGCACCCGGCCCGTCTGAAGCTGCTGTTTTTCACTCTGTTATCGGTGTCCACCGTCGCCGCGCTGCAAACCGTGGGGGCATTTCTGGTGATCTGCCTGGTCGTGACGCCCGGTGCCACCGCCTGGCTGCTGACTGACCGCTTTCCACGCCTTCTTATGATCGCCGTTGCGATCGGCAGTGTGACCAGTTTTTTCGGCGCCTGGCTCAGCTACTGGCTGGACGGGGCGACCGGCGGGATCATTGTGGTGCTACAAACCGTATTATTCCTGCTGGCGTTCGTTTTTGCCCCCAAACACGGCCTGCTGGCGAACCGCCGTCGCGCACGACGTAAGGAGTCATCATGTTTCTGAGCACCCTGCTGGAACCTTTTCAGTTCGACTTTATGGTCAACGCGCTGGCCGTCTCCGCTCTTGTGGCGATTCCCTGTGCGTTACTGTCGGTATTTCTGGTGCTCAAAGGCTGGGCGCTCATGGGCGATGCCATGAGTCATGCGGTTTTTCCGGGAATTGTGCTGGCTTATATCGTCGGTATTCCACTGGCTATCGGCGCGTTTATTGCGGGCCTATTCTGCGCAGTCGCGACCGGATATCTTGACGACAACAGCCGCATCAAACGCGACACCATCATGGGGATCGTCTTCTCCGGGATGTTTGGCGCCGGACTGGTGCTCTATGTCTCTATCCAGTCAGAGGTTCACCTCGATCATATTCTGTTCGGCGACATGCTAGGGATTTCGCTGAGCGATATTGGGCAAACGGCCTTCATTGTACTGGGTATCGCCCTGATCATTGCATTCAAGTGGAAAGATTTGCTGCTGCACGCCTTCGATCCGCATCAGGCGAAAGCCTGCGGCCTTAACACGACTTTGCTGCATTACGGACTGCTGTGCATGATTGCGCTGACCATTGTGGCGACGCTGAAATCGGTGGGGATCATTTTGTCAATCTCCCTGCTGATCGCCCCAGGCGCGATTGCCATTTTACTCACCCGCCGGTTTGCTCATGCGCTGTTGCTGGCAACGGGTCTGTCGGTGGTTACCTCATTTTTAGGTGTGTATCTGTCATTCTTCCTCGACAGCGCACCCGCTCCCACGATCGTCGTGCTGTTCACCATTCTCTTTATCGCGGCGTTTGTTTTTGCCGCATTACGCGACCGACATTCGGAATTGCGACAACAACAATCGGTGTAAAATTCTGAAACGGAAGAAGGATCGAGAAGTCGGCGATCCTGACTTTCCCTGAAATGCGTATCTCCGCTATCATGTGTCCCTTATGTGATAACAACGAAAACTAAAAGTATCGCAACCCATTTACATTCAGGGACTGGACACAACTCCATGAGTACAATCGATAATCTCGACGCCCACACCCCCATGATGCAGCAGTATCTCAAGCTGAAGGCCCAACACCCGGAGATTCTGCTTTTCTATCGCATGGGCGACTTTTACGAACTCTTTTACGACGATGCAAAACGGGCGTCGCAGTTGCTCGACATTTCGCTGACGAAGCGCGGTGCGTCTGCGGGCGAGCCCATCCCGATGGCGGGTATTCCCCATCATGCGGTCGAAAACTACCTCGCCAAACTGGTCAATCAGGGTGAATCCGTCGCCATTTGCGAGCAAATTGGCGACCCGGCCACCAGTAAAGGGCCGGTTGAGCGCAAAGTCGTGCGTATTGTCACGCCGGGCACCATCAGTGATGAAGCCCTGCTACAGGAGCGCCAGGACAATTTGCTCGCCGCCATCTGGCAGGACAGTAAAGGCTATGGTTATGCCACGCTGGACATCAGCTCCGGGCGTTTTCGTCTGAGCGAACCCGCCGATCGCGAAACAATGGCCGCCGAACTGCAACGGACCAACCCGGCGGAACTGCTGTACGCCGAAGATTTCGCGGAGATGGCTCTGATTGAAGGTCGTCGAGGATTACGTCGTCGCCCGCTGTGGGAATTTGAAATTGATACTGCACGTCAGCAGTTGAATTTGCAGTTTGGTACCCGCGATCTGATTGGCTTTGGCGTTGAAAACGCGCCGCGCGGACTTTGCGCCGCTGGCTGCCTGTTGCAGTACGTCAAGGATACCCAACGCACTTCCCTGCCGCATATTCGCTCTATCACCATGGAGCGGCAGCAGGACAGCATCATCATGGATGCCGCGACGCGCCGCAATCTGGAGATCACCCAGAATCTGGCTGGGGGCATGGAGAACACGCTGGCCGCCGTGCTCGACTGCACCGTGACGCCGATGGGCAGCCGTATGCTCAAACGCTGGCTGCATATGCCGGTACGTGATACGAAAATCCTGACAGAACGTCAGCAAACCATTGGTTCATTACAGGATGCAACCAGCGAACTGCAGCCCGTGCTTCGCCAGGTGGGCGATCTGGAACGTATTCTTGCGCGTCTGGCACTGCGTACCGCGCGTCCGCGCGATCTCGCGCGCATGCGCCACGCTTTCCAGCAACTGCCGGAACTGCGTGCGCAACTGGAATCGGTGGACAGCCCCCCTGTACAAATGCTGCGCGAGAAAATGGGCGAATTCGCCGAACTGCGGGAACTGCTGGAACGTGCGGTCGTTGACGCTCCCCCGGTTCTCGTTCGTGATGGTGGTGTTATTGCGCCGGGCTACAACGAAGAGCTTGATGAGTGGCGCGCCCTGGCAGACGGTGCGACCGACTATCTCGACAGGCTGGAAATCCGTGAGCGCGAGCGTACCGGGCTGGACACGCTGAAAGTCGGCTTTAACGCGGTGCACGGTTATTACATCCAGATTAGCCGTGGGCAGAGCCACCTCGCACCAATCAACTACGTCCGTCGCCAGACGCTGAAAAACGCCGAGCGCTACATCATTCCGGAACTCAAAGAGTACGAAGATAAGGTTCTGACTTCCAAGGGCAAAGCGCTGGCGCTGGAAAAACAGCTCTATGACGAACTGTTCGACCTGCTGCTACCGCATCTGGCGGATCTACAACAGAGCGCCAGTGCACTGGCGGAACTCGATGTACTGGTGAATCTGGCCGAACGCGCGTACACGCTGAACTACACCTGCCCAACCTTCAGCGATAAACCGGGTATTCGTATTACCGAGGGACGCCATCCGGTGGTGGAACAGGTCCTGAATGAGCCGTTTATCGCCAACCCGCTCGACCTCTCACCACAGCGCAGAATGCTGATCATTACCGGACCAAACATGGGCGGTAAAAGTACCTACATGCGCCAGACCGCGCTGATTGCCCTGCTGGCCTATATTGGCAGCTACGTACCGGCGCAGAAGGTGGAAATTGGTCCTGTCGATCGTATCTTTACCCGTGTAGGCGCGGCGGACGATCTGGCCTCCGGGCGCTCCACCTTCATGGTAGAGATGACCGAAACGGCCAACATTCTGCACAACGCCACTGAGAACAGCCTGGTGCTAATGGATGAGATTGGCCGCGGGACATCCACGTACGATGGCCTGTCGCTGGCGTGGGCATGTGCGGAAAATCTGGCGAATAAGATCAAAGCGCTGACGCTGTTCGCGACGCACTACTTCGAGCTGACACAGTTGCCGGAAAAAATGGAAGGCGTTGCCAACGTCCATCTCGACGCGTTAGAGCACGGCGATACCATTGCCTTTATGCATAGCGTGCAGGACGGTGCGGCCAGTAAGAGCTACGGCCTGGCGGTCGCAGCGCTGGCGGGCGTTCCGAAAGAGGTGATCAAACGTGCGCGACAGAAACTGCGCGAACTGGAGAGCATTTCACCCAACGCGGCGGCAACACAGGTGGATGGCACCCAGATGTCGCTGCTGTCCGTTCCCGAAGAGACCTCTCCTGCCGTTGAAGCACTGGAAAATCTCGACCCGGATTCGCTAACGCCCCGTCAGGCGCTGGAGTGGATCTATCGGCTGAAGAGTCTGGTGTAAGAAAAAGGCCCGATGCCGCTTTGCGTATCGGGCCACATATTAACGGTACTTTTCCCAGGTCGGATAAGGCCTCAGCCGCCATCCGGCACTCCGTCAGCGCTTATCTTCTGTCAGCAGCGGCGGAATAGTGGGTACCATTGGCGCCTCATCGATATCTTTCTGCGTCATACGAAACGCCTGCGGGTAGTGTTCGCGGCTGGTACGACGTAGCGGCTCAGTATCACGCCAGGTGTACAGGCAATGTTGGCACTGATACACCGTCCAGACGCCTTTCACTGGCGAGGTCGCCATCACTTCAATATGTTCATCAGCACAACGTGGGCAAATCATCTGAGGCTCCTTATTTACGGTTGGCCAGCATGGCAGTCAGCTTTTCAGCCCAGGCTTTGGTTTCCGGGAGATCGCACACCGGCTGGCTATAGTGACCACGGTTATCCGGCGCAACGGGCGTGGTGGCGTCGATAATCAGCTTATCGGTGATCCCCGCCGGACTTGAGCCCGGATCAAGTTCCAGTACTGACATATTCGGTAGCTGAACCAGATCCCCCGCCGGGTTGACTTTCGACGACAGCGCCCACATCACCTGCGGCAGGTTGAACGGATCGACATCTTCATCCACCATGATCACCATCTTCACGTAACCCAGCCCGTGTGGCGTGGTCATCGCGCGCAGTCCCACCGCTCGCGCAAAACCGCCGTAGCGTTTTTTGGTCGAGATAATCGCCAGCAGGCCGTGGGTATACATGGCGTTAACCGCCTGCACTTCCGGGAACTCCGCTTTTAGTTGCTGATACAACGGAACGCAGGTGGCCGGCCCCATCAAATAGTCGATTTCTGTCCACGGCATACCGAGATAAAGGGATTCAAAAATCGGTTTACTGCGATACGACACCTTATCAATACGCACAACCGTCATATTGCGACCACCGGAATAGTGGCCGGTAAACTCGCCAAACGGGCCTTCAATTTCACGTTTGCGGCTTTCAATCACCCCTTCCAGGATCACCTCCGATCCCCACGGCACATCAAACCCGGTCAACGGCGCAGTAGCGATGGGATACGGGCTTTCGCGCAGCGCCCCTGCCATTTCATATTCGGACTGATCGTACTTCAGCGGTGTCGCCCCCATCAGCGTGATGATCGGATCGTTACCCAGGGTGATGGCGATCGGCAGATCCTCGCCGCGCTCTTCCGCCTTATGCAGATGCAGCGCTATATCATGCATCGGTACCGGTTGTAGGCCCAGCTTACGCTTGCCCTTCACTTCCATCCGGTAGATACCGACGTTCTGCTTGCCGAAGTTGTCCGGGTCGAGCGGATCGCGGGAGACTACGCAGGCTTTATCCAGGTAAAATCCGCCATCGCCGTCGTTCAGGCGAAACAGCGGCAGAATATCGAACAGGTTAATCGCTTCGCCATCGACACTGTTTTCCGCCCATGCCGGATTCGCGCGGCGTTCCGGGGTGACCGGGAACTTATCCCAGCGACGAATAAACTCATCTATCTGCTTTTTCACTGGCGTATTCGGCGGTAAGCCCAATGAAATGGCATGATTTTGCCAGGAGCCGATGGTATTCATCGCCACACGCGCGTCGGTAAAACCACGAATATTATCGAACCATAGCGCCGGTGCGCCGTCGCCAATACGGCCAGTGGCGTTGGCAGCCGCGGCCAGATCCGGCTCCGCGTTCACCTCTTCACTGATTTTCAGCAATTGTCCCTGGTCGTCGAGCGCCTGCAAAAAGCTGCGCAAATCATCAAATGCCATTATTCATTCTCCTGTGAAAAATTCTGTGCCTGCGCTAATCCCTGCCAGCGACGCGCATGCGGGTGCTCCAGCGCAAACTGGTCCAGTACGCGGGCCACGATGTGTTGCGTAATATCATCAACGGATTGTGGATGGTTATAGAACGCAGGCATGGGCGGCACCATCGCCACGCCCATGCGTGAAAGCGCGAGCATGTTTTCGAGATGCACCGTACTGAGCGGCATTTCACGCGGCACCAGCACCAACTTGCGCCCTTCTTTCAGCACCACGTCGGCAGCGCGTCCCACCAGACCGTCGGCGTAACCTGCGCGTATTCCAGCCAGGGTTTTCATGCTGCAAGGAATAACGATCATGCCGTCGGTACGAAACGAACCTGACGAGATGGTCGCCGCCTGATCCGCCGGGCTGTGGCAAAAATCGGCCAGTCCGGCAACATCGCGCGCACGGTATGGCGTTTCCAGTTCAATGGTGGTTTTGGCCCATTTCGACATCACCAGATGCGTTTCCACATCCGGCATCTTCCGCAGCGCCTGCAACAGTGCTACACCCAGCGGCGCTCCCGTTGCCCCGGTCATCCCCACAATCAGTCTCATTCATCATCCCACAGGTTGTTCGTATACGAACGTTTAATATAAATTACCCCTTTAAAACAGCAACGACAATAGCGCCCGTTTTTTCCCGCACGTATTGCTTAAGATTTCCTCGTTAAAAAACGCGGTGTTACCCGTTATGATAGGAGACATGATTTTTAGCCTGGAGTTTTCATGGAGTTACGGAATAAAGCGTTTCACCTGTTACGCCAGCTGTTCCAACAACATACGGCGCGTTGGCAGCATGCGTTGCCGGATCTGACTAAACCACAGTACGCGGTGATGCGTGCCATTGCGGAACGTCCCGGCATTGAACAGGTTAATCTGATGGAGGCCGCCGTCAGTACCAAAGCGACGCTGGCAGAAATGCTAAGCCGAATGGAAAAACGTGGGCTGGTGAGGCGTGAAAACGATCCGCTGGATAAACGTCGCCGCTTCGTTTATCTGACCCCTGAAGGAGAAGCCTTGCTGAAGGTAAGCATGCCGTTGGGAAATCGGGTGGATGAGGAGTTTCTGGGACGGTTGAATGACGAAGAACGCGCGCAATTCGCCCTGCTAATCAAGAAAATGATGCCTGATTAACAAACCTGAGTAAGCATGAAAATGCTCCCGTCTGCCTTCACCCGCAAAAACACAGCGTAGTCAGCCAGAAAGAAGAAGGCCAGCCTCAAAGAGGCTGGCCTTTCTTGTTAGAACGGTGCTTACTCGCGGAAGAGCGCTTCGATATTCAGCCCTTGAGTCTGCAGAATTTCACGCAGACGGCGAAGGCCTTCAACCTGAATCTGACGAACACGTTCACGAGTCAGACCGATTTCGCGGCCCACATCTTCCAGTGTTGCAGCTTCATAACCCAGCAGACCGAAACGACGTGCCAGCACTTCACGCTGTTTGGCGTTCAGTTCGAACAGCCATTTGACGATGCTCTGTTTCATATCATCATCTTGCGTGGTGTCTTCCGGACCGTTCTCTTTCTCATCGGCCAGGATATCCAGCAACGCTTTTTCGGAATCGCCACCCAACGGGGTGTCTACCGAGGTAATGCGCTCGTTTAGACGAAGCATACGGCTAACGTCATCAACCGGTTTATCCAGCTGTTCTGCAATTTCTTCCGCGCTCGGTTCGTGGTCCAGTTTATGGGACAACTCACGCGCGGTACGCAGATAAACGTTCAGCTCTTTAACGATGTGGATCGGCAGTCGAATGGTACGGGTTTGGTTCATGATAGCCCGTTCAATCGTCTGGCGAATCCACCAGGTTGCGTATGTGGAGAAGCGGAACCCACGTTCCGGGTCAAACTTCTCAACGGCACGGATAAGCCCCAGATTGCCCTCTTCAATCAGATCCAGCAACGCCAGACCACGATTGCCATAACGGCGGGCAATTTTCACCACCAGACGCAGGTTACTTTCAATCATCCGACGGCGTGAGGCGACATCTCCACGCAGTGCGCGACGCGCAAAATACACTTCTTCTTCGGCCGTTAACAGTGGCGAATAACCAATCTCACCAAGGTAAAGCTGAGTCGCGTCCAACACACGCTGTGTGGCCCCCTGCGATAACAGCTCTTCTTCAGCCAAATCGTTATCACTGGGTTCCTCTTCAACTAAGGCTTTTTCGTCAAAAACCTCAACTCCGTTCTCATCAAACTCCGCGTCTTCATTTAAATCATGAACTTTCAGCGTATTCTGACTCATAAGGTGGCACCTACCCGTGATCCCTTGACGGAACTAGCAAGTGTCAGCCTGGTTCCGTCGCTTTATCGCTGCGGTAAATAACGCAGCGGGTTTACGGATTTCCCCTTGTAACGAATTTCAAAATGCAAACGTGTAGAACTGGTTCCGGTGCTACCCATCGTCGCTATTTTTTGTCCTGCCTTCACTTCTTGTTGTTCCCGGACCAGCATTGTATCGTTATGAGCGTAGGCACTCAGGTAATCATCGTTGTGTTTGATGATAATAAGATTACCGTAACCGCGCAGTGCGTTACCGGCATAGACCACGCGCCCATCGGCGGTCGCGATAATAGCCTGTCCCTTACTGCCTGCAATGTCGATCCCTTTATTGCCCCCCTCGGAAGCCCCAAAGTTCTCGATCACTTTGCCGTCAGTCGGCCAGCGCCATGTGGAGATTGGCGAACTGGTAGACGAACTGCTTGCTGTCGATTCGGTTGCGCTAACTGCTGGAGCCGTTACAGGTGCTGTGACCACAGTCCCAGCAGGCTTGTTGTTCGGCAACATTTTGTTAGCACTTTGTTCACCTGAATCCTCAGAATACGTAATTGTCGGTTTCGACGCAACAGCGATGGCGGAATTTTGTGCAGGTCTGGTCACAACTCCTTGCTCTGCCGCGTCGGCCTGAGTTATCGCATTACCGCCGGTAATTGGCGCACCCGATGCGTTACCCACCTGCAGCGTTTGTCCGACATTCAGAGCATACGGGGCCTGAACGTTGTTGCGTTGCGCCAGGTCACGAAAATCGTTCCCGGTGATCCAGGCGATATAAAAAAGCGTATCGCCTTTTTTAACGGTGTACGTACTGCCACCGCTGTAGCTACCTTTCGGAATATTCCCATACTGGCGATTGTAGACAATACGTCCGTTTTCCATCTGCACGGGTTGCTCGGCGACGGGCTGAACATGCGTCGGTTGTGTCGTCGGACGTTGCACCGGTTGAATTTGCGGTGTCTGCGGAGCGGACGTCGTCGTCCCCATCTTCGGCGGCGGCGTAATCAGCATGCCAGAACTGGTATTCGTCGGAGCATTACCATTGACGGAACTTACCGGCGCAGGTGGATTCGATGAATTTGAACAACCCGCCAGCCATAGCGAAACCAGTGACAGTGCCGCAATGCGGCTAACGGTGAATTTTGGGCTTCCCGCGCTCATTTATCCCCCAGGAAAAATTGGTTAACAACCAGTGACGTATAATCGTGCAGACAGCAAATGGGCACTGGAAAATGTGACCACGATACGCTGACCAGTTCCAAAAACTCCAGGAAAATTCCAGGTATTCGGAACCGCTTTTTACGCGAGTTCCCCTTTAACTAAGGGAACAAAACGTACCGCCTCCACGGTGTCGATAATAAATTCGCCGCCCCGACGACGCACCCGTTTCAGAAACTGATGCTCGTCACCCACGGGCAAGACGAGAATGCCACCTTCATCCAGTTGCGTCATCAACGCGGTCGGGATTTCCGGCGGTGCTGCCGTCACAATAATAGCGTCAAATGGCGCGCGTGCCTGCCAGCCTTGCCAACCATCACCGTGACGAGTTGAAACATTGTGTAAATCGAGTTGTTTCAGACGGCGACGCGCCTGCCATTGCAAACTTTTAATACGTTCGACGGAACAAACCTGCTGTACCAGGTGCGCCAGTATCGCCGTCTGATACCCGGAACCCGTGCCAATTTCCAGCACACGCGACTGCGGCGTCAGTTCGAGGAGTTCGGTCATTCGCGCCACCATGTACGGCTGCGAAATCGTCTGCCCCTGACCTATCGGCAACGCGATATTGTCCCAGGCTTTATGTTCAAACGCTTCATCAATAAATTTCTCACGCGGCACCGCGGCCAGGGCATTAAGCACCTGCTCATCGCGAATCCCCTGTGCGCGCAGTTGATCAAGAAGCGTTTGTACGCGTCTGCTTACCATTGCGTGCCAACTCCCACGCTCTCTAACCAGTCGGAAACCACATCATGCGCGCTGTGCGCGGTTAAATCTACATGCAACGGCGTAATGGACACGTAACCGTCGTCCACTGCCGCAAAATCGGTATCAGGCCCGGCGTCGCATTTGTCGCCCGGTGGGCCAATCCAGTACAGCGTGTTGCCGCGCGGATCTTCCTGTGGGATCACTTTGTCTGCGGGATGACGACTGCCGCAACGCGTCACGCGAATGCCTTTGATCTGCTCCAACGGTAAATCGGGCACGTTGATATTGAGGATCCGCCCGGTACGCAGCGGTTCACGCCGCAGGGCGCGTAAGATCCGACAGGTGATGGCCGCTGCGGTCTCATAATGCTGGTGCCCGTCTAACGACACGGCAAGCGCCGGAAAGCCAAGATGTCGCCCTTCCATTGCCGCCGCGACGGTGCCGGAATAGATAACGTCATCCCCCAGGTTGGGGCCGGCATTAATTCCCGAGACCACGATGTCCGGACGCGGGCGCATGAGTGCATTGACACCCAAGTATACGCAGTCAGTGGGTGTGCCCATCTGCACGGCGATATCGCCGTTCTCGAAAGTAAACGTCCGGAGAGAGGATTCAAGCGTCAGCGAATTTGACGCACCACTGCGGTTCCGATCCGGGGCGACGACCTGTACATCAGCAAACTCCCGCAGGGCTTTCGCCAGCGTTTGTATACCGGGCGCGTGGACCCCATCATCGTTACTCAGCAATATGCGCATAATCACCCATTGTGTTGATCAGTTCCCTCACAACGCTGGTGGCGAAGCTCCCCGCCGGCAGCCAAAAACGTAACTCGACGGTGACATCATCCCACCAGTTCCAGCTTAATTGCTGCGGATAGAGCAGCATCGCTCTTCGCGACGCCTCAACTTTTTCACGCAGCAGCAGCGACTGCAACGCGGTCTCCTCGGCAATCGCGGACTGTTCGAACGCCAGCGCATCCCGTTGGGTTCCCCACTCGCCGCTGCCGGGAAGCGAAGCCGTCACCATCAGTTCTTTTTCATCGACACGATGCTGTAATTCCGCCCGTTCTTCTTGCGTGGCGACAAACCAGCTTCCGCGTCCCGCTAATTGTAGCGCATCGCCGTCAACAACTTGATTAAAGTCTGTTTTTTTCAGACGCTCGCTGACAATTTGATTAAACAACGCACTGCGGGCCGCCGACAACCAAAAACTGCGTTTATTGCGATCCCTGACCGGTGCATCGCTTTGCGCCCAGCGCAGCGCACCTTGCAGATTGCTGCCGCCGATACCAAAACGCTGAGCGCCGAAATAGTTCGGTACGCCGCCAGCGTTTATCGCTTGCAGACGGGATTCCACTTCATCACGATGACTGATTTCCCGTAGCACCAGCGTGAACGCATTGCCTTTCAGCGCGCCTAAACGTAGCTTGCGTTTGTGACGCGCATATTCCAGCACCTTGCAACCTTCAAGCTGGAAAGCGCTCAGGTCGGGCATCTCTTTGCCTGGTACGCGCGCGCACAGCCACTGTTCGGTGACCGCATGCTTATCCTTTTGCCCGGCAAAACTCACTTCACGGGCATGAATTTTCAGAAACTTCGCCAGCGCGTCAGCCACAAAACGGGTGTTGCAGCCGTTTTTAAGAATACGCACCAGAATGTGTTCACCTTCGCCATCGGGTTCGAAACCTAAATCTTCGACCACCACAAAATCTTCCGGACTGGCTTTCAGCAGACCGAAGCCTTGCGGCTTACCGTGAAGATACGTGAGATTTTCAAACTCTGTCATTTCGCGGCCTTAATGAGTAACGCCACCGCTTCGCAGGCAATCCCTTCCCCACGCCCGGTAAAACCGAGTTTTTCCGTGGTGGTGGCCTTCACGTTCACATCATCCATGTGACAACCGAGGTCTTCAGCAATAAACACACGCATTTGCGGGATGTGCGGCAGCATCTTCGGCGCCTGAGCAATAATGGTCACATCGACGTTGCCCAGGGTGTAACCTTTTGCCTGGATCCGACGCCAGGCTTCACGCAACAGCTCACGGCTGTCTGCGCCTTTAAACGCCGGATCGGTATCCGGAAACAGCTTGCCAATGTCACCCAGTGCCGCCGCGCCAAGCAGCGCGTCGGTGAGCGCATGCAGCGCAACATCGCCATCAGAATGCGCCAGCAGCCCCTTTTCATAGGGAATACGCACACCACCAACGATAATGGGGCCTTCCCCGCCAAAGGCGTGTACGTCAAAACCGTGTCCGATTCGCATTATGCTTTCTCCTGGTGAATTATTTGGGTCAGGTAAAATTCAGCCAGCGCTAAATCTTCCGGACGGGTTACTTTGATATTATCAGCCCGTCCTTCAACAAGCTGTGGATGGAAGCCGCAATATTCCAGCGCCGAGGCTTCATCGGTGATCGTCGCCCCTTCATTCAGTGCGCGTGTCAGGCAGTCATGCAGCAGCTCGCGAGGGAAAAATTGCGGCGTCAGCGCGTGCCATAAATCGTTACGTTCGACCGTATGGGCGATGGCGGTTTTGCCCGGCTCTGCGCGTTTCATCGTGTCGCGCACCGGTACGGCAAGGATCCCGCCAGTGCGACTGGTTTCGCTAAGCGCCAGCAGACGTGCTAAATCATTCTGATGTAAGCAGGGACGCGCCGCATCATGCACCAGCACCCATTCGGCGTCTCCGGCGGCCTGCAATCCGGCCAGCACAGAGTCTGCACGTTCATTTCCCCCGTCCACGACGGTAATTTGCGGATGCTGCGCCAGAGGGAGCTGGGCAAAGCGGCTGTCGCCAGGGCTTATCGCGATGATCACGCGGGTCACCCGGGGATGCGCCAGCAGCGCAAAGACCGAGTGTTCGAGAATGGTTTTATTGCCAATCGAGAGATATTGCTTCGGACATTCCGTTTGCATACGGCGGCCAAATCCGGCCGCCGGCACCACGGCGCAAACATCCAATAAAGTGGCTGCCATGTGATTTCCTGGGCTGGTTTAACGAGTATTTTGCCCCGCAGTTTGCGCGCGTTTAGACGCGTCGGGCACCAGGCGATAAAACGTTTCGCCCGGCTTAGTCATGCTGAGTTCGTTGCGTGCACGCTCCTCGATAGCCTCCTGACCGCCATTGAGATCGTCAATTTCGGCAAACAGCTGATCGTTACGTGCTTTAAGTTTGGCGTTCGTCGCCTGCTGCGCCGCCACGTCATCATTGACGCGACTGTAATCATGTATGCCGTTCTTACCGAACCACAGTGAATACTGTAGCCAGACCAGTAAAGCCAGCAACAGCAGCGTTAGTTTACCCATCCTGCCCCCTGAAAAACGGCATCATCCTCCCATACTTCCGCAAACGACACGACGTTTGCAGACGGGAAAGCCGCAACAACGCGGGCAAATGTACCACAATTGCCCTTTATAACGTATACCCAGAACCCTGAGAACATCATCTCATTGTTAGTTACGGTTTGAATTATGGACAGCCGTCGCGCTTTAGCCCAGCAACCACATAAACAGTGCGCCGAACATTGCGCAAACGGTCAGCAGCGTTGCGACAATGCTGTAGCGCAATTTGCCGTTGAGCAGGGAATGCAGCGCGATACCCACAACCACCGCAACGGGCATCAACGCCAGGAAGAAAGGCCAGGTGTAGATAAAGAAAAACAACGTGTTAGGGCCATACACCAGAAAGGGGATCCCCAACGCCAGCAGCCATGACGCGAAGCCCACCACCGCGCCCGGCAGCGACCAGGTGGTTTCGTCATCTGTAGCAAACGCGTCTGTCGTTGTGAGTGTGATGTTCTGGCTATTGCGCATAGTGAATCCTGTAACCTTGACTGACCGTACACAGCGGTCAGGTGTCTCAGGATCTGATAATATCGCTCTGTCTGAGCAGGTCTAATAATTGGGCGACCAAATTTGTTACTAATTGTTCGCCATTGAGATGAACCTCTGGCGATTCAGGCGCTTCGTAAACGGAATCAATTCCGGTGAAGTTGCGCAATTCGCCAGCCCGCGCTTTTTTGTATAATCCTTTTGGATCGCGGACTTCACAGATTTCCAGTGGCGTATCCACGAACACTTCAATAAAGCGCCCCTCGCCAACGCGTTTGCGCACCATTTGCCGCTCTGCACGGTGCGGAGAAATAAACGCCGTCAGTACCACCAATCCCGCATCCACCATCAGGTTTGCGACTTCGCCCACGCGACGGATGTTCTCTTTCCGGTCGGCATCACTGAACCCCAGATCGCTACACAGGCCGTGGCGAACGTTATCGCCATCCAGCAAATAGGTACTGACGCCCAGTTGATGCAGCGCCTCTTCCAGCGCCCCGGCGACGGTCGACTTACCGGACCCGGAAAGCCCGGTAAACCACAGCACAACACCACGATGACCGTGGTGTTGCTCACGCTGTTGCGGCGTGACGGGATGAGCATGCCAGACGACGTTTTCGTCATGCAGCGCCATTATTTTCCTCCCAGCAGATCGCGAGCACCCCAGTGCGGGAAGTGACGACGTACCAGCGCATTCAGTTCCAGCTCAAAGGCGCTGAATTCTGATGGCGTAGCGGTCTCCTGCACAATCGGTTCGCGGACCATACCGGCACCGACGGTGACATTGCTCAGACGATCGATAAAGATCAGCCCGCCGGTCACCGGGTTTTGCTGATAGGTATCCAGCACCAGCGGCTCATCAAAGGTCAGATTCACCAGGCCAATACCGTTCAGCGGCAGAGTGTCTACCTCACGCTGCGTCAGATTGTTGATATCTACCTGATACTGAACATGATCAACGCGCGCACGGGTCTTTTTACCAGCGATTTTGATTTCGTAACTCTGCCCCGGTGCCAGTGGCTGTTCCGCCATCCAGACCACGTCAACGGCGGCGCTCTGTACGGCAGGTAAACTCTCCTCCGCCGCCAGCAGCAGATCGCCGCGGCTGATATCAATCTCGTCTTTCAGGACGAGGGTAATGGCTTCTCCGGCAAAGGCTTCGTCCAGATCGCCATCAAAGGTGACGATCCGCGCCACGCTGGATTCCACACCGGACGGCAGCACCTTCACGCGCTGCCCTACCTTGACGCGCCCGGAAGCCAGCGTGCCGGAATAACCGCGGAAATCGAGATTTGGACGGTTTACGTACTGCACCGGGAAGCGCATTGGCTGACTGTCGACCACGCGCTGGATCTCAACTGTCTCCAGCACTTCAAGTAAGGTCGGGCCGCTGTACCACGGCATGCTGACGCTCTGGGAGGCGACGTTGTCACCCTCCAGCGCGGAGAGCGGGACAAAGCGGATATCCAGATTCCCCGGCAACTGTTCGGCAAAGGTCAGATAATCTTCACGAATACGCGCAAAGGTTTCTTCGCTGTAATCGACCAGATCCATTTTGTTGATCGCCACCACCAGGTGTTTGATCCCCAGCAGTGTTGAAATAAAGCTGTGACGACGGGTCTGATCCAGCACGCCTTTACGGGCGTCGATCAGCAGGATCGCCAGATCGCAGGTAGACGCGCCGGTCGCCATATTGCGGGTATATTGCTCATGCCCAGGGGTATCGGCAATGATAAATTTGCGCTTCTCAGTGGAGAAATAACGATACGCCACGTCGATGGTAATCCCCTGCTCACGCTCGGCCTGCAGCCCATCCACCAGCAACGCCAGATCCAGTTTTTCACCCTGCGTACCGTGACGTTTGCTGTCGTTATGCAACGATGAAAGCTGATCCTCATAAATCTGCCGCGTGTCGTGCAACAGGCGACCGATCAGGGTGCTTTTGCCGTCATCCACGCTACCGCAGGTTAAAAAGCGCAGCAGACTTTTATGTTGTTGGGCAACCATCCAGGCTTCGACGCCGCCTTCATTAGCGATTTGTTGGGCAAGTGTGGTGTTCATGGCGGCTCCTTAGAAATACCCCTGACGTTTCTTCAGCTCCATAGAGCCCGCCTGGTCGCGGTCAATCACGCGGCCCTGACGTTCACTGGTGGTCGAGACCAGCATCTCTTCAATAATTTCCGGCAGCGTTTGTGCGTTTGACTCGACGGCGCCGGTCAGCGGCCAGCAGCCGAGAGTACGGAAACGCACCATCCGTTTTTTGATCATTTCGCCAGGCTGCAGGTCGATGCGATCGTCATCAATCATCATCAACATGCCGTCGCGCTCCAGCACCGGGCGCTCCGCCGCCAGATACAGCGGGACGATCTCGATGTTTTCCAGCCAGATGTACTGCCAGATATCCTGTTCCGTCCAGTTGGACAGGGGGAAGACGCGGATACTTTCGCCTTTGTTAATCTGCCCGTTGTAGTTGTGCCACAGTTCAGGACGCTGGTTTTTCGGGTCCCAGCGATGAAAGCGGTCGCGGAAGGAGTAAATGCGCTCTTTCGCCCGCGATTTTTCTTCATCGCGGCGCGCACCGCCAAAGGCGGCATCAAAACCGTATTTGTTCAGCGCCTGCTTCAACCCTTCGGTTTTCATAATGTCAGTGTGTTTGGCGCTGCCGTGGACAAAGGGATTGATACCCATCGCCACACCTTCCGGATTTTTATGTACCAGCAGCTCGCAGCCGTACGCTTTGGCAGTACGATCGCGGAATTCATACATCTCGCGGAACTTCCAGCCGGTATCGACATGCAGCAACGGGAACGGCAGCGATCCCGGGTAGAACGCCTTACGGGCAAGATGCAGCATGACGCTGGAATCTTTACCGATGGAGTACAGCATAACCGGGTTCGAAAATTCTGCTGCCACCTCGCGAATGATGTGGATGCTTTCGGCCTCCAGCTGTCGCAGGTGGGTGAGTCGTTTTTGGTCCATAACCGTTCCTTTACAATACCGCGAATGTCGAGCGCGTCAGATAACCCGACTATAGGGAGCGCAAGAGAACGAATGAAATTACGAATTGGAATGAGTAGTTCCTCAAAGGAATAACGATCTGGCAAAGCAAATATCAAAAAGTGCTTAACCCACCGGAATTCGGGCATTTAAGAGCAAATGAAATTGTTTTAGCGAAGTCACCGTTTCATACTAGATGGGTTAAAATTTTTGCTTTGTATTCAGGGCTCCCCCGCTGGCTATTAAGGATTCACTATGTTTTCCGCAACGCGCCGTCTTTCCGCCCTCCTGGCGCTCGGCGTATGCTTTATTGTCCCCGCTCAGGCGTCATCGCCAAAACCGGGCGAATTTGCAACAATGCAGACCCGTCATATTGCGACCGTTTTCCCGGGAAGGATGACCGGCTCGCCGGCAGAAATGTTATCTGCCGACTATTTACGCCAGCAGTTTGAGCAGATGGGCTATCGCAGTGATATCCGCACGTTCAACAGTCGCTATATTTATACCGCCAAAAATAACCGCAAAAACTGGCATAACGTCACCGGCAGTACCGTTATTGCCGCCCACGAAGGCAAAGCCCCGCAGCAGATTATTATCATGGCGCACCTGGATACCTACGCGCCGCAAAGTGATGCCGACACTGACGCGAATCTTGGCGGGCTCACTCTGCAAGGGGTGGATGACAACGCCGCTGGTCTGGGCGTTATGCTCGAACTGGCAGAACGCCTGAAAGATGTGCCGACGGAATACGGTATTCGCTTTATTGCCACCAGCGGCGAGGAAGAGGGAAAACTGGGGGCTGAAAACCTGCTGAAGCGCATGAGCGCGGCGGAGAAGAAAAACACGCTGCTGGTGATTAATCTCGATAACCTGATCGTCGGCGACAAACTGTATTTTAATAGCGGGCAGAGCACGCCGGAAGCGGTGCGTAAATTAACCCGCGACCGGGCATTAGCGATTGCGCGTCATCATGGCATTACCGCCACCACTAATCCAGGCCTGAATAAGGACTATCCCAAAGGCACCGGTTGCTGCAATGACGCAGAGGTTTTCGATAAAGCGGGAATTTCGGTGCTATCCGTTGAGGCAACGAACTGGAATCTTGGCAAGAAAGATGGTTACCAACAGCGCGCCAAAACCGCCTCTTTCCCTGCAGGAAATAGCTGGCACGATGTACGTCTGGATAATCAACAACACATTGATAAAGCCCTGCCCGGACGCATTGAACATCGCAACCGCGACGTAATGCGCATTATGCTGCCGCTCGTAAAAGAATTAGCAAAAGCGAGCTAATCATAAGGCCGGATAAGGCAATGCCCTTATCCGGCCATACTGTCGGACCGCTGAAGGGGGGTTGTTTCACCCTTCGTGCAGCCCGCACTCGCGCTTCAGGCCAAAGAAGCGGGTCTCTTCTTCTGCCATGCCGGGTTCCCATTTCCGCGTGGTGTGCGTATCGCCGACGGAAAGATAGCCCTGATCCCACAGCGGATGGTATTTCAGCCCATGCTTTTGCAGGTATTGATAAACCGTTCGGTTATCCCAGTCGATAATCGGCAGCACTTTAAAGACCCCACGCTGGATAGCCAGCACGGGCAGATGCGCACGGCTGCCGGACTGTTCGCGCCGCAGTCCCGCAAACCAGGTTTGCGCGTTCAGTTCCTGCAACGCCCGGTTCATCGGTTCGACTTTGTTGATCTCATTGTATTTCTCAATGCCTTCAACGCCCTGCTCCCACAGCTTACCGTAGCGCGCTTCCTGCCAGGCGGGGCTTTCATTCGCCCGGTAGACCTTCAGGTTCAACCTGAGTTTGTCCGTTAACTCATCAATAAACTGGTAAGTTTCCGGGAACAGATAGCCGGTATCGGTCAGGATCACCGGGATATCCGGGCGGATCTGATTGACCAAATGCAGGCTGACTGCCGCCTGAATCCCAAAGCTTGATGAGAGGACGTATTCGCCAGGCAAATTCTCCAGCGCCCACGCCACACGCCCCTCAGCATCACGTTTTTCCAGTTGGCTGTTGGTTTCAGCCAGCGCCATCACACGCTCTACCTTCGGCAATGCATTAAGCGCGTTTAGATCGAGTACGGACATAAGAACCTCGTTTGCCTGTTTTGCCGGGTGGCACTGCGTTTGCCCGGCAAAGGATGGGTTATTCCCAGAAATCCCGTGCGGGATCGAGCACCGGGCGAATAATGCCCGCACGCACCGTAAAGTCGCCGAAGCCTTCACCCGCTTCGCGCTCTTTCGCCCAGCGCCCAATCAGTTCGTCCAGCGAGTCGAGAATTTCTGGTTCGGTGATATTCTCTTTAAACATCCGCGGGATACGCGTGCCGATTCGGTTACCGCCGAGATGCAGGTTATAGCGGCCAGGCGCTTTCCCGACCAGACCGACTTCCGCCAGCATCGCGCGACCGCAGCCGTTCGGGCAGCCTGTTACACGCATAACGATGTGTTCATCGCTCACGTTATGCTTCGCCATCAGGCCATCAATCTTGTCGATAAACGTCGGCAGGAAACGTTCGGCCTCCGCCATCGCCAGCGGACAGGTCGGGAACGACACGCAGGCCATGGAGTTTTCACGCTGTGGCGTCACGGTGTTCATAAGACCGCTCTCTTGCGCGATCTTCTCTATCTTCGCTTTCTGGCTTTCCGGTACGCCAGCGATGATCAGATTCTGGTTCGCAGTAATACGGAACTCGCCTTTATGGATTTTCGAAATCTCCAGCAGGCCCGTTTTCAGCGGACGTCCCGGATAATCGAGAATACGGCCATTTTCGATAAACAGCGTCAGATGCCATTTATTGTCGATGCCTTTCACCCAGCCAATCCGATCGCCGCGCCCGGTGAATTCATACGGACGAATCGGCTCAAATTTAATGCCTGCACGACGTTCCACTTCCGCTTTGAACGTCTCAACCCCTACGCGTTCCAGCGTGTATTTGGTTTTCGCATTTTTACGATCGGTACGGTTTCCCCAGTCGCGCTGGGTGGTGACCACCGCCTCCGCCACGGCCAGCGTGTGCTCGAGCGGCAGATAGCCAAATTCGCTGGCCGTACGGGCATAGGTTTTCTTGTTACCGTGCTCGATAGAAAGACCGCCGCCCACCAGCAGGTTAAAGCCAATCAGCTTGCCGTTTTCAGCAATCGCCACGAAGTTCATGTCGTTGGCGTGCAGGTCGATATCGTTCTGCGGCGGGATCACGACCGTGGTTTTAAACTTACGCGGCAGATAAGTCTGACCGAGGATCGGCTCCTCGTCCGTGGTCGCGACTTTTTCCTGATCGAGCCAAATCTCCGCATAAGCGCGCGTGCGCGGCAGCAGGTGCTCGGAGATCTTCTTTGCCCACTCGTAGGCTTCGGCATGCAGCTCGGACTCATACGGGTTCGAGGTGCACAGCACGTTACGGTTCATATCATTGGCTGTCGCCAGCGCGTCCAGCCCCACGGAGTGCAGCATCTGGTGCACCGGCTTCACGTTCTTCTTCAGAATCCCGTGAAATTGAAACGTCTGACGGTTGGTCAGGCGAATGCTGCCGTAAATCGTGTTCTCGGCGGCAAATTTATCAATCGCCTGCCACTGTTTGGTGGTGATAACGCCCCCCGGCAGACGGCAGCGAAGTAACATCGCGTGACGCGGCTCCAGCTTCTGCTCGGCACGCTCGGCGCGGATATCGCGGTCATCCTGCTGGTACATTCCGTGAAAACGGATCAGCAGGAAGTTGTCACCTTTGAAACCGCCGGTGAGACCGTCTTTTAAATCTTCAGCAATAGTGCCGCGCAGATAGTTGCTTTCCAGCTTCATACGCTCGGCGTCGGTCAGTTTACCTTCGACCACCAGGGGCCCTGGATGTTTTTCGCTCATTAGTAGACATCTCGCTGATAACGGCGCTCAACGCGCAGCTCACTTAAAAATTCATCCGCTGATTCCGCGTCCATCGCGCCGAATTCAGCAATCACGTCCAGCAATGCCTGCTCAACGTCCTTCGCCATGCGATTGGCGTCGCCGCAGACATAAACGTGGGCACCGTCATTGATCCAGCGCCACAGTTCTGCGCCCTGTTCGCGCAGTTTGTCTTGTACGTAGACTTTTTCTTTTTGGTCTCGTGACCAGGCCAGATCGATACGGCTCAGTACGCCTTCTTTGACGTAACGCTGCCATTCCACCTGGTAGAGGAAATCTTCGGTAAAGTGCGGGTTGCCAAAGAACAGCCAGTTCTTGCCTGATGCTCCCTCGGCAGCGCGCTGCTGCATGAAAGCGCGGAACGGCGCGATGCCTGTCCCCGGACCAATCATGATCACCGGGGTTTCAGGATTCGTCGGCAGACGGAAGTTATCGTTATGTTCGATGAACACACGCACTTCGCCCTCTTCTTCGACGCGATCGGCGAGGAAGCTGGATGCGCCACCGGCACGCGCGCGGCCTTCCACTTCATAACGCACCGCCCCCACGGTGATGTGCACTTCGCTCTCCACTTCGGCCTGTGAAGACGCAATGGAGTACAGACGCGGTGTTAACGGACGCAACAGATCGACTAACGCTTGTGCATCCAGTTGTGCGGGCGAGAAGCGCAGCATATCGACAACAGGCGTCGTGGTGGCGTAATGCTGCAACTGTGCCTTATCACCGACCAGCGGCAACAACGATTCACTGCGCGTTAAGGTGGCATAGTTTTCAACGATATTGGCGGTATTTACGGTCAGTTCAACATGCCACTGTAGCGCTTCGGACAGCGGGAGAGATTTGCCATTGACCGTAACGGGCTCATCGCCTTTCAGCCAGACCAGTTCTACGATTTCTTTCACCAGCGCCGGATCGTTTTGATACCAGACACCCAGCGCATCGCCAGGCTGGTAGCGCAGACCCGAATCACCGAGATCGATTTCAATATGGCGAACATCTTTCTCTGAATCGCGTCCGGTGATTTTTTGATTTACGGACAACGTGGCGCTCAGCGGCGCTTCTTTGGTATACGGGCTGGTGTGGATCTCATTTACCGCTCCGCTGGCAACCGCCTGAGCCGGTGTCGCAAACGGCGCTCGTGATTTCAACACCTCAACCACACGAGCACGCCATTCGGCGGCGGCGGCCTGGTATTCCACATCGGCGTCAACGCGATCCAACAAACGCTCACCGCCGAGTTCCGCCAGCTTGCTGTCAAAATCTTTGCCCGACTGGCAGAAAAATTCATATGACGTGTCACCCAGACCAAAAATGGCAAAGGCGGTGTTTTCGAGCTTGGGCGCTTTTTTAGAGAACAGGAACTTATGCAGCGCGACCGCTTCTTCCGGGGGTTCACCCTCTCCCTGCGTAGACGTGACGATAACCAGCAACTTTTCATTGGCGATTTGTTTGAATTTGTAGTCGCCTGCGTTAACCAGCGTGACGCTGAGTTTTGCTGCCAACAGATCATCACGCAGCGCTTCCGCCACACGACGCGCATTGCCCGTTTGTGATGCAGAGATTAGCGTGATGCCCGGCATTTCCGCCACGGGAGCGGGTGTTGCAACGGCTGCGCCAGGTTGCTGATTCAGCGTACCCCAGAAATAGCCAGAAACCCATGCAAGCTGCGTGGGCGTAAGATCGGTGGTGGCCGCCTGGAGGCGTGCCAGCTGCTCCGGGTTCAGCGGAAGCAAAGCGGAAGGTGGGGCCTGTGTCGTCATGCGTCGTTATGTTCCAGTAAGCAAAGCGGATTTAAGCAATAAAACCCAAACTGAAGATAAGGGTAACGGCGGTGATAGTAACAATTAAAGAAGGGATGGAAATAACAAATAACCAAATGAACTAACCTGTTTTAGCTATAGTTATTAACGACAAAAACGATTAAATAACCACATGATATATAAATGATTATTTAATATTTGCCATCTATATGTGGCATTCTGCTGCTCAGCGCCCTTTTAACTAATGCTAAAAATTGTACTTTACGGTACCCTACGGCGTTTTTTGCATTCTTGAGAGTCAATAATGTCCACCACCTTGTTTAAAGATTTCACCTTCGAAGCCGCTCACCGCCTGCCACACGTACCGGAAGGGCATAAATGTGGCCGCCTGCATGGTCACTCATTTATGGTGCGTCTTGAAATTACCGGTGAAGTCTGCCCGCATACCGGTTGGATCATGGATTTTGCCGAGTTAAAAGCCGCATTTAAGCCGACGTATGACAGGCTTGATCATTACTACCTGAACGATATTCCCGGTCTCGAAAACCCGACCAGCGAAGTACTGGCGAAATGGATTTGGGATCAGGTCAAACCGGCAGTTCCTCTGCTGAGCGCGGTGATGGTGAAAGAGACCTGTACGGCGGGCTGTGTCTATCGCGGCGAGTGAGTATTTCGTCTTGCCGGATAGCGACGTAACGCCTCTTATCCGGTTAACAGAAAAGCCCGGTAAGCTAACGCACCGGGCTTTTTATCAGGCAATATTCAGATACTTGTGCGTCTGCATCGACAGGCGCCAGTTGCGCGCGATACAGGTATCAATGCACAGGCGTGTGGCATCCTCTTTCTGGCTGATAGGTTGCAGCGCAATCACCCGCGGTTTGTCGTCGCTCAGCGTGGCGAGCAGTTCGTCCAGCGCTTCAATGTCACGCACGCGCCCGACCGGATGTTTAATCTCATTCGCGCGTTCCAGCGCCTGAGACAGAACGTCATAACCACCGCGCATGTTCACCTTCGGAGACACGGTCACCCAGGTATTTGGCGTGCAGCGCACTTCGTGTGTACCGCTGGTTTCTATCTGGCAGCTAAAACCGTTCTTTTCCAGCAAATCTGTGAGGGGCATCAGGTCATGAATACACGGTTCACCGCCGGTGATCACCACATGACGCGCGGTGTAGCCTTGTCGGCCAATCACCGCCAGCAGATCTTCACTGCTTGCCGCGCCCCATTTATCACTCTCTTTGGTTTTCGCCAGGATGCTGTACAGGGAGACTTCCCGATCCTCAAGCTTATCCCAGGTGTGTTTGGTATCGCACCAGGCACAGCCAACCGGGCATCCCTGTAAACGAATAAAAATGGCGGGGACGCCGGTAAAGTAACCCTCACCTTGCAGGGTCTGGAACATCTCGTTAATCGGGTACTGCATAGCGCTCTCAATATGGGGATAAACGATAATTATCGCAGATCCCCACCAAAGTATCATGCCCCATCGGTGCTTTACGAGGCGATCGCCGCGATAAAGCGTGCTGTTATCTGCTGCGGACGAGTGATTGCCCCGCCAACCACCACGGTGTGAGCGCCTAATGCCAGGCAGCGTGCGGCGCGTTCCGGGGTATCGACGTTCCCTTCCGCCACGACCGGAACGCTGACCGCAGCCAACACTTCACGTAAGAATCCGCAGTCATTTTCCACCAGCACATGCCCGGCGGTTTCTGCGGTATAGCCGTAAAGCGTGGTGCCCACACAGTCAAAACCCAGACGCTCGGCTGTCACCGCCTCGTCTACGGTGGCTATATCCGCCATCAGTAGTACGGACGGGTAGCGAGCACGGATCTGCGTGACCAACTCTTCCAGCGTCTGCCCACCGGGGCGCGGCCGCGCAGTGGCATCCAGAGCAATAATTTCCGGCTCAACGGTCATCAGCTCATCCACTTCCTGGAGAGTGGCCGTGATAAACACCTCACTGCCAGGGTAATCGCGTTTGATTATCCCAATCACCGGCAGGGAGACGCACTCTTTGATAGCACGAATGTCCACCACGCTGTTCGCACGGATACCTGCCGCACCGCCTTGTGCTGCCGCCAGCGCCATACGAGACATAATAAACGGACTGTGCAGAGGCTCATTTTCCAGCGCCTGACAGGAGACGATTAATTTACCTTTCAGGGGATCCAGTACAGTTTTCATTACGATAACATCTCTTCGACTTCGTTTTTAATGATGGTGACATGCGGGCCATAAATCACCTGAACACCGTTGCCGCGAATAATCACGCCACGGGCTCCGGTCGCTTTCAGCGCCGCTTCATCTACTTTGCTGCTCTCTTTCACCGTCACGCGTAAGCGCGTGGCGCAACAGTCCACCTCTTCCAAATTCTCTTTGCCTCCCAGCCCAGCGATGACTGCCACTGCGCGTTCACTTTGAGACAAGCCGGATTCAAGCGGGGTTGCGTTCTCACGTCCTGGCGTCAGCCAGCCAAAGCGGGTGATCAAATAGCGGAAAGTGAAGTAGTAGAGGAAGAACCACGGTATTCCCACCATGGGGACATACATCCAGTTGGTTTTAGCTTCTCCCTGTAACACGCCGAAGAGGAGGAAATCGATAAGCCCACCTGAAAAGGTTTGCCCAATCGTGATATGTAAAATATGGGCGATCATAAACGCCAGACCATCGAAGAAGGCGTGAATGACATATAACACAGGCGCGACAAACAGGAAGGAGAACTCAATAGGCTCAGTGATTCCCGTCAGGAAAGAGGTCAGGGCGGCCGACAGAAGCAGTCCGGCGACAACCTTTCTGTTCTCCGGCTTTGCGGTGTGGTACATCGCCAGACATGCGCCAACCAGACCAAACATCATGGTGATAAAGCGACCGGACATAAAGCGCGCGGTACCCGCATAGAACTGCTGCGTATTCGGATCGGCAAGTTGGGCAAAGAAAATCCGCTGCGTACCTTCCACCAACTGGCCGTTGACGATTTCGCTGCCGCCCAGCGCCGTCGTCCAGAACGGCAAATAAAAGATATGGTGTAAACCCAGTGGGCCAAGCATACGCAGGATGAAGCCGTACAATAGCGTCCCCAGATAGCCCGTCGCATCCACCAGACCGCCCAGTCCAAAAATGAGTTTCTGGAAATGCGGCCACACCACCGTCATAACCGCACCCACTACAATCGCGGCAAGGGAGCTGATAATCGGTACAAAACGCGAACCGCTAAAAAAACCGAGGAACTGAGGTAGTGAGACTTTATTGAAACGGCTATGCAACGCGCAGGTGACAAGACCCATCACCACACCACCAAACACGCCTGTTTCCAGCGTCTGAATACCAAGCGTCATCCCCTGGCCAACAGCACCGGGGTTCTCTTGCGCCAGCGTTCCGTTGAGCGTTAATAAGGCGTTGATGGTGGCGTTCATCACCAGAAATGCCAGCAATGCCGCAAGCCCGGCAGTGCCTTTATCTGTTTTCGCCAGCCCCACGGCGACACCGACCGCAAAGAGTACCGACAGATTGGCAAACACAATGGAACCTGCGCTGGTCATGATCGTGAAGATGGCCTGCAGCCAGTCGACATCTAAAAACGGATAAGCCGTCAATGTGTTTGGATTGGACAACGCGCCACCAATCCCTAACAACAGCCCTGCTGCGGGCAATACCGCAATCGGCAGCATGAAGGATTTGCCAAACCGCTGCGCTTTTTCAAACCATCCCCCGGATGAGGCGCCGCTAAACATTTGCATCATTTTTTCATCTCCTCGATTATTGATGAAAATTTTTACCATATTAATTTTTATAAATGAAAATTATCATCAAAATCCAGGAAGCCGATCATACTTTTTTAAAATGTCTGGCATCTCTCCCCTGCTTTCCGCCACACTATCAACAGATAAACGCATTAAGGATTTTGCATGTCTGAAAATGAAAACCTGCTGCTGAGATTGCGGCAGAGCGTTGATGGATACAGCCGAACACAACAGAAGCTAGGCGAGTTTGTACTCAGCGATCCGGCAAAAGTGGTCTACCTGACGATTACCGAACTGGCGCGTGAAAGCGGCACCAGCGAGGCTAGCGTCACACGTCTGTGTCGAACGCTAGGGTGTAAGGGCTATAACGAATTCAAAATGGCGCTGGCACTCGATCTCCGACAAGGACAGTCTGTCGAGCACAGCGGCGATGAGATTGACAATGTGGTCAATGAATCCGTCCAGGCGCTGCAGGACACAGCAAAATTACTCGACAGGACCTTACTGGAAGCCGCCGCGCTTGCACTGCATCAGGCTCAGTCAGTGCAGATTTATGGCGTAGCAGCCAGTGCCATTCTGGGGGAGTATTTACATTACAAACTCCTGCGTCTGGGTAAACCCGCACAATTGTTCAGCGATATGCACCGTGCTGCCATGAACGCCACAACGCTTAGTAAAAACACGCTCGTAGTGGCAATTTCCAGTTCAGGCTCCACGCGCGATCTGCTGCATGTTGTAAAGCTAGCGTGTAAACAAGGTGTGCGCGTAGTGGCGCTGAGTAATACGCCGCGCAGCCCGTTAGCATCGCTTAGTGATATTCAACTGGTCGCAGCCAAACCAGAAGGTCCGTTGAGTGCCGGCGCGCTAAACGCCAAGGTGGGTGTGATGCTGTTGATAGAACTGCTCACCACATCGCTAATCGCACTGGATGAAAAGTACAGCGATGTAAGCCAGAAAACAGCCAGCGCGACCCTGCCGCTACTGCTTTAAAGACATAAAAAACCCGCCGAAGCGGGTTTTTACGTTAAGAATTAAAGAACAGGCTTACAAATAATCATGGTGGGGACGCCGGTAAAATCCCCTCTTCTTGCAGAGGCTGGAACATCTCCTGAATGTATCCTGTTGGCGTTCTCAGTATGAAGATAAGCAATAATTTTCACAGATTCCGGAAACGGTCATGCACTGCGCTTGTGTAAGGTAAGATTTACCTGTTTGCCGCAAAACATATATCGAGCTTAGTTCCTCTACCGCTTACCCATTAGCTTAATCTGTAACTTGATGCTCCAAACCAGATTGATAAAGAAAGGGTTAAAAAAGACTGACATCAAGGCTAAGAGGAGGCAGCAAAGTATAAACACTATAAATAGCTCAACCCCTCCCATTGTTGCAGGAAAAAGCATGGAGAAAAATAACGCGCCACCCCATGCATAGTACTTCCAGGCATGGAGAAAAAAAGCGTGGCTTACGCTGATGTTTTTCTTTCTCGCTAACTTAAGCAAGAAACGAATGTTTTTTCTTTCATCCCAGCATTCACGAGTATTGTCTTTATGTCGTTATTCATAACAACCATCAATTAAAATAATTAGAACATACAAAAATACTATCCAGTGTCTCATTAAAGTAACACCAGACAATCATTTAAAGCCCTCGTAATTTGATATAAACTTTCCAAATCTTAAAGTAATTTTTATGAAGCCGACAGGTTAACTCGATAACAAAAAATAACAACCCAAATATTAAAAAAAACGCCCATAACTCATTGAAATCTTTTTGTGCAATTGAAAAGGTAAAAAATGACATGACAAAAAGCAAGATAATATCAACTTTAATGACACTTGCATCAGTTAATAAATAAGCCTTTTGTAAGCTTATCTTATTTTCATTAGCAACGCGGATAAGTTTCTGTGTTTTATACTCACTTAAACCCGCAAGTCTAATACTCTCAGTTAAAGCCTTATCATTTTGATCATATATTTTGAAGAACATGGCTTTATTCCCTCAAATCGGACCAGTTAGTGCTTTCTCCACCAAGAAGTTGATAAATAGTGAATCCACTAGCTGCATCACCGGTTAACTCATTAGCCCCCCCAACAGCTCCAAGGGTTCTCCAGTTCCGAATATAGTCTTCCTGTATATAGCGGAATAATTTCCACGAATCTGTCCTCAGCGTCAGCGTTGAAACCGAGCCTAAAGAAAGAACAAGATCTCCCGTTGAAAAAGCAATATCACCAACCTTATCATCCCCACCCAATAGCTTTGCTGCCTGACGGTAGGCATACCGCAAAGGCATTTTCTTAGGGTCATCATGATATAATAAATAATAACCATTTTCCCAAACATTCTCGCTTCCCTGCATCATTAAAGGAATCCCATAACTTTTACAGGCAGCACCAAGGCTTGCTTTACATAAACCAAAACCACCGATTGTTTGCATTGCCCCACTAACAAATCCGATTTGTTTTAATGCTATAGTAAGAGTAGAATGCCTTTCTCTTTCACGCTCAGCTATTACATATAATTTAACACTCCCCATTCTCAAGTTCATATGATACTTAATTAAAGAATTATGATATTCACGTAGTCTATCCATTGTTCTACCGAAATCCAATTTCCCGTATCGATATTCATCAAGGCAACCTGATGTAAATCTACGTTCCTCTATCATATATTTTGTACGTATAGCTGAATCATGAATATATTGAAAGCCGATATCATAGACAAGCCGGTCAATCCTTTCTTTTTCACGTTGCAAATTCATTAATCCATAACTACTCAAAATAACCTCCTGTTATTTACCGAGCAACTTATATTG
Source organism: Citrobacter sp. LST-B2 (assembly GCF_057983045.1). NCBI lineage: Bacteria > Pseudomonadati > Pseudomonadota > Gammaproteobacteria > Enterobacterales > Enterobacteriaceae > Citrobacter > Citrobacter sp. LST-B2. Next base: position 3,840,951 of record NZ_CP192598.1, read on the forward strand.
AATCTTAATACTCCAAAGTAAATTTATGACAAACGGTGTATAGAAGAGTGAAATGAAAGCTACAGCGATACAAAAGAGAACGTTTACTATAAAGAACTCTATTCCCTCAGAAAGTGATGCGAAAATTACTGACAATAGTAAGGCTATACTCCAGGCGTAATATGTCCAGGCATAAAGAAAAAATGCCCGACTTAAGCTGATATTTTTTACTTTCGCCTGTTTCATCAGGATAGTAGCATCTTTCCTTTTCATGCCCGCTTTCGCCAGCATCTCTTCCAATTCATTATCCATTCAATATTTCCATCATTTGTTGATGATAAATATAAAAAATATATACAAGCAATAATCACACCTTTAAATTACTCTTCGTAAAATAATAGCAAAGTGACAAAGATCAAATCGTTTATTAAAATATTCAATCAATAATAAATTACAGACATAAAAAAACCCGCCGAAGCGGGTTTCTTAGAGTGTAAAGCGACAGTAATAAATTACTGACCTTTGATCTCTTTACGACCGTTGTACGGTGCTTTTTCACCCAGCGCTTCTTCGATACGAATCAGCTGGTTGTATTTAGCAACGCGGTCAGAACGGCTCATAGAACCCGTTTTGATCTGGCCTGCAGCAGTACCCACAGCCAGGTCAGCGATGGTAGCATCTTCAGTTTCACCGGAACGGTGAGAGATCACAGCTGTGTAGCCAGCGTCTTTCGCCATCTTGATTGCAGCCAGCGTTTCGGTCAGAGAACCGATCTGGTTGAATTTGATCAGGATGGAGTTAACGATGCCTTTTTCGATACCTTCTTTCAGGATCTTGGTGTTGGTTACGAACAGGTCGTCACCAACCAGCTGGATTTTGTCGCCCAATACTTTGGTCTGGTATGCAAAACCATCCCAGTCAGACTCGTCCAGACCGTCTTCGATAGAAACGATCGGATACTGTTTGGTCAGGTCTTCCAGGAAGTGAGTGAATTCTTCAGAGGTGAACGCTTTGTTGCCTTCGCCAGCCAGAACGTATTTACCGTCTTTGTAGAATTCAGATGCTGCGCAGTCCATCGCCAGAGTGATGTCTTTGCCCAGCTCGTAGCCAGCAGCTTTAACCGCTTCAGCAATGACAGCCAGCGCTTCAGCGTTGGAGCCCAGGTTCGGCGCATAGCCACCTTCGTCACCCACAGCAGTGTTCATGCCTTTCGCTTTCAGCACTTTAGCCAGGTTGTGGAACACTTCAGAACCCATACGTACGGCTTCTTTCAGGGTTTTCGCGCCAACTGGCTGAATCATGAATTCCTGGATGTCGACGTTGTTGTCAGCGTGCTCACCACCGTTGATGATGTTCATCATCGGAACCGGCATGGAGTATTTGCCCGGAGTACCATTCAGCTCAGCGATGTGCTCGTACAGCGGCATGCCTTTAGCAGCAGCAGCAGCTTTGGCGTTAGCCAGAGACACAGCCAGGATGGCGTTCGCGCCGAAGTTGGATTTGTTTTCAGTACCGTCCAGATCGATCATGATCTTGTCGATGCCAGCCTGATCTTTGGCATCTTTGCCAAGGATAGCCTGAGCGATCGGGCCGTTAACCGCGCCAACAGCTTTCAGTACGCCTTTACCCATGAAGCGGGCTTTGTCGCCATCGCGCAGTTCCAGCGCTTCGCGGGAGCCTGTAGAAGCACCTGACGGAGCTGCTGCCATACCGACGAAACCACCTTCCAGGTGTACTTCGGCTTCAACAGTCGGGTTACCACGGGAGTCGATGATTTCACGACCGATGACTTTAACGATTTTGGACATTAGGTTTTCCTCAGTACAAGTTAAACTAAAACTCCAGACAAACAACGCGTACCTTTGGTACGCGTTGCCGTTCTAACTTTTTTTACTTCTTACTTCGCCTGACGCTTCTGATGCTCGCTGGCGGCTTTCACAAAGCCAGCAAACAGCGGATGTCCATCACGTGGCGTGGAAGTAAATTCCGGATGGAACTGACAGGCCACGAACCACGGATGATTCGGTACCTCAATGATCTCGACCAACTGATCATCACCGGAACGGCCTGCAACACGCAGACCCGCAGCTTCAATCTGTTTCAACAGCATATTGTTGACTTCGTAACGATGGCGATGACGTTCAACAATAGTCGGCGTGCCGTACAACTGACGGACCAGACTATCGTCGCCAAGCTGACACTGCTGCGCGCCAAGACGCATGGTGCCACCCAGATCGCTCTTCTCGGTACGGACTTCAACGTTACCGTCTTCGTCACGCCATTCGGTAATCAGCGCCACAACCGGGTACTTACAGTCTGGCACAAATTCCGTCGAGTTGGCGTTGTCCATACCGGCGACATTACGCGCAAACTCAATCAACGCAACCTGCATACCCAGGCAAATGCCCAGATAAGGAATATTGTTCTCACGCGCATAGCGTGCAGTCGCGATCTTGCCTTCTACGCCACGGTAGCCGAAGCCGCCAGGGATCAGGATAGCGTCCAAATCTTTCAGGATTTCGACACCGCGTGTTTCAACATCCTGCGAATCAATCAGCTTGATGTTGACGGTCACGCGATTTTTCAGACCGCCGTGTTTCAGCGCTTCAATCACGGATTTATAGGCATCCGGCAGTTCAATGTACTTGCCAACCATCCCAATCGTGACTTCGCCTGCCGGGTTCGCTTCTTCGTAAATTACCTGTTCCCATTCGGCCAGGTTAGCTTCCGGACACTCTAAGCTGAATCGTTTACAAATATAATCGTCCAGGCCCTGTGATTTCAACATGCCTGGAATTTTATAGATGGAATCGACATCTTTCAGAGAAATCACCGCTTTTTCCGGAACGTTACAGAACAATGCAATTTTCGCACGTTCGTTTGCCGGGACAGCGCGGTCAGAGCGGCAAATCAGGATATCTGGCTGGATACCGATAGAGAGCAGCTCTTTTACAGAGTGCTGCGTCGGTTTTGTTTTCACTTCACCTGCCGCTGCCATGTACGGAACCAGCGTCAGATGCATAAACAGTGTGTGTTCACGGCCAATTTCAACGGCCATCTGGCGAATCGCTTCAAGGAACGGCAGAGATTCGATATCACCAACGGTACCGCCGATTTCGACCAGCACAACGTCATGGCCTTCGCCGCCTTCCAGCACGCGTTCTTTAATGGCATTGGTGATGTGCGGGATAACCTGTACGGTCGCGCCCAGATAGTCGCCACGGCGCTCTTTGCGCAGAACGTCAGAGTAAATACGACCCGTGGTGAAGTTGTTGCGGCGGCTCATTTTGGTGCGAATGAAACGCTCGTAGTGACCCAGGTCCAGGTCGGTTTCAGCGCCGTCTTCAGTAACGAACACTTCCCCGTGTTGGATTGGGCTCATGGTGCCAGGATCGACGTTGATATACGGATCCAGTTTCATGATGGTCACGTTGAGGCCACGGGCTTCAAGAATGGCTGCGAGGGAGGCTGCGGCAATGCCTTTACCCAGAGAGGATACGACCCCGCCGGTCACAAAAATATAGTTCGTTGTCATGCTGAACCTGAGAAGTTAGGGTGAAACGATGGAATAACCAGGACGGGAAAGTAGTATACCCGAACATGACGTACGCCACAAACTTTCATTATCCCCTCTCCTTCGTTCTTCAAGCCGCACCGGTGTTGGCTTCCTTCACTCACCCCAGTCACATAGCATTTCTATGTTTCTGGGGATTCTTTCAGTCGCCGCCGTGTTGCGACTCGAATAACTCGAAGAAGCAGTATACACGGTGTCTCATCAACATAACGGGAAGAGAAAATAGCCTCTTTGAAGTAAATGTTTTTGACGCAAATCAAGCGCTTGTTATTTAAAAAATCACACAAAACGCCCTTGACCGCGCAATTCCCTTAGAGATCAATTTCCTGCCGTTTTACCTGTTGCCAGACTTCTTCCATCGTTTCCAGGTCAACACCGGTCATTTCCAGGCCGCGCGCCGCCACAATCCGTTCGACCTCACGAAAACGCCGCTCGAACTTTTCGTTGGCTTTTTGCAGAGCGGTCTCCGCTTTGGTGCCTAAATGACGGGCCATATTGACGGTGGCAAACAGCAAATCGCCCATTTCCTCTTCCAGTTTAGCCTGGTCGACAACGACCTGCCGGGCCTCGTGCATGACCTCGTCGATCTCTTCATACACCTTATCGACCACTGGTCCCAGCGTCGTCCAGTCAAAACCGACATTCGAACAGCGCTTCTGGATTTTCTGCGCCCGCATTAGCGCTGGTAAACTGCGCGGAATATCATCGAGGGCAGAATGCTGCGCTTTTTGCGCTCGTTCGCCGGTTTTGATTTGTTCCCAGCGGGCCAGCACTTCAGTGCTGTTGTTGACCTGGGCATCCGCAAAAACATGCGGGTGGCGACGCTCGAGTTTGTCACTGATGGCGGCACAAATATCATTGAAATCAAAGCGCCCTTCTTCCTGGGCTATTTGTGCGTAAAACACGACCTGAAACAGTAGATCTCCCAGCTCACCGCGCAGATCGTCAAAATCCTCACGGGAAATCGCGTCGAGCACTTCGTAGGTTTCTTCAAGGGTGTAAGGGGCGAGCGTGGCGAAAGTCTGTTCGTTATCCCACGGACAGCCGGTTTTCGGGTCGCGCAGGCGTTGCATGATGCCAAGCAGGCGGTCAATTTGGGTCATTGGAACATCCTGAAAACACAGGCCCGATAAGCGAGGCGCCACCGGGCCTGGAAAGTAAAATTAATTGCCGTGCAAACGACGCGCGTCAATCACATCAGGTACCTGATTCAGCTTGCTGAGCACGCGTCCCAGCACCTGCAGGTTGTAGATTTCAATTGTCATATCGATAGTAGCAAGCTGTTGTTTGGTATCGCTACGACTGGCAACGCCGAGCACATTGACCTTCTCGTTCGCCAGAATCGTCGTGATATCACGCAATAAACCGCTGCGATCGTTGGCCTGTACGCGCACTACCAGCGAGTATCCCGCCGAATAGCTTTCACCCCACACGGCGTCCACAAGGCGTTCCGGCGCATGCGCACGCAGTTCGACCAGTTGCTCACAGTCCGCCCGATGGACGGAAATCCCACGGCCCTGGGTAATAAACCCAACAATCTCATCACCTGGAATCGGCTGGCAGCAACGGGCAATGTGATGCATCAAATTACCTACGCCTTCCACAACAACACGCCCATCGTCTTTACGCCGGTTCTGCGGCGCATGCGTTTTCTGCTGAAGCTGTTTCAGCGCGGCGGCGTCTTCTTCGGCGGCGCTCGGTTTGTTGAACTGCGATTGCAGGAAGTTCACCATCTGGTTCAGACGGATATCGCCCCCGCCAATCGCCGCCAGCAGTTCCTCCAGCTCGTTGAAGTTGTAGCGCGGCAGCAGATGCTTTTCCGCTTCTTTCAGGCTGATCCCTAAATGCGACAGCTCGTCATCCAGAATCTGCCGTCCGGCAAGGATGTTCTTATCGCGGTCCTGTTTACGGAACCAGGCGTGGATTTTCGAGCGCCCACGGCTGGTCGTCACATAGCCCAGATTCGGATTCAGCCAGTCGCGGCTCGGGTTCGGCTGTTTCTGGGTGATGATTTCGATCTGATCGCCCATCTGCAACTGATAGGTAAACGGCACGATGCGCCCACCGATTTTCGCCCCAATACAACGGTGCCCCACATCACTATGAATGTGATACGCAAAGTCGAGCGGCGTAGAGCCCGCGGGCAGATCCACAACATCGCCTTTCGGCGTAAAGACGTAGACCCGATCGTCAAACACCTGACTGCGCACTTCGTCGAGCATTTCGCCAGAGTCCGCCATCTCTTCCTGCCAGGCGATCAGCTTACGCAGCCAGGCAATGCGGTCCTCATGGCCGGAACGCGCCCCGCCTGCGGCTGCGCCTTCTTTATACTTCCAGTGCGCGGCGACGCCCAGCTCAGCGTCCTCATGCATTTGTTTAGTACGAATCTGGATCTCTACCGTTTTGCCGCCGGGCCCCAACACCACGGTGTGAATCGACTGATAGCCATTCGGTTTCGGGTTGGCGACATAGTCGTCAAACTCATCCGGCAGATGGCGATAGTGCGTGTGGACAATGCCCAGCGCGGCGTAGCAGTCCTGCAAGCGCTCGGCGACGATACGCACGGCGCGCACGTCAAACAGCTCATCAAATGCCAGATGCTTTTTCTGCATTTTTCGCCAGATGCTGTAGATGTGTTTCGGGCGTCCATACACTTCCGCCTTTACGCCTTCCGTTTTCATCTCTGAGCGCAAATGACTCACGAACTCTTCAATGTAGTGCTCACGATCGATACGCCGTTCATGCAGCAGTTTGGCAATGCGTTTGTACTCGGCAGGATGCAGATAGCGGAAGCAATAATCTTCCAGCTCCCATTTCAGCTGACCGATACCTAATCGGTTCGCCAGCGGCGCATAGATGTTAGTGCACTCTTTTGCCGCCAACACGCGCTCATCTTCCGGTGCGTCTTTCACCTCGCGCAGATGGGCGATTCGTTCAGCAAGTTTGATGACCACACAGCGGAAATCGTCGACCATCGCCAGCAGCATGCGCCGCACGTTGTCGACCTGCTCGGAGGAGACGGAATCGGTATGGGTCGCTTTCAACTGGCGAATGGCCGCCATGTCACGCACGCCATGAATCAGATTGACGATAGACTTACCTACGCTTTCCTGCAGGGTATCTTCGCTAACGACATTGGCATCTGCCAGAGGGAACAGCAGCGCTGCCCGCAGCGTGTCGATATCCATACTGAGTGTCGAGAGGATTTCCACCATCTCCACGCCACGCCACAGCAGCAGTTCCGCATCCGGATGCCCCTGTGTCTGTTGCAGGCAATACGCCCAGGTTTCGGCTAAGCGTTCACATGACTGCTGGCTGGTGATCCCAAGACTTTCGATCCACTTTTTCGGGTCAAATTCCCCAGCTTTGTTTAGATGCGCACTTCTTACCGCAACCATTGTCCTCTCCTTAAGGGACGTGACCTGTCGAAGTCGACAAGTCGTGATTCATTATGAATGCTCAAACAATGCCATCGATTCCAGGTGTCCCGTGTGGGGGAACATGTCAAGCATCGCCAGCCGTTGTATTTGATATCCTGCGCGTAATAACGCCTCACTATCCCGCGCCAGCGTGGCAGGATTACAGGATACATAAACAATGCGGCCAGGCTGCAATTTTATAATATGTTGCATCACGCCCGCAGCCCCTGCGCGCGCAGGGTCGAGCAAGATTTTATCAAAACCGTTTTTGGCCCACGGCTGTCGGGTAACATCCTCTTCAAGATTTTCATGAAAGAATGTCACATTGTGTAATCCATTTTGTTGTGCATTTTCGCGCCCTTTTTCCACCAGCGCAGGCACGCCTTCCACCCCGACAACGCTTGCCGCCCGGATTGCCAACGGGAGTGTGAAATTGCCCATCCCGCAGAAGAGATCCAGCACGCGATCGCCAGGCTGTACGTCCAGCCATTCCAGCGCGCTGGCCACCATTTTCTGGTTCACCCCTGCATTGACCTGAATAAAATCACGCGGACTGAAGTTTAAGCGTAGCCCGTTTGATTCATACCAGGGCGTCTGACCAGAAACCGTTTCCAGTATCTCGCTTTGCGGTGCCAGATACAGAGACAGTCCCTTTGAATGCGAAAAGCGTTCCAGTTTTTCGTTATCCGCACGACTTAACGGCGCGGTATGGCGCAGAATCATCAGCATACCGCTGTCTGCCTGCACCAGTTCAACATGTCCCAGATGGCGAATTCCCTGCAGGCTGCCAAGGCATGCCCTGAGATCGGGCAGCAATGCTTCAAGTTGGGGCACCAGAATGGGGCACTGTCTGACATCAACGATGTCACTGGACGCTGACTTGCGAAATCCCATCTGGAACTGCTGGGTCTTGGGTTGGAAGTTGAGACTTAAACGTGCGCGACGGCGATAGCCCCACGGCGCATCGGCGATCACCTCGGTGACATCGTTATTCATCAGGCGTGACAGCGCGGCGCTTTTACTGCGCTGCTGCAGTTCGATACTCGCGTGCTGTTGCTGACAGCCGCCGCAAATGCCAAAGTGCGGACAGCGCGGCGTGACGCGATCCGGGCTATCATTCAAACGGCGCTTAACCTGAGCTTTCGCGTACTGTTTTTTATCTTCGGTGATCGCCACGTCCGCACTTTCCTGCGGCAACAATCCGGGGATAAACAACGTCTTTCCGTTGTGTCGCGCAACGCCCTGACCAAAAGAATCGAGGTCATTGACGGTAACGGTTATGATCTGGCGCGTCGTCACGCGCCGTTTTGCAGAGTAGAATTGCGCCATCGACGAGAATATTCTCAATTTAACAGTGTGACCCTAATTGTCCCATAACGGAACTCCATGACCAACTACAGCCTGCGCGCTCGCATGATGATTCTGATCCTGGCCCCGACCGTGCTTATCGGTTTACTGCTTAGTATCTTTTTCGTTGTGCATCGCTACCACGACTTGCAGCGTCAACTGGAAGATGCCGGTGCCAGTATCATCGAGCCTCTCGCGGTCTCTACCGAATACGGTATGAACCTGCAAAACCGCGAATCCATCGGCCAGCTCATTAGCGTTTTGCATCGCCGCCACTCAGAGATTGTGCGGGCGATTTCGGTCTACGACGAGAACAATCACCTCTTCGTCACCTCGAATTTCAATCTCAATCCGTCGGAAATGCAACTGCCTCCGGGCTCACCGTTTCCGCGCCGACTGAGCGTTCAGGGTCAGGGCGATATTTTAATCCTGCGCACGCCGATCATTTCAGAAAGCTATTCGCTTGACGAATCCCCGGCCACTGATGCGAAAAACGCGGGTAATATGTTGGGATATGTGGCGCTTGAACTCGATCTCAAGTCGGTCCGCTTACAACAGTATAAAGAAATCTTCATTTCTTCCGTCATGATGCTGTTTTGTATCGGCATTGCGCTGATCTTTGGCTGGCGTCTGATGCGCGATGTGACAGGGCCGATTCGCAACATGGTCAATACGGTTGACCGCATCCGCCGGGGGCAACTCGACAGCCGCGTGGAGGGCTTTATGCTCGGCGAGCTGGATGTGTTGAAAAACGGCATTAACTCAATGGCCATGTCGCTCGCGGCCTATCACGAAGAGATGCAGCACAATATCGATCAGGCGACCTCCGATTTGCGTGAAACGCTCGAGCAGATGGAGATCCAGAACGTCGAGCTGGATCTCGCGAAAAAGCGTGCGCAGGAAGCCGCGCGCATCAAGTCTGAATTTTTGGCCAACATGTCCCATGAGCTGCGTACCCCGCTGAACGGCGTGATCGGCTTTACGCGCCTGACGCTGAAAACCGAGCTGAATACCACCCAGCGCGACCACCTGAATACCATCGAGCGTTCGGCAAATAACCTGCTGGCAATCATCAACGACGTTCTCGATTTCTCTAAGCTGGAAGCGGGTAAACTTATTCTCGAAAGCATTCCCTTTGCCCTGCGCAATACGCTCGATGAAGTGGTGACGCTGCTGGCGCATTCGTCGCACGACAAAGGGCTGGAGCTGACGCTCAATATTAAGAATGACGTACCGGATAACGTGATTGGCGACCCGCTGCGTTTACAGCAGGTCATCACTAATCTGGTCGGTAACGCGATTAAATTCACCGAGAGCGGCAACATCGACATTCTGGTGGAAAAGCGTTCGCTGAGTAACACCAAAGTGCAGATCGAAGTGCAGATCCGCGATACCGGCATCGGTATCCCCGAGCGCGACCAGTCACGCCTGTTCCAGGCTTTCCGTCAGGCCGATGCCAGTATTTCCCGTCGCCACGGCGGTACCGGACTGGGGCTGGTGATCACGCAGAAGCTGGTTAACGAGATGGGCGGTGATATCTCCTTCCACAGCCAGCCGAATCGCGGCTCAACCTTCTGGTTCCACATCAATCTCGATCTGAATCCGAATGTGATTAAGGATGGCCCGGCGACCACCTGCCTGGTGGGTAAACGTATTGCCTACATCGAGCCAAATGCCGCTGCCGCGCAGTGTACGCTGGATATTCTTAGCGAAACGCCGCTGGAGGTGATTTATAGCCCAACGTTTTCCGCACTGGCCGTTGAGCACTACGACTTTATGCTGCTTGGCGTTGCCGTCACCTTCAAAGAGCCGCTGACAATGCAGCACGAGCGGCTGATTCAGGCAACCAAAATGACCGAATTCCTGATGCTGGCGCTGCCGTGCCACGCTCAGGTGAACGCCGAGAAACTCAAACAGGACGGTGTGGCAAGTTGTCTGCTAAAACCCCTGACCTCCACGCGTCTGCTGCCCGCGCTGGTGGATTTGTGTCGTCAGAATCACCCCGAAAGCGCGCTGGTCTCAGACGAAAGCAAAATTGCCATGACGGTTATGGCGGTTGATGATAATCCAGCCAACCTGAAGCTGATCGGCGCACTGCTGGACGATCTGGTTCAACATGTTGAGCTGTGTGATAGCGGCCAACAGGCGGTCGATCGCGCGAAGCAGATGCAATTTGATCTGATCCTGATGGATATTCAGATGCCGGACATGGATGGCATTCGGGCTTGCGAACTGATCCACCAGCTTCCTCATCAACAGCAAACCCCGGTGATCGCCGTCACCGCGCACGCGATGGCAGGCCAGAAAGAGAAATTGCTGAGTGCCGGAATGAATGACTATCTGGCAAAACCGATCGAAGAAGAGAAGCTGTTTAATCTGCTGCAACGCTACAAACCAGGCGCAAGTGTTCCGACACGCCGGCTTAGCGCTGAACCGATCGAACCGGTTTTCAACCCAAATGCCACGCTGGACTGGCAACTGGCGCTACGCCAGGCCGCCGGAAAACCCGATCTGGCACGCGATATGCTGCAAATGCTGATCGATTTTCTGCCGGAAGTGCGTAATAAAATCGAAGAGCAGTTGGTAGGGGAAAATCCACAAGGATTAATCGATTTGATTCATAAGCTGCATGGCAGTTGCGGTTATAGCGGCGTACCGCGCATGAAGAATTTGTGTCAGTTGCTGGAAAGCCAGTTACGCGAAGGGACGCCAGAAGAAGATCTGGAACCCGAGTTTCTGGAACTGCTGGACGAGATGGATAACGTGGCGCGTGAAGCGCGAAAATGGCTATTGTAGGCCGGACAGGCAGCGCGCCATCCGGCCTGTCGATCAGCGTAGCGTCTGTCCCATTTTGAGCGTCGCCGCGACGTTGCGCGCGGTCATGCGCACGTTCTCTGCGGCGTTCTTCAACGCATCGTCCAGCGTACAGATGGTATAAATCACGCTAAAGACGGCATCCAGCCCATGTTCATGGACGATGCCGACATCGGCCGTCAGGCTGCCGGCAATACCGATCACCGGTTTGTGGTAGCGCTTTGCCACCTTCGCCACTCCTACCGGAACTTTACCGTGGATCGTCTGGCTATCCATGCGCCCTTCGCCGGTCACCACCAGATTGGCATCCGCAACGCACGCATCCAGTTGTAGCGCATCGGTGACTATCTCAATTCCGCGTCGCAGTTGCGCACCGCAAAACGCATACAGCGCCGCGCCCATACCGCCTGCCGCACCACCGCCAGCCAGTTCAAGGACATCCACCTCCAGATCGCGGGCGATAATCTGCGCATAATGCACCAGTGCCGTATCCAGACGATCGATCGTCTCTACCGTCGCCCCTTTCTGTGGGCCAAACACCGCTGACGCCCCCTCTTTACCAGTCAGCGGGTTAGTCACATCACACGCGACTTCAATACGGCATGCGGCAAGACGCGGATCCAACTGGCTGATATCGATCCGTGTAAGCGCATCGAGCGCTGCTCCGCCCTTACCAATTTCATTCTGCCGGGCATCGAGCAATTTTGCCCCCAACGCCTGCACCATGCCCGCACCGCCGTCGTTGGTCGCACTGCCGCCGAGCCCGATAATAATATGATCTACGCCAGCATCCAGCGCATGACGAATCAACTCCCCGGTTCCCCAGGAGGTTGTCTTTAATGGATCGCGTAACGCGACAGGCACCTGCTCCAGGCCGCTGGCTGCCGCCATCTCAATGAAAGCCGTGCGCTCGTCGCCGGATAAGCCGAAAAACGCGGTGACGGTTTTCCCCAGCGGACCCGTGACGTCGACATCAACAATGCGTCCCGCCGTCGCCGCCACCATGGCTTCAACCGTTCCTTCACCGCCATCAGCAACCGGAAGTTTTACGTAATCCGCATCGGGCCAGATTTCACGAAAACCTTGCTCAATGGCGTTCGCCACCTCGAGAGCACTCAAACTTTCCTTATACGAGTCCGGTGCGATCACTATTTTCATAAGCCGTCCTTACGCATGTTGACTCAGCTAAGCATACACCCGGTTTACCAATAAAAAATAACCGGTCCTTTTGGGACCGGTCGACATCTTAACGAACCATGCATGGACGTTTGTTATCGAACGTCCAGTTCGGGATCAGATACTGCATCCCCATCGCGTCATCACGCGCGCCCAGACCATGCTTCTGATACAGCTCGTGAGCTTTCATTACCTGGTCCATATCCAGTTCAACGCCCAGACCCGGTTTCGCCGGTACCTGCACCATACCGCCTTTAATTTCAAACGGCGCTTTGGTCAGACGCTGGTTGCCTTCCTGCCAGATCCAGTGAGTGTCGATCGCCGTGATCTTGCCCGGCGCCGCCGCAGCCACATGGGTAAACATCGCCAACGAAATGTCAAAGTGGTTATTGGAGTGTGAACCCCAGGTCAGACCGAACTCATGGCACATCTGCGCGACGCGCACAGAACCCTGCATCGTCCAGAAGTGCGGGTCAGCCAGCGGGATATCCACCGACTGTAATGACAGCGTATGGCCCATCTGACGCCAGTCGGTGGCGATCATATTGGTCGCGGTCGGCAGACCGGTGGCGCGACGGAACTCCGCCATCACCTCACGACCCGAGAAGCCCTGCTCAGCACCACACGGATCTTCCGCGTAGGCCAGCGAACCTTTCAGGTATTTACCGATTTTGATCGCTTCATTCAGTGACCAGGCACCGTTAGGATCCAGCGTGACGCGCGCCTGTGGGAAGCGTTTTGCCAGCGCCACAATCGACTCCGCCTCTTCTTCCCCAGCCAGCACGCCGCCTTTCAGTTTGAAGTCATTGAAACCGTATTTTTCATACGCCGCTTCTGCCAGACGGACGACCGCATCGGGTGTCATCGCTTCTTCATGACGCAGACGATACCAGTCGCATTGCTCATCCGGCTGGCTCTGATACGGCAGCGGTGTGGCTTTGCGGTTACCGACGAAGAACAGATAGCCGAGCATTTCTACTTCGCTACGCTGTTGACCGTCCCCCAGCAAAGACGCCACGTTTACGCCCAGATGTTGTCCCAGCAGATCCAGCAGCGCAGCTTCAATGCCGGTGACTACGTGGATGGTGGTACGCAGGTCAAACGTTTGCAGACCGCGGCCGCCTGAGTCACGATCGGCAAAAGTATTGCGCACCGCATTCAGCACGTTTTTGTACTCACCAAGCTGTTTACCCACCACCAGCGGGATCGCGTCTTCCAGCGTCTTACGGATTTTTTCGCCACCGGGGATTTCACCCACGCCAGTATGACCGGAATTATCTTTGATAATCACAATATTACGCGTGAAGAACGGGGCATGTGCTCCGCTCAGGTTCATCAGCATACTGTCGTGGCCCGCAACCGGAATAACCTGCATTGCCGTTACAACAGGAGTAGTAAATTGTGCGTTCATTGTTGAGTCCTTATACAAGTCAGTGACGGCCGAAAACGGGACGTTTACGGTCAAAAGTCCAGCCGGGGATCAGGTACTGCATCGGACCGGCGTCATTTCGCGCACCGCCTGGCAGTTTTTTGTAAGCGTCATGCGCCTTCTGCACCTGATCCCAGTCCAGTTCAACACCCAGTCCAGGCGCGTGAGGGACAGCAATTTTTCCGTTTTTAATCTCAAGAGGATTTTTCGTCAGGCGGCAATCGCCCTCCTGCCAGATCCAGTGCGTGTCGATGGCGGTCGGTTTACCCGGCGCTGCCGCGCCAACGTGGGTAAACATCGCCAGTGAAATATCGAAGTGGTTGTTAGAGTGGCAGCCCCAGGTCAGCCCCCAGTCGTCGCACAACTGTGCCACACGTACCGCACCGGAAAGCGTCCAGAAATGCGGATCGGCAAGCGGGATATCAACGGCATTCAGCATTACCGCATGGCCCATTTCGCGCCAGTTAGTGGCGATCATGTTCGTCGCCACCGGCAATCCCGTGGCGCGACGGAATTCGGCCATCACTTCGCGCCCGGAAAAGCCCTGCTCGGCGCCACACGGATCTTCTGCGTAAGTGAGCACATCGTTCAACCCTTTGCACAGCGTGATCGCCTCTTCAAGCAGCCAGGCACCGTTGGGATCAACGGTAATACGCGCATCCGGGAATCGCTTTTTCAGCGCGCGAGCGGTATCGATCTCTTGCTCACCTGGCAGCACGCCGCCTTTGAGTTTGAAATCTTTAAAACCGTAGCGATCCTGCGAAGCTTCCGCCAGACGCACCACGGCATCGCTGTTGAGTGCTTCCTGATGGCGCAGGTGATACCAGTCGTGGTTGCCCGGTGTGGTCTCCAGATAAGGCAGATCGGTTTTGGTTCTGTCGCCCACGTAGAAAAGATAACCGAGCACGGTCACTGCATCACGCTGCTTGCCTGGCCCTAACAGTTCGCAGACCGGCACGTTGAGCGCCTTGCCCAGCAGATCAAGCAGCGCGGCTTCCAGCGCGGCCACCGCATTGACACGCAGTTCGAATGTCCAGGCGCCTTTGCCAAACGTATCAAAGTCAGCGGCCTGATTGCCTTTGTGGACCTGCTGGACCACTTTATTCAGTCGGGCCACTTCCTGACCGAGCACCATCGGAATGGCATCAACCAGCGTCTGGTAGATAACCTCTCCGCCCGGCGCTTCACCGACGCCGGTGTTCCCGGCGTTATCGGTTAGTACCACGATATTGCGGGTAAAATACGCGTTATGCGCACCGCCAATGTTGAGGAGCATACTGTCATGTCCGGCGACCGGAATGACCTTCATGTCCGTGATAACGGGGCTGGATTGTGTCGTCATGATAGTTGTCCTGCGACCGGTTTCAGTTCGATACGTTTAATATCCCCCACCAGCACCAGGTAGCTCAGTACCGCGATCAACGCATGCACGCCCACATAAATCAGCGCACCGTTGAAGGAGCCGGTCGTGCCAACGATGTAGCCAATGGCAATGGGTGTCACGATGCCAGAGATGTTGCCGAACATGTTGAACAGACCCCCGCTCAGGCCGCTGATCTCTTTCGGCGCCGTATCAGCCATCACCGCCCAGCCCAGGGCACCGATGCCCTTACCAAAGAACGCCAGCGCCATGAAACCGATGATCATCCACTCGACGTTGACGTAGTTACAGAACACCATCACCATCGACAACAACATCCCCATCACGATAGGCGTTTTACGCGCAATGTTCAGTGAGCCGGTCCGACGCATCAGCCAGTCGGAGATAATGCCGCCCAGCACCCCGCCGATAAATCCACACACCGCAGGAACCGAGGCCACAAAGCCCGCTTTCAGGATCGACATACCGCGAGCCTGTACCAGATAAACCGGGAACCAGGTGATAAAGAAGTAGGTCAGCGCGTTAATGCAGTACTGACCGATATACACACCGATCATCATGCGGGAACCCAGCAACTGCTTGACCTGTCCCCATTTCACGCTGAGCGGCACTTTGGCTTTGGTGTCTTTCTGATCCATGTTGATCAGCGCACCGCCTTCTGCAATGTATTCCAGCTCTTTCTTGTTCACGCCCGGATGCTGGTTTGGCTCGTGGATCACTTTCAGCCAGATAAAGCTGATGACAATCCCAAGGCCGCCCATAAAGAAGAACACATGCGACCAACCCACTTCGTGCGTCAGCCAGCCCATGATTGGGGCAAAAATAACGGTGGCAAAGTACTGCGCAGAGTTAAAGATTGCGACCGCCGTTCCCCTCTCCTGTGCCGGGAACCAGGCCGCGACGATGCGACTGTTGCCGGGGAAGGATGGCGCTTCCGCCAGACCGACGAGGAAGCGCAAGGTAAACAGCGCGACGATAATGCCGAATCCGCTGAAGATATCGACGAAGCCCTGTAACAGGGTAAACATGGACCAAATGAAGATGGACCAGAAGTAAACGCGTTTGGAACCAAAACGGTCCAGCAGCCAGCCGCCCGGGATCTGCCCGATAACATAGGCCCATGAGAACGCAGAGAAAACGTAACCCATACCGACCGGATCCAGACCAATATCTTTGGCCATCTCCGAACCGGCAATGGATAAGGTGGCGCGGTCGCCATAGTTGAAGGAGGTGACGATAAACAACATCACCACTATCCAGTAGCGGGCATTGGTGCGTTTTTCCGCACCGCTCGCAGCCTGACTTAATGAACTCATTGTTGCACTCCTGAATTTTCGCGTTAGTCACGCTCACTCTGAACAGCACAACTGGTAGGGGATCAGAGGTGACGTTTCGTGTTTTTTATTGCAGCTTTTATTAGGTCGTTCACCTTGCTAACTGCATTTTTTATAACTGGCAGGAGAAGTATAAAAAGCACCCGGTTCTTGCTCACCGTGCAAGAACCCAACATTTAGGGGATGTATCACTTATGTTTATGGCAAAAGCCCAGGGTGATGGAAGCGACTTCACGGAATTGAAAACCTGTAACGGAAATCGCGTGGGACTTACGTGGAAAAGACAGGAGTGTGAAACAGGTCGCTTGACCCTATGAAAACGCCCCTAAAAACCCTTCTATGTTGAGGGTATTTAGGGGCGTTTGCCCGAGGCTAACTCGATTCAGTATGGGTAGCATAGCATCAGGTTGTTCCCGTGCCTGGCACCATAAGAGAGCCCCTCCCGGTAGGGGGAGGGTTCACTCTCAGGATAAGAGTGTGCCCCAATGTTCAACCCAGGGATTGGATTCGCTTTCGGGCTCCGGGTGCTCACTGGCATCAATCAACAACATTTCCCCCACGCGCTGCGCGCTTTGCTCCTGTAACAGGGCATCAAACTGTTTACCGCCATTACAGAAATTGACGTAGCTGCTGTCGCCTAACGCAATCACGCCGTAACGCAGATTTGGCTGGAAACCCAGTTGGTCTTTGATTCCCTGAAACAACGGCACAATGCTGTCAGGTAAATCGCCCTGCCCGGTCGTTGAGGTGACCACCAGCGCGATTTTATCCTGATATTTCTGCCAGTCCGTCAGTTCAGGATCTTCAAAAACAGTCGCATTGTGCCCCTGGGCCGTCAGGATCGCTTCGGCCTCTTCGGCCACCAGTAGCGCGTTACCGTACATTGTCCCGACAAAAATCCCGATTTCCGCCATGCTTAATTACTCCCTGAATGAAGAACGTATGCGTTCATCCTGACCTGCTGGCTCACTTAACTCAACCCTTTCATTATCAGGGAGAAGTCCCTGCCAGCCAAACTGTGATAGCGCCTGCATCCAGACCGTATCCAGCCCGGCATGAATCGTCAACGGTTCACCGGTAAACGGATGAGTCAGCGAAAGCTGGCTGGCATGCAGCATCAGTCGGTTGCAGCCAAAATGTTCCGCTGCACTGCGGTTCTGCCGCAAATCGCCATGCTTGCTGTCGCCAATAATCGGATGGCGCAGGTGCGCCAGATGACGTCTGAGCTGATGCTTGCGTCCCGTTTGCGGATCCAGTTCCACCAGTCCGTAACGAGTCGTCGGATAACGCCCGGTTGCCACGGGCATTTCAACGGTGGCGAGGCCACGGTAATGAGTTACCGCAGGCTGTGGGTCTTTGTTTTCGCGGGCAAACTTGTCGGCGATTTTATCCAGTTCCTCCACCAGCGGATAATCGAGTACCGCCTCTTCCATTAACCAACCACGGACAATGGCGTGATAGCGCTTATGGATCTGGTGTTGCTCAAACTGCTGCGCGAGACGGCGTCCGGCTTCACTGGATAAGCCCATCAGCAGGACGCCGGATGTTGGTCTGTCGAGGCGATGCGCGGTAAACACATGCTGACCAATCTGGTCACGCACGGTCTGCATCACCACCACTTTTTCGTCTCGATCCAGCCAGCTGCGGTGCACCAGCCAGCCGGAAGGCTTGTTGACCGCAACCAGCCATTCATCCTGATACAGAATTTCCAGCATCAGGATTTATCTTGCGCAAAAAGCGCATCCAGCGCCTGCAACGCCTCCAGCAGGATTTCGCGCTGCGGATGATCGGCGGTCAGCGCCATTTCGTAATAAGGTGCGACGGCAAACGCCTCGGGCAGCGGTTGCGCACTGTCCAGTAGCGCATGCATGCGGGGGATAAGGACCCATTGCAGCCACTCAATGGGTTCCATCGTATCCATACAAAACGGTTGGGTGCTGGTAAACAGGTGGGCTTCGGGTTCATCCATCCGCCAGTGTTGATGCTCACGCAGCAACGCTTCAAGTGCATGAAGCTGCTGACGCACACGGTCATGAGTCGTCATGAAAGTCACCTCAATGATGAAAAATCTGGCGCGAAGGATACCACCAGTAAAATGAGAAGCAAAAAAAGGGAGCACTGTAAAAACAGTGCTCCCGGTTCGTTTCGCAGCATTCCAGCTACTTTTTGTGCTCCCTGCTCATCCGTGACAACTTTTCCTCTGGTCTTGCGACCTGTTGTTCATCCTGAACATTTTGCATCCTGCTCACACCACCCCGATGTGATTACTTCATCCTGAAGCATCCTGGCCATCCTGACCCACCGACTATCCTGACCGGCTCTCGTTCTCCTTCCTGGAGGTGTCCTTTAACGCATTCCCGCGTTATCCTCTTCACTTCATCCTGAAGCCTTTCCCTGTAACACCGTCCTGGTGTGTCCTGCTGAAGTGTCATCATCCTGATGTTCACTTCGTTGTGCGACTCCCTGTCGACGTACATAGAATCGCCTTTTTCACGCCGTCTTACAAGATGCTTACAGGCAATGCCTTAAGGAAAATTTCATATGAAAGTTGACATAAAATCATTAACTCGATGATTTATTAGGTTATTAGCCATTTTTACTTCGTGATATCTTCATTTACTACCTGGCGATCTCCTACAGGGCTTGTAAGAGATCTCTCACATATTCATGAGTGAAATGGATTACAGAAGAGGATTAAGGTGCGTAAGGAAATCCGCAAGAGAAGGGGCCAGGACGGAACGATTACGGGTTCCCAGCGTTTCTTTGATCACTTCCCCCGACAGATTGCAGAGCGAAATGACCTCCAGTTCATTGTCCAGTGTGGCAATAAAAAGGGTCGGCGACAGTTTCAAACGTTTCTGCGTCACCAGATGACCAATCAGGTTCTCCTGAACCCGTCTGAAATCATCCTCGCTCCAGGTTTGCAACAGCGTCAGCGTTTCGCTGCCTGACTGCGCGCGCATATCCCCGGCAAACTGCGTGGTATAAAATGCGTGAAGCGCAGGTTGTACCACAATATCGAAGGCGCGTTCAACCGCGTTTACATTCTGTTCACCTTCAAACGGCTGCGGTTGCCAGTACACGGCATCACGGGTAGTCGAGATAATGCAGGGAGAAGGCACGCCATACAGTTCTTCGCTCATCGGCCAACTGCCGTTTTTTGCATGCCATGCGTCACAGTAACGCGCCGTAAAATCCTTCAGGGCTAAAGCTGTCTGTTCGTCCACCGGTTTCTCTCTTCATAAAAGCCAGGATACACTTGGCGCATAGTGTATCTGGTTTATGACGGTGAAACATGTCTTCTTATGAAAACCATCAGGCTCTTGATGGCCTGACGCTCGGTAAATCAACGGATTACCGGGATATTTACGACCCCAGCCTGTTACAGGGCGTGCCTCGCAGTCTGAATCGCGACCCGCTGGGTCTAAAAGCTGACAGCCTGCCGTTTCACGGTGCCGATATCTGGACGCTGTATGAACTGTCATGGCTGAATGCCAGGGGATTACCACAGGTGGCGGTGGGTCATGTGGAACTGGATTACACCAGCCTCAATTTGATTGAATCCAAAAGCTTTAAGCTGTATCTGAACAGTTTTAACCAGACGCGGTTTGACTCCTGGGAAGCGGTACAACAGACGCTGGAAAACGATTTGCGCGCCTGTGCTGAAGGGAAAGTGACCGTTGCGCTATACCGTCTCGATGAGCTGGAAGGACAGCCGGTCGCGCATTTTCACGGCACCTGCATTGATGATCAGGACATTGACATCGATAACTACCAGTTCACTACCGATTATCTGCAGTCCGCCACCAGCGGTGAAAAAGTGGTAGAAGAGACGCTGGTGAGTCATCTGTTGAAATCAAACTGTCTGATCACCCATCAGCCGGACTGGGGCTCCATACAAATTCAGTATCGCGGACGCAAGATCGATCGCGAAAAACTACTCCGTTATCTGATCTCTTTCCGCCATCATAACGAGTTTCACGAGCAGTGCGTAGAACGCATTTTCAACGACCTGCTACGCTTCTGTCAGCCGGAAAAACTGAGCGTTTATGCACGCTATACGCGCCGTGGTGGTCTGGATATTAACCCATGGCGGAGCAACACCGACTTCGTTCCGGCAACCGGCAGATTAGTTCGACAGTGAATTATTTCACAATTTTGCGGGTCGGATTCCACGCGTAAGGTTGTGAAAGGTCATAAGCCAGGGCTATTGTACTCTACAGGGAATGACGTTTTGCGTCCCATAAGGAGTTTACTTGATTACACATATTAGCCCGCTTGGCTCAATGGACATGTTGTCGCAACTGGAAGTCGATATGCTTAAACGCACGGCCAGCAGCGACCTGTATCAACTGTTTCGTAACTGTTCGCTTGCCGTTTTAAACTCCGGCAGTCTGACTGACAACAGCAAAGAGCTGCTGTCCCGCTTTGAAAGTTTCGACATTAACGTGCTGCGTCGCGAACGCGGCGTGAAGCTGGAACTGATCAACCCGCCAGAAGATGCCTTCGTCGATGGCCGTATCATTCGCGCACTGCAGGCGAACTTGTTTGCCGTGCTGCGCGATATTCTGTTTGTTAACGGGCAGATTCATAACGCGGGCCGTTTCCAGCATCTGGATCTCGAAAGCTCCGTGCACATTACTAACCTGGTGTTCTCTATTTTGCGTAATGCCAGAGCGCTGCACGTGGGCGAAGCGCCAAACATGGTGGTTTGCTGGGGCGGCCACTCGATTAATGAAAACGAATACCTGTACGCCCGACGCGTCGGGACACAGTTAGGTTTGCGCGAGCTGAACATCTGTACCGGTTGCGGGCCTGGCGCAATGGAAGCGCCGATGAAAGGTGCCGCGGTGGGCCATGCGCAACAGCGTTATAAAGACAGCCGTTTTATTGGGATGACTGAGCCGTCGATTATCGCCGCTGAACCACCGAACCCGCTGGTTAACGAACTGATCATTATGCCGGACATTGAAAAACGTCTGGAAGCCTTCGTGCGTATCGCCCACGGCATTATCATCTTCCCGGGCGGTGTCGGTACAGCGGAAGAGTTACTGTATCTATTGGGGATCCTGATGAATCCGGCGAACAAAGATCAGGTTCTACCGCTCATCCTCACCGGCCCGAAAGAGAGCGCTGATTACTTCCGCGTGCTGGATGAGTTCATCGTGCATACGCTGGGAGAAGCCGCGCGCACGCATTACCGCATTATCATTGATGACGCAGCAGAAGTGGCGCGCCTGATGAAAAAAGCGATGCCGCTGGTGAAAGAGAACCGTCGTGATACCGGTGATGCCTACAGCTTCAACTGGTCGATTCGTATCACGCCGGATCTGCAAATGCCGTTCGAACCGTCCCACGAGAACATGGCCAACCTGAAGCTGTACCCTGACCAACCGGTTGAGGTACTGGCGGCAGACCTGCGTCGCGCCTTCTCCGGCATTGTAGCGGGTAACGTTAAGGAAGTGGGTATCCGCGCCATTGAAGAGTTTGGGCCATACAAAATCCACGGCGACAGTGAAATGATGCGTCGCATGGACGATCTCCTGCAAGGTTTTGTTGCGCAGCACCGTATGAAGCTGCCAGGCACCGCCTATATCCCCTGCTACGAAATTTGCGCCTGACGCGAAAAGCGTTTCATGGACCGGGAGCGGCGAATAGCCCTTCCGGTTTTTCTATAATTACCAATGAGATAACACGTTCACTTTATTAAGCCTGCTAATACATCATACAAAAAATATCGCTACGCAAACGATTACCTCGCTAATGCAACCGCGTTTTATCATCCAGAATTTAAATTAGTCACCACAAACCACTATAAAGATCGCTTTTTACAACGTAACCTCCGCATCTGTCTGGCAATCCTTTCTGTCAATATGTTGTTAATGCTAGCCTTCGCACGCGTAAATTCGCTGTGATGTTTTTTTAACAGACCAATGATCCAAAAATATCCACATTAGAAGTGGATTATTGCATTTGAGATCGCGATCACTGATAGATTCATTAGTTAAATGTATCTTTCTGCCCGCAAATTACTACGGTTAAAAATTTTATAAAAATCGTCGCTGCAAGAATTTCGTTTTACGGTCAGGAACATTTTCCTGATTTTTAGCTTCCTCCAGGAGAAATAGATGGAAACCATTCAAACCAGCACAATTGCTTCGACTGAATCACGAAGCGCATGGCGCAAGACCGATACCATGTGGATGCTGGGCCTTTATGGCACGGCTATCGGTGCGGGCGTATTGTTCCTGCCAATCAACGCAGGTGTCGGTGGGATGATCCCACTGATCATCATGGCAATCCTCGCCTTCCCGATGACCTTCTTCGCCCACCGTGGTCTGACTCGCTTTGTGCTGTCCGGCAAAAATCCGGGTGAAGACATCACAGAAGTAGTTGAAGAGCACTTTGGTATCGGCGCGGGTAAACTGATTACCCTGCTGTACTTCTTCGCGATTTACCCGATTCTGTTGGTCTATAGTGTCGCGATCACCAACACGGTTGAGAGCTTCCTGACTCACCAGTTATCCATCACCCCGCCACCGCGTGCGATCCTGTCGCTGATCCTGATTGTCGGGATGATGACTATCGTTCGCTTCGGTGAGCAGATGATCGTGAAGGCAATGAGCATCCTGGTGTTCCCGTTTGTCGCTGCACTGATGCTGCTGGCACTGTACCTGATCCCACAGTGGAGCGGTGCTGCGCTGGAAACCCTGTCCTTTGATTCTGCGGCTACGACCGGCAACGGTTTGTGGATGACCCTGTGGCTGGCAATTCCGGTGATGGTGTTCTCTTTCAACCACTCTCCGATTATCTCTTCTTTCGCAGTAGCGAAGCGTGAAGAGTACGGCGACGCGGCAGAGAAAAAATGCTCGAAGATTCTGGCATTCGCTCACATCATGATGGTGCTGACGGTGATGTTCTTCGTCTTCAGTTGCGTACTGAGTCTGACTCCGGCGGATCTGGCGGCAGCGAAAGAGCAGAACATCTCGATTCTGTCTTACCTGGCAAACCACTTTAATGCGCCGATCATCGCCTGGATGGCACCGATCATCGCAATGATTGCTATCACCAAATCCTTCCTCGGCCACTACCTGGGCGCACGTGAAGGTTTCAACGGGATGGTCATCAAATCTCTGCGTGGTAAAGGCAAGTCTATCGAAATCAACAAACTGAACCGCATCACTGCGCTGTTCATGCTGGTAACGACCTGGATTGTCGCCACCCTGAACCCGAGCATCCTCGGTATGATTGAAACCCTGGGTGGTCCAATCATCGCGATGATCCTGTTCCTGATGCCGATGTACGCAATCCAGAAAGTACCGGCAATGCGTAAATACAGCGGTCACATCAGCAACGTGTTTGTTGTCGTGATGGGTCTGATTGCTATCTCCGCGATTTTCTACTCCCTGTTCAGCTAAGTTGTTTAGCGCCGCTTTCGGGCGGCGCTTCCTCCCTGATATAACCGCAATGGATGCCCTATGATTAGCGTATTCGATATTTTCAAAATCGGCATTGGCCCTTCCAGTTCACACACCGTTGGACCAATGAAAGCTGGCAAACAATTCACGGATGATCTGATTGCCCGCCATATTCTGACGGATGTCACCCGCGTGGTGGTGGATGTGTATGGCTCCCTGTCGCTGACGGGTAAAGGCCACCACACCGATATCGCGATTATCATGGGTCTTGCGGGAAATCTGCCGGATACCGTCGACATCGACGCCATCCCGGGCTTCATCCAGGATGTGAACACCCACGGGCGACTGCTGCTGGCGAACGGTCAGCATGAAGTTGAATTCCCGGTTGATAAGTGCATGAATTTCCATGCCGATAACCTGTCTCTGCACGAGAACGGGATGCGCATTACCGCGCTGGCGGGCGATAACGTCCTCTACAGCCAGACTTATTACTCCATTGGCGGTGGTTTCATCGTTGATGAAGAACATTTCGGTTTACCGAACAGTGCGCCGGTCAACGTACCGTATCCGTACAAATCGGCTGCCGATTTGCAAAAACACTGTCAGGAAACCGGACTTTCCCTTTCCGGTCTGATGATGCAAAACGAACTGGCATTACACAGCAAAGAAGAGCTGGAACAGCACTTTGCTAACGTCTGGGAGGTAATGCGCAGCGGCATTGAGCGCAGCATCACCACCGAGGGCGTTCTGCCTGGAAAACTGCGCGTTCCCCGCCGTGCGGCAGCGCTGCGTCGTATGCTGGTGAGCAGCGACAAAACCACCACCGATCCGATGGCGGTCGTTGACTGGATCAACATGTTCGCTCTGGCGGTAAACGAAGAGAACGCCGCTGGCGGACGCGTGGTTACTGCACCGACGAACGGCGCCTGTGGTATCGTGCCAGCCGTGCTCGCCTACTACGACAAATTCATCCGCGAAGTGAACGCTAACTCGCTGGCTCGCTACATGCTGGTCGCCAGTGCGATTGGCTCACTGTACAAGATGAATGCCTCCATTTCCGGCGCGGAAGTGGGCTGTCAGGGCGAAGTCGGTGTGGCCTGCTCGATGGCGGCGGCCGGTCTGGCAGAACTGCTGGGCGGCAGTCCGATGCAGGTGTGTATTGCTGCGGAAATCGGTATGGAACACAACCTCGGTCTGACCTGCGATCCAGTTGCAGGACAGGTTCAGGTACCGTGCATTGAGCGTAACGCCATTGCATCCGTCAAGGCGGTCAACGCAGCACGTATGGCCCTGCGCCGTACCAGCGAACCTCGCGTTTGTCTCGATAAAGTCATCGAAACCATGTACGAAACCGGTAAAGACATGAACGCCAAGTACCGCGAAACCTCTCGCGGCGGCCTGGCCATGAAGATTGTCACCTGCGATTAATCGTGCACTCAGAGGCCTCATTTTGCGAGGCCTCTTCCCGTTTTAGCCTCCTGCAATAGCCTGCTTCCGTCCTGAATGTTACCCTACACGCTGACTGGTAAGGGAGAACACCGTGGCTGTCCATCTGCTCATCGTCGACGCACTCAATTTAATTCGCCGGATCCACGCCGTTCAGGGTTCGCCCTGTGTGGAGACCTGTCTGCACGCGCTTGACCAGCTGATTGTCCACAGCCAGCCCACCCACGCCGTGGCGGTGTTTGATGATGAAGCGCGTAACAGTGGATGGCGTCACCAGCGTCTTCCGGACTACAAAGCCGGTCGTCCACCGATGCCGGATGAACTGCACAATGAGATGCCCACCCTGCGCACGGCCTTTGAACAGTGTGGCGTCGCGTGTTGGGTGTCGAGCGGCAATGAAGCCGATGATTTGGCGGCAACCCTGGCGGTAAAAGTCACACAAGCGGGCCACCAGGCGACTATCGTGTCGACTGACAAAGGCTATTGCCAGTTGCTCTCTCCGACGTTACGCATTCGCGATTACTTTCAGAAACGCTGGCTGGATGCGCCGTTCATTGAAAAAGAGTTTGGCGTTCAACCGCAGCAGTTGCCGGATTACTGGGGACTGGCGGGGATCAGCAGTTCAAAAGTACCCGGCGTCGCCGGTATTGGCCCGAAAAGCGCCACCCAACTGTTGGTGCAGTTTCAGACGCTGGAAGGTCTCTACGCACATCTGGATGAAGTGCCGGAAAAATGGCGTAAGAAGCTGGAGGCTCACCGGGAGATGGCATTCTTATGCCGTGATATCGCACGGTTGCAAACCGATTTGCAGCTTGACGGAAACCTGCAACAGTTGCGTCTGGCACGATAGAATTGCGGGCCGGATGGCGCAGACCGTCCGACCCGGCACACAAACCACGACGACTCTGCACCGCTTATTCTTCGATACGTAATCCGTAGGTTTTAAACTTCTCGAGCACTACGGCGATTTCTTCATCGGATAACACCGGCACCGGATCCATCACCGCCAGCGTCTTCATATAGAGTTGCGCCAGCACTTCCACCTCGTGCGCCAGCCACAGTGCCTTTTGCAGGTTCTCCTCGCAGGCAATTAAACCGTGGTGTTGCAGCAGCGTGGCTTTGCGATTTTTCAGCGCCACGACCACATGTTCTGAGAGTTCGCGAGTGCCAAAAGTGGCGTAGGGCGCGCAGGGAATGGAATTCCCTCCCGCCGCCGCAATCATATAGTGGATGGCCGGGATCGGCCGGTTGAGAATAGACACTGCGGTACAATGAATGGCGTGGTTATGCACAACAGCATTCGCTTCCGGGCGAGTCTGATAAGCCGCCAGATGAAAGCGCCATTCGCTGGACGGTAATTTCCCCTCTTCGTATTTGCCGTCGTTATCCACGTAGACAATCATCTGTTCGGTCATACGTTCATAAGGAATGCCGCTCGGGGTAATCAACATACCGTCCTGATAACGCGCGCTCACATTTCCCGCCGTCCCCTGGTTTAATCCCAGGCGCGTCATTTCAAGACAGGTTTCAATAATTTCTCGAGATAAACGAGTTCTTTCCATCTCAGTTCTCCGGGGTACTCGGTTCAATGACTGATAACACTCTTTTTGTCGCGCGTATTATTTTTGTCTTAAGCGCTTAATTAATTTCATTTCAACTTTTACCGTCTCATGAACAGGGCGATCTTCGATGGCGTTGAGCATCATTGTGAACGCTTTTTCCGCCCAGGCGTTCTCATCCTGCTGCATTGACCACACGTTATTGGACAAGAATCCCAGCATCGGGTGTTCGTCAAACGTACCGATATTGATCTCGGGCGGAATAACGCCAAAACGGTCACGAATGGCTCTTACTGCCCCTTCCAGCACCGGTAATGACGAGGCGATAAACGCCTGCGGACATCCTGCTTCGTCGATCAAAGCCTGCATGATCTGGTATCCCCCTTCCGGGGTGTTCACCGGCCCTTCGCGCACCCAGTCACGATGATGAATCCCTTTTTTACTGAGCGCATTCAGGTAACCCGTCAGACGGTCGCTGATACTGGGCAAACCGGTATCGCCCACCAGAAACCAGACCGGTAACTTTTCAGCATCCAGCAAACTTTGGGTTAAATGTTCACCGCCTGAAATATTGTGACTTTCCACCAGCGCGTTATCCGTGTATTTAAAATCACGGTCCAGCAATACCATCGGTTTTCTCACCTGACGTAAATGATGCTGCTGGTTTTCTAACGTTGACGGGACAATAAAAAGACCGTCCACATTACGGGCAATTAAAGCCTTGGTGATTTTGTTTTCGTAATCGACATCATCATAAGTACAGCTAATCATCAGCTGATAACCGGATCGGCGGCAGCGCTGCTCGAGTTTCTCTGCCAATGTGGCAAAGAAGACGTTAGAAATATTGGGAACAATCAGGCCAAGCGTATCCGTTTTATTCAGCTTCAGGCTGCGGGCGGAATGGTTAATCACATAACCATATCGCTCAACATATTCATTAATACGCGTTTGCGTTTTGAGGCTGATTCGATACTGTTCAGCTTTTCCGTTTAGCACCAGTCTCACGGTTGTCACCGATAAATTCAGGTCGCTGGCTATCTGTTCTACTGTTTTAGCCATGTATGTGCCCCAGTCACCGTCCAAGCGTCAATTGACAATCATAAAATCATTTTACACTTTTGTCTTACCGCATCAGTCGGTTAAGCGCACGCCGTTGATCTCACCTAGTAAGCGGGGGGCGAAGATACCGCCCCCTGCCGGTTTATTTCTTACCGAAAGGATGTAACAACTTGTCTATTTCCGGCGTATTGATGTTCTGGGCGCTCACAAATTTCACCGGGATATCGATCTCTTTCGCGACCGTTTGCCCGGACAGTGCCGCATTCAGGGTTTTAATCCCCTGGTAACCAATCTGATAAGCATCCTGGACGACAAAGCCCTGGATCACACCGGTGTTCAGGAAGTGAATAATCGCTTCGGTACTGTCAAAACCAATGACTTTCACTTTCCCTTTCAGATTCTGACTGTCGATAGCGTTGGCGACGCCCAGCGTTGAGCCTTCATTGGTGCCATAAATCCCGGCCAGATCGGGGTTGGCCTGAATCATATCAATGGTCTTATCCATCGCTTTTTGTGGATCGCCATCACTGTACTGCACGGGCAGCACCTTGATATCCGGATACTTTTCCTTCATGCGGGCAATGAACCCTTCCGAGCGTTCAATCGCTGACGACGTCCCGGCGACATGAGCGATAATGCCGACTTTACCTTTATTATTCA
The DNA here is from genome assembly GCF_057983045.1 of Citrobacter sp. LST-B2. Lineage (NCBI taxonomy): Bacteria > Pseudomonadati > Pseudomonadota > Gammaproteobacteria > Enterobacterales > Enterobacteriaceae > Citrobacter > Citrobacter sp. LST-B2. The sequence goes on from NZ_CP192598.1 coordinate 3,869,546, forward strand.
CTTGCGCCGCCAGCGCGTCCGCAGCTTCAGCGCCCGCTTTGCGGTTATTGGTCGCCACGAAGCTAACCGGAATATCCGAGTTTACGCCGGAGTCAAAGGTGACAACCTTAATACCACGCGAATTCGCCGTTTCCACCAGCGGAGCAAGCGCATTGGCATCCAGCGCCGCCAGCAGCAGACCGTTCGGCTTTTGCGCCATGGCGTTTTCAACCAGCTGAATTTGTTCCGCAATCTGAGTTTCGTCCGCAGGTCCGACATAGCTGGTTTTATCGCCCAACTCTTTCGCCGCCGCTTCCGTCCCCATTTTCACGGTTTGCCAGAATTCATGCTGGAAACCTTTACTGATGACCGGAAGGTTTAAATCTTTCGCTAACGCACTGGAAGTGATGCACGCCAGCAGGGATAACGCATAGACAAAATGCCTGGTTTTCATTGTTGTACTCCGTTGTGAGTGTGTCACCCTTAACGTCAGGGTCAGTGTTCCCCGTGACTGCCGGGAGCGTAAATCAACGAATCTTTTTGCGTAACGTATCGAGGTAGACAGCGGCGACGACCACAATGCCCATCGCGACCATTTGCCAGAACTGAGAGACCCCCATCAGGTTCAGGCCGTTTTTCAATACGCTCATAATGAATGCACCGATGATGGTGCCGCCGATAGTGCCAATTCCGCCCATCAGACTGGTGCCGCCGATCACCACTGCGGCAATGGCTTCCAGTTCATAACCGACGCCGACCGTTGGCTGACCGGAGTTTAGACGCGAGGCCAGAATCACCCCGGCAATGCCGGTCAGCAGGCCGCAGAAGGCATAGACAAAGATTTTGACGCGCTGAACGTTGATCCCGGAAAGGTGCGCCGCCACTTCATTACTGCCCACGGCATAGACATAGCGACCAATTACCGTTTTCTTGAGGATGTAGCCGGCGACCAGCGCCACAATCACCAGATAAAACACGGGATACGGCAGCACATCGAATAAACGCCCCTGCGCCAGCAATTTGAAGGTGGGATAATCGGCGAAATAGATAGCGCGCCCATCCGTCATCACCATGTTCATTCCCCGAACGGACATCATCAGACCCAGCGTGGCGATGAACGGGGGAATCGTCATTTTGGTCACCAGCAGACCATTCACGTAGCCACACAACCCTCCGGCCAGCACGCCTGCCAAAATACAGACCGGCAACGGCAATCCGAGCGTCGCGCAGATGCCGACCGCAACGCCGGAAAACGCCACCACCGATCCTAAAGAGAGGTCGATCCCTGCGGTGATAATCACAAACGTTACGCCAATGGCCATAATGCCGATAACCGACGTTTGCAGCGCAATTGTCATAATATTTTCGGTATTAAAGAAAAACGGCGAACTGAAACTGAAAAAGACAACCAGGATAATCAAACTAAAAAGCGGTGCAAGGCGCATTAAAAGTTCTTTATTAATTTTTATTTTCTTATTATTGCTGTCTGAAGAGGTTACAGAGATGGTCATGATTTAATCCTCTAACGTCGCATATTGCATGATTTTTTCTTGTGTGGCGTTATCAGCAGTTAATTCTCCGGTAATACGACCACTGCGCATAACTAAGATACGATCGCACATACCCAGCACCTCCGGTAATTCCGAAGAAATCATAATGATCGATTTCCCTTTTGCCACGAGGCGATTCATTAATTCATAGATTTCCAGCTTGGCGCCGACATCAATTCCACGTGTAGGTTCATCAAAAATAAGAATATCGGTATCTTTGCACACCCAACGGGCAATAATAATTTTTTGCTGATTTCCCCCACTCAAATTCAGGGCCGCCTGTTCAAGGTGTGGCGTTTTGATTCTGAGCGTCCTGACCTGCTCTTCACTCGTTTGCTGGCAGCGTTTCGAATCAACGTGACCAAAACGGTCGGCATATTCAGGGTAATTTCCCAACATAATATTGCGCTCAACGGACAGATTAAGCGCCAGTCCCTCTTTTTTACGGTCTTCGGTTAAATAGCTAATGCCTTGCGCAATGGCGTCAGAAATCCCCTTTATCACAATGGTCTTACCGTTCAACTTAATGGTTCCACTGTCGATGGGGTCGGCGCCAAAAATGGCGCGCGCCAGCTCCGTACGCCCGGCGCCCATCAACCCGGCAAAACCCAGTATCTCGCCCCGGTTCAACGTAAAGTCGATGTTATTGAGCACGCCTTTGCGCGTGAGGCCGTTAACCTCCAGCACCGGTTCCTGATGCGTCCGCGCTTCCCGGCGAGGATAGATATTCCCCAGTTCGCGCCCGACCATCATCGCAATCAGCTCACTGATCTTCACGGTTTCATAATCAACGGTATCAATGTATTGACCGTCGCGCATAACCGTCGCTCGATCAGCAATCAGCGCTAACTCTTCCAGGCGATGCGAGATGTAGACAATCCCGGTCCCCTGCGCTTTAAGCAGGCGGGTCACCTGGAATAAGCTTTCTATTTCTGTTTCCGTCAGCGCCGCGGTGGGTTCGTCCATAATCAGGATTTTGGCATTGACGGATATCGCTTTCGCGATCTCCACCATCTGCTGTTGCGCCACGGTCAGGTCTGACACCAACGTTTCTGGCGAAATATTCAGGTTTAATTTCTGCAAAATCTCGGTTGCCGCCTGTCGCTGCTGTTTTTCATCCAGCCGCCAACGGTTATTTTTACAAAACTCTCTGCCGATAAAGATATTCTCTTCCACGGTTAATTCAGGAAAGAGATTAAATTCCTGATGAATAATGGTAATCCCGGCATTCTGCGCGCTGAGCGGATCGCTGAATGACACAGGCTTCCCCTCAAATATAATATCCCCTTCATCCGGTTGATAAACACCGGACAAAATTTTCATCAGCGTGGATTTGCCTGCACCATTTTCACCTAATAGCGCATGCACTTCGCCCTTGCGAAGAGTAAAGTTCACATTACTCAACGCTAATACGCCGGGAAAGCGTTTGGTAATATGATTCATCTGTAAAAATGTTTCGGACATTGCTGCTTTCCTCAATAATCAGAAACTGCAGGCAGTGAATCAGGCGAAGTGCATTCTCAGGGAGCGAGCGTCACCATGAATGTGAATACTTCCTGAAAACACGTTTACGTCACGTCGATATGTTGCCAGATATTGCTAACTCGAGTTAGCGAATTGCCCTTTAAAGCTATTTTAGCCACCAAAAATAGCCAAATCATTTGGGTTAAAACTGTGATACCGCACAGACATTTATTTATAAGCATCTGATTTTAAATATTTTACTAAATTTGTCTGTCATTTAATTATTTGATGCAGATCGAATTTTAACCACTTCTCGTGAAGCCCCTCACAATCCCATCAGAAAAAAGTTGTGTAAAAAACACGCCAATACCTAAGCTAACTCGAGTTAGCAAATTTACCTGTTTCAGCCGACTGTTGCGGTGATGCCCTGTCATCCACCTGAGCAGCACGCCTATACGTGAAATGAGGAACCCCGAATGAAGAAGATCAGCCTGCCGAAAATTGGTATTCGTCCGGTTATTGATGGACGCCGAATGGGCGTTCGTGAATCTCTGGAAGCACAGACGATGAATATGGCAAAGGCCACTGCCACCCTGCTGACAGAAAAACTGCGCTACGCCTGTGGCACCCCGGTTGACTGCGTTATTGCCGACACCTGTATTGCCGGAATGGCAGAATCTGCCGCCTGTGAGGAAAAGTTCAGCAGTCAAAACGTCGGCCTGACAATCACCGTAACACCGTGCTGGTGCTACGGTAGTGAAACCATCGATATGGATCCCCTGCGCCCGAAAGCCATCTGGGGCTTTAACGGTACCGAACGTCCGGGCGCGGTCTACCTGGCTGCCGCGCTGGCAGCGCATAGCCAAAAAGGGATCCCTGCGTTCTCTATCTACGGCCAGGATGTACAGGATGCCGGAGATACATCGATCCCAGCCGACGTTGAGGAAAAACTGCTGCGATTCGCCCGGGCAGGGCTCGCCGTCGCCAGCATGAAGGGAAAAAGCTACCTTTCGCTGGGCGGGGTGTCGATGGGGATCGCTGGTTCCATCGTCGATCATCATTTCTTTGAGTCCTGGCTGGGGATGAAGGTCCAGTCCGTCGATATGACCGAACTGCGCCGCCGCATCGATCAAAAAATCTATGACGAAGCCGAGCTGGAAATGGCGTTGGCGTGGGCGGATAAACACTTCCGCTACGGTGAAGATAAAAACGCGAAGCAATATCAACGCAACGCCGAACAGAGCCGGGCCATCCTGCGGGAAAGCCTGCTGATGGCAATGTGCATTCGCGACATGATGCAAGGAAATCCTAAGCTCGCGGAGATGGGACGCGTGGAGGAGTCACTCGGTTATAACGCGATTGCCGCAGGCTTCCAGGGACAGCGTCACTGGACCGATCAATATCCCAACGGTGATACCGCCGAAGCGCTACTGAACAGTTCTTTTGACTGGAACGGTGTACGCGAACCGTTTGTTGTCGCCACCGAAAACGACAGTCTGAACGGCGTAGCCATGCTGCTGGGACATCAGTTGACCGGCACCGCGCAGGTCTTTGCCGATGTGCGTACCTACTGGTCACCAGAAGCGGTTGAACGCGTGACCGGTCAGCCGCTGACCGGACGGGCAGAACACGGCATTATCCATCTGATCAACTCCGGTTCCGCCGCGCTGGATGGCACCTGTAAACAGCGTGACAGCGAAGGAAAACCGACGATGAAACCACACTGGGAGATCACGCAGCAGGAGGCTGACGCCTGCCTCGCGGCAACCGAGTGGTGTCCGGCAATCCATGAATATTTTCGCGGCGGCGGTTATTCATCACGCTTCCTGACCGAAGGCGGCGTGCCGTTCACTATGACCCGCGTGAACATCATCAACGGCCTGGGACCAGTGCTGCAAATTGCGGAAGGCTGGAGCGTCGAGCTACCAAAAGAGGTCCATGACACCCTCGACAAACGCACCGACTCCAGTTGGCCTACCACCTGGTTTGCGCCACGTCTTACCGGCAAAGGACCGTTCTCCGACGTCTATTCCGTGATGGCGAACTGGGGGGCAAACCACGGCGTGCTGACCGTCGGCCACGTCGGCGCAGACTTCATCACCCTCGCCGCGATGCTGCGCATTCCAGTCTGCATGCACAATGTGGAAGAGGCGAAAATTTACCGCCCTTCCGCCTGGGCCGCACACGGGATGGATACAGAAGGCCAGGACTACCGCGCCTGTCAGAACTACGGGCCACTGTATAAACGTTAAGGATCGCGCAACTGCCTGATGGCGACGCTGGCACATCTTATCTGGTCTACGGGGAATGACTCGTGGGCCGGATAAGCACAGCGCCATCCGGCAACGGGAGTCATTATGAAAAATGAAATCATCCTGGTTCTCGACTGTGGCGCGACCAACGTGCGGGCCATTGCCGTAGATCGTCAGGGACACATCGTTGCTCGTGCGGCGGTTGCTAATGCCAGCGAGGTAGCCACGGAAAACACCGCCTGGCATCAGTGGTCGCTGGACGCCATCCTGCAACGTTTCGCACAGTGCTGCCGGACACTGTCGGCTGAACTTTCGGCCTTTCAGATCCGCGCTATCACCGTCACCACCTTTGGCGTTGACGGCGCGCTGGTCGATGAAAACGGCGAATTGCTCTACCCAATCATCAGTTGGAAATGCCCGCGCACTGCCGCGATAATGGAAAATATCAGCCGCTTTATGCCGCCGCGTCAGTTGCAGACGCTTTCCGGCGTCGGCGCATTCAGCTTCAACACCTTATATAAGCTGATTTGGCTTAAAGAAAATCACCCGCAACGGCTGGATCAAGCCCACGCCTGGCTGTTTATCTCCTCACTCATTACTCATCGCCTGACCGGCGAATTCACCACTGACATCACCATGGCGGGCACCAGCCAAATGCTGGATATTCAGCAGCGGGATTTCAGCGCCGATATCTTGCAGGCCGCAGGGTTGCCGAGACGGCTCTTCCCGCGACTCGTGGAAGCCGGTGAACTGGTAGGTTCGTTGCGGCCCGCAATGGCAACGATGCTCGGTCTCCCACCGGGAATTCCCGTGATCTCTGCCGGACACGATACCCAGTTCGCGCTGTTTGGCGCTGGTGCGGGGCAAGATGAGCCAGTTCTCTCTTCCGGCACGTGGGAAATCCTGATGGTGCGTAGCGCCAGAGTCAATACAGCGTTACTGAGCAGTCATGCCGGTTCAACCTGTGAACTGGACAGCCAGCCGGGGCTTTACAATCCGGGGATGCAATGGCTTGCCTCCGGCATCCTTGAATGGGTGCGCAAGCTGCTGTGGACACCCGAAACCCCGTGGCAAACCTTGATTGCGGAAGCGCAAGCGGTTCCCGCCGGGGCCGATGGCGTGCGGATGCTGTGCGAGCTGCTCTCCTCTGCGGATGCAGGCTGGCGTGGCGTCACCCTGAATACCACCCGCGGTCATTTCTATCGCGCGGCGCTGGAAGGATTAACGGACCAGTTGCGACATAACCTGCATACGCTGGAAAAAATTGGCCAGTTCAACGCCACAGAACTGCTGCTGGTCGGAGGTGGGAGTCGCAATACGCTATGGAATCAGATTAAGGCCAACACCCTGGAGATCCCCATCAAAGTGCTGGATGACGCAGAAACCACCGTTGCCGGCGCGGCGATGTACGGCTGGTACGGTATCGGTGCGTTTTCCAGCCCACAACAGGCCAGAGAACAAGTGCGCTACCAGTACCGTTATTTCTATCCCGAAAAACTGTAAAGGAATCTCGCATGCTTAAAACGATTTCTCCCCTCATTTCGCCGGAGTTACTTAAAGTACTGGCGCAAATGGGACACGGCGATGAGATTATTTTCTCAGACGCGCACTTCCCGGCGCACAGCATGGGACCGCAGGTGATCCGTGCGGATGGTCTCAGCGTCAGCGACTTACTGCGAGCCGTGATCCCGCTGTTTGAACTCGACAGCTATGCACCACCGCTGGTGATGATGGCTGCCGTCGAGGGCGATACCCTCGACCCGCACGTTGAAACACGCTATCGCGAAGCGCTTTCCCTACAGGCGCCATGCCCGGAGATCGCGCGAATCGATCGTTTCGCCTTCTACGCCCGTGCACAAAAGGCCTTTGCCATTGTTATCACCGGCGAGTGCGCAAAGTACGGGAATATTCTTTTAAAAAAAGGGGTAACCCCGTAATCTCAATCGCGGTCAGGGCATTTGATTGAGAGGTGAGAAGAGATGAAAGCGGCACGCCAGCAGACGATTGTGGATCTGCTCAGTCAGCATAAAAGCCTGACCACCGAAGCACTGGCCGTTCAGCTCAACGTCAGTAAAGAGACGATCCGCCGCGATCTCAGTGAACTACAGGAACAAGGGAAGGTTCTGCGCAATCACGGGCGCGTTAAAGGGATCGCGCGGGAAAACCCGGACAGTGGCGATCCCTTTCATATTCGGCTGAAGAGCCATTACGCGCACAAAGCCGATATTGCCCGAAAGGCGTTGAGCTGGATTGAAGAAGGGATGGTGATTGCGCTGGATGCCAGCTCCACCTGCTGGTATCTGGCGCGGCAACTACCGGATATCAATATACAGGTTTTCACCAACAGCCAGCCGATTTGTCAGGAGCTCGGCAAACGCCAACAACTTCAGCTCATCAGTTCTGGTGGCAGGCTGGAGCGCAAACACGGCTGCTACGTCAACCCCGCACTCATTTCACAACTCAAATTTCTTGATATCGATCTGTTCATTTTTTCCTGCGAAGGGATCGACCGCCACGGCGCACTGTGGGATTCCAGCACCTTCAACGCGGATTTCAAATCAGTCCTGCTGAAACGCGCGTCACAGTCGTTATTGCTGATCGACAAAAGCAAATTCAATCGTTCCGGAGAAGCCCGACTCGGTCATCTGGACGACGTAACGCATATTGTGTCGGACACGCCGCAGTCATAACCACTAACGGGAATGGGTTGCAGACCTGATGAACAACAGTGCATCAGATCTGCAACGGCGCGAGCTAGCGCTCGTCGCGACGTCCGCCTACGGCGGCCCACAGGCGACGCACGTGCACCGTCACTTCTTCACGGTCGTGGTACAACTGCCGCGCCTGAATTTGCGCATTCACACCATGCTCATCAAGCTGCGCCTGGAGATAGGCCAGATTCTGCGAGACCTCTTCGTAGCGTTTTTTCATTGGCAACTTGAGGTTAAAGATAGTTTCCCGGCACCAGCCGTTGACCAACCACTGCGCCATCAACGCCGCCACTTTCGCCGGCTTCTCAACCATATCGCACACCATCCACGAGATGTTGTTGCGGTTGGGGCGATACTTAAAGCCGTCTTCGCGCAGCCAGGTAACCTGTCCGGTATCCATCAGACTTTGCGCCATCGGGCCGTTATCGACCGAATACACCCACATATTGCGTTTGACCAGTTGATAGGTCCAGCCGCCGGGGCAGGCACCTAAATCCACCGCGTACATCCCGTTTGCCAGACGCTCATCCCACTCATCTTGCGGAATAAACACGTGCAACGCTTCTTCCAGCTTCAGCGTCGAGCGGCTGGGCGCATCGGCCGGGAACTTCAGGCGCGGAATGCCCATATAGTACGGCGAGTTATTACTGGCATACGAGTAACCGGTATAGCAGCAGCCTGGCGCGATAAAAAAGACGTGCACCACCGGGCGCTTCGGCGTCTCATAATTCGTCAGCACGCCAGCCTCGCGCAGGGCGGCTCGCAGCGGCACCGTGAATTTGCGACAGAACTTCATCAGCTCTTTACTTTCGTTCGTATCCGCCACTTCCACGCGCAGATCGCCACCCTTTTCCACCACGCCCTGCAACATGCCGACAATCGGCGTAATGCGATCTTCCGGCGGCAAGTGCTGGAGCAACTCGCCGACCACAAACCACTGGCGGGCAAAAATCAGCGAACTGAACGGCAGCTCGCTGATAATTTTTTCGGCGTCTTCGGCCTGATAGCATTCATAGATGACATAGCCTGCATTTTCTTTGACGCGGGCAAAACCGAAATACTCCCGACGCCCTGCTTTATCGGTGATTTCTGCGGCACACTCTTTTTCAAAGCCCGGGCGACACAACAACACAACCTTATTCATGAACTACGCCCTTACGCTTCAAACGGATAGCGCCGATTAACATCAGCACCCAACCTGCCAGGAAGCTGACGCCGCCGACAGGGGTAACAAACGCCCACAGGCGCAGATGAGACAGTGCCAGGCAATACAGGCTGCCGCTAAACAGCACCGTTCCTAGCGCGAGGAAAACGCTACTCCAGTAAAACCAGATGCTGATCCGGCGTTGCATCGCAACCGACAGCCCGAATATCGCCAGCGTATGAAACGCCTGATATTGCAGGCCGGTCTGGATCCAGCTCATTTCAACCACACCGAGGGTTTTGCTCAGGACATGCGCACCGAAAGCCCCCAGAGCGACATAAATAAAGCCGCTGATAGCGGCAAAAATCAGCATAAAACGGCTGGTCATGGTAATACCCTACGTAAGTTATTGTTCGTAACGAAAGCGGAATTTCTCTTGTTCCGTGGCCGCTTTCGCCAGTATCCACTGACGGAAGGCGGCTATTTTACCCAGTTCTGCCTGACTGTCATGACAAACCAGATAAAATGCGTTTTTACTGACCAGTACATCATTAAACGGGCAGACCAGTCGCCCCGCTTCAATTTCTGACTGCGCCATCACGTTATTCGCCAGCGCTACGCCCTGTCCGTGGATAGCGGCCTGCAGCACCATCGCGCTGTGGCTAAAGATAGGGCCCTGCTGGACGTTGATGTGATTTAACCCTAGCTGTCGCGTGTAAGTTTGCCAGTCACGACGTGAGGCATCATGTAGCAAAGTATGCGAAGCCAAATCCTCTGGCGATTTCAGGGGCTTATCGCCCGTCAACAGCAACGGCGAACACACCGGCAACAGATATTCGGCGTACAATTTCTCTACGCGCAGTCCAGGCCAGTTACCGCGACCATAAAAAATCGCCACGTCAACATCGTCCGCCAGTTTGTCTTCCTGACGGTCCACGGCCTGGATTCTGACGTCAATTCCCGGATAAGCTGAGTTAAAGCTAGAGAGTCGGGGCACCAGCCACTGAATCGCAAAACTGGGCAATAAACTGACCGTCAACGCCCCCTTTGCACTTCGCGCCTGAAGTTTACGCGTCGCTTCGGTTAATTGCGAAAAAATCTCTTTTATGTCGAGAAAGTAGCTCTGTCCTTCTTCAGTAAGAAGAAGAGAACGGTTGCGTCGGCGAAACAGCTTAAGCCCCAAAAAATCCTCAAGTGACTTGATTTGGTGGCTTACTGCGGCCTGCGTCACAAAAAGCTCTTCTGCTGCGCGGGTGAAGCTCAGATGCCGTGCGGCGGCATCAAAAACACGTAATGCGTTCAGAGGTGGAAGTCGTTTTGACATGGCTTTTAAACTTTGATGTTAAAAGAATTTAACAATTAAGCTACACTGTGTAACCTATTAGTTTTTTTAATCTGAGCCATTATAATTTGTCCGTTGAGGAACTACCAGCAAATACCTATAGTGGCGGCACTTCCTGAGCCGGAACGAAAAGTTTTATCGGAATGCGTGTTCTGGTGGGCTTTTGGCTTACGGTTGTGATGTTGTGTTGTTGTGTTTGCAATTGGTCTGCGATTCAGACCACGGTAGCAACGCTACCCTTTTTCACTTCCTGTACATTTACCCTGTCTGTCCATAGTGATTAATGTAGCACCGCCAATTTGCGGTGCTTTTTTTTACCTACTCTCTACCGACTACTGATCCAACTCGACCATCTCTTTCACATCGGTACGATTGATCTGCTGTTTGTTGCCATTAGCGTCCTTGTACGAAATCATCCCGGTTTCATCATCGGTTTTCGGCTTACCGTCCGCAACGATGCTACGCCCGTCATTGGTGTGCATCACGTAGTTCGGACCGGAACAGGCGCTCAGGGCAAAAGTCAGCATACATGCGGAAATAATTGCGGCAGTCTTTTTCATCTTCTTCTCCTTAAAGCTGTTTATGCTATTAAAAACGTACTCCGTAACAGGCAAAAAGATTTGCCTAACATAATTCAGCATAAGCTACTGGTCTGATTTCGCCACAACATCCAGAAGATTCCTGGTGACCGTACACTTCTTGAATCAACGACCAATTTGCGCCACGATCGGATTACTGAACCGAGGAATACCATGAACGCTTTCAATCCCGCGCAGTTTCGCGCGCAATTTCCGGCACTCGCTGACGCGGGCGTCTATCTGGATAGCGCCGCGACGGCCCTTAAACCGCAGGCCGTCATCGAGGCGACCCGGCAGTTCTATAGCCTGAGCGCTGGCAACGTCCATCGCAGCCAGTTCGCCGAAGCCCAGCACCTGACCGCGCGCTATGAGGCCGCACGGGAAAAAGTGGCGCATTTGCTGAATGCGCCAGATGACAAAACCATCGTCTGGACCCGGGGCACGACGGAGGCCATCAATATGGTGGCGCAGAGTTATGCCCGCCCTCGCCTGCAACCGGGCGATGAAATCATCGTCAGCGTCGCGGAGCATCACGCGAATCTCGTGCCGTGGCTGATGCTCGCAGAGCAAACTGGGGCGAAAGTGGTCAAGCTGCCGCTCAATGCCCAGCACCTGCCTGACGTTGAACGTCTGCAGACAACCATCACCCCGCGCAGCCGAATCCTCGCGCTGGGGCAGATGTCGAACGTGACCGGCGGCTGCCCGGACTTAGCCCGTGCCATTACCCTCGCCCATGCCGCGGGCATGGTAGTGATGGTGGATGGCGCGCAGGGAGCCGTCCATTTCCCGGTGGATGTCCAGGCGCTCGACATCGATTTCTACGCCTTCTCAGGCCATAAGCTGTACGGTCCAACCGGTATCGGCGTGCTTTACGGCAAACCGGCGCTGCTGGAGGCCATGTCGCCATGGCTCGGTGGCGGTAAGATGATCAACGACGTCAGTTTCGAGGGCTTCACTACTCAGGCCGCACCGTGGAAGCTTGAAGCAGGTACCCCTAACGTCGCTGGCGTGATTGGCATGAGCGCCGCGCTGGAATGGCTAGCCGATGTTGATATCGCCCAGGCGGAAAGCTGGAGTCGGGGGCTGGCTACACTGGCGGAAGAGGCGCTGGCCCAGCGTCCGGGATTTCGCTCATTTCGCTGTCAGGACTCCAGTCTGCTGGCCTTTGATTTTGCTGGTGTTCATCATAGCGATATGGTCACCCTGCTGGCGGAATATGGTATTGCGCTACGTGCCGGTCAGCACTGCGCGCAGCCGCTGCTGGCTGAACTTGGCGTCTCGGGTACGCTACGTGCCTCATTCGCACCGTATAATACCCAAAGTGATGTGGATGCGTTGATCAACGCCGTTGATCGCGCCCTGGAAATACTGGTGGATTAATGACTAGCCCAATGTTTGCCGGACACCCGTTTGGCACAACCGTAACCGAAGAGACGTTGCGTCATACCTTTATCCCGCTGACCCAGTGGGAAGACAAATATCGACAGCTGATTTTGCTCGGTAAACAGCTGCCGGCACTGCCCGACGATCTCAAAGCGCAGGCTAAAGAGATCGCGGGCTGCGAAAATCGCGTCTGGCTGGGATATACGCGCTCTGAAAAGGGCACTTTACACTTTTTCGGCGACAGTGAAGGTCGCATCGTGCGCGGACTGCTGGCGGTATTACTGACCGCCGCAGAAGGGAAAACCGCAGCGGAACTGCTGGCCCATTCGCCGCTGGCCTTGTTTGATGAACTGGGATTACGCACTCAGCTCAGCGCGTCGCGCAGTCAGGGGCTGGAGGCACTCAATGAAGCGATCGTCGAAGCGGCTCACGCTGCCGGATGACGACGCAGGCTCGTCTTCCGGCCTGCGACGCATTGCCCCGCGCAAGAGAATCTCAGCCCTGACGCGCCGCTTTTGCCATCATCTTTTTTAACGCATGGGATACTGCTACAAAACCGAACGTGGCGGTAACCATCGTTGCCGCACCGAACCCCGACGCACAGTCCATTCGTTTGGGTCCTTCCGCCGTCGCCTTCGTGGCGCACACACTGCCATCAGACTGCGGATACACCAGCGCTTCCGTTGAAAACACGCAGTCGACGCCGAGTTTGCCTTTACTGTTTTTCACGACGCCAAAATCGCTTTTCAGTCGTTCGCGCAGTTTCGCCGCCAGCGGATCCTGAATCGTTTTCGCCAGGTCAACAACCTGAATCTGCGTCGGATCGATCTGCCCACCCGCGCCGCCGGTGGTCACCAGCGGGATCTTATTGCGCCGACAGTACGCAATCAGCGCCGCTTTTGGCCGCACGCTGTCAATCGCGTCAATCACATAGCTAAAGCCTGCGCTCATGTATTCTGCGACGCTATCCGGCGTTACAAAATCATCGACTACCGTCACCCGGCACTCGGGGTTAATCTGGCGGATACGCTCAGCCATCACCTCGGCTTTCGCCAGCCCAACAGTGTCGCGCAGAGCATGGATCTGGCGGTTGGTGTTGGTCACGCACACGTCATCCATATCGATGAGCGTAATCGCGCCAATCCCGGTTCGCGCCAGAGCTTCTGCCGCCCAGGAACCGACGCCGCCGATCCCAACCACGCAGACATGCGCATCGGCAAACAATTGCAGGGCTTTTTCACCATACAGACGCGCGGTGCCGCCAAAACGCTGACGCCAGGCATCACTGATAACCACAGACATAACACCTCAAATTCATTAATATCGAACGGTATGACTGCCTGATGGCGGCTGCGCCTTATCAGGCCTACCCGATGATGTAGACGGATAAGCGAAGCGCCATCCGACAACTAGCCGCTGAACACGTTACCTGCGCCCGGTGCGCTCTTCAGCACCCACACGCGACCATAGTGATTGTACCAGCCTGCGCGGTGTCCGGCGTCTGGCCCGATGCCCTGGTAAATGTCAAAGTGCTGGCCTTTAATTGCCCCGCCGACATCCAGCGCCACCATCAGGCGCAGTTCATACTGCCCGTTAAATTTCCCGTTGTTGTCCAGCAGCGGGACTTCGGCGAGCAGCGTGGTGCCTGCCGGAATAATACTGCGGTCAGACGCCACCGACGCGCGACCAATCAGCGGTACAGCACTGGCACCTTTCACCGGGGCAAAAGATTGCGGTTTAAAGAAGACGAATGACGGATTCTGCTCCAGCAGCTCACGCACTTCTGCTTCGCTGTGGGTTTCGCCCCAGTGGCGAATCGCCTGCATCGACATATCTTCTTTCTTCACTTCGCCTCGATCGATCAGTACTTTGCCGATGCTGCGATAGGCATGCCCGTTTTTCCCGGCATAGCTGAAGAAGTTCAACGGGGAGCCGTCGCCAAAATCGATATAGCCGCTACCCTGCACGTCCATGATGAAGTTATCCATCAGAGAGTTGCTGTACGCCAGAATGTAGTTCTCGCTCAGTGCGCCCGCGTAAATCTCCGCGCGAGACGGCAAGCGTCCCCGTTTCGGCGGCATGCGATAGATTGGGTACTGGAATTCGCCCTGACGCGTATGGCGCGCCTGAATCACCGGCGTGTAGTAACCGGTAAACTGCACGTTGCCGTAGTTATCGGCACCTTCCATCTGCCAGGCGTCGAGACCAAACTGGCGCATGGTGCGCGTATCGCCGCCAGAGCGCAGCCAGTCCTGCACCGCGTTATAAACGTTGCTTTGATTGCCGTACAGACGCGGAGAAGCACTGCGGATCTGATTGACCTGCTCGGCAAAATCGCCGGCGTTGATCGGTGCGCCGATGGCATCCGGCTGGTTCACCAGTGAGAAAGGCTGGGTAAACTTCCCGTCTTTATACTGCTGTCCGCGATCGGTTGGTTTAGAGGAACAGGCAGCCAGCATTGCAACCACCGCGCCCATGAGAAGGTAACTTACCCAACGTCCTTTCATTGTTCTCTTCTTTTAGCTGTAAATCATGCGTCATGAAGATAACAAACCCGGCCCGCTAATGAAACGAGCACCGCTGCCCAGACGCAAATTTTGCACATTATTTAAACTGAAATGCCTTGTTTTTGTTCATTTTCATCCCGAAACCGTGATCCAGGTGAAAAAAGGGTTGCATGAAAATGTTAGCAGAGTATAGTGCGCATCCACGGACGCGGGGTGGAGCAGCCTGGTAGCTCGTCGGGCTCATAACCCGAAGGTCGTCGGTTCAAATCCGGCCCCCGCAACCAATTAAAATTTGATGCAGTACATGCTTCTGCTAAACAGCTTAAAATGCGCAGCAGAATGGCGGACGCGGGGTGGAGCAGCCTGGTAGCTCGTCGGGCTCATAACCCGAAGGTCGTCGGTTCAAATCCGGCCCCCGCAACCAATCAAATTTTGATGCAGTATCTAATTCTGCAAAGCAGTTTAAAAATGCGAAGCAGGAAGACGGACGCGGGGTGGAGCAGCCTGGTAGCTCGTCGGGCTCATAACCCGAAGGTCGTCGGTTCAAATCCGGCCCCCGCAACCAATACTAAACACCTTAACGGGTGTTTTTTTGTATCTGCGGTTCGTAAAAAAAGCGCTTTTCAGCGCTTTTTTATTATCCCCTTCTCGCCAGCGTCGCCCCATCGGCGAAGTACGCTTTGATCCCAGCCAGAATCGACTCTGCCACTTCCTGCTGGAAGGTGGCTGTTTTCAGCTTTCGCTCTTCTTCGATGTTACTGATAAACGCCGTTTCAACGAGAATCGACGGGATATCCGGCGCTTTCAGCACCGCAAACCCGGCCTGTTCCACCTGATTTTTATGCAGATTGTTAATCCTGCTGAGTTTGTTGAGCACCGCTTTACCAAACTTCAGGCTGTCGGCGATGGTCAGCGATTGCACCATATCGAACATGGTGTGGTCGACGTAGCGGTCGCCGCTTTTGCTCACGCCGCCGATCAAATCCGAGGCGTTCTGCGTTTGCGCCAGATATTTCGCCGCCGTACTGGTCGCCCCTTTGGTCGATAGCGCAAACACGGACGAACCGCTGGGCTGGCGACTGGTGAACGCATCCGCATGAATCGAGACAAACAGGTCGGCCCGCTGCTTCTGGGCTTTCGCCACTCGCACCTTGAGCGGAATGAAAATATCTTCATTTCGCGTCATATAAACCTTCATATTGCCTTCTTTCTCGATTAACGCGCGCAGCCGACGGGCAATCTGCAACACCACATCTTTCTCACGCGTCTTGTATTTACCGACAGC
This sequence comes from Citrobacter sp. LST-B2, assembly GCF_057983045.1. NCBI lineage: Bacteria > Pseudomonadati > Pseudomonadota > Gammaproteobacteria > Enterobacterales > Enterobacteriaceae > Citrobacter > Citrobacter sp. LST-B2. The sequence continues at coordinate 3,885,741 of NZ_CP192598.1, forward strand.
GCCAGAATCCTCACCGCCATGCCCTGGATCGAGCATGATCACGATCGGGCGATCGCGTCCCGCTTTACCCGGCTGAGGCCCACTCTGCGCGGGCGGTACCTGCTTATCAAGATCGCCTTTGTTGTAATCTTCCAGCAGCGCCAGCAGCGGATCCTGCATATCCTGCGCATTGGCCGGATAGAGATCCATAACCAGACGCTCTTTAAAACCCGCCACCGGCGCCAGCGCGAACAGCTGTGGTTTCACGTTTTGCTTCAGTTCGAACACCATGCGCACGGTCTGCGGATCGAACTGTCCCACGCGTGCCGACTTAATGTAAGGATCGTCGGGGCGAATTTGCGCCGCCATGCCTTTCAGCACGGAATTCAGGTTCACACCTTCAATATCCACCACCACGCGTTCAGGATTGCTCAGCGCAAACTGCTTGTACTTCAGCTGTTGATTCGATTCCACCGTCACACGGGTGTAACTGGATGCTGGCCAAATACGAACCGCAATGACCTGACTGACCGCAGCCAGACCGACCTGACTGACGCTCAATAGCCACATGGCGCCCGCCCCTTGCAGTAAACGACGGCGGCTAATAGGTGGATTGGATCCTGACATGCTTCTCCCGAGCAAAATAAAACGTATTGGTGATGAGATAGTAAACGTCTAAATTGACCGGAAACTTTAACGAATGACGCATAATCTGTCATCTATAAAAGGGTAAACATTCTTATTGTATTCACGGTATTACTGAGAAAAAACTTTGTCAGGGTCAAAATTTGCACTTGCGCGCGGCGGAAAAACAGAATAAAAATACACTAATTACGAATAATCATGCAATGAGGATATGCCGTGGTGAAGGAGCGTAGAACCGAACTGGTACAGGGATTCCGCCATTCTGTTCCCTATATCAATACCCATCGGGGAAAAACGTTTGTCATTATGCTCGGCGGCGAAGCCATTGAGCATGAAAACTTTTCCAGCATCGTCAATGACATTGGGCTTCTTCACAGCCTCGGCATTCGCCTGGTCGTGGTTTATGGCGCGCGTCCGCAAATTGACGCCAACCTCGCCACTCATCACCATGAGCCGATGTATCACAAAAATACCCGCGTCACCGACGCCAAAACGCTGGAGCTGGTAAAGCAGGCGGCGGGAACGTTGCAACTGGATATCACCGCTCGCCTGTCGATGAGCCTGAACAATACGCCGCTACAGGGGGCGCATATCAACGTGGTCAGCGGCAACTTTATCATTGCGCAGCCGCTGGGCGTCGATGACGGCGTAGATTACTGCCACAGCGGACGTATCCGTCGCATCGATGAAGAGGCGATCCATCGTCAACTGGACAGCGGCGCCATTGTGCTGATGGGCCCCGTTGCGGTGTCTGTCACTGGCGAAAGCTTTAACCTGACTTCAGAAGAGATCGCCACGCAACTGGCGATTAAACTGAAAGCCGAAAAGATGATCGGGTTCTGTTCTTCGCAAGGGGTGACCAACGACGACGGTGATATCGTCTCCGAACTGTTCCCGAACGAGGCCCAGGCGCGCGTAGAAGCACAGGAAGAAAAAGGCGATTACAACTCGGGTACCGTACGCTTTCTGCGTGGCGCGGTGAAAGCCTGTCGCAGCGGCGTCCGTCGTTGTCACCTGATCAGTTATCAGGAAGATGGCGCACTGTTGCAGGAGCTGTTTTCGCGCGACGGTATCGGGACACAAATTGTGATGGAAAGCGCCGAGCAGATCCGCCGCGCCACCATTAACGACATCGGCGGGATCCTGGAGCTGATCCGCCCGCTGGAACAGCAGGGCATTCTGGTGCGTCGTTCACGCGAACAACTGGAAATGGAGATCGACAAGTTCACCATTATCCAGCGCGATAATATGACCATCGCCTGTGCCGCACTGTACCCCTTCCCGGAAGAAAAAATCGGCGAAATGGCCTGCGTGGCTGTCCATCCGGACTACCGCAGTTCTTCAAGGGGAGAAGTGCTACTGGAGCGGATCGCCGCCCAGGCGAAGCAGATTGGCCTAAGCAAGCTGTTCGTCCTGACGACCCGCAGCATTCACTGGTTCCAGGAACGCGGCTTCACGCCGGTGGATATCGACCTGCTGCCGGAAAGTAAAAAAGAGATGTACAACTATCAGCGGAAATCCAAAGTCCTGATGGCGGATCTGGGGTAGCGGTTATCGCATTGCCGGATAGCGACGCAAATGGCTTATCCGGCAACCTCTCATTTAAACAACGTCGACAGCCCACTGCGTCGTTCGGTTCGGGTGGCAATCGCACTGCCAAGTATGCGTTCATCGGCATATAACGACAGGCGGCGACGTGCGCGGGTCACGGCGGTATACACCAGTTCCCGTGTCACCACCGGCGTGCGCTGCGTGGGTAACACCAGCGCGGCATGATCGAACTCCGAGCCCTGAGATTTGTGCACCGTCATTGCCCAGGTCGTTTCATGCTCTGGCAGGCGGCTGGGCTGCACAGACTTAATACTGCCATCCGGCATCGCAAACCAGACTCTTAATCCTTGCCCACGATCGAGCGCCACACCGATATCGCCGTTAAACAAGCCCAGCGCGCTGTCGTTACGGGCAATCATCACTGGCCGCCCTTCATACCAGCGGGAATGTGGCAGGCGATGAATTTTGCGCTTTTGCTGCATAGCCAGTTCGATACGTTCATTCAGTCCGCTCACGCCAAACGGCCCTTCGCGCAGCGCGCACAGCAGCTGGAACTCATTGAATGCCTGAATGATTAATGCAGGCTCCGCGCGCGCCTGAAGCAGTTGCAGATAGTGTCCATAACCTGCCAGTGCGTTTTCAAGCATGGCGGTGTAATCTTCACTGCTCTCCAGCGTCCGTTTATCGATATCGCTGAAGCCTTGCAGGAAAATGTCGTTTATCGCCGCCTTATCGCCACGGTTAATCGCCGCCGCCAGTTGCCCGATGCCGGAATCGCTGCCAAAACGGTAGCTCTTTTGCAGCAGACAGAGGCTGTCCCGTAGCGTGGCGGCGTCTTCGCCAGCACCTGCCGGAACGGACATCCCCGTCAAGCGAGCCAGTTGCTGCGCCCGTTCAGGGGTATAACCCGCATTCACCCAGGCACAGATATCCCCCAGCACCGCCCCCGCCTCGACCGAAGCAAGCTGATCGCGATCGCCAAGGAAAATGATACGTCCGTGCGACGGCAATGCGTCGATCAAGCGCGACATCATCGGCAGGTCGATCATTGACGCCTCATCCACCACCAGCACATCCAGATGTAGCGGGTTGCCCGCGTGATGGCGTAAACGCTGACTGCCGGGTTGCGCACCCAGCAACCGGTGCAGCGTGCTGGCATCATCCGGGATACGTTTCTTTTGTTCATCCGTCAGCGGCAACTGACGCAGCGCCTTGCCTAAGGACTCCGTCAAACGCGCCGCTGCTTTACCCGTCGGCGCCGCCAGGCGAATACGGCAACGCTCGCCTTCCGCCATCTGGATCAGCGCCGCCAACAGCCTGGCCACGGTGGTTGTTTTCCCCGTTCCCGGCCCGCCTGAAATCACCGAAATACGGCGGGTCAGCGCGACCGCCGCGGCGACTTTTTGCCAGTTGATTTCGTTTGTCGTCGGGAACAGCGCTTCCAGCGTTTGCGTCAGCAAGGTTTCATCCACCTCAATGGGTCGATTCACCTCGCTAAAGAAATGAGCAACGGTACGTTCGTTGCACCACATCCGGTTCAGATACAAACGGTCGCCATAAAGGACCATCGGCGATGGCCGCTCTCCATGACTGACGGCGTCGGAAGCGAGCAGGCATTCTTCCCAGTTCTCGGGTTCGCCAATGTCGCTAAGGCATGAAGAATAGAAAGGGGGATTATCCGCGTTCAGCGCCAGTTGAGAAAGCGGTAAACAGACGTGCCCTTCTCCGGCATCCCGGCTGAGTAACGCCGCTGCCAGCGTCACGGCAGGTTCATGTTCGCCGGTCACCGCCAGAGCGAATTGCACATCCAGCGGGCGCAGTTGCTTCTGCCCGACGGCCTCAAGTAATCGCTTCTGTAGCGTCATGATGCCTCCTCCAGCGCCACCCCGGCAAACATCTCGTCCATCCGGGTAATCAACTCACCCGCCGGGCGTGTAGTGTAAATCCCCTGCTGCGGCTGTTTGCTGTCCACGCCGCGCAGGAACAGATAAATCACGCCGCCAAAATGGCGCTCGTAGTCGTAATCTGCGATGCGATGGCGCAGATACCGGTGCAGCGCGAGGGTATAGAGCTGATACTGCAAATCATAGCGATGCGCCTGCATGGCCGCCGCCATCGCCTCTGGGGTGTAAGCGGCGCTGTTTTCTCCCAGCCAGTTCGATTTGTAATCCAGCAGGTAATAGCGCCCGTTGTGACGAAATACCAGATCGATAAAGCCCTTCAGCATCCCGCGAACCTGGGTGAACTCCAGTGGCGGACAGCCCGCCGAGAGCGGGTCAAACTGGCGGATCAGCGCATCCAGGTTTTCCGCAATAAGCGGTTGGCTAATGGGCAGATAAAACTCCATCTCGACCTGTTTTTCACGCGCAGAAAGCTGGCTCAGACTGACGCCAGTCTCATTGAGTGGCGCATGGAGAATCGTCGTCACCCACGCGGTGATGACCGGTTCCCAGTCGGCATCGTAGCCACCAAGCTCCAGTTTTTCCTGCACCCAGGCAGCCTCAACCGGCTGGGTAAAATCGAGATCTTCAAACAGGCTGTGTAAAAATGTTCCTGGCGATGCGCCGCGTGGGAACTGGTGCGGCGTCAGTTCCGGCTCCTCAACCACTTCACCCACGCCTGTCGCATCGATATCCAGTCGCGGCATCAGATCCTGTGCGATGCCGTGACCACGCTGTTGCAGGCCGGAATAGCTGGTCACCCGCCAGTTGTCGCCCGGCGTTCGTTGTACCCGTCGGGCATTCAGAGACGCCTCGCTCGCAACGGTGCCAGGCAACGGCTCCATACTGACCGCGTCCGGGATACGACAGACGATGTTCTCATCGCAAACTGCGTCTATCGCCGAGCGTAGCCCGGCGGCATCCATCGGTTCGCCTTTTTGCAGCAGACGCCCCAGCGCGCTCTGATGCACATCGGTATCGCCCTTTTTATCGCCCCGACGACGAACCAGAGGTGCGACGCCCAGACTGCAGTGCCAGACTGAACGCGTCAGCGCCACGTACAGTAAACGCAAATCTTCCGCCAGCCTTTCGGCTTCCGCCAGCGCCACGCTTTCGTCCGCCTCGCTCAGATCCAGAACTGCTTCAAACGAGTTGCGGTCGTGATAAAACGCCTGATCCTGAACGCGGAAATTCGTGATAAACGGCAGCCAGACCAGCGGATACTCCAGCCCTTTTGACTTGTGGATGGTGACGATCTGCACCAGATGGCTGTCGCTTTCCAGACGCATTTGCTGGCTGGAAGCATTGCTGTCAGGCTCAAGAATATGCTGCGAGAGCCAGCGCACCAGCGCATGCTCGCTTTCCAGTTGCGAAGCGGCCTCCTGCAATAGCTCACTGATGTGCAAAATATCGGTCAGGCGACGCTCACCTCCCGCCGTTGCCAGCAGGTTCTCCGCAATCTGTCGCGCTGACATCAGCGCACGCAGCATCGGCATCACGCCACGTTTTTGCCAGATTTGACGGTAGCCGACAAACTCGTCAACCACCCGATCCCAGGCGTTTTCATTGCCATTGAGCATGTCAATGTCGCGCGCGTTCAACCCCATCATTGAGGCCGCCAGCGCGCTGCGTAGCGTATTTTCTTTTTCCGGCGCCATCACCGCCTGTAGAAGCCAGAGCATCTCCTGCGCTTCCAGCGTTTCAAACACGCTGTCGCGGTTGGAAAGATAGACGGACGGAATCGCCAGTTGTGTCAGAGCATCGCGTACCTGCGCCGCTTCCTGGCGGCTACGCACCAGCACGCTGATATCCGCCGCGCTCACCGGACGCGCGTCGTGGCCGCTGATAAGCATCGCCTCTCCACGCAACCCGGCCTTCAGCCAGTCGCGGATCTGCGCAGCACACACCTGCGCCATATAGCTTTGATAATCGCCTATTCCGCAGCTTTCTCCTTCCATCAACCACATCGTCATTGCGGGCTGAGTTTCGCCGTAAAATTCAAAACGCAGCGACTGGTTTTTTTCGGCGTATTTCACCGGCTGGAACGGGATCTCGCGGAACATGAAAGCGTCATCCATCAGGCCGAACAGCCTGTTGACGCTGTTCACCATGCCTGGTGCGGAACGCCAGTTGGTGTCGAGGGTATAGTGCGCGCTGACCTCACTGCGGGCCTTCATATAGGTAAAAATATCCGCGCCGCGAAACGCATAAATCGCCTGCTTCGGGTCGCCAATCAGTAGCAGTGCAGTGTCTGGCTGATGCTGCCAGATGCGACGGAAAATACGGTATTGCTGCGGATCGGTATCCTGGAACTCATCGATCATTGCTACCGGGAAGCGGGTACGGATCGCCGCCGCCAGCGCATCGCCGCTTTCACTGCGCAACGCGCTATCCAGTCGGCTGAGCATATCGTCAAACCCCAGTTCACCCCGGCGGCGTTTTTCTTTCGCCACCGTTTCACGGATCTCCGCCAGCGCGCGGGTGATCATCAGATCTCTGAGCGTCAGCGGTTCCGCCAGTAATTCATCAATCGCGACAAACAGCGGATGCTGCGGCACAACGCCGCCTTCTTTGGTTCTGTCCTCAAGGAAACGCTGAGAGAATTTCTCCAGTGCCTCTGGCAACTGGTAGCTTTGCGTTGCGGACTGCGCCCAGGCGCTGATCTTCTCAATCCATTTGCCCTGGTTGCCACGGTTGAATTTACGCCGGTCGATGCCTGAGGCTTCCATCAATCCCTCAAGTTCACCCACAGCATCACACCATTGTTGCTTAAGCGCATTGATTCGCTGCACGATCTGCTGATGACGGGACGCCAGCGTTTCGTCATCCGGCGGTGGCGCTTTGATAACCGGCGCTTCCCCTTGCAGGTAACGGTTAATATCCGCCAGCAGCGCCTGTGGCCCTTTCCACGTTTCAAACACCACCTCGGCAATTTCACGCGGCAGGGGGTAACAGTGACGGCGCCAGAAATCCGCACAGGCCTGATAACGCAGAAGCGATTCATCCTCGATCAGCTGTTGTTCAAATAACATGCCGGATTCGAAGGCATTCAGACTCAGCATGCGCTGACAAAAACCGTGGATGGTGAATACCGCCGCCTCATCCATCTGTCTTTCGGCGAGCAGCAGCCACTGCGCCGCCTGCTTTTTATCGTCGATTTCATCCAGCAGACGGGCATAAAGGGGGTTGTCAGTCGATTCGCGCAGGCAGGCGATACGCAGCTCATGAATATTACTGCGGATACGCCCGCGCAACTCTTCGGTGGCGGCCTCAGTAAAGGTTACCACCAGCAGTTCTTCAACGGTCAGGGGACGGGGAAAGGCGGAAGACCCGCCGAGCCCGAGGAGCAGGCGCAGATAGAGCGCCGCGATAGTAAAGGTTTTGCCGGTGCCCGCAGAGGCTTCAATCAGGCGCTCGCCCGTGAGGGGCAAGCGCAGGGGATCAAGGGACTCGGCGACATCATTCATTCTGTTCTCTCACCAGGGGCAAAGTTTGCTGCAACGCGCTGACGTTGTCCCACACTTTCCAGCCTTCCGGGTGCACATAGTGCGGCTTCCCGTTTGGACCGCCGGAAATCTGCGACAGTACCGCCATGCCTTGCGGCTCGACCACCGCCTGATGGAAGAAATCAGCAAGTTTTTGCGGCGTCAGCTGTTTTATCTGAGCCACAATTTTATCACGTGAATCGAAACGCATATTGCCGCGATCGAAATCTTTGCTTAATTTCGACGCTTCTTCACCCAGCGTTTGCGGTGCCTGCAACATCTGCGCGACGATCGCCTGTTTAATCTGGGCGAACTCTTCCGGTTTCATGGCCCGCAGTTTTGCTTCCGCCGTGGGGAAAAACGCCTTGTAGCGTTCCCAGAGATACGGCGGCTGTTTATCGCTGCTTTGCAGCAGGAAACCCATTCCCCACTGGCGTCCGACGCTCATCGGGAAGGCAAACACCGCATACCCTAACTGCTCTTCCGTTCGCAGTTGATTGTAGAACCACGGCTGGACAATCTGGCCCAGCATGGCGCTGTAGGCCGAGCTGGCATACTCGTCATAACCGGCAGGGACAAAGACTGCCGCCAGCGCGGAGTCGGTACTGCTGCCCGCTTTTTCAAAAATGACAGACTGCTTCTTATCCACCAGCACATCTTTGTTGCGACACCATTCGGAACCGTTCGCCCCCAGCTGTTTCTGGATATCCCGCGCCATCGTCGTGATCTGCGCTTCGCTCATGTTGCCAACCGCCAGAAACTCCGTACGAGCGCCCGTTTTCAATGCTTCACGGTAGGCCATCACCTCTTTCAGGGTGATCGACGGCAGCAGTGCACGCCGTTCGTCACGGGAAAAATAAGGCACCTGAGAGATCATCTGCACCGGCATAATCGCCTGCTCGTAGGCTTTCCCCTTTTCGGCAGAATCCATCATCTGGCTATACCAGGATTTCGCCTGCTCAAGCTGCTCTTCAGTTGCGGTATAGCTGAAATAACCTGCAAGCAATGCCTGGAAAAGTTGCGGCAGACGCTGCGTATAGCCGTCAGCATTGAGCATTAAGCCATTGTTAGCGTTGGTTGAGAAACCGATGCCGCCCACCGCCGCCTGGTTACTTAACTGATCGAGCGCAATTCCCGCCAGATAATCGTTCAGCGCAAACATGACCTGGTTTCTGGCGCTGTCCATCGCCTGTGGATTACGCAGAATGACGCTCACGTCCGCTTTCGGTTCGCTGGCGAAATACTGGCTCGGGGTGTATACCACGCGCAAATTAGGCTCATCGACAATCAGCGCCGGACGGTCGTATTTCTTTTCCGGCTTGATCAGCGTGAAATCGCCAGGAATGTAAGGGTTCAGTTCCGGCAGAGACAGGGCTATCTCCTGCGCTTTCTTCTGCCACTCGCTGAACGTCTGCTCGCTGATTTTATTGACCTGATAAGGAGCATCAACAAAGTAAGCGGTCTTGTTGTGAGGTTCTTTTGGGCTAATGTACCAGATTCGCGCATTTTGCGGCGTCATCATCTCCAGACGCGCCTGAATGGCTTTCGCATCGTATTGATCAGCAATGTTCACTGCGTCCAGAGTATGCGCCACCGGCACGCGGATCATGGTATCCGCCAGCCATTCGACGTAATCCATATCACGGGTGATCGACGGGTAACGGAAGTCCAGATCAAGCACATGCGACAGCTCGTCAAAGTAGCGTTTATCGACGCCCTTTTCGCGTAACAGATTGAGATAGCTGAAAATAGCCGCAACCACTTCTTCGCGGTTCGCCAGCCCTTTGTCGGTCAGGGTAGCGGAAATGGCTAACACACCGCTGTTGCCGTTGACTACCGGATCGGAGTCCGCGCGAATACCTTCCACCAGCCCTTGTTTTTGCAGCCAGTCAGAAAGCGTACCCGGGCTACGGTTACCGATCAGATAGGTGATCAGTTCATCGGTTTTACTACGAAACTGCGCACTGTTGTTGTCGATTCGGAACTCAACGCGCAGCACTTTACGCGGCAGCGCAGGTACGTAATGGATGATAACGCCCTTCTGCGCATCAGTGACGACCGGAACGGTAATTTCCGGCTTCTCGATATTCTTGTTGGGCACTCGCCCAAAGGTCTCTGCAGCAATCTTTGCCAGTTCCGGCAATGGCTTATTGCTGTAGATAACCGCTTTCATCAGATTGGCGGAGTAATACTTGCTGTGAAAATCGCGCAACGCCTGTTGCACCGGATTACCCGGTTTGTCGCTTAAGGTTTCCAGGTTGCCGCCGGAAAAACGTGAACCGGGGTGAGCCGGGTTGATGGTTTCCGCGCTCACCTGCGCCATTCGCATCCCGTCACGGGTACGCGCCATCGTCAGCTCAGCGTTTACTGCATTGCGCTCACGCTCGGCATATTTTTTATCCAGTAACGGTTCAGCAATGGCATCGGCCAGGCGGTCAACGGCACCAGTAAGCGCGTCGTTTTCCACTTCCAGATAGAACGCCGTGCGGTACGGCGCGGTGCTGGCATTGTGGCTGCCGCCGTGCAATTTGAGGTATTCCGCAAGGCTATCGGCCTGTGGGTACTTTTTCGATCCCATCAGACACATGTGTTCAAGATAATGTGCCAGCCCCTGATGCGCATCGGGATCTTCCAGAGACCCCACGGGCACCACCAGCGCAGAAAGCGATTTCACCGCCTGCGGGTCGGATACCAGTAATACCACCAAACCATTATCGAGACGGACGGCCTGATACTGGCGGGTATCTTTGTCGCTTTTACGGATGGTTTCCGCAATGGGCTGCCAACCGGTATCTGCCTGACTTAAAGGCGCCCAAAAGGCGACCAACAACAGTAACGCTTTGAACCAGGTGCTGCGGGGCATTCAAGAACCTCATCATTAACTTTCTTTCTGCGCAAAGACACATTGGATGCTTCTCTGAGCAGGGCAACGCATCATAAAGGAAGCATCAAAATTGCGCAATTTTTATACAATCATCACGACTGATTAAATCTGAAAAGCGGAAGCAGGTAACGTTGTGACTGCAAAATAATGGCCTCAAAGGTTTCAGAGTCCAGTTGTCGCCACAGGCGCTGATACCAGATATCCTCGCCTTCGCCACGCACAACCATGTTGCCTTCGTAAGCCTGCATAAACTTCACGCGGGCTTTTTGACGCGTATCATCGTCATCTAACATGGCATCATTTGCCGCGTCATAACAGGTTTTTATCCACGCGCCGCCGCTTTCCGGTAGCACCAGTAGCGGTGTGGACATCCCTTCGCGATATCCGTCAATCAGTTGCGCCAGATACCCCAATGCCTGCTCTTGCTCCAGCGGTGGGAATCGCCACTCTCCGTCTTTTCGCAAAAACAGCCGGCTTTCACCTTTTCCTCCGCAGGCACAATAGACAAGGTGTTCGAGCCAAAGTTGCACGCCTTGTGAAATGCTGATTAACGAAGGCCGCCAGCGCAACAGACCATCTTCTTGCACCTGCGGCAGCCAGCCCGTCAACTGTACGCCATTGCAGTGCAGATCAACCTCCAGGCTTTGGCTCGGCTGACGACAAGCCACGATCCTGTCCGCCAGCGTCTGCATTTCCTGATGCTGAGCTTCCCAGAGGATATCGCCATAGGCCCCATACGGCAGATCCCCCGCCGCACGGAAGCGACGGAACAGACGTTCGGCATCATCCTGTTCAACCAGCGTATTCAGTAACTGCTGGTTGAGCTGATAACGGGTCAGCCCTTCCAGGGTAAACGGTTCGGTGTCCGGGATCTCACGCTCTTCGGAGCGGAAATTAACCTGCAGACGCTGCTGGAAAAACGCCCGCACCGGATGCGCCCAGAAGCGCTGCAGCGTTTCCAGACTCAGCGTCTCTGGCATATCAAAGGCTAACGGCTGCACAAAATCGCTATGGGCTTCTCCACGACGGCTTGCCGCCGGTAGCCATTCGCTGGCGTAGCTCTGCTGTTTACCGGGCAGGAAGTTTTGCGCATCGAACGGCATACGGGTATGCAGGCGGGCGATATGCGCTTTCACTCGTTTCTCGCTCTCATCGCTGGTTAACGCGTCGTCACCCGGCAGGTAGTGGCTTTGTCCGATGTAATCGAGCAGCTCCTGCACCAGCACGGAAGGAAACCGTTCGCTGTTATCCTGGATCGAGCGCCCGATATAGCTGATGTAAAGCGACTGCTGGGCAGAAATTAAGGCTTCAAGGAACAGATAACGATCATCATCACGACGACTGCGATCCCCACGCATTGGTTTCTGGCTCATGAGATCAAAACCGAGCGGCGCAAGCTGGCGCGGATAAACACCGTCGTTCATTCCCAGCAGACAGACCACTTTGAAAGGAATGGAGCGCATCGGCATCAGCGTACAGATGTTTACCGGCCCGGCTAAAAAGCGCTGACTAATTCGCTCCTGATCCAACCGCTTCGCCAGTTCATCGCGCAACAGGGATAGCGGAACCGCATCACCATACTTAGCCTCTATACCTTCGGCGATGATCGCCTGCCACTGCTGCTCAATCAGCGTCATGGCCGCCTCGGTTTCAGCGTCAGGCAGGAAGAAATCGTTGAGCATCTCGCGACACACTGGCAGCCACTCTTCCAGTGGACGTTCCTGTGCCAGGCCACGACGCCAGAGATTAAGCTGCATCAGTAACGACGCCAGATGCCCTACCAGTTCGGCGATGAGTCCGCTGGACTCATCGTAAGGCAGAACGGACTGCCACTCACCCTGCGCACTTTCCATGGCATAGCCCAGCAGCATGCGCGTCAGGCCAAACTGCCACGTATGCTGTCCCGTTGTCGGAAGTTCCAGTTCGCGCACGTTGTCGTCATCAATACCCCAGCGAATGCCCGATTCATTGACCCACAACCGCAAGTAACGCAATCCTTCTTCGCTGATATTGAAGCGTGCCGCCAGCACCGGGACATCCAGCAGCGCCAGCACGTCCTCAGAAACAAAACGGCTGTCAGGCAGAGACAGCAGGCTGATGAAGGCCTGCAACACCGGATGTGACTGACGCGCCCGACGATCGGAAATCGCATAAGGTAGATAACGCTCCGCAGGGGCGCTGCCAAAGACGGCCTGAATAAACGGGCTATAGCTGTCGATATCCGCCACCATCACGATGATGTCACGCGGGGTGAGCGTTGGGTCTGCCTCCAGCATTGCCAGAAGACGATCGTGGAGGACTTCAACTTCACGCTGGGGGCTATGACAGACATGGAAGGTGACGCTGGTGTCGTTTGGATCAAGGCGTCGCTTATTGTCACTGCGGGAATACTCTTCCAGACTCACGCCCGCCACTGCGCGGTTTTCCAGCTCAAGGATATCGGCCTGGATGTTATGCAGCAGGTTATCCGGCGTAATGTCGACAAACGCATCCAGCTCCTGGCTGTTTTCCAGTTCAGAGAGCAGATAAATATAGTCGCGCCCCAGTTTCCCCCACGAGGCCAACATCGGGTTACCGACATCCTGTTCGCCATCGCCGTTAAACAAACTTTCGGCATTCGCATTGTCACGAAACAGCGGTAAATGACGGTCTTCAAAACTGTGTCGCCGCTGACGTGCCAGCAGTTTTGCCAGATACGCCGGATCTTTAATATCGCCCCAGTAGTAGCGGCAGGGATTGGTGAAGAGCAGATGAATCTCGATATGTTTACCGAGCGCCTGCAGTGCCTGTAGGTATACCGGTGGCAGCGCGGAGATCCCGCAGATAAACACACGAGAAGGAAGTCCTGGCGGGCAAGTGGTTGCCTTCTCCAGAGTCTGGATAAACCGTTGATAGAGATTGGCACGATGCCAACGCGGTTGTCCCAGCGCATCGGTATATTCCACCAACGCTTTCCATAGCGGCGCCTGCCAGCTTTGCGCCTCTCCTAACCCGTCGACCATTCGCCCCGCTTCCCACTGGGTTAGCCATTCCGGTCGGTACACCAGATACTGATCGAAAAGATCCGCCGCGCGCGACGACAACTGAAACAACTTACGTTTATCCGTATCGTCCGTCAGATAGTGGCGTAGTAACGCGAAATCATCATGATCCAGCAGTTGCGGGAGCAGCGTCATCAACTTCCAGCTCATGCTTTGTTTGCTGAAAGCGCTCTCTTTGGGGATCTCCGGCAGTACGCGGACGAACATTTCCCAGATAAAACTTGCCGGGAGTGGGAATTCTATGTTGGCGGCGATACCAAATTTCTGCGAAAGGGTCATCTGTAGCCACTGCGCCATCCCGGTACTCTGTACCAGAATCATTTCCGGCTCAAAAGGATCGTCCAGCCGCTCGCGCTCGACGATGAACTCCATCAATGCTTCCAGCACATCCAGACGATTTGAGTGGTAGACCCTTAACATAGAGACTCCTGGCAACTAACGGTTTGGGCAGTGCAGGCGCGTCATTTTCCCCTGCCTGCCCTGAGGTGAAGATAGCGTAACGCTGATGCTGACACATCCCGCCTGCGTTGTCTGCATCCGGTTAACCTGCCAGTTAACAGGTGGCGAAAACGAACGCAGTTGCGTCTGCTGCCAGCCCTGACGCCAGAGTTGCAGGTACTGGCTCCTGATGAAAAAACCGTTCATTAGCGCGCGCTGGTATCCGGAAAGCGCCGTCACCACCATCACCATAAGAACCATTGCCAGTATCACCTCTGGCAGGCTAAATCCGCACTGGCGGCTCAGGGGAGCTGGCATAGCGCGACCTCCCGTAGCGGACAGAAATCGCTCCAGCCATGAAGAGAAAAGACGACGTTTTCCTCCTGTTGCTCGCCTTCTCGCCATAGGGAGGTTCCCTGATAGCTGGCAATAAGCAAAGCGCGACTGTTGGCGAGTCTGCGCAGGCAGACGGGGACATTGGCATCCCCGTAGTACCGACACGGTTTATCCGAGCTTATCGACCATGGCTGCATCCTGCCCCACTCCATGGCTGACTGTACGACAGCCTGGCGTTGCAGAGCCTGACTTTCTATCGTCACCCGTGAAGCAAAACTGCTCTGCTGCTGGTTAACGCCCTGCAACAGTAAGCTGCCGAGGACCAACAGCAGCAGAACCAGCGCCAGAGAGGAGACGCCCCGTTCGTGGTTCATAAATTAAACCCGGTAACGCTGTAGCGTGCATCGACCACGGTTTGCGGATCCCTCCGGCTAATGCCGCGCAGATGTATGGTCAATTCGGGTGCAAAGCCCGCGATATCCTGAGGCACAACCTCAAATGCCGTAATGTGTACGACGTCAGGATCGGTCATTTTATCCCATCCTTTTCCACTGCACGTTTTCGCGCCGCGCTGCGTCTCCAGCACGTTATCATTCAGGCGAAACCCGGTTTGTTCAGCTTCCTTTACCGGCTCGCTTTCCCAGACGCCATTCGCGTTGGCGTCCCACTGAACGATGACACACTGTCCCGCGTTGGTAATGTTTACTCCATCACCACTACAGCTACCGTGGCAATATCCTGCGCGTTGGAGGTGTTTCGCAATGGTGTACACCCGCTGCCACATGTCATCCTCCAGCGCGAGTCTGCGGGTCTGCTGCAAAATATCGCGCTGTAATGCCGGTAAAAAACGGGCGGCTCCCAGCAACAGTACGCTGCTGATCGCCATTGCAATCAGCACCTCAAGCAGAGAGAAACCGCGTTCACTCACCGACAACCCTGGGTATCGTCGCGCTCGCACAAGCGGATGCGTCCCCACGGTGAAACCACTACCCGCCATTCGCCTGTCGAATTTTTCAGTCGGATATTCCCCGGCCACGCGGTATTGCGCTGACCATAAAACGTCAGTGAAGCTGTAATCCCGACGAGCTCGACATCGTGCCAGAGCGGCACAAAAACGAACGCCGAGCGCGGCGTACAGGTATTTCGTGAGGCTGTCGAACTGACAAGACACCATGACGCGTCCTCCCTGATGGCGGTAATGATGTGATCGCGGTTATGCCAGTTGGCATCTTCCCGTAGCTGCAGCAAGAAATCGCGCAACTGACAGGCGGTCTGCCAGAGATGTTGCTGTTGCTGCCACTGCTGCCAACCATAGAGTCCTGTTGCACTCAGGCTGATAATAATAAGCATCGCGACCAGCGTTTCGATGAGCGTATAGCCCTGCTGTGTATTCATGACGGCAGTATGACGCGTCGGGAGGTTAACACGAGGCGAGAATTCAGGTTTTTCGGCGCTTTACGAAAGAAATTTACTCTGTTACAGCAGGTTGCATCATTTCAGGAACCTGCGCCGAAAAACCAAAATTTGGGTAAAAAAAACCGACGCGCAAAGGCGTCGGTTATGACAGGATAAAGCCGTCAGATAGCAACCGGCGCTTTTATCCCCGGATGCGGGTCGTAACCCTCGATTTCAAAATCTTCGAAGCGATAATCGAAGAGGGAATCAGGTTTACGTTTAATCACCAGTTTCGGCAGTGCGCGCGGTTCGCGAGTCAGTTGCAGATGCGTCTGCTCCATGTGGTTGCTGTACAGATGCGTGTCACCACCGGTCCAGACGAAATCGCCGACCTCCAGATCGCACTGCTGCGCCATCATATGCACCAGCAACGCATAGCTGGCGATGTTAAACGGCAGGCCGAGGAACACATCGCAGGAGCGCTGATACAGCTGGCAAGAGAGCTTGCCGTCCGCGACATAGAACTGGAAGAACGCGTGGCATGGCGCCAGCGCCATTTTGTCCAGTTCGCCGACGTTCCACGCCGAAACGATGATACGGCGCGAATCAGGATCATTTTTCAACTGGTTCAGCACCGTCGTGATCTGATCAATGTGGCGACCGTCCGGCGTTGGCCAGGCGCGCCACTGTTTGCCATACACCGGGCCCAGGTTGCCGTTTTCATCCGCCCATTCGTCCCAGATGGTGACGTTATTGTCGTGCAGATAGGCCACGTTGGTGTCACCTTGCAGAAACCACAGCAGCTCGTGGATGATGGAGCGCAAGTGGCAACGTTTTGTCGTCACCAGCGGGAATCCTTCCTGCAGGTTAAAACGCATCTGATGACCAAAAATGGAAAGCGTTCCGGTTCCGGTACGGTCGTTTTTCTGTGTGCCTTCATCCAGCACTTTTTGCATCAGTTCTAAATACTGTTTCATGGTTCCTCAGGAAACGTGTTGCTGTGGGCGACGGCGATAGGCCCAAACCATCATGATCACACCAGCGACAATCATCGGAATCGAGAGGATCTGTCCCATGCTGATGTACTGTACCCATTCACCGGTGAACTGCTGATCCGGCTGACGGAAGAATTCAACAATGATACGAAACGCGCCGTAACCAATCAAAAACAGCCCGGAGACTGACCCCATCGGACGCGGTTTACGAATAAACAGGTTAAGAATGATAAACAGCACTACGCCTTCCAGCGCCATCTCATAGAGCTGAGACGCATGGCGCGGTAAAGAGCCGTAGGTATCAAAAATAGATTGCCATTGCGGGTTGGTTTGCAGCAGCAGAATGTCTTCAGTGCGCGACCCGGGAAACAGCATGGCGTAAGAGAAATTCGGGTCGACACGGCCCCACAGTTCGCCATTGATAAAGTTGCCCAGACGCCCGGCCCCCAGCCCAAAGGGGATCAGCGGCGCAATAAAATCAGAGACCTGGAAGAAACTGCGCTTCGTGCGTTTGGCGAAGATAATCATCACCAGAATCACACCAATCAGCCCACCGTGGAAGGACATACCTCCGTCCCAGACGCGGAACAGGTACAGCGGATTATCCAGGAACAGCGGGAAGTTATAGAACAGTACATAGCCAATACGCCCCCCGAGGAAGACCCCGAGGAAACCTGCATAAAGTAAGTTTTCGACTTCATTTTTGGTCCAGCCACTGCCCGGACGGTTGGCTCGGCGCGTCGCCAGCCACATCGCGAAAATAAAGCCGACCAGATACATTAAACCGTACCAGTGAAGTGCGACGGGTCCAATTGAGAAAATGACCGGATCGAATTCCGGAAAATGCAGATAGCTACTGGTCATCTGTCACCACAAGTTCTTGTTATTTCGCTGAAAAAACTCAGCAAGCGATATGCGCACCCACTACTTACAGGCGCTCCAAAGGAGCAAATGATAGCATACGAGGTTCTGTGAGGCTGTCGGGAAGATGTAAAAGATCTGTATAGCGCTTTTACAACCCCCCTCGAATCAGGCCGCCCATGCCGCGACGCTCCATAAACGCTGCCACCTGATGGCGCACTTCCGTTGCCAGTTGTGCCTCAAGGCTGCGTTGGGCAAGGATTTTTGCCTCTTCGTAATCAATGCGACGCAGCAGGTATTTTACGCGCGCCACAGAACGACCGTTCATTGAAAGATGGCGGAAACCCAGTCCAATCAGGATGGTGACACACATCGGATCGCCCGCCATTTCGCCACACACGCGCAGGTCGATATCGCTACGCTCAGCTTCCTGCGCAATCATCGACAGCGCGCGTAGCATTCCTGGATGCAAACTGTCATAAATGCTGGCAACGCGCGTATTGTTGCGATCCACCGCCAGCACGTACTGGGTCAGATCGTTAGTCCCGACGGAGACAAAATCGATACGACTCGCCAGATTCGGCAGCATAAAGACCATCGACGGTACTTCCAGCATGATGCCGATACGCGGTTTCGGGATCGCGTACCCAATCATCTCTTCCACTTCGCGGCCCGCACGTTCAATCAGGCGGCGCGCTTCATCCACCTCATCGATACTGGTTACCATCGGCAGCAGAATACTCAGGTTGCCCGTCGCCGCATTGGCGCGCAGCATCGCCCGCACCTGGACAAGGAAGATTTCCGGCTGATCGAGCGTAATGCGGATGCCTCGCCAGCCCAGGCAGGGATTCTCCTCGCTGATTGGCATGTACGGCAGCTGTTTGTCCGCGCCAACGTCCAGCGTTCGTAACGTCACCGGCTTGTCATTAAACATCTGCAACATGCCCTGGTACTGCGCCACCTGCTCTTCTTCCGAAGGGAAACCGCTTTGCAGCATGAAGGGAATTTCGGTGCGATACAGGCCAATGCCGTCGATACGACTGCCCAGCTTTTCTTCATGTTCCGGGCTGAGTCCCGCGTTCAGCATAACTTTGATCCGCTCACCGCTTTTCAGCTGTGCGGGTAAATTGACGTCATCTTCCGCCAGTCGGCTGAGCTCGTTCTCTTCGCTGATAAGCCGCTGATATTCCTGGATCAATACCGGTTCAGGATCGACCAGCAGCTCACCGCGGTAGCCATCCACCACCAGCGTACGCCGGTGCAGCACCGATGGCTGAATATCGGCGCCCATCACGGTGGGAATCCCCATGGCACGGACCATGATCGCAGCATGGGAGTTGGCCGCCCCGTCGCGGACAACAACGCCCGCCAGCCGGTCCTGCGGCAGTTCCGCCAGCGTGGTGGCCGAGAGTTCATCAGCCACCAGCACGAAGCGTTCTGGCCAGGCATTTGGCCCTTGTATGGAATCATCGAGATGGAACAGCAGGCGTTGGCCCAGCGCACGCAGGTCGCCTGCACGCTCTTTGAGATAGTTGTCGCTCAGCGCGGCAAACTGTTCGGCAAACTTTTCGATGATCGTTTTGACCGCCCATTCGGCCACAGACCCTTTATCCACTTCGGCAAACAGCTCGCGTCGCAGGCGGGCATCGGAAAGCAGGTGCGAATAGAGATCGAATATCGCGGCGGTCTCTTTCTGCGCCCCAGCGGCAAACCGCTTGCTGTAACGGCGAAACTCATTTGCCGCCTCTTCCAGCGCGCCGGTCAGGCGCTCACGCTCCAGAGCGGGATCCAGCGTCGAGGCCTGATACACCTGCTCCATCAGCGGTAGCGTCGCATCCTGCCAGCCTTCGGCAATCGCCACGCCCGGCGCCGCCGGTAGCGCACGAATTCGCGTCTGGCGATACTGGCCGAACAGGGCAGTAAGCTGAGATTGTGACAGAATCGCTGCCATCTGCGTGGCAAGTGTCACCAGGAAAGATTCTTCGCTTTCATCGTACTGGCGCAGTTCGCGCTGCTGTACAACGAGGACGCCCAGCAGTTGACGACGCTGAATGATCGGCACCCCGAGGAAGGCACGGAAGCGTTCTTCTTTTACCGAGGGGATGTATTTAAAACTGGGGTGTTTTTGCGCATCAGCGAGGTTAATAGGTTCCGCCAGCCTGCCAACCAGGCCGACGATACCTTCATCAAATGCGAGTGCGACAGTACGACCGCGCGGTTTTTTAAGCCCCCGCGTCGCCATGAGGTAATAACAACGCCGGTCATGATCGGCCAGATAAACCGAGCAGACCTCTGTATCCATCGCAAGACAGATGTCAGTAACCAGAATATTCAGCGCTTCATTAAGACGCGGAGCACTGGCCACCTTTTCGACTATTTCGCGCAGGCGGGTGAGCATAATTTGCGTGGCTTAACCTCTTTTACGTCGATAAGCAGGTGTATTTTGCGGTTTTGGCGTCGCTTCCTGAAGCGCCATCACAACACTTGCGAACTCTTTCATCACCCTGCGGTAGACATCGCGTTTAAATGAAACCACTTGCCGGACCGGATACCAGTAACTTACCCAACGCCAGCCGTCAAACTCAGGAGTGCTGCTGGTTTGCATATTGATTTCCGCGTCCCCGCTCATCAACTGCAAAAGAAACCACTTTTGTTTCTGGCCGATACACACCGGCTTTGTATCCCAACGCACCAAACGTTTCGGTAACTTGTAACGCAACCAGTTGCGAGTAGAGGCAAGGATTCGCACATCTTTACGGCTTAACCCTACTTCTTCAAACAGTTCCCGGTACATCGCCTGTTCTGCTGATTCTCCTGGATTTATCCCACCCTGTGGGAACTGCCAGGAGTGCTGACCAAACCGCCGGGCCCACATCACTTGCCCCTGACGATTACAAATTACGATACCTACATTTGGGCGGTAGCCATCGTCATCAATCACCGGACTACCTCAACATAAACCTTATATGAGAATGATTGTTTCACACTCCTGACAGACGGTAAACCACTGAGTTACGGCGGTGTGCATCTAATAACAATTGAATAACTCACAGTTAATGACAAAGTTATAAACAGACACTCACCCATTCGGGCGATTTTATTCACCTTTTCTGTGGATAGAGTTGTGAAGAAGTACGGAATTACTCCGGGAAAACCCGGAACAGTCTGAATAAACGGACAAGAGGGTGAAAAAAATATTTTCTTTTATTCATGGGGTTACTGGCTCGCTTTAGCGATAACCAGGCAAAAAGGTGATAGCCATCACACTGACGATCCTCAGGCTGATGAAAGATCGAACAGCGCCGACTTTATCCACAGATTGTGCCAATAAGTTAAACACAAATTGTGTGAAAATTCGATTTTTGTCGCACGTCAAGGCTGTAAATGGAAACAGTAGTCGGGGTTTTTCACAGTTATCCCATCTTTCTGTGGATAACATGGTGTAAGATCCTGTTTAAATTCAGTGACCAGAAATGGAAAACCTATTTTTATGTTGCGCAACACGTGACGTCAGAAACTAAAAACCAATATAAATCATGACATTGAATATGACATGTGGAAAACGATAAACTTCTTTCTCACGGTATAAAATCCTTGTTCATTTTTTCACCTAAGGTGTAACGCCATGTCCGGACTCCATCCTTTACGCTTTCCACCGGAATCTGAAGCCCTTCTGCTCCAGCAAGCGCAGCAGCTTTCGGGCTATTCGCTGGGCGAACTGGCGGCGATGGCAGGTATTGTTGCGCCGAAAGATCTCAAGCGGGACAAAGGCTGGATCGGCGTATTACTGGAACTCTGGTTGGGGGCCAGCGCCGGAAGTAAGCCTGAACAGGATTTCGCCGCATTAGGCGTCGAATTGAAAACCATTCCTGTGGATAGCCTCGGCCGGCCGCTTGAAACCACCTTTGTCTGCGTTGCACCGCTGACCGGAAACAGCGGCGTGACGTGGGAAACCAGTCACGTACGACACAAACTGAAGCGGGTACTGTGGATCCCGGTAGAAGGCGAACGCAGCATTCCCCTCGCGCAGCGGCGGGTGGGATCGCCAGTACTGTGGAGCCCTGATGAAGAAGAAGACCGTCAGTTACGGCTCGACTGGGAAGAATTAATGGACATGATTGTGCTCGGTCAGGTTGAACGTATCACTGCCCGCCATGGCGAATTTTTACAACTACGACCGAAGGCGGCAAACGCCAAAGCGCTCACCGAGGCGATCGGCGCCCAGGGCGAGCCAATACTGACGTTGCCGCGTGGTTTTTACCTGAAAAAGAACTTTACGCGCGCCCTGCTGGAACGCCACTTTTTGTTACAGCAGCGTTAGACTTTCGCCTTGTGTCCGGGAAGCATATAATTAGCGTTTCTTTTTTTGGCAGGACTTTGTTCAATGTTATTTGCATGGATAACCGATCCTAACGCCTGGCTTGCGCTCGGTACGCTGACGCTGCTGGAGATCGTGCTTGGGATCGATAATATTATTTTCCTCTCACTGGTGGTTGCAAAACTCCCGACTGCGCAACGTGCGCACGCCCGTCGTCTCGGTCTCGCAGCGGCGATGATCATGCGACTGGCGCTGCTGGCCTCCATCGCCTGGGTGACCCGGCTGACCAATCCGCTGTTCGAGGTGTTTGGTGAAGCCATTTCCGCCCGCGACCTGATCCTTCTGCTCGGCGGATTGTTCCTGATCTGGAAAGCGAGTAAGGAGATCCACGAATCCATTGAAGGTGAAGAAGAAGGGGTGAAGATGCGCGTCAGCTCCTTTCTGGGGGCCATCGTGCAGATCATGCTGCTCGACATTATCTTCAGTCTGGACTCGGTGATCACGGCGGTTGGCTTGTCCGATCATCTGTTCATCATGATGGCGGCGGTGGTAATTGCCGTTGGCGTAATGATGTTTGCGGCGCGTCCTATAGGCGAGTTTGTCGACAGGCACCCGTCCGTGAAGATGCTGGCGCTGTCGTTTCTGATACTGGTGGGCTTCACCCTGATCCTGGAAAGCTTCGACGTTCACGTGCCGAAGGGTTACATCTATTTCGCCATGTTCTTCTCGATTGCGGTTGAGAGCCTGAACTTGTTGCGAAACAAAAAGAACCCGCTGTAATTGTCCTTTTCGCTCCCTGCGGGGAGCGAACCTCTCCCCTTTTCTCCTCTCAGATTAAGATTTTCCTGCTTTTCCTGCCCACAACTTCAGGTTATTACTAGACTGTTATCAGACGCAGGCCACGTGAGGATAAATGGATGAAAAAATGGGCAGTGATAATTTCCGCAGTAGGACTGGCTTTTGCTGTTTCCGGTTGTAGCAGCGATTATGTCATGGCGACCAAAGATGGTCGGATGATCCTGACCGACGGGAAACCCGAAATTGATGACGATACCGGTCTGGTGAGCTACCACGACCAGCAGGGCAACGCCATGCAAATTAACCGCGACGACGTTTCTCAAATCATTGAACGTTGAAGATTGAGGTCAGCCGCGCTGCTGGCCTTAACAATTTTTCTTCCCTTTTTCCCTTCCCTCAGCCATTTTTATAATCCTTATGTCGTGATTATAAAAAGGAAACGGCTATGCAATATCACCGTATACCCCACAGCTCGCTTGAAGTCAGTACACTGGGGCTGGGCACAATGACGTTTGGTGAACAAAATAGCGAAGCCGACGCACATGCACAGCTCAACTATGCCGTCGCCAACGGCATTAACCTGATCGACGTGGCCGAAATGTACCCGGTCCCGCCACGCCCGGAAACCCAGGGGCTTACCGAAACTTACGTCGGAAACTGGCTGGCCAAATATGGCAATCGAGAAAAGCTGATTGTCGCCTCCAAAGTGAGCGGCCCGTCGCGCAATAATGACAACAGTATTCGCCCGAATCAGGCACTGGATCGTAAAAACATTCGTGAAGCGCTGCACGACAGCCTGAAACGTCTGCAAACCGATTATCTGGACCTTTACCAGGTTCACTGGCCGCAGCGCCCTACCAACTGTTTTGGCAAACTCGGCTATAGCTGGAGCGACGCCGCGCCGGTGGTGTCGCTACTGGATACGCTGGATGCGCTGGCCGAGTTCCAGCGGGCGGGCAAAATCCGCTACATTGGCGTCTCGAATGAAACGGCCTTTGGCGTGATGCGTTATCTGCATCTGGCGGATAAGCATGATCTGCCGCGCATTGTCACCATCCAGAACCCTTACAGCCTGGTCAACCGCAGCTTTGAAGTGGGGCTGGCGGAAGTGAGCCAGTATGAAGGCGTCGAACTGCTGGCCTATTCCTGCCTGGGATTTGGCACGCTGACCGGTAAATACCTGAATGGCGCGAAACCTGCCGGTGCGCGCAATACACTGTTTAGCCGCTTTACCCGCTACAGCGGCGAGCAGACGCAAAAAGCCGTGGCGGCGTATGTCGATATCGCCAGACGGCATAACCTTGATCCGGCGCAGATGGCGCTGGCATTCGTTCGTCGTCAACCGTTTGTTGCCAGTACACTGCTGGGCGCCACCACCATGGAACAGCTGAAAACCAACGTCGAGAGTCTGCATCTCGAATTAAGCGAAGAGGTGTTGGCAGAGATTGAAGCGGTGCATCAGGTTTACACCTATCCTGCACCGTAACAGAAGCGCGCCGGAGGAATTCCGGCGCGTTGATTATGCCTGGCGGCGCTGCCAGATCCACAGCGCCGCTATTGCCAGCGCAAACAGACCGCCAAAACCGATACCCACGGCGACAACCGGAATTCCTACCCACACCGCCAGCGAGTAGAGCCCCAGCATCAACAGCATCGCGCTGTTCTCACCGAGGTTCTGTACCGCGATCGCATTACCCGCCCCGACGCTCTTTTTACCGCGCTCCTGCAACAATGCATTCAGCGGCACGACAAAGAAACCGCCCAGCACACCGATCAGCATCAGTAGCGCATAGGCAGGCAACAGCGCGTGTTGCAGAGAGAAAATCAGCACCACAACGCCAATCAGGATCCCTGCTGGCATACAACGCACCACGGTATCCAGCGTGACCAGTCTGGCAGCAGCTCCGGCCCCGGCCACAATACCGATCGCGACCATCGCGTTCAGGTAGGTTGGCGTGGCGTTATCGGTAATGCCTAACGCCACCGGTACCCACAGGACCAGCAGAAAACGCAGCGTGACTCCCGCCCCCCAGAACAGACTGGTGCCCACCAGCGAAAAACGCGTTTCGCCGTTGCGCCACAGTGAAACGCAGGCACAAAAGAAACTGCGTGTCATTTTCATCAGATGCCAGGACTGCCCAGGACGAGCAGCAGCCAGCTTGGGAATAGACAGATTCGCCACCACCGCTCCGGCGTAGGCCAGCGCACAGACAACCAGCGCGGCAATAACATGCCAGTCGGCCAGCACGCCGCCCGCCACCGAGCCAAGCAGGATCGCCGCAATCGTGGATGCTTCCATCAGGCCGTTCGCTTTCACCAGCTTATCGCCGGTCGTCAGTTCCCCCAGAATGCCGTATTTGGCCGGCGAGTAAGCCGCCGCGCCAATCCCCACCAGCGTATAGCCGATAAACGGATTGAAGCCAAAACAGATCGTTGCCGCCCCCAGCAGTTTCAGGCCGTTGGCGAACATCATCACCCGGCCTTTGGCAAAGCTGTCAGCGATCTGCCCCACAAACGGCGCAAACAGGATGTACGCGCCCACAAACACCATTTGCAGAATCGGCTGACTCCAGTCCGGATAGAACTGTTCCTTCAGCAGCGCCAGCGTGGCAAACAACAGGGCGTTATCGCCAAACGCAGAGAGAAACTGCGCCGCGATAACCGACATCATTCCTTTCGACCAGACAGAGGTATTGGTATGTACTGACTCAGGCATTTTGTTTTTCCGGATCATCAACCCAACTTTTCAGCATCACGAAATCCGGCTTACCGCTGCCGAGTAACGGGAGTTGCTTCAGGTAACGGATATCGCGCGGCACCGCCAGTTCTGGCACGCCGTGCGCACGGGCATACTGCTGTAATACATCACGCGTCAGCTCGCTATCGGTGGTAAAGAGCACCAGCGCTTCGCCTTTGCTGGCATCGCTCTTGATCGCCGTCGCGTGCATTTTTTCCGGCGACACGCCGAGCGCCAGTTGCTCAACCATCTCCAGAGAGACCATTTCACCGGCAATTTTCGCAAAGCGTTTGGCGCGTCCCTGAATTTGCACGAATCCTTGCTCATCAAAGCGCACGATATCGCCGGTGTCATACCAGCCGCGCTCCAGTTCCCCGGCGGCGTTTTCCGCCACCGGCACCTCCAGTACGCCCGGTTTTTCCACGCGCAGATAACCGTTCATGATGTTTGGCCCTTTCAACTGCAAACGACCGCCCTCTTCAATACCCGGGATCGCCAGCAGACGCGCGTCCATGCCGGGCAGGATCCGCCCAACGGTACCAGGCTTCGCCGCCATCGGGACGTTAATCGAAACCACGGGCGCACACTCCGTTACGCCATAGCCTTCGAGAATCCGCAGACCAAACTTATCCTGCCAGAGCTGTTTTGTACTCTCCTGGAGTTTCTCCGCTCCCGCCACCACATAGCGCAGACGATAGAAATCATACGGATTGGCAAAACGCGCATAGTTGCCGAGGAACGTGGAGGTACCGAACAGCAACGTGCAGTTCCGGTCATAAACCAGTTCCGGCACAATGCGGTAATGCAGCGGGCTGGGATAGAGGAACACGTCAGCGCCGGTGAGCAGCGGCGTAAAAAGCCCTACCGTCAGACCGAACGAGTGAAACAGCGGCAGTGCCGACATAAAACGGTCATTGGCGGTGAAGTCAGCAATAGTTTTTATCTGCTCGACGTTAGCCAGCAGGCTTTTGTGGCTATGCACCACCCCCTTGGGATGACCTTCGGAACCCGAGGTAAAGAGGATCACCGCCGCCTCTTCCGGCTGCTGCTTGACCTGCGCCCGATGCGGCATCAGCAGGTGCGCAAAGATCCACAGTTTGTCCGCCGTGGTCACATCGGCTTTGAGATCTTCCAGATAGACCCAGCGAACCTGCGTCAGTTGCTCCGGCAGGTGCCAGAGTTTGCCTTTATCCAGGAACTGGCGGGAGGTAAAAATGGTTTTGATTTCCGCAGCGGTGATAGCGCTGGTCAGCCCTTTGACGCCCGCCGTGTAGTTCATCATTGCCGGGATACGACGGCGAGACACCGCGCCGAAAATCACCGCCGCGCTGATCGCGGCATTGGGCAACATCAGGCCAATTTTTTCGCCTTCCGCGCTATATTTTTCCAGAATACGCCCGACAAAAAGCGTCTTAGTGAGCAACTGTCGGTAGCTGTCCGGCTTGAAGTTGATGTCTTCGATACAGTGCTTGCCCGCGCCATAACGGTACATCGCCGCCAGCAGCGATTCATACAGCGTTTCGCGCGGACGCACCGCCATCCGTGCTTCCATCATTTTCTGATGCAGCATTTCACCGGCGATTTTACGGCGATCGCGCGCGCGCGGCGCATCGGGCATAGGCAGATGAGTGGGTGGTAAAACATGCAGGTGGATCCGCGGGAAGAAGCGGCGTTTCACCAGCCCTTTCAGGCGGCTGAAATGGGTGAGTTCTGCACCTTCAATCCGTACCGGTACCAGCGTCGCGCCAGATTTCGCGGCGACAAATCCGGCGCCGTCGTAGATTTTCATCAGCGAGCCGCTCACCGAAATGCGCCCCTCCGGGAAAATCACCACCGGGCG
This sequence comes from Citrobacter sp. LST-B2, assembly GCF_057983045.1. Classification (NCBI taxonomy): domain Bacteria; kingdom Pseudomonadati; phylum Pseudomonadota; class Gammaproteobacteria; order Enterobacterales; family Enterobacteriaceae; genus Citrobacter; species Citrobacter sp. LST-B2. The sequence goes on from NZ_CP192598.1 coordinate 3,912,984, forward strand.
ACCCTGCTCAATCAGTCGAACCAGATGTTTAATCGCCATCGGCTTCGTTGGGTCGAGCGGCACAAAATCGATCAGCGAGGTTAACCAGCGCATGTACCACTGTTGACTAATCGAGGTGTAAACCGCAAACACCGGACGTACCGGTAGAAATAGCGCCAGCAGAATGCCGTCGATAAACGAGACATGGTTGGGGGTGATTAAGACGCGTTCTCCCCGCAACGCCTGCATATCCCCCGTCACGCGTACCCGATAGAGCACGCGGGACAGGTTACGGAAAAAGCTAAATAACATTTCAACTCCCTTTGCGCACGATTCGGTAAAATAATGGTGGCAGATTACACGAACAAGGCAACAGGAGCGACAGTAAACTCGGGGCGAAAAAAAACCTGCGCATCCGCGCAGGTTGGTGCAAGAGACAAGGTACGAAGAGCGTACCGAATAATCTCACCAATCAATACCTCTGGGATCTTGATTGTGGTCTGTGCATGACCGCTTCGCCAGCGAGAAAACGCAAAGGAATGAAGGGAAATGCAACCAGTTGTGTAAATTCTCGCTTACTGTTACAGATTGCCGAAACAGTAAAAAAAAACCTGCGCGACTGCGCAGGTTGGTGTAATTCGTGTGCTCAACCCGAAAGTTGACTTCACCTATCAATACCTCTGGGATCTCAACTTTATCAAGCTGCCAGGAAGCGTCGCCAGCGAACAATCGCAACAGCCCTTCGCAAAGTGTAACTAATGGTTTGCATCATTCGATTTTTGGCGTAATTCCAAGGATTTTGCTCACATTTGCCGCGTCGCAACAGGCAATCTGCTTGAACCAGCAGCCGTTTTCCGTAACACTGACAGAATGTAAGCGTTTACCCACAATAGGTACTGTCATGGCGACCATAAAGGATGTAGCCCGACTGGCTGGTGTATCAGTCGCCACCGTTTCCCGCGTCATCAATGATTCCCCCAAAGCCAGCGAGGCGTCGCGCCTGGCGGTGGCCAGTGCGATGGAGTCGCTCAGCTACCATCCCAATGCGAATGCGCGCGCGCTCGCGCAGCAGTCCACCGAAACGATTGGTCTGGTGGTTGGCGATGTTTCTGACCCTTTTTTCGGCGCGATGGTGAAAGCCGTCGAGCAGGTCTCCTATAACACCGGCAATTTTTTACTGATTGGCAACGGCTACCATAATGAAAAAAAAGAGCGTCAGGCAATCGAGCAGCTTATTCGTCACCGCTGCGCGGCGCTCGTCGTTCACGCCAAGATGATCCCGGATGCCGACCTGGCATCATTAATGAAGCAAATGCCCGGCATGGTGCTAATCAACCGGATCCTGCCCGGTTTTGAACAGCGCTGTGTGGCGCTGGATGACCGCTACGGCGCCTGGCTGGCGACCCGTCATCTGATCCAACAGGGCCACACGCGCATTGGCTACCTTTGCTCGAATCACTCTATTTCGGATGCGGAAGATCGTCTCAAAGGCTATTACGATGCTCTGGAAGAGAGCCATCTCCCGGTCAACGATCGCCTTGTGACGTTTGGCGAACCGGACGAAAGCGGCGGTGAGCAGGCGATGACCGAACTGTTAGGCCGCGGCAGAAACTTCACCGCGGTGGCCTGTTATAACGACTCCATGGCCGCTGGCGCGATGGGCGTGCTAAATGATAATGGTGTGGACGTCCCGGCAGAGATCTCGCTGATAGGCTTTGATGACGTGCTGGTTTCGCGCTACGTTCGTCCGCGCCTGACCACCGTGCGTTATCCTGTCGTGACAATGGCGACACAGGCCGCAGAACTGGCGCTCGCGCTGGCGGAAAAGCGCCCGCTACCGGATGTCACCCATGTTTTCAGCCCTACCCTGGTCCGTCGCCATTCCGTGACGACGCCAGCGGAGCCGGGCAATGCGTCATCAAACGAGTAATCAGGATCGCGTCATGATAACAATGCTGGATGTTTCCCGTCGTGCCGGTGTCTCGAAAGCCACCGTTTCTCGTGTGCTGAACGGCACCGGTCAGGTCAAAGAAAGTACGCGTCAGAAAGTGTTTAAGGCGATGCAGGCGCTGGATTATCGTCCGAACTTTCTGGCCCGCTCGCTGGCGAACCGAACCAGCAACAGCATTGGGCTGGTTGTGTCGACCTTTGATGGCTTCTACTTTGGCCGCCTGCTACAGCAGGCCTCGCGGCAGACTGAATCTCACGGCAAGCAGTTGATTGTGACCGATGGTCACGATACGCCGGAGCGCGAACAAGAAGCGGTGCAGATGCTGGCCGATCGACAGTGCGACGCCATCATTCTCTACACCCGTTACATGAGCGAAAAAGCGATCCTCGCGCTGGCGGATTCGATCACGATGCCGTTGATTATCATTAACCGCGATGTCAGCCTGGCCCGCGAACGCGCCATCTTTTTTGAACAGGAAGACGCGGCATTTCAGGCGGTGGATTACCTGATTTCGCAAGGACATCGCGAGATAGCCTGTATTACCGTACCGGGACACACCCCGACCGGGAAGTCGCGTCTGATGGGCTATCGCAAGGCACTGGAAAAAAACGGTATCGACTGGGATCCGGCGAAGGTGAAATATGGTGATTCCAGCATGACGCGAGGCTATGACGCCTGTAATGAACTGTTGCAGGAAGGGGTAACGTTCAGCGCCCTGTTTGCCTGTAACGACGACATGGCGCTGGGTGCGTCGAAAGCCCTGCACCAGGCCGGGCTTAACATTCCGCAGGATGTGTCGCTGTTTGGGTTTGACGATGCGCCGAGTGCAAAATGGCTTGAACCGGGATTGTCGACGGTTTATCTCCCCATCGACACGATGATCACCACAGCCATCGATCAGGCGATCCGCATGGTCAATGGCGAAGAAATTGAATCGATCCCGCCCTTTACCGGCACGCTGGTGTTGCGTGATTCGGTCACCACCGGGCCGTATTTTAAGGCATAAATCGTAACGCTATCTGCGCGATGCAAGGCCTGATGGCGCTTCGCTTATCAGGCCTGCAGACGACGGTAACTCCGCAGATCGGATAAGCCGCCGCCCGACAAGAAATCAAAACACTTCCAGCGCCAACAGCTCTTCAATGGTCTGGCGACGGCGAATCAGTCGCGCCTGACCGTTGTCAAATAATACTTCCGGCAGCAGCGGACGGCTATTGTAGTTCGACGACATTGAGGCGCCGTAGGCGCCGGTATCATGCAACACCAGATAATCGCCCGACACCACCGCTGGCAGCGCGCGGGTTTCCACCTTGCCGCCCTCCTGCTGGGTAAAGACGTCGCCGGATTCACACAGCGGTCCTGCGACGACCGTGTCGACCCGCGGCGCGTTCTCCAGTGAACGACCATCCGCCGCCAGCGCGGTAATATGGTGATAACTGCCATACATTGCCGGGCGCATCAGATCGTTAAAGCCCGCATCCACCAGCACAAAATGACGACTGCCCATCTGCTTCACGCTGCGAACCTGAGTGACCAGCACGCCTGACTGAGCGACGAGAAAACGTCCTGGCTCAATTTCCAGCTTTACGTGATGCCCCAGATGACGGGCGATCTGCTCGCGCGCGGCATTCCACAGACCAAAGTAATGCCGGGTATCCACCGCCTCTTCGTCATCGTGATAAGGGATCGACAGACCGCCGCCGGCGGAGATCGCCTCCAGATCCTGGCCGAAATCCACCACCTGACGCACCATCGCGCCGCACACTTGCTCCAGATGACCATAGTCAACACCTGAACCAATATGCATGTGGATACCCACCAGCTTCAGTTGATGGCGCTGCATCACCGCCAGCGCCTGCGGCAAATCGGTATGCCAGATACCGTGTTTGCTGTTTTCGCCGCCGGTATTGGTTTTCTGGCTGTGGCCGTGACCAAAGCCCGGATTAACGCGCAGCCAGACGCGATGGCCCGGAGAGACCTGTCCAAGCTGATCGAGCATATCAACGGAACCGGCGTTGACCGGAATGCGTAATTCGCTGACGCGGGCCAGGGTGGCGTTATCAATCACATCGGCAGTAAATACGATGTCATCCGGATGCGTTTGCGGATCATATCCCGCCGCCAGCGCACGCTCAATTTCGCCTAACGATACGGAATCCACTTTAACGCCCTGTTCACGCATTAAGCGCAGAATATGAATATTGGAACAGGCCTTCTGCGCGAAGCGCACCACATCAAACTGTTGCAGTGCCGCAATCTGACGACGGACGATCTGCGCGTCGTAAACCCAGACCGGGCAACCAAATTCGGCTGGCAACCTGAGCAGGTTTTCTGCGGTGAGATCGGTATCGGTGCAATACAGTGAATGAGGCATAACAGGCTCCGGACATGACGTTTTTTATGATTACGCCACAGTACGAAGAGAATAAAAAATATCGTTTTATACCGACTTTATGCAAAAATGATATGGTTTTAATCCTGCGAGGTGATGATGGCTGCCGTTAACTTACGTCATATTGAAATCTTTCATGCGGTCATGACCGCCGGAAACCTGACCGAAGCCGCGCGGTTGCTGCATACGTCACAGCCCACCGTCAGCCGTGAACTGGCGCGCTTTGAAAAAGTGCTGGGATTAACGTTGTTCGAACGTACGCGCGGTCGCCTGCATCCGACGGTTCAGGGGTTGCGTCTGTTCGAAGAAGTCCAGCGATCCTGGTACGGGCTGGACAGGATCGTCAGCGCAGCGGAAAGCCTGCGGGAGTTTCGCCAGGGGGAACTGTCGATAGTCTGCCTGCCGGTCTTTTCGCAGTCGCTGCTGCCCACGTTGATTCAGCCGTTTCTCGCCCGCTATCCGGACGTCAGCCTGAATATTGTCCCGCAGGAGTCACCGCTGCTTGAAGAGTGGCTTTCTGCCCAGCGCCACGATCTGGGGTTGACGGAAACACTGCACACGCCTGCCGGTACTGAACGTACGGAGCTCTTCTCGCTTGATGAAGTCTGCGTGCTGCCGCCGGGGCATCCGCTGGCGGAAAAGTCAGTATTAACGCCGCAGGATTTTCAGGGGGAGAACTACATCAGCCTGTCGCGCACGGACAGTTATCGGCAACTGCTGGACACCCTGTTTAATGAGCACGACGTTAAACGGCGGATGGTGGTGGAGACTCACAGCGCGGCGTCAGTGTGCGCCATGGTGCGCGCCGGAGCCGGTCTTTCGGTGGTAAACCCGTTCACCGCTCTGGATTATGCGGCGAGCGGCGTAGTAGTGCGCCGTTTCAGTATTTCCGTGCCGTTTACCGTCAGCCTGGTGCGTCCCATTCACCGACCCGCCTCCGCGCTGGTCGAGGCCTTCAGCCATCATCTGCAAACCCGCCATCACCTCCTGGTGACAGCGCTGGAGCAGATCCTCGGGCCGGTTACGACAGCATAAACGTCACGGCGTCTGCGGCATGGATCGCGGCGGTGTCAAACACCGGGATCGGGCTACGCTCCACCGGCACCAACAGACCAATCTCCGTGCAGCCAAAAATGACGCCCTCAGCCCCCTGTGCCGCCAGGGCTTCAATCACTTCCACATAGTACTGACGTGACGCTTCGGTAAACTGTCCGAGGCAAAGCTCATCAAAGATGACCTGGTTGATCGTCGCCCGCGCATCCGCATCGGGTATCAGGCACTCAATGGCAAACTGTTGTTCCAGGCGGCCGCGATAAAAATCCTGCTCCATCGTGTAACGCGTTCCCAACAGCGCAACCCGGCGCATTCCCTGCGCGGAGATGACGCGCCCGGTCGCATCAGCAATGTGTAAAAAAGGCAGCGAGCAGCGCGATTCAATGGCCTCCGCCACTTTGTGCATCGTGTTGGTACATAAGACGATCCCTTCCGCCCCCGCCTGCTGCAGCCCGATCGCGGCCTGCGCAAGAATGTCTCCGGCTTTATCCCACTCACCGCGATTCTGGCACGCTTCGATCTCGTGGAAGTCAACGCTGTGCAACAGCAGACTCGCAGAATGAAGCCCACCCAGTTGTTGTTTGATCCCTTCGTTAATTAACCGGTAGTACGGGATGGTCGATTCCCAACTCATCCCGCCCAACAAGCCGATCGTCTTCATTACCTGCTCCTTCATCAGTGATTTACAGCAGTGAAGCAAACTTGTGATCAAGTTTCCAGTTCATTTGATCTCCCATTTTCTTTGCCACGCACCTGAGTTAGCTTTAATGAAACATTGTTTCAAACAATAGGATCCCACATGTTTGTTTTCCATAACGAGACGACGCTTGACGATCTGGGTAATGGCGTCACTCGCCGTATCCTCGCGCATAACGGCAAACTGATGGCTGTCGAGGTTAACTTTGAGCAAGGGGCGATTGGCCCGCTGCATCACCATCCACATGAACAACTGACCTACGTGTTATCCGGTGAATTTGAATTTACTATCGGTGACGAGAAGCAGGTGGTACGCGCGGGGGATACGTTGTATAAGCAGCCAAATATTGTTCACGGCTGTGTCTGCCTGAAGCCGGGAACACTGCTGGATACCTTTACGCCGGTTCGCGAAGATTTTCTCAACGCCTGATTTCATCAATAAAAAAACCCTGCGCGAAGGCAGGGTTTTGTCAGCAAGTGGGCGCGAATTAACGTGCCAGCCAACCACCGTCAACCGCCACGGTATAGCCGTTGATATAATCAGATGCGCTGGAGGCCAGGAAGACCACCGGCCCCATCAGATCGCTCGGCAGACCCCAACGTCCTGCCGGGATACGGTCGAGGATTTCAGCGCTACGCTGCTCATCGGCGCGCAGTTGCTGGGTATTGTTGGTCGCCATGTAACCCGGTGCAATCGCGTTGACGTTGATGTTGTGCTTCGCCCACTCGTTCGCCATCAGACGGGTCACCCCCATTACGCCACTTTTGGAAGCCGTGTAAGACGGGACGCGGATACCGCCCTGGAAGGAGAGCATGGAGGCGATATTGATGATTTTGCCGCCGTTACCCTGTGCGATGAAGTGTTTGGCCGCCGCCTGAGACATAAAGAACACGCTCTTGATGTTCAGGTTCATCACGTCATCCCAGTCTTTTTCGCTGAAATTGATCGCGTCTTCGCGGCGGATCAGACCCGCGTTGTTGACCAGAATATCGATATGGCCGAACTCAGCAACCGCACGCTCCAGCAGTGCCGGGATCCCGTTGATCTGTCGCAGATCGGCGGTCAGACTCAAAAAACGACGGCCCAGAGCGGTCACACGCTCAATGGTTTCGGTCGGTTCAACGATGTTAATCCCGACGATATCACAGCCCGCTTCCGCCAGACCGAGCGCCATGCCCTGGCCCAGACCGGTATCACAACCGGTCACGACAGCGACTTTACCTTCGAGAGAGAATGCATTCAAAATCATTGTAAATCCTTAGTTTTTCATACCTGTCACGGACAGGCGTTATGAGCGCCCGCGACTAACGCAGATCTTTCACCGCAACGTGGTCCATATCATCAAAGACCTGGTTTTCACCGACCATGCCCCAGATGAAGGTATAGGCTTTGGTGCCCACCCCGGAATGGATCGACCAGCTTGGCGAAATGACGGCCTGCTCGTTATGCATAACGATATGACGCGTTTCCTGAGGCTGCCCCATCATATGGAAGACACAGGTGTCTTCTTCCATATTGAAATAGAAGTACACTTCCATACGGCGTTCATGGGTGTGGCACGGCATGGTGTTCCACAGGTTGCCCGGTGCCAGTTCGGTAAGGCCCATACTCAGTTGGCAGGTTTCCAGTACATCCGGCACGAAATATTTATTGATGGTGCGACGGTTGCTGGTGAGATTGTCACCTAATGTCACAGGCGCGACATCAGCAGGCGTCACTTTTTTGGTGGGATACGTGGTATGCGCCGGTGCGCAGTTATAATAGAACTTGGCTGGCGTTGCGCTATCGACGCTGGCGAAAACCACTTCTTTCGCCCCTTTGCCAACATACAGCGCATCGCGGTGGCCGATCTCATAGCATTGACCGTCGACGGTGATAGTGCCCGCGCCGCCGATGTTGATCACACCCAGTTCTCGACGTTCCAGAAAATAGGTTACGCCAAGCTGTTTACCGACTTCACCGCCAACGGAGACCGTTTTTGCCACCGGCATAATGCCACCGACGATGATGCGGTCAATGTGGCTGTAAACCATCGTGTATTCGTCAGCCACGAACACTTTCTCAACCAAAAACTCCTTGCGTAGCCCCTGGGTATCCAGTGTTTTGGCGTGCGCGCTGTGAATACTTTGTCTTACGTCCACATTTACCTCCAGTGATGTACTGAGCGGGAATCCCTCAACGGAGAGCGAAACGCTGTTCCGTTTTACGTTATGCGCCCATGATAGTCTTCCGGGGAACCGTTTTCAATTACAAATAAAACATCGTTTCACTTTTTCTGCATCTTATTATCAAAAGTGTAATTCCGATCACGATCGATTCATTCCGTGATTAAGAGCAGGAGGAAAATGGTATAGAAAAACAAGGAAATAGGCGTTACCCCTGAGTTTTCGACGCCCTGACTTGCGGGTAAACGGCTGTCAGTTCATTCGCTTAACGCGAAAATCAGAAGGAAGGAGAAACAAAACGCAGCCATGCCGCCACGATTATCGTGCGGCATAACGGGGGGAGTGAAGAGGAGAAAAAAGAGTCGTTAATCGCGCTCAATGGCTAACGCCACGCCTTGCCCGCCGCCAATGCACAGCGTTGCCAGACCTTTGCGGGCATTACGTTTGACCATTTCGTGAACCAGAGAAACCAGAATACGACAGCCGGACGCGCCAATCGGGTGGCCAAGGGCAATCGCGCCGCCGTTGACGTTCACCCGTCGCTCGTCCCATTCCAGCATTTTGCCAACCGAAAGCGCCTGGGCGGCAAACGCCTCATTTGCTTCAATGAGATCCACATCGGCCAGTTGCCAGCCGACCCGCTCCAGACAACGGCGAGTGGCATACACGGGGGCGATCCCCATCAACGCAGGATCCACGCCGACGCTGGCAAAGGCGCGGATGCGCGCCAGCACAGGCAGGTTCAACTCCAGCGCTTTGGACTCGCTCATCATCATTACCGCTGCCGCGCCATCATTTATAGAAGAGGCATTGCCGGCGGTTACCGACCCCTGCAGTTCAAACGCCGGATCCAGACGCGCCAGGCCTTCTGCGCTGGCATCCGTACGCGGCTGCTCATCGGTATCAATGATCACGGTTTGCCCATTACGCTGGGTGGTGACCGGGACGATTTCCGCTTTAAAGCGACCAGCATCGATGGCCGCGCGTGCCTTTTGCTGTGAACTGAGCGCATACGCATCCTGCAGTTCCCGGCTGATGCCATATTCACGCGCCAGATTCTCTGCGGTCACACCCATATGATAATCATTGAAGGCATCCCACAGGCCGTCGTGTACCAGGCTGTCGACGAGCTGGCTGTTGCCCAGTTGCGCGCCGGTTCGGCTGTCGGTGAGTACATGTGGCGCACGGCTCATGTTCTCTTGCCCACCGGCAATCACAATATCCGCTTCACCGCACTGGATCGCCTGCGTGGCAAGATGCAGCGCTTTCAGCCCCGAGCCGCAGACGTCGTTAATGGTGATAGCAGAAACCGTGTTCGGTAATCCCCCTTTGATCGCTGACTGACGCGCCGGGTTTTGTCCCGCCCCCGCCGTCAACACCTGTCCGAGGATCACTTCATCAACGGCATGCGCATTCACGCCGCTGCCTTCAATCAACGCTTTGACCACCATACTGCCCAGTTCAACGGCAGAATGACGCGCCAGCGTCCCCTGAAAACAACCAATTGGCGTACGCAACGCCCCGACGATCACCACCTCTTTCATTACGACCTCAGCGCAAAATAACACCGCAATAGTAGAGGATTGTTAAAAATAGTTATCCTGATTGTTTAAGAAAGGTGAGTTTTATCACAAAGGAAATCGTTATCACGCCTCTCAGCCCGGGACACTGCCTTGCTGTAAATGGTATCTCAGCCAACTCCCTGCCACACCGGGCGGGGATTTTTTGTTCCAGAGCAGATCGATGGCGATCGCTTTCGGCCATCCCGAGACAGCCAGTTGCACCAGCGGTTTTTCCGCCGCAAACTCCTCCACCAGTGCACACGGAAGCGCGCACCAGCCAAACCCCTGTACCGCCATACTCAACAACAACAAATAGTTCGGCGCAGACCAGACCGGGCCGCGGGCAAGCTGGGCACCATGGTCGATATAGGTGTTAAGGCGCAATTCACGCCAGGTATGCAGTTGATCCCATTGCAGTTTCTTCTCTTTCGCCAGCGGATGGGACGCGGCAACGTAAAGTCCCATCCACGTTTGCATCGGCAAGCGCGTCGCACCGATATCGGTGGGATAGTGGTCTCTGGCTTCAATCAAACCAACCTGCGCCCGCTCTTTTTGCAGCAGATCGATAACGTCCACATCCTCACCAATCAGACATTCAAATTCGGTATGTGGAAACTGGCGATCAAACTGCACCATCAGTTCCTCCAGCACGTCGGGGTGTAACGTGTCGGAGAGCACAAACGTCAGACGCGCTTCGGTTTCGCCAGCCAGCGAAAGCGCCACCTCATCGAGACGTTCGCTGGCCGACAGAATCGCCTGAACGTAACCAAGTACTTTCTTGCCTTCTTCCGTTAGCACCGGCTGACGCGAAGAGCGGTCAAAAAGCGAAACGCCAAGATCGGCTTCAAGGTGAGCGATCGCCGTGCTAATGGTGGACTGACTTTTCCGCAGTCTGCGTGCCGCCGCCGAGAAAGAGCCACAGGAAACGGTCTCGACAAATGCGGTTAAGGCTTCAGGTGAGTAACGCATGAACTATCTACTTTATCGATGGATACTATCTTTTAGATATCACATAAAACGATAAAATTCCCCCTATTCCGTTATCCGGGCGTTTTCAAGAAAGGTAAGTTATGCAACACAATGCAGTTCAACGTCGTTCATTACTGGAGCGTGTCTTTCACGCCGTCTGTTTTGAAGGGATCGCCACGGCGATCCTGGCTCCCACCACGGCCTGGTTGATGCAACGATCGGTGCTGGAAATGGGCGGACTGACGATCCTGCTGGCGACCACGGCGATGATCTGGAACATCATCTACAACGCGCTGTTTGACCGTTTCTGGCCTTCACATCTGGTGAAACGAACAGCGAAAGTGCGCGCGTTTCACGCGCTGGGGTTTGAAAGCGGCTTTATCGTCATCGGCGTGAGTATCGTGGCGTATGTGTTGAACGTTAGTCTGATACAGGCCTTTACGCTGGAGATCGGCTTCTTCCTGTTCTTCCTGCCCTACACCATGTTCTATAACTGGGCTTATGACACGTTGCGCGTACGCGTCGTGAAGCGTCGCGAACCGCGCGTGACTGCCTGATAACTCACACTTTTGCCGGAATCCACGCGGTTCCGGCAAAACCTGTTGCCCCCCTTCTCCCGTTCAGATCTCACGCCCACCCGCTCATTTATGGTAAATTGCGCTTCTTTTTGTTTATTTTATAGTTGATACGTTCAAGAAATGTCTAAAATTTGGTCAAAAGAAGAGACGCTCTGGAGCTTTGCGTTATATGGAACTGCCGTGGGCGCAGGAACTTTGTTTCTCCCCATCCAGCTTGGCTCCGCGGGCGCGATTGTCCTGTTTGTCACCGCTCTGGTCGCCTGGCCTCTCACATACTGGCCGCATAAAGCGTTATGTCAGTTCATTCTCTCGTCGAAAACCTCTGCGGGAGAAGGGATCACCGGTGCAGTGACGCACTATTACGGTAAGAAGATCGGCAGCCTGATTACCACGCTGTACTTTATTGCCTTTTTCGTGGTGGTTCTGATTTATGCCGTCGCCATCACCAACTCCCTGACAGAACAGCTCACCCGCTATCTTGAGATTAGCCTCGGCATCCGCATGGGAGTCAGCCTTGGCGTGGTATTGATCCTGAACCTGATTTTCCTGATGGGCCGCCATGCGACCATACGAGTGATGGGCTTTTTGGTGTTCCCGCTGATCGCTTACTTCCTGTTTCTCTCGCTATATCTGACCGGCAGTTGGCAACCCTCTTTGCTTACCGGACAAATGGCGTTCGATCAGCACACGCTGCATCAGGTATGGATATCAATTCCGGTGATGGTTTTTGCTTTTAGCCATACGCCTATTATCTCTACGTTTGCCATCGACAGACGTGAGAAATATGGTGAGCTGGCCATGGGTAAATGCAAAAAAATCATGAAGGTAGCGTATCTTATCATCTGCTTAAGCGTGCTGTTCTTCGTCTTTAGCTGCCTGCTGTCGATTCCGCCATCGTACATCGAAGCCGCTAAAAATGAAGGTGTCACCATTCTTTCGGCCTTATCCATGATGCCTGCCGCCCCGGCGTGGCTCTCGATTTCAGGTATCATCGTCGCCGTGGTGGCGATGTCGAAATCCTTTCTCGGCACCTACTTTGGCGTCATCGAAGGGGCAACCGAGGTGGTCAAAACCGGTCTGCAACAGGTTGGGGTGAAGAAAAGCCGGGCCTTTAACCGCGCCCTGTCGATCATGATGGTATCGACCATCACCTTTATTATCTGCTGCATCAATCCGAATGCGATCTCGATGATTTACGCCATCAGCGGGCCGCTCATTGCCATGATTTTGTTCATTATGCCGACCCTGTCGACATACCTGATCCCGGCGTTGAAACCGCACCGCTCGTTCGGCAATCTGGTCACCCTGATTGTCGGCCTGCTGTGCGTGTCCGTGATGTTCCTTGGCTAATACTGGCGTAAACGGCTCGTCCGGGCCGTTTACTCACTACTACGGCATAATAACGAGGGGGCGCCAACCGTCGTAAAGGCCCACCCTTCCCGATAGCGTTTAATCGATAGCGAGAAAGAAGCGCGCTCAGTGAGATAAAGCGCAGGCAACGAACGGTATCCTTTGTTCACCTCTAAATTGTCGCTCGGAAACCGCACGAGGTTATTGGTGCTGATAATATAGTTGTCACGAACCTTATAATAGGTGAAATACACAATCCGGCTAATTTTAAACTTTTTATTTTGCGGCGTATGCAAATCACCGGTAATGGTGACGATCCCCTGATTATTTTGCATTTGATAGGCTACATCCCCCCGAAACTCCTCATTATTAATTTCCCATACCACACGCCCCTCGCAATCAATATTATTTTTGCTTTTATGTGCATACCAGAACCCCACACCGGCCAGGGTTACTATTACCACTAATACAATGAAGATAACTATTTTAGTTTTTATCATTAATTGAATACCAGGTCGTACATTTTGTTAGAGGATGTTCCCTTATATCCAACTGACAAGCAATTGCCGCAATATTTTTCGCGCTGCTCATTCCTGAGAGATAGACATAGTTATGATTCTGACAGATATCCGGGTGTCTCGTCAGGAATACCGTATAGCGAGTATTAAAGGTACTTTTGCTTTTCATTAACAGGGTACAGGATGAAAAGGAGACAGAGTCAACAATGGCATAGGAAGAGAACAGCGATTCGGCCGTCGGAGATAAAAAGCCAAAAGAAACGCTGACACCGATCAGCAATGCCGACAGTAAAATAGCCCCCATCTTTAGTGTTGTTCTTGAAGGCCGTAATTTAAGCGCTACCGCTGTCAGAGCAGGCCATACAGGCTCCTCCGTGCTCTCGCTCTCTTCCACATTTTCAACCGATTCCGTCTCCGTACGTTGAATCTCTGCGGTGATCATCATACCCCGCCGGGCAACGGTTCTAATCAGGTCGCGCGGCAACCCAACCTCCGATAATGCATTTCTGAGCATGAGCACCGTCTGATATAACGTATTGACAGAGGTGATAGTGTTTTTATCACCCCAACCAATCTTTACGAGCTGGGCTTGCGGAATAACAACCCCACAATTTGTAAGGAGATATAAAAGGATGAAACTCGCAGGGTTTTGAAGAATGACAGTTTTTTGGGTATTTTTATTCGTCAGACTTCTGTCACCCGGGTGAAAGTCAACCAGGTTATTAATTGTGTATACTGTAGTGTGTGTGTACTTCTCAAACACTGTGTGCGTTCTCGCATTTACATGATGAATGTCATGCTACAAAAATCTTATACAGAGATCACTAAATATATAATAGATATGTCTGGGCGCTCATAACCTACAAACAAAAATTCTTATAAATCAATACACTTCAATCTGAAAAAGATCAGGTGTTCTTAATTAAGACCATTTTAGGTGCGTTATCACTCAGCACTCATTATTATAGTTTCACGTTTAAAAAGCGGACAAACAGATAAATAGCATTACTTAATAAAAGACAATAGCATTGTTACAATTTTTTCAGAGAATTTAACATAAGATCAACTTTTTGCCATTAATGCCATTTAGCGATAAAACTTAAACATTTTTGCAATATAGATTTTCCTGGTGGTTGTTACAAAATTCCTGGAGGCTTTTTTTCATGCTTCCTCAACGGAACAATGACCCCGCCAGAAACCTGAATTGATACAGAGGTAAACCCCTTAAAAAATTCGTGATTAAGAATAATAGCAATAAATAAAATTTCGGATTTCCTCTCTATCAAAGTTGCATTTTGTAGAGTATTGACATGTTTTAAAACGGATGAAATTATGAAATCATCTACGGATAGGGAGGCTCTCAATATGGGGCTGGACGTTAAATTAAAGAATTTGACATGCAGCAGTTGTACCTTGCATTGTAAAATAATGCCCGAAAAATCACCCCGCTTACAGTATTGCGCCAATGCCTGTTTTTGCATGTGGCCAGAAGAAAGCATTTATTTTAATAAAGGGGTCATTGAAGGTATTTTAAATCACAATCACAACGCCAGACTTAGTGGTTATATTTTTGTGGATTTCTCTATTAGCTTTTTACGCCTGTTTTTGGATAAAGAGTGGATAGAATATCTCGCAAGCACCCGCATGGGCATTATTTTGATCAGCGATCGCAACATGCAGTCGCTCGCCAACTACTGGCGCAAAAATCATCCTGCTGTTTCCGCTATCATTTACCATGATGACGGACTGGATGTCGCCAATGAGAAGATCAGGCAGGTGTTTATCGGACGGCATTTGTCGTTCACCAAGGGGAATACGTTGACGCAGATGGAGTTCACCATTCTGGGCCACATGGTTGCAGGCAGTAATCCGCACCAGATCGCTCAACTGTTGAACATGGACATCCGCAGCATCTACGCCTACAAACAACGAATTGAAAAAAGAATGGGTGGACGAATCAATTCGTTGTTTATTCACTCTCATGCGGTTTCTGGCGATAAGTCGTCTTATCCGCTGTTGCTCAAAGAGATGGATGGTACAGCAGTGCATTTGCAAAGACGCAGATGAGTCCGACAACAGGGAACGAAATGGACAAGGATTATAAAGTGGGATACTACGAAGAAGAAACGCGCGCGCTGAGTGCAGTACTGTTATCACTGTTTACGGCCCGTGCTGAGATAGCTTTCGGTGAGCTGGAGTGCTCTCTGCAAAAACTCGCCTTCCCGCCTGCTGTTCGCAGGTTGTGTGAAGAGGCGTTGCAAAGTCATAGTGAAGACGAAGCCGATCGGACGAATGCCCGGGCGGTTTGCTGCCTGCTGCATGCACTGGAATCGATCAGTGGCTATAAGCACGTTGAGCGCTATATTGCCCAACGGAATCAGGCGGTCGTGTATTGCTAAGACACCGAGTCGGGACAGCGTTCCCGACTATTTTATATAGGAGTCCAGAACTTTCAGTACCACGTCCAGATCTTCTTCCCGCTTCTCTTCATCACTCTGATGGACGATATGCTCGGTCAGATGCCCTTTAATCACTTCTCGCATTAAACCATTCACGGCTCCGCGTATTGCGGCGATCTGTTGCAACACAGCGGCGCACTCATGGGGTTCATCGAGCATTTTTTTCAGCGCAACCACCTGCCCCTGAATTTTGCTGGTTCGGGCTTTAAGCTTCTGTTTATCCCGGATTGTGTGTGACATCGCAACACCTCCTTAACATAAAACGTGGTGAATTATAGCATTACGTATCTACTGGGGGGTAGTATTTAGTACTGGGGGGGAGTAGAATCGGGCAAAGACAAGCAACTAAGAATCATTATCATGGGTGAATTTTCAACACTTCTTCAGCAAGGTAACGCGTGGTTTTTCATTCCCAGCGCGATTCTTCTCGGCGTGCTGCATGGACTGGAACCCGGTCACTCGAAAACGATGATGGCAGCATTTATCATCGCCATTAAAGGAACCATTAAGCAGGCGGTGATGCTGGGACTGGCGGCAACGCTCTCCCATACCGCCGTGGTCTGGCTGATCGCCCTCGGTGGCATGTACATCAGTCGGGCGTTTACCGCAGAATCTGTGGAGCCCTGGCTGCAACTGATTTCCGCGTTTATTATTCTGGGCACCGCAACCTGGATGTTCTGGCGGACATGGCAGGGTGAGCGAAACTGGCTCACCGCCACGCAGCATGATCACCACCATGACCACCATGATCATGCGCATCACGATCATCATGACCACCACGAACACCACGATCACGACCATCATCATGACCACTGCGATCTGGCGGGACTGACTGAGGGGTCGAAAGCATATCAGGATGCCCATGAACGCGCGCATGCCAGCGATATTCAACGCCGCTTTCACGACAAAGAGGTGACCAATGGGCAAATCTTATTGTTCGGTCTGACCGGCGGACTGATCCCCTGTCCAGCCGCGATTACCGTACTGCTGATTTGTATCCAGTTAAAGGCCTTCACGCTCGGCGCAACAATGGTGCTCTGCTTTAGCCTGGGGCTGGCGATTACGCTGGTGGCCGTCGGCGTGGGCGCAGCAGTCAGCGTCCATCAGGTCGCTAAACGCTGGAGTGGATTCAATGCTCTGGCAAGAAAAGCGCCTTATTTTTCCAGCCTGCTGATCGGTCTGGTCGGTCTGTATATGGGAATTCATGGCTACATGGGGATTGTTCACACCTCCTGAACACATATTTCTGACGCACAGCGCCTGCCGCTGTGCTCACTTCCCTTTCCAAAAAAACCATCCATTTAGTTGCGAGTTGCAACTATTTGCTCGATAAATATTTCCTTGCATCACCATAAGGCACACCACGTTGGGCTGAAAATCCATTGTCAGTGACCATTTTCAGGGCTAGCTCTTCCTGTTTATTGCGATGAAAATGAGGAAAGCATCTCAATATCAATTACAGAGCAAAAATTTTTTTCCCATTTTTTGATGTCAAACAACCCGCAATTATTGGAACCCACCTTACTTAGCTTCCAAAAGAAGACAGGTAATCACATAAAATTCTTACCCCGGCATAGCATCATAAAAATGGTTAGCACGGTTAATCATTCATTTTTCCTTATACATTAAATGTGAATTATCTTAATCTGGCAATCAATTAAGTCGTAATACGCTTTACGTCCGGCTCAACACTTCAATATTAATCATCTAATAATCTAAAATTCTTAAAGAAGTTACAGCCGATCTATTTCCAGATTTCAATAGACCCAACCTATCACGAGTATTCCATCTGTTCGTTTTAAACGATTTTCCTCTCCAGGAATTTTCCGGCTAATATCCACACAGACAAATTAATTTATTCATTCGGGTGAAATGAATCTCGCCACGAGAATAAAATCATGGTGTTGAAGATATTCTCAGCGCAAAAAAACTCACCTTTAAGAAAATTACCAATAATTTTATTTTGTCTTCATTCCCGCACAGAGCCATCACGATAAATGTCCCTGCGCATGGAAGAACCCTGACTCACAGGGTAAATCAACACGACTGATAAAAAATGGAGTTTTATATTATGACCTTAAATCGTGCCTTCCTTTCGGCGCTGATGGCTTCTGCGCTTTTTTCCACGAATGCACTGGCCTCTGACAATACCATTACGTTTATGGGCGAAGTGAGTGATGAGACCTGTTCAATATCGGTAAACGGCTCTGATGCTTCTCCGGTGGTATTACTGCCGACCGTGACGGCTACCGAACTGAATGCCAATCAGGTGGCTGGCGCGACGACATTTGATGTCGGTGTGAGCAACTGTACCGGCTCGTCTTCTGGCGTGCAGATCTCGACGGTCTTCGTGGGTAACAACATCAGTTCTGCTACGGGAAACCTTGGCAGCACAGGTTCTGCGACGAATGTAGAGATCCAAATTCTCGATACCAGTGATGCCGAAATTGATTTCCGCAGCGCCTTTACCGGCACCGGCGACCTCTCTCTCGCGGCTAACCAGACCTCAGCGAGCGCGACCTATAAAGCCCAGTATTACAGCGCCGGCGCGGCCACGACCGGTACAGTACTGGCTTCACTGCAATACGCCGTTTCTTATCAGTAAACGTCGTTCTGGCGGGAATGTACTCCCGCCATCCACATTCAGGGAAAATACTATGCGAACCTCTCATCGTCATCGCACGCTTATTTCAGGCTGCCTGTTTCTTTTTTTAGTCGCATGCTGTAGCCATGCCAATGCCAGTATTACGATGACAGGAACGCGTATCATTTATGATGGTGCGGCGAAATCGACTGATGTGCATCTAAAAAATAAAGATGCCATTCCTTATGTTGTCCAGAGCTGGTTCGATAACGGTAATATGGCCGATGGCCCGGAAAAGTCTGCGCAGGTTCCGTTTATTGCCACGCCTCCGGCATTTCGCATTCAACCAGGCGAAGGACAAATCATTCGTATTGTTTACACTCAAGGAAAAAAATTACCACAGGACCGGGAGTCACTGGTCTATTTTAATTTCATGCAAATTCCTCCCGCCAATGCCGGACAATCAGCGAGCCAAACCGAAAAACAAAATAGCCTGCTGATTATGTTGCGCAATCGGGTCAAACTTTTTTATCGCCCGGCAGGACTGGTCGGCGATCCGCAAAAAATGCTGGAGAATCTGCAGGTCAAACGGATTAACGGAAATAAAGAACTGGCGATAAGTATTAAGAACAATCAGCCTTATTTCGTTACGGTCGCGGCCCTGCAACCTGGCGGGTCGTCGCAAATCCAGCACCCTAAAAATGACATGATCTCGCCTTTTGCCAGCGAAACGTTTCACTTTCCGCGAACCGCTGACGCGCAGCGCGTACGCATTACCTTGATCAACGATCAGGGAGCACGCATCAGTGCCGACTATCCGCTGTAACACCGTCGTCGCGCCCCTGATCGGCCTGGCGTTAGTTCCGGCGACGGCGTGTGCGGAATACTACTTTGACCCGGCGCTTTTGCAGGGTTCTGATTTTGGTAAGTCACTGGATCTGGATCGTTTTAATCAGCGGGACAACGCCCTTCCGACAGGCGACTATGTGCTCGACGTATATCTTAACAACCAGTTGATTCGTCGCCAGGCATCGATCGCCCTGGTCAAACCCAAAGGCGACAAAACTGATGTGCAACCCTGCCTGTCACCGGAACTGATTGCCCTCAGCGCCATACGTACGACGCAAAATGTAACCCCTAACATCTGTCTGCCGATCGACAGTCTGGGCCCGAAAATCAACTGGGAGGTGGATTTAAGCTCGCTGCGCCTGAACATGGTGGTTCCCCAGGCGGGGCTATTACATTCGCCACGAGGATTCATCCCGGTCTCCGAATGGGACGCCGGGGAAACCGCGCTGTTTCTGCGCCACAATACCAACTTTTACCACACCGAAAACACAGACAGCCATCTGCGCTATGACTATCTGTGGAGCAATATCAATGCTGGCTTCAACCTTGGCCTGTGGCAGATTCGCCATCAGGGCAACCTGCGCTACGCCGATGACAATCAGACGGGAAGACACTACAAATACAATGCGGTTGCCACCTCGGTACAACGGCCTTTGCCGCAACTGGACAGCATCATTGCCTTCGGCGACAACTACACCAACAGCAGTCTGTTTGGCAATCTCTCATTCAATGGCGTCAAGCTCAGCACTGACCAACGCATGTGGCCACAGGGTAAACGAGGCTATGCCCCGGAAGTGCGCGGCGTCGCCACCACGACGGCCCGTGTGGTTGTACGCCAGCAGGGAAAAGTGATTTACGAAACTACCGTCGCGCCCGGCGCCTTCGTGATTAACGATCTGTACAACACCCGCGGCCAGGGCGATCTGACGGTGGATGTCGTTGAAGCAAACGGACAAGTTTCGCGCTTCACCGTCCCCTATTCCGCCGTACCGGACTCGATTCGTCCCGGTAACTGGAATTACGAACTGGCGATGGGCTACGTTCGTCAGTACTACAGCGTAGAAAATAAGTTTATTGAAGGTGTACTGCAGCGCGGGATGAGCAACGTGCTGACGGCCAACATGGGTTCACGACTGGCAGATAATTATCAGGCCTTCCTCGCCGGCGGCGTGCTGGCAACCTCCGTCGGCGCATTCGGTTTGAACACGGTTTTTTCCAGCGCTCATGTAGAAAATAACGAAAAACAACAAGGCTGGCGCGTCGAGGCAAGCTACAGTAAAACCTTCACCACCGGCACCAACCTGGTCCTCGCGGCCTATCGCTATTCCACCAGCGGCTATCGCGATCTGCAGGACGTACTCGGCGTACGTCGCCAGGAGAAAAACGGCACCCTCTACTACTCTGATACGCTCAATCAGCGGAACAACTTCTCGGCGACCGTCAGCCAGCCGATGGGTGACTGGGGCATGCTGAGCTTTACCGGCAGCACCTCGGATTACTATAACAACGCCTCACGCATCACCCAGTTGCAACTCGGTTACAGTAATAGCTGGCGTGACATCAGCTTCAATATCAGCGCCGCACGCCAGCGGAGTACCTACTCCAGCCGCTACTTCAGCAGCGTCAACGATCGCGATTTTGATAACGAAAACCAGCGAAAATACACGGAAAACACCGTATCGCTGGGGATTTCGATTCCATTCTACTTTGGTTCCAGCCGCTCGCAAATCAACCTCGACATGAACCGCAGTCGCGACAGCCGGACGGCCACGGTTGGGATGAGCGGGACGACGGGTGAAAAGAGTTCTACCTCGTGGGCGCTCTACAGCGGCATTGAGCACAACAACGACAGTGGCGACAGCTCGACCTGGGGCGGAAATATTGAACATCGCACCTCCGTCGGCGCCTTTCGCGCTTATGCCTCCCGGGGCGACAGTTATCAGCAGTATGGACTGGGGATGTCCGGTACGCTGGTCGCCCATCGCGGTGGGATTACCGCCGGTCCGTATACCAGCGACACCTTCGCACTGGTGGAGGCTCCCGGTGCACGCGGAGCCGAGATTCGTAATGGGCAGGGCGCGACGGTGGACCGTTTCGGTTACGCGATCCTCCCGTCATTAACGCCCTACCGCTATAACACCATTAGTCTCGACAGCCAGAATATGGCCGATGACGTCGAACTTCAGGGCGGCAGCAAGCGGCTGGTCCCCTATGCGGGCGCAATTTCTCGCGTAACGTTCAAGACCACTCACGGAAAAGCAACGTTGATTAACACCACTCTGCCTGATGGCAGCCAGCCACCGATGGGCGCGGACGTCACGGATAGCAATGGCGAAGCCGTGGGCATCATGGGCCAGGGCGGGCAAATCTACGCCCGACTCGCCGCTCAGTCCGGCGTGCTGTTCGTTAAGTGGGGTAAAACCGCCGCCCAGCAGTGCCAGGTCTGGTATCAATTGCCAACGACGCGCGACGTGCCGCTGTACCAACTTACGCTACCTTGCCGCCAGGAGTGATGGCTGATGAAATTATCCTCTTTTTTCCCGCTGCTGTTAGTTGGCGTCGTACTGGCACAGCCGGCATGGTCTGCCTGTAAAAGGGTAACCTCTGCCAACGATCTGTCTCAGACGGCGAAAGATGCCGGTTACATCGGCGCCAGCTGGGGAGGCGTTGGCGATAGCGAAGTCAAAGGCAAACTGGGGTTGCCTGGCGTTATCACCTTAAGCAGCGGCACCGGATTTCAAACGGAAGGCGCACTGCTCGCCAGTTCGACGGCCAGCTTTGTGCCTAATGGCCGCACCCAGGGCGTCAACGCCAATCAGATCTATTTTCGCTGCGACGTCGCCGAAATCGGCAAGGTGTATGAGTATTACGCCACCAACGGCGATGATGCCTGGGGCGGCAGAGAAGCGGTTGCCGGGATTGAAGGCGCTTACTACACCTACGTCAAAAACGTAGCGCTCAGACTGACAAACCTGAAAACCGGGCAATACTATTCGCGCTACTGGCAAACACGTCTCATCCCTGAAAGCGAGATGTTCAATGACGGGACCTACATTTACATCCCGGGCAGCGCCTTCAGCGATGTTTTCGTTGAGCTGTTTCGGGTTGATGACGCATCAAAAGGGGTGAACGGTTCAAACCGCTATGGTTATACCTACGCCGGACCGGCTGGCTATATCGCCTTCCACGGCGGCGGCATGAGCTCCGGGCTGTTTGACGGTGCTGACAGCAGAACCAACTATGACGGCTGGGGCGCCATGCAGTGGCCTGGCGGCTGGACGCTCACCAGCCAGAGTTACTTTGTGCGCGGCGCCGCCTGTCGAATCGATGACTATCCCGCTATTGTCCGTCTGCCGCCGATCAGCGTCGGTGAGCTGAGCGGCGGCGGCACAGCGCAGACTCCGTTTAACATTACCGTCGAATGCGAAACCGGCGCGATTTCCGGCACCGCGGTCTCGACAACCAGCAAAGCGAACGTGGCGATGGGTTTTCTGGTGAATAACCAGACGGCGGCGAATGCGGCAAATCAGTTAGGGCTTAAGACCGGATCGGGAGCCTGGACCTGGCTGCTCGATAACCACTATGGCGTCAGCGGCGTGGCGTCCGGCGTGGGCATTCGCATCTACAGCGAAAAACTGGGCGGTAGCGCTATCAACCTGCTGCCAAATCTGACGTCAACCGCCACGGGCAACGCTGGAGGATGGTACGGCTATGCCGATTTAACCAGTAAAACTTCAACAAGCGGTTCGACCGAATTGTATAACGGGGAATTCACCGCCTCGCTGGAAGCCATTCCAGGCGAAGCCATAACAGCAGGATCGGTTTATGCACAACTTCAGGTGGTGGTTAGTTTTCAGTAGCGCGTTGCTGTTGAACGTTCTGCCGTTCTCCGCTCATGCGGTGGTGAATAGCGAAGTGACCCGGGTAATTTTTAATGCTGGTGACAAAAGCGCTTCGCTGGCGCTGATCAATTCCCCGCAGCAGCCAGCCCTGGTTCAGGTCTGGACCGATACGGGTAATCCCTCGAGCCAGCCCAATGAGGAGACGACGCCCGTCATCGTACTACCGCCGGTATTTAAAATGCAGCCCGGCGAACTGCGCAGCATTACGCTGCAACTGACCGACACCTCGGTACTGCCGCGCGATCGCGAAGCGCTTTACTGGCTGAACGTGTATCAGATCCCGCCCATGACGCAGACCGACGCCCAGGTGGCGCAGAAAGTGGTTCTGCCGTTACGCATCCGTATGAAGGTGTTCATTCGCCCGAAAGGCGTCGGTGCGCTTAAGGAAAGCGATGCGGAGAAGTTGCACGTGATATACGCCGGGGCGCAAAATCAGTTGCAGTTAACCAACCCCACCCCGTGGCATATCACGCTGGCCGGAATAAGCTGTGAGTCCGGCAGTGCAAGCGGCATCATGATTGCGCCGCTGACGACGGTATCGGTCCCGCTACAGGGACAAGGAGCACCATGTTCATCGGTCCGCTATGACATCATTAACGACCAGGGTACCCTGTGGCATTACAATAAAGCCGTCTCGCGTCTCCCGTAGCGGACGGCTTACGCGCCTTGCCCGGCATATTTCAGGCCCGAATATCGTCATACTCGCGAGTTTTATCAAACTCGTGTTTGGCAAACGGGCAAAGAGGAATAACTTTGCGTTTTTCGCGGCGCATTTTCTCCACGACTTTCGCCACCAGCTGTTTTCCCACCCCCTGACCTTTCAGGCTGGCATCGACATCGGTATGCTCAATAATGCTTAAATGCTCACCGGTTGGAACAAAAACAATTTCAGCGACCTGATTCCCCTGATCATTATTGACATAGAATTTATTGTGACCTTCCAGTATTTCCATTTTCCCCTCGCTTATTTACGACGATATTGTAGCGCCCCGCTTGGGCAAGTATCGATAACGTTGATCACCGTTGAGACATCCACTTCATCAGGCATAATCCACGGCTTACGTTTCAGATTGAAAAGTCTGGCGCTACCGCGTACACAATTCCCAGAGTGCTGACAAATTGCTGTATTGAAGTAGACATCGATTTTCTCACCGGTATAGACGCGATAACCCGCATCCTCAAGTTGCTTATCCATGACATTGCCTCATTTTTTGTTTATCCCTTAAGCATAGCGCGTGAATATCACCCGCCACCACTTTAATGTTAGATGAGTAAATACTCATCTGTTCCTTATGTTTAAGCATAAAAAACCAATTATAGTGGCATTTAAGATTTTATATTATGCATTTAATGATATTTAAGGTTATTCGCTCTAATTGACTATTTAACATCAGGTCGGCATAATAAATCTTTCAAATGACTCATTAAAAAAATCTGTTTTTATTCAAGAATACTCATTAAAAATAGTGAGTTACAGAAAAGTATACCTGTCTGATACCGAATCTTAAATCACGACGTTGAAACAGATTTCAACGCCACTTTGTTGATAATCAGGCCATAATTTCTCCGGAATGCGGCATTGGGATGTTTAAATGATTACAGTAGCTGATTATTCATTGCGGCAGAATCCACCGACCTTGTTAATAAATTGCTTTGTTTTATATGCACTTATGTGAAACTTCAGAACAAAAACATTAGTTTCATAAATTAAACGACTTACTGAACTCATTTATACTATACGTAATAGTATGTTCAGAATTTTCTACAATTAAGTCTCTACTGTTTATAACTTCGAACACCGTGAACCCATATGTACTGGATTATTAACGATAATATTGAATTCAGACCAGACAGTAAAAAGTTAATTTCTGTCACTAACCCAGAAATTAACGTGGTTTTGACAACGCCTGCCAGTCGTTGTCTGCTTTTGCTGCTTGACGCTTCACCGGACGTCGTCACTCAGCAGGAATTTTTTAAAAAGGTATGGGAAGATGAAGGCATGTTGGTGCCTGCCAACACCCTTTACCAAAATATTTCTATTGTCCGTCGAGGCTTACGCGCCGTTGGCGAGACTGACCGGATCCTCGTCGCCACAGTCCCGCGCAAAGGTTTCCAAATCGACAAAAGCGTTAAAATTACTCGCGTTGCTGCGGTTCAGGAGGCTGAAGTGGCCCCTGATTCTCTGCAGGGTGAAGATGAACTGGATGTGGAGTACCGCACTGAGGCGGATCCCGCGCTTACGCCAGAAGAAATCGCCCCTCCTGCCCGTGCGATGACGGTAAGTAAGAGCAGCAGATTGCCGCTCTTCGTTAGCATTCTCGCCATGGTAGCGGCATTTTTTATTGGCGCTATCGGCATGAACTATTTCTGGCACTTTAGCGATACGAAGCCATTCTTCGCTGATTACACCTTCGTCGAGCAAGACAAAGGCTGTCGTTTCTATACCAAAGATGACAGCCACGATAACAAAAACAGCTTTGCACACTTTAAGGCGCTGATTCTGGGTTCTGGACTCGATTGCGAAAAGTACCCCTGGGTGTACTTCCCGCTATCACAAACGTCGCCAGGCTTAGCGGTTCTTGTCTGCCGCCAGAACTACCTGAAATCAGCCATTCCAGGTTGTATTACACTCTCTTTTCGTGGAGTAGGAAGTGAGTAAAAGAACAGTCATAACGATGAGTGCCATATTTTTACTCGCGGGTGTGCTCATCAGCGCGTTATACAATTTTTTAATGTCAAAACATTACGATAAACAGGAATGTTCGATGTCGCTGGTGGTGTTTCATAAAAACGCCCGCGCAAATATCACGCTGAACTACATGTATTCGCTGAAAAACCAGAACGGCATCGTGGCCGTCAGCGGAACCTATATTGAAGATAACAAATTGAAAGGGCGCATCAGACGAGATGTGGCCTATAACTGGACAGAAAATCAGGATTCGTATCACTTACATTCAAGCAGAATCAACAAGTTCGAAATTATCGAAACGTTGCCGGATGATCTGTTAGCCGATATTCTGCCTGATTTTTACGTCTACCCCGATAAAGATGTGAGTTACTCCATTCTCAATCAGGGTGTTCACGGGTTCCTGTTCACCATCGGGAAACGTCCCCTGCTCTATTGCGCCCGATAAACGGGAGAAAACCGTCAGCTCTGTGCTCAACAGGGCTGACGCGTTTTAAAGAAACATACTCTCTTCGAGTAAATTCTCTTTGATCAGCAGTAGATCGTGAACCCGGTGCCCACCTAATTTCTTACACGCAAGGTTGCGATAGGTGTATACCCGTTTCGGCGGTAGCGCCAATGATTCGGCAATCAGGTTAATATCTTTACCCAACAGCGATTCACAAATAATCCTTTTTTCAACACGATTGAGAACATGATTCCTGATAGCCTGGCGTTTTTCCATACCGACCAGACGCGTAATGATCATCATCAGCGATAGCAGAGACTGCTGTGCGCTGACAATCACATCGGCATCCAGGACCAATGCACTCCGCTCTGAGTCCAGTATAACCAGCAACTTACATTTTTTGTTGAGTCTGGAGATTTCTTTAGCACAACATTTGTTGAACAAATTAAGATGCAAAATCACGGTATCGTCGAATGTGAGTCTTTCAACAGGTAAATGAGGCATGGTTTCTTTCACGATTTCCAGGTTGGCCTCTTTTGCCAATAAGACAATACCCTCCTGCAAATAGTTATCATTACTTATAATATATATTGCCATCGCTTTATTTCCGTATTAATAATTTAACTCACAGGTCGTTTCCGTTCTTCTATATCCAGCTTTAGCGAGACATGTAAAAAATTATATTGATAAGCTTACGAATAATACAATTAAATAGTCTTAACTGGTGTGACATTTATAACTTATTGATAATGTGCATTTTAATTAAATTTCTTAAACACTCTTAAGTAGACAATTATTCGTTTGTCTCTGTATTCTGTCTCTTTCTCTATGTTATGTTGTGCCATTAGCGAACGGGCGGATGGGATGGAAAAAAATGACCAGGCGTATCGATTACCTGATTGAAAAATATCATTTCACTGAAATCAACGAGTCGCCGCGCATTGCCAGCCAATGGAAAGAGGTTCTGGCGGAGTGCCAACAAGAGAATGCCGGTGTTGAAGAACGACTGCGTATTGCGCTGCTTAATGTCGATTACGTAACCAGCTTTGAACTGCCCTTCCGTTTGCTCCTCACCCGTACTCCGCAACTGATCGACAAGCTGCGGAAAGAATTTGCCCTCACCCAGAAAAATGTGCTGATTAATGATAAACGCCGTGGCCAGGTTTACAGCATCAATGCCGATCTCAGTCGCGTCCCCGATGCCTTTCGCTATCGTCTGTCGTCGCGTATCCGCCGTATGGATGAGGAAACCATTACCACGGTGCCCTATCAGCAGGTTGCCAGTCAGACAAAGCATCCCGAGGAACGGCTTCGCCTGGCACTGGAGAGTGGTTTGCAGGTTAACGCCCTGGATGGACTGTTCTGGCTGGGGATCCAGCGTATTGCCGCCGATATTCAGCGACTCCGCGCGTCAGGCATGCCGATTCTGGCGTCAGATGTCGAGGTGTTCGATTCACTGACCGGCACGCGCCGAACCGTGACGGCATACCATCTTTAACCGGTTGTCAGTTCCTGAAAGCGGGATAAAAAAAGCGCGCGCGCCTCTCGTGGCATCAGTGGGGTGACGGTCAACCGCGTCGTGGGCGAGACCCCTGCCAGCATCGGCCAGTCATTACCGGGATCCAGATTGAGATCGCGCCGCTCGGTTGCCAGCATCATCAGGTCCACCTGTTTAATCACCTTGCTCGGGGTGAGAGGAAGATCGAAACGCTGACGAATGGCGTTATCCAGCCGCGCTTCAATCTCTTTGTACGCGGGAAGCAAGCGCTTTAACGGTGAGGGAAGATCCAGACAATAGGCCTCAGCGGCATCGTGCAGCAGCGCTTCAAGCGCGAACTCAGGTGGCGTTAACTGGCTGCACAGAACCCCGTGTTGGGCGACACTGTAAAATTCAGGCACATGTCCGGCAAAGCGACAGAGATGCGAAAGGGCGACCGCGATATCTTCAATCACAATATGCTCCGGTCGAATATCAGCGTAATCAATGTGTTGCCCGGTAATGGTGGCGATAAATTTCATCCGTTCTCCTGCTTCCTTGCCGTTCTTGCCCACGTCGGGCGCCTGGGTAGCCATAAAGAAACTACGTTTTTATATTCACTACGTAAATATTTTTCACCCCTTACCGCACGCTTTTCAGAGCGATCGCTTTTATGGCTTCTTAGTTATATTCCAGCACAAAGGTGGCAGTGCCATTTGCCCGTCCCGCGGTGACCGTCGATCCTGTCTGCACCATCTGTGCCATAAAATTGACCGGCACTGCCGTTGCGGCGCTGGAAGCGGGAACTTTCTGTACCACTGGCAGATTTGCGGGCTCATTCAGCGTCACCGATGTTCCCTTTACCGGCCCGTTACCACCATTATCGCCATAGCGGATCCGGATCCCGACGCCGTCCGCACCACCGGGAAAGTGCGTAATATCCAGCGTATCCGTCGCCCCGGTCGTCGCCGGGGTCGCGAAGAAGCCAATACGGATATCCGTGGGCGTAGCGCAATACACAGGGATGCTAAACGGCGCTGCCGAACCGCCAGAGGTACCCGGACCTTTGAAATCGCTCCGGTTCGCTTTGCCCAGATCGACAAAAATACTGGCGCGGGTGACGCTACAGCTACCGCGACTGCCGATGTCCACGTTCATCGCCGCAAGATCGAGAATCACCGGCCTGCTGACCTGATCGCCATTTCCCCCCGCATTCGGGTACGTCATCGACAGGTTCCCGACATTTGCCAGCGTGTTGGCGAAAGCATGGTTATTACTTACCAGTTGAATATCAGCGGTTTTATAGAAGGTCACCCACGCTTTCACCTCCACTTCCCGTTGCGTCAGCATCGACGGGCTCTCTGTGCTGTCGCAAACCGTAACCGACCGACTGCCCACTGACTCCAGGAAATGGATCGGCCCCCCGTCGCACTGGAAACTGAGTGAGTAGCCGATCCCGGGCAAGGCCGAATTGAACACCGCATGTCCGTCAATTATCTGCCCACCCTGGGTATTCATCTGCTGATAGACGATTTTTTTCCACAACGATGTCGTCCCTTGCCGATCGCAGGTAAAGCGAATCCCCCCACCGTTCACCGGCATAATACTGCTCATCTGAGTATTGACCCGCAGCGTCGGCAGATATTTGATGTTTTGAAAGTTCAGGGTCATTTGTCCGGTATTACCCTGACAGGTTTCGGCCTGAACGTACTGGCTAAACAGGCTCGCTACCAGCAGCATTAACCCGCAAATAAGACGAAAAACCCCTGACATCGTCAGTTCCTCATGATTCATAAACATTGTCCCGCCACCTCTTTCACCGGGTTCCGGTCCTGTGCATCCGCTATCCGGAAATGCAGTACGCACTGGCGGCTCACGCCCGCGTCGTCCCATTTCACCGCAAGAGTGCCTGCCGTCGGCACCCCGCTCAGGTAGACCTGCCCGCGTTCGGCCACCATCGCGCTGGCGGTACCGCCATCACCGACCAGCCGGGCGCTGGCACCAAAAGGCACCACATCCTGATCGCGGCGAAGCGTGAACAGTACGCGGTTG
The DNA here is from genome assembly GCF_057983045.1 of Citrobacter sp. LST-B2. Lineage (NCBI taxonomy): Bacteria > Pseudomonadati > Pseudomonadota > Gammaproteobacteria > Enterobacterales > Enterobacteriaceae > Citrobacter > Citrobacter sp. LST-B2. The sequence continues at coordinate 3,942,655 of NZ_CP192598.1, forward strand.
CCGATATGCGTCTGGTAATGTGCTTCCACCACTGCGCCGCCGCCAGGGATCACCGTCGCCCCCTGCAACTCGACATCCGCATCATCCGGTAACGTTTGGGCATCCAGCGCGATCACGTTTTTGTGATAGGGCGTAAGCGTGGGCACCACGGCATAACCACGCCAGTCGGTATGAACATTGTTTGCGGTCTGAATCGCGACGTTCGCCGCGCCCGGCGCGCGAACAATGGCGAAGCTGTCACCGACGTTCTGTCCGAGCGTGATGCCGTGCGGATGTACCACCAGAGCGCCAGACGCCCCCCAGGTCATCTGGCTGCTGTCGCGATCGCGGCGATACCCCAGTTGCGTCGTCCCATATCCACCGTGATAGTCCAGCGATGCGCTGCTGTTGCTACCCTGCCCCTGATTTGCAATCCCCTGCTGTACCGAATAGTAGAGGTTTTGGTTCTGCGGCAGCGCACCGTATATCCCCACCTGTTGCGAGGTGTAGCCGTGATTATCGGAAGAGGTGTTGTAGCTTACGGTGCTGTCTGACCACGCGCCGCCCAGCGGCAGCGTGACGTTCAATGACCATGAGCGATCCGGCGCGCTGTGTCCTGTCGTTTTGGTGTAGAAATAGCCGACGCTCCAGGCAACACGCTTCCAGGTACTGTAAAATCCGGCGTGCAGGGTTTGATCGCGATCCGCGTTATGCCAGTAGTCCTGCGAATACGCTGACAGCGAAAGCGTACCCACCCCTCCCAGCGCCTGATTAACGGAAATCTCTTCGCGACTGCGTTTGCTCCATGTCTGACCGTAGCGGCTTTCCAGCATCGCGGATTCGCTAAAATCGTAATATCCGCTGGAAGAGTAACGATAGCTGGCCAGACTGAACGAGGTCCCCGTTTGCGCAACGCTTTTCTGGTACTGCGCGCGCAGCGAATGACCGGTATAACGCTTACCTGAAGGCGTCGTGGTCGCCGCCCAGGTCGTATCCAACCCCAGCGCGCCCAGCAGGCCAAAACCACGCCCCAGCCCTGCCGCGACGGCATGATAATCTTCAGCCAGCTGCGAACCGCCATAGAAGGTGAACTCAGCGGGCAGACCATAAAAAAGCGTTCCCTGCATAAACGTCGGCGAACGACTGCGTTGCGAGGTCGAGTGGTAGCGCCCGGCGCTTAGGCTGAATCTGGCGCGTCCTTCACGCAGCATAAATGGAACCGCAGCAAACGGCTGTGTCCAGCGCCGCTCAGAACCATCGCTCTCTTTAACAGTGACCTCCAGGTCGCCGCTCTGGGCGGTGGGATAGAGATCCTGAATGGCAAATGCCCCCGGCGACACGTAGGTTTCATAAATCACATAGCCGTGCTGCGCGATGGTTACTTTCGCATTACTGTGCGCCACGCCGCGCACAATCGGAGCAAAGCCGTTCATGCTGTCCGGTTGCATTTCGTCATCAGACATCAGCTGCACACCGCGAAATTGCACGCTGTCAAAGACGTCGCCACGGGTGTAAGTATCCCCCATCCGCAGCTGACTTTTCAGTGAGACAATATCGCGCTGCAGGTAAGTACTTTGCGAGTCCCAGCGTCGGGTTTTATCGTACTGCATCGACGAGATGTTACGCAGGCGCCATGCGCCGAGGTTAACGCCACTGCGCAGGTTCAGATAACTGGAACGCCCGTCATCCGTTGACTGCCGGGTCTGCGAGCCGGAAAAAGTGTAATCGACGAAGGCGGCCGGAATGCCGTCATCCCAACGCGCGGGATCGACATAACCGTGGCTTTGCACGTTCATCGCCGCCTGTGGAATGCTCAGGTTCAGACGCTGAGTGGAGAAATCAAACTGGCTGCGGGCATCGGGAATGTAGCGTTCGATATCGGTGAAAGTGCCTCCATCAGGCAACTGACTGAAGGCGGTAAACGCGCTAACGTTAACCCCGTATTCCGCCAGTTGCGAAGGGGTGAGCACCGGTTTCAGTTGCCCATTCTCCTCGACAAACGTCACATTCTGCTGTGCGACCTCCTGTTCGTTGAGCCAGACACTGACCGGGTACGTTCCGGGCTGCTGTCCGCCCGCTTTGGCAAAATAGCGCAGGTCCGCCAGTTTCTGTTGCGGATCGCGTAATTCCAGCGCGGCAGGATCAAAATAGTCATCCGCCCACGCCTGACGCTGATCGCAAAACAGCAGTAAAACGCCAGGGATGATCGTCAGCAGCAGCGTCGCGCTGTCCGCCGATAACAGGACGGTTCTCTTTTTCACGGGAAGGTTGCCTGACATCACTGTTGCGCGGAGTCGGTCACGCCGCCAAAATCATTGATTGCCCGCCATGTCACCGGGCCGCTGCCGTTGATCGTCCAGCGACGCGTGCTCAGCGGGGCGATCATCCCCGGCTCGGCAAGCGCTTTGCCGCCCACGGTCAGGGAGAACAAGGAGATGTGATACGGCGTCGGGTTGTTCGCCACCAGTTGGTTTCCCTGCACGGTAAAGGTCAACTGCGTCCAGGCGTCTTTTGCCTCGCCTTTCAGCCCCTGCGGGCGATAAAAAAGTTTGAAGCGAGACTTCACGTTAATCTGCAGTTTATTGGCGTCCTCTTTTTGCGTCGGGGCGATACTTTTAATGTTCAGCCAGAACATGGACTCCCGATCGGCAGGCAATGCGCCCCCCGTAAACGTAATACGCAGGACGTTTTGCTGTTCCGGCTCAAGACGAAACAGCGGCGGCGTGACCACGAACGGCACTGCCCGCTTATCCTCTGCGTTCGCGTTTTCCACCCATGATTGCACCAGATACGGCGTCTGCGTGTCGGCATTCGTCACCGTCATGGTGGCTTCGCGCTTCCCTTCCTGATAAACAACACGGGTTCCACCCATGACAATGCCTGCCTGCGCGGTAGCGCTCAGCAGAATTAACGATGCCGTCATTGCGGCGATAAACTGTTTCATGAAGTGTGACCATCAGGAAAAGAAGAAAAAAGCGTTGAGCAGACCGGAAGCCTGCTCAGAGTGTCGATCAGTTGTATACCATCAGGAAGTCAGCAGTGCCGTTAGCGCTGCCCGCTGTCACATTCGTGGTCGTGGAAACATAATCGGCCATAAATTTCAGGTCGGCTTTATTTGATACCACATTCGCAGCGGCAGACACTGAGCCCAGCGTAATTGGCGTAGGCGCGCTACCGGCGTTATATAATTTGATACCGACACCTGTTGCGATGGAGCTGGAATTCAATGCCAGCAGTGCGGGATTATTCGCATCTGTCACCCCCGTAAATAACACGGCCACCGTTTTCACCGACGCCGGACAATTATCTACGCTGATGGTAAAAGGCGTTTTCGTGGTTTCCACCCCTGTACCGGTAAAAAAGGTTTTTGCCCATCGACCTAAATCCACGGTGGGATGTTTTGACCCCGTAGTGACATTACAGGAACTGTCGACAATCTCACCGGAAAATTCCACTGTACCACCGGTCCCCTGCACCCCAGAAACCGCTGACAGCGCGACACCAGACGCCATTGCGCTGACCAGAAACGCGGCTATACGAATTTGACTCTTCATTATTTCGCTCATTTAAACGTATTATTAATGTTTACTTTCGCCAATACAAAAATTGTTCTGGCGTTTCTCCCTTCGCATGCTCCTGCTGATAATATTCACAATCCCGTCGTGATAATACGAGGCTTTACTTGCTGTGGTAATGTGGCAAAGACAAAACATGGCCTTTTAATAAAAACTTGCATCGCTGCCATGTTAGCCGTGATTAAAATAATATTTTTCTATGTTACCAATTGCAATACCACTGAATTTTCTCCAACACCGTAAGATAAAAGTCTACATTAATATTCGCGGCCATTTTTTTATTAACTGTATCAACATCCCCTGGGGCAACGGTTAAAATAAACATAATGGCAACATATAGAGAGAAAAGAGATCATTTTCTGGGCTTTTTTTTGCCCGACGGGCATCTGGCCTAAGTGAAATTAAGAATATTCCTGGGGGGAAGGCGCCCTTTTAACCATCGATATGAATCCGGCGTAAAAATGCCCCCGGAAGGCCATAGCCTGGGCGGGGGCATGTCAGTGACAGGTGTCATCCTCTGCTCTTCAGGAGCACAATGAGTCGTCTTATTTCTGGGTCACGGTCCACTTGGAGGTCGGCGGCGTATATGTCGAAAAATATTCAACAATTTCCGGCAACGAATCGGAGAAAAACAGCATATCCACGTAGCTCTGCTTCATAAAACCTTCATCGGCCATTTTCTGTACCATGACCTGCAGCGGTTGATAAAAATTGTTCATGTTATAAAACGCACAGGGCTTGTGGTGGATGCCTAATTGTCCCCACGTCCACTGCTCAAAAATCTCTTCCAACGTGCCTGCCCCGCCGGGTAAGGCGATGAAAGCAGAAGACAATGCCGCCATGCGATCTTTACGCTGGTGCATGTTCTCAACGACCTGCAAATCAGTCAGCCCGGTATGCGCAATTTCACGTTCAACCAAAGACACGGGCATCACCCCCGTCACGTGCCCGCCGTGTCGCAGGGCGGAATCCGCCACGGCCCCCATCAATCCGACCCGGCCACCGCCATAAACAATGCCCAGCCCGGCCTGAGCCAGATAGGTTCCGGCTTCGCGCGCGGCCTGCATATAAACCGAAGAATGGCCTTCAGATGAACCGCAAAAAATACCGATAGACTTCATATAATTTCCTTTGGGAATTACTTAATCCGTAAATCTTCATTCACTCAATGTCGAAACAGCATAATGCAAAGGGGCTCAATACACTATGTGAGATCGGCCAGATGAAAGTACTGACCAGGTGATTTCCAGTAATTACCAGAACGATACGCATAAACGCCTTAGATGAATAAGAGTAGTTTCAGGCGTTATTATTCCCTCGCTCGCATTTTATTTGTCGCAAAACATTTCATCACTTAAAGACAGGCTAATTTCAGCCACACGCCCTCATCCGCCAAATATACCCGTACTAATGCAATTTCTGCGGGTTAACGGGAATCAATCTGCTCACGGCTAAATACCAGATCCCGCCTCTAAAGCGGTTATATGACTTATTATTGCTATTCTCACCGTGTTTTTTGCAGTATTGTTTACTCATTGTTGTAGTTCTACAGTGAATGCTAGCGAGGTTGCCATGTCGTTTTTCGTCCTTAGCAAAGCCTTTTGCTCATCATTCGGGGTATTCCGGAATGGGCTCGATCGTAGAACAGCAATAACGTTTATTGATTCAGTAAGATAAGCAAAAACACAAGACCAGAGGAGGCACCCAGTCGATAATGTCACGACGTTATGACGAAACAACATACAGCCATTTTCATTATCCGCTCACGTCCTTCTGTAGCGAAGCAACGTTGCATACGATTAGCGCCTACCGTGCAGTACAAATAAATCATGAGTTAAAACCGGATAAGACCATTGGATTAATGGAAATCAGCAGAACGCTTGCGCACCTGCAATCAAAAGGGAACCTAATGAAAAATAACGCCGATAATAAGAAGAGGAATTTCCTGACTCAAAATGAAATAGAGTCACTTCTCAATGCAGCAAACACGGGACCACACGCTGCCCGCAATTACTGTCTGACCTTATTGTGTTTTATTCATGGATTTCGTGCCAGTGAAATCTGTCGCCTGCAAATATCAGATATTGATATTAAATCTCGATGTATTTACATTCACCGCCTGAAAAAAGGTTTTTCGACAACACATCCATTATTAAGAGAAGAAATTCAGGCGTTAAAAAACTGGCTGACTATACGAACTGACTATCCTCATGCCAACAGTGAGTGGCTATTTTTATCAAGAAAAGGAAACCCTCTTTCTCGCCAACAGTTTTATCAAATCATTTCAGCCTCGGGCGATCACGCTGGGCTCCCGCTTGAAATTCATCCGCATATGCTTCGTCACTCATGCGGTTTTGCATTAGCCAATATGGGGATCGACACCCGTCTCATCCAGGATTACCTGGGACACCGTAACATTCGCCATACCGTCTGGTACACCGCCAGTAACGCTGGTCGATTTTACGGTATCTGGGATGACGCTAAACTCAAACAGCATAATGCTATTTCACTGTGACAGATACAACACCATGGATGGTGTTAAAACCACGATAAACAAAGCATTAATAATATTTAACCATATATTTATTATGCTTATTGTTCACTTCCATCCTTATTTGCAGCAGAATTAAACAGTTTTATTATATCCATGTAATGAATCAGGATACTTTTTTCAACATGACCTTTTCGTCAAACAAACCTTCGCCACCTTCTCACCCTCTGTAACTATTTTTCGTTTAAATTTATACACCTGACTTTGTCTACAACAGCCGCTATTGTCGCACCTGATAAAATCAATAAAAATAAGACTTATCACGTGGTAATAATATCTACGTATGTAAAAGTGATGTAATCACCAACGGTGATTAATCCCTCAAATATAATATGCCTTTAACATCGTGGATTATTTTTTAATCGCATGATGTTTTCTACAGGTGTTCATTAACAGAAACATATTTCAGGAGTAATGCATTGTGAATCGACGTCGTTATCTTACTGGCAAAGAAGTACAAGCCATGATGCAGGCTGCCCGACATGGCGCAACCGGAGAGCGAGATTATTGTCTTATTTTGCTGGCGTTCCGTCACGGCATGCGCATCAGTGAACTCCTCGATTTGCATTATCGCGACCTCGATCTCAACGAGGGACGAATCAATGTCCGTCGACTGAAAAACGGGTTTTCCACCATTCATCCACTGCGTTTTGATGAGCGTGAGGCCGTTGAACGCTGGAGTCAGGAACGCGCAGGCTGGAGAGGCGCAGGCCGCACTGACGCCGTGTTTATCTCCCGCCGGGGGACACCGCTTTCTCGCCAGCAGGCATATCGCATTATTCGGGCTGCGGGGGTTGATGCTGGAACCGTTACCCATACTCACCCCCATATGCTCCGTCACGCCTGCGGTTATGAACTTGCCGAACGGGGGGCCGATACGCGACTGATTCAGGATTATCTTGGCCATCGAAATATTCGTCATACCGTCCGTTATACCGCCAGCAACGCCGCACGTTTCGCCGGATTATGGGAGAGAAGCAGCCTGTTAGAGGTCATTTCGCAGGAGAAAAAGAAATAAGCTAACGGATTGATATAAAAAGGAAAGTCTTTACCTGAACAGGTCAATTGGGGCCAAACTGTTTATATCATAAAAAGAATTAGTAAAGCTTTGCAACTAACAAGTTAGGAATTATCGATAAACACTCTTTATCTCATTGATTAGAATAGTATTACCCCCAACATTTTTTCACATTTACCACCGCCGTTTACGCGCTTCACCATTTCTCCACCTGACTCCTGCACCATTTCAGTCATCTACATAAAACTATTTTGCAGTTTTTTATATCTAAAAAATACAATCTAAAGAAATAAAAAACCAATAAGCAAGAAATAATATGCCATTTCAAGCCGTTTATACCAACGAGTCAAAATGGCCCCAATTGACTCATTCATTGGGTAAAAACTGTGCAGAACCGGCAGTCGCCCCATTCGGCTGAAATATGGAATGCCTGGAAGGCACAACGACTGGCCATTTCGGTTCGTGATATCGACATTGTTTAAAGGAAAACAGCATGAAAATTAAAACACTGGCTATCGTTGCTATGTCAGCCCTGTCCCTGACCTCCGCGGCGGCTCTGGCCGATACCACCACGGTAAACGGCGGTACAGTGCATTTTAAAGGAGAAGTCGTTAACGCAGCCTGCGCCGTCGACGCCGGTTCAGTCGAACAAACCGTTCAGCTTGGTCAGGTTCGTTCGGCAAAACTGGCTACTGCGGGCAGCACCAGTTCTGCGGTCGGTTTCAACATTCAGCTTGATGATTGTGATACCAGCGTGTCAACCAAAGCCTCTGTCGCGTTTTCTGGCACGGCCGTTGATACCACCAACAACACCGTACTGGCACTGCAGGGCTCTGCTGCCGGTAGCGCCACTAACGTTGGCGTCCAGATCCTCGACAACAAAGGCACCCCACTGGCGCTGGACGGCGCAACCTTTAGCGCAGCAACAACCCTGAACGATGGCACGAATATCATCCCGTTCCAGGCACGTTACTACGCCACGGGCGCCGCAACTGCCGGTACCGCTAACGCAGACGCCACCTTCAAAGTTCAATACGAGTAATTCATCACGCAAGGATGCACCAGGGGCCAGGAAGGCCTGTTATCCGTAATGGGACTGAGGTGATAACGATGCAAAGGATGAAATCAGGTCTGCTGATGCTTTTACTTCCCGCCTGCGCGCTGGCCGGCAACAAGTGGAACGTGACGTTACCTGGCGGAAACATGCGTTTCCAGGGGGTCATTATTGCCGAATCTTGCCGCGTTGAAGCTGGCGATCGCCAGATGACCGTGCAAATGGGGCAGATCAGCAGCAATCGATTTCATGCGCCAGGGGAGGATATCAACCCTGTTTCTTTCGATATTCACCTTCAGGAATGCAGTACCGCCGTAAGTCAACGCGTCGGCGTGGCATTTCATGGCGTCGCGGATGGTAAAAACCCTGACGTTCTCTCCGTAGGAGAAGGTCCGGGGATCGCCAGCGGTATCGGGATAGCGTTATTTGATAAAGAGGGTAGCCAACTCCCACTTAACGGCCCACCGACGAGCTGGGCACGGCTTTACTCCGGGCCAACCACACTGCATTTCGTTGCGAAATACCGTTCTACCGGACGTCAGGTCACCGGTGGGGTCGCGAATGCACAAGCCTGGTTCTCTTTGACCTACCAGTAACAACCCCGCAGAGATAGCAAATACAGGAAACGACGGTGAATACAGCAAGGATAAACATGAAAAAAACACGCACCATGATGCGCAACCTGCTGGGCGGGATGCTGATGATAGCCGTCATGGGATTATTCACACCGGCTGAAGCTGGCGTTGCGCTGGGGGCAACACGGGTGATTTATCCGGCGGGTCAAAAACAGGTGCAACTGGCGGTCACCAATAATGATGACAGCAGCACGTATCTGATCCAGTCCTGGGTAGAAAATGCCGAGGGCGTCAAAGACGGACGTTTTGTGGTCACACCACCGCTGTTTGCCATGCAGGGAAAAAAGGAGAACACCTTACGCATCCTTGATGCAACCAACAATCAGTTACCACAGGACCGCGAGAGTCTGTTCTGGATGAACGTCAAAGCCATTCCGTCGATGGACAAATCCAGGCTCAGCGATAACACCCTGCAACTGGCCATTATCAGCCGTATCAAGCTGTATTACCGTCCAGCCGGTCTCGCGCTGCCGCCAGATCAGGCCGCAGAAAAACTCACTTTCCGCCGCAGCGCAGGCACGCTCACATTGATCAACCCAACGCCGTACTACCTGACGGTGACCGAACTCAATGCCGGCACCCGGGTACTGGAAAATGCCCTTGTGCCTCCCCTGGGCGAAGCCCGCGTGAAGTTGCCAGCCGATGCGGGCAGCGAGATTACTTATAAAACCATTAATGACTATGGCGCACTCACGCCGCGCATGAAAGGCGCACTGCGATAACGAACAGGGAATCCGCGTGATCCCTGAATAAAAAAAGAACTGACAGCCGGGCGATTTTGAACCGGAGGGACTATGTCATATCTGAAACCTGGACTCGTCCACAGGCGGCGTTATGCACCACTTTTGTCAGGCGCAATGGCGCAGATCCCCTTTGCCTTTTTGCTTGCCTCACACACATTTTCCGCGCAGGCAGAACTCTATTTTAACCCGCGCTTTCTGGCGGACGATCCGGCTGCCGTCGCGGATCTTTCCGGTTTTGAAAAGGGACATGAGCTCCCCCCCGGCACGTATCGCGTCGATATTTATCTGAACGAGGGGTTTATGACCACCCGCGACGTCACTTTTCATGCCAGCGACAACCACCGCGAACTAACCCCGTGCCTGACGCGTGAACAGCTCGCCACAATGGGGCTGAACACCGCTGCCGTCAGTGGAATGAACGTGTTGGCAGCGGATGCCTGTGTCCCGTTAACGGAAATGATCCCTGACGCCACCACCCGTTTAGATGTGGGTCAGCAGCGGTTGTATTTGACGATTCCTCAGGCCTTTATGGGAAATCAGGCTCGCGGTTATATCCCGCCGGAACGCTGGGATCATGGGATTACCGCCGGGCTACTGAATTACAACTTCACCGGCAACAATGTCCAGAACGACGTCGGCGGCAGCAGCAACTACGCCTACTTAAACCTGCAAAGTGGCCTTAATCTGGGCGCGTGGCGTCTGCGCGACAATACCACCTGGAGCTACAGCAGCGTCGGGAGTGCCTCGAGCAATGAAAACAAATGGCAGCACGTTAATACCTGGCTGGAAAGAGACATCACGCCGTTGCGCTCACGCCTGACACTCGGCGACAGCTATACCAACGGCGATGTCTTTGACGGCATTAACTTCCGCGGCGCGCAGCTCGCATCTGATGACAATATGCTGCCGGACAGCCAGAAAGGCTTTGCCCCGGTGATCCATGGGATTGCGCGCGGGACGGCACAGGTCTCCATCAAACAGAATGGCTATGAGATCTATCACAGCACGGTACCGCCTGGCCCCTTCAGCATTAGCGACCTGTATGCCGCGGGTAACGGCGGCGATCTGCAGGTTACCATCAAGGAAGCCGACGGGAGCAGCCAGAACTTCACCGTTCCTTACTCCTCAGTCCCGGTATTGCAACGTGAAGGCCATACCCGCTATGCCGTCACCGCCGGAGAGTACCGTAGCGGTAACGATCAGCAGGAAGAACCGACCTTTTTTCAGAGCACCATACTCCACGGCCTCCCGGCTGGCTGGACCTTGTACGGCGGTACACAACTGGCAGACCGCTACCGCGCCTTCAATCTGGGGGTGGGGAAAAACATGGGGGTGCTGGGGGCGCTGTCGGTGGACATCACTCAGGCCAATGCCACTCTGCCCGATGACAGCAAACATCAGGGACAGTCGGTGCGTTTCCTCTATAACAAATCACTCAGCGACGTTGGCACGAATATCCAACTGGTGGGCTATCGCTACTCCACACGCGGATATTTTAGCTTTGCCGATACCACTTACCGTCGGATGAGCGGCCATGACGTCGAAACGCAGGATGGCGTGATTCAGGTTCAGCCGAAATTCACGGACTACTACAACCTCGCCTATAACAAGCGCGGCAAAGTGCAGGTGAGCCTGACCCAGCAGTTAGGCCGCACCGCCACGCTCTATCTGAGCGGAAGTCACCAGACTTACTGGGGCACCGACAGCGCTGATGAACAATTGCAGGCCGGTCTGAATACCGCCATCGGCGATATCAACTGGACGCTGAGCTACAGCCTGACCAAAAACGCCTGGCAGGATGGTCGCGACCAGATGCTGGCTATTAACGTCAATATTCCTTTCAGCCACTGGCTGCGCTCGGACAGTCAGTCCGTCTGGCGACACGCCAGCGCCAGCTACAGCATGTCGAATGACCTCAACGGTCGAATGACCAACCTGGCGGGGCTGTATGGCACCGTGCTGGAAGACAATAACCTCAGCTACAGCGTGCAAACCGGCTATGCGGGCGGTGGTGAAGGTAACAGCAGCAGCACTGGCTATGCCACGCTGAACTATCGCGGCGGTTCTGGCAATGCCAACGTCGGTTACAGCCGTAGCGACGGACTCAAACAGTTCTATTACGGGATGAGCGGCGGCGTGCTGGCACATGCTAATGGCGTCACGCTGAGTCAACCACTCAATGACACGGTTGTGCTGATTAAGGCTCCCGGCGCTGAGGGCGCGAAAGTGGAAAACCAGACCGGAGTACGCACTGACTGGCGTGGCTATGCGGTGCTGCCTTACGCCACCGAGTACCGGGAAAACCGGGTGGCGCTGGATACCAATACGCTCGCCGATAACGTTGATCTGGATGAGGCAGTGGTCAACGTCGTCCCCACGCACGGCGCGATCGTCCGGGCGGAATTTAACGCCCACGTCGGGATGAAACTGCTGATGACGCTCATCCATAACGGCAAGCCGGTACCATTCGGCGCAATGGTAACCGCCGACAGCAGCCAAAGCAGCAGCATCGTCGCCGATAACGGTCAGGTTTATCTGAGCGGTATGCCGCTGGCAGGCAAGGTTCGGGTGAAATGGGGTGACGGCGCAAACGCCAGCTGTGTGGCGGAGTACCGCTTATCCGCAGAAAACCAACAACAGTTGCTCAGCCAGCTCACGGCGCAATGCCGCTAAGGACAAGATGATGAACAAACGTCTTTATCTGCTGGGTGCCATCTTCTCGCTGGTCAGCGCCAGTGCGTTCGCCGCCGACAGCACAATCACGATCAGCGGATATGTCAGGGATAACGCCTGCGCCGTGGCGGGCGAATCGAAAGATTTTACCGTCGATTTGCTGGATAACGCCGCTAAACAGTTCAGCCATATCGGCGCCACCACGCCTGTCGTCCCGTTTCGTATTGTGCTTTCTCCCTGCGGCACGTCGGTCACGGCGGTAAAAGTCGGTTTTATCGGTATTGCCGACAACGATAACACCCGCTTATTGAAACTCGACAGCGGAACATCGGCGGCGGCAGGGATGGGAATCGAGATCCTCAACGGCCAGCAAACGACACTGCCGCTGAATGCCGGGTCCGCCACCCTTCCGTGGACGACCCTGACGCCCGGTCAGACCAATACGCTTAACTTTTATGCCCGCCTGATGGCAACGCAGCTCCCCGTCACGCCGGGACACGTCAATGCAACAGCGACGTTCACTCTTGAATTTCAGTAAGCGGAGGCTTTGATGAAATGGTTTCAACCCCGGTGGCTACTGACAGTCATCCTTGCCGCTTCTGCTGTTGTGCAGGCGGCTGACGTGACCATTACCGTGAACGGGAAAGTGGTCGCCAAACCGTGCACGGTGTCGACCACCACTGCCACCGTCGAACTGGGCGATCTCTACACCTTCAGTCTGGTCAATGCCGGTTCCTCCTCCGCGTGGCACAGCGTGGCGCTTGAGCTAAGCAATTGTCCGGTGGGCACCTCGCGCGTCACCGCCAGCTTCAGCGGTACCGCCGACAGCACGGGCTACTACAAAAACCAGGGGACTGCCGGAAATATCCAGCTTGAACTCCAGGATGACAGCGGTAACAGACTGAACACCGGCGCGACAAAATCAGTGGTGGTGGATGACGCCTCGCAATCCGCCCGTTTTCCTTTGCAGGTCAGGGCGTTGTCGGTCAACGGCGGCGCAACCCAGGGAACGATCCAGGCGGTGATTAACGTGACCTATACCTATGCATGACCAGGAGAGTATGTTGATGAAAAGAGTCGTAACCCTGTTGACGACACTGTTGCTGATGGGCTGGTCAATCAATGCCTGGTCCTTTGCGTGCAAAACCGCCAGCGGCGCGACCATTCCCATTGGCGGCGGTAGCGCGAACGTCTACGTTGATCTCTCGCCTGCGGTTAACGTCGGGCAAAACCTGGTGGTCGACCTCTCAACGCAGATTTTTTGTCATAACGATTATCCCGAAACCATCACTGACTATGTCACCCTTCAGCAGGGGTCCGCTTACGGCGGCGTGTTATCGAGTTTTTCCGGCTCCGTAAGATACAACGGCTCCAGCTACCCGTTTCCGACCACCAGCGAAACCGCACGGATGATCTATGACTCGAGAGTCGATAAGCCGTGGCCGACCGTCCTGTATCTGACGCCAATCAGTTCTGCGGGCGGCGTCGCAATCAGTGCAGGAACGCTTATTGCTAAACTCATTCTCCGCCAGACCAACAACAAAAACAGCGATGACTTTCAGTTCGTCTGGAGCATTTATGCGAACAATAGTGTGGTCATTCCGACTGGCGGCTGCGATGTCTCCTCCCGCAACGTCACGGTTACGCTGCCGGACTATCCGGGCTCCGCCCCCGTTCCGCTGACGGTCTACTGCGCGCAGAGCCAAAATCTGACGTATTACCTCTCCGGCACCACCGCAGATTCCGCCAATTCGATCTTTACCAATACCGCGTCGTCTTCGCCCGCGAAGGGCATCGGTGTTCAGCTCACGCGCAACGGTACCATCGTCCCCGCCAACAGCACCGTGTCATTAGGCACGGTCGGCACCTCTGCCGTGAGCCTCGGCTTAACGGCTAACTACGCGCGAACCAGCGGACAAGTGACGGCAGGCAATGTTCAGTCAATCATTGGGGTGACGTTTGTTTATCAGTGATGTGGGAAAGCCGGGGATGGACTACATTTTGTCCCCCTGCCCCTGTGCCGCCGAAGGTCTCGCGAGGATGATGACGCCAGACCGCCAGCGTCTGGTGCTGCTTAATTCGCCGTCGCTGGATATCTCAACGCTTCCTGCACTGGCGTCAGCACGCCGGATCGTGGTGTTTCTTCCTGACGATCCCCTTTGGCTGCTCACCACGTTGCAGCAGGCGGCGCTTCTGCTGGAACAGGCCGCTGTCCCCCTGCCGATGCTTATCCTCAGCCGCTGTCCTGACCGTTGGTTGTGGCACACGCTGGAGCATCTTGTGACGCGTCGCCGTCTGCTGACGGAAATCCGGGCCGTCGCCTCGGATTTACCGACACGCTGCATTGCCGCGCTATTGCGCGGGCACGGGTTGCAGGATGTCCCTCCTTTGGGCCAATGCGCAGATAACCAGACGTTGATTTATGGCAAGCCGACAATCGGCCTCAGCAAACCAGAGCTCAACGCCATTGTGGATTTGCTGCACGGATACAACATCCCTGAACGGGCGCAACAGCGAGGCATAAGCCAAAAAACCCTTTATAATCAGAGAACTTCAGGACTTAAAAAGATGGCGGAACATTTCCCGCAACTGGCGACACACTTTCCCGGCAACCCAGAAACGCGGCTGAACAGAAGCGGTAGCGATGCGTTATCCGCCTTCGAACGTGAATTCGTCCATGCCATCCGTTGCCGGCAACTCTTTCCGGTGTTTCAACCGATTGTGGATAGCCACCACCGTTTACAAGGGATGGAAATACTCTCACGCTGGCGGCGCGAGGGTACGGTCCTGCAACCCGGCGCATTTTTGCCACAAATACGTGCTGAATACGCCTGGCAGGTGCTGACCGCATTTGTTTTGCAGGAAGCGATACAGAAAATCAACCAGCATCCCGGGGAGTTTTATTTCTCACTTAATATCCCTGCCGCCCTCGCCAGCCATGAATGCCTTCCACGAATGCTGGAAGCGGCGAAACAGCAACTGGTGTCGCCACAGCAAACGGACAGACTGGTGCTGGAATTTGCTGAGACCATCGAGTTCAGTCAAAGGGGAAAAACCGCCGCGAACATCGACAAATTAAAACGGCTCGGCTTTCGGATTATGCTCGATGACTGTTTCTCACAAGGTAGCGTGATGTTTCCGGTCAGGCAGATCCAGTTTAACGAATATAAGCTGGATATGTGTATTATCAATGAGATGCAACGCGATCCACACGCGCTGGCGCTGATAAAAAGCCTGAACTATTACTGTATGCTGACCGGTAGTCGCTGCGTTGCCGAAGGGGTCGACAGTGAAGAGAAATTTACGATATTGAAAGCATTAGGTATCGATCGCTTTCAGGGATATCTCATCTCCCCGCCGGTAGGCGGGAATATGCTTGAACGGTTTGTGGACCGCTACATATCATTCTGATCAAACATGCTTTTTGACGAAATGATGGTCTCAATAAATTTTTTCTTATGGTCATACTTCAGCACATCGTCTATGTACATGATGCCGGTATCAAAAGAGGGAATGTTCTTCGCCAGATTGAGGCGACGCAGACCACGGTGACGCGCTTCGGCTTCCAGATGTATGGAAAGCGCCAGAATGCATTGCGTCTGTTTCGCCAGCGCAATAGCATTCGATACCGAACAGACTTCAAATCTGACCTTTTCTGGCGAAATAGGACAAAGCAAAGGATCGTTAAACTCTTCGTTTTCCGATTCATGCTTAAGAATGACCCACTCACAGTGATTAAGCTGCGCTTCGGTAATCTGCGGCACATACGCAAGCGGATGATCGCTCGCGCAATACAGGACAAACCGGGTCGTGAAGATCGGAAGGTAATTTATTGCCGCAATTCTGTTTTCCGCAGCGGGTATCGCCCCTAACGCAAGATCGCATTCGCCTTTCAGTAAATGCTGTTGCCCCAGTGCTGTATTACTGTTTTTGATCACCATCCGGATTTGCGGATACAGCCTCACATAGTCCTTCATCAGATGAAATAAGACGCCATGACTCCACGCGTGCCCGCACTCGATCACCAGTTGCTGTCTGTGGCTATGCTTTATCGCATCAATACTGAGTAAAGCCTGCTGGTAATTGCGATCCAGCAGGCAGGCATGCTGATACAGGCTTTCGCCATAAACCGTTAAGGAAATCTTTTTCCCCTCACGGAACAACAAAGGGATCCCAAGCTCCGACTCGAGTCGTTGCATATTTTGGGTTAGGGTCGGTTGAGAGATAAACAGACTTTCCGCCGCCGAGGTAAAGGTCTTTTTATCTACCAGCACTTTGAACTGAAAAATTAATTTGTGTAAATACATTCGCCTCACCACGGTTTCCGGGATTGATGATGCCTGCCTGATGCGTAGCGATGAAGATAGACGGGAACTCCGGCAAAATCGGGCTCCCGGATGAGTGAGGCATGCAGACTCAGTAGGGTTTATTGAACAGTCCGTAAAGTGCCGACTCATAATCACCGCTGTCATACAGCGCTTTCACCGCCTGCTTGGTGATGCTGCGCTGCCCGGAGATCGTTGCCAGATCCTGAAGGAATTTATCCCCTCCGGGGCAGGCCGCTATCTCAAGGAGCAATGCCCGGGTATCCGGATGCATATCAAGGCAGGCAAGAGAGCCTAAATACTGCTGCATCACCCGTTTGCGCATTTCATGTTCCTGTCGCACGAACTCCGCGTCAATACGCGCGTCGTCGACGGGGATCCCCAGACGCCGCCATTCATCTTCCGGAGCCTGCGCCTCACGCATTGCCTGCGACAGTTTGCGGATAAACAGCGCTTCACGTTCAGGATCGCAGAGCGGATGCTCCTGCTTCGCATCGTGAGCTAAATCGAACAGCAAATTGCCGTGCGCATAAGAACTGTAAAAACCGGCGGAACCCGGGATTTTCAGCACCGGCGTCTGGTGGGTGAAGACAAAACCAGGATGCAGAGTGGCTTCCTGCAATTCAGCGAGATTAAACATCCTGCGCATGCGCATCGGCATCAGCGTGTACTCGTATAGCGGGGTATTTTCCGGCGACTGGCTCCCTCTCATATAGACATAGCGACCATCGGTGATCGACACATGCGCGCCGAAATAGCCAAAAATAGCCTCTGATTTAATCGGCATTTGTCGCGCTATGACCGGAGACAATGCCTTGCCTGTCATGTTGTGCGTTTTCTCAATGCCAAACGCCTCAAGCAACGTCACCGCCAGATCGTGCATCTGCGCCAGTTGGGTTCGCGACTCGCCAGCCCGTCGACTTCTGGGATCCCAAATAAAGAAGGGGACATGCGCAATCTCGTTATACACCGGCATAACACTTTTCCCCGACCACTCTTTTTCACCAAACATAAAGCCGTGGTCGGTATTCACAATAAGCATTGTGTCCTGCCACAGATGATGTGCGTCGAAAAAGTCCAGCACCTGGCCAAGATATTCATCGCACATCAACATCAGCGCCTGATAATGCTTTTCACCGTTCACCACTTTCTGCGGATTATTGATCCTCTCTGTCGAACTGTATTCCGGCCAGTCGTCAGGGTTATTGAGCAGTTCAGGATCGACCATGCGCTTGAAACGATCCGGCACATAAAAGGGCTCATGCGGATCAAAACTCTCTATTTGCAATAACCAGTTATCCTGCTGATAGTTTTCCGCCAGGAAAGCCAGCCCGGCCTGATAACAGCGCGCCTGCGGGAAATCTTTCTCTTCACGAATATAACTGCGGTTAATCTGATCGTGCTCGATCATATTACGGCGCAGCGGTTCGGCGTTTTTCCATGAATCCAGTTCACGGGCGCCGTCGAAGCCAATCTTCGCTTTCCAGAGATCCCCCTCCTGCCCGCGCATAAACTCATAACTGCTGTAGCGATTATGGTAGGTCGCCCCGCCATCTTCCCAGTAGTGCTGATGGTCGGTAATTAAATGGCAATAGACGCCGTGCTTTTTAATGATTTCAAAAATAGAGTCATCAAAGGGTTCCAGCGGCCCCCAACTGCGATGCAGGAAATTCAACCGTCCGGTATGCAAATCGCGTCGGGCTGGCATGCAGGGCATTGAGCCAACATAGAAATTATCAAAACGAACGGTTTTCCCCTCCAGTCGTTTAAAATTAGGCAGAGGAAATGCGTCGGCCTGATAAGCCGGGAGCTTATTACGACGCAGGGTATCAAACATCAGCATAACAACTTTCATATTACTCTCCATCCCCGAGCAGTTTCATGCAGATCGCCTGATGATTTTTTTTGTTCAGGGTATAAAAAATCATCGAAAACAGTGACAGGAGTTGCCCGCAAACCGGCGTCAGGACCATCAAAATAAGCAATCCATGTAATGTTCCCGCCGTTTGCGCCTGCGCGCCGGGTAGATAACCAATAAGATCAAGGACGCCGCCCAGCACAAAGGCACCCAGCGCAGAACCAAATTTGTTGGAGAACGTTAATGTGGAGGAGGCAATTCCGGCGGCATTCTTTTTCGTTTTCCAGCGTAATTCATCCGCGCAATCAGTGACCATCATCCAGGTAATCAGCGACCCGCCCTGACAAAACGCCATCACGCAGGCGAGAAGTATCAAAGTAAAGGTGACATTTTCAGGCGAGAAGGTGAGCCAGAGTATCAGCGAGGGAACCATGGCAATAAAACAGATGATCACAAATGCCGTTTTATTTCCATAGCGAGATACTAACCACTTAACCAGCAGATATATTGATGCGCCAAACAGCATATTCAGTAATGCTCCCGTCGCAACCAGCTTTGTATTGTGGAGAACCCACATATAAAACTGAACGGTCACCCCGGCGGTAATCGCTAAGGACAGCGTGTTCGCCGAAGAGGCCAACGCCAGGCATCCCAGTGAACGACTACGAAAAGCCAGCGACAGCTGTTTGAAAACGGCCACCACAATATTCTGCTGTTCACCCGCCGGGTCGGTCTGTAATCCCTTTTCATCGTGCACAATACGTTGCCAGTTATCCTGTCTACGGGCGCCGTAAGCGCAAATCCAGAATCCCAGCGTGGTCACGACCCCAAATAAAATGCCGAGGTAGTGATAGCTATGAAAATCAACCACCACATTACCCGTCGCATCCCGGGTCTGGCTGAATGCAGATAAAATATAAATGCCGCCCGCGCTGACGATAAACTGGGCGATAATCCCGGTAAATTGCTTGAATAACACAATATTACTGCGTTCATTGACCTTGTCTGTAATGTAGGCCGTTAATGAGTGGTACGGGATATTCGACACGGTAGAGACAAGGGAGTAGAGCATATAAACGCAGGCGATATAAACCACCCTGCCCGTCGCGGAGAAATCCGGAGAGGCAAAAACCATCCAGGTTGTAAAACCCAGTACCGGTGCTGATGTGATTATCCAGAAGCGGTATTTACCCAGTCGCGTCCGGGTTCTGTCACCCATCGCGCCCATCACCGGATCGATAAACGCATCAATCCCCCGTGCGGCAAGCGTGATGGCGCCCACCGTGGCCGGATTCACACCATAGACATCAGAAGCATAGGTAATAAAGAAAACCAGCATCGCGTAAAAACTGAGGTTGGAGGCAAATCCGCCCCCCATTGCGTAGCAGAGTTTGTCAGAGACCGTCAGACGTTCCATTTTATTATCCTTGTATTTTGTATGGCCTCCTTATTGTTAAAAAAGAGAGACTCGGGACGACAATTGTTTGCATCCTGAACCTATAGTAAAAACCTATAATCCCCCGCGCCTGCGCATCGCGCGGGTAAATAATATTTTGTAATTATTCAGTTTTTATTCCGCAACCGTAACCGGCATTGATTAAACACGCCGCTGGACAATATTCATATTTGTGACCCTGGTTCAATTTCCGCCACCGACAGTACGGGTGGCGCAATGGCCTGACATTGGCCCACACTCTGTCTTTACGCTCCTCTGTTCGTGATGTCTGGCATCCGATTGTGCCGCCCGGCTCAACAAACCTTCGGGGCCAACTTGACGGTCATGCCATGAACCTCAGTCCTGGCGTTTTTATACACAATTTGACATAAGGACAGGAAATATCGACTGTTGTGGGGTAAGTCCATTTTGTCAGGTAACGAGGCAGGCTATACTCTTTCAAACACTCATCTCAGAGGCAGCAACTGGCGTGAAGGATATGTATTACAACGATGAAGGGATCAATGCGTTAATCCAGAATGAACTGAATGCGTTCATTAAGGACTACAAAAATACGATCTACGCATATGCGATTATGAACAAGAAAGATCCCTCGCAAATGCAGATTATCAATAATAATCCTGAGTGGTTTAACATCTATCTTGAAAGAAAATACCAGTTTATTGACCCTGTTATTATTAGGGCTTTAAGCAGTGTTGAAGATTTTTTCTGGGAGAACAAGGTGCTGCTGGCGAACGGTTATAACCTGACGCGCATTTTCAGTGAAAGTTCTGAACACAATATTTATCAGGGTCAGACGTTTCCCCTGCATGACTATCTGAATAATCTTGTCGTATTATCCATCATCAGCCAGAAGGATTCGGGGATAGAGATGGAAGCCTGCCGCGCGCACTTCATGCATTTTCTCATTCAGTTACATCAAAAGACCCTTAATCTTTACAGTAAAGTGCATCAGAAAAAGAACGTTTTTTTGTCACCGCGCGAACGACAAATTTTGAAGTGGGTTAGTGCGGGTAAAACCTATGCCGAAGTCTCGGTTATATTGTCAATTGCAGAGCGAACCGTGAAATTTCATATGAGCAATGCAATGAAAAAGCTGGGCGTAAACAACGCCAGGCATGCGGTAAAACTTGGAATGGAGCTCAGATTACTGGATAACTGAACTCCGTGCGGGATTACAGACGGCGAAGTTGTTGAAGTATCTCGCGGAGCCAGTGGCTGGCCTTATCTTTGCTGATGATGCTCTCAATTGCGCTTTCACTCGCCGGCATAAAAATATAGTAGATAGTTTCACCTTTCTCAGAAAGTCCTTTCTGAATCACGTCAATTTTCCAGTTCGCATGACGGAAAATGGCATACATACCGCGACTGGCAACGGCGAACATGCCCCGATACTGTTTCTTCATGCAATAGACGATCATTGCCAGAAACAGTGCCTTACTGGCGGGCATCCCGCGAAGGTTTCCGCAATCACGTCTCTCTTTATCTAAAAACAGGCGGCTCACTTCACAGCAGGGAATATCCGTAGGGAGCGTAATATTATCGAAGTACTCATGGAATATTTCGCTGATCATCGTCGGTTGCGTGGCATCGATAAATCGGGCGCCGCACAGGATTTCTCCCTCATGCATCCCTAACAGGTAAGTCGTGTTTTCGTTATCAAATTGATCCTTTTCCAGGCCATCAGTACATTCTACTTTCCAGTTGAGCCGCTCACGAAATGTTCGGTTTCTCAGGCGGTAGAGTTCAGTGGCAAAACCTGACGGCAACTCATCGCGATCAAGCAAAAAAAACTCAACAAAAGAGTTCATTTATTCATTCCTGATAATAACATTCCGAAATTATTATCCCCTGTCTTTTAGGACAGCTTTTTTTCAGGTCGGGTCTTACTTATACTTAAAAAATACCTGACTAATAGCGCTCGCGGCACATACTAGTCAGGCGGTCAAAGACCAACGTAACACCAGGGATAAATCCACCCGAGATTATCTAACATTTAGACTCCCGGGTACAGAATGCAATAAGCACTTAATCAATAAAAAACTATTAAAACACGACAAATATCAAATATTTTACCTTATTATATTGCCCCTTGTATTTTCAAGGGGTAATATTTAAGGTTGAGTTAACTATTAAGCTCAATGCTCTTCCTCGCTCGATCACATCCTTTTACATCACGCGCCATTTTCTCTTTCTGTCCCTCTACCTCCATCCTTATTTCTCTCTTGTAAGAAAATAGTCCTGTTTGCAAAGATTGCGTGAGATCAGCGGAAGTTACGCTTCCGTAAGATGGTCGAATTTTATCCTTCCGATGAATAATCTCGCAGAACGTGCGCAACGCGGATGCGGTAAAAAGAGAATATCGACTCCCGGCCTTCCCTTTGCGCTGCCCGGTGTTTCATGTTGCTCTTCCACACCGCGACGGCGTCTTCACTCTCCCACCAGGAAAGCGATAAAATCTTCCCTTCCGTACTCAGGCTTTTGAAACGCTCAATCGAAATGAAGCCCTCAATATTAACAAGTTCGTTCCTGAGTTCAGCGGCAAGCTGTAAATATCGCTCCTGCTGAGTCGGTACTGTATCCGCTTCAAAAATCACCGCTATCATAACAATCTCCTGGGTTAGCATTTCCGCTACTTTAGCGGTAAGTACCGGGCAATACTTCGCTGAAGACCGAATCATGCCTGGTTAGGGATCATGACGGCACATCCGCATTGAGCTTACTGTAGAACCCCTGTTCCAGTTTCGTTTCCAGTATTGACTGGACCTCAATCGCCAGGTTTTTATAGAACTCAGACAGTTCATCATCCTTACAGAGCAGGACAATTTTGCGGCGTTCTTTGCGATTGTTGATCCGGATGATCTTCAGCGAGTCAGTAAAGGCGGGAAGTGTGGTAATAAACAGCGGCGTGGTCAGCGTCCATCCGTAGCCGCAGGAAATTAATTTCAGAATGTCATCAGCATTATCCATTTCAAACTGGATAGACGGAGACAGGTTATTCCATTTCAGCCAGTTGAGCGTCTGGATGCCGGTCGGCGTATTGCGGGTATAGGCGATGTAGTCCCTGTTTTTACACAACTCTTCCAGCCGCGTTTCCGGCCAGGCTTTGGGACAAACGCACAGAAACTCCTCTTCAATCAGCGGGTACATTCTGACATTAGGCGGCATCTCGGTATGCAGCATCGTGATGGCCAGGTTAATGCTGCCCGTATTCAGCGCGGAAAGCAGCCCCGATGCTGTACCGGTAACCTGAAAAATATGTTTCACCTGCGGTTGTAGAAAGGTCAGGATATCCAGGCCGATAGATTTACCGATCGAATCCACAAAGCCGATTTTCAAATGTGAAATATGCCCGTGACTGATCGCGTTTATATGTTCCTGCAGATAAACACCGCTATCGATAATCTTTTTTCCCAGCGGGTACAGCGCCTGCCCGGCTATCGTCATCTGAATGGGTCGCTGTGAACGGTTAATCACTTCAGTCTTTAAGCCATTTTCCAGATTCGCGATCTGCTGAGAAATCGAGGATTGAGTCAGGTTGAGTTTCTTTGCCGCAGCGGTAAATGACCCCGTCTCAATGACTGCTAAAAACGCCTGTAACTGCTTAAAATCGAAGTTAATATCCTTCATTACCGCCTCTACTATTACATTTTTTAATAATGAGTATTTATCTTTTCAATGCTTTTTTTCTTTGAGCCACTTCAAATTATCTGTACTGCCAGCCAATTAAGGTAGCGATACACCTTAATACAGGAAGAGACATAACGATGCGTGAAGAAAAGGATCTATTAGGAACGTTAATGGTGCCGGAGGAAGCCTACTACGGTATTCAAACGCAACGGGCGGTACTGAATTTTTCAGTTTCGGGGAAAACGGCCGGGGACATTCCGCATTTCCTGTGGTCAATCGCCGCGATAAAACAAGCGGCTGCTCAGGCCAACGCGCAAATTGGCGCGTTGGATCAGCAGAAAGCCGCCGTCATCGTGACGGCGTCGCAGGAGGTGATGAACGGCGATTTTGACGCCCATTTCCCGATTGATATTTTTCAGGGCGGCGGCGGCACCTCGACCAATATGAACATGAATGAAGTGGTGGCTAACCGCGCGAATGAACTGCTCACCGGCGTACGGGGATATGATGCGATTCACCCAAATACGCACGTTAATATGGGACAGTCGACCAACGACGTCATTCCTGCGGCGATGAAAATGACCAGTCGCATGAATATCAAGCATTTGCTGGTGCAACTGGAAAAACTGGAAGCCGTACTGGCGGATAAAAGCCGTGAGTTTGCCGACAAAGTGAAATTAGGCCGCACCTGCTTACAGGATGCGGTGCCAATGACGTTTGGCCAACAGTTTGGCGCCTATCGCACACAGGTCAACCGGCTTAGGGAAAAACTGGCCGAGGTCAACGAGGAGGCGCTGTATTTACCCCTGGGAGCGACGGCGATTGGTACGGGGTTGTCCACCCATGAGGGATATCTTCCGGCGGTGTATCAATGGCTGGAGACCCTCACTGGCGAGCAATATCGCCCGGAAGCGGATTTTTTCGATGGTCTGCAACACGGTGACTTCTATATTGAATTCTCCGCACAGCTCAAGAAAATCGCCGCCTTTCTCTCTAAAATGGCGACCGATTTTCGTATTCAGGGTTCAGGGCCGCGCGCCGGTTTTAATGAAATTATTGTCCCTGCCGTGCAACCGGGTTCGTCCATCATGCCGGGCAAAATTAACCCGGTCATGCCCGAACTGATGAATCAAATTGCGTATCAGGTTATCGGTAATGACGTCACGGTAACCATGGCGGTTGAGGGCGGCGAGCTTGACCTGAACGTGTGGGAACCGGTGTTGCTAAAGGCGCTCTTCGAATCCTGCTCGTTACTGAGTCGGGGGATACCGCTGTTCATCGATAAATGTCTGAAAGATATCGCGATAAATGAAGAAGTGAGTGCTCTCTACGCAGAGGAAAGTACGGCGCTGGCCACCGTCGTGGCAACCCTGTTTGGCTATCAGGTAGGATCGCGAATTGCAAAAACCGCGTATCAACAGCAGTGCAGCGTAAAGCAGGTCGTGCTGGCAGAAAAACTGCTGACACCGGAACAGGCGGATTATCTGCTTGATCCGATGAATATGACCGATCCGCAAAAGAGTACGGCAGCGATTAAACGTTATCAAACAGAAATGAATATGTCGTAATCATCTGTTATCGAGAAATAAGCGTTAACTGCAGGTAATGAATATTCCCTATTCATTACCTCGCCCTCTCGTTGTCGATAAATAAAATATAACAAAGAGCAGGTTAATTATATGGTGATATTACATGTCGTTTTATTACTGGGAACCATCATGCTTGCCGCCCGCTGGGGCGGAATTGGCGTCGGGTTTGCCGGCGGGATCGGATTAGCGATTTCGGTATTTATTTTTGGCGTTCCGGCAGGTTCTCCACCTGTCGACGTGATGCTGATTATTCTGTCTACCATTGTGGCGCTCTCAGCCATGCAACAGGCCGGCGGAATGGATTATCTCGTCACCCTGACCGAAAAATTACTGCGCCATAATCCCGGCTATCTTAATATTCTTGCCCCCACCGTAACGTTTATTCTGACGGTACTGTCCGGTACTGGTTATACCGCCATGTCGGTGATGAACGTGATTCAGGAAGTGGCGAAAGACAACGGTATCCGACCCAGCCAGCCGTTAAGCTCTGCGGTTGTGGCTTCGCAACTCGGGATTACCGCCTCCCCGATCTCTGCCGCCACGGCGATTATGTACGGCACCGTTGAGGTGATGGGCGTGAGCTTCGGCGATGCAATGCTGATTATCCTGCCCACCGCGTTATTTGCCATGCTGATCGCGGCGTTCATTGCCAGCAGACAAGGTGCCAAACTGGCCGACGATCCTGTGTGTCAAAAAATCATGCAGGAAAATAAAATTGTGCTGAATAAACAGGCCAGCCGCCCTATTCCCGCCGGAGCAAAATCCTCAGTCGCCATATTCCTGGTGGGAGTGGTCTTCGTGGTCTGTATGCTGCTGTTTAAATCCCTGATTGGGCATACCATTAATTCCCGCGACTTAATCATTATTACGATGTTTGTCGTGTCCACGATCATTATTTTCACCTGCAAGCTGGACATGAAAGAGCTGAAGAACTCACCGATATTTAAATCCGGCGCGGAATCACTGGTGGTGGTATTAGGGATTGTCTGGCTGAGCAGCACGCTGATCGGTGCCCATATCGATGAGATTAAAATGGAAGCCAGCGACATATTACGCGCCTGGCCGTTCTTACTGGCGGCGGTATTTTTCTGTACCAGCGCCATGCTGTTTAGCCAGGGGGCAACCAGCGCATTGCTGATGCCTATCGCCGCCTCCATCGGAATTAGCCCGGAGGCAATATTAGCCAGTTTTGTCGCGGTCAGCGCACTTTATATCACGAATATTTACCCGACAACCGCGTTTGCGATAGCCACTGATGATACGGGTTCATTTCTCAGTTCGCGCTGGAATGGCTCAAAGATCGTTAATCACCCCTTCTTCCTGCCGGGATGTTTATCGATTATCTTCTCGGTACCATTTGGCTTTTTACTGGCACAGATGATTTTGTAATGGCGCAGACAGAACAGACCTGCCGTTGGCGGCTTTCTCTATCCCCCACGACATCACCAACGTAACCGTATTAAATATGTCGTGATGAACAGCAGAACAGGTTGAGGTTAATCTGTTCTGCTATTCATCCATATGTTAGTTATTCGGCAACTACTGGTATGTCATCGTAAAAGACAGTACGCCATTAGCCGTCCCTGTGGTGATGTGATCGCCCGTCTGGTAGTAACGCGCCTTAAGCGGGACCGTGAAACCGCCCCCTGTGCTCGATGTCCCAGCCGCCACATCGGAGCCCAACCTCATTGGCTGGTTGTTATAAAGCAGTTGGATCCCGACCCCTGTGGCGGCGTTACTCCCGCTGGTCGTATTGATGACGCCTTTCGTTGCGTCATTAATATCGCCTTCCATCCTGACGCTGACGGCGGTTCCGGCATTGCAGGTCATCGGCAAATTGAATGACTGGGTATATGTCTCTCCCGGCGTCGTTCCTTTGCCATTAAAGGCGTTTTTATCAACCTCTTTCATATCGACAGGGATGGATGCCGTGGTCAGTTTGCAGGCTGGCGTGGTCACCGTGAACGCATTGATATTGACTGCGGCTTCTGGGGATTGCCAGAGCAGCGAGTTATTCAGCAATATCAACGACCCCACCATTCTTGCCGATATCGTACCAGAACCGGTCTCCGTCGCCGTTTTATAAAATGTCACCGTGACCGAACCATTCAATCCGGGACTTATCATTCCCGTGGTATTTTGACAAAGCCTGGCGGTGTTAATATCGCCCCGAATCGTATTCGCCCCCGTTACGGCGGCATTCCCTCCGGCACACTTTGCCGTCGAGCCGGAAATCGCATAGCCAATACCGTCAACGTTGGTTTTATAGACCCGTACCCCATTGACCATCGAATCGAAGGTACCTATCGCCTTTACGCCAAATGTTTGATTGGAAATAACCCCGTCCGCTGAATCAAAACAACTGAACGCATTCACTGTCGGCGTCATCATCTGCGTACCAATAACGGCCCCCACCGGCAGATCCCTGGAGATAGTGATATTCTGCGGCGATAAGGTTGTTGATGGCGTGACCGTCGAACAATCCCACGCCAGCGTAGTCCGTGAAAACAGTCCCAGAGCTACCCACAATAAACTCACTATAATTCGATTCATCTTACTCTCCACTTACCTGCACTCCGCGGTGACGTTATGCGTTTTGTCAGAAGCCTGCGCAATCTGATAATGTGCCAGACAACTTTCCCCAGCCCAGTTCACCACCACGGAGCCTTTTTCCGGTGCACCGCTAAACCAGACTCGCTGACGATCGTCAACAATCCCTTCTGGTGTATTGTCGCGATGGTTAATTGTTGCCGTCGCCCCAAACGGAATCGTTTTGCCCGTCAATTGCAGCAGGATTCGGTAGCCGGTAACGGTCGGGAAATCGGCCAGGGTCAGCGCGCCTTTTGTTGGTACGACGGTCTGCGTGTCATTCAACACATCCGTATTGTTGTTCAACCTGTCGGTATTTAGCGTCAGACTGTTCTGTCGATATGGCGCAACGTACGGCACAACGGCAAAACCTTTACTGTCTGTGTAAATGCCGCTGTTATTCGCCACTTTCACATCAGCGGCATTCTCGGCCTTCACCAACGCCATTGTCTCGCCAAGAGGTTGAGTCGCGGAGACGCCATACGGATGAACCACCAGTCCCCCCATTGCGCCAACCGAGACCTGACGATTATCGCGAGAGTAGTTATAACCAAGCTGATATTCACCATGCCGGCCCTTATAATTCGCCGACGCACTGCCCGTCACATCTGCACCCTTACTGTTGTATCCCTGCTGTACGTTCCAGTTCAGATTGTTGTCTTCCAGCGCGGTACCGGACAGCCCAACCTGTGAAGTGGCGTCGCCTTTTTTATTCGCGTTTGCCGATAGCGTCATCCAACTGTTTGGCAAGAAACGTGAGAACGGAATCTGCATCGTAAAAGAGACGATATGATCGTTGTCGTTGTGCCAGGGACCACGGGAATAGCTATAGTTCAGGCCATAATTAATATTGTTAATACTGGTGTTGTAACCCAGACTGACGTTACGCTCGGTATCACCGCCCCAATAGTCCTGGTGCCAGGCCGAAAGGTTGATATTCCCGAAATCGCCAAGCTGCTGGTTCAATGTCACCTGTGCCTTACTGCGTTTGTTACGCTGATAACGCCAGTCATTGCCTTCCAGAACGTTATCGCTCGCCATCCGGTATTTATTGACATCACCATTCGCTTCCTGAAAATCATGAAAGCCGGAAGAGGAATACCGATATCCCATCAGACTCAGCGAGGTGCCCGTTGATGAAAAATCTTTGGCATACTGCGCGCGAAGCGAGATACCACCTTCCGTTTTGCCTGGCATCTGCGTATGAGCAAAGGTAGTGTCAAAAGAGAACGAACCGAAATCGCCCAATCCTTTGCCGATACCAATAGCCCCGGCCTGGTAATCTCTCGACGCCAGCGTGCCGCCATATATTGTGGTGTCCCACGGCAACCCGTAGCTCATTGTGGTCTGAAGAAAATCCGGTTCTTTATCTGTACTGTTTGATGCACGATATTTTCCCACTGCCAGAGCATATTTAAACTGGCCCTCACGCTGCATGATCGGCACAGCCGAAAATGGCTGAATAAACTGATGCACCGAACCATCTGCCTCACGCACAACCACGGTAAGATCACCGCTGGCAGCAGTAGGATAGAGATCATCAATCACAAACGGGCCTGGCGGAACATAAGACTGCCAGATAATATTCCCGCCCTGACGAATGGTGACTTGTGCGTTACTTTGCGCAATGCCACGGACTACAGGCGCAAACCCCCGAACGCTTTCCGGCAACATGGTGTCATCCGAATAAATTTGCGCGCCACGGAAGTGAACACTGTCGAATACACCAGACTGCGTATAACCATCCCCCATACTGAACTGGCTTTTCAGCACTTTAATATCACGCTCCAGTGACGTGCTGAGGGTATTCCAGCGCCCGTCCCCTTCGTTATTGTTATATGTCGAGTAATTACGCAACCGCCAGGGACCGACGTTAATCCCACTCCGCAGGTTTAGATAGCTGTCATTACGCGAATCTCCCTTGCCATGGCTGTTGGCAGCAGAGAAGTTATAATTCAGGAACAGCATATTCAGTCCATCGTCCCACTGTTCCGGTGCAACGGAGCCGCGTGGATCGCGCTGCATATATTCTTGTGGCACCGAAATATCCAGACGCATCCCATCAAACTGAAAATTGAGTTGGCTCCCGGGGAGTAACGCACCAATATTATCGATGGTCGCGGAATCCTCCATACTCATCCAGTCAGGCTGTGCGTTACGCTTCACACCCCATTTTACGAAATCGGCGTAGGTTAAGGATGGTGCCAATTCACTCTCTTTACCCAGAAAGCTGATATCACGAGATTCAATATAATTTCCGTTCAGATAGACATCAACGTGATAAATACCGGGAACCTGTCCGTCAGTTTTGCTGAAACGGGAGATATCAATATCACGTGGAATATTCCCTCGGGTTTCAATGAGATCGGGTGAAAAATAATCCTCAGCCAACACGGTTGATGCTTGTGTAAACAGATAGACCATGACTGATAATTTCGTTAACGTTGCAAAACCTGAAACCGTATTGAACTGGAGCATAAGCATTTAACCTACATTTTAACTTTTTGTTCAGTCGTGACGCCTCCAAAATCATTAATCGCACGCCACGATACGTCACCGCCGTTTATCCCCGATAGGGGTAGCGTGACGGTTTGAAATGGTAATACCATTGGAGGCTTAGTGATCGTCTTGCCGTTCACCTTTATTTCATTGAGCGACACGCTATAAGGTGTTGGATTATTTACAGTTAATTTGCCACCCTCACGTGAAAAAATTAACTGCTGGTATGCCAATGACGGATCGCCTTTTAACCCGGTGGGACGATAAAACAGCTTCATTTTGCTTTTTACCGCGATCAACAATTCATTTTTCGCATCCGGTGAGGATGAGGGAATCGCTTTGATATTCAGCCAGTAAACGCTTTCTCTGTCGGTTGGTAAGTTATTTTCAGCCAACATGACGCGAACAGAGTTCTGCGCATTTGGATTTAATTTAAACAAAGGTGGTGTAGTAGTGAATTCGCTACCACTCTCATCACCATTTTCACTTTTACTCACCCATGACTGAATTAAATACGGTTTATTGTCCGGATTTTTAACACTGATTGCAGCCTGACTGGCATTACCATTATAAATAAGACGAGTACCGCCTATTTCAACACCACTAATTGCCGCTGTTGAGATAAATATCATCCCTATAGCAACCGTGTTATATAATTGCTGAAACATGAGAATTCCTGCTTAATTACTCAGGGCCACGAGTGGCCCTGCTTTTACTGATAAGTTACGGTGAAAGAGGTTGACGACTTGGCCGACCCTGCTCCGACAACGCCTGTGGCCATATATTTCGCGAAATAGGTCAACGTATTGTCGATGTCTTCCTGCAATGCCACGCTAGCCGAAGAAGTACCGACCGGGATCAATGTCGCGCTGTCCTGTTCATAAATAGCGACGCCAACATTTGTCGCAGTCTGACCTGTGGTCAACGCCAGAATCGAAGGGTTAGTCGTATTGGTGGTACCGTCAAATCGAACACTGGCGCTGGTTACACTTGCCGGACAGGATTTCAGCACAATGTTGAAGCGCTTAGCGGCAGCTGTTGCACCACTTCCACCAGAAAATGCCGCCGTTGAAACGGTTCCAAGCTCAACGGGTTGTGAAATCGCGGAAGGATCCACCACACACGCCGTTCCCGTAATGGTTCCGTTAAAGTTAATTACGCCATCGGCTGCATATGTCGCCTGTAGAGCAGACAGCGATAAAATCGCAGAAATCAGTGCTAATTTTTTCATATCGTAAAATCCTGATAGTTAAGTTAATATTTAATTAAAAGCGTTGATGTTAAAAACAATTATTTCTGCACTCACCTCCTCTGCATATTCTCGTTTCCCGACATTAACGCAATAATTTATGTAAGGTCAGTCTCATGAACACAGGGTTTGCACATTCTTATTCGCGCGATATTTCGATACAGAGATACACGATTACCGAGTTGAAGTTTAAATATCAGACTGCGACGGTGTGCATAGAATGTCTTCATCGACATGCCCAATAACTCACCAATCTCATTCGCCTCCATTCCTTTTTGTATACAATCAAGAACTTCACTTTCCCGGAATGAAAGCGTGTATTTCACCCGATAAGCATACCTGGAGTCATTGACAAACAGGCATGAGAGGATTTCATTTATCCGGCGTCTCTTATCAATGAAAGTTATATCTCTCAAATGGCATAACGCGTAGTAGTCGAGATCATTGGTGATAAATGCAATGATCTTCCTGCCAGGAAACAAATACTCTGTACTCCGTTGAAGGAGCGACTCATCGACATCGACTATAGTGTAATTTTCATCAATTAACTCCGGCGTTAACAACGCACTTATGCCGACAATAAAAAAATAATCATCAGAAAAAACGGAGTCTGACAATTTCATAGAACTTCCCTTTTCGACACTTCCTGCTTGCTGTTTTAACGTCTGTAAGTCGCCACATGTTTCGCTGTAAAATTTACAGAAAATAATTCAGCATGACATCACAAAAGTCGTGGATTTCGTAAGAAAACATAAAAACGATCGTTTCTACTATCTTTTTACTTTCAAAAGAACAACGATCCACACCTGGCTATTTTTATCAAAACAAAAACCCAGAATATGCAACAAAAAACAGAATTAAACACTAGCTATATGTATAGGTTTGGTTTAATGATCCGGGCGTGTTTGATAGTTGAAACTTGTAATAAACCAAAACATGGATTTTTCTTAGGAAATATACCAGGTTTAATTAACTAATTTTATTCTGTTGGAACAGGGCTTATTTTACCTGGTTAACACAGGAGCAACATCAGCGATGCCTTATTATTCTGTCAGGCACCGCCTACACATGTAGGAAGGAAAATTAAGGTGTGAATTTCTCGATTGCCTGCTCCAGCTCGTCCAGTAGTGTCTGGATATACTCAAGCTCAGCAGGCAGTTCGGTGACAGTCATTGCGTCCGGGAGTTTATCCTCCAGAGACTGTGAAGCCTTCATTAAAGTCTCAACCCCCAATAACTGAGCAGTCCCGTTAATGCGATGAATATGATGTTTAACCAGACGATAATCACCAGACTCACTGGCGTTATAAGCCGCCGTTAAATCACAGCGATTTTCTTCCTGCGCATCTTTTAATGCGCGAAGCATCAATGCCCGATTCCCTTGCGCCAGCATCGCCAGTCTTTCGAGATCAAATGCCGTGTCGTGGGTATCACTGACGCCGGAGAGTAAATGAGAGAGTTGTGACAACGTGATGGGTTTGAAAAGACAAGCATTCATGCCCGCCGACAGACAACGTTCGCGCTCGTGCTCCTGCGCCGTTGCCGTGAGCCCCCAGATGACAAGCGTCGTATTACTTTTTCTGACCTGGCGGGCAAGCTCAATACCATCCATAACCGGCATATTGAGATCGGTAATCAACAAGTCATAATTTCCTTGCTGAAGATAATGCAATGCAATCTCGCCATTGTCGGCTTCATCAGCGATGATACCCAGCGTCATAAGCTGACGTTTCAAAAGTAATCGGCTGAAAGGAAGGTCATCCGCGATTAATACCCGGAGTGTTGTTCCTTGCAATACTGGCAGAGGCGCGTCAACGTCCGCAACGGTAGGCGTGATATCAAACGACGTCTGGACTGGCAGGCTCAACGTAACGGTCGTCCCCCGATTCACCTCACTTTGCAGTTCGATTGTCCCTCCCATTTGCCTCATTAATCCCCGACTAATGGCTAATCCGAGCCCCGAACCGCGGTGATGTTCTCCCGCTATTCCCTGGCTAAAGGCGGTGAATAAACGACGTTGTTCTTCTTCGCTCATTCCCGGCCCAGAATCACGCACTGAGATCACCAGCGTTTGCTCATGCTTGACCGCAGAAATTCGCACATCACCACGTTCGGTAAATTTCACCGCGTTACCGATAATATTGGTGAGAACCTGCCCCAGTAATTGGGGATCCAGTCGCATCGCCTCGCGTGCCTCTAAACGAGAATCGTAACGTAGCGCGATCCCTTTTTGCGCCGCCAGCGCGCTGAATAATGCAATGTTGTCTTGTATCAGGCTGTCCGGATATTTCCACTGGGGAACGGTCTCTAATAAGCCCGATTCGATCTTCTCCAGATCGAGGATCTCGCCAATAAGTTTTAATAACGAACGTGAGGCCTGGGCCGCCTGGTCCACTGATGCTTTATCTTCCGGGCTAAACTTCGCAGGAGAAAATTGCAGGAGTTCAAGAAATCCCATAATGGCACTTACCGGGGTTCGTATCTCATGGCTCATGTGAGAAAGAAATTCCCGCTTCTCTTCATTGGCCCTGAGAGCCCGGTTTCGTTCCTCTTGCAGTAAGCGTTGAGAACGTTTTCTGATACGAACTTCCCGCACCAGATAGACTGCCCATAACAAGGTGCTGAGTACCAGTAACGACGCTAAGGTAGCCACCAGATAAAAAGGCCTGTTATATAATTCCCAGGTATCTATTTTGACATCCGGCAGACGAATCCATTTACTGACGATCTGCAGGACCTCTTTTTGCGGAATATCATCTAACGCTTTATCCAGAATTTGCCTTAACTCCGGCTCAGAGCGGGGCACCGCGAAACTGATTGCCGCGGGTTCTTCTCCGGTAAGCGGTATCCAGGAAAGCTGATCGGGATAGTAATGCTCGCTCAGATAACGCGCGGTCAGCTGATTCGAAATGGCGGCATCCACTTTTCCTGTTGCGACCAGATTCAATGCCACGCTGGAATTTTCCACCTCTTCCCACACAATGCCTGAATATTTCGCCTTCAGTGTGGCCAGTAAAGTGTGATCGGCGCTGATTGCAACATGGTTACCGGGCCGCAGCGCATGCTCTTTACTTTCCTCTTTTCTGATCACGGCCACGAACTGTGTAGTGATAAATGGATGCGTAAAAGAGAGATAATCTTCTCGGCTGAGATCATAGGTAGCTGCCTGCACAATATGCCAGTTACCTTTCTTCATCTCTGCGACCATCTCTTTATTCGATTTGACGACCACCGTCTCAAACTGAATACCCGTTTGTAAGCCAATCAAATTAAGGACATCGCCAACAATACCCCGCGTTTGCTGGCTTCCATCAACCATCGTGTAAGGGGCAAACCAGGGATTGATAATCACACGGAGTGTTTTGTGATTATTTAACCACTGCTTTTCGCGTGGCATCAGGTCCAGAGGTTCAATCAGGAAGGAGAGATTGCCTTTATCAATCATCGACTGGGCAATTTGCCCATGGATGTTTTCATCAATTGCGCTAAGGGTATTGTTCACAATTTCCCGCAGCCGTTGCTGTGCGGGCAAAAATAAAAAGTAGCTCTTTCTCTGTGGCGCAGGCCAATACTTCACCGTTGTCAGCGCAAGACTGAACTCCTGGGAAAGCCAGGTGCTGGTCGTGAGTGAATCGCCGAAAAACCAGGCATTGCGCCCATTATTAACAGAATTCAGCGCTTCCTGGTAACTGCCATAGTTATCGATCTCGGCATCGGGAAAGGACTGGCGGATAAAATCGACATCTGGATAGTGATTAACAATCGCTACCCCCGTACGTTGTGCGCTCTGCAATGGCGCCATAACGTTGCCAAGAGAGGTGACTAAATTGGGCCAGGAATGAATCAGTGGCAGAGAAACCTGAACACTTGCTTCACGCCAGGATTGACTCTCCAGCCCGGTCAATACCATATCGACCTCTCCCTTTTTTAACGCCTCAACAGCGTCAGCCTGATCCGGATACGCCATCACACTTATTCGTGTATTAAGGGAATGTTGAATCAATGCCAGATAATCAGCATTCATTCCCCGATAACGTCCAGTCAGCGTTGTCATAACAAGCGGCGGCTGAACGGGCTCATAAACGGCGACTCTGAGACTTTTTTTCTGCTGCAACCAGCGTTTGTCATCCTCACTCAAATAAACCGGTACAGGCGATATATAATTGAATCCTGATAGTTCCAGCTCAACGGGAAGTCTTAGTTGTGCGTAAACAGCACGCCCGCCGATGGATAAAATAATGAGCACCGCCATCAGCCATTTATTTATCATCATGTCAGCTTATTCTGATGAGCAAACGAGAGCAGTTCGATTAATGATTTACAGCCGAGTTTTTCCATGAGCCGCGTTTTATAAGTACTGACGGTTTTACCACTAATATGCATCGCCTCACCAATTTGCGAATTGTCCAGACCGTTAAGCACATGCCCCATGACTTTCATCTCTTGTGTCGAAAGGGATTCCAGACGCTGCGCATCGGTGAGGATTTCGGAGGCTTCTTCGGAGAAAAATGGAAAATAGGTATACCCATTCTGTGCGGCATTAATGGCCGCCAGGATATTATCCATGTTCTGCTTTTTACTGATAAACGCGTTCGCTCCCGCCTGTGCACAGCGCTTGCTGAAGTAACGATCATTTTTCGCTGAGACGACCACTAACACGCCGTGATAGTGATTCGCTCTGAGTTTCTCCACCAGCTCTACCCCATTGACGCCGGGGATCTCAACGTCAATAACCACAATATCCGCAGTCGTTTTTAGCAAACTCTTCAGCGCAATCGCCCCGTCATCATACTCTCCGAGAACCGTAACGCGATCTTTCTCCAGTACACCACGAATAGCCATACGCGCCAGAGGATGGTCGTCCACGATAATTGCCGTGCGGGAACGCATTCCACTCATAATTCCCCCAAAGATCGTGATGTTCTAAACACGCTATGTCATTAATAATAGCGTAAACGATACGGTAGATTACCCTCTACATTAACCTTTGTCGTGCGGAGTACTTCACTGTTCTCATCACTTCCCCCACCCTGGCTGTATATATTTCACTGGATACTCACTCATATGCGATCGTGATGACTGAGGCTATTGCACATCATGAAGCGATGTTCTGAATGTTTAAAACCATGCCGTTGAATCCACTATCCTTACAAAAATGGAAAAGAAATTATCTGGCAATGTTAAAACGAGGCAGAAATTGGCGGGTCGTTTTAATCCTGATATTTCTGTCACCCTATGCAAGAAACGCATAGCGCGAAACATTCTGGCATTTTCCCCATATCCCTATGGCTGGTAAGGTCATTGAGTTCGGGCCACTTCTGGCCTGTCGCAACAAACACACATTATCAAAAAAATAACGGGGTTCGCTATGGCGCAACAAGGGGAACAGGCGGCGCTGCCGCTTGTAACAGAAAAGGTCGGACTTAAGGGATATCTGGCATTTTTTCTGACCATCATTTTCTTTTCCGGCGTATTTTCCGGAACGGAAGGTTGGTGGCGTGTTTTTGATTTTAGCGTGCTGAACGGTTCGTTTGGCCAGATCGCGAATGGCGCGGCACAAACGACCGTCACCTTCCGGGGCGCGGGCGGTACGGGCGCAAAAGATGGTTTTCTTTTCGCGCTGGAACTTGCGCCGTCAGTCATTTTGTCACTGGGCATTATTTCTATCACCGACGGTCTTGGCGGATTGCGTGCGGCGCAACAACTGATGACGCCGATCCTGAAGCCGCTGTTGGGCATTCCGGGCATCTGCTCGCTGGCGCTTATCGCTAACTTACAAAATACCGATGCGGCTGCAGGTATGACGAAAGAACTGGCGCAGGATGGTGAAATCACCGAGCGCGATAAAGTCATTTTTGCCGCATACCAGACCAGCGGCAGCGCGATTATTACCAACTATTTTTCCTCTGGCGTTGCCGTCTTCGCGTTTCTGGGAACGTCTGTTATCGTCCCGCTGGCCGTGATTCTGGTGTTTAAATTTGTCGGCGCCAACCTGCTACGTATCTGGATCAACTTTGAAGAACGCCGTAACCCAACGCAAGGAGCACAAGCATGACCACTCAGGTACGCAAAAATGTCATGGACATGTTTATCGACGGTGCCCGCCGCGGCTTTACAATTGCCACCACTAACCTGCTGCCAAACGTGGTGATGGCGTTCGTCATTATTCAGGCGCTGAAAATCACCGGTTTACTTGACTGGGTTGGACACATTTGTCAGCCCGTCATGGCACTTTGGGGACTTCCTGGTGAAGCCGCCACCGTGCTGTTAGCGTCGCTGATGAGTATGGGCGGCGCGGTAGGCGTTTCCGCCAGTTTACTCACTGCAGGAGCATTAAATGGTCACGACGTCACGGTTCTGCTCCCGGCGATATACCTGATGGGTAACCCGGTACAAAACGTGGGTCGCTGCCTCGGTACCGCCGAAGTGAACGCCAAATATTACCCCCACATCATTGCGGTATGTGCCATCAACGCATTACTGTCGATCTGGGTTATGCAGCTTATTGTTTAAAAAGGGAATTATCATGCCTGATTTATCCTTCGCAGAATTTACGTTACTGCAAGGTGCGCACCTTTATACCCCTGAAGATCAGGGGATTTGCGACGTGTTTCTCGCCAACGGCAAAATTATTGCCGTTGCACGCGATATATCGCCTCACATTGTGCCGGATTGTAAGGTTATCAATCTCCAGGGACGGATCCTATGTCCTGGCTTTATCGATCAGCATGTACACCTGATTGGTGGCGGTGGTGAAGCGGGCCCCACGACCCGAACACCAGAAGTCAGACTGAGCAGACTGACCGAAGCCGGGGTCACGACCGTCATTGGTTTGCTCGGCACCGACTCCGTAACCCGTCATCCGGAATCACTGCTGGCGAAAACCCGGGCGCTGAATGAAGAAGGGATCACCGCCTGGATGCTAACCGGCGCTTATCATGTCCCTTCACCGACGATCACCGGTTCCGTCGAAAAAGATGTGGCGCTGATCGATCGCGTTATCGGCGTAAAATGCGCCGTCTCTGACCACCGCTCTGCCGCGCCTGGCGATTATCAACTGGCAAACATGGCAGCAGAATCTCGTGTGGGTGGCCTGCTGGGCGGCAAACCGGGTGTCAGCGTGTTCCATATGGGCGACAGTAAAAAGGGGCTCAAACCGCTGTACGACATTCTCGAAAATAGCGATGTGCCGATGAGTAAGCTGCTTCCCACCCACGTAAACCGCAATGAGGCGTTGTTCGAAGAAGCACTGGCCTTTGCGCTCAAGGGCGGCACCATCGACATCACCAGCGGTATCCCCGATCCGGTTGCACCGGCTGAGGGGGTTGCTCGCGCAGTCAAAGCCGGTGTACCGCTTGCCCGGATAACGGTCAGTTCTGATGGTAATGGTAGTCAGCCGTTGTTTGATGATGCCGGAAAACTCACCGGAATTGGCGTGGCGGGCTTCGAGAGCTTGCTTGAAACCGTGCAATCGCTAATCAACGATTACGGATTTACCCTGACCGACGCACTGCGTCCGCTGACGACCAGTGTGGCTACCTTTCTTAACCTATCCACTAAAGGCGAAATCGCCCCCGGTAAGGATGCCGACCTGCTGGTGATGACGCCGGAATTGTGTATTGAGCAGGTTTATGCTCACGGCAAACGCATGGTGGTTGACGGGAAAGCCTGCGTGAAGGGTACTTTCGAGTAAGCGCAATCGGTTGTCAGCCGTGTGAATGCCCGTAAAATGGCGCAGACAGACGGCTGACAGGTGATGATAAATGGATGTGAGTGGTGCAGGTTTGTATAACATTGAAACGAAATGGCTTTATGACTTTCTGACGCTGGAAAAGTGCCGAAACTTCTCCCAGGCCGCGATTATTCGTAATGTCTCGCAACCCGCCTTCAGCCGTCGTATTCGCGCCCTGGAAAACGCGGTCGGGGTTGAATTGTTCAATCGTCAGGTCTCGCCGCTGCAACTCTCCGAACAGGGCAAAATCTTTCACTCTCAGATACGTCATCTGCTACAACAGCTGGAAAGTAACCTGGCTGAACTCCGTGGCGGCAGCGATTTCACACTGCGTAAAATTAAGATTGCCGCTGCGCACTCCCTTTCACTGGGGCTGTTACCCGGTATCGTCAGCCAGATGCCAACCCAGTTTACCTGGTCGGTTGAGGCGATCGATGTCGATCAGGCGGTCGATATGTTGCGGGAGGGGCAAAGCGACTTTATCTTCTCTTATTATGACGAAAACCTGCTCCAGCCACCGTTTGCCAATATTCACTTGTTTGAGTCACAACTGTTTCCCGTCTGTGCAAGCGATGAAAACGGAAAACCGCGATACACACTCGACCAACCCGCGTTCCCGTTGCTCAACTATAGCCAGAACTCCTATATGGGGCGGCTTATCAACCGAACGTTAACCCGCTATACCGAGCTGAGTTTCAGTACATTTTTTGTCTCTTCGATGAGTGAATTGCTTAAGCAGGTTGCGCTGGACGGTTGTGGAATCGCCTGGCTCCCGGAGTATGCGATTCGTCAGGAGATTCGTAATCGACAGCTCATTGTGCTGAACCAGGACGAGCTGATTATTCCTATTCAGGCTTATGCTTACCGGATGGATACGCGGATGACGCCCCTGGCGGAGCGGTTCTGGAAAGAACTGCACCATCTGCATACTGTCCCCTGAGCGCAATTCAAACGCAGGCAACCTGCTGCACAGGCTCATCCATCTGCGTATCTGGCCATGACTCATACCAGCGAATGGCGGCGTGTACCAGAGACGCGGTTGAGTCAATAAACCGGCACCCAAAATTGCTCTCATGCCCGGCCACAATTAACGGGATCTCGGTGCAGCCCATAATAATGATCTGCGCACCATGGGAAATCAGTCGCTCAATTTGTGGAAACAGCAACCTTTGCGCGGTGGCTTTATCTCCGCTTTTCAATGCGTAAATTGCCTGCATCACCTGCGCCTGCCCCGCCTCTTCCGGCTGAATCAGTGAGAGCCCCTGCGCAGTCATTTTTTTCTGGTATAACCCTGTCGCAAGCGTGGCGTTTGTTGCCAGCAGGCCGACGCGAGTCACGCCGGGAGGAATTTCACTCAGCGTGGCATCCAGAATGCTGATCATTTCCGCCTTTGCCACTGCCCGTAAATCATCAAACCAGTAGTGTGCGGTGTTACAGGGTATGACGATACACTCAGCCCCTGCATCTTCCAGCATATGCAGATAACGCTCCAGATAGTGCAAGGGAGAGGGGCCGCCAGAAAGCAGACAGGCTGTACGATCGGGAATGTCCGGGATTGAGCTAACGATGAGCGGGATATGTTGCTGATCGCAGTTGGCGCTGCGCAATTCAACAAATTTTTCCAGCATGTCCGCCGTTGCTGCGGGCCCCATGCCGCCCAGAATCCCAATGGTATGTTTCATCATCTGCACCGTGCTTTCTCTGTCATTTCAATTGACACTATCACCTTGATGCTTATGTAAAAAATGCCATTTTCTAAGCAGCTATGCGTAAAAGTTATCACCTGACAGACGCGAATCGGTTTACACAGACTGCTGTCTGCGCTCCCGGGCACCAACGACGTACCGGTTTCTGTAGCCTGTCTCACTAAACAGTGACTAAACAGCGAACACCCCGTTTCGGTTTTGTAACACGCGCCCGGAAATTAGCGATACCCGCCACAAAATTCACATATCACTCATCTTGATGAAAGGAAGCATATTGCATTTGCACAGTGAGTCGGATAGCGTCTGTAACGTTACACTAAAACGTTACAGAAAACAGAATCAGCGACTTTTTCGTTAAACCAGCTGGCTGCGTCCACCTTGCCAGATGGCGTTATCACGACCTCTACACTGTGAGAAAGGATAATCATGATGAAAACAACCCCGTTTCGTTCAGCCAGACGTTTTCTGGCACTCGCTTGCCTCAGTAGCGCCCTGATTGCAGGCAGTGTGCTGAGCGCTTCAGCACAGGCAGCAATCAATTTTCGTGTTTACTCGTCTCTGCCAGGAGATGACTCCTCTGCGCACTATATTTGGTTCAACCGCTTCCAGGAAAACCTTAATAAAAACGAGAAGTTAAAAGGACAGATTAAGCTTAATTACTTTGCCAACGCTATGCTGGGAAAAGAAGCCGATGCAACACAGCAGGTCCGTATCGGCGCCATTAACATGATGATTTCAGGGACCTCAATCTGGGCCACGCTGGTGCCGGAAGTCGGTGTGCTGGATCTGGGGTATCTGTTTAAAGACTATGACCAGGTCGGGAAAGCGCTGGACGGCAAAGCCGGTGAGCAGCTTTCTAAACTGATGATGGATAAAGCAAACGTAATGGTACTGGGCTATGGCTATAACCTTGGCGCGCGCAACGTGTACACCAAAAAGGCAATTGAAAAGCCGGAGGATTTAAAGAATCTGAAAATCCGCGTACTGCCGGTGCCTAACTTTATCGCCACGCTGAATCACATGGGGGCGGTGGCCATTCCCATGCCGGGCGGAGAAGTCTATTCCAGCCTGCAAATGGGCGTGATCGATGGTGTCGAACATGATGCCCCCACTATCTACGCCAGCAAATATTATGAAATCATCAAAAATGGCACGCTGACCCGCCATAGCTATAACCCGCTGATGATTGCCATGAACAAGAAGAGCTTCGAGCAGATCCCAGAGTCATTACGTGCCGACGTGCTGGCCGCAGCGAAAGAGGCCACGGAATACGAACGCCAGCAGGCCAGCCAGAAGGAACTGGAAGCGATTAAAAACCTGGAGGCGAAAGGTGTCACTTTCCGGGAAACCGATCGCGCCTTCTTCGCACAGGCCGTACAGCCTGTCTGGAAAGCCTTCCTGGATAAATACCCGGATCTGAAACCGATGGTGGACGAGATCAGCGCCGCCGCGCCGAGCGACAAACCATAAGCCGAGCATCGTCGGCCTGCTGAGTGTAGCGGGCCGGTGATGTTGCCCACACAAACCATGAAAGGAGTTCATCATGGCTGATATCCCGATGAAAACAAAGGATGAAAAGTCTTTGTTGACGCTGTTGGGGCGGTTGAGTCGATTTCTGACCACGTTAACGTCCTGGGCCGGAGCGCTGGTGCTGTTTATCAACGTGCTGGTGGTATTTGCTTCGGTGATCTGGCGCTACGCCCTGCATTCACCGATCCACTGGGCGGAAGAAGTGGCGCGAGCGTTGATGATTGCGCTGGTCTTTTTTGGCGTCGCCACCTCAACCGGCCGAGGCGGACACATTGGCGTCGATCTGTTCTTACGCTTTCTGCCAGAAAGCGTTCGCCCTTACGTTGTTCATGCCAGCCGCTGGATCCTGTTTCTGGTCTCCGTTGGACTGGTCGTTTCCAGTTACGATCTGGTGCAGGCCGCGCGACTGCAAACCACCGAGACGGGCCTGCCGCAGACCATTTACGTGATTCCGGTATTAATCGGTTCCGTGGTGATGATGGTGGCTGCGCTGGAACATGCGCTGCATGAACGCGCAAAAGTGGTGTTGCTTAGCGGCGCAGGGATCATTGTGCTGGCGGCGCTGGGTTATCTGAAACTGTCGCTGATGGCCGATCCGGCCAGCGCGGCGGCGGGCCTGATGCTGATTTGCTTCGTGCTTGGCATTCTGGCCGGTGTGCCAATCGCCTTCACACTCGGCATGTCGGCAATGGTCTTTTTTATCTGCGACCCTTCCCTGCCGTTTGTCTTTTTCTCCCAGCAGGTAGCGGCGGGCGTTGACCACTTTGTTCTGTTGGCGATTCCGTTCTTCTTGCTCGCCGGTGCGGCAATGGAAATCAACGGCATGTCCACGCGTCTGGTCGAACTGATTGTGCGTGGTATGGGACGCTTTCGCGGCGGTCTGAACATGACCACCGTACTGTCGATGGCCTTTTTCTCAGGCATCTCCGGTTCCAAACTGGCGGATGTGGCCGCCGTCGGCGGAGTGTTAATGCCTGCGGTACGTCGCGCGAAGCAGGACAGCGAAGAAGCCGCCGGGGTATTTGCCGCCTCCGCGGTAATGGCGGAAACCATTCCACCCTGCGTGAACCTGATCGTGATGGGCTTTGTCGCCAATATTTCCATCGGCGCGTTGT
Organism: Citrobacter sp. LST-B2; assembly: GCF_057983045.1. Lineage (NCBI taxonomy): Bacteria > Pseudomonadati > Pseudomonadota > Gammaproteobacteria > Enterobacterales > Enterobacteriaceae > Citrobacter > Citrobacter sp. LST-B2. The sequence continues at coordinate 3,986,160 of NZ_CP192598.1, forward strand.
TTATCGCAGGCCTCATCCCTGCAGCTTGCCTGTTGGTGCTGTTAATGGTCGCCGCCAACCGTTTCGGCGGGAAAATTAACGTCAGCGAAGCCTATCCGGTATTACGCCCGCGGACTCAGCTTTACCTCGGTGCCGCTGTCGGTCTGGTCATGATCTTCATGATTGGCCGCGGGGTCATGATGGGGATCGCCACCTCCACGGAAATTTCCGCCTTCGCAGTGATCTACGCCATTGTGGTGGGTCGCCTGGCGTTTGGTGAGCTGACGCTGAAAGCCACAGTGAAAATGTTCGTTGATATTGCGGCAATGTCCGGCGTCTTGCTGTTCATCGTGGCCTGTGCGACCAGCCTTTCTTATGCCCTGACCATTCAAATGATCCCACAACAGATCGCTGAACTGCTGGTTGGCATTGGCATGGAGCAAGGGGCCTGGCTGTTCCTGATATTGACCATTGTTATTCTGATCATCTTTGGCGCGGTTCTTGAAGGTGCGCCTGCGCTGATCATTTTCGCCCCGATTCTGGTGCCAATAGCCATTCAGCTTGGCTTTAACCCGCTGCACTTTGGCATTGTGATGATCATGGCGATGGGCTTTGGTCTGTTCTCACCGCCGATCGGCCTGGGTCTCTATACCACCTGCGCCATTTGTGGCGTGGAGATGAAGCACGTCATCAAACCGATGGCGAAATATCTGGCGGTGGTTTTTGTCGGCATCATTATTGTCGCCATGGCGCCACCATTAACCACCTGGCTGCCCGGACTGGCCGGCTACTGATAATGAAGTCCTGTATTTGCCACGCTCAGGTGGCAGGGATATCCACGCACAAAAAACGGTAAAACGATGTCACGTCATTACCTGATGCCGTTTAAATATGAATAATGGGAGTATGAAATGGGATTATTAACGGGTAAAAAAGCGTTTATTACAGGTGCAGAACAAGGCATTGGTAAAGAGAGCGCGAAAAAACTGATTGAGGCGGGATGCGATATTTATATTCATTATTTCAGTGGCGAAGAAGGCCCACGGGAATTAATGGCGCTCGCCGAACAGCAAGGCTGTCGCGCGGCCTGTGGTTTCGCCGATTTAACCGATGAAGAAGATGCAGCCCGCTGTGTGGCACAGGCAGCGGAATTCCTCGGCGGTATCGATATTCTGATCAATAACGTTGGCGGCATTATTGCCCGCAAATGGCTGGGTGAGATTGAGCCACATTTCTGGCGCACGGTGATCGACGTCAATATGACGACGATGCTGAATGTCACTCAGCAGGCATTACCGTGGCTGAAGGCCGCGCCAGACGGCGCCAGTATTGTTAACCTGGCCTCCCTGGCCGGGCGCTCTGGCGGCCATGCGGGTTCTCTGGTCTACTCCACCACCAAAGGCGCGGTGCTGACCTGGACTCGCTCGCTTGCCGCGGAGCTCGGTGAACACGGCATCCGCGTCAATGCCGTTGCGCCGGGACTGATTCTCGGCACGCGTTTTCATAATCAGCATACTACGCAGGCCTCTGCCGAGCAGACAATCCAGGCCATTCCTCTGGGACGCGCGGGCACCCCGGAAGATGTGGCAAGGGTCATCTGTTTCCTCGCTTCTGAATATGATGGCTTCGTTTCCGGTGCCACCATCGATATTAACGGCGGTATTTACCGGGCATAAAAATGCGGCGGGCGATAATGCCCGCCAGTTTTAAAAGGTATGACATATGATCAAGTCAGATATTATTCATCCTGATTTATTACAGGCGCTGGCACAGTGCGGACACAAGGCGAATATTTTAATCACCGATGCCAATTACTCTTTTCTAACCAATACTTCTGCGCAGGCACGGATTATCTGGCTTAATTTCACTCCAGGGATGATCGGGAGCGTCGTCATTCTGGAGAAAATCCTTGGCTATATTAATGTGGAAAAAGCCACGTTAATGGCAAGCCCGGCGGATTTTGATAATACGGTCGAGCGTGAATACCGTGGCATGCTTTCTGAGGCGATCGAAGTTGAACATGTTGAACGTAACGCGTTTTATTCGCTGGCCAAATCGTCTGACACGCTCCTGGTCATCGCCTCCGGCGAAACCCGCCGCTTCGCCAATATTCTGCTGACCGTAGCCCCAACGCTGGTATGACAGAGCGAGAAGAACGTATCGTTCTTCTCGTGCCTCGCCGCTACTGTACCGATTGTCGGGAAACCAGCGACGGAGGGAACAGAAACTCCGCTGGCGGAATGGCCGGATTTTCAGTCCGCTCGATCAACCGCTCCACCATCACTTCTGCCATCTCCCGAAGCGGCGGCATGATGGACGTCAGGCCAGGGAAAACCAGTCCGGAGAGCGGAATATTGTCGATGCCCACAATAGAGATCTGTTCCGGCACATGGATCCCGGCCTGATGCAGACCAGCCATCAGCCCAATGCCCAACGCATCGTTGATCGCGACAATACCATCCGGGAACATCGGCTGCTGGCTGATTTTTAACGCCAGCGCCCGCCCGAGTTCTGTCATTTCTGTGTCGCCATAGGCCGCCATGGCCTGGCCTTCAACGATCATCCCTTCCCGATAAAGCCCGTGGTCTTGCACCGCGCGGAGAAAGCCCTCAATTTTGTGCGCACGGCTGGGGGTCATCCCTTCCACCGTGGCAAACGCGAGGCGACGGCACCCCTGTGCAATCAGGTGTTCTGCTGCCATTCGCCCGGCCTCAATGTTATCCATTGATACACTGTCCAGCGCAAAATGACCCGACTGAGCACGCACAGGCATACGGCCATCATAGTTCACCATCACCATGCCCTGCTCTGCCGCTTGCGCAAAATGCGCTTTTTCAATATCGCAGGCGGCAACGATAATCCCGCGGACGCCGTGGGAAAACATGTCGTCCAGAAAGGCTTCTTCTTCTTCAATTTGTCGGTAGGTATTTCCAATCAGCACCCGCAGTTGGCGCTTTTTGGCGGCCAGATCGACTTCACGGGCCAGGGCAGCAAAGCTGGGATTCACAATGGACGGCACCAGCAGACCAATCATTTTGGCCTGTCCGGTCTTGAGCTGTTGAGCCACCCGGTTTGGAAAGTAATTCAGCGTCTGCATGCTCTGCTGGATACGCGCCAGGGTTTCAGCCCGCATTTGATCGGTCCGACCGTTGAGCACATTGGATACCGTACTGACGGAAACGCCAGCATGCTTTGCGACATCACGAATATTCGCCATACATCTCCTTTGCGGCAATCGATGAATGGCGGAAGACACTCATACCCGGCATCGCCATCTTCTCAGGAATTATCAACTACAACGGTTTAGTGTAACGTTACAGACGGAGCTGTCAATGCAATGTATCAGGCATAATTAAGCAAGTGAACCACTCGCTGGCACTGGATGCGCTGCTGATTGCAGTCTGGCGACATAAACCTGACGACGAGGTATCGTGCACTCAGACCAGGGCAGCCAGTACGACAGTGGCGACTGGCGGCGGTTCTGTTGGGCCAATAACCTGGCCTCCAGTATGAGCCGACGTAGTAACTGCTGGGATAATGCGGTGGTCAAATCGTTCTTCAGTACGCTGAAAAAAGAACGCATCAGGAAGAGAATATACAAAACCGGGTTCTGGCACGGGCGGATATCTGCGATTACATTGAAGTATTCTACAACCGTGCCCGGCACCACAGTTATCTCGGCGACGTCAGCCCGTAAGTCTTTGAACAGGTCTCACCGTGAGGACAGGATATGTCTACCTGGGGTCAGTCCATGCAGCTCAGGATTTACTCTTACCTTTTATTAAAATTAACAAAAAAAATATTATCGTAACAACGAACTACTAAGTCAAATACTCTCAAAAATAACACTCATGCTTTCTTTGTTTAGATTTGGTTTAGCGTTTTTTGTAATAATAATCTTACAAAATATTTTTTATTGGGGTTTAAGAAACAACCTTAAATAACATTTCGCCTCCTCCTCATTTAAAATTATTTTATTTACATTCAGCCTTCCAACCACCAGAGAATGAAGGATAAAAATGAAAAAAAACAAGGTCGATCAGCATCGACAAACCGTCAGCGCATTAGCGTACCAGCAGACTGTAGAGCAAGTACTTATCCACGAGAAAAGCGGAATTCATGGACTTAATACTGAAGAAGCTCAGGCTCGTTTCCTAAAACATGGCGCGAATAACTTACCTGCAAAAAAAAACAAACACCCCTTACTGCGTTTTCTGGGGCATTTCAATGACATCCTCATTTATGTACTACTCGTCGCTGCCGTATTAACAGCAGTTATGGGTCATTGGATCGATACATTAGTTATTATTGGGGTAGCATTCATCAATGCTTCAATTGGTTTTTTTCAGGAAAGTAATGCGGAAAAATCCCTGCAAAGCATTCGCAACATGCTCTCCAGTGAGGCTCGTGTCATGCGGAATGGTTATCATAATATAATACCAACGTCCGAAATTGTCCCTGGGGATATTATCGTTTTACGCGCGGGTGATCGTATTCCGGCGGATATGCGTTTAATCAAGACGCATAATTTACGCGTGGATGAATCTATTCTAACTGGTGAATCGACGGAGATTGATAAGCATACCGATCCGCTCTGTGGTGAACTACCGCCAGGGGATCGAACCAATCTGGCTTTCTCCGGTACTACCGTGAGCGCTGGCGGAGGCATGGGTGTGGTATTTGCGACCGGGCAAAATACTGAACTTGGTCGTATTAACCAGATGATGGCTGATATCGAAAAGCTCCGTACCCCGCTACTGGTGCAAATGGACAAGCTGGGTAAAGCGATCTTCGCCATTATTCTGGCGATGATGGCGGCACTGTTTGTCTTTAGCCTGGTATTCCGCGAGATCCCAATGGGCGAGCTGCTACTCTCCCTGATTAGCCTGGCGGTAGCCTCGGTACCGGAAGGTCTGCCAGCGATTATCTCTATCATCCTCTCCCTGGGCGTGCAGGCGATGGCGCACAAGCGAGCGATTATCCGCAAGCTGCCTACTGTCGAGACATTGGGCGCAATGACCGTGGTCTGCTCGGATAAAACCGGCACCCTGACCATGAACGAAATGACGGTCAAAGCCATCATCACCGCCGACAACTGCTATCACGTGGACGGCAACAGCTACGAGCCGATGGGCAATATCTACCTGGAAGGCAGCGACGCGCCAGTGCAGATCCAGCCTGGCTCTGTTCTGGAGCAGTACTTGCGCACCGTCGACCTGTGTAATGACAGCCAAATGATTCAGGACGAGCGTGGTTTGTGGTGTATTACCGGTGGCCCAACCGAGGGGGCGCTGAAAGTATTGGCGGCGAAAGCCAACCTCGCGCCGGTCGTAACCACGCTGATTAATAAGATCCCATTCGACTCCCAGCACAAGTACATGAGCACCCATCACCAGATTGGCGATGAGGAGCGGATTTTGATTACCGGTGCGCCGGACGTCATTTTCGCCTTGTGTGCGCAGCAGCAGACCCGTAACGGCGCGGAAGCCTTCAACCGTGCTTACTGGGAAAGCGAGATGGAGCGCTATGCCCGTCAGGGACTACGTATGGTCGCAGCGGCGTTCAAACCCGCGAACGGTGAGCGGGAACTCACGCACGACGACTTGAACCACGACCTGATCATCCTCGGCATTGCGGGGATGATGGATCCGCCGCGTCCTGAAGCCATTGATGCAATTAACGCCTGCCAGCAGGCGGGGATCCGCGTGAAGATGATCACCGGGGATCACCCGCAGACGGCGATGAGCATCGGACAGATGCTGGGGATCGCAAACAGTAAGCAGGCGATGACCGGCTACCAGTTGGAGAAGATGGATGACGCTGAGTTGGCAGACGCGGCGGTGAAATATGACATTTTCGCCCGTACCAGCCCGGAGCATAAGCTGCGGCTGGTAAAAGCATTGCAGGACAAAGGTGAAATCGTCGGCATGACCGGTGACGGTGTGAACGATGCTCCGGCGCTACGTCAGGCGGACGTCGGCATCGCGATGGGCATCAAAGGCACGGAAGTGACCAAAGAGGCGGCGGACATGGTTCTGACGGATGATAACTTCGCCACCATCGCCAGCGCCGTAAAAGAAGGACGGCGCGTTTACGACAACCTGAAAAAGACGATTCTGTTCATCATGCCGACCAACCTGGCGCAGGGGTTGCTGATTGTGATTGCGCTGCTGGCGGGGAACATCATTCCGCTGACGCCGGTGCTGATTCTGTGGATGAACATGGCGACGTCCGCCACGCTCTCCTTCGGCCTCGCCTTTGAAGCCGCTGAGCGCAACATTATGCGTCGTCCGCCTCGTCAGACGGGGCAGCACGTGATGGATGCTTATGCTGTATGGCGAGTGGCCTTCGTCGGCACCATGATTGCCATCGCCGCCTTTGCGCTGGAAGCCTGGCTGGCCCCGCGCGGCCATAGCGCGGAGTTCATCCGCACCGTACTGCTACAGATGCTGGTCTGTGCCCAGTGGGTCTACATGATTAACTGCCGCAATACTGAAGGATTCTCCCTGAACCGCGGCCTGCTGGCGAACAAAGGGATTTGGTTGGTGACCGGCGTGCTATTCCTGCTCCAGTCAGCAATTATCTACCTGCCGTTTATGCAGATACTGTTCGGTACGCAAGCCTTACCGCTGTACTACTGGTTTGTCACTCTGGCGGTTTCAGGCGTCATGTTCTTCGTCGTCGAAATTGAGAAACACTTGACCCGCAGGTTCCGTCAGGCTGCATAACCTTTTTCCCTCACCGCCCCCTCTTCCACAAGAAGAGGGCCAGAGTGAGGGGAATAACACAGAGGACCCCCCCTTGAAATTCCCATTCCTGTTCATACTCCTCGTTTGCACTCTACAACCCGCTTTGGCCGCCACCATTCCCGTTCGCGTCGTCACCGTAGAGCAGACTGCCCATGCTGCAGAACGTCAGATCCCGGGCCGCATCGAAGCCATCCACACCGTTGAGCTGCGCGCCCGCACGGAGGGGGTGATCGTCAAAGCTCCGTTCCGCGATGGGCAATATGTACAAAAAGGCGATGTGCTGTTTGAACTGGACGACGCCGAACCGCGCGCTGCCGTGCGTCTGGCACAGGCTGAAGTGAAAAGCGCCGAAGCTACACTGCGACAAGCACAGCAGCAGCTTTCCCGCTTTGAAAGTCTGGGCAACAACAACGCCATCAGCCGTCACGACGTCGACAACTCCCGCATGCAGCGCGACGTTGCCAGTGCCGCACTGGAACAGGCCAAAGCCCGACTCGAAACCCGCAACGTCACATTGAATTATACCCGCATCACTTCACCGATTGATGGCCGTGTGGGACACAGCAGTTTCCACGTGGGCAGTCTGGTCAATCCAGGAAGTGGTGTGTTGATAGAAGTGGTGCAGCTTGATCCTGTCCGCATCGCCTTTGCGCTGGAAGAGGGTTCATTTGCCAGCAAGGCCAGGCAGCATCCGGACATCCATGCCATGAAACAGGCCTGGCAGGTATTAATTGACAGCAACGGGCAGCGCATCAGCGGTGAACTCACCTCCGTGGATAACCGCATCGATCCGCGTACCGCCAGCGTGATGCTGCGCGCCGAATTCGCCAACCCGCGCCATCAGCTCTTGCCCGGCGGCAATGTGAACGTGACGCTGCGCCCGGCCAGCGAGCAGACGGTCCTGACCCTGCCTGCCGCGGCGGTCCAGCAGAACGGCGACGGGTTCTTTGCCTGGGTGGTTAACGCCGACGGAAAAGCCGAAATGCGGCCGCTGAAGGTCGCCGGACAGATCGGTCAGCAGTTCCGGATTTCATCCGGCGTGAAGTCCGGTGAGCGAGCGATTACTGACGGCGCGCAGCACGTGCAGTCCGGAACAGCCGTTCAGATACTGAATTAAGGAGCCATCATGCTGACGTTTTTCATCAAACGCCCGCGCTTTGCGATGGTGATTGCGCTGGTCATTACCCTGCTGGGGGCCATTGCATTGAAAATTATTCCGGTGGAGCAGTACCCACAGATCACGCCGCCGGTGGTGAATGTTTCTGCAAGCTGGCCGGGCGCGAGCTCCGCTGACGTGGCGGAGGCCATCGCCACGCCGCTGGAGACCCAGCTTAACGGCGTGGACCAGATGCTTTATATGGAATCCACCAGTTCTGACGAAGGCACTTACAGCCTGAACATTACTTTTGCAGCGGGCACCGACCCGGATCTCGCCGCCATCGACGTGCAAAACCGCGTGGCGCAGGCCGTGGCGCAGTTGCCGAGCGAGGCGCAGCAAAATGGCGTGCAGGTGCGTAAGCGCGCCACCAACCTGATGATGGGGGTAAGTCTTTACTCACCGAACAACACCCACACGCCGCTGTTTGTCAGCAACTACGCCAGCACCCAGGTGCGCGAGGCGCTGTCGCGCCTGCCGGGCGTCGGGCTGGTGCAGATGTTTGGCGCGCGCGACTACAGCATGCGCATCTGGCTGCGTCCGGACCGCATGAACGCCCTGAATGTGACCACCGATGACGTGGCACAGGCGCTGCGCGAGCAGAATGTGCAGGGTGCGGCAGGCCAGGTCGGCACACCGCCGGTGTTTAACGGCCAGCAACAAACTCTGACTATCAACGGGTTGGGGCGCTTAAATCAGGCTGAAGACTTTGCCGACATTTTTATCCGCGCAGGCGAGATGGGCCAGTTGGTGCGCCTTAAGAACATTGCCACTATCGAACTCGGCTCGCGCAGCTACAGCTCCGGCGCGCAGTTAAACGGGCATGACTCCGCCTACCTCGGCATATATCCGACCCCGTCCGCTAACGCCCTGCGCGTGGCCGATAAGGTGCACGCAGAATTGGAACGTCTCTCGACGCGTTTCCCGGACGACCTTGTCTACGAAGTGAAATTCGACACCACCGCCTTCGTTGCCGCCACCATTAAAGAGATTGGTGTCTCGTTGGCGTTGACCCTGCTAACAGTTGTGGTGATTGTGTCCCTGTTCCTGCAAAGCTGGCGCACGACGTTGATTGTCGCGCTCGCCATTCCGGTGTCGCTGGTAGGCACCTTTGCAGTGCTCTACGCGCTCGGCTACTCCGCCAACACGCTCAGTCTGTTCGCCATTATTCTGGCGCTGACGATGGTGGTGGATGACGCTATCGTAGTGGTGGAGAGCGTCGAAACGCTGATGACGGAAGGACAGAGCCGCACGGCGGCAACCGCGCTGGCGCTGCGTCAGATTGCGGGGCCGGTGATTGCGACGACGCTGGTTCTGCTGGCAGTGTTTGTGCCGGTGGCGCTCCTGCCTGGGATAGTCGGCGAGCTGTACCGCCAGTTCGCGGTAACGCTCTCAACGGCCGTCACGCTCTCAAGCCTGGTGGCGCTGACCCTGACGCCTGCCCTGTGCGCGATCCTGCTGCGCCCGCGTCCGGCTCGTCCGGCTGCTGTCTACCGCGCCTTCAATCGCGGGATGGATGCCACACGCAATTTCTACACCCGCATTGTGAATGTGCTCAACCTCCGCCCGTGGTTGGCACTACTGGCTACTGTCTGTGCGGTGGTCGTTGTGGTATTTAGCTTTATGTCAATGCCAAAAGGCTTCCTGCCGCAGGAAGACCAGGGGTATTTCTTTGCCAGCGTCCAGTTGCCGGAAGCGGCGTCGCTGGAGCGTACCGAAGCAGTGATGACAACCGCCCGCGAATTGATCGCTAAAAACCCGGCGGTTGAAGATGTGATTCAGGTGTCCGGGTTCAACATTCTCAACGGCACCAGCGCCTCCAACGGCGGGTTTATCTCTATCATGCTGAAGGACTGGAGCGTGCGTCCGCCTCTGGATGAAGTCATGGATACCCTACAGCGTCAGTTGCTGGCCCTGCCGGAAGCGACCATCTTGACCTTCGCTCCACCAACGTTACCGGGACTGGGCAACGCCTCCGGATTCGACCTGCGTATTCAGGCACAGGCGGGGCAAAGCCCGACTGAGCTGGAGCGCGTGACACGTGACGTACTGGCGAAAGCTAACCAGCATCCTCAACTGAACAGGGTGTTCACCACCTGGAGCAGTAACGTGCCACAGTTGACGCTGGCGGTTAACCGCGAGCGGGCTGCGAGCCTCGACGTGCCAGTGTCGCGCATCTTCAGCAGCCTGCAAACCGCCTTCGGCGGCACGCGCGCCGGGGATTTCAGCGTCAACAACCGCGTTTACCACGTCGTGATGCAAAACGAGATGCAGTGGCGCGAGCGCGCCGAGCAAATCAGCGAGCTGTTCGTGCGCAGCAACAGCGGCGAGCGGGTGCGCCTGAGCAATCTCGTCACCATTATGCCGACCGTCGGCGCGCCGTTCCTGCAACAATATAACCAGTTCCCGTCGGTATCGGTGAGCGGCTCGGCGGCTACTGAGGTGAGCAGCGGCACCGCGATGGCGGCAATGAGCCAGCTTCTGGCTGAACACCTGCCTGCCGGATATGACTACGCCTGGAGCGGCATGTCATATCAGGAGCAGCAAACCGGCAATCAGGCGATATGGATTGTACTGGCAGCGGTTGTCATGGCGTGGCTGTTCCTCGTCGCCCAATACGAGAGCTGGACGCTACCCGCTAGCGTGATGCTCTCCGTGCTGTTTGCCATCGGCGGGGCTCTGGTCTGGTTGTGGATGTCGGGTTACGCTAACGACGTCTATGTGCAAATTGGTCTGGTATTGTTGATAGCCCTTGCGGCTAAGAACGCCATTCTCATCGTTGAGTTCGCCCGCACAAGGCGTATGGACGGGATGGCAATTGTCGATGCGGCGAGGGAAGGCGCATCGCGCCGCTTCCGTGCGGTGATGATGACAGCAGTGTCGTTCATCATAGGCGTCCTGCCGATGATGCTGGCGACCGGAGCGGGTGCACAGAGCCGCCGCATCATCGGTACCACGGTATTCAGCGGCATGCTGGTGGCAACCGTGGTGGGAATTCTGTTTATCCCGGCATTGTTTGTGTTATTCCAGCATCTGCGCGAGTGGTGCCATCGGCTTACTCGTTAATGCTCCATTGTTAGCGGTATTTTTATTTAAGAGAATCAGCAAGCCTGCACGTGTGTTGCACAGCGTTCATTCATGTACAGTGCCTTGCTGATGATCGATATAAAGAAAAATACCGTTTCATTAAGCATAATGACTATATCCAATAATGATGTTATTAACTTTTATAGCGTTTGATTACTATGAAAGTGTTAGGGTAAACGAGGTTTTTACAGTCTGACCAGTGCCTGCTCATCGAGTAGCCGAATAACCAAACCGTGGTGAATCCCTGTTATTTTTTCCATGAACTCACCCATAGCCTTTAATTTCCAATTCCGCATTTCAATTCTTTATCATTCATAGCTCCGGCCCCACCCCAATATATATCTGCAAACCATTAGAATCATGATTTCCAAGCGGAGTGGCAAGATCAAGTCTTATTGGACCAACCGGAGATCTCCAGCGAATACCTATCCCAGAACCAACGTTTAATCGTGCTGAACTTATTCTATTTGTAGCCTCTCCTCCATCAACAAACATCGCTCCCCACCACCGACCTGAAAAATTATATTGATATTCAAGGGAACCGGTGAGTAGTTTAGAAGCCCCCTGTAATTTACCTTGACTGTCTCTGGGTGAAATAGAGCCCTGAGAATAACCACGAATACTTCTGTCGCCGCCAGCAAAGAAACGTAAATGTGGCGGAACTGCAGAAAAATTACCTGTTTCAATCCAGCCAGAGTGGAGCCGCCCAACGAAACGATGATGGTCATAAAAGGTTCTAATCCACGCATTTTGCGACTGAAAAACCATAAAATTAATATCAGAACGCCATAACATATTAGAATAGTCAATTGTGTATCGCTGCGTATCTCCCCATGCAGGCATAAAGCCATCGCGCGAACGAACGCGTCCAATTGTAATGCCGGGATAAAGCAGCATAGTAGAATCCTTGACATTACCTTGCGTAAATTTGCTCTGCTCCCATCTAAGATTAATAGCTCGCTGCCAACTGTCAGAACGCTCCCACAACCGGGACATCGTCAGTGCAAACGAATTCTCTTCAGAATCGTTAACGTTGGTAAAATTGAAACTACCACGAAGCAAATAATATTGTTCCAAAGGAGAATGCAGAAGAGGAATTTTATAATTAAAGTCTGACAACTGCTCAGATTGTGAAATTTCAGAACGGAAGGACATACTATGGCCAAAAGCATTAATCCATGGAACTCTCCACATATAGCTTATACGTGGGCCTGTATCTGTTGACATACCTACTCCAGTTTCAATGGTATGTTTGGTACGAGGAGAGATTACCGCTTTCATAGGTAATTTTTTGGTATTCATTGTTGGAGTAAATTGCGGCGCGACTACTGCTGAATTAAACCAACCAGTAGCAGAAAGACGGCGATTAAGTTCTGCAAGATACCTAAAATCGTATTTATCCCCCTCCCTGAAAGGTACCAGGTTTTGCAGGTACTCATCACGTATCTGAGAACCTTCAAAAGTCACATGTCCAAACTTATAACGCTCACCACTGTCGTAATCTATATCCCAGAAGGCTTTATTAAGACCTAAAGCCACACCTAATTGATTTTTCTTAAAGCTTCCATCAAAATAACCTTTACGTAGGGCCATGCGCGATAAGGCGCTTCTGAAAGAATCATAATCGCCATGATTTAGGATGGTACCGTTACTCGGGCGACTATTTAGTAATTCCAGGTAATCCGGATCTTCTTGGGCTTCTCCTCTTAGTTGAATAGTTGTACCCCCAATGATCACTGGATTGTTAGGTATCACCGTTGCGATTAATATCTTCGAGCCATTCACCGATGACGGACAGGACTCAAGCGTTACCGTTGGTTCGTAATATCCATGAGCGCGTAACCCTATGCGTATAGTGTCCTCAACGTGCGAACATCCTCGACGGTTAAATATTATTTCATCGTTAGAAATGCGGGCTAAATGGGCAAGAACATTCTTCTCAAGCTCACCTGATATACCTTTGATCTTAATCTCCAGGTCTGCTGCATGTGTGGAATTGATTAAGAAGAGAAGAAATATACTTAATAAATGAATATAACACATATTGAATCCTGGGATTATAATTACTATCCCTAAGAGGAGAAGCCTGTAATCATAATGACATTTGAACAACAGTATGTTTTATTCGAGTCAAATTTGCATATAAAGAAGATGCTTAACAATAGAACACTAAGTTAACCCATCTCATCAGATTAATTAACGAGTAACAAAGTCGCCATTAAAATCAAATAAGACTTATGGTCTGGAAACACAACTGTTGCAAAGAAAGAATCAAGTCACAAATAGTATATAACGCAACTTTAATTTGGAATGAAAGAAACATATAGATGATGACAACAAAATTATGCTCATCAACAAAACACAAGAGATACTTTAAATATGCGATCGGGATATTCCGCGGACAGATTGTCCGCGGAATCAGGAAATTTAAAATTTCACAGATGTTCCGAAGTAAGCACCATCAAGTAGAGTATGATTAGGTGTGCTTGATTTGCCATGAACACCTGCATATCGATACCCTACTTTTAAGTCAATAGTGTCTCGCATTTTCCAGGCCACGCCAGCATCAACTTCTGCATAGTTTTCTACTGCATTATTCAGGCCACGAGGAGCGGTGTAACCTTCTCCGTAAGCGTATAATGAGTCATTGAAATGGACTCGTACTCCAGCACCAATGGGTACAGCAAATCCATTATCCCCTTTCTTTGGAGCAAAATAGATAGTTTTAGCTCCAGCATAGACATCGATAATATCGAAGGATAATTGGTAGCCCGCTCCCACACCACCGGTATTAGGCCCATCATTGAAGTTTTTGGTCCAGTTCGCAGTATAGAACATACCCGTCGGTTCAGGAGCAAACTTTGCATTTAATTCAATATGTTGAGTACCTAATTGGGTACCAAGCTCTACAGCATTGGCATTTAAAGTCATGGTGGAAAGAACACCCACTGCTACAAACATTTTCTTTAACATAAATTATTACCACATCTAATGTATTAAATTATCGATTTAGGGCCATAAATTGACCTGGCAGCACGAATTTATTCTAAAAAGTTATACGAAATTCAAACAAACGTATTTTTTATAGATTTTTTCTGTTCATCTTATTAAACCGATAACTACGACGTGATCACTAAATTAAGGATGTTTAGGTACGGTATAAGTTTTAGGGCTAACATAACAACCTGATGATACTATTTGTCAACTCACGTCTCACTCAGGGGTACAAATACAATGTTAACTCAAAAAAAGAAGAAGGCATTGCGCCACTTTTTGGCATTTAATCTATTGTTAATTTCGTTACTAATGATATTTATCAGGATAAAATCTGACGCTAATTACTTCACCCTGATCTCTAATAAATTTATATTCTGGTCAGGAGCAATCAATCACATGATCTTACTTGGTGGGTTATGGATATTTATCGATGTACTATTTATGCTATGGTATTTCTATCCCGATAAAATTAGCAAATATTTTAAGAGGTAAAAAATGTTGCTTTTTATAGCATGGGTCTTTTCTTTTTTTGCCAGTGAAATGTTGCTTTGGCAAATTAGCTCGGCGAATATAATAGTGCCGATTATGTACTTCACTACTGGAGTAATGTATTTATACCAAAAAAACAAAATAAAGAAACTGTTATGGCTTGACAAAAACATAATGACATTTAAGTTGCTAAATTTAAGAATAACATTCAGCTTAGCATTAGTTATGCTGTTATCGTTTGTTGTCTACATTAACTTCATTACGAACTCTCTCGTATTAATGCAATGGCTTAATAAATAATTTCGAGAGAGCCATCTTCAGTGTAACTCATAAACCATACTAACTGGAGAATTATCAATTAGTTAAGCAAGGTGTGCACATGATAGGCAAGATTTCCCTAAGAATTATTTTAGTTATTGTTTTGCTACTAGCATCAACGTTAGTCTGGAGAATGTTTTGGGCGCATAATAATGCAGACTTAAAACCATGGCACACCTTTACCACTAAAGAACTCAACAAAGTCGAACTCGACCATTCAGACTGGGATGATTATATTAATTCGGAAAATAAGATATTTTTAGATATAGAAAGAAATGTGACAAGCAAAATAAAAAGAAATGATATTAACATTTTAAACCGATATGATCGTGAAAGCCCTGTGTATCCAGGGAGATTCTTTACAGACTGGAACCGTTCTTACATCATGCGGCCTCAAGCCGATGTAAAAGGGGCAGTAGTATTACTGCATGGTCTTACCGATTCCCCTTATAGCTTGCGACATATAGCAGAATTGTATCAACAGTCCGGATATGTCGCTGTAAGCATTCGCTTACCAGGACATGGAACCGTACCAGGCGCATTGACTGCTGTAAAATGGCAGGATTGGCTGGCGGCCACAAGACTTGCCGTGAGAGAGGCAACAGAATTATCAGGGAAGAACACACCACTCCATATTGTGGGATTTTCGAATGGAGGTGCACTAGCAATAAAATATACGCTTGATGCATTAGACAATGAAGAATTTAGAATGCCACAGCAAGTCGTTCTCATTTCACCTATGATAGGTATAACCCGATTAGCTCGTTTCGCAAATTTTGCAGGATGGCCTGCGATTTTCCCTGCTTTCTCACAGGCGGCCTGGCTTGACATTACACCTGAATTTAATCCATTTAAATACAATTCATTTCCCATCAATGGTGCACGTCAGGCACATCTGTTAACTATTAATTTGCGAAATCAAATTATCAAAATGAGCAAGCAAAAAAAATGGAACACCCTCCCCCCCATACTCACATTTCAATCTGTCATTGATTCAACTGTAAGTACAAAAGCAGTTGTCGATATACTTTATCAAAACTTGCCAGATAACAGAAGTGAACTTGTCTTATTTGATATTAACCGCGCTATTAACTTCAGATCTCTTTTTCGCAATACGGCTGATACGATGTTATCTAAGATATTACCACAAAACGAAAAAAATTATATAGCAACGGTGATCAGGAATGTTACACCAAACACAATGAATATGCAGGAAGTCTCTATAAATGCAAATACTACAACGGAGAAAATAAAAGAAATAAACTTAGCATACCCTGCGGATGTTTTTTCTCTTTCTCACATTGCACTACCGTTTCCGGTCACTGACTCTTTATATGGCTCATCGCCAGAACAACCAGAAAAGTATGGCGTTAGTTTTGGTAAGTTTAATTTACGAGGTGAACGTTCTGTATTACTCACTGGTTTTGATTCTTTTATGCGAATTTCCTCAAATCCATTTTTCCCTTACGTTAAAGAGAAAATTAATAACATTATAGAATAGTACCTCATTCAGGATGCTTAAATCTAAACGGTTTTAACATAATATCTATCACAGCCCAAACAAAGTTGTAGCCGTGCACTGACTTTGCCTCCCATGAAAAAAGGTTGCGCTCACCTATGAACAACGCAGACACGCTGATGAAAATAGGTCAGCGTAGAGTTTAAGTGAGCGTTATCCTTGATCAGAACTGTACTAATGCGGCTGCAGTCAACGTACAGGGACAACATCCTCTATCATGACGCAAGCTGTTCTGGTAGTAACTGAGATCATCTCGGAAAAATAAAGGACGAACAGGGCTAATACTGCCAGTATAGTAGCCTGGTGAAGTGCCTCAGAAAAGAAGGCAGGAGTAGAGATCGTTGAAATGAAAACATAAACCGCAGCAATGCTGAATGACGTGTCTATAGGAAGTAATGGCTCCTGACGGATTCAACCGACCAAAATAGTTTTATAAACTTTTTTCTAACGTATATGTTAAGGAGTCAGAGATGTCGAAGTGCCGGGTGCCTCCCGGTAAATTTGTGCCAGCCCACAAATTTGCATGCGCTTACATGGAGTATATTTAACGGCTGAAATGCCCCTCCGCACAGGGGGATTCACTACAACAGTATCAATATTATGACAAAATAATATATGTATTCTAAACGAAGATGCATTTTACAGATTAATATTTAAAAATATTGACACCTCAGAATGAATATCTTAACCAACCAAAAAGCACATTCCCATTATTATAGGTTCCAGGAATATAGGTAAACTGCATGTTAACATTGTTATAGCTTGCGGAAAAGATCGGTAAGACAATAGGTAAAGGGACATAATTAGCGAAATCTTTTCGTGCTGTTATCCCAGCCGTGAACCCCAGGCCTACTCTGAATTTCTCTCGCTTATCAAAATGCCACCCTTTTTCCCAGGCGTAACCCGCAATGGGCTGCCACTCTTTATGAGAGTCTTTGAAAATCATCATATAGAGTGAACTCCAGTTACCATAACTGGTATCACGAGAGACGCCAACACCTCCGCCCCAGGGGTGTTCGTTATATCTGTCTGTTTTTTCCCTATCATAAAGAAAACGATTATGCCAGCTAATAAATGGAATATAGAGATCAATATTTTCTGGTTGGTTCCAGGTTTGCGAAATGTCGTCTTTTAATCTTCCCCAGAAACCTCTTTGTTCTCCATTACCGGGTATCTCTGCACATACTCCATATGACGTGAGAGCTAACCAAAGAGATAATATAAGGAAAGAAACCGAAGAATATTTATGCCATCTAACGATAGACAATAATGTTTTCATTGAGGAAAATTTAATATAAACAGCCATGATGAGTGAACCAAATTAATTCAATATGCAGTAATAAGGTTGTAGATAACGCGCCACTAACTTTACGCGTTATCTAATAACTGAAGCAAAAGACGTTAAGTCTTTTAACTTAACGCTTTATTCTTTAACGTCTTAAATTCGTCTTCTGTAATGATATTGTCTTGTAATAGTGCCCGAGCATCCAGAATTTGCTCAGCGGGAGTCTTACTCGTATTGTACTTCCCAGTCCAGAAAATGTCCCGGTTATTGGCACATTGTCTCGCTGCCATTCCTTTACCTCTGAAGATAAGATACATTAAAGCTGTCATTAAAGGGACAAAAAGAAGTAAAACAATCCAAACTGCTTTAAAAAACCCGTGAAGTTTATCATCTCTAAAAAGATCAGTGACAATTTGGAAGATCACCATCAAATATGCCATAAAAAAAATATTGAAAATGTCGTTACAGCAATACTCCAAAAAGACATTAAGTGGTTTAACATTAAATGAACCCTTTAGTTATTCACAAAATAAACATATTTACAATGAAACGTTAATATTTCATATCCGAATGCCGCCCGAAGAACAGAATGGCATTCGGAATATCGTATCGATGATACTAGAATGAATAAATACTATAATTTACTACATCGGGGTTATAAGAACCTGACCACGCTGCGATGTAATATTCACACGCTGACCAACAAAAAAATCTCTGCTGCCTGCTGGTTGGACTATAGCAAATTCATGTCCGGTATCTGGCTTTACAAAAAGTTCAAAAGCCCTTTGTCGAGCCATATTTCTTTGAAGGGCTTGCCCTGTCATCGCCCCAGCAACAGCACCGGAAGCCGTTGCCAAACGCCTGCCACTACCTCCGCCAACTGAATTACCAGCTAAGCCACCTATAACGGCACCACCAACTGTACCAGTCACATTGCTGGATGAATCATCCTGAATAGTTATTTCTCTTACACTAGTGATTGTACCTTGTGAAAGACGCATGGCCTGCCCAGTGAGAGATGTACTTACATTATTAGCTGAACCAATCGGTTTACTTGTGCAACCCGACAGGATTATCACACCAGCCATAACTAAAAATAAATTTCTTAACATCAATGACTCCGTTTTTAATAATCAACAGCATCGCGAATTAAAGGACAAGTCATACAGTGACCGCCTCCACGTCCACGACCTAATTCACTACCGACAATTTCAATAACTTCTACACCTTCATTACGTAATCTATCATTTGTTTTGGTGTTTCTATCGTAAGCCATAACAACACCAGGTGACATTGCGACAACATTATTACCACTATCCCATTGCTGTCGCTCTTTGTCATAAAGGTTCCCTTCAGTCTCAACTACTCGTAATTTTTTTAAATTAAGGGCTTGCGCAACAACTTGTGTCAAAGATTCAGTATGATGAAATAATCTCATACCTGTAGGTCTATCATCCTTAAATAACGAGAAAGTCTCAATTTCGTCAATTATTGCTGGGTACAAGGTCACAAGATCTCTATCACAAAATGTAAAGACAGTATCTAAATGCATTGCAGCTCTCAGCTTAGGCATGACTGCGATGATCACCCTATTTACATCACTACGAGGGTTTGTAAAGAGTGATTTTGCTAACTGTGCTATGGCTTGATATGATGTTCTTTCACTCATGCCTATCAATACCGTATTGTTACCAATAGGCATAATATCTCCGCCTTCCAGAGTAGCAGAACCATGTTGGCGAGTTGGTTCACCCCACCATACATTAATCTCCTGTGTTTTAAATTCTGGATGGTAAATATAAATAGCAGTAGTTAACAATGTTTCCTCGCGTCTTGCCTGCCAGTACAGGGAATTAAGCGTAACGCCATTATAGATCCAACTGGTTGTATCTCTGGTATAGAGTGTATTTGGCAGCGGTGGTAAAAGATATTGTCGCAATCCTGAAGCAGCACCAATTAATTCAAGTTCTTCTTTGTCACCATTCCAACCTGAAATAAGATCTTTTGTCGACAACCCTCCTATCATAAACTCTGCAAGTTGTTTAGATGGAAGTGAATTCAGATAGGATCGCGTTTCATCAAGAAGACATAATGGTATCTCATTTGCATTAACTTGCTGATCTAAAAGCCAGTTTCGTGCTGAATCTTGTGACAAGATATCCTCAAGTAAACGATGCATTTCTAAAACTTCTACACCACACTGATTCATACTTTTAATGAAATCCTGGTGATCCAGACGCGCTCGTTCTACCCACATGACATCATCAAATAATAGCTTATCACAATTTCCCGGAGTGAGACGGGAGTGAGCTAAACCAGGAGCACACACCATTACTTTTCGTAATTGACCGACCTCAGAATAAACTCCATAAGGAGTGACAGACATATAGATACCCTCATTATTTGTTAAATAGAAATCGTACCATCAAAAATACCAACCAACCCGGCAAGAGCAGATAGCAGAATCACGAAAAATATCATTCGTTCCGCTGCTGTAAAAATTCTCTGTTTTTGCTCACGTTTAGCCATAATATATAAAATAGTTCCTGGCGCATAAATTATTGCAGACAAGAGTAAAAACTTCATGCCGCCAGCAAAAATCATGAGAAGAGCATAAAATGTTGCCAGCAAAGAAATAACAAAATTCCTATAGTATCCCTTGGTATTAGTACCATAGGTTTCTCGCGTTAGGACTAATTTCAAGCCATATGCCGCTACGAAAAAATACGGAATTAAAGTCATGGCACTCGTTAATTCCAATGCCAACTGAAAAGCATAATTACTGAACATTGAAATAATTAGAAAAAATTGAACTGTGATATTTGTCAACCACACAGCAGAAGACGGTACAGCCCATTTATTTTCTTTTGTAAATACTCTTGGCATACTATTCTTCTGAGCTGCAGTATAAATAATCTCAGAAGCAAGCAAGGACCAGGACAAATAGGCCCCCAAAACTGATACAATCAATCCGATACTTATAAAAACCCCGCCCCAGCGACCGACTATACTTTCAAGTACACCAGCCATAGAGGGTTGACGTAGGTTACCAAGTTCATTTAGCGGTAATACACCATATGAAAGCAAAGTTACCAACATTAATAAACATAACACACCAAGAAATCCAAACACTGTCGCAATTCCAACATCTTTTCTACGACGAGCGTATCGGGAATAAATACTTGCACCTTCTATCCCGAGGAATACAAATACAGTCACTAGCATTGTACTTCTAACCTGGGTAATGAGTGACATGTCTTGGTTTACTTCGTTTGCTTGATGTCCCCAGAAATTTAAAGAGAACATATCTTTACTAAAAGCAACTGATAATACAACTATAAACAATATTATGGGGATAATTTTTGCAAAGGTTGCAATAGTATTTATATAAGCTGCTTCTCTTATTCCCCTGAGAATAAGAATATGAAATGACCATAGTATCACTGAGGATAATACAACTGCATAAAAAGAATTGCCTTCACCGAAGGCCGGAAAAAAAGCGCCTAATGTCGACTTAATTAATATAAAATATGATACATTTCCAATACATGTGCCAGCCCAAAAACCCAATGCTGATATAAATCCAGAATACTCACCAAATCCCTCTTTGGCATAACTAAAGACACCGGCATTTAAATCTGGTTTACGTTCTGCAAGCGACTGAAAGACAAAAGCTAACAGTAGCATGCCGCTACCTGCGATCATCCATGCTATTATCGCCCCAAGACCTCCAGTTGCTTGTCCGAATGTGGCTGGCAAGGAAAATATACCTGCACCGATCATTGCTCCAACTACAAGCGCTGTTAATGACCATAGCGAAAGAGTATTACGCTCATTTTTTGACATCTGCTTTACTCGCAATAGAATATTTACGCAAGGTATATGATAGAATAGTTTTATATACGAACTTTAAACTCAATGGGAATTGAATCATAAAAGAAGGATAATTTTATAATATTCTTAAAACATTCATGTTTTTAGATAGTATCCATTATCTCTTTGATTTTTTATCTTCCCACCATTATAAGCTGCTAGTTTTTTTCTTAGCCGGCCAATCAGGACCTCTACCGTATTGTTATTCTTTACAGCACCATCATCATAAATGTGGCTCATGATTCGGCTCTTGCTTAGTACAGAACCCGTATTTTCCATCAGCAATGCCATGATTTTGAATTCAAAACCAGTGAGTCGTATTATGTTATTGCCAATGCAAAGAGCTTTACCTGACAAATCTAATTCAACATTTCCTTTTTTTATCTTTTTTGCAGGTATACAAAAAGTTCTTCGAACTAAAACCCAGACCCTGACGATGACTTCCTGTATTTGAAAAGGCATAGTGACATAATCATCAGCACCACAATTTAAGAAATTTACTTTATATTGAATATCGTTTGTTGAACTCAGCACCATAATTTTTATATTTCGTCGCTCGCGACGCCATTTTTTAATAGCTATAGCCGATTCACCCTCAACAGAGTCAATATTCATCAAGATTATCTCAGGGTAATTTGAAAGCATATAAAGCTCGGCTTGTTTAATGCTGGTGGCGCTATCAACCAAAAAGCCGGCTTCCTCGAACTGACTTTTTAAATAGTACTGATGAACGACATCAGGCTCCATAACTAATACTCTCATGTAATCCTCATAAATTAACTTTACATTTGTTTTTGAGAGATTTTCGTGTGTCAGTATATATTCCCCTGAATATCCCCCAAAAGCTCAAACTATTCCCGGATTATTGGTTTACAAAACAATGGTGACAATTATTTATTAATGCGCATATTTGCTCCATACTCATTCTGAAAAGAACGAGCATTATAATGATTTACACAAGACATTCTCTTATACTCCAGTGAATTCAAGGGATAGCAAAGCACGTGGTAAATATTAATTGATAAAATTTGTTTGAAAACTTTTTTTCGCTCTTTTTATTAATACAAGATTATGTCTTGCCAGAAAAAACAGAGTCATAAGGAATCCAAGCCTCTCATCTGGAGTTAGAATAAACATCTGATAATCATATTTAAACAGTTTTTTATTCTACCTAGTATCACTTAGATATCGATTTTCCCATATAAAAAAGGGTGCCATTGACATGGCACCCTTTTACATAGGATTGGCTATTCTGAGAAATATCTATTTTTTATAAACTTACATCAACAAAAATTAACAATTAATTAATCCATACAACAACAAAACAACTTATTTACCACATAAGAAAATAGTTCGCTGAAGATCGCTTATGCGCCATGTATCATCATCTATTTTTTGTATCTTGTAATAATATACAGGCTGATTGGATATTAACTTTTGCACTAGTGTTATTGGGGCATTATCCTGTCGATTCGTAATCACTTCATCTTTAGTGACTTTGTAAAAATCATTTTCCGTTATACTTGACATATGCATGTTTATTGTTCTATCAACAATATACTCATTATCTTTATATTGTAACTCCCCATATTCATTTACAACAACCAAGCCATTTCTTGTTATATGGTAGACTACTTTCACATTACCTTTTATGTCATTGTTACTGTCCATATTAATATGAAATGTAGCCATACAATTCATTGGCAAATAGGTTTTAGTGTCTATTATCTTATAACCTAAATAACCTATTGCAATAACAATAGATATGTTCAAAACAAAACTAAAGATTGTTAAAATTGATATAGTTTTCGCATTCATAACTCCCCCTTAGTTTATTACTTTCACATACCGCAACATGAGTTGAGTACGCTTTAGTATTTAGCGTAGCTTTGTTATCATCGAAATATATTATTTTAGAGTTATGATTACAAGATTCAGTAATTCTTTTCCCTAACGCTGTCTCAAAAAATGTAGACACATAATCAGGATGGGACAAATTCTTATCTATATATACATCACATGCTCCCACAGTTTTATATTTATGCATAGAATTAACATTCTCATCATGCAAATAATAAACTAACAGCAACATCGTTGATAGCAAGATTAAAATCAAGGTGCTAATCTTTAAAATATAACCCGATGAAAATACATTTAACACTTTACTGTATGAATTGTTTAGGGAAGTACCAACAGATTGAACTTCACAATGAAATATAAATCCTTGCTTAGGCACTGTCTCGATAACATTTTTCAATCCAAGATCTTGCAATGCTTTACGTAATATGGATATATTCCTATTTAGATTGTGCTCTGAAGCAACTAAATCATGTTTTTCCCAGACAAGATAAAGAATATCATTACGAGCTATCTTAGCGTGGTTATTCTCTATCATTAATGTCAATAGTCTTGCTGACGTAACCGAAAGCTTTATTTCGTCATCCTTATTAGTTAACAACCGCTGCTCTTCACTGTAACGAACAAGATTATCAAGTAAATACTCCATAATGTGGTGTTCCTTTACTTTATTTTACTTTTATTAATTATAATCTGATTTATTAGCATGTGCAATTATTTGCACATGCATTCATTCTGCCATTAAACAAAATTTGTTGTTAACTATTTTTGAGATTGAGTTGCTATAGTATGTATAGCTTTTGTAGCTTAAGCTGCATAAGATATTGATCAGAATGAAAAATCTGTCGAATTAATTATATTAACGCTTGCTTCGAGAGCGTAAATAATGTAATAGAGCACGATATGCTTCGTCACGGATAACCTAGACACTTCTGAGCCGTTGATAATATAGGTTTTCATATTTAGCCGGTGGTATCAGCCGCTCGAGCCATGCCGACGCTTGCTGTTATAAAACATTCCGATGTCATGAAAAATATCGCAGCGGGCTTCTTCCCGGGTTCCGTAGATCTTTTTCTTTATCTGTTCACGCTTCAGTAGCTGGAAAAAACTTTCTGCAACCGCGTTGTCATGACAGTCACCACAACGGTTCTTACTGCCCTCCTGTCCGTGCGATTTCAGGAACGACTGCATTCATAGGTTGTATACTGACTACCCTGATCAGAATGAACCAGCACCTGTATTTAAGGCTTACGTCACCACAAGGTCATCAGAAGCGCATTCAGGATAATATCTTTTTCATTCGGGGTTGCATTGACCAGCCGATAACTTTGCGCGAGAACAGGTCAACAACTACGACCAGATACAGTCAGCCTCGTGAGTTCGTATATTGGAAATGTCTGTTACTCAACGTTCTTCCTGTGCTTCCGGGTTGAACTACCGCTGGAGCTTGTTGGGGGTCACACTGGCTTCACCTTTATCCCCACACGTTGCATCAATCACCAGACTTTGTTTACACCGCATTGTTGTCCGGTATCCCGCAGATAGTGAAGAACGTGTTGATATTGCTCTGCTGGCAGAGATAGCAAAGTAAGAAATAAGGGAGCATCTGCCCCCTTCATCTTTATTTCAATCGCTTACCTGTTTCATCAACGACTTTCTCGCCATCTTCCTTAGCGAAAGCCGCTTTCTGAGCATCTGGAAGGATATCCAGAACCACCTCGGAAGGACGACACAGACGCGTTCCCAACGGCGTCACCACAATCGGACGGTTAATCAGGATCGGATACTGCAACATAAAGTCTAGTAATTGGTCGTCAGTAAACTTATCTTCCGCAAGCCCCAGTTCTTCATAAGGCTCGACGTTTTTACGCAGCAGCGCCCGTACTGTAATCCCCATATCTGCGATAAGTTTGACCAGCTCATCGCGAGACGGTGGATTTTCAAGGTAATGAATAACGGTCGGTTCATTACCGCTGTTGCGGATCATCTCCAGCGTATTACGCGACGTGCCGCAGGCCGGGTTGTGATATATGGTGATGTTGCTCATATCAGTATCTCATTACAAAGTGAAAGAGAGACGTAGCGCCAGCGCCGCCAGCGTTACAAACAGCACAGGCAGAGTCATAATAATCCCTGTGCGGAAATAGTATCCCCACGTGATGGTCATATTCTTCTGTGAAAGTACATGCAGCCAGAGCAGCGTTGCAAGGCTACCAATAGGTGTAATTTTCGGCCCCAGATCGCAGCCAATCACGTTAGCGTAGATCATCGCCTCTTTAATAACGCCGGTGGCAGTGCTTCCCTCGATAGAGAGCGCGCCAACCAGCACCGTAGGCATGTTGTTCATAATGGAAGACAGGATTGCTGTCAGGAAGCCAGTCCCCAGCGTCGCGACCCAGAGTCCTTTATCCGCCAGTACGTTCAGCACACCTGAAAGGTATTCGGTTAGTCCGGCGTTGCGCAGACCGTAGACCACCAGGTACATCCCCAGTGAGAAGATGACGATCTGCCATGGCGCACCGCGCAGCACTTTGCCGGTGTTAATGGCATGGCCTCGTTTCGCCACAGTAAACAGCATTACCGCCCCAACTGCAGCAATCGCGCTAACGGGAATCCCGAGTGGCTCGAGGACAAAGAACCCAACCAGCAGAAGAATCAACACTATCCAGCCAGTTCTGAAGGTTGCCAGATCTTTAATCGCGTTTGTCGGTGCCTTAAGGAGAGCCCGATCGTAAGTCGGCGGGATATCCTTGCGGAAGAACAGATGCAGCATCACCAGCGTGGCAACAATGGCGGCAATATCCACCGGCACCATCACCGATGCATATTCAGTGAATCCCAGACCAAAGAAGTCCGCCGAGACGATATTCACCAGGTTCGACACGATAAGCGGCAGGCTGGCAGTATCGGCAATAAACCCGGCAGCCATGACGAATGCCAGCGTGGTGCCTTTGCTGAACCCTAATGCCAGCAGCATGGCGATGACTATCGGCGTCAGAATCAATGCCGCTCCATCGTTGGCAAACAGTGCCGCCACCGCCGCACCGAGCAGAACGATATACGTAAAGAGCAAACGGCCATGACCATTACCCCAACGTGAAACATGCAGTGCCGCCCATTCGAAAAAACCAGATTCATCGAGCAGCAGGCTGATAATAATTACGGCAATAAATGTTGCCGTCGCGTTCCAGACGATATTCCACACCACCGGAATATCGCTTACATGCACAACGCCAGAAATCAAAGCCAGTCCTGCGCCCAGCGTCGCGCTCCAGCCGATCCCTAAACCCTTAGGCTGCCAGATAACCAAAACAATGGTCAGGACAAAAATAACGCCTGCCAGTAACATACATCCTCCTGACAGGGCGACTTTGCCGCCCTGTAAATACAAAAAAATTAACTCATCAACTCTCTGAGCTTTTCAATACCGGCGGGCTCTGACGCCAATACCGGAACGAGCGCTATACGGTCAGCATGCTGATTCTTAACAGCCTCAATCTGAGGCAGTTCCTGCCGGGCGCGCTGGCAAAGCAACGGAGAACGCGTATCCGCAATGGAAAGGCTGTTATTGATAATCCAGCCCCACGGATGAATCCCCGCTCTTTCAAGGTCAGACTGCAGGTTTGCCGCTTCCAGCACCGGTGTGGTTTCAGGAAGCGTAACCAGCAGAACTTTGGTTCTATCCGGGTCCTGAAGCTGCATCATTGGGGTAGTAAAATAACCTTTATCCCCCATCTTCTTAGCAATCTCACGATGATAAGCCCCGGTCGCATCCAGCAGTAAAAGCGTGTGTCCCGTAGGGGCAGTATCCATAACAACAAACCGCTTACCCGCTTCACGAATCACCCGAGAAAAGGCCTGAAATACGGCAATTTCTTCAGTACAGGGAGAGCGTAAATCCTCTTCCAGTAGCCGTTTCCCTGCTTCGTCCAGATCTCTTCCCTTCGTCTCCAGGACATGCTGGCGATAACGTTCGGTTTCATCGTGTGGATTAATCCTGCTGACCTGAAGGTTATTCAGGCTACCGTTCAGCGTGGTACTGAGATGTGCAGCGGGATCTGAGGTGGTGAGATGGACATCAAATCCCATATCCGCCAGCCTGACGGCGATGGCAGCAGCCATCGTGGTTTTCCCTACACCACCTTTGCCCATCAGCATAATCAGGCCGTGTTCACTGCGAGCGATATCCTCGACCAGGCCAGAGAGCGATAAGTTTTCAGGCATGTACAGAACGTTCGTTGCCGGGAGCGGTAATGCCTCAGAACGGGTATCCAGCAGTCCCTTCAATGCTGAAACACCAACCATATTGACTGGCTGTAGTAATAGGGTATCTGTCGGTAGCTCAGATAAACCGGCAGGAAGATTTGCCAGTGCCTCCTGCTCACGTTGCCATATCGCAGCGGCCAGGACGTCATATTCAGTTTCGGCTTTAGGCAGCACCCCATTAATCACCAGATACTGGTTTTTCAGGCCAATTGCAGCCAGTTCTTCATGGGTGCGGGCGACTTCCTGCAGCGTAGATTTTTGCAGTCGTGCAACCAGAACCAGGCGGGTACGTTCAGGATCGGATAACGCCTCTACTGCATGAGCATACTGCTCACGCTGCTTTTCCAGACCGGCCATTGGGCCAAGACAGGAAGCACCATCCGGGTTGCTTTCAATAAAGCTACTCCAGGCTCCGGGAAGCTGGAGAAGGCGAATCGTGTGGCCCGTCGGCGCTGTATCAAAAATAATGTGATCGAAGCGGGTCAGCAGGGAAGCGTCTGTCAATAAGCCGGTGAACTCATCAAACGCCGCAATCTCAGTGGTACAGGCTCCTGAAAGCTGCTCGCTGATACTGTTAACAACGTCATCAGGCAGAAGACCTTTGATAGGATCAACGATTCTGGCGCGGTATTGTTGGGCGGCTTCCTGCGGGTCGATCTCCAGAGCGGAAAGTCCAGGAACTGCTGCCACAGGGCGAATGGTGTTACCGATAGCCTGATTGAATACCTGACCGACATTGGAAGCCGGATCGGTACTGACCAGCAAAACCCGCTTCCCCTGTTCGGCAAGGCGGATAGCCGTCGCGCAGGAAATGGACGTTTTTCCTACACCTCCCTTACCGGTAAAAAACAGGTAAGGCGGGATGTTCTGTAAGAATTTCATATGTCCTCCTGACATACTCAGCAACAGGAAGCATTACCACCACAGCAGCTGGTGGGCGCTAACCCAACCTTCTCCAGCGGAATGCCTAACCAGCGAGCCAGCTCAGCGCGTTTTGGGTATCGCCCTGCCATCACCGTTTCGCCGTCCAACAGCAGTAGCGGAAGCCCTTCTGCTCCAGATGCTTCGAGGAATGCTTTCGCTTTCTCGTTCTGAACAAAGCTCATGGGCTGCTGCGCCAGGTTGTAACGTTCAACCTGTACGCCACGTCCTTTCAGCCACTGCACATCCGCAGAGAAATCAACCAGAACTTGATCAACATCTGAACCACAAACGCCGGTACTGCAGCACATCGCAGGATCAAACACGGTTAACGTTTTCATCTTTAACACCTCACATCCGTAAAAACATATATGTACAGGCAAATTTTTTAGATACAAACAGCCTTACCACTGCCAGAGCAGTTTGCTGATGCCAGCTTACGGGCGATGGCCTGTACGTCGTCCTGTTGGCTTAACCAGGCCTGCTCAATCACCTGAGCGGCCCAGGAAGGAATATGCGGGGATAAACGGTAGTGAACCCACTTACCCTGTTTGCGATCCAGCAATAGTCCACTTTCCCGGAGCATTGCCAGATGGCGGGAGATCTTGGGCTGTGACTGTTCCAGCGCCGTACAGAGATCGCACACGCACAGCTCTCCCATCTCTCTGAGCAGCAACACAATGCCCAAGCGGGTTTCATCGGAGAGGTTTTTGAAGAGTTGTAGAGATGATAATTGTGGCATAAGTCCCCCCGGCTATTGTTTCGCAATATCTCGCTGTAACCGTACAGTGTCAAATTATATTTGAATTTCCATATATGAATAAAGCAAGACTTCTCACTGACCCTGTGAGGGTTATACCGTCGGTTACAGTAAGGAACTCAGCAAAGAGGCTTTAAGCTATTTCCCTTTGGATTCAGTAAACTGGAGAGTTTTAAGTATGAAGTGTCATGGAGCGGGCGAAGGGAATCGAACCCTCGTATAGAGCTTGGGAAGCTCTCGTTCTACCATTGAACTACGCCCGCGTTGGAGTGCGTAAGGCATTATAAACCTTACGCTCTTGTTGGCAAGGGACAGACCAGCTGACTGGCGATTAATTCACCGTCAGCATTTCGGTTTGCTGCCCTGCGGCGGCAGGTAACGCAGCGGGTCGATGGCCGTCGCACGGTAGCGAATCTGGAAGTGCAACCGCACCGAGGCCGCATCAGTACTGCCCATCGTGGCGATTTTCTGTCCCGCCTTCACGCTTTGCCCGTTATTCACCAGCATCGTGTCGTTGTGAGCGTAGGCGGTAATGTAATCTTCACTGTGTTTGATCATAATGAGATTACCGTAGCCCCGCAGTTGGTTGCCCACGTAGACCACCTTCCCTGCCCCGGCGGCATAAACCGGCGTACCGCGGGCAGCGGAAATGTCGATCCCCTTATTCCCTCCATCCGCAGTGGAATAAGGCAGGATCACCTTACCGCTGGCAGGCCACTGCCAACAACGTTGCCCTACCGGTGGCCAGGACGATTGCGGCACGGAAGAAGACGGTCTCGCGGAGGCTGTTTTGGTAGACGACTTTTTAGTGGATTTCGATGAGGCCGTTTTCGAACCACCGAGCTTCAGCTTTTGCCCAACTTCAATGGTGTACGGCGGCGAAATGCCGTTCAGACGCGCAAGGTCTTTGACGCTGGTGCCTGTCGTGCGTGAAATACGGTAAAGGGTATCTCCCCGTTTGACGGTATAAACGGCGCCAGAATCAGACGATTTGCTCCCCGAGCAGCCCACGACAAGCAATCCCGCACAAAGCAGCATGACAATACCCAGGCTATTTTTCTTCAGGCGTCCTGCGCTCAAAACCGTTCCTCGCAATATTCACAGACGCCATATGATAGCAGCCATAATCCGGATGCCAAATTTATTGAATCGGTATGTCCCCTCATGGACCGCCTGATAAACGCTATCACCGCCACTTACCGTGTATCACAATGAGTTGATTAAACTCATAATGATACGCAAAGTGC
This sequence comes from Citrobacter sp. LST-B2, assembly GCF_057983045.1. Classification (NCBI taxonomy): domain Bacteria; kingdom Pseudomonadati; phylum Pseudomonadota; class Gammaproteobacteria; order Enterobacterales; family Enterobacteriaceae; genus Citrobacter; species Citrobacter sp. LST-B2. Next base: position 4,016,663 of record NZ_CP192598.1, read on the forward strand.
TCATCGTCAAAGGTCGGATCCCTCTCCCGACAGACCATATTATTATCTCCGTCACACTTCCCTTTTCTCACGGCGCAACTTTGCGCTTCTGGCGTAATTCTTGCCTGATTTAACGGTTGTTCAGGAACCGAATTGTTAAATCAAGGGGACGTTTATGGATGCGCGGGAAGCAACCGCTACCGGAGAGTCATGCATGCGCGTGGATGCCATCGCTAAAGTGACCGGGCGGGCTCGATATACTGATGATTACATGATGGCGGGCATGTGTTATGCCAAATACGTTCGCAGTCCGATTGCCCACGGTTACGCCACCAGCATCAACTGTGATGAGGCGAAAAGCCTGCCCGGTGTACTGGCCGTGTTTACCTGGGAAGATGTACCGGATATTCCCTTCGCCACGGCAGGGCACGCCTGGACGCTGGATGAGAACAAACGTGACACCGCCGACCGTTTTCTGTTGACCCGCCACGTACGCCATCATGGCGATGCGGTCGCGATTGTTGTGGCAAGGGACGCGTTAACCGCAGAGAAAGCGGCCTTACTGGTGAATGTGGAATGGGAAAAACTCCCGGTGATCACCACGCCAGAAGCAGCTCTGGCGGATGATGCTGTCCCTATTCACCCAGGCGGTAATTTGCTCAATCGCAGTGAAATGACCACCGGGAATGTCCAGCAGACCATTGATGCCGCTGATTACCAACTCCAGGGACATTACCAGACGCCGGTGATTCAACATTGCCATATGGAAAGCGTCACTTCATTGGCCTGGATGGAAGATGACTCGCGAATCTCCATCGTCTCCAGCACGCAGATCCCACACATCGTACGTCGGGTCGTGGGCCAGGCATTGGGCATTCCGTGGTCATGCGTGCGGGTTATCAAACCTTACGTCGGCGGCGGATTTGGAAACAAGCAGGATGTGCTGGAAGAACCCATGGCCGCTTTCCTGACGCGCAAACTGGGCGGTATTCCAGTGAAAGTCTCTCTCAGCCGTGAAGAATGTTTTCTCGCTTCCCGTACCCGCCATGCGTTCACGATGGATGGACAGATAGGGCTCAATCGCGACGGCACGTTGCAAGGCTATCGTCTGGATGTTCTGTCAAATACTGGCGCTTACGCCTCACACGGGCATTCCATCGCCTCGGCGGGCGGCAACAAAGTGGCCTACCTCTATCCCCGTAGCGCATACGCTTACCGTTCCACCACCTGCTATACCAATCTTCCTTCCGCTGGCGCGATGCGCGGCTACGGCGCGCCGCAGGTGATCTTTGCCGTAGAATCGATGCTGGATGACGCCGCAACGGCGCTGGGTCTCGATCCGGTCGAGGTTCGGTTGCGCAATGCGGCCTGCGAAGGCGACACGAACCCGATTACCGGCAAACGCATCTACAGCGCGGGGCTCCCGGAATGTCTGCAAAAAGGCCGCGCGCTGTTTGAGTGGGACGCCCGTCGCGCTGAATGTCTGCACCAGCAAGGCAACATCCGCCGGGGCGTCGGCGTCGCCTGTTTTAGTTATACCTCCAACACCTGGCCGGTCGGCGTGGAGATCGCTGGTGCCCGTCTGCTGATGAATCAGGACGGAACGATCAACGTGCAGAGCGGAGCCACGGAAATCGGTCAGGGGGCGGATACCGTTTTCTCACAGATGGTGGCGGAAACTCTCGGCGTACCGGTCAGCGATGTGCACGTTATTTCCACCCAGGATACCGACATTACCCCCTTCGACCCTGGCGCCTTCGCCTCTCGCCAAAGCTATGTCACCGCACCGGCACTGCGCAAGGCAGCACTTCAACTGCGCGATAAGATCCTTCTTCACGCTGCCGACATGCTGCATCAGTCCGTCATGAGCCTGACGCTGACGGCAGGCCACATCGTCCTTATCGATCGCCCGGACTCACCGTTGCTGTCCTTAAAAGAGCTGGCGATGGATGCGTTTTATCATCCGGAGCGCGGCGGTCAGTTGTCTGCGGAATGCTCGGTGAAAACCACCACTAACCCACCGGCGTTTGGCTGCACGTTTGTCGATCTGAGCGTCGATATCGCCCTGTGCAAGGTCACCATCAACCGCATCCTCAATGTCCACGATTCCGGCCATATTCTGAACCCTCAACTGGCGGAAGGTCAGGTGCATGGCGGGATGGGAATGGGCATTGGCTGGTCGCTGTTTGAAGAGATGATCATCGATGGGGAAAGTGGTCTGGTGCGTAACCCGAATCTCCTTGATTACAAAATGCCGACCATGCCTGACCTGCCGCAACTGGAGAGCGCATTCGTTGAAACGCAGGAGCCGCAGTCGGCGTATGGACATAAATCCCTCGGCGAGCCGCCCATTATTCCTGTTGCTGCCGCCATTCGTAACGCAGTGAAAATGGCCACAGGCGTTGCAATTGATACGTTGCCACTGACGCCAAAACGGTTATATGCGGAGTTCCACCAGGCTGGCTTGATTTGAGGATATGATCATGTTTGACTTTGCTTCTTATCATCGCGCTTCAGACATTGCCGGGGCTGTCAGCCTGCTGGCGCGCTATCCGCAGGCGAAACTGCTCGCCGGCGGAACCGACGTACTGATCCAACTTCATCATCACAATGCGCGTTACCGTCATATCGTCGATATCCATGATCTGCCCGAATTACGAGGCATTACCCTGTCGAAGGAAGAAAGGCTGCGTATCGGTTCCGCCACCACCTTTAGCGAGATTATCGAGCATCCCGTCGCGCAACGACATCTGCCAGCCCTGTGTGCGGCAGCTACCTCCATCGCCGGACCGCAAATCCGTAATGTCGCGACCTACGGCGGGAATATCTGTAATGGCGCAACCAGCGCAGACTCGGCGACGCCAACGCTGATTTATGACGCCACGCTTGAGATCGCCTCGCCAAAAGGGGTGCGTTTTACCAGCATCAACGGTTTTCACACCGGCCCCGGAAAAGTCGCTCTCGAGCAAGATGAAATCCTTGTCGCCTTTCATTTTCCACCGCAGCCGAGGGCGCATACTGGCAGCGCGCATTTTAAATATGCCATGCGCGATGCGATGGACATCTCGACCATTGGTTGTGCGGCACGATGCCAACTGGATAACGGCGGTTTTAAAGAACTTCGTCTGGCATTCGGCGTTGCGGCTCCGACGCCAGTTCGCTGTCAGCATGCGGAGAGCGCGGCGCAAAATGCGCCATTGACCCACCAGACGCTGGACGCGATCGCCGAATCCGTTCTGCAGGACGTCGCCCCGCGATCTTCCTGGCGGGCAAGTAAGGAATTTCGTCTGCATCTCATCCAGACGATGACCCGGAAAGTGGTTACTGAAGCCGTTGTCGCGGCGGGAGGAAAGCTGCAATGAATGACACTAACCGAATCACGCTGGAATGCGTCATTAATGATCACCCTTTTCAGCTCAGCATCATGCCGGGGATGCCGCTCTCTGAACTCCTGCGCGAACAAGGGTTGCTGAGCGTCAAACAGGGATGCTGTGTCGGTGAATGCGGAGCCTGTACGGTGCTGGTTGACGGTACGGCCATCGACAGTTGCCTGTACCTTGCCGCGTGGGCAGCCGGAAAACAGATCCGTACCCTGGAAGGTGAATCGGCTGGCAGTCAGCTCTCGCGTGTTCAGATGGCTTATGCGACATCCGGTGCCGTGCAGTGTGGTTTTTGCACGCCGGGTCTGATTATGGCGACCACCGCATTGCTGGCAAAACCGCGTGAAAAACCATTAACCATTCTGGAGATCCGTCGTGGTCTGGCGGGGAATTTGTGCCGTTGTACTGGCTATCAGATGATTGTCGATACCGTCCAGCGCTGCACTGAGCCTGAATAATTAACACCGCATCCTTCAGGTTGCCTCCGGGTCAGTAGCGTTCACACACTCGCCCCCTGATGCAACCTGAACGCGGTTGTGCGTTGAGTTATGCGTTCAGCAGCTCGTACTTTTTAATTTTGCGATAAAGCGTGGCAATCCCAATGCCTAACTCATCCGCCACCTGTTTTTTGTTGGAGTGGCGAGATAGCGCTTCGCGAATCATCTGCTTTTCCATCTCTTCCAGCGCGGTTCCGCCGGTATCCTCAGACAGCAACTGCGCCGCATGAGCGACCGCTCCAACGGATTCCGGCGCTTTACCGTTGTTGATCAGATTTGGCGGTAAAAGCGTACTGTCGATCACCTCGCCTGAAGGGACCACGTTGACCAGATATTCCATCAGGTTGCTTAATTCACGCAGATTTCCCGGCCACTGATGGTGTCTGAGCAGGGTCACCACATCCGGTGCAATCCCCGGATAGACCAGCCCTAAACGGCGAGTATGCAGATGTAGGAAATAGTGCACCAGTAGCTCAATATCATCCTGTCGTTCACGTAGCGGGGGCAGAGTCAGTGGGATGACGTTCAGTCGATAGAACAGATCTTCACGGAATTTGCCTTCGGCGATAAACTGCCCGAGGTTCTGATTGGTAGCTGAAATAATGCGGATGTCGACCTGAACCGGACTGCTCGCGCCAAGCGGCAACACTTCCCTCGCTTCAATCGCCCTGAGCAGTTTAGCCTGTAGCATCAAGGGCATATCGCCAATTTCATCGAGAAATAGCGTTCCACTGTTTGCCGCCTGAATCAGGCCCGTTTTCCCATTGGCGGAGGCGCCGGTGAATGCGCCTTTAACATAGCCAAACAGTTCACTTTCCAGCAACTGTTCCGGTATCGCCGCGCAGTTGATGGCGATAAACGGTTTATTGCGTCGATCGCTGAGTTTGTGAATGGCGCGCGCGACCACCTCTTTTCCGGTGCCGCTCTCCCCCACAATCATGACGCTGGACGGACTGGGGGCAATACGGCCGATCAGCCGCTTAAGCTGGCGCATAACCCGGCATTCACCCACCAGTTGTTCAATATGCGGTTCATCGGTGGCAATCGATACAGAGGAACTGGTATGCGACTGATGGAAGGCCATCAGGAATAACTGCCGTCCCTGCACATGATGCAACTGACCAATGATCAGTTCACTTTTATCATCCCAGGAGACGATATGCTGCATATGCCCGTGCGTGAAATTACTTTCAAACGTTAATGGCCGAAACCTGACCGACTTTCCCACCATATTATTCTGCACCGCACCAAGAATTTTTAACGCGGTTTGATTCGCGAACTGTACGCGGTTGTCTTCATCAATGACCAATACACCTTGATCCATATTCTCGATCATTGTCGAAAATATTTTACTGATGTTGTCACTCCCACTCTGATCTTCGAGAAGTTTTGAAACAAAAATAGTGGATATATGGCGAACATAGTCTGAAAACTCGCGCAGGTTGTCATTGATATGTTCCTGCTGTTCATGCGTTACGGCAATCAAACTGATCACTCCTACACAGCGGTCCTGCAGAATGACGGGGGTTCCCAGAAAAGCCTTCTCGCGACAGTTATCTTTGCTATCGCAGCCTTCACAGAGCGGGTCAAAGCGGGAATGCGTCACAACCTTTTCTTTTTTACTTTCCAGTACATAGCGCAACAGTCTGGAGTTACCGCTCAACGGGCGTCCGAGGTATTTCCCGTAAGCGCCGGTTCCCGCGACGCGGCAGAGGTTATCATCGACGATCTCAACTTCGAGTTGCAAAACGCTGGCAAGCATTCTGGCGAAACGCTGAATGGTAGGTTGAATCTGCATCAAAATGGACTGCGTTGTTGCAAGCACCATAGTCTTACCTTCCGGAATCACTTAAATGATTGATCATTGAAGACATTGATGGTTCGTAGAATATAAGGATACTAACTCAGACAAAATTTGCTTTGATAAAAACACAGGCTCTTTATCATTTTATAATGAAAATATGCAAGAGAAATCACATTTCTATATCAATATGAGAATCAGCGTAGTGAGTTTATCAAACTGACGGTATTTACTCTTCATCCGGGTATTATTCTGTCAGTCAGTTCATTGACACATTGCGTTATTTATTAAGCCAAACGTTTTCGTATATTCATGACGAATTACAGATAGCTTTATTCTGTGATCAGTGCCACATATTGCCTGATGATTTCCTATTTATCCGCCGTCGGATTCATTTTGGCACGCTTATTGTTAGTCCCTGGTATATCGGTGATGCCGCTTGTCATTACCGCGAATAAGCCACCTTGCCGTCATTCCACTACCAGGACCTTACCATGAAAACTGTTAATGAGCTGATAAAGGATATCAATTCGCTGACCTCACACCTTCACGAGAAGGATTTTTTGCTTACGTGGGAACAGACGCCGGATGAACTGAAACAAGTCCTGGACGTCGCTGCTGCGCTGAAGATGCTGCGTGCCGAAAACATCGCGACCAAAGTCTTCAATAGTGGATTAGGGATTTCCGTTTTCCGCGATAACTCCACCCGTACCCGCTTTTCTTACGCGTCCGCCCTTAACCTGCTCGGCCTGGCTCAGCAGGATCTGGACGAAGGAAAATCACAAATCGCGCACGGCGAAACCGTCCGCGAAACGGCCAATATGATCTCCTTCTGCGCCGACGCCATTGGTATTCGCGACGACATGTATCTTGGTGCGGGCAACGCCTATATGCGTGAAGTCGGCGCCGCGCTGGATGACGGCTACAAACAGGGCGTGCTGCCGCAGCGTCCGGCGTTAGTTAACCTGCAATGCGATATCGACCATCCAACACAGGCGATGGCGGATTTGGCCTGGCTACGTGAACATTTTGGTTCGCTGGAAAACCTTAAGGGTAAAAAAATCGCCATGACCTGGGCCTACTCACCCAGCTACGGCAAACCCCTCTCTGTGCCACAAGGCATTATCGGTCTGATGACCCGCTTCGGTATGGACGTCACCCTGGCGCATCCGGAAGGATATGACCTGATCCCGGACGTGATTGAAGTGGCGAAAAACAACGCGAACGCGTCCGGCGGCAGCTTCCGCCAGGTCACCAGCATGGAAGAAGCCTTCAAAGATGCCGACATCGTCTATCCGAAATCATGGGCGCCTTACAAAGTGATGGAAGAACGTACCGAACTTCTGCGCGCCAACGATCACGCGGCCCTGAAAGAGCTGGAAAGACAGTGTCTTGAGCAAAACGCAAAGCATAAAAACTGGCACTGCACTGAAGAAATGATGCAACTCACCCGCGACGGCGAAGCGCTGTATATGCACTGCCTGCCCGCGGATATCAGCGGCGTCTCCTGCAAAGAAGGGGAAGTCACCGACGCCGTATTCGAAAAATACCGCATAGCAACGTACAAAGAAGCCAGTTGGAAGCCCTACATCATCGCCGCGATGATCCTCTCCCGCAAATATCCGAAGCCTGGCGTACTGCTGGAGCAGTTGTTGAAAGAAGCGCAACCACGCGTGAAATAACCCCCTGAGCCGACCTGCCGGTCGGCTCTCCTTTCCGGAGGCCAAAAGGATAGGATATGTCCGTTTTCTCACTGAAGATCGATATTGCCGATAACCGCTTTTACAACGGTGAAACATCGCCCCTTTTTTCGCAAAAACAGGCCAAAGTGGCTCGCCAGTTCCATCAAAAGATCGCTGGCTACCACCCAACGCCGCTCTGTGCGCTGGATGACCTCGCCCAACTGTTTGGCGTGAAAAAAATCCTCGTCAAAGATGAGTCAAAACGCTTTGGACTGAACGCGTTCAAGATGCTCGGCGGGGCTTTTGCCATCGCCTGCCTGTTGTGTGAGAAATATCATCTTGATATTGAGACGCTCTCTTTCGAACAGCTCAAAAACACCATCGGCGAAAAAATGACGTTTGCCACTACCACCGACGGTAACCACGGTCGCGGTATTGCCTGGGCGGCACAACAACTCGGACAACATGCGGTGGTTTACATGCCGAAAGGCTCAGCGCAAGAACGCGTGGACGCCATTCTCAACCTCGGCGCGGAGTGCATTGTCACCGACATGAACTATGACGATACCGTTCGTCTGACCATGCAGCACGCTCAACAAAACGGCTGGGAAGTGGTGCAGGACACCGCCTGGGAAGGTTACACCAAAATCCCCACCTGGATTATGCAGGGCTACGCCACGCTGGCCGATGAGGCCGTTGAGCAAATGCGCGCCCTGGACGTCACACCGACCCACGTGCTGTTACAGGCTGGCGTTGGCGCCATGGCGGGCGGCGTGCTGGGCTATCTGGTCGACGTCTATGGCCCGCAAAACCTGCACAGCATTATCGTCGAACCGGACAAAGCGGACTGCATTTATCGTTCCGGCGTGAAAGGCGACATCGTCAACGTTGGGGGAGATATGGCAACCATCATGGCCGGTCTGGCCTGTGGTGAACCTAACCCGCTCGGCTGGGAAATTCTGCGCAACTGCGCCACCCAATTTATCTCCTGCCAGGACAGCGTCGCCGCGCTGGGCATGCGCGTGCTGGGTAATCCTTTTGGCAGCGACCCACGGGTGATCTCCGGCGAGTCCGGCGCCGTAGGATTGGGCGTTCTGGCTGCCGTCCATCATCACCCACAGCGCCAGGCCCTGATGGACAAACTGGCGTTAGATAAAGATGCCGTTGTGCTGGTCATCAGTACCGAAGGCGATACCGATGTGAAGCACTACCGGGAAGTGGTCTGGGAAGGCAAACATCCGGTCGCACTGTAACCCCCTATTGGAAAACGCTCCCCAGGAGATTCGGGAGCGAACACTGGAGAAAAGTCATGGCTAAGCACATTCCTTTTAAACTGATTCTTGAAAAAGCAAACGACTACAAAGAAGACATGACGCGTTTCCTGCGCGACATGGTCGCCATTCCCAGCGAAAGCTGCGATGAAAAACGGGTTATCCATCGCATCAAACAAGAAATGGAGAAAGTCGGTTTCGATAAAGTCGAGATCGACCCGATGGGCAACATTCTGGGATACATCGGCCATGGCCCGCGCCTGGTCGCAATGGACGCGCATATCGACACGGTCGGTATCGGCAACATCAACAACTGGAATTTTGATCCCTATGAAGGGATGGAGACCGATGAACTGATCGGTGGACGCGGCACATCTGACCAGGAAGGCGGCATGGCGTCCATGGTTTACGCCGGGAAGATCATTAAAGATCTCGGTCTGGAAGATGAGTACACGCTGCTGGTCACCGGCACGGTACAGGAAGAGGACTGCGATGGTCTGTGCTGGCAGTACATCATTGAGCAATCCGGTATCCGTCCGGAGTTTGTTGTCAGTACCGAGCCGACTGATTGCCAGGTTTATCGTGGACAGCGCGGGCGCATGGAAATACGCATTGATGTGCAGGGAGTCAGTTGTCACGGTTCCGCCCCGGAACGCGGCGATAACGCCATTTTTAAAATGGGACCAATCCTCAACGAGTTACAGGAATTGTCACAACATCTGGCTTATGACGAATTCCTCGGTAAAGGGACCTTAACCGTTTCCGAAATCTTCTTCACCTCGCCAAGCCGCTGTGCCGTGGCGGACAGTTGCGCCGTCTCCATCGACCGTCGTCTGACCTGGGGTGAAACCTGGGAAGGCGCGCTGGAAGAGATTCGCGCCCTGCCGGCTGTAAAAAAAGCCAATGCGGTGGTCTCGATGTACAACTATGACCGCCCTTCCTGGACCGGGCTGGTTTACCCGACCGAATGCTACTTCCCAACCTGGAAAGTGGAAGAAGATCACTTCACCGTCAAAGCGCTGGTCAATGCCTATGAAGGTCTGTTCGGCAAAGCACCGGTGGTCGACAAGTGGACGTTCTCCACCAACGGCGTATCGATTATGGGACGTCACGGTATTCCGGTGATCGGTTTTGGTCCGGGTAAAGAACCCGAAGCCCACGCGCCAAACGAAAAAACCTGGAAATCACATCTGGTGACCTGCGCCGCGATGTACGCTGCCATTCCACTGTCCTGGCTGGCAACGAAATAACGATCCATCTGTCTCCCCCGGTTTACCGGGGGATTTCTGGAGTGTGCTATGCGCGTATTGATTAAAAATGGCATTGTCGTTAACGCCGACGGACAGGCTAAACAGGACCTGCTGATTGAGAACGGTATCGTTCGTCAACGGGATGCGGAGATTACGCCGCCCCCTTCGTGTGAAGTGATTGATGCTGCGGGATGTTACGTTTTTCCCGGCGGCGTGGATGTACATACGCATTTCAATATCGACACCGGCCTCGCCCGTAGCTGTGATGATTTTTTTACCGGCACCCGCGCCGCGGCGTGTGGCGGTACAACAACCATTATTGACCATATGGGATTTGGCCCGTCAGGCTGTCGCCTGCGCCATCAACTGGAAGTCTACCAGGGGTACGCCGCGCACAAAGCGGCGATCGACTACAGTTTCCATGGCGTCATTCAGCACGTCAATCATGCCATCCTCGACGAGATCCCGATGATGGTGGAAGAAGGCATCAGCAGCTTCAAGCTCTATCTGACCTACCAGTACAAACTCAACGATGATGAAACCTTGCAGGTGCTGCGCCGTTTGCACAAGTCCGGCGCGCTGACCACCGTCCACCCGGAAAACGACGCCGCCATCGCCAGTAAACGGGCCGAATTCATTGCCGCTGGCTTAACGTCGCCACGCTATCACGCCCTGAGCAGACCGCTGGAATGTGAAGCCGAAGCCATCGCCCGGATGATTAACCTTGCGCAGTTAGCGGGAAACGCGCCGTTGTATATCGTCCACCTGTCCAATGGCCTGGGATTGGACTATTTACGCCTGGCGAAAGCGAATCATCAGCCCGTGTGGATAGAGACCTGTCCGCAATATCTGCTGCTGGATGAACGCCGTTATGACGGGGAAGACGGTCTGAACTTCATTCTCAGCCCGCCGTTACGCAATGTACGCGAGCAGGACAAGCTCTGGTGCGGCATCAGTGACGGCGCCATTGACGTGGTGGCGACTGACCACTGCACCTTCTCAATGGCGCAGCGCCAGCAGATCTCAGGCGGCGATTTCAGCCGCTGCCCGAATGGTTTGCCCGGCGTGGAAAACCGCCTGCAACTGCTCTTTTCTGAAGGTGTGATGAGCGGGCGAATTACCCCTGAACGCTTTGTCGCGTTAACCAGCGCGACGCCTGCCAGGCTGTTCGGCGTGTGGCCGCAGAAGGGGCAACTGGCACCTGGCGCTGATGGCGATGTGGTGATTATCGATCCCCGCCAGAGCCAGACGATCCATCATGCTCACCTGCACGATAACGCTGATTATTCGCCCTGGGAGGGGTTCCGCTGTCAGGGTGCGATTGTCAGAACGCTGTCGCGTGGCGAAACGATCTTCTGCGATGGCGTCTTTACAGGGAAAGCAGGCCGGGGCCGCTTCTTACGACGTAAGCCGTTTACCCCGCCCGGCGTGGGTGAAACAGATAACTGTGTATGATAAGTGAGGAAAAATGAGGAAGAAAATTGTTCTCGCGCTGGGTGGTAACGCGTTGGGTGAGGATCTGGCCGGACAGATGCAGGCCGTCAAAATCACCGCGCAGGCCATTGTGGATCTCATTGCGCAGGGTCATGAGGTTATCGTGACTCATGGTAACGGGCCGCAGGTGGGTATGATCAACCAGGCATTCGAAGCCGCGGCAAAAACAGAGGCGCACTCGCCAATGCTACCGATGTCCGTCTGCGTGGCATTGAGCCAGGGCTATATCGGTTACGATCTGCAAAACGCGCTGCGCGAAGAATTGCTCTCACGCGGGATGCACAAACCTGTCGCCACACTGGTGACGCAGGTAGAAGTCGACGCCCACGATCCTGCGTTTCTGAACCCCACCAAACCCATCGGTTCATTCTTCACACAGCAGGAAGCGGAACAGCTGGAAAAACAAGGTTATACGCTTAGAGAAGATGCCGGACGTGGTTATCGTCGTGTCGTGGCCTCGCCTAAGCCGGTGGACATCATTGAGAAAGAAACCGTTAAGGCGCTGGTTGAGGCCGGACAGGTGGTTATTACCGTGGGCGGAGGCGGTATTCCGGTGATTCGCGAAGGCAACCATCTGCGGGGGGCCAGCGCGGTGATCGATAAGGACTGGGCCAGTGCCCGCCTGGCAGAGATGATCGACGCGGATATGCTCATCATCCTGACGGCGGTCGAAAAAGTGGCTATTAACTTCGGTAAAGAAAATGAGCAATGGCTGGATCGCCTGTCGTTGAGCGATGCGGAACGCTTTATCAGCGAAGGGCATTTCGCTAAAGGTTCTATGTTGCCGAAAGTGGAGGCCGCAGCGTCGTTCGCCCGCTCCCGCCCCGGTCGGGAAGCCTTGATCACGGTGCTCAGTAAAGCGAAAGAAGGGATTGAGGGAAAAACCGGAACGGTTATCTGCCAGTAATATGATGCGTTTTATTCGCCGGGGGCGCTTTGCGTACCCGGCCTGGCGCCTCCCAGGCCGGATAAACATAGCGCCATGTGGCCATTCGCATTACGCCACTTCAAGCACCTCATTTGTTGACTTCACTCCCTGATGCATCAGCATCATGAGCGCTTCCAGCACTCCGCCGCCTATCGCTCTCGCTTTATCAGAGACGCTGGTAAAATCCGCCGTCTCGCCGCGCGGGTCGATATCGCCGATTTTAAAACCGCCCACCACCGCCAGCCCGTCACTTAACAGGCCGCGCACCATCCCCGACAGCGGTGCCATGATTTCGTTTTCGCCAATCCAGGCAATCACCTCGCCCTCTTCTACCAGATCGCCTAATTTCACTCTGGCGCGCATGATGCCTGCGGCGGGTGCACGAATCACCCGTCGTGCGGTATGCCCCATGATATTGCCGGGTATCCCGGTATTTTCCTGTGCACAACCGGCGTAAATCACCTGACCCAGCCAGTGTCCACGATTTGTTTCAATCACCGCATGGCAGTCTTCACCCGCAGTAAACCCAGGCCCCAACGCAATGGTCACAGGAGCCATATCTTTTCGCGTACCCAGATTTTGTTTTGCCAGAATCGCATCCACTACGCAGACGGGTTTCAGTGCGTCAATCAGCGAACCGGCTGGATCGACCAGAATCGGGATAAAACCACGCTCGGCTAACGCCGCCGCTTCTGCTGACGAGGTGGCCAGTCTTGCCGTCACGCCTTCCACGATCATTTCACCATCAAAGACGGCCTGCGCGAACGCAACGCTGCGGCGAATGACGGTCGGTTTCTCCACTTCCAGCATGATCACTTTGAAACCGGCATGGAACAATCGCAGCGCCACGCCGCTGGCGATATCTCCCGCGCCACGAATCACCACCCGCTGATGGCCGGACGGATGCGCGGTGCGCATCATCAGTCCACCAGGCGCATTATTTTTAACCTGTAAGATCTCCGCCAACACGCTGACCGCAATCTCCTGCGGCGTTTCAGCACCAATGTTGTAACCCACCGGCGCATGCAGGCGGGCAATGTGCTCTTCACCGACGCCCTTCTCCCGTAACTGACGCATAAACAACTGCACTTTACGACGGCTTGCCAGCAAACCCAGCCACGCGACGGGTTGCTCGATCAATTTGTCCAGCGCTTCCCGATCCTGATTGTTCGTCGCGATAAGCACAAAGTTGTCCGGACGGATCTCCAGCGCATCCACTGCCGCGGTAAAAGAATCGGCATGTAACAACTGTACCGAGGGAGGAAAAGCGTCCGGGTTAACGCTTTCGCGATAAACATCCGCTACGGCAATATCAAACCCTAACAGCGCTGCCCCCTGGGCAATCGCCCGGTTGACATGCCCGCCGCCGATTAACACCAGTCGCGGGCGCAGGCCGTGCACGCTAATAAAAACCGACATCGCGCCGCCGCAGTCCGAGCCAACGGCATCGGCGCCGTTGCGGGCCATCCGGCCATGAAACATACGCGGCTTTCTTTCCTGTAACGCCAGCAGCGCTTCGTCGATCACCTTGCGCTCCACCATGCCTCCGCCGATAGTCCCGACGATAGACCCATCCTGATGTACCAGCATCTGTGCCGAATGGCGGGGCGTGGACCCCCGGCTATCGACAATCTGCGCCAACGCAAATGGGCGGTTTTGCTCTTCAAGTTTTGCAGCCTCTGTGAAAATATTCATACAGACCTCAATGGATATCTTTTCAGGAACCCGGTGTTCCCGGCGTCGCTATCTCACAAATCTGCGCGTGATTGCAGGCGTTTCCTGTGCATTCCCCAGCCAGATAGCCTGCACATCACCGTCTGACAACAGTTGGATGAGCTCGCGTTCATCAATGGCATTCTCAGATTGAGAAAAACGATTGAGAAACCAGACGCGTCGACTGGCTGGCGGGGCATTTTTGAATGCTCCCTGTGGATGCTGAACCAGGCGAACCAGCGCCTTCAGCGATAAGGGGGATCCCTCCGTCAGGCCTGTCATCCCGGCGAACGGCGACCAACGATGCACCTGCTCTGCCCCCACGCGTTTCCCCAGCAGGTGTCCACCCATCACGGCAATCACGCAGCAACTGCTTTCAGGTATGCAAGGTTCGTGCTCATCTGGCGCTTTAAGCGGCATTCCGCGTGCGCCGTCTGCCTCGACGAGAACCACGTCACATTCCGATCGTCTGGCTAAGGCATCGATGGCGTCGGGTGAGAAACCACGTGCTTTTCCCAATGGGGCTTTCCACGACCGAAAGCAGGTAATGATGGGTTGCATTAACACGTGATACGGCAACCCGGCGGGCTCCCGACAGAAAAGGGTCGGCCAGGAGTGGTCAGGCAGAAACATATGCGTCGTCGTGGTGATGAATACCCGTCGACCTGATAATTGAAAGAGATGAGCGAGCCAGAAAAGTGTACTGGTTTTCCCACCCGCACCGATAATTGAAATCACCGTTGGCCGTTTCTGTGCACCTAAATCAAAGAATAAAGAAGCATGCCCCGGTATACTCATAAGCCTCTCTGAAGTGACATAACATCTAATAGACATTATGGAATCGCCATGCCTGTCGTCGACTGTATAATTACTGCTGCTGGGTTATCATCCAGAATGGGAAAATGGAAAATGATGTTACCCTGGCACGCAGGAACAATTCTTGATGCAAGTATCAAAAACGCGCTGCAATTTTGTAACCGGGTGATATTAGTTTCCGGTTACCGCGCCACGGAGATACATAATCGCTATGCGAATCAGCCTAATATTATTATTACGTACAATCCGGATTATGCTCAGGGTTTATTTACGTCAATTAAGGTTGGCGCTGCCGCCGTGAACAGCGGGCACTGCTTCATCACGCACGGTGACATGCCTGAACTGAATAACGATATTTTCCATAAAATCTGGGCGTTACGTAACGATAACGCACTTATCCCTTGCTATCAGGGCCAGCCCGGCCATCCTGTATTACTTTCCAAAAAATGCCTGTTGCAGGCCATCTCACAACCGGATGTCAGCAATATGCGTCAGGCATTGCTGCGCGGAAAACATAATCTTATTGAAATAAACGATGCCCGAATCACTCTGGATATTGATACACCAGAGGATTTTATCAATGCGCAGAATCGACACAGATAAATAGGAAATACGGAGTTAAACGATTGCGTTCAAATATTTCCCGATTCATTTTTCACTTATCATAATGATAAGCGATAGCCATTTTTGAGAAAACAGAATGCGATGATGAAATACCTTATCGCCATACCTCTCCCGGCTGATTTTCATTCTCATTTAGCGTTTGTGAGATATTTCACAAAGCAGACTTAAGATTAGAAGCGCCTCACAAAATTATATTTTTATGGCTCTGCTTTGTGAGTAGTGGTGCGAATGTTGCTCTATTTCTCCAAACCGCCGGCTTTATCAGTCCCGGTCAACCAATGACATCTATGAACACGCGCACCTTCCGGTTGTCTTGCCACGACCTGAAGAAAGCCGAGTAAAGCTAAGGAGAGGGGTATGGGGGATATAATGCGTCCGATTCCGTTTGAGGAACTTTTGACGCGCCTATTTGATGAATATCAGCAGCAGCGCTCGATCTTTGGTATTCCTGAGCAGCAGTTCTATTCACCGGAAAAAGGCAAATCGATAAGCGTATTTGGTGAAACCTGTGCCACCCCCGTCGGCCCCGCCGCCGGCCCGCACACCCAGCTCGCACAAAATATCATCACCTCCTGGCTGACTGGCGGTCGGTTTATTGAACTCAAAACAGTGCAAATTCTCGATCGGCTCGAACTGGAAAAACCCTGTATTGATGCGGAAGATGAGTGCTTCAATACCGAATGGTCGACGGAATTTACCCTGCTGAAAGCATGGGATGAGTATCTTAAAGCCTGGTTCGCCCTGCATTTACTGGAGCAACTGCTGCAACCTTCAGGTAGCGATACCGGTAAATCGTTCATTTTTAATATGAGCGTCGGCTATAACCTCGACGGCATCAAGCAACCGCCCATGCAGGCGTTCATCGACAACATGATGGACGCATCCGCGCACCCTAAATTTGTGCAGTACCGCGACACGCTACAGCGATGGCTGCACGATGAAACATTCCTCGCGCGCCACGGGTTGAACGCACATCGGGAACGTCTACAGGCGCTGCCGGGACGCATTCCCACAAAACTGGTGCAGGGTGTCACGCTGTCCACGATGCACGGCTGCCCACCGCACGAAATCGAAGCCATCTGCCGCTATATGCTGGAAGAAAAAGGGCTGAATACCTTTGTGAAGCTGAATCCGACGCTGCTGGGCTATTCACGCGTACGTGAAATTCTGGACAGCTGTGGCTTCGGTTATATCGGCTTAAAAGAAGAGTCATTTGAGCACGATCTGAAGCTCACCCAGGCGCTGGAAATGTTGCAGCGCCTGATGGCGCTGGCAAAAGAAAAGTCGCTGGGTTTTGGCGTAAAACTCACCAACACCCTGGGCACCGTCAATAACAAAGGTGCGCTTCCCGGCGAAGAGATGTATATGTCTGGCCGGGCGCTGTTCCCGCTCTCAATCAACGTGGCGGCCGTGCTTTCCCGGGCCTTCGACGGCCAATTACCCATCTCCTATTCCGGCGGCGCCAGCCAGTTGACCATCCGCGATATCTTTGACACCGGCATTCGTCCGATCACCATGGCGACCGACCTGTTAAAGCCAGGCGGTTACCTGCGACTCAGCGCCTGTATGCGTGAGCTGGAGTCTTCAGATGCGTGGGGAATGGAACATGTCGATGTCGAACGACTGAATCGACTGGCGGAAGAGGCCGTCACGATGGCCTATACCCAAAAACACTGGAAACCTGAAGAGCGCATTGACGTGGCCGGCGGCTTGCCGCTGACCGACTGCTACGTCGCCCCGTGTATTACGGCCTGCGCCATCAAACAGGACATTCCGGAGTATATTCGCCTGCTGGGCGAGCAGCGTTATGCCGACGCGCTGGAACTGATTTATCAGCGAAACGCCCTCCCGGCAATCACCGGTCATATCTGCGATCATCAGTGTCAGTACAACTGTACCCGTCTGGACTATGACAGCGCTTTGAACATCCGTGAACTGAAAAAAGTGGCGCTGGAAAAGGGGTGGGATGAATACAAACAGCGCTGGCACAAACCCGCAGGCTCAGGCTCTCGTCATCCGGTTGCAGTCATCGGTGCGGGCCCGGCCGGGCTTGCGGCCGGTTACTTCCTTGCCCGGGCAGGACACCCGGTGACGCTATTTGAACGCGAAGCCAACGCGGGCGGCGTGGTGAAAAATATAATTCCTCAGTTCCGTATTCCGGCAGAACTCATCCAGCACGATATCGATTTTGTCGCCGATCACGGCGTGAAGTTCGAATATGGCTGTGCGCCTGATCTGACCGTACAGAGCCTGAAAGAAAAGGGGTTCCACTACGTTCTGATCGCAACCGGTACGGATAAAAACAGCGGCGTGAAGCTCGACGGCGATAACCCCAACATCTGGAAATCGCTTCCCTTCCTGCGTGAATACAATCAGGGAACTGCGTTGACGCTCGGTAAGCATGTGGCGATCGTCGGCGCGGGCAACACGGCGATGGACTGTGCCCGTGCGGCACTGCGCGTGCCGGGTGTGGAGAAAGTCACCGTGGTCTACCGCCGTTCGTTGCAGGAGATGCCCGCCTGGCGTGAAGAGTATGAAGAAGCCCTGCACGATGGGGTTGAGTTCCGTTTTCTCAACAACCCTGAACGTTTTGATGCGGATGGTACACTCACCCTGCGCGTCATGACGCTCGGAGAGCCGGATGAGAAAGGACGGCGCCGCCCGGTTGAAACCGACGAAACGCTGACGCTGCACATCGATAGTCTGATTACCGCCATTGGTGAACAGCAGGATACCGAAGCACTGAATGCAATGGGTGTTCCGCTTGACAGCAAAGGCTGGCCAGAGGTGAATCACAACGGCGAAACCCGCCTCACCGACGTGTTCATGATTGGCGACGTCCAGCGTGGTCCATCATCCATTGTTGCCGCCATCGGCTCTGCGCGTCGGGCCACGGATACCATCCTCTGGCGGGAAAATATCCGCTCCCACCATGGCGATAAACGCTGGAATAACGTCAGCCCCGCTGAAATCTATCAGCGTAAAGGCGAGATCGCGGTCGCGAAGGTCGATAAAGATGACCGTGACGCCTTTGTCGCCCAGGAAGCGGCCCGCTGCCTTGAATGCAACTATGTCTGCAGCAAATGCGTGGATGTCTGTCCGAACCGCGCCAATGTGTCAATTCCCGTGCCGGGATTCCAGAATCGCTTCCAGACGCTACATCTGGATGCTTACTGCAACGAATGCGGTAACTGCGCTCAATTCTGTCCGTGGCAGGGCAAGCCGTATAAAGACAAAGTCACGCTCTTTAGCCTGCCGCAGGATTTCGACAACAGCAGTAACCCGGGCTTCCTGGTGGAAGACGATCGGGTCAGGGTCCGGCTGAATGACCAAAGCTGGGTATTAAACATCAGCCATGATGGGCAGTTCGCCAGCATCCCGCCGGAACTGGATGACATGTGCCGCGTCATTAGCTATGTCCACCAGCATCACCATTACCTGTTAGGCCGCGTGGAGGTGTAATCATGTTGATTCTGAAAAATGTCACCGCCGTACAACTTCATCCGGCCAGCGTGCGTGAAGGGGTGGATATTGCAATCGACAAAGACGTTATTGTTGAGGTGGGTGACGCCCTGACGCAGCGCTATCCGCAAGCGCAATGGAAAGAGATGCATGGGCGAATCGTGATGCCAGGCCTGGTCTGTGCGCATAACCACTTCTACTCCGGTTTATCGCGCGGGATCCAGGCCAATATCGCCCCCAGCCCGGACTTTATCTCAACGTTGAAAAACCTGTGGTGGCGCCTGGACCGGGCGCTGGACGAAGAGTCGCTCTACTACAGCGGACTAATTTGCTCGCTGGAGGCGATTAAGAGCGGATGCTCTGCGGTTATCGATCACCATGCTTCACCAGGCTACATCCAGGGCTCGCTCTCTACGCTGCGTTCAGCCTTTTTAAAAGTCGGTCTGCGAGCAATGACCTGCTTTGAAACCACCGACCGTAACGAAGGTATCAAAGAGCTACAGGCAGGCGTCGAAGAGAATATTCGCTTCGCCCGTCAGATAGACCATGCGCGAGAGAGCGGTAGCGAGCCGTACCTGGTGGAAGCGCACATTGGCGCGCATGCCCCCTTTACCGTGCCCGATGCCGGTCTGGAGATGCTACGCGAGGCCATCAACGCGACCGGGCGCGGGCTGCACATCCATGCGGCGGAAGACCGCTACGATGTCTCCCACAGTCATCATCTGTACGGTAAAGACCTGCTGGTCAGGTTGGCGGAATATGGGCTCATTGACCGTAAAACGCTGGTCGCACACGGCTTGTACTTGTCTGCGGAAGATATCGCCCTGCTGAATCAGCAAGATGCCTTCCTGGTACACAATGCCCGCTCCAACATGAACAACCATGTGGGCTATAACCACCATCTTACCCATATTCGCAATTTGGCGCTGGGGACGGACGGTATCGGCTCCGACATGCTTGAAGAGATGAAATTTGCCTTCTTCAAACATCGCGACGCGGGCGGTCCTCTGTGGCCTGACAGCTTTGCGAAAGCTCTGGCGAACGGCAACGAACTGTTGCACCGCAACTTCGGAGAAAACTTTGGCCAACTGGAAGCCGGTTATAAAGCCGATTTAACCCTCCTCGACTATTCGTCGCCGACGCCGCTGATTGCTGAAAACGTTGCCGGGCATATCGCTTTCGGTCTCGGTTCAGGCAGCGTGCACAGCGTGATGGTGAATGGCGTGATGGTGTATGAAGACCGTCAGTTTACTTTCGATACCGATTCCATTTATGCGCAGGCCCGAAAAGCCGCCGCCAACATGTGGCGGCGAATGGATGCGCTGGCATAGCCCATACCCTCTCCTGAACGGGAGAGGGAGTGATGAGGAATGATGATGATTGAACAATTTTTCAGGCCCGACTCCGTTGACCAGGCGCTGGAACTCAAGCGCCGCTATCAGGAGGACGCCGTCTGGTTTGCCGGGGGCAGCAAACTTAACGCCACGCCAACGCGTACCGATAAGCGGATTGCCATTTCATTGCAGGATCTGGAACTGGAGTGGATTGACTGGGACAATGGCGCATTGCGTATTGGGGCGATGACTCGCCTGCAACCGTTGCATGACGCCCGCTATCTCCCGGCGGCACTGCGTGAGGCGATAGGCTTTATCTACTCCCGCCATCTTCGCAACCAGTCGACCCTCGGCGGCGAGATTGCCGCGCAACAGCAAGAGTCCGTGTTACTCCCCGTCCTGCTGGCGCTGGACGCCCAGTTGGTGTGTGGTGATGGCGAAACTCTGTCGCTGGAAAGCTATCTCGCCGATCCACGCGATCGCCTGCTCACCGAAATTATCATTAAAGATCCCTTCCGCCCTTGCGCCACGCGCAAAGTGAGCCGTTCACAGGCCGGATTAACCGTCGTGACGGCGGCGGTCGCGTTGACTGAGCACGGTGGCATGTGCATCGCGCTGGACGGCGTGGCGGACAAAGCACTGCGCCTGCGTGACGTGGAAACACAAACGCGAGAAGGTACGGAACTGGAACAGGCGGTCGCAAACGCCCTGTTCCCACAGGATGATATTCGGGGCAGCGCGGCCTATAAGCGCTATATCACCGGCGTGGTTGTCGCCGATCTGTATGCCGACTGTCTGATGGCCGGGGAGGACGTTGTATGATGATTCACTTCACATTGAACGGCATGGCCCGTGAAATGAAGATTAACCCGGGCGAAAACGTACAGAAGCTGCTGTTTAGCCTCGGCATGCACTCCGTGCGCAACAGTGATGACGGATTCGGTTTCGCCGGTTCGGACGCGATTCTCTACAACGGTCGCATCGTCAATGCCTCATTACTGATTGCCGCGCAGTTGGATCACGCGGAGATTCGCACCAGCGAATCACTCGGTCAATGGAATGCGTTGAGCCTGGTACAACAGGCGATGGTGGATGTCGGCGTCGTGCAGTCCGGTTATAACGATCCGGCCGCCGCATTGATCATCACCGATCTGCTGGAACGAATCGCGAATCCTACCCGTGAAGAGATTGACGATGCGTTGTCCGGCCTGTTCAGTCGTGATGCGGGTTGGCAGCAATATTATCAGGTGATCGAACTGGCGGTGGCGCGTAAAAACGATCCGCAAGCCCGTATGACTGTCGCCCCCACTTTCCGCGACGATCTCGCGGTGATTGGTAAACCCTGGCCAAAAACCGATGCGGCCAAAATGGTCCAGGCCAAACCCTGCTATGTGGAAGACCGTATCACCCCAGACGCCTGCGTAATTAAAATGCTGCGCAGTCCGCACGCCCATGCGTTGATCACTCATCTCGACGTCAGCAAAGCCGAAGCATTGCCCGGCGTGGTTCACGTGATCACCCACCGCAACTGCCCGGACATCTATTATACGCCCGGCGGGCAGAGCGCGCCTGAACCCTCCCCGCTTGACCGCCGCATGTTCGGCAAAAAAATGCGCCATGTCGGCGATCGTGTTGCCGCCGTGGTTGCAGAGAGCGAAGAGATTGCGCTGGCCGCGCTCGAACTCATTGATGTGAAATATGATGTGCTTAAGCCGGTATTGTCGATAGACGAAGCCATGGCAGACGATGCACCCGTCGTACACGATGAACCGGTAGTGTACGTTGCAGGCGCGCCACAGACACTGGAAGAAGATAACCGCCATGCCGCCCAACGTGGCGAGCACATGGTCATCAACTTCCCGATTGGTTCACGCCCGCGGAAAAATATCGCCGCCAGCATTCATGGTCATATCGGCGATATGGAGAAAGGGTTTGCCGAAGCGGATGTGGTCATCGAGCGCACTTATCACTCCACACAGGCGCAGCAGTGTCCGGCAGAGCCTCACATCTGTTTTACGCGCATGGACGGCGATCGCCTGATCATTCACGCCTCAACTCAGGTACCGTGGCACCTTCGCCGCCAGGTTGCCCGTCTCGTTGGCATGAAGCAGCACAAAGTCCACGTCATTAAGGAACGCGTCGGCGGCGGCTTTGGTTCTAAACAGGACATCCTGCTGGAAGAAGTCTGCGCATGGGCGACCTGCGTGACCGGACGCCCGGTCTATTTCCGCTATACCCGTGAAGAGGAGTTTATTGCCAATACCTCCCGTCACGTTGCAAAAGTCACGGTCAAACTTGGCGCGAAGAAAGATGGTCGCCTGACGGCGGTCAAAATGGACTTCCGCGCCAATACTGGCCCATATGGCAACCATTCGTTGACCGTGCCGAGCAACGGCCCGGCGCTCTCGTTACCGCTGTACCCCTGCGACAACGTCGATTTCCAGGTCACCACCTACTACAGCAATATCTGTCCGACGGGGGCGTATCAGGGCTATGGCGCGCCGAAAGGCACCTTTGCGATGACGATGGCGTTAGCCGAACTTGCCGAACAACTGCACATTGATCAACTGGAGATCATCGAACGCAATCGGGTTCACGAGGGACAGGAACTGAAAATTCTCGGCGCGATCGGTGAAGGGAAAGCGCCAACCTCCGTTCCTTCCGCCGCCAGTTGCGCACTGGAAGCGATCCTGCGTCAGGGACGGAAGATGATCGACTGGTCGTCGCCCAAACCACAGGACGGTGACTGGCGTACCGGTCGCGGGGTCGCCATTATTATGCAGAAATCAGGGATCCCGGACATCGATCAGGCGAACTGCATGATCAAACTGGAGTCCGATGGCACTTTCATCGTCCACTCCGGCGGCGCAGATATTGGCACCGGGCTGGATACGGTTGTCACTAAACTGACGGCGGAAGTGCTGCACTGTGCGCCAGAGGAAGTGCATGTCATTTCCGGCGATACTGACCATGCACTCTTCGACAAAGGCGCTTACGCCTCATCCGG
Source organism: Citrobacter sp. LST-B2 (assembly GCF_057983045.1). Classification (NCBI taxonomy): domain Bacteria; kingdom Pseudomonadati; phylum Pseudomonadota; class Gammaproteobacteria; order Enterobacterales; family Enterobacteriaceae; genus Citrobacter; species Citrobacter sp. LST-B2. The sequence goes on from NZ_CP192598.1 coordinate 4,039,901, forward strand.
CACCTGCTTCTCGGGGAACGCGGCGCGTAAGGCAGCAGAAAACCTGCGTGAGAAAATCCTCTTTCATGGAGCGCAGATGCTGGGTGAACCCGTTGCTGACGTTCAACTGGTAGCACCTGGCGTTGTACGCGGCAAGCAGGGCGAAGTGAGTTACGCTGAGATCGCGCACAAAGCGGAGACGGGAACTGGTTTTGGCACGCTGGTCGCCACGGCCAGTTACATCACCGCAGACTTCGCATTTCCGTATGGGGCGAACTTCGCCGAAGTCGCGGTGAATACCCGAACCGGCGAAATCCGTCTCGACAAGTTCTACGCACTGCTGGACTGTGGCACACCGGTCAACCCGGAACTCGCACTCGGGCAAATCTACGGGGCGTCAATGCGGGCCATTGGCCATAGTCTGAGCGAAGAGATCCTCTATGATGCCGAAGGCCATCCGCTGACCCGCGATCTGCGCAGTTACGGTGCGCCAAAAATTGGCGACATCCCTCGGGATTTTCGTGCCGTTCTGGTGCCAAGCGACGATAAGGTTGGCCCCTTTGGTGCCAAATCGATCTCAGAAATTGGCGTTAACGGCGCGGCACCGGCCATTGCCACCGCTATTCATGATGCCTGTGGCGTATGGTTACGCGAATGGCATTTCACACCGGAGAAAATACTGACCGCGCTGGAAAAAATGTAACAACGTGGGCCGCTCAGGCGGCCCGCTCACATGACTCAATAACGATTAAATGCCGTCTGCGGAAATGAGATAAGCCGTTCTCAGGGCAACCTGCGCCTCAAATTCGCAGAATTTAATTCTGCTGATTCAGATGATCAAATTTACTTATTAAGGAGTGAAGGGATGTCTGATATATCACGTGCAGGCTCAGATCTGATTTACGAACTGGAGGATCGCCCTCCCTTTCATCAGTCTATTATCGGCGCGATCACCCACCTGCTGGCCATCTTTGTCCCCATGGTCACGCCCGCATTAATTGTTGGCACCGCGCTGCAGCTCTCAACGGAAACCACCGCCTATCTGGTCTCAATGGCGATGATTGCATCTGGCATCGGCACCTGGCTGCAGGTCAATCGCTATGGCATGGTCGGTTCCGGCTTACTCTCGATTCAGTCGGTCAACTTTTCGTTTGTCACGGTAATGATTGCACTGGGCAGCGGGATGAAAAACGATGGATTCCACGAAGAGTTGATCATGTCATCGCTGCTTGGCGTTTCATTTGTCGGGGCATTTCTGGTGGTGGGATCGTCTTTCATTTTGCCTTACTTGCGCAGGGTCATCACGCCGACCGTCAGCGGAATTGTGGTGCTGATGATTGGCCTGAGCCTGATTAAAGTCGGGATTATCGATTTTGGCGGCGGCTTTGCGGCGAAAAGCAGCGGCACCTACGGAAATTACGAGAATATCGGCGTCGGGTTGCTGGTGCTGATCGTGGTGATCGGTTTTAACTGCTGCCGCAGTCCGTTACTGAGAATGGGCGGCATCGCGATCGGGCTGTGCGTGGGTTATATCGTCTCTTTGTGCCTGGGCATGGTGGATTTCAGCAGTATGCGCAATCTGCCGTGGGTCACCATCCCGACCCCTTTTAAGTACGGTTTCCAGTTCAACTTTCATCACTTTCTGGTGGTGGGGACCATTTATCTGCTCAGCGTGCTGGAAGCCGTCGGCGACATTACCGCGACCGCGATGGTGTCCAGACGCCCCATTCAGGGAGATGAATACCAGTCACGCCTGAAGGGTGGAGTACTGGCCGATGGGCTGGTCTCCGTTATTGCCTCTGCGGTGGGTTCACTGCCATTGACGACCTTTGCGCAAAACAACGGCGTTATCCAGATGACCGGCGTCGCCTCTCGCTATATCGGCCGCACCATCGCCGTCATGCTGGTGCTGCTTGGACTGTTTCCCATGATTGGCGGCTTCTTTACCACTATTCCTTCGGCGGTGCTGGGGGGCGCGATGACGCTAATGTTCTCGATGATCGCAATCGCCGGGATCCGCATCATCATCACGAACGGGCTTAAGCGCCGTGAAACGCTGATTGTTGCCACCTCGTTGGGACTGGGGCTGGGCGTCTCCTATGACCCGGAAATATTCAAAATCCTGCCGGCCTCAATTTATGTGTTGGTGGAAAACCCCATCTGCGCGGGCGGTCTGACCGCCATTCTACTGAATATCATTCTCCCAGGAGGCTACCGGCCTGAAGAAGTGCTGCCGGGCATCGTCTCCCCGGAGGAAACGGATTAACGGTAAAGGAGTTTACGATGTCTGGAGAACACACGTTGAAAGCGGTACGCGGCAGCTTTATTGATGTCATCCGCACCGTTGAAAACCCGGAAGAGATCGCCTCAGCGCTGCGATTTTTGGAAGACGGATTGCTGCTGATTCGCCAGGGAAAAGTCGAATGGTTTGGTGAGTGGGAAGCAGGAAAACAGCGGATCCCTGACGCCATCCGTGTCCGTGACTATCGCGGAAAACTGGTCGTGCCGGGATTCGTTGATACGCATATCCATTACCCCCAGAGTGAAATGGTCGGTGCCTATGGCGAGCAGTTGCTGGAATGGCTGAATAAGCACACCTTCCCGACCGAAAGACGCTATGAGGATCTGGAATACGCACGCGAGATGTCAGCTTTTTTCATCAAGCAACTGTTGCGTAACGGCACCACCAGCGCGCTGGTTTTTGGCACGGTGCATCCGCAGTCCGTGGATGCGCTATTTGAAGCCGCCAGCCATATCAATATGCGCATGATCGCCGGCAAAGTGATGATGGATCGTAACGCGCCGGATTACCTTCTGGACGACGCCGAGAGCAGCTACCTGCAAAGTAAGGCGTTGATTGAGCGCTGGCATAAAAATGGCCGCCTGCTGTATGCCATCACGCCGCGCTTTGCCCCGACCTCGTCACCGCAACAGATGGCGATGGCGCAGCGTCTGCGGGAAGAATATCCCGACACCTGGGTACATACCCATCTCTGTGAAAACAAAGACGAAATTGCCTGGGTTAAAAAACTCTATCCTGAACATGACGGCTATCTGGATGTGTACCACCAGTACGGGCTGACCGGCAAAAATTGCGTCTTCGCCCACTGTGTCCATCTGGAAGAGAAAGAGTGGGATCGCCTGAGCGAAACCCACTCCAGCATCGCCTTTTGTCCGACCTCAAACCTCTACCTCGGCAGCGGTTTGTTCAATCTGCAAAAAGCCTGGAGGAAGAAGATCAACGTCGGTATGGGGACCGATATCGGCGCCGGTACCACCTTCAACATGCTGCAAACGCTGAACGAAGCCTACAAAGTGGTGCAACTACAGGGGTACCGACTCTCGGCATACGAAGCCTTTTACCTGGCGACGCTCGGCGGCGCGAAAGCGCTGGGCCTCGACGATCTGATTGGTAACTTTATGCCGGGCAAAGAGGCGGACTTTGTGGTGCTGGAACCGACAGCGACGCCGCTGCAACAACTGCGCTATGACAACTCTACATCCCTGGTCGACAAATTGTTCGTGATGATGACGCTGGGCGACGATCGCTCAATTTACCGCACTTACGTCGACGGACGTCTGGTGTACGAACGGACCTGACAGAACGCTAACATCCTGCTGAGGACATCATTATGTCTGGAGATATTCTGCAAACCCCCGGCGCGTCGAAACCACGCAGCGCGCTGGATAATTACTTCAAGATTACGGCGCGTGGCAGTACCGTGCGTCAGGAAATACTGGCCGGGTTGACCACCTTTCTGGCGATGGTCTATTCGGTCATAGTCGTGCCCGGAATGCTGGGGAAAGCGGGATTCCCACCCGCCGCCGTCTTTGTCGCCACCTGCCTCGTCGCAGGCTTTGGCTCACTGTTGATGGGCCTGTGGGCCAACCTGCCGATGGCGATTGGCTGTGCTATTTCGCTGACCGCCTTCACCGCATTCAGCCTGGTGCTGGGGCAGCAGATCTCGATTCCTGTCGCCCTCGGCGCGGTTTTCCTGATGGGGGTCATTTTTACCGCTATCTCGGTCACCGGCGTCCGGACCTGGATCTTACGAAACTTACCCATGGGTATCGCGCATGGCACAGGGATTGGCATCGGGTTGTTCCTGTTGCTGATCGCGGCGAACGGCGTCGGTATGGTGATTAAAAACCCGTTGGAAGGGCTTCCGGTGGCACTCGGCGCATTTACCTCTTTTCCGGTTCTGATGAGTCTGCTGGGACTGGCGGTCATCTTCGGGCTGGAGAAATGCCGCGTCCCTGGCGGGATCCTGCTGGTGATTATCGCCATCTCGATTATCGGATTGATATTTGACCCTGCCGTTAAATATCACGGCCTGGTCGCCATGCCCAGCCTGAGCGGTGAAGATGGTAAGTCTCTGATTTTCAGTCTTGATATCATGGGCGCCTTACAGCCTGCGGTGCTGCCCAGCGTACTGGCGCTGGTGATGACGGCGGTATTTGATGCTACCGGCACCATCCGCGCCGTCGCCGGACAAGCGAATCTGCTGGATAAAGACAACCAAATCATCAACGGCGGTAAAGCGTTGACCAGCGACTCCATCAGCTCCGTATTCTCCGGTCTGGTGGGCGCAGCGCCAGCCGCCGTCTATATTGAATCCGCTGCGGGAACCGCCGCCGGTGGAAAAACAGGACTGACCGCCGCCATCGTCGGCTGTTTGTTCTTGCTTATCCTGTTCTTATCGCCTCTCTCTTACCTCATACCCGGCTATGCGACGGCGCCTGCGCTGATGTACGTCGGCTTACTGATGCTCAGTAATGTCTCAAAACTGGATTTCAATGACTTCATCGATGCGATGGCTGGTCTGGTCTGCGCGGTCTTTATCGTCCTGACCTGCAATATTGTCACCGGCATTATGCTCGGTTTCGTGACGCTGGTTGTCGGTCGCGTTTTTGCCCGGGAATGGCAGAAGCTGAACATCGGTACCGTCATTATTACCGTCGCGCTGGTGGCGTTCTACGCCGGCGGATGGGCTATTTAAGCGAGGCTCCGCGCCAACGCGCGCGGAGCTGTTCTATCGGCCTCGCCATTCAGGAGAAAACGCATGAGCGCCATAGATTCCCAACTTCCCTCACCGTCGGGGCAGGGCCGCGCCACCGATGAGGTCGACCGTATATTATCGCCTGGCAAGCTGGTCGTACTCGGTCTGCAACATGTGCTGGTCATGTACGCAGGCGCGGTCGCTGTACCGCTGATGATTGGCGACAGACTCGGCCTCAGCAAAGAAGCTATTGCGCTGTTAATCAGCTCGGATCTCTTCTGCTGCGGGATCGTGACCCTGCTGCAATGTATTGGCATCGGTCGCTTTATGGGGATTCGCCTGCCCGTGATTATGTCGGTGACGTTTGCCGCGGTGACGCCGATGATTGCGATTGGCATCAATCCGGATATCGGTCTGTTGGGCATTTTTGGCTCAACCATTGCCGCTGGCGCGATCACCACACTCTTAGCGCCGCTTGTCGGTCGCCTGATGCCCTTATTTCCACCGCTGGTAACGGGCGTGGTGATCACCTCGATTGGTCTGAGCATTATTCAGGTGGGCGTTGACTGGGCTGCAGGCGGAAAAGGTAATCCTGAGTATGGGAATCCGGTCTATTTAGGGATTTCATTTGCGGTCTTAATCTTTATTTTATTAATCACCCGATTTGCCAAAGGCTTCATGTCCAACGTCGCGGTCCTGCTGGGGATCATCTTTGGCTTTGCGTTGTCATGGATGATGAATGAAGTGAATTTGTCAGGCCTGCACGATGCCTCGTGGTTCGCGATTGTCACCCCCATGGCCTTCGGCACCCCTGTCTTTGATCCAGTGTCGATTCTGACCATGACGGCTGTGTTAATCATTGTGTTTATTGAATCGATGGGGATGTTCCTGGCGCTCGGCGAAATCGTCGGTCGCAAACTCTCATCGCAGGATATCATTCGCGGCCTGCGCGTGGATGGCGTCGGGACAATGATTGGCGGAGTATTTAACAGCTTTCCCCACACATCATTTTCCCAAAACGTTGGCCTGGTCAGCGTCACGCGCGTGCACAGTCGATGGGTCTGCATCGCTTCCGGCGTCATCTTAATTTTGTTTGGCATGGTGCCGAAAATGGCGGTTCTGGTCGCCTCCATTCCGCAGTTCGTCCTCGGCGGCGCGGGTCTGGTGATGTTTGGTATGGTACTGGCAACCGGGATCCGCATTCTCTCGCGCTGCAATTACACCACGAACCGTTACAACCTCTACATTGTGGCCATCAGCCTGGGCGTCGGCATGACGCCGACGTTATCGCATGACTTTTTCTCTCGCCTGCCTGCCGTTCTCCAGCCGTTACTGCACAGCGGAATTATGCTTGCCACCTTCAGCGCTGTCGTACTGAATCTGTTTTTCAATGGCTACCACCACCATACCGGGCTGGTGCAGGAATCCGTCTCGGATAAAAACCTGAAGGTCAGAACGGTTCGAATGTGGTTACTGATGCGCAAGCTGAAAAAAAATCAGCAGGATGAATAGCATGAATCTCTTTTGGCGCTGCCTGATTACCTTGCTGTTGCTCATGCTGATGTCGATACCCGCCATTTCTGACGGCATTGCGCTGGGTATCGAAAGTCGCTTCCGGTTTATGCTGCTGTTTTTCTAAAATCACGCCCCGCTCCCGACATCCGTACCGCAAGATGCGGATGTCACATTCCTGTGTTAAACGCTCCCGGCGTTAATCATTTCATCGTGAGATCTCATATACTGGTGTGCGCTTGAGATTGACAGTGAGACATTATGCGACAGGAACACGTCATTTTACTGGATGCACAGGACACCCCTTCCGGCACGCTGGAAAAATATACCGCCCACACCGTTAACACACCATTGCATCTCGCCTTCTCCTCCTGGCTGTTCAATACAGAGGGACAGCTGTTGGTGACTCGCCGTTCGCTGGAAAAAAAAGCGTGGCCAGGCGTCTGGACTAACTCGGTCTGCGGCCACCCTCAACAAGGTGAAAGTCACGAAGAGGCTGTTATCCGCCGCTGTCGTTATGAGCTGGGCGTAGAGATTGCCAGTCTGACTCCCGTCTACCTGACATTTCGCTATCGCGCGACCGATCCCAGTGGGATCGTCGAGAATGAGGTCTGCCCGGTCTATGCAGCACGGGTGACCAGTGAACTGCAGGTCAATCGCGATGAGGTGATGGATTATCAGTGGAGCGATCTGGAGGCGGTTTTACGCGGAATTGACGCGACGCCGTGGGCTTTCAGTCCGTGGATGGTGATGCAGGCGTCAAACGATACGGCGCGAGCGTCACTCCTTAACTTTAGCCGTCAGCAATAAAAAACCCCGGCATGTCAGCCGGGGATTTTTTTATTAGCCGTCGCCGTGAAGCTTATTTGACCGGACGCATCGCCGGGAACAGGATCACATCACGGATGGTGTGGCTGTTGGTGAACAGCATCACCATACGGTCGATACCAATACCCAGACCCGCGGTCGGCGGCAGACCGTGCTCCAGCGCGGTGACATAGTCTTCGTCGAAGAACATCGCTTCGTCGTCGCCCGCCGCTTTCGCGTCAACCTGATCCTGGAAGCGCTGCGCCTGATCTTCCGCATCGTTCAGCTCGCTAAAGCCGTTACCGATCTCACGACCGCCGATGAAGAACTCAAAGCGATCGGTGATTTCCGGGTTCTCGTCATTACGACGCGCCAGCGGAGACACTTCTGCCGGGTATTCGGTAATGAACGTCGGCTGAATCAGATGCGCTTCGGCCACTTCTTCGAAAATTTCCGTCACGATACGGCCCAGACCCCAGCTCTTCTCGACCTTGATACCAATGGATTCAGCAATCGCTTTGGCGGAGTCGAAGTTATCCAGTTCAGCCATTTCCGTTTCCGGACGGTATTTCTTGATAGCCTCGCGCATAGTCAGTTTTTCGAACGGTTTGCCGAAGTCGAACACTTCATCGCCGTAAGGCACTTCCGTTTTACCCAACACGTCCTGCGCCAGCGTACGGAACAGAGACTCGGTCAGTTCGATCAGATCTTTATAATCCGCATAGGCCATGTAGAGTTCCATCATGGTGAACTCTGGGTTATGACGCACGGAGATCCCTTCGTTACGGAAGTTACGGTTGATTTCGAATACGCGCTCGAAGCCGCCAACCACCAGACGCTTCAGGTACAGTTCCGGCGCAATACGCAGGTACATGTCCAGATCCAGCGCATTGTGATGGGTGATAAACGGACGCGCAGACGCGCCGCCTGGGATCACCTGCATCATCGGGGTCTCAACTTCCATAAAGCCGCGACCGACCATGAACTGGCGGATGCCTGCCAGGATCTGAGAACGCACTTTAAAGGTGTTGCGGGATTCATCGTTAGAGATGAGATCCAGATAGCGCTGACGATAACGCGCTTCCTGATCCTGCAAACCGTGGAATTTATCCGGCAGCGGACGCAGCGCTTTGGTCAACAGACGCAATTCGGTGCAGTGGATAGACAGTTCGCCGGTTTTGGTTTTGAACAGCTTTCCTTTGGCGCCGAGGATGTCGCCGAGATCCCATTTTTTGAACTGCTCGTTGTAAACACCTTCCGGCAGATCGTCACGGGCAACGTACAGCTGAATGCGGCCACCCACGTCCTGCAACGTCACAAAGGACGCTTTCCCCATGATACGACGGGTCATCATGCGGCCTGCAACGGACACCTCGATGTTCAGCGCTTCCAGCTCTTCGTTCTCTTTCGCATCGAAGTCAGTATGCAGTTGGTCTGAGGTGTGATCGCGACGGAAATCGTTCGGGAAGGCGATACCCTGCTCACGCAGGCCAGCCAGTTTCTCACGACGCGTTTTCAGTTCGTTATTAAGATCGGCTACCGCGTCAGCGCCCTGTGCGTGTTGTTCAGACATGTTGGTTCCTCATAACCCTGCTTTCAAACTTGCTTCGATAAATTGATCCAGGCTGCCATCCAGCACCGCCTGCGTGTTGCGGGTTTCAACCCCGGTACGCAAGTCTTTAATGCGGGAGTCATCAAGGACGTAAGAACGGATCTGGCTTCCCCAGCCGATGTCGGATTTAGTGTCTTCCATCGCCTGCTTTTCAGCGTTTTTCTTCTGCATTTCCAGTTCATAAAGCTTCGCTTTCATCTGCTTCATGGCCTGGTCTTTGTTCTTGTGCTGGGAGCGATCGTTCTGACACTGCGTCACAATCCCGGTCGGGATGTGGGTAATACGCACCGCGGATTCCGTACGGTTAACGTGCTGACCGCCCGCGCCGGATGCGCGATACACGTCAATTCGCAGGTCCGCCGGGTTGATTTCGATATCAATATCGTCATCCACTTCCGGGTAAACGAACGCGGAGCTAAACGAGGTATGGCGACGACCACCGGAGTCGAACGGGCTCTTACGCACCAGACGGTGAACGCCGGTTTCCGTACGCAGCCAGCCGTAGGCATATTCGCCAGAAATCTTAATGGTCACGGACTTGATCCCGGCCACTTCCCCTTCTGACTCTTCAATAATTTCGGTCTTGAAGCCGCGTGCTTCTGCCCAGCGCAAATACATACGCTCCAGCATGCTTGCCCAGTCCTGCGCTTCAGTACCGCCGGAACCGGCCTGGATATCGAGGTAGCAATCGGCGCTGTCATATTCGCCGGAGAACATACGGCGGAACTCCAGTTGCGCTAGTTTTTCGTCAAGCGTATCGAGTTCAGCAACGGCTTCGTTAAAGGTTTCTTCGTCGTCGGCTTCTACAGCCAGATCCAGCAGGCCGGAAACATCTTCCAGACCCTGAGACATTTGGTCGAGGGTGTCGACAATCGCTTCAAGCGAGGAACGTTCCTTACCCAGCGCCTGTGCGCGTTCGGGTTCGTTCCAGACGTCAGGCTGTTCCAGCTCGGCGTTTACTTCTTCCAGACGCTCTTTCTTGGCATCATAGTCAAAGATACCCCCTAAGAACGTCAGAGCGCTCCGTGAGGTCCTGAATGCGGTTTTTTACCGGATTAATTTCAAACATGGTCTGATTTCTTTTATTGGACTTGTCAAAATGCGGTGATAAGAGCGGGATTGTACCCAATCCACGCGCTTATTTATAGAGAATAGTGACGGGAAATTGGTCAGATTACACGGGCCAGATATTATCGATGATGATCTGCAAACTGCGGTTGCCGCGAAATTCGTTAATATCCAGTTTGTAGGCCAGCTCGACTTCGCGCACGCCGTTATCCGGCCAGCAGGCAGTGTCGACGTTAAAGGCGATGCCGTCTAACAGCGGTCCTCCGCCAACGGGTTCGACCATCACTTTCAAATGTCGCTCGCCAACCAGACGCTGCTGAAGCAGGCGAAAACGCCCGTCAAACAGCGGTTCCGGGAACATTTGCCCCCACGGACCGGCATCACGCAGCAGTTGCGCAACCTCCATCGTCATCTCCGCGGCGCTGAGCGGGCCGTCAGAGACCACTTCCCCCTGTAACAGCGAGGGATCCAGCCATTCCGTGACCAGCTCGCCAAAACGCTGCTGGAACAGGTCGAATTTTGCCTCTTCCAGCGACAGTCCCGCCGCCATCGCATGGCCGCCGAATTTAATCATCAACCCCGGATGCAACGTATCCAGCCGCTCCAGCGCATCACGCATGTGCAGTCCCTGAATGGAACGTCCGGAGCCTTTTAGCGTGCCGTCGCCTGCCGGTGCGAAAGCGATCACCGGGCGGTGAAAACGCTCTTTAATGCGCGAGGCGAGGATCCCGACCACCCCCTGATGCCACTCAGGATGATACATCGCCAGACCTCCGGGCAGCGTTTCGCGACTGCGTTCCAGCTTCTCGCACAGGGTCAGCGCTTCCGCCTGCATTCCCTGTTCAATCTCTTTACGGGTCTGGTTTAACGCATCCAGTTCGTTGGCCAGTACCCGCGCTTCGCCAATGTTATCGCACAACAGCAGCGCCACGCCGACGGACATATCATCCAGCCGACCCGCCGCATTCAGACGCGGACCAAGCGCAAACCCTAAATCGCTGGCGGCGAGTTTTTGCGCATCACGGTTGGACACTTCCAGCAACGCTTTGATCCCCGGACGGCATTTCCCGGCACGAATGCGGCTTAAGCCCTGCCAGGTGAGGATTCGGTTGTTGGCATCCAGCGGCACCACGTCCGCCACGGTGCCCAGCGCGACCAGATCGAGCAGATCCGCCAGGTTTGGCGGCGCAATGCCGCGTTCGTCAAACCAGCCTTTGTCGCGCAAGAAGGTGCGCAGGGCGAGCATCAGGTAAAACGCCACGCCCACACCGGCCAGCGATTTCGAGGGGAAATCACAATCGGGCAGATTCGGGTTGATGATGGCTTCGGCGGCGGGCAGCGTCTCGCCCGGCAGGTGGTGATCGGTGACCACGACCGGGATCCCCAGCGCCCTGGCGTGATCCACACCGGCATGGGAAGAGATACCGTTATCGACGGTGACGATCAGCTGCGCGCCACGCGCATGGGCCTGATCGACCACTTCCGGACTTAAGCCGTAACCATCCTCAAAGCGGTTTGGCACGAGGTAGCTGATGTTATCGCAGCCCAGAGCGCGCATACCCAGCACGCTCAGGGCGGTACTGGTCGCCCCATCCGCATCGAAATCGCCGACAACAATGATGCGCGTCCCCTCGCGAAAGGCGTTATAGAGAATTTCGACCGCTTTTTCGACGCCACTCAGTTGCTGCCATGGCAGCATGCCTTTGACGCTGCGCTCAAGATCCTGAGCACTGCGTACGCCACGGCTGGCATACAGGCGACGTAGCAGCGGCGAAAGGTCGGCAGGCAGTTCTACCGACTCATCGACTTCCCGCCGACGAAGTTGTATCTGTTGTTTCACGCGAATTACTTACCACTGGTCTGTTTTTGGTGCTCGTCAAGAAACGCTTTCATCTCTTTCGGTCCCTGATAGCCTGGCACGACATAGCCGTTGCTCAGCACAATCGCCGGTGTACCGCTTACGCCAAACTGCACGCCCAGCGCATAGTGATCCGCGATGTTCACCTCACAGGTCGCCGCTTTCACGCCTTTGCCTGCCATCGCGTCGTCAAACGCTTTGGCTTTGTCTTGCGCGCACCAGATTGACTTCATATCCTGCTCGGCCTGACTATCCAGTCCCTGACGCGGGAAGGCGAGATAGCGCACGGTAATGCCCAGCGCATTGTAATCCTTCATCTCTTCATGCAGCTTGTGGCAGTAGCCGCAGGTGATATCGGTAAAGACGGTAATGACGTGTTTTTCCTGCGGCGCCTTATAGACGATCATTTCGTTTTCCAGCGCGTTCAGATGCTTCATCAGCAGCTGGTTGGTCACGTTGACTGGCGTCGCGCCGCTGACATCGTACATTGGCCCCTGAATGATGTGTTTACCGTCTTCTGTCACATACAGCACGCCGCTGTTGGTCAGCACCGTTTTCATCCCGGCAACCGGGGCGGGTTGAATATCCGTGCTCTGCACGCCCAGTTTCGTCAGAGACTGACGGATCGCGGCGTCGTCGGCGTGTGCCAGGCCGGAAAACGCAGTGGTCAGCAGGGTAAACAGCATTAAACCTTTTTTCATAACCTTTCCTGTTCGCTCAGCATTCACGCTCTTGGGTGATGCTGTTGATGAAGTTGACGCAGGCGCGCTGTCGCAACATGAGTATAAATCTGCGTGGTGGAGAGATCGCTGTGACCCAGCAACATCTGCACCACGCGTAAATCGGCGCCATGATTGAGCAAATGCGTGGCAAATGCGTGGCGTAAAACGTGCGGCGACAGCTTTTCACTGTCGATTCCCGCTAAGACGGCATAGTGCTTAATGCGGTGCCAGAAGGTCTGGCGCGTCATCTGCTGCGCGCGCTGGCTGGGAAACAGCACGTCAATCGACACGCCGTTCAGCAGCCACGGACGCCCATGTTCCAGATACGTCTCCAGCCAGTACACCGCCTCTTCGCCCAATGGCACGAGACGCTCTTTATTGCCTTTACCAATCACCCGCACTACGCCCTGACGCAAGCTGACATCGCTCATCGTCAGTCCGACCAGTTCAGACACGCGCAGTCCGGTGGCATATAAAATCTCAAGCATGGCTTTATCGCGTAACTCCAGCGGTTGGTCAACCACGGGAGCTTGTAATAACCGTTCTACTTGCGCTTCACTGAGATCCTTCGGCAGACGCTGCGGGAGCTTGGGCGATGCCAGCGTCGCGCTTGGATCGTCGGTGCGAATTTTCTCGCGGTAAAGATGCTGGAATAGCCGCCGCACCGCGCTCAGCAGTCGTGCGGTACTGGTAGCTTTATACCCACCGTCCATCCGCTCGGCCAGCAAGGCCTGCAGATCGTCACTTTGCGCGGTTTCCAGCGACACCTGACGGTGCGCGAGCCACTCCACCAGCATGGTCAGATCGCGGCGATAGGCGCTCAGCGTATTTTCCGCCAGATTTTTCTCCAGCCAGAGCGCATCAAGGAATTGTTCGATGCGCGCAAGATCCTGTTCCACATCTGCTCCTTTGATTCTGCAGTCTGCCATTATGACTCAATGATACGGGTTTCTGGTACACTACGCGCAAAGTCATAGCAAGTATTGAGACGTTTACGCGATGAATATTGGTCTTTTTTACGGTTCCAGCACCTGCTACACCGAGATGGCTGCGGAGAAAATTCGTGACATCATCGGCCCGGAACTGGTGACGCTGCATAATCTGAAAGATGATGCCCCGGCCCTGATGGAGCAGTACGATGTGCTGATCTTAGGCATTCCCACCTGGGATTTCGGTGAAATTCAGGAGGACTGGGAAGCCGTCTGGGATCAACTGGACGAACTCAACCTCGAAGGCAAAATTGTCGCGCTTTACGGTATGGGCGACCAGTTAGGCTACGGCGAGTGGTTCCTTGACGCGTTGGGCATGTTGCATGACAAACTGTCAACCAAAGGCGTCAAATTCGTCGGTTACTGGCCTACCGAAGGCTATGAGTTCACCAGCCCTAAACCGGTTATTGCCGATGGGCAGTTGTTCGTCGGTCTCGCACTGGATGAAACCAATCAATACGATCTCAGCGATGAGCGTATTCAGGCGTGGTGCGAGCAGATTCTCGGTGAAATGGCCGAGCACTATTCCTGATAACCGTTTTGCCGGATGATGGCGTGAACGCCTTATCCGGCCTACATGACACACCGCATAGTAGACCTTAAAGCTGCCCGCCATCAGGCATTCGTCGGCGCTACCCTTGCGTCGACGGTTGCATCATCAGGCGGCGTAAATCCCGCCATTCCGCCTTATCCATACTGTCAGCCGCGAGCCACAAATGCTGGCGTTTACCGGTTTCTGAGCGCAAGCGCAGCATCATGCCGGTTTTGATCATCCACGGTGCACTGACGATAAGCCAGTCCTGCCCCTGCCAGCGGAGCCGTCCATCCATCAGAAGTTTGACCTCTCCCTGACGGGCGTTAATTCGCCGCTGGCTGCGGACACAGTCAAACACCACCAGCGAAAGCAGTATCAACCACAGCGGCGTGTAGCTCAGCGGCCATGGCATTAATAGAATCGCCGCGGCCACCAGCCCATGCAGAAGGAGTGATAGCCACTGTGCGCGCCATGAGACGCGGAGATCAGATTGCCACAGGACCACGATCCCGATTCCGTGTCTGGATGAGTCGTACCATCTGCTCCAGTTCAGCATCTGCCGGTTTACCGTGATTCATCAACCAGTTGAATAAATCCGGGTCATCACACTCCAACAGGCGGATAAAAATACGTTTTTCATCATCACTCAACGTGTCGTATTCATGTTCGAAAAACGGCATGATGGAAATATCGAGTTCACGCATACCGCGTCGGCATGCCCAGTGAATACGTGCTTTATTGTTAATATCCATGTTCTTCTTCCTGTCTCACTCAAATGAACTACCCGGCTATTGTAACGTGTTTTTCATCCTGTTTTGCGGGAATATCCGTAACCACAAGCGCGATCGCTAATTAAATCCCCAATAAGTCAATGGGTTCATGTTTTCTGGATGCCGCCTCGCAATCTGTAAGATAAGGCACAAATGGGACTATCAAAGCGCTTGCATTGGGCCATAGCTCTTTTACCATTAGTCATTATCACTGCGTTAAGCAAATCAGGACATTTTTATGGCATTTACTCCATTTCCACCTCGTCAACCCTCAGCTTCAGCGCGTTTGCCCTTGACGCTGATGACGTTAGATGACTGGGCGCTGGCCACGATTACCGGGGCTGACAGCGAGAAGTATATCCAGGGTCAGGTGACAGCTGACGTGAGTCAACTGACTGAACACCAACACATCCTGGCCGCCCACTGCGACGCTAAAGGAAAAATGTGGAGCAACCTGCGGCTGTTCCGCGACGGCGACGGTTTTGCCTGGATTGAACGCCGTAGTCTGCGTGATGCGCAGGTGGGCGAACTGAAAAAATACGCTGTGTTCTCGAAAGTGACGATTGCCCCAGACGACGAACGCATACTGCTGGGTGTGGCGGGTTTCCAGGCGCGTGCCGCACTGGTGAATCTGTTCAGCGAACTGCCCGACAGCGAAAAGCCTGTCACGCATGAAGGAGCGACGACCCTGCTGTGGTTTGAACATCCGGTAGAACGCTTCCTGTTGGTTACCGATGTGGCAACCGCGGAAACCGTAACCGAAAAACTGCGTGGTGAAGCCGAACTGAATAACAGTCAGCAATGGCTGGCGCTGGATATTGAGGCCGGTCTGCCGGTGATTGATTCAGCAAACAGCGCGCAGTTTATCCCGCAGGCGACTAATCTCCAGGTACTGGGCGGTATCAGCTTTAAGAAAGGCTGCTATACCGGTCAGGAGATGGTGGCGCGAGCGAAATTCCGCGGGGCGAACAAACGCGCGTTATGGTCTCTGGCGGGTAAGGCCAGTCGTGTACCGGAAGCGGGTGACGATCTTGAAATGAAAATGGGTGAGAACTGGCGTCGTACTGGCACCGTCCTCGCGGCAGTGCAACTGGATGACGGTCAGCTACGGGTACAGGTGGTGATGAACAACGATATGGAGGCCGACAGCGTATTCCGCGTGCGCGACGATGCCAACACGTTGCACATCGAACCGCTGCCCTATTCACTGGAAGAGTAATTCATCAGCACCTGATGGCGCTTCGCTTATCCGGTCTACGGGGAAAAGTCGTAGTCCGGATAAGACGGTAAAGCATCACATCACGCCTGTCCTACGTACAAATAGATGGCCAGAAAGTGGCATACGCTGCCGCCCAGCACAAACCCGTGCCAGATAGCATGGTTGTAGGGAATACGCTTACTGACGTAGAAAATCACTCCCAGCGAATAGACCACGCCGCCTACGGCCAGTAGCGTTACGCCGCCCGCCGCCAGTTTGATCGCCAGTTGATACACCACAATCAGTGACAGCCACCCCATCGTCAGATAGGTCACCAGCGACAGCACTTTAAACCGGTGGGCTATCGTCAGTTTGAATAAAATGCCGAGCAGCGCCAGACTCCAGATAACGATCATTAGCCCACGCGCCAGCGGTGAATTTAGCCCAACCAGCAGAAACGGCGTATAGGTCCCGGCAATGAGCAGGTAAATCGCACAGTGGTCGAATTTTTTCAGCCAGATCTTCGCCCGCTGATGTGGTATCGCGTGATACAGGGTCGACGCCAGAAACAGCAAAATCATGCTGCCGCCGTACAGGCTGTAACTGGTAATCGCTGTCGCACTGGCATTCATATCCACCGCCTGCACCAGCAACAACACCAGACCGACGATACCAAACACCAGCCCAATGCCATGACTGATGCTGTTGGCGATTTCCTCTGCCAGTGAATATCCTTGCGCGATTAATGGCTTCTGGACCATAACTTACTCCGGAGAAACGAACTTGTTCGTGATTGCGCCTCTAGCGTAACTGAGAATGGTTCCAGTGAACACCTGTTAGCTAAAATAAATATCATTTTAAAACTAATCGTTATAAATCAAAATGTTGAAACGAACTTTTCAACTAACAGTTGTTCATTTAATTCAAAGGCATTTAAAATCAATCACATAAAACTGTGACTGATTCGGGTAAATCTCGCCAATCACCCGCTTCAGTTCCTCCAGCGTCATGTTTTCCTGTTGTGCATGTTTTTCCGTCAACGTGTCGAGCGTGACGGTTGACGTTCCCAGCACCTCAATTGTGCAAAAATAGCCATCGTCCTCGAAACGCCCTACCCGCAGAATGTCACCGGTCCTGAAGTGAGATTCTGACTCATCACGAATAGTGATCGTTTTACGCCCTGCCAGAATGTCGTCCTGGAAACGTTGAAAAAAAGTGATGTCATTTGGCTGCATGTTATTATTCCCTTTAGGTAAAATCTGATGAGTGAGTATTGCCATAGTGAGTATGTTCTCCCACGCTGCCATCGCCAGTCTCAACAACATTGAGATGTTGGTCTACAACTATGTCATCAAGAACCGTGACAAAGTCATGTACATGACCATTCGGGAGCTGGCTGAAGCGGCGGGAGTATCGACCACCACCGTGTTGCGTTTCTGTCGCAAGTTTAATTGTGAAGGCTACTCTGAATTTCGCGTACGCTTTAAATTATATTTAGAGCAGAACGAACCGCAACAGGCTAATTTTGGCGCCAGCGAAATTATCAGTTTCTTTAAAGGCGTAAATAACGATGAATTTGATCAATTACTCGATCAGGCTGTAGAGATTATTTTATCGTCCGAGCGCATTATATTTGTCGGTGCCGGTACCTCAGGTGCCCTGGCGAAATATGGCGCGCGTTTTTTCTCAAACGTCGGGAAATTCAGCAACCACATTGATGATCCTTATTTCCCGGTGACGAACGATATGGCACGTAATGCGCTGGCGATTGTGTTATCGGTCTCTGGCGAAACCGAAGAGATCCTGCGCTTTGCCAGCCAGTTCAGCCTGCATAACTGCAAAGTGCTTTCGATTACCAGCCATGAACACTCGCGCCTCGCCAAACTGGCGGACTTTAATCTCTCCTGGCATGTGCCGCAAACCCGCATTGCTGGCGTGTACGATATCACCACGCAAATTCCCGTTATTTATATTCTCGAATCCCTTGGCCGAAAGTTGGCGAAAAAAATAGCATAAAAAACAGATTGTTTTTTAGCGGTAACAAATTACCGTTTCGCTATTTTGTTATATCGTGACATTTACCTTCCCTTTGTTAGACTCAAATCAGTTTGTATTAATTTGAGATGACGCAACGATGAAAAAACACACCTTACCAAAAGATTTTCTCTGGGGCGGCGCGGTTGCTGCACATCAGGTTGAAGGCGGCTGGAACAAAGGCGGTAAAGGACCGAGCATTTGTGACGTTCTGACCGGCGGCGCGCATGGCGTACCCCGTGAAATCACTCAGCAGGTGGTGCCGGATAAATATTACCCAAACCACGAAGCGGTCGATTTTTATGGCCACTATAAAGAAGACATCAAGCTGTTTGCCGAAATGGGCTTTAAATGCTTCCGCACGTCCATCGCCTGGACCCGAATCTTCCCACAAGGTGACGAAACACAGCCAAATGAAGAAGGGCTGAAATTCTACGACGACATGTTTGATGAATTGCTCAAGTACAATATCGAACCGGTCATTACCCTTTCTCACTTTGAAATGCCGTTGCACCTGGTTCAGCAGTACGGCGGCTGGACTCACCGCAAGGTCGTTGATTTCTTTGTTCGTTTTGCCGAAGTGGTGTTTGAACGCTATAAGCATAAGGTCAAATACTGGATGACCTTCAACGAAATCAACAACCAGCGCAACTGGCGTGCGCCGCTGTTTGGCTATTGCTGCTCTGGCGTTGTTTATACCGAGCACGAAAACCCGGAAGAGACCATGTACCAGGTGCTGCACCACCAGTTTGTTGCCAGCGCGTTAGCCGTGAAGGCGGCGCGTCGCATCAATCCGGAGATGAAGGTGGGCTGTATGCTGGCGATGGTCGCGCTGTATCCGTTCTCCTGCAAGCCAGAAGACGTCATGTTCGCCCAAGAATCCATGCGCGAGCGTTATGTTTTCACTGACGTTCAGTTGCGCGGTTACTACCCGTCCTATGTCCTCAACGAGTGGGAGCGTCGCGGCTTTAACATTAAAATGGAAGACGGCGATACCACGATTCTGCGTGAAGGTACCTGCGATTACCTCGGCTTCAGTTACTACATGACCAACGCAGTGAAGGCCGAAGGCGGCAGTGGCGATGCCATTTCGGGGTTCGAAGGCAGCGTACCGAATCCGCACGTCAAAGCCTCCGACTGGGGCTGGCAGATTGACCCGGTGGGTCTACGCTACTCGCTGTGCGAACTGTATGAACGTTACCAGAAACCGTTGTTCATCGTTGAAAACGGCTTTGGCGCTTACGATAAAGTCGAAGACGATGGCAGCATTAACGACGACTACCGCATTGACTATCTGCGCACCCATATCGAAGAGATGATGAAGGCGGTCACGTATGACGGTGTGGATCTGATGGGTTACACGCCATGGGGCTGTATCGACTGCGTCTCTTTCACCACCGGCCAGTACAGCAAACGTTATGGCTTTATCTATGTGAACAAGCACGACGACGGCACGGGTGACATGTCCCGTTCACGCAAGAAGAGTTTCGACTGGTACAAAGCCGTGATCGCCAGCAACGGCGAGGTGCTGTGAGCTTTTGCCGGATGACGGTGTAAACGCCTTATCCGGCCTACATGCTCTTTCGGGAAAGGGAATATAAGCCGGATATCGCGCAGCGTTATCCGGCAAACATTACATTACTTCCCGCCCGCCAGTTCCAGAAAACTGCCCGTGACATACGACGCTTTCTCGCTCAGCAGCCAGGCTATGGCCTGCGCCACCTCTTCCGGCTGTCCGCCGCGCTGCATAGGTAACATCGACTTCACGCGATCCACCCGTCCAGGCTCGCCACCGGAGGCGTGGATTTCGGTGTAAATTAACCCCGGACGTACACCGTTGACCCGTATACCCTGTGCCGCCACCTCCAGCGCCAGTCCCGTCGTCAGAGAATCGACAGCCCCTTTCGACGCCGCATAGTCAACATATTCCCCCGGCGCGCCCAGCCGCGACGCCGCTGACGACACGTTCACAATCGCCCCGCCGTGACCGCCGTGTTTGTGCGACATCCGCTTGACCGCTTCGCGACAGCAGAGGAAATACCCCGTCACGTTGGTCGCTAACACGCGGTTAATCCGCTCGGCAGAGAGGTTTTCGATTGTACTTTGTTCAAACAAAATTCCGGCATTATTGACCAGCGCCACCAGCGGCTCATTTTCACGGTCGATCGATTCGAACATCGCCACGACCTGCGCTTCGTCACTGATATCTGCGCGCAGGGTAAACGCGTTCCCGCCAGCGGCGACTATCTTATTCACCACCTCGGTGGCAGCCCGAATATTATGATGAAAATTAACGGCAACCGTGTAACCCTCATCTGCCAGCTGCAACGCGGTCGCGCGCCCAATGCCACGACTGCCGCCGGTAACCAGTGCGATTCCCATAGCGTTCTCCCGATATGAAAAAGCCGGGTGGCGGCTTCGCCTTACCCGGCCTACAAATGATTTACTACCGTGGACAATTACTGGTATTCGCTCATCGGCACGCAGGAGCAGAACAGGTTACGGTCGCCATAAACGTCATCAAGACGCTTCACGGTTGGCCAGTACTTGTTCGCTACACCCGCCGGGAAGACCGCCACTTCACGGCTGTAACCGTGATTCCACTCTGCTACCAGCTCGTTTTGGGTATGCGGCGCGTTAACCAGTGGGTTATCTTCCAGCGTCCATTCGCCGCTCTGCACGCGATCGATTTCCGCACGAATCGCCAGCATCGCGTTGATAAAGCGATCCAGTTCCACTTTGCTTTCTGATTCCGTTGGCTCAACCATCAGCGTACCCGCGACCGGGAACGACATGGTCGGCGCATGGAAGCCGTAGTCGATCAGGCGTTTGGCAATATCCAGTTCACTGATACCGGTCGCTTCTTTCAGCGGACGGATGTCGAGAATACACTCGTGCGCCACGCGACCATCGCGGCCGGTATACAGAACCGGGAATGCGTCTTTCAGACGGCTGGCAATGTAGTTGGCATTCAGAATTGCCACCTGACTTGCCTGCTTCAGTCCTTCGGCGCCCATCATGCGGATGTACATCCAACTGATTGGCAGAATTGATGCGCTGCCGAACGGTGCGGCAGACACCGCGCCCTGACGGGTCAGCATCCCTTCAATCTGCACCACACTGTGGCCTGGTACAAACGGCGCAAGGTGCGATTTCACGCCAATCGGTCCCATGCCTGGGCCACCGCCGCCGTGCGGAATGCAGAAGGTTTTGTGCAGGTTCAGGTGCGAAACGTCAGCGCCGATAAATCCCGGCGAGGTGATACCCACCTGAGCATTCATATTTGCGCCGTCGAGATAAACCTGACCACCGAATTGATGCACGATCTCGCACACTTCGCGGATCGTCTCTTCGTAAACGCCGTGGGTAGACGGATAGGTCACCATGATGCAAGAGAGATTTTCGCCCGCCTGAGCGGCTTTTTCACGCAGATCGCCAAGATCGATATTCCCGTTCTTATCACAGGCCACGACCACTACCTGCATCCCCGCCATCTGTGCGGAAGCCGGGTTAGTCCCGTGCGCAGAGGCCGGAATCAGGCAGATATCGCGATGCCCTTCATTGCGGCTTTCGTGATAATGGCGGATCGCCAGCAGACCGGCGTATTCCCCTTGTGCTCCAGAGTTCGGCTGCATACAGACGGCGTCGTAACCGGTCAGTTTGACCAGCCAGTCAGAAAGCTGACCAATCATCTGATGGTAGCCTTCCGCCTGTTCTGGCGGGCAGAACGGATGCAGTTCGGCAAATTCCGGCCAGGTAATCGGGATCATTTCCGCTGCCGCATTCAGCTTCATGGTGCAGGAACCCAGCGGGATCATCGCCTGATTCAGCGCCAGATCTTTGCGCTCCAGCGAGTGCATGTAGCGCATCATCTCAGTTTC
Source organism: Citrobacter sp. LST-B2 (assembly GCF_057983045.1). Classification (NCBI taxonomy): domain Bacteria; kingdom Pseudomonadati; phylum Pseudomonadota; class Gammaproteobacteria; order Enterobacterales; family Enterobacteriaceae; genus Citrobacter; species Citrobacter sp. LST-B2. The sequence goes on from NZ_CP192598.1 coordinate 4,061,866, forward strand.
ACTGTGATAGCGATTGAATACCGGGTGGCTCAGGATGGCGTCATCACGCAGCATACTTTCCTGAATTGAACGACTGTCGTGCGCCACCTCTTTGTCCAGGGTGTCGATGTTCAGACCGTGGCCGTCACCCAGCAGAACCGTAAACAACTGCAAGACATTTTCACGGGTGGTGGTTTCGTCAAGCGTAATGCCGACTGCGTTATGGATATCACTGCGCAGGTTGATTTCTGCCGCTTGCGCACGCGCCAGCACTGCGGCTTTGTCCGCTACTTCCACGCACAGTGTGTCAAAATAGTGGGCATGACGCAGTTTCAGCCCTTTTTGTTGCATGCCCACGGCCAGGATATCGGTCAGACGGTGGATACGATTCGCAATGCGTTTCAGGCCAACCGGGCCATGATACACGGCATACAGGCTGGCGATATTTGCCAGCAGTACCTGTGAGGTACAAATGTTGGAGTTCGCTTTCTCGCGGCGAATATGCTGCTCACGCGTCTGCATCGCCATACGCAGCGCGGTATTGCCCGCCGCATCTTTCGATACGCCGATAATACGACCCGGCATGGAGCGTTTGAATTCATCTTTTGCTGCAAAAAATGCCGCGTGTGGACCGCCATAGCCCATCGGTACGCCAAAGCGTTGCGCAGAGCCGAAAACAATGTCCGCGCCCTGTTTGCCCGGCGCGGTCAACAGCACCAGCGCCATAAAATCGGCAGCAACGCTGACGATCACTTTGCGTGATTTCAGTTCGCTAATCAGCGTGCTGTAGTCGTGGACTTCACCGGTGGTACCCACCTGCTGTAACAGCACGCCGAACACATCCTGGTGATCCAGTACTTTCGCCGCATCATCCACAATCACGTCAAAACCAAAAGTTTCCGCACGCGTACGAACAACATCCAGCGTTTGTGGATGCACATCTGCGGCAACAAAGAAACGGTTCGCGTTTTTCAGTTTGCTGACGCGCTTCGCCATTGCCATCGCTTCTGCAGCCGCAGTGGCTTCATCGAGCAGCGAAGCGGAAGCCATGTCCAGACCGGTCAGATCCAGTGTCACCTGTTGGAAGTTCAGCAGTGCTTCCAGGCGGCCCTGAGACACTTCCGGCTGATAAGGCGTATAGGCGGTGTACCAGCCCGGGTTTTCCAGCATGTTACGCAGGATAACCGGTGGCAGTTGCACGGCGGTATAACCCATGCCGATGTATGACGTGAAGCGCTTGTTACGCCCGGCGATGGCCTTTAATTCTGCCAGCGCGGCGTATTCGGTCGCCGCCTCGCCCACCTGCGGCGGGGTTGCGAGCTGAATGTCTTTCGGCACAATCTGGCCGATCAGCGCGTTTAACGACCCGGCACCAACGGCATTCAGCATCTCTTGCTGTTGCGTGGCGTCCGGTCCGATGTGGCGTTCAATGAAAGCGCCGCTGTTTTCAAGCTGGCTTAACGTCTGTGTCATGGGCGATGGTTCCTGAAACGTGCAGTGAATCGTGATTGTCTCTGTCTGCGAGCCCGGTTGCGCTAACGCTTACCGGGCCTACGCATGCCTTCCAGGCCGGATAAGCGCAGCGCCATCCGGCAAAGGCAGATTTACTCGTCTTCTAACAATGCTTCGTACGCAGTGGCATCCAGCAGCGAGTCCAGTTCGCTCTCATCACTGGCTTTGATTTTGAAAATCCAGCCATCGGCGTACGGCTCGCTGTTCACCAGTTCCGGGGAGTCGCTCAGGGCATCGTTAACGGCCACGATCTCACCGCCGATCGGCGCATAGATATCAGAAGCGGCTTTGACCGATTCGGCAACCGCGCAGTCATCACCCGCGCTCACGGTCGTGCCGACTTCCGGCAGGTCAACAAAAACCATGTCGCCCAACAGTTCCTGAGCGTGTTCGGTAATGCCAACGGTGTAAGAGCCGTCAGCTTCTTTGCGCAGCCATTCGTGTTCTTTACTGTATTTCAGTTCTGCTGGTACGTTGCTCATCAATCAATCTCCAGAAAAGGATGAATCACGCGACGGCTTTGCCGTTACGCACAAAAACAGGTTTAGTGACTTTTACCGGCATTTCGCGGTTGCGAATCTGCACAATGGCCGTTTCGCCAATTCCCTCAGGGACGCGCGCCAGTGCGATGCTGTAGCCCAGCGTCGGTGAGAAGGTTCCGCTCGTGATAACGCCTTCCTGCTGATTGCCCTGGGCATCGGTGAAACGTACCGGCAGTTCGTTACGCAGCACACCTTTTTCGGTCATGACCAGGCCAACCAACTGTTCGTGGCCTTTTTCACGCTGCGCTTCCAGTGCTTCACGACCGATAAAGTCGCGATCGGCGGGTTCCCAGGCAACAGTCCAGCCCATGTTGGCCGCCAGTGGAGTGATCCCCTCATCCATCTCCTGACCATACAGGTTCATACCCGCTTCCAGACGCAGCGTATCGCGCGCGCCCAGACCACACGGTTTCACCCCCGCTTCCACCAGCGCACGCCAGAAATCCGCCGCCTTTTCATTCGGCATCGCAATCTCATAGCCCACTTCACCGGTATAACCGGTCGTGGCGATAAACAGGTCGCCGGCCTGCACGCCGAAGAACGGTTTCATGCCTTCAACGGCTTTGCGCTGCTCGTCAGTAAACAGGGATGCCGCCTTCGCCTGCGCGTTAGGCCCCTGCACCGCGATCAGCGACAGGTCATCACGCACGGTAATGTCGATGGCATAAGGTTCAGCGTGTTGGGTAATCCAGGAGAGGTCTTTTTCGCGAGTGGCGGAGTTAACAACGAGGCGGAAGAAGTCTTCGGTAAAGTAATAGACAATCAGGTCATCTATCACGCCGCCCGAGGCGTTAAGCATACCGGAATAAAGCGCCTTGCCGGTTTTCGTGAGCTTTGCCACATCGTTCGCCAGCAGATAACGCAAGAACTCCCGAGTGCGACTGCCGCGTAGATCGACGATGGTCATGTGCGACACATCAAACATTCCGGCATCGGTGCGAACCGCATGGTGTTCATCGAGCTGAGAACCATAATGTAGCGGCATCATCCAGCCGTGGAAATCGACCATGCGCGCGCCGCATAGCGTGTGTTGTTCGTACAAAGGCGTCTGTTGAGCCATCTTGTCCTCATTGAATAAGCGGGGCTGACCACCCTTTCGCAGCGAAAATTGTCGCCACGAAACCCGGCATCGACGTCACTCCTGGACTCCGACGCAAACGTTCTCTTTGCCCCTGAACTTACCACCGAAATCCACGCTAAACCATAAAACAAAATTAACCATCACATTAGCTTATGACCAAAAACCGCCAAAACACCATCAGCATAAAAAACCATTGAAAAGGCCATTAATACAGATAAATGATAAGCACTCATCCATAACAGCCGCACATATCAATATTAAACGCTAAAAAAATGTCAAAACTGGCGTTGCGAGAAAATCATGACATTAGAAAATATAATGCGAAAAGAAGAGTGAAATTAGTTTATTTCAAATGAGGGAAGCCTCCCGGCGAAGACGCCGGGAGAAGGAAATGTGACGGGTTTCAAATTCTTTAAAAAGAGGGAATGCTTAGCGAAGCCACTCAGGCAGATCGTTTAATCCCATTGCCTGACGGAGAAGTTGCGGTTTAACGCCAGGGAGCGTATCAGCCAGTTTCAGCCCTATATCACGCAGCAGTTTTTTCGCCGGATTCGTCCCCGCAAACAGCTCGCGGAATCCCTGCATGCCCGCGAGCATCATCGCGGCGCTGTGCTTACGGCTACGCTCATAACGACGCAAATAAAGGTACTGACCGATATCTTTACCCTGACGATGCAGACGTTTGAGTTCATCCACCAGTTCTGCTGCATCCATAAAACCGAGGTTTACGCCCTGTCCGGCCAGCGGATGGATAGTATGCGCAGCGTCGCCCACCAGCGCCAGACGATGCGCGGCAAACTGGCGCGCATAGCGTCCTGTCAGCGGAAACACCTGGCGGTCGCTTTCCACCTGACACAGCCCCAGACGATTATCAAAGGCGATGTTCAGCGCCTGATTAAATTGCTCATCGCTAAGCTGCTGCATCCGTTCAGCCGCTTCCGGCACAAGCGACCAGACGATGGAGCACAAATGCGGATCGCTGAGCGGCAAAAACGCCAGAATGCCTTCACCGTGAAACGCCTGACGGGCAACAGCACCGTGCGCTTCTTCGGTGCGAATAGACGCGACCAGCGCATGATGGCGGTAATCCCAGAAGGTCAGCGGAATGTCTGCCTTATTGCGTAGCCACGAATTCGCCCCGTCGGCACCAATCACCAGACGCGCGGTGAGCATTGCGCCATCTTTCAGCGTCAGGAAGGCTTCGTTTTCCCCCCACGCCACCTGCTGCAATTCGGCAGGCGCCATCAGCGTGATATCGGAGGATTGCTGCGCTTTTTGCCACAGCGCGTAATGGATCACCGCGTTCTCTACGATATGGCCCAGATGGCTGTAGCCCATGCTTTGGTCATCAAATTCAATGCGGCCAAAGCTGTCCTTATCCCACACTTCCATCCCGTGATAACAACTGGCGCGACGAGCCACAATGTCTGACCAGACGCCCAGACGGGTAAGCAGTTTTTCACTGGCGGCATTGATCGCCGACACGCGAAGCGCAGGATCGGCATCCATCGCCAACGGCTGCGGTTCGCGCTGTTCGAGCACAGCGACACGTAAACCGCTGCCCTGTAACCCGCACGCGACAGCCAGGCCAACCATGCCTCCACCCACGATTGCTACATCAACACTTTGCACTGTTTACTCCTGGAAATCGGAAACCGCCATCGGGCGTCATGTTCGTATAAATACCGGATGGCGCTTCGCTTATCCGGTCTGGAGATGTTTACCGCGCCACCCAGCCTAACGTCCGCTGCGCAAACGCATTGCGGGCGGGAGGGCATAATTCCATGGTCATCAGTCCCATGTTGCGCCCAACAACCAGCGGCGCCCAGCGGTTGGCAAACAGATGGACCAGACTGTCCGTCACGCCGACCGTAGCCTGGCGATCCCCCTGACGACGCTGTTGATAGTGCGAGAGCACGGCGTAATCACCGACGTCCCTGCCCGTTGCCTGCGCTTCAGTCAGCGTTTCGGCGAGGCTCATGACATCGCGCAGTCCGAGGTTGAACCCCTGCCCTGCAATCGGATGCAGCGTCTGCGCGGCGTTACCCACCAGCACGGTACGGTGCGTGAATGCCTTCGCCGCCGTGGTGAGCGACAGCGGATACGCGCTCCGTTTGCCTGCGTGCGTGATTTTCCCCAACCGCCAGCCAAATGCCGTCTGGAGTTCGCGACAGAAACGTTCATCTGACCAGCTCAGAATCTCCTCACGGTGTTCCAGCGGATGGCACCACACCAGCGAACTGCGCCCTTCAGACATCGGCAGCATCGCCAATGGTCCATGCGCCGTAAACCGTTCAAACGCGCGGCCATTATGTGCAACGGCGGTTGAGACGTTAGCGATCACCGCCAACTGCTCATAGGGTTCCTGTTGCCAGTCAACGCCGCAGGCGGTGGCCAGCGCTGAACGGGTACCATCCGCTGCCACCAGAACGCGTCCGACGATCGTTTCGCCCGTCTCCAGCGTGACATTCACCTGGTCTTCGGTACGCGACACGCTGGCAACCCGATCCGGGCAGTGCAACGTGACGCCAGGCGCTTTTCGCAGCAGAGCAAACAGGCGTAACCCCACGTCATGCAGCTCAACCACCTGACCCAGCGCCGGAATGCGATAGTCCTCAGCGTGGAGCGTCACAAAACCGGCATGACCCCGATCGCTGACGTGGACGGTATTGATCGCGGTGGCGCAGTCGGCAATTGCCTGCCAGACGCCAATGCGTGCCAGTTGTTGGCAGGTCCCCGCCGCGAGCGCAATCGCCCGGGCATCAAACCCGGGATGACTGTCCGCTTCGGGGGCAGTCGCTTCAATCAGATGAACCGGCAGCGTCCCCTGACTCAACCGGGAAATCGCCAGCGCCAGCGTCGCGCCCACCATGCCACCGCCAACAATGATCACGCTCATGCCTTTTTCGCCGCCGCCATTAACGCTTCAATCTCATCCGCCTTTTTGACGACGCCAGCGGTCAGATTTTCGTTGCCGTTTTCGGTGATCAGAATGTCATCCTCAATACGGATCCCGATCCCCCGATATGCTTCAGGGACATCGGCATCAGGCGCAATATACAGCCCTGGTTCAACGGTAATCACCATTCCTGGCTTCAGGATGCGGGAACGATCCTGCTCATATTCGCCGACATCATGGACATCCAGCCCCAGCCAGTGGCTCAGACCGTGCATAAAGAACGGACGATGCGCGTTATCGGCGATCAGTTGATCCACTTCGCCCTGCAAAATACCCAGCTTCACCAGCCCGGTAATCATAATGCGCACGACTTCGCCGGTGACTTCCTGAATCGAGGTGCCCGGACGGTACAGACGCAGGCTGGTTTCCAGTGATTCCAGGACGATGTCGTAGATTTCACGTTGCGCCGGGGTAAATTTGCCATTCACCGGGAACGTTCGGGTGATATCCCCGGCATAGCCCTGGTATTCACAACCTGCATCAATCAGCACCAAATCGCCGTCGCGCAGTTCACTTTCATTTTCGGTGTAATGCAGAATACAGCCATTTTCACCGCTGCCCACAATGGTGTTGTAGGACGGATAGCGTGCGCCGTGGCGAGTAAATTCGTGGTGAATTTCGCCTTCCAGGTGATACTCAAACATCCCCGGACGGCATTTCTCCATCGCCCGGGTATGCGCGAGTGCCGTAATTTCTCCGGCGCGACGCATCACCGCAATCTCTTCAGGCGACTTAAACAGGCGCATTTCATGCACCATCGGCCGCCAGTCGATCAGGGTCGACGGCGCTTTCAGGTTCTGGCGTGAGCCTTTGCGCAATTTTTCCAGCGCGGTGAAGACAATCTCATCCGCATACGCATATTCGCCCTGCGCGTGATACACCACGTCAAGACCGTTAAGTAGTTGAAAAAGCTGTTGATTAATTTCGCTGAAGGCCAGCGCGCGATCCACCGCCAGTTTTTCCGGCGCGGCATCTTGCCCCAGACGTCGACCAAACCAGATTTCTGCAGTCAGATCGCGAACGCGGTTGAACAACACGCTGTGGTTATGGGTATCGTCGCTTTTAATCAGTACCAGAACGGCCTCCGGTTCGTTAAAACCGGTGAAATACCAGAAATCGCTGCTCTGGCGATACGGGTATTCACTGTCCGCGCTGCGCGTTACTTCCGGCGCGGCAAAAATCAGCGCGGCGCTGCCTGGCTGCATTTGCGCAAGCAGTGCCTGGCGACGACGTTGGTATTCCTGCGGTGTCATGACGTGGCCTCCATTATCGTTTTACTTTTTAGTGTAGGGTCGGTTTACGCACTTCCGGTGCGGTCGGCGGCTGACGAGTGAAGGTATCGTGGCACAGCAGCGCCGCGACACGCACATACTCGATGATCTCTTCGAGCGACATCTCCAGCTCTTCTTGATCTTCATCTTCGTCATAGCCGAGCTGCGCGATATTGCGCAAATCGTCGATGGCTTCGCCCGTTTCTCCGGTCACTTTATCGAGCTTCGGCTGCGTAACGCCGAGGCCAAGCAGGAAGTGATTAACCCATCCTGCCAGTGCGTCTGCACGATCGAAAACGCTCACGTCATCGCCTTCAGGCAGATAAAGCTGAAAAAGGAAACCATCATCTTCCAGCGCGTCGCTGGTCGCGGAGTGCATTTTACGCAGCGCCTGAGCCAGTTCATGACCGAAGGCCAGCCCTTCGTTCGTCAGGTCGTGAAGCAGCGGCTGCCAGGAGCTGTCGTTATTACCACCGCAAATCATCCCGCTGATCAAACCGTGCATTTCCGCAGGGGTCAGTCCGGCCCCTTGTTGGTTCAAATACTGGTTCATTTCACTGTAACCAGGCATTTCGTTCTGTATAGACATAAGCATTCGTCATCAAAGGGAGGATATTCATGGTATGCTACCACTTTGGACCCTGGTGAACCAGAATAGGGCTTGTATCTTCACACCAGGGTAGCTATAGTGTCGCCCCTTCGCGGACCCAGGGTCTGGAGACGAAGGCAGCACAGTCAATCAGCAGGAAGGTGGCATGTCTGCACAACCCGTCGATATCCAAATATTTGGCCGTTCACTGCGAGTGAATTGCCCGCCTGAACAAAGGGATGCGTTGAATCAGGCTGCGGACGATCTGAATCAGCGGTTGCAAGATCTGAAAGTTCGCACTAGAGTCACAAATACTGAGCAACTGGTATTCATTGCTGCACTGAATATTAGCTACGAACTGGCTCAGGAAAAAGCGAAGACCCGCGACTACGCGGCGAGCATGGAACAACGTATTCGGATGCTCCAACAGACCATTGAACAGGCACTGCTTGATCAGGGTCGCATAACCGAAAAAACGAACCAAAACTTTGAATAACACTTTTCGGTTTACTATGGTAGAGTGACCGTGAAGACAAAAATTTCTCTGAGATGTTTGCAAGCGGGCCAGTCCCCTGAGCCGATATTTCATACCACAAGAATGTGGCGATCCATGGTTGGTGAGCATGCTCGGTCCGTCCGAGAAGCCTTAAAACTGTGACGACGCATTCACCTTGAACCAAGGGTTCAAGGGTTACAGCCTGCGGCGGCATCTCGGAGATTCTCCTTCTACCTGGCGACAGCCATGACATTACTTTCTGAACTCCCTTTATCACGACAAACCATTCGCCAGATGATTAGGCAACGTCGTCGTGCGCTCACACTTTCGCAGCAAATCACCTTCGGTCAGCAGGCCGCAACACGCATGCTTGCATACCCTCCCGTAGTGATGGCGCACACGGTCGCCGTGTTTTTGTCATTTGATGGCGAACTCGATACTCAGCCCCTAATCGAACAACTCTGGCACGCGGGAAAACGCGTCTATCTCCCGGTCCTGCACCCATTCAGCCCCGGTAATTTGCTGTTTCTGCACTATCACCCGCACAGTGAACTGATCACTAATCGGCTGAAGATTCAGGAACCTAAACTCGACGTTCGTGATGTTCTGCCGCTTTCGCAACTGGACGTGCTGGTCACGCCACTGGTGGCGTTTGATGAGTACGGTCAGCGTTTAGGGATGGGTGGCGGATTCTACGATCGCACCTTGCAAAACTGGCAACAGCATGGTCTGACGCCCGTAGGGTATGCCCACGACTGTCAGCGTGTGGAGAAATTGCCGGCAGAAGAGTGGGATGTCCCCTTACCGGCCGTCGTAACGCCGTCAAAAGTGTGGGAATGGTAAGCGCTTCTTTGCTGATTGACACCGCCGTTTTTTTGACCTAAATTTCCTCGGTAAGGGTGAGGGAGGCGAACCTCCCTCCTGCGTTTTCGCTGTTAATATGCTGGCCAGGCGATGATTAACAGGATAAGCAGCATGATGACATAACTCATCATCGTCCCTTTCCTTTTTAGAGCCCCTGCTTCGGTAGGGGCTTTCCCGTTTCAGCGTCGTGCTGCGCCTCTATCGTAAATTCCTTTTGTTGATGTACAACGCGTAGCGAAGCCTTTAATCATCAATTGCGGCAAGGCTCGAAAACAAGATGTATACGTTACAAAAAGGATGGCGATGTCGGGAAAACGAAAGGAGAAAGGAAGAAATGACGGGCAGACTCAGCGCCTGCCCGCATCGGTAAGGATCAGTACAACAGGCGCGCGCGAATAGTGCCCGGAATGGCCTTCATCGCCAACAGCGCTTTCTCGGCGACTGCTTCATCCGCTTCAATGTCGATAACGACATAGCCCATTTGCGCCGACGTTTGCAGATACTGCGCGGCAATGTTGACGCCCTGCTCGGCAAAAATCTGGTTCAGGGAAGTCAGCACGCCAGGACGGTTTTCATGGATGTGCATCAGACGACGCCCGCCGTGGAGCGGCAGCGACACTTCCGGGAAGTTAACCGCAGAAAGCGTAGAGCCGTTATCGGAATACTTCGCCAGTTTACCTGCAACTTCCAGACCGATGTTTTCTTGCGCTTCCTGAGTGGAACCTCCGATATGCGGCGTCAGAATCACGTTATCAAAGTCGCAAAGCGGTGAAGTGAACGGATCGCTGTTGGTTGCCGGCTCGGTCGGGAACACGTCGATTGCTGCCCCTGCCAGGTGTTTGGTCGCCAGCGCATCGCACAGCGCGGGAATATCTACCACGGTGCCACGTGCGGCGTTGATCAGCAGCGAGCCAGGCTTCATCAGCGCGATCTCTTTCGCGCCCATCATGTTCTTCGTTGAGGCGTTTTCCGGCACGTGCAGGCTGACCACGTCGCTCATGTTGAGCAGTTCAGACAGATGCTGAACCTGAGTGGCATTACCCAGCGGCAGCTTGTTTTCAATGTCGTAGAAGTAAACGTGCATCCCCAGGGATTCCGCCAGAATACCCAACTGAGTCCCGATGTGGCCGTAGCCAATAATGCCGAGTCTTTTACCACGCGCTTCAAACGAACCGGCAGCCAGTTTATTCCACACGCCGCGGTGCGCTTTGGCATTTGCTTCCGGTACGCCGCGCAGCAGCAGTAGCAACTCACCAATCACCAACTCCGCCACGGAACGAGTGTTAGAGAACGGCGCGTTAAACACCGGAATACCGCGCTTTGCTGCCGCCTTCAGGTCTACCTGGTTGGTGCCGATACAGAAGCAACCGATAGCGACCAGTTTTTCCGCCGCGTTAATCACCTCTTCTGTCAGATGGGTACGGGATCGCAGGCCAATGAAGTGGGCATCACGGATGGACTCTTTCAGCTCTTCAGCATCCAGTGCCCCTTTGTGAAATTCGATGTTGGTATAACCTGCCGCCCGAAGGCTATCCAGCGCCTTTTGATGCACGCCTTCAACCAGCAGAAATTTAATCTTGTCTTTCTCCAGCGATACCTTTGCCATTTCCCGACCCTGTCTTTTTATGCAATCTGATATTGTGTGTGTGGATTTGCATCCGCCTTTCAACATATCAAAAATAATTATTGCGGCAATATGAACGTTTGCGTCGCTCTGTTGAGGAACGTTCATTCAGTGGCAAATGCCAGAGGAAAATGCTGGGGATAAGTTTTTCTTTGGAGAAATCAGCAGGGCAAGATTCAAAACGTGATACATGTCACCAAATTTGCCCTGCAAAAAAATTTTAACCGGGGAAGCGCTCCCCTGGTCAGATCATTTCACGATGGTTTTGACGCCGTCAGCGGTCCCGATTAACGCCACATCCGCGCCACGGTTAGCAAACAGGCCGACAGTCACCACGCCGGGAATAGCGTTAATGGCATTTTCCATCGCCACCGGATCGAGGATCTCCATGCCGTGCACATCAAGGATCACGTTACCGTTGTCAGTCACCACGCCCTGACGGTATTCCGGACGACCGCCCAGTTTGACTAACTGGCGGGCCACTGCGCTGCGCGCCATTGGGATAACCTCAACCGGCAGCGGGAAGTTACCCAGAATATCCACTTCCTTGGACGCGTCGGCGATACAGATAAATTTCTTCGCCACGGAGGCAATGATTTTTTCACGGGTCAGCGCAGCGCCGCCGCCTTTAATCATCTGCATGTGGCCGTTAATTTCGTCCGCGCCATCGACATAAACGCCAAGGCTGTCCACTTCGTTGAGATCAAACACAGGGATGCCGAGGCTTTTGAGTTTTTCGGTTGAGGCATCCGAGCTGGAAACCGCGCCTTCAATCTGACCTTTCATGGTGCCCAGCGCGTCAATAAAGTGCGCGGCTGTTGAACCGGTACCTACCCCTACAATGGTGCCGGGCTGTACATACTGAAGTGCCGCCCATCCTACTGCTTTTTTCAGTTCATCCTGCGTCATGATTGTCTCGCCTTTGTGGAGAAAAATTCACGCGCATTATAGACCATTGCGCGGAAAAATCTTCCCGACCCGCTCGCAGGCTGCGGATTTCGTCTTTACCCAATGCAAATTTATGTCATAGTGCAGAATAAGCAAAAATTTCAGGAGTGTGTCAGATCAATGAAACGTCCGGACTACAGAACACTACAAGCACTGGATGCCGTTATACGTGAACGCGGGTTTGAGCGCGCGGCGCAAAAGCTGTGCATCACCCAATCTGCCGTTTCGCAACGCATCAAGCAGCTTGAGAATATGTTCGGACAACCGCTGCTGGTCCGCACCGTTCCGCCGCGTCCGACCGAGCAGGGGCAAAAACTGTTGGCGCTGCTTCGTCAGGTCGAACTGCTGGAAGAGGAATGGCTGGGCGATGAGCAGACCGGCTCCACGCCGTTGCTGCTGTCGCTGGCGGTTAACGCCGACAGTCTGGCGACCTGGCTGTTACCGGCTCTGGCGCCGGTACTGGCTGACTCCCCTATTCGTCTTAACCTGCAGGTGGAAGATGAAACCCGCACCCAGGAACGTCTGCGTCGCGGCGAAGTGGTAGGCGCGGTGAGTATTCAGCATCAGGCGCTGCCCAGTTGTCTGGTGGATAAACTCGGCGCGCTCGACTATCTGTTTGTGGGTTCCAAAGCGTTTGCCGAACGCTACTTCCCGAACGGTGTCACCCGCTCCGCGCTGCTGAAAGCGCCTGCGGTGGCGTTTGACCATCTGGACGATATGCACCAGGCCTTCCTGCAACAGAACTTTGATCTGCCGCCGGGCAGCGTTCCGTGCCACATCGTCAACTCTTCGGAAGCCTTTGTGCAACTGGCGCGTCAGGGCACCACCTGCTGTATGATCCCGCACCTGCAGATTGAAAAAGAGCTGCAAAGCGGTGAACTGATCGATCTCACGCCAGGCCTGTTTCAGCGCCGGATGCTCTACTGGCATCGGTTTGCGCCTGAAAGCCGGATGATGCGCAACGTCACCGACGCGCTGCTGGCCTACGGTCACAAGGTACTGCGTCAGGACTGAGCCGGTCTCATTCCGCGGTGTAGAAGTGTCGGAGCTCATCGAACTGCATGGCAAATTCGATGTAGCTCATCAGCGCGGGAGAGTTCAGCTTACGGCTGGGATACACCAGCCAAAGATCGTTTCCCGCCACTGTCCATGGCGCCAGTACCGGTATCAGAGCGCCCTTTTCGATTTTATCTTCCAGCATAAACGCCGGCAGCAGCGTGATCCCCGCCCCTGCGATGGCGCTTTCGCGGGCATAGACCAGATTATCCGTCAGATGCACCCGCTCAGGCATGTACTGATAGTCTTCATCACCGCGATGAAATAACCACTCAGCCCAGGCTTTGTGCGCGATGCAATGGTGTTCGACCAGTTGACGGGGATGGTTCAACGGCGCATAACGTGACAGATAATCGGGCGAGGCCAGCAAATAGCGCGGGCAATGGCCAATCATACGTCCGATCAGCGAGGAATCCTGCGGCTTACCAGTGCGCAACGCGACGTCAAAACCGCTGTCCACCAAATCCAGCAGTTCATCGGAGATACTGACCTCAAGATAAACATCGGGGTAGCGTTGCTGGAACTGCGTGTTCAGGCGCGCGAGCAGTGTCGCGCCAATGCCCGCCGGCGACGTGATGCGCAATCGTCCGCAGGGGTTGTCGCGCAGGCGCTGAACCGCATAATCGGCGCGTTCGCTGGCAGCGAGTATTTCCCGGCAGTGCACCAGATAGTGTTCACCGGCGTAGGTCAGGTTCAGTTTGCGGGTGGTACGGTTAATCAGGCGAATGCCAACGTGCTGCTCAAGCTGGCTGATACGCTGACTGACGCTCGACTTCGGCAGCCCCGCCTTTTGCGCGGCGACGGTAAAACTGCCGTGTTCGGCGACCAGGGCAAACAGCGCCATATCCTGCAAGTGCTTAAACATCGCGTTCACCCCTGGCGAGGATCACCCCTGCTCACCCATCATCTCTTTGACCAGCTCGACGCAACGCAGGAAACGGCCATCGTAATCCGCCTCTTCGACATGCACGAAGTCGATATTGTTTTCGCGCAACATCTCCACCAGCAGCGTCTGAAATTCTTTACGATCCACTGAACTACCGAGGCTGCGCAGACCGTCCGCCACCCACGGCGTGTTATTTTCCAGCAGGATCACCAGGTCAAAGCGGTATTCATCGATCAACGCCTGCACAAACGGATGTTCTCGCCCTTCGTACTTTTTGCAGAAGGCCTGAGTCGTGACGAAGTCGGTGTCGACAAACGCCACTTTATTGGCGTACTTCACTGCAAAATCAATGTACTGCGCGTGGCCCAGCGCGATTTTATCGTAGTCAGAATATTGTAGCGCCATCTCATCCCCCCCGAGGTGAGAGAAGACATAATCCCGGCCATACTCCCACGCACTGGTGGTATTGAAGATATTCGCCAGCTTATTGACCAGCGTCGATTTCCCACTCGATTCTCCGCCCAGCACCGCCACGGTACGCACGAAGAACGGCTTCACTTCGGTAGGAATATATTCCCAGTAGCGGAAGGGGTTTTCACGGATTTGCGCGCCGCTGATGCTCATAAAGGTCCGTTTCGGGTCGATAAGCACCGTTTCGATACCCAGATGTTCCAGGTACTGCGGGGCATCGGCTTCCTCTGAGGTATAGATCCAGTTTGGCGCAATCCCCTTCTCCGCCATAAACGCTTTGATGCCCTTGCTCCAGACGTCCCAGCCGTGCGGATACGGCTCCATCCCCTCTTCGTTGAAGGCATGAATGCGGATATTTTTCTGATATTTGAACGTTTGTAACAGCCAGCGCAGACGATCCGGCACGGTCGGTTGCTGGGACATGGCGCTGTCTTCAAACAGCGCGCGGTCGCGCGTATCGTCATAGCCCATGATGATATGCAACTCGTCCACCTGGCTACAGGCGCGCTGAATCAGATAGATATGACCGGTGTGCAGCGGATAAAATTTGCCGAATACCACACCGATATTTTTCTGCTGCCGGGGAAACTCCAGCCCCAGAAAACGGTGCAACGCCTCCAGCTTTTGCGCGCTGGGACTTTTGATCTTGGCATTGAGAAGTTGACTGAGATAGCCCTTGGTCATTCCACTGGCATCCGCCACTTGTTGCAGGGTACAGCCCTTTTGCTTGATCGCGGTTTTCAGATAATCAAATGACGACATGGGTAACCTCCGTTTCACTCATTATAAGTCGTCAAACACGTTTAACGCATCCGCCAGCTTCTTGACACCAAAAACCTGCATCCCTTCCGGCGGTTTTTTTGGCACGTTAGCTGCCGGAACAATCGCGCGACGGAAACCATGTTTTGCGGCCTCGGAAATACGCTCCTGACCGCTGGGCACCGGGCGAATCTCTCCTGCCAGCCCCACTTCGCCAAACACTACCAGGTCCTGCGGCAGCGGCCTGTCGCGCAGGCTGGAGACCATCGCCAGCAGCAGCGCCAGATCCGCGCTGGTCTCTGTGACTTTGACGCCGCCCACCACGTTAACGAACACGTCCTGATCGGCCATTTGCAGACCGCCGTGACGGTGCAGCACCGCCAGCAGAATCGCCAGACGGTTCTGCTCCAGCCCCACCGCGACGCGACGCGGGTTGGCCATCATCGAGTGATCGACCAGCGCCTGGATCTCCACCAGCAGCGGTCGCGTCCCTTCCCAGACCACCATCACCGAACTGCCGGAGGTGACTTCATCGCCACGACTCAGGAAGATCGCCGAAGGGTTGCTCACTTCGCGTAGTCCCTGTTCGGTCATCGCGAAGACCCCTAACTCATTCACCGCGCCAAAACGGTTTTTGTGGCTGCGCAGGGTACGAAAACGGGAATCGGCATCGCCATCCAGCAATACCGAGCAGTCGATGCAGTGTTCAAGCACTTTTGGCCCGGCCAGCGAGCCGTCTTTGGTCACGTGGCCCACCATCACAATCGCCACGCCGCGCGTCTTGGCAAAGCGCGTCAGGTAGGCCGCCGTCTCACGCACCTGCGCCACGCTGCCGGGTGATGACTGGATATCCGCCATGTGCATAACCTGAATGGAGTCGATCACCATCAGCTTCGGCTGCTCTTCTTCTGCAATCAGGCAAATCTGCTCAATACTGGTTTCCGAAAGCATGTTGAGATTGTTGGTCGGCAAACCGAGGCGGTGCGCGCGCATTGCCACCTGCTGCAGGGACTCTTCCCCGGTGACGTACAGGGTTTTCATCTGCTCCGCGAGCTTGCACAGCGTCTGCAATAACAGCGTGGATTTACCCGCGCCGGGGTTACCGCCAATCAGAATCGCACTGCCGGGAACGACGCCGCCGCCCAGCACGCGGTCAAACTCTTTAAAACCGGTGGAAAAACGCGGCAGCTCTTCCAGGCTGATATCGGAAAGCTTCTGAACCTTTGCAACGCCAGCGCTCCCGGCATAACCACTCAGTCGCTCATTACGCGCCACCGTCGGCGATGCAGCCAGGCGCACCTCGGTGATGGTGTTCCAGGCATGACAGGCGCTGCATTGCCCCTGCCAGCGCGGATAATCCGCCCCGCATTCATTACATACAAAGGCGCGTTTTGGAGCTTTTGCCACGGTTTACCTCGTTATCTCTGTACCGCCTGTGTGCCGGATGGCGGCGGCGCCTTACCCGGCCTACACCTTAATACCAGCCGGTATCTCAATTATTTCTGGTTCATGCTGCCGGAGAGAATGCAGAACACCCCCATCAGGTCAGCGTGACGGATAGTAATCTCCGTCTTTTCATTCACTTTCGGCTTGGCATGGTACGCAATCCCCAGCCCCGCCGTTTTGATCATCGGCAGATCGTTGGCGCCATCGCCAATCGCCACGGTCTGCGCGATCGGGATTTCATATTCCTGCGCCAGTCGGGTCAGCGTTTTGGCCTTATACTGCGCATCGACGATATCGCCAATCACGTTGCCGGTAAATTTACCGTCCATGATCTCCAGTTCATTCGCCACTGCCGCCGTTAGCCGCAGTTTCTCACGCAGATATTCGGCAAAGAAGGTAAAGCCGCCGGAGGCGATTGCCACCTTCCAGCCCAGTGTTTCCAGCTTCAGCACCAGTTGCGTCAGGCCTGGCATCAGCGGCAGACTTTCACGTACCTGATGCAAAATATTGGCATCCGCGCCTTTCAGCGTCGCCACACGACTGCGCAGGCTGGCGGTGAAGTCGAGTTCGCCGCGCATCGCCCGTTCGGTCACTTCCGCGACCCTTTCGCCGGTACCGGCCAGTTTGGCGATCTCATCAATGCACTCGATCTGAATCGCGGTGGAGTCCATGTCCATCACCAACAGGCCAGGAGTACGCAAATGCGGGATTTTCCCCAACGGCGCAACGTCTAATTGCGCATCATGCGCCAGTTTCGTCGCGCGAGGCGTGAGCGAACCGGCAAGGCGAATGACCTGATAGTCCTCGACACACCACGCCGCGACAATCACCATCGCCGCGCCCAGTTTGCCCTGGTACTGAGTCAGACGTTGTTTATCCAGCCCGCGTCCGTACAGCAGCCAGCCGCTACGTCCAGCGTGGTAATCCAGTGGCATCACCTCGTCACCACTCAAAGAAAGGGGCAAACCTGGCCATAAAGAGACATCTTCAGGCAAATCGCACCAGGTAATGTTAGGCATTAAAGCTCCTGTAAAATCGTTCGGGCCGGGAAGGTTCACGGGGAAAATAACGCATGAGGCTACCCTGTAACCATCGCTTCTGGCAACATTAAGCCTCAAATTTTCAGCAGGTGGAATATGGCTCGCGCAAAACTGAAATTCCGACTTCATCGTGCAGTGATTGTATTGTTCTGTCTCGCACTGCTTGTTGCGCTCATGCAGGGCGCCTCCTGGTTCAGTCAAAATCACCAGAGACAGCGTAATCCGCAGCTTGAAGAGTTGGCGCGCACGCTGGCGCACCAGGTCACGCTGAACATCGCGCCGCTGATGCGTACCGAAACGCCTGACGAAAAACGCATCAAGACGATTCTGCAGCAGTTAACGAAGGAAAGCCGCATACTTGATGCCGGCGTTTATGATGAACAAGGCGATATGATTGCCCGCGCAGGCGAAAGCGTAAATGTGCGCGACCGTCTGGCGCTGGACGGTAAAAAAGCCGGCGGCTACTTCAACCAGCAGATTGTTGAACCCATCCAGGGGAAAAATGGCCCACTGGGCTATCTGCGCCTGACGCTGGATACGCATACCTTAGCCACTGAAGCCCGGCAGGTGGACAACACTACTAACATTTTACGCCTGATGCTGCTGCTTTCACTGGCCATCGGCGTGGTGCTGACCCGCACTCTGCTGCAGGGTAAACGAACCCGCTGGCAGCAATCGCCCTTCCTGCTCACCGCCAACAAGTCGGTGCCGGAAGAGGAAGAGAGCGAGAAAAAAGAGTCATTCGTTACAGGAAAGGAAAACTGACATGTCGACACTTCGCCTGCTTATTTCTGACTCTTATGACCCCTGGTTTAACCTGGCGGTCGAAGAGTGTATTTTTCGTCAGATGCCCGCCACTCAGCGCGTGCTGTTTTTGTGGCGCAATGCCGATACGGTCGTCATTGGGCGTGCGCAAAACCCGTGGAAAGAGTGCAATACGCGGCGGATGGAAGAGGACAACGTGCGCCTGGCGCGCCGCAGCAGCGGCGGTGGCGCGGTCTTCCACGATCTCGGCAATACCTGTTTCACCTTTATGGCCGGGAAGCCGGAATACGATAAGACCATCTCGACGTCCATTGTCCTGAATGCGCTTAACGCACTGGGCGTGACGGCTGAAGCTTCAGGACGTAACGATCTGGTGGTGAAAACGGCGGATGGCGACCGTAAGGTTTCTGGCTCAGCCTACCGCGAAACCAAAGATCGCGGTTTTCATCACGGCACACTATTGTTGAACGCCGATCTCAGCCGACTGGCAAACTACCTGAATCCAGACAAAAAGAAACTGGCGGCCAAAGGCATTACCTCTGTACGCTCGCGCGTGGCGAATCTCACCGAACTGTTGCCGGGCATCACCCATGACCAGGTGTGTGCGGCGGTAACCGAGGCCTTTTTTGCCCACTACGGCGAACGCGTTGAAGCGGAGGTGATCTCCCCGGACAACACGCCCGATCTGCCGAACTTTGCCGAAACCTTCGCCCGCCAGAGCAGTTGGGAGTGGAACTTCGGGCAGGCACCGGCCTTCTCGCATCTGCTGGATGAACGTTTTACCTGGGGAGGAGTCGAACTGCACTTTGACGTTGAGAAAGGGCATATCACCCGTGCGCAGGTGTTTACGGACAGTCTCAATCCGGCACCGCTAGAAGCGCTGGCCGCACGTCTTGAGGGCTGCCTGTATCGTGCCAGTGTCGTACAGCAGGAGTGCGAATCTTTGACGAGGGATTTTCCGGAGCAGGAAAAAGAGTTGCGGGAATTGTCAGCGTGGATTGCACAGGCGGTGCGCTAATAAAAAGCCCGCTGGCACTGCTCAGCGGGCCTGGAAAACCGTAGGCCGGGTGAGGCGAAGCCTCCCCCCGGCACACCAGGTCTTACGCTTTATCGCCCAGCAGAACGGATTCCAGCGCGATTTTAATCATGTCGTTGAACGTGGTTTGACGTTCAGCCGCCGTCGTCTGCTCGTGCGTACGGATGTGGTCAGACACGGTGCAGATAGTCAGTGCTTTCGCGCCAAATTCTGCCGCCACGCCGTAGATACCCGCCGCTTCCATTTCCACGCCCAGGATGCCGTATTTTTCCATCACGTCGAACATTTCGCCGTCCGGAGAGTAGAACAGATCCGCAGAGAACAGGTTGCCAACGCGTGCGTCCACACCCAGTGCTTTTGCCGCGTCAACCGCGTCACGTACCATGCCGAAATCAGCAATCGCGGCAAAATCATGGTCTTTGAAACGAATGCGGTTCACTTTGGAATCGGTGCAGGCACCCATACCAATTACCACGTCACGCAGTTTTACGTCCGGACGCACAGCACCACAGGACCCTACGCGAATGATTTTCTTCACGCCGAAATCGGTGATCAGCTCTTTGGTGTAGATGGAGCAGGACGGGATACCCATACCGTGACCCATGACGGAGATCTTACGGCCTTTGTAAGTCCCGGTGAAACCTAACATGCCGCGAACGTTGTTTACTTCGCGTACATCTTCAAGGAAAGTTTCCGCAATGTGTTTTGCGCGCAGCGGGTCGCCCGGCATCAAAACGACGTCAGCGAAATCACCCATTTCTGCATTAATGTGAGGAGTTGCCATCTTTTATCCTTATTTCGTTGTTATTGCCTGATGGCGGCTATGCCTTATCAGGCCTACAAAATGTATTCAAATACCCTAAGGATTTCGCGTTGTAGGAAGGCGACGAATTCGTGAATCCCCGGGAGCATAGATTAACTATGTGACCGGGGTGAGCGAATGAAGTCAACGCATCTACAGCGCGAAAGACAACGGGTATTACAGCATGTTTTTACCGTATTCCATTGGCGACGTGCCAAAGTACGAAGCGAGAGTCTGACCAATATCCGCAAAAGTTTCGCGGTGGCCTAACGAGCCCGGTTTTACTTTCGGGCCGTACACCAGCACCGGAATGTGTTCACGGGTGTGATCGGTACCGGTCCAGCTCGGATCGCAGCCATGGTCAGCGGTCAGGATCAGAATGTCATCTTCACCCACCAGCTCCATCAGCTCCGGCAGACGGCGATCGAACAGCTCAAGACCCGCTGCATAGCCCGCTACGTCACGACGGTGGCCCCAGGAGGAGTCGAAATCCACGAAATTGGTGAAGACAATTGTCTGATCGCCGGCTTCTTTCATCTCTTTAATGGTGGCGTCAAACAGCGCGTCCAGGCCGGTGGCTTTCACTTTTTTAGTGATGCCGCAGTTGGCGTAGATGTCCGCGATTTTACCGACGGAAACCACGTGGCCGTCTTTCTCATCAACCAGTTTCTGCAACACGGTAGGCGCTGGCGGTTCAACGGCCAGATCGTGACGGTTGCCGGTACGCTGGAAGTTACCCGCTTTGTCGCCAATGAACGGACGCGCGATGACGCGACCGATGTTGTAACCGCCTTCGGTCAGCTCTTCACGGGCGATTTCGCACAGCTCGTAGAGTTTATCCAGACCAAACGTTTCTTCGTGGCAGGCAATCTGGAACACGGAATCCGCGGAGGTATAGAAAATCGGTTTACCGGTTTTCATATGCTCTTCGCCCAACTGGTCCAGAATCACCGTACCGGAAGAGTGGCAGTTACCGAGATAGCCCGGCAGGTTCGCACGTTTGACCAGTTTATCCAGCAGTTCCTGCGGGAAACTGTTTTCGTGGTCGCTGAAATAACCCCAGTCAAACAGAACCGGCACACCGGCGATTTCCCAGTGGCCAGACGGCGTATCTTTACCGGAAGAGAGTTCATGCGCCCAGGCGTATGCACCAATCACTTGTGCGTTAGCGTCCATACCGGCTGCGATTTTACCGGTAGACCCTTCATGCGCTTTCACCAGACCCAGGCGGGTCAGGTTTGGCAGATTCAGTGGGCCTTTACGCCCTTTGTCAGCCTCGCCTTTGGCACAGGCTTCAGCGATATGTCCCATGGTGTCGGAACCGACGTCGCCAAAGCGATCCGCGTCTTCCGTCGCACCAATACCAAAGGAGTCCAGCACCATAATAAATGCACGTTTCATCTTGTTCTCCATTCATCTGCGCTGCAAAAAAGCGATCAGATCAGTATATAGCTATTCGGTGATACGACGATAGACCGTTGGTGTGCTTTCAGGCGCTTTATCGTCAAGGATAATTGCCGCTTTGACGGCTTTCGCCGCGTCCTGCCAGCTGGCTTCATCTTTCGCGTGGATCACCGCCAGCGGACGCTGCCCGTCTACGCTGTCGCCAAGACGCGCCATATCGGTAAAGCCGACGCTGTAATCAATGGTATCCGACGCCTGGCGACGACCGCCGCCCATCGACACCACCGCCATACCCAGCGCACGCGTATCCATCGCGCTGACGAACCCTTCGCTATCAGCGTAAACCGCTTTACTGAGCATTGCCGTCGGCAGGTATTTCGCGTAGTTCTCCACGAAGTCGGTCGGGCCTTTCTGGGCGGCAACCATCCGGCCAAAGATCTCAGCGGCTTTACCGTTATCCAGCACCGCCTGCAATTTCGCCCGCGCGTCAGCGTCGTCTTTCGCCAGATTGCCGGAGATCAGCATTTCAACACACAGCGCCATCGTCACATCGAACAGGCGTGGGTTGCGGTATTCGCCGGTCAGGAACTGCACCGCTTCGCGTACTTCCACCGCGTTACCCGCGCTGGACGCCAGTACCTGGTTCATGTCGGTCAGCAGCGCGGTGGTGCGCACGCCAGCACCGTTCGCCACGCCCACAATCGCTTCCGCCAGCGCTTCAGAGAGCTCATAGGTTGGCATAAACGCGCCGCTGCCGACTTTCACATCCATAACCAGCGCATCCAGCCCTTCAGCCAGTTTTTTCGCCAGAATGGAGCCGGTGATAAGCGGGATGGAATCCACCGTTGCGGTAATATCGCGGGTGGCATAAAAACGTTTGTCCGCCGGTGCGAGCGAGCTGGTTTGCCCGATGATCGCCACACCCACGTCCTTAATGATTTCGCGGAAACGGTTGTCGTCCGGGAAGATGTCGAATCCCGGAATAGCTTCCAGTTTATCGAGCGTACCGCCGGTATGACCCAGTCCGCGACCTGAAATCATCGGAATGTAGCCGCCACAGGCTGCGACCATTGGGCCGAGCATCAGCGACGTCACGTCGCCCACACCGCCGGTGGAGTGTTTATCCACGATCGGGCCGTTCAGATTCAGGCTCTTCCAGTCCAGGACGGTTCCTGAATCCCGCATTGCCATGGTCAGCGAAACGCGTTCTGGCATCGTCATATCGTGGAAGAAAATGGTCATCGCCAGGGCGGCGATCTGCCCTTCTGAGATGGTATTGTCACGAATACCATTGATAAAGAAACGAATTTCTTCATCGCTCAACGCATGACCATCACGTTTTTTACGAATAATTTCTTGTGCGAGAAACACGATAACCTCCCGATTAGGGCCGGGTAAGCCATGTGCTCCCCGGCGAGTCGTATTGATGCCGGATAGCGGCTAACGCCTTATCCGGCCTACGATGGGCAATTCAAATTTAGTAGCTGCTTGCGCTCTTACCATCGCCGTGACCCAGCGCTTTCAGCAGGCTTGCCAGCAGGCTGGATGCCCCAAAGCGATAGTGACGAGAATCCGCCCAGTCCGCGCCGAACAGTTCATCAGCGATAGCCAGGAACTGCTGAGCATCTTCTGCGGTACGCACGCCGCCCGCAGGTTTGAAGCCCACAGTTTTGGATACACCCATATCGCGGATCACTTCCATCATGATGCGAGCACTTTCCGGCGTGGCGTTTACGGGTACCTTACCGGTAGAGGTTTTAATGAAATCCGCACCTGCTTTGATAGAGATTTCAGAGGCCTTACGAATAAGCTGCTCTTCTTTCAGCTCACCGGTTTCGATGATCACTTTCAGCAGCACGTTTGCCGCCGCGCACGCGTCTTTACAGGCTTTCACCAGATCGAAGCCGACCTGCTCGTTACCAGCCATCAGCGCACGGTACGGGAAGACCACGTCCACTTCATCCGCCCCGTAAGCAATCGCCGCGCGGGTTTCCGCCAGCGCGATCTCAATATCGTCGTTGCCATGCGGGAAGTTAGTCACCGTCGCAATACGGATATCCGGGGTGCCCTGCTCTTTCAGCGTTTTACGCGCAATCGGGATAAAACGCGGATAGATGCAGACTGCTGCCGTGTTGCCAACCGGAGTTTTCGCCTGATGACACAGGGCGATCACTTTTTCATTGGTGTCGTCGTCATTCAGGGTGGTCAGGTCCATCAGTTTCAGTGCGCGCAGGCTGCTTGCAGTTAAATCGCTCATAACATTCTCCAACGGCGTCGCCGTATAAAATTCTCACCTTGCGAGTCTGTTAGTATTCTAACATCGACTCACCGTTACACTTCGATATACATCACAGTTAATGAAAACTACGTACAAATTTGCATTACTGTAATGAGATCAACTTCAAAAAATAGTCCTTTTCTGTCGATTTCTTCTCCACTCAGGCGCATCAGGATCAAAGTGCTGACAGCACATCTTTCTACAATGACGTTATGATCTTCGGCCTATAAAGGAATTACGATGCCTACGACCCATGAAACCGCGCTGCAACAACGTTGCCAGCAAATCGTCACCAGCTCACTCCTCAGTCCGGAACAGAAACGTCATTTTCTCGCGCTGGAAGCAGAGAACAACCTGCCTTACCCTTCACTGCCCGCCGGGGCGCGCCAGGCGCTGGACGACGGGGTTATCTGCGATATGTTCGAAGGTCACGCACCGTATAAACCGCGCTATGTGCTTCCCGATTACGCGCGTTTTCTGGCCAACGGTTCAGCATGGCTGGAACTGGAAGGGGCGAAAGATCTGGACGATGCACTGTCTCTGTTGACCATTCTGTATCACCACGTGCCTTCCGTCACATCGATGCCGGTTTACCTGGGGCAACTGGATACGCTGCTGCAACCATATGTGAAAATTCTAACACAAGAAGCGATCGATATTCGAATAAAACGTTTCTGGCGGTATCTCGACAGAACGCTGCCTGACGCTTTTATGCACGCCAACATTGGCCCGGCAGATACCCCCATCACCCGGGCTATTTTACGCGCCGATGCAGAGTTAAAACAGGTTGCGCCTAATCTGACGTTCATCTACGACCCGGAAATCACCCCCGATGATCTGCTGCTGGAAGTGGCAAAAAACATCTGTGAATGCAGCAAGCCGCATATTTCCAATGGGCCGGTAAATGATAGAATTTTCACAAAAGGTCACTATGGTATTGTCAGCTGTTACAACTCTCTGCCGCTTGCCGGTGGCGGCAGCACGCTGGTTCGTCTCAATCTGAAAGCCATTGCCGAGCGCAGCACTTCTGTCTATGACTTCTTTAACCGCACACTGCCGTACTATTGTCAGCAGCAAATTGCCATCATCGATGCGCGATGTGAGTTCCTCTATGAAAAATCACATTTCTTTGAGAATAGCTTCCTAGTGCAGGAAGGTCTGATCGATCCACAACGTTTTGTGCCGATGTTCGGTATGTACGGCCTGGCGGAGGCGGTTAACCTGTTGTGCGAAAAAGCGGGTATGAATGCGCGCTACGGCAAAGATGAGACGGCGAACGATCTGGGCTATCGCATCAGCGCCCAGCTTGCGGATTTTGTCGAAAACACGCCGGTGAAATATGGCTGGCAGCAGCGCGCCATGCTGCATGCCCAGTCGGGGATCAGTTCAGATATTGGCACTACGCCGGGCGCACGTTTGCCCTATGGCGATGAACCGGATCCGATCACCCACCTGCAAACCGTCGCACCGCACCACGCGCATTATCAGTCCGGTATCAGCGACATTCTGACGCTCGATGAGACCATCAAGCGTAACCCGCAGGCGCTGGTGCAACTCTGTCTGGGTGCGTTCAAAGCGGGAATGCGCGAGTTTACCGCCAACGTCAGCGGCAACGATCTGGTCCGCGTTACCGGGTACATGGTGCGCCTGTCGGATCTGGAAAAATACCGCGCTGAAGGTTCACGAACCAATACCACCTGGCTGGGGGAAGAGGCCGCACGCAATACGCATATTCTGGAACGCCAACCTCGTGTCGTCAGTCATGAACAGCAGATGCGCTTCAGTCAGTAAGGTTATCCCGTTCTCCTGCGTGGACGGGCCGGGCAGTCGTCTGGCCCTCTTTCTGCAAGGGTGCAATCTGCGCTGTAAGAATTGCCATAACCCGTGGACCATGGGACGCTGCAACGACTGCGGCGAATGCGTTCCGCAGTGCCCGCACCAGGCGCTGAGTTTCAGTGATGGGAATGTTGTCTGGCATGCCGAGGCCTGCAAACAGTGTGATACCTGTTTGCAGATGTGCCCGCAGCAGGCAACGCCGATGGCGCAAACAATGAGCGTGGACGAGGTATTGCGCCAGATCCGCAAAGCATCATTGTTCATTGAGGGTGTCACCGTCAGCGGCGGCGAAGCCACGACGCAGTTGCCTTTCGTTGTGGATTTGTTTACGGCGATTAAGGCCGACCCGCAGCTCCGGTCTCTGACTTGTCTGGTCGACAGCAATGGGCTGTTGAGCGAAACCGGCTGGCAGAAACTGCTACCGGTTTGCGATGGTGTGATGCTCGATCTCAAAGCCTGGGATAGTGAGTGCCACATCGCACTCACCGGTCGGGATAACGCGCAGATCAAGCGCAGTATTACGCTGTTGGCGCAGCGAGGAAAGCTGGCAGAACTGCGCCTGCTGGTCATCCCCGGGCAGGTGGATTATCTGCTGCACATTGATTCACTCGCCGCATTCATCGGACAACTGGGAAATGTCCCGCTACGACTGAATGCCTTTCATGCGCACGGGGTATACGGTGAGGCAAAATCCTGGCCAAGCGCGACGCCACAAGAGGTGGAGACGCTGGCGCAGGCATTACGGGAACGCGGCGTGACTGAGCTTATCTTCCCTGCGCTATATCTCTAGAGTAAATAATGCTGTCGTATTGCGATACAGCGCCTCAGCGATCGCCTCTGCGGGTTCCGGGCGCAGTTCGCATAACACATCGAACACTCTCGCAGCCTGTTCCGGGCGATTTGGCTGCCCCTGAAAACCATTCAACGGCATATCCGGCGCGTCGGTCTCCAGCAGCAGCGCCTCCAGCGGCAATCGTGCCATCACGTCACGGGTTTTACTGGCGCGCGGATAGGTAATCGTCCCGCCCACCCCGATTTTGTAGCCCAGTTGCACAAAACGTTCTGCCTGCTGCAAGCTGCCAGCGAAACCATGTACCACGCCGGTACGCGGCAAATCCTGGCGCTTAAGGTGCATCGCCAGCGTGTCATGCGTACGTCGGGAATGCAGGATCACCGGAAGATCGAACCGTTTTGCCAGCGTCAATTGCGCTTGCAGAAACCGCTCCTGCTTCGCAAATTGCGGATCGTCGCGATACCGATCCAGGCCTATCTCACCAACAGCGACCACCTTTGCCGGACGCTGTTCCAGCGCCTGTCGCAGCCGTTCGAGATGCTCTTCCGTATGCTGTTCAATCACAATCGGATGTAAACCGAGCGCGGCATAGAGAGGCGAAAAGCGTTCCGCCAGCGCCTGCACGCGGGCAAAGTTTTCCGCTGCGGTGGCCGGAATGATGATCTTCTCAATGCCCGCCTCACCCGCGAGTTGCAGGCTGTGGGTTTCATCCCCGGTAAAAGGCGGAAAATCAAAGTGACAGTGGGTATCGATAAAGCGAAAACTCACGCCAGATCCTCATTGCTGAATGTCGTATCGTTAGCCTGCGGCGCATCGCTCACCACCGCCGCATGGGTATCGTTGGCCACCGGTGCTGGTGGAACCACCACTGGCGTCGGCGTGACGATTTGCGGCAGATGGCGTGATAACGGCGGTTCCGCTGCCAGTAGTTTTCCCACGGTCGCCAGGAAGTAGCGCCCACACAGCCGCCCGGTTTTATAATCTTCCCGCAATGCCGGAATCCGGCTTCCCAGCGCCATACTTTTTAGCGGCTTCGGCGGGTAGATTTCAAAGATCTTCAGCTTGCCCGGCGGTTTTTCAATGAATCGCTGAATTTCCGTATAGCTGGCTTCGTGGTGTTGAACCAGATTGAGCAGCGGCTGCAGGCTGCTTTCGCCCAGCCAGCGCTCCATCCGCTTGAACCACTGCGGGGTGTAATACATTTGCGAAGGCACCGTTCGAATCACCACCAGCGTTTTCGCCCCCTGCTTCACGGCCTCACGCACCGGAATGGCATCGCTGATCCCACCATCCAGGTAATTGATCCCCTCCAGCGATACGCCACTACGATAGAACCCTGGGATCGCGCTGGACGCCCGGATCAGATCGAGCCAGTTTTGCGTATTGGGAGAGAAATAGTACGGTGTGTAGTCATCACCCCGACAGGCGCACATGTAAAACGATTTCCCGGTTTCGAACAGGCGCGAGGCGGTATCCATCTGTAACGGCATCTGACTGGCCGTAGATGCCACCAGCCAGTCGAGATCGATCAGATTCCCGCCGCGCACGAAGCGTACCGGGTCAAAGAATTCCCGTCTGGTGGTATAGCGCATGATGACTTTGCGCCCGTAGCCGGGCTGGTTGCACAGATAGGCCGACAAGTTTTGCGCCCCCGCCGAGGTGCCGTAATAGAGATCGAACGGATTAAACTGCGCGCGCATGAACTCGTCCAGTACACCTGCGGTAAAGATGCCACGCTGCCCGCCGCCCTCGCAGACCAACGCCAGGCGACCCGGTTTGAACCTTCTTAATGACAACGGCGCAATATTGCCGAGCGTGACGGGTATACGCTGCCCCACCTCTGCCTTCCTGTTTCTTATTACGTAATGTGCCAAAATAACGCAAATAGACGGCGGCTAAAACCGAAAAAGCCAGTCCACTGGACTGGCTTGACAGCAAAATCATTGTACGCTTTACGCGCTAGGGCCGCTTACGCCCTGTAAACAGGCTGACCAGGAAGAGAATAATCCCGACGACGAAGACAATTTTCGCCGCGCCCGCTGCCGTACCGGCCAGTCCACCAAATCCCAGAGCGGCGGCAATTAACGCGATAACCAGAAATATAATGCCCCAACGAAACATACGCTTCTCCTTTACCATAGTTAATGTCGACCGCTTGATATGAGCGCTCAGGCTGCTCATTCACGCTATTGTTTGTGTAGTGCTAGTGCTCATGACGTCCTCCGACCGGGGCCGGAGGAGAAACCGAAGACTTACTGCGCTTTCAGATCGTTTTTGACGCTTTTTACGCCATCAACGGCTTTCGCGATGCTCTCAGCGCGCTCGATTTGCGCCTGGGAATCCACGGTGCCGGAAAGCTGGACCACACCATCGGTCGTTTCTACTTTCACTTTGCGAGAAGGAACGATGTCATCCGCCAGCAGTTTCGCTTTGATCTCACTGGTGGTTGCCGTATCGCCGGCATAGCCTTTCACGGAGTCTGATTTGCTGTCGCGCACGTGGAGTTTGTCGCTGACGGAGGTTACGCCTTCAACACCTTTCGCCACGGTCACGGCCGCTTCCGCCTGCGCCTGGCTTTCGACGAAGCCGCTCAGCGTTACGACTTTCTGCTCGGTTTTGACGGAAATATCGGTACTCTTAATGTTTTCATGATCCACCAGTGCCGCTTTCACTTTGGCGGTAATGGCGCTGTCATCCATGAAATTACCGACTTTATTCATAGAGCTATCGACTTTCTGCCCTGCACTTTCTACACCGGATTGCGCTTTATCCATTGTGGTGTTTTCTGCATACGCAGAACCCGTTGCCACAGCGGAGGTCAACATCACGGCCAGCAGAGTTTTAGAAATCTTCAGTCTTGTCATAGTCATCGATTTTTTCCTGTATGGTTTGCTCATAATTTGAGCTCAGGCAACATAAGGTTGCATTGCTGAATGTGGTGAAAAATTCACCCAGCTCAGAAGTCAATGGCGGCGGTCACAATCACGCAACAGAAAAGGTGATGATGATACGCTGACAGGTGCCCCTCTGAGTCAGTTATTAATATCGTGACAACACCAGACATTAGCTTTAACTACTTAGATTCACGAGTTGAACGGTATTTAAAGCCAATGTTTATGTCATCACTTTGTTAAATATAGATCACAATTTTGAAAAAGCGCGGAGGATTGCATAAAAAACAGGCAGTCATAAGCAAAACAGAGGGATTTAAGAACATTCCGCAAGGGGGTAATAAGGCTGGAAAAGTCGCAGGGCGCAGCGGTAGCCGCGCCCTGAAGGGGTAATTAGTGTTCGCGCGTCTTACGGAACTGAACGTCTGGATAACGCTCTTGCGTCAGGTTGAGGTTCACCATCGTCGGTGCGATGTAGGTCAGGTTATCACCGCCATCCAGTGCCAGCTGAACTTCATTCTTACGCTTAAACTCTTCGAATTTCTTCGCATCAGCGCATTCCACCCAGCGTGCCGTCGCCACGTTGACAGATTCATAAATGGCTTCAACGTTGTACTCGCTCTTCAGACGGGCAACAACCACGTCGAACTGCAGTACCCCGACCGCGCCCACAATCAGATCGTTATTGGCGATCGGGCGGAACACCTGTACCGCACCTTCTTCGGAAAGCTGTACCAGCCCCTTCAGCAACTGTTTCTGCTTCAGCGGATCTTTCAGGCGAATACGACGGAACAGTTCCGGCGCGAAGTTCGGTATACCGGTGAACTTCATCATTTCACCCTGGGTGAAAGTATCGCCAATCTGGATTGTACCGTGGTTGTGCAGACCGAGGATATCGCCCGGGTAAGCCTCTTCTACATGCGAACGGTCACCGGCCATAAAGGTCAGCGCGTCAGAGATCACCACGTCTTTGCCGATACGGACCTGACGCATCTTCATGCCTTTTTCGTACTTGCCGGAAACAACGCGCATGAATGCCACGCGGTCACGGTGTTTCGGATCCATGTTGGCCTGAATTTTAAAGACAAAGCCAGTGAACTTCTCTTCTTCCGCTTCCACCACGCGCGTATCGGTCTTGCGTGGCATTGGCGCTGGCGCCCACTCCACCAGACCATCCAGCATGTGGTCAACGCCGAAGTTACCCAGTGCGGTACCAAAGAAGACCGGGGTAATTTCGCCCGCCAGGAACAGCTCTTTATCAAACTCGTTAGAGGCGCCCTTCACCAGTTCCAGTTCGTCACGCAACTGCTGCGCCAGATCCTCGCCAACGGCCGCGTCGAGATCCGGGTTATCCAGACCTTTAACGATGCGCACTTCCTGAATGGTATGGCCTTTACCCGTCTGATACAGATAGGTTTCATCTTTATAGAGGTGATAAACCCCTTTGAACAGCTTGCCGCAGCCAATCGGCCAGGTGATCGGCGCACAGCCGATTTTCAGCTCGTTCTCAACTTCGTCCAGCAACTCCATCGGGTCACGGATGTCGCGGTCGAGTTTGTTCATAAAAGTCAGGATAGGCGTATCGCGCAGACGGGTGACTTCCATCAGCTTACGGGTACGATCCTCGACGCCTTTCGCGGCGTCGATCACCATCAGACAGCAGTCCACTGCCGTCAGGGTACGATAGGTATCTTCGGAGAAGTCTTCGTGCCCCGGGGTGTCCAGCAGGTTAACCAGGCAGTTGTGATACGGAAATTGCATCACGGAGGTGGTAATGGAGATCCCACGCTGCTTTTCCATTTCCATCCAGTCTGATTTCGCATGCTGGCTGGAACCACGGCCTTTTACCGTACCGGCAGTCTGGATCGCCTGTCCGAACAGCAACACCTTCTCAGTGATGGTCGTTTTACCCGCATCCGGGTGAGAAATAATGGCAAAAGTGCGGCGCTTGGCCACCTCCTGCAAATAAGGAGACAACGTCATAGTTCATTCTTCTTGAGTAAACGCGGCATCGCACCGCGCATGTTGAATACGAAAAATTGCGGCTATTTTACCCATCAGCGGGGGGGAGGCAATCAGTGTTTACACAGGAGCAGCTCCAGTTCGTGTAATGACGATACGGTCCAGGTCGGCTCGATGCCTTCGGGCTGCTCGCGATGATGCGCATTCAGCCAGCAGGTAGAAAGCCCGGCGTTGCTGCCGCCAAGAATATCGGACGCGGCGGTATCTCCAACCATCAGCACCCGATCACGATCGGGATTGCCCGCCTGCGCCAGGGCGTAATCAAAAATCTTCGGATCCGGCTTCGCCACGCCTACTTCTTCAGAAATGACCAGCAAATCAAAGTAGTCGCGTAGTCCCGTGCGCTCCAGGCGGATCTGCTGTAAGGAGGTGAAACCGTTGGTAATAATGCCAATTTTGGCTTTGCCGCGTATCGCATTGAGCAGCGAAACGGCCCCTGGCAGCGGCGCGCAAATTTCGGCCATCGCGTTCATAAAGGCATCGTTAAGCGAGCCCGGTTCCACCTTTAACCGTTCTGCCCAGCTCTGGAAGCGGGCATGCTGAAGCTGTAATGAGGTGATCGCGCCGTTCTGATAATCCACCCATAGCGGTTTATTCACGGCCTGGTAGTCCTGAAAATCCTCAGCGGTAAAGGTGATGCTGTAGTCGAGAAACATCCGCTGTAAGCCAGTAAACGAGTCAAACGTGAACAGCGTTTCGTCGGCATCAAAGAAAATCCAGTCCCACTTCATCATTACACCTTCTTTTACATACTGATTGGCAGTGCCATTATGATGGCGTCCTCACGACCGTCAGCGGTCGGATAATAATTGCGGCGAATCGTTGCCTCGTTGAAGCCTAAGCTTTCATACAGTGCGATGGCGGCAACGTTGGAAGCGCGAACCTCCAGCCACAGCGTCAGGACGCCGCGTTTTTCTAATTCATCAATGAGATGTTCCAGCAGCGCTTTCCCTAATCCCCGGCGCTGAAAATCGGGATCAACGGCAATGTTGAACAGCGTAGCTTCATCCAGCACTACCTGCGTAATGGCAAACGCCGCCATTCTCCCCTCTACCGTCAATTGATAGTTGAGATAACGCTCCCCCTGATTACTGGCAAACGTGTGCTCACTCCAGGGAAACGCATGGGCGCGCTTTTCAATCTGAAACGCGGCGGGTAAATCACTCTGACTGAGGGAAGAAATCGTGTTCATGTGTGCAGATTTGTTGCCATAGTGCGGCGCGTGCCGTTGGGTTTACCCGCAATTCATCAAATGCCGGCGTTGCAATCTGCGCGCCTTCCAGCGTCAGCGGCGCATCTGTACCCAGTCGCCAGCTGTTGCAGCGGCTGCCCTGCGGCAGCATCGCGACGCGTTCGGGCGTCACCTGCAATACCTGATCGGGGCTCAGCGTTAAGGCTCGCAGAATGTCACTGACCAGAGGTTCTGTCAGCGGCGGCAGTGTTTCACCGACCATCACCAGACGGACGTGCGCAGGAATGGAAATCGCGATCTCTCCCTGCAACGCGCCGGGGCGACGCAGCGACCACTGGGTAATGCCCAGTTGCTGTAACTGCCAGTCTCGTCGGGTTGTCATAGCGAATCGCTCCTGTATTCAGGGGCGCAAATATAGCAAATTAGTCGAATAGACGCCATCAAACGTCTATAATCGCCCGCTGTATGAATTAAGGAGTTTTCCATGTCTGCTTTTACCCCGGCAAGTGAAGTCTTGCTGCGCCACAGTGATGATTTCGAACAAAGCCGTATTCTGTTTGCCGGAGACTTGCAGGATGACCTGCCCGCGCGCTTTGAAAGCGCAGACCGCCGCGTGCATACCCAACAGTTCCACCACTGGCAGGTGCTGAGCCGCCAGATGGGCGACAACGCACGTTTCAGCCTTGTCGCACAAGCGCAAGACGTTGCCGACTGCGACACCTTTATCTATTACTGGCCGAAAAACAAGCCGGAAGCCCAGTTTCAGTTGATGAATATTCTGTCGCTGCTTCCTGTGGGAACCGACATTTTCGTAGTCGGTGAAAACCGCAGTGGCGTACGTAGCGCCGAGCAAATGCTGGCGGAATATGCCCCGCTGAACAAAATTGACAGCGCGCGTCGTTGCGGCCTGTATCATGGTCGTCTGGAAACGCAGCCGATGTTTGATGCCGATAAATTCTGGGGCGAGTACCACGTTGATGGGCTGACGATCAAAACCTTGCCTGGCGTCTTCAGCCGCGATGGTCTGGATGTCGGCAGCCAGTTACTGCTCTCCACGCTGACACCACACACTAAAGGTAAAGTGCTGGACGTCGGCTGTGGCGCAGGTGTACTTTCTGTCGCGCTGGCCAGTCACTCGCCGAAAGTGCGTTTAACGCTCTGCGACGTCGCCGCGCCGGCGGTGGAAGCCAGTCGCGCCACCCTGGCGGCGAACGGCATTGAGGGTGAAGTCTTTGCCAGCAACGTCTTCTCTGAAGTGACGGGACGCTTTGATATGATCATCTCTAACCCACCGTTCCATGACGGCATGCAAACCAGCCTTGATGCCGCACAATCTCTGATTCGCGGTGCCGTACGTCATCTGAACAGTGGCGGTGAACTGCGCATAGTTGCTAACGCCTTCCTGCCGTATCCGCAGGTACTGGATGAGACCTTTGGCTTCCACGAGGTCATCGCCCAGACCGGACGCTTCAAAGTGTATCGTACGGTCATGACCCGCCAGGCGAAAAAAGCCTAGTCGCGATAACGGCCATGCGAATGGCCGTTGAGAGGGATGACAAACCTCATCCCGATACCGGACAAGCAGAGAACACCTCATTAAAAACAAGGAAAATCAACTCATTGATTTTCGGCTGATAACCACAAAGAAGGAAAAACCACGTTTTTTCCTTCTTTGTCAGCAGTCTGAACGGCCATGTGAATGGCCGTTTTTGCAGCAATCACCGCTATCCTACGTAATTAACTATTGACGAAAAACTGAAAACCACTAGAATGCGCCTCCGTGGTAGCGATTCTTTTTAAGAATCGATGGTATGCGAAGGTGGCGGAATTGGTAGACGCGCTAGCTTCAGGTGTTAGTGTCCTTACGGACGTGGGGGTTCAAGTCCCCCCCCTCGCACCATAAACCACGTTGATATTGCTCGCACTGGGCGAAGGTGGCGGAATTGGTAGACGCGCTAGCTTCAGGTGTTAGTGTTCTTACGGACGTGGGGGTTCAAGTCCCCCCCCTCGCACCAACGAGGCGATATCAAAAAGTAAGATAACTGTGCGAAGGTGGCGGAATTGGTAGACGCGCTAGCTTCAGGTGTTAGTGTCCTTACGGACGTGGGGGTTCAAGTCCCCCCCCTCGCACCAATTATCTTACCTTCCTCTCCAAAATTCATCCCTGATTCCAGTTCATCATCACCAGCATCATTCCGCCGATCAACACAACACATGATGGTAACAATACAAAGTGCCGCAAATGTTTGTGATAAAGCATAGCCGGTGTCAGCAGTAACCCGAATACAATAATGGTCTTCCATGCCCCGAGAGAAAGATCGGCAAACGCCAGCCCGGCAATCACGATCCCCGGCAGCAAGACTCCCCATCCACTGCCCAGCGCCCGTTGCAACATGGTTTCACCTCTCATACCGATAATGATAACCAATATCATATGATAAATTTTCTCATTTGTCAGTAATCCATAGACCACTTACATGAGCTTTACTTAAGTAATGATGACACGAATTATTTAAGGTGATAAATTGCACAGCGGTAAACATAGAGACACAATAATCTGAACTTAAGCGAGCATCTTCTCGCCCATTATTTGTGTGACCTGAACAGTGTAATTGTTAGATAAATAATGACGTTAAGATATGACTGCACAATCCTGGCAAACTCTGCGCACGAAAAAATACCAACTCTCTCTGCGACTCTTTTTGTTTCTCAACGCTGTTTCCGCGTTGTTTGCCGTAGCCTTTCCGATCTTTCCCAGTAAAACCATCTCCACACCAGGATCTCTCATCCTTGTGCTGAGCACTGCGTTACTGACATGGCATGTAAAGTATGCGAAGAAGCGGATTAATCTCCATGCTATCTCGCTACTCTTTGGTGGGTTATGGGCAGCGCACATTACGCTGAAATACCTGGCTCAGCAGAATCCTGACTATTCTTTTTTACTGGTTGCACTGCTAACGGTGTTATTTATTGGCTCAATTGCTTTTGCCAATAATATCATCGCTTTCACCCTTCATTCGCTGCCATCCTTATTCGTCTGTTTATGGCTAAACGGCCACGAACATGGCCTGCAGTTACTCTTTTTTATGGCCCTGCCCATGGCCGGTATCGCGATTCAGCATGTGATTCAAAAGCGCTATGACGACTTCGCCCAGCAACTGATGTTCAAACTGCTCGCCGAAAAAGAGACACTGACTGACCTGAGCATGCTTGACCCATTAACGGGCCTGTACAATCGGCGGGGACTCCAGCATAAGCTGAAAGCCGTGCTGGAACTCGACACGCATGAGCATTACGTTTTACTGATCGACATCGACCATTTCAAAGCCTACAACGATCACTATGGGCATATGATGGGCGATCAGGCGCTGATCCGCGTTTCTGCTGCGATCCGCAACGCTGTACGTTCACGTGATGTCGTCGCCCGGTTTGGGGGGGAAGAGTTTATGGTGTTACTGACGGCGATCGACCCACAAACCGCCCGCACGGTAGCGGAACGCATCCGACAGAATGTTTACGATCTCAAAATTCCCCATATGTTCAATGAAAGCGTCGCAACTCACGTCACGATCAGTATCGGTATTGCGCCTCTGGTGGGGAGCGATGTCGAAGGGGCCATTCTTCATGCCGATCAGGCGCTCTATAAAGCTAAGGATTTGGGTCGTAACCATATTTTAGTCAGTGACGATCCGGGTATCGCCTGACGCACGATGACGCATTCGTGCGCTGTTAAACGTCAGCTGACAAAGATCTTGCTATCGGTTATCGCTATCGTTAGGATTGGCAATCATTATCATTTAGATTGCTATCCAGACTATGGCCTATCGTTCCGCACCGATCATTGACGATGTCATCTGGCGAACGCATCTCCAGCCACCGATGCCCTCGCTGGCCGAAGCCGTACGCGCAACCATAGCCCAGACGCGTGAGCATCTGCTGGATTTTATCCGTCTGGATGAACCCGCACCACAAAGTGCGATGACGCTGGCACAATGGTGTCGCCCCAGCGAGCTTCAGTCTCTGCTGGCAATTTACTCCGATCATATTTATCGCAACCATCCCACGCAGTCGCGCGAAAATAAGCCGCTAATCTCGCTGTGGGCGCAGTGGTACATCGGTCTGATGGTACCTCCCCTCATGCTAGCCCTGCTCACGCAGGAAACAGCCATTGATGTCTCGCCCGAACATATCCACGTTGAGTTTCACGAAACCGGGCGTGCTGCGTGCTTCTGGATCGACGTACATCAGGATCAACTGGCGACAACGCAATCCCCGCAGGCACGCATGGAAACGCTGGTTAAGCAGGCGCTGACGCCGGTCATCCAGGCACTAGAGGCGACCGGAGAGATCAACGGCAAACTTATCTGGAGCAATACCGGCTATCTGATTAACTGGTATCTCACTGAAATGAAACCGCTGCTGGGTGAAACATTGTTGAATACGCTGCGCCAGACCTGCTTCTTTGAAAAGCAGTTGTCCTGTGGGGCTGACAACCCGCTCTGGCGTACGGTCGTCCCTCGTGAAGGCGTCTTGGTACGCAGAACATGCTGTCAGCGTTATCGTCTGCCGGACGTTCAGCAGTGTGGTGACTGTACGCTGAAGTAGTCAGGGAGCGTTCGCCCCCTGATGATAACTACGCAATCTGCTCGTTTTCCGCGTCTGAACGTTGTGCCTCTTCCGCCTCTTGTTCCAGCAGTTGCTTCTCGTACACTTTAAAGAACGGGAAGTAGATGACGGCTGAAACGATTGCCAGAAGCACCACCAGAATTGCAGCACGATAATCCCAGCCTAATGCCCACGCGGCTCCGACTGGCGCTGGCGCAGTCCATGGCACAACCGAAATTACACGACCAATCAGATCCAGTTTCATCGCCGCCCATGCCAGCACGGCGTTCACCATCGGCGCTAACAGGAAAGGAATAAAGAACACCGGATTCATAACAATTGGCGTACCGAAAATCACCGGCTCGTTAATGTTAAAGATACTGGGTACTACGCTCAGTCGGCCTATTGAGCGCAGATGTACGGAACGACTGCGCAGATAGCAAATCACCAGCCCCATCGTCGCACCCGACCCGCCAATCACGATGAAGAACGTCCAGAATGCCTCCATGAAAATATGCGGTAACGGTGCCCCCTGCGCCAGCGCAGTCTGGTTCATACCCAGGTTGGTCAGCCAGAACATTTGCAGCATCCCGGAGACGATCGCCGCACCATGAATACCGGCAAACCACAACAGATGGCCAATCAGTACCGCCAGTAAAATCGCTGGCAGAGAATCGGCAGCGGATACCAGCGGTTTGAAGATGGACATAATGGCTTGTGGGATGAGCATGTCGAACTGTGCCTGAATCAGCAGGCTGAGTGGGTATAATGTCAACACCACCACCAGCACCGGGATCAGCAGATCGAATGAGTTTTTGATCATCGGCGGGACCTGATCGGGTAAACGAATGCCGATGTTATGCGCTTTCAGAAAGCGCATCATTTCTACGCAGTAAAGCGCCACCAGAATCGCCGTAAAAATCCCCGTTCCGCCGAGGCTGTCCACCGGCAGAGTGCCTTTTGTTTTAGGCGCGGCGACCAGTAAGAACGCCATGATAGAGAGCATGGCGCACATGAACGGGTCCAACTGATATGACTTGACGTAATGTTTGCCCAGGTTATAGGCAATGGCGGCACAGATGTAGATCGACATGATCCCCATGGTCATATCAAAGGGGGTCAGGATCTGCCCTTCAAACTGCTTCGCCAGATCCAGCCAGGTCCGGGCAAAGCCCCAGGTGGTATCGGGTGAAAACGGAGGATAAGCAAATACCAACAAAAACGATCCGACAATCATAAATGGCATCGCAGAGATAAAGCCGTCACGGATAGCCATAACATGACGCTGTGAAGAAATGCGCCCGGCAATCGGGCTGACATAGTTTTCAACAAACCGGAAAATCACATTAAAGACTGCATGGTTGGTAGATTTCATAAGTGGCTCTTTTTATGTGATACAGAGGAAGTGACAGCTCCAGTATTAATCGCTCTTTCGAGGACTGCAACCGGTTACGGTAACCGGTTTCCGTGAATGTGAAGAGGATCGAAAAATCGCCCATGTTGCTGGTTTGTTACATTAAAATATTTACAGTACTGGAAGACTTATGCCAAATTACGCCAGCAGTTTTCTGAAGCGTTGAGGACTGTAGAAATGGTGTCAGGAGAATCAAATGAGTCTGCAATCGGTACGGCAATTTTTAGCCGAACATGCCCCGGATATTGAAATCATTGAATTAAATCAAAGCACCGCGACGGTTGAGCTGGCGGCAAAAGCGCATAACGTACAGCCCGGACAGATAGCGAAGACCCTTTCGTTGAAGGTTAAGGACGCCATCATCCTGGTCGTCGCCAAAGGCGATGCAAGACTGGACAATAAAAAACTCAAAAGCACTTTCGGTGCCAAAGCCCGTATGCTGAGCAGTGATGAAGTCGTCAACGCGACGGGACATCCCATTGGCGGGGTTTGTCCTTTCGGGCTGGAAACCCCGTTGCCTGTTTATTGTGACGTCTCTTTACGATCGTTCACCGAAGTCCTTCCGGCCGCCGGTGCCACTCATAGCGCAGTGCGTATTACGCCAGAGCGCATGGCTGAGCTGACTTCCGCCACCTGGGTTGATGTGTGCCAGTAAACATCAACCCTTTGCTTTCGCGGCGATTAAAGCAGAATATCCGCCGCATGCAGTAAACTGGCGTCAGAATTGACGCCCAGTTTCGACATCACATTAAACTTGTGCGCCCGGATGGTTTTAATATTTCGCGCCAGTTCTGTCGCGATTTGCGGCATTGAATAACCGCAGGACATGAAGCGCAAAATCTCACGCTCTGTCGGGCTCAGCATACGACTCTGATTGAGATACCAGAGATTGCTGTTACTTTCGCTGATCCGCCGCGTACCGCCTAGCGCAGTAAATAACGCCTCCTGCAGCGCGGGGAGCGAAGCGGCTTTGCTCAGTACGCCATCCAACGGTAAGGGCGACAGTGCACTGATTAAACGCGCTTCAACATCATCATCCGCGATCACCAGGCGACGCATGCCGGGATAATTTTCAGCCAGTTCGATCAGACTCATCAACCCCACCCGCCTGTCTTTTCTGATCGAGGAGAGAGAGAAAATAATGGCAGAAAAAGCAGTCGTACCCATCGCCTGTTGAAAATCATCCAGCGTCAAATAGAGGTGTAATTTATATTGGCTATCAAACGTTGCGTTAAATAAACTCTGAATACCAATACCACTCATAACACATTTTTCTATGAGTGCGACATTTCGCGTACAGTTTCTATTTTCCATTCTGCTGTCTCTCCATATACTGAAGGTAAATTCAGCTCCCTGGCTCCCTGAGAACTGTTAATCCATGCGTACATTTCCGCATTACTGTGTATTGATAATCGGCGCATCGCGCTATTTTTTTGGGCGCTGATGGTTTTGTTACTTTTTTTAAGTAATGCCGCAATCTGATTAATCCCCCAACCTTTCCCCAGCAGGCGCAGTACTTTTCGCTCTGATAGCGTTAAAAGAATGGCGTGAGAACCAAATTCCTGAGGTTCTAATTCTGGGGGTGACAACAGCATTTTGCTGATTCGGTCAGGGCTGCTGTGTCCCGAGCGGATAGTACTTACCAGACTCTCAATCGGTTCGACATCAGACAGCAGCGTACTGGAGGGGCGCATCAACAATTCGACCGCCTGCGCGTAATACGCGCGCGACACCATGAAAACCCAGTGGATATCACGGTATTGAGAAAGAAGTGCGTAG
Source organism: Citrobacter sp. LST-B2 (assembly GCF_057983045.1). NCBI lineage: Bacteria > Pseudomonadati > Pseudomonadota > Gammaproteobacteria > Enterobacterales > Enterobacteriaceae > Citrobacter > Citrobacter sp. LST-B2. The sequence goes on from NZ_CP192598.1 coordinate 4,102,206, forward strand.
AATCGCTCGCAGACAGTGCGCGGGTGATGGCAGTCACCGGTTAAATCCACGATCACCAATTCCGTCCGACGCAGTTGTAGTGGCGTGAGTTCTTCTACGACACTACAGATGGTGAGTTCATACTCCGGGAAATGCAGTTGCATAACCCCGTGGAGTCCCGCTTGTATCACGGGAACTTTACTGATGACAATTCCGTTTTTGCAGCATCCTGGCAACATATATCCTCCATATTCATATGCTTTTATCTTTCTGTTATTAATGAATCGCATTTGAATTAACACATACAATTATGCAATACAAAAAACAAAACAATAGACAATATGAATTGTTTATCCCTGGTGTTTTAACGTTAATTCCGTAAAATGCGGTTATACAACTATCACGGGGTATAATACAAGTCGATATTGTCGATAGATACGTCGCATTCCAGAACAGGATATTAAACATTCTTATTTTATATATGAATTTTTTATTTATCCAAATTTGGACAAGCTATTTATTCTTAATATATTCCCGGTATGCCTTCGGAGACAACGCGGCGTGTTTTTTAAAGAAGCGGGAAAAATAGGTAACATCGCTGAATCCCAGATAGTCGGAGATCTGGCTTACCGTCATGCTGGTATATTGCAGGCTACGTTTGGCTTCGAGCATCAACCGCTGATGCAAAACGCTTAATGCACTGCAATGATGAAATTCACGGCATAACTGATTCAGGTAATTTGCGGAAAGCCCGATTCGATGCGCGTATTCTGCAAGGGGAAGATGTTCGCGATAGTGGCTCTCAATCTGCCGGGCAAAAAGGCGTATTGCGCTACGCCGGCGCGCCAGGGTGTCATTCGGTGGCTGAACCGGCAGACGCTGCCGACGAAGCCAGACCAGCAGCGCGCTCAGCAATGAAAACAGCATCATTTCCCGCGCCTCGTTATCCGTCTGATACTCCCTCTGCAAGGCGGAAAACAACGTGCGGATGTGGCTGCGAGACTGAGCCACCGGCACGCACTGAGGGGTAGTGAGCAATGACAACGGCTGTGGGAACTGAGACTCCAGGCGGCCAATCAGCGGTAACGCCAGAGAAAGAACGTAACCTTGCGTCCCGGGGGAAAAGCGAAAACCGTGGACACAAAGCGCAGGGACGACCTGAATACAGGCATCACGCATCACCGTCGTCTGCCCCTCGATTTCAATCGTTGCCTCCCCCCGATGCAAGTAGAGCAACTGGACGATCTCCGCATGCTGATGCACCCGAATATGCCACTCATATAAACTGCTGCGCTGATGAATTGATTCGCAGTGCAGCAGGTCGGGAGTGGGCCATCCCTGGTGTTCACCATACAATTTAAAAACAGGGACAATGTCAGCCGGTGGCATCATTTTTCCTCATTACTCACCAATCTTTTCGTAAGGCAGTCCGACATAGTTCTCCGCGATCGTCGTCAGTCCCGCTTGCGAGCCCAGATAGTACTGACGGTCCGCCTCCTGCATCTTGCGATCAAAATCGCTCTTTCCCTGAAAATCATGCAGCAGATGGGTCATAAACCAGCTGAAACGCTCCCCCTTCCATACCCGGTTCAGGGCCAGTCGGGAATAGGTCGCCAGCAGGTCGTTACGCCCGTGCTGATAGTACTGCGTCAAAATACGCCATAAATAATTCACATCAGACGCGGCCAGATTCAGTCCCTTTGCACCGGTCGGCGGCACGATATGCGCCGCATCACCAACCAGAAAGAGCTTGCCATATTGCATCGGTTCCACCACGTAGCTACGTAATGGCGCGATACTCTTTTCAAGTGAGTGACCAGTCACTAACTTCATGGCCAGTTCATCAGGCAGACGCCGTTTCAGCTCGCCCCAGAAACGTTCATCGCTCCAGGAGTCCACCTGTTCGCTGAGCGGGACCTGCAAATAGTAGCGACTTCTGGTTAGTGAGCGCTGACTACAAAGTACAAATCCGCGCTCATGATGCGCATAAATCAACTCCGGATTGACTGGCGGCGTATCGGCCAGCAGCCCCAGCCAGCCAAACGGCCAGATGCTTTCGTATTCGCGAATGACATCACGCGGAATACTTTGTCGGGAAACGCCGTGGAATCCATCACACCCGGCAATGAAGTCGCACTCAATGCGGCACTTCTCCCCTTCTTTCTCAAACGTGACAAAAGGACGGTCACTTTTAGCATCGTGAATGTCTACCTGCTGAACGCCATAAATCGTAGGCGCACCACAGTCGCTACGCGCTTGCATCAGGTCCCGTGTGACTTCCGTTTGTCCGTAGACCATCACGCTTTTGCCGCCGGTCAATTCACTCAGCGCGACGGGAATGCGTTTGCCATCAAAAATAAACTCAACGCCATGATGTACGAGACCTTCGCTGTCCATGCGCTGCGCCACACCAGCTTCCCGCAAAAGCGAAACCGTCCCACTCTCGAGGATCCCCGCCCGGATGCGCCCCAGCACATACTCCGGCGTCTGACGTTCAATGATGAGTGTGCGGATCCCCACCTTATGCAGTAGTTGTCCCAGTAGCAGGCCGGAAGGTCCTGCCCCAATAATTGCGACCTGAGTTTTCATCACATTCCTCATCTGCATCGTTGATTATTTGTTTAATCAATGTTGAATAAAAGTTTCAAATTGCATTTTTGATAAGCAGACACAGAAAAAGAAGGGCTAAATGCGGTTAAAAATTGCACTTTTCACCGATTTAGCAAAACTGTGGCGCAGTTCAAATTCCGGCCACCGTAGAGCGGGTTCTTTTTTCAACAGAAAGATTGATCTCAGCCGGAGCCAAAAAACGCGCACTTCGTGATACAAAGATGTCTTTCGTCATTCGACAGTACGTAACGCGTCTTTTCAGCCAGGGCGAGTCATGCAAGAAGAGCAGTCATTACAGCGAACGGTTACACGGTTATGCATTCAGTGTGGGCTTTTTTTACTGCAACACGGCGCGGAGAGCGCGTTGGTTGATGAACTCTCTACCCGACTTGGGCTGGCATTGGGGATGGACAGCGTCGAAAGCGCTATCTCCTCCAATGCTATCGTTCTGACCACTATTAAAGATGGGCAATGCCTGACCTCCACGCGAAAAAACCAGGATCGCGGTATTAATATGCATGTAGTCACTGAGGTTCAGCACATCGTCATTCTCGCCGAACATAAGCTGCTGGATTACAAAGGCGTCGAGAAACGTTTCAGCCAGGTCAGGCCCCTGCGCTATCCGCGCTGGCTGGTCGCGTTGATGGTCGGCCTCTCCTGCGCCTGCTTCTGTAAGCTGAATAACGGCGGTTGGGACGGCGCGGTGATTACCTTTTTTGCCAGCATGGTGGCGATGTATATTCGTCAAATCCTGGCGCATCGTCATTTGCATCCACAGATCAACTTTTGCGTCACGGCTTTTGTCGCGACCACCATTTCCGGTCTGATGTTACACCTTCCCGCCTTTAGCCAGACGCCCACGGTGGCGATGGCCGCCAGCGTCCTGCTGCTGGTTCCCGGTTTTCCGCTGATCAACGCGGTGGCGGATATGTTTAAAGGACACATCAATACCGGTCTGGCGCGCTGGGCGATCGCCAGCTTGCTGACGCTCGCAACCTGCGTGGGCGTGGTCATGGCGCTGACACTTTGGGGGCTTCGCGGATGGGTATAATCGATTTCATTCTCGCGCTGATGCAGGACATGCTGCTTTCCGCGATCCCGGCACTGGGGTTTGCGATGGTCTTTAACGTCCCCCACCGCGCCCTGCCCTGGTGCGCGCTGCTCGGTGCGCTCGGTCACGGTTCGCGTATGGTGATGATGACCGCCGGGTTTAATATTGAATGGTCAACGTTTGTTGCCTCGCTGCTTGTCGGCAGCATCGGCATCCAATGGTCGCGCTGGTATCTGGCGCATCCCAAAGTGTTTACCGTTGCGGCGGTGATCCCGATGTTCCCCGGAATTTCAGCCTACACGGCAATGATCTCTGCGGTGAAAATCGGCCACTTCGGCTACAGCGAACCGTTGATGATTACGCTGCTGACCAATTTCCTGAAAGCCTCGTCGATTGTGGGCGCGCTTTCGATCGGACTCTCCGTGCCCGGCTTGTGGCTCTACCGAAAACGCCCACGCGTTTAATCGCCGCGGCAGGCGCATCCCTGCCGCTCCTCCTCATCGGTGTGTTACTATAGAAGCAGTGTCCCTTCTCGGTTGTAGTCGGTATTGAGAAACGTTATGTCATCCAGAATTTTGACCCCGGACGTCATTGGTATTGACGCCTTATTACACGATCACCAGACGGTGCTGGCGAAGTCTGAAGCTGGCGCGGTGGCGGTGTTTGCCAATAACGCCCCGGCTTTTTATGCGCTGACCCCCGCACGCCTGGCGCAACTGCTGGCGCTCGAAGAAAAGCTCGCTCGTCCTGGGAGCGATGTGACGCTGGATGCACAGTTTTATGAAGAACCGCAACCGGTGCCGGTCGCCGTACCGCTGGGGAAATTCGCCATGTATCCCGCCTGGCAGCCGGATGCCGACTTTCAGCGTCAGGCCGCACTGTGGGGCGTGGCGTTAAGAGAGCCGGTCACCGCTGAAGAGCTGGCTTCGTTCGTGACTTACTGGCAAGCGGAAGGCAAAGTGTTTCATCATGTGCAGTGGCAGCAAAAACTGGCGCGCAGCGTCCAGATCGGCCGCGCAAGCAACGGCGGCCTGCCGAAGCGCGATGTGAACACGATCTCGGAAATTGATACTCGTATTCCGCCAGGCTTTAGGGGGTAATAATGAAAAACGTTGGCGATCTAATGAAACGTCTGCAAAAAATGATGCCCGCCCATATCGAACCGGCGTTCAAAACGGGTGAAGAGCTGCTGGCATGGCAGAAGGAGCAAGGTGAAATTCGTGCCGCCGCACTGGCTCGCGAAAACCGGGCGATGAAAATGCAGCGCACTTTTAACCGTTCCGGCATCCGTCCATTACATCAAAACTGCTCGTTCGATAACTACCACGTTGAGAATGATGGTCAGATGAATGCCTTAAGCAAAGCACGACAATATGTTGAAGCTTTCGATGGTAATATAGCGGGCTTTATTTTTTATGGTAAACCAGGTACTGGGAAAAACCACCTGGCTGCGGCAATCTGCAACGAGCTGCTGCTGCGCGGGAAGTCAGTGCTGATAATCACCGTGGCGGACATCATGTCGGCGATGAAAGAGACGTTCAGCAATCGCCAAACCAGCGAAGAGCAGTTGCTCAACGATTTGAGCAATGTTGATCTGCTGGTCATCGATGAAATTGGTATGCAAACCGAATCACGCTATGAAAAGGTGATCATCAACCAGATCGTCGATCGTCGTTCCTCTTCAAAGCGCCCGACTGGCATGCTCACTAACAGTAGTATGGAAGAGATGACCAAACTGCTGGGTGAACGCGTGATGGATCGCATGCGATTGGGCAACAGCTTGTGGGTAACTTTCGATTGGGACAGTTTCCGCAGTCGGGTAACCGGCAAAGAGTATTAAGACCATTCTTAGACTGAGCGGCGCTATACTCCGACAAAGTTCTATACACGAGTAATCACAATGAAAACGACAAAACGTTTGCTGTGCTGCGCGATCGCGGCCAGCGCCTGCTTCGCAGCCAGTACTTTCGCCGCCTCATGGCAAGACTCGCTCTCCAGCGCCGCCAGCGAACTGAGCAAGCAGAGTACCACCTCATCGCAAAGCGGCACCTCGCTCTCTTCCCTGACCAGCCTGCTGAACGGCGGCAACCAGGCGCTGAGTGCGAACAATATGAATAACGCCGCCGGGATTTTGCAATACTGCGCGAAGCAGAAGCTGGCGTCCGTTACCGATGCGGAAAATGTGAAAAATCAGGTACTGGATAAGCTTGGCCTCGGCGCTACCGAGCAAAAGCAGGACACCAACTATCTGGACGGCATTCAGGGTCTGCTCAATACCAAAGACGGTCAGCAGCTTAACCTGAACAATATCGGCAGCACGCCGCTCGCAGAAAAAGTGAAAACCAAAGCCTGCGACCTGGTACTCAAACAGGGTATGAACTTTATTTCCTGATCCCCGACGCCGCGTTTTGGTCGTTTTCCGCCAGTCGCGGCGCTTCTCCCCCCTTTTCGCCCTTCTTTCATGCTCATCCCAGGCATGGAGGGAAGTGACGGCGATCAAAAAAGCCTCTTTCTAAACCAATTCTGAATAACAAGGTAATTAAATGTCACTAGAATTGCAGCTAAGTGACAACCCCATTACATTGTACTTTCTGTAAACGCTAATCTGCCAGTCGAAGGCCTGGTTTAAAGCCTAATCACAAGGCTATTTGTGAGGATCGTCCGTTGTCTGAGTTACTCTCCATCGCGCTGTTTCTTGCCTCTGTATTGATTTATGCCTGCAAAGCGGGTCGCAACACCTGGTGGTTTATCGCTACCCTGACGGTGCTGGGACTTTTTGTGATTCTGAATATCACGCTTTTCGCCAGCGACTATTTCACCGGTGATGGAATTAACGATGCCGTACTCTACACGTTGACGAACAGTCTGACAGGGGCCGGTGTCGGCAAATACATTCTGCCGGGCATCGGCATTGCATTAGCGCTTGTGGTGGTCTTTGGCACGCTGGGCTGGGTGCTGCGTCGTCGTCGCCATCATCCCCACCATTTTGGTTACAGCCTGCTGGCACTGCTGTTGGCGCTGGGCTCCGTCGATGCCAGCCCGGCATTTCGTCAGATAAGCGAGCTGGTTAAATCCCAAACCCGCGAGGGCGATCCCGATTTCGCGGCCTACTATAAAGAACCGGCGAAAAGCATCCCCAATCCGAAACTGAATCTGGTGTACATCTACGGTGAAAGCCTGGAGCGTACCTATTTCGACAATGAGGCCTTCCCGGAACTCACCCCGGAACTCGGCGCGTTGAAAAACGAAGGCATGGATTTCAGCCATACCCAGCAGTTACCGGGTACAGACTACACCATCGCCGGAATGGTCGCTTCCCAGTGCGGTATTCCCCTGTTCGCGCCGTTTGAAGGCAACGCGTCAGCGTCAGTCTCCAGCTTCTTCCCGCAAAATATCTGCCTCGGGGATATCCTGAAAAACTCCGGCTATCAAAACCACTTTGTGCAAGGGGCAAACCTGCGTTTTGCCGGGAAAGACGTGTTCCTGAAGTCCCACGGCTTCGATTATCTGTATGGCGCCGAAGAGTTAAAAAGCGTCGTCGCCGATCCGAATTACCGCAATGACTGGGGCTTCTATGACGATACGGTACTGGATGAAGCGTGGAAGAAGTTCGAAGAGCTCTCCCGTTCCGGCCAGCGTTTTTCGTTGTTTACCCTGACCGTTGATACCCATCATCCGGATGGCTTTATCTCACGTGCCTGTCAGCGAAAACGCTATGATTTCGACGGTAAACCTAACCAGTCTTTTAGCGCCGTCAGCTGTAGTCAGGAAAATATCGCGGCATTTATCAATAAAATCAAAGCATCACCGTGGTTTAAAAATACGGTGATTGTGGTCTCTTCAGACCATCTGGCGATGAACAACAGCGCATGGAAATACCTGAACAAGCAGGATCGCAACAACCTGTTCTTCGTGATACGTGGCGACAAACCTCAGCAGGATACGCTGGCGGTCAAACGTAACACCATGGATAACGGCGCCACGGTGCTGGATATTCTCGGCGGCGATAACTTTATTGGCCTGGGGCGTAGTAGCCTGTCAGGTCAGTCGATGTCGGAAGTGTTCCTCAACAGCAAAGAAAAGATCCTCGCCATGAAGCCGGACATCATTCGCCTGTGGAACTTCCCGAAAGAGATGAAAGATTTCACCGTCGACCGGGATAAAAATATGATCGCCTTCTCCGGCAGCCATTTCCGTCTGCCGCTGCTGCTGCGGGTGTCGGATAAGCGCGTCGAGCCACTGCCGGAAAGTGAATACTCCGCTCCGCTGCGCTACCAGCTTGCCGACTTTGCCCCGCGCGATAACTTCGTCTGGGTCGATCGCTGCTACAAGATGGGCCAGTTGTGGTCACCGGAACTGGCGCTCTCAACCGACTGGTGTGTCTCGCAGGGGCAGCTTGGCGGTGAGCAAATCGTCCAGCATGTTGATAAAGCGCAGTGGAAAGGTAAGACGGCCTTTAAAGACACAATGATCGACATGGAACGCTATAAAGGCAACGTCGATACCCTGAAAATTGTCGACAACGACATCCGCTATAAAGCCGACAGCTTTATCTTCAACGTGGCAGGCGCGCCGGAAGAGGTGAAGCAGTTCAGCGGGATTTCTCGTCCGGAATCCTGGGGACGCTGGTCTAACGCGCAACTGGCAGAAGAAGTGAAGATCGAGTACAAACAGCCGCTGCCGAAAAAATTCGATCTGGTGATCACCGCGAAAGCCTTCGGCGACAATGCGAATCGTCCCATTCCGGTGCGCGTAGGCAAGGAAGAGCAGACGCTGGTGCTAGGTCACGATGTCACCACCACCACGCTGCATTTCGACAACCCGACAGAGTCCGATACGCTGGTGATTGTCCCGCCCGATCCGATCCCGACCAACGAAGGCAACATCCTCGGTCACTCACCGCGTAAGCTGGGGATCGGAATGGTTGAAATCAAAGTGGTCAGCGCTCAGGGCTGACCACCGACAATAAAAAAAACAGCGCCCAACACCACTCCGGGCGCTGCATGGCAATCGTCAGAACGTAATCACTCCTTTGATCAACGCCCGGTTGTTAATCACATCCTGTTCGAAGATCTCCGCAAGCTGGCTGAACGGATAGCGATGCGTAAGCATCATTTCAGCGCTCAGTTTGCCTTCTGCCATCAGTCGTCCCACTTTCGCAAAATCCTCCGGCGTGGCGTTACGACTGCCCATCATGGTGGTCTCTTTCTTGTGAAATTCCGGGTCAGAGAACTGCAAGTCGCCTTTAAACAGCCCGACAAAAACGATGGTGCCGCCGTGGCGGATCAAGTTAACGCTATTGTTCATGGCATGCGGGTTCCCCGTCGCATCGAGCACTTTCTGCGCCAGTGAACCGCCAAACAGCGCGCGCAGTTGAGCCTCAAAATCTGCCGCAGAGGGATCCACTACCGGCAGGTCAAGACGAGAAGCAACGTGTTCGCGACGTGCAGCGCTGGTATCGGCCACCACCACCTGCGCCCCTTCTGCTTTGGCAATGGCCGCCGCGCCGATCCCAATCGGTCCGGCTCCAACGACCAATACCTGCTCACCGGGGGCGATAGCGGCACGGCGTACCGCATGCGCGCTAATCGCGTAAGGCTCGATCAACGCCGCAGCCTGAGGATCAATCCCCTCCGCCAACAGCAGATTGGTCGCCGGCACGCTGAGATACTCGCTAAACCCCCCGTCCTGATGCACGCCGATCACCGAGATCTTCTCGCAGCAGTTCGTTCGTCCTCCCAGGCACGCCGGACACTGCTGACAGGCGACATACGGGATCACCGCTACCTGTTGACCCACTTTAAACTGCGTCACCTTCTCGCCGAGCGTCACAATATCCCCACATATTTCATGGCCTAACACGCGCGGATAACTAAAAAAAGGTTGATTACCTCCCCAGGCATGAATATCGGTTCCGCAAATACCGACAGACTTAATTTTAATTAGCGCTTCCTGTTTATCCGGAATTGGAATTTCGCGTTTCTCATGAATTAATTTTTTGGGTTCCTGGCAAATCAACATATTCATTGTGGACATCGTTATGCGCTCCTGTTTCTTTGTTGCTTCAGATATTGATGAAAATAGAAATAGCCGCGTAACGAGAAAGCTAATTTGTGAAACTCTGCGCATTAAAATGTTTTAAATCGGGTTTTAATGCAGTCAAAAGGAGATCCCGATGAGCCGTTCGCAAAATTTACGTCACAATGTTATTAACCAGGTGATCGATGATATGGCGCGCGGCCACCTTCCTTCACCGTTGCCGTCGCAAAGCGCCTTAGCTGAGATGTACAACATCAGCCGTACCACCGTGCGCCACATGCTGAACCACCTCAGCGAGTGCGGCGTGCTGACTCTGGTCGGCAACGACCACGTCATTACCCGAAGCCCCGAACATGATGATGGTTTTGCCTGTACCACCGCCTCCATGGCCGAGCAGAACCGTATTTTTGAGCAGGCGTTTTATACGATGATTAACCAACGCCAGCTTCGCGCTGGCGAGACGTTCTCTGAACTTCAACTGGCCAGAGCGGCTGGGGTCAGCCCGGTGGTGGTACGAGAATACCTTTTAAAATTTGGACGTTACGATCTCATCCAGAGCGAGAAACGCGGCCAATGGAGCATGAAAAAGTTCGATCAGTCCTATGCAGAACAGCTTTTTGAGCTGCGTGAGATGCTGGAAACCCATGCGCTACAGCATTTTCTCAATCTGCCGGATGACGATCCGCGCTGGCTGCAGGCCAAAATGCTGCTGGAACGCCACCGTACGCTGCGCGACAGCGTCGGCAGCGACTTCCGTATGTTCTCCCTGCTGGACCGTGATTTTCACGCACTGCTGCTCTCCGCTGCCGATAATATATTTTTCAATCAATCACTTGAGATTATTTCAGTAATCTTCCATTTCCATTACCAGTGGGATGAGCGCGATCTTAAACAACGCAATATCATCGCCATTGATGAGCACATGACCATCCTCAGCGCGCTGATTTGCCGCAGCGATCTCGATGCGCTTCTTGCACTGCGTAACCACCTGAATACGGCGAAGCAATCGATGATTCGCTCTATTCGACAAGAAAACGAGTAAATTAAAAACACATTAAAAACAACAAACCTTTAGCAAGAGCACGATTTCATACAACGCATACAGCACCATGATGACTTTCTGCTTACTTTCTGATTAGGCAGGATTCACTCTGAATTTTTTCGCCAGTAAAAAAGTTGGTTTTATTCGTTGACCCCTGGGAGCAAGTAGAAAATGAACAAGATAATAGCCGTGCTGATTACTGTTTGTACTTTTTTTCTGCCATTCACCATTCAGGCTAAACCGCTTTCTATTAAAGTCGCATATGAGAATAATCCAGGCGAGCCATTAGATGTGGTGATGCGCTACTGGGCTGACATTCTGAATAAAAAAAGTAATGGAGAAATAACCCTGGTTCTCTATCCCAGCTCACAGCTAGGGTCAAAACAAGATGTGACTGAACAAGCCATGATGGGAATGAACGTCATCACGCTCACCGACGTGGCTTTCCTTGCCGATTATGAACCTGATTTAGGTATTTTGTTTGGACCTTATCTGACTGACGATCCGCAAAAACTCTTCAAAATCTATGAGAGCGACTGGTTCCGTCAAAAAAATGAAGACCTGAAGAAAAAAGGGATTCATGTGGTGATGAACAATTATCTGTACGGCACCCGTCAGATTATTTCTAAAAAACCGATTCGCAAAGTGGAAGATCTGGCGGGGATGAAAATCCGCGTACCAAATAATGTCATGCAAATTAAAGCCATTCAGGCAATGGGCGCCACGCCAACCCCTATGCCGCTGGGTGAAGTTTACCCTGCACTGACTCAGGGCGTTATTGATGGCGTTGAAAACCCGATTTCTGTTCTGCAAGGACAAAAACTGTTTGAGCAGGCGAAATATCTGTCGATGGTCAATTACCTGACCAACACCTCGGTATGGATTGGTGGCGAAGCCTTTTTCAGTACGCTCTCTCCTGAGCAGCTGGAATTGATTCACTCAACGGGTTATGAAGCGGGTCTCTATAGCCAAAAATTAACGATTGAACGCGACGCCGAAATGCTGAAGGCCATGGAAGCGGAAGGCGTCGAAGTAATTTACCCGGATACTGAAGCATTCCGCCAGAAAGCTCGCGACGTGTACACGCAATTCCCGGAGTGGACGCCGGGTTTGTATGAAACCATTCAACAGCAACTGCAATAAATACAGGCCCAGATCGCCCTAAACCTTTTTCTCTCAAGGCCAGGGCGACTCTCTGAAGGAGGATTAATGCGTTTCTTTGGCAAGCTTGTAGAACTGAGCGCAGCACTGGCACTGTTTATCCTGGTGATCATGACCATTGCCGCCGTATTCATGCGCTATTTTGTCGGACAGCCCATTCAATGGACCGAGGAAATGTCCGGACTGCTGATGATTTGGGTGGTGATGTTGGGGGGCGTGGTGGCTGAGCGCGACCGGGCGCATCTGACGATTCCTTTTGTCGTCGATATGCTCCCGCATAAAATCAAACGCACTATTGCCTCGCTGGTTGCTGTACTGTCCATCGGATTGCTGGTTTATATGGCCTGGCTGGGTTATCGACTGGCGGAAATGGCGCAGTACAAGGTCACGCAAATCTTAAAAGTGTCCTGGTTCTGGATTGATGTCGCCGTTCCGGTCGGTACCCTGGCAACGGCAGCGTACACGCTCTACTGGTTAATTAATGACGTTAAACAGGCCGATGTCGGTGAGGAAAAACAATGAGCTGGTTATTAATTATTCCACTAATGATCGTGTGCTTATTTCTGAATATTCGTGTTTATCTGGCAATGTTTATCGGCATTATTGCCTATTTCCTCTTCTTTTCCACGGTTCCGATTGAAATTGCGGTTCAGCGGTTGATTGCGCCAACCCAAAGCCCGTCCCTGCTGGCAATACCCTTCTTTATCTTGTTGGGTACGCTGATGAGTTATACCGGTATTGCAGAACGTATCCTGCAGGTGGCGAATATTCTGGTCGGTAAAATGCGGGGTGGACTCGGTGTCGCTAATATTCTGGTCAGTACCATGATGGGAGGGGTCAGCGCCTCAAACCTGGCCGACGCAGCGATGCTGTCACGCATGATGGTCCCCGAGATGGAGCGTAAAGGCTACAACCGCGCCTTTGCAGCGGCGATCACCGCCGGGGGATCGCTTGTCACCCCGATTATCCCACCGGGAATTGCCCTGATTATTTATGGGCTGGTGGCAGACGTCTCCATCGGAAAAATGTTCATGGCTGGTCTGATTCCGGGTCTGCTCTGTGCGGTGTTGTTAATGTTTACGGTTTATCTGGTTGCCCGTAAAACCAACGCTAAGCCCTCACGCGACACCTGGCCTACCGGTAAGGAAGCGCTCTTCTCGCTTGGGCAGGCATGGCCCGCTCTGTTTTTGATTTTTGCCGTCGTCGGGGGGATTCGCGCCAACATCTTCACCCCAACAGAAGCCGGTGCGGCAGCGGTGCTCATCGTGTTGATTATCGGTTTCTTCATTTATCGTCAAATGACTCTCGGCCATGTCGTGAAAGCGCTGGGAGAAACGGCACGGGCAACGGCATCGGTCATGTTAGTCATCATGGCAAGTGCCGCGCTCGGTTGGATCTTCTCAATGGAACATGCTGGCGTCGCGGTGGCGAACTTTGTCACGACGCTGACAGAAAACAAATACATATTCCTGTTAATTATCAATATTCTTTTGCTAACACTGGGGATGTTTCTTGAAGGGAATGCCATTCTGCTGATTCTGGTTCCCTTGCTTAAACCTGTCGTGGCGCATTTTGGAATCGACCCGGTACACTTCGGTATCATCATGATTTTCAACCTTTCTATTGGCGCCTTCACGCCGCCGGTTGGCACCGTCATGTTACTGGTCTGCAATATTACGCTGTACACAGACATTAAAGTTGTCTCCTTTAACATGAAAAAGACTTTAAAGTTGTCTACTTCTTCAGATAGACCTACTTAACAGGATACTAAGTAGGTCATCTCCTTTCTCGCGTAGCATCTCTCGACGTTCACAGCAGAGGACACGTTTCAAAATGTCATCCAAAATTTTTTTCCATTATCTGACGTTGGGTGATTTTGATGGTCAGCGAGTAGAGGCTTTAACAATGTGGGTTGCCCTGAGCAAAGTAAGGGAAGTAGATGTACCAGAAATGTACGCGTTGCCTTGCATGAAGGGGGGCATCTTAAAGCTCATTGATTAAACAAACTCACTATGCCGCTACAAACAGCCCAAAACCGTCACTTGATAACGTGTTATTTAGATAAATTAATGCTCAGGGCTTTTAGCCAAACTGTCACTTGATGTAAGAATCCAGAACCTTCAGCACAACGTCCAGGTCTTCTTCTCGTTTCTGTTCTTCACTTTCATGAACAATATGTTCAGTCAAATGTCCTTTAATCACTTCACGCAATAAACCATTCACGGCACCACGTATGGCGGCTATTTGTTGCAGTACAGCGGCACATTCGTGAGGTTCATCAAGCATTTTTTTCAGCGCAGCAACCTGCCCCTGGATCTTGCTTGTACGTGCTTTCAGTTTTTGTTTATCGCGGATGGTATGTGACATGTGGGCTCTCACTCTCCTGGATATTTTATGTAACTATACCAGCGTTATTCTACTGGGGGGTAGTATATTTTACTGGGGGGGAGTAGAATCCGGCCTACACTTAATAACCAAGAATGATTCTCATGAACGAATTTACGACACTTCTTCAGCAAGGCAACGCATGGTTTTTCATCCCCAGCGCCATTCTGCTTGGCGCGCTTCATGGACTGGAGCCCGGGCACTCCAAAACAATGATGGCAGCATTCATCATTGCTATAAAAGGCACCGTACGTCAGGCCGTGATGCTGGGTGTCGCGGCAACATTGTCGCACACTGCAGTCGTATGGCTGATTGCTTTTGGAGGGATGTATATCAGTAATAAATTTACCGCAGAATCAGCCGAACCCTGGCTACAGATGGTCTCTTCAGTGATCATCCTTGGTACGGCTTTTTGGATGTTCTGGCGAACCTGGAGCGGTGAGAAAAACTGGCTGGAGGGAATGCAGGAGAATGAACATCATCACCATGACGAAACAAGGTTGATCGATACTGGCCATGGAAAAGTTGAACTGTCCATTTTTGAAGAAGGACAACTTCCCCACTGGCGGCTACGCACTCTTAGTGGCCAAAGATGGGCTTCTGAAGATATCTCATTAACCACACTTCGGGAAAACAGTACGATCTCTCAGACTTTTGAATTTGTTGATCATGGTGATTATCTGGAGTCAACATCTCCCATCCCTGAGCCTCACAGTTTCAACGTACGTCTGTCTCTGGGACATCGTGGTCATGTCCATGACTATGATGTGGCGTTCGCTGAACACGACCATGACCATGACCACTCTGAGCTTGATGGGCTGGATGTGAATTCGAAAGAGTATCAGGACGCTCACGAACTGGCTCATGCCAATGACATAAAACGCCGCTTCGACGGGAAAGAAGTAACCAACGGGCAAATCCTGATATTTGGACTGACAGGAGGGCTTATCCCTTGCCCGGCAGCTATAACTGTATTGTTGATCTGCCTTCAGCTTAAAGCGCTTACGCTGGGTGCCACACTGGTTGTTTGTTTCAGTATCGGCCTGGCATTGACCCTCGTAACGGTTGGAGTGGGTGCGGCGATCAGCGTTCGTCAGGTCGCCAAACGCTGGAGTGGCTTCAATACCATCGCCAGAAGAGCCCCCTATATTTCAAGCGCCCTGATTGCTGCTGTTGGGATTTACATGGGTATACATGGCTGGAATGGGCTGGTGCATTAACACCGGTACTGATGACACACACTCTGGGTACTTACAAAGTACATCCTAAGCGCCACCGTTGAGGTTATGAGCAGAAAAACCCGGAATATAAAGCTGCTCTTTCCGGGACTTGTTGCTGAGGCAGGGATTAAGTAACTGATTAAATCCATTCCCATAAGACTCAATGATAAATGAAAGAATAAAAAAAACGCTCCCGGACGGGAGCGTAAGCCAGTGACTTCGGCGTCAAATGAGGGTCTAACAAGTGGAGCTGCGGGTTAATTCTGGGTGATCTGGCTGCGATGCTTTTCAGCCTGCTGCTGATGAATAACGGAAGACTGACCATTATTCGCCTTCTCGTGCACAACAGCGGCTTTTTCATGCTCGTTCATTTCTGAAAATGACGTTGCTGATTCGTTGGTGGCCCCTGGTTTGCCTTTCATCATTTTTTTATGCATCTCCGCCATGTCCTGGTGGGCAGAAGCGTTGCCGTTTTGCATCATTTCATGGGACATTGCAGCCTGATCGTGTCCGCTCATATCCATCATTGTCATACTGTCTCCCTGAACAGCGCTTTTTTCAGAGGTTGACTGCATCTGATGGGCGGGTGCCTGGGCATTATTTACCTGGTCATGCATGTTCATTGTCTCTGCAGCCATGGCGGATGAAGCGACAGCCATAATGGCAACAAATGATACAAGGATCTTTTTCATGGTTGGGTCTCCGGTGTTTTCATACCCAAACAATCAACGGCTTATAACAGAGAAAGCATTTGATCTCAGGGCGGGTTATTCATCACTCCAGGAACCAGGCGATTGCGTTATCACTCTGCTCCTGATTTATGTATGATTATAAAAAACCGCCTCTGTTTATCGCGTGACTGAATGATGACAATTTTGTCACCTTCCAGGTTTCTCCTGAAGAACGGGATTAATCCATTAACAGGCGCACACTGAACACAATTTCCCGCCCCTGCTGTTCTGCTGACAGCTCGCCGCCATGAGCATGAATGATCGACCTTGTAATTGATAATCCCAGCCCCGCGCCTTCCGTGTTGTGGACCCTTGATGAATCAGCTCGATAGAACCGATCAAACAAACGTTCCAGATTAGCGGGAACCTGGCCGGACATCGTATTCGTAATCATCACGTTCACACAGTCACTGTCACGCTCAAGGTGTATCGCTGTACAGGTGTTATCGGGAGAATACTTGATTGCATTGGAAAGCAGGTTACTGAAAGCACGTCGCAGCATATCGCTGTCTCCGGCAACAACGCCCTCTCCTTCAACGGTGATTGTCTTTCCTGTTTCGTCTGCCAGAGGCTCGAACAGCTCACGTAATTCATTCAGTTCGGCGGCCAGATCCACATCATGTTTATCCAGCTGCAGCAGACCATGCTCTGAACGTGCCAGAAAAAGCATATCACTGGTCATTCGTGACAACCTTTTCAGTTCTTCCAGGTAAGCGAATAAGATTTCGCGGTAATGCGAAACATCCCTTTCCTTAGCCAGTGCAAACTGCGTCTGCATCATCAGATTACTGACCGCTGTGCGCAGCTCATGCGCGATGTCAGACGAGAAATCTGACAGTTTCCGGAATGACCCCTCCAGGCGATCGAACATGTTATTGAACTCCTGCATGGTCTCAGAAATTTCCGGCGGAGCCAAATCGGGATTAAGACGCTGATCCAGGCTGTGTACGGTCATGGAGGAAGCCAGACTGGTCATTTCCCGTAGCGGTTTCAGACCAATACGTGTGGTCAGCCAGCCCAGAAAAACAGAAATAAAGACCAGACCGATATTGAACCAGAACAGCCAGGTACTGAGCTTATCCATAAACAGGGTGTGATACCCAGTATCCGTGGCAACCGTAATGATGACATGTTTGCTTTTACCCTGTTCCGGCGTCACGGCAACCCGCCGCGAGATACTGCGGTACACGGTGTTATTTTCTTCCGTCTGGATCATATAGTCGAGAATATCACCCGACTTATTAAGCAGGACCGCTGGAACAACAGAATTTTTGGCATAGAGTTCAACAATTTTTTCATTTTCCATGTTTTTTATAGAAATGAATAAACCATTGTGCCCTACCATCGCATCGTTTATTTTTTCTGATAATGACTTAATATCCGTTTTGTTCCGGAACGTCTCTGTTTTAAGAAACTCTTCGGTGAGCTGAAGTTTACCTGTCAGAAAATCGCGGTCCTGATTATCGAAATAGCCATTAAGGGTGCTAATCAGGATAAAACTTGATAACCACCATACCGTAAGCATCACCGCGGCTTTGTTGAATAAATCGAACTTTTGCTGAGTTGAAGGATCAGATCACGCATCTTCCCGACAACGCAGACCGTTCCGTGGCAAAGCAAAAGTTCAAAATCACCAACTGGCCCACCTACAATAAAGCCCTCATCAACCGTGGCTCCATAACTTTCTGGCTGGATGATGAAGCTATTCAGGCCTGGTATGAGTCGGCAGCGCCTTCTTCACGAGGCAGACCTCAGCGCTATTCTGACCTTGCCATCACGACTGTGCTGGTCATTAAACGCGTATTCAGGCTGACCCTGCGCGCTGCGCAGGGCTTTATTGATTCCATTTTTTCTCTGATGAACGTTCCGCTACGCTGCCCGGATTACAGCTGTGTCAGCAGGCGGGCAAAGTCGGTTAATGTCAGTTTCAAAACGCCCACCCGGGGTGAAATCGCACACCTGGTAATTGATTCCACCGGGCTGAAGGTCTTCGGTGAAGGCGAGTGGAAAGTCAAAAAGCATGGCCAGGAACGCCGCCGTATCTGGCGTAAGCTGCATCTCGCCGTTGACAGTAAAACACATGAAATCATCTGCGCTGACCTGTCGCTGAACAACGTTACGGACTCAGAGGCCTTCCCCGGGTTAATCCGGCAAACCCACCGGAAAATCAGGTCAGCCGCCGCCGATGGCGCTTACGATACCCGGCTATGTCACGATGAACTGCGGCATAAGAAAATCAGCGCGCTTATCCCTCCCCGAAAAGGTGCGGGTTACTGGCCCGGTGAATATGCAGACCGTAACCGTGCAGTGGCTAATCAGCGAATGACCGGGAGTAATGCGCGGTGGAAATGGACAACAGATTACAACCGTCGCTCGATAGCGGAAACGGCGATGTACCGGGTAAAACAGCTGTTCGGGGGTTCACTGACGCTGCGTGACTACGATGGTCAGGTTGCGGAGGCTATGGCCCTGGTACGAGCGCTGAACAAAATGACGAAAGCAGGTATGCCTGAAAGCGTGCGTATTGCCTGAAAACACAACCCGCTACGGGGGAGACTTACCCGAAATCTGATTTATTCAACAAAGCCTCGTTAAGGTTAACCTAAGATTTCAGAATGATAATCTCTGCTTTGCAGCGAATAAGGCAATCATAATATTAGATTGAATTGTTGTAATTATCATCAATGTTTTTACTGGTTTACTATTTTCCGGAGGTGTTAATGCCTGTACTTTTCAGGGTGAAAGTTATTCCGCTGGTTTTACTTCTGGCAATGATCTTTGCGTTTTTACTTAACTGGCCAATATTGCTGCATTTTTACGAGATTTTGTCGCATTTAGAGCATGTCAAAATTGGTTTTGTCATTTCTATTCCCTTTGTTCTGGTTGCGGCGCTTAACGTTGTTTTTATGCCTTTCTCAGTTCGTTTTCTGCTGAAACCTTTCTTTGCTTTACTGTTTATCACTGGCTCACTGGTCAGTTATTCGACACTAAAATATAAAGTAATGTTTGATCAAACGATGATTCAAAACATTATTGAAACTAACCCCCAGGAAGCGCATTCCTATCTTAATGGCTCAATTATTATATGGTTCGTCTTTACCGGTATCCTTCCTGCCATCCTCCTTTTTTCAATAAAAATTCAATATCCTGAAAAATGGTATAAAGGCATTGCTTACCGTTTGCTCTCCGTGCTGGCATCGTTGAGTTTGATTGCAGGTGTTGCCGCACTTTATTATCAGGATTATGCCTCTGTCGGCCGCAATAACTCGACATTGAATAAAGAGATCATCCCGGCGAACTACGCTTACAGCACTTTCCAGTATGTTAAGGATACGTACTTTACGACTAAAGTGCCTTTCCAGACGCTGGGGAATGATGCTAAACGCGTCGTCGCTCACGAAAAACCCACGCTGATGTTCCTGGTGATTGGCGAAACGGCACGCAGCCAGAATTTCTCGATGAACGGTTATTCGCGTGATACCAATGCCTTTACCAGCAAATCCGGCGGCGTTATTTCGTTTAAAAATATGCATTCCTGCGGTACCGCTACCGCAATATCCGTTCCGTGCATGTTCTCGAATATGAATCGCACCGAGTACGACAGTAAAAAAGCATCTAACAGTGAAAATTTCCTCGACATCGTGCAGAAAACCGGTGTCTCGCTGTTATGGAAAGAGAACGATGGCGGTTGTAAAGGCGTATGTAGCCGCATCCCGACTGTCGAAATTAAGCCTAGTGATAACCCGAAACTGTGCGATGGCAAAACGTGCCATGACGAGGTGATGCTGGAAAACCTTGATGATGAAATCGCCAAAATGCCAGGTGATAAGCTTGTCGCCTTCCATATCATTGGCAGCCATGGACCGACTTATTACCTGCGTTATCCGGCTGAGCATCGCCACTTCATGCCCGAATGTGCACGTAGCGATATCGAAAACTGTACTCAGGAACAATTGGTCAACACCTACGACAACACCCTTCGTTATACAGACTATGTATTAGCTGAGATGATTGAAAAGCTAAAAAATTACAGCGATCAGTACAACACCGTGCTGCTTTATGTGTCCGATCATGGTGAATCATTGGGCGAAAGCGGGCTATATCTGCACGGCACGCCGTACAAACTGGCACCGGATCAGCAGACGCATATTCCGATGCAGGTCTGGATGTCACCGGGCTTTATCGCCGGGAAACACATCAACATGTCTTGCCTTGAAAATAATGCGGCGAAAAAATCATATTCCCACGACAACCTGTTCTCATCGATTTTGGGGCTGTGGGACGTAAGCACCAGCGTCTATAATCCTGACCGCGATTTGTTCCGCGAATGCCGTGGCTAATCGATTGTTAGTATAACAAAAAGCCTTACGGCAACCTGGTTGCCGTAAGCTGCAAGAATGCAATAAGGCTTATAATATGAAACAACTTACTTTCAACGACCTACGCAAGCAAAGCGCACAAGCCGCAAATTCCCCCCGCTTACGTGCCCATCATAATTTCCACCCTGAATTGAGCGACCCGGTGCAGCGTCTGGCTATTGCTATGGAACCGGGAACTTATGTTCGCCCTCATCGCCACCCGCATACTTTTGAACTGCTGACATCCCTTACCGGTCGCTTTTTGGTATTGAACTTTGATGACCTGGGTAACCTGACCCAGCGCGTCGTGTTAGGTGAGGACTGTAAAGTGCTGGAGATGGATGCAGGCACCTGGCATACCGTATTGTCACTGGATGAAGGCGGCGTTATTTTTGAGGTAAAACACGGTAGGTACCAGCCTGTTGCTGATCAAGATGCCGCCCCATGGGCCCCCGCCGAAAACGAGCCGGGAACTGCAGAGCTGATGAAATGGTACACACAGGCGCAAGTAGGTGATGGCGGATATCCGCGGTAATTAATGCGTTGCACGGAGTGCCATTCTCTCCTTCGCGCCAACTTCAAAGGCTAAGACGCTTCCTCCCAAATCACCTACTCGTAAACCTGTGGCAAGAGTAGAAAATCATCTTATGCAAATAACAGGCAATATCCTTACCGAGGTCGGGATGCAGGCAAAACACCAGCAGAACGCAAAGTATCTCCAGTAAGAGTACAATTTTCATCTACATTTTATCGCGCAGATTGCAGTGGCAGGACAATGCTGACCAGTACGCCTGAGGTAAACTGGCTGGCAGGGGCTAAAGTAACTTTCCCACCCAGCCGCGTGACGCATGCTTTGACTATCGCTAAGCCCAACCCAGAGCCGGGTTGGGTCACGCCTTCAGGGCGATAAAATGCATCGAACACGCGCATCCTTTCTTCTGCGGCAATACCGGGACCGTTATCTTCAACTTTAATGATCGCTTCGTGCTGCGATACCATCACGCTGAGATCAATTTGTCCGTGTTCCGGTATATAGCGGATTGCGTTTTCTACCAGATTTTTCACGATAATAGTGAGTGTGTATTTATCGGTGTAAACCAGCTGACTCGCACTGGCAGTTTCCAGTACGCCAATATCAATACTTTTTTCCAGAGCAAGTGGATGCAGGGATTCAATCACCTCCCTGAATAACTGTGTAATGAGCAGAGGCTGATTATTTCCTTGCCGCGTATTTTGCTGTTCGCGGGCAAGCAGAAGCAGCTGTTCTAACAAGTTTTTGGTTCGGCTTAACCCTTGTTGCAGGCTGTTCAGCCGGAATTGCGCTTCGGGCGACATTTCGCTCGCCGACAGCCGCTCCGCCTGTAGCGACAATGCCGTTAGCGGGGTACGTAACTCATGGGCCGCATCGGCGATAAAACGTGACTGTGTCTGCATGGCATCGTTAACTTTGTGCAACAATTTATTGATACCACCCACAAATGGACGAATTTCATCAGGAATGGCATCTTCAGGGAACGGCGTCAAATTGCGTTCATCTCGCTGATGCACCTCATCGGCAAGGAGTGAAACGGGGCGAAAGGCTTTCCGGATCAGATCAGTCGCAACCAGCAACAGTATCGGCAACAGCAGACTGAGCGGGATCAACGTGCGCAGTGCGCTTTCAAATGAGATTTCGTCGCGTACGTCAAGCTGCTGACCAATGGCGACCAATTGGGTGGGTGAAAGTCGATGCACCAATACACGATACGATTCTCCGCCGGAAATTACGTTCTGAAAACCTTCATGCATGGGCGTTTCCAGCTGAAAAGTGGGGTCGCGGGCCTGCAGGGAATTACCGTTTTCCGATATGAATTCCACCACCACTCGGGAATCATTATCACCATCCAGTTGCTTAACAAGAGTCTGCGAGTCAGGGTTGTCATATATCACACTGGCGATTTGGGTCAGGGTGCCATCCTGTAGTTCATGGGCTTCGTCGAGTGCAAAATAGAAGGTAAGACCACAGGAAATAACTGCGGTAAATAAAATGGCGACGCTCAGGGCTACCGAGAGCTGTAGCTTCAGAGAGTTTTTCACTCGCTTTTGGAAACCAGCCATCCGACCCCCCTGACATTTTTGATGGCATTCCGGCCGAGCTTTTTACGTAGAGCGTGGATGAAATACTCAACAGCGTTACTTTCAATCTCATCCCCCCAGCCATAAATACGGTCTTCAAGATCGCTGCGAGAGAGAATACCGCCGGGGCGCTGCATGAGTGCTTCCAGAAGAGCATACTCGCGCTTCGAAAGTAAAAAGTTCTCTCCGCTGGCCAACAAACACACTTCGTGACTGACCGGGTTCAGGCTGAGCACACCGTTACTCAGCAATCGATCACTGTTGCCGTTATGTCGTCGCAAAACAGCGCGTATCCGCGCGAGCAGTTCGCTGAACTCGAACGGTTTAATTAGGTAATCGTCTGCTCCACTGTCGAGGCCGTGAAGTCTGTCCGTAAGGGCATCCCGCGCGGTGACAATCACCACCGGTACGGATGATCCCTGACGGCGAAGTGCGTTCATGACGCTAAAGCCGTCCTGTCCCGGCAGCCCAAGATCCAGGAGCACAATGTCATAATGCTGCGCGAAGCAACTGGCCAGCGCATCATTGCCATTTTTCATCCAGTCCACCGCATACGACGCATCGCGTAACGAATTCGCCACCACGTCGCCGATCATCAGATCATCTTCAACCAGTAAAATTCTCATCGCGTTGATAATCCCTATGTGTAGTGGCTCGCAATCGAAATCCCTCCGACTCGCAATCAGCGCATATTTCGGCTCACATTAACTGCAAATGAAAAACGCCCCCGACTCACATTAAGTGACAATGGGCTCGCAATCAGCCAGACGGACTCGCAATCCAGTCCGCCGGGCTCACAATAACTGCAAATAGACATCGTCATATCGGTAGGCCGACCGCCAACATTCTGTCGCGTAGCTCGGCTGTGCGGGCAGGGTCTAACTGATTGTTAAATAATGCCCTGATTTCAGCAGGTTTTGCATCAAACTGCTCCACCATATCTTTCAGCCGGTAACCATGCCGCGTGAGTGTCGGTTCCAGGTCATCCAGTTGACGTGACAGTACGGATTCAACCAGCGTGGCGGTAATCGGCTTTTCACCTGTCTGGTATCCTGCTTCCATCGCCAGCGTCAGGTGCAACTGGACCTGCAGCGGTGTACGAAGTTTCATCGCCAACAGGTCAACTGCTTCGGTCGTCAGAATATCTTCCGGCTTACCCTTGCCGGTGCTGGTTTTCAGCAACCACTGGATATATTCGCGCTGGCTGCCGGTGATCCCGTCCAGCGTAAAAATATCGGTACGATAACCGATTTCCTCCATCGTCGGACGACGCAGGTCATTACGCAGTTTAGGGTGACCTGCCAGAACGACAGATAGCCGTCCTCCGCCGTCTTCAACCACTTCCATCAACCGTTTGAGCCCCGTCAGTGTATTACCGTTCAGGTCATGCGCCTCATCAACAAACAGCGCCACCGGGCGTTTACCTTTTTTGACCAGCTCCTGCAGTTCCCGCTCGCGACGTTCACCCTGCTTGGGGATCTGCACCTGCTTATCCTGCGCCAGGTCGTAAAACAGGGCGTTAATCAGCGTGGCGAGCCGGACACTCTGTTTGTCGACCGACAGGGAACGGGCGACAATGATTTTGTTTTCATCCATCAGTTGCTGCTGCAGGCGTCGCAGAGTGACTGTTTTGCCACTTCCGACCACACCACAGACGGCTATCAGACGCCCTTCGCGTATCGCCCCTTTAATGTCTTTCATCAACTGCTTATGGTGAGCAGTTTCATAATACCTGGCCTGTTCAATAGACTGCGTCAGCCCATAATGCTCCATCACTTCAACCCGCATGGTCTTCTCCTGGTTGTCTGTTACGAAAATAGTCTCTGATGCGGGCGAGTACTTCATTACGGTTTAGCGTCTCAGCCAGAATACTGTCGATAAACGCCCGGTCTTCATCCGGCATTCTGGCCAGCGGAATGGCCAGATCGTCGGCAATAGCCAGTTTTGCCGCAATAACGGTGGGAAAGTGGTATTCAAATTTTCGGGCATCAAAGGGCTGATGTGGCAATTCATCAATGCGCTGCTGGGTGTCATCACTGACCACGCGGAGATCGCTTCCGGACAACGCGCTGATGGGGATGTTCAGCTGTCTGGCCAGAGCATGAATACGATCGGCCCGTTCAGCCGCTTTGCCACGCCTGAACGTCCGATAACGGTGTAGTGGCACAGGCCCCGATACCGGATAATAAGGCCCCCATGTTTCACCGGTAAACTCCACATACATCTCTTCGTCAAACAACCCCCACAGCAGAATGACGATTTCCCCCGCCATATCCGGTTCAACTTCCCATGCGGTGCCGTCTATCGTTACCCGCGCATCAACACCCACCTTGCGGGATTCCGGCTCCCGGGCGAACCGACCGTATTGTTCCCAGCTGCACATATCTCTCACGCCGTCCCGGGGGATATTTGCCAGCCAGTCCTCCAGGCGCGAGTGTTTCTCGCTGCGGTGTTGCTGCGCATTGTAACGACTCAGATAGTTCCAGAGCCATTCGTTGGCCTGCAGCTCCGTCTCCGGTTTATGGAAATGGTACAGGGTTTCATGTGCCTCTTTAACGGTCCTGAAAGGACGCTCTACTTTACCTTTGGACCGTGCCGTTGTCCGGGTGCCATCCTTACCTGCCGGTGTATGCGTCAGCCAGTCAACTTTCAGGGACTGCATCACATTCTGGAATACATGGCTTTGGCACTGTTGCAAAGTTAGCGATGAGGCAGCGTTTTGTCTTATTCAAAGGCCTTACATTTCAAAAACTCTGCTTACCAGGCGCATTTCGCCCAGGGGATCACCATAATAAAATGCTGAGGCCTGGCCTTTGCGTAGTGCACGCATCACCTCAATACCTTTGATGGTGGCGTAAGCCGTCTTCATGGATTTAAATCCCAGCGTGGCGCCGATTATCCGTTTCAGTTTGCCATGATCGCATTCAATCACGTTGTTCCGGTACTTAATCTGTCGGTGTTCAACGTCAGACGGGCACCGGCCTTCGCGTTTGAGCAGAGCAAGCGCGCGACCATAGGCGGGCGCTTTATCCGTGTTGATGAATCGCGGGATCTGCCACTTCTTCACGTTGTTGAGGGTTTTACCCAGAAACCGGTATGCAGCTTTGCTGTTACGACGGGAGGAGAGATAAAAATCGACAGTGCGGCCCCGGCTGTCGACGGCCCGGTACAGATACGCCCAGCGGCCATTGACCTTCACGTAGGTTTCATCCATGTGCCACGGGCAAAGATCGGAAGGGTTACGCCAGTACCAGCGCAGCCGTTTTTCCATTTCAGGCGCATAACGCTGAACCCAGCGGTAAATCGTGGAGTGATCGACATTCACTCCGCGTTCAGCCAGCATCTCCTGCAGCTCACGGTAACTGATGCCGTATTTGCAGTACCAGCGTACGGCCCACAGAATGATGTCACGCTGAAAATGCCGGCCTTTGAATGGGTTCATGTGCAGCTCCATCAGCAAAAGGGGATGATAAGTTTATCACCACCGACTATTTGCAACAGTGCCGCTGGAGCAGCATGAACTGGCCCGCAAAATCTTCAGTACCGTTAATCACTGGCTAGCAGAGTGTGGCGTTCTAATGACCCAGGGCACCTTGGTGGATGCCACCATCATTCAAGCCCCCAGCTCTACCAAAAACAAACACAACAGCCGTGATGAAGACATGCACCAGACCAAGAAAGGTAACCAGTGGTACTTCGGCATGAAAGCGCACATTGGCGTGGACGCCAAAAGTGGCCTGACCCACAGTCTGGTGACCACGGCGGCTAACGAGCACGACCTCAATCAGGTTGGCAAGTTACTGCATGGCGATGAAGAATTTATCTCAGCCGATGCTGGTTATCAGGGGGCCGAAAAGCGCGATGAGCTCAGCGATGTCAGCGCAGACTGGCTTATCGCCAAGCGTCCCGGCAAAGTGAATGCATTGAAGCAACACCCGCGCAAGAACAAGCTGGCCATCCGTTACGAATACCTGAAAGCGAGTATCCGAGCGAAGGTTGAGCATCCATTTCGGATAGTAAAATGTCAGTTTGGTTTCGTCAAAGCCAGGTACAAGGGGCTGGCTAAAAATGACAGTCAACTGGCGATGTTATTCACCCTGGCGAACCTGGTTCGAGTTGACCAATTGATACGGGCACAGGCGAGATCTACCTGAAATGAGGAAATTGGCCTGAAACAGGGCCAAAATCAGCCACGAAGAGACGATTTTGGGCTGAAAATTGGAAAATTGAGCCACAGGACGTCGATAAAGGACGGTTTGGGGCGTCATATCGGGAGCTGCGGACCACTTAATCGCAACTTCCTTAGCCAACGATGCGTTGATCCAAGGTGTTCAAATAAAACCGGAATGGATGTTCAAGTAAATCGGAATCCGCAGAGGGTACGTGCTGCAACGTACAGAAAAGTGGCTAGTGATGAGACACAGTGTAGTTGGGAAATTCAACGAAAAACAAAATCATAAGGACTTACGTTCATGTTACATACTGCGAATAAAATGACTGTCATTGAAATCTCTGAGCCTGGCGGGCCAGAGGTTTTAACGCCCGTTCAGACAACGATTCCGGTGCCAAAGGCTGGGGAAATTTTGGTTCGCGTCAAGGCCGCAGGTGTTAATCGTCCTGACGTCATTCAACGCCAGGGTCATTACCCTATGCCTGACGACGTAACCCCTATTCCTGGTCTTGAGGTCGCTGGAACGGTTTCATCAATTGGAGAAGGCGTCACGGGCGTAAAGATTGGTGACCGAGTCTGTGCTCTGACGAATGGCGGTGGTTATGGTGAGTATTGCATCGTGCCGGAAAGCCAGACACTGCCGGTGCCAGACAGCATGTCAATGATAGCAGCGGCGGCACTTCCTGAGACTCTGTTCACCGTCTGGGCAAACTTGTTCAAGATTGGTGGCGCAACACAGGGTCAGAGTGTTCTGATTCATGGGGGAACAAGTGGTATCGGCACAACCGCGTTGATGCTATGCCGCGAAATCGGTATCGAGGCATATGCGACGGCTGGATCAGATGATAAATGCGATGTGATCGCAGAGCTTGGCGCTACGCCAGTCAACTACCGGACAACTGATTTTTCTGATTTCATTTTGAAGCAAACGGATGGCCGTGGCGTTGATATCATTCTCGATATAATGGGTGCATCCTATTTCTCCCGAAATATGAGGAGTTTAGGAATGGATGGCCGGCTGGTAATCATTGGCTTCCTTGGCGGAGCTTTCGCAGATCAAGTGGATCTGCAAGAACTCGCGTTGAAGCGAGCGGTTGTCACGGGTTCAACGATGCGAGCACGAACTTCGGTCGAAAAAGCCGAAATTGCCAATGACTTGCTTAAAAATATCTGGCCGATTCTCAATGCAGGTCGTTGCCATCCCATGATTCACAGCACATTCCCGTTACGCGAAGCAGCACGCGCGCATGCATTGATGGAGTCCGGCAAGCATGTTGGGAAAATTGTTCTTACGGTGAATTAGCTTTAAGCCCGACACAACTCCCACGTTAGGTCATCAGGAATATGACCATTTAAATATCCACCAATGTTGAGCCAGCATTTATTAATACGCTTATCGGGTGATAGTAATCAAATATCACAGGACACGATATGTGGCGACTAAAATATCTGATTTCGTTTTCTGGCTTTTCTATGGTGGACACCGTCTAACACATTCGCGGTAATGACTCCAACTTATTGATAGTGTTTTATGTTCAGATAATGCCCGATGACTTTGTCATGCAGCTCCACCGATTTTGAGAACGACAGCGACTTCCGTCCCAGCCGTGCCAGGTGCTGCCTCAGATTCAGGTTATGCCGCTCAATTCGCTGCGTATATCGCTTGCTGATTACGTGCAGCTTTCCCTTCAGGCGGGATTCATACAGCGGCCAGCCATCCGTCATCCATATCACCACGTCAAAGGGTGACAGCAGGCTCATAAGACGCCCCAGCGTCGCCATCGTGCGTTCACCGAATACGTGCGCAACAACCGTCTTCCGGAGCCTGTCATACGCGTAAAACAGCCAGCGCTGGCGCGATTTAGCCCCGACGTATCCCCACTGTTCGTCCATTTCCGCGCAGACGATGACGTCACTGCCCGGCTGTATGCGCGAGGTTACCGACTGCGGCCTGAGTTTTTTAAATGGCGGAAAATCGTGTTGAGGCCAACGCCCATAATGCGGGCGGTTGCCCGGCATCCAACGCCATTCATGGCCATATCAATGATTTTCTGGTGCGTACCGGGTTGAGAAGCGGTGTAAGTGAACTGCAGTTGCCATGTTTTACGGCAGTGAGAGCAGAGATAGCGCTGATGTCCGGCAGTGCTTTTGCCGTTACGCACCACCCCGTCAGTAGCTGAACAGGAGGGACAGCTGATAGAAACAGAAGCCACTGGAGCACCTCAAAAACACCATCATACACTAAATCAGTAAGTTGGCAGCATCACCTACTTTTCATACTGGACTCAGACCCTTCACTCAGTGTTATTTCCCGAGCCTGACACTTTTCAGACGCAACGCATTCACAATGACGCTGACGGAAGAAAGAGCCATGGCCGCCGCCGCAATAACTGGCGACAGCAGTATTCCATACACAGGATAAAGCAGGCCTGCAGCCACCGGCACACCAAGTGCGTTGTAGATAAATGCAAAAAACAGATTCTGTCGGATATTTTTCATGGTGATCTCTGACAGATGACGGGCCCTGTTCAGTATCATCAGGTCGCCTTTGAGAAGGGTGACTCCGGCACTTTCAATTGCCACATCTGTACCCGTTCCCATGGCTATACCCAC
The DNA here is from genome assembly GCF_057983045.1 of Citrobacter sp. LST-B2. Lineage (NCBI taxonomy): Bacteria > Pseudomonadati > Pseudomonadota > Gammaproteobacteria > Enterobacterales > Enterobacteriaceae > Citrobacter > Citrobacter sp. LST-B2. The sequence continues at coordinate 4,131,681 of NZ_CP192598.1, forward strand.
GTCAGCCGCTGCCAGCGCCGGGGCATCATTCACACCGTCTCCGGCCATCGCAACCACATGGCCAGACTCTTTCAGTCGGGTTATCACTGCTTTTTTGCCATCCGGCAGAATCCCGGCTTCAACCTCATCTATTCCCAGTTTCCGTGCGACTGCTTCAGCAGTAAGCTGGTTATCCCCGGTGAGCATAACAATGCGGATCCCCGCCTGACGCAAAGCTTTAAGCGCATCCGGCGTGGTTGCTTTCACGGGATCCGAGATAGCTATCAGGCCTGCAAGGTTCCCGTCTGTGGCCACATAGATAACGGTAGCGCCTTCCATCCGCAACGTATCCGCAACGGCCTTTTGATTATCAATAACGATACTGTTTTCCTGCATAGCCAGTTCATTACCAATAACAACCCGTTGACCTTCGACATCGCCTGAGACACCTTTCCCCGACGGGGCATTGAAATTACTGACGGCAGGTATCACGATCCCCTTTTCCTGCGCGGCTCTGACAACAGCCATACCCAACGGATGCTGCGAACCTTTTTCCACTGCAGCTGTTACACGTAAAAGAGATATTTCCCCACCCGGACTGAGACTGATAATCCCTGTCACCGTAGGCGAACCTTCCGTGAGCGTGCCTGTTTTGTCGACAACCAGCGTGTCCACTTTTTCAAGACGCTCAAGGGCTTCGGCATTCTTGATTAACACCCCGGCCTGGGCGCCTTTGCCCACCCCCACCATTATCGACATCGGCGTGGCCAGTCCCAGCGCGCAGGGACAGGCAATAATCAGGACCGACACAGCCGCAATGAGACCGTGCGCCATCCTGGGCTCGGGCCCCCAGACAGACCAGATCAAGAAAGCAACAACCGCGATAAGTATCACCAGAGGAACAAACCAGCCTGAAACGCTGTCTGCCATTCTCTGGATGGGGGCACGCGAACGCTGTGCATCAGCGACCATCTGAACAATTCGTGAGAGCATCGTTTCATCACCGACTTTCTCTGCTCGGATGATAAGACTACCTGTCTGATTAATCGTCCCCCCAATGACAGGTTCACCCTCTTTTTTGGTAACCGGCATAGACTCCCCGGTCACCATCGATTCATCAACAGTTGTTTTGCCTTCGACCACGATACCGTCGACCGGAATACTCTCTCCAGGTCTGATGCGGAGCTTATCGCCAGGCAGGACATCTTCTGCATTAATATCCGTTTCATGACCGTCATGATCCAGCCGCCTGGCTGTTTTGGGGGCAAGGTTCAGAAGCGCAGTAATGGCACCTGAGGTTTGTTCCCGTGCCCGCAGTTCAAGAACCTGTCCCAGCAGAACAAGCACCGTAATTACTGCTGCGGCTTCAAAATAAACGGCCACCAGGCCATCCATGTTTCTGAACGATGCAGGAAACCAGGAAGGGAAGACGGTTGCAATGACGCTGTAAACCCAGGCTGCGCCGGTCCCCATTGCAACAAGGGTAAACATATTCAGGGAGCGGTTACGCAACGACATTCCGGCCCGGGCGAAGAATGGCCAGCCACAGTACAACACGACTGGAGAGGCCAGAAGCAGCTGCAGCCATGTGTTGTATTGTGGCGGTACTGTATTCCTCAAGGCGGGAAACAGATGAGATCCCATTTCGAGTATCAGAACCGGAAACGCCAGCAACAACCCCAGCCAGAAGCGTCTTGTCATGTCGCGAAGTTCATCACTCGGCCCCGTCGATGCCGTGGCTACGAGCGGTTCCAGTGCCATTCCACAGACAGGACAGCTTCCGGGACCACTGCGGCGTATCTCCGGGTGCATCGGACATGTCCACACACCTTCAGAAATATCTTTCTCCGCCTGATGGTGAGGCTGTTTTATCTGGTCTGGGCTGACTTCGTGGTGATCGTGGTGGTGGTGGGAATGTTCACTGGCATCTTCGGTAAGATAACGGTCGGGATGGGCTGTAAATTTACTCTCACAGCTGGCAGAGCAGAAATAAAGCTGATGGTCCTGGTATCGAATGCTGCTGTGCGCCTTGTCGGGCAGGAATGCCATCCCGCACACGGGATCTCTCACCTTATGCAATACGTGGCTCTCGTCCGGGGATAATGTCTGTTCAGAAGCAGTCTGGTTGTTGTGTTGCACTACATTGTCATTTTTCACAGTAACTCTCCTTATGCATGCCTGAAGCATTTTCTGTCTTCAGGGTATGTCATGGATGCGATTACCACGAATGTCGCCGGCACAGGAGTGCCTGCTGCCGGCGTCCCGTTATCAGCCGTTCCGCTGACTATTCGATTCGCTGGAAGACTTTTTTACTGCCCTCCGGAGAGAATGAAATAACATCGTAAGCCTCTTTACGGGCCCCCATCTCCATTCCCGGGCTCCCCGCAGGCATGCCCGGGGTGGCAAGACCATAAATCCCTGAACCAGACTGCATTGCCTTATGTATCGTGGCTGCAGGCACATGGCCTTCAATGATCAAATTACCAGTAACTGCGGTATGACAGCTTCTCAGCTCAGCAGGAACAGCATATTTTTCTTTCAGGGCTGACAGGGCCTGATCATTCATGACGTGGGTCCGCACCTCAAACCCGTCCTTTTCCATCGCCTTGCCCCACAGGGAACAGCAACCACAGTTTTCAGACTTGTACATGTCTATTACTTTTTCACCTGCCATTGCAGGAAGTGAAAGGCCAAAAGCCAGGGTCATTAAAATTATTTTTTTCATACTCACCTCTGTATGTTATCGATATAAACCCTGACGTCAGGGTGAATTTATGCAAAAGGACACCCGCAGGGGTGCCCTTTCAGGGTTATGACACGCTCTTTTTATGTCTGCGCAGCCAGATGAGTTTATAGGCGGCAGGAATAATGAACAGGGACAGCAGCGGAGCTGTGATCATCCCGCCAATCATGGGGGCCGCGATACGGCTCATGACTTCTGAACCTGCGCCGGTACCCCAGAGGATCGGCAGCAGACCCGCGATGATCACCGCCACGGTCATGGCTTTCGGCCGGACACGCAGCACGGCACCATGATAAAGGGCTTCATCAAGACCTTCCGGTGTGAACGTTTCTTTGTTTGACAGTTCCGGATGCGCTTCAATGGCATGACGCAGATACATCAGCATGACCACGCCAAACTCTGCTGCCACACCGGCCAGGGCGATAAACCCGGTTCCGGTTGCGACTGACATATGGAAGCCCTGCCAGTACAGGAACCATATCCCGCCAACCAGGGCGAACGGCAGACTCATCAGGATCAACAACGCTTCATCAACCCGGCGGAACGCCAGATACAACAGGATGAAAATGATCATCACCGTCATCGGCACCATCAATTTAAGTTTCTTGTTGGCGTGCTCAAGCAGTTCAAATTGTCCGGAGAATGACACGCTGGTACCCGGTCTAAGTTTCACTTTCTGACTGATAGCCGTTTTAATATCATTAACCACCGACACCATATCCCTGCCGCGCGCGTCAATGTAAATCCAGCTGGCTGGACGGGCATTTTCCGTTTTCAGCATAGTCGGCCCTGAAACGACCTTAATATCCGCGACATCGCCCAGCGTGATCTGCTGCTTCATCGGGGTCAGGATCGGCATCTGTTTCAATGCATTTGGACTGTTCCGATAATCCTGTGGATAGCGAATATTAATCGGGTACCGGGCCACGCCTTCAACCGTTTCCCCTACCGTTGCGCCGCCGATGGCTGATGAGACAAACAGCTGTACATCACCAACAGTCATACCGTAACGGGACGCTTTTTCCCGGTTGATATCGATATCGATGTAACGCCCGCCTTCAAGTCGCTCAGCCAGGGCAGACACCACGCCCGGCACGGTTTTGGCTACCGCCTCGATACTCTGCGCAGTCGCATCAATATCGGCCAGGACAGTCCCTGAGACCTTGATACCTATCGGGCTTTTGATCCCGGTTGAGAGCATATCAATACGGTTACGGATAGGCGGAACCCAGAGGTTTGCCAGACCCGGTAAACGGACGGTCTTGTCGAGTTCTTCAATAATCTTGTCAATCGTCATACCCGGACGCCACTGATCCTCAGGTTTGAGCTGGATCGTGGTTTCCACCATTTCAAGCGGTGCGGAATCCGTTGCGGTCTCTGCTTTACCGGTCTTGCCAAATACAGAGGCCACTTCAGGAACGCTTTTGATTAACTTGTCCGTCGTCTGCAGGAGTGCTGCAGCTTCTGCCGGAGAGACGCCAGGCAATGTTGATGGCATATACAGCAGGTCGCCCTCATTGATCTTCGGCAGAAACTCCCCCCCCACCTGACTCAATGGCCATATAACGGTGAAAATGGACAAGGCCGCAACCAGCAGGGTTGTTTTTGGCCAATGGAGGACCCGCAGCAGCAATGGATGATACGCTTTGATCAGCACCCGGTTCAGGGGGTTACTGGTCTCGGCAGGAATTTTTCCCCGGATCCAGAATCCCATCAAGATCGGAATGACAATGATGGCCAGCGCGGCCGCTCCCGCCATGGAGTACGTTTTCGTGAATGCCAGCGGGCCAAACAGACGTCCTTCCTGACCTTCCAGGGTAAAGATAGGAATAAAGGACAGGGTGATGATCAGCAGGCTGATAAACAGTGCGGGTCCCACTTCCACGGAGGCGTCGGTAATCACCTTCCAGCGGGTGGCGTTGTCAATCTGCTCACCCGGATGCTGATGATCCCACTCCTCAAGCCGTTTATGCGCATTCTCAATCATCACAATGGCGGCATCCACCATCGCACCGACGGCAATAGCTATCCCTCCCAGCGACATGATATTGGCGTTTAGTCCCTGGAAGTGCATGACGATAAAGGCGATACACAGGCCAAGCGGCAGAGAGATAATCGCCACCAGGGCAGAACGTACGTGCCACAGGAACAGGGCACAGACGATGGCCACCACGAAAAACTCTTCCAGAAGTTTGGAACTGAGGTTATCAATCGCCCGGTCGATCAACTGGCTGCGATCGTAGGTGGTCACGATTTCAACGCCTTCCGGCAGGCTGGCCTTCAGCGTCTCCAGTTTATCCCTCACTGCCGTGATAACGTCGCGCGCATTTTTACCCGACCGCAGGATCACCACGCCGCCAGCGACTTCTCCCTGGCCGTTCAGCTCGGCAATACCACGCCTCATTTCGGGCCCGGTCTGCACGCGGGCAACATCCCGCAGATAAACCGGCACGCCGTTCTCACCTGTTTTCAGGACGATGTTATTAAAATCATCAATGCTCTGAAGATAACCGCTGGCACGGACCATATACTCCGCTTCGGCCATTTCAACGGATGAACCACCGGCCTCCTGGTTAGACGATTCAAGAGCCTGTTTCACTTCGGGCAGGCTGATCCCATACTGGGACAGTTTTACCGGATTGACCTGAATCTGGTACTGCTTCACCACGCCACCAACCGAGGCTACCTCAGCCACGTTCGGGATGGTCTTCAGTTCAAATTTCAGAAACCAGTCCTGCAAAGAACGCAGTTCTGAAAGGTCGTGTTTTCCGCTGCGATCGACCAGGGCATATTCAAATATCCAGCCCACTCCCGTGGCGTCCGGACCGATTTCAGAGCTCACACCCGCAGGCAGTTTGCCCTGAACCTGATTCAGGTATTCCAGCACGCGCGAACGGGCCCAGTACAGATCGGTCCCGTCTTCAAAAATGACATATACATACGAATCACCGAACTGTGAAAAGCCACGCACGGTTTTTGCGCCAGGTACGGACAGCATGGTGGTGGTAAGCGGATAGGTGACCTGGTTTTCTACAATCTGCGGGGCCTGTCCGGGATAGCTGGTTTTAATAATGACCTGCACATCTGACAGGTCAGGCAGCGCATCGACCGGCGTGTTAATTATCGTCCATGTGCCCCAGATGCTGAGAAACAGTGCCCCCATCATGACCAGGAAACGGTTGGCGACAGAGCGCCGGATAATCCATTCAATCATCGTCGTCTCCTCAGTGCCCTGAATGCATATTTACAGGCTGCTCAGACATTGCTGGCATACTGTTTTCTGTTTTTTCAGGGTGGCGCATACGTTCCAGCGCGCCCGTAATATTGGCTTCGGAGTCAATGAGGAACAGGCCACTGACCACCACGGTATCGCCTTCATTAAGACCGGAGCCAATGCCGGACTGTTGCTGTGATTCATGCAGAACGTGGATCTGTTTCGGCACAAACTTGCCTTCATCATCAACAGTAATCACGCGCTGTTCTTTGCCGGTATCGATAACGGCCTGGCTTGGTATCAGCAGCATCTCCTGACTTTGGGTATTCAGTTTGAGATAGGCATTCATGCCCGGCTTGAGAAACTCATCCTTGTTAGTAACCTGGAGGCGGACCTGAAGCGTGCGGGTTGTCTGATCCACGCTGGGAAGAATGTTCCATTTTTCGACATGGAATGTTTTATCCGGATAAGCCGGTACCGAAATTTCAAACTGCGACGTATCTTTCAGCAGATAGGCGATAGATTCTGGCACTGCAGCGCTGATCCAGACCGGGTCCATCCCCTGAATCTGAGCCACCACCTTATCTTTGGAAATATTCATGCCGGTGCGCAGGTCAAATGCAGTAATGACACCATCAATAGGTGCTTTAATGGTAAAACGGGTCTGGATTGTGCGGGTTGAACGCAGCCTTTGAATATCCTCTTCCGGCATACCAGCCAGACGAAGTCGCTCCAGAACCCCTTTTATCTGGGTTGGCGTACCGCCTGTACCGGATAACAGCAGAAACTCACTTTGTGCCTCAACCCATTCAGGAATGGTGATATCGATAAGCGGAGTGCCTTTCTTCACATGATCGCCAATCGTCAGGGGATACACTTTTTCGACGAAACCGTCAGAACGCGCCTGCACAATGACAAACTGATATTCGTTGTAACTGACATTAGCCGGGATTGTCTGAGAATAATTCAGCATTCCTCGCGTGACTTTTTGCGTTTTTAATCCCAGATTCTGAACCTGAGTTGGATCGATACGGATCCCGCCACTGCTTTTATCGCCACTTTCATCAGCATATTTCGGCACAAGGTCCATATCCATAAAAGGCGATTTTCCGGGTTTATCAAATTTGGTATCCGGTTTCATAGGGTCATACCAGAAAAGTACCTTTTTCTCCGGTGCCTTTTGTTCTGCTGGTACTGTTTTTTGTGATGAGTTTAAATACTGCCAGGCAGTAACCGATATCAGCCCCCCTGCTATGAGGCTGCTGATAATTATTGCAGCATATTTTATCTTTAAAGAAGCCATACAATTTCTCGCTGAAAAATCAAAACACCTGGCATATGCGCACGATTATTCATTCACAGTAATCCCATAATGAATGTTCAGGCGCACTGGATGTATTCGCTCCGGACTGTTAATCAGGATTGCGTAACGTTAATGCTTTTGAGTAAGGAGATATTGCCCTGCTGAATAAACGAGAAATCGACATGGTTGCCGGTTTTCAGGGCATTGATAGCGTCGTCTGCATTAACAAAAGTGAAGCGCATGGTCATTGCAGGCCAGCCCACCGCCGGGATTGCTTCGTGCGAAATGGTAATCTTTTTACTATTCATATCAATGTCTTTAACGATACCGGTGCCCTTGATAACCTGCTGTACCGAAGCATCACTGGCAGCATTCATATCGCCATGCTGATGTGTTTCAGCATGAAGACCGGCAGAAAACATGACAGAGAAGGCACCAAATAAAACGGCTTTAAGTGAATTACGCATTTTAATTTCCTGATTAATTGAATAAATTTACTCTACCCAACCGCCACCCAGCGCGGTAAACAGATTAATTTCGTTAACCTGTCGGGAATAGGTAAGATCGAGAATGGTTTGCTGCGTCGCGAAGAGGGAACGTTCTGCATCCAGCACTTCGATGTAACTGACAGCACCACTTGCATACAATCCTCTGGCACGCTGTAGAGTTATCTGAAGTGAATCAAGATAACGCTGCTGTGACTCAAGTTGCTGGCTAAGGCTGTCGCGCAGCGCAAGCGTGTCGGAAACATCCTTAAAGGCTGACTGAATTTTTTGTTCGTAATTAACCACGGACTGTTGCTGGCGAATTTCAGCCAGCTTCAGATTGGCTTTGTTCCTGCCAGCATTAAATATAGGAATTTCAATTTTAGGAATAAAATTCCACATTCCACTTCCTGACGTAAAGAGGCTGGACAGCTCCGTACTGCTAGAGGAGAGACCACTGGTCAGGGTAATGGACGGGAAAAAAGCCGCTCGCGCTGCGCCAATATTGGCATCAGCCGCTTTCAACTGGTATTCCGCTTCCATAATATCCGGACGCTGCAGCAATATTTGTGACGACAGATTTGGTGGCAATTTTACTGGTGCGATCTCCCCACCTTTAATCCCTTTTTCTGACGGAACTGCGCGGTACGTTCCCAGCACCAGTTGCAGGGCATTGTTTGCCTGAGCCAGATCGCCTTCTCGTTTGGCTATTTCGGCGCGGGTACTTTCGATTTGCCCCCTGGCTTGTTCAAGCGCCAGAACGTTCGTACTCCCGGTCACCAGTTGTTGCTCAACGAATGCATAAGACTGTTCATAATTTTTCAGCGTTTCCCGCGCAATACGGAGTTGTTCGTACGCCAGTTGCTGGCTGAAATAGCTCTGTGAAACGTTGGAGACCAGCAGGATGTGTACGGCACGACGGGCTTCTTCGCTGGCAAAGTAGTTCTGGCGATCAGCCTCACTCATGTTCTTAAGTTTGCCAAAAAAATCGAGCTCATAGCTGAGCTCCAGACCCGCGTCGTACTCCTGTGTGGTCGGCTTGTCACCTTTCAGACCACCGTTGTATGTGATCCCGGATGAGGCATTCAGTTGGGGATAACGATCTGCATCCGTGACGTTGAACTGGGCCCGGGCCTCTTCAACCTTCAGGGCAGCCATTCTCAAATCACGGTTATTATTCAGGGCTTCACCGATCAGCCTGCTGACCTGGGGATCGACAAAAAAGTTTCGCCAGCCCGTATCCTGATAGCTGTTTACCGCAGGCGTCAGACTGTTTTTAGACAATGAAAACTGCTGGGGAACCGGAGCTGGCGGACGCTGATATTCAGGTGCCAGAGAAACACAACCAGCCAGGATGAATATGGTACTGATGCTGAGTAATTTTAATTTGAACATAACGCTTCTCGTACAGGCAGACCTGGTAAATGGTTCAAACGAAGTCCAGAGTATTGATAGGGATACTTTACCGAACGCTCTCTGTTTGCCGGGTGACAGGATAATGACAATGTTGTCATTTTTGCTGTAATCCGTTGATAACGATCGTGGGCGCAATAAAATGACATTAGCAGCCAGCCGGGGAGCATGATGAAAATATTAATCGTTGAAGACGAAATTAAAACAGGTGAATATCTCAGCAAGGGGCTGACAGAGGCGGGGTTCGTCGTGGATCACGCTGATAATGGTCTGACCGGATATCATCTTGCCATGACAGCCGAGTATGATTTAGCCATCCTGGATATCATGCTGCCTGATGTAAACGGCTGGGATATCATCCGTATGCTGCGCAGTGCCGGAAAGGGGATGCCGGTATTACTGCTGACGGCCCTTGGCACGATTGAACACAGGGTCAAAGGACTTGAGCTGGGTGCGGACGATTATCTGGTGAAGCCCTTTGCGTTTGCTGAACTGCTCGCCCGGGTAAGAACCCTCCTCAGGCGGGGAAACACGATGATCACGGAAAGCCAGCTTAAAGTGGCTGACCTCTCGGTTGATCTCGTATCCAGAAAAGTCAGCCGCGCCGGGAACCGCATTGTGCTCACCAGTAAAGAGTTCAGCTTGCTGGAATTCTTCATTCGCCATCAGGGAGAAGTTCTTCCCCGCTCCCTGATTGCCTCTCAGGTCTGGGACATGAATTTTGACAGCGACACTAACGCGATTGATGTCGCAGTAAAGCGACTCCGCGCTAAAATAGACAACGATTACGGGACAAAACTGATCCAGACAGTGCGGGGCGTGGGCTACATGCTGGAGATCCCGGATGCATAGCAAACCGTCCAGACGACCTTTCTCACTCGCGCTGCGGCTGACCTTTTTTATCAGCCTGTCCACAATACTGGCGTTTATCGCCTTCACCTGGTTTATGCTGCATTCTGTTGAAAAGCATTTTGCCGAGCAGGATGTCAGCGATCTGCAACAAATCAGCACCACACTGAGCCGTATACTCCAGTCCCCGGCAGATCCGGATGAAAAAAAAGTAAGCAAAATAAAGGAATCGATCGCCAGCTACCGCAACGTTGCCCTTTTGCTCCTCAATCCCCGGGGTGAGGTGCTGTACAGCTCTGCGCAGGGGGCAGCACTACGCCCGGCCGTGAATTCAGCCGATTTTAGCGAGCACAGCCGCGCACGGGATGTCTTTCTCTGGACGGTGGAGGATACTGCGAGAGCGATGGATACCGGGTCCGGAATGAAGATGGAAACGTACCGGATTATCGCCTCCTCTGGCCAGGCGACATTTCAGGGCAAACAGCAGAATTATGTCATGCTGACTGGCCTCTCCATTAATTTCCATCTCCATTACCTCGATGCGCTGAAAAAAAATCTGATTGCGATCGCCGTCGTGATAAGCCTGCTGATTGTTCTGATCATTCGCATCGCTGTCCGTCAGGGGCACCTGCCCCTTCGTAATGTCAGCAATGCCATTAAAAACATCACCTCCGAGAATCTTGATGCGCGGCTGGAACCGACACGCGTTCCCATTGAGCTGGAGCAACTGGTTATCTCGTTCAATCATATGATTGGAAAGATTGAGGACGTCTTTACCCGCCAGGCCAATTTCTCTGCCGATATCGCGCATGAGATCAGAACGCCCATCACCAATCTGGTGACGCAGACTGAAATCGCACTGAGTCAGGATCGAACCCAGAAGGAACTTGAGGATGTCCTCTACTCCAGTCTTGAAGAGTATAACCGGATGACCAAAATGGTCAGCGACATGCTGTTTCTGGCACAGGCGGACAATAACCAGCTTATACCTGACAGGGTCCGTTTTGACCTCAGAGCAGAAGTCATGAAAGTCTTCGAGTTTTTCGAAGCCTGGGCCGAAGAACGCAATATCACGCTCAAATTTAACGGGATGCCCTGCCTGGTTGAGGGAGATCCACAAATGTTCAGAAGAGCGATCAATAATCTGTTATCCAATGCCCTGCGTTATACCCCGGAGGGACAGGCCATCACCGTCTCAATAAGAGAGCAGGAGAGTTTTTTTGACCTTGTGATTGAAAATCCGGGGAAACCAATCCCTGAAGAACATTTATTAAGGCTTTTTGACCGTTTTTATCGGGTGGATCCGTCCAGACAACGAAAAGGAGAAGGCAGCGGCATCGGCCTTGCGATTGTAAAGTCAATCGTGGAAGCACATCACGGAAGAGTGCGGGTGGAATCGGACGTACGCTCCACGCGTTTTATCTTATCCGTGCCCAGACTGGAGAAAATGATCCCGGAAATCCAATGCTGAGAATAAAGATTTAAATGACAAAGATGTCATTAGCCTGTCATGCAGCAAACAGAAGCCATTCGATATAATTAGTGCAACTTATCAGGAAGGCTGGATTGCTTCATCAATACCCGGCGTCAGAGTACGCCAGGAAATGAATATCCAGCCTTCTCCCGGAGAAATAAACGCTGCCGAACCTGTTTCAGTTATGGAACTGAAAACACCGGTTGTACTTCCCCGGACATCACTAATTCAGAAATGGAGAGTTATCATGAAAAATATCGTATTAGCATCTTTGCTGGGCTTTGGTTTAATTACATCGTCCTGGGCCACTGAAACCGTGAATATCCATGATCGCGTCAACAATGCACAGGCTCCTGCTCACCAGATGCAGTCTGCTGCGGCTCCTGTCGGGATCCAGGGGACTGCTCCTCGTATGACCGGTATGGACCAGCATGAACAGGCCATTATTGCTCATGAAACCATGACGAACGGCTCGGCGGATGCGCACCAGAAAATGGTGGAAAGTCATCAGAAGATGATGGGAAATAACACAGTATCCACGACCGTCCCGTCAACATCTTACACGGCGATGAATGAGCATGAAAGAGCAGCGGTTGCCCATGAATTCATGAATAACGGGCAATCCGGCCCACATCAGGCCATGGCCGAAGCGCACCGCCGCATGATCAATGCAGGCTGAATGCGACTGTAGTATCCGTGCTTTTACCCTTTCCTTGATAGATTATTCCTTAACCGGATATGTTGTGAGATTTTTGCCCCCGTCAGGGGGCTTTTTTATCTGACTCAGCTACAATTAACCGGTACCTGTCTGAAAGGATTTATTAAATGAAAATCAAAAACACCCTTTTTGTAATATTAATGTTATCCCTGCCAGCCATTTCTGCTGAACATTCGGAAATGAAAATGTCAGATATGCACTCATCGGCATCGTCACAGGAATATATGGCTGGCATGAAAGACATGCATGACAAAATGATGGCCGCCGTTAATGAGCCCGATCCCGATAAGGCCTTTGCAAAAGGTATGATCGCACACCATGAAGGAGCAATAGCAATGGCTGAGACCGAACTTAAATACGGAAAAGATCCCGAAATGAGAAAGCTTGCGCAGGACATCATTAAAGCTCAGAAAGGTGAAATCGAGCAGATGAATAAATGGCTTGGCAGTCAAAAATAAAGATTGCAAAAACGCCATAATAAGCGTAATTTTAATTCACTCCCGGGCACGGGAGCCTGTTAAACGTTAAATAATTAAAACCCGATTAATTTCGGGTTTTTTATATACTATACTCCGGTCCTTTGCTGTGGACCGGAATATATGCAGCAGCGATAATTTTTACACATTATCTCGTCATGGCAACAATATCGCTCAGGATCTCAACCAGCTCAATCCTTTCCTGCATTCCGTCATGATAGGTTGATCTTGAGATGATTCTTTCCGCTGTCATCCGGGGCCAGAATTTATCAAGCACATTATCGGGCTTCATTCCCACCGCCCGGCCAATTATTTTTTTAGCATCACAGGTGTCCGTAAACGTGACGGCTACACCGGTCATTTCTTCGATCAGATCCGGGCAGAGATAGTTCTCTATTTCACGTTTACGCGTGGCGAAGAATACCTTACCGGCATCCTCCACTTCTCTTTTACGTTTCTGAATGGACATAACCTGTGCAGGGTCTCCCCCAATATCGGAGTCCAGAAAAACGCACCAGGGAAGCCCCAGATCGTTGGCCAGATTCAATGTAACCCAGTGTTTGACGCTGCCACACCCTCCTATGAGGACTGGCACTATTTTCACGTCCTCCAGAGAGGCTGGCAGCACACCTGACTGTTTTAATGAACTGGCCGCATGCCTCAGGAAAGTGACATCCGACTTTCCCTCTACCAGAACAATCCCCTGCGCCCTTTCCATACCGGTCTCTGGTAGCACCCCCAGGCTTTCAGTGGCTTCCTTCAGCACAGCGTCATCCGGCATTTTTACTACGGGTTCACCCGCCTCATTTCGGGTGACATAACGTACACCTTCGACAGGGATCAATCCGGCCAGCGCCGGGACATGGGTGGTGACGATAATCTGACGGTGCGGCTGGCCTGCCAGTGCCAGCAACGCTTTCATCAGCATCATCTGATAGTTTGGCTGCTGTGACGTTTCAGGCTCTTCGATGGCATAAATCATGTTTCTGGGCGTCCCCGCGACATTCTTTTCAGCCTCAGCCCGGAAAAAATTCAACAGGATAAGCCTCCTTATCCCGCTGCCGCGCTTATTGATGGGGATGCCATTTTCCCCGTCCAGGGTGAAATTGAAGGTCCACTTGGGTTTTTCCTTAAATCGTGGAGTCAGTTCACTGGCGAGTTCGGGGGCCATTTCACGTAATTTATCCGGGTATACGGATTTAATGGTTGATGGGGCACCTTCACCCCATCAATCTGATACCACCCTCAGATGGTTGATAGATCGACTCCGTAGTTGAGTTCCTCTGCGAAGTCCGGCAGTCCGTAACCGATGGTTTTCTTGTAGAAAGGAGAGACCTTCGCAGTCGGTGCCTTCTTCTTGTGCTTCGTGGTGTAGAGCATTCGTGCCCGCATCACCTCGAAGGAGTAACCGCGCCCTTCACGGTTCTTGTCCTTGGCCAGTCGGTTGATGGACTCCGTGTAAGCGTTGGTGACGGGCATGTCCGTCTCGAAGTAGGTCATGGTCTCTTCGCGCCAGTTTCCCACTGCCCTGACCAGATCGCTCCAGACTTCCTTTTGGCCCTTCGGGATGGTGGCTATCCACTCGTCCAGGGCGGCTTCTGCCTGGAGCCGTGTGGTGGCGTCCCAGATGCCGTAGAAGCGCTCCTTGTGCTCGTAGGCGGCCAGCAGTTGCGGGAACGCGCCTGTCCAGGTCTCCATGATGAGGCGCTCCCGGTCTGAGACTTCGTGAGCGCGTTTCAGCAGGATTTTCCGGTCTCCCTTGAGAGTCCGGCTCTGGGACGGTTTCAGCTCCTTTCTGAGGCCCTTGCGCACTCTCTCTAGGGCATCGTTGGCCATGCGCACCACATGGAACTTATCGACCACGATACGGGCCTGGGGCAGCACAGCCTTGACCGCTGCCCGGTAGGGGTTCCACATGTCCATGCTGACGATCTCGACCTTCTGCCGGTCTTTCAGCTTCATCAGGTAGTTGGTCACCACGTCCTGGCGGCGGGTGGCCAGCAGGTCGAGCAGGGTTCGCTCCTCAATGTTGGTCAGAATGCAGCGGTAGCGCTTGTTCAGGTATAGCTCGTCAATGCCCAGGATGCGGGGCGTCTCGAAGCGGTGCCAGCGCCCCAGGAACTCGGCGCGGGCGTTGAAGATGTCGCGCACCGTCTTCTCGTCCAGGCCGGTCTGTGCCGCCACAAAGGTGTAGGGGTGGTTGAAGGATTCCTTCTCCACGTACTCATGCAGCCGCAGTGTCATACGGAATCCGTCCACCATCTCCGGTAGCTGGGGCCTGAATGTTGTCTTGCAGGCCCGGCAGGTGTATCGGCGGCGGACCACCCAGAGAGTGACCCGCTTGCCGTGGATGGGCAGATCACGATAGGGAACGTCACGCTTGCCGAACCGTACGAACTCACCCTGCACGCCGCATTCCTCGCAGGCGATGGGATCGGGCACGTCCACCTGGAAGTGCATTTCGTCGTCGGTTGATTTGCAGCCCAGTACTTGGTATTGCGGCAGGTGAAGGATGTTGTCGGGAAGTTCGGTCATGGTGTTGTATAGGCGTAGGTGTCAGTCAGATCCATCCGACTCGGCATTGGTGTTTGCTTTTTTACCCAACAAGCTGCTGGAAACGAAAAGTAAGGCACCGAGGACAATTGCAATATCAGCCAGGTTGAAGGCCGGCCAATGCCAGTCTCGCCAATAGAAATCAAAGGAATCCACAACATAACCGCGAAAGACCCGGTCAATCAGGTTGCCCATGGCGCCACCGAGGATAAGACTGTAAGCGATGGCTTCTCCTTTATGACGATTTTCAAGGATCAGCTTGATCAGAAAAATCGAGACCACTACCGCGATTCCGATAAAAAAGTAGCGCTGCCAGCCTCCACCATTCGCAAAAAGACTGAATGCGGCACCGGTGTTCCATAGGTGCACCCAGTTAAAGAACGGGGTCACCGAAACATACTCGCCATAGGCCATTGATTGCTGCACCAGCCACTTTACAGCCTGATCAGACGCTGCCATCAGGCCCGATATGGACAATAGGGCATACGGCGAGAGCTTTTTGCCAATAATGAGCATTATTTAACCCTTCAACGCCAAAATGCGTCTGGCACCGTTAAGTACAATGCCCCCCGCGATGGTGCCGATAATCAGATCCGGATAATTGGAACCGGTCCACGCGACCAGGGCGCCGGCGGTGATGACCCCCAGGTTGATCACCACGTCGTTGGCCGAGAATATCCAGCTTGCCTTCATGTGCGCCCCGCCTTCCCGATGTTTGGATATGAGCAGCAGACAACTGGTATTGGCAATCAATGCGACGAATGCGATAGCCATCATCACCAGCGATTCAGGCTCACTACCGAATACAAAGCGTCTCACCACCTCTACGAGCACGCCCACAGCCAAGATCAGTTGCAGTACACCAGCAAGATGCGCGGCACGTACCTGCATTTTCACGCTATGTCCAACCGCATAAAGGGCAAGCCCGTACACCGCCGCATCGGCAAAATTGTCCAGGGATTCTCCAATCAGGCCGGTGGACCGGGCGATCAGACCGGCAGTCATTTCCACCACGAACAGAAGTGCATTGATGCCGAGCAACCAGCGCAGGGTCCCGGATTCTTGCTTAGCAGAAGCTGCCGAAAACTCGGCGGCCTTGATGGTCTCCGGATTTGCAGCGACGGTTTCCTGAAGCGAGGCGCCTAGCCCCAAGGTCTTCAGTTTCGAGGTGACGGGCTCGACCTCGCCGTCATGCACGACCTTCAGCCGGCGGTTCGACAAGTCGAAGGACAGCGCCCGAATCTCCTCAAAGCCGTTCAGGGCTAGGCGAATCATTCGTTCTTCTGATGGACAGTCCATCTTCGGCACGGCATAAACACTGACCCATCTCCCTGGCGCCTCGGAGGAGGCCTGTATATCGGTATCCGCTGCGGACGTTGCATCACCGCCACAGGCGCCACCACAGGATTTGCTCATGATACGACTCCACTTGAACAATGTTGTGGTACCATTTAAAACTATAAAGCTACTATAAGGTCAATAGAGTAAAGAATCCGTTGGGGAGGAGGCTGATGCGCATTGGTCAGTTGGCGCAGTTGGTAGGGGTCGAAACACAGACGATCCGCTTCTATGAACAGCAGGGCTTGTTGCCGCCGCCTGATCGGCAGGACAACGGTTACCGTGTCTATACCGAGAAGCATGGTGAGGGGCTGGCCTTCATCCGTCGCTGCAGAATCCTGGGCCTGTCACTGGCTGAGATTCACGAACTACAGAGCTATCAGGACGACCCTCATCAGCCTTGTACCGCCGTCAACGCCTTGCTCGATGATCACATCTCTCATGTGCGGTCGCAGATAACCGCTCTGCAAGCGCTTGAGAAACAACTCGTTTCACTGAGAGCGAGTTGCAACGATGACCGGGAAGTTGAGGCGTGTGGGGTTCTTGCTGGAATTAGCGAAGGAAACATGCACCAGCAGTAGGTGAAGCATCAACCAGATAATCCGATGAGATGCCGGTCTGTCTCACTCTCATGCAAAGGTAAGATCAACCATTTAATCCGCTTACCCATACTTTAAAGCTCAGGCAAGAAAATGTGATGTAGCACAATTTACAACGATTTTAAAAAGAGTATAATTTTCATATGATATAGTCACGAATGTAATGGATTTATCTTTGTGAAAAACCAAGAATAACTAACGGATTACAACTTTTATTGCCAGGTAAAAAAATGAGAAACGCCCACGATATACTTGACAATATTGTATATGATTTTGCCAATGCCACAGGTCTGGGTTCTGTTGCCGTAGATCTGAATGGCAAAGAGATATCCCCATGGTATAATTTTACTTCTTTCTGCCAGCAGGTCAGGCAAATCGCAGCTTACCATCCCTATTGCCAACAATGCGATCGCTGTGGTGGTTTTGAAAGTACGAAAGCAAAACAGATTCAATGTTATCGCTGTCACGCAGGACTCGTAGATTTTTCCATTCCTATTTTCATTAACGGTAATCTGACAGGGTTTGTTTCTTGTGGACAAGCACGTGTTGCAGAAAACTTACCATTACCAAAAATAGTGGAAAACGATAAAAACTTACCAACAGAATCAAAACTTATCGAACTATATCATGAGGTGCCTGAACTGAGCCTGATGAAAATAAAGTCTGCTGCACAGCTCCTGAACCTTATTATAGAGAACTACCTTAGTAAGGAATATAATTTACGTATAGTAAAAAATGTCAGTCCTGTTAAAAATCAGAAACTGGAGACATTGGGTCGACATCAGGCAACAATGGAAATGATACTCAATCACATAAATCAGAATTTCTCTGACAATCTCAATCTTGAACAAATGGCCAGCAAAGCCAACCTGAGTATGTTTTATTTTTCCAGAACGTTTAAGGAGTTGACAGGCACAGGCTTCACTGCTTATTTAATAAATAAAAGAATGACGGAAGCTCATTGTCTCCTTGAACAAACAAACTGGAGCATTGAAAAAATAGCACGAAGTGTCGGTTATAATGATGTCCATTATTTTTCCCGTCTCTTTAAGAAAACGTTCAATAGGTCTCCATCAGAATTCCGAAATCATTCTTCAGGCTTTTCCATGTAAATATCTCGCTTAATCTGTCCATTCACTTTTGAGATCTTCCAACATGTTAATTATGTCTCCTGAGGATATGATTCACCGAATATCAGCTCAGCCCCTCCACCTACCCTAAGTACTTCACTCCCAGTACACCGCATTTCCGTTCAGTTACTTTTGGAAGTTCAAAAGCAACAGGGATGTGAGGAACTCATCCATAACATTCTTAACTCCGATGAAACGATACTTCAGAACCAGAAAAAGACTCAGAAACATGCTGATACTGAATAGACAGTACGACCATGCTTGCGCTTGCGAATCTGCCCACCTACTGCCTGTTCCATTACTTAACATCCCCAGATGGAAGATGTTACTATCGAAACCAGCCGGACGGGGCATTCCTGTCAACCGGGGGCGGTTTGTTTTTGATGTCCCGTTTCGGCTCTGTCAGTTTCAATTTATCGGGTTCCTGTGTTGATCATCCACTATCAGAAGAAATGATTAATCTGTAGCAAGTATCGTGGCTTGTCCTAAATAACTGATCCTAATACCGCTACACTTTAGCCAGCCCGTGTTTTCCACCGGGGAATGGGCTGACGGTATCCATAAAGTGATGAACCTTTTTCAACAGTTGCCACATTGAACGGCACTGGTGATTTCGGGTTATTGTCTCATGAAGCGCCTGCCACAACCGTTCGACATGATTGACCCATGGCGAGTAAACCGGCTGATAAATGACCCTGAACTTCTGGTTTGCTTTCAGCCAGCGCAACGTTTCACGGCTTTTGTGGATAATGTAGTTATCGACAATGAGCGTAATCGTTTTTGCCCGCCGGTATGTCGCCTTAAGATGTTTTAACAGTCTGATAAATAAAGATGAACCTTTACTGTTTCCACCTACGTAGCTGACTTTTCCCGTACCGCTGTGCAGCGCACCGGCAAGATAGTACTTTTCATTCTGGCCCGGTGTGACAACACGTTTTTGCTGCCCGCGTAACTGCCAGTCAGCACCGATTTTCGGGTTGAGATGAATATCCACTTCATCTTCGGAAAACACGGGATTTTCCGCACTGCATTTCGCCAGTGCTTCATGGATAGCGACCATTTTTTCTTCTTTGTGTGGGTCACGGATACGCAGTGTCGGCGCTGCTCTGCGCCATACCAGCCCGGCAGCAGGTAACCATCTCCGGATGGTTGAGGCATGTAGCGGACAACCGGTGACATCACGGATTTTTATCGCCAGCAGTTCGGTACTCCAGCGGGAACGCTGATAACCGAAATCGCCGGGAGAATGCTTCACAAGCTCACGCAGCAATGCGCAAATATGTTCGAACGGCCAGCGCCTGCCACGTCCTGACGGTAATGACTTCAGGCCTTCAGCACCAGACAGAGTGAACCAGTTAATCCAGCGACCAATCGATGAGCGGGCACAGCAGAGTGTTCTGGCCACATGACTGACGCGCTCGCCCCGGTGCAACATCAGCATGGCGGTCAGTCTGCGGGCATAATTTTTATCACGCGTTTTATGGATAGCTTTCTGCATCAGGCGTCGTTCGTCACGGGGAATTGGTGCTATGATCGGCATCGCTCAGTCCGGTTGGTGATTTGGGATATTCAGCGATTGATCAGATCGCACAATTCGGGCTGAGTTCCCTCAAAGTGATCTACTATTCCGAACAGTTATTTAGAAAAAAGCACGGGTAATCTGAAGGTTGGATATGATCGTTAGACAGCATAACCATTGCGTATAACAACAGACGAGTTGAAGGAAAAAAACTGCTAAACCTCCGCTCTTGGCACAGGGCCGCTGTCGCAGCCCTGACAACCTTAGACTTCGATCGATTCAGATATCTCCAGCGCATCATCGACTTCAATGCCCAAGTATCGAACTGTACTTTCCAGTTTCTTGTAGCCCAGAAGGAGTTGGATCACTCTGAGATTCTTAGTTTTTTTGTAGATCAGGTAAGGTTTTGTTCTTCGCATAGAATGCGTGCTGTAAAGTGAATTTTCGAGACCAAGCTTTGCTATCCACCCATGAAAAATTCGGTTGTATTGCCGGGTTGATATGTGTTGGCAAGTACCAACCCGAGACCGGAACAAGAAGTCTTTACTATGCAAATTACCAAGCTTTATCAATGCAGCAACAGCTTCTCTTGTTCCTTTGGTTATCTCAAATTGGACAGGACTACCGGTTTTCTGTTGCAACACCGTTGCTCTGCTTGAAACAGAACTGCCATATGCAACATCTGATACTTTGAGTTTGACCAGGTCACAGCCTCGTAGCTTACTGTCCAAAGCCATGTTGAACAGTGCAAGATCGCGTGTTTTACCTTCCAGCTCAAGTCGAATCCGGATCCCCCAGATATGAGATATCTGAAGCGGCCTTTTTTGACCGATGATACAGTCTTTGTTCCACGGTGACGTTTTCATACTCAAATCTCCTGCAATATGGGAGATTTGAGTATGGTTGTCCCTTAAGAGCGAAGAGCGAAGAGCGGAAGCTAGCTTTATGGGTAATCTATTCCAGGTGATGCTACCAACTTACTGATGTAGTGTATGATGGTGTTTTTGAGGTGCTCCTGTGGCTTCCGTCTCCGTCTGTTGTCCCTCCTGTTCAGCTACTGACGGGGTGGTGCGTAACGGCAAAAGTACTGCCGGGCATCAGCGCTATCTCTGCTCTCACTGCCGTAAAACATGGCAGCTCACCTTCACTTACACCGCATCTCAGCCCGGAACACACCAGAAAATCATTGATATGGCCATGAATGGTGTCGGTTGCCGCGCCACCGCACGCATTATGGGCATTGGTCTCAACCCCATTTTCCGCCATTTAAAAAACTCAGGCCGCAGTCAGTAACCTCCCGGATACAGCCGGGCAGTGATGTCATTGTCTGTGCGGAGATGGACGAGCAATGGGGCTACGTCGGGGCAAAATCACGGCAGCGCTGGCTGTTTTACGCGTATGACAGGATACGCAGAACGGTGGTGGCGCATGTCTTTGGTGAACGCACCATGGCTACGCTGGAACGTCTTCTTGGCCTGCTGTCGGCCTTTGAGGTGGTGGTATGGATGACGGACGGATGGCCGCTGTATGAGTCACGCGGCTTTGTTGAATAAATCGAACTTTTGCTGAGTTGAAGGATCAGATCACGTATCTTCCCGACAACGCAGACCGTTCCGTGGCAAAGCAAAAGTTCAAAATCACCAACTGGCCCACCTACAATAAAGCCCTCATCAACCGTGGCTCCATAACTTTCTGGCTGGATGATGAAGCTATTCAGGCCTGGTATGAGTCAGCAACACCTTCTTCACGAGGCAGACCTCAGCGCTATTCTGACCTTGCCATCACGACTGTGCTGGTCATTAAACGCGTATTCAGGCTGACCCTGCGCGCTGCGCAGGGTTTTATTGATTCCATTTTTACACTGATGAATGTTCCGTTGCGCTGCCCGGATTACACCAGTGTCAGCAGGCGCGCAAAGTCGGTTAATGTCAGTTTCAAAACGTTCACCCGAGGTGAAATCGCGCATCTGGTGATTGATTCCACCGGGCTGAAGGTCTTTGGTGAAGGCGAATGGAAAGTCAAAAAACATGGCCAGGAACGCCGTCGTATATGGCGAAAGTTGCATCTGGCAGTTGACAGCAACACACATGAAATCATCTGTGCAGACCTGTCGCTGAACAATGTGACGGACTCAGAAGCCTTCCCGGGTCTTATCCGGCAGACTCACAGAAAAATCAGGGCAGCAGCGGCAGACGGCGCTTACGACACCCGGCTCTGTCACGATGAACTGCGGCGTAAGAAAATCAGCGCGCTTATCCCTCCCCGAAAAGGTGCAGGTTACTGGCCCGGTGAATATGCAGACCGTAACCGTGCAGTGGCTAATCAGCGAATGACCGGGAGTAATGCGCGGTGGAAATGGACAACAGATTACAACCGTCGCTCGATAGCGGAAACGGCGATGTACCGGGTAAAACAGCTGTTCGGGGGTTCACTGACGCTGCGTGACTACGATGGTCAGGTTGCGGAGGCTATGGCCCTGGTACGAGCGCTGAACAAAATGACGAAAGCAGGTATGCCTGAAAGCGTGCGTATTGCCTGAAAACACAACCCGCTACGGGGGAGACTTACCCGAAATCTGATTTATTCAACAAAGCCCCCAGCCACATGAAGGCCAGCGTGGTCACCGTTGAAAAGATGATAAAAGCATATCACAGTGAACGTTATGAAGGTGTTACCGCTTTTCTTTTATTTGGTAATCCAACAGATGTTCTTCATCTTGCTGAGGGCGGAGTTAAAATTCCTTCAGTAAATATTGGAGGAATGATTTATGAAGAGGGTCGTAAACAACTCACGAAATCCGTCAGCGCAACTCCTGAAGACATCGCGTCGTTTAAAAAACTGCATGAGAAAGGTGTTCAGCTTGAACTACGGCAATTACCCTCTGATTCCGCGGTTGATTTTTATTCTAAAATTGAATAATGAAGGTTAAATGACATGGAAACATATCAAATTATTGCACTGGTCATGGTAGCTGCTTTAGCGGGGATAGGGAGTGTGCTGGACGAAGCTCAGACCCACCGCCCACTTGTGGTTTGTACGCTGGTCGGGATCGTTCTGGGTGATATTAAAACCGGTATTATCTTAGGCGGTACACTTGAAATGATGGCCCTGGGCTGGATGAGCGTCGGGCTTGCAATGGCGCCAGATACCGCCATTGCTTCCGTCATTTCAACTATCCTCGTCATTACGACCCATCAGGGCATTGGGCAAGGTATTGCCATCGCAGTCGCCCTGGCAGCAGCAGGTCAGGTCTTAACTATTTTTATCAGAACGATAGCGGTATTCTTTGTCCACAAGGCAGATACCTATGCCGAGTCCGGCAATATTCGAGGTATCGAGTTCATGCATATCAGTGCGCTGTCATTACAGGCATTACGCGTTGCACTCCCCACGCTGGCCGTACTGATGCTTGATGTTACCACCGTTCAGAACGTTCTCAACAGTATCCCGGAAGTCGTCACAAAAGGTCTCCAGATCGGAGGTGGCATTGTTGTCGTTGTGGGTTATGCAATGGTTGTCAATATGATGAATGTCAGACATTTGATGCCATTCCTGTTTGCGGGTTTTCTGATTGCGGCTTTCACCAATTTCAATCTGGTTGGACTTGGAGGGATGGGGTTAGTTGCCGCCATTATTTACCTTCAGGTAAATCCAAGATTTTCTGCGGCCAGTAAAGCGGTAAGTAGCCCATCGAAAGCAACCTTGTCTGATGAAGACGATCGCGATTCCTGAGGAGCCAATCATGTCAATCGATAATACCAATAAAGACACTACTGTTACCGAAAATAAACGCCTTACCTCTGGCGACCTTAGAAGTATGTTTTTAAGATCAAACGTCCTTCTGGCTTCAGCAAACTTTGAACGTGTACAGAATCTGGGTATTTGCTATATCATGATTCCTGCCATAAAACGGTTGTATGCGCCGGGTCCGGAAAGAATAGAAGCTCTTAAAAGACATCTGGAGTGGTTTAATACTCAGCCCTACTGCGCCTCCCCCATATTGGGTGTTGCGGCGGCGATGGAAGAGGAAAAAGCAAACGGTGCACAGATTGAAGGGAATAGTATCAGTGGTGTAAAAATCGGTTTGATGGGTCCCTTCGCAGGTGTTGGAGATCCTATTTTTTGGGGGACTATCAGACCCGTTCTTGCTGCCCTGGGAGCCTCTCTTGCGTTAACCGGAAATATCCTTGGCCCAATCATTTTTTTTGTATTGTTCAACGCAATCCGTTTAGCACTGAAATACTATGGTTTAAATTACGGATACCAGAAAGGAAGAGAAATTCTTAAGGATTTGGGTGGGGATCGCCTTCAGAAACTGACAGAAGGTGCATCAATTCTGGGACTGTTCGTTATTGGCGCCCTGGTTTGTAAGTGGACGACAATTAATGTACCGATTGTTGTATCCCGTGTCACACAGGCAGATGGCCATGTCACAGTAACAACGCTGCAGAACATCTTCGATCAGTTACTTCCGGGAATGCTTCCTTTGGCTCTTACATTGTTAGTTGCAAGATTGCTCAGGAAGAAACTGAGTCCCCTACTATTGATTATGCTTATTTTTGCATTCGGTATTCTGGGTTACTGGGCTGGAATATTGGCTTAATAATAAAACACAAAAACTTGGAGCTCCCCTGTCATCGGGGGAGCCTCCATCATTTCTTCATAAAAAATTCAACTCCATAAACAACACCTGTTTTATTAAATTGTTACTTACTCTCAATATGAAATTCATTAAAGATTTATCCCCAATGAAAATCATACGTGTGACGAGAAGGGTTTAAGTTTTGTGACGCTAGCACAACCTTTTGTAACTCCGATGTACCGCAAAACATAAAAAAGCATGAATTGGAATTCCAGACTGAATTCAGACCTACCCACAGACGATTTTTATATAATACCAAAAAGTATTTCTATTTCTTAGAAAACCCCCATCACCTTAATATACACACATCCTCAGCAGCAGTATTTTGACACGCGGCCATTATTATATTTTATTTAACATTAAACACTCATGAAAATTAAATATTGAGAAACGATCCTGGGGGTACATTTATTTAATAAGAATAAATTTTGACGCTGCTATAAAATTAAATCATTAGATATCAATGGAATACCGCGCATATCACGCATCCATTATCTTGTCTCATGACTTTACCTAAATTTGGTATTACCTCTAAGATTATATATATTCATTTTTTGATATTTGTATCCTCCTGTCGCCTCACTATTCGCAAGTAAGGTTGGTCATAATACAATCATGAAAAAGAGAAGGTCTGGCAATATCACCATCTACGAAATAATCAGAGACCTCTTTTCTATGCTAAACCGCGGACATACAAGCTCTGCCTCGTGGGCAGAAGCAACCACACTCGACAACATAATGCAACAAATAAATTAAAATTATTTTCTTCGCCAACGCAAGAACACACCATCAGTTAAATATTATTTAATTTAAAAAACAATCACATACATTAAAAAATGGCAAATCAACACCTGAAAACGCAATAATGATGCTTCAAAAAAAAAGATCCCCGCAATTATTTTAAAATCCAATCCCTTACCCTTTCCGGGTGAATTATCCCCCACAGACGATTTCCTCCCGGAAGGAGAACAATATGCAACAAGAAGCGTTAGGTATGGTCGAGACCAAAGGTCTGACTGCAGCAATAGAAGCTGCTGATGCGATGGTCAAATCAGCCAATGTCGTGCTCATTGGTTACGAAAAAATTGGTTCTGGTCTGATAACAGTGCTCGTACGCGGAGATGTGGGTGCAGTCAAAGCCGCCACCGATGCCGGTTGTGCCTCTGCTCGTCAGATCGGCGATGTCATCGCTACCCATGTCATTCCACGTCCGCATTCTGATGTTGAAAAACTCCTGCCAGCAGGCCTTAAACCATCTGAAGGAGTTAAACAATGAGTAGCGATAACCTCGTAGAAAATATTATCGCCGAGGTGCTCGGAAAAGTCGGGGATTTGAAAACCCCGTCCGCCGCATCCCAGCCGGGGATATCTCAGCAGGAGCCCGCTATCCCAAGAAAACTTTGCGGTTTAACCGAGTTCGTCGGGACGGCAACGGGCGACAGTATCGGCCTTGTAATTGCCAACGTTGACAGCGCCTTGCTGGATGCCATGCATCTGGAGAAGAAATACCGTTCAATAGGCATCCTTGGTGCACGTACTGGTGCGGGCCCACAGATCATGGCGGCTGATGAAGCTGTCAAAGCCACAAATACTGAAGTCGTTGCAATTGAACTGGCCCGCGACACTAAAGGCGGCGCAGGACACGGTTCACTGGTGCTGTTCGGTGGTCAGGATGTTTCCGATGTGAAACGGGCTGTGGAAGTGGCGCTAGGCGAACTTGAGCGTACTTTCGGTGACATTTACGCCAACGCAGCAGGTCATGTGGAACTCCAGTACACCGCACGCGCCAGCTACGCTCTGGAAAAAGCATTTGGCGCCCCCCTTGGACGCGCCTGTGGCGTGATTGTCGGTGCCCCGGCAGCGATTGGTGTGCTGATGGCAGACACGGCGATCAAATCTGCCAATGTGGATGTGGTGGCTTACAACTCCCCGGCAAAAGGCACCAGCTTTACTAACGAAGTTATTCTGATTGTTTCCGGTGACTCCGGTGCTGTGCGCCAGGCGGTGCGTTCTGCACGTGATGTAGGTCTGACTCTGCTGGAAACAATGGGTGGCAAAGCGCCTTCAGCCACAACCCCCTATATCTGATTACCATGTAGTGGAGAACAAGAAATGAGCCAATTATCACAGGCTTTTGGTGAACCAACTGACCGAATTCGTGCCTTACGGGAACAAATCCTTGATACGACCCCCTGCATTGAGACGGATCGTGCCCGCCTGATCACCGAGTCCTATAAGGAAACGGAATCCCTGCCCATGATCATCCGTCGCGCCAAAGCGCTTGAGAAGATCCTTGCGGAATTGCCGGTCACCATCCGGGCAGGTGAACTAATCGTTGGTAGTCTGACAGTCACTCCTCATTCCACACAAATTTACCCGGAGTACTCAAATCGCTGGCTTCAGGATGAATTCGATCGTCTGAATCTGCGTAAAGGCGACCGTTTTACCATAACCGATGAAGCGAAACAGCAGCTGGATAGCGTATTTGGCTACTGGGAAGGGAAAACAACGAATGAACTGGCTACATCCTATATGTTGCCTGAAACGCTTGATTGCATGGCAGAAAATGTCTTCACTGTCGGCAACTATTACTTTAGTGGCGTCGGTCATATAGCCGTGGACTACGCGCGTGTTCTCGCTCGTGGATACAAAGGCATCATCCAGGATGTTGTTGCAGCAATGGCCAGCGCTGATAAAAAAGACCCCGCTTTTCTGAAAAAAGAATCGTTCTACAAGGCGGTCATTATTTCTTGTAACGCAGCAATCAATTTTGCTCATCGTTACGCGGTTAAAGCTCGTACTCTCGCGGAACAGGCCTCACCAGTCCGTAAAAAAGAGCTGCTGAAAATTGCTGAAATCTGTGACAAAGTACCTGAAAATGGTGCAAGTAATTTCTATGAAGCCTGCCAGTCATTCTGGTTTGCCCATGCCATTATTCAACTTGAATCCAACGGGCATTCTATCTCCCCGGCGCGTTTCGATCAGTACATGTACCCTTACCTGGAAAAGGACAGCTCCCTGAGCGAGGAACAGGCGCAGGAATTGCTGGATTGTCTGTGGCTCAAGTTCAACGACGTTAACAAGGTTCGTGAAAAAGGCTCGACCAAAGCTTTTGGTGGCTATCCG
This sequence comes from Citrobacter sp. LST-B2, assembly GCF_057983045.1. Lineage (NCBI taxonomy): Bacteria > Pseudomonadati > Pseudomonadota > Gammaproteobacteria > Enterobacterales > Enterobacteriaceae > Citrobacter > Citrobacter sp. LST-B2. The sequence continues at coordinate 4,159,242 of NZ_CP192598.1, forward strand.
ATGTTCCAGAACCTGATCGTTGGCGGTCAAACCAGCGGCGGACAGGACGCCACTAACAGACTGTCCTTTATGGCCATGACGGCTACCGCCCATGTTCGTCTGCATGAACCTTCACTGTCAGTACGTGTCTGGTCAAAATCTCCGGACGATTTTTTACTGAAAGCCTGTGAAGTCAGTCGTCTTGGTATGGGGATCCCGGCCTATTACAACGATGAAGTTGTTATCCCTGCATTGATTAACCGCGGCCTGACCCTGGAAGATGCGCGGGAATACGGCATCATCGGCTGCGTCGAACCTCAACGTCCGGGAAAAACAGAAGGCTGGCACGACGCCGCGTTCTATAACATGAGTAAGGTACTGGAAATAACCCTGAACAACGGACGCTGCGGGGATAAACAACTCGGCCCCAAAACTGGTGAGCTGGATTCATTCCAGAGTATTGAAGACATCATTGAAGCTTATCGTAAACAGAACGAATATTTTGTCTATCATCTGGCAATGGCCGATAACAGTGTTGACCTTGCTCATATGGAACGGGCCCCCCTGCCGTTCCTGTCCTGTATGGTGGATGACTGTATCAGTCGCGGTAAAAGCGTTCAGGAAGGCGGTGCCCATTATAACTTCACGGGTCCGCAAGGTGTCGGCGTTGCCAATGTGGGCGACTCGCTGATGGCTATCAAACGTCTGGTATTTGAAGAAGGCCAATTATCGCTGGGTCATCTGAAAGAAGCACTGGATGCCAATTTCGGTGTATCTGGCGGGATAGAGAAACCTGACACTATAGCCACTGAAAGTACGCCGAAACAGGATGCAACCTATGAACTAGTCCTTGAGGCCGTGAAGAAAGTGCTGGGCGAAAGCGGCGCACTTGCACTCACCTCACTCAATAGCAACCCACCGGAGCCTGTCAAAGGGGCTAATGCCGGGCTGACAGCAGTGCGTCAGTTACTCATTAATGGCGCCCCCAAGTTCGGTAATGACATTGACGAAGTGGATATGCTGGCCCGTACCGGTGCTGAAATTTACTGTCGCGAGGTAGAAAAATACACCAACCCACGTGGCGGTTTATTCCAGGCTGGCTTATATCCGGTATCCGCTAATGTGGCTCTCGGTGAGAGCGTCGGGGCAACTCCAGATGGACGTCTGGCCGGCCAGCCGCTTCCCGATGGGGTGTCGCCCAGCAGGGGCATGGATACAAAAGGTCCAACCGCTGCCGCCAACTCAGTAGCCAAGCTGGATCACTTCCTGGCCTCAAATGGCACGCTGTTTAATCAGAAATTCCATCCGGCAGCTCTGAAAGGCGATGAGGGATTATACCATCTGGCGGCCTTACTGCGTGGTTATTTCGATCAGAAAGGCATGCATGTTCAGTTCAATGTGATCGACCGTAATACACTGCTGGCAGCACAAAAAGAACCAGAAAAATATCGTGATCTGGTTGTGCGTGTGGCGGGTTACAGTGCGCAATTTGTCTCACTGGATAAAAGCGTACAGGACGATATTATCCTGCGAACCGAACATGTCTTTTAATTGACAGTCGGCCGGATTTCTCAACATAAGGATATTATCTTCTGATGATTGTTTTCCTTGTTTTTACAGACAAGGAAAACACATCCGGCCAATAACATGCTGAATATCACCATGAAGAAAAGAAATAAAGGTATTGACATGGCGGAAATTGATTACGCGCAGACTGGCACCGTATTTAATATACAAAAATTCTCCTTACATGATGGCCCGGGAATACGCACCATTGTATTCCTGAAAGGCTGTTATCTGGCATGTAAATGGTGCAGTAATCCGGAATCACAGCACACTGAACCGGAAATATTTTACTACGATCGCAATTGTATCCATTGCGGACGCTGCGTATCCGCCTGCCCCGTTGGGGCTATCGATGCCTCACGTCAAGGGCTTATTGACCGGAATGCCTGTATTCATTGTGGAGCTTGCGCTGAGGTCTGCCCGGCTGGCGCGATGGTTCAGTCAGGTAAGAGAATGTCGGTGGTGGAGGTTATAGACGAACTGCGTAAAGATGAGACGCATTATCGCCGCTCCGGTGGAGGTATTACATTGTCCGGTGGCGAAGCACTGGCTCAGCCTGCATTTGCAGCAGCATTGCTGGCCGCCTGCAAAGCCAGAGGATGGCATACAGCGATGGAAACCACCGGAATAGCCTCCCGGGCCGTGCTGGAAAAGGTTATCCCATTGCTTGATATCGTATTGCTCGACATCAAAACCTTTTATAGTGAACGGCATAAGGAATTTACGGGACATCCGAATGAGACGGTTTTACGTAATGCACTGACAATTTCAGAACTGGCAAAGAATGTCGCCGTTCGGATCCCGGTAATTCCTGGATTTAATGATGATGAACAAAGTATCGAAGCTATTGCCAGATTTGTTACGCACATGAAAAATGTATCGCGATTACATTTATTGCCCTATCACAACTATGGCCATAATAAATATAACCTGCTTGGCAGAACGTACGACATGATTGAAATAAAACCACCGGAAGAAAGTCGTATGCATAAATATAAAGATATTGTGACATCCCTTGGAATCGACTGCGTCATCGGTGGGTAACCGGTAGTTTTTTAAACTTTTGCAGGAAACGATTATGAACACAACCTTACCGACATTAAAGCAGGAGTGCCTTGCCGAATTTCTGGGCACCGGACTCTTTCTGTTTCTTGGTATCAGTTGCCTCGCAGCGATGAAACTGGCTGCCGCCAGTTTCGGTTTGTGGGAGATCTGTATTGTCTGGGGACTGAGTGTCGCACTCGGTGTTTACCTCACTGCGGGAATATCCGGAGGGCATCTTAATCCGGCAGTCACTATCGCATTGTGGCTTTTCGGCAATTTCAGTGCCCATAAGGTCTTACCTTACATCCTGTGCCAGATTATGGGCGCTTTTGGCGGCGCCATGGTGGTCTACCTGCTTTACCACAATCTGTTTATTGATTATGAGCTGGCACACCATATTCAACGCGGCAGCATGGACAGCCTTGCACAGGCGGGTATTTTCACGACGTTTCCCCATCCGGAAATTAATCTGCTTCAGGCTTTTGCCAGTGAAACCATCGGAACGCTGACGCTGATGTGCCTGATCATGGCGCTGACCGACGACGGCAACGGTGTTCCTCGCGGTCCGCTGGCGCCGCTACTGATTGGGATTTCCGTGGCCCTGATTGGGGTTGCCATCGGTGCACTGACGGGTTTTGCGCTGAATCCGGCAAGGGATTTAGGTCCCCGTCTGTTCAGCTATCTGGCTGGCTGGGGTAGTAATGCTTTAACAGGCGGACGTGCATTCCCCTACTTCATTATACCACTCGTCGCACCGATCTTCGGAGCCTGCCTTGGCGCCGCGCTGTATCGCGGTCTGACCAGGTTACCACTTCTGCCGGGCAAGGGGGGCCAGGGAAAAAGTCTGTCGCTGCCGGAATAATTATCTCCCGTCCCGTCAGGGACAGGAGCTGAAGATGAACTTTACACAAGAAACTCAGGAGTAAAAGAGAAATGAACAATGCGCTTGGAATGATCGAAACCTATGGACTGATTGGCGCCATCGTAGGTGCAGATGCCATGGTCAAATCGGCAAACGTCCAGTTGGTGGGTTACGAAAAAATTGGTTCCGGCCTGGTTACCGTCATGGTACGAGGTGATGTCGGTGCGGTAAAAGCTTCGGTGGAGGCGGGCTCCGCAGCTGCAGCCGGTGTGGGCCAGGTGAAATCAACTCACGTCATCCCACGTCCTCATAATGAGGTGGAAACGCTGTTGCCGGTTTATCAGACCGCAACAGCCGAGTGAAAAATTAACAAGGAAAAGGGGGAGCTTGTGCAACATTCTCTTGGCCTTATCGAAGTCTCGGGTATGTCTCTGGCGATAACTGTTGCTGATGTGATGGCGAAAACCGCCCAGATCAGACTGATCGGCGTGGAAAGAACCATCGGGTCTGGCTGGATGCTGGTGAAAATTGCAGGCGATGTTGCTGCAGTGCGTACGGCTCTATCGGCCGGAGAAGAAACAGCCAGAGCACACCAGGGATTTGTTGCCTGCACCACAATCGCCCGGCCAGCGAAAGGAACCGGTGAACTGGTTTCAACAACTAAACCGCCCCGAGCTGAGCCTGTTCAGAAGATAACCGTTCTCCCGGCCGTTGCCCTCACGGCATCCGCCGCCCATACCACAACCGGACCTGAATCCGTTCAGGAGGATCCGGACGCAGAAAAGGCAGTCCCCCCGATCAGGGAGGCTGTCGAGGGAAGCACAGGCAATATCATTCAGGTCGATGCTATCAATGATCCTGTGGAAACGGCCAGGGAAATCAGTAAACCAAACGCTTCAGCAAAGTCTCCTCCTGCTGAATATGGTGAAAAACAATCTGTGGCGACGGTCAAAGCATTTCCGGTCATGGGAGATATCGCTACTGACCTCGATATTCCGACAGCGTCAGCGAGATCCGTTGCCGTTGCGCAGCAGGTTAAACCCGGAATATCTCTGCATCAGTTTCATTATCAGGAAAAACCTGATGATGAAACTGCAGATGCGGGTAGCCAACAGACAGGTGAAACAAAACAGGCTGTCGCCATATCAGCAAAATTACTGGTGACATGCAAAATCTGTGGAGATCCTTCATGTCCGCGACATAAGGGCCAGCCACGCAGTAGATGTATTCACAATCAGAAATCGGTATTGAGGTAAATCAATGGATCACGATCTGATCACAAAACTGACCGGTCAGGTAATTGCGCAGATGCGGCAACGAACGATTCCGCTGGGTATATCAAACCGGCATGTTCATTTGTCGGCAAAAGATTACCAGAGTCTGTTTCCTGGACAGACTCTAAAAATTAAAAAGCCCCTTGGTCAGCCCGGGCAATTTGCGGCAGAGCAGACCGTTTCCTTAATCGGTCCACGAGGTCAGTTGAAAAACGTACGTATACTGGGGCCGTTGCGGGGACAAACACAGGTGGAAATCTCGTACACCGATGCCAGACAAATTGGCCTGACGGCGCCACTCCGCCTGTCAGGTGATCTGACAGGAAGTGCCTCTGTCACGCTGAAAAGCGAGGCCGGAGAAATTAATCTCACCGAGGGAGTCATCATCGCTCGCAGACATATTCATATGTCGCCATTGGACGCTGCGATATTTGGCGTAACACAAGGAGAAACCGTGAAAGTCGGGATTGAAGGCACCGATCGAAAACTGATTTTTGATGATGTCTGTATCCGGGTCGCTGAGGATATGCGTCTTGAAATGCATATTGATACTGATGAAGCGAATGCTGCCGGTATTGATGGAGGCCAGGCAGTGGCAAGACTTCTCCTGACAAAACGCTAATGCAGGTGTGCCTATGCTGGACATGATCGTCTCAAGGGTCATTACACTTTTACAGGAAAGAGAAAGCCGGAGTTTACGGGTGACCCAGGCCGAGCTAGCGGCAGGCTTATCAAAAACGGTTTATTTGCATAATGCACAACTGATATTGCCCTTACCAGATCTGGCTTTTATTCAGAGTCTGGTTGCCTATGATCACCACCACCCGGCAGTGGCAACTGTCCTGGAAGCATGGGCATATGGCGTACGGTTACACCTTCAGATCCACCAGCAATTACTGACCGCACTGCCACTGCGAGAGTTACGCCGCCTTCCGGTCACACTCACTGACCATCTGAGTACACCGGTGCAACTGGCAACTGCAGCTGGCCTCAGCTATGCCAGCGTTATTCACTGGCGCGATTGCTGGGTTTTACTGGAAAAGCAGACGCTGATTACCGCCCTCGCTCGGGAAGTAATGGAAAGACAGAACATCAAACTAATATGGCAGGAGTAACGCAATGCAACTGGCGAAAGTCGTAGGGTCAGTGGTGTCGACGCAAAAATCTGCATCCCTGACAGGTAAAAAATTGATGGTCGTTACTTTAGTTAATCTGGACGGCTCCACACCGCATTTCCAGGAAAACACCCAGGAGGTTGCTGTGGATTCTATGGGAGCAGGCGAAGGAGAGCTGGTTCTGGTCAGCCGTGGCTCTTCAGCCAGAAAGATCTTTCCGGAACCAAATCAGGCCATTGATCTGGCCATCGTCGGCATCGTCGATACCATCGATCGGTTTTAGCCTCGGTCGGCTGTTACAGGAGAAACAGAGCTATGCCAGAACAGGATATAGCATCCCTTATCAGAGAGCATCGCATATTGCTGGAGGAGGCCGTCGGCGAAGTTATCCGCCAGTACCCTCAGTCACTTTCGCCATCGGAAAACTTCAGTAAGCACATTTTCAGTTCAGAGCAGTTGAAAAACATTATCGATACTGTTCTGGCGGAGGCGTGGCAGCAAAGCGCCATGGTAGTTATCACCTTGTGTGACGAAAAAGGCGAATGTGTTCTGACTTACCGCATGCCGGGTGCATCGGCAGAAGATATTGCTGTCGCCGAGCTTGCGGCCGAAGCCGCGGTACGTTTCGCTAAAGATAATAAACAGATCATTGACCCCACACCACATAACGTCATTGGCGGGATTGATACCTCCCGCGGAGGTTGTGTCGTGAATTGTGCGGGAAAAGTGATCGGTGGGGTCGGAATTAGCGGCGCATCCGCTGAAAAAAATCATCTTATTGCATTACGGGCTGTCGACAGCCTTAAATCAGGGAGTCAAAAATGAATACCACTGAACTGGAGAATATGATCCGCACTATTCTTGCTGATAATCTGACAGGGATCGCTACTGCCCCTGGAAATATTCAGCACACTATCTTCGCTCGTGTGGAAGATGCTATCACTGCCAGCTACGATGCCTATAAAAAATACTTGGCAGAACCTCTGGCACTTCGAACCAGGATTATTACTGCCCTGAAGGAAGAGCTGGCACCCTGGATCAAAGAGATGTCCGAACGCGCCGCAGAAGAAACCGGCATGGGTAATGCACTCGACAAAATCAGTAAAAATACTGCGGCACTGAATAATACTCCAGGGATTGAGGATTTGACCACAAGCGCCCTGACTGGCGATGGTGGCATGGTTTTGTTCGAACTTTCCCCCTTTGGAGTCATTGGCGCTATCGCCCCCAGCACCAATCCGACCGAAACTATCATTAACAACACCATCAGTATGCTGGCCGCTGGTAATGCTGTCTACTTCAGCCCCCATCCTGGCGCAAAGAAGGTATCTTTGTGGCTTATTGAAAAAATCGAAGACATCATTTATCGGGTAAGCGGGATCCGGAATCTGGTTACCACCGTCGCAGAGCCCACCTTTGACGCCACTCGCGAAATGATGTCAGATCCGCGCATTGCTCTGCTTGTGGTTACAGGCGGCCCGGCAATTGTCAATATGGCCATGAAAACCGGTAAAAAAGTTATCGGTGCCGGCCCAGGTAACCCCCCTGTACTGGTGGATGAAACTGCCTGTCCGGTCAAAGCTGCCAAAGATATCGTTGATGGTGCCTCTTTCGATCATAACGTCCTTTGCATCGCCGAAAAATGCGTCATCGTGGTCGATAGCATCGCCGATCGCCTCGTAGAAAATATGCAGAAAAACGATGCCTTTCTGGTAAAAACACCCGGTGATATTGCCAGACTGCGCCAGGTCGTTATCAATGACAAAGGAGAAGCAAACAAGAAACTGGTAGGCAAAAGCCCGGCAGTGATCCTGCAGGCTGCTGATCTGAACACATCAACGGCACCGCGACTGATTATTGTGGAAGTGGAGCAGGACGATCCGCTGGTGATGGTCGAACAATTGATGCCGGTTCTGCCTGTTGTGCGGGTCAGGGATTTTGAGACAGGGCTGGCACTGGCGCTGAAAGTGGAAAACGATCAGCACCATACAGCCATAATGCATTCGCAGAATGTTTCCCGTCTGAACCTGGCCGCGAAGACCATGCAAACTTCAATATTTGTGAAAAATGGCCCTTCTTATGCTGGGCTGGGCATTGAGGCTGAGGGTTTTACCACCTTTACTATTGCAACTCCCACTGGCGAGGGGACAACATCTGCACGGAGCTTCGCCCGTAAACGCCGTTGTGTACTGACTAATGGATTTTCCATCCGCTAAGTGGAGGATGTGAAGATGTCCCTGTTCACGGTAAAAACGCGGGTGTATAGCGGAGCCGACAGTTTATCCTGGCTCAGAACGCTTCACGGTAAAAAGATCTGGATCGTCTGCGATGGTTTTCTGGCTGGTAGCCCCAATCTGAAAATGGTCACCGACAATATCCATGAGGACAACACTGTCGCTCTGTTTAGCGATATCATCCCCGATCCACCTATCGCTACAGTGGTAGCAGGTATCGAGGCGATGAGCGCAATAAAGCCGGAGGTAGTGATCGGTTTCGGCGGTGGGTCGGCACTGGATTCAGCGAAGGCAATGATATTCTTTGGTCGCAGGCTTGGCATAAAGATTGAGAACTTCGTTGCAATCCCCACTACCAGTGGTACGGGCTCTGAAGTCACCAGCGCCAGCGTTATCAGCGATCCGGCCAGCAGGATAAAGTATCCGTTGTTTGATGACAGTCTTTATCCTGATATAGCGCTTCTTGAACCGCGGCTGGTGTTGAGCGTACCACCGGCAGTAACAGCCAATACCGGACTTGACGTACTGACGCATGCACTTGAGGCATATGTGGCCAAAGGCGCTACGGACTTTACTGATGCACTGGCGGAAAAAGCAGCACAACTGGTCATCGGTTGCCTGCCCGTCGTATATCGGGACGGTAATGAACTGGAGGCCCGTACCCGGATGCATAACGCTTCCACACTAGCCGGTATCGCCTTCAGCCAGGCAGGACTGGGAATGAACCATGCCATCGCCCATCAACTGGGTGGTCAACTGCATATTCCCCATGGGCTTGCCAACGCCCTGTTGCTGCGTCATGTGATCCAGTTCAACAGTCGTGATTTCGCCGTTCGTGCAAAATATGCACGGTTAAGTAAACTGTGTGGACTGGCAAACTTCCAGTCGGCGGATGAATATTGTGTTACGAGTCTAATCACCCATCTGCACAATCTCATGAAGCAGGTTAATGTCGCAGACAACCTTAGCGCATTAAATATCGCTCGCGAACAGGTAATGACTGCTGAAAATGCCATGATTACAGCCGCTTTACAAGATGCCTGTCTATCCACCAATCCGGTAACCGTATCGGGTACGGATATACGTGCTATTCTTAGAGCGATAATATAGAGTCAGGATCAAAAAATTCAAGCCGGAAAAACTTTAAGTTACGTGATTTTTCCGGCTTTTTTTTTAAATTTTCAATCCGCCGAACATGTTATATAAATCATATCCGTTTCTTAGATACTGGATAGTCATTACAGAATCATCCCTTTCAATCAATCCAACCAAATAATAGCCATTCAATTAAGGAAGGTGCGAATAAGCAGGTCATTTCTTCCCAAGCTGACTCGCTGATTAAAATTTCGCGGATCTGGGCCGATTTTTTTCCCGCAAACACATCGAATCAGCCTATTTAGGCTATTTTTTCCACCATTTCTGGCGTTATTTCCGGTTTTTACTGAGATCTCTCCCACTGACGTATCATTTGGTCCACCCGAAACAGGTTGGCCAGGGTGAATAACATCGCCAGTTGGTTATCGTTTTTCAGCAGCCCCTTGTATCTGGCTTTCACGAAGCCGAACTGCCGCTTGATGATGCGAAACGGGTGCTCCCCCCTGGCACGGATGCTGGCTTTCATGTATTCGATGTTGATGGCCGTTTTGTTCTTGCGCGGATGCTGCTTCAAGGTTTTTACCCTGCCGGGACGCTCGGCGATCAGCCAGTCCACATCCACCTCGGCCAGCTCCTCGCGCTGTGGCGCTCCTTGGTAGCCGGCATCGGCTGAGACAAATTGCTCCTCTCCATGAAGCAGATTACCCAGCTGATTGAGGTCATGCTCGTTGGCCGCGGTGGTGACTAGGCTGTGGGTCAGGCCACTCTTGGCATCGACACCAATGTGGGCCTTCATGCCAAAGTGCCACTGATTGCCTTTCTTGGTCTGATGCATCTCCGGATCGCGTTGCTGCTCTTTGTTCTTGGTAGAGCTGGGTGCCTCAATGATGGTGGCATCCACCAAAGTGCCTTGGGTCATCATGACGCCTGCTTCGGCCAGCCAGCGATTGATGGTCTTGAACAATTGACGGGCCAGTTGATGCTGCTCGAGCAGGTGGCGGAAATTCATGATGGTGGTGCGATCCGGCAGGGCGCTATCCAGGGATAATCGGGCAAACAGGCGCATGGAGGCGATTTCGTACAGGGCATCTTCCATGGCACCGTCGCTCAGGTTGTACCAATGCTGCATGCAGTGAATACGCAGCATGGTCTCCAGCGGATAGGGCCGTCGGCCATTGCCCGCCTTGGGATAAAACGGCTCGATGACAGCGGTCATATTCTGCCATGGCAGAATCTGCTCCATGCGGGAGAGGAAAATCTCTTTTCGGGTCTGACGGCGCTTAGTGCTGAATTCACTATCGGCGAAGGTGAGTTGATGGCTCATGATGTCCCTCTGGGATGCGCTCCGGATGAATATGATGATCTCATATCAGGAACTTGTTCGCACCTTCCCTATCAATCACGGCGTTTGCCCTTCGTGCCGCTGGTTACGTTGATGCACTGGTAGAGTCACTGGAGAAGGCCCTGCAGCGTATTGCTGAGCTGGATAAAGACTGCAGAGTATACGAAAATAACGTAAAAAATCTTCTTGAACGTGCCGGTTCAGCAGAGTCCTCGTGCGCAGAGGCTGCTCGGATTCTTCAAAGTGGTGAACGCATGGCATTAACTCGCGCCATCACTATTCTGCTGGCAAATGGCATGAAGGTGGAGGCTGAGCCAGTGGCGGTATGCACTGTAAAGGGCGGTCAAATGTGCCCTGATGGTGTGCACGAACTTTTCGCCGCCCCACAGCCAACGCTGGTAGTGCCGGAAGAAGCTACTCCGGACAGTATCGAGATTCTTGCCAGCGCCAGGCGTCGTGACCACGCTGTATTCCAGTGGGATGAAGACCAGCGAAATGCGGCCGCTGATTCCTGGAACGCTTTCCGGGCCGCTATGCTCCAGGCAGTCAACTCTCCGGTAATTGGCATTGACCAGGCAACAGGTGCTGACAGAACAGTGGAAGTTCGCTACGTAGCACCTCCTGGTTACGTGATGTTACCGAAGGAACCGACAAAAGAGATGATTGATGCCGGGTGGCTGCACTACATGGCCACCAAGAACCCTTCATCAAAAGGCACATACAAAGCCATGCTCGCAGCCGCCCCACAGGAGGTGAAATGATGCCCTCCATCGAAGAAATGGGCAAGCGAGCAGCACTGCTAAAATGGAAGCGCCAGTTTGGGCCATTCGAAAAATGCCCTGAGTGTTACGGCCTTCTATCCGGTTGTATGTTATGCGGTGCTAACGGCAGGGTGATTCAGGAAGATATTGATGCCTGGAATAACCCTATTTCGAAGATGAGGCGACAGATATGACCGCACATCACTCTTTTCGTTGTATGAAGTGGTATATACAGTGGGATAGAGTTTAGCTCCTGTCAACTCTCTATTCTCGTGACGCGTAGTGTATAGTTCACTTATCAAGTGGAGTAATAACAAAGCAAACGGTAGTGCTGGTATGTTTTTTGTGCGCGTATGATAGCACTAGCGTCGCAATCAGGAAAAAGTTACTTTTATTACTAAGGAAGGTGCGAACAAGTTCCTGATATGAGATCATCATATTCATCCGGAGCGCATCCCAGAGGGACATCATGAGCCATCAACTCACCTTCGCCGATAGTGAATTCAGCACTAAGCGCCGTCAGACCCGAAAAGAGATTTTCCTCTCCCGCATGGAGCAGATTCTGCCATGGCAGAATATGACCGCTGTCATCGAGCCGTTTTATCCCAAGGCGGGCAATGGCCGACGGCCCTATCCGCTGGAGACCATGCTGCGTATTCACTGCATGCAGCATTGGTACAACCTGAGCGACGGTGCCATGGAAGATGCCCTGTACGAAATCGCCTCCATGCGCCTGTTTGCCCGATTATCCCAGGATAGCGCCCTGCCGGATCGCACCACCATCATGAATTTCCGCCACCTGCTCGAGCAGCATCAACTGGCCCGTCAATTGTTCAAGACCATCAATCGCTGGCTGGCCGAAGCAGGCGTCATGATGACCCAAGGCACTTTGGTGGATGCCACCATCATTGAGGCGCCCAGCTCTACCAAGAACAAAGAGCAGCAACGCGATCCGGAGATGCATCAGACCAAGAAAGGCAATCAGTGGCACTTTGGCATGAAGGCCCACATTGGTGTCGATGCCAAGAGTGGCCTGACCCACAGCCTGGTCACCACCGCGGCCAACGAGCATGACCTCAATCAGCTGGGTAATCTGCTTCATGGAGAGGAGCAATTTGTCTCAGCCGATGCCGGCTACCAAGGAGCGCCACAGCGCGAGGAGCTGGCCGAGGTGGATGTGGACTGGCTGATCGCCGAGCGTCCCGGCAGGGTAAAAACCTTGAAGCAGCATCCGCGCAAGAACAAAACGGCCATCAACATCGAATACATGAAAGCCAGCATCCGTGCCAGGGTGGAGCACCCGTTTCGCATCATCAAGCGGCAGTTCGGCTTCGTGAAAGCCAGATACAAGGGGCTGCTGAAAAACGATAACCAACTGGCGATGTTATTCACCCTGGCCAACCTGTTTCGGGTGGACCAAATGATACGTCAGTGGGAGAGATCTCAGTAAAAACCGGAAATAACGCCAGAAATGGTGGAAAAAATAGCCTAAATAGGCTGATTCGATGTGTTTGCGGGAAAAAAATCGGCCCAGATCCGCGAAATTTTAATCAGCGAGTCAGCTTGGGAAGAAATGACCTGCTTATTCGCACCTTCCCTAGGGGATTGTAATAGCCCAGCAAATCTTCTGAACTAGTCCAGTTAGGCTTAACCGGAATGATCTTAGATACCCCACCAATAGCCTTGGCAAACGACTGAACCAGGTTTGTTTTGCCTGAGCCTGAGTCCCCCGCCAGAATGATGAGATCATTGGTGCGAATAAGCGTTAGGAAGTTCTCGATAATATGGCGAGGGTACAGGATGTCTCGTTCTTTGAGGTACGCTTGAATGTAAGAAACTGCATCGCTGTAGTTTGAATAAAGGGCTTGTGAAAAAGAGATATGTTCACCACGCTCCTTATTAGACAAGGGGCTTCCAACAAAAAAGTCGAAATCTTCCTCATCCAAAAACTCAAAACTCTTCAGGAAGATGGCTTTCTCTTTGATGAAATCTGTTAGTTTCTCGACTTTTCTTGCCATACTTTCCTCTACTTTTCGGCTCTTTTCGATAATGACGTCTAACTCAGCTTTGCTTTCCTGAATCTTCAGATTTAGCCGATGATTATCATTATTTAGTTCTTCATTTCTCTTGATTGAGCTTTCAAGCTCTGTCGTTGATGCTGTGATTTTATCCTGTGTACTTTTGAATGCGTCTGACAACTCCGCCAACTTGTCAGTCATATCCTGTTGTTTTTCTTGCAACGCTGCCTCTAACGCTTCTGTTTCTGAGGCGATTTTATGTTTAACGCGCTTAACTTCTGCGTCATAAATAACTTTGCGTAGCAGTGTTTCATCTTCATTTTGAATTAGGGCTTGCCGATCTAAATTAGGTAATGCATCGGGCAGATAGGTCAAACGCTCAACCGTCTTATCATTGACGGCTAATAGAAATGGGTTGTTTTTTTTAGCTCTTTGCGGGATGGATGCTAACATCAGTTCACAAGCAACCATCCCTTTAGTGTCATTGCCTAACACTATTTTTGCTACTGATGGGGTTAAAAACACACCTGATTGCAATTCATGCGAATCAGCCAGAGGGTATTCTATGCTTTGGTTGCCACTAAGAGTTTTTGCGTTACGGATACCAGCCCAGTTCCCTGCCTCGTTAATACTCAGTTCACCCCAGACATCAATTTTATGATTTTCCAAGCCCCAACTATCATAAAGGCGTTGGTAAAGCTCTTCATCAGAGAGCCCTTTAACCTCTTCAAGGTTGTAGATAACTTGTTCTAAAGCCATGATTTCTATTCAAACAATAAATAAAGGGATTACCTACGTGTTGCAAACTCAACACATCTACATCTCGAGAAAAACAGGTTTAGTTTTGCTTCTTATCTAGCACTTTTTAGCGAGATAATCACCAACGAGCATTTCAATAAATTCTTTAAGTTCCTGATATTAAACACCATAAGTCTAATATGGCAACAGTTTCTATAATCGCGTTTCGCGAATCCGTGATATGAGCACCAATGTTGACAGTGCCACTTACCACTACACAACTTCATATCGCGTCTACTCTATTGCTAACACTTTCGAGTGATCCGTACCAGCAAAAGTGGACACTTCGCTAAGGAAGGTGCGAATAAGCAGGTCATTTCTTCCCAAGCTGACTCGCTGATTAAAATTTCGCGGATCTGGGCCGATTTTTTTCCCGCAAACACATCGAATCAGCCTGTTTAGGCTATTTTTTCGACATTTCTGGCGTTATTTCCGGTTTTTACTGAGATCTCTCCCACTGACGTATCATTTGGTCCACCCGAAACAGGTTGGCCAGGGTGAATAACATCGCCAGTTGGTTATCGTTTTTCAGCAGCCCCTTGTATCTGGCTTTCACGAAGCCGAACTGCCGCTTGATGATGCGAAACGGGTGCTCCACCCTGGCACGGATGCTGGCTTTCATGTATTCGATGTTGATGGCCGTTTTGTTCTTGCGCGGATGCTGCTTCAAGGTTTTTACCCTGCCGGGACGCTCGGCGATCAGCCAGTCCACATCCACCTCGGCCAGCTCCTCGCGCTGTGGCGCTCCTTGGTAGCCGGCATCGGCTGAGACAAATTGCTCCTCTCCATGAAGCAGATTACCCGGCTGATTGAGGTCATGCTCGTTGGCCGCGGTGGTGACCAGGCTGTGGGTCAGGCCACTCTTGGCATCGACACCAATGTGGGCCTTCATGCCAAAGTGCCACTGATTGCCTTTCTTGGTCTGATGCATCTCCGGATCGCGTTGCTGCTCTTTGTTCTTGGTCGAGCTGGGTGCCTCAATGATGGTGGCATCGACCAAGGTGCCTCGAGTCATCATGACGCCTGCTTCGGCCAGCCAGCGATTGATGGTCTTGAACAATTGGCGGGCCAGTTGATGCTGCTCGAGCAGGTGGCGGAAATTCATGATGGTGGTGCGATCCGGCAGGGCGCTATCCTGGGATAATCGGGCAAACAGGCGCATGGAGGCGATTTCGTACAGGGCATCTTCCATGGCACCGTCGCTCAGGTTGTACCAATGCTGCATGCAGTGAATACGCAGCATGGTCTCCAGCGGATAGGGCCGTCGGCCATTGCCCGCCTTGGGATAAAACGGCTCGATGACAGCGGTCATATTCTGCCATGGCAGAATCTGCTCCATGCGGGAGAGGAAAATCTCTTTTCGGGTCTGACGGCGCTTAGTGCTGAATTCACTATCGGCGAAGGTGAGTTGATGGCTCATGATGTCCCTCTGGGATGCGCTCCGGATGAATATGATGATCTCATATCAGGAACTTGTTCGCACCTTCCCTAAGAAAGTCTGGGGTCAAGTCTTGCAACGTGCACAACGTGCTTTGGCAAGGTCTGCTTTTGGCACATAAGAAATATTCAGAAATTTCGAATACTACATTAGCTCACTCACTTTACTGCAAAAACCGTAACCAACGTTTTCATTGAGTCACCCGAAACCATAACAAAGGGCACTGTTGCAAAGTTAGCGATGAGGCAGCCTTTTGTCTTATTCAAAGGCCTTACATTTCAAAAACTCTGCTTACCAGGCGCATTTCGCCCAGGGGATCACCATAATAAAATGCTGAGGCCTGGCCTTTGCGTAGTGCACGCATCACCTCAATACCTTTGATGGTGGCGTAAGCCGTCTTCATGGATTTAAATCCCAGCGTGGCGCCGATTATCCGTTTCAGTTTGCCATGATCGCATTCAATCACGTTGTTCCGGTACTTAATCTGTCGGTGTTCAACGTCAGACGGGCACCGGCCTTCGCGTTTGAGCAGAACAAGCGCGCGACCATAGGCGGGCGCTTTATCCGTGTTGATGAATCGCGGGATCTGCCACTTCTTCACGTTGTTGAGGATTTTACCCAGAAACCGGTATGCAGCTTTGCTGTTACGACGGGAGGAGAGATAAAAATCGACAGTGCGGCCCCGGCTGTCGACGGCCCGGTACAGATACGCCCAGCGGCCATTGACCTTCACGAATGGAAGGGACTTCCCCTAGATATGCGCCTGATTAACTTTCGTGCAATCATAGGATAAACATTGACCCAGAGGGATTCGTTATGACCATCACCACTGTCGGTATCGATCTTGCTAAAAATGTGTTTGCTGTTCACTGCATTGACCAAAATGGTAAAGCTGTTCTGGTTAAACCCAAGGTGTCGCGTGCAGCACTTTCTGAACTCATCGCAGGTTTACCTCCCTGTGTCATTGGAATGGAAGCCTGCTCGGGTGCCCACTATTGGGCAAGATTATTCAGGCAGTATGGCCATGATGTCCGGTTGATGGCTCCGAAATTTGTCTCACCCTATCGCATGGCGGGTAAGACCGGGAAAAATGATGCAGCTGATGCAATAGCTATTTGTGAGGCAGTGCAGCGGCCGCATATGCGCTTTGTACCAGTCAAAGACGAAAGCCAGCAGGCAATGCAATGCTTACATCGGACAAGACAGGGATTTATCCAGGAAAGAACAGCAACGTATAACCGTCTTCGGGGCCTGATATCTGAATTCGGGGTTATTGCCCCACAAAGCACTGATGCTCTGCGTCATGTTGTTTCTGACCAGAAGGAAACTCTGCCAGTACAGGTCAGGCTGTGCATTGATGATCTATTGACACATGTCACTAATATTGAAGAGAAAATCGCCGAATATGACAGGGTATTATCTCGTGTGGCCAAAACAGATCATCGCAGCCAGCAGTTAATGGAACTGAAAGGTGTTGGGCCCACCACAGCGAGTGCGCTGGTCGCCAGTATTGGCAATGCCCATGATTTTAAGAACGGGCGCCAACTGGCAGCCTGGTTGGGGCTAACGCCATCACAATACAGTAGTGGCGGAAAATCAAAGCTTGGCAGGATAACAAAAGCGGGTGATGCCTATCTGCGAACCCTACTGGTCCAGGGAGCCCGTTCTGTAATGGTAGGGGCAGAGAATAGAACGGACCCGTTTAGCCGTTGGGTCTGCTCGTTGATTGGTAGGCGGGGATACTGGCGTGCTGTCGTTGCAATCGCCGCCAAGAATGCGAGGTTGTGCTGGGCATCATTACATTACGGCGATGACTTCAGACTGTATTCAACAACATGAAAAATTTAACTGAGTAGTAACTGAACTGTAAATTGTTGATGGTAAAGGGTTAGACCCCCGTGAGAAGTATCTGCATATCCTACTGGATATCACTATCCGATTAACGAAGGAAACTCTGCCAGTACAGGTCAGGCTGTGCATTGATGATCTATTGACACATGTCACTAATATTGAAGAGAAAATCGCCGAATATGACAGGGTATTATCTCGTGTGGCCAAAACAGATCATCGCAGCCAGCAGTTAATGGAACTGAAAGGTGTTGGGCCCACCACAGCGAGTGCGCTGGTCGCCAGTATTGGCAATGCCCATGATTTTAAGAACGGGCGCCAACTGGCAGCCTGGTTGGGGCTAACGCCATCACAATACAGTAGTGGCGGAAAATCAAAGCTTGGCAGGATAACAAAAGCGGGTGATGCCTATCTGCGAACCCTACTGGTCCAGGGAGCCCGTTCTGTAATGGTAGGGGCAGAGAATAGAACGGACCCGTTTAGCCGTTGGGTCTGCTCGTTGATTGGTAGGCGGGGATACTGGCGTGCTGTCGTTGCAATCGCCGCCAAGAATGCGAGGTTGTGCTGGGCATCATTACATTACGGCGATGACTTCAGACTGTATTCAACAACATGAAAAATTTAACTGAGTAGTAACTGAACTGTAAATTGTTGATGGTAAAGGGTTAGACCCCCGTGAGAAGTATCTGCATATCCTACTGGATATCACTATCCGATTAACGAGAATAGAACGGACCCGTTTAGCCGTTGGGTCTGCTCGTTGATTGGTAGGCGGGGATACTGGCGTGCTGTCGTTGCAATCGCCGCCAAGAATGCGAGGTTGTGCTGGGCATCATTACATTACGGCGATGACTTCAGACTGTATTCAACAACATGAAAAATTTAACTGAGTAGTAACTGAACTGTAAATTGTTGATGGTAAAGGGTTAGACCCCCGTGAGAAGTATCTGCATATCCTACTGGATATCACTATCCGATTAACGAAGGAGGATCTCACGAGCGTCTTTCATCAGGGTCCGAATCACTAGCGATTCAGCATGACCGTTTATAGTAGCGCAGTCTTATCCCTTGCCTTTCATTGATGAACAGACAGAAATTAAAAACCGGCGTTGACTGTTCGGGGAAGCCCTTATAGTAGGTTTCATCCATGTGCCACGGGCAAAGATCGGAAGGGTTACGCCAGTACCAGCGCAGCCGTTTTTCCATTTCAGGCGCATAACGCTGAACCCAGCGGTAAATCGTGGAGTGATCGACATTCACTCCGCGTTCAGCCAGCATCTCCTGCAGCTCACGGTAACTGATGCCGTATTTGCAGTACCAGCGTACGGCCCACAGAATGATGTCACGCTGAAAATGCCGGCCTTTGAATGGGTTCATGTGCAGCTCCATCAGCAAAAGGGGATGATAAGTTTATCACCACCGACTATTTGCAACAGTGCCCAAAACGGCCATCAACATCGAATACATGAAAGCCAGCATCCGTGCCAGGGTGGAGCACCCGTTTCGCATCATCAAGCGGCAGTTCGGCTTCGTGAAAGCCAGATACAAGGGGCTGCTGAAAAACGATAACCAACTGGCGATGTTATTCACCCTGGCCAACCTGTTTCGGGTGGACCAAATGATACGTCAGTGGGAGAGATCTCAGTAAAAACCGGAAATAACGCCAGAAATGGTGGAAAAAATAGCCTAAATAGGCTGATTCGATGTGTTTGCGGGAAAAAAATCGGCCCAGATCCGCGAAATTTTAATCAGCGAGTCAGCTTGGGAAGAAATGACCTGCTTATTCGCACCTTCCCTAAGGTACCAGCACTGGCTCAATGGCTACATACGGCACCTGGTTTACGATTACGATATAAAAGCTCAAGGATGATGAATTCTTTTCTTTATGATTTCGACGTTATTTGTCTCCTGCAACACCACGGGGTTGCTATAACCAGCGACGAACCCGTTGGGTATAGCGTTCCCATTCCAACCCGAAACGTTTTCGAAGCTGTACCTCTTCAACATGGATATGTAATCTGGCTACTACAAACATAAACAACGGTACAGCAAGTATCCCCACCAGGCTGCCAAAGCAGAGAGCAACGGATAACTGGAGCCCGCTCATTCCAAGGTAAATAGGGTTTCGACTCCATGCGTAACAACCGACAGTTACCAGCTTGGTGGTTCTATCCGGATGAAGCGGATTAAGCGTCGTGCCGTTCGTGCTCATCTGCCAAGCGGTGTGCAGTATCATGGTAATACAAACACCGGTCAGCAACACGCTTAGCACTATATTCACGATGTCGAAGGTAAAACGCGGGATTGCAGTCAACACATCAGTGACGAAAAACAGCAATAAGATGAGTGGGGGCGGAAACCATACTCTCAATCGAGTCACGAAGTTACGCATTACACAGACCTATCTCTGAACTAAGCAGCCTGATGGCTGCAAAATGAAAATCCAGTCCTTGCCATTCCTATAGTGACCATGAATCTGACATTATATGCCTGATCTGAAAAGTTATTTTTTTCATAACCGTCCTTATAACGGTGCGGGGTCAGTCCACACCTCTGTTCAGGTGAACAAATTCAGCAGACCACTTCACTGTTAAACCTGTGGCGATTCAGGGTGCCATGTGTATGGCACCTCATCTCTTATTTACTTATTGACTCCGTTACCGCCTGCCAGGTTATAAAGCCACCACTCAGATTATATGTCCTGAAGCCGTGGGCCTGAAGAATACGGTATGCCACATGCCCGCGCAGGCCACTCTGGCACCCTATAAAAATCTCTTTATCTTTAGGCACTTTTTCAAGATTCTCCCGCAGGGAATCCAGTGGAATGGATAGCGCGTCAGGATATTCGCCAAATTGTTTCAGTTCGGCAGGAGAGCGAATATCAAGTAAACAATAACTGCCCGGTTCCCGTTGTAACACATCGCTGACATGACATATGACCGTATCTCCTTTCATTACATTTGTCGCCACCATACCAGCCTGGTTAACGACGTCCCTTGCACTGTTAAAAGGTGGAGCATAAGTCAGCTCAAGATGTTCGAGATCGTTGACGGTAAGCCCCGCGCGCTGTGCGACAGACAGGACATCGATGCGTTTATCAACCCCTTTTTTCCCTGATGCCTGAGCCCCGAGAATTTTACCGGTATCGGGGCTGAACAGCAGTTTCAGACTGATCATCGTTGCCCCCGGGTAGTAACCGGCATGATCAGCGGCATGGACGTAAACCTTCTCGTATCGGGTGCCATGAACTTTCAGCTGCTTTTCATTCGCACCGACGCTGCCAATACTCAGCGAAAATACCTTACAAATGGATGTCCCCTGACTGCCATGGTAAAGGCTGTGACGATCTAGCATGTTATCAGCAGCAATGCGTCCCTGGCGGTTGGCGGGCCCTGCCAGAGGAAAATTAGCGGGTTCCTGAAAGACAAAGTCTGGAGTTTCAACGGCATCCCCCACGGCGTAGATGTCAGGGATACTGGTCTGCATACAGGCATTGACGCTTATGCCTCCCCGTTTACCCACTGCGAGCCCGGCTCCTGTGGCAAGGCTGTTCTCAGGTTTTACCCCGATGGCGAGAATAACCATGTCGGTCTGCAGAAACCCACCCTCAGACAGTGCAACGCGGAATCCCGTCTCTGTCCGCAGTACCTCGGTGAGCGCCGTTCTGAGACGCAGATCCACGCCATGACTCCGGATTTCCTGATGCAGGGCAGATGCCATTTCAGGATCAACCGGAGCCATAACCTGTTCCCCCATCTCCAGCAGGGTCACACTGATCCCCCGTTCGCTCAGAGCCTCCATCACTTCAAGTCCGATAAATCCCCCCCCGACAAGCGTGGTGTGAGCTACGTGATGTTGCTCAATCCACCCCAGGATAGCATCCATGTCAGTAAGATTTCGCAGCGTAAAGACACCCTCTTCCTGTAGCCCGGGCAAAGGAGGGACAACCGGAGCGGCGCCGGTACTGAGGAGCAGACGATCCCATTCTTCGCTATAGACCTCCCCTGAGGTCAGATTTTTAACCGTCACCGTTTTATTAACCGGATCCACTGACGTCACTTCATGACAGATACGGACGTCTATGTTAAAGCGGGATTTAAAATCCTCCGGGGTTTTCAGAATCAGTGACTGCCTTAAAGGAATTTTTCCGCCTATATGATAAGGTAATCCACAGTTGGCGAAAGAGACATCGCTTCCCCGTTCAAACACAACAATACTGACATCCTCTGATAACCGACGAGCTCTGGCTGCAGCGGATGCCCCGCCGGCAACACCACCAACAATCACTATTTTCATTACATCCTCTCTGTTCACCCGGGGCAAAAATGCCTGCCAGATATAATCGTTTCCCCGGGCCGGCAGGACGCTGCAGACCTGACGAACACGATGGCAAAATTACGATACCGTTAGTATACTAAATTATATTATATAAAAACACATAGTATGAGAAATCAGCAATGCTCATGAATGAAGACACAAAACGTCAGACAGATATGAAGAATGCGGCCCTGAGGGCAGCAGATGTCTTACGGGGACTGGCCAACAGCGACCGGTTGCTGTTGATGTGTCAGTTAAGCCTGGGGGAAGCGAATGTGGCCGGGCTGGAAGCGGCGGTCGGTATCACTCAGCCGACCCTGTCCCAGCAGCTGGGTGTAATGCGCCGCCTGAAGCTGGTCGAGACCCGACGGGCAGGTAAAATGGTATATTACCGTATTGAGGATAACCGTATCATGACGTTGTTAAATACCTTATATGATCTCTACTGCCCGCAGGCAGGCACCGGTAAAGGAAGCCATAACAACGAATAATATGATCCTGCTTTCCCCGTAAACCGTTTTATCCATGCATCATTAACCCTGTTCAGGCTGTGAAATGCCAGACCGGAACCTGCGATACCTTAACGGGAAAACAACAGTGGTCCGGATATACCAGCCGATGATGCCCGTCACGGACTGTATTTCTCGTTCACGCATTCACTGATTAACCCACTGATTCAATGGTGTTTAATACTGTGACGGTCAGAAAAAACAGCCACAGGAACACGGATGATTCTGCACTGTCAGTAATAGCCTGTGGCTGACAAACCGTTTTTTCTGCTGCCACGGGGTGACATTATTCAAGCAGGCTACGCAACATCCAGGCAGTTTTCTCATGTAACTGGATACGTTGTGTAAGCAGATCTGCTGTGGCTTCATCATTCGCATTATTAACGAGCGGGAACAGGGAGCGTGCAGTTTTAACCACGGTCTCCTGGCCCTGGACAAGATTTTCAATCATGTTTTTTGCTGCCGGAATATCCTTATCTTCATTAACCGCTGTTAAACGTGAAAATTCATGATATGTGCCGGGCGCGAAGCATCCGAGCGAGCGTATACGTTCAGCGATATCATCAACGGCAGTGGCCAGCTCATTGTATTGATTTTCAAACATTAAATGTAAGCTGTTAAACATGGGGCCAGTTACATTCCAGTGATAGTAATGTGTTTTTATATACAGGGTATAGGTGTCAGCAAGAAGCCGGGACAGGCCGTCTGCAATCTCCACCCGGGATGATTCAGCAATACCAATATCAATGATTTGTTTACTCATAACTACCTCTTACACGGTTTCAGTGGAATATACGATATGCGATTATTCTTTCCGGTCTGAGCAAAACACGCCTCAAATTTTTATAATAACCAGGTACACCTGTCGTCTGTCACACTAGCGATGCGCCAGAGCAATATCCTGCGACGGAACAATGAATTTCGCCGTGGCACGTGCCACTGTCTGCTGTCCTTTTGTCAGCCATGCTTCAAGCAGGTAAATCCCCCTGCGTTGCCCAAGCAGTCTGGCACATACCATCAGTTTGTCTCCGGTACAAACGGGTGAAATGAATCTTACCGTCAGTTCAGCCGTCAGGGCTTGCACACCCTGCATGAACAAACAATGAGTCATTGCTGCATCCAGCAGGGTACTCGTCATTCCGCCATGTAAAAGACCCGTATACCCCTGATGCCTGTGATTGGCCGTGTAGTCCGCACATACAGAGCCATCCGGGTGCTCTGAAAACATTAAGTTCACCGTATCAGGGTTGTTGTCGCGGGAACTACAGACCATACAACAGGTATGGGCCTTTCTGGCATCAAGATAACAATTCATCTGTTTCTGCTCAGCGTCCGGTTGTACTGACGGGAGGCATCCGGAATTCAGTCAGCTGAGGGGCTCCCCCGGCATCATTACTGCCTCCTCCACACATTCCGGCTCCTGGTTTATACACAATACGGGTCTGATAAAAATCACCGCCCGTGATGAAATAAACTCATGAATGGCAACAGCGCCCGTTTCCGTGATGATGCTGACGCCCACCCTGGCACGCATTTTCTGCTGTGTTCCCGTCAGAGTGACAGCATTTTTTCCCTTTCGCCTCATGATGAAAGGACTGGCGTCCCTGCTCCGGCTTATTCAGTTCAGTCAGAACACGGGTATCCGGATCACACAGTTCAGTGAACAAACGACGACCACAGTCAGTCTGGTACACCGCGATCTGATGCCCCAGTAATTTACCCAGCATCCGTTCCCCGATGTTACGGACCACAACGCGGCTGACTTGCTGTTGAACCAGCAGGTCAACCAGCTTCCGTTTACCTGAACAATCTGCGCCCAGCGCGGGATTTTCTGTCCGGCTGAGCTCCACACCGCGCTCATCCACCAGGACAAGGTGACTCGCTTTGGTAAAATGATTTGCTACCCGGTCGTCATTCACTGGAATGGCTGTGATCATCTTGTGTAACTCCTTCCCTTTCAGAGTGCATTATTAAGGCCTTGCCCTGAGTGAGACAGTCCACAACCTTAAAACGGGCTGCTTTCAGGACATTGGCCAGTGTCTGCCTTGAAACCCCCATTGCAACAGCCGCTTCCTGCTGTTGCATGCCCAGTAAATCGACCAGCCGTAACGCTTCAAACTCATCTTCTTTTAAATGAACATGTTCAAGCTGGCTCATCGGTCGCGCATTGGGCTTAAAACAGGTATCCGCAGGGCGGCCACAGATGTTACGGGGAATTCTGGGTCTTGGCATGAAGGCTCCTTATTGGCATATGCTATATATACACTCATAAACTGGCATATGCAATATACTCTGCTCACCGGTGGAGAATTTTTTGCTTTACCCTGGAGTCTGTAAGTGGGCAGCAGGTCATGAGAGATGAAGAGAAAGAAAACAGATACTGTATGAGACTCAATTTAAAGTGCTGCCATAAGGGGGTCGTCTCAGAAAACGGAATCTATGGTCACTCCCGTTTTTGCAACACCGATTTTGACGACAAGTTGGCTTGCTTGAATCTATCCGGCGTCTGAATGGGATTTTATTCCCGCGCCTCGATGGGTAATGACTCCAACTTATTGATAGTGTTTTATGTTCAGATAATGCCCGATGACTTTGTCATGCAGCTCCACCGATTTTGAGAACGACAGCGACTTCCGTCCCAGCCGTGCCAGGTGCTGCCTCAGATTCAGGTTATGCCGCTCAATTCGCTGCGTATATCGCTTGCTGATTACGTGCAGCTTTCCCTTCAGGCGGGATTCATACAGCGGCCAGCCATCCGTCATCCATATCACCACGTCAAAGGGTGACAGCAGGCTCATAAGACGCCCCAGCGTCGCCATAGTGCGTTCACCGAATACGTGCGCAACAACCGTCTTCCGGAGCCTGTCATACGCGTAAAACAGCCAGCGCTGGCGCGATTTAGCCCCGACGTATCCCCACTGTTCGTCCATTTCCGCGCAGACGATGACGTCACTGCCCGGCTGTATGCGCGAGGTTACCGACTGCGGCCTGAGTTTTTTAAATGGCGGAAAATCGTGTTGAGGCCAACGCCCATAATGCGGGCGGTTGCCCGGCATCCAACGCCATTCATGGCCATATCAATGATTTTCTGGTGCGTACCGGGTTGAGAAGCGGTGTAAGTGAACTGCAGTTGCCATGTTTTACGGCAGTGAGAGCAGAGATAGCGCTGATGTCCGGCAGTGCTTTTGCCGTTACGCACCACCCCGTCAGTAGCTGAACAGGAGGGACAGCTGATAGAAACAGAAGCCACTGGAGCACCTCAAAAACACCATCATACACTAAATCAGTAAGTTGGCAGCATCACCCAGTTTGCCAGTCGATTTGACTGTGGCGATAAAAGACCCGGCCAGGTGCTCGGGTCTTTATCGAACTAAATATGCTTCAAGCGCGATCAGAAGGGAGCGTTGATATCCACCACGTTGATCAACTTGTGGTTGACGAACTCTTTCAGGCCTAAGTCGATCAGTTCACGACCATAGCCGGAGCGGCGGATGCCGCCAAAGGGCAAATCAGCCTTAACCATGGTGGGGTGGTTGACAAACATCATCCCGGTAGAGACTTGCTTGGCTACCGCCAGACCGCGCTGTTCATCGGCGGTGAACACAGAGCCACCGAGGCCGAAGGGCGAATCGTTGGCAATGGCAATCGCTTCCTGTTCATCCTTTGCCTTGAGGATCATGGAGACAGGGCCGAAGAACTCCCAATAGTAAGCCGGGTTGTCCGGGGTCACATTGGTAAGTATGGTCGGCTGTACAAAAGCGCCTTGCTCCGGCACTTTGGGACCAACTTCGGTAGCTGTGGCACCATGCTCAACCGCTTCACGAATTTTCTGCTTCACTTCATCGGCAGCACCCTGGGAAGACAGGGGCGCCAGAGTCGTGTTCGGATCCATAGGGTCACCGGCTTTAAGCGCGGCTACGCCTTTGGTATAGCCTTCCATAAACTTGTCATAAATGGCTTCCACCAGGATCATCCGTTTGGATGAAACACATACCTGACCGGCATTCCAGTGACGGCCGAATACCGCCCAATCTATGGTTTTCTCAAGCTCGGCATCTTCCAGCACGATAAAGGCGTCAGAGCCGCCCAGCTCCAGAGTGGATTTTTTCAGCGCCTTACCGGCCTGAGAGGCAATAACGGCGCCTGCACCTTCAGAGCCGGTCAGAGCCACGCCATGTACCTTGGGTGAGTTGATGATCTGCTCGACTTGATCCCGGGTAGCATACAGGTTCTGGAAGGCGCCCTGTGGCAGTCCGGCATCCCGCATCAGGCTCTCAAAAGCGGCGGCGCACTGAGGCACATTGGAAGCGTGTTTCAGCAGCAGGGTGTTGCCGGCAGAAAGTTGCGGAGCCAAGATCCTGGCTATCTGGTAATAGGGGAAGTTCCAGGGTTCAATGGCCAGCAAGACCCCAAGAGGTTCATTGACCAGCAGCGCTTCCCCTTCGGCGGGATCGGCCACAGGCAGTTTCTGCGGTGCCAGCAGTCTCTCGGCATGCTCGGCATAGTATTCGAGGATCTGCGCCGACAGTTCTACTTCGGCCTCGGCCTCTCCAATGACTTTACCCATCTCTAGGGTCAGCAGCTCTGCATAGCGGCGCTTGCTGTCTCTGAGCAGGGCTGCAGCCCGATTGAGTATTTCAGCCTTGTTGGCAAAAGAGGTATTGCGCCAACTCAAAAAGGCCTGGTGGGCCGATTCAATTGCCTCTGTGACTTCGGCATCAGTGGCATTGGGAAATTCTTTGATGAGCTCTCCCGTGAAGGGATTGATCGTTGCATATGTCATGTGTTCCTCCCAGCGTTGCAAGTAATAGGGGTCAGTTTGGAGATCGGAAATTTTTGTACGTTAAGCGCATTATTTAACCAATCTTGGTTCGTAAGGGGTTGATTTTGCGTCAGTGGCTATCGCTTTTAAGTTGTCGCTCTTGCAGTATCGCATTTAGGTTATCCGATTAAGGTCAAACCTCTGAAAATGCCGTATAGCGCGGGAGTACACCCTATTGCCATAGGTAAGTCTGTTCAAAAAACAGGCTTACCGTACAATAATTCTCTATATCCAAACTGACCCCTCATCAATCCGTTGTCAGCCCCACGAACAGCTGCAAGCTGCTGAAGAATTGCAGGGCATTCAGCACCTGCATCGAGCGCTTGCTTCTTTTCTTCCGGGCCATGTGGCACTCACCGCTTTTCACTCCAGATAAGCGGGGCCTGACGCCGAAGAGTCAGGCCCTCAACTCATTAGAATTCCTGCACGGTTGGGCGCAGAACGATCTCGTTAATATCCACGTCAGCAGGCTGCTCAATTGCGAAGGCGATAGCTCGAGCGACCGATTCGGCGGGAATTGCATGCTTGTAGAAGTCCACTACGAAATCGCGGCTCTGTTGGTGGGTGCTGCCGAATTTCAGTTCGGAGTCCACGGCGCCCGGTTCGATAGTCGTGGTGCGGATGCTGCCACCGACTTCGTGACGCAGTCCTTCGGAGATAGCCCGCACAGCAAACTTGGTGCCGCTGTACACGGTGCCACCTGGGCTGAACACCTTCAGGCCTGCAACCGATGCGATGTTGATGAAGTGACCACTGTTTTGTTTCTGGAAGACTGGCAATGCAGCCGCGACTCCGTACAGCAGACCCTTGATGTTGATATCGATCATGCGATCCCACTCGTCAGTGCGAGTATCGCTGAGCGGTGCAATCGCCATCAGTCCGGCATTGTTGATCAGTACATCAATGCGACCGAAGGTATCCACGGCACCTTGAATGAGCGTTTTGACCTCTTCCTGAGAGGTGACATCGGTCTGATACGCGATTGCCTGACCACCTGCATTGGTCAGCTCAGCCACCAATGCGTCGAGTTTATCTTTGCGGCGCGCAGCCAGCACTACGCGAGCGCCAAGCGCAGCAAGGTGGCGTGCAGTAGCCTCACCCAGGCCGCTGCTGGCACCGGTGATAACGACAACTTTTCCAGAAATGTTATTGCTCATGCTGAGAACCTCATCGGTGGTTTTATACTTCGCCATGGTTGGTTAACCTGGCAGTGCGCAAACTTTAGACCCATGATTGATCTCAATAAATGAAAATGATTGGATTATGCTATTCCTGAAAATGGAATAAATGGGAGGGGCAACATGCTTAACCGCATGGAGATGGTTAGGATTTTTTGCACAGCAGCAGAGGCAGGTAGCTTCCGCGAAGCGGCAACTCGATTAGGCATCTCCCCACAAGGGGTGACTCGAGCCATTCAAGCCCTGGAAACTGAGCTTGGCGAATCACTGTTCCACCGCAATACCCGCCAGGTGAGCATCACTGCTTTCGGTCAGAATTACGCCAAAGATGCCAGGTCAGCTCTGGATCATTTCGATACGCTATTCCGGTCGCACAGGACGGAGCCTGAGCTGTCAGGTAGGGTGGGGATTACGGCTCCACATGCTATTGGCAGGCGCTTCCTAATACCGTTTCTTCAGCCCCTGGCCGCTGCACATCCTGACCTGCAATTCGATCTCCGTTTGGAAGATCAGATGACTGATGCTGTTGAGGCGCATATCGATATTGGTATCAGGGTGGGGGTTATTCGCGACCGGCGCTACGTTGCACGTGCCTTAGCTCCCGTGCCGTTTTACGTTGTCGCGTCCCCGTCTCTCATAGGCCAAAAGACACCACCTGAATCTTTGGATGCTTTAGCTAAGCTGCCACTTTCAGTCCTGATCGACCGGAAAAATGGCCGCCCTTGGCCTTGGCTATTTGCCGACGGGCAAACGTTCGCGCCCAGGCAGCCAGCGCTTATCTGTGATGATCCAGATACGGAATTGGAAGCCACCCTGGCAGGCATGTGTTTTGGCCAAATTCCTGCCTATCT
Source organism: Citrobacter sp. LST-B2 (assembly GCF_057983045.1). Classification (NCBI taxonomy): domain Bacteria; kingdom Pseudomonadati; phylum Pseudomonadota; class Gammaproteobacteria; order Enterobacterales; family Enterobacteriaceae; genus Citrobacter; species Citrobacter sp. LST-B2. Next base: position 4,188,293 of record NZ_CP192598.1, read on the forward strand.
GGCTGAGCCTCATCTGCGGTCAGGAAAGCTGGTTGCCGTTTTGGCTGATCACGCTCCAGCACCATGGGATCTGTTCATATACCGCCCGCAGCAGGGTCCTGTATCGAAGCGGGTGCGATTGGTGTACGACCACCTTAAGCAGGCTTTCTCAAACCCCAAGCTATTTCCCCAGGGCCTGGGGACATAGCTTGAATACCTGCCAGCAATCGTCCGCTTTTGGCCGATTCTGTTGAAAAAGTAGCGGCCTTCCCATGCCGTTGGCAAAATTGCGTTGTCAGCGAGCGTGGGGGCGAACAGCATGATGGGACAGTTACCGGGAGGACAGCAGCGCTTGTTCTACTCGTTCAACCTGGAAGATCACGTCCCGGCCCAACATCTCCTGCGCAGCATCGACCAGTGCCTCCCGAGTTCGACAGTTAAGATCGCAAGTGCTTGTTTTTGCTAGAGCGCACTTTCAAAAATGCCACTACAACAGCGCTAACTGCTCCGGCGCCGCTGGCTTTTCGATTCCTAATGCATGAAGCACCCCGTTCTGCTCCGTGCTGAGCGTCGACACCCCCGCCACCGGCTCGCCGCCGTTCAGGCGCACGCGGTGATGCTGGATGCGCTGCAGTTGCTCGAGCGCCCGCTCGGGCGTGTAGCCCGCGTCCGCCGCCTTGAGTCGGCTGCGCATCACCCGATGCAGGATCAGCGCCATGAAGCAGATCGACGCGTGGGCGCGAATCCGCTCGGGCAGGCGGTGATACACCGGGCCAATCTCGATCTCGGACTTGAGCACCTTGAAGCCGCGCTCGATGTCGGCGAGCGACTTGTAGCGCTGAAGCACGTTCTGCGCGGCGAGCCCCTCGGCGTTGGTCACCAGCAGCAGCTTGCCGTCCATCATTTCGGCAAGACGCTTCGCCTTGTCGTCGATGTGGTAGCTGAAGAGCTCCTCGCCCAGATCCACCTTGATGATGCGCGACAGGTGCGCTTCGCTGACCGCATGGTAGAAGCGCGCCTTGGCGCCGCTATCCGAGAGCTTGCGCCCCCGGTGCTTCACGCCTTCGTCCTGCTCGGTGAGCTTGCCCGACCATTGGTCCGCCTGGCGGATCAGCGCGTCGATGCGCTCGTTGCGCTGCCCGGTCTTGGCAGCCGCTGTTACCGGGTCGTGCGCGACCACCAGCCGCAGATCGTTCCAGGCGTGCTCCGAAATGACTTCCTGCATGGCGGTGGCGCACTGCTGTTCGTGGAAGGGCTCGAGCAACTCGATGAACTCGTTGTAGCGCCGGCCCGGCACCGCGACGATGAACTCGAGCGGCTTGCCGCTGGCCAGGCGCACGGCTTTCAGCGCCTCCAGATTGTCCAGGCTGAGCAGCCCCCGGTCGGCGACCAGCACCAGGCGCTGCACCGACGGGAAACGCTCGAGCACCTTGGTGAGCGTGGGCAGCAAGGTTCGGGTTTCGGCCGTATTGCCGTCGAATACCTCGTGGTAGATCGGCAGCCCCTCAGCGGTCTGCACCACGCCGAGCATGAACTGGCGGGCGATCAGCCCCTCCTTGGCCATGCCGTACTGGCGCACGTCATCGGCCTGCTGGCTGAGTCCTTCGCTTCGAATCGTGGTCAGGTCGTAGAAGACCACCGACAGATCCTGGTCGATCAGCGGGCGAAGCAGCCCGGCGACCACCGCATCGACCTCGTCCTGATGATCCATCAGCGCATCGAGGCTGCGCAGCAACTGCTGGTGGGTGACCGCCTTCATATAAGCAGCGCTTCGCGGCCGACCTCAAGAAAATGCTCCCACGCATTCCCTTCGCTGAGGACTTCAACGCGTTCTCAGCCGCCGGCCGCCAGCTGGGCGAATGGCATCTGAACTACGAGACGGTCGAACCCTTCCCGCTGACCGAGGAAGCCAAACGCCTGGTGATGGAGCCGGACGACTACTTGGTGACGAAGATGACCTTCGGGAAGAAGGACGGCAAGCCCGACAAGAGCGTCATCGTCTACAACCCGCACCTGGTGCTGCGTGACATTCCGCTCGAGGCCTACGAGTACGTGGTCAACGGCAAGCCGGCGATCGAGTGGATCATGGAGCGCTACCAGGTCACGATCGACAAGGCTTCGGGCATCAAGAACGACCCGAACCAGTGGTCGGAGGACCCCCGGTACATTGTGGATCTGCTCAAGCGGATCGTGCGGGTGAGTTTGGAGAGCGTGCGGCTAATCCGGGGGCTGCCTACGCTCAATGAGCATGTGGCGTAGGCGGGTACCGAAGACACGATGGATGAACTTAGTACCGACCTCGAGAGAGTGCAGTACCTCCAGAATCTGCTAATCGCGCACGCAACTGGGAGTAAGGCCGACGACGGCGAATACCAAACTGTTCGCCGAGCGCTTTTGGATAATCGGGAGGTGGCGGAACAGTTGCCAGGTTTCGTGCGGACATGTCGTGACCTCGCACAGTTCTGGGGTTTCATCAAGTACGAGAAGAGTACGTACGGCGAACGCAGGCAGCTCATATGGAGTTCGTTTGCGCCGTTGCTCGATCACCTCGAGGGCAAAGCCTCGAGGCCCTCTGATGCACCGATTTCCGAGGGACTGAAAAGCTTCGACGCGGACGGAGTGCATGCAGTCTGGGCGAAGGCCCTCGAACGGCGTGAATCGGATCCAGAGGGTGCAATCACGTCGGCCAGGACGCTGCTCGAGACCGTCTGCAAGCACGTTCTCGATGAGGCCGGCGTGGCGTACGAGAAAGGGAGAGCGGACCTTCCGGACCTCTACAGGCTCGTGGCAAAGGAACTGAACCTCGCGCCCGACCAGCACACCCAGGACGTCTTCAAGCAGATCCTCGGCGGCGTGACCTCGGTTGTCCACGGTCTCGGCGCTATGCGGAACCGCTTAGGGGACGCCCACGGCCAGGGGAAGAAACCAGTGCGCCCGGCGCCGAGGCATGCACAGCTCGCAGTGAACCTCGCGGGTACGGTCGCCCTGTTCGTCATCGAAACTTGGCTCGCGAAGTCCGAAGCCGGAAACCCGTAACCGCCAAGGTGAAACTCTGTGAGCACGTGGTTTCTGCTTGCCCTTGGACCGAGCGCGTTCTTCACATCTCAGTTGGCAAGTACCCAGTCCAGGGCCACTTTACCAAGTGCCTTCACGCTGTCGACGGTTAGCTCGATTCCCTTTTCCTTCGCTATCGTCTTGATTCGCTCCCAGACAGCTTTGCTGCGGATGGTGTCCAGCAGCTCATGACCTTGCCAGGTCAATTCGGGAGAGAGGATCGCGTGTCCGCCGTAGGTCGTGATGTCGATGGCGGAGATGAAGCCGGCCTTCCATAGAAGGAGGGCATGCTCGCCTTTTGATGCGCCCTCCGCGGAGTACTCTGGCCCTACTCCATAGGTGAGATTGGTGCGCTCCGATAAGGGGGTTGTCTCGATTTCTGTCAGAACTTCGCGGATCACGTCCCAGTCACGCTTCATGCAGCCTCCGATGCCGAAAGTGTCTCCTGAGGAGACACTACTTTGTCTTTCCTTGGAACTTCACTTCTGCCCATGCTACCAGCCGCTTCCCAAGCATGACGAGTGTCGGAGACAGCACAACAAGTATCGCGGGAGCAACGATCTCAGTGACGAGTTTTTCTGCCATGTCTGGTCTCAAGGTTTGAAACGAGGCGGATGCCGCCTGCGCCTGTAAAACGATCCATCACTAGAGCCAAGGCCCTGTGACTTCCCATCCGCAACGATCCTTTCTTCTAGGGGTGCTCCCCTTGTTGTTGAGCGCTGCACCCGAGAACCTTTCCAGAAGCGCTGGCGCAAAAAAAGGGAAGACACCTGATCGTTGCCACACATCAATCCATCTTGCTGCCACGGCGCAGCACAGTGGTGTGGTCACGACCGCCAAACAGTTGTTGGAGGCCAGTGTGCCGTCACGACCTGTACAAGTTGGAGTAAAGCCCTTTGGGACTTCAGGGCGTCAATTAGTAACAATGGGCGCTTTAGAGTGGGCCAAAATGAAGGGGCGCATTTATGTCATTTTCAGAAGACGACTGCACCAGTTGATTGGGCGTAATGGCTGTTGTGCAGCCAGCTCCTGACAGTTCAATATCAGAAGTGATCTGCACCAATCTCGACTATGCTCAATACTCGTGTGCACCAAAGCGAGGTGAGCATGGCGACGGACACCCCACGGATTCCAGAACAAGGCGTGGCCACTCTGCCTGATGAGGCTTGGGAGCGTGCGCGCCGTCGTGCGGAGATCATCAGTCCGTTGGCGCAGTCGGAGACGGTCGGGCACGAAGCGGCCGATATGGCGGCTCAGGCGCTGGGCTTGTCTCGGCGCCAGGTATACGTTCTGATCCGGCGTGCCCGGCAAGGCAGCGGCCTCGTGACGGATCTGGTGCCCGGCCAGTCCGGTGGAGGTAAAGGTAAGGGGCGCTTGCCGGAACCGGTCGAGCGCGTCATCCACGAGCTACTGCAAAAGCGGTTCCTGACCAAGCAGAAGCGCAGCCTAGCGGCCTTTCACCGCGAAGTCACTCAGGTGTGCAAGGCTCAAAAACTGCGAGTGCCGGCGCGCAATACCGTGGCCTTACGGATCGCTAGCCTTGACCCGCGCAAGGTCATCCGCCGGCGGGAAGGCCAGGATGCCGCTCGTGACCTACAAGGTGTGGGCGGCGAGCCTCCTGCCGTGACCGCGCCGCTGGAGCAGGTGCAGATAGACCATACGGTCATCGACCTGATCGTGGTCGATGACCGCGACCGGCAACCTATTGGCCGCCCGTACCTGACCCTCGCCATCGACGTGTTCACCCGCTGCGTGCTCGGCATGGTCGTCACGCTGGAAGCGCCGTCTGCCGTTTCGGTTGGCCTGTGCCTCGTGCATGTCGCCTGCGACAAGCGCCCTTGGCTGGAAGGACTGAACGTGGAAATGGATTGGCAGATGAGCGGCAAGCCCTTGCTGCTCTACCTAGACAACGCGGCCGAGTTCAAGAGCGAGGCCCTGCGCCGGGGTTGCGAGCAGCATGGCATCCGGCTGGACTATCGCCCGCTGGGACAGCCGCACTATGGCGGCATCGTGGAACGGATCATCGGCACGGCGATGCAGATGATTCACGACGAACTGCCGGGAACGACCTTCTCCAACCCTGACCAGCGCGGCGACTACGATTCCGAAAACAAGGCCGCCCTGACGCTGCGCGAGCTAGAGCGCTGGCTCACATTGGCGGTCGGCACCTACCACGGTTCGGTGCACAACGGCCTGCTCCAACCGCCGGCCGCGCGCTGGGCCGAGGCCGTGGCGCGTGTCGGCGTACCGGCCGTCGTCACACGCGCTACTTCGTTCCTGGTCGATTTTCTGCCGATCCTCCGGCGCACGCTGACCCGCACCGGCTTTGTCATCGACCACATCCACTACTACGCCGATGCGCTCAAGCCGTGGATTGCGCGGCGTGAACGCTGGCCGTCCTTTCTGATCCGGCGCGATCCGCGCGACATCAGCCGTATCTGGGTCCTGGAACCGGAGGGACAGCATTACCTGGAAATTCCCTACCGTACCTTGTCGCATCCGGCTGTCACCCTCTGGGAACAACGGCAGGCGCTGGCGAAACTGCGGCAGCAAGGGCGCGAACAGGTGGATGAGTCGGCGCTGTTCCGCATGATCGGCCAGATGCGTGAGATTGTGACCAGCGCGCAGAAGGCCACACGCAAGGCGCGGCGTGACGCGGATCGCCGCCAGCACCTCAAGACATCAGCTCGGCCGGACAAGCCCGTTCCGCCGGATACGGATATTGCCGACCCGCAGGCAGACAACTTGCCACCCGCCAAACCGTTCGACCAGATTGAGGAGTGGTAGCCGTGGACGAATATCCCATCATCGACCTGTCCCACCTGCTGCCGGCGGCGCAGGGGCTGGCTCGGCTGCCGGCGGACGAGCGCGTCCAGCGCCTTCGCGCCGACCGCTGGATCGGCTATCCGCGCGCGGTCGAGGCGCTGAACCGGCTGGAAGCCCTTTATGCGTGGCCAAACAAGCAACGCATGCCCAACCTGCTGCTGGTCGGCCCGACCAACAATGGCAAGTCGATGATCGTCGAGAAGTTCCGCCGCACCCACCCGGCCAGCGCCGACGCCGACCAGGAGCACATCCCAGTGTTGGTCGTGCAGATGCCGTCCGAGCCGTCCGTGATCCGCTTCTACGTCGCGCTGCTCGCCGCGATGGGCGCGCCGCTGCGCCCACGCCCACGGTTGCCGGAAATGGAGCAACTGGCTCTGGCACTGCTGCGCAAGGTCGGTGTGCGTATGCTGGTGATCGACGAACTGCACAACGTCCTGGCCGGCAATAGCGTCAACCGCCGGGAATTTCTCAACCTGCTGCGCTTTCTCGGCAACGAGCTGCGCATCCCGCTGGTCGGGGTTGGCACACGCGACGCCTACCTGGCCATTCGTTCGGACGATCAGTTGGAGAACCGGTTCGAGCCGATGCTGCTGCCGGTATGGGAGGCCAACGACGATTGCTGCTCACTGCTGGCCAGCTTCGCGGCTTCGCTCCCGCTGCGGCGACCCTCGTCGATTGCCACGCTGGATATGGCTCGCTACCTGCTCACGCGCAGCGAGGGCACCATCGGCGAACTGGCGCACCTGTTAATGGCGGCGGCTGTCGCTGCCGTGGAAAGTGGTGAGGAAGCGATCAACCATCGCACGCTCAGCATGGCCGACTACACCGGCCCCAGCGAGCGGCGACGACAGTTCGAGCGGGAACTAATGTGAAGCCCGCGCCGCGCTGGCCGCTGCATCCCGCTCCGAAAGAAGGCGAGGCGCTGTCCTCATGGCTCAACCGCGTGGCCCTTTGCTATCACATGGAACTGCCCGAGCTGCTGGAGCACGATCTTGGCCACAGCCAGGTCGATGACCTGGACACCGCGCCACCACTGTCGCTGCTGGCGATGCTTTCCCAGCGGAGCGGGATCGATCCGGACCGGCTGCGCAGCATGAGTTTCGCCGGCTGGGTGCCTTGGCTACTGGATAGTCTTGATGACCAGATTCCAGACGCATTGGAAACCTATGCATTTCAGCTGGCACTGTTGCAAATAGTCGGTGGTGATAAACTTACCATCCCCTTTTGCTGATGGAGCTGCACATGAACCCATTCAAAGGCCGGCATTTTCAGCGTGACATCATTCTGTGGGCCGTACGCTGGTACTGCAAATACGGCATCAGTTACCGTGAGCTGCAGGAGATGCTGGCTGAACGCGGAGTGAATGTCGATCACTCCACGATTTACCGCTGGGTTCAGCGTTATGCGCCTGAAATGGAAAAACGGCTGCGCTGGTACTGGCGTAACCCTTCCGATCTTTGCCCGTGGCACATGGATGAAACCTACGTGAAGGTCAATGGCCGCTGGGCGTATCTGTACCGGGCCGTCGACAGCCGGGGCCGCACTGTCGATTTTTATCTCTCCTCCCGTCGTAACAGCAAAGCTGCATACCGGTTTCTGGGTAAAATCCTCAACAACGTGAAGAAGTGGCAGATCCCGCGATTCATCAACACGGATAAAGCGCCCGCCTATGGTCGCGCGCTTGCTCTGCTCAAACGCGAAGGCCGGTGCCCGTCTGACGTTGAACACCGACAGATTAAGTACCGGAACAACGTGATTGAATGCGATCATGGCAAACTGAAACGGATAATCGACGCCACGCTGGGATTTAAATCCATGAAGACGGCTTACGCCACCATCAAAGGTATTGAGGTGATGCGTGCACTACGCAAAGGCCAGGCCTCAGCATTTTATTATGGTGATCCCCTGGGCGAAATGCGCCTGGTAAGCAGAGTTTTTGAAATGTAAGGCCTTTGAATAAGACAAAAGGCTGCCTCATCGCTAACTTTGCAACAGTGCCCTCTGTCATGGTTGATAAAGTTACCGAAGCTGCCGTTGTGGGTGGCGTGGATACACATAAAGATTTGCACGTTGCCGCTGTCGTAGATCAGAACAATAAAGTCCTTGGGACTCAGTATTTCTCCACAACACGACAAGGTTACCGGCAGATGCTGGCATGGATGACCTCGTTTGGGACATTAAAGCGAATTGGTGTTGAGTGCACAGGTACCTATGGTTCCGGTTTGCTTCGTTATTTTCAGAACGCCGGGTTAGAAGTTCTTGAGGTGACTGCTCCAGACCGGATGGAGCGACGCAAACGGGGTAAAAGTGACACAATTGATGCTGAATGTGCCGCTCATGCAGCATTCTCAGGCATCAGGACAGTTACTCCCAAAACGCGTGATGGCATGATTGAGTCCCTGCGGGTATTAAAAACTTGCCGAAAAACAGCAATATCAGCCCGCAGAGTCGCTCTCCAGATTATCCATTCAAATATTATCTCTGCCCCGGATGAATTACGTGAACAGCTCAGAAATATGACGCGCATGCAGCTCATCAGGACCCTGGGTTCCTGGAGACCTGATGCCAGTGAATACCGCAATGTAACCAACGTTTATCGCATTTCATTAAAGTCCCTTGCCCGACGCTATCTCGAGTTACATGACGAAATCGCTGATCTGGATGTCATGATTGCGGCAATTGTCGACGAGTTGGCACCTGAGCTGATTAAACGTAATGCTATCGGATACGAAAGCGCTTCACAGTTGCTGATCACTGCCGGAGACAATCCTCAACGGTTAAGATCAGAATCAGGATTTGCGGCACTGTGTGGTGTCAGCCCGGTCCCCGTTTCTTCTGGAAAAACGAACCGTTACCGACTTAATCGTGGTGGAGATCGTGCTGCAAATAGTGCACTTCACATCATCGCCATCGGACGCTTACGAACTGACGCAAAAACAAAGGAATATGTCGCCAGGCGTGTAGCCGAAGGACATACAAAAATGGAAGCGATACGCTGTCTAAAGCGATATATCTCCCGCGAAGTTTACACGTTACTGCGCAATCAAAACAGGCGGATCAACAGTATCCCGATAACAGCTTGACTCTTAGAAGGGCGTCCAGGGCAGCCAGTACGGCAGTGACGACTGGCAGCGCTTCTACCGGGCCAATAACCTGGCGCCGAGCATGAGCCGGCGTGGCAACTGCTGGGATAATGCGGTGGCCGAATCGTTCTTCAGTTCGCTGAAAAAAGAACGGATCAGAAAACGCATATATAAAACCAGGGATCTGGCCCGGGCGGATCTTCGATTACATTGAAGTCTTCTATAACCGGTCCCGGCGCCACAGCCACCTCGGCGACGTCAGTCCGGAGGCCTTCGAACAGGCCTCGTCGTGAGGACAGGATTTGTCTACAGGCGTGGGGTCAGTCCAAACTATAGGGCAGGATCGTCTACCGGGGCGGGGTCAGTCCATCAACGGCTCGGAAGTGTCTAGATTATCCGTGGCGATTCACCGGGGCAAACAGGCCGATCAGGAACGACATAAGAAAGTTCTGTATTACCGACAGGTCAAGAAACTGAGCATAAGAGAAACTGCTGAAGCCACCAGTTACAGTACATCTCAGGTCTGCAGGGTTCAGGCCCTGTTCAGGCCTGAAAATTAAGCACATTTTCTGAGGCTGGAAATCAACTCATGCTGACAGCCTGAGCCTGTTGGCATGGTAAGCAATGTGCTCACCAATAAAGCTGGAAATGAAATAATAGCTGTGGTCGTATCCAGTATGATATCGGAACGACGCATTGAGGTTCATCTCATTGCATACTCTCTCAAGGATTTTGGTGCGCAGTTGCTCTTCATAAAAGGCGTCACTCAGCCCCTGATCAATGAAGATTTCTGGTAATTTTTCACCCTGTAAAATGAGGCTGACTGGATCGTAGGCTTCCCACGTTTTTCTGTTTTCACCCAGGTAAGCGCTAAATGCCTGTTGCCCCCATGGCACCTGAGAAGGCGATACTATCGGGGAAAATGCTGATACGCTCACATATTCACCAGGATTTCGCAGAGCCAGCACCAGAGCACCCAGCCCTCCCATAGAATGACCGGATATAGATTTTCTTGCCGTTGCAGGAAAATGATTCATGACGACATCCGGAAGCTCTCTGAGAATATAGTCATACATCCTGTAATGAACATTCCACGGCTGTTCCGTCGCGTTCAGATAAAAACCGGCCCCCTGGCCAAGATCGTAACTGTCGGCATCCGGGACATTATTACCCCGGGGACTGGTATCCGGGACAACAACGATGACGTTATGCCGGGCTGCATAATGCTGCATACCTGATTTGGTGATGAAATTCTGCTCAGTACAGGTCAGGCCCGACAACCAGTATAGTACCGGCAGTTTTTCTGTTACTGCTTTGGGAGGAAGATACACACCGAAATTCATTTCACAATTAAGGGATTGTGAATAATGCCGGTACACGTTTTGCCAGCCGCCAGAGCTGGCATGCTGCTCAATGAGTTCCATCAGCCGTTATCTCATGGTTATTTCCCCTGACCGAAGCCAGGGGAAGTATCTTTAAATCCGGACGTCAGATAAACGTATACGCCGTGATTTTGTTACCCGCCGGATCCCGCAGGTAGGCAGCATAGGCCCCGGGAAGGTGACCACGCGGGCCAGGTTGACCTTCATCAGCTCCACCGGCGGCAAGGCCGGCAGCATGGAAAGCATCAACCTCTTCCGGGGTGGCAGCAGCGAAGCCGACAGTCACCCCGTTAGCGGAAGGTGCTTCACCGTTGCCCGGACGGGCAATGATAAATGCCGGCTTTTCGCGGCCATAGAGTACCCAGCCGTTGCCAAACGGGCCGAGGTTATTGATACCAAGCGTGCCCAGGACGACATCGTAAAATGCGGAGGATTTCTCGACATCGGCTGCGCCAATGAACACATGAGAAAAGATGCCGTCACCAGAAATTACCGGAGTTGTCATTTTCCACTTCCTTCAGTTTGAGTTGATTAAAATTCTGATGGGATCAGTAATGAATCACTGTCCGGATAGATTTGCCTTCATGCATAAGCTCGAAGGCGTCATTGATTTCATCCAGTGTCATCGTATGGGTTACAAATGGCTCAAGGTCAATATCCCCCTTCATGGCATCCTCGACCATACCGGGGAGCTGAGTGCGGCCTTTTACTCCGCCAAACGCGGAACCTTTCCATACGCGCCCGGTGACCAGCTGGAAAGGACGGGTGGAAATCTCCTGTCCGGCCCCTGCGACACCAATGACAACGGACTGCCCCCACCCACGGTGAGCACTTTCCAGCGCTGCACGCATGACGTTAACGTTACCGATACATTCAAAGGTATGGTCAATACCCCACTTGTTGATATCCAGCAGAACATCTTTAATCGGTTTGTCATAATCATTCGGGTTAATGCAGTCAGTGGCCCCGAACTGACGGGCCAGGTCAAATTTTGTCGGATTAGTATCGATAGCGATAATACGTCCCGCTTTTGCCTGACGGGCCCCCTGTACCGCAGCCAGACCAATTGCCCCCAGACCAAAAATGGCAACTGAATCGCCCGGCTGCACTTTAGCCGTGTTATGGACGGCGCCAATACCGGTAGTCACGCCACAACCCAACAGGCAGACGTGTTCATGGTTCGCCTCCGGGTTAATTTTTGCCAGAGAAACCTCGGCCACAACGGTGTATTCACTGAATGTGGAACATCCCATGTAGTGGTAAAGAGGCTGACCGTTGTATGAAAAGCGAGTGGTCCCGTCAGGCATCAGTCCTTTGCCCTGAGTCTCGCGAACCGATACACAGAGGTTCGTTTTACCGGACTGGCAGAATTCACACTCCCCGCATTCAGCGGTGTAGAGCGGAATAACATGGTCACCCGGCTTCACACTGGTGACGCCTTCACCAACTTCAACGACGATACCGGCTCCCTCGTGGCCGAGAACCACCGGGAAAACGCCCTCAGGGTCATTCCCTGAGAGGGTAAAGGCATCGGTATGGCAGACACCTGTGTGGGTGTTTTTAATCAGCACCTCGCCTTTTTTAGGCGGAGCAACATCAATTTCAACAATCTCCAGGGGCTTCCCTGGTGCAAATGCAACAGCGGCACGTGATTTCATACGTAATATATCCTCAATGTAATAATGGCCTCACCTATTTAAGATAGGCACGAACCAGCTCAATCGTATCGTCAACTGATTTACTGACTTCATGACTGTAGCTGTCATTCTGGTCAAAGGTTTCCCGTATGTGGCTCTCCAGCACCTCTGCCATCAGTCCGTTAGCGGCGCCCCGGACGGCGGCGATTTGCTGGAGAACGGAACGGCATTCAGCGCCACTTTCAAGTGCTCTTTCCAGAGCATCAATCTGACCCCGGATACGGCGAACCCGGGTTAGGACCTTTTTTTTCTCTTCAGGAGTACTGGGCATTGCTTACCTCACTGCTCTGTATTTCTTATACTATAGGGGAGTATTACATTAAGATCAACACATACCCCACTATAGTATAATAAATATATCAGAGCACCGGTAATGACTCCAACTTACTGATAGTGTTTTATGTTCAGATAATGCCCGATGACTTTGTCATGCAGCTCCACCGATTTTGAGAACGACAGTGACTTCCTGCCCAGCCTTGCCAGATGCTGCCTCAGATTCAGGTTATGCCGCTCAATGCGCTGCGTATATCGCTTGCTGATAACGTGCAGTTCTCCCTTCAGGCGTGATTCATAAAGCGGCCAGCCATCCGTCATCCATACCACGACCTCAAAGGCCGACAGCAGGCCCAGAAGACGCTCCAGCGTGACCAACGTGCGTTCACCGAATACGTGCGCCACAACCGTCCTCCGTATCCTGTCATACGCGTAAAACAACCAGCGCTGGCGTGATTTAGCGCCGACGTAACCCCACTGTTCGTCCATTTCCGCGCAAACAATGACGTCACTGCCCGGTTGTATGCGTGAGTTTACCGACTGCGGCCTGAGTTTTTTAAGTGTCGTAAAATCGTGTTGAGGCCAACGCCCATAATGCGTGCACTGGCGCGACATCCGACGCCATTCATGGCCATATCAATAATTTTCTGGTGTGTACCGGGCTGAGAGACGGTGTAAGTGAACTGTAGCTGCCATGTTTTACGGCAGTGAGAGCAGAGATAGCGCTGATGTCCGGCAGTACTTTTACCGTTACGCACCACGCCTTCAGTAGCTGAACAGGAGGGACAGCTGATAGAAACAGAAGCCACTGGAGCACCTCAAAAACACCATCATACACTAAATCAGTAAGTTGGCACCATTACCCGAATTACCAGCGTCTGCTCTTGGCACGGAGCGGACCTATTTACTGAGCCGAAGGTCCGCTCAGACTAACTCATTAAAGCCTGGTTGTTTTATCGCATCATCAGCCGTGTTCTGAAGCATTAGCTATGTATCTTCAGGGATGCTGATTTTCCCTCTGCACCAGATAAACCAGAATACAGTTTGATGTCGGTCAAAAAAGACAGCTTTAAGTGCATGAAATGAATAATGTTTCTTGAATGCTGGCAAAGCACTGGGATAGTAGTGTTGATTATTAGACGATCGGTCAATATTATTTATTGACGACTTAATGACTGAACGGTAAACGCCCGGACAAACGAGGTGAACGTGTTTAAATCTTTATTAATCAACAAAACAGATGGACGCTATAGTGCGCAACTTGCTGAAATCGCTGAAAGTGAACTACCGCAGGGGGATGTGGAGGTCAATGTTGACTATTCATCCATCAACTACAAAGACGCACTGGCCATTACGGGCCGGGGCCCAATCGTCCGACGCTTTCCCATGGTGCCCGGCATTGATTTTACCGGTACAGTGTCCGCCAGTTCACATCCCGAATATCAGGCCGGAGATAAGGTTCTCCTGACCGGCTGGGGTGTTGGGGAAAAACACTGGGGCGGACTATCCGAAAAAGCACGGGTAAATGGAGACTGGCTGACGCCGCTCCCGGCTGGCGCTAACGGCAAACACGTAATGGCAATCGGAACAGCTGGGTTTACCGCGATGCTGTGCGTAGACGCACTTCTGAATCATGGTATTAAGCCTGAAGATGGTCCGGTACTTGTTACCGGTGCCAGCGGCGGCGTCGGGAGCATTGCGGCCATGATCCTTGCATCAATGGGGTACCGCGTTACGGCGTCTACTGGACGCCCGGAAGAGGCTGCCTGGCTCTATAAAACGGTCGGTGTGGACGAGATTATTAACCGTTCCGAGCTCTCCTGTCCCGGAAAACCGTTACAGAAAGAACGCTGGGCTGCCGCCATTGATACAGTCGGTAGCCATACGCTCTGCAATGTATGCGCCGGGGTGCGTTATGGCAGTATTGTTGCAGCCTGCGGCATGGCACAGGGGATGGAACTAATGGGGAATGTGGCTCCGTTTATCCTGCGTGGCGTCACGCTGAAAGGGATTGACAGTGTCATGTTCGCGAAGGAAAAAAGAGCGGCGATCTGGCAGCAGGCGGTACAGTATTTACCGGAGTCCAGACTGGATAGCCTGACCACCGTTTATCCGCTGAGTGATGCCATCAATGTGGCCGAAAAACTTCTGAGTGGCGGAATTCGTGGCCGGGCAGTAATTCAGTGTAGCTAATGAAGTGGAAGCCAGGCTCAGCCTGGGTTTGATAATTATTATCAGGGGCTGCGGCCCCTTTTTTACTTTTCAACAGCCGTGTCCTTAGAGGGCTGATAGCGTACTGACTTTTTGAAATAGCTCCAGAAGTCGTACACAGGCTGGGTTGAGCAATAAAGTTTGGCACGCATTACGGCACCCTCCCAACTGCTCCAGAAAATGGCCGCCAGTTGCGTATTATTCATATCGGAACGGATTTCGCCCGAAGATAACGCGTCGGACAGACAGCACGCCACAAGCGCCTGCCAGCGCTCAAGTATTTCGTGGAGCTGTTTGATAAAGGACAGTGGAAGACCCGGACTCTCCTGCATCATATTGCCAACCAGACAGCCCCGGGTGAAATTGTACTTTTTAATGCCGTCGCAGGCATCGTCGATGAAATTTTCCAGACGCATCATTGGTGTGAAGGATGATTCATACAGATGTTTTTGGAGTTTATGCACAAAGAAACTGTCATAGGCGCTCAGAACAGTCTGGGCATACTCTTCTTTGCTCTTGAAATAGTAATAAAATGAGCCTTTAGGAACACTGGCATTTTTGACAATGGCATCGACTCCCGTTGAAAGAAAACCATTCTGCGTGAGCAGTTCAAGCCCGCTTCGGATCAGGTCATTACGGGTATCTGTATAGGTACTCTCTGTTTTTCGTGGCCTGCCTCGCCCACGAATTTCGCCAGTCATGACTTTGCTCCTGCATTTTATTAACGGAAAAGAATAAGTGATTTTGCGCGGAGGCTTCAATCAGTTTATCCCCGGCGGTGACGAGGTGGCCACCTATGCCGACTGGACAGGGGACTGACTATTGCCATAACGCCATCGCAGGTTGCTTCAGTAAACCTGCTAATCCCGTACAATGGCGAATTCGCTATATCCGCTTCTCGCACTTAGCTGCCATAAATCGGCCAGGCAATCACAGGTCATTTTGTCTCGCAAAGAAGGTGCCGTTTCTGCTTTGCGTTGACACCCCTAAATATTAGAATTAAAAGGAGAGAGTTACTGGAAAAAGGCAGCGGAGGCAGTGACAATCGTGGCTTGAAGCCACTACTCGATGGATGCGGACATGTAGTTGGCGTCATTCGACAAAACTAGCAAACTTCTAATAGTCACCATTTCTCCCGTCTGGCGGGAGTGCTGTCAAATGCCCCCCTCATCTCTGTGTGGGAAATGAAGGGTGAAGGGGAAATAGATGACAGCGTTATTTCTACGCCCAGAATACTGAATACCTTGTACAGACGATCAATACTGGCGCTAGCAGGGTTTGCTTCCAGGCGGGCATAGGTTTGCTGCGTTACGCCAAGCCTCTCAGACACATCTTTTTGCGTGAAGCCCTTGATTTTGCGAAACCCGATTAGCACAGGTCTGAGCTGGTTCAGCGTTTTTATCGGGAACTGATTATTCATAAGTGACCTGCCTCGCAGACTGAGTAGGGAGTACCGCCCTGTAATACAGCAGGTAAGGTGTATTTTGTGTTATACAGACTATAGGCTGTAAAACCTTTATTGAAAAGATGCTGATGTTCCAGGGGCATGCCGAGCATGGACGATTTTCTGCGGGGCGGTATTTCGCTACGGGGGAGATTGCGTTCGGGCAATGTACCGGTGTAAAAAACGTCAATTTTTCAAAACCGCTGTTATCGGGATAAGCTGAAAACTCCGAAGGCAGACACAGCCACGAATAATGTCAGACTTAAACTCTGTAGCTGTCTTCTTTTGCCTGTAAATAACGTCTAGTTTGACTCTGATGAAGGCTGTACCAGGCAGAGAACATGTCACTCTCGGGGCCGGATGATAAAATGTGTTCAACTGGCTGGGCAGGGTAATAGCGAAGAACGTTCTCTGAAATTCGATTCAGCTCAGCGTAACGTGCGCTGTAGGTATGTATAATCCATTGCATCAATTTTGCATCCGTATTATTCGCAGATTACACACAAGAAGCTTAACAATGGCTGAAAGAGTGAGCAGGGATATGTAACAAAAACAAGGGCTTCAAGATGAACTGGATAAAACCGGAGCAGAGCAAGCCCTGTTCCGGTTTGTCAGGCTTTGGAATTTCTTCCAGGCCCCTGCAGCTAGTCACAACAAACACATTAATGTTTTCATTGCTTCAATTCAATATTATTGTGTGAAAGGGATTCCATCGAAATCGGCTTATGCATGCTTAAAACTAAACTGCCCCGGCTGCAGTCATTTGGTTGCTGTGGGCTCTGTACTGTGTCTAATAGTGAAAGAATCTTACGTTATA
Source organism: Citrobacter sp. LST-B2 (assembly GCF_057983045.1). Lineage (NCBI taxonomy): Bacteria > Pseudomonadati > Pseudomonadota > Gammaproteobacteria > Enterobacterales > Enterobacteriaceae > Citrobacter > Citrobacter sp. LST-B2. Next base: position 4,205,059 of record NZ_CP192598.1, read on the forward strand.
ACGAAGGAAATTGCTGAATGACTCTACGATTGCAGACGGAATCACCCGCTGACCAGGATATGTTTAGAGGCAGCAGTCATGAAAAAGTTGCAGAGAATGTGGCTCAGATCATCAGGACACCTGATGTCAATATTATTGGTCTGGAAGGTGAGCTGGGTTCAGGTAAGTGAATCGCCACAGGTTTAACAGACACCTCAGAGTCATTTAAGATGACTTAAAGAGAGGTGCCCATGAGCGGTAAGCGTTATCCTGAAGAGTTTAAAATTGAAGCAGTCAAACAGGTTGTTGATCGCGGTTATTCTGTTGCCAGCGTTGCAACGCGTCTCGATATCACCACCCACAGCCTTTACGCCTGGATAAAGAACTACGGTCCGGATTCTTCCACTAATAAAGAACAGTCAGATGCTCAGGCCGAGATCCGCCGTCTTCAGAAAGAGCTGAAGCGGGTTACCGACGAACGGGACATATTAAAAAAAGCCGCTGTAGATTCAATCTGTCAATGCAACACCCCTTTCAATTATCTCTTTCGGTGTTTTGAACTTCAGTGTCTTTCTCGGTCTGTTGTTTAGCTGAGCAGCAACCAGATCTAGTTCATGTTGAGTATATTGGGCAAGACATGTCTTTTTAGGAAAGTACTGCCGAATTAGCCCATTTGTGTTCTCATTTGTTCCCCGCTGCCAAGGACTCTGAGGATCGCAGAAGTAAACTTTAACGCCGGTGCTGACAGTAAATTCTAGATGTCTGGCCAGTTCCATTCCTCTGTCCCATGTCAGTGATTTTCTGAGTTCTGACGGTAAACTCAGGAATTTGTCGGTAAGAGCCTGATTTACTGAGACAGAATCTTTGCCCCTGAGTCTGAGGATGATCGTATAACGTGATTTTCGGTCTACAAGTGTGGCTATATGAGAGTTTTTTGTACCTGAGACTAAATCGCCCTCCCAATGCCCCAGAGAGCGTCTGTTATCGATATTTCGGGAACGTTCGTGAATTGGTGTTCCGTTCACTATGTTAATCGTACCTCTTTCGCCTTTGCGGGTATGACGCCTGCCATGGCGAAGGCTATGCGACCGTCGCAGATGCTGTATATTCAGGTGGTGTAGCGCTTCACGGCTACGAAAGTACAGCGTTTTATAAATTGTCTCAGGTGATATTCGCAGCGTTTTTTGACGTGGTTTTGTTCGCCTTAACCATCCTGATATTTGCTCTGGAGACCATTTCATCTCCAGCTTTTCCAGAACAAGCTTTCGCAATGGTAAATTTTGATCCAGTAAGCACGGTTTTGGCCTTTTCGCCATTCTGTTGGCTCGGTTATTAGCATCAACAGCTTTGTAATAGCGTCTGCCCCGATTACGCTGAACTTCACGTGAGATCGTCGAAGGACTGCGATTCAGCGCAGTAGCTATCGCACGAATGCTCATTTTGGCTGACAAACCAGCTCGTATCTCCTCGCGCTCAGACAGTGTCAGGTGAGCTACAGCCCGCTTACGCTCATGGGGTTTTATGCCGCCAGTATCCCTTAACATAGTGAAGATCGTTCCGGGTTTTGAACCCAGGATATTCGCTATTTCACTGAAGCCTGTTCCGTTCTTCCATAGTTCAAAAACAGAGGCTTTTTCCTCTGCTGTAAATGTTCGTCTCATTCAAAAAACCTCCGCAACCCCATGTTTTCACATAACTGTTGCGTTGACCAATTGAATCTACAGCGGCGTACTTCGCAAAGCTGTCCGACTGAGGTACGCCTTTATTCGTGACAACACCTATTGCTGGCCTGTTCGCCTGCTCTGTCGGGTGCTGGATGAACATCCCAGTGGTTTTTACGCCTGGCTTCAGCAGCCGCATTCACAACGCCATCAGGCAGACCTGAGACTGACAGGACAGATTAAACAGTTCTGGCTGGAATCGGGATGCGTCTATGGTTATCGCAAAATCCATCTGGATCTGCGGGACAGCGGGCAACAGTGCGGAGTGAACAGAGTCTGGCGACTGATGAAACGTGTCGGGATAAAGGCTCAGGTCGGATACCGGAGCCCGAGGGCATGTAAAGGCGAGGCCAGTATCGTGTCGCCCAACAAGCTCCAGCGACAGTTCAATCCGGATGCTCCGGATGAGCGTTGGGTAATCACAGCGTGGTTTCCTCAAACCCTCGCTGTGAATTAACTGAAATACTTCATTGAAGCTGTAACCAAACAGTTAACTGAAAGAATGAGCCCGCAGAGCATTGCACAGCGATGACACCATTTGTTGAGCTTCACCGTTTTCGCATACAACCGTCCGGAATTTGGAAAAGCACTGTCTTTTTGTACTGACCGATCATGATTAAGTGACACCTCTTCGAAAAAGAGAGCGCGATGAGCGATTAATATATGGCTCGAAAGACAATTATGTTGGGCTTTTATGACCGCTGTCAGAGGTATTATCTTACCCGGACGGCAACAGGGTCGGAATGTCATCAGCGGCACTGTAACAAGCTATCCGCCATCTTAAATATCTGCAGGTCCTTGCACCGAGTATGCACACCAACCGACAGAGTGATTTGACCCAAACTGGTGGATATTTTGCAAAACTATTAGCCTCTTATGACCGGTCTGCAGCCTGATATTGAGGAATTAGTGCGCTTTCATGGAATGCCTGCCGGGATCGCAAGTACGAACCCCCGGTACTGTTACACTGAATGTGCTCAGTCCTGTATCAGATTGTATTTTTCAGCAACTCAAGAACAACCCTTATTTTATCATTGTCACGTTTGTAGTACGTCCAGGGACCGATGCGCTGAGAAGTAACAAGTTGTGCCCGTTGAAGAGCTGAGAGGTAAAGAGAAACGGTAGACTGTGAGAGCCCGACCTTTTCCTGAATGATACTGACACACACACCGAACTCGTCCGCATCAGCATAAGGCTGATGGAAGTGTATTTTCGGTTCCTTGAGCATATGCAGAATTTTTCTTCTAACAGGGTTTCCCAGCGCCTTAATCACGTCATTCAAATCAATATCAGGCATAAACTCTGTCACTTGTCGCATTGAGGAATTGCAATGTTACGATACTTCTCTACGTTAAGCATCAGCTTTTGAAAAGCTGATGCTCATAAGAATGGTTAGCCAAAGGCGGGATAATCTGTGTAGCCTTTTGCCGTTCCACCATACATGGTTGTTGGATCGACCGGATTCAGTGGCCATTCATGATAAAGGCGCTGCGGTAAATCCGGATTAGCTATGAACGGGCGGCCAAATCCGATAATGTCTCCCCAGCCAGCACCGATAATCCGTTCGGCTTTTTCTTGCGTATATCGCCCGGCATACATAATTACACCGCTGAATAACTTACGGACTTCAGCTCTGAATGCTTCAGGCAATTCGGGAGCATCATCCCAGTCGGCTTCAGCAAGAGAAATATAGGCTATTCCGATTTCTTCAAGAATTTTAACGGCTTCGGTATAGGTTTCATGGGGATCATCTTCCACCAAGCCAAGATAGACCCTTACTTCATCCGTGGTCTGAAAGAGCGGAGCAAAACGGACTCCCACACGGTCTTTACCGACCACATCAGCGACAGCCTGCGTCACTTCGCGCAGAAACCGCAGCCGGTTATGTAATGAGCCACCATATTCATCCTCTCTTTTGTTGCTATGGGATGACATGAACTGGTTAACCAGGTATCCATTTGCACAGTGAATTTCCACACCGTCAAAACCGGCATCAAGGGCGTTCTGAGCTGCCCCGGCGTACATCCTGACAATCTCACTAATTTCCTCTTTTTCCAGTGCGCGGGGGCAGGAAGCGGTAGCCAGCGCACCCTCTCCCGGCCCGGTTTCGATGAATACCTTAACGTTTTCCCCTGCCGGTATCGCCGACGGAGCGACAGGCGAGGCGTTACATGGCTGCAGGGAGTTATGGGATACTCTTCCGACATGCCAGAGCTGGGCAAAAATGATGCCTTCTTTTTCATGCACTGCCCGCGTCACTTTCTTCCAGCCTTCCACTTGCCGTGAGCTGTAGATCCCCGGGGTCCACGCATAACCCTGCCCACGAGGTTCGATTTGTGTTCCTTCGGTCACCATAAACCCGGCACTGCTGCGCTGTGCGTAATATTCAGCCATCAGTTCGTTCGGAATATCACCCGGTTGTGAGCTCCGTGAGCGGGTTAAAGGCGGAAGTACAACACGATTCTTCAGGGTGTAGGGACCTAGTCTGGTGGGAGAGAACAGGTTTTTCGTCTTCATTACATATCCTGATATAGCGAATTTTCAATATCACTGAAACGCCATGTCTCAGCATTTACGACCTGGCATGTCGTCGTTCGGCCGATGTAGCCGCAGAACCACGACACTTTATTCCACATATTGAGATTTATCAATATCTAGATTTATAAAAATTATGATCGGATGAGCGGAACGGGGGAGTTGCCTGATGGCTCACAGAATCGGCATCATGAACCTAAATGGTTCTGATAATGTTATCGGAGATCCTGAACGGGAACGGTATGCGTCACGATTTTAATGACTATGTTGCATTCATGGCAGTAGCACAGGAGTGCAGTTTTTCACGGGCTGCTGTCCGCCTCGGGATCTCGGCATCCACGCTTTCACACACGATACGTCGTCTCGAGGAGCGCGTTGGCATGCCGTTACTTATGCGTACAACCAGGCGGGTGGCTGTCACCGAAGCCGGTAAACAATTATTACTGACGCTTGAACCCGGTCTTGCGCGCATTGAAGCGGGCGTGACAGCTCTTCAGAGACTGCGCCATACACCGGCTGGGCTGGTCAGACTTACGGTATCAGATCACATGATTCATGAATGTCTCTGGCCACGATTGTCACCGTTACTAAAAAAATATTCGGATATCAAGGTGGAAATGTCGCAGCAGAACGGTTTTGTCGACATTGTTGAGGGCAATTTTGATGCCGGAGTCCGAATTGGTGATGACATATTAAAGGATATGGTGGCCGTCCGAATCGCACCGGACATACGGTTTGTCGTCATTGGATCGTCCACCTATCTTGCAGAAAGAGGTCTGCCGCTACATCCCTCTCAGCTGGAAAAACATGACTGCATCAATATACGTCTGTCACCCACAGGCCCGCTGTATGGCTGGGAATTTGTCAGGCAGGGGGAGATTGTGAAAAAAGTGGACGGGCAGCTTACTTTTTCAAGCATTTATCCAATGCTTCAGGCAGTAAAAGATGGCTACGGCCTGGCCTACCTGCCGGAGTCTTCTGCCCTGGCGGGGATTGAGGCGGGACACTATTGTCGGGTGCTTGAGGACTGGTCAGAGGCTTTTCCCGCCGACATGATAATTCCAATAATGTCCATTACAGGCTCCGGTAAAGATAATACCGACACCTTACATGAGAAAGGCAAAAGCAATATAACCTGCTGTGCTCCGGATTTTAAGAATGAGCGGTTTACGTAGCAGGATGAGCAGTTCGAACCAGAAATTTCGTTACTATTGCTAAAGTAAAACCTGATGACCTCTAATCGTAACGGAGACCAATATGACTTCACAACTGAACTGGCAGGCCCCGGCTATCAATCGCAAAAAAGTAGGTGACATGACTGTGACCATGCTGAGTGATGGCTATCTGGACGTATCTTTTGAGCTGCTGTCTGGTATTGACGGCTCACGTGCCGAGGATTTACTGCAGAAGCGCGGTGTGCCAGCAGTACCCCGTATTAATATCAACGTCTACGTTATCCAGACGCCTGAGCGAACCATCCTGATTGACAGTGGTGCCGGAGGTATCAATGGCTGGGGCGGTCGGCTTCAGGTAGCCCTGGCCGCGGCAGGCATTGACCCGCTTCAGATTGATACCCTTCTCCTGACTCACGCGCATCCTGACCATATCGGCGGGCTTGCAGGCCCCCTGCAGACTCCCGTTTTCCGCAATGTTCAGCAGTTGTTTGTGCATGAGAAAGAACTCGCTTTCTGGCGTGATGAAACCATTTCCGCTGGCGCGCCTGACGCATTCAAGCCGTTCTTTGAAGTAGCAAGGAACGCCTTCAGCGCTTATGACGACAAACTGGTGCCATTCCGCGAGGAAGCGATTTTACCAGGTATTCAGACTGTACCGCTGTTCGGCCATACACCAGGACATACCGGTTATCTGCTGGGTGATGAAAAAGAGTCGCTGCTCATCTGGGGTGATATTGTTCACTTCCCGCACATTCAGGTTGCTCAGCCTGACGTTACTATCGCGTTCGACAGCGATCCTGCGGCGGCGGCGGCCATCCGTAGCAAAGTGCTTGACCGCGCAGCGAGCGATAACCTGGCTGTCAGTGGTATGCACTTCAACCTGCCTACTACCGGTAAGGTTATCCGTGAAGGTAACAGCTTCGCACTGAATTACGACCTGTGGTCACCCGCAGTCTGATCACCTTCCTTCCCGGTGCACACAATAGTGACCGGGAAGATCCCCTTTCATATCGCCCGACAAGAACCCACCTGCAATACTATGAATATCACTGCCTCACAAAAAAATGGCTCATTACTCTTGCGCCCTGGCTTTTTGTATTCCTCTGGAGTCAGGGTTTGTCGCAGCCAAATTTACCGTGCAGTACAGCGCGCCGTTTCATCTTTTATTCCTGCGTGGCGCATTTTCCTGTCTGGTCCTTCTGCTGCTTACACTGGGGTTCAGGGCCCGTTTTCCGTCCGGCAGAGGAATGGTTCGCAACCTGATTGTCGGACTTTTCCTGCAGAGCTTCTTTCTGGGCGGATGCTTTTATGCCATCCATCGTGGCATGCCGTCAGGCATTGTGGCGCTCATCACCGGCCTGCAGCCGGTACTGACTGCAATACTGGTTTCACTCATGCACCGTCAGTCCCTGCATCCCCGGAAATGGCTGGGTATTGCGATTGGCTTTGCGGGCGTTTTCCTGGTGCTCTCGCCAGGCCAGCATAGTTTTGCACTGGATCCTGTGGCTTTTGGGTCGGTCATGCTGGGGTTATTTGGCGTAACGATCGGAGCGCTTTATCAGCGCCGTGCTCAGGGAGATGGACATATCTTTGCGAACACGTTTTTACAGTACGTCACTTTGACAATATCGATGGGTGCAATTAGCCTGATGTTCGAATCTGCTCCGACGCAGTGGAGCTTATCATTTGCGCTGGGTCTGGGCTGGCTGGTTATTGGCGTATCGGTTCTGGCGATTATGTTGCTGATTTTTATGATACGAAGCGGTGAAGCAACCAAAGTCGCTACTTACTTTTACCTGGTTCCCATTCTCACGGCAGCTGAAGCGTGGTTGCTGTTTGGAGAGGCCATTACATTGCCCATGCTTGTGGGTATGGCAATAACTATAATCGGCCTGATTTTTGTCATCCGGGAATAGACAACCGCACGCGTCGCTGTATGCTTTTGTATATGGCGACGTATAATAGCGGTCAAAGTCAAATTCCGGATGAATATGCAAACAGTCAGCTTTTCCGATTCTCCCGTTGATGATCTCCTCGCTGAGCTTCTTACCCTGGCACGCTCCCGTTTTCCACTTCCCTGCGATTGCCTTCGCGCAGAACAGACGCATCAGGTAAAGAAGTTCGAGGTGGAAGGTGCGACCCTTTCCTTCCCGCTGGAAGGAGAATTCCGGTATCGTGAAAATGAGAAATGGCACCGGGTGATCCCGGGCGAGATTATGGTCGTCCCGAATGCCCGTAGCATCGATATAGAATATGCCCCTTCAGAACAAAGTGGTGAGTTTGTTGCCCTGAGCGTGGTGCTCGCGGAGGAACAGCTTGAAGCAGCCAGGCTGTTACTTGCCGCACCACCACCACAGGACACCGGCAGCATCGCAGCCATTTCCGTATCAGCTCTTCTTTCACCCCTTAACCGCTGGACAGCCGCAATGCGGGAAGGGAAGCGTCCGCTTTCCCTGCACGCCATGGTTGAAGTGGTGCTCTGGCTTTATGGCATGGGATACCATGCTTTGCTGCGAGCCCGGCAGCCAAGTCTGGCCATGAAAATCCGTCAGATGGTAGCGGACAAACCGGCTCATCCCTGGAGTGCTGCTGAAATTGAAGATCTGACGGGACTCAGTGGCCCCACGCTTCGGCGCCACCTGGCCAGTGAGTCAACCAGCTTACGCTCAGTTATCGCCGATGCACGTATCGCGGAGGCTCTCCGCCTGCTGATGACATCGACGCTGCCGGTAAAAACGGTCGCGGGGCGGGTGGGTTACAATTCACTATCGAGCTTCAGCAAGCAGTTTTCTGAACGCTATGGAATCGAACCTTCAGGGTTCCGCTGACTTCAGTTCGTTCAAGGTACACATTGCGTCCCTCGCACTTCAGTAACTTGCGTGGATCTTTCGAATATAACGGAAGATATTGGCCGGCATTGCGTGTAACCGGTTCAGGAGTTCTCATCGTGACGGGAGAGCTAAATCGGTACGGCTGTTGTTCTCAGCTATAAGAACAACTGAGTATCTGACCAGCTGTCTGGTGCTGGCAGCAGCATGCAGTGCAATCGGTCAGGCTCAAAGGAACTGACCTGATGTCAGGTTATAATTTCGGACACATCATAACCCCAGAAGGAGACAACTGTGGTTCATGTTTTCATTATCGGTGGTACAGGCAAAATCGGCCAGCGTCTGTGCAGGATCCTTTCAGGTAGGGGGCATGCTGTTCGTGCCCTCTACCGTAAGCCAGAGCAGCAGGCATTGCTAGGCGAGCTGGGTGCTGAGCCCGTCAGTGGGAGCCTGACAGAGCTGGATGCAGCTGCGCTGGCGATGCACTTTGCAGGTAGTGATACAGTGGTGTTTACTGCCGGTGCCGGCGGTAAGGGGGGACAGGAGATGACCAATGCGGTCGACGGCGAAGGGCTGAAAAAGTCGGTAGCTGCCGCCCTCAGTGCCGGTGTGTCTCGCTTTCTGCTCGTTTCTGCATTCCCGGAGTCCGCACGGGGAGAAACCACTTCTGAATCATTCGAAAATTATATGCGTGTTAAAAAAATGGCCGATGTGGAACTAGCACAAAGCGAGCTTGACTGGGTGATCCTGCGCCCCGGCGCGCTGCAGGATAAGACTGGTACGGGTTATGTACGTGCCGGCCTGGCCATCCCGTATGGTAACGTGCCCCGTGATGACGTGGCGGCTACGCTGGCTGAACTCATTGAGCAACCTGCCGTCAGCCGCGTCATCATTGAGCTGACGTCTGGCGATGCTCCTGTCCGTGAAGCCATACAGAAGCTGGCGGGCCGATAAAAGGCAGCGCACGTACCAGCAGGCTGCAGGCCCCCAGGCGTTTACAATAAACTTTCCAGCCAGTCGGTAAACGCCCGTACTTTTCGGGAGAGATGGCGGTGCGGATACAGAAGTTACAGTTTGCGATTCGGGGACGTATTATCTGGCAGAACCTCTACCAACAGCCCGCGATCGAGATAAGGCTGCAAAAAAATATTCATGCCCTGTAGTATTCCCAGCCCCGCCAGGCCTGCTGCAATGTAGGCTTCTGAGTTATCCACGACAAGCCTGCCTGGAAGTTCAATTTCGGTGGAGCCCTCTGACGTCCCGAATGTCCAGGGCATAACTTGTCTGTTGCTGCTGTTAATCCAGTTGACGGCCTGATGCTGCTGCAACTCGTCCATTGTTTCCGGGGTGCCGTGTTGATCAAGATACGCAGGACTGGCGCAGGTCGTCATTTTAACGGTTCCCACCTCCTTTGCGATATAGTCGCCATCGTCCAGCTCCCCCACCCTCAGTATGCAGTCCAGGCCATCATGCAGCATATTCCGTCGGCGGTCTGAGCTGCTCAGGATAATTTCAATTCCGGGATGCTGGCGATAAAAATCAGGCAGGTTGGGTATAACAAGTAAAGCCGCAAACGCGACAGGCATATCTATGAGCGAATTATAGTCATTCGCACCCTGAGAATTACACTTTAAGTGATTCAGGGTATGCGCTTACTGGTTACGAATATTGAGCGAGAATCACGTGATGATCGCCGCTTTTCTTTCGAGCCAGTGGGTGCTCCACGTTCGCTAACGAATACTCAGGGCATGCAGATAAACTGCTGGCTATATTTCTTTCGAAGAGCGTGGAATGCATACCAATCCCCGATAAAAAGGAGTTGGTGATGACTGTGACTAATCAATTTGCTGCGCACGTTGGTCTGGACTGGGCTGATAAAAAACACGATGTCTGTGTTCAGTTTAAAAACGGTGAACGCGTATTCGATGTGATTGAACATACAGCAGAAGCGCTTGATGCCTGGCTTACTGAGTTACACCAGAAAGTAAAAGGTAGAATCGCAATAGCTCTCGAACTGAAGAAGGGCCCCGTGGTATATGCTCTTCAAAAATACCCCTTTATCACCGTTTTCCCCGTCCACGCATTGTCCCTGGCTCGTTATCGGCAAGCCTTCTCGCCCAGCGGCGCTAAAGATGATCCGCAGGATGCCGAGCTGGCATTAGAGTTAATGCTGCGTTACCCCCAGAAGATAAAAGCTATTGAACCCGACAATGCGGATATTCGCTTACTTCAGCAACTGGTTGAGCAACGTCGTCAGTTGGTTGAAGATAAACGACGCTTTGTGAACCGGATAATCAATACGCTTAAACAGTATTATCCTCAGCCACTGGAGTGGTTCTCACATCGGGGTAGCTTACTGTTGTGTGAGCTGATTATCCGGTGGCCCAGTCTGCAACAACTGAAACGAGCCAGACGCGACACGATCCGCAACTTTCTGAATGCCAAAGGTGGTCGCGCTATGGCCCTTACCGAGCAACGTGTTGCGAGTATTGATAATGCGATCCCATTGACTACAGACCCGAGTGTTATAGAGGCTAATGCTTTGATGGCAGCAGCACTGGCGACACAAATTAAAGTCGTGAGTGAAATCATCAAAACCTATGACGAACGAATCGAAACGCTGTTTGACACATTGCCAGATGCGGGGCTGTTCAAATCACTTCCGGGCATGGGACCGTGCATGGGCCCACGGATGCTTGCTGCACTTGGTGATAACCGTGACCGGTTTAACAGCGCTGAAGAAATTCAAAACTACGCAGGTATAGCACCGGTGACCGAACGAAGCGGCCAAAAATCCTGGGTTCACTGGCGATGGCAATGTGCCAAGTTCGTCAGGCAGACCTTTGTTGAATGGGCTGCCAAGACGGTTAATTCATCATACTGGGCCAAACTGTATTATCAGGGCCTTAGAGAAAAGGGCAAATCTCATCAGTCTGCGATCCGGGCACTGGCGTTCAAATGGATAAGGATCATTTACCGCTGCTGGAAGGCCAGAACCTGTTATGACGAAGCGAAATATTTGCTGGCTCTCGAAGCGAGACACTCGCCCTTACTGAAGCCATAAAAAGCTTGTCGAATGTCTCAGGGCGTGAAGCAGACATATTCACTGAAATTTTTAGGAAGCATTTTCTTGCCCATACGTGGCTTTATCTGCCGATTTTCAGAAAACGCATTCACCGTTATCGACGCGCTTTTCTGTCGTCAGCGGGATCGTCCCGCCTGAACCATCAGACACACCAAGTACCAGCACCTCTGACTTTTCAGGTCCCATCTTCATGGTACCCAGATTGACGATGCAGATTACCTGCGTTTCCTGCAGGTCTTCTGCTGCATAGTTAGTATACGCACCGCATGACACCCTTGTTCCCAGTTCTGGTCCTAGGTCAATAGTCATGCGCCAGGTGGGCTTTGATGTTTTACTCTCCTCAACCCTGATGATGGTACCGGCACGCATATCGAGAGCCGAAAATGAGTCAAATGACGCTTTATCTTTCATAATTCTTTCCTTTTTGCGATTTCAAAGTTTTCTTTCCGTTGCCGGAACAGACTGAAACGTAACTTTCCAGCCGGAACGGTGATGAGCCCCAGACACGTAACTATCAGTCCGACGCCTGCCCATCCGGAAGGCGGCAGCCTTTCACCGACGAGCACAACGGCCAGCAGTGCGGCTATAACCGGCTCCAGCAGACTGATCGTGGTTGCCATACTGGGGACGTCTCAGAAAACGAATCTATGGTCACTCCCGTTTTTGCAACACCGATTTTGACGACAAGTTGGCTTGCTTGAATCTATCCGGCGTCTGAATGGGATTTTATTCCCGCGCCTCGATGAGTTCCGCGCCTGATGAACCTCCAGAAAATATACGGCTTCAATGAGCCTTTCCGTTTTACAGGTTCCTCAACAGGCCGGTGGGCCGTTAGTATCATCAATATCAGTATTCGCAAAACCAGATGAATGATTGTTTAAACTGGTGTATTTCTGCCTTTATGCTTCGTAAGTTTGCTGTCGCGCCGTCAGTGCCCAGGCTATTCTGGCCAGCTTGTTTGCCAGAGCACAGGTGACGACAAAGTTGCTTTTCCGACACAACAACTCCCTGACCCAGTCGGCCAACTTGCCAGACTGGTGTTCCAGTTTTTGTATGAATACCCTGGCACACTGAACCAACAAAGTTCGGATCTTTTTGTTGCCCCGCTTGCTAATCCCTAACAATGTCGTCCGACCTCCCGTGCTGTACTGTCGGGGTACCAGCCCTGTTGCCGCCGCAAAGTCACGGCTGCTGGCGTACTGCTTCCCGTCGCCAATCTCAGTTGAAATAGTACTGGCAGTCAGCGTTCCAACGCAGGGAATACTCAGCAAGCGCTGTCCAACCTCATCTTCGTCCAACTTTCGTTTCAACTGAGATTCCAGATCTTTAATCTGCTCAACAAGATAGTGATAATGCTGTTGTAATTTCAGCAGTAACTGGCTGAGATAAAGAGGCAAACTACTGTCCTCAAGAAGGGTACTCAGTCGACTAATAACGGCAGCACCTCGCGGAACGCTGATACCAAATTCCAGCAGAAAAGCATGCATCTGATTAGTTGTTTTCACCTTATCCTGAACCAGGGATTCACGGACACGATGCAGAGCTCGCATTGCCTGCTGAGATTCGGTTCTGGGCTGCACGAAACGCATAGATGGACGTGATGCTGCTTCACAGATAGCTTCAGCATCAACGAAGTCATTTTTGTTGCTTTTAACGAATGGGCGGACAAATTGCGGTGATATCAGCTTTGGAAAATGCCCTAACTCTGCCAGCTTGCGTGCTATAAAGTGAGAACCGCCACAGGCTTCCATCGCGATGGTTGTTGCCGGGCATGTCGCCAGAAATTCGATTAGCTTTGGTCGGGTGAATTTTTTACGGTAAACGGCCTTCCCACGATGATCCTGACAATGAATATGGAAAGAGTTCTTACCCAGATCGATACCAATAAGCGCAATGTTTTCCATGATGGTTCTCCGAATGAAAGCCTGTCCTCAGCATAGTACTGGGAAGGAGGGAGTGACCATCTCATTAAAAATCTGGCGCTAAGCTAAATTAGGCTGGTTTGACCCGCGTGCGTAGCAAGCTACCGTCCGCGATTTCCTCGAACCGGCTCGCCTTCTCAATGCAGCCTTGCACTGTGCCGTCATGGCACGAGCCGCCTTGCTTTTTGACGTCGCGGAAGTCGGCACCGGAGCGGTGCACACTGGTGGACATGCCGCGCAGCAGGCTGTAGCTTGATAGCTTCGGCACGTAGTCAATGCCGCCCAGCAGAGCGTTGTTAATTATGATTGTTATGTAAGATAACGCTTTTGCATACCGTTGGTTCTTTGTTGCATACTTGCAACAAAGCCGATTGAGTCAGGTAGATTACTTGATGAAGCAACATTTAGGAGGAAGCTATGCAAGTTAGTATGCGTAAGCTGGGGTCACAGGGGCTGGAAGTTTCGGCGCTTGGTCTTGGTTGCATGGGGATGTCGGAATTTTATAGCGGTCGCGATGAGGGCGAGGCGATCGCGACGATCCACCGGGCGCTCGAGCTTGGTGTCACATTCCTTGATACCGCCGACATGTACGGTCCCTTTACCAACGAGGCCTTGGTCGGTAAGGCAATCGCTGATCGCCGCCATGGGGTCGTGCTGGCAACTAAGTTCGCCAACGTCCGAAGCGAGAATGGTGAATATCTTGGCATTCGTGGCGATGCGGAATATGTGCGCCAAGCTTGTGATGCGTCGTTGAAGCGCCTTGGGGTTGACTACATCGACCTTTATTACCAGCACCGGGTGGACCCGAACACGCCGATCGAGGAAACAGTAGGTGCCATGGCCGATCTTGTTAAGGCAGGTAAGGTCCGTTACCTTGGTTTGTCGGAAGCCGCGCCAGAAACCATTCGCCGCGCTCATGCGGTTCACCCGATCTCGGCCCTGCAGACCGAATATTCGCTCTGGAGCCGCGATCCGGAAGACGAGATACTGCCGACCGTGCGCGAACTCGGCATCGGGTATGTGGCTTATAGCCCGCTGGGACGCGGCTTTCTCACAGGTCAGATCCGCAGCATTGAGGATCTCGCCGAGGACGACTATCGGCGGCACGCGCCCCGCTTCCAGGGTGAAAGCTTCCAGAAAAACCTTGACTTAGTCGCGGAAATCGAGACGATGGCGCGTGAGAAAGGCTGCACGCCAGCCCAGCTAGCGCTGGCATGGCTGCTTGCGCAGGGTAAGGACGTTGTTCCGATTCCAGGGACCAAGAAACGGGCGAGACTTGAGGAGAACGTAGAGGCGCTTGAGGTGTGTATCACGGCTGAGGATCGCAGCCGAATCGACCGCATCTTGCCGCCTGGTGCCGTCGTCGGAGAGCGCTATGCTGCACCTCAGATGCAGGCGCTGAACCGATGAGTGGCAAGAAACTCAAGGGCAAGGTTGCCATCGTCACCGGCGGTGGTCGCGGGCTCGGTCGGGCGATGGTGCTGGGACTCGTGGCGGCCGGAGCGCGGGTTGTCATGACCGCATCGCGTGAGGCGGCCGAAGTCGAGGGCGTGGCTAGCGAAGTCGGGAACGACCGGCTAATTCCGGTACTTGCCGATGTCACGCGTGAAGAAGATTGTGCCCGCGTCGTGGCAATGGCACAGCATCACTTCGGTCGACTTGATATCCTCGTCAATAACGCCGGTCGCGGTATGAAGTATGTCAGCGAGCAATTCCTGACCGATCCAACCCGTTTCTGGGAAACCGACCCGGACATCTGGCGCCTTGTCATCGACACCAACGTCAATGGCCCCTTTCTGATGGCACGGGCAGCGGTCCCAGTGATGATCAAGGCAGGTCGCGGGCGCATCATCAATATGGCACTGTTGCAAAGTTAGCGATGAGGCAGCCTTTTGTCTTATTCAAAGGCCTTACATTTCAAAAACTCTGCTTACCAGGCGCATTTCGCCCAGGGGATCACCATAATAAAATGCTGAGGCCTGGCCTTTGCGTAGTGCACGCATCACCTCAATACCTTTGATGGTGGCGTAAGCCGTCTTCATGGATTTAAATCCCAGCGTGGCGTTGATTATCCGTTTCAGTTTGCCATGATCGCATTCAATCACGTTGTTCCGGTACTTAATCTGTCGGTGTTCAACGTCAGACGGGCACCGGCCTTCGCGTTTGAGCAGAGCAAGCGCGCGACCATAGGCGGGCGCTTTATCCGTGTTGATGAATCGTGGGATCTGCCACTTCTTCACGTTGTTGAGGATTTTACCCAGAAACCGGTATGCAGCTTTGCTGTTACGACGGGAGGAGAGATAAAAATCGACAGTGCGGCCCCGGCTGTCGACGGCCCGGTACAGATACGCCCAGCGGCCATTGACCTTCACGTAGGTTTCATCCATGTGCCACGGGCAAAGATCGGAAGGGTTACGCCAGTACCAGCGCAGCCGTTTTTCCATTTCAGGCGCATAACGCTGAACCCAGCGGTAAATCGTGGAGTGATCGACATTCACTCCGCGTTCAGCCAGCATCTCCTGCAGCTCACGGTAACTGATGCCGTATTTGCAGTACCAGCGTACGGCCCACAGAATGATGTCACGCTGAAAATGCCGGCCTTTGAATGGGTTCATGTGCAGCTCCATCAGCAAAAGGGGATGATAAGTTTATCACCACCGACTATTTGCAACAGTGCCCCATTTTTCCCATAGTGCCTTCAGTACTAAGGCCGTTCTCAAGAAAGCGAATAGCGATGCCTTTTTTATAGCAAGTATCCACGATGCGAATCATATCTGCGGTATTACGTCCAAGACGATCCATTTTTGTACAGAGAATAATGTCATCTTTCTCCGCTCTGGCAAGGAGTCGCTGTAGCCCTTCGCGCTCATCAGTTGCTCCCGACATCATGTCAGTAAACACTCGATCATCCCTCACTCCCGCTGTGTTGAGCTCAGTAACCTGGCTCGTCAGTTTCTGATGGCTGGTTGATACTCTTGCATACCCTAATAATGCCATTTTGGTCTCATAAATCGATATTGATACTGCGTAGTATCATAAGGCATAAATCACGATTTTTGATACTCATGTTTAGGGCAGTTTTCATTGGTCTCAAAATTTATAACATTTGAGACGGTTAAAAAGAGAACAGAACACCCGTTTACGAAAGGATGCGTGATGGCTGCTGATTTTCTGACCGACAAACAGACACAGAACTACGGGCGTTATGCCGCAGAGCCAAACGAGATCCAGCTGGCACGGTATTTTCATCTTGATGAGCGAGACCTTACTTTCATCAACCTGCGTAGGGGCAGGCATAACCGGTTGGGAATTGCCCTTCAACTCACAACTGCCCGCTTTCTGGGAACCTTCTTGTCCGATCTCATGCAAATACCGCCCGGTGTCCAGTTTTATGTCGCAAGGCAACTTAACATCCGCTATCCAGAGATCATTTCCCGCTATGCTCAAAGGGAAAACACACGTTGGGAGCACCACGGGCTTATCAGGCAGCACTATAGCTATCATGATTTCGGTGATTTCCCGTGGTCGTTCAGACTGAAGCGATTGCTGTATACCCGTGCATGGCTCAGTAATGAACGCCCCGGACTGATGTTCGATTTTGCCACCGCGTGGTTGCTTCAAAATAAAGTGTTGTTGCCAGCCGCATCCACCCTGACGAGAGTCATTGGTGAAATCCGTGAGCGTGCGACCCGCCGCTTGTGGCGAAAATTGGCCGCGCTGCCAAACCGTTGGCAGACCGCACAACTGGCTGGGTTACTTGAAATCCCCGAAGGACAGCGACTCTCAGTGATGGAGCACCTAAAAAGAGGCCCTGTCACTATCAGCGGCCCCGCGTTCACTGAAGCACTTGAACGTTACACTCGCCTGCGCAGCCTGGAGTTTTCCTGTCTGAATTTCACTGGGCTGCCCGCCATACAGCTCCGCAATCTGGCACGCTATGCCGGAATGGCATCGGTGAAATATATCAGCAGAATGCCAGAAGAACGGCGGCTGGCGATCCTTACCGCATTCGTGAAAGCGCAAGAAATCTCGGCGCTGGACGAGGCCGTTGACGTGCTGGATATGCTGATCCTCAATATTACCCGGGAGGCGAAGAAAACCGGGCAGAAAAAGCGACTTAGGACGCTCAAGGATCTTGACCGCGCGGCGTTGCTGCTGGCGCGGGCATGCGCACTTTTACTTGATGAAGATACCGCCGATGATTTGCTGCGAAAGACCATATTCAGCAGTGTGTCTGTCGCCAGACTGGCAGAGTCCGTGGAAAAAGTGAATGAACTGGCCCGCCCCCAGGATACAAACTTTCAGGATGAAATGGTGGAGCAATACGGACGGGTAAGGCGTTTTTTGCCCGCACTACTGCGCGATCTGCACTTCCGTGCGGCCCCAGACGGTGAACATACCTTGGCTGCCATCCATTACCTGGCAGAGCTAAACGGCTCGAAAAAACGGATCCTGGACGATGCACCTGAACATATCATTTCAGGCCCTTGGAAACGCCTGGTGTACGATGCTGACGGTCGGATACAGCGAGCAGGTTACTCGTTGTGTCTGCTGGAGCGACTTCAGGATGCGCTACGCCGTCGTGACATCTGGTTGGAAAACAGCGATCGTTGGGGTGATCCGCGCCAAAAACTTCTTCAGGGGGAGGAATGGCAGGCGCAGCGGGTTCCAGTCTGCCGGGCATTGGGTCACCCCACTAATGGCAGTAAAGCATCGGAGCAATTGGCCGCTCAGTTAGATGAAACCTGGAAAACGGTGGCATCACGTTTTGATCGCAATACCGCCGTGGACATCTGCAATGAAGGTAAACATCCTTCGCTGACCATCAGCAGCCTGGATAAATTGGATGAACCACCGGCGCTGATACAACTGAGCAGCCGAGTCAGACAATTGCTTCCACCCGTTGACCTGACAGAACTGTTGCTCGAGATTGACGCCAGAACTGGCTTCACCCGTGAATTCAGCCATGTCAGCGAGTCAGGTGCCCGTGCGCAGGATCTGCATATAAGCCTGTGTGCGGTGATGCTGGCTGAGGCCTGCAATATCGGACATGAGCCGCTGATCAAGCACAATATCCCTGCACTGACTCGCCATCGTCTGAGCTGGGTGAAACAGAACTACATCCGAGCAGAAACGCTGGTTAGCGCCAATGCGCGGCTGGTTGATTTTCAGTCCTCGTTAGCGTTGGCAGGATACTGGGGGGCGGGGAGGTAGCCTCCGCTGATGGTATGCGTTTTGTCACGCCAGTGAAAACGGTGAATTCTGGCCCCAACAGAAAATACTTTGGTTCAGGGCGCGGCATCACCTGGTACAACTTTGTCTCTGACCAATATTCGGGTTTTCATGGCATAGTGATTCCTGGAACACTGCGGGATTCCATCTTTGTGCTGGAAGGGCTACTTGAGCAACAAACGGGACTAAACCCGGTTGAAATCATGACGGACACAGCAGGTACCAGTGACATTATCTTTGGCCTGTTCTGGCTACTGGGATACCAATTTTCACCTCGTCTGGCGGATGCGGGTGAGGCTGTGTTCTGGCGGGCCGACAAAGCAGCGAATTACGGGGCGTTGGACAAACTGGCGCGGGGTTGTGTTGACCTTTCTAAAATCGAAAGCCACTGGGATGAGATGATGCGGGTTGCCGGTTCGCTGAAGCTGGGCACTATTCATGCGTCAGAACTCATTCGATCGCTATTGAGAAGTACCCGACCGTCAGGGCTTGCTCAGGCAATAATGGAGGTCGGAAGAGTTAACAAGACACTGTATCTTCTCAACTATATTGATGATGAGGACTATCGTCGCCGGATCCTAACACAGTTGAACCGGGGTGAAGGCCGCCATGCCGTTGCAAGAGCCATCTGCTACGGTCAGCGTGGCGAGATCAGAAAACGTTACCGCGAGGGGCAGGAAGATCAGTTGGGTGCGCTGGGTCTGGTGACAAACGCAGTGGTGCTGTGGAATACGCTTTATATGCAGGAAGCCTTGTCGCACCTGCGCAGCATCGGGGAAGGGCCAGAGGATGAACATATCGCGCGGCTTTCGCCTCTGATGCACGGTCATATCAACATGCTGGGACATTATACGTTCACACTACCGGAGGATATTATGAAGGGGGAATTGAGGCCGTTAAATCTCAATTTAAACAATGAATTATCTCCTTAGCGTGGTTTTTTACATCATTGGCCCTCAAACCCCATGATGATGGTTTCGAAACGTCTTAAGGCCAAAGACTATCGAACGGTTTCCACGGGATTTAACGTCCTGAGCTCTAAGCCAGGGCTGATAACTTTGGCCATAGCCCACTCCTATGCCGTCACCTAGCGCATTTTCATAATCCAAATAGGATTTGAGACGCCTACCCCTACCCATGATCGTACCCAAAAAACGACATTGATACGTACCTATATGTGCATTTTATAGTCTCCAACCCTATAACCACACATTCAGTAAGCATACAACATTAGCGTCGTTTTTTGAGAATGGTTACAACTTTAGTGCTTTGTGTACAACTTTATTGTCTTCGGACATACGCAGGTTTCTGTCGGACAGTTTTTCCGCCAGTCTCTACCGTTACTGGGTACCTTGTTACTCATGCTGATGTTGGTGACCTACATACCGGCTATTTCGTTATTTCTCGTCTAACCTGTTGACCCCATAGTGTCCCCGCTCGCGGGGACTTTTCCCTGTGACCGGACAGCGCGTTATACTGCCCTCACTGTCACCTTATTCCCGGTATCGTTATGCACATTACGGTTCGCCCCACTACACTGGCAGACGCTGCCGTTCTGCCTGCGATTGAACGCTCAGCAGGACAGCGTTTTTTAACGGTGCCTGCGCTGGCATGGATCGCGGACGATCATATTGTCAGCGCGGAACTGCACCGTGAATATGCCGCTAAAGGATTGAGTTGGCTGGCGCTGGTTGACGATCGGCCCGTTGGATTTCTGCTGGGCGAAGCGATGGAGACGTCGCTGTATATTGCCGAATTTTCGCTGCATCTGGCGTGGCAAGGTAAAGGCATTGGCCGCCAGTTAATCAACACCGTCGCGCAATGGGCGTGTGAGCAGGGCTTTACCTCCCTGACGCTCACCACGTTTCGCCATGTCGCCTGGAACGCACCGCTGTATCAACATCTGGGATTTGAAATACTGGAAGAGAACGCGTTGCCGGCGGCATTACGCCAGAAGCGAGAGGAAGAAACGGCGCATGGCATCCCGTTTGAATCGCGTTGTGCCATGCGCCTGATGCTTAATTAAAACGTTTCCCAGTTATCCCCGGTTTCCGCTACAGCGGCTTTACGCGGTTGAACCGTTGTGGAAACGGACTTCACGCTGGCAACGTCACGCGCACGCTGCTGTTCCTGCTGGATACGAAACACGGCGACGGCCTGCGTCAGACGGCTGGCCTGCTCTTCCAGCGCCGCAGCGGCGGCGGCTGACTCTTCCACCAGCGAGGCGTTCTGCTGAGTTACGCGATCCATTTCCGCCACGGCCAGACCGACCTGGTCAATCCCACGGCTTTGCTCATCGGAAGCCGACGCGATTTCGCCCATGATGTCGGTCACGCGGGTTACCGCATTCACAATCTCATCCATGGTTTCACCGGCGCTTTCTACCAGCGTAGAACCGACGTCAACACGGCTCACGGAGTCTTCAATCAGGCTCTTGATCTCGCGCGCTGCCTGCGCACTGCGCTGCGCGAGGTTACGTACTTCACCGGCAACCACCGCAAAGCCGCGTCCCTGTTCACCTGCACGTGCCGCTTCTACCGCAGCGTTCAGCGCCAGAATGTTGGTCTGGAAGGCAATGCCGTCGATCACGCTGATAATGTCAGCAATTTTCTGTGAACTGGAGGCGATATCGCGCATGGTTTGCACCACGTTATCCACCACTTTTCCGCCTTTTTGCGCCGTTTCGGACGCGCTCAGCGCAAGATGGCTGGCCTGACGGGCGTTTTCGGCGTTCTGCTTAACGGTCGCCGTCAACTCTTCCATGCTCGCCGCCGTCTCTTCCAGAGAGGCTGCCTGCTGCTCGGTACGGGAAGAGAGATCGTTGTTACCCATCGCGATTTCGCTGGCGCCGCTGTAAATGGCGTTCGCGCCGTTACGCACATCGCCCACGGTACGCACCAGTTCACCCTGCATGTGGCGCAGGCTTTCCGCCAGTTGGCCCATTTCATTGGTGCCTTCTACATCAATCCGCTTCACCAGATCGCCGCTGGCAATGTGACGAATGCTCGCGATCAGGCGGTTCATTGGCGCGATCAGCGACAGTTTGATGCCAAACCAGACGGCAATAATGACCACCAGCACCGCCAACAACACGCTGCCCAGAACCCACATCGCCTGGCTGTAAGAGCTGTTGTTGTCCTCTACCGCCAGGTCATACAGACGGTCGTTCTGTTGCAAGTAGTTCACATACTGCTTCTCAAAACCATCCTGATACCCCTGGGTTGGCTGATCGAAAAACTCGTTGATTTTCCCGGCCCCGAGCAACTGGATCAGTTCGGCTAACGCGTTGTGATAGATATCGTAATTGCGTTTAATTTCCGCCGATGCCGCTTCACTTTGACGTGGGTCACGCGGTAACGCTTCATAGTCCGCCCAGTTTTTCTCCGCCTGTTTCAAAGAGGCGCTGGCAATCTGCATCAGCTCCGCAACGGTCGCGCCGCTGCCGATATTGTTCTGATCCATCATGTAGCGGATACCCGCACGGTTAAGGGTGTTACGCGTTTGCAGCAGAGCCACCCAACTGCCGTTCAGCGTAGACTGCTGCTGGCGAATAGTTTGCAGAACGGTGAAATTCTCTTTGTCATTTTTCAATGCGTTAAAGAACAAACCGCCCGAAGTGAGTTGTAAAAGGCCAAATAAAGCCAGAACCAGCAATAAGCTGGTCACAATCTTGATACGTTTTAACATGTTTTCTCTTTCCGCTAGACAGATACTCTGGTTGTCGGCCTGGAACGAGAAAACTTTATGCAATCGCGAGGGGTATCACAGGAAATTTGTTCAATTAACTGGCAAAAAATGCGATTACCCTCTACCCGAACGGGAATCAGGCGAGGATGCCTCGCCCGTTCTGCCTTATCTCAGTGCGGAAATGTCCTCAAACAGGGAACGGGTAATCGTCACCCCTTCCAGCAACGATTTCTCACGCGAACTGAAGCGTCTTTCTCCTGGTAAGCGTGCGCCTTGCTCTTGCATTGCGGCAAACAGGGTTTCGGCGCGATCCAGATGATGATGCGCCTCATCCCCGAGGAACCGGGACGGGTCAAGTGCCAGAATCAGCTCGCCGCCGTATGGTAGACCGCCTGCCCCATCATCCCAGGCCAGCGATTCCGCACTGGTCATATCACCGATGAGCGGCCCTGCCAGCAGTTCAACCATTGCCGCAAACGCCGAGCCCTTGTGTCCGCCAAAGGTCAGCATCGCGCCATTTAATACCGCCTGCGGATCGGTTGACGGTCGCCCTTCGCTGTCGATACCCCACCCTTCCGGAATCGCTTTTCCAGCTCGCAGATGCAACTGGATCTCGCCGCGCGCCGCCGCGCTGGTCGCCATATCAAAAATGTAAGGCGGTTTGCCTTTGCGCGGCCAGCCAAACGCGATGGGATTGGTGCCAAACAGCGGACGCGTACCGCCTGACGGTGCGACCCAGGCGTGACTTGGCGTACAGGCGTAGCCCACCAGTCCGGCGTCCGTCAGAAGTTCAATATCTGCAAATAATGCGGAAAAGTGAACGCAGCGGTTGATCGCCAGCGCCGCAATTCCGCATGCGCTGGCTTTACTGATGAGCAACGGCAGCGCCTGTTCATAGGCCACCAGCGAGAACGCGCCGCCAGCATCTGCTTTGACGATAGCGGGCGCCTGATCGAAAATCTGCGGACGGGCATCAGCGGAGACTTTTCCTTTACGCAGGGTCTCGACGATCCCCAGCAAGCGCCATAACCCGTGAGACACGCAGCCGTCGCGCTCGCCCGCCGTCACATTGCGCGCGATAGCATCCGCATGTTCCGCGCTAAAGCCGTTGCTGCTCAGCACCTCACGCGCCAGCGTGTAAGCCTCAGATAAAGTGAGGTTTACTGTTTCCATGTTGTTCTCCTTATGATGTTGTCGGCAATAAGCGTAGTCGGTATTCACCCTTCGTTGGCGGATTTTTCTTTGTGATCTCAGTCACATAATATTTACCGCCCGGCGATCCTCTTTACCGCTTACTGACACTTCTGACCGCTTAACTCACCATTTGACCGCTCACTTATTTACCTTACTTTACACGCGCGACTCTCTGGCAAGATCGTCACCAACATAGCAGTCAAATTACCTCTTCAAACGCAACCCAAACCAAACGGCTTCGGCCAATTATTCATCTTATAAAACCAGGTTTTACTATGGATACGAAAAAGATATTCAAGCACATACCCTGGGTGATCCTCGGGATCATCGGGGCATTCTGCCTCTCGGTTGTCGCCTTACGCCGGGGTGAACACGTCAGCGCCCTGTGGATCGTGGTCGCTTCCGTGTCGGTATATCTGGTGGCTTACCGCTACTACAGCCTGTACATCGCCCAGAAGGTGATGAAGCTCGACCCTACACGTTCGACACCTGCGGTCATCAATAACGATGGCCTGAACTACGTTCCGACCAACCGCTATGTCCTGTTCGGACACCACTTTGCCGCAATCGCGGGCGCTGGTCCGCTGGTCGGTCCGGTTCTGGCGGCGCAGATGGGTTACCTGCCTGGTACCCTGTGGCTGTTGGCGGGTGTGGTGCTGGCGGGTGCGGTCCAGGACTTCATGGTACTGTTTATCTCTTCTCGCCGTAACGGCGCGTCGCTTGGCGAGATGATTAAAGAAGAGATGGGCTCCGTGCCGGGGACCATTGCCCTGTTTGGCTGCTTCTTAATTATGATCATCATCCTCGCGGTACTGGCGCTGATCGTCGTAAAAGCGCTGGCAGAAAGCCCGTGGGGGGTCTTCACCGTTTGCTCCACCGTACCTATCGCGCTGTTCATGGGGATCTACATGCGCTTCCTGCGTCCGGGGCGTGTGGGTGAAGTGTCGGTGATTGGTATTGTTCTGCTGGTTGCGTCTATTTACTTCGGCGGCGTGATTGCTCACGACCCGTACTGGGGCCCGGCGCTGACCTTTAAAGACACCACCATTACCTTTGCACTGATCGGCTATGCGTTCGTTTCTGCACTGCTGCCAGTATGGCTGATCCTCGCTCCACGCGACTATCTGGCCACCTTCCTGAAAATCGGCGTGATCGTCGGCCTGGCGCTGGGTATCGTGATCCTCAACCCAGAGCTGAAAATGCCGGCCATGACCCAGTACATCGATGGTACCGGTCCGCTGTGGAAAGGTGCGCTGTTCCCGTTCCTGTTCATTACCATCGCCTGTGGTGCGGTCTCTGGCTTCCACGCCCTGATCTCTTCCGGTACCACGCCGAAACTGCTGGCCTGTGAAACAGACGCCCGCTTCATCGGTTACGGCGCGATGCTGATGGAATCCTTCGTGGCGATCATGGCGCTGGTTGCGGCGTCCATTATCGAACCGGGTCTCTACTTTGCGATGAACACCCCACCGGCAGGCCTGGGCATTACCATGCCGAACCTGCATGAAATGGGGGGTGAGAACGCGCCGCTGATTATGGCACAGTTGAAAGACGTGACCGCGCATGCGGCGGCAACCGTCAGTTCCTGGGGCTTCGTGATTTCGCCAGAGCAGATCCTGCAAACGGCGAAAGACATCGGCGAACCGTCCGTTCTGAACCGTGCTGGTGGTGCACCGACGCTGGCGGTAGGTATCGCGCACGTGTTCCACAAAGTGTTGCCGATGGCGGACATGGGCTTCTGGTACCACTTCGGTATTCTGTTTGAAGCGCTGTTCATCCTGACCGCGCTGGATGCCGGTACCCGTTCTGGTCGCTTTATGTTGCAAGACCTGCTGGGTAACTTCGTTCCGTTCCTGAAGAAAACCGACTCTCTGGTTGCCGGTATCATCGGTACGGCGGGCTGCGTGGGTCTGTGGGGTTACCTGCTGTATCAGGGCGTGGTCGATCCGCTGGGCGGCGTGAAGAGCCTGTGGCCTCTGTTCGGTATCTCTAACCAGATGCTGGCAGCCGTGGCGCTGGTTCTGGGTACCGTGGTACTGATTAAAATGCAGCGCACCAAATACATCTGGGTGACCGTTATCCCGGCAGTATGGCTGCTGATCTGCACCACCTGGGCGCTGGGCCTGAAACTGTTCAGCTCCAACCCGCAGATGGAAGGCTTCTTCTACATGGCTAACCAGTACAAAGAGAAGATTGCCAACGGCGGCGAACTGACCGCACAACAGATTGCTAACATGAATCACATCGTTGTGAACAACTACACCAACGCCGGCCTGAGTATTCTGTTCCTGGTGGTGGTGTACAGCATCATCTTCTATGGTTTCAAAACCTGGATGAATGTGCGCAACGTCGACAAGCGTACCGATAAAGAAACACCGTACGTTCCGATTCCTGAAGGCGGCGTGAAGACCTCTTCACATCACTAAGCTGATGCCGGGTAACGCTTCGCATACCCGGCCTACAAAATGCTGTAAGCGTAGGCCGGATAAGGCGAAAGCCGCCATCCGGCTTTAATCATTCACGAGGCGGCACAATGTTTGGTAACTTAGGTCAGGCAAAAAAATATCTCGGCCAGGCGGCAAAGATGTTGATTGGTATTCCAGACTACGACAACTATGTCGAGCATATGCAAACCAACCATCCGGACAAGCCGTACATGAGCTATGAAGAATTCTTCCGCGAGCGCCAGCAGGCGCGCTACGGCGGCGACGGTAAAGGCGGCATGCGCTGCTGTTAGAAGGAGAAGTGAATGACCCCGATTGCAGTCACCCTACTCACCGGTTTTCTTGGCGCAGGTAAAACCACCCTGCTACGCCACATCCTCAACGAAGAACACGGCTACAAGATTGCCGTTATCGAAAACGAATTCGGCGAAGTGTCCGTGGACGATCAGCTAATTGGCGATCGCGCCACGCAGATCAAAACCCTGACCAACGGCTGCATCTGCTGTACCCGTTCCAACGAGCTGGAAGACGCGCTGTTAGACCTGCTCGATAACCTCGATAAAGGCACCATCAATTTTGATCGTCTGGTGATCGAGTGCACCGGCATGGCCGACCCCGGCCCGATTATTCAGACCTTTTTCTCCCACGACGTGATTTGTCAGCGCTATCTGCTGGACGGCGTGATTGCGCTGGTTGATGCGGTCCATGCCGACGATCAAATGAACCAGTTCACCATCGCCCAGTCGCAGGTCGGCTATGCCGATCGCATTCTGCTGACTAAAACCGACGTCGCTGGCGAAAGTGAAAAGCTTCGCGAACGTCTGGCGCGCATCAACGCCCGCGCCCCGGTGTATACCGTTACGCACGGCGATATCGATCTTTCTCTGCTATTCGACACCAACGGTTTTATGCTGGAAGAGAACGTCGTCAGCACCAAACCGCGCTTCCACTTTATCGCCGACAAGCAGAACGATATCTCTTCCATTGTGGTGGAACTGGATTACCCGGTGGATATCGGCGACGTCTCCCGCGTGATGGAAAACCTGCTGCTGGAATCCGCCGAAAAACTGCTGCGTTACAAAGGTATGCTGTGGATTGAAGGCGAACCGAACCGTCTGCTGTTCCAGGGTGTACAGCGACTCTATAGCGCCGACTGGGACCGCCCGTGGGGCGACGAACAACCGCACAGCACGCTGGTGTTTATCGGCATTCAGTTGCCGGAAGACGACATCAGAGCCGCCTTTGCGGGGCTGAAGAAGTCGTGATTCCCGTGCCCGATAGCGCTACGCTTATCGGGCCTACGGTTCTTCCCCGGGCGGCAGCCATCCGACACTCACTCCACCACAAATCGCGTCGCCGCAAAGCAGTTCAGTATTCGGTGGACCAGAAAGACCATCGTCAGCGTTGCCAGCAGCGCGACGGTGACTGAGGTGATGCGATACAGGTCGCTGAACACTAAATCGCTGTTCGGGTGCAGGTTCTGGCCGAACATAATACCGATTGTGGTGATGCTGGCGAACCCCACGCCTGCACCCACTTTTTCCATGACGTGCAGACGGGCGCTAAAAGCCAATCCAAGACCGATCAGCGGCATCATTAACAGCATGTGATTACTGAAATCATAAATCAGTAACTGCACCACCAGAATATAGAGACAGGCCAGTACCACACCGACGACGCGCCAGAGGGAACTCAGGACCGCGCCGCGATAGTGCATCGGAAAGAGGATCAAAATCCCCGCCATCAGCGCTGACAGCGAATCGCTCAGATCGCAAATCTGGAAGATCACAAAGATCATCGTCGCCACGGTGCCGGAAAGCAGCGATTCGTGGCGAATGCGGGCGTCGTCTTTCTCAATGCGCGGCGGCGAGTTACGCGGTTCCACATCGGGGATCAAATAGTGCAGCAGCGCACTCAGCGCTACCGCCATCACGCAGGCCTCCATGTTGGAAAACATCAGCGTGTGCCAGTCTGTGGTGGGATAGCTCATAAAATTGAGCATCGTACTCTGGCAGACCACACCCATTGACCCCAGCAGAAACAGCGGCCCCTTGCTCATAAAGCGAAAGCGCATCACGTAAAGGCCAAACACCACCAGCGTCATGATCACTGGCCACTGCGAGAGATAACCGACAATCAATACCATTTCGACGCAGTTCACCGCCGCACTGAACACAAACTGCCGCGCTACGTGGCGGTTAAACACCGGTACCAGCGACATCAGCATCAACGGATAGACCACGAAGAAAACGCCGTACTGGACGTTGTAAAAGGTCGAAATGCTTAGCGCTATCGTCCCGGCAACGGCTATCCGCAGAGTCTGGCGAAAGTCGTTGGCTGTATAGACGATGTTATCATGTGGCGTGAATACGCGCGCCAGGGTGTTAATAGACATAATGCAGCCAACTGACCAGGCGGATTTGCGCGCCAGCAAAAGTACGGGCAAAGGGGCCTTCGCTGTTATACAACTGCACCGTGGCGCGGGCACCGGTCGGTAACGGTTTGTCCAGTGGTTCACTCAGCGTCACGTGAATACGCATCCGCTGCGCATCGCGCACCCAACGGGTGGATTGCTCTGGCTGCGACAGTTGACCGTTGACCTCTTCCTGTCCGGCGAGGATCCCCGCATCGCTGCTGGTCACACGCGCACGGAACACTTTACCCGGCATGGCATCAAACACCACGGCGGCATCGGTATTGACGCGGGTATGGCGCAGGCTCTTCTCGCGGAAATCGGCCACGATATCCGTCTGATTACTGACCAGCGCCAGCAGTGGCGTGGCGGCGGTAGCGTAAAGCCCGGCGTTAAGCTGGAGATTACTCACCGTTCCGTCCGTCTCTGCGCGCACTTTTGTCCATGCCAGATTCAACTGCGCCTCTTCCAGCGCGTTGCGATACTTTTGCAGCGTCACGTTATGGCTGTCTTCGCGCTCGCCGCGTTGGATCAGCAGATTCTGGATGTTGGCATGCAGCGCGGTTACCGACTGTTCGCTGGTCTGCCAGGTCGTCCGCACCCTGTCGAGATCCGCCTGCGAGACGTTTTGCATCGCGCTTAGCCGCTGATAACGATCGAACGTCAGTTTGTCATTACGCGCCGTATATTCAGCAGTACGCAGGTTGGCGCGGGCAGAAGCAATCTGTGCATCCAGTTGCTGATTGCTCAGTCTGGCCTGCGCAAAGGCGATTTGCGCGGCCTCGACTTTGTTGATAAATGGCGTGGGATCCAGCTCGTAAAGCAGATCGCCTTTTTTTACCATGCTGTTGTTCTGCACGTAGACGTGCGAAACATACCCGGAAACGCGTGCTGAAACCGGCGTAACTGTACGCATCACCGTGGAATCTGGCGTCAGCGGGATCCAAATATCGGCAACGATAAACCAGGCGAATATGGCAAGGAAAGCGGCAATACTCACCCTTACCCAACGGGCAAATTTTTGTTCTGGGGTCATCATAGTTTTTAGTGTTGATTATCTTCTTCGCGGATTGTCCGCAGATTGCAGGCGATTACATTTAAGGTGGCGCTGAAGGAAGCGAGATCTGCTTCAGGAATGGTACGCGTGACGCGACATTGATAGGCTTCAATCATCCGGTTCAACTCTACCAGCCGGGCACGGCCTTCCGCAGTTAGCATTAGCAGACGGATGCGTTTGTCATAAGGCGATGTGGAACGCACCAGATAGCCCTGATTTTCCAGTTGTGTGAGCGTGCGCATCAGCGGTGGCAGTTCAATACCCTGCACCTGTGCCAGTTCACTGACCGAAACGTTATCGCCCAGTTGATACAGTTGCATCAGCACCGTCCAGCTGGACTGGGTCAGGCCGGTATCGGTAATAGCCGCATCAATAATGGCCCGCCATTGACGCACGACCATCGCCATACGCATCCCCAACGGGCGGCGGGCAAACAGCTCATCTTCAGTCATGTCTCTTTCCTCTCTAAGCGAAAGGAAAATAATACTTATCAGGATAAGTATCAAGAAACACACTGTCTGTAAGCATGAATTGATAAATTTTATGAATGTAACAAAGGCCGGACGGGTTCAACCTCCAGCCTCTGACTGCTACAGTCACGCTATTCAATCTGATCCCGGCGTAATCCCAGATCCTTGAGTCGCTCATCACTCATCTGTTGCAGGATCCGTCGGGTTTGCGCCTGCAGATGCCATTTTTTAAACGCTCGCCAGATCAGGACAAAACCAATAAACGGCTGCTTTGCTTTGTTTTCATGAAATTCCATACTCCACCCCCTCTCATACCAGAGCCTGTATTCTGGCGGTTTTCGAGTGGATCAATACAGATTCAAAAACAGCTTTTATTTAACATACAGATTCGCTAATACTGTCTCTGCATCGCACATTTTGCACCTGTCTGTACTGGTTTTTACATCTGTATGGCATCTTCGAGGGATACAGCATGACCCGTTACCAACATCTGGCCAACCTGCTGACCGAGCGTATTGAACAAGGGCTGTATCGTCACGGAGAGAAATTGCCGTCAGTACGCAGTCTGAGTCAGGAGCACGGTGTCAGTATCAGCACCGTACAGCAGGCGTATCAGGTACTGGAATCATTGCAGCTCATTACGCCGCAGCCCCGTTCAGGCTACTTCGTCGCGCCTCAGAAAGCGCTGCCGCCGGTCCCGCCGATGTCGCGTCCGGTACAGCGTCCGGTTGAGATTACCCAATGGGAGCAGGTACT
The DNA here is from genome assembly GCF_057983045.1 of Citrobacter sp. LST-B2. NCBI lineage: Bacteria > Pseudomonadati > Pseudomonadota > Gammaproteobacteria > Enterobacterales > Enterobacteriaceae > Citrobacter > Citrobacter sp. LST-B2. Next base: position 4,235,557 of record NZ_CP192598.1, read on the forward strand.
GAACATGCTGGAAGGCCATCACGACCAATCGGTTATCCCGCTTAGCAGCGGTATTCCGGATGTTAGCCAACCCAGCCTGAAACCGCTCTGGCGCGAACTCAGTCGCGTAGCACAACACAATCTGAGTGCGGTTCTGGGCTACGATGAACTGGCTGGCAGCCTCGCACTACGCCAGCAAATCGCCCGGCTGATGCTGGATGGCGGATCGGTGGTTAACGCCGACGATCTGGTGATCACCAGCGGCAGTCAAAGCGGCATGTCACTGGCCCTGCTGGCCGTCTGCCAGCCAGGAGACATTGTCGCTGTGGAATCCCCGGCTTATTACGGCACCATGCAATTGCTGCGCGGTTTAGGGATCAAAGTGATTGAGATCCCGACCGATCCGGATACCGGCATCAGTATTGAAGCGCTGGAGCTGGCGCTTGAACAGTGGCCGATCAAAGGCGTTATCCTGGTGCCCAATTGCAATAACCCGCTCGGTTTTATCATGCCGGACGCCCGTAAGCGGGCGGTGCTGGCGCTCGCTCAACGCCACGACATTGTGATTTTCGAGGATGATGTTTACGGTGAACTGGCGACAGAGTATCCCCGCCCCAGAACCATTCACTCCTGGGATATCGACGGTCGGGTTATCCTTTGCAGTTCATTCACTAAATCGGTCGCCCCTGGCCTGCGCGTCGGCTGGGTCGCTCCGGGTCGTTATCACGACAAATTACTGCATATGAAATATGCGGTCATTGGCACCAACGTTCCCGCCACACAACTGGCGGCTGCGACGTTTGTCCGGGAAGGACACTACCATCGCCACGTCCGGCGTATGCGCCAGATTTATCAGCGTAATATGGAGATTTATACCTGCTGGGCGCGGGAATATTTTCCCTGCGGCATCTGCGTTACGCGACCAAAAGGCGGTTTTATGCTGTGGGTCGAATTGCCGGAACAAGTGGATATGGTTTGCGTTGCCAAACAGCTTTGCCGCCTGAAAATTCAGGTCGCGCCGGGCTCACTGTTTTCCGCATCAGGGAAATACCGCAACTGTGTGCGCATAAACTGTGCGCTCCCGCCCAGCGAGAAGCACCGGGACGTGATGCAGAAGCTGGGCGAGGCGATCAAAGTCGCGATGGAGTAAACATTCGACTTACCGGACGGCCTGAACGCGACACAGCGTATTCAGTGAATCACACTCTGCAGCTCTTCTGCGGAAAGTCCGGTAAGTCTTTGTACCGTGATATAACAAAGCATGACTATGCCGGAGGCACTAATTGTGACCCACACCCGAGATATTCCACAATCGTTCTGGCGCGATGAGCGGCTTGCATGGCTGGAGTTGCGCAGCACCTGGCGCAGCCATCAGGCCTATAAGCGCCATCATCATCCGCAGCTCTCCATTGGGGCCATTCTGGAAGGTGAAACCTGCTGTGTCAGCGATGGCAAAGAATACCGTTTGCAGGCAGGCGATCTGATTGTGATCCCACCGCATGTGCCGCACAGCTGTAATCCGGTCGATGGACAGTGTCGCAGCTACCATATGCTCTACCTGGACGCGGACTGGTGTGTTGCCCAGTTGTCCGAACAGACAATCCCTGCACCGTTTTTCGCCCCGAACCCGGTGATCCGCGATCCACAACGCTTTCAGCGCTTTCTCGACCTTGTGGCGTTAATGGAGAAACGGCAAACCGCGCCGCTTATCGATGCCGTCCGCCTCTTGCTGCGCGCACTCCCCTTGCAGTCAGGAAATCCGCCGCGTCCGCGAGCGACCAGTCAGTCTCTGAAAGCGCGGCTGCACAGCAATTTGCTCTCTCCACCGTCGCTTGATGATGTCGCGCAAGAGTTCGGCATGCGCAAAGAGACGCTGATTCGCACCTTTAAGCAGGACACCGGTCTGACGCCGGGCAGCTATCTGAACATCGCGCGGATCGATTTTGCCAGAACGCGACTGCGCGCCGGAGACGATATCGCCGACGTCGGCTATCAGAGTGGTTTTGCCGACCAGAGCCATTTCCACCGCACCTTTGTCAGTTATACCGCCGCCACACCGCGTCAGTATGCGCGGGGACGATCAATATCAGACAATAATTAGCGTTTCACCGGGCGTAGCGTGAACTCAGGTTTGCACACTGAGGTCACTATGGAACCGTTGTCTGTACTCTTTCCCCCTGCCTTTCCCGCCCTGGCGCTGGCTCACTTTGTGGCGCTGCTCAGCCCCGGACCGGATTTCTTTTTACTGGTGGGCTACGCCGTTCGCTATCGACTGCGCGGCAGTGCCGGGCTGTGCCTTGGGATCGCCGCCGGTAACGGCATCTATATCCTGCTGGCGATTGCCGGCTGGGGGATCCTCCGTCAGCTTCCCCAGCTCTTCACGTTGATCGCACTGTTGGGCGCACTTTATTTACTGTGGATCGGCAGCCTGCTGCTACGCAGTCGTCCGCAAACGCTGACGGGCGCAGATGCCCAGTCCACGCGTCCGGGATTGGGCAAACAAGTGCTGCTGGGGCTGGGTTCGTCGCTGCTCAACCCGAAAAACGCCTTGTTCTATCTGGCGCTGATGACCGCCCTGCTTGGCCCGTCAGTGACGCTGGTGCAGCAGGCCGTCAGCGGGATCTGGATGACCAGCGTCGTACTGTGCTGGGATCTGTTGATTGTGATGGGGATTGGCCTGCCGTTTATCCAGCGACGGCTAAGCCACGGGATCGTGTGGATCGAACGTCTCGCCGGGGTCGTGTTGATCGCCTTTGGCTGCGGGATCGTCTGGCGCTTTCTCTTCCCGTAGCTCATTGAGATACTGAATGAATTCAGCCCATTCTATTGACTAACATCAAATTATAATGACACTTAAGGTGTATATTTTCCGTTCAACTTACTTTTCCCGAGGTGTGATGTGCTGATAACCATCTGTAATCGCTACACATTCTGACAAGCGTCAGAATGTGTTCCCCTGTCTGTGATTCTCATGGGCAGTGCTTTTGATTACATGAAATTCAGTACATCCGCAGTCTGCTGTTCTCTCTTTTCTGCCTGATGTCCCTGTGACAGTATTGAATTTCGTTGTTCCCGTTAAGGGGTTCTCCACATGGAGTTCGTTTTGTATGCAATGGATTATTGAGTTTTTCAAGCGGCACGCCACGACGCTGTTCTTTCCGATGGCGCTGATTCTGTACGATTTTGCCGCCTATCTGTCGACGGACCTGATTCAGCCGGGCATCATCAACGTCGTGCGGGAGTTTGATGCCGATGTCAGTCTGGCGCCGGCGGCGGTCAGTCTCTATCTCGCCGGAGGGATGGCGCTGCAATGGCTGCTGGGGCCGCTTTCCGACCGGATCGGTCGTCGTCCGGTATTGGTCACGGGGGCGCTCATTTTTTCCCTCGCCTGTACCGCCACGCTGTTCACCACTTCAATGACACAGTTTCTGATCGCGCGCGTGGTGCAGGGCACCAGCATCTGCTTTATCGCGACGGTCGGCTACGTCACGGTGCAGGAGGCGTTCGGACAAACGAAAGCCATCAAGCTGATGGCAATCATCACCTCTATCGTGCTGGTAGCGCCGATCATTGGCCCGCTTTCCGGTGCGGCGCTGATGCACTTCGTCCACTGGAAGGTGCTGTTCGCCATTATTGCGGTAATGGGTTTTATCGCCTTTATGGGCCTGTTGCTGGCGATGCCGGAGACGGTCCAGCGCGGCGCGGTGCCGTTTAGTGCGATCAGCGTCGTACGCGATTTTCGCGATGTCTTTCGCAACCGCGTGTTCCTCTTTGGCGTCGCCACGATCTCGCTAAGTTACATCCCAATGATGAGTTGGGTCGCCGTTTCCCCGGTGATCCTGATCGACGCGGGTGGCATGACGTCCTCCCAGTTCGCCTGGGTACAGGTTCCGGTATTCGGTGCGGTCATCGTCGCCAACATGGTCGTTGCTCGTTTTGTAAAAGATCCGACCAACCCGCGCTTTATCTGGCGTGCGGTGCCCATTCAGCTCAGCGGCCTGTTTGTACTGATCGCCGGGAACCTGCTCTGGCCTCACGTGTGGCTGTGGTCGGTGTTGGGCACCAGTCTGTATGCGTTTGGCATTGGGCTAATCTTCCCGACGCTGTTCCGCTTCACGCTGTTTACCAACAACCTGCCGAAAGGAACCGTGTCGGCCTCGCTGAACATGGTCATTCTGGCGGTGATGGCCGTTTCCGTCGAAATCGGTCGCGGACTGTGGTTTAACGGCGGTCGGATCCCGTTTCACCTGTTGGCGGTCATTGCGGGAGTGGCGGTGGTATTCACGTTGAAAGGGTTGTTAACGCGGGTACGCCAGTATCACGCAACGGAACTGGCAACAGAGAAGTAAAATCAGGCCCCGCCATGCGGGGCCGTTTTTTTAAGCAATGCGGGCAAATCCGGCTTCAAGGTCGGCAATCAAATCGCCGACATCTTCCAGGCCGATATGCACCCTCACCAGCGTCCCGCTGAAATCAACCTCACCGGCCGGGCGAATGCTGTTCAACTCTTCCGGTTGGTTCGCCAGAATCAATGACTCAAATCCGCCCCATGAGTAAGCCATGTGGAACAGCGAGAAGTTATCGAGGAAGTTCGCTAACTGTTCATCCGTCAGTCGCTTTTTCAGCACGAACGAGAACAAACCAGAACTGCCGCTGAAATCACGCGTGAAGTATTCGTGGCCCGGACATTCCGGCAGTGCCGGATGATTCACCCGCGCCACTTCTGCGCGTGCCGACAGCCAACGGGCAATCTGAATGCTACTCTCCTGATGCTGCTTCAGACGCACCGACAGCGTACGCAGGCCGCGACTGCCGTTATACGCGGTATCGGCATCCAGCGTTTGCCCCATCAGATACGAGTTTTCACGCAATTGGTCCCAGCAACGGGCGTTGGATACCGCCGTTCCCAGCATGCCGTCAGAGTGACCAATCGTGTATTTGGTGCCAGCCTGAATCGAGATATCCACGCCGTAGTCCAGCGCCTTAAACAACACGCCAGCCGCCCAGGTGTTGTCGATCATAATGACGATCTCCGGGTTCACCGCACGAATAGCCTTCACCATTCCCGGCACATCCTGCACTTCCATGGTGATCGAGCTCGGTGATTCAAGGAACACCACTTTGGTTTCTGGGCGGATCAGATCGACAATTCCGGCGCCGATCATCGGATCGTAGTACGTCGTTTCGACGTTGAATTTGCTCAGGATCTTATTGCAGAAATCCTGTGTTGGTTCATATGCCGCCCCGGTCATCAGCAGATGATCGCCACGTTGTACAAACGCGAGGATCGCGTTTGTCACCGCCGCCGCACCGCACGGATAGAGCGCACAGCCGACGCCGCCTTCCAGTTCGCTCATCGCTTTCTGAAACGCGAAGTGGGTATAAGTGCCGCGACGACCATAAAACAACTCACCGTTTGCGCGATTGGCGGTGGCGAATTTTTTGTCCTTCACGGTATCAAACACCAGCGAAGAGGCGCGCTGGATAACCGGGTTTACCGCGCCCTGGGTATAGCGTTTATCGCGTCCGGCGATGACCAACTGGGTTTCGAGTTTCACTGAATCTTTCATAACCTTCTTATCCTTAATCCGTGCGTTAAACCTCGGCGGCCGTCGCCGTCGCATTCATCTCTGCATTCACCGACTTTTTCCCGGAGAAGCGTTCTACAATTTGTGCCGCATTCAAATCATGAATCACGTTGATCAGCGTCGCCGGGGCATCGGTAATGGTGCCCAGCACTACCAACATCGGAATGGTTTCCATCGGCAGTCCCAGCGTGGTGACGATAAATATCTCCCCAAGGAACGCCCCGCCCGGTACGCCGCCGACGATAATCGCGGAAAGCACGGCGATCAGCATGGTCAGGAAGAAGGTTTCCGTGGTGAATGGAATCCCCAGCACCGAGTAAATAAAGACGATCTTCAGCGCCGCAATCATCGCCACGCCGCCTTTGTTCAGGTTGACCAGCAGTGGGATCGAGACATCCACAATTTCCGGGTTAATCCCCATCGCTTTGCCCGCGCGCAGCGTCACCGGCAGCGTGCCCAGCGAAGAACAGGTACCCAGCGCCGTGACAGAAGGCTCAATGGCGTGACGCCAGAAGGCCTTCACCGCCGGTACGCCGCCGCCAATGTAAGAGTAGAGAATAGAGCCGAAAATGTAGTAAGCCAGCGTGGCAACCATGAACAGACCAATTGCCCGGGCAAAGGTGAGCAGCAGTCCGGAATCCTGGCTGGCCATCGTCGCCGCAAAGTAGCAACCGAGCCCCAGCGGCGCGACCTTCATGATGATCGACACGATCTTCATAATGACGGTGTTGGCATCGTCCAGCAGCGAGGCAATACGTTTACCCGCCTGTTCTGACTGACCAATCGCGATCCCGGCAATGATCGCCATCACGATCAGCGCGAGAATATTCGACTTAGAAAACAGACCAATAAAGTCGTTGGTGGTGATCATGCTGACAAAATCCATCTTGCCGCTGCCCGCCTGCACAGACTGCGAGAGATCGATAGTGACCCCCTGCGCCGGGTTGTACCACAGGGCTAACGCCACGATAACGGCCGCCGGAATAAACGCCATCGCGATGGAAACGATAAAGATAATCGCCATAATTCGCCCTAAGCGTTTCAGGTCGGTCATACTGGCGATAGAGGACATTACGCTGATTCCCACCAGCGGAACGATAATCATAAATAACAGGTTCAGGAAAATCTGACCTATCGGCTGGAGTTTACTGGCAAACGCGGGGGCTAAAATCCCTAATAAACCACCTGCCACCAGAGCAAGTAATAAAATAATTGACGATTTGTAGGGTTCGAGTCGTGTCCACATAATCGGTACCTTTTATAAGAATGGAATTAAATGAGAGTAAATTCACAATTTGGCGACGTTCTGTTTTTGCCTCCTTACTATTTGTGACGCACCTCACTTAAGTTGTTATTTTTTCATTTTGTGCGCATGTCGTTTCCTGTGATTCAATAGTTACATGTTTCAAAACCCAATGTAACGGCCTATTCGTACCGTTTTTGCAAATCACTTATGAGCAAAAGGAAACAATGAGCACACCCATTTCTCTCAAGCACTTAGAATTTTTTGTCCGGATTGTGGACTGCGGAGGTTTATCTGAAGCCGCGGTGCAACTTAACGTGTCACCGTCCGCGGTCAGTAAAAGTCTGGCGGCAATGGAAGATACGCTGGGGACAACATTAATTAAGCGCACGACCCGCAGTATTACGCTGACCGACGCCGGGCAATATTTGTTTAACCGGGCCAATAAATTACTGAAAGAATTTGATGAAACGCTTAATACCACCTCTGGTTATTATCATAATCCGCAGGGTGAATTACGCATTACCTGTTCGATTGCCTTCGGCTATTCCCGACTGGTCAATCTGGTAGATAAATATCGCACCCAATACCCGGATGTGAACCTGTATATCGATCTCAACGATAACTTCGTCAATCTGAACGACACGGATTTCGATATCGCCCTGCGCATCTCCACCGCCCCGCCGCAAAACTATGCCACGCGTAAACTGGTGCCGATCCGCTGGGCGTACTGCGCCTCCCCCGGTTACCTCGCGAAGAAAGGGATGCCGCTGCGTCGTACCGATCTGGTCGATCACGATTGTCTGGTTTATCCTGGCCTGACCCCGGTTCTGAAGGTTGCCGACGAGCAGGATCGCCTGCATCAGCTAAAACTGCATATGCCGATCCAGGCCAACAGCAGCCTGGTCCTGCTGAAGTCGGTGCTGGAAGATCAGGGCGTGGCCTATCTGCCGACCTATCTGATTGGCGATCATATCCAGAAAGAGGAGATCACCCCGCTGATGCTCGACGGCACGATCGCCTGCGAAACGCACACCCTTTACGCGCTCTATTTCCCCAGCAAATACAGCAATCCGAAGGTGCGTTCGTTTATTGATTTTTTGGTCGCGGAGTTAGGGGACACTGCCAGCGTGGGACAACTGGATCCCCGGCTGATCCCCGGTTGTTTTTGCACGATCCCTCCGTCTGGCTCTATCCTTAAGCGTATGAATAAAATTGCTGAACTCAAACGCGCCAAACTGCTGGCGCTTTCGTTACTGCTGATCGCGGCCACTACGTTCGTCATCACCCTCTTCCTGCCGCCTGGTTTTTGGGTCAGCGGGATCAAAGCCATTGCCGAGGCGGCGATGGTCGGTGCCCTGGCGGACTGGTTCGCGGTGGTGGCGCTGTTTCGCCGCGTCCCTCTCCCGTTCATTTCGCGGCACACGGCGATTATTCCCCGCAATAAGGACCGCATCGGCGAGAATCTGGGGCAGTTTGTGCAGGAGAAATTCCTCGACACCCAGTCCCTGGTCGCGCTGATCCGCCGCCATGAACCCGCGCTGCTGATTGGCAACTGGTTCAGCCAGCCGGAAAACGCCCAGCGGGTCGGACAGCATCTGTTGCAGATCGTGAGCGGTTTTCTGGAACTGACCGACGATGCCCGTATCCAGCGCCTGCTAAAACGGGCGGTGCATAAGGCGATTGATAAGGTCGATCTCTCCGGCACCAGCGCCCTGATGCTGGAAAGCATGACCAAAAACGATCGCCATCAGGTTCTGCTCGATACGCTGATCGTCCAGTTGATATCCCTCCTCCAGCGCGACAGTTCGAGGACCTTTATCGCCCGGCAAATCGTCCACTGGCTGGAGACCGAGCATCCGCTGAAGGCTAAAATTCTGCCTACCGAATGGCTGGGCGAGCACAGCGCGGAGCTGGTATCGGAAGCGGTGAACTCGCTGCTCGACGACATCAGCCACGATCGCGCGCATCAAATCCGCCACGCCTTCGATCGCGCCACGTTCAGGCTTATCGACAAACTGAAAAACGATCCGGAGATGGCGAACCGGGCGGAAAGCATCAAAGATTACCTGAAAGAAGATGAAGCCTTTAACCGCTACCTCGGCGAGCTGTGGGCGGATTTACGTCAGTGGCTGAAGCAGGATATCAACGCCGACGATTCCAGGGTGAAGCAGCGAATCGCCCATGCCGGACAGTGGTTTGGCGAAACGCTGATCGCCGACGATGCGCTGCGCGCTTCGCTCAACGGCCATCTGGAGCAGGCCGCCCATCGGGTGGCGCCGGAGTTTGCCGCCTTCCTGACCCGCCACATCAGCGATACGGTGAAAAGCTGGGATGCCCGCGATATGTCGCGGCAGATTGAACTTAACATCGGGAAAGATTTACAGTTTATCCGCGTCAACGGCACGCTGGTGGGCGGGACGATCGGGCTGGTCTTATACCTGTTATCGCAACTTCCCTCACTGCTGCCCGCACTGTCCACTTTTTAAGGAGAAAAAATGGCTGACATTACCCTTTCCCCGGCGCAGCGCGACGGTCTGCGCGATGCGCTCAGAGACTACTGCCGCGATCATTTCGAACTGGAGCTGGAACAGTTCGACGCTGAGTTTTTTATTGATTTCATTAGCGAAAAACTAGGGCCTGTGTACTACAACGCGGGCATTGAGGAGGCGATTCGCACGCATCTGGCCTGGAGCGAGCGCATCCAGGAAGAGATGGATCTGAAGAAGATTTTATAATGCCTTACCTGGCGGGAGATCAATAAATCCATAACATTGACATGGTTATAATGCGAGCACTTTTAACATCTCCCGTGTCACGGGGAAGGAAAATCCATGTCGCTTATCACCGATCTGCCCGCCATTTTCGACCAGTTCTCTGAAGCCCGCCAGAAAGGCTTTCTCACCGTGATGGATCTCAAAGAGCAGGGTATCCCGCTGGTGGGAACCTATTGCACCTTCATGCCGCAGGAGATCCCGATGGCGGCGGGTGCGGTGGTGGTCTCGCTGTGCTCAACGTCGGATGAAACCATCGAAGAAGCCGAAAAAGATCTACCGCGCAACCTCTGCCCGCTGATCAAAAGCAGCTACGGTTTCGGCAAAACCGACAAATGCCCCTATTTTTACTTTTCCGACCTGGTAGTGGGTGAAACCACCTGCGATGGCAAAAAGAAAATGTACGAATATATGGCGGAGTTCAAAGCCGTTCACGTCATGCAGTTGCCAAACAGCAGCCAGGATGCCGCCTCACGCGCGCTGTGGAAAGCAGAAATTCTGCGTCTGCAACAGGCTGTGGAAGCACGCTTTGGGACGCCGGTTACCGAAGCGGCACTGCGTGACGCCATTGTCCTCAAAAACCGTGAGCGTCGTGCACTGGCGAATTTCTATCGTCTCGGGCAGCTTAATCCCCCTGCATTGAGCGGCAGCGATATCCTGAAAGTGGTGTACGGCGCGACCTTCCGCTTTGATAAAGAAGCCCTTATCGACGAACTGAACAGCATGGCTGAACGCGTGCGCCAGGCATGGCAGGATGGTAAACGACTGGACGCCCGTCCGCGTATTCTGATCACCGGCTGTCCGATCGGCGGCGCGGCAGAAAAAGTGGTGCGCGCCATTGAGGAAAACGGCGGTTGGGTGGTGGGATACGAAAACTGTACCGGCGCGAAGGCGACCGAGCAGTGCGTCGCGGAAACTGGTGACGTATACGAGGCGCTCACCGACAAATATCTCGCCATCGGCTGTTCGTGCATCTCTCCAAACGATCAGCGCCTGACGCTGCTCAGCCAGATGGTGGAAGAGTACCATGCAGACGGCGTGGTGGACGTGATTTTGCAGGCCTGTCATACCTATGCCGTTGAATCACTGGCAATTAAGCGCCATGTTCGCCAGCAACACAACATTCCTTATATCGCCATTGAAACCGACTACTCTACCTCGGATGTCGGCCAGCTCAGCACCCGCGTCGCGGCCTTTATTGAAATGCTGTGAGGAGCAGGCGTGACGTATTCGATAGGAATTGATTCCGGCTCGACGGCGACCAAAGGCATTTTACTCACCGGCGGTGTGATTGAGCGCCGTTTCCTGTGCCCGACGCCATTCCGCCCTGCCGATGCCATCCGTGAGGCCTGGGAGGTTCTCGCGGAAGGTCTGGAAACGCGCCCCTACCTGACCTTAACCGGCTATGGCCGCCAGCTGGTTGATTTTGCCGACAAGCAGGTGACGGAAATCTCCTGTCACGGACTGGGTGCGCGGCTGCTCGCACCTGCCACCCGCACGGTCATTGACATCGGTGGACAGGATAGCAAGGTGATCCAACTGGATGACGATGGTAACCTCACCGACTTTCTGATGAATGACAAATGCGCGGCGGGCACCGGGCGCTTTCTGGAGGTCATTTCACGCACCCTGGGCGCCAGCGTGGAGCAACTCGATACCATTACCGCTGGCGTTGCGCCGCACGCCATCAGCAGTATGTGCACCGTTTTTGCCGAATCCGAAGTGATTAGCCTACGCTCTGCGGGTATCGCCCCGGAAGCGATCCTCGCGGGGGTGATCAATGCCATGGCGCGACGCAGCGCCAATTTCATTGGTCGACTCTCTTCAGAAGGGCCACTGCTGTTTACCGGCGGCGTCAGCCACTGCGCAGCGTTTGCCCGGATGCTGGAAGGCCATGTCGGTATCCCGGTAAACACCCACCCGGACGCGCAGTTTGCCGGCGCCATCGGCGCGGCGCTGATCGGCCAACGGCAGAGAAAGCGCGGATGACGGAATACCTGTTTTTATTTCATTCGACGATTGGCGTGATCCAGACCCGCAAAGCGTTGCAGGCCGCAGGCGTGACCTTTCGGGTCGCCGACATTCCCCGCCAGTTGCGCGGGGGCTGCGGACTGTGCGTCTACCTGCATTGCCAGCCTGGTGAACAAGATCGGTGGGTGATCCCCGGTCACACCGAATCAATCTACCGCCTTGAGCAGGGCGACTGGCAATGTGTGGCAACCTTCGACGCGCCAGCACGTTGCCCCGCGAAACCACGATAAATGTCACTATGCAATTATCACCCGTTTAAGGATTCATTAAGATTAATCTTTATACTTTCTCCCTTAATGTCTTTGATTTTATTTAAGGAAGAATAATGAGATTGTCCGCCCGATATCTGAATTCACCTCTGCGAATCATGCTTCTTCTTACTTTACTCATTGCGGGGGCGAGTTATGTCATATCGGGTAACGCCATGCCCGACAATGACAATAACTCCCTTGCCGATTATCGCGCGACGATAGACGCTAAACAGATCGCGGGCGTGAAAAAAAATGTCTCCTCACTCACCTGGTCCGATAAAACGAATACGTTGTTCAGCACAATCAATAAACCCGCCGCGATTATTGAATTAACCCGCCAGGGTCAACTGCTGCGTACCATCCCACTCGATTTTATTCGCGATCTGGAGACGATCGAGTTCATTGGTAACGACACATTTGTCATCAGCGATGAAAGTGACTATTCCATCTACGTGATTACCCTCAATGCGCAGTCACAGGTCAACATCATCAAAAAGTTAACGCTTAATCTCTATGAAACCCCGACCAACGACGGTTTTGAGGGCCTCGCCTGGTCACGTGAAAAAGAGACATTCTGGTTTTTTAAAGAAAAGAGACCGATTGGGATCTATAAAGTGACGGGGCTGCTCAATAATGACAATCTGACCATCAGTAAAGAGCATGCGCTGCAACAACAGCTAGGTGTGCAGGATATTTCAGGCGCGGAGTTTAATCCGCAGCGGAACAGCCTGCTGATCCTATCTCACGAATCACGAGTGCTCAAAGAGGTCAGAACCGACGGCAACGTTCTCGGCGTCATGCCGCTAACCGAAGGTCACCACGGGTTGGCGCACACCATACAGCAGGCTGAAGGGATCGCGATGGATAACCAGGGGACGCTGTTTATCGTGGCAGAGCCCAACCTGTTTTACCGCTTCACGTCTAAGAGCGCACAATAATACCGCCATCGCCTTACCCATTTGTTATAAATTTGTTACTCTCGCATTTCGCTCACGACAAATAACAATGGGTACGGCATGAGCCAGCAACCGCACATCGCAGACCGGTATTCACTGCGCACCGCCCTTTTCGGGATGATGGTCCTCGCGCTGGGCATGGGAATTGGCCGTTTTCTCTATACCCCAATGCTGCCCGTACTGCTGGCTGAGGGGCGCTTCACGTTTTCCGAACTGTCGTGGATAGCCAGCGTCAACTATGCGGGATACCTGGTCGGCAGCCTGTTGTTCTCGTTCGGGCTTTTTCATCTGCCGGGACGTTTACGCCCTATGCTGTTGAGTTCAGCGGTGGCGACCGGCGCACTGATCCTCGCGATGGCGCTATTCTCCAATCCCATGGTGGTGATGCTAGTGCGCTTTTTGGCGGGAGTCGCCAGCGCCGGGATGCTGATCTTTGGCTCCACGCTGGTGCTACAACATACCCGCAATCCTTTTGTCATTGCCTCGCTGTTTTCTGGCGTCGGCGTCGGGATTGCGCTGGGTAACGAGTACGTGATTGCTGGTCTGCACTTTGCGCTCTCCTCCCACGCGCTGTGGATCGGGGCGGTGGCCTTCTCGGCCGTCCTGGCGATGTTGCTGGTGCTGCTGCTTCCGTCCCACGCCCACACGCTGCCTGCCGCCACCCAGGCAAAAAGTGACCCACAGCCGATGCGCTGGTGGCTATTGGCGCTGCTCTACGGACTGGCAGGATTCGGTTACATCATCGTTGCCACCTATTTACCGCTTATGGCGAAAGGGGCGGGTTCTCCACTGCTGACGGTTCATCTGTGGACGTTGGTCGGTGTCTCAATTGTGCCGGGCTGCTTCGCCTGGCTGTGGGCCGCGAAACGCTGGGGAGTGCTGCAATGCCTGACGGCAAACCTGGTGATTCAGGGGGCCTGTGTGATCCTGACGCTGGCCAGCGGCTCTCCGCTGTTGCTGGTGCTGAGCAGCGTGGGGTTCGGCGCAACGTTTATGGGCACCACCTCGCTGGTCATGACCCTCGCGCGACAGCTTATTGTGCCGGGAAACCTCAACCTGCTCGGGTTTGTGACGCTGACCTACGGTATCGGCCAGATTCTGGGTCCGCTGTTAACCACGCTGTTAGGCAGTGGCACGCAGGCGATTACCGATGCCACGCTGTGCGGCGCGCTGGCGTTATTTATCGCCGCGACGATCAGCGCCCTGCAATTCTATAAACAAAAGCGTTTGTTGACGTGCCGCATCAAAGACATGCGCTGACCATAATACGGGGGACCTGGTGGATCCACTCCAGTAATTCGTAAAGCAGCGAAGCCGTGACGATTTTACTGGTTGTCGCGGTTGACCAGGGAAAGAGCGTTACGCTGAGTTCCCACGTCATGAGCGAGACAGTTGTCACGACCAGGGTCAGTCCTAATGCGGTGACGGTAATACACGCCATGGCGCGCCAGAGAGGTAAAAACATCATCCTGTAAAATCCGCCCGCACTTATTCACGGCCGCCTTCATTGGCGGTGCGATGCAGCATGAGCGCTTCGGCAATAATGTCCTGTTTGCTTTTACGCGTTTCTAACGCCAACGCCCGAACGTAGTCCCATAGCGTAGTCTCAACACGGGCGCTTAACAGCACCATATCTTTAGAACGGGTTCCCCTGGCTTTACGGGTATCGGGATAATCGCGGGAAGGCATCGTCGGCTCCTGAAGGCTATGTCGTCTTAACTGGGGAGGAATATGCAGTTGGTCGAATAACAAGTCAACGTACAAAATTTCAGCAGCCGGGTGATAGAAATGTTAAGAAAACGCCTTAAAATGGAACGCTGTTTCAAGTGAAAGATAGCCCGTAGCAGGCTAATGATGTCAGGGTTTATTTACATGTTCTGATTAATTCAGTGCATTTCAGCCCCTGCGCTTCCGGCAAAACATTCACCACGATTATTGAAAATTCCTATGCGCCAATAAGTTACTTACAGGATAAATGTTTACTTTGAAGGCAATAACTGGCTTTTTTAGAGAGAGTTACGACGATCTCTTTCAATAATTTTCGCTAACGTCACTTCTTTTCTTTGTTATCAGACGTCTTACCACCGCCACCATAAACGCAATAAAGGTAAACAAGTCGTAAATAAGGACATTTTTTAACGACGCAAATTAAGTGCGTATCAATTGATATGGATCAATTTTAAAAGCTGAATTTTGCCAGCTTTTGGTAAGAATCTGATGAAGCGCACAAATACCGACTGCTTTTGTACACTAAATTTTACGCCACCAGACATGCCTGTCATCCGCGGGTGATATTGACTTTACTTTTCATCGCCACACTTCCAGCACGACGGAACCAAAGTTATTCCAGTACATCCCCGACATATCATTTGCAAACACCACTAACTCACCGCTGCGGGGCGCAATCCAGCCATTATTGAGCCGGGTGCCGTCGCCAATCACAAACATGGTATCGGTTGATTTATCAATAGTACCAATCAGGGTAAACCAGGTCGCAGATTCGTGGCGGCAACGCAGCCAGAGTCGGGCAAAATTCAAATAGCCGACGGTGTAACCGTTCGCGTCACAATAATGCCCCATATCGCACCACTTTCCGGTGACATGAAAGAAATACCTGACGCCCTGCTCAACAAACAGCTCCGTTTCAACCCATTTATCGCGTGAGCGAATTTGAGTTCGCTTCACCCGTCGTGAAGCCAGTGGCGGAACGCACATTCGATCAACCATACATCATCACCTTTGCGCAAACACAGTTATGCAGGCCGCCAAAGGCCGCCCGGATAAAACGATGACGAACAGAAGGGGTAACACTAATTTTTATGAACTCTGCGGCCGCGCTCCATAACAGGAAAGTTGTAATCAGCGCGTGCCGTTTCATACCTTTCATTGACCTGACGCGATAGCGCCTACAGATGCGCCGTTCAACGTGCGGGTAAGCAGCCCACGCGCTTACCCGCACAGTATCTTACGGGTTACCGGTAGTTGACCTTCATATTTTTCGACAACGGTTCAATGACCGTGGAGACCAGAATAAAGCACAGAACACAGAACCCGGTCATCGCCATGAATACCGCATCCCAGTTGTAAGCATCCAGAATAATACCCACGATCAGCGGCATACACATGCCACCCAGTTGCCCGCCCATGTTGATCACGCTGTAAGCGATCGGATAAATGTCTTTATTCGCCCGCCCCATCGCGTAGACCGAGTAAGCCGAATAGCCCAGCGACAGCATCAGCCCCAGCAGGAACAGCATCAGCGACAGAACGATTTTGCTTTCTGGCGCATAAACCAGTGAGTACATGGTGAAGATCGTCGCCCCGGCGCTGAGCAACATCAGCGGTTTACGACGCTTGTTCAGCACCCGGTCAGAGAGCACGCCGCCAATAAAGTTGCCCATGACCGTCCCGAGAAACGGTGCGGCTGCCAGTGCGGCAGAACTCGTCAGATCGAATCCGCGTTCGGTGATCAGATACTTGGGCAGCCATGACATCAGCACGCTGACAATCCCCACCATCGAGAAGTATCCCAGCGCGACGCCATAAATATCCCAGCAGCGGAAGACCTGTTTTGAACAGGAGAGTTCTTCAACCTGCTTTGTGCGAATTAGCTTGTCGAGCCAGCAGTAATTGAACTCAGGAACGGCCGGAGCGGCGGCTTCCTGAGTCGTCGCCGGAAGCTGTTCTTCGCGGATGTAAGCGACCTCTTGCTCATTCACGAAGCGGCTCTCTTCCGGCTTATTGCGAACCATCAGATACCAGAAGATCGCCAACAGCAAGCCCGGAATGGCAAAGAAGACAAAGATATAGCGCCATCCCCAGACGGTGATGATCCAGGCGCACAGTGGCGGGACGATCAGTGGACCAAACTTGGATCCTGCCAGAAACAGCCCGGTTGCCGTCCCTTTTTCCTTCGGGGGAAACCACTGGTTGATAGTCACCGTCGAGCCAATAACCACCGGTGACTCACAGACGCCCACCATAAAACGCAGGATCTTCAGCAGGAAAATGTTATTCACCATCCCCATCAACCCCGTAAATACGGAGGTTAATAACATCCCCATCGCAAATGCATTACGCATGCCGAACTTCTTAATCAAGTACCCGGCAGGAATTTGAAAAAACGCATAGCCGGCAAAGAACAGGCTGATTAACAGTCCTGCCATGGTATTTGAGATTTGAAATTCTTCCTGAATAAACGGAATAGCAAAGCCGATATTTGCGCGATCGGCGTTAGCTACGGTGTAGGTTACAAAAATAAAACTCATGACCCACCATCTGTAATGGGTCATCTTCGGCTTCCCGATATTATTATTCATCATGTCTGTTTCCGTATCAGAGGTCAGATTTTTTCGCTGCAAAAATCAAATTCACTGTAGGTTCTGGCTCGCGAAAGACTGCTCAACAACGTCGGTTCAATCGTGCTGCGGATCAGGTTTGCGATATCCAGCAGGTCAGGCAGTGAGATACCGGTATCGAACCCCATTCGGTTAAACATATTCACCGCATCCTCGGTGGCGGCATTACCGGCGGCCCCAGGCGCAAACGGGCACCCGCCCAGTCCACCGACAGCGGTCTCAAAGCGCGTTATGCCCGACTGAACGCCAGCAAACATACAGGCCAGCGCCATACCGTGGGTGTTATGCAGATGCAAACCAATGTCCATTTTGGGGAATTTCTGCTGGATCCCGCGCAGTACAGATAATGTCTGAGTCGGATTGGCGACGCCGATGGTGTCGCACAGGGTTACCGCCGAAATCCCGAGATCATCGGCAAACTTGATCATATCCATCAGCGTTTCACGACTGGTCTCGCCAATAAACGGGCAGCCAAATACCGTCGCCAGCGACAGCGTAATAGTCATATCCGGGAACGTGTGGCGAATTTTATAAAGATCCTCCAGCGACTCGGCATGCGTCCGGTTAATGTTGGCCTTGTTATGCGCCGGACTGACCGAAACCACATAGTTAATATTTTTAATGCCGGCCTCACTGGCGAGACTGGCCCCCTTCACGTTCGGTACTAACACTGACGGAATAATATGCGGATGCGTGTTCAGAACATGCTGAATAACCTCACGGGCATCGCTCATTTGTGGAATCGCCTTAGGACTAACCATCGAGGTGATTTCCATCGCGCCGATCCCCGACTCGACCAGACGATCGATAATTTTTATTTTTAAATCGGTAGGAATAAACGCTTTGATGTTCTGAAAACCATCTCTTGGCCCGACTTCAGTAATCTGGATAAATGTCGACATGGCAGAACCCCTTACAGAACGCCGGAACGAATAAGCTGCTCAATTTTTTCATCTGAATAGCCCAGACGTTCTTTAAGCACTTCGTAATTATGTTGACCAAGCGTGGGCGCAGGCATTCTGATGGTCGCCTTGTTGTTCGTGAATTTAACCTGATTGCCGGTCATGGTAATTTTCCCGGCGACGGGGTGTTCAATATCGACAAACATTTCGCGGGCACCAGCAATATGCGGATCCTGAGTCACGCGGTCGATGGTATTGATCGGCGCAGAAGGTATACCGGCATCCAGTAGCATCGACACGATGGTGTCGATATCTAAATCGCGGGTCCAGCATTCGATAATGTCTTTCAGCTCGGCGTGATGAGCGACGCGGTCGAGGTTAGATTTAAATTTCTCATCTTCCAGCGCGCTGATTTGCAGAACGTTTTTCAGCAGGCCATATAATTTGTCGTTGCCGCAGGCAATAATGACGTAACCGTCACGCGCCTGGAAAGAGTCATACGGATAAATCGCTTCATAGCGGTTACCAATACGTGTCGGAATACGTCCTGTATTAAGGTAAATAATGTTGATAATTTCCAGCGACGACACCATCGAATCGACCAGCGCAATATCCACTTTTTCGCCGACACCGGTTTTCAGGCGGTTGACGTAAGCGGCAAGTACGCCAATAGCGCAACTCATCCCCCCGACCACATCCGCAATAGCAGTCCCGGTGCGCGTAGGCGGCGTATCAGGCCAACCGGTGGTGCTCATCAGTCCGCTCATGGCCTGGCCGATGATGTCGTAACCCGCGCGTTTCGAATACGGGCCGGTATGACCAAAGCCGGAAACGGCGCCGTAAATAATCGCCGGATTCACCTTACGCAAATCCTCATAGCCAAGTCCCAGTTTTTCCATCACACCCGGACGGTAGTTTTCCAGAACCACATCGCTGTCGCGAACTAAATCGAGAAATATCTGCCGACCTTCTTCAGATTTAAGATTCAGCGTCATTCCGCGCTTATTGCGGTTTAAATTCATAAAGTAGGCGCTTTCGCCATTAATTTGCGGCGCGTTGGCCCGCGAATCATCCCCTTTCCCCGGCAATTCGATTTTAATCACATCCGCGCCAAAATCCGCCAGCATCATTCCGCAATAAGGGCCAGCCAGCACCCGGGTTAAATCCAGCACACGAACACCGCTTAATACACCAGACTGTTTGTTCATTCCTTCCCTCACTTTTTTATTAGATAGAGCACAAGGCCGCTTGCCTTATAGATTGTCTAATCCAATATGTGTGCCAGGAATGAATAAATCGGAACTATTTGATCTAACCAAATGAAACAAATAGATTTATTGCATTTTGCTATTTATCTGAGAGATAGAAAAATGGCTTTCAATTTTGAAATTCATAACAGTTGTGATATTGGTTTATGATAGCCACAAATTTTCCATGGTGATTTATGTCACATAAAACGTTACCGAATCTGGCCTTAATAACCCCCTATCCGGCACTGGCAGCCGTGGTGACTGAGCAGTGCGCCGGTATTTTTAACTGCCATGTTTTTCACGGAAGCCTGGAAAAAGCCGCGGGGATTGCGCGAAATCTCGACCCTGATTTTTATGACATCATTATCAGCCGTGGCGGTACGGCGGACTATATCGATCGCGTAACCAAAATTCCGGTAGTACGTATTCTCACGTCCGCGCTGGATTTGCTTAAATCGCTCACGCCACTGAAAAAACATCCGCATAAAATCGCCTTTTTCAATTATCAGAACTATTTATCTGACGTAAATCTGGTGGCAACCGCACTGGACGTGGAGATAGAAGAATTTATCTTTTTATCGCATGCCGATATGGTGGATAAGCTCAAAAAATGCCGTGCACGTAATTTCCAGACGGTGGCGGGAGGATTACCGGTTTCAGACACGGCGGAACACTATGAGATGCACGGGATTCTGATCGAAAATGGTCTGGAATCGGTGAACAGCGCGCTGCGCGAAGCGATGGCAATCGTGGAGACGACCCGCCGCAAGCAACAGGATATGGCGCGACTGGAGATCATTCTCTCCTCAATTACGGAAGGGATCATCGTCACCAACGAAAATAACGAGATCCAGATCTTCAATAAATCCGCCGAGAACATATTTGGCCTGATGGCCTCGCAGGTGATTGGCAAACCGGTGGATACGGTCATTAAAAATACGCGGATTAACCAGGTATTGCTGACAAAATCCCCCGAGATCCGGGAGATTATGGATCTGGACAATACCTCCATCATTACCAGCCGGGTGCCAATATTTCGTGGTACGCAGTGTATTGGGGTGGTGTGTTCGTTTACCGATACGCCGCAAATCCAAAAAGTGGAGCGGATTATTCGCGGCAAGCTGATGAAAAAAGGCTTCACCGCCCGTTACCGTTTTGAGCATATCCTCACGCAAAATAAACACATGGAGTCGGTCATTCATCTGGCAAAAATTTATGCCAATACCCACTCCCCGGTGATGATTTATGGGGAATCCGGCACCGGTAAAGAGCTATTCGCGCAGAGTATTCATAACCAGAGTAAACGCCACCGGGGTCCATTTGTCGCCATTAACTGCGCCGCCATTCCGGAAACCCTGCTGGAAAGCGAACTGTTTGGCTATGAAGGGGGCTCTTTTACCGGCGCGCGGCGCGAAGGAAAAGAAGGTCTGATAGAACTGGCGCACCAGGGAACCTTATTTCTCGATGAAATTGGTGAACTGCCACTGCCTATTCAGAGCCGCCTGTTACGCGTCTTACAGGAATACGAAATTATGCGGGTGGGGGGAAAGGATATTATCCCTGTCGATGTGCGTATTATCGGCGCCACTAACCGATCGCTGGAAAAAATGGCGGAGGAAGGCTCGTTTCGCGGCGATCTCTACTATCGGTTGAACGTCTTACCGCTAATGGTGCCGCCGCTACGGGAAAGAGACGGCGACGTCCGTTTTCTGGCTGGGCACTTCCTCGAAAAATCGGGCTGCGGGCATAAACTGGCGCAGTTCATCGCCCTGTTTTCCACTTACAACTGGCCGGGAAACGTGCGTGAACTGAATTTTATCATTGAACGACTGGCACTATTATCGGCCGGATTTCCGGACGCTTCGCTGTTTGAGATATTAAATCTGACCGGTTTTAACGCGCTTAAATCCTGCAACGCGTCACAGACAAATGGGAGGATCGTCGCGGATCTGAGTAAAGGACAACTGAAAGTCATCATTAAAGATCTCGAGCGACAGATTATTGCGTTCTACATGGATCTTTTTGAACAGGATCAAGAGAAAGTCGCCGCCCATCTGGGGATCAGCAAAATGAGTTTATGGCGAAAATATAATCAGATGGACCGCTAAGGGAGGGCAACGACGCAATGCCGGTCGCCTGCTGAGTCCAATATTATTTCAACTCATTCGTTGCTTTAATTCTTCTGGGGTCAATGGCGGATTATGTCGGTGTAACATCGCATGGCAATTCGGGCAGACTGGTATCAGATCGTCAATGGGATCCAGATGATAATCCTCTTTAATCGCCGAAAGCGGTACCAGATGGTGAATATGGATAAACCCCTTGCCGATTTCGCCGTATACCTTTGACATGTCGAGGCCGCACACCTTGCATTGATAGCCATGATACTCAAGCGCTTTCTGCCGAGCATTGCGATCGCGTTCATAACAATTCACCACCACCTGCGTAGCCGCTCCTTCCACATAGTCGATTTGCGATGTTAGCTCATCGGGGAAAAGGGTATCGCTGACAGTTGCAGCCCCCTTTTCTCCCTGCACGATGTGAAATCCTTGCTCAATCAACAAACGCACGCATTTCGATTTGATACCTCCCGAGAAATCCTGCGGCGTGAATGTTTTCCCGGTCATCAACGTTGCCGCGATCCCCACGATCGCTTTTGAAGGATAGCGGCGGCCATCAAACACTACCTCATAACGTCGGGCCTCTTTGAAAAGATGAGGGAACCCGTCATCGTAGGCTCGAATGGCTTTAATAATGTATTTCCGTGGCAATCGATCGGGTAATTCATTCATTTGATATGATCCATGTAATCCGGGGCTTTGCTTGTCTCATTGGCAAGACTCCGTGACCCCACCAGTGTATCCCTCCTTCACCGCTTGATCAGGCCGTATTTTGCGAGCATCATCGCAATTATTTCTCGAGTAATGAAATCAATGGGTTCCATTCAGATGCTGCAACAGGCAATTGCCGACATGACGATCTGGCGCAAAGGCGAGCAGCGCGCGCCGCATAAGCCATTACTGCTGTTATACGTACTGGCGGGTTATCAGCAAGGTCATGGGCGTCTGTTTGATTATGCTTCGGAAGTTCGCGATAACCTACGTAGTCTATTGGAGCGATTTGGCCCCCAACGCGCCCAGTACCGACCGGACATGCCCTTCTGGCGTTTACAGGGAGACGGTTTCTGGCAACTGCAAAACGCGGAGCGCTGTTCCACATTTGGCAGTAGCCGACAACCTCCCGCTGGTGAACTGGTTGAATTTAACGTTGCTGGCGGCTTTGATAAGCAACATTACGACCATCTGATAAAAAGTAAGAAACTGATTAATTCACTCGCCCGACAAATCCTCGAAGCCCATTTTACCGAAAGTATTCAGGAAGAACTCGCCGATGAACTGGGATTTGAACTCCAGTTGCTTCGTAGACAGCGCGATCCCCTGTTCCGCCAGCAGGTACTGCGAGCCTACAACTATGAATGCGCCATTTGCGGCTACAACATGCGGCACGACAATACCTCTGTCGCGCTGGAAGCTGCCCATATCAAATGGAAGCAGTACGGTGGTCCTTGCGAAATTCCGAATGGTCTGGCCCTCTGCGCAATCCATCATAAAGCTTTTGATAAGGGATCCATTGGATTAGATGAGAGTATGCGAGTACAGGTTTCAGAAGCGGTTAACGGTAGCGGGATCGTCGGCAGGCTGTTTTGGGATTTTCAGGGGAAGATCATTTCTCTACCGCAGGTAAAAGCATACTGCCCGCAGGACGAATTCGTGGATTGGCATAGGAGAGAGGTGTTCAGGAGATGATAAAGATCAGGCTTGCTCAGGAAACATTAGAACTTTCAGTAGCCATGACAAAAAATAGGGTATGATACTTTCGTTTAACTAGCGTTAGATTAGGTCAAAACTCTTTTATCATATATCTCACAAGTGGTCTTTCTATAAGGCTAACATCATTGAAAAGCACAAAAATTACCCTTTTCACAGCATAGAGTTAATATTTATGAATGAGAAAAAAATCATTGAAATTGCGAATCTGGAAAATGATTGTAAAATTGGCAAGGACAGGCACTTTATTGCTGCCGACAGAAAAAACAAATGGCGAATCTATCTGGGTTTATTTGCCGTCGTAGGCTCCGCTGTAATATCATCTGGAATAGGCAAGAGCATATTAGAATTACTAAATTCTTATCTTCAAATAGAACATTGGGCCTCCTGGGATACGGCTTTGAGTCATATCCTTCCATTATTAGTTGGTATTTCAACTGCAATTATCGGTTTTCTTGGTTTAGAGAAACAAACGGCACAACATCGATATGTCGGCAATGCCTATATTGAAATATCCAGGAAAGCAAGATCTCTTTTAAATGAAATCAATAAAAACAATTATAATGAGAAAATAAAAGAATACGAACCTTTATTAGAAAAGTATCTGGAGATAAACAAAGAGGGTGAGTCATGTCCGACGAATAATAGCGACTCATTCAAAGCGATGAGTATGAATGCTTACCGACGCAATGCCATCAAAGGAAAACTAGCTGAGATGGAAAAGGATATTATAAAATTTAGCACCAAGAAAAAACGTACGACATTAAAGCTAAGTACTATTGTAAGTGTGAATATAAAGATAAAAATCGCCTACGTATTATGCTCATTAAAAATCATCAGGAAAAGAGATTATTTACGCTATGTGAAATGCTATCTGACATTATCCTGTTAATCTCATCGTACAACGGGCGATTAAGCCCGTTCTCAATCAAACCGGTGCAGGTCGCCCACACAGAACGATTCATCAACTCAGCGTGCCCTGTAACACCTGCACTTATCTGCCCTGAAACCTGCATCATGCCAGCGTGCCCGGCATTGCTTTTCACCCTCGAAAATAGTACGGTCACACAAGAAGAATTCTTCGTGGACGGTGGAAAATTATGCCAATAATTCAGTCTGTTGAACGTGCTTTGCAGATCCTCGACTTGTTTAATGAACAGGCTACGGAACTCAAAATCACCGAGATAAGCAAACTGATGGGATTGAGCAAAAGTACCCTCCACTCTCTTCTTAAAACGCTTCAGTTGCATGGCTATATCGATCAGAACCCGGAAAACGGAATCTATGGTCACTCCCGTTTTTGCAACACCGATTTTGACGACAAGTTGGCTTGCTTGAATCTATCCGGCGTCTGAATGGGATTTTATTCCCGCGCCTCGATGAGTTCCGCGCCTGATGAACCTCCAGAAAATATACGGCTTCAATGAGCCTTTCCGTTTTACAGGTTCCTCAACAGGCCGGTGGGCCGTTAGTATCATCAATATCAGTATTCGCAAAACCAGATGAATGATTGTTTAAACTGGTGTATTTCTGCCTTTATGCTTCGTAAGTTTGCTGTCGCGCCGTCAGTGCCCAGGCTATTCTGGCCAGCTTGTTTGCCAGAGCACAGGTGACGACAAAGTTGCTTTTCCGACACAACAACTCCCTGACCCAGTCGGCCAACTTGCCAGACTGGTGTTCCAGTTTTTGTATGAATACCCTGGCACACTGAACCAACAAAGTTCGGATCTTTTTGTTGCCCCGCTTGCTAATCCCTAACAATGTCGTCCGACCTCCCGTGCTGTACTGTCGGGGTACCAGCCCTGTTGCCGCCGCAAAGTCACGGCTGCTGGCGTACTGCTTCCCGTCGCCAATCTCAGTTGAAATAGTACTGGCAGTCAGCGTTCCAACGCAGGGAATACTCAGCAAGCGCTGTCCAACCTCATCTTCGTCCAACTTTCGTTTCAACTGAGATTCCAGATCTTTAATCTGCTCAACAAGATAGTGATAATGCTGTTGTAATTTCAGCAGTAACTGGCTGAGATAAAGAGGCAAACTACTGTCCTCAAGAAGGGTACTCAGTCGACTAATAACGGCAGCACCTCGCGGAACGCTGATACCAAATTCCAGCAGAAAAGCATGCATCTGATTAGTTGTTTTCACCTTATCCTGAACCAGGGATTCACGGACACGATGCAGAGCTCGCATTGCCTGCTGAGATTCGGTTCTGGGCTGCACGAAACGCATAGATGGACGTGATGCTGCTTCACAGATAGCTTCAGCATCAACGAAGTCATTTTTGTTGCTTTTAACGAATGGGCGGACAAATTGCGGTGATATCAGCTTTGGAAAATGCCCTAACTCTGCCAGCTTGCGTGCTATAAAGTGAGAACCGCCACAGGCTTCCATCGCGATGGTTGTTGCCGGGCATGTCGCCAGAAATTCGATTAGCTTTGGTCGGGTGAATTTTTTACGGTAAACGGCCTTCCCACGATGATCCTGACAATGAATATGGAAAGAGTTCTTACCCAGATCGATACCAATAAGCGCAATGTTTTCCATGATGGTTCTCCGAATGAAAGCCTGTCCTCAGCATAGTACTGGGAAGGAGGGAGTGACCATCTCATTAAATACCGTCTGGGAATGAAACTGGTCGAGCGTGGCCACTTTGTCGTTGGCACAATGGATATTCGCCAGAAGGCAAAAAGCTGGTTGATCCGGCTCTCGCAGGAAACGGGACAAACCACCCATTTGGGTATTCTGGACGGCAACGAAGGCGTCTATATTGAGAAAATAGAAGGTAAGCAGGCTGCCATCGCTTATTCACGAATTGGTCGCCGCTTGCCTGTTCACGCCACGGCTATCGGTAAGGTATTGCTCGCCTGGCTGGATGAGGAAGAACTTGCTGCGGTGTTGGAGGGGTATCAGTTCAATGGCTTTACCCCCGCCACCCTTACCGATCGCGCCTCGCTACTTGCCGCGCTGAAAGAAACCCGCCATAACCAGTATGCGATGGATAACGAAGAGAATGAGCCCGGCGTGCGCTGCGTCGCGGTACCGGTCTGGAATCATGAATCACGGGTTATCGCAGCCCTTAGCCTCTCCACTCTCACTTCTCGCGTAAACGACGCCGAGCTGGCCGCCTGGCGTCAGAAACTGATGGATGCCGGGCTGGGGCTGTCGATAACGCTGGGCTATCGTCAACCCTGACCCTGTGTCTCGCTAAACTTTCGGTTGATAAGAGAAGGTGGCGAAATCGGCGTAGCAGCCGTCGCCGCTAATATCCTCACAGTGCAAACCAACAAATGCCCCGGTAAAGAAGCCTCTGCCGCCAATATAGTCATCTGACAGTTTCCACGCCTCAAACGTTAGCGGAATGGTCTGCCAGTGGTCACCATCAAATGAATAGCTATAGCGGTATTCCAGATTGTCCACATCCACTCGCAGCCAGACGTTTTCCGCATTCTCCGGCACCAGAATCGGATTATCGTAAAGATGCCAGTGCGCCACGTTGTGATCGAGTTGAATAATCTTCAGCGTTCGTCCGCGCCCCTCTTCCCAGTCCATAAAGCAGTACGTCCAGTTTTTACTGTTGTAGTAACAGGTTAGCCCCGCGCTTTGTTGGAAGTAGCGCGGAGAAAAGGCCAGCTGCGTTTCAGCACGAAAACAGAAATGCTGCCAACGGCGAGCGACCGTTGACTGGGTAAAGGTGGAGTTCAGCGAATCATTGCCATACAGACGTAAAAATCCAGGTCGGGCGGTCAGCGAGCCAAGCTGGTCATCAAACGGAATACGTAGGGTCTGCAATTCTGGATCGAGCCTTTCACTGTCAAAATCCGTTCGCCACGCTCCCGTTCCAACGCTAGCCTGCTCTGTCATACGTGGCCCCGGCACCGTCAGCGCCGCGTGTTTGCCCCCTTCAACATAGGGCCAATCGTCACGCCACTCGATACGCGCAATCCCTGTCTCACGCCCGAGCGGACAGTATCCCCGCCCGCCTGCCGCTAATCGCGGAATTCCCGGAAGATGTAACGGACGGCTGGTCAAATACGCCAGATACCATTCGCCGGTATGGGTCTCCAGCAGTGAACCGTGACCACTCTTCTGTAGGGGGTTTTCCGGCAGATGCCAACTGGTCATCATCGTCACATCGGGATGCAGTTCGTACGGCCCATCAATATTTTTTGCCCGCAATACCACCACGGCATGTTCGTAACTGGTTCCCCCTTCCGCCACCATCAGATAGTAATAGCCCTCGCGACGATAAATATGCGCCCCTTCGGTATAGCCCAATGGAGTACCCGTAAAGAGCGTTGAACGCTGCGGCGAAAGGGTTTGCGTGTCAGCAAAAAACTCCTGCAACACAATGGTGTTATGAGGATTACTGTGATGACGCGGCCCCCACGGGCGATAGATGTAATACTTTCGTCCATCCGCATCATGAAAGAGTGAAGGGTCAAACCCGCCGTTGCCCATTGGCACAGGCGCGCTCCACGGCCCTTCAATAGATGGCGCGGTAACCAGGAAATTACGGCCATTTTTCCACGGCGAATCAACGATTTTTACGTCGGTATACAGCAACCAGAATTTGCCATCGGCATAGCTCAGGCAAGGCGCCCAGATGCCGCCAGAATCCGGATTGCCTTTCATATCCAACAGCGCCACGCTGTCGAGCGGAGTACTGACCAGAGACCAGTGTTTCAGGTCGCGAGAATGGTAAATTCGCACACCGGGAAACCATTCAAAGGTTGAGGTGGCGATATAGTAATCCTCGCCCACACGACACAGAGACGGGTCCGGGTTGAAGCCGGTCAGGATCGGGTTTTCAATCTGATACATGGTTCTCTCCTCAGTTCACTGCCACAGCGGCATCGGCAGGTTTGCTCTCAGGCTGCGCGGTGCGCTGACGTTGCAGCTGCTGGCTGATCTCTTCCACACGCTTGCTGCTCAGTTTGTAGAACGAAAGCAGTGTGAACATACCGACGTAAAGCACGACCGGTACGATGCAGAAGAGGATTTTGATAGTCATCAGGACGTTATCTGGCTGCACGGCGTTGCTTGCGGAGTAGCTGGAGAAGGCAAGGATCCAGCCCACCAGCGCGCCGCCAATGGCCAGACCGATTTTCAGGCTGAAGAGATAGGTAGAGAATACCAGGCCATCAAGCCGGCGCCCACTTCGGCTCTCTTCATAATCCACCACATCGGAGGCCATCAACCATTGCAGCGGTGTGGTGGTATTGAAGACGAACAGGAACACAATATTCAGCGCAAATATCAGCGCGATATTGTCTGACGGAATAAAGAAAATACTCAGGCTGATCAGTGAATAAATGCCGATGATCCACTTAAACGACGTCACGCGATCGAATCGGCCAAGCAGACGAGACGAACAAAGAGAACCAAACATCGTCGCCAGGCTGCCATAGAGCAGGAACTGCGTTGCCAGCTCAGGATGGTCCATCACGTATTTGACAAAATAGAGCGTTGCGCCGCCGCGAACCACGTTCGAACCGGTCGCCATCATTTTAAAGGCGCACATAATTCGCCACTGGCTATTCCCCATCAACAATTTAAGGTCTTTCTTAACCGATGATTCAGGTTGAATCTCGAACGTATAACGCTCTTTCGTTGTAAAGAAACACACGAACAGCAGCACTACGCCACAAATACCCAATACACACATCGCGCCGAAATAGCCGACCTGTTCATCCCCCTGGCCAATAATTTTTACCAACGGCAGGGCAATGCCGCTAATGGCTAATGAACCGGCAGCGGCCAGGAAAAAACGCCACGATTGTAAAGCATGACGCTCTTTTGGATCAGCGGTAATGGCGCCGGGCATGGCACAATAAGGGACATTCACAAAGGTATAAACCAGCGTCAATAAAATATAGGTGACGCAGGCATAAATGATTTTGCCCTGGGCGGAGAAATCAGGCGTATAAAATGTTAATACGCAGACAATGCCAAACGGGATCGCTCCCCACAACAAATAGGGACGAAACTGGCCGTAGCGGGTACGCGTTCGGTCAACCATTAACCCCATTAATGGATCGGTTATCGCATCCAGCACGCGTGAAATCAGGAATAATGTGCCCATTACGCCTGCCGACAAACCAAAAACATCGGTATAAAAGTAGGCCAGTAAAAACATCGTGGCCTGCCAGACGAAACCGCAGGCGGTGTCCCCCAGTCCATAACCAATTTTATCTTTCATTGTTAACTGCATTTCTACCTCCAGAGAATATGAGAGAAATACGTTCCGAATGACCGGGACCTACAAAATTAAATATCTGAACGTGAACTTTGTGAGGAATACACCCTTTATCCGTATGCTTACCAGATGATGCTTACGAGGAAGATTGTAGAGAGGGATTCGATGAGACAACAATTGTCATATTTGCTTTAGCGGTTATGTATTTTAACTTCTGTGATAACGATGCACTTTTCAAGAAAATAAAAAAAAGACATCCTCCCGTGAAGGATAATATATTTCAGGACAATATTATTCGTCGCCGAAAATAGTGTTCCGGCGACTGATTAATTAATTTTAATTATTCAAAGCCCAAGTGCTTTTTTCCCAGCGTTAATCACCTCAATAATTTTATCCGTATCGTAGATGCACCCTTTCCAGGTTCCACCGCTTACCGCCTGCAATGCAGCCCACAGTCGGGTGTCGTCAGGCAGATAGTCATGGGGCTTCAGGTCGGGATGTAACTCGCGCTCCGCCAGAACTGTCGCGCCCTCTTCCGGCGTCAGTCGTGCTTGTGCGCTGCCGATAAAGTTCACGCTGCCTTTCAATGACAAGCGATCGACCACAATTTCAATCACATCCCCCGTGCGCAATTTGCCGATCGGCCCTCCCGCGAGCGCTTCCGGCGCAACGTGCCCCAGGCAAGCGCCAGTGGATACGCCGGAAAAACGGGCATCGGTAATGAGCGATACGGTTTTCCCCCATGAGATATGCTTCAGCGCCGAAGTGAGCTGGTAAGTCTCCTCCATGCCAGTGCCGGATGGCCCACCGCCGATAATCACCATGATATCGCCCTGCTGGATCTGCCCCTGTTTGATGGCTTTGATCGCCGCCTCTTCCGAGACAAATACGCGCGCCTTGCCCGTATGGCGATAAACACCGTCATCATCCACCACAGACGAGTCGATCGCCGTCGCTTTGATGACTGACCCTTCTGGCGCGATATTACCCACCGGGAACGCCACTGTGGAGGTCATCCCTTTCGCTTTTGCCCCTTCCGGCGACAGGATCACGTCATCAGGATCCACACCGTCCTGATCGCGCAGGCACTGACGGAATTTCGCCCGACGTTCAGCGTGCTCCCACCAGTCGAGGTTTTCACCGAGTGTTTGCCCGGTTACCGTCATCACATCTTCATGCAGTAGTCCCAGTCGACGCAGGTGCAGCATCACCTCCGGCACGCCCCCCGCCAGGAATGCACGCACCGTCGGGTGATAATCCGGGCCGTTGGGCAACACGCTGACCAGGCGCGGCACTTTGCGGTTGATCGCGCTCCACTGCGCCACATCCGGCAGGCGGCATCTGGCGGCATGGGCGATCGCCGGTATATGCAGCAGCAGATTCGTCGAGCCTCCGAAGGCCGCATGCACCACCATCGCATTCTCTATCGCTTTGTCGGTGAGGATGTCGCGGGCAGTAATCCCTTTTTCATCCAGCGCCATCACTGCCCGCGCCGATTGACGCGCAATCTCCAGCCACACCTCCTGGCCCGACGGCGCCAGCGCTGAGTGCGGCAGCGCCAGTCCTAACGCTTCCGCCACTACCTGTGATGTCCCTGCGGTCCCCAGGAACTGGCATCCGCCGCCGGGCGACGCGCAGGCGCGACACCCCAGTTCGGATGCCTCTTTCAAACTCAACTCATTATTTGCGTAACGAGCACCGATGGTTTGTACCTTTCCGGCATCTTCGCCGAAGGTGGGCGGTAATGTCGCCCCGCCCGGTACGAGGATCACCGGCAGATCGTGCATTGACGCCAGCGCAATCATCGTTGCGGGCAACCCCTTATCACAGGTCGCCACGCCAATGACCGCCCGCCGTGTCGGTAGCGAACGAATCAAACGGCGAAAGACAATCGCCGCGTCGTTACGATAAGGCAGCGAATCAAACATGCCGTGCGTCCCCTGCGAACGACCGTCACACGGATCGCTGACAAATGCCGCGAAAGGAATGCCACTGAGACGGGTAATTTCCTTTGCCGCCGCCGACATTTGCAGGCCAATCTCCCAGTGCCCGGTGTGATAACCGAGAGCAATAGGGCGGCCATCTGAGTGGCGAATACCACCCTGCGTACCAATCAATAACACTTCTCTGCCCGTGAGTTTGTTAGCATCCCAGCCCATTCCGGCATTTTGCGTCATGCCGAAAAGGTTACCGCTGGGAGACTCCAGTAACATTTGCGGCGTCAGCGGCAATGCCCCCTGGGGGCCAGCAGCGTGGGTTTTCACCGCATAGAACGGTTCATCCTGCGGCGTAAAAATGGTGTTGATAGACATTGTCACACTCTCCCGAGCGTCGGGGTTCAGGTCGCTCCATTATTGTTCTACATTATAGAACAACGTTCTTATTTATAGATTAACTGTAATGCAGGCCATGCGTAGAGGTAAATCAGAGAGAGGAGCAGGCTGTGCGTTTTTTAGCCTTGATCACAAAACGGTAAGCAACGAAATGTAACGAGAAGGTTACGCTAACGAAATGGTCGGACAGCCACTGACTATCCGACCGTTGATGATCCCGAAAGCTAATACCCGGCAGGCTCAACCGGATGACTGTCACCCGGTATATGAGGCGATTTCACAAAGACCCCTTTCCACGGCACTTCCCCTTTGTTCACCAGAAAATGTGCTTCACCGGGATCGCAGTGCATCACATCCCCGGAGCCTAATGTGTAGGGTTCACCGTTCAGGTACAGCGTCACTTCGCCTGCCAGGGTATAAAAAATTTCACAGGCTTCGATGTGGCGATGGTTGGGAAAAGACTGACCGGGCTGGAGCATGACGACGCCCATGTCACATACCGGGCCACGAATGAGGTATTTCGGGCCACTGTCGCCAAAACGGTACTCATGCTGCGCTTCATTCGATTTAATCATGACGATCTCCTGTTATAAACCCGGCGCTTTCCACAAAGAGGTCGTCAACCCGTGATCGACCAGACCTAACTGTTCCTGATATACCGCCTGCCATTTCTCGCGCGATTCCCGATAAAGCGCATGTTTCTCCTTGTCCGGAACATGCTCCCGCTCCCAGCGCACCAGTCGTTCGCCCGTTTCAGCCATGGATGACCAAATCCCGGCCCCCACGCCAGCGGCAATCGCACAACCCAGCGCCGTCGCCTCTTTGACGACCGGAACGTTGACCGTCAGCCCTGACACGTCTGCCAGAATCTGGCTCCAGAGTTTGCCCTTCGAGCCTCCCCCGGCAAACACCAGCGACGTGGGATGGATCCCGGTAAAATCGGCGATTTGCTGTAAATTGCAGGTCGACACAATGGCCGCATTCTCTTCCAGCGCGCGGAACAGCGTGGCCTTATTACATTTTTCCGGATCGATGGACAGGTTGATGAACGAAGGGGCGGCGTGATACCAGCTCTTGAAACGCATCCGGTCGGAGAAAATCGGCATCACGCCCCATGCCCCTGCCGGCACCCGGGAAGCCATCTCCTCCAGCAGTGTATAAGTGTCGACGCCCAGGCGCTCGGCGATCAGCTTTTCTTCGGCACAGAAGGCATCACGGAACCAGCGCATCGTCAGGCCGGTAAAAAAGCTGATCGATTCAGTTTGTACCATTCCCGGAATGACGTGCGGATTAACGCGTACGTTCATCTCAGGATCAACAATCGGCGCAGGTAAATTCACGACCTGCTGCCAGAATGTGCCACCCAGTACGGCGGTTTGCGCCGGACGAACAACCCCAAGGCCGAGACAGCCCAACTGCACATCCCCGCCGCCCACCACCACCGGCGTGCCGGCTTTCAGCCCGCACAGGGCTGCAGCCTGAGCCGTCACCCTACCCAGCAGCGTGCCGGTCTCTTTGACCGGCGAGAGAATATCCGACCGCAGTCCGGCCATTTGCAGTAGTGAGGGTTTCCAGTCGCGCGTTTTGAGATCCAGCAGGCCCGTGGTTCCGGCATTGGAAGGATCGACCGCCAGCTCGCCGCTGAGCATATAGGCCATCCAGTCGCT
The DNA here is from genome assembly GCF_057983045.1 of Citrobacter sp. LST-B2. NCBI lineage: Bacteria > Pseudomonadati > Pseudomonadota > Gammaproteobacteria > Enterobacterales > Enterobacteriaceae > Citrobacter > Citrobacter sp. LST-B2. The sequence continues at coordinate 4,268,909 of NZ_CP192598.1, forward strand.
GATCATCGTGACCGTCGAGGCGCGACGATAGATGTCCGAACGATGGTGCGCCAGCCAGAGCAGACGCGGAATGGCACTCAACGCCAGCGTCTGGCCGGTGCTGCGATAGACTTCGCTTTCGAAAGTGTAGTCGTGGATCTCTTTAAGCTCGCTGACTTCCCGTGCCGCTCTGGCATCCACGTTGGCACAGGCCCAGACCGGCGTTCCCTCTGCGTCATAGACCACAATGCCTTCGCGCATCGAACAGGCGGAAACGGCAGCTATTGCTTCCGGCGCAATACCGGCGATATGCAGTGCCTGGCGAATGCAATCACAGGCCAGTTGCCAGTTTTTTCCCAGATCAAATTCCATCGAGCCGGGCACATCCGGTACGGCAAGGTGTCGCCATTCCGCTTGTCCCACCGCAATTTGTTTGCCTTCCAGGTCGAAAATCACGGCGCGGACGCTGCCAGTTCCGGCGTCCAGTGCCATCAGGTAATGTTCTGAGTCAGAGAGGGTACAGAGTCGGGCCATCGTTTTAGTCCTCGGCTTATTATATCTGTCAGGTCGTCAATGCTTTCTCCACGGTACAAACGGAAATTCTGTTACTCCCCTGCCGTACGCCTGCACGACAGATACGCATTACTGTCCGCTGACAATGGCGGCGGCAGTTTCCTGGTCGGTGACCAATGCGTTGATATAGCCCCCTTTCATCGCGGCGGCGATCGCTTCCGCTTTATTCACGCCCCCGGCGACGCCAATCACGGTCGGGATCGTCTTCAGGGTATTGAGGGTTAACCCAATCAGTTCATCGTGAATCTTCATCTCCGGGATCACCTGCCCTTCACCATCGAAGAAGTAACCCAGAATGTCGCCCACCGCGCCTTTGCGGCCAATCATCAGTTGTTCACCCTTCGTGATATAGCCTGAGCGAATAATGGTGGCTTCATCTTTCTGGTTGATAGCGCCGATACCGACAATGGCCGCATCGGCTGCCTGGGCGGCCAGCAGGACATCCTGGACGCTATTTTCATTTTTTAACGTCCGGGCAATCTCCGCAGAAGAGGCGCGAAGCGGCGCCGGAATAATACTGACCGGACAGGCCGCGTTGAGTTGTCCAATCCCGGTCATGTAAGGCCCCACGCCACCCGACAGCGTCACCAGGCGAATTTGCTGAGCAGAAATAAACCCGCTGAGCCGTTTTAAGGTATTCATGGTCGCTTCGCCGAAGCCCGCCGCCAGAATCTGCTGTGGCTGGAGTGACTCCATCAACATATGCGCAGCGCCGATCCCCAGGCGAACACATGCATCCGCGCCGGGAAGTCCCGGGATGACCCGCACATTATTCAGGTCAAAGCGACGACGTAATTCGGTTTCATATTCCAGACAGCCTTCAAAGCGAGAATTAATCTGTACGCGAATAATCCCGGACTGATGCCCCTTTTCCAGCAGGCGCGACACCTTAAGCCGCGTCAACCCCAGTCTGTTGCTGATGTCGCTTTGCGTCATACCGTCGTGGTAATAGAACCACGCAATACGTGCCACCAGCTCTTCTTCACACATCCCTTGCTCGGAAATCATCGGGTCATTAATAGTCATAATTCTGTCTTCACTTTGAACATATCGAATTTCTGAACACAATTGTTCATTCATTGGTCGTTAATAACTGTGATTAAACCCACATTTCAGTGGCTTTCGTTTGAACAAATTTAATATTGACGATCATTTTAGCATGAAACGTGATCTATTCGTCGGTTTTATGAGCAGTTAGGTCATAAGGTTATGAACAATTCGAATCGCACAATACATTTGTTCAACCTGATTCTACCCAGGCCGAACGGAGGTGGCATGCAAATGAGTCAAGAAAAGATCGCCCCACTACTCAGCGCGCAGTCTGTCTGCAAGCAGTATTCCGGCGTCAACGTCCTGAAAGGGATTGATTTTGTCTTACGCAAAGGCGAAGTCCATGCGCTCCTGGGCGGGAATGGCGCCGGGAAATCCACGCTGATGAAAATCATCGCCGGCATTACCCCTGCGGATAGCGGAATCATTGAGATTGAGGGAGCCCGCTGTACAAAACTGACGCCCATTCTGGCGCATCAGTTAGGCATCTACCTTGTCCCGCAAGAGCCTCTGCTCTTCCCCAGCCTGACGGTAAAGGAGAATATTCTCTTTGGCCTGCCCAAACACCAGAGCTCGGCGCAAAAAATGGCGGCGATGCTGACCGCGCTGGGTTGCCAGTTTGATATCAACAGCCCGGCGGGTTCACTGGATGTGGCCGACCGGCAAATGGTCGAAATCATGCGCGGACTGATGCGCGATTCACGAATTTTGATCCTCGATGAACCCACCGCCTCACTGACGCCTGCGGAAACCGATCGTTTATTCAGCCGCCTGCGTGAATTGCTGAGCACTGGCGTAGGGATCGTCTTTATCTCCCACAAGCTGCCAGAGATACGCCAGATAGCGGATTACATTAGCGTGATGCGGGACGGCATCATTGCGCTATCCGGAAAAACGGCGGATCTGACCACTGACGAGATTATCCAGGCCATCACGCCTGCCTCACGCACCAACGCGCTGAGCGCGACGCAAAAACTGTGGCTGGAATTGCCCGGCAACCGTCCGCAGCACGAGGCGGGCACGCCGGTGTTGAGTCTTGAGAATGTGACCGGCGAAGGGTTTATGAACGTCAGTTTCGAGGTCCGCGCCGGGGAAATTTTAGGGCTGGCCGGTCTGGTCGGCGCCGGACGTACCGAACTTGCCGAAACGCTTTACGGGCTACGACCACTACGGGCCGGAAGCATCGTACTCGGCGGCAAGGATATCTCCTCACTTTCCACCCGCGAACGTCTACAGCACGGTCTGGTGTATTTGCCGGAGGACCGGCAATCGTCAGGGCTGAATCTGGATGCCTCGCTGGCGTGGAATGTTTGCGCATTAACCCACAACCACAGCGGTTTCTGGGCTAATCCGGCCAAAGACAGCGCCACGCTCGAACGCTATCGCCGCGCGCTTAATATCAAGCTCAACGATCCTGAACAGCCTGCCCGCACGCTCTCTGGCGGTAATCAGCAAAAAATCCTGATCGCCAAATGCCTTGAAGCCTCGCCGCAGGTGCTGATCGTGGATGAGCCGACGCGCGGTGTGGACGTCTCGGCGCGTAATGACATCTATCAGTTGCTCCGCAGTATTGCCGCCCAGAACGTCGCGGTGCTGTTCATCTCTTCTGATCTGGAGGAGATAGAACAGATGGCCGATCGCGTTTACGTCATGCACCAGGGAGAAACGGGCAACGATGCTCTGCAAGGCGACGAGATTAATGTCGACACCATCATGCACGTGGCGTTCGGCGACCGCACGTCAGGGGCTACACCACATTCCGGGGAGGCGCCATGCTGAAATTTATCCAGAATAACCGCGAGGCCACCGCCCTGTTAGCCGTGCTGCTGCTGTTCGTGCTGCCAGGGATGCTGGACAGCCAGTACCTCAGCGTTCAGACGCTGACAATGATTTTCAGCAGCGCCCAAATCCTCATGCTGCTGGCGATGGGCGCAACGCTGGTGATGCTGACCCGCAACATCGACGTGTCGGTCGGCTCAATCACCGGGATGTGCGCGGTACTGCTGGGGCTGTTGCTGAACGCGGGATATCCCTTGCCGGTGGCCTGCGTGGCGACGCTGCTGCTGGGACTGCTGGCAGGATTTATCAACGGCGTGCTGGTCGCCTGGCTGAAGATCCCGGCGATTGTCGCCACGCTGGGCACGCTTGGCTTGTATCGCGGCGTCATGCTGCTGTGGACGGGCGGTAAATGGATTGAAGGATTACCGGCACAACTCAAGCAACTCTCCGCCCCGGTTTTCCTCGGTATCTCCGCCATTGGCTGGCTGACCCTGCTGCTGATGTTGCTGATGGCCTGGCTGCTGGCAAAAACCGCTTTTGGTCGCTGTTTTTATGCCACCGGGGATAATTTACAGGGCGCGCGGCAACTGGGCGTGCGTACCGAAGCCATTCGGATTCTGGCCTTTTCGCTCAATGGCTGCATGGCAGCGCTGGCCGGGATCGTCTTTGCCTCACAGATTGGCTTTATCCCGAATCAGACGGGAACCGGGCTGGAAATGAAAGCCATTGCCGCCTGCGTGCTGGGGGGCATCAGCCTGCTGGGCGGTTCCGGGACGATCATTGGTGCCGTGCTCGGTGCCTATTTCCTGACGCAAATCGACAGCGTACTGGTCCTGCTGCGCATTCCGGCGTGGTGGAATGACTTTATTGCCGGTCTGGTCCTGCTGGCGGTGCTGGTATTTGACGGCCGGTTGCGCTGCGCGCTGGAACGCAATATCCGTCGGCAAAAATATGCCCGCTTCACGCCGCCGCCCCAACCGCGTCCGTCGGCAAAAAACACCGACTCTGTGCGCACTGCCAAAAAACGTGAGGTTGCCTGATGACTCGTTTACATCGTTACGGCTGGGAACTGGCGCTCGCCGCGCTACTGGTGATTGAAATTCTGGGATTCGGCGCCCTGAACCCACGCCTGTTGGATCTGAACGTCCTGCTGTTCAGCACCAGCGACTTTATCTGCATTGGCATTGTCGCCCTGCCTTTAACCATGGTGATCGTCAGCGGCGGGATCGACATCTCCTTTGGCTCGACGATGGGGTTGTGCGCCATCGCGCTGGGCGTGATGTTCCAGGGCGGCGTACCGCTGCCGCTGGCCATTATTCTGACGCTCGCGCTGGGCGCACTGTGCGGACTGATCAACGCCGGACTGATTATCTACACTGGTGTGAACCCGCTGGTCATCACCCTGGGAACGTTATACCTGTTCGGCGGCAGCGCACTGCTGTTGTCGGGGATGGCGGGAGCGACCGGTTATGAAGGTATCGGCGGCTTCCCGCAGGGCTTCACCGATTTTGCCAATCTCGATGTGCTGGGTCTGCCCGTCCCCCTGATCTTCTTTCTCGTCAGCGTGATCTTTTTCTGGTTGCTGATGCACCGGACCCACGCCGGACGCAATGTCTTCCTGATTGGGCAGAGCCCCCGCGTGGCGCTGTATAGCGCTATCCCGGTGAACCGGACTCTGTACGCGCTGTACGCGATGACCGGCTTTGCGTCGGCGGTCGCGGCGGTGCTGCTGGTCTCTTACTTCGGCTCTGCACGTTCCGATCTGGGCGCCTCTTTCCTGATGCCAGCCATTACAGCGGTCGTCCTGGGCGGCGCCAATATCTACGGCGGCTCCGGGTCAATTCTCGGTACCGCCATCGCCGCGCTGTTGGTGGGCTATCTGCAGCAGGGATTGCAGATGGCTGGCGTGCCCAATCAGGTATCCAGCGCCCTCTCCGGCGCATTGCTAATTGTCGTTGTCGTAGGTCGTTCTGTCAGCCTGCATCGTCAGCAAATCAAAGACTGGCTGGCGCGTCGTCGCGCTATCCGGCAGGCCTAAAACCCATTGCCATAAAGGAAAAGTACATGACTATTCAGAGCATTAAAAAAATTGCCGTAATCAGTACCCTTAGCCTGGCGGCGTTCACTCTCAACGCTTATGCCGCAGAGCGAATCGCGTTTATCCCAAAACTGGTTGGCGTGGGATTCTTTACCAGCGGCGGTAACGGCGCCCTCGAGGCAGGCAAAGAGCTGGGCGTCGATGTCACCTACGATGGCCCGACGGAGCCCAGCGTGTCCGGCCAGGTTCAGCTCATCAATAACTTCGTCAACCAGGGGTATAACGCCATTGTGGTGTCCGCCGTGTCGCCTGATGGCTTATGCCCGGCGTTAAAGCGTGCCATGCAGCGCGGCGTGAAGGTGCTGACCTGGGATTCTGACACCAAACCGGAATGCCGGTCGTACTACATCAACCAGGGCACTCCTGCCCAGTTAGGCGGCATGCTGGTCGATATGGCCGCAAATCAGGTCAAAAAAGAGAAAGCCAAAGTGGCCTTCTTCTACTCCAGTCCGACCGTGACCGATCAAAACCAGTGGGTAAAAGAAGCGAAAGACAAGATCGCCAAAGATCATCCGGGCTGGGAAGTCGTCACCACGCAGTTTGGTTATAACGACGCCACCAAATCGCTGCAAACCGCAGAAGGCATTATTAAGGCTTATGCCGATCTCGACGCCATCATCGCGCCGGATGCCAACGCCCTTCCCGCCGCCGCTCAGGCTGCTGAAAACCTGAAAAACACCAGCGTGGCGATTGTCGGCTTCAGCACGCCAAACGTGATGCGCCCTTATGTTGAGCGCGGCACGGTGAAAGAGTTTGGCCTCTGGGACGTGGTCCAGCAGGGCAAGATCTCCGTGTACGTGGCTGACGAGCTGCTGAAAAAAGGCGACATGAATACCGGCGACAAGCTGGACATTCCGGGCGTGGGCCAGGTTGAAGTCTCGCCGAACAGCGTACAGGGCTACAGCTATGAGGCGAAAGGCAACGGCATTGTGCTGCTGCCTGAGCGCGTGGTGTTCACCAAAGAGAATATCGATAAGTACGATTTTTGAGTTTCATTCCTTAACCGTGGAGTAAAAAATGGCTGATTTAGATGACATCAAAGATGGTAAGGATTTCCATACCGATACGCCGCAACGCAATACCCCATTCACATTAAAGGGGTGCGGCGCACTTGACTGGGGGATGCAGTCCCGACTGTCGCGCATTTTTAATCCTGAGACGGGAAGAACGGTCATGCTCGCGTTTGACCACGGCTATTTTCAGGGGCCGACGACGGGACTGGAACGTATCGATATCAATATCGCTCCCCTGTTCCCGCTCGCCGATGTGCTGATGTGCACACGCGGTATCCTGCGCAGTGTGGTACCGCCCGCCACCAACAAACCGGTAGTCCTGCGCGCCTCAGGCGCTAACTCGATTCTCACCGAGTTAAGCAATGAGGCGGTTGCGCTCTCCATCGATGACGCGGTTCGTCTCAACAGCTGCGCCGTGGCGGCACAGGTGTATATCGGCAGTGAGTATGAGCACCAGTCGATCAAAAATATCATTCAGTTGATTGATGCCGGTATCAAGGTCGGCATGCCGACGATGGCGGTAACTGGCGTGGGGAAAGACATGGTGCGCGATCAGCGCTACTTCTCGCTCGCCACGCGTATCGCCGCAGAGATGGGCGCGCAGATCATCAAAACCTACTACGTCGATAAAGGTTTTGAGCGCATCGCCGCAGGTTGCCCGGTTCCGATTGTTATCGCCGGTGGTAAAAAATTACCGGAACGCGAAGCGCTTGAGATGTGCTGGCAGGCCATCGACCAGGGCGCATCCGGTGTCGATATGGGACGTAACATCTTCCAGTCCGAACACCCTGTCGCCATGATGAAGGCCGTCCACGCGGTGGTACATCGTAATGAAACCGCAGACCGCGCGTATGAACTCTATCTGAGCGAGAAAAACTAAGAAGTCATGGGCCTGCCAGGCGGGCCCATGCGTTTCAAGGAGAACAGTATGCATGTCACTCTGGTGGAAATTAACGTCCACGACGATAAAGTCGATGAATTTATCGACGTCTTTCGCCTCAATCATCTGGGATCGGTGCGTGAAGAGGGAAATCTCCGCTTCGACGTGTTACAGGATCCGGAAGTGAAGAGCCGCTTTTATATTTATGAAGCCTATAAGGATGAAGCCGCCGTTGCGTTCCATAAAACCACGCCCCACTACCTTGCCTGCGTGGAAAAACTGGAATCGCTGATGAGCTGCCCCCGAAAAAAACGCGTCTTCAATGGATTGATGCCATAAGGATCTCAAAATGAACCGTCCCTTTTCCGGGTTGAATCGCGCAGAGTGCGTCTCGTTAATGAAGCGTTACCCGTTAAGCATCGGTATTCTTGCCGGTCAGTGGCTCAAACTCGGTGAGTACCTGCAAACGCTTCGCGCGCTTGAACAACCCGTTCTTCACCTGGATCTGATGGACGGGCATTTTTGCCCTCAGTTCACCGTCGGTCCCTGGGCTATCACGCAATTACCAGCGCAGATAATTAAGGATGTTCACCTGATGGTGGATAATCCCTGGCCCGTCGTGCAGGCAAGCGTAAAGGCGGGAGCACACTGCGTCACGTTGCAAGTAGAAAACTCGCCGCATCTGCACCATATGCTCCACTGGCTGGGTGAGCAAAATGCGGAAGTCTCCGGCGGCACAATGCCGGTGTTGCGAGGAGTCAGTCTGTGCCCGGCAACACCGCTGGAACACATTCTGCCGGTCATTGAAGACGTTGAAATCGTACAAATTCTGGCGGTCAATCCGGGCTACGGGAGCAAGCTCAGCAAGCCTGCCTTACTCAGGCGCATCGCTCAGGTTGTCGCATTACTCAATGCGTCCGGGAAGCGGGATTCCATTCTGCTGGCCATCGACGGTTCGCTAGCACTGGAAGAACTGCCGGAGATAATCGCCAGCGGCGTCGATCGCGTAGTATCCGGCAGCGCCCTCTTCAAAAACGATGCGTTGAATGAAAACATCACTCACTGGCTAATGACGATACATTCAGCAAAGGGGTGATGAGGGGGTCTGCTGGATGGGGCATTTTTGGGCAGTACCTTGATGAATTCGTTTAATTTTTTTGACAAGGATGATAGCTGGCTAAGATTGAAAGAGAAATCTTGCGTGGCGCGGATTTAAGGTACAAAAACTGCTTTTAAGGGCTTTATATTTAGATTTGGTGCGGAGGCCGGACTCGCACATTTAAGATAACCTCTTGATTTAAAACAATTAATAAAAAACAATTCAATATTATACCAACACAGATACCAACACATAATTTCATTGATTTTCGGCATCGAACCCGAACAAGTATGCAAGGTTAAGATGCCGACCTCTGTCAGTCATTATCTTCCTCAACCGAATCCAGCACATCAAGTGAGATTCGGACCATCGCAACAGAGCCAATACGGATGAAAGCATCCTCTCCATCCTCATCGGTTATCTGGTATCGCTCTTTTGATTCAGGCTCTAGCTCCAAAGTATCAAACAATGCGTTCAACTGACCAATATCGTCAAATTCATCGTTATCCGATACCTCGGACTCACAGCATAGCTCAATGACTGGGCCACCGTTAACCATCGTAATATGGACATTACCATAGCTTCCTTCATTGGCATCGCTGTCCTCTTCATCTGGGATAGGTGGAAAACCATCAAACAAAAATTGGTGGAAAATGACTTCTCGGGCATTTATGGCATAACGATGCTGCTCTGAATCGAAAACAAAAAAACGCTCATGATCTGGGACGGTGCTTTCTTCAAAGTATGAGTAAAAACGACGCTTATCAGCCGGAGAAATGGGTAGCAGCAAATAATCATTCTGCCCCCGTAACCAGAGCTTTACCGTCCAAAAGCGGCCATCCATTTCAATACCGCTTGCGGCAATATCTTTCAGTTCATCGCTACTACGACTACCCTGATTACGCAATTTCTGTAGCAGGTTATCACTATCGGGAAAAATAGCGTTCAACGGCTTTTTTAAAACAGCACTGATCGCTTGTGCCAGCCCTAACTTAGCCGCAACTTTCCCTGCTTCGATACGTTGAATCTGTTGCTGGCTGGTACCAACCATATCGGCTAACTCACGCTGAGTGATTGATAGTTGGGTACGAAGTTCTTTGATTTTGTTTTGCAAGATGGCATACCTCCGACATAAATGTGATGAATGCCATTAAAACACAGTATTGAGTATAAAACACAAAAATGAGTTTAATGGTGATAGACAACACTCATTAATGTAAAAAGTACCTCCCTCATCATTCTCCTTTTTATGCCAGATATGCATGGTGTAGATAGCCCTATCAGGGAGCCAGTAGTCTTTGAATCACATTTTTTGACCTCCTCCCTGCTTATAAAAACATCACATTTCATCTTGCTGGCAAAGCCTTCGGATAGTGCTTTGCCACGATATCATTCATCTTTTCAATCAGATCCAAACGCTTAAACGTGATATGCCCACTCCCTTTCTGGTAATAGCGAATAATGAAGAGATCGTCCTCAAATATCCGCACACGAGGATTATCTCGGATAAAATCCATAAACCTGATGGATACATCGTGTCGGCTATCTGGAATGGTTTGACCATCCAGTAGGCGGAGCATCCTTTCCAGATCGGCAAGCTGGTCGCGTCGCCAGCCCCAGTTCAGACTGTAGCCCCATCTGTCATGCTTCACCAGATTGTTGACGATAATCTTCTTACCGAAATAACAGGGATTATTGGTTTTGTAGTCCCAGCTTAACCCTTTAAATACATTGATAATCCCACGTTCGAAAACGTCCTGCTTATTGTGGTGGAGTTGTTCAAAGGTATTCAGGATGTTGGCTTCGCTAATAGCCGGGAGATCGCCCTCCTCTAGGTTCTTCGCCCACTGACTGCGGGCTTCGGCATCCATCAAGGTCAACATCCCGGATTTCAGCATCAGGTCACGCCAGATGCTACGGTCAATATTCCGGGTGATGGCTGGCATCGCTTTGCCCACTGGTTGCATCAACCAGCAGTCAAAGGAGCTACCCTGTCTCATCGCCCAGTGATCCGCAGTATTGCCACCAATCATGAAAGTCAGTCGGGAGATTTCTTCAAGTTGAAGAATCAGAGCTTCAATTTCCTTAAGCGCGGTATCACGACCAGTAACAATACGTTCAATACTGGTCGAGCAAATTAGCTCGCTATGGTCGGTTAATACTTCAGCTTCAGTTTGCATGACGCTTTATCCGTAAAAAGCAAAAGCGCCCGCCGGATAATGGCAGGCGCATTATGCAATATGTAAACAAGGGAGAAAGACCAGAAATGTAAATCGGGAAGGTTGTACGCAATATTTACCGTACTGCGTTGTTACGGCTTTGTCGCAACAGGCCAGTTGCCTGTCTTGCCCGCAGAATATCTACAGCCCGAAGATACGGGGATTGTTCCTGCCAACTAAATCCTTTGCGATCTATTCGAACCAGCTCGTATTTTTCCACCAGAAAGTTAACGGCATCGGCCAGCGTGATACCGGCATCGATATGTTCCTTTATAACGATTTCATCACTGAACGGCGTATCGTTCAGGGTCAGGCCATAGTGTTTTTCCAGTAGCCGTGTAAGAAGCATTTGCCAGACTGCAACGGGCGGCAGGCAGGGCTTCGCCGCCCGCGAAATTGTAGCAGGTAGAATTTTCATGTTTGCTCTCGTGAAATTTGTTAGCGTTGAGTGGAATAAACAGCGACGTATACATAGCCGCAACTGCCAAGGGTATCGGCTTCGCAGGTAAAACCGTTGTGGCACAGGGTGACGCAGTGGGCGTGTCGGGGATTCAGTTCATAGGTGGTCAGCATCGACTCGATCTGGCTGATAAAGTGCGGGAATGCCACATCCAGCTTAAGACATTCGGCATCACTGAATTTACCGGTGATACTGGCCCGGTCAGCCAGATAATGCAGCCGGTTCCCCTCCTGCACCAGACGGGCTCCCAGGCGTGGCGTGATATCCCGCTGCAGGCCCCATGTGATGTTGCTCATTTATAATCTCCTTTATTATCAGTTCAGGGTGATACTCATCAGGCAGGCATAAGGCCCGTTGCGGTCCTGGCGGCGTTCGGCGTATACCGCCAGGACTCCTGTGATATCCGGAACTGCCCTGCCGGTGTAATGGCAGACGCTACCAAGCCACTGATATTTTCCGGTGCAGTAACGAAAGATTCGGGACTCCGGATGCTGGCGGTATATCGTCATTGCCCGGCGCTTACTGATAATTTTCATGTAATACCTCACAGCAGACCGTGTTCAGCGAATGAATAGATTTGCCTGCCACCGACAATCAGATGGTCAGGGACACGGATATCCACCAGTTGAAGTACCTGAACCAGTCGCTGCGTGAGGGCTTTGTCAGCCTGGCTGGGCGTCGTCTCGCCGGAAGGATGGTTATGCGCCAGTATCACCGCCGCCGCGTTGAAGTACAGAGCACGTTTGACCACCTCCCGGGGATGGACCTCGGTGCGGTTAATCGTGCCGCTAAAGAGCGTCTCATGGGCAATAAGTTGATTCTGGTTGTCCAGATACAGCACCCGGAACTCTTCCCGCTCAAGCGCGGCCATATGCAGTCGCAGCCATTCACGGACAGCATGTGTGGAGGTGAAGGCCACCCCGGGCTCATGCAGATGCCTGTCCAGAACTCTGAGGGCACGCTGGATGAGACGCCGCTCCTGTGGCGTTATCTCGCCGGGTAAAAAGGAAAGCTGTTTCATTCGTTGTTCCTCCGGTCAGTCGATGATGCGCAGAATGGCGTGAGATTCAGGATGCTGCAGGGCATAGTCCCGCAGGCGGTAATAGTGTGCGGTCATAGCATCACATTCTGTACGGCAGGCATGGTGGCTGTATTCAATCAGGCAGACAGCGATACCGGCGGCTTCCGCACTCATTTCCGCATCATTGCCGTTCATGCTGTTGAGCAGATGCCATTTATCGACACTGTCAGCATCGGGAGCCATAAACGCACCGCCATTGCTGAGCGTGTAAAAGGACCAGATACCACCGCTGTACTCATCACAGAAGCGGTCCATCCAGGCAAAAATGCGGGGTTCCAGCGTTATCCACTGCGGGACGAAGCCAAAGTGCTGCGGCCAGAAGCGAATACGCTGTTCGTCGGGTACCTGCATTACAGTTAGTTCAAATTCGGATTCGTTAGCGGGTATGAGGTCGCACTGTGTCGCTGTTGTCATGTAAATGTCTCCGTCAATAAAAGGTGCCAGCCGCGATGGCTGGCGTGTGGGGTAATAAAGGATGGTCCGGGAGATGGTTGTCGGGAATGGGGTTTGTCAGTCGGTGAGTAACGACCTGCGGATGCCATAGCGCCGGATATATGGGGTAAGTCCTGCACCGGCATCGGGTTCAAAGTTCCAGGCCCGCCAGACCATGCTGCCATCATCGTCGCGCACAACCAGACGAAAATGCGTGTTCTGGTCATCTTCGATGGTGACGTTGTGGTACCAACAGATAATGGCTTCGGCCTGCTGCCGGGTAAAAGAACCAGGTAGTAGTAACGGGGATTCAGGCATGATGAACACCTTAAAAAGTAAAAAGCCCTGTTGCACATGGGCTACAGGGCTGGTCGAATGACTTATGTGAAAAGCCGTCAGGGTTGATCGAGACAATCCTGCCAGGTGATATCTTTCAGCGCATCGTGAAGACCACGGGCACTGAACGGTTTCGATTCCCCTGACTGAAAGGCAGTGAAAGCCAGTTTGTCTTTTGCTCCTGTGTGCTTCAGTGCTTCAAAAGCCACCTGAGCCGGAACAGCCTCACCCGGAAGCAGAGTTTCATTCTCAAGCGAGTATTTTTCATCGTTTATCAGAAGATACACTTCGCTCATTCCTTCATCAGAGGTGGCGCGGTAATCCTCCTTCGGGAGCTGCCAGGCCACAACCATCTTTTTATTGCTGCAACTGATGGTCAGCTTCTCTCCGGCCTGATTGTTGCTGCTGAGTGCAAACTCCATACCGCCCGTATTGCCGTACCATTCACCCCACTGTTGTTCGGTCACTGTTGCATGAGTGAAGGCCGGGGCCAGAAGAGATAGCAGGACAGGCAAACAGGGTTTAATTTTCATACTGTTATCCTTTTCAGTTGATTAGCGCTGGTTCAATTTTTCTTTATACGCATCTATCTGTGCCTTTAGCTGTGTCAGCGCAGTCGGAGCGATATCGGCGTCAACACGGATAAAATCCTCCTGAATCACGCTGAACTTCACCGGGAGCTTAAATTTGCTCGCACCTGGTCCGCGCAGAATGGCTGTTCCCGTTTGAGTGTTATCACTGACCGGCTGTGCATTCTCAATCATCAGGCACGACATATCTTCATGAATGGAATCCCATACTTTTTGACCAATGGCCCTGCAGGCGGCTGAGTGATATTGAGTAAGGTTCAGATGTGCCTTTTTCGCTTTATCGAACTCGCTCTCTTTTTGTGGGTGGGTTTTGTAATGATCGAGCTTTTTCTGTAACTGCTCTTCCCGGCGCTTCTGCGCTTGCTGCTGATGGAGCTTATCAATCTCATCCGTATCTGGACGTGCGGTAATGACCCCATCACTGAGGGTCATGCGGACCGGGTAGATGTTGCCGTTACTCAGGTTAGCAACCGCCAGATAGCGACCTTCAGATAAGATTCTGGTGATATCGACTGAAACACAGGACTGCCGCGAATTGAGGTTCTCAAGCATATCGTTTACTGCCAGACAGCCTGATGCTTTGACCGTACTCTCCTGTGATGCAGCAAAGCTGGAGCCAGCAACCATTGCCAGCAGAGGTAATAATTTAATCAGTTTCATTTTTTTCCTTACTGAAATCAGATGAATAGTTTTTGTGAATACATAAATGCCCCGGATAATACCCACCGGTACATCAGAGGGCAGTGTCAGGGCGATGAGGCGGCTGGATACCCCGGTTTTTGACGATACTGGCGATAACAGCATCGGGCTCCTCTTTACTGCCAGGTGGATAAAAAGCTGCGCTATTCCGGCCTGTTATCAGCCGGAACAAACGCAAGCAGTGACTGCTGAATAAAACGAAAATGGGGTAAGGCCTGAATGAACACCGGGTCTTCAGCCAGACGACATAAACTGTCGTTACGCCGGAAAGACTGCTGCAGGGGTTGAACCAGATGAATTTCATCCAGCGTGAACACTGCAATATGTCCGTTATGCTCGGCAATCAGATACCAGGTCTGCTGGTGGATGAGTAACCGGCACGGAGCTAGTCGCTCGCAGCGCTGCCCGTCAGCAAGCAGTGTGACTTTTCTGCGGTCAGTAATTGCCTGAACCAGTCGCCAGAATGACAGAGGCACTGACGGTGAGGATGCCGGACTGGCAGGTGGTATAACGCAGGGGGCTTCATCACACATCAACAACGCATTCACCAGTCGGCGGTCAAGGCCCGGAAAAAGCCCGGCCAGCCCGCTGCGGTGGGCAAAGATAAGCACATCAGGCACCATCTGCATCTCACTGCCAGCGGTGCGCAGACGGCAGTAGCCGGACTGATACTCAAGGTCCAGGTACATCAGACGTTCACGAAAATCCCGCCGCAGCGTGCGAACCGATACGCCAAACTCTGCCGCCAGCTTACGCACGCTCAGCGTCTCCCCGGCCACCAGACGGCTGATTATCAGCGACAGCCTGACTGCCAGCCGGTCATGGCGGCGTTCTGCCTGTGTCATGAGAGGTTCTCCGGGAAAGTTAACTGACTGAAAATGATGTGATTACTTTAAAGAGGGGCGCGGTCAGGGTATGGACACCGCAGTAACTATTTTTCATTTCTGCAAATGTCAGTTGTGGCGGGGGTTACAGACCATCCCCGGGGGAGTGAGGGCCGCCAGTACGTCGCAATGCGGACAGGTGATGTCCGATATTAACAACGCGGTAACATCAAGCAGCTACTGCAGCTGCGTGAGCAGCGTTTCCGCCATCACCCACAGTGCCCGGTTAAGCTTCACGTCCCCGTCAATGCCACGCACAGCACGGGTATGCGACCGTCCGCCTTTGGCATTACGGCCACTGAGCCCACCTTTAATCAGGTTCTCCTGAATACGCTGGTACGTGGTCCACAGGTCGTTGCTTTCATCCTGCCAGCGGCGCGGGGAGAGTATCTGCGATTCAGTAACTGGCTGGTGGTCCTCACCAAAGCGATACGTAAGCGCGGCTTTCGCCAGTGCCTGCTGCGCAGGTGGCGGTAAAAACAACGACTGCATGGCATCCTGCTTTTCTTCCACCCGGTCGAAAATCCCCAGCACTTCATACGCCCCCTCAATCACCTGACTTACCACGTCTCCCTTGTGCGGCACCCGCACCTCGCCAAACGACTCGCCGCAGACAAGACCGTTCTGACACACAGCCCTGAACAAGCCCGGCAACATCTGGTACGAGCTGGTGCCATCATGGGAGTTGAGCAGGATAATTTCCGGCACCTGTTTACCGGTAATCTGTCCCTCACGACGCAGGCGCAGCATATGCTTCGTATGTTCACGACGACCAGGGTCACGAACGCGGGTCTGACAGGCAAAGAACGGCTGAAAGCCCTCTCGCTGCAGACTGTCCAGCAGAGATATGGTGGGAATATATGTGTAACGTTCACTACGGGATTCGTGTTTGCCCTCACTGAATACACTGGGTACCACGCGAAACAGTTCTTCACGGGTTAACGGACGATCACGACGAATAAGGTTTGCAGCGCCAAAGCGCGAAGCCAGACGGGTCATAAGCAGATTCCTCATAACGGGGAAAACAAATAAAAGAAAGCCCATCGCACAGGCGACAGGGCTCGGAAAAGAACAGGCAGGCGTTAAACGTTCAGAAGAAGAAATTCCAGACAGCCCGGGCAACGGACACTACTGTGTTACGGACAGCCTGTATTACGGCCCGCACCGGGGCCGGTATCAGCGGTAGAGCGCTCACCGCATCCAGCGCCGCGCCGACCGTTTCACCAAAATCGTCACGCGCTTTTTTCTGGACTGTCGCTGTGCGAAAGGGAGATTGCAGTTGCGCGGCCACCGGGCTGCTGGCTTCACGAGGCAGGCAACGGATCATCCGTTCGGCCATTATCCGCAATCCCCACTGCAGCCGGACCGACACCGCACACACGGGATGCACGGGCTGAAACAGTTCATGCAACAGACAGATTTTTCGGCTGATATTCTGCTTCTGCTCCGTGGACAATAGCCCCCTACAGCTGGTGGGTTCAACCTTGTCGGACTGGCTGATAACAAACAGCACCTTATGCCGGTAAGCCTCACCAATTACCTGATGATAAAAATGCTCATCCACCGCCAGTGCCCGGTCATCGGCCTTAATCAGCCACAGCACCAGGTCAAGCCGGGGAAGCTGTTCCCGGTACAGTGCAGCATACCCGGTATCGCGGGCACTACTTTCCCCCACGCCAGGCAGGTCAACGATGGTCATAACTCGCTCACCGACCTGCAGACGAAAGCGCAGTGGCTCACGGGTGCAGGCAGCCACATCGCTGACGGGTGATACTTCCCCGGCAAACAACGTATTACAAAGGCTGCTCTTGCCCGCGCCGGTTTTCCCCATAATGCCTATTACAGGCTCGTAGTGGGCTAACTGATTTATCTGCAGCAGAATGCGTTCAGATACCCACTGGGGCAGGCCGGAAAGCGGTTGTATAAAGGTCTGCAGAACTTCTTTTTCGTGCATCGTCATTCCTCTGAAGAATTAAAATGAAAACGGCAGTACCCGAAAGTTCTGCCGTCACATCAGGGCTGTTCACGAGGATGATATATATCTGAATATTTTTTGATTAATCGTTTTTTACAGATTTCATTTTCTTATAAGCATCATCAATATATGCTTTAAGTAAGGCATTTGGTTCAATGCCTGTCGCATCCTGCAACGCAAGTAATTTCTTTTTAGACTGTGCTGTCAGTTTAATACCTGAGCTGTCTTTGGCTTTTTTATCCCTGTGGCGTTTTTGTATCCAGGCGTTTCGGGCCCGAGCCAGGAAATTTTGCTTATTTTTGTCTGCATCCAGTTCGAAACTATATGATTCATTTTTGATGAAAGCGAGCTGTTCTTTGCTCCAACCAGCCCAGTTATCAAATGTCGCCAGAAGAAAATCTTTCATTTGTTTTCTGGTGGCAGGAGATACATCGCAACCAATAAAGCTCTTTTGCATATAATCCCACAGCCAGAGGAGATTATCCTCATCATCAAGATCAATCCATGAAAAAGGCTGAGGGTAATTGCCAAACTCAGTACGCCATGACTTATAAAGGCGATCGATGACTTCTATTTTATCATTTACGCTCATAGCCAGATTATCAACGAAAGTCATGCTTGAAGAAATATAGCTTTCTTCAGAATCGTATAATGGACTTAGCGATTGAAAATTAACACCATTAGCTACGTGAGAAGCTATATTTTTTATGGCTGAAGGGCCATTATTAAGAGTAAAACCCTGAACGTTAATTGTATTTATTGCTTTTTCTCTATTTAAATCTGCAATCAACTTTTTCACGCCTTTAACATCTTCCACGCCTGCCTTATCATTTTTTGAATCAACATCAATTTCCCATTGACTCGTTGACTGCGTTATAAGTGCATCATCTTTAATGATCGGAGTTGATATCAATAAAACTCCTGCGGAATTGATGCCTGAATTATTTAACCTGGAAGGAAGTAACATATCGTTACTGACAAGCCAAAAGTATGAATAACATGCAGCACGTCTGCTTGATTTCATCCAGTCAAAATACTTATCAGGAACGATATTGATAGCAGCATGCTTTTTCATTTCTCTGATTATTTTTTTTCGCTCTTTAAGATTTTTACAGAGAGAGTTTAAAGCTGTGTTAATTTCATCAGCATACTGAGCAGCAGAGTAGTAACTTTTTGTTGCATTGGTGTCAATCCTTATCCCATACCTAACAGCCAGGTACCCCAGGTACTGGTTATATCTCCTCAAACGCCTGTAGTCCATCAATGCCATACCGTTCCCCTGTCACGTTTATCGTGCATCCTAATGTATCAAAATCACCCGTCAATCAACCATGAAAAACATAATTTACCAGTAATAAAAATGCTTTAAAAGCATAATTATTTAGTAATGATAATCAGGCTGTTTTTTACAGCATAAGTGCGTTTTAATGGGGTTATTTAGGTGGTCTGAAGAGTATGACAAATTTACTTAATATCAGTAAACTATCCTGATTACAGTAATGGCGATTTTTTACAGGACAAACCTTTCATTTGTCCTGATAAGTGACACTGTCGTATCGCAAGTGATGATGTATCCGGAAGGTGATGAAACGGGCAGAGACTTGCCGGGGGCAGCTGCGTGTCGCACAGCGACTTCACTCAGATAGGTGAATGAAAATGAGAGTTAAACAGGTGTTGATTAATGTGGGCTATTAATTTGGGTTAATTAGTATAATTAATAATGACGTCATCTTAAATATACTGCATCTTTACTCTGTTTCATAATATTCTGCCTCACGCTCACCACTGCATATATTCAAACTTATAAAAGAGTGATAATTTACATACAACACAAATCCTCTGAGCATAAACAGCGAGGATTGAGCCATGCATTTCCCCTACCCCAGTAATACCCGTTATGATATAAACTGGTTTTTATACTCTCTCATTAACAGTCATCTAAATGATATGCTACACCGATACTCAAGGGTACTGGGTGTAAGGATTGATTTATTCTATATAAAGTCGACTTCCAGCTTTCGTCAGAGCACTTACAGAACAATTGAGTCAGACGTGCGGAAATTAATGACCAAAACAGAAGCCTGTTCGTTCGTAACTGGTTACTTCTGGGTCATTGAACATACACCAGATCATGGCTTTCATGCACATGTTATATTCTATCTCGATGGTCATCATACACAAAAACCATTTCCGCTGGTACAGAGAGTTAGTGAGTTCTGGAGAGAGATAACAAATGCAGAGGGTTATTATAATTGGAGCAATTACAAGAAAAATTATCAGGCTGATATTAACCGGAAAATTAACCATTCGGATATCAAGAGCATTAATGAATTAAGATACATCATCAGCTATCTTGCTAAAGAGGAACAAAAAAATGGGATGTATATCTGGGGAAGTAATGAGGTTCCTCCGCCAAGTGGGTTAGGCAGACCCAGAAATAGCGATAGTCTTTAGCGTGGTTTATTTTTTACAGAGCCAACAGTTGATGTGGAGGAGCGAGTAGTAATAATTACTAACACCCGCTCCGGTTAACAGATATTACCGGGACACATCGACATGCTAACTAAACCTGCTTTACTGGACGATCAGTTTATTGACATGAAATTCATTACCCAACTTACTGGCCTTAGCGATAAATGGTTCTATAAGCTAATACAGGATGATTTATTCCCGAAGCCAATTAAACTTGGGCGTTCATCAAGATGGTTAAAAAGTGATGTGGAAGAATGGTTATATAACAGAATTTACGAATCCAGACCATGAATTAAACTCAGCCTTATAATTCTTATCATATTCAATACTGTTCTTCATTCAGTACTGATATCCTCAGCGGAGTACGTCATCATCAATCCTTCGAAGGATATTCAAAATCAACTATTACCCCAGACTGGGCATTACCTAACTGCTCAGAAGGATGATCCGTATCAGCAGAACTGATACGGATTACATTTAGCGATTACGTTGCTGAATAGGACTAAAAAACATATCCCATAGATGCTCTGCCATACCTTCGTTAGTCAATAACGAATCCCTTGAGTTGCTGTACCCCAATCCCATCAAAGTGCGGAACCCAAGTGTTTGCCCATTATCCGCCACACTAAGACTTTCATTGCAACTATTGCGAGTCACACCGCTTTGACTGTAGCAGATATCACCGAATCCCATATTACGACTGCCACACCAGATGCCGCACTGACCAACCTTGCCACCGTTGATATACACGGCACATGTGAAGGAATCGTTATCAGGTCGGTGGAAATCAACGTCTAGCCCTGCATGGCGCTTTTTGAGTTCGTCCAATGAGTTTGCAAAATAACGAGCAACATACTCAAAACCCTCGCGACGGGCGCGATCTTTATCAAGATCAGTAAAATTCTTTGGTAGAGAAAGATTGCTCGAGCGCGGTATAAAGACGGTATCCGTTGCTTGAAGCATCGGATTAGCCGGAGCTGGGGCGTGCACAATCTGCTGCGGCTTTTTCGCTTCCAAATTGGCAATGGCTCGGGAGACAGCCTCGGCGACCTGAACGTAACCCTCATCGTGACTGACAAATCTGCTTATAGCTTTACCGTCGATTGTCGCTGCCATGATGCTGCCGAATGGCAACTGATGCCAGGCACACTCTCTTAAAATCACCGGAATGACTACCGCCTCGCCTTTTTTATGCCGCTCCAGTGCGTTGGTCATCTCTACCTGATAACAATAGTCAGAAGCGATGAAATCACTGCTAATTAGCAACAGGATAATATCTGCCTGCGAAAAATAGTGGTCGATCTGATGTTCAAACTCTTGCCCAGGAACGATTCGGCGATCGTGCCATGTGGTGATTTTCCCCATTCGCTTCAGCGGGGACAGATGTTTCTCTAGCTCATTGCGTTGTGCTTCATCCGCATGAGAATAGGAAAAAACGAGAGTAGTCATAAGGGTGAAATGCTCCTGAGCCGTTACTGTATTTAAAGCTATTCTGTGCCCACGGTATAAAAAAATCACGCTATTGACTGTAATTAATAGATGCTTGATCTCTTTAAAGTTGTTACATCAGCTTATTCATAGCCACCGTATGCCATCCGGCTCACTTCGTCAGCCAAAATAGTGTGATATTCTTTCCAGAAATCCTGTTGTATCCACGACATAAGGCGATGATTGATGGAGCAGTCTCTCAATTTTGAAATGTTGCGCAGCCAGTGGCCGGAACTGGCAGAACTCGCGTGTATGGCGGAACGCTATGTTCACTCCGATCCGGAAAGCTGTCTGGTCAAGCTGCGCAACTACACCGAATTGATGGTACGTTGGTTATACCGCCAGGAACGGCTGCCTGAAGGCATCAAAGCAAATCTGTACGATTTAATGAACGCCGATGTCTTCACCAGCATGATGCCGGAAGCCATCATCATGAAAATGGATGCACTGCGTATCCACGGTAACCGCGCTGCGCACGGCGGACGTATCAAAGCTAAAGATACTTACTGGCTGTTAAAGGAAGCGTATTTACTGGGAATTTGGCTGTATGTTCGCTACGCCCATGGTAATGTTGATGACTGCCCCAAATTTTCTCTTCCTCCTTTAACGCAATCTTCAGGTCGTGCAGATGATAAACGTCTGGAAGATGCAATCAGGGCTCAGGATGAAAGCCGTGAGCGCGAACTGGCGTTACAACGCGCACTCCAGCAAGAGCAGGAAAAAGCCGAACACCTCACCCAGCGCCTAAATGAAGCCAGATCTCGCAACCAGCATGTTGCCGACATCCTCTCTATTGATGAAGCGGAAACCCGCCGCCGCCTGATTGACTCCCGCCTGCTTGCTGCTGACTGGAATGTAGGCGAAGAACTTAGAAATACCGATCAGGTTACGCAGGAGCATCCTGTTAAAGAACAGCCTACTGCAACTGGCGACGGTTATGCGGATTATGTCTTGTGGGATGAAGCGCATAAACCGCTGGCGGTGGTGGAAGCAAAAAAAACCAGCATCAATGCCGAGCAAGGACGAATTCAGGCTCGGCTATATGCAGACTGGCTGGAAAAAGAATACGGTCAGCGCCCGGTCATTTTCTACACCAACGGCTACGATATCTGGCTGTGGGACGACCATAAAACTCATGGTTATCCCCCACGTCGAGTGTTTGGTTTCTACAGTAAGGAAAGCCTGCAATATCTTATTCAACGGCGTGAAACTCGTCTGCCGCTGAATAGTGTCCCGCACGTTAAAGATAACGAAGGTAAGGCCGTTGCCGGACGTTTGTATCAACTTGAAACTATTGCCCGCGTCAGCGAACGGTTTACCAACAAGTACCGGCAATCGTTAATTGTTCAGGCTACTGGTACAGGCAAAACCCGCGTAGCGATTGCACTAAGCAAACTAATGATTGATGCCCGCTGGGTAAAACGCGTCCTGTTTCTTTGTGACCGCAAAGAGCTACGTAAACAGGCGGCGAATGCCTTCAATCAGTTCACCAATGAGCCGCTGTATGTGGTCGGGAAATCGAAGAAAGCAGACAGGCAGAATGCCAGGATCTACATCGCCACCTATCCCGGCATGATGAAAATCATGGACCATTTTGATGTTGGTTATTTCGATCTGATTATCGCCGATGAATCCCACCGCTCTATCTACAACGTTTACGGCGATCTGTTTAAGTATTTTGATGCCCTCCAGATTGGCCTGACGGCCACGCCGATCGACATGGTGAGTAAAACGACTTTCGGCCTGTTTGGTTGTGAAGGACGTATCCCTACCGCCAACTACAGCCTGGAAGATGCCATCGCCGATAACAACTTGGTTCCCTATGAGGTTGTTACGCACACCACAGAATTCCTGCGCGAAGGCATCAAACGGGAGAAATTAAGCGACGAACAAATCCGTGAGCTGGAAGAACAGGGTATCGATCCAAATACGCTGGAATTTGATGGCAAGGCGCTGGATGAGGCGATCTACAACAAAGACACCAACCGCTATATCCTGCGTAACCTGATGGAAAATGGCTTGAAAGATCGGGACGGCCAGTTGCCAGGTAAAACCATCATTTTTGCCCGTAACCACAAACACGCACTGCTGTTGAATGAATTGTTCGACGACATGTACCCGCAGTTTGCCGGACGCTTCTGTCAGGTCATCGACAACTACGATCCCCGCGCCGAGCAACTGATTGATGATTTTAAAGGGCTGGACGAAAGCACCAACAAAGAGCTGACCATCGCTATCTCCGTTGACATGCTTGATACCGGCATTGATGTCCCGGAAATTGTGAATCTGGTCTTTGCCAAGCCGGTCAAATCGAAAGTAAAGTTCTGGCAGATGATTGGCCGTGGTACACGCCTCTGTTCGGGGCTATACGGCAGCGATGAAAACGGCAAACCGCTGGATAAACAGAAATTCCGCATCTTCGATCACTGGGGCAATTTTGAGTATCACGAACTGCATACCGAAGAGGCCGAAGTGACAGCGACAAAATCGCTGGCGCAAAAACGCTTCGAAGCGTGGGTTATGCTGGGGGCTGCCGCGCAGCGTAAGTTCGACAAGCAGGCGGTGGATTTAGTCGCTCACCAGCTCCGCGAGCAGATCAACGCGCTGGATGAAAAGTCGATTGCCGTACAGGAAAAGTGGCAGCAAAAAGCGCAGTACAGCGATGAAAAAGTGCTGCGCCAGCTTTCCCCGAAAACACAGCAGGATCTGCTATCTATCCTGGCCCCGCTGATGCAGTGGCTGGACGTGCGCGGTCAGAGCGATGCTATGCGCTTTGATATGGATATTCTGGCGGCGCAAACTGCCCGTTATACCAACCCTGAAGAGCTGGATGTGCTCTGGCCGGTCATCATCGAGAAAGTAGAACGTCTGCCGCCGCACCTGACGCAGGTGCAACAGCAGGGACAGCGGATTAATCAGCTTCGTGATTTAGGCTGGTGGAAGCAGGCAAGTCTGGAAGAACTGGAAGATATCCGCATTCATCTGCGCGGCATCATGCACCTGATGGAAAAAGATGCGACGCCGAAATTTGGTTCGATACAGGTGGATATCACCGAAGACGCGAACCTGATTCAGACGGAAACCCGCAAAACCAACATCCGCTCGATTGATTTCAAACTGTATCGTCAGCAGGTGCAGGGAGCGCTGGAGCCACTGTTCCAGCAAAATCCGGTTCTGAAGAAAATCCGCAACGGCGAGCCGGTCAGGCAAGGCGAGCTGGATGAGCTGGCGAAGCTGGTGCTTATCCAGAATCCGAACGTTGATATCCGGGCGCTAAAAGAGTTCTACCCGCAGGCAACCGCCAGCCTGGATAAACTTTTGCGTACCATCATCGGTATGGACAGTGATGCGGTAGAAGTACGTTTTGCACAGTTCGCAGCTGACAACAGCCTGACCAGCCAGCAACTGCGCTTCCTGTCACTGCTAAAAAACCACATTCGCGATTACGGCACCATTGAAATGCGACAGCTTTTTGAACAGCCGTTTACGCATATCCACAACGAAGGCGTTACCGGTGTGTTCCCTGATATAGAGCAGATCGCCCGCTTGCAAAAGATAGTTGAAGAGTTGGGTGTTGTGACCGACGCAGCGACGGTATAATACGCATATGACAAGCCCCGGCAGCGGGGCTTTTGTATTTAAAACAGGATATAAACGCTAACAATGATCACCGGTGACTTAAAAAGTAAAATCGACGGCCTGTGGGAAGATTTCTGGGTGGGTGGTATCACCAACCCGCTGACCGTAATCGAACAGATCACCTATCTAATGTACTCCCGGATGCTGGATACCCAGGAACAACGCGACGAGAAGCGTAAACAAATCGCAGGTGTTGATTTTAAACCGCGCTTTGCGCCTGAGCAGCAGGAGTTCCGGTTCAGTCACTACAGCAACCTTGGCTCGGACGAAATGATGGAAGTGGTGCGTGATGGCGTCTTCCAGCATTTCCGTCAGCTCGGGCTGGCCGACGATTCGAAGGTGACGCTGCTGGGCAACTTTATGAAAGACGCCCGTCTGGAGATCGTCAAACCGTCGCTGTTAACAAAAGCCGTAGAGGTGATCAAAAACCTGCCGCTGGATCGTGGCGACACCAAAGGCGATCTCTACGAATACCTGTTAAGCAAGCTGACCACCGCCGGAATCAACGGTCAGTTCCGTACGCCGCGCCACATTATCCGCACGATGGTTGAAATGATGGAGCCGAATCCAGCGCGTGGTGAGACGATTTGCGATCCGGCCTGTGGCACTGGTGGTTTTCTGGCGACCAGCTATGAGTACCTGCTGGAAAAATACAGCTCGCTGGAGTCCATCCATACCGAGATTGGCAGCAACGAACACGGTGAGCTGGAAGAGCAAAAAATCTTTACTGGTGATCTGCTGACGCCGTGGCGTGACCATGTGGATAACAACATGTTCCACGGCTACGACTTTGACACTACTATGCTGCGTATCGCCGCTATGAACCTGATTATGCACGGCGTGGAAGAGCCGGATATCCACTATCAGGACACCATGAGCCAGAGTTTCAGCACCAACTTCCCGCAGGCCAGTAAAAACGCTTTCAACCTGATTCTGGCGAACCCGCCGTTTACCGGCTCACTGGACGAGGAAGATATCGACGCCACGCTGTCGGCAATGGTGAAAACCAGGAAAACAGAACTGCTGTTCCTGGCGCGTATTCTACAAATGCTAAAAGTAGGTGGACGCAGCGCTACTATTGTGCCGCAGGGCGTGCTGTTTGGTTCCAGCAACGCGCACCAGTCTCTACGCCAGATGCTGGTGGAAAATAACCAATTGGAAGCAGTAATCAGTCTACCTTCCGGCGTATTTAAACCTTACGCGGGTGTGGTGACGGCGATCCTAATTTTTACCAAAGGCGGTCAGACGGATGAGGTCTGGTTCTACGATCTACAAAATGACGGCTACAGCCTGGATGACAAACGTAACCCGATAAAAGATAACGATCTACCACATCTGCTGGCAAGCTGGAAGCACTACCGTGCTTTACGTGGTTTACCGGTAGATAACTTTATGGGCGAGAAATTTTCCTCGTTGCTGAAACAGCAGTACCCAGAAGGGATTGATGTTGGTGTTAGCTTTAAAGATCGCACCCAAGCGGCATTTGTGGTACCGAAAGAGGATATTGCCGCGCAGAAATACGATCTTTCCATCAATCGTTATAAAGAGGTGGTGTATCAGGCGGAGGAGTATGAAGATCCGAAGGTAATACTGAAGCGGTTAAAAGATCTGGAAAATGAGATTCTGGCGGATCTGGATGAGCTGGAGGGGATGCTGTGAGTTGGCCGATGGTGAAGTTAGGAGAAATATTTACTATATCTAGAGGTGGTTCTCCAAGACCTATTCAGGATTATATTACCGACTCCTCTGATGGAGTAAATTGGATAATGATTGGTGACACTGAACCAAACTCAAAATATATCAAAAAAACAGCAAAAAAAATAAAGTTTGAAGGAGTAAAAAAATCCAGAAAGGTTTACTCTGGAGACTTGTTACTTACAAACTCTATGAGTTTCGGGCGTCCATATATACTTAATGTTGAGGGATGCATACATGATGGATGGTTGGTTTTAAGTCCTAAAAATGATCAAATTAATATTGATTATTTTTATCATTACTTAAACTCAGCAACTGCAAAGATTATCATCGAAAATAAGGCTGCCGGTGCAGTTGTAAAAAATTTGAACTCAGATATTGTGAGAAACTTAGAAGTTCCTTTTCCTCCTATCACGGAACAGATAAAGATTGCTTCAACACTTGATAAAGCTGATAACATACGCCAAAAACGCAATCAAGCAATCAAACTGGCTGACGATTTTTTACATGCTGCGTTTTTGGAGATGTTTGGCGATCCTGTGTCTAATCCAAAAGGGTGGAAAGTAAAACCTTTAAAGGAACTCTCTGTAAAAATAGCTAGTGGTTCTACACCTAAAGGTGGTAGCAAGGTTTATGTTGATAAAGGTATTACCTTTTTTAGAAGCCAAAATGTTTGGAAAAATGATATCAGGCTAGATGATGTCGCGTACATTGATGAAAAAACCCATAACAGTCTAAAGAAAAGCAGTCTAAAACATAAAGATATATTGATGACTAAAACGGGTCGGTTCAATACAGAAAACAGCAGCCTTGGTCGTGCAGCTTTGTTTTTGGGTGATGACGACAGTGCAAACGTCAATGGACATGTTTATTTGATAAGATTAAAGTCTGGGATTTTACATGAATTTATTACATACATTTTGACTTCGAATGAATATCGTGAACATATTCGTGAGGTTTGTGTGGGTGGAATAGATAAAAGACAACTAAATAAGGAACATATTGAAGATTTCCCTATTATCTGTCCGCCAGATGATCTCCAAATGGAGTTTATGAGGAAGCTAAACTCCATTCAAAAAATACGCTCAAATGCTATGACTGGGTTGAAAGAGGTTACCCCTCTATTTAACACACTCAGCCAAAAAGCTTTTTCTGATGGATTTTAAAAAGTGGGTATGTTCGGTGAAACTCAGATAAATCCACCACCGGTAGCCAACCATTTGAATTTGATGAGATTTGGCGATTTGAACCACGCTAGTTATCTTTTTAGTGCGCACCATACTGGTAGTGTGCTGTAGCAGGATTAGAGCTTGGTAGAGGCTAGGAAGGAATAACCCTGCTTCTGCCACTCTGCTCAAAAATAGTCAAACTGCAGGACCGATTACAGACCCGTATTGAATTTTCGCCAGTTCGCACTGCGTTGGTTACGGGCCAAAACAACCCTTCTGACATGTGCGTTATCAAAACGCTGAGAAGTTGGGGAGATACGTCGATGAGGCTTTTTTTCTTGGCGGTGTAGAGAAAACAAAAGTACTGAAGGCGTTTAAGCCACATATTTTCTTTGACGATCAGGATGTGCATTTGATCGTGGCTGTATACCCAATAAACTTGAGGTTGCATGCTCGAGCAACAATGCAGCCCAAGCCTTATGAGCAAGAAGCGGACATGCAAACCACGCCTATCCAATTGTCGTAATCACTCCTTGTTAGCTATTAATTATTTCCTCAATTATGTCAAACACAACTTTAAACCCAGAAAAGTCTTCTGCAGTTCCTGTCTCACAAAGCAAATCACACATATTCCCTTTTTCATCCTTATTAACAGACTTTGATGCAGATAAATGTGTTTCCACACCTCTGATTCTTGACACCGATGCTTCTTGAAAGTCAATATATTGTGGCTTTATTGCTTCAATTCTATCAATAGTGGTCTGAGGGAATAAGTTTTCTATTCCAATAGAAATAGGATTTTCAGAATTTGACGGTAGCACACGCTTGAAAACTAAATTTTTATTAGCATCCTGTTTATGTGTATCACAGTCAAACAATAGGATTATTTTATTTGGCACAACCTCTGAAATAGAATTGTTATAACTTTTCCAGATTTTATCTAAATTACCAAAGCCATCACCATCTTTAATTTGTATTCGTTCCAATACATCGACTCTTTCAAGTATGTCTGCGGCTTTAACTAAATACCGTATATCATAATCACCTTCAACAAAAACTACTGGTTTTGCATGTTGAAGTATTTCTTTAGTAATTTCATCTCTATGGCTAGTTGTTTCTTTAAATGCTTCATAAGCTGCGATAAATTCTGAAAAATCACTTGCCGATACTTTTTCTCCTTTTGGCATGCTTATGATTTCAAAACCATTATCACCAAACTCCTGCTCCATGCCAATAAGGAAAAGTGGTGAGTGAGAAGTAACGATAAATTGAATGTTTGGAAATAATTTTATTAACTTTGGTAATACTTCTTTCTGGTGAATAGCGTGAAGATGGGCGTCAATCTCATCAACAATTACAATACCTTTAATATCATTAAGGGTGTTTAACTCTCCGTCGGATAGATCATAATCCCTAAGAATAGATAGAAATAAGTTTATTAACTGAACCTCACCAGTTGATAATTGAAACAAATTTGGGACCCACATTTTTTCATTTCGCATCACAGATATTTGTCGAGTTTTTCTTGCTCCCGCACCAAGTCGAATATCTCCATGTTCATTTAATATCACGCGTATAACTTGCAGCACTGCATCATAAATACTAGAGCTTTGGCCGTTATAACCAATGAATACTGGGATATTGATTTCATTGGGCATTACCTGTAGTGGAAACCTCATATTTTGTATTTTAATATCAAAGACTTGTCTGTCAAACATCAAGTCAAGCAGCCAATTAATATTATTTTTAAGCGGTGATATACATATGGTATCTCGATTTGAAAACCCAGAAATTCTTTTCAGTTCTGTATAACTAGCTTTCGCTTTTAGATTCAGTAAATTCAACCAAGCAGGTTCCTCGAATCTATTAACAGGAAAATACAGACAGCATTGTTTTTTAAAAATATTATTGGTTTCTTCAGAGTTTACATTAAAAGAAGAAAAAAAATGCGAATTTTCTCCTGTATGAATTTGGTTCCATTCTGGTCTGATCGGCGTGTAACCTAATTTTTCTTCAAACTCATTCTTCGGGCGTTCGAGTTGCCATTCTTGTACTTTTTCACCGGATTCAAACTCAACGTTTGAATACGAATAATTCTCCCCAGATTTTATATATTGGGGGCTTCGATATTTGAAAACTCTACCTTTTTCTACTTCTACATCCTCATATACCTCTTGCTTACCTACCATAAGAGAGTTGACGAGATGGGCTAGAAGTATGCTTTTCCCTGTTCCGTTTTCACCGACTATAATCAATGGCTTAGGCGATTCATCTATTTTTGGAAATTCGATAGATAAATTTGAGATTGGGCCAATATTATCAATTTCAATCTTATTAAATAACATTAACATTTATTCCATTCAGAAATTAACACAGACCATATGTTTAATAAATTACCTAATGGATTGGCATACTTACAACTAACGGGAATCCAATCACACCTTCTTTAGCCACTATAAGTCACACATTCAACTTAAAGAATTATTATTTTACATTTTTACTTGATTTTTCTGATTAACATCTCATTTGTAACACATTGTGGTTGTGGTAACGTCCGTTCCTGGCACAGAACTGCCTGTCAGATTAGGTTCTGTGCAACAGATGTATCAGGTCAAATCTGAGCTAATACAGCTGAATAGTTTGTATACCACATGCAAAATAACTGCCCTACCTCAGATTAATACTCACCTCTGAACACCTCTTTCCTATGCCATTCCACAAACCGCTCGCCAGGATAATTTTCTTTAATAGGTGGCAACGTAATCGCCTTTCCCGCAAAATCCCAGAACAGCCTCTGTACCACCCCGCCACCATTTACCGCGCCTGAAACCATCACACGCATATTTTCATCCAGGCCAATCGAACCACGATCGAACGCTTTATGATGGATTGCGCACAACGCCAGGCCATTAGGTACTTCACAAGGGCCATGATGCTGCTTCCATCTGATATGGGCAGCTTCCAGAGCAATCGGCGCATTATCGTGGCGCATGTTAAAGCCGCAGATAGTGCACTGATAATTGTAAGCACGTAGCACCATCTGGCGGAACTTCGGGTCGCGTTGACTGAGAGAGGTGCGAATATCAAAACCCATTTCGTCAGCGATGTCTTCCTGAATACTGGCCGGGAAATGCGCCTCCAGAAGCTGCTGCGCCAGTGTATCAATTAACCTATGGTTTTTTGCCACCAACGCAAAATTATCGGCATCAAATCCACCCGCGACATTATATTCGATGAGTTCACGTCGGGGAGGCTGGCGGCTACCATTGGTTGAGCACAGTTCCGCGTTTTGTAGTTCCCAGAAGCCATCGCCCTTCAGACGCCAGAACGGCATGTCCGGGCGCTGGTCACGACGCTGCGGTCCATAACGTTCCAGGAGATCCAACAGGGGCTCGTAGATTTCAGAGGCATAGTTAAACAGGCGCTCATGATCCTGCCGATAGTGTGAGAGGACGTGCAGCAGCAATAAAGGCTTATGTGGCGCACGCTGTTCGCCTTTGCGCCAAATAGTAATATTTGATATCGCTTGCTTTAGGGTTTTGTCAGAGGTCATTGCATTGAAGAATCATGAGTGCATATTTGCGATGATGCTCGCAAATATATGTACATTCAAGGCATTATTGCAGATATCCTTTTTGTCTGGCGGCTCTGTACCCGGCAGATGAAATTCTGATAACAACGGTAAAAAATACAGCGACCAACCAGTCCTAAGCGGACTGGTTGGTCTTTTTAATTTAAACATCAACCGAGAAATAAAGGCCTTCAACTCACCCCCCATTACCCCGATTGATCTTCGCATAGTCAAACGGCGTAATCGCTCTCTCCCGATTGGCATCCAGAAAATCAGCCCACCACTGCAACATCAGCTTGCGTTCGTCCAGATGTTCCGCTTTATGGATATACGCCGCCCTCACCGAATTGCGTTCCATATGGCTCATCTGCCTTTCAACCGCATCCTTCGACCATAGCCCTGACTCAATTAACGAACTACAGGCCATTGTGCGGAAGCCGTGGCCGCAAACCTCAACTTTGGTGTCATAGCCCATCACCCGCAATGCACTGTTCACCGTGTTCTCACTCATGGGTTTACGCGGATCGTGATCGCCAATGAAAATCAACTCGTGTTCCCCGCAAAACTGTTTTATCTGCTTCAGGATCGCCAGCGCCTGCTTTGAAAGCGGTACCAGATGAGGTGTACGCATCTTTGATCCTCGCTGAGAATGTTTCACGCCGGGAATAGGCTCTCGCTCTGGCGGGATAGTCCACATTGAAGCTTCAAAATCGATCTCTGACCAGCGAGCAAAGCGCAGCTCACTAGATCGAATAAAGATAAGCAAAGTGAGTTCTGTTGCCCAGCGGGTTAGCGGCCTGCCGGTATAGTTGTCTATTTTCTCAAGCAACTCAGAGATGCGCTTTAATTCCAGCGCCGGACGATGTTGTCGATTACCGGAAGCAACCGCCCCAGCCATCTCTTGTGCCGGGTTATAATCAATTAACCCACTTTGCACCGCATACCGCATGATGGCCGTAGTGCGCTGTTGAAGACGAGCAGCAACCTCAAGACGTCCAGACATCTCTACGGCTTTAATGGGCGCTAATAAATCACGAGTTTTTAACTCAGCGATATTACGCTCACCAAGCGATGCAAAAAGATTATCTTCCAGGCTTTTTAGCACGCGATGGGCGTGATCTTCAGACCACTTTTTATTGGTGCCATGCCACTCGATCGCTACCTCTTTAAAGGTTCGGGCTTTACTCTGTTCAACCTTATCATTTTTCTTTTTGTCTCCCGGATCGACGCCATTCGCTAGTAGCTTACGCGCTTCGTCACGACGTGCTCTGGCATCCGCCAGTGTGATTTCAGGGTAAACCCCAAGTGCCAACATCTTTTGCTTGCCGTCATAACGGTACTGCAAACGCCAGTACTTAGAACCATTTGGATGGACAAGAAGGTGCATACCGCTGCCATCGGTCAGCTTATATTGCTTATCCGTTGGCTTGGCTGTTCTGACTTTGATATCTGTTAGAGCCATGCTTATCCCCTCCCTGTTGGTACAAGCATTATCGAACCGGAAATACCATCATCTATACCAACATCTGTTGGTAGATGTACGTTGATGTCGGTTGACCTTGAGAGAGTTAATATAGCGGGAAAGGTAGATAAATACTGGATTTTAGACATAAAAAAAGACCTCAGTTGAGGTCCATTTACATGCTTTTGGTGCCGAAGGCCGGACTCGAACCGGCACGTATTTCTACGGTTGATTTTGAATCAACTGCGTCTACCGATTTCGCCACTTCGGCACTGAAGAGGTATGCGGAAAACGTTGTGGATTATACCTGTAGCACGCAACCATGCAAGCGCTAGCGTGTGTCTTCTCCGCTAAGTGTCGAAAAAACCAGCATGCCCCCACCTCGCCGTCTTCTTAATCCCCCCTTCTGCAAAGCGACGCTGTTTTTCATGCTCTACACTTTTCTGTTCAACACCACACTGAGGGAAACACGATGTCGATGATTAAAAGCTATGCCGCAAAAGAGGCGGGTAGCGAACTCGAACTCTTTGAATACGATGCAGGCGAACTCAAGCCGGAGGATGTCGAGGTGCAGGTCGATTACTGCGGTATCTGCCATTCCGATTTGTCGATGATCGACAACGAGTGGGGATTCTCTCAGTATCCACTGGTTGCCGGACATGAGGTGATTGGTCGCGTGGCCGCCCTCGGTAGCGCGGCGCAGGCGAAAGGCCTGAAGATCGGCCAGCGCGTGGGGATTGGCTGGACGGCGCGCAGCTGTGGTCACTGCGATGCTTGTATCAGCGGTAATCAGATCAACTGCCTGGAAGGAGCGGTGCCCACCATTCTTAATCGCGGCGGCTTTGCCGAGAAGCTGCGCGCAGACTGGCAGTGGGTGATCCCGCTTCCAGAAAGCATCGATAGTGAATCCGCCGGTCCGCTGCTGTGCGGCGGTATCACGGTGTTTAAACCGCTGCTGATGCACCACGTCACTGCCACCAGCCGCGTTGGGGTGATCGGTATTGGCGGACTGGGACATATCGCTATCAAGCTATTGCATGCAATGGGATGTGAAGTCACCGCGTTCAGCTCTAACCCGGCGAAAGAGAAAGAAGTGCTGGCGATGGGTGCCGATAAAGTGGTGAACAGCCGCGATCCGCAGGCATTAACGGCGCTGGCAGGCCAGTTCGATCTCATCATCAATACCGTCAATGTCGATCTCGACTGGCAACCCTACTTCGAAGCGCTGGCTTACGGCGGCAACTTCCATACCGTCGGCGCGGTACTGAAGCCGCTACCGGTCCCTGCCTTCACGTTGATTGCCGGCGATCGCAGCGTCTCCGGTTCGGCGACTGGTACACCGTATGAACTGCGTAAGCTGATGAAGTTTGCCGGACGCAGCAAAGTCTCGCCAACCACCGAACTGTTCCCGATGTCGAAAATCAACGAGGCAATCCAGCACGTGCGCGACGGTAAAGCCCGCTACCGTGTGGTGCTGAAAGCCGATTTCTGACGGTCTGACTCAGCGCCTCCCTGCTCAGAGTGAGGCGCTGAGTCGCTCTCGTGCCTGGCGAAACGCCAGAACCGCCTGCTGGCACTGCGCCGTCACATTCTCAATATCATGATTAATGTCGATACGCGCGATATCGGCCTCCTCCGCCAATGGGCACTCCAGCGCCTCAAACTGACTTTTCAGCAAACCAACCGGCATAAAATGCCCTGCCCGACGCTGCATCCGTGCCAGAATAATATCGTAGTCGCCATCCAGCCAGAGAAAATGGACGTTAGGACTGCCCTTACGTAAAAAATCGCGATACTGTTTTTTTAATGATGAACAGACAATAAATCCGGTCTCATTCTTTTTATACAGACTATAAGACGCATCATTTAAGCGCTCTAACCACGGCAGTCGATCTTCATCAGTTAACGGTATTCCCTGGGACATTTTATCAATGTTTTTGGCAGGATGGAGATCGTCACCATCAATAAACTTCGCCGATAATAATGCTGCCACCTTACTACCAATTAACGATTTACCACTTCCTGAAACGCCCATCAAAATATAGCTTTCCCCGGCCATGTAAAACCCTCTGCGTCATATTTCATGGCGCGATATTACGCCTGCACAATCGGCAATTTCACGCTTTTTTGTTTCCATAGATGAGAATTATAAAGCGCATCACGTTATGCGTAACATTGTAGTGTAACAATTTTCCAGTGTGATCTAACTCACAAATAAGGACAATTAAAACCGCTTAAATGCACCGGAGATGAAGACCTGACCCTGTGAGGCATTTATGGAAGTGAAAACTCAATCCTGCGTTGTCGCGGGTAAGCGCTCTGTTGCCGTAACACAACAGAATATCGAATGGAATAATAAAGGCACGCTCGTAAAAATAACCCGAGGAGGAATTTGCGGTTCCGACTTACATTATTATCAGGAAGGTAAAGTCGGTAATTTTACCGTCAAAGCACCGATGATTTTAGGCCATGAAGTTATTGGTAAAGTGGTCCATAGCGATTCAGAAACATTACGCGAAGGGCAGTCGATTGCCATTAATCCGTCTAAACCATGCGGTCATTGTAAATACTGTCTTCAACATGAAGAAAACCAGTGCACTGAAATGCGCTTTTTTGGCAGTGCGATGTATTTTCCGCACGTCGACGGCGGCTTTACCCAGTTTAAAACGGTCGATACCGCCCAGTGTATTCCTTACCCGGAACAGGCGGACGAAAAGGTCATGGCCTTTGCTGAACCGCTGGCCGTTGCCATCCATGCTGCGCATGAGGCTGGCGATCTACAGGGTAAGAAAGTGTTTATCTCCGGCGTCGGCCCCATCGGTTGCCTGATCGTCAGCGCGGTGAAAACGCTGGGTGCAGCGGAAGTGGTCTGTGCCGATGTCAGCCCCCGTTCGCTATCGCTGGCTCAACAAATGGGCGCGGATACGCTGGTTAATCCCCAGCATGACGCGCTCGACCAGTGGAAAACGGAGAAGGGCTATTTCGATATCAGTTTCGAGGTCTCCGGTCATCCCTCCTCCATTACCACCTGTCTGGAAGTCACCCGCGCAAAAGGGGTGATGGTGCAGGTTGGTATGGGTGGTGCCGTTCCGGACTTCCCGATGATGATGCTGATCGGCAAAGAGATCGCCCTGAAAGGCTCGTTCCGCTTTACCACTGAATTTAACACCGCAGTCTCCTGGCTGGCGCATAACGTTATCGATCCGCTGCCGCTACTGAGTGCGGAATATCCGTTTACCGACCTGGAACAGGCGCTGATTTTCGCCAGCGACAAAACCCAGGCGGCGAAAGTTCAGCTCGTCTTTGAGAATGAAAAATAAGGAATAACATCATGAA
Organism: Citrobacter sp. LST-B2; assembly: GCF_057983045.1. Taxonomy (NCBI): domain Bacteria; kingdom Pseudomonadati; phylum Pseudomonadota; class Gammaproteobacteria; order Enterobacterales; family Enterobacteriaceae; genus Citrobacter; species Citrobacter sp. LST-B2. The sequence continues at coordinate 4,304,888 of NZ_CP192598.1, forward strand.
CGATCTTTTTTCACTGGCAGGTAAAAATATTCTGATCACCGGTTCCGCCCAGGGGATCGGTTATTTGCTGGCAACGGGTCTTGGTCAGTATGGTGCGCAGATTATCGTCAACGATATTACGTCAGAGCGGGCAGAAGCCGCGGTTGCTAAACTGCAGCAGGAAGGGATCCGTGCCGTTGCCGCTCCTTTTAACGTGACGCATAAACAGGATATTGACGCCGCAATTGATCATATCGAAAAAGATATTGGCCCGATTGATGTGCTGGTCAATAACGCCGGGATCCAGCGCCGCCACCCATTTACCGAATTCCCTGAGCAGGAATGGAACGACGTGATCGCCGTTAACCAGACCGCCGTGTTCCTCGTCTCCCAGGCGGTAACCCGCCGAATGGTGGAGCGCCAGGCCGGGAAAGTGATCAACATCTGCTCGATGCAAAGTGAACTGGGTCGCGACACCATCACCCCGTACGCCGCCTCGAAAGGTGCGGTGAAGATGCTGACTCGCGGTATGTGCGTTGAACTGGCGCGCCATAACATCCAGGTTAACGGCATCGCACCGGGGTACTTCAAAACGGAAATGACTAAAGCGCTGGTTGAAGATGAAGCCTTCACCTCATGGTTATGCAAACGTACCCCTGCCGCCCGCTGGGGCGATCCGCAGGAGCTGATTGGCGCGGCGGTATTCCTCTCCTCCAAAGCCTCGGACTTCGTCAACGGACACCTGCTGTTCGTCGACGGCGGCATGCTGGTCGCAGTGTAACCACTGAACAACCCTACGCAGCGCGCCAGCGCTGCCTTTTTGGCACACATAAGAGATAAGATTATGCCATTAATCATAATTGCGGCAGGCGTCGCGCTGCTTCTGGTCCTGATGATTGGCTTTAAAGTCAATGGCTTCATCGCCCTGGTCCTGGTCGCAGCCGTCGTGGGATTCGCCGAAGGGATGGACGCACAGGCCGTTTTACATTCCATTCAAAACGGGATCGGCGGCACGCTCGGCGGGCTGGCGATGATCCTCGGTTTTGGCGCAATGTTGGGAAAATTGATTTCTGATACGGGGGCCGCGCAGCGCATCGCGACCACCCTGATCGGAACGTTTGGTAAAAAACGCGTGCAGTGGGCGCTGGTCGTCACCGGACTGGTCGTTGGGCTGGCGATGTTCTTCGAAGTCGGCTTTGTACTGCTGCTGCCGTTGGTGTTTACGGTGGTGGCCTCATCCGGTTTGCCGCTGCTGTATGTCGGCGTGCCGATGGTCGCTGCCCTTTCGGTCACCCACTGCTTCCTGCCGCCGCATCCGGGACCGACAGCCATTGCGACGATTTTTGAAGCCAGCCTCGGCACCACGTTGCTGTACGGGTTTATTATCACCATTCCTACGGTGATTGTCGCAGGCCCACTGTTTTCAAAACTGCTGACCCGCTTTGAAAAAGCGCCGCCGGAAGGATTGTTTAACCCGCACCTGTTCACCGAAGAGGAGATGCCGTCCTTCTGGAACAGTATCTTTGCGGCGGTGATCCCCGTCATACTGATGGCCGTTGCTGCCGTCTGTGAAATTACACTGCCCAAAACCAACTCGGTACGGGTATTCTTTGAGTTTATCGGGAACCCTGCCGTCGCGCTGTTTATCGCCATCGTGCTGGCGATTTTCACTCTCGGCCGACGCAATGGCAGGACGATTGAACAGATCATGGATATCGTCGGTGACTCTATCGGTGCCATCGCCATGATTGTGTTTATCATCGCCGGTGGCGGCGCGTTTAAACAGGTTCTGGTGGACAGCGGCGTGGGTCAGTATATCTCTCACCTGATGACCGGCACCTCGTTGTCGCCGCTGCTGATGTGCTGGACAGTGGCCGCGTTACTGCGTATTGCACTGGGATCGGCGACCGTCGCCGCGATCACGACCGCTGGCGTGGTATTGCCGATCATTAACGTCACCCATGCCGATCCGGCGTTGATGGTGTTGGCGACCGGGGCCGGTAGCGTAATCGCTTCGCACGTAAACGATCCGGGATTCTGGCTGTTCAAGGGCTACTTTAACCTCAGCGTCGGTGAAACGCTGCGGACGTGGACCGTGATGGAAACGCTGATTTCAATCATGGGACTGCTGGGCGTGCTGGCACTGAATGCGGTTCTGCATTAAGGCGTGATTAACCACCGGGGGGCGATGTCGCCGCCGCTCCCTGGTACCGGAGAGAAGATGAGGAACCACAGAATTTCTTTGCAGGACATCGCCACGCTCGCGGGCGTGACCAAAATGACGGTGAGCCGCTATATCCGCTCACCGAAAAAGGTCGCAAAGGAAACTGGCGAGCGTATCGCGCAGATCATGGAGGAGATCAACTACATCCCGAACCGTGCGCCAGCCATGTTGCTGAACGCGCAAAGCTACACGCTTGGCGTGCTCATTCCCTCCTTTCAGAACCAGCTCTTCGCCGACATTCTTGCCGGTATCGAATCGGTGACGTCCGACCATAACTACCAGACGCTGATTGCCAACTACAACTACGATCGTGAGTCGGAAGAAGAGTCGGTGATCAATCTGCTCTCCTACAATATCGACGGCATCATTCTTTCCGAGAAGTATCACACCCTGCGCACGGTGAAATTCCTGCGCTCGGCGGCCATTCCCATTATCGAGCTAATGGATATTCAGGGCGATCGGCTGGATATGGAAGTCGGGTTTGATAACCGCCAGGCGGCATTTGATATGGTCAGCACCATGCTGGATAAACGCCAGCGGCGCAAAATTCTTTATCTCGGCTCGAAAGACGATATCCGTGATGAACAGCGTTTTCGCGGTTACTGCGATGCGATGACGCGGCGAGGCCTGACGCCGCTGCGCGTGAACCCGAAAGCGATCTCGTCGATTCGTCTGGGCATGCAACTGATGCGCGACGCGCTGATTGCCCACCCGGATTTAGACGGTGTGTTTTGCACCAATGATGATATTGCGATGGGCGCGCTGCTGTTTTGCCGGGAACGCGACCTGTCCGTGCCGGAACAGGTCTCCATTGCCGGTTTCCACGGTCTGGAGATGGGCCGACAGATGATCCCAAGTCTTGCCAGCGTCATCACCCCCCGCTTTGACATTGGCCGCATGGCGGCGCAGATGTTGCTGAGCAAAATCAAGAACAACGACCACAACCACAATACGATCGATTTGGGATACCAGATTTACCACGGCAATACGCTATAAGTGATTTTCTCTCCCCGGCGCATATTCTCTTGCACTCACATTGCCTATACTCGACGCAGGATAAATGGAGGAAATCTCATGAGCTCACCCCTGCTGATTGCCCGCACGCCAGACACTGAACTGTTTTTACTCCCCGGGATGGCGAACCGCCACGGGCTGATTACCGGGGCGACCGGGACCGGGAAAACCGTCACGCTACAGAAGCTGGCCGAGTCGCTGTCGGAAATTGGCGTACCGGTTTTTATGGCCGATGTAAAAGGTGACTTAACGGGCATCGCTGCCGAAGGCCAGGCTTCCGAAAAACTGCTCGCCAGACTGAAAAATATCGGCATTACCGACTGGCAACCGCACAGCAATCCGGTGGTACTGTGGGACATCTTCGGCGAAAAAGGTCATCCGGTTCGCGCCACGGTCTCAGACCTCGGGCCGCTGCTGCTGGCGCGTCTGCTGAACCTCAACGAGGTGCAGTCCGGCGTGCTGAACATTATCTTCCGTATTGCCGATGACCAGGGTCTGTTGCTGCTGGATTTCAAAGATCTGCGGGCCATCACGCAATACATCGGCGATAACGCCAAATCCTTCCAGAATCAGTATGGCAACATCAGCAGCGCTTCGGTCGGAGCGATCCAGCGTGGGCTGCTGACGCTTGAACAGCAAGGTGCGACGCACTTCTTTGGCGAGCCGATGCTCGACATCAAAGACTGGATGCGGACCGATGCCAGTGGCAAAGGGATCATCAATATTCTCAGCGCCGAGAAGCTCTACCAGATGCCAAAACTCTACGCAGCCAGCCTGCTGTGGATGCTCTCCGAGCTTTACGAGCAACTGCCGGAAGCCGGCGATCTGGAAAAACCGAAGCTGGTCTTCTTTTTCGACGAAGCGCATCTGCTGTTCAACGACGCCCCGCAGGTACTGTTGGATAAAATTGAACAGGTGATCCGTCTGATCCGCTCGAAAGGGGTTGGCGTCTGGTTTGTTTCGCAAAACCCGGCGGATATTCCGGATAACGTCCTCGGTCAGTTGGGCAACCGCGTTCAGCATGCCCTGCGCGCCTTTACGCCGAAAGATCAGAAGGCGGTGAAAACCGCCGCGCAGACCATGCGCGCCAATCCGGCGTTTGATACAGAGAAAGCGATTCAGGAACTGGGCACCGGTGAAGCACTGGTTTCATTCCTCGATGCGAAAGGCAGTCCATCGCTCGTCGAGCGGGCAATGGTGATCGCCCCGTGCTCACGGATGGGACCGGTGACGGATGATGAGCGCAATGGGCTTATCAACCACTCTCCGGTTTATGGCAAATATGAAGACGACCTGGATCGTGAATCCGCGTTTGAAATGCTGCAACAAAGTGTCCAGGCAACGACCGAAGCGCAAAGTAACCCGACGGCGAAAGGCAAAGAGGTAGCGGTTGACAACGGGATCCTCGGCGGGCTGAAGGATATTCTCTTCGGCAGTACCGGACCGCGCGGTGGCAAGCGCGATGGCGTAGTGCAGAGCGTGGCAAAAAGCGCAGCGCGTCAGGTCACCAATCAGCTCATTCGCGGGATGTTAGGCAGCCTGATGGGCGGCAGAAAACGCTAGTACCGAGGATAAGCGCAGCGCCATCAGGCACTGCGCTTTACGTTGCCGGATGGCGGCGAACGATTATGACTTACGCATCATCAGCCAGAGACTGATCAAGAAGAACGAGGCGCTTGGCAACAGGGCGCCGATAATCGGCGGAATACCGTACACCAGCGTCAGCGGGCCAAAGATCTGGTCCAGCACATAGAAAACAAAACCAAAGCTTATCCCCGTCACCACCCGCACGCCCATTGGCACGCTACGCAGCGGACCAAAGATGAACGACAGCGCCATCAGCATCATCACCGCAACGGACAGCGGCTGGAAGACTTTGCTCCACATATTGAGCTGGTAGCGCCCGGCCTCCTGGCCGCTCGACTTCAGGTATTTCACATAGTTGTGCAGACCGCTGATAGAGAGCGCATCCGGGTCCAGCGCCACCACGCCCAGTTTGTCTGGCGTAAGGTTGGTTTTCCAGGTACTGCTCACCATTTGCGAACCGGTGATCTGCTTCGGATCGGTCAGATTCGACTCATCCACCTGCGACAGACGCCAGACCTTCTGTTCCGGGTCAAACTTCGCCGACGCAGCATAGCGCACGGATTGCAGACGACGCTGATCGTTGAAGGCATAAATGCTGATGCCGCCTAACTCTTCGTCACCTTTCACTCGTTCGATGTAAACAAAGTTATTGCCGTCTTTCGCCCACAGCCCCTGCTGGGTGGAAAGCAGCGAACCGCCGTACATCGCCTGCGCACGGTAATTACGCGCCATCTGCTCGCCCTGCGGCGCAACCCACTCGCCGATGGCCATGGTCAGCAGCACCAGTGGGATCGCGGTTTTCATCACCGAGAACGCAACCTGCATACGGGTAAAACCCGACGCCTGCATCACGACCAGCTCGCTGCGCTGCGCCAGCATCCCGAGTCCCAATAGCGCACCAAGCAACGCCGCCATCGGGAAGAAAATCTGCACATCTTTCGGCACGCTGAGCAGGGTGTACATCCCCGCGCCCAACGCGTCGTAGCTCCCCTGCCCGGCTTTTTTCAGCTGGTCGACGAACTTGATGATGCCGGAAAGCGACACCAGCATGAATAACGTCATCATGATGGTGGTGAAAATGGTTTTACCGATATAGCGGTCAAGGACACCAAATGGCTGCATCACACCGCTCCTTTACGCGAAAAACGGGCGCGCAGACGGCGCACCGGCACTGTATCCCACAGGTTAAGACCCACCGCCAGCGCCAGATACAGCAGGTTGACCACCCACATCCAGATAACCGGGTCCAGCTTTCCTTTCCCGCCATTGGATTTCAGGGAGGTCTGGATCAGGAAGAACATCAAATAGAGCAGCATCGCGGGCAGCATCGACAGCACGCGGCCCTGACGCGGGTTGACCACGCTCAGCGGGACGACCATCAGCGCCATCATAAATACGGTGAATACCAACGTGATACGCCAGTGCAGTTCCGCACGGGCGCGATCAGTATCAGTGGACCACAGCGTGCGCATGTCCATCTGGTCGGTGTCGTTCGGATCCAGCGCCACCGCCTGGTGACCGATAATCGCCTGATAGTCCTGGAAGTCGGTAATACGGAAATCACGCAGCAGTGCGGTGCCTTCAAAGCGGGTGCCTTTGTTCAGCGTGACCACCTGCGAACCGTCGCGCATCTGCGACAGATGTCCGGAATCGGCGACCACCACAGAAGGACGGGCGTTACCTTTCGGGCGAATTTGTGCGAGGAACACATCCTTGAAATCGCTACCGTCAACGCTTTCAATAAACAGTACCGAGCTGCCATTGGTGGCCTGCTGGAACTGCCCCTGCGCCAGTGCGGCCATACCGGGGTTGGCTTTCGCCTCGGCCAGCACTTCATCCTGATGTTTTGACGACCACGGCCCCGCCCACATGACGTTAACGGCGGCGATGATCCCGGTGAACAACGCCAGGATCATGGCGGCTTTCACCAGCACGGCCTTGCTCAGACCGCAGGCGTGCATCACCGTAATTTCACTTTCGGTATACAGTTTGCCCAGCGTCATCAACAGTCCGAGGAACAGGCTGAGCGGCAGGATAAGCTGCGCCATTTCAGGCACGCCGAGGCCCAGCAGCGAGAGCACCAGATTTGCCGGAATGTCACCGTCAACCGCTGCGCCGAGGATCCTCACTAACTTTTGACAAAAGAAGATCAAAAGCAGAATGAAGAGGATGGCAAGCTGGCTTTTGAGCGTCTCCCGCACCAGATATCTTATGATTATCACTTTAAATACGCCCGTAAAAACTCGTCTTTTGCAGGAATTTAGCTTGTTTCATGGCTTAAACGTCATTTATTCTCTTGAGTCGTCGAAATCGTCGCTAAAATTATTATACTCAGCGGATTCGCCACTCAGAACGCGTTCTGATGTGCCAATGCCGTAATAACGTTAAGATTAACACGAAGTCACCGCAACTGCGGATATGAGTTACGAAAGCTTGCAATTCTAACCGCAGGCGCCGCCGTTGTCTTTAAGATTCAGGAGCGTAGTGCATGGAGTTTAGTGTAAAAAGCGGTAGCCCGGAGAAACAGCGGAGTGCCTGCATCGTCGTGGGCGTCTTTGAACCACGCCGCCTTTCTCCGGTTGCAGAACAGCTCGATAAAATCAGCGACGGGTACATCAGTGCCCTGTTGCGTCGTGGCGAACTGGAAGGCAAACCGGGTCAGACCCTGTTGTTACACCATGTCCCCAACGTACTGTCCGAGCGTATCCTCCTCATCGGTTGTGGCAAAGAACGCGAGCTGGATGAACGTCAGTATAAGCAGGTGATTCAGAAAACTATCAACACTCTGAATGATACCGGCTCAATGGAAGCCGTCTGCTTCCTGACCGAACTGCACGTCAAAGGCCGCAACAACTACTGGAAAGTGCGTCAGGCTGTCGAGACGGCCAAAGAGACGCTGTACAGCTTCGATCAACTGAAAACAACCAAAAGCGAGCCGCGCCGCCCGCTGCGTAAAATGGTCTTCAATGTGCCGACCCGCCGTGAGCTGACCAGCGGCGAGCGTGCGATTCAGCACGGTCTGGCCATTGCTGCCGGCATTAAGGCCGCGAAAGATCTCGGCAACATGCCGCCGAACATCTGTAACGCCGCCTATTTAGCCTCTCAGGCGCGCCAGTTAGCTGACAGCTACAGCAAGAATGTGGTCACCCGCGTCATCGGCGAACAGCAGATGAAAGAGCTGGGAATGCACGCATACCTCGCCGTCGGTCACGGTTCGCAGAATGAATCGCTGATGTCAGTGATTGAGTACAAAGGCAGTCCGTCCGAAGACGTGCGTCCGATTGTGTTGGTCGGTAAAGGGCTTACCTTTGACTCCGGCGGTATCTCCATCAAGCCAGCTGAAGGCATGGACGAGATGAAGTACGACATGTGCGGTGCGGCGGCAGTGTATGGCGTAATGCGCATGGTGGCGGAGCTTCAGTTGCCAATCAACGTCATCGGCGTGCTGGCAGGCTGTGAAAACATGCCAGGTGGTCGCGCCTATCGTCCGGGCGACGTACTGACGACCATGTCCGGTCAGACGGTTGAAGTGCTGAACACCGATGCCGAAGGCCGTCTGGTACTCTGCGACGTCTTAACCTACGTTGAGCGTTTCGAGCCAGAAGCGGTAATCGACGTGGCGACCCTGACGGGCGCCTGCGTGATTGCGCTGGGCCACCACATTACCGGTCTGATGTCGAACCATAACCCGCTGGCGCACGAGCTGATCGGCGCGTCCGAACAAGCGGGCGACCGCGCATGGCGTCTGCCGCTGGGTGATGAGTATCAGGAACAGCTGGAATCCAACTTCGCGGATATGGCGAATATCGGCGGCCGTCCTGGCGGCGCAATCACCGCAGGCTGTTTCCTGTCGCGCTTTACCCGCAAGTACAACTGGGCGCACCTCGACATCGCCGGTACCGCATGGCGTTCCGGGAAAGCCAAAGGCGCAACCGGTCGTCCGGTGGCGCTGTTGTCGCAGTTCCTGCTCAATCGTGCCGGTTTTTCTGGCGAAGAGTAAGTTTGAAATTGCCCCGTAGGCCGGATAAGCGCAGCGCCATCCGGCCTACGGTGTGCAATAAGACAACGCATTTAAATCCACCACAAGAAGCCCCATATCATGAGAAACGCAACGTTCTATCTTCTGGACAACGACACACAACACGATGGCCTTAGCGCCGTCGAGCAACTGGTGTGTGAGATTGCCGCAGAACGTTGGCGCAGCGGCAAACGCGTGTTAATTGCCTGCGAAGACGAAAAACAGGCGATTCGCCTGGATGAGGCGCTATGGGCCAGACCGGCTGACCGTTTCGTCCCGCACAATCTGGCCGGTGAAGGGCCGCGCGGCGGTGCGCCGGTAGAAATCGCCTGGCCGGAAAAACGCAACAGCAGTCCGCGCGATCTGCTCATCAGCCTGCGCGTTGGCTTTGCAGATTTTGCCACCGCTTTCACAGAAGTGATAGACTTCGTCCCTTACGAAGATTCTCTGAAACAATCGGCACGCGAACGCTACAAAGCCTACCGCGTGGCTGGTTTTAACCTGAATACGGCAACCTGGAAATAATGGAAAAGACATACAACCCCCAAGATATCGAACAGCCGCTTTACGAGCACTGGGAAAAGCAGGGCTATTTCAAGCCTAACGGCGATGAAAGCAAAGAGTCCTTCTGCATCATGATCCCGCCGCCGAACGTCACCGGCAGTTTGCATATGGGTCATGCTTTCCAGCAAACCATCATGGATACGCTGATCCGCTATCAGCGCATGCAGGGGAAAAATACCCTGTGGCAGGTCGGGACCGATCACGCCGGTATCGCGACCCAGATGGTGGTTGAGCGTAAAATTGCCGCTGAAGAAGGAAAAACCCGCCACGACTACGGTCGCGATGCCTTTATCGATAAAATCTGGCAGTGGAAAGCGGAATCCGGCGGTACCATCACCCGTCAGATGCGTCGTCTCGGCAACTCCGTGGACTGGGAGCGCGAGCGCTTCACCATGGACGAAGGTCTTTCCAATGCCGTGAAAGAAGTCTTTGTCCGCCTGTACAAAGAAGATCTGATTTACCGTGGCAAACGCCTGGTGAACTGGGATCCAAAACTGCGCACCGCCATTTCCGATCTGGAAGTAGAAAACCGCGAGTCTAAAGGCTCGATGTGGCACATCCGCTACCCGCTGGCCGACGGCGCAAAAACGGCTGACGGCAAAGATTACCTGGTGGTGGCGACCACCCGTCCGGAAACCCTGCTGGGCGATACCGGCGTGGCCGTTAACCCGGAAGATCCGCGTTATAAAGATCTGATTGGCAAATTCGTGGTGTTGCCGCTGGTGAACCGCCGCATTCCGATCGTCGGTGATGAACACGCCGACATGGAAAAAGGCACCGGCTGCGTGAAAATCACCCCGGCGCACGACTTTAACGACTACGAAGTCGGTCGTCGTCATGCCCTGCCAATGATCAACATCTTCACCTTTGATGGCGATATCCGCGAAACGGCGGAAGTGTACGACACCAAAGGCAATGAGTCCGACGTCTACTCCAACGAAATTCCGGCGGAATTCCAGAAACTGGAGCGCTTCGCCGCACGTAAAGCGGTGGTTGCGGCGATCGACGCGCTGGGCCTGCTGGAAGAAATTAAACCGCACGACCTGACCGTCCCGTACGGCGACCGTGGCGGCGTGGTCATCGAACCGATGCTGACCGACCAGTGGTACGTCCGTGCCGATGTGCTGGCAAAACCGGCGATAGAAGCCGTTGAGAACGGCGACATTCAGTTCGTGCCGAAGCAGTACGAAAACATGTATTTCTCCTGGATGCGCGATATTCAGGACTGGTGTATTTCCCGTCAGCTGTGGTGGGGTCACCGTATTCCTGCATGGTACGACAACGACGGTAACGTCTATGTGGGTCGCAACGAAGACGAAGTGCGTAAGGAAAACAACCTGAGCGCAGACGTTGCCCTGCGTCAGGACGACGACGTGCTGGATACTTGGTTCTCCTCCGCGCTGTGGACCTTCTCCACCCTCGGCTGGCCGGAAAACACCGACGCGCTGCGTCAGTTCCACCCAACCAGCGTGATGGTTTCCGGCTTTGACATCATCTTCTTCTGGATTGCCCGCATGATCATGATGACCATGCACTTCATCAAAGATGAAAATGGCAAGCCGCAGGTTCCGTTCAAAACCGTCTACATGACCGGTCTGATCCGCGACGACGAAGGCCAGAAGATGTCCAAGTCCAAGGGTAACGTAATTGACCCGCTGGATATGGTCGACGGTATTTCGTTACCGGAACTGCTGGAAAAACGTACCGGCAACATGATGCAGCCACAACTGGCTGAAAAAATTGCCAAACGTACCGAAAAACAGTTCCCGGACGGCATTGAACCGCACGGCACCGATGCCCTGCGTTTCACCCTCGCCGCGCTGGCTTCGACCGGTCGCGACATCAACTGGGACATGAAGCGCCTGGAAGGTTACCGTAACTTCTGTAACAAGCTGTGGAACGCCAGCCGTTTTGTGCTGATGAACACCGAAGAACAGGATTGCGGATTCAACGGCGGCGAGATGACACTGTCGCTGGCGGACCGCTGGATCCTCGCGGAATTCAACCAGACCACCAAAGCGTACCGTGAAGCACTGGATAACTTCCGCTTCGATATCGCCGCGGGCATTTTGTATGAGTTTACCTGGAACCAGTTCTGTGACTGGTACCTGGAGCTGACCAAACCGGTCATGACCGGCGGAACGGAAGCTGAACTGCGTGGCACCCGCCATACGCTGGTGACCGTGCTGGAAGGTCTGCTGCGCCTGGCGCACCCGATCATCCCGTTTATCACTGAAACCATCTGGCAGCGTGTGAAAGTGATTGCCGGCATTACCGCTGACACCATCATGCTGCAGCCGTTCCCGGAATATAACGCCGCACAGGTTGATGAAGCCGCACTCGCGGACACCGAATGGCTGAAGCAGGCGATCGTTGCCGTACGTAACATCCGTGCGGAAATGAACATTGCGCCGGGCAAACCGCTTGAGCTGCTGCTGCGGGGTTGCAGCGATGACGCGATGCGTCGCGTAAACGACAACCGCAGCTTCCTGCTGAACCTGGCGCGTCTGGAAAGCATCACCGTACTGCCTGCTGATGACAAGGGTCCGGTCTCCGTGACTAAAATCATCGACGGCGCCGAACTGCTGATCCCGATGGCGGGTCTCATCAATAAAGACGATGAACTGGCGCGTCTGGCGAAAGAAGTGGCGAAAATCGAAGGCGAAATTAGCCGTATCGAAAACAAACTCGCTAACGAAGGCTTTGTGGCGCGTGCGCCGGAAGCGGTGATCGCCAAAGAGCGTGAGAAGCTGGAAGGTTATGCCGAGGCGAAAGCGAAACTGATTGAGCAGCAGGCGGTTATCGCCGCGCTGTAATCGCGGAAAGCGATAATGTATAAAGGCCGGAGCTTGCTCCGGCCTTTTTTATCACTACATAAAATTGAGCGTCGGCATCACGCCGCGTGAGAGTCGCGATACCAGACCGTTATCCACGCGCTCATCGCTGTCAGCAAGTGGTAACGTATCGAGATCGCCCACCACGTACGTATTTTTCGCCAGCCAGGTAATCAGCCACATGCGCAGCAGTGGATACGCCAGCCCACCAGTGATAGCAGAAATCACATATAACCCCCCCAGGCGATAAACCATGCCATGGAAAGTCAGCGTGGAACGAAAACGAATGTGTCCGTCGGCGAGTTGCAGGTTATTCAGAAAGTGATTACGAAACGCCACAATCAAATAACTCATTGAAATGGCAATGCCCAGATAATAGATAATCTGGCTTATCACAATCTGTCGTTGATATTCGATGAGGATTAACGCTTCAATTTCCTCTTCCGCCATCCCCGTCACATCGAGTTCGTATATCGATTTAAACAGAGCAATCGCGATAAAACCGACCACGGCGAGAAAAGGCAGCAGCGCTGCCATGGCCAGAATCGCGGATTTAATACAATGCCAGACATTTATCTGCACAGAGAATGCGTGGACACCAAAGCGGCCGCCATCCCCCACCATCCTCATCAACCGACTGTACGTCACCCCGCTGACCACTCCCACGCCGGCAAGGCCCGTCAGCCCCAGCACGATTACCGTGAAAATCACTTCTCCCGGGCTTTCTGTTGGACACACCTGTAGCAGGCAAAATATCACCACCCCCAGCGCCATAAGCAACAGCATGGGCAGACACAGAATATTCCAGAATGCCTTAAGCGCAGAGAAACGAAAACCAAAACGGATACTATTTAACGAGGTCTTCACTGCCTGATATTGCAGATTTTTCATCACCAGGACAGGTATTGCTAAGATCAGTGCTGCCAGTAAGGCCGCGCCAATGAAAAAATATTCCATGCTTATCAATGTCATGCCTGCAATATAAATCACCAGCAGCATAAACCAGCTCAGGAACACATCGCCACCTGTCACCTTCCAGCTAAACGGCTGTCCATTTAAGGTCATATTGGAATAAATATAGCGACGGCATTTCATTAATGCCCACGGCAGGTAAATTCCTAATGTCACCAGTACCAGCAACGAATTGACCAGACAAATAAGAAAATAACTTCCGCCATCGCCACGAAATTCAAAAGCGTGTGATGGTGCATCTTCTTTTATAAGATATTCCTGCATAATAAATCCCTGTCGTTAATCATCCTTAAAAATACACATTATTAGCAGGCAATAGAAATACCAGCCAATAGAGATATTACCTTATTATCTGCATAAATAACATCCACCCGCTATGTTATAAGGTGCTTGCATCACCTGGCCGGGGATGCTATTAGTTCAAATTATTAGTATTGTTTAACCGGGTAGTAAAATGAATGTTTTTGACGCGCTCACGTTACGTCGCCTGACGGCCAGGGATAACCAGGTCATCGCTGCCGTTATCCGTCAGGTTTCCGCCGAATATGGCCTTACCGCTGATAAAGGCTATACCGTTGCCGATCCAAATCTTGATGAGCTGTATCAGCTCTACTCGCAACCAGGACATGCATATTGGGTGGTGGAGCGTAATGGCGAAGTGGTGGGGGGCGGCGGAATTGCGCCGTTAACCTGTAGCGAACCCGATATTTGCGAACTGCAAAAAATGTACTTTTTGCCCGTGGCGCGCGGACAAGGCATGGCGAAAAAGCTGGCGCTGATGGCGATGGATCACGCCCGCGCGCTGGGATTTAAACATTGCTATCTGGAAACGACCGCCTTTTTACGCGAGGCGATTGGTCTGTACGAACATTTAGGGTTTGAGCATATCAGCGAACCGCTTGGCTGCACCGGGCACGTCGATTGCGAAGTGCGGATGCTCAAACCCCTGTAATACCGGCTATTGCATCTCAGGCGATACCGAAAGTCGAATCACGCCAGCGGCCTGCGCGGCTGGCAATTTCAGCACTTCCGTCCACATATCCTGCACCAGATTGCAGACGACCTTTTCTTTCCCGATCCCCTTCTCCGGCTCAGCCATAAGCTGAACATCCTGCCCGTAGCGCTGCACCAGTACTGGTACGACGCTTTGCAGATCCTGCATGGCCTGCTGCTTCTCGGTGTCGGTTACCGTGTGTTTATTAGGACCGTATGCCGCTCGCATCATCGCCGCATCGCCTTCCATACGCCGTTTCAGAATATCCGGTGAGATCAGACGCGTCGGGTTAATGCCGCCTTTGACCTGCGGGAAGAGAAAGCGGAAACACTCATCGTCGCCTTTTTTCTGCACCGCCGCAGTCTGTTCGAGATTGATCTTCATATAGTCAATGACATTACTGTCCGGCGCCTGCTGTAAACGCGACATCTGAATTTGCAGCACCTGCGGTTGAATGGTATCGATTATTTGTTGTTCGGTTTTGCCTTCATTTTTCAGCTGCAGCGCCTGGGTGCGAAGATGGACCCAAAATGCCGGCTCCTGTTCCTTCAGTACCTGAAACGTCGGCATTTGCAGTAGCGCGGCATCAAACTGCTGCTCTTCCGTCTGACCGGACGCCGCTTTTTCTCGCGGGATCAGGTAGTGCACGTCAAACAGGTTCCACGCGACGATCGCCACAATCATCAGCACCGCGCCAGAAGCCTTCCCTACCCAGCCTTTTTTACGCATGAGCCCTATCACCGCGGCGATGACCGCGCCGACGTAGCCTGCGAGAAGTACATGTGTCCAGTTCATCGGTATTGGTATTCCTTGCCCTGAAAAAGAGACATTTTTCACTGCCCACGTCGGGATGTCACCTTGCGGCGGGCAGAACTACCGAAATTAAGAGGCGACGGGGACACCGCTGTGAAAGCGAAACTCGTTGTCCGGCGAGACGATCAGCGCCGCTTCCACGTCGCCAAAATAGCGGACGCGGGGAGAAATATCTTCCTGCGAAACCTGTTGCGCCAGCGCCAGATAGTCCTGATAGTGGCGCGCTTCGGATCGCAGCAGCGACAGATAGAACTTTTGCAGATCGTCATCGAGAAACGGAGCCAGCGCGGCGAAGCGTTCACAGGAGCGCGCTTCGATGTAAGCACCGCAAATCAGCTTATCAATCAGCGTCAGCGGCTCGTGCGTGCGCACCGCTTTCAGCATCCCTTTCGCGTAGCGACTGGCGGTGATCTTCACGTAAGGAATGTTGCGGGCCTGCATCGCTTCGCGCACCTGCCAGAAATGGTGCAATTCTTCCTTTATCAACAACACCATGCTGTCGATAAGCTGGCGGCCCCACGGATCGTCCGTTTCCGGCATTACGCTTTTACCAATCTGTTTATGGAGCGCAACAAAGTCCGGTTCCGGCCCTTCCCGGAAGGCAAAGGCTTCATACGGCTGTAGCCAGGCGAGCAGCGCATCCGCACCCGGTTTATCCGCTACATACTTACGCACCAATAGCATCGCCGTTTGCGCCGCCTTGAGTTCGCATATCAGATGATCGGTGAGCAGCAGAGGGAGGTTTTGCGGATCGCGCGCCTGGTCAATCCATGCCTGCGGGGTCGGACAGTGCAGAAAGTTAAGCACCGGAGAAAGTATTTGCGGGTAGTTCATGAGTAACCTGTTGGAAGAGTACGACAGCAGGCGCTGCCGTACTTTTTAACGCCTGGTAATCTTAGTGACGCACGCCGTCGTCATCTTCGTCGACGTAGTCTTCGTCGTCGCCCTCTTCACCGTCTTCACCGTTCGGATCTTCAAAGTAGGTGCCCCAGCCGTCGTATTCGACGTCATATTTCTCGGCCAGGTTCATCAACTGTTCAACCTGCGCGTCGATAAGGTCAGCTTTCAGCGCACATTCACTGAGGATATCGCAGCAAATCACAGTGTCGCCTTCTTCGACTTCCAGCTCTTCTGGCTCAGTGACTTCGTAGCCGAGTTTAAACGCTTCTACCGCCGCTTTTTCCAGGGTTTCGAAATCGTCTGCGGAAAGGTGGTGTTCGATGGTGTACAGCGCGTCCGGGTCGCTACCATCATCCAGTAATTCTTCAATAATCAGGCGCGTCTCTTCACGCTGCTCTTCCAGTAGTTCCGGGTTTGCCATGGCTCGTTCCTCATAATGTCCTGCCGATACTCTTATTGTCACATACCGCCGTCATTGCCTCCACCTTTCCAGAAAAGATTTGTGAAACGGGGTTGCAAATGCATAATCATCCATATAAATTGAATTTTAATTCAATAGATGGCATTCGCCATAGGAGGGAACTATGTCAGGTTTTTATCAGAAGCATTTTTTAAAGTTACTCGATTTCACCCCTGCTGAACTCACCGCACTCGTCCAACTTGCCGCAAAACTGAAAGCTGATAAGAAAAATGGCAAAGAAGAACAAAAGCTTACTGGCAAAAACATCGCGCTCATCTTCGAAAAAGACTCGACCCGTACACGATGCTCTTTCGAAGTTGCCGCTTACGACCAGGGGGCTCGCGTCACTTATCTCGGTTCCAGCGGCAGCCAGATTGGGCATAAAGAGTCAATTAAAGACACCGCGCGCGTGCTGGGCCGGATGTATGACGGCATTCAGTATCGCGGTTACGGTCAGGAAGTAGTCGAAACGCTGGCCGAATATGCCGGTGTACCGGTATGGAATGGGTTGACCAACGAGTTCCATCCTACGCAATTACTGGCTGACCTGCTGACGATGCAGGAACATCTACCAGGTAAGGCGTTTAACGAGATGACGCTGGTTTACGCGGGCGATGCGCGCAATAACATGGGTAACTCAATGCTGGAAGCCGCCGCGCTCACCGGGCTGGACCTGCGTCTGGTGGCCCCCAAAAGCTGCTGGCCGGAAGCGTCGCTGGTCGCAGAATGCAGCGCAATGGCGAAGAAAAATGGCGGTAACATTACGCTCACCGAAGATATCGCGGCTGGCGTGAAAGGGGCGGACTTTATCTACACCGATGTCTGGGTGTCGATGGGCGAACCGAAAGAGATGTGGGCGGAACGTATCGCCATGCTGCGCGACTATCAGGTCAACAGCCAGATGATGGCGCTTTCGGGGAATCCGCAGGTGAAGTTTCTGCACTGCCTGCCCGCATTTCATGACGATCAGACCTCGCTCGGTAAAAAAATGGCGGAGGAATTTGGTCTGCACGGCGGAATGGAAGTCACCGATGAGGTGTTTGAATCCCCGGCCAGTATTGTGTTTGACCAGGCTGAAAACCGGATGCACACCATTAAAGCAGTGATGGTGGCGACGCTGGCGCAGTAATATTGTTCGCAAAGAAAAACCCCACATAACACTGTGGGGTTCATCACCAGTCTGAGCCGAAAATCACCATTTTCGCCCAGTATTACAACCGTGAATTATGCGCCCATTGGCGGCGTAAACGCGGTAAGTTCCAGCTCCGGTCCGGTGTATTTCTCCGCCATCACCAGCGCAGTGTTGCCCGCGCAGCCATTCGCCAGACGCGAGGTCGGGATGTCTTTGGTAAGCACGTTAGCTCCACCGTTTTTACAGATCCCGGTACCTGCGTAATCCAGATCCGGCCATGCGCCTTCATGGATACATACCACACCTTGCTTGATGCCATCAGTAACCTTCGCGCCGGTTAACACCTGTCCACGCGTGTTCCAGACACGCACCAAATCGCCGTCGGCAATGCCACGTTTTTTCGCATCTTCTGGATGGATGTATAACGGCTCGCGGTTGGCCACCGCATACTGTTTGCGCAGCGACGCATAGTTAAGCTGACTGTGTAAACGGTGCGCCGGGTGCGCGGTCAACAGCTGCAGTTCACCCTCTTTAGCGTTGCCAGCCCATTCGTCTGGTTCCAGCCAGGTCGGATGCGCCGGGCAATCCTTATAGTTGAAACCTTCGATGGTTTTCGAGTAAATCTCGATTTTACCGCTCGGCGTGCCCAGCGGGTTCATCACCGGGTCCTTGCGGAAATCGGCATAGCGCACGAAAACTTCTTCTTTCGGGTTCTTACGCATTTCGATCAGCTTGTTCGCTTCCCAGAAGGCGGTGAACTGCGGCATATTGACGCGCTGCTGGCGCGCGCCTTTCTGCGCCACGTCGTAGAACTCGCGCAGCCAGTCCATTTCGCTCTTGCCCTCGGTATAAACGGCTTTACCGCCTGGTTTCAGCAGCTCAGCCATATCCGCGAACACATCAAAATCATTGCGGGCTTCGAACTGTGGGGGGATGGCTTGTTTCATCGGCACCAGATGCTGGTTGCTGTAGTCACCGGTCATGGTCAGATCGTTACGTTCAAACGATGTGGTGATCGGCAGAACAATATCCGCGTGCTTGGCGGCAGCCGTCCAGTAGCACTCGGAGATCACCACCAGTTCCGGTTTTTGCCAGGCTTTTACCAGGCGGTTGGTATCCTGATGATGAGTGAAGTTGCCACCGCCGGCCCACCAGATCATGCGCAGATCGGGGAAGGTTTGTTCCTTACCGTTATGTTGATATTTGCCGCCGGGGTTTTCCAGGGCTTCAACGATACGCGCAACCGGGAACGCTTCCACCGCATCGGAGGTTGCCCAGTCGTTGCCAGCAGACGAGCCGCCTGCGATTGTCGCTGAAATGGCCGACAGCACTCCGCCACTGCGAGTTGGGTTGCCGCCGTTAGAGTAATGGTAAGAGAAACCAAAACCGCCGCCCTCGGTACCAATCTGGCCGAGCATCGCCGCCAGGGTAACCAGCATCCAGTGGCGCTGTTCACCATACTGCTGACGCTGAATGCCCCAACCCGCCATCAGCATGGTTTTATTCTTGGCAAAGATTTCCGCCAGAATTTCCATTTGCTTCGCCGGAACGCCGCAAATCTTCTCGGCCCAGGCCGGATTTTTCGGCGTGTTGTCGTTTTTACCCGTCAGATACGCTTCGAATTCGCCATAGCCAGTGGTGTATTTATCGAGGAAGGCTTTGTCATGCAGTCCTTTTTCTACCAGCGCGGACGCAATACCTAACATCAGCGCCACGTCGGTACCCATATTCGGCGCAATCCACTGTGCTTTATCACCGAAGAAATCGATAGTTTCTGAGCGTTGCGGATCGATGGCGATAACAGTTTTGCCGGACGCTTTCAGTTTATTGAAGTACTCGAGGCCTTGCTCATCCGTACTGGTCCAGGCAATTTTCAGGGTGTTCAGTGGGTTAAGACCCCACAGGACCACCACCTGACTATGTTCGAGGATCAGCGGCCATGCCGTTTGCTGTTCGTAAACTTCTACCGAGCCGACGACGTGCGGCATGATCACCTGCGCCGCGCCAGTGGAGTAGTCGCCGGTATGCCCGGTATAGCCGCCCGCCATGCTCATGTAACGCTGCAGCAGCGTCTGCGCTTTGTGCAGCACACCACTGGAGCGCCAGCCATAAGATCCCGCAAAAATGGAAGATGGGCCATGCTCGGCACGGATACGGGCGTGCTGCTCGTGGATGAGCTTCAGAGCGTCTTCCCATGACACTTTGACGAATTCGTCTTTACCACGATTGCCATCCGGTTTGCCCGGCGCATTGAGGAAGCCTTTACGCACCATCGGAGATTGAATACGGCACGGGGTATGCGCCTGATCGGGTGCGGTAGTTTGCAGATCGTTGGGAATCGTTTTCGCCAGCGCACCGCGCGACGACACAATTTTGCCGTCTTTAACGTCGATGTACATCGCCCCCCAACGTCCTGCGGTCAGGATGGCATTACCCGGCGCGTCTGCTGCCCACGCTGGCATCGGGATTGCCGAGGTAATCATCATCGCGCCAGCGGAACCGCCAGCATACTTAATAAAGTTACGTCGTGTAAGGTTCATAGGTTTTCCTTTAATCGTAATTGTTAGTTATTCCTTAGAGGTAAAATCTTTGGCGTGATACTGGAACCAGCGAGTCAGGATGTCTAAATCCTCGGCGCTAATATCCGTTCTCGCGCCCATCCCTTTTGCTACGGAAGGCCAGGCATTTAAGGTGTAATGTTCGGAGGAAATCGGCGCATGACATCCGGAACAATACGTTTTGTCGAGAGTTTTGGCGTAATCCCAGATCACGTCGGGTTTACTCAGTGCGGGTTCAGCCAGAGGTGCGCGTAGAGACACATTGCGCCATGCGTTTCCGTAGGGATCCTTTTCCCAGTCGCTGGAGATTTTGAGCGCTTTTTGACCTTCGTCGGTAAGTGTGGCAAGGACCAAACGCTGACCCGCCGCGAAGTAAATCACCTGTTCAGCGCCTTGCATTTGGCTACCGATAATCTCCACTTCCCGCGCATCGCCGGAATGTCCCACCACGTTCAGTTTGGTGGCCGGATAAACTGTGCCCAGGTTACCCAGTGCGGCAGGCGCGACGGGGTACACTTCTTTCGCATCAACCGGCGTCTGGCGTGCGTTTTCCATCAGCGCATCATGCGCTTTGGTGTCAATGGTGATTTCAGGCGGGAAGTGCGCGATACCTTTATGGCAATCAATACAGGTTTGTTTTTCTTTAATACCCAGCGCATGCATTTTCTGTGCATCGGCACTCTGCTTTTGAAGATCCATGGCGTCAAACTGATGGCACGAGCGGCAGGTCGCCGAATCGTTAGCTTTCATCTGCTCCCAGACGGTCTCCGCCATCTCAAGGCGATGCGCCTCATATTTTTCCGGTGTATCAATTTTGCCGGTGACAAACTCATGCCAGATATCCTTACTGGCCCGAACTTTGGTGATCAGGTAATCCATACCCGATTGCGGAATGTGGCAATCACGGCACTCCGCACGGATACCTTTTTGGTTCATAAAGTGCGCAGATCCCTGGTACTCTTCATAGGGTGCTTGCATTGTGTGGCAGGAGAGACAAAACGAGGTGTCTGACGTTTTATGCATCATCCACATAGATGACAGCACGAGTGCTCCCCCCAGCAGAATGCCCACGAATACAAGACCCGCTATCCACTTCCATTTTTTATTCATACCTTGCCCTGAAATTAATTCAAAAGTTAATATTTAATTTTGTGTAATGTATTTTGCTGGATGATTTTTCAACAAGAATTGATGTAACACAAAAGTGTTATTAACCAGAAAGAGTTAAACGTGCTTTTGATCGAGTTTTTGAAAGTTAACAGGAAAGGTTACAGCTAACGGTATGTTGTGACTGAAGTTATGGCGATAGCGATATGAAATTAAATATATAACGACTAACTAAAATCAAGCCACCGTTATATATTTAAATATATAAGTAAATAATGTGATCGCGGTGCACTATTAATGCCTGAAATAAACCGTTTTTACCGTTCGGTTAACATCTGAATGAAGATAAATGCAGTTTATTATTTTTACCGCATGCGCAGACGCAAGGATCGTTACGGACGAATGCAGGATAAATCATAAAAAGGACAGCCGCTCCGATTCACGGAGCGGCTGAGCAATGCCTGCCTTTCTGTTTAAGCCACCAGCAGTTTAACCACCGCTTTACGCACCGGCGCAGGCGTGCCGACGGCGCACAGCGGTTTGTGCACTTCTTGCGGATAAAAGACGACAAAGTCACCTTCATTCAGGATCAATGTTTTCTCCTGCTCCCCTTCCGCTAAAAAGGCGATGTCTTTATCAGCCAGCCAGTCGGTATCCGGTTTACCGGCAGGCAGTACGCTGAAGGTCATTCCTTCCTGCCCTTTCAGCACGATCTGAATATCCAGATAGCGCGCGTGATACTCCGCACGACGCTTCTCGAACGGTTCGGTCATATCTTCAGAAATCAGGTAGAACAGACGGCTACCGTCAATCTCATGTTTCCCCTTCTCCGTCGCCTCGGTGACGTTTGCCTTAATGTACTCAATCGCCTGGCGGAGTTCTTCAGGAAGCCAGGATTGCAGATGGTGAATATTACCAACGATCATCTCATACCCCTCATTCAAAACAGCGTTTCAATTTTAGTTGTTATACGGAAAAAAACCCGAGCGTGCCATCGCTATCATGCAAAGTTTTGCGTCAGCGCATGTTTATCGCTGAAGTTGTTGACTGTCTGTTAACGCTAAACAGCGATCTATGCATCTTTAATGCATAAAATGTAAACACACCCAATAGACAATGCTATCAAGCTATTGTTATATAATGGTTTACAAGAAAAACCATTAGTCGATCACAATTCATTTCCACTGCTTAATCAATGACAATCGCCATATTTATTGCTCAATTTACTTTATAGCGAAAATAATATAATTCACAATACGCATATCTATGCAGTAAATTATTATTAGTCTATAAAAATCATGATGTTACATTGACATCATTCTTTGCTTTAGCCAACAAACAATTAACACAAAAGAATAATCTGACGTATAAATGCGTAGTAATTCAGGTAAAGACTTTTTATTTTTGTTATTTCTCAGACCTCCGTCATATATTAATTAAGAAAAAACAAATAACCGAATGGATGTGAAATTCATCACATTCCTGACTTCTAAATAATTCAATGATGCCTCTCGAAAAATATCGGAACAGTTATGACTGCGAGCATTTTCATTATTCGCAGCCACCCCCTTTTTATTCCTGAAATAGAGTGAAAGGTATCGTAATGGAAAAACATTATGTCGGTTCTGAAATCGGCCAACTACGCAGTGTGATGTTGCATCGCCCTAATCTCAGCCTGAAACGCCTCACGCCGTCTAACTGCCAGGAGCTGCTGTTTGATGACGTACTGTCCGTCGAACGTGCAGGTGAAGAGCATGATATTTTCGCCAACACGTTACGCGAGCAGGGTATCGAAGTTCTGTTACTGACTGATTTACTGACACAAACTCTGGATATCTCGGATGCCAAAAGCTGGCTACTGGAAACGCAAATCTCGGATTACCGACTTGGCCCGACTTTCGCCACCGACATCCGCGCCTGGCTGGCCGATATGCCGCACCGGGAACTGGCCCGTCATTTAAGCGGCGGACTCACCTACGGTGAAATTCCCGCCTCAATTAAAAATATGGTGGTGGATACCCACGATATTAATGACTTTATTATGAAGCCATTGCCAAACCATTTATTTACCCGCGATACCTCCTGCTGGATATATAACGGCGTATCCATTAACCCAATGGCCAAACCGGCTCGCCAGCGTGAAACGAATAATCTGCGGGCCATCTATCGCTGGCATCCGCAATTTGCTGACGGCGATTTTATTAAATATTTCGGCGACGAGAATATCAATTACGACCATGCCACCTTAGAAGGCGGCGATGTGCTGGTCATCGGGCGCGGTGCGGTGCTAATCGGCATGTCTGAACGCACGACGCCGCAGGGAATTGAGTTCCTTGCCCAGTCGCTTTTTAACCATCGTCAGGCCGAACGGGTGATTGCCGTTGAGCTTCCCAAACACCGCTCCTGTATGCACCTCGACACCGTCATGACCCACATCGATATCGACACCTTCTCCGTCTACCCGGAAGTGGTGCGCCAGGACGTGCAGTGCTGGACCTTAACGCCAGACGGGCGCGGTGGCCTGAAACGTACCGAAGAACGCACGTTGATTAACGCCATTGAGAAAGCGCTCGACATCGATCAGGTGCGTCTGATTACCACCGGCGGCGACGCCTTTGAAGCCGAGCGTGAGCAGTGGAACGACGCCAACAACGTCCTCACGCTGCGCCCCGGCGTCGTCGTGGGCTACGAGCGCAACATCTGGACCAACGAGAAATATGACAAAGCCGGCATCACCGTGCTGCCAATCCCTGGCGATGAACTGGGGCGCGGACGCGGCGGCGCACGCTGCATGAGTTGCCCACTGGAACGCGATGGCATTTAAGGAACCCACCATGCAAAACAAACCGACTCTGGTTGTTGCCCTCGGCGGCAATGCGTTGCTCAAGCGTGGCGAACCGCTGGAAGCCGACATCCAGCGCAAGAACATCGTCCTGGCGGCGAAAACCATCGCCCAACTCACACAGCAATGGCGGGTGGTGCTGGTTCACGGCAACGGGCCGCAGGTGGGCCTGCTGGCATTGCAAAACAGCGCCTACGACCGCGTCACCCCCTACCCGCTGGACATTCTCGGGGCAGAAAGCCAGGGAATGATCGGCTACATGCTGCAACAGGCGCTGAAGAACCAACTGCCGCAGCGCGAAATCAGTGTCCTGCTCACGCAGGTGGAAGTGGACCCTGACGATCCGGCCTTTCATAACCCGACCAAGTATATCGGTCCGGTTTATGACCCTGCCCAGGCCGACGCGTTGCAGGCTGAAAAAGGTTGGGTCTTCAAAGCGGATGGCAAAGCGTTCCGCCGTGTGGTGCCTTCACCACAGCCAAAACGCATCGTAGAGAGCGACGCCATCCAGGCGCTGATCGCCCGCGATCATCTGGTCATCTGTAACGGTGGCGGCGGTGTGCCGGTCGTCGAGAAAGCAGACGGTTACCACGGCCTGGAAGCGGTGATCGACAAAGACCTTTCCGCCGCGCTGCTCGCCAGCCAGATCCACGCTGACGCGCTGCTGATCCTGACCGACGCCGACGCGGTGTACCTCGACTGGGGCAAACCGACCCAGCGTCCGCTGGCACAGGTGACGCCGGAACGCTTAAGCGAAATGCAATTTGACGCCGGTTCGATGGGGCCAAAAGTCAGCGCCTGCGCCGACTTTGTCAGCCGCTGCCACGGCATTGCGGGCATCGGTTCGCTGGCCGATGGCCCGGCCATTCTCGCCGGCGATAAAGGCACCCTGATTCGGCGCGAAACCGCCGATGTTGACGCTTAAGGCTTTTTTGCCGGATGGCGGCCTCGCCTTATCCGGCCTACACCGATTCACGTCCGTAGGCCTGATAAGCGCAGCGTCATCAGGCAGTTCATTTTGACAAGGATACATTGATGGCTATTTCACTGAAAAATAGAAACTTTTTGAAACTTCTCGACTTTACGCCAGCGGAGATCCAGTTCCTTATCGATCTGGCGATTGAACTGAAAGCGGCGAAAAAAGCCGGGCGCGAACAGCAAACGCTGATCGGGAAAAACATTGCGCTGATATTCGAAAAAACCTCCACCCGCACCCGCTGTGCCTTTGAAGTTGGGGCATTCGACCAGGGCGCGCAGGTCACTTACCTCGGCCCAAGCGGCTCGCAGATCGGTCATAAAGAGTCGATGAAAGATACCGCTCGTGTACTGGGCCGGATGTACGACGGCATCGAATACCGCGGGTTCGGTCAGCAGATCGTTGAGGAACTGGGGCAATACGCCGGAGTGCCGGTGTGGAACGGTCTGACCGACGAATTCCATCCCACGCAGATCCTCGCGGATCTGATGACCATGCTGGAGCACGCGCCGGGGAAAACGCTGCCCGAACTGAGCTTCGCCTACCTTGGCGATGCGCGCAACAACATGGGCAATTCCCTGATGGTCGGCGCCGCGAAGATGGGCATGGATATTCGCCTCGTCGCGCCAAAATCCTTCTGGCCAGATGAAGCGCTGGTTGCGCAATGCCGCAGCATCGCCAGCACCACCGGGGCACGCATCACGCTGACGGACGATGTGGAAGAAGGCGTCTACGACGTTGATTTTCTGTACACCGACGTCTGGGTCTCCATGGGTGAACCGAAAGAGGCCTGGGCTGAGCGCGTCAGCCTGATGACGCCGTACCAGATCAACCAGAAGGTCATCGACGCCACCGGCAACCCCAACGTGAAGTTCATGCACTGCCTGCCCGCCTTCCATAACGAACACACCAAAGTGGGTCGTGAAATTGAAGCCGCCTACGGCCTGAAAGGGTTGGAAGTAACGGAAGACGTTTTCGAATCCGCACACTCCATCGTGTTCGACGAAGCGGAAAACCGCATGCACACCATCAAAGCGGTGATGGTGGCGACGCTCGGCGACTCACTCACACGATAGCGACTGAACCGAATGCACCGGGTGCGGGTGCCTTCCTGACCCGCGCCCACGTTAGGAGACCCATTATGCGAAATCAGGACTTTCCCTGCCTCTTCGTTAATCTTTCGGTCATTCGTGACAACACCCGGACACTGATTGCGCTATGTCGCCAGCACGGGGTAGAGCCTGTCGGCGTCAATAAGCTGAGCTGCGAAGCGGCAAATGTCGCCAGAGCCATGATTGATGCAGGAATCAGCACGATTGCAGATTCCCGCATCCAGAATCTCAAAAAAATCGCCGATCTGCCCGTCGACAAACTGCTGCTGCGTCTGCCGCAGATAAGCCTTGCGCACGACATCGTGGCCTATGCGGATATCTCGCTGAACTCCGAAGAACATACGTTGCAGGCGCTCTCTGCGGCAGCCATAGCGCAGAACAAAACGCACCGGGTCATTCTGATGCATGACCTGGGCGATCTGCGCGAAGGCTGCGTGGATCCGCTGGAGACACGACGCCTTGCGCGTCTGGTACACAAAGAACTGCCGGGGCTGACGCTGGAAGGACTGGGCGCCAATCTTGCCTGCTACGGCGGAGTGGAACCCACCACCGAAAACCAACAGGCGCTGGTCGATCTCGCCCATCAGATCGAAGACGAGTTGGGTATTGCACTGCGCACGATTTCCGGCGCCAGCTCCGCCGCCCTGTTCCTGCTGATCAACGGTGGGCTGCCGACGGGCGTCAACCAGTTGCGACTTGGCGCGTCGCTGATCATGGGGTTCGGCCTGAATGACGAGCCAATCCCCGACACCCGCCAGGACGCTATCAAGCTCGGCGTGGAGATCATCGAGCTGAAAGACAAGCCCTCCGTTCCGCAACACTCCACGGCGCTGGATGCCATGGGGAGAAAGCCGGTATTCGAAGATCTTGGCGTACATCACCGGGCGCTGGCCGCGCTCGGCGAACAGGACGTCTCCTTCTCCCAGCTCCGGCCATTTGATCCCGGCGTCAAAGTGCTCGGCGCCAGTTCCGATCACCTGATCCTCGACGTCACCCACGCCGCATCGGGATATCAGGTGGGCGACATCGTCTATTTCTCCCTGGGATACAGCGGCGTCTTGCAGTGCATGACCTCCGAATACGTCGGCAAACAATACAGCTACTTCTAAAAAATCACTTTCTGTCAGATTGAGGACTCTCTTCATGACTACTCTCGATACCAGCAAACCGGCTGCGGACGCTTCGACCTCCCAGTCCGAAGGTAAGCTCAAACTTCCGGCGCTAACGGCGCTTGTGGTCAGCGCGCTGATCGCCGCCGGGGTATTCTCTCTGCCGCAGAACATGGCGGCCAAAGCAGGCGCTGGCGCGATTCTGATCGGCTGGGGAATTACCTTTATCGGCATGTTAACCCTCGCCTTCGTCTTCCAGACCCTGGCGCACCGTAAAAGCGAAGTGGAAGGCGGCGTGTATGGTTATGCCCGCGCGGGTTTTGGCGAGTACATCGGTTTTAACTCCGCCTGGGGTTACTGGATCTCGGCGTGGATCGGCAACGTTTCATACTATGTGGTGATCTGTTCCGCACTCGGCTCC
Organism: Citrobacter sp. LST-B2; assembly: GCF_057983045.1. Taxonomy (NCBI): domain Bacteria; kingdom Pseudomonadati; phylum Pseudomonadota; class Gammaproteobacteria; order Enterobacterales; family Enterobacteriaceae; genus Citrobacter; species Citrobacter sp. LST-B2. Next base: position 4,332,504 of record NZ_CP192598.1, read on the forward strand.
TTCAGCGCGCTCGGTTTCTTTGGCGACGGCACCACCCTTTCTGCGCTGATTGTGGGATCAATTCTGCTCTGGAGTCTGCATTTCCTGATCTGTCGCGGCGTACAGGGTGCCGCCCTGCTCAATCTGATCGGCACGGTCGCGAAAGTGGTTCCTCTGATCATGTTTGTTGTGCTGGTCAGCGTCGCCTTTCAGGTTCGCACCTTTAAGATTGAATTCTGGGGCAATGAACAGCTTGGCTCTGTTATGGACCAGGTGAAAAACATCATGCTGGTCACCACCTGGGTTTTCATCGGTATTGAAGGCGCCGCCATGTACTCGGGCCGGGCGATGAAAAAATCAGACGTGGGTAAAGCCACCATGATTGGATTTTTCATCTCAATCCTGCTGTTTGTCGCCGTCTCGGTGCTGTCGCTCGGCGTTCTGTCTCAGCCAGAACTCGCACAGTTGAAGAACCCTTCTACTGCAGGCGTACTGGCAGCGGCGGTCGGGCCGTGGGGCGCAGCCCTGATGAATATCGGTCTTATCGTTTCCGTCGGCGCCGCGCTGCTGGCCTGGACGTTATTGTCTGCGGAAACGGCGTATATGGCCGGTAAAGACGGCACCATGCCCAAATTCCTGGGCAAAGAAAACGCCAACAAAGCGCCGGTCAATGCGCTGCTGCTGACCAATGGGCTGACCCAACTGTTCCTGATCATCGCCCATTTTCAACAGGCGGGGTATCTTGCGCTGCTGCTGCTGGCCACCTCAATGATCCTGATCCCCTATTTTCTCAGCGGTTTGTATGCCCTGAAAGTGGCGTGGCAGAAGGACGGTTATAACCGTGATGAACAGCATTCCATCACCCGCGACATCATCATCGGCGCGCTGGCAACACTCTATGGTGCCTGGCTGGTCTATGCCGCCGGGATGGAATATCTGCTGCTGTCGATGATCCTCTACGCCCTCGGTATCGTTTTTTATGTCTGGGCGCGGAAGGAGAAAAATGGAAGACTTTTCAATCCAATAGAGATCGTTCTGGCTATTATGGTGGTGGTCGCAGGGATCTACGCGGTCTATCTGTTGGCGACCGGCGTGCTCACGCTCAGTTGATGCACGTCAACACAGGGAAGACGAAGCGGCAAAACTCCGCCTTCCCTTAGACGACTAAGTGGAATATTTTTTCATGCAGATGCCATCCGTCAGGATGCTGAAGCGCGCTCCAGTCAAATTTCAATAAGCCGATCAAATACATCCCGGTTGAAATGGAGAACATTTGCTTAGTGCGTCATCAAATAAAAATAGAAACATTGGGCAGATCTACTGGTTGTTATCTTCGGCTGATTACACTGGACTAACTGATGATGAAACTTTACCAACCCGCTTCAGAAAAAGAAGAACTACAACTCTCTGTTTGTCAGCGCCTGATTGGCGAAAAAAGCTATCTCTCACAGGAGGAGATCCGCCGCGATCTGCAAAACTACGGCTTTGAAACCATCAGCCAGTCAACGGTTTCCCGCCTGCTGAAAATTCTTGGCGTCATAAAAATTAGAAATACGAAAGGACAAAAAATTTATTCCGTCAATCCGCAATTGCGTCCAGCCCCCGACGCCGCCCGTTCCATTTCTGAAATGGTGGTGAGCGTGGAGCATAACAGCGAATTTATCCTTATCCATACGGCGGCAGGCTATGGCCGCGCCGTCGCCCGGATCCTCGATTATCATGCCCTGCCGGAAATCCTGGGTGTGGTAGCGGGTAGCAGTATTGTCTGGGTTGCGCCACGGGTGGTGCAGCGCACTGGCCTTGTCCACAAACAGATTAACTACTTACTAAAAATGAATTAATATTCATTAAAACCGTTTGCGTTGAATAAAAACGGCATTTTTTGCTTGATCCACAAACGGAGCTGAGTATAATCGCGGACAATTTGCCGGGAGGAAGTATGGTCCAGTGTGTACGACATTCTGTCTTACCGCGTCTGAAAACAGACGCTGGCCTGCCGTTTTTCTTTCCGTTGCTCACCTATTCCCAGCCCCTCAAATGAGGGGCTTTTTTTTTGCCCTGGCGTCAGGAGATAAACATGGCTAACCCGCTATATCAAAAACACATCATTTCCATAAACGACCTCAGTCGCGACGACCTCAATCTGGTGCTGGCGACGGCGGCGAAATTAAAAGCGAACCCTCAACCGGAGCTGCTCAAACACAAGGTCATCGCCAGTTGCTTCTTTGAAGCCTCGACCCGTACCCGCCTGTCGTTTGAAACCTCCATGCACCGCCTGGGCGCCAGCGTGGTCGGCTTTTCCGACAGCGCCAACACGTCGCTGGGTAAGAAAGGTGAGACGCTGGCAGATACCATCTCTGTGATCAGCACTTATGTTGACGCGATCGTGATGCGTCACCCACAGGAAGGCGCGGCGCGTCTGGCGACCGAATTCTCCGGTAAGGTGCCGGTACTGAACGCGGGTGACGGTTCAAATCAACATCCGACCCAAACGCTGCTGGATCTGTTCACCATTCAGGAAACGCAGGGGCGTCTGAACAACCTGCATGTGGCGATGGTCGGCGACCTGAAATATGGCCGTACCGTGCATTCCCTGACGCAGGCGCTGGCGAAGTTTGACGGCAACCGCTTCTACTTCATCGCCCCGGATGCGCTGGCAATGCCGCAGTACATTCTTGATATGCTGGACGAAAAAGGCATTGCCTGGAGCCTGCACGCCTCTATCGAAGAGGTGATGGCGGAGGTGGATATTCTGTATATGACCCGCGTACAGAAAGAGCGTCTGGACCCTTCAGAATACGCCAACGTGAAGGCCCAGTTTGTCCTGCGCGCCAGCGACCTGGTGGGAGCGCGGGAAAACATGAAGGTACTGCATCCGCTGCCGCGTATAGATGAAATCGCCACGGACGTGGATAAAACGCCTCACGCCTGGTATTTCCAGCAGGCAGGCAACGGGATTTTCGCGCGCCAGGCGTTACTGGCACTGGTTCTGACTAGCGATTTGGCACTGTAAGGGGAGATAACGAGATGACACACGATAATAAACTGCAGGTTGAAGCGATCAAATGCGGCACCGTAATCGACCATATTCCCGCGCAAATCGGCTTTAAATTGCTGACTCTGTTCAAGCTGACCGAAACCGACCAGCGCATCACTATCGGCCTTAATCTGCCTTCCGGTGAAATGGGACGTAAAGACCTGATTAAGATCGAGAACACCTTCCTGACCGCCGAACAGGTTAATCAACTGTCACTGTATGCGCCACAGGCTACTGTCAACCGTATCGACAACTACGACGTGGTGGGTAAATCACGTCCAAGCCTGCCGGACCACATCGACAGCGTGCTGGTCTGCCCGAACAGTAACTGCATCAGCCACGCTGAACCGGTTTCTTCCAGTTTTTCAGTGAAAAAACGCGCGGATGACATCGCGCTTAAATGCAAATACTGCGAAAAAGAGTTTTCTCATTATGTGGTGCTGGCCAACTAATTGCAGTTGGTTAAAAATTCGTGGCTCCCTATAATGCCAGAGAAATTTCATTAACCGCTGTACTTCAGGAGAAATCATGAGCAAAACTATCGCGACGGAAAATGCACCCGCAGCAATCGGTCCATATGTTCAGGGCGTAGATCTGGGCAGCATGATCATCACTTCCGGTCAGATCCCGGTTGACCCGAAAACCGGCAGCGTGTCGGACGACGTCTCCGCGCAGGCGCGTCAGTCGCTGGAAAACGTGAAAGCTATCGTTGAAGCCGCTGGCCTGAAAGTAGGCGACATCGTGAAAACAACCGTATTTGTCAAAGATCTGAACGATTTCGCGACCGTCAACGCCACTTACGAAGCGTTCTTCACCGAACACAACGCTACCTTCCCGGCACGTTCCTGCGTGGAAGTCGCGCGTCTGCCAAAAGACGTGAAGATCGAGATCGAAGCGATCGCCGTTCGTCGTTAAGCGATAAAAAAATCCGGGCATACCCACCCGGATTTTCGTTACTGCACCACTATCACATCACGCCAAAGAATTTCGGCAGGAACAGCGAAATCGCCGGGATATAAGTCACCAGCAAGAGCACAAGGAACAGTACCGCGTAGAACGGTAGCATCGCCTTCACCACCTGCTCGATCTTCTGTTTACTCACCGCACTGGCAACAAACAGCACCGACCCTACCGGCGGTGTGATCAGGCCAATTCCCAGGTTCACCAGCATAATCATCCCGAAATGTACCGGATCAATGCCGAGGGCGTTGGTGACCGGCAGCAGCACAGGGGTCAGGATCAGAATCAACGGCGCCATGTCCATCAGCGTACCAATCAGCAACAGCATGATGTTAATACACATCAGAATGACATACTTGTTATCCGAGATACTGGTAAACGCTTCGGTAATGCGCATCGGCAGTTGCATATAGGTCATGATGGCGCCAAACGCTGCCGCGAAACCGATCAGGATCATCACGATGGTCACGGTCTTCACAGTGCGATACATCAGTTTCGGCAGTTCAGACCACTTATAGTCGCGGTAGATAAACATGGTGACGAAAAACGCCCACAGGCAGGCGATCGCCGCCGATTCCGTCGCGGTAAAAATACCGGAAAGGATCCCGCCCATAATGATGACGACCGTCATCAGCCCCCACAGCGTATCGAGAAAGATCTTCAATGCCTGTCGGAACGGCACGCGCTCCCCTTTCGGGTAGCCGCGCTTATGCGCAAAGCCCACGCACATTACCATCAGGGTAAAACTCAGCAATAGCCCAGGCAGGATCCCGGCAATAAACAGCGCGGCAATCGACACAGTACCGCCCGTCGCCAGCGAGTAGATCACCGAGTTATGGCTGGGCGGCGTCAGGATTGCCTGCACGGAACCGCTGGCGGTGACCGCTGCGGCAAAGTCTCGCGGATAACCTTTCTTATCCATTTCAGGGATCATCACTGAACCGATCGATGCGGTATCCGCCACCGACGATCCTGAGATCGCGCCAAAAAAGGTTGATGCGACAATGTTCACCAGCGACAGACCACCGCGAATGAAGCCAACAAAGATATAGGCAAAGTTGACTAACCGGCGCGCAATGCCCCCTTCCGCCATAATGGCCCCGGCCAGAATAAAGAACGGGATCGCCAACAATGAGAATTTGTTCACGCCGTTGGTCAACTGGATCATCACCGCTTCCAGCGGGATATCGATATACCACGCCCCGACGATCGCGCTGATCCCCACCGCGTACGCCACCGGCACCCCAATCGCCAGCATGATGCCGAGCGTAAAAACGAGAATAAATGCATCCATTTGCTTTCCCCTATGAAGTCGGTTCGGTCATCAACTGGTTGAACCCAGCATGACCACAGGACGTTGATACTGAGCGCCACGGCAGATCTTCTCGATGATGAAAAGCAGCATGATCGCCGAACCGATAGGGAGCGGAAGATAGTTTTCCCCGGCAGTCAAAATTGGGAATTCTGCCACGGGTTGTTGCCACAACTCATAACAGAGCGTCGAACCGTACCAAAGAATAAAAATACTGATCGCCAGCAACATCAAATCGGCACCGATAAAACAGATCCGGCGCCCCATTTCACCAAGACGATCGGTTACCATGCTGACCGCAATATGCGAACCCGCACGATAGCTAACCGCCGCGCCAATAAAAGTGAACGTCACCATGCACAATATGGCGATCGGCTCGGGCCAGGACAGCGCGCTGTTCATCACGTAGCGCGCGAATATCCCCACGGGAATAACCGCCACCATCACCAATAAAGCCAGCCCGGCAATCCACATTGAAATTCGATACAGCACATCCATTACCGATGAATAACCTTCACCCATAATCATCACCTCGAACGAATAACCGATTCAGGCAGATGACCTCCGTCATCCGCCTGATGAATTACTTCACATCCTGAATTCGCTTGATCAAATCCTGGTGGTCTTTACCGTATTGATCCCGGACGGGCTGTGTGGCTTTATAAAAATAATCCGTATCGATGTCATGGAAATTCACCCCATTTGCTTTCATGGTTTCCAGTGATTTCGCATTATAGGCTTCCCAGAGTTGACGTTGTTCTATTTGCGCTTCTTTTGCCAGTTTAATAATTAATTCCTGATCTTCTTTTTTCAGCTTGTCCCACTTGGCTTTTGAAAACAGGAACAGTTCAGGAATAATGAAATGCTTACTCCAGGTGTAATTTTTGGCGACCGGCAGATAGTTATGCGCGACAAAGGTCGGCGGGTTATTTTCTGTGCCATCAATAACCCCGGTCTGCATCCCGCTGAACACCTCACTGGTTCCCATGGCGATCGCATTCGCGCCCATCGCTTTTAAGGTATCGAGCGAGACCGGGCTGGTCTGAACACGGATTTTCATCCCTTTCAGGTCTTCCGGTTTCACCACCGGAGCCTTGGTAATCAGGTTACGCGTTCCGGCATCCATCCAGCCGAGAAACACCAGTCGGGACTGGCTGTTGGCGGTCAGCCGGTCACCAATTTCCTGACCAATTGCCCCATCCAGAACCTTATGCAGGTGATCTTCATCGCGGAAGATATAGGGCAGCGTAAAGACGTTAATCTCAGGCAATATGGCAGCAACCGGAGACATCGACACGCGAATAATATCAATCGCACCCAGTTGCGCCTGTTCAATCATCTGCTTTTCATCCCCCAGTACGCCGCCCGGGAAGGTTTTAATATCCAGACGTCCGTCGGTAGCGGCGCTGAGTTTTTCGCCCATATGCTTCACAGCAACTACGTTCGGATAATCCGCCGGATGGACATCTGCCGCACGCAGCGTTTGTGCAGACGCCGCCTGCGCTGCCAGCACTAAAGCAGTCCCCACGCACAGGTTTAACAAGGTTTTGGTCAGTTTCATTTTTCCATCTCCAGAGGTTTATAATTTTCATTAATACAAACGACTTGCAGGATAGAGGGCCGCCTTAATTAAAAGGGACAGTAAGGAATGACATTGCCCAGGCAGACTCGTCGGTGTAACAAAGTATTACGATGATTATGTTCATAAAATGACGATGGATGGAATTTTTTTTAGCACGCTGTTTCATTTTTGCAATGAAGGTCTTTTTCCTGGAAAAAAGATGTCCTGAAGCGGGCTTAAATTGTGATCGACCACACCTCTTTGGTTTTTCAAAAAAAATAAAACACGACGGAGGGAAAGAATATATTCTTGCGCGATAAAAAAGAGAATGGCTGCCGAAGCAGCCATTATTTTGTTTACTGCCAGCCGTAGCGGCGGCTATAGAAGCCTTTAACCCATTGCGTTAACGTCATATATCCCACCAGAATCGCCACTAACCAAGGGAAATAACTCAGCGGTAACGCCTGCAATTGCAGATAACCTGCCAGCGGTGAGAACGGTAGCGCAATTCCCACAATCATTACCACCAGCGTCATCAGCATCAGCGGCCAGGCAGCGCGACTCTGAATAAACGGCACGCGGCGCGTACGAATCATATGCACAATCAGCGTTTGCGACAGCAGCCCCACCACAAACCAGCCAGACTGGAACAGCGTTTGCGCTTCCGGCACATTGGCGTGGAATACCCACCACATCAGGCAGAACGTCAGAATGTCGAAGATGGAGCTGATCGGGCCAAAAAAGAGCATAAAACGGCCTAGATCCGCCGGATTCCAGCGCTGCGGTTTCTGGATCTGCTCATCATCAACGTTATCAAACGGGATCGCCACCTGAGATACATCGTACAACAGGTTCTGAATCAGCAAGTGCAGCGGCAACATGGGCAGGAACGGTAAAAAGGCGCTCGCCACCAGCACGCTAAAGACGTTACCAAAGTTAGAACTGGCGGTCATTTTGATATACTTCAGCATATTGGAGAACGTACGACGCCCTTCAATTACGCCTTCTTCCAGCACCATCAGGTTCTTTTCCAGCAGAATAATATCGGCCGCTTCACGGGCGATATCGACCGCGCCATCCACCGAAATACCAATATCCGCCGCACGTAGCGCTGGCGCGTCGTTAATTCCATCGCCCATAAAGCCCACCACGTGCCCTTCACGTCTGAGGAGGCGGACGATCCGCTCTTTATGCATCGGCGTCAGGCGTGCGAACAGCGTAGTATGCTGAGCCAACGCGGCCAGCACGTCGTCGCTCATGTCTTCGATATCATTTCCGACAATCACCTCTCCGGCATCCAGACCTACCTCATGGCATACCTTCGCGGCGACCAGTTCGCTGTCGCCGGTCAGGATCTTCACGGTAATGCCACTGGCTTTCAGCGCTTTCAGTGCCGGTGCGGTCGTTTCCTTCGGCGGATCGAGGAAGGCGATGTAACCTTCAAGGATCAGATCGGATTCATCAATACGCTGGTAATCCCCTTCCCGCGCTGGCAGGTATTTGGTCGCCACAGCGACTACGCGCAGCCCCTGACGGTTCAGCGTATCGGTCACGCGCTTCACCCGACGCAGCATGTTGTCATCCAGCGGCACAATTTCACCGTTATGCCGCACCTGCGTACAGACGCTGACGATCTCCTGCAACGCGCCTTTGCACACCAGTTGATGCACATCCGTCTCTTCGGCCACCACCACCGACATCCGGCGGCGCTCAAAATCAAACGGAATCTCATCAATTTTCTGCCAGCGGGTAGACAACGTGCGCGCAGCGCCTTCATCCACACCTTCCAGCACGGCGGTATCCAGCAGATTTTTCAGTCCGGTCTGGTAATGGCTGTTCAGCCATGCCGCGTGCAGAACGCGTTCACTGGGCTTACCGGAGATATCCGTATGATTCTCCAGCACGATTTTATCCTGGGTCAGCGTGCCGGTTTTATCGGTGCACAGAACGTCCATCGCGCCGAAGTTCTGAATGGCATCCAGATGTTTGACGATCACTTTTTGCTTCGACAGTTTCACCGCGCCGCGTGCCAGCGTCGAAGTAACAATCATCGGCAGCATTTCCGGCGTCAGGCCTACGGCGACGGAGAGCGCAAACAGCGCCGCTTCCCACCAGTCACCTTTGGTATAACCGTTAATGAGCAGCACCACTGGCGCCATCACCAGCATAAAGCGAATCAACAGCATACTGACACGACTGATCCCCTTCTGGAACGCGTTTTGCTCGCTTTCCTGTTCGCTGACGCGCCCCGCCAGTTGACCAAACCAGGTATGGGCGCCGGTGGCGATAACCATCGCCTGCGCCGTGCCGCTCACCACGTTAGTGCCCATAAAGCACAGGGTATCGCGCTCAAGCGGGTTGCTTTGGCTGGCGTCGCGGGTGTGCGCCACTTTCTCCACTGGCAGCGATTCGCCGGTTAATGACGCCTGAGCAACAAACAGGTCTCGCGCCTGAATCACCCGCAGATCGGCCGGGATCATGTCCCCCGCCGACAGCTTGATGATGTCGCCGGGCACCAGTTGATCGCCAGGCAGCTCCACCCAGCCGTTTTCCCCTTTCTCATTGATGACCCGCAGCACCGTCGCGGTGTTGCTGACCATCGCTTTCAGCGCGTCTACCGCTTTGGTGGAGCGCGCTTCCTGGACAAAGTTAAGCAGCGTGGAAATCACCACCATCAGAGCGATCACCCCGGCGGCGAACAGATCTTCCGTGGCATACGAGATCGCGCCCAGAAGAGTCAGCAACATATTGAACGGGTTGCGATAACAGGTCCACAGATGCTTCCACCACGGTGACGGTTTCTGGGTTGGCAGAAGGTTTTCACCGTGTTGTTCGCGGGCGGCGTTCACCTCTGCCACATTGAGTCCTTCCGGATGCGCATGAAACGTTTTCCATAGCGTCTTTTCATCCATCACGGCCACTTTCAGGCAGTGTTCACTCAGTGAAGAAGGTATCGGGGTGCTGGCAATCGACTGTGCATTAGGTAATGGATCGCGGTGCACCAGGCGATCGGGCAAATGGCGGCCAAGCCGGGCAAACAGCTGGCGAGTGATATTTTTAAACATAGGAAGCCCCTCCGCGCCAATAAGACAGGCGCAGAAATATCCTTCAGGCGTGGCAAAACCTTACCTGACAGGTAACATCATTTTTAAACAGGGACGTTAATGCGTCACTGTCTTACATCACCGGTAAGACAGCGAAAGGCAGGCTTACCGGAAAGCGCGTGTTCTCCAGGTCGGGAGAGGGGTGGGATCGGGATCCATAAAGCCTCCGGTAATTGAATGAGTTAGCTCACAGATAATAAGTTGTAGATCATAATATTTGTGGCATTTATGGCGTTATAATAACCCCCGGCAATTAAACAAAACATATACGCAAAATCATTCGGTTCGCATCCCGGCAGAAAATGAACGACGCCAACGCAAAAGCAGCGTGAAGGATGACGTGTATAAACCAGACTTTGCCCATTGTGGTTTCTATAAGTAAAGTTACCCTCTTATCATCTTTTGTTGCGTACCACGGGAAAACAGGATGCAAAATCGGCTGACTATCAAAGACATCGCCCGCTTAAGCGGCGTGGGGAAATCCACCGTTTCCCGTGTGCTGAACAACGAAAGCGGCGTCAGTGAACGGACTCGCGAGCGTGTCGAAGCCGTGATGAATCAGCACGGATTTTCTCCTTCCCGTTCAGCCCGCGCCATGCGGGGCCAGAGCGATAAAGTCGTCGCCATCATTGTGACCCGTCTCGACTCCCTGTCGGAAAACCTTGCCGTACAGACGATGCTGCCGGTGTTTTATGAGCAGGGTTACGATCCGATCATGATGGAAAGTCAGTTTTCCCCGGAAAAAGTGGAAGAACACTTAGGTATGCTGAAACGCCGCAATATCGACGGCGTGGTGCTGTTCGGTTTTACCGGCATCACGGACACGATGATCGCCCCGTGGCAGGCATCGCTGGTGCTGCTGGCTCGTGATGCGAAAGGCTTTGCCTCCGTCTGCTACGACGACGACGGGGCGATTAAAATCCTGATGCAACGCCTGTACGATCAGGGGCATCGCCACATCAGCTTTCTCGGTGTGCCGCACAGCGACGTCACCACCGGGAAGCGCCGCCATGACGCCTATCTCGCGTTTTGCAAACAACATAAGTTACATCCCGTCGCGGCCCTGCCGGGTCTGGCGATGAAGCAAGGCTATGAGCATGCCGCGAGCGTCATTACACCAGACACTACCGCGCTGGTCTGTGCCACGGATACTCTCGCGCTCGGTGCCAGTAAGTATTTGCAAGAACAGCGGGTCGATAATCTGCAACTGGCGAGCGTCGGTAATACGCCGCTGATGAAATTCCTGCATCCGGAGATCGTCACGGTCGATCCCGGTTATGCCGAAGCCGGACGCCAGGCGGCCTCCCAGTTGATCGAGCAGATCAACGGACGCAGCGAGCTGCGCCAGATCGTCATTCCTTCCACCCTTTCCTGAAGCATTGCTGATCGCTTTCTGAACGATAATTTGTGATCTTCGCTGCGTTTCGGGAACGTTCCCATTTTTAATTTTTTATCCCGGATATACTCTGTGGCCATCGCATAACCCCCCCCTTTTCACTGTCATCGCCACGAGGCTTCATGATGAGCAAAGTTAAACAAGTGGATATTGACCGGCTGATAGAGCTGGTAGGCGGGCGAGAGAATATCGCCACCGTGAGTCACTGTATTACGCGCCTGCGCTTTGTGCTGAATCAGCCAGCAAACGCCAGACCGAAAGAAATTGAAGCCTTACCGATGGTCAAAGGCTGCTTTACCAACGCCGGTCAGTTCCAGGTGGTGATTGGCACCGAGGTTGGCGATTATTACAAGGCGCTGCTGGCCACCACCGGGCAGGCGCACGCCGATAAAGAGCAGGCGAAAAAAGCGGCTCGTCAGAACATGAAATGGCATGAGCAACTCATCTCCCATTTCGCTGAAATCTTCTTCCCGCTGCTGCCGGCGCTGATTAGCGGAGGCTTGATCTTAGGTTTCCGCAACGTCATTGGCGACCTGCCAATGAGCAACGGCCAGACGCTGGCGCAGATGTATCCAGCGCTGAAAACGATCTATGACTTCTTGTGGCTGATTGGCGAAGCCATCTTTTTCTATCTGCCAGTGGGCATCTGCTGGTCGGCGGTGAAAAAAATGGGCGGTACGCCGATCCTCGGCATCGTGCTTGGCGTTACGCTGGTATCGCCACAGTTGATGAACGCGTATCTGCTGGGGCAGCAGGTACCGGAAGTATGGAACTTCGGCCTGTTCACCATCGCGAAAGTAGGCTATCAGGCGCAGGTCATTCCGGCGCTGCTGGCTGGCCTGGCGCTGGGCGTGATTGAAACGCGCCTGAAACGCATCGTGCCGGATTATCTGTATCTCGTGGTGGTGCCGGTGTGTTCATTGATCCTCGCGGTCTTCCTCGCTCATGCGCTGATCGGTCCGTTTGGCCGCTTGATTGGCGACGGTGTGGCCTTTGCGGTTCGCCATCTGATGACCGGCAGCTTCGCGCCGATTGGTGCCGCGCTGTTTGGCTTCCTGTACGCCCCACTGGTGATTACCGGCGTGCACCAGACCACGCTCGCCATCGACATGCAGATGATCCAGAGCATGGGAGGAACGCCGGTATGGCCGCTGATTGCCCTTTCCAACATCGCGCAGGCGTCTGCGGTGGTCGGCATTATTATCGCCAGCCGTAAACAGAACGAACGCGAGATCTCCGTTCCTGCCGCGATCTCCGCCTATCTTGGGGTCACTGAACCAGCAATGTACGGTATCAACCTGAAATACCGCTTCCCGATGCTCTGCGCAATGATCGGCTCCGGTCTCGCCGGTCTGCTCTGCGGCCTGTACGGGGTGATGGCGAACGGTATTGGCGTTGGCGGCCTGCCGGGCATCCTTTCTATCCAACCGACTTACTGGCAGGTCTACGCCGTCGCGATAGCCATCGCCATTGTCATCCCGATCGTGCTGACTTCTATGGTTTACCAGCGCAAATACCGTCAGGGCACGTTACAGATTGTCTGATTTTATTCGGGGCGCACTTGCGCCCCTCGCATAACCAGGAATTGACTATGAATACCCTTCCCCACTGGTGGCAAAACGGCGTCATCTACCAGATCTATCCCAAAAGCTTTCAGGATACGACCGGCAGCGGCACCGGCGATTTACGCGGCGTGACTCAGCGCCTCGATTACCTGCATAAACTGGGCGTAGATGCCCTCTGGCTGACCCCGTTCTATATCTCACCGCAAGTGGATAATGGCTACGATGTCGCTAACTACACCGCTATCGATCCCGCTTACGGTACGCTGGATGACTTCGATGAACTGGTCGCCCAGGCAAAAGCACGCGGCATCCGCATTATTCTCGACATGGTGTTTAACCACACCTCCACGCAGCACGCCTGGTTTCGTGAAGCGCTCGACAAAGACAGCCCGTATCGCGAGTTTTACATCTGGCGCGACGGCACGCCTGATGCGCTGCCCAATAACTGGCGTTCCAAGTTTGGCGGCAACGCCTGGCAATGGCATGCCCAGAGCGAACAGTATTATCTGCACCTCTTCGCCCCGGAACAGGCGGACCTGAACTGGGAAAACCCTGCCGTCCGCGCCGAGCTGAAAAAAGTCTGCGAATTCTGGGCCGATCGCGGCGTGGATGGCCTGCGCCTGGACGTCGTCAACCTGATCTCCAAAGATCAGCGCTTCCCCAATGATCTGGACGGCGACGGTCGCCGTTTTTATACCGATGGGCCGCGAGCGCATGAATTTTTGCATGAGATGAACCGCGACGTCTTTACGCCGCGCAAGCTGATGACGGTCGGTGAAATGTCCTCCACCACGCTGGAACATTGCCAGCGCTACGCCGCGCTGGACGGTAGCGAACTGTCGATGACCTTCAATTTTCATCACCTGAAGGTCGATTATCCCAATGGAGAGAAATGGACGCTGGCGAAGCCCGATTTTGTCGCACTGAAGACCCTGTTCCGCCACTGGCAGCAAGGAATGCACAACGTCGCGTGGAATGCGCTGTTCTGGTGTAACCACGATCAGCCGCGCATTGTGTCGCGCTTTGGTGACGAAGGCGAATATCGGGTGCCGGCCGCGAAAATGCTGGCGATGGTGCTGCACGGTATGCAGGGCACACCGTACATCTATCAAGGGGAAGAGATCGGCATGACCAATCCTCACTTCACCCGGATCACCGACTACCGCGATGTGGAAAGCCATAACATGTTTGCCGGGCTGCGGGCGGAGGGTCGCGATGCCAATGAACTGCTGGCAATCCTGGCCAGTAAATCCCGTGACAACAGCCGTACGCCAATGCAGTGGAATAACCGCAAGAACGCCGGTTTCAGCCAGGGTGAACCGTGGATCTCCCTGTGCGATAACTACGCGGACATCAACGTGGAGAACGCGCTCGGCGATAATTCGTCGGTGTTTTATACCTATCAACGGCTGATTGCGCTGCGTAAATCCGAACCTGTGTTGACCTGGGGTGACTATCAGGATCTGTTACCAGACAGCCCACACGTATGGTGTTATCAGCGCGAGTGGCAAGGACAGCGGCTGCTGGTCATTGCCAATCTGAGCGGTGAATGTCAGGCCTGGTTCCCGGAATCGTACCGGGGTAACTGGCAGGTGTTGATGCACAACTATGATGAAGTTTCACCACTGCCAACGGCGATGACGCTGCGTCCTTTCGAAGCGATCTGGTGGTTGCAGAAGTCATAAACTGAACACATTTTGCCCGGCAAACTCTCGATGCCGGGCAAAAAGGTCGCCCCGCGTTAGCTTACTGTTTTTGTTGAATAAATAATCAGATTTTTCTATATCACAATTTACAATCGCTATAACGCCCGCCAACTGTACGCTCTGCTTTTTACCTTGCGCTATATCAAAAAAATCGCAAACACTTTTGATGCAAATCACTATATATAGAACTTAAAATGCAATCCGCCCCAACATGTTGTATTAATCAACTACATTTACAACAACAATGATGTCCACAGTCAAGGTGACTTTGTGGATAACATGGGACTGGATTGCGGGAAGTGATTGGATAGAGAGATGAATAACCATATCAACGCCTCCCGAGCCTCTGTGGATAACCTGTTCTTATACATTATGGAGTGATCATGACACCGCATGTGATGAAACGAGATGGCTGTAAAGTGCCGTTTAAATCAGAGCGCATCAAAGAAGCCATTCTGCGTGCAGCTAAAGCAGCGGGAGTCGATGACGCAGATTACTGCGCCACCGTCGCAGAAGTCGTTAGCAGCCAGATGGACGCGCGTAGCCAGGTCGATATTAATGAGATCCAGACGGCGGTTGAAAACCAACTGATGTCAGGCCCTTACAAGCAGCTGGCGCGCGCCTACATTGAATATCGCCATGACCGTGATATTCAGCGAGAGAAACGCGGTCGTCTGAACCAGGAAATTCGCGGCCTGGTAGAACAGACCAATTCCGCGTTGCTCAATGAAAACGCCAATAAAGACAGTAAAGTCATCCCGACCCAGCGCGACCTGCTGGCCGGTATCGTCGCCAAACACTACGCCCGTCAGCATCTGCTGCCGCGTGATGTAGTACAGGCGCACGAGCGCGGTGATATTCACTACCATGATCTCGACTATTCCCCGTTCTTCCCGATGTTCAACTGCATGCTTATCGATCTCAAAGGGATGCTGACGCAGGGCTTTAAGATGGGTAACGCAGAAATTGAGCCGCCAAAATCCATCTCTACCGCCACCGCCGTGACCGCGCAAATCATCGCGCAGGTCGCCAGCCATATTTACGGCGGCACCACCATTAACCGTATTGATGAAGTACTGGCGCCATTCGTGACTGCCAGCTTTAACAAGCACCGTAAGACGGCGGAAGAGTGGCAAATTCCGGATGCCGACGGCTACGCGCATTCCCGTACCGAGAAAGAGTGCTACGACGCCTTCCAGTCTCTGGAGTATGAGGTCAATACGCTGCATACCGCCAACGGCCAGACGCCATTTGTGACCTTTGGTTTCGGCCTGGGTACCAGTTGGGAATCGCGCCTGATTCAGCAGTCCATTCTGCGTAACCGTATCGCCGGTCTGGGCAAAAATCGCAAAACCGCCGTGTTCCCGAAACTGGTGTTTGCGATTCGTGACGGCCTGAACCACAAATTTGGCGATCCGAACTACGACATCAAACAACTGGCGCTGGAGTGTGCCAGCAAGCGCATGTATCCGGACATCCTGAACTACGATCAGGTCGTGAAAGTCACCGGTTCGTTCAAAACCCCGATGGGCTGCCGCAGCTTCCTCGGCGTGTGGGAAAACGAGAAAGGCGAACAGGTTCACGATGGGCGTAACAACCTCGGCGTGATCAGCCTTAACCTGCCGCGTATCGCGCTGGAAGCAGGTGGTGATGAGCCGACGTTCTGGAAACTGCTGGACGATCGTCTGACGCTGGCGCGTAAAGCGCTAATGACCCGTATTGCCCGTCTGGAAGGCGTTAAGGCTCGCGTCGCGCCGATCCTCTATATGGAAGGCGCCTGCGGCGTACGTCTGAAAGCCGATGATGATATCGCGGAAATCTTCAAAAACGGTCGTGCATCGATTTCACTGGGCTACATTGGTATCCACGAAACCATCAACGCGCTGTTTGGTGATACGCATGTCTACGACAGCGAAACGCTGCGCGCGAAAGCGGTTGCCATTGTTGAGCATCTGCGTCAGGCCGTCGATAAATGGAAAGAAGAGACCGGCTACGGCTTTAGCCTGTACAGCACGCCGAGTGAAAACCTGTGTGACCGCTTCTGCCGTCTGGATACCGCCGAGTTTGGCGTCGTGCCGGGCGTCACCGATAAAGGATACTACACCAACAGTTTCCACCTCGATGTGGAGAAGAAGGTGAACCCGTACGACAAAATCGATTTTGAAGCGCCTTACCCGCCGTTGGCGAGCGGTGGCTTCATTTGCTATGGCGAATACCCGAACATCCAGCACAACCTGAAAGCGCTGGAAGATGTCTGGGACTACAGCTATCAGCATGTGCCGTATTACGGCACCAATACGCCAATCGATGAATGCTACGAGTGCGGCTTTACCGGTGAGTTCGAATGCACCAGCAAAGGCTTCACCTGTCCGAAATGCGGTAATCACGACGCTGCACGCGTGTCGGTAACCCGCCGCGTCTGCGGTTATTTAGGCAGCCCGGACGCACGTCCGTTTAACGCCGGTAAACAAGAAGAAGTGAAGCGTCGCGTTAAACATTTAGGGAATGGGCAGATCGGTTAATTTCCGTTTGCAAAGGCCGTAGGCCTGATAAGACGCCATCGCGTCGCCATCAGGCATCACAATGTTGCCGGATGGCGGTGCAAGCACCTTATCCGGCCTACTACCGCTAACTACAGTTCCAATGTCGTGGTTTTCCTCTAAGCAGTTGGTGTTGTAGCAAGGCGGCAAACGAACGAATCCCGGGGAGCTTACATCAGTAAGTGACCCGGGTGAGTGAGAGCGGCCAACACAGCTACAGCGCCAAATGCAACGAGGAAAAATGAATTATCACCAGTATTATCCCGTCGATATCGTTAACGGCCCCGGTACCCGCTGCACCCTGTTTGTTTCAGGGTGCGTACACGAATGCCCCGGCTGCTATAACAAAAGCACCTGGCGGCTGAACTCCGGTCAGCCGTTCACGAAAGCAATGAAAGACCAGATCATCCGCGATCTGAACGATACGCGGATCCACCGCCAGGGGATCTCCCTTTCCGGCGGCGATCCGCTTCATCCGCAGAACGTACCGGATATCCTGAAGCTGGTGCAGCGCATTCGTGCTGAATGTGCAGGTAAAGATATCTGGGTGTGGACCGGCTATAAGCTGGATGAACTCAACGCCGCGCAAATGCAGGTTGTGGACCTCATTAACGTGCTGGTGGACGGCAAATTTGTGCAGGATCTGAAAGACCCGGCGCTGATCTGGCGCGGCAGCAGCAACCAGGTTGTCCATCATTTACGGTAAACACTATGGCGGACAGCATCTGCTTTCCGTCTTTCCTGCCCCTCCCATCAAAAACGACTCACACACTCCATTGCCACCGCTTTAAACTCGGCGAAGTTTTGGCTGCCGCACAGTCGCGTCATAGCGCGTTCACGCAGGAAAGTGACAAAGATATCGTAGATGGCCATTGCCTCTTCGTACTCGCTTTTACTGATAGCGAGTAAAAAGATCACATGTGCGGTTTCGTCCCCCCAGGCGATACCCTGCGGGGCGAGCACCGTGTAGACCACCGTTTTTTTCGCCAGCAGTCCGAGGGCGTGCGGCAGCGCAATGCTGTCACCGAGCATCGTGCTGACAATCGCCTCACGTTCCACCACCGAATCGAGGAATTCCGCGTCGACAAACCCTTCACGCTGCAACTGATCGCACAAGGTTTTAAACAGCGTCTGCTGGTCCATCTCGCCTTCGATAATACGAAAATGCGCGGCATCGAAGTATTTGTTCAGCATCCACGGACGGGTTCTGTCTACCAGCACTAACTTACCGATCTGCTCCAGTTGATAGTCGGTAGGAAACGGGGCGATCTGCACGACCGGCTTGTCTTTCTCACCGATCCGCGCCGTGGCGATCACAAAGTCCTCCGCGATACTCTCGCGCTGTTCGTAATCACGCAGCGTCAGCGTGTTTACAATCTCGATCTGCGGATATTTGCGCGCCAGTACCGCTTCAATCATCCGCACCATCGCATTTCCCGTGTCGCAGACCAGCAGAACTTTTGGCTGCCGCTGGTAACCGATGTTGTAACTACGTTCAAGCCCAACGCCGATGTGTAACACCAGAAAGCCGATCTCGTTTTCGCTGATGGCGTAAGGGGTGTATTTACCCCAACTGGAGACTGCCGCCAGGGTCATATCCCATGCCATGGGATAGTGTTGCTTGATGTTCTCCAACAGCGGGTTCGGGATCATGATCTGATAGCGCACCCGGGTGATCATCGTTTTGATGTGAGTGAGTAAATCCGCATGAAGCTGTTTATCATTCAACAGGTTATAGTTGTACTGGCTGTTGATAAACCGCAGGATGTAATTGACCAGCGCTTCCTCGTCGTCGGCATTGATCGCACTGGGCGCAATCTCCTGCACCTGCCGCGCCGCGATATGTACCTTCAGCCAGTTCTCTTCCGACACCGACAGCGGATGATTTGCCAGATGTTGCACGACAGCGGCAATCTCACGCGCCGCCAGGCACACGTTCTCTTCCACCTCTTCGTTGGTGAATTCCGACAACGGATACCCTTCGCTGATACGGCGTACCGCGACCGCGCAGTACAGACGTAAAAACAGCTCGCCTTCGTCAGTAAGGCGAATATGGAAGCGATTGAAAATCTCCTCAAGCAGCGGTTGAAGCTGCGATGGCACCCCGGCATACAGCGCCTCTTCGGTCACCAGCGGATTAGCGGGATCCTGCTGCGCCAGCGTCCAGAGAAGGTCGGTCAGGCAGGCGCGGATCGCCATCTCGCTGCCGAACAGTTTCATGCCATGGCGCGGACGCGTTTCCAGCGTCAAATGATAGCGTTGCAGCCATTCACGCACTTCTGCCATGTCGTTTTGTAGCGTCGCCCGACTGACAAACCATTCATCAGCTAAATCTTCGAGTTTGAGAGAAAAGGCGGATGTCAGAAAACGTACCATCAGGTAATGTACGCGTTCCTGACTGGTGCGCGGAATTCGCAGCGCGCTGGGCTGCTGCGATTGCAGGGACTGATAGCTTGCCGGGTCATCGATCCTGAGCTGATAACCGTTGCCCCGGCTGAGGATAAACTGCGCGCCGTGCTGAGTCAGCAGGGCGTTGAGCGCTGTAATATCAGCACGAACAGTTCGTGTGGAAACCGACAACCGCTGCGCCAGCTCATCCTGCGGCAGCGTCTCGTTTTGCAACATCGTAAACAGTTGCGCCAAACGTTGGTTGGGGAATCGCACATCACTCTCCTCGTTTTTAACCTACACACGCCCTGGTCAGCGCCAGCAACTGGCGCACATCGTCCGGACGGGTGTTTCCGCTTACCTTATCAATAATAGAACTATAAATGTGAGGAATGATTTTACTGACGCCCGCGTCGAGGGCAATTTGCAGAATCTCAGCGTAGTTTTCCAGATCGATCCCGCCGGTTGGCTCCAGCCAGAAATCATGACGCGCACAGGCTTCAGCCACCGCGTTAAACTCGTCACGGCATTTCAGACCGCCCATCGGGAAGTATTTGATCGAGCTACCGCCCATATCTTTCAGCAGCGCGATAGCCGTTTCGACCGGGACAATGCCGTCCGCCGCTTTGCTACTCAGCGGCCCGGTGGAAATTTTGACCAGACCAGGCGTACCAGTCGGCGATACCAGACCATTGACCACCGTCTCACTCTGCCCGAGCAGGGCGCGGCTGGTTGCTACGCCGGTGAACACCTGGTTGACGTGCTGCGGCTGCACCTGGCGGGAGATTTCACTGACTATCGCCGACTGGTTCGGATCGCCCGCCCCCAGCCCTACGGAGAGCGCATTGTGGATAAGCGCCGCGTAGTCACGCATATCCGCCACCGCGCTTTCGACATCCGGGTAATTTTTGGAGAGTACACCCACCAGCACATGACCTTCCGCCGCGTCGTAAATGTCACGCGCGTTCTCTTTCGAGCCGGCCAGTACATTCAGGCAGACGCGATCGCGATAAAAGTTCGGGGTCAATTTCATGCTTGTTTCTCCTGATTAATCACGTCGCCAATCCGGCGCGCCACAATGTCCAACTGTGCACGATCAACACTGCGCACATCTGCTTCAATAATTCCTTCGTTGGCTTTGTAACCACGGAAGTAAATCGCGTATTCACCCTGCTTGAGGGCTTCCACCAGTTCGCCTGTCGCGATGCCGGTAACAGCTTCATCAAACTTAATTTCTGCGCGGGCGATATCCCGTCCCGCGCTGTCCCACACCACGCGAGCGGTCACACCGTTGAGCGCATTCAGCGCATCAATAAACGGCGTCATTTTTTCCACCATCTCCGCGCCGCTCTCTTTCTGCGCATTCAAATAGAGTTCAATGGCACAGGTCAGGCCGAGAATCCCCTCTTTGCCGACCTTCATCGCCCGACCAATACCCGCCGTCTGGCGTTTCACCCACTCGACGTACTGGGTTTTGCCGATGACCAGTCCGCTGGTAGGGCCTTCGATCGCCTTCGCGCCGCTGTAGATCACCAGATCGGCCCCCGAACGGTAGTAGCACTGCAGATCTTCTTCCGCCGCCGCATCTACAATCAGCGGCAGATTGTGTTTACGCGCCACGACGACGGCCTGCTCAACGCTGAGCATGCTTTTTTGTACACAGTGGTGGGATTTGATGTAAAGAATCGCCGCCGTGCGCGGGGTGATTGCCGCCGCCAGCTGTGCGGCAGAGCATTCATTGGCATATCCGGCTTCCACCAGCTTGCCACCGCCCAGCGCCACCATCGTGCCAACCGGCGCACCAAAGTTAACGTTGTGCCCTTTCGGCAGCACGATTTCGTTATTCTCAATCGGTGTGATGTGCAGGTTCTCCAGCAGCCAGTCGCTGTCCTGGACCAACACGGCGGCCACCGACTGAGCAATGCCCGCAGACGCACAGGAAACCACCGTCACCCCTTCCACATCCAGCAGCTTCGCAATGTATTCCCCGGTTTTATTCACCAGATCTTTCATCTCAAAGTACTGGTTCATACCGGCCATCGCCGCTTCCACCACTTCCGGGCGCGGCGTGGACACGCCCAGCGCCGTCATTCGTCCGGAGGTATTAATTACCTGCTTTAAATGGTATTTCTCAAAAATCGAAGGCATGTTCCGCGCTCCCTTGTTCGGTCATATAACCCTTGCCCGCACGTATTGCGGCAAGCGGCACCAGCAGTTTTTCAGCCTGTAAGCTGTCATTTTCGGCATCGATCAGCACGGTTGGCTGACGCTTCAGCGTAAAGAGGGTTAAGTCAGCGTCCAGACCTGGCTGGAGGCGACCTTTGGATTTCAGACGCAAGCCGTCGGCGGCATTCGCCGTCACACAGTTGATGACCTGCGGCAGCGACATCCCGATGGCGAGGAATTTCGACATCACATTCGCCAGCGAATGTACCGGGCCGTTAATACGGTTGCGGCAATAGATATCAGAACTGATGGTGTGCGGCAGAATGCCTAAGCTGATGGCACGTTTCGCCACCGCAAAACTCAGGCTGGCCGTGCCGTGCCCGACGTCCAGACGCACGCCTCGCTGAATCGCCCGGGTGACCGAGGCGCGCAGTTCGCCCTCCGGCGTCAGAATGCGATTGGGTTTTCCGTTGTAGCAGTGGGTGATGATATCGCCCGCCGTCAGGCGCTCTGCGATCTCATCCAGATCCGGCGGGTTATTGCCAATGTGGACCATCAGGGGCAAATCACCGTTCGCTTGCTGCATCGCTTTGGCGCGTTCCAGCGGCGTGATGCCATTTTCACCCACCACGCTGCTGCTCATACGCGCTTTCAGGCCGACGATGAAATCAGGGTAGCGTTTCACCGCCTGCTGTACCGCGTCGGCATCGATGTTGGCCATATTCGCCAGTTCGTTTTGTGCAATCAGCCCGACGCGGGAGATATTCAGAAGTGCATAGACTTCCGTCGCGGCGTCGCGCGTGAGGGCATAGAAATCATCAATATCATCGGCACCGGTACTGCCCGCATCCACAACGGTCGTCACGCCGGTGGCAATGCCTACGCTGTCCGGTTCGTCGTGATAAATCGGGGAATTTGGATAACAGTGAACGTGGGAATCAATCCATCCGGCGCTGACGTAGTACTCGCCGTTGAGCTCAACGGTTTTCACCGCCGGGTCGTTTATCTCGCCTAACGCGGCGATTTTGCCGTCCTTCAGGGCGATATCACAGACCGTATCGTCAACCAGACGCGCACGGCGAAGGAGTAAATCAAACATGTCTCTCTCCTTTTGCCGGATAGCGGCGTAACCACCCTATCCGGCCAACAAAGACGCGCTTATCCGTAGGCCTGATAAGCGCTTTGCCATCAGGTAATTAGCTAATCGCAATCGGGAAGATTGAACCTAAAATCATGGCGCCAAGGATAGCGCCCCCGGTGATCGGTTTCTGCCAGATGTAAAACAGCAGTGCGCCGACCAAAGAACCCACACCGATAGGGATCGACGCCGTCATCGCGCTGAGGATGATCAAGGGGCCGAGGAAACGCCCCGAGGCGTTACCGGCCCCCATCATCACGTCCGCCCCGTAGGTCGAGTCACTTTGATTGATGGTGAACTTACGCGCCAGGATAATGACGTAACCAATCGCCAGGCCAATCGCCAGCCCCGTAGCGAGAGAAGCGATAAAGTTCTCAACCGGGAACACAATGCCTGCGCCCAACAACAGCGCCGGAACCCCCAGACCAACGCCGGTCTGAATCGCACCGCCGATATCCAGAATCCCCACCAGGGAGCCTTCGATAATGCGGGCGAACAGGAAGCTGGCACCAAACGCGGCCACTGCGCCGTACGATCCGGTATCAATCCCCGCTTTCAGCATGGCCACGAACGCCACTTCGTTAAACGCGCCAATCCCGTACAGGTAGTACATGTGCGTCCCGGCAAACACACCGGAGGAGAGCAGGCCAACGAAGATCGGGAACGACCAGTCGGCAAACCAAAAACCTTTATTCTGTTCCATTGTGGCCTCCGTTATTTGCCGCTAAGCGAGTTGTGGATCAGTTCGAGCCAGTTCGGCACGGTCATGTGGAAGGATTCGATCATCTTCATGTCGAAGCCACGGAAGAAGCCGCTCAGGACGAACAGCAGAACGATGGCCGCCATCATCACTTTGGTCACATGGTTCCAGCCGCTCTCTTCAACGCCTTTACCAATCAGGATGCCGAGGACCAGACCCGGTACGGCGTTACCCATGATCAACTGTGCCGCGCCGCCGAAAACGGTTGCCCAGAAGCCTGATTTCTTACCGGCATCGATCGCCGCCAGCCAGAAGATCACCGGCATCACGGTGTTGACCAGCAGGTTTGCCGCAGGGACCAGCACCTTAACGGCGGTCACCTGCAACGCTTCCGGTACGGAAGAAGCCGTGAGGTTCAGGAAGGTCACGACGATCATGCCGATGACGCCGCACGCAATCGCCATTTTTTTCGGGTCATGCAGCGTTTCACCGACGTTACGGTTTTTGATCATCAGCGCTGCCGCGCCCCAGTTAGGAATGATGCGGTGATCCACGTCCTGTGTGAACGAGCCCGCCGCAACGGATGAGGCCCAGGCGTTGAAGAAAAAGCCCAGACCAAACGAGAAGTGAGAAGCCGGATCCCCTTCGCAGGAATTCAGTTCCCCCAGAGTTCGAAACGCACCCATCCCCTGTGTGGTAGGCGCATGAAACATGCGTGCAGCCCCGGCCCCCACACCCACGCCGACGAGGGCACCGATGATGAGCGATTTTATTAAAATTATCAGGAACATAATTATGCCTTCTTAACAAGAATCAGCGTTGCGAGACAAAATCCACCTTGTCCAGATTGATGGCTGTCACGTTGACGGTCACATCCAGCTCCACGCTGTAAGTGCGTCGTTCCCGGCGCAGAAAGAAGAACAAAAACGCTTCTTTGCGCACCGCTTCACGCGCTTGAACAACCTGCACATCCTGTGGCTCAATACGCAGTAAAATGTGCGGCGATGCCTTCATGACCGCGGCCTGAACGTGGTTCAGGGCATCGGCAAAGGCGCGCGCTTTGGCTTCGCCTTTACCGGTGACTCTCACCGTTGTGGTGAATTGTTCTTTCATACTTACGCGCCGTATTTTTTCTGCCACGCCTGGACCAGGCGCTCGCCAAGCTCTTCTTTATCCATAAAGCCGAACCCCAGCACGTTGCAGCCTTCGTTAATCGCCGTTACGCCTTCATCCACAGAGCGCATCCCGTATTTGGCTTTGTAACCGTATTTGTTCTGTGCAGTGATGGCGCCCGCGCCGCCGCTGCCGCAAAAAGAGATGCCGAACGTGGCGTTTTCCGCTTTCATCACGTCCCCCAGTTTCATATCCGCGGCAACGCCCGGTACTACCACCGCACGACCACCGGCTTTCTCGACGCCTGCCGCCACTTTCTGGCCTTTACCCAGACGATCGCCAATCACGACTGTAATCTGTTCCATGTTGTTGCTCCTTAAAGGTTGTCTTTCGCGACTTCAAAGTGGACGGACAGCAGCCAGGCTTCTTCCTCGGGAAGGTTGCCAAACGCTGCGACCACGTCGCGGGCAAGCGCCATTGAGTCGGCTGAAATTTCATCAAACAAACTGGCTTCCACTTCCGGCAAAGGCTCGCCGGTCACCGACCGGTGCGCCATGGCGCGAACGTGAGACGTCAGCATTTGTTCCTGTACGGCGTTGGGAATGATGTGATGTTCACGCAGCAAGGCATACACTTGCGCCAGCATGCGATCGGCCAGTTCACCAATCTGCGCCACCTGTTCCCCCATGTCGTTCATTACTGCTCCGTTATTCACTCGTCTTACCCCGTTAATGGCTCTGAGTTAAAACTAGCGGTGGGGGTAAAAAGTTTGTAGCGAGTTGTTTTCCACTTCGAAGTGGAAAGGCGAGTGGCAATAGTGATCTGTTCCACAGAAAAGGGGGTTTTGATGATTTATCGCTGGAAAAGTGTGATTTTATTCACAGATATCAACGGCGTTTCGTTGCGACGCCAGCAGAGAAGAAAGTCTGAAACTGTGAGCAAAGAGCGATTTTCAACCATAGTATCCAAAAGACTTATGACGAATCTCTGCGAGGCGCTACGCATAGGCTAAACCCCACGCTGGCGCGGAATTTGTGATTACAAGAAAATACGGTGATGGCTATGCGTCCCCATCATAAAGAGGAAACACCTAAATTAGCCTATAAGCTAATTTAGCTTTTATGCTAATATTTTATCAGGGAGAGATGCCGTGTTTACCGTCATGCTGCATGTCGATGTTGCCAGCGAGCTGGCAAGTTTACCGCCCACCGTCAGGGCAAAAATGATTCGCTTGATTGATAAGTTAAAAATCAATGCGACTGCATTACGGGAACCCGACAGCAAACCTCTCGGTGCTGGTCTGTTTGAGATTCGCACAATGGGAACCGAGCCAGGCCGTGGTCTGTATGTCTATCAGAAAGGCAAAACCATCTATCTGTTACGCGTGTTCATTAAGAAAACGCAGAAAACGCCCAAACAAGAAATGATGCTAGCCTTCGAAAGGCTGGAGGAGATGCTCAATGAGCAAGAAAACTAAAAGCGTCGCCTGGGACGACGTCAGAGCAGACCTGATGTCCGATCCTGATGTACAAGCCGCAATGGAAGTGGAAGAGCGGAAGGCACGTCTACAAGCTATGCTCGCACAATGGCGTAAACACGCGGGATTAACTCGCGCGCAAGTTGCTGAAAGAATGGGGGTTACGCCGCCAACAGTCTCCAGGATGGAAGCGAATATTATCAAGGCCAGTCTGGAAACTATTGTCCGTTACGCCAGAGCCTGCGGAATTAAACATCCGCAAATCATCCTGTGACGGTCACCTGATGTCCCTCTGGAGACATCAGGTGAGCAAGACAATTAACGATACTTCTTGTGATACGCGTTGCGGGTGGTTTTGAATTCTTCCGCCGCGGCCTGCGCTTCTTTGACCTTCCCTTCGTTTGCCAGCTTCAGCGCACCGTCGATCTGGCCGACCAGAATGTCGAAACCATGACGGAAATCTTTCATTTCCGGGCTATCTGAGGCCTTGCTTTCCAGTTTTGGCGGCGTCGCTTTTTGCGCGTCCAGCGCAGCGGCGCGCATTTTGGTTAACGCATCGGTCACTTGCGTCGCGTTATCCGCTTTTTCGATTACCTTCAGGTTATCGTTAAGCGTTTCCATATTATCTTCCAGATCAGCGGCGAACACGGAAGAGCCCAAAACTAACGTTGAAGCTGCGATGATTGCTAACAGATGTTTACGCATTGCTCACTTCCTTTTTTTTATTGTTATGGCGCGGCAGGTCGCGCCATGGATGTTTACTGCCCGGCGATTTTCATCTCCGGCAACAGTACTGAACCACACTGTATATTGCTACGTGTTTCAATATCGTTACCAATCGTCACAATATTGCGCCACATCTCTTTTAAATTTCCGGCGATGGTAATTTCGCTCACAGGGTATTGAATTTCCCCGTTTTCAACCCAGAAACCGGCTGCGCCGCGGGAATAATCCCCGGTAATGCCGCTCACGCCCTGGCCCATCAGTTCAGTGACCACCAGACCGGTGCCCATCTCTTTAAGCATCTGCTCAAAGTTCAGTCCTTGTCCGGCAATACGCCAGTTATGAATGCCGCCCGCATGACCGGTGCTTTTCAGCCCCAGCTTACGTGCGGAGTAGTTGGTCAGCAGCCATTGAGTCAGAACGCCGTCTTTCACAATGTCACGACGTTCCGTGCGCACACCTTCGCTGTCAAACGGTGAGGAGGCCAGTCCTTTCAGCAGGTGCGGATGCTCCTCAATGGTCAGCCATTCAGGCAGAATTTGTTTGCCCAGCGAATCCAGCAGGAATGTGGATTTGCGGTACACCGAACCGCCCGCAATTGCGCCAACCAGATGTCCAATCAGCCCGGTCGCCACTTCGTTAGCAAAAATCACCGGCGCTTTCATGGTCGAGAGTTTACGCGGAGACAGGCGGGATAACGTGCGGCGAGCACAGTCTGCGCCTACCCATTCCGGCGTTTGTAGATCGCCCATCGCGCGACCAATGGTGTAGGCGTAATCGCGCTCCATATCGCCGTTTTCTTCGGCAATTACGCAACTGGACAGCGAATGGCGGGTGGAGCAATAGCCCTGCAACATACCGTGGCTGTTGCCAAACACTTTAATGCCATAGTGGCTGTTAAAGCTGCCGCCTTCCGTATTGGTGATGCGTTTGTCGGCCTGCAAAGAGGCCTGTTCAGCACGCGCTGCCAGTTCGATGGCTTCGTCCGGGGAAATGTCAGCCGGGTGGAACAGGTCCAGATCCGGCGCGTCAAAAGCCAGCAGTTCTTTGTCGGCCACACCGGCGCACGGATCCGGTGAAGTGTAGCGCGCGATATCCAGCGCCGCCTGGACGGTACGGGCAATAGCCTGTGGGCTTAAATCGGTCGATGAGGCGCTGCCTTTACGGTTCTGATGGTAGACGGTAATCCCCAGCGCACCATCGCTATTGAATTCGACATTCTCCACTTCACCATAACGGGTGCTGACACTGATGCCGGTCGTTTTGCTTACGGCGACTTCCGCCCCGTCCGATTTGCCTGAGGCTAACTCCAGCGCTGTCGAAACTGCTTCTTCCAGAATCTTACGCTGCGCTTCAACTTGTGAGATTACTTTCATCGCAAATGCCATAATGTAGAGAGAGTTTCTTTGAAGTCTAACAGAGAACCGTTTTTCAGTGCGCATCTTAACTGGTAACATTAGCCTCTTTTTTTAAGGAGCCTGACATGACAAAGCAGCCCGAAGACTGGCTCGACGACGTTCCCGGTGATGACATCGAAGACGAAGACGATGAAATTATCTGGGTCAGCAAAAGTGAAATTAAACGCGACGCCGAGGAGCTAAAACGCCTGGGCGCGGAACTGGTGGATCTGGGGAAAAACGCGCTGGACAAAATCCCGCTTGATGCGGACCTGCGTGCCGCCATTGAGCTGGCCCAGCGTATCAAGATGGAAGGTCGCCGCCGCCAGTTGCAGTTGATTGGTAAAATGCTGCGCCAACGCGAGGTGGATCCTATCCGTCAGGCGCTGGATAAGTTGAAAAACCGCCACAACCAGCAGGTGGTGTTGTTTCACAAGCTTGAGCATCTGCGCGATCGTCTGATCGATGAAGGCGATGACGCGGTAGAAGAGGTGCTGAATCTGTGGCCGCACGCCGATCGTCAGCAGTTACGCTCGCTGATCCGCAATGCGAAGAAAGAGAAAGAAGGGAATAAGCCGCCGAAGTCCGCACGTCAGATCTTCCAGTATCTGCGCGAACTGGCGGAAAACGAAGAGTAATCCCGTACGCTAAATAGGCCCGGTAAGCGTCAGCGCCACCGGGCATTTTTATTACTCTTCAGCTTCCGCTTCGGCTTTCTTCGCCAGACCATCCAGCAGTTTCTGGTGAATTCCACCAAATCCGCCGTTACTCATCACCAGAATGTGATCGCCCGGCTGCGCCGTTTTCACGATCATCTCTGCCAGCGTATCCACATCCCCGCTCCAGTGAGCAGGCTGAATGCAGGCGTCCGCCACTTCCGCGACTTGCCACGGAATATGCGGTGGTTGCAGCAGATACACTTCATCTGCGCGGCCCAATGACGGCGCCAGGTCGTCTTTGCAAAGCCCCATCTTCATGGTGTTGGAACGCGGTTCCAGCACGGCGATGATGCGCGCCGTGCCGCCTACTTTTCCGCGCAGCGCCGCAAGCGTTGCCAGAATCGCCGTTGGGTGATGGGCAAAATCGTCGTACACCGTGACGCCGTTTGCTTCACCGCGCAGTTCCAGGCGGCGACGGGCATTAATAAATGATCCCAGCGCCTGAGCCGCATCCGCCGGTTGGACGCCAACATGACGGGCTGCGGCGATTGCCATCAGACCGTTGTGCATGTTGTGCTCACCGACCAGCGACCACTTCACGTCGCCGACCTTTTCACCGTCCAGCCACACTTCCCATTCAGAAGCATCGACGTTCAGCTTTTTCGCCTGCCAGTGGCCCTGCTCGCCCACCAGCTCCTGTTCGCTCCAGCAGCCCATCGCCATCGTCTGCTTCAGGTTAATGTCGTGCTCAGGATAGATGATCCGCCCCTGCCCCGGCACAATGCGGACCAGATGGTGGAACTGCTTCTGGATCGCTTTCAGATCGTCAAAGATATCCGCATGATCAAACTCAAGGTTATTGAGGATCAGCGTACGCGGGCAGTAATGTACGAATTTGGATCGTTTATCAAAGAAGGCGCAGTCGTACTCATCCGCTTCAATCACGAAAAAGTTGCTTTCGCCCAGACGCGCAGAAACGTCAAAGTTCCCCGGCACGCCGCCAATCACAAAACCGGGTTTGTAACCGCAAGCGTCCAGAATCCAGGTCGCCATGCCGGCGGTCGTGGTTTTACCGTGCGTTCCCGCAACGGCCAGCACCCAACGATCGCGCAACACAAAATCATGCAGCCACTGCGGGCCGGACATGAACGGAATGTTTTTCTCCAGCACCGCCTCAACGCACGGATTCCCACGGGTCATGGCATTGCCGATGATCACCAAATCCGGCTGCGGGTCGAGTTGACTGGGGTCATAACCCTGAATCAAATCAATGCCCTGATTCTCAAGCAAGGTACTCATCGGCGGATACACATTGGCGTCCGAACCCGTTACTTCATGACCGAGCGAGCGCGCCAGCATCGCCAGACCGCCCATGAACGTGCCACAAATTCCCAAAATATGAATGCGCATACGTCACTATCCTAATTTAACCCAGGGGGCATTTTACGCATATGTCAGCCAAGTGAGAAACGCATTTCAGGATAATCCGTAGTTTGCTGGCGCGATTCACCTGAGCGCAGCCACTGAAATATTTGTTAAGATTGTTACGGTCGCTTTACTCCATATTAATTGCAGGGAAAGTGTTATGAAAACGTTAGGTGAATTTATTGTCGAGAAGCAGCACGAGTTCTCTCATGCTACAGGTGAGCTCACTGCGTTGTTGTCGGCAATAAAGCTGGGCGCCAAGATCATCCACCGCGATATCAACAAGGCCGGTCTGGTCGATATCCTGGGTGCCAGCGGTGCTGAGAACGTACAGGGTGAGGTTCAGCAGAAACTCGACCTGTTCGCGAACGAAAAACTGAAAGCTGCACTCAAGGCGCGTGATATTGTCGCGGGTATTGCCTCTGAAGAAGAAGATGAAATCGTCGTTTTCGAAGGCTGTGAACACGCGAAATACGTGGTGCTGATGGATCCGCTGGATGGATCGTCCAACATCGATGTTAACGTCTCTGTCGGGACCATTTTCTCTATCTACCGCCGCGTGACGCCTGTCGGCACGCCGGTCACGGAAGAAGATTTCCTGCAACCAGGCAACAAGCAGGTTGCTGCGGGTTACGTGGTTTACGGCTCTTCCACCATGCTGGTTTACACCACCGGCTGCGGCGTCCACGCCTTTACCTACGATCCGTCACTGGGTGTGTTCTGCCTGTGTCAGGAGCGGATGCGCTTCCCGGAGAAAGGCAACACCTACTCCATTAACGAAGGCAACTACATCAAATTCCCGAACGGCGTGAAGAAGTACATCAAGTTCTGCCAGGAAGAGGATAAATCCACGCAGCGCCCGTATACCTCGCGCTACATCGGCTCACTGGTTGCTGACTTCCATCGTAACCTGCTGAAAGGCGGGATCTACCTTTATCCAAGCACCGCCAGCCACCCGGACGGTAAACTGCGTCTGCTGTACGAGTGCAACCCAATGGCATTCCTTGCGGAGCAAGCGGGCGGCAAGGCGAGCGACGGGAAAGAGCGTATTCTGGATATCACGCCGGAAAGCCTGCACCAGCGTCGTTCGTTCTTCGTCGGCAACAACCATATGGTTGAAGATGTAGAACGCTTTATCCGGGAATTCCCGGACGCGTAAAACTCTTGCCGGATGGGCTGACGCTTTATCCAGCCTACACACTAAGCGCCTCTCCCCGGAGAGGCGTTTTTTTGTCAGGCGGTCTGCAATTTAAACGACGCCATCGCTTCAATCAGCGCATGCGATTGCTCTTCCAGGGAACGGGTTGCCGCAGAAGACTGTTGTACCAGCGCCGCATTCTGCTGCGCCGTTTCATCCATCTGACTCACCGCGATATTCACCTGTTCGATACCGCGACTCTGCTCCTGCGACGCACTGGCGATTTCCCGCATCAGTTTGGTCATCCGCATGACTTCGCTGGCAATCTCATCCATCGTTTCGCCTGCCTGCATCGCCAGATCGCTGCCCTCTCCCACCTGTGACTGCGAGTCGCCAATCAGCGTACGAATCTCTTTTGCGGCCTCCGCGCTACGGCTGGCCAGATTGCGCACTTCGCCCGCCACCACGGCAAAACCGCGTCCCTGCTCTCCCGCGCGCGCCGCTTCAACCGAGGCGTTCAGCGCCAGAATATTGGTCTGGAACGCAATCCCGTCGATCACGCCAAGAATATCGGCGATACGATTAGCACTCCCGGAAATGTCGCGCATTTTTTCAATGACATAACAGACCATTTCACTGCCGCGATCGGCGGTATCAGAAACCGATTTCGCCAGTTGATGCGCCTGATCGGCGTTTTCCGCATTCTGTTTCACCGTTGCGGTAAGCTCCTCCATGCTGGCGGCAGTTTGTTCCAGCGAGGTCGCCGTCGATTCGGTGCGTGTCGCCAGATGAATATTGCCCGCCGTCAGTTCACGACTGCCGGTGTCTATCTGCGAACTGGCATCGCGAACGCGTCTGACAGATTCACTCAGCGCCATGCGCATCCCTTCAAGCGCGGCCTGCAGGCGATTAAACTCGGCGCTGGCATAACGGCTTTCTGCCGCCGACAAATCTCCCGTTGCCAGGCGTTCCAGTTGTTCAACCACATTATCGAGCGGTTTCAGCAGCTTATTACGCAATAACAGCCAGACCACCGCCAACAGGGCGATGGCCGTCAGCGTCGTCGCGGTCATCACTCCGTAATAAATCCATGAGGTAATGATTCGCGTGGAGGCGTAAATCCCCATGCCGCCTGTTAGCAGCAATAACAGGGTAATAAGCGACAATAAAACCAACAGGGTATTTCGTAGGGAGAGGGATTTTGGCATCGTTATTTTCCGGTTGTAAGATATACAGAAACTATCGACAACAACCGGAAAAAGTTTAGGTGTTTAAGTAAAATCTGTGTCTCACTTCGGCGTCGCTGCCGGGCCGACTCGTGTTACCGGCGAGCTCTGTCGATTTTCCCAAAGCACCGTCAGACCGCGCTGCAACGCAATGAAAATAAATAACAAAACGCCAATGGCAATTTTCGTCCACCATGAACTGAGCGTGCCGTCGAAGTTAATGTAGGTCTGGATCAGCCCCTGAATCGCCACGCCAAACAGCGTTCCAAGAACCGTACCGACCCCACCGCTCAGCAACGTACCACCGATCACCACCGAAGCGATCGCATCCAGCTCTACACCCACTCCCGCCAGCGCGTAGCCAGCCTGGGTGTAAACAGAAAAGACAATCCCGGCCAGCGTCGCCAGCCCGGTTGACAGCATATAAATGCGGATCGTAGTGCTACGGGTGGAAATCCCCATCAGGTTCGCCGATGTCGCATTCCCGCCAATGGCATACACCTGATTGCCAAACCGGGTGCGATGCGCGAGGAAAATCCCAATGACCACCACCGCCAGCATCAGCAGGCCCATCGCGCTCAGACGCCCACCGCCGGGGATTTTCCACGCCAGGCTGGAAAGCGTGTCATAGATGGGATGATTAATCGGGATCGACTCTTCCGATACCAGGTAACTGACCCCGCGCAGGAAAAACATACCGGCAAGCGTGATGATAAACGCCGGGATCTTCAGCGCATCAATCAGCAACCCCATGAACGCGCCAAACGCGCAGCCCATCGCCAACACCAGCGGAAACGCCAGTAACGGCGAGATCCCCCAGTAGCCGATAGCCTTCGCCAGGAATACGCCGGTGAAGGCGATCACCGATCCCACGGAGAGATCGATCCCGCCGGAGAGGATCACAAAGGTCATCCCCACGGCGATGATCCCCAGGAAGGCATTATCGGTCAGAATGTTGCAGATCACGCGCGTGGAGGCAAAGCCGGGAAACTGCGTCAGACAATAGAGATAGCCCAGCACGAAAACCCCGAGGGTGATCATTAACGGTAAATTACGTTTTATCACGACCACGCACTCCTTTTAGCAAACTGATAAAGCGCTGTGACTGCACAATCAGTACGCACAGCACCACAATGGCTTTGACCACCTGGTTCATCTCCGGCGGAAACCCGGACAGCAGGATCCCGGTGTTCATCCCCTGAATGATCAGCGCGCCCACCACCGATAACAGCAGATTAAAGCGCCCGCCCATCAGGGAACCGCCGCCGATCACCACCGCCAGAATGGCGTCCAGCTCCAGCCACAATCCGGCGTTGTTGGCATCCGCACCGCGAATATCCGCCGTGACGATAATCCCGGCGATTGCCGCGCACAGCCCACTCAACACATAGGTGAGCATAACGATGACTCGTGTGTTGACGCCGGCATTTTTCGCTGCCCGGATGTTGATCCCCACCGCTTCAATAAACATCCCGAGCGCCGTTCGCCGGGTCAACAGCCAGAACAACAGCAGCGTGATCAGCGCGATAATCACCGGCGTGGGAAACAGCAGCAGCGAGCCGCTGCCGAACCAGGAGAGCGTGGGCGAGTTGAAGGTGACAATCTGTCCAGAGGTGATCAGTTGCGCCACGCCGCGACCCGCCACCATCAGGATTAGCGTGGCGACAAACGGCTGAATTTTGAGGATCGCCACCAGGACGCCGTTCCACAGGCCAGCCAGCACGCCGGTCCCCAACGCGGCAAGCAGGACCACTGGCAAGCTGTGACCGGCGACGGTCATCGCCGCGGTCGTGGCGCCGGCAATCGCCATCACCGCGCCAACGGAAAGGTCAATGCCGCCGGTGGCAATAACCAGCGTCATCCCTATCGCCAACAGCGCGACGGGAGCGGCGCGATTCAGGATATCGATCGGGCTGCCGAACAGACGACCGTCCTGCAAGATAATCTGGTAAAAGTGGGGGGCGACGAGGCTGTCCACCAACAGCACCAGCAGCAGCGCAATCAGCTGCGGCATACCGGTCGGCCAGCGAAAGCGTCGCTTTGGCGGCGTGGTTTGCGGAAGAGATTGGGGCATCACAAGAGTCTCCTTACGCCGCGATGGCGTTCATGATCGCCGGAACGGACAGTTCAGCCAGCGGGATCTCCGCCACCTGTTTGCGGTCACGCATGATGATCACCCGATCCGCATAGCCTACCAGTTCCTCCAGCTCCGAGGAGATCACCAGCAGCGCCAGACCATCGGCGCACAGCGTTTCGATCAGGCGGATGATCTCGGCATGCGCGCCTACGTCGATCCCTCGCGTCGGTTCATCGAGGATCAGAAACTGTGGTTTAGTCAGCAGCCAGCGCGATAGCAGCACTTTTTGCTGGTTGCCGCCGGAGAGAAACTCGATCGGCTGTTCTGCGCTGGGGGTGCGAATGCCAAGCTGACGGATAAACCGCTCGGCAATGTCGTTTTGTTCTTTGCGCGCAATCGGCCGCAACCAGCCGCGCTGGGCCTGCAATGCCAGGATGATGTTTTCGCGCACCGAGGCGGCGGCAATAATACCGTCCGTTTTGCGATCCTCCGGACAAAAACCGATCCCCAGGCATGATGCCTGATGAGGGGATCGCAGCGTCTGCGGTTTTCCTCTGATCAGCGCGCTGCCGCTGTCCGCCGGTTTGATACCGAAAATCACCTCGGCCGTTTCGGTGCGCCCGGATCCAAGCAGTCCCGCCAGACCGACGATCTCACCAGGTCGTACTTCGAGATCGAACGGGGAGATCGTCCCTTTCTTACCGAAACCTTTGAACGCGGCCACCGGTTTATCACTCAACAAGGTACGCCCCGCACGCTGTAACGCATGAGTGTCCAGCTCGCGTCCCAGCATCATTTTGACCAGTTCAATCTGCGGCAGCTCGCGGGTTTCCCGGCAGCCGACAAAACTGCCGTTACGCAGGACGGTGATCCGATCGCTGACCTGATAAACCTGATCAAGAAAATGGGTGACGAAGATCAGACTCACGCCGCGATCGCGCAGATGCCGCATTAAGCCGAACAGCATCTCAACCTCTTGCGTATCGAGACTGGCGGTAGGTTCATCAAGGATCAGAACTTTGGCGGAAAGATCGATAGCCCGGCAGATCGCGACGATCTGTTGCATCGCCACCGAATAGCGGTTCAGCGGTTCGCGCACGTCGAGGGAAAAACCGTAAGACGCCATTAGCGCCGTAGCGCGCTTTTCCATCTCTTTGCGCCGTAGCAGGCCAAATCGACGCGGTTCACGACCAATAAACAGGTTATCCGCCACCGACATATTCGGCAGCAGGTTCACTTCCTGATACACCGTGCCAATGCCCAGCTGTTGGGCATGTGCGGTATTTCTGGGGGAGATGGCACTGCCTTCCAGCCAGATACTACCGCGATCGGCATGATAGACGCCGGTCAGTGCTTTGATGAGCGTGGATTTTCCAGCCCCGTTCTCGCCGAGCAGCGCCATAATTTCGCCGCGACGCAGGCTGAAATCGACGTTATCCAGCGCTTTGACGCCAGGAAAGAATTTACTTAATCCCTCTGTACGGAGGATCTCCTGGTGTTGTTCCGCGATCATAATAGCCCTCCGCGACAAGAGTGTGGCTCTGGAGGCCCGTAGGCCGGATAAGGCGGTTACGTTGCCATCCGGCAGAACCTTTTCCTGATGGCGCTTCGCTTATCAGGCCTACGGTGTTAGGTATGCCCCCAGAAAGGGTCTGAACTTAGTAGCCCATGTTTTTCTTCTTCTCTAACTCTTCTTTCGCGGTATCCGGCAGATACAGCGTCGACTTGGTGATCGTGACCTTCTCAGGCATCGTGCCATCTTTCTTGAACTTCTCGAGCGCGTCGAAGGCCGGGCCTGCCATGTTCGGCGTCAGTTCAACGCTGGCATTCGCTTCACCGTCGATCATCGCTTTGTAGATGTCCGGTACGCCGTCAATAGAACCGGTCAGAATATCTTTGCCCGGTTTCAGCCCCGCTTCTTTGATCGCCTGAATAGCCCCGATCACCATGTCATCGTTATGGGCATAAACCATGCAGATGTTCTTGCCGTTGTTCTCGGCTTTGATAAAGCTCTCCATCACCTCTTTACCTTTACTACGGGTAAAGTCGCCGGACTGAGAGCGGATAATTTTGATGTTTGGTGCTTTGGCGATGGCTTCAGCAAATCCTTTCTTACGGTCAATCGCCACGCTGGCCCCGACGGTACCCTGCAGCTCAACCACATTACACGGCTTGCCGTTCACCTCTTTGATCAGCCAGTCGCCGATCAGTTGACCTTCCAGCACGTTGTTAGCAGTGACGGTGGTCATATAGAGAGATTTGTCTTTGACATCGATGGAACGATCGAGCAAGAAGACCGGGATCTCAGCATCTTTCGCTTCCTTCAACACCGGCTCCCACCCTGTTGCCACTACCGGCGCAATAAAGATGGCATCGACGCCCTGAGCGACAAAGGAACGCACGGCTTTAATCTGGTTTTCCTGCTTTTGCTGACCGTCAGCGATTTTCAGCGTGA
Source organism: Citrobacter sp. LST-B2 (assembly GCF_057983045.1). Classification (NCBI taxonomy): domain Bacteria; kingdom Pseudomonadati; phylum Pseudomonadota; class Gammaproteobacteria; order Enterobacterales; family Enterobacteriaceae; genus Citrobacter; species Citrobacter sp. LST-B2. The sequence goes on from NZ_CP192598.1 coordinate 4,369,746, forward strand.
TGCCGCGCTTCTCGGCCTCGCTTTTCGCCACGTTGGTCTCTGCGGCGCGCCAGCCGGACTCAGAGCCGACCTGCGAAAATCCTACGGTTAATGGGGCGGCCATGGCCATAGACGACATGGCTGCCGAAACTGCTGTGACGATAAGTAAGCGCTTCCACATAACTGTGTCCTCGTAGGGTAGGTTATTGTTGGTTAAGAAACAGTCGCGAAAAAACTATAGACAATCGAGCATGTAACGGATTGCGTTACATCACACTTCAAAAAAGTAAATAGAACGTTAATCACAAGTTTGTAATCGCTTTCATTTACCTATGAAAAAAGCGGCTGAAGATATGGATTTTTCTGTCATGCGAGTGGTCTAAAAAGACCAGCGGGAGACGAGTGAAAACGAAATCAGGCGGAGACATTCGGCGCGAGATAGCTATAATACTCGCCACTTGTTTACGACACAGTTAAAGGAAACAGACATGAGCTTACTCAACGTCCCTGCGGGCAAAGACCTGCCGGAAGATATCTACGTTGTTATCGAGATCCCGGCTAACGCCGATCCGATCAAATACGAAGTCGACAAAGAGAGCGGCGCACTGTTCGTTGACCGCTTCATGTCCACCGCGATGTTCTATCCGTGCAACTACGGTTACATCAACCACACCCTGTCCCTGGACGGTGACCCAGTTGACGTACTGGTCCCGACCCCGTATCCGCTGCAGCCAGGCTCCGTTATCCGTTGCCGTCCGGTTGGCGTACTGAAAATGACCGACGAATCCGGTGAAGATGCGAAACTGGTTGCTGTACCGCACACCAAGCTGAGCAAAGAGTACGATCACATCAACGATGTGAACGACCTGCCGGAACTGCTGAAAGCGCAGATCACGCACTTCTTCGAGCACTATAAAGATCTCGAAAAAGGCAAATGGGTGAAAGTCGACGGTTGGGACAACGCTGAAGCGGCGAAAGCTGAAATCGTTGCCTCCTTCGAGCGTGCGGCGAAGAAGTAATTCGTCCTGTCGAGCGAAGCCCCGCATGTCGGGGCTTTTTTGTGTCCGTAAACGCGAGTCACCGACACAAAAAACTACGCCACCCGAAGGTGGCGTGGTAAAAGTGCTGGCAAACAAGGAAATGCCTGATGACGCTACGCTTATCAGGCCTACCCTGCGCGCTACTCAGTACTGGTCTCTGTCTAACCAGTTACCGCTTTCGATCAGTGTTAATCCCTCCACCGGGCGCTGGTACACGTACATCCATGCACTGCCATACGGCGTCTGGATCAACTGGCGCGCGTATTCACCGCCGCGGGTGCGCAGCGCATCCAGTTCGGCCAGAGTGGCGTTATCAATACGATAAACCTCACCGTGTACCGTTCCGTTCCCCGGAACTGCGCCTGGATAGTGGCCCAGGCTATACAACTGGTAGTTATCGATACTGTAATCGCCCAGCAACTGGGCGTTGGTCATCCAGTGGCTGTTGCCTTGTTTGGTTCGTAAACTGCCGTAGACAAATATTCGCATTGCTAAAACTCAAACTGATAGAGCAAATCCAGTGCCTGATCTACGCCAGACACGGCTTCCAGATATAGCTTAGGCATCAGGCGATAACGTAACGTGAGTGTCGCCAGTGAGTCAAATATACCCACACCATATTTCACCTGCAGACCTGGCAGTACGTATCCGCTGACGACCACCTGGGAGGAGTCGCCCACCCCCTGAGTATCCAGTGCCAGATTGCTTACGCCAAATGTCTCCCCGATTTTACCCACAACCTGACCACTTTGTGCAACCCCCAGGCCAATAAGCATGGAGGTCATCGCCGCGCTGTCGCTCTGATCGCTGCTCAGACCCTGGCCGCGCAACAGATAAGAGAGCGCTTCCTGCTGCGACATTGCCGGATCAGAGAAGATCTCAGCCTTCGGTTCATCTGCCGTTCCGGTGACGCGAACACCCGCGATCACGTCATCTTCGGTGGCTTCCGGGTTACGAATAGCTTCGATATTCAGCAACGGTTGGTCCGGCGGTCCAGAGAACAACAGTTCGCCTTTCCGCACAATCAGATCCTGACCGTAGGCGTGGAAACGGCCTTCCGGAATGTTGATCTGTCCGTTCAGCCCCAGCCCTTGCTTATCCTGCACCACGTTCAGATCGCCTGTCAGACGGGCTTTCAGACCAAACGCATTCATCCGCACGTTGTTACCCACATGCACAATCAGATTGCTGTTGATCGGGATCCCGGCGCTCTGCGGCTTCTCAGGTTGCAGGTCGTTATTGAGCATCACTTCATCGCTGGAGACGCCCACCGCGCTCTCTGGCAAGTCATGAACCACAATACGCGCCCACGGCACGTCCACCCGGCCATCGAGAGTGAACAGACTCGGCGTCGCTTCAAACACGACATCCGGAGAAACATCCAGTCGCACCATCGGCGGTACGGTGATACGTACCCTGCTGCCTTTCGCCGCCACACGCGCACGCCAGTTGTCGATCTGACTCCAGTCCGCGTCGCCGCTTAAGTTGATCTGCCCCTGCTGGGTTCGTATCACCCCGGCAAGCGTCGAGCGGGTACCGTTGAAATTCATCGCCAGTTGGCTCGGCTGCATATCAAACGGCATAAAGTTGCCGTCGATATCCAGCCCGCTTAGTTGTAGTTGCCCAAACATTTGCGGGCTCTGTACATCGCCGCCCAGACGCAGATTAGCGCTCAGCATCCCCGCCGCCTTTTCGCCGCGCGCGAAGATCGGGTTGACCATCGCCAGATTCACGTTGCGAATGTTGACGTTGCCGCCCAGGTTACGACGCCCTTGCGGATCGGTCACCTGCACCTGTCCGTCAAGCTGACCATTATTGGTCAGGCGGATCAGCCAGCCCAGTTCTGCACGATTGTTGCGCAGATCGGCTGTCACGTTCAGGGTATCGAACGCCAGCGGCAGCGGCGCATCGTTCACCGTCTGCGTCACCTTCACGTTACGCCCGGAGAGCGTAACATTACCCTGCGGCAGCCCTTCTTTGGTGGTGTCCCACGAAACGTCCGCTTTGCCAGTAAATACACCACTGGCCTGCGTCGCCTCCGGCATAAACGGTTTCAGCATCGCCAGATCAAAGCGGTTAAGATTCACTACCGCCCGCCCTTCGGCACCCGCATCGATGGTTTGCGGCACGCACAGTTCAGCATTCGGATTTGCCCAGCAGTGCGGCCCGATACTGATTTTCTGCTCTTTGTTACGATAGTCCAGCGCGATGGGGCGCGTCAGGGTCAGCGACCCAACCGGCGTCTGGAAACGGGTATTGCTCAGCGATCCTTTCCAGCGCTCTTCTTTACGATCAAAACTCCCCGCCAGATCGAGCTGGCCGGAGACCGGCTCGCCCTGAACACGTAATTGCAACTCGTGCTGCTTCTCGCTGCCTTTGGCGTTCAGGGTCACAAGGTTGATGTTCACGTCGGGCTGCGAAATACGTTCAACCCGTACACTGAGGTTACCGGCAATCTGATCCGTCGATTTGATATCGCCTTCCACGCGCACCTGCGCCACGGACAGTTCCTGCCAGCGCAGCCCGCGGGCGGTGATATCCGCCAGCAGTTGCGGAGCGTCGACGGTACCGCGCACCTTGACCAACCCTTTTGCCGTACCACCGAGTCCCGGCAGCGCGTTGTCCAGTCCCGGCGCGTCGATAGTCGCATCCAGATTGAGATCTTTCACGCCCAGCTCGCCTTTCACATCGGCGCTGTTTGGTCCCAGTTCCAGATGCAGGCCCGGAATGGCCCACTGCAAATAGCTGTTGCCTTTCAGCGATCCGTTGACGTTAACCTTGTTCTGCTTAACGTTCCCGGTCAGTTTCAGCTCCGGCACGTCCATCTGCCAGGTGCCGCCATACAGGCTGCCCCGGGTTTTGATCAGGCCATTGAGCTTCGACGGCCAGTCCGGAATCTCTTTCGCGGTGTTGATGCCGTCCAGCGTCAACTCGCCTCGCCAGCTGATCGCCTGTTGCCAGTCCACCAGCGCTTTCAGCTCGGTTTTCCCTTCCAGCGCCGCCACGCTGAGTTTATCGAGATTAATTTGCTGTTCGTTGCCTTTCGCATCAAGGGTAATGGTCGCCGACGGGATATCCTGCCCTTTCACCGCCGTACGCATCGACAGCGTGTAGTCCGTCATCTTGCCGGTGAGCTTGAGCTTGATATCGTCGGCCTGGAACTGTTTGTCGCCGGTAAAGGGCCAGTAAATCTGCTTACTGACCACCTCCAGATTCAGCGGTAACCCGGCTTCCGCCAGACGCGTCTGGGCACGCAGATCCATGTCCACCGGCCCGGAAAGGTTAACACCCACTTCCAGTTGTTCACGCAGCGCCCCACCCACCTTCAGCTTCACCTTCTCGCCTTTCAGCGGATCGACGTTCAGCGTGCTGTTCAGGGTGATGTCTACCGGCCAGTTATTGGTCAACTGGGCCGTACCGCTGGCATTCACCGTACCCTGACTGGAGTCGATATCGAGCGCATCGAGCTTCATGTTGCCGTCGATGCTGCTTACTTTCAGCAGCAGGTTATACACCGTCAGGTCAGTATCACCGGTGATACGCAGTTGTTCGCCTTTAAACGCTTCAATATTGAGATTGAGCGGCAGATGAACGTCCGTCATCTCCGGCAGAACCGGCTGCGAAAACAGATCTTTCAGCGTTTCACCAAGCGGTTTTTCATCCGGCTGCGGGTTCTGGATCTTCGGCTCGACCACTTCTTCCTGAGCCACCTCCGCCACTTTCGGCAGCGCGATCAGCAATCCCTGTAACGACGTGGGTTTCAGGGTCAGATCCTTCTCTTGCCAGTGCAAGCCGGAGGTAAAATCCATCACCGACACGATGGTGTCATCGATTTTAATATTGACGTTATTGAGCGCCACGCGAGAAAGCGTGATCGGATACGGCGTGGAGAGATTCAGCGGCCCGTTGTCCTCTTCTTCCTCTACCTGCTCAGAAGGCGGCATTTTTTTACTGTCGATCGCCACATTGATGTCTTTGAGCGACAGATCGTTCACGCACAGGCTGCTATTCCACAGGCAATTCAGCCCGACCGCCAGATGCACTTCCCCGGCGTTAACCGCTACACCAGGCTGGTCAAAGCGGATATTTTTCAGCGACAAATCACGCCAGCCGCCGGTGACCTGACCAATTTCCAGCCCCGGTACCCAGCGATTCGCCGCATTGAAGATCAAATGCAGGCCGGTTGTTGTTCCGACCAGAAACGCCACCGTTCCCAGCAACAGCAGGATAAAAATCAGGATGCCGAGGCTTATCTTCTTCCATAAACTCATAATTCAGGCCCCAGACCGATGTAAAACTGTAAACCGTGTTCCTCTTTGTCGCCGACCGGCACGGCAAAATCGAGCTTGATCGGCCCGACCGGAGACTGCCAGCGTACCCCCACCCCGGCGCCGGTTTTGAAATCGCTTTTGCGGATATCACTGACCGCTTCACCGCTATCGACAAACATCGCCCCCCACCATTTACCGGTCACGTTGTACTGGTATTCCAGCGATCCGGTCACCAGCTTCGAGGCCCCTTTCAGATCGCCGTTGCTGTACTCTGGTGAGATGGATTTATATTTGTAGCCACGAATACTGCGGTCGCCCCCGGCGAAGAAACGCAGATCCGGCGGCACTTTGTCGAAATCACCGGTTTCGATCCAGCCAAGATTGCCGCGCATCACGAAGCGATGACGATCGTACAGGGAACGGATCCAGACGTTTTGCGCCTGAAAGACCGAGAAGTCGACATCAGAGCCCCAGGCGGTGTTGGAATAATCAATAGAGTAACGCTGGGAATCGCCCCAGGTGGGCATCAGTCCGCCGCGCGAACGGGTTCGGCTGATCATCACGCCGGGATAGAGCAGCATGGTAGTGTTCGTCACCTGCCCCTGCGTAAAGTGGTCGAGACTCCAGCGCAGGTTAATGGCGCGCTGCCAGCCGCTGGAAAGGTCCCAGTAGCGGGAAACCGCAAGCGTGGTGGAGTCCTGTTCGGTATCGTTGAGATCGGTACGCTTAAAGCCGCCTTGTACCAGATAGTACTGCTCCAGCGGGTTCTTCAGCAGCGGCATTTTGTAGCTGAAATCCAGTTGCTGTTCAGGCGATGAGATACTGGCGCTGGTCGTCAGGCTGTGACCGTAGGAGTTCATCCACGGTTTTTTCCACGTGGTCTTCACACGCGGCCCCACGTCGGTGGAATACCCCACCCCGGTCTCAATGGTGTTTTCCGTTCGCGGTGAAACCACACCCTTCAGCGGCAGTACTTTGGTTTTTCGCGCTTTGTCGAATTCGGGCGCCACAACCACGGAATTAAACCAGCCAGTCGCCGAGAGTCGACGGTTCAGCTCGCCGAGATCTTTTGACTCGTATGCATCCCCTTCTTTAAAGGGCACCAGATTTTGCAGATACTCCTCGCGGATCTGCGAACCTTCAAAGGAGACGTGACCAAAGCGATAACGTTCACCACTGTCGTAATCGATATCCCAGAACGCCTGATGGCGATCAAGCGCAATACCCAACTGGCTCTTATTAAATTCGCTGTCGAAATACCCTTTACGTAGCGCCACGCTGGTGAGGGATTTTTTAAAGCTGTCATAATCCCCATGATCGAGCACCGTACCGATTGCCGGACGCGTTTTCAGCAGATCCAGGTAATCTCTGTCGGTACGCGCGCCGCCGCGTAAAATGACTTCTGTTCCGCCAATGCGCACCGGTTCACCGGGTGTCACTTTGGCTACCAGCACCTGACGCCCTTTCGCCGGAGGCGGACGCAGATCGAAATCGATGGTCGGTTCATAATAACCGAGCGCCTTCAGCCCTTCGCGGATAGCGTCATCCACGCGCGCGCGAAAACGCCGATCCGGCGTGACTTCATCACTCTGGATAGTTGAGAGTTGTGCCCGGACGTTTTTCTCCAGTTCTCCTGATAGCCCTTCGACCTGTAGACGGACGTTCGCGGCAAAAGCAGAACTACTCAAACACAGCAGGCTCACCCAACATAACTGACGGATATGTGGCACTTTTTCTCCTGAAATCCCTTATTTCCACCCCTGGAAAAAAATCATAACGCCGCTCCACGGCTTAACAAAAACCCAACAATTGGGGTTGAAAAACAGACGACACCCCAAATATTTCTTATGTTTACTGTAGACGTATTCGTAACGGTTATTGTGTGCAAATACGCGTCTTGTTACAACCTTAACCCCAATTACTGATTTTCGGGAGAACGGCACCATGAGTTTATTTGATAAAAAGCATCTGATTTCACCGTCAGATGCCCTCCCTGGGCGCAATACCCCGATGCCCGTGGCGACGCTGCATGCCGTCAACGAACACTCGATGACAAATGTCCCCGAAGGGATGGAAATCGCCATTTTCGCCATGGGCTGTTTCTGGGGCGTGGAGCGGTTGTTCTGGCAACTGCCTGGCGTTTACAGCACCGCGGCAGGATACACCGGTGGCTATACGCCCAACCCCACCTACCGGGAAGTCTGCTCCGGTGAAACGGGCCACGCCGAAGCGGTGCGCGTGGTGTACGACCCGGCGGTCATCAGTTATGAGCAATTGCTGCAGGTGTTCTGGGAAAACCACGATCCGGCACAGGGCATGCAGCAGGGCAATGACCACGGCACTCAGTATCGTTCGGCTATCTATCCGCTGACGCCGGAACAGGACAGCGCCGCGCGCGCAAGCCTGGAGCGTTTCCAGGCCGCCATGCGCGCAGCGGGCGACGACCGTCCTATCACCACCGAAATCAGCAACGCGACGCCGTTCTATTACGCTGAGGAAGACCATCAGCAGTATCTGCACAAAAACCCGTACGGCTACTGCGGTATCGGCGGGATTGGCGTCTGTTTACCGCCTGGAACAAAATAGAGATTATCAGGGTCCTGAGGGCCCCTTTCTTTTTCATCAGTCCCGTAAGCGATAATTAATGGCATTCTCTCCATGAGCCATCGCCAGCCGCGTTTCAGATAAACAAATAGACAAAACTAATAGTTAATAACTATTTTCAATACTCTACATACCATTTGAACCAACAGATTGTTCACTTCCCCTACAAAGCAATAACTAAAAAATAACTATATGTTTATTAGCTATTGCAATTAATCATTCGTTGCCATCATGCCTCGTGCACCAGGCCCGATTACCCCTTGAACGTCTGTATGATGGGCTCATCCAACATCGTAGATAACAAATCTAAAATTTTAACACCTCGCTGCAAAATTGTAATAATCAAGTAAACCAACCATATAGCAATAATAATTTTATCCAAAATTAGATTATAATCTCCTTGAATGGTTTACATAGAATGTCATAATTTAATTTTCAAACAGAAACACTTAATTACAAAACTTCAAGTGAGCATGGGATTTTTCCATATTGCCACCCATAGATACACCATATGGAAATAACATACGATCACGATATCACTTATATATTATTCTATGGAGCCAGGCTATGAATAGAAAATTAATATTAATATCAGCAATGGTATTATCATCAGTTGCCATCGGTAATGCGCATGCTGCGTTGACGGATGATCAGGGAACTGTACATTTCCAGGGGAAAATTATTAATCCGCCCTGTGAAGTATCAACAGATTCAAAGACGGTAAACGTGACTTTCACGCCTATGGTCGCAACTACCTTTGCCGCTATCGGCTCTGAAAATCCGCAAACCCAGGACGTAGTGATTAATCTGAAATCCTGTCCAGCCGATACCACCATCAACCTGACGTTCTCTGGTGCGACTGCCACGACCAGCGATCAGCTGAAAGCAATGACAGGTTCGGATGCCACGGGTGTCGGTATTGTCATGTATGGAACTGGCAGTGCAGCCAGTACAAAAGTTGTTTTTGACAACAAGCCGGATGCGGCCTTTGCACAAACCACGCCAGCCGGTGAAGCCAGTGACCTGGCGTTTAATTATAAGGCTAAAGTTGTTGCAACTGTCACGCCAGCGGATATCAAAGGTGGCGATTTCACGGCAGATACAACCTATACCATTTCCTATCCTTAATGATAAAAGCGTAGAGAAGGCATATTGAATGATATGCCTTTCTGGCTTGCCTTATGATTTGTGAATGATGAAAAAATTAATACGTAATTCCTTTTTGTTAACATCTATATTAACGTGCGCGCCAGCGATTTCAGGTGTGCAGGTTGGCGCAACCCGTATTGTGTACCCATCCAATAGTGATGAGGTTCAGTTGACTGTTCAAAGTAAAAACACATCAACGAATCATCTGGTTCAGGCATGGGTAAGTAATATAGACGATCAAGGTGATGCGCCTTTTATTGCTACCCCCCCTCTTATGAAGCTTGGAGCAGGCCAGGAAACTATTTTCCATTTTATTTATGCCAAAAAAGGAGCTGAACTTCCTAAAGACAGGGAGTCCGTATTCTGGGCTAATATTAAATTTATCGCCAGCACGCCTGAAAACATGCGCGATCAGAGTAAATTGCAGATTGCATCCAGAACGCGCATTAAGCTTTTTTATCGCCCGACATCTCTTAAGGATAACGAGGCTTTTAGCGCCTACGAAAAAATTAATTTTTCAAGGCAGGGTAATGCACTGAATATAACCAATCCAACCCCTTTTTATGTGACATTTAATTCTATTACTGTTGATGGCAAACCTGTCACTGCCCCAAAAGATACCTTAACAGCCATGACAATGATGGTGGCACCGTATGGGCATATTTCACTGCCCGCAGCATTAAAAGCGAATTCAGTGATCAAATGGAACGCTATTAGCGATTACGGCAGCGCCACACCGAGTAAAGAATCTGTATTAAAATAAGGTTGTATAGAATGGCCAGAGGCGATATAAGCAGTCAAAATCGTTCGGAAAGGTTTGCTTATTCTGCATTAGCCTTAGCGGTAATGCTCTTGAGCACTTATGCCGTTGCGGAAGACCAGTTTAATCTGAACGCCTTAAGCCATGATACGCCACTCGCCGACAGCAATATCCTGCAAAAGTATATTGCCGATAACGAAATGCTGGAAGGCAGTTTTTTATCAACTATTTATTTTAATTCTAATTATGTAGAGAAAAAAGAAATCAACTACAAACTCTCTACAGATAGAAACCGACTTGTTCCTGCTCTCACCAAAGCAGATTTACGTCGTTACGGTGTCAACGTTGATGTGCTCTCAGGCTTTCAAAAAGTGAAGGACGAAGACACCATTGGGAATATTGGGCAATATATAGACGGTGCCAGTTATACCTATAGCGAGAAAACGCAGCGTCTGGATATCCGCGTACCACAGATAGCCTTAAATCAGGAAGCGAAAGACGCGGTCTCACCCGAATTATGGGATGATGGCTTACCTGCCCTCCTGTTAGGCTACTATTATAGTGGATCACAGTTGTACGCCCGAAACAGTAGCGACGGAAATACAAACAGTAATTTTTTAAGTTTAAACTCGGGTGCTAATCTTGGCGGATGGCGGCTGCGCAATGTATCGAACTATTCCGGCGAAAAGTGGGACGAGCTTTCAACAACGTTGACGCATGATATTAAAACGTTGCGCAGCCAATTTTTAGCCGGGGACAGCAGCACACCTTCGGACATTTTTGATAGCATTCAGTTTCGCGGCGTCAGAGTCTATTCTGATTCCACTATGCATCCTTATAGCGAGCAAGGATTTGCGCCGCTGATTCGTGGTATCGCGCACAGTGATGCTAAAGTCACCATCAAACAAAATGGCTATAAAATTTACGAAACCTACGTCGCTCCTGGCACGTTTGAAATTCGGGATATTAATCAGGTTTCATCCGGGAGTGACTTCGACGTTATCGTGACCGAAGTTGACGGCAGCGAACATACTTTTACCCAATCGTCTTCCTCCTTACCGGTCATGCTGCGTAGTGGCAGTTATAGTTATAGCGTGGCCTACGGCAAATATCAGAGCAATGATGTTTCCGACGCGCCTGATTTCGGCCAGGCTCAGCTTATTTATGGTATGCCATGGGGAATGACTGTCTATGGTGGGCTGATTGGTGCCGATATATATCAGTCTGCTGCTCTGGGTATTGGTATGGATTTGCACGCTGTGGGCTCAATTTCTTTTGATGCCACTCAGGCCAAAAGCCAGCTTAATGATGATCAAAATGAAACCGGTATGTCATACCGTCTTCAGTATGCGAAAAACATAGATGCGACTAACACTAACCTGACTATCGCCAGTTATCGCTATTCTTCTGCAAATTTTTACACTTTTGCGGAAACACTTAACCATCGAGACTCAGCGGATATAGCCGATGATATGTACTCCTACAGAGATCTCTATAACCGCCGGAGCCGTGCACAAATCAACATCAGTCAAGCATTGGGAGAATGGGGTAGCTTATATCTGTCGGCTTATCAGCAGGATTACTGGAAACTGAATAAGTCTGAGCGTAATTTCACGTTAGGCTATAACGTGATGCTCAATAATGTTTCGTACTCATTTAACGCGTCACAAACGCAGATGCCCACCAGCCAAACGGATACGCAATATTTATTAACCATTGGTATTCCATTGGATAAATGGTTGCCGCAAACCTGGGCGACTTATGCACTTAACTCTTCACAGCAAGGCAATGCGGGACACCAGCTTGGTATTAATGGCATTGCGCTGAAAGACAATAACTTAACTTACAATATACAACAGTCATACTCAGAGCAGAACAACGCAACAAGCGGCAGCATGAATGCCGCTTATCGCGGCTCATCCGGTACACTGAGCGGTGGTTACAGTTATGATAATAATAGTCAGCGCGTGAATTACAGTGCACAGGGCGGCATAATCGCTCATCCTTTTGGTGTAACCTTAGCGCAAACCTTACCGGAAACCATGACATTAGTTCGCGCACCCGGTGCCGCAAATATTAACGTCAGCGGCGCATCAGGTATTTATACGGATAAACGTGGTTATGCCGTAGTTCCTTACAGTAATCCCTATCGGCAAAACACTATATCGCTGAATACCAGTGGCAGTAGAAATAGTGATATTAGCGATCCGGTAAAAACTGTCGTACCGACTCGTGGTGCAGTGGCTCTCGCGGATTATAAAGTGCGCAGCGGAGCACGTGTGCTTTTTACATTGCTGCACGGTAATAGTACTGTTCCCTTTGGCGCTCTGGTCTCAACCCCGCAAGAGGAAGAGAACCCAACCAGCCTCGTCGACGATCACGGTCAGGTTTATATCACCGGTGTCTCCAAAGGGATGAAACTGGTGGCCCTATGGGGAAATGGCAGTGATCATACTTGTGAGACGCACGTCCCCTCATTATCCGAAAGCGCTGACAGCGAAGCGACCGTAATGCGCCTCTCGCTGGAATGCCATTAATATTGCCAGGTGACAAGATGCGAAATAAAGAATGAGTCCGTGCTGCCGTGATAACGTCTCTTTCTCCTCATGGAGATACCACAACACCGGTACGCGTCCGATATTAATGTTACCTGTCTGAAAATGATCCGTACCAGCATAAAATTTAATAGTACGACGATAAATGGAAAATACACTATGCTTCATTTAGATAATGTTGATATACCCTCCTCTGCTCAAGGGGACGGTATTCAAATCCCATCCAATATCCAACCTGTTTATTTCATTGGACAATATGATTTATTAACTCACATAACAACACAAGTGACCTTGTCCTGTCAGGCCTGTTTAATAGGCTTAACCGCGCTATTAAGACCGTAGATGTCAACGCAACGGCGACATTCGATATGATTTAGCGTTACTACTTTACGGATTAATTATGATTTCACGTTTTATACTGACCTGGATACTGCGTATTTTCTTTAGTGTCTGTGCAATATCTTTATCCTGCTCAGCAGGGGCAGATTGTACCCTGAGGAACGGTACAAGTACCGTTTTACAGCAAATCAATATACCTGCATTAAGGTTGAATTATACTAACCCGGCAGATACTATTCTTTGGGAAAGCCCCGTTATCACTGCCTCCACTATGGCGGATATCTATTGTTATACTGATCAAGTGGTTGAATCAGGCTATCAATCAGCAAAGACACCGGTAAGTGACATTTCTACTTCCTATGTTTATGAAACGAACAATCCTGGCATTGGTATAAAAATCCTGGCCGGTCAGGATATGTCCAATTTAATCCCCATGGCCTGGCCGCATGGGACTGAGCAAGCTAAGGCGAGTTACGCTTACAAGCAACAAAATTACTTTAAAGTTCAATTAATTGCTACCGGGTCACGAATTACTACCGGTGTCCTGAATTTAACTAATTACAGCGTTGAACGTGTGTTTGGCTCTGCCCGTCAGTATTTAATGTCCTTTAATCCAACCTCGGTGTTCGTGCAATCTGTTGGCTGTGATATTGAAACCAAAGATATTACCGTCCCATTAACAGGATCACAGGGGATTGCTATCACATCACTTCCTCGTTCCGGCAACACCACCTCTCCCGTAAGCTTTGATATTGTTCTTAATTGCGAACAGGGCACGAATGTGAACATAAAATTTGACGGCACCACCACCGACGGTCAAAAAAAGACGTTGGCGTTGGATAATCCTAATCAGAGTTCCTCCGCTCGCGGTGTTGGCGTACAAGTGATGTATAACTACCAGCCCGTCACCTTCGGAAAAGAGGTTTATTTACTGAGCAATGCAGATTCAATGACGATTATCTTGCCTTTTCAGGCGTGGCTGATTCGTCTGAGCGATGCCATCAAGGCCGGAGACGTCAACGCAACGGCGACATTTGATATGATTTATCGCTGATGGTTTTCTCACTTGCCAACAGAAAGAGATCGACATTTACCCACCGCTAGCGGCCTGCCCCGCCCTTACGCTATACTAGCCCCTGAACTTACCGGCTCACCTCCACGGGCCGGTTTTCATTAAGTTTTACCACATGGATTTATCAACTTCCCTTCCGAGGATCTGGCGTGACGCCGGATAAGATATGTTAAACAGTATTTTCATTATTCTTTGCCTGATCGCTGTGAGTGCGTTCTTCTCGATATCCGAGATCTCACTTGCTGCCTCACGTAAAATTAAGCTCAAACTGCTGGCCGATGAAGGCAATCTCAATGCGCAACGCGTGTTGAAAATGCAGGAAAACCCGGGGATGTTCTTCACGGTGGTGCAAATCGGTCTGAACGCGGTCGCCATTCTTGGCGGTATCGTCGGTGACGCCGCATTTTCCCCCGCTTTTAACTCGTTATTCTCTCGCTATATGTCGCCGGAACTCTCTGAGCAGTTGAGCTTTATTCTCTCCTTCTCGCTGGTCACCGGTATGTTTATCCTCTTCGCGGACTTAACCCCGAAACGCATCGGTATGATTGCACCAGAAGCTGTGGCTTTGCGTATCATCAACCCGATGCGCTTCTGTCTGTTCGTTTTCACGCCGCTGGTGTGGTTCTTCAACGGGTTGGCGAACGTGATCTTTCGCATCTTCAAATTGCCGATGGTGCGCAAGGATGACATCACGTCTGATGATATTTATGCGGTAGTGGAAGCTGGCGCGCTCGCAGGCGTATTGCGTAAACAGGAACATGAGCTGATTGAGAACGTGTTTGAGCTGGAGTCGCGCACTGTGCCGTCATCGATGACGTCGCGTGAAAACGTGATCTGGTTCGATCTGCATGAAGACGAGCAGAGCCTGAAAAACAAAGTGGCGGAACATCCGCACTCCAAGTTCCTTGTCTGTAACGAAGACATTGACCACATCATTGGTTACGTTGACTCGAAAGATTTACTGAATCGTGTTCTGGCGAATCAGAGCATGGCGCTGAACAGCGGCGTGCAGATCCGCAACACCCTGATTGTTCCGGATACGCTGACTCTTTCTGAAGCGCTGGAAAGCTTCAAAACCGCCGGTGAAGACTTTGCGGTGATCATGAACGAATACGCGCTGGTCGTGGGGATCATCACGTTGAATGATGTGATGACCACGCTAATGGGCGATCTGGTCGGCCAGGGTCTGGAAGAGCAGATTGTGGCGCGCGACGAGAACTCCTGGCTGATTGACGGCGGTACGCCGATCGATGACGTGATGCGCGTGCTGGATATCGACGAGTTCCCGCAATCAGGTAACTACGAAACGATTGGCGGCTTTATGATGTTCATGCTGCGTAAAATCCCGAAACGGACCGATTCCGTGAAGTTCTCGGGCTACAAATTCGAAGTGGTGGATATCGATAACTACCGTATCGATCAGTTGCTGGTGACCCGCCTGGACAGTAAACCAAGCGTACTGGTGCCGAAACTGCCGGACGTTCAGGGAGACGTTAAAGCGTAGTATTCGCTTATTCTGCCTGCTCCAGAAACATCAACGGCTCCCAATGGGAGCCGTTTTTTAAACTACTGCATAGCACTTTGGTTAAGCCATCTCAGTTTGCAGACGCAGAACCTGACGGTTAACTTCGGACATCACAGACAGATGCTGTTTATCCTTCACTTTTGGGATAAGAATCTTGCCCTTATCAAACTCAAAAGCGCCAACGTCCTTGATATATAACCGTCCACGGAACAGGATCTTCACGTACTTCGCCACTTGCAGTGGGTTGTACCGTTGGAAAATTTTCATTGTTATCTCCTGCTTAAGTCACGCCCTTGTGGTCCCACAATCGGTCCAACCGTTCTAAGGCGCAAAATTTAATGCCATTTGACTATAGACTATCTGTACGATGTTTCCAGCGCGTATAAGTTTATTTACCTTTTCATTACAGTTAATCAGAATCATCTCTGAATCAGGGTGCGGTCCTCAGTATAAGCCTTCGTTTTTCGCAGGATTTGTGCGCCCGTCCGCAAACTGGCATCACTCTTGCGGGAAAAAGCATCATTCGCACATATGATTAAAAATCAGACCCAAGTGGTCGGATCACCTGCAAACAATAAGAAGGAAACACCATGACCTTACGTAAGATTCTCGCGCTGGCGTGCCTGTTAGCGCCAATGATGGCCTCCGCGCATAGCTTCGAAACGGGCCAGCGCGTCCCGCCGGTAGGGATTGCGGATCGCGGCGAATTGATTCTTGAAAATGATAAGTTCAGCTATAAAAGCTGGAACAGCGCACAGTTGCCCGGGAAGGTGCGAATCCTTCAGCACATCGCCGGACGCACCTCTGCGAAAGAAAAAAATGCGACGCTGATTGAAGCGATCAAAGCAGCAAAACTGCCCCATGACGTTTACCAGACCACGACGATCGTCAACACTGACGACGCGATTCCTGGCTCCGGTATGTTTGTGCGCAGCAGCCTCGAGAGCAATAAGAAGCTCTACCCGTGGTCGCAGTTTATTGTCGACAGCAACGGCGTGGCCCGTAAAGCCTGGCAACTGGATGAAGAGAGCTCTGCTATCGCGGTGCTTGATAAAGACGGTCGCGTACAGTGGGCAAAAGACGGGGCGCTCACCCAGGAAGAGGTGCAGCAGGTGATTACCCTGCTGCATAAGTTACTCAATAAATAGAGACCCGAAAGCCGGGGTTGAGGAACGACTCACGCGGGGTGTAGTCCAGCGGTTTACCCTGCCAGTCGTGAACGTGCGCCCCGGCTGCCGCCGCGACAGCATGGCCCGCAGCGGTGTCCCAGACGTTGGTCGGTCCAAAGCGCGGGTACAGTTGCGCCTGTCCCTCCGCGACCAGGCAGAACTTCAGCGACGAACCAATCGACGTCGTCTGGTGCTCGCCCAACTGTTGTAAATATTCTTTCAGTTCGTTGTCTGCGTGGGAGCGGCTAATCACTACCAGTGGCGGACGCGCGTCACGGACCTGAATTTGCTTGCGCACATTGCACTCTTCTTTCCAGGCTTTGCCGTCCGCCGCGCTGTACATCACTTTCATCACCGGCGCGTAGACCACGCCCAGTACCGGTTTGCCCTTCTCGATAAGCGCAATATTTACGGTAAACTCGCCGTTGCGTTTGATGAACTCTTTGGTGCCATCCAGCGGATCGACTAACCAGTAGCGCTGCCAGTGCCGACGCACGTCCCAGGCTGGTGGGTCCTCTTCGGAGAGCACTGGAATATCTGGCGTCAATTGCGTCAACCCTTCAAGAATCACCGCGTGCGCCGCGATATCGGCCGCTGTCACCGGGGAGTCGTCCGGCTTGCTGGTAATCTCCATCGGTTTGACTCCATCATAAACCTGCATAATGGCATCGCCCGCGTTCCGTGCAAGCTGGCATACGTGTTCTAGCATTCTCCACCTCATTTGTGGCAGTGGTCTTAACTCATTGTTTTACTTATACCCGATCAAAAGCGAATCCGCCAACTGTGATAGTGTCTGCGGTTTTGCTTGCTAAACTGATGCATGCTTCACAGTTCTGTAAGCAAGAAGATATAAATACATTTTTTACTGTGTTTCAGATCTTAAAAGGATGCCCTCTGATGATTAAGTTTAGTGCAACGCTTCTGGCCACGCTGATCGCGGCCAGCGTGAATGCCGCGACCGTTGATCTACGGATAATGGAAACCACTGATTTGCATAGCAACATGATGGATTTCGATTATTACAAAGATACCGCAACCGAAAAATTCGGACTGGTACGCACCGCAAGCCTGATTAACGCCGCGCGCGATGAAGCCAAAAACAGCGTGCTGGTCGACAATGGCGATCTGATTCAGGGCAGTCCGCTGGGCGATTATATGGCGGCAAAGGGACTGAAAAAAGGCGAGATCCATCCGGTCTACAAAGCGCTGAATACACTGGATTACGCGGTTGGTAACCTCGGTAACCATGAGTTCAACTACGGGCTGGAATATCTGCAAAAAGCGCTGGCAGGCGCGTCATTCCCTTACGTTAACGCCAATATCATCGACGTTAAGACCAAAAAGCCGTTGTTTACCCCTTATCTTATTAAAGAGACGGATGTCGTCGATCAGGAAGGCCATAAGCAGACGCTGAAAATCGGCTATATCGGGTTTGTCCCTCCGCAGATCATGACCTGGGATAAAGCGAACCTGAGCGGCAAAGTGACGGTTAACGACATTACCGAAACCGCACGTCGCTATGTCCCAGAAATGCGTGAAAAAGGGGCCGATGTGGTGGTGGTGATCGCGCATTCAGGACTCTCTGCTGACCCGTACCAGAGCATGGCCGAGAACTCGGTTTATTATCTCAGTGAAGTGCCCGGCGTGGATGCCATTATGTTTGGTCATGCCCACGCGGTCTTCCCCGGTAAAGACTTTGCCAACATCAAAGGCGCGGATATCGCAAAAGGGACGCTGAACGGCGTGCCGGCGGTGATGCCAGGCATGTGGGGCGATCATCTGGGCGTGGTGGATCTGGTGCTCAATAACGACAGCGGCAAATGGCAGATAACGCAGGCCAAAGCCGAAGCGCGCCCCATTTACGACACCGCTGCGAAGAAATCACTCGCTGCCGAAGACAGCAAACTGGCGGAGATTCTGAAAGCCGACCACGACGCGACCCGCGAATTTGTCAGCCAGCCGATCGGCAAATCCGCAGATAACATGTACAGCTATCTGGCGCTGGTGCAGGACGATCCGACCGTTCAGGTGGTCAATAACGCACAGAAAGCCTATGTCGAACATTTCATTCAGGGCGATCCGGATCTGGCGAAACTGCCGGTGCTTTCCGCCGCCGCTCCGTTTAAAGTTGGCGGACGCAAGAACGATCCGGCCAGTTTTGTCGAAGTCGAAAAAGGCCCGTTGACCTTCCGCAATGCCGCTGACCTTTACCTGTACCCGAATACCCTGGTGGTCGTTAAAGCCAGTGGTAAAGAGGTGAAAGAGTGGC
This sequence comes from Citrobacter sp. LST-B2, assembly GCF_057983045.1. Classification (NCBI taxonomy): domain Bacteria; kingdom Pseudomonadati; phylum Pseudomonadota; class Gammaproteobacteria; order Enterobacterales; family Enterobacteriaceae; genus Citrobacter; species Citrobacter sp. LST-B2. The sequence continues at coordinate 4,388,478 of NZ_CP192598.1, forward strand.
TGGAATGCTCAGCCGGACAGTTTAATCAGATCGATGTCACCAGTAGCAAACCGCAGTCGCTCATCAACTGGGATGGGTTTCGTACCTATAACTTCGATGTGATCGACGGCGTGGAATACCAGATTGATGTCTCACAGCCCGCACGCTATGACGGTGAATGCCAGACGGTAAATCCGTCCGCAGAAAGGATTAAAAATCTGACCTTCAACGGCAAGCCGATTGACCCGAATGCCACTTTCCTGGTCGCTACCAATAACTATCGCGCCTATGGCGGTAAATTTGCCGGAACCGGCGACAGCCATATTGCCTTTGCGTCACCGGATGAGAATCGCTCGGTGCTGGCGGCATGGATTGGCGCGGAATCTCAACGCGCCGGGGAAATTCATCCGGCGGCCGATAACAACTGGCGTCTGGCACCAATTCACAGTGAGAAAAAACTGGATATCCGCTTCGAAACCTCGCCGGGGGATAAAGCCGCTGCGTTTATCAAAGAGAAAGGCCAGTACCCGATGCAAAAAGTGGCGACCGATGAGATCGGTTTCGCAATTTATCAGATGGATTTAAGCAAGTAACGTTAATGCCGGATGACATCCCGCCATCCGGCAACGTTTTACGCCGCCCGTTCTTCCCGTTGTGCTAACACCTGCGGCAAATTCAGCTCAATCCAGTCCGCCAGCGCGGCGACTTTATCACTGACCTGCTCGCCCAGCGGAGTCAAACTGTATTCCACGTGCGGCGGCACGACCGGATACGAAACCCGGTTGATAAACCCATCCTGCTCCAGCGCCTGCAACGACTGCGCCAGCATCTTCTCGCTCACGCCGCCCATTTTACGCCGCAAATCGCTGAAGCGATGTGTGCCGTCACGTAGCGCCACCAGGATCAAGACGCCCCAGCGACTGGTCACATGCTTTAACACCTCACGCGACGGACACTGCTCGGCAAACAAATTGCCGTCGCGCAGTTGTTGAGAAAGAGTCGATGCACTCATCTTTATACTTACCTTTTTGTACGTACTTACTAAAAGTAAGTTTAGGTGCTAGCTTTATAAAACACAAGCGACACATTAAGAAGGAGTCACCTCATGATTGCTATTACCGGCGCGACGGGCCAACTGGGCCAACACGTTATTGAGAACCTACTGAAAACCGTTCCTGCCAGCCAGATTGTGGCCATCGTTCGCAACCCGGCGAAGGCCACCGCGTTAAGCCAACAGGGAATTACCGTACGTCAGGCGGATTACAGTGACGAAGCGGCATTTACCCATGCGTTACAGGGTGTGGACAAGCTGCTGTTGATCTCTTCCAGCGAAGTCGGCCAGCGTGCCGTTCAGCACCGTAACGTGATTAATGCGGCAAAGGCGGCGAAAGTGAAATTTATCGCCTACACCAGCCTGTTGCATGCCGACCGCTCTCCCCTCGCTTTGCACGTTGAACACGTCGATACCGAGAAGATGCTGGCTGACTCCGGTATTGCCTACGCGCTGTTGCGTAACGGCTGGTATACCGAAAACTATCTCGCCAGCGCCCCTGCTGCGCTGGAGCATGGCGTATTTATCGGCGCGGCGGGCGAGGGCAGAATTGCCAGTGCAACGCGTGCGGATTACGCCGCTGCCGCCGCACAGGTCATCAGCACCGAAGGCCATGCCGGGAAAGTGTATGAACTGGCGGGTGATGAATCCTGGACACTAAGCCAGCTGGCCGCAGAACTGAGTAAACAGAGTGGCAAACCTGTCGTTTATCAGAACATGAGCGAAGCCGATTTCGCCGCCGCGCTGAAAGGGGTCGGTTTGCCAGCAGGACTGGCGGAGATGCTGGCCGATTCAGACATCGGGGCATCCAAAGGCGGTCTGTTCGATGACAGCCACACGCTGAGCAAGCTGATCGGTCGCCCGACCACGTCGCTGGCCGAAAGCGTCAACGGTATTCTGTAAGTGTTAAAAATCGGTTAATTATGGTGGCATCCCCGCGCATCCTCTCTGATAATGACAGGACGATGCGTGGGGAGAGACAACGTGCAAGGTGTACCCGAGCAGTTTAGCGATGAAAAAGACAGCGCCCGCTTTCGCCATCTGGCGCAGGTGCCTGGCGTTGAGTTGTATCACGCGCATATTTCACGCTACGCCTTTGAGCCACACACCCACGAAGCGTTCGGCATTGGCGCGATAGAAGCTGGTGCCGAGCGCTTTCGCTATCGTGGCACGCAGTACGTTGCCCCAGCCCACTCGGTCGTGACGATGAATCCGGATGAGCTGCATACCGGCGAGGCCGAAACCGCCGACGGTTGGCGTTACCGGATGATCTATCTGGAGCCCGATCTGCTGGAAGAGGTGACCGGCATTCGTCACTGGTGGTTTCACGACGTCACACGTCACGATCCGCGCCGCTCCCGTCAGATTTGTTCGCTGATCCACGGACTGTGGCACACCGACGATCCTTTAGCGCAAAAAGGATTGTTGCTGGATCTGATCGACACCTTCCAGCCGCTGGCACGTCATGCCCCGTTGCCACGGGAAGGCGCGCATCGCTTTGAGCGCGTGCGCGACTATTTGCATGACAACTACATGCGCCCGGTCACCCTCGATGAACTGGCACGTGTTGCCTCGCTTAGCCCCTGGCACTTTCAACGTCAGTTCAAAGGCCATTTCCACGTGACGCCACACCAGATGCTGATGGCGATCCGTCTGTGGCGGGCAAAAGGTTTTCTGACTCTCGGTATGCCCGCTGCGGACGTTGCCGCCGCGACCGGCCTGACCGATCAATCCCATCTCACCCGCGCCTTTACCCATCGCTACGGCATCACTCCCGTGCGCTATCAAAAGCAGGTTTATTCGCGCTAATGCGCAAGCTCATACAATACGCGCCCCGGTTCCCTGCCTACACTTTTCGTCATGTTTAACGATGTGGATGTAAAGCATGATTAGCGGTGTGTTGTACGCCCTGCTGGCAGGGTTGATGTGGGGACTGATTTTTGTCGGACCGTTGATCGTGCCGGAATATCCGGCGGTGCTGCAGTCGATGGGGCGTTATCTGGCATTAGGCTTGATTGCCCTGCCGCTGACATGGCTCGGACGTGTGCGCCTGCGGCAGCTTTCGGCGAAAGACTGGCTGACCGCGCTGGCGCTGACCATGATGGGCAACCTGATTTATTACGTCTGCCTTGCCAGCGCCATTCAGCGCACCGGCGCACCAGTCTCAACGATGATCATCGGCACGCTGCCGGTCGTCATTCCGGTATTTGCCAACCTGCTGTACAGCCAGCGCGATGGCAGGCTCTCCTGGCTACGGCTGGCCCCAGCACTGCTGCTGATAGGCATCGGATTGCTGTGCGTGAACATTGCGGAACTCAACCAGGGCTTGCCTGATTTTAGCGGCTGGCGCTACGGTTCTGGCATCGCGTTGGCGCTGGTATCAGTGGTGTGCTGGGCCTGGTATGCGCTGCGTAATGCCCGCTGGCTGCGGGAGAACCCGGAAAAACACCCGATGATGTGGGCGACGGCGCAGGCGCTGGTAACCCTGCCCGTTTCGCTGCTGGGCTACCTCGTCGCCTGCTTCTGGCTGCATGGGAAAATGCCCGACTTCGCCCTGCCGTTCGGCCCGCGCCCTGCGGTGTTTGTAGGCCTAATGGTGGCGATTGCGGTGCTGTGCTCATGGGTAGGCGCGCTGTGCTGGAACATTGCCAGCCAGCGATTACCGACGGTGATCCTCGGCCCATTGATCGTGTTCGAAACGCTGGCGGGTTTGCTCTACACCTTCATCTTGCGCCAGACCCTTCCCCCTGTGCTGACGCTCAGCGGTATTGCTTTGCTGGTTATCGGCGTGGTGGTGGCAGTCAGAGCAAAACCGGAAAAACCACGCGTCATTCCGCTTTCAGAGCCAGGCCGTTAATCCGTCCCCCCTCGAAAGGGTTATAGCGCCCGATTAAAGATGCATTTAAAATACACCTTATATTATTGAGAATGAGGTAACGGCTATGGCTTATCGCGATCAACCTTTAGGTGAACTGGCGCTCTCTATCCCTCGCGCGTCGGCCCTGTTTCGTAAGTACGATATGGATTACTGCTGCGGCGGTAAGCAGACGCTGGCGCGTGCTGCCGCCCGTAAAGAGCTGGACGTTGATGCTATCGAAGCGCAACTGGCACAACTGGCAGAACAACCGATCGATAAAGACTGGCGTACCGCGCCGCTGGTCGAAATTATCGACCACATCATCGTGCGTTATCACGACAGACACCGCGAGCAACTGCCGGAACTGATCCTGCAAGCCACCAAAGTTGAACGCGTTCATGCTGATAAGCCCAACGTACCAAAAGGTCTGGCGAAGTATCTGACCATGCTGCATCAGGAGCTTTCAAGCCACATGATGAAAGAGGAGCAGATCCTGTTCCCGATGATCAAACAGGGCATGGGTAGCCAGGCGATGGGGCCGATCAGCGTCATGGAAAGTGAGCATGATGAAGCGGGGGAACTGCTGGAAGTGATTAAACATACCACCCAGAACGTGACGATCCCGCCAGAAGCGTGCACCACCTGGAAAGCGATGTACAACGGCATCAATGAGATGATTGATGATCTGATGGAACACATCAGTCTGGAAAATAATGTGTTGTTCCCGCGTGCCCTCGCAGGCGAATAAAAAAGGCGCCCGAGAGCGCCCTGATTCATGTAATTGCAGAGCCGCGTCGCGGCTCTTTTTTTAACGAACGCCTGCCATCCGCTTCTTACCAATCAGCCACCAGCCCAGACCCAGCGCAATGAACCACAGCGGCGTGACGAGCAGCGCCTGACGGGTATCATCTTCTAGCGTCAGCAGTACCAGCACGAAGACGAAGAACGCCATGCACACCCAGCACATCAGCTTGCCAAGCGGCATTTTGTAGATTGACTTCTCATGCAGATGTGGACGCTGTTTGCGATACACCAGGTATGAGCACAGGATGATAGTCCAGACGAACATAAACAAGATCGCCGACACTGTCGTGATCATGGTGAACGCGCCAATCACGCTTGGGTTGACATACAGCATCACGACTCCGCCCAGCAGGCAGATACAGGAGAAGGTCAGCCCTTTCGCCGGAACCGCGCGTTTAGACAGCTTAGCGAATGCTTTCGGTGCCACGCCTTCCTGCGCCAGACCAAACAGCATACGGCTGGTAGAGAACACGCCACTGTTTGCAGAGGAAGCAGCGGACGTCAGGACCACGAAGTTAATCACGCTCGCAGCGGCAGGCAGACCCACCAGCACGAACAACTCAACGAACGGACTCTTATCCGGCACCACTGAACTCCACGGCGTTACGGACATGATGACGATCAGCGCAAAGACGTAAAACATGATGATACGAATCGGAATCGAGTTAATGGCGCGCGGCAGCGATTTCTCCGGATCTTTCGTTTCCGCCGCCGTCGTCCCGACCAGTTCGATCCCGACAAAGGCGAACACGGCAATCTGGAAACCGGCAAAGAAGCCGCTAATGCCTTTCGGGAACCAGCCGCCATCATTCCACAGGTGAGCAAACGACGCTTCCACACCGGTTGGCGACTGGAAGTGCATGGCAATCATCACCAGGCCGACGATAATCAGCGACACGATAGCGACGATTTTGATCATCGCGAACCAGAACTCCATCTCACCGAACATTTTCACGGTGGCAAGGTTAAGGCTCAGCAGCAGGATCACTACCGCCAGCGAGGCGACCCAGTCGGAAAGACCGGGGAACCAGAACTGCGCGTAGGCCGTAATAGCGACGACATCCGCCATCCCGGTCACCACCCAACAGAACCAGTAGGTCCAGCCGGTGAAATAACCTGCCCACGGTCCCAGCAGATCCGAAGCAAAGTCGCTAAAAGATTTGTATTCCAGATTCGAGAGCAGCAATTCTCCCATTGCGCGCATCACGAAAAAAAGCATAAAACCAATGATCATATAAACAAAAATGATCGACGGCCCGGCGAGACTGATCGTTTTACCCGACCCCATAAACAGGCCCGTACCAATGGCACCGCCGATGGCGATAAGCTGAATATGTCGGTTTGTAAGATTGCGCCGTAGCGACTGTTCAGTCGGAGCCTGTTCGTCGGCGGCGACTTTTACCTGATCTACCATATTTTATTCTTCCTGTACCTGTCTGTGTTGTGCGGGCTCTGCGGCCTTTAATGCGTCTGTTGTGCATCTATGATACGACGATCCTGTTTTCAGGACTTATCGATATTAGGTAAGAATCGGCGGGATGAATACTAAGATTTAGATATTATGTTAATTATATGTTTAAAGTGAGTGTCATATCACTCTGGTAACGCGAATTAGCTCACAAAAATACACGCAACTGATGCATTTGCAAGATAAAACTCCGATACCCAGCAATCTGGCAGCGTTATTGCGCATTTTTCGTCCCCCTCCGGCGTGGAGGGGGAACAGAAGTGACTAGTTACAGAATTTCCAGCAGTTCGACGTCGAACACCAGGGTGCTGAATGGCGGGATCGACGCACCGGCGCCACGTTCGCCGTAAGCCAGTTCCTGAGGAATGGTCAGTTCCCATTTAGAGCCAACCGGCATCAGGGTCAGCGCTTCAATCCAGCCAGGAATCACGCCGTTTACCGGGAATTCAGCCGGTTCGCCGCGCGCAACAGAGCTGTCAAAGACGGTACCGTCGATCAGTTTACCGGTGTAGTGCACACGAACGCGGTCAGTACGAGCCGGGATAGCGCCTTCGCCCTGAGTCAGGACGCGGAATTGCAGACCAGATTCCGTGCTGTTCACACCGTCTTTCTCACGGTTTTCTTCCAGATATTTCACGCCATCTGCGGCCATCGCCTGGAAGCGTTCGCGACGTACGGCATCCGCACGTTCATGGATCTCGCGCAGCGCGCGGTGTACCACATCAACCGGCACGGCTGGCTGCTTGCCTTCCAGCGCGTCAGCAATACCGGCAACCAGCGCTTCAGGCAACAGCCCTTCCAGTCCGGATTCGCTCAGTTGCTGTCCTACCTGCAAACCAATGCCGTAGCTTGCTTGCGCTTCGATAGTGTCAAAAGTCGGGGTTGCCATCGTATTTCCTTTCATCGGATATAAAAAAGTAGCGGGCAGCATAACAGCCAGGCTTCTCCCGGTAAAATGTTGTCTCGGGGTGGATGACAAATCACGACGAAAAAGAAACAATAGGGATATCCCCCTGTATATGTGCCAAAAACGGGGAATATCACGAACATCATAGCGTTAGCTGTCTATACTCTATGATTGAGGAACGAGACGCGGAGCAGGAGGAAAGCCATGCCCGGGCGCTTTGAATTAAAACCAACCCTGGCGAAAATCTGGCATGCACCGGACAATTTTCGCATTATGGATCCGCTTCCGTCTATGCATCGCCGCGGCATTATCATTGCAGCGATTGTGCTGGTCGTCGGTTTCCTTCTCCCCTCAAGCGACACGAACGATACGCCAGCGGTAACCCGTAACGCGCAACTGGATCTCCAGTGGCAGTCTCAACCCCCGACGGAAGCGCAGCTTCAGGCCCAGCTTGTGGCCCCGCAAAACGATCCAGGCCAAGTCGCTCCCGTTGCGCCGGAACCCATTCAGGAAGGGCAACCGGAAGAGCAACCTCAGTCACAGCAACCGCAAACCCAGCCTTTCCAGCAGGATAGCGGCATTGAGCAGCAATGGCGCTCCTATCGCGTAGAGCCCGGTAAAACCATGGCACAACTGTTCCGCGACCACGGACTGCCACCTACAGATGTTTATGCGATGGCGCAGGTTGAAGGTGCGGGGAAACCGCTAAGCACTCTCCAGAGCGGGCAGATGGTGCAAATTCGCCAGAACGCGAATGGCGTGGTGACCGGACTGACTATCGACACCGGCAACAATCAGCAGGTACTGTTTACTCGTCAACCTGACGGCAGCTTTATCCGCGTACGTTAATTCATCGTGCCGGGGTCTGCCAGGTCTGATAAGCGTAGCGCCATCAGGCACATCAGCGCCGTGCCGGATGGCGGCTTGCCCTTATCCGGCCTACCACGGCATTGGCGGCGTTACCGCTTCACCTTATTAACCCACCAGATCCCCGAGCACACCAGAACCAGCGCAATCGCGTATTTCCACTCCAGGATATTCTCACCGAGAAAAATCGCGGACAGCACCGCGCCGGAGACCGGGATCAGGAAGTTAAACGGTGCAATCATCCCCACACGGTTATACTTAAGCAAAATACTCCACAGCGCGAACGCCACTGAAGAGAGCAACGTCAGGTAACCGAGAATCGCCACCGATGCGAGACCGTGAACCGCCAGTGTGCCGCCAAAGACATAACCACCGATCACCAACACCAGCCCGCCAATCCCTAACTGATACCCCGTCATCACGGTTGGATCGACCGTCTGAGAGAGTCGCTTACCGTAAAGTGTCGCGGCGGAGAGAATAAATGCCGCCAGCACAATTGAGCCATCGCCCGCCAGGGTAAAATTAAAATCCAGCAGTCCGCTGTTGAAGTTCACCACCATCACGCCGGTAAAACCGAGAATGCATCCCAGCGTTTTGTTGTAACTCAGTTTGTCGTTCTGATAGATGAAGTGCGCCAACAGCACGCTGAAGAAGGTGCCCGTGGCATTCATGATCGATCCCTTCACGCCGGTAGTGAACGCCAGACCGATGTAAAAAAAGATGTATTGCAGCGAGGTCTGCGTCACTCCCAGCAGCGTCAATTGCCCGAACTGCCGGGAACTCAGGCGGCCAATCGGCTTACGCTGCGCTATCGCCAGCAAGAGTAACAGCAGACCTGCGAACAGGAAGCGGTAACCAGCGAAAACAATTTTGGACGGAATATCGTCAGCGGCGATCTGGAAGATCTCATAACCGCTCTTTATGGCCGGATAGGCGCTGCCCCAGAGCAGACAACAAAACGCCGCGCTCAGCCAGACAACATTTTTACGCGCAAACAAAGGTTGCGGGTGCGGAGTATCCATTCATCACCAGATTGAAATTATGTTTTATTTTTAATGATTATCCCGAAAAGGACAAAGAATAGCCAGAGCGAAAAAATGAGGGGAGCAGAAAAGCAAAACGCCGACACAAGGTCGGCGTTTCTTACGACGTTATCAGAATAAAAACTTATTCTGCAACAACGTTAATGGTCAGCTTAGCGAATACTTCGCTGTGAACCTGGAAGTCCACTTCGTGCTCACCAGTGGTACGCAGAACGCCGTTCGGCAGACGAACTTCGCTCTTAGCCACTTCAACGCCAGCTGCAGTTACAGCATCAGCGATGTCGCGGGTACCGATGGAACCGAACAGTTTACCTTCGTCGCCTGCTTTAGACGTGATGGTAACGGTTTCCAATGCGTTGATTTTCTCTGCGCGTGCATTTGCAGCAGCCAGAACGTCAGCCAGTTTAGCTTCCAGTTCAGCGCGACGTGCTTCGAAGTATTCAACGTTTTTCTTGGTAGCAGGAACAGCTTTACCCTGTGGTACCAGGAAGTTACGAGCATAGCCCGCTTTAACGTTAACCTGATCACCCAGGCTACCCAGGTTTGCTACTTTATCAAGCAGAATAACTTGCATTACCTTATCCTCTCAAAGTCGTATTAATGGACCGTGACCGATTACTGATGACGATCAGTGTACGGCAGCAGAGACAGGTAGCGAGCGCGTTTGATAGCGCGAGCCAGCTGACGCTGGTATTTTGCACGGGTACCGGTGATACGGCTTGGGACAATCTTACCGCTTTCGGTGATGTAGTTTTTCAGCGTAGCGATATCTTTATAGTCGATCTCTTGAACGCCTTCCGCGGTGAAACGGCAGAACTTGCGACGACGGAAATAACGTGCCATATGGCTAGTCTCCAGAATCTATCAATTCAATCTGCTCGGCATGCAGAACCATTTTGCTCAGGCCGTTCTTTGCCTTGTGGCAAGAGATGAACCCCTGAACGGTCACTGCGCTACCGACCGTTATACTGTGAGTAATGGCCTGGTTTTCGTGTCCGCTAACAATCACGGGCATTTGGCACCACGCCTGCCGGTGAAATCCGGCTTCCTCCTGCACAGAACGATGCTCAAGCACGAACTGGCAGTGCGGAATTCCTGATGGACTGACCTTTCGAAGGGGGGTCCTGCACACGGTGCCGGACAACACCAGACGGTTGGTCATCAGAAATTACTCTTCAGAATCCCCAGCTTCAGCATCATCTGCGGTTTCGTTTGCGAAATCATCGCGACGCTCACGGCGCTCGTCTTTCGCTTTAACCATCGGAGATGCTTCGGTAACAGCGTGCTTAGTACGCATTACCATGCTGCGGATAACGGCGTCGTTGAAGCGGAAAGTTGTTTCCAGCTCATCGATCACTTCCTGCGGTGCTTCAACGTTCAGCAGAACGTAGTGAGCTTTGTGCAGTTTGTTGATCGGGTAAGCCAGCTGACGGCGGCCCCAGTCTTCCAGACGGTGGATCTTGCCTTCTGCACCAGTGATGGCAGCAGAGTAACGCTCGATCATACCCGGAACCTGTTCGCTCTGGTCAGGATGGACCATAAAAACGATTTCGTAATGACGCATCGAATTGCTCCTTACGGATTATTCAGCCTCCTGTCTGGGTCAGCCGCGGCCCATGGAGGCAAGGAACGTGTTAAAGGTCGGCTGAAAAATTGACGCGTCATAATACTGGTGTCAGGCCGCAAACTCAAGGTGATTCCAGGAATATTTGTCAGGACGCCCTTAATACATATCCAATAGCATTTTGCCGCTGATGCAGATAGAAACAATCACGATCATCGGCCTGATCACTTTCTTGCCACGTGTGAGGACTACTGTCGCCCCCAGGCGTGCGCCAAGCGCCTGCCCGGCGAACATCACCAGTCCCAGCGACCAGATCATTTTGCCGCCGAAAATGAAGAACAGAATAGAGGCGATGTTGGACGCAAGATTAATGAAATTAGAGTGAATTTGCGCTTTATCGATGCTGTATCCCCACAGCAGGATGTAGCACAGGGTATAAAAGGAACCGGCCCCGGCGCCGAGGAATCCATCATAGAAACCAACGCACCCTCCCCCTATCAGGGAAAAGAGAAACAGTGACACCTGCTGCTTCTTTTTTGGTTCAGTGAGATTGGGGGCAAAAATAAAGTACAGCGCTACCGCGATGATGAGTACCGGTAACAGTTTTTTCAGCAGTTCCGGTTCAATGAACTGGATAAGCGTCGTCCCCAGAGCCGCTCCCACAAACGCGGATAAAAAGACATACTTATGCTGCTGGATGTTGATATGTCCGCGACGCAGAAAGTAGATCCCCGACGTCAATGAACTGCCCAGCGCCTGAATCTTATTGGTGGCCAGCGCATTGGCTGGCGGCAATCCTGAGAGCAATAGCGCTCCAATCGATAAAAACCCACCGCCGCCTGAAACTACATTAATAAAACCCGCTATCAGCGCCACCATAAACATAATGGCGAAGTAGCTGAAATTCATGAATGAAGTATCCATATCTTTTTGCCTTATTATCATAAAGTTAGCTTTATGTTTCGGCTCACTATAAGCGGCGATGGCCGACAGTGATATTGACGATTCGGTAAGTGTTCTTGTCAGAAAAACAGGTATTTTTCGCCACAGCAAAACGGGCTAGCCGATTGTTTACATTCAGAAAGAACGGATCGCGGTAATTTTTTGAACAACTGCATCAGAAATGGTCGCTATCGACCGACAAAGTAGCGATTAAAATTAAATCAGACGTTATCGACTAACAGGAGAAATCGCTAATCAGAGTCAGCTGTCGAGGAGGTAGGTATGCGAATCCGTTTTGTCACCCTTCTGGCGGGACTGTTGCTCAGTGCAAATACATTCGCCGCCATTGAAATAGACCACCAGCAAGCCCGAAACATGGATGATGTGCAGAGCTTAGGCGTCATTTACATCAATCATAACTTCGCCACTGAAAGTGATGCAGAAAGGGCCCTGAATGAAGAGACCGATGCGCAGGGCGCAACGTACTACCACGTGATCCTGATGCGGGAACCCGGTAGTAACGGCAACATCCACGCCAGCGCGGATATTTATCGCTAGCACCAGGAAAGTCCAACGAAAAGAAAGCCATAGCTTGACTTGCCCCCTGTTCAGGGGGCTTTTTTTTGCATGATGACGTATGGCTAGCTAGCGCCTGCGTCAGAGATGCTGACGGAAAAACGACACCGTTGCGGCCAGGGCTTCGGGCGTAATGCGATGGCGTACGCCTGCTTGCCACTGACAGGTCAAATTGTGGTCCAGGCCGGCCTGAATCATTGCCTGCTGTAAACGGAAACTTTCCGCCGCTGGCACCACATCATCGTCCTGGCCATGCCATAACAACAGCGGTCTGTCGGCCAGTCGGGCGAGCTGCTGCGACACATCCCACTTCGCCAACGGCGCAATGATATGCGTGAATTCCTCCTGACGGGCGGGCGTGTCCAGGGCACAAGGGGGAAACAGCGTTCGCGCCAGACGGGTGAAATAACCCGAGCCCATCAGGCTGGCGACACATTTGACCTCCGGATGCTGAGTCATGATCCCCAGCGCAGTCATTGCCCCCATCGATGCGCCGCCAACCGCAAGACGTTCCTCCAGCAGCCAGTTTTCTGCACGCAGTGCCGCACGTAACGCCGTAAACTCCTGCATGCTCTGCTGCAAAATCTGCCAGAAGTGGCCCATTCTCGCCTGTTCGTCACCATTGAAACGCGCCCCATGCCCGGCGGCGTCTGGCATAATGACCCGAAATCCGGCCTGCGCCAGCGCCACGGCAAAATAGCTGTAGACCAGGCTGGAAGAGGTAAACCCGTGGTAGAAAACAATACACGGCAAAAGTGTACTGCGTTGCCCCGAAGGAAAGGCGTGAAGCAGATGATGTTCCGCCAGTTGACATGTTTCAATTTCAATCATTTGCACCTCTTTTGGCGCGGGTATGCTATAGGTCACATTATTAAACAAGGTGACGTATTCAACAACGATTCATAATGTTGAGAACTGGATTACGCTTTCACGACATTTTCATTCGAAAATCGCGCGGAAGGTAACATTTTGGGAACATTCCCCCAAAGGGAAATTAATAAGGCACTACACTATGGCTATCAGGAAACGAGATAGAGTGATGCGTCGGTTTACCTCTTTGATGTTGGTGATGCTGTTAAGTGGATGTAGCATTCTTCAGGGAACGCCACAGCCAGCACCGCCCGTCGCCGATCATCCGCAGGAAATTCGTCGCGACCAGACACAAGGGTTGCAGCGAATGGGAACCGTGACCTCTCTGGTCAGAGGCTCTCCGGATGATGCAGTTGATGAAGTCAGAGCGAAAGCCGCCGCAGCGAAAGCCGATTATTACGTTATTGTCATGGTTGATGAAACTATCGTGACGGGTCAGTGGTACTCACAGGCCGTCTTATATCGTAAATAATCATTGATGGAATTTAAGCCAATTTCACGTAGCTTTACGCCTCTATACGTTTACCTGTGCACAATAAACCGACAGCAGGAGGCTGGACGTTTATTTCGGCGATGGAATGCCCTGCGCATTGCGGGGAAACGTAAAATGGAGCTGACGATGAAACAATCTCTTGCCTTATCCTCACTGCTGTTAACTGCCGGACTGGTGAGTACGACGGCGCAGTCTGCTGAATTCGCGAGTGCGGATTGCGTGACTGGCCTCAATGAAATTGGCCTGATCTCTGTCAGTAATATTTCCGGAAACCCACAGGATGTGGAGCGGATTGTCGCGTTAAAAGCCGATGAACAAGGCGCATCGTGGTATCGCATTATTCAGATGTATGAAGAGCAGCAGCCTGATAACTGGCGCGTACAAGCCATACTCTACGCATAACAGATTGCCGGATGGCGTAAACGCATCCGGCAACGTATCAGCGCAATCCCCCCGTCGCCCGCAGCAGCAACGCGTCCTGTACCCGTTCTGATAACCGCATTCCGCCGCGCGTATCCAGCATCATCTGACACCAGGCCTGGGCAACAGGCGGTGATGCGTGCCGTAACATTTCTATTCCGCATCCCAACAGGAAAATCTGCTGGGTGATCTCACGACCCAGTTCTTCGGAAGGTTTGCGCAGTCGCGGCAAAAGCTGGCGTACCGCGCGATCAAAATGCCTGTCCTGCCCCCTGACCTCAGAGAATGCCTCACTCAGCATCTCATCGACCCCGGTTTGCTTGTTGATAACCCGCAAGACGTCGAGACACATGACGTTACCGGATCCCTCCCAGATACTATTGACCGGCATTTCCCGGTACAGTCGCGGCAGTTCGCTCTCTTCGCAATACCCTACGCCGCCAAGCACTTCCATTGCCTCCGCCACGAACGGAATGCCGCCTTTACAAACGGCAAATTTTGCCGCTGGCGTGAACAGACGCGCCCAGAGTCGCTCTTTGGCATCGCTACGCCGATCCCAGGCATGGGCCAGACGAAACAATAATGCGGTTTGTCCTTCCAGCTGGAGCGCCATACGACTAAGCACCTGACGCATCATCGGTTGCTCAATCAGCGGCTTGCCGGACACCTGACGCTGGTGCGCGTGGTAAATCGCCACCGAGAAGGCGCGGCGCATCAGTCCGTGACTGCCGAGCGCACAGTCAAAACGCGTCAGACCGCCCATCTTCAGGATATGACGAATGCCTTCTCCCTCATCACCAAGAAGCCAGCCGATGGCATCCTGAAACTCGACTTCCGCGCTGGCATTGGAACGATTCCCCAGCTTGTCTTTCAGCCGTTCAAGGCGGATCGCATTGCGCTGGCCGTCAGGTAAAAAGCGCGGGACGAAGAAACAGGAGAGGCCACCTTTTGCCTGTGCCAGCACCAGATGGGCATCACTTTGCGGCACAGAGAAAAACCATTTATGTCCCACCAGCCGGTACGACCCATCCGCCAGACGCTCGGCGCGGGTGGTGTTGCTCAACACATCAGAACCGCCCTGTTTTTCCGTCATCCCCATGCCGATCAGCAGGCCACGTTTTTGGCCCCCCGGCGCAAGATGCGAATCATAGCGATCGCTGTGTAGCGGCGTTTGCCAGTCGGCGAATACGGCGGGCAACATTTGCTGCAATAGCGGTGTCGCGGCAAAAGTCATGGTGATGGGGCATAACGTGCCGGCCTCCACCTGCGCATGCAGGACAAAGCGGGCTGCCCGGGCGACAAACGATCCGTCTCGCGCCGCCTCCGCCCAGGGCAGATTGTGGATACGGTTGGCACACAGTCCCTGCATCAACAGATGCCACGCGGGATGGAAGCGAACGTCGTCCAGACGCTGCCCCTGGGGATCGTAACGTAGTAATTCTGGCGGCCAGGCATTCGCCAGCCGTCCCAGTTCCAGCGATTCCGCAGTGCCAAGTTGTTGACCGATACTGGCGAGAAGTTCGCTGTCCCAGCCTGCCCCCTCACGCGCTACGGCCTCGCAGAGCGCGCCATCAGACAGGAACAGATTGCTGTTATTCAGGGGTAACGGCTGATTAAAAACGGTGTGAGTTTGCCAGTGCATTGTGTTTCCCTCCTTCAATGGCATCTCAATAAGTATGGTCAGTCTGAGGGGAGAATGCCTGGAAAGGAGGGCACAAAAAAGCCATCCTGCTGGATGGCTTCAGAAATCGTCTATTAGCTGCGCTGCCGCACAGCCTCGAACAGACAGATGCCTGTCGCGACAGAAACGTTGAGCGAAGAGACGCTTCCGGCCATTGGAATGCTGATCAGCTCATCGCAATGTTCACGCGTCAGGCGACGCATCCCCTCACCTTCCGCCCCCATCACCAGCGCCATACGGCCGGTCATTTTGCTCTGATAGAGAGTATGGTCAGCTTCACCCGCCGTGCCGACAATCCAGATATTCTCTTCCTGCAACATACGCATGGTACGCGCCAGGTTAGTCACCCGAATCAACGGGACGCTTTCCGCTGCACCGCAGGCGACTTTCTTCGCCGTGGCATTCAACTGCGCAGAACGATCTTTCGGCACGATCACCGCATTAACGCCAGCGGCATCGGCGCTACGCAGACAGGCACCGAGGTTATGCGGATCGGTCACGCCATCAAGGATCAGCAGGAACGGTTGATCCAGCGAAGCAATCAGATCCGGTAGATCGTTTTCCTGATACTGACGACCCGGCTTCACGCGAGCGATAATGCCCTGATGGACGGCTCCTTCGCTTTTCTCATCCAGAAACTGACGGTTTGCCAGTTGGATGACCACGCCCTGTGCTTCCAGAGCATGGATCAGCGGCAGCAGGCGTTTATCTTCACGGCCTTTGAGAATAAAGACATCCTGAAAACGTTCAGGAGCACGCTCCAGCAGGGCCTGCACCGCATGGATGCCGTAAATCATTTCACTCATGAAATCACTCGTTAATAGTTAATCATGCCGGGTGACGCAATGCTTCCCCGGCTTACACTGTGCGGCTTACTGTGCCGTTTTCTTTTTAGCGGCACGCTTTGCTTTTGTCGCCGCCGCTATTTTTTGCGTTTTCTCAGAAGGCTTTTTCGCTTTTCTGGCCTCTTTCTTCGCCGCCTTTGGTTTTTGTTTCTTCTCGCCACGGAAAGCGCTGTCAGGCTCAAAATTGGCTTTCTTACCAACCTGACGACTGCGGCCGGTTTTTTTATCCGCATCGCCTTTCTTCGCTCTTTCACGCGCCGTTTTACCTTCGTTACGCGGCGCACGCTCGCTGGAAATCAGGCTGAAATCAATCTTGCGCTCATCCATATTTACAGCTTCGACTTTCACTTCCACGCGATCGCCAAGACGATAAGTCTGGCCGCTGGATTCGCCGGTCAGGCGCTGTCCCACCTGGTCAAAACGATAGTAGTCGTTATCCAGCGAGGAGACGTGGACCAGGCCATCGATGAACAGTTCGTCCAGACGCACAAAGAAGCCAAAGCCGGTGACGCTGGCAATCACGCCTTTAAAGACGTTGCCGACCTGATCCAGCATGAAGTCGCACTTCAGCCAGTCAGCGACGTCACGGGTTGCTTCATCCGCACGGCGCTCAGCCATCGAACAGTGCTGACCCAGTTGCAGCATCTCTTCCATCGAATAATGGTAGCCACCCGTTTCGGTGGTGTTACCTTTATGGCCCTGCTCTTTCGCCAACAGATACTTAATGGCGCGGTGCAGGGAGAGATCCGGGTAACGACGGATCGGCGAGGTAAAGTGAGCATACGACTGCAACGCCAGACCAAAGTGACCGCGGTTTTCCGGATCGTAAATCGCCTGCTTCATCGAACGCAGCAGCATCGTTTGCAGCATTTCGGCGTCAGGGCGATCGGCAACCGATTCCAGCAATTCCGCGTAATCGCGCGGCTCCGGCTTATTACCGCCAGGCAGTTCCAGCCCCAGCTCCGCCAGAACAGAACGGAAGGAAGTGATCGCCTCAGTCGTCGGTTTGTCGTGTATACGGAACAGCGCAGGCTCCTGGGCTTTCTCAACGAAACGCGCTGCCGAGATGTTCGCCAGAATCATGCACTCTTCGATCAGCTTGTGCGCATCGTTACGCTGGGTCTGCTCAATTCGCTCAATACGGCGTTCCGCGTTGAAAATGAACTTCGCTTCTTCACTCTCAAACGAGATGCCGCCGCGCTCTTCACGGGCTTTATCCAACACTTTGTAGAGGTTGTGTAGCTCTTCGATATGCTTAACCAGCGGCGCATACTGCTCGCGCAACTCCTGATCGCCCTGCAACATGTGCCAGACCTTGGTGTAGGTCAGACGCGCATGTGAGCTCATCACCGCTTCGTAGAATTTATATCCCGTCAGACGGCCTTTGGTAGAGATGGTCATTTCGCAGACCATGCACAGGCGGTCAACCTGCGGGTTCAGTGAGCACAGGCCGTTGGAGAGCACTTCCGGTAGCATCGGTACCACCTGCGACGGGAAGTACACGGACGTCCCGCGATTACGCGCTTCCTGATCCAGCGGCGTCGGCGGACGCACGTAATAGCTCACGTCAGCAATCGCCACCCACAAACGCCAGCCGCCACCGCGTTTCTTCTCGCAATAGACCGCATCATCAAAGTCGCGGGCATCTTCGCCGTCGATGGTGACCAGCGGCAAATCGCGTAAATCCACACGCCCGACTTTTGCCTCTTCAGGCACCTCTTCTTTCAGACCGGCAACTTGTTTCTCAACGGCGGCTGGCCAGATATACGGGATTTCATGGGTTCGCAGCGCCATATCGACGGCCATACCGGTTCCCATGTTGTCGCCCAGCACTTCGACGATTTTCCCTACCGCTTTGGTGCGGCGGGTCGGGCGCTGGGTGAGTTCAACCACCACCACAAAGCCCATGCGCGCGCCCATGATATCTTCAGGCGGGATCAGAATATCGAAGCTCAGACGGCTGTCGTCAGGAACCACAAAACCCACGCCCGCTTCAGTAAAGTAACGACCGACAATCTGGCTGGTTTTTGGCACCAGAACGCGCACAATACGCGCTTCACGGCGGCCTTTACGATCCGCGCCCAGCGGTTGCGCCAATACCTGATCGCCATGAATGCAGGTTTTCATCTGCTCGCTGGAGAGATACAAATCGTCTTTACGCCCTTCGACGCGCAGAAAGCCATAGCCATCACGGTGGCCAATAACGGTACCTTTCAGCAGATCGAGGCGTTCCGGCAGCGCATAACACTGCCGACGGGTGAAGACCAGTTGTCCGTCACGCTCCATCGCGCGCAGGCGGCGACGCAGGGCTTCCTGCTGCTCTTCGCCTTTTATGTTCAGTTCCACAGCCAGCTCATCGCGGCTGGCCGGTTTTTCGCGTTTAGTTAAATGTTCGAGGATAAATTCCCGGCTTGGGATAGGATTTTCGTACTTTTCAGCTTCGCGTTCCTGGAAAGGATCTTGTGACATTGAGGTTCCTCCATTGTCAGCTCCGGTGGAATTCCGTCGTCTTTCACGCCGTCTCTTTGTTGGCTGCCTTTGCTCTCCCCAGTCGCTTACTTTTTAAGCTCCTGGGGATTTATGAGAGACATCCCAGTCTCTCACCGAAGGCCAGCCTGCGGCTGTTCAAATTCGTTCCTGACGAATTTGTCACTCAGTTGCCGCCGCGATACGACGCGAAATGCTTTGGACTTCACTATTCCACCAGCAATAATTTATAAAGCGGTTGATTCTCTTCAACCAAATCGGCCAGCGTGTAGTTATCCAGCTCCGTTAGAAAACTTTGCACGGCCTTAGAAAGCGCCTGTTTGAGTCGACAGGCAGGGGTGATGTGGCAAAACTCGCTGCTACAATTCACCAGCGACAGCGGTTCGAGTTCGCGCACGACATCGCCAATTCGAATAGTATTCGCGGCTTTGCCTAAACGGATCCCGCCATTTTTTCCCCGAATAGCAGTTACAAAGCCCGCCCGACTAAGTTGATTGATTATTTTGACCATATGATTACGGGAAACGCCGTAGACGTCTGTCACCTCCGAAATACTGGTCATGCGACCTTCCGGGAGTGATGCCATATAGATTAGCGCTCGTAGTCCGTAATCGGTGAAACTCGTTAACTGCACATCAACCTCAGGGAAAAGGGGGAATCGGGATACATCTTATTTATATTGATGATAAACCAGCCACTAGCCAGGCCGCTAATTTATTTCAGTTCGGAAGGAAAAAAGCGAGGATTTAACGCACGATTAAGCCGGATGACGACGCCTGGCATCTTGTCCGGCTAACTACACTTTGTAGGCCTGATAAGCGCAGCACCATCAGGCACTGCGCCACGAACCAAAATTATGCGTCGAACGGGTCACGCAGAATCATGGTCTCAGTACGATCCGGGCCAGTCGAAATAATATCAATCGGTACACCGGTCAGTTCTTCGATACGCTTAATGTAGTTCAGCGCTGCCTGTGGCAAACCGCTACGCTCTTTCACGCCGAAGGTGGACTCAGACCAGCCCGGCATGGTTTCGTAAATCGGCTCGATACCTTCCCAATCGTCAGCCGCCAGCGGTGTTGTGGTCACTTCACGGCCATCCGGCATACGATAAGCGACACAGATTTTCACCTCTTTCAAACCGTCCAGTACGTCCAGTTTGGTCAGGCAGAAGCCCGACAGGGAGTTGATCTGTACTGCACGACGCACAGCAACGGAGTCCAGCCAGCCAGTACGACGACGACGCCCCGTGGTAGCACCGTATTCGTTACCCTGTTTGCACAGGAACTCACCGATGTCATCAAACAGCTCAGTCGGGAACGGACCCGCACCCACACGCGTGGAGTAAGCTTTGATGATACCCAGCACGTAATCCACATAACGCGGACCCAGGCCAGAACCTGTTGCCACGCCACCCGCAGTGGTGTTAGAGGACGTTACGTACGGATAGGTACCGTGGTCAATGTCCAGCAGCGTACCCTGCGCGCCTTCGAACATGACGAAATCGCCACGCTTGCGCGCCTGGTCCAGCAGATCGGACACATCAACAACCATAGAGGTCAGGATGTCGGCAATCGCCATCACATCATCCAGCACTTTCTGGTAGTCAACCGCGTCAACTTTGTAGAAGTTAACCAGCTGGAAGTTGTGATATTCCATCACTTCTTTCAGCTTTTCAGCGAAGGTGGCTTTGTCGAATAGATCGCCAACGCGCAGACCGCGACGGGCGACTTTGTCTTCGTAAGCCGGCCCGATACCACGACCGGTAGTCCCGATCGCTTTCGCGCCACGTGCTTTCTCACGCGCGTTATCCAGCGCAACGTGGTAGTCCAGAATCAGCGGGCATGCTTCAGACAACAGCAGACGCTCGCGAACAGGAACACCACGATCTTCCAGTCCTTTCATCTCTTTCATCAGCGCAGCCGGAGACAGCACAACACCGTTACCGATGATGCTGATGACGTTCTCGCGGAGAATACCTGATGGAATAAGATGGAGGACGGTTTTTTCACCGTTGATTACGAGAGTATGGCCTGCGTTGTGACCGCCCTGGTAGCGTACAACATATTTAGCCCGTTCAGTCAGAAGATCGACGATCTTTCCTTTACCTTCGTCACCCCATTGGGTGCCCAGTACGACGACGTTGTTACCCATTTTTCAAAATCACCGTTTGCTTAAAAATGGATTCTACCATCGCTTTTTCAGATATACAGCACTTTTTGCATGCAAAAATTAGCTAAATTCGCACGTTTTTTGATCAGCCAATCGTTTTCCTCAACATGTAGTAGACCACAATGCCCGCAACCACAAGTCCACCACCAAAACGACGTAAAGTATTTTCAGGCAACTGCGTCATGGCAGAAATCATCTTCTTCCATGCTCGCGGGTAAAGCATCGGACCTAAACCTTCAAGCACTAAAACCAGCGCAAGCGCGAGCCAGATTGTTGAGTTCATCGGACGTCCTTTATAAAAAGAAAACCACCGGCATCCTCAGGGATGCGGTGGTTTTATGCGTCTAACCTAAAACCGTTGCGACGATATTATCGCGTTGCGGTATTCGGTGTCTTCATGTAGCGGAAGAAATCGCTGTCCGGGCTCATGACCATGACATCCTGATTGCCTTCGAAGCTCTTCTCGTAAGCACGCAGGCTACGAATAAAGGCGTAGAAGTCAGGATCCTGGCTGAACGCATCGGCAAACAGCTTCGCCGCTTCTGCATCCCCTTCACCGCGCATGATACGCCCCTGACGCTCAGCTTCCGCCAGCGTTTTGGTCACTTCATAGTCGGCTGTCGCGCGCAGTTTTTCCGCTTCTTCCTGACCTTGTGAACGGTGACGACGCGCTACCGCTTCACGCTCAGCGCGCATACGGTTATAGATCGCTTCAGACACTTCGGTCGGCAGGTTGATCTGCTTGATCCGCACGTCGACCACTTCGATACCCAATGCGGCCATACTGTTCGGGTTGATCACCGGCACATTGCCGTTGGTTTCAGCCTGAACACGTTCAGCGGCTTCGGCAATCGCGTTATCCGCTGCCGGGGTCGCCACTTCGTCTTCGGTTCCGGCAGAGCCAGAGTTCAGGGCGTCACGCACTTCCAGGGTCAGGCGACCACGGGAGTCGGTCACAATGTCTTTCACATCCAGACGACCAATCTCAGAACGCAAACGGTCAGAGAACTTACGTTTCAACAGAACTTCAGCCTGAGAAATATCGCCGCCGCCCGTCGCCAGGAAGTAACGGCTGAAATCGCTGATGCGCCATTTGATGTAAGAGTCAACAATCAGGTCTTTCTTCTCTTTGGTGACAAAGCGATCGGCCTGGTTATCCATCGTCTGGATACGCGCGTCGAGCATTTTCACCGACTGAATAAACGGTACCTTAAAGTGCAGACCCGGCTCATAAATCAATGGTTTTTTGTCGGCATCACGCACGACGCTGCTGAACTGGAACTTAATTCCGCGCTCGCCTTCTTTCACCACGAAAATTGAGGTGTACAGCACTACCAGCACGATGATGATAATCGCAATAACTGACTTACGCATCGTTATTCCCCCTGACGCTGGTAGTCGTTACGCTGCGCGTTAGCGCGGCGTTGGTCCATAATATCGCCCTGACTGGTGGACGAGGTGTTGCTTGCTCCGCTGCTGCTGGAAGAAGACGTGGAGGGCAGACGCAGCAGGTTCGAACCGCTATCGCTCTTTGCCGCCGGCGCGCTCGCGCCTTTCAGCATCTGATCCAATGGCAGAACCATCAGATTGCCACCTTTGTCGTTAACCAACACTTTACGGGTATGGCTCAACACTTTTTCCATCGTCTCGATATACAGACGCTCGCGGGTAATCTCTGGCGCCGCTTTATATTCCGGAAGGATTTTCGCAAAGCGCGCCACTTCACCCTGCGCTTCCAGGATGGTTTGCGTTCTGTAAGCACGCGCCTCTTCAAGGATACGCTGTGCCTGACCGTTCGCACGCGGCTGAACTTCGTTGGTATACGCTTCCGCTTCACGGATGTACTGCTGTTCGTTCTCACGGGCAGCAATGGCATCGTCAAACGCCGCTTTCACCTCTTCCGGCGGACGTGCAGCCTGGAAGTTGACGTCCAGCAGGGTAATACCCATGTTATAGGGACGAATGGTCTCTTCCAGTTCACGCTGGGTATCGCTACGAATAACGGTACGCCCTTCGGTCAGGATACGGTCCATGGTGTATTTACCGATCACGCCGCGCAGGGCGCTGTCGGTCGCCTGACGCAGACTGTCATCCGCGCTGGTTACGCTAAACAGATATTTTTGCGGATCGGTGATGCGGTACTGCACGTTCATCTCAACGCGCACCACGTTCTCATCTGACGTCAGCATCACACCGGAAGCGGCCAGTTCGCGGACGGCTTCCACGTTCACCGGCGTCACCTCGTCGATAAACGTCGGCTTCCAGTTCAGGCCCGGTTCAACCAGATGGCTGAACTTACCAAAGCGTGTCACCACGCCGCGCTCTGCTTCTTTGATGGTGTAGAAACCGCTCGCCGCCCAGATAATGACGATAGCTGCCGCCGCGATGGAGACGACACGTCCGCCCAGATGCGGGCGCGGGCCTTGCGATGAGCTTCCGCCGCCAGAGCCGGTACCTTTACCGCCTCCCAGTCCACCGAGTTTTTTACTCAGCTTGCGAAAGATGTCATCGAGATCAGGTGGCCCCTGCTCGCGACCACCTTTGTTTCCATTTCCCTCAGAGTTGCCGCCTGGTTTGCTGCTTCCCCACGGGTCGCGGTCTTGTCCGTTATTACCGGGCTGATTCCACGCCATGTTTGTGCTCCATATTTGTTATGCGATGCTATACCTGTGTTTTTTGCGCGGCAGATGCGTTGGCTACATCCCTCAGCTCCCGTCACATAGTTGACTATGCTCCAGAGAATTTCAGGACTTGCCGCCTTCCTGCCGCTCAACCTCCACAAGGTACAGAGGCGAAAAAATCTTCAGGCCATATCCGTCAGATCAGACAACATAGTCTTCCAAAGCCGGTTCTTGTTTACAGAGGCGACGCCAGTCAACGATCGGCAGGCGAACTTGCAGACTTACGCTACCGTCATCCTCCATCCACTCTTTTTCTATTGCCTGAAGCTGATAAAAACGGCTTCTCAGACGCCCTTCCTGCGGCGGCAAACGCAACGTATGCTGCGCCACCTCGCCGGAAAGTCGCTCCGTCAAAGCCTGAAAAAGCTGTGGTATCCCAACCCCTGTCTGCGCGGAAAGCCAGACACGAATCGGTTTGTTCTCTTCATCCCGGTCGATACGCGGTTCAAAGTCATCCAGCATATCGATCTTGTTCATCACCATCAGGGACGGGATCTCGTGAGCATCGATCTCTTCGAGAACCGTATCCACTGCGTCGATGTTTTCCTGCACGCGCACATCCGCTGCATCAACCACATGCAGCAACAGTGTCGCCTGACGCGTTTCCTGGAGGGTCGCTTTAAACGCCGCAACCAGATCGTGCGGAAGATGACGGATAAACCCAACGGTATCCGCCAGCACGGTCTCCCCGACATCCGCCACGTCAATGCGACGCAGCGTCGGATCCAGGGTCGCAAACAGTTGATCTGCCGCATAGACCCTGGCTTCGGTTATCTGATTGAAAAGGGTGGATTTTCCGGCGTTAGTATATCCCACCAGCGAGACGGTCGGGACATCCGCCTTAATGCGCGACTGTCGCCCCTGCTCACGTTGCTTTTCAACTTTTTCCAGGCGCGACTGGATCTGCAATATACGGTTTCGCAATAAACGGCGGTCGGTTTCGAGTTGGGTTTCACCCGGACCGCGCAAACCAATCCCGCCTTTCTGTCTTTCAAGGTGGGTCCAGCCACGGACAAGACGCGTAGCCAGATGGCGCAACTGCGCCAGTTCAACCTGCAATTTCCCCTCATGGGTACGTGCACGCTGCGCAAAAATATCTAAGATAAGGCCAGTGCGGTCGATAACACGACACTCACACAGGCGCTCCAGGTTACGTTCCTGGGCCGGACTCAATGCATGATCGAATAATACGACGGCAGCGCCTGTCGCTTTTACGGCTTCCGCAATTTCAACGGCTTTACCTTCACCAACAAAGTACTTCGGGTGCGGTGCTTTACGGCTACCGGTAATCACCTGCATTGCTTCGACACCGGCGGAAGAGACCAGAGATTCAAACTCCTGGAGGTCTTCCATATCTTTGTCTTGCGAAAAATAGATGTGTACCAGTACCGCCTGCTCACCGGCGTCATAACGGTCAAACAAGCGTCAACCCCTCGATATAGATCAGCGGGGAACGCAGAAATTCTGGCTCCCCGTGTGTAAAACAGCCAAAAACCTTATTCGGTCTCTTCGCTGTCCTGTTGCGCCGCAGAACCCTGCGCGCCGCTACCGTGATGATAGTTACTGCTGGTACCGCCACCGGCATTGTTACTATGATGAGAAACCGGGCGAGACGGGACAACAGTAGAAATCGCGTGCTTATAAACCATCTGACTGACCGTGTTTTTCAACAGGATCACAAACTGATCAAAAGACTCGATTTGACCTTGCAGCTTAATACCATTCACCAAATAAATAGAAACTGGAACACGTTCCCGACGCAGTGCGTTCAGGAACGGATCTTGTAAAGATTGCCCCTTAGCCATTCTCTCTTTTCCTTATATGCTTATTTGTACTTTGAATCTTTCGATTCTGAAAATTGCGCACGATACGCCTTAATTGTACACATTCAGTTCGCGATAGCACCAACAACCTGTAATACTTCGTTCCGCGCCTGCTCAGGTTTCTCACTGTCAAGCCAGTGCACTCCTTCCCAACCGCGTAACCAGGTTACCTGGCGCTTTGCCAACTGCCTCGTGGCGCAAACACCTCTATAAACCATTTCATCGTATGATATTTCGCCTTCAAGGTATGACCACATCTGGCGGTATCCCACACAACGAATGGAAGGCAAGTCCGTATGCAAATCTCCACGGGCAAAAAGCGCCCGAACTTCTGCTTCAAATCCTGAAGCCAACATCTGATGAAAACGCTGCTCGATGCGTTGATGCAACAGCTCACGGCTCGCTGGGGCGATGGCAAACTGATGCACCTGGTACGGTAAAGCATCACCTGACGTTTGCGTCAGTTCCGTTAAAGTTTTACCCGAAATGAAAAAAACTTCCAGTGCCCGGGAAAGTCTTTGCGGATCATTTGGATGAATACGCGCAGCCGCAACCGGATCGATTGTCTGAAGCTGTTGGTGCAACGCATCCCACCCTTGCTCTGCCGCCTGTTGCTCAATTCTGGCCCTGACCTGCGGGTCTGCCGACGGTAACGGCGAAAGACCTTCCAGCAATGCCTTGAAATACAACATCGTACCGCCCACTAACAGCGGAATACGCCCCGCCGCAGTGATCTCGCTCATCTCCGCCAACGCATCGCGGCGGAAATCCGCAGCAGAATACGCCTGCGACGGATCGCGAATATCCAGCAATCGGTGCGGAGCCACCTTTAACTCTTCAGCGTCCGGCTTTGCCGTCCCGATATCCATCCCTTTGTAAATAAGGGCGGAATCGACGCTTATCAACTCTACTGGCAAAACTTTACGCAATTCAATCGCTAGCGCCGTTTTACCCGAGGCCGTAGGCCCCATCACAAAAATTGCCTTTGGCAGGCTCGCCTTACTGATATCACTCATGTTTCAGGGCATTCATCGCCGTATGTAAATCAACAGGTTGTAACAGACCACCCGGCGGCGCCTTCACGAGCTGCGGGCAAAGCCGCTCCACATCAGCCAACAGGGTAATGGCCTGAGCCATTGTCCACTGCGTATGCTCACTCATCAAATTACGCGCAATCCACTGCGCCAGATTACCAGGTTCACGCGCTGACTGTTGCGTCAGGTAGCCTATCAGTTCAGGAATCAAGATTTGTAAATTTTGTTGGCGTAAGGGTAAAGGCACCGCCCGAATGGTCACATGCTGGGCATCTGCCTGAAATTCAATCCCCAATTCCACCAGTGCGCCCTGCGCATTTTCCAGCGCAGCCTTTTCCTCTGCAGAGACTTTTAGCCGCAGCGGGATCAGCAACGGCTGAGCGCAAACCTGCCCCTCTCCCGGCGAAAGCTGCGCCTGACGCAGCCAGCGTTCTGCCACGGGCAGCGCCAGCAGGTGAATATTCCCTTCGCGCTCCAGCAACGCGCAGTCGTTGCCCACAATCGTGAGCACACGGCCAAAGCTCTGACAGTGTCCCGACAGTGCTGACACAGCTGGCTCCGGCGCAGGCGATAATTTTGTCGCAGGTGTCGGCGTTTGCAGGAGCTGGCGATACACTTCGCCCTGCTGTTTTTGGTAGCCCGGTTGGGCATGCGGCCAGCTTGCCGCCGTTGGGCGCGGCGCGCTGCTGCCCGCTGTCGGTGTGGAAGCGTAGCGCGGTGCCGTAGGTTCGCGGGCCTGCGCCGGCTCAGCAAAATGGTTACGCCCTGCGGCCACACGGTTTTCCGGAACGTGCCGGGGCGCGGGTTCGCCTTCTGCTTCCAGCGGCAATGGCGATTCAAGCTGCTGTTGCAGCACGCTCAGCACGCCCTGGTAGATAAAGTCATGGACCAGGCGCGACTGATGAAAACGCACTTCATGCTTGGCCGGGTGCACGTTGACATCCACCTGATGCGGGTCAATCTCAAGGTACAGCACAAATGCGGGCTGTTGATCGGCGCCCAGCTTATCTTCACAGGCCTGACGAATGGCGTGGTTGATCAACCTGTCGCGCATCATGCGTCCGTTGACGTAGCAGTACTGTATTTCCGCCAGCGCCGTCGTGGTGTGATTGGGATCGGCGACCCAGCCGCGTAAGGTCAGATCGCCATGCTGCCACTCAATCGCCAGCGCATGCTCAAGAAACGGCGTACCACAAATGGCGCCCAGACGACGCTCTTGCGGCCCCTCTTTCGCCACCGCGCGGTACTGACGTACCATTTTGCCGTTGTGCGACAAATTGATCGTCACATCAAAACGCGCCAGCGCAATGCGCCGGATGATCTCGTCAATATGATTGAATTCGGTTTTCTCGGTGCGCATAAACTTGCGCCGGGCCGGGGTGTTGTAGAACAGATCGAGGACTTCCAGCGTGGTGCCTACCGGATGCGCGGCCGGTTTGACTGTTACCTCCATGTCGCGCCCTTCGGCGTAGGCTTGCCAGGCTTCCTGTTGCTCTGCGGTGCGTGACGTGAGAGTCAGGCGAGATACCGAGCTGATACTCGCCAGCGCTTCGCCGCGAAAACCCAGGCTAATGATCGCTTCCAGATCGTCAAGAGAGGCAATTTTACTGGTGGCGTGCCGCGCCAGCGCCAGCGCCAGTTCGTCTTTCCTGATCCCGCAACCATTGTCACGGATACGGATCAGCTTCGCGCCGCCGCGCTCGATATCAATATCGATGCGCGTTGACCCGGCATCAAGGCTGTTTTCCACCAGCTCTTTGACCACCGATGCAGGTCGCTCAACCACCTCACCTGCGGCAATCTGGTTCGCCAGTTGTGGCGGTAACACCTGAATCGGCATGCAAATTCCTTAGTTGATCAACGACTCACCCGGCGTAGCGGCGCTCGCGGTTTGCGCCGCACTTCCCTGCGGAGCCGACTGCATCGGATGCGCCTGGAAGTAGTTACGCAGCCCTTTGTAAATCGCATCGGCCAGTTGTTGCTGATACGCATCGCTCGCCAACAGACGTTCTTCACTGTGATTACTGATAAACCCGGTTTCCACCAGCACCGAGGGAATATCTGGCGAGCGCAGAACGCCCAGGCTGGCATGTTCAGGCCGCCGTTTATGCAGTGACCCAATCCGTTCGAGCTGGCCTAACATGTTGGTTGCCACATCATACCCTACGCGTTGGGAATGGCCGAACTGCAAATCCAGCACCGCCTGGCTTAGGTACGGATCGGCCTGACTGTTTGCCAGCACATCCCCCGCACCACCCAGCAGCTCCGACTGTTTTTCATGTTCTTCAAGCCAGTTCGCCATTTCGCTGTTGGCGCGCCGGTTCGACAGCACCCACACGGAGGCACCCGTAGCGCTGCGGTTGGGCGCGGCATCGGCGTGAATCGACACCAGGAAGTTGGCGTTTTGCTTACGCGCCACGTCAGAGCGCCCCATCACAGAGATAAAATAATCCCCGTCACGGGTTAACACGCCTTTAAACATCGGATCATCATTAAGCAGCGTGCGCAGTTTACGGGCCACCGCGATAGTGACATTTTTCTCTCGCGTACCGCCGGGGCCGATCGCGCCGGGATCCTGCCCACCGTGCCCGGCATCAATGGCGATCACCACTTTGTCACCATTGCTGGATGTCGCTCTGGCCGCCGGGCGCGTCGCCGTATTGCTGCTGATCACGGCGGTAGTGCGATCGTTGCTGGTGTTAAACGGATTTCGCGCAGGTTCAGTCGGACGCGGCGCCACCACCGGCGTTTCGACGCGTTTAGCAACGACTGGAGCGGGGGGAGGTGGCGGAGGCGTATCGGCGTTAATGGTAAAGACTACCGTGTAGTTTCCGCCACTCTGCCGTTTTACCGCCTCGGTTTTCCCGTTTTCGGTTAAATCCACCATCAGTCGTAGTGACTGTGGATCTTTCGCCGTGCCGGAACGAATGGTCTTCACCAGGTTATTACCGCTAAACATCAGCGGAAGCCCCTGAATGACCCCCGTTTGCTTAATATCCAGCGCAACGGTACGTTTGCCTTCATGGGAAAAGGCATAATCGGGATCGCCAATAAAACTGAGCGTAATACGCGCCTGTCGATCGCCGTTGGAGACCTGGATGTCGGAGAGGCTGGCGGCTCCGGCCTGCGCGCACAGCAGAACCAGCATGGCCACCAACCCATTTCTGATACGATAAATCATCCCGCCACCTTTAAGGTTAACCGGCTAAACGCGCCAGCAACGAATCACCTGATGAGGAGACAGCACGGATGCGCGCCTCACGACCTTGCGCCTGGTAATCTATGTGTATTTCGACATCCGGGTCCGGGAGTACACCTTTACCCTGTTGTGGCCATTCCACCAGGCAAATGGCATCGTTGGCAAAATAATCGCGGATCCCCATAAATTCGAGCTCCTCGGGATCGGCAAGACGATACAGATCGAAGTGATAGACCATCAGGTTATCGAGAGAATAGGGTTCGACCAGCGTATAGGTTGGACTTTTTACATTACCGGAATGGCCTAACGCCTGCAGGAATCCCCGACTAAAGGTGGTTTTACCCGCGCCTAAATCACCGTAGAGATAGATCACGGTCGCGCCGTTGCAGGCCTTGGCTACCCGTTGTCCCAGGTCTAATGTTGCCTGTTCGTCAGGTAGCGGAATTACTCGATTCATCATGATAAACGTCAATCACATCAGGGTTAACAATACGCTGTAGCGTGGAAAAAAGATCGGTTGCCAACATGCCGCGCATACCGGCACGCGCCGCCAGAACATCGGCCGCCGCACCGTGAGCCACGCAGCCAGCACAGGCTGCATCATACGGGGTAAACTTCTGTCCGAGCAATGCGCCAATAATACCGGAAAGCACATCGCCCATGCCGCCGCTGGCCATGCCTGCGTTGCCGACATCAGCAATTCCCAACGCCTCCGGTTGTGCGGCAACCACCGTTCCCGCCCCTTTCAACACCGCAACGCCTCCGTAACGTTTTACCAGACGCTGTGCAGAATGTAAGCGATCACTTTCAATTTCTGCGACAGAACACCCCAGTAACCGCGCGGCTTCTCCCGGATGCGGTGTGATGACGCGATTGTGACGTTTATCGGGATTGATTGCCAGCAGGTTCAACGCATCGGCGTCCCAGACCATCGGTTTACGGAAATTCTCGACTTTTTGCAGCGCTTTCTTCCCCCACTCCGCCTGCCCGAGCCCAGGGCCAATGATGATGACATCCGCCCATGCGAGGCTTTCATCAAGGGACTGCGGCGTCAGTTCATGCACCATCAGTTCGGGACGAGCGGTCAGCAGCGGGGCGATATTTTCGCTGCGCGTTAGCACGCGTACCAGCCCCGCTCCGGCGCGCAGCGCCGCTTCACCGGCCAGTCGAATCGCTCCCGCCGTGCCGTGATCGCCGCCGATCACCACCAGTCGACCGTGATCGCCTTTATGCGACGTTGCACGACGCGGAGAGAGCCAGTGCGCAAGTTGTGAGGCGTCAAAGCGTTGAATCGGCGCGTCCTGCCCTGTCAGCCAGTCGTCCAGTCCCAGCGAATTAAAATGAAGGCGCCCGGTCACATCCCGGGCTTTCCCCGTCAGCAGACCGGGTTTCAGGACGATAAAGGTGACCGTGCGTTCGGCCCGGATGACCGCACCGGGCGTCGCGCCCGTTTGTGCCAGCAACCCGGAAGGAATGTCTATTGAGACAACAGGCGCAGGGTGGGCGTTTGCCCGTTCGATTAATTCAGACAACGGATCGCGCGGCGCCTGGGTTAACCCGATCCCCAGAAGCGCATCAATAATCAGGTCGATATTTTCCGGCCAGGCAATCGCCGGGGAATGGATCACGCCTCCTGCATTCAGCCAGGCTTCCCGCGCCTGTGCGGCCTCCTCGGGCAGCGGCTTATCGCTTTCCAGCGCTACCAGGGTGACCAGAATCCCTGCTGCTTTCGCCAGCCTCGCCACCACATAGCCATCGCCACCATTGTTACCGTGACCGCAGAGCACCAACCAGCGCCGGGCATAAGGCCGGGACTCGCGCGCCACGTCAAACACCGCCTCGCCCGCTCGCAACATCAGTTCGAACAACGTGAGCCCCAGCGTGTCAGCAGCTTCTCGCTCCAGCCGTTTGATGTCATCGGCGGGCCAGATGGAGTGTGGTATACTGATGGGGTTTTTCTTCATTGTATGGTCCGTCATGTCAGAGCCCCTCAATCTCAATCAGTTAGCGCAAAATATTAAGCAGTGGGGGCTGGAACTGGGCTTTCAGCAGGTCGGTATTACCGATACTGACCTGAGCGAGTCCGAACCCAAACTGCAGGCGTGGCTGGACAAACAATACCACGGCGAAATGGACTGGATGGCGCGCCACGGCATGATGCGCGCGCGTCCTCATGAGCTACTGCCTGGCACACTTCGCGTCATCAGCGTGCGCATGAACTATCTTCCCGCCCACGCCGCGTTTGCCCGGACGCTGAAAAATCCCTCGCAGGGTTACATCAGTCGCTATGCCCTGGGCCGCGACTACCATAAGCTTTTACGCAACCGCCTCAAAAAGCTGGGTGAGAGGATTCAGCAGCACTGTGTCTCGCTGAATTTTAGACCTTTTGTCGACTCTGCGCCCATACTTGAGCGCCCGCTGGCAGAAAAAGCCGGTCTGGGATGGACAGGTAAGCACTCACTAATCCTCAACCGTGAGGCCGGGTCGTTTTTCTTTCTTGGTGAGTTACTGATTGATTTGCCCCTGCCGGTTGATGCTCCCGTGGAGGAAGGATGCGGAAAGTGCGTCGCCTGCATCACCACCTGTCCGACCGGGGCGATTATCGCCCCCTACACGGTGGATGCGCGTCGTTGCATCTCCTACCTCACCATCGAACTGGAAGGCGTAATCCCTGAAGCACTGCGACCATTGATGGGCAACCGGATCTACGGTTGTGATGACTGCCAGTTGATTTGCCCATGGAATCGCTACTCGCAGCTGACTGACGAAGACGATTTCAGTCCCCGTAAGCCGCTTCATGCGCCCGAGTTGATAGAGCTGTTCGCCAGAAATGAAGCCTGGTTTTTAAAAGTCACAGAAGGGTCAGCCATTCGTCGTATTGGTCATCTGCGCTGGCTGCGTAATATTGCGGTAGCACTCGGTAATGCGCCCTGGAGTGACGCCGCCCTTTCCGCACTGGAAAGCCGCCGGGGTGAGCACCCACTTCTTGATGAACACATTGAGTGGGCCGTCGCGCAGCAGATCGCGAAGCGAAACGCCGACGTGATCGAGGTGCAATCACCAAAGCAAAGGCGACTGGTTAATGCTATCGAAAAGGGACTTCCACGGGACGCCTGAATCGTCCACAGGCTGTGCATAAAAATAAAAACACATTGCTATTCAAGAACGAAAAAATCGTCAAGTGATCGCATTAACAATTTGTAATCTTAATTTAAACTTTGATTTCAGATAGTTATAAAGAAACTATTCACTTAGCGAAGTATTTGAATATTCCGTAGAAAAATCCGAAGCTGTGGATAACTCTGTTCACAAGAGTATGACAGATACAAAACGAAACGACCCCAACGCATAAACGCACTGTGGTTGATTTTCTGGAGATAAGAATTTGGAGCGGGAAACGAGACTCGAACTCGCGACCCCGACCTTGGCAAGGTCGTGCTCTACCAACTGAGCTATTCCCGCTTAATCTTCGTCTTTCAAACTGCTGCCGCAATTCGAAATCCTGCGATTGGGTGGTCTGTGCTAAGAAGCACTTTCAAATTTTGGAGCGGGAAACGAGACTCGAACTCGCGACCCCGACCTTGGCAAGGTCGTGCTCTACCAACTGAGCTATTCCCGCTTAATCTTCGTCTTTCAAACTGCTGTCGCACTTCGAAATTCTGCGATTGGGTGGTCTGTGCTAAGAAGCACTTTCAAATTTTGGAGCGGGAAACGAGACTCGAACTCGCGACCCCGACCTTGGCAAGGTCGTGCTCTACCAACTGAGCTATTCCCGCTTAATCTTCGTCTTTCATGTTGCTGCTGTGTTGGCTGCCTTTACTCACCACAGTCACTTACTTAAGTAAGCTCTTGTGGATTCGCTCAGTTGCCGCCTTGCTGCAACATGAAATGCTTTGATTAAAATTTGTTGCTGCCGTAACGCATAATTCTCTGTCGTTACGGGAGGCGCATTATACGAGAAATCCTTTCTCCTGCAACCCCTTCAAACGCAATTTTTTGTGAATTTCGTTTGAGTGACGATTTTATCAGCAAAGCGAGTAATTTAGCGGCAATCTTCGGTATACGCAAGCTTCCCGGATGTAAACTGTAGGCCGGGTAAGGTAAAGCCGCCACCCGGCATAGCCACCTTTTAAAGCTTAATAAAATTCTCACGATAGTAAGCCAGTTCCGCCACCGACTCGCGGATATCATCCATCGCCTTGTGCGTTCCTTCCTTGCTCAAACCGTCCAGAATTTCGGGTTTCCAGCGACGAGCCAGCTCTTTCAGCGTGCTGACATCCAGGTAGCGGTAATGGAAATACGCTTCCAGTTCTGGCATGTACTTAAACAAAAAACGGCGATCCTGTCCGATGCTGTTCCCGCAGATTGGCGACTTACCCGCTGGCACCCACGCTTGCAAAAATTCAATCGTCGCCAGTTCCGCTTCACGTTCACCCATTGTGCTCGCCTTCACTCGCTCCACCAGCCCGCTCCCGGTATGGGTACGCACGTTCCAGTCATCCATCAGTGCCAGCTGTTCATCAGACTGATGAACAGCAATCGTTGGCCCTTCAGCCAGAATATTCAGGTTGGCATCGGTGACCAGTGTGGCGATTTCAATTATGCGATCGCGCTCGGGATCCAGACCGGTCATCTCCAGATCAATCCAAATCAAGTTGTTTTCATTGGCACTCATGCTATTTTCCACCCCTCATACGTCACATTCTGTGTGACTACTCTCAACTAGAATTGTGTGTATCATAGATGTTTTGCCCAACATGGGCGACCAGGAGCCAGTACGATTGAGTAAAAATAAACTCTCCAAAGGCCAACAGCGCCGCGTGAACGCTAATCACCAGCGTCGTCTTAAAACGTCTAAGGAGAAGCCAGACTACGATGACAACCTGTTTGGCGAGACCGCTGAAGGGATCGTCATTAGCCGTTTTGGCATGCATGCCGACGTCGAATCTGCCGACGGTGAAATTCACCGCTGCAACATTCGCCGGACGATACGCTCGCTAGTGACCGGCGACCGTGTGGTCTGGCGTCCCGGCAAAGCGGCTGCGGAAGGGGTCAACGTCAAAGGCATCGTCGAGGCGGTGCATGAACGTACCTCGGTATTGACGCGCCCGGACTTCTACGATGGCGTAAAACCCATTGCCGCCAATATCGACCAGATTGTCATTGTCTCCGCGATTTTACCGGAGCTGTCACTCAATATTATCGACAGGTATCTGGTGGCCTGTGAGACATTGCAGGTTGAGCCGATCATCGTGCTCAACAAAATCGATCTGCTGGATGACGAAAGCATGGCGTTTGTGAATGAGCAGATGGATATCTATCGTCATATCGGTTATCGCGTGCTGATGGTCTCCAGCCACACTCAGGATGGTCTGAAACCGCTGGAAGAAGCGTTGACCGGGCGCATCAGCATCTTTGCCGGTCAGTCCGGCGTTGGCAAATCCAGCCTGCTCAACGCATTGCTCGGTCTGCAGGAAGCCATTCTCACCAACGATGTCTCTGACAACTCCGGTCTGGGACAGCACACTACCACCGCAGCCCGCCTCTACCACTTCCCACATGGCGGCGACGTCATCGACTCCCCTGGCGTGCGTGAATTCGGCCTGTGGCACCTGGAGCCGGAACAAATCACCCATGGCTTTGTCGAATTTCATGACTATCTGGGGCTGTGCAAATATCGTGACTGTAAGCACGACACTGACCCAGGCTGCGCCATTCGTGCCGCCGTAGAGGACGGGAAAATTGCGGAAACCCGTTTCGAAAATTATCACCGTATTCTCGAAAGCATGTCGCAGGTAAAAACGCGTAAAAACTTTTCTGATACCGATGACTGACAACTAAGCTAAGCATCGCTAGAATCGTCCCCCTTTTTCAGGATCCGGCATCAACGCCGGGTCAGGAACGATAAAACAATAGCCTGGAGGCTACCTTGTTAAACTCATTTAAACTTTCGCTACAATACATTCTGCCGAAACTATGGCTCACTCGCCTGGCGGGCTGGGGCGCGAGCAAACGAGCGGGATGGCTGACTAAGCTGGTTATCGATCTGTTCGTGAAGTACTACAAGGTCGATATGAAAGAAGCGCAGAAGCCAGATACCGCCAGCTACCGCTCATTCAATGATTTCTTTGTCCGCCCACTGCGTGACGACGTTCGCCCGTTGAATACCGATCCGAACGTACTGGTCATGCCGGCTGACGGTGTCATCAGCCAGTTAGGCGCTATCGAAGAAGATAAGATCCTGCAGGCCAAAGGCCACAACTACAGCCTGGAAGCCCTGCTGGCTGGTAACTACCTGATGGCGGATCTTTTCCGTAACGGGTCGTTTGTGACCACCTATCTGTCACCGCGTGATTACCACCGCGTGCACATGCCATGTAACGGCATTCTGCGTGAGATGATTTATGTTCCGGGCGATCTGTTCTCGGTTAATCATCTGACGGCCCAGAACGTTCCAAACCTGTTTGCCCGTAATGAGCGTGTTATCTGCCTGTTCGATACGGAGTTTGGCCCAATGGCGCAAATTCTGGTCGGTGCTACGATTGTTGGCAGTATCGAAACCGTCTGGGCGGGAACCATCACGCCGCCGCGCGAGGGCGTGATCAAACGCTGGACCTGGCCTGCCGGAGAAAGCGAAGGCTCCGTGGCGCTGCTGAAGGGTCAGGAAATGGGTCGCTTTAAACTGGGCTCCACGGTGATCAACCTGTTTGCGCCAGGTAAAGTGAATCTGGTCGAGCAGCTTGAGAGCCTCTCTGTGACCAAAATTGGTCAGCCGCTGGCGATCTCCACAGAGACATTCGTTGTGCCAGTCGACGCCGAGCCTGCACCACTGCCAGATGAAGAGATCAAAGCTGAACACGACGCCAGTCCGCTGGTCGACGATAAGAAAGACGAAACCTAATAGTAGAAGGACGTTGCTGTGCGCCTGATTATCGCGTTTCTGATGGCCTGGTGCCTCAGCCAGGGGGCGTACGCTGCAACCGCCCCCGACGCCAAACAAATCACTCAGGAACTGGAGCAGGCGAAATCCGCAAAGCCTGCTCAGCCTGATGTTGTTGAAGCCCTTCAGTCTGCGTTGAACGCACTCGAGGAACGTAAAGGTTCTCTCGAACGCGCACAGCAATATCAGCAGGTTATCGATAATTTCCCGAAAATGTCCGCCAGCCTGCGCGCGCAGTTAACCAATCTGCGCGATGAACCCCGCAGCGTATCGCCGGGCATGACGACTGATGCGCTGAATCAGGAAATTCTCCAGGTCAGTAGCCAGTTGCTGGAAAAAAGCCGTCAGGCCCAGCAGGAGCAGGAACGCGCCCGTGAGATTGCCGACTCATTAAGCCAACTGCCTCAGCAGCAAACCGATGCCCGCCGACAGCTCAACGAAATTGAACGCCGTATTGGCAGCGCCACCGGCAACACCCCGCTCAACCAGGCGCAAAATTTCAGCATGCAGGCTGAATCCGCTCGCCTGAAAGCGCTGGTTGATGAGCTGGAGCTGGCGCAGTTGTCGGCCAACAACCGTCAGGAACTGGCTCGTATGCGCTCGGAACTGGCGGAAAAACAGAGCCAGCAACTGGATGCGTATTTACAGGCACTGCGCAATCAGCTCAACAGCCAGCGCCAGCGTGAAGCCGAACGGGCGCTGGAAAGTACCGAGTTACTGGCGGAGAACAGCGCTGATTTACCGCCGGATATTGTCGCCCAGTTCAAAGTGAACCGGGAACTGTCAGCCGCGCTGAATCAGCAAGCGCAGCGCATGGATCTCGTCGCCTCTCAGCAACGTCAGGCCGCCAGCCAGACTCAGCAGGTACGTCAGGCGTTGACGACGCTGCGTGAACAGTCGCAATGGTTAGGCTCGTCTAACCTGTTGGGTGAAGCGTTACGCGCCCAGGTGGCACGTCTGCCGGAAATGCCCAAACCCCAGCAGTTGGATACTGAAATGGCGCAACTGCGCGTCCAGCGTCTGCGCTATGAAGATCAGCTCAATAAGCAGCCTCAGCTGCGCCAGCTCCATCAGGCGGACGGGCAGCCGCTCACTGCCGAACAAAACCGTATTCTTGAGGCGCAACTGCGCACCCAACGTGAGCTGCTGAATTCGCTGTTACAGGGCGGCGACACGCTGATCCTCGAACTGACCAAGCTGAAGGTCTCCAATAGCCAGCTTGAAGATGCGTTGAAAGAGGTGAACGAAGCGACCCACCGCTATCTGTTCTGGACCTCAGACGTTCGCCCAATGTCATTCTCCTGGCCGATAGATATCGTGCAGGATCTGCGTCGGCTGATTTCACTCGACACCTTCAGCCAGTTAGGTCAGGCCAGCGTGATGATGCTGACCAGCAGAGATACCCTGCTGCCGCTGTTTGGCGCGTTGATTCTGGTCGGGTTCAGCATTTACTCGCGTCGCCACTTTACCCGTTTTCTGGAGCGTTCTGCCGCCCGAGTGGGCAAGGTGACGCAGGATCACTTCTGGCTGACGCTGCGTACCGTGTTCTGGTCGATACTGGTGGCCTCGCCGCTGCCAGTACTGTGGATGACGCTGGGATACGGACTGCGCGAGGCCTGGCCTTATCCGCTTGCCGTCGCGATAGGCGATGGCGTCACGGCGACGGTGCCGCTGCTGTGGGTCGTGATGATTTGCGCGACATTTGCCCGGCCCAATGGCCTGTTTATCGCCCACTTTGGCTGGCCACGCGAACGCGTGTCACGTGCGATGCGTTATTACCTGATGAGCATCGGGCTTATCGTACCGCTAATCATGGCGCTCATCATGTTTGATAACCTGAACGATCGGGAGTTCTCCGGCTCGCTCGGTCGTCTGTGCTTTATGCTGATTTGCGGCGCGCTGGCGCTGGTTACCCTGAGCCTCAAGAAAGCCGGCATTCCGCTCTATCTCGATAAAGAGGGCAGCGGCGACAATATCGTGAACAGCATGTTGTGGAACCTGATGATAGGCGCGCCGGTGGTGGCGATATTGGCTGCCGCCGTGGGTTATCTGGCAACGTCGCAGGCGCTGCTGGCACGACTGGAAACCTCCGTCGCCATCTGGTTCCTGCTGTTGGTGATTTATCACGTCATTCGCCGCTGGATGCTGATTCAGCGTCGCAGACTGGCCTTTGACCGTGCCAAGCACCGCCGTGCGGAAATGCTGGCCCAGCGCGCCCGTGGCGAAGAAGAGCCGGCTCATTCAACCAGTCTGGAAGGGACCATCGACGTTGATGAGAGCGAAGTCGATCTTGATGCTATCAGCGCCCAGTCGCTCCGTCTGGTGCGCTCCATCCTGATGCTGATCGCCCTGCTGTCGGTCATTGTGCTGTGGTCGGAAATTCACTCCGCATTCGGCTTCCTCGAAAACATCTCGCTGTGGGACGTCACCTCGACGGTGCAAGGGGTTGAAAGTTTAGAACCCATTACGCTGGGCGCGGTGCTGATCGCGATTCTGGTGTTTATCATCACCACCCAACTGGTGCGTAATCTGCCTGCGCTTCTCGAGCTGGCGTTGCTACAACACCTCGATCTCACGCCGGGTACCGGCTATGCCATTACCACCATCACCAAGTACCTGCTGATGTTAATTGGCGGTCTGGTGGGCTTCTCGATGATCGGGATTGAGTGGGCGAAACTGCAATGGCTGGTGGCGGCACTCGGCGTCGGTCTGGGCTTTGGTTTGCAGGAAATTTTCGCCAACTTTATCTCCGGCCTGATCATCCTGTTTGAAAAGCCGATTCGTATTGGTGACACCGTGACCATTCGTGATCTGACAGGCAGCGTAACGAAGATCAATACCCGCGCGACGACCATCAGCGACTGGGACCGCAAAGAGATCATCGTGCCGAACAAAGCGTTTATCACCGAGCAGTTCATCAACTGGTCGCTGTCTGATTCCGTGACACGCGTGGTGCTGACCATTCCGGCCCCATCCGATGTGAACAGCGAAGAGGTGACGCAAATCCTGCTAACCGCCGCACACCGCTGCTCGTTAGTCATCGATAACCCGGCGCCAGAAGTCTTCCTTGTGGACTTACAACAGGGGATTCAGATCTTCGAACTGCGTATCTATGCCGCCGAGATGGGTCATCGAATGCCACTGCGCCATGAAATCCACCAGTTGATTCTGGCAGGCTTCCGCGAGCACGGTATCGATATGCCGTTCCCGCCATTCCAGATGCGTCTGGAAAGTTTGAATGGCCGACAAACAGGAAAAACGCTCAGTTCTGCCGGCAGAAGAAGTCGTCCGGCGGGGAGTTTGTAAATCGTTTGTACGTGTATCAGCAGAGGTTGGTTGTATTCCATCAGCCAATCTCTACTTTTTAGAGGCATAAATGATATCGAATAATAAAACGCCATAACCAAAAACTCAGCAGAGTTAACACAACAAAATATTGCCAAATACTGCGATGTTTTTTCCATATAATCACATAGAGGAAAGGGATAAAGAGAGGTAGTGTTATTATCATTCCAGCTGCGCCAATGTCGTCATTTTCAATATACATCATGACATCACAGATGTTTTTAATTCCCCTTCCATCGATAAACCATTCCTTACTTTGCGTTGATAACATGGTTATCAATAAAATACAAATCATGCCTCCTATAAAATTCAAAACAAAAGCTTTCCAGTTCATTTAATTTCCTCGCAAAATCTTTTGTAGAATATCTTTCTTTTCCATAATTCGTCGGCCACATTCACTATATTCACGTTCTGCAGAGCCCGGTGATTTTCTAATCGAGAGAATAATATCTTCTTTGGCCCGTATAAGTCCGCGATTATACCTGGACCCCGCTAATATAATTTGCTCATCAGTCAGGTGAAGAGTATCAGTATCTGGATTATCATAGAGAATAAGGTCATGTAAATGGAATGCTACAACACGAATGTTAAAACTGTCATCGAGTAAGCATTGTGATAACTTAAATTGCTGAAAATGCGAAAGCGTGTTTGGGTGAATACCGATTGTTCTGGCAGCGACGCCTATCTGGATCGCGATAGAACCAATAGATGTTGCATTGGACAACTGGCTTTGTTGAATAAATCAGATTTCGGGTAAGTCTCCCCCGTAGCGGGTTGTGTTTTCAGGCAATACGCACGCTTTCAGGCATACCTGCTTTCGTCATTTTGTTCAGCGCTCGTACCAGGGCCATAGCCTCCGCAACCTGACCATCGTAGTCACGCAGCGTCAGTGAACCCCCGAACAGCTGTTTTACCCGGTACATCGCCGTTTCCGCTATCGAGCGACGGTTGTAATCTGTTGTCCATTTCCACCGCGCATTACTCCCGGTCATTCGCTGATTAGCCACTGCACGGTTACGGTCTGCATATTCACCGGGCCAGTAACCTGCACCTTTTCGGGGAGGGATAAGCGCGCTGATTTTCTTACGCCGCAGTTCATCGTGACAGAGCCGGGTGTCGTAAGCGCCGTCTGCCGCTGCTGCCCTGATTTTTCTGTGAGTCTGCCGGATAAGACCCGGGAAGGCTTCTGAGTCCGTCACATTGTTCAGCGACAGGTCTGCACAGATGATTTCATGTGTGTTGCTGTCAACTGCCAGATGCAACTTTCGCCATATACGACGGCGTTCCTGGCCATGTTTTTTGACTTTCCATTCGCCTTCACCAAAGACCTTCAGCCCGGTGGAATCAATCACCAGATGCGCGATTTCACCTCGGGTGAACGTTTTGAAACTGACATTAACCGACTTTGCGCGCCTGCTGACACTGGTGTAATCCGGGCAGCGCAACGGAACATTCATCAGTGTAAAAATGGAATCAATAAAACCCTGCGCAGCGCGCAGGGTCAGCCTGAATACGCGTTTAATGACCAGCACAGTCGTGATGGCAAGGTCAGAATAGCGCTGAGGTCTGCCTCGTGAAGAAGGTGTTGCTGACTCATACCAGGCCTGAATAGCTTCATCATCCAGCCAGAAAGTTATGGAGCCACGGTTGATGAGGGCTTTATTGTAGGTGGGCCAGTTGGTGATTTTGAACTTTTGCTTTGCCACGGAACGGTCTGCGTTGTCGGGAAGATACGTGATCTGATCCTTCAACTCAGCAAAAGTTCGATTTATTCAACAAAGCCTGGACAACTCATTGTTGTTCTTTCCCAGGATCTCTTCAATTACTTGTCTGAATTGCAGAACGCCAACACCTTTGAATCTCTCCGGAGTTCCCCCTACTTCAGCAACCGCAACACCCGCAAGGAGTAATTCAGGTATTCGCGCTTCATAAGCATATTGTTTAATTTTATTCCGATGATGTACTAACCAGGCTGTTTTGTAATACCAAAGATATGCTTTTCCTGTCATAAAATGCCAATTAGTAGGCAACGCATACCAACGGAAAAAATCCCAACCATTCCAATGAGGGAAAACGTATTCATCAATATCACAAAAAGGAGGCGAACTGATCACGATAACAATCCCATGATAGACCTCACTATTGAAAAGACAATAACTCTTTCGTCACTGCTCAGGATGGGATAGACATCACAATTATAAAAACGCATGTCAGCCTAACACAATATTATTCCAATAAAAAATTCAAGCCATCTATAAAAACAATAAAATATATAATGCCGTTTATATATTCACACAGCGCGTTATATATAAAGAAAAATATAGCTTCTGCAATTAATATCCATCTAATGGTTAAATAAATATCTCGTGCAAAATAAATATATGATGAAGTCGTTCATACTAACCATCTACAGCGACTTAACGTTGAAACCTTAAGGTAGAAGTTACAAAAATAAAATGTGGGCGTTAAATATTAACTGAAAAGCATTCTTTAAAGCGGCGAGAAAAAACACGCCGCTTTGCTTTTTTGATTTAACAAGTTATGCGCGATCAACAGTAAACGCGATCACTTCCGCGAGGCTTTCAGCGCCCAGCGCCAGCATCACCAGACGATCCACACCCAGTGCGACGCCAGAACAGTCCGGCATGCCAACTTTCAACGCCTCAATCAGATTGTTATCGATCGGCTGCTGCGGCAGTCCGCGCGCGGCACGCTTACGGTTATCCTGTTCAAAACGTTGCTGCTGTTCACGCGCATCCGTCAACTCATGGAAACCATTCGCCAGCTCAATACCTTTGAAGTAGACCTCGAAACGTTCCGCTACACGGTGATCTTCCGTACTGATCTGCGCCAGTGATGCCTGGCTTGCCGGGAAGTGATACACAAACGTCGGTTTCTCTTTACCAATGTGCGGTTCAACGCCCATCGCAAACAGCAGTTGCAGTAAGGTATCGCGATCTTCTTCCGTATCGGCAATGTTGCTTAAATCCAGCTTTGCGGCAACTTCACGCAGCTGCGTTTTATCCGCAGACAGCGGATCAATCTCCAGATGACGCTGGAACGCTTGCTGATAAGAGAGGCTCTCCGCCGCCGGGCATTCCAGCACCTGCTGCAGCAAATCATCCACTTCGTTCATCAACCGGTACATGTCGTAATGGGGACGATACCACTCGAGCATAGTAAATTCGGGGTTGTGATGACGCCCCATCTCTTCATTACGGAAGCTACGGCACAGCTGAAAGACCGGACCACACCCTGCCACCAGCAGACGCTTCATGTGATATTCCGGGCTGGTCATTAAATAGAGGTTCATCCCTTGAGAGTGACCGGGGCCGACGAAACGCGTTTCGAACGGGAACAGATGAATGTCTGTGACCGTCGCCTGGCTCATGCAGGGCGTCTCAACCTCCAGCACGCCGCGATCGGCAAAGAAACGACGAATTTCCGTCATAATTGCCGCGCGTTTTAACAGGTTAGGTATGGACGCGCTCGGCTGCCAGGTTGCCGTTTCGCTCATGGTTCTTTCTCCAGTTTAAGACAAGGGCAC
This sequence comes from Citrobacter sp. LST-B2, assembly GCF_057983045.1. Taxonomy (NCBI): domain Bacteria; kingdom Pseudomonadati; phylum Pseudomonadota; class Gammaproteobacteria; order Enterobacterales; family Enterobacteriaceae; genus Citrobacter; species Citrobacter sp. LST-B2. Next base: position 4,432,072 of record NZ_CP192598.1, read on the forward strand.
GAAGTCTACTCGTAACGCGGCAATGAAACAAATTTTGCTCAGGAATACTCCGACACGGCTGAAGAGTTAAAAAACCGTAAAGCGATGGTTTAGTAATTAAATTAATCAAGATCACTGATAATTCCGGCCTCTGACACGCTAAAAAAATCGAACACGTCAAATTTCCCACTCATCGCAGAGACTATACTGTTGTACCTATAAAGGAGCAGTGGAAACGCATTCGCACCCCACCTGTTTCAGGGGGTTTACCCGAAATATGTGGTGGCGAAATTACAATAATCTGGAGGAATGTCGTGCAAACCTTTCAAGCCGATCTTGCCATTATAGGCGCCGGTGGCGCGGGATTACGCGCTGCAATTGCCGCAGCGCAGGCAAATCCTAATGCAAAAATCGCACTGATTTCAAAAGTGTACCCAATGCGCAGTCACACCGTGGCTGCTGAAGGGGGCTCAGCTGCTGTCGCCCAGGATCATGACAGCTTCGACTACCATTTTCACGATACGGTAGCGGGCGGAGACTGGCTGTGTGAACAGGATGTCGTGGATTATTTTGTCCACCACTGTCCTACCGAAATGACCCAACTGGAACAATGGGGCTGCCCGTGGAGTCGTCGCGAAGACGGCAGCGTCAACGTTCGTCGCTTTGGCGGGATGAAAATTGAGCGTACCTGGTTTGCTGCGGATAAAACCGGCTTCCATATGCTGCATACCCTGTTCCAGACTTCTCTGCAGTTCCCGCAGATCCAACGCTTTGACGAACACTTCGTCCTGGATATCCTGGTCGATGATGGTCATGCTCGCGGCCTGGTGGCGATGAACATGATGGAAGGCACGCTGGTACAGATTCGTGCTAACGCGGTAGTAATGGCGACAGGCGGCGCAGGCCGTGTGTATCGCTATAACACCAACGGCGGCATCGTGACCGGTGACGGCATGGGCATGGCGCTGAGCCACGGCGTTCCACTGCGTGACATGGAATTTGTTCAGTATCACCCGACCGGTCTGCCGGGCTCCGGTATTCTGATGACGGAAGGCTGTCGTGGTGAAGGCGGTATTCTGGTCAACAAAAACGGCTACCGTTATCTGCAGGATTACGGCATGGGTCCGGAAACTCCGCTGGGCGAGCCGAAAAACAAATATATGGAACTCGGTCCGCGCGACAAAGTTTCTCAGGCTTTCTGGCACGAATGGCGTAAAGGCAACACCATCTCCACGCCGCGTGGCGATGTTGTACATCTCGACCTGCGTCATCTGGGCGAGAAGAAACTGCTGGAACGTCTGCCGTTCATCTGTGAACTGGCGAAAGCCTATGTGGGCGTCGATCCAGTGAAAGAACCGATTCCGGTGCGTCCGACCGCGCACTACACCATGGGCGGTATCGAAACCGATCAGAACTGCGAAACCCGCATCAAAGGTCTGTTTGCCGTCGGCGAATGTTCTTCTGTGGGTCTGCACGGCGCGAACCGTCTGGGCTCTAACTCTCTGGCTGAGCTGGTGGTCTTTGGTCGTCTGGCAGGCGAGCAGGCGATGGAGCGTGCAGCAACGGCGGGCACTGCTAACGACGCCGCCCTTGACGCACAGGTTGCTGGCGTTGAACAACGTCTGAAAGACCTGGTCAACCAGGAAGGTAACGAGAACTGGTCGAAGATCCGCGACGAAATGGGGCTTTCGATGGAAGAAGGTTGCGGTATTTACCGTACACCGGAACTCATGCAGAAAACCGTGGATAAGCTGGCCGAACTGCAGGAGCGCTTCAAGCGCGTTCGCATCACCGACACCTCCAGCGTATTCAATACCGATCTGCTGTACACCATCGAGCTGGGTCACGGCCTGAACGTCGCTGAGTGTATGGCGCATTCCGCGCTGGCGCGTAAGGAATCACGCGGCGCACACCAACGTCTGGACGAAGGTTGCACCGAACGTGACGACGTCAACTTCCTCAAACATACTCTCGCCTTCCGCGATGCTGATGGCACGACTCGCCTCGACTATAGCGACGTGAAAATCACCACGCTGCCGCCGGCAAAACGTGTTTACGGTGGCGAAGCGGAAGCAGCCGATAAGAAGGAGAAGGCTAATGGCTGAGATGAAAAACCTGAAAGTTGAGGTGGTGCGCTATAACCCTGAGACCGACACCGCGCCGCACAGTGCTTTCTATGAAGTGCCTTATGATGAAACCACGTCACTGCTGGACGCGCTGGGCTACATCAAAGATAACCTGGCACCAGACCTCAGCTATCGCTGGTCCTGCCGTATGGCGATCTGCGGCTCCTGCGGCATGATGGTCAACAATGTGCCGAAACTGGCATGCAAAACCTTCCTGCGTGATTACACCAACGGTATTAAGGTGGAAGCGCTGGGTAACTTCCCGATTGAGCGCGATCTGGTCGTCGATATGACGCACTTTATCGAAAGTCTGGAAGCAATTAAGCCGTACATCATCGGTAACCCGCGTACGCCGGATCAGGGACCAAATATCCAGAGCCCGGCGCAGATGGCGAAGTATCACCAGTTCTCTGGTTGCATCAACTGTGGTCTGTGCTATGCCGCATGTCCGCAGTTCGGCCTGAACCCTGAGTTCATCGGACCGGCTGCAATTACCCTGGCGCATCGTTACAACGAAGATAGCCGCGACCACGGTAAGAAGGAGCGTATGGCACAGTTGAACAGCCCGAACGGCGTATGGACCTGTACTTTCGTGGGCTACTGCTCCGAAGTTTGTCCGAAGCACGTCGATCCGGCGGCTGCCATTCAGCAGGGTAAAGTAGAAAGCTCGAAAGACTTTCTTATCGCTACCCTGAAACCACGCTAAGGAGTGCAACATGACGACTAAACGCAAACCCTATGTGCGGCCGATGACGTCCACCTGGTGGAAAAAATTGCCGTTTTATCGCTTTTACATGCTGCGCGAAGGCACAGCCGTTCCGGCAGTCTGGTTCAGCATTGAGCTGATTTTCGGCCTGTTCGCACTGAAGCATGGTGTCGAATCCTGGGCGGGCTTCGTCGGTTTTCTGCAAAACCCGGTGGTGGTGATCCTCAACGTGATCGCCCTGGCGGCAGCACTGCTGCACACCAAAACCTGGTTTGAGCTGGCGCCGAAAGCCGCCAACATCATCGTAAAAGACGAAAAAATGGGGCCAGAGCCGATCATCAAAGGTCTCTGGGCGGTTACTGTGGTGGCGACCGTAGTCATACTGTTTGTTGCCCTGTTCTGGTAAGGAGTCCGGGATGATTAATCCAAATCCAAAACGTTCTGACGAACCCGTATTCTGGGGTCTGTTTGGCGCAGGCGGTATGTGGGGTGCGATTATCGCGCCAGTGATGGTTCTGCTGGTGGGGATTCTGCTGCCGCTGGGTCTGTTCCCGGGCGATGCCCTGAGCTATGAGCGTGTTCTGGCGTTTGCTCAGAGCTTTATCGGCCGTGCTTTCCTGTTCCTGATGATTGTCCTGCCGCTGTGGTGTGGCTTACACCGTATGCACCACGCGATGCATGACCTGAAAATCCATGTGCCGGCTGGCAAATGGGTGTTCTACGGTCTGGCAGCCATCCTGACCGTCGTTACGGCGATTGGCATTCTGTCCGTCTAACGTCATCCGCCCTCTTGTCTGCTGATAAGGGGGCGTTTTTATCATTCCCGCCATTATTTCCCCCGCCAGGTTCTACACTTAGGAAAAAACACCCTAAGGATAAAACTATGCGCCTGCTCCCCATCGTTGCCGCTGTAACCGCTGCGTTTCTGGTGGTCTCCTGTAGTACCCCAACCCCGCCACAGGGCGTTACCGTGGTGAATAACTTCGATGCCAAACGCTATCTCGGAACCTGGTACGAAATTGCCCGCTTTGATCATCGCTTTGAACGCGGACTGGAGAAGGTCACGGCGACTTATAGCCAGCGCGATGACGGTGGCCTTACTGTCATCAATAAAGGCTGGAATCCGGACAGGAACAGATGGCAGCAAAGTGAAGGAAAAGCCTATTTTACCGGTGACCCAAGCCGCGCAGCGCTGAAGGTTTCGTTCTTTGGGCCTTTCTACGGCGGGTATAACGTTATCGCGCTCGACAGAGAGTACCGACACGCGCTGGTCTGCGGCCCGGATCGCGACTACTTGTGGATACTCGCCCGCACGCCAACCATTTCTGACGAAATGAAGCAGCAGATGCTGGCCGTCGCGACCCGGGAAGGGTTTGATGTCAATAAACTTATCTGGGTGAAGCAGCCCGGCGATTAGTGGGTGCTTAATTTCAGACCAATAATACCGACAACGATTAACGCCAGACTTGCCAGACGCATGGGATTGGCCGATTCGCCCAGCAGCAGAATACCGGTGATGGCGGCACCGACGGCGCCAATCCCTGTCCACACGGCATACGCGGTACCCACGGGTAGCGTTTTCATCGCCCACGCAAGGAGCGCCATACTGACGATCATCGCGGCAATGGTGATGATACTCGGTGTCAGGCGACTAAAACCGTGGGTATATTTCAGCCCCACCGCCCAAACGACTTCAAGCAGACCGGCGATTAATAAGATTATCCAAGACATATCAGGCTCCAGAGAAATGGGGCCGTCCCCGATGAAAGAAGCGTTCGCAGGTCGTCCTGCAAAGCTGAAGGTGGAAAAAACATTCTTGCCCGAGCGGCGGTGAATTTCAACATTTTTATCTTTCCGCACCTAAAAGCTTGAATTAGGCGCATTTCGCTGCGTATTTTGCGCATTCAGCACTCATCCGACTTCTCTATGATGGGACGCTTTCTGAAGTCAGGAAGCCATTTGCCTTACTTCTGAATGCGAAAACGCTATGTTGAAAATATTAGTGATTGACCGTTGCCACTTCACCCGCACAGGGATCGAGGCATGGCTTAATCATTCCGAACTCTTTAATACGTCGTTTCTGGTCTCTGGGCTCAATAATCTCTTACTGGTTAAAGAGCACATCCAGCAGTGGAAACCTCACCTGGTTATTGCGGACTTATACGGTTTTCTCAACGACACCCTGTCGGCCGAGTCCATTGCCCCATTTTTACTCGCCTGCGGCAGCAGTCCGTTGATATTACTGGAGTCAGGAGGCGTGATGGTAGAGACGCAGCGCTATCCTGTCTGTGCGTCATTAACCAAGCAGGTCTCTCTGGCGATACTGGCTGAAAATATCCACAACGCCCTGCTGAGCGGCTCGGTATCGGAAGCGCCCGGCAATGCCTCGACGCTGCTTACACCACAGGAAGAGAAAGTACTGACGATGTGGATGGAGGGGGCGAGTAACAACGCGATTGCCTGTGCGCTCAGTATTCATGGCAAAACGGTGTACACCTACAAACGCAATATCCGCATGAAGTTACACATGGATAATCGCTTTTCGCCGTTTCTTGCGCCAGCCGAGCTGAAAAATTAACGGCACGACAACACTGCCGTACCGTTTTCACCGTTACTGCTGAGCTTTGGTTGCTGCGCCTGAAATAGCGTTGCCGCCGTCGGAGATGTCTTCGCCCACACCACGTGTGGTGTTACACGCAGTCAACACGGAGGAAAGTACTAACACAGAAAAGATCGCTGCAATTGTCTTTTTAACCATAACGTCTTCCTTTTCTAGCCAATGTTATTTGTGTAGTGCCACTTAATCATAGACAAGATCCCGAACAATGCCGGGAGATAGACGCTTTTTAGGACGATGAGAAGAAAATTAACTGGCCGCGTGAGAAATGGAATTGCCGAGGTGCTTAATATCCTCACCAAAGCCGCGCGCGGTATTGCAGCCCGCCAGCAACGAGGTGGTGAGAAGAATCAGTGTTACAAGACCGAGAAGACGTTTCATCATTCCTGCCCTGGATAAACAATGGCGCAGCAAAGCTGCTGCACCATAATGAGCTAAACGCGCGGATTATTTAACGCGGGAAACGTATTCGCCTGAACGCGTATCCACTTTAATCACTTCGCCAATCTGAACGAACAGAGGCACTTTAACTACGGCGCCAGTAGACAGCGTTGCCGGCTTGCCACCTGTACCAGCGGTATCGCCTTTCAGACCCGGATCGGTATCAACGATTTCCAGTTCAACAAAGTTCGGCGGCGTCACGGAGATAGGCTGACCGTTCCACAGGGTCACGATGCACTCAGCCTGATCCAGCAACCATTTTCCGCTATCGCCAATCGCTTTAGCATCTGCGGAAAGCTGCTCGAAGGTTTCGTTGTTCATGAAGTGCCAGAACTCGCCGTCGTTGTACAGGTAAGTCAGGTTCATATCTACAACGTCAGCGCCTTCAGCAGAGTCAGTCGACTTGAAGGTTTTCTCAACGCGAGTACCGGTCAGCAGACGACGCAGTTTCACGCGCGCAAAAGCCTGACCTTTACCTGGTTTAACGAATTCGCTGGCTTCAACCGCATAAGGTTCGCCGTCCAACATGATTTTAAGACCAGCACGAAAATCGTTGCTATAGTACGTTGCCATAAGGCCCTCTGAAAATTGTTAACTGGTAGCTAAGCCACAAAATGGCGCATATTGTAACCCTAAATACCCCATCCAGAGAAGATTGGTTATCGCAACTTGCCGATGTTGTGACCAATCCCGATGAACTCCTGCGTCTTTTGAATATAGACGCAGATGAAAAACTGTTGGCTGGACGCGACGCCAAACGGCTGTTCGCCCTGCGCGTGCCGCGTGCATTTATCGCACGTATGGAAAAAGGCAATCCTGACGATCCGCTTTTACGTCAGGTACTTACCTCCGAAGATGAGTTTATTACCGCGCCGGGTTTCTCCACCGATCCGCTGGAAGAACAGCATAGCGTCGTACCGGGACTGCTGCATAAATACCGTAACCGGGCGCTGCTGTTGGTGAAAGGCGGCTGTGCGGTAAATTGTCGCTATTGCTTCCGTCGCCACTTTCCGTACGCCGAAAATCAGGGAAATAAGCGAAACTGGCAGACGGCGCTGGACTACATTAGCGCGCATACCGAGCTGGATGAGATCATTTTCTCCGGCGGCGATCCGCTGATGGCCAAAGATCATGAGCTGGACTGGCTGCTCACACAACTGGAAGCCATTCCCCATATCAAACGTCTGCGTATTCACAGTCGCCTGCCCATCGTCATCCCTGCGAGGATTACGGAGGGGCTGGTTGCCCGCTTCACCCGTTCTTCGCTGCAGATCCTGCTGGTGAATCACATTAACCACGCTAACGAGGTGGATGACGCGTTTCGACAAGCAATGGCGAAACTACGCATCGCAGGCGTTACGCTGCTCAATCAGAGCGTCCTGTTGCGTGGCGTCAATGATAACGCGCAGACGCTGGCGAACCTCAGTAATGCGCTGTTTGATGCGGGCGTCATGCCCTATTACCTGCACGTGCTGGATAAAGTGCAAGGGGCGGCGCATTTCATGGTGACGGATGATGACGCGCGCCAGATTGTGCGTGAACTGCTCACCCTGGTCTCGGGTTATATGGTGCCCAAACTGGCGCGGGAAATTGGCGGCGAACCGAGTAAAACGCCACTGGATTTACAACTGCGTCAACAATAACCTCGCAATCAGGTGTCCGTATCCGGACACCTGTCACCAAAACCCCGGATTCCCCCATTCTGTATGCTATTTTAGCGACACCTTGCGAACTATATATTTAAAAATCATATGTATAAGTCGCAACTAATCGCTGAATTTATTATTGGTGAGGGAGAACCGTTATGGCTATCAGTATCAAAGGAGTGAATACGGGTGTTATTCGTAAAGCGAACGAATTCATCGCGCTGGCGCTGAAAATTAAAGAGCTAAGGAACAAGGAATCGCTGTTTTTTCTACCTGCGCTGGAATTACGCGATCTGCTGATTGCCGTGGAAAGTCGTCTGTACCAGAAACAGCAACTGAACGCTGCCGAACGTCAGCACTACGAAAAAACGCGCGATGCTATCAGCAAGAAAATGCAGGAAAACATTCCCGCGATGGTGGAAAACGAACTTCGACATGCGGATATTCATCGCCGTGTCACCGCTGTCGCCTTAACTGACGCGAGTGGTGACAACATCACACTGACCTTCACGCTTCACGATGGCACAACCTGCGACCTGCGGGTGAACGAATTGCAGATTGATACTTTGGTGTATGCCATTATTCGGGCGATAGAGAACGCGGGTATGCGGGAACTGGCACTGAGGATCTCCTCGTTGCTGGATTTTTTGCCGCTGTACGATGCGGACTGTCTGGACCATGAGCGACTGGAATACGACGCCTACACGCAGTCAGAGTGGAAACACGCGCTTTTCACGCATTATCTTGCGGTACTTTATCGTTTTACGGATGAAACAGGAAAGGAACGGTTCTGCGGCGCTGTCGTGAAAACCCGCGTTCCATCGGGCAGTAAAGAGGCGGAAGCCATTTCCCGTCGTGTACTCGACTTTAGCCCGAGGCTGAAAAAGCTGGCAGGTAAATCGTGTCAGGCTTTTGTCAGAACGCTGACGGCGGATAAAGCGCAGACGCTGACCCAGGAGCAATGCCTGCGCGCGCTACATCATTTACGGGTTCAGTCCGTTAACGCCGCAACACAGCACGCCTGATGGCGCTGCGCTTATCAGGCCTACGACATAACTTCGAGTCATTACACAAAATCATTCAATCAGAATCGCGGCGGCAAGCGAAGAAATCCCCAGGAGCATAGATAACTATGTGACTGGGGTTTCACAGCGCAGCCAACAAAGAGGCTGGTTGAAGGATGAAGTGTAATCAATTAGGGCACTTATAAACCTGGCCAATCATCTCACTGGCCGTCGGGACAAAGCTGGATAACATGCCCTGGCTCGGGCTGCTGACGCCATAAATCACGTTGCCGCCCATCGCTGCTGCCTGGTTGCGCAGGTCATTTGCCGCACCACGCATAGAACCGCCTTCTTCACCGTGCTGACCTGAAAGCCAGTTGCTTTGCTTCCCGGTGGCCGTGCCAATCAACTGACATTCAGCGCCTGGCTTCTCTTCCACAAAGCGAACACTTTGCCCTGCGGAACTCAGTTCGTTGCTGGAGCTACAACCCGCCATCAGTAGCGCGGCACCGACGATCCCTGCTAAATATTTCACGTGCATGTTATTCCCCATAATCAATGAGCTGGACGTTTTGTCCGTCACTAAATCTTATACTAAAAAGATGACCAAAAGAAAAACCCCCGAACATTTCTGCCCGAGGGTTTCTCATTTCTGGGAGATAAACACCCTGCAGCCTGAAGGATGCAGGGTGTAGGCGATTACATCATTCCGCCCATACCACCCATGCCGCCCATACCACCAGCAGCACCTAAGTCAGGCGCGTCGCCTTTCGGCAGGTCGGTTACCATGCACTCGGTGGTAATCATCAGGCCAGCCACAGAAGCCGCGTACTGCAGAGCAGAACGGGTGACTTTGGTTGGATCCAGGATACCCATATCGATCATGTTGCCGTATTCTTCGGTCGCTGCGTTGTAACCGTAGTTGCCATCGCCCGCTTTCACGGTGTTAGCGACAACAGACGGTTCTTCGCCGCAGTTCAGAACGATCTGACGCAGCGGAGATTCCATTGCGCGCAGCGCAACTTTGATACCGACGTTCTGATCTTCGTTCTGACCTTTCAGACCAGCGATTTTGGAGGCTACGCGAATCAGCGCCACGCCACCACCGGCAACCACGCCTTCTTCTACCGCAGCACGGGTCGCGTGCAGGGCATCTTCAACGCGGGCTTTTTTCTCTTTCATTTCAACTTCAGTCGCAGCACCAACTTTGATGACTGCCACGCCGCCTGCCAGTTTCGCTACGCGCTCCTGCAGTTTTTCGCGGTCGTAGTCGGAGGTGGCTTCTTCGATCTGCTGACGAATCTGAGTCACACGACCCTGGATTGCCGCTTCGTCACCCACGCCATCGATGATGGTGGTGGTGTCTTTGTTGATCACAACGCGTTTTGCCTGACCCAGGTCTTCCAGCGTTGCTTTTTCCAGCTCCATACCGATCTCTTCAGAGATCACGGTACCGCCAGTCAGAGTCGCGATATCCTGCAGCATCGCTTTACGACGATCGCCGAAACCAGGAGCTTTAACCGCAGCCACTTTCACGATGCCGCGCATGGTGTTAACCACCAGCGTTGCCAGCGCTTCGCCTTCCACATCTTCAGCGATGATCAGCAGCGGTTTGCCTGCTTTCGCAACGGCTTCCAGAACCGGCAGCATTTCGCGGATGTTGGAGATTTTCTTGTCAGCCAGCAGGATGAACGGGCTTTCCAGTTCTACTGCACCAGTTTCCGGCTTGTTGATGAAGTACGGTGACAGGTAGCCACGGTCGAACTGCATACCTTCAACGACGTCCAGTTCGTCCTGCAGACCGGTACCGTCTTCCACGGTAATCACGCCTTCTTTACCGACTTTGTCCATCGCTTCTGCGATCAGTTTACCTACGGTTTCGTCGGAGTTAGCAGAGATGGTACCCACCTGAGCAATGGCTTTAGAGTCGGAGCACGGTACGGACAGCGCTTTCAGTTCTTCAACCGCAGCCGCAACCGCTTTGTCGATACCACGCTTCAGGTCCATCGGGTTCATACCCGCAGCAACGGCTTTCAGCCCTTCGGTGATGATGGACTGAGCCAGTACGGTCGCAGTGGTGGTACCGTCGCCTGCTGCGTCATTCGCTTTAGAGGCGACTTCTTTCACCATCTGCGCGCCCATGTTTTCGAACTTGTCTTCCAGTTCGATTTCACGTGCTACGGAAACACCATCTTTAGTGATGGTCGGTGCGCCGAAGGATTTGTCCAGAACGACGTTACGGCCTTTCGGACCGAGGGTGACTTTCACTGCGTCTGCCAGTACGTTTACGCCGCGCAGCATTTTCACACGAGCGTCGTTACCGAATTTTACGTCTTTAGCTGCCATTTTCTCTTTCCCTTAAATTCGTATGTTCAGTGTCGTTCGCGGATTACGCTTCAACAATTGCCAGGATGTCGCTTTCAGACATGATCAACACTTCTTCATTGTCGATCTTCTCAGATTTCACACCGTAACCATCGTTGAAAATCACGATGTCGCCGACTTTCACGTCCAGCGGTTGCACGGTACCGTTATCCAGGATGCGACCCTTACCGACAGCGATGATTTCGCCACGAGTTGATTTACCCGCTGCAGAACCGGTCAGAACGATGCCGCCAGCAGATTTGGACTCAACTTCTTTACGTTTAACGATCACGCGATCATGTAACGGACGAATACTCATTGATAGCTCTCCTTTGAGAAAGTCATTATCAGTTATGGGTGACGCCGGCCCGCTAAGGTTCCCGGCTAGTGACCAGAGAGATGGGGATGGGTTTTTGCCCCTTCAAGGGGCAATGTGAAAAAAAATTCTGATCAGCAAAAAATCCTGTAAAAACCCTACTTACCTCACATTTCTCGCCTATTTAATCGCTGGCGTCATAAGCAAATCTGATTGTGATAACATCGAAAACCTGCGCAGTGGCCTGGCATTCAGGCGCAAACGGATAACAACTCATGAGTGGACTGAAACAAGAGCTTGGATTGGCTCAGGGTATTGGCCTGTTGTCGACATCATTATTGGGAACAGGCGTGTTTGCCGTCCCGGCCCTGGCGGCACTGGTAGCAGGCAACAACAGCCTGTGGGCCTGGCCAGTTTTGATTGTGCTGGTGTTTCCCGTTGCGATTGTGTTTGCCCTGCTAGGCCGACATTACCCCAGCGCAGGCGGCGTCGCACATTTCGTCGGCATGGCGTTTGGCCCACATCTTGAACGGGTCACCGGCTGGCTGTTTTTGTCCGTCATTCCCGTGGGTCTTCCTGCTGCGCTGCACATTGCCGCCGGGTTTGGTCAGGCGATGTTTGGCTGGCACGGCTGGCAACTATTGCTGGCCGAACTGGGTACCCTGGCGCTGGTGTGGTTTATCGGTTCACGCGGCGCGAGCTCCAGCGCAAACCTGCAAACGGTGATTGCCGGTCTGATCGTGGCGCTGATTGTCGCTATCTGGTGGGCTGGCGATCTCACACCAGCAGAAATCCCTTTCCCTGCGCCAGCCGATATTGAAATGTCGGGGTTATTCTCCGCGCTGTCGGTGATGTTCTGGTGCTTCGTCGGTCTGGAAGCGTTCGCCCATCTGGCCTCAGAATTCAAAGACCCCGAACGGGATTTCCCTCGCGCACTGATGATGGGTCTGCTGCTGGCCGGTTCGGTCTATTGGGCCTGCACCGTTGTGGTTCTGCACTTTGATGCCTATGGCGAAACGATGGCAGCGGCGGCCTCATTACCGGAAATTGTCGTGCAATTGTTTGGCGTTCAGGCGCTGTGGGTAGCCTGTGTGATCGGTTATCTGGCCTGCTTTGCCAGCCTCAATATTTATATTCAGAGTTTTGCCCGTCTGGTGTGGTCACAGGCGCAATACAAACCGGACCATTATCTGGCCCGTCTCTCCTCTCGTCATATTCCACGCAACGCGCTCAATGCCGTGCTGAGCTGCTGCGTGGTCAGTACGCTGTGCATTTATGCGTTAGAGATCAATCTCGATGCGCTCATCGTCTATGCCAACGGCATCTTTATCATGATCTATCTGTTGTGCATGCTGGCAGGGTGTCGCCTGTTGAAAGGGCGGTATCGCGCGCTGGCGATGGTGGGCGGATTACTATGCCTTCTGTTACTGGCAATGGTCGGCTGGAAGAGTCTGTATGCGCTGATTATGTTGGCGATACTGTGGCTGTTTTTGCCACAACGAAAAAAGGTTGAACATCACTTATAGGCCGGTTCTACGAAAATGCCCGGTGGCGCTTACGCTTACCGGGCCTACGGGAATCAGTCGCGACGATCGTCTTTGTGTTCGATACGGTCACGTTCTTCATCTTTGCGCTGGAACTCACCGTCAAAGGTGTCGCCACCGCCGGTTCCGGCGCTAAAGCCGCCACCCGGCATCCGGGAAAAACGCAAATGCGGCAGCAGCTTCATCGTCAGATGCTTCTGCACCGGTGGTAATAAAAGAAGAAGACCGAGGAAGTCGGTGAAAAAGCCTGGCAACAACAGCAACAGACCCGCGATGATCAGCGAAACACTCTTGATCATCTCTTCAGCCGGGCTCTCTCCTGCCGCCATTTTCTGCTGCATCAGCAAAAAGTTCTTAAATCCCTGGTTGCGTACCAGCGACATCCCGATGACCGAGGTGAAAATCACCAGTATGAGCGTCATCAGTACACCCATCACATGGGCAACCTGAATAAAGATAGAAATCTCAATATAAACATAGAGAAAGACTGCAAGTAACGGTATCCAGCGCAAAAGGATTCTCCTCAAACGACCGCCGTGATGCCCACGTCGGCCCGAAAATAGTTGCGATTCGCATTAGTCGGATGTAGGGGTAGTTCGCAAAATTTCAAGCTATTTGTACACTTATTTTTAGAGATAATCCTAAAGCGGTGACCTATTTCACAAAATAATAATTAAGGAGTAATTTACCACACTTAAAGTGATCCAGATTACGGCACAATTTCTGAAGCAGAATATGATCTCGTTGACCAGACCGATGTAGGGGATAATCGTCGGTCAAGAAACAATCGAAACCACATATATTCTGTGTGTTTAGTGCATTCATTGGCAGCTTTAAATAAAGAAGGTTCACATGTTAAACAACATTCGTATCGAAGAAGATCTGTTGGGTACCAGGGAAGTTCCAGCCGAAGCCTACTATGGTGTTCACACTCTGAGAGCGATTGAAAACTTCTACATCAGCAACAACAAAATCAGTGATATCCCTGAATTTGTGCGCGGCATGGTAATGGTTAAGAAGGCCGCTGCTCTGGCAAACAAAGAGTTGCAGACCATCCCTAAGAGTGTAGCGAACGCCATCATTGCTGCATGTGATGAAGTCCTGAATAACGGCAAATGCATGGACCAGTTCCCGGTAGACGTTTACCAGGGCGGTGCAGGCACCTCCGTCAACATGAATACCAACGAAGTGCTGGCCAATATCGGGCTGGAGCTGATGGGTCACCAGAAAGGTGAATATCAGTACCTGAACCCGAACGACCACGTGAACAAATGTCAGTCTACTAACGACGCCTACCCAACCGGTTTCCGCATCGCCGTTTACGCTTCTATCGTAAAACTGGTCGATGCTATCAACCAACTGCGTGAAGGCTTTGAGCGTAAAGCTGTCGAATTCCAGGACATCCTGAAAATGGGTCGTACCCAGTTGCAGGATGCAGTTCCGATGACCCTGGGTCAGGAATTCCGTGCTTTCAGCGTACTGCTGAAAGAAGAAGTGAAAAACATTGAGCGTACCGCTGAACTGCTGCTGGAGGTTAACCTCGGCGCAACGGCTATCGGTACCGGTCTGAATACCCCGAAAGAGTACTCTCCGCTGGCAGTACAGAAACTGGCGGAAGTCACTGGCTTTGCCTGCGTTCCTGCTGAAGACCTGATCGAAGCGACCTCTGACTGCGGCGCTTACGTGATGGTACACGGCGCGCTGAAACGCCTGGCGGTGAAGATGTCCAAAATCTGTAACGACCTGCGCTTGCTCTCCTCTGGCCCACGTGCCGGCCTGAATGAGATCAACCTGCCGGAACTGCAGGCGGGCTCTTCTATCATGCCAGCGAAAGTGAACCCGGTTGTACCGGAAGTCGTCAACCAGGTGTGCTTCAAAGTCATCGGTAACGACATCACCGTCACCATGGCGTCTGAAGCCGGTCAGCTGCAGCTGAACGTGATGGAGCCAGTGATTGGTCAGGCGATGTTTGAATCGATTCACATCCTGAGCAACGCCTGCTACAACCTGCTGGAGAAATGTGTTAACGGTATTACCGCTAACAAAGAAGTGTGCGAAGGGTATGTCTACAACTCTATCGGCATCGTCACCTACCTCAACCCGTTCATCGGCCACCACAACGGCGACATCGTCGGTAAGATTTGTGCCGAAACCGGTAAGAGCGTACGTGAAGTGGTGCTGGAGCGCGGTCTGTTGACTGAAGCTGAGCTGGACGATATTTTCTCCGCACAGAACCTGATGCACCCGGCTTATAAAGCAAAACGCTATACTGATGAAAACGAACAGTAATCGTACAGGGTAGTACCATGGAGGGCACGTCAGATGACGTGCCTTTTTTCTTATAAGAAGTTACTAAATAACAACAATTTAATATCAACTTGTTAAACAACAAGGAAGGCTAATATGATAGTTGTCGAACTTATCATTGTTTTGCTGGCAATCTTTTTGGGCGCCAGACTTGGGGGCATCGGGATTGGATTTGCAGGTGGACTGGGTGTTCTGGTTCTTGCCGCTATCGGCGTGAAACCGGGTAACATTCCGTTCGATGTGATTTCCATCATCATGGCGGTTATCGCTGCTATCTCCGCGATGCAGGTTGCGGGCGGTCTGGACTATCTGGTTAACCAGACAGAAAAACTGCTGCGTCGGAATCCGAAATACATCACGATCCTTGCACCGATCGTGACCTATTTCCTGACTATTTTTGCAGGCACCGGGAACATCTCCCTGGCAACGCTGCCGGTTATCGCTGAAGTGGCGAAGGAACAGGGCATCAAGCCTTGCCGTCCGCTCTCCACCGCGGTGGTTTCCGCTCAGATAGCGATCACTGCATCGCCTATCTCTGCTGCGGTCGTCTACATGTCTTCGGTCATGGAAGGCCATGGCATTAGCTACATCCACCTGCTGTCTGTGGTCATTCCGTCCACGCTGCTGGCGGTGCTGGTAATGTCCTTCCTCGTGACCATGCTGTTCAACTCCAGGCTCTCTGACGATCCGGTATACCGCAAACGTCTGGAAGAGGGTTTGATTGAGCTGCGCGGTGAGAAGCAGATCGAAATCAAACCTATGGCGAAGAACTCCGTCTGGCTGTTCCTGCTGGGCGTAGTGTGCGTAGTGGTTTATGCGATCATCAACAGCCCGAGCCTCGGTCTGGTTGAGAAACCGCTGATGAACACCACCAACGCTATCCTGATCATCATGCTGAGCGTCGCGACGCTGACCACGATCATGTGCAAAGTGGAAACCGACGCCATCCTCAACTCCAGCACCTTCAAAGCCGGTATGAGCGCCTGTATTTGTATTCTGGGCGTTGCATGGCTGGGTGACACGTTCGTGTCTCACAACATTGACTGGATCAAAGACACTGCAGGTGAAGTGATTCAGGGCCATCCGTGGCTGCTGGCTGTCATCTTCTTCTTTGCTTCTGCACTGCTGTACTCTCAGGCAGCAACCGCTAAAGCACTGATGCCGATGGCGCTGGCGCTGAACGTTTCTCCGCTGACTGCCGTTGCGTCTTTCGCTGCGGTTTCTGGTCTGTTCATTCTGCCTACTTACCCAACGCTGGTTGCGGCGGTACAGATGGATGACACCGGGACAACGCGTATCGGTAAATTTGTTTTTAACCACCCGTTCTTCATCCCTGGTACGCTGGGTGTGTTACTGGCGGTTTGCTTCGGCTTCCTGCTGGGCAGTTTCATGCTGTAAGTGTTACCTGCGGGGCGTGTTCACGCCCCGCATTTCCCTCCCCTTTGTCTAACATCCTTCCCTCGTCCGTTGTATAGTGACCACTCTTTTGCCGGTCATTCTGTTCATTCGAGGTGTTTATGCATGATGTGAGTCGTCAGGATATCGCCCTCTCCGATGCCGTTGTTGTACTCTGTACCGCGCCGGATGAAGCCACCGCCCAGGATCTGGCGGCCAAAGTGCTGGCAGAAAAACTGGCGGCCTGCGCCACGATTATTCCCGGTGCCACCTCGCTGTATTACTGGGAAGGAAAACTGGAGCAGGAATACGAAGTCCAGATGATCTTAAAAACCTCGGTGGCACACCAGGACGCCTTACTCGATTGCCTGAAGTCTCATCACCCGTATCAAACGCCCGAGCTTCTGGTTTTACCCGTTACCCACGGAGACAGTGATTACCTCTCATGGCTCAACGCATCCTTACGCTGATCCTGCTTTTTTGCAGCACATCGACTTTTGCCGGACTTTTCGACGCGCCGGGTCGCTCGAATTTTGTCCCTGCTGACCAGGCCTTTGCCTTTGACTTTCAGCAAAACCAACACGATCTTAATCTCACCTGGCAGGTGAAAGACGGGTATTACCTGTATCGCAAGCAGATCAGTATTACCCCTGCACGGGCGGAAATCGCGGAAGTGACGCTGCCAGCGGGCGTCTGGCATGAAGATGAATTCTACGGGAAAAGCGAAATCTATCGCAATACGCTCACCATTCCGGTTACCGTCAACCAGGCGCAGTCTGGCGCCACGCTAACGGTCACGTATCAGGGCTGTGCCGATGCGGGTTTCTGTTATCCGCCGGAAAGCAAAACCGTGCCGCTAAGTGAAGTGACCGCCAGCGCGAAGCAGAAACCAGTGGCGCCAGCAGCAATACAGCAACCGCCGCAGCCGGAGCAAGCGCCAGCCCAGCTCCCCTTCTCCGCCCTGTGGGCGCTGCTGATCGGTATTGGCATCGCTTTTACCCCCTGCGTACTGCCGATGTATCCACTGATTTCCGGCATCGTACTGGGCGGTAAACAGCGTCTTTCCACCGGACGCGCACTGCTGCTGACATTCATCTACGTACAGGGGATGGCGCTGACCTATACCGCGCTGGGGCTGGTGGTGGCCGCCGCCGGATTGCAGTTCCAGGCGGCTCTTCAGCATCCGTATGTCTTAATCGGCCTGGCAGTGGTCTTTACCCTGCTCGCCCTGTCGATGTTCGGCCTGTTCACCCTGCAACTGCCATCGTCGCTGCAAACGCGCCTCACGCTGATGAGTAACCGTCAGCAAGGCGGTTCTGCGGGTGGCGTGTTTGTGATGGGCGCGATTGCCGGGCTGATTTGTTCGCCGTGTACCACCGCACCGCTGAGCGCCATTTTGTTGTATATCGCTCAGAGCGGGAATCTGTGGCTCGGCGGCGGTACGCTGTATCTCTATGCACTAGGGATGGGGCTGCCGCTGATGCTGGTCACCGTCTTTGGTAACCGTCTGCTGCCGAAAAGCGGCCCGTGGATGGCGCAGGTCAAAACGGCGTTTGGCTTTGTTATTCTCGCGCTGCCGGTCTTTTTGCTGGAGCGCATCATCGGCGATACGTGGGGCTTACGCCTGTGGTCGCTGCTGGGCGTGGCCTTCTTTGGCTGGGCGTTTATTACCAGCCTGCAAGCAACGCGTAGCTGGATGCGCATCGTGCAGATAATCCTGCTGGCGGCGGCGCTGGTCAGCGTGCGTCCGCTCCAGGACTGGGCGTTTGGCACGACGGTGACCCAGACACAGGCGCATCTGGACTTCAAACCGGTGGCAAGCGTTGAGGAGCTTAATCAGGCGTTGGCCGAGGCGAAAGGCAAACCGGTGATGCTGGACCTGTACGCCGACTGGTGCGTCGCCTGTAAAGAGTTTGAAAAGTACACCTTCAGCCATCCACAGGTAAAACAGGCGCTGGGCGATACGGTACTGTTACAGGCTAACGTCACCGCCAATAACGCACAGGATGTGGCGCTGTTGAAGCATTTGCAGGTATTAGGACTGCCAACCATCCTGTTCTTTGATACGCAAGGTCAGGAACACCCGCAGGCACGGGTGACGGGCTTTATGGATGCGGCGACATTTAGTGCGCATTTGCGCGATCGCCAACCGTGAGCGACACTTTCAGAGGTAAAGACGGAGGAATGACCGTGCAACGTGAAGATGTCCTGGGAGAAGCCCTAAAATTACTCGAGATCCATGGGATTGCGAACACCACACTGGAGATGGTGGCCGAGCGCGTAGATTATCCGCTCGATGAAATGCAGCGTTTCTGGCCGGACAAAGAGGCCATTCTGTATGACGCGCTGCGCTATCTCAGCCAACAGGTGGATATCTGGCGTCGCCAGCTATTGCTGGATGACACCCTGAGTGCCGAGCAAAAGCTGCTGGCCCGCTACACGGCGCTGGCAGAGTGCGTGAGTAACAATCGTTACCCGGGCTGCCTGTTTATCGCCGCCTGTACGTTTTATCCCGATCCGTCGCACCCCATTCATCAACTGGCAAATCAGCAAAAAAGCGCGGCGCACGATTTCACTCACGAACTGCTGACCACGCTGGAGATTGACGATCCGGCAATGGTGGCTAAACAGATGGAACTGGTGCTGGAAGGCTGTCTGAGCCGTATGCTGGTCAATCGCAGCCATGCGGATGTGGAGACGGCGCATCGTCTGGCAGAAGACATTCTGCGCTTTGCCCAGTGCCGCCAGGGCGGGGCGCTGACCTAAGCAAACACTCCCGCCCACGCAGAGATCAACAAACACAACGCCATCACACGCTGAAAACGCACCATCGCCACGGTGGTGCGAAACACTCGGTTTACCGCCTTTCCCAGCCACGCCCAACACAGCAAACATCCGATAGAGATGAGCAAAAACCACAGCGCCATCAATGTAATATCGCGCAGTGCGTGACTCCCGGTCGGCGCAAACAGACTCACCACCGCCAACGCCATCATCCACGTTTTCGGGTTTACTATCTGCAGCAGCGCCGCGGCGCGCGCGGTAAAGCGATGAGATGGTTTTCCGGACAGATTCGCAGCCGGAGCGTTGAATAACTGCCAGCTCATCCAGCTTAGCCACGCTACGCCTGCCCAGCTCATCACCTGCCGCACCAGCGGATGTTGATGCAATATCTCCCCAGCCCCGGCCCCAGAAATCAACACAATCATGCTCGCCGCCACACAACCGCTGACCAACGCAGGTAGTGTCGCTTTCACGCCATGATGCTGACTGTTCGCCAGGATGAGGATATTGGTGGGACCGGGGGTGATAGAGGCGACAAACGCAAACAGCAAAAACGGCGCGATACTCACAGGCAGACTCCTTTTTAGTTGAGCTTCTGACTGTGACGCTATTTCCTGTAAACGTCTGGAAGGTTTGTGCACAAGCGACGGTAATGCGCAGGCGAAATACGATACGCACGCTGGAACCAGCGCCCCAGATGGCTTTGATCGGCAAATCCCAACGCTGCTGCGACATTAACCGGCAGCGCGCCCTTCGCCAGCATCTGACGTGCCTTTGCCAGCCGTAGCTGAATCAACCATGCGTGTGGAGCGAGGTGAAACTCGCGTTTAAAGCTGCGCGTCAGCGTAAAACGATCCGTTCCGGTCTCACGCGCCAGATCGGAAAGGCCAATGTTGTCACCCATATGCGCATGCAGATAATCCCGGGCGCGATGGGCGATCGCCGCGCTCTGTATCTGTGAAGGGAGGCGCTTTCGCCAGTGGCAATGGGTGGTGAGCTGTGAAAGAAGATGATCCATCGTACTTTGTTGCACAATACGCATCTCTTCGGTATGCAAGGCGTTAAACGTTTCGCCAATGGCGCGCACCAGCTGCGGCTCACGCGACAGCGTCCGGCTGAAATGCAGGGAATAGCTGTCCGGCGCGGTGTCATAAAGGCCCTGCAACGTTTTTGTCAGCCACTGCTCATCCAGATAAAAGGTGAGATAGGTAAACCCACCGGCCACCGGCGCATCGCCATCATGAATCTCACCCGGCTCCAGCAAAAAAGCATCACCCGGTTGGCTGTGGTGACGCTCACGCCGACAGTGAAATTGCTGCGTACCGGAAAGGGTAATACCGACCAGAAAGCTATCGTGCCAGTGCGGGTCAAATGCATGCCCTTCAAAATGGGCTTTGATTGTCTCAATACCGGTATCGGCATGTTGTCGCAGCTCAAGCCAGTCGTTTGCCATACTGCCCTCCTCTCGCTGCCAGCATTGCTTGTTCAGAACGCATCTGTCTGGAAGATTTGTGCAAACTGAACGCAGAAACGCACAGATTGCCGCAAACTTAAGCAGTTGAACAGCTTTTCCCTAAATTAGGTTGACTGTCGTGCATGATTACGGTTTAATGCGCCCCGTTGCCCGGATAGCTCAGTCGGTAGAGCAGGGGATTGAAAATCCCCGTGTCCTTGGTTCGATTCCGAGTCCGGGCACCACTTCTTCAGAGCCTGTTCGTTAAGAGATGAGATCCTTAACGGGCAAGACAGCAGTCCCCAGACGGCATGATGATGGTACTTGTGTTACCGCATCAGTTGAACACGGGACTTAAATCCAGAGGATGTTGGTACCATCCTCTGGATTTCTCACGTCCACAATTTACTTCACGAACGTATTTACCCTCAGATCTTCCCTGTGTCAATCTTTTGTAAAGCAAACATCCCTTTTTTTTCCATTTTTAATTTCATCAACTTAGATTTAACTTAAGATTAGTCTTATGCAGCATCCAGCTCCTCCAGCATGTCCCGTACCTTATCCAGGTCACTTTCAACATACTCCAGCGTGACCGCCGGTGTTGAATGACCCAGCAGGTCCTGTGCCATCTTCAGGTTACGATCCGGCAAACGCATCAGGTTAGTCGCGATGGTGTGTCGGAACCTGTGCGGACTGACTGTAAAACCGCATTCTCGTGAAAGCCGTCTGAAAAACGCACGCAACGGCGGATAATCCATGTTGCTGCTGATTTCATTCTTCCGGCCATCAAAGCGAGAAAGATTAAACAACTGGTCCTGCATCTTCGCGCCACGCTCAAGGGAGAGGTTATAGAGCCTTTCAAGTCTGGGACGGAGGTTTTCAGTAATCGGAACCCGGTGCTCCTTATGGTTCTTGGAACCCTCAGGCCGGAGATTAATCCAGCGGTGCTCAAAATTTACATCCTCCAGGCGAATGTGCAGCAACTGGTTCTGGCGCATTCCTGTCCTCCGCAATGCATCCAGTACCGTTAGCCAGAACCATGCTGGCCGTAAGGCGCTTTTTCTTAACTCCATCATACCAGTCCGTTCATCCTCTTCCCTTGCCAGCATGTGCAGATAAATTTTATTCATCTGCACATCAGTCAGTGTTTTTTTGCGTTTGACATCGGGTCGGGTGATTACGCCGTTGAAAGGGTTTTCCCTCATCGTTACAAGCCCATTAACGATGGCGTGATTAAATATAGCGCGCATATGAGTCACTTTATTATTCCATGTCGTTCTGCTCAGTCCTTCCTCATGGATAATTTTTCGGCGCCACGTTAAAACCAGCGTTTTATCAACCTGCTCAGGTGAAATACCTTTCCCGCTAAAGGAAATGAATGATCTGACTACCTTCCTGTAGCTCCACTCCGTAGCCGGGCGCAAAGATTTACTGAAAAAATAATCATCCAGCACTTCTTCAAATGCATTGTTCATATTCACCTCGTATATTGTTATTCTGACTTAAACAATAGTATTAATTTCTTCGTGCAAGCCATACGCTGTCCGGTGGACAGGTTCCTTTTCTGTAAATAATGTCAGCACTCAGCATGTATCCTGACATTTTGGTGTAACGACCGCTTTTGTCCGGCGTATCGTATTTATGGTAATGCCAGAGGCCTTTACCATTTCGTGAATAATGAACGTTCAGAGCTTCAAAGCTTTTTTGTAACTCTGATTTATCCAGTGACTCGTTTGTATTCAGCGATAAATATTTAAAAAAACACTCAGGTGAAACAATGAATACAAACTGAGCCAGAATATGTGCAAAACTCTCGCCCTCATTGACACTAGCCGTACCGTCAAGGATTGAGGATTTCAGCCAGTCCAGAAACTTTTCTCCTGGAGTGCCAGATTCCATCCCGACCAGCGAAGGCTCTTCAGAAGAAGTAGTTTCAACCTTCTCTTCAACAACAGGAGCACCAGAGCCCGACATCTGGTCAAGCACGCTAAGAAATTCTGCGGTTGATACCGACTCATCCGGGACAGTTTCATCACCTGTTCGTTCATCGGATGACTGTGTATCATGATTATCAAATGCCGAAAGCAACGTAACCTGACCGGTAACATCCTTAGCAGCATAATCACCTGTCTGGTTAGTATCGTAACCTATTGAAGCATTGTTAATTGGCTCTGGAACCGGTGTTATATTTTTGTGACTGGACGTTTGATGCATATCGTCGTCTATTAAATTTGGGATATTGTTTGTTCTGGATCCTTCCTCCCCTTCCTCCCCTGAGGTGATCACCTTATCGCTTTCAGAGGGGCTTGCTGTACCAGAAACGGTTCCTGATTTATTGGCAACGCTGGCAAGCGCATCGCTGATGATGCTGTTGAGAATTCCAGACTGAGCTTTTTGTCCGCTGAGGTACAAAAATAGCGCACCTGAAATCGCCGGCCAGCGTTGAAGCCAGATAGCCGCAGCATCCGGGATGAGTTTACTGGCAATGTACATGCCGTTCATTGAAGCCGTTCTCCCCTGCCGGGGACGCACCCGCCAGTTTGCACCGGGTATTTCCATCCCCGGACACCAGGCTTTTCCGTTCGCCAGGCTCCCTTCAATCTGCGACAACCAGTCAAGATGATGAAAAAGCCCAGCCCAGAACACTGCGCATATCCAGGCAGGCCCCTGCTCTGCCTGCTCCTCAGGCGTCGCTCCCGGAGGTAACATCATACCGCGTACCAGCCTCACGGCACTTGCGGCCACGGATAAACTGAGGTCAGTAAAGCTCCCTGGTGTGGCGAACGGCCCCGCCCAGGCTGCCGGTACTTCCTGAACGCGAGCAGCCATTTGCTCTAAGGGTTTTAGCCAGAATTCGTCAAAGGCTGACTGTGACAGTGGGCAATTTTCCCGCAACATCCGGACGTTCTTCTGTCGCTCCGCAGTTCCCAGTAACAACTGACCGGACAGTACGTTCCGGAACCCTCCCGCTTGTGCCGGCTGCACGGATGGCCTTACTGAGTATTCCGTTCCGACTGCCAGCCCAAGGCCTGTTAACCATTTCAGTCCACGCATAAGCACCCCATAACCAAATACCGAATTGACGCTACGCTATGGAGACGGTTGTATTTTGCAAGTCAAAAGCCTTAGTTCCTGATTAAACAAAACGAACTTGCATTAATCCTTAAAGGCCGGTTCACAGTTTTCAGATGAAGAGAATTAATCAGCATGCTTCCTTAAGCGCCATCAGAAATCTGAGGGAAGCTACAGGAATGCAAAGATTAGTGGTCTCTGGAATTATCCTCTGCTGGGGTCTTGCGAGTTACGGGCTCATCGCTTTAATTACGGGGTATCAGGATGGGATGGTGTATCTCTGGGGGCTTGTATTGATATCCCCTTTTTCTCTGAGAGTGGTGAACTGGATGCAGCGCAGACTCATCAGCCAGCCCTGCATCCTGAGCTACCATAAGCGCAGCTCAAGGATATTCGTGCATCTGTCGCCAAACCAGCCAACCGTCAGTATTTCATCCGAACGTGTGGCCTGGTTCTGGAATGGAGTGCTAACCAGTATAGAGGACGCTCTCAGTGGCAGAGAGAACACCATCGTGATTGCCTCCCATCTCCTCACCTCTTATCGAATTAAACGTATCAGAAGGCATCTTCAGATTCAGGCCGGACATTACCGAAGCCATGTCATACATGTCCCCTTCACACCCGCTGCGCGTGCAGTTATGCAACTGGAAATTCTTCTTGCACAGTGGCGCTGGCGTGTACCGTCCAGAACGTTATGGCCCGTTCTTGTCATACGAAAAACTTTCAATCCGGAAAAATAATTTCCCCTGTTTTGATTTTTCACCCGTTGTCACACTGGCTACATCAATGTAGTCGATCTGAACGATCGATTTTCATCGTTATACATCCACTCTGGTGCGCGGTAACGTATCCACAGTGGATACAATAATTAATAACTTAAGTCGAATTAATGTATTAGCCAACACCGGGAAATTATATGAACCGTCTGAACGTCACCTCCATCCTTGCCAGTATCATCACTGAACGGGATGAAAATATGCAGCAGCTGGTAGCCCAGCTTTCGGACGGAAAGAAAACGTCTGGCAGCCCTATTGCAATACGTTTTAAACCAGCTGTCAGGGATTTCGTCACACTGGTATCAGGACGCCTGGGTATTTCATCAGCTGAACTGGTCAATATTCTCGTCGAGGGTATCATGCGCGAGACGCTTATCCCCCGACAGGCTGTGATCACACATATCCACGAACGGTTCTGGCTGCTGATGGATGAGCACCGCCTGTCGGTACTGGACGTGGCTCGCCTGCTCTCGGACTGGAATATCGGTCTGAGCGTTCTGGAAAGCCGTGAAAGAACGATGGATTACTTAACTGCACCTTTGCTGAAACAGCTATCTGACTGGTTCTGTGTAAGTACCAGATGGCTGGAAGGAAGTGATCCCCGGCCAGTGTACCTGACCGCTTTCAGCGAATGGATTCAGGTTGCCATGATAATTAAAAAAAGAATTCAGGAATATACATCTGACGACAACCTGACCCGTCCTGACATATTCCTGGTCAGAGAGAATCAATACACCTCAGGAGATATCAAAGACGAATCCGGACATGTTTTCATTTTTATTCGGCGCTATAAAACCGTTAATAACACAACAATTCGTGTAGTTGAATGTATCGGGCATTGTCCATCTTCAGGTACTTATAAAACACAACTTAATTCATTCCTGAGTATGAGCAACATTCTCTTCAGAGCGCATATTCTCAACAGTTTCGACACATTTTATGCATCCGGTTATTTACTGGATGCGCTGAGAGAAGGAAAGATACTTCCGGCCGCTGCACTGTGGGAAATTCAGAAACTTCAACAAACAGAGTCAGGTAAGTTTTCTCAAAATATATGGACCGAAGAGGAAAGAGAACCTTTTCTTTTCCCTGAGGAATTTATAACACCAGAATGGAGTAAATTTGTTAGCCAAATAACAGCCCTCAATATTAAGTGAAATAATCAGTCAGACACATTGTTTTATTGGTGCACCAGCGCCAGGGGATTTTTTTGCCTTAAACACCATAAACGACAAAGGATATAAATGATGAAAGCTTCAATTTCAATGATTACACGCTGCGTTTCCCTTGCTCTTCTGGTTTCCGCAGCGCCGTCGGTTAATGCTGCGACGAACTGGATGGAGGCACGCGGTGATGCTATGGGTGGCACCGGCGTGGCATCCGCGCACTACGGTACTGCGGCTCTGTCTAACCCTGCTCTGTTAACTACGTCCGGACCAACCGATGATTTCAGCCTGGTGCTGCCATCGGTGGGCGCCCAGGTCTCTGACCCGGATAAAACCGTGGATAAAGCGGATGATGTTAAGGACCTCTGGGATCGTTTCGACAGCGCCGTCGCTAATCAGTCCGGTGTCAGCGAAAGCGCCGCGGCACTCAAGAGTAAGCTTCAGGATTTGAAAAACACACATGCGAACGGCCAGGTCGGGGCTTCAGTTATTGCAACTGTGCCGAACCAGACACTACCGTTCGCCGTTGTGGTGAAATCATGGGGTACTGTCTCTGTCGATGGTAAGGTCAGCGATCACGACCTGGAATACCTCGACAAGGTCGCCGATGGCACAATCCCCCCTTCTGCAGTGGATACTGACTCACTTACGTCAAGAGCCTACGGTCGTGCGGCTGTGATCACCGATGTCGGAGTGGCCATGGCGCATGAGTTCGAAACTGCAGGACATGCCTGGTCCTTTGGTATCACACCAAAATACCAGCGCGTTGACCTGTTTAACTACAACGTTTCCGTCAGTAATTTTGACAAAAACGACATTGACTCCAGCGAGTACCGCAATACCAAAACCGGTTTTAACGCCGACGTCGGTCTGTCCACAAACCTGAACGACAACTGGACTCTTGGTCTGGCCGTACAAAATATCATCCCCCGCTCAATCGATACCAAAGAAGTAAATGGTGAAAAGGGAACGTTCAGGATTAAACCGCAGGCCACTGCCGGCGCCTCATGGCACAACAGCTTCATCACAACCGCGCTCGATGTCGACCTGACTGAGGCGAGTGGTTTCACCAGTGATAATAAGCGTCAGTTTGCAAGTCTGGGTGCCGAGATTAATGCCTGGAACTGGATGCAGGTGCGCGCGGGATACCGCCAGAACATGGCTTCCGGAGAAGGCAATGCTTTCACTGCCGGCCTGGGGTTCTCTCCGTTTGATGTGGTTCACCTGGATATCACGGGCATCGCAGGCACTGATCGTACCTACGGGGCGGTTGCACAACTTCAATTCACTTTCTGATCCAGCAAAATGAAGGGGCTGTTTACTGACAGCCCTGGAAGTCCTCAGGAGAACACTATGAAAAAACTCATTCTTTGCTCAGGTATCTCTTTTGTACTTATGGCTCTTGCTGGGTGTAGCCAGAACCAGCTCAATCAGTTTCAGCGGCAACTGTCAGATGTCAGCACGATGATATCACCTGGTGAGCAGCATCCTTCTGAAAAAGAGGCTGAACGTAATGAGATTGCCCAGGCATTCAGCCTGCCAGTCGGCGTAGATACTGCTGCACTACGCCTGAAGCAGCATTATGGTTTTCCTTCTGATGAAGACGTTTCAGCCGCAAGAAACAATGGTCAGGGAAATGCTGGCTGGTCAGCATCGGCAATTTCAGAAGGTGCCAGTTGGTCAGCCCAACCTGGGTCTTATTATCGCATGAGCCGGAACTGGGCAGCTAATGATCGTCTGACAATAGAAGTCACAGGCGATGCTAAACGCAGCAACGTGACCGCAATTTATCGTTCCTCCAATCCGGAGCATCTTAAACCTGAATGGACCGCGCGCCTGTGGAAACAAATTCCGGAAGTCGCACGCGGTACGAAGGTTAGTCGGGAGGTCGGGCAATGAGCAAGTCACCTTCTCCACGGCCGCAGGAGACTGATATGTCCAGTTTACCAACTGGTGAAAATATCAAAGCCATTGAAAAGCTAATTAGCGATGCCTCAGAGGTTATTGCAAAGCGAGAGCGCTCAGTCAGACGTGCAGAACGAAATCTGGAAATAGCCGAAGACCACCTTGCAGACCTGGAAAATCAGAGAGATGAACTCGTCATAGCGAGCTGGGGAGATGCTCCCAACTGGCATGGAATATTTAGTATGAGTGAGGATGCCTCAACCACCATGCGAGCATACCGTGATAAATGGGTCGGTACGATCGCAGGTCTGCGTCTGACTGCCTTCGGCAATATTTATACCGGACAGTCAGTTTACGGGATCGGTTTCACAACAAAGTCTGAAGAAGAACTGGAGCAAACAATCCGGATGGTGGAGTTTGTTCTGCCGTACCTTATTGCTGATGAGCGAAAAGAAAAATCATTAATGATTTATAACTACCCCGCGGTGGACTGCTGCCACAGCTTCGTTTTTAATATCGAAACAGGTACATATGGCATCGCCACAGATCGCTTTATGTCACGTCAGGAAACGATGGAGTTTCCCTCACTGGAATTCGCACTTCGTCATCTCCAGGCAAACACCTTAATAGACGATGTAGATAAACGGAAAAGCCTGAACGATGAGGTGACGGAATGAAAGATGTGTACTGGGTAGTCGAAGCCAACGGGAAGGAAATTGGCGCTATGACACTGGATGAGTTTGAAGACATCCACAAGTCCGTGAAGGCAAACTGGATGAACAGGATCGTTGCCGTTATCAGGTTTTTCTTTTTCCCTGCATATAAGAAAACAGGCCTGTACTGGCCTGAAATTGAAGAGGAAGTAAAAGCACTTTTGCAGGTCAGAACTGATGCTCCGCTCACCATTAAATTCGTTCGCGGAGAAATGCCAACTCAGATAAGACTACTATAACGGCCAGTAGCAAGATGCTGCCTCATCAACCATTCAATCTCTATACCCAATAAAAAAGCCCCCGGGAGGGAGCTTTTTATTATTCAGGCGGCCTGATTCAGGACATGACGTAAACGACCGGGCCAGTTGCCCTGGTAATGCGCAAACGTATGCAACACACGACGGCGTTCATCGCAAAGAGAGTTGCCAATAACCACTTCACCTGGCACTCCACACAGCGTTAACTGAATATAAGCCATCCCCGCAGCCAGCGGATCGATATCAGTAGCTGAAACCCACAAATACCGGTGTGGTGAATAACCGGCATCGCGCAGCACAGTGGCAAATGCGAGCGCCATACATCCCGCGCCACAGGCTGGCTCCGCCAGGGTAATAAAAGGCTTGTCCGCAAAATTATCAGCAACGTTGCCGAGCTGCATGCGCGCCATCATGATGCCCACATCCCATGGGGTAAAAAACTGACCACGATATTTATCACCCAGTTCAAGCTGCATGAAAACCTGTCCAAGAAAATCCCCCGGTGAATCATCCAGCCCATTGACAACATGGGCCAGCAATTCTGCCATACGGACTACATCCTTCTTTTCATAACGTGCAACTATGCGCAGATATTTCTGCTCCCGCTTTTCGCAGAAACTGAGGGCATTCTGAAGAGCAATAACGCTGCAACTGATGAAGTCTTCAAAAACCTGATGTCGATGGTGATAACGAGCAGTCTGGTTGAAAAGCGAAATGAACGCCTTTTCATGGTTTATTAGATTTTTCATGCATGTCTCCTTTAACGGGAAACACGCCCCTGACAGGGAAACAGTGTTTCCCGTCAGGGTGAAAAAAAGCCACAACAAGTGTTGTGGCCAGTATGTTGAACCGGTTAGCCCGGGTTATCCTGGTTTAGTGTCAGGCCCGAATGCTCCCGTATTGTGCCGCTGGCGCCGCATATGGCGTTACCGCTGTGGTTTCCGTAGAGACAAGGTACATTCTTGCTGTTTCACCGTTGCTCAGTTGCTGCATTTCTTCCGGCCAGGGGCCACTGTCAACGTGATCACCGCGGTCAAAACAGTTATATCCGGAAAAACCTTCATCCACTGATTTCCAGTAATGACGGATCTCACAGTCAAACAGCTCTGACATCTCACCCATAACCTCTCCAGATGGCGGGTACCAGGGGGTATCGAACGTCAGTAATATCGTGCCCAGTGATTCACGGCTCCAGTTGGCTTTATGACCAGCCGGGAACTCCACACCATACAGCTGCGTGTAAAGATCTGCAGTTGTGTTAAGCCCCCGGAACAAACCACTGTTACCGTTCAGCTCAGTTGCAAGACGTGACGGCATTATCATCAGCATATCGCAGGGACAACTCGCGGCCGGCATTATACTGAGCCATTCCCAACGCTCCTGCGGATCGAACTGTTCCCCGAAGCTGGCAACACCAAACCAGTCAGCATAGTGAACAGCCATCAACTGGGACATTATCTGGCGCGATGAAACTGGAATACTCTCCCATTTAAGTGTTTCCAGGCCGGACTGAACCCAGATCTTCTCCATACGTGCAATAGTAGCGCTGTCGAGCCACGCATCCTTTTCCATTAATTCCAGGAAATGCTGGAACGCCTGGTTTGCCGAAGTAGAAGCCCCCGTACCGGCGGCCGTAAGCATCGGATAAGCAGTAAACTCTGTCGCTTTTGTTGGCTTAAGTATCCCGGCACATCCAGCAAGAAACAGCTTTATGGCCTGCCGTATGGCATGTCGATAACGCGGAGTTTCAGTGCCGGCAATCCAGGACTGCATCACGTCAATACAAACAGATTTCGCAGTGATTTCCAGACGGTTTTTGCACCATGAAAACATAGTTATTACTCCTCTTTAGTTTAGACAGAGGGCATCTCCCTGAGGAGATACCCTCAGGGGATGCTGATGACCAGAGCCATCAAGTTTATTGTTAAGCAGCCTTGTTCTGTTCCGGTTGTCGGTTCAGTGGCTGCAGTAAAAAATCCGACGCTTCCCGGGCAAACCGGCAGGCGCGGAAAAAGGCTTTTTTATCGTCACGAAGTACCTTCAACCAACTGGCCAGATAGCTTTCATGTTGAACATCACCGTAAATACCCAGCTCTGCACAAAGAAAAGCACTGCCGGTTTCGGCAATAAGCTCCTCAAAGGCGTAAACTGGATCACCGAATTTTCGCGAAGAAGATGTTATCCCTTCACGGCTCAGACGGCGGCTGTGGCCGGTTGCATGAACCAGTTCATGCAGTAGTGTGGACCAGTAATCAGCTTCAGAATTAAACTGTGAAGTCGTAGGCATCACAATTCGATCGGTTGATGGCTGATAATACGCCCGGTTTTGTCGGTACGATGTGCAAACCACACCGGTTGCATTCAGTACTGACAGTACCTGCCCCTGTTGTTGTTCACTGAGTATGGAATGCCGCTCCTCTTCTGCCTCTATTGGCGGCATGCCGGCAACAGCATCCGGCAGTCCATCACACTGGGCGACATTGAAAAGTTGCAGCGGCTTCAGCATTGCAAGCGACTCCATGACGGGATTACCGTCTTTATCGAACAGCTTGTTATCGTTGCCATCCGTCGCCTGTTTCTCAAACGGTTTGTAGATGATGGCCATCGAGCTGGTTTCACCCTTGCGCACCTGACCACCCACGGCTTTCGCCTGCTGGTATGTCAGCCATCGATCGGATGAAAATCCCCGCTCTTCAGCAGACATCCACAGCAAGGGTATATTCACTCCGCTGTAATGGCGGCCGGTTGTGGCATTCACCGGTAACGCGCTGCCATGTACGTTCTGTGCAGAACGCCACGGCCGGCGCCACGGTGGAACCCCTTTTTCCAGGGCGGCAATGATTTTGTCGGTGACCTGCTGGTAAAGATCGGCTTTCTGAGCCGGCGCGGCCTTACGGCCGCGAATGGATTTGTTCATAAGGATGCAACCTGTAAAAAAGGGCGCATCCTCCCCGGGGCGGAAGAATGCGCCACCGGGAGTGGAAAAAAGTCAGAGATAGTCAGTAATACAACCTAGCGGCGGGTTCCCGCGTAACGGAAAGAGCCATCAGACATCACCTCGCTGACGCTGCTGCGTACGCTGCGAACCGCACTCTCAAACATCGTGCGATCAGCCGGTTTTGCCCGTTTACAGTCGAGACGGATTACCCTGTCAAGCACAGACAGCGCCTGTGAGCGCCAGCTCAGACGTTCCGCATTCCCTACACAGGCAGGTAAATGCCGGAGAGACTGATCGTAGAGCCAGCGAATATTGCTGCGATATTCCTCCACCAGGACATACACCTTTTCTGGCGGGCAGGTCTCCTTACGAATTGTCATACCAGTCCCCAGTGGACCGGCCGATGGCATCATAAAAAGATCGTGGTGTTCGTTCAGAACGGCGTCGAATTTGCTCTGCTCCATAAAGGTCTGAAAAGCGTATTCCTTCCCGGGAATTAACAGGTCTGCATTTTCCGACCAGTTTGCATCTTTCGAGGGATTACAACCTTCCGCCCATGCCCTGAGCCATTCGCCGGGGTTTCGGTCATCCGGAACCCGGATGTATATACCAAGGTTCTTTTCAAGCAGCAGTGGCCTTTGCATACCGCCCTGCTGTGATAAAAGAGGGCGTAATTCGGTTGAGGTAAAGCGAATCATCAGGACTCCTTAAATTAATAAGGAGGAGACCTCCCCTGGAGGGAAGGTCCCTCCGGGAAGTGTTAATCAGTCAGAACTGATTCAGTCGAAACGGTAACGCAGCCAGGCCATCTGCTGCGCCATCTGCCGTCCCGCCCGTAAAGCCTTACGTGCGGAGGCAAACTGACCGGCGCTGGCCAGTTGCTGATACTGCCAGTCACGCGAACTGTAGCCCGTTCTGCGTGAAATGATGGCGGTAAAACCCCCTTCAGACTGAACGACCTCGGCGCGGAAACTGCTGTGACCGCTACGGTTGGTGAACCATTCGGCCTGCTGCTGCCGCATTGCTTCTGAAATGCGGCTGAGGACGCGCGTGGTATGGGTGATAAACAACAGTATTATACTGCTCATGGTTTTCTCCTTAGTTAATGCGGAGAAAACCATCACCGCAGATGCAGGGAGGTTGTCCCCGCATGGGTTGGTACATCAGTTATAAGCTGGCTTCATTCAGAAAACACAACCACCTCCGTATGGAGAAAGTCCCCATAGGGTTCAGTGCATCACGTCAGAAATCAGCATCGCTGCGTTCCATAGACAGAAAGGCCTCTTCGTCTTTGACTGCGCTTTTGTAGAAATATGTCCAGGCTTCTTTATCAATACCTTCTGCCATGCGGCAGAGGTCGTTAAAGAATGCCTCCCATGATCCCGGTATAAGTTTTCGAACATACAGTTCAGCCAGTTCCCGGGCAACAGAAGCCATATCCCAGACGTAATACGGAAAGCCGTCTTCATCTGTCCCGGTATTTAGGTCAAGGCGGCGAAGCGCTGCGATACTCAGCAGTTCGCCTTCCGCTTTAGCCAGTGCAACTTTGTGAGCATTACGCTCGCTGGCACGGATGTGAAAATCTTCGGTGAGAATTAACTCGTTCATAAAGGATTCCTTAAAGAGTTGTGGAATCCTGTCCCTGACCGGGACAGAAGTCCCGTTAGGGTGAGAAAATCTTCGACTAATAAGGCCGTCAGGCGATGTCTGAGAAATGGGCGCTCTGATAAAACATTTCGCGCAATTGCTCTGTAGCTTCGTCCAGCTCTTTTTCCTCGCGAGACCTGGTAACGCCCTGAAGAAAAGCTGTACTCCAGTGAAAACTGTGAACATCTGTCCCCAGAAGCGTAAGCTCGCTCACTGCTTCTTCGACAAAGGTATGTTTTATGAAGCCATGCTCAGTTGCAAAACCAACTGTATACGCGACATGTCTGAGAAAAGTCAGGTAATCAGGAAGGCCGTCAGCAGGAACCTGAGGATCTGCGTCGACTATGAGTTTGTTATCCAGACGAACGTTAAGCTGAGTTTTTACGTAATCCACAATGATTTTTGCAGAAGCGGGTGAGTCACAACTCAGTAACGCGAGCGGATTGATCATGCTGGTGTAATGCATGGGTACGATTCCTTATGAAAAAAGGGAACCGTCCCAAAGGGAAAGTATCCCTTAGGGTGAGAATCAGGCCAAAAATGCCGGATGAGTAAATCAGGTGTTTGGTAGTGTGAAGTTAAGTAGAAAAGGACCTTAACCTGTAATCAGGTTCCTGTTTGCAAAGGTTAAACAGGTTTGAACCGCCCGAAAGCACCATCTCTCAGGTTATGATGGCATTGGCATGTGATTACCCGAAGGCGCCTGTCTCAAATCACTCAGGCATTGGCAGTTGTCAGAGACAACGTTAGCAAATTAAGCGTACACAATTCCCGCACCTCAGGCAATAGTGTCAACGCAAAGATCTTCCCACATTGTGGTTTGAACCAGGACGATGAAGCCCTTAACGGGAAAGTCACTACTGCTGAGAATATCCTGAGAAAATGTGTCATGTTTAAATTGATCAGAAAAAAGGATCATATTTTTACATTTTATGAGCGTTTTCTTTTTCTCTCAGTGATTTCCTGAAAGTTTCAGACAGTGCGCCATGGATGAAATACAGACAGGCATCAGTTGTATTAGCTCAGATATGACCTGACACATCTATGGCACAGAGCCAAACCTAATCTGACAGACAGCTCTGTGCCAAAAATGGAAGCTAGGAAATATTGAAATATTTCAGACAAAACGAGACTCAAAACAGCTATTGAAATCAGGCCAGCATAGCGGATACATTACGCACGTTGTTACCTTGTATCATCAGGATGCCGTTGACTGTGTTTATCAGCCGTGAAGTCATTTCCAGAATCGTGCTTATCATCATGGCTGTTGCCGTGCTGAGCAGTTCGCTTATGGCAAAACCACAGGCTGTCTACAACGTCCAGGATACAACGTCCATCAGTGACCATCAGCACGACAGCGATGAACCGCTGAATGAGCACGATCCGTTGCTGTTCCACTCGCACGGTAACGTGCATCACCTCAATGCCGATCATTCCCACGATCTGAACAAACTCTTCACACTGACTGCTTTGCAGGCCTGGAACGCAGGCATGCGGGCGATGTTTGCGCTGAGTTCAGAACAAATCCTGCGGATGCCCCTGGCCGCCCCCGAACGCCCTCCGAGATCCCTGATTGCCTAATAACTTCCTTTAATTCGTTATTATTCAAACTGTAAGGGTTTTTATGAATACCAGCCTTGATATGCAGGGCCGGTTGAGCGGTGGCCTGCTTTCTGCTCAGGCGCGTTCAGCTTGTCTGTTTTTTTTGTTGTTATTGCTGTTCTACAGCCAGGGCGCGTCTGCCCACGGCGTGGCGGAGGGCGACAAAGGGTACATCCAGGAAATCACCGGGATTAACATCATTCCGTTTATCTATCTTGGCGCGAAGCACATGGTGACCGGTTACGATCACCTGCTGTTTCTGTTTGGCGTGATTTTCTTTCTCTACAAAATGCGCGATATCGGGCTGTACGTCAGCCTGTTTGCTGTCGGGCACTCAACGACGCTGCTTATCGGCACGTTCTTCAATATCAGCGTCAGCGCTTATCTTATTGATGCCATTATCGGTCTGTCAGTGGTCTACAAAGCACTTGATAACCTTGGAGCTTTCCAGCGCTGGTTTGGTTTTCAGCCAAACACGAAGCTGGCCACGCTCATCTTTGGTTTCTTCCACGGCTTTGGTCTGGCGACCAAAATCAAGGAGTTCGAAATCTCTCCCGATGGCCTTTTCGTCAACCTGATTGCCTTCAATGTCGGGGTGGAGATAGGCCAGCTGCTGGCGCTCAGCGCCATCCTGATCATCATGAGCTACTGGCGGCAGACGGCGGGCTTTTTCCGCCATGCCTACACCGCCAACGTCGTCATGATGAGCGCCGGTTTCCTGTTAATGAGTTACCAGATTTGTGGCTACATTTTAGCCTGAGGGAGAAAAGAGAATGTATAACACTGATTTACCTACCCGTGCAGAATTGCCGTCGGCATTCAAACTGATGCAATCAACCATCCTGGCGGCGATTGTTGCGCTGACACTGCTGATCACTATCGTCATGCCTTCCGAATATGGTATCGATCCGACAGGCGTAGGACGTTTGCTGGGTCTCAAGCAAATGGGAGAGATAAAAACACAACTGGCTGCTGAAGCCGTTGCAGATAAACAAGCAAGTATAGGTCAATGGGGGCAGTCAACGACCCCGGAAAATGAACGCCCGGTGCCGGATAATCCGCCGACGATCACACAAAACAACTACCCGGAACTTAGCGCACCAGTGACAACCCGTTCGCCGGAAGTATCAACAACCGGTTCTCAACGCAATCAGTTGCTGATTACGCTGAAACCGAATGAAGCGGCTGAAGTGAAGATGGAAATGCGTAAGGACGCCCGGGTGGCTTTTCAGTGGATGAGTTCCGGCCCTGTAAACGTTGATGCGCACGGCGATCCGGTTAACGCACCGAAAGGGTTTTACCACGGCTATGGCAAGGACCGGCAGATAACCTCCGGAGATGGGGTATTGCAGGCCGCCTTTGACGGGAAGCACGGCTGGTTCTGGCGAAATCGAGGTTCGCAGACGATCACGATCCAACTGGATACCAACGGGGAGTACATGAGTATCAAGCGCGTCATCTGATTGATCGGGCCCGCATGATGCGGGCCCATTTTATTCATCCCGGCAATACAAGACTTTACACTCCAGCCCTTACATCCTCCCCGGGGGGATGCTAATCTTTTTAAACCATTGTCATTGTCCATTGAGAGAAGCATTGAGCGATGTACCTGATGTTTAAGCGTTCACCCCGTTATGTTCTGATGATTGTCATCATGGCCTTTGGCATGATGATGTCGTCGATGGGGACGTTTGCGTCGCACGGTACAAACGGCCTGACAGGCTACGAGATGAATCTGCACGATGCAGAAGTCACCATGACAATGCAGGATCACTCTCACGATTCGGATATCCCTCAGTCTGGTCACGCAGGTCATCATCAGACAGACCATTTCCATGAAACCCCTGAACAGCCGCCCTCTGTGGAGATTTCCCTCTCCCCTGTAGCAGACAGATGGTTGCCACTTGCCGATCTCCGTAGCCCGGTTAAAGCCACGGACATCATCTACCGTCCTCCCAGCACCCGCCAGATCTGATCGCTGTTACCGGCAGCTGTTTCCTGCCCGGCTTTAATCAACTTCAGATTTAGCGGAGAGGCTATGTATAAAGACTCTATCCAGGCGCGTCGCGAGATTGCGCGGAATTTCACTGCACTCAATTATCGTATTGATCCCCTGCACTGGCAGACGCTCTGCATGGGCGTTAATCGCGACCTTCAGGCCAAAAAATTGCGTCCGAATGTTCCGGTTCCTTCACGGCGGAAGGTCATTCCGTTCCTGAAAATGATGCATCAGGAAACGGGCTCGATGCTTAAAGCGATCCTCGCCTTTGGCTTTGACGGCCCCTGGACCTCCAGCGGCGGTTCGTTTCGTCTGGCGCGGGAAATTGGGTTCGATATCGTTCACTACGCGAAGAACATTCACCACAAAAATGGCACCGTCACCTTCCTCGAAATTGGTGCTGCCTGGGCGGGTTTTCGTGCAGAAGAAGCGGCCAGCCATCAGGCGACAATTTCCGGGCTTGCTGAGGGCTTCAGAGAGCAACTCGGGGAGAGTGCATTCCTGCACTTCACCAATCTCACGCCATGGCATGAATCGCTACCAAAAGGCGTGACTGAGCACCCTTACGTGACGGCTGCCGGGCTGTGTGCCCTGGAGAACCGGGGCGTTCAGGCCGGTGAGGTCGATATTATCTACTCCCAGGCAGCGGCCTATTTCGAGCAGGATTACGCGGCATTCCTTCGCAGCGCAGCACGCCTGCTGAAAGGGGATGGCGTCTTAATCTTCAACCATGATCCTGTCCTGGCAAGTGCGATGGATGAAGTCGCCTGGGAGCACGGGCTGCGGCTGGTCAGACGCAAGCAAATGGGCGGCATGAATGGCGCGATTGCCCGCTATCACCGGCTTCGTTCGTCCCCGATGAGCCAGATGGTCTTCCCTGGCGTGAATCGGGCGCAGGATGAAGAAGTGGTCTGTGAATCACTGGTTATGTCGGCGCTTCGTCGCAGCGTGGAGGTGTAACGCCCGATATGTTGACGCGTAGACATTTCCTCACCACCACAGGAGCATTGCTGATGACAACATTACTGCCGGGGGAAACCCTGGCAGCCTCTCTGGCGGAAAGAGTCAGTAATACATGGCAAAAAATAATCACTCGTCGCTCTGCTCAGGAGACGATAACACCGGGCTGGATCTTGCAGTCTCTCGGGCTTCAGAGTGGCTCAACGGAATTGCGGAGAGCCATTTTTGAACTGGTCAGGCGAATGCCCTATCAGCTCGGTTCATGGAATGACCAAAGCATGAGCCTGTTTGAGCAGGGTTTTGGCGATTGTCGTCATAAAGCCGCCGCGGCCGAACGACTGCTGGTTGCCGGTGGTATTACGGCAAGGCGAAAACTGGTGCAGTTTGACTGGGCTGATTTACCCATTCCTCCGGAAATACTGGCCATTTTGCCGCAAACACAGGGGTTTCATGACACCGTGACTTTTGAGTTAGACGGGAAAACATTCCTGTTTGATGCCACCTGGGATATCGCTTTGCGCGGTGCGGGCTTCCCTGTGATGCCTTCCTGGGATGGTAACTCTGATACCTGGTCAGTGACTTCCCGGATGTCGACACAGCAAACTGTACAGATGCCGCAGCCCGGGCAGGACATTTACAGCGCGAACCAGATGAGCTGGCCGCAGCGCGAGAAAACCATGGCATTCAATCAGGCCCTGAACAGCTGGCTGGAGGATATTCGGGCTAACCGTGACGACTGGTGCACCATCATCCACAGCGATGTTGAAGCCACCCGTTTGAGCCTGAAAACCTGCCTTGGGCAATTGAGTTAATACCATTCTGGTCAGGAGGGACTGCGCAGGGAAGCGGTGATAACACCTCCGACACTCTTTATGCTGCTTCAGGTATAACGCTGGGATACCTGAAGCTTTTTTACGCCATGTACGATTCCAGTGAGTGCCGGCAATCAGCGAATCCGGCATAAATGGTTTCAGGGGGCGTTAACAGGCAAAACCTGACAGTTTTTTCTCTTGCCTTATCGTTTACAGACTAAAGAACACTCAGGGTCCTGTACCGAGTAGATGAAGAACAATCCCGGCGGCGCAACAAGTGGCCAGTGTCGTCATCATTCCCAGCTTCAGGCGGAACAGCGCCAGCATGGCAACACAGGATAGCGCAAGTGACCAGGGTTCCAGGCTGGACAGTACCGGTACCTGCAGGACCATGCCAAAAGTGCGAACAACATTAATTTGCGCAAACAACGTATGCAGGGCAAACCAGACGGACAGGTTGAGTATCACTCCCACGACAGCGGCGGTGATGGTAGACAGTACGGCATTGAGTGCCTTGTTGTTACGCAATGCCTCGATATAGGGCGCACCGATAAAAATAAACAGAAACGAAGGGGTAAAGGTCACCCATTTGGCTAAAATACCGCCCAGCGTCCCGGCCAGCACCGGGCTGAATACTCCCGGATCGCGGAATGCCGCCATAAATCCTACAAACTGCACAACGCTAATCAGCGGACCCGGAGTGGTTTCAGCCATCCCCAGTCCGATTAACATTTCCCCCGGGGTAAGCCAGTGAAAATGTTCAACAGCCTGTTGCGCCACATAAGACAGTATCGCGTAAGCCCCGCCGAACGTGAGCACGGACATCTTACTGAAAAATACCGCAATATGGGTATAGACGTTATCAACCCCCATCGTGACCACAAAAGCCATCAGCGGTCCCAGCCATATCAGTAAACCCAGGAGCGTCACTTTTATGGCTCTTCTGTGAGAAGGTCGCACGTGTTCAGGGATTTCCTGAGCAAACGCGACATCAATCGCTGCCCCGGAATCATCCGCCGCATCGGGTTTGTCAGAGCCTGAACGGGGCTGAAAAGCGCTGATCCCGGTTTTACTCCCGATAAATCCGATCAGCGCAGCTGCCGCAATAATGAACGGAAAAGGGATGGCAAACACAAATATCGCGATAAATGACAAGACGGCAACACCCACCATGGCCTGGCTTTTTAGTGCCCGCCGGCCGACCCGCATTACGGCTTCCAGCACTACGGCAAGCACCGCAGCCTTGAGGCCAAAAAAGAGCGCCTGGACAATGCCAATCTGGCCATAGCTGGCATAAATCCAGCTCAGTGTTCCCAGGGCCAGCAGGCCAGGCAGAATAAATAATATCCCGGCAGCAAGCCCTCCCCGGGTGCGATGCAGTAACCAGCCGATATAGACGGCCAGTTTGTGTGCTTCCGGACCAGGAACAAGAGTGCAATAGTTGAGGGCGTGCAGGAAACGGGTTTCACTGATCCAGTTTTTTTCTTCCACCAGTATCCTGTGCATCACGGCTATCTGGCCTGCCGGTCCGCCAAAACTCAGCGCGGCAACCCGCACCCATACCAGCAACGCTTCTCGAAAAGACACACCGTGCCGTTCATATGCCGGTGTTTGCTGAGAGGGAAATACCGGGTCTGAAGAACTGCTGTTATTGATGTCCATGACTATGATGACCTGTGTTGATGGATCCACACCGGAGGCTTAATGACCCGGCTTATCGTCGCTGGAGGCGCTTTTGCTGTAGGTCAGCAGAAGGCTGTCAAAAATGGGACAGGCCGCATTCAGCAGTTGCTCATCGTCGGTAAAGGTTTCACGTAATCCCGCCAGAATACTTTCCACCCCGGCAGCCTCCGGGGGCTGGGCACCGCCGACATCAAGGTAATGCACGAGTATCCCGGTGCGTGAAAGCCCCTCCTGTTCCAGAGAAAAACCAGCCAGCAGCACTTCAAAAGTTACCCTGTTATCCACATGACTGAATGTGGCCCCATCGAAGTCAAACCCGATAGCTCCGGCCGGACATTCCGCCGGATTGCTCATCCAGAGAAATTTTGCCCGGGGATCAATAAAGCGCCGGATTAACCACGCACAGGCCAGTCTGTCCACCCAGGGACGCCGTCGTGTTGCCCAGACTCGCTGTTGATAGTCACTTATGCGTAACTTCGGGATGGTACCGATCACCATATGAGGTTCATCAGGTGACAATATCCGCGAGCAGGCCATCTCCAGTTCCTGTAGTGCATTGTCCGCCTGGCGCTGCGCCTCTCCCGGAAAGAAGTCGATGTCAGCAAGACCGGTAAACGATTTTCGCAGTTTGCGAACCAGCCTGAGTGTTTCCTGGACATTCCCCCCGGTCAGGGCTCCCTGTGCACGTGAGATCTCTACAAGCAGTACCGCAAAATCTTCACCACGATCGAAAAGATTGGCGAAACAGGAACCTTCAGGCTCTTCAGTATTGAGTACCAAAGCCATCCCTCCAGCATCACAGACATCCTTTGCCTGAGCATCCAGAGTCATCCTGCATAATTCTGTTTCAGGCATCAGATAGACACCATCCCGCAATACTGCCGCTCCGGACGCTTTGAGTGCACGCCAGATCCGCATCCGGACGGCGGCGTTTTCTGTCGGAAGCGACAGGATGAGAAGGAGATATTTCATTTTCACTCACCACTCTCTGTTTATTGTCTCCCCTCCTTCGAGGGATTTTGTTAATGATATAACAGAATGAAGAATATGCTACATATTTACAATGAATGCGAATAGAGTGGACTCGCTGATGAAGACTTAATGAGCTTAAAAACTGAAGTTAATTACTGACGAATGTCTCTTTAATCCTCCCCACCAGGATAAAGCTTGTCATTTTTTTCAGCTCCCTCTATGCTTTCAACATCCCCCTGGGGGGGATGTAAATTCAAGCCAAGAGATTTCCTGATGCTCAATATTCTTTCTAATCGTACCTACCGCCACCTGTTTATGGCACAGGTTATCGCCCTTATCGGCACCGGTCTGGCGACCGTTGCCCTGGGGCTGTTAGCCTACGATCTTGCCGGAGACAGGGCCGGGGCGGTTCTGGGTACCGCACTGGCTATCAAGATGAGCGCCTACATTCTGGTTGCGCCTGTGGCAGCGGCCTTTGCCGACAAATTCCCGCGTCGAACCATGCTGGTGACGCTGGATCTGGTTCGCGCCCTCGTGGCTGTCGCGTTGCCTTTTGTCACCCAGATTTGGGAAATCTATATCCTGATCTTCATTCTTCAGTCTGCCTCGGCGGCGTTTACGCCAACCTTCCAGGCGACAATCCCGGATATTCTTCCTGACGAACGCGAATATACCCGGGCGCTGTCTCTGTCACGTCTGGCCTACGATCTGGAAAGTGTAATCAGCCCCATGCTGGCGGCGGCGCTGCTGACGGTCATGAACTTCCACAACCTGTTTGCCGGTACGGCGGTCGGGTTCCTCGCCTCAGCGACTCTGGTTGTTTCCGTGACGTTGCCAAAGATGAAAGCGTTAACGGTCAACCGCAGCATCTATGACAAAACCACACGGGGCATGCGCATCTTCCTGAAAACCCCAAGACTGCGCGGCCTGCTGGCACTCAACATGGCCGTGGCCGCAGCAAGTGCGATGGTTATCGTCAACACCGTGGTTCTGGTTCAGGCGGACTTTGGTCTCTCGCAGCGCTCCACCGCCATTGCGCTGACCTTCTTCG
This sequence comes from Citrobacter sp. LST-B2, assembly GCF_057983045.1. Lineage (NCBI taxonomy): Bacteria > Pseudomonadati > Pseudomonadota > Gammaproteobacteria > Enterobacterales > Enterobacteriaceae > Citrobacter > Citrobacter sp. LST-B2. Next base: position 4,474,307 of record NZ_CP192598.1, read on the forward strand.
GTGTCGGATCCATGATATCGGCTCTGATTCTCCCCAGACTTCTCGACAAAATGAGTGACCGCATGCCGATGCTTGTGGGCACCGTACTCTTAGTCGTTGGCCTGGGGCTGGGCATTTTCCTCAAGGATTACATCACGCTGGTTGTGCTCTGGACGCTGCTGGGCGTGGGCTATTCGCTTTCTCAGACGCCGAGTGGTCGCCTGCTGCGCCGTTCTTCTACGGCTGAAGACAGACCGGCACTGTTCGCCGCCCAGTTTGCACTGTCGCATTCATGCTGGCTGGTGACTTATCCGCTGGCCGGGTGGGTCGGTGCAACATGGGGGACACAGGCTTCGTTCATCGCCCTGACCATTGTGGCCGCACTGTCACTGATTACTGCCGTTCTTATCTGGCGGCCTGAGCATGAAGTTTACGCCCAGGTTCACAGCCACACCGATCCAGAAACAAACAACGAATCGACCCATGAGCATGATTTCGTCATTGATGATGAACACCCTTCATGGCCGAAGAAAGAGAAGTAATTTCCGTAAAACAGACAAACGGGCAGGAGAGGATAAGCCGATAAAACGTGTGACCATGGCGTTGATACACATTATCTTATCCCCTCCACCTGGAGAGGATAAATCATGACCGTTCACGCATCACACCCTGACATTATTAAAAGACTTAAGCGTGCCGCAGGGCACCTGAAAAGTACCATCCAGATGCTCGAAGATGAAAAAGCGTGTCTGGATATCGCCCAGCAGCTGCACGCTGTGGAAAAGGCGATAACGAATGCGAAGCGTACCTTAATTCATGACCATCTGGATCACTGCCTGGAGGACGCCCTTCATGCCGACTACACTGAGTCTGATAACACGCTTAGCGAATTTAAAGAGATAACCAAGTATCTTTAAGGCAAGCGAAATATGACTGATTTTTCTGCTCTTTTACAGCAAGGCGTGGCGAATGCCTGGCTGTTCATCCCCAGCGCGATCCTGCTGGGTGCGCTTCACGGCCTGGAGCCCGGGCACTCCAAAACAATGATGGCCGCCTTTATTGTGGCTATCCGGGGAACGGTCAAACAAGCCGTATTATTAGGGCTTGCTGCGACCATTTCGCACACGTCAGTTGTCTGGCTGATTGCCATGGGCGGAATGTATGTCAGTCAGAAATTCACCGCCGAATCGGCTGAACCCTGGTTCCAGCTGATTTCAGCGATCATCATTCTTGCCACGGCGGCATGGATGTTCTGGCGCACCTGGCGCGGCGAAAAACTGTGGAAGATGGAGCAGGAAGAGGAACACGGCCACGGTCATCACGATCACGACGAAACCCGCATCATCGATACCGGTCATGGCAGCATTGAACTCTCAATTTTCGAGGAAGGCCAGCCGCCTCACTGGCGTTTACGCACGCTCAGCGGCAAGAAATGGGAAGCCCGCGATATCTCGCTGGTCACTAACCGGGGCACAGGAACATTTTCACAGGCCTTTGATTTCATCGAAAAAGACGGGTTTATGGAATCGGCCCTGGCGATCCCGGAGCCGCACAGTTTTGATGTTCGTCTCTCTTTGGGTCATCGCGGCCATGTACACGATTATGATGTGGAATTCCGCGAGCATGAACACGGTCACGATCATGACCACGATCACTCCGCGCTGGAGGGACTGGATGTTAATTCCCCCGAGTATCAGGACGCCCATGAGAAAGCGCACGCGAACGACATCAAAAAACGCTTTGCCAATCGCAGCGTAACCACCGGGCAAATTATCCTGTTCGGCCTGACCGGAGGACTCATTCCTTGCCCGGCAGCCATTACCGTTTTGCTGCTCTGCATCCAGGTGAAAGAATTTACGCTCGGTGCCGCGCTGGTACTGTGTTTCAGCATTGGGTTAGCGATTACGCTGGTTTCAGTGGGCGCAGCAGCGGCTTTCAGCGTTCGTCAGGCAACAAAACGCTGGAGCGGCCTGGATACGCTGGCACGTCGGGCCCCGTACTTCTCAAGCGTACTGATTGCCCTTGTTGGCATCTACATGGGTTATCACGGCTGGATCGGCGTGACCCGCTGATTTCGCCTTACATGACTCTTCTCTGAACCCACCCCCCGGTGGGTTTTTTATCTCTGAAGCCCATCACATTTTTATCCCCCTACCGGGGATAGCAATTGAGCTTTTACAGGCGCTCATTTATCATCAAATCATCCCCCCTGGGAGGATGTAAAATCATAAATGGAACCTGCTATGCAAAAACAATATTTCAGTCAGATTCGTCGTCAGTTCTTCAACGTCACCGGTATGTTACTCACTTCATTCATCGCCATTCCTGCCCTGGCAGCGCAGGGCGGCTTCTCCGCTGAGAAAGAGCCTGTCGTCACTGAGCGCATGTACGCCGGTCATAAAGTTCAGCAGGAGAATGGTCAAAGTCGTATTCAGGCCGTTCCTTCAATGCGCGAAGGGGCGTGGGTAACGCTGGAAGGCAATGTTATCAGTCAGCAACAGGAGGAATGGTACACATTCCGTGATCCTACCGGCACCATCAAAGTGCGCATTCAGCAGAAGGTCTGGAACGGGCAACATTTCGACGCTCAGGATCTGGTGCGTGTTAGTGGCCAGGTAAGCCATGAAAATGGTAGTACAATTTTAGACGTTGCAGTTATCAGCAAACCCTAAAACACAATTCTGGCGAACGGCACTTTTCTGGGCATGTGAAGTTCGTCAGTTGAATTCACAGCTCAAAGCAGACTGTCAGATTTGATTGTGTGCTGCCAGATAAAACTGTCAGGTCAAGTCTGAGCTAATACACATCAGTACGGGTGAATTTGTCGCCGTAATACGCATGTGCCTCCTGTGAACAGGCAATCTCATAATGCCCCCTGTCTATAATACAATACGTAAAACCCGTTCCACCCATCCCAAAAACACACGCCCAATAACCGAATCGTCACCAGAAACAAAAACTCTTTTACTCATTACCCTCTACCATATTATAAACACGAGCCACGTAATGTCCCCTGCCATCGCCATGTCCCAGATCCATTGATGTCAGAGCCTGTGCCTCTTCTTTAGTGAAACCTCTTTTCATATGATAATTCATGACATCAACAGAGTAGGCATAGCGTAAACTATGAGGCGCATATTTTCCTGTTAATCCGGACTCACGGACAACATTGCGATAACGTTCAATCGCTGTATGTAATGATGGCTTATCAATCAACTTTCCATTATTTTCATTCAAATGTTTAAGGGACGCATTGATTGCAGCCAGAGTTGACTCGCGATCTAATACCGTTGTATCTCTTGGTCGTCCTCCTTTTGTCCCAAATACAACACGTATTTTTTCGTTACCATTGAGTAAAGCTTTTTGCCAGGTACGCAACGATTTAGCAGACTGTACTGTTTCTTCTGTTCTTAACCCGAGTAATCTGGATAATCTCATTGCACATGCAACGCCATCATCCTTTTGCTCTACACACGTCAATACCTGCCGAAAATAAGCATCGGGAATAGCAACCTTAGTTCCATCCCGGCTCGTTTCCGAAATACCCAGAGCCTGATTGCTCAGTTTTTCATGAGAAGGATTTGCCATGAATGTTTTCCCCGCAACACGTAACAAAGCCCGGATAGCTGCCATTTCGTTCTGAAGTGTGCGTCTGGAAATATCTTCGGAAAGGCGGCTCTTCATATACAACTCGATATGCCCCGTCTTGATATTTTTAATATCTCTGATTTGAACATTAAGTTTTAATAAACGTTCGGCAAACCTGTCCGCAATTTTCATTCGGTCAGAAACGGTTTTAAAACTTCCCCCTGCCTGCCTGGCAAGTGTTTTAAGATTTTTATTCAGTTTTGCCATAAACAACCCTCCATTTAAACAGGTGTCAGTGCTTTTCCGTCTGCGTGAACGGAAAAGCACTGACACCGGCTGCGCCACAGCTACAGACGATGAATTTCACCCCGACGGCACGGTTTATGGTTGCCCTTCCTGCGTCTCGACAGATATCTGTGCATCGGGGCGGCGAAATGTTGAGTTATTGCGAAGCTCCCCAGGTCTCTGACCTGTTCGCGGTTTACACCGGGCTGAAATTAATCAGTCTGCTTCCACACACCAGTATGTTGACTGGTGTCGCCATCGATATCGTGTCGATTTTCTCCTTTCAGAATGAAGTCCTTACCCGTTTTTACGGGAAAGACGTTTGGTTGATAAATGAACAAACAGTGAATGAAGTACGTTTTTAAGGCCCTTAAACCTTTAAATACGTGTTGGTCAGTTGGTAAAAAAGTTGTCGAAATGGCAGTGCGTCAGCTCTGCCAGTTATGCGCTGCGCGCGTCACTTGGTACTCGTTTCACTCGTGCACAAGTGACGCCGCGCTCCTCTGCTCTCAATGCAGTCGTGGAAGATGCCCAAATGTTCCAAATGGTCATATCCACGCTGCAAAGTTCGCAACGGCCAGCAGCGTCATAAAGAGTGAAAACGATAAGAAAATTGCGACCAGACAACGGCTGCAAGACGTACCTAAAAAACAGATACAGAAGTGAAAGGGACCTTCATCGCCAGATTCAAACTGTATGCGATCTTCGTTTTCAAAGGGTAAACGAAGTTACCGCCCGAAGGCGCCACCTCTCAGGTCACGGTGGCATTGGCATGGCGATCACCCGAAGGCGCCTCTCTCAGATCGCCGAGGCATTGGCATGTTGCATACAACGCAACGGTACAACAGAGTCATATTAGATCAGAGCTCGATCCATTTTCAATGGTTACGACAATAAAAAGCGGAGCTGGTATGCTCCGCATTTAAATCATGAAATAACGGTATATATTCAATTTTGACTTTCTGAAACTATTTTCTCTTGCATATACTCTGTGAAAGACATTATCTCAGGATATATGAATTCTTTAGTGAATCCATATAAATCCAGTTCCTTCCTGATTTCAATAATTTTCTCTTTTGGAATGACTATCTTCAAAAGCCCCGAGTTTGATTGTAAACCGGAAAGACTTTCCTCATCTATTTTCGACACCGTATTACTTGCACCAAACATGGAGGCCGCATAAACTTCTTCATTTATTTTATTTGAAAAAAGCAATACGCCCTGCTGGTTTTTTACCCGTTGATTTATCGGTAGTGGTTTTATTATAGTCTGATGCTTATTAAAAATATCAACGTTATCGTGACTCCTACTGTAATTGTAGTCTAGATCCCCTAAGAATTGTGTCAAACTCCCAAACAAACGGGTGACAAGATTTTGACCAGTAAAACTGAAATTCAGAGTCATTAAATCAAAAAGATGAAGGCTTTGATTCAAATATAATTTAATCCCTGTCCCTGGTTCATAATGAATTAAGAGTGAACTTACATCATCCAGATAATCTTTTATATTTTTCAATAAAACTGGATCAGAAGGGTTCGAAATATAAAGAGCATGGTTAGATTTATAAAACTGAGAACTTCGACGGTAAATTTCCTTGTAAGCATCTTTCTCTGATTTTATTGCAGCGAGAAATTTCGAGCTTTGCACTACATCTAATTTACTATCTGGAGTATCCCAAATCATAAAAACAGAAGCATCAGTTAGCTCATCTGAATTTTTTCTTTTTTCTGTAGCAAAATACAGAGCAACTAATGGGCTTTTTGTCCAGTCGATAACCCTTGTCGATAAACCATAGTGTTGAGCTGTCACATGAAGATCAATTTCGTTCATAGTGTATCCGCTGATTATATTCACATCAGGATACACAACATGATTATCTTTAAAATTCTCATAAAGCTTATGTGCCAACACATACTCTGAAATGTCATCAGTCTGCATTTGTTGAGTAATAAAATTATACTGTGTTATATTAAACGGTTTTAATTTCGTATTATCTAACAAGCGATAAAGGCTGGAATTCACTCCATGAATAGCATTTCCCTGCCCACGATAAAAAACTTTTTCATTTCCCGGTGAGAATCTTTTCACCACCTTAAGAAAATCACCTACGGAGCTTATTACCTCTTCTGCACACATATTTTTTCCTTTTTTCAATGCGTTAGTGCACTAATATTTGTCTAATTATCATTATCTGCTGTTTTACGTAATGATAAGACAATAACATCAAACGATGCTTTATCAACAAGTTAAAAAACAGTACTTGATTCTTTCACCCCCTCAATTAATACTGTATATGCATACAGTTAATCAATGGGTGAGATCATGCGTGTTTTATCCTTCCTTAGTCCAACATCAGAGCCGCCAGAAGTATCGATTCCATTGTTTATCGAGAGCTGTTCCGCAGGTTTTCCCAGCCCGGCACAAGACTATGTAGAAGCCGAACTAGATCTGAACGAATACTGCATTCAGCGACGTGGCTCTACTTACTTTGTACGAGCTATTGGTAATTCAATGACAGACATCGGTCTTCATTCAGGTGATTTAATGGTTGTTGATAAGGCCGAACCAGCACGGCATGGCGATATCATTATCGCGGAGATCGATGGTGAATTTACCGTTAAACGACTGCTGCTCACCCCACGTCCGGGGCTGCAACCAATGAATCCTGCGTATCCAACGCTATGGCCAGAGCCAGAACAGCTACAGATTTTTGGAGTTGTTACCGCTTTTGTTCATAAAACTCGCGGAGCACAGTGATGTTCGCCTTAGCCGACGTGAACAGCTTTTATGCGAGCTGTGAGAAAGTCTTTCGTCCTGACCTGCGTGGCAAACCAGTAGTAGTGCTTAGCAACAATGATGGCTGTGTGATCGCACGCTCAAAGGAAGCCAAGATTCTGGGTATAAAAATGGGCGTACCATGGTTTCAGCTCAAAGCGATGTCATTTCCAGAACCCATCGTCACGTTCTCCAGTAATTATGAGCTCTATGCCAGCATGAGCAACCGTGTAATGTCCCACCTGGAAGAACTGGCACCGCGCGTGGAACAGTACAGCATTGATGAAATGTTCCTCGACATCCGTGGCATCGATAGCTGCATGAATTTTGAGGATTTCGGCCGGCAACTACGCGAGTATGTCCAGAACGGGACCGGGTTAACAATCGGTGTGGGGATGGGGCCAACCAAAACCCTCGCTAAATCTGCGCAGTGGGCATCAAAAGAATGGGCCCAGTTCGGGGGCGTACTGGCCCTGACACCAGGAAACCTGAAGCGAACGGAGAAACTGCTGTCCCTGCAGCCAGTCGAAGAAATCTGGGGTGTTGGCAGTCGCATCGGCAAAAAACTGAATACCTACGGGATCACCACTGCTCTGCAGTTGGCCCGCATGAACCCGACCTTTGTGCGCAAGAATTTCACGGTAGTACTGGAACGCACGGTACGCGAACTGAATGGGGAAGCATGCATATCGCTTGAAGAGGCTCCTCCGTCGAAACAGCAGATTGTCTGTAGCCGCTCCTTTGGGGAAAGGATCACAACCTATGAGGCGCTGCGTCAGGCTGTTTGTCAGTACGCCGAACGGGCAGCTGAGAAATTACGGGGAGAACGACAGTATTGCCGGCACATCTCGGTTTTCGTCAAAACCTCACCATTTGCAGTCAAGGAGACTTATTACGGCAACGTGGCCAGTGAAAAGCTGCTCCTTCCCACACTCGATACACGGGACATCATCACCGCCGCAGTAAAAGCTCTGGATCGTATTTTTATAGATGGCCATCGTTATGCAAAGGCCGGTGTGATGCTGAATGACTTTACACCCACCGGAGTTTCTCAGCTAAACCTGTTTGACGAGATACAGCCGCGCGCAAACAGCGATGAGCTGATGAAAGTGCTGGACGGGATCAACCATTCCGGACTGGGAAAAATATGGTTTGCCGGACGAGGGATAGCGCCGGAGTGGCAAATGAAACGTGAAATGCTCTCACCTTCTTATACAACGAAATGGTCAGATCTCCCTTGCGCTTCGATTAGATAATTCTAGTAGCTCTGTATATGCACCGGTTTACCGCGCATGTTGAGTAATCTGCTTCATCAAACTTACTGCTTCATCTGCAGGCATCTGAAACTGAACCCGGTGCCTGGCAGCGACATCAAGGGCAAACACCTTCGTGTACACCTCCGTCGAGCTTACTGACTTATGGCCCATCAGGCTCTGCAGCACCTTCAGCGGAATACCGGCGTAAAGCATGTGCATGGCATAGGAGTGACGGAACGTGTGCGGCGTCACTGGTACGGAGAATGTAATGTCATCGGCCGCAGCGGCTTCGACCGCTTCATTCAGCCAGGTCCTGACCGTCCGATCGGTGATCTCCCAGATGCGTGCCTTTTCCATTCTGCCGGTATGTTTATTTTTACGTTCCAGCGGAATTTTCAGGGTGGCCACCATCATCTCCAGCTGGCTGACGTACTGGCTGTCGGACAGCGGAACCAGACGGTGCGCCTGACTGCCGGCGGGCGCACGGCCTGCCGTTCTGGCGGCTTTTTCCGCGCGCTGCTTCAGCGTGGCCAGCTGCACGAACGGGTACGGCGGCGCCAGCGAAAAATCCCCCCGCGTCAGCGCCAGTGCCTCGTTAATCCGTGCGCCGGTGTTCCAGAGGGTGGCCAGCAGCATCCTGCGGTGCAGATCCGGCACGTAATGGAGCAGGGCGCTGACTTCCGGTGCCAGCAGGTATTTCGGCAGTTCGTCGTGCACCAGAGCCATCTGGCGCAGCGCAAGCGCGGCCGGGTAGTCGATGGCTACCGGTAACAGCGCTGAAGGTGCCGGATGCTGCCCAGGGGTAACGAGTCCGGTCATCAGGATTCTTCTCCGGCTGGAGGGATGTACAGTGCTGATGAAATGATTTCCCGGTTTTCCTCGGTGCGCCAGTTACCGAAATAATCCAGTTCCAGACGCAGGGACAGATGAGCGGCCTCTATCAGGTCAGATACTTTCTGCAGGGCATTCTGCAGTTGCTGCGCTGATATGACTCGTGGCACATCGTATTCATCCACGCCGTTGCGGTGTACCAGATCGTTTCGCCAGTCTGCAATGATGCCCAGCGGCTTAACAGGCCAGACGGGCGGGATGTGGAGTACGGCACCGAAATAGCGCTCAATAGTTTTAACGTTATGAAACGTCATTCGGGAAACATAATTGCGCGCAGCAGGTCTGAACATATGAAGTTCCATCTCACGAGCTGACTGCTTTTCGTTTTTTTTGACACGTTCGGACTTCAGGTAATACTCCACAAGAAAACGACAAAGTGGCCAGTCATGCTCAAGCAGCGCCCTGGCGCAGTACATCAGGTATGCCTCCATCACTGTAACTGTATGCACGAAAGACATCCTGTACACCAGTTCAGACTGCTCCTTATCGAGCAGGGCATCTAGCTTCTTCAGTTCCTGTTTTGCATGCTGGTAGCGCTCCTGAATATTATTCAGGGAAGCCACAAACAGCCCGTGTTCATGATCCCATTGTGCTTGGTCTGCAAGCGCCTCCTGTTCCCAGTAGTACAGGTTCGCGGCCTGCTCCCATTCTTCAGAATTGGGGACTACATCCGGGTAATTATCCTCAAGCCATTCATCAAATCGTTCAGCTTCAATATCCATCAACTGGTCTTTGAGGCTTCCCATAACGCCATCCTCCTGTGTGTTTTTGTAAATGTGAAATCCCGCCCGCCATTACTCAGCGCCCCTGCACTGTTGTGAAATCCCGTCAATCGTCAGAATCACCACCGTACATCCGATTTATATAATTAACTGCTCCCATATCCAGCTGCATAACTGACTGGCGATTGAGGGGTGGCCAGACTTTATCGCTTTCTTTAATGCACCGGTCGGCAGCATTAAAACGCCATGTTTTGCTCTGGGCATCAAATCCAGCAAGTGAACGCCCACCCGTTATAAGTTCTGGTGTACCGGTGCCAAAATTCAGGATCCACAGCCACTCCAGTTTATAGTGCATGAGTCTCAGTACACTGATTAACTCTTTAAATGTCATCACGCCTCTCACTCATTCCACATAAAATGTTCCCGCCATGAAAACATATCTTCCTGACGCCATCCCTGCCTTTTGTATTATCGCGCTTTGTGATAATCACTCACCTGATAATAACCAGGCATATAACCACGCCATTAAATTACCGGATGCCGGTTCCGGCGGGATCCGATTTTCTTACGTATAACGACTTTCCGGAAGGGTACCACGGTCAGTGAAGAAGCAGGGCGGCCTTTTTCCGCCCTGCTCGCCGGGTCACGAAAGATGGCGAAAATACAGCATATAGCGTGACGGTGGCGGCATTCCCCCCACATGTCGGGTTAAATAGCCGCAGCGCCCCGGAGGGGGGAAGCAGATCCGGGTCAACCTTTTTTCGGATCTCAGGAGCGGGGAAAAGGGATTATTGTATGAATAGCACTAAAAGAGAAGGATTGTTGCGAATTGGTGATTATTCCCTGAGGAGCAAAATTTGTATTGATTGATAACTCTAATTCAATTAAACAGCGACCCCATCAGGGGTCACCGTAATTTTGATCAGCGATGTTCAAACCGCGCCACTGGTGTATCAGTGATTTCCATCTCCATCTCCCAGAGCGTTTTCATTACACCTTCAAGTGGATCGTCGCTGCTGCGGTAGAAGGTGTTGAAAAGGGTTCCATCCGGATACCTGAACAGCCTGAGTTCACCAAAGGATTCCGTGCTGACCATAAGTGAATACTCCTGTTCGGAATTGTGGACAAGGTAAATAATACAGTTATTTACCCTGAAGGGCAGAGAGTGGATACCCCTGGCTGACGCATCAGCATGTATGTCAAAAGCTGCATGTCTTTCCCGCTGATAGGCCAGATCTCTCAATTCTTCACTGAAGCAAGAACCATAGATCACCAGAATGTAATTCTTTTGATCAGCGGACCGTCGCGCGACTTGTTTTAGAAGAACATCCAGGCTTTTAACTTTCATCGTTAGTTTGGCCTGTGATTTCCACAGTAAATAATGCAGTTCGTTGAGAATATTTGACCTTACATCTGATACAGACGGAAAATCTCCGTAGAAATTACGATTTATCTCTCTGGAAACATACTCTTTGGAAACATTGCCTGAGATAAATCTGACCTGCCAGTGGCGATTACACTCTGTATCTTGAGAAAAGCTGAAATGTTTAAGTAGAGCATGTTCAGTCAATATTTCTGGGGATTCTTTTGTAAGACGAATATCGGTATTCCGCAGTCGTTCCTGGTCTACTTCAGCAGCAAGGATATCTGCCATTTTACTACGACTGAAAACATCAATGTATTTATCCAGAACATCATTAAAAAAAACCACATTCGTTACATAATCTGCTTCTGAAATGATATAGCCTTCATAAGGGACTGAAGGGTCTCGCTTCAGTCGTTCAAGAATAGAAATTATTCTGTGTTTACTGAAGTAGGAAAACAACCCTCCCGCCAGGGCTTCATTAACACGCTGTGTAACCTGTTCCGCAGGCCTTGCGAGCTTTATAGCCAGCAAGGCAAACGCCCCGTAGAGACTCCCTAAATCTTCATATACTCCTGTATACATACGCCCAGGAATGTAAGGCCTTTCATTATATGAGTTCATAACCTCAATGGTTTCGGATAACCCACTGTACCAGCTTGTATTCGTATGCAGATTACAGTGCTCAATTCTCAGTATCATGTCAATGATATCGACAGAACATCTGAATGCAGGCGTCAGCGTGTCATGTGTATCTCTATCTTCATATAATTCAGACATAATGAGATGATTCACAAGATCGGCTAAGTCTATATTTTTTTGCGGTTCAAAATGCGCAATAAGATACCCTGCCATTAACAACCGCAAATCAGATAAGGCATTTGAAAATATAATGGACAAGGCCGCATCTTTTTTATACAGGCTGCCCCTGAGTAACATATCCCACTGCGGATCAGTCTCCTTCTGGGACAGATAATCCGGAGTCAGGAAGAAACTGTGCCAGCGGTACTCTTCCTCCCAGTACCGTGTAAACCGGCTCTGATTAAACCAGAGGCAGAGAACGTCGTGAGCATATCGCACGGAAGAGGCATTATCGGCAACCACTGACGGAATAAGAAGCCTGGCGGTATTATGCAGATGATACATCAGGCGGCCAGAAGAATCTTCACTCCCGGGTTTGCCAGTGATCGTGGTCATACTCCAGCCTTCCCACAGTCCGATATACTCGCGGATAAGGGCCTGGTGAGTCAGCTCCTGGCTGGCCGAGAGGGGGCCCCCCAGTCCCGCTTTCCACTCGTTTAACACATGCCACACCCTGAAAAGCGAAAGTAAAAACTGTCTGAAATCGGTAAAACACGTGCTCTGTGTTTTTCTGTACACTTGCAATGGAATGGCCATCGATTCACGGAAATATTCGCCTGAATATTCCGTTGATTTTACGGATTCACGAAAAAACTTTCTCAATTCATAATGGAATGAATCACTGAAAGTATGGCTAAAACCTGATTCTTTTACTTCATCCAGATAATTTTTATCGACCCCGTAATTGTAACTTCTTTTGATAGAGGTATAGGTATCTGTTAATCGTTCAATCCCTGTTCTGAAGACGCTAATATTTTTATCGTTAAGTGCATCGTAAGCCTCACCAAAGAAATCAAAAGTAATATCATCCAGATCCCTTTTGTTCTCAGGGCGCCCTGTTACAATACAACGGCTAAATAACCACCGCCACAATCCTGAAACAGGCTTGATATTTCTCGATGACAATAAAGTCAGTTCACCAGAACGAACACCAAAGGAGGGCAAAATGATAATTTCCGCATCCTGCCCATCTACCGCCTCTAGCCTTCTCAGCAGAAATAAAAATGGCCTAACATAAATATCTGTAACAACATCACCTTTACTGATATTAGATTTAACATGAAGCATGTCGTCTTTCTCAGAGATTGAGTAAGGCAGTGTTTTAATATTACCGAGGTAATTTTCACCTACGTTAGCCCCCGGGTAGCGCAGCCACGCCAGAATATATGCTTTTTGAATGTAGTCATCCACTATCTGAGACAAAAAAAACTTATTCATTAGTCGATCGCGCTTGCTCTCATCCAGGACATTCAGACTGGAGACGAAGAACCAGATAGACAGAATAATATTGAAAAGCATCCACACAAAAGCAGTAACGGCGAAAGCTGTATTAAGGTATCTGTCACCAACAGATAACGTCATACCGCCCAACACAATAAATGCGGCAAGTGACAGTCCACTCAGACCAGCAAACAAATATCCGGAATGAAGTTGATATGCTGATTGGATATGGATCCTTGCTGATTTTTTTTGAAACAGAACACTTATAAGGCCCACGACAAGTGGAAAAACGATACCGATAATAGTCAACTGGCTACCCAGTAAATTAGACATCCAACCTGAAAGCGTGGTAATACCCTTGAAATGCTGCAGAGCGAAAGGTAGTAGTACAGGGCGAAAATATTCGACCACGCCAACAGCCGCGAAGGCTGCGGACCAGAGAACCAGCATAGCCCGGATGTAATGGGTGGTGCAGGCAATAAGTATTCTCTCCACCGGGTTCCAGCGTAGTTTTTTGTAATCCCGGTTCGACTTCAGGCTCCGTCGGAGCTCAGCTCTGACCTGCCATGAGACACTTTTTAGAAGTTTTCCAAACATAGATATCCTGCGTTTTCCATAAGAAATTTCATGAATAATAAGCGGTAGGGAGCTTTTTTTCTCTGGAAAATGTCACCTGATGCCCTTCATGCAAAGTTCGTCACCCTATTATCCGATTTATGCTTTTTTCGGATCGAAGGGAAACAGAACATTGCATAATCAGAGACAAAATCGGAATACAATGCAATTTTAGCAATGATGTAATACTGTGAGCTTTACAACCTGCAATTTCTAGGAGTGCCAAGGTGAAACAAGGATCCCGGACTGCTGAAAAAAAAGCCACCAGTAAGGGTGGCTTTCTGAAGATGAGGCCCTGAGCCTTCCCGGGACTGAGCCACTGACAGAAGGGAGAGCCGTTTTTTTCGGTGACATCCCCCGCATGGCGGCAGATGATTTAAATATGGTATGAATGAATCATAACTCACCGTACAAGAGATTTCCAGACCTATGCGTATCGACCGACGTCTGAACAGGGACGTGCTTACCGAGCGTCAGCTCTATTTTACTGAATGCTGGTCCAACTTCTGCCATAAAAACAGCCCGGATACGGACCGTGTCGGATACAGCAATCCACTCAACACAATCCGCGAACTGCTGTTTCTTTACGAAATGGAAGATCGTTTCAGTGCCGATAAAAAAAGACTCCGGGTGGCCACAGAACTGCTCGAGTTACTCGAGACCGATCAAGTTCTCAGGAGAGAGGCATTTGAGGACATCCCCGCTCAACTGGTGAGTCTTCTGGACAGAGATCTGCTGGTTGACCCCACTCGCAGCCCGGTGGAAAAGCGTCCTCGTCTTATCTGTAGCCTCTGCGTACAACTGGCGGATATCACCGAGGCCAGTTATATCACTGAGGCTCTTGAGATGCTTGAACAGGAGCTGTTTACAGAGCACCCTCTGGATGAAAACTGTGCGCGGGATATTTACGCACTGACGAACGGGGTCATGAGTGTGCTCCTCACCCGGGGAATGACGCTTACGGAATGTTACTTGCTGTACATCAATATTTTCAGAAATGTGAGTACTGAACCGGACGCTTTCCGGACCGCCTTTCACTCGTTCCGGCAGAAACTGGTAACACCTACCCGGGACGTAACAGTCCGGATGTTTATTATCAGTGAGAAACTGCACACCCTGCTTAACACGCAAGGACCCACACTGCAGTTCAACGGATGTGTGTTCCGGCCACTTGATGAAGCCCGACAACGCTTCTCCCTCTCTGTCGATATACCAGTTTGCTCAATGTCTGACACATCTGCCCGTAACATGGCCGGTCAGATGCTTCGTGAATCCCTGGATGTCATTGCCTACATGGTGGGTAAGGGAGATATCACCGTCCAGAAACAGTTCATGATAATCAGGGATGAAGACGAAGCCGAAGTGCCGCGCTTCGATAATGAAATCGAGGCAAACTCGGACCGGTTAACGGACGAGGAGTTTGCGCGCTTTATGGTGGCGATGAACCGGCTATTCACAGATACACCGGATGTGTCCCGTAAAAAAATCAGCTCCGTATTTCGGTTTTTCCGTAACGGTATTGAAAGCCAGGTTCAGGAGAGTCGTTTCACCGCTTACTGGTCGGCACTTGAATCATTAACGCTAGGGGTTGCCCCTGGCACACCATCACATGAACAGCATGTCATCAGCGTTGTGGCTCCCTGCATGGTGCTGGATTATATTGTTAAACAGCTTTTTTCACTAAGAAAAGTGCTTCGCTTCATCCTGCGAGAACCGGGACACCCCTTACGCACACCAGACATTGCCTCACTTCCACTGGGGCAGCTCTATGCCCTTCTTAAAGATGCAGACCGGGCCCGGGAGCTTCAGGCAGATTTACAGCACTTTCCGTATGTCATGTACCGAGTGCGTAAGCTTGCCGGGATCTGTGCGTCACCCGAGAAAATGGCGGATAAACTGCAGCAGCATGCAGAGAAAGTCACCCGGCATCTTCACCGCCTGTATCTGCTGAGAAACACCATCGTGCACAATGCAGGCACCAGCCCGCACATTGACCTGCTGACGGTGAACCTTGAACACTATCTGCGGGCAACCATCAGCGCGTTGTTTAATATTGTGGTGATCCACCCAACCGTCAGTACCGCTGAGGAAGCATTTACCCGGTGCCAGTTTACCAGTGAGTCAGTTTTCAGGGAACTGAACCCCCTTCACGGAATCACTGAAAAAAAACTGTACACAGCCATTGATAATCAGCTGAAAAATGGGACGCTTTCCCGTAGCGATGCACTTCTGATTGCATGGCTCAATGCTCACCACTGACACTCTGGTGACGGCTGTCAGGGGAAAGGGTAACTCACAGGCCTCATCGGCCCCCATCATGCTGCCTCCAACAGCATGATGGGGGCCAATGTTCGGGTTTTCAAACACTCAATGGCACGCAGGTGCTACTCTTCTGACACGTCTGTCTGCCCTAGGGATGGTACAGTTTCTCAGCTTAGTATCCGCTCATAACGGGAACGGAATGCTTTTTCCCCTCCCTCCATTTGTCGGCAAATCAGCGCCTTCACCGGCGTCTCCTGAAGCGCTCCACAAAGCCCCGGGTACAGGCCAGAGCGGTCGTGTTGCATACTGATAACGTATTCCGCATCACCATTGACGACTATTGGGGCAGAATGCGACACGATAATCAGCTGCCGGCGTTTCTTGTTTGCCATGATGGCAGGGATAACGCTCATGCTTAGCATCAGGCAGTCCAGGTCGTCTTCTGGTTGATCCAGCAGAAGTGGATCGGTGCCATACGACAACAGGAACTGCAACATGCTCGCCCCTTTTTGTCCTGGTGAGGCAGAGGAAATGTCTTCCATTCCTCCCCCGGGCGTCTGGTAACGAATGTGGATCCCGTCATCCGGATACCAGCATTGCAGGGCATCCAGTTGCGCTTCATTCAGACCTTTAAGGCGATTTCTGAAAGCACCGTGAAGCTCTGCCCCGGCGCCCGGCTCCTCGCGATTGATAGCAAGATGCAGCGCTTTAAGCTTATCCAGCTCAAGATATTTGCTTTCCGTAGCCGCTGGCATCGGACTGTACGGACGCAGACTGATAAAGCCGTGAAGCAGCCCGCTTCCGTCACCATTATCATAGATACGTTCGGCAAAGTTGCCTATGCCGGTTACCGCCTGATAGCCAGATACAGTGTCTTCATACGGGGCACAGAGCGGCAGAATTTTTATTTCCAGCGCGCTGAGAGACAGGGAGGACAGAAACGCCTTCCGCTTTTCGGTCAGTACCATACGGTGGTTACGCATTTCAGCCAGCAATTCTGCGGACTTCGCTGCGGAGGCAGCAATCGTCCCGTCAAGATCGGCGTAATTTCTCAGCTCCGATTTCAGCGACTCGCAACGTGTCATCAGCTCATCGAGGACATTCGGATTGAGCCCCTGCTCCCGTAACGCAATAGCCTCACGTTGTACGGTTTCCTCCTGGTTGCGGACCACCTCTTCCAGTGCGAGAAGAGAGGGCTCCTGCCTGATGGCATCGAGTTCCGCGGCATAGTCTGACAACAGCGTGTCAAGACGCTGTTCATATTGTTGCTGTACGTCCGAAAGACGCGTCATAAATGCTGTCAGTGGTGCAGACGCCTCCACCTGGAGAACCGGGACTTGTACTGACTCTTCCGCCTGCGCCCTCAGGCCAGCGACACGCTGTTCATGATGCTCCAGAGGAAGAGTCGCCGCAGACAGTTCAGCCCGGGCCGTGGCCAGACGGGTGCAAACTGGATAGTACGCACTGGACCGCAACTGACTGACGGCCCGTTCAGCATCAGACAGCTCCCCCTGCAGTGTGCCCGCGATCGTCTGGCTGGCCAAGTGACCACGCAGCGTGATTTGCTCATTCAGATATTCTCTTTCCAGTTGATCCCAGCGCTCTTTCCAGGCACGTTTGTTGACCACCGGACTCTCGTCACAGACGCGCAGGAATGCCCCTGTGTCCGACGCCAGCTCGTAGAGCATTTTCTGGCTGTATATCGAGAGGGGAAAACGGTCTGCTGACCAGTGATTGTCCTGCACCCACTGACCTTCGCTGAAGATATGCAATTCATGACGACCACCGGGCCGCCAGCTGAGCCTGAAATCGGTGCCTTCTTTGCGGAATACACATTCGATGAAAGAATCCGCCTCCATGCCCATCCCCGTCTGACTGAACTGGCTCAACTTGTTGCTTTGAGACACAGTCAGTCCTTCGGTTTTTCGCATGGCCAGACGGATACTTTCGATAAGCGTGGACTTACCACTGCCCCGGGAGCCGATCACCGCGTTGTAAAACGGACTGAACTCGACGGAGGCCCCATTCTGGTCCGCCGGCCGGCAAAGTCGAGTCCTGAATGTCAGGCTTCGCAAATGTGAAGCTGGTGCCTCCGGAGGGTTATCATCGAACAACACGCAGTTTTCCGGATCGAGTAATGCATGCCTGAGACCGTCAAAATCAGGCGCGGACATCTTCAGCCAGCAAGTGCGCACTCCCGCTTGTTCAGGGTGGTGCGCATCTGATCCCCGGAGCCATGGCAAATCCGCAATCAGACGCCGGTGAGTCCCGTTCGTAATATCCTCCTCCCTGTGTCTGATCTCCACAGCATGAGGGTTTGCCTGAAAAGCGGCAGCCAATTCCCCCTGATTAGTAAGGCTTGTCAGAACGCCTTTCGCTGCATCAATGTGTGCGAGGATACAAATCGCTTCCGGGTTACGACGGATATTACTGATGATGCCCGCAGGTCCCAGCTGGAGCACAAGCTGATGATTGGGGGTTTCACGCGGAATAGGGAAGTTGTTGTTGCACTGGGCCAGGAGCCGTTCCACCTCGGCACTGGTGCTCTGGGTGTGCAACACTGCGAGGATATGGACGTTGCCGGTGGCCGTGAGCTCCACCCCCGGAAACAGAGTCAACGGCCGGAAGTCTGCCAGTTCACCGGAACTGGCGTCCCGGGACATGTTCGCCAGTTCCGCTTTCAAAACGTCAATCCAGGCCCCACTGTTATGGTCACTAATGACAACACAGTCGACCTGCTGTCGCATGTAAGCCAGCAGCCATTCCCGGGGCTGGAGATCCGGTACTCTGTAGTCATCTGAGGCCGGGGTATGGTTATGAAAATCAAATTTAAACCAGCGTGATCCTACCGTCATTGTTTCTTTTCCATGTGATGCCAGAAGTCATCCCACTATAGAAGCATTCACCTAGTAATCCAGAAACATTTCGTCATATATTCTTAGGTTGCGGGCTGGAGCTCGCCGCCAAAGAACGCGCAGGTGAGCCGATACCCTCCCCCAATAGCGCTTTATAATTTGCGTGTAAAGGGGATTTTTAGTAGCTTATTTATTAGACAAAAAGACAAAATGAGGAGTCGTTGCCATGAGCGAAGACGGTTTCAATAAAGATGACCTAAGCAGCACCTTTGCGCGCTTCACCACAAAACGCCGCAATATCGTTTGTGATGAGTCCAAGTTAAAGCGGAAAAAACCTGAGCCAATTGCACTAACCAGTGCAACCAATGCATGTGGAACCTCCGTACTCGATGGTATAGCAAATATTCTGACCATAACTCCCGAACGTAAAAAACGAAATGACGAATGGAGAGCACGTTGGGAAGAAGAAAGGGCTGAATGGGCAGATCAAGATAGGAAATGGACTGATAATAGATGAACTGCGCGTTTCAAATATCGCGCAGTCCTCTATGGGCAGTCCTCTATGGAATGAATACTACTATTTGAAGCTTCCTTTTATAGCTCCCCCGACTTTATCTGTAACAATCTGCTGAGCTCCTCTTCCAGCCTCGGCTCCCGCCTGCTGTGGTTGAGAACCACCTTTTTCTAATCCAGTAGTTATTGCTGTTCCCAAATTAACGCCAATCCAGCTAAGCATTCCTACCCAAAACGCGGGAAATACCAAGTACATCATCCCCAGAACCAGGTTCATAATCCATCCATCAGCCGTTGAACTAAAGAAAGCCGCGAAAGGCACCGAGCTGTTTGCAATCCCCTGCTCAGCCATATTGTCATAGAGGATGGTGATCAATCTGTCATCAAGCCAGCCTGCCAGCTCCCACCAAAACGTGATGAACTGAAGAGCGAATAACGCGAAGGAGATAGTAAAAATAGTTTTCGGATCGTAGGCGCTGAACATCAGTAATGCCGGTATGACCGTGATTACCATCATCAACAATAATGCCTGAATCATTGGCAATGCCTGTTTCAATGCATCAAAACCAGGTAACGCTTCGGCCTGTTTCAGTCCAAGACCAATAGACGAGGTAAGGCGTGTAAGATTACCAACTACTCCGGTGGTTGTATCGCTACTGCCAACAGCATAAGTGGTACCGCCCCCGGACAGATCTGCGTTACGTGGGCTGACAAGCCAGCGTAGGGCGATTTCTTCCCACTGCTGTCCGGGGAACTGGCGTTGCATCTCCTTACGTGTGTTATCACTAAAGCTGGCCAGAACTCTTTTGCGAAGCCCGGAAGTACCATCGGACCACCACGTCTTACATGTTGGATATCCACCTGCGCCAGTATCTGGATAGCCACTGTCCCGGCTGCTGTTGTAAGGCCACTGGCTACGTGGCGTCATAGCCGTGTAGTAGTCATAATATCCGGTAGTATTCAGAAAGTAGCTGCTACCTATCCAGCCCACAGAGTTGATGGTGGCATCACTGAGCTGGCTGTTGCTGTTTTTCAACCTGAAATATGCTCTCGAGTAACATTGATCTGCAAATTCCTGGACCTCCTGCAGCAACACAGGATCACGCAGCTTCGTGTTCTGAACGTCAAAACGCATCTGCCGCAAATTCGTACCGCATGGGATTGATGCAATCATTGCCTGCGTTGTACCCTTCGACATCATATGCAGGAGATACCACCATACTGGAACCTCGGCCGTACGACCGTCAAAATCATTAACGAGTCCCTTGTAGCCGGAATTCTGTGGCGTCGGCACACTGACGCCACACTGTTTAGCGCGCGAGCTGTCGAACTTGATTGTGCTGATATCAACCGGCAACAGCGGAATACAGCAAAAGAGCATCACAAGATAAGACACATACAGTGCATGTTCGATTCGCGGAAGGGCAAGGAGCCCTTTGTTCCCCTCGTCAGCCCCCTCCTCCCTCACTTTCAGCCAGACGCCAAGAACCCTGACCACCAGTGGCAATGCAAAAAGTCCCGTATTGCTGAGAATGCTCCACATGGCATTGTTCATTACCCAGCCAAAGAGAACGAGAAAATATTCCAGAAAACTGTTTGCTGTCATCGTCCTCTCCTTACACAGCGCTTGTCCAGGCCACATATTCTGTGGCTACCAGGAACAACACCCCCATCAGTTCCATACGCACAAGACGTGGACGTCCGTCCGGCCAACGGATTAATGCCTGTGGGCGTACCTTCAGTATCCAGGCGGTAATAAGGCAGCCATAAAGAACCAGTCGCCAGGCAAACAGTCCCCATCGGCTGTCATGCAACCAGCGCCGTGTGATGTGGCCATCAGGGTCGTAAGCCATAAATACCGCTGCGATAGCAAACATGCTGGCCGTCATCAACAGAATGAGCAGCACCATAAGGAGAATGCGGCCAATATGGCCGCTGAGCGGGTTAAGTCTCATATCAGTTTGCTCCGGAAGACTGAGACTGGCCCATCTGGCTGAAGCCCTGGTCCTCGTTACCGGCTTTCTGCTGCAGACGGTTATCCTGATTCCTTGTTCCCTGCCGTTCCAGTGCCGTAAGCAGACTGTTATTGCTGATAGATTTGCGTAACTCCATCTCATTACGCAGCGCCGTCAGCTCGCGATCGAGGGCATCGATGCGGCGATCACCCTCGGCAATAGCTTCCGGCTGCTCTGCAGCATTAGGTTCGGATTCACCGGTGGTGAGCATCCTGCGCATTGTTAGCGCGGTTTCAACGGTATCGGACATCGCCAGTTCGCCGGCAAGCCGTTGAACCAGGGCCGCTTTGTCTGGATCGTCACGTAATGCCTGAATTACCCCGCGGGTGACAACCAGACTGCCGGTTTTCAGTGCGGAAAGGTTATCAGTGGTGGGCTGCAGTTCACCACTAACCAGCTTACTAAGCTGCTCCAGATTCTCTTTCGTGGCATCCTCAAGGATGGGAGAAAAGCCAGTACCAGCGACAGCACTGCCCGGCTGGTTATCGGTTCCACCACTGGTACATTCACTGGTTTCCCGGCAAGTCCTGATGGAGCGATCACCAAGCACTTTAACAACGGCCGCTGCGGCCTCTTCAGAAGATTTATAACGTTGGCATGCGGTACCATTGCAGCTCGAGGAGCCGACGCTGCTGTTACTGGTCACTGGCAAATTATTCATCATGTTATAACCAGCTTTGGCCAGATCCCGAGTGGGTTGAATTGCGGGCTGCCCCTTACCTCCCCTTTTCTGCCCACCGACCCACGTCACGCCTTCCTCTCCGGTTGCTTTTTGCAGTTTCTGGTCGCTGGAAACCGCATCGCCACCACTTGTGGCCACAATATCTTTGTACTCTTCAGAGACGGCTACCTGCTGCCATTTATTGCCGATGGTATAATCAGCCAGCTTCTTCGACATGCTCTGACAGTTCAACATCGCTTTATCAAAACTCAAACCGGCCTGCAGAACGCCATTGGTGAGCATTTCATACAGCCCGGGGTTTGCGCGCTGAATAGCCATTGCCGGCATACTCATGACAGCACCGGTCGCCCCCTGAATCACATTCCCCATCAAATCCTTAAACCCGCTGGTAATACCATTCAGCTGGTTGCCAACGGTTGTTTTGATGTCGAAATTGCCACACATCAGATCACTGCTAAGGCCACCATTAATGCCTATCCTGGACATATTGTTACGACTGGGCGGGGGTGAAATAACCGAACCACCACCAATAGAATAAAAGAGCCCATCGCTGATAGCGTTACCGCTAACTGACGCCCCCGATGAAGACAAAGAGATATCAGCTGCCATTGCCGGCAGCGAGGCAAAAATCAGTAAAAGTCCTGCTTTTTTCATGTTCTGAACCTTTATGAGAAATCGGTGCTGGAAAGGAACGTCTGGCCGCGACGTTTGCAGCAGCTGTACGGTTGCCACAATGCCCAGGCATAGTTACCGTCCTGGGCAATCTGGCCATTGGTGTCGGGAAACACTGCACAGGTCTGGGACAACTGAGGCGAAAGTCGCTGCCATTTGTGGTTTTTCGTGCCGGTATTTTCTTTTACCGGCTCGGGTGGCCAGTAACCCGGGGACTTCTGTCCCGTAAGGGGGTTGTAGACATGGAGCTGGCCGGAGCGGGTAATGACGTCAGCGACACGCTGAACTACAACCGCTGCTGATTTGTAACTGTCTGTCTGGGTGACAAACCCGCTACGTGGATAAACGTTCCCCCACATATTGCCGGATGTGGTTTCCCCGATTTCTCGTTGCCCGGGGATGAGTGCTTCGGGATAAAGGGTCTCCGGGACGCCCGTTCGCCAGACCAGAGCATCCAGTGAGCTGTTGAAATAGGGCATGAAAGGAGTAGCAGCGCTGTCGCATGAATAGCCCGGCACCATACCGCCAATGATTTTCGTAGCTGGATGGCCCCAGGCGTCGCCGTAATAGAAATGCAGGTTCTGCTTACGTTCCCCGGGAGCTTTCATCTCCTGACGACCGCCCCCCGTACTCACGCCCGTCACACTTTCCAGCAGGGAACCTTCAGCACCGCTGGCGGCGTCACTAACTGTGGCCATTTCAGTCCAGGGGTTATCTCCGGGATTGAGGTAAGCCGATACCACAGCCTCCGGAATGAAATGCGTCACTTTTACCGAGGTTTTCACCGTGCAACCAAATGGAGTACACAATAACCAGTAGCAGATACCACTGACACGCCAGCTGATACAGTCTGTACTTGCCGCGCTGGCCAGAAGATTCGCTGTATTGACGCTGGCCATGGTGCCGGAACAAACCAGCAATGTGGCGATCGCCAGTCGACGTGGGCGGAAGGAGAAAGATTTCATCGGTTCTTCTCCTTCCAGGCAGCGAGCTGACGGGTCGCCTCGTTGACATCAGTCGTACCGTAGACAACAAAGACGTCATCAAAAACCACAGCCGGGTATTTTTCCAGGCCGAGGGACCAGGCATGAGTGACACCCGCATAAGCTTCCGCCAGTTGTTGTTGCTGCTGCCGGAAATTCGGGGAAGAGATCACTGCCCGGGCACGTTGTTCTGCAAGAACGGGATCGGCAGATAACTGACCGAAAATGTCAGCCTGTGCACGTTCGGGCGCATCGAGCTCAACAACGGAGACATCCGGACCAGGATTTGCTGCTATGGCATGAGAGGAGTCGGTATATATCACTGTGCCGGCACTGGCACCGACGGAAAGGAACAGTGCTGCCAGGCAGCAAAATGGCATTTTCATGAAAAACACTCCCTGAGTGTGAAAAACCTATTCAGGGTGCGTTCTCTTTAAGGAGGGGTCAGTAATTAATTCTGACGTGAAAAATGATAATTAATCTTGCCCTGGTAATTCATCATCTGTACGTCAGCATAAATCTCAGATCGCTGGAAATGTCATTTTTTAAATGCAGGAACTTTAATACACGCGGGCTCTTTGCCGCCCGCACCCGCAGCCTCCCCCCTTACCAGACAGCGGAAAACACACCGCTGTCTGGCAAGGTCGGAGGGTTATAAGTCACATCCGGTGTCACAGGTCACCCTGTCGATTTCCTTAAGAACCCAGAGCATATCGGTTGCATCGGGTACACAGATATTCCATCGGATACCCGACCGGTACTCCTGTTCTGCTGGCCAGAGTGTATTGCCGGTAACAGTTATCAGGATATCCAGGGTTTTCTCATGCACGTCGCTGAGGTGCACTGCAACGCAGCTGCGCCGGCCAACCCGGTGAGGATAGACCGACAGCAATACAGGCTGCTCCAGTCTCTTAACGATCTCCCCTTGCAGATGCTTAATCGACTCACTGTCAGCCACACCGACTGAGGCAGAACCCTGTGGCGGAACGGTAAAAATAACAGAGGCAATAAAAGCCTTGTCCGGTACAACGATCGGCGTCGCCATAATCAGTTTTTTCATATTGTCCCCTGAATAGTACCAATGCCACGTTTCTCATCGAGGCGGCGCGCAACGTGAAATGCGGCCTCAAGCTCCGGGCAATTTAATTCATTCATAATGGCCCGTCTTTCGGCTTTTTCCTCTTTTTCAGTCATTCCCAGCGCCAGGTACAAACTGGGGGGGACCGCACGAAACAACGCCTGTACCTTACGGGACAAAATAACTCCCTCTGTGTATTTTCTCGGAAGTTTTGTCGCGGACAACAGCATCGCCTTCTGCTCTTCTGTGAGCGTCTTAAATCGCGCTATTTGTTCAACTTCATCAGGTGGCATAACGAGGCAGATCCACCACTCCGCCATATTGAGCATTTTTTTCGCAGTGTCAGGGAAATCCTCCAGGTTCTGTGTGAACAACCACAGCCATGATCCGAGCTTACGCCACATTTTGACAATTTTGGTTGCATACGGGCCCAACAGCGGGTTAGCAGTTACAATATGCGCTTCGTCGATTGGCACAATGATATCCCGATCGCTGAACTGTTCCCTTTCTGCGATGTTGTTAATCGTATTAAGCAGCGAGATGACAGCAACGGCCATCTGAGCTTCATAGCCTTCACGCGCCAGCGTACCTAAATCAACAATAGTCACGTCTGCCTCTGGCCATTGCGCGCCCGGACGGTTAAACAACTCCCCTTCAAAACCTTCGGTAAACATGCGTAATGCTTCTGCCATCTCTTCAGCTCGCGCACGTCGCGCTGGCGTGCGTTTCTCGCGGCCGTCTTCTCCCATGCTGACATCGCGGGCAATGTTCTCAAGCGAGAACATTAAATCTTCCGGTAGCATCTGGCGGTTTTCGTCAAACGCTTTACGAGCCGCAATGAGTATCGCCTCACGAATCATACCGCGGTCGGCGCGTGTCATTCGCTCCTCTTCTGCTGCTTCACCACCGGTGATCATCAACCGCGCTGCAATCTCCATTTCACCCAGAATGTCACGTTCTTCGTCCTTGTCCTCATCATCTTCATCAATGTCAGGGAGGGCCTCTTCGCTTGTCACTAGCGTCTCAGGTTTCGCCTGCATGAGCAGATGTGAATCGCCAAACGGAGCAAGTGAAATAACCTTACCAGGCTTGATACTGACACGGTGCACTGAGAGCCCCAGCGAATTACAGTAATCTCCAAACAGACCGAAGCTGTTACCCGCTTCCAGCAAAAATATACGGGGGCGGTAGATTGCCACCATCTGAGCCAGTTTATCGAGCGCAGTGGCAGATTTACCGGCACCTGTCGGCCCGAAAAGCAGCAGGTGCGCATTCTGGGTACGGTCATTTTTATTAAGTGGATCTACGGACAGGGGGCCACCACCACGATTCCAGAACGTAAGCCCCGGGTGACCAGTACCGGTGTCACGACCATAAATAGGGGCGAGACATGCAAAATGCTGTACAAACATAAGGCGCGTGTACCAGTTGTGTTTATCCATTTGAGGGTTAAAGCACATGGGTAACGCACGCATATAACTGCTGAGAGGGCCAATATCGTGTTCTGGATTTATCGGTTCCATCCCACAGTTCAGTAATTTACTGCTGAGATCAAGATACCGTTTATCGAGTGTTTCCTTGTCCTGAGCCTTGATAAGCAGTGTGATGGCCGCACGGTAAAGTTTGTGTTTGTTTCCCAGGAAATTACGCGCTGTAGCAGCGTCTTCACGAGCACGCAGGGAATCAACATTCTCCCCCATTGAATTGCGGCTCAGGCTCGCAAAACTTTCTTCAAGTTTGTCCTGAGGCTGAACCACCAGGGTCATGGCCAGAACTGTCCCTTCCGGAAGCAGATCCATAATGGCATTCACATTATCACCACGTTTTACCTCCCCCGTCAGATGACCAGTGGAAGGTGCAGTACGCAGGCGGGCAACCGGAACAGCTTTATGTGCCACATCATCAAACCACCACACACCGCTTTCGGCATCACTTCGCGGGCGGGTAAACCAGAGGCTTTCGCTGAAATCATTCAGAAGAGGCAGATCGCCCGGTGCATGATCGGAGTGTTTTGCGCAACGATACAATGTTTTCTTATCGACCCACGCCGGCGCCGGGTTGAACCAGCGCAACAGCCAACTATGGATTTGCTCGCCGTTCTGCTTTTCGCACCGGATACCGGCACCGCTCAGAGCTGCTGTCAGGCGATCGCAGACCTGTTTCAGCAGCACCTCCGGTGGCATGGGGTCACGATACGGTGTCTCAACCCAACGGTAAACCACCATGCGCGTTCTGCGAATTTGCCCTCTCCAGGCGGCCCCTGTGACAGCCTCGTCTACAAAAAGCCCCTGTTCCACCGCCACATTTTCAAGGTGGCGCTCCTGTTCAGCCAGCCAGGCTTTAGTGAATGCGGTTCCCTGAGCTCTTGGCCTGACATAGCCTCTGATAGTATCCATATAAGTAGAGAGATCAGAGTCATCCTGGCAGAAAAACTGTACCACCCATTGATGATCATCCAGTTCAGGGAGACTGTCCTGTAGGGCGTTCTCAGCGATATTGCAGATCTCGTCCAGACGTGTTTCCGGGCGCCCTTCAGTGCCCACCGGGATAATCTCATATACGGCCCCAACGGATACACCATCGTCAAGCAGAATGCATTCATGCTCTGGCAAATACTCGCCCCATGGAACATGATCGATAATGGAAGGTGCAGTGGAATACAGACGCGCTTCATCTGAATGAGTCAGTTGCCCTTCCCGGGTAAGCGGTTCATACCCACTGACGGAAAACGGACCGTTACCGTACTGATGAGCATCCTGAGACGCTCGACGTCGGCCAAATAGGGGGAAAGCCATCAGAGATCCTCCGTTCGCTCACCAGGCAACGCATACTGTACCTGGCTGTAGAAAGGAAAGACGGTGCTGTAGCCTGGAACCGGCGTGTTCCCGCCAGCCAGATGCGGGAAAACATACATGACCATGTCAGGATTTGGCAGACGCGGGAACGTCTGCTGAATTTCATTTTCCTGGGTGCGGCTGTAGCTGTTACTGACCTGCTGATTGATCTCACGTTCGCTGTCTGTAACTGGCCGGCGAAGTGTTGTTCTGCTCTCGTTGGTAGCATGAGTTGCCGATGCACCATCGTTCCATAATTCAAGCATGGTGCTGTCGCCAGGCGGCAACATTTCCTCTTTTGACGTACTGCAACCCGAGAGGGCAAGCGGTACAACGACCAACATAATGGTGGCCAGATGATTAAAACTGAGCAACATGCACCTCCGCTTCATCCGAATCACTGATGACAGCTGACAGACGAAACACTCGCCCATCAGGCAGTTGCATCTGCATTCCATTACCCTCGCTCAGAAGCTTCTTTCCGACAGCGAGCAGGGCCTGTTCGGTGACTTCATGCCTGCTACCTTCCCATTTGCCATTATCACACCTGACAAAACCGGCAAAGAGACGGCCACCCAGTGGTATATAGTCCACCCGATATTCGAGGTTTTTATTGTTCTGCATCTTTATCCCCATCAGTCCATGCCCGTGCTGCTACCAGCGAGGCTGAAATTGTCATATTTCACCTTGCGGCCTTTTTCTTCATAATCAATCGCCAGCTGACGAGTGATATGTAAAGCCACTTTTTGTCCAGGCGGTACATAGATCGCGTCAAACGTCTGACCATATCGCGCTTTAACCCAGTCAACGGTCTCACGCATACCGCCGGATAACGCCTTACCCAACACTGCCTGACCGGCATCCCCCGTCAGCGTTGACGTCACACCACCATAGCCATTGGTCTGGCTGGTATTCTGGTTTTCGGCCACGGCATCACCAGCTGCGCTGGCAGCTGCAAGTACGGCAATGGTTGGCAGATAAGTAGAAGCGTTTGATTTTCGGGTACCCGAAATGCATGGAATGCCGTTGTCATCTGACAACCAGCCAATACTGCTGTTATTCCCACCCTGGCTGTTCTGATTACCACCATTACTGCCTTGCCCCTCAGGTGAAGGAAGCGTACGAACAGTGCCATCAGTAAAAACAAAAGTGATGCTGGTTATGGCGCCACGCACGCAGGAAAGCGTCCAGTCCCCCGTAGCGGTTCCCGAAACGATCGCCCCCTGTACATCAGGCAATTCAATGCCATTTGCCGTCAGGTTGTCTTTTCCGATCATCACTTTGAACGGGTAAGGGTCAGTCACCTTGCCATCAATGGGAATACGTCCCAACAGCGCGGTCATGGCCCGACTACCCACAAGCGTGGAGTTTTCC
Organism: Citrobacter sp. LST-B2; assembly: GCF_057983045.1. Taxonomy (NCBI): domain Bacteria; kingdom Pseudomonadati; phylum Pseudomonadota; class Gammaproteobacteria; order Enterobacterales; family Enterobacteriaceae; genus Citrobacter; species Citrobacter sp. LST-B2. The sequence continues at coordinate 4,503,131 of NZ_CP192598.1, forward strand.
GGAAGGGTATAAACAGGGGCGGCATTTTTTTCAGATCCGGGAATGTTGTTCTGTACCGTTGTACTTACTGCTGACGTAGCCTGCCTGGCTGCATCACCTGCAGCGCCAAAGGAGGTGGCAAAAGAAAAACCAGTCGCGTTATTACTGTTTTTATCTGAGACCGGTCGACCGTTCGCATCCGTGGCAATACCATCTTTCGGTTCAACCCATTGCAACCCGTTTCCATCTGTTTGAGATATATTTCCCGCGCCTCCGGTCAGACCATTGTCATAACCCAGTCCCACAGGAATATCGCTGCCTGCAGCGTTACCTTTATTTCCTGCCGTTAAGCCGGAGGACCCATTTTTGAGTTGATCAAGAAGTTGGTTCACCTGCGAGCTCAGATCAGTAACCTGAGAACTCAGTTGTGCACGTTTTTGGGCCTCTTCGGAACGAACTTGCCCCACAGCCTGGCTGATTTGCTGATCAACATTGGTGCTATTTTTTTTCAGCTCCTTATTTTCATCAGCAAGCGTTTTATTATCGCTTTCAAGGCTGTCAAGCCGCCCCTGAACCTTACGGTAACTACCAACCAGGGTACGCAAAGTATCCTGCGCGGTGTCACCTTCCACACCCAGCGCTTTGAGATCTTCTGGTGTCAGATCCTTAAGGGCGACATTAGAGGTTTTCTGGCCTGCTTCATTTTTATCGTTTTTATCTGTACAGGATTTAACCCCAATCATGATGGCGCCCACCACTACGACGGGAACCGCAATTTTCACAAGCAGGTTTGAAGCAGGCTTTTTCATTTATGCGCTCCTCGGTTACTCCGCTTACTCTCCTTTCCTTCAGATTCGGGTAAACGCTGTTCAGCAATAAAGGCACTTTCGGGACGTCCTGTAGTAACCAGATATAGAACTGTCGTGTCTTCCGGTGTACCGGCACGCCCCAGCCAACGGTGCTGGAAAGTCGCAGTAGTAAACTGACCTTGCAGCGAACGAGGGTCGAGGATGACCTTTACTGCTGATCGGTTACGCACCTGCAGCGCAATTACACTGCTGCCCTGCAGACTCCAGGCAGCCATCGGCGTGACGCTGACGGACTCAGAGGGCATAAGTGTGGTGATCCGGGGGGGAAGCTTCAGTGAAACCGGACTTACTCCCGGTACGGGCTCTACCGTTCTCAACGGTCCATAAATGTTCTGTGCGGCATAACGAGTCAGGACAACGGGCAGCGGCGCATTGAGTTTTGCGGGCCTCCGGCTTTCTGCCTTTGCCTCTGCCGACGACTGACGGCCGGCACTGTCCCCATCACTGCTGACCGTCTGTTTATCGGTCGCCGAAGCGGTAGCCACTTCTCCGTCGTAGACAATTTTGACAGGTTCCCGCGTGGTTTTACCGGGGGCAGCAGAAACATCAAGTAGAAGTATTTCCCCGTTTTCCTTGTTCTGAAGTTCCAGTCTCGTCACCGGAAAGGCTTCTTTCGCATCGAGATAAACTACACCTCCGGAGCTTTGAATACGCAGCTTGTCGTTGAGTGCGGGCGGAAACCCCACTCGCACGTTTTTGTTTACAAAAACGATTCGCTCCTGCCCTACAGTCAGGGGAATCTGCAACGGTATCCGTTCCCATTTCATAAGCTCAACAGCACGAGCTCCGGCTGAGACCAGTACCAGGGTCAGCAGGATCACTGAGAATTTTTTCAATTGAATGCTCCCGACTTTTGTTCTGGCTCAGGCAAGGAGATCGCCTCAAGTCTTTGTGGCGCGCTGTCATAGCAATCCAGTGCCAGTCCAAACGGATTTCGCTCTGGGTCACCTTCCCAGCGAACCACTTTCATTGGATAACGCGCCAGGGCACGCTTAACGGGTTCGGTATGGAAATATTCGTCAGCTACCAGGTCCAGCCGTACCACCCAATGATCTTCATCAATGACGGTCACGCTGCGGTTGCTGTAACCACGACGGGGGATTTCGTATACCACGCGTACACGATCGCGCAGCTCGTCATTATTCTTGCGCATCTCGGCGTCCTTATTGAGAAAATCCTGACAGGACGGCGTCAAATACGGGCTCATTTGGGCAATTTTGGCTGTGTAGTCAGCTTCCCCATTTTTCGGCCAGGAATTCAGTTGCTGAAAAATGTAAAAAGCAAAACTGTAAACCGTAGATGGCGGGACCTCCCACCATTTTCGGGTGCTGCCGGAACGCAGGTCGGGTGGGTTGTGAATTGTCAGTTCCGAGGGCGCTCGCATCCATCCCAGACTGGTGACGAACAGCCCCAGAGCCAGCAAAACACAAGCGATACGTAACGAAATAATATGATTATCGCGGGCGGTTATACCGTTACGAAAACGACTCATACTTTCCCTCCGCGCATCAACGGAACAGGTTTCGTTCGTTTAAGTTCCCACGCCCTGCTATCCAGAATCATGGTTCGGGACATACGTGCACGGCAGCGCAATTCCTCCAGACGTTGCCAGATATAATTTTCTGGCTTACCGCGCTTGTAGCTGGCAATCCAGTTGCCGCCAAAAAAAATAACCAACAGCGGCATCAGCAGCATGCACGTCGGAAAAGCCAGCCATCCGACAAAAGGAACCAGAGCTAACGGTATTGCCAGAGGGATACCGGCAATAACACCGATGACGGCCGCCAGCACAAACTCCCCGGATGTGAACCCTTTCCAGACCACGGGGGGGTTGTTCAGTCTGTCAGGGAGGAAATCAATGACGGCCATATGGGCTCCTTACAGGATATCTGAAGCTTTAGTTGCGAGGTAAATAACCAAAAGGATGAGGATGATGCCGACAACCAGATAGACCAGGAACTGAGTCCATTCCCCCTTACCACGACGGATATCGTGAAATGCGGTAATCACGGCATGCGCTACGGCAAAAAAAGCACCGACACATACGAGAAGCCCTATCGCAAGTGCCCCCATTTTGATGTAGCCCATAACGGTGTTGTAGGTTCCGCCACCGCCTCCAGATGTTGGCTGTTCAACAGCTGGCAAGTCTGCCATAGCCTGACTTGCAGTTAAGAGACCGGTAAGCAACAAATATCCCGCACGGGAATAGGCAGAACGAAAATGCCTGAAGAAAGTGAATTTCATTGAGTCATCCTTTCAGTGGAAAAACAGAAACAGGGTCAGCAGATAAAGCACAATCAGTCGAATTAGCAGCTCATTGAACTGCCTGAACGTCACTGATTTACTGACCAGGCCACGGTAGGCCTGCACCAGTGCCCATGCGCTGAAAAGGAGAACGACGATGGCGAGCGTACCGAGGATCAAGAGGTTCAGTTGCCCGGGCGTGAGGCTGCTTCCGGTGCCCGCACTCCATCCATTTAGCTGAGAGCCATTCATCGCCATGAGGGCTCCTCAGCACGGTACTGCCCGGTGACTAAAGTGGAGGGTGCTGTTGGCTGCGCGCGCGACGGCTCGAGATAAGTGGATATGCCCTGCCTCATCGTTGAGATGTCACGGGTTGCCTGCTGATAGTCGAAATAAAAGCGAGCGTCCTGATTCTGATTGGCTACGACGCGGGCGCGATCAAGGCCAGCCTGAACCTGATCCAGCTGGCGCATCACGAGTGCCAGCTCATCTTTTTCTGACGCCTGGCAGGTCAGCACCGGCAGAACGGGCAATAACATTGCCAGGATGATTGTGGTGTGACGCATTTGCGACTCTCCCTAATAACTTGTCGTCGGGAGATTGACGCAAACAGGACATGCTGGCAGCAGGAAAATATTTATGAAGGTCAGAAAATTAAATGACACAAAGTGAGCTGGTTAATACAGATGGACCTTCAAAAAAAAAGCCCGCGACATCGAGCGGGCTCCGGGGAATTCCCGAAACAGCTACTTCCTGGGCTATAGGTATTTTTTAAAGGACGCCGTGACGATGGCCAGAACACCGCCAAGTAATAATGCTGATGGCAGCAACAGGAGATTTGGCCAGACAGCAGTCGGCCAGGCCAGATACAACATGCAGGGGCCGTAAAGTGCGGGTTTAATAAAACGTTTGGCGTGATGGTAGACAAAGCTCGATTCATATCCAGCTCCGTAACGACGCAAATCTCGACGGACCAGCCCTTCAACTATGCCGGTGATAATCACCAGGCCGAACAGCGGCAGACTCAGAAAAAGGATCATCACCCTGATGAAGAAAATCAGAGTTACCCAGAGCGTAGCTTGCAGGTACTCCCCAAGCCAGCCGATTAGTGAGTCACCGAACCGGTTTATCGTTGGGATAACTCCAGTCCCCTTCTGACCAGTTTCCCTGAATGATTGAAGCCAATGGCTGAATCCGCTATCGACAAACAACCAGTTCCAGGCGGTATGTACCCACCGCGAAATCGTCTCAACCGGCGCTGCCATCAGTAAACTCCGCGTGTACCCTTCCGACAACCAGTGGCTTTCTGCAACCATCACCCGGTAGCTGTGTGAAGCACCTTCGTCAGGCCAGAGTATGGCAATGCAGGCATATTCGATCAGCAGGCTAACCAGAAGCGACCCCAGCAGAATGCCAATTAAACTGACAGGCAAATCCCAGAGCAACATGCCGAATGGTCCGGATTGTTTCTGTCGGGATGGCGAACTGCGATTGGCAGTATCTCTGTCATGCTGAGACATTTTGCCCCCCCGAATATGCCGCATCACCGCCTGTCCACCAGGATTCTCCAGTTCGGTAATTCTGCTCCATGTTGTCAGCCAGCTGCTTCAGGCTCGCGGGCATGTAAGGATCGTCGTTATCAGCCGGCAACGGCATCCTGATTTTCCACAGGCGCCCTCCTTCAAGCAGGGCAAATGCCTGCCCTTTCGGCAGGTTGATAACGTCTGAAGGGTTGAGCATCGGGACTTTAACCAGACTGACCTGGTCCTGAACGTTACTGTTAAAATCAGTACCCTCTCCCGGCCGGGATACGTCAGTGACACCCGATGTAAGGGTTTTCTGGTAGACGTCAACTTCCGGTAATTGGTCGGTCAGGAGCATGGCAGTGTTTTTTTCACGCACACGGAGCATTATCAATGAGTTGAAGTTCCCCACTACCTGATTCGCTTTAGCACTGCTGCCTATACGGGCCTCGATGTCCGAAAGAGTCTGCGTATATGCAGTCACCTGGAAGCCCGCACCACCCCCTTTGTTGATGAGAGGAATAAACTCATCACCCATTAACTCGTTAAACTCGTCACAGTGAAGATTTATCGCCACTTTCGAACTTTTTCTGCCATCCTCATCACCGAGACCGAATTTATAGATGTGTCCACCTTCGGAAACGAGATCAGCGAACATGCTGTTGCCGACTGCTGCTGCGACAACAGGGTCGGATAGTGCATCGAGGCCGATATAAACCACGCCGCGCGATTTTATAATGTTATGCCAGTCCAGGATCGGTCTCGGATCGTTCAGGTCCGTATAGTCAGGTGCCAGCAATGCGGCCGTTTTACCAGTTGTAAGCTTTTCAAGCAGCGGCAGCAGTGACGCAACAATTTTGTCGAAATACGTTCGATCATATTGCACAGCGCTACGTAGCCCATCCAGCACCGGGTCCCACAGTTTTTTTCCTTCTTCGCTGGCCAGTACCTGCTCAATAGCCCAGATATTCATGCCATTAGGCCTGCCCTGCATGTGACGCGGCAGATCCTTCTCGCTTATACCGCTACCTAACAGCGCTTCGACTGTACTCAGCAACTGTGGTGCCTTTTCACTCAGCATATTCTCAACATAGGTTTCGTACAGTTCACCTATGTTTGTCACGTAACGCAGTATGAGACCGTAATCAGGACGCTGGCCAAGTGCGACCAGCGCACGGGTAATAATATTGACAAATCGCCAAGCAAATTCCCGAAATGCAGCAGAATTGCCCTCTCCGGAGAGCTGTCCTGCAACACGTGATGCTACTTCCGAGATACGGCTGAACCGTCCAACGGCATTGTAGCGAGCGCTTATATCTGGCCATCCGAGGTGGAACACCCAGAAGTTATCCTGACGACCAGCACGGTGTGCCTCGGCATACATTCGCCTCAACAGATCGGCATCTCCTTTCGGGTCAAACACGATGACAACTTCATGCTCGCCTGCAGCGTTTTTACGGCGAATATCCTGTGTGATAAGTAACTCAGCAAGCCGGGTTTTACCGACTCGTGTGGTGCCGATAACCAGTGTATGCCCTACACGTTCTCCGAGATCATAGGTGACCGTAGTTTCATCCAGTTCCACACCATGGTAAATGGGGCTTCCTCCTACAGGAGGCAACGGGCGAAACGGGTTGAGCGCCGAATCAGTTCGTGTCAGCCTGCACAACCACGGCAAGCTGTACTCCATCTTTTTTTCCAGATCGCGTGCCAGGCGATAAATAACAGAAGGTTGTACGTAGACCTCACACTCCGGACGCCTCGCTTCCAGAAGACGCTGCGTATGGCGGGGAGACCACTGGAAGCCCTTGCCAAGGAACAAGTGCCGCTGGCTGACGGGGATCTGCTCGCTGGTCAGTACATATCGGGGCAAACGGCGAATGTTTTGGCGGTAACGGAGTATTTTCATCCCCTCAGATGTACGCTTCAGCGCCAGTACACCAAACCCCGCGGCGGTCACCCAACTGACCGATGGTGCGAGCGCGACAGCCCAAGGGGCCGTAAGGCAAATAAAGGTTGCGCTACCCGCCGCCGCAGCGGAATACAGTTCAACCGCCGGGCGAAGGAGGGATTCCATCACGTACTTGTCGCTCATATAAAAGCCCTCCCCTGGAACAGAGCAAAAGTTTTATCATTGAGTTTGAGGAATAAATGAGCAGAATCTGTGGCCTTGCGGAATACGGCTAGAAATAAATAAAAGAAAAGAAATAACCCAAACATCAGCAAAGAAATCAATACAGACCGGAATATGAAAATCCGGAAAGAAACCAAAAGCCACACCGAACCAATAAACGGTAATGTTGATGTGGAAAAATTCATCTGTATTACCTCTTTTTTAATGGCCGGAGAACATGTTCAACGGATTCACCAGACAGCAGTAGCAAAAGGGAAGACCCGCTTATGAGCAAAATTTCCGGGTAATCACTGAAATACTTAAAACTGATAAAACCTGTTCGTCCTGTGTGTACAAACAGACCTCTGCATTTTTCTTGTCGGACTAACTCACCAAACTGGCGGACATGTTCAGGACGAACAGCACTGGCAAATCGTTTAGCCTGGACAAGCCACCTTTCCTGACCAATCCAGAACTGACCATCAATACCACCATCACCGCTGTAACTCGGATTACGCCTGACCGGTATTCCTCGCCGCTCTATGGCGGTCAGAATCATCTCCTCGAAAACATAGGGATTAATCTTCCGTAAATATAAAACCTGCTGCCCCGCTTTCAGCTCAGGCAGTTTTAGCAACACCCTGTTAGCCGTCTGTCGATTACGCTGATGTCTGCGGACACGGGCACTTCTTGTATTACACCGCAGCCAAAAAGCTGTGAGTGAAATGAAAGCCAATAATATGAAAACCACTGTGGTCATTGCGCTAATCCATCAGCGGTAATCAGGACAGGGTAATGCGTCAGTTTCAATCGCTGTGCCAAATCACCGCCGCGAACAGGGACCATCTCAGTACCTGGCAAGAGTCCTCTAAGCGTGTTGAGCGCACTTTCAGTCGTAACATTCACTACCATTCCTGTGGCGCCCATCCCTTTCAGTTCAGCACCACGCTGCCGCAGCCAGGCTCGGGAAATATCATCATCGCCAATCACAAAAACAGGGGGCAAACCGGGTAACTGCAGAGGGCGAGACGTCACCTTTCCGGGTGTCATTTCCGGTGTATTAACGGGCAACATATCGGAAATAGACAGCGATGACGGTGGTTCAGGCAAGGAAGAAACATCGGACAAATGCGACTCCTCACCTGAATTAATCGCCTCGAATAATGGTCTGGTTGACTCCCCGCCCAGATCCCCGACCACTGTCAGCGAAGCAAAACAACTAAACGCTGCTGTAAGCAGTGATACACAAAAGATGCCATTGAAATATTTATCGATATTTTTTTTCATTGAGGTTCAACCCAGGTTAATGAGTGACTGGCCAGAGCAACCGGCCCCCCTTCAGGGACCTTAATATCAGGTGCGATCTGACTTAGCTTGCGGCGTACGATAGCCATATATTTTGCTGCCGGCTTACCACCGGCCGGGTGGTGATAACAGCCAGCAGCTTTAATCCAGCTTCCAGGCTGAGCGTCATAGCAGGCACGGAGAATTCGGGCCGCTGCACGAAGATTTGTGTAGGGATCAAAAGCATCACGAAAGGATGGGAAAAGATGCCCGTTCCACCCAAGATTGACCTGGGCTACACCGACATCGATACGCTTGAGAGGGTAGCGCTGCATAAATCCAAGAAGTGCCGCAAAGGCCTCCTCGCGGGTTTCAAAGTGGTATCCTTTCCCTGCTACATTAATAGTCCAGGGCCATGGTTTAGACCCCCATGCGGTTTTACGGGTGCTTTCGGCCATCGCCAGCGAGTAAAGCGATTCTGCCGGAACGCGCTCGGCAGCAGCAATGACCCGATAAGCCTGCGGAACTACCTGAACACTGCTATTTACATTCACGACCGCCAGGCAACCAGTGCTGACAAACCATAAACAGCAAGCCAGTTTCAGAATGCGGCAATTTGCCATCCCTCTTCTCCCTGCTGCAAAATAACTGGCATCTGACCTTGCCCATAGCGCTGCCACAAACCGCGATCATGATTTAGGGTAATTTGCCGATTACGCACTTTTTCGACTGGTATGCCATGGCTTATTGCCCATGATCTGATTTTTTCGTCGCTCACGTCATTTCCGACAAGGTAAATATCTACCGGTCTGTTGTCGGCGATAACAGCAGCAAGCCGAGCATCACAGCGTGAACATGACTCTTTGACAAATAACGCCAGTCTTCCTTGTGTGTCATGAGCGATACCCGCGGCATTCCCCATATTCACGGCCAATGTTTCAGGATAAAGACGAAGCCAGGCAGTGTTTATTTCTCGTTGAAATGCGAGTTCTTTCTCGGTACGGGCGTATTCGTGTTTTACCCACAATTCAGCCAGCCGACGGCGCTCAGATGAATTATCTGTCTCGACGCCCAGGGCAGTGAGAGGATCAAGACCAGGGGACATAATGCCTCTGGCTCCTTTCATCAACGACTGATAGCGACTCCAGTCCTCATCTGAAAGCCCCCATTGTTGACCCTGTTGCTGCGTCTGAACCTGGTTTGCTGATGATGCCTGCAGGGATGTTTGCTGACTCTGATTCGATTGAGTGGTAACTGTTGATGCCGCCACACACAGCGGCAAGGAAAGTACACCTGCCATCAAAATTCTTCTCATCTGATGCTTCATATGTCTGGTCTCTTATTGAACCTGTAAACTCTGTTGGGCACCGTTCACGCTGAAAACAGCGGTACCACTGTCCTGGATAGAACGAAGCGTCCACCCCAGCATCCCGTCTCCCGGTGAAAGCAACCGCATATCTGATATTTGGGAATTTCCACGGGGGATGACGACTGCGAACATCTGCCCGCCGCGCCGCTCAATGCCGGTCAGTACAAACGGTGCTTCAACAGCTGCGCGCCTGACTGACCGCTCAGGCTTTTTTACGATCTGGCCTGTCCCGGATTTTGAAGATGTTTTGCTCTTAGTGACTGGTTGCTGGTTCTGCTTCGATTCTTTCTGAGAAGTGTTGCTTTCAGCTTTGCTCAGCCCGGCAACTCGCGATTCAACCTGTGACAACCGTGAGTTAATGTCATCAATACGTTCAGAGTGTTCGTCTATCGCGGTACGCCGCGCCAGGGCTTCTGAGGAAAGTTTGTTAATGCTTCCTGTTAATTTTGAATGTTCCTCCTGGAAATCAGCTAACTGGTTTTGTACTGATTCAAGCCCTGATGAGACAGACTCGAGCTGCTTCTCGTGTTTCCGGCTTTGAGCTTCGAGCGAAGTAACCGAACCAGACAACTGGCTCATCTGACCGCTGCGAAAAGCGGCATCCAGGGAGTTCACCCGAATACTCAGATCAGAGATTTGCTGTGCCATGATCACAATCGTGGCCACAGAACCAACAAGAGAAACAATGAGGAATCCCAGACCTCCAATCCGGACTATTTTTTTCAGGTTAATGGGAACCAACCGGCGAGCCTCTGGCTCAGCAGGCACAACTTTCGAAGAAGTAACCTCTGGATTTTCAGGTATAACTTCTTCCGGGACGACTTGACTGACTGACATTTCAAAATCCTTATAGCTGCGCAGAACAGCCATAAGGTGCAAAAAACGTCATTCTATGGCGATGATTAACTCATCTGCCATTTCTGAAGTTTTTTTCGGCGGGGAAACCAGGTCGGAGGGGATCATCTGGAAAGGCCACTTTCATAACAGCGCAGCCAAAAACGTCCTTGTTTATGATGTGTTTGAATCCAGGGGTTCACAGAATTTCAGAGCGGATTAATAAGCACACGAGTTGGGTCATTGGCTTTGATATTGCCTGGTGGGGGGAGTCGTTCTCCAGAACGAGCAGCAAGAGCCTGAATTCTGAGAAGCTCAAAAGAGGCTTTCTGGATAACGTCTTCCTTTGTTTGCGCTTCAAGTGAAGGATGTTCAAGATCAGGGAAGCGTAAAACAATACCGTTATTGCTGCTCTCAAGTTCAGCAGGATACGGAACAAAGATCGCCGCCAGTTTCTGCGCCTGTCGTTTACGTATATCGAGTTTACTAACCAGCTGCGTCGCACGAAGGTGGGTATAGCGTTTTAGCATCGTCAGGCTCTTGTGTCCTGATATCGCTGCAATTTCCATAACATTCAGTGTTCCGAGCTCAAAGAGACGGCTTATAGCTTCGTGTCGTAGATCATGAAAATGCAAATCGACAATGCCTAAAGCCTGTATAACTTCTCGCCAGGCGCTTTTAAACCCATTGGATGTATAACTGAAAACAGGTCCGGATAGAGGGCCGGAATACTCTCTTAATACCTTTCTGGCTTTAAAAGACAACGGAACATCCCTTACGCTCCCATTTTTAGTGAGAGGCAAATGAGCGATGCCAATGTGCAGGTCGATATTCTCCCAGCGAAGTGAGAGGATCTCCCCCTGACGCATAGCCGTTTCAAGGGCCAAATGAAAAATGGCTGCCAACTCGATATTTCGTTTTGCCAGCGCCCTGCCAATCTTTCGCTCCTCCTGAGATGTCAATCTTCGGGTTCGCCCTTTGGAGGCCGGTGGTTTTCGTACATGCTCAACAGGGTTATGAGTACATGTTCCCCATTCAATTCGAGCAAGGTTATAAAGGGCAGATAGCAACGCAAGTTCAAGTCGGACACTTGCAGGGCTATTAGTTCGCCCCGTTTTACCACTTACTTCAGAGAGTCGCTGATCACGGTATTCTGCAATATCAACCGAAGTAATCTCATGCATGTATCGCCTGGCAAGAGCTGAACGCTTTATAACATTTATCCGATAAAACTCCTGCAGATGGCCCCGCTTTTGCACAGATGCACAACCGTAATATTTATCAAGAGCTACACCCAGCTCCATTTTCTTAATTCGCTGTCTGAGTTGCATCGCATATTCCTAAAAAGATTAGAAATATATCACATACTACTGTCAATCCGGTGCGTGGAAATCATCCCAAAACAAGTTCTCGATACAGGCTTTCGATGTGGGGAAAAATGTCACTAACAGTGATATTGGAATCCATGCTTATTGCTCATGGACGAACTTAAATGGTTCACCTTTTGGTGGATTTCAGAAGGTATATGCAGATAGTTCAAATCGCTGGTTTGTTACCAATACGCGATGGGGTGATTACGAATCAGGAGGGACAATCACTGTCACTTGCTTAAATCTACCTGGTGCCGGAATTTGACTGTCAATCCGGTGTGTGGAAAAACAATGCTGAAATCGGTGATTTGTTCTTCTCTCCTGATATCGGCTCCGGTCAATCACGTAATATTGGGCAACATAAATATTGTGCATTGTCTCAGACACGATTCGATTACAACAATTACCGTGCCTGCGTTTTGGTAAGAAACTCAAATGGCACATGGACCTTGTCGGCTCCAAAGGTTGGTAATGGGCAAGCGAATTGCGTTGCCGTCTGTTTCTGACAACTGATTTGGCGTCTAATTAGTGGCGCAGTTTGCTATAGCCTGGAAGCACGCTGCACCTTTCGAATTGTTCGGTAAAACGATGTAAAACCGGTCATTTACAGGATCAAGAACCATTGAGTCGGGTGAGTTATGGTTGGAACCATCAGACCAACTTTTTAAAGCATAAGAACCACCTATTGCCACTGTACCTGACGGACAATAAGCAGATGCAACCGCTTTGTTGGCGCAGGTGGTTTCGCCAAAAACGGTTTGCATTTTGATTTTTGATGCGGCTGTCCACACACCGGATTGACAGGTTTATTTAATTGCTAATGCACGCCACGCAATGTTGTTGCTGCGGCTTGAATCTTTGTTTTTTACGCAAACGCGAAATTGGCTTCCATTTATGACTGTAAAGTAAGCAGAGGTTACTCCAGCATTAGCCAGAGAACTAAGATCAGATACACTTCCTGTAAGCGATAGAACCTGGCTTACCAGTACCGGAAATCCGCTGTTGACACAGCTATCGTCGCCAATACCGTATATGGTTCCGAACATTTCTACATGTGATCCATAGTCAATAAATCCTGGGTAAACAGTAGAAATTTCATTTCCTTGCCACACACCGGATTGACAGTTCAATCGATACAGCTTACCCAACATCTTTGAGTGCTGCTTCCGTTGTAACCGATCAGGTCAAGCCACCACGAAGAACCGGACGGATATACACGGCATGTACCATTGTCACCTGCCGACATTAATCCAGAAATAAAGCAGTATTTATGAACACCTGGGACCTGATATGTAACTCCTTTTGTTGAGGTGGTTTCCCACATTGCGACATCAGTGTAATGACCAGAATCTTGAGATTTCCACACACCGGATTGACAGGAAAGTATGGCTCCAGTGGCGTCGCGGCTTACAAGGCCGTTTGGTGAACAAACTGCGCCAGCAGTATTGACTCCGTCGAGCTGCAAAACTTCTCCTGTAGAAAGTCTTCCATCAGCCCGCACACTTCCGCCACGAACCTGACCGCTTGTGTAAATATTCTTATTATTTATGACTCGAACCCAGTCATTATCTGACATATAAAAACCGCCGCCATACGTTTCATTTAGCCATCCCTTACTCCCTCGAGTTATGAACCAGCCATTATTTGAACGTATGTCGTTGTTAGCCGTTATTGTATTTCCTGCGGTGACGTTTGAACCGGCAGTAACATTCTGTCCTGTAACAGTTCCATTCGCAGTTATATTTCCAGTGGCCGCCACATCGCCACTGAAATTACCCGTTACGGCATTAATCGTGCCTGCGTTATTAAGATTGTTACCTCCCATATCAATACTGGTATGCATCGTGTTGAGGTCTGGCTTGCCGGTTACCGAAAAACGATAAAGGCGATCATTTTCACCGCGAGCAGCGCCCAGTTCATCTGTGGTCAGTAAAGCCGCAATATGTCCCTGAGTTGTACTTATCCCAAACTGTGAAAGAGGAATAGTCCAGCTGCCCATAGCGCCGGTAGCAGTACCTGATGTCCATATATAGCCGCCCATACCCGAGGTGATATCCATTGATATCTGGCGCAGTGCGAGAAAAGGCAGTGCCGCGCCGTTTTGAGTGTAAACCAGTGCCTGCAGCTGATCTGTATTAGTGGCATTACGAACAACAGCAGCCAGATAAGCCTGTCCGTCTACTGTCGTCTCGCTGAACCCCTGCTCCAGAAATCCGGTGTTTTTCAGCATAGCGGGTGTAACCGTAACCGGGGTCGTGGTGGTGGCACTTGAAAGCAAAGTATCGTAATAACGGCCAGTGTAGCTCTTCACAGCTTGTGTAAAGCGAGATACCTGTGACGCGGTATTCAGCCAGGTCCGTTTTTGCATCCAGTCACTGATAAGGGTAAAGCCCCAGACGCTGACCACCAGGAGAATAATCAATGAAGCACCAGTGCTGAGGATAGCCCAGCCCCGGTCAGTCGTTTTATATGTGAACACAGGCATCACCATGTAATAAGCGGTTGATACAATTTAAACAGGGTCACAGAAATCGCGCCGGCGCACAGCCAGGGTCCCATCGGCCCTCCTTCAGTTATGCGACGAACAGATATCTGCCAGAGCACAAAGAGCACCACGCCGATCAGCAGAGCATTAAGCCCCTCTCGCCCTCCCAACCAGGCCGCAATAGCACCGGCCAACCAGACATCGCCAAGCCCCAGACACTCACGGGCATGAATCCTAAAGGTGACATAACGCCAGACGCCAAAAATCACCAGCGCAGTGGTAGCTGTGAGGAAGTGCCCTATAAAGCCGGGAGCGATAAGAGCGGAAACAAGACCGGCAATAAGACACCTTATCGTCAATTCTCGAGGCAGAAATCCTGTGAACGCATCGGTAAGCGTCAACCTGAAAAGAAAGAGGCAGAACAACAGAGACATCAGTCGCTCCAGTAGCGGCACAGGGGACAGCATCATGCCAGTTGCCGCTGTAGCGTAAAGCCAGATGAAGCCGGTGGATGCAGGGGCGAAAAAAACAGCAAACCATTCCTGATCATCATCCAATATCATCAGGCTGAGACGAACCAGGCTCCTCATAAAACTGAATAAGCTGAGGCATAGAGGAAAAATGATAATGACAGTTGCCCAGGGCATACTCAGCGTCAGCAGTGTCACAGTTTTATTCCCCGTTCATTAAGTAAAAGCCGACGATAAATGGCATAAATCCGGTTGGCATAGGACTCGCGAGTTTCGTGCCGGTCCTTACGAAAACCTGCGTTATAAGAGCCAAGACAGTTCCAGCTTATGCCGCATACCTGAAAATGCTTCGCCAGTATCCAGGTACCTATCTGAACGTTGAGGCACGGACGGTTCAGGAGGTCCTGTGAGCTGCGAATGTAACCCTGCGCTATCAGCGAAGCGATATGCGATGAATTAACCTGCATCAGTCCATAATCGGTACTGAGTGCCTGCCCGGTCTTTTTGTCACGATTAATATTTGTGACATCCGGTCGCAGGCTGCTTTCACCTATGGCTATTGCCTTAACCAGTAGCGGGTCAATGTGGTATTTAGCGCCCGCCGATTCAAAGCAGAATGCATCCACCCGTGGGCAAACCAAAATCAGCAGCAGAAAAGCGGACAGGCGCAGCATGTCATCAGCCGTTATGGGTGAAGACCAGTGTATTGTTACCTGTCATTCCGCTGTCTGATGAGCAGGATTTGCCTGCCTCTTCTGCACTGACCAGACCGTCACTGTAATCGGTACTGTTAATGGTGATAGCACTGAATGCTCCACCGGAACCGAGTTGAGTAGTGATAGAGATGCAGTCTGCCTGCGGAACTTTCTGCGATGTAACTGAAAATCCATTGTTAAATCCATTCGATGCCACAGGTGCCAGAACGACCTGACCACCATAACCGTTCCACATCGTAGCGGTACCGGAACTGGCTGTTCCCTGGATAGTCCAGCCAGCCTTTGGTGCGCCCCCCTGCTGGATAAGCGTTCCCGTCATAGTTGTACCGCTCGTAAAGTTATATCCCCCCTGCGCCTGCTTAAGCTGCTGCGCGTTTGTCACGACGGTCTGGAGATTTGAAACCTCAACGGCAACGGACTTTTTCCCCCAAAGACTCCAGACCAGAGCACCAACTATAGCCAGTACGATAATCGTCCCGATCGCAATGGTACCGTGTTCAAGAATGCCCCAGCCCCGGTCAGGCTGATGTTGGCGATGTGGTAATGTCTGAGCTGACATGGCGGTTCCTTAGTGTAAGTTGAAAGTGTTCATGTCCTGAATCTGCATCACCATCATCAGGATGAGTAAGAAGAAACTCATAATCAGAACGAGAGAAAAGAGTTTGGTGGCATTCGCCCGACGCGCGACGCGCGCGAGCGCCTGTTCCAGCCAGCGGTCCGCATAATTGGTGATGAGCGAAGCAGCACCATCCCCCTTATCCAGAAGAGAGAGATAGTTCACAGCCTCACGGCTCGGAAAATCATATCCGCTGTTACGCAGAGCTCTGCCAAGTGAATCGCCTTCACTCATGCACTCCATCGCTGCCTCGATGCGTTCCTGCAGCCAGGGCGGTGCAAAACCGTTAAGGATCTGCAAAGCTTTGAGTTCCTGGACACCCGAACCAAGAAGCGCGCCAATATTCATAAGGAATACAGCTCCCTGCAGGTCTTTATAAACAGACCATGGTAGTAACCAGTCAGCACAGCGCCTGAGACGGCCGCGCCAGCGGGGCAACGACCAGAAAGACAGCAGCACAAGCCCTGCGGCTGTAGCGGCAGAAGCAACACCCCACTCGGAACTCCACTTCGCTACTCCATTCATAAACCCGAGTGCACCGGTCCAGCGAGCTGGATCGGACATTTTGCTCATGGTGGGAACAAGTGCGAGATTGTTGGCCAGTAGTAGCCCCGTACTCAGGATGGCAAGCGCGGCAGGAAATACTGACGCAAAAATTACCTGCCCAAGAATTCGCCGACGGGCAACAATCAACTTATCAGCCTGCATCAGCGCGGCAGGAATATTACCGGTTTCCATTCCGGCGCTGATAAGCGCGGCCTCTTCGTAAGGTGCCCAGGCAGCCAGAACATCCTGCAGCGCGCGGCCAGGACGGTTGTCGTTCACACCCTCGATGCAGTCCTGAACAAGTTCATAATAAGGATGCCAGCGCCTGCCAAAATCAGTATGTACATCGCCGATCATGGTCAGCGCGTCTTTCAGGGCCTTACGGTTTTCAAGAAGAAAGCGCAGCGTTTCGTAAAATGGCTGGCGGTATTTCCCAGTAAAAGTGGCTCTGACAAGCCGGTAGCGAATCCTTTCAGGGAACGACATTTCCCGGGATGGATAAAAATGGCTGTCACTTTCCATCAGGCACCTCACAATCCATGATGTCATCCTCATCCAGCGGACAGATGAGATCGCCTTCCAGCGGATCAACAAGACCCTCTGCCAGATAACGCAACAGATGCATGCGGCGAGTAATCCCCCCCTGGTTTATCCAGTACTTTCTGGCAACTGAAGGCCCATGTGAAAGCCAAAGTTGCATCAGGCGAGCATCTGTCCGGACAACTTCGGCAATAGCTGTTCGCCCTGTAACGCCACGACTGATAATGCGTCCGGTCAGTGGTACCGTTTTCCGGCAGTGTTCACATCCCTCATAGTTGCGGAAGAAGAGATTTTTCGGTTCGCACAAGCCCGCGACAGAACAATATTTTTCGAGACGCGCGCGGGTTTCTTCATCAAGCTCAGGGACTTTGACTTCCCACGGTACCCGGCAGTGTTCACACAACAGCGGCACCAGACGCTGGCCAATCAGGCCGGTGATGAGTGCAGCATCCGCCAGAAGGTGGCGATCAATACCGAAATGCTCCATACGACGCAGGGAGCCGATAGGGCTCTGGGTGTGCAGGGTCGACAGCACCAGGTGGCCGGTTTCACTGGCGAAAATGGCGGCGAGAAGGGAATACAGGTCACGGATCTCACCGTTCAGGATGGCATCCGGATCGAGACG
Source organism: Citrobacter sp. LST-B2 (assembly GCF_057983045.1). Classification (NCBI taxonomy): domain Bacteria; kingdom Pseudomonadati; phylum Pseudomonadota; class Gammaproteobacteria; order Enterobacterales; family Enterobacteriaceae; genus Citrobacter; species Citrobacter sp. LST-B2. The sequence goes on from NZ_CP192598.1 coordinate 4,520,714, forward strand.
AAGTGCAGAGGCGTTTCCGTTACTCCAGGCGCGGCTGATGGCCTCCGGTGAATTGTCTTCAGGCATAACGGGGGTCTGAATACCACCCGGAATACGCCCCTCGGGCGGGTTTTCCAGCGTGAGCAGGCGCTTTTTACCGCCGGTCAGTTTCAGCCAGATATCACTGAACACGCGCAGCGTGGCGCTCTTCCCTGAACCAGTAGGCCCGGTCAGCAGCGTCATGCCTTCCGGCATACGCAGGATCTGCATGATGAGCTTAATCTGCTCAGGCAAAAAACCCAGTTGCGGCAGCGTCGGTATATTGTCCCCGTCATCCGGGATCAGACGCATGACCACTATCAGCCCATCCGGAGTAGGACGGTGTTCGTAGCGGGCGCCATAGAGGCCGGCGCGGCGGGCGAACTTTGCATCGATGCGCCCTGACTGCTCACGACCGGCAAAGAATGACTGCTCGCGCACGTCGCACATGGAAAGATAAGATGTGGAGGCCAGCGTCATACCCTCCACATCTTTCACTTCATCCACCACCTCCAGCTCGCCGTGAATACGCAACTGAACGATGCAAATCTTGCGATCACCGCTTATTTCCATATGAATATCAGAGGCATTAAAGTCGTTACCCAGCCTCATATAGCTGATGACCTTATCCTGCGACACACTGACGTCACGGTTACTTAGATCCGCCTCGCTCACACCCTGGTTAAGCCCACGGCCCTGACGTTCTGCCACTTCACGCCGCCGGTTCAGTTCGCTGAGTGTAACAAACTCAGTTTTTGCATCAGCCCATGTCCGGGTGACATCCATAACCCAGCGCTGTATGTCAGGGTCTTTTCGCCGGTTGCCGTCGATGAGTAGCGTAACCCCTCCAGACGGATGCTGCTCGGCAAAGACAAAATCCATGATTTCTTTATCAGGAGACATCATCACCTCAGAATGAAAGTTCAGAATTGTCGCTGAGGCGTACGATCGTGGACGTAACCTCCGTGACCCGCTTTGAGGTTCCGGGAAGCTGATCGCCTTTTGCTACTTCTGTGACTCCGCCATCAGGCAGAACAATGCGTGCACGCAACTGCGAGCCACGGCCGTAAATCTCCTGAAGGCGCACACCACCGGTCCGCTTTTCACCGACTGCACTGGCAGTCTGTTGTGAAGGAGCTGGCTGCGCCATAAGCGGCATGGCAGGCTGGGCGGCAGTAGACAGATAATTCCTGTCAGTACTCTGTCCGGACTGGCTTTCACGCAGCTGCTGCTCCAGACGCGCCGTCTGCACTTTCTGCTCCAGAATGAGGTTGCGCGCCTGAGCTGCTTCAAGTTCGCCAAGCGTAACGTTCGGCGGAAGCGCATCACTGGTTACGGTTGCCACTGCCTGCCCGCAGAACAGAGCGGACAGCAGCAGGCCCGTTCCCGCGGGATTAATTCTGCGCATAAATGCTCCCCTTCATGGTGTAGTCGAACTGCCCCTGCGGGCTCATGGTGATTGACACGCTGTTCAGGCGGAGCCCGGTCGCATCAAAATCCTGCAGCAGACGTTCAGGCTGCAAACGCGAGCTGACAGTAAAAGTGAATTCGCGCCAGTCCTGTACGGGCATGGTTTTCTCTTGTCCTGGCGCGACCGCTGGCGGTTTCACTTCACTGAACTTGACTTCCAGGTTGCGGCGCTGCAGGTGCGAAATGAAACGCATCAGTTGGGCATCCGCGCCAGGCAAGGCCTCGTCGGTATACTCACTTACGCTGTATTTCCGGAAGGGAATGAATACGTCGCCGTTTTTACCTCCCTCCTGAAGGTTGAAAACAGCAGAATGCCCAAGAAGCACCCTCGCGCGGTGGGAGAAATCCTCCACCGTAGCACCAGGTGTGGCGAGGTAACGCAAGCGCAGGCCTTCAGGGACACATTCACCGTCCGTAAAGCGCCAGCCAGCCACCGAGGCGAAAAGTGGTTCGCGTGTCAGCCAGCAATTACCAAGTAAAAGCGAAACTGGTGGCTGAGAGGCCCATGGATGTGGCGCTCGGGCTGGCGCAGCTGGCTTATCAGCAGACATCGCCATTCGGGCGCGAAACTCTGCCATTGCAGCAGCCTGTTCCGCTTTTTGCTGAACGTCGTCGTACCAGTAAATTCCTGCTGCTGCCACGAGTGTAATAAGCGCAGCAGGCATAATAAGCGACATCGTCGTCAGGCGCTTACCCAGGCGGCAACGCTTCAGTTGCGAACGGTTCAGCCTGTCAGTGAGCGAGGTTGCATCACAATTATCATCTGCGGTTGCAGCACAGCGCAGACCCGGTGTATCAGCATCGTTAAAACGCAGGAAGTTTTCTGCTGCTGATTCTATCTTCGCGCGTGAACCGGTCACATCACCCATGACAGAAAGCTGCCCACCGCTGGCTGCAAAGAAAACCCAGAGATCTTCGTTGCGGCTGAGGCGGTATATCCCCCATGTATTTCCCCCTTCAGACAGCAGGAATGCTACTGCAAGAGAGTAAGGGCTACGTCGCACACGCCCGGGGGAAACGACCCCCATCATTGATGCGTTACGCCTGCCGGCAACTACTACATGCGTGTCAGGTGAGGCTTTTCCCCGGAATCGCGTTAACAGTGCGCTCCGCTGCTGCTCCCAATGAAGTCCTGCCATCCAGTCGCGACGGTTGTGGGTGACGCGAATGCCGCTACGGAGTGAAGATTTTTTCTTTGATGACATGGATTACCTCAGCAGAACAGGGGTGATCATAATCACGAGCGTGTTACGACCGCGCGTACCGTTCTGGCCACCGCCCAGGATAAAGTTGTCGGGTGTGAATGTTCCCTGCTTGTTTGCAGAAAGGTTCTGTTGCTCAGATCCGGTTAATACCAGTGTCTGGCCTGAGCGCAGGTTAACTTTACGTGCCAGCCCCTGTGTCGAGGTATTCGGTATATCGTTACGGGTATTCCCGTCCCTACTGATAAATTTCTCTATCTGCGGTGGACTGGTATAGCTAAAAGCGAACTGCAGTTGCACGTCACCGTTTTCCTGGATGAACGGCAGCATGGTCATGAACAAACCGGTGGTGATTGTGGTTACGGTCTGTGAGGAAGTAACCCCGACATTAGCTGTTGCAGTTGAACTGGAACTTGTCAGAACGCCCTGTTGGTTTGAGAGCTGATAAGCTACCGGCGTCAAATTTGCTGTTGGGTCGGTCTGGTTCAGCGCCATGCTGACGTTGCCCTGCTCGGAAAGCGCTTTAATCAGCAGGCTGGAGCCGGAAAATTTGGCGGCATTGCCTGTTGCCGTGTCGAGAATCGAAATGCCGGCACTGCCTGCTGAAGTCGAAGCATTGGCCATTGAACCGGTCAGAGTGGCGCCAAAATTGTGCAGGGATTTGTATACGAGCCCCCAGTCAAGACCCAGTTGCTCATTACGCGTCTGGTTGACGCTGACAATCTGTATGTTGAGCTGGACCTGCCTGCTTAGAACCTTATTCTGATACTCAATGTAACGACCAATACGCTCCAGAACGTCCGGTGTGTCAGTAACACTCAACGTGCCAGTAGCTGCTGAAAGCCAGAAACGACCAGATTTTGGCGTCAGCATCTGCTCGATGGTTTTACGAATGTCGTCGTACAGGTCGCTGTTCATGCCATAATCGGTCTTCTGATTAGAGCTAATGTCTCCGCTAGTCCCCCCCGATGTGCCGCCACCGCTGCCCAGCTGATTGCCAGAGCCGGAGTTAATTGATGCGCTACTGTTTACTTTCGTATTCAGGATAACGAGCTGAAAAGTGCGGGTATCCTGTCGATAAAAATAAACTCCGTTTCCGTCACTGCGCCATGACAGCCCGTACCCGCTGGCTTCGACATCGAGCAGATCACGAACATCTCCCTGGAATTTAAGGCCACGCATGAGCGCCGGTGATGGCTGAACGGAGACGGGCTGAGCTGACGTAGCCCCCATCTGTGCCAGGGGAACCCGACCATTGTCATCCGGCGCCGGCAGTTGACCACTCATCTGAGAAGTTACCACGCTGCCGGTACTCACGTTGCTCAGCGCAGCAAATGCATCTGGTGTGATGGAGACTCGTATACCACATAGCGCAGTGATGCGCTGTCCCAGCTCAGGCAGTGAAATGCCGTCAGGACGATTAATCGTTATCTGACAGGGAGGCAGATTCTTTTCGTCCGGAGTGGAGACCACCGGCGTGACTGGCTGCAGGTTTACCCAGGGCTTATCCATCCAGACAACAGTTGGTTGTGATATGGACTGACGACTCTGCAACACTCGCTGAGCCGTATCGGCCTGCCCAACGGCTTCCTTGTCTATTTTGCTGATTTCATTCAGCGAACATGATGACAGCACAAACGCAGCGGTAAGTACTGTCAGGCAGAAAGGTATACGCGGCATCCGCAGCTCCCTGATTCTGTTAGTTAAGATAAACAATGCTGCCTTCCGTCACACCGGACGGCAGAGACAGGTTCATATCAGTGCCATCCGCCATCCGCAGACGACCGCCTCTGACGGTCAGGGCAAGCGCAGAAGTCACTGAGCGGGCGCGCAACGCGGCATAAACACCGTCTGTTTCAGGTACCCAGATCCACAGGCGACCGTTCTGAATAATGCTTTTGATACGACTGTCTGGTAACGGCACCATTCCAGTCAGTGCGGTTGATACGGGGCCATCTGTTATGGACCGCCCGTGACGCCAGTTATTTACGACATCAGCAGTCCGAAGCATGTCTGCTGCAAGCTGTTCAGGCTGAGTCTGCTGCAGCGCAAGCCGTACATGCTCTGATGAGTGGTGCTGTGCATCACCGGCTATCAAGATGATGACAAGACAAAGCGCGAAAACTGGCAGCGCATATCCCATATCATTTCCCGTCCTGAATCGGCTTATCGTCCACGAATACCAGGCACTGAAGACGATTTGGTGCTGCATAGAGGGGTTTTTCTGCAGGGCGATATAACCTAAACAGCTGCACGATAACCGACTCGAAATTACCGCGCAGCGTAAATGGTACATCGATGCGGTAGTTCACAGGCGTTGGCCAGATAACTACCCAGGTAGGACTACTGCCACTCTCACAGCGAACCGATGTAGCCCATTGGATCAGAGTCTCTTTTAACGTAGTGCCTGCCTGCGCGGTCCAGGCCTGTCCGTCTGGTAACGAGGAAAGCAATGCTCCCGGAGTGAAAACAGTTTTTCCGCTGACCGGAGCAGTAGGAGAGATAACAGTGGAAGGTGGATTACTGTTCTGAACTGTTCCACCTGGTTTCACTGCACCAGATGGAGTTAAAGGCACACCAAGAGCAGCTTTATTCAGAGGTGTTGACGCAACTGACAATGCTGACGGCGCAGGCGCAGGCGCAGGAGCCAACTCTGTTGATGGTTTTACCTTGCCAGATGTTAACTTAGCTGCGGGACTTGCCTGTGTTTTCTGCACCGGAACCTTAGATTTTTCCCCAGGCTCGCTGGCAGAGAACGGGTTACGAGGTGTTTTTGCTGTCGTTGCAACAGATAAAGGAGAAACAGCTTGAGAGGTAACTTTTGGTGTCCCTGGTGACAAAATGGAACTTTCCGGCCGAGCCGGGGGCAACGGATAGCTGTTATTTCCAGTACCAGAAAGTCCCTTAGAACTGTTAAGTAGTGTACCTGTAGAAGCCGATTTCCCTGTTCCCTGACTTGCTACACTCGCCTGCAAGGGACCTGTTGTTGAGAGGGCAAGATGTCGGTATTCATCACGCAGAACGAAACAAATTTCTCGATTCAGGTCATCTACGCGCATACGCCAGGCAGGCCCGGCCAGGATTTGTAAAGCATCTCCAAGCTTCACAGGTCCTATTGAACGCTGCACAGCCGGTAATGGTTTAACGAACAATTCAGAGAATACACCCGGTTCGCCTGAACACAGTGAATAACCTGATTCAAGCATCACGTATCGCATACCTTCCCCAATCGTATTCACCATCTGCAAAGGCATCCTGATATCGATAATCTGATTCAGTGGGTCACGCTGAGCATCTACAGGTAGCGTACTGGCAAGTGTGTAACGATCGTAACGAACAACTTCAGGGGAACGGTTTTGATAAAGATCCTGAACACGGGGAGAGCCCTGAAGCCTGCTCATGGGTCCAGAGCGAGAACTAAAGTCTGTGCAGCCAGCGGCAAGCAGACATAGCGTGATGGCCCCAAGCCGATAACGTGTCTGCAGGTTTATTTTTACCATCAGGAATCCCCAGGAGTTGTCCGAAACAAGTCGGATATTCTGGCGGGGATGCCTTTTCGGACAATGCAAAACTATTACTGAGAACTGAAGAAAATTTCCTCGGTGGGGCAACCGCGAAAGACCAGGATAACCAGTTTCAAGGGCTTTCACCGTTTTCGGGCGCAGGGAAAGGAGCTACACGAGACCGATTTATCCAGCCAGTTGGCAATATTTTAAAATGTATTCGCTTAGATTTGACCTGATACAGCTATGGCACAGAGCCAAACCTAATCTGACAGGCAGCTCTGTGCCAGGAGCGGACGTTAAATTGTTCTGACCACTTCTCAAATCGCGCTCAAACTTTATTTAGAATGGTTGTTTTTGCACTTTTTTCAGTTTCGCAATCTGTAATGTAATTGCAGGTAGCTTGCTCTCTGCCCTCTTAATTCAGATGGCTTCGAAGCATAGTGCAGAATGCGCAACCGTAACCTGTGACCGGAGAGGCATTACAGGTTCCGGCGAGCGATGGGCCTGAGTGGCTGAGGTTAAAACTGCTAAAAATACTGGCTTCAATCGCAGTGAGTTTATTCGTGGAGATCGTGGTCGTCGGGGAGAGTTCAGATTTAAATGCCAGCGCACTGAATGAGGTCACTGCCAGGGATGCAACGATAATTTTATGAATTTTCATTTGAGTTATCCTGAATGAACAACATACGACAATCCTTCACTGTAACCTGACATCAATGTGTTATTCGCTCGTGGCAAACGTGAGTTTTTCCGGGCATTGAATCATTGACGCTTTGACACTCGGACCTTGACTATCTTGTGCAGGTCGTAGAATAAATAAGCGGGACGAATCGGAGAAAACGAAAGAAGATTGTAACATTCCGTCACACATTTCCGCGCTGGCCCTTCTTTACAATCATTGCTGTGCTGATTTAATGTTATGTTATAACATACATTCCAGGGGCTCGTATGCTTTCTCCAACGCTTTTTTCACTCTCTCTTCTCCTGCGACTGGGCGTGGGCATACTCATTTTAAGTGTTTTATGGGCTGCCGTTCAGTGGGCGATCGCACTGCCATGATTGAGCTTCAGGAACTCAGCGTCGGTTATAACCATTCTCCCGTGACATCCATCATCAGTGGACATATTGCAGTTGGCAGCATGACTGCAATCGTCGGTGAAAATGGGTGCGGCAAATCGACGTTACTCAAAACTCTGGCCGGTTTTCTCCCTCCTGTGAATGGCCATATTATCTGGCCACACGGGCGTCCGGACACGGGATGGCTTGCCCAGCGAAATACCCTGGAGTCCGATTTCCCGATAGTCGTCCAGGATGTAGTGAGCATGGGGCTCTGGCCGCGAGTGTCACTTTTTCGCAGTATCCGCCGCAGCGAGCGCTTGCGAATTGCGGCCGCACTTGAGCGTGTGGGGTTGCTGCATCTCGCAAAAAGCCCTATTGAGACGCTTTCAGGTGGGCAATTTCAGAGAATGCTTTTTGCCAGAGTCTGGTTACAGCAGGCTCCATTGATCATGCTGGATGAACCGTTGACCGGGGTAGATGAAAACACCAGTCATGTCCTGATGTCATTGATCGAAGAAATGCATCAACGGGGACAAACGATTCTGGCCGTTCTGCACGATACCACGCGGGTGCAGCGCTATTTTCCTTCTGTATTGCGTCTGGAAAGTGAGCGCAGCTACTGGCAAACGCAAGTGCACAAGGAGTGTGTGTCATGACGTTACATTTCCTTATTCAGCCTTTTATTGAATATGGCTTTATGCGTCGGGCGCTTGTGGCGTGTCTGGCGCTGTCGCTTAGCACTACCACACTGGGCGTTTTCTTATTTCTCCGGCGAATGAGCCTGGTGGGTGATGCGTTGTCACACGCTATTTTGCCCGGCGTAGCCATTGGTTATCTGCTCAGTGGCATGTCGCTGTTTGCAATGGCGACAGGGGGATTTATCGCCGGTATTGTTGTTGCACTGGTAGCCGGATGGGTCAGCAGGCAAACGCCGCTTAAGGAAGATGCCAGCTTTGCCGGATTATATCTTGGCTCGCTGGCGCTCGGTGTCACGCTGGTGTCGTTACACGGATCCAGCGTGGACCTGCTGCATCTTCTCTTCGGCTCGATTCTGGCGGTCGACCGGGCGTCCCTAATTTTCGTCGCTGCGGTAGCGACACTAACCCTGCTTAGTCTGGCGGTATGCTACCGGGGACTGGTGAGCGAGGTATTTGACAGTACGTGGCTTGAGGTCAATAAAAAGCGCCTGCCCACTCTGTTTCACACGCTGTTTCTGGGTCTTCTGGTTCTCAATCTGGTGGCGGGTTTTCAGGTGCTCGGCACGCTGATGGTTGTCGGTGTGATGATGCTGCCAGCGGTTGCTGCACGATGCTGGATGCAAACTTTACCAGGAATTCTACTGCTGGCAGGTGTGGTGGGTGTCCTGTGCTCGTGGCTTGGGCTCAGTATTTCCTGGGCTATCGCGTTACCCGCAGGGCCATCTGTCGTGCTCTGTGCCAGTATCTTTTTCTTTTTTTCTATTTTATTTGGCGGGCGTAGCAGACTGGTTGTCACTCTGTTGCGCCATTTTTTTGGTAAGGAGTGATAATGAAACGTACAGCACTTTTTCTGGCACTCAGTATGGGGTTCATGGCGCACAGCGCCAGCGCGAAAACCATTAATGTGGTCACCAGCTTTTCCATTCTTGGCGATATGGTGCAACAAGTGGGAGGAGAGCACGTTAGCGTGAAAGCGCTTGTCGGGCCTGACGGCGATCCGCATACCTTTGAACCATCACCGCAGGATAGCGCCGCTATCGCCAGCGCGGATATTGTAGTAGTCAACGGTCTGGGGCTGGAAGGCAGGCTGGACAGACTCATTAAGGCGTCAGGCTTCAAAGGCACACTGATCGTCGCCTCTGAGGGTGTTAAAACGCATACTATGGATGAGGATGGTGAAACCGTGGTTGATCCTCATGCCTGGAACAGCGCGGCGAATGGCGCACAGTATGCACAGAACATCGTGAATGGGCTTATCAGTGCAGATCCTGAAGATAAGGAGGCGTTGAGAAAATCCGGTGAGGACTATATTGCGCAGTTGAAAGCACTTGATGACTGGGCGAAAAACCGTTTCAGTGGTATTCCTGAAGCAAAACGCATTGTCCTGACCAGCCACGACACGTTTGGTTACTTTAGCCGCGCATATAACGTCCGTTTCCTCTCGGCGCAAGGCCTTTCCTCTGAAAGCGAAGCCAGTGCAAAAGATGTTGCCGAGTTAATTGAACAGATTAAAGCGGATCATGTTACAACCTGGTTCATGGAAAATCAGCTCGACCCGCGTCTGGTCAAACAAATCGCCAGGGCAACCGGTGCGAAGCCTGGTGGTGAGTTGTACCCTGAAGCGCTCTCACCAAAAGGTGGCCCGGCGGATACTTATACGAAAGCGTTCAGACATAATGTTGATACCATCGCTGACAGTATGAAGTAACGATTTAAGCCAGGGATCACTCTGTGTGGCGCCTGAACGGAGACGTGCCAGTACAGCTCTTCGTTCAGGATTATTATCCGCATCCCCGGGACGGACATCTCAACTTAGATTCTACAAGAGCTTGTTAAAGCTGATTTCAGCTGTTCGTGGGCAAAGATGAAATGTCCGCTTCACGCCCTGAGACATTCGACAAGCTTTTTATGGCTTCAGTAAGGGCGAGTGTCTCGCTTCGAGAGCCAGCAAATATTTCGCTTCGTCATAACAGGTTCTGGCCTTCCAGCAGCGGTAAATGATCCTTATCCATTTGAACGCCAGTGCCCGGATCGCAGACTGATGAGATTTGCCCTTTTCTCTAAGGCCCTGATAATACAGTTTGGCCCAGTATGATGAATTAACCGTCTTGGCAGCCCATTCAACAAAGGTCTGCCTGACGAACTTGGCACATTGCCATCGCCAGTGAACCCAGGATTTTTGGCCGCTTCGTTCGGTCACCGGTGCTATACCTGCGTAGTTTTGAATTTCTTCAGCGCTGTTAAACCGGTCACGGTTATCACCAAGTGCAGCAAGCATCCGTGGGCCCATGCACGGTCCCATGCCCGGAAGTGATTTGAACAGCCCCGCATCTGGCAATGTGTCAAACAGCGTTTCGATTCGTTCGTCATAGGTTTTGATGATTTCACTCACGACTTTAATTTGTGTCGCCAGTGCTGCTGCCATCAAAGCATTAGCCTCTATAACACTCGGGTCTGTAGTCAATGGGATCGCATTATCAATACTCGCAACACGTTGCTCGGTAAGGGCCATAGCGCGACCACCTTTGGCATTCAGAAAGTTGCGGATCGTGTCGCGTCTGGCTCGTTTCAGTTGTTGCAGACTGGGCCACCGGATAATCAGCTCACACAACAGTAAGCTACCCCGATGTGAGAACCACTCCAGTGGCTGAGGATAATACTGTTTAAGCGTATTGATTATCCGGTTCACAAAGCGTCGTTTATCTTCAACCAACTGACGACGTTGCTCAACCAGTTGCTGAAGTAAGCGAATATCCGCATTGTCGGGTTCAATAGCTTTTATCTTCTGGGGGTAACGCAGCATTAACTCTAATGCCAGCTCGGCATCCTGCGGATCATCTTTAGCGCCGCTGGGCGAGAAGGCTTGCCGATAACGAGCCAGGGACAATGCGTGGACGGGGAAAACGGTGATAAAGGGGTATTTTTGAAGAGCATATACCACGGGGCCCTTCTTCAGTTCGAGAGCTATTGCGATTCTACCTTTTACTTTCTGGTGTAACTCAGTAAGCCAGGCATCAAGCGCTTCTGCTGTATGTTCAATCACATCGAATACGCGTTCACCGTTTTTAAACTGAACACAGACATCGTGTTTTTTATCAGCCCAGTCCAGACCAACGTGCGCAGCAAATTGATTAGTCACAGTCATCACCAACTCCTTTTTATCGGGGATTGGTATGCATTCCACGCTCTTCGAAAGAAATATAGCCAGCAGTTTATCTGCATGCCCTGAGTATTCGTTAGCGAACGTGGAGCACCCACTGGCTCGAAAGAAAAGCGGCGATCATCACGTGATTCTCGCTCAATATTCGTAACCAGTAAGCGCATACCCTGAATCACTTAAAGTGTAATTCTCAGGGTGCGAATGACTATATTTCGCTCAAAGCAGACTGTCAGATTTGATTGTGTGCTGGCGGAGTACGGAGAAAACTGTCAGGTCAAGCCTGAGCTAATACATTTAAAAAGAAAAGCGCCGGGAAATCCGGCGCCTTAGTCTGCAACTTAGTCATTATCAGGCTACGCGATGTGGAACATGGGTCACGTCACCACGGCCAGCGAGCAAGCCATCGACTGAGATATCCTCATCGAGATTATCCCAGTGAATACCACGTTTACTCAGTTCATAGTCATTACGTTCTTTGTCTGTGGCATTCAGCAGACGAGGAAACCAGGCGATTGGTACGCCCATCACCCTGCCATCGTTTAATTCGACCCACATGGTGGTCTCATCAAATCGTACATTTTTAGCTGAAATAGTCATTCCAGGCCTCCACAAACATCGTCTGGTTATGTTGAACCATCTTAGTCAACTCTTTAAGAGTCCGGGCATCGAAGCCATCGTTCCTGCTCAGTTTAACTTCATCTTCAAGCCAGAATTTCGCTTCACCATCAGCGTTACGGACATGAATATGAGCGGGTTCTAGAGGATTTCCCTCGTTCGAGTAAAAGAAAAATTTGAATCCGTTAATTCTCAGTATAACTGGCATTAAAAAAGTACCCCGCTCCTGCCATGATTATCTTGAATAAAAAAGCGCCAGTCAAACTGGCGCCTCTGTAAAATCCAATCAGGAAATGGCGTAGATCGCTTTTCGGCAGATCCCATAACCATGCCCCAGAAACGGTATGTCATCATCAAAATCCATCGGAGGTTCATTAGCAGGATTGTGTGGCGCAGCTGACTGCTGAGGCTGAGGCTGCTGAGGCTGCCCCCAACCTCCTTGCGCCGACCCAGGCTGCTGAGCATTACCGGTACCTGCTGGAGCATTACGACTACCCAGCATCTGCATCGTACCGTTCACACCAACCACAACTTCTGTTGTCCAGCGTTCAACCCCGCCATTATCAGTCCATTTGCGGGTCCGCAGATGGCCTTCAATGTATACCTGTGAACCTTTTTTCAGATATTCACCGGCTATTTCGGCGAGTTTGCCAAACAACACAACGCGATGCCACTCAGTGTTTTCCTTCATTTCACCGCTTTGTTTATCACGCCATGACTCCGACGTTGCAATACTGAACCCTGTAACAGCTGTGCTATTGGGCATATAACGTACTTCGGGGTCCTGACCGAGATGGCCAACGAGAATAACTTTGTTAATTCCGCGACTTGCCATGATGTAATCTCCTGTACCTAATCATATTCACGCTGCGTCCATTCCCCTTTTTCAAGAGCAATATCGGCCTGCAGACTGGTTTTGTAGTATTCGACTGACTCACGGGACACGGGTCCCATTTCGTTCGCGGTTCCGATATAAAAACCGCGCTGACTGGACAGAACCTGGATCTGTAATTGATACCCAGCTTCTGAAGCCAGTAAACCGAAAGGATTTCCCATGCGAGAGCTCCGTTACGTTATCGAGAGAGGTAAATCTCCCGAAAGAGATTTACCGGATGTAAGAAAAAAGAATTAAAACGAGTTCGGATCGTAGTCTTTAGGAGCCGCAGAACCTTGTTCCGGGGTTTGAGATGCATTTGGCGCTGTGTAAACGACTTCCTGGCCTTTCTTAATGAACTCGACCTTAATCAGGCGAGCCTTCAGAGAAGGTCTGGATTCACCGGAATGTTCACCCGACTGAAGGGTAAACACGTCAGCTTTCAGGCCGCTCAGCACAAACCCCAGCAATACTTTTTCCTCTTCATCCACGGCCTTCTGGCAGCGGTTGATGAGTTTTGTAGCCTCTGGGCCCGCAACAGTGACATCGAAACGAGTGTATGACGCATTGTCGGTAGGACCAGTCAGGGCATTAATGACAGCGCAGGTAAATTCACCGTTTTGGCCCTGTACACGACGAATCGAGCTCAGGTAGCCGATACCGCTTACGTTAAGATTGAAATACTCTTTTTTCTGGCTGGCAGAGGAAGAGGTGGTGGAAGAAGATGCAGTTGTAGTAGCAGTCATGATGTTATCTCCGGAGTGAAAACTAAACTGGTTGCGGAGAAACATCTATCCCTTGCGGGATAACGTTTCCCGCAGGGAAGTCAGCAAATTTTTGCCGACTGGCTGTATTTGTGAAATGGACCTCAACTCGCCAGGAGTACCTGTTCTCAGAGGTTAAACAGGTTTACCACCCGAAGGCGCCACTCTCAGGTTTTATGTGGCATTGGCATGTGATTACCCGAAGGCGCCCTTCTCAAATCACCAGGGCATTGGCAGTTGTCGATGACAACGATTAGCCTCTTTATCATTTATTCAGACGCAGCAGATGTCAACGCCGGTGTGCGTAAAAAATCATCAATGCCAAAAAATAAAAAAAGCGGCACCTTTCGGCACCGCCTGTGAGGTCTGCACCATTAGACCTGATGTTGACCTGCTTACGCAGTTGCTCCGGGGGTGTGTTCAGGACCCGGCACGGTTTCACGGAGTTTTGTGCCTTTTTGACTCACGTTCAGGTGTGGACGCGGCCAACAAGACTGTATCCTGCAAGCACTGCATTTGATGCTCACAGGACCCGCAGTCACGGGGTGCGGCTTCAGAGCCGTCGCAACAATAGCAAAGGCATCCTGTCCCCGCAATGAGAGACAAGGAATTAATTATTCTTTGGTTTTACAGCCTTAGAGCTACGCGCGCTTTTACGTTTCTGGGTGTCGTTGTTGATGATTCCTTTGCAATCAGGATAACGAGTACACCCCCAAAAATCTCCTTTCTGTCCTTTTTTTAGGCGAGTTTTCCCCCCACATAAAGGGCACGATGGTGTGGGTGGTATTCTAATGCTCACCCGCTGCTGTCCTCCCATGCTGACAAGGTTACGGGTCCATCCGACCTGTCGCTGCAAAAAATCATTCAGGGTAAGGCGTCCTTCTGCTACTTCATCCAGAGCCTGTTCCCAAAGTGCAGTCATTCCCGGGTCGGTTAACTGCGAGGGCAGAGCATCAATGACATCAGCACCAAGATCAGTCGCGCGAAGCTGCTTACCTTTGCGCACAATAAATCTGCGGTTCAGCAGTTGCTCAACGATACCAGCACGGGTGGCTTCCGTGCCTAATCCGGCGTTGTCCTTCAGTACCTTACGAAGAGCAATATCGGTAACAAACGCTGACGCGTTCATCATAGCGCCGATGAGTGTTGCGAAAGTATAGTGAGCCGGCGGACGAGTCATTTGCTGCACGACCTCTGCACCGTTTACTCCGCAACGGTCACCCTTCCTGAGAGGAGGAAGTTCAATACTGAGATCATCATCCCCTGGACTATCCTCTTCCTCCTTACTGAAAAGGACCTTCCAGCCCATTACAATCTCCGTCCTTCCTGTTGTGCGGAACAGTTGCCCGCCAATGTCAAACTGCAGACGAGTAATATCAGATTCGTGCAGGGGAAGAAATTGTGCCAGATAATTTCGGCGGATAAGGGTGTATACCCTTCGCTCTGCCTCACTTAACGCAGAAAACTTAAACGCGTTTCGGGTAGGGATAATGCCATGGTGAGCTGTGATTTTTTTGTCGTTCCATATACGCGAAACAAACGAAGTATTTAGACCTGAAAGAAGAGAACTACACTCTGGATCAGACAGACCAATAGCGGAAAGAACCGAGGGGATTTCCTCACGCATAGACTCAGGAAGGTATCCACAATCAGTTCGTGGATAAGTGGTTGCCTTGTGTTTCTCATAGAGGCTCTGTGCAGTGTCAAGCACCTGCTGGGGTGACATATCCCAGAGCAGGCCACAGGCCTGTTGTAAAGTGCCGAGCGAAAAAGCCAGCGGTGCTGCCGCTTTTTCACGCTTCGTCTCACATTCTGTTACGGTCGCTGCTCCAGCCTGCCGGCAAAGATGCGCTACCTGCTGCGCTATATTTTGGTGTACACAGCGTTTTTCTTCGTCGGTATAAACCTTTGCAGGTACCCATTGCGCCGGAAAAGTTCTCCCTCCCGCACTCAGAAGCGCCTTAACCTGCCAGAAAGGTTTAGGGATGAATGTCGCTATCTCCCGATCACGTCGGACAACCAGTGCCAGAGTGGGAGTTTGCACCCGCCCGACAGAAATCACACCGTCGAATCCTGACTGTACTGCAAGCAGTGTATACAGACGGGACAGATTCATTCCAATGAGCCAGTCGGCACGAGCGCGACCAAGTCCAGCATGATACATTCCAAGAGTTTCGGCACCCGGTCGCAGATCCTGGAGAGCTGCACGGATGCTCATTTCATCAAGGGCAGAAAGCCAAAGCCGCTGTACAGGACCGTCCCAGCGGCAGTATTCCAGCAATTCACGGGCAATTACTTCTCCTTCCCGGTCCGCATCAGTGGAGATAACCACATCATCGACCTGGCGCAGCAGCCGCTCAATAACCTTGAACTGAGACTGCGTCTCCTTTTTTACCACCACCTGCCATGGGGAAGGCAGGATCGGCAGAGCAGAGAGCGACCATGGTTTGCCATACTGTTGACCGTATGCTTCAGGCGGTGCGGTCTCCAGCAAATGCCCTACTGCCCAGGTAACAGTGACGCCAGGGCCAGTTAGAAAACCGTCGCCACGTCGGGTGGCACCCAAAACATTCGCAAGATCTCGCCCCTGTGAGGGCTTTTCGCAGATAAACAACCGCATGGTGGTTCCCCGGTCAGGCAGCCCGATATCGCATACGAAGCAGGTTTACGCTCGATTCATTAACCGGCGGTGAGAAAGCTGAGCGCTTTTCACCAAGAAGAACAGACAAATCTGGCTCTCCCGCCACCTCGCATGCTTGTTTCCATGTTTCGTTGTTTTCCACAGCATCAAACCGGGTAGCATCAATACGGCGATAAGATAAAACAGAGCCATAGACCTGACGAATTAATCTGCCACCTTCGCTAAGATGATGATCACGGCGAGAACGTGTAATTAATCCATAATGCGATGCCTGTAGTGCCTTTTTCGCAAACTGATCGAATCCTACTAACAGAAACACACACCTGTAACCCAGAGGGGTTCGTGTAAATACCTGGATATCGAGTGGCTCAACAGATGCAACTTCTGTCAATGTAATACCAGGCGGCAACATTGACATCTCAGCATCAAGTTGCTGAATCAAAGCAGTCATAGAATCTGATGCAACCTTGATCTTTTCTTCCAGGTTAAACATAGCAACATCAGCCCATGGATTATTGCGCAGGGAATCCTGGTTAATCAGAGTCGCACGGTGGAAAAACTGAGGCATACCGATAATTCCATGCCTTGCAGGCTTTTCACCGTCCTGTTTTTCAGGCTGACGCCCTTGCCATAGCCCGATTGCGTAATTCGTATGCAGTGCGATCGTCATTTCAGACTGCAGCGCACCAGTTCTTTTCTCATTTTTTTCTGCCATCGTTGTCACCTGTGCTCAGTTAAGATGAGCAGGCATAGTCCTGAAACACCGGTATCTCCAACAACGCGAAACTCATAATTCCAAGAACGAAATTGTAAGTTGGTTAAAATTTGTACTTGCTGCGCCCCGCAGCAAGCTCATTTTTTAACCAGCTGCAATACTTTCCCGCAAGACCTCAACCACAACACATCGAAACATGATTCTTTTTTGTACTTGTTGCGCCCCGCAACAAGGTCATTTTTTAACCACTATTGCGCCCAGTAGTTCTGCTCATTTTTTGTACTTGCTGCGCCCCGCAGCAAGCTCACTTTTTAATCAAAAACAGATTTTTGATGCCATAATCATTTCTGGACCTGTTGCCGAATAGCCGCAATCATCGCCCTTACCTGCCCCTGAGACGGGCGTTTCGCAGGTTGAACAGGGACGTCGGCTGTGGGTACAGTACGTGATTCAACCGGGCGGGAAATTGTTCCACCAGAACTGGCAGTCGCCGTATCCTCTGAAATTTTCAGCTCACCACTTCGCGCCCTGCGAAGCATAGAGAACATCCAGCCCACCGGATTGTTGAGCCTTCCAAGGGCCTGTTGTTCACGCAGCATGTCAGCAAGGGCTTTTGCCATTGTCTCCGGAAGCGAAGCCATCTGCGTACTCAGCATCTGCCTGTCTTCACTGTTCAGAGCGTTCAGAAAATCATCTGGCAGGAATTGCTCACCACACGGTACGTACGTTTTTTTATTCACACTGTGTGTGAAAGAACGTACGTTACAGTCCGAATTTCGGACTCCGGCGTAACTCCTTGATTTTTTACTGAGTCCATTTTCCGGACTCTGTGAATTATCAGGTTTAAGGGAACTGAGTCCGTTTTCCGGACTCAGTGAATTCGGGCTGTTTTTTATGCGTTTTTTACTGAGTCCTGATTTCGGACTCGATTGCACAGCCTGTCGCTGACGAGCCATTTGTTCTGGTGTGGCAGGTGCACTTAGTCGGCTCTCAATAATGGCCAGGCGGCTGTGACGGTGGCGCATTCCCGGATCATGAAGGATGTCATTGACTACAGCCAGCGCCGTCATACGGACGGCTTTATTCCTGCTCAGGCAACTCTCTTCAACAAGGGTCAGCCAGCCCGGATCAAAAGTCTCAGCATCACGGTAGCCCAGCGGCTCATCATGCTGTGCATAGATATTGCCTCGCACACGACCATGGTCGTCGCGAACACGCTTACACAGGCTGAGCCAGCCTGTAAGACGCAGCATCAGCAGAACGCGGCTGACCGTATCTCTGGAGGCCTTCTCTGAATGTGCCGACGCCAGTTGAACCTGGAGCTCATCATAAGTCGGGAAAACAGCACCTTCATTCTGCTGTGCATACAACCGGATCATCACCCAGGCGGTTTTATCCAGTGGCGAAAGACGGGTATCCAGAAACAGCTGTCGGGGAAACGCATCATGTACATTTCCCATAAAAAGAAGCCCGCTGCGCTCCTGACCGACATCACCAGTGTCTGTACGCCGTTCGAGACTACGCTGCATCCTGGACAGTGTATGAGCAACTATGCTGTCTGCCGGAATGGTCATTTTCTGCTCTCCTCTTCAACCTGAGACAGCACAATGCCGGGATAAACCCGGCACTGTACGGTCAGCAGCGGCATTCCGTTACCGCCGTATTTCACGGTTATAGGTCTCATGATCCATCAGCCACCAGTGTTTACCTCCATCCTTACTGAGGATGCGCCAGAACGGCCCAACATCTATCTTGAGATAGCCGTTCATCGTCAACCGACGGAACACCTTCTCACCGCAGCACACTGCGCTGAACAGCCGTTGCGCCCTGCGACGAACCGAGGGGGAAACGTACTGACGTGAAGAAAAGTCGGTCATCTGCATCATGCTTCCTTGCGCTGTTGTGATTCACTCTTGCGGGATGGAGTTGTCTCCCGGCACCACTGGCAGACCCTGCTCCAGACTGCGGTCAGTGACAGGCCATGCTGCTCAGCGGCAAGCATCATCGCTTCCAGAGCCTGATGAGAGTCCGGGGATGATAGCCCGGCAGCCTTCCACTCGATCCATAGTGCCGAATCCTGTGGCTCCGTCAGAGACTGTGTGCGGCCCTGGCGAGACTCTATCCCCATCAGACGACGCCGTGCGCTAACCTCTGATGGAGACAGGCCGAAGTATTTATCAATCAGTTCCATTGAACCGCCAAGCTCAAGCGCCCGGTCTATCATCAGCATTCGTTTCTGCTCATTACGTGCCTGGTTGAGCATCAGCCAAAAATTTTCGTGATTCAGGCTAACATCAAGCACAGAAACGTGTGACTGGCTCAAATAATGCAGCTCATCAAGGCTCAGCTGACTCAGTGCGCGTATCTCCTCGAGTGACATTCCCAGCGACTCACAGCGGCGGATATTGCCGTTTTTAACATCCATCAGCAGTGATGAAAGGATGGCCGTGGTGGCCTGTGAAAGGTTGTGCTGGCTCATAGGGCCCCTCCTGATATCATCTGATCGGCAACAAGCAGAACATCAAAAAGCCAGCCCGACAGGCAGGCACTCCATAAAATAATGTTACTCATGTGTACAGCCTCCCGCCGTAATCTGCTGTTGAGCCTTCGCACCAGTCAGGCCTTGATGAACTTCAGTATCCCGCCCCGCGAGCCAGCCCGCTACGCGTGCTGCTCTGTCGCCACGGCATTTACCGGCCGCCCTGACGTTTACAGTCCCCAAGGTGTCGCCGGTGTGACGCTGGGCAAGCCAGCGCTGAAGCATGGAATTCTCACATTCTGAAGGCGCAAATGACTGCAGTACCTGCCAGACGCCAGATACCCACCCTTCACGAAACTGATCGGCTCTGCGACGAAGCGTGTTCTTAAGAATACGGCGCTTCCGGTATCCGGCAATCTGACCGTCAGTGTCTGCACGAAGTTGCCGCTGTAAAACGGTATAGATATAGAGCGCAACTTCGGCTCTCCCGCTGAAACCATAAAAGTGCAGAGATCGGCGGACGCTTTTTACACCACTGCAACTAGTGTGAATATGCCAGCCAAACCAGCAACGGCAGCCCGTGGCCATGCATACCACTGTTGCGAGTGAACTTAGCCAGGCTGGCACTTTTTCAGCATTACTGGTCAGGTTCTGACAGACGGATTCCTGGATATCATGAAGAGAAAGCATGTCAGGGGTCAGGCCATGACGCTGCATCAGCCGTTGAGCCAGAGCCACTGCACGGGCCGCCTCGTGTGGATTACTGTTCCGGGTACCCAGCGCCATCAGTCGCCGGATACGTGCAATCACTTTTGTATTTTCAGACATGGTGTAGCCCCCTGCAGCCGGCAGCACGGTGAACATCCTGCTTCTCCTTCACATCCTGACAAGCGGCACACAACTCTACGCCCGGCACTGCCAGCTGACGGGCAGCGGGAATGTCCGCGCCGCAGCACTCACAGATTTCTTTTGACGGGCGTAACGAGTGCACTTTTGCCCTGACAGCATCGATGCCGCGCTGGGTGAAAATAGCGGTACTGGCCTGAGCCATTTCATCATTCAGGTCCTCAGACATTTTCCCCTCCCTTCACAACCAGACGCTGCAGCTCACGCAGACGCCGTATAACGCGGATAAGGCGCATTGTTTTTACAACAGTGACATCATCGAAAACGGCAGTATCTGCAGGTTCCTGAGAGCCAAAAAAATTCAGGCAGAACATGAACATATTGAACTGTTTGTTAGGCAGTGAACCTGATAGCCCGGCGAGGAAAAGAGTAAACTCACTGGCGTTCTCTGAAATGGAGAAACCAGCTGAATGATGGTCTTTATCCTCCCGAACACAGTCCGCGCAGCCCATCGCTTCGGCAATTTCGAAAGTAAGCCGATAAGCCATATCCTGCAGGTGCTCGATGTCGTCCTGTAAAGCGGAGATGTGCCAGATATCATTGACCGGTTCCAACCCGGTTGCGGCGAAGGCCACTGAGCTAACTGAAGGTGTGGAAGTTTCATCCTGTTCGCCAAAAGCAGAAACGAGCGAGTTGGCATTAACATCTGACTTAAATTGCCACTCTCCATCGTTATCAGGATTCTCTGTCTGACCGGTAATCACAGGATTTCCGCCAAACAGGTCATTCTGAACTTCACGACGCGGCTCACTTCCAACAGACATACCGCCGGGAAGTGCAGTATTGTCCTGAAGTTCTGGTACAGCTTCCGGACGCCCTGGAGTAGTCAGCGTACCGCTACGCAGACCAGTAACAGGGGGCTGGGATGAAGTATCTGCTGGCAGAGTCGTAATTGGTGGTGATGTGCGTTCCCGACCACCTGACTGTTCAGACGCAGGTGTAGGTGCTGGCAGTGGAGGCGGCTCGCCAAACTGTTCCCTGCGTTTTTGTTCACGAGGATCAAGTTCAATTAACCAGCGGTCATAATTCAGGCTTGGATGGGGAAGAGCCTTAACCAGTTGACCGATAAACTCATCCCTGAAAATATCAAGGGCATAGCTTTCAGGTTCATCAAAACACCGGCAAACTGCACCAAACACATCATCAAGAGAACATTCTGGGTTTACGTCACCGCTGAAAGATTTCCAGACCTTCATAGCTGAAGAACGAAGGCTCAGGAGTGGTGTTGCCTGACCACGGCTCATGCCACTCTCAAGCAACTGGGGCATATGTGGATAAAGGTAATTAAGCGTATCTTCCATCCGGCTTACGCTGGAGTTATCAATAGGATAACCTTCCTTACCCAACAGATCCGAAAGTTCTCGTAAGGTAACACTCCGGCCCAGTTGCTCTTCATAAATTACCCGCGCTTTATGAACACCGAATGCCTTTTCTATATAGGTAAGATCTCCCCTGACCTCATTCTCAGCCAGGTGACCAACCAGACATTTTAGACGTCCAGGCCAGGGTTTGAAGATCGTGTGAACGCGATAAAAACGTTCATCACCAGTCTCTTGCCAGAGATCGCAGAGTATCTGATACCGGGTATTTCCCCCGTCACTAAAGATATAAACATCATCACCATCCGGATCACGGGTCACTTTTGGAATCGAATCCAATCCTCGTGCACGGACGGAAGCTTTAATTTCCTCAAAACGAGGATTGCGTCCTTTGCGCGGGTTATCCGGATTCGGGCGAAGCTGGTCAAGGGTAAGAACCATTGCCATTTCATTTACTGGCTGGGTAACGGTGGGAGTATTATTATCAGCAGCCTGAGCCGGTGATTTTCCACGCTGCAACATGGCGTCGCCAAGGTTAAGACTACGGACGTTGCTCATGCAAACCTCCCGGTATGACCAGGGTTAGCAGAAAAACGCGTATAACGGCCTTCGTATTGCAGTCGGATCGTACCAATCGGTCCCTGACGCTGTTTGCTGACAATAATTTCAGCAACCCCCTTGTCTTCAGTGTTTTCGTGATAGACCTCATCACGATAGATAAAGACAATAACATCAGCATCCTGTTCCAGTGCACCGGAATCACGAAGATCGCCATTGTTCGGCCGTTTATCAGCACGACTCTCTAGTTGACGATTCAACTGCGAAAGGGCAACAACCGGACAACCCATTTCTTTCGCCAGCGCTTTGAGTGACCGCGAGATTTCAGCAATTTCCTGTGTGCGGTTCTCCTGATCCGGACAACGCATCAGTTGCAGGTAATCAAGACCGATGACTGAAGGGTGACCATAACGGCGGGCGTTACGACGGGCGCGAATTCTGAGCATGGCGGGGGTCAATGAGCCTGTGTCATCTATGATGAGGCGGTCTTTAAGGTCACCCATCAATAGTGAAGACGCGTTTGAAACGCGCGCCCATTCCTCATCATCCATCTGGCCATTTTTTAAATGTGTTAGATCTACACTGCCAAGTGAAGCGACCATACGCATGAGGATCTGCTCGGTGGGCTGCTCAAGGCTGTAAAACTGCGCATGTGTATCGGCTTTTTTCAGAAGTGAATTCAAAATCAGGCTGATCAGAAAGGCAGTTTTCCCCATTGAAGGCCTTGCAGCTATAAGTATCAGGTCAGCTGCCTGCAGCCCGCTGGTCATGGCATCAAAATCTTCAAATCCCGTAGGCGTACCAGTAATACCATCAGGCACATTGCAACGACGTTCCAGCTCTGTAAGGAGTTTTTCCATGCCGTCAAGCAGCGTCACGGCCTGCTGTGGTTCTGAACGTTCTGCCAGCCGGGTAATTTTTTGCTCTGCGGTTTCCATCACCGCCCCGATATCAGCACCGGATGCCTTAACAGTTTCGGTTATCTCAGCACCAATGGCGACCAACTGTCGCCCCTGGCTGTACCTGGCAACAATGTCACAGTAAGCGACGATATTGGCCGCACTCGGAGTATTTTTTGAAAGTTCGGCCAGATAGGCGAATCCGCCAAGTTGCTCAAGCGCATCCTTACCACGGTTTTCAATGCTCTCAGCAAGTGTGATCAGGTCAATCGGACGCCCTGCTGCAACCAGACGCGTCATTTCATGAAAGATGACCTGGTGAACCTTGAAATAAAAATCATCGGAATCGAGACGGAGCGCCACTTCATCCCAGCAGTCGTTATCCAGCATCAGGCCACCAATGACGCTCTGCTCAGCATCCTGAGAAAACAGCCCCGAAACATTTCTGCGGTTATTAGAGGTCATTCCTCGCCCCCCGCATTAGCTAACGCATCAAAATTCGTTTTCCACTCTGGGAAAAGTTCACAAGCCAATTGATACATTGACGTAAACGCTGAGTCGCTTTTACGCCGGGTATTTTTTTCAAGACGATGTACCGGTACGCCCTTAACATGCCCAAGGACATAGACAGTCAGGTCATAGATACATGTCTCCAGCAGGTCGATATGAATTTTGTCTGCATGGGCGCTGTAGCGTTTATCTTCAACGATCGCTTTGACTTCAGCGAGGGTCTCAACAGACAGATTGTCGTATTCCATACAGTTGATGAGCAATTTTGTGACTGGAAGCTGAATGCCAAACGCACAATAAGGCAGCAATTCTTCCATCAGCGCGACTGTTCCGCGCATGAACTCCCTGACATCAGGAAGAATCGGTTTGGCAATACCCACCATGGTTCCGGTGGAGGCCAGGATAATTAACTCAGACATCACTGACCGTGAGCCTTGTGAATCGACAATAATCACGCCATATGAATTAAAAAGGGGATGTGAAAGAGCATTTCGGAGGCGAACTCGCCCATCAGGCGCATTCAGCATTGCAGTTGGGAGAAAATTACGAGGATCGTTGGAAACGATAATGTCCAGATTATTGATCGACGTACGGGAGATCAGATTATCGGGATTTGAGAGATCAACTGTCTGCATCAACAGTTCGTACAAACCACCAGGGGCTTCATATTCAAGCGGGAATATACTGCTGGCCGTTGGCTGAGCATGGTCGCCATCAATCAGAAGTGTTTTGATACCTGCATCGGCCAGAAATCCTGCAAGATTAGCTGACTGAGTAGACTTACCCTCGCCACCCTTAGTGGAAACAACAGGTATAATACGAGGCTTAACACCCAACGTTGGATAATCGATTGATTGTAAATGCATTTTAGCACCTGAAAATTAATCAGGATGCGATTCAACAAATACCGATCATTCTTCTATGGAATTTAACATTTTGTCACAGGGATTGAAAATCCCCGTGTCCTTGGTTCGATTCCGAGTCCGGGCACCACTATTCATAAGGCCTCGCTGAAAAGCGGGGCTTTTTTCTTTTCTGGCTACGGTAGATTTCTGGTCGTTGCAACACGTTATTTGTTTGCTGGATTTCACGCCATTTCTGCAAATGTTCTTTGCTGTCAAAGACATCCATACTCTCTGATAAGCCTGTAAACAAACCCGCTTTAGTTCCATGCATTTTTTGAATTCCCGGCCAAATCCTGCGCGAGCGCTATACGCTGACAGCGCAATAACGACTGGTTTTGCAGATCGGGGGTTATAATAAATCGCTGAGTGATGACGATATTAATATTACTTTTCTTTGTGGCGTTTTTATACCATCTTGAGCTATAGAGTAATGTCGGGTGAAAATCGTAATCAAAAGATCAATCATGGGGAAAACGCAATAAAAAGAATAATGACCCATCCAGATTATCTGGACGCATATAAAGTTATATTTTGTTCTGCACTAACTCAAAATCAAACAGGATTAATGTAATAATTATACGTAAATTCAGATTATGACATTCAAGATTCTGCGTGAATATCATACCAATAAGATGCTTTTCTGGCTGAACTTCATGTCCCAACTATCCAACTCATTGATAATAATAAAAGTCAGACTAATTTCCTGAAGGAGTGTCCGCTGGCGACAATATTATCTATAACGCCCTGTCTATATGTATTGTAGAGATAAATTCTCTGAAATGAGAAAAAGCAGACCTGACAATTATAACTGACTCCTCTATTTTTTCCACACCATTTTTCGGACAGTTTCAGTTTTCTGAAAATAGTGACATGCAACAGCCATTGTTACTCACAATAAAAAAAGCTTACTAAATGACCGCTTTGAAGTGATGAAATCGCATTTTCTGCCTATATCCAAAGACTTTGCAAATAAAAATTAATACATCACATTTATACGTTAGTATGACTTAAGTATTGGTTGCTTAGAGACAAAAAGCCTCGCTAACGAGGGGGGATTGCCCCTGGTGGTGCGGATTGTAGCTCGGCGCAACGACTACAGATGAATTGTTCAATGATATAATTTTATTGCGATTAGTCTTTTTAGCATACGAATAACTAATTAATGAAGTCCTATATGGGAGTGGACATACTAATTAGGACACATTTACTATTCGGATTAGAGTCACATAGAATTAATATTACTCCAGCTAACCTTCTGGGCTCAGCAAAGTGGTTTTAAAAGGTTAATAAAAGACATGCGTCTAAGGATAGAAGGATTTAAAAATGAGTAATAAGTTTTTTGCAGTTGCGGTTATGAGTATGTCTGTTGTTATGGGGATGTCAACAGCCCAGGCTAACAACGATGGTACTGTTAATTTCACCGGTGAAATTATTGGTACAGCCTGTACGGTTGATATCGGCGCAAATAACACAATGAATGTTGATCTCGGTAAAGTGAGTAAAACTGTTTTTACCGGAACGGGTACATACGCTTCAGCGACTGAGTTTGACTTAAAAGTGAAGGACTGTCCTGCAACTGGTATAAATGGCATTACCGTTAAGTTTGATGGTACTGCGTACGCTGGCGATAATAGTGTTCTTGCTCTTACCGAGGAAGACGGCGTTGCAACAGGCATTGCGATTGAGCTGTTAGATAAGAGTAAAAACGCCGTTCCACTGTTTGCCGATAGCGATTCATACGCTTTAGAGGCGGGTAAAACTGAGCTTACCATGCCGATGTATGCTCGTTATAAGCAGGTGGCCGCAGCTGTTACTGCCGGTCCGGCAAACTCCAGTGTTCAATTTACTCTTAACTACAACTAATTGGTGGAGTATTGACTAATTAGCACGTGGAGTAATTTTCACGTGCTATTTATAATATTATATAAGATATCATTATGAATCGTTCAATTATCTCTATCATAGCTATTTTAGGTGGCTATTTCCTGGCTTCCTCTGCTCATGCTGGGGTTGTTATAGGCGGTACTCGTATCATTTATGATGCGACAAAAAAAGATGCGTCCATTACTGTATCCAATCCTGACAATCATCCTTATTTGATTCAGACCTGGGTGGATAATGTAGAGAATGTCACAAAGGAAGTGCCTTTTATTGTCACACCGCCCCTGTATCGACTGAATGCTGGCAAGAAAAGCATGATGCGGATTGTCTATACAGAAAGTTCCTTGCCTGAAAATCAGGAATCAATGTTTTATTTCAATGTAAAAGCAATACCTTCATCATCGGAAACGTCCAGTAATGTCTTACAGGTTGTTGTTAAAAGTAAAATGAAATTGATTTACCGACCCAAAAAATTAAAAGGTATAGAGCCTGAAAGTTTTGCTGAAAATCTGCAATGGAATATCAGTGGGAATCAATTAAGTGTAAAAAATCCATCTCCATTTTATATGAACTTTGGAGAGATTAAGCTCAATGGTAGCGCGATCAAATCAGCATCCTATGTTGCACCAAACTCTAGCGCAAACTTTACGCTTCCTGGTCTAATGAAAAATGGCGCTATATCGTTTAAATTAATAAATGATTATGGCGGCCTGAGTAAAGAATTTAATTCCAAAATATAATAATGGACTATCTAATGAACTGCTTGCAAGGATCTAGCCCTCGAATGAAGAGGTTGGCATTGTTGGTTGCCTTAGTATCATTAGGTTATCCATTTAATGTTTTGCCTCGCGACCACTTTAATTCTGCGCTATTAGAAAATAATAGACCAGAGATCAAAGGGGTTGATTTGTCATCATTTGAAAATGGAATGCAACGCGCAGGGAAGTATCGCGTTGATATCATTTTGAATAATGATTTCTTTGCCTCAAAAGATATTAATTTTTCCAATGGCGAAGATGGGGAACTAACGCCTTGCCTGAGCATGGACTTTCTAAAAAATTTAGGTGTCCTTGTCGCAAATTTTCCAGAACTAAAAGAAACTGATGGTTGTGTAAATTTTAAGGTCATATCTCAAGCTTCAGCTAACTATGATTTATCAAGCCAGGAATTGCAGTTGAGTATTCCTCAGGCTGCATTGTCTCAAAAAGTGCGCGGATTTGTAGACCCCTCATTATGGGATGAAGGTATTCCTGCCTTTTTATTGAATTACAGTATTTCTGGCGATGAGACGAAAAATGATGCCGGTGGCACAACGAACAGTCAGTATGCACGCATTCTACCTGGAATAAATATCGGCCCATGGCGTTTCAGAAATTACAGTTCTATAAATCATGATGATGTCAATGGGACTCAGGTTGATAGCGTTTATACCTATGTTCAGCGTGATATAAAGTTTCTTAGTAGCCAATTGACTATGGGCGATAGCAACACCCCATCCGATATATTTGATAGTGTCGCATTTCGCGGGACGCAATTGGCAACAGATGAAGATATGAAACCTGATTCCTTGCGTGGATATGCCCCCGTTGTGCGTGGCATCGCCAAAAGTAATGCTCAGGTTATGATCAAGCAAAATGGATACATTATTTATCAAAGTTATGTTCCTGCGGGATCATTTGAAATTAACGATCTCTATCCGACAGGACAGGGGGGCGATCTGACTGTGACAGTGAAAGAGCAGGACGGGAGCACACAGGAATTTGTTGTTCCTTATGCATCTTTGCCCCTGTTGCAACGTGAAAAAAGCTTGAAATACAGTGTTACCGCTGGACAATACCGTCCATCTAATTCTGATGTAGAAAAAACACCGTTCGTGCAAGGGACTGCAATTTATGGTTTGCCGTGGGGAATAACTATATACGGTGGTGTGCAGAATGCGAAATATTATAATTCTCTTGCAATCGGCCTTGGGCGTAATTTAGGAATCATTGGTGCTATTTCAGTAGATGTTATTGCTGCAAAATCAGAACTAAATGACTCACGTAGTGAATCCGGACGCTCATTCCGTGTGCGTTACAGTAAGGATTTTGTCGATACAGGCACCAACTTTGCCATTGCCGGTTACCGCTACTCGACGGAAGGTTTTTATAATTTGCAAGAAGTGCTTGAATCATATGGCAATGAAGATGCAATGCCGAATCGCCGCCGTGACCGAGCTGAAATCAGCTTAACACAATCCTTGGGAGAGAATCTCGGCAGTATAACAGGCAACGCGGTACAAGAAAAATACTGGAATAATGATGAAAAACTTAAATCATATTCATTCAGTTATAATAATTCATTCTCAGGCGTTACTTATTCTATAGTCTATAGTTTAAACAAAAATACTACAGCCAATAACGGCGACGGAACGACGTATAACGAAAACTCATTGATGCTCAATGTTAATATCCCGTTGTCAAGATTTTTGCCTGATACATGGGCAAGTTATAACTTAAATAACAGCGAGCATGGCGGCGCAACACAGACTATAGGTCTTAGCGGTTCTGCATTGGAAGAAAATAACCTTACCTGGAATATACAACAAACAAAAGACCGGGAAAGTTATTCTGGAAGCTTCATGGCCGATTACAGAGGTGCGTTGGCGGAAACAAATCTGGGTTATAACTATAGCCCGGACTCACAGCAAATAAATTACGGTATATCGGGTGGTGTGGTAATCCACAGTGGCGGTGTGACTTTATCTCAACCGCTGGGTGAAACTATTGCTATTGTTGAAGCGAAAGGAGCTAAGGGTGCTGGTATTTATAATCAGGCCGGTTCTGGAATTGATCGGTTTGGTTATGCGGTAATGAATAGCCTTAGTCCATATCGTAAAAATGATATTTCTCTCGATCCAGGCACTTTTTCGGATAATGTTGAAGTTGAAGATAATGGTGTTACCGTCACGCCAACCAAAGGTGCTGTTGTCAAAGCCAGGTTTAATTCTCATTATGGCTATAAGGCATTAGTAACTTTGAAAAATGGCTCAGGGTATGTGCCATTTGGCGCAATGGTAAATTTAGTCGGGAGCGATAATTCCGATGAACAGAGTTTTATTGTTGGGGATCTTGGGCAGGTTTATATCAGTGGTTTGAAAAGCGAAAAAGGAAGTTTGTTAGTGAGATGGGGCAATGATGCAAACAATAACTGCAAGTCTCATTACAATCTGGTCGGTCAACCTTCCGCCGGAAATATGTACAAGACAACTGCAACGTGTGAGTAATAACTACATGAATAATTTCAAATATTATCGACTACTACTTATCGTTTTCTCGTTCTTATTGCTGATAATGTCCAGAGAGGCTTTGGCCATTAAATGTGTCGATGCGGAAACACAGAGTCAGACTGCAACCCAGGCGGTAGGGTCTGTGGCGATACCTAAAACTGACCCTGATGGTAGTATGGCATGGCGTTCACCACTCTTTCATTTACAAATTCAATGCTGGTCAGATAACGGCGATAAAAATGAAGATGTCTATTTAT
Organism: Citrobacter sp. LST-B2; assembly: GCF_057983045.1. Taxonomy (NCBI): domain Bacteria; kingdom Pseudomonadati; phylum Pseudomonadota; class Gammaproteobacteria; order Enterobacterales; family Enterobacteriaceae; genus Citrobacter; species Citrobacter sp. LST-B2. Next base: position 4,550,418 of record NZ_CP192598.1, read on the forward strand.
ACACTAACCCACTAAAATCGGCTGTCGGCACAGGTATACAGCTGGGGGTCGTGGTAAATGGCCAGGATTTTGACGATATAAGCCAGGGAAGCAAGTGGCATATACCGGGCTGGATGGTGAGCTGCCCGGGCGGTGGCACGTCATCTGAATGTAAAGCCAACCACAGTAGCTTTTATACAATCGATTATTATGTCAAGGTCAGGAAAAAGGGATCTGCATCAGGAACCTATCAGGGGAGTGATACATTCGCTGTTTTTCAGCTTGATGGCGTCGGTGGCTTGAACGTCAATGGTAACTATCGTTTTCAAATCACAGGCTTGAAAAAAATTCGCTTTATAGGCTGCAGTGCAAATATAAATGTCACGCCAACAATTATCGATTTCGGTAATATCCTTTTGCCCGATACGACCTCGCCGGATCAATTTAAAGATAAAAAAGATTTTTCAATCACCGTTTCGCGTAGTTGTAACGACCCATTCAATCTGACGGCCCTTTATACCACCACTGCGGAAACTGATGGTGACAAAGTGAGATTTAATGGGATGTATCTGAAAATTTTTGATAAAACTCGCAACGGTTATGTCAATTTCTCTGATATGTTTCAATTGGTTGACTTTGCAAATCTGACTAATGTGCTCAGTGTTACGTTACCCTTTTCAGTAGAGCTTTATTTTGATGGCAGTGTACTTACGCCAGGGGAATATAGCCCAACTGTGACGGTATCAGTTTTTTATAACTAGCGGGAGCTATATGTTTATTTATAAATATTTGGTTGCTTTGCTGCTGCTGTGTTCTGCATACGTATATGCAGTAGGCTCATTCAACCTTAATTTCCATGTCAGGTTATATCAGAACGGTTGCACTGTTATTGGTGATAAAGATATCTATGTTGACTTTAGCGAAGTCGATGTGAAGCAGGTAAACTCAACACCTGCCCAGGAATTTAGTATCGATCTGAATTGTAATGTAGGGATGCCGAGTGTTTCCCTACAATTCGCTGGCGAAGCCGCAGGCACGAATAACCAATATATAAAAAACAATGGGACAGCTGCAAATGTCGCGGTAGAAATAAGAAGCAAAACTGATGATACTTTGATCAGTAACGGGCGTGTTTTAAGCCAGGTCGTTGATCCCGATACAGGCAGAGCATCGTTTCCGATGAAAGCAAAGATTGTACCTTTAGACGGGACGCTCAAATCAGGCACTCTGTCAGCGGTCGTTGAGTTTACCATTTTATATCCTTGATTAAAATATGCAAACCCGAACGCCTCTTGTCATATCAGCCAAGCGATAACGATGGAATCTTTTTTTTTATTACACTAAACTTGATATGAAAACATGGGAACCATGTTTATGAGGCTATGTTTTTGACTGGAGTAAACATGAATACTTCGCCCGCTAATAATAACTATTCAAACCCACTTTTTGAGTTGATGATACGTCATGGTGAAAAGCGGTTGTATAATCGGGCACAGTTTGTTGTTGATGCAACGAATGATAAGAATATCTATTACGTCACCGAAGGAACCATCAATGTGTTTCGAAAAGGAGATAACATTGTTGTCGGAGTGATAAATGCCCCTTTCATGTTTGGTTTTGCTCTGATGTTTAACCCCATTGATATCGTTATTAAAGGGAGTGGGAAAACAGTAGCCTATGTGCTGCCTAATGACAAAGTTCGAGCACTAATTAGTGAGCTTAATTTGTGGGAGTCTGTTGCTGAACTGCTTTCAAGACGTATTGGCTATTACTCTTATAGGGACAAATCCATACTAGGAAAAGATGCTTATGAACTCATCAGCAAACAACTACAGGAATTAATCAAGTACACGTTAGAACAGCGGGTTGGAATTGTAACGTCGACATTTATCATCGACCGCACTGGGCTGTCTCGCAGTCGAGTAATGTATATCCTCAAGCAGTTGAAAGCCGGTGGATATATAAAAATAATAAAGGGAGTGTTACTCGAAGTTAATTCTCTACCGAAGAAATTCTAGATATTTTTCGTATTAAACGGGATGCTCATGTGCAATGACTATTTCGATAATCTATTCAAATATCTGACCATTACAAATAAACCTTCTAATAAACGCACTGCGCACGATGTCACACTTTTGAAAAACGATAAACTTTTCACTGAATTTCTGGGTCATAACTTCAATGGGGTGTAATGGACTCTCTCAGTATACGTCATAAACTTGTATCCCGCAGATCCTAATAGTTTCTTCTACATGAATCACCTGCAATCCGGCATTACCCACCAACGTTGGCCCGATTCCCAGAGAATGCAGAGATTGTTCTCCCCTAACCCTTGCCAATACCACAACAGGGATCGTATCGATCGCATTGCGGCGAAAGCGGCCAGATGAATGTTCGTCATCACCACGCTTGAGGCCAGCGAGTGGTAAACCATTACCTTCGAATCGCCGACGCAACAAATCAAAGTACGGAAGGCGCCGGTAACCTGATTTTTTCATTCACAGCAATTTCAACCGGTTATCTATAAAATCAACACCGCAGCAGAACGGAGTACAAATATTACCGACGTGAGGCGAATCAGGTGCCTGATCCAGGCGAGTGCGAAATGCCTGATCGGTCTGCGGATCAGCCGTAATGATACGCTTCTCGATCAGCGCTTCTCCGACAGCAGTGCGGATTGCTTCCGGGATAAAATCAGTCTGGTTTTTGCCGCACACCTGCTCAGCGAGTTTTAATGCGCAGATTAAGGATTTCGTGTATCCCCGACCGACCGTCCGCGCCCGACAGGGTGTTGTCCTCCTCTGTAGCGATGGACATAAAGTATTAAGCACGCGTAATGCTGATCTCATTAAGATAGAGATGCGATGATGCCGTTTAATTTCGTGCCAGCCACCGAACGGTCTCACCTAAGCAACCAATCTCATGGTTAATACAGAGGTGATTGTCACCTTCCGTTTTATTTCAGGACAGAACAAAAAAAACAAAAGAGAATATATCTACAACGGTATGCGCGGTTCCTCGTGAAAAAACATGCTAACCATGATCGCTAGTGTGTACAAACTCATCAGGACACAGGCCGGATACCAGTAGAGTCAGATGCAATAATCTCTGGCAGGATATAAAGATCATTAACGAGAAATAGTTGCCCATTGAAACCAGATTTCAAGGGCAACTGATAAGCAAACCATTCAAAAATGTAATGCGGCTTAAAAAGTGCTTAGTGCTACGCTTGTACTTACTGGTAAATACGGATCAAGCGTCCACTCTGCACAAGTATAAACAAAATGGACAAAAGGCAATAGTGACAGCATGCGAACATTAATATTTTATTGGGATTTTTCCTAATGGTTCGCGAGATTATAACCAGTATTTTTCATATTATCAGGGCTATCTAATTGACTTTTCACTCATTGTTGCAAATGAAAATACCCCTTGTTAGAATGCCAATCAATATCTGTAGAGTCCTTTGACAAAAACCACTGATGGTGCTTTTGCATTTTATTTCTTATAACCTGGCCATATTTCTCCAGCGGAAGAAGTAAGTGTCTGACTTTATAAATTGAAATGCCACACAGATCGGCAAGTTCTCTGGTCGACAGGCCCTGAGTACTGTGATCTTTTAATAGATTGAGAATAAAAAATTGTTCCGGCCCCCTGATCATCGGCAGGTCACTTATTCCCATTTCCGCCGCTAACATCTGCAGATTGTCATGAGGTACGTTGTAGCCTGGATGTGCTGTACCCGGGTTATATGAACGCAGCGAGAGTTTCATTGCAGACTCCTGGATTTTGAAGGTGTTAGCAGTATGCGTTCATCTGATTCAACCAGCAACATTAGCTTGAAATGAACGCAAATACAGGATTTTTATCTAATATTCATGTCGTTTTATTGAGAGATGACTGTATGTTAGAGGAAAGCAGGGTCTAGGGTGGAGATGAACATGAGGTTCGACATTGAGGGATTTATCACTTTTGACACAGAGGATGCGTCTCTCGTTAACCTGTTGACTGGGGATTGCGTTGAATTATCCCAAACCTCTACACGCTTGTTGGCTGAATTGCTCAATCATCAAGGCGATATCCTTTCGAGAAATGAAATCTTTCAGACTGTTTTTGATAAATATGGCGCCAGAGCGTCAAATAGTAATCTAAATCAATATATCTCCACATTGCGCAGAAACCTGAGCGATCTGGGTATCGCAAAAGAAATCATTGTCACGGTTCCTCGTATTGGTTTCAAAATAGCGGAAGATGCCATTATCAATAACGATCGTGAGTATCGAACGCCATTCCTTGAAGAAAAGGAGCCGGAGGCTCCGCCAGTTGAACCACAGAAACGCTGTCTTAAGCGCTTTACCCGCATTATCGCTCTGGCAATTGCCTTCCTTCTGCTCATAATAAATCCAGGTTCATTCAGAGCCGACACCGATATACAAAAACTGGTTGAGGGTCAGTGCGTCATTTTTATGCCCTCCTCACTCTCATTACGAGAGGTGACAAAGAGCTTTGATTTTGTCCCACAACCATTCGATTGCTCAGAGCAAAAGGAGTTGTACGTTTACAAGCAACAGGTACAAGGAGACCTGGGTGATATTGTGCAATTGTTACTCATTAAATGTGATAAAGACAGCTGCATGAGTTTTTATTACAGAGAAAAAAATAATGCCTAAACAAGCCATTTTTCTTTTGATCGGTGTCGGCCTGTTATTGATCGGCGCGGTTTACTGTTTTACCCGGCCCCCGGTTTTCTCATGCGAGTCACAGTTTTCTGTTATCCAGAGTATCAACAGCGACAACATTCGCGCCGAAGGGCTAATTTTTGTCCACATGACGGATGATCAACTTCTTATCAATATTGACGGGCTGCTCACACATAATGAAAAAAAGTATTTAATCTCGCGCACGCTCAAAATGAAATATGAAACATACAATGCCAATGCGCATCTGTATAAGATAATGAGTGTCAAAACCATACATGATAATACTGATAATGTTGATGATGAGATTGCTAATAGTTTGTTGTTTGGCAAAGGCCCTGACGACAAAATAATTTTCCTAAAAAAAGTCAATAATAATGTCATACTATTTGGTAACCACGTATTCCCGCAATATGGTTGCAAACGAGATTAATTAGCGTGGTTTTCTTTAACGAAGCACAGCGAAAGTTAAATGTCTCATTATATGAATATAAAATTAATAGAATCACTGGCTTGCATCTCAAAAATAATAGACATGATTAACCCCAGGCTTAACCTGCATCATGTCAGAACGGCATTCATCGCCTGGCACCTGGCCAGGGAATCGCGGTTCACACCTGCACAGTGCAGGAAAACGCTGCTGGCGGCCCTGCTTCATGATATTGGAGGACTGAACGAGGAATCGCGTCTTCAACCCCTCAGCTATTACGATAATGAACTCAATAACCATGCGGCCGTCGGTGCTGAATTACTGGCGAGCGTTCCTTTACTGAATCCGTTAAGTTCGATTGTTCGCTATCACCACACCCACTGGGACAATGGAAAAGGCGACTACGTTAACGGTGAAAAAGTGCCCAGAGAGAGCCATGTCGTTTATCTGGCGGATCGTCTGGATGTTTTAATCGCCCTTTACCGTGCTAGCGATATATTATCGGCAAAAGAGGAAATTATTAATATCATTGTTGGCGGCGAACATATTTTATATAACCCCGAATTTATCAATGCATTCAGAAAAGTAGCAAATTGCGAACACTTCTGGTTAAAAATTAAATCCACAGAGTTCGACGATTATATCCAGGACATCCCCCGCATCCATAACGACTCCATCTCTTTGCATAACTTTCGCGATATCGCCAACATGCTGGCGTTTATTATTGATGGGTTCAGCCAGAACGGCGTCCAGCACTCCCTGGTTGTCGGCCGTATCTCCGGTTACCTGGCTCGAGAAATGGGAATTTCCCCGGTCCAGTGCCTGAAAATCGAAATAGGTGGCTTGTTGCATAACCTGACGTCTCTGGCGCTGTGCGCCGCTCCGGCACATACCGGGGAAGATAATGCTATCTGGGGTGAACTCTATCCAATTGAAGCCATTCGGGATATTGCCCGCTGGTGTCAAATTCAAAAGACAGGGGTTGCACAAGCCACCCATCCTCTTGAAGTGAGGATTCTGAAGGCCAGCATCTGGCTGGCGTCGTTGCTGCAGGGCGTCACGCTGTCATCGGAATTTAAAGTACGCGTCGGGGAAACTGCAGAAATCGCCCCTGAACTGGCGGACATTGTGCGGCAAAATAGCGAGGTTTTACTGCAAATTTTTCAGGAGTCGGTCAAAGAGCGACGCGCCCTGGTCCAGAGAATTAACCAGCTAGGCCTGACCTGAACCGCGAGATGCCATTCTCGCGGTTCTTGCTTATCAGGCGGACAAACCACCGTCCAGCACCAGCGTCTGACCGGTAAGATAGCTACTCCCTTCCCCGGTCAGAAACGCAACCGCGCGGGCGACGTCCTGCGTGCGTCCGAGGCGACGCAGAGGAATATTCTGCCGCATGGTTTTCAATCGGGCTTCCGGAATAGCCTGAACCATCTCACCTTCAATCAACCCCGGAGCCAGACAATTCACCCGAATGCCAAAACGCCCCACTTCTCGCGCCAGCGAATGTGTCAGGCCAATCATCGCCGCCTTGCTGGCGGCATAGGCCGTCTGTCCGCTGTTGCCTTTTATGGCCGTCACGGATGACATAAACACAATCGAGCCACTGCCCTGGGTCATCATGGCGGGCAGCAGAATGCGATTCCAGTTCACCACCGCGACCAGATTGTTTCCCAGCACCTCCTGCCAGTCTCGCGCGTTCTGGTGGATGTGCAGCGCGTCATTGGTCATACCGGCGTTATGGATGATAGCGGCAGGCGCGCCATGCGCCTCGAGCAGAGACATGGCTAACTGCTCGACGCTGGCTTCATCGCTGCCGTCGCAGCGAATGCCCTTCACCCAGGTCGACGTACTCTGGCTTTGCGCGATGTCCAGCGTGCGGGCGATCCCGGCCTCGTTGCGACCGGTAAAGACAATGTTCCATTCAGGCAACAGGTGACTCACCAGCGCCTGGCCGATTCCCCGACTGCCGCCGGTGATGAGCATCCATTTCTTTGCCATATCAACCTGCCATTTCCTGCGCAATACGCTGGCTGAGTTCGCGAAGCGTCATGGTTGGATTTTTCATAAACATTTCAGGGTTGAGCGTGACGTTAAATTCACGCTTCGCCAGTACCATCAGTTCAACGTAGTCGAGGCTGTCCAGCTCCAGTTCAGGCAGCGTCGTCTCTGGTGTCAGCGCCTCCGGCGCCAGGTCTTTGGCGTCACAGATCATTTCACTGATTTTGTCGTAGATCATTTCATGCTGGCTCATTTGATTTTCCTTTTGTCAGCGCGCCGACTTTAAGCGTTACGGCATTGCTAATGTAGTGATGTTGATAACAGGTTCGCGCGGCGATTCGCACCACCACCGCGCCATTCGCAAGGTCGCCAACCACCAGGGCCGGCAAGGTGTCGATCTCTAGATGTTCCGGTAGCGACTCTGCTCGCCAGGGGGCCAGCAGATGACTGTCAAAAATGACTTCCTGATGGGTCTGTACAACAGGAAAGTGAGAAAACAGCGCATCCAGCGTCCGACACGTCGGCAGTATGTCGGCAATCGCCTGCTGGCGTAACAGCGCGGTATCCTGGAGAAGATGACGAAACAACAGGGCGTCGAGAAAATGCCATTGCTGAGCGTCGGGCAACAGCGGCAGAAACGTCCGGTGCAGCGCGGCCAGCGCCGACGAATCCAGAACCCGTTGGCTTTCGCCATCGACGAGTGGCAGGTGGTTCTCCGGCGTGATCTGGCAAGAAAGGCAGGTCTCTTCGGCAGAAAACTCCCGCACCGACGCCGCAACCCGCTTAGTCGCATCGCGCGTCAGTCGATAGGCGGTATCCCGCCACAGCGGTCGACGCAGACGCACGGTACATTTCAGAAACGGGGCGTCGTCGACCGGCGGACTGATAAACCGCTTTACGTCCAGCAAGGCGCGCATGCCATGTACGCTGAGTCCGCTTCCGCCCCGCGCTTTCACCCACGCCTCGTCAAAGTGTACCGGGTTGTAATCGCCCGAAAACGCGGCCCAGCGCCGGGCATCCTGTTGACCATAATGAAGCGGCATCATACGTGCTTCTCCAGAATCAACGCCGCATTCGCGCCACCAAAGCCGAAGCTCAGGTTTAGCGTGCGACGGACATTGCCCGCACGATGGCCCTCAACCACATAATCCAGATCGCAGCATTCATCCGCTTGCTGGAAATTGGCCGTCGCGGGAATGATGCCGTTGGCGATAGCTTGCAGACAGACAATGCTCTCGAAGGTGCCCGCCGCGGAAATTAAGTGCCCGGAGTACGATTTCGTACTGGAAACCGGAATGGACCACACCGCGTCCCCCAGCGCCATTTTTAGCGACTGCGTTTCATTGATATCGTTCAGCGGCGTCGAGGTACCGTGCGCGTTGATGTAGTCGAGTTGCTCCGGTTCCAGCTCCGCCTGTTGCAGCGCATGGGTGATGGTTTGCACGCGGGCAAGACAGTCTTCCGCCGGCGAGGTGAAATCCCAGGCGTCGGAGAAGTTGGCGTAGCCGGTAATCTCGCCGAGGATCGTCGCGCCGCGTGCCAGTGCCCCTTCGCGCTCTTCCAGACACAGCACCGCCGCCCCTTCCGATAACACAAAGCCGCTACGATGGGCGCTGAACGGACAGCTGGCGCGCTGCGGATCCGACGCCTCCTTACTCAGTGCGCCCAGCACGTCAATGTTCCACACCGCGCAGTGGCTGGTGAGAGATTCTCCGGCGCCGGCCAGCATCATCTTTGCCCTGCCGCTGCGGATCACCTCGTAAGCGTCGCCAATAGCGATCGTCCCCGTCGCGCAGGCGGCAACCACCGTATTCTGGTAACCATTGAGTCCCCAGAACTGGCTGCATGCTGCGGTGGTGACGCTGGGCATCGAATAAAAACAGTTAAACGGTGAAGCGACGCCCGCGGCCGCAAACTCACTTTGCGCGTCGTAGCTTTCGTCCAGTCCTCCCCAGCCGGTTCCCATGATCACGCCGCAGTCGAGCGTGCAGTAGTATTCCTGCGGCGGCCTGACGCCAAAGGCCATCGTCATAGCCTGACGTGCCGCGCCAACGGTCAGCCGGGCAAAGCGTGGCAGCCGACGACGAATCACTGCAGGAACACCTGCCAGGCTCGGCTCGTTATCCACCAGCCCGAGAAAATGGGTGTTGATATTCTGCGCCGTTTTATCGACGTAGCGATAGCCCAGACGGTTATCCATCATCGCCTGCCAGCTCTCATTAGCCGTCGCGCCAAGTGGGGTCACGGCGCCATACCCGGTAACGACGACCCGCTTAAATTCATTATTCGGCTTCATGTTGCATCATCCTGTATTGCGTTTCGCCACCCCCTTGCGCCAGCCAGAGCTGCAACGTGGCGTAGAGGTAGTCGTATTGGGTTTGTGCGAGGGCGTTCTCTAACGTCAACAGATCGTCCTGCGCGTTCAACAACGTCTGAAAATCCACGGCACCCGCGCGATAGCGGCTTTCCGTCAGGGTTAAACGCCGCTGACTGAGGATCAGCGACTGGTGAAGTCGTGCGCGCTGTTCATCAGCACTCAGGCGGTTTTCCATCGCTTCATCCACTTCGGCGAGCGCGGCGTAGGCCGTCGAGCGAAAGGCGATTGCCGCCTGTTTTACCGCGAGATCCGCTTGCTTCACGGTGAGCTGTTGGGTGTTCCACTGGATAAACGGCAGCGCCAGCGTGCCGCCAATCGTGCGGATCGGATCGCGGAACCATTGGCTGAAGATTTGACTGCCGGCATTCAGTGAGGCATCAAGCGAAAGTGCGGGATAAAACTGCAGCCTTGAGGCGTCGTAACCCGCAAGGGCCGCGCGCAGACGCGACTCCGCGGCCTGAATGTCCGGCCGCTGCGCAATCACCCGTAGCGGTGTTTTTTGCGCAATCGGCACCTGCTGGTTTGCATCCAGCGCGGGTGATTCATCGGCATGCTGTTCTGCCGGTCTGTTGAGCAACAGCGCCAGCGCATTGCGCGTATTCTGACGTTGCTGAACCAGCGTTCGCCACTGATTCTCTCGTTCCAGCAGGGCCTGCTGCGCCTGCAACACATCGAGCTGGCCGACCTTCCCGGCGTTAAACCATGACGTCACCTGCTGCACGGTCTGTTGCGAAATCGCCAGACCGTCACGCTGATTGCGAATCTGCTGGTTATACAGTGCGATACGCCAGTACAACTGGGCGGTGGTGCCCATCGTGGTGAGTACCGTCGCGTGATAATCCTGCTCGCTCGCCACCGCTTCCCACTCGCTTTGCTCACGGGCCCGCGCCAGTTTTCCCCACAGATCCAGTTCCCAGCCGATGGTGATGCCGCTGCTGTAGTTTTCCTGCGCGGATGTTCCCCGGCGTGTGTTTTTGCTGTTACTGGCAGAACCGCTGACCGCCACATCGGGGGTCATATTGGTGTCAGTTAATCCTGCCGCCACGCGCGCCTGTTGCACGGTGATGGCCGCCGCCGCGAGATCGTTATTGCTTTCCAGCACCTGTTCAATCACCCGCGACAGTCGGGGATCGCCAAAACGCTGCCAGCCGTATTCCGACACCGTGTCGGTAGCAGGCCCCCATTGGGTGGGCAAAGACAACAGCGGACGCTGGTAGTCGCTGCGGGTCAGTGAGCCACAACCCGCGAGCAATAAAAGTGCGAGCAACACAAGCAGTCTTTTCATTCGCGGGCCAGCGCCTCGGTTGGGTTGAGGCGAGCCGCCCTGCGCGCCGGAAAATAGCCAAACGTCAGGCCGATCAGGGCAGAAAACCCACAGGCCATCAGCACCGGAAACGCAGTGAACACCATTGAGAACGCATCGGTCGCAAGGGCGAAAAGATGCCCCGCCACCCACGAACCGAACACGCCCAACAGGCCGCCGAGGGCGCAGATCATCACGGCCTCAATCAGAAACTGGTTCATGATGTCCGAGGGACGCGCCCCCACCGACAAGCGGATGCCGATTTCATGCGTCCGCTCTGTCACCGACACCAGCATGATGTTCATCACTCCGACGCCGCCCACCAGCAGGGAGATCGCCGCAATGGCGGTAATCAACAACGACATCGAGTCAGAGGTTTTTTGCAATGCGTTCGCCAGCTGATCGTCGGTCTGGATAAAGAAGTCCTTCCGGCCATGTTCCCGCAGCAGATGACGTTCCGCCCGCAGCGCCGCCTCATGCGGTTCCAGCCGCGGTTGAAAACGCAGAATCAACGATTCCAGCGGTTTTTCGCCGGTAAGTCGCTGCTGTAATGACGTATGCGGAACCCAGGCGGTCATAAACCCGCCCACCACTTTCGGGCCGGGTCGTATCGCCACGCCGATCACCCGCCACGGCGCGCCGCCAATCTGGACTATCTCGTCAAGCGGATTTTCGCCACCGGGGAACAGCGTATCGCGCCCGGTCTCATCGAGAATCAACAGCGGTTCGCCTTCCGCGACGTCGCGTGCGGTAAAGCCATTTCCCTGCACAAAGCGCAGCCCTTGCAGGGCAAAAAAGTCCTGTGACACGCCGGAGAGCATCATGGAGGAGTCGAGCCCTTTGCGAACCGCGAGCGTTGTGCTGCTGACCACCGGCGAGACGCCCATGATCCACGGCAACGCCTGTAAACTGCGCACATCGTCCATCGACAATGCGCGCTCCATATCCGGGCGCTTGCTGCCCCACCCTGTGCCGGGATGGATCTCCAGCGTGGTACTTCCCAGTTTGCCAATCTCGCTCATGATCGCCTGCCGTGCGCCTTCGCCTACCGCCATCGACGACACCACCGACGCAATGCCGATGATGATCCCCAACATGGAGAGAAACGCGCGCATCCGGTGTCCGAGCAGCGAACGCCAGGCCATGCGGACCGCTTCATGAAGACGGCGGCCCAGCGAGGCGCGTCCGTTATCCTGCTCCGGCAGCGTAATCGGCCGACGAACGGCGGCGTGCTGAACGTCGCGAATAATTCGCCCGTCGCTGATCTCAATCATTCGCTGCGCCTGCCGGGCAACGTCGCGGTCGTGGGTGACGATGATGACCGTGTGCCCAGCCGCATGCAGCTGATGCAGCACGTCCATTAGCGCCTTGCCGCTGACGCTATCGAGTGCGCCGGTGGGCTCATCCGCGAGGATGATATGCGCACCGTTGATCAGCGCCCGGCAGATGCTCACGCGCTGCTGTTGCCCCCCCGAAAGCTGGGCGGGGCGGTGCTGGAGTCGGTTTTCCAGGCCAAGCTGACGTGCAAGACGATGGGTGCGTGCATTGCGCTCTTGCGCTGACATTGCGGTGTACAGCGCGGGAATGGCGATGTTCTCTTCCGCCGTCAGATACGGCATCAGGTGATAGCGCTGAAATATAAACCCCAGATAACGACTGCGCAGATCGGCCAGGTGCAGGCTGTCGGCATCATGTACCGGCGTTCCGTTGATCAACACCTCGCCGGAAGAAGGTTTGTCCAGGCAACCGATGATGTTCATCAGCGTGGACTTCCCCGAACCCGAAGCGCCCACAATCGCCACCATCTCACCGCTGTGGAGGGTCAGTGAAATGTCGCTCAGCACCGCAAGCGTCTCGCTTCCCGCGCGGAATGTCCGGCAAACCTGGCGTAAGACGATAATCGGTTCCATCCGCTATCCTCGCACCGTGTCCTGCGCCAGCACCACGCGATCGCCGACCTGCAATCCCTCCAGCACTTCGGCGTATTGCCGGTCATTTATCCCGATGCGGATGGTGCGGGTGTGCGTTTTCCCGTTTTCAATGGTCGTGATGGTGTAACGCTCGGTATCCAGCGCCTGCCCGAGCGCCGCGACCGGCACGCGCAATACGTTTTTTGCTTCGGCAATCTGAATAAAGACCTGCGCCGTCATCGACGTTTTGAGCTCGCGCTCAGCGTTAGGCACTTCAAAGGTACCGGTGTAGTACACCGCCATCGCCTGTTGATTACCGCCCATGCCGCTCTCGCCGGGCGCTTCCAGCGCTTCCTGCGGCGCAGGCTGCACGAAGCCCATCGTACTGACGTAGCGTTTATCCGGATTGGCGATGACGTAAAAGCGCAGCGGTTGACCGGGACGGATTTTTTGCACGTCGGCTTCGGAGATACGCGTTTGCACCTGCATGGTGTCGAGGTTCGCCAGCACCAGAATGGTCGGTGCCGTTTGCGAGGAGACGATGGTCTGCCCTTCCCGGGTGACGATACCCAGCACTTCGCCGTCGATGGGCGCCACAATGCGGGTATAGCTGAGATTGGCCTGCGCCGTTTTCACCGCCATCTCCGCCTGCACAATCTGCGCATCGCTCACGTCAATTTGCTGCACCTGCGCATCGTATTGCGCCTTCGCCTGCTCGTATTCACTGCGCACGGCAGAGCCGTCACGCAGCATCATGCGCTGGCGGTTCAGTTCCTGGCGATAACGTAACAGCGTCGCCTGCGCCGACAGCTTTTGCGCTTTAGCGCTGGCCAGTTGCGCGCGCGTGTTGTTCAGATCGGACTCCTGCAACGTGGGGTCAATTTCCGCCAGCAGTTGTCCTTTTTGCACCTTCTCGCCCTGGCGCACATACAGCTTGCGCAATTGTCCGTTGACCTGCGCCCCGACGTTAACCTGCACCGCCGGTTTCAGAACCCCCGTCACCAGCACCACCTTTTCGATATCGCCCGTGCCAATGGTTTCCAGCGGTAAACTCTCCTGCGGCGAGGTCGAAGCCAGCGACGCCCAGGTGCCACCGATCGCAACGGCCAGCGCTACTGCACCACCGATCAGCAGCCAACGCGATTTCGGCGTCATACGTTGACCTCCAGCGGGCTGAGCGTGCCGTCGTTCAGTTGATAAACTCGCTGAAACCGCGACAGAATCGCGTCGCTGTGGGTGACCACAATCAGTGACTTACCGGTTTTCTGGCAATGAGCGTGAATCGTCTCCATAACAATGGCCGCGGTGTCGTCGTCAAGATTGGCGGTCGGTTCGTCAAGCAACAACACCGGACGTGAGCTGTACAGCGCGCGCGCCAGCAATAACCGCTGACGCTGACCGAGCGACAGCGCCGCGTGGCTTTCGCGGATCAGGGCGTCGATACCGCCCGGTAATCCGCGTACCACCTCACCCAGCGCGAGGGATTCCAGCAATGCCTCAATCCGCCCACGGTCGCGTTCGCGGTAGTGCGCGTCGAACAACGTAATGTTTTCGCGAACCGAGGCGTTAAACAGAATATCCTCCTGACTTTGCAGGCAGACAAACTGCGCAAGTTGTTGCGCAGTCAACGCCTCGTCTGCGGCATAACAGCCCCCCGCCTGCGGAGAAAACAGGCCGGCAATCAGACGGAGTAAAGTGCTCTTACCCGCACCAGATTCACCGACAATTGCAATCTGATCGCCCGCGCGTAGCGACAGCGACACCGACGACAGCACCGGCCTGGCGGGATCGTAGCCATAGCACAACGACGCAAACGTCAGATCCGGCGCGGTATCGGTGGGAAGTTGCATCGCAAACGAAGCGGGCTTCGCCTCGTCTCGTGGCGCAAACAGCGCATGGGCGCGGGTGTCGATCACGTTCAATTGCGATTTCTGAATGATGGCGTAGAAGATACGCGTGACGTAGGAGGTGAATATTTGCCGCAGGAAGCTATAGGCAAAAAAATCGCCCAGTGAGATCAGTTTGCTGTGCACCATCGGCAGAACCACCAGCATAAACACCACCATCTCCAGGCTTCCGGTGAGCTGATACAGCCCCTCTTTCACCTGCTGATAGACCTTCTGGCGTTGCAGACACGAAAACAGATCGCGACTGAAGTTGGCAAATTGTCCCTGGCGCTGCCCTTCCAGTCCGGCGGTTTTGACGGTCAAAATGCCCTGAATTGTCTCCATGAAAAAATCATTCAGGGTGGCGCTTTTCAGCTGCAATTGCTGGGTGAACCAGCGGTCTCGGATCACCGCCCAGACGCTGATGACCCCCATTACCGTGACGCCGACGGCGGAGATCGCCGCCAGCACGGGCGCAATCCAGAACATGATCGCCAGCGCGATCGTGCAGATCACCCAGTCGGAGCGCAGGCCGTTATCCAGCTCAATCTTTTGCAACAGGCCAATCTGCCAGGCCGTGAAGCGGCTGAAGATCTCCCCCGGCGCCCGTTTTTCGAAAAAACGCAGTGGGTTGTGGAGCAGGCGGGAAAACCCCACACCGCTGTGAATCAGCACAAAGCGTTTGATAAAGCGTTCGCTAATCACCCGCACGCCCAGCGCCATCAGTGAGGAGGCGACAAACGCCAGGATAAACCAGCCGTAGGGAAAGTCGCTGCTCTCCACGCTGGAAAAGGCCTGGTTGATGGCGTTGCTCACCATCGTCGGCATCAGAAATAGCGTCAGCGAGACGAGGAAGGTCAGCAGCATCAGCCGATAGATCCCCGGCACCGCCGCAGTTTCCTGCATGCTCATCGCCCGCGGCGCGCTCTGCGCGGTTGTCGACAACGGCAAATCAGGGTCTGCGGCAACGGCCTGCTCAGGTTCGACAATCAGGGCATAGCCGCTGATCTCCTGCTTAAGCGCGGCAAACGGTAACCACTGCTCACCAATCGCCGGGTTCATCACGCACACGTGGTTGCCTTTGCGCCAGGCCAGCAGGACATAGTGACTTGCACCATAATGCAAAATGGCCGGCAGCGGCAGGTCGCTCAGCTCATCGTGCTCAAACAGGACCGGCGTCGTCGCAATACCCAGCCGCGCCAGAATGCTCATCAGCGTATCCAGTGAGGTTCCGTGGTCAGAGGCCGGAAACCACTCGCGCAATGTTGCCAGCGAAACAGGCTGCCCCTGCGTCTGTGCCAGCATCGCCACGCACGCCAGGCCGCACTCGTTGGTCTCTTCCTGAAAGATCAGATTCGGGATCGTGGTCGTCATTTTTATCATCAGTGATTAATAAAGAAGAGAGAATGGCTGTGCCAAAGAAGCCACTCCTGCGGATATTCGCGCAGCGTGGATTCAATAATGTCAGGCAGTTCGCGGGCGACATTCTGACTGCTCACCGGCGGACGAATATGAATGTGCAGACCGTTGTGGTAGCTGAGGTGATAAAACACCACCTGCGCCGCAATCACTCCGGAAAGGCGCACCACGCCATTGTGTAACTTCGCGCTGCGGCCGAATAAACGACACGGCAGTTTCGCCGCCAGCGCCCCTTCGGCCTGTAGGGTGTAGTCCGGCGAGATATCGGGAAAAATAATCATGTTCTGCCGTCCGGTAGCGACATCGGTGATGAGCTCCATCAGGCTGCCGGCCAGCGTTTTGTTCTGCTGATGGATGGAGCAATAGGAGAGGTCGATACCGCCCAGGGCACGGGTCTGCGCGTTGTAGAGTTCGGCGCTGGAAGAGACCACCACGCAGGCTTTACCCGGCGTGACGCAGGCACCGACCATCGCCGCCAGCACGTCCGACACCGTATGTAACGGCGCCAGAATGTAAGGAATGTTCTGCTGATGCAGCGGTGCGACTACGGCATCAAGTTCTGCCGCACAGGCACGGATCTGCTGGAGTAGCGCCGGGTTTTGTCCCCATGTTGCGGCCTCTTCCAGCAGGCGGCGACGCACCGCGATCCAGGCCGCGTTCACCCGGCCGGTTTGCCCGATCAGGCAGCGGGTGTTTTCGTTTGCCACCGCATTGCGTAAGCGATAAGAGCGCCCCAGCAACCGTAGCGCGCAGAGTCCTTTCGCCACGGTCAGTAATGCGGGCAGCGGTAGATAACGCACCATTTTTCGCAGCAGAATCAGTGTTCCCTGAGAAAAATTACGCTTCGCGTCATACAGCCATCCCGCACTGTTTTTAAAACTAAATACGCTCCAGATAATAAAAAATCTGACCACCGCGGTTATTTATCCTCTTTCAGCAATTGCAGCATGCGCTGCGCAAATTGAGGAAATTCACTGTCCTGGGCGACCACATAGCGTTTATTGATAATAAACATCGGCGTCGCGTTAATATCATAATGCGCGGTAATGGCCGCCATCGTGCTGAGACGGTTTTTAACCGCGTCGCTCTGACGCAGAGTATTAAATTTATCCACATCAATATTGTTTTTTACCAGCCAGGCATTCAATGCCTTCTCATCGGTGAGGTCGACATTACGGGTAATAACGGCGTTATAGGCGCTGTCGCGAACCTTCTTTTCAATCCCCATCTCTTCCAGCGTGGCGAAAATCGGCGCGTAAGCAGCAAGACCGCTGTCCTCACTGGTAATATGAATCGCGGTAAATACACTGCCCGGCGGCAGGGTCCGGGAAAATTCCGCCAGATTTTCTTCATTAGCCGCACAATAATGGCAACCGTAAGACATCACCTCGATAATGCTGCGCGCGTCTTTAATCGGACTCTGAGCAATTTGTTCTGTGCTGACTTCACGAAAAGCCTGTGTTTGTGAGTTATCCGTGGCAAAGGTATTAAAGACAAAAATGTGATAACAAAGCACCGTCATCAACGAAGAGATGACGATCAAACACAGCGAATAGCTGATAATAGTGATGCGTTTAAATTGGGTCGCCATAGTATTCTCGCAGCGGAAAAGATAAACCTGGAGGCGCGGGTACCTCCAGGTCATAGCCAATGATTAGCGGTTCGGAACCCCACCACACTTGCTGGCGTTCGCATCTTTCATTGACGTGGTCGTACCGTGCTTATCCGTGCAGGTTGTCAGTTCCTTACAGGAGGTCACACCACCAATAGTGACGTTCTGATACGTGGTTTCGCAGGTTTTACAGGTTCCGCCCACCACGTTAGCCACTTCGATCGCAGTTAATTTTTTCATCTCTGTTTTCCTTACTTAGGGTTTAATGGGGTGCAATCACTTGCACCGATCGCTCGGCAAATACCACTGCCGAAAAGACAGTTCACGGGTCACACGGCATAATTCCCTTGAACACCGTGAATAACGCAATGTTGTTTCTAATATTCAGTCGTTTCATTAAGTGCCGTTTGATATAGCTCAGGCGTCGGACATCAATATTCACTTCACCGGAAATTTGCGACAGCGATTTCCCTTTGAATATCTCTTCCATCAGCCACCATTCATTGCCGGAAATCGTATAATTCATTTCCCGGTGGTGCAGTCTTCTGCGGGTGTAATTCACTAATGAATAGCTAAAGCAGCATCCCTGGCGTCGTTGGTCCAATAATTCCTGAAAAAAAGGGGTGATATTGGCGAGATTCTCGCTTTTCAATAACCAGTGCGCGTTTGGCAACAGCGCATACAACGTGAAAAACAGCGGCATGTTGTGCTCGCTTAATAAAATGATCAGATTCTTGTTTTCACGCTGATAGAAATTATTCATGAGCTGCAGCGCGCGAATCCGCTCACGCGGCAGGCTGTCCAAATCGCAGAGGATCCACAGGCAGCAGTCATCATTCACGCGAGTCTGTAACTGCTTAATCAATTGCGTGTAATCATCCGTTAAGGAATATAAAACATCCGTTTTCTCCGCAAGCAAACTGGCAATCACTGTTTTGATTCCTTGCGAAAAAAAGAGATCTTTGTTGTAAAGAAAACACTGATACACCATGCCTCAATATCCTTTTGATGACGCTACTGATAGTTCAATGTGTAATTCGCTGTGGCGGTAAAAGGTCCGGTGGTCAGGGTGCCGTTTGCTAAGGCATCCGGTTCAGCCTCCACAAATGCCTGGAAGTTAAGCCGTAAAGTGGTGTCGCTGATCGCGGCCGGACGGGTCGCCACATTCAGGCGCACAGGCGTATCGTCTTCCTCCAGAAGACCGATCCCCACGCCACCCGCGTTGCCCGGTGATGTGGCGCTGATCGCCAGTCGGTCCGCCAGATTGCCATTGGCAGTACCGCTGAACGTCACCGTCACGGAATCAAAGACGCTCGGCGTGCAATCCTCTAATTTGATCGTGAACGGAACCGGCACTGTTTTTCCGTTGATATACAGTGACTTGGTCGATACTTTCCCGAAATCGACTGGCACTCGCTCTGAATCAGGCGCAATGCTGCACGGGTAAGCCATCACCACGCCGGTGAAACTGAGATCGCCACCCAGCAACTCCCCCAGCGCCCACACCGGGGCCGGAGCGAGCGCCGTCAATAAACCGGCAAAGACCATTGTTATGCGATGCATATTCCCTCCTTACTGGAATTCAGCCACAACCGTTGCAGATGCATGGAACTCACCTTCCGGAATGACGGAGGTGGTATATTTCGCCACCGGCGCGGCAGTCAGGTTCCAGTCGCCTTCGTTATTGGCAAACCCCGGCACGTTATAGAAGGTATTGGGTGCCACCGGGTTGCCCTGACGATCGCGCAGCGCAATGCCCAGCTCGGAACGATCCGTTGTCCCCTGCGTACTCAGGTATTTACCATCGTCAAACGCAGGATTAGCCTGCTGGATCCCCAATTTGATATTCAGTGCCCCCTGGGCAAAACTGCCGCCCTCGCACTTCACATGAATCGGTACGTTTTTGCTGTAATTGATGCCATTCAGTCGGCTACCGATCCCCGGTATGTTGCCGAAGTCAACGACGATCGGCGTCCCCTGATTGACGATACATTTATCCGGCACGGTGATGACACCGGAAGCGATGGTGATGCGGGAAAGCGGCGTTTGCCCCATTGCGCCCGGCCCCAGGCGACCAAAGAGTTTTGCAATCTCAGATCCTTGCAGGTTCACCCCGTTGATAATCGGTTTGGTGATCATAAAGGTCACTTTCCCCTTTGCACCGGAGGTAAACTGGTTGTCAAGGATCGTGCTGGGCGGGTTACAGTAGTTCTGATTGGCGTCGTTTGAGATGTTATCAAACGGTACTGTTTTATAATCTTGCAGATTCCCGCCGATGTAGATCTCAATTTTAACGTCCATATAGTCATTCAGTTTGAGGTAACCCGGCGTCATTCCGGACTGCGTCAACGTCGCCTGAGACATGTAATACACCGGCTGATCCACCATTGACTGTGTACAGTACGCACGCCCCTGGAACATCCCTGCCAGATTAAACTCGTCAGTAATGGTCGCCCCTGCCTGGTTGGAGGTAATATCATGATTGCTGATATTAATCAGATAGTCATAGGTCCCATTCACCGGTTCAATTTCACCGTCCAGTGCGGACCACGCCGCGCCCGGTAAGCCGAGCGTGCTGAGTGCCAGTAAGACCGGCCATTTGCGGCGGAACAGGCCTGACAGTTTCATTACAAGTACTCCATCTTCAGGCGGACCAGGCTGCTAAAGTCACCCGCGCTCACATGCAACCCCGTGGATTCCAGCGCCGCCATAAAATTCAGTTCACTATCACCAGAGTTCACCAGCCAGGGCGCATGGGTCTGCCCGACATCCAGCGCATTCCCGTTTTTATCGAGCAGGCGCACGCCGGCTCCCTGGGTCGTACCGCTGGTGCGTAATAGCTGGCCGTTATTAAGATCGGATTCACCAACGAACGTCAGTTGCACCGCCTGCTCCCCGGTGCTGTAGGCACGCCAGTCATTCCCGGTGGTTCTGGACGCCAGACTCCCTCGCGACTGCGACGCCCCTTTCAGGCAGTCCTTCAGATACAATTTGAAGCGTACCGGCTCACTGCGATCGCCCGCCTGGCGAAAATTCTGCGCGCTGATCTCGCCCATCTCGACATCCTGAATACGCCCTTGTGTCATCAGCACACAGGGAGAGGCAAACACGGTGCCGTGAAACCGGACAATGCCGCTATCTTCGCTGACATGTTCCTGAGCGCTATGCTGTGGCTGCGCGGGCACATCCGCCCCGCACTGAAACGCCACGCCCATCGCAAGGAGGGCCACCGTGAATAAAGGATTTTGCATTGTCAGGTTCCTCCTGGTTAGCCCTGCTGCGCCGGTGGAAGCGCTTTGCAGGTGTTGCCATCGCAACGAAACTTCAGCTCCGGGTGTCCGCCATAGTCGTTCACGTACATCATGGAAAACTGGCTGACATTTCCGTCCGTTACCGCAAACTGCTGGCTCGATTTGGGCGCGATCATGATCCCCGGGAATTGGGTGATCTTCTGTCCGGCCCCTTTGGACAACCCAAGGATCGTGACGTAGTAAGGCGTTGGATTCTGTACCGTCATCTGGTTGCCGTTTTTCTGGAACACCACCTGGTCCTGCCAGATTTCACTCCGGGTCTTCGGGATCACCGCCGCCGGGCGGTAAAACAGCTTGATGCGCGACTGCATGGCCAGTTGCAGCGTATTCGGTTTATCCGGCTTCGGCGGGATCTCCCGGACGTTGAGGTAGAACAGGCTTTCTCTGTCCTGCGGCAGCTTTTCGATCCCGGCGGTTTTGGTGACGCGCGCGATCCCTTTCTGCCCTCCGTTGATTCGCTGTAGCGGCGGTAACACAATCAGCGGCGAGGTAATCTTGTTGCCCTTTTCATCCTCGACCCACGACTGGGCGAGGAAGGGAATATCCGGGCTGGTATTGGACAGATTGGCGCTCGATGAGGCCTCTTTCTCCGTAATAATGACGCGGGTCCGATCCAGAGAGACCCCCGCCTGCGCGTAGCCGCCAATCATGCTCAGCGCCCACGCCGCCATCAGATATCCGCTATGTCTTTTCTTGCTCATTTTTGGCCTTTTATTACAGTGAGATAACTCGTTCTGTCGGGATTAACGACACGGCAGAAGCGTGTTCGCCGATCCGTTGTTTGCGCCTGGCGGGATCGTCACCTGACATTGCTGTTTACCGCCCCACATCACGTTCAGCGTTTCGTTCGCATTGACCCCCGCAAGCCAGGCTTGCCCGTCTTCCAGCACCATCGCGACGCTTACGCCATCGGTGTTGTAAATTTCCGCGCCGAATGGCGGGACGCTGCCATCCGTGAGGCGTAGCGTCCCCATCATCTTCATCCCCTTCGCCATACCGAAGGCCTGATAGCCAATCGCGCCTTCCGTCAGGGTTGTCGTGCTGATGGCTTTTGACGGTTCGATGTCGCTGTCCATCGCATCCACGTCCACGCGGGTGTCAAAACTGTTGTAGCTCACCACATCCGGCACCACGGCAATGCCGTAGCCGTTAGTCCGCGACTTCTTGCCGTTAAGCGGCACGCCGCCAATGCCATTGGTATCCACCATAACGCGCGCCGTGTTGATCGTTGCGCCGCTGTTATGCATCGCGGCACCGTGGCGGGTTGCCGTGAAGCCACCGCGCAGGGTCGTGCTCAGCGCCATGTACTGGCTCTGCTGATAGCTGGCATTGGTATTGATTTCCGCCAGTTGCGAACGATGCTGGTAATAACCGTCAACGCTGGCGTTACCGCTCTGGCTGGCACCGGCACGAATACGCCACAAGTTGTTGTAATCACTGTTGTCGGTGTAGGACGCCATCGGACTGGTTTTGCCGTTGTTGGTCTGGATATCCAGACCCGCCCATTTGTTGTCGCCAATCGGCACCGACAGCGAGAAGGAGATCGAATCGTCTTTGCGCCCTTTGTAATCGGTACGGTAAGCGGAAAGGTTGGCGGTGATACCGTTGATGTCACCAATGCGGAAGGCGCGCCCCACCGACATGCCGTAACGATCCTGGCTACGCTTATCCCAGTAGTTCTGGTGCGTCCAGGTCAGGAAGACGGTCGTCGCCTTCCCTGCTTCGCCAGCCCAGAAGGTTTTATTCCCGGTGATGGTATAGAGCTCTTTTTCACGCCCGATGTGGTCGTATCCCTGATAGCGTTCATCGAGATACTGCGCCATTGTGCGGAAGTCTTCCTGCGAGAAGCGGTAGCCCGCAAAGGTAATAGAGCTGTTGTATTCGTCGAAGGTTTTCGCGTAGCTCAGCTTGTAAGAGGTTCCTTTCAGCCGGTTGCCGTCTGGCTCACGGCTCCACGACTCGGTGGCGTCAATGGAAATAGCGCCAAACGCATAGAGATCGCGCCCGATACCCAACGACGCCGCGGTGTACTCTTCACCTGAAGACTGTAAGCCGCCATACAGCGACCACGCGTTACTGACCCCCCATGAGAAATCGCCGGAAAGGAACGTTGGGCCCTGCATTTTATGGTTGTAACGGGACGGCGTACCGCCTGAGATGTTGTAACGAACGTAGCCCGGACGCGTGAGATACGGAATATTGGCGGTGTTCACCTGGAAAGTGGAGACCGAGCCGTCCTGTTCTTCGACGCGTACATCGAGCGTGCCACGCACTGAACTGCGCAAATCCTGAATGTTGAACGGCCCGGCGGGTACGGTCGTTTCATAGATGACGCGCCCACTCTGGCTGACGGTCACTTTGGCGTTGGTACGGGCGATACCATGAATTTCAGGGGCATAGCCCTGTAACGCCGGTGGCAGCATCCGCTCATCGCTGGCAAGGTTGACCCCGGTAAAACGCACGGTATCGAAAACCTGCGAATTCAGGTAGATCTCACCCAGCGTCAGTTTCGCCGCCATCATCGGCAAAGGACGGTAGGCGTAGATCTGATTCCAGTCGAAATCGAATTGATGGTTCTGGCTGTAATAGCTGGTCTGATATTCACCGCGCACACGCCAGCCGCCGATGTTCGCGCCCGCCTGACCATAGCCTGAAACCGCGCTGTAGTTTTCCTGGCCGTTAAACTGGCGGGTAAGTTGCCCGTTGAGGCTGTAATCAAACAGAAGACCCGCGATCCCTTCATCCCAGCGCTCAGGCGGCGTCCAGTTCGGATCGTTATACTTCATCCACGCCTGCGGCACGGTAATTTCAAGCACGCCAGCATAGTTGCTTAATTTCGCCCCTGGCAGACTTTGCAGGGAATAGCAGTTCTCATAGAGCTGGGTGACTTGCGCGCGGGCCTCATCTTTCAGCGCCAGTTTGTCCAGCAGGTCGCCGCTGATGCACGGCAGCGTGCGCTTGCCTTCAGGAGCCTCGATATAACGAATTTTCTCCTGACCGACCGGCTGACCGTTAATACGGATATCCAACAAATAATCACCAGGCGTGACATAGTTGTCGGTTGCAAAACGCGACAGATCAATCTGCGTGCGCTCCGCTGCATCCAGGACATCGGTATTAAACTCAACGCTCTCCTCAGCACTGGTTGTCGCTGCATAGCAGCTATTCATTACCAGAAGAGCAATCATCGTTATAGGGGTTTTTATTTTTACCGACATGATTTTCATCCCGAATAAATCCGTTAAAAACGTCCTGCTTCCTGCCAGGTTATTGTTATGCTGTTAGTGGTAATCCATAAAAAACTGCGCAACGGCAGTAAACTCGCCCGCTTTTATATATTTTTGAACCGGTACCAGCGATGCGGAAAATTTTAAAACGTTATCGGTCTCGCTCAGTTCATATTCCTGAGAGGGTTGACCCAGCGTTAATATTTCACCCTGACTGTCACGTAGACGAATACCAAAGCCATCGGCGTCACCACTGACTAATAATGTGGTGGGATCGGATGCCGCCGCATTGCCCATAAAAGTGACCGAAGCATAAGGATAAAGTGAACCATCGTTGCCTCGTTTCACCACGGAACATCCTGTCAGGCGTATCAACACTGGCCGCGTAATATTGCCTTCATCATTACGATTAATCAGGCTGGCAGAAACATTACCAAACTCAACCTCTATATCCCGACTGTTCGGGTCAAGGCTGCATGCCGCCTCAATCAGTTCACCGCTCATGGCTAATTTACCCGGCGTGACGGTGGATGCTGAAACCGAAGCCGACCCGACCAGAGCGCAAAAATAGACGGCAATGAGGAGCGTATTGTTTATTTTCACTTTGTCCCTCCCTGGTCTACGATGGAGAAAGTGCGGGAACACGCCCCGCACTCATCACTTCAGGTCAATTACTGGTACGCAATCTCGAAGTTCACGGTGGACTGGAAGGAACCAGCAGCCACGGTTGCGCTTGCGCTTTCTGCTTTCACATAGGCCACAAACGGAATGGTGTTGGTGCCATTAACCAGCTGGACAGGTGTTGTTGCAGTGCCCCACACCACATCCTGGCTGGCGCTGTCACGCAGGCCGATACCCGCACCAGACGCGGTGCCTGAAGTAAAGGCCGCCAGAGTGGCGTCAGTTGGGTTGGTGCTGGTCGGGGTGTAAGTCACTTCTGCAGTTTGCGCTACCGTGATGTCGCAGTGCTGCAGTTCGATGTTCTGGTGTACGTTTCCGGCGCGAGCACCGTTAGCCAGTGCAGAAACAGGAATCTGACCAAAATCAACGGTCACCGGGCTTGAACCTGGTGCCAGACCACAGGCGGTATTTACCAGTTCACCCTGGAATTCAATCACACCGTTCGTTGTGTCAGCTAAAACAGACATAGAACCCAGAGCGGCGCTGAACGCAACAGCCATAGCAACTTTATTCATTTTCATAACAATTTCCTGTTTGTACCAATATCCTGAGAAATAAAGAGTCATCACGTCGCATTCGTTATTTCGTCCTGCTGTAATCAACTCTTGGTTTTGTTCTGGAAATGTCCTGGCAATAATTAAAAATGCAATAATATTAATTACCACCACTCCTTTGAACTGATGAAAATGCTACCAAATCAAAATTCCCACACAAAGCGCTACATTTGCTGTGGGATAGATACGCATTGTTAACTCGCAGGGAAAGGAAAGGTGGATTTATATCTCGCGAAGTGGTGTGATAAATCCGAAATACATGACGGGTTTTAGCGGATATAGAATTCAAAAGCGGAGAAGAGATTAGGATAATTCCCGATAATACCGGAAATAAAATAATGACTCAGTAAATTATTGGAATAGTTAAGGTGAAAATATCAACAGTAGAGCTCAAAGATGTTCCTTCCCGTCGTTTTGACAAGCCTGAAGCAAACTTAGCCAGTCGTCGGGTGGATTCCCCTCATCAAGCATTTTCCCGAAAATCTTATAGGCATCGGTCTTGCTGCCGCAGGTGCGCAATGACCCTTCATCATTCACCCATGCGATGACAATGATCTTACTCTCGAGACTATAACGGAAAAATAAGCGATACCGTCCCCCACCAAACTTCGCTCTCGACCAGTCTGTATAAGCTTTCCCTATACTGTCACCAGGCCGGTAAACAGAAGCTCGGGGTTCGTGGGTAATGTTGGCAATGGATTTCAATAAATGCGCCAGCACCATGGTCTCTTTCTTCTTCTGGAAAACAATGGGATCTGGAAACCTGTGCTTAAGGTCTTCAACACGTGCGACCAGCGCGTTGTATTGATCGATAAAACAGGGATGAGCGTAGATCGTCCACCCGTTCAGCCATGTGGGAAAATCCATTTTTTCAGTCTTCGTCGCTGATTTCATCATCAAGATTGACGTCGATACCATCAACCAGTTCATAGCCACGGGATAAATCCAGCTTCTTCAGCGTTTGTGGGTTATTCGCCACATCCTGTGATAAGAAGTCCAGGAATGATCGCATCACACCGTCCTCCGTTGCTTCACTGTATTTTGAAAGCAGTACTTCACCCGTGGAAAGCAATGTGTAATGAATACGATCACCACTGCGAAGATGTAAAGCGTCCCTGATCGACGCAGGGATAGTCGTTTGATGTCGTTCCGTCAATTTAGAATCCGCTTCAATGGCAATGTCTTCAGATCGAACATAGGCGAACATATTTATCCCTTTGCGTTGCTGTGTACAAATTTTAAACGCATTGTAGGCTCGCCAGAAAAACAATGCAAACGCATTGCAATGTAGTTGCATTGTTAGCAAAGAACTCACGGAGCTGAACGTTACACTCAGAAACTCGCAATGACAGAGGATTCAAAGCCTATAAAGGAGGAAAAGATCAAAACGGGAAGCCGTCTCGCAAATTCGGGCGGAAGGATTATTTCAGACTGACGGCATCAACATGACACTGTACCCGGCATTCACCGCAGCCGGTACAACGCTCGCTGTCCAGCACAGGGATCCCCGTCGCGCCGAGGGTACAGGCCAGTTCGGGGCATGCCTCAACACACTGGTTACACGAGCGCACTGGATTAACGCAGG
This sequence comes from Citrobacter sp. LST-B2, assembly GCF_057983045.1. Classification (NCBI taxonomy): domain Bacteria; kingdom Pseudomonadati; phylum Pseudomonadota; class Gammaproteobacteria; order Enterobacterales; family Enterobacteriaceae; genus Citrobacter; species Citrobacter sp. LST-B2. The sequence continues at coordinate 4,577,387 of NZ_CP192598.1, forward strand.
CAGCGCTGAACGTTGGCCGCAGGCCTGTATCAAAACGCGCCTGTACGCACAGCGCGTCACTCGGGCATGCGGCAATGCACGCCCCACAGCCATCGCAACTGGCATAATCAATAGCCAGTTGCGGGTAGCCGTCTTCGTGACGGGTCAGAATCCCCATCGGGCATGCATCGATACACTGGTTGCATCGGGTACATTGCGCGATGAACTGCGCATCAGGCACGGCTCCCGGTGGCAACGAATGCGCAAGTTGAGGCACCGATACCCCCTCCGGCGCAGTGTGCTTTGCCGCACTGACAAACGCGCGAAACAGCCCACGCCGACTGACGTGCCGATGCGTCATCAGCGCCTGATAATATTTCTCTGACTTGTTCATCCGAAGTACAGCCGTTTCACCGCAGGTTGTAGCGCGCGTTGCTGCTCCATCTCCTGCAGATAACACGCCGTTACGGCGGCAAGACGCGCATAGAACGGGCTCACCGCGCTGTCCTGCACGCGTTCCAGATAGCGATATCCCCACGGCAGCAGATGCACTGCGAATAATTGATTTACCGCCGCGTCTTTACCGGCCTCCAGCAGCGCACTACTGGCTAACAGCATCAGGCCAAACTGATCTTCGGGTTCGCTCTGGCGCGAGTCAAATGCCATTCCCTGCGACTGTAAAAACGCGCGGTATTCCGCGGTGGTATCGCCCATCAGCAGATTATCGCGCTCCAGCCAGACGGAACCCCATGGCGGCGCGGGCATATCCCCTTGCCCTTCGAACAGCACGGAAAATTGCCACGCCAGTTCTTCATCATCCGGCAGCGGCCAGTCAGCACACAGCCTGGCAATCTGCACCGGATCGCGCCACGGATACAGATCGGGCAGCATGGGCAGACTGTCGAACAGCGCTTTCACCTCCGGTCGTCCGGGAGAGTAATAAAACAGTGCACCGAGGATCCTCGGTAATACAGCATCGGGGGTCATCTCTGGCTCCTCCTGAAAACAGAGCGGCCGAAGCCGCTCACAGGTTACATCGGTAACGTCCACAGATTGTAGAACGCAATCCTGCCCACTAGCTCAGCCACGATGACGACCACGGCGGTCATCGCCAGAACCGTGACACTGGACTTCAACCGCGCCCAGGTCACCACCCCAACAATGCCTAGCGCCAGCAGCGCCGCTTGTGCGGTAAACCAACTGGTTTGCGCCGCCGTTAACGCGTCGTCCGCACTCATCAGCGTCGACACATACCCCGGTCGCAGGCAGAAACTTACGAGTATCGCCAGTACGCTCACCAACAGGCCCAGACGCAGCCCGAACAGCCCGGCCAGAATGCCGCCGCCAATCAGCGGCGTCAGCACCATCATCACCGTCGTATACGAGGTGCGCCAGGTAACCACCGTCGGCAACTGGTAGATTTGCGGGATCGCCAGAATAAAGACCACGCCCACCACCGCCGCCAGCCATACCAGCGCTTTACACAGCGCAGTCGCGCCACGGTTAAGCAGCAGACCGAGAGAACCCAGCCCGCCAAGCGTGGCAAACACTGCCGACAGTACAATTTCGTTGCTCATCGGCGAATGACCCACGCGCAGCAGCATATTCAGCGCACGCAGCGGTTGTCCGACGTGGATTACCCCCAGCAGCACCCCAACCCCAAACAGACACATGACACAGAACAGGCCGATGGCCATCCGCCGCGCCTCGATCTGCCCCAGGGTGCCGCCAATCAGCAGCAGAATAAATGCCCCCACTGCGCTTTGGGTAAAGACGGTAAAAAAGACCAGCGGTAACTCATGCATGGCGCACCTCCCCCATGTTCATAATGGCCCCTTCCTTATCGCCCGTAGGTTTGGCCTTCGGATGCGGCTTAATGATGAGGTTAGGATGGGTAAACGACGCGGCGGGTAGTGGCGCAATTTCGTTCTCGCTACCGTATTTCGCGCGCAGTTCATCGATTGGGCCGAAATCCAGCGCTCGCTGTGGGCAAGAATCCACACAGATGGGGCGCAGATTCTGCTCCTGTCGGTCGAGACAGCCGTCGCATTTGCGCATGACTTTGGCCTTAGCATCAAACTGCGGCGCGCCATACGGGCAGCGCATCTCGCAATAGCGGCAGCCCACGCAGATACTGTCATCGACCAGCACCAGACCGTCTTCTTCACGCTTGTGCATCGCGCCGGTCGGGCAGCCTGATACGCAGACTGGCTCATCACAGTGGTTACAGGCGATAGAGAGGTAGTAGGTAAAGGTGTCGTTGTGCCAGCTTTCTCCTTCTTTCATCCAGCTTCCGCCGCCGTATTCATAGACCCGGCGGAATTTCGGGCCGACGTCCAGATCTTTATTATCCTTACAGCTGACCTGGCAGGTTTTACAGCCCGAGCAGCGCGAGGAGTCAACATAAAAGCCATACTGTTTCATTGCGGATCACTCCTTAAGCGCGTTTGATTTCAACCAGGTTGGTATGCTGCGGGTTCCCTTTCGCCAACGGCGACGGCAGATGACTGGTCAGGGTATTGATGCACCCGCCAACGTCCACACCGTTGCTATCCAGACGGGTCCACGCCCCCTGTGGCATCGCCACCACACCCGGCAGAATCCGCTGGGTCACCTTGCAGGGAATCGCCACCACGCCGCGATCGTTGAACACATGCACCAGATCGCCAGAGTTCAACTGGCGTGCGCTGGCATCTATCGGGTTGATCCACACTTCATCCGGTACCGCTTCATGCAGCATCAACACGTTGGTATAGGTTGAGTGGGTATGGCCTTTGGTGTGAAAACCGCTTAACTGCAGCGGATACTTCGCGGTCAGCGCTTTGTTCAGATGCGACTCTGTCACCGCGCAGAACTCCGGTACCGCCGGGATGCGATCGCCTTCCGGCAGCGTCCACGCTTTCGCGAGATCGGCCAGCGCCTGCGAGTAGATCTCAATCTTGCCGGATGGCGTGGTCAGCGGATTGGCCACGGCATCGGCACGGAAATCAGCAAACGCCAGGCTCTGTTTGTCGGTTGCGATGCGCTGGTCAACGACCCCCATCTCTTTCGCCACCGACCATTCCGGCAGGTACGGACGTTTCTCGCGGATCTGCTGATAGTGCATTTCTGCCCACTGCGCCTGTGTCCGCCCTTCGGTGTACTGCTCACGCAGCCCCAGATGCCCGGCGATATCAGCACAAATATCGTAGGTGCTACGTACTTCCCACATCGGCGTGACCGTTTTCTGCAAGGCGATCATGAAGTTGTGAGACCCCGTGGCATAGGAGCTGTCCACCAGATCTTCCGCTTCGAGATAGCTGGTTTCCGGCAGCAGGAGATCGGCATACTTCGCGCTCGGCGTCATGTGGTTTTCAATGACGATAATGGTTTCGCACAAGCTTTCATCCGCGAGAATTTTGCGCGTGCGGTTGGTTTCACCGTGCTGATTCAGCAGCGTGTTACCGGCCTGGTTGAAGAACAGCTTGATGCCGGTTTTCAGTTTATCCGCCCCCTTCACCCCCATCGTGGTGGCCGTCATCATTTCCGGGTGTTGAATCGCATCTGTCCAGAGATAGCACGGAATGGAAGTCTTGATCGGGTTGGTCAAAATCGGTAACAGCGGTACGCCATACGGGGTGCCATAAGGCCAGTTACCGTTATTGGTGCCCGGCAGGCCAAAGTGGCCCGTCAGTGCGGGTAACGTCTGAATGGCGCGCACGGTTTGCTCGCCGTTAGCGTGACGCTGCGGCCCCCAGCCCTGACAAATGTAACAGGCACGAGCCGAAGCGATTTCGCGTGCCAGTTGGCGAATGCGCGTCGCCGGAAGCCCCGTGATCTCCGCCGCCCATTCCGGCGTTTTAGCGATACCGTCATCACCTTTACCAATCACGTAGTCTTTATAGCTGGCATTCGGCGCAACGCCTTCAGGCAGCGTGCTGCTGTCATAGCCCACGCAGTACTTATTCACCTCGGTTTCATTGATCAACTGTTCGGTAATCAACGTATGGGCGATACCAGCCACCAACGCGGCATCGGTCGTCGGGCGAATCGGCAGCCACTCGGCATGCTCGGTAACTACCGAGTCGGTATAACGCGGATCGATAATAATCACCCGCGCTTTCGAGGCTTCCAGCGCACGACGTAACTCTTCCACCTGTCCGCCGCCAGACATGCGCGTTTCAGACAAATTCAGACCAAACAGCACCACCAGATCGGAATGCGCAATTTGCGTAAAGTGACTTCCGACATACACGCCGTGAGTATAGGGCGTTGCGGTGGCAATTTGCGCCGTGGAATAGGTGTTATGATAATTTAAATAGCCGCCGGTAAGATTTAGCAGACGTTTCCAGGCAGGCGTGCCCTGGGTATGATAATAAGCGCCCGACTGATAATTATAATAAATTGCCTCACGGCCATATTTTTCCGTCACGCGTTTTAATTCTGCAGCGATAAATGCTGTCGCTTCGTCCCAGGAAATACGTTTGAATTTCCCTTCGCCACGTTTACCTACGCGTTTCATCGGATATTTAATCCGGTCCGGACTATATACCCGCCAGCGACTGGAACGACCGCGCAAACACGGACGAATCTGATGTTCGCCAAATACCGCGTCGTCTTTTGCATCCTCCGGTTCAATACGCACGATGCGGTCATCTTTAACGATCACTTTCAGCGGGCAACGGCTGCCACAGTTGACCAGGCAGGCACTGTGGCGAACGGTTTCGCCATTGCCGCCTTGCGCAGAAGCGTCGGTCGTTTCAGCCTGCGCGGTGGTAGAGAAAGGCAACGTAATCGCGTTACTGAGTGCAACAGCGGCACCTATTTTTGCGGTGCCTGTCACCGCATCCCGTCGGGACAGCGTTGTGTTTAGCCACTTTTTTATTTCCATCTTTTTTTCTCACATTGCATCCATAGTTATTATTAATAAGTAATCATATAGGGCTAAACACGGCTGATGGTTGATTATGATAAAACGCGCTTTTATGGAAAAATAAAGTGGTAAAACCATGACACTCTTATCATTTTTCATCTGATAAAAAGCAGTGATTTAACTGAAGATGACATTTTTGTAAACATATAAGAGATAAAAACAGAACAACAGCATAATCATTGTATAGTTAATTATATTGCGCTTATATATTCCGTCAGGCAAGCGCAATAAAATTCTTATTTTTGGAACGTATGCCAAAAAGAGTATTTCTGGTCAAAATGAATATTCCTGGCGTTCAGGAACATATTACTTTTTATGCTAATTTAGCAATAATATGATTTTTTGTTATACAAAAAGAAGAAAGCCTTCTGCGTGAACTGAGTTCTTACCGCAAACGGGCTATACTGTTTCATCATCCCCATAGCCAGACTGAATCATGATCGTATCCGGACGCCATCCCTCTCTGCGCCTGTCGCTGGCAGGACTCCTGACGCTGACACTGTTTGGGATCGGCTATACCCTGCATCTGCACTGGGGAGCATTTATTCAGTGGTGTCTGGCGACGCAAATCACCCTGCATCGCTATCTGGTGATGTATCTGCTGCAGTTGAATAATCATCAGTACAGCGGCGGTTTCTGGTTACTGACGGGGGCGTTTCTGTACGGCGTACTGCATGCCATCGGACCGGGACACGGAAAGTTCATCGTGACGACCTATCTGAGTACCAATAAGGAAAGCCTGCTGGCTGCGCGGGTCGTGCCTTTTATTGGCAGCCTGATGCAAGGAGTCAGTGCGATCCTGTTTGTGTTTATCCTCGCGATTGGCTTTAACCTGGCAGCCGGCGATTTGAGCACCAGCCGATGGTACGTTGAAAAAATCAGCGCTGCGCTGATCGCCGGATTCGGCGCGTTTCTCATTTATCAGGCACTTAAATCCATACGCCCGATAACCTTCACCCGATTTACTCCCTTGCACAGCCATGACGAGAAGTGCGGTTGCGGGCATCACGGCGTCGGGCAGACGCTGGTGGACGGTAACTGGAAAACCCGGCTGGGGGTGATTCTCGCCATCGGTGCCCGACCATGCAGCGGGGCAATCATGATCCTGCTGTTTTCCAATGCTCTCGGTATCGTCACCTGGGGCATTGCAGCGGTGATGACCATGTCCTTTGGCACTGCGCTGTCGATCATGGGACTGTCTCTGGCGGTACGTTATGCCCGAAATCAGACACTCACATGGTTCGGTACAGGACATCCCGCTCTGAAATGGCTTGCGCCTGCAGCGAAAATAGTCGGCGGTGTGGTGCTGATCCTGTTTGCCACAATTCTGTTCTTAACGGTGATCCCGATTAGCGCCAACGGCGATTATATTGCCGCAGGTTGCTGATCCGACCTGCGTAATAATGATCCGATAATGGGACACCTGCCCCAGTGAATTTCCCTGCCACCTTTGAATTACGCGTCCCAATAGGGATAATATCCACACGAACTGTGAACCCGGGACCACCATGAGACACTCCCTGCCTTGTCGCAAGCTACGTGAACGGCCGATGAAACTCGGTACGACGGTGATACTGATGGTCAGCGCCGTGTTGTTTTCTGTCTTGCTGGTCGTCCATCTGTTCTACTTCTCACAAATCAGCCACATGACGCGTGATGCGCTGGCAGACAAAGCGCTGGCCGTTGCCCGGACGCTGGCAGACTCGCCGGAGATCCGTGCGGGGTTGATGAAAAAACCCGAGGATAGCGGGATTCAGGCGATTGCCGAAGCGGTGCGCAAGCGAAACGATATGCTGTTCATTGTTGTCACCGACATGAAAAGCCTGCGTTATTCTCATCCGGAAGCCCAACGCATCGGGCAACCATTTAAGGGCGACGATATTTTGCTGGCGCTGGATGGCAAAGAGAATATCGCCATCAACCGGGGCTTTCTCGCCCAGGCGCTGCGCGTTTTCACCCCCATTTATGACGACAATCACCACCAGATTGGGGTGGTGGCAATCGGCCTGGAACTGAGTCGGGTGACCGAACAGATTAACGACAGTCGCGGCAGCATCCTCTGGTCCGTACTTTTTGGCGTGCTGGTTGGCCTGCTGGGAACATGGGTGCTGGTGAAAGTGCTCAAACGCATCCTGTTTGGCCTGGAACCGTATGAAATTTCTACCCTGTTTGAACAGCGCCAGGCGATGCTGCAATCAATCAAAGAGGGGGTCATCGCCGTTGACGACAAAGGCGAAGTGACGTTAATCAACGAGGCCGCCCAGGAGTTGCTGGATTACCGTAAGTCACAGGATGACCCCCAGTTTTCCACGCTCAGCCATGCATGGTCGCAGGTGGTGGATCTCAGCGAAGTGCTGCGCGACGGTACGTCGCACCGCGACGAAGAGATCAACATCAAAGATCGGTTGCTGCTCATTAATACCGTCCCGGTTCGCAGCGACGGCAAGATTATTGGCGCGATCTCCACCTTCAGGGACAAAACGGAAGTTCGCCAGTTGATGCAGCGACTGGATGGCATGGTGAACTATGCCGACTCACTCCGTGAACGATCCCACGAATTCATGAATAAATTACATGTGATTCTGGGATTGTTACATCTGAAGAGTTATAAGCAGCTTGAAGACTATATTATTAAGACGGCAAACAACTATCAGGAAGAGATCGGCTCACTGTTAGGCAAAATTAGATCGCCGGTCATTGCTGGCTTTTTACTTAGTAAGATTAATCGCACATCCGATTCAGGGCACAAACTGGTGATTAGCCATGACAGCCAGGTACCGGACAGCGGCAATGAAGATCAAATTGCGGTATTGATTACCGCGCTCGGAAATCTGATTGAAAACGCGATCGACGCGTTAGCACAGCAGTCAGGAGGTGAGATCAGCGTCTCCTTATACTATCGCAATGGTTGGCTACATTGTGAAGTCAGTGACGATGGTCCCGGCATTGAACCGCACCGCCTTGACGCTATTTTTGATAAAGGCGTCTCGTCTAAAGGAACTGAACGCGGCGTTGGTTTAGCGCTTGTTAAACAACAAGTTGAAAGTCTTGGTGGCAATATTTTTGTGGAATCCGAACCTGGCGTTTTCACACAATTTTTTGTACAAATACCCTGGGATGGGGAGAGGGCCAGCACATGATCAATGTCTTTATTATCGATGACGACGCCATGGTCGCGGAGTTAAACCGCCGCTATGTCGCACAGATCCCCGGTTTTCAGTGCTGCGGAACCGCCTCAACGCTGGAAAAAGCCAAAGAGGTTATTTTTAATAGCGATGTTCAGATTGACCTGATTCTGCTGGATATTTACATGCAGAAAGAGAACGGGCTGGACCTGCTACCGCTTCTGCATGCCGCTGGCTGCAAAAGCGATGTCATTGTCATCTCTTCTGCCGCCGATGCCATGACGATCAAGGATTCGTTGCACTACGGCGTTGTAGATTACTTAATCAAGCCGTTTCAGGCCTCACGCTTTGAGGAAGCCCTCACCAGCTGGCTGCAAAAGAAAAGGGACATGGATAAGCACCAGTATTATGAGCAGTCAGAGCTGGACCAACTGATTCACGGCAATGCGTCCAGTGAGCAGGACACCCGCCGCCTGCCGAAAGGGTTGACGCCGCAGACGCTGCGCACGCTGTGTCAGTGGATCGATGCACATCAGGATTATGAGTTTTCAACCGATGAACTGGCAAATGCGGTGAATATTTCTCGCGTCTCCTGCCGCAAATATCTTATCTGGCTGGTCAACTGTCATATTCTGGTTACCAGCATCCATTATGGCGTTACGGGCAGGCCGGTTTACCGTTACCGTATTCAGGCAGAACATTATTCTTTACTTAAGCAATATTGTCAGTAGAAGATAAATCTTAACCTTGCATTATTTCGTTATATATTGGTAACAATTATTACAATAATGAAAAAATAAAAAGGTTAAGGTTACTTCCTGCAAATTCAGAAATTGTGCCAGATCAAATATAATTGCATCATTCCACATTTTTCAATGCGTTATTATTATCCGACACGCCATTGTTTTTAATTTCAAAAACGCTAACAAAAGTTAATAAAGTATTATCCCCTGCGCAGAGTGTGTATTTTTAATCACAAAGGAGTAGTCTGGAAATAACCGGACGGATTAACAAAAACGATAAACGGTAGCAACGGAGCTCATGCTACATCTTAAGGATAAGCACACTCTGTGAGCAGATGATATGTTCATGTTTTTCATAAAGATACAAAAAATAGCCCGAACCTGCCTCTGCTCTTCTTTTTCAACACTGCCCATCGCCAGAGAGTCGTGCTCTCTGAAAACAGCCTGAAAAAACGATAAGAGTTTTCCTGTCCTTAGGAATAACGTTATTCGATGTTTAAAAACTAATCGCACTTTCAGACGAAACGAATATTAGCCAGGCTCTGCGCCCATTACACAAAAAACAGAACATGGCTGTGATCCATTTATCAAAATTGACTGGTTTTATCGCGAGGGTAAATAAATGCTATTTAGTATACAACTTCTCATAATATTAATATGTTTGTTTTATGGTGCCAGAAAGGGCGGTATCGCGCTGGGTTTGTTAGGCGGTATCGGCCTGGTCATTCTGGTGTTCGTTTTCCACCTCCAGCCGGGTAAACCACCGGTTGACGTCATGCTGGTGATCATCGCCGTGGTCGCGGCCTCAGCAACGCTACAGGCCTCAGGCGGTCTGGATGTGATGTTGCAGATCGCAGAGAAACTGCTGCGCCGCAACCCGAAATATGTCTCTATCGTTGCCCCGTTCGTGACCTGTACCCTGACTATCCTGTGCGGTACCGGCCACGTGGTCTACACGATTCTGCCCATCATTTACGACGTGGCGATTAAAAATAACATCCGCCCGGAACGTCCGATGGCCGCCAGCTCCATCGGCGCACAAATGGGGATCATTGCAAGTCCGGTATCGGTGGCGGTGGTTTCTCTGGTTGCCATGCTGGGTAATGTGACGTTTGAAGGCAAACACCTCGAATTCCTCGACCTGCTGGCGATCACTATCCCGTCCACGCTGATTGGTATTCTGGCTATCGGTATTTTCAGCTGGTTCCGTGGTAAAGATCTGGATAAAGATGAAGACTTCCAGAAATTCATCTCCGTACCGGAAAACCATCACTACGTGTATGGCGATACCGCTACACTGCTGGACAAAAAGCTGCCGAAAAGCAACTGGCTTGCGATGTGGATCTTCCTTGCCGCCATTGCTGTCGTCGCTATCCTGGGTGCCTTCTCTGAACTTCGCCCTTCATTCGGTGGCAAAGCGCTGTCGATGGTGCTGGTTATCCAGATGTTCATGCTGCTGACCGGCGCGTTGATTATTATTCTGACCAAAACCAATCCCGCTTCAATCTCTAAAAACGAAGTCTTCCGTTCAGGTATGATCGCGATTGTGGCGGTGTACGGTATCGCCTGGATGGCGGAAACCATGTTCGGCGCGCACATGACAGAAATCGAAGGTGTGCTGGGTAACATGGTGAAAGAGTATCCGTGGGCCTATGCGATTGTTCTGCTGCTGGTGTCTAAATTCGTTAACTCTCAGGCAGCGGCGCTGGCGGCTATCGTTCCGGTCGCGCTGGCGATTGGCGTTGACCCGGCCTACATCGTGGCGTCTGCCCCGGCGTGCTACGGCTACTACATTCTGCCGACCTATCCGAGCGATCTGGCCGCCATTCAGTTCGACCGTTCAGGAACCACCCGCATTGGTCGCTTCGTCATCAACCACAGCTTTATTCTCCCGGGTTTGATTGGCGTGAGCGTCTCCTGCGTCTTTGGCTGGATCTTTGCTGCCATGTACGGATTCCTGTAAAGGTCTCCCGCGTGCCGTCCGTCACCGGGCGGCACGTCACTTATGATATTAAAAGAAATCAATAGGCTGGAAGCACATGTCAAATAAAGCGTTCTTCTATCAGGCACCTTTCCCGATGGGGAAAGACGAAACAGAGTACTACCTGCTCACTTCCGATTATGTCAGCGTGAGTGAGTTTGAAGGTGAGTCCATACTGAAGGTTGAGCCGCAAGCCCTGACGCTGCTGGCGCAACAAGCCTTTCACGATGCCTCCTTCATGCTCCGCCCCGAACATCAGCAACAAGTCGCCTCCATTCTTCATGACCCCGAAGCCAGCGAAAACGATAAATACGTTGCCCTGCAATTCCTGAGAAACTCTGAAATCGCCGCCAAAGGCATTCTGCCGACCTGTCAGGATACCGGCACGGCCATTATCATGGGGAAAAAAGGCCAGCGTGTCTGGACTGGTGGCGGTGATGAAGCGGCGCTGTCAAAAGGGGTGTACAACACCTACATCGAAGACAATCTGCGCTATTCGCAAAACGCCGCGCAGGATATGTACAAAGAGGTGAATACCGGTACCAACCTGCCGGCACAGATCGACCTCTACACCGTCGATGGTGATGAGTATAAATTCCTGTGCGTAGCGAAAGGCGGCGGTTCCGCCAACAAAACTTACCTGTACCAGGAAACCAAAGCGCTGCTCACCCCGGGCAAGCTGAAAAACTTCCTCGTTGAGAAAATGCGGACGCTGGGAACAGCAGCCTGCCCGCCGTACCATATCGCCTTTGTGATTGGCGGCACTTCTGCAGAAAGCACGCTAAAAACCGTGAAGCTCGCCAGCACGCATTACTACGATGCGCTGCCGACCGAAGGCAACGAGCACGGTCAGGCGTTCCGTGATACACAACTGGAACAGGAACTGCTGGAAGAGGCACAAAAACTCGGTCTTGGCGCGCAGTTTGGCGGTAAATATTTCGCCCACGATATCCGCGTGATCCGCCTGCCGCGTCACGGTGCCTCCTGTCCGGTCGGCATGGGCGTTTCCTGCTCGGCGGATCGTAACATCAAAGCCAAAATCAACCGCGAAGGGATTTGGATCGAAAAACTGGAGCACAACCCAGGCCAGTACATCCCGGAAGCGTTGCGTCAGGCCGGTGAAGGCGAAGTGGTGAAAGTTGACCTCAACCGCCCGATGAAAGAGATCCTGGCACAGCTTTCACAGTACCCGGTTTCCACCCGTCTGTCGCTGACCGGAACCATTATCGTCGGTCGTGATATTGCGCATGCGAAGCTGAAAGAACGTATCGACTCTGGCGAAGGGTTGCCGCAGTACATTAAAGATCACCCGATCTACTACGCCGGTCCGGCAAAAACACCGGCGGGCTATCCTTCAGGCTCATTAGGACCGACCACCGCAGGCCGCATGGACTCCTATGTTGATCTCCTGCAATCGCACGGCGGCAGCATGATCATGCTGGCAAAAGGCAATCGCAGCCAACAGGTGACCGATGCCTGCCATAAACACGGCGGCTTCTATCTGGGCAGCATTGGCGGCCCGGCAGCGGTTCTGGCGCAGCAGAGTATCAAGCATCTGGAATGCGTTGAGTATCCGGAACTGGGTATGGAAGCGATCTGGAAAATTGAAGTGGAAGATTTCCCGGCGTTCATCCTGGTCGATGACAAAGGCAACGATTTCTTCCAGCAGATAGTGAACAAGCAGTGCGCTAACTGCACGAAATAACCTCTTCGGCCCGGCACCGGACTGCTCTCAACGTTTGAAGGCAGTCCGGTGATCCCCCCGGGCCACCTTTTCCCGTCATGGCTGACATTGAATTTTCGACCACTTCGGTGAATAGTAGCCTTTTCCATCACTTGCGAAATCACCATGATCCGCACATTAAACCCCACCCTGCTGAATATCGGCGCACTGATCCTGACGCTTATCCTGATCTACACTGGCTTCTCGGCAGGTGAGAAAACCACCTGGCTGATGGAAGTTACGCCGGTCATTATTGTGATACCGCTGCTGCTGACAACCGCAAAGCGCTACCCGCTCACTCCTCTGCTTTATACCCTGATTTTTTTCCACGCCATCATCCTGATGGTGGGCGGTATGTACACCTATGCCAAAGTCCCTGTGGGCTTTGAAGTGCAGGAGTGGCTGGGCTTAAGCCGAAATCCGTATGATAAGCTCGGCCATTTCTTCCAGGGCCTGGTTCCGGCACTGGTGGCGCGCGAAATTCTGCTACGCACAAAGAGTGTTCGCAGCGGTAAGATGCTGGCATTTCTGGTTTGCTGCGTGGCGCTGGCGATCAGTGCCACCTATGAGTTAATTGAATGGTGGGCCGCGCTGGCGATGGGACAGGGCGCGGACGATTTCCTTGGCACGCAGGGCGACCCGTGGGATACCCAGTCAGACATGTTCTGCGCGTTGCTGGGTTCATTAACTACGGTAACGTTGCTGGCGGGAGTGCATAGCCGTCAGTTGCAGCGCTATGGATTAACGCCCCCCGACGCATAACGTATTTATCTGCCGGAGGCATACACAGGCTCCGGCGATATCACTATCAGCTCAAAAAATAATTCAGCTGTCGATAAACCATCGCCAAAAACGGCTGGCAAATCACTTTAATCCATTGTTTATAAACAATTATTGATGAATCCCCGTCGTTTCGCGCCCTCTTTACACCTTTTTTAGTCAGGATAATACTTGCCCGCATCACAGATTCCTCCACAACCGGGTAAGAGATGATGAAAGTATTAATTGTTGAAAGTGAATTTCTGCATCAGGACACCTGGGTTGGCAAGGCCGTGGAACGTCTGGCAGACGCCTTAAGTCGGCAAAATGTTACCGTCATTAAGTCCACGTCTTTCGACGACGGCTACGCCATCCTGTCGGCAAACGAAGCCATTGATTGCCTGATGTTCAGCTATCAAATGGAACAGCCTGATGAACATCAAAATGTCAGAGAACTGATCGGTAAGCTTCATGAGCGCCAGCAAAATGTGCCGGTCTTTCTGTTAGGTGACAGAGAGAAAGCCACCGCCTCGCTGGACCGCGATATGCTGGAGCTTGTCGATGAGTTCGCCTGGATCCTCGAAGACACCGCTGACTTTATCGCGGGGCGCGCGGTCGCCGCCATGAGCCGTTATCGTCAGCAACTGCTGCCGCCGCTGTTTAGTGCGCTGATGAAATATAGCGATATCCACGAATACTCCTGGGCTGCACCGGGCCACCAGGGCGGCGTTGGTTTTACCAAAACGCCTGCCGGCCGCTTCTATCATGATTATTACGGCGAAAACCTGTTCCGCAGCGACATGGGGATTGAACGTGCTTCGCTGGGTTCTCTGCTTGATCACACCGGGGCCTTTGGCGAAAGCGAAAAATATGCTGCACGGGTCTTTGGCGCAGACCGTTCCTGGTCCGTCGTGGTCGGGACATCCGGCTCCAACCGTACCATTATGCAGGCCTGTATGACCGATAACGATGTGGTGGTGCTGGACCGTAACTGCCATAAATCGATTGAACAGGGGTTGATCCTGACCGGGGCGAAACCGGTGTATATGGTGCCCAGCCGTAACCGCTACGGCATCATTGGCCCTATCTACCCACAGGAAATGCAGCCGGAAACCTTACAGAAAAAAATCAGCGAAAGCCCGCTGACCAAAGAGAAGACAGGACAAAAACCGTCTTATAGCGTGGTGACCAACTGTACCTACGACGGTGTCTGCTATAACGCGAAATCCGCACAGGCGTTACTGGCGCAAACTACCGACCGCATTCACTTCGACGAAGCCTGGTACGGCTACGCCCGCTTTAACCCGATTTACGCCGACCACTATGCGATGCGCGGTGAACCGGGCGATCACAGTGGTCCTACCGTTTTTGCCACCCACTCTACGCACAAACTGCTGAACGCCCTCTCTCAGGCGTCTTACATCCATGTGCGTGAAGGTCGCGGCGCGGTGAATTTTTCCCGCTTCAATCAGGCGTACATGATGCATGCCACCACCTCGCCGTTGTATGCCATCTGCGCATCCAACGATGTGGCGGTGTCCATGATGGACGGCAACAGCGGCCTGTCGCTGACTCAGGAAGTGATCGACGAAGCCATCGACTTCCGCCAGGCCATGGCGCGTCTGTATAAAGAGTTCAGAGCCGACGGCGACTGGTTCTTCAAGCCGTGGAACAAAGAAGTGGTCACCGATCCGCAGACCGGGAAAACATTCGATTTTGCTGACGCACCGGCGAAACTGCTGGCAACAGACCAGAACTGCTGGGTGATGCGTCCGGGCGAATCCTGGCACGGCTTTAAAGACTTACCCGATAACTGGAGCATGCTTGACCCGATCAAGGTCAGCATTCTCGCACCGGGGATGGGTGACGACGGCGAACTGGAAGAGACGGGGGTGCCTGCCGCGCTGGTCACCGCCTGGCTTGGACGTCACGGAATCGTGCCAACCCGCACCACCGATTTCCAGATCATGTTCCTGTTCTCGATGGGCATCACCCGTGGGAAATGGGGAACTCTGATCAACACCCTGTGCTCATTTAAACATCACTACGATGCCAACACCCCACTGGCGCAGGTCATGCCGGAACTGGTCGACGAACACCCTGAAACCTACGCCAATATGGGTATTCACGACCTGGGCGATCGGATGTTCGCCTGGTTGCGGGAAAACAACCCAGGCGCGAAACTCAACGCCGCCTATTCCGGCCTGCCGGTTGCCGCAATGACGCCGCGTGAAGCCTATAACGCTATCGTTAACGACAACATCGAAATGGTGGCCATTGATAAACTGCCGGGTCGCATTGCAGCAAACTCGGTGATCCCTTATCCGCCGGGAATTCCGATGCTGCTTTCCGGCGAGAACTTCGGTGATGAAAACAGTCCGCAGGTGGGCTATCTCCGCGCCCTGCAATCCTGGGATCACCACTTCCCTGGTTTCGAACATGAAACCGAAGGCACTGAAATCATTGATGGCGTCTATCACGTAATGTGCGTGAAAGCGTAAATCTATTCCGACGACTGCGTCATGACATGGCCACCCTGACGCAGCCTGGTTTAGGCCGTAGGGTTATGACGAGCGTTTCCTGAGTATTGCTGAGAAAAACTACCATTGTCATACCTTTTTGCGCGGGTGCTCCCCGCGCTTTTTTTATCCCTTATGCATGGTTTCCACCGCGTAAAAGTTTCTGTACATAGCAATTATCTGTCGCCTATTGTATTTCCAGACAAAACCATTATTTTAATGCGGACTTCATTCGTCATACAAATCAAAATATCTGCTTTATCTCTCCCCTTTGGCGAGAAAGGATATTTTATGTTCATATTCGGGAGTTAGGGTATGAGAATTTTCAGCAATAATCCTTGCATTGTCGTGTTAACCGAAAAAGACGTTTGGCTACGAGTAAACGGTAAAGAGGCTATCAATTTAAAAGCGAATCATATGGCACTCATCGCCTGTGAAAACAATATCATCGATATCTCATCGATTAATAACGCACTGGTCGCACATATTAGCCGAGATATAATTAAAGATTATCTTCGCTTTTTAAATAAAGATCTTTCAAATATTCCACTCTGGCAACGGAGTTCCTCACCGGTATTAACCGCTGAATGTGTGACCCCCGATGTCTTCCGGGTGGCAGCACAACACAGCATTGCGCATACCGACAGCCCTGGCGAAGAAGAACGTACACGCTGCCTGTTGTTCGCCGTGTTATCCCGCTTTCTCGACAGTAAGAAGTTTTTGTCCCTGCTGATGTTTATGTTGCGAAACCGCGTCAGCGACAGCGTTTACCATATTATCGAGAGTGACATTCATAAAGCGTGGAATCTTAATCAGGTCGCCCGTTGTCTCTGTCTGAGTCCAAGTTTGCTAAAGAAGAAACTCAAAAGCGAAAATACCAGCTACAGTCAAATCATCACCACTTGCCGCATGCGCTACGCCGTTAATCAACTTCTGATGGATGGCAAGAATATATCCCAGGTCTCCGAACTGTGTGGTTATAACAGTACATCTTACTTTATCTCTGTGTTCAAAGAGTATTATGGCATGACCCCGCTACATTATGTCAGCCAGTTTAAAGACCGTACGGCAGCGTGATTTTTGAGCATTTTGTAATGAGCTACGATAATATCAGCATTAGCGATAACCCACGTCGCACATAATTCAACCGACACCTGAAGGCGTATTATGAGACATCATTTATTGTTCCCTTCAGGAGATTAATTATGTCCTCGGATGCTGATGCTCACAAAGTGGGCTTAATCCCCGTCACCTTAATGGTGTCGGGGAATATCATGGGTTCAGGGGTTTTCCTGCTCCCTGCGAACCTGGCCGCCACCGGCGGGATTGCAATCTACGGATGGTTAGTCACGATTATCGGCGCGCTGGCGCTGTCGATGGTCTACGCAAAAATGTCGTCCTTAGATCCCAGTCCCGGCGGTTCTTACGCGTATGCTCGTCGTTGCTTTGGGCCGTTCCTCGGTTACCAGACCAACGTGCTGTACTGGCTGGCCTGCTGGATCGGTAATATCGCGATGGTGGTTATCGGCGTCGGTTACCTGAGCTACTTCTTCCCCATTCTGAAAGATCCGCTGGTGCTGACCCTGACCTGCGTCGTGGTGCTGTGGATCTTCGTTCTGCTCAATATTGTCGGTCCGAAAATGATCACCCGCGTTCAGGCCGTCGCCACCGTGCTGGCGCTGGTCCCCATCGTCGGTATCGCGGTGTTTGGCTGGTTCTGGTTCCGTGGCGAAACCTACATGGCGGCCTGGAACGTGAGCGGCATGAACACCTTCGGCGCGATTCAGAGCACCCTTAACGTCACCCTGTGGTCATTCATCGGGGTCGAGAGCGCCTCGGTAGCGGCAGGGGTGGTCAAAAACCCGAAACGCAATGTGCCGATTGCCACCATTGGCGGGGTGCTGATCGCGGCTGTGTGCTACGTGCTCTCCACCACCGCCATCATGGGGATGATCCCTAACGCCGCGCTGCGCGTCTCCGCTTCACCGTTCGGTGATGCGGCACGTATGGCGCTGGGTAACACCGCCGGCGCGATTGTCTCCTTCTGCGCGGCAGCAGGCTGTTTAGGTTCGCTGGGCGGCTGGACGCTGCTGGCCGGACAGACCGCGAAAGCCGCCGCCGATGACGGTCTGTTCCCACCGATTTTTGCCCGTGTAAATAAGGCGGGCACACCGGTTGCCGGGCTGATTATTGTCGGGATTCTGATGACTATCTTCCAGTTCAGCAGTATGTCGCCGAACGCCGCGAAAGAGTTTGGTCTCGTCTCTTCAGTGTCCGTCATCTTTACGCTGGTGCCCTATTTGTACACCTGTGCCGCGCTGCTGCTGCTCGGTCACGGACACTTCGGCAAAGCGCGTCCGCTCTATCTGCTGGTAACCTTTGTGGCCTTTATTTACTGCATCTGGGCAGTGGTGGGGTCCGGCGCGAAAGAGGTGATGTGGTCATTCGTGACCCTGATGATCATCACCGCGCTGTACGCCCTGAACTACAACCGGATCCACAAAAACCCCTTCCCACTGGATGCGCCGGTTAACCGCAGTTAATCCCCTCTTTTACACGATGAAGCCAACCTTAAGTTCTTAAGGTTGGCTTAACTTTACTTTGCGAGGATCTGCGCTAATTAGTCTACGGAAGCTCCACCATGTTAAAGCGCATTGTCAAAAGACCTCTTCTCAGCCTGCTGGCCTGGTTACTACTGGTTTCATTCTATTTGTCTGTTTGTCTGAACATCGCGTTCTACAAACAGGTTGTGCAGAATCTGCCGCTGGATTCCCTGCGTAACGTGCTGGTCTTCTTGTCGATGCCGGTCGTGGCGTTCAGCGTCATGAATATTGTCCTGACGCTGGCCTCTTTCCTGTGGCTGAACCGCCTGCTGGCCTGCCTGTTTATTCTAATGTCCGCGTCGGCGCAGTATTTCATCATGACCTACGGCATCATCATTGACCGCTCAATGATTGCCAATATGGTGGATACGACGCCTGCCGAAACGTTCGCCCTGATGACGCCGCGAATGGTGCTCACGCTCGGTCTTAGCGGCATTGTGGCGGCCATCGTTGCCTGCTGGATTAAAATCAAACCGACCACGCCTGTCCTGCGCAGCGTGCTGTATCGCGCTGCCAACGTGCTGGTATCCGTGTTATTGATCGTGCTGGTGGCGGCCTTTTTCTATAAAGATTACGCCTCACTGTTTCGCAACAATAAAGAACTGGTCAAAGCTCTCAGCCCGTCTAACGGCATTGTCGCCAGCTGGTCATGGTACTCCCATCAGCGCCTCGCGCACCTGCCGCTGGTACGCATCGGGGAAGACGCCCATCGTAATCCGGTGATGCAGCAAGAGAAGCGCAAAAATCTGACTATCCTGATCGTCGGTGAAACCTCACGTGGCGAAAACTACTCGCTCGGCGGCTACTCCCGCAAAACCAATCCGCTATTGGCAAAAGATAATGTGGTTTACTTCCCACGCACCACGTCGTGTGGTACCGCTACGGCGGTCTCTGTACCGTGCATGTTCTCTAACATGCCGCGTAAGCATTACGACGAAGAGCTGGCGCAGCATCAGGAAGGGATGCTCGATATTATCCAGCGCGCGGGCGTTAACGTACTGTGGAATGACAACGATGGCGGCTGTAAAGGCGCCTGCGACCGCGTGCCGCATCAGAATATGACGGCGTTAAATCTGAAAGGGGAATGCATCGACGGCGAATGCTATGACGAGGTTCTGTTCCACGGTCTGGAAGAGTACATCAACAACCTGCAAGGTGACGGGGTGATTGTACTGCATACCATCGGCAGCCACGGCCCGACCTACTACAACCGCTACCCGCCGCAGTTCAGGAAATTTACCCCAACCTGCGATACCAATGAAATCCAGACCTGTTCACAGGAACAATTAGTGAACACGTACGATAATACCGTGCTGTATGTCGACTATATTGTTGATAAAACAATTAATCTTCTGAAAGCGCATCAGGATAAATTTACCACCAGCCTGGTGTATCTTTCCGACCACGGCGAGTCGCTGGGTGAAAACGGCGTTTATCTGCACGGCCTGCCGTATGCCATTGCGCCAGACTCCCAGAAGCATGTGCCGATGCTGCTGTGGCTGTCAGAGGATTATCAGCAGCGCTATCAGGTTGATGCCAGTTGCCTGCAAAAACAGGCGCGTACTCAGGATTACTCGCAGGACAATCTTTTCTCGACCATGCTGGGACTGACCGGCGTACAGACCACGCAATATCAGGCCGCAGATGATATTCTGCAGCCCTGCAGGAGAACCACGCAATGAAAATACTGATTGTTGAAGACGATACGCTGCTTTTGCAGGGCCTGATTCTGGCGGCACAAACCGAAGGGTACGCCTGCGATGGCGTGTCGACCGCCCGTGCGGCTGAGCAATGTCTGGAAACCGGTCATTACAGTCTGGTGGTGCTGGACCTCGGCCTGCCTGACGAAGATGGCCTGCATTTCCTTGCTCGCATCCGGCAGAAAAAATATACCCTGCCGGTGCTGATCCTTACTGCGCGGGACACGCTCGGCGATAAGATTTCCGGGCTGGACGTCGGGGCCGACGATTATCTGGTGAAACCTTTTGCGCTGGAAGAGCTGCACGCCCGGATCCGCGCGCTGCTGCGTCGTCACAATAACCAGGGCGAGAGTGAACTGGTCGTCGGCAACCTGACGCTGAACATGGGCCGTCGACAGGTGTGGAAAGAGGGAGAGGAGTTAATTCTTACCCCTAAAGAGTACGCGTTGCTGTCGCGTCTGATGCTGAAATCGGGAAGCCCGGTGCACCGGGAAATTCTCTATAACGACATCTATAACTGGGATAACGAACCGTCCACCAATACCCTGGAAGTGCATATCCATAACCTGCGCGATAAAGTGGGCAAATCCCGTATTCGTACCGTGCGCGGCTTTGGCTACATGCTGGTGGCGACCGCGACTGAGGAAAGCTAATTGAATCTGAAGCGTTTTCTACGCCAGCCCATGACCCTGCGTCGGCGGCTGATGATCACCATCGGCATGATTTTGCTGGTTTTCCAGCTCATCAGCACCTTCTGGCTCTGGCATGAAAGCACTGAGCAGATCCAGCTGTTTGAACAGGCGCTGCGGGATAACCGCAATAACGATCGCCACATCATGCATGAAATCCGCGAGGCGGTCGCCAGTCTGATCGTCCCCAGCCTGTTTATGGTGGGGTTAACGCTGTTCATCTGCTATCAGGCCGTTCGCCGCATTACCCGTCCGCTCGCCAACCTGCAACACGAATTAGAAACCCGCACGGCGGATAATCTCTCCCCTATCGACATTCACAGCTCAACGGTCGAAATTGAAGCGGTCGTTTCGGCGCTCAACCAGTTGGTCAATCGACTGACCACGACCATCGAAAACGAGCGTCTGTTTACCGCCGACGTGGCGCACGAACTGCGAACACCGCTATCGGGCGTCCGTTTGCATCTGGAACTGCTGTCAAAAGCGCATCACGTGGATGTCGCGCCGCTGCTGGGTCGTCTTGATCAAATGATGGACAGCGTCTCGCAGCTTTTACAACTCGCCCGCGTGGGTCAGTCTTTTTCATCGGGAAATTATCAGCATGTCAGATTGCTGGAAGATGTGATCCTGCCGTCTTACGATGAGCTGAGCACGATGCTGGAACAGCGCGAACAGACACTCCTGCTGCCTGACAGTCAGGACGATGCGGCTGTTCAGGGCGACGCGACGCTGCTGCGGATGCTGCTGCGTAATCTGGTGGAAAATGCCCATCGCTACAGTCCGGAAGGCACCACCATCGCCATTACGCTGAACGTTGATGACGAAGCAACAATGACAATGGCGGTAGAAGATGAAGGACCGGGGATCGATGAAAGCAAGTGCGGCGAACTCAGCAAAGCCTTCGTCCGCATGGACAGCCGTTACGGTGGAATCGGTCTGGGGTTAAGCATCGTCAGCCGCATTACGCAGCTGCACCACGGGCAGTTTTTCCTGCAAAATCGCAGTGGAACCAC
The DNA here is from genome assembly GCF_057983045.1 of Citrobacter sp. LST-B2. Lineage (NCBI taxonomy): Bacteria > Pseudomonadati > Pseudomonadota > Gammaproteobacteria > Enterobacterales > Enterobacteriaceae > Citrobacter > Citrobacter sp. LST-B2. Next base: position 4,599,133 of record NZ_CP192598.1, read on the forward strand.
CGGAACCCGCGCCTCGGTGCTGTTGAAGAAGGTTTAGTAGGTTGAGACCCAAATGTACAGGAAGCTACTGACAATCAGTACGCTGAATACGGTCGTGACACTTTCATAAATACGCTGTTTCATCACACTCTCCTCCAGGGTATGGAAGAGAGTGTGCCAGTCAGAGATTAAGCAAACCTTAAGCTTTACTCGTCAATTCGCGGATGCTGCTGCACCAGGCGCGTACGCTTCGCCTGCAGGTCCGCAATCTCCTGATCGATATCCTCAATTTTCTGCTCGATATTATCGTAGTGTTCACCGAGAATTTCTTTCGCTTCCTGAATATCCGAGGCGGCGGGCGTTGCCCCTTTCAGCGGCTGATTCGCGGTCTCTTTCATGGTGATACCGGTAATGAAACCAATCACCGCAATCACCATCAGGTAGTAAGCAGGCATCATCAGATTCTGCGAGCTTTCCACCAGCCAGGCCGCCAGCGTTGGCGTCAGACCGGCAATCAGTACCGAAATATTAAATGCCGCCGCCAGCGCACTGTAACGAATATGTGTCGGGAACATAGCTGGCAGTGAAGACGCCATGACCCCGGTGAAGCAGTTGAGGATCACCGCCAGCATCAGCAGACCGGCAAAAATCAGGCCGATAATATTACTGTTAATCAGAATAAAGGCCGGGATTGCCAGGGCAAACAGCGCGATGCTACCCATGATCACGAATGGACGACGACCAAAACGGTCACTCAGTAGTCCCATCACCGGCTGGACAAACAGCATCCCGATCATAATGGCGATGATAATCAGCACGCCGTGATCTTCAGAGTAATGCAGGTTATGCGACAGATAGCTCGGCATATAGGTCAACAGCATGTAGTAGGTGACGTTGGTAGCAATCACCAGGCCAATACAGGCCAACAGGCTGCGCCAGTGCTTAGTGGCGATCTCTTTAAAGGACACTTTTGGTCCGTCCTGCAAGCCTTCCCGGTCGCCCTGTTCCAGCTTATCGACGTGCTGCTGGAACGCCGGGGTCTCTTCCAGCGCATGACGCAGATAGAGTCCGATAATCCCTAACGGCAGGGCGATAAAGAACGGAATACGCCAGCCCCATTCAAGGAAGTTCTCTTCTCCGACCACCGTCGAGATCAGGACGACCACACCCGCCCCCAGCACGAACCCGGCAATGGAGCCGAAGTCCAGCCAGCTTCCCATAAAGCCGCGTTTACGGTCCGGGGAATATTCGGCCACAAAAATAGACGCGCCGGTGTACTCACCGCCGACGGAGAAGCCCTGCGCCATCTTACACAGCAGCAGCAGGATGGGTGCCCAAATGCCTATCGAGGCGTAGGACGGTATCAGACCGATACAGAAGGTACTGATCGACATAATCACGATGGTGATGGCAAGAATCTTCTGGCGACCATATTTATCGCCGAGCATACCGAAGAACAAACCACCGAGCGGACGAATCAGAAAGGGAACAGAGAAAGTAGCAAGGGCGGCAATCATCTGCACGCTGGGGTCAGCCCCCGGGAAGAACACTTTACCTAATGCGTAAGCAACAAAACCATAAACCCCAAAATCAAACCACTCCATCGCATTACCCAACGAAGCAGCGGTAATCGCCTTTCGCAATTTACCGTCATCGATAATCGTGACATCACGAAGCGTAATCGGTTTTACTTTTTTCCTTTTCAGCATAGCTGTCCTCGTAGACTAAGCCCTGTCTCGCGGCATATCGACTGCACTGGCGCACTGGGCGCAACGTCACCGTCGAGCGCGGGGTTGCTCAGACGCAACTCCTGTAACAAGCGTAGCAGGTTTACTTACACGGACTGGTTAAGGTCTGTACAACCGAACCTGTTGACGCCTGATTTGGGCGGTTAATGAGCTATCTACCCTACCAGTGTTTAAAATTGTGATCAACTTCACATATATGTTTGGGTTTCGTCAACGGAGGTAAATAAGGTGATCCTGAGTCTCTTTTTTTAAAGCACAGAGTTGTTCTTTTTTACGTTTTCGATCTCTATTTTGTTGTGCTTGCTTCATAAAAAGTCACTGCAGTTATTATTATTCTGCCAGGCAATTCCCTCTCATTTTTCACAACTTCTTTACGGTAATTTTAAATATTCAGATCGCGCGGGAATGTTTACATTGATTATGTGACAAAGATAACTAAAACAGCGTTTCGTTTTGATTGAATCAACATTCCAATGAATGCAAGATAATAGTCGTTGCAATACCACCGGGAAGCGAAAAACGCCGATACACGGTGCAATCGTTACGTAGAACATAAAGAGAATGTAGGTTTTCCTGCATACTTTCCAGATACAACCTTCTGAATTTTAATATTTTTTGCCACCTTACCCGTATGTTCCACGGGCAAGAAGTGAGGACATTTATGAGAATTAAAGCCACCATTGAACGCATCCCTGGTGGGATGATGTTGATTCCATTGCTGCTGGGTGCGGTTGTAAATACCCTGGCACCGAATACCGGTGCTTATTTTGGTTCCTTTACAAAAGGCATGATTACCGGCACGGTACCAATTCTTGCTGTGTGGTTTTTCTGTATTGGTGCATCAATTGATTTACGCGCAACCGGTACGGTTCTGCGTAAATCCGGCACGCTGGTCATTACCAAAATTGCCGTGGCGTGGGTAGTGGCAATGATTGCCGCCTCGTTTATTCCGGATACCGGTATTCAGACCGGTTTCTTTGCCGGTCTTTCCGTACTGGCGATTGTTTCCGCGATGGATATGACCAACGGCGGTCTGTATGCCAGCCTGATGAACCAGTACGGTACGAAAGAAGAGTCCGGCGCATTCGTTCTGATGTCGCTGGAATCCGGTCCGCTGATGACAATGGTGATTCTGGGCGCTGCGGGTCTGGGCTCCTTTGAACCGCATCACTTTATCGGCGCAGTACTGCCGTTCCTGATTGGCTTCACGCTGGGCAACCTTGACCACGATCTGCGTGCGTTCTTCAGCAAAGCAACGCCGGTACTGATTCCGTTCTTCGGTTTTGCGCTGGGTAACACCATTAACCTGGGTGTGATTGTTGATACCGGTCTGTTGGGTATCCTGTTGGGTGTGGCGGTCATTGTCATCACCGGTATTCCACTGATTATTGCGGACCGTGTGATCGGTGGTGGTAATGGTACTGCAGGTGTCGCGGCGTCCTCTGCGGCAGGTGCCGCCGTTGCCAACCCGGTGATCATCGCGCAAATCAACCCGGCGTTTGAACCGGTTGCCGCCTCCGCGACGGCGCTGGTCGCTGCCAGCGTAGTGGTCACGGCGATTCTGGTGCCGATTATTACCGCGCTCTACGCCAAACGCTTCGCCAGGCTACCGGCTCCTGCTGGTGTGGAAGAAACGACAGCGGAATCCGCACACCACTAATCATCAGCCCTCTCCTCTCAAAACCTGAGGGGAGAGGGTGGAAACACCTCTTCAACCATCGCATCCACCAGTCGCTTTGCCGAACAGAGTCGCGGCATACCCAACGCAACCGGCTGCCAGCGCTGCGTCACAGACCAGCACACCGGATGTTTATCCGCCTCACACCAGTCTCCCAACCAGCTCAGCATGTCGCTGTACTCAACTGAACCGGCGGTCGCGGTGGTACTCAACCACTGATGATAATAGTGACGCGTCGTCGGTGCGGCATTGATACTGTGGGCCAGATAGTTTGTCGCCATCGCCCGGAGATTATCTTTCAGCATCGCCGCCACGTCAGGATTCGCCAGACGACAGGCATCGCCAAACGGTCCCCAACGCAACTCTTCGAGCGCAATAAAACACCGCCCCGGCAGCGACCATCCTTCATACGCCCCCGCCAGCCATCGGGTAAATACCTGTTCACTGTGTTCCCCGGCCTGAACCGTGAGACCACGCTGGCTCAGCGCCTTCTCCTTCCAGGCACTGCGCTGGCTAAACCACTCGCTGAGGGTGGTAAGTTGCTGAACCAGTCCTGGGACGGACGGTCCGCGAGAGAGATCCGTCTGTTGAAGGACCTGCAGTCGCGCAGCGATCCGCGTCAGCGCCAGATGCCCCGGATCGAGCATACCCGCCAGCTTTTCCACCAGCTTCAGGCGCATCATCAGATGCTCGCTGAACATCCCGGCCATCGCCCACGCCCGCAACTGCGTCTGGGACAGAATCTCCTGCGTCAGGCGCTCGCGAAACTGCTGCTGTTGCAATGTGCCGTCAGCCCGTTTCGGTTCTTCTCCCTGAACCAGATCGACCATAAACTTCGGGTGGATACACTCCAGCGTCCGTCCGGGGCCTTCCAGTAACGCGTTTGTCATGTGTGTTCGGCCACAAAAAGGGTTTGAACGTCGTCACGGAGCAGGCGAGAGTCTTCATAAATCCAGGCGGTGGTGGCAATACTGTGCTGCAACTGCTGACTCAGACTCTGAACAGCTGATTCATTCTGCTGACGAACCAGCAAACTCTCGCGCAGGCTCTCCTGTAATCCCGCCAGGCACAATGAGAAATCGGCAAAAAACGTTGCCATACCTGCCGTAACTGAAACATCGACCTGCGCGGCTAAAGCTTTACGAATTTGTTGGCAGAAGTGGCTGACGTACTCTGCCAGACTCTGGTGCAGCGCATTAATATCAATCAGATAGCGTGTCTTCGCTTCGACATAATCATTCCAGCCCCAGTTCGGCTGATTCAGCCAACGAGAGAAGGTTTCACGCACCCCGCTCACGCGAGGTTCGTCACTTTCGACGCGGTCCTGCTGGGCAATCGCCTCGCTGAATAACTGGCGCGTCGTGAAGTTAAACATGGAGGCGTGAAAGGCCGGAAAGCTGATTCGGGGGCGAAATCCCGCATGACTCAACTCCTCTTTCACCCGCATTTCGATAGGGCGCATCGCCTCATTCAGTGACCGGCTGAGCGTGGCTTCCAGTTGTTCAAAACGCATCGCCAGGTCGCGGCTGATGTTTTCCTGCGCCGCCAGCAGGACGCCCTCACAGGAGGAACGTAGTTTACTGAGGATCACCTGCGCCTGCGCTTCGTCATGCAGCACCAACACCTCTCCGTCAAGCTCCGCCTGCGGCAGCGGCGACCAGCTATCGCCACACGACAGTTTCAGGATCTGTTCACGGCTGAAAAAGGTCCCGATGTTGCGCAAGATCGTGGCCTGCTGCTGGTTGAGAAAGTCGTTGGCCGACGTCAGCGCCAGCCCGACCTCATGGCGGATCTCGTCGCTGACGCTGTCCTGGCTCACTTTCAGTTGCTGCATGTCCGCTTCCAGACGCATGATATTTTGCTGCAGCGTGTCAAAGGCCACCGTCAGACAGTGATAGCGGAAATCCAGATATTCGCGGGCGCTGTGGGCGTAATTCAGCAATTTATGCGAGGCGGAACGCAGCGCATACAGCGATGCATTGGCATAGGCGGCATGAATTAAGGTCTGAATCGGCTGTTCAAACAACGAATCTTCCCACAGCAAATCCGCCGCATGACGCAGGTGTTCGATATCATCCAGATCGGCGCTTCGCCAGCGCCGACCGAGCGCGGCTTCAGCAAAGTCCTGTACCCAGCGCTGCTCTTCGTGATCCGGGAGATGACCGTGGTTTGCCAGCTCATGGCGTGCCCGATTGGCCAGATAACCCCACATCGAGGAGACCGGATAAATCTGCGCCGGGTTAATACAACCCTTCATCAGGGTACCGGAAATCAACGCCCTCACCTGTTCTTCATCATCGCTGTTGCGATCTTTCTGGTCGAATTTATTCACCAACGCATACAACGGCACCGATTTTCCTACTGCGGCAATGGCCTGACGCACCTCTTCATCGGAAATCGATTTCAACTGCGTATAGTCCATCACCGCCAGAACGGCGGAGGCGCGAGCCAGTTGCTCATTGAGCATTTTTTGCAGATGCGGCTGCCCGGCTTCATTTGGCCCGGGTGTGTCCAGTAACGTCAGTTGACCCGGATAGTTCTCCAGCCCCGCCAGGTGCACAAACTCCACCTCAATCACCGGAATATGTTCAATCGCCGCATAGGCAGAAAAGGGAAAATCGACCTCCAGCGCTTTCGACAGGCGCACCAAATCGTTAAGGCTTTTCAGGCAGTGAAAGATCGGCTGTGCACCAAGATAATGGCGCTCAAACGCTTCCCCTCTTTCGATGCGCTGCATGAGGCCGTTCATGTCTTTATCAATTTCCAGCACCTGCGTCAGATTCTGCCGATCGCAGGCGCGCATGCTCTCTTGCAGGGTCTTCATCAGCGCATCGATGGGCGCAACGTGGGAAAAATGCAGCACCGGTTCTTTCTGACCAGGCGTATGGCGAATGAGCGTCGGCAGCGCGGTCATTGGACGGTTGCGATTGGGCAGCACCTCCGTGCCGACAATCGCATTGATCGTCGTCGATTTTCCCGCTTTCATGGTGCCGACGATCGCCAGCACCATTTCCAGTCGCGAGATTTTTCGCAACTCATTGTTCAGCGTGGCCTGCTGGGCCTCGACACCCCGGGTACTGAAATGCATGGGCTGAACGTTGAGATCGTCCTCACTTTTTAATGATGAAGTGCTCTCCAGAGTGGCCGTTGGCATTTTTTTTACGGTCTTAAGATGCTCTAAAGAGAGCATCAGCAAGCGTTCCGCTTCCTGGCTCAATTCATATATTGTCTGTGTGTACATAAAAAATGTTTCCTTAACGCAAATTTTTATTGCTTTTATTTAGCCGTTTCGTTTATTAGTGAATTCTCGGCTTTAATAATTACGTATGAAAAAAAGAATTTATTAATTAATCTATTGATATCAATGAATTTATTATTTTAATTGCTATTTTTTTGAATAACACTCAGTGGCATAAGAAAGTAAAAAATCGTAGTTCAGATTTATAATAACCCAGGCCAATTTTGGTTAATTTTACCTACCAGAAATAAGGGGCAAGGTGAGGTAAACGAACCCTAAGTAAAACTCGCTGAGCCAATTAGTTAGAATATTTCTCGTCACCTTATCTCAAATAACAAACGGTAGCAATTTCCCTTAAAAATAATAGCGCTTTTTTTCTGTCTGGCAGACAGGTTAGGTCACAGTACGGTATTTACCTTAAAAACAGAGTAGTCCCGACAACGTTAAGGATTTTGTGTATAATTGCGTCCTTTTTCGGCAATCTGCCATTTTTTGGGCGCTTTTGCCCTTGCTGACTTTTGAGGAAATCGACATGTCATTACCCCACTGCCCACAATGCAACTCCGAATACACTTACGAAGATAACGGCATGTACATCTGCCCGGAATGCGCCCATGAATGGAACGATGCAGAACCAGCGCATGACAGCGACGAACTGATCGTTAAAGATGCCAACGGCAATCTGCTGGCTGACGGCGACAGCGTCACCGTCGTGAAAGATCTGAAAGTCAAAGGCAGCTCTTCAATGCTGAAAATCGGCACGAAAGTAAAAAACATTCGTCTGGTGGAAGGCGACCACAACATCGATTGCAAAATTGATGGCTTTGGTCCGATGAAGCTGAAATCAGAATTCGTGAAAAAGAACTGATGTAAATTGCCCGGTGGCGCTTCGCTTACCGGGCCTGCGATAACTACACTTAACTGGCTTCTCTTACCTGAGGTAAAGATTATGTCGTTAAGTCCCTACATCTCTTTTGCCGGAAACTGTGCCGACGCCATCGCGTACTATCAAAAGACGCTGGGTGCAGAACTCCTTTATAAAATCAGCTTCGGTGAAATGCCCAAACCGGCGCAGGACAGCGAAGAGGGTTGCCCGTCCGGAATGACATTCCCCGATACCGCTATCGCTCATGCCAACGTGCGCATTGCCAATAGCGACATCATGATGAGCGATAGCATTCCCACAGGAAACGCTCACTATTCAGGTTTCACGCTGGTCCTCGACACGCAAAATGTCAACGAAGGGAAGCAATGGTTTGACAATCTCGCCGCAGAGGGTCAAATCGAAATGGACTGGCAGGAAACCTTCTGGGCGCATGGCTTTGGCAAAGTCAGCGATCGCTACGGCGTACCGTGGATGATCAACGTCGTCAAACAACCCCAGCCAACCGAGTAACCTCACGGGAGGCATGCCTCCCGTTCTGTCATCAAACTCACCTTAACTCTTCATCGGCAGGTAACGTCCCCTTAACCCAAACGTCATATTGATCCGCCACGATAGGGCCACTTTTTTTAGAGAGGCCGCATCATGGAAACGATCATTCGCGTCGAAAAACTCTCCAAAACGTTCAATCAGCATCAGGCGCTGCATGCGGTTGATCTGAACATCTGTGCCGGTGAAATGGTCGCTCTGCTGGGGCCGTCAGGTTCCGGCAAATCCACCCTTTTACGTCATCTGAGCGGTTTGATTACCGGCGATAAATCAGCAGGTAGCCGCGTCGAACTCCTCGGTCGCACCGTTCAACACGAAGGTCGACTGGCGCGCGATATCCGCAAAAGCCGCACGCATACCGGTTACATCTTCCAACAGTTCAATCTGGTGAATCGCCTGACAGTGCTGGAGAACGTGCTGATTGGCGCGCTCGGCAGCACGCCGTTCTGGCGCACCTGTTTTAGCTGGTTTAGCGCAGCGCAGAAACAGCGCGCGCTCCAGGCACTGACCCGCGTCGGGATGGCGCACTTTGCGTACCAGCGCGTCTCTACGCTCTCCGGCGGTCAGCAGCAGCGCGTGGCCATTGCCCGGGCGCTGATGCAGCAGGCCAAAGTGATCCTCGCCGACGAGCCGATTGCCTCACTGGACCCGGAATCCGCGCGCATCGTGATGGACACCCTGCGCGACATCAACCAGACCGACGGTATTACCGTCGTCGTCACGCTGCATCAGGTGGATTACGCCCTGCGCTACTGCGAACGGATTGTCGCGTTGCGTCAGGGACACGTTTTCTACGACGGCAGCAGCCAGCTCTTTGATAACGAAAGATTTGACCATCTCTACCGCAGCATGAACCGCGTCGAACAGAACGCGCAGGCTGCTTAATTCAAAAAGACCAGGCGTTATTGACGCAGACAGACTGGAGGCGGCCAGCGCGGAAAAACGGAGCGTACACATAGTACGTGAGGATGTTGAGCACTGCCCGAACTCAGGCTGGCAGGTGAAATAGCCTGGAACAACGTGAGGATAAAACATGAATTACAAGGCCGTTGCCGCGCTGGCGTTTACCAGCATGTTCAGCGTCAGTACTCTGCTCAGTCCCGCCTTTGCCGAAGAGCAGGAAAAAGCGCTGAACTTTGGCATTATTTCGACCGAATCACAGCAAAACCTGAAACCTCAATGGGATCCGTTCCTGAAGGATATGGAGAAGAAACTGGGCGTGAAAGTGAACGCTTTCTTCGCGCCGGACTACGCCGGGATCATCCAGGGTATGCGCTTTAATAAAGTCGACATCGCCTGGTACGGTAACCTGTCAGCAATGGAAGCCGTGGATCGCGCCAACGGCCAGGTCTTTGCCCAGACCGTCGCCGCCGATGGATCGCCGGGTTACTGGAGCGTGCTGATCGTCAACAAGGACAGCCCGATCAACAACCTCGACGATCTGATCGCCAAACGCAAAGATCTCACCTTTGGTAATGGCGATCCTAACTCTACCTCCGGCTATCTCGTCCCTGGCTATTACGTCTTCGCGAAAAACAATATCGCCGCCAGCGACTTCAAACGCACCGTCAACGCCGGTCATGAAACTAACGCCCTTGCGGTCGCCAACAAGCAGGTGGATGTCGCCACCAACAACACCGAGAACCTCGATAAGCTGAAAACGTCCGCGCCGGACAAGCTGAAAGCGCTGAAGGTTATCTGGAAGTCGCCGCTGATCCCAGGCGATCCGATTGTCTGGCGTAAGAACCTCTCTGAAGCCACCAAGGACAAGGTGTACGACTTCTTCATGAACTACGGCAAAACGCCGGAAGAAAAAACCGTACTGGAACGCCTGGGTTGGGCGCCGTTCCGCGCCTCCAGCGACCTGCAACTGGTGCCGATTCGCCAGCTCGCCCTGTTTAAAGAGATGCAGGGCGTGAAGGACAACAAAGGACTGAACGCTGAAGAGAAGACCAGCAAATCTTCTGCGATTAAAGCGCAACTGGACGATCTTGACCGTCTGACTGCGGCGCTGAGCGCCATGACCAGCGTCACCAAAGCGGTGCAGTAAACCTGACGCCCGCTGGCGCTTCGCTTACCGGGCCTACAAACGTAGGCCGGATAAGGCGGAGCCGCCTTCCGCCAATAACGTACGCACGGAGCTAAACATGCAAACCATCACCGTTGCCCCGCCAAAGCGCAGTTGGTTCTCGCTCGTCAGTTGGGCCATTCTGCTCGCCGTGCTGGTCGTGTCGTGGAAAGGCGCCGAAATGGCCCCGCTCACGCTGATTCAGGATTCTGGCAACATGGCGACGTTTGCCGCCGACTTCTTTCCGCCGGACTTTAGCCAGTGGCAGGACTACCTCGGCGAAATGGCGGTGACCCTGCAAATCGCCGTCTGGGGAACCGCGCTGGCCGTGATCCTCTCCATTCCTTTCGGCCTGATGTGCGCCGACAACCTCGTGCCCTGGTGGATCTACCAGCCGATGCGCCGTCTGATGGATGCCTGCCGCGCCATTAACGAAATGGTGTTTGCGATGCTATTTGTGGTCGCTGTCGGCCTCGGTCCGTTTGCGGGCGTCATGGCGCTGTTTATCCATACCACCGGCGTGCTCTCCAAGCTGCTGTCCGAAGCGGTGGAAGCCATTGAACCCGGTCCGGTTGAAGGCATTCGCGCCACTGGCGCTAACAAAATTGAAGAAATTCTTTACGGTGTACTGCCCCAGGTGATGCCGCTGCTGATCTCCTATTCGCTGTACCGCTTTGAATCCAACGTCCGCTCAGCAACCGTCGTCGGGATGGTGGGCGCAGGCGGCATTGGCGTCACGTTGTGGGAGGCAATTCGCGGTTTCCAGTTCCAGCAAACCTGCGCCCTGATGGTGTTAATCATTGTGACCGTCAGCCTGCTGGATTTTCTCTCCCAGCGTTTACGTAAGCACTTTATCTGATTAGCGAGGCATTGATTGCTATGCACTTGTCTACACATCCGACCAGTTATCCGACGCGTTATCAGGAGATTGCCGCGAGACTTGAGCAGGAGCTACGTCAACATTACCGCTGCGGCGACTATCTGCCCGCCGAGCATCAGCTTGCCGCGCGTTATGAGGTTAATCGCCACACCCTGCGCCGCGCCATCGACCAGTTGGTGGAACGCGGCTGGGTCCAGCGTCGTCAGGGCGTCGGCGTACTGGTGCTGATGCGCCCGTTCGATTATCCGCTTAACGCCCAGGCACGCTTCAGTCAGAACCTGTTGGATCAGGGAAGTCATCCCACCAGCGAAAAACGGCTGGCGGTACTGCGCCCGGCCTCCCGTCACGTTGCCGATGCGCTCAGCGTGCAGGAAGGCGATAACGTCATCCACTTGCGCACCCTGCGGCGGGTGAACGGCATCGCCCTGTGTCTGATTGACCATTACTTTTCCGACCTGGCCCTCTGGCCGCTGCTGCAGGGTTTTAACCACGGCTCGCTGCACGACTATTTGCGCGAACAGTCCGGCCTGACGCTCAAGCGCACCCAGACGCGCATCAGCGCCCGGCGTGCGCAGGCGAAAGAGAGCAAGGTGCTGGAAATCCCCAACATGGCGCCGCTGCTCTGCGTGCGCACCCTGAACCACCGTGAAGGCGAGGAACGTGCGATGGAGTATTCCGTCAGCCTGACCCGCGCCGACATGATCGAATTCACTATGGAGCACTGAATGCATTTCGATACCGCCACTCGCCAGCGCTGGATGCGCGCGCTGGCTTACAGCAAGGCCGATGCCCTGAATGCGCGACTCCAGGCGTTAACGCTGGCACCGGAATATGAACTGATTCGCCCCCCGGAATGCGGACTGATGCAAATTCAGGCGCGCATGGGCGGCACCGGCAACCGTTTCTTTGCCGGAGACACCACGCTGACCCGCGCGGTGGTTCGCCTGAAAAGCGGCACGCTGGGTTACAGCTACCTGCTGGGACGCAACAAACGCCACGCCGAGCAGTGCGCCGTTATCGACGCTTTACTGCAGGAACAGACACATTTCCAGAACCTGATGGAAACCTTAATTAGCCCGCTGGAAGCAGAACGCGATGCGGAAATCACCGCCCGTCGCGCCGAGGTCAACGCCAGCCGGGTCGACTTCTTTACGCTGGTGCGCGGAGATAACGAATGACCCTACAGACCGCCTTTACCCTGCCCGTCCAGGACGCCCAACAAAGCTTTCGCCGTCTGCTGAAAGCGATGAGCGAACCGGGGGTGATTGTTGCCTTACATCAATTGAAACACGGCTGGCAGCCGTTGAATCTGGCGACCACCAGCGTCCTGCTGACGTTAGTCGACGGCGATACGCCGGTGTGGCTGTCGCCTGCGATGAATAACGACATCGCCAGCCAGAACCTGCGTTTTCACACCAATGCTCCGATGGTCGAACAACCCCAACTGGCGGCCTATGCCGTAGCCGACGAGCGCATCAGCAGCGAACAGCTTAATGCGCTTTCTGCCGGTTCTGCGGTCGCGCCAGAAAACAGCGCCACGCTCATCGTACAGGTTTCCAGTCTGAGTGGTGGGCGGATGTTACGCCTGACCGGGGCTGGTATCGCCGAAGAGCGAATGATCGCACCACAGTTACCAGACTGCCTGATCCACGAACTCACCGAACGTCCGCATCCGTTCCCGCTGGGTGTTGACCTCATCCTTACCTGCGGCGAACGGCTGCTGGCTATCCCGAGAACCACCCATGTGGAGGTGTGCTGATGTACGTAGCCGTCAAAGGGGGCGAGAAGGCGATAGCCAACGCCCATGCGTTACAGGAGCAGCGACGCCGGGGCGACGATACCGTTGCCGAACTGAGCGTGGTGCAGATCGAACAGCAGATGAATCTGGCTGTTGATCGCGTCATGACCGAAGGCGGTATTGCCGATCGCGAACTGGCGGCGCTGGCGCTCAAGCAGGCCAGCGGCGATAACGTCGAAGCCATCTTTCTGCTGCGCGCTTACCGCACCACGCTGGCAAAGCTGGCGGTAAGCGAACCGCTGAACAGTGGGGAAATGCGCCTGGAACGCCGTATCTCAGCAGTCTATAAGGATATTCCGGGCGGACAGCTGTTAGGACCAACCTACGACTACACCCATCGTCTGCTCGATTTTACGCTGCTGGCGAATGGCGAAACGCCGCCGCTGCGGACTGCAGAAAGTACGCAGGACGCCGCCCCGCACGTCTTTTCGCTGCTGGCGAATCAAGGGCTGGCGAAGCCCGAAGAAGATAACGGCGCCACGCCGGATGACATCACCCGCATGCCGCCGGTTTACCCCTGCTCCCGTGCGTCACGCTTGCAACAGCTGATGCGCGGCGATGAGGGCTATCTGCTGGCGCTGGCCTACTCCACCCAACGCGGCTACGGGCGCAATCACCCCTTCGCAGCCGAAATCCGTAGTGGGTACGTTGCGCTGGAAACGGTACCGGAAGAGCTGGGATTTGCGGTCAACGTCGGCGAAGTGCTGATGACCGAATGTGAAATGGTCAACGGCTTTGTCGCCCCGGACAACGATGCGCCTCACTTTACCCGCGGCTACGGACTGGTGTTCGGCATGAGCGAACGCAAAGCGATGGCAATGGCGCTGGTGGACAGAGCCCTACAGGCACCCGACTACGATGAAACGGTCACAGGACCGGCGCAGGACGAAGAGTTCGTGCTGGCGCACGCGGATAACGTCGAGGCGGCGGGTTTTGTTTCGCACCTCAAGCTCCCCCACTACGTCGATTTCCAGGCCGAGCTGGAACTGCTCAAACGCCTGCAACAGGAGGCCGCCCGTGACCACTAACCTCTTCGGCTACAACTTTGCTTATCTGGATGAGCAAACCAAACGCATGATCCGTCGCGCGATCCTCAAAGCGGTGGCGATCCCCGGCTATCAGGTGCCATTCGGTGGCCGCGAAATGCCGATGCCTTACGGCTGGGGAACCGGTGGGATCCAGATTACCGCCAGCGTGATTGGTGAACCGGACGTGCTGAAGGTTATCGATCAGGGCGCAGATGACACCACCAACGCGGTATCGATCCGCAACTTCTTCAAACGCGTCACCGGAGTCAATACCACCGAGCGCACGGAAGACGCCACGTTAATCCAGACCCGTCACCGGATCCCGGAAACGCCGCTGACGGAAGATCAGATCCTGATCTTCCAGGTGCCGATCCCTGAACCGCTGCGTTTTATCGAACCTCGCGAAACGGAAACCCGCACTATGCATGCGCTGGAGGAGTACGGGATCATGCAGGTGAAGCTGTATGAAGATATCGCCCGCTTTGGCCATATCGCCACCACTTACGCCTACCCGGTGAAAGTCAACGGACGCTATGTGATGGACCCGTCGCCGATCCCGAAATTCGACAACCCGAAGATGGACATGATGCCCGCCCTTCAGTTATTTGGCGCGGGACGCGAAAAACGCATCTATGCCGTACCGCCGTATACCCGCGTGGAAAGTCTCGATTTCGACGATCATCCGTTCACCGTACAGACCTGGGATGAGCCCTGCACCATCTGCGGTTCAACGCACAGTTATCTTGATGAAGTGGTGCTCGATGACACCGGCAAACGCATGTTTGTCTGCTCCGACACCGACTACTGCCGCCAACAGAGCGAGGCACTCAGCCAATGACGCAACCGTTGCTTTCGGTTAATAACCTGACCCATCTCTACGCGCCGGGCAAAGGCTTCAGCGATGTCTCCTTTGACCTGTGGCCTGGCGAAGTGCTGGGCATTGTCGGGGAGTCCGGTTCCGGCAAAACCACCCTGCTGAAATCCCTCTCCTCGCGCCTGACGCCGCAGTCGGGCGAGATTCAGTACCAGAACCGTTCACTGTACGCCATGAGCGAAGCCGACCGCCGCCGCCTGTTGCGCACTGAATGGGGCGTGGTACATCAGCACCCGTTGGATGGCCTGCGTCGTCAGGTCTCGGCGGGCGGTAATATCGGCGAACGCCTGATGGCGACCGGCGCACGCCACTATGGCGAGATCCGCGCCACCGCCCAGCGCTGGCTGGAGGAGGTCGAAATTCCGGCCTCTCGTATCGACGATCTACCGACCACCTTTTCCGGCGGCATGCAGCAGCGTCTGCAGATCGCCCGCAACCTCGTCACTCACCCGAAGCTGGTATTTATGGATGAGCCGACCGGCGGTCTCGACGTCTCTGTCCAGGCGAAACTGTTGGATCTGCTGCGCGGGCTGGTGGTGGAACTGGATCTGGCGGTGGTGATTGTCACTCACGATTTAGGCGTGGCGCGCCTGTTGGCAGACCGTCTGCTGGTGATGAAACAGGGTCAGGTGGTGGAAAGTGGATTAACCGACCGCGTGCTCGACGATCCACATCATCCGTATACCCAGTTGCTGGTGTCGTCCGTATTGCAGAACTGATTTTTTGTTTTGCCGGATGGCGGCTGCGCCTTATCCGGCAATCGAATGCACCAATGCTTAAAGAGGCTAAAAATGAACGCGATCCGCGTTGAAAACGTCAGTAAAACCTTTGTGCTCCACCAGCAAAACGGCGTGCGCCTGCCGGTGCTGCAAAATGCCTCGCTGGAAGTCAAAAACGGTGAATGCGTCGTTCTATATGGCCATTCCGGCAGCGGAAAATCGACGCTGCTGCGTTCGCTGTATGCCAATTATCTGCCCGATGAGGGGCATATTCACATTCGCCATCACGACGAATGGGTGGATCTGGTGCACGCTCCGGCGCGCAAAGTGCGGGAAGTCCGCCGCGCCACGATAGGTTGGGTGAGCCAGTTTCTGCGGGTGATCCCACGGATCTCCGCGCTGGACGTAGTAATGCAGCCGCTGCTGGATCTCGGCGTACCGCGCGAGGCGTGCGCCGCCAAAGCCGCAAGCCTGTTGACCCGTCTGAACGTGCCGGAACGCTTGTGGCACCTCGCCCCATCAACCTTTTCCGGCGGTGAACAACAGCGCGTGAACATCGCGCGCGGATTTATCGTCGATTATCCGATTCTGTTACTCGACGAACCGACCGCGTCGCTGGATGCCAGAAACAGTGCCGCCGTGGTGGCGCTGATTGAAGAGGCGAAAGCGCGGGGTGCGGCCATTGTCGGCATTTTTCACGATCAAACTGTGCGCGACCGCGTAGCGGATCGTTTGCACCTGATGGGAACAACACCATGATTATCAATAATGTAAAGCTGGTGCTGGAAGATGAAGTGGTGCAGGGATCGCTGGAAATGCAGGATGGCGTGATTCGCACGTTTGCGCAAAGTCAGAGCCGTCTTCCGCAAGCGCTGGACGGAGAAGGCGGCTGGCTGCTACCGGGGCTGATTGAGTTGCACACCGATAATCTCGACAAATTCTTTACCCCACGGCCGAAAGTGGACTGGCCCGCGCATTCCGCAATGAGCAGCCACGACGCGCTGATGGTCGCCAGCGGTATCACCACCGTGCTGGACGCGGTGGCGATTGGCGATGTCCGCGACGGCGGCGATCGTCTGGAAAACCTGGAGAAAATGATTAACGCCGTAGAGGAGACGCAAAAGCGTGGGGTGAACCGCGCCGAGCATCGCCTGCATCTGCGCTGCGAACTGCCGCACCACGCCACGCTGCCGCTGTTCGAGAAGCTGATCAGCCGCGAACCGGTCACGCTGGTTTCGCTGATGGATCACTCGCCGGGCCAGCGTCAGTTCGCCAACCGCGAGAAGTATCGTGAATATTATCAGGGTAAATATTCGCTGACCGATGAACAAATGACGCGTTATGAAGAGGAACAACTGGCCCTGGCGGCTCGCTGGTCGCAGCCCAACCGGACTGCCATCGCGCAACTGTGCCGCGAGCGCAACATTGCACTGGCAAGCCATGATGACGCCACCTCCGGGCATGTGCAGGAATCCCACCAGCTTGGCAGCGTGATCGCCGAATTTCCCACCACGTTCGAAGCCGCAGAAGCCTCGCGCCAGCACGGCATGAACGTACTGATGGGCGCACCGAACATTGTGCGCGGTGGCTCTCATTCCGGCAACGTCGCGGCGCACACGCTGGCAGAATTGGGGTTGCTGGATATCCTCTCGTCAGATTACTACCCCGCCAGCCTGCTGGATGCCGCGTTTCGCGTCGCAGACGACGCGGCTAACCGTTTCACCCTGCCGCAGGCGATCCGCCTGGTGACCGCCAACCCGGCGCGGGCGCTCAGTCTCGGCGATCGCGGCGTGATCGCCGAAGGTAAGCGCGCCGATCTGGTACTGGCGCACCGTAAAGGCGATCACATCCACATCGACCACGTCTGGCGCCAGGGAAAGAGGGTGTTCTGAGTATGGGAAAACTGATCTGGCTGATGGGGCCGTCCGGCTCCGGGAAGGACAGTTTGCTGACCGCACTCCGTCAGCAAGAACATGCGCAACTCCTGGTGGCGCACCGTTATATCACTCGCGCGGCGAATGCCGGGAACGAAAATCATGTCGCCCTGAGCGAGCAAGAGTTTTTCACTCGCGCCGGGCATAACCTGTTGGCGCTAAGCTGGCATGCTAACGGCTTTTATTATGGCGTCGGCGTGGAGATCGATCTCTGGCTTAACGGCGGTTTCGACGTGGTGGTCAACGGCTCACGCGCGCATCTGCCCCAGGCGCAGGCGCGCTACGGCACGGCGCTGCTGCCGGTCTGCTTGCAGGTCTCCCCTACGATTTTGCGCCAGCGCTTACAGGCGCGCGGGAGAGAAAGCGAACCCGAGATCGCCGCGCGTCTCGAACGCGCCGCCCGCTACGCCCCGTTTGGCTGCCATACGCTCAATAACGACGGCAGTTTGCACCAGTCCGTCGATTCGCTGTTAACGTTAATGGGACGCAAGGAGCCACGCCATGTCTGCCTGTGAACTTCGTCACGCCACCGGACTAGACACCGAGGCCGTGTACGCGCTCATCTGCGAACTGAAGCAAGCCCAGTTTGATTACCCGACCTTTTGCGCCGGATTCACCGCCAATTTGCAGGATAACCGACTGCGTTATCAGCTGGCGCTGCTTGAGGGCCAGGCGGTTGGACTCATTGGCCTGCATCTGCAGTATCATTTACACCACGCCAACTGGATTGGCGAGATTCAGGAACTGGTGGTGATGCCGCAGGCGCGGGGTCTGAAAATCGGTAGCCAGTTACTGGCATGGGCAGAACAGGAAGCCCGCGAGGCAGGCGCAGAGATGACAGAGCTGTCCACCAGCGTGAAGCGTCATGACGCCCACCGTTTTTATCAGCGCGAAGGCTACGAACAAAGTCATTTTCGCTTCACAAAAGCATTGTGAGGTACGTAGGCCGGATAAGCCGCTCGCGTCGCCATCCGGCACGATACGACAAGGGGAATCACGATGAGTCTGAGCATCACGCTAAGCGGCACCGGCGGTGCGCAAGGGGTACCCGTGTTTGGCTGCGATTGTGCAGCCTGTCGCCGCGCACGCCTGCAGGAACCGTATCGCCGACGCCCGTGTAGCGGCGTGATCAAATTCAACGATACGGTGACGCTGCTGGATGCGGGCATACCGCACCTGATGGACGACTGGCCGGCGGGCAGCTTTCGACAGTTTTTACTCACCCATTATCATATGGATCACGTACAGGGATTGTTTCCGCTACGCTGGGGCGTCGGGGCGTCCATCCCGGTGTACGGCCCGCCGGACGAACAGGGGTGCGACGATCTGTTTAAGCATCCCGGCATTCTCGACTTTAGCCACACCGTCGAGCCGTTTGTGGTGTTTGAGTTACAAGGATTGCAGGTCACACCGCTACCGCTGAATCACTCAAAGCTGACGTTGGGTTATCTTCTGGAGACAGCGCACAGCCGCGTGGCATGGCTGTCTGACACCGCCGGACTGCCCGATAAAACGCTCACCTTTCTGCTCAACAATCAGCCACAAGTTATCGTCATCGACTGTAGCTATCCGCCACGTCCCCAACCGCCGCGCAATCACTGTGATTTAAATACGGTCATTGCGCTTAATGAAGTGATTCGCTGCCCGCAGGTGATCCTCACGCATATCAGCCACGCGTTCGATGTCTGGCTGATGGATAATCCGCTCCCGGACGGATTTGAAGCAGGCTATGACGGGATGCAGATTATGGTCGATTAACGCCCGTAATCCTCTTCCATTCGGCTTTCTTCATCTTCCAGTTGGCGGCGTTCACGATCGAGCTGGCGCTGACGTTCATCAAGCTGCCGTCTGCGATCCTCAAACTGACGCCGGCGATCATCATATTGTCTGCGGCGATCGTCGCTCATTTCGTTCTGCCACCTGTCGTCGCGCGAATCCTCGTAATCCCGCCCGCTATCGCTGTCAGGCTTATAAGCATCGTTGATCGCCTGCTGAATGTTGCCGATAGCATCATCAATGATATCGGCCTGTGCCGGCACGGTAGCCAGCGACAGCAGGCTGAATAAAAAGAGTGTCAGGGTGCGTTTCATAGAACCAGCCTCAAAAGGGGACGGTTTCTACGTTAGTTATCGCCCTGTGCGACGAGTAGCGGAGGAATCTCAATTTCGTATCGGGTTCCGCTACAGCCTCCGTCGGCACAACGCCAAATCGTCACGTCAAATATGACGACAGCCTGTTTTTCGTCAGGGTTTTGTCCAAAAATTATCCGTAATATCAGGGAAAGCCCCCAATTAAAATGTGGCATAAAAGATGCATACTCAGGTCGACAAGCGTGTATGCGCGATTTGATTAACTGGAGCGAGACCGATGAAAAAAGTCGTCACGGTTTGCCCGTATTGCGCATCAGGTTGCAAGATCAACCTGGTGGTCGATAACGGCAAAATCGTCCGGGCTGAGGCGGCGCAGGGGAAAACCAATCAGGGTACTCTGTGTCTGAAGGGCTATTACGGCTGGGATTTTATTAACGATACCCAGATCCTGACCCCGCGCCTGAAAACGCCTATGATTCGTCGCCAGCGTGGCGGCAAACTGGAATCAGTTTCCTGGGATGAAGCGCTGAATTACGTCGCCGAACGCCTGAGCGCCATCAAAGCGAAATACGGCCCTGATGCCATCCAGACGACCGGCTCGTCGCGCGGCACCGGGAATGAAACCAACTACATCATGCAAAAATTTGCGCGCGCCGTTATTGGTACCAATAACGTTGACTGCTGCGCTCGCGTCTGACACGGCCCATCGGTTGCAGGTCTGCACCAGTCGGTCGGTAACGGCGCAATGAGCAATGCCATTAACGAAATTGATAACACCGATTTAGTGTTTATCTTCGGTTACAACCCGGCGGATTCCCACCCGATTGTGGCGAATCACGTGATTAACGCAAAACGTAACGGGGCGAAAATTATCGTCTGCGATCCGCGCAAAATTGAAACCGCGCGCATTGCCGACATGCACATCGCTCTGCGAAACGGCTCGAATATCGCACTGTTGAACGCGATAGGACATGTCATTATTGAAGAAAATCTGTACGACCAGGCGTTTGTCGCCTCCCGTACGGAAGGTTTTGAAGAGTACCGCAAGATTGCCGAAGGCTATACGCCGGAGTCCGTCGAGGAGATAACCGGCATTAGCGCGAGTGAAATTCGTCAGGCCGCGCGGATGTATGCCGGTGCGAAAAGCGCGACCATCCTGTGGGGCATGGGCGTCACCCAGTTCTATCAGGGTGTAGAAACCGTGCGTTCACTGACCAGCCTCGCGATGCTGACCGGCAACCTCGGTAAGCCCAGCGTGGGCGTTAACCCGGTACGTGGCCAGAACAACGTTCAGGGCGCGTGCGATATGGGTGCGCTGCCGGATACCTATCCGGGCTATCAGTATGTGAAAGATCCGGCTAACCGCGAGAAATTCGCCAAAGCCTGGGGCGTGGACAGCCTGCCTGCGCACACTGGCTATCGCATCAGCGAGTTGCCGCACCGTGCGGCGCATGGCGAAGTGCGTGCGGCGTACATTATGGGCGAAGATCCGTTGCAAACGGATGCGGAACTCTCCGCAGTGCGCAAAGGCTTTGAGGATCTGGAACTGGTCATCGTGCAGGACATCTTTATGACCAAAACCGCATCGGCGGCAGATGTCATTTTACCGTCGACGTCGTGGGGCGAGCATGAAGGGGTCTTTACCGCTGCTGACCGTGGTTTCCAGCGCTTCTTTAAAGCCGTTGAGCCGAAGTGGGATCTGAAAACCGACTGGCAAATCATCAGTGAGATCGCCACCCGGATGGGGTATCCGATGCACTACAACAACACCCAGGAGATCTGGGATGAGTTGCGTCATCTGTGCCCGGATTTCTACGGGGCGACTTACGAGAAGATGGGCGAACTGGGCTACATCCAGTGGCCTTGCCGCGACACGTCAGACGCCGATCAGGGGACCTCATACCTCTTTAAAGAGAAGTTTGATACCCCGAACGGCATGGCACAGTTCTTCACCTGCGACTGGGTTGCGCCGATCGATAAACTCACCGACGAGTACCCGATGGTACTGTCGACGGTGCGTGAAGTCGGCCACTACTCCTGTCGTTCGATGACCGGTAACTGTGCGGCCCTGGCCGCGCTGGCGGACGAACCAGGCTATGCGCAAATCAACGCGGCCGATGCGGCGCGTCTGGGCATTGAAGATGAAGCACTGGTGTGGGTTCACTCACGTAAAGGCAAAATTATCACCCGCGCGCAGGTCAGCGAGCGCCCGAACAAAGGGGCTATCTATATGACCTACCAGTGGTGGATTGGTGCCTGTAACGAGCTGGTGACCGAGAACTTAAGCCCGATTACCAAAACGCCAGAGTACAAGTATTGCGCCGTGCGCGTGGAGCCGATTGCCAATCAGTCCGCCGCCGAGCAGTACGTGATTGATGAATACAACAAGCTGAAGGCTCGCCTGCGCGAAACCGCAATGGGCTAACCACAACGTTGATGCATCTCAACAGCCTCCACCCTGGAGGCTGTTTTTTTATCCATACGATCTCTTTATACTGTCCATTCCGTACCCTAATTAAAACTTAATAATGAAACCACTTCTTGCATTGATGTTATTGATGACATTCTTTGCCCGTGCTGCCGATCCTGAGCCTGGAAGCCAGTATTTGCAGGCCGCAGAGGCAGGTGACAAACGCGCGCAATATTACCTTGCTGACAGCTGGTTTAGCTTCGGCGATTTAAGCAAAGCCGAATACTGGGCACAGAAATCCGCCGACAATGGCGATGCGGACGCCTGTGCGCTGCTGGCGCAGATTAAAATCACTAATCCGGTCAGTCTGGATTACCCTGAAGCAAAAATGCTGGCGGAGAAGGCCGCCCGGGCGGGCAGTAAAGCGGGCGAAATTACGCTGGCACGCATTCTGGTGAATACGCAGGCCGGTAAAACCGATTACCCCAAAGCCATCTCCCTGCTGCAAAACGCCTCTGAAAATCTGGAGAGTGATGTGGCCGTAGATGCGCAGATGCTGCTCGGTTTGATTTACGCCAACGGTGTCGGGATTCAGGCTGATGATGATAAAGCGACCTGGTACTTCAAACGCAGTTCCGCCATCTCTCGCACCGGGTATTCCGAATACTGGGCGGGAATGATGTTTCTGAACGGCGAACAGGGCTTTATTGAGAAGAATAAACAGAAGGCGCTGCACTGGTTGAATCTGAGCTGTACCGAAGGATTCGATACCGGCTGCGAAGAGTTTGACCGATTAACGAACGGCTGACTCAGATTACCTGATGGCGCTTTGCTTATCAGGCCTACAAGCGATGTCGACTCGTAGGCCGGATAAGGCGCAGCGCCATCCGGCAGACCGTTTACCGTTACTGGGCAGTCTTATCGAATTTCCCCAGTACTTCGCGCTCATACGCCAGCGCTTTTTTGCGATCAAACTTGTGTTCCCATTTGGCAATCACCAGTACCGCCAGCGCATTCCCCACCACGTTCAGCGCCGTACGCGCCATGTCGAGAATACGGTCGACCCCGGCGATAAAGGCCAGGCCTTCCAGCGGGATGCCCACGCTACCAAGCGTTGCCAGCAATACCACGAAGGAGACGCCCGGCACGCCAGCAATCCCTTTCGATGTCACCATCAGCGTCAGCACCAGCACGATTTCCTGCCACAGCGACAGGTCGATACCGTACAACTGCGCGATGAAGATCGCCGCAATACTCTGATACAGGGTCGAGCCATCGAGGTTAAACGAGTAGCCGGTCGGCACCACAAAACTGGTGATCGAGGCTGGCGCGCCGTAGGCTTCCATCTTCTCGATAATTCGCGGCAGCACGCTTTCAGAGCTGGCGGTGGAGTACGCCAGAATCAATTCATCTTTCAGAATGCGGATCAGGATCCAGATACTCAGTCCGCAAATACGCGCGACGATACCCAGCACCACCAGCGCGAAGAACAGGATCGCGAAGTGAACCAACAGCACCAGCTTCGCCAACGGCCACAGCGAGGCAAAACCGAAGTTCGCCACGGTCACGGCGATCAGCGCGAATACCCCGACGGGTGCATAGCGCATGACCATGTGCGTCACTTTAAACATGGTTTCGGAAATGGAGCGGAACACCGTCACCAGCGGCTCACGATGCGTTGCCGGTAGCGAGGAAAGCCCCAGACCAAACAGCACCGAGAAGAAGATGATTGGCAGCATGTCGCCTTTCGCCATCGAAGCAACGATGTTTGTCGGGACCAGCGACAGAATGGTGCCCATCAGGCCATGCGCGTGGCTCTGCACCTCTGCCGTCGTGTTCTGGTATTTCGAAATGTCCACGGTCGCCAGTTGCGACATATCAATGCCGGAACCCGGCTGGAAGACGTTCGCCAGCGTAATCCCGAGGATAATGGCAATCGTCGTGATCACTTCGAAATAGAGAATGGTTTTCGCGCCAATACGTCCCAGTTGTTTCGCATCGCCGACACCGGCAATCCCGACAATCAGCGTGGAGATCACAATCGGCACGACGATCATTTTAATCAGATGGATAAAGATATCCCCTGCCGGAGAGAGCAGGTTTGCAATCAGCCACTCGCGGCTGTCGCTGTGATAATGCAGATAACTGCCGAGTAAAATGCCCAGCACCATGGCAATCAGGATCTGCCAGGCCAGACTGAGTTTAAAACTTTTCATAACGACGAACTTCCTCAATGGAACGCCACTCCTGTTCATCGCGCAGGAATGGATACATACTGAAAGGGTATGAATTGTGTTGCGTTGGTTAGTAGAGTTTTTTAACGCTATACCCTAAATAGTCCGAGTTGCAGGAAGCCAACACACCTGCAGCTTGAAGTATGACGGGTGTATAATCAGTACCATTTGCAAGGCATCTTGCGCAACCCTTTAAGAACAGGGCTTTTCGCTGAAATATTGCATAATAACGCGAATTTATCGGGTTTATATTGCATAACTATTTGTTATGGAAAGATTTTTAAATCTGCGTTTTTGAATTATAACTGTCGTGAATTATTTTGGCGGCGAGGTTCATTTGCCTGTTTTTTAAACAGATAAATCGCGCAAAAACACAAATCTATTTCTGTCTGTTCTGTAACAACTTTGCCATATTTATCGAGTCTATCAGCTGCGCACGATTCACCCGCGGCGAATTCAAATCCAGGACTTTTTGCCACTGCAAAATCGCCTGTTTGTAATCCGCCTGCATAAATGCATCCGACGCCAGTAGCATCAGCGCAGTCACTTCCCCGGCATCCAGTGCCAGCGCCTTATCAATCATCTCGCGGGTCGCCGGCGTCATGTGCTGCCCGGCCTGGTAGTAGAGCACGGTCGCCAGCGCCGAATAGATCTCCGCATTCTCTCCACGGCTACGCAGTGCCTGACCATAAGCCAGCAGCGCATTATCGTAATCATTGCGCCACAGATAATACTCGCCGAGGAGCGCCCACTTTTCGCTGTCCTGTGGGTTGGCGCGAATCTGTTTTTGCAGGGCTATCAGTTGGGCCTCCGGCGTCGCGGTTTCTGCGAATTCATGCAGCGGATCGGCCAGTCGTCGTTGTTCGTCTCGCACGGCCTGCCATTTCGGCGACAGCAGATAGCCGCACAGACAGACGATGACCATCAGCACTGCCGCCAGAGTCAGTCGTCTGACAGGCATCGGGCGTGACGGTTCAGGTTGTCTCATCGTTGCCCCCTTTTCGCCTGCTGACGCGCCACAAAATCCCTCCAACCAGCAGCAACAGCAGGCACGGCAATGCCCACAGCAGCAGCGTCTGCCCGGTGAGCGGCGGGTTATAGCGGACAAAATCACCGTACCGCGCAGTCATCCAGGCGGTGATTTCAGCTTCATCTTTCCCTTCTGCCACCATCGTATAGACCTGGTGGCGCATGCTGACCGCAACCGGCGCATTGGATTCCAGCAAGTTTTGATTCTGGCACTGCGGACAGCGAAGCTGGCTGGCAATCGACAACGCCTTTTCCTGCTGCTGTGGGTTCTCAAAAGCCCAGGTATCAACCACCTGAGCGTGAGCGGAAAAGGAGATAACCAGCAGTAAGATAAACGCAATGATGGTGCCTGATGACGCTGCGCTTATCAGGCCTGCGCCGTGCTTAAACCATGCGCCGCCATCCGGCAATCCCCCCGACAAAAACCGCGGTTCATTACGCATCGCGCTTTCTCCCACGCCAGCCGCTGAGCAGCGCCCCGGCAATCATCAACAGCCCCCCGCCCCAAATCCAGCGCACGCCGCTTTGCACATACAGGCGCAGGGCATACCGCTCCTCGCCCGTTTTTTCACCCATCACCGCATACCAGTCATGAAGCAGATCCCAGTGAATGCCAGGTTCCATCATTTGCTGGCGACGGGCGGAATAAAAGCGCCGCTCGGGCGTCAGGCTACCTATTCGTTTCTCGCCCTGCCACAGCGTAATAAGCGCCTTTTCGGTGGTGTAGTTCCCTTTCGCGGCCAGATCCAGCCGTTCAAAGCGGAAGGTGTAACCCGCCAGTTCAACCTGCTGACCTGGGCTCAGGTTAAGGCTTACCTCCTGACGACTGCCGCTGGAGAAGAGGATCCCCGCGGCAAAAACCAGCACACCTGCGTGCGCCAGCAGCGCCGGAAGCTGGCGGTGTACGGCCCTCTTCCGGCTTCTGACCATCGCTGTCACGATTACCACCAACATCAGCAAGCCAAACGGCAAGGTGGCGCGGTTAAAATAGGGCGCGCCAACGGAGAGTCGCCCCCAGCCCAGCAGGCCATAAATCATCGGGTAGAGCGTTCCAATCAGTACGATCAGCAGCACCGCGCAAAAGAGCAGCAGCGCTGCCAGAATCAGCATTTCGCGTGACCAGCCGCTCAGACGAACGGCCTGTTGGTTAGCCCGCGCGCGCCAGCCGTACAAGCCGAGCGCGGCCAGACTCAGAATGGCAAAGAGGGCAAACAGCGGCACGGCGCGCACATTATCCAGCGCAAAAGCGTGTACAGAAACGAGAATACCGGAACGGACAATCAGCGTGCCCAGCAAAGAGAGGATAAGCGTAACAATGGCCAGCAGTAGCGACCAGTGGCGAAAAATGCCGCGTTCACGCGACACATACAGGCTGTGCAGCAGCGCACTGGCAGAAAGCCAGGGTAATAAAGACGCGTTTTCCACCGGGTCCCAGAACCACCAGCCGCCCCACCCCAGTTCGCAATAGGCCCACCATGAACCGAGAATGATGCCAAGCGTCAGCGCACACCAACCGGGCAGCGCCCAGCGCCAGCACACCCAGGCGGTCAACGTCGTGAAATCACCGCGCAGCAATGACGCCAGCGCCACTCCGGCAGCGACCATCAGGCCGCCGTACCCCAGATACAGCAATGGCGGATGCAGGATCAGCCCCAGATGTTGCAGCATCGGGTTGAGATCGCGCCCTTCTATCGCTGGCGGAAAGATACGGACAAACGGATCGGACCAGAACACCACAAACAGCAGCAGCAATGCGGTGATCGCCGAGAGTACGCCGAGTGTGAACGGAAACAGAGGATCAGATTCGCGGCGATAGCGCCAGGCAAACAGCGCGCTCCAGCCGGACAGAAATAACACCCACAGCAGCAGAGATCCTTCGTGACCGCCCCACACCGCCGCCAGCTTGAGTCCCCACGACAACAGGCTGTGACTATGTTGGGCCACATAGATAACGGAGAAATCGCTGGTCAGAAAGCAAAACACCAGAATCAAGAAGGCGAGCAGCAGGCACGCAAATTGCGCCCAGACGCCCACGCTCGCCAGACGCATTACGCTCTGCCAGCGCTGGCGTTCACCTGCCAGTACGGCAAGCGGGGTCAACACGTTGACCCCGAGGCTGAATAACAGTGCCAGAAAACCGGCTTCAGGAAGGAGTACGTCCAGAAATCACCTTTCCCTCACAGCCATGCTTATGCAACCGTGAGCTGTCCAGCATAAAGAATGAAAAAGCGCAGTAACAGCACGCCCGTCAGGCTGGCACCACAGACCGCCAGCACACCATGAAACGTCGAACCGCGGTTGGCCCAGGGTTTCAGTAACATGGGAACGATCAGTCCCAGCCCCGCGACGCCGAGCCAGAACCACCAGGTCCAGAAGCCGCCACCCAGCGCCGCCGACAGCGCGCGCATTTTGCCGTCATCGCCCAGAGCCAGCCCCACAAAGAAGGCGGCCAGCAGGAAGATCTCCAGCCACACCACCGGGGTTTCCACGCGGTGAATAAAATGCGCCTCGGTACTGTGCGGATTACCACGCTGACGTAATGCCATCGCAATCAGCGCCACCGCCGCACCGGAGGAGATCCCGGAAAACAGGAACAGCACCGGCAGGATCGGGTTATTCAGGAACGGATACGATTTCAGCACCGAAAGCAGGAAACCGGTGTAGGCGCCCAGCAGTACCGCCAGTACCAACATTAGCGTTTCGAGTCCACGGTTGAACGGCGTTAACAGCGTCAACACTTTCTGCACCAGTCCAAGACGGGGGAACCAACGCTGTTGCAGAGCCATCACCTCTTTTTGAAAGATGATGGCCAGCCACAGAATCAGCACCACCATATAAAGCTGGAATAGCAGAACCCCCATCGACATCACCGACGTAAAGCTATAGTGGAACATCAGTTTCCAGAAGGTCCAGGGACGCGTCAGGTGGAAGATCAGAATCAGCAGGCCGAGAATAATCGCCCCCGGCCCCACGACCAGCGTGGTACGCAGCAGCGTACTGTCCGCTCCACCCGCCTCCGGATGGTAACGGCGCAGCAGGATTGACAGCGTCACCAGTCCGGCAGAGATGCCGATCAGAAACAGATAGATGGCGATGGGCCAGTCCCACACCAGCGATTCAAAGTGGAAAGCAGATGCGTTTGTCATTGGCTCACCTCCCCATATTTAAAGGGAACGCGGTAGACCTTCGGTTTGGTACCCAGCGCCAGCTTGTAGCGATAGGTGGTTTTCTGCCGCAACAGCCGGGAAATATCGCTGTCAGGATCGTCCAGATTACCAAACGTCAGCGCCTTCGTCGGGCAAGACTCGACGCAGGCAGGCAGTTTGCCCGCTTTCAGATTGGTTTTACGGCAAAAATCGCATTTATCCGCTGTTTTCGTGACCGGATGGATAAAGCGCACGCGGTACGGACACGCGGCGATGCAGTACTGACAGCCGACGCAGAGATCCGGGTTCACATCCACGATGCCATTCGCGGCGTCGCGATACGACGCCCCGGTCGGGCAGACGTCAACGCACGGCGCGTGATCGCAGTGCTGGCACGAATGGCGGAAGAAGCGGTACTTCACATCCGGAAACGTGCCCAGCGGTTCGCTGCGAATGATGGTCAGTCGCGACACGCCTTCCGGCACGTTGTTGACTTCCCGACAGGCATCCATACAGGCGGTACAGCCGATGCATAATGATTCATCATGCACCATGCCGTATCGCACGCCGTTGATATTCAACGTTTTCGCCACCACGCGTCCTGCAGTACCGCTGACGGCCACCAGCGCGCCGACGCCGGTGATGAACTGGCGACGAGAGCAACTCATGGATGCTCCTTAAGCAAGGGCACAGACGCCGGATTAAAGTTCGGGTTGTTACGCTGATCGCTGTGGCAATCGACGCAAATCTTAACTCGTCCTTTATCGCTTAACGTCTGCATCGTGTCTTGCTTCGGATGCAGCGAATGACAACTGGCGCAGGCCACTTTAGTCACGTGAACATCGTGCGGCCAGAACGCTTTTTGCAACTGTTCAGGCAAGTGGCAGGACAGACAAACGCTGTTCTGCTGCTCCACGTTATACATCGGCTCGTTAAAGCGCATCACATCCTTCGCCCCTTCACGGTGCTGAGGCGATGGCTTGCCATGACAGTTAGTACAGGTGACCGGCAGTTTATTGTTCGGATTGGTCACGGACGCATGCTTACCATGCATCCCTTCGGTATCCGGCTTGTGACAGTCCAGACACGCGGCATCCGGGCTACGCTGTGGCGTCACCTCCCAGCGTTCCGATTCCTGCGGCGTTGGCGTGGCGGTTATTCCACTCAGGCTCCATAACAGACCTGACGCCAGCACCCCAGCAGTTAATAACGAACGTAATACGCTCATATTCACTCCGTTGAGTTATCCGCCCCTTGCGAGGCGGAATGGGGTTATTGGCTTAACAAACCGTTTTTACGCGCCTGTTCTTCCCACTGCGGGATCACCGTTTTGATAAAGTCCTGTTTATCGGCGTTAATCTGCTGCATGTTCAGACCAATGGCCGCCTGGGCTTTCTCTTTGGTGGAGATATCCGGAATCGCGATTTCATGGGTGATGCCTTTGGCTGCCAACAGACGCGCCAGCTTAGTCCGCGCATCGGCGGCTTTGTCCATCGCGATACCTAACATCCGCAGACCTTCTTCCGGGGCGTGCATATGGATACCGTGAGAGGCAATGGCCAGATCCCAGCGCCACTGCGCGTGACGGATATCGCTCAGAATCGGCTTCATTTCCGCTTCCGTTGCGCCCGCATCCCAGGCCGCTTTCGCTTCGAAGTGCGCACGAACCAGTTGATCTTCAACTTTGATTTTCAGCCCATTGATTGCCTTCTTACGCTCAGCGACCACGTTTTGCAGAGAAGCTTTGTCCTGGGTATGGCAGTTCGCACAGGTTTGCGGGAAGTTGTCGAACGGATTGCCAATCTTATGATCGGTATAGAGTTTACCTTCAGCGTTCTGCACTTTCGGCATATGACAGTCAATACAGGTCACATTGTTTTTGCCGTGAATACCCACGCTCCAGGTTTCATATTCCGGATGCTGTGCTTTCAGCATCGGCGCTTTTGACAGCGAGTTGGTCCAGTCAGAGAAGGTAATGGCGTCATAGTATTTCTCCATGTCTTCGACTTTCATGCCGTCATCCCACGGGAACTTCACGGCTTTGTCTTTGCCGTCAAAATAATATTCAACGTGGCATTGCCCGCAAACCATCGACTGCTGGTCGAAACGACCGGCTTTATCGAATGGCTTACCGATGGTCTCCATCGCACGTTCCGCATACGGACGAGACAACGTCAGCTCAGGTTTACCTTTCGCAAAGTCAGGTGACGCCGTGTTATGGCAGTCGCCGCAGCCCAGGTTATTCACGATTTCCGGGCCGCCGCGCGCCCATTTGCCGTGGAAGTAGCCATCTTCACCGTCTTTCTGGATCAAACGCGCCACGTCCGGGCTTTTACAGCTCCAGCAGGCCATCGGCAATGGACCGTCTTCAGCGTTTTTTGGGGCACCGGTACGTAAGGTTTCACGCACGTCGGTCACCGCATAGGCGTGCCCACGCGGTTTGTTGTAATCACGGGAGAACGGATATCCCGCCCACAAGATCACCAGACGGGGATCTTCCGCTAACGCGTCTTCACGTTTTGATTGCTCTGAAGTCGCTTTCCATGAGAGGTATTGATCGGGATGCTGAGGGGCGAAGACTTCATTCTTCGCTTCAACGGTAACTGATTTTGCGGGTTCGGGCGTTTGCTCAGCATAAACCGCAGAAATGAAAAACAGCGGTACGATCAGGCTGAAGAAACGACGTGCGCGTAGTGTAATCCTTGCCATAGAGGTCTCATCCAGATTGCGCCATTGCGTTCAATGACGGTTCTTTTTTATTCTATCCATGACGATAACCACACACACCGCCATGACATTGCCCTAATCTAGATGTAACAAAAAACCACACTCAAAATGTTGTCTTTAATCAATTGTAAGTGTATGTAAAATACCACTTTAGAGTTAGTCAAGCCGTTTTTTCTCTACTCCTTTCCTCTTTTTCGACCTCGATCACCGTTCGTGAATAATTAACATAACCCTCTGTAACGGAAAGATTTTACCAACTTTTGTTGGTTTCCTTCAAAAAACGTATTGCCGTTAATTTGCACAATTCCTGTATTGCGTGATCTGTCGCGCAAAAGCTAAACAAAACTGTCAAAGCCCCTACATTTAACGTTTGTGAGACATATTATTAACATCCTACAAGGAGAACAAAAGCCATGAGCCAAATTCACAAACACGCTATTCCCGCAAACATTGCGGATCGTTGCCTGATAAATCCGGAGCAGTACGAAGCGAAGTATCAACAATCTATTAACGAGCCAGATACCTTCTGGGGCGAGCAGGGAAAAATTCTCGACTGGATCACGCCGTACCAGAAAGTGAAGAACACCTCTTTCGCACCGGGCAATGTCTCCATTAAATGGTATGAGGACGGCACGCTGAACCTGGCGGCCAACTGTCTCGACCGCCACCTGCAGGAAAATGGCGAGCGCACCGCCATCATCTGGGAAGGCGATGACGCCTCGCAGAGCAAACATATTAGCTATCGCGAACTGCATCGCGATGTCTGCCGTTTCGCCAATACGCTGCAGGATCTGGGGATTAAAAAAGGCGATGTGGTGGCGATCTATATGCCAATGGTGCCAGAGGCCGCCGTCGCGATGCTGGCCTGCGCCCGCATTGGTGCCATACATTCGGTGATCTTCGGCGGTTTCTCGCCGGAAGCGGTCGCCGGTCGCATCATTGATTCCAGTTCGAAGCTGGTGATTACCGCTGATGAAGGCGTGCGCGCTGGTCGCAGCATTCCGCTGAAGAAAAACGTCGACGATGCGCTGAAAAACCCGAACGTGAAAACCATCGAGCATGTGGTTGTACTCAAGCGCACCGGCGGCAACATCGAGTGGCAGGAAGGTCGCGACCTGTGGTGGAGCGATCTGATTGAAAAAGCCAGCCCTGAGCATCAACCCGCAGAGATGAACGCCGAAGATCCGCTGTTCATCCTCTATACCTCGGGCTCCACCGGTAAACCGAAGGGCGTGTTGCACACCACCGGCGGCTATCTGGTATATGCCGCAACGACCTTTAAATATGTGTTTGATTACCATCCGGGCGATATCTACTGGTGCACCGCCGATGTGGGTTGGGTTACCGGACATAGCTACCTGCTGTATGGGCCGCTGGCCTGCGGCGCTACCACGCTGATGTTTGAAGGCGTGCCGAACTGGCCGACGCCGGCGCGCATGAGCCAGGTGGTGGATAAGCATAAGGTCAATATTCTCTACACCGCGCCGACGGCGATCCGCGCCCTGATGGCGGAAGGCGATAAGGCGATTGAGGGCACTGACCGCTCATCGCTGCGCATTCTGGGATCGGTTGGCGAGCCGATCAACCCGGAAGCGTGGGAGTGGTACTGGAAAAAGATCGGTAACGAAAAATGCCCGGTGGTGGATACCTGGTGGCAGACCGAAACCGGTGGCTTCATGATCACCCCGCTTCCGGGCGCAACCGAACTGAAAGCGGGTTCCGCTACCCGCCCGTTCTTCGGCGTGCAGCCGGCGCTGGTGGATAACGAAGGCCATCCGCAGGAAGGGGCCACCGAAGGCAACCTGGTGATCACCGACTCCTGGCCTGGACAGGCGCGTACGCTGTTCGGCGATCATGAACGCTTTGAGCAAACCTACTTCTCAACCTTTAAAAACATGTACTTCAGCGGCGATGGCGCGCGTCGTGACGAAGACGGTTACTACTGGATCACCGGGCGCGTTGACGACGTGCTGAACGTCTCCGGTCACCGTCTGGGCACGGCGGAAATTGAATCCGCGCTGGTGGCGCATCCCAAGATTGCCGAAGCGGCGGTGGTCGGCATTCCGCATAACATCAAGGGCCAGGCGATTTATGCCTATGTGACGCTGAATCACGGCGAAGAGCCGTCGCCTGAACTGTACGCCGACGTGCGCAACTGGGTACGTAAAGAGATTGGCCCGCTGGCGACGCCAGACGTGCTGCACTGGACCGACTCACTGCCAAAAACCCGTTCCGGCAAAATCATGCGCCGTATTTTGCGCAAGATCGCGGCGGGCGATACCAGCAATCTGGGCGATACCTCGACGCTCGCCGATCCTGGCGTGGTAGAGAAGCTGCTCGAAGAGAAGCAGGCCATCGCGATGCCATCATAATAAAAAGATGCCGGATGGCGTTGCGCTGATCCGGCCTACGCCCCTACAAGTTCTGACCCTACCCTCTCTTCATTGGGAGGGGAAATATAAAAACCTCCCCAAAGGATTTCGTGTCACAGGAAGGCGGCAAGCGAGCACATCCCCGGTCACATCGTTCACTATGTGACTGGGGTGGGCAAGTGCGGCCAACGCATCTGTGGCGTGAAAGACTCAGGGGGCCTCTGGAGACTCTGTGATGAATGACACCATTTATCAGCGGATAGAAGACAGTGCGCGTTTCAGGGAATTAGTTGAAAAAAGGCAACGGTTTGCCACGATACTGTCGATCATCATGCTGGTGGTCTATATCAGCTTTATTCTACTGATTGCTTTTGCGCCTGGCTGGCTGGGAACCCCGCTTCATGAGGGAACCAGCGTCACCCGGGGTATTCCGATTGGCGTGGGGGTGATTCTGATCTCTTTCGTTCTGACCGGCATCTACATCTGGCGGGCGAACGGCGAATTTGACCGTCTGAACAAGGCAGTACTGCACGAGGTTAACGCATTATGAAGAGAGTCCTGACGGCGCTTGCCGCCACACTACCCTTCGCGGCCAACGCGGCGGATGCCATTAGCGGTGCAGTACAACGCCAGCCAACCAACTGGCAGGCGATTGTCATGTTCCTGATTTTCGTTGTGTTTACGCTGGGTATTACGTACTGGGCCTCTAAACGCGTACGTTCACGCAGCGACTACTATACGGCGGGCGGAAATATCACCGGCTTCCAGAACGGACTGGCGATTGCGGGCGATTACATGTCGGCGGCGTCGTTCCTCGGGATCTCCGCACTGGTGTTTACCTCCGGCTATGACGGGTTGATCTACTCGCTGGGCTTCCTCGTCGGCTGGCCGATCATCCTGTTCCTGATCGCCGAGCGTCTGCGTAACCTCGGTCGCTATACCTTTGCCGATGTGGCCTCTTATCGCCTGAAGCAAGGCCCGATCCGTATTCTGTCGGCCTGCGGTTCGCTGGTGGTGGTTGCCCTTTATCTGATTGCACAGATGGTCGGTGCGGGCAAACTGATTGAACTGCTGTTCGGCCTGAACTACCACATTGCGGTGGTGCTGGTCGGCGTGCTAATGATGATGTACGTGCTGTTCGGCGGCATGCTGGCAACCACGTGGGTGCAGATCATCAAAGCCGTGCTGCTACTGTTCGGCGCCAGCTTTATGGCCTTTATGGTGATGAAGCACGTCGGCTTTAGCTTCAATAACCTGTTCACCGAAGCGATGGCGGTTCACCCGAAAGGCTCTGCGATTATGAGCCCAGGCGGGTTGGTGAAAGACCCAATCTCCGCGCTCTCACTGGGGCTCGGCCTGATGTTTGGTACGGCAGGCCTGCCGCACATCCTGATGCGTTTCTTCACGGTCAGTGATGCCCGCGAAGCGCGTAAGAGCGTGTTCTATGCCACCGGTTTTATGGGTTATTTCTACATCCTGACTTTCATCATCGGCTTTGGCGCCATCATGCTGGTCGGTGCCAATCCGGCGTATAAAGACGCGGCGGGCGCGTTGATTGGCGGGAACAACATGGCGGCGGTACATTTGGCGAATGCGGTGGGCGGTAACCTGTTCCTCGGCTTTATTTCCGCCGTGGCGTTCGCCACCATTCTGGCGGTCGTCGCTGGTCTGACGCTGGCGGGTGCATCTGCGGTTTCTCACGATCTGTATGCGAACGTGTTCCGTAAAGGGGCGACCGAACGTGAAGAGTTGCGGGTGTCGAAAATCACCGTGCTGGTACTGGGCGTGATTGCGATTATTCTCGGCGTGCTGTTCGAGAATCAAAACATCGCTTTCATGGTGGGTCTGGCGTTTGCTATCGCCGCGAGCTGCAACTTCCCGATCATCCTGCTTTCCATGTACTGGTCGAAGCTGACCACGCGTGGCGCGATGATGGGCGGCTGGTTGGGTCTGCTGACGGCCGTCGTGCTGATGGTTCTTGGCCCCACCATTTGGGTACAAATCCTCGGTCACGAAAAAGCTATCTTCCCGTATGAATACCCGGCGCTGTTCTCCATTACCGTGGCATTCCTGGGGATCTGGTTCTTCTCTGCCACGGATAACTCGACAGAAGGGAATCGCGAGCGTGAGCAGTTCCGTGCTCAGTTTATCCGTTCCCAGACGGGCTTCGGCGTCGAACAAGGCCGCGCCCACTAATCGACACGCTTTTCCCCGGTCACGCTGACCGGGGATCCATTCTCAGAACATCAGCCTTGCCACCAGCGGGGCGACCAGCACCATCACCACACCGGAAAGCATCATCACCAGGCTGGCAACCACGCCCTCCTGCTGACCAAGCTCATAC
Source organism: Citrobacter sp. LST-B2 (assembly GCF_057983045.1). Lineage (NCBI taxonomy): Bacteria > Pseudomonadati > Pseudomonadota > Gammaproteobacteria > Enterobacterales > Enterobacteriaceae > Citrobacter > Citrobacter sp. LST-B2. The sequence goes on from NZ_CP192598.1 coordinate 4,634,861, forward strand.
GAGCGCGCCGTTCCCGCACCGTGCGACGCCGCGCCAAATCCTGCGCCTTTCGCCATCCCTTCACGAATCGACAGACGTAAAAACAGCGCATCCCCGACCGCCATGCCAAAGACGCCGGTCACCACCACAAACAGCGCCACTAAATCCGGCTGCCCACCCAATGGTTCAGCCGCCGCAAGGGCAAACGGCGTGGTCACCGAACGCACCGCCAGGCTGCGCTGAATTTCGTCCGGCAGGGTAAATAAGCGCGCCAGCCAGACGGAACTGGTCACCGCGACCACCGTTGCCGTCACCACGCCTGCGGTCAGTGACATCCAGTGACGTTTGATGATGGCGAAATTGTCGTAAACCGGCACGGCAAAAGCGATCGTTGCCGGGCCAAGCAGCCACAACAGCCAATGGGATTCACCGATATAGCTTTGCCAGGAGATATGCCCCAACACCAGCATCAACACCAGCAGCGCGGGCGTGAGGACCAGCGGCATCAACGGCAGCTTACGAAAACGACGGTACAGACGTTTATTGGCGAAATAGATAACCAGCGTAATCGCCAGGCAGAGCACGCTGAGCTGGAGATTAGTCACGGTTTAACCTGCTTATCTCATAGCGATAGACCTTATCCACCACCCATGCCGTGGCACCGAGCACCATTAGCGTACTGATCGCAATGACCGAAAAAATCCGCCAGCCGTCCACCAGCAGCAGATGGGCATAGTTCACCACCGCCACGACCGCCGGAACAAAAAACAGCAGCATCTCCGCCAGTAGCCAGCGCGCCCCGGCGCGAACCCAGCTCAGCGGCAGGATGCGACAGACAATCAGCGCCAGCATCAACACCATCCCCACCAGATTGGCCGGTAACGGCAGATGCAGCCAGGAGACAAGATATTGCGCAACGATAAACAAACCTGCATACAGCAGTACCTGAACCGGAACCTGAAGTCGTTGCAAAACGGCAGGCGTAACGCGGCTTATCGCCACAGCCATGAGGGAACATCCTGAAAAATAATAGGGAACGCCAGTATAGAGAGACCCCGCCGATGACTGAAATGAATTAAAATCATTACAGGCATAGTCGGAAGGAATACTCATGGATATCAGAACGCTGCGTTATTTTGTTGAAGTGGTGCGCCAACAGAGCTTCACCCGCGCAGCAGAGAAGCTCTTTGTCACCCAACCGACCATCAGCAAGATGTTGAAAAATCTGGAAGATGAACTGAACTGTACGCTTCTGATCCGCGACGGCCGCAAGCTATTGCTCACCGATACCGGTCGCGTGGTGTTTGAACGCGGGCTGGCGATTCTGGCCGAGTTTCGTCAACTGGAAGCCGAACTGGGCGACATCAACCATCTCAACAAAGGGCTGCTGCGCCTTGGCATCCCGCCGATGGTCGGCATGCTGATGGCCGGACCGATCGGCCTGTTTCGCCAGCGTTACCCCGGCGTAGAGCTCAAGGTTTCCGAGTTTGGCGGGTTAACGGTGCAGCAGGCGGTGATGAATGGTGAACTGGACGTTGCGATGACCGCGCTACCCGTAGAAGAAGAAAGTGGTCTGGCGACGTTACCCGTATTCAGCCACCCCCTGTGCGTACTGGTGCCACGTTCCGGTCAGTGGACCACCTGCCAGTCCGTATCGCCAGAAGCGCTGGCCGAGCATCCGCTGTTAATCTACAACGAAGATTTCGCCCTGAGCCGCCAGTTAATGCAGTTGTTCAGTGAGCATGACGTCAAGCCGCGTATCGCGGTACGCAGCGGACAGTGGGACTTTCTTGCGGCGATGGTGCAGGCGGGCGTGGGGATTGCCATTCTGCCGGAGCCCATCTGCGAACGGCTGGACAAAAATACGCTGCGCTGGATCCCGCTGGAAAGCGAGTTGCGCTGGCAGTTGGGGATGATTTGGCGCGAAGGGGTGTATCTCTCACACAGCGCCAAAGCGTGGTTATCGTGCTGCGAAGGTTTTTGGGCGGAGCAAGTGCCCTCAGTTGCCCGGTAAGCATCGCGCCACCGGTGGCCTGTGCGATATCGATTTGCACAGAAGTGAGGGTTTACCGCCATGCGGTGACAGGTCTGAATGTTCAGGGACTGAAAACCCATGCGCGCGAGATCGGTCTGATGAGGTATATCCCGGCCTGACGCAGGTAAGATCCGCCTGCTATTCGCTGAAAGTACAAAAACTGCCTTAAAATGCCGAAATGACCATCCTCTCGTAGTGCCGGTTTGTCTGCTGGCGTACCAATAAAAAATGGTCAAATTTCAACCACCACATTCCAGGGCTGAAAAAATTCGATTTCCTGTACGTGAACAGTAGGCCGGGCATGACGTTAGCCGCTGCCCGGCAAACAGGCGAGACAAAAAGCCCCTTATCTAATCCAGATTGTCAGCAAAATAATGATGAATGCGATAATCACCACCCGGATAAAGACTTTATCCAGCGATCCTCTGTGCATCGCGCCCCCCTTTCAGAACAAGATTTGCCAGATTGCTAACAGCAGCACCAGCAGCCCCATCAGGAAAAATATCAGCGCGACGATAGTGTCCGGAGAACGGTTCATCCCAGCGCCTCCTTATCATCAGAACCACTGACCGAAACGTTTGATATAGAAACGCTTCATGCCCTGCGCCACCAGGCAATAGCTGAGCAGCGTCGCGACCAGCCACGGGAAGTAGCTTAGCGGCAGCGGCTCCAGCCCGACCATCGCTCCCACTGGCGAGAACGGAACGTAGATCCCGATCGCCATAATCACCGCGGTAGTGAGTAGCACCGGCAGCGTCGCCCGACTCTGAATAAACGGAATTTTCTGCGTTCTCAGCATATGCACGACCAGCGTTTGCGACAGCAGCCCTTCAATAAACCACCCGGACTGGAACAGCGCCTGGGCTTCGACGTTATTCGCCGCAAACACGTACCACATCAGCGCGAAGGTGGTGATATCAAAAATAGACGACGTCGGTCCAATCCACAGCATAAAACGGCCGATGTTCTTCGCATCCCACTTGCGCGGTTTGCGCAAAAATTCGTTGTCCATTTTGTCCCACGGCAGCGAGAGCTGAGAGAGATCGTACATCAGGTTCTGTATCAGCAGATGAATCGCCAGCATCGGCAGGAACGGAATAAACGCGCTGGCCACCAGTACCGAAAAGACGTTGCCGAAGTTAGAACTGGCGGTCATATTCAGATATTTAATGATGTTGCCGAAGGTCTCACGGCCTTTGATCACCCCTTCTTCCAGCACCATCAGATCCTTTTCCAGCAGGATGATATCCGATGCCTCTTTGGCGATATCTGCCGCGCTGTCGACCGAAATGCCTACATCCGCATCGCGCAGGGCCGGCGCATCATTGATGCCGTCGCCGAGAAAACCGACGGTGTGCCCGTTTTTCTGCAGCATTTTCAGGATGCGCGACTTCTGCAGCGGCGTCAGTTTGGCGAATACCGCGCGCTTTTCTACTTCGCGCTCCAGTTCATTATCCGTCATCGCTTCAATCTGGGCCCCGGTCAGGATGCCGTGGGCATCAATGCCCACTTCCAGGCAAATACGCGCCGTAACCACCGGATTATCGCCGGTCAGGACTTTCACCGCCACGCCGTTGTCGCGCAGCGCGGCAATGGCTTTTCCCGCGCTCTCTTTCGGCGGATCGAGGAAAGTCAACATCCCTTCAACCGTCAGTCCCTGCTCATCGGCGGTGCACAGCGGCGTGGTCAGAGCGGAGTCATCCAGCTTGCGAGTTGCGACCAGCAGCACGCGGAAGCCCTGGGCGTTATAATCCTTCGTTTTGGCTAACAGCAGATCGCGTCGGGTTTCATCCAGCGCCACAACGTTATCGCCTTCACGAAGATGCGTGGCGACCATCAGCATCTCTTCGACAGCGCCTTTGCAGATCAGACTTTTGTCACCGTGGCGAACATCTTCCACCGAAACCGATACCCGACGGCGTACAAAATCAAACGGCAGTTCATCCAGTTTGACAAAATGCTCTTTGGTCGCTGACGCAATCCTGCCCTCGCCAAAGCGCAGCACCGCCCGGTCCATCAGGTTGCGCGCCCCGCTCTGGCTACTGCTATTCAGCCAGGCCAGCGTCAGCACCCGGTCGCTCTCATGACCGCTGACATCAAGGTGATGCTCAAGAATGATATTGTCCTGAGTCAGCGTGCCGGTTTTATCGGTACACAGCACGTCCATCGCGCCAAAGTTCTGAATGGCATTCAGCCGCTTGACGATCACTTTGCGCCGCGACATGGCGATAGCGCCTTTCGCCAGGTTAGAGCTGACGATCATCGGCAGCATTTCCGGCGTCAGGCCAACCGCTACCGCCAGGGCAAACAGCGAGGCCTCAACCCAGTCACCTTTGCTGAAGCCGTTAATCAGCAGCACAATCGGTACCATCACCAGCATAAATCGAATCAACAGCCAGCTGACGCTGTTTACCCCGCGGTCGAACGCCGTCTGGGTACGCGTGCCAACGATGGATTTCGCCAGCGAGCCAAACCAGGTACGGTTTCCGGTGGCCACCACCACCGCCTGCGCCCTGCCGCTGGTCACGTTAGTGCCCATCAGACAGATATTGCCCATCTCCAGCAGGCTTTTATTTTTGTTCGGCTCAGGAAGCCTGTCACACCCTTTGCCGGAAACGCTGGCCAGAACATCATACTTCTCAACCGGCAGCGACTCGCCGCTGAGTATCGACTGACTAACAAACAGGTCCCGGGACTCCAGCAAACGGACGTCCGCCGGAACCAGATCCCCTGCTGCCAGGAAGATGATGTCACCGGGCACCAGCTCCTCAATGGCAATCTCCTCCTGCACCGACCCCAGATTCCCGGGACCGCGACGCAGCACGGTAGCCGTGGTGCGGACCATGGATTTCAGCGCCTGCGCCGCTTTGTTGGTACGAAACTCCTGCCAGAAACGCAATAACCCGCTCAGGCTAACCATCGTGACGATAATGATGATCCCGGTCAGATCGGTCTCTTCGCCGTTACGCAGCGGTAGCCAGTAATCGGTCACGAAGCTGACGGCGGCCAGCGCCATCAGGACATAGATAAACGGGTTATTGAATGCCTGCAAAAGCTGGATCAATGCTGGCGGCGCCTGCTCATGCGCCACTTCATTGCGGCCATATTCATCCAGTCGTTCAAGGGCATCTTCGTTGGTGAGCCCGTGGCGACTGCTGTTTAACCGCGCCAGCGTATGATCCGGGCTGTTAAATGCCTCGGTTTCAATGGCGAAGCTTTTTTTATGCTGCTTATCATTTTCTGACGCAGACCGGTTTATTTTCCGGTTTACTATTTTCATGTCAGTCATGATTAATCCTCAAATTTAAGACGTCGTTATCCCTGCATAAATGATTTATGCATAATTCATTTTTACGTTATTAAACGCTTATTACTTTAATTGCCTGGGAATATTCATCATTCCCTCCTTAGACAAATGATTGTCGGAGTAGAATAGCCGCGAGGTTAACTCCCCTCGACACACCAGCGGACTGACGTAATGTTTTCGTCCCCGCCAACTCTTGACATAATAAGGTCTCGCGCTTTGCGGCAGTCGGTATTACCCACCAGTTCGATGCGAATTTCTTTATGCCCTTGTTCTTTTGCTGCTGTTGACACCAGTCCCTGAAGGCTGAGCGTCATCTCTTTACTGATATTAAGCAATAGCTGACGAATCGCGTTTTCATATTCGCTTTGACAGACAATATTCAGAACGTAGCATTTCTCTTCTTCTGTCGCGCCGGGGATCTGATTAATTCTCTGCGCCGCTTCGCGCAGTAGAATATTGGCGCAGAGGATTATCAGCGTTGCCGCCGCCGCTTGCCAGAACTGGCCCAGTCCACACAGCACGCCAATCGCCGCAGAGCACCACAAGGTTGCAGCGGTATTCAGGCCGCGCACGTTCATGCCTTCACGCATGATGACGCCGGCACCGAGAAAACCAATTCCGGAAACCACCTGCGCGGCAATACGTCCAGGGCTGTCCGGAGAGGTTGAAATGGAGCTCAGAATAAAAACCGCCGCGCCGGTGGCGACCAGCGCGTTAGTGCGCAGGCCGGCCATACGCTGACGCCACTGTCTTTCAGCGCCAATCAGCGCGCCCAATAGCATCGCAGCGAGTAAATTTGCGATATAAGGAAACATCAACATAGCTTCCTCCATTTATGTTGGAAGAATTAACTACGTGCTTTATTAAGCACACGACGAATTGTCGCCGGAAAGGCGATTAACGTCGCGTTGACGGTGGAGGGAATAATGTATTTTTAAACATGAACATGACGATTATCCTCGCAGCCATGCTGCGTTATTCTTTATGGGATGCAATCGTCTGGATGAGGAGATTGCTGCCCGCCGGTAGGCAAGCAGCGCAGAAAAAATTACGTCAGCTTGCCTTTATGTATAAATAAGGGTGACTGTCCAACATATTTCTCCTGTATGAATTTGTGCTCATTATAATCATTCAATTATTCGAGTAAAGTTAAAATCTCGCTTTAGTGACGATTTGTTTAGAATGACCTTAATGCTCAAAGCCCACCCCGGCGCGAACCGGGGTTAATTCACTAATCAAAGACGTCATTAATTATCGACGTCACGATCGCTGCTATCAGCACCTAATCCTGCCCTATCATGCACCAATCATAGCGGGATAGAACTAAGCAGCCTGAAGGCTGCAAATTTAAAATCTGCCGTCTCCCGGTCTTGTTGTTGCCATACACTACGCGGGATACGTATGACCTGACTACTTTTCTACAGACTGAAAATCGGTATGGCTCAGAATGACGTCGTTTCGCTCACCAGGCGATTCCAGGACATATCCGTCAGGGATTCGACGGTCCGCTGAATCTGCCGCCCGGGTCGATGCCCGGTAAGCGTAGCGCCACCGGGCAACATGACGGTGTTACTGATTTTCGATCAGTAACGCTTCCAGCAGGTCGAGATCGTGCAGCAGTTTTTGCAGCGTTTCATTGCTGATTTCACGCGTGGCGCGCAGGTGATACAGCTCCGCCCGCTCTGAACGCAGCGCCGCGAGACGGAAGCGGCGTTCCAGATTCTCTTCCTGGAGCGAACTCTCAACATCGTTACGCCCGTCGGCACGACGCCGCAGGTTACCGATGACGCGGGAACTCACCTCGGTCAGCAGCTGATTATCAATGTTCTCTTCGGTATCCGCCGCCAGACGCTCTTCCATCTTCTGAATGGCGACAATCGCCACCTCCGCCGTCGCCGCGCGGGCAATCCGCTCCTCTTTCAGTTGCTGAGAATGATCGGCCACTTCCAGATGTTGCAGCAGAATCGGCAGCATAATCACGCCGACAAACAGCGAGAACAGAATCACCCCAGCGGCCAGGAAGACCAGTTCGTAGCGCGCCGGGAAGACGTTGCCATCTGGCAGCAGCAGCGGGATAGACAGGACACCCGCGAGGGTGATAGCCCCGCGAACGCCCGCAAAGGAGGCGATCAAAATTTCCCGTGTCGTCCAGGAGCCAAACTCCATCGGTTTCTTTTTCAGGAAACGCATGCTGAAGTTTTTCATCGTCCACAGCCAGCCGAAACGCACCAGCATCAGCGCCACATAAATCAGAATGATATCGGTAAATAGCATCCAGATTTCCACGTTCGGATCGGCCTCCGCTGCCACCAGCGACGACTCGAGAATGCCCGGCAGTTGCAGGCCCAACAGCAAAAAGACCATGCCGTTAAACACAAACTCAAGCATCGCCCAGGTGCTGTTGGCGCGCAGACGCATCGCCAGCGGCGCACGGCGCATCACCCCGGAGCGGGTGATGGTCATCCCGGCGGCGACCGCCGCGAGGATCCCGGAGACGCCGATATGTTCTGCGATCAGGTACGATGCGAACGGCAGCAGGAACAGCAGGACGATTTGCGTCGCTGGCTCATCGCCGCCCCAGCGGCTGAGAAAGCGCAGCGAGCGACCGTACAACCAACTGACCACAAAGCCCGCGAGGATACCGCCGATCGCCACCTTAAAGAACTCCACCGTCGCGCCGCCGACGGTAAACACCATCGTGCCCATCGCCACCGCAACGGCAAATTTCAAAGATACCAGACCGGAGGCGTCATTCATCAGCGCCTCACCTTGCAGGATGCCCATGATTTTCTTAGGGATCCGCCCTTCACCGACAATACCGGAAAGCGCAACCGCATCGGTTGGCGACAGCACGGCAGCCAGCGCAAAGGCCGGAATCAACGGAATGCCCGGCACCAGCCAGTAAATCAGAAAACCAATCCCGACCACGGTGACCAGCACCAGCGCCAGCGCCAGACCGAAAATCTCTCGCCCATGTTCAAGAAATTCTCGCGTTGGCGTCTTCCAGCCATCCGCAAACAGCAGCGGCGGGATAAACAGAACCAGAAACAGTTCGGGGTCAAATTCTACGTGCAGACCAAACGTGGGCCACGCCAACAGCGCGCCAATAGCAATCTGCATGAGGGGTAAGGGGAGCTGGAAGGGCAATACGCGCGTAAATACCCCGGACAGCGAGACCACAAGGGTCATGATGAGTATTGTGAAGAAGATTTCCATGCGTTCCCTGTTTGCGATGTTTCTTATGTGTTTGAGAGGCGTCGTGCCTCAATTTTACCTTTCTCAGAGTATCGCAAAAGACAACGAGTGTGTGCTGAAAATAAAAACGGGCGGCAAACGCCACCCGTTTTTCGGAATCACTTTCGGAATCAAATGGACCAGCCACCGGCATAGAACGCCACCAGCGCCACGGCGATCACTACGGTGCCGATGTTCAGCTTGCGCCATTCACCCGACACCACACGGCCAATCACCAGCGTGGCAAAACCAATCATGATGCCGGTCACGATGTTACAAGTCAGTACAATGAATACCGCCGTCACCAGACCCGCCATCGCATCGACAAAGTCAGCGAAATCGATTTTCGCCACGTTGCTCAGCATCAGCAGACCGACGTACATCAGCGCAGGCGCCGTGGCATACACTGGAACGAGGTAAGAAAGCGGGGAAAGGAACAGGATCAGCAGGAACAGCACGCCAACGGTAATGGCGGTCAGGCCAGTTTTACCCCCCGCCGCCGTACCGGCTGCCGACTCAATGTAGACTGCTGCCGGCGCCGCACCCACCAGACCGGAGAACACGCTGCTCAGGGAGTCTGTGGTCAGTGCTTTACCGCCGTCAATAATCTGCCCGTCTTTATCCAGCAGATTCGCCTGACCCGCCACGGCACGGATGGTGCCGGTGGCATCAAACACAGCGGTCATTACCAGCGCCAGAACGCTTGGCAGAACAACCGGGTTCAGCGCGCCCATGATATCCAGGCTGCCAATCAGTGATTTACCGGTTTCATCGCTCAGCGACGGCATGGCAAAAATGCCGGAGAATTTCACCGCCGGATCGAAAATCAGACCAACGACAGAAATGCCGATAATAGTCAGCAGAATACCGCCCGGCACTTTCAGTTTCTCCAGACCGATAATTACCGCCAGACCCACCAGCGACATAATCACCGGGAAGGTAGCGAAGTGGCCGAGCGCCACCGGCAAACCGTCCAGCGGGTTTTTGATAACCAGACCCACGCCGTTCGCCGCGATTAACAGTAAAAACAGACCGATACCGATACCGGTACCGTGCGCGATACCCTGCGGTAAATTGCGCAGGATCCAGCTACGAATCCCGGTGGCGGAGATAATGGTAAACAGTACACCCATCAGGAATACCGCACCCAGTGCGACCGGAACGCTAATCTGCTGGCCCAGTACCAGACTGAACGCGGTGAAGGCGGTCAGCGAGATGGCGCAACCAATCGCCAGCGGCAGGTTGGCCCACAACCCCATGACGATAGACCCCAGACCGGCCACCAGACAGGTCGCGACGAACACCGCCGCGGGCGGGAATCCGGCTTTACCCAGCATGCCAGGCACGACGATAACGGAGTACACCATCGCCAGAAACGTTGTTAAACCTGCCACCACTTCCTGACGGACAGTGCTTCCACGTTGTGAAATTTTAAACCAGGCGTCGAGCGAACCGCCGGTACGCGCTGAAGGCGTAGACATAGAAAACATCCCCTGAGAGTTTATTATTCGTTCTTATGCGTGGTGGACAATCCACTGCCAGCGCAACGTCAACTCCCTGTGCTCTGATCGCGACAAAGAGGGGTGTCGCAAAAAGCAAACGTTTAGCTCCGCGCATAAAAAAACGGGTTGTAAAAAAAGCAAACGATTATCCAGCGATCATACGAGGATTTTCAACTGAACTTTGCCGCTTTTTACTCATTTCTTGCACTAACGCTGAAGAAATCACCAACTGATGCGCAAACGTTATCGTCAATGCGCAATCCGGCAACATAGTTAGCCGGATCGCGTCGCAAATGCAGGAGGCAAGACGGTTAAAAAACCGCCATCAACCACCGGGAATGGCAAAAGGTCCTCCCTGCTGAATGGCACGTTGCCAGGCAGGACGCATTTCCACGCGTTTTTTCCACGCGCTGATATGGGGAAGATCGGCAATACCACCGCGCGCCAGTAACGCAAAAAGAGGAAAACTCATCTGGATATCCGCCATGCTGAGATGGTCTCCGGCAAACCACGGACGCTCAGCGAGGTGCGCGTCAATAAAGCGCGCGTGGGTTTCCAGTTGCGGATTGAGATACGCTTTTTGTACGCCCTGCCCCAGCACGCCGCCCAGCGTGCGCAAACCAAACGGCACGGGCGGTTTCCCCAGACTGGTGAAGACCAGCTTCATTAACAGCAACGGCATCAGCGAACCCTCGGCGTAATGCAACCAGAAGCGATACTGGAGAACGGATTGTGCATCAGCCGGTTTAAACTTCCCTTCGCTGTCATAGGTGTCCTGCAAATAGTCGAGAATCGCCCCTGACTCCGCGAGGATCGCGCCGTTATCTTCCACTACGGGGGATTTCCCCAGCGGATGAATTTTCTTCAGTGCCGGCGGAGCGAGCATGTTCTTTTCACGCTGGTAACGCACAATCTGGTAAGGCAGCGATAGCTCCTCCAGCGCCCAGAGAATGCGCTGTGAGCGGGACTGGTTTAAATGATGCACCGTCAGCATGATGTTCTCCCGTCATTTCCTCATACTCACTCTAGTAAATTATGGGAGATGGCGAAAAAAATTCGCCTAAAAAGTCGCCAGATACACTGGCAAACGGGATAACGCGGCTTACACTTACAGTATCAACACAAACCGGAACCTCCACCACGTGCTCGAATGAGGGGTGTTGACGTCGGGGGAAACCCTCCCGTGAACCAGCGGGATAGAGAGAAAGACAAAGACCGGAAAACAAACTAAAGCGCCCTTGCGGCGCTTTAGTTTTGTTCATCTTCCAGCAGACGCGCGCCCGTACCCTCTTCGCCCAGCCGATCTCCGGGGTTACGTAACGGACAGTCTTTGCGCGACAAGCAGCCACAGCCGATGCAACCATCCAGCTCATCACGCAGCGCCACCAGCGTATGAATGCGACGGTCCAGCTCTTCGCGCCATTGCGAGGAGAGTTGCTTCCACTCTTTAGCGCTGAGGGTATGACCTTCCGGCAGCACGCCCAGCGCTTCACTGATAGTCGCCAGTGGGATACCGATCCGCTGAGCAATCTTGATAATCGCGACATAACGCAACACGTCACGCCGGTATCTGCGCTGATTGCCGCTGTTGCGGATACTGCTGATAAGCCCCTTGCTTTCATAGAAATGCAATGCGGACACCGCCACGCCGCTACGCTTTGCCACTTCGCCCGGCGTGAGCATCGCTTTTATACGCGGTAATTTCTTTTCCATAAATCGCTTTACCTCAAGTTAACTTGAGGAATTATACTCGCCCGCAGACAAATAGACGAATCGAACACTGAGAAGGAGGCAGCAATATGTCCCATCAGCAAATTATTCAGACTCTTATTGAATGGATTGATGAACATATCGACCAACCGCTGAACATTGATGTGGTCGCGAAAAAATCAGGTTATTCAAAGTGGTATTTACAGAGGATGTTCCGCACAGTAATGCGCCAGACGTTGGGTGACTATATCCGTCAGCGGCGGCTGCTGTTGGCCGCCGTTGAACTGCGCAACACCGAGCGACCGATATTCGATATTGCGATGGATTTAGGTTATGTGTCGCAACAGACATTTTCCCGCGTGTTTCGCCGGGAATTTGATCGCACCCCCAGCGACTACCGCCACCGCCTGTAGTATTACTGCCCGCGCTGCATCAGGAGTGCGGGCGGTTGTTGCAGCCAGTGAATGAAGTCCTGCGGCGGCAGCGCCTTCGCAAAGTGCCACCCCTGACAGTACTGCACCCCGCGTTTAAGCAGCCAGCTCACCTGATCCGCCGTCTCCACGCCTTCTGCGATGGTTTTCAGACGCAGGCTTTGCGCCATCTCAATGATATGTTCCGCAATCAGATGGCTGGTACTGTTGGTGGTCAGCGTATCGATAAAGGACTTGTCGATCTTAAGAATATCAACGTTCAGGGAATAGAGGTTGTGCAGGTTAGAGTAGCCGGTGCCGAAATCATCAATCGCCACTTCATAGCCTGCCTGACGAAATGCCTGGATCACCGGCGTGGTTTTCGGCACATCGATAAATCCTCGCTCGGTCACTTCGACTTTTATTTGTTGCGCAAGTACGCCATGTTCGCGCGCTTTATCCGCGATCATGGCAATCAATCGTGAAGAGTGGAAATCCGATGCGGAAAGGTTGATAGAGATATACAACTGCGGATTTGCAGCCAGAAACGTCCCCATATCACTGAACACTTCTTCCACCACGTAGTCGGTAATCTGCGCGATCATCCCCTCTTTTTCCGCCAGCGGGATAAACTCCGCCGGACTCATCACCTGATCTTTACAACCCGGCCAGCGCAGCAGCGCTTCCGCCCCCACGCATTTCTCGTTTTTGATATCAATGATCGGCTGATAGTGCAGGCAAAGCTGACGCTGTTTAAGCGCGCGCTGGAGCATGCGCCGCGGCGAGTAGTATTGCCGACGCGCCCGAGACCAGAACATTAATAGCAAAATACTGCTGATGACCGCCAACGGAAGCGCGATCAGCAATTGCTGATACAGATTCTGATAAAACCGCTGCATCGAGGTCGACACAATGACCGCTATGGGGCGTTTATCCGATTGGACGACGGTATAAAAACGGTCGTCCTGCCGGAATACAGACTGATTACGCTGGACCAGTGGCAACAGTTGAGCCGCCCAGGCCTGTTCGCTAAGGGAGAAAAAGGTGTTGGTTACCGTGTCATAGACCCCCCAGGCCAGCTCGGGGTCTTCGGACATCACTTCGCTATATGACAATGGATTGATCACGGCAACATAGTTTCCACGTTGCATATACGTCATTTTATAACCGGTGAAAAAAGGCGTATCGCGAAAGTAATAAATAGCGATATTGGGTTTTCGTTTATAGTTTGCCGTTGGCATAATATAGGGCGCTGACGGTGCCATTACCGTTGAGCATAAAAAACGATCGCCTTGCGCATAAATTAACTCGTTGATATACAGGCGCCCTCGGATAATATTCAACATTCGTTGTTGATGCGCCGGCGTACACGCTTGTCCCTGATACTGTTCAGCGGCATCGCGGGCTAAGTCTGCCTGTAAAACGACCAGTTCTGTTTTATCTAAAGCCAGATGAGCAAAAATGCTCAGTTGCTTACTGGTTTGGGACGTTGCTTGCAGGTGGGCAAACCATAGCGCCAGCATCACGGGGAGCAAAACCACCATGATTATCCCGAGGAACCTCAGCACCTTGCGTCGCACCCGATGATTCATTTCAGCCCTATATCCCTGCATTTCATATGCCTGTTATCATCAAGACAGGATGCTAAATTACACAGGTGGTTACGTTGCATGAATCTATCAATATTAGCAACAGACTTTTATTAGCAAAAGTCTGATATTGCAGGATGGTGATAATATTCGACCATAAAGCAAACCCGCAGTGACGATTAATTTTATTAAGGGTAATCCATTCAGCGAAAGGAGTCGTGTTTTATGAAAGTTTTGTTGGCTCATTCTCAAAATGAAATTAAGTTAAATTTCTTCGTCTGCTTATTTTTTGACAATACAAACAAGGTAAAGCCATTGCCTCTTTATTACGTCGCGCTTTTCGGTTGCACCACGGTGAAAGTGTGTCGATCATTGAATCAATAACCATGTTTTTATTAAGGTTATAAAGCAGGCAAAAAAGAAGTCGACAGGCTGGCGAATGGTCGCCTAACCGTGATATAGTTCACAAATATTATGAAACAAAAACAATGTTTCATTCGGTGTTGATGTGAATGCCCATCGATAGCCAGAGTGCGCCACGCCTCCCGTGAAAACGCCGCGCTGTCCAGGGCACCTGCTATTCTCAGAGGAAATATTTCATGGCTACCCTAACCACTGGCGTGGTTCTTCTCCGCTGGCAGCTGCTGAGCGCTGTGCTCATGTTTCTCGCCAGCACATTGAATATTCGCTTTCGTCGCTCAGATTACATTGGTCTGGCAGTGATCAGCAATGGGCTCGGGGTTGTCGCCGCCTGTTGGTTTGCGACGGGATTACTCGGCATCACCCTGATGGATCTCTCCGCCATCTGGAACAACATTGAATCCGTGATGGTTGAAGTAATGAGCCAGACGCCGCCGGAATGGCCGATGGTATTGACCTGATTTCACCTAAGCCTCCCTGACGGAGGCTTTTTTATTGTTTCCAGATAATCCCGTCGGTGTTTGTTGTGGACACACTCGATTCCCCTTCGATTTCAGCAAGCCCGCCTCGATTATTCGCTTATATGGCGCGGCCCGTTTATTCGGCAGGCTGCGCTTCATAATATATTTCCCCGTTGTCTCTGATTTCCCTAATGTCATTATTTTTCAGGATTTAAAAGTTATGTAAGGAAGACTGTTTTTATTATTCTCATCCCAGATATTTTACAAAGAAATAGGTTGAAATACCGCTAATTGCCGCCACAGCGATTGCAAACATAATCAATAAAATCAATCTCTTGGCATTGTATATTCCAAACATAAACACCTCCTTTCCTAAATTTACACTTCCATTTACCCTCATAAAAAACAAGGGAAAATATCATCTTCACTCAAAGATAAAATAATATTTACCGAAATACCATTGATTAATATCAAACATCTTAAGGCATTATTCAAATAGTATGCGCGTGTTTCAAAATATTAAAATTTTATTCTTTGAGGAAATTTACTTTGACCAGAATGCCGAACAGCAATCGTCTCCATTCTGCGCCATGCGCTGGAAAAAAGCCGTACCAGCTAACCGTTGAGGAGGTTCTGAAAAATCAGCAGAGCCAACCTTCCGGGCTGACTCACAATGAGGCCAGCGCACGTCTTGCCAGAGATGGCCTTAACGCACTACCGGAAAAAGCGGGTAAACCCGCCTGGCTACGCTTTCTGGCCCATTTTCACGATGTTCTGATCTACGTCCTGATCGCCGCAGCGGCCCTCACCGCCGTAATGGGGCACTGGGTGGATACAGCCGTCATCCTCGGCGTCGCGGTGATCAATGCCCTGATTGGCCATATTCAGGAAAACAACGCGGAAAAATCGCTGAAAAGCATCCGCAATATGCTCTCCGCATTCGCTGTCGTGGTCCGTAACGGACAACATGAGACGGTCGCGACGACCGATCTGGTTGTCGGCGATATCGTGGTACTGCGTGCGGGTGACCGCATCCCCGCCGATCTTCGTGTCATGGAAGCCCATAACCTGCGGGTTGAAGAGGCTATCCTGACCGGTGAATCCACCGTTGTGGACAAAACGGCAGAGGCGCTGACTAGCGAACTGCCGCTGGGCGATCGCAAAAACCTGCTGTTCTCTGGCACCACCATCAGCGCCGGGGCGGGGCTTGGCGTGGTAATCGCCACCGGCGAGGCGACGGAACTGGGCCATATCAACCAGATGATGACGGAGATCGAAAAGCACCGTACGCCGCTACTGGTGCAGATGGATAAACTCGGTAAAGCGATTTTTGCCCTTATTCTCGCCATGATGCTCGGGCTGTTTATTTTCAGTCTGCTGCTGCGCGATATGCCGATGGGTGAACTGCTGCTTTCGTTAATTAGCCTGGCTGTCGCGGCCGTTCCGGAAGGTTTACCGGCGATTATCTCGATCATCCTGTCGCTGGGCGTACAGACCATGGCCCGCAAACGCGCCATCATCCGCAAACTGCCTACCGTTGAAACGTTGGGTGCCATGTCGGTGATTTGTTCCGACAAAACCGGCACGCTGACCATGAACGAGATGACGGTTAAAGCCATCATCACGGCGGATAAAAATTATCGCGTGCAGGGCAACAGCTACGAACCAACGGGCGAGATCCACGTCGAGGAAAACGACGCGCAGGCAGAGATTGCGCCTGGCAGCCTGCTTGAAAGCTATCTGCGTACTATTGATCTGTGCAACGACAGCCAGTTGATTCGCGATGAACAGGGGCACTGGGGAATTACCGGCGGGCCAACGGAAGGGGCGCTGAAAGTGCTGGCCGCCAAGGCCATGTTGCCTGCCGTCGAGAGCGAACTGCGCAGTAAAATCCCGTTCGATTCCCAGTACAAATATATGGCGACGCACTATCGCATCGGCAACGACGAGCGCGTACTGGTGACCGGGGCACCGGATGTGCTGTTTAAACTCTGCCGGTTGCAACAAACCGCGAACGGCACGGAAGCCTTTACCCAGCCGCACTGGGAGGCCGAAATCGCCCGCTATGCCAAAGAAGGTTTGCGGATGGTGGCTGCCGCCTGGAAGCCTGCGCGTGCTGATGCCGATGCGCTGACCCATGACTGTCTGAGTGAGGGGCTCATTTTCCTCGGCATCGCCGGGATGATGGATCCGCCGCGCCCGGAAGCCATTGCGGCGATCGGTGCCTGCCAGCAAGCCGGGATCCGCGTCAAAATGATCACCGGCGATCACCCGCAAACCGCCATGAGCATTGGCGGCATGTTGGGTATCCATAACAGCACACATGCGGTGACGGGCTATGAACTCGAGCAGATGGATGAGGCTGAACTTGCCGAAGCGGCCGTCACCTACGATATCTTTGCCCGTACCAGCCCGGAGCATAAGCTGCGTCTGGTAAAAGCCCTGCAAGAAAAAGGCGAGATCGTCGGCATGACCGGGGATGGTGTCAACGACGCGCCGGCGCTGAAGCAGGCCGATGTAGGCATCGCGATGGGTATTAAAGGTACCGAAGTGACGAAAGAGGCCGCCGACATGGTGCTGACGGATGATAACTTCGCGACCATTGCCAGCGCGGTACAGGAAGGGCGCCGCGTCTACGACAACCTGAAGAAAACCATCCTGTTTATCATGCCCACTAACCTGGCGCAGGGTCTGCTGATCATCGTCGCGCTGCTGGCGGGTAATCTGATCCCGCTGACGCCAGTGCTGATCCTGTGGATGAACATGGCAACCTCCGCCACGCTGTCATTCGGTCTGGCGTTTGAAGCCGGTGAGCGCAACATCATGCGCCGCCCACCGCGCCAGAGTAATGAGAACGTGATGGATGGCTTTGCTATCTGGCGCGTAGGATTTGTCGGTACGCTAATTGCCGCCTGTGCCTTTATGCTGGAAGCCTGGCTGCAGCCGCGCGGTCACAGCCCGGAATTCATCCGCACCGTCCTGTTGCAAACGCTGGTGACAGCGCAGTGGGTGTACATGCTCAACTGCCGCGTTTCCGATGGCTTCTCGCTGGGTCGCGGTCTGCTGATGAATAAAGGCATCTGGCTGGTCAGCGGTATTCTGTTACTGCTGCAGTTGGCGATTATCTACGTGCCGTTCCTGCAGATGTTGTTTGGTACTGAAGCTCTGCCGCTGCGCTACTGGGGAATTACCTTTGCCATCGGCATCGCGCTGTTCTTCATTGTTGAGATTGAGAAACCCCTCACCCGCAAATACCGCCGGAACTAACCGGCGGTATCCGGCAATAAAAAGGCCTCCCAAAACCGGAGGCCTTTTTCGTCTACGATGACGGATTAACGAACAACCATTACCGGCACCTTTGCGTAACGCAAAATATTAGCGGCTGCCGAGCCCAGCAGATGGGTGGCAATCCCCGGTTTGCGTGAGCCGATAATAATCATTTCGGCATTATGCGCCGCTGCCGCGTCATTCACCTCATCGCGAATATTGCCGTGTCGGACTTCAAAGCGAATCCTCTCCAGCGGCGTTTTGAATTTTCTCGCCAGCGCGAGCATTTTCTCCTGCGCATCGTTGGTCATGTACTCTTCGTATTTTTTGATATCCGAAGCAAAGCCGCGCATTGGCGACGCCTGCAGCTTAGGGAAAACGTGCAGCAGATGTAGCACGCCCTCTTCTTTATTGAGCATGTGATCGGCCCAGGCAATCGCTTTGTCAGAAAGGTCCATCGCCAGAATATCAACCGGCATTAAAATGGATTTGTTCATTCTAATTTCCTTATGTTCGCTGACAGGCTGATCGTGTTTCCCTGAAAAGCCCGGCAAGGTTCAGTCTTAATGGGTGAAAGTTGCGAACGCAGGATAATCGATAATCGTCGTCACGATTTGATCTCAGGCAGTTTATTTATCTTCCTGATAACTCTGCAGATTTATTTACGTAGCGTGAGAAAAACTGACAAAAAAATATCCTCCGGCATAGCCGGAGGTTTTTCTGATGCGCCGATAAGGCTCTGTTACTAGCCGCGCCCTAACAGGCGCATACGATCTGACATTTGCATCAGACTACTTTTCCCTTTCAGATACGCCATAAAGCCGTATACGCTCATTTTGGGTGGGCTCTCCACAAGCATATGGATATGATCTGCACAGCATTCCGCTTCCAGGATTCGTACGTTTTTCCACTCACACAGCTTTCTTAAGATGCTGCCTACCGCCCTGCGTTTCTCTCCGTAGAACGCTTGTCTTCGGTATTTTGGCGCAAAAACTATATGATATTTACAGTTCCATCGGGTGTGCGCTAAGCTCTTTTCGTCCCTCATTGGGATCCCCTTTTGATTTCTTGTTTAACTTTTGCAGTTGCCAGACCGCAAGGGGTTTTAATAACTGTCTCAAAATTGAAAGCTTTCCGGAACCTCCAGCCTGGCTGGGGTTTTATGCGTACAAAAAAGCCCCGTCAGAAACGGGGCTTTTCTATTTTTATTTAGCACAGCGCTAAACTGGCTTGATCAGAACGGGATATCGTCGTCGAAATCCATTGGTGGTTCATTAGACGGTGCTGCCGGGGCAGACTGCTGCTGCGGGCGAGACTGCGCGCCGCCGCTGAACTGGTTGCCACCCTGTGGCTGCTGAGGTTGACCCCAACCACCCTGTTGCTGCTGACCGCCTGCCGGTGCGCCACCACCCTGACGACCACCCAGCATCTGCATGGTACCACCAACATTCACCACCACTTCCGTGGTGTATTTCTCTACGCCGGACTGATCGGTCCATTTACGGGTACGCAACTGACCTTCAATGTAGACCTGAGAACCTTTACGCAGATATTCGCTGGCTACTTCCGCCAGTTTGCCGAACAGCACAACACGGTGCCATTCTGTCTGCTCTTTCATTTCACCGGTCTGCTTGTCACGCCAGGATTCGGAAGTAGCCAGCGTGATGTTGGCAACTGCGCCACCATTCGGCATGTAGCGTACTTCCGGGTCCTGGCCCAGATTACCCACGAGAATAACCTTATTTACGCCTCTGCTGGCCATGATCGAGTCTCCTGAAAACGTTTCTTAATAAGTGTAAACGCGCGATTGTAGCATTACCAATAGCGAATTTACTATGTTGCGACGCGGATTCCGCGAAACAACCTCAGCCGGACATTGTTACATAAGACTCTGCGTTTTGCATTCCAATACTGTATATCCATTCAGGTTTTATTGTGTCATAATTAACCGTTTGTGATCGCCGGTAGCACCCTGCTGCGCCGGGCAAAAAAGCGTTTAATCCGGGAAAGGTGAATGGATAAGATCGAAGTTCGGGGCGCCCGCACCCATAATCTCAAAAACATCAACCTCGTCATCCCCCGCGACAAACTGATTGTCGTGACCGGGCTTTCGGGGTCAGGCAAATCCTCGCTCGCTTTCGACACCTTGTATGCCGAAGGGCAGCGTCGTTACGTTGAATCCCTTTCTGCCTATGCGCGTCAGTTTCTGTCGTTAATGGAAAAGCCGGATGTCGATCATATTGAGGGGCTGTCTCCCGCCATCTCAATTGAACAGAAATCGACGTCCCATAACCCGCGCTCGACGGTCGGCACCATTACCGAAATCCACGACTACCTGCGTCTGCTGTTTGCCCGCGTTGGCGAACCGCGCTGCCCGGATCACGATGTTCCGCTGGCGGCGCAGACCGTAAGCCAGATGGTGGATAACGTTCTGTCGCAGCCGGAGGGCAAACGCCTGATGCTGCTGGCCCCGGTGATTAAAGAGCGTAAGGGCGAGCACACCAAAACGCTGGAAAACCTGGCAAGCCAGGGTTATATCCGCGCCCGTATCGATGGCGAAGTGTGTGACCTCTCCGATCCGCCAAAGCTGGAACTGCAGAAGAAACACACTATCGAGGTGGTGATCGATCGTTTCAAAGTGCGTGACGATCTCAGCACTCGTCTGGCGGAATCGTTTGAGACCGCGCTGGAGCTGTCCGGCGGGACGGCGGTGGTTGCCGATATGGACGACGAAAAAGCAGAAGAACTGCTCTTTTCCGCCAACTTCGCCTGCCCAATCTGCGGTTACAGCATGCGCGAACTGGAACCACGCCTGTTCTCCTTTAACAACCCGGCGGGCGCCTGCCCGACCTGCGATGGGCTCGGCGTACAGCAATATTTCGACCCCGATCGCGTGATCCAGAACCCTGAGCTGTCGCTAGCGGGCGGGGCCATTCGCGGTTGGGATCGCCGGAACTTCTATTACTTCCAGATGCTGAAATCGCTGGCAGAACACTACAAGTTTGATGTTGAAGCCCCGTGGGCCAGCCTGAGCGCAAACGTACACAAAGTGGTGCTGTACGGTTCTGGTAAAGAGAGTATTGAATTCAAATACATGAACGATCGTGGCGATACCTCCGTGCGTCGCCATCCGTTTGAAGGCGTACTGCACAACATGGAACGCCGCTATAAAGAGACGGAATCCAGCGCCGTTCGTGAAGAGTTAGCCAAGTTCATCAGCAACCGCCCGTGCGCCAGTTGTGAAGGAACCCGTCTTAAGCGCGAAGCGCGCCACGTCTTCGTTGAAAATACACCGCTGCCGACCATTTCCGACATGAGCATCGGCCATGCGATGGACTTCTTCAACAATCTCAAACTCGCCGGTCAGCGGGCGAAGATTGCAGAGAAAATCCTCAAAGAGATTGGCGACCGCCTCAAGTTCCTGGTCAACGTTGGCCTCAACTATCTGACGCTGTCCCGTTCCGCGGAAACGCTCTCCGGCGGCGAAGCCCAGCGTATTCGACTGGCAAGCCAGATTGGCGCCGGTCTGGTCGGCGTGATGTACGTGCTGGATGAGCCGTCCATCGGCCTTCACCAGCGCGATAACGAACGTCTGCTGGGGACGCTGATCCACCTGCGCAATCTCGGCAATACCGTGATTGTGGTAGAGCACGATGAAGATGCGATTCGCGCCGCCGACCACGTGATTGATATCGGTCCGGGTGCCGGCGTCCACGGCGGCGAAGTGGTTGCCGAAGGTCCGCTGGAAGCGATTATGGCGGTGCCGGAGTCCCTGACCGGCCAGTACATGAGCGGCAAACGCAAGATTGAAGTGCCGAAACAGCGCGTTCCCGCAAACCCGGAGAAAGTGCTGAAACTGACCGGCGCGCGCGGCAACAACCTGAAAGACGTGACGTTAACGCTGCCGGTCGGCCTGTTCACCTGCATCACCGGCGTGTCCGGTTCCGGTAAGTCGACCCTGATTAACGATACGCTGTTCCCGATTGCACAGCGCCAGTTGAACGGTGCGACGATCGCCGAACCGGCGCCGTACCGCGATGTGCAGGGGCTGGAGCATTTCGATAAGGTCATCGACATCGATCAGAGCCCGATTGGACGTACACCGCGTTCCAACCCGGCAACGTACACGGGCGTGTTTACGCCAGTACGTGAGCTGTTTGCTGGCGTACCGGAATCACGCTCACGCGGCTATACGCCGGGGCGTTTCAGTTTTAACGTTCGCGGCGGGCGTTGCGAAGCCTGTCAGGGCGATGGCGTAATTAAAGTCGAAATGCACTTCCTGCCAGATATTTACGTGCCGTGCGACCAGTGCAAAGGCAAGCGCTATAACCGCGAAACGCTGGAGATTAAGTACAAGGGCAAAACCATCCACGAAGTGCTGGATATGACTATCGAAGAAGCACGTGAATTCTTTGATGCCGTCCCGGCGCTGGCACGTAAGCTGCAAACCCTGATGGATGTCGGTTTGACCTACATTCGTCTCGGCCAGTCGGCGACAACGCTCTCCGGCGGTGAAGCCCAGCGTGTGAAGCTGGCGCGCGAACTGTCGAAACGCGGCACCGGCCAGACGCTCTATATTCTGGATGAACCGACTACGGGTCTGCATTTTGCCGATATCCAACAATTGCTGGACGTGCTCCATCAGTTACGCGATCAGGGCAATACCATCGTAGTGATTGAGCACAACCTGGACGTCATCAAAACGGCGGACTGGATCGTGGATCTCGGTCCAGAAGGCGGTAGCGGCGGTGGGGAAATCCTCGTCTCCGGTACGCCAGAAACCGTGGCGGAATGTGAAGCCTCACACACGGCCCGCTTCCTGAAACCGATGCTGTAAAAGACAAAACGCCGTTCATCTTTCACACTGAACGGCGTTTTTTACGGCTGTACCAGCAGCTTGCGTTTCTCTTCCGGCAGCGTATTCACCGCCTGTTGGTACGAAGCATCCACCAGATAATAAATTTGTGAATCCGGCAGCGAGCCGTCGAGGTAGACGGTGCTCCAGTGTGCCTTATTGAGATGTCGGCTCGGACGCACATCACTGTGCTGCTGGCGTAACAATTCCGCCAGTTCGGGGCTGGTTTTCAGAGATACCGCCGGGCGACCTTCCACCTCTTTCACCATGGCAAAGAGCACATCTTCAACTTTGATTTGTGTGGCTTTCCAGTCACTGTGCACACTCTGCTCCGCGCCGATTTTCGCCATGCAGTATTGCAGTAACTCCGAATTGGTCATCGTTAATCCCCTCGCAAGCGTAATACTCCACTGAAATGTCATCTATTCAGTGTGCAGCAAGACAGCAAAAGGTAAAAGCTGGCAGATCAATTTTGTTTAAAAAAACAGCAGACGCTCAGCCGCCGGTTAATACTCCGAATTTACGATCACCTCTTCACCATACGCACCAGCCTGCGGCAACGGTCTGTAGGTCGAGTTTGAGGCGCGCAGAATACGGATCCCACGGATGCCCGCATCACGCGCGGCGGTAATGTCGTTATCCGAGTCGCCATAGAACATGCGGATATTTTTATCCTGCAGCCACTGCGTTTTGGTGTTCTGACCCGGCTTGTCTCCGGCAAAAATCACCGGATTCATATTTGCCGCCGGAATGTGGAAGTTATCTGCCAGCGTTTTCGATACGGTCTCGGTTTTGGTCGGCGAACGACCGGTGATAAAAAAGATGCTGTCGCCACGACGGACGTGCATGTCGATCAACTGACGCGCGACCTCTTTTGGAATACTGAACTCATCCCAGCCGTTGTTCATTTTCTCCCAGAATGCCGGGTTCTTCAGATACGCCTCGCTGTCCGGGGACCAGGTTTTCTTTCCACGCCAGAAACCAGGACTGGAAAACAGCACGGTGTCATCAATATCAAAACCGACGGCCATTGGCGGACGACCGGTCAGCGTGTTTTCGATCTGCGCCACGGAAACCCAGTGAACAGGAGCTTGTTCCGCGAGTTTCGCAACGTTAGTACCGGGATTTAATGGGGAAGGTGAAGAAGCCAGCGCGCTGGCAGGATGGTTCAACGTGAAAAGTAAGCAGATGGCGCTCAACGCCAGTGTGATCTTTCGCATATTTTTCCCTTTTAAGTCATTTAGTTATGATTTTATTAGTACGACTATTCGACAAACTCTCTGACCATAACCCCAGCGGCAGATGAAAGGAAGGATTTTCTGCGGTTTAACCCTGGAAAAAGAGGAGGATCACATATAGAAGGAAAAAGGCCGGTTCAACCGGCCTGAGAGGAATTACATGACCGCAGCAAAGGCCTTCGCTACACGCTGCACATTCGCCACGTTCAGACCGGCCACGCACATACGCCCGCTGGCGATCAGATAGACGCCAAACTCGTCGCGCAGGCGATCGACCTGAGCCGCGCTTAGCCCGGTGTAGCTGAACATGCCGCGCTGTTGCAGCAGATAGTCGAAATTACGGCCCGGAATGGTGGCGGTTAGCACGTTCACCAGCTCCTGACGCATGGCCAGAATACGGGTTCGCATTGCCTCCACTTCCGCCAGCCAACTGGCTTTCAGCGCGTCATCGCCGAGCACCGTCGCGACCACCTGCGCCCCAAAGTTCGGCGGGCTGGAGTAATTACGACGTACGGTCGCCTTCAGTTGCCCCAGTACGCGGCCTGCGGTGGAGGCATCTTCACAGACGACAGAAAGCCCACCGACACGCTCGCCGTACAGAGAGAAGATTTTCGAGAATGAGTTGCTCACCAGAGCAGGCAGCCCGGCGCTGGCAATCGCGCGAATAGCATAAGCATCATCATCCATACCAGCGCCAAAGCCCTGATAAGCAATGTCGAGGAACGGGATCAGATCGCCCGCTTTCAGGATCTCAATCACCGCATCCCATTGCGCGTGCGTTAAATCCGCACCCGTCGGGTTATGGCAGCAAGGATGCAACAGGACGATACTGCGCGCAGGCAGCGTTTTCAGGGTCGCCAGCAGATCGTTGAAACGCACGCCGTTGGTAGCATTGTCGTACCAGGGATAGGTGCTGACGGTAAATCCAGCCCCTTCAAAAATCGCGATATGGTTTTCCCACGTCGGATCGCTGACCCACACGCCGGAATCCGGGAAATAGCGCTTGAGGAAATCGGCACCCACTTTCAGCGCGCCAGAGCCGCCCAATGTCTGGATCGTCGCCACACGCTGCTGCTGGAGAACCGGATGATCAGCCCCAAACAGTAATGGCGCGATAGTATGACGATAGGTATTCAACCCTTCCATCGGCAGATACAGCGAAGCGCCGTGCGGCTGCGCGTTAAGACGCGCTTCGGCTTCCGCCACCGCTTTCAACTGCGGGATAATCCCGTCTTCGTTGTAATACAGACCGATACTCAGATTCACTTTGTCACTACGCGGATCTTCTTTGAACCGCTCCATGAGCGACAGAATCGGGTCGCCAGCGTAGGCGTCAACTTTTTGAAACACGCGATGGTTCTCCAGGTTTACAGGCAGGGGTTAAGACACAATAAACCGGATGGAGAGGAAGATCGAGCGCCTGGTGGGAATATTGCCGGATAAGGCGTTTACACCGCCATCCGGCACTCCACACGCCCGCTTAATCGATATACTTCATTGCCACCCGTGAAGTCAGGCGGGTAATCAGCTCATAAGCACTGACTTTAGTCATCGCCGCAATGCGTTCCACCGGGAGTCCCTCTCCCCATAAAATCACCGGGTCACCGGCCAGGTCTGTCGCCTGCGGCCCGAGATCAACGCAAATCATATCCATCGCTACGCGACCCACAATCGGTACTTCGCGACCGTTCACCAACACCGGCGTACCGGATGGCGCAGCGCGCGGATAACCATCGCCATAGCCCATCGCCACGACGCCAAGACGTGTATCACGTTCGCTGATCCACGTTCCGCCATAGCCTACCGGCTCGCCCGCTTTATGCTCGCGCACGGCAATCAGGCTGGAAGTCAGCGACATGACCGGCTGGCAGCCAAAATCGGCCCCTGTGGACTGGTTTTCCAGCGGCGACACGCCGTAGAGAATAATGCCAGGACGAACCCAGTCAAAATGCGACTGCGGCCAGAGTAAAATCCCGCCGGAGGCGGCAATCGAGCGTTGACCCGCTTTGCCTTCACAAAAGGTATTGAACACATCAAGCTGCCGTTCGGTCGCTCCACATTCCGGCTCGTCCGCACGGGCAAAATGGCTGACGATATTAACTGGTTGGCGCACGTTTTTACATTGCGTCAGGCACTGCCAGAAGGCGTCCGCTTCTTCAGGAAGCACGCCCAGACGATGCATGCCGGTGTCGAGTTTCATCCACACGGTCACCGGTTCATCCAGTTCGGCGGCTTCCAGCGCGGCCAGTTGTTCCTGGTTATGGACCGCCGTATGCAGGTGTTGTACGGAAATGGTGGGCAGATCGGATGCCTCAAAAAAGCCTTCCAGCAGCAGGATGGGTTGCGTGATCCCCCCTGCTCGCAGACGTAAAGCTTCTTCGAGACGCGCCACACCAAAAGCGTCAGCATCGGGGAGCGTTCGCGCGGTCTCTAACAGACCGTGTCCGTAAGCGTTCGCTTTCACGACCGCAACCAGCTTGCTGGCAGGCGCCAGTTCACGCAGACGTTGCAGGTTGTGTCGCAGAGCGCGGCGGTTAATAACTACAGTTGCCGCTTGCATTGTCATTCCTTGCCTTAATAAAGAAATAATCTTCTCAATCATTTGCGTCACAGCAAGACGGTCAACGCCGCTGCGGCACAAAGGATGACGAGGATTTACTCGTCGTCGTACTGCGGTCCCGCATAATTATCGAAGCGCGACCATTGTCCGTTAAAGGTCAGTCGCACGGTCCCGATGGGGCCGTTACGCTGCTTACCAATGATGATTTCCGCAATCCCTTTCAGGTCGCTGTTCTCGTGATAAACCTCGTCACGGTAGATAAACATGATTAAGTCGGCATCCTGTTCAATGGAGCCGGATTCACGCAGGTCGGAGTTGACCGGGCGCTTATCAGCACGTTGTTCCAGCGAGCGGTTAAGCTGCGACAGCGCCACGACCGGCACATGCAGTTCTTTTGCCAGCGCTTTCAGCGAGCGGGAAATTTCAGCAATCTCCAACGTACGGTTGTCGGACAGCGATGGCACGCGCATCAATTGCAGGTAGTCGATCATAATCAGCCCGATACCGCCATGTTCGCGAGCGATACGGCGCGCGCGGGAGCGCACTTCCGTTGGCGTCAGACCGGAGGAGTCATCAATATAGATGTTACGTTTTTCCAGCAGAATGCCCATCGTGCCGGAAATGCGCGCCCAGTCCTCATCGTCCAGTTGCCCGGTACGAATACGGGTCTGATCCACGCGGGACAGCGAGGCCAGAGAACGCATCATAATCTGTTCAGAGGGCATCTCAAGACTAAAGATAAGAACCGGTTTATCCTGCAACATCGCCGCATTTTCGACGAGGTTCATCGCAAATGTGGTTTTTCCCATTGACGGACGCGCCGCGACGATTATCAGATCCGAAGGCTGCAGGCCTGCGGTCTTTTTGTTGAGATCGTCATAGCCGGTGTTAACCCCCGTCACCCCGTCGTGCGGTTGCTGGAACAGTTGTTCGATACGCGCAACGGTCGCGTCGAGCACATCGGCAATGTTTTTCGGGCCTTCGTCTTTATTGGCGCGGCTTTCCGCGATTTTAAAGACGCGGGACTCGGCGAGATCGAGCAGATCCTCACTGGTGCGCCCCTGCGGATCAAAACCCGCATCCGCAATTTCATGGGCGACGGCAATCATGTCGCGCACCACCGCACGTTCGCGAACAATATCCGCATAGGCGCTGATATTCGCGGCACTTGGCGTATTTTTGGAGAGTTCAGCCAGATACGCAAAACCGCCGACGCTGTCCAGTTGCCCTTGCCGCTCCAGCGATTCCGCGAGCGTAATCAGGTCTATCGGACTGCCGGTTTCCTGCAACCGCCCCATTTCTGTGAAGATGTGACGATGTGGACGGGTATAAAAATCTTCCGCTACCACGCGCTCGGCGACATCGTCCCAGCGCTCGTTATCCAGCATTAAACCGCCCAACACCGACTGTTCCGCTTCAATCGAGTGCGGCGGTACTTTCAGTCCGGCAACCTGTGGGTCGCGATCACGGACATCAGTCTGTTGTTTGTTGAAGGGTTTATTTCCTGCCATAGTGAATGGAGTTACCGAGATAAAAGTGAGTTGACGCTAATCTTCCGATGATACTGGAGAAATCATGGCAACACGAATTGAATTTCACAAGCATGGTGGCCCTGACGTGCTTCAGGCCGTGGACTTTACCCCTGCCGATCCCGCAGCAAACGAAATCCAGGTCGAAAACAAAGCGATCGGCATTAACTTTATTGATACCTATATTCGCAGTGGGCTCTATCCGCCCCCCGCGCTGCCCAGCGGTTTAGGGACCGAAGCAGCTGGCATCGTCAGCAAAGTCGGCAACGGCGTCCGTCATATTAAAGCAGGCGATCGCGTGGTGTATGCGCAGTCCGCACTCGGCGCCTACAGTTCGGTCCACAACGTACCGGCCGATAAAGCCGCTATCCTGCCTGACGCCATCTCTTACGAGCAGGCTGCCGCCTCTTTCCTGAAGGGACTAACCGTTTTTTATCTGCTGCGCAAAACTTACGAAATCAAGCCCGACGAACCGTTCCTGTTCCATGCGGCCGCTGGCGGCGTAGGGCTGATTGCCTGTCAGTGGGCGAAAGCGCTGGGCGCGAAACTGATTGGCACCGTTGGCAGCGCGCAAAAGGCACAGCGAGCGCTGGATGCCGGCGCATGGCAGGTGATTAACTATCGCGAAGAGAACATTGTCGAACGGGTTAAAGAGATAACCGGCGGCAAAAAAGTCCGCGTGGTGTATGACTCGGTCGGTAAGGATACCTGGGAAGCCTCACTGGACTGTCTGCAGCGTCGGGGGCTGATGGTCAGTTTTGGCAACGCGTCAGGCCCGGTGACCGGCGTGAACCTGGGGATTCTGAATCAGAAAGGTTCGCTATACGCCACGCGCCCTTCTCTTCAGGGCTACATCACCAACGCGGAAGAGTTGACCGAAGCCAGTAACGAACTGTTTTCGCTGATCGCCAGCGGCGTGATCAAAGTGGATGTGCCAGACCGTCAGAAATATCCGCTGAAAGAGGCACGGCGCGCGCATGAAGTGCTGGAGAGTCGGGCAACGCAGGGTTCGAGTTTGCTGATCCCTTGATTCCCTTGCTCCTGAAAGAAATTGGGCTTCCCATTGGGAAGCCCTTTCTTTTTTAGTTCGGCTGTATGTAGGGTACAGCTCGATGAATCTGTTAGTCGCGCAATACTGACAGATTTGGTAGTCAATTCCTATTTGGTTCTGACGCCAAAGTTACAGGTTGTGACGCATCCCTCACATCTTTAGTAACGCCAACGGTTATTGCGCTGATATTGTGGGATTTTTGGCGACTTAATCGCTTTAATCACCCACACCACCGCAACAGCCAACAGCAACCACGGCAAGAGTTTGATCATCAGTGCAAACATGCCGCCAAGGAACATCACGAACGCGGCAACAACCAGCGCGGCCAGAATGCCCAATAGCGAGACGCCGGTGACCATCAGCATGATAAAGAAGCCAAGCACAAAAAGTAGTTCCAGCATGATGCTCTCCCATAATGAATTCCTGCCCAGACCATTACAAAAATCATGCCAAACTTAATTTCTTGATTTTTCAGCAAAACGCCCCGCAAAACTTTGCAGGGCGTGGTGAAATTGACTACTTTTTAGTGAAAATCTAACGCTTATCGGCCACCAGCTTCAGCGCATGCTCCAGCACATTAACATCGGCACCGGCTTTATGGGCGTTTTCGCTCAGGTAGCGACGCCACTGGCGCGCCCCCGGGATCCCCTGAAACAGCCCCAGCATGTGGCGCGTAATATGACCAAGATACGTGCCCTTGCTCAGTTCACGTTCGATATAAGGATACATGGCCCGCACCACCGTAACCGGATCGGCATCAGCAGTTGAGGAGCCAAATATTTCGCGATCGACAGCGGCCAGAATGCCAGGGTTCTGATAGGCTTCGCGCCCGACCATCACGCCGTCCATATGTTCAAGATGCGCCTTCGCCTGTTCCAGCGACGTAATGCCGCCATTAATGGACATCGTCAGCTGCGGGAAATCGCGTTTCAGTTGATATACACGCGGATAATCCAGCGGCGGGATTTCACGGTTTTCCTTCGGACTTAATCCGGAGAGCCAGGCCTTACGAGCGTGGATGATGAACATCTCGCACTCACCGCGACCAGACACCGTATTGATGAAATCGCAAAGAAATTCGTAGCTATCCTGATCGTCAATACCAATACGGGTTTTCACGGTCACCGGAATCGACACCACGTCACGCATCGCCTTCACGCAGTCTGCCACCAATTGCGCATTGCCCATCAGACAGGCGCCAAACATGCCATTTTGTACACGATCGGACGGACAGCCGACGTTGAGGTTGATCTCGTCGTAGCCGCGCGCTTCAGCCAGCTTCGCGCAGTGCGCCAACGCTGCCGGATCGCTGCCGCCTAGCTGCAGAGCGACCGGATGCTCTTCTTCGCTGTATGCCAGATAATCTCCTTTGCCATGAATAATCGCCCCCGTCGTCACCATCTCGGTATAGAGCAGCGTCTGGCGAGACAATAAGCGCAGGAAGTAGCGGCAGTGTCTGTCCGTCCAGTCGAGCATAGGCGCGATGGAAAAACGGTGAGCGGGAAAGGCAGATTGTGATTCTGGTGACATGGTGGTTTTTTGAGCATCCTGTAAATTGGGGGCGCTACTATAGCACAGGCAAAACCGGAGACGTAATGTCTCCGGTTATCCCCATCAGAACGTCACGCTGACCTGCGCGCCTGCGCCCCAGGTTTCGTCCTCGCCATACAGTCCCATCAAGTCAAGATGTACGCGGTTGAACGGGGCAAACCCGACGCCGCCGGTAAAGACGTTGCTGTCGTTATCTTTCACGTCAGCACGATAACCGGCACGCACGGCCAGCCAGTCGAGCGGCCGGACTTCAGCACCAACGCCGACATACTGTGAGTTTTCCTCGCTTTTGAAACCTTTGGTTTCGGTCAAATCACCGTCTGCACTCAGCGTCAGCAGCTCGTTTTGCCACGCCACACCGGCGGTGACCAGCGGGCGAATCTGGTACGTGTCTTTGTAGTTTCGCGTTTCACCCGTCATGCCGTGGGTGATAGTGATCGATTTGGTATCCAGATCGCGTGAAATGAGGTTCTGCCCGCTGATCCCCACCGTCCAGTGTTCACCAAAGTCCGCCGCAATCCCGGCGTCGACGTTAAAACCAGTGTCATCATTACGATAACGACTACTGTTCCAGTCGCTACTGTCGTAGTTATAGATAGAGGTGGTGTAATTGTAGAGCCAGGTTTTTTGCAGTTTTGGCGTAACGCCAATCGACACCGGCACATCGCCGAACGTAAACTGTCGGGCAACGGCGATACCATAATCTGAAACAATTGCCGCGCGTCCCGATGCCGTCGAGTTGAGGTGTTTGGTTATCTCATCTGAGCCTTCAATCGCCGCCTTCCCGGCTTCAACGAGCGCATAGGTATCGCTGCCCTCAATCCGGCGCAGATAGTCAATATCACCCTGATCAATGGATGAACTGACCCGTCCATGCGCATAGCCCTTCGCCACGAAAGCCAGGGAAAGCGTCTCATTGGGAATGCTCACCGCCAGTCCCGCCCCTGCACTGGCGCGTGCCGTTTTCCCTTTCAGGTATTCGAGTTCATCGGCAAGATCGCGTGCCGCGCCCTGAAACTGATTCAACACGCCGCGCGGGTTGAGCAAAACTTCCTGCGGCGTCAGATTATCAACCACCTCATCGTAGTAATCGATTTTGTCGCTGATCTCATCAATTTCATCCTGAAGATTATCTTTGTCGGTGATTTGTGCACCGACCGCCGGAAGAATCACGGTAACGCTGTCTTCAGGCTTCGCTTTCGCCAGCAACGCCGGGTTAATGAGAACCCCGCTACCATAATTTGCCGACGCCACGCCCGTTCCGCCCATCGCGTCGTTACGCGCTTCCGCCCAGGTATTCGCCGCGTTCGCCTGTTGGGAAACCAGGAACGAGACCGCAATTGCCACCACCGAAAAATTAAAATTTTTATTCACAGTAAACCTATTTTATTTGCAGGTGAAATAATGCCTCAGCCAGTATCAACGCGGCTGAGTAGGACTATTGCTGTGATAAAATGGGTGAAGATGACGCTATTCGCTCCATGCAGAACTTGCTGGAACGTTTTTATTATGTGACAGACATCAATATGTATAGAAGAGAATGCGAAACAGGGAAAGATTAGCAGGCGATTTATCGTGCCGGCCTGGATCTCGGCGTTTCTCCCATAACATGATAAAGTGAGGGTTTTCTTACTTCACGCGATCCGAGGTGCCCAATGGAAAAGACCACAACGCAAGAGTTGCTGGCGCAAGCTGAAAAACTGTGCGCGCAACGCAATGTGCGCCTGACCCCACAGCGCCTTGAGGTGTTGCGTCTGATGAGCCTTCAGGAAGGCGCAATTAGCGCTTACGATCTGCTCGACCTGCTGCGTGAATCAGAACCGCAGGCCAAGCCGCCAACGGTCTATCGCGCACTTGATTTTCTGCTTGAACAAGGGTTTGTGCATAAGGTTGAATCCACCAACAGCTACGTGCTGTGTTACCTGTTCGATCAGCCAACTCATACTTCCGCGATGTTTATCTGCGACCGCTGTGGTGCGGTGAAAGAAGAGTGTGCGGAGGGCGTGGAAGACATTATGCATATGCTGGCGGCGAAGATGGGGTTTGCCCTGCGCCACAATGTGATTGAAGCACACGGATTATGCTCAGCCTGCGTGGAAGTGGAAGCCTGCCGTCACCCTGGCGAGTGTCAGCACGATCATTCGATTCAGGTTAAAAAGAAACCCCGTTAAGGAAATGGGCGGCATGCTATGCCGCCCGAAGCAAACAGAGGGGCTTACATCCATGTACTCACGGGTATGAGGGTAGCTTACCAGCGATAGTCGTTGCGTTTTTCCCAGCTAACGACCTCTTTCTCCGCCTGGTCTTTCTCGTAACCATAACGTTCCTGAATCTTACCGACCAGTTGATCACGCTTACCTTCAATGACTGTCATATCGTCATCGGTCAGTTTGCCCCACTGCTCTTTCACTTTACCTTTAAATTGTTTCCAGTTACCGCCGGCTTCGTCTTTATTCATCATAAAGTCCTCTTTATTAGGCTGTGAATAGTGAGAGTAAACCGCCCAACTGCGTTCGTTTTCTGCTGGACGTGAGATTAAGTGTAGTCAGAGATTCTGGGTTCAATTCACTATTCAGAATCTTTAACCATCACGAAGCCGAAAACCAGGTCCCATTCCGCCAGTGGCGCCGCCAGATCCAGGCTAATGACAGTCCGCGCAGCGTCAGGAAAACCGCCAGCGCCAGCCACAAACCGTGATTCCCCAATACGGGGAGCGCCAGCAGGGTCAGCGCAAACCCGGCAGCCGCGACCGCCATACTGTTACGCATTTCAGCCGCCCGCGTTGCACCGATAAACATACCATCCAGCAGATAGCACCAGACGCCGACCAACGGCAAAATCACTTGCCAGAGCAGATAGCGATCGGCCAGTTGCTGGATTTGCGGAAGTGATGTCAGCAGCGCGACGATCTGTTCGCCCGCGAGCAGATAAACCACTGAGAACAGCAGTGCGACAATACCTGACTGACGGCACGCCGCGCGCCAGACCTCCAGCAACTGACTGCCATCGCGGGCGCCATAGGCCTGACCGGAATGCGCCTCCACGGCGTAGGCAAAGCCATCCAGCGCATAGGCCGTAAACGTCAGCAACGTCATCAACACGGCGTTAACGGCGATGATATCGCTACCCAGTCTGGCCCCCAGCACGGTAATGGCACCAAAACAGAGTTGCAGCAGCAGCGAACGCAGCATGATGTCGCGATTGAGCGCCAGAAGGCGACGAAAGTTGCCGCGCCAGGCCTGCCTGAGTATGACGAGAGAGACGCCCCGCAAGTGCAAGACCTTACGCACCATCAACAAACCGATCAGCAACGTCGCATATTCCGCAATCACCGTCGCCAGTGCGGCCCCCTGCACGTTCATATGCAGCCCCATTACCAGCCAGAGGTCGAGCACAATGTTCAGGATATTGCCGACAATCAGCAGGATCACCGGCGCACGCGCGTATTGCACGCCCAGTAACCAACCGAGCAGAACCAGATTCGCCAGTGACGCCGGCGCGCTCAGCCAGCGAATGGCCAGGAATCGCCTCGCCTGTTCCAGCACCGCTTCGCTGCCGCCAACAATGTGTAGCGCCAGGTCGATAATCGGCGTGCGGAAGATAACAATCAATGTCCCTGCGCCCAAAGCCAGGATCAGCGGTTGCACCAGAGCCCTCGCCAGCGCCTGAGGATTCTTCGCGCCGAATGCCTGCGCCGTCAGCCCGGTAGTGCTCATCCGTAAGAAGAGCAGTAGCATAAACAGAAAGCTGGTTGCGGTTGCGCCTACTGCCACACCGCCGAGATAGACGGGGCTGTCCAGGTGACCAATGACCGCCGTATCCACCAGTCCCAGCAGCGGAACGGTGATATTGGAGAAAATCATCGGTAAGGCGAGGCGCCAGAGTGCTTTGTCAGCAGAAGCAAAAAAAGGCATGGAGACGAGCCTGAGAAGAGGTCATAACGAGAGTGGTGAGAGTGCCGGATAACGACGTAAACGCCTTATCCGGCCTAAAGAAATACTACAGCCATTCACCATTACGGATGACGCCAACGGCCAGTCCTTCGATGGTAAAATTCTGTTCGCGAAGGTCAACCAGGATTGGTTTAAATTCGCTGTTTTCGGGCAGCAGTTCAACTTTATTGCCCTGTTTTTTTAGGCGCTTGACCGTCACTTCATCGTCGATACGCGCTACAACCACCTGACCGTTACGCACGTCCTGGGTTTTGTGTACCGCCAGCAGATCGCCATCCATAATGCCGATGTCTTTCATCGACATTCCGCTGACGCGCAGCAGGAAATCGGCGTTCGGCTTAAACAAAGATGGATCCACCTGATAATGGCCTTCAATGTGCTGCTGCGCCAGCAGCGGCTCGCCCGCCGCAACGCGACCGATGAGCGGTAACCCTTCCTCTTCTTCCTGCAGCAGTCGAATGCCGCGAGAAGCACCGGAGACGATTTCAATCGCCCCTTTACGTGCCAGCGCCTTCAGGTGTTCTTCAGCCGCGTTTGGGGAACGGAACCCCAAACGCTGTGCGATCTCCGCACGCGTCGGTGGCATACCTGTCTGGCTGATGTGATCCCGAATGAGATCAAACACCTCTTGTTGCCTGGCCGTTAACGCTTTCATTCCGCCCCCTGGGTGTATATACAGTTATGCTGTGAGTATATACAGCTAAAGGTGATTTTGGAACCACAAACTACACATTCGACAGCAGATTTAGCCGGTTATGGAATCAGGGTCGAAAAACGTTAGCGAAAATGTGGCCACAACAGGAGTCCCCAGGTGATCAGCGCCACAATGATAGAAAGCAGCACCGCCGCCGACCCCATATCTTTTGCGCGACCAGAAAGTTCGTGATAATCAGAGCCGATACGGTCCACTACCGCCTCAATGGCGCTGTTCAGGATTTCAACAATCATGACCAGCATGACAGAGCCTATCAGCAGAACGCGCGTAATGGCATCCACGTCCAGCCAGCAGGCGATAGCCACGGCCAGCAGCGCCGCCACGCTTTCCTGACGGAACGCGGCCTCGTTAATCCACGCGGCGCGAAAACCTTTCCAGGAATAGCCTGCAGCTTTGATAATTCGGGTGAATCCAGTGGTATTATTAGCCATTAAAAGAACCTTTTTGCATTATTGGCGTCAATGACATTGTCTTGTTAACTCATGTAATTCGAGTTAGGGCAACGCGGCGCGAAGTATGACGGGATAGACCAGAAATTCACATGACTTTCTGATATCCTTGCAACGCAATTGCATTATTAACCAGAGGCTTTACATCGTTTATGTCCGGCTGGCCACGAATTTACTACAAAATCCTGAATTTACCATTAAGTGTACTGGTAAAAAGCAAGTCTATTCCGGCAGATCCTGCCCCGGAATTGGGACTCGATACCTCTCGCCCAATTATGTACGTTTTACCGTACAACTCCAAAGCGGACTTGCTGACGCTGCGCGCGCAATGTCTGGCGCACGATCTCCCCGACCCGTTAGAACCGCTGGAGATCGATGGCACACAGTTGCCGCGCTATGTGTTCATTCACGGCGGACCGCGTGTCTTCACCTATTACACGCCGAAAGAAGAATCCATCAAGCTGTTCCATAACTATCTCGACCTGCATCGCAGCAATCCGGATCTGGATGTGCAAATGGTGCCGGTGTCGGTGATGTTTGGACGTTCT
Organism: Citrobacter sp. LST-B2; assembly: GCF_057983045.1. NCBI lineage: Bacteria > Pseudomonadati > Pseudomonadota > Gammaproteobacteria > Enterobacterales > Enterobacteriaceae > Citrobacter > Citrobacter sp. LST-B2. The sequence goes on from NZ_CP192598.1 coordinate 4,671,224, forward strand.
CCGGGTCGTGAAAAGGGCGAGGTTAACCCGCCGCTGCGCATGCTTAACGGCATTCAGAAATTCTTTGCCGTCTCCTGGCTTGGCCGCGACAGCTTTGTCCGCTTCTCGCCTTCCGTCTCTCTGCGCCGAATGGCCGATGAGCACGGCACGGATAAAACCATTGCGCAGAAACTGGCTCGCGTGGCGCGTATGCACTTCGCCCGTCAGCGCCTTGCCGCGGTGGGGCCGCGTTTACCTGCGCGTCAGGATCTCTTCAACAAGCTGCTGGCCTCCAAAGCAATTGCCCGCGCGGTAGAAGACGAAGCGCGCAGCAAGAAAATCTCCCATGAAAAGGCGCAGCAAAACGCCATTGCGCTGATGGAAGAGATCGCCGCCAACTTCTCTTACGAGATGATTCGCCTGACCGACCGTATTCTGGGCTTCACCTGGAACCGGCTGTATCAGGGGATTAACGTTCACAACGCAGAACGCGTTCGCCAACTGGCGCACGACGGGCACGAAATTGTTTATGTTCCCTGCCACCGCAGCCACATGGACTACCTGCTGCTCTCCTACGTGCTCTATCACCAGGGGCTGGTGCCGCCGCACATCGCTGCAGGTATCAACCTGAACTTCTGGCCGGCAGGCCCGATCTTCCGCCGCCTGGGCGCGTTCTTTATTCGTCGTACCTTTAAGGGCAATAAGCTCTATTCCACGGTTTTCCGTGAGTATCTGGGCGAACTGTTCAGCCGCGGCTACTCGGTTGAATACTTTGTCGAAGGTGGTCGTTCCCGTACCGGCCGTTTGCTGGACCCAAAAACTGGCACGCTGTCGATGACCATCCAGGCGATGCTGCGCGGCGGCACCCGTCCGATCACTCTGGTGCCGATTTACATCGGTTACGAGCACGTGATGGAAGTAGGAACCTATGCCAAAGAGCTGCGCGGCGCGACCAAAGAGAAAGAGAGCCTGCCGCAGATGCTGCGTGGCCTGAGCAAGCTGCGTAATCTCGGTCAGGGCTACGTCAACTTTGGCGAGCCAATGCCATTGATGACCTACCTGAATCACCACGTGCCGGAGTGGCGCGAGTCTATCGATCCGATCGAAGCCGTGCGTCCAGCCTGGCTGACGCCGACGGTAAACGGGATTGCGGCGGAGCTGATGGTGCGTATTAACAATGCGGGTGCGGCGAACGCCATGAACCTGTGCTGCACCGCGCTGTTAGCGTCTCGCCAGCGTTCGCTGACCCGCGAACAATTGACCGAGCAGCTCAACTGTTACCTGGATCTGATGCGCAACGTGCCGTATTCCTCTGATTCGACCGTGCCGTCTGTCAACGCCAGCGATCTTATCGATCACGCGTTGCAGATGAACAAATTCGAAGTCGAGAAGGATACCATTGGCGATATCATCATTCTGCCGCGCGAGCAGGCGGTCCTGATGACCTACTATCGCAATAACATCGCGCATATGCTGGTGCTACCGTCACTGATGGCGGCGATCGTCACCCAGCATCGTCATATTTCCCGCGAAGCGTTGCTGCAACACGTTGACGTGCTCTACCCGATGCTGAAAGCCGAGCTGTTCCTGCGCTGGGAGCGCGATGAGCTGGCAGACGTGATTGACGCGCTGACGGCTGAAATGCAGCGTCAGGGGCTGATTACCGTTCAGGATGATGAACTGCATATCAATCCGGCTCATTCCCGTACGCTGCAACTGCTGGCCGCGGGTGCGCGCGAAACGCTGCAGCGTTATGCCATCACCTTCTGGCTGCTGAGCGCTAACCCGTCGATCAACCGCGGGACGCTGGAGAAAGAAAGCCGCACCGTGGCGCAGCGTCTGTCCGTGCTGCACGGTATTAACGCGCCGGAATTCTTCGACAAGGCGGTGTTCAGCTCACTGGTGCTGACTCTGCGTGACGAGGGTTACATCAGCGATACCGGCGATGCGGAGCCGGGCGAAACGATGAAGGTGTATCAGATGTTGGCGGAACTCATCACGTCGGATGTACGCCTCACCATCGAGAGCGCGACGCAGAGCGAGTAAAGAAAAAGCCGGTCAAGATGACCGGCTTTTTTATGTTAGATTGCCGGATGGCGGCGTTCCGCCTGATCCGGCCTACATCGGCTTACGGTTTGGTAGGCCCGATAAGCGCAGCGCCACCGGGCAAGATGCTTTATAAGTGCCAGTAGCTCATTGCCAGACCGATAAACAACACCAGCCCGACGTAGTTATTGTTCATGAATGCTTTAAAGCAGGCCTCGCGTTCGCGGTTGGCAATCAGTTTCTGTTGATAAACAAACAGCGCGCCCGCGACCAGCACAGACCAGTAATAACCCAGCCCCAGACCGTTCAGCCAGCCAATCAGCGCCATCAGCGCCAGCACCGCCACCTGCAAGATACCGATAATCAGCTTGTCATGTTCGCCAAACAGAATGGCCGTCGATTTAATGCCGATTTTCAGATCGTCATCGCGATCAACCATCGCGTACTGCGTGTCGTAGGCCACCGCCCACAAGATATTGGCCAGGAACATCAGCCAGCAGCTCAAGGGTACCGACTCACTCACCGCCGCGAAGGCCATCGGGATCGACCAGCCAAACGCCGCCCCCAGCACTACCTGCGGCAGGTGGGTGTAGCGCTTCATAAACGGATAGACCCACGCCAGCGCCAGTGCTGCAACCGACAGCAATATGGTCATGGTGTTGAGCGTTAATACCAACAGAAAAGCGAGCAGTACCAGCACCACAAACAGCGTCCGGGCCTCTTTCTCCGTCACTGCGCCGCTAGGTAATGGGCGGTTCGCCGTGCGTTTTACGTGTCCGTCAAATTTTCGATCGGCATAGTCATTAACCACGCATCCGGCGGCACGCATCAGCCAGACCCCGGCGACAAACACCGCCAGGATCCACCCTTGAGGGACGCCAGGGGTCGCTACCCACAGAGCCCACAGCGTCGGCCAGAGCAGCAGTAAGGCGCCGATGGGCTTATCCGTACGCATCAAGCGGTGAAACGCCAGCAGCTTATTTTGCGTCAGACTCCACTCCATTTTATTTTCCTCTTAGTACAACGGCGATGCAGGTAAAAACAGTTCGGTCAGCATTAGCGGCTTACCGCTCAGTCGCAGGCGGGAACGACGTCCCCACAGCCCGGCATCACAACCAATCTCAATAAAATCTCGGGTCAACGTCGATGATGTAAACAGATAACGCCCCAGCGGGGTTTTGCCTAAGTGTTGTAAGGCCAGTTCGGGGCCGGACAGCGTGGATTCAGGCACCACGGTGCGTCCAGCCAGCCAGGGTTCATCATCGGCACAGAGCAGGATTTCACGCAGCCAGTAGCGGGATTCTTTTGGCAGTCGCGTCAGCTCTTCCACCACCTCATTTTGACCGACAAATCCCTCCCTGATCAGGGTCACCGTGACCCGTTTTCCCTGTTGTTCAAAACGTTTTGTCATGGAATCTTCCAGTAGCAGCCAGTCGAGCTGTTCTGGATCCAGGGCGGGAATCTCTTCAAAATAGCGCAGCGCACGCAGTTGCGTTAACGCGGGGTGTGACATGCCTGACTCTCCGTTTCATAACTGAAAGGCATTGTATCGCAGAAAAGCGCTTACGGAAGATGGAAACATAATTAAGTGATCTGTTACGCAACAGAAACGTAACAAGTCGCAGGAAATGCTAAAAAAAAGGTGCGCCAGTTGACGCACCAGTTGTTGCAAATCAGCAATGTGGGGAGAAATTACCCCTTGCCTTTTACACTGCTGATAAAGGTGGAACGGGCAGATGTTGATCCCAGACGTTCAGCTTCATCAAGCAGTTTCAGCGCTTTATCAACGTCACCTTTCGCGACGGCGTCTTTAATCGCTTTGTTAAAGTAGCTTTCGGTGTCGTTCAACATCGGCTCGCTTTTCTTCGCGGGCGCAGGTGCAACCACCGGCGCGGCAGCAGGTGCAGCGTAGGTCGGTGCAGGTGCGGCGGTATTGCCTACCGTCACCGGACCCGGGCCGGAAGAACCAAACAATGGCCCCACCAGCACGCTGGAACTGCTGCTGGTTTTCACTTTCAGCTTCAGCAGACCGTCGGTAGTATGACGGGCAATCGGATCCGGAATATCCGGCACCGAGTTACCCACGCCTTTGGCGTAGGCTTTCGCTGGATCGAGCAGTTTGGTGGTCTGCTGAAGATCTTTCTCGGTCGTAAAGACCAGAACATAAAGCTTCTGCTGGCCCAGCGCTGGCGTCAGGCGCATCACCCCTTCCAGACGATCCGCGCTCATCACGCCCGGTTCCTGGTAGGTGAAATAGCTGCTGGGGAAGAACGCAGAAGGCGTCATGTTCTGATCGAGAATCAGGACGTTGGGCGCGAAGACACTGGTTTGTTTGTTCACTTCGCTGGTGAGCGTTATGTTTAGCTCCCCGATGTTCGCCGGTACGCTGTAAGCGGCAACCGGACCGGAGATGCCCGCGACATCAAGACGCTGACCGCCGGTCGAAAGCTGTGTGGTTTGCGTGTTGGACTGGTCAACCGGCGTCCAGGTTAACTGCTGGAGTGCCGCCGTCGGAATCGTCGGTGCGGCGCTGGTATTCTGTGGAACGTAATTCACGTCAGCCAGGCTGATGCCCGGCGCACTGGCAACTAACCCTGCGGATAAACAAAGGGCGACGAGACTTTTCTTCATTTTCATTGTTATCACCTCAGAAAGCGTGGGTTCAGCGGTGGCCAGGCAATAGCGCGCTAAACCGCGAGAAACAGAGGGGCTTACGCCCCTCGCTACGTCAGGTTAGTGCCGGATTACCACCAGATTTCCATCTGAGCACCGAAGGACCACTCATCGTTGTCGCCACGGCTGTAGGTGCGCGCGCTGGTATCGCTGTAGGCAATGCCGTTGTCGTAACCCCATTTCTCATCCCACTTCGCGTAGGTCGCGAAGACACGGATAGCCGGGCGGGACCAGATGCTGTCGCCAGCCTGCCACTGTTGCGCCAGGGTAATTTTGTACTGGTTGTTGGTGTCGTCGGTACGCTGAGACTTCACGTTGTCGTAGCCGATTTCCATCAGGGTGCTCATGATCGGTGTCCATTTGAACATCGGACGCACACCGACGGTATACCAGGTTGAACCGTTGTTATCGTCACGGTCGATATCCTGATACATACCGACGTACATCAGGTCCCAACGGTCGCCCAGAGAGATAGCACCGTGGTCGAGGATACGCACCAGACTACCGTTGTTGTTGATTTCGTTGTTAACGACGCCAATTTCCGTATCTGGGTTGTAGTTGTTACCCGTGAAGGAGCCCTGCGGGATCCCTTTACCCTGAGTCGTCATTGCATCGGTAGCGTACTGAACGACAAACTTGTTGTAGCCTTTCAGCATGCTTTGCGTATGTTCAGCGGTGAACATCCAGCCGTCTTTAGTGGCACCGTCGGCATAGCTGTAGCCGTCAGTTTTGTTCGCACGACCGTAGTCAACACCCAGTTCCAGCACGCCGTCCGGGTTCGTTTCCAGACCGGCTAAACGCACGTCGAAAACGTCGTTCGCCGTGTCTTTGTAACGGTCATAGATATCATTGCTGCTGAAGATGTAAGAGCCGCCAGCTTCCTGAGAACGGGTGGCGGCCAGAGACAGTTTACCGAAGCCCAGATCGATATTTTCGATACCGGCGCCAGGACCTGAAATATCCCAGTAGTAGAAGTCGATCATGTGAACGTCGTGACGCTGATAGAAGCGCTTACCTGCCCAGATGGTGGAGCCAGGCAGCCAGTCGATCAGGTTTTTACCCTGTACGTTCGCTTCACGGAATGCCGGGTCGGTGGCTTCCCAGTCATTCTGCTGTGCCACGGAGTAGGCAACGTTGGTGTCAAAATAGAAGCTCTTATCGCCCTCTTTCCAGACTTCCTGGCCCAGTTTAAGTTCCGCGTACGTTTCACATTCGTTGCCAAGACGGTATTTACTTTGAGCACCGGTTGCCTGGAAACATTGTTGTTCGCCGCCACTACCCGTCCAGCCGATACCGGAACGAGCATAACCATGGAAATCCACTGCCATTGCCTGAACAGACATAATGCCTGCTGCGACGGCAACCGCCAGGGGGAGTTTGCGCAGAGTAATCATCATTCTATCTCCTGAGATCATTGCTTTTCTTTGCACGCTTCACCGTAGGGTTTTGCGCTTTTTTTTAATGGGACACCTTAAACACCGGGCTCTTTATGCAACCGACGACATGCGGTGCCATCTTCACGGAACAGATGACAACGCTCTGGCGGCAGGCCAATAGCGAATGTGGCGCCCTCTTCTACCAACACCACGTCGTTCTGGCGGTACACCAGGTTTTGACGAATGGCGGGGATCTGAATATGAATCTGTGTTTCGTGACCAAGCTGTTCGACGACCTGAACCTCGCCTTCCAGCGTGACATCGGCGATATCACTGGGCAGCAGATGTTCCGGACGAATACCTAGCGACATATTTACGCCGACCTGCACATCACGGCTGTCGACCGGTAGCCAGACGTGCTGACGGTTCGGCAGTTCCACTTGCACCTGGTCGATGGCGGTTGCGGTGACTTTCACCGGCAGGAAGTTCATCTTCGGTGAACCAATAAAACCCGCGACGAAGCGGTCTGCCGGGTAGTGATACAGTTCCAGCGGCTTGCCAATCTGCGCGACGCGACCGGCATCCAGCACCACGATTTTGTCGGCCAGCGTCATCGCTTCGACCTGATCGTGGGTGACGTAGATCATCGTGCGACCCAGGCGTTTATGCAGACGGGAGATTTCGATACGCATCTGCACGCGCAGCGCGGCATCAAGGTTGGAGAGGGGTTCATCGAGCAGGAACACACGCGGTTCCGCCACCAGCGTACGGCCAATCGCCACGCGCTGGCGCTGTCCCCCAGAAAGGGCTTTCGGTTTACGCTCCAGCAGATGCGCCAGTTGCAGCACTTCGGCAACCTGGTTAACACGCTGATTCATTACCTCTTTTTTCGCGCCCGCCAGTTTCAGGCCAAACGACATATTTTCGGCAACGGATAAATGGGGGTAGAGCGCGTAGGACTGGAAGACCATCCCGACGCCACGTTCCGCAGGGGGGATATCGTTCATGCGGGTTTCCCCAATATAGAGATCTCCGCTGGTAATCGTTTCAAGTCCGGCAATCATACGGAGCAGGGTCGATTTGCCGCAGCCTGACGGTCCAACAAACACCACGAATTCCCCTTCGTGAATGTCGAGATTGATATCTTTCGATACCACCACATCACCCCAGGCTTTCGTTACATTTCGCAGCTGTACGCTCGCCATGCCTTCTCCCTTCGTTACAACCTGTCATTGACAGCAACATTCATGATGGCCCGACTATGCGGGATTCACTGCGAGCGTGAATCCTCCACCCCCCAGCTTTTTTATGGGGGAGGAGTCGGGAGGATGAGGGAAGGAAGTCTGAGACCCAGGCCGGGGGACATCGCGTAATTTCGTGATGTCCCCCGCAAAAATGAGTCTGTTTTTATGTGCGCCAGTACGCATTACTCATATTTCTGCAACACAGATCACATAAAGAGCGGGTGGGGCGTAGGGGTAAGGAGGATGGAAAGAGGATGTCAAATAAGGAGACTGAGTCACGTTGAACCACTGAAGTCTTACCACGAGCACATCACCAAAAGGATGGCAGATATGAAGATCAAGACTGGCGCACGCGTTTTCGCATTGTCCGCCCTCGCAGCAATGATGATTTCCGCACCGGCTCTGGCCAAAATTGAAGAAGGTAAACTGGTTATCTGGATTAACGGCGACAAAGGCTATAACGGCCTGGCCGAAGTGGGTAAAAAATTCGAGAAAGACACCGGTATCAAAGTGACCATCGAGCACCCGGACAAGCTGGAAGAGAAATTCCCGCAGGTCGCGGCAACTGGTGACGGTCCGGACATCATTTTCTGGGCGCACGATCGTTTTGGCGGTTACGCACAGTCTGGCCTGCTGGCTGAAATCACGCCGGATAAAGCGTTCCAGGACAAACTCTATCCGTTCACCTGGGATGCCGTGCGTTACAACGGCAAACTGATCGCCTATCCGATCGCGGTTGAAGCGCTGTCGCTGATTTACAACAAAGACCTGGTGGCAAACCCGCCGAAGACCTGGGAAGAAATTCCGGCACTGGATAAAGAGCTGAGGGCGAAAGGTAAGAGCGCGCTGATGTTCAACCTGCAAGAGCCGTACTTCACCTGGCCGCTGATTGCTGCCGACGGCGGTTACGCATTCAAGTTTGAAAACGGCACGTACGACGTGAAAGACGTGGGCGTCGACAGCGCAGGCGCGAAAGCGGGTCTGGGCTTCCTGGTTGACCTCATCAAGAACAAACACATGAACGCCGACACCGACTACTCGATCGCCGAAGCGGCCTTTAACAAAGGCGATACGGCGATGACCATCAACGGTCCGTGGGCATGGACGAACATCGATAAGAGCAAAGTGAACTACGGCGTCACCCTGCTGCCAACCTTCAAAGGCAAACCGTCTAAACCGTTCGTCGGCGTGCTGAGTGCCGGTATTAACGCCGCCAGCCCGAATAAAGAACTGGCAAAAGAGTTCCTGGAAAACTACCTGCTGACCGATCAGGGTCTGGAAGAAGTGAACAAGGACAAACCGCTGGGCGCCGTGGCGCTGAAATCCTATCAGGATCAATTAGCGAAAGACCCACGTATCGCCGCCACCATGGATAACGCCCAGAAAGGCGAAATCATGCCGAACATCCCGCAGATGTCTGCGTTCTGGTACGCGGTTCGTACGGCAGTCATCAACGCCGCCAGTGGTCGTCAGACCGTTGACGCAGCACTGAAAGACGCGCAGGGCCGTATCACCAAGTAATGCTGTCGATGTGCCTGATGGCGCTGCGCTTATCAGGCACATTCACGACAAGATTTCACCGTTGTAGAGGAAGATCCCCATGGATGTCATTAAAAAGAAACATTGGTGGCAAAGCGACACGCTGAAATGGTCAGTGATAGGTCTGCTGGGCCTGCTGGTGGGTTACCTTGTTGTTTTAATGTATGCACAGGGGGAGTACCTGTTCGCCATCATGACGCTGATTTTAAGCTCTGCTGGCCTGTACATTTTTGCCAACCGTAAGACCTACGCCTGGCGCTACGTTTACCCAGGCATGGCTGGTATGGGGCTGTTTGTCCTGTTTCCGCTGATTTGCACCATCGCCATTGCCTTTACCAACTACAGCAGCACCAACCAGCTCACTTTCGAACGCGCCCAAGAGGTGCTGATGGACCGCTCTTATCAGGCGGGTAAATCCTTTAACTTCGGGCTGTATCCTGCCGGTGAAGAGTGGCAACTGGCCCTCACCGACGGCGAAACCGGAAAGAATTACCTCTCCGACGCCTTTAAATTTGGTGGCGAACAAAAGCTGGCGCTGAAAGAGACAGACGCCCTGCCAACCGGTGAACGCGCAACGCTGCGCATCATCACCCAGAATCGCCAGGCGCTGAATCAGATTACCGCCGTGATGCCCGATGGCAGCAAAGTGATCATGAGCTCGCTGCGCCAGTTCTCCGGTACGCAGCCGCTGTACACCCTCGCTGATGACGGCATGTTGACCAACAACCAGAGCGGCGTGAAATACCGTCCCAATAACGACATCGGCTATTACCAGTCCATCAATGCGGACGGCAACTGGGGTGATGAAAAGCTGAGTCCAGGCTACACCGTAACCATCGGCTGGGATAACTTTACCCGCGTCTTTACGGACGAAGGGATCCAGAAGCCATTCTTCGCCATCTTCGTGTGGACGGTGGTTTTCTCAGTGCTGACCGTGATTCTGACCGTCGCTGTGGGGATGGTGCTGGCGTGTCTGGTGCAGTGGGAATCGCTGAAAGGTAAGGCCATTTACCGCGTCCTGCTGATCCTGCCGTACGCCGTGCCGTCGTTTATCTCAATTCTGATTTTCAAAGGGCTGTTCAACCAGAGCTTTGGTGAAATCAACATGATGCTGAGCGCGCTGTTTGGCATCAAACCGGCGTGGTTCAGCGATCCGACCACTGCCCGTTCGATGATTATTATCGTCAACACCTGGCTCGGTTATCCGTACATGATGATCCTGTGCATGGGCTTGCTGAAAGCGATTCCGGACGACCTGTACGAAGCCTCGGCAATGGATGGCGCAGGCCCGTTCCAGAACTTCTTTAAGATTACGCTCCCGCTGCTGATCAAGCCGCTGACACCGCTGATGATCGCCAGCTTCGCCTTTAACTTTAACAACTTCGTGCTGATTCAACTGTTAACCAACGGCGGTCCGGATCGCCTCGGAACGACCACGCCAGCCGGGTATACCGACCTGTTAGTGAGCTACACCTATCGCATCGCCTTTGAAGGCGGCGGCGGTCAGGACTTTGGTCTGGCGGCGGCAATCGCCACGCTGATCTTCCTGCTGGTCGGCGCCCTGGCGATTGTGAACCTGAAAGCCACACGCATGAAATTTGATTAATCAGCATCACCAGGCGTCATTGGCGCCGCCAGTCTGGATGCTGCAAACATTCAGAATGGCAAGTGAAATAGCCTGGAGCGGTATTAAGGAGTGAAGAAAAATTATGGCTATGGTCCAACCGAAATCTCAAAAGTTGCGCCTCTTTATCACGCACCTGCTGCTACTGATATTTATCGCGGCGATCATGTTCCCGCTGCTGATGGTTATCGCCATCTCGCTGCGTGAAGGTAACTTTGCGACCGGGAGCCTGATCCCGGAAAAAATCTCCTGGGAGCACTGGCGGCTGGCGCTGGGCTTTAGCGTTGAACACGCTGATGGCCGCGTCACGCCGCCCCCCTTCCCGGTACTGTTATGGCTGTGGAACTCGGTGAAAATCGCCGGGATCACTGCAATGGGTATCGTGGCGCTGTCCACTACCTGTGCCTACGCTTTTGCCCGTATGCGCTTCCCTGGCAAAGCCACGCTGCTCAAAGGAATGCTGATTTTCCAGATGTTCCCGGCGGTGCTGTCGCTGGTCGCGTTGTACGCGTTGTTCGATCGCCTCGGTCAGTACATTCCGTTTATCGGTCTGAACACCCACGGCGGGGTGATCTTCGCCTATCTCGGCGGTATCGCACTGCATGTGTGGACCATCAAAGGCTATTTCGAAACCATCGACGGCTCGCTGGAAGAAGCGGCCGCACTGGATGGAGCAACCCCGTGGCAGGCGTTCCGTCTGGTGTTGCTGCCGCTGTCGGTGCCCATTCTGGCGGTGGTCTTTATTCTGTCGTTCATTGCCGCCATCACCGAAGTACCGGTTGCCTCACTGTTGCTACGTGATGTGAACAGCTACACCCTGGCGGTCGGGATGCAGCAGTACCTCAACCCACAAAACTATCTGTGGGGCGATTTTGCCGCTGCCGCCGTGCTGTCCGCGATTCCAATCACTCTGGTCTTCCTGCTGGCGCAGCGCTGGCTGGTCAACGGCCTGACGGCGGGCGGAGTCAAAGGTTAAGTTTCATCGAAGTACCTGTAATGCCACTGCACCCTCAACTTGTTTTATCCAACTTGTGACTGTAATTCGGCGCTCCACGGAGCGCCCTTTTTTTACTCGCGCTTCAGGCGTTTCGAATTACACATCCAGAGGGTGATTACCAGCAGCAGGATCGCCGCCGAATAGATCAACACGTCCATTGGTGATTTGTGATCGACGATGATCAGCCGGACAATCGCGGTGATCCCGATATAGATGAAATAGCGCAGCGGAAAGTGAAAACCTGACTGAAAGTACTTCACAATCAGCGCGATAAATTCGAAATAGAGAAAGTAGACAACCAGCCCTTCCACCAGCTCATACTTGCTGGCTTGCTCAGGCGCGAAAAGCACATCAGCCAGATGCAGTGTCTCTTTGCCGAGGAATACGACCAGGATCAGGCCCAGACTCAACAGCCCAAGGTTCAACACGGTCTGTAGGATCGTAGAGATAAACTCCACGCGCGGACGAGATAGTGACGTCATAACAGCACCTCTTTCTCAGTGGTGAGGTTCCTGTATAACGCAAAAATGTGACGGAGATCTATATTTTTTGTTTATGTTTTGTGCAACCAGAAAAGGGTGTGACAATCCTTTCAACCCTAACATTCTGAAAGGAAGGCGAAATGCTTCGGTTTCAAATGGCAATACAAGACGATGCCAGCCTGTTGAGCACAATGGGATATACCAGCTATCGTCATCATTTTGCCCATCTGTGGAAAAATGATGACGAACTGGCGGCGTATCTTGAGCAGGAATATTCTCTGCCCGCCATCGCCAGAAGTCTCGCAGAAGCGGGCATCTTCTGGTTGATCGCTTTTACTGACGTCCCGATTGGTTTTGCGAAGTATTCGTTACATCAGGCCCTTGAGCCACAAGACCCGCCGGGGACATTGCTGCATAAGATCTACCTTCTGCCGGGCGAAACTGGCAAACAGTACGGTGAACAGCTTTTTGCCGAAGTGGTCCGTCAGGCCAAAGCGCAAGGGGAAACACGGATCTGGCTGGAGGTACTGGCGAATAACCCCCGGGCACGTCAGTTCTATGAACAGCAGGGAATGACCTTTGTGAAAGACACTTTTTTTTCCACCACGTCGCAGACCACTACGCTTCACGTTATGGAAAAACCGCTCTGAGAGACCCAAAATGGCAACGACTCATCAGTCCACCCTCCGCAATGTCACCTGTGGTGAAAATGTAGTGATTTATGAACCCGCCAATCTGTACGACTGCCGGCTTGGTGACAACGTTTTTGTCGGCCCCTTTGTCGAAATTCAGGGAAATACGCAGATTGGCGCAGAGACAAAAATCCAGTCGCATACCTTCATTTGCGAATATGTCACCATCGGTTCCCGCTGCTTTATCGGCCACGGCGTCATGTTCGCTAACGATATGTTTCGGGAAGGAAAACCCAATGCCGACCGCAGCAGTTGGGGACGAATTACTCTTGGTGACGATGTCTCCATTGGTAGCGGCGCGACAATACTGGCGGTCAGTATCTGCGATGGCGTAGTTATCGGTGCGGGTAGCGTGGTGACCAAATCAATCACCGAAAAAGGCGTATATGCGGGTAATCCAGCCAGATTATTACGCCGTCTTCCGGCTGGATAAAACCACGTTAACTCAGCGGAAATTCACACTTTTATCGCTGGTCATGTCATAGAGCTGGAATTTACGTCCGAGCTGCTGACCCCCATCACGCGTCAGCGGCGTCCAGCCGATGGCCGCACGACTGCGGGTCGGGCCGGAAGAGAAGAGATCCAGCGGAATCGACACGTAGACGCCTTTGGTGAAATCCCCTTCGCCATACTCATCCGGCGAGACGTTGGTAAGCGTGGCGTAACCACCCACCACCACGCCGCTGTCAAAGCGTTTAGAGATATCCAGCGTGCCGCCTTTATCCCCCGCCAGATACTGACCGACGCTTGCTTTCACCAGCACGTCCTGGGCGAATGACGGCGTCCAGTAGGCCGTCAAGTGTCCGGTCTTCACGCTGTAGTCGGTGAATTTCATCATGTCCTGCGCGCTGCGCCAGTCACGCTGTTTCACGTAGTTTGCATCCAGACCAAACGCCCAGTTGCTGTCGACCGGACGGTACAGCACTTCTGCCCCCGCCCCGCCATACATGGTTTCAAGATAACCCCCGTAGACCTGACCATAGAAACCGTTACCCAAGTACTGGAAATAGTTAGCTTGCAGGTTGTTCACATAAACGTCGTTCTGCACATATTCACGCACGCGGGTACGCACACGCGGCAGCTTCGAATCGTTCGGTGGATTGGTGTAGTTGAATTTATCGTAGTTATTGGCGAGATTGCCAAACAAGCTTCCGGTAGTCAGCAGGTGATCGGTCATCCACAGATCCGCCGTCGCCATCACACCCAACTGGTACATGTAGAAGTTTTCCGGTCCGCCCACGGACTGGTTCAGCACCGGATCGAGGTGGAAGTCGAAGCGCGACTTGTCGATATACCAGCCCTGCTCAGTGCGTTCCGGTACTATCGGCTCAAGGCGCTGTTGCGCCAGCGGCGTTTCCTGTCCCAGCGGTTCGCCTTCCAGATGGCGTTTCAGGCTGCTGACGTCCGTTTCGGTGGTGACCTGCGGCAGGTTGAGACGGTTTTCCGTCACGCGGATCGTGCGGATCCCCTCTGGCAAATCGTTCATCACGATCCGATTCGCCCGTTCAATACCTTCACGCGAGTCGCGGTATTTCACCTGCTCGCCGGTCACGTACAGCGTGTCGCCTTTCACCTGAATCTGCGGATCTGCCAGTCCGGCGTTGTATTTCAGCAGCGTCAACTGATTCGCCACCACTGAGTGTTGCAGGATCGCGTCCTGCGGTTGCGGCTGGTATTTCGGCCGCGCGTTATCGTTATACGATGGGCGTAAGTCGTTGAAATTAGTCCGCAGCGTTACCCCAAACATAAAGGTGTTACCACGTTCATAGCTGAGGTTAACGTCGGCCCAATCGGTGACGCGGTAAATGGCGCCGACGTTAAACTTGCTTTTCTGTTCCAGCTTGCCCGCAAAATCCTGCTGGTAGTTATTGCCCTCATATTCCAGCTTCAGCCGCAGGGGCTGCCACGGCGTCTGGTACTCAACGCCGCCAAACAACGATGCCGGGCCGTGGAACATCTGGCTGCCATCAATGGAGCCAGCTTGTTTATAGCGGTTATCGCGGTAGCAATATTTATCGCTGTACGAACAGAGCGGGTTACTGACGTTGCCGCTGGTTCCCAGATATCCCCAGCCGAGGCCGAGTGAGAAATCAAACGGTCCCCAGGCTTTGTTCGCCACGAGGTATTCCGCATCAAACAGGCCAGTCCCGCCGATATCTCGCGCACCGACCGACACCTGCGGCATCCAGTAGCTCTCTTCCCACAGGCGTAACTTCAGATCGAACGCTTTATCTTTGTAGGTTTGATCGCCGGAAAACGATTCGACGCTGCTGTACTTTTTGGTCCGCACATCGGTGTAGCGCAGCGTGGTTTCCAGCCAGGGGAAAAGCTGTACGGAGGCGGAGTAGTAACGGTACTGATCGTTATCACGATAGTTGAGGCTCAACTCCCCTTCACGCGCCATGCGCGCGGTTGGGGTCTGTAATAATCCCACGCCGCCAAAATCCGACTGAGAGGGTCCAATCGGCGCCGGATACGTTTCGGCATGGCAGGCTGCGCTGATGCCCAGCGCCAGTAAGCTGAGCAGATATGTTTTTTTCATTATTCAGGTATCCGCTGCGTCAGGGTATGAAGAATGTCAGCGTTCAGCGCTTCCGGTTCGCTGCTCCAGAGAGAATCATCCAGCCCGACAACAATGATGCTGCCAGGCATCGGTTCAACGTGACGCTTATTCCAGTACGCCACCGGCACCTTCTGCGTTCGGCCATCGGGATAAACAAGCCACGCATAGCTGCGATCCGCGCCGCTGAGCCGGTCTTGTCCATCGAGATAGCTGACGACGTCGCGTCCGGGCATAAACGGCTGCTTACCGGGACGGCTTATCAGGCCAAAGAGCGTGACGTCCGTCGGCTGCCCGCCGACCCACAGCGTGTAGTTGCCCTGCAACGGCGGATTGCCGCGTTCGCTGACCCGCACGATGTCCGGATCGAGATTCACCAGCTGTCGACCCGTCACCTTCAGCGCCTGAACTTGCTGGCGCAACGCGTTAATGGCGGCGGCATCGTCCCCGCTTGCGTTGGCGCTTAACGCCGCCAGGCGCGCCAGCAGCGCCTGCTGTTGGCCCTGCGCTTTCACGGTCGCTTTCTCTTCAGCGATCACCGCGCCAGGCCACCAGCTGTTCGCCAGTCTGGGCTGTCCCACCAGATCGATAAGATGATCAGCGCCGGTAAGCGTTTTCGGCTCTGTGCTACCGGCGCTAAAGACCTTAACGGTCCCCGCAGCAAAAACAGATGACGCGCTCAGACTGAAGATCAGCGCTGCAAGAGTCCGTTTCATCATGATTTTGCCGCCTTAATCAGCGTGGTTTTCACCGGGAAGAAGTTCGCGCCCAGATACTGCTCCGACTGGCGAATTTGCCCTTCGTTATCGATCCAGTAACGGTTATGCCAGCGCGCTTGATCGGTCGTGACAGTTTCGTCCAGCACGCGAACCGGCGTCTCTTCGCTACCGACTTTTACCGTGTCGTTGCCATCCCATGTAAAGACGGAGCGCGCGGTGGCATAGCGCACCTGCTTGTATTCCGTCCAGCCCATCGTGCGGGTCCAGGTGGCACCGTCGACGATCTGATTCGGTTTACTCAGCGGGTCATCTGCGAGGTTATTCACATCGATAAGGTTGTCGCCGCCAAGCAACGTTTTCACCAGACGACCATGCTGGGTCACGAGAGTGGCCTGATCCTGCGTCACCCATTTCTGCTGCCCGTTCTCTGCGAAAGCGAGCACCACAAACAGCTGCGGCCCGCCGTTGAGCTGCATGTACTGGCTGGCGTAGGGCATGTTTTGGATATCATCGTCCGTTAGCTGGACGCCGGGCGTGCCAAACAGACTGTCCCACAGTGAGTTGCCCAGCTGCTTTGTGGTGGCTGAGCAGGCCTGTAACAGCAGGCAAAGTAATATGAGCGCAGGTCGCTTCACGACTCTTCTCCAGAGGGGCAAAATAACCACACCGAAGTGTGGTTAGAGTTAAACGTACCGGTGTTACTGGGTACTGGTGGTGGTTGTGGTGGTGGTCCCGGTATTGGAACCGTCACCGCCGCCGGTTGCCGCCAGAGCGACACCCACCGCCGAACTTACGGTGCTCACGCTGGATGCCGAGGAGCTACCCGCCGACACCGACGTTGCTGCCGAGCCTGCTGCTTCACCCACCTGAACGGGGGCTGCATAGACAGAACTCGCCGCAAGCGCAGATATGGCAAAAATGCCATACAGAACTTTTTTCATAACAATTTCCCTTCATTGAATGAATGGAGATTTGCCCAAAAGCGTTTCGGGCGGGATCGAGTATACACAACTAAAGCATGCGAATTACGGCAGGGGGAATAGCGGAATGGTTTTAGGATAATTGGACTTTTGTTGAATTATTTACTTTAATTAAAATAACAATAAACATTAAAAACAATTAGTTATCATTAAAACCTGACATCTGAACGATCCGTATTATCCTAAAATAACACGGCGTTATTTTCCGGTTATTTATTATTTTAGGATTATGCTCAATATAGAACGGTGGAGAACAACACGGACAACCGGAATTATCTTATAAAAAAAGCCGATAATAATATCGGCTGATTTCATTATTAATTTGCCGGATAAGGCATTCGCCGCCATCCGGCACGCTGGCAGATTAACGCCAGGCTTTATAACGGTTAATCAATCCGTTAGTCGAGCTGTCGTGGCTTTCGATCGCCTTATCATCTTTCAGCTCCGGCAGAATACGGTTTGCCAGCTGTTTACCCAGCTCAACGCCCCACTGGTCGAAGGTAAAGATGTTCAGGATGATGCCCTGTGTAAAGATTTTGTGCTCATACAGGGCGATCAGCGCCCCCAGGCTGAACGGGGTGATTTCACGCAGCAGGATGGAGTTAGTCGGGCGGTTGCCCTCAAACACTTTGAACGGTACCACGTGTTCCAGCGTGGCCGGATCTTTACCCTGGTCACGGTATTCCTGCTCCACCACTTCGCGGGATTTCCCGAACGCCAGCGCTTCAGTCTGGGCGAAGAAGTTAGACAGCAGCTTCGGATGGTGATCGGACAGCGGGTTATGGGTAATCGCCGGGGCGATAAAGTCACAAGGCACCATTTTGGTTCCCTGATGAATCAACTGGTAGAACGCGTGCTGACCGTTGGTTCCCGGCTCACCCCAGATGATCGGACCCGTCTGGTAATCCACCGGGTTGCCGTTACGGTCAACATATTTCCCGTTGGACTCCATATTGCCCTGCTGGAAGTAGGCCGCGAAACGGTGCATATACTGGTCGTACGGCAGGATGGCTTCGGTTTCAGCACCGAAGAAATTGTTGTACCAGATGCCGATCAGCGCCAGCAGCACCGGCAGGTTGCTCTCCAGAGGCGTGGTCGAGAAGTGCTTATCCATCGCATGCGCGCCGGACAGCAGTTGCACAAAGTTGTCGTAGCCGACAGACAGGATGATCGACAGACCAATCGCTGACCACAGAGAATAACGACCGCCCACCCAGTCCCAGAACTCGAACATGTTGGCGGTATCAATACCGAACTCACCAACCGCTTTCGCATTGGTAGACAGTGCAGCGAAGTGTTTCGCAACGTGTTTTTCATCACCGGCGGTTTTCAGGAACCAGTCACGCGCGCTGTGGGCGTTGGTCATGGTTTCCTGCGTGGTGAAGGTCTTGGACGCCACGAGGAACAGGGTAGTTTCCGGATTCACTTTCTTCAGCACTTCGGCGATATGGGTACCGTCGACGTTAGAAACAAAGTGCATATTCAGGTGATTTTTGTATGGGCGCAGCGCTTCGGTCACCATGAACGGGCCGAGGTCGGAGCCGCCAATACCGATGTTGACCACGTCGGTGATCGCTTTACCGGTATAACCTTTCCACTGACCCGAAATAATGGCTTCGGAGAAAGATTTCATCTTCTCCAGCACCGCGTTGACTTCCGGCATCACATCTTTGCCGTCAACCATAATCGGGGTATTGCTACGGTTACGCAACGCCACATGCAACACGGCACGATCTTCCGTACGGTTGATTTTCTCGCCGGAGAACATGGACTTGATGGCGCCCGCCAGATCGGTCTCTTTCGCCAGATCCTGCAGTTTCGCCAGCGTCTCTTCGGTGATGCGGTTTTTGGAGTAATCCACCAGCATCAGATCGTCAAACGTTGCGGAGAATTTGCTGAAGCGATCGTTATCCTTCGCGAACAAATCCGCGAGGGTAACGTCCTTCATCTCGTCAAAGTGTTTTTGTAGTGCCTGCCAGGCAGAGGTCTGCGTTGGATTGATGTTTTTCATTAGCAATACTCTTCTGATTTGAGAATTGTGACTGAGATCGATTGTAACGCCAGTCACAGAAAAGTGTGATTGTTTTAGTGCCGTTGCCCTAGCTTCGGTCAAATACAGTGAAAAAACAGCGTTGTTATAAGTACGGTTACTCAGCCACTTGCCAGCATGAAAAATCCGCATAATCCCGGCGTTGACAGTGTCGTCTGCACATTTTATTTATAAATACGGTATTTGCGCCTGCACCGGTTTCTGTTCTGCCTTTGTGCCCAGGTCGCTTTCTCACTCCCTGACACGAGGTTGTTATGACAGAAATCGTTGTTTCCAAATTTGGCGGTACCAGCGTCGCTGATTTTGATGCCATGAACCGCAGCGCCGACGTGGTGCTTTCCGATGCAAACGTGCGCGTAGTGGTGCTCTCAGCTTCTGCTGGCATCACCAATCTGCTGGTGGCGCTGGCAGAAGGACTGGAACCACAGGCTCGCTTTGAGAAGCTCGACGCCATCCGTAAAATTCAGTTCGATATCCTGGAGCGTCTGCGTTATCCCAACGTCATTCGTGAAGAGATTGAACGCCTGCTGGAAAATATCACCACGCTGGCGGAAGCGGCCTCATTAGCCACCTCCCCGGCACTGACGGATGAACTGGTCAGCCACGGCGAACTGATGTCCACCCTGCTGTTTGTTGAGATCCTGCGTGAGCGTAACGTTCAGGCGCAGTGGTTTGATGTGCGTAAAGTGATGCGAACCAACGATCGCTTTGGCCGTGCCGAACCTGACGTAGCGGCGCTGGCGGAGCTGGCGACATTGCAACTGACCCCGCGTCTGAGCGAAGGGCTGGTGATCACGCAAGGGTTCATCGGCAGCGAAGGCAAAGGGCGTACCACCACACTCGGACGCGGCGGCAGCGACTACACGGCCGCCCTGTTGGCCGAAGCGCTGCATGCGGCGCGTGTCGATATCTGGACGGATGTTCCGGGCATCTATACCACCGATCCTCGCGTGGTGCCTGCCGCCCAGCGTATCGATGAAATCGCCTTTGAAGAGGCGGCGGAAATGGCCACCTTCGGCGCGAAAGTGCTGCATCCGGCCACCCTGCTGCCGGCGGTGCGCAGCGATATCCCGGTCTTCGTTGGATCCAGTAAAGATCCGAAAGCAGGCGGCACGCTGGTTTGTAACAAAACGCAGAATCCACCGCTGTTCCGCGCGCTGGCGCTGCGTCGTAAGCAGACGCTGCTGACCCTGCACAGCCTGAATATGCTGCACTCGCGCGGTTTCCTGGCTGAAGTGTTCGGCATTCTGGCGCGCCATAATATCTCCGTAGATTTGATCACCACCTCTGAAGTGAGCGTGGCGCTGACGCTGGACACCACCGGTTCCACCTCCACCGGCGATACGCTGCTGACGCAGTCGCTGCTAATGGAACTGTCGGCCTTGTGTCGGGTGGAAGTGGAAGAAGGTCTCGCGCTGGTCGCGTTGATTGGTAACGATCTGTCGAAAGCCTGCGGTGTCGGCAAAGAGGTGTTCGGCGTACTGGAACCGTTCAATATCCGCATGATTTGCTATGGCGCTTCCAGCCATAACCTCTGTTTCCTGGTGCCTGGCACCGAAGCAGAACAGGTGGTACAGAAACTGCACCATAATTTGTTTGAGTGAGACAGGCCTGAATGCCGGATGGCGATGAAACGCCTTATCCGGCCTGGAGGCCAGCCGGTGTCGGCTCGATAAGCGTGAGCATCATCGGGCAACACAGTCATGACATCACCGTCTCGTAAAGCAGTCGATCCAGTGCCTTCACGTCGCCTTCGCGGCTATCCGGTAACGTTGGCGGGATTTCGCCTCGCGCCAGTTCGGCGTGGATAAACGTATGTAGCAGCGGACGACGCGGACCATACTCCGCCTCCCCAGCCCGCTGTTTGCGCACCAGCAGTTCATCTATTTCCTGACGTAACGGCGCATCCAGATCGCTTCCCGCCAGCAGTTCGGCAAACCGCATGGGCGGAACGCCTTTTCCTGCTTCAACCCAACGCACCGCCAACAGCGGACGCAGGACGTAGAAGTACTTTTTCAGACGCACCGTTTCCCCCTGCAAGTAGCCGCGAAAGTTTTTTCGCGCCATCGAGTAGTAGTGCCAGCGCGCACGAAGCGGAGAAAACCACTGCGGTATCATCGCTTTAAGCGCACTGACCGTAGCATCATCCTGCTGATAAACCACCGGGGAATCCAGCCACTCGATCAGCGTTGGGTTAGCGCCCTTCAGCAGACCCAGCGCTTTACGCCACTCCCAGCCGCACACATCCAGCTCATCGTCGATTGGCAGCTCGATCACGTCACGCGGCGCATCAACCCGCAGATACCACTCCGGCGGATGAACATACAAAAACCGCACATCGTAATCACTATCCGGCGAGGCAAATCCCCAGCCACGACTCCCCGATTCGCAGGCATACAGCACCCTGACGCCGTAGCGGGTTTCTATCTCTTTGAGCTGCCGCATGACCCGTTCGCACATTGCGGCACTCACTGCATTTTTGGTCATCTTCTTTTATCCTTTTACACATACCACCTGCCGCAACGTATGCACGATCTCCACCAGCGAAGACTGCGCCGCCATCACGGCATCAATGTCTTTGTAGGCCAGCGGAATTTCATCAATCACCTCGCTGTCTTTACGGCATTCAACGTGGGCCGTCGCGCGGATCTGATCCGCTACGGTAAAGCGTTTTTTAGCCGCCGTTCGGCTCATGGTTCTTCCCGCACCATGACTGCATGAACAAAAGCTCTCTTCATTTCCCAACCCGCGCACAATGAAACTTTTCGCCCCCATCGATCCGGGGATGATCCCCATCTGGCCTTTTTGTGCGGAAACGGCACCTTTACGCGTTACCAGCACCTCTTCACCAAAATGACGCTCTTTTTGCACGTAGTTATGGTGGCAATTCACTGCTTCTTGTTGCGTGATAAACGGTTTACTCACGCTACGCGACAGCGCGGCCAGCACGCGGGACATCATGACCTCCCGGTTTTGTCGGGCAAAATCCTGCGCCCATTCCACCGCTTCAATGTAGTCGTGGTAGTGCCGACTCCCTTCCTGGAAATACGCCAGGTTTCGGTCAGGCAAATTCGCGATATGTTGTTGCATATCCTGCTGCGCCAGCGTGATAAAGACGTTGCCGATGGCATTCCCCACACCACGCGAACCACTGTGCAACATCACCCAGACGCGCTGCTGCTCATCCAGACACACTTCAATGAAGTGATTACCGGTTCCCAACGTTCCGAGATGCTTATAGTTATTGGTTTTCAGCAGCGAGGGATACTTGTCAGTCAGGCGCGTAAAGCGCGGTGCCAGTGTCCCCCAGTGAGTACTCACCTCCTCTGGCGGCGTGTCCCACGCGCCTTTATCGCGACGGGAACGTGTATTGGTCCGCCCATGTGGAACGGCCTGCTCAATCGCACTCCGCAACCCGCTGAGGTTATCCGGCAGATCGTCAGCCAGCAGCGAGGTACGTACCGCAATCATCCCACAGCCGATGTCCACCCCCACTGCTGCCGGAATAATCGCTCCTTTGGTCGGGATCACGCTGCCAATCGTTGACCCTTTCCCCAGATGCACATCCGGCATGACCGCCAGGTGTTTAAAAATAAATGGCATCTTCGCCGTGTTCAGCAGTTGCTGGCGTGCCTCGGGTTCCACCGGGACGCCGTGCGTCCACATTTTCACCGGCGCCGCGTTCTGCGACGTCAACAGCGCATAGTCGTGATGTGCCATGTTTCTTATCCTTTAATATTCACTAAGCCGTGCAGAACCTGGTCCAGGCCACCGAATACCGAGATTTTATCGATACGCTCTGCCACTCTTTCGAGGGTTTCCAGCTCTTTTAAACGCAAAGCCACCGGGTTGTTTTCCATCACTTTCGCCGTATTCAACAACGAACGCGTCGCTGCCGTTTCTTCACGACGGCGGATCACGTTGGCCTGCGCCGATTTTTCCGCTTCAACCAGACGGGACAGAATCGTTTTCATATCCCCCGGCAACACAATGTCCTTCACACCCAGCGACGCCACGTCGATACCATATGGCGCCATCCGGTCTTTCACCTGTGCGCTGACCACCTCATCAATTACCTGTTTATCTTCCAGCAGCTCATCAAGCGTGCGCGTCCCGACGGCCTCCCGCAGCGCAAACTGCAGTTCGCGGTACAGATGATCGAGCGGTTTAGTGAGCTGTGCAAACGCCAGCAACACATCGCGGTAACGCCAGTTCGCTGCCAGATTCAAGCGCAGGTTGACCTTATCTTTGGTCAAAATTTCCTGACCGCCCACTTCCAGCACCTGCAAACGGGTATCCACCACTTCAGCGTCAACCAGATGATTCACTTTCCAGTACGCCGTCAGACCCGGCGGCAGCAGTGCCTGCGTCTCGCCATCAATTTTCAACACTCCGGCGTGCCAGGCAGGCACCTGTACGGTAAGCATCGCTTCACGACCTTTTACCGCGCCGCTACGTCGCGGTTGCAGAACCGCATTCATGACCTCAGCAGGCACCTGAACCTGACGCGTATCCATCCGTACCAGTTTCAACGCCTCGTCGGCCCGCCAGTACAAACGGCGCGTTGACGGAGGCAGGATCTCCTGCAACACCTCATTCATGTATAACGCGCCCGCTTCACTGTCGTTAAGATCAACGGCCAGGGCATAACGTGATACCCAGTCTGGTTGAAAGCGGCGTAAATAATTCGCCAGCGCTTCCGGCACTTCGCTGCCGTCCAGATTAACCACCAGCACCTCTGGCGTGTTGAACCACGGCAGACGGTGTTCACCCGCCTCCAGAACCTGATAGTAGTCGCCGTTTTTGGCTAACAGACCTAATTGTCCTTTACGAATAGTGATTTTCTTCGTCATTTTTCTCTTTTCCTTATCAAGTCAGGTGCGGGTGCGGAGGCGAGGCCACAGGGGAATTCCCTTTTGCCTGCGGCGCGGCATCGTGACCGGCGACCTGTTTTGGGGCCTGTTAACTGCGCAGTGCCCGTTTTTATTTCTATGATTAACAACCAGTTTCATTGGGAGAATGAATCGGGAATCGAACCCATTGTTCAGGTGTCATCGGTTGACGGAACACTTCCGGAATACAGCCTCAGCCGTTCCTGACGTGCCGGCGGGGTTTAACCCCCTGCGCTTTCAACGTGTTGACGAGAGAGTTATTGCCAGAAGCGTGCCAGAACGAAAAAAAGACGAAATTATTTTTTACTTTATTGATTAATAAGTAATTAATTTTCATCACCAAAAATGATGATTGCAGACGTCTCGCCTGTTTTTTATCCTTACCTATCGAACTTTATCTTTTTGGATAAACATGAAAAAGCGACGGGTGGTGATTGGTGTACTGGGCACGGTGCTGGATAAACGCGGCAAACGGGCAAACCGGTTAAAGAAATGGCGGCCCACGGTCGGACTGTGCCAACAGCCGGATTTCCCGGTCGATCGGCTGGAGCTTATCCACCAGCCACGCGATGCCGGGATGTGTCAGCAGTTAGCGGAAGATATTAGCCTGCTCTCTCCACATACTGAGGTTCGTCCACATGCCATCCCCATTACCGATCCCTGGGATTTCGAAGAGGTCTACGCCGCGTTCCTCGACTTTGCTACTCATTACACTTTCGATACCGAGAATGAAGAGTATCTGGTGCACATCACTACCGGCACTCATGTGGCGCAAATTTGCTGGTTCCTGCTGACGGAAGCCCGCTATCTGCCCGCCAGCCTTCTGCAAACCGGACCCGCACCGAAGGGCGCTCCGCAGGAGGATGTTGCCGCTGGCACCTGCTCGGTGATCGATCTTGATTTAAGCCGCTATGCCACACTCACCAGTCGCTTTCAGCGTGAGCAGCAGCAATCAATCTCCTTCCTCAAAGGCGGTATCGAGACGCGCAATGCCACGTTCAATAAACTGATTGACCGTATTGAGCGCGTCGCCTTGCGCTCTGGCGATCCTATCCTGCTCACCGGCCCCACCGGTGCGGGGAAATCCTTCCTCGCAAAACGGATTTTTCAGCTTCGTCAGTCACGGCATCTGGTGGGTGGAAAACTGGTGGCAGTGAACTGCGCGACGTTGCGCGGCGATAACGCCATGTCGACACTGTTCGGTCATGTGAAAGGCGCGTTTACGGGCGCACTGTCGTCACGAACGGGACTGTTACGTGAAGCCGACGGCGGGGTGTTGTTTCTGGATGAGATCGCGGAACTGGGGTTGGATGAACAGGCCATGCTACTGAAAGCGATCGAGGAGAAAACCTTCTTCCCGTTTGGCTCAGATAAAGAGGTGTACAGCGATTTCCAGTTGATAGCCGGAACCCATCGCGATATGCCGCAGTGGGTCGCCGAAGGGCGTTTTCGCGAAGATCTCTACGCACGGATAAACATGTGGCGCTTTGCCCTGCCCGGCCTTGCACAGCGGCGTGAAGACATCGCCCCTAACGTGGAGTATGAGCTGCAACGCTTCTCCCGCAGCCGACAGAATCAGATTCGTTTTGATAAGGAGGCACGTGAACGCTATCTGGCGTTTGCCTGTTCACCTCAGGCGCAGTGGCGTGGCAATTTCCGCGAACTGAGTTCCTCCGTCGCGCGAATGGCGACGCTGGCCGAGCAAGGACGTATCACGCAGGCCCTTGTCGACGAAGAGATTGCGCTTTTGCAGGAGAGCTGGGGAGAGGCGCCGTCGCAACCGGAACTGGAGATGGAACTCGACCTCTTTGACCGCCGCCAACTGGAAACCGTGCTTGAGGTCTGTCGCCGCAGCGCATCGTTGTCCGAAGCCGGACGTGAACTCTTCGCCGTCTCACGACAAAAGAAAGCCAATCCCAACGATGCCGACCGTCTGCGTAAGTACCTGGCTCGGTTTGGTCTGAGCTGGGAAAATCTCAAAGTCAGAACATAAGCATAATTTGTTTGAATAATACCTCTTCACACGATACACAATAATGATGGTTGGGCTCGATCCCAACCCGTGAATAACAAGCAAACACAACATACGTGCAAGGAAAACAACATGCTCGCCACTCTCACCAGGCTGTTCCCGTTATGGGCGCTGCTGCTCTCTGCTATTGCGTATTACACGCCATCCACTTTTACGCCTGTCGGTCCGTGGGTGGCCACATTGTTGATGCTGATTATGTTCGGCATGGGCGTCCACCTGAAAGTGGATGATTTTAAACGTGTGCTCTCACGCCCGGCACCGGTTGCGGCGGGAATTTTCCTGCACTATCTGGTGATGCCGCTGGCGGCCTGGGTACTGGCGATGGCATTTAACATGCCGCCGGAACTCTCCGCCGGGATGGTGCTGGTCGGAAGCGTCGCCAGCGGCACGGCATCTAACGTCATGATCTATCTGGCGAAAGGCGATGTCGCACTCTCGGTAACGATCTCTTCCGTCTCCACTCTGGTGGGCGTGGTCGCCACACCACTGCTGACGCGTCTGTATGTCGATGCGCACATTCAGGTGGATGTGATGGGGATGCTGCTCAGCATCCTGCAAATTGTGGTGATCCCAATTGCGCTGGGCCTGGTGATCCATCATCTGTTCCCGCGCGTCGTGAAGGCAGTTGAACCTTACCTGCCCGCCTTTTCGATGGTCTGCATTCTGGCGATCATCAGCGCAGTGGTTGCCGGTTCCGCCGCGCATATCGCCTCCGTCGGCTTCGTGGTGATTATCGCGGTGATCCTACACAACACCATCGGCCTGCTCGGCGGTTACTGGGGCGGGCGCTTGTTTGGCTTTGACGAGTCAACTTGCCGCACGCTGGCGATCGAGGTGGGAATGCAAAACTCCGGTCTCGCCGCCGCGCTGGGTAAAATCTACTTCGGCCCGCTCGCGGCCCTCCCCGGCGCACTGTTCTCGGTCTGGCACAACCTTTCCGGCTCTCTGCTGGCGGGGTACTGGTCCGGTAAACCGATTGATGAACAGCAGAGTGCTGTCAAAGAAAATTGATCCCCTGCGAATGGGGGATTTCCCCCATTCCTTGCCTTCCTTGTTTGAACCTCATCACAAAACAACAAACATCAACACAAAACAAAAATATAATTAATACCTTTATTTTCAATTAATTATTATAAATTTATTATTTTATAGAGAGCTGGATTCGTTCTTTTAATGTTGCTTTATTTTGTTTTGCTTGGGAATATGATTCCACTACAACACAGATAACCCCCTACCCTATCTTTTCTTTGAGGCCGCTATGAAAAAAATTGCGATTATTGGAAGCAGTGGAGGCAACCTCTACAACCTGGGTGGCGCTGAGCCAGAGAAGTTACTCCAGGAGATTTATCAGCAGTGTGAAGCCGCGGGTGTCACCGTCGCTGCCGTGCAGTTCATTGGAGCAGAGGCGTCGATGGATGTCGCCAAACCTGACACCCCAGCAGCCGTCTATGCCTTAACCACAGAAAACAACACAAAACCACAACGTATCTTCCAGGGCAAACTCTCCGAGGTGAATGCCTCCGTCGTTGAGAGCGATCGCCAGATAGCCGGGATGATCCGCAGCGGTGAGATCGACGGTATCGTAGTGATGAGCGCCGATCCGGTAAAAGCTAACCAGGCCGTTTTTGATGCCGCCGTAGAAATGAAAACCCCGATTGTCGGCACCGGCGGCACCTCGATGGCGCTGGTCGCCGCAAAGGGCGCCAATGTGGTCGCCACCTCAGGCACCACGGGGACCACCAGCCGCACTCGCGCGGTCTCTTTCGTCGCCTCGCTGTGTAAATACTGGGGTATCAAATACAAACCCCAGTTGGGCAGCGCGTCGCCTGCACAAGGCGGTTCCGGAAAGAGTCTGCTTAAGCGCTTTAACATCCGCAGCATCATGATCCCGGCGCTGCCAGGCTTTATCGCGATGGCGATCGTACTCGCCCTGAGCCACATCCCCGGACTGGAAAAACTCAACGATATCTTTGAAATCCTGCTGAAGGGTCTGCCGGTGCTGGTTGCCGTGCTGGCGGCAAAACAGATCTCCGAACTCGATGAAGTCTCCATTGTGGCCGGGGTCGTCGCCGGGGTGCTTTCCGTTGAAGGCGGCCTGATCGGGGGGATTATCGGCGGTCTGATGGCCGGGATTTTTGTGCGCTGGTTGTTTGAGCTGTGCCTGAACTGGCGTTTCCCGATGACCACCGTCAACATCGTTGCCGGCGGGATTTCGGGTCTGGCTGCTGGCCTGATCATGCATTATCTGCTGAGTCCCCTGGCGCTCTCCGCCGGTAACTACATCAAGCTGGCTATCGAAAGCACGCTGGCATTCAGTCCGATTCTTGCCGGGCTGCTGGCCGGTCTGGTGATCTGGCCAGCCATTCTGGGTGGTGTCTATCACGCGGTCATTCTACCGCTGGTGCTGCTGGAGATGGAGAAATCCGGCGTCAGCTTCCTCGGCGCTGTGGATATGGTGGGTCTGGTGATGGTTGCTGCCGGCATCAACCTGGCTAACGTCATCGCACCACGCGAAAAAAGCGAAGCGGCCGTCGCCACACCGGGCCTGCTTATCAACCTGGGCTTCGGAACATTTGTGGAATCCGCCTACCCTTTCATGTTCGCTAACAAAATCGTCTTTGGTTCCGCCATCTTCTGGGCCGGAATGGGCGGCATGATGCTCGGCTTCTTTAACGTCAAAGGGGTGGCCTACGTCCCGGCGTTCGCCTCACCGTTCTTATCCAGCAACGCATTACAGATGGCGATTGTGATGTTCACTGTCATGGCAATGACCTGTATCACCACCATCATTGCGAACCGTTTTAAGGCTGTCGTACAGAGTGAATCTGTGGCGTCTGCCCGTTAATAAATGCACCAACACCAGAGGTACACCATGTTTAAAGGCGATATGAATAAAAAACGCGCCAAAGCGTTACAGAAAGTGAAAGATGCCATCGCGCTGCACGGCGGGCAAACCATCCTCAGCACGGGGATCACCGGCGACGATGCGCGCCTGGCAAAAGCGGTCTGTGAGGCAGGCGTGAAACTGCTCGAACCGAACCATCCTGCGCTGGCGCTGGCGCGCGGACACAAAGGGGTGAGTAACATGCACGCGGCGGAGCAAATCCGCCACGAAATCACCAACGGTCAGATGGCAGAAGCCGTGCACGGCGTGCGTAATGTGGTCCCGGACGACATCTTCATCACCGTGGGCATTGCGGGCGGGTTTACCGAAACGCTGCCCGTCCCGCTCAGCGAAACAGAGATTCTGGAGATTGCCCGCGCCGGAGCTGACGGTTTACATACCCATAAATCAGACTGGGACGACCTGCAGGACATCGTCAACCTCGCCCATCAGTATGGCCTGACCGTGGATGCCTACATTGGTCATCCGGATGATTTGCATACCTTCGGTATTCCGGCACGCACCCCGGAAGAGGTCGCCAGCGTAGCGAAACGTATGCAGGAGATTGGCGTCGATATGATCGGCCTGATGACCGGCATGAGCTATGAAGGCGTGGCGGCAGGCGATATCCCGCAGATGATTAAAGACCGTCTTCGGGCGCTGGTTGGCGCGGTGGACGTCCCGACGCTGGCGGAAGGAGGCATTAACCTCGCCAATGCCAAAGCATTTAAGGACACCGGGGTTAATATCCTGGTCGTCGGTACGGCAATCGACAATATGGTCTGCAATGCCGCCAAAGAGGCCGTGACCCCGTTTATCGCTCATGCCTAACGACAGAGAACAATAATGCTACTGGTTACCGATCTGGATGGAACATTGCTGACGTCGCAGAAGACTATCACGCCACGCACACTTCAGGCGCTGGTTGACTTTCGTCAGCGCGGCGGTCTGCTGGCCGCCTGTTCCGCCAGACCGGTCTCCTCAATGGCGCGCCTGTTACAACAGCAGCAGGTTGAGACACTGTTTGACTGGTGCGCAGGCTTCAACGGCGGACAGATCCTTGAGCTGGCGTCACAACGCATTCTGCATTCTGCGGCCCTTACCCGGATGGATCTCAGAGAGATTGACCGCCATATTTCGCTGTCCCGTTATCCTCACCATTTTTTTACTGCCCAGGCGATTTATCACCGCGACGATCGCCTTATCGCCCCGTGGACATCCTATGAGGCCAGTTTATTTGCGTTACCGCTTATTAGCGCCGCGCCAGGGAATATCTTTAATCGTCGCGATATATTTAAAATTACGCTGGTCGCAGAACACGCCAGGATCGACGATCTCTGTCGGGAAATAAGTCGTCAGTTACCCAATGACTATAAGGCGACAATCACCGGTGGGAATTATATTGATATTCAACGTAGCGAAATAAATAAAGGCTATGCGCTAAATGAAATCGCCCGACAATTAAACCTGTCACCCACCGGGATTGCCGCCATTGGCGATCAACAGAATGACATCAGCATGTTCGCCGTTGCCGGGTTCGGCATCGCAATGGGCAACGCGCCAGATAGCGTGAAACATCAGGCGCGGTATGTAACCACCACCAATGATGATGAGGGTATCGTCTGCGCGCTGGAGTGGTTGCGTTGCTCTGCGCATCCAGTTACCATGCGGCAAAGTTCGACCCTGGCGGAAAATAATGAACCCGATTAAAAGAAGAAAGCATATTCTTGATGAATTAAACAAGTTCGGTGAAGTGACCGTTATTAAATTATCAGAAACGCTGAACGTGACCTCGGAAACCATTCGCCGCGATCTCTCTTTGCTGGAGTCTGAAGGTCAAATCACCAAAATTCACGGTGGCGCGGTCAAAAAACAGGTTGTTCAGGAAGATGCATTTGGCGCGAGAATTGATGCCCATCGCGAAGAAAAAATGGCGATTGGCAAAGTGGCGGCGGGAATGGTCAGCGAGCGCGATACGCTATTTATTGATTCCTGTACCACGAATCTTATTCTTGCCGAACACTTACCCCCTCTCGCGTTTTCCGTTATTACCAATTCCGCCTTAATTGCCGATAAAATAAAAGAGCATAATCTCCAGGCGCGAGTCTATGTCTTAGGCGGTGAATACGATTACCATTTCCGCGCCAATCTGGGCGTCTCTGTGTGCCAGCAGATTAATGCGATTCACGCTGATATTTGCTTTATCGGTGCGGGTGGCATTTCGCCGCAGCATGGTGTACTCGTGAAGAGCTTTGACGAGGCATACGTTGCCAAAGCGATGATTGCGATGAGTAAAAAATCCGTGATTCTCGCTGACCATACTAAATTTGGTCAGGACGGCGTGATGTGTATCGCGACTCTCAAAGAGATCGATTACATCATTACGGATAAGGGATTTAAAACAACGGGTTATACACAACAGGATTTCGCAGGAAAACTGCGTATTGCTGACTGAGCGCTATCCGCCCGAGGCGTATTGCCGTACACTGAAATCACCAGGCAGACAGAGGGCACCCGTATGGCACTCCCCCGCATTACCCAAAAAGAGATGACCGAGCGCGAACAGCGCGAACTGAAAACGTTGCTGGATCGCGCCCGTATCGCGCATGGTCGTCAATTGACCAACGCAGAGACTAACAGCGTGAAGAAAGAGTACATTGATAAGCTGATGGTCTTGCGCGAAGCCGAGGCAAAAAAAGCCCGCCAGTTGAAGAAAAAGCAGGCTTATAAACCGGATGCTGAAGCCTCTTTTTCCTGGTCTGCGAATACGCCAACGCGCGGCAGACGTTAACGTCCTTTCTTCTTACGCCCCGGCGAGGTAAAGCGTTTGCCGTTTGCCGCCGGGCGCGCTTTCTCTTTGTTCGCCGTCTTTTCGATTTTCACCACCGGACGCTTGATTCCCGCGGTTTTCGGCTTCGCTTTCGCCTTCGGTTTCGCTTCTGAAGAAGAGTTTTCGATAAGCTTAAACAGCGTAATTAGCTCATCATCCGTCAGGTCACGCCATTCTCCCAGTGGCAGACCGGACAGGCCAACGTTCATGATGCGCGTGCGTTCAAGCTTCACCACTTCATAACCGAAATGTTCGCACATGCGGCGGATCTGACGGTTCAGCCCCTGAATCAGGGTAATCCGGAATACAAACGGCGCCTCTTTCTTCACCTTACATTTTTTTGTGACAGTACCCAGAATCGGCACGCCGGCACTCATCCCACGAATAAACTCATCCGTAACCGGTTTGTCGACCGTGACCAGATACTCTTTTTCATGATCGTTACCGGCACGCAGGATCTTATTCACCAGATCGCCGTGGTTGGTCAGGAAGATCAGTCCCTGGGAATCTTTATCCAGACGGCCAATCGGGAATACGCGCTTGCTGTGGTTAACGAAATCAACAATATTGTCGCGCTCGCTGTCTTCGGTGGTGCTCACGATCCCCACCGGCTTGTTCAGCGCGATAAAGACCAGATCTTCCGCTTCACGCGGCTCAATCAACCGACCATTCACCTTCACGACGTCGCCAGGCATCACCTGGTCGCCAATGGTGGCGCGTTTGCCATTAATGAAGACATTCCCTTGCTCAATGAAGCGATCCGCTTCGCGGCGCGAGCAGATTCCGCTTTCACTAATGTATTTGTTGAGTCGTGTTGATGAGTCGGGCAGCATAATTTCTCCGTTGTACACTTCATCCTTCAGGCTGTCTCTGCGTTGGCTGCCAGATTACTCGTCTCATCCATGAGACTCGCCCTGACGGGCCGTCGCTTCGCAACGTTCAAATCTGTTCCTGACAGATTTGTCACTCACCCCAGTCACATCGTTATCTATGCTCCTGAGGATTCGCTCCCTTGCCGCCTTGATACATCCTGAATGCTTTGCGTAATAAATGCGGAATATACCTTACCTTGCTGGCGATAAAAAATAATCGTGCAAAATGGCCTCAGCGCTATTTGTGATCCGCCACACCTTTCGACACAAAAGTGTCTCCGATCTTTACGTGCAATTTTGTTGAATGAAAATTAACAGAATCAAGACATTAGGATTATGTGCACATCTGTGCCAACAACGAGCGCTCCGCACATCATATGTGCAACATTAATCGCCAGCCCATGACGCACAAAGAAGAGAAAATCGCTTTGAACTCCCCCTTTTATGAGGTTATATCAGATCAAGAGGGCAGATTGGTGATTTGCACAAATGTGCAGGAGTCTACAAATGGCGATGGAAAACAGTGATGATATCCGCCTGATCGTAAAAATAGCGCAGCTCTATTACGAACAGGATATGACACAAGCGCAGATCGCCCGTGAACTGGGGATTTATCGCACCACCATTAGCCGCCTGCTGAAACGCGGTCGTGAACAAGGCATCGTCACTATCGCCATCAACTACGATTACAACGAAAACCTGTGGCTGGAACAGCAGCTTAAACAACGATTCGGCCTCAAAGAAGCGGTGGTGATCACCTGCGACAACGAGCAGGAAGAGGAACAACTTGCCATGATGGGCGTGCACGGCGCGCAGTTGCTGGAACGTTTACTGGAACCCGGCGACATCATTGGTTTTTCCTGGGGACGCGCAGTACGCGCACTGGTCGAAGGGTTGTCGCCAGCCAGCCAGTCACGCCAGCTGATCTGCGTGCCGATTATCGGCGGGCCATCCGGGAAGCTCGAGAGCCGCTATCACGTCAATACGCTGACCTACGGCGCGGCGGCAAAGCTGAAAGGCGAATCACATCTGGCTGATTTTCCGGCACTGCTGGAAAATCCATTGATTCGCAACGGTATTATGCAGTCCCAGCACTTTAATTCGATTTCTGCCTACTGGGACAATCTGGATGTTGCGCTGGTAGGGATCGGTTCTCCGGCAATTCGCGACGGTGCAAACTGGCATGCCTTTTACGGCAGCGAAGAGAGTGACGACCTGCATGCCCGGCAGGTTGCCGGAGACATTTGCTCGCGCTTTTACGATATTAACGGCGTGACGGTGGAGACCACGATGAGCGAAAAAACGCTCTCCATCGAAACCAACAAATTAAAGCAAGCGCGTTATTCCATCGGCATCGCAATGGGTGAAGAAAAGCTTAGCGGCATTCTCGGCGCATTACGTGGAAACTATATTAATGCGCTGGTCACTAATAGCCATACCGCTGAATTATTGTTGAAGTAAATATAAACATCTTGATCCTGACGTAATTTATTTTATGCAGGATCCCCTTCTCTGAATTTGGGAGTTAATTATGCAAACGTGGTTAAATCTACAGGATAAAGTCATTATTGTAACCGGCGGCGCATCCGGAATTGGCTTAGCCATTGTCGAAGAATTATTATCACAAGGCGCGAATGTCCAGATGGCGGATATTCATGGCGGCGAAGCAAAGCATGAAGGTAATAACGACTATCACTTCTGGCCGACAGATATTTCCAGCGCCAAAGAGGTTAATCACACCGTGGATGAAATCATCCAGCGCTTTGGTCGTATTGACGGTCTGGTCAATAACGCTGGCGTTAACTTTCCTCGCCTGTTGGTCGATGAAAAAGCGCCTGCAGGAAAGTATGAATTAAACGAAGCCGCGTTTGAAAAAATGGTCAATATCAACCAGAAAGGCGTGTTTTTAATGTCACAGGCAGTGGCGCGCCAAATGGTGAAACAGCGTAACGGCGTTATCGTCAATGTCTCTTCGGAAAGCGGGCTGGAAGGGTCAGAAGGCCAGAGCTGCTATGCCGCAACGAAGGCGGCGCTGAATAGCTTCACCCGTTCCTGGTCAAAAGAGCTGGGTAAACACGGCATTCGCGTGGTCGGCATTGCACCCGGGATTCTGGAAAAAACGGGACTGCGCACGCCGGAATATGAAGAAGCGCTGGCCTGGACCCGCAATATCACCGTTGATCAGTTGCGTGAAGGCTATAGCAAGAACGCGATTCCGATTGGCCGTTCGGGACGCCTGAGCGAAGTTGCTGATTTCGTTTGTTATCTTCTGTCTGAACGTGCCAGCTACATTACCGGAGTAACCACTAACATTGCGGGCGGAAAAACGCGCGGCTAAGGAGGCGTTATGGTCCATGCAATCTTCTGTGCTCACGGCAAACTGGCCTGCGCCATGCTGGAATCGGTGCACATGGTCTACGGTGACGCCAACGTTGAGGCGGTCGCCTTTGTCCCCGGCGAGAACGCCAGCGACATCGTCACAAAGCTGGAAAAGTTAGTGAGCGCTCACACCGATAGCGAATGGCTGATTGCCGTAGACCTGCAGTGCGGCAGTCCGTGGAACGCCGCAGCAACGCTGGCGATGCGCAATCCGGCCATCCGGGTGATCAGCGGCCTTTCTCTGCCGCTGGCGCTGGAGCTGGTAGATAACCAGAGCAGTATGAATGTGGATGAATTGTGCGAACACCTGACGACCATTGCACAACAAACCTGCGTGGTCTGGCAGCATCTGGAAACGACCGAAGAGGATTTCTGATGAATATTACCCTTGCCCGTATTGATGACCGCTTGATCCACGGTCAGGTCACCACCGTCTGGTCGAAGGTGGCGAATGCCCAGCGGATTATTATCTGTAATGACGACGTTTATAATGATGAAGTGCGCCGGACATTATTACGCCAGGCCGCCCCACCGGGAATGAAGGTCAACGTGGTGAATATCGAAAAAGCCGTCGCGGTTTATCATAATCCACAGTATCAGGACGAGACTGTATTTTATTTATTTACCCGCCCCCAGGATGCGCTGGCGATGGTCAAACAGGGCGTAAAAATTGCCACCTTAAATATTGGCGGCATGGCCTGGCGACCGGGTAAAAAACAATTAACCAAAGCCGTATCCTTAGATGACGATGATATTAATGCGTTTCGCGAACTGGATAAATTTGGCGTCACCCTGGATTTACGTGTGGTCGCCTCCGATCCCTCCATTAATATTCTCGAAAAAATAAAAGAACAGTCGTTCGCGGAATAAATAAAAGCGCCTGTATTTATTACACAGTCATTCTGGAAGCATCACGGCGGCAAATGAGTGAATCCACAGGAACATAAATAACGATGTGACTGGGGGTGAGTCACAAATCTGTCGGGAACAGATTTGAACGTTGCGAAGCGACGGCCCGTCAGGGCGAGTCTCATGGATGAGACGAGTAATTCAGCCAACAAAGAGGCAGCCTGAAGGACGACGTGTAAATGCTTTAACAGGCAGGGATGTTCACATTTTAAGGTGACCCATTATGGAAATCAGTACCCTACAAATTATCGCCATATTTATATTTTCCTGTATTGCCGGAATGGGCAGCGTGCTGGATGAATTTCAGACCCACCGCCCGCTCATTGCCTGTACGGTTATCGGCCTGATCCTCGGTGATTTAAAAACCGGGGTGATGCTCGGCGGAACGCTGGAGCTGATCGCGCTTGGCTGGATGAACGTTGGTGCCGCGCAATCTCCGGACTCCGCGCTCGCCAGTATTATCTCCGCCATTCTGGTTATCGTCGGCCAACAGAGCATCGCGACCGGTATCGCCATCGCACTGCCGGTCGCGGCGGCAGGCCAGGTCCTGACCGTCTTCGCCCGGACTATCACCGTGGTGTTCCAGCATGCGGCGGATAAGGCCGCAGAAGACGCACGTTTTCGCACCATCGACATCCTCCATGTCTCTGCGCTGGGCGTCCAGGCGTTACGCGTCGCCATCCCGGCGTTAATTGTCTCGTTGTTTGTCAGTGCAGATATGGTCAGCAATATGCTCAACGCCATCCCGGAATTCGTCACTCGCGGCCTGCAGATTGCCGGTGGCTTTATCGTGGTGGTCGGTTACGCCATGGTGCTGCGCATGATGGGCGTGAAGTACCTGATGCCCTTCTTCTTCCTCGGTTTTATCGCCGGTGGTTACCTCGACCTGAGTCTGCTGGCCTTTGGCGGCGTCGGCGCGATTATTGCGCTGGTCTATATCCAGTTGAACCCACAGTGGCGTAAGGCCGAACCGCAGACGCAGACCTCCTCCTCCACCGCTCTTGACCAGCTTGATGACTAACGGAGCCCATCATGGAACAGAAAAAACTGACCAAATCTGACCTGTTTAGCATGTTTGTTCGCTCCAACCTGCAGCAGGCGTCTTTCAACTTTGAACGTATTCATGGGCTGGGTTTTTGCTACGACATGATCCCCGCCATCAAGCGCCTGTACCCGCTGAAAGAAGATCAGGTGGCGGCACTCAAGCGTCATCTGGTGTTCTTCAACACCACGCCCGCGGTGTGCGGCCCGGTGATTGGCGTGACCGCCGCGATGGAAGAGGCGCGAGCGAACGGGGCGGAAATCGATGATGGCGCGATCAACGGCATCAAAGTCGGTTTGATGGGGCCGTTGGCGGGCGTTGGCGACCCGTTAGTCTGGGGCACGTTGCGACCGATCACCGCCGCGCTCGGCGCGTCGCTGGCGTTGTCCGGCAACGTGCTCGGCCCGCTGCTGTTCTTCTTTATTTTCAACGCAGTCCGTCTGGCGATGAAATGGTACGGCCTGCAAATTGGCTTCAACAAAGGGGTCAACATCGTCAGTGACATGGGCGGCAACCTGCTGCAAAAACTGACCGAAGGCGCATCGATTCTCGGCCTGTTTGTGATGGGGGTGCTGGTCACCAAGTGGACCAGCATCAACGTGCCACTGGTGGTATCGCAAACCCCCGGCGCGGACGGCGGCACCGTCACGATGACCGTGCAGAACATCCTCGATCAGCTCTGCCCCGGCCTGCTGGCGCTGGGCCTGACGATGCTGATGGTTCGTTTGCTCAACAAGAAAATTAACCCGGTATGGCTGATCTTCGCCCTGTTTGGTCTGGGGATTATGGGTAACGCACTGGGCTTCCTGTCCTGATTTTTTCGCCCCGGTGGTCAGCCGGGGCTATCGCTCAACATGAGGTGGAATATATGTTAACAACAGCTCTGCGCCTTTATGGCAAACGCGACCTGCGCCTGGAAACGTTCGAACTTCCAGAGATGCAGGACGATGAAATTCTGGCTACCGTGGTCACCGACAGCCTGTGCCTCTCTTCCTGGAAAGAGGCTAATCAGGGTGAGGATCATAAAAAGGTGCCGGACGATGTAGCGACCCAC
The DNA here is from genome assembly GCF_057983045.1 of Citrobacter sp. LST-B2. NCBI lineage: Bacteria > Pseudomonadati > Pseudomonadota > Gammaproteobacteria > Enterobacterales > Enterobacteriaceae > Citrobacter > Citrobacter sp. LST-B2. Next base: position 4,709,079 of record NZ_CP192598.1, read on the forward strand.
CCAATCATCATCGGCCACGAGTTCTGCGGCGATATTATCGCCGTGGGGAAAAAGTGGCAGCACAAGTTCCAGCCCGGCCAGCGCTATGTGATTCAGGCGAACCTGCAACTGGCGGATCGCCCGTATTGCCCCGGTTACTCCTTCCCGTGGGTAGGCGGCGAAGCCACACACGTCGTGATCCCCAATGTGGTGATGGAACAGGACTGCCTGCTGGCTTACGAAGGCGAAACGTACTTTGAAGGATCGCTGGTCGAGCCGCTCTCCTGCGTGATCGGCGCGTTCAACGCCAACTATCACCTGCAGGAAGGCACCTATAACCACAACATGGGAATTCGTCCGCAGGGTCGCACGCTGATCCTCGGCGGGACGGGGCCAATGGGGCTGCTGGCGATCGACTACGCGCTGCATGGCCCGATCAACCCGGCGTTACTGGTGGTGACCGATACTAACCACGACAAGCTGAGCTATGCCCGTAAACACTATCCTTCTGAACCACAAACGTTGATCCACTACCTGCACGCACAGGATGCCGCTTACGACACGCTGATGGCGCTGACCGGCGGCCACGGTTTTGATGATATTTTTGTCTTCGTGCCGAACGAACAACTGGTCACCCTGGCCTCTTCCCTGCTCGCCCCCGACGGTTGCATGAACTTCTTTGCCGGCCCGCAGGACAAGCAGTTCAGCGCCCCAATCAACTTCTACGATGTGCATTACGCCTTCACTCACTACGTGGGCACCTCGGGTGGGAACACTGACGATATGCGCGCAGCGGTTAAACTGATTGAAGAGAAGAAAGTGCAGGCCGCCAAAGTGGTCACGCACATTCTTGGGCTGAATACCGCAGGAGAAACCACGCTGGAGCTGCCGAAAGTGGGCGGCGGTAAAAAACTGGTCTATACCGGGAAAGCGTTACCGCTAACCGCTCTCAGCCAGATTGACGATCCCGCGCTGTGCTCTATTCTGGAACGCCATCACGGGATTTGGTCTAAGGAAGCCGAACAGTATTTACTGTCGCACGCCGAGGAGATTTAACATGATTAACCGCGACACCCAGTTGTGCATGTCGCTTGCCGGTCGGCCCGGCAACTTTGGTACCCGCTTTCACAACTATCTGTATGAAAAGCTGGGTTTAAATTTCATCTACAAGGCGTTTACCACCCAGGATATTGAAGCGGCGGTGAAAGGGGTTCGCGCGTTAGGCATTCGTGGCTGCGCGGTATCGATGCCGTTTAAAGAGAGTTGTATGCCGTTTCTTGACGCGGTCGATCCATCGGCAAAAGTCATTGATTCCGTCAATACCATCGTCAATGACGGCGGCAGACTGACGGGCTACAACACCGATTATATGGCGGTAAAAAGCCTGATTGCCAGCCACCAGCTCGACACCACTGCGCGGGTGATGATTCGCGGCAGCGGCGGGATGGGCAAAGCGGTGATTGCCGCCTTTCGCGACGCCGGTTTTCGCGATGTGATCGTCGCCGCTCGTAACCGGGACAGCGGTCCGGCGTTGGCGAAACAGTATGGCTTTCAGTGGCAGCCGCTGCCGGAAGGCATTGCCTGCGACATTCTGGTCAATGTCACGCCCGTCGGCATGGCCGGAGGTAAAGAGAGCGATGAGCTGGCGTACAGCGAAGCCATGGTCGCCAACGCCAGCGTGGTGTTCGATGTCGTTGCCCTGCCGCCGGATACCCCGGTGATCAAACTGGCGCAGAAGCTGGGTAAAAAGACCATCAGCGGCGCAGAAGTAATTGCGTTGCAGGCCGTTGAGCAGTTCGCAATGTACACCGGCGTACGCCCGGATGACGCGCTGATTAGTGAAGCCGCTGAATTTGCCCGGGCGGGGTAACATGTGCAAATAACCCTCCTCTGATGACGCTGAGGAGGGTTATTAAACGCGTAATCACAACGTTCAGAAACTGTAGCGGATACCCAGTTGACCACTATAAGGCGTCTCGATATGTTGCCCTTTTTCGTAGCTGACTTCTCCCCATGCGGACCACCGATCGCTTAGTTTCGCGGTCATCCCCAGGCCATATTTGCCGCTTGTCCCTGACAGGTCATTTTTGAACTTCTCAGTGTGGTTAATGACGACGTCGTTGTTCTTCATAAACTCATGACGAACGGCCACTCTCGCATACGGCTGTAACAGTGTCCCATCTACCAGCGTCACATTCTTACCGAAGGTTAACCCGGTTTCCCCTTTTAACGATCGCGCAGCATCCGCTTTAACCGACATGCCACTGTCGAGTTTGTAGTGGGTCTGGTCGCCAATAAACCATGATGCCTGGAGATAGGGTTCAACAAACCACGTCTCAAGCGCAATATGCTTACCGATCTCGACTGAAGCCCCGCCGCCAACGGTATTATCTTTCGCATGGGTGCGTCCGCCGTTGAAGTAGGGGTTGTTCTCCGTACGGAAATAGTTGGCTTTCAACACACCATCGATGTAATAACCGCTGTTGTGTAACCAGGTCGTGTACAGTCCAATGCCGTAACTGTCCGCTTTGCCATTGGTACTGGATGAGTCGAGATCCGCACGCGTATAGGAAGCCATACTGCCCATAATCAGTGCGCTATTTTCTAAATCAAAACGCTTATCGCCACCGAGCATCACACCGTTCACATCCTGACGGTAAGCCACGTGCTCTGTGGAAACGCGGTAGCGGCTACTGATGTATTTACCCCATGCACCCTCTTCGTAGTCACGCATCTGACGAATTTCACCGAGACGGGTTCGCAGCGTTGACAACTCAGCGTCCCACAAAGTGGGTGTCACATTCGCCATGGCAATAACCGCTTTCGCGCTTTCTGATAAATCCGGCTTAACTCCCGGTTCAGGATTCGGTTCAGGCGAAGGTCCCGGACCCGGCTCAGGATCCGGGCCTGGCTCAGGTTCTGGCGTATTCGCCTGCGGTGACAAATACCAGTTATCCTTATCGCTATCGGCGCCATGCACCAGATAGTATTTGTACGCACCAAGATCGACGCTGCCGTTGGTCATCGCAAAGGTGTCTGCCCCGCTCCCATTAGCATAAATTAAGTGATAAGGAGTAGCCGCTCGACTGCGTAACTCACTTCCGGAATCATGCACCGTGACCTTAAATTGCCCCGTCACGGCATCGGAAACGTTCAGAAAATCCCCAATCCCGCCGGACAGATTGGTGTTCATAACGAAAGTCCCGGTCCCCTCCAGCGTGGTGAGTTCAAGACGGTTAAACTGTCCCGCGTCGCGTCCCTCTGGCGCACTAAAATTGACCACACCATTATGCGTTAAGGCTTTAATCGTCGTGACGGATTCCGCAGTATCCGCGTTGTGTTTTAAGTACAGAACGGAAGAAGGGCCTTGTAAGTCCACCGACGCGGCCCAGGCGCCCTTACCCAGATTCCCCGTCCAGTCGTGTACACTTCCCCCTTCCATAGTCAGTGAACCGTCTTCTACCGTCAGTGCCCCTGTTGAATAGCCTCCATAGGCAATCAGGCTGCTCCCGCCATTGCGAAGCGTTGTGTTCGAGATATGCCCCAGCGCAAGCACTTCCTGACGGCCGCCATCGATAACCGTATTACTGGCTTCACCGTACCAGGCAAGTTGCTGAAGGCCGCCTGCATGAACGGTCGTATTTGTCGCGTTAGCGCGAATGCCACCGGTCCATCCAGATTGCTCCACCCAGTTTCCCCCAACCCAGCCACCTTTCTGACCATTGACAAGTTGAGTGCCATAGACCTGTGTGCCATCGGCATTGCCGGTTTGAATACGTTGCAAACCACCGGCATGGATAGTGGCGTCTTTCGCCTGCTGCCCGTTGACACGAACGTTGGAATTACTGTCGGAAACCCAGTCTCCATCGCTCCATTGACCGTCTACGCCGGTAATCACCTGCGTGCCATAGACCTGCGCATTTTCTGAAATACCCGAGGTTATCGTTTGTCGCGCACCGGCATAAACGGTGGTATTGCGGTCCGCAACGAACTCTTCGCCTTTACCGCTAAACACCTGCTGGAATGCGCCGTTATACAGGTACGTATCCAAAGCCAGACCGCTGGCAAGCTGATAGCTGTTGGCGCCAATGTGCGAGTTTTTCGCGGTCCCGTTATAAATGATTTGCTGGCCGCCGTTTTGCACAATGGTATCTTCAGCCAACGCCGTACTGGTGACTGAGAGCACCTGAATACCGCCATCGATGAGATTCGCCTGAGCATAAGCACGGCCTCCAACAGTCTGTCGACCACCGGCTTTCACCACGGTGTCATACGCCTGTGAATCACCATTCATCGTCAGGGCACCGTTATTCTCAACCAGCGTATGGAAGGCTTTCCCGTCGCCATTAAGTTGCAATACACCTGTTTCAATATTCCCTTTACTATTGGTGTATTCCCCTTTCACCGTGGTATTCACGGCTTCAGAACCGGCGGCATCGTATATACCGTCACCGATATTAAGCTGCACAGAATTCAACGTATTGTTATAACTATACGACTCATTTAATAACGTCACGACCTGTTTAGAAAAAGCAGGATTGATCAGCGTAATTTCCTGGTTAGCAATATATTTTTTATCTTTGATGGAAAAAGTGGAATAGCCTTTCTCCCAGGTTTCTTTCACCCAATCCCAGTGATTCGTATAATCCGAATTCGATAATAAGTCGTCCGGCATCGTGGTAGTTTGCACGGGTGGATAAGGTGTGGGAAGCATTTCCGCCGCAGTCAGTGGGTACGCGGTTAAACATAACGCGGGGAAAAAAGCATGGTAAAAAACGCGTTTCATATCTACATCCATAGTTAATAAGATCCCTATTAAACGGGCAGTTCTATCTTGCTTATAAATATTCCACTGGACGCTCAGGCATCAGAAATATTCATACTGGACAATGATGATTAATTCGAAATAAGGAGATGTTCGAGTTTTCGTACTTTAAATTTCCGCGCGACTGTAGTCTTCCATCCCTGCAAGGTGGAATACGCGCGGCAGTGTTTCTCTTGTAAATAGCCCATACTTCCCCCTTCAAGATAATGCCGCAGAAGTAAAACGTCTCTTGAAGAGAGTAAACAGGCAGGCCCCGGGAAGGACCAGACGATCTGCCGCCCGGTCGCGACAGTATCCAGACCGCGAATAACATCATGAACAGAGCAACGCGATTCGAAGATTGCGCTGACGGCGTGACATTTCAGGTGCCAGAAAAAAGCCAGCGGCATGAGTCGTTGGGTTGAAATAATAATCAACTGATAACCACTCTTGCTCAATTGAGAGAACGATCGAAAAAAAAGCTTTAAGGTATAACTATTAAGATTAATAAACAGATAGTCTGAGCCGGAATGAGAATTAGTCACTTTTCTGGCCAGCGCAGAGATACCCGTGGAAAAATAAACATCATTTTCAGGCCAACTGGCAATATGGCTCTTCTTTACATATTCCTTTGTCATACAGATGATGCTCCCTATATCCTGGACAGCCTGTTTTTTATTTTCAGGGGGTATTTATTATCCGGCGAGGTTATTTATTCTGACGATGTCCGGCACACCCACTCTGCTGCTGTCGGTATAATATTGATTCAAACAGAATAGTACATGAGCAATATTGATTGTCAAACCTGATCGATAAAACAAAATCAATAGTTAAAGACTATCACTTGAAAGGTATCGATCGTTGTAATCGATCTTTTTTTCGGAATTTACCTTACTGTTTGTAAGTAAAACAAAAAGATACATAAATTTTAATTTTTGGTAAAAATCCTATATTTCAGTGAGTTACAATAATTTTTCCATTCGAATTGAAATGTTTAGTTACATAATAATGAAAATAGCGACACTGTTGTTGATCAGAGGACAGACGCCAATGCTTCAGCATGGGCCAGAAACCTCATAGTGCTTATCGCAATACGCTTAAGCCTGTTCGGGATAAATCCAGGGCAATGCCGCAATGTTGCTGTTTTAAATTAGTAACCGTCAAAATTTAAAAATCCCCTTCTCACTTTTCATAAAGAGTGAATAAACATTTCAACTACGATAAATTCAATCACACCTGGTTTATTGTATTATCAAGGCGTTACATGTTCATACTGGCAGAGTGAGAAATATCTTCACTCGCTTTAATACGCATATCGTGCATTTTTCATTATTGAGTCAGTGGTCCTTTCTACACCCCCTTCCAACATCGTGAGCCATGTCAGTAAGGCGCTACACTGTCAGTGGTAGCATGACCGCGTTTTGTCATTTACTGATTACAGGGAGAAAGAATGGAACTGCTTTTATTGAGTAACTCGACACTGCCGGGTAAAGGCTGGATGGAGCATGCGCTGCCGCTGATTGCGGAGCAACTTGAGGGGCGCCGTTCGGCAGTATTTATACCCTTTGCAGGCGTCACGCAAACCTGGGATGAATACACAGAAAAAACGGCTGCAATCTTCGCCCCTATGGGCGTCAAGGTGGTGGGTATTCACACCGTGACTGATCCGGTGGCGGCCATTGAAAATGCGGAAGTGGTGATTGTCGGCGGCGGTAATACTTTTCAGTTACTGAAAGAGAGCCGCAAGCGCGGGTTACTGGCACCGATTGTTGACGTGGTTAAACGCGGTGCGCTGTACATTGGCTGGAGTGCGGGTGCCAACCTCGCCTGCAAGACCATCCGCACCACCAACGACATGCCGATTGTTGATCCGCAAGGTTTTGATGCGCTGGGCCTGTTCCCGTTGCAGATTAACCCGCATTTCACTAACGCGCTGCCGGAAGGACACAAAGGCGAAACGCGTGAACAGCGTATTCGCGAGCTGCTGGTTGTCGCGCCTGAACTGACGGTGATCGGTCTGCCGGAAGGCAACTGGATTAAAGTGAGTAAGGGTCAGGCTGTGCTTGGCGGTCCGAACACCACCTACGTGTTCGAAGCCGGTAAAGACGCCGTTGCCGTTGAGGCAGGTCACTGCTTTTAACCGACGTTGCCGGATGGCGGCGTAAATGCTTTTTCCGGCCTACAATGAGCGCAATTTGTAGGCCGGATAAGCGTTATCCGGCCTTACCGCCTGTTAGTAATCATCCCGCTCGTCATCTTCGTCCGGCTGTTCCAGCACGCTGTAAGCCACGGAACAGAACAACGAGTTCAGACGTTGCATATCCCCCAGTAATCCCAGGTGCAGGGAGCTGGTCTCGATACTTTGTACGTTCTGCTGATGCAGACGATCAACGTGCGCATGCGAGTAACGGCGATTCAGTATGCGGAAACGATGCTTGCTACGGCGCAACCGCCGGGCACTGGTCACGTCGCCGGAGAAGAAGACCGACATCGCCAGTTGCAGGTTGCTGAGCAACTGGTCGTACAGCGCATCCAGCTCTTTTAACCCCTCAATAGAAAACGCCCGCCGCGCCGCCAGCGATTTATCAGCAATCTCGCTCCCCATGCGCTCCACAATATCCGACGCCTGTTCAAGGTTAAGCGACATCTCGATGATCTCCGCCCAGCGGCGCGACTCCTCTTCCGCCAGTTCCTCTTTCGGCATCCGCGCCAGATAGAGTTTGATGGCAGTGTAGAGCACGTTGATGTCATCCGCGATTTTGCGCAGCTCCTTCTCTTCGCGCGGCTCGCCATGCATCACCTTCTTCAGTCCTTCCATCATCTGTTCCATCGCATCGCCGATGCGCAGCGCCTCACGGGCGGCATTGGCGAGCGCAAGGGTCGGCGTATCCAGCGCGCTAACGTCCAGATGCTTTGGCTTGAGATGCGCATCCAGCTCAGGCTCGTCGCGGATGATGCGCTTACAGAAGCGCGCCATCGGCTCGGCAAAAGGAATCATTGCCAGGCAGCGGACCAGGTTGTAGAAAACATGGAAATAGATCACCAGCTCGGATTTCGCCAGCGGCAATTCATCCATCAGATTCGCCAGCGGATGGACAAATGGCAGAATAATCAGGCTGCCCACCAGCTTAAACAACAGACTGCCAAGCGCCACGCGACGAGCCGCGGCATTAGCCGCGCTGTTGTTGAGCATCGCCAGCAGGCCGGAACCGAGGTTGGCGCCAATCACCAGACACAGCGCCACCGGGAAGGAGATGATCCCCGCCGCGGTCAGGGTGGCCGTGAGCAGTACCGCCGCCAGGCTGGAATAACTGATGATCGCGAACATCGCGCCAATGAGCGCATCCAGCATGATATCGCCGGTCAGCGAGGCAAAAATGACCTGTACGCCGTTGGCCTGGGTTATAGGGGTGACGGCCTGGACAATCAGTTCCAGCGCCAGCAGGATCAGGCCAAGGCCGATCCCCACGCGCCCCAGTTGTCCGGCGCGTGACTGTTTACGGCCGAGGAAGAAGATCACGCCGATAAAAATCAGCAGCGGCGAGAGCCACGATAAATCGAAGGTGAGGATACGCGCCATCAGCGCGGTCCCTACGTCTGCACCAAGCACAATCACCAGCGCAGGCGTCAGTGCAACCAGATCCTGAGCAACAAACGAGGTTACCAGCATGGTGGTGGCATTACTGCTCTGCACCAGCGCAGTGACGCCAATTCCCGCGCAGAAGGCGAGCGGTTTCTTTTCGACGCTACGGCTAAGCACGGTTCGCAGGCGGGCGCCGAACACACGCATCACGCCAGTACGCACAATATGGGTACCCCAGACCAGCAGGGCGACAGCAGAAAGCAGGTGGAGCAGGGTTAGCACGGAATCAGGTACTCCTTATCATTTACACTTTATCCTTCAAGCTGCCTCTTTGTTGGCTGCGCCTGCTCACTCCAGTCACTTACTTCAGTAAGCTCCTGAAGATTCCCAGGCTTGCCGCCTCGACGCAACTTGAATGATTGCGTGTAAAAATATAACCAGAGAGGTCATCGCCTTCTTCCAGTATAAGGGTTTAAACGCAAGAAAGAGACAGGGTGCCCGACAAGCACCCTGTTAGTTGTAAGGAAAGATGACAGTTTCGTGAATCAGTCGGCGTCATAGCCCAGGTTAGGGGCCAGCCAGCGCTCAACGTCAGAAACACTCATCCCTTTACGGAACGCGTAGTCTTCCACCTGATCGCGCTGAATCTGTGCAACCGCGTAATACTTGCTGTCCGGATGGCTGAAGTACCAGCCGGAAACCGATGCGCCAGGCCACATGGCGAAGGATTCGGTAAGCTTCATGCCGGTGTGCTTTTCCACTTCCAGCAACTGCCAGATGGTGCCTTTCTCGGTATGCTCCGGACAGGCCGGGTACCCCGGCGCCGGACGAATCCCCTGGTAGTTTTCGCGAATCAGCTCTTCATTGCTGAGATTTTCGTTCGGCGCATAGCCCCAGTAGACCTTACGCACGCGCTCATGCAGGTATTCCGCGAAGGCTTCCGCCAGACGGTCGGCAAGCGCTTTCACCATGATCTTGTTGTAATCATCGTGCTGCGCTTCAAACGCATCCGCCAGCGCGTCCTCCTCCAGACCACCGGTCACCGCAAAAGCACCGATGTAGTCCGCTTTGCCGGTCAGCTTCGGCGCCACGAAGTCAGACAGACAGTAGTTAGCAAAGCCCACTTTTTCAGTCTGTTGACGCAGATGATGGCTGACCGTCAGCACGTGCGTTCGCGTTTCGTCACGATAGATTTCGATGTCATCACCCACGCGGTTTGCCGGGAACAGCCCCACCACACCGCGCGGATTCAGCGCCTTCTCTGCGCTCAGTTTATCCAGCATGTCGTTGGCATCGTTAAACAGGCGCTTCGCCTCTTCACCTACCACTTCATCTTCCAGAATGCGCGGATACTTCCCGGCCAGCGACCAGGTCATAAAGAACGGCGTCCAGTCGATGTAGTTACGCAGCGTTTCGATGCTGGCTTCGACCTCCTGCACACCCAGACGGTGCGCCACTGGCGGGGTATAGCTTTCCCAGTCAAACGCCAGATCGTTATCCCGCGCGGCGGCGAGCGTCACCGGCGGCGTGCGCGGTTTCTTACGCCCATGCTGGATGCGCACGGTTTCATACTCTTTACGAGTACGGGCGACAAAGTCATCGCGCTGGGTATCAGAAAGCAACGCGGCAACCACGCCGACGGTGCGCGAAGCGTTCTGCACATACACCGTAGGGCCGCTGTAGTTCTGCTCGATTTTCACCGCCGTGTGCGCTTTTGAGGTCGTCGCGCCGCCAATCAGCAGCGGTATGGTGAAGCCCTGACGCTCCATCTCTTTCGCCACGTTGACCATTTCGTCCAGCGACGGGGTAATCAGCCCGGAAAGGCCTATCAGATCCGCATTCACCTCTTTGGCGGTTCGGAGAATTTTCTCCGCCGGCACCATCACGCCAAGATCGACGATTTCGTAGTTGTTACATTGCAGGACCACGCCAACGATATTTTTGCCGATATCGTGGACATCGCCCTTCACGGTGGCGATGACCATTTTGCCATTGCTGGAGCCTTTCTCTTTACTGGCTTCGATAAACGGTTCGAGATACGCCACCGCCTGTTTCATTACGCGGGCGGATTTCACCACCTGCGGCAGGAACATTTTTCCTTCGCCGAACAGGTCGCCGACGACGTTCATCCCGTCCATCAGCGGCCCTTCAATCACCTCAATCGGGCGGGCCGCCTGCTGACGCGCCTCTTCGGTGTCCTGCTCGATAAACTCGGTGATGCCTTTAACCAGCGAGTATTCGAGGCGCTTTTTCACTTCCCAGGTGCGCCACTCCGCCAGTTGCGCGTTGGCCGCCTCATCACTTTTGCTACCGCGATATCTCTCCGCCAGCTCCAGCAATCGTTCGGTGCCGTCATCACGCCGATTGAGGATCACATCCTCCACCGCATCGCGCAGCTCGACAGGGAGATCGTCGTAAATCGCCAGTTGCCCGGCGTTGACAATCCCCATGTCCATACCGTTACGAATGGCATAGTAGAGGAACACCGCGTGAATGGCTTCGCGCACCGGATCGTTGCCACGGAACGAGAATGACACGTTGGACACGCCGCCGGAGATCAACGCATGCGGCAGCTCGCGTTTGATGTCTTCACAGGCACCGATAAAGTCCTGCGCGTAGTTGTTGTGCTCATCGATCCCGGTTGCCACCGCGAAAATATTCGGGTCGAAAATGATGTCTTCCGGCGGGAAGCCCACCTCCTCGGTGAGGATCCTGTACGCCCGGCGGCAAATCTCGATTTTACGCGCACGCGTATCCGCCTGGCCCTGCTCATCAAAGGCCATCACCACCACCGCCGCACCGTAGCGGCGCAGCAGCTTCGCATGATGGATAAAGGTTTCAACCCCCTCTTTCATTGAGATGGAGTTAACGATGCCTTTCCCCTGGATGCACTTCAGCCCTTTCTCAATGACGTCCCATTTTGAGGAGTCAATCATGATCGGCACACGAGCAATGTCAGGCTCACCGGCGATCAGGTTGAGAAAGCGCACCATCGCCGCTTCGGCGTCGAGCATCCCCTCATCCATGTTGATATCAATAATCTGTGCGCCGCTTTCTACCTGCTGACGAGCAACGTCCAGCGCTTCGCTGTATTTTTCTTCTTTGATCAGGCGCTTAAATTTGGCGGAGCCGGTAACGTTGGTACGCTCACCGACGTTTACAAACAGGCTGTCGTCGCCAATATTCAGCGGTTCGAGACCGGATAAGCGGCAGGCCACCGGGATCTCCGGCAACGGGCGCGGTGCCAGTCCCTCGACCGCCCTGCTCATTGCCGCGATGTGTTCCGGTGTGGTGCCGCAGCAGCCGCCAACGATATTCAGGAAGCCCGCTTCGGCCCATTCGCGGATCTGTTTTGCCATCGTATCGGCATCGAGATCGTATTCACCGAAAGCGTTGGGCAGCCCGGCGTTCGGATGTGCAGTCACGTAACATTCAGCAATGCGAGACAGTTCCTGCACATACTGACGCAGTTCATCCGGCCCCAGCGCGCAGTTGAGGCCGAAAGTGAGAGGTTCAGCATGGCGCAGGGAGTTGTAAAACGCCTCTGTCGTTTGCCCGGAAAGGGTACGTCCAGAAGCATCGGTGATGGTGCCGGAAATCATGATCGGCAGGTCGATGCCCAGCGCTTCCAGCTCTTCTTTCACCGCAAAAATCGCCGCTTTCGCGTTCAGCGTATCAAAGACGGTTTCGATCAAAATCAGGTCACTGCCACCTTCCACCAGCGCTTTGGTGGATTCGCGGTAAGCAGCCACCAGTTGATCAAAGGTGATATTACGAAATGCCGGGTCATTCACATCCGGCGAGATCGATGCGGTCCGGTTGGTTGGGCCGAGAACGCCCGCAACATAGCGCGGTTTTTCCGGGGTACGGGCAGTCCACTCATCGGCACAGGCACGCGCCAGTTTCGCGGCGGCAAAGTTGATCTCCGCCGACAGGGACTCCATCTGGTAATCCGCCATCGCGATGGGGGTGGAGTTAAACGTGTTGGTTTCAATGATGTCCGCGCCCGCGTCAAAGTACGCGTTATGAATCGCGGCGATCACCTCTGGCTTACTCAGCACCAGCAGGTCATTGTTGCCTTTCAGGTCGCACGGCCAGTCGGCAAAGCGTTCACCACGGAAATCCTCTTCACTCAGACGATAGCTCTGGATCATCGTGCCCATACCGCCGTCCAGCACCAGAATACGTTCATTTAACTGCGCACGCAGTTGTTCAACTTTGCTGCTCACACTTGCTCCCGACAACGCTTAACCAGACCGAAAAAGTCAACAAAACATAGTGGCATAAACAGGGCTGACGGAAAAGCCAACAACGGGCAACATGAGACATGTTCAGCTTCACTCATCCGATCAGTACAAGACTTCTTGCATTATAATTGAATAAAACGAAAATGATTTCCACGATACAGAAAAGGAATGCGCTATGGTTGCACCCGTTCCCGCCAAACGCGGCAGAAAACCCGCCGCGACGACCGCCCCCGCTGCCGGACAGGTTCAGTCGCTGACCCGTGGCCTGAAACTGCTGGAATGGATCGCGGAATCCAACGGCAGCGTGGCATTGACCGAGCTGGCACAGCAGGCTGGCCTGCCGAACTCCACGACTCATCGCTTACTGACCACTATGCAGCAGCAGGGCTTTGTGCGTCAGGTGGGTGACCTTGGACACTGGGCGATAGGCGCGCATGCGTTTATCGTCGGCAGCAGCTTTTTACAGAGCCGCAATTTGCTGGCGATCGTCCACCCTATTCTGCGCAAACTGATGGAAGATTCCGGCGAAACGGTGAATCTGGCGGTACTGGATCAAAGTGATCATCAGGCGATTATCATTGACCAGGTACAGTGTACCCAACTGATGCGTATGTCTGCGCCGATTGGCGGTAAGCTGCCGATGCACGCCTCTGGCGCAGGCAAAGCGTTTTTAGCACAACTGAGCGAAGAACAGGTGACCCAGTTGCTGCACCGCAAAGGGCTGCATGCATACACCCACGCGACGCTGGTCTCCCCGGTTCATCTGAAGGACGACCTCGCCCAGACCCGCAAGCGCGGTTATTCCTTTGATGATGAGGAACATGCGCTCGGTCTGCGTTGTGTCGCGTCGTGCATTTATGACGAACACCGCGAGCCGTTCGCGGCAATCTCTATCTCTGGCCCGATTTCGCGCATCACGGACGACCGCGTGACCGAGTTTGGCGCGATGGTGATCAAGGCGGCGAAAGAGGTGACGCTGGCATACGGCGGGATTCGTTAAACAAAATCCCCCTCAGGAACATTTTCGGCAAGCCTGATAAGCGTCGTGCCATCAGGCTGGTCGGCGCACATTGCCGGATGGCGGCGCAAGCGCCCGGTCGGTTTCATAACGCACGCTGAATCGCTGGCGACGGCGATATGCGTAAACATCTTCAACATGCCCTTCCCGAATGCGCGTCTGTAATGCGCGCCAGTAATCGGCACGAAACAGATCGGCGTGCATCTCCTCAAACAGCGGTCCGATGCGTGGGTCGGCGCATAACCAGTGGCGAAACTCCTCAGGAAACACATCGCCAGGGGATACGCTATACCAGGGCTCGGCACTCATCTCATCTTCCGGGTAGCGCGGCGGCGGGATGTCCCGGAAATTCACTTCCGTCATGTAGCAGATTTCATCGTAATCGTAGAACACCACGCGACCATGACGGGTGACGCCAAAGTTTTTGAACAGCATGTCGCCGGGGAAAATATTGGCGGCGGCAAGCTGGCGAATCGCGTTGCCGTACTCCTCAATCGCATCCCGCAGTTGCTGACCTTCGACCTGCTCAAGCCAGATATTGAGCGGCACCATCCGCCGCTCAATATAGAGATGACGGATGACAATCTGCTCACCAAGATCGGTTATCTTTTCCGGCACTTCCTCAAGTAACAGCGCCATCAATGCCGGATCGATCTGACGTTTATCCAGCACAAAATTTTCGAACTCCTGGGTATCTGCCATGCGTCCCACGCGATCGTGCTCTTTCACCAGTTGATAGCAGGCGCGAACGTGGGCGGCAGACATCTCTTTTTGCGGCGCGAACTTATCTTTAATAATTTTAAAAACCCGGTCGAACCCCGGCAGCGTAAAGACCAGCATCACCATGCCACGTATGCCCGGCGCTTCAATGAACTGCTCATCGCAGCTGCGCAGATACAACAAATACTCGCGATAGCTCTCGGTCTTCGCATGTTTCTGACAGCCAATCGCCATGTATAACTCAGCGGTGGTTTTTCCTGGCAGGATCTCGCGCAACCATTCCACCAGCGCGGCGGGCAGCGGCGCGTACACCATAAAATAGGAACGAGCGAAACCGAACACGATACTGGCTTCTGCCGTGGTGGTCAGGCAGGTATCCACAAACAGTTCACCTTCATCGGTGCGATGAATCGGCAGCAAAAAGGGCAACGTGGCGGATGGCGTGATGAGTTTGCCGACCAGCCATGCGGCTTTATTGCGATAAAACAGCTCGTTAGCCACCTGTAGATGGCACTGCTGCAACGTCTCCTCACCAAAGGTTTCACGCAGATGTGCAATGATATAGCGAATATCGCGCCCTTTGTTCTGCCAGGGCAGGCGCAACGGCAGATCGCTGAGAATGCGGGTGAGCAGCGGTTCCCAACCGCTATCCGGGAAGAAATCTTTTGCCAGCGGACGCGGGATCGTCCGGAAACGACGTTCCGGCTGGGAGCTAAAAATAAAGAGCCGCTCGGGAGTGAGCGAGCGGTGGTCAAATAACCGACAATATACGGAGTTAAAAAAGCTCTCCGCAATCTCGAAGCGCGGGTAATCCGGCAGGAGCCCGGTGTAATGCTCTTTTACACGCAGCAAAAATGCGGCGTCGGTACTTTTGCCGCCAGTGATGCAGCGCAGTTGTTCCACCACCAGACCCACGTGGTGATCGTAGAGGTGAATACGGCTTTTCATCGCCTGCTGCACGGCATGCCAGTCAGCCTGTTCAAAGCGCTGTTGCGCGCCGGAGGTCACTTCCAGAAATCGACCATACTGGGCGTCGAAACCTTGCAAAATCGTCTGAGCAATCAGTAACTCCAGGCCACGCGTCATCGCTTCTCCTCATCCGGCACAACGTCATGCCGGATAGCGCGTCTGCTTATCCGGCCTACATCCCTTCGTAGGCCCGGTAAGCGCAGCGCCACCGGGCATTAATCAAAACTGTGATTCTTCGGTCGAGCCGGTCAGCGCGGTCACCGAGGAAGTGCCGCCCTGAATGATGGTGGTGACTTTATCAAAGTAGCCTGTCCCTACTTCCTGCTGATGGGACACGAAGGTGTAACCGTCTTTAGCCGCCGCAAATTCCGGCTGCTGAACCTTCTCAACATAGTGGCGCATGCCTTCACCCTGCGCGTAGGAGTGCGCAAGGTCGAACATGTTGAACCACATGCTGTGAATACCTGCCAGGGTAATGAACTGGTATTTGTAACCCATATCGGACAACTGCTGCTGGAAGCTGGCGATGGTCTTATCGTCCAGATTCTTCTGCCAGTTGAACGACGGCGAACAGTTATAGGCCAGCAGTTTGCCTGGGAATTTCGCATGAATCGCATCGGCAAAACGCTTCGCCAGTTCCAGATCCGGCGTCGAGGTTTCACACCACACCAGATCGGCATACGGGGCGTAGGCCAGGCCACGGCTGATCGCCTGCTCAATGCCGGCACGCGTACGGAAGAATCCTTCACTGGTGCGCTCGCCGGTAATAAATTCACTGTCGTACGGGTCACAGTCGGAGGTGATCAGATCCGCCGCATCCGCATCGGTACGCGCAATCACCAGCGTCGGGACGCCCATAACGTCTGCCGCCAGACGCGCAGCCACCAGTTTCTGAATCGCTTCCTGAGTTGGCACCAGCACTTTGCCGCCCATATGACCACATTTCTTCACCGAGGCCAGTTGATCTTCGA
Organism: Citrobacter sp. LST-B2; assembly: GCF_057983045.1. Taxonomy (NCBI): domain Bacteria; kingdom Pseudomonadati; phylum Pseudomonadota; class Gammaproteobacteria; order Enterobacterales; family Enterobacteriaceae; genus Citrobacter; species Citrobacter sp. LST-B2. The sequence continues at coordinate 4,725,370 of NZ_CP192598.1, forward strand.
AGTGAACAGCCGCTGCACCGGCCTCAATCATCGACTTCATCAGCTCAAACGCATTCAGTACGCCGCCAAACCCGGCTTCCGCATCGGCGACGATTGGCAGGAAGTAATCCACATAGCGCGGATCGTTGGGCTCAATACCGCTGGACCACTGGATCTGATCCGCACGGCGAAAGGTGTTGTTGATCCGATCCACCACTGCCGGAACAGAATTCGCCGGGTAGAGCGATTGATCCGGGTACATACTGGACGCCAGGTTGGCATCCGCCGCAACCTGCCACCCCGACAGATACACCGCTTCGATACCCGCTTTCGCCTGCTGTAACGCCTGACCACCGGTCAGCGCACCAAGGCTGTTGATGTAACCTTTTTTCGATTCGCCGTGCAGCAGACGCCACATTTTGGCTGCGCCCAGCTGCGCCAGCGTGCATTCCGGGTTAACCGAGCCGCGTAATTTCACCACTTCCTCCGCGCTGTACGGGCGACGGATGCCTTCCCAGCGCGGTTGTGTCCATTCTTTCTGTAACGCTTCGATCTGTTGGGTACGGGTTTTCATGTGCAGATGCTCCATATTATTCTCCTGGCTTCCCAGGCGTTATTGGTGAAGGCAGTTTGGTCACGGGAAGCCGCGCAAAAACCGGAGCGTACTTATCGTACGTGAGGATTTTGAGCACGGCCCGGGGCCAAAATGGCGAACAAAATAGCCTGGGCATTTACGCCAGCAGGCGGTAGCCTGGCAATGTCAGGAAATCGATTAATTCGTCAGAAGTGGTGATTTGCTCCATCAGGCGCGCGGCATCATCAAATCGGCCGCTGCTGTAACGGTGTTCACCCAGTTCGTCCTGGATGACCCGCATCTCTTCAGCCAACATCTGGCGGAACAGCGCCTTAGTGACCGGTTTGCCGTTGCTCAGGGTTTTCTCGTGATGGATCCACTGCCAGATTGACGTACGGGAGATCTCCGCTGTCGCCGCATCTTCCATCAGGCCATAAATCGGCACGCAGCCGTTGCCGGAGATCCACGCTTCGATGTACTGCACCGCAACGCGAATATTGGCGCGCATCCCCTCTTCCGTACGCTCGCCTTCACATGGCGCCAGCAATTGTTCTGCGGTAATCGGCGCGTCTTCATCACGGGTCACAAACAGCTGGTTTTTGTTCTCGCCGAGCACCTCGTTGAAGACTGCCATCGCGGTATCCGCCAGTCCCGGATGCGCAATCCACGTGCCGTCGTGGCCGTTATTGGCTTCCAGCGCTTTATCCGCTTTCACCTTGCTGAGTACCTGATTATTGCGTTCAGCGTCTTTGCTCGGGATGAATGCCGCCATACCGCCCATCGCGAAGGCACCACGTTTGTGACAGGTTTTAATCAGCAGACGCGAATAGGCGCTAAGGAAAGGCTTATCCATCGTCACCACCTGGCGGTCCGGCAGAACGCGATCCGGATGATTCTTCAGCGTTTTGATATAGCTGAAGATGTAATCCCAGCGACCACAGTTCAGCCCGACAATATGGTCACGCAGCGCGTGCAGGATCTCGTCCATCTGGAACACGGCCGGCAGGGTTTCAATCAGCAACGTGGCTTTAATCGTACCGCGCGACAGATTGAAACGATCTTCGGTATAGCTGAAGACTTCACTCCACCAGGCCGCTTCCTGCCAGGCCTGCGTTTTCGGCAGGTAGAAATAGGGACCGCTGCCTTTGGCCAGCAACGCTTTGTAGTTATGGAAGAAATAGAGGGCAAAATCGAACAGGCTGCCGGGGATCGCTTCACCGCGCCAGGTCACATGTTTTTCCGGCAGGTGCAGACCACGCACACGGCAAATCAGTAATGCCGGATTGGGCTTCAACTGATAGATTTTGCCAGCTTCATTGGTGTAGCTGATGGTGCCGTTTACCGCGTCACGCAGGTTGATATGCCCGTCGATCACTTTGCTCCATTCCGGTGCCAGCGAATCTTCGAAATCGGCCATAAAAACCTTCACATTCGCGTTCAACGCATTGATGACCATCTTGCGTTCAACCGGTCCGGTGATTTCGACCCGACGATCCTGTAAATCCTCCGGAATGCCGCGAATCTTCCAGTCTCCGTTTCTAATGGAAACAGTTTCCGAAATAAAATCAGGCAATATACCGTTGTCGATATCCCGCTGCTGCTGAATACGAGCCGCGAGCAGCTTATTGCGCTTCGTCGTAAAGCGCGCCACCAGTTCAGTGAGAAATTCGACCGCTTCATCGGTCAGGATCTGCTTCTCTGGCTCACCATGGGGCCTGGTAAAGATCAATTCATCGGTAGTCGTTGCCTGTTGATTCATTCTGTAACTCCTCGTCATTGATAACAAAGCATTCCCAATGCGAACGAAGGATCGTTGTGCGCTTTTCGTTCAGCACAACTAAGACTACTCATTTAAATTTCAAAATCAAAAACAATTTCCATTTTTAATTTAATTATCAATTAACCTGTTGATAACAATAAAAATAAAGTTTAATCACAAGTTGAAGTGCATTTCGGAAATAAAAAAGGCACCCGAAGGTGCCTGATTCACTATGCTGAAACGCTTTAGGATCGTCAGCGACAGACGATTAATCCAGCGTTGGATTCATGTGACGCAGATCATATGGTGTGATCTGGTAGACGTAATAGTTGAGCCAGTTGATGAACAGCAAATTACCGTGGCTTCGCCAGGTAGCGCGAGGTTTGTTTTGGGGATCGTTTTGCGGGAAATAATTGTAGGGAACGTCGGGGTTTAATCCGGCTTCTACATCGCGGAAATATTCGCTACCTAATGTGTTGGCATCATATTCCGGATGGCCCGTGACAAACGCAATGCGTTTATCTTTGCTGGCAAAAAGATAGGCATCACCATTCTCAGTCTCGGCGAGGATCTCAAGATCGGTGTAGTCACGGATCAACACTGACGGGAAATCAGCATAGCGTGAATGCGGGGCCAGGAACGAATCATCAAAACCCCGCGTCAGCAGTGCATGAGGGTGAAGAATATGATGCTCATAAACGCCAGAAAGCTTATCAGTGCGGGTCTGTTTCGGAATACCGTAGAGGATATTAAGCGCTGCCTGGACCGCCCAACAGACAAACAGCGTTGAGGTGACATGATCTTTCGCCCACTCCAGCACTTGTTTGATCTGTGGCCAGTAGGCAACATCATTGAACTCCACCAGACCCAGCGGCGCGCCGGTGACGATCAAGCCATCGAAGTTCTGATCGCAGATATCCTCAAAGTTACAGTAGAAGTTGTTCAGATGCTCTGCTGGCGTATTACGCGACTCACGTGCATCAATGCGCAGTAACTGTACATCCACCTGCAACGGAGAGTTCGACATCAGCCGCAAAAACTGATTTTCCGTTTCGATTTTCTTCGGCATCAGGTTGAGGATGAGTACCTTTAGCGGACGAATTTCCTGACCTGAAGCACGGGAAGTCGTCATAACAAAGACGTTTTCCTCACGTAAGAAATTGACGGCGGGTAGCTCGTCCTGCACACGAATCGGCATAACCTGATAACCTCACTACATACGTTTAAACGTTTAGACATCCAGATAGCTGAAGATACTCAGAAATCACGCCAATGTCGAGCCTGCATGTTAAAGGTGAGAAAGTTTCACGACGACGGATACGTTAGAATATAAGCATAACGAAAAGGAGAGAATATGGTTATTAACATACGCCGATCGCGGCATGATGAAGGGAACAAACTGATTGCAATCTGGTGCCGTTCGGTCGACGCCACGCATGATTTTCTGTCTAAAGAGTACCGCATCAAGCTGGAGGAACTAGTCCGCTCGTTTTTACCCGAAGCCCCTTTATGGGTTGCCGCTAATGAGCAGGATGAGCCCGTCGCGTTTATGTTGCTCACTGGAGAGCATATGGATGCGCTGTTTGTTGATCCCGATATTCGGGGCTGTGGCGTGGGTAAACTGTTGATTGAGCATGCGCTTTCGCTAGCGCCCGCGTTGACCACTAACGTGAACGAGCAGAATGAACAAGCTGTTGGATTCTATAAGAAGATGGGATTCAGGGTGACGGGGCGCGCAGAGGTCGACGATCTTGGGCAGCCATATCCGTTATTGCATTTGCGTTACCACAAAGCCTCGTCCTGACAGCAGGCCGGATAAGGCAAAGCCGCCATCCGGCAGTGGTGCGGTCTGCCTGAGGCGCTGCGCCTGTCAGGCCTACAGGCCAGATAAGGCAAAGCCACACTCCAAATTTGCAGGCAGAAACGCAAAGAGCCCATCCGTCAGGATGGGCTCTTCACTTGTTTGATGCCTGGCAGTTCCCTACTCTCGCATGGGGAGACCCCACACTACCATCGGCGCTACGGCGTTTCACTTCTGAGTTCGGCATGGGGTCAGGTGGGACCACCGCGCTACAGCCGCCAGGCAAATTCTGTTTTATCACCCCGTTTTCACGCAGTGACATAATCTGAATCTAAGCTGAAAATTCTCTCTCAATTCCGCCAAAACAGCTTCGGCGTTGTAAGGTTAAGCCTCACGGTTCATTAGTACCGGTTAGCTCAACGCATCGCTGCGCTTACACACCCGGCCTATCAACGTCGTCGTCTTCAACGTTCCTTCAGGACCCTTAAAGGGTCAGGGAGAACTCATCTCGGGGCAAGTTTCGTGCTTAGATGCTTTCAGCACTTATCTCTTCCGCATTTAGCTACCGGGCAGTGCCATTGGCATGACAACCCGAACACCAGTGATGCGTCCACTCCGGTCCTCTCGTACTAGGAGCAGCCCCCCTCAATTCTCCAGCGCCCACGGCAGATAGGGACCGAACTGTCTCACGACGTTCTAAACCCAGCTCGCGTACCACTTTAAATGGCGAACAGCCATACCCTTGGGACCTACTTCAGCCCCAGGATGTGATGAGCCGACATCGAGGTGCCAAACACCGCCGTCGATATGAACTCTTGGGCGGTATCAGCCTGTTATCCCCGGAGTACCTTTTATCCGTTGAGCGATGGCCCTTCCATTCAGAACCACCGGATCACTAAGACCTGCTTTCGCACCTGCTCGCGCCGTCACGCTCGCAGTCAAGCTAGCTTATGCCTTTGCACTAACCTCCTGATGTCCGACCAGGATTAGCTAACCTTCGTGCTCCTCCGTTACTCTTTAGGAGGAGACCGCCCCAGTCAAACTACCCACCAGACACTGTCCGCAACCCGGATTACGGGCCCACGTTAGAACACCAGCCATTAAAGGGTGGTATTTCAAGGATGGCTCCACACGAACTGGCGTCCGCGCTTCAAAGCCTCCCACCTATCCTACACATCAAGGACCAGTGTTCAGTGTCAAGCTATAGTAAAGGTTCACGGGGTCTTTCCGTCTTGCCGCGGGTACACTGCATCTTCACAGCGAGTTCAATTTCACTGAGTCTCGGGTGGAGACAGCCTGGCCATCATTACGCCATTCGTGCAGGTCGGAACTTACCCGACAAGGAATTTCGCTACCTTAGGACCGTTATAGTTACGGCCGCCGTTTACCGGGGCTTCGATCAAGAGCTTCTCCTTACGGATAACCCCATCAATTAACCTTCCGGCACCGGGCAGGCGTCACACCGTATACGTCCACTTTCGTGTTTGCACAGTGCTGTGTTTTTAATAAACAGTTGCAGCCAGCTGGTATCTTCGACTGATTTCAGCTCCACGAGTAAATCGCTTCACCTACGCATCAGCGTGCCTTCTCCCGAAGTTACGGCACCATTTTGCCTAGTTCCTTCACCCGAGTTCTCTCAAGCGCCTTGGTATTCTCTACCTGACCACCTGTGTCGGTTTGGGGTACGATCTGATGTTACCTGATGCTTAGAGGCTTTTCCTGGAAGCAGGGCATTTGTTGCTTCAGCACCGTAGTGCCTCGTCATCACGCCTCAGTGTTAAAGTGAACCGGATTTACCTGGAACACACACCTACACGCTTAAACCGGGACAACCGTCGCCCGGCCAACATAGCCTTCTCCGTCCCCCCTTCGCAGTAACACCTGGTACAGGAATATTAACCTGTTTCCCATCGACTACGCCTTTCGGCCTCGCCTTAGGGGTCGACTCACCCTGCCCCGATTAACGTTGGACAGGAACCCTTGGTCTTCCGGCGAGCGGGCTTTTCACCCGCTTTATCGTTACTTATGTCAGCATTCGCACTTCTGATACCTCCAGCATGCCTCACAGCACACCTTCACAGGCTTACAGAACGCTCCCCTACCCAACAACACTTAGTGTCGCTGCCGCAGCTTCGGTGCATGGTTTAGCCCCGTTACATCTTCCGCGCAGGCCGACTCGACCAGTGAGCTATTACGCTTTCTTTAAATGATGGCTGCTTCTAAGCCAACATCCTGGCTGTCTGAGCCTTCCCACATCGTTTCCCACTTAACCATGACTTTGGGACCTTAGCTGGCGGTCTGGGTTGTTTCCCTCTTCACGACGGACGTTAGCACCCGCCGTGTGTCTCCCGTGATAACATTCTCCGGTATTCGCAGTTTGCATCGGGTTGGTAAGCCGGGATGGCCCCCTAGCCGAAACAGTGCTCTACCCCCGGAGATGAATTCACGAGGCGCTACCTAAATAGCTTTCGGGGAGAACCAGCTATCTCCCGGTTTGATTGGCCTTTCACCCCCAGCCACAAGTCATCCGCTAATTTTTCAACATTAGTCGGTTCGGTCCTCCAGTTAGTGTTACCCAACCTTCAACCTGCCCATGGCTAGATCACCGGGTTTCGGGTCTATACCCTGCAACTTAACGCCCAGTTAAGACTCGGTTTCCCTTCGGCTCCCCTATTCGGTTAACCTTGCTACAGAATATAAGTCGCTGACCCATTATACAAAAGGTACGCAGTCACCCCATAAAGAGGCTCCCACTGCTTGTACGTACACGGTTTCAGGTTCTTTTTCACTCCCCTCGCCGGGGTTCTTTTCGCCTTTCCCTCACGGTACTGGTTCACTATCGGTCAGTCAGGAGTATTTAGCCTTGGAGGATGGTCCCCCCATATTCAGACAGGATACCACGTGTCCCGCCCTACTCATCGAGCTCACAACACATGCAATTTTGTGTACGGGGCTGTCACCCTGTATCGCCGGCCTTTCCAGACCGTTCCACTACCACACATGCTGATTCAGGCTCTGGGCTGCTCCCCGTTCGCTCGCCGCTACTGGGGGAATCTCGGTTGATTTCTTTTCCTCGGGGTACTTAGATGTTTCAGTTCCCCCGGTTCGCCTCGTTAACCTATGGATTCAGTTAACGATAGTGCAACGAATTGCACTGGGTTTCCCCATTCGGACATCGCCGGCTATAACGGTTCATATCACCTTACCGACGCTTTTCGCAGATTAGCACGTCCTTCATCGCCTCTGACTGCCAGGGCATCCACCGTGTACGCTTAGTCGCTTAACCTCACAACCCGAAGATGTTTCTTTCGATTCATCATCGTGTTGCGAAAATTTGAGAGACTCGAACACACCATTAACAGTGTGTCGTTTCAATTTTCAGCTTGATCCAGATTTTTAAAGAGCAAATATCTCAAACATGACTCGCTGAGTCAGTTTTGAGATACAAAGGCCGGCGACTTTCACTCACACAAACCAGCAAGTGGCGTCCCCTAGGGGATTCGAACCCCTGTTACCGCCGTGAAAGGGCGGTGTCCTGGGCCTCTAGACGAAGGGGACACTGAAGTCTGCTTCGGCAAGACGCCTTGCTTTTTACTTTTCATCAGACAATCTGTGTGGGCACTACAAAGGCAGGTTCTTTAAGGTAAGGAGGTGATCCAACCGCAGGTTCCCCTACGGTTACCTTGTTACGACTTCACCCCAGTCATGAATCACAAAGTGGTAAGCGCCCTCCCGAAGGTTAAGCTACCTACTTCTTTTGCAACCCACTCCCATGGTGTGACGGGCGGTGTGTACAAGGCCCGGGAACGTATTCACCGTGGCATTCTGATCCACGATTACTAGCGATTCCGACTTCATGGAGTCGAGTTGCAGACTCCAATCCGGACTACGACATACTTTATGAGGTCCGCTTGCTCTCGCGAGGTCGCTTCTCTTTGTATATGCCATTGTAGCACGTGTGTAGCCCTGGTCGTAAGGGCCATGATGACTTGACGTCATCCCCACCTTCCTCCAGTTTATCACTGGCAGTCTCCTTTGAGTTCCCGGCCTAACCGCTGGCAACAAAGGATAAGGGTTGCGCTCGTTGCGGGACTTAACCCAACATTTCACAACACGAGCTGACGACAGCCATGCAGCACCTGTCTCACAGTTCCCGAAGGCACCAAGGCATCTCTGCCAAGTTCTGTGGATGTCAAGACCAGGTAAGGTTCTTCGCGTTGCATCGAATTAAACCACATGCTCCACCGCTTGTGCGGGCCCCCGTCAATTCATTTGAGTTTTAACCTTGCGGCCGTACTCCCCAGGCGGTCTATTTAACGCGTTAGCTCCGGAAGCCACGCCTCAAGGGCACAACCTCCAAATAGACATCGTTTACGGCGTGGACTACCAGGGTATCTAATCCTGTTTGCTCCCCACGCTTTCGCACCTGAGCGTCAGTCTTCGTCCAGGGGGCCGCCTTCGCCACCGGTATTCCTCCAGATCTCTACGCATTTCACCGCTACACCTGGAATTCTACCCCCCTCTACGAGACTCAAGCCTGCCAGTTTCGAATGCAGTTCCCAGGTTGAGCCCGGGGATTTCACATCCGACTTGACAGACCGCCTGCGTGCGCTTTACGCCCAGTAATTCCGATTAACGCTTGCACCCTCCGTATTACCGCGGCTGCTGGCACGGAGTTAGCCGGTGCTTCTTCTGCGGGTAACGTCAATGGCTAAGGTTATTAACCTTAACCCCTTCCTCCCCGCTGAAAGTACTTTACAACCCGAAGGCCTTCTTCATACACGCGGCATGGCTGCATCAGGCTTGCGCCCATTGTGCAATATTCCCCACTGCTGCCTCCCGTAGGAGTCTGGACCGTGTCTCAGTTCCAGTGTGGCTGGTCATCCTCTCAGACCAGCTAGGGATCGTCGCCTTGGTGAGCCGTTACCTCACCAACAAGCTAATCCCATCTGGGCACATCCGATGGCAAGAGGCCCGAAGGTCCCCCTCTTTGGTCTTGCGACATTATGCGGTATTAGCTACCGTTTCCAGTAGTTATCCCCCTCCATCGGGCAGTTTCCCAGACATTACTCACCCGTCCGCCACTCGTCAGCAAAGCAGCAAGCTGCTTCCTGTTACCGTTCGACTTGCATGTGTTAGGCCTGCCGCCAGCGTTCAATCTGAGCCATGATCAAACTCTTCAATTTAAGTTTGATGCTCCTAGAATTAAACGTCGTAATGAATTACGTGTTCACTCTTTGAGACTTGGTATTCATTTTTCGTCTTGCGACGTTAAGAATCCATGTCACTCTGAGTGCCCACACAGATTGTCTGATAAATTGTTAAAGAGCAGTTGCGACGCGCTTTAGCGCTCTGTCGCGAGGTGGCGTATATTACGCTTTCCTCTTTCAGAGTCAACCCTGATTTTCAGGATTTTTCTCTTCAACCGAACCGGCTGTTTGTGTGAAGTGATTCACATCCGCCGTGTCAATGGAGGCGCATTATAGGGAGTTCTCGAGCATCCGCAATAGAAAAGTTGCAGAAAAATGACTGACTGCTGCATTCCCCAGCAAAACCCCGCCTTATACCCTTTTACACACAGACTTATCCACAATCGTCGGGATCTTTGAGCGGATCTTCCCTGCCGTTAACGATCTATATAGAGAGAAAATCAGAACCAGAATCGAAAAAGAAAAATTCGCGAGCGTTGCGCAAACGTTTTCGTTACAATGCCCCCGCAAAACAAGGATGCCCCGTAAGGGGCGTTAGCTAAGTTTTTCACGAAAAATTCAGCTAACGCTCTCTGTTATCGTCAAATCCAGGGGATTTACCATGCAACAACGTCGTCCAGTCCGCCGCGCTCTGCTCAGTGTTTCTGACAAAGCCGGTATCGTCGAATTCGCCCAGGCACTTTCCGCACGTGGTGTGGATCTGCTGTCGACAGGGGGCACTGCCCGTCTGTTAGCAGAGAAAGGTCTGCCGGTGACCGAAGTTTCCGATTACACCGGTTTCCCGGAAATGATGGATGGACGCGTCAAAACCCTGCATCCTAAAGTACACGGCGGCATTCTCGGTCGTCGCGGTCAGGATGACGGGATTATGGAACAGCACGGCATCGCCCCCATCGACATGGTGGTTGTTAACCTTTATCCGTTCGCCCAGACCGTTGCCCGCGAAGGCTGCTCACTGGAAGATGCTGTAGAGAACATCGACATCGGCGGGCCGACAATGGTGCGCTCTGCTGCAAAAAACCATAAAGATGTCGCAATCGTTGTAAAGAGCAGCGACTACGACGCCATTATTAAAGAGATGGATGCCAACGACGGTTCTTTGACCCTCGATACCCGTTTCGACCTCGCGATTAAAGCCTTCGAACACACCGCCGCTTACGACAGTATGATTGCCAACTATTTTGGCAGCATGGTTCCGGCCTATCACGGTGAAAGCAAAGACGCCGCGGGTCGCTTCCCGCGGACGCTGAATCTGAACTTCATTAAGAAGCAGGATATGCGCTACGGTGAAAACAGCCACCAGCAGGCTGCATTCTATATAGAAGAGAACGTACAAGAAGCCTCCGTTGCAACCGCTCAGCAGGTTCAGGGCAAAGCACTCTCCTATAACAACATCGCCGATACCGACGCCGCGCTGGAATGTGTGAAAGAGTTCAACGAGCCAGCCTGCGTTATCGTCAAGCACGCGAACCCATGCGGCGTTGCCGTAAGCACCTCTATTCTGGATGCCTACGATCGCGCCTACAAAACCGACCCAACATCTGCCTTCGGCGGCATCATCGCCTTTAACCGCGAACTGGATGCTGAAACGGCGCAGGCCATCATCTCCCGTCAGTTTGTCGAAGTGATCATCGCTCCATCAGCGACCGATGAGGCGCTGAAAATCACCGCTGCCAAGCAAAACGTGCGCGTTCTGACCTGCGGTCAGTGGGCTGAGCGCGTGCCGGGCCTGGACTTCAAACGTGTTAACGGCGGTCTGCTGGTACAGGATCGCGATCTGGGTATGGTCACTGCTGGTGAGCTGCGCGTGGTGACGAAGCGCCAGCCGACCGAACAGGAACTGCGCGACGCGCTGTTCTGCTGGAAAGTCGCGAAGTTCGTTAAATCCAACGCCATTGTTTACGCCAAAGAGAACATGACTATCGGTATTGGCGCAGGCCAGATGAGCCGCGTCTACTCCGCTAAAATTGCCGGGATCAAAGCCGCGGATGAAGGTCTGGAAGTGAAAGGTTCCGCGATGGCGTCCGACGCCTTCTTCCCGTTCCGCGATGGTATTGATGCTGCTGCCGCTGTTGGCGTGAGCTGCGTGATCCAGCCAGGCGGTTCCATCCGTGATGATGAAGTCATTGCCGCTGCTGACGAACACGGCATTGCGATGATCTTCACCGACATGCGCCACTTCCGCCATTAATGGAGCGAGACATGAAAGTATTAGTTATCGGAAACGGCGGGCGCGAGCACGCTCTGGCGTGGAAAGCCGCTCAGTCACCAACAGTGGCAACCGTATTTGTTGCACCGGGTAATGCCGGCACTGCGCTGGAACCGACGCTGCAAAACGTCGCGATCGGCGCAACCGATATTCCGGCACTGCTGAACTTTGCCCAGAGTGAAAAGATCGACCTGACGATCGTCGGCCCGGAAGCGCCGCTGGTGAAAGGCGTGGTCGATACCTTCCGTGCGGCGGGCCTGAAAATCTTCGGTCCAACCGCTGGCGCAGCACAACTGGAAGGTTCAAAAGCGTTCACCAAAGATTTCCTTGCACGTCACCAGATCCCGACGGCCGAATATCAGAACTTTACGGAGATCGAACCAGCTCTCGCTTATCTGCGTGAGAAAGGCGCGCCGATCGTCATTAAGGCTGACGGTCTGGCTGCCGGTAAGGGTGTGATTGTCGCAATGACGCTGGAAGAAGCCGAAGCCGCCGTACATGATATGCTGGCTGGCAACGCGTTTGGCGACGCGGGTCATCGCATCGTGATTGAAGAGTTCCTCGATGGCGAAGAAGCCAGCTTTATTGTGATGGTCGACGGCGAGCACGTCTTGCCGATGGCGACCAGTCAGGATCATAAGCGCGTAGGCGATGGTGATACCGGCCTGAACACCGGCGGGATGGGTGCCTATTCTCCGGCGCCAGTGGTGACGGATGACGTCCATCAGCGCACGATGGAACGCATCATCTGGCCAACCGTCAAAGGCATGGCGGCAGAAGGTAACACCTATACCGGTTTCCTGTATGCCGGTCTGATGATCGACAAACAGGGCAATCCGAAGGTGATCGAATTTAACTGCCGCTTTGGCGATCCGGAAACCCAGCCCATCATGCTGCGTATGAAATCCGATCTGGTTGAGCTTTGCCTTGCTGCCTGCGAAGGCAAACTGGATGAGCAAAAATCAGAGTGGGATGATCGCGCCTCGCTTGGCGTGGTGATGGCAGCGGGCGGTTATCCTGGCGATTATCGCACCGGCGACGTGATCCACGGTTTGTCGTTGGAAGAAGTGGCAGATGGCAAAGTGTTCCACGCCGGCACCCGACTGGACGATAACGAGCAGGTTGTCACCAGCGGTGGTCGCGTGCTGTGCGTCACTGCGCTGGGGGATACGGTGGCAGAGGCGCAGAAACGCGCCTATGCCTTAATGACCGATATCCACTGGGACGACTGTTTCTGCCGTAAAGACATCGGCTGGCGCGCCATTGAGCGTGAACAGAACTAACGCGACAGTTTCGCCAGCAGCGTCTTTCGCGTAATCCCTAGCTGACGGGCGGCTTCCGTTTTGTTGCCGCCCGTTTTTTCCAGCGCCGCCAGAATCACCTCTTTTTCGACTTCCACCAGCGGCTGAATGGCCTGCTCCGTCATGAGCGGCAGGGGCTGACTCGCGATCGCCAGCGGCAGCTCGCGCTCAGAAATATACTCTCCGGTCAGCAGGACCACTGAACGCTCAATCGCATTTTCCAGCTCACGGATATTCCCCGGCCAGTCGTAGTGAATCAGCAGATCCATCGCCCGTGGGGTAAACCCTTTCACCGCCTTACGGTTACGTTCAGCAAACTGCTGGCGAAAGTGGTCAGCCAACAGGGGGATATCTTCCCGCCGCTGACGCAGCGACGGCGTTTCAATGGTCACCACGTTCAGGCGATAGTAGAGATCCTGACGAAAACGTCCGGCCTGCACCTCTTGCGCCAGATCGCGATGAGTCGCGGCGATCAGGCGGACATCGACCGAGATAGTCTGGTTGCTGCCCACACGCTGAACTTCGCGTTCCTGAATCGCCCGCAGCAACCGCACCTGCATCATCGGCGAGATATCACCAATCTCATCAAGAAACAGCGTGCCGCCATCGGCTTCGACAAAACGCCCTTCCCGGCGCTTGTCGGCACCGGTAAATGCGCCTTTTTCATGACCGAACAGCTCAGATTCCAGTAGCGACTCGTTGAGCGCCGCGCAGTTCAACGTTATCAGCGGTTTGTCGCTCCGCTCACTGCAGGCATGCAGCGCGCGCGCCACCAGCTCTTTCCCGGTGCCAGAATCTCCATGAATCAATACCGTTGCATCGGAAGGCGCAACCATCGCAATTTCACTCAGCAGTTGTCGCATCGCCGGACTTTCGCCGACCATCCCAAACTGCGAGGCGGAAACTGACGGCAGCTCGCTGGCGGATGCTCGCGTATGCGCCAGCGCGTTTTCCAGCGTCGTTTGCAGATTATCAAAATCCAACGGTTTGATTAAGTAATCCTGCGCGCCGGTTTTTAGCGCCTCTACCGCCGTCTCCACGCTGGAAAACGCCGTCATGATCAGCACCGGAATTGCCGGGTTCAGCGTCTTGATCTCTTTCAGCGTTTCGATGCCGTCCAGCTCCGCCATGCGTACATCGCACAACACGAGGTCAAAGACGTGTTCACGCACCTGCTCGAGTGCGGCTCGCCCGCTGTAGGCCAGCGCGACGTCATAGCCCCATCCTCGCAGTAATGCCTGTAAAATAGTGCAGTGGCTGACGTCGTCATCCACCACCAGAATATCGATCTTTGCGCGAATCATCCTTGTGAATCCTTACGTGTTAACGTCACCGGGAGCCAGAGGGTGAACGTTGCGCCTTTACCTGGCAGGCTATCCGCCTGGATCGTCCCGCCATGCTGTTCAATGATGTTCTGTACCACCGCCAGCCCCAGTCCCGTACCGTCCGCTTTCGTCGTGAAATAAGGGGTGAAAATGGCGGCCAGCTGTTCCGCCGCAATCCCTTTCCCGCTGTCTGCAACGGTGATTTTAACGCGATCGGCTCCGCTTGTGCTTGCCTCAACGCGGATGGTCCCCTGCCGATCGATGGCATGAATCGCGTTCAGATAAAGATTCAGCAACACCTGCGTCAGCCGGTCCGGGTCAGCCTGAACGGGCGGCAGCGCAGGGTCAGACACAAATTGCAGCTCAATCGCCCGACTCTGCGCGTCCTGGCTGACCAGTTGCAGAGAGTGGTCAATTACCGCATTGAGATCCACCGACTGCAAGGACAAGTGCGCGGGCTTCACCAGTTCCAGCAGTTCACTGACCACCCGGTTTAAACGATCGGCCTCTTTCGCCATCACCTGCGCCAGTTCATGCGCTTCACCGCCCGCTGGCGCGCGTTCAGCAAAGTACTTTGCCAGTCCTTTGATGGAAGAGAGCGGATTTCGAATCTCATGCGCGACGCCTGCGGCCAGATGCCCGATCGCCACCAGCTTCTCTTTACGGTTCATCTCATCCTGCAACAGCTGGCGAGAACGCAGGTATCGCCGGTACCAGAAAAACGTCAGGAGGGTCGCCAGCAGCACGGTGGTCAGCGCGAAAAGCATAATCAGCGTATTACGCCACTCACGCGCCTGCGTCACGGCCAACTCACTGGCATCAAAGGCGATAAAAATGAACTGATGAGCAGAACCCGGCATTGCGCCATTACCACGCGACATCCCACGCATCCCGTGTCGTCCAGGGAAAAACAGCGGCTGGAACTGACGATAGATCTCCAGCGCCGGAACGGTCTCCCCCTGCGCATCCGTCGCGTCAAGCGCACGCCAGCGCGCCTCTTCTCCTGGGTGTAATGTGTGCATCTCTGCTGGCGAGTAGAGCGTTTTCCCGACCAGGGCAGGATCGCTGTGCATGACAACGTTGCCCTGCGCATCGGTCACGGCAAACCACAGCACGCCTGGCTGCCCCGCCATCTCTTCGAGCAGCGTTTGCTGCTGAGCATGATGCATCCGCATGCCCATCCCGACGCGCGTCCCCGACTCCAGTGCACGGATTAGCACACTGCCTTTTTCCAGCAGCGTCTGCCGCGCTGCGTCACTTTCACGCCCGTAATCGCGGATCACCATCACGGCAAATAGCCCAACCAGAATCAGGATGATGGCGGGTAGCACCCCGCTCAACCATCGGGCTACCGTATCCTTATGTTCTCGCATCATTCTCATCAGCTCTGAGTGACTCAATCCCTTCTTTTCAGCAGAAATCATGCCACTTTTCGCGGCTCGTATCCCGGTCTTGCCACACAAACTGCCGACAACGCCGGGTAAAAATGACCCACTGCGTCCTTCCGGCGAGTCATTTTTACTCGCTTTGCTGGCCTGTGCATCGCCAGAACCCGCGCCGGGCGGGAAGAATCAGTCTGGCACGGAAGATGCAATACAGAAGATAAGACCACCCACAGGAGGATAAATGATGAAACGGAACACGAAAGCAGGCCTGGCGCTGATCGCCCTCTCTTTGATGGTGCTGGGTTCCAGCCCCGCCCTGGCGCGGCATCACTGGGGGAACGGCGGCGGCATGTGGCAACAAAATGGCAGTGGACTGAGCGCAGAGCAGCAGGCTGCCGCGCAAAAAATCCATAATGACTTTTACAACCAGACTAACGCCCTACGCCAACAACTGATGTCCAAACGCTATGAATACAACGCGCTGTTAGCGACGAATCCGCCGGATACCGCCAAAATCAATGCGGTGGCTAAAGAGATGGAATCCTTAAGACAGTCTCTGGATGAACAACGGGTGAAACGGGATGTTGCCATGGCTCAGGCCGGTGTCCCTGGCGGTATGGGTATGGGGATGGGTTACGGCGGATGCGGTGGTCGTGGCGGCCACATGGGAATGGGACACTGGTAATGTTTTGCCTGATGGCGCGACGCTTATCAGGCCTACAGAATGTCTGATGTAGGCCGCCATCCGGCACCCATCAAAACGTTTTTTCTTTTGGCTGCCAGTGGCAGAAGTCGGAATTCGCCACCAGCAGAAGCTGTGACCCTTCGGGCGCCTCCAGCCATGCCACGCTGACGTCAACAGATGAATGGCTCTGGCGGCGCTCAATGTGACTCATCGCCCAGGCATCTAAATCCGGTTTAATCGTCTCGCCTTCGCAGGTGGTAACCGTACGTTCAGCGGCATGCCAGCGTCCCTGACGCAAGACCACCCGCCCCTGTCGCAATGCATCGCTGGTCTGGCGGATCTGCTCGGCACGGTAACGGTACAATTCGATTTGGTCGTTCGACAACTGCTGTTTATGACCATCGACTTCGCGCTGCATAAAGCTCAGTTCGCCGCGATCGTCAAAACGCACGCGGATATGCTCCGGCGGTTCGCCATAAATATTGAGTTCTATCAGTGAAAGGGAATCACCCTGCCAGCGGTACTCGCTGGTTGTGGTACTGCCATTACGCCACGGACTGAACACCGAAAGCATATGGACGCCGTCTGATGCGTCTTTACGCCAGATACGCACCGCACCCTGGTTGTCAGCAAACCCACTGGCGGTAAACGGCGGAAGAGAGGCGTTATGGCTACAGGCCGTTAGCAACAGCACGCCTGCTAACGTCAACGTGCGACGCCAGACAGACGAAAGGGGCGAAGCCGCCCCTTCATTAAAACTGTTCACAGCCACGTGGTCTTACTTAACTGCGTCTTTCAGTGCTTTACCAGAAACAAACGCCGGTACGTTAGCTGCGGCGATTTTGATTTCTTTACCGGTCTGCGGGTTGCGGCCAGTGCGCTCAGCACGGTGGTTCACTTTGAAGGTACCGAAACCAACCAGTTGTACAGCATCGCCTTCTTTCAGAGACTCAGTAATAGCAGCCAAAGTGGATTCCAGAGCAGCTTTAGCCTGGGTTTTGGACAGTTCTGCTTTGTCTGCAATTACATCAATCAGTTGAGTCTTGTTCATAAGTTATCCTTACAATGTGTTTATCGCTTGCTAAGCATCGAGTGCGACGGAAATGCCAGAAAAGCACTCTCCTGCATACACGCACCGATAGCCACTTTTTTTCGCCCTCCAAATGTAGACCAGACGGGGGGCGGAAGGGAAGCCTTCAGGTACGACAATTCAGAAGTTAAATCACGTTTTCGTGTCTTACTGCTGCAAATTTATACCGATATTGCTCTCGCCAGCCTCACGCAGGTCTGCTCTAAGCCCTTTTATCAGCTCAATGTCGCGTTCTTCACAGTCAGCTAAAAGTCGGAATATTTCCCACTGAATATCCCACTCTTGCTCCACCGCCGGGTTATCTTTGAGCTCTTCATCGCTCATTTCTCGACCTGCCTGGGTCATTTCCAGCATCGCAACCGTAGTGATGGACGTCTTGCTGACTTCAATGGCGTGTTCCAGCGTCTCACCGCTCAAACGGGAATGAACCAGCTCACTTAACGCCACGCAGGCATCAATGGCCGGATAAACCCCATACAGGTCATAATCATCTGCCGCCGGGATCGCTTCTTCAAACTTCTCCAGTTGGCTGTCGAAATTCACTTTCGCATCTTTGACCGTCAGCGTTTCCCAGATCAGGTCCAGAATACGGCGGTACACCTGTCCGTCGCCAAACCCGGTCTGTTGGCAGAACATGGCATAGTTCGGGTACATGCGCTCACACAGGCAGGCCATAAACGTGACGTGCTGCCAGCTTTCCAGACGTTCCAGACGCAGATGAATCGGGTTTTGTAACATGATGAATTCTCGAATCAGAAATTAGCGGCAGTGTACCGCAATCAGGGCTGCATTTCCTGCCATCGCATAAATGCCGGACGTTCCGATGCCACCGCATCCGCCCAGCGGGTTGGCTCCGGCAGGCGGTAGCCTTTCATACAGCGCTGCACCCACGCCAGGGCGCTGTCCAACCCGACACGATGGCCCGTAGCGATAAACAGCGGATTACAGCGCGCTTTGCTGCGCCAGACCCATGCCAGTTGCTCACCTTTGTCCATCAGCGGCGCCAGTGCGCCAGGTTCAGCAGAGAGTGGTTCGAACTTGCCGCACAATCGTTTTTTCGCCACACCAATGGTCGGCACATCCACCAACAGTCCGAAATGGCTGGCCACGCCGAGACGGCGCGGATGGGAAATACCGTGACCATCCACAAAGAGCAAATCGGGTTTTTGCGAGAGTTGCTCCCACGCTGCCAGCAACGCGGGATATTCACGGAAGGAGAGAAAGCCGGGGATATAAGGCATGGTGGTGGCGATGCGCGCCACTTTGTATTCAACCAGTTCCAGCGAGGGATATTTCAGCAAAACCATCGCCGCCCGCGTCACCTCTCCGCCCTGTTCAAACCCCACGTCTGCCCCGCCGATCAGATCCGGCGGATCGTTATCAAGTTGATCCACGCGGATTACAGATGAGGCCAGTTCAAGTTGTTGAGCGCGTAGCGACGCGAGGTCCATATGGTCTCCTTAGCGGTGGTATTGTGCGGACAGCCGGTGCACCGCCTCCACAAAGGCGCCAGCATGTTCTGGCGGCACGTCCTGGTGGATGCCGTGACCGAGGTTAAAGACGTGGCCTTCCCCCTGGCCGAAACCAGAAAGTATAGACGCCACTTCTTCTTCGATCCGCGCCGTAGGCGCATAGAGCATGGAAGGATCCATGTTGCCCTGTAAAGCAACCTTATGTCCCACGCGACGACGTGCATCGGCAATATCGGTGGTCCAGTCGAGTCCGAGCGCATCGCAGCCGGTTTCCGCCATCGCTTCCAGCCACTGTCCGCCACCTTTAGTAAACAGCGTCACCGGCACGCGGCGACCGTCGTTTTCACGCAGCAGGCCATCAACGATTTTGTGCATGTAATACAGCGAGAACTGCTGATAATCGCGTCCGGTCAGCACGCCACCCCAGGTGTCGAAAATCATCACCGACTGCGCGCCCGCCTTGATTTGAGCATTCAGATACAGCGTGACGCTCTTCGCCAGCTTATCAAGTAGCGCATGCAGCGTTTTCGGGTCGGCATACATCATCTTTTTAATCACGGTAAAGGCTTTGCTGCTTCCGCCTTCCACCATGTAGGTCGCCAGCGTCCACGGACTGCCGGAGAAGCCAATCAGTGGCACATCACCTTTTAGCTCGCGACGAATCGTACGTACCGCGTTCATCACGTAGCCCAGTTCATCTTCCGGATCGGGAACCGGCAGCTTGTCGACATCGGCTTTGCAGGCGACCGGTGCAGTAAAACGCGGACCTTCGCCGGCTTCAAACCAGAGCCCCAGTCCCATCGCATCCGGAATGGTCAGGATATCCGAGAAGAGGATCGCCGCATCAAGCGGATAACGGCGCAGCGGCTGGAGCGTCACTTCGCAGGCCAGCTCGGCATTTTTGCACAGCGACATAAAATCGCCCGCCTCTGCGCGGGTGGCTTTATATTCCGGTAAATAGCGGCCCGCCTGGCGCATCATCCATACCGGGGTGACATCAACGGGCTGGCGCAGCAGCGCACGCAGATAACGATCGTTCTTCAGTTCGGTCATTTTTGCAGTTCCTTATTGCGTCAGGCCGTCAGTGTATCATGTCATTCATACTCAGCCCGACACATTGCCACGGTATCTTCGATCAGACGCCGTGCGACGGTGCCAGGCGGCGGCAGGAGTGGTAGATCATCGTAGCGATACCAGTTAGCCTCCAGCAGCTCTTTCGGGTCGATGACAATCTCGCCGCTGTCATACTCCGCCATAAACGCAGTCATCAGCGACATCGGGAAAGGCCACGGCTGCGAGGTGATATAGCGCAGGTTTTTAATTTTAATGCCGCTCTCTTCCATCACCTCACGCGCCACCGCCTGTTCCAGGGTCTCGCCCACCTCAACAAATCCGGCAAGTACGGTATGTACGCCGTTACGATGGCGAACGTGTTGGGCAAGCAGGATCGAATCCTCACGGCGAATGGCGACGATAATGCAGGGGGCGATTTGCGGATAGTAACGTTCACGGCAGTGGGTACAGAGCATCGCCCACTCGGTTTTACTCGGATGCATCAGGTGCCCGCAGTAGCCACAGAATTTATGCGATCGATAAAACTCAGCCAGCTGTACCCCGCGCCCCGCCAGTTGAAACAGCCCCACATCCTGATCGATCACCTGACGAACCGATCCCATCTCGTGACGCCGATGCTGTTGCACCAGCCAGACGGGTTCGCCTTCCCACTCTCCGATTTGCAGCGCTGGCTGCCCGACAAGATCGAAAGTTGCCGCATCGCCGTGTGGCAATTCGCCATGAGGCAACCATAATTTTTGCTCATGGCTGACGATCCACCAGCCGTGATCTAATTTTTCAATTATACGATCCATAGCTCTTGCACTACCTTTGCTTCACTGGCATGTTGATAACATTATTTTTACAATTCCTGCGTGAGCAGTTTTTAAATCTACACTTGCGGAGTCAATCATGCTAAACCAGCTGGAAGACCTGACAGAGCGCGTCAGAGGAAGTAACAAACTGGTTGATCGCTGGCTACATGTACGTAAGCATCTGCTCGTGGCTTACTACAATCTGGTTGGCATTAAGCCTGGCAAAGAATCGTACATGCAACTGAATGAAAAAGCGCTGGATGATTTTTGTCAGAGCCTGGTCGACTACCTCTCCACCGGACACTTCAGTATTTATGAACGTATTCTGCATAAATTGGAAGGTAACGGGCAGCTTTTAAAAGCGACAAAAATTTGGCCGCTACTGGAAGCTAACACACAACGCATCATGGACTACTATGACTCCAGCCTGGAAACGGCGATTGATCACGATAACTGCCTGGAGTTTCAACAGGTTTTATCCGATCTCGGCGAAGCGCTGGAAGCCCGATTTGCGCTGGAAGATAAGCTGATCATGCTGGTCTTTGACGCCATGCATGACAATGCGGTTATCAAACGTCCTGCTTGAGTTCGGCGCACAGAACGCGTAGTTTACCCCTATTGCCTCTTATCAGAGGTTACATCTTGTCGGAGTGCCTGGTGTGAAAACACCGGCTGAGACCGTTAATTCGGGATCCGCGGAACCTGATCAGGTTAAAACCTGCGAAGGGAACAAGAGTAATTCTGCTTTATGCGTAAGCCTTAACGGGCGTCGCACACCTATTACTCATCCGTCGTCTGACAAGCCATCTCCTTACTTTTTTGGAATGAGCTATGTCTGCAACTACCCCTAAATTGTCCCGCCGCGAACAGCGCGCGCAAGCACAACACTTTATCGATACGCTGGAAGGCACAGCCTTCCCGAACTCAAAACGGATCTACATCACCGGTTCACAACACGATCTTCGCGTCCCGATGCGGGAAATTCAGCTTAGCCCGACGCTCATCGGCGGCAGCAAAGCGGAACCGCAGTTTGAAGAGAACGAAGCGATTCCGGTGTACGACACCTCCGGTCCGTATGGTGATCCGGATGTGGCAATTAACGTCCAGCAGGGGCTGACAAAGCTGCGCCAGCCGTGGATTGATGCGCGTAACGACAGCGAAGCCTTAACTGACCGCAGCTCTGTCTATACCAAAGAACGTCTGGCCGACGACGGTCTGGATGAACTGCGTTTCACCGGTTTGCTGACGCCAAAACGCGCGAAAGCAGGCAAATGCGTGACGCAACTGCACTACGCGCGCCAGGGTATCGTCACCCCGGAAATGGAGTTTATCGCCATTCGTGAAAACATGGGCCGTGAACGCATCCGCAGTGAAGTGTTACGCCAGCAGCATCCGGGTGAAGGATTTGGCGCACGCCTGCCGGAGAACATCACGCCGGAATTTGTGCGTGATGAAGTGGCCGCTGGACGAGCTATCATCCCCGCCAACATCAATCACCCGGAATCGGAACCGATGATTATCGGGCGTAATTTCCTGGTGAAGGTGAACGCCAATATCGGCAACTCTGCCGTCACCTCCTCCATCGAAGAAGAAGTGGAGAAACTGGTGTGGTCAACGCGCTGGGGGGCAGACACGGTGATGGACCTCTCCACCGGTCGCTATATCCATGAAACCCGCGAATGGATCCTGCGCAACAGCCCGGTGCCGATCGGTACCGTTCCGATCTACCAGGCGCTGGAGAAGGTCAACGGGATCGCCGAAGATCTGACGTGGGAAGCCTTCCGCGATACGCTGCTGGAGCAGGCCGAACAGGGGGTGGACTACTTCACCATTCATGCCGGAGTGCTGCTGCGCTATGTGCCGATGACCGCGAAACGCCTGACAGGGATTGTCTCGCGCGGAGGGTCCATTATGGCGAAATGGTGTCTCTCTCATCACAAAGAGAACTTCCTCTTCCAGCACTTCCGCGAGATTTGTGAAATCTGCGCTGCCTATGACGTGTCGCTGTCGCTCGGCGATGGCCTGCGTCCGGGTTCCCTTCAGGACGCCAACGACGAGGCACAGTTCTCAGAACTGCACACACTGGGCGAACTGACCAAAATCGCCTGGGAGTATGACGTGCAGGTGATGATTGAAGGTCCGGGCCATGTGCCGATGCAGATGATCCGTCGCAACATGACCGAAGAGCTGGAGCACTGTCATGAAGCGCCATTCTACACCTTAGGCCCGCTGACCACTGATATCGCACCGGGTTACGACCATTTCACCTCGGGAATTGGCGCAGCGATGATCGGCTGGTTTGGCTGCGCGATGCTCTGTTATGTCACCCCGAAAGAACACCTTGGCCTGCCAAACAAAGAAGATGTGAAACAGGGGCTGATTACCTACAAGATTGCCGCCCATGCCGCCGATCTGGCGAAAGGGCATCCGGGGGCGCAAATCCGTGATAACGCGATGTCCAAAGCGCGCTTTGAATTCCGCTGGGAAGACCAGTTTAATCTGGCGCTCGATCCGTTTACCGCCCGCGCTTACCACGATGAAACCCTGCCGCAGGAATCCGGCAAAGTCGCGCACTTCTGCTCCATGTGCGGCCCGAAATTCTGCTCAATGAAAATCAGTCAGGAAGTCCGTGACTACGCCGCCGCGCAGACCATCGAAGTGGGGATGGCGGATATGTCAGACACCTTCCGCGCCAAAGGCGGAGAAATCTACCTCAAACGGGAGGAAGTCTGATGATTCAACCCGATTTCCCAACGGTTCCTTTTCGCCTGGGCCTCTATCCGGTAGTCGACAGCGTAACGTGGATTGAACGCCTACTGGATGCGGGCGTGCGTACGCTCCAGTTGCGCATAAAAGACAAGCGTGATGAAGAGGTGGAAGCCGATGTGGTGGCCGCCATCGAACTGGGGCGGAAATACAACGCCCGTCTGTTTATTAACGATTACTGGCGGCTGGCGATCAAACATCGCGCCTATGGCGTGCATCTGGGTCAGGAAGATCTGGAAACCACCGAACTGAAGGCGATTCAGGCGGCGGGATTACGCCTGGGCGTCTCGACACACGACGATATGGAGATCGACGTAGCGCTGGCGGCACGTCCCTCCTACATCGCGCTGGGCCACGTTTTCCCGACGCAGACTAAGCAGATGCCGTCCGCGCCGCAAGGACTGGAACAACTCGCACGGCATATCAATCGTCTGAATGATTATCCTACCGTCGCCATTGGCGGTATCAGCCTGGAGCGCGCACCCGCCGTGCTGGCGACTGGTGTAGGGAGTATTGCGGTGGTCAGCGCCATTATCCAGGCCGAAGACTGGCGGGCGGCCACCGCGCAATTGCTGGCGATAGCAGGAGCAGGCGATGAATGACCGTGACTTTATGCGCTATAGCCGTCAGATCCTGCTGGGCGATATCGCCATTGACGGTCAGCAAAAGCTGCTTGCCAGCCGTGTGCTGATCGTCGGGCTGGGCGGATTAGGCTCACCGGCCGCGCTGTATCTGGCAGGAGCCGGTGTCGGCACGCTGGTGCTGGCTGACGACGATGAGGTTCATCTCAGCAACCTGCAGCGGCAGATCCTGTTCACCACGGATGACATTGCCCGCGCTAAATCGCAGGTTGCACAGCAGCGGCTGGCACGACTCAATCCGGATATCGAACTGCTCTCGCTGACGCAGCGTCTGAGTGGAGAGGCGCTCAGGCATGCAGTGGCGCAAGCGGATGTCGTGCTCGACTGCACCGACAACATGGCGACGCGTCAGGAAATTAACGCCGCCTGCGTGGCGCTCGATACCCCGCTGATCACCGCCAGCGCGGTCGGTTTTGGCGGCCAGTTGATGGTGTTGACGCCGCCCTGGTCACAAGGCTGCTATCGCTGCTTATGGCCGGATGACGCGGAACCCGAACGCAATTGCCGTACCGCAGGCGTTGTCGGCCCCGTCGTCGGGATGATGGGGACCCTGCAGGCACTCGAGGCAATCAAGCTCCTAAGCGGTATGGAGATACCCGGCGGCGAATTGCGCCTGTTTGACGGCAAAACCAGCCAGTGGCGCAGCCTGGCATTACGCCGCGCCAGCGGGTGCCCAGTGTGTGGAGGGCGACATGCGAATACAGTTCAATGATGAGCCAATGCAGTGTGCAGAAGGACTCTCCGTGCATACACTGCTGACGCAATTGAATCAGTTAAAACCCGGCGCCGCACTGGCGCTGAATCAACAGATCCTGCCCCGCGAGCAGTGGGAGCAGCACATCGTGCAGGAAGGCGACCAGATCCTGCTTTTTCAGGTTATCGCAGGGGGTTGAAATGTTACGAATTGCAGATAAAACGTTTGATTCGCATCTGTTCACGGGCACGGGTAAGTTTGCATCACCAGCATTAATGATTGACGCGATCCGCGCCTCCGGTAGCCAACTGGTGACGCTGGCCATGAAGCGTGTGGATTTGCGCCAGCAAAATGACGCCATCCTGGCTCCTCTTATTGACGCGGGCGTCACGCTGTTGCCCAACACCTCCGGGGCGAAAACGGCAGAAGAGGCAATCTTTGCCGCACAGCTTGCGCGCGAGGCGCTCGGTACCCATTGGCTGAAGCTGGAAATTCATCCCGATGCGCGCTGGTTGCTGCCGGACCCCATTGAAACGCTGAAAGCCGCCGAGGCACTGGTAAAACAAGGATTTGTGGTGCTGCCTTACTGCGGTGCGGATCCGGTGCTGTGTAAACGGCTGGAAGAGGTGGGCTGTGCGGCAGTGATGCCGCTCGGCGCGCCGATTGGCTCTAATCAGGGGCTGGAAACCCGGGCCATGCTGGAGATTATTATCCAGCAGTCCACCGTTCCGGTCGTGGTGGATGCCGGAATCGGCGTACCCAGCCACGCCACGCAGGCGCTGGAAATGGGCGCGGACGCCGTGCTGGTGAATACGGCGATTGCCGTGGCGGACGATCCGGTGATGATGGCCCGCGCTTTCCGTCTGGCGGTGGAAGCCGGCCTTCTGGCGCGTCAGGCAGGACCGGGTAGTCGCAGCCGTCAGGCGCAGGCCACCAGCCCACTGACCGGTTTTCTGGAGGTCCCGGTATGAAAACGTTCACCGACCGCTGGCAGCAACTCGACTGGGACGACATCCGCCTGCGCATCAACAGCAAAACGTCCGCTGACGTTGAGCGGGCGCTAAATGCCCCCCACCCCAGCCGCGACGATATGATGGCACTGCTGTCACCTGCCGCGAGCGCATACCTTGAACCGCTGGCACAGCGGGCGCAGACGCTAACCCGCCAGCGCTTCGGCAATACGGTGAGTTTTTACGTCCCGCTGTATCTCTCCAATCTGTGCGCTAACGACTGTACCTACTGCGGTTTTTCGATGAGTAACCGCATCAAGCGCAAGACGCTGAATGAAACGGACATTATCCGGGAGTGTGCGGCGATCCGCGAGCTGGGTTTCGAACATCTCCTGCTGGTCACCGGCGAGCATCAGGCAAAGGTCGGAATGGACTATTTCCGTCGCCACTTGCCCACCATTCGCCAGCAGTTTTCGTCATTACAGATGGAAGTTCAACCGTTAGCCGAGGCGGAATATGCCGAACTGAAAACGCTGGGACTCGACGGCGTGATGGTCTATCAGGAAACGTATCACGACGCGATGTACGCACAGCACCATCTGAAGGGGAAAAAACAGGATTTCTTCTGGCGGCTGGAAACCCCGGACCGACT
The DNA here is from genome assembly GCF_057983045.1 of Citrobacter sp. LST-B2. Taxonomy (NCBI): domain Bacteria; kingdom Pseudomonadati; phylum Pseudomonadota; class Gammaproteobacteria; order Enterobacterales; family Enterobacteriaceae; genus Citrobacter; species Citrobacter sp. LST-B2. The sequence goes on from NZ_CP192598.1 coordinate 4,751,731, forward strand.
GGGGCGCGCAGGTATCGACAAAATCGGCCTCGGGGCGCTGATTGGTCTTTCCGACAACTGGCGGGTGGACTGCTATATGGTTGCAGAGCATTTGCTGTGGCTTCAGCAGCACTACTGGCAAAGCCGCTACTCGATTTCGTTCCCGCGCCTGCGTCCGTGCGCTGGCGGTATTGAGCCCGCCTCAATCATGGATGAGCGCCAACTGGTACAAACCATTTGCGCGTTCCGTCTGCTGGCACCGGAAATTGAGCTGTCGTTGTCGACGCGGGAGTCGCCCTGGTTTCGAGACCACGTGATCCCGCTGGCGATTAACAACGTCAGCGCGTTCTCGAAAACCCAGCCTGGCGGGTATGCGGACAATCATCCTGAACTGGAACAGTTCGCGCCACATGACAACCGCCGTCCCGAAACTGTCGCCGATGCGCTTGCCGCGCAGGGGCTTCAGCCGGTATGGAAAGACTGGGATGCGTATCTGGGGCGCGCTTCGCAAAGGCGATGAACCGTCTTGCAAACGGGTAACCATTTTACGAGCCGCGACGAAAGAGAGAAAACGAGAGGTTGTTGTTAGCCTCTCACTTTTTTAACGTATCACCGTCAGCCTTAACGCTGTCCAGGGCGAAGAGCTTCTTCCTCGTTTCGCCCTGCCTTCACCGAAATCAGCGAGATAAAACACCAATTTCAGCCAAAAATGGCCACTGGGGTGTACACTTCTTAAGATAAATCACCTCGACTTATATCAGCGAGATTATAATTGCCTACATTCTTCCTGATATGCAGAGCCACATTGTTGGCTTCACTTCGCACTTCTCTTCGGGATTTACACTTTCTGGATAAGTACAGTAATGGCACGTCATAACAGAAAACTTTCATTCACGACGCCAATATTGGTGAGCTTTACGGGGATCATACTCAGCTTTTTATTGATCGCCATATTCATAACTTTTACGCAAAAGAATGATTTTCTTGAAGATTATCATGGCATAAATCGGAATTTCACCCATAACCTGGCGGTGAACTATACCGAGTCTTTGCTACGCGAAAATGATTATATCCTTGGTCGGGCGGCGACCTACTTTTCTCGTAATGACCACCTGAACGACACGGTTAACCTTGACCCGGAACAGGGTCTGAAAACCATCATGCAATTGCAGACGCTGATGCCCTCAGTCTCCTCGATCTCATTGGTAGATATAGAAGGCCATTACCTGCGCGCGCCCCAAGTGCTAAATACCGAACGCAGCACAACATTCGACGTGAAATCGCGTCCCTGGTTTATGGATCAGGCTGAAGCCAGTACCTTTAGCAACTATACCGCCCCCTACATTGACTATTTTACGCACCACCCTACGGTGACGATCTACAAACCGGTCATCTCTCCCGAAGGGAAAATGAAAGGTACAATTGCGTTTCATCTTGATCTGACGTCAATGGGTTACGCATTGCGCCAGATGGTGGCTCCCGTCCAGGGCGAGTTCTATGTGGTCGACCGTGATGGAAAAGTGGTACTGCATCCGGATACAGGCGCGCTGTTTAAACAGTATGTCAGTAAAAAAACCATGAGCCGGATGACCAGCGGTGAAGGACATCTGTACGACCCGGACACTCAGGACTGGTACTACTACTATTCGTTCACCAACCCGGACTGGTTTGTGATTTATCGGGTTTCAGATACAACCCTCGTCGATCTGACACGTCATGAGACCAACATTGTGGTCTGGGGATTTGCCCTTGCGGCGATCATCATTGCGCTGTTTGGTCTCTATCTTCGCCACGCTTCACGCACGGTGCTGATGAATATCATCAACGCAATCAAGACCGGCGATGTGAAACGCGCACCGCGCCTTGAAGCAATGCTGAGCAAAGCTATCGAGTCCAATAAGGAGCGCGAACTGGCTTACGTTCGACAGGCGACCATTGATGCCCTGACCGGTTGTAAAAACCGCCGCGCTTTTGATAGCGATATCGTCGCGCTGATGAACGATCACCAACCGTTCGTCCTGGCACTGGTGGATATTGATAATTTTAAATCTATCAATGATACCTGGGGACATTTGAATGGCGACATCGTCCTGCGTAACGTCGCGCGCGAAGGGATTCAGATCATGCAACCCGCCGCCGTTTCTGTCTATCGCTATGGCGGTGAGGAGTTTGCCGTGCTGTTCTCGGGTGAGCAATTGAACAACGCGCATACCCTACTGGAACGCTGGCGCATTGAGGTCGCGCAGCGCTCATGGCGTGAAGAGGGTCTGCACGTCACCTTTAGCGCCGGACTCGGGGAATGGAATCTGGAAGCGCAGGAACAGCTGATCATGCGTGTAGATGAAGCGCTATACAAAGCCAAACAGGAAGGAAAAAACCGGATTATTGTCGCGAATCGCTGATCATCCCCTCTCTGCAACGCCCGTTATGACGGGCTTTTTTTCATTTTGAGAAAAACCGCAACCGGTTTCATTATTTGTGCGATTTCTTTGTGATGCTTTACACACATTCGCGGTAAGGCGGTTGTTCTCATCACTCGGTCGGACTAAAGATGAAGTATCAATGGAACCGTGAGAGCGAACTATGAAGAATATCGTTTTATGCTGTGCCGCCGGTATGTCCACCAGCATGCTGGTACAACGAATGAAAGATGCCGCTCAGAAGAAAGGGATCGAAGTGACGATCAAGGCTGTGCCTGTCGCAGAGTTTAAAGAGAATATTGCCACGGCGGACATCGTTCTGCTCGGCCCACAGGTCAAGTATGAGCAGGCAAAATTGCAGGCGCTGGCCGATCCGCTCGGTAAGAAAGTCGCCGTGATCGACATGATGGATTACGGCATGATGAAAGGCGATGCCGTGCTGGAAAAAGCCCTGAAGCTGATGGAGCCCTAACATGGAAGAGTTAGAAACCATCATTATGGAACTGCTGGTTAATGCCGGAGCCGCACGAAGCCAGGCATTGACCGCCCTGCAACTGGCTCGCAAAGGCGACTTTGCCGGTGCCGAACAGGCGATGGAAGAGTCACGCGATTACGTCAAACTGGCGCATAAAATCCAGACGCAACTGATCGGGATCGATGAAGGAACCGGTAAGCTGCCGGTGAATCTGATCACCGTCCACTCGCAGGACCATCTGATGAACGCGATGGTGATTCAGGATCTGGCAGGTGACATGATTGAACTGTATCGCCGAATCCCGCTGGCAAACTGATAAAAAAGCCTGGTGGCGCTACGCTTACCGGGCCTACAAAAACGCCATAAAAAAACCCGCCGAAGCGGGTTTTTTACTGTCAGGCAGTCAACGATTACTCGTTGTCAGAACCACCCAGACCTGCGTTCAGCAGTTCTGCCAGGCTGGCAGAGGCATCTTCTGCAGTCACCTGCGGTGCAGCCGGAAGTTCACCCGCAGCACGGCGACGCATACGATCCTGGTGGTACGCATAACCGGTACCCGCCGGGATCAGACGACCTACGATAACGTTCTCTTTCAGGCCACGCAGTTCGTCGCGTTTACCCGCAACGGCTGCTTCGGTCAGGACACGCGTGGTCTCCTGGAACGATGCGGCAGAGATGAACGACTCGGTTGCCAGAGACGCTTTGGTGATACCCAGCAGATCGCGGGAGAACGTGGCGCCCACTTTGCCGTTCGCTTCCAGTTCGCGGTTAGCGATCTTGACGCGGGAGTATTCAACCTGTTCGCCTTCCAGGAAGTCGGAGCTACCAGCGCTTTCGATGGTGGCTTTACGCAGCATCTGACGAACGATAACTTCGATGTGTTTATCGTTAATCTTAACGCCCTGCAGACGGTATACGTCCTGAACTTCGTTAACGATGTAACGAGTTACAGCATGAACACCACGCAGACGCAGAATGTCGTGCGGTGCTTCCGGACCGTCGGAAACCACGTCACCACGTTCTACACGTTCACCTTCGAACACGTTGAGCTGACGCCATTTCGGAATCATCTCTTCGTACGGATCGCTACCGTCTACCGGGGTGATAACCAGACGACGTTTCCCTTTGGTTTCTTTACCGAAGGAAATAATACCGCTGATTTCAGCCAGGATTGCCGGCTCTTTCGGACGACGTGCTTCGAACAGGTCCGCAACGCGCGGCAGACCACCGGTGATGTCCTTGGTACCGCCGGATTCCTGCGGAACACGCGCCAGGGTGTCACCAGAACTGATCTGTACGCCATCTTCCAGCTGAACAATCGCTTTACCCGGCAGGAAGTACTGCGCAGGCATGTCGGTACCCGGGATCAGTACGTCGTTACCCTGAGCATCAACGATTTTCAGTGCAGGACGCAGATCTTTACCACCGGTAGTACGTTCTGCGGAATCCAGAACCACCAGAGAAGACAGACCGGTTAACTCGTCGGTCTGACGCGTAATGGTCTGGCCGTCGATCATGTCAGTGAAGCGGACAAAACCACTCACTTCCGTGATAACCGGCATGGTGTGCGGATCCCAGTTTGCTACGGTTTCACCGCCGGCAACCTGCTCACCATCACCTTTCGCCATCACAGAGCCGTAAGGCACTTTATAGCTTTCTTTGGTACGACCGAATTCGTCGATCAGTTTCAGCTCAGTGTTACGGGAGGTGATCACCAGTTTACCGCTGGAGTTCACAACCGACTTCGCATTGCTCAGACGGATGCTACCTTTGTTTTTCACCTGGATGCTGGATTCAGCAGCCGCACGAGATGCCGCACCACCGATGTGGAACGTACGCATCGTCAGCTGTGTACCCGGCTCACCGATGGACTGTGCCGCGATAACGCCGATAGCTTCACCTTTGTTGATGATGTGGCCACGCGCCAGGTCACGACCATAGCAGTGCGCACATACACCAAAGTCGGTGTCACAGGATACAACAGAGCGAACTTTCACAGAGTCAACGGAGTTCGCTTCCAGCAGATCACACCACTGTTCATGCAGCAGCGTGTTGCGCGGAACCAGAATATCCGCCGTACCCGGCTTCAGAATGTCTTCTGCGGTTACACGACCCAGAACGCGATCGCGCAATGGCTCTTTAACATCACCACCCTCGATAACCGGGGTCATGGTGATACCTTCCAGCGTGCCACAGTCGTCTTCGGTAACAACCAGATCCTGTGCAACGTCAACCAGACGACGCGTCAGGTAACCGGAGTTCGCTGTTTTCAGTGCGGTATCCGCCAGACCTTTACGCGCACCGTGCGTGGAAATGAAGTACTGGAGTACGTTCAGACCTTCACGGAAGTTCGCGGTGATCGGCGTTTCGATGATGGAGCCATCCGGCTTCGCCATCAGACCACGCATACCCGCCAGCTGACGAATCTGTGCAGCAGAACCACGCGCACCGGAATCGGCCATCATGTAGATGCTGTTGAAGGAAACCTGCTGCTCTTCCTGACCGTCACGGTTAATCACGGTTTCGGTTTGCAGGTTATCCATCATCGCTTTGGATACACGATCGTTCGCCGCAGCCCAGATATCGATAACTTTGTTATAGCGTTCGCCGGCGGTAACCAGACCAGACTGGAACTGTTCCTGGATCTCAGCCACTTCAGCTTCCGCTTCAGAGATGATCTCGTGTTTTTTCTCCGGGATGACCATGTCATCGATACCAACGGATGCACCTGAACGCGCTGCATAAGCAAAGCCGGTATACATTGTCTGGTCAGCGAAGATAACGGTCGGCTTCAGACCCAGAATGCGGTAACAGGTGTTCAGCATTTTGGAGATCGCTTTCTTACCCAGCGCCTGGTTGACGATGGAGAAAGGCAGACCTTTCGGTACGATCATCCACAGGATTGCACGACCTACCGTCGTATCAATCAGGCTGGTTTTCGCAACGAACTCGCCGTTAGCATCTTTTTCGTATTCGGTGATACGCACTTTAACGCGCGCATGCAGAGAGGCCAGGCCAGCGCGATAAATACGCTCAGCTTCTTTCGGGCCAGTCAGCACCATGCCTTCGCCTTTGGCGTTAACACAGTCACGGGTCATGTAGTACAGACCCAGTACAACGTCCTGAGACGGAACGATGATAGGTTCGCCGTTCGCCGGGGACAGGATGTTGTTGGTAGACATCATCAGCGCACGCGCTTCGAGCTGGGCTTCCAGCGTCAGCGGTACGTGAACAGCCATCTGGTCACCATCGAAGTCGGCGTTATATGCCGCACAAACCAGCGGGTGCAGCTGGATAGCTTTACCTTCGATAAGAACAGGTTCAAACGCCTGGATACCCAGACGGTGCAGTGTTGGTGCACGGTTCAGCAGTACCGGGTGTTCGCGGATCACTTCGTCCAGGATATCCCAAACGACAGCTTCTTCACGCTCAACCATTTTCTTCGCGGCTTTGATGGTGGTGGCGAGGCCACGCAGTTCCAGCTTGCCGTAGATGAACGGTTTGAACAGCTCCAGTGCCATTTTCTTCGGCAGACCGCACTGATGCAGACGCAGGTATGGACCTACGGTGATAACAGAACGACCGGAGTAGTCAACACGCTTACCGAGCAGGTTCTGACGGAAACGACCCTGTTTACCTTTGATCATATCGGCCAAAGATTTCAGAGGACGTTTGTTAGAACCGGTGATCGCACGACCACGACGACCGTTATCCAGCAGGGCGTCAACCGCTTCCTGCAGCATACGTTTTTCGTTGCGTACGATGATGTCCGGCGCAGCCAGATCCAGCAGACGTTTCAGACGGTTGTTACGGTTGATCACGCGACGATACAGATCGTTTAGATCCGACGTGGCGAAACGACCACCATCCAGCGGAACCAGCGGACGCAGATCTGGCGGCAGAACCGGCAGAACGGTCAGGATCATCCACTCCGGCTTATTGCCAGACTGAACGAACGCTTCCAGCAGCTTGATACGCTTGGTCAGCTTCTTACGCTTGGTTTCGGAGTTGGTTTCGTTCAGCTCTTCACGCAGAGTTTCACACTCTTGCTCCAGATCCATGCTCTTCAGCAAGGCCTGAATAGCTTCCGCACCCATCTTCGCGTCAAATTCGTCACCGAACTCTTCCAGCGCATCCAGATATTGTTCTTCAGTCAGGATCTGCTGGCGTTCCAGATTGGTCATACCGCCTTCGATAACCACATAGGATTCGAAGTACAGTACGCGTTCGATATCGCGCAGCGGCATATCGAGCAGCAGGCCGATACGGGACGGCAGAGATTTCAGGAACCAGATGTGAGCAGTCGGGGACGCCAGCTCGATGTGGCCCATACGCTCACGGCGTACTTTAGTCTGGGTCACTTCAACGCCGCACTTCTCACAGATCACACCGCGGTGTTTCAGGCGCTTGTACTTACCGCACAGGCACTCGTAGTCTTTTACCGGCCCAAAGATACGGGCGCAGAAAAGGCCGTCACGCTCAGGTTTGAACGTACGGTAGTTAATGGTTTCCGGCTTCTTAACTTCACCGAAAGACCATGAACGGATCATGTCTGGCGAAGCCAGAGCAATTTTGATCGCATCAAACTCTTCGGTTTTAGTTTGCGCTTTCAGAAACTTTAATAAGTCTTTCACGGATTTGCTCCCGTCGGAGTTAGCACATTCCGCTGCCGGGTGTTATCCCGGCAGCAGTGACCTGTTTGAGCGAGAATTACTCGTCTTCCAGTTCGATGTTGATACCCAGCGAACGAATCTCTTTCAACAGTACGTTGAAGGATTCCGGCATGCCCGGTTCCATCTGATGGTTGCCATCTACGATGTTCTTATACATCTTAGTACGGCCGTTCACGTCATCAGACTTAACGGTGAGCATTTCCTGCAGGGTGTATGCCGCGCCGTATGCTTCCAGCGCCCACACTTCCATCTCCCCGAAGCGCTGACCACCGAACTGCGCCTTACCACCCAGCGGCTGCTGAGTAACCAGGCTGTAGGAACCGGTGGAACGAGCGTGCATCTTATCGTCGACCAGGTGGTTCAGTTTCAGCATGTACATGTAACCTACGGTTACCGGACGCTCGAACTGCTCACCCGTACGGCCGTCGAACAGCGTGATCTGACCGGAAGTCGGCAGGTCACCCAGTTTCAGCAGCTCTTTAATTTCCGCTTCTTTCGCACCGTCGAACACCGGCGTTGCGATTGGCATACCTTTGCGCAGGTTTTCAGCCAGACGCAGAACTTCTTCATCGCTGAAGGTATTCAGGTCAACTTTCTGACGAACATCAGCGCCCAGATCGTACGCACGCTGGATGAACTCGCGCAGTTTCGCGACTTCCTGCTGCTGTTTCAGCATGGCGTTGATCTTATCGCCGATACCTTTCGCAGCCATACCCAAGTGGGTTTCCAGAATCTGACCGATGTTCATACGAGACGGTACGCCCAGCGGGTTCAGTACGATATCTACCGGCGTACCGTTAGCATCGTGCGGCATATCTTCGATCGGGTTGATCTTAGAAATGACACCCTTGTTACCGTGACGACCTGCCATCTTGTCACCAGGCTGGATACGGCGTTTAACGGCCAGATAGACCTTAACAATCTTCAGCACGCCCGGTGCCAGATCGTCGCCTTGGGTGATTTTGCGGCGTTTCGCTTCGAGTTTTTTCTCGAACTCGTGTTTCAGTTCGTCGTACTGCTCAGCCAGCTGTTCCAGCTGATTTTGTTTCTCTTCATCGGTCAGGCCGAGTTCCAGCCAGCGATCGCGAGGCAGTTTGTCGAGCTTCTCAGCTTCAACACCACCGGCAACCAACACAGCATAGATACGGCTGAACAGGCCAGCTTCGAGGATCTGCAGTTCTTCAGACAGGTCTTTCTTCGCCTGCTTCAGCTGCATCTCTTCGATTTCCAGCGCACGTTTGTCTTTTTCTACGCCATCGCGAGTAAAGACCTGAACGTCGATAACCGTACCGGAAACACCGTTTGGTACGCGCAGAGAAGAGTCTTTAACGTCAGACGCTTTCTCACCGAAGATCGCACGCAGCAGTTTTTCTTCTGGCGTCAGCTGGGTTTCACCTTTCGGCGTTACCTTACCCACCAGAATGTCGCCGCCGGTCACTTCCGCACCGATGTAAACGATACCGGATTCATCCAGTTTGGAGAGCGCAGCTTCACCCACGTTCGGGATGTCAGCGGTGATCTCTTCCGGCCCCAGCTTGGTGTCACGGGACACGCACGCCAGTTCCTGAATGTGGATGGTGGTGAAACGGTCTTCCTGGACAACACGCTCGGAAACGAGGATGGAGTCTTCGAAGTTGTAACCGTTCCACGGCATGAACGCGACGCGCATGTTCTGACCGAGCGCCAGTTCACCGAGGTCGGTGGACGGACCGTCTGCCAGTACATCACCACGTTCAACCGGCTCGCCCAGAGAGACACACGGCATCTGGTTGATACAGGTGTTCTGGTTAGAACGGGTGTATTTGGTCAGGTTGTAGATGTCGATACCCGCTTCGCCCGGGTACATCTCGTCTTCGTTAACTTTGATAACGATACGGGAAGCATCCACGTACTGAACGGTACCGCCACGTTTAGCCACCGCAGTAACACCGGAGTCAACGGCAACAGCACGTTCCATACCGGTACCTACCAGCGGCTTATCAGCGCGCAGAGTCGGAACCGCCTGACGTTGCATGTTCGCACCCATCAATGCACGGTTGGCGTCATCGTGTTCCAGGAACGGGATCAGGGACGCACCGACGGAAACCACCTGCTGAGTGGAAACGTCCATGTAGTCAACCTGGTCACGGCTGAACAGGCTGGATTCACCTTTGCTACGGCAGGTCACCAGATCTTCTACGAAGTGGCCATCGTCATCCAGGTTGGAGTTCGCCTGAGCGATAACGAAGTTACCTTCTTCAATAGCAGACAGGTAATGAATCTCATCTGTCACAACGCCATCAACCACGCGACGATACGGCGTCTCGAGGAAGCCATATTCGTTAGTCTGTGCGTACACGGACAGGGAGTTGATCAGACCGATGTTCGGACCTTCAGGCGTTTCGATTGGACATACGCGACCATAGTGCGTCGGGTGTACGTCTCGAACTTCAAAGCCAGCGCGCTCACGCGTCAGACCGCCTGGGCCGAGTGCAGAGATACGGCGTTTGTGCGTAATCTCAGACAGCGGGTTGTTCTGGTCCATAAACTGAGACAGCTGGCTGGAACCGAAGAACTCTTTCACTGCTGCAGAAATCGGTTTGGCGTTGATCATGTCCTGAGGCATCAGGGTATCCAGATCGCCCAGAGACAGACGCTCTTTCACCGCACGCTCAACACGTACCAGGCCAACGCGGAATTGGTTTTCCGCCATTTCGCCTACGGAACGGATACGACGGTTGCCGAGGTGGTCGATATCATCGACTTCGCCTTTACCGTTACGGATATCGATGAGCTTCTTCATCACTTCGATGATGTCGTCTTTGCTCAGGATACCGGAACCTTCGATTTCGTCGCGCAGCAGAGAACGGTTGAACTTCATACGACCGACCGCAGACAGGTCATAACGGTCTTCAGAGAAGAACAGGTTCTCAAACAGGCTTTCAGCCGCTTCACGTGTCGGCGGCTCACCCGGGCGCATCATGCGGTAGATTTCTACCAGCGCGCTCAGACGATCGTTAGTTGGGTCGACGCGTACGGTTTCAGAAATGTACGGGCCGTGATCCAGATCGTTGGTGAACAGGGTTTCGATACGTTTGTGGCCAGACTGGCTCAGCTTAGCCAGCAGATCCAGGCTCAGCTCCATGTTCGCCGGGCAGATCAGCTCGCCAGTGGATTCGTCAACGTAATCTTTCGCAGCCACTTTGCCCGCAATGTACTCAACCGGAACTTCGATATGTTTGATATCGTCTTTTTCCAGTTGGCGGATGTGACGCGCAGTGATGCGGCGGCCTTTTTCAACGTAGATTTTACCGTTCGCTTCGATATCGAAGGAGGCGGTTTCACCACGCAGACGTTCAGGCACCAGCTCCATCTGCAGCTTGTTGTCGCGAATCTCGAAAATCACTTTTTCGAAGAACAGATCCAGGATCTGCTCAGTGGTGTAGTTCAGCGCACGCAGAATAATGGTCGCAGGCAGTTTACGGCGACGGTCGATACGTACGAACAGGTTGTCCTTCGGATCGAATTCGAAGTCCAGCCAGGAACCACGGTAAGGAATGATGCGCGCGTTATACAGCACTTTACCCGAAGAGTGGGTTTTACCTTTGTCGGAGTCAAAGAAGACGCCCGGACTACGGTGCAGCTGAGAAACGATAACACGCTCAGTACCGTTGATAACAAAGGTACCGTTGTCGGTCATGAGCGGAATTTCGCCCATGTAGACTTCTTGTTCTTTAATGTCTTTAACGGTGCCTTCCGGCGCTTCGCGCTCGTAGATCACCAGACGCAGTTTTACGCGCAGCGGTGCGGAATAGGTCACGCCACGGATCTGACATTCCTGAACGTCAAACACCGGTTCGCCAAGACGGTAGCTGACGTATTGCAGCTCGGAATTACCGCTATAGCTCTGAATCGGGAATACGGAACGGAAGGCGGCTTCCAGACCATACTGCCCCTCAGGATCTTGCTCGATAAACTTCTGAAACGAGTCAAGCTGGATAGAAAGGAGATAAGGCACATCCAGAACTTGTGGACGTTTACCAAAATCCTTACGAATACGTTTTTTCTCGGTATAGGAGTAAACCATAGGGTTCCTCAGCTCGCTGACAAGTCGACCCATCTGTCCATTGAGCGGACAGTTTGTGCAACACTATTTTGTTGACCGGAAAATCGAATACTTTCCGCAATGCCTGTTGCTATCACGCTTAAACCATTTCATTGCGATTTACACAGAACGGACGCTCTGTCGCAGTATATTAAGTCGTCGATAGAAACAAGCATTGAAAGGCACAGCAGTAGTCAAACAGTGTGAAACGCTACTGGCGCCTTACAGCGCAAAAAGGCTGGTGACCAAAAAGTCACCAGCCATCAGCCTAATTTCTCAGGCTGCAACCGGAAGGGTTGGCTTATTTAACTTCAACTTCAGCGCCAGCTTCTTCCAGAGATTTTTTCAGTGCTTCTGCGTCATCTTTGCTCACGCCTTCTTTCAGAGCGGCCGGAGCAGATTCTACCAGGTCTTTAGCTTCTTTCAGACCCAGGCCAGTTGCGCCACGTACTGCTTTGATTACAGCAACTTTGTTAGCGCCAGCAGCTTTCAGAATTACGTCGAATTCAGTTTTTTCTTCAGCAGCTTCAACCGGGCCAGCAGCTACAGCAACAGCAGCAGCAGCGGAAACACCGAATTTTTCTTCCATTGCAGAGATCAGTTCTACAACGTCCATTACGGACATAGCGGATACTGCTTCAATGATTTGATCTTTAGTGATAGACATTTAAATTGTTCCTGAATATCAGAATAAGTTTATACGTAAGCAGATGCTTTAAAAAGATAACTGCGATTAAGCAGCTTCTTTCGCATCGCGTACAGCAGCCAGAGTACGAACCAGTTTGCCAGCCGAAGCTTCTTTCATGGTTGCCATCAGGCGTGCAATTGCTTCTTCGTAGGTCGGCAGAGTTGCCAGGCGGTCGATCTGAGACGCCGGGATCAGCTCACCTTCAAAGGCAGCGGCTTTGACCTCAAATTTTGCATTCGCTTTCGCGAACTCTTTGAACAGACGAGCAGCAGCGCCCGGGTGTTCCATAGAGTATGCAATCAGGGTCGGACCAACAAACGTGTCTTTCAGGCACTCGAACGGAGAACCTTCAACAGCACGACGCAGCAGGGTGTTACGAACAACACGCATGTAAACGCCAGCTTCACGACCTGCTTTACGCAGTTCAGTCATTTTATCTACAGTCACGCCACGGGAATCCGCAACTACTGCAGACAGCGCGCCTTTGGCTACTTCGCTGACTTCAGCAACAATCGCTTGTTTGTCTTGAAGATTTAAAGCCATTAGCTTTGCTCCTGGATGTTTGCCGGAACTCATGTTCCGGAACTCACTTCACTCTTTCCAACGAAAAGAGCGTCTTAATACGGTGAGCAGAAACAAGCCAGAGTATCCAAAAATAATCTTAGCGTTCTGTCACCGTCTACGCAGGGGATTAAGTTTCTTACGAAACACCTGCGGTCTTCGACGGAGGCCTGGATAGGCCAGGCTCCAACGAACAAATCTGTTCTATGCTTCGTCTTTCGAACCGCAATTCAAATGACTTGCAGAGTGTCTGTCTCTTTCAACAGAAACGTGGGGGTAGAATTGTAGACAAATCCACCGCCCACGTAAAGCTAATCTTAGTTCGCAGAAGCGCTCAGACCAGCCTGATCAACGGCAACACCAGCACCCATGGTGGTGGAGATGCTGATTTTCTTGATGTACACGCCTTTCGCCTGAGTCGGTTTTGCTTTCTTCAGCGCAACCAGCAGAGCTTCCAGGTTTTCTTTCAGTTTGTCAGCGTCAAAATCCACTTTACCGATGGTAGTGTGGATGATGCCGTTTTTGTCGTTACGGTAACGAACCTGACCCGCTTTAGCGTTCTTAACTGCTTCAGCAACGTTCGGCGTTACGGTACCCACTTTCGGGTTTGGCATCAGGCCACGCGGACCCAGAACCTGGCCCAGTTGGCCAACAACGCGCATTGCATCCGGAGAAGCAATAACCACGTCAAAGTTCATTTCGCCTTTCTTGATCTGCTCAGCCAGATCTTCCATACCTACCAGTTCAGCGCCAGCAGCTTTAGCAGCTTCAGCGTTTGCACCCTGGGTAAATACAGCTACGCGAACGGAACGGCCAGTACCGTGCGGCAGTACAGTTGCACCACGTACGTTCTGGTCAGATTTACGCGCATCGATGCCGAGGTTAACGGCAACGTCTACGCTTTCAACGAACTTAGCGGTAGCCAGTTCTTTCAGCAGAGAGATAGCTTCGTTGATGTCGTACTGTTTGGTCGCATCAACTTTCTCACGGATCACACGCATGCGCTTGGTCAGTTTAGCCATTTCTTAGTCCTCCACTACCAGGCCCATGGAACGTGCAGTACCTTCAATGGAGCGAGTCATCGCTTCAATGTCGGCACCAGTCATGTCGGCAGCTTTGGTCTGCGCGATTTCCTGCAGCTGAGCGCGGGAAATTTTACCTACTTTGTCTTTGTTCGGCTTACCGGAACCAGACTTAATACCAGCCGCTTTCTTCAGCAGAACGGCTGCCGGAGGCGTTTTGGTAATGAAGGTGAAAGAACGGTCAGCGTAAACGGTGATAACAACCGGAATTGGCAGACCTTTTTCGATGGAATCAGTCTTAGCGTTGAACGCTTTGCAGAATTCCATGATGTTAACACCCTGTTGACCCAGAGCAGGACCAACCGGCGGACTCGGGTTTGCCATACCAGCGGCAACCTGCAGCTTGACGTAGGCTTGGACTTTCTTAGCCATTCTCAATTTCCTCTGTTGGGTGATAGCGCCTCAGAGAGGCTCCCCGTGATATAAAAATTCGTTCTACGGGCCAGGCCCATAAAAACAAAAGGCGCGAAATTGTATTCCAATCTCACGCCTTGTGCAACGATTAAATCGCCGCTTTTTTGATCGCTACTTAGGCTTTTTCAACCTGTGCAAAGTCCAGCTCTACCGGGGTCGCACGACCGAAGATAGAAACGGATACTTTCAGGCGGGACTTCTCATAGTCCACTTCTTCAACGACGCCATTAAAGTCAGCAAACGGACCATCGTTGACACGCACCATCTCACCCGGTTCAAACAACGTTTTCGGCCGCGGCTTATCACCCACCTGCTGCAGGCGATTCATAATCGCATCAACTTCTTTGTCGCTGATCGGCGCCGGACGGTCAGATGTACCGCCGATAAAGCCCATCACACGCGGTACGCTACGCACCAGGTGCCAGCTCGCGTCATTCATGACCATCTGGACCAGCACATAACCCGGGAAGAATTTACGCTCGCTCTTACGGCGCTGACCACCACGGATTTCAACCACTTCTTCGGTCGGCACCATGACTTCGCCAAACAACTCTTCCATATTGTGTAATTTGATATGCTCACGCAGCGATGTTGCTACGCGGCCTTCAAAACCGGAAAACGCCTGAACGACGTACCAGCGCTTTTTAGGAGCTTCAGACATCTCAGAACCTCAGGCCAGTGATAAAGGAAACCAGGCGAACCAGAATACCATCCAGTCCCCACAGGATCAGTGACATTACTGCGGTAACCGCAGCCACAATCAACGTGGTGTGCAATGTTTCCTGGCGAGTCGGCCAAATGACCTTACGTACTTCAGTACGCGCTTCGCGGGCAAAAGCAACGGTAGCTTTACCTTTTGTCGTCAACAGCGCGACACCACCCGCTGCAGCAATCAGAATTACTACGGCCAGCGCACGCAGCGGCAGCATCATGTCACGATAAAGATAGTTGCCAACAATTGCCACGAGCAGCAATGCCACAACCACGATCCACTTTATCGCTTCCAGGCCACGCCCGCTCCCTTGAGCTTCGGTATTCGCACTCATAAACCAACCTGTCAGAAGTATTCTACAAATAATTTCACCCCGCGAATGCGAGGCTAACCAGTCAACCTTGTGCCGAAATGCATTGGGGGCATTCCGGGCTCAACGCCCTCTTCAGAGCCTGTCTCAGCAATGATTATGACAAATAAAATCACTGATGAGCCAGGTTCTGGTTCGAAAGCGTGCAAAAAGGGCATCAAATGATGCCCTTTTAATGCGCATTGCGTCAAATGTTATCAGTGATTAGCTGAGAACTTTAGCAACAACGCCTGCGCCTACCGTACGGCCGCCTTCACGGATTGCGAAACGCAGACCGTCGTCCATCGCGATCGGGTGGATCAGGGTAACAACCATTTTGATGTTGTCGCCCGGCATTACCATCTCAACGCCTTCCGGCAGTTCGATGGTGCCAGTCACGTCAGTTGTACGGAAGTAGAACTGCGGACGGTAGCCTTTGAAGAACGGAGTATGACGGCCGCCTTCGTCTTTGGACAGGATGTACACTTCGGATTCGAACATCGTGTGCGGCTTGATGGTGCCCGGCTTAGCCAGTACCTGACCACGTTCGATTTCTTCACGTTTGATACCACGCAGCAGAACACCAACGTTCTCACCCGCACGGCCTTCGTCCAGCAGTTTGCGGAACATTTCAACGCCAGTACAGGTAGACTTGGCAGTCTCTTTGATACCAACGATTTCAACTTCTTCGCCCACTTTGATGATACCGCGTTCTACACGACCGGTAACAACGGTACCACGACCGGAGATGGAGAATACGTCTTCGATCGGCAGCAGGAACGGCTTGTCAATCGCACGCTCTGGTTCCGGGATGTAAGAATCCAGGAAGCCAGCCAGTTCGATGATTTTCGCTTCCCACTCTGCGTCGCCTTCCAGCGCTTTCAGAGCAGAACCACGAACGATCGGGGTGTCGTCGCCCGGGAAATCGTACTGAGACAGAAGTTCACGAACTTCCATTTCTACCAGTTCCAGCAGCTCTTCGTCATCAACCATGTCGCATTTGTTCAGGAACACGATGATGTACGGAACGCCTACCTGACGACCCAGCAGGATGTGCTCACGAGTCTGCGGCATCGGGCCGTCAGTCGCAGCAACAACCAGGATCGCGCCGTCCATCTGCGCAGCACCGGTGATCATGTTTTTAACATAGTCGGCGTGGCCCGGGCAGTCTACGTGTGCGTAGTGGCGAGTCGGGGTGTCATATTCAACGTGAGAAGTGTTGATGGTGATACCACGAGCTTTTTCTTCCGGCGCGTTATCGATCTGATCGAATGCGCGAGCAGCACCGCCGTAGGTTTTAGCCAGTACGGTAGTGATGGCAGCGGTCAGCGTTGTTTTACCATGGTCAACGTGGCCGATAGTACCGACGTTAACGTGCGGTTTTGTACGTTCAAACTTTTCTTTAGACATCGATTGTCCCTCTAAGACACGGATAAATCGGTGATATCACCACATCAACCAGGCGATATGCCTGAACTGTTGAATCATTGAGTCGTTACAGAGAAAACACGGGGAGGAGAAGTGAAGTGGTGCTGATACCCAGAGTCGAACTGGGGACCTCACCCTTACCAAGGGTGCGCTCTACCAACTGAGCCATATCAGCACGTCTGGAGCGGGCAGCGGGAATCGAACCCGCATCATCAGCTTGGAAGGCTGAGGTAATAGCCATTATACGATGCCCGCATCCTGAAACTCGGCTACCCAGTTCTTTCTGTAACAAAAAAAGAGACAAGTCTCTTTTCTCATTCGAGCCGATTATTTTCGTAACCAGCTCAGACAGCAATTGCTGCCAGAAAGTGGTGGTGGGGGAAGGATTCGAACCTTCGAAGTCTGTGACGGCAGATTTACAGTCTGCTCCCTTTGGCCGCTCGGGAACCCCACCGGACTTGATGGTGCCGACTACCGGAATCGAACTGGTGACCTACTGATTACAAGTCAGTTGCTCTACCTACTGAGCTAAGTCGGCATCAAGTAGCGCGCATTCTATGGAGACCTGCGTGCTCATGCAACTAAAAAATTGCATAAAATGTTCTATCGCTCACATTTTGCACTATACGACCAAAAAATGGCGTATTTTCAGTCAGCTTAGCATAAAATTTCGACATTATCTGGCAGTCCATTTCCTCCCACCTGCATCGGGTGGTACTTCAACGCACCAAATCATCGCCTGTACATCTGGAATATCCGTCACATTGCGTTTCAGGGAATGACGTTCAGAAGAGATTTTTTCTTATTATTCCCCCCCATCTGGTGTTACCCTCCTGCCCATTGTCCAAATTAACTGAAATGCGACGTGCCATTGCATGCCGGGGATGACGCGCTTTTTATCACTGCCCTGATGGTGTAATGACAGCCAGAAACATGCTTATGAGTATAAAAGAGCAAACGTTAATGACGCCTTACCTACAGTTTGACCGCAACCAGTGGGCTGCGCTTCGTGATTCCGTGCCGATGACCCTCACTGAAGAAGAGATCGCACGGTTAAAAGGGATTAATGAAGATTTATCGCTGGAAGAAGTTGCAGAGATCTATTTGCCCTTGTCGCGTTTGCTTAACTTCTATATCAGCTCGAACCTGCGTCGTCAGGCTGTTCTCGAACAGTTTCTGGGCACGAACGGTGAGCGTATCCCTTATATCATCAGTATTGCTGGCAGCGTAGCGGTGGGGAAAAGTACCACTGCGCGTGTATTACAGGCGTTACTGAGCCGTTGGCCAGAACATCGTCGCGTTGAACTGATCACCACGGATGGTTTTCTTCATCCAAACCAGGTATTAAAAGACCGTGGGTTAATGAAGAAGAAAGGTTTTCCGGAATCGTATGACATGCATCGTCTGGTCAAGTTTGTCTCCGATCTCAAATCCGGCGTGCCAAACGTAACCGCTCCGGTTTATTCGCATCTGATTTATGATGTGATCCCTGATGGGGATAAAACCGTGGCCCAACCCGATATATTAATTCTCGAAGGACTCAATGTTCTGCAGAGCGGGATGGACTATCCACACGACCCTCATCATGTATTTGTTTCGGACTTCGTCGACTTCTCTATTTATGTTGATGCACCGGAAGAGTTACTGCAGACATGGTATATCAATCGTTTTCTTAAATTCCGCGAGGGGGCGTTTACCGACCCTGACTCTTATTTCCATAACTACGCGAAACTGACGAAAGAGGAGGCGATCAATACGGCCACCTCATTATGGAAAGAAATTAACTGGCTGAATTTAAAACAAAATATTCTACCCACGCGTGAGCGCGCGAGTCTGATTATGACCAAGAGCGCCAATCATGCCGTCGAGCAGGTTCGCCTGCGAAAATAATTAAAAAGGGAGCTTTCGCTCCCTTTTTAATTATTCAGCGCTTCTCAGGGAGATTTCTCCCCCAACCCACGGTTTTATAATACCATCCTGTTCCAGAAGTAATGCGCCCTGCGCATCGATACCTCGTGAAATACCGTATATTTCTTTGTCACCGATAATCAGTTTAACCTGGCGATTGATAAAGTTATCCAGCTTTTCCCAACGGGAAAGATAAGGAGCCAGTCCTTCTTGCTCAAATAACTCCAGCGCGGTACGTAATTCACGAATGAGCCTTGCCGCCAGCGTATTGCGATCGAGCGTAATCCCAGCTTCCTGCAACGTAATCCATCCCTGATTCACCACGCCTTCTTCCACACGGCGCATTGCCATGTTAATGCCGGCGCCGATGACGATCTGCGCAGCATCGCCCGTCTTACCCGTTAACTCAACCAGGATCCCCGCCAGTTTGCGATCCAACAGGTAGAGATCGTTAGGCCACTTCACCCGTACCTTGTCCGCACCCAGATCACGCAGAACCTCAGCCATTACGATACCGATCACCAGGCTTAAGCCGATCGCGGCGGCCGGCCCCTGCTCCAGACGCCAGAACATTGAAAGATAAAGGTTTGCGCCAAAGGGGGAAAACCACTTACGTCCACGACGTCCACGACCTGCCTGTTGGTATTCCGCCACGCAGGCATCGCCAGACTGCAATAGATCGATGCGGTCCAGCAGGTACTGATTGGTGGAATCAATAACCGGCAGCACAGCCACCGTGCCGCGATCCAACTGACTGTAGATGCGGTCAGAATCCAGCAACTGAATCGGCTCCGGTAAACTGTATCCTTTGCCTGGCACGGTAAAGACATCAACTCCCCAGTCACGTAGAGTCTGGATATGTTTATTGATGGCCGCCCGGCTCATCCCCAACTGTTCACCCAGTTGCTCACCGGAATGAAACTCGCCATCGGCCAGTAAGGAGATAAGCATCAGAGGAACGGTATTATCCTTCATGCAATGATCTCCACAGCATTGACTTCGCCACTCTGCCCGATGAAGCGTACTTCAGGCTCCAGCCAGACGTTAAATTTCTCACCGACTTTCGCACGCACCAGGTGCGCGAGATTGACCACATCTTCGCTTGTCGCGTTAGCCGCGTTAATAAGTACAAGCGCCTGTTGACGATGTACGGCTGCCCCTCCGATACCCACGCCTTTCAACTCACATTGGTCAATGAGCCAGCCAGCCGCCAGTTTTACTGAACCATCAGGTTGAGGGTAATGAGGGGCATTCGGAAACTGAGACAGCAGTGCCTCAACCACATCCTTTGCCACGACGGGGTTTTTAAAAAAGCTGCCCGCATTACCGATCACTTTTGGATCGGGCAGTTTTGTTATACGCATACGGCAAACCGAATCAAACACCTGCTGGGGCGTTACCGTGGCCGGATCCAGACGCGTCAGGTCGCCATAGGTCAACACTGGTTGCCATTGCTTAGTCAGACGTAACCCCACCGCAACGATCGCGTAGCGATCCTGGTATTCATGTTTAAAGATACTGTCACGATAGCCAAAGCGACATTCCGCCGCACTCACGCGCCGCGATTTTCCTGTTGCCAGCTCAACACAGTCAACATAATCACACACTCGCTGGAGCTCCACGCCGTAAGCACCAATATTCTGGATCGGTGAAGAGCCTACGCAGCCGGGGATCAGCGCCAGGTTTTCCAGCCCCGGCATGCCAAGCTGTAGTGTATGCTGAACCAGATGATGCCAGTTTTCACCCGCACCGACATGCAACAACCACGCGTCTGGTTGCTCTGTTACTTCAATGCCTTTGATACGATTGACGATCACTGTCCCGCGGAAGGCGTCAAGGAACAGGACGTTACTCCCTTCACCCAGTATCAGTACCGGCTGATGCAACGCATTGGCAGATTGCCAGGCGCTAAGTAGTTGTTGTTCATTTTCGGCGCAAACAATCTCATTGGCATTTTGATCGATGCCAAAAGTATTCCAGGATTTAAGGGAGTGATTCATAGAGGCTTTCCTGATGCAAAATCGCGGTTAGTTTACCGCATATGCCGCAGTATGGCTTGTATTATGGCGGGATGACGTTATTCGATAAAATGATCCGACAGGTGACGGACGCAAAAAAGCCCATCCGTCAGGATGGGCTCTTCACTTGTTTGATGCCTGGCAGTTCCCTACTCTCGCATGGGGAGACCCCACACTACCATCGGCGCTACGGCGTTTCACTTCTGAGTTCGGCATGGGGTCAGGTGGGACCACCGCGCTACAGCCGCCAGGCAAATTCTGTTTATTAACCCGCCTTTCGCCGGTTAATCAATCTGTAATCAGGCTGAAAATTTTCTCTCTATTCCGCCAAAACAGCTTCGGCGTTGTAAGGTTAAGCCTCACGGTTCATTAGTACCGGTTAGCTCAACGCATCGCTGCGCTTACACACCCGGCCTATCAACGTCGTCGTCTTCAACGTTCCTTCAGGACCCTTAAAGGGTCAGGGAGAACTCATCTCGGGGCAAGTTTCGTGCTTAGATGCTTTCAGCACTTATCTCTTCCGCATTTAGCTACCGGGCAGTGCCATTGGCATGACAACCCGAACACCAGTGATGCGTCCACTCCGGTCCTCTCGTACTAGGAGCAGCCCCCCTCAATTCTCCAGCGCCCACGGCAGATAGGGACCGAACTGTCTCACGACGTTCTAAACCCAGCTCGCGTACCACTTTAAATGGCGAACAGCCATACCCTTGGGACCTACTTCAGCCCCAGGATGTGATGAGCCGACATCGAGGTGCCAAACACCGCCGTCGATATGAACTCTTGGGCGGTATCAGCCTGTTATCCCCGGAGTACCTTTTATCCGTTGAGCGATGGCCCTTCCATTCAGAACCACCGGATCACTAAGACCTGCTTTCGCACCTGCTCGCGCCGTCACGCTCGCAGTCAAGCTAGCTTATGCCTTTGCACTAACCTCCTGATGTCCGACCAGGATTAGCTAACCTTCGTGCTCCTCCGTTACTCTTTAGGAGGAGACCGCCCCAGTCAAACTACCCACCAGACACTGTCCGCAACCCGGATTACGGGCCCACGTTAGAACACCAGCCATTAAAGGGTGGTATTTCAAGGATGGCTCCACACGAACTGGCGTCCGCGCTTCAAAGCCTCCCACCTATCCTACACATCAAGGACCAGTGTTCAGTGTCAAGCTATAGTAAAGGTTCACGGGGTCTTTCCGTCTTGCCGCGGGTACACTGCATCTTCACAGCGAGTTCAATTTCACTGAGTCTCGGGTGGAGACAGCCTGGCCATCATTACGCCATTCGTGCAGGTCGGAACTTACCCGACAAGGAATTTCGCTACCTTAGGACCGTTATAGTTACGGCCGCCGTTTACCGGGGCTTCGATCAAGAGCTTCTCCTTACGGATAACCCCATCAATTAACCTTCCGGCACCGGGCAGGCGTCACACCGTATACGTCCACTTTCGTGTTTGCACAGTGCTGTGTTTTTAATAAACAGTTGCAGCCAGCTGGTATCTTCGACTGATTTCAGCTCCACGAGTAAATCGCTTCACCTACGCATCAGCGTGCCTTCTCCCGAAGTTACGGCACCATTTTGCCTAGTTCCTTCACCCGAGTTCTCTCAAGCGCCTTGGTATTCTCTACCTGACCACCTGTGTCGGTTTGGGGTACGATCTGATGTTACCTGATGCTTAGAGGCTTTTCCTGGAAGCAGGGCATTTGTCACTTCAGCACCGTAGTGCCTCGTCATCACGCCTCAGTGTTAAAGTGAACCGGATTTACCTGGAACACACACCTACACGCTTAAACCGGGACAACCGTCGCCCGGCCAACATAGCCTTCTCCGTCCCCCCTTCGCAGTAACACCTGGTACAGGAATATTAACCTGTTTCCCATCGACTACGCCTTTCGGCCTCGCCTTAGGGGTCGACTCACCCTGCCCCGATTAACGTTGGACAGGAACCCTTGGTCTTCCGGCGAGCGGGCTTTTCACCCGCTTTATCGTTACTTATGTCAGCATTCGCACTTCTGATACCTCCAGCATGCCTCACAGCACACCTTCACAGGCTTACAGAACGCTCCCCTACCCAACAACACTTAGTGTCGCTGCCGCAGCTTCGGTGCATGGTTTAGCCCCGTTACATCTTCCGCGCAGGCCGACTCGACCAGTGAGCTATTACGCTTTCTTTAAATGATGGCTGCTTCTAAGCCAACATCCTGGCTGTCTGAGCCTTCCCACATCGTTTCCCACTTAACCATGACTTTGGGACCTTAGCTGGCGGTCTGGGTTGTTTCCCTCTTCACGACGGACGTTAGCACCCGCCGTGTGTCTCCCGTGATAACATTCTCCGGTATTCGCAGTTTGCATCGGGTTGGTAAGCCGGGATGGCCCCCTAGCCGAAACAGTGCTCTACCCCCGGAGATGAATTCACGAGGCGCTACCTAAATAGCTTTCGGGGAGAACCAGCTATCTCCCGGTTTGATTGGCCTTTCACCCCCAGCCACAAGTCATCCGCTAATTTTTCAACATTAGTCGGTTCGGTCCTCCAGTTAGTGTTACCCAACCTTCAACCTGCCCATGGCTAGATCACCGGGTTTCGGGTCTATACCCTGCAACTTAACGCCCAGTTAAGACTCGGTTTCCCTTCGGCTCCCCTATTCGGTTAACCTTGCTACAGAATATAAGTCGCTGACCCATTATACAAAAGGTACGCAGTCACCCCATAAAGAGGCTCCCACTGCTTGTACGTACACGGTTTCAGGTTCTTTTTCACTCCCCTCGCCGGGGTTCTTTTCGCCTTTCCCTCACGGTACTGGTTCACTATCGGTCAGTCAGGAGTATTTAGCCTTGGAGGATGGTCCCCCCATATTCAGACAGGATACCACGTGTCCCGCCCTACTCATCGAGCTCACAACACATGCAATTTTGTGTACGGGGCTGTCACCCTGTATCGCCGGCCTTTCCAGACCGTTCCACTACCACACATGCTGATTCAGGCTCTGGGCTGCTCCCCGTTCGCTCGCCGCTACTGGGGGAATCTCGGTTGATTTCTTTTCCTCGGGGTACTTAGATGTTTCAGTTCCCCCGGTTCGCCTCGTTAACCTATGGATTCAGTTAACGATAGTGCAACGAATTGCACTGGGTTTCCCCATTCGGACATCGCCGGTTATAACGGTTCATATCACCTTACCGACGCTTTTCGCAGATTAGCACGTCCTTCATCGCCTCTGACTGCCAGGGCATCCACCGTGTACGCTTAGTCGCTTAACCTCACAACCCGAAGATGTTTCTTTCGATTCATCATCGTGTTGCGAAAATTTGAGAGACTCGAACACACCATTAACAGTGTGTCGTTTCAATTTTCAGCTTGATCCAGATTTTTAAAGAGCAAAACTTCGCAGCGCACCCTTTCAGGTACACTCTGAAGTTTTCTTGATTACGTTCTACAGTATGGTGGAGCTATGCGGGATCGAACCGCAGACCTCCTGCGTGCAAAGCAGGCGCTCTCCCAGCTGAGCTATAGCCCCATACAGTGTAGTCAGAACCTCTGTACCGATAATTTTTCCTGAGACAAGGCGTGGAATGGCGAAGCATACTTAAAGTATGCGAGTCGTTTCACAACGCAGTATTCAGGGAAAATTTGGTAGGCCTGAGTGGACTTGAACCACCGACCTCACCCTTATCAGGGGTGCGCTCTAACCACCTGAGCTACAAGCCTGTAGAGGTTTTACTGCTCGTTTTTCATCAGACAATCTGTGTGGGCACTACAAAGGCAGGTTCTTTAAGGTAAGGAGGTGATCCAACCGCAGGTTCCCCTACGGTTACCTTGTTACGACTTCACCCCAGTCATGAATCACAAAGTGGTAAGCGCCCTCCCGAAGGTTAAGCTACCTACTTCTTTTGCAACCCACTCCCATGGTGTGACGGGCGGTGTGTACAAGGCCCGGGAACGTATTCACCGTGGCATTCTGATCCACGATTACTAGCGATTCCGACTTCATGGAGTCGAGTTGCAGACTCCAATCCGGACTACGACATACTTTATGAGGTCCGCTTGCTCTCGCGAGGTCGCTTCTCTTTGTATATGCCATTGTAGCACGTGTGTAGCCCTGGTCGTAAGGGCCATGATGACTTGACGTCATCCCCACCTTCCTCCAGTTTATCACTGGCAGTCTCCTTTGAGTTCCCGGCCTAACCGCTGGCAACAAAGGATAAGGGTTGCGCTCGTTGCGGGACTTAACCCAACATTTCACAACACGAGCTGACGACAGCCATGCAGCACCTGTCTCACAGTTCCCGAAGGCACCAAGGCATCTCTGCCAAGTTCTGTGGATGTCAAGACCAGGTAAGGTTCTTCGCGTTGCATCGAATTAAACCACATGCTCCACCGCTTGTGCGGGCCCCCGTCAATTCATTTGAGTTTTAACCTTGCGGCCGTACTCCCCAGGCGGTCTATTTAACGCGTTAGCTCCGGAAGCCACGCCTCAAGGGCACAACCTCCAAATAGACATCGTTTACGGCGTGGACTACCAGGGTATCTAATCCTGTTTGCTCCCCACGCTTTCGCACCTGAGCGTCAGTCTTCGTCCAGGGGGCCGCCTTCGCCACCGGTATTCCTCCAGATCTCTACGCATTTCACCGCTACACCTGGAATTCTACCCCCCTCTACGAGACTCAAGCCTGCCAGTTTCGAATGCAGTTCCCAGGTTGAGCCCGGGGATTTCACATCCGACTTGACAGACCGCCTGCGTGCGCTTTACGCCCAGTAATTCCGATTAACGCTTGCACCCTCCGTATTACCGCGGCTGCTGGCACGGAGTTAGCCGGTGCTTCTTCTGCGGGTAACGTCAATGGCTAAGGTTATTAACCTTAACCCCTTCCTCCCCGCTGAAAGTACTTTACAACCCGAAGGCCTTCTTCATACACGCGGCATGGCTGCATCAGGCTTGCGCCCATTGTGCAATATTCCCCACTGCTGCCTCCCGTAGGAGTCTGGACCGTGTCTCAGTTCCAGTGTGGCTGGTCATCCTCTCAGACCAGCTAGGGATCGTCGCCTTGGTGAGCCGTTACCTCACCAACAAGCTAATCCCATCTGGGCACATCCGATGGCAAGAGGCCCGAAGGTCCCCCTCTTTGGTCTTGCGACATTATGCGGTATTAGCTACCGTTTCCAGTAGTTATCCCCCTCCATCGGGCAGTTTCCCAGACATTACTCACCCGTCCGCCACTCGTCAGCAAAGCAGCAAGCTGCTTCCTGTTACCGTTCGACTTGCATGTGTTAGGCCTGCCGCCAGCGTTCAATCTGAGCCATGATCAAACTCTTCAATTTAAGTTTGATGCTCCTAGAATTAAACGTCGTAATGAATTACGTGTTCACTCTTTGAGACTTGGTATTCATTTTTCGTCTTGCGACGTTAAGAATCCATGTCACTCTGAGTGCCCACACAGATTGTCTGATAAATTGTTAAAGAGCAGTGCCGCTTCGCTTTTTCTCAGCGGCGCGGGGTGTGCATAATACGCTTTCCCGCTTCAGAGTCAAGCATTTATTTCGCTTTTCTCTGTCGGTGTTCATCACTGGTTTTCACCGGAGAACCCTGCTGACCCGGCGGCTTGCGTGCCGTTGTTCCGTGTCAGTGGAGGCGCATTATAGGGAGTTATTTCGGGCTGACAAGGGGAAATTTAAAATAATTTTCCGAGTGCGTAATATTTACCCAAAACAGCGTTAAACCGTCAGTTTTTCGAGCGATTCAAAGCCATAGCGCTGCAAAACGGGCAATAATTGCTCAGTTTCTGGCGTCATCGCCATGCAATAGGCAATGTTGGCATCTGCTGATTTCGCATCCGGCGCTTCATGTTCCAGTAGCCAGGCAGTACGTCGTGCAATGGCCGCCCCGGAATCGACCAGTCGCGTTCCTTCAGGCAGAACCTGTAAGAGTTCTTCCTGCAACAGGGGAAAGTGGGTGCAGCCAAGTACCACGGTATCAGGCGGCTCCGGCATCCGCAGCCATGGGCGCAGGATCCGTTGCAGTTCTTCCAGCGGCACGGGTTCGCCGTGCAACTTCGCTTCCGCCAGTTCCACCAGCTCTGCGGACCCCAGCATGGCTATCTGGCACTCATTGGCAAAGCGCGCGATCAGTTCATGCGTATAAGGGCGCTTCACCGTCCCGCGCGTGGCCAGAAGCCCGACAACCCCGTTCGCCGTCAGACGCGCCGCCGGTTTGATCGCCGGTACCACGCCCACAACCGGGAAAGCGAACTTCTCACGTAAGGCAGGAAGAGAGACCGTGCTGGCCGTGTTACAGGCGATAACGGCCAGAGAAAGAGGATAACGCTGCTGTACCGCCGTCACGATCTCAACAACGCGCTCAACGATAAATGCCTCGCTCTTCTCCCCATAAGGAAAAGCCACGTTATCGAAAGCATAGATATAGTGGAGATCCGGCAGGAGATGCCGAATCTCATCATAGACCGACAACCCACCGACACCGGAATCAAATACCAGCACGGTGGGGCGCGGATCAGAAGGTGTAGCTGCCAGACAAGGTGTATTCCCGTCCTGCAGTTTGGTAGCCATAAACTGTCTCGTAATCTTTATCGAACAGGTTGGCTATTTTACCACGAACTGTGAGATGTGAGGTGACTGGATATGAAAGTCCGAGGTCCCACACGCTCAGCCCGCCCATTTTCACCTTCCGGGAATTGTCGTAGTCGTAATCGTAACGCTCGCCAATATACTGATAGGTCACATCCCAGCCCAGATCGTAGACCTGTCCGCTGAGCTCGTACTTCACCTGCTGTTTAGCGCGACGATAAAGCGGCTGATCGGTTTCATCATCACGCGGATCAACATACTGCAACGTTAAGCGATGATCGACCGGCCCGGTCGTCAGGTTCCCGGTCCATTCCAGGCCTTTGATGGTCGCGGATTTGACGTTGAAGTAGGTATTGTTGTTGTAGTCGATCAGGTTCTGAATTTTGTAGCGATAGGTCGACAGACGCCAGTCAAGCGGGCCGGTCAGCCCTTCTAATCCGGCTTCCCACTGCTTCGACTCTTCCGGCTTCAGGTTTGGGTTAGAGGCGATCCCAAAACGCTCCGCACCAAACTGTTGCCCCAGTGAAGGCGCAAGGAAGCCCGTGCCATAGGAAAGCGTCACTTTATAGTCATCAACAAACTGCCATCCCGCCGCTGTTTGCCAGGTACCATGCCAGCCGAACTGGTCGTCATGGTCTTCACGGCCCGACGCTTCCAGCGTCACGCTATCAATCTGCTGTTGCCCGGTGAGATAGAGGCCCGTGTTATCACGCTTATAGTTGTCTGTCCCATACTCGCCGAAGGACATCAGCTTTTCTTGTTTCCAGTCGACACCAGCACTGACAGCGCCGTGCCCGACAATAACGTTGTTGCCCCACTGGACGTAGCGCTGTTCCATATCATCAAGGCTATAACCTGTGGCATAGCGCCCATTCAGGCTGCTGTAGTTATAGTCCTTAATTCGCTGGTAGTTAGCGACCAGTTGTGACGAGTAGATTCCAGAATTGAAGCGCAGCCCCGTATCCCACGACTGAGTGTAATTCTGGTGCTCGTCGTTTCCGCCGTCATATCCCCAGTTCCCCTGGTCGTAATCGGCATTACTGGCATAGCCGTAGCCACGAAAGTAACCATCGAATTGATCGTTAAATTTGTGCTCAACGCCACCCCAGAAGAGTTTATTGCGATAACCATCGCGATCGCTGTCGCCGCTATAGCTGGAACGCGGCTGAACGTCGAAGCCTTTGGTGGTCTGATAAGCCCCGGCCGCGGTTACCACGGTATCGCCAAAACGCTGGCGGTACGTACCGTCATATTGCTGATAACCTTTTGACCCCACGCCAGCATTAATCTGCGAACGTTCCTCACCCGTCATAGTGATGATGTTCACTACGCCGCCAATCGCGCCAGAGCCATAAATCGCTGAGCGCGGGCCACGGATATACTCAATGCGCTGCACCAGCGACACCGGGATCTGGTCAATATCGGAATTATTCGTAATGCCCGGACGGGCGACCGGAATACCATCGACTAACACCAGAACGTGTTTCGCTTCGGTACCCCGCACAAACAGAGAAGAGCTTTGCCCCATGCCGCCATTCTGGGCGACATCCACGCCTGGCAGGCGGCGCATGACATCCAGAACGGTTCGGGACTGCCAGCGTTCGATATCCTCGCGGGTGACAATATCGGTCGGGGCCAGAACGGTATTAACAGGTTGTTGAAAACGGTTTGCTGTCACGACAAGCGTGTCAGGGGTGGCATCCTGTGCCCAACCCGAAAAAGCCGTGACGGAGAGCGCCGTCAGCAGCGATGTTTTTTTAATCATTGTAAAGCATCCACAATATAAGAAGGATGCCGCAGGTCCCACCGATAGTACGCGATGATGAAAACCAGTTGCGACGTTAGCCGGCAGGTCTTCGGGCTTGGAAGGTTATCCACGGATATAAGAGATGAAGACTTCCCACCCAACAGGCAGTGTCTGCTTACGCTCTCATCTCACCTTTCCTTACCGCTGCGCGTCAGCTCCAGATTTACACTGGATTCCCTATTAACTCACAGGACCGGCACACGGATGCTACAGTTTGTAACATCTTACTGTCCAGCGTGTTTGTTAAATATGAGAGATCATCAATGACTGGACATCTGTTGAGCAATCCCTACAATCCCCGCGTACTTTTATTTTTCAGGATACATCATGACCCCCGAACACCTTCCGACAGAACAGTATGACGCGCAGCTCGCCGAAAAAGTGGTGCGCTTGCAGAGTATGATGGCGCCCTTTTCTGACCTTGTCCCGGAAGTGTTTCGTTCGCCGGTCAGTCACTACCGTATGCGTGCTGAATTCCGCATCTGGCACGATGGCGATGACCTCTATCACATCATTTTTGACCAACAGAGCAAAAGCCGAATCCGCGTCGACAGCTTCCCTGCGGCGAGTGAACTGATTAACCAGTTGATGACCGCGATGATCGTAGGCGTGCGCGACAACCGCGTGTTGCGCCATAAACTGTTCCAGATTGATTACCTCACCACCATGAGTAATCAGGCAGTGGTTTCGCTGCTGTATCATAAAAGGCTGGACGACGAATGGCGTGAAGCCGCCGAAGCGCTCCGCGACGCCCTGCGTGCGCAGAACCTGAACGTGCATCTGATTGGCCGCGCGACAAAAACCAAAATCGCGCTGGATCAGGACTACATTGATGAACGTTTGCCAGTTGCGGGCAAAGAAATGATCTATCGCCAGGTTGAGAACAGCTTTACGCAGCCAAATGCGGCCATGAACATTCAGATGCTGGAGTGGGCGCTGGATGTCACTAAAGGCTCGAAAGGCGACCTGCTTGAACTGTACTGCGGTAACGGCAACTTTTCTTTAGCGCTGGCACGCAATTTTGACCGTGTGCTGGCCACCGAAATCGCCAAACCGTCTGTTGCCGCCGCGCAATACAACATTGCGGCGAATCAGATTGATAACGTGCAGATTATCCGCATGGCGGCGGAAGAGTTTACGCAGGCAATGAACGGCGTGCGCGAATTTAACCGCTTGCAGGGTATCGATCTGAAAAGCTATCAGTGCGAAACGATTTTTGTCGATCCGCCCCGCAGCGGTCTGGACAGCGAAACGGAGAAAATGGTACAGGCATATCCGCGCATTCTGTACATCTCCTGTAATCCGGAGACGCTGTGCAAGAACCTGGAAACGTTAAGCCAGACGCATGACGTATCACGTCTGGCGCTGTTTGATCAGTTTCCGTATACGCACCATATGGAGTGTGGGGTGTTGTTGACGGCGAAGTGAGTGTCATAACCGGATGATGACGCAAAGCGTCTCATCCGGCCTCTCCTCTTTATTCCGACACTTCCTGCTTGCGATTACGCATTTTCACGCCGATCCAGAAGACCAGAATGACCGACAGCACCGCCGGGAAGAAGTTGGAACCAATATCCGGATATTCCGCGCGCACCACGGTGCTGTAAAGCAGAACGCCGAGAATAAAGCAGGCGGCAGCCAGACCCGGTAAACCCACAGGCATGGTGCGATTCAAATAACGTTGATGCAGACAGTACACCGTCAGCACCAACGAGATAATCGGAAATACAGAGAACGGCACGATGGAGCTAAACAGCGCCGCGAATGTACCATTGATTGACAAGCCAGCGACCAGCGCCAGCAGCAGCGTACCTTTATCCTGAACTGACTGTTTCATTACTCTTCCTTCACGTTACCCGGAATGAGGGGCATCTTCTCTTGTTCACGGCGATACCAGTAATACGCACCTTTCGAAATCATGCGCAGTTGCAGTACCAGTCGCTCTTCTAACTGCCGACGCTGTTCCGCGCCCACGTCCAGCGCTTCGGCACCTGCACTGAAGACAATCGTCACCATCGCTTCGGCTTGCGCTTCAGTAAACGCACGCGGCATATGGTTTTCGATTTCCAGATAGTCCGCAAGTTCCGCGATGAAGTGCTGAATTTCTCGCGCAACGGCAGCACGGAACGCCGCTGAGGTGCCAGAACGTTCACGCAATAATAAACGGAAGGCGTTGGGGTTGTTACCGATGAACTCCATAAATGTGGAGACCGAGGTGCGGATCACACTCCCGCCCTTGGCGATACGCTGACGAGCCTGACGCATCAACTGACGCAACATCAGACCGCTTTCATCAACCATGGTCAGGCCGAGCTCATCAACATCACGGAAATGACGATAAAAGGAGGTTGGCGCAATGCCCGCTTCACGTGCGACTTCACGCAAACTGAGACTGGCGAAGCTACGCTCCGCGCTCAGTTGACTAAATGCGGCTTCTACCAACGAACGCCGGGTTTTTTCTTTTTGCTGCGCTCTAACGCCCATCACGATGTCTGAATCCTTCCGTATGCCTTGTCCGGCACTATACCAGAGTTCAAAGTTAATCTGTTTGTTCAGCTTTGTGAATGATTGTTTACGCGCAGTTTGTGCTTCGGCTTCGCAAAAAAGCACAACGATAATTGGGTTATCCCGGCAATGATGTTACTATTCTGTTGCTTTTATGTATAAGAACAGGTAAGCCTTACCATGCCACATTCCTACGATTACGATGCCATAGTTATAGGTTCCGGCCCCGGCGGCGAAGGCGCTGCAATGGGTCTGGTTAAGCAAGGAGCTCGTGTTGCCGTTATCGAGCGTTATCATAACGTTGGCGGCGGTTGCACCCACTGGGGCACCATCCCGTCAAAAGCGCTCCGCCACGCAGTCAGTCGTATTATCGAATTCAATCAGAACCCCCTTTATAGCGATCATTCCCGCCTGCTTCGTTCCTCATTCGCCGATATTCTCAACCATGCCGACAACGTGATTAATCAGCAAACACGGATGCGGCAGGGTTTTTATGAGCGTAACCACTGCGAGATCTTGCAGGGTAACGCCCATTTTGTTGACGAACACACGCTGGCGCTGGAATGTCATGACGGTATGGTTGAAACCCTGACAGCAGAGAAATTTGTCATTGCCTGCGGATCGCGCCCTTATCATCCGGCAGACGTGGATTTCTCGCACCCGCGCATTTATGACAGCGATTCGATCCTCAGTCTGCACCACGAACCGCGCCATGTGATTATTTATGGCGCCGGGGTGATTGGCTGCGAATATGCGTCGATCTTCCGCGGAATGGAGGTCAAAGTTGATCTCATCAACACCCGCGACCGTCTGCTGGCGTTCCTCGATCAAGAGATGTCCGACTCCCTCTCTTACCACTTCTGGAACAGCGGCGTCGTCATTCGCCACAATGAAGAGTATGAGAAAATCGAAGGCTGCGACGATGGCGTGATCATGCACCTGAAGTCCGGTAAGAAACTGAAGGCCGACTGCCTGTTGTATGCCAATGGTCGTACCGGCAACACCGATTCTCTGGCGTTACAGAATATCGGTCTGGAAACCGACAGCCGTGGTCAGCTCAAGGTCAACAGCATGTACCAAACCGCGCTGCCGCACGTTTACGCGGTGGGTGATGTGATCGGTTACCCGAGCCTGGCGTCCGCAGCATACGACCAGGGACGCATTGCCGCTCAGGCGCTGGTGAAAGGGGAAGCGAACGCGCACCTGATCGAAGATATCCCGACCGGCATTTACACCATCCCGGAGATCAGTTCCGTGGGCAAAACCGAACAGCAACTGACAGCGATGAAAGTGCCTTACGAAGTGGGCCGTGCCCAGTTTAAACACCTGGCGCGCGCGCAAATCGTTGGCATGAACGTAGGCACGCTGAAGATTTTGTTCCATCGGGAAACGAAAGAGATTCTGGGGATTCACTGCTTTGGTGAACGCGCAGCCGAGATTATTCACATCGGTCAGGCGATTATGGAGCAGAAAGGTGGTGGTAACACGATTGAGTACTTCGTTAACACCACCTTTAACTACCCGACGATGGCGGAAGCCTATCGGGTAGCGGCGCTAAATGGCTTAAACCGCCTTTTTTAACGCCTTGTCGAAATGGCCATCCATCGCACCGCGGATGGCCTCTGCCAGTTGCTCATAGCGACTACGCAGCGGTGATCCTGGACGATACACCAGCCCCACCGTACGACGCGGCTCAGGCTTAATGCAGGGCAGATACACCACGCCATCACGTTTGCGTTCTTGCGGAACCGCCAGCGCGGGCAGCAGGGTAATACCGCTTCCTGCCGCTACCATGTTACGCAGCGTTTCCAGACTGGTCGCACGGAAGTGGGTGTCTTCGTCAGCACCGGCTTCAAAGCAGAATCCCATCGCCTGATCGCGCAGACAGTGACCGTCCTCCAGCATCAGCAGTTTTTCGCCTGCCAGATCGGACATCGGCACGCATTCGCGATTCGCCCACGGGTGATCTTCGTAGATCGCCAGCAGCATCGGCTCGTCGAACAACGGCACTTCGATAAAGGCCTCGCTCTCTTTCACCAGCGCCAGGATCACGCAGTCAAGCTTGCCGCTATCCAGTTGCGCCAGCAGCTGATGGGTCTGCGCTTCATGCAGATACATTTCCAGCTTCGGGAAAGTCTGGTGCAGCATCGGGATAATATGCGGCAGCAGGTAAGGACCGACAGTGGGAATCAAACCAATGTGCAGCGGACCTGACATGGTTTCGCCCTGTTGGCTTGCCATCTCCTTGAGCACTTTGACCTCACGCAGCACGGTACGCGCCTGATCCACCAGCAGTAAACCCGCCTGGGTGAACAGCACTTTACGACTCGTACGCTCCAGCAGCATCACGCCCAGCTCATCTTCCAGCTTGCGGATTTGTCCGCTCAGCGTTGGCTGACTAACGTGACAGGAGTCCGCCGCGCGCCGGAAGTGGCGATGTTCGGCTAATGCCACCAGGTATTCAAGATCACGAATATTCATTATTCATCCTCCATCGCCACGATAGTTCATGGCGATAGGTAGCATAGCAACGAACGATTATCCCTATCAAGCTTTCTGTCTGATAATCCATCACAGAAACGGAGCAGTCTCGTTTAACCCTTGAAGCCACTGCCCGTTCAGAGAGTCTCTCTCTACCCAAATAACGAAAGCCAACGTGAACTTTTGCGGACCCCGTGGTCCGCATTTTTTTTGCGTAAAAAAGCCAGGCATCGTGCCTGGCCGGAATGAAGTTAATCAGCGTTATATTGCACTCAGTGCATCCGCAACGCGTTTGAATTGCGCAAACCGGCTACGCAGCATGTTGTGCTTTACGGCATTCGGCTCAAGTCTGATCACCGACGGCAGAGTGGCGTTAATCGCCTGTGCGAATCCTGCATAATCCCCCACGCCAACGGCCGCACACATCGCCGCCGCCCGGCACCCGGACTGCTCGACATCGACAATTTCAAGCGGCAGATTGCTGGCATCGCAAAACATCTGCATCCAGATACGCGAATGCGTTGGCCCGCCAGTAAAACGAATCGCCTGGGTTGCGCCGTTGAGCTGCAGCATCCGGTCCTGATGCAGTAAATGAGAAAATACGATGCCCTGATAGATAGCGTAAACCATGTCTGACGCATCGTGATGCCCTGCCAGCCCGAAAAAGCCGCCGCTTAATGAGTCGCAATAGTTTGAGCCGTACAGCCACGGGAAAAACAGAATGCTGTCTGGCTTCTGATACCCCTGCTCCGCCCACCGGTTAAGCGTATCGTGATCGTTTGCCAACGCCGGGAAAAAATGGTTGATAAACCAGGTCAGATTACTGGCGGAAGTGGGGCTGCCTTCATGCGCAAAATACTGCCCAGGAACACTGAATTTACCCCACACATAGGGATAATCCGCCGGAATAATGCGATCGAATACCCGGGTAGCGATAGACCAGGTGCCCGCTACCGCACTGAGGTGCGAGCTGTCATGCACACCGGAGGTGATGGCTGCGCCAACCACGTCAAAGACCCCGCCGAACACGGGTGTACCTACCTTCAACCCGCATAACGTAGCGGCATCGGCGGTCACATAGCCAGCGAGATCGGCAGAACCTATCACCCCCGGCGTGCAGTGCACCATCTCCTCAATGCCAAACAGGGCGAACAGCGCGGGATCGAACTCATTACGCTGCTGATTAAACAACTGGCTCCCGGAGATATTGGTCTCTTCACAGGCAAGGTTATCCGTCAGGCAGTAACGAATATAGTCGTGCGCCATCAGGATGTGGCCCGTCCGCGCGTAGTTCTCCGGCTCATGCTGTTTCAGCCAGGCCAGCAGCGCTGCCGGATGAGAAGGCCATAGCTGTTGCAAACTGAGCGGGTACGCCTGGCGATCGACACCCTGCGCCTTCCAGCTTGCCACCAGCGGTTGCGCCCGGGAATCTGAAGAGACGATGCCATTACGGACGGGTTTGCCCGACTTATCGACCAGGTAAAGTCCTTTACCGTGTGCAGAAAAGCCAATCCCGCGGATCTGTTCCGCCGCAATATGGCTCTCGGCCAGTGCGCGCTGAATCACGAGACATGTGGTGGCCCAGATCTCGTTCATATCGCGCTCACAAAACCCCGCCTGTGAGCTCAGCAGCGGCAAGGTTTGGGCCGCAACGATGACTTCTCTACCTTCGGCGGTATAGATCCCCGCTTTGGTGACTGTGCCGCCCAAATCAATGCCGATAAAGTAATGGCTCATCGTTATCTCCTTAACCTGCCATGAGCGGCCGTTCGTCATACCACCCGGCTGCCTGCATCTTGCTTTCTATCCACTGGCGCGCATGGATAATTTCTAACAACGGCTCGGCGGACTTTTCCGTCCACATCTCAATCAGGAAGGTTCCCCGATAGTTAAGGCGGCGTAGCGTTTTGAACAGCTTGATAAAGTCCACACACCCTTCGCCAAAAGGCACATCGCGGAATTGACCGGGCGAATCCGGCGTCACCGGGAATGTGTCTTTGAGATGGATCGCGGCAATACGGTCGATGCCTTTCGCCAGTTCGCTCTCCAGTTCGTTACCCCAGGCAGTTAAGTTGCCGACGTCCGGGTAAACGGTGAACCACGGCGAGTTAATTTTTTCATCCAGCACTTTCCATTTACTGATGGAATTGATGAAAGGCGTATCCATGATTTCCACGGCACACATCACCTGCGCAGCAGCAGCCTGCTCCGCGGCCCAGGCCATCGCGTCTTCGAACCAGGCGATAGTTTCTTCATTCTGTGGCTCATAATAAACGTCATAACCCGCAAGCTGGATGGTCCGTATCCCTAAATCCTGCGCCAGCCGCAGCGCTTTTTGCATGATGGCACGCGCCTGCTGGCGAGTCTGGCTATCGTGGCTGCCGAACGGGAAGCGGCGATGGGCGGATAAGCACATCGTTGGAATGCGCACCCCGGTTTTCTGGATCGCGCTGATGATTTCCATGCGCTCCGCGAGAGACCAGTCGAGGCGTGCCAGCCGCTCTTCGCTCTCATCCACCGACATTTCGACAAAATCAAAACCGCAGGATTTTGCCAGTGCCAGTTTTTCTACCCAACTGGTGTTTCCGGGTAGCGCCTTTTCATAAATACCTAACGGGTGGCTACGCATTATCTTCCCTCACGAGTGGCCAGTTGTTGTAACGCTTTTCGGCTGTGATTCATGGCGCGCTGTGCCTGCCATTTTTGCTTAAAGAATTTAAACGCCAGCGCTGCTATCAGCGTGATACCCCAGACCGCCAGATTGAAATGCAGGCTGAGGCCTAACAGGCTCAGGCCGGTGGCGATCACCTGCAGCACCAGCAAGGCGCAAAAGACGTGGCTGACTTTGCCTGAGCCGCCGAAGGGATCGGTGCCGCCCAGCACAATCGCCAGTACCGTCAGCAGCAGATAAGAATCGCCATAGCCCATACGGGCGGAGTTAAAACGGGCCAGCATAATCAGCCCGGCCAGCACACACAGCAGGCTGGAAATCGCATAAATCGCCATTAACACACGGTGGGTGCGAATGCCGCTAAACCAGGTCGCATTGATGTTGCTGCCGCACATATAGATGATTTTCCCGGTACGGGTTTTGCCGAGGAACAGCGCCAGACCCAGGGTAGCGACGATAAAAATCACCATCGGCACCGGAATGCCAAAGATCACTTCCGACCCGATACTGCGCACCACCGGTGGCATACCGCTTAGCGCCGCGCCTTTAGTCAGGTAAACGCCGATGCCGCTGATAATGGTCATGCTGCCCAGCGTCACCAGAATCGGGTGCGCGCCAACGCGGGAAATAATGGTCCCGGTGAGCGCGCCGATCGCCATGGCGATCGCCATCGCACCCAGCAGCGCCAGAAACAGCCACCACAGTTGCATACCGGTAGACGCGTCAGCCGGCACATACTGGATCAGCAGCCAGGCCATAAACAGGCTGGTCAAATTCGCGGTACCGATAATCGCCAGATTCAGACCGCCGCTCAGCATCGGGACAAACATCGCGAAGGTCAGTAGCCCCAGTTCCGGTAGCTGAAAGGCGATACTCAGAAAAGTGTTGTCGGTAAAAAAACGCCCTGGCATCGCCAGACTGAACGCCGCCACGGCGAAGAAACAGATCGCCAGCAACCCTGAGCTGGTGCCATCAAGCGGTAAAAATGCCTGCTTTTTCATTTCAAGCCCCCTGTCAGACGAATCCAACGTCCGTTTCTTTACGTTTTTTGTAGTGGGTGACGCAGATAGCCGAGACAATCACCACGCCGATGACGATATTCACGAAGTAGCTGGAGACGCCGATCAGGTTAAGACCGTTTTTGAGGATGCCGATCAGAAAGACCCCCATTAGCGTGCCGATCACCGAACCGCGCCCGCCGGACAAACTGGCTCCGCCCAGCACGGCGGCGGCCAATACATCGAGTTCGCCGCCCACCAGCGCGTTAGGCACCACTTCACTCATGCGGTAGGCCTGTAGCATTCCGCCAATGGCGGCGGCGGCGCCAAGATACCCGTAGGCAAACAGATAAATCAGCGATACCCGGATACCGATACGTCGTGCCGACTCGGTACTGCCGCCCACCGCATACAGCTGGCGGCCAATATGTGTTTTGTTCATCAGCATCCAGGTGAAACAGGCCATCGCCAACATCACCACCAGCGGCAGCCCGACCTGGTAGGTTTCTCCTTCAAAACCAAAGCTAAACAGCGATCGCTGGGTGATCCACCAGTCCGGCAGGTCATAGATGCTGTGGCCGTTGGTCAGCCACATCAGCATGCCGAACAACAGCGACTGCATACTGATGGTGATGATGATGGAAACCACATTGAGGTAATAAATCAGGATCGCGTTGATCAGGCCAAATATCACACCCAGCGCGATAGCAAACCCCAGGCACAGCAGCGGGCTGGTCATGGTGCCGCTGAGCAACAGGGACGCCACCACGTACTGAACCACCGACGCCACGGCGGCGAAGGAAATATCAATTCCCCCGGTAACCAGCACCACAAACAAGCCGAGGGCGAATATCCCCGTCACCGCGTAGCTTTCGGTGAGATCGAGCAGGTTCTGGATTGACAGGAACTCATTACTCATCAGCGAAAAAAACGCCAGCATCAGGACGATGACCCAGCCCAGCCAGCCTTCCACCGACCGTGGAAACCGGAGCGGCAATACATTAGCCATTAATCACCTCCGCCAGCTGCTGCTCGGTATAGTCCGCAGGCAACAGCTCGTTAATAATTTTCCCGCGCTGCATATGGAAAATACGATCGCAGTTGTAATACGCCTCTGGCGCTTCATCGGTAATCAGCAGCACGGAAATACCGACGCCGGAAAGGCGGTGGATAAGCTGATAAATACTGTCTTTCGCGCCAATATCGACGCCGACGGTCGGCGCATCGAGGATCAAGACTTTGGGGCGGGTTAAAATCCATTTTGCCAACACCACTTTTTGTTGGTTGCCGCCGGACAGCGTCGAGAGCGGGTTATCGGGATTGGCGACTTTAATATCCAGATCCTGGATCCACTCCTGAACGAGGGTGGCTTGCCGTTTTTCGTCAATAACATGCCACGGCGTTTTTAACCGGTTAAGGATCGAAAGCACCATATTGTCGCTGACCGACTGCGGGAGCACCGCGCCCAGCGTCAGGCGGTCTTCAGAGACATAGGCAATGCCCAGTTTCGCGGCCTGCGTATTGTCTTTGATGGTGACTTTTTTCCCTTCCAGATAAATCTCTCCGCTATCCGGATGGGTAATGCCAAAAAGACTTAACGCCAGCTCTGTTCGCCCTGAGCCTAACAATCCGCACAGTCCCAGCACTTCACCCTGGTGAAGCTTCAGTGAAATATCCTCGAACTGCCCTTTCCGACTGAGCTTATTCAGTTCCAGCACCACTTTTCCTTCCACGCTGTTCGGCAGCTTTTTCTGATGGACAATCGTTCTGCCGGTCATCAGTTCGGTAATACGCGACGGGGTTAGTAAATTCGCCGCCCAGGTGCCAATGATTTCGCCATCGCGGATCACGGTAATACGGTCGGAAATCTCTTTCACTTCATCCAGACGATGGCTGACAAACACCACGGTGATATTTTTATCGCGCAGATAATTGACCGTGCGCAGTAGTTGGTTAACTTCAGTACGCGTCAGCGACGCCGTAGGCTCATCCATAATCACCAGCCGGGCATCGGCCACCAGCGCGCGGCAAATCGCCACCTGCTGGCGCTGGGCAATCGGTAAATGCTGAACCTGCGCGTCCGGATCGAGGGAGAAATGTAATTCGTGGATAATTTTTAGCGCCAGCGCTTTAAGACGGGCTTTGCGGTGCCAGCCAAAATAGCCCTTGAGATTTTCTTCAAAGGCGATATTTTCCGCGACCGTGAGGTTCGGGAATAACGACAGATCCTGATAAATAACCTGAATGCCTAACTCACGGGCTTTATCCGGCGAGAGTCTTGACCAGGATTTATCATCAATAATAATTTCGCTACCGGCATCCGGGATATACACACCGCACAGGGTTTTTATCAGCGTGCTTTTACCACAGCCGTTCGCTCCGGCCAGACAGTGGACTTCGCCTTTATTTAACGTGAGATCAATATTCTTTAATGCCCGATGACCGCCAAAACTTTTGCTTAGCGACTTAAACGTCACCAACGGTTCACCGGCATTTCGTTCTGCAATATGCGGCATCATGCTGTTCCTGAAAACGACCAAAGGATTTCCGGGCCGGTTGGCGGCCCGGTGATGCGACCAGAAATTACAAACCTAACTTCACTAAACGCCGGGTATTTTCAACATCAAGCTTTTCGGGGTTATCGCTCAGGATGGTGTTGTTCTGGACTTTGATTTCGCCCATATCGCCGATTTTGACGCCGTCTTTAATCGGTTCGCCGTTCATCATCGCCGTGGCGACCTGAACGAAAACTTTACCGGCGATCATCGGGTTAGAAATGTAGCCGCCGTCAATCGCGCCTTTCTCCAGCAATTTAATGCCCTGACCCGGAGTGAAGGTGCCGAACACGCAAATCGCATCGTTTTTCTTACGCTTATCAATCGCGCGGCCTGCGCCAATCGGGCCCTGAGAACCGAACGACATAATGCCTTTGAGATCTTTGTATTTGGACATCAGGTCATTCGCAGTGCGCATGGAATCGTCCACCGATTCCGCCACGCCAAAGCGATCTTCCACCAGGGTCATTTTCGGGTAGTGTTCTTTTTGATAAGCAATCGCGGCATTGGCCCAGTCATTCACCAGCGGTACCGTCAGGCTGCCGACAAACATGGCGTATTTGCCTTCTTCACCCATGCACTTCGCCATATCTTTCATATGATTGGCGCCCATAGTTTGGGTGTTCAGCAGCTCAAAATCCCAGTCAGCATTAGCCTGATCCGGTGATTCATGTGTAATCACTTTGATACCGGCTTCCTGGGCACGTTTAAGTACCGGCTCCAGCACTTTCGCGTCGTTCGGCACCACGCCAATCACATCGACTTTCTTAGCGATTAAATCTTCAATGGCCCGCACCTGCTCGGCCGGGTCTGCCGTCGTTGGGCCAACCTGCCAGGCATTAACGCCGAGCGCCTTGCCCTCTTCTTTAATCCCTTGTTCCATCACGTTGAACCAGGGAATCCCGCCGACTTTCACAACCACGCCCATGGTAAAAGGCTTGTTGGCTTTTTGCGGCGCCGTGGATTGTTCAGCCCACGCGGCGGTTGATGACAATGCAGCAGTAATCAGGCAGGGTAAGAGTAATTTTTTCATCGTAATTTCCTTAAGAAATAGCTTCAGACGCCAGGAATACCCAATAAAAATTGGCCTGACTTTTTATTTATTTCGACTTTCCTCTGGCATTGGCAGAATAACCAGACAGGTGTCATGATTATTCAGATAACGGCTAACACATACTACTTATCGACTTCCACCACATTTAGCTGTGGGTATTGCGCACGATAACGTTGATCAATACAGCTATTGGTTACCATAATATCGATTTCATCCAGCATACATATTTTACTGAAGGCGTATTGTTCAAATTTACTGGAATCCACCAGAAGGATCTTTTGCCCGGAAACCTGTAACATAACCTGCTTTAATCTGGCATTTATTTCACTGCCATCACGTATGCCATTTTCCAGATTTACTCCCTGACAGGAAAAGAAAAAACTATTAATTTGAAAATTTCGAATAGCACTCTCGGCAACGGGTCCATGGAAATCATCGTGGCGTTCAGAATACTCACCCCCAATACCGATAATGCGCACTTTATCCCGACAGGCCAGCGCCTGGATAATGCGTAGCGAATTGGTCACCACGGTAATATCAATGTCCGGAATTTGCCGGGCCAGAAACCAGCAGGTACTGCTGTTGTCCATCAGAATGCAATCGCCGGAATGAATAAACTGTAACGCTGCCTTGGCGATTTTAGTTTTGATATCAGGATGTTCCTCGGTACGCTTGCGAAATGATTCGGCGCGGTCCACGCTGCTCGCCTGCCATGCCGTCCCCTCTATCGCCGCTGCCGTCGCCTCTGGCGCATCCAGAGAAACCGCGCCGCCAAAGCTGCGGGTCAATCGTTTGTTACGTTCTAATACTCTCAGATCCCGGCGAATGGTTTCCGGTGATACCTGACATAATTGCGACAGCTCCGTTACCCGCACCGCCCCTTGTTTTTGCACATGGGCACAAATCATTTTGTAACGTTCTGCCTGCAGCATAATAGGGATCCGCTAAGTGTCATTTTACATGGTCTTATAATTAACGTTTCCACCCAGAATTAAAGTGATTAATTTCAAGAAATATTCCATTGAAAAAGCCCGCGAACAATTGAACGATATTCATCACAATAAACAATGAAATAACAGCAACCAGTCAACATATAAGGTGATAAAACTCACAAAATACGCTTGTTTTGCACGCCTGCCGTAACCTGAAAACACGCAAACAAACATAAATGGTCATCTTATGATTGACCAAATATGCCCGAATGTGACCGAGTATGACTTTTTCTTGCCAT
The DNA here is from genome assembly GCF_057983045.1 of Citrobacter sp. LST-B2. Taxonomy (NCBI): domain Bacteria; kingdom Pseudomonadati; phylum Pseudomonadota; class Gammaproteobacteria; order Enterobacterales; family Enterobacteriaceae; genus Citrobacter; species Citrobacter sp. LST-B2. The sequence goes on from NZ_CP192598.1 coordinate 4,794,400, forward strand.
GACGCGCCTGACTACATTTTACATCCTATTTATTCGGCGTAATTTAAATAAAAACGCGGCACATATTTTATGTTATCCATCGTTAAGTCATTAATGCTGTTAAATAACATGCTTCCTATATTCTGGAGTCAACAATGAATACGTTAAAACAACACGTTCTCGAGGCGAATTTATCCCTGCCTGCGCATAAACTGGTAACGTTTACCTGGGGTAACGTCAGCGGAATCGATCGTGAAAAAGGTATTATGGTCATCAAACCTTCCGGAGTGGAATATAACCATATGGGTCTGGAAGATATGGTGGTGGTGGATGTACAAAGCGGCAACGTTATTGAGGGAAATAAAAAGCCATCATCAGATACCGACACGCATTTAGCGCTCTATCGCGCTTTCCCGACGATTGGCGGCATCGTACATACGCATTCCCGACACGCCACTATCTGGTCGCAGGCCGGAAAAGACTTAATGGCTTTAGGCACCACGCATGCGGATTATTTTTACGGAACCATTCCTTGCACGCGCCCGATGCATGACGACGAAATTAATGGCCGCTATGAATATGAAACTGGCAGCGTGATTATCGAAACCTTTGCGCAGCGCGGGCTCTCACCGGAACAGATCCCGGCGGTACTGGTCAACAGCCATGGGCCTTTCGCCTGGGGTTCTGATCCTGCTAACGCCGTGCATAACGCCGTGGTACTGGAAGAAATCGCTTATATGAATTTGTTTACTCAGCAGTTACAGCCTCAAATTCCCGCCATGCAACCCACGCTGCTGGATAAACATTTCCTGAGAAAACACAGCGCGAATGCTTATTACGGACAGTAATCTTCGCGTGATGGCATAAAAAAGCCTGGCATCTCGCCAGGCCAGATAAGCCAGAATACCCGTTATGCCAGACGCGCCTTCGCGTAGCTGATCGCCTGTGCGATCTGCTGCGGAGACACCCCGCCCTTCGCGGCACGTTTGTCCAGACACGACTGCAGAGAGAGGATCGGGTATACGTCATCGCCGATGACGCTACTGAATTTCTGCAGATCGGCGAGCGGCAGGTCTTCCAGCGGTTTCCCCTGACGAATCGCCTCAACAACCGTTTCACCGACGATGTGGTGTGCTTCACGGAACGGCACGCCTTTCGCGACCAGATAATCCGCCAGTTCAGTGGCGTTAGCGTACCCTTGCTGCGCCGCTTCCTGGCAACGCGGACGTTTCACCTGAATGCCGTCCAGCACCAGCGCAGCCATATGCAGGCAGTCCAGCCAGGTGTCGAGCGCGTCGAACAAGCCTTCTTTGTCTTCCTGCATATCTTTGTTGTAGGCCAGTGGAAGTCCTTTCAGCGTCATCATCATGCCCGTCAATGCGCCCTGCACACGGCCACATTTACCGCGAATCAACTCCAGCGCGTCCGGGTTTTTCTTCTGCGGCATCAATGAAGAACCGGAGGTCACGCGATCGGAAAGCTCAACAAAGCCCGCTTCACCGGTGTTAAAGAAAATCAGATCTTCGGCAAAACGCGACAGGTGCACCATACCGATAGAGGCGTCGGACAGCAGTTCCAGCACGTGGTCACGATCGGAGACGCTGTCCAGACTGTTACGCGTGGCCGAGGCAAATCCCAGCCAGCCCGCCAGCTGTTCACGATCGATTTCATAGGCGGTCCCGGCCAGCGCGCCACAGCCTAATGGGCTAACGTCCAGACGCTTTAACGCATCCTGCAGACGGCTTTCATCACGCGCCAGCATTTCGACATACGCCAGGCACCAGTGCGCAAACGTCACCGGCTGCGCACGTTGCAGGTGGGTATACCCCGGCATCACCGCATCCTGGTTATTTTCCGCCGTCTCGACCAGTGCGCTCTGCAACTGACGATTAGCAGTAAGCAGTTCGGTCACCGTCTCTTTGCACCACAGTTTCAAATCGGTAGCGACCTGGTCATTACGGCTACGCCCGGTATGCAGCTTTTTACCTAACTGACCGACTTTGTCGATCAGTTTGCCTTCCACCCAGCTGTGAATATCTTCGGCATCACTTTCGAGGATCTGTTGCGGATTAGCGCGAACCTCTTCCAGCAGTACGTTCAACGCCTCTTCGAGCTGAAGTTGTTCGTCAGCGGTCAACACGCCAACGGTAACCAACGCTTTGGACCAGGCCACAGAGCCAACAATATCCTGCTCCGCCAGGCGGTAATCAAAGCGCAACGAATCGTTGAACTGTTTGAACCGCTGATCTGCTGCCTGAGTAAAACGCCCACCCCAAAGTGCCATAACGAATTTCCTTAATTTGATATTTTTGCCCGGTGGCGCTGCGCTTACCGGGCCTACAAAACTCATGCAGGCCGGATAAGGCGAAGCCGCCATCCGGCACATTAATAGTTAAGCCAGAATACGTGTACCGATCGGCGTACCGTTGAACAGCGCCGGGAGTTGCTCGGCATGACGCCAGGAGGCGATATCCACCGGACGACCCAGCGTGCGTGCAGCATCCAGCGCGGCATTGACCTTCACAATCATGCCATCGGTAATAATACCCTGGTCGATCAGCTGTTCCGCTTTCGCGGCGGTCATTTCAGCAATGCGCTGACCTTTACCGTCGAGAATACCACTCACGTCGGAAAGCAGGATCAGATCCGCGCCCAGCATCGCCGCCAGCGCTGTCGCCGCCTGGTCCGCGTTCACGTTCATCAACTGCCCTTCTTCCGTCACCCCAATCGAGCTGACGACTGGCAGAAAACCATTTTCCAGCAGCGTGTTAATCAGCGTAGGTGAACCCGGCTGCGCCAGTCCAACATGGCCAAGCTCTTCGTCGAGCTGGGTCACTTTTACGCTATCGCCATCGCCAAGATACAGGCCTACGGAGGCGATGTGGTGTTTCTTCGCCCAGGCCAGCAGCGTTTTGTTCGCCGTTCCCGCCAGCGCACCGGTGATGATGTCGATCTGGTCAGCAGGCGTCACACGCAGGCCGTTTTTCTTTTTCACCGGCAGGTTGAGCCCTTTCATCAACTCATCAACGACACAACCGCCGCCATGGACAATGACCAGCGGACGCTGATGCGACTCGCGATAGTTCACCAGCGCAGTAAAAAGACGCTCCAGCGCCTCTTCGCTATCCAGTAATACGCCACCCAGCTTGATAATTAATGGACTCATCATTGCACCCTTAAATAAGAGACTGCGTTTCAGCAAAGCCGAAACGGATATTGGCACACTGCACTGCCTGTGCGGCGGCGCCTTTCAACAAATTATCTTCGGTTGCCACCACGATCAAATGTTCACCCTGCACGGCAAAACCGATATCGCAGAACGGCAGCCCAACGACATTCTTCAGCGCCGGAACGCCTTTGTCATACAGACGCACCAGCGGTTTATCCGCATACGCCTGCTGTAATACCTGCGCGACCTGCGCAGCGGTCACGCCCGGCTGCAGTCGACAAGTGATCGTTTCCAGGATCCCGCGCGGGAAATTGCCCAGATGCGGGGTGAAAATCACGTCCGTTCCCAGATGGGTGGCGATCTCCGGCTGATGACGATGGGTAAACACGCCATACGGTTGCAGGCTCACTTCGCAGAAGCTGTTAGACAATGCCGCTTTACGTCCCGCTCCGCTCACCCCGCTGGTCGCGTTGATCACCGGCCATTGCGTCAAATCCAGCAGTCCGGCATCAATCAGGGGTTTCAAAGAAAGTTGCGCCGCCGTGGGATAACACCCCGGCACCGCAATCAGATTCGCCTCTTTCAGTTTGTCGGCGCTCCACTCCGCCAGACCGTAGACCGCCTGCTCAAGCAGGTTGGGATACTGATGGGTGAAGCCATAGTATTTTTCATAGAAGCCGGCATCGTTCACGCGGAAGGCACCGGAAAGGTCGAAGACCACGCAACCGGCAGCCAGAAATTGCGGCGCCAGGTCATGGCTGACTTCGTGGGCGGTGGCTAAAAACACCACATCCACGCCATCGGTAAACTCGCTGATATCAGACATCGGCTGCAACGGCAGATCGACGATGCCTTTAAGCTGTGGATGCAAATCAGAAATTAACTTTCCCGCATCATTGCTTTGCGCTGAGACGGTCAAAGCGGTTATGGTCATATGAGGGTGGCGATTCACGTAGCTTACAAGCTCTGCGCCCGCATAACCGCTAGCGCCTACAATCAGCGTATTCAACATCAGGTTCCTTTATGCTCAACGTTAATGTATTTTTATGCATATTTATTGCATGAATATTGATACTATCACGACCTAAGGTGTGTCAACAATGAAAATGAACTTACCGCCATTTATCGAGATCTACCGCGCGCTGATTGCCACGCCGTCCATCAGCGCTACCGAAGAAGCACTGGATCAGAGCAATGAGTCTTTAATCAATCTGCTGGCGGGTTGGTTCAGCAATCTCGGTTTCAACGTTGAGATTCAACCGGTCCCGGGAACCCGCAATAAATTCAATCTGCTGGCCAGCACCGGACAAGGAGCTGGTGGCTTACTGCTCACGGGTCATACCGACACCGTACCGTTTGACGATGGGCGCTGGACGCGCGATCCCTTCACCCTTACCGAGCATGACAATAAGCTCTACGGTCTGGGTACCGCAGATATGAAGGGCTTCTTCGCATTTATTCTCGACGCGCTTCGCGACGTTGATGTGACACAACTGAAAAAACCGCTCTACATCCTGGCGACGGCAGATGAAGAGACCAGTATGGCGGGGGCGCGTTACTTCTCGGAAAACGCGTCGATTCGTCCTGATTGCGCGATCATCGGTGAGCCCACGTCGCTACAGCCGATTCGCGCTCACAAAGGTCATATCTCGACGGCGGTACGGGTGATGGGCCAGTCCGGTCACTCCAGCGATCCGGCACGCGGCGTGAACGCCATCGAACTGATGCACGACGCGATTGGTCGCATTATGCAACTGCGCGATACTCTGAAAGCGCGTTATCACTACGACGCGTTCACCGTACCATATCCCACCCTGAATCTGGGTAGTCTGCACGGTGGCGATGCGTCGAACCGAATTTGTGCCTGCTGTGAATTGCATATGGATATCCGCCCGCTGCCGGGCATGACGCTGGGCGAACTGGATGGTTTGCTGACGGAAGCCCTGGCACCAGTGAGCGAACGCTGGCCGGGTCGTCTGACCGTTGCCGAACTCCATCCGCCGATCCCTGGTTACGAGTGTCCGCCGGACCATCAGCTTGTCGAGGTAGTGGAGAAACTGCTGGGCGAAAAAACCGATGTCGTGAACTACTGCACCGAAGCGCCGTTTATTCAGACCCTGTGCCCAACGCTGGTGTTGGGACCGGGTTCAATCAATCAGGCGCACCAGCCTGACGAATATCTCGAGACGCGTTTTATTAAGCCCACCCGTGAGTTAATCACCCAGGTCGTGCACCACTTCTGCTGGCACTGATCGAACTACCCGCTTTCCCGGCCTACCTCCGATGGTAGGCCGGATATGCGCAGCGCCATCCGGCAATGCATTTTCACATTCCGATAAGCATTTCTTATCTGGCTGGATATGAATTAAATTTCGTAAATTACCCGCATTTATTCGTTTGCTGAACCGATTTCGCCGCAATTGACGCCACGGGTTTTACGTGGCTTTATAAAAGACGACTACTAAACAAAGTCCGAAAGATTTCGTGTCACAGCAAGGCGGCAAACAAGCCCATTCCAGGGCGCTTACATAAGTAAGTGACCTGGGTGGACGAGCGCAGCCAACGCCGCTGTGGCGTGAAAGATACAGGACTCATAGATTAAAGATGGGGTGTCTGGGTTAATATGAACGAACAATATTCCGCGTTGCGTAGTAATGTCAGTATGCTCGGCAAAGTGCTGGGAGAAACCATCAAGGATGCGCTGGGAGAGAACATTCTTGATCGCGTAGAAACAATCCGTAAGCTGTCTAAATCCTCACGCGCTGGCAATGAAGCAAATCGCCAAGAGTTGCTCACCACGTTACAGAATTTGTCGAATGACGAGTTGCTGCCGGTCGCACGCGCGTTTAGCCAGTTCCTGAACCTGGCCAACACCGCCGAGCAATATCACAGCAGTTCGCCAAAAGGCGAAGGCGCCAGCAACCCGGAAGTGATTGCCCGCACCCTGCGTAAACTGAAAAACCAGCCAGAGCTGAACGACGCCATCATCAAAAAAGCGGTAGAGTCGTTGTCTCTTGAGCTGGTGCTGACCGCACATCCGACGGAAATTACCCGTCGCACACTGATCCACAAAATGGGCGAAATCAACGCCTGTCTGAAGCAGCTCGATAACAAAGATATCGTTGAATACGAACGCCACCAGCTGATGCGCCGTCTGCGTCAGTTGATTGCACAGTCCTGGCACACCGATGAAATTCGTAAGCTGCGCCCAAGCCCGGTTGATGAAGCCAAATGGGGCTTCGCGGTGGTCGAGAACAGCCTGTGGCAGGGCGTACCGAACTATTTACGCGAGCTGAACGAACAGCTGGAAGATAATCTGGGCTACCAGTTACCCGTTGATTTCGTTCCAGTCCGTTTCACCTCATGGATGGGCGGCGACCGTGACGGCAACCCGAATGTAACCGCAGATATCACCCGCCACGTTCTGCTGCTGAGCCGCTGGAAAGCAACCGACCTGTTCCTGAAAGATATTCAGATTCTGGTTTCCGAGCTGTCGATGGTCGATGCCACGCCGGAACTGTTAGCGATGGTCGGTGAAGAAGGCGCTTCGGAGCCTTACCGCTATCTGATGAAAAACCTGCGCTCGCGCCTGATGGCAACCCAGGCCTGGCTGGAAGCGCGTCTGAAAGGCGAGAAGCTGCCGAAACCGGCAGGTCTGCTGACACAAAACGAACAGCTATGGGAACCGCTGTACGCCTGCTACCGGTCGTTACAAGCTTGCGGCATGGGCATTATCGCCAACGGTGAACTGCTCGACACCCTGCGTCGTGTGAAATGTTTTGGCGTCCCGCTGGTGCGTATTGATATCCGCCAGGAAAGCACCCGCCACACCGAAGCGCTGGGTGAACTGACCCGCTACCTCGGCATTGGTGATTACGAAAGCTGGTCAGAAGCGGACAAACAGGCCTTCCTGATCCGTGAGCTGAACTCTAAACGCCCGCTGCTACCGCGCAACTGGGAGCCGAGTAATGACACTCGTGAAGTGCTCGACACCTGTAAAGTCATCGCCGAAGCGCCGAAAGGGTCGATTGCTGCCTACGTCATCTCAATGGCAAAAACGCCATCTGACGTGCTGGCTGTGCATCTACTATTGAAAGAAGCCGGAATTGGCTTTGCCATGCCGGTGGCCCCGCTGTTCGAGACCCTTGACGACCTGAACAATGCCGACGACGTCATGACCCAACTGCTGAACATCGACTGGTATCGCGGTCTGATTCAGGGTAAGCAGATGGTGATGATTGGTTATTCCGATTCGGCAAAAGACGCCGGCGTAATGGCCGCCTCCTGGGCGCAGTATCAGGCGCAGGATGCGTTGATCAAAACCTGCGAGAAAGCCGGTATTGAACTGACGCTGTTCCATGGTCGCGGTGGTTCTATCGGTCGCGGGGGCGCACCGGCCCATGCCGCCCTGCTTTCACAACCACCGGGCAGCCTGAAAGGCGGTCTGCGCGTGACCGAACAGGGCGAGATGATCCGTTTCAAATACGGTCTGCCGGAAGTCACCGTCAGCAGCCTGTCGCTATACACCAGCGCTATTCTGGAAGCGAACCTGCTGCCGCCGCCAGAGCCGAAAGACGCCTGGCGTCATATCATGGACGAACTTTCAGTCATCTCCTGTGACGTGTACCGTGGCTACGTGCGTGAAAACAAAGACTTTGTCCCGTACTTCCGCTCCGCAACGCCGGAACAGGAACTGGGCAAACTGCCGCTCGGTTCGCGTCCAGCGAAACGTCGCCCGACCGGTGGTGTGGAATCTCTGCGCGCTATTCCGTGGATTTTCGCCTGGACGCAGAATCGCCTGATGTTGCCAGCCTGGCTCGGTGCCGGCACCGCGCTGCAAAAAGTGGTGGAAGATGGTAAGCAGAGCGAACTGGAAGCGATGTGCCGCGACTGGCCGTTCTTCTCCACCCGTCTCGGCATGCTGGAAATGGTGTTCTCGAAAGCGGATCTGTGGCTGGCGGAATATTACGATCAGCGCCTGGTCGCGAAAGCGCTGTGGCCGCTGGGCAAGGAGCTGCGCGAACTGCTGGAAGAAGACATCAAAGTGGTGCTGGCAATTGCCAACGATTCACATCTGATGGCCGATCTCCCGTGGATTGCCGAGTCTATCCAGTTACGGAATATCTACACCGACCCGCTGAACGTCCTGCAGGCTGAGCTGTTACACCGCTCACGACTGACGGAACAACAGGGCAAAGAGCCCGATCCTCGCGTTGAACAAGCGCTGATGGTCACCATTGCCGGCGTGGCGGCAGGTATGCGTAATACCGGCTAATTTTCCCCCTAACCCCCTCTCGTGCTATTGCGCGCGAGGGGGTTGAAATAGTTCTGTCATAACCTCCGCACATTCACTATATTTCTGTCTGTTTTTTCCACCGTGAGATTTTTCAGAGCAACGTGTGCCTTTGCACCGGTGCTTCAGATTCTCTTAAGGTTTAGTCGCTACGTTTGGCACCACGTTTAAAGACAGGCTGACAATATGCAATCCACAACCCTCCAGTCTACGCCATCATTTAGCTGGAAAGCCCTTGGCTGGGCGCTTCTCTATTTTTGGTTTTTCTCCTCTTTATTACAGGCCATTATTTTAATTACGGGTTTCAGCGGTACCAACGGACTGCGTGACTCGTTGCTTTACAGCTCCCTTTGGCTGATCCCAATTTTCCTGTTCCCGAGTCGGACCCGCATTATTGCTGCGGTGGTGGGAATCGTGTTGTGGGCGACGTCGCTGGCCACGCTCTGCTATTACGTCATCTACGGGCAAGAGTTTTCGCAAAGCGTCCTGTTCGTGATGTTTGAGACCAACGCCAACGAAGCCAGTGAATACCTGAGCCAATACTTCAGCCTGAAGATTATCGCCATTGCGCTGGCCTATACCGTCGTCGCCGTGTTTCTCTGGACACGACTGCGCCCCGTCTATATTCCCGGACGCTGGCGTTGGCTCGTCTCTTTTGCGCTGCTGTATGGGCTGATCCTGAACCCGTTTGTGGTTCGTTCTGCGTTTGGCAACTCGCCGTATGAAAAAACGCTAAGCGGCCTCTCCTCACGTATGGAACCGGCGGCACCATGGCAGTTTGTCATTGGTTACTATCAGTATCAGCGCCAGTTGACCTCACTTAACAACCTGTTAAGTCAGAACCACGCTTTGCCTCCGCTGAGCAATTTTAAAGACAATTCCGGCGACGCGCCGCGCACGCTGGTGCTGGTGATTGGCGAATCCACCCAACGTGGCCGCATGAGTCTGTACGGTTATCCGCGTGAAACCACGCCGGAACTGGACGCATTGCATCAGTCGGATCCGAATCTGACCGTGTTTAACAACGTCGTGACCTCACGTCCTTACACGATCGAAATCTTGCAACAGGCGCTGACCTTCGCGAACGAGAAGAACCCGGACCTGTATCTGACGAAACCGTCGCTGATGAACATGATGAAACAGGCGGGGTATAAGACCTACTGGATCACAAACCAGCAGACGATGACCGCCCGTAACACCATGCTGACGGTTTTCTCTAAGCAGACCGATGAGCAGTTCTATATGAACCAGCAGCGTACGCAAAGCGCGCGCGAATATGACACTAACGTGCTGACGCCATTTAAGAAAATCATGGCTGATCCGGCACCGAAAAAGTTCATCATCGTGCATTTGCTGGGCACGCACATTAAGTACAAATTCCGTTACCCGGAAGACCAGGGCAAGTTCGACGGCAGTACCGATCATGTTCCGCCAGGCCTGAGCGCAGAAGAGCTGGAATCGTATAACGATTACGACAACGCCAACCTGTATAACGACAAAGTCGTCGCGAGCCTGATTAAGGATTATAAAGCGACCGATCCGAACGGCTTCCTGCTCTATTTCTCCGACCATGGCGAAGAGGTGTATGACACCCCGCCGCATAAAACGCAGGGTCGTAACGAGGACAATCCGACGCGTCACATGTATACCGTGCCGTTCCTGTTGTGGACGTCCGAGAAATGGCAGGCCGCGCATCCGCGTGATTTATCACAAGATGTGAATCGTAAGTACAGCAGTTCGGAACTGATCCACACCTGGTCCGACTTAGCCGGGCTGACCTACGACGGTTTCGATCCGACGCGCTCCATCACCAGCCCGCAGTTCAAAGAAACCACGCGCTGGATTGGTAACCCGTACAAGAAAAATGCGCTGATTGATTACGATACTCTGCCGTATGGCGATCAGGTCGGAAATCAGTAAGTCATTCAGCAGGCCACGCTTTTTAGGGTGGCCTTTTTTCACCCTGGCAGTTACTGTTTCCTTGTCTGAGCAACGCAAGGGATCATCATGTATCAAGACGTCAGCCATCTTCTATCCCGCCTGATTCATGGCCCCGCGCCGCTGCGCCAGATTTTCTTTGCCAGTACGCTTACCCCCATCCCGGCGCTGGCGTATCAGGTCGATTTTCCCCGTCTGGAAATCGTGCTGGAAGGTGAACTGACCGACGCCAGCCTCACCGACACGCTCACCCCATACGATGTGCTCTATGTGCCAGCAGGTGGCTGGAATCTTCCGCAGTGGCAGGTGCCGGTCATTACGCTCAGTATCCTGTTCGGCAAACAACAGCTCGGATTCAGCGTGGTGCAATGGGACGGGGAAACATACCAGAATCTGGTCAAACAGCACGTGGCGCGCCGTGGCCCGCGTATCGGTTCCTTTCTGTTGCAGACGCTCAATGAAATGCAAATGCAGCCGCAGGAGCAGCAAACGGCGCGGTTGATTGTCGCCAGTCTGCTCAGCCACTGTCGCGACCTGCTCGGCAGCCAGATTCAAACCGCCTCCCGCAGCCAGGCGCTGTTTGAGGCTATCCGAGACTACATTGACGAGCGCTACGCCTCACCGCTCACCCGGGAATCGGTGGCGCAGGCGTTCTATATTTCGCCGAACTATCTCTCGCATCTGTTTCAAAAAACGGGGGCGGTTGGCTTTAACGAATACCTGAACCATACGCGACTGGAACACGCAAAGACCTTGTTGAAAGGCTACGACTTAAAAGTGAAAGAAGTCGCGCACACCTGCGGATTTGTGGACAGTAACTACTTTTGCCGCCTGTTTCGTAAAAACACCGAACGCTCGCCGTCAGAATATCGTCGTCAGTATCACAGCCAGCTAACGGAAAAGCAGGTCAGTCCAGAATAAGATGGGTATATTGCGGAGCGGAAAGCAACTTACGCACCGCGCTCATGACACGCTGCGGTTCGCGCAGAAAGGCGTTAATGCCGGACTGGACATAACGGCATTGAGTGAAACGTTCCGCCCCCGCCAGTTCGATATCGGTAATCAGCAGCACGGCATCCGCCCGACGGATATCCTCTTCGGTTAAGCGATTTTCCGTACCAAGCGCCCCCTGCGTTTCAATCTTAATGGTCCATTTTTCCTGCTGGCATAACTTCTCCAGCCGTTCAGCCGCCATGTAGGTATGGGCCACACCGCTTACGCAGGCCGTCACCGCGACCAGAAATCGTCCTGTTGACACGGACATATTACCCTCCTGTTGTGACCTGAAAGCCCGCGTTCTCCGCCATCTCACGCATTTGGGCAATAATCTGTTCCGTTGGCGCAGGGACGTCCTTCATCCCCCACTGCTGCCCGAGCAACCGATATTTCGGTTCTCCATAGAGATGAAACGGTAGCAGGTGCAATTGCTTTATACCAAGCGATAACAGCAACGTCAGCGCGCGCTGCATATTCTCATGTGTGAGCGTGTAACCGGGGATCAGCGGCAAACGGGGGATCACGTTAACGCCCTCCGCCACCAGCATCCGCAAATTAGCCACGACGCGTGGCATATTCATCGCCACAATCTCACGGGCCCGTTCAGGCTCCATGATCTTTAAATCGAACAGCACTTCATCACACGCTTTCGCCAGCGGAAGCAGCCGACGGGCGGGGGCATCGCCTGCCGTTTCAATTGCACAATGCACACCCCAGCGCCGCAGACGCTGTAAGAATCGCGTAGCGAAAGCCGCCTGCATCAACACCTCTCCGCCCGACAGCGTCACCCCGCCGCCAGAAGTGCGAAAGAAAACGTCATCTTTCATCACCTCGCGTTCCAGCTCATCCAGGGTGACATCACGGCCAATCCGCTCAAACGCCCCGGAAGGACACTCGTCGGCATCACGCAGACACGGCGTACAGTGCAGGCATTTGCTTTCCCGTCGCACCGTTTCAATTCGTGGCGAGATCGATTCCGGATTGGCGCACCACGGGCAGGTGTGCGGGCAGCCTTTAAAAAAGACCACCGTGCGGATCCCCTGACCGTCATTCAGCGAATACCGTTGAATATTGAAGATGCGTGCGACCTCCTCGTCGCACGACTCCACAACCTCACAACTGATGCGCGGTGCGGCGAATGATGTCATCCTGAATCTCCTTCGACAGCTCGACAAAGAAGGCGCTATACCCTGCCACGCGTACCACCAGCCCGGCGAAATCCTGGGGTCGCAGCTGCGCTTCCCGCAGCGTTTCGGCATTCACCACGTTAAACTGAATATGCTGCAATTTGAGCTGGGTAAAGGCGCGCAAGAAATCGCACAGTTTGCGTAATCCTGCCTCTCCTTCCAGCGTGGCGGGCGTGAACTTCACGTTCAGCAACGTCCCGTTGGACAACAGCGTGTTATCCAGCTTACTGACCGATTTCAGCACCGCCGTCGGTCCCTGCATATCCTGTCCAAGCATCGGCGAAAGGCCGCCATCCGCCAGTTGCTCTCCGGAAAACCGCCCGTCCGGTGTCGCCCCTACCACCGCCCCCAACGGCACGTGTGCGGACACGGTATAAGAACCCGGCGTAAACTGCCCGCCACGCGGATTCTGATACTTCTCCACCTCTTTGCAGTAATAACGCAGCAGTTCGGCGCTGATGTTGTCCACCTCATCAATGTCATTACCGTATTTATGGAAGCGGTTGATCAACCTGGCGCGGATCTTTTCCCCTTCCGGCGTGGCAAAGTTAGCCTTTAACACCGCAAGAAGTTCGTCAAAACGGAGGCGCTGCTGCTCAAACACCAGTCCATTCAGCGCATGCAGAGAATCGCTGAGGTTGGCGATGCCAATACCCTGCACACCCGAGAAATTATAGCGCGCGCCGCCGTCGGTGATGTCACATCCCTTCTCCAGACAATCACTGATAAACGAGGAGAGCAACGGCACTGGCGCCCAGTCGCGATGACCGATGTCGCAAATATTACTGCCTTCAACCATCAGCGTGATGTAGTGGCTGATTTTGGCGCGAATATGTGCCAGCAGACCGTCCCAGGTCAGCTCACCATTACCTTCATTCTCGTACAGGCTAATTTCCATGACCTTCAACAGATTGAACATAGCGATATCATGCAGACCATAGGTTCTGCCCGGAATCGACAACTCCACGCACCCTACCACGGCGTAATCACGCGCATCTTCCAGCGAGACGCCCCGGTTGAGGAATGCCGGGATCACCACTTCATCATTAAAGATCTGTGGAATACCGGTACCCAGGCGGATAGTCTCGGCAGTCTTCATCAGAAACGGCGTATCAATCAGCGTGTTGGTGCGAACGCCCAGATTCGGCTGGGGTAACTGCACACTCTGATAGGCATCGAGACAGAGGAATGAAAGCACGTTTACCGCACTGCGGCCATTCTCCGTCAGGCCACCAAGTAGCGCGGTATAGCCGGTCGGGAAGCCAGCGAAATAACGTGCGCTGCTGGTCGAACGCAGGAGCACAATGTCGTTGCATTTCACCCACAGCGATTCCAGCAGTTCTTTCAGGAATGCAGGATCATCTCCCTGCGCCAGCGACGCCTGATAAAACGGCAGCATGTACTGATCGAAACGCCCCAGCGACAGCGAACTGGCGTTGGACTCGTACTGCAAAATGATGTTCATGTACCAGAACAACTGGCACGCCTGCCAGAAGGTGTGCGGCTTATGCTGCACGTTATGCCGCGAGTTGGCAGCGATAGTCAGCAACTCCTGGCGACGAGTGACGTCAGGGCAGCGTTCAGCCATCTCTTCCGCCAGTACGGCATAACGCAGAATGTGGCGCTGCGACGCTTCCAGCAGCAGCAGTGCCGCCTGATAAAAGGCGTTATCCGGCGCCTGCTCGCAGTGAGCACGCATCTCCATCACCAGTTCACCCAGCCCGTGATTCAGCAGGCGCGGATAATCAATGATGATATGCCCCTGTCCCTTATCCGTCTGGTTGATGCTAAAAATCTGGGTACTGACGGCGGCCTTAACCTCATCCGTCATCTGACCGTTGATGAAATCCTTCATCGACCGTTTTTCCCAGTAAGGGAACAGCACATCACGATAGAGGCGTTTATCGTCTTCGCTGATGTCGAAACGGTCCTGGGGACGAGTCGGGAACTGATCCAACTCGTTGAGCAGCCAGTACGGGTCCATCTCCGGCGACATGATGCCCGCACGCGGTTTAACGGTACGGTTGCCGGCAATCAGTTCCTCATCACGAATCGAAATCTCGACATGCTCGAGGATATACGCGGTCGCTTTAGCCCGACGTAAAATGACCGGCTCCCCTTCCGTCTGTTGATGACTGGCGGTATACAGCATTGCACGCTCAAGCGAAATTTCCCTGCTGTTCTGAAAGAGTGCCGCTTTTAAGCGGTGGATGCGGTGGGTCATGAGGAACTCCTGTGGGCATGAATGCCTGATGGCGCTACGCTTATGAGGCCTACAAATTCGTAGGCCGGATAAGGCAGCGCCGCCATCCGGAACACAAAAAACTTATGCGGTTTGCGCCAGATGCGCGCCAATCTTGTTCATAATCGCGTCGGCGCGTTTTACCGCATCGCTGATGTTGACACGGACGATAGTCTTACCAGCAAAACGCTCCTCAAATTTAATCCCGATATCCTTGGTCAGAATGACGATATCAGCCTGTGCCACATCAGCGGGTGTCAGTTCATTTTCCAGACCAATGGAGCCCTGCGTCTCCACTTTCACTTCCCAGCCTTTCGCTTTGGCTGCACTTTCCAGCGCTTCAGCGGCCATATAGGTATGTGCAACACCTGAAGGACATGCGGTTACTGCAATAATTTTCGTCATGACGCCACTCCTCACTTAATTAATTTCAAAATCTAAATCCAGATCGTCTTCTTTCTCGTCGGTCTGAGAGACATTCTTGCGCGCCAGGCTTTTCAGCACGTTCACACAGATAGCCGTCACCACCGCACCTACCGCCACCGCGGCGACATAACCCAACTTACCTTCAACCACCGGCAGAACAATCAGTCCACCCCAGCCTGCGTAACACTGAGCGCCGAACAATGCCGCCGTGGCCGCACCACAGGCCGAACCCAGCATGATGGAAGGAATGACGCGCAGCGGGTCAGCGGCAGCGAAAGGAATCGCCCCTTCGGTAACGCCCACACATCCCATCACCAGCGCCGCTTTACCGGCTTCGCGCTCTTCAGAAGAGAAATTTTTACGCCCCACCAGCGTCGCCAGTCCTAAGCCCAGCGGCGGCACGCAGATCCCGACCGCCGCAATGGCCACGACGGTGTAAACCCCCTGCGCTACACAAATCAGCATGAAGGCGTAGGCCACTTTGTTGATCGGGCCGCCCATGTCAAAGGCCAGCATCAGCCCCATAATCACGGCTAACATCACGATGCTGCCCTGCTGCATGCCTTGCAGCCACTGGGTCAGACTGGCGGTCAGCGCGCCAACGGGTTCGCCCAGTCCCCACATCATGATGCCCGCCGTAATAAAGGTCCCGATGACAGGAATCACGAAGATGGGCATGACAGAACGCAATACCTTATGGACCGGAATTTTTTTCAGGTAATACACCACAATGCCGCCGATAATCCCGGCAATCAGCGCCCCGAAGAACCCGGCGCCGAAGCTGTTGCCTACCCAGGCACCAATCGCGCATGGTGCCAGCGCGGAGCGTTCCGCAATGGAATAACCAATGTACGCCGCGAGGAAAGGCACCATCAGGGTCAGTCCGGCCACGCCGATATCAAACAGCTTTTTGAGATTCGGATCGGTCGCGGCATCAGGCACCGCCCCTTTCCCATACAGCATGACGGAGACTGCCAGTAAGATGCCGCCCGCAACCACAAAGGGGATCATATGCGACACCCCCGTCATCAGATGCTGACGGGTATTTTTCAGGATGTGTACCAACTCATTCATAAGTCGCTCCCGGGCAGGTGTTTGCCCATATCCATAACGTTGTTGTGGCAAACAATAGGCAATCCGCAAGGTCGCAGACAGTGGATAAAAAGGCCATTTACTGGATTTTTGTAATGTCAGTACAAAAATGCGATCCGCTTCATAAGTTGAAGGATAAGAGAATTCACGGATACCGGGAGGACTTGTGAACTGTCTCCCACTTTTCGCCTTACATTACATTTGTCCAGTTTTTGGCAGAATTGTCACATGGCAGCGAACAAGCAAGGCCTTTTATGCTGTAGACAGAAAACCGTTATGGGAGAAAGGCAATGGCCCTGATTGTGGAATTTACCTGTGAGCTGCCCAATGGCGTCCATGCGCGCCCGGCAAGCCATGTTGAGACCCTGTGTAACACCTTTACTTCACACATTGAGTGGCACAACCTGCGAACCGATCGTAAGGGCAACGCCAAGAGCGCACTGGCGTTGATTGGCACGGATACGCTGGCTGGCGACCCCTGCCAGTTGCTCATTACAGGAGCAGATGAAGCCGATGCCCATCAGCGCCTGAGCCTGTGGCTGCGCGACGAGTTCCCCCACTGCGATGCCCCGCTGGCAGAAGCCAGTAACAGCGAATTAGAACCACTACCGGCTTCACTGACTCACCTGAACCCGCAGCTTTTCCGCGCCCGTAGCGTTTGCAGTGGTAGCGCGGGCGGTATCCTGACGCTTCTCTCTTCGCTGGATCTCAACGCGCTCGGCGAACTCCCTGTGGCAGGCGATGTGGAAAGCGAGCAGTCGGCGCTGGATCGCGGCTTAACGCTGCTGGTAAAAAACATTGCGTTTCGTTTGCTCGACAGCGACGGCGCCACCAGTGCGATTCTGGAAGCCCACCGTTCGCTGGCGGGCGATACCTCCTTACGTCAGCATTTGCTGGCAGGCGTTTCTCGCGGCTTAAGCTGCGCGCAGGCGATTGTCGACAGCGCCAACCATTTCTGCGATGAGTTTGCCCGTTCCAGCAGTCGCTATTTGCAGGAACGCGCGCTGGACGTTCGCGACGTCTGTTTCCAGTTGCTGCAACACATCTACGGCGAAAAGCGCTTTCCGGCACCGGGAAAGCTGACCCAACCCACCATCTGTATGGCGGATGAGTTGACGCCCAGCCAGTTCCTGGAACTGGACAAAACGTTCCTCAAAGGACTGCTGTTGAAAAGCGGCGGCACCACTTCGCACACGGTGATTCTTGCTCGTTCATTCAACATCCCCACTCTGGTCGGTGTCGCGATTGACGCTTTAACCCCGTGGCTGCAGCAAGAAGTTTATATCGATGGCAATGCAGGAGCGGTGGTGGTCGCGCCTGATGAACCGGTCAGCCGCTACTATCAGCAGGAAGCCCGTGTACAAGAGGCGCTGCGCGAGCAACAGCGCGTCTGGCTGACCCAGGAAGCGCGCACGGCCGACGGCATTCGTATGGAAGTTGCCGCCAACATTGCTCACTCCGTGGAAGCGCAGGCGGCATTTGGCAACGGCGCGGAGGCGGTTGGCCTGTTCCGCACCGAAATGCTGTATATGGATCGGCTCAGCGCTCCGGACGAGAACGAGCTGTACAACATTTTTTGCCAGGCGCTGGAATCCGCACAGGGGCGCAGCATTATTGTGCGTACGATGGATATCGGCGGCGATAAGCCCGTTGATTATCTGAATATTCCTGCTGAAGCCAACCCGTTCCTCGGCTATCGCGCCGTGCGTATCTATGAAGAGTACGCCGCGCTGTTTACCACTCAGCTCCGGTCGATCCTGCGCGCATCGGCGCACGGAAGCCTGAAAATTATGATCCCGATGATCTCCTCAATGGAAGAGATCCTGTGGGTGAAAGAGAAACTGGCGGAAGCCAAACAGCAGCTTCGCAATGAACAGATCCCATTTGATGAGAAGATCCCGCTCGGCATTATGCTGGAAGTCCCGTCAGTGATGTTCATCATCGACCAGTGCTGTGAAGAGATTGATTTCTTTAGTATTGGCAGCAATGACCTGACGCAATACCTGTTGGCCGTTGACCGCGATAACGCCAAAGTGACCCGCCACTACAACAGCCTGAACCCGGCCTTTCTGCGCGCGCTGGATTTCGCGGTGCAGGCGGTGCACCGTCAGGGGAAATGGATCGGCCTGTGTGGCGAGCTCGGGGCAAAAGGTTCCGTTCTGCCATTGCTGGTCGGGTTGGGGCTGGATGAAATCAGCATGAGCGCCCCCGCCATTCCTGCCGCTAAAGCGCGAATGGCGCAACTCGACAGTCGCGCCTGCCGACAATTGCTGAATCAGGCGATGGCCTGTCGCACGTCGCTGGAAGTGGAGCATCTGCTGGCGCAGTTCCGCATGTCACAGCAGGATGCCCCACTGGTCACCGCCCAGTGCATCACCCTCGACAGTGACTGGCGCAGCAAAGAAGAGGTGATCAAAGGAATGACCGACAATCTGCTGCTCGCCAGCCGCTGCCGCTACCCCCGCAAACTGGAAGCCGATCTGTGGGCTCGTGAGGCAGTATTCTCTACCGGGCTGGGCTTCAGCTTCGCCATTCCGCACAGCAAATCTGAACACATTGAGCAGTCCACTATCAGCGTGGCACGCCTGAAAGCGCCTGTCCGCTGGGGAGATGACGAGGCGCAGTTCATCATCATGCTAACGCTCAACAAACACGCGGCGGGGGACCAGCACATGCGTATTTTCTCACGCCTGGCCCGTCGCATTATGCACGAAGAATTTCGCAATGCGCTGGTGAATGCCGCGTCTGCCGACGCGATTGCCAGCCTGCTGCAACATGAGCTTGAACTTTAAGAGGAAGCAAAATGGAACTGTATCTGGATAGCGCCAATGTGGCGGAAGTCGAACGTCTGGCCCGCATTTTCCCTATCGCCGGGGTGACGACCAACCCGAGTATTATCGCGGCAAGCAAAGAATCCATCTGGGATGTTCTGCCGCGTCTGCAAAAGGTGATTGGCGAAAACGGCGTTCTGTTTGCCCAGACCATGAGTCGCGATGCGCAGGGAATGGTGAACGAAGCTAAACGTCTGAACAATGCCGTTCCGGGAATTGTGGTGAAAATCCCGGTAACCTCTGAAGGACTGGTCGCCATCAAGCAGTTGAAAAAAGAGGGCATAGTCACCCTGGGAACCGCCGTGTACAGCGCCTCTCAGGGACTACTTGCCGCGCTGGCGGGGGCAAAATATGTCGCGCCTTACGTCAACCGCGTAGATGCCCAGGGCGGAGACGGTATTCGCACCGTTCAGGAATTACAGACGCTACTGGAACGTCATGCCCCGAAAAGCAAAGTGCTGGCCGCCAGTTTCAAGACCCCGCGCCAGGCGCTGGACTGTCTGCTGGTGGGCTGTGAAGCAATCACCCTTCCTTTAGATGTAGCGCAACAAATGCTCGATACCCCTGCGGTAGAGTCAGCTGTTGAGAAGTTTGAGCAAGACTGGAAAAACGCATTCGGTAACATCAACCTGTGAGGGAAATAAGGTATGGATCGCATTATTCAATCCCCTGGTAAGTACATCCAGGGTGCAGATGTCATCACTCGTCTTGGCGAATACCTCAAGCCGTTGGCTGAACGTTGGCTGGTTGTTGGCGACAAATTTGTTCTCGGTTTCGCTCAGGGCGAACTGGAAAAAAGCTTTAAAAACGCAGGACTGGCGCTGGAAGTCGCGCCGTTTGGCGGTGAATGCTCGCAAAACGAGATCGACCGTTTGCGCAGCGTGGCGGAAAATGCGCAGTGTAGCGCGGTGCTCGGCATCGGCGGCGGTAAAACGCTGGATACCGCCAAAGCCCTTGCCCACTTTATGAACCTGCCTGTGGCGATCGCCCCGACCATCGCCTCAACCGATGCGCCCTGCAGCGCACTTTCCGTTATCTACACCGATGCTGGTGAATTTGACCGTTATCTGCTGCTACCGCACAACCCGCATATGGTTATCGTCGACACCAAAATCGTTGCCGGCGCCCCGGCGCGTCTGTTAGCCGCAGGGATTGGTGATGCGCTGGCCACGTGGTTTGAAGCACGCGCGTGTTCACGCAGCGGCGCGATCACCATGGCGGGCGGCAAATGCACTCAGGCGGCGCTGGCGCTGGCTGAACTGTGCTACAACACGCTGCTCGAAGAGGGTGAAAAAGCAATGCTCGCCGCCGAGCAGCATGTCGTGACCCCGGCGCTTGAGCGCGTGATTGAGGCCAACACCTATCTGAGCGGCGTCGGCTTTGAAAGCGGCGGTCTGGCTGCCGCGCACGCGGTTCACAACGGTCTGACGGCGATCCCGGATGCGCATCACTATTATCACGGTGAAAAAGTGGCCTTCGGTACGCTGACGCAGCTGATTCTGGAAAACGCGCCGGTTGAAGAGATTGAGACCGTTGCCGCACTGTGCCATTCCGTCGGTCTGCCGATTACGCTGGCGCAACTGGATATCAAACAGGATATCCCGGCGAAGATGCGTATTGTGGCAGAAGCCTCCTGCGCGGAAGGCGAAACCATTCACAACATGCCTGGCGGCGCAACGCCGGATCAGGTTTATGCCGCACTGTTGGTTGCCGACCAGTACGGTCAGCGCTATCTGCAAGAGTGGGAATAACACGCTCTACACTCCCGGCCTCGCCGGGAGTGTTTCTTATCTCATCAGGCCTGTTCGACCACCTGCACCTCACGCTTTTTCCGGCTGACAATTGCCAGCGCCATAACGATCAGCACAATTCCCCCACCCTCAACGGGACCGGGGTTTTCACCAAGCAGCCACCAGGAAAACAGCACGCTACAGACCGGCACCGCCAGGGTGCTTAAGCTGGCGATACTGGCAGGCAAATTCTTCAGGACAAACAGCCACAAACTCCAGGCCAGCGCCGTCGCCAGAATCGCGCTATATCCCAGCGCCCAGAGGACCACCGGCTGCCAGTCAACTTCCCGCTGCGGCACCAGCCAGGCCACCGCACTCATCACCAGCGCGGCATACAACATCTGCCAGGCCGTTAACGACAGCAAATCGACGCGTGGATGGCGGGTATAAAGACGTTTAGCGACAATGGCGCTCGCTCCCCAGCTGACTCCGGAGAGAATCGCCAGCAGAGCGCTCTTCAACGTTGATAAATTCAGTTGCCACGGTTGCAGCACCAGCAGTAACCCTATTGCGGCAATGGCAATTGCGGCGTATTGCAGGCGTCGCAGTCGCTCCCCCAGAAACAGCGCCGCCAGAATAACGACCCAAAACGGCATGGTATAGGTCAGGATAGCGACTTTCCCCGCCCCGCCGCTGACCAGCGCCCACTGACCGAAGCCAATCATCCCGCAGGTCTGCAACAGCGCAATCGCCAGCGTAAACCGAAACGGCGTCGGGCGCAGGCCACGGCCGCGCAAAAGGAGGACGAGGAATAATATTAAGGCTCCGAAGATACAGCGTAATGCAGTGAAGTCGAACGCGCCGATATAGCTCGTGACCTGCTTCATAAAAATCCAGCTATAGCTCCAGATAAGGGTAAGCAAGATAAGTCCACCGATTGCCAGTGGATTGCCCTTTCCTGAGACAGACATGATAGATCCAGTAGATTGACGTTTCCTGCGGACACTATACCCCTACAAATACACTTCAGCGACTGCAAGCCGTCGCTGAAGTGGGGTCAGATTACATCAGGGGTGGGCTTACTGCAGGTCGAAACGGTCCAGGTTCATCACTTTCACCCATGCCGCAACAAAGTCCTTCACGAACTTCACGTGCGCATCGCTACCGGCATACACTTCCGCCAGAGCACGCAGCACCGCATGAGAGCCAAAAACCAGGTCCGCACGAGAAGCGGTGTATTTCACTTCACCTGTCTGACGATCGCGACCTTCAAACTGTTCGTTTGACTCATCAACCGGTTTCCATTCGTGACGCATATCCAGCAGGTTGACGAAGAAGTCATTGCTGAGTACACCCGGACGATCGGTAAAGACACCATGTTTACTGCCGTCGTAGTTCGCGCCAAGCACGCGCAGACCACCCACCAGCACGGTCATTTCTGGTGCGGTCAGAGTCAACTGCTGCGCTTTATCGATCAGCAGAGACTCTGTTGTTGCCACGCCAGGTTCACCGCGATAGTTACGGAACCCATCAGCGATCGGTTTGAGGAGCTCAAACATCTCAATATCTGTCTGATCCTGACGCGCATCCACACGACCAGGCGTAAACGGCACATGAATGCTGACACCTGCAGCGCTGGCGGCTTTTTCAACCCCCACGACACCGGCAAGAACAATGATATCGGCCAGCGACGCTTTAGCGGAATCACGCTGGATTTTCTCCAGAACCGGCAGCGCACGCGTAGCAATCGCATTGACATCCCAGCCGCGCTGCGGCGCTAATGCCAGACGCGCACCGTTCGCCCCGCCACGTTTATCCCCCCCGCGGAAGGTCGACGCAGACGCCCACGCAACGGACACCAGTTCACCGACAGAGAGACCGGAATCCGCGATGGCAGACTTCAGGCTCAGGATATCTTCTTCCGTTGGATTGAAGGTGGGTTGCGGCAGCGGGTCCTGCCAAATCAGATCTTCTTTTGGCACTTCCGGACCGATGTAACGCGCTTTCGGCCCCATATCACGGTGGGTCAGTTTGAACCACGCACGGGCGAAGGCTTCGTTAAACGCCTGCGGATCGTTCAGGAAACGGCGGGAAATTTTTTCGAATTCCGGATCAAAACGCAGCGTCAGGTCGGTGACCAGCATCGTCGGCTTACGTTTTTTCGACGGGTCGAATGGATCAGGAATGATTTCTGGCGCATCGACTGCTTCAAACTGGATGGCGCCAGCCGGACTGCGCGTCTGTACCCACTCATATTTGAACAGGTTCTCGAAGAAGTAGTTGCTCCACTGGGTTGGGGTTTGCGTCCAGACCACTTCCAGTCCGGATGTAATCGCATCCGCGCCCACACCGCTACCAAAATCACTTTTCCAGCCTAAACCCTGGTTTTCGATCGGTGCCACTTCCGGGTCCGGGCCGACGTGCGTCGCCGGGCCTGCGCCGTGGGTTTTCCCTAATGTGTGACCGCCGGCAATCAACGCAACGGTCTCTTCGTCGTTCATCCCCATGTTGCCAAAGGTTGCACGAATCGCTGAAGCCGCCGAAAGCGGTTCACCGCTGGCGTTAGGACCTTCCGGGTTAACATAGATCAGCCCCATCTCGGTGGCGGCTAAAGGACGTTTAGCCAGCTCTTCCGGATCACGGTGGGCAAGCCACGTTTTCTCATCGCCCCAGTTTACATCCAGATCCGGTTCCCAGACGTCCTCACGACCCGCACCGAAACCAAAGGTACGGAAGCCGGAGTTTTCCAGCGCAACGTTACCCGCCAGAATAAACAGGTCGGCCCAGGAAATTTTTTGTCCGTATTTTTGCTTGATTGGCCACAGCAGACGACGCGCCTTGTCCAGACTCACGTTATCCGGCCAGGAGTTCAGGGGAGCAAAACGCTGCTGTCCGCGACCTGCGCCGCCGCGTCCGTCAACGGAACGATAGGTACCAGCCCCGTGCCAGGCCATGCGGATAAACAGACCGGCATACGTTCCCCAGTCAGCAGGCCACCACGGTTGAGATTCGGTGAGAAGCGCTCTGAGATCGCCTTTCAGCGCGGAATAATCTAATTTGCTGAATTCTTTGCGGTAATCGAAATCTTCACCCAGCGGGTTTGAGCGATTGGAATGTTGGTTTAACAAGTCGACGCGGAGCTGGTTAGGCCACCAGTCACGGCTGGTTGTTCCTGCTCCAGCGCTCTGGTCATGGCCGCCCTGATGAAAAGGACATTTTCCGGCGGACGTCGGGTTATGGATATCGTCTGGCGTGCTCATCTATATGCTCCCTTTACAGTGTTTACATTACGATATACACCTACAGAGATAAGATATAGTCGAAAAAATCCACAGATTCGATAGCCGATACCTTTTATATTTTTAGTTACAGAGATGTAGATCAAAATGAGGTGTAATAAAGCCCTCCGGGGAGGGCCGAGGCATTTAGATACCGGGTCTGACACCCAGGGTGTGGCAAATGGCATAACTCATTTCAGCGCGGTTAAGTGTATAGAAATGAAAGTCTTTTACGCCTTCCCGGCTTAAAATTTTCACCATGTCCATGGCGATATTTGCTCCCACCAGCTTACGGGTTTCCGCATCGTCATCGAGGCCATTAAACATCTGTGACATCCACGCCGGAATGCGCACATTGGTCATATCGGCAAACTTCTTCGCCTGCTTAAAGTTCGAGACCGGCAGAATGCCAGGAATGATTTCCACGTCGATACCCGCAGAGACGCAGCGGTCACGAAAACGCAGGTAGCTTTCGACGTCAAAGAAAAATTGGGTAATGGCGCGGTTCGCCCCGGCATCCACTTTACGTTTCAGGTTGAGCAGATCCGCCTGCGCGCTTTTCGCTTCCGGATGCACTTCCGGGTAAGCGGCGACGGAGATATCAAAGTCGGCCACCTCTTTCAGCAGGCTCACCAGGTCGGCAGCATACATATCGGGCTTACCGCTGCCTGCCGGCAAATCGCCGCGCAGCGCAACGATGTGGCGGATTCCGTTGTTCCAGTAGTCCTGTGCAATAGTACGCAGTTCATCGCGGGTCGCATCAATACAGGTCAGGTGCGGTGCGGCTTCCAGACCGGTGCGATCTTTAATCCCTTTGATGATGCTGTGCGTGCGATCGCGTTCGCCAGAGTTGGCGCCGTAGGTTACCGAAACAAACTTCGGCTTCAGGCTGCTCAGGCGATCAATGGAATTCCACAGGGTTTGCTCCATTTCACTGGTGCGCGGCGGGAAAAACTCGAACGAAACGTTAATCTGACCCTGGACTTCCGCCAGGCTCTGATTCAGGGCTTCCCGCTGGTTGGCGTGAAAAAAGCTCATACCTTACCTCATCAATCGCTTGTCATTATATGTTGTGTTGTGAACATCTATCCGTTTAGACGTCCAGATGTAAAAATGACGGAAAAGCACGATGACGTCAACTGAAAAATCATCGTTGATGGTGAGGAAAAGTCAGGGAAGATGAAAAAAATTCACGTTAGTGGGCTATACCAGCGGACAGCATCATGCTTTTCAGCCATTGTAAGCGGGCAGCGTTCTCCGGCAACATCGCCAGCCCCGCCTGAATGCTGAGTTCACCCTCGCTCAGTGGTCGAAAAACCACGCCCTGACGCTGAATAGCGGCAAAGGAAGCAGGGAATAAGCTCAGACCATCGCCATGGGCTATTCGCGCCAGCAGAACGTCATGCTCCAGCGGCTCTTCAAGACAGGCAGGAGCGTAACCCACACGCTGAAAGCGTGCCCGCGTAGCGTCAAAGAAGGCCGGATTTCGTTCCCGGCTAAACCAGAACAGCGGCCGGTGATTAAGTGCTTTCAGGGAGAGGGTGTCACTGCCAGCCTCTGACCAAATGGCAGGTAGCGCTGCGATGAGCGGCTCACGCCAGTCGAGCGGCGTGATGGTCAGTCCGGCGGTCTCCAGCGGCAACGCCACCACGGCAGCATCCAGTTTTCCGCGTCGCACCTGACGTATGAGATCGGGCGAGCCCTGGCGCACAAGACGCAGGGTATCAACCCGGGTATTCAGTTGCGTTTCCAGCGCGGCGAAAACGCCCTGCTCAAATGCCGTCGTCAGCCCCAGACGCAACGACTGCACGCCGTCTGGCGCAAGCTGATTCAGGGCCGCATAGGTTTTATCCTGCTGTTCCAGCAGCGGACGCACGATCTCCAGCACGCGCAGCCCCTCATTCGTCAGCGTCAACCCTTTGGTATGACGGACAAACAGCGTCACCCCCAGACGTTCTTCAAGCTGGCGTATATGGCGGCTAAGCGGCGGTTGCGACATAAACAGTCGCAGGGCTGCCCGGCTCATGTTGTTCTCTTCCGCCACCACGGCAAAGTAACGCAGCAGGCGAATATCCAGAGAGTGCAGAAGCGGTGTTGTCATACCGAAAAGGTATCACGGAAACGGTATTATCCAAATCATTCCACCCACCCTATCCTCACGTCATCACTAACAGATGAGGAAGACACTATGCATTCAGAACGCTTTATCACCGGTCAGAACATGCTACAGCAGGTTGATGGCAAAGGCGGCGATGCCGTCGTCGAGAGCCTGAAGGACATCGCTCCCGACTTCGCTCGCTATCTGATTGAGTTTCCTTTTGGCGACATTTATTCCCGCCCCGGACTGGATTTACGCAGTCGGGAAATCGCCACCGTCGCCGCCTTAACCGCACTGGGCAACGCCGCACCGCAGTTGAAGGTTCACATTGCTGCCGCGCTGCATGTCGGGTTAACGCAGGAGGAGATTATTGAGGTCATGATACAGATGGCAGTGTATGCCGGTTTCCCGGCGGCGCTGAACGGTCTGTTCGCCGCAAAAGAGGTGTTTGCTGGTCGGTAACACGCCGGACAGGATGCTGAAGCATCTTATCCGGCCTGAATTACGCCCGAACCATCGGCCGGATAAGCGCACTGCGCCATCCGGCAAAAAACTACAGCAGCTGCGCCAGACGGTTAATATCCGACTGAATCGCCCCGGCAGTGACGTCACGCCCGGCACCGGGCCCGCGGATCACTAACGGGTTATCGCGATACCAGCGGCTTTCGATAGCAAAGACGTTATCGCACGGCAGCAGCGCTGCCAGCGGATGCTCCGGGCGAACCGCTTCCACGCCAACACGCGCTTTGCCATTGGCGTCGAAACGCGCCACATAGCGCAGTACCAGCCCCATTTCACGGGCCGCTTCCAGACGCTGCACCATCTGATCGTTCAGCTCATCGCCATTCTCAAAGAAGTGGTCGATTGAGCCTTCTTCACAATGCGCGGGAACCAGCGACTCAACGCGGACCTGATCCGGCTCGATGTCATAGCCTGCTTCGCGTGCCAGAATCACCAGCTTGCGCATCACATCTTTACCCGACAGGTCAACGCGCGGATCCGGCTCCGTCAGTCCCTGTTGCCAGGCCTGATCCACCAGATCGGTAAACGGCACAGAGCCATCAAACTGCAGGAACAGCCAGGACAGCGTGCCGGAGAAGATCCCGCTGATCGACAGGATGGTGTCGCCGCTGTCGATCAGATCGCGCACGGTGTGGTTGATCGGCAACCCCGCACCCACGGTCGCGTTATACAGCCAGTGGCGCCCGGTCTTATCAAACGCGTCGTGGATCTGGCGATACTTATTGCTGGTGCTCGCCCCAGCCAGCTTGTTGGCGCTGATGACGTGAAAACCGTGGCTGGCAAAGTCGAGATACTGATCCGCCAGCTGTTCGCTCGCGGTCACATCCAGCACCACCAGATCGTCATACGGGTGTGCGCGCATCCACAGGAACAGCGACTCTTCATCCTGTTCAATGGCTTCATCATTGAAGAACGCCAGCGCCCGGCTGGCGTCCAGCCCTTCGTAGTTCAGCAGGCTGCGACGGCTATCCACCACCCCGGCCAGCACAAATTCAAATCCGGTACGCGCCGAGAGCGTGCTCTGCTCGCGGGCAAACAGCTCAAGCCAGCGGGAGCCGATGTTGCCCTTGCCGAAAAGCACCAGGCCGATGCGTTTTTCAGCGCGGAATATGGACTGATGCAGACCCTGAATCAGGCTCTCCGTTGGGCCGGTACGCAGTACGGCCACCAGGCCGATGCCCTCTTCCGACTGCCAGGTAAATTCTACCGGCTGTCCCTTCAACTGTTGCCAGAAACGATGGCAGTGCAGCGGGTTACGGGTGACGCCTGCGCCCACCATCGCCACCAGCGCCAGCCCCTGACGCAATCGCAGTTCACCCGGCAGACCGGCTTCATCGAGGATTCGCAAGGCGCTGTCGGCCACTTCGGAGGTATAGCAGAATTGCAGCAGATGACGATCGGTATGGACGCCAACGGCCAGCGGACGCACCTGTGCACGCTTGAGGACCTGATCGATATCTTTATGCGCCTGCTTAAAGTCCTGGCTGGCAGGGACCTGAAATTCAATCAGGCAGACGTCATCATGGCTGGTCACGATACGCGCACCGGTCCCGGAAGCTAATACACGTTCAATGCGCGTGGAGCCTTGATCTGGCGTATAACTACAGCGCAACTGGAGATCAATATCGCTGCCGGAAACCGGCTGCAGCGTACGGGCGTGCAGAACCGGTGCCGCCAGACGCGCCAGCTCGCTGGCTTCATCCAGACGCAGCAGCGGCAGCAGGCAGGCATCTTTGACTTTACGCGGGTCAGCGCTGTAAACCCCGGCCACGTCACTCCAGATGGTAACGCGGGAAACGCCCGCCAGCGCGCCAATCTGCGTGGCGGAGTAGTCAGAACCATTACGGCCCAGCAGCACTGTTTCACCCGCATTACTACGACTGATAAAACCGGTCACGACCAGACGTTTCTGCGGATGCTGGATCAGCAGTTGCTGTAATAGCGGGTAAGAAAGCCCTTCATCCACCTGCGGTTGCGCAGCGCGCTCAGCGCGTAAGAATTCACGTGCATCCAGCCAGGCCGACTCCATGCCCTGCTGATTGAGCACAGCCGACATCAGACGCGCTGACCATACTTCACCGTGGCCCACGACTTCCGCATAAACGGCGTCATTCACGCCGCTGTCCAGCAGATTGGCCAGACGTTCCAGATCGCTGATAAACAGGCTGGTTAATGCCTCCGCCACGTCGGCGGGAAGCAAGCCGCTAATCAGTTCACACTGATAGCGTCGCAGGGTCTGTTGTACCTGATGCGCAGAGAGGCGATCGGTCTGACTTAATTTCAGCCAACTGATCAGTTGGTTGGTCGTACTGCCCGCAGCGGAAACCACCATCATGTCGTCAGGCTGTGAGTATTCCGCCATGATGCCCGCGACGCGCAGATAACACTTCACGTCAGCCAGACTACTACCACCAAATTTGTGCAGTTGACGACCCTTCGCCCCTGCCTGCGCAATCACACTCATGTTTACCCCTTGTTTGCAGCCCGGAAGCCATTTTCCAGGTCGGCAATTAAATCTTCGCCATCTTCAATACCCGTGGAGATACGCAGCAGCGTCTCGGAGATCCCGGCGGCCGCACGCGCTTCTGGCGCCATGCCAGCATGCGTCATCGTTGCGGCGTGAGAGATTAAGCTTTCCACTCCCCCTAAAGATTCCGCCAGCGTAAACAACGACAGCCCACTCAGGAAACGACGCAGCGTCTGCTCATCGCCATCCAGTTCAAAACTCAACATTGCGCCAAAGCCTTTCTGCTGCCGCGCGGCAATGTCATGCCCCTGATTTTCTGGCAGCGACGGATGATACAGCTTTTTCACCAGCGGCTGGGTTTGCAGGTAATCGACGATCGCCTGTGCATTACGCTGCGCCACTTCCATGCGCGGCGACAGCGTACGCAGCCCGCGCAGCAGCAGGTAGCTGTCAAACGCGCTGCCGGTCACGCCGATATTATTCGCCCACCAGGCCAGTTCGGTGACGATTTTCGGATCTTTGGCTATCACCACGCCCGCCACGACGTCAGAGTGACCATTCAGATATTTCGTGCATGAATGCAACACCAGATCGGCGCCCAATGCCAGCGGATTTTGCAGCGCCGGGCTTAAAAAAGTGTTATCGACAACGCTGACGGCCCCGGCTTCACGTGACAGTTGACAGATTTTCGCAATATCCACCACGCGTAACAGCGGATTACTCGGACTTTCTACCAGCACCAGTTTAGGTTTTTCTGCCAGCGCGGCCTGCAACGCCTGCTCATCTCCCTGATCGACAAAGTGCACGCGATAGCATCCGCGCTTCGCCAGGCTGTCAAACAGGCGGTAGCTGCCGCCGTAGCAGTCATGTGGCGCAACCAGCAGATCTCCGGGCTTCAGGAACACGGTCGTCACCAGATGAATCGCCGACATACCGGTATTGGTCAGTACCGCACCCGCACCGCCTTCCAGTTCGGCCAGCGCACGCTGAACCACATCGCGCGTCGGGTTACCGCGACGGGAGTAGTCATGGACGCGCGGCTCATTAAAACCGGTAAAATTATAGGTACTGGAAAGGTGAATCGGCGGAACGACGCAACCGTACTGTTCGTCGTCATTTAACCCGCTACGCACTGCGATGGTGGCCTGTTTACGCGTCATGTTAGGGTGTTCCTGAGCTGAGTCGATGAAAAGTCAGGTCCCAGAGTAAACAGGTTCACAATAGACGTCAATACATCTGGACATCTAAACTTCTTTGCGTATAGATTGAGCAAACTGGAAATAGCCGTTAAAATTATCTGCATTAGCGCACAACTACAGGTGCTTAATCCGTGTCACGGTATCGCCTGTACGGTAAACTATGCGGAATTACGGCGAGTAGGCATACTAATAGTATGGTCTTGCCCCATATTAATGACGAAGAGGATTAAGGTATCTCATGGCTGAATGGAGCGGCGAATATATCAGCCCATACGCTGAGCACGGTAAGAAGAGTGAGCAAGTAAAGAAAATTACGGTTTCCATTCCTCTGAAGGTGTTAAAAATCCTCACCGATGAACGCACGCGTCGTCAGGTGAACAACCTGCGTCACGCCACCAACAGCGAGCTGCTGTGTGAAGCGTTTCTGCATGCTTTTACCGGACAACCCCTGCCAAACGATGCAGACCTGCGCAAAGAGCGTAGCGATGAAATCCCGGAAGCGGCGAAAGAAATTATGCGCGAACTGGGCATCGACCCGGAGACGTGGGAATATTGATGCAGAAAAGAGCAGAAGCCACGCTTCTGCTTTTTTTCATGGTGATTATCGGTTTGGCTCTCTCGGATCAGGCTGGCTGATGGTACTGCGCCTTCTGCTGGTTTACATAACCAATCGTATTGTTTCCCCACAGCTGTTCGTACGGCATACCAGCCAGCATCTCCACGGTCTGGCGCGCCTGAGGTGTGATCGCGTCCGGGGTAATCCCTCCGGCCTGACGCATTTTCAGTGTCTCTTCGCGCAGTACTTTGTGCGTTTTCAGGTTTAATCGAAAACGCAGTGAAACCAGGAATCCCATGCAGAGCACCGCCACCGTACCGAAACTCAGAATCAGCATGATGGTATGGCTGACACCCGGCACCTGAGTGGCCTGTCCTGAGACAAAACCGGAATACTGCATCACAATGCCGACCAACATTACGGCACCGGCCTGAGACGCTTTGCGAGTCAGGGTCATGATGCCCGCAAATATCCCCTCGCGACGCTGTCCGGTGATGACCTCATCCACATCCGCAATATAGGTATAAATGTTCCACGGGATATAATTGATGCCGCCGCGCCCCAGACCGGCCACCGCGGAAATCAGCAGCAACAGCGCCGAATTGTCGCTCATCCCGCTATAGTACAGTGCGGAGTATGACAGCGCGCCCAGACCAAACAGCAGCACCACCACACGATACGACGGCGCCGGGCCAAAACGGATACACAGCGGGATCATCGCCATCACGGCGATAAACTGCAGGATCGCCATCGTCCCCATGAGATTGGACGCCAGCGTTGGGCTTTGCATCAGCACGAACACCACGTAATAGGTAAACACGGCGTTAAAAACGTCCTGCGCAATATAGCCGCCGAGATACATCCCGAGATGCAGACGAAAAATTCGAATGCGAAACGTTGAGCTCAGCTCAATCACCAGGCGATGCAGACTCTGCCCCAGAGTCAGCTTTTGCGCCTGCACCGCCAGCTCTTCCGCACTACGTTCACGTTCCCAGGTAAAGATCCAGACGAAAGTCAGCACCACGGCACACATAATGGCGAACACCAGGCTGGCGTAAAAGAAGGAGATGGCATTGTCCTTACCAAAATGGTTCAGCAAAATACCGGGTAAAAAAGCCGCCAGGATCGCTGACAGTTGCGCCATCGCGATACGCGCCCCGGAAAACTTCGTTTTCTGCCTGAAGTCGTCGGTCATTTCCGGAACCAGCGTTTCATAAGGCACCAAAATCATGGTGTAGACCACGTCGAACAACAGATAGGCGGCCAGATAATACCAGTAGCTCATTCCCTCCATCCACATCAGGCTATAGGAGAAAACGCAGGGAATACCCAGTAAAATAAAGAACTTCCGTCGACCAAATCGTTTTCCCAACCACGTATTGCCAAAGCTATCCGTCAGATATCCCATCAGCGGACTGACCACCGCATCCAAAATTCTCGCCATCGCAAAAATAAACGTCGCCTCTATTGGTGTTAATCCGCAAAAGGTGGTGAAAAAATATAATAACCATGCCGCAGTCAGCGCGGTTGTCCCTGCGCCAAGACAATCACCTGAGCCATAGGCGAGGTAATTCACAAGACCTATTTTTCGCTTATTCATCTGGATTCCCTGATTATTAAGCATGAAGTACGCGCGGCAAAAAAAAAAAAAATACGCTTACCGCACAGGAATATGTCATAGAGAAGAATTTATTAATCAGAAAGTATAACCAATACCAATACGATAACGTGTCTGACGATCGTCGGTTGTCGCTGTATTATAGCCGGAAGAGACGTTACCCACTTCAGCAAAAGGGATCCAGGAACCTATTTTATAGGCAACGCGAAAGTTAAGTTCATAGTCTTCTTTTTTATTATTATATAAATCTTCACTGTCTGCGATTTTATAAATACCGTTCAGTTCAAACATCCAGTCATGAAGGTTATAGCCCAACCAGGCCTCCGGGCGATAAACCATTCGATCATCTCTGCCTTCTGAATTGCGACGAGTATACTCAAAACGATAGCGGAATGCCGTCCACCAGCTATCATTGATATTATATTGCACACGCAAGTACGGCTTATAGATTGCCTGACCTTCATCTGTTTCTATCGCCAGTCCCGGTTGCCAGACAAGGTCTTGCCAGGTGAACTGGTAACTGGCCGTGTACTCGTTACCGTTCGTCTCCATGTTATTAACCGGATGTTTTGGATCCGAATCATCAGAGCGCGAAATCGCTTCTACCGCAACGCCAAATCCACTGGCAAAACGATGGGACATATAAACACGGTCATAGTTACGTCCGTCGTCATAATATTCATGACGATAATCTACGTAGCCAGCATGAGCGGCTCCAGATAATATTGGAATAAGTAATAACGCATATCCACGCTTCATAGCAATCCCTCTCAATAGAATACATCAAAAACAATCTGACCTTATCAACATCACAACGATAAAAATGCAATGATGAAAACAAGGATAATTTTATATTACGAAGTGAAGTTTATTTAAGTGGGAAAGTTAAAACCTTTTAAATTTTGCCAGCAAATAAAAATCATGGCAAAAAAAGGAAGATAAGAGAGACAGACATCACCAACAGAAACAATTTATCGATAAATTAAAAACACCATTTCAATTTGCCGTGGCGTTATTTATTCAAGACATTAATGATATATATGGAACAGATAAATTTCAGAGACAAAAAAAGCGCCAGTCGGCGCTTTTTTTTGACAGCTGAAACTTATTTGCTGCCCGGGATGTTGAAACGCTTGTTGAAGCGGTCAACACGGCCACCGGTTGCAACGTCACGCTGTTTGCCAGTGTAGAACGGGTGGCATTTACCGCACACGTCCAGGTTCAGATCGTGACCAACGGTAGAGCGGATTTTCATGACGTTACCGCAAGAACAGGTAGCAGTAATTTCTTCGTATTTCGGGTGAATATCTTTTTTCATGGGAAACCTCAGTTTAAGGCCGCGTCGCTCTTCCAGCCCTAACGCCAGACACCACGCGATGTTGATAGTATAGTTTGACACAATCAATTTGCATCAAAGGCGGCGAATCATACAGAAATTAGCCCACTCATGCAAACTGATTCGCTCGTCACCCACGACTAATGTGTATACTAACCCGCCAGATTTCAAGTCAGGACGATTTATGCCCGTAGCGCGCGTTGCCTTACCCGTTCCGCTTCCCCGCACCTTTGACTATCTTCTGCCGGAAGGCATGAGCAGCGTCAAGGCAGGATGTCGCGTGCGCGTGCCGTTTGGCAAACAGCAAGAGCGCGTCGGGATCGTGGTTTCGGTCAGCGACAAAAGCGAGCTGCCGCTGAATGAACTGAAAGCGATCGTTGACGTGCTGGATGATGAACCGCTCTTTTCGACCTCTGTCTGGCGTCTGCTGATCTGGGCGGCGGATTATTATCATCATCCCATCGGCGATGTGCTGTTCCACGCTCTGCCCATCCTGTTGCGTCAGGGGAAACCTGCTACCAACGCGCCAATGTGGTACTGGTTTGCCACCGAAGAGGGTCAGGCCATTGATCTCAATAGCCTGAAGCGTTCCCCCAAACAGCAGCAGGCGCTGGCTGCGTTACGGCAGGGGAAAATCTGGCGCGATCAGGTGGCTGCTCTCGAATTCAACGATGGCGCGCTTCAGGCGCTGCGTAAAAAAGGCTTGTGCGAACTGGCGAGCGAAACGCCTGGTTTTAGCGACTGGCGCACAAATTACGCGGTCTGCGGCGAACGTCTGCGCCTGAACACCGAACAGGCCACCGCCGTTGGCGCCATTCACAGTGCGTCAGACAGTTTCTCCGCCTGGCTGCTGGCCGGGGTGACAGGCTCAGGTAAAACCGAAGTTTACCTGAGCGTACTGGAAAACGTCCTCGCGCAGGGTAAACAGGCGCTGGTAATGGTGCCGGAAATTGGCCTGACGCCGCAAACCATCGCCCGCTTTCGCGAACGTTTCAACGCGCCGGTGGAAGTGCTGCACTCCGCTCTCAACGACAGCGAACGCCTCTCTGCCTGGCTGAAGGCGAAAAACGGCGAAGCCGCGATCGTCATTGGCACCCGTTCCTCCTTATTTACACCGTTTAAAAATCTTGGCGTGATCGTGATCGATGAAGAACACGACAGTTCCTATAAACAGCAGGAAGGCTGGCGCTACCATGCCCGCGATCTGGCGGTCTGGCGCGCCCATAGTGAACGCATCCCGATTATCCTCGGTTCGGCAACGCCGGCGCTTGAGACGCTTTGCAATGTCAGGCAGAAAAAATACCGCATGCTGCGCCTGACGCGTCGTGCCGGAAACGCACGCCCCGCCACTCAGCATGTACTCGATTTAAAAGGTCAACAGGTACAGGCAGGCCTGGCACCGGCGTTAATCGCCCGTATGCGCCAGCATTTACAGGCCGATAACCAGGTAATTTTATTCCTCAACCGCCGGGGTTTTGCGCCTGCGTTGCTTTGCCACGACTGCGGCTGGATTGCAGAGTGTCCGCGTTGCGATCACTACTACACCCTGCACCAGGCGCAGCACCACTTGCGCTGCCACCACTGCGACAGTCAGCGCCCGGTGCCGCGTCAGTGCCCCTCCTGCGGCTCCACGCATATGGTGCCGGTCGGGTTAGGCACCGAGCAGCTTGAACAAGCCTTAGCCCCCTTCTTTCCCGGCGTGCCGATTTCCCGCATTGACCGCGACACCACCAGCCGAAAAGGATCGCTTGAGCAACATCTGGCGGAAGTCCATCGCGGCGGCGCAAGGATCCTGATCGGCACCCAGATGCTGGCAAAAGGTCACCACTTCCCTGATGTGACGCTGGTTGCGCTGCTGGATGTGGATGGCGCGTTGTTCTCCGCAGACTTCCGCTCGGCGGAGCGCTTTGCCCAACTTTATACTCAGGTGTCCGGACGCGCAGGACGCGCAGGCAAACAGGGGGAAGTGGTTTTGCAGACTCACCATCCGGAACATCCGCTGCTGCAAACTCTGTTGCATAAAGGCTATGACGCGTTTGCCGAACAGGCGCTGGCCGAACGCCAAACGATGCAACTGCCGCCGTGGACCAGCCACGTCATCGTGCGTGCTGAAGATCATAATAATCAGCAGGCTTCACTGTTTTTGCAGCAGCTGCGTAATCTGATCCAGGCCAGCCCGCTGGCAGATGACAAGCTCTGGGTGTTAGGCCCCGTTCCGGCGCTGGCGCCGAAGCGCGGCGGACGCTATCGCTGGCAGATTTTATTGCAACATCCATCACGAATTCGTTTGCAACATATCGTCAGCGGAACGCTCGCGCTCATCAATACCTTACCGGATTCACGCAAGGTGAAATGGGTGCTGGATGTCGATCCTATTGAGGGATAACCCCCTCACGATGCGAGGCGGATCGTAAAATTTAACACCCATCACACTTTTTATGAAAATTCTGTAACCGTTTCCATTCGCTATCTGATAAAAATGTTTCCGATGTGAATTTAAACAGGGATTGTGCTGCGCCGGATTTCCCAGGCGAGGAGAAAGAGTGAAACCGAATAAGCAGGTTGCTGCCGCTACAATGAAAGATGTTGCCATGAAGGCGAAAGTCTCAACGGCAACCGTGTCTCGCGCGCTAATGAACCCGGATAAAGTCTCTCAGTCCACCCGAAACCGGGTTGAACAGGCAGCTGTAGAGGTCGGGTATTTACCGCAGGCGGCGGGACGCAACGTTAAACGTAATGAATCGCGAACCATCCTGGTGATTGTTCCGGATATTTGCGATCCCTTCTTTAGCGAACTGATCCGTGGGATCGAGGTCACCGCCGCCAGTCATGGCTATCTGGTGCTGATCGGCGATTGTGCGCATCAGAACCAGCAGGAAAAAACCTTCGTCAATTTGATCATCACCAAGCAAATTGATGGCATGCTGCTGCTGGGCTCTCGTCTGCCGTTTGACGCCAGTATTGAAGAGCAGCGCAATCTGCCGCCGATGGTGATGGCGAACGAGTTTGCGCCGGAACTGGAACTGCCTACCGTCCATATCGATAACCTGACCGCCGCCTTCAATGCCGTGAACTACCTGCATGAGCTGGGACATCAGCGCATTGGCTGTATTGCCGGGCCGGAAGAAATGCCGCTGTGTCATTACCGCTTGCAGGGCTACGTGCAGGCGCTGCGTCGTTGCGGTATTACCGTTGATCCGCACTATATCGCCCGTGGGGATTTTACCTACGAAGCTGGCGGCAATGCGCTTAAACAACTGTTCGACTTGCCGCAACCACCGACAGCGGTATTCTGTCATAGCGATGTCATGGCGCTTGGCGCTCTCTCATGGGCCAAACGCCAGGGCATCAACGTCCCGGATGACCTGTCGATTATTGGTTTCGACAACATCGCCCTGGCGGAGTTTTGCGATCCGCCGCTGACCACCGTTGCGCAACCGCGTTTCGAAATTGGTCGCGAAGCGATGCTGTTGCTGCTTGACCAAATTCAGGGGCAAAATGTCAACAGCGGCTCGCGTTTAATGGATTGTGAGTTAATCCTTCGGGGTACGACGCGCGCCTTAACGTAAACCTTTCAGACACCGTGTCTGGTCAAAGGCCCGCCGCTTAAGTAACATGGCGGGCTGACGAACGAATCAATACAGCGAAACGATAGTGGCACAACGAGATTATGTACGTCGCGGCCAACCGGCACCTTCGCGGCGCAAAAAGAGCACCTCACGGAAAAAGCAACGCAACACGTCTGCGGTATCGCCCGCAATGGTCGCCATTGCCGCCGCCGTGCTTGTGGCCTTTATCGGTGGTCTGTACTTCATTACGCATCATAAAAAAGAAGAATCCGAAACGTTGCAGGGTCAGAAAGTGACCGGCAACGGGCTGCCGCCAAAGCCGGAAGAGCGCTGGCGCTATATTAAAGAGCTGGAAAGCCGTCAGCCGGGCGTACGTGCGCCCACAGAACCGTCAGCCGGTGGTGAAGTCATGAAGCCGGATCAACTGACTGAAGAACAGCGTCAGTTACTTGCGCAAATGCAGGCCGACATGCGCCAGCAACCGACGCAGCTCAACGAAGTGCCGTGGAACGAGCAGACACCGGCACAACGTCAGCAAACGTTGCAGCGCCAGGCTCAGCAACGTCAGGTTGAGCAACAGCAGCAGTGGAACAGCACGCCGCCGGTTCAACAGCCGCGTACGCAGCCACAGACGCAAACGCGTACTGCGCAAACGGCGCCAGTGCAGCAGCCGTCGAAGCCTGCCACGCAGACGCAGAAACCCGCTGCGACGTCGCAACCGTACCAGGATCTGCTGCAGACCCCGGCACACACCACGGCATCGCAGCCAAAAACACAGCCAGCCGCACCGGTTGAGCGCGTGCCAGAGGCGCCGAAGCCGACGACAGAGAAGAAAGACGAACGTCGCTGGATGGTACAATGTGGATCGTTTAAAGGCGCAGAACAGGCAGAAACCGTGCGTGCACAGTTAGCTTTCGAAGGCTTTGACTCCAAAATCACCACCAATAATGGCTGGAACCGCGTGGTCATCGGGCCGGTGAAAGGCAAAGAGAATGCCGACAGCACCATTAGCCGTCTGAAGATGGCAGGTCACACAAACTGTATTCGACTCGCCTCCGGGGGTTGAAACCCCCAAAATCCCCCCCATCTATACTTGCATTATGCCCCGCACACCATGCGGGGCTTGTATTCTGCATTTGTAACCAAGGGGTCTGCTCGTGACAACAATAGTAAGCGTACGCCGTAACGGCCAGGTGGTTATCGCCGGTGATGGTCAGGCCACACTGGGTAACACCGTCATGAAAGGCAACGTGAAGAAAGTGCGTCGTCTGTACAACGACAAAGTCATTGCTGGCTTTGCGGGCGGTACGGCGGATGCGTTCACGCTGTTCGAACTGTTTGAGCGCAAGCTGGAAATGCATCAGGGACATCTGGTTAAAGCCGCCGTTGAGCTGGCGAAAGACTGGCGTACCGATCGCATGCTGCGCAAACTTGAAGCGCTGTTGGCGGTCGCGGATGAAACCGCCTCCCTCATCATCACCGGTAACGGTGACGTCGTGCAGCCGGAAAACGATCTGATTGCCATCGGCTCCGGCGGTCCCTACGCCCAGGCTGCGGCACGTGCTCTGCTGGAAAACACCGAGCTCGGCGCTCGCGACATTGCTGAAAAAGCGTTGGATATTGCAGGTGATATCTGCATTTACACCAACCATTTCCATACCATTGAAGAATTACCGTCTAAAGCGTAAGGATCTCCCATGTCTGAAATGACCCCACGCGAAATCGTCAGCGAACTGAACAAGCACATCATCGGCCAGGATAACGCCAAGCGTTCCGTGGCGATTGCACTGCGTAACCGCTGGCGCCGCATGCAGCTCGACGAAGAGCTGCGCCATGAAGTTACACCGAAAAACATTCTGATGATCGGCCCAACCGGTGTCGGTAAAACCGAAATCGCCCGTCGTCTGGCAAAGCTTGCCAACGCGCCGTTCATTAAAGTGGAAGCAACAAAATTCACCGAAGTGGGTTATGTCGGTAAAGAAGTCGACTCTATCATCCGCGATCTGACCGATGCCGCCATTAAAATGGTTCGCGTCCAGGCGATCGAAAAGAACCGCTATCGTGCGGAAGAGATGGCAGAAGAGCGCATTCTTGATGTGCTGATCCCACCGGCGAAAAATAACTGGGGCCAGGCGGAGCAACAGTCTGAACCGTCCGCTGCGCGTCAGGCGTTCCGTAAAAAACTGCGTGAAGGCCAGCTCGACGATAAAGAAATCGAGATCGATCTTGCCGCCGCACCGATGGGCGTGGAAATCATGGCGCCTCCGGGAATGGAAGAGATGACCAGCCAACTGCAGTCCATGTTCCAGAACCTGGGTGGACAGAAGCAGAAAGCGCGTAAGCTGAAAATCAAAGACGCGATGAAGCTGCTGATTGAAGAAGAAGCGGCCAAACTGGTGAACCCGGAAGAGCTGAAACAGGAAGCTATCGACGCCGTTGAGCAGCATGGGATCGTGTTTATCGACGAAATCGACAAAATCTGTAAGCGCGGCGAATCCTCGGGTCCGGACGTGTCCCGTGAAGGCGTACAGCGCGACCTGCTGCCGCTGGTTGAAGGCTGCACCGTCTCGACCAAACACGGTATGGTCAAAACCGACCACATTTTGTTTATCGCCTCTGGCGCATTCCAGGTGGCAAAACCGTCCGATCTGATCCCGGAACTGCAGGGTCGTCTGCCGATTCGCGTAGAGCTGCAGGCGCTGACTACCAGCGACTTCGAACGTATTCTGACGGAACCTAACGCTTCTGTTACCGTGCAGTACAAAGCGCTAATGGCGACCGAAGGCGTCAACATTGAGTTTACGGAATCCGGTATCAAGCGTATTGCTGAAGCAGCATGGCAGGTTAACGAGACCACCGAAAACATCGGTGCCCGTCGTCTGCACACCGTTCTGGAGCGTCTGATGGAAGATATTTCCTATGATGCGAGCGATTTGAACGGTCAAAGCATAACAATTGATGCGGATTATGTGAGCAAACATCTGGATGCGCTGGTCGCAGATGAAGATCTGAGCCGTTTTATCCTATAATCGCGTTCACTGCATTTTCATCATTGTTGATGGGGCTGAAAGGCCCCATTTTTATTGGCGCTAAATATGACTGAACAACAACAAATTAGCCGCTCCCAGGCCTGGCTGGAAAGTTTACGACCCAAGACTCTACCGCTCGCCTTCGCGGCGATCATCGTCGGTACTGCCCTGGCATGGTGGCAGGGATATTTTGATCCGCTGGTCGCCTTGCTGGCGCTCATTACGGCAGGGCTTCTGCAAATCCTGTCAAATCTCGCCAACGACTATGGTGATGCCGTTAAAGGCAGTGATAAGCCGGATCGCATTGGGCCGCTGCGTGGGATGCAAAAAGGGGTGATCACCCAACAGGAGATGAAGCGCGCGCTGATCATCACCGTGGTACTCATTTGCGTGTCCGGTCTGTCGCTGGTTGCGGTGGCGTGCCGCACGCCGGCGGATTTTGTCGGCTTCCTGGTGCTTGGCGTACTGTCGATCATTGCCGCCATCACCTATACCGTGGGCAATCGTCCTTATGGCTACATCGGTCTGGGCGATATTTCCGTGCTGGTCTTCTTTGGCTGGCTGAGCGTGATGGGGAGTTGGTATCTGCAGGCGCATACACTGATCCCGGCGTTAATCCTTCCAGCTACCGCCTGCGGTCTGCTGGCCACCGCCGTGCTTAACATCAATAACCTGCGCGATATCAACAGTGACCGGGAAAACGGCAAGAACACGCTGGTTGTCCGCCTCGGCGCCGTAAATGCCCGTCGTTACCACGCTTGCTTGTTGATAGGCACGCTGATCTGCCTGGCGCTGTTTAACCTGCTTTCGCTGCAAAGTCCGTGGGGTTGGTTGTTCCTGCTGGCCGCACCGGTACTGGTAAAACAGGCGCGTTACGTGATGCGCCAGATGGAACCAGCAGCGATGCGCCCTATGCTTGAACGTACGGTAAAAGCCGCGTTGCTGACTAACCTGCTGTTTGTTGTCGGGATTTTCTTAAGTCAGTGGGCGAGATAACTGACAAATATCAATTAACAATTGATGATTTTGCCAACAGTACGCATAGCGCGATATACTAAAAATTCTCGCAGCAACTGAACGTTAAGCCTATGAAATACGATACTTCCGAGCTTTGTGACATCTATCAAGAAGATGTCAACGTCGTGGAACCACTGTTCTCTAACTTTGGAGGACGGTCGTCGTTTGGCGGACAAATCGTCACGGTGAAATGTTTCGAGGACAACGGGTTGCTGTACGATCTGCTCGAACAAAATGGCCGTGGTCGCATTCTGCTGGTCGATGGCGGCGGTTCTGTCCGTCGTGCGCTGGTCGACGCCGAACTGGCGCGTCTGGCTGTACAAAATGAATGGGAAGGCCTGGTCATCTACGGCGCGGTGCGTCAGGTAGACGATCTGGAAGAGCTGGACATCGGCATTCAGGCGATTGCCGCGATTCCGGTAGGTGCAGCAGGCGAAGGGATTGGGGAAAGCGATGTCCGCGTCAATTTCGGCGGCGTGACCTTCTTCTCCGGCGACCATCTGTACGCCGATAACACCGGAATCATCCTCTCCGAAGACCCGCTCGATATCGAGTGATCGAAAAAGGCACCGTAAGGTGCCTTTTTTATTGGTTATCGCGGGCTACTGGATGGCGGCTTGCGCCTTATCCGGCCTACAAGCTACTTGCTCAGGAATCCTCTAAAGATTTCGCGTTAGGGCAAGGCGGCAAGCGAATGAATCCCCAGGAGCGTAGTAAACTACGTGACCGGGGTGAATACGCGCAGCCAACGCCGCCATAACGTGAAAGATGACGAGGATTAGACTTCTTCCATGCGGCCCAGCAATGCCTGCAAACGATCCTGCCAGCCATTCTGCTGTTCTTTCAGAGACTGATTTTCGCGCTCGAGCTCTTCACGGCTGTGCTGTGCAGATTGCACTTCCTGCGCCAGCGAGCTGTTCTTCTCTTTCAGCTCTTCAATTTCCATCTGCAACAAGGTGATGGTATCAATCGCCTGCTGTACTTTTGCTTCCAGTTTCTCAAACACTTCTAAAGACATGGTCATACTCTCCTGAATTGCAAGGCGACGCTTCACGTGAACGCGCACAATATATAGTGCCGATTGTATGAAGCCCCGCTCTCCCTGTCCAGCGGCATCCCGCGCTGATTGCGGTTTGCAACACTTTTCAGTCGACTCTTACAGACATCGACGGCCTAACCCTTAAGTGTTAACGCTTTGGTTAATGAAATGATTCAGCTCACACTATTTTTGTATAACAAAACGCGCCTCATGGCGCGAAAACGCTCATTTTATTGACGGAGTACACACATTTTAAGTTCGATATTTCTCGTTTGTGCTCGTTAACGATAAATTAACAGTGTGCCTACAGGGCATCGCGGACGTCAGTGATCTCCTCGCATACAATAAACATTAAACTCTTCAGGATCCGATTATGAGTCAAACATCAACCTTAAAAGGCCAGTGCATTGCTGAATTCCTCGGTACCGGGTTGTTGATTTTCTTCGGTGTGGGGTGCGTCGCTGCGCTTAAAGTCGCGGGTGCGTCTTTTGGACAGTGGGAAATCAGCGTCATCTGGGGATTGGGGGTAGCCATGGCTATCTACCTGACCGCAGGGGTGTCTGGCGCACATCTCAACCCGGCAGTCACTATCGCGTTGTGGCTGTTTGCGTGTTTCGACAAGCGCAAAGTTGTTCCTTTTATCCTTTCTCAATTTGCCGGTGCCTTTTGCGCAGCGGCGTTAGTTTACGGGCTTTACTACAATCTTTTCGCCGACTTCGAACAAACGCACCACATTGTACGTGGCAGCATTGAGAGTGTTGATCTGGCCGGCACTTTCTCAACGTATCCCAACCCACATATCAATTTTGTGCAGGCCTTCGCGGTTGAAATGGTGATTACCGCTATCCTGATGGGGCTTATTCTGGCGCTGACTGATGACGGTAACGGTGTACCGCGTGGCCCGCTGGCTCCTTTGTTGATTGGTTTACTGATTGCGGTTATCGGCGCATCCATGGGCCCACTGACCGGGTTTGCGATGAACCCGGCACGTGACATCGGTCCGAAAGCGTTCGCCTGGCTTGCAGGCTGGGGTAATGTCGCCTTCACCGGTGGCAAAGATATTCCTTACTTCCTGGTGCCGCTGTTTGGCCCCATCGTTGGTGCTATTTTGGGCGCTTTCGCCTATCGCAAGCTGATCGGTCGCCATTTGCCGTGCGATATCTGTGCCGTGGAAGAGAAGGAAACCACGACCACTTCACAACAAAAAGCTTCGCTGTAATGTGACTACGGGACAAATAATTATGACTGAGAAAAAATATATCGTTGCGCTCGACCAGGGAACCACCAGCTCCCGCGCCGTCGTGATGGATCATGATGCCAATATCGTAAGCGTCTCACAGCGCGAATTTGAGCAGATCTACCCGAAAGCAGGCTGGGTAGAACACGACCCGATGGAAATCTGGGCAACGCAGAGCTCTACCCTGGTGGAAGTCCTGGCGAAAGCGGACATCAGTTCCGATCAGATTGCAGCTATCGGGATTACTAACCAGCGTGAAACGACCATCGTCTGGGAACGTGAGACCGGTAAACCTATCTATAATGCGATTGTCTGGCAGTGCCGTCGTACCGCGGATATCTGCGAACATCTGAAGCGCGATGGCATGGAAGAGTACATCCGCAATAACACGGGTCTGGTCATTGACCCGTATTTTTCCGGCACCAAAGTGAAGTGGATCCTCGACCACGTCGAAGGCTCTCGTGAGCGCGCACGTCGCGGCGAACTGCTGTTCGGTACCGTTGATACCTGGCTTATCTGGAAAATGACCCAGGGACGCGTACACGTAACGGATTACACCAACGCCTCGCGTACCATGCTCTTCAACATCCACACGCTGGACTGGGACGACAAGATGCTGGATGCGCTGGATATTCCACGCGCCATGCTGCCGGAAGTGCGCCGTTCTTCCGAGGTCTACGGTCAGACCAACATCGGCGGTAAAGGCGGCACGCGTATTCCGATCTCCGGTATCGCCGGTGACCAGCAGGCTGCACTGTTCGGCCAGCTGTGCGTGAAGGAAGGGATGGCGAAAAACACCTACGGTACCGGCTGCTTTATGCTGATGAACACCGGCGAAAAAGCGGTGAAATCCGAAAACGGCCTGTTGACCACCATCGCCTGCGGCCCGACCGGGGAAGTG
The DNA here is from genome assembly GCF_057983045.1 of Citrobacter sp. LST-B2. Classification (NCBI taxonomy): domain Bacteria; kingdom Pseudomonadati; phylum Pseudomonadota; class Gammaproteobacteria; order Enterobacterales; family Enterobacteriaceae; genus Citrobacter; species Citrobacter sp. LST-B2. Next base: position 4,839,149 of record NZ_CP192598.1, read on the forward strand.
AACTATGCGCTGGAAGGCGCTGTGTTTATGGCGGGCGCTTCTATTCAGTGGCTGCGTGATGAAATGAAGCTCATCAGCGACGCCTTCGATTCCGAGTATTTCGCGACCAAAGTGAAGGACACTAACGGCGTGTACGTCGTCCCCGCCTTCACCGGCCTGGGCGCGCCGTACTGGGACCCGTATGCGCGTGGCGCGATCTTCGGTTTGACCCGTGGTGTGAACGCCAACCACATCATCCGTGCAACGCTGGAATCTATTGCCTACCAGACCCGCGACGTACTGGAAGCGATGCAGGCAGACTCCGGCATTCGCCTGCACGCCCTGCGCGTGGACGGTGGCGCGGTCGCCAACAACTTCCTGATGCAGTTCCAGTCTGACATTCTTGGCACGCGCGTTGAGCGTCCGGAAGTGCGTGAAGTCACGGCGTTGGGTGCGGCCTACCTGGCCGGTCTGGCAGTCGGTTTCTGGCAGAACCTTGATGAACTGCAGGAAAAAGCGGTCATCGAACGTGAATTCCGCCCTGGCATCGAAACCACCGAGCGTAACTACCGTTACAGCGGCTGGAAGAAAGCGGTCAAACGCGCGCTGGCGTGGGAAGACCACGAAGAGTAATCGCGAATTGCCGGATAACGATGCGAAAGCGTCTTATCCGGCCTACGGATGAGATTACGGTGCGGGGACAACCCCGCACACTCACCCTCTGATATCAATAATTTCCCCCTCTCCCCTGTGCTACACTTCGCGCCATTCCTTTCTGCTACGAGTTTGCTATGAGACGAGAACTTGCCATCGAATTTTCCCGCGTAACCGAAGCGGCGGCGCTGGCTGGCTACAAATGGTTAGGACGCGGTGACAAAAACACCGCCGACGGCGCGGCGGTTAACGCCATGCGCATAATGCTAAACCAGGTCAACATTGACGGGACCATCGTGATCGGGGAAGGCGAGATCGACGAAGCGCCGATGCTCTACATCGGTGAGAAAGTCGGTACCGGTCGCGGCGACGCGGTGGATATTGCCGTCGACCCCATTGAAGGCACACGAATGACGGCGATGGGCCAGGCCAACGCGTTGGCCGTTCTGGCCGTGGGTGACAAGGGTTGCTTCCTGAACGCACCTGACATGTATATGGAAAAGCTGATTGTCGGACCGGGCGCAAAAGGCAGCATCGATCTCAATCTGCCGCTGGAAGAGAACCTGCGCAATGTCGCCAACGCGCTGGGTAAACCGCTGAGCGAACTGACGGTGACGATTCTGGCGAAACCGCGTCATGATGACGTGATCGCAGAGATGGCGAAGCTTGGCGTGCGCGTATTCGCGATTCCTGATGGCGATGTTGCCGCGTCCATTCTGACCTGCATGCCGGACAGCGAAGTGGATGTGCTGTACGGGATTGGCGGTGCGCCGGAAGGCGTGGTGTCCGCCGCGGTGATCCGCGCACTGGATGGCGACATGCAGGGCCGTCTGCTGGCTCGTCATGATGTCAAAGGCGACAGCGAAGAGAACCGTCGCATTGGCGAACAAGAGCTGGCACGCTGCCAGGCAATGGGCATCGAGGCGGGTAAAGCGCTGCGTCTGGATGAAATGGCGCGCAGCGATAATGTTATTTTCTCCGCAACCGGCATCACCAAAGGCGATCTGCTGGAAGGGATCAGCCGTAAAGGTAATATCGCGACCACCGAAACGCTGCTGATCCGCGGTAAGTCACGCACCATCCGCCGTATTCAGTCGATCCACTATCTCGACCGTAAAGACCCGGACGTGCAGGCGCACATCCTGTAACTGATTTGTTCGTTCGAGCCTTCCAGCCCCTCCGGGCTGGAAATCTTTCCGCCAACGAACGAAGATAAGGGAACGAGACCCGTACAGGAGAAAACCATGGCAGATTGGGTAACAGGCAAAGTCACAAAGGTACAGAACTGGACTGATGCTCTGTTTAGTCTGACCGTTCACGCCCCCGTTCATCCCTTCACCGCAGGTCAATTTACCAAACTCGGTCTTGAGATTGACGGCGAGCGCGTCCAGCGTGCCTACTCGTATGTGAATGCCCCTGACAATCCCGATCTGGAGTTTTACCTGGTCACCGTGCCTGACGGTAAGCTAAGCCCACGTCTGGCGGCACTCAAGCCCGGCGACGAAGTACAGGTAGTGAGCGAAGCAGCCGGTTTCTTTGTGCTTGACGAAGTACCGGACTGCGACACGTTATGGATGCTGGCAACCGGCACCGCCATTGGTCCCTATTTATCGATTCTGCAACTGGGTAACGATCTCGAACGTTTCAAAAATCTGGTACTGGTCCACGCCGCACGATACGCCGCCGATTTAAGCTACCTGCCGCTGATGCAGGCGCTGCAAAAGCGCTACGAAGGCAAACTGCGGATCCAGACGGTGGTGAGCCGGGAGACCGTCGCGGGTTCACTGACCGGCCGCATTCCGGCATTGATTGAAAGTGGCGAACTGGAAAAAGCGGTAGGCTTACCGATGGATAAAGAGACCAGCCATGTGATGCTGTGTGGAAATCCGCAAATGGTTCGCGACACACAGCAGTTGCTGAAAGAGACCCGGCAGATGACGAAACACCTTCGTCGCCGGCCAGGCCATATGACCGCCGAGCATTACTGGTAATACGGTTCAGGGCGCTGATTTAAACGCGACATCCTGCGTGTCTTTACCGTATTTATTTTCGCCCTGGGTGCCAACAAACGCCCCCAGGTCGATAAGAGTCATGATGAGGATAAGCGTCGGCGCAAACCGTCCGACCACCCATTGCCACATCCCCGGCAGAATAGCCCAGTTACCGGCTAACAGCATCCAGGCAAGAATAATCAATAACGCCCACAGCCCCGAACGCCCACGATCGTGCAGACGTTTCACCGTAACCGCTGCCGTCGGCCAGAGCAGACACACTAGGGCAAAGGGAGCAATCTGATCGGGAAGTAATTTTTGACTCTCGAGCGAAAACAGAACCACCATGCTGACAATCCACAGCGCAATCCAGATCCAGAAATCACGGCGTCCAATACGCCCTTTAAATGAGAATAACCACTGCTGTAGGGTCATGTCTGTTCCTTTAAAATGACTATCTTCGACAGTTTACCCTTTTGACAAGCCAGACGGTTATCGTTTTAATCGTGGACAGTCATAACGAAAGGTAAGATTGATGAAGCCAGGATGTTCACTGTTTTTATTATTGTTTTCTGCGATGCTCTCCAGCCCTCCGGCGCTGGCGGCTGAGCCATTGGCGGCCACCACCGCACCGTATTTACTCGCCGGTGCCCCCACGTTTGACCTTTCGATCAGCCAGTTTCGCGAAAACTTTAATACGCAAAATCCGAAGCTTACCTTAAATGAATTCCGCGCCATCGACAGTAGTCGCGACAAAGCCAACCTCACCCGTGCGGCCAGCAAAATAAATGAAAACCTGTACGCCTCGACCGCTCTTGAGCGCGGAACGCTGAAGATTAAGAGCATGCAGATAACCTGGCTGCCGATTCAGGGGCCGGAACAGAAAGCGGCGAAAGCCAAAGCGCAGGAATATATGGCGGCAGTGATCCGCACGGTCGCCCCCTTATTGACCAAAGAGCAGAGCCAGAAAAAGCTGCAAAAGCTGCTTACGTCGGGGAAAAATAAGCGCTATTACGCGGAGACCGAAGGCGCAATTCGCTATGTTGTCGCAGATAACGGCGAAAAGGGGCTGACCTTCGCGGTTGAACCGATTAAGCTGGCGTTATCTGAAAATCTGGACAGGCCCAATTGATGATAAAAAGCAAAGCCTTTCCGGGGAGTGATCTCTATACTGTTTCACAGACCATGCTGCCCTGCGGGGCGGCCATCTTCCTTAATTCGCTGACAAAGCGTGGAGAATAGAAATGCGACATCCTTTAGTGATGGGTAACTGGAAACTGAACGGCAGCCGCCACATGGTAAACGAACTGATTGCTAACCTGCGTAAAGAGCTGGCTGGCGTCGCTGGCTGTGCGGTAGCGATCGCACCGCCAGAAATGTATATCGATCTGGCAAAACATGCTGCGGCCGGTAGCCACATCCTCCTGGGCGCACAGAACGTTGACCTGAACCTGTCCGGCGCATTTACCGGTGAAACAAGTGCTGAAATGCTGAAAGACATCGGCGCACAGTACATCATCATCGGCCACTCTGAGCGTCGTACTTACCACAAAGAGTCTGACGAACTGATCGCGAAAAAATTCGCTGTGCTGAAAGAGCAGGGTCTGACTCCCGTTCTGTGCATCGGTGAAACCGAAGCTGAAAACGAAGCGGGCAAAACAGAAGAAGTGTGCGCACGTCAGATCGACGCCGTTCTGAAAACACAGGGTGCTGCGGCATTCGAAGGCGTAGTTATCGCTTACGAACCGGTTTGGGCAATCGGCACCGGCAAATCCGCAACGCCAGCGCAGGCACAGGCTGTTCACAAATTTATCCGTGATCATATTGCCAAAGCGGACGCGAAAATTGCTGAGCAGGTCATCATCCAGTACGGCGGTTCCGTAAACGCAGCTAACGCGGCAGAACTGTTCACTCAGCCTGATATCGACGGCGCGCTGGTTGGCGGTGCTTCTCTGAAAGCTGACGCTTTCGCCGTGATCGTAAAAGCAGCTGAAGCAGCAAAACAAGCTTAAGTTGTGTAGTCGGGGGGACCTCTCCCCCGACTTATCCCCGTATTACCAGTATCCCAGCCAGTGCCACCAGAAAGCCCCTGTCACCGCCCAGATAGTCAGGTTTACCACACTCATCACTAGCCCCGTCTTCCACCATTCCGCCAGAGTGGCATAGCCAGAGCCAAAAATAATCGGCGCAGTGCCCGTACCGTAGTGGGTGAGCGACATCATCAGCGAAGAAGAGAAACCGAGCATCAGCCCCAGCAGGGCCGGTGGCGCGCCCAGACCTAACCCCGCGATGAAGAAGGCGGAGAACATGGCCGTGATATGCGCCGTGGTGCTGGCGAAAAAGTAATGAGAGTAGACGTAAAGCAGGATCAACAGCAGTGTCGCAATACTCCAGTGGACGCCAAGATGATTGATTGCCATCCCCACACTGGTCGCAAGCCAGCCGACCAGTCCCAGTTTGCTGAGGAAATCCGCCATCATCACCAGCGCGGCAAACCAGACAATGGTATCCCAGGCACCGCGGCACTTCAGGATGTCCTCCCAGTGTAATACCCCCGTCAGCAACAGAATCGATAAACCGATCAGCGCCGCACTGGTGGGGTTAACGGTCCAGCCGCTGCCCATGATCATCGCGGGAACGCCAGCCCACAGGCAGAGCAACAAAATGAACACCGCCAGCGTGATTTTTTCCGCCAGCGACAGTGGGCCGAGAAGATCCAGCTTTTGCCGGGCGAACTGCGGCGCATTGGGTGTGCGGGTAATGGCGGGTGGATAGAGCCACCAGATGACGATGGGCATCACAATCAGCGAAACGACCGCCGGAAGAAGCGCCGCAATGGCCCACATCCCCCAGGTCATATTCAGTACCCCATCCGTTCCCTGGGACAAAAAGGTGACAATGAGGGGGTTAGGGGCGGTTGCGGTGATGAACATCGCTGAACTGATCGGGTTAATGTTGTAATTCACCAGCGCCAGATAGCGCCCCGTTGAGCCATTTTCGCTATTGCCGGGCTGCGATCCAAGGCTGTCGGCAATGGCGCGCATCACCGGGTGAATAATGCCGCCGCCGCGTGCCGTGTTACTTGGGGTGACGGGGGCAATCAGCGTTTCCGCGAGGGTTAATGCCCACGCGATACCTAAGGTTCGCTTACCAAACAACGCAATAAATCCGTAGCCGATACGCGCCCCAAGTCCTGTTTTCAGCAAGCTTTGCGACAGCATGATCGATAAACCAATCAGCCAAATCAGTTGGTTGGAAAAGCCACTCAGCGCATCGTTAAGCGCTGCCGCAGGCTTACCGGGATTCGTCACACCGGTCATCGCCACCAGCATGATCGCCACAACAGCAATCGCCCCGATGGGCATCGCTTTGCCGATAATGGCCGCAATCGTACCGATAAACAGCGCCAGCAGATGCCATGCCTGTGGCGTCACGTCCGCAGGACAAGGGATGATAAACCAGATGGTCAGTGTGATAACCATCGAGATGATGGCGGGCCAACCGCGAATGGGGGTCAATCTATCCATGGTTCAATCCTTGAGTATCCTGCGCATAAGTATGCGTTTCAGTATTAACCGTCATTCGTGCAGGTAAAACTCACCACCCTCTCACAAAACTAAAATAATCAGGCAATTAACACTACAATTTTCCTAATAGATTAAACCATGCATAGTCCAGTGGCAGCAGGATCAGATACGTCGTCAGCGCCAGCACCAGACACAGGAGCAGCCCGGCTCTCGCTGGCACCCTGCCTAACGCCATCGCCACCACAATAGGTGATGCCTGATACGGCAGTAGCGGCGTTGAATAGCCCAGCACCTGAATCATAATCACCGACAGCAGCGGGAATTGCGTTGCCTCAGAAAAGCTCTGCGCCAGAGTGGTATACAGCGCCGGAACGCCGTTGGCGGTCATAATGAAGTTAAGCGCAGTGGTGATGCCGGTCAGGGCGAGAAAACTGGTGAACGGTTTCTCCGGATCCAGCGGCATCACGTGCAGCAGCGCTTCACCGACCGCATCGCCAATACCGGTTTGCGTCACTACACTCGCCAGTCCAAGAATACCGGCAACATAAATGCAGGTACGGATGTTAACCCCCGTGGAAAACTCCTCTCCATTGATGAACCCGACACGCGGTAACAGGGTGATGACCGCTGCCGCCAGCCCGGTCCACGCCGGGCCAATGCCATGCCAGCTTTCGCTGACCCACATCACCAGCACGACTGCCAGCATCCAGGCCAGTCGTTTTTCGTCGCGGCTCATTGGCTCCGGTGGTGAGAATTCACGTGGTGCATGGGGTTTTCCGGGAAACAGCCAGCAGATCAGCGCAACCAACAGTCCACCTTTCAGCCAGCCTAATACCGGCGTATGCAGCAGCAGATAAGGCAGATAGTTCAGGTGGATACCGTACGATCCTTCCGCCGCCCCGCTCATCACGAGATTCGGCACGTTAGCAGGCAAAATGGTGGCGGAAAGCTGAAAAGTGCCAAAACCCACAGCAAGCGCCAGACCATACCACGCACGGGTGCCATCGAGGATCCCGGCACGCTTCGCCATCGCTGCAACAACGGGCATCAGCAGCGCGATACGTCCCATATTGGAGGGCATTACAAACGCCAGTGCATAGCTCAGCAGCACCACGCTTGAGACCATCAGCGGCCAGGATTCCGTCAGCCGTGATGACAACGCTCTTGCCGCCCTGTCCGCCAGTCCGGTTTTGCGGATCGCCACGCCCAGCACAAAGCCGCTGAATACCAGCCAGAACGCCGAGGAGGCAAAGCCGCCAAAGATGACGTCCGGTGGGGCGATTTTTGCCACCATCGCCACCGTGAAGAACAGCAGCGCAGTGATAAATTCCGGTAATAGCGAGGTTGCCCAGAGCAGGATGGTGACAATCACCACCAACGAGGGCAGAAACAGAGGGTGTGAAAACCAGAGCGACATGCCTGTCTCCTGTTGTTTTTTTCAACAAGAATACGGGGGCATCCCCCTTCTGTAAACGCGCGTCTCCCCCTAAAAAAGCAGAGGGTCAGTGATAATGGATTTCGCCGAAGTAGTCAGACAGCACATAGTAGCGGCAATACTCAAAGGGATGCGCTTCCCCCGCCATAAACGTCTGGCGCGCCACGGAAAGGAGTGGTTTGTTCTCAGCAATCTGCAGCTTCTCGCATAAATCAGGACTGGGCAGAATGGCATCGACCTTTTCGATCGCTGAGTCGCTTTTCACATTCAACAGGTGATAAAGCGAGGTATGGGCCAGTTCATCCGCTGTCAGGGTTAATCCCGGAAAGAAGGAGAGATCGAGATAAATTTTCTCGTGGTTAAACGGGCGATCGTTCAGGTATCGCACCCGAGAAATATAGAGATAGTGATGATGGGCCGGCAGGCTTAAACCATCTTCCTGCGCGTCGCGCGCCCGGCGTGTGGCGATTTCCAGAATGCGGTTCTCAACCGCCACGCTGGCATCACGCAGGTCGCTGGTGATCCCGCGAAAGGTATGACCATAGCTGACGCCTTCCGGCACCGCGCTCACCACGGAACCACTTCCGCGCTGAGAGGTGATCACACCGGCGTTGATCAACTCACTCCACGCCTGCTTCACGACGATCAGCGACACATTATAGGTTTGGGCGATCGCTTTTTGCGTTGGCAACTGACTCCCCAGCGGCAGGGTCCCGTTCTGGATCTGCTGGCAGATGATATAAAACAACTGCTTATACAGCGGAGTGAAACTCGTTTTATCAACCTGCAAGCCATTTACCTCGAAAGTCTGCCAGTCGGGGACGGTTGTCGCCGCCCCCGCAGGGCAGCGCACTACCCTTTAATCTGTCTGGCGAGTTCAGCCAAATCGAAATGATTCATACGATTAACGGTAGTTAAATAGTCGGCAGGAAAAGCATCAGCACCGTGCCAGGCGCCGGAGAGTGCCCCAACCATGGTGGCGACGGTATCGGTGTCATTGCCGATATTAACGGCGGAAATAATAGCATCAACGGCCGAATCCGGACAACACGCGAACAGACCAAACGCGGCCGGAACCGCCTCGCTGACGTGCAACCCGGACCCGATGATATCGGCAATCTCAACAATCGCCGTCTCCCAATGGGCGTGCCGCTTACCGATCGCTACCGCCAGTTCAATACGACGCGCCACCGACGGCCCGGCAACCATCATCGCGCCCTGTTCTGCCGCCAGCGCATAACCCCTGTCAGCGCCGTAAATCCCGGCCGCAATGATGCTTTCCGCACTCGCCACGGACTGTAACGCCTCGCTGGTTGCTGCCGCCATCGCCGCTGCGCCAGACATCGCCAGTACGTTATTATGGGTAAAGCGGCAGATTTCCAGCGCAGTCTGAATCGCTTTTTCTATGTCGCCAGGATGCAGTACAGCGGCAGGCCAAATCTTCATTGCCGCGCCGTTGGTGGCTTCCGCATTCCCCTTATTGATAATCTGTACCGACTGTTTCTCACCTTCCAGTTCCCCCTGCAGGGACACGCGATTATCGTTAAATATGGCTTTCATCGCGGCTCGGGTGGTTGGCCCGGTAAAATTGGCGTAGTACGGATAGGCCAGCCAGCGCTGGAAGGCTTCACGCATTGCTTCATCGCTCACCTGACGATGGTGCTGTAGCAGGGCGTCCATGATGTACTTCGCCTGAATAAAGTCATCGGTACACATTCCGGCTTCGTTACAGCGACCAAACGTATCGGCGGGCGGTTTCTCAAAACCGGTCACCCAGCCACCAAAGTATTCGCGAATTTGTTGCTGAGTACGCACTTCGGTCGCTGCGCCCATCGCGTCCGCCGCAGCGGCACCAATCAGGCAGCCCAGTATTTTGTTAATTTCAACGTGCATGAATGACTCCTTAACGGTTTAGCATATTTTTTCCAGTGGATGACTGGCGCGAAAAGCCGCGAGCTGTTCAGGATAAGGCAGCGCGGTCATCGCCCCTTTTGCCGTGACCACCATCGCGCCGCAGGCATTGGCTGTACCGATCGCCTGCGCAAGCAAGTGACTGTCCCAGGAAGCGGCCTGTGAAAGGGTATAAAGCAGCCCGCCGACAAAGGCATCGCCCGCTCCGGTGGTGTCCACCACGGAAATTTTCGCGGCCGGGAACGCGCATTCGCCCTCTGGCGTCACCAGGTACGCCCCTGCATCGCCCAATGAGATAACGGTGGTTTCACAGCCAAGTTCACGCATCAGATAGCGTGCGTCCTGCCAGCGTTCGACCTTACCCAGCCAACACAGCTCATCCGCAGAGACCTTGCAGATGGAGGCCAGCGCAATAGATTGTGCGAGTAAGGGGACGATTTCCTGGGTATCCCGCCACATGCTGACGCGCAGGTTAACGTCGAACATGACGTGCCCTCCCGCCGTCTTCATGCGTCTGGCGCCTTCCAGACACGCCTCACGCGCCGGACTGTCTGTCAGGCCAATCGAGCTGAAGTAAAACCACTCGTTGGCGCTGAAAGTCGGTAAATCCTGCACCGAGACAAAAGTGTCCGCGCCGGGATGTACCAGATAGGTAAAACTGCGCTCGCCTTCTGGCGTCAGATTGACGATCAGTACCGCGCTGGTTTGCTGTGGGTCGAGGCGCAATGACCCCACACCTACCCCGTTTTCTGCCAGCGTCTGGCGGAGAAAACGTCCGGCGTCATCCTCCCCAAGACAGCCGATAAATTCACAGTCGCCACCCAGTCGCGCGATGCAAACGGCGACGTTAGCCGATGCCCCCCCCGGACATTTCAGGTAGGTGTCCGCGCCTTCCGGCACCAGATCCACGGACGCGTCGCCAATCACCCAGACTTTTTTGAGATGACTCATCTGCTCCTCCTCACGCCTGACGCTGCGCCAGTTCACTCTGGATATCGCGGTAATAATCGTTGTTGATCAGATACTTTTTCATCACCACGCCAACCACCAGATGGAAGACGGCAGGGATGAGCGTCATCATCAGCGCAATCCCGGTCAGCGAGCTTGCACTCTGCTGGACATCCGCCTGGTAGCCGAAGTGGCTCAGCAGGAAGCCAAGGACGCCGCCGGCAATCCCCATCCCGAATTTCTGAAAGAACAGAATGCCGCCGAAAGCCAGTCCGGAAACGCGTAGCCCGGTTTTCTTCTCGCCGTAATCGACGGCCTCCGCGATGGAAGACCAGAACACCGGCATTTGCATGTCGCAGAAGAAGTTGATGAGAAAGTAAAAGACAAAGGCGAGGATCAGGTTCTGCTGCCCGACGCAAAGATACATGCCGATACTCAGCGCGAAGGTCATCAGTTGGGTGTAGCGGAACATTTTTATTTTGTCCCAGAACTTAGTCACCCACGTGGTCGCAATCATCGCCAGAATAGACGCCACCACGCCGACGGTCAGGAACGGTGAAATCAGGCTGTCACCGCCATTCAGATAATATTTGGCGTAATAGGCCGCGACCGAACCGCGGATCACGTAGCCGCACATCAGCAACATAATCACCACGCCCAGAATCAGCCACTGGTCGTTACGCAGTAAATTCGCGAACTGCTGTTTGACGGACAGTGACGGCAATTCAGGCTCGCTGCGTTCGCGGGTGGTCATAAAGCAGAAGATAAACAGCACGGCGCCCATCGCCCCCATCAGGCCCATAGAGAGCTGATAACCCAGCGCTTTATTGCCCTGTCCCAGCCAGACCGCCAGCATGGGAACCACAATCGTCACCAGAAACGCGGCGATTTTGGTCATCACAAAACGATACCCGTTGGCGCTCAGACGCTCGCCCGGATCGTCCGTGATGACACCAATCAGAGAGATATAAGGGATAGTGATCGCCGTATAGACCAGCGTCATCAGAATGTAAGTGAAATAGGCCCATGCCAGCTTCGCCATATACGCCATATCCGGCGTGATAAACATCAGATAGACGGCAAAGCCAAATGGAATGGCAAACCATAACAACCATGGACGATAGCGTCCCCAGCGGGTCGACACTTTGTCGGTCAGCATTCCCATTGCCGGATCGATAATGGCATCGATCATCCGCACCACCACCAGCAGCACACCCACATCCGCTGCCCGTAAACCGTAAATATCCGTGTAGAAATATGCCAGCAGTAGCTGCATGGCAATAATCACTACGTTGATCGCCATATCCCCGGCGCCGAAACCTATTTTTTCCACGATAGACAATTTCATATCGGTATTCCTTTTGCGCCGTTCAGCGCAAGAATGTCGAAAAAAGGATGACGTAACTACGTGAAATAAAAGCTTTTATGATTAACGCATGACCCAGAAAACCAGGATCAGGCGTTATGAGGGAGTGTAATGGAACCACAAAAGATATAAAGGTATACCTTTATATCTTTTGACCGAATTCACATTATTTTAACCAACGATACATCTTCGCTGGCCTGAAGTGGGAGATTGTGCAAAAAAACGCCGACAACCGTCGGCGTGGCGATCAGGGCTGAGTCAGGAGCTTACAGTCGTGATCCTGAATTTCTTCTGCCGACGCCCGGTTAAACGCCAGCATGTTGCGCTGCGTGGCCAACAGAACAAAAGCGTCATCACTTTGACGCGCCAGCGCCAGCGCATAGCTGCCCATTCGCTCACGCGCTTCCGGCACCTCTTCGGCCAGCATCATAAACGGACTGCGCTGCGCCAGTTCGCTTTCTGTCACGCGACGGGCGAGATACTCATGCCCGCGCAGTCCGCCCGGCAGCGGTAACCAGCGGGTGCTGATTTTGGTCTGGTTAGCGTCCAGTTGCGCTCTGACATCAGGACGAAGGCAGGAAATATGGATGTGGAAATGGTTTTGCGTCCGTCCGCTGCGCGAATTGATTGCCAGCGACACGACGCTGTCCGGAATATCCTTGCCATACTTTTGGCTCATGAAATCGCGCGCCTGCCAGGCCAGCCAGAAGAAATTCGGCGTGTATTGTTCCACCAGCAACGGACTCTCGGTGCCATTAATGCGATAAGTCGGCATCAGCAGATATTGCAGCGGACCATTGCGATCTTTAAAGACCACATATCCAGCATCGGGCTTCACTTCGACACATGGCGCAGGGTTTTGATGCTGCAACTGGTTGGGCAGGCATTGCTCAAGCACAATCTTACGCAACGCATCCGGGTTTCCGGCCAGCTTCCAGTAGCCAAAACCTGCCGCAGCGGCAATAACGACAACGGCCAGTAGTCCATAGCCTGTTTTTTTCATAACGCGTTCCCTGTATCTCAACGGCCTGCAAGAGTAACGCAAAATGATGACAAATAAAAAAGCCCGGCGGTAAATACCCCGGGCTTCTTCTCCTGCCAGCTCTTAACGCTTGCTGATTTGATCGAACGTTCCGCCATTCGAGAAGTGTTCTTTCTGCGCTTTCGTCCAGCCGCCGAACGTTTCATCAATGGTAAAGAGTTTCAGCTTCGGAAACGCATTTTCGTATTTCTTCGCCACCTCTGCATCACGCGGACGGTAGTAGTTTTTCGCCGCAATCTCCTGACCTTCCGGTGAGTAGAGATACTTCAGATAGGCTTCCGCCACGGCCTGAGTGCCTTTCTTCTCGGTCACTTTATCCACAACGGAGACCGTCGGTTCAGCCAGAATGGATTCGCTCGGCGTCACGATTTCAAATTTATCTTTGCCCAGCTCATTGGTCGCCAGCAGCGCTTCGTTCTCCCAGGCGATCAGCACGTCGCCGATGCCGCGTTCGACAAAGGTATTGGTCGAGCCGCGTGCGCCAGAGTCCAGCACTTCGACATTCTTAAACAGCGCCTTCACAAAGTCCTGCGCTTTTGCCTGATCGTTGTTGTTGTGATGCAGCGCATAACCCCAGGCAGCCAGATAGTTCCAGCGTGCACCGCCGGAGCTTTTCGGGTTAGGCGTGATCACCGAAACGCCAGGCTTAACCAGATCGTTCCAGTCATGAATTTGCTTCGGGTTGCCTTTACGCACCAGGAACACAATGGTGGAGGTGTAAGGCGCAGAGTTGTCCGGCAGGCGTTTGATCCAGTTTTTATCAATACGACCACGCTCGGCAATCGCATCCACATCATAGGCCAGTGCCAGCGTCACCACATCCGCCTCAATGCCGTTAATCACCGAGGTCGCCTGTTTGCCTGACCCGCCGTGTGACTGACGAATCACCACGTTATCGCCCGTTTCTTGCTTCCAGTGTGCGCTAAACGCTTTGTTGTACTGCTCGTACAGCTCACGCGTTGGATCGTAAGACACGTTCAGTAATTGAATATCCTTTGCCAGAACGCCGCTGGATGCCAGCAGCAAAGTTAACCCCACGCCCCATTTGTTCATCGCCCAACTCTCTTATGTTGTGTTGTGATGAGCAAAGCGTGCCAGAAAGGTATCCAAACATTAAAGAATAAAAAAAGATTGGCTATAACGTGAGGGAATATATGGAGGGCTTATGCCGGATGGCGGCTGACGCCTTATCCGGCCTACAAGTCTTGCGATCTGTAGGCCGGATAAACGTAGCGCCATCAGGCGCAGAGAAGAATCAGTACAGTTTCTTCGCGCAATCCAGCCAGTCACCTTTGAACGGACGCTTCATGTTTTCGATAGCATCGATGATGTCATGGTGAACCAGTTTTTCGTTCTGAATACCGACGCAACGACCACCGTGACCTTCCAGCAGCAGTTCAATGGCGTAAGAACCCATACGGGAAGCCAGGATGCGGTCATAAGGCACTGGAGAACCGCCGCGCTGGATGTGACCCAGTACGGTCGAGCGGGTTTCACGGCCCGTCTCTTTCTCAATGTAATGCGCCAGTTCGTCGACATCGCACATGTGCTCAGTGATTGCCACGATAGCGTGTTTCTTACCCTTCGCAATACCCGCTTTGATTTCAGCAACCAGATCGTCACGGCTGAATTCCACTTCCGGTACCACAACGAACTCACAGCCACCGGCAATCGCTGCCGCCAGCGTCAGGTCGCCACAGTAACGCCCCATCACTTCAACGATAGAGATACGCTGGTGAGAAGACGAGGTGTCGCGCAGACGGTCAATCGCTTCAACCACGGTGCCCAGCGCCGTAAAGTAACCGATGGTGTAGTCAGTGCCTTTGATATCGTTATCGATAGTGCCAGGCAAGCCGATGCACGGGAAGCCCATTTCAGTCAGGCGTTTCGCACCCATGTAAGAACCGTCACCGCCGATCACCACCAGCGCGTCGATTCCACGTTTTTTCAGGTTTTCGATAGCCACGGCGCGGACATTTTCGTCACGGAACTCCGGGAAACGAGCGGAACCCAGGAAGGTACCACCGCGGTTAATCATGTCGGACACGCTATAACGGTCAAGCTGCACCATGCGGTCTTCGTACAGACCCAGGTAGCCATCATAAATCCCCATGACTTCCAGTCCTTCCGTCAGTGCTGCGCGCACCACACCACGGATTGCTGCGTTCATGCCCGGCGCATCACCGCCGCTTGTCAACACACCGATTTTCTTAATCATGACTACCTCTGAACTTTGGAATGCAAAATGAAGTCTGTTGCCGGAAGTCGATCCTGCATAGCGAGACGATCCAACGAATATGCAAATAGTATAACAATCACGTCCTGCTGAATTGATTCAGGTCAGGCCAAATGGCGGTAATTTATACACAAAATGCGGGCCTGGCTCTCTTTTTTACGCTCACTTACGAAAGCTCAAACCTTTTGCCTTCCCTGGGAACGACGGAACACGGGTCCTGATGGATAATGACATCGGAGCCCGGAAAACGCCGTAAAATCGCCTGCTCTACCTGTTCAGCCACAACATGCGCCTGAACGAGCGGCAGATTATCTTCCATTTCCAAATGAATCTGAATAAAGCGGGTCGGCCCTGACTGCCGCGTACGGAGATCGTGAGCACCACTGACGCCAGGCCATGATGTCACGATGTCAAAAATTTCCTGACGTTCTTCATCGGGTAATGCGCGATCCAGTAACGACTGCACGGCATCATAACCCATGCGTAACGCGCTATATAAAATATAGATGCCAATCCCCAAAGCAAACAACGCGTCTGCACGATGCCAGCCGTACCAGGCCAGACCGAGCGCCACGAGAATCGCACCGTTCATCATAACATCAGACTGATAATGAAGCATATCCGCCCTTACTGCCTGGCTTTGCGTCCGCTTCACCACCCAGCGCTGAAACGAGACCAGCACCACAGTACATATCAGGGCGATAATGGTAACCACAACCCCCACGCCGGGTTCGTTCATCGGCGTGGGGGTAATCAGATGCTGGATACCCGTTAAAAATAAAAACAACGCCGAACCGGAAATAAACATGCTTTGCGCCAGCGCAGCCAGTGATTCCGCTTTGCCATGACCAAAGGTATGTTCATCATCCGCGGGCTGCAGCGAATAGCGCACCACTAACAGGTTAGTGAGCGACGCGGCAATATCCACCAGCGAGTCGACCAGGGCCGCCAGAATACTCACCGACCCGGTGTACCACCACGCAAAAATTTTGATCAAAAGTAACAGCGATGCCATCACTGTCGCGGCAATGGCCGCCCGACTGACTAACCGCCCATAGGATTGATTCATAAACACTCCTGCCATTTCATGCCGGTAGTATAACGGATGGTGTAAGACAATCAGTGATTATGACGATGACAATTTGCAGGCAAAAAAAACCCCCACATCATGTGGGGGAAGACAGGGATGGTGTCTATGGCAAGGAAAACAGGGTTTACTACTGGGAACGTGAGTTGCTACTACTCAATAACTTCAACGAAGAACTTTTTTGCCAGTGCGTCACGTCGCGCAATTGCTCCATTCTTTGTTGGTGCTTCTCGTTTAAAACCGCTTGCTGCTCGGGGGTAAGCAGGCGATACATCTGGTTGCGAACGCGGGCCATTTCGACCTGTCTGGCAACCTGTGCCTGCGCCATTTTTTCTGCCTGAGCGCGTACAGCGGTTTCATCAAAATTTTCTGCAGTAATAAGACGATGCATCGTCTCCATTTCGCTAACATTAACAGGCGGCTGCTCATGGCGGGCCTGTTGCATCAGATCTCTCATCTGTTGACGTTGATGTTCGGTTAAACTTATGCCGTCAAACATATGGCTCTGTACAGTGCGCGGCGCAGAGGATTCTCCCGGGTGCCAGTTATCGCCTGTAACGACTTCAGCTGCATGGCTAACCGTACTGAGTGCCAGCGTTGAGGCCATGACGGCAGCGGTAACTTTGCGCATCATTTGCTCCCAAAATCTTTTCTGTCGCGATTCAACGAGAGACAGTTTACGATTCGGGCTGCAAACATGCGTCAGGGGGTGTAAAACAACGTAAAGTCATGGATTAGCGACGCCTGATGACGTAATTTCTGCCTCGGAGGTACTTAAACAATGAATAAAATCCTGTTAGTTGATGATGACCGAGAGCTGACTTCCCTGTTAAAGGAGCTGCTCGAAATGGAAGGCTTCAATGTGCTGGTTGCCCATGACGGGGAGCAGGCGCTTGAGCTTCTGGACGACAGCATTGATTTACTTTTGCTTGATGTGATGATGCCGAAGAAAAACGGTATCGATACGTTGAAAGCGCTTCGCCAGACACACCAGACGCCCGTAATTATGCTGACCGCCCGCGGCAGCGAACTGGATCGTGTACTCGGCCTTGAGCTGGGTGCAGATGACTATTTGCCGAAACCGTTTAACGATCGTGAACTGGTCGCCCGTATCCGCGCGATCCTGCGTCGTTCGCACTGGAGCGAGCAGCAGCAGAGCAGCGATAACGGCTCGCCGACGCTGGAAGTGGATGCCCTTAGCCTTAACCCGGGCCGCCAGGAAGCCAGCTTTGATGGTCAGACGCTGGAGTTAACTGGTACCGAATTCACCCTGCTCTATCTGCTGGCGCAGCATCTCGGCCAGGTGGTATCGCGTGAACATTTGAGCCAGGAAGTGCTGGGTAAACGCCTGACGCCTTTCGACCGTGCCATCGACATGCATATCTCCAACCTGCGGCGCAAACTGCCGGAGCGGAAAGACGGGCATCCGTGGTTTAAAACTCTGCGTGGTCGCGGCTATCTGATGGTTTCCGCTTCATGATAGGGAGCTTAACCGCGCGCATCTTTGCCATCTTCTGGTTGACGCTGGCACTGGTGTTGATGTTGGTACTGATGTTACCCAAGCTCGACTCACGCCAGATGACCGAGCTACTGGACAGCGAACAGCGCCAGGGGTTAATGATTGAGCAACACGTAGAAGCTGAACTCGCGAACGATCCACCCAATGATTTGATGTGGTGGCGTCGCCTGTTCCGTGCGATTGACAAGTGGGCGCCGCCAGGACAGCGGTTATTGCTAGTGACTACAGAAGGACGCGTGATCGGCGCTGAACGCAGCGAAATGCAGATCATTCGTAACTTTATTGGTCAGGCGGATAACGCCGATCATCCGCAGAAGAAAAAGTACGGTCGCGTTGAAATGGTGGGGCCCTTCTCCGTCAGAGACGGGGAAGATAACTACCAGCTTTACCTGATTCGACCAGCCAGCAGTTCCCAATCCGATTTTATCAACCTGCTGTTTGACCGCCCGCTGTTGTTGCTGATTGTCACGATGTTAGTCAGTTCTCCGCTGTTGTTATGGCTGGCGTGGAGCCTGGCAAAACCGGCGCGTAAGTTGAAAAACGCGGCGGATGAGGTGGCTCAGGGTAACCTGCGTCAGCATCCGGAACTGGAAGCCGGTCCGCAGGAATTTCTTGCCGCAGGCGCCAGTTTTAACCAGATGGTGACCGCGCTGGAGCGGATGATGACCACGCAACAGCGTCTGTTGTCTGATATCTCACACGAACTGAGAACCCCGCTCACCCGTTTGCAACTGGGGACCGCGCTGTTGCGTCGTCGCAGCGGCGAAAGTAAGGAGCTGGAGCGTATTGAGACGGAAGCGCAGCGTCTGGACAGCATGATCAACGATCTGCTGGTCATGTCGCGCAATCAGCAGAAAAATGCGCTGGTCAGCGAAACGATGAAAGCCAATCATCTGTGGGGTGAGGTGCTGGATAATGCCGCCTTTGAAGCCGAACAGATGGGCAAATCGCTTACGGTGAATTTCCCGCCGGGACCGTGGCCGCTGTACGGAAACCCGAACGCATTGGAAAGTGCGCTGGAAAACATCGTCCGTAATGCCCTGCGCTATTCACACTCGAAGATTGAAGTCGGCTTCGCAGTGGATAAAGACGGAATTACGATCACGGTGGATGATGATGGTCCTGGCGTCAGCCCGGAAGACCGTGAGCAGATTTTCCGCCCGTTCTATCGCACCGATGAAGCACGCGATCGCGAATCCGGCGGCACCGGTCTGGGTCTGGCAATTGTAGAAACCGCCATTCAGCAGCATCGCGGCTGGGTGAAAGCCGAAGACAGCCCGCTGGGCGGTTTACGGCTGGTGATTTGGTTGCCGTTGTATAAACGTTCGTAACGGTATTGTGCCGGATAGTGGCGTAAACGCCTTATCCGGCCGACAAATCTCCACGAACGGTAGGTCGGATAAGCGTTGCGCCATCAGGCATTTTTTCCGTTGCCGGATAGCAGCGCTTATTTGCCCCACAAACGCCGTGATTGATCTTCGATTTTGCCGCTTAAACGACGCTTTTGCATCGTTCGCGTCCAGCTCTTCGACAGCCCCGCCGCTGACAGTAAACGATGGTACTGTTCATCATCAAAAGGCATATGCCAGGCTATGGCGATCGCCTCCTGTACGCTGACGTCGCTAACGCGGGAAACCAGCTCCAGTGGCGCATCGGCTGACACCATGCCTGGCGCAATCACACTACACAGCCAGCCCGTTTTGCCGCAGTTCTGCATCAGGCTCGCCATATCGCTAATACCAAAGTGGAAATTAAGCTTAAAGCACGGTGAGCGCGGCTGTGTGACCTGAATCAGCGCTTCGCCCCAACGGAAAATATCGCCAATATAGACATTGTGTTCCGTCAGGCCATCGGTAGAGAGGTTCTCACCAAACGCCGGGGCCACGAATTGATCCGCCTGATCGGGGAACTCCCGCGCCCAGTACAGATAATGTTCGCGCGGATAATGGCACAGCGCACGATCGGGCCCGCCGTGGATTTTCGTTTCTGCCTGTTCATCACCTTCCAGACCCAGTTCCGTCAGCATCAGTTCGCCATCGACCTGAATTTTGCCAATTGCACTGGGGCGGCTTCCCGCGTAGTCCTGAATCTTGCCGCTGAACACGTCTACTGGATATCGCATCTGGCCCTCTCCCTGATCAATTTGCCTTATTTAACCACAATTATTTTACCTCAACCGCGCAAAATGAGAGCAAGGTTCACACGACGCGCAAATATCCATGCTATCAATGGAAGTGATTTTGAAACGGCATTTCATAATAAGGAGTCAACAACGTGACAGGTCAAACGCAGTTTGCTGGCGTCTGGTGCCCCTCCATTACGCCAATGGATCAGGATGGTAATATCGATCTCAACGGTCTGAGCCAACACCTTCAACGCCTCACTGACGCAAAAATCGACGTGATTTTGCTGATGGGCAGTATCGGAGAGTTCGCTTCCTTCACCCTTGACGAACGCCTGCTGTTGATTCGCGAGGCGCGCGGCATGAGCCCATTGAAGATGGTGGCTAACGTCTCCTCCACCTGCATCCACGATGTCTTGCGGATGGCGCAGGAAGCGTATCGCACAGGCTACGATGCAGTGATGGTTCTGCCACCCTATTACTACGGTCAAACGCCGAAGCAACTGCTGAGCTACTTCCGCCAGTTGGGGCAAAAGCTCAGCGGGAAATGGTTTGCCTACAACTTCCCGCCGCGCACCGGCAGCGACTTAACGCCGGATCTGGTTGCCCAGCTTGCCAGCGAGTTCCCGAACTTTGCCGGGATCAAAGATACCGTTGACTGTCAGTCGCATACCCGCAGAATGATCGAGGCAACGCAGGCCGTGCGTAACGACTTTGCCGTCCTTTCAGGCTATGACGAGTACTTCATTCCCAATCTGCTGGCTGGCGGCGCGGGGATTATCTCTGGGCTGAACAATGTGATGCCGGAGCTGTTTGTCAGCGCGCGTGAGGCGTTCAAGGCCGGTGACCTGGCGGCCCTTCGCGACATTCAGCAGAAAATTGGCGTATACATGTCGATTTATGCCATCGGCGAAGATTTCGTCACCACCATCAAGACGGTGGTATCGCGCAAGTTTGGCTATTGCACAGGGGTTTCACGCAATGCGGGCGGCGAGTTGAACGAACACGATTGCCGGACGATTGATGAGGTGTTTGGTCGTTAATAGACAAGGCCCGGTGAGATTCACCAGGCCTTTTTATGACGCAAAAACAAGCCGGATAAGCGTAGCGCCATCCGGCATTATTGTATTATTTCACTGCATTCTGGATGTCGACTGCCGCCACTTTTGCTTTGACCTTCTTCGACCAGATGGAGGTGATAATCGGCACCAGGATTGATGTCACAATCACCGAGGTGGCGACCAGCGAAGTTGCAGCCGGTGCCATCGGTTTAAACGCGGGCACCATTTCTGCAATCAGTACCGGCGTCGCCACTGCAGCTCCTGCTGAGCTGGACGCCGCAATTCCTGCTGTACCGTCGCCGCCGCCAATCAGTTTATCGGCAATAATCAGCGGAATACCGGTGACGATAATCACCGCCACACCCAACAGAATACCCAACAGACCGGTCTGTGCTATCACGCTCAGATCGATGGTGTTACCCAGCGCAAAGGCGAAGAAAGGGATCAGCGTCTGGACGGCTTTACTGAAGAATTCACGCAGTTCCGGGTCAAGGTTACCCAGCGTAAAGCCCACCAGGAAAGGCAGCACTGCGCCGACAAACACATGCGGTTCAAACGACGCAATCCCGGCCGTACCGAGGATGATCATCGTCATCAGCGGTCCGGACTCTAGCGACATCAGAACAAATGCCCCGGCCTCTTCTTTGGTGCCGTACTGTTGCATAATGGACGCGTACAGCCCGCCGTTGGTCATGTCCATTGCCGCAACCAGCGCCAGTGTCGACAGCCCGGCAAAGAATCCTGCCTCCACGCCATGTTCAGGAATAATCCGCGAGGCAATCGCCGCCACTACCCACGCCACGGCAATTTTAGTCACCACCAGCGTCCCGGACTTACGCAGGACGGTACCCGTCGCGCTTAGCTTGATGGAGGCTCCCATGCAGAAGAACCACACGGCCAGAATAGGCACCGTGCCAGTGATCATCCCGTTGGTGAATGAGCCAAAATATTTCCCCGCGTCAGGAGAGAACGTGTGACACAACGCGCCCAGGAACAGAGGGACGAGCATCATGCCACCAGGGATTTTTTCTATCGTGCGTTTAATCTGCATTTCCATCACCTTCCGATGTAAAGATGTGTCAACGATAGACATTCAGCACAATAATAAAAGTGATCCCAACCACACAATAAAACAATGTTTCAATTTTTGTGGATCACTGTTTTTCATTCGATTTTGATCACAAAAAAACCCCACCGGCCACGCCGACGGGGTCATATAAACGCGATGTCTTGTTAAATAAGACTTATTTTTTTGCAGCGAAACGCGCAGCCGCTTCGTCCCAGTTCACCACGTTCCAGAACTCTTTGATGTAGTCCGGACGACGGTTCTGGAATTTCAGGTAGTAAGCGTGTTCCCACACGTCCAGGCCCACAATCGGGAAGCCAGACGCACCAGAAATCGCTTCACCCATCAGCGGGGAATCCTGGTTTGCGGTTGAAACGACCGCCAGCTTGTCGCCTTTCAGCACCAGCCAGGCCCAGCCGGAACCGAAACGGGTGGCGGCAGCTTTTTCGAATTCTGCTTTGAAGTTATCAACAGAGCCGAAATCACGTTCGATAGCCGCTTTCAGATCGCCCTGCAGGGTAGTGCCCTTTTTCAGGCCTTTCCAGAACAGGCTGTGGTTAGCGTGACCGCCCGCATTATTACGCAGAACGGTTTTCTTGTCGGCCGGTACCTGATCCAGTTTAGCGATCAGCTCTTCAGCAGACAGGTTAGCGAATTCAGGCAGACTTTCCAGCGCCGCGTTGGCGTTGTTTACATAGGTCTGGTGGTGTTTGGTATGGTGGATTTCCATCGTCTGCTTATCGAAGTGCGGTTCCAGCGCATCATAAGCGTACGGCAGGGATGGCAGTGTATAACTCATAATCATCTCCATTATTGTCGAGCGGCCGGGTGTTAACGCCGCGTAAGCAGTTGGTTCATTATAGTTAATTAAATGATATTGAAAATGATTATCAATGCCGTACTTTTACTAAGGTTATTACATTAACGTCTATTGCTGATTATGTGAGCCATATCACCCACTTAACCGGGTCTTTGCCAGAAAGGGAAAATCACGGCAATCGGCAAAAGGTTATACATCTGCGCAATTTTTAAACTCATGACGTCGGAAGGCTAGAAACGACGATAAAAACAATGAGGATGATGTGATGAGTAACGCGATTACGATGGGTATTTTTTGGCATTTGATAGGTGCGGCCAGTGCAGCCTGTTTCTATGCCCCGTTCAAACAAGTGAAACAGTGGTCATGGGAAACCATGTGGTCGGTCGGTGGGATTGTCTCGTGGCTGATCCTCCCGTGGACCATCAGCGCCATGCTGCTGCCTGACTTCTGGGCCTACTACAGTTCATTCAGCCTTTCCACTCTACTGCCGGTGTTTCTGTTCGGCGCCATGTGGGGCATCGGCAATATCAACTACGGTCTGACCATGCGCTACCTTGGCATGTCGATGGGGATTGGCATTGCCATCGGCATTACGCTGATTGTCGGTACGCTGATGACCCCTATCATCAACGGCAATTTTGATGTGTTGATTAACACCGAAGGCGGGCGTATGACGCTGCTCGGGGTGCTGGTTGCGCTGATTGGCGTCGGGATCGTCACCCGCGCGGGCCAGCTCAAAGAGCGTAAAATGGGCATCAAAGCCGAAGAATTCAACCTGAAAAAAGGGCTGTTGCTGGCGGTAATGTGCGGCATTTTCTCCGCAGGCATGTCGTTTGCGATGAACGCGGCGAAGCCGATGCATGAAGCCGCCGCGGCGCTGGATGTAGACCCGCTGTATGTCGCACTGCCAAGCTATGTAGTGATCATGGGCGGCGGCGCGTTGGTCAACCTGGGTTTCTGTTTTATTCGTCTGGCAAAAGTGAAGAACCTGTCGGTAAAAGCCGACTTCTCTCTGGCAAAATCGCTTATCATCACCAACGTGCTGCTGTCCGCACTGGGTGGCCTGATGTGGTATTTGCAGTTCTTTTTCTACGCCTGGGGCCACGCGCGCATTCCGGCGCAATATGACTACATCAGTTGGATGCTGCACATGAGTTTCTACGTGCTGTGCGGTGGTATTGTCGGTCTGGTACTGAAAGAGTGGAACAACGCCGGGCGTCGTCCTGTCAGCGTCCTGAGTCTGGGATGTGTGGTGATCATCATCGCCGCCAACATTGTCGGTCTGGGTATGGCAAGCTAATCCGTTGAATTACTGAGATGACGCCACTGACTGGGCGTCATCCCGGTTTCCCGCGTAAACACCACAGAAAAGTAATTACTGTCTTCAAAGCCACACTTCATCGAAATCTCACCGATCATCAGACGGCTGTGCTGAAGTAAATATTGCGCATGACAGACGCGAACCTGGCGCTGATACTGGTTAATCGTCATTCCGGTCTGGCTACGAAACTGCTGGCGCAGCACGCGTTCACTGCACGCTTCCCGATCGCAGAAGACATCCAGCGCAAACGGACGCTCCAGACTGGCGGCCAGCGCGGTAATCAGTTTATCCAGCAGCGTTTCGCTGGAGGTCGCTGGCAGCGTGTCGGTCGCATAGCGATGACGCTTCAACGTCATCACCAGTTGGCCAAAGAGCAGCTCCGCCATGTCGTTGGCGATCGGATCGTGCTGGTTACTTTCATGCTCAAGCTGGCTTATCACCTGGCGCGCCTGCGTCATACCCACACTGCCCAGTCGCCAGTGCGGCTGTCGCGGTGTGCCGTTAAAACCCGGGATCGCGCTCTCCCAGCCCAGATTCAGCTTTAACCGCTCCGGGCAATAGATGATGTTTTGTAACACGAGATCGTTAACGGAGGTGTAAGAGTGCTTGTCTTCGGCGCGAATATAAAACAGATCGCCACGGGTGATGCGATAGGGACGGTCATTGAGCACATGCAGACCATTGCCGCGCCAGACGATCACCAGCTCACAAAAATCATGCGTATGTTCGGCAAACACATCCTGCGGATAGCGATCGGCGACAGCGACGGCCTGTCCGGCATTCGCAAAGAAGTCATCTTTTAGAAGAATCAGTTGATTCGCCACCTGAATATTCCTTGCCGGATGATGGCTTCGCCTTATCCGACCCGCAAATTACGTCAACACCCAGGCCGGATAAGATTTCCGGCATCACAGATCGATGATTATTAACATTCTGGCGGCGAAAAACGTTGATAGCATTCGCGTTACTGAAGTAACGCATCCCGTCCCTGGCGAATGTCGCGCGGCGACCAGTCAAATTCACGGCGAAACAGGGTCGAAAAGTGGTTACTGTCGCCAAAACCACAGCGATAGGCGATTTCTGTGACGCTTTCATCGCTATGACGCAACAGATGGCGGGCTTTGATTAAGCGCAGACGGTTAAGATAGCGCTGCGGCGTCAGCCCGGTCTGTTGTTTCAACTGGCGGTGCAGCGTGCGCAGGGAAAGCGAGAAGCGATCGGCCAACGCCTCCCAGCAGACCTCCTCCGCAAAATGATCTTCCAGCCAGGCCATCAACTGGTTCAGGCGCGCATCGTTATTGTCCGCCCCTTCCATCAGGCTACTTTTGCGCAACAGCACCAGCAGTTGCATAAACAGAATTTCACGATTGGCGACGCCGGGGAGATCGCTCTCATCGCCGTCCTGTTCCATTTTTGCCACCAGTTGGCGCACCTGTTGTAGCGCGCTCTGATTCACCCGCCAGTGAGAGGGATACACGCCATCCTGTTCCTGCGGCAGTAACTGATCTAACCCTGCCAGAAAGCGGAACGCATCGGGCGAACGGTAGAGCACATTGGTCAGGCAAAGATTGTCCGTATGCTCATACAAGTGCCGGTCATGGTCGCGGACAAAGCAAACCGTACCGCCGCTGATGGTATAGGGCTGTCCATTGAATACATGAATACCGGTGCCATGTTCCACAATCACAATCTCATGAAAATCATGATGATGCTCTGGAAAAGCGGACTGAGGTAAGCGGGGCTCAATGGCCACAGGCGCTTTACCTGATGGAAAAAAATCCACGCAGTGCAGTACGGTCATGATGGCATCCAGGTCAAATGAACATGTCAGAAATAGTAATTAAGGGTTAGCCACCTCACCTTAAATTTTTGACATAAAACCGTGCAAACAAGGTCAATTTTTCAAGAAAAGACGGGAAAGATCCGGAAATGCGGACGGCGTCACATCAGGTGAAATCGCGCCTATTACCGGAAACTGTGAACGTTATCACGTTCACCTTTGCTTTCTTGCCAACGGCCAATTTTGCCTGTCAGTAACAAGAAGGTGAGCCATGACGAGGTTTTTTAGACTGGGCTTAATGAAACTCAGAAGGACCTCACTATGACTTTTCGCCATTGTGTCGCTGTCGATCTTGGTGCCTCCAGCGGACGCGTAATGCTGGCGCGCTATGACAGTGAACATCGCACCCTGACGCTGCGTGAAATCCATCGCTTCGCGAACTGCCTGCAAAAGCAGGACGGTTTCGACACCTGGGATCTCGACAGTCTCGAAGACGCCATTCGCCTGGGGCTGGAAAAAGTCTGCGATGAAGGCATCCGCATTGACAGTATCGGTATTGATACCTGGGGCGTGGACTATGTCCTGATCGATAAACAAGGCCAACGCGTCGGGCTACCGGTTTCTTATCGTGACAGCCGCACCACAGGCGTAATGCAACGCGCACAGGAACAGCTCGGTAAAACCACTATTTATCAACGCAGCGGGATCCAGTTTCTGCCGTTCAACACGCTCTACCAGCTGCGTGCGCTGGTTGAACAGCAGCCGGAGTGGGTTTCGCAGGTCGCACATGCCTTGCTGATCCCCGACTACTTCAGCTTTCGTCTGACCGGGGAGTTGAACTGGGAATACACCAACGCTACCACCACGCAACTGGTAAACATCAACAGCGATGACTGGGATGAGACGCTGCTGGCATGGACGGGGGCAGACAACGCCTGGTTTGGTCACCCGACGCATCCGGGCAACGTGATTGGTTACTGGATTTGCCCGCAGAAGAATCAGATCCCCGTGGTGGCCGTCGCCAGTCACGACACCGCCAGCGCGGTGATCGCCTCGCCGCTGGCTGATAAACACAGTGCGTATCTCTCCTCCGGCACCTGGTCGTTAATGGGCTTTGAAAGCCGAACGCCTTACACCAACGACGCCGCGCTGGCGGCGAACATCACCAATGAAGGCGGCGCGGAAGGGCGTTATCGGGTACTGAAAAATATCATGGGTCTGTGGCTGCTGCAGCGCGTGCTGAAAGAGCGCCAGGTGGACGACCTGTCCGCGCTGATTGCCGCCACGCACGCATTGCCCGCCTGCCGTTTTCTGATCAACCCGAATGACGATCGCTTTATCAACCCCGGCAACATGAGCGCTGAAATTCAGGCCGCCTGTCGCGAGTCCGGACTGCCGGTGCCTGATAGCGATGCAGAACTGGCGCGCTGTATTTTCGACAGTCTGGCGCTGCTGTACGCCGATGTGTTGCAAGAACTGGCGACGCTGCGCGGCGAGACCTTCAGCCAGTTGCACATTGTCGGCGGTGGCTGCCAGAACGCCCTGCTGAACCAACTGTGCGCCGATGCCTGCGGTATTCGCGTCATGGCTGGGCCTGTTGAAGCCTCTACGCTCGGCAACATCGGTATCCAGTTGATGACGCTGGATGAACTCAACAACGTCGATGACTTCCGTCAGGTGGTCACCGCTAATTACAACCTGACGACGTTTACCCCCAATCCTGACAGTGAGATTGCCCGCTATGTGACGCAATTTCATTCAAAACGACAGACAAAGGAGCTTTGCGCATGACCACTCAACTGGAACAAGCCTGGGAACTGGCGAAACAACGCTTCGCCGCAGTAGGTATTGATGTCGAGGAGGCGCTGCGCCAGCTCGATCGTCTGCCGGTCTCAATGCACTGCTGGCAGGGCGATGATGTAGCCGGTTTCGAAAACCCGGAAGGATCGCTCACCGGCGGTATTCAGGCCACCGGCAACTACCCGGGTAAAGCGCGTAATGCCCATGAGCTACGCGCCGATCTGGAGCAGGCGCTTAGCCTGATCCCTGGGCCTAAACGCCTGAACCTGCATGCCATCTATCTGGAATCCGATACCCCGGTCGCCCGTGACAAAATCAAACCGGAACACTTTAAAAACTGGGTAGAGTGGGCAAAAGCGCATCAACTTGGTCTGGATTTCAACCCGTCCTGCTTCTCGCATCCGCTGAGCGCTGACGGCTTCACGCTGGCGCATGCCGACGACACAATCCGCCAGTTCTGGATCGACCACTGCAAGGCCAGCCGCCGCGTATCCGCCTACTTTGGCGAGCAACTGGGCACGCCGTCGGTGATGAATATCTGGATCCCGGACGGCATGAAAGATGTCACCGTAGACCGCCTGGCCCCGCGTCAGCGTCTGATGGACGCGCTGGACGAAGTCATCAGTGAAAAACTGAACCCGGCGCACCATATCGACGCTGTTGAAAGCAAACTCTTTGGCATCGGCGCAGAAAGCTACACCGTCGGCTCCAACGAGTTCTACATGGGATATGCCACCAGCCGCCAGACCGCGCTGTGCCTTGATGCGGGCCACTTCCATCCGACAGAAGTGATCTCCGACAAAATCTCCGCCGCCATGCTGTATGTGCCGCGTCTGCTGCTGCACGTGAGCCGCCCGGTGCGTTGGGACAGTGACCACGTGGTACTGCTGGATGATGAAACCCAGGCGATTGCCAGCGAGATCGTACGCCACAACCTGTTCGACCGCGTCCACATCGGTCTCGACTTCTTCGACGCCTCCATCAACCGCATCGCGGCATGGGTCATCGGTACCCGCAATATGAAAAAAGCGCTGCTGCGCGCCCTGCTGGAACCCACCGAACATCTGCGCCAACTGGAAGCCAGTGGCGATTACACCGCACGCCTGGCATTGCTGGAAGAGCAAAAATCGCTGCCGTGGCAGGCGGTATGGGAAATGTATTGCCAGCGTCATGACACACCCGCTGGCAGCCAGTGGCTCGAGAGCGTTCGCGCCTATGAGAAAGAGATTTTGAGCAAACGCGGTTAACACATTATTGCCGGATGGCGCTGCGCTTATCCGGCCTACTGACACATTCAACATCGCAGGCCCGATAGGCGCAGTGCCATCGGGCATTGACTAAAACAGGTAGACCTTTTATGCAAAATATTCTCGACGCCTGGTTTGTCCAGGGGATGATTAAAGCCACCTCCGACGCCTGGCTGAAAGGCTGGGACGAGCGCAATGGCGGCAACCTGACGCTGCGTCTCGATGACGCGGATATTGCCCCTTTCAGCGCCGATTTCCATCCTGCGCCACGCTACATTGCCCTGAGCCAGCCAATGCCGCTGTTGGCGAACACGCCGTTTATCGTGACCGGCTCTGGTAAATTCTTCCGCAACGTACAACTCGATCCCGCCGCCAATTTGGGCATCGTGAAAGTGGACAGCGACGGAGCGGGCTACCACATTCTATGGGGGCTGACGAACGAGGCGGTGCCCACCTCTGAGTTGCCGGCACACTTCCTGTCGCACTGCGAACGTATCCAGACCACGCAAGGTAAAGATCGCGTGATCATGCACTGCCACGCCACCAACCTGATCGCTCTGACCTACGTGCTGGAAAACAGCACCGCGCTTTTTACCCGCAAACTGTGGGAAGGCAGTACCGAGTGTCTGGTGGTCTTCCCGGATGGCGTGGGCATTCTGCCATGGATGGTGCCGGGCACCGATGAAATCGGCCAGGCCACCGCGCAGGAAATGCAGAAACATTCGCTGGTGTTGTGGCCGTTCCACGGCGTATTCGGCAGCGGCCCGACGCTGGATGAAACATTTGGACTGATCGATACCGCCGAGAAGTCCGCCGAAGTGTTAGTCAAAGTGCTGTCGATGGGCGGTATGAAGCAAACCATCAGCCGCGAAGAACTGATCGCGCTGGGTAAACGCTTTGGCGTCACCCCGCTCGCCAGTGCATTAGAACTGTATTGATAACAACATCGCGCCCCGCTCACTGAGACGGGGCGAACTCTGTCACCTGCAAATCCAAACCATTCCCCATGGGAATCAACATGATGTGGAGTAAAAGCAATGAATATAAAGACAAGCTTGATCCTCACCGTTGCCGCTCTGGCGTTGTCCGGTTCCGCTTTAGCTGAAGTAAAAATCGCCCTGGTGGCGAAATCGTTAGGTAATGGATTTTTCGAAGCGGCAAACGTCGGCGCTCAGGAAGCCGCCAAAGAGATCGGTGATGTCAAAGTGATCTACACCGGTCCCACCACGACTACCGCTGAAGCGCAGATCGAAGTATTGAATGGGCTAATCGCCCAGGGTGTTGATGCGATCGCCATCTCTGCCAACGATCCCGATGCCGTTGTACCCGTCCTGAAGAAAGCGATGCAGCGTGGTATCAAAGTCGTGTCATGGGATTCCGGCGTCGCGCCTGCGGGGCGGCAGATCCACCTTAACCCGTCAAATAATGCCCTGATCGGCGAAACCAACGTCAAACTCGCCGCCGATGCGCTGAAGGCGTTGAACGTGGAGAAAGGCGATGTGGCGATCCTGAGCGCCACGCCAACGTCGACCAACCAGAATATCTGGATTGCGGAGATGAAAAAGGTGCTTCCGCAGTATCCGTCTATCAACCTGGTGACCGTAGCTTATGGCGACGATCTCTCAGACAAGAGCTACCGCGAAGCAGTAGGGCTGCTCAAATCTTACCCGGATCTGAAAGTGATCGTCTCCCCGTCTTCCGTCGGCATTGTCGCCGCGGCGCAGGCAGTGAAGGATCAGGGCAAAATTGGCAAAGTGTATGTGACGGGTCTCGGCTTGCCATCCGAAATGGCGGGCGCGGTGAAGTCAGGCGCGTCGAAAAGTTTTGCGATCTGGAATCCTATCGATCTGGGCTATGCGGCGACGTATCTGGCGGACGATCTGGTTAAAGGCACCGCCAGCAAAACCGAAGCCAATATGGGGAAACTGGGTAAAGTGCAACTGGATGCCGACGGCAATGGGGCGATGGCTAAGCCATTCGTCTACGATGCCAGCAACATTGATAAGTTCTCAAAAATCTTCTGATCCCTGGGTCACGCCGCCGGGTGACGTTGTGCTTATCCGGCCTGCGGGTACCGATACGTTTTGTAGGCCGGATAAGCGTTAGCGCCATCCGGCAACACTACATGAAGAGGAGAACCGACATGTCCACCCCTTTATTGCAACTTCATGGGATCACCAAGATATTCCCCGGCGTGCGCGCCCTTGAGAACGTGCAGCTCGATCTCTGGCCAGGCAAAGTGACCGCGCTGGTGGGCGAAAACGGCGCGGGGAAATCCACGCTGGTCAAAGTCATGACCGGCATCTATCAGCCTGATGAGGGGGAAATCCTCTACAAGGCTATTCCTGTTCAGCTCCCGACGCCGGAAGCGGCGCATAAAGTCGGCATTACCGCGATTCATCAGGAAACGGTGCTGTTCGATGAGCTGTCGGTGACTGAGAATATTTTTGTCGGCCAATACCTGTATAAAGGCTTTTTCAAAAAGCTCGACTGGCCAGAAATGCACCGTCGGGCGCAGGCGATCCTCACCCGCCTTGAGGTGCAGATCGATCCGCGCGCCACGCTGAAAACCCTGAGCATCGCCCAGCGCCATATGGTGGCCATTGCCCGTGCGCTTTCCTTTGAGGCCCAGGTAGTGATTCTCGATGAACCGACCGCCGCACTGTCGCAACACGAAATTCTGGAGTTCTATCAAATCGTTGAGCGCCTGAAGCAGGAAGGCAAAGCGATTCTGTTTATCTCCCACAAGTTCGATGAAATCTTTGAGCTGGCGGATCACTACACCATTCTACGCGACGGCGTATTCGTCAGTTCCGGCGACATTCATGAGATTAGCGAAGAGCGGATGGTCGCCATGATGGTAGGACGCGCGATTACCCAGACTTTCCCGAAAGTGGCCTGCGAGAAAGGCGAGACGGTACTGGAGGTGAAAGATCTCTGCCATCCCACTGAATTTGCCCACATTGATTTCACTCTGAGAAAAGGGGAGATCC
The DNA here is from genome assembly GCF_057983045.1 of Citrobacter sp. LST-B2. Taxonomy (NCBI): domain Bacteria; kingdom Pseudomonadati; phylum Pseudomonadota; class Gammaproteobacteria; order Enterobacterales; family Enterobacteriaceae; genus Citrobacter; species Citrobacter sp. LST-B2. Next base: position 4,871,054 of record NZ_CP192598.1, read on the forward strand.
TCGGTTTCTACGGGCTGGTGGGGGCAGGACGGACCGAATTGATGCAGGCGCTGTCCGGCGTATCCCGGCCTTCTCACGGTGAAATCCGTCTCAACGGACGGGCCATTCATTTTCATCAGCCTGCCGATGCGATTCGCGCTGGTATTGTCTGCGTGCCGGAAGAACGACAAAAACAGGGGGCAATCATTGAAATGAGTATCGCCGAGAATATCAGCCTGCCGCAGTTGAGTAAGCTGAATCCGCGTGGCGTACTCAATGCGGCGCGAGAGTGGCAACTGGCGGACAGCTATGCTAAACGCCTGCAGGTCAAAGCGTTTAGCTGGCGTCAGGCGGTCGAAACGCTTTCCGGCGGCAATCAGCAAAAGGTGGTGATTGGTAAATGGCTCGCCACCCATCCTGAAGTGATTATTCTCGACGAACCGACCAAAGGCATCGATATCGGCTCAAAAGCGGCGGTGCACCAGTTTATGTCCGAACTGGTGGCGCAAGGGCTGGCGGTGATCATGGTCTCCTCTGAACTCCCGGAAGTGATGGGCATGGCAGACAGAATTATCGTCATGCACGAAGGGCTGATGGTCGCGCAATACCGCGCCGGTGAAGCCACAGCGGAGGCCATTGTCAGCGCCGCCAGCGGCATCAATAAGGAGGCAGCATAATGATTCAGCGCCTGCTCAAACACCGCGAAGCCCTGCTGGCAGTGGTTATTCTCCTGATGATCGCCGCCATCGGCAGTCGCGTCCCGTCGTTTGTCTCTCCTGGCAATCTGGCCGAAATCTTCAATGACACCTCGATTCTGCTCATCCTCGCGCTCGGGCAAATGATGGTACTACTGACCAAAGGTATCGATCTGTCGATGGCCGCCAATCTGGCGCTGACCGGGATGATCGTCGCCCTGCTCAACTTCCAGCATCCTGAGATCCCCGTCTGGGCGTTGATATTACTGGCAACCGCCTGCGGTCTGGTGATGGGAATGATCAACGGTCTGCTGGTCTGGAAATTAGGTATCCCGGCGATAGTGGTCACGCTCGGTACCATGAGCATTTATCGCGGCATTATCTTTTTGCTGTCGAACGGCGGCTGGATTAACTCGCATCAGATGAGCGACAGCTTCCTCGCCCTTCCTCGTTTTGCTCTGCTTGGCCTGCCGGTACTGAGCTGGTGCGCCATCGCCGCCGTTATCGTAGTCAGCTACTTCCTGCGCTACAGCCGCACAGGACGAGCGCTGTACACCGCAGGCGGGAATGCCACTGCGGCGTATTACACCGGGATCAACGCCGGGAAAATGCAGTTCATCAGCTTCTGCCTGTCGGGTGCCCTCGCCGGTTTCTGCGGCTACCTGTGGATTTCCCGATTCGCTGTTGCCTATGTCGATGTAGCTAACGGTTTTGAGTTACAGGTTGTGGCAGCCTGTGTGATTGGGGGTATCAGTACAATGGGAGGAATCGGTCGCGTTCTCGGTTGCCTGTGTGGCGCATTGTTCCTTGGCGTGATCAATAACGCATTGCCCGTCATTGGCATCTCACCCTTCTGGCAGATGGCTATTTCCGGCGCGGTGATCGTGATTGCCGTTCTGCTCAACGAACGCAGCAATAAACACAAAGGCCGGTTAATTCTGCGCAACGCAGCGCTGGCACGGCAAAAACAGGCGGTGAACTCATGAATAAAGTGATGACGTCTGAAGCGATCGAACGCGCCCCCGATACGCGCGCGGTCTGGCAACGCCTGTTGTGCTGGGAGGGTTTTCTGTTCGCCGTCACCCTGGCGGTATTTATCGTCAACGCGCTGGCCTCGCCGTACTTCCTTAATATCTGGAATCTCTCCGACGCAACGTTCAACTTCACCGAAAAAGCGATCATCGTGCTGCCCATGGCGATGCTGATTATCGCCCGGGAAATTGATCTCTCGGTGGCGTCAACTCTGGCGCTGAGTTCGACGGCCATGGGGTTCTGCGCGGCAGCGGGAATGGATACGCCCCTGCTGGTCTGCGTCGGGCTGGGAACCGGACTCTTGTGCGGGCTGCTGAACGGCATCCTGGTGACGCGGTTTAATCTCTCATCCATCGTGATCACCATCGGCACCATGAGTTTGTATCGCGGCATAACCTACATTTTACTCGGCGATCAGGCGCTGAATGCTTACCCGGAAAGCTTTACGTGGTTTGGTCAGGGCTACGTCTGGGGCGCGCTGTCGTTCGAGTTTGCGCTGTTTATCGTACTGGCGATCGTGTTCACCTTCCTGCTGCACAAAACGAACTTTGGTCGCCGCACCTACGCCATCGGTAATAACCCGGTGGGCGCGTGGTACTCCGGCATTAACGTGAAACGTCACAACCTGATTTTATTCGCTCTGGTCGGACTCATGGCGGGACTGGCCGCCGTGTTGCTCACTTCCAGACTCGGCAGTACGCGTCCCACCATCGCGATGGGCTGGGAGCTGGCCGTGGTAACAATGGCGGTGCTGGGTGGCGTCAATATTCTCGGCGGCTCCGGCAGCATGACCGGCGTCATCATCGCAGCGTTCCTGATGGGGCTGGTGACCTTCGGCCTGAGCCTGCTCAACGTGCCGGGCATCGTGATGTCGATCATTATCGGCGCGATGCTGATCGTGGTGATCTCGCTGCCAATTCTTACCCGCCGAATGATGCAACGACGACGAATCTGAATCCCTCCGGCGACATGGAGTTTTGCCGCCGGAAATATCATCACTTTAAGGAGAAACAACATGAGCTTTATGCTGGCACTTCCGAAAATCAGTCTGCATGGCGCGGGCGCGATTGGCGATATGGTGAACCTCGTAGCGAATAAGCAATGGGGAAAAGCGCTGATCGTCACCGACGGTCAACTGGTTAAGCTGGGCCTGCTCGACAGTCTGTTTGCGGCGCTGGATGAGCACAAAATGTCGTACCACCTGTTCGATGAGGTGTTCCCGAACCCGACCGAAGCGCTGGTGCAAAAAGGCTACGCGGCTTATCAGGACGCGAACTGTGATTACCTCATCGCCTTTGGCGGCGGCAGCCCGATCGATACCGCTAAAGCCGTGAAAATCCTCACCGCGAACCCGGGGCCTTCCACCGCTTACTCCGGCGTGGGGAAAGTGAAAAACCCAGGCGTACCGCTGGTTGCCATTAACACCACTGCCGGAACCGCTGCCGAGATGACCAGCAACGCCGTGATCATCGACTCCGGACGCCAGGTGAAAGAGGTTATCATCGATCCGAACATTATCCCGGATATCGCCGTGGACGATGCCAGCGTGATGCTGGAAATCCCGGCCTCCGTGACGGCAGCAACCGGTATGGACGCGCTGACCCACGCGGTGGAAGCATATGTTTCTGTTGGTGCACACCCGCTGACTGACGCCAATGCGCTGGAAGCGATTCGCCTGATCAACCTGTGGCTGCCAAAAGCGGTCGATGATGGCCACAACCTGGAAGCGCGCGAGCAAATGGCGTTTGGTCAGTATCTGGCGGGGATGGCGTTCAACAGCGCCGGCCTGGGGCTGGTTCACGCCCTGGCGCACCAGCCGGGCGCCACGCATAACCTGCCGCACGGCGTTTGTAACGCCATCCTGCTGCCGATTATCGAAAACTTTAACCGCCCGAACGCAGTGGCGCGTTTTGCCCGCATCGCGCAGGCGATGGGTGTCGATACCCGTGGTATGAGCGATGAAGCAGCAAGTATGGAAGCGATCAACGCCATCCGCGCATTAAGCAAACGTGTCGGTATTCCGGCTGGTTTCAGCCAGCTTGGCGTCACTAAAGAGGATATCGAAGGCTGGCTGGACAAAGCGCTGGCGGATCCTTGTGCGCCGTGTAACCCGCGGACTGCCAGCCGTGACGAAGTACGCGAGCTGTATCTGGAGGCATTATGATCCGCAAAGCGTTCGTGATGCAGGTGAATGCCGACGCACATGAGGAGTACCAGCGTCGGCATAATCCCATCTGGCCGGAGCTGGAAGCTGTGCTGAAAGCGCACGGGGCGCATCATTACGCGATCTATCTCGATGCGCCGCGTAATTTGCTGTTTGCGACCGTAGAGATTGAGTCCGAAGAACGCTGGAACGCCGTTGCCAACACTGACGTTTGTCAGCGCTGGTGGAAGCATATGCGCGACGTCATGCCCGCAAATCCGGATAACAGCCCGGTGAGCGCAGAGCTGAAAAACGTGTTTTATCTGGAGTAATCGATGAGCCCGGTAGACCTCGGCGCTACCGGGCCTTTTTCGTTTAGAAATAATATTTAAAGCGAACGCGACCACCATAACGATTATCAGAATCGTCGCCGTTCACGTTATCGCCTTCGCTATCCAGAATTGAGTAATATGCGCCAAGGTAAATATTGAAGTTTTGCATATTCATCACATTAGCAAACTGATACGACGCGTGAATGGTATGAATGTCATAGGTGCCTTTATTATTAATCCAGCAGCCGTCATCACACACCACCCCTTCAAAGTCATCAATTTTGTTATGCGCGTAGATATAACCTAATTCAAAACGTTTCCACAGCGCGTTCAGCCCGGCGGTAAAATCGTTTTCATTATTGGCATCAAGATAAGCGGTATTCAGGTTTACCACCATGCCATTCTCCGGATCGCTCTTTAAACCATTCCATGTCATCGTCATACCGTAACCGGTACGGTCCGACTGATCGACAAATTTACCGTTTGCGTTGGTGTAGCCATAGGCGTTATTGACGACGTTCGACTCCATCGCAGCAGCTACCGAGAACGCATCCTGCGACCATGAAATAACCGGACGCAAATAGGCAACGTTTTTCTGTTGATCCATTCTCCGGCCGTGGAATTCGTCATCGTTATAGAGTGAAATGCCTTCTTCCAGCAGAGTGTTTAACTCGAAGTACCAGTTATCCACCTGCTTGCTGACGAGGAAGTTACCGCCAGCATCAGAACGACCGCGGCCTTCTTTCATCATATAGATGTAACCGCTGCCGTCGTCATACAGATTGTTGGCGGTATTCCCCGAATGTTCAACAAAGGTATCCTGATTCAGTGGGAACATATCGTAGGCTTCGAAGCGCCCCACCTTCACTTTCCAGTCATTCTCTTTACCAAAGAAGAAGACGGCATCATCGATATTCACCGTACCGGTCATATCTCCCAGCGGTTGGGCGGAGAATCCGGCATAATAACCCTCACCCAGCTTACGTGTACCATCAAAGCCCAGTAAAATCCGGCCATTAATATTCCACTGTTCGTTAGTCGGGTCATGGTCAACACTGGCATTGGTCATTGCCAGCAAGCCATGATTACTTTCCGCATCCATGTTGAATTCAACGTCACCATAGATTTTCAGATCGCCATAACCGGAAAGCAGCAGATTCGGTGTCGCGGCATTCTTTTTCGTCTCCTCAGGAGGGGTTTGGCCGTTAACTGGCGTGTTGCCCTGTGCCGCCTTAATTTCACGGATTTCGGTTGCCTGTTGGGTCTGTAATTGCTGAACCTGATTTTCCGCCTTTGCCGCCCGATATTCTGCGGCCTCCAGTCGCGCTTCCAATTGTTCGAGCCGTTGTTCCAGCGTCATTTTTTGCGTTTTAGCAAAACCATTATTAGCGATTAATAACAGACCTATTGCTAAAGCCAGCGTCGATTTCCTCATTTATTTGCGCTCCTTGAAAATAAATAATGGACAGCGTATTTCTTTGAGAAATACGCAAAATGAATAACAAAATAGTATGTGTTATTTTTATATTTAATAACGGCTACAATTGATGATAATAATCAACTGTTACCGCGCCGCAGGCCAGCAATTACTAACATGCAGCTTTCTTTGTGTAAACGCAGAAAGCTTTCAGTTCGTGAGGAATATAACAAAAGAGCTAAAATAAACGAAATATCATAAAAACAATTAAATATGCATTAAGAGAAAAAATAATTAGAAGTAATCATTCGGGGGAGCCTTTTGCATACCATAACGGTGAAATTCCAGGTTCGCTAAACTCTGCTCGGCCACCAGAATCGCCTGGGTATCCGCTTCCAGCGCCTGGAAGATATGCTCCTGATCGGCGGGATAACAAATATAGTCGCCCTCACCTAACACTTCTGGCGCTTCTGTCAGCCCGACCAGCGCTTTTCCCTTCGTGACAATAATATGCTCGATCGAGCCCGGTGGATGCGGCTGAGAAATGCGGTCGGCTCCTGGCTGGGTCAACAACAGATAGATATCACGCCGTGCGCCAGGCGGGCAGGCAGCCAGTAAAATCGCCTGATAGTGCGCCTGTTCAGCCACTACTTTCGTACCCTCACCGCACCGGATCACCTGCGTTTTTTGCACCTGCGGCTCCAGCAGTCGCGCAAAGGGAATATCCAGCGCCACACAAAGCGACCAGAGGGTTTCCAGGCTAGGATTACCGTTCCCCGCCTCCAGTTGGGAAAGCGTCGACTTGGCGATCCCCGCCCGTCGGGCGATTTCTGCCAGCGACAGACCCGTCCGCTGACGCTCGCGAACCAGACTTTTGGCGATCACGCTGATGGGTTGTGTCATACCCGACTCCATGTTTTTTATATCGAACGAATCGTTCATCTTGTCAAACACTGATGTTGCGTTCATTATAATGGAAATTCGTTCGATATGGCTAAATCATGGCGCACTTCTTCTCCTGTCTGAAGGCAGACACGATAAAAGCAATCTTTCTGGTCTGCCTGGCGGTAGGCGTGGTTGGGATGTCCTACGGTTCACTGGCGATGGCTTATGGCTTCCCGGTGTGGGTGCCGTTTGTACTCTCTATTTGTGTGCTGGCAGGAGCGTCCGAATTTATGTTTATCGGCATTGTCGCCAGCGGCGGTAATCCGTTAGCCGCTGCCGCAGCCGGTTTACTGGTTAACGCCCGCCATGTTCCGTTTGGCGTGACGGTACGGGATCTGGTCGGCACCCGCGCGGCGAGTTTTTTCGGCTGCCATATTATGAACGATGAAAGCGTCGTGTTCGGCCTGTCGCAGAAAACCCCAGAGCAGCGCAAAGCCGCCTACTGGCTATGTGGCCTCGGCGTTGCCATTCTGTGGCCGCTGGGGACCCTACTGGGCACCGTGGTGGGTCAATTGCTGCCAGCCCCGGAAACCATCGGGCTGGACGCCGTGTTCCCGGCTATCCTGCTGGCTCTCGTCGTCCCGGCGTTTAAAAACCGTACCACTCTGATTCGGGGCCTGAGCGGAGCCGCCGTGTCGCTCGCCGCCGTGCCTTTCGCGCCGGTCGGGCTGCCAGTTCTGCTCTCCCTGCTGGGCTTACTGACGAGGAAAAAGTAATGGGTAACATGACGCTGTTTATCGTCGGTATCGCCATTTTATCGGCAGGCACCTATTTAATGCGCCTCGGCGGCGCCAGACTGGGCAGTCGCCTGGCGCTCTCTGAACGCGCTCAGGCACTGTTATCCGATGCCGCCACGGTACTGCTGTTTTCCGTCGCCCTGGCCACCACCTTTTATGAAGGCGAGCATTTTGCTGGCATGGCACGCGTTCTCGGCGTGGCGTTCGCGGTCTTTCTCGCCTGGCGTAAGATGCCATTGATTGTGGTGATCGTCGCCGCCGCCGTGGTGACCGCGCTGCTGCGAATGGTAGGGATACACTAAAAAAGCGCCCGCGGGCGCCCTTGAAGGGGTAACGACACTCTACCGTTCAGGTTTTGTCTATTTGTTCGTCTATCCAGGCGATAACGGATTCAATATCCAGCGTTTGCTGTTGATCTACCGTAAACACCGGCCCGAGCCGCATCGGTTCGGCGCATTCTGCCAGTTGCGCCAGTTCGGGTAGATACTCCTCACCGGGATGACCCGGTTTGCGATCCTGTAAGCGGGTGGCATAGCGCGTCACGGCCAGCTCAGGCGTGATCTGATTCCACACTTCCAACACCTTCTCAACGCCCGCCTGCTGCAAGAGTTGTTGCAACCTCTCGCGAGGCTGAAAGCCAAACCAGGCATCAACCAGCCAGACAACGTTCGCCGGAGCGTGGCCGATAATAGACCAGATCACCTCATAGGCCGCACAGCCCAACTGCCGGTTGAAAGGTCGGTCGATATCCGTAAAGCGCGCCATAAACGGCTCTTTGATCCCATCAATCGTCAGCAATGGCAGACTGAAGGTCCCGGAGAGCTGATGAGTAATGGTACTTTTACCTGAAGCGGGGATCCCGTTAATCAGAATCACTGTTTTACAGTCCGGCGAGAGGTGTCGTTTCATAGCAACGCGACCACCTCTTCCTGGGAACGTGCCGCCCGCAACTTCGCCATGCGTTCATCGTTATCGAGTAAGGCGACAATGGCGCGGATGCCCTCTTCAATATGCGCATTACTGTCCTGTGCACCAAACATAATGACAATGTCGGCGGCTTCACTGTCGGCAAACTGAATGGGCTTATCCAACAGCACCATGCTAAAACAGTTGCGCTTCACCCCACATTCTGGACGGGCATGGGGGATCGCAACCCCTTCATCAAATACATAATACGCCCCATGACTGAGGGTGTTGTCGATAACTGCCTGACCGTATTCCGCTGAAATATACCCTTTTGCGACCAACGGTCTGGCCGCCAGTTGAATCACCTTCTGCCAGTCGTTTTCCGCGACGCCAACCTGAATGGCATCGGCCTCGATCAGTAATTCTTTTATCGTCATGACGACTCCCTAAGCGCTTAATAAACCCGACGCTAAATATTCCGGCGAATAACATTACGCAACTCATCTATACGCACAAAAAGCGAATCAATATCCTGCCGGTGCGTCTGGCTTTTGGCATAGACCGACAGCGCCCGGTTATAGATCAGCATTAATGCTTTCTGTATTTCACCATTACCCGGGTTGCCCTGCAGTTCACCTTCCAGCCTGGCGATTTCTCCTGCCAGAACACGGGACTGTTCATCATAATCTTCCGGCGGGCGTGTTTCTTTTTTCCATAACGATTTCAAAGATTCAAACATAGCGATCCCCCGCCCTGATGGACAACAGGGCAACAAAACATCATTTATTAATAACGGAGTTATTTAAATAACGCGATCTTTTCCATTAATACCTGGGTGACGGCATTATTTGCCGGAATTAAAAACTTACGTACGCTGTCATTCACTTTGCCTTTCTCAAAGGTATTTTTACACTGGTCGACCCACTGTACGTTCATTTCCGTGCCGACATTCACTTTATTAATGCCTTCAGTGACGGCCAGGCGCATATCGTCATCACTCACCCCCGTTCCCCCGTGTAATACCAGTGGAACACCGGTCGCGGCGCTGATCTCTTGCAGCCGCTGATGTTGAATCTGTGCCTTGCCGGTATACAGGCCGTGTACCGTCCCCACCGACACCGCCAGCATGTCGACTCGCGTTTCCTCAACGAAGCGTTTGGCATCTTCTACCGTCGTAAAGCAGATATCCTCTGCCGCCACTGCTTTACCATCCTCTGAGCCACCAATAGCCCCAAGCTCGCCTTCCACCGTAATATTGCGCGGTCTGGCCATCTCCACCACGATGCGGGTATTACCGATATTCTCTTCCAGTTCCAGGTGCGAGCCGTCATACATGACCGAGGAAAATCCGGCATTCATCGCCGTCTCAATGGCGCTGATATCAGAGCAGTGATCCAGATGCAGACAGGTCGGGACATTCTCGCTCTCTGCCAGCGAACGCACCGCATCAACCAGCAGGCGATAACCCAGATATTCTGCCGTCCCGGTTGAAATCTGAATCATTAACGGGCTATTCGTTTTTTGCGCCGCTTTAAAAAACGCAGGCAGCATTTCAATACAGTGCAGGTTAAAGGATCCAATCGCTTTGAAATTTCTTTCCTGGCCGATTTTTAGGATCTCGTTGAAATTATACAGACTCATGAACATTTTCCCCTTTTGGCTTAGCGGATTTACCGTTTACGAACCATGCCAGTGCGGCAACAAAAACAATGAACAACGCGACAAACAGCCAGTTATTCTGGAAGGCGTGGCCTAAAACGAGGCCGGAACTGATGACGTCAGAATCGCTGAACGTGACGCCGGTGAAACCGTAGGTTTCCAGCATCGGCACCAGAATCGCAGGCAGGAAGGTGATGAACAGCCCGTGAACTACGCCGCCGATCATCGCGCCACGACGGCCGCCCAGCGCGTTGCCAAAGACGCCCGCGGTCCCCCCGGCGAAAAAGTTAGTTAGCAGACCCGGCAGGATCATCGCCAGACCAAACATCGGGAACACCAGCATACCGATGATGGAACCGACAGTGGTCGCCAGGAACCCAACAATCACCGCGTTGGGGGCATAAGGGAACAGAACCGGGCAATCCAGCGCGGGCTTTGCATCCGGAACGATACGCATAGCGATACCGCGAAATGCCGGAACCAGTTCGTTGAGCAGTAAGCGCACGCCGCTGTAGAGCACGAAGACACCGGCCACAAACTGAATGGACTGCATGAAGGCATACATCAGATAGTTCACGCCGCCGGAGAACTGGGCGATATATTCCGGACCCGCCGCCAGCGCCGGAATGAGGTACATCGGCACCATCACTACCGCCATGGCGAGATAGGTATCCTGTAAGAACTTGAAATTATCGGGTAATTCAAGGTCTTCCGTGGAGCGAGATCCTTTGCCCACCACTTTAGCCACCGCCGCCTGCACGAGATAGCCAATAGTACAAAAGTGCCCCAGCGCTACATCATCCGAGCCGGTGATGCGCCTGACCACCGGTTGCGCCAGCGCAGGCATCAGCACCGCCATCACGCCGCCAAAAACCCCGCCGGTCAGAATCAACGGCAGTCCGGTGAGCCCCGATTTATAGCCAATGACCGCGCCAATGGTCGCCATCCACAACAACGCTTGTCCGGTCAGGAAGATGTATTTCAGCGGTGTCAGACGCGCGATGATGATATTGACGGCAAAAATCACCATCAGGGTTAACGCCACTTCTGAGCCCAACTCACGGTTAGCTAACCCGGCGATGGCAGCCACATCGGTAATGTAGCCCTTCATACCAAATCCCTGAGTAAAAATATCGTTCAGGAAGGTCAGTGTGGCGACAATAATATTGATCCCGGCCATCATGATTAAAAAACCGAGCAGCGTTTTAAACGTCCCCTCTGCGGTTTTTCCCGGTGATTTCTTTTGTAGGATCAGTCCGAGCATCGCGATAAAGGCGATTAATATCGACGCCTGACCGAGCAAATCTTTAACGATGAATTCAACGAAGCTATTCATAATGAGCTACCTTCAGATTCCGCTCTTTTAAAAACGCGACGATTTTGGCTTCAATTTCGTCTTTGTCCGTGAGCTTATTCAGAACCACGACCCGTTTAATTTCTTCTTCACTGGCATCAGCCGTTAAGATGTCAGCAAAGGTTTTTTGCGTCAGGATCATGTCAGATTTAAACGCCCCTGCTTCAGATACCGTGGTATGTTCGATATGCGCAGGAATTTCCAGTTTCTTTAAAACCGCTTTCGCCGTCATTTCAATAGCAAAACTTGAACCGAGGCCGCAGCCACATACGCAAAGAATTTTCAGCATGTAAGGTCTCCTCAAATAATATTGAGTTGTTTGGCAAGTTTGTAATGATGTCCTTCTGTATCGACCAGACGTTTTTTCATACTTACGAGATCAATCGGAATAGGTTTATTGCTTTGATTTATAATAATCGCTTTATTTTTCATCCCTGACTGGATGCATCGAACCACTTCGCTCGCCATGATGGTGCCCTGATAAATTTCTTCACAGGTCGGATCGCCATTACGTAAACCGTAACCAACAATCGTTTTACGAATGCGCTCGCCAATACGTGGTTCGAGCTGTTTTATCATGGTGTCAATCGCCCCCTGAAAACCGGGAGAATATTCTCTGGTGTAGCCTTCTGAACACAGAATAATCACGCTATTCTGGACGGTCAGTTTTTGACTTACCCGTTCCGCTAAGGCATCAAGCGACATCTGGCATTCCGGAATCAGGGCGATATCCGCATTGCATTTAATTGCGGATTGCAGCGTTAATTCACCACAATACCCCCCCAATAATTCCACCATAAACACACGACCAGGTAGCGCTCTGCCCGTATTTCGTAAACGAGAAACCTCCTTAATAATCTGTTCACAGGCGGTCGAAAAACCAATCGTATAATGACTGCCATAAACATCATTATCGATAGTCATCCCCACGCCAAAACAATTAATATCAAATTCGCTCAGGGTATTGAGAAACTGTAAACTGCCGTCACCGCCCGCCATAATTAACACATCAATGTGCAGCGACTTGAGTTTTCTGGCGATCGTTTCATATTCGCTACGCTGCAACTTACGGGTCGTTCTTCCCGAGGTAATGAGAGGTATTGCCGCGATAGAAAAATCGACCAAATCGCGCCATGCCACGTCATGATGATTTTTCTCCAGCAAGCCGGGAATACCACCATTAAATAAGGTAATTTTTGCATCCGCGAGTCGGGCAATCTGGAATATGAAATTATTTATTCCAGACACATCGCCCCCACTAATGACAATACCAATTTTCATTGCGTTTCCTCCGAAGCACCCGTGGAAACATTTTTCCCTGACTTCAAGTCCGCTATTTGCAATGAAGATCACATTATGCTGATAAATTCAGAGGCGAGTAATATTGACAGACTGATTGCATGGTCAATTTTTGTGATACCAATCACATATAAAAGTGAAATTTATCAAAGCGTGATTTTTTAATTCCGTTAATTATCATTTAGTTAATTGAAGCCCCCCTCATCCTTTTTACGCACCCCTATTCTGTACGTTATATCGAGTTTATAAAAAGAGAGAAATGTGAGAAATATCGCATTTTTTTGCGTCCGGGAGGTTTATCAGCGCATTATTTCTTTCTGCGTCGCGTTGCAAAATGTGGCCTTGTGCACAAAGCCTGTTGATGCTTAGCCCACATTATGTCACTCCGCTCAGACATATTGCCGCTCATCTCAATACGAAAGCATCGTTAAAATCGTAGAAAAGAGGTTTTAACGGAGTCTCTCTATGTCAGTGCTTACGGTACGTTGTATTGACCTGAATATTCAGGGCAACAGCACTTATTCCATTCTGAAACAACTCGCGGAAATGGCGTTTAGGAATGGCGCGATCACCGATCGCCAGTTGTTTTTACAAACGCTGCTGATGCGGGAAAAACTGCATTCTACCGGATTCGGATCAGGTATCGCTGTGCCCCATGGCAAAAGCGCCTGCGTAGAACACCCCTTTGTACTGTTTGCCCGTAAAACTCACGGAGTGGACTGGCAGTCCAGCGATGGCGAAGCCGTTAACTGTTGGATCTGCCTCGGCATACCGCAAACCGGCGAAGACGATCAGGTCAAAATCATCGGCACCCTGTGTCGCAAACTTATCCATCAGGATTTCATCAATCAACTGAAGCAAGGTGACGCCACTCGGGTACTGACTTTGCTCAATCAGACCTTAACTTCATAAGGAAGCGGCTATGGAGTCATCCTTACGTTTAGTAGCAATCACCAACTGTCCTGCCGGCATCGCCCACACTTATATGGTGGCCGAAGCGCTTGAGCAAAAAGCACGCTCGCTCGGTCATACGATTAAAATCGAAACCCAGGGGGCAAGTGGTGTAGAAAACCGCCTGACGCAGGATGACATTGCCGCCGCCGATTACGTGATTTTAGCCACCGGGCGTGGCTTAAGTGGTGACGATCGGGCGCGATTTGCCGGGAAAAAAGTCTATGAGATCGCCATTTCCCAGGCGCTAAAAAATATCGACCAGATTTTCACACAGTTGCCTTCTCATTCGCAGATGTTTACCGCAGATAGTAGCGTTAAACTCGGTAAACAGGATGTCCAGCAAGGCAGTGTAATGAGCCACCTGATGGCGGGGGTTTCCGCTGCGCTCCCGTTTGTGATCGGTGGCGGTATCCTGGTCGCCATCGCGAATATGCTGGTGCAGTTCGGCTTGCCGTATACCGATATGTCGAAGGGTGCGCCGTCATTTACCTGGATTATCGAATCCATCGGCTATCTGGGCTTCACCTTTATGATCCCCATTATGGGGGCGTATATCGCGTGGTCGATTGCCGACAAACCCGCATTTGCCCCGGCGTTTCTGGTCTGCTATCTGGCTAACGACAAAGGATTGCTCGGCACCCAGTCTGGTGCTGGTTTTCTCGGCGCGGTGGTACTGGGTTTGGCAATCGGCTATTTCGTGCTGTGGTTTCGCAAAGTCCGTCTCGGCAAAGCGCTCCAGCCGTTGCTTGGCTCGATGCTAATCCCATTCGCCACTTTGCTGGTGTTTGGCGTGCTGACGTATTACGTTATTGGTCCGGTGATGTCGGATCTGATGAGCGGCCTGCTGCACTTCCTGAACACGATCCCCCCGTCCATGAAAATGGGCGCCGCCTTCCTCGTTGGCGCGATGCTGGCATTTGATATGGGTGGGCCCATCAACAAAACCGCATGGTTTTTCTGCTTCTCACTGCTGGAAAAACATATCTATGACTGGTACGCCATCGTCGGCGTAGTGGCGCTAATGCCTCCCGTCGCGGTAGGCATTGCCACGTATCTGACACCCAAACTGTTTACCTCACAGGAGAAGGCCGCCGCGAGCAGCGCGATTGTGGTCGGCGCCACTGTCGCCACCGAACCCGCAATTCCTTATGCCCTGGCCGCACCGCTGCCAATGATTACCGCCAATACACTCTCCGGTGGTATTACCGGAATGCTGGTGATCGCTTTCGGAATCAAACGCCTCGCGCCGGGATTAGGTATTTTTGATCCGCTGATTGGCCTGATGTCGCCGGTAGGCTCCTTTTACCTGGTGCTGGCTATTGGCCTCGCACTGAACATTGCGTTGATTATCATCCTGAAAGGGCTGTGGCTGAGACGCAAGACCGCGCAACAGGAACATGAACATGAACATTAAGTTACTTCAGCAATTATGCGAAGCCAGCGCGGTCAGTGGCGATGAACAAGAAGTGCGTGCAATTCTCATCAATGAGCTGGAATCCTGCGTGGATGAAATGACGTTTGACGGCCTCGGCAGTTTTGTTGCTCGTAAAGGTCATTGTGGGCCAAAGGTGGCAGTCGTCGGTCATATGGATGAAGTCGGCTTTATGGTCACACATATCGACGATAGCGGTTTTCTGCGTTTTACGACAATTGGGAGTTGGTGGAGTCAGTCGATGCTGAACCACCGGGTCACTATTTGTACACGCAAGAGATTTAAAATCCCTGGTGTTATCGGTTCCGTTGCACCGCATGCCCTCACCGAAAAACAGAAACAGCAACCACTGACATTTGACGAAATGTTCATTGATATTGGCGCAAGCAGCCGCGAAGAGGTAGAAAGGCGCGGTATTGCGATCGGTGACTTCATTAGCCCAGAGGCGAACTTTGCCTGCTGGGGCGACGACAAAATCGTCGGCAAAGCACTGGATAATCGTGTCGGCTGCGCCCTGATGGCAGAACTTTTGCAGTCCGTCGATAATCCGAATATCACCCTCTATGGCGTGGGCAGTGTGGAGGAAGAGGTGGGGCTGCGCGGCGCGCAAACCTCAGCAGAACACATCAGGCCCGACGTGGTTATCGTCCTGGATACTGCTGTTGCTGGTGATGTCCCTGGAATCGACAACACCAAATACCCATTGAAACTGGGTGAAGGTCCAGGGCTCATGCTGTTTGATAAACGTTATTTCCCAAATCAACAGCTGGTCGCTGCATTAAGGACGAGTGCAGAAAACAGTGGCGCCCCTTTACAGTTCTGTACCATGAAAACCGGAGCAACAGACGGTGGACGCTACAATGTGATGGGTGGCGGGCGCCCCGTCGCAGCACTCTGTTTGCCCACCCGCTATCTGCATGCCAATAGCGGCATGATTTCTGCAAAAGATTATGATGCATTGTTTACGTTAGTCCGTGAGCTGCTGACTTCATTGACGGCAGAGCAGATCAAAACTTTCACCGACTTTCGCCGGGTGATCTGATGCTCAGTGAACGCCAGTTAACGCTTGTCGACCTTCTTGAACAACGGCCTAACTCACTCAGCGAGCTGGCGCGGCAAACTGGCGTTTCAGGTAGAACAATCCTGCGCGATATTGATTACATCAATTTTACCCTCAGCGGGAAAGCGCGCATTCAGCCTGGTGGCAGTGCGGGTTACCAACTGGACATTATCGACCGGCGCAGCTTTTTTCAGCTTTTACAACGCCATGATAACGACGATCGTTTGCTGGCACTTCTGCTGCTCAATACCTTTACCCCCCGCGTACAACTGGCTTCTTCGCTTAATTTGCCGGAAACCTGGGTCGCAGACCGTCTGTCGCGACTGAAGCAACGCTATGAGCGTGCATTTTGTCTTTCCAGCCGCCCCGGTGTGGGCCATTTCGTTGATGAACCAGAAGAAAAACGGATTGTCCTGCTGGCGAATCTGCTCAAAAAAGACCCGCTGTTAATTCCTCTCCCCGGCGTGACGCGAGACACTGTCGAACGACTTACCAGCGCATGTGAACATCTTCTTGCTGAGTTCCCACTGACGTCGGGTGAATACCTCGCCAGTCTGGTGCTGGCGGTCTATGCACTGCGTAATCAACTCTCGGGCACATGGCCTGAATGTCGGCATACAGTGTTAAAAAATGCCGTAGAACAGGGCGGGATCTATCTTGGCGAGAACGCGTTCAAAACGCTGCACGGACTGCTGGATAAACAGCAACAACAGGCCATGACCCTGTCTGCCGATACCGTGATTGCTTTACTACAACGCGTACCTGGCGTCGCCACTTTGAACCTTATCGATACGCAACTGGTTGAAAATATCACGGGTCACCTGCTGAGATGCGTTTCGGCCCCCGTTTGGGTACCGGAACATCGCCAGAGCAGCATGAATAACCTGAAAGCGGCCTGGCCCGCTGCATTTGACATGAGCCTGCGCTTCATTGCGCTACTGCGGGAACAGTTAGAAATTCCGCTGTTTGACAGTGATCTGATCGGGCTCTATTTCGCCTGTGCGCTGGAGCGGCACCAAAATGAGCGTCAACCCATCATTTTATTATCCGATCAAAATGCGATTGCCACCATAAATCAGCAGGCTATTGAACGTGATGTATTGAATTGTCGGGTGATCATTGCACGCACTCCCAGTGATGTGTACGCGATAAGACAAGAAGTTGATCCCCTGTTGATCGTCAATAACAGCCACTATTTATTGGATGACTCATTAAAAAATGTCCTGACTATTAAAAATATTATTTCCGCAGTCGGGTCCGAACAAATCAAAAATTTTCTTGCCACGGCGTTTATTCGTCAGCAACCGGAGCGCTTCTTCTCTGAGCCGGGCAGCTTTCACTATATGAATCTCGCCGACGAAACCTGGCATCACATTACCCATCAGATTTGCGACAAACTCGTGGCGCAGGAACATATCACCCGTGATGAAGCACTGCGGATATGCGCCCGCGAAGATGAAGGCGAAAACCTGATTATCAATCATCTGGCGATCCCCCACTGCTGGAGCGAACAGAAGCGTCACTTTCGCGGGTTCTTTATTACTCTGGCGCATCCCGTACAGGTCAATAATGAACCGGTCAGCCATGTACTGATTGCTTGCGCTGCCGCTGACGCACGTCACGAATTAAAGATCTTCAGCTATCTGGCCAGCGTGCTGTGTCAGCATCCCGCCGAAACCATTTGTGAGTTAACGGGATATGACGCGTTTATGTCGTTGTTAAAACAATAATGACAGACACAAAAAAAGCGCCTCAAGGGCGCTCTTTCGACAATGGAGATGAACTTATTTCAGCAGTTCCGCCGTCATGTGCACGCGGTTACCGGTGTAAGCCTGAGTGATTTTATAGGAGCTTGCACCAGCCTGTTCAGCCTGAGCGGCGATTTTTGCTTCAGCACTTTCCAGAGTAGAACCGGTCGCGGTCACAGACTGGGCAGCAAAAGAACCGAAAGAGGTAGCGAGAGCGATAACTGCGACAAAAGTTTTGATGCTTTTCATGATATAAACCCTTTAACTTAGTTGTTTAAGTAAGGCACCGTGCCTTGATGTGATAAATAATAGGCCGTTACTCAGACAACTAAAAGCGGAAGGATTTGCCCGTCTCATTCAAATTAATTGAATCAAAATCACTCAGCGATTAAACGCTGCGGATGAGTATAAATGGTCGCCCTGCCTGGCTTACAGAACCCCACCAGCGTCAGATTGCAGCGCTCAGCGACTTCCACCGCCAGCGTGGTGGCAGCAGAGACCGCAAACAGAATCTCAACGCCGCACATCGCAGACTTCTGCACCATCTCATAGCTTGCGCGACTGGAAACCAGCGCCGCTCCCGGCACCCAGCTTTCGCCTTCGGCGGCACGGCGCCCCAGCAGTTTATCCAGCGCAACATGCCGACCGACATCTTCATGTCCGCCCGCCAGTTCACCCGATGGCATCACCCACGCCGCAGCGTGCGTACACCCGGTGAGCTGCCCCACAGGCTGAAAATCTTTCAGATGTCTTAATGCGTGATCAAGTCTGGAGAGGTTAAAAGTCTGGGTGAACGGCAGCGGCTGCACCGGTTTACCGATGTCATTGAGCTGCTCAACCCCGCACACGCCACAGCCGGTGCGTCCGGCCAACGCGCGACGGCGCTCTTTCAGCCCCATAAAACGGCGACTGGAAAGCTCGATCTGGACTTCAAGTCCATTACAGGAGGGAACCACATCCATGCCATAGATCTCGCGCGGGCTGTCAATGATCCCCTCAGACAAGGAAAAACCGACTGCAAAATGTTCCAGATCCTTCGGCGAGGCCATCATGACAACATGAGAAATGCCGTTATAAACCAGCGCCACGGGCACCTCTTCAGCGACCTCATCCGGCTGAGGGTGATGCAAATCCTCACGCTTCCAAAGGTTAACCTGGCGAGAGCTTGTGACATTAATCACATTTCCGACTTCTTTTGGATGTATCTTATTCACTTTCTTTTAACCGTATAAGAACACACGTACCAACATTGTGGTATTCTGTCGCAAGCCCCTCCTGGATGGGGGGAATTAACCCAATTCTGGACCTTTGCGGTCCCGTCCGCAAAGAAAAATAACAACCACACCCTGAGCGCTCACCAACATGAATGTGAAAGGGATGTGACAATGTCGAAAAAGGAGCAAACCATGCAGGTCAGCAGAAGGCAGTTCTTTAAGATCTGCGCTGGCGGTATGGCAGGCACCACGGCGGCAGCACTGGGCTTCGCGCCCGGCGTAGCGCTCGCGGAAACCCGGCAATATAAACTGCTGCGCACCCGCGAAACCCGTAATACCTGCACTTACTGTTCCGTTGGTTGTGGGCTGTTGATGTACAGCCTCGGCGACGGTGCAAAAAACGCCAAAGCGTCAATCTTCCATATCGAAGGTGACCCGGACCATCCGGTCAACCGTGGTGCGCTCTGCCCGAAAGGGGCCGGTCTGGTGGACTTCATCCACTCCGAAAGTCGCCTCAAATTCCCGGAATACCGCGCGCCAGGCTCGGATAAATGGCAACAAATCAGTTGGGATGAGGCATTTGACCGCATCGCGAAACTGATGAAAGAAGACCGCGATGCCAACTACATTGCGCAAAACGCTGAAGGCGTTACCGTTAACCGCTGGCTGTCTACCGGGATGCTGTGTGCTTCCGCGTCCAGTAACGAAACCGGCTTTTTAACGCAAAAATTCACCCGCGCGCTCGGTATGCTCGCGGTCGACAACCAGGCGCGTGTCTGACACGGACCAACGGTAGCAAGTCTTGCTCCAACATTTGGTCGCGGTGCGATGACCAACCACTGGGTCGACATTAAGAACGCCAACCTCGTCGTGGTGATGGGCGGTAACGCCGCTGAAGCACACCCGGTCGGGTTCCGCTGGGCGATGGAAGCGAAGATTCACAACGGCGCGAAGCTGATTGTGATCGATCCGCGTTTCACGCGTACGGCGTCGGTGGCCGATTTCTATGCCCCAATCCGTTCTGGTACTGACATTGCCTTCTTGTCAGGCGTGATGCTGTACCTGCTGACGAACGAAAAATATAACCGCGAATACACCGAGGCCTACACCAACGCCAGCCTGATCGTGCGTGAAGATTTCGGCTTCGAAGATGGCCTGTTCACTGGCTATAACGCGGATCAACGCAAGTACGACAAGACCAGTTGGAACTATGAGCTGGACGAAGAGGGCTTTGCCAAACGCGATACCACCCTGCAACACCCGCGCTGCGTCTGGAACCTGCTGAAACAGCACGTCTCCCGCTACACGCCGGACGTGGTGGAAAATATCTGCGGTACGCCAAAAGCCGACTTCCTGAAAGTCTGCGAGTACATTGCGGAAACCAGCGCGAAAGACAAAACCGCATCGTTCCTGTATGCCCTCGGCTGGACACAGCACTCCATCGGTTCGCAGAACATTCGTACCATGGCGATGATCCAGTTGCTGCTTGGCAACATGGGGATGGCAGGCGGCGGCGTTAACGCCCTGCGCGGCCACTCCAACATTCAGGGGCTGACAGACTTAGGCCTGCTGTCACAAAGCCTGCCGGGTTACCTGACGCTACCGAATGAAAAACAGCCGGACCTGCAAACGTATCTGGCCGCGAACACGCCAAAACCGCTGTTGAAAGACCAGGTCAACTACTGGGGCAACTACCCGAAATTCTTCGTCTCGTTGATGAAGGCCTTCTACGGCGATAAAGCGACAGCGGAAAATAGCTGGGGCTTTGACTTCTTGCCGAAGTGGGACAAAGGGTACGACGTGCTGCAGTACTTCGAGATGATGAAAGAGGGTAAGGTCAATGGCTATATCTGCCAGGGCTTCAACCCGGTTGCCTCATTCCCGAACAAAAACAAGACGATCGCATCACTGTCCAAACTGAAGTTCTTGGTGACGATCGATCCGCTCAACACCGAGACCTCCACCTTCTGGCAAAACCACGGTGAGTCGAACGATGTGGATCCGTCGAAAATCCAGACCGAAGTGTTCCGCCTGCCGTCCACCTGCTTCGCCGAAGAGAACGGCTCGATCGTGAACTCCGGTCGCTGGCTGCAGTGGCACTGGAAAGGCGCAGACGCCCCGGGGATCGCGGTCACCGACGGCGAAATCCTGGCCGGTATCTTCCTGCGCCTGCGCAAAATGTATGCTGAGCAGAGCGGTGCCAACCCGGAACAGGTGCTGAGCATGACCTGGAACTACTCCACCCCACATGAACCGGCATCGGAAGAAGTGGCGATGGAGAGTAACGGGAAAGCGCTGGCCGATCTCATCGACCCGGCTACGGGCGCAGTGATCGTCAAGAAAGGCCAACAGCTCAGCTCGTTTGCTCAGTTGCGTGACGACGGCACCACCTCCAGTGGCTGCTGGATTTTCGCCGGTAGCTGGACGCCGGAAGGCAACCAGATGGCGCGTCGCGATAACGCCGATCCGTCCGGTCTGGGCAATACGCTGGGCTGGGCATGGGCATGGCCGTTGAACCGCCGCATCCTGTACAACCGTGCTTCCGCTGACCCGCAGGGTAATCCGTGGGATCCAAAGCGCCAGATCCTGAAATGGGACGGCGCAAAATGGAGCGGGATGGACATTCCGGACTACAGCGCCGCCGCGCCAGGCAGCGACGTCGGGCCGTTCATCATGCAACCGGAAGGGATGGGACGTCTGTTCGCTCTCGACAAGATGGCGGAAGGTCCATTCCCGGAACACTACGAACCGTTTGAAACGCCGCTGGGTACCAACCCGCTGCACCCGAACGTGATCTCCAACCCTGCCGCCCGTATCTTTAAGGCCGACGCCGAAGCGCTGGGTAAAGCCGATAAGTTCCCGTACGTCGGAACCACTTACCGTCTGACCGAGCACTTCCACTACTGGACCAAGCATGCGCTGCTTAACGCTATCGCGCAGCCGGAACAATTTGTGGAGATCGGCGAGACGCTGGCGAACAAGCTCGGTATCGCCCATGGCGACACTGTTAAAGTCTCCTCTAACCGCGGCTATATCAAAGCCAAAGCAGTGGTGACTAAGCGTATTCGCACGCTGAAGGCAGACGGTAAGGATATCGATACTATCGGTATTCCGATTCACTGGGGCTATGAAGGTGTGGCGAAGAAAGGGTTTATTGCGAACACCCTGACGCCATCGGTGGGCGATGCCAACTCACAAACGCCGGAATTTAAGTCCTTCCTGGTGAACGTGGAAAAGGTGTAACGGAGACGACTTATGGCTTATCAATCGCAAGACATTATCCGTCGTTCCGCGACTAACGGTCTCACCCCCGCGCCTCAGGCGCGGGACTTCCAGGAAGAAGTGGCGAAGCTCATTGACGTCACCACCTGCATCGGCTGTAAAGCCTGTCAGGTGGCCTGTTCAGAGTGGAACGACATCCGTGATGAGATCGGCAGCAACGTCGGGGTCTATGATAACCCGGCGGATTTAACCGCTAAATCCTGGACCGTGATGCGTTTCTCGGAAGTGGAGCAGAACGACAAACTGGAATGGCTGATCCGTAAGGATGGCTGTATGCACTGCGCCGATCCGGGCTGCCTGAAGGCGTGTCCGGCAGAAGGCGCTATCATTCAGTATGCCAACGGGATTGTCGACTTCCAGTCCGAGCAGTGCATCGGCTGTGGTTACTGCATCGCCGGTTGCCCGTTCGACGTGCCGCGACTCAACCCGGAAGACAACCGCGTCTATAAATGTACGCTGTGCGTTGACCGCGTGACCGTTGGCCAGGAACCGGCCTGCGTGAAAACCTGCCCAACGGGTGCTATCCACTTTGGTTCCAAAGAGGACATGAAAACGTTGGCTGGCGAGCGTGTGGCAGAACTGAAAACCCGTGGTTACGACAATGCTGGCCTGTACGATCCGGCGGGCGTAGGTGGGACGCACGTGATGTATGTGTTGCACCATGCCGACAAACCGAATCTGTACCACGGTCTGCCGGAGAACCCGGAAATCAGCGCCACCGTGAAATTCTGGAAAGGGATCTGGAAGCCTCTTGCAGCGGTCGGCTTTGCCGCGACCTTTGCGGCCAGCATCTTCCACTACGTCGGTGTCGGTCCAAACCGTGCGGATGAGGAAGAGAACAACCTGCATGAAGAGAAAGACGATGAGGTGCGCAAATGAAAAGACGTGACACCATCGTGCGCTACACCGCGCCGGAACGCATCAACCACTGGGTCACCGCCTTCTGCTTCGTGCTGGCGGCGGTGAGCGGACTGGGCTTTTTCTTCCCGTCCTTCAACTGGCTGATGCAAATCATGGGCACACCGCAACTGGCGCGTATTCTGCACCCGTTTGTGGGCGTCATCATGTTTGCCTCGTTCATCATCATGTTCTTCCGTTACTGGCACCACAACCTGATTAACCGGGATGACATTTTTTGGGCGAAGAACATTCGCAAGATTGTCGTCAACGAAGAGGTGGGTGACACCGGGCGGTATAACTTCGGCCAGAAATGCGTGTTCTGGGCGGCGATTATCTTCCTGGTGCTGCTGCTGGTGAGCGGTGTGATCATCTGGCGTCCGTACTTTGCGCCAGCGTTCTCCATTCCGGTGATCCGCTTCGCGTTAATGCTGCATTCATTTGCCGCCGTCGCGCTGATTGTGGTTATCATGGTGCATATTTACGCCGCGCTGTGGGTAAAAGGTACTATTACCGCGATGGTAGAGGGCTGGGTAACCCGCTCCTGGGCGAAGAAGCATCACCCGCGCTGGTACCGTGAAGTTCGCGAAAAGCAGGATAAAACCCAGTCGTAAGCAAAGGCTGTTCGTGAACCGATAAGATAACGCCGGAGACTGAGTTTCCGGCGTTTTTTTAAGGGATATTTTTGGCCTGACAGGCCGTTTTGACAACTTTTTGACAACTTTATACAGATTACAGACCAACCGACGTTACGGTCGCATAAGAATGGAGTCGATTCTTAAGACAAGGAGACGTACCGTGAATCTCAAACACCTCTTCGCAGCCCTGGCAATGGGACTGCTTGCGACAACAACGGCGGCACAACCGCCCGCGCCGAAAGTGACGATTAAATCCGAACTGGCTTCCCCTCTGGTGCTGGAAAACAGCCAGGACAAAAACTACCTCAAAGTATCACTGACGGGTTTCCCGCTGCATGCAACCAAACGCAGCCCGATCAACCTCGCGCTGGTGATTGACCGCTCCGGCTCTATGGGCGGCGAGCGTATCGAACAAGCCACAGAAGCTGCCGTAATGGCAGTGAACACTTTAAGCGCCCAGGACACGCTCTCGGTGGTGATTTACGACGACGTCGTGGATGTCATTGTGCCGGCGGCCAAAGTCGACAATAAAGCGAAACTTATCAGCCAAATCCGTGAACGACTGACCGCACGCGGCGGTACTGCCCTGTTTGCCGGTGTCAGCCGCGGTATCAAAGAAAACAGTAAATTCCTCGATAAGGCCCATGTTAACCGCATCATCCTGCTGTCTGATGGTCAGGCGAACATCGGCCCTTCCTCCACCAGCGAGCTGGCAGAACTGGGTAAGATTGCCGCCCGCAAAGGGATTGCCATCACGACGATGGGTATTGGCGAAGGCTACAATGAAGATCTGATGGCGGCGATTGCCCAGTACAGCGATGGCAACCACGTGTTTGTACAAAACACCGATGCCCTGGAGAAGGCATTTGCCCATGAATTTGGCGATGTCATGTCCGTCGTCGCTCAGGATGTGGTGGTGCAAATTAACGTCGCCGACAACGTTAAGCCACTTCGCCTGCTGGGGCGTGAAGGTGAAATCCGCGACAACACGGTGACCGTTAAACTGAACCAGCTTTACGCCAATCAGGAGAAATATGTCATGCTGGAAGTGCTGCCGGCGAAAGGCCAGGCCGCACAAAGCAAGCCGCTCGCTGAGGTCAACGTCAGCTATAACAACCTCGCCACCGGGCAGAAAGAGCGTTGGGATGACAAGATGGCCGTCAGCTATACCGCCTCAGCCAACGAGGTTCAGAAAGCGCAGGTGGAGGATGTGATCGTCGATTCCGCCATTCAGAAATCCGCCATTCAGAATGAGCAGGCGTTACAGCTCATCGATGAAGGCAAAATGGACGAGGCGAAAGCGATCCTGCGCGAAAACTCCAGTACACTCAGCGCGTTACCGCTTAGCGCACCGGCCGCCAGAATGAAGGCACAGGCGAGCGCAGAGGAAAATCTTAAGTTGCTGGACAGGATGGAAAGCGAAAGCAAAGAAGCGTCGCGCAAGTCGCTGAAAGAACAGAGTTATAAAACCAAAAACCAGAGTTCGAAATCGAACTGATCCACAAGGAGTGCTGGATGTTCAGACGTAAGCCGATTTATCTCGTCATTACATTGATGTTTTTTATTCTGCTTGCTTACCTGGGCGTTCGCACTCTGGAACATGAAGTCTTGTTGCGTCAGTACCAGACCCAAACCCTGGCGAAATCGCAAACCGCCAGCGTCGCCAGGGGGATCGAAAATATTCTGCAGCAAAAAGCCTCCCGCCTGCATGCGATTGGCGATTTTATCGACCCCGCAGAGGTCGCCACCCTCAGCGCGCTTAAAGAGAACGACAGCGACATTGCCGACGTCTTTATGCTGCGGAAAAATCATCTCCTTTACCCCGATGAGCGTCAGCCGTTGAGCAACAAGGATAAAGAGTGGGTACGCCTGCTCAGCCCGCTGGTCAACGATCCCAGCCAACTTGCCAGTCATATGACGCAAAGCGAGCAGGACACGCCGCAGGCCGGCTGGTTTATTAGTTTTGAGACTCCGGAACCGCTGTTGATCTACTGGCGGCAGAAAGAGGGGGCGATCATCGGCTTTCGCCTCTCCTGGGTACAGCTGATGATGGATATGGCGAACGGCATACAGGTGAACCCGGGGGATCCGCAGCAGATTGTCAGGGTGACGGAAAACGGCCGTCAGCTTTATCAGAACGCGCAGGCGGATCTGCGGCGGCTCACTTTACTGGACTCCCGCACGCTGGCGTATCCACTCACAACGTGGCAGGTCAGCGCTTACGGCG
The DNA here is from genome assembly GCF_057983045.1 of Citrobacter sp. LST-B2. Taxonomy (NCBI): domain Bacteria; kingdom Pseudomonadati; phylum Pseudomonadota; class Gammaproteobacteria; order Enterobacterales; family Enterobacteriaceae; genus Citrobacter; species Citrobacter sp. LST-B2. The sequence continues at coordinate 4,897,004 of NZ_CP192598.1, forward strand.
TCAACGCACCGCTCTGGCATATCTGGCTGTGGGGCGGCGCATTAATCGTCCTGCTGCTTCTCGCCGTCGCACTGTTGGGCGTCTCGCTGTGGCGGGAATATACCCGCGCGGCGCGTCAGGCGCGCCAGCAGGTCGATTTTGTCAGCCAGGTGTCACACGAACTGAAAACACCGCTGACCAACATCACGCTCTATGCCGAACTGCTGCGCGAAGGGCTGGATGATGAACAAACGCATGAGCGACGCTATGTGGATGTGATCACTCAGGAAGGCCAGCGGTTATCACGGCTTATCCAGAATATCCTGACCTTTACGCGCGCACCGAAACTGCATCTTCAGCCAGTCAATCTCCGCCGTCTGATGACAGAAATTACGCAGATCTTTACGCCTGCGTTGCAGGCTAAAGGCATGACGATTCACATGTCCTGCCCTGAGAATCTGATATTGCACAGCGATCGCGACGTGATCACGCAAATTGTCAGCAACTTTCTCAGTAATGCCGAAAAATACGCTTCGCAGGGCCAGCGCGTGGATCTGACCGTTGAACACGTTGCGGAAAACGTGGAGATCGCCGTTCGCGACTATGGTCCCGGTATTGCGGAAAATGAGATGTCCTTGATCTTCCGCCCGTTTTATCGGGTCAAATCCTCCATTACCGAGGGTGTTTCAGGTACCGGTATTGGGCTCACCATCGCTTGCCAACTGGCGCAACGCCTGCACGGAAAGATTCAGGTAACGGCGCAAGAGCCAGGCGTCCGCTTTACCCTTACGCTGCCGCAGGGATGAGAATATGAAGATACTGATTGCCGAAGATGATGCAAACATCCGCCAGGGTCTGGTGGATGCACTGTCGCGCGAGGGTTATTCGATCATAGCAGCACCGAACGGGCGCGCGGCGCTGGAGAGTTATCATCGCGACAAACCGGACTTTGTGCTGTTAGACATCATGATGCCCGAAATGGATGGCTATACCGTCTGCCGGGAAATTCGCCGCCAGAACGAACACATTCCCATCGTGTTTCTCTCCGCCAAAGATGAGGAGATCGACCGTGTCGTGGGGCTGGAACTGGGTGCAGATGACTACATCAGCAAACCGTTTGGTATTCATGAACTGCGGGCGCGGATAAAAACCATCGCCCGTCGTTGTTTAAACCATAGCGCCACGCAGCCTAACCTCAGTTTTGCTTTTGGCGACCTGACGGTGTTACCGAATGAACTGTGCGCCTGGCGCGGCGAACAAAAGCTGGAGCTGACGCTGCGGGAAGTTCGCATTTTAAGCTGTCTTGAGCGTCATAAAAATCAGGTGGTTACGCGCGATATGTTGTTCGATGCGGCGTGGGGGTACGACTATTTGCCCAATAGCCGTACGCTGGATCAGCACATTTCCCGGCTCCGCAAAGTCATCGAACAGGATGCCAATCAGCCGCAGCTAATCCGAACGGTGCATGGTCTGGGGTATCGATATCAGGTATCGTAACGCACACATTGCGATGTCACCGCTATAACCCGCAGGCCGATTGCGGTTATCATTAATGACATTCACCAGCGCGGGCGCGAAATGCCCGCCAATTCACAGAGCGGATTACACCTAGCTAAATCTGCCTAACCAGGAAGTGACTGAATGAGCATTCGTATCATCCCGCAAGATGAGCTGGAAAAGAGCGAGAAACGCGCGACGGATATGATTCCACCGTTATTATTCCCCCGGCTCAAAAATCTGTATAACCGTCGCGCCGAGCGTCTGCGCGAACTGGCTGAGAATAACCCGCTGGGAGATTACCTGCGCTTTGCTGCGCTGATCGCCCATGCCCAGGAAGTGGTGCTGTATGACCATCCGTTGCAGATGGATCTCACTGCACGCATCAAAGAAGCCAACGATCAGGGTAAGCCGCCGCTGGATATCCACGTTCTGCCACGCGATAAGCACTGGCAGAAACTGCTGCACTCGCTGATCGCCGAACTGAAACCGGAGATGAGCGGCCCGGCGCTGGCGGTGATCGAAAATCTGGAAAAAGCCTCCGAACAGGAACTGGAACAGATGGCCAGCGCTCTGTTTGCCTCCGATTTCGCCGCGGTCAGCAGCGATAAGGCCCCGTTCATCTGGGCCGCGCTGTCGCTGTACTGGGCGCAAATGGCCAGCCTTATCCCGGGTAAAGCCCGCGCGGAATACGGCGAACAACGTCAGTACTGCCCGGTGTGCGGCTCGATGCCGGTCTCCAGCATGGTGCAAATTGGCACCACCCAGGGACTGCGCTATCTGCACTGCAACCTTTGTGAAACCGAGTGGCATGTGGTTCGTGTTAAATGCAGCAACTGCGAGCAAAGCCGCGATCTGCACTACTGGTCACTGGATAATGAGCAGGCGGCAATCAAAGCCGAAAGCTGCGGTGACTGTGGAACCTACCTTAAGATCCTCTATCAGGAAAAAGACCCGAAAGTGGAAGCCGTCGCCGACGACCTCGCGTCGCTGGTACTGGACGCGCGCATGGAGCAAGAAGGCTTCGCCCGCAGTTCCATCAACCCGTTCCTGTTCCCGGGAGAAGGGGAGTAAACGCCTTCAACAGGTGATGCCGGACGGTGCTTATCGTCCGGCTTGCAACTGATAAGGCGTAATGACGCCAGGTATCCCCGCGAAATCTCTGGTGTTGCGCGTCACAAGCGCAAACCGATGAATCTGCGCGGTAGCCAGAATGATCGCGTCCGGAAGTTTCATCCCATATTCCTGCCTGAGATTCACGCTTCGCTCAGCAATTTCCTGTGAAACGCCGATGATGTTGAACGCACTCAACGCCACACGTGTACGATATTCCTGATGGTATTTTTTTGCCCCCACCATTACTTCCATCCAGGTAACCAGGCTGATGGCATTCTGCGGCGGATACGCTTCCAGTACTTGCTGTGCTTCCTGGCGCCCGCTGAATAAATCAATCAGGATATTGGTATCGAACAGCACGGGACCCTTTTGCATTACCATTCCTCGCGTAGCGTCCTCTGATACTCAACGCCGTCTTCCTCACAGCCCTGCCAGAGCCCCAGCGCATTGGAAATCGTGGTTTCAGCCTGTCCCTGCCTTTCAAGGTACTGTTCAACCGCTTCGCGCAACAACTCCGCACGCGGCAGATTCCGCTGCTGCTTGAGATCGTCAAGGCGCTTGATCATCTCATCGGATAAGTCGAGTAATATTCTGCCCATGTCCATTCCAGCCATATGCATACATATACTTCCAGTATATCATTGGCGAATAATTTTCAAACAACATACACCGTCAGCAAGCAGGAAAAAAGCGATCTCCGTAGTGACTTTTCCTTTTGCGAGGCGCTTTCCAGAATTTTACTCTGTCCCAAATCCACCATTCTCTTTCATGAAAAACCAGGTTATAACACTGTATATTCATACAGATTTTAGGGATTAAGAAAATGGCGCTTGAAAACGGGATTGCACAACGGGTCGAGGAATTTATCGCGGCGGGACGTCCTTCTGTTCGTCGGCAACATATTGATGACCGGAGAGCAGGCTATATCGCCAGTACCGCGCTGGCCGGAAAGACCGAAATGCGCGTAGAGGTCAGCGATGTTGAACTGGAGGGGATGACGCTGCGCGTCGTATCACCGCGCCATGCTTCGGGTGCTCTGCCCTGCGTTATTTACTACCACGGCGGCTGTTTCGTGAGCGGCGGATTTGCCACGCATGATAATCAGTTGCGACAACTGGCGTATACCAGCGGTTGCCGGGTGATTGCCGTACAATACCGCCTCGCACCAGAACACACGTTTCCTGCGGCGCATGACGATGCTGAAAAAGGGGCCAACCTGATCTGGCAATATGCGAAACAGCTTGGCGTTGAACGCCAGCACATCACGCTTGCCGGGGACAGTGCGGGCGGACACCTGGCGCTGGTGACAGCATTGCGCCTGAAGGCAGCAAAGCAATGGCTGCCCGCACAATTGATGCTGATCTACCCGATGCTCGACGCGACCGCAAAATGTGAGAGCTATACCCGCAACGGTCTGGACTACATCATTACCCGCGACACGTTGCTAACCGGGTATGAGATGTATATGCCCCATACCGATCGCCAGCATCCCGAAGCCAGCCCGCTCTGGCGAGATGATCTCAGCGGCTTACCGCCTACGCACATCATCACCGCTGAATTTGATCCGCTGTGCGACGAAGGCGAACTTTTGTATGAGCGACTGACGACCCAACACGTCGACTGCACCTGCCAGCGCTACCTCGGCGTGATTCATGGTTTTTTCCAGCTAGCTGGCGTCAGCCATGCGGCGCGCAGCGCAATGCAGGATATCGCCTGGCGCGTGACTATCCCGTCCGTTAGCGAAGAATAGAGAAGGGAGTTCCCCCTACTCTTCCTCGTTTCCGCCTTCTTCATAGGGACCAAACGGTTTGGCGGGCAGGACGATGTAAATACCTTCAAAAATAGCGCCCGGTGTGTCATTGCCCAGCAGCTCTACCTGCAGTTGAACCCGCGCCTTTTTCCCGCGCGCCAGACGGTCAAGATCGCCGCTCAACGAGCCGAGATCGGCAACCGCGGCGGGTCTGCCGCTGATAGGTTTGCTATAGCGGATATGGGCGTCAGCGAGAATGATCGTGCCCCCAAGATGGCGCTCACGCAGCATCAGCCAGATAAGCCCCCAGCCGGTCAGCGTAGCCAGCGAAAACAGGCTCCCGGCAAACAGCGTGTGGTGCGGATTTTGATTGCCCGTCTCCGGCATGGTGGTAATAAATTTTTGTCCGGTGTACTGCTGAATACGTACACCCATCTTCTCGCTCAGCGGGATGTGCTCATACCACGCCTGCTGTAGCTGTCCGCACCAGTCGCCGCGATGCAAAATGTCATCGAGCGAGGCAATCGGTTTGATCATCAAAAAGTGGCGAACCGGCGTAGTTTGCGGCGTGGTGATTTCGCCCTGATTGACAAAACCCAGTTTGGCGAAGAATTCGACAGCGTCTTCCCGTGCGCTACAGGTCACTCGTTTGACCCCTTCCTGACGTGCGACGGACTCCAGCGTCATTGCCATCAGCGTTCCCAGCCCCTTTTCCTGCACGGTGGGATCGACAGCCATGAAACGGATGGAAGCCTCATTATCGGCATTGATGTACAACCGCCCGACGGCAACCAGATTGCCCTCTTCATCGACCACCATCTGGTGGTGCGCCATTGCGTCCCAGGCATCACGCTCGGAACCCTTCGGTTGATGCAGCGGCTTGCGCAGCATTTCCCAGCGAAACTGATAGTAACGCTCTAATTCTTCTTCTGTTTGCGGTACTCGAAGGTGATACATAGCGGTACTCTCTCTTGTAACCCGCGGCCACGCCGGAAGCTGATTCATACCTGTAACCAGAACGTCACGGGGCCGTCATTCACCAGCGCAACCTGCATATCCGCAGCGAAGCGTCCGGTCTGCGTATTCATGTCCTGCTGGCGGCAGCGTTCGACGAAATAATCGTACAGGGCCTCCGCCCGCTCCGGCGTCGCCCCTTTAGAGAACCCCGGACGCATGCCGCGTTCGGTATCCGCCGCCAGCGTAAATTGTGAAACCACCAGCACACTCCCGCCCGCCTGTTGCACGTTCAGGTTCATTTTGCCTTCGGCATCGCTAAAAATACGGTAGCCGAGCACACGTTCACACAGGCGATTCGCTTTCTGCTCGTCGTCATCCTTTTCGACACCCAACAACACTAAAAGTCCTGAGCCAATTTCACCCGTCACTTCGTCCTCCACGGTGACGCTGGCACGGGTTACGCGCTGAATTAATGCAATCATGGTTGGTCTGCTTCTTCTTGTTCTGCGGCTTGTTTGAGTTTGCGGTATTCCCCGAGAGTGACAGTTATTTCCGCACCAAGCAAGACGATACACCACGTCCAGTACACCCAGACAAACAAAATGGGTACCACCGCTAACACGCCGTAAATAAGCTGATATGACGGGAACATGGTGATATAAAGCGCGAAACCTTTCTTTCCGGCCTCGAACAGGACCGCAGCGACAAAGGCGCCGACAATCGCATCCCGATTCGGTACGCGCGTGGTCGGCACCACGCTGTAGAGGAGCCAGAATGAGAGCCAGGAGAGGATCAGCGGGAAGAGACGCAGCACATCATCAATCACGGTATTGAGATCGCTGGCCCAGCGTAATGAGAGAAGATAGGAACTGATCGCCAGACTGGCCCCTGCCAGTAATGGTCCCAGCGTCAAAATCATCCAGTACACAGCAAAGGAGTACACTTTTGGCCGCGTGCGCGTGCTGCGCCAGATAGTATTCAGCGCGCTATCAATGGCATACATCAACAGCAGCGCGGTGACGATTAATCCGCAGGCCCCCACCGCCGTCATTTTGTTGGAGTTGGCGACAAACTGCTCAATGTAACGTTGAATCACATCGCCCGTTGCCGGGATAAAGTTGGCAAAAATAAAGTGTCGCAACTGGACGCTGACATCGGAAAACATCGGAAAAGCGGCGAAAAGCGCAAATACAACGGCGATCAGCGGCACTAATGAGAGCAACGAGACGTAGGCAAGATTCCCTGCCAGGGTCGTCATATTGTCCTCATCAATGCGCTTCCAGAGGAGCTTCAGCCAGGCCCAGATCGGTCGGGTATGATGCCTGGCTTTTTGATGCACGGTTTTTAGCATAACAACTTCGCGAAATACTCAGGAATGACGGTTTTATCGGTCACCAGAATGCTGGTTATCCCCAACTGGTTGGCCCCTTCTATATTATCGATGTTGTCATCAAAAAAGACCGTGTCGCTCGCTGAAAAACCCTCTTGCTGTAACACATGCTGATAAATCCGTGTCTCCGGCTTGCGCATCCCCAGATCCTGCGACAAATAAATATGGTCCGCCGCCTGGCGAATTTCTGGATATTCCTCTGGCCAGAACGTCGTATGCAGCCGGTTGGTGTTCGACAGGACGACCACGCGATGCCCCTGCTCACGCAGTTTCTGCATGATATCGATAACCTCAGGCCGTAGCGCGACAAAAACGGCCTGCCAGCCATGGGAAAACTGTTCGTAGCTCAGCGACAGATCCATCTCATGACAAAGGGCCTCGGCAAATGCTTCATCGGTGATTTCTCCCCGTTCGTGCTGATGGAAGGCCTCACCCATCGTAAAGCTCTGCTTTAACGACGCCAGCGGCACACGGCTCAGATCGCTCCAGGTACCTAATACGCGGTTGAAGTCGATATCGACAATCACATTACCTAAATCAAAGATATAGAGCATGTCCCTTCTCCTTACTTGCCGTGGATGAATAACTGTAGCGGGAAAGGGGCGTTTTGACTATGTACCCGTCAGGGAAAGATGAAGGAAAAAAAGGCGATGCCCTGAGAGCATCGCCTTGTTCTGGTGTGATATTTCTCGGTTTCTTAGAAGCTGTATTTCACCCCGAGCATCGCAGAGGTATCGCTGTAGCTGTTGTCGCCCATTTGCTGCGCCACGTTACCCCACACCTGCAGACGCGGGTTGATTTGCCCTTCAATACCCACTTTCAGCTCACCAATGTTACGTGTCCCGCTGATGTCATCCTTGATGGAGCCCATCTGTACGGTCTGGTTATTGGTGTTGTGGATCCAGTTCGCTTCAATGAACGGCTGGAAATCACGGCCTTTATCGGCATCTTTCTCCGCATGACCTTTCAGGTAAGCACGGACGCCGAGGCGAGTCATCAGGTTGCCGTCAGTTTTGTCTTTAACCACCGTCCCGTTGTGCTCACGGTGTGAATCGGCCTGCACGTCCATCCAGATAACCTGCGCTTTCGGTTGGATCCAGTAGGTTTTATTTTCACTTTCCCCGACCAGGAAGCTATAACCGCCTTCAACAGACGCCGTGATACCGTCGGATTTGTAGTTTTCGCTGGCCAGATGTTCGCCACTAACGGTGTTATCAAACCAGTTATACAGTACCCAGCTATCCAGATAGGTCCCGGTCTTATCCGCTTCATTGGCATACCAGGTGGCATACAGACCGACGCTGTAACCATCTACCTGTCCACGAGACGAATAGCCAGTGTAACTGTTACGGGTTTTACTTTTCTGGTTGGCATAACCCGCCATGGCACCCAGATGCCAGCGATCGAGGCCGTCGCTGCTCCACTGCGCCAGGTCGCCGCCTAACTGCAGAACATAACGGTTAGCGTTGGTTTTCAACTGCCCGCTGCCGTCAGTAAAGCGATTATGGCCCCCTACGTTACGCATCCACATACTGGTGACTTTTTCTTCGCCAGTCAGCATATCGGTATACTGAGTTTCACCCAGACGGTCATGCAGACGGGTGATAAACATCGTATTGGCCGCATAGTTGTTCGCCAGATAGCTCCCGAATTCAGGGCGATACTGGTGCTCGACGGGGCCCGGATATACTGGCGGTCCTGGAGGATCAGTTGGGTCTGGCTGCGCGGGATCGGGATCCGGCTCAGTCGGTGGTGGCGGAGGCGGCTCCACTGGCGGCGGATCCACCGGTGACAGCTCGCTGGTCAGATACCAGTCACTGGCTTTTTTCACCACGTCATAGTCGTACGCACCGGCGACGATACGCCCTGATTTGGTAAAGGTACCGTCAGAATTACCGGTAACCTCAACAATTTTAATCCCATCGACGGTCAGTTCACCCACACCACCAATGTTGTTGATCCCCACTTTGGTATTACCGGAGGTATCGCCCTGAACAATCAGTTTATCGGTCAGAGACGAATCCCCTTCCAGTACGGTATTCAGCACTAACAGCGCGTTGGTCCCGATGTAGTTTCCTATCACAGTCAATGTTTTGAAGGTTCCCGCATCATCGCGAGACACGCCGTCAGGACTGTAGCGCAGCGTCGCCTGATCCAGCGTCAGATTAGAGACCACGGAATTTCCAGTCATCGTCCATTCGCTGCTGGCACCCTTCATATCCAGATTAATAGTCGCACGGTAAGATGCTGTATTTTCCAGTTGCGAAGAGTTGGCGGTGCCCACGAAATGGCTCCCATCATCCATTGTCAGGTCAATAACGCCGCTATAGCGTGCATAAAGGTTGCCCTCAATGTTATAGACACCAGAGCTTGCAGTGTCCGTAGTGGCATCCCAGGAGCGAATGAGGCCTTTACTTTGATAGGCATACATCGCATTGGCATTATTGCCTGTCGCCTTAATGGTGGTGTCCCCACCCAAATTCACTGTGGCAAAATCACTGCTGGCGTAAGCATAGATACCATTCGCGCCACTACCAGTGGTTGTGATATTGACGTTATTGAGGTTGACCTCACCTTTCCTTCCTGCGTAAACACCATGAGCATTCGAACCGGAAGTGGTAATGGTTGCAGTACCGCCAATCGTGACATCCGCGATTCCCGCAGCACTGCCAAATAAGTCACCGAGATCCTTACCAGCATAGATCCCGTATCCAGAGTTCGCGCCCCCAGAACCACGGGTAACAATATCCGCATTCCCATGAACAATAATTGATGACTGTGCGCTGGTATTTGCTCTGGATATATTTGCGCGCAACCCCATACCATTTTCGGCATCCACCCTCACGTTACCGCTCACTTCCACAACGGAGGATGCGTTGCTCAACTCACGTCCGAGGTTAATCCCGTCGGAACTCGTTCCGGTAGTAATAATAGAGATATTTTCAGCTTCCAGTCTGCCACCCGCATTTTTTGAGTGGATACCATCTGCTTCCGAACCGGTTGTATTAATTACCAGATTTTTAAATTTATAGCCTGCGCTATCGAGGTATACACCCCAACCTTGCAAAGGTGTAGTTGTTCCGTTTTGGCTGGTATTAATCATGGTTTCGTTAAATGTCGTATAGTCCCGACTATTTGACATCAGAGGATTACCACTATAGTAAATCGTCTGGTCATCACATAAGAACTGTGCCGTAGTCGTGTAACTACACCCCGCGGAAACCGCTTGCCCGCTAAATCCTCCGAGCGCCAGCGCACTGGCGATACAGAGTGCCAATTTCCCCGGTGAGGGTGGTTTGCATTGCATTTTTTGTGTTTTCATAGGAATACCTTTTCCGTACTACTCTTTTTTCGGATAAGAGCATAAAAGACGCAGTAAAAATTAATTAAAAGGCAAAGCGGGTCCGTTCATCTTTAAAACCTTAAAGATTCACTTACCTTAAAATTATAAATCTTTCCTTTTGCGCGATTAATACAGTTATTCAAAGGTTATGTCAACGGGGGTTGAACTGACGAAAAAGCAAAAATAATAAAATGACATCCATTTATTTATATTATTCCTGGGTGTTTTTTTAATGAATAAAAAGAGTGCGTAACGAGGGTAAAAAAAGCTTACGAATCAATGCGCATTAAAAGCACAATTTGATACTTCATGCGAGTTTTAGGATTTTTATACATAATACCAGGACGTTTAACTATTTATATTTTTTGTGATAAGAACCGCCTGAACGGCGGTTTATTTTGAAAGGAGTCTGTTACGAAGAAACGCCATCATCCTGGTCTGGGCTCACCTGAACGATTTCAACCTGATGAGACTGAAGAAGCGTATGCAGAGCCGGGCCAGGGAGTTCATCAGTAAACAACGCGGTTACCGCAGAAACATTGCCAATTTCTACCGCCGCCGAGGCGTGGTATTTCGTATGATCGGCAGCAAGCAGAATATGGCGGGAGTGAGCCATCATCGTCTTCACCACACTGGCCTCATTGACGTCAAATTCCAGCATCGCGCCATCGCTTTCAATCGCCCCGACGCTGGTGACGAGGTAGTCCGCCCGGAAATCAGCGACAAACGCAGTCGCAGAAGGGCCAATAATCCCGCTGTTATGTGGACGCAGCGTTCCACCGGGGACCATCACTTCGAAACGGGGATTGTTATAGAGAATATGCGCAACCCGAAGGCTGTTGGTGATGATGCGCAGATGATTGTGGTTCAACAACGCCCGCGCCACCTGTTCCACGGTGGTGCCAATGGTAATGAACACCGTGGAACCATCTGGAATATAGTCCGCCACCGCTTCCGCGATGGCTTTCTTCTCTTGCGTCCACGAGACTTCACGTTGCTCAAAAGCGGTGTTAACCACGCTGGACGCGCGGCCAGCGCCACCGTGATGACGGGTAATCAGCCCCTGTTCGCTTAATTTACGGATATCACGGCGCACCGTCTGCGTAGAGACATCCAGTAAACCCGCCAGTTCATCAATGTTCATATACCCACGCTCACCAACGAGCGATAGCAACTGATCATGCCGTGGGTTACCGGTCAGTTCGGTAAAACTCATGAAAATTCCTCGAAAAACCATTGCCCTGCATTTTATACAAAAAGTGACAGAAAAGATCGGGTTTGATCACAGTCAGGAATTCCTGCACGTCCACCCGGTCGGGTACACTTCAGTGCCGCCACCCCACTGGCGAACCTGACCGCGTCTTTCAGTTCGCTTCCTGATGCGAGGCTGAATGCCAGCGCACCGTGGAAAACGTCGCCTGCCCCGGTTGTATCCACCACATCCACTGCAAAACCGGCCTGGTGTTGCAGCGTGCCATTTTCTATCCAGTCACACCCTTCACTACCTTGCGTGACGTAGACATGTCCATTTGTGAGCGTTTGTGATTGTTTCAACGCATTGGCGGTCTCATTGATGCCCGTCAGGCGCGCCAGACCCGGGGCCGAAAACACAGCATGATCGCTTAAGGCCACCAGCTCGCTGATGTCCTGAGGCGTCACATCACCATCCAGCAGCGTCTCCACGCCCGCCTGATGCGCCAGCGTAAAGGCCTGCTTTGCCCCTTCATGCCAGCGAACGTCCGCCAGTACGATATCCCACTGGGAAAAGTCGATGTCATTGAGCCAGTCGGCCTCCGCCGGCAAATCGGGGCTCGGGAAATTGACGATAATCCGCTCCCCTTGAGCATCAACCATGATAGCCGATTGCGACGACTTTGCCCCCGCATAGCGCCGGGTGTAACGGGTATTGACCCCCAGAGATTCCAGCTCCGCCAACAGGTGTTTTCCGGTGTCGTCATCGCCCACACGGCCAATAAAGTTTACCTGTGCCCCTAACTTCGCCGCTGCCACTGCGGCAGTGGCGGCTGGTCCACCGCCCACCTCGGTATAACGACGCGCCACATATTTACCGCCTACAGCCGGTAACGTTTCTACGTAATAGATGCGATCCAGCACGGTAATACCTACACAAGCAATACGAATCATGGTCGTTCCTTAAGCATTTCGGGATGAGATTATTTTAATTCCACAAAATGTTTAAAAAGTGACGGCTGTCAATTTTTTGACCATAAATTACAAATACGATCAAAAACAGACAGAAACAACCGGTCATAATTGACAAAAAATGACACCACCGTCTCAGGAGAACGATATGGCAGTCATCGCATTTATCGGATTAGGACAGATGGGCGCCCCAATGGCGAGCAACTTACTCAAACAGGGTCACCAACTTAGCATTTTTGACGTTAACCCCGATGCCGTCCAACGTCTGGTCGAAAAAGGGGCACAACCAGCCCGCTCTCCAGCACAGGCCGCAGAAGGCGCTGAGTTTGTCATCACGATGCTGCCCAACGGCGATCTGGTGCGCAGCGTATTATTGGGCGAAAAAGGCGTTTGCGAACGCCTCTCCCCACAAGCGCTGGTGATCGATATGTCAACCATCCATCCCTTGCAGACTGACAAGCTGATCGCCGACCTTCGCGTTAAAGGCTTCGCCATGATGGATGTCCCGGTCGGGAGAACCTCGGATCACGCCGTTGCCGGTACATTGCTGTTGCTGGCGGGCGGCACACCGGACCAGGTCGAGCGCGCCACACCGGTACTGATGGCAATGGGGAATGAGTTGATTAACGCCGGCGGCCCAGGAATGGGGATCCGCGTGAAGTTGATTAACAACTACATGAGCATTGCGCTGAATGCCCTGTCAGCCGAAGCCGCCGTGCTGTGTGAAGCGCTGGGTCTCTCCTTCGATGTCGCGCTACAGGTCATGAGCGGGACACCCGCAGGTAAAGGTCACTTCACCACCTCGTGGCCGAACAAAGTGCTGAAAGGCGATCTTTCCCCGGCCTTCATGATCGACCTGGCCCACAAAGATCTCGGCATCGCGCTGGATGTCGCCAACCAGCTGCACGTTCCTATGCCGCTCGGCGCGGCGTCCAGGGAAGTTTATAACCAGGCACGAGCCGCTGGCCGTGGGCGGGAAGACTGGACCGCCATTCTTGAACAGGTTCGCACTTCTGCCGGACTGAAAAACCACCATTGACAGGTAAAAAGGACTGAAGAATGACCACGTACACCCTGAAAGATATCACCAGACCTTCCGGCGGTTTCGCCATGCTGGCCGTTGACCAGCGTGAAGCAATGCGCCTGATGTTTGCCGCCGCAGGCACGCCAACGCCGGTCACCGATCAGCATCTCACGGATTTTAAAGTCAATGCTGCAAAAATTCTCTCGCCGTATGCCTCCGCGATCCTGCTGGACCAACAGTTTTGCTACCGCCAGGCGGTAGAGCAGAATGCCGTTGCCAAAAGCTGCGCCATGATTGTCGCCGCCGACGCCTTCATCCCGGGTAATGGCATCCCCGTCGACAGCGTAGTGATTGATAAAACCATCAATCCTCAGGCCGTCAAGCAGGATGGCGCGAAAGCCTTAAAACTGCTGGTGCTCTGGCGCAGTGATGAAGATGCGCAGCAACGTCTTGAAATGGTGAAAGAATTTAATACGTTGTGCCATAGCCAGGGTCTATTGAGCATCATCGAACCGGTAGTCCGTCCGCCGCGTCGCGGCGATCAATTCGATCGTGAACAGGCGATTATCGACGCCGCCAAAGAACTGGGCGACAGCGGCGCCGATCTCTATAAGGTCGAAATGCCGCTGCAGGGTAAAGGCACGCAGCAAGCCCTGCTCAGCGCGTCTCAACACCTGAACGAACACATCAATATGCCGTGGGTCATTCTCTCTTCCGGCGTTGATGAAAAGCTGTTTCCACGCGCGGTCAGCGTTGCAATGAGTGCTGGCGCTTCTGGCTTCCTTGCCGGTCGTGCGGTCTGGTCATCGGTGATTGGCCTGCCGGACAGCGAGATGATGCTGCGTGATGTGTCTGCACCTAAATTGCAACGCTTAGGTGAAATTGTCGATGAAATGATGGCCCGCCGCCGTTAATACGAGGATCAAAGCATGAAATGGTTTAACACCATGAGCCACAACCGCTGGCTGGAGCAAGAAACCGATCGCATCTTCAATTTTGGTAAGAACGCGGCGGTGCCAACCGGATTCGGCTGGCTGGGTAATAAAGGACAGGTCAAAGAAGAGATGGGCACGCACCTGTGGATCACCGCCCGCATGCTGCACGTCTATTCCGTCGCCGCAGCGATGGGCAGACCGGGCGCTTACAGCCTGGTCGATCACGGTATTAAGGCCATGAACGGCGCGCTGCGGGATAAAAAATACGGTGGCTGGTACGCCTGCGTGAATGATGAAGGCGTGGTAGATGCCTCCAAACAGGGATACCAACACTTTTTTGCACTGCTGGGCGCTGCCAGCGCGGTCACCACCGGACACCCTGAGGCCAGGAAACTGCTCGATTACACCATTGAAGTCATTGAGAAATACTTCTGGAGTGAAGAAGAGCAAATGTGTCTGGAATCCTGGGATGAAGCGTTTAGCAAAACCGAAGACTATCGCGGCGGCAATGCCAATATGCACGCCGTGGAAGCCTTCCTGATTGTTTACGACGTCACCCATGACAAAAAATGGCTGGATCGTGCGATCCACATCGCCTCGGTCATCATTCACGATGTCGCCCGCAAAGGGGAATACCGGGTCAATGAGCATTTCGACGTGAACTGGAATCCGGTCCGCGACTACAACAAAGACAACCCCGCCCACCGTTTCCGCGCCTATGGCGGCACGCCAGGCCACTGGATTGAGTGGGGCCGTCTGATGCTGCATATCCACGCCGCGTTAGAAGCGAGAAGCGAACAACCGCCCGCCTGGTTACTGGAAGACGCAAAAGGTCTTTTCCACGCCACCATTCGTGATGCCTGGGCACCCGACGGCGCTGACGGCATCGTGTACACCGTTGACTGGGATGGCAAACCCATTGTTCGTGAACGGGTGCGCTGGCCGATTGTAGAAGCAATGGGTACCGCCTATGCGCTATATACGGTCACGGGCGATCGCCAGTACGAAACCTGGTATCAGACGTGGTGGGAATACTGCATTAAGTACCTGATGGATTACGAAAATGGTTCCTGGTGGCAGGAGCTGGATGCGGACAACAAGGTCACAACCCGGGTATGGGACGGTAAACAGGATATTTATCACCTGTTGCACTGTCTGGTTATCCCACGTTTACCGCTGGCACCGGGCCTTGCTCCTGCGGTTGCTGCCGGTCTTCTGGATATCAACGCCAGGTAAGCAACGAGGATAGCAGCCATGCATAGCGGTGGAAAAACACTTCATCTTCAGGCCGGGCACTACTGCGCGAAAATAGTCACAGTTGGCGCCGGATTAGCAGAACTGACGCACCGTGGGCGTCACGTCGTTATTCCCCATAAGCCGGAAGAGATACCGTTGGCACATTTGGGAAAAGTGCTAATACCCTGGCCAAATCGCGTGGCAAAAGGCTGCTATCAACATAACGGCAAGCGCTTCCAGCTTGCCATTAACGATCCGGTTACGCATAGCGCTATTCATGGATTACTGGCCTGGCGGGACTGGCAGATTAATCAGCAGTCAAAAACGGAAGCGTCACTGACGATTTTTCTGCCGCCTTCTTATGGTTATCCCTTTGCGCTGGTTTCAGAGGTGATTTATCGACTGGAGGAAACACACGGGCTGCATGTCTTTATTCGTACGCAGAATCTGAGTGACGAAATCGCACTGTATGGTGCCGGAGCCCATCCCTATTTGACCTGCAATCTGCACCCCATTGATGGTTGTGAATTGACGCTTCCTGCGAGTGAAGAAACAGGTAGTGAACGGGATTTCACAACGCCGAGACGCATTGCAGGAACCTCTATCGATCATACATTCAGGGTCTTGACACCTGAGGTTGAGTGGGAAGTCAGGATGACCTGTGCCTCACAAAACATAACGACTTTTTTACGCAGCCATCAACCCTGGCTGCAGGTATATACCGGCGAGAAATTAGCAAGGCGTGGTCTTGCAGTGGAACCGATGACCTGCCCACCCGATGCCTTTAACTCCGGAACAGGCCTGATTTATCTCGCGCCAGGAGAAACACATCAGATGCATTTTCTCATCGGCAGCGAATAAAAGATTTCCGACAAATTACCGAATTACCCTATTTATTACGGAGACGATGATGAATTCGTTACAACAACGGTCAACCCCATTAGAGCTGACGACGTTACAGAATGGATTTACGCTTACGTACCACCAGCGATTAATTTTACGTCACAGCGAAGCAGCCCCCTGTCTGTGGGTTGGTGCTGGCGTCGCCGATATCGACATGTTTCGTGGCAACTTCAGCATTAAAGACAAACTTAACGAGAAAATTGCCCTGACCGATGCCACTGTCAGTGAATCAGCCGACGGCTGGCGAGTACGCTTTAGTCGTGGTGATGCCGTCACGGCGACGCTACGCATCTCCACCGATGAAGCGGGTCGTTTGCAACTGGATCTGCACAATGACGATCCCGACCATAACCGTATCTGGCTGAGACTGGCTGCTAACCCGAATGACCATATCTACGGTTGCGGCGAGCAGTTCTCTTACTTCGATCTGCGTGGCAAACCGTTTCCACTGTGGACCAGCGAACAGGGGGTGGGCCGTAACAAAACCAGCTACGTCACCTGGCAGGCCGACTGCAAAGAGAACGCAGGCGGCGACTACTACTGGACCTTCTTCCCACAACCCACGTTTGTCAGTACGCAGAAGTATTACTGCCACGTTGATAACAGTTGCTACATGAATTTTGACTTCAGCGCGCCGGATTATCACGAACTGGCGCTGTGGGAGGAGAAAACCACCCTGCGTATTGAATGCGCCGACACCTATATCGCGCTGCTGGAAAAACTGACCGCGCTGTTAGGTCGCCAACCAGAATTACCGGACTGGATTTATGATGGCGTCACGCTGGGCATTCAGGGCGGCACCGAAGTGTGCCAGAAGAAACTGGATACGATGCGTCGTGCTGGCGTGAAGGTAAACGGCATCTGGGCGCAGGACTGGTCCGGGATCCGCATGACGTCATTCGGTAAGCGCGTGATGTGGAACTGGAAGTGGAACAGCGACAACTATCCACAACTGGACAGCCGTATCAAACAGTGGAACGCCGAAGGCGTGAAATTCCTTTCATATATCAACCCGTATGTCGCCAGCGATAAAGACCTGTGCGCCGAAGCGGCAAAGCTCGGTTATCTGGCAAAAGATGCGTCCGGTAATGATTATCTGGTTGAATTTGGTGAGTTTTACGGCGGCGTGGTTGATTTGACCAACCCGGCGGCCTACGACTGGTTCAAAGACGTCATCAAGAAAAATATGATCGCACTCGGCTGCGGCGGCTGGATGGCGGACTTTGGCGAATACCTGCCGACCGACACGGTTCTGCATAACGGCGTCAGCGCGGAGATCATGCATAACGCCTGGCCTGCGCTGTGGGCAAAATGTAACTACGAGGCATTACAGGAAACCGGCAAACTCGGCGAGATCCTGTTCTTTATGCGCGCAGGTTACACCGGCAGTCAGAAATACTCGACCATGATGTGGGCGGGTGACCAGAACGTGGACTGGAGTCTGGACGATGGACTCGCCTCCGTTATTCCCGCTGCCCTGTCGCTGGCTATGAGCGGTCACGGCCTGCACCACAGCGATATTGGCGGCTATACCACCCTGTTTGAGATGAAACGCAACAAAGAGTTGCTGCTGCGCTGGTGTGATTTCAATGCTTTCACGCCCATGATGCGCACCCACGAAGGTAACCGTCCCGGTGATAACTGGCAGTTTGACAGCGATGAGGAAACCATCGCCCATTTCGCCAGAATGACGACCGTGTTTACGACGTTGAAGCCGTACCTTAAGCAAGCCGTCGCGCAAAACGCCGCAACTGGCTTGCCAGTTATGCGTCCGTTGTTCCTGCATTACGAAAACGATGCGCGCACCTACACTCTGAAATACCAGTACTTGCTGGGGCAAGACCTGCTGGTCGCTCCGGTACATGAGCAGGGCCGCTGCGACTGGACGCTGTATCTGCCGGAGGATCATTGGGTGAATCTCTGGACAGGTGAAACGCAAAGTGGCGGCGAGGTAACCGTGGATGCGCCATTAGGTAAACCGCCAGTCTTTTATCGCGCGAAAAGTGAGTGGGCGTCGCTGTTTGCATCTTTACGCCACTTCTAATAAGGCTCGCCCATGGGAAAACTCATGGGCAAATGAGGGATAATCATGAGTCAAAACATAACCAACCCGGCAACCCTACGCTTGCCCTTTAAGGAAAAACTCGCCTACGGAATGGGTGATTTAGGTTCCAATATTCTTCTGGATATCGGTACGCTCTATTTACTGAAGTTTTATACCGATGTTCTCGGTTTACCGGGCACCTATGGCGGTATCATTTTTCTTATTGCCAAGTTTTTTACCGCGTTTACCGATATGGGAACCGGTATTATGCTCGATTCACGGCGTAAAATCGGTCCAAAAGGTAAATTCCGTCCTTTTGTTATGTACGCTGCGTTTCCGGTGACCCTGCTGGCTATCGCTAACTTTGTCGGTACACCGTTTGAAATCACCGGAAAAACGGTCATGGCGACCGTCCTGTTTATGCTCTACGGGCTGTTCTTCAGCATGATGAACTGTTCCTATGGCGCAATGGTGCCCGCCATCACCAAAAACCCGGACGAACGCGCCTCGCTCGCCGCCTGGCGGCAGGGTGGCGCGACGCTTGGCCTGCTGCTGTGCACCGTCGGTTTTGTGCCGGTCATGAACCTGATCGAAGGCAATTCGCAACTGGGGTATATCTTCGCCGCGACGCTGTTCTCGCTGTTCGGGTTGTTCTTTATGTGGTGCTGCTATGCCGGGGTGAAAGAGCGCTATGTCGAAGTGAAACCTGTCGACGCGGCGCAAAAACCGGGATTATTGCAGTCCTTTCGTGCCATCGCCGGTAACCGTCCGCTTTTCATCCTGTGTATTGCCAATCTCTGCACGCTCGGCGCATTTAACGTCAAGCTGGCGATCCAGGTTTATTACACCCAGTACGTGCTGAACGATCCGATTTTGCTGTCGTGGATGGGCTTTTTCAGCATGGGCTGTATCTTCATCGGCGTCTTTTTAATGCCGGGGATGGTGCGTCGCTTTGGCAAGAAAAAGGTCTATATCGGTGGCCTGCTGATCTGGGTTGCAGGCGATCTCCTCAACTACCTCTTCGGCGGAGGCTCGGTCAGTTTTGTCGCGTTCTCCTGCCTGGCATTCTTCGGCTCTGCGTTTGTGAACAGCCTGAACTGGGCGCTGGTTTCCGACACGGTGGAATACGGCGAATGGCGAACTGGCGTGCGTTCTGAAGGGACGGTTTACACCGGTTTTACGTTCTTCCGTAAGGTTTCACAGGCGCTGGCCGGCTTCTTCCCGGGATGGATGCTGACCCAAATCGGCTATGTGCCTAACGTGGTGCAATCGGCGGGAACGGTCGAGGGGTTACGGCAGCTGATCTTTATTTATCCCTGTGCGCTGGCGGTCGTCACCATCATTGCAATGGGCTGTTTCTACAATCTCAACGAAAAAATGTATATCCGTATCGTTGGCGAAATCGAAGCCCGTAAACAAACGATTTAAAACAATAATATCCAACGCCCTACGGGGCGTTATGAGAGGCGATTATGTCTGACCATGATCCGCTAACGCTGAAACTGAGCCTGCGTGAGAAGTGCGCCTACGGCATAGGTGATTTCGGCTCAAACCTGATGCTGTGTATCGGGACGCTGTATCTGCTTAAGTTTTATACCGATGTGCTGGGGATGCCTGCGTATTACGGCGGCATAATCTTCCTGGTGGCGAAGTTCTTTACTGCCTTTACCGATATATTAACCGGTGTATTGCTGGATTCACGCCGTAATATTGGTGTAATGGGTAAATTCCGCCCCTTCATACTTTATGCCTCTTTTCCCGTGGCGCTGGTTGCCAGCGCGCAGTTCTTTGCCACGGACTTTACCTTAACGGTGAAGACGACGCTGGCCACCCTCCTGTTTATGCTGTTTGGTTTGTTTTATAGCCTTATGAACTGCTCTTATGGTGCAATGGTGCCAGCTATCACCAAAAACCCGCACGAACGCGCCCAGCTTGCCGCCTGGCGCCAGGGCGGCGCAACCATTGGTCTGCTGCTGTGTACCGTCGGCTTTATGCCGATTCAGGCGTTGTTTACCCGTTCGCCATCGTTGGGCTATTTAATTGCCGCGCTGATTTTCTCCGTGTGCGGACTGTTCAGTATGTGGTGGTGTTTCCGTGGCGTTAAGGAACGTTACATCGAAATCGTGCCAGATCACCATAAGCCTGGCATTCTCAAGTCGTTCTGCGCCATTTTCCGCAACCCACCTCTGTTAGTGCTGTGTATTGCCAATCTGTGTACGCTGGCAGCGTTCAACATCAAACTGGCGATCCAGGTCTATTACACACAGTACGTTCTGAACGATATCCATTTGCTCTCATGGATGGGCTTCTTCAGCATGGGGTGCATTCTGGCAGGTGTACTGTTAGTACCCATGACCGTAAGGCGTTTCGGTAAAAAACAGGTTTATCTCGGAGGGCTAACACTCTGGGCAGTTGGGGATATCCTGAATTTCTTTTGGGGCGGAACCTCCTTTTTATTCGTCACCTTTTCCTGTGTAGCCTTCTTCGGTACCGCCTTCGTGAACAGCCTGAACTGGGCGCTGGTGCCGGATACCGTGGATTACGGCGAATGGAAAACGGGGATTCGCGCAGAAGGTTCCGTCTATACCGGATATACCTTTTCGCGCAAGATTTCCGCTGCGTTGGCGGGGTTTCTGCCCGGAATGATGTTGACCCAGATTGGTTATATCCCCAACATCGCGCAAAGCGACGCGACCTTACTGGGATTACGCCAGTTAATTTTTCTCTGGCCCTGTGGTCTGGCGATTATTGCTGCACTGACCATGGGTTTCTTTTATAAGCTTAACGAAGCGCGTTTCGCTTTTATTATTGAGGAAATAAATCAACGAAAAAAGAACAACACTCGTTCTGACGTAACCAATAACAATAAAAACATCGCTACTGTAAATCTTTAAACAAATCTTGCCGCTATTTCCATCCAGATGGATGGCGGCTTCCCTACGCTTAAAAAATGGATTTATGATGAAAACATTACATACTCTCATTCTGTTATCTTCAGTGATATCCACCTCTGTAGTTGCTGGCGCTTATGTCGAAAACCGGGAGGCGTATAATCTGGCATCCGATCAACAAGAGATCATGCTGCGCGTTGGCTATAACTTTGACATGGGTGCGGGCATTATGCTCACTAATACCTATACGCTCCAGCGTGAAGACGAGTTAAAACACGGCTATAACGAGATCGAGGGCTGGTATCCGCTCTTCAAACCCACGGATAAATTAACGATCCAACCTGGCGGGTTGATTACCGACAAGAGTATTGGCTCCAGCGGCGCGGTGTATCTGGACGTGAATTACAAGTTTACACCGTGGTTTAATCTGACGGTGCGTAACCGCTACAACCATAATAATTACAGCTCGGTCGATTTAAATGGCGATCGGGATAATAATGATACCTATGAGATCGGCAACTACTGGAACTTTATTATTACCGATAAATTCTCGTATACCTTTGAACCCCACTATTTTATGCGGGTGAATGATTTTAATAGCAGCAATGGCAAGGATCATCACTGGGAAATTACGAATACCTTCCGTTATCGGATCAACCAGAACTGGCTGCCCTACTTCGAACTGCGCTGGCTGGACCGGAACGTAGAACCCTATCACCGCGAACAAAATCAGATTCGCGTTGGGGTTAAATATTTCTTCTAATCTGTACCAGATGAGGGCCACTAAAGGCCCTCACTTAAGAAGTGAATAAACTATTTCCTGATAAATAGGCATTTTATTTTTAAATATCTGGTTAATATTAAATCTAGTACCCAAGTTATGCTCAGAGCAATCAATGATGAAAAAGCCAAATAGATAGTCACTTCATAGTTAACAAGAAAATAGTTTCTGTTATATTCATCCAAACTCAGGAAGGAATACAGCCATGAAACAAAACCTTCAATTATACTAAGCATATCTATTATCAATGGGATATAGCTAAACGTCAATAAATAAACTATACCGCCAGCAACAGTTTTATAATCTACTGGATGGAAAAAACGCAGCATCAAAAAATATATAAAAAAACAACAAGTCACAAAATAAATTATAAACAAATCAAGATAATAACCATGTGGGTTCAGATAATATATCAAAATCGCCCATACGAATGAGACGGAAGTAGATATTATAAACAGTAAAATATAGCTAATATTTGTCATATCTATTATCCGAAACAGTAATTATGCCATAGGCTTCAAGTTGACTCCCCGGCACTTTTTGTTTATTGGCACGTAAAAGATCGCGTCTCAATTTATTAAAATCTTCTCTATGGTAAAATGTTATACAACCGTCTGAAACTCCGGTACCATCTGGCCGCAACGGATGTAATCTAAAAGAAGAGCGCTCTTGTAAATTATAGGTAAAAGGACGCTCGTTAATACCTGAAAAGTTTTCACTAGCATTTTTCACTAGTGCCCTTTTCTGATAAACTGATATATTAAGTTTTTTATATACTGAATCTTGTTCAGGAGGTTCATGAACCAAAAGAGCGCGGATATCATTTAGATAATCCGATTGACCAACACCTATATAAGACTTAAACACCACAATCGTTTTATCATTTATTAAACTGTCATTTTTAAACAATGCAAACCACTCATCGTAATTATTTCCAGTGCGCCATTCCTTCTCCTTTTGTTTTAATATCGAACCAATCCCCCCAGTGGGACGATCAACGATCCAATACTTTCCAGGAGGTATTGGGCCATTTTTTTCCATATAAGCATCTGGATTATTTTTTAAATGTCCTAAGCCAGAAAAAACATCATATACACCAGAACCAGCACATCTTAACTTTAATGTATTATCCTGAGAAATTTCTCGTAGGTTTAATGTACAATAAATCATTGATTCCCTCATAAATATATTAAATATGAATATATCCTCAACAAGAAAGCGCCTATTTAATAGTTATATGGACAAAAAAAAGATAGGTTGATTGAGATCGTAAAAAGGATAAAAAAAGCCCAGATAGATTTTCATCCATCTGGGCTTTACTATCAATGTAAATTATTAATCTTCTTTCGGACCACGGTTCGCGCGGCGGCGATCGTTTTCCGTCAGGTGCCGTTTACGAATACGGATAGACTGCGGCGTCACTTCTACCAGTTCGTCGTCATCGATAAACTCCAGAGCTTGTTCCAGAGTCATCTTAACCGGTGGAACCAGAACCGTGGCTTCGTCAGTACCGGAAGCACGCATGTTGGTCAGTTTCTTACCGGTCAGGCAGTTTACCGTCAGGTCGTTAGAACGGCTATGAATACCGATGATCTGGCCTTCGTACACTTCAGCACCGTGACCCAGGAACAGCTTACCGCGGTCCTGCAGGCTGAACAGTGCAAACGCAACCGCTTTACCCTGACCGTTGGAGATCAGTACGCCGTTCTGGCGCTGACCCACTTCACCCGGACGTACGTCGTCGTAGTGGCTGAAGGTGGAGTACAGCAGACCGGTACCGGAGGTCATGGTCATGAATTCTGAACGGAAGCCGATCAGACCACGGCTTGGAATCACGTAGTCGAGACGTACGCGGCCTTTGCCATCTGGATTCATATTTTTCAGGTCGCCTTTACGCTCGCCCAGTGCCTGCATGACAGAACCCTGGTGCTGCTCTTCAACGTCCAGCGTCACGTTCTCGAACGGCTCTTGTTTACGACCATCGATTTCGCGGAAGATAACTTTCGGACGGGAAACCGCCATTTCGAAACCTTCACGACGCATGTTTTCGATCAGAACAGACAGGTGCAGCTCACCACGACCGGATACACGGAACGCGTCCGCATCTTCAGTTTCTTCAACACGCAGTGCAACGTTGTGCACCAGCTCTTTGTTCAGGCGGTCAAGGATCTGACGAGAGGTAACGTATTTACCTTCTTTGCCACAGAACGGAGAGGTGTTGACGTTGAAGAACATGGTGACGGTCGGTTCATCAACAGACAGTGCCGGCAGCGCTTCCACATTCTGCGGATCGCAGATGGTGTCAGAGATGTTCAGCTCGCCCAGACCGGTGATCGCGATGATGTCGCCTGCTTCTGCCAGATCGCTATCGATACGCTCCAGACCCAGGTGAGTCAGGACTTTACCGACTTTACCGTTGCGAGTTTTGCCTTCGCTATCCACGATAGTAATCTGCTGGTTCGGCTTCACTTTACCGCGTTTGATGCGGCCGATACCGATAACGCCAACGTAGTTGTTGTAGTCCAGCTGAGAGATCTGCATCTGGAACGGACCATCAAGGTCAACGTCCGGCGCAGGTACGTGGTCGACAATCGCCTGATACAGCGGGGTCATGTCTTCCGCCATATCTTCGTGATCCAGACCAGCAATACCGTTCAGCGCAGAAGCGTAGATGATCGGGAAATCCAGCTGTTCGTCGGTCGCGTCGAGGTTCACAAACAGGTCAAATACCTGATCGACAACCCAGTCCGGACGCGCGCCAGGACGGTCAACTTTGTTGATGACCACGATCGGCTTCAGGCCATGCGCAAAGGCTTTTTTGGTCACGAAGCGCGTCTGCGGCATTGGGCCGTCAAATGCGTCAACCACCAGCAGCACAGAGTCAACCATGGACATGACACGCTCAACTTCACCACCGAAGTCTGCGTGCCCAGGGGTATCAACGATGTTGATACGATAATCATTCCATTTGATAGCGGTGTTTTTCGCGAGGATGGTAATCCCACGCTCTTTCTCCAAATCGTTGGAGTCCATCACACGCTCTTGAGTTTCGGCACGAGAGTCGAACGTACCGGATTGCTGCAGCAGCTTATCAACCAGGGTAGTTTTACCATGGTCGACGTGCGCGATGATGGCGATGTTACGCAAATTTTCGATCACAACTTTGCCTCAGGCATTAGAAATAGCGCGTTATTGTACACGGATTAATCGCACTACAAAACAGGATCACAAACATCCTCCGCAAACAAGTATTGCAGAGTTTCTTTGTGATCGCTTTCACGGAGCGTTAAAAGGGTTATGCACGGTCCATTGCACCAATATGGTGCTTAATGTTCACATTAAAGCACTATACTGGTGCAACATACACGGCATGGTGCAACCCTTTTGCACGATGGTGCGCATGATAACGCCTTTTAGGGGCAATTTAAAAGTTGGCACAGATTTCGCTTTATCTTTTTTACGGCGACACGGCCAATGATTAAAGAATTGAACACCTCGTTACCACGACGACTATGACCAATCTGGAGAGTTAAGTATGTCCGCTGAACACGTTTTGACGATGCTGAATGAGCACGAAGTGAAGTTTGTTGATTTGCGCTTCACTGATACCAAAGGTAAAGAACAGCACGTCACGATTCCTGCTCATCAGGTAAATGCCGAATTCTTCGAAGAAGGCAAAATGTTTGACGGCTCTTCGATTGGTGGCTGGAAAGGCATCAACGAATCCGACATGGTGCTGATGCCGGATGCTTCTACCGCAGTCATCGACCCGTTCTTCGCGGATTCTACACTGATCATCCGTTGTGACATCCTGGAACCTGGCACCCTGCAAGGCTATGACCGCGACCCGCGCTCTATCGCCAAGCGTGCTGAAGAATACCTGCGCTCCACCGGCATCGCGGATACCGTTCTGTTTGGGCCAGAACCAGAATTCTTCCTGTTTGACGACATCCGTTTCGGCGCGTCAATCTCCGGTTCTCACGTGGCTATCGATGACATCGAAGGCGCCTGGAACTCCTCCACCCAGTACGAAGGTGGTAACAAAGGTCACCGTCCGGCAGTAAAAGGCGGCTACTTCCCGGTTCCACCAGTAGATTCTGCTCAGGACATCCGTTCTGAAATGTGTCTGGTGATGGAGCAAATGGGCCTGGTCGTTGAAGCTCACCACCATGAAGTGGCCACTGCGGGTCAGAACGAAGTGGCAACCCGCTTCAACACCATGACCAAAAAAGCGGACGAAATTCAGATCTACAAATATGTGGTACACAACGTCGCTCACCGCTTCGGCAAAACCGCGACCTTTATGCCAAAACCGATGTTCGGCGATAACGGTTCCGGTATGCACTGCCACATGTCCCTGTCCAAGAACGGTACCAACCTGTTCTCTGGCGACAAATATGCGGGCCTGTCTGAGCAAGCGCTGTACTACATCGGCGGCGTAATCAAACACGCTAAAGCGATTAACGCCCTTGCGAACCCGACCACCAACTCATACAAGCGTCTGGTCCCGGGCTACGAAGCACCGGTTATGCTGGCTTACTCTGCCCGTAACCGTTCTGCCTCTATCCGTATTCCAGTGGTCGCGTCTCCAAAAGCACGTCGTATCGAAGTCCGTTTCCCGGATCCGGCAGCGAACCCGTACCTGTGCTTTGCAGCACTGCTGATGGCCGGTCTTGACGGCATTAAGAACAAGATCCACCCTGGCGAAGCCATGGACAAAAACCTGTACGACCTGCCGCCGGAAGAAGCGAAAGAGATCCCACAGGTTGCAGGTTCTCTGGAAGAAGCACTGAACGAGCTGAACCTGGATCGCGAGTTCCTGAAAGCGGGCGGCGTGTTCACTGATGAAGCTATCGATGCTTACATCGCGCTGCGTATTGAAGAAAACGACCGCGTACGTATGACGCCGCACCCGGTAGAGTTTGAGCTGTACTACAGCGTTTAACTGTATCTTAAAAGCCCGACGAATTTCACGTTGCGGCAAGGCGGCAACGGAGCGAATCCCCAGGAACAGGATAACGATGTGACTGGGGTGAGCGAAGGTAGCCAACGCAGCAGCGGCGTGAAAGACGTCAGGTGTTTTTTAGTTGCCGTGGAAACTTTTAGCCCATCTCACGATGGGCTTTTTTCACCGTCAACAATCTGATCCTTCGCGCTTTTTCTACATAAAAAGCTATAATGCACTAAATTGGTGCAAATTTTTCAGGAGACTGCTGTATGGCAACAGGCACGCTGCCCGATGCTGGGCAGATCCTCAATTCTTTAATCAACAGCATCTTACTGGTCGACGATGAGCTGGCGGTGCATTACGCCAACCCGGCCGCGCAGCAGTTACTCGCCCAAAGCTCCCGCAAACTGTTTGGTACGCCGCTTCCTGAACTCCTGAGCTATTTTTCTTTGAATATCGAACTGATGCGTGAAAGCTTAGAGGCGGGACAAGGGTTTACCGACAATGAGGTCACGTTGGTGATTGATGGGCGTTCACACATTCTTTCGCTCACCGCGCAGCGTTTGCCAGACGGCCAGATCCTGCTCGAAATGGCGCCGATGGATAATCAGCGCCGCCTGAGCCAGGAGCAGCTACAGCACGCTCAGCAGGTCGCTGCGCGCGATCTGGTGCGAGGACTGGCACACGAGATTAAAAACCCGCTCGGTGGCTTACGCGGCGCTGCACAGCTATTAAGTAAAGCCCTGCCCGACCCGGCGCTGCTGGAATACACCAAAGTCATTATTGAACAGGCTGATCGACTGCGTAATCTGGTCGACAGGCTGTTGGGCCCGCAGATGCCGGGAACGCATGTCACGGAAAGCATTCATAAGGTGGCAGAGCGCGTGGTGGCGCTGGTTTCTATGGAATTACCGGCCAACGTCACGCTGGTCCGCGATTACGATCCCAGCCTACCGGAATTGCCGCACGACCCGGAACAGATCGAGCAGGTGTTGTTGAATATTGTCCGTAATGCATTGCAGGCTCTGGGGGCAGACGGTGGGGAGATTGTGCTACGTACCCGTACCGCGTTCCAGCTCACGCTGCACGGCGAGCGCTATCGCCTGGCGGCGCGTATCGACGTCGAAGATAACGGACCGGGGATTCCTTCCCACTTACAGGATACGCTGTTTTACCCCATGGTCAGCGGCCGCGAAGGCGGCACCGGGCTGGGATTATCCATCGCCCGTAATTTGATCGATCAGCATTCCGGCAAAATTGAATTTACCAGTTGGCCAGGCCATACCGAGTTCTCGGTTTATCTGCCGATTCGGAAATAGAGGTGCTTATGCAACGAGGGATAGTCTGGGTAGTCGATGACGATAGTTCCATCCGTTGGGTGCTTGAACGTGCTCTCGCCGGGGCGGGTCTGAGTTGTACGACCTTTGAAAACGGTAACGACGTGCTGGGCGCGCTGGCGAGCAAAACGCCGGACGTACTGTTGTCCGACATTCGCATGCCGGGGATGGACGGACTGGCGCTGTTAAAACAGATTAAACAGCGTCATCCAATGCTGCCGGTCATCATAATGACTGCGCATTCCGATCTGGATGCTGCCGTCAGCGCCTATCAGCAAGGGGCGTTTGATTATCTGCCGAAACCCTTTGATATCGATGAAGCGGTAGCGCTGGTTGAACGCGCCATCAGCCATTATCAGGAACAGCAGCAGCCGCGCAATATTCAGATCAACGGCCCGACAACCGACATCATCGGTGAAGCGCCGGCCATGCAGGATGTATTTCGTATTATCGGGCGGCTCTCGCGTTCCTCCATCAGCGTGTTGATTAACGGAGAGTCCGGGACGGGTAAAGAACTGGTCGCCCATGCCCTGCACCGCCACAGCCCACGCGCCAAAGCGCCGTTTATCGCGCTCAACATGGCGGCGATTCCGAAAGATTTGATCGAATCCGAGCTGTTTGGTCATGAAAAAGGGGCATTTACCGGAGCGAATACCATTCGTCAGGGACGCTTCGAACAGGCCGATGGTGGCACGCTGTTTCTTGATGAGATTGGCGATATGCCGCTGGATGTGCAGACCCGTCTTTTGCGCGTATTAGCCGACGGACAGTTTTATCGCGTTGGCGGCTATGCGCCGGTGAAGGTGGACGTGCGAATCATCGCCGCGACTCACCAGAACCTGGAACTGCGTGTGCAGGAAGGCAAGTTTCGTGAGGATTTATTCCATCGTCTGAACGTCATCCGCGTACACCTGCCGCCGTTGCGCGAGCGCCGGGAGGATATTCCGCGCCTGGCCCGCCACTTCCTGCAGGTTGCAGCGCGCGAACTGGGCGTAGAAGCTAAGTTATTGCACCCGGAAACCGAAGCGGCGCTGACGCGGCTGGCGTGGCCGGGCAACGTTCGCCAACTGGAAAATACCTGTCGCTGGTTAACCGTAATGGCGGCTGGACAAGAGGTATTAATTCAGGATCTCCCCGCTGAACTGTTCGAAGCCACCGCGCCCGAAAGCCCGTCGCATCTCCAGCCGGACAGTTGGGCCACGCTTCTGGCGCAGTGGGCGGATCGGGCGCTGCGATCCGGTCATCAAAACCTGCTGTCGGAAGCACAACCTGAAATGGAGCGCACGTTGCTGACCACAGCACTACGCCATACACAGGGCCATAAACAGGAAGCGGCACGCTTGCTCGGATGGGGGCGTAATACCCTGACGCGTAAGTTGAAAGAGCTGGGAATGGAGTAACGTCACACGGTTGTGTAAAGATTAATAATTGAGCGCAAATTGCCGTTATTTTGCACTTTACTGTTCCGATGAGTTCAGTATGATCGTGCCCGGCAAACGGGGGACAAAACATGCTGGAATCGATTATAAATCTGCTATCAAGCGGAGCGGTCGACAGCCATACGCCACAAACTGCGGTTGCCGCAGTACTGTGCGCCGCGCTGGTTGGGCTGTTCAGCTAACACTGTGCCGGATGGCGCTATGCTTATCTGGCTTACAGGCAACATCAATCGTAGGCCCGGTAAGCGTTAGCGCCACCGGGCAACGTTTTTATATCACGCGTGAGAACTGCTGCATCCGCGCTTTTTGGCGCAGATACGCATCAAAGCACATGCAAATGTTGCGAATCAGCAGACGCCCTTTCGGCGTGACCTGAATCCCCTTCGTTGTCACATCCACCAGCCCATCTTTCGCCAGCGGCGCCAACAGCTTCAGGTCTTCGGCAAAATAATCCGCGAAGTTCAGATCCCACTGCTGCTCAACTGAGGCAGTGTCGAGACGGAAATTGCAGATCAGCGACTTGATGACGTCACGACGGATACAGTCATCGCGAGTCAGCGCGATACCGCGCCATAAGGCATTTCCCTGCTCATCCACCTGCTGATAGTAGAGTTTCAGCTCTTTCTGGTTCTGGGCATAGCAATCGCCAATCATACTGATGGCAGAAACGCCCATCCCCAGCAGATCGGTGTCACCCTGGGTGGTATATCCCTGAAAATTACGGTGGAGAACGCCTTCGCGCTGGGCAATCGCCAGTTCGTCATCCGGGCGGGCAAAATGGTCCATACCAATAAACTGATAGCCGGTCTCTGTCAGCGAGGAGATGGTTTCCTGCAAAATATCCAGCTTCTGCTGCGCGCTGGGCAGATCGGCATCTTTTATTTTGCGCTGCGCGGCAAACAGCGTCGGCAAATGCGCATAGTTAAAGACGCTCAGACGATCGGGGCTTAATTCCGCAACCCGCTTCAGGGTAAAGGCGAAACTTTCCGGCGTCTGTTTAGGTAAACCGTAGATCAGATCGATATTGGTCGACGTAAAGCCAATGTCACGTGCGTGATTGAGCAGCGCAAAAATAAACTCCTCATCCTGCTCACGGTTAACCAGTCGCTGGACCTCTTTGTTGAAGTCCTGCACGCCCATGCTGAGACGATTAAAGCCTTCCGCGCGTAAATGATCGAGCACATCCAGCTCAATCTCACGGGGATCGACTTCGATCGAAATCTCCGCATCCGCATTGAAGTGGAAATGATTTCGCAGCAGCGCCATCAGGCGACTGATTTGCGCTTTATTCAGGTAAGTCGGCGTGCCGCCGCCCCAGTGCAGTTGGCTGACCTTGCGTCCGGCAAACAGCGGCGCACGGTGCAGAATTTCCTGTTCCAGTGCATCCAGATACTGATCGGCCTTATGCTGCTGACGGGTCACAATCTTATTGCAGCCGCAGAAGTAGCAGAGTTTATGGCAAAACGGGATATGGACGTAAAGCGAGAGCGGACGCTCAGGATAGCGCGCGACAGCCTGTAAAAATGCCGGTTCGCCAAACGCATCAGAAAATTCCAGCGCGGTCGGGTACGAGGTATAGCGCGGCCCGGAATAGTTATATTTCTGGATCAGGGCCTGATCCCAGTCTATTTGTTGTTCTGACATGCTCACTCCTTCCGATGGCGTCTCTGGCGGGTACGGCGTACCGGCCGCACTCCATTTCGAGTACTAAGCCGGCTGCGCAGCCACTTCTGTCGCCGCGACAACCGCTGTAGTTTAACGAATAACCACACCAGATAACATATAACCGGAAGGGTTATAAGCAGGACGGGCAGGCCCACGGTGTAAACCGTTAGTTACCACCACGCAGCAGGCGCATCATATCTTCCTGCTTCTCATCATCTTCCTCTTCTTCGTCATCATCGTAGGAGAGGCCCAGCTTCTGCATCAGTTCATCGATGCGATCCAGTTTGGCATCCACCCAGGACTGATCTTCCGCGCTCAAGGTTTCGCCTGCTTCAAGACGTTCTAACAGCGCGTCCAGGCGCTCATCTGTTTCCAGTAAATCCAACTCAGCCTGCGGTGAAAGCATAGGTTTCTCGCTCTTCGGTTTGTGCTGTTTGGTGACTTTTTCGGTCACGCCCAATGGAATAGGGGTTTTACTGCCGATGCGTGGATCTTTCTGTTGGTTCTTGTTTTTACCGCCTGACGCCGCGTCACCACCGGTCGCACGGCTACCCGCCGCGTGTCCACGGTGTTTTTTCTGACGCTTGCGGTCACGAGCTTCCTGATTCAGCTCTTCGCGGGTTTTACGGCGTGCCTTTGCAGGGCCTTTGCCGCGTGGTGTAGAAGTGGATTTCATAGTGATTCGTCTTTGGCTGTTTTATTCAGTATATAATTGCGCCGGAATCTAGCAGAAATAAAGAAAAAAGGCGACAGATTGCTCTGTCGCCTTTTCACCTTACTCACAACCCTGAACGGGTCCTACATTCCCTGTCGGCTATCAACGCACCCTGTTTTTCCGTCAGCCTGGAACATTCCGTGTCTTTTCCGTTTCCGTATACCAACGTCTCCGAACGCCTGTCATCCTGACAATCCTGTGTCTTCGCCTCCTGGCGCTCCTGACCCTCATCCTGAGTCGTCTTCCTGTACAGCTATCCTCGCTATGGGGGTTACTCTACTCTTTTGGAGTAAAGTAACAAGTCGTTGGCCGCACAGTTCAGCCATTTTCAGAATATTACATACCTTTTAATAGTATGATTTAGTTGATTTATTTAATTATATTCTCTGCAATTACTCTGAAATTTCGTATAAGAACAATCGGCAATGTCTCACAATATGCAGGGTTTTTACTCACAACAGACCCATGTCGAAAAATCAGTCTTTTGCTCCTGTTCAGGTATAATCGCGGCAAAGCTTTGACTGACGGAGACGACCGCTTTGATTAACCTGAATTATCAACAGACGCACTTTGTGATGAGCGCGCCTGATATTCGCCATTTACCTTCCGATACGGGGATTGAAGTGGCATTTGCTGGCCGTTCCAACGCAGGTAAGTCCAGCGCGCTGAACACGCTGACCAATCAGAAGAGCCTGGCGCGGACTTCGAAAACGCCTGGCCGCACTCAATTGATTAACCTGTTTGAAGTGGTCGACGGCAAACGCCTTGTTGACCTGCCCGGCTATGGTTACGCCGAAGTGCCGGAAGAGATGAAGCGCAAGTGGCAACGCGCGCTGGGTGAATATCTGGAAAAACGCCAGAGCCTGCAGGGACTGGTGGTGCTGATGGATATTCGCCACCCGCTAAAAGATCTCGACCAGCAGATGGTCCAGTGGGCCGTCGAGAGCAACATCCAGGTTCTGGTGCTGCTGACGAAAGCGGACAAACTGGCGAGCGGGGCGCGTAAGGCCCAACTGAATATGGTCCGTGAAGCGGTATTAGCCTTTAACGGCGATGTGCAGGTTGAGACCTTCTCATCGCTGAAAAAGCAGGGCGTGGATAAATTACGGCAGAAGCTGGACAGTTGGTTTAACGAACTGGCGCCGGTGGAAGAGGATCAGGGCGGGGAGTAATTCATCGCGACGCCGGATAGCGACGCGGTGCGTCTTATCCGGTCTGGCACGCCGACCCTATCTTTCTTTCGCCCATAAAAAACGCCCCAGTCAGAAACTGACTGGGGCGGCTAAAATATTCAGCCAAATCCGATTACGTGAAGTAAAAGGTCTGAAAGATAGAACATCTTACCTCTGTACCCTACGCGAATAACTTTACTCTTTTTTGAGCAGCTCAGAAAGCACTTTTTGTAATTTTTTTTCATTCTTTACATAGGGAATTCCAATACCCATCACAAAAATCGCGCACTTATGTTGCTTAATTACGAAAAAAGCGCGTTATCTCGCGAGCACTTAGTGCGCCTGATCCCAGTTTTCACCACTTCCAACTTCCACCAGCAGCGGTACATCAATGCGTGTGCAGTTCTCCATCAACTGATGGATCTTTTTCGCTACCGTGTCCAGGTCGTCTTTGTGTACTTCAAACACCAGTTCATCGTGTACCTGCATGATCATACGCACGCGCGGTTTTTCCATTTCCAGCCAGCCATCGACCGCAATCATCGCCCGTTTGATAATATCGGCAGCGGTTCCTTGCATCGGGGCGTTAATCGCCGCACGCTCCGCACCCGCTCGACGCGCGCCGTTGCTGGATTT
Source organism: Citrobacter sp. LST-B2 (assembly GCF_057983045.1). NCBI lineage: Bacteria > Pseudomonadati > Pseudomonadota > Gammaproteobacteria > Enterobacterales > Enterobacteriaceae > Citrobacter > Citrobacter sp. LST-B2. The sequence goes on from NZ_CP192598.1 coordinate 4,930,925, forward strand.
AATATCCGGCAGATAGAGACGACGGCCTTCCAGCGTTTCAACGTAGCCCTGCTCTTTCGCCTGAGCGCGAGTGCGTTCCATATACTCCAGCACGCCGGGATAACGTTCAAAATAGAGGTCCATGTATTTCTGCGCTTCTTTACGCGGAATGTTCAACTGGCGCGCCAGACCGAACGCACTCATACCGTAGATCAGACCAAAGTTGATCGCTTTCGCGCTGCGACGCTGTTCGCTGGTCACGGTCTCCAGCGGCAGACCAAACACTTCGGCGGCGGTGGCACGGTGAATGTCCTTCCCTTCGGCAAACGCCGTCAGCAGCCCTTTGTCGCGTGAAAGGTGCGCCATAATACGCAATTCAATCTGCGAATAGTCCGCAGAAACAATCAGGTAATCCTTCGGCGGGATAAATGCCTGGCGGATACGACGCCCTTCTTCATTACGTACCGGAATGTTTTGCAGGTTCGGATCGGTCGATGACAAACGGCCCGTCGCGGTCACGGCCTGATGATAAGAGGTGTGCACACGCCCGGTTTTCGGGTTAATCATCAGCGGGAGTTTGTCGGTGTAGGTCGATTTCAGCTTCGCCAGACCGCGATACTCAAGAATCACTTTAGGTAGCGGGTAATCCAGCGCCAGTTCTTCCAGCACTTCTTCAGAGGTTGACGGCGCGCCGCCTGGGGTTTTCTTCAGCGGCTTAATGCCCTGTTTTTCGAACAGGATCGTCTGCAACTGCTTGGTTGAAGAAAGGTTAAATACTTCTCCTGCAATCTCATGGGCTTTCTGTTCCAGCTCCGCCAGACGGAGCGTGATCTCCTCGGAGTGCTTGTGCAGCACCGCGGGGTCGATCTTCACACCGTTACGCTCTACACGAGATAACACCGGTACCAGTGGCATTTCGATGTTTTCAAAGACGTTCAGCGGCCCTTTGTGCTGCTGCAGCTCTGGCCACATTTTCAGATGCAGCTGTAAGGTGACATCGGCATCTTCTGCCGCGTAACGTCCCGCCTCTTCCAGCGCAATCTGATTAAAGGTTAGTTGGTTCTTCCCTTTACCCGCAATCTCTTCAAAAGTGATGGTTTTATGTTTCAGCCAGCGATCGGACAAACTGTCCATATCGTGACGTCCGGCAACGCTGTTCAGAATGTACGACTCGAGCATGGTATCAAAAGCGATGCCGCGCAGTTCGATACCATAATTCGCCAGAATGCCGCGATCGTACTTGAGATTTTGCCCGACCTTACGCGCGTTTTCATCTTCCAGGAGCGGCTTGAGCATCGCCAGCGCACGGTCGCGGGAGATTTGATCCGGCGCATCCAGATAGTCATGCGCCACTGGCACATAAGCCGCCACTCCCGGCTCAATAGCGAATGAGAGCCCTACCAGGTTGGCGGAGATGTTATCCAGACTGTCGGTTTCGGTATCGAAGGCAAACACTGGCGCTTTTTTCAGCTTCGTAATCCACGTTTCCAGCGTCGCTTCATCGAGAATGGTCACGTAATTCTCATAAGAAAGTACGACAGCGGCTTCTTCCGGGGCTTCATCAATGACAATCGTTTCCTGCGGTTTTACCGCCGGTTTTGCCCCTTTTGCTTGTAACCACTTGCCCGCTTCGACATCAGCGGTCCAGCGCTTGAATTCATACTTTTTAAACAGCCCAACCAGTTCGTCAGCCTGGGGTTGTTGCACTTCCAGTTGTTCGCAGGTCAGTTCCAGCTCAACGTCTGTTTTGATCGTCGCCAGTTTATAGGAGAGGTATGCCACCTCTTTGTTTTGCTCAAGTTTACCCGCCATAGTTTTCGCACCACGGAACGTCAACCCGGCAATTTTATCGGACTCAGCATAAAGAGTATCCAGGCCGCCCAGCCCCTGTAGCAATGCCTGCGCGGTCTTTTCCCCGACCCCCGGTACGCCCGGAATGTTATCGGAGGAATCGCCCATTAGCGCCAGGAAATCGATGATCAGTTCCGGCGGCACGCCGTATTTTGTCACCACCTCATCTGGACCAAGAATGGTGTTGGTCATGGTATTGATGAGTGTGATATTTGGCGTGACCAGTTGGGCCATGTCTTTATCGCCGGTACTGATCAGCACCGGGCGCCCCATTTTTTCTGCCTCACGCGCCAGGGTACCAATAACATCGTCCGCCTCCACGCCAGATACAGCCAGCAGCGGTAGCCCCATCGCCTTCACCATGGCATGCAGCGGTTCGATCTGCGCCCGCAGATCGTCCGGCATCGGCGGGCGATGCGATTTGTAATGCTCGAATAATTCGTCACGGAAGGTTTTACCCTTGGCATCAAATACCACTGCGGCATGCGTTGGCTGATATTGCATGATCAGGCTGCGCAGCATATTGAGGACACCGTACATCGCGCCTGTCGGTTCGCCTGCGCTGTTGGTCAGCGGCGGAAACGCATGGTATGCGCGATAGAGATAAGAGGAGCCATCTACAAGGATAAGTGGGTTTTCTGGGATCTGAACCATAATGTCCGTGCCTGTTTATCAGATTATGGATAAAGGATGCCACAGACAGGATGAAAACATGAGTTTTTCACCACATTTGTCGTAATTCTTTTGCAGATCTTCTGGATCGCTCGCAAAGCCGCCTGTGGATAACTTTGTGAATAATTAATTTTCATCGCATTAATTTCAAAACGATGCGTTAACCATCATTTATAAAATTCTTTAAATTCAATTAATTATAAAAACGACAGAATAAACCCTTTATGTTTTCATTGAATTACTGAATGTGGATAGATATGGCGTGTTTTTCTCTGTCGCGAAGAACCGTCATTTGAGTCATTTTCTGATAAAATCAGCCCCCTTGCGCGACTTTAGCGTACTGTTTATGGCTAATCCTTTGAATAATTTAATCATGGCGAGATTACTCGCTACAGTCACCCTGTTGCTGAGCATTGCATTGACCATTGTGGTCACAATTTTGTGCTCCGTACCGATCATTCTGGCCGGACTGGTAAAGCTCCTGCTGCCCGTTCCGTTCGTCTGGCGCAAGGTATCTCTGTTTTGTAATTTCATGATGTATTGCTGGTGTGAAGGCCTCGCCCTGCTGTTGCATCTCAATCCATGGCTGAAATGGGATGTGCAGGGCCTGGAAGGACTGAGCAAGAAAAACTGGTATCTGCTGGTGTGTAATCATCACAGCTGGGCGGACATCGTGGTACTGTGCGTACTCTTTCGCAAGCACATTCCTATGAACAAGTACTTCCTTAAGCAACAGTTGGCCTGGGTACCTTTTATCGGCCTCGCCTGCTGGGCACTGGATATGCCATTTATGAAGCGCTATTCGCGCGCTTATCTCCTGCGCCACCCGGAACGCCGCGGTAAAGATGTCGAGACTACCCGTCGGTCCTGCGAGAAATTCCGCGCGCATCCCACCACGATCGTTAATTTCGTCGAGGGCTCCCGCTTTACCGAAGAAAAACGTCAGCAGACCCGCTCGCCGTATCAACACCTGTTGCCACCAAAGGCGGCGGGCATTGCGATGGCGCTGAATGTGTTAGGTTCGCAGTTCGATAAATTACTTAATGTTACGCTGTGCTATCCGGAAAACGACCGTACGCCCTTCTTCGATATGCTGAGCGGGAAACTAACGCGCATAGTGGTTCGCGTGGACATGCAACCCATTCAGGAAGAACTGCACGGCGACTACGTTAACGATAAAGGATTTAAGCGTCGTTTCCAGCTATGGCTGAATACGCTATGGAGCGAAAAAGACGTGTTAATAGAAGAGATTAAAGCGACAACTAAAAACGCCGGTCACTGACCGGCGCTGCTTTTATTTCTTACCGACCAGGTATTTCACCGTGTCAGCATATTGCTGAACAAAGATATCCATGCTGCTGGTATCCATGCCCTGCGGATTCACCTGATATTTACCGTTAACAAACATCGCCGGCACGCCCTGCAGTTGCAGATCGGCAGCAGCTTTTTCCTGCTGCGCAACCAGTGATTTCACGACAAAGCTGTTCCACGCGGCATCGTAATCTTCGCCTTTAATACCGGCATCCACGAACACTTTACGGATATCTGCAACGCTCTGCACGGTCTGGGTTTTCTGTACCCCTTCAAACATCGGCACAGTCACTTTATCTTCTACGCCCAGTGCCATCGCAACGGCCCACGCTTGCGTCAGATCCTTGCCCAACGGGCCCAGGAACTCAACGTGGTATTTGGTCATTTTGACGCCTTCAGGAAGTTTTTTCTTCACATTCTCAGAAACATGAAGGACTTCTTCAAACTGGTAGCAGTGTGGGCAATAGAAGGAGAAGAACTCCAGCACCTGCGGTTCACCGGCAACGGGCTTTTCCAGGGTGGTATACTGCTTACCATCCTCGAATTGCGCTGCCGATGCGCTAAAAGCTAAAACCATACCAGCCAGCGCCAGCCAAATCTTTTTCATGATTACGTCTCCGATTAATACATGGGTGTTAATTGTAATGGGGGTTCTTGCAGGACTTTTGCCTGCTCGATAAATGTCGCGGTCTGTCGTTGCCAGTAATCTTCCCCAGTTAACCACGGGAAGTTTTTAGGAAACGCAGGATCGTCCCAACGACGCATCAGCCAGGCAAGATAATAAACCAAACGCATAGCACGTAAAGGTTCAATCAGTTCAATTTCAGATGTTTCGAACTCACTAACTTCTTCATAAGCTTCAATAATCGTTTCAAGCTGCATACGTTGCTCAGCTTTATCACCATTAAGAAGCATCCACAGATCCTGAATGGCAGGACCGTTGCGGGAATCATCTAAATCGACAAACAGCGGCCCCTCGCGCCAGAGGATATTTCCAGCGTGGCAGTCGCCATGTAGACGAAGGCTGTCAAAATTTGTATGCCACCGCTCAATGACGGCCGCAATCAGCGTATCCGTCGCTTTCAGAAATGCGGCCTTTTGTGCGGACGGAATGAGTTGGGCATGCTCGAAGAGTTTACGCGGCTCGACGAGGTATTCGTCCAGCCCGATGGTCGGTCGCCAGGTAAATGGCTGCTTACGGCCGGTCTGATGAAGACGCCCCAGATAACGGCCCACCGCTTCCATTTGATCGATATTGTCCGCTTCGAACTGTCGACCGCCTACACTTGGAAAAATCGCGTAGTGGAACCCCTGATGCGATAATAGCGTCTGACCATTAAAAGCCAACGGCGCAGCAACCGGGACTTCATCCTCAAGCAGCTCAATCGCAAACTGATGCTCTTCCAGGATCTGATCAACTGACCAGCGCTCAGGGCGATAAAATTTAACGACAAAACGCCGACGGTCTTCATCCTGGAACTGATAGACACGGTTTTCATAGCTGTTAAGCGGGGTAAGACCAGAATCCACCCGGATCCCCTGCTCAAACAGCGCATCCATGATGGTATCCGGGTGTAATGTCTGGAAATTGAAAGTGTTGTTATTCATCCCATCATCCGGAAAATACGTCGAATGATTCAGGATATCATTTCATAACAGCTTCGGTGGCCCCGCTTACAAGCTTTTACTCTTTAATTACGCCACGAGCGCGCAACAGCGCCGTCTTGAAATCTTCCTCGTAATCTTTCTGAATACCGGGAATAACCGCGTCTTTTGCAGAGTCGCGCATTTTCAGGTGATAGATCAGAATGTCGTCGGTTAAATCCGCCAGTTCACCGTCAAAACCTGACTCTTTCGCCAGTTTCTGCAAAAATTGCATCAGGTTAAGGTCGGGCTCTTTTTGCCAGGCTGGCTGGAGGAGTTCAATAACTTCATTCAGGCGTTTACATTTCATGGTCGTGCTCCTTACTCTTGAGACAGACACGTTAGCAGGGTCAATCCCACAATAAAAGAGGCGATATCAGTGAATCAGGATAGTGCAATAACAGGGGTTGTACTGGCTGGCGGAAAGGCCAGGCGAATGGGGGGCATTGATAAAGGCTTGCTTGAGCTTAAAGGGAAACCGCTGTGGAAACATGTCGCCGATACGCTGTTATCCCAACTGGAAACGGTGGTTGTGAATGCCAATCGGCATCAGGAAATTTATCGCTCGGGTGGCCTGAAAGTCATTTCAGATGTGATGGCGGATTTTCCCGGCCCGTTGGCGGGCATGCTTTCTGTTTTCCAACAGGAGGCGGGCGACTGGTTTCTGTTCTGCCCCTGTGATACCCCTTTTATCCCGCAAACGCTGGCTGCCCGCTTACGTGCCCGGTGCAATCATGCACCGGTGGTATGGGTGCATGATGGAGAGCGCGATCATCCCACCATTGCGCTGGTTCACCGTTCAGTCCAGCCATTTTTGCAGCGCTATTTACAGTCTGGCGAGCGACGGGTCATGGTTTTTATGCGTCAGGCAGGTGGGCATGCCGTTGACTTCAGCGACTGCAAGGAAGCGTTTGTGAATGTGAATACCCTTGAGGAGCTTGATAAATGGCAGAAGAAACCATGATCCCTCTACTGGCTATCGCCGCGTGGAGCGGAACGGGAAAAACGACGCTGCTCAGGAAGCTAATCCCGGCGCTGTGCGCCGCCGGGATCCGCCCCGGACTTATCAAACATACGCATCATGATATGGATGTGGATAAGCCAGGCAAAGACAGCTACGAGCTACGCAAAGCAGGAGCGGCGCAAACGCTGGTCGCCAGTCAGCAACGTTGGGCATTAATGACTGAGACACCTGAAGAACCCGAACTGAATCTGGCGTACCTGGTCAGCAGGATGGATCATGCCACGCTGGATCTGGTGCTGGTTGAGGGATTTAAGCATGAGGCCGTGCCTAAGATCCTGCTGTTCAGAAGCGATGCAGGGCATGATTTCAGCGAATTAACGCTGGATGAGCATGTGATTGCGGTAGCCAGTGATGTTGTATTGCCGCTTGAAGTTCCGGTGCTGGATTTAAATGATCTGGATGTGATTGCGAAGTTTATTGTGGAGTGGAGTGCGATCTGACGACTTGCCGGGTGGCGGTTTCGCCTTACCCGGCCTACAAAATTCGGTGATCCAGAAACGCAAAAAGCCCATCCGTCAGGATGGGCTCTTCACTTGTTTGATGCCTGGCAGTTCCCTACTCTCGCATGGGGAGACCCCACACTACCATCGGCGCTACGGCGTTTCACTTCTGAGTTCGGCATGGGGTCAGGTGGGACCACCGCGCTAAAGCCGCCAGGCAAATTCTGTTTATTAACCCGCCTTTCGCCGGTTAATCTAATCTGTAATCACGCTGAAAATTTTCTCTCAATCCGCCAAAACAGCTTCGGCGTTGTAAGGTTAAGCCTCACGGTTCATTAGTACCGGTTAGCTCAACGCATCGCTGCGCTTACACACCCGGCCTATCAACGTCGTCGTCTTCAACGTTCCTTCAGGACCCTTAAAGGGTCAGGGAGAACTCATCTCGGGGCAAGTTTCGTGCTTAGATGCTTTCAGCACTTATCTCTTCCGCATTTAGCTACCGGGCAGTGCCATTGGCATGACAACCCGAACACCAGTGATGCGTCCACTCCGGTCCTCTCGTACTAGGAGCAGCCCCCCTCAATTCTCCAGCGCCCACGGCAGATAGGGACCGAACTGTCTCACGACGTTCTAAACCCAGCTCGCGTACCACTTTAAATGGCGAACAGCCATACCCTTGGGACCTACTTCAGCCCCAGGATGTGATGAGCCGACATCGAGGTGCCAAACACCGCCGTCGATATGAACTCTTGGGCGGTATCAGCCTGTTATCCCCGGAGTACCTTTTATCCGTTGAGCGATGGCCCTTCCATTCAGAACCACCGGATCACTAAGACCTGCTTTCGCACCTGCTCGCGCCGTCACGCTCGCAGTCAAGCTAGCTTATGCCTTTGCACTAACCTCCTGATGTCCGACCAGGATTAGCTAACCTTCGTGCTCCTCCGTTACTCTTTAGGAGGAGACCGCCCCAGTCAAACTACCCACCAGACACTGTCCGCAACCCGGATTACGGGCCCACGTTAGAACACCAGCCATTAAAGGGTGGTATTTCAAGGGCGGCTCCACACGAACTGGCGTCCGCGCTTCAAAGCCTCCCACCTATCCTACACATCAAGGACCAGTGTTCAGTGTCAAGCTATAGTAAAGGTTCACGGGGTCTTTCCGTCTTGCCGCGGGTACACTGCATCTTCACAGCGAGTTCAATTTCACTGAGTCTCGGGTGGAGACAGCCTGGCCATCATTACGCCATTCGTGCAGGTCGGAACTTACCCGACAAGGAATTTCGCTACCTTAGGACCGTTATAGTTACGGCCGCCGTTTACCGGGGCTTCGATCAAGAGCTTCTCCTTACGGATAACCCCATCAATTAACCTTCCGGCACCGGGCAGGCGTCACACCGTATACGTCCACTTTCGTGTTTGCACAGTGCTGTGTTTTTAATAAACAGTTGCAGCCAGCTGGTATCTTCGACTGATTTCAGCTCCACGAGTAAATCGCTTCACCTACGCATCAGCGTGCCTTCTCCCGAAGTTACGGCACCATTTTGCCTAGTTCCTTCACCCGAGTTCTCTCAAGCGCCTTGGTATTCTCTACCTGACCACCTGTGTCGGTTTGGGGTACGATCTGATGTTACCTGATGCTTAGAGGCTTTTCCTGGAAGCAGGGCATTTGTCACTTCAGCACCGTAGTGCCTCGTCATCACGCCTCAGTGTTAAAGTGAACCGGATTTACCTGGAACACACACCTACACGCTTAAACCGGGACAACCGTCGCCCGGCCAACATAGCCTTCTCCGTCCCCCCTTCGCAGTAACACCTGGTACAGGAATATTAACCTGTTTCCCATCGACTACGCCTTTCGGCCTCGCCTTAGGGGTCGACTCACCCTGCCCCGATTAACGTTGGACAGGAACCCTTGGTCTTCCGGCGAGCGGGCTTTTCACCCGCTTTATCGTTACTTATGTCAGCATTCGCACTTCTGATACCTCCAGCATGCCTCACAGCACACCTTCACAGGCTTACAGAACGCTCCCCTACCCAACAACACTTAGTGTCGCTGCCGCAGCTTCGGTGCATGGTTTAGCCCCGTTACATCTTCCGCGCAGGCCGACTCGACCAGTGAGCTATTACGCTTTCTTTAAATGATGGCTGCTTCTAAGCCAACATCCTGGCTGTCTGAGCCTTCCCACATCGTTTCCCACTTAACCATGACTTTGGGACCTTAGCTGGCGGTCTGGGTTGTTTCCCTCTTCACGACGGACGTTAGCACCCGCCGTGTGTCTCCCGTGATAACATTCTCCGGTATTCGCAGTTTGCATCGGGTTGGTAAGCCGGGATGGCCCCCTAGCCGAAACAGTGCTCTACCCCCGGAGATGAATTCACGAGGCGCTACCTAAATAGCTTTCGGGGAGAACCAGCTATCTCCCGGTTTGATTGGCCTTTCACCCCCAGCCACAAGTCATCCGCTAATTTTTCAACATTAGTCGGTTCGGTCCTCCAGTTAGTGTTACCCAACCTTCAACCTGCCCATGGCTAGATCACCGGGTTTCGGGTCTATACCCTGCAACTTAACGCCCAGTTAAGACTCGGTTTCCCTTCGGCTCCCCTATTCGGTTAACCTTGCTACAGAATATAAGTCGCTGACCCATTATACAAAAGGTACGCAGTCACCCCATAAAGAGGCTCCCACTGCTTGTACGTACACGGTTTCAGGTTCTTTTTCACTCCCCTCGCCGGGGTTCTTTTCGCCTTTCCCTCACGGTACTGGTTCACTATCGGTCAGTCAGGAGTATTTAGCCTTGGAGGATGGTCCCCCCATATTCAGACAGGATACCACGTGTCCCGCCCTACTCATCGAGCTCACAACACATGCAATTTTGTGTACGGGGCTGTCACCCTGTATCGCCGGCCTTTCCAGACCGTTCCACTACCACACATGCTGATTCAGGCTCTGGGCTGCTCCCCGTTCGCTCGCCGCTACTGGGGGAATCTCGGTTGATTTCTTTTCCTCGGGGTACTTAGATGTTTCAGTTCCCCCGGTTCGCCTCGTTAACCTATGGATTCAGTTAACGATAGTGCAACGAATTGCACTGGGTTTCCCCATTCGGACATCGCCGGTTATAACGGTTCATATCACCTTACCGACGCTTTTCGCAGATTAGCACGTCCTTCATCGCCTCTGACTGCCAGGGCATCCACCGTGTACGCTTAGTCGCTTAACCTCACAACCCGAAGATGTTTCTTTCGATTCATCATCGTGTTGCGAAAATTTGAGAGACTCGAACACACCATTAACAGTGTGTCGTTTCAATTTTCAGCTTGATCCAGATTTTTAAAGAGCAAAACTTCGCAGCGCACCCTTTCAGGTACACTCTGAAGTTTTCTTGATTACGTTCTACAGTATGGTGGAGCTATGCGGGATCGAACCGCAGACCTCCTGCGTGCAAAGCAGGCGCTCTCCCAGCTGAGCTATAGCCCCATACAGTGTAGTCAGAACCTCTGTACCGATAATTTTTCCTGAGACAAGGCGTGGAATGGCGAAGCATACTTAAAGTATGCGAGTCGTTTCACAACGCAGTATTCAGGGAAAATTTGGTAGGCCTGAGTGGACTTGAACCACCGACCTCACCCTTATCAGGGGTGCGCTCTAACCACCTGAGCTACAAGCCTGTAGAGGTTTTACTGCTCGTTTTTCATCAGACAATCTGTGTGGGCACTACAAAGGCAGGTTCTTTAAGGTAAGGAGGTGATCCAACCGCAGGTTCCCCTACGGTTACCTTGTTACGACTTCACCCCAGTCATGAATCACAAAGTGGTAAGCGCCCTCCCGAAGGTTAAGCTACCTACTTCTTTTGCAACCCACTCCCATGGTGTGACGGGCGGTGTGTACAAGGCCCGGGAACGTATTCACCGTGGCATTCTGATCCACGATTACTAGCGATTCCGACTTCATGGAGTCGAGTTGCAGACTCCAATCCGGACTACGACATACTTTATGAGGTCCGCTTGCTCTCGCGAGGTCGCTTCTCTTTGTATATGCCATTGTAGCACGTGTGTAGCCCTGGTCGTAAGGGCCATGATGACTTGACGTCATCCCCACCTTCCTCCAGTTTATCACTGGCAGTCTCCTTTGAGTTCCCGGCCTAACCGCTGGCAACAAAGGATAAGGGTTGCGCTCGTTGCGGGACTTAACCCAACATTTCACAACACGAGCTGACGACAGCCATGCAGCACCTGTCTCACAGTTCCCGAAGGCACCAAGGCATCTCTGCCAAGTTCTGTGGATGTCAAGACCAGGTAAGGTTCTTCGCGTTGCATCGAATTAAACCACATGCTCCACCGCTTGTGCGGGCCCCCGTCAATTCATTTGAGTTTTAACCTTGCGGCCGTACTCCCCAGGCGGTCTATTTAACGCGTTAGCTCCGGAAGCCACGCCTCAAGGGCACAACCTCCAAATAGACATCGTTTACGGCGTGGACTACCAGGGTATCTAATCCTGTTTGCTCCCCACGCTTTCGCACCTGAGCGTCAGTCTTCGTCCAGGGGGCCGCCTTCGCCACCGGTATTCCTCCAGATCTCTACGCATTTCACCGCTACACCTGGAATTCTACCCCCCTCTACGAGACTCAAGCCTGCCAGTTTCGAATGCAGTTCCCAGGTTGAGCCCGGGGATTTCACATCCGACTTGACAGACCGCCTGCGTGCGCTTTACGCCCAGTAATTCCGATTAACGCTTGCACCCTCCGTATTACCGCGGCTGCTGGCACGGAGTTAGCCGGTGCTTCTTCTGCGGGTAACGTCAATGGCTAAGGTTATTAACCTTAACCCCTTCCTCCCCGCTGAAAGTACTTTACAACCCGAAGGCCTTCTTCATACACGCGGCATGGCTGCATCAGGCTTGCGCCCATTGTGCAATATTCCCCACTGCTGCCTCCCGTAGGAGTCTGGACCGTGTCTCAGTTCCAGTGTGGCTGGTCATCCTCTCAGACCAGCTAGGGATCGTCGCCTTGGTGAGCCGTTACCTCACCAACAAGCTAATCCCATCTGGGCACATCCGATGGCAAGAGGCCCGAAGGTCCCCCTCTTTGGTCTTGCGACATTATGCGGTATTAGCTACCGTTTCCAGTAGTTATCCCCCTCCATCGGGCAGTTTCCCAGACATTACTCACCCGTCCGCCACTCGTCAGCAAAGCAGCAAGCTGCTTCCTGTTACCGTTCGACTTGCATGTGTTAGGCCTGCCGCCAGCGTTCAATCTGAGCCATGATCAAACTCTTCAATTTAAGTTTGATGCTCTTAGAATTAAACGTCGTAATGAATTACGTGTTCACTCTTTGAGACTTGGTATTCATTTTTCGTCTTGCGACGTTAAGAATCCATGTCACTCTGAGTGCCCACACAGATTGTCTGATAAATTGTTAAAGAGCAGTGCCGCTTCACTTTTTCTCAGCGGCGCGGGGTGTGCATAATACGCTTTCCCGCTTCAGAGTCAAGCATTTATTTCGCTTTTCTCTGTTGGTGTTCATCACTGGTTTTCACCGGAGAACCCCGCTGACCCGGCGGCTTGCGTGCCGTTGTTCCGTGTCAGTGGAGGCGCATTATAGGGAGTTATTTCGGGCTGACAAGGGGAAATTTAAAATAATTTTCCGAGTGCGCATTTTTTATTCTTTGCGTTTATTTAACCACCGAATCGGGGGTTAACTGGGCGATTTCGCGGGCAAAACTCGCCACTTGCTCCCAGTCGGTATAGATAACTTCTTTGCGCGTATCCGTTTCGCCGCCCGACATTTTCATAATGAGTTGAATCATCATGCGATCATACCAGCGATAGCGTGGGTACAGCAGCGCCCCGGCGATAACCGCAGAACGGTCTGGCCGCCACTGTGAGTTCATTAAAAACTTGCGCGCGTAGCTGTTGGTCTGCGGCGTCCGCTTTTCCGGTTTACGCGCCACCAGGTTGACGGAGTAAAACGCGCTTGGCATGTGATTCAGTCGCGTCGCATGTTTCTTCACAAACTCGAGAAATGCAGAATGATAGTGTCCATAACGAATGGATGCGCCAATAACTACACGATCATAGCGTTCCCAGTCAGGCTCTTCGGTACGATGCAGGTTGACGACATCCGTACAAACGCCAAGCTCTTTGAGTTCTGACGCCAGATAAGCGGCGATTTCCCGGGTCTGTCCATCGCGAGATGAGAAAAGAATCAGTGTTTTCACGTGTTACTCCATTATTCACGCCAGAAGGTCGGGGTAAAAAGTACCAGCAAAGTGAAGACTTCCAGACGACCGAACAGCATATTGGCAATCAGGATCCATTTTGCCACTGGATTCATACTGGCAAAGTTGTCCGCCACGACGCCCAGCCCGGGCCCAAGATTGTTCAACGTCGCCACCACGGAAGCAAAGGCCGAGAAATCGTCCACGCCAGTCGCGATAATCGCCAGCATACTGACAATAAAAACCAGCGCATACGCCGAGAAAAATCCCCAGACCGCTTCAAGAATACGCTCCGGCAGCGCGCGATTCCCCAGTTTGATGCTATAGACCGCATTGGGATGCACCAGGCGCTTCAGCTCGCGGTTCCCCTGTTTGAACAGCAAGAGGATACGGATAACCTTCAGTCCCCCGCCCGTTGACCCTGCACAGCCGCCGATAAACGCAGAACATAGCAGCAATACCGGCAGGAAAAGCGGCCAGCGCGCAATACTGTCGGTGGTAAATCCGGCCGTAGTCGCCATCGACACCACCTGGAAAAAGGCCTGATTGAGCGTCGTCAGTGCGGAGCTATAGATGTTATGGAACCAGAGCACTAATGTGCAGATGACCACCAGCGTCAGTTGGACGCCAATGAACATGCGAAATTCGGGGTCACGCCAGTAAACCTTTAGGCTGCGGCCACTCAGTAACGAGAAGTGCAGACCGTAGTTACAACCAGAGATTAATAAGAAGATAGCGATGATAGTGTTAATCGTTGGGCTGTCAAAATAACCCACGCTGGCATCATGGGTAGAAAACCCGCCGATCGCGATAGTAGCGAAACTGTGTCCGATGGCGTCAAACGCTGGCATGCCGGCAAACCACAGCGCCAGCGCGCAGGCGACCGTCAGCAGGACGTAGATCAGCCACAGCGTTTTTGCCGTTTCGGCAATACGCGGGCGCATCTTGTTATCTTTCAGCGGCCCTGGCATTTCAGCGCGATAGAGCTGCATCCCACCGACGCCGAGTATCGGCAAGATCGCGACGGCCAGCACAATGATTCCCATCCCACCGAACCATTGCAGCATCTGGCGGTAAAAGAGGATCGCATGCGGCAGCGAATCCAGCCCCACCAGCGTGGTAGCGCCGGTCGTGGTCAGTCCGGAGAATGATTCGAAAAACGCATCGGTAATCGTGAGGTTCGGGCTTTCAGAAAAAATGAAGGGTAACGCACCCACGCTACCCAGCACGGTCCAGAACAGTACCACGATCAGAAACCCTTCACGGGATTTCAGTTCGCCTTTCTCACGACGATTCGGCCACCACAACATGGAGCCAATCACCAGTGCGACAAAAAAGGTTTGCGTAAATGCGCGTCCCGCCCCATCACGATAGATAAGCGCTACCAGCCCCGGGAGGATCATCGTGCCCGAAAATAAGATAACCAGTAGTCCTACAATTCGGGTAATGGCGCGAAAATGCATCTCTGCCGCTTCCTTAGTTCTTCAAAATGAGGTGGGGATTATTCTTCAATCGCTAACAATTGCAATGAACCACGACTAAAATCCGCCAGCTTTGCTGAAAATTCATCCACTTTCGCATAAGGAAGCGCCACCCTTAACCGAACGAATGCCTGGTAATCACTGGTGACGATTTTGCCGCCATATTGACCCAGAAGTGCTTCAACGCCAGCCAACTGCGCGTACTCACACTGCAAAGTATATTCGGTTAATGGCGTCTTGCGCTGTGTCGTTAACTGACGCAATGCCTGGTTTACGCCACCGCCGTAGGCTTTAACCAGTCCGCCGGTGCCGAGTAAGATCCCGCCGTAATAGCGCACCACAACGGCGGTAATTTCCCCAACGCCGCTGCCCATCAACTGCGCGAGCATCGGCTTGCCTGCCGTTCCCGCCGGTTCACCATCATCTGAAAAGCCCAATTGCTGCGAATCATCCGGCGCTCCCGCCACCCACGCCACGCAATGGTGACGGGCGTCCGGGTGCTCCGCTCTGACTGATTCCACAAACGCTTTTGCCGCCTCTACGCCATCGGTATGCGCCAACAACGTAATGAAGCGGCTTTTTTTGATCTCTTCGACAACGGTGACCGGCGCCGCAGGGATTAACCAACTGTCCATTACGCCAGTTTCAGATCCCGCGTCATGTTTTCAACGTTGTTCTCGTGGATCACCACGTTATCTTCAATACGAATACCACCAAACGGTTTCAGCGCTTCAATTTTCTGCCAGTTGAAGTGTTTGCTGAACTGCCCTTCACGCCACGGCGCGAGCAGCGATTCGATGAAGTAAAAGCCCGGTTCAATGGTCAACACCATGCCCGGCTGGAGCACACGGGTGCAACGCAGATACGGATATTTGGACGGCGCGGCGAGATGCGTACCGGTGTCATCCTGCATAAAGCCCGCGACATCATGCACCTGCAGGCCCAGCGGATGGCCGATACCGTGCGGCATAAACGGTCCGGTGAGATCGTTTTCGACCATCGCCTCTTCGCTCATATCGGTGACGAGCTGATGCTTACGCAGCAGTTTTGCAATACGCTGATGGAACTGAACATGATAATCCACATAGCTGACACCCGCTTTCATGGTGGCAATCAGCGCCAGCTGTTCGTCATTCACATCTTTCACTAACTGCGCATACTCGTTGTCGCTTTTCGCCGACCAGGTACGGGTCAGGTCTGCGGCATAACCGTTGTACTCCGCACCGGCATCCAGCAAGAAGCTGCGGATTTCAGACGGTGCCTGATGATCCAGCTTTGTATAATGCAAAACCGACGCATGCTCGTTCAGCGCCACGATATTGCTGTACGGCACATCGGTGTCGCGGTGACCGGTCGCAGTCAGATAGGCCAGGTTGATATCGAACTCGCTCATCCCCGAACGGAAGGCTTCTTCCGCCGCACGGTGTCCATTCACCGCCATTTTCTGCGCTTCGCGCATGCAGGCCAGTTCGTAGTCCGTTTTGTAGGCGCGGTAATAGTGCAGATAGTCGATCACCCCTTTCGGGTTGATATTGCTGGCGGCGATCTCCAGTTGCAACGCACGCTCTGGAACCGGGCCGATATAACCAATATTGCCGCGCGCGGCAGGCAGTTGACTGCCAATGCCATCCGCCTTCGGCAGGGCAATCACCTCAACTTCTTCAGTCCAGAAGGAGGTCGGCAGCGGTTCAACGTTGTGCCAGTAATCGACCGGCAAGTAAAACCACAGTTTGGGTTTGTTCACCCCATCAACCAGCAACCAGCAGTTGGGAACCTGAGTCATCGGCACCCAGGCTTTAAACTGCGGATTAACCTTAAACGGGTAAGGATGATCGTCGAGAAAAACGTTAACCAGCTCGCCGGAGTGAATAAGCAGCGCATCAAGCTTAAAGCGTTCCAACGCATCACGCGTCCGTTCTTGTAAGGTAACGATATGATTTTTATAGAGTGCGGCCAGTGATTCCATTTTCTATCCTTCTGTTTTTTTCGACCTCAAGTCTCCGCATCTTAGCACATCGATTCACGAGAGCGTGATTTCTACCAGGTGTGATCGGATCGGCATTTTTTTAATCAGTCATTTGCATTTTATTAACATAAAATACACACTTCGCTTCATCTGGTATGACCAGATCACCTTGCGGATTCAGGAGACTGACATGCTTTACAAAGGCGACAACCTGTACCTCGACTGGCTGGAAGATGGCATCGCCGAACTGGTGTTCGATGCCCCAGGCTCAGTGAACAAACTCGACACGGCAACCGTCGCCAGCCTCGGCCAGGCGCTGGACGTACTGGAAAAACAAACAGATTTAAAAGGGCTGCTGCTGCGTTCGAATAAAGCAGCCTTTATCGTCGGTGCCGATATCACCGAATTCCTTTCGCTGTTTCTCGTTCCCGAAGAACAGCTCAGCCAGTGGTTGCATTTCGCCAACAGCGTCTTTAACCGTCTGGAAGATCTGCCGGTCCCCACGCTTTCTGCGGTTAACGGCTATGCGTTAGGTGGCGGCTGCGAATGCGTACTGGCGACCGATTACCGCCTGGCGACGCCGGATCTGCGTATCGGTCTGCCAGAAACAAAGCTGGGCATCATGCCAGGCTTTGGCGGTTCCGTACGTATGCCGCGCATGTTAGGCGCGGACAGCGCACTGGAGATCATTGCTGCCGGTAAAGACGTTGGTGCTGAACAGGCGCTGAAAATCGGTCTGGTCGATGGCGTCGTGAAAGCGGAAAAACTGATTGAAGGCGCAAAAGCAGTTTTACGTCAGGCCATCAGCGGCGATCTGGACTGGAAAGCGAAGCGTCAGCCGAAGCTGGAACCGCTGAAGCTCAGCAAAATTGAAGCTGCCATGAGCTTTACCATTGCCAAAGGCATGGTCGCGCAAACGGCAGGCAAACATTACCCGGCCCCGATGACTGCAGTGAAAACCATTGAAGCCGCCGCGCGTTTTGGCCGTGAAGAAGCGCTTAATCTGGAAAACAAAAGTTTTGTTCCGCTGGCGCACACCAATGAAGCCCGCGCGTTGGTCGGTATCTTCCTTAACGACCAATATGTGAAAGGCAAAGCGAAGAAGCTGACCAAAGACGTTGAGACGCCAAAACAGGCTGCTGTGCTGGGTGCAGGCATTATGGGCGGCGGTATCGCGTATCAGTCGGCGTGGAAAGGCGTGCCGGTTATCATGAAAGATATCAATGACAAATCCCTGACCCTCGGAATGACCGAAGCGGCTAAGCTGCTGAACAAACAGCTTGAGCGCGGCAAAATTGACGGTCTGAAGATGGCGGGCGTGATTTCGACCATTCACCCTACGCTGGACTATGCCGGTTTTGATCGCGTGGACATCGTGGTCGAAGCCGTGGTTGAAAACCCGAAAGTCAAAAAAGCGGTGCTGTCCGAAACGGAAGACAAGGTTCGCCCGGATACCGTGCTGGCCTCTAACACCTCCACCATTCCCATCAGTGAACTGGCAAGCGTGCTGAAACGCCCGGAAAATTTCTGCGGGATGCATTTCTTTAACCCGGTTCACCGGATGCCGCTGGTTGAGATCATTCGTGGCGAGAAAAGCGCCGATGAAACCATCGCGAAAGTAGTCGCCTGGGCAAGCAAAATGGGCAAAACACCGATTGTGGTGAACGACTGCCCTGGCTTCTTTGTAAACCGCGTACTGTTCCCTTACTTCGCGGGATTCAGCCAGTTGCTGCGCGACGGAGCGGACTTCCGCAAAGTCGACAAGGTCATGGAAAAACAGTTCGGCTGGCCGATGGGCCCGGCATACCTGCTTGATGTTGTCGGCATTGATACAGCGCATCACGCGCAGGCCGTGATGTCCGCAGGCTTCCCGCAGCGGATGCAAAAAGATTATCGCGACGCGATCGATGCGCTGTTTGACGCCAGTCGTTTTGGTCAGAAAAACGGTCTGGGCTTCTGGCGCTATAAAGAAGACAACAAAGGTAAGCCGAAGAAAGAAGAGGATGCCACCGTTGATGACCTGCTGGCTGACGTCAGTAACGCGAAGCGTGATTTCAGCGAAGACGAAATTATCGCCCGTATGATGATCCCGATGGTCAACGAAGTGGTGCGCTGTCTCGAAGAAGGCATTATCGCCAGTCCGGCAGAGGCCGATATGGCACTGGTTTACGGTCTGGGCTTCCCTCCGTTCCACGGCGGCGCGTTCCGCTGGCTGGATACGCTCGGCAGCGCGAAGTATCTCGATATGGCGCAACAGTATCAGCACCTCGGTCCGTTATACGACGTTCCGGAAGGTCTGCGTAATAAAGCGCGTCATAACGAACCGTATTATCCCCCGGTTGAGCCTGCCCGTCCGGTCGGCGACCTGAAAACGGCTTAAGGAGTCACAATGGAACAGGTTGTAATTGTTGATGCGATCCGTACCCCGATGGGCCGTTCGAAAGGGGGCGCGTTTCGCAACGTGCGTGCGGAAGATCTCTCCGCACATTTGATGCGTAGTCTTCTGGCGCGTAATCCGGCGCTTGAAGCGGCGGCGCTTGATGACATCTACTGGGGTTGCGTGCAGCAGACGCTGGAGCAGGGCTTTAACATCGCCCGTAACGCGGCGCTGCTGGCGGAAGTTCCACACTCCGTTCCGGCGGTGACCGTCAACCGTCTGTGCGGCTCTTCCATGCAGGCATTGCATGACGCCGCACGAATGATTATGACCGGTGATGCACAGGCCTGTCTGGTGGGTGGCGTGGAGCATATGGGCCATGTGCCGATGAGCCACGGCGTCGATTTTCACCCAGGTCTGAGCCGTAACGTCGCCAAAGCGGCGGGCATGATGGGACTAACGGCGGAGATGCTCTCACGCATGCACGGCATCAGCCGTGAAATGCAGGATGCCTTTGCCGCACGTTCACACGCCCGCGCCTGGGCCGCCACGCAGTCCGGCGCGTTTAAGAACGAAATTATCCCAACCGGTGGGCATGACGCCGATGGCGTGCTGAAGCAGTTTAACTACGACGAAGTGATCCGTCCGGAAACCACGGTTGAAGCGTTATCTACCCTGCGTCCGGCGTTTGACCCGGTCAGCGGCACGGTCACCGCAGGAACCTCTTCTGCACTCTCCGATGGTGCCGCCGCCATGCTGGTGATGAGCGCGAGTCGTGCACGCGAGTTAGGTCTGAAACCACGCGCCCGCGTGCGCTCAATGGCAGTGGTCGGTTGTGATCCTTCCATCATGGGATACGGTCCGGTTCCGGCGTCGAAACTGGCGCTGAAAAAAGCGGGGCTTTCGGCCAGTGATATCGGTTTGTTTGAGATGAACGAAGCGTTTGCTGCGCAGATCCTGCCGTGTATTAAAGATCTGGGGTTAATGGAGCAGATTGACGAGAAGATCAACCTTAACGGCGGCGCGATCGCGCTCGGTCACCCGTTGGGTTGTTCTGGCGCGCGTATCAGCACCACGTTGTTGAACCTGATGGAACGCAAAGATGTCCAGTTCGGCCTGGCGACGATGTGTATTGGGTTGGGTCAGGGTATCGCGACCGTGTTTGAGCGGGTGTAAAGATATTCACTCATTGTCGGCCGGGTAAGCGAAGCGCCCCGGCTCGATTGCCGGATGGCGACGCTAAAGCATCTCATCCGGCCTACAACGAAAACGTCACGGTATAACCATTTAGTTGCCGTTCTTCCCGCCTGTCAGGGGCGGGTTTTTTCTTCTTCGTTTCTCTTCTTAGATAAATGAGAACGCATCGCCAAACAGGCGATCTTCACGTGCGCTGCGCTCATTACAGAACAGGTCACGCGCGATTTTCGCCATCTCAAAACGCCCGGCAATGTAGATGTCATGATCGGCCAGCGTTCCGTGATCCTGCATCACCGCCGTTAAGACCGTCCCTGTACGCCCACGCCAGCCGGCTTCCGGTTGTTCCACCACGGCTTCGACGCGCAGATTGGGATGGTTGACAGAGAGCGCTTCAAGTTCAGAGAGATCGTAGAGATGCTTCTCTTCACGTCCCCCCCAGTAAATCGTGACCTCACGATTGGGATTATGCGCCAGCGCCGTCAGCAGAATGGAACGGGCGTAGGAAAAACCCGTACCACCAGCAATCAGGATCAGTGGACGCTCTTCATCGTCACGCAGCCATGCGTCGCCGTGCGGAATATCTATCGTTATCTCATGATCTTTCAGGATGCGATCCATCACTGCTTTGGCATAGAGATTAATTTCTGACGCGCCAATGTGGAGCTCAATAAAACCCTGCTCATCCGGCGTAGAGGCCATCGAGAACGGACGTTTATCCCGCTCATCCATCACGACCATCAAATATTGACCGGCACGAAAGGAAAATGCCGCGTCGGGTACTAAACGAACACGGTATACGGTATCAGTGATAGCTTCTACCGAGGTCACTTTACAGCTTAAGGTTGTCATGCGCTCCCTCTATGGGTCTGTAGGGCAAAACGAGCGCCTCAGGCGCCTTTACCGTCATTAAAGATGGCCAGTTCATCCCAAATCGCATCAATGCGGGCGGTCACGTCGGGGTCTTTTTTAATTGGACGTCCCCACTCGCGTTGGGTTTCACCTGGCCATTTGTTCGTGGCATCCAGCCCCATTTTTGAACCCAGACCGGAGACCGGCGAGGCAAAATCCAGATAATCAATTGGCGTATTTTCTACCAGCACCGTGTCCCTGGCCGGGTCCATACGGGTGGTAATCGCCCAAATCACATCGTTCCAGTCGCGTGCATTGACGTCATCATCACAGACGATAACAAATTTGGTGTACATAAACTGGCGTAAAAATGACCAGACACCCATCATGACGCGTTTCGCATGCCCCGCGTACTGTTTTTTAATCGTGACGACGGCAAGGCGATAAGAGCACCCTTCCGGCGGCAGGTAAAAATCGACGATTTCCGGGAACTGTTTTTGCAGAATCGGCACAAACACTTCATTTAGCGCAACGCCAAGTACGGCAGGCTCATCCGGCGGACGACCGGTGTAGGTCGAATGGTAAATCGCATCTTCACGCTGGGTAATATGCGTGACGGTAAAGACCGGGAAGCTATCCACTTCATTGTAATACCCCGTATGGTCGCCATACGGGCCTTCCGGTGCCATTTCACCCGGATCGATATACCCTTCCAACACAATTTCCGCACTGGCAGGCACTTCAAGATCGTTAGACAGGCATTTAACCACTTCGGTTTTCGTACCGCGCAGCAGACCGGCAAAGGCGTACTCTGAGAGTGTGTCTGGTACCGGCGTCACCGCGCCAAGAATGGTGGCAGGATCGGCGCCTAAGGCGACAGACACCGGGAAACGTTCACCCGGATGCGCCGCACACCACTCCTGATAATCAAGCGCGCCGCCACGATGGGACAGCCAGCGCATGATCAATTTATTTTTGCCAATCAACTGCTGGCGATAAATCCCCAGATTCTGCCGCTCTTTATGCGGGCCACGCGTGACGGTCAGCCCCCAGGTGATGAGCGGCGCGGCATCTTCTGGCCAGCAGGTCATAATGGGAATTCGGTTTAAATCGACGTCATCGCCAGAGATGATTTTTTGCTGACAAGGCGCACCGCGCAGTCGCTTCGTCGGCATATTCAGCACCTGTTTGAACTGCGGCAGTTTATCAAACAGATCGCGGAAGCCCTTCGGCGGCTCCGGTTCTTTCAAAAAGGCCAGTAATTTACCCACTTCCCGCAGCGCAGAGACATCATCCTGCCCCATGCCCATCGCGACACGCTTTGGCGTACCAAACAGGTTACACAACACCGGCATTGAATAGCCTTTGGGGTTTTCAAACAGCAGCGCAGGGCCACCGGCACGTAACGTGCGGTCGGCAATTTCTGTGATTTCCAGATATGGATCCACTTCAAGCGTAATGCGTTTGAGTTCACCCTGTTGTTCAAGCAGCGTCAGGAAGTCGCGTAAATCGTGATATTTCATGGCGTCCATTGTGGCCTCTTCGTAAGCGCCTCATTATACGGCGTTCATCATCGTGATGCTGTATTTTTGTTAAATTAGCGTGAACTCTGGCAGCCCACCGCCGCCACCGGGATTATAATTAACTTCACGCCTTACATTTGCTATGCTTGCGCCCCGAATAAGCGGATAAGAGCCATTATGCAATCCTGGTATTTACTGTACTGCAAACGCGGGCAACTTCAGCGTGCTCAGGAACACCTCGAAAGACAGGCAGTGAGCTGCCTGACACCGATGATCACCCTGGAAAAAATGGTGCGTGGAAAACGTACTGCAGTCAGCGAACCCCTGTTCCCTAACTATCTGTTCGTGGAATTTGACCCGGAAGTGATTCATACCACGACGATCAATGCCACGCGCGGCGTCAGCCATTTTGTCCGCTTTGGCGCATCACCGGCAATTGTCCCTGCTACGGTGATTCACCAGCTCTCCGTCTATAAGCCAGAAGGCATTGTCGACCCTGAAACGCCTTACCCCGGCGATCGAGTGGTCATCACGGAAGGGGCTTTTGAAGGCCTGCAGGCGATCTTCACTGAACCGGACGGTGAAGCGCGTTCCATGCTGCTGCTCAACCTGTTGAATAAAGAGGTGAAGCAGAGCGTGAAAAACACCGGTTTCCGTAAGCTTTAACGGCGACTTAAAACGACATTCCAAACAGTGTCCTGACGTTCGCATCCGTTGTGGCGGAAAGCCACTGCGGATCGTCTCCGCGCCAGTGGGCGATACGCTCAAGAATATGTGGCAGATATGCCGGTTCGTTACGTCGCGATGCGGGTTTCGGCGAGAGATCGCGCGGCAACAGATACGGCGCATCGGTTTCAATCAGCAACTGTTCGGCCGGAATAAACGGTAGCAATTCGCGCAGTTCCAGCCCACGACGCTCATCACAGACCCAGCCTGTAATGCCGATATGTAATCCTCTGTCGATACAGTCCTGCATTTCTTCACGCGTGCCGGTAAAGCAGTGCAGCACCGCACCCGAGAGTTTGTCCAGCCACGGATCCAGCAGCGTCAGAAATCGTGCATGCGCATCACGACAATGCATAAAAACCGGCATCTGTAACTCAGCAGCGATACGCAACTGCGCATCAAACGCCCGCTCTTGTTCCTGCGGAGTGGAAAAATTACGATTGAAATCAAGGCCACATTCGCCAATCGCCACGACCTCAGGCATTGACGCTAGCGCCACAATCGCCTCCTCTGTGGCAGGCTGCCACTGGCTACTGTCGTGCGGGTGAACACCGGCCGTCGACCAACAGTGAGGATAAATGTGCGCCAGTCGTTGCGCCTGTTGGCTTTCATGCAGGTTTGTTCCGGTGAGAAGCAGGCCCTTCACGCCAGCGGCCCTCGCGCGAGCCACAACCTCATCACGGTCTTTTAAAAACTGCGAGCTGGTTAAATTAACGCCGATATCAAACATGCTTCGCTCCATATGACAACCGCCCTGGCGGGCGGTTGAATTTACTCTTCTGTCTTCTCGGCTTTCTCAGCTTCGGCTTCTGATTCCGCCTCGTTATCTTCATCCCGTGTCTGTCGCTTACCGACATAGAAACGTGAGAAGAAAACGCCGACCTCAAACAGGAAGTACATCGGAATCGCCAGTAACGTCTGCGAAAAAACATCCGGCGGCGTCAGCAACATCCCTACCACAAACGCGCCAACTAACACATAAGGCCGTTTTTTACGCAAATCTTCCGGTGTCGTCACCCCCATCCAGCAAAGCAGCACGATGGCAACGGGCACCTCAAACGAGACCCCGAACGCCATAAACAGCGCCATGACAAAGCTCAGATAGCTGGCAATATCCGTCGAGACCTGCACACCTTCCGGCGCGGTATTGGCAAGGAAGCCAAACGCCAGCGGGAACACGACAAAGTAGGCAAACGCCATGCCGATATAGAACAGTAACGAGCTGGAGATCAGTAACGGTACCACCATGCGGCGTTCATGCTTATACAGCGCTGGCGCGATAAACGCCCAGACCTGATAAAGGATCACCGGTGCTGACAGGATCAGCGACACCATGAAGGTTAATTTGATCGGGGTGAAGAACGGTGATGCGACATCCGTCGCGATCATGGTTGCGCCCTGCGGCAACTGTTTGATAAGCGGCGAGGAAACCAGGTGATAGATGTCATTGGCAAAATAGACCAATGCCAGAAAAATCACGATAACCGCAATAATGCAGTTAAGCAGACGTTTACGCAGCTCAATCAGGTGCGTGATAAGCGGTTGAGTATCTTCTACAGCCATGTTTACGGTTTATCACTCGACGTAGGGGAGGAGCCAGCAACAGGGGCAGCGGTTTTCGGTTCAGCGTCCTTCACGTTGACGGCAGGAGACGTCTCCCCGACAATCTCAGGAGCCTGTTCCGGTGCGCTGGCCTGGACTTCAGCAGTAGCGGGCGTGACCCCTTCATGCTGTTCTTCGTTCCCTTTCACCACCGGGTTATGGATGGTGTGCGCTTCGTCGCTCGCTTTTTCGGGCTCGTTCGCGCTATAGGAACGTTTCATTGACTCCGCCGCCTGGCGCAGTTCATCCATTGAGGCTTTCAGCTCGGGAGTCAGATTTTCCAGGCTCGCTTTCTCAACCTTTTTCAGGCTGTCCTGAAACTCCTGGAGCTTAAGC
Organism: Citrobacter sp. LST-B2; assembly: GCF_057983045.1. Taxonomy (NCBI): domain Bacteria; kingdom Pseudomonadati; phylum Pseudomonadota; class Gammaproteobacteria; order Enterobacterales; family Enterobacteriaceae; genus Citrobacter; species Citrobacter sp. LST-B2. The sequence continues at coordinate 4,956,119 of NZ_CP192598.1, forward strand.
TCCTGGGTCAGTTCATTCTGAACGGTGGTCGCAAGGGATCGCAATGCGCGTACCCAGCCAGCTATCGTTTTGACGGCTACCGGCAATCGCTGCGGCCCCAGTACGACGAGGCCGATAATAAACACCAGTAACAGTTCGCTAAAGCCAATATCAAACACGAATTACACCTGCTCTTTATCGTGGCTTTTCGCGTCTTCTTTTTTCGCCGTTTCTTTAGCAGCGTCTGCCGGTTTGTCAGTAATAGACTTCGCGGTAAAGTCAGCGTCCTGACTGGCTTTATCCTGTTTAGCATCATCATCACTCATGGCTTTTTTGAAGCCTTTGATGGATGCGCCAAGATCGGAACCGATGGAGCCGAGCTTCTTGGTGCCAAACAACAGTACAACGATGACGGCAATGATCACCAACTGCCAAATACTGATACCACCCATACATGTTCCTCTGTGATAGATGATGAATTAATAAGGCCGTAGTATACGTTACCCGGCCTGCCTTGAGCGATGAAAAAATCAGCGAGTTTTGCGCCAGCCGACAATCCAGGCGACCAGACCGCCTGCCATCAACCAGCCGGGCATATAGCCCCATTCAGGACGATTAATCAACAGGAATGTCCCACTCAATAGTAACGTGGCTCCAATTCCCAATAAGTAACGGGATTGGCCCTGACGCACATGATTCTCCTGAAGCTCGCGCGCAATCTTATCAACACTGTGCTGTAAATATTTGCCCTGGCGCAAACTGTCGTACACCAGTTCAGGGAGTTCTGGCATTTTTTCGACCCAGAACGGCGCTTTTTCCTTAAATGCCCTGACCAGCGCCGGAATACCGACCTGATCTTTAATCCATGATTCCAGAAAAGGCTTCGCCGTTTTCCAGAGATCCAACTGCGGATACAGCTGACGTCCTACGCCCTCAACATACAGTAATGTCTTCTGCAACAATACCAGTTGAGGCTGCACTTCCATGTTAAATCGACGCGCCGTATTGAAAAGGTTTAACAAAACGTGACCAAACGAGATTTCTGCTAGCGGTTTCTCGAAGATAGGCTCGCATACGGTACGAATCGCAAACTCAAACTCTTCAACGTTGGTATCCGGCGGAACCCAGCCTGAATCAACATGCAGTTCCGCAACCTTGCGGTAATCACGATTAAAGAACGCGATAAAGTTCTCCGCCAGGTAACGCTTATCTTCCTTGTTTAAGGAGCCGACAATGCCGCAATCAATGCCAATATATTTCGGGTTTTCGGGGTGTTCATAACTGACAAAGATGTTTCCGGGATGCATATCCGCGTGGAAAAAGCTGTCGCGAAACACCTGAGTGAAGAAAACCTGCACGCCGCGCTCCGCCAGCAACTTCATGTTGGTGCCGTTTTTCTCCAGCGTCACCACATCGGAAACCGGGATGCCATAGATGCGTTCCATCACCATCATATTCTCACTGCAGTAGTCAGAATAAACTTCCGGGATGTAGAGCATGGGGCTGTCTTCAAAGTTTCGCCGTAGCTGAATGGCGTTGGCCGATTCGCGCAGCAGGTTCAGCTCATCAATCAGTGTTTTTTCATATTCCCGCACCACTTCCGTCGGGCGCAGACGGCGACCGTCCGGTAGCAAGCGCGGCACCCAGCGGGCAAGACGATAAATCAGTCGTAGATCCGCTTTGATAACCGGCAGGATGTCAGGACGTATGACTTTGATGACGACCTCTTTGCCGTTCGATTTCAGTCTCGCCGTATGCACCTGAGCAATTGACGCCGACGCCAGCGGCTGAATCTCGAATTCATCAAACCAGGCTTCAACGGGCAGTCCGCCCATCGCTTCTTCGATTTGCGCTTTCGCCAGCTTGCCATCGAAGGGGGCGACTTTGTCCTGTAACAACGCCAGTTGATCGGCGATATGCGGAGGGAAGAGATCGCGGCGAGTTGAGAGCATTTGACCAAACTTGATCCACACCGGCCCTAACTCCTGCAGAGCCAGTCTCAGTCGCTCTCCCAATAATTTGTCTTTATGCCGGTTTGGCATCCAGAACAGGCAGTAACGCCATAACCGCAGCGGCAGCGTGATCCGCATTTTGGGGATGAGTTCATCAAGTCCGTAACTTAAAAAAGTGCGAATGATGAAATACAGGCGCCGTACTTCACCTGGCGTCATTTAGCCTCCAGTTTTTCCAGCCGCCGGGTCAGCGCATCGACAGCGCGTTCCACCGCTGCCGTTTCTTCCGCGAACCAGGCAACCTCTAACGGTCCGGGTGCCATTCGCCACTCTTCCGTAATGGCTTCGGCAACATAACGTTGCTGACGTTGGATCCCGTGACGGAGAAATTTTGCCCCGCCGCGCAGGGCTTTGCTGATCCCTTCCGCCGCGATGTCGCCGGTATAAGGCGCCAGCAGTTCAGCAGGATCGAATTCCGCCAGGTCGGCAAGGGCAACGAAATTTTGCACAACCTGAATATCACCCTGCACTTCCAGTTCGCCACTGCGAATCAGCGCAGCCAGTTGCTGGCGGTCACGTAATTTTGGCAATACGCTGGCATGAGTGATCACCGTACAATCGGCCTCGCCAGCCCACTCGCCCAGCACGTCAACCTGGCGTTCGCTGAACAGCAGAATTAATGATGTCGAAAAGCCTTTTAGCTCTACACGCAGCACTTTTCCCAGCAGACGCGCTCGCGCCGTTTTCAACGCCGGCGAACGATACAGGAATGAATTAAGCAAACTTTCCATTCCTGCAGTCACTAAGGGTTTAAAAGGCATCCCCGTTCTCCTGTCAGAACTTATAGCCACGATGTAGCGCAACCACACCCGCTGTCAGGTTGTAATAGTCGACACTTTCGAACCCGGCGTCCTGCATCATCGCTTTCAAGGTGTCCTGATCGGGATGCATACGGATGGATTCCGCCAGATAACGATAGCTATCGGCATCATTGGCGACCATTGAACCGATACGCGGCAGGATATGGAACGAGTAGGCGTCGTACGCTTTGCTCAGTGGCTCGATAATCGGTTTAGAGAATTCCAGCACCAGCAGACGACCACCTGGCTTCAGGACACGGAACATCGAGCGCAGGGCTTTGTCTTTGTCCGTGACGTTACGCAAACCGAAGGAAATAGTGATGCAGTCAAACGTATTGTCCGGGAACGGCAGCGCTTCCGCATTGGCCTGAACATATTCTACGTTGCCAATCACGCCGATATTGCGCAGCTTTTCACGACCCATTTTGAGCATTGAGTCATTGATGTCAGCCAGAATCACCTTGCCGGTCTCCCCGACCAGACGGGAGAATTTAGCCGTCAGATCGCCGGTTCCCCCGGCTAAATCCAGTACTGTCTGACCACGGCGGACGCCGCTACAGTCGATGGTGAAGCGCTTCCACAAACGATGGATGCCAAAAGACATCAAATCATTCATAACATCATATTTTGATGCCACAGAATGAAAAACGTGGGCCACCATGTCCGCTTTATGCTCTTTAGCGACAGTCTGAAAACCAAAGTGCGTCGTTTCTTGTGAATTATCCACCATCTCAGTGCCTGCTCATCAAAAAATTGTTCGAGAAGTGTAACAGATTGGGGCGCATTGCCCTACCCTTCTGCCCGTCCGGGTTACTCCGAACGGACTAATTCGATTGCTGCTTTATCCCGTCATCGTCGGAATAAGATGCATCTTCCTGCTCTTCAGGTACCGATCGCAACCGATACTCTTCATCCTGCGTTGTGGCCTGTTCCGCCAGTTCAGGGTTAATCTCGCGCTTAATTTCTACCCCTAAGCCGCGAAACGCTTCGGCCTGTGCCAGCACGTTGCCGCGCCCCGACGACAGCTTTTTCATCGCCTGACGATAGTTATCCTGCGCTTTGTCCAGACTCTGTCCGATGGAGGACATATCGTCGACAAACAGCCGCATCTTGTCATAGAGCTTACTCGCACGGTCCGCAATCTGTTGCGCATTACGGCTTTGATGTTCGTAACGCCAAAGATTCGCAATGGTTCGCAACGCCACCAGTAATGTCGTGGGACTGACCAGCATAATATTGTTTTTAAGCGCTTCAGTAATCAGTTCGGGCTGTCGGTCGAGCGCTAACAGAAACGCGGGCTCCACCGGAATAAACATCAGCACGTAATCCAGCGTGCGCAGCCCCGGAAGTTGCTGGTAGTCCTTACGTCCCAACAGGCGAATATGGTTACGCACCGAAGCAATGTGTTCCTGAAGCGCGCTTTCGCGGGTGTAATCGTCTTCCGCATTAAAATAGCGCTCATAGGCCACCAGCGTCATTTTGGCGTCGATCACCACATCTTTTCCCTGCGGTAAACGTACAATTACGTCGGGCTGCATGCGGGAACGAACGTCATTCTCGATACTGACCTGCGTTTCGTACTCATAACCTTCACGCAGTCCGGATGCTTCCAGCACACGGGTGAGTACGACTTCGCCCCAGTTCCCCTGCGTTTTATTATCGCCTTTTAGTGCACGCGTCAGGTTGACCGCTTCCTGGGCCATTTGTGCATTAAGCTGTTGGAGATTGCGAATTTCATGCGCCAGGGTGTGACGTTCTCGCGCTTCCTGACCAAAGCTGTCCTGAACCTGGCGACGGAAACCGTCCAGTTGTTCACGCAGCGGCGTCAGCAGACCATTCAGGCTCTGTCGGTTTTGCTCATCAACCCGGCGATTGCTTTGCTCAAAGATTCGGTTTGCCAGGTTTTCAAACTGTTCGCTCAGACGCTGCTCGCTGTTGATCATCTGGCGAATTTTATCTTCCGCATGCTGCTGTGTGGCTTCCATTCGCGTGGTCACTTCACGCAGATCCGCTTCCAGCGAGGTGTTAATGCTGCGCAGGCTACGTAATTCGTTATTGAGCAACTCGCACTCATCACGCCAGTGTTCACTTTGGGCAAGCTGTTGTTTGGCAGCACTTAATGCCGCAACCATCTCTTCACGTTCAGCGAATTGTTCGGCTTTCTGTTGCGCATGCTGATAGCTGGCTATCAGCCAGCCAAGCGCAATGCCCACCAGCGCAATAACCGCATAAATGATGATTGAGATATCCAAAATGCCTCCCGACGCCATACATCACCCGCACAAAATAGAATTGTGCTGTATAAACGTCCAGTTTTAAAGAACTTTCCTGCGAGGCGGTACGCAAATAATCGCGTAAAAGCAAAAGGCCGAACGCGTCGGCCTTGTTTACGGAAGAGAAGAGAATTAGATGAGACGACGTGCCGCTTCCACCACGATTTTCACCGCATGGCTTTCAGTTTGTTTCATCGTCTCCGCATTCGGGATCTCTTGCTGGGTGCGGTTGACGATTACCCCCGCAACCATCCCGGCGCGCAGGCCCTGGCTTGCACACATGGTCAGCAGCGTGGCGGACTCCATTTCGTAGTTCATCACGCCCATTGACTGCCACTCTTCCATGGAGCCTTTGAAACGACGTACTACGCGACCGGAGAAAGTGTCGTAACGTTCCTGGCCTGGGTAGAAGGTGTCAGAAGATGCAGTTACGCCCACGTGAGTTGTGGCACCGATGGATTTTGCCGCTTCAACCAGCGCGGTGGTGCATTCAAAGTCAGCGACTGCCGGATACTCCATCGGCGCAAAGTGCAGGCTCGCACCATCCAGACGAACGGACGCCGTGGTGACCAGAACATCGCCGACATTGATATGCGGCTGAATGGCCCCCGTGGTGCCAATACGCAGGAAAGTACGAATGCCCAACTGAGCCAATTCTTCCACCGCTATAGAAGTTGATGGGCCGCCGATACCGGTCGAGCAGACGATGACGGCTTTACCGTCCAGCTCTGCGCGCCAGGTAGTGAATTCACGGTGAGATGCCAGTTTAACCGGCTTCTCCATCAGCGCGGCGATCTTTTCTACACGTTCCGGATCGCCAGGGACGATAGCCAGCGTAGCCCCTTGTAAATCGTTCTTGGTGAGGCCGAGATGAAAAACGTCAGACCTGGACATATAAAACTCCTCTGTGATTCGGTTTTTGTCAGAAGAAGCAAAAAGACACTTTACCGAAGGACTTAAGATATTTTCGTGACCGCTATCACCATGATGCAATTCATTTGCATGAATTTACCTACAAAAAGTGATCAACATCACATCAATAGCCCAACTTTCTCTTTCTTTGCACAAAAAGCGAGCCGTTTGAGGCAGTGTGAATGGTTAAAGGCTGTCTATAGTTAATAGTGCGCTATTTTTCTAAGGGTACGGAGAATACCATGACATCAACACCACAAACCGGTTTTGCACCTGCAGCATCCCCTATTGCCTCTACCTCAGTGCATACCCCGGACGACGCCATCGTCGCGGGTTTTACGTCAATCCCTTCTCAGGGGGACGAGATGCCGGCGTTTCACGCCCGGCCGAAAAAGAGCGATGGCCCACTGCCTGTGGTCATTGTAGTGCAGGAAATCTTTGGCGTGCATGAACATATCCGCGACATCTGCCGTCGTCTGGCGCTGGACGGCTATTTGGCTATCGCGCCAGAACTCTACTTCCGCGAAGGCGATCCCAATGATTTCGCCGATATTCCCACGCTATTGAGCGGTCTGGTGGCGAAAGTGCCGGATTCTCAGGTTCTGGCCGATCTGGATCACGTCGCCAGTTGGGCGTCCCGCAACGGTGGCGATGTTCATCGTCTGATGATCACTGGCTTTTGTTGGGGCGGACGTATTACGTGGCTGTACGCGGCGCATAACCCGCAACTGAAAGCCGCTGTAGCCTGGTATGGGAAGTTGGTTGGCGATAAGTCGTTGAATTCGCCGAAACATCCTGTCGATGTGGCGACCGATCTGAACGCCCCGGTGCTGGGTCTGTACGGCGGTCAGGATAACAGTATTTCACAGGAGAGCGTGGAGACCATGCGCCAGGCCTTACGCGCCGCTAACGCCAATACGGAGATTGTTGTCTATCCTGATGCCGGTCATGCCTTCAATGCCGACTACCGCTCGAGCTATCACGAAGAATCTGCCAAAGACGGCTGGCAAAGAATGCTGGCGTGGTTTGCACAGTACGGAAGTAAGAAATAACGCAGGTCTGAACCGCCCCCCGACAACAGGCCCGGTGGCGACTTCGCCTTACCGGGCCCAGGAAGATCACGCCTGACGCAGATTCTGCGCGGCTTTCACCATGTTCGCCAGCGCGGCGCGGGTTTCCGGCCAACCGCGGGTTTTCAGGCCACAGTCCGGGTTCACCCACAGGCGTTCAGCCGGGATACGTTGTGCCGCTTTTTGCAACAGCGCCTCAATCCACTCTACGCTCGGGACATTCGGCGAGTGAATGTCATACACGCCCGGTCCGATTTCGTTCGGATAGTCGAACTCTTCGAACGACTCCAGAAGCTCCATGTCGGAACGTGAGGTCTCAATGGTGATCACGTCAGCATCCAGCGCGGCAATAGAATCCATGATGTCGTTAAACTCGCAGTAACACATGTGGGTGTGGATCTGGGTATCATCTTTCGCCACCGCCGCGTTGATACGGAACGCTTCCACGCCCCACGCCAGATAAGCCGCCCAGTCGCTACGACGCAACGGCAGCCCTTCGCGTAGTGCGGGTTCATCAATCTGAATGATGCCAATGCCTGCCGCTTCCAGATCCGCCACCTCATCACGCAGTGCCAGCGCGATCTGTTTGGCGATGGTTTCGCGGGTGACGTCTTCACGCGGGAAGGACCAGCAGAGAATGGTCACCGGGCCGGTCAGCATGCCTTTTACCGGTTTGTCAGTCAGCGACTGAGCATACTTCGCCCATTCTACGGTGATCGCTTCTGGACGGCTGACGTCGCCGATCACCACCGGCGGTTTCACGCAGCGAGAGCCGTAACTCTGCACCCAGCCATTCTGGGTGAAAACAAAACCATCGAGGTGCTCACCGAAATATTCCACCATGTCGTTACGCTCGGCTTCACCGTGGACCAGCACGTCCAGGCCTAAGCGTTCCTGCTCAACAATCGCTTGCTTAATATGCTCCGCGATGCCAGTGCGATAGTTGTTAGCATCAAGCTGACCTTTTTTGAAGTCCAGACGCAGGCCGCGGATTTCAGTAGTCTGCGGGAAAGAACCGATAGTGGTCGTCGGCCATGCAGGCAGGTTGAAGCGCGCACGCTGAGCTTCAGCGCGCACTTCGTACGGGTTCGCCCGCTGGCTGTCCTGCGCGGTGATGGCCGCCAGACGTTTTTCCACTGCTGCATTGTGCACACGGGTCGAGTGGCGACGCGCCTGAATCGGTGCGCTCCATTCGGCGATGGCGGCGGTATCGCCGCTGTTCAGCGCATCGCGCAGCAGCGTCAGTTCACCACACTTTTGCAGGGCGAAGGCAAACCAGCTCTTCACTTCCGCATCCAGACGCGTTTCAACGCTCAGGTCGATCGGGCTGTGCAGCAATGAGCAGGACGAGGCCACCCACAGATCGCGAAGGCCTACGATATCTTTAATCTGGGCATATTTTTCTGTCAGATCGGCACGCCAGACGTTGCGTCCATTGACCAGACCGGCAGACAGCAGCCAGTCAGTCGGCAGGCGTTTGTGCAGCGCTGTCACGTCATCTTTACCGTGGACCAGGTCAACGTGGAGTCCCTGTACCGGCAGCGCGGCAATGGTATCAAGGTTAGGCGTTACACCTTCAAAGTAGGTGGTCAGCAGCAGTTTCACCTGCCCGGAAAGCGCATCGTAGGCCGGTTTGAAGGCGTTCAGCCACGTCTGCGGCAGTTCCAGCACCAGCGCGGGTTCGTCGATCTGCACCCACTCGATGCCGCGTTTTGCCAGTTCCGCCAGCACCTGCTGGTAAACCGGCAGAATGTCTTTCAGCAGGCTCAGGCGATCGAACGACTCGCCCTTTACTTTGCCCAGCCACAGGTAAGTGACCGGGCCGAGCAGCACAGGTTTCACCTTGTGACCCAGCGCCAGCGCTTCGTCTACTTCATCCAGCAGTTGTGTCCAGGTCAGTTTGAACTGCTGACCCTTAACGAACTCCGGCACCATATAGTGATAGTTGGTGTTAAACCATTTGGTCATTTCTGCCGCCGCAGCCGGTTCGCCGGTCGGCGCACGACCGCGACCAATGCGGAACAGGGTGTCGATATCGACGGAACCATCTTTGTTCTGATGACGCGCCGGGACGTTACCGAGCAGCAGGCTGGTGGTCAGAACATGGTCGTACCAGGCAAAATCGCCGACCGGCAGTAGATCGATACCTGCCTGCTTTTGCTGATCCCAGTGACGCGCCCGCAGTTCGCGGCCCACCGCCAGCAGTTCTTCACGGGTCACATTACCCGCCCAGTAGCCCTCTTGCGCTTTTTTCAGCTCGCGACGCAGGCCAACACGAGGGAAACCGAGGGTGTGATTCAGTATTGTCATTTTACTTCCTCTAATTATATGTAAATCCTATGGATTTTTAATTCAGGGAAGGTGGCAAGTTTGCTCATCCCCGGGAGCTTACATCAGTAAGTAACCAGGGCGGGGAAACGCAGCCAACGCACCATAAATTTAAAATACGAAGGATTTTGGACGTCTGGATGTTTACACATCCATATTTGACAGTTACTGTATATTCCTCAAGCGCAATTTGTTCATGCCGAAGTGAAGGACTTTCATGATCGAGATTAAACACCTGAAAACGCTCCAGGCGTTGCGGAATACCGGGTCACTGGCAGCCGCCGCGGCGACGCTGCATCAGACCCAATCCGCCCTGTCTCACCAGTTCAGCGATCTGGAACAGCGCCTTGGCTTTCGGCTATTCATACGTAAAAGTCAGCCGCTGCGTTTCACCCCACAGGGTGAGATCCTGTTGCAACTGGCCAGTCAGGTTCTGCCACAAATTAACCGCGCGTTGCAGGCCTGCAACGAACCACAACAAACCCGTCTGCGTATCGCCATTGAGTGCCATAGCTGTATTCAGTGGTTGACCCCGGCGCTGGAAAACTTCCGCGCCAAATGGCCGCAGGTGGAGATGGATTTTAAATCCGGCGTGACGTTTGACCCCCAACCGGCGCTCCAGCAGGACGAGCTCGATCTGGTGATGACCTCTGACATTCTGCCGCGCAGCGGGCTGCATTATTCTCCGATGTTTGATTTTGAAGTTCGCCTGGTGCTGGCACCCGAGCATCCGCTGACCAGCAAAACGCAGATCACCCCGGAAGATTTAGCCAGCGAAACGCTGCTGATCTATCCGGTACAACGCAGTCGACTGGACGTCTGGCGTCATTTTCTTCAGCCCGCAGGGGTCAGCCCGTCACTGAAAAGCGTGGATAATACTCTGCTGTTGATTCAGATGGTGGCGGCAAACATGGGCATTGCTGCCCTGCCGCACTGGGTCGTGGAGAGTTTTGAACGCCAGGGTCTGGTGGTGACCAGAACCCTGGGAGAGGGCTTATGGAGCCGCCTGTACGCCGCCGTGCGTGATGGCGAGCAGCGCCAGCCGGTGACTGAGGCGTTTATTCGATCGGCGCGCAATCACGCCTGCGATCATCTGCCGTTTGTTCGGAGCGCGGAGCGACCCACTTTCGATGCACCCACAGTGAAGCCAATATCACCATCGCACCAGTAATAAAACTTGGCCAGTGAGGCTGTTGGTGCCAGATAGCCAGGTTGACCAGCAGCCCTGCGGGCACATGCATATTGTTCATAATACCCAGCGTCCCCGCATCAACCTGTGTCGCGCCGTAGTTCCACATAAAGTAGCCGATGCCTGAAGCGGCCACGCCCAGGAACACCAGAATTCCCCACTGGAGCGTGGTTTCCGGCATTTTCTGCGCATTGCCCAACAAGAACCAGGCAACTACCGCCACCAGAAATGCGCCGATGTAAAACCATGCAAAGGCGTTATGCTGGGGCATCGGGCGCGTCTCCATCAGGCGTTTATAGCCCACCATCCCGATGGCAAAACTGATGTTGGAAAGCTGTACCAGCAGCAGACCAGTCCAGAAGTGATCGGTCACCTGGTCATAACGAATAATCCCTGCGCCAATCACCGCCAGCAGCGCGCTAAACGCATACCCCCAGCGCAGCCGCCGTTTACTCATCAGATCGTAAATCAGCGTGATATAGAGCGGCGTCAACACGGTAAACAGCAGCAGTTCAGAGACAGTCAGATAGAGATAAGCGTGGAAACTCAGCATATACATGATGCCAAGCTGCATGGCTCCCACCAGCATATAAAGCCCGATAGTTTTCAGGCTGTGCCCGCGCGTACACAGGAAAGGCAGGAATACCAGCGCCGCCAGACCGACCCGAACCAACACGGCAAAGTAGCTATCGACGTGCCCGGCAAGGTATTCCCCGAACAGGCTGAAGGAGAAAGCCCACAGGATCGTGGTAATGATCAGTAACGCCACAATGGATATCTCGTAGAATATGGAGTATCCATTGTAGCGGAGAGTTAAGTTGACAACTGATTAATTAATCAGCATTCATCTTAGCGTAAGAAGAGATCGCGCAGATAATGCGGCACCGCATCGTCGATATTAGAGCCGATCACTTCCAGTTCCGGATGCAGATCCTTCAGGCGTTGATGCGCCCCGGCCATAATGCAGCCTTTGCCTGCCATTGACAGCATTTCAGCGTCGTTCATCCCGTCGCCAAAGGCGATGCAGTCTTTGAGGCTGTAACCCATCGCGTTGGCGACCGCCTCCAGCGCATGGCCTTTCGACACGCCGCCCGCCATCACTTCCAGACAGGTGAGCGTGGAGAAGCTCACGTTCACCCGATCGCCCCAGCGCGCATTAATAGCCTGTTCCAGCGGCAGCAGGACGTCATGAGAATGACTGGTGAAGAACACTTTGCTGACGCCTTCCGGCTCCAGTAAACCCGGTTCAAACAGCGAGTAATGGAACACCGCCTCTTTGAAAAATCGCATTTCATCCGGACGATGGCGGTTCATAAACCATTCGTCATCGCGATAGACGTTAGTGATGATATCCGGGTTCGCGTTCACCACCCCAAACAGATCGCTGGCAATATCGCGGTCCAGATTATGGGTAAACACCAGATTGCCATCCATATCATGCACACGCGCGCCGTTGGAGGTAATCATATAGCACTTAATCTCCAGATTATCGCGAATCTGCCCCACATCGACATGATGTCGACCGGTCGCAAAGACAAAGTTAACGCCGCGTGCGGTCAGCAGCTTCAATGTCTCTTTCGCGTAGGGGGATAGGGTATGGTCGGGAGAAAGCAGTGTGCCATCTAAATCAGACGCAACAATCTGATACATATAAAAATTCAACCTCTGAGCAAAGCGGTTTCCGCTGATGAGTTATGCTTGTTGAAAAAATCAACGATAGCCTGAAGCGCAACTGAGCGCATAGCGTCCTTTTCAAAAAGGATCTCATGGTAAGCGCCTTTAATGACCAGCGGATGCCCCCCTTCGACAGGATGGCCCGCTGCGGCGCGGAGTTCACAAAAACGTTCGTGCATGCGGTTATCCACCACACGCTCTTCTTCAGCCTGAATCAGCAGAGTTGGCGTGGCGTCATCGCCCGCGCCTGCCAGCACCTGTTCAGCCGCCAGGATGCCTTCCCGTACCCAGTGAAAGGTTGGGCCGCCGACGCGCAGCTGCGGCTCATCGGCATAAAAACGTAAATTACGCCGATAGCGTTGTCGACTGTGCGTTAATAAATTCATGCCAAAGGGCAATGCCCGCCAGCGTCCGGTGCCGATCGCATACCCTTCCCGGATACGCTGATGACCTTCGGCCCAGTCGAGGATATGGCGTACCATCCAGTCCGGCAAACGCATCACAATACCAAACATTGGCGCGCAGAGCGCGATCGCATCGCACTGATGCGGATGGCGCTGCAAAAACAGCGTCGCAATCGCCCCGCCCATCGAGTGTGCCAGAATATAACGTTTACGCCACGGTCCCGGCTGCACTTCTTGTCCCCAGAACGCCGATAAATCATCAACATAGTCGTTGAAATTGTCGACATGTCCGCGATTAGGATCCGATAGCATACGCCCGGAACGCCCCTGACCGCGATGGTCAATAATGAGGACATCAAAGCCCAGATGAAACAGGTCATACGCCAGCTCAGCGTACTTTACATAGCTTTCAATTCGCCCCGGACAGATGACAATGACACGATCGTTATGCGCTGCGCGAAACCGGACAAACCGCACCGGCACACGACCGACGCCGGTCAATTCCGCTTCCTCGCGCTGACGCCAGAAGTCTGTCAGCGGCCCCATGGAAAAAGCCGCAAACGCGTTTTCTCTCGTTTCCCAGTCTTTTTGCTGCTGAAACATCGGGTATCCAGCCTCGTTTACCAGGTAAAAATCGTTTTTTTAATCATGTCTGACACAACACCGCAACAGTAGCGTATTGTGGCATATACCCGTCATACTTCAAGCTGCAGATGCGCTGGCTTTCCTCGCTCATCCCCGTCATGTACTCCCTGTACGCGCCTGGGATTTCGCTGCGTCGCCGCCTTTGTGCAACTCGAATTATTTAGTGTATTTAAAGTGCAATCAGGGAGTTTCTCATGACTTTTGAATGGTGGTTCGCCTACCTGCTGACATCCATAATTTTGAGCCTTTCGCCCGGTTCCGGCGCCATCAATACCATGACGACTTCCCTTAATCACGGCTATCGCGGCGCAGTGGCGTCGATTGCCGGGTTACAGGCCGGACTGGGCATTCATATCGTGCTGGTCGGCGTCGGTCTGGGCACGCTGTTTTCACGCTCCGTCATCGCCTTTGAGGTGCTGAAATGGGCGGGCGCGGCCTATCTGATTTGGTTAGGCATCCAGCAATGGCGCGCCGCCGGTGCGATTGATCTGAATGCTATGGCCCAGACCCAGTCGCGCGGTCGCCTGTTTAAACGCGCCGTATTCGTGAACCTGACAAACCCTAAAAGCATCGTCTTCCTGGCGGCCCTTTTCCCACAGTTCGTGATGCCAAAAGAACCCCAACTGATGCAGTACATCGTGCTCGGTGTAACCACTATTGCAGTCGACATCGTGGTGATGATCGGCTACGCCACGCTGGCGCAGCGTATCGCGTTGTGGATCAAAGGACCGAAACAGATGAAAGCGTTGAATAAAATCTTCGGTTCGCTGTTTATGCTGGTGGGTGCACTGCTGGCGTCGGCGCGCCACGCCTGACCGGTTGCCGGATAGCAACTGGCACGTATCCGGCACAAAGACTTAGCGCGAAATGATCAGATGGATACCGAACCCCGCGAACAACGCCCCGGCAAAACCGTCGATCCATTTCGCCATACGCTGGTAGCCACGACGCATTTTCGGCAGCGCAAACAGGCTGGCAACCACGGTAAACCACGCGAAAGTCTCAACGATAATCAGCACGAAAATCCCCCAACGCGCGGCAGTACCGACGCTGTCGCCGACAAACAGAGAAAAGACCGAACCGAAGTAGATGATGGCTTTCGGGTTAGCCAGGTTCGTCAGTAACCCTTTCAGGAAACTGCGACCGCTTTGCGCCAGCTCAACCTGCGGCGTGGGTGCCGCGACATCCTGCTTTTTCAACGCGCCACGCAGCATCTGGTAGCCCATCCAGCACAGATACAGGCCGCCGCCGACCATGATAATAGTGTGTAACCAGGCCATTTTTTCAATGATCAGATGCAGGCCGAGCAGCGCGATGCCCGCCCACACCATGACGCCACAGGTAATGCCCAGCACGCCCATCATCGCTTCTTTGCGCGAGCGGCTGACCGCCGTCTGCGAGACAAAAAAGAAATCCGGCCCTGGGCTCATCAGTGCCACAATGTGCACCATCGCCACGGTGAGAAATAACATTAACATGATGAAAATACTCGCGGGGGAAACAGTTCAGTGAGTCACCATCCTGGCACTTTTTTGCCCGGCTGACTACTCTTCGTCGTCACCATCAACGTGCGCGCGGATCAACGCCATAAACGCTTTACCGAAGCGTTCCAGTTTGCGCATTCCCACCCCGTTGACGCTGAGCATTTCGCTCGCGGAAACCGGCATCTGTTCCGCCATCTCAATCAGCGTGGCGTCGTTGAAGACGACGTACGGCGGGATATTCTCTTCATCAGCAATAGCTTTACGCAGCTTGCGCAGTTTGGCGAACAGTTTGCGATCGTAATTGCCGCCGAAAGATTTCTGCATGACGCGCGGTTTCAGGGCGACAATACGCGGCACTGCGAGTTGCAGGGTGACCTCGCCGCGCAGCAGCGGACGTGAAGCATCGGTGAGCTGTAGCGCGGAATGCTGGGCGATATTTTGCGTAACGAAGCCCAGGTGAATCAACTGGCGGATCACGCTCACCCAGTGCTCGTGACTCTGTTCGCGCCCCATACCGTACACCTTGAGCTTGTCGTGGCCGAGTTCGCGAATACGCTGGCTGTTAGCCCCGCGTATCACTTCCACCACGTAACCCATCCCAAAACGCTGGTTTACCCGACCAATGGTCGAGAGCGCAATCTGTGCGTCCTTCACGCCATCATACTGTTTTGGCGGATCAAGACAGATATCGCAGTTGCCGCACGGTTCCTGACGCCCTTCACCGAAGTAGTTAAGCAGCACCAGACGACGACAGGTTTGCGCCTCGGCAAACGCGCCCATCGCGTTCAACTTGTGCCGTTCGATATCCTGTAGCTGTCCCTGCGGTTTTTCTTCCAGACAGCGGCGCAGCCACGCCATATCCGCCGGATCGTAAAACAGCATCGCCTCCGCGGGCAGGCCGTCTCGCCCGGCACGACCGGTCTCCTGGTAGTAGGACTCAATGTTGCGGGGAATATCGAAATGCACCACAAAACGCACGTTAGGTTTGTTGATGCCCATGCCAAAAGCGACGGTCGCCACCACGATTTGCAGGTCGTCGCGCTGGAATTTCTCCTGCACGTCGGCGCGGATGTGATTTTCCAGCCCTGCATGGTATGCCGCGGCGCTAATGCCCCGGCTTTGCAGACGCGCGGCGGTGTCCTCCACTTTCGCACGACTGTTACAGTAAATAATCCCGGATTTACCACGCTGTTCCTGCACGTAACGCATCAGTTGATCGAGCGGTTTAAACTTCTCCATCAGCATGTAGCGAATGTTCGGACGGTCAAAACTGCTGATCTGGATTAAGGGATCGTTCAGTCCCAGCAGACGAACAATATCCAGCCGTGTGGTTTCATCAGCGGTCGCGGTCAGCGCGACAAATGGCAGTGTGGGAAAACGCTGTCTGAGCTGGCCGAGTGCGGCATATTCCGGGCGGAAATCATGTCCCCACTGCGAGATACAGTGCGCTTCGTCCACGGCCAGTAACACCGGATTCCAGTGCGCCAGGTGCTCAAGGAAGTTATCCAGCATCAGGCGTTCAGGAGCGATATACAGCAGACGGATTTGTCCGGTACGACACCCCGTCATCACTTCAAGCTGCTGCTCACGGGTTTGCGTCGAATTCAGACAAGCGGCCGCCACGCCGTTCGCCAGCAGTTGGTCGACCTGATCTTTCATCAGGGAAATCAGCGGCGAAACCACCACGGTCAGGCCGTTGAGCAGTAAGGCAGGGATTTGATAGCAGAGGGATTTTCCGCCCCCGGTCGGCATCACGACCAGGCAGTCGCGCCCCGAAACGACGGTGTCGATGATCGCTTCCTGACCCGGGCGAAACTGCTGGTAGCCAAAGGTTTCTTGCAAAACCTGCTTAGCTCCAGATTCCAGATTCAACACTTCCGCCTGCGCCACATTAACCCCGTTCGCTTAAATCAAAACAGGCGCTATTTTCAGCGCCTGAGGGAGAAACTGCAATGTTTAAAACACAATCATCGATCAGAAGATATCGTTGAGCATCACACCCACACCGACGCGCGTCTGATTAAAGTTATAGTCGATCAGCGATTCGCCATACCCGCTATATACCTGGGTATAGAGACGAATATGCTTCGTCATCGGATAACTCAGCCCCAGCTCCGCGCCGCCGTAACCGGTATTCCAGTTGTACTGGCCCTTCGCGCTCAGGACCGCATCGCCCAGGTGATAGCCGACCTTAAGCTGGTAATAGCCCATGTATTTGGTGATATCCGGGTTATCGTCGGTACTGCCGATGACGTACCACGGTTTAACCTCTACCAGCCAGTTGCCATTTTCCGCCATCAGGCGCGTGTAAAGACGGTTCCAGCTACGTGATGTCGGATCGGAACGCCCGTTCGAATCATGGTTGTACCCCATTTCCACGTCGCGCAGCGTCCATCCGGCAACGCGGTAATCGGTAGCAAAACCCAGGAACAGCTGCGGTTCATAGTTGGTTTCACGAAACGGTGACGACTCTTCTGTATTGGATAACTGCCACCAGGACTTCTGCGTATAAGAGGCGCCCAGAACCGAATTCGACCCCATGATCCCACGCCAGATCGGAAACGCCAGGCTCAGCTGGAACTTCACTTCATCTTTGCGGGCATTTTCGGACCAGTTGTAGGAACTGATCGCTTCTTTGTTCATGTCGCTGGTATTGGTGTAGATCAGATAGTTCGTATCGTAGGGATAGAGCGTAAAAGGATTATCATGCTCCTGCAGCATATTGGCGATAATACTGCCCCGCACCGCCGGTGCATCATGAACCTCTTTCACCGTCGCCTCTTGCGCATACGCCGCCAGCGGCAGCAGTGCTGCTGGTAGCAACCAAGCCAGAATCGCCCGCATTCTTGTTGTTCTCCTGAACGAAAGATTTTTGATTTGTCTATTATTCTGCCAACCATTTTACATATTTACACACATCCTCGTTAGTTATCCCGTCTTAAAGTGGAAAACAACATTTAAGAAGCATAACATCAACATTTCATTAACTAATGGAGTGTTGGAATCGTATGTCTGCCGTACTGACTGCTGAGCAAGTCCTGAAGCTTGTGGGCGAAATGTTTGTCTACCACATGCCGTTCAACCGGGCGCTGGGCCTGGAACTGGAACGCTATGAGAAAGAGTTTGCCCAACTGGCGTTTAATAATCAGCCGATGATGGTGGGAAACTGGGCGCAAAGCATACTGCATGGCGGGGTGATCGCCTCTGCACTGGACGTGGCTGCCGGGCTGGTGTGTGTCGGCAGTACTCTGACGCGCCATGAAACCATCAGTGAAGACGAACTGCGCCAGCGGCTGTCTCGCATGGGGACCATCGATCTGCGCGTAGACTACCTGCGTCCGGGTCGGGGCAATCGCTTTACCGCCACCAGCAGTCTGCTACGCGCCGGGAATAAAGTCGCCGTCGCGCGTGTGGAATTACACAACGAAGAGCAGCTTTATATTGCCAGCGCCACCGCCACTTATATGGTGGGGTAAAAACAGGTAAACTGTTGTTACATTTCAGACATGAGTTTTTCCCGATGGATGCAAAACAAACGCGGCTGGGCGTGTTACTCGCGCTTGCCGCCTATTTTATTTGGGGGATCGCTCCGGCGTACTTCAAGCTAATTTATTATGTCCCCGCAGATGAAATCCTGACCCATCGCGTGATCTGGTCGTTTTTCTTTATGGTGGCGCTGATCAGCATTAGCCGACAGTGGTCGAGCGTAAAAGCGCTGCTGAAAACACCGAAAAAGATCTTCCTGTTGGCGCTCTCGGCGGTACTCGTGGGGGGCAACTGGCTGTTGTTTATCTGGGCGGTAAACAACCACCATATGCTGGAAGCCAGCCTGGGTTATTTTATCAACCCGCTGGTGAACATTGTGCTGGGAATGCTTTTCCTCGGTGAACGCTTCCGTCGGATGCAGTGGCTGGCGGTAATTCTGGCGACCTGTGGCGTTCTGGTGCAGCTCTGGACCTTCGGTTCACTGCCCGTCATCGCGCTGGGACTGGCGTTCAGCTTTGCCTTTTACGGTCTGGTACGCAAAAAAATCGCCGTTGAAGCGCAAACCGGGATGCTGGTGGAAACTTTGTGGCTGTTGCCTGTTGCCGCCATCTACCTGTTCGGTATCGCCGACAGCTCAACCAGCCATATGGGGCAGAACCCGATGTCGCTCAACCTGCTGCTGATTGCCGCCGGGGTGGTGACCACGGTTCCGCTGCTGTGCTTTACCGGTGCGGCGACGCGCCTGCGCCTTTCTACGCTGGGTTTCTTCCAGTACATCGGCCCGACGCTGATGTTCCTGCTGGCCGTCACGTTCTACGGTGAAGTGCCGGGCGCGGATAAAATGGTGACATTTGCCTTTATCTGGGTCGCGCTGGCGATCTTCGTGACAGATGCGATTTATACGCAGAGACGTGGACGTCGGAGTTAGGGGGGTTGCCGGATGGCGGCTGTGCCTTATCCGGCCTATGATGATGTACTTTCTGTAAGCCGGATAAGCGAAGCGCCATCCGGCATAACCATTACAGCCAGTTCTTCCGTTTAAAGTACAGATACGGTGCCAGACCGGCGAGCAGCATAAAGATAATCGCGCCCGGGTAGCCAAAGCTCCACTTCAGTTCAGGCATAAACTCAAAGTTCATCCCATAGCTGGAGGCCACCAGCGTCGGCGGCAGGAAAACCACGGAAACCACCGAGAAGATCTTGATGATGCGGTTCTGCTCGATGTTGATAAAGCCCATCGCCGCCTGCATCAGGAAGTTCACTTTCTGGAACAGGGATTCATTGTGCGGCAGCAGGGATTCGATATCTCGCAGGATCTCGCGCGCCTGTTCCAGTTGTCCGCCCGGTAAACGCGCCTTGCGGACCAGGAAGTTCAGCGCACGCTGGGTATCCATCAGACACAGGCGGACTTTCCAGCCGATATCTTCCAGTTCTGCCAGCGTCGAGAGGGCTTCATCGTACTCATCGCCCTGGTGCCCTTCCATAATCACCCGACTCAGCTCTTCCAGATCGCTGTAGATGTTTTCGATTTCATCCGCCAGCTGTTCGATTTTGGTTTCGAACAGATCCAGCAGCAGTTCATAGGCGTTACCGTCAACCATGGCCTGGCTGCGGGCGCGCATACGATACAAACGAAACGCGGGCAGTTCACGTTCACGCAGGGTAAACAGGCGACCATCGCGGATGGTGAATGCCACAGTGGAGTTACCCGCGTGGTCTTCCGCATCTTCGAAGAAGAAAAAGGAGTGGATGTGCAGACCGTCTTCGTCTTCGAAGAAACGGGCGGATGCTTCGATGTCTTCCAGTTCAGGACGGGTCGCCAGGCTCTGGCCCAGCTCAGATTGTACGCGCAGTCGCTCGTCGTCGTCGGGCTCGACCAGGTCGACCCAGACGGCATCAATCAGGGTTTGTGACTCTTCGACTTCCAGCCGGGTGAGTCGGTTATTTTCCAGTTGAAATGCGCTCAGCATGACCGGGACTCCCAATGCTTAAAAATATCGGACAGTTCGGTGGGCACACAGAAACAAATTGGGTTTCAGACCATTAAACAGCCTGACTCAGCGCGACGGGAAAAAAGAGAAGGTCGCTGACAACCGCTAAGGCTATCAGCAAAAAGGGATAGCCTTAGGAGTTGATCCTGGATGACAGGATAATGAGCCAGTATCTACTGGGTGTGTCCAAGGCGAATGTCCTCTTAGCGTAATCGTGCGCGCATGTTACGCCAGCAAAAATTTGCCGTCAACACGCAACGAAACGCGAAAAAGTAATAATTTCCCCTTATGCAGAAAGGTTAGCAGAGGGGGAAATTAAAGTGATAGTTATCTATAAGTTAGACCGTTTCTAACTTCGCATACGCAGCAACGAGCCATTTAATTCCCTGTCCCTGGAAAGCCACCTGCAACCGGCTGTGTTCGCCGCTGCCCTCCAGATTCACAATGGTGCCCTCGCCGAACTTAGCATGGCGCACACGCTGGCCCAGCTTGTAACCGGTGTCGTTTTCCGCCATCGGCGTCCCCATCCGCTGATGGCTCACCGGACGGCTGATCGTTGCACGCAGACGGACCTCTTCAACGCACGCTTCCGGCAACTCACCGATGAAGCGCGACGGACGGTGATACACCTCTTTGCCATACAAGCGACGCGTTTCGGCATAGGTTAGGGTCAGTTTCTGCATCGCACGGGTCACGCCGACATAGGCCAGACGACGCTCTTCTTCAAGGCGTCCGCCCTCATCCAGTGACATCTGGCTGGGGAACATCCCCTCTTCCATCCCGACGATAAACACCTGCGGGAACTCCAGCCCTTTCGCCGAGTGCAGCGTCATGAGCTGTACCGCATCCTGCCAGGTATCCGCCTGCCCTTCGCCCGCTTCCAGCGCCGCATGGGAGAGAAAGGCCTGCAACGGCATCAGATCTTCGTCTTCGTCGTTGTAGCTGAACTGGCGCGTCGCCGTCACCAGTTCCTCTAAGTTCTCGATGCGGGTCTGACCTTTCTCGCCTTTCTCCTGCTCGTACATCATGCGCAGGCCGGAATCTTTAATCACCCGGTCAGTCTGCACGTGCAGCGGCATATCTGCCGTTTCCTGTGCCAGTGCGTCAATGAGTTCCATAAAGCGTTGCAGCGCACTGGCGGCACGACCGGCCAGCGCTTTTTCCTGCAACAGTTCGCGGCACGCCTGCCACAACGTGAGCTGGCGATCGCGTGACGTCTGGCGCACCACGTCCAGCGTCCGATCGCCAATCCCGCGCGTCGGGGTATTCACCACGCGTTCAAAGGCGGCGTCATCATTGCGGTTCGCAATCAGGCGCAGATAAGAGAGCGCATCTTTGATTTCCTGACGCTCGAAGAAGCGCATGCCGCCGTATATGCGGTACGGCATACTGGCCTGTAGCAGCGCCTCTTCCAGCACACGCGACTGGGCGTTACTGCGGTAGAGAATAGCGCACTGCTCCAGCGCGCCACCGTTGTCCTGCCAGGTTTTGATCCGGTTGACGACAAAGCGCGCTTCATCCAGCTCGTTAAACGCGCAGTAGAGTGAAATGGGCTCGCCTTCGACGCCATCGGTCCACAGCTTTTTACCCAGACGCCCATTGTTGTTCTCGATCAGAGCGTTCGCCGCGCTGAGAATATTACTGGTTGAGCGGTAGTTCTGCTCAAGACGGATGGTTTGCGCACCGGGGAAGTCGTTCAGGAAGCGCTGGATGTTTTCTACCTGCGCGCCGCGCCAGCCGTAGATCGACTGGTCGTCATCGCCCACGATCATCACTTTGCCGGTATCGCCAGCCAGCAGACGGATCCAGGCATACTGGATGTTGTTGGTATCCTGGAATTCGTCCACCAGGATATTCGTGAAACGTTCGCGGTAGTGCTGAAGAATATGCGGTTTGTTGAGCCACAGCTCATGCGCGCGCAGCAGTAGTTCGGCAAAATCCACCAGCCCCGCACGATCGCACGCTTCCTGATAGGCCTGATACACCTTCTGCCAGGTCTGCTCAATCGGGTTACCGAAACTCTGAATATGATGTGGGCGTAGACCTTCGTCTTTCTGTCCGTTGATGTACCACATCGCCTGACGCGCCGGCCACTGCTTCTCGTCGAGGTTCATCGCCTTAATCAGACGCTTGAGCAGACGCAACTGGTCTTCGCTGTCGAGGATCTGAAAATCCTGCGGCAAATTCGCATCCATGTGATGCGCGCGCAGCAGTCGGTGCGCCAGACCGTGGAAAGTGCCGACCCACATGCCGCCCTGGCTGGTGCCCATAATCTGGCCGATACGGTGACGCATCTCCGCCGCCGCTTTATTGGTAAAGGTTACCGCCATAATCGAATACGGCGAGTTATTTTCTACCGTCAGCAGCCAGGCGATACGGTGTACCAGTACGCGTGTCTTACCGCTCCCTGCCCCCGCGAGAACCAGCATGTTGCTACGTGGCGCGGCCACCGCTTCGCGCTGTTTATCATTGAGGCTGTCGAGCAGATAAGAAACGTCCATTGGCACCGCCGCATTAAAAGAAGTAGGGCGGATAAGCGTCGCGCCATCCGCCAAAAAGCTGTGTATTTATACAGAACTGCTGGTGATTATATCAGCGAGGTCAGAGATGCCAACTGTGAAATCTCAATATGTGGCAGTAAGCGGCTGTCAAAAGTGTGCATCAGGTCGGCATTTTCCGGTTTAATCCAGCAGGCCTGCAACCCACTGCGGATCGCCCCGGCAACGTCGGTCGTCAGATCGTCGCCCACGTGCAGGATCTCGCCGATCGGCACAGTTAACTTTTCCGCCGCCAGGAAGTACATATCACTGAACGGCTTTGAGCGTCCGTCCGGACCGGCGCGCAGCACAAATTCGAAATAGTCGCCGAGGCCGAACAGCTCCGGCTGCGCGTTGCCGTTGGTGATCGCCACCAGCGGCCACTTTCTCGCTAACGCTTTCAGCGTGTCGTGCGTCTCTTGCGGGACATCGACCTGACTGCGCCACTTCGCAAAGTTCATCATCGCGGCATTCGCCCCCGCAACCGCCTCCTGCGCGGAGAGTCCGGCGTTTAGCATGGCACGCTCGACGGCGCGATGACGCCAGCGGGTGACATCGTGGTAAATTTCCGGCTCCGCTTCCCGTACCGCCTGACGCAAGCGTTGCAGATCAGTATTTTGCAGCGTGCGTAGCGCCGGATGGTAGTTTTGCACAAAGGCGAGCGCTTCCTGTTCGGTGCGCTGGATAACCGGGCGGTTATCGTAAAGAGTGTCATCGAGATCGAACGTGATCGCCGAGATGGGTCCTGGAGACCGGTAAAAACGCATTATTTCCCCCGTTTGGCGCGTGGATGCGCCGCATCGTACACCGAGGCCAGGTGTTGAAAATCAAGATGAGTATAGATTTGCGTGGTCGAGAGGTTGGCGTGTCCCAGCAGTTCCTGTACGCCTCGCAGGTCACCGCTCGATTCCAGCATATGCGTGGCAAACGAGTGGCGCAGCTTATGCGGATGCACGTGGCTGTTTAACCCCTGCTTAATGCCCCACTCGGCAAAACGCTTTTGCACGTTGCGCGCGGAAATACGGTTGCCCAGCTTCGACAGGAACAGCGCGTCTTCCTCGCTGCCAAACAACCCGCGCAGATCCAGCCAGTGCTCAATCCACGCCACCGCATTGCGACCAATGGGCAGGCGACGCTCTTTGCTGCCTTTCCCCATCACCCACACTTCACCGCTGTCGAGATCCAGATGTTTGATGTCCAGCCCCACCAGCTCCGACAAACGCAGACCCGCACCGTACATCACCTCCAGCATCGCGCGGTCGCGCACGGCGAGCGGATCGTTAAGGTCGATATCCAACAGACGGTTCACATCATCAACATCGATATTTTTCGGCAAATGGCGCGGCGCTTTGGGTGCCTGTACCCCTTTCGCCGGATTGGCTTTCAGCTTGCCTTCGCTAACCATCCAGTCGAAGAAGCTGCGCAGAGCAGAGAGGCGTAGCGCGAGACTCGCAGGGCCAAGTCCTTTACGGCGGCTGCGCACCGCAAAACTGCGCACCATTGCAGCGTCACATTGTTGCCAGCTTTGCAGTCCGGTTTCTCCGGCTAAAGCGATGATGGCATCAAGCTGACGCTGATAGTTTTTCAGCGTGATGGGGCTAAGCTGGCGTTCTACGCCCAGATAGCGCAGAAATCGGGTGACATCGGTGGCAAAGTCCGTCATACGCGTTCAACCCAGCGCTCCAGCAGATCCGGCATCATCAGCGCGATTTCATGCAGGAGTTGCGTTCCCTGGCCTGCCTGATAGTGATGCGTGTCGCGGCTGCTGAACAAAATGACGCCCAAATCGCCGTCACGTCCCAGCATCGACATCGCCACCGAACCAATCGCCTTCGCTTCCGGCAACACCACCAGCAATTCCGGACCGTTTAAGGTGCCCAGATAGTGCTGCTCCTGCCCCAGCCGCTGAATACGCAGCGGTTCGAAGGCCTGGCGGCTTAACGCCAGATGGGTATAGCTTGACGGCGCGCCGAGACGCCAGCGATCGGGAAACAGGCGCACCGTGGCACCGGCAAGGCCCAGTTCACGCGCCCAGCGATGAAAGCGCATCAGCATATCGTCCAGGCTGGTCGCGGCAACCAGACGTCCCTGCAAATGCAACAGGCGATAAAACAGGCTTTCGTTGGCATTCGCCTGCGCCATCAACAGCGACATATTTTCTTCAAGGACGTTAATGTGATTACGCGCGCGGGCCATGTGCCACTCAACGAGCGAGACAGTGCCCCGCACCGGGTGCGGCACCCGCATCGCTTCCACGGCATGCGCATTGCGGATAAAAAACTCAGGATTTTTCTGCAGATAGTCGACGACCGCCCGGTCATCGAGTTCCGTAAGCGTTTCCTGTAGTTCTTCCCCTGGCTGCTTCATAGATGGATAAACCCGTCATAGACATGTGCCGCCGGGCCAGTCATGTATAACGGATGACCCGGACCTTTCCAGGCGATATCAAGGCGACCGCCCGGTAATTCCACGCGGACCTCTTCCGCCAGCAAACCTTGCTGAATGCCGACGGCGACGGCCGCGCACGCGCCGCTCCCACAGGCCTGTGTCTCTCCCGCGCCGCGCTCATAAACGCGTAGGCGAATATGCTCGCGTTTCAAGATCTGCATAAAACCGATATTGGCCCGTTCAGGAAAACGTTCGTGACTTTCCAGAACCGGTCCCAGCGTTTCCACCGCCGCCGTATCAACATCGTCGACCTGAATCACACAGTGCGGATTACCCATTGAAACGACACCGCACAATATTGTCTGTTCCGCCGCTCGCATAATATAGGTCTTTTCCGCTTTGTTAGCGCGAAAAGGCACCTGCGATGGCTCAAAATTGGGTTCACCCATGTTGACGCGCACTAACTCATCGTCCGTCACGCTCAACACCATCCGCCCATTCGCCGTACTGACGCGAATATCACGTTTGTTGGTTAACCCCTTGAGGCGCACAAAACGGGCAAAACAGCGCGCGCCGTTACCACACTGCGACACTTCACTGCCGTCGGCATTAAAAATGCGGTAATGAAAATCCAGCTCAGGATCGTACGGAGGTTCAACCACCAGCAGTTGATCAAACCCCACCCCCAGATGCCTGTCAGATAAGCGACGGATCAATTCTGGCGAAAAAAAGACATTCTGCGTTACCGCGTCGACGACCATAAAATCGTTGCCAAGGCCATGCATTTTAGAGAATTGCATTATTCACTCCGTTCACGCGGGTACAGAAACACACCGTCAGTAGTTCACCTGGGAAGGCCCATCTCCCGTGGCACGATCGTTTTGATCGGGCGTGGTGGATTGCGTTTGTGTATCAACCGGTTTAGTCGGCGGCGGTGCATTTTTATCAGCCGGAGGGAAATAGAGCGGCCCTTTAAGGCCACAACCCGTCAGGCTGAACAGAGTGAGAAGAACAGCGAGTGCCTGAAACACGTTTTTCATTATGGATTGCCTGTAAGTTCATACTTTCTGTTTTCTATCATCGCAGGAGAAGGCGTAAAAGCAAGAGTTTGCCTGTAATCTGCAACGCGATTTGTTTCAGGTTATACTGCCGCCATCACGAAAAAACGGGAAACGACAATGAACGACAGTGAATTTCATCACCTGGCCGATACCTTGTGGATGACCATCGAAGAACGTCTTGACGACTGGGACGGCGACAGCGATATCGACTGCGAAATCAATGGCGGCGTACTGACCATTAGCTTTGAAAACGGCAGCAAAATCATTATTAACCGTCAGGAACCGCTGCACCAGGTGTGGCTGGCGACCAAACAGGGCGGCTACCATTTTGACCTGAAAGGGGACGAATGGGTTTGCGACCGGAGCGGAGAAACCTTCTGGGATCTGCTGGAACAGGCGGCAACGCATCAGGCGGGCGAAGAAGTCAGCTTCCGTTAAGTCTTATTTGCCGGATAACATCCGGCAAAACTATCACGAGAAATACTGCTGCAACTGCGGCGTGTCGTTATCCTGATTGGCTGGCGGAACGTTGCCGAGTGATTGTGCGCGGAACGGGATCACCTGTGCGCGCCCGTCCGTATTCACAATCTGATAGAACTGCGGCAGGTTGAAGTTGATGAAACTGGAGCCGTAGGTAAAGCGGTCGTGCGACGAGGAGTAGAAGCGGCTGACGTCGCGCACCAGCTCTTCTTTGCTGCCTTCGCAGTGATGATACACTTCCGCCCGGTTACTCTCGTCCAGAATGTAGATGTTAAAGCCCTTCTCATCACCGGTCTCTTCAAAGAAGAACTGAATGATCCCTTCGCTGGCGAAGCCATCCACGACCGACGGCAGTTTCACCTGATTGGTTTCCACCTGAACTGACAGGCCGTGCAATTTGTTATGCGAAATTGCGCCGTAGAACTCAATGGCGTTTTCCAGCTTCTGTACCGACACATTCAGACGTTCAAAGAACAGGCCCCATGTCTGACCGGAAACGCGCAATGCCTTAAAGCGCCCTGTCTCCTGACGGGTACTGGAGAGACGCAGCTCGATACACTCTGAAACCAGTTGCTGCACGCGAGTACGAATCAAACCACGCAGATGCTGGCTGTAGCAGAACACTTCCACGCTGTCCGGCGGCGCGGCGTCCTGGTGCATTTTGCCCAGAATCGTTTTCAGTGCTTCTATCATCGCCTGTTCGCCGTTGAAATGCAGCGTACGCACTTCATTCCACGAGTTGCGGTACAGCAGATCTACGCTGCCCACCAGGCAATTTTGCTCTTCGCCAAAGCTGAAAACATCCAGCTTACGGAAGTCAAAATGGACCACCTGATTGCGGAATGCCGCCGTCGGGTCATATTCGAGGTTAACGATGATCGCCAGATGGCGAATTTCACACGGGCTGTAGAGCGCTTTCGGCGTCGGCGCAGGCAAACGTAGCGGGAAATGGTGCGACACATCGGCCACCATCTCCTGCAATTTCGGCAGATCGACAATGCCGTTGCCCTTAATAAACAGATGCGTGCGCGACGTCAGCAGACCGTTAAACCACGCCCAGGCCACCAGCTTATTCAGATAGCGGTTATATTCCAGCGGCTGATGGCTGATGATGGAATCCATGTTTGGCGCACGGTTGTAGAGATACCAACCTGAACGATTGGCGCGACCTGGCGGAACGTGGATAAAGGTTAAGTTCGGTTCAGAGAGGTCCGGCGAAATCTGCGGGTTCACCAGCGTGACTTTACCGGGTAACGCTTCAAACGCGGCGTACAGCTTACGGGTCAGAACGCCAATATCCTGCGGACTGGCGCTGACGCTGAGATTATTACGACGCGCAAAGCGGATCAGATTACGGTAGCTCTGCATCATGGCATCGAGCAGTTCGTTGTGCGCTTCACGTACCTGATCAATCTTCCAGTTCGCCCGGTTGTCGAGCATGGCCAGACGATTTTCGTCCCATCCCCACTCGCTTACTAACTGACTGAGCACTTCACGACGCCAGCCGACGCAGGCGCGTTCGCGGCTCAGTTTTTCGCAAACTTTTAAGTAAAAACATCGGCGCACTAAATCCAGGCGCGTCGGATCTTCAATCGCCGTGAGGTATTCCGTCACGCGTTCCAGCATCATGCAGTACGGGTCAAGACCAAACGAGACGATCTCGCCGTCATGCAGGCGCTGTTTAATGTCTTTCGCCAACAGGCGTGGATTGGGGTATTCCCAGGAGTAGGCTTCCAGCAACAGCGTTTTCAGCACCGCCTTGTACGGTGAATCGATACTTTTATACAGTTGCCAGAGGCTGGCGCCAAAGTACTCTTCAGCGGAGAGCGAGCTTAATCCGCCCAGGTCCAGCCATTCGTTTGGCGTGAGCACACCCTGAGCGTAGAGCGTCATAACGTAGTCGTCGTAATGCTCTTCTTCATCGCCCGGCACCATATTCCACAGAATACGCTTACCGGCGAGACGCACCGCGGTACGGTAGAATTCATCCAGCAGCAGGATATGCTGCGTCGAGCCACAGTCTTCACCACCCAGACTGCCGCTTTCATTATGGCGGAAACGGTTTTCATCAATCAGGAAGAAGCTGACTTCCACCCCCAGCGAAGCGGCCCAGCTTTCCAGCAGACTGCATTTACGCTGCAGCAGTTGTCGTTCTTCACTGTCCAGCCAGGACTGGTGGCACACCCAGATATCAAGATCCGACGAACAGCTTTGTCCGACAGAGGAGGTGCTGCCCATGGAATAAACGCCGGTAATCGGCAACTCACCTTTTGGCGGATCCTGCGGCGCCAGACCGCGATACAGTTCCAGTTCGTTCAGATAGTGGCGTTGGGTTTCATCAGGCGTGTAAAAGCAAATGCCTCTGGGAACGTTACCATCGAGGTATCCCGGCATCAGCGGATGGTGATAGTGCAATAATGTCGGCAGAAGACTGTACACCTGCTGGAAAGCAGGTCCCATGGCAGCAAGCGCGCGATCCACACGCAGTTGATTAATGGCATCCAGTCTCTGTTTCAGAGTCTCAATATAGAGGTACAAGACGTATCGCCTGATGTTGCTACCCGTCATGCCGTCGATTGTCGCAGCGCGATCCGCTTACCAACAACCTTCACCATTCGGGATAAACCAAATGACAAAAATAACCGTTACCTTTTACGACCTTTTTTTTGTGCGTTCAGTCGAAAAAATGGCCTAAAACGTGATCAATTTAACACCTTGCTCATTGACCGTAAAGAAAGATGCGCTACATACAAGTGTAGCACCAATCGCTTCGCGTAAATTCTGAAGTACGCCCGGACGGTTTCTCGTCATTAAATACTGCCAGCCGCAACACAGCGTCTTATCCTTGACTTACCTTTGACCGTAACACTGACATCCCACTTGTAAGGATGTTAGGATGAACCACGGACGATAATGACGGTAACAAGCATGTTAGACAATGTTTTAAGAATTGCCACACGCCAAAGCCCCCTCGCGCTCTGGCAGGCACATTATGTCAAAGACGCTCTGATGGCGAGCCATCCCGGCCTGGTCGTGGAGCTGGTGCCTATGGTGACGCGTGGTGATGTCATTCTTGATACCCCACTGGCGAAAGTAGGCGGCAAAGGTCTGTTCGTAAAAGAGCTGGAAGTTGCGCTGCTCGAAAAACGTGCCGACATCGCGGTGCACTCAATGAAAGATGTTCCGGTTGAATTTCCGGAAGGTCTGGGACTGGTTACTATCTGTGAGCGCGACGATCCGCGCGACGCCTTTGTCTCGAACACATATAACACCCTTGATGAACTGCCTGCCGGCAGCATCGTGGGCACCTCCAGTTTGCGTCGCCAGTGTCAGCTGGCAGAACGCCGTCCGGATCTCGTCATTCGTTCACTGCGCGGCAACGTTGGAACCCGCCTGAGCAAGCTGGATAACGGCGACTATGATGCCATTATCCTGGCCGTTGCCGGTTTAAAACGCTTAGGGCTGGAATCGCGAATCCGCACGGCGCTACCACCAGAAGTGTCGCTGCCTGCCGTGGGGCAAGGCGCAGTTGGCATCGAATGCCGCCTCGACGATAGCCGGACTCAGGCGCTGCTGGCCCCGCTGAATGATGAAATGACCGCCCTTCGCGTCAAAGCCGAGCGCGCCATGAACACCCGCCTGGAAGGGGGCTGTCAGGTGCCAATTGGCAGCTATGCTGAAATCATTGATGGTGAGATTTGGCTACGCGCGCTGGTCGGTGCGCCAGACGGTTCACAAATGGTACGCGGAGAGCGCCGTGGCTCGCCCGATCAGGCGGAGCAGATGGGCATTTCGCTGGCCGAAGAGCTGCTGGATAACGGCGCGCGCGCGATTCTGACCGAGGTTTATAACGGAGAATCCCCCGCATGAGTATCCTGGTCACCCGCCCGTCTCCCGCAGGGGAAGCGTTAGTGAGCCGTCTGCGCACACTGGGGCAGGAGGCCTGGAGTTTTCCGCTCATCGAATTTACCCCGGGTCAGGATTTATCGCGACTGGCCGGGGTGTTTTCGACGATCACTGATAACGATCTGCTCTTTGTGCTGTCACAGCACGCGGTCTCTTTTGCCCATGCGCAACTGGAACGTGAAGGGCTGAAGTGGCCGGCCGCCGCGCACTATTTTGCTATTGGTCGCGCGACCGCCCTGGCGCTGCATACCGTCAGCGGATATGACATTCGCTATCCACTGGATCGGGAAATCAGCGAAGTCTTGCTACAATTACCTGAATTACAAAATATTGCGGGCAAACGTGCGCTGATCTTACGCGGCAACGGCGGTCGGGAGCTATTAGGCGAAACCCTGGCGGCACGCGGTGCAGATGTCACGTTTTATGAATGTTATCAACGTAGTGCTAAACCTTACGATGGGGCACAAGAAGCGATGCGCTGGCAGTCGCGCGGCGTGACAACGATAGTGGTCACCAGCGGGGAAATGCTGCAACAGCTTAACGCACTAATCCCGCAGTGGTATCGCGAAAACTGGTTACTACGCTGTCGGCTTATTGTCGTCAGCGAGCGTCTGGCGCACCTCGCCCGGGAACTGGGCTGGCAAGATATTAAGGTCGCTGATAACGCCGACAACGATGCGCTACTGCGCGCATTACAATAACTCTCATAATGGGAAGCCATAATGACGGAACAAGAAAAATCCTCCGCCGTGGTTGAAGAGACCAGGGAGGCCGTGGAAACTCAGCCACAGCCAGCTACTGCTGAAAAAAAGAGTAAAAACGGCACTGCGCTCATCCTGAGTGCGGTGGCAATCGCCATCGCGCTGGCAGCCGGTGTTGGACTCTATGGCTGGGGAAAACAACAGGCGACCACACAGACCGCCACCAGCGATGCACTGGCTAATCAACTGACCGCGCTGCAAAAAGCGCAGGAAAGCCAGAAGGCGGAGCTGGAAGGCGTCATTAAACAGCAGGCGGCGCAGCTTGAGCAGGCCAACCGTCAGCAAACTGAACTGGCGAAACAGCTGGATGAAGTCCAACAGAAAGTCGCCACGATTTCCGGTAGTGATGCCAAAACCTGGCTGCTTGCGCAGGCCGATTTCCTGGTCAAGCTGGCCGGACGTAAGCTGTGGAGCGATCAGGATGTGACGACGGCGGCCGCGCTACTGAAGAGCGCAGATGCCAGCCTCGCGGACATGAACGATCCCAGCCTGATTACCGCACGCCGGGCTATCACCGATGATATCGCCAGTCTTTCCTCCGTCGCTCAGGTGGATTACGACGGTATCATCCTGAAAATTAATCAGCTTTCTAATCAGATCGATAACCTGCGTCTGGCGGATAACGACAGCGACGGTTCACCGATGGACGCCGATAGCCCTGAGCTTTCCAGTTCAATCAGCGAATGGCGCGTCAATCTACAAAAAAGCTGGCAGAACTTTATGGACAGCTTTATCACCATCCGCCGCCGCGATGATACTGCGGTCCCGCTGTTAGCGCCGAATCAGGATGTCTATCTGCGGGAAAACATCCGCTCTCGTCTGCTGGTTGCCGCCCAGGCTGTGCCGCGCCATCAGGAAGAGACTTACCGTCAGGCGCTGGATAACGTCTCCACCTGGGTGCGTGCCTACTACGATACCGACGACGCCACGACAAAAGCCTTCCTTGAAGAAGTGGACAAGTTGAGTCAGCAGAGCATCACGATGGACGTACCGGAAACGCTACAAAGCCAGGCGATCCTCGAAAAATTGATGCAAACCCGCGTGCGTAACCTGCTGGCACAACCGGGCGCCGCGCCATCTGAAGCGCCCCCTGCGTCTGAAGCACCGCAGGCAGAAACCCCGGCAGCCGCGCCGCAAGGAGAATAATGATGCTAAAAGTATTATTGCTCTTTGTGCTGTTGATCGCGGGTATCGTGATCGGCCCGATGATTGCCGGTCACCAGGGTTATGTCCTGATCCAGACCGACACGTACAATATTGAAACCAGCGTGACTGGGCTGGTCATCATCCTGATCCTTGCGATGGTGGTACTGTTTGCCATCGAATGGCTGCTGCGCCGCCTCTTCCGGACTGGCGCACATACGCGCGGCTGGTTTGTGGGTCGCAAACGTCGTCGTGCCCGCAAGCAGACCGAACAGGCGCTGTTGAAACTGGCGGAAGGAGACTATCAGCAGGTTGAGAAGCTGATGGCGAAAAATGCCGATCATGCTGAACAGCCGGTAGTGAACTACCTGCTCGCCGCTGAAGCAGCGCAACAGCGTGGTGACGAAGCGCGCGCAAACCAACATCTGGAACGTGCGGCAGAACTCGCGGGCAACGACACGATCCCGGTTGAGATCGCGCGTGTCCGCCTGCAACTGGCGCGCAATGAGAACCATGCCGCGCGCCACGGCGTGGATAAATTGCTGGAGGTAACGCCGCGCCATCCGGAAGTATTGCGTCTGGCAGAACAGGCCTACATTCGCACCGGTGCCTGGAGCTCGCTGCTGGATATCATCCCGTCAATGGCGAAAGCGAACGTCGGTGATGAAGAGCATCGTGCGATGCTGGAACAGCAGGCGTGGATTGGTCTGATGGATCAGGCACGTGCCGATCAGGGCAGCGATGGTCTACGCGAATGGTGGAAAAACCAGAGCCGTAAAACCCGTCATCAGGTCGCCCTGCAGGTGGCCATGGCCGAGCATCTGATTGAATGCGACGATCACGACATGGCGCAGCAAATCATTATCGACGGTCTGAAGCGTCAGTATGACGATCGCCTCGTGCTGCCAATTCCGCGTCTGAAAACCAATAATCCGGAACAGCTGGAGAAAGTCCTGCGTCAGCAAATCAAGACCGTCGGCGATCGCCCGCTGCTGTGGAGTACGCTGGGTCAGTCGCTGATGAAGCACGGCGAATGGCAGGAAGCGACCGTTGCCTTCCGCGCCGCGCTGAAGCAGCGCCCGGACGCGTACGATTATGCCTGGCTTGCCGACGCGCTCGACCGCCTGCATCAACCGGAAGAAGCGGCCACCATGCGCCGTGACGGCCTGATGCTGACGTTGCAGAATAATCCCCCGCAATAACGCCCTGACGCCCGGTGACGCTTCGCGCTCCGGGCATTAATCGCATACACAAAATCATTCGGGATGCATCGAGGCGGCAAGTCTGAGGATCCCCGGGAGCTTACATAAGTCAGTGACCGGGGTGAGCAGGCGCAGCCAACAAAGGGGCAGCCTGGAGGATGACGTATATGCATAAAAAAACGCCCGCTCTTTTGGAGCAGGCGTTAAACAGGTCTTTATGACAACATAAATGGGTGCTTCACTCAACGTTATGTCCATGGTGTTTGATGAGGCCGAAGCGACATCTGTCTGTGGACGATAAGCACCGTAAACGGCTCTGCATCATTCCTGAGTTTATGAGGCACTATGGCGAGCATAAGAGATGGAATGAGCATCTACCCGACTATTATTGCACATTGCATGCCAGGATTGCACCGCTAAAAATAGGGATTAAGATAATTCGCTATCCCTGTACTGACGCGGGTTGTCGGCGATTTTGCCTTTTTCTGCCAGCCGGAAATACACCTCATTGTCGCTCAGCAGAGACAGATCTCGCCCGATATACGAAAGTGGAGAAATATCAGAATGTTAATCGTCACCAAATGGCGACAATGGCAAACAGGGTTGTCTCAGGGAAGCAACAGGGGAAAAGAAGAAGAAAGTGTGGCGTAGAAAAAGAAAAACCCCGCCGAAGCGGGGTTCAAAATTGGTCGGCGAGAGAGGATTCGAACCTCCGACCCACTGGTCCCAAACCAGTTGCGCTACCAAGCTGCGCTACTCGCCGATGTACTGCTTTTTGAATTTTTAGTTCAATTCGTTAAGTCGTGGTGCGAGGGGGGGGACTTGAACCCCCACGTCCGTAAGGACACTAACACCTGAAGCTAGCGCGTCTACCAATTCCGCCACCTTCGCATTTCACAACTTTTAATAATGGGGTGGCTAATGGGATTCGAACCCACGACAACTGGAATCACAATCCAGGGCTCTACCAACTGAGCTATAGCCACCACTGCAAATCTTTGTTACGCGGTATCAAAACCACCGCAGCTCCAGCACCGGGTAAATGGTGCGCCCGACAGGATTCGAACCTGAGACCTCTGCCTCCGGAGGGCAGCGCTCTATCCAGCTGAGCTACGGGCGCTTAGCGCCGTTGCGGGGGTGGATAATACGGACTTCACACCCCGCTGTCTAGTGCCTTTTTAAATAAAATGCGCGTTTGGTTACGCTTTGCGCGTTTTGTCGCTTATTCCCCCGTTTTCTGGGCGATACCCTGACGGTTGAGGCCAAAAACCTTGTAAACGGCCGTCACGGAGAGCAGGAAGATGATGCCGACAAACAGCGACATACGGGTATCTTCATTAAAGTACATGCCGATCAGTACGCAAACCAGGAAAGCCATCGTCAAATAGTTTGCCCACGGGAACAGAATTGAACGGAACGGATGGCTGGCCATCGCCGCTTTATGCGCCCGACGAAAACGCAACTGGCTAATCAGGATCACAAACCACGGCACCATCCCCGGCAGCACGCTTGCACTATAAACATAGACGAAGACGCGCTGCGGATTAGGAATGATGTAGTTCAGGCACGAACCGACCAGCAGAATCGCAATCGACAACGCCACGCCCGCCACCGGAACGCCGTGACGGGAAACTTTCCCCATCGCCGCCGGCAGTTGACGATTCTTCGCCAGCGCGTAAAGCATACGCCCACAACTGTACATTCCGCTGTTACAGCCAGACAGCGCGGCGGTCAGCACGACAAAGTTGATAATCGCCGCCGCGGTAGTGATACCAATTTTGGCAAAGGTCAGGACGAACGGACTGCCGTTGCTACCAATTTCGTTCCACGGGAAGATAGTGACGATCACGAAAATCGCTCCCACGTAGAAGATCAGAATACGCCACAGCACTTTACCTACCGCGCTACGCAGCGTGACCTGCGGGTTTTTGGCTTCGCCCGCCGTAATCCCGATCAGCTCCACGCCCTGATAAGAGGCGACCACAATACACAACGCGGTGAGGAAGCCTTTCCAGCCACCGGCAAAGAAACCGCCGTGCCCGGTCAGGTTACCAAAGCCAATCGGCTGCCCGCCGTTGCCAAGGCCGAAGAAAATCACGCCCAGACCCACCACAATCATCACGATGATGGTGGTGACTTTGATCATCGCAAACCAGAACTCAATTTCGCCATACAGACGAACGGCCGCCAGGTTTGCCAGCGCCACCAGTCCAACGGCAATTAGCGCCGGTATCCATTGCGCCATTTCCGGAAACCAGAACTGGACATAGACGCCGATCGCGGTGATCTCCGAAATACCGACCGCCATCCACATAAACCAGTATGACCATGCGGTGAGATAACCGAAGAACGGGCTCATGTAGCGGTGAGCGTAAACGGCGAAAGAACCGGCAACCGGCTCCAGGAACAGCATCTCGCCCATTGAACGCATAATGAAAAAGACGAACAGGCCGGCGACAATATATGCCAGCAGTACCGATGGTCCTGCCCATTTCAGGGTGCTTGCCGCCCCCATAAACAGGCCGACGCCAATGGTGCCCCCGAGGGCAATCAATTCGATATGACGAGCCTCCAGCCCACGCTGCAGCTCCGGTTTATTCTCTGCCATAAATCCTCTTGTCGTGTTTACATGCTTTCCGGCATTGCCGGTTATTGTTATGGGTACATCGCTGGGGGCGCATGTTTTCGCAAATTTGGCGAAATGGCAAACGAAGCATTAAAAAATTGCATTTTTTTGTAAAAACAGTGCAAAAATGAGGCAACATGGTAGCGCATGGAGCAGAATGCGCTACCTGCATGAAGAAGGGGTTTTTAGATATTACCGCTGTAGTGCCAGCGCAGGTAACGCAGTAAACGGAGTTGACGGGTAATGCGGCTCGGCTGCGACAGCAAGCGATACAGCCACTCCAGCCCCAGATTTTGCCACACCTTCGGCGCACGTTTTACATGACCGGTGAAAACATCATAGGTACCGCCGACGCCCATATAGAGCGCATGCGGATGCACCTGCCGGCAATCGCGCATAAAGATTTCCTGTTTCGGCGATCCCATCGCCACGGTGACGATTTTCGCCCCACTGGCGTGGATTTGCTCAAATAGCGCAGGACGCTGCTCCGGCGTAAAATAACCGTCCTGGCTGCCGACAATGTTCACATTCCACTGGGCGCGCAGTTTCGCTTGCGTTTGCACCAGCACTTCCGGCTTTCCGCCCACAAGGAATACCGGCGTGCCTTCCTCACCCGCGCGGGCCATCAACGCTTCCCAGAGATCGGCACCCGCCACGCGAGAAACCAGGGCATGTGGAAATTTTTTGCGTACCGAGCGCACGACGCTGATCCCGTCGGCATATTTATACTCTGCCGCCTCAATCAGGGTACGGACTTCTGGGTTATCTTCCGCCGTCAGGACCTTTTCTGCGTTAATCGCCACCAGCGTACCTTGTTTAAGCTGGCCGCCAGCATAGAGATAATCCAGCGCATGGTGCATATCACGCCAGCCAATCAGCTGGAGTCCGCGCAGATCGTAAATTGGTGCTGTTGTATTATCAGTCATTGCTATCCTTCAACCTGTTTGTCTGGCAGGGCTCGCCAACGTTTATGGATCAGTCCGGCCTGGTCAAACAGCCAGAACAGAAGTTTTGCCACCAGCAAACAGGCACCAAAAACCACCAGGAAAAAAACAACACGCGAGACAAACGAGTCCAGTCCCTCTCGCGCCAGCACGATCATATTGAAAATCGCGCCAAAGCAAAAACTATGCAAAATCGCGGCCTTGTAGCGGTTGGCCTCACGATTACCCAGCTCGTACAGCCAGTCGAACCATTTGATGATAAGCCCTACCACAACCGCGCCCAGCGGGATAAACAGCGCGCCGCCCATCACCACCAGCGAACCAATCAGCGTTGGCGAAATCGCCAGACCGGAATGGTTGTTCAGCACTTCCCACGTAAAGTAGTTCGCCGTATTCAGCACCACACTCGGCCGCCCTGGCCAAAGCCAGGAAGGAATAAAGACGTAGAAATCACGGGCAATTGGCGCCAGCCCCTGAAAGTCGATTTTGTCGTAATTTTGCAATAGCAGCGCCAGGTTCTCCCACGGAGAAAACGTGTCACGGGTGAGATAGAGAAACGTATAGAACGCCTCGTCACCGCTGACGTTCAGCCCGTAGCGCTTCAATGCCAGCCAGAACATCCCGACAATCCCCAGCACGCCTGCTGCCGCCAGCATCCACAGCGAGATCCAGCCGCGAATAATACCGATGAACAGGAAGATGGCGAAGGCAATGATGATATTGGCGCGAGTGCCGCCGACAATCATATACGTCAGCAGGCCAAATGCGACGGTGCTGACCAGGAAGAACAGCCACGCTTTGCTGTCCTGGCGCAGGAAATAGACCACCAGCATGGCCGGGATGAAAAAGTAAAAGAAGCGTTTTAACGCCACGCCGGAAACTTCACTGGAAAAAATCTGGCTATACGATTGCAGGCGGAACAGTAAAAAGCCGTTGTGCATGAAGAAGATGCCCACGCTGATCAGCGCAATCCCCATCAGAATCATCCAGGTGAGATGGGTTTCCACCCGATTCATCGTGAACAGCGGTTTGTACGGCACGTCCGCAATCCGTTTGCGCAAGCGGGTCTTATAGGTCACATAGTAAATCGCGTAGAAACAGGCGGCGGAAAGCAGCGCCTGTAGCAGGATTTCCGGCGGTGCGACGGCAACGTCAAAGCGGAACGCCAGCACGCTGGTCAGCGGAAAGCCAAAAAAGAAGGTCAGCAAAAACAGCAGCGAGAAGAAAACGTTGAAGTTGAAGCGCACGCGGCGAAACTCAAACCAGGTTAGCGTGGCGATAAACAACGTGGAGAGGAGCCAGACGACAAACAGGCCGCTGAACTGCATCAGACTCATAGCGCCTCCCCTGCGGCAACCTGCAACGCGTGATGCCAGGGCTGCAAATAGTTCGGGCTAAAGAAGGTAATGGTATTTTTATCCACTGACGCCAGCTGGCGCTGCGCCTCGCGCACCACCTGTTCGTTAAGTTCATCGGTCGTAAACAGCACCGGAAGATGCTGTTCCACCATGTCCTGCCAGAAGGGATTTTCGCGGTTCAGCACGCAGGGCACGCCTGCCTGAATCAGCAAACACAAGGTGCCAATTCCCTGCTGACGGGCAAAAATAAAGTACCCGAGATCGCACTGACGAAGCAGCTCCAGATAGTCGTCGAACGCCAGCTTGTCGCTGAGGATCTGCAGGTTATCTGCACTGAACAGTCTTAGCCCCGCCTGACGAACGTCCGCGATATACGCCTCGTTATTCGCCGGATAGCCCATCGGGACAACCACATTTACGGTG
Source organism: Citrobacter sp. LST-B2 (assembly GCF_057983045.1). Classification (NCBI taxonomy): domain Bacteria; kingdom Pseudomonadati; phylum Pseudomonadota; class Gammaproteobacteria; order Enterobacterales; family Enterobacteriaceae; genus Citrobacter; species Citrobacter sp. LST-B2. Next base: position 4,995,195 of record NZ_CP192598.1, read on the forward strand.
TCGCCAAACTGCTGATGCACCGCCCGCAGCGCGGCGATATGTTCGTTGCTGCGATCGCCTGAGTTGCCCACCAGAATGGTCATTTTTCCGCTGCGTTGGCGATCGTTCACCATATTGTTGAGCGCGGGATCCATTCGCGTCGGGAAATAGAGCAGTTCTCCCGGCACGCGCGGATGCTGTTGGGCGAAATAGTTCAGATCGCCACGGGTGGCAAAAACGCCCCCAACACGGCTTTGCGCCAGACGGCGAAGCGGATAAAACAGTTTGAATTTCAGTCCACTGGAGACTTCATACAGATCCGCGCCCCAGATGTGCCAGTAAAACTGACTGGGCTTAATTCCACCGCTCAGTAATGCCAGCCACAGCGCCATATTAAACTGACCGTGGAAGAAGAAACGCTGCTGTCTGTTCGCTTTAGCTTGCGCTATCACCGCTTGCGCTAGCGATTTTTTACCGCTGTAGAAACGGATGGAGAGCGCCGGGCAACTTTCCGTCAACCCGGCATCCTGACCGGCGACCATAAAGACACGGGCATGCTCGCTGGTCGATGCCAGCGTATCGTTGAAAAACCGCAGCACGGTTTGATTATGGTGAGGGATATCCGATCCCAGTACGTGAATCAGTACAGTCATGCCCGCCTACGCCAGAGTAAAAATACACAACAACATAAAGAAAAATAGACGACATACGTTGCCATATAGGCCTGTGCCGCACCCAGCGCGCCATGTGCCGGGATCAGCCAGTGCGCAAATGCCGTCAATAAAATGAACTGGCTGATTTCCGCCAGAATATAAAACCGCAGTGACGCTTTGGCGATCACCAGGTAACCGAAGACATATGCCCCAACTTTCAGCACATCTCCAACCAACTGCCAGGCAAACAGATCGCGCATGGCGGTGAATTTCTCAGAGAACAGCAGCCAGATAGCAAAGTCACGCAGCAGCCAGACGGAGAAGCTCGCAGCGGCCACCGCAGGCAGAACAAACTTCAGCGACTTCACCACTTCCCGTGTGATGTCCCGCTTTTCGGTAAGGCGCGACAGCGTCGGCAACAGGTAAACGCTAAACGACGCGGTAATAAATTGTAGGTAAGCATCCGAGATACTGCTCACCCCTTGCCAGATCCCGACGTCATCCCAACTGTAGTGCGCCGCCAGCAGGTTTCGCATCATCACATACGCCACTGGCAGCGTGACGGAGGTGATCAGCGCCATCAGGGTAAACTTGCTGAGCTGGCCCGCCAGCCCGTTATCCCAGGATGGCTTGAGATAGCGCAGGGGGATCATTCCGCGTTTCAGCAGCATGGCTGCCGCCGGGATCACCACCAATGCGGGCACCAGCGCCAGGCCGAGGAGCGCACCTTCATAGCCGCCCAGCCGGTAACAGCCATAATAGGCGACAACGCCCACCAGGCTGCCGACAATCAGTGACAGCGCATTCCCGGCCGCATCACGAAATCCTTTCATTAACGCCAGCAGCAGGTTGGCCCAGGCAATCCCCATCTGCACCAGCGCCACTAAGCGTACTAACCCCTGATACTGCGTATGACCAAACAGTCCCTGGCTAATCGGTGCCGCCGCAAGCAGAAACACCAGCGCCAGCAGCGTCGAAAAACCCAGCACCATCGCCGAGGATGTCCCGACCACCTGCCGCAATTGTTCGGGGTTATCGTGAGACTGCGCAACGTATTTGGTGACGCCGTTGAAAATGCCGGCCCCCGCCAGGACGCCAAGCACGGTGACCATCTGACGGAAATTTCCCGCTTGCCCGACACCCGCCGGGCCGAATGACACCGCCAGCAGCTTAACGACCAGTAACCCCGCGCCAATTTTGACCAGCGTGCTGGCCGCCGTCCACAAGGACGCTTTCGCAAGCGACATATCAGGCGAAATAGTTCAGCAATGTCGTAATCACCGTGCGCTGATTCACTGCCGACAGGTTATAGAACAGCGGCAGGCGCAGCAGACGTTCGCTCTCTTTGGTGGTGTAGCGATCCTCGCCGGAGAATTCACCAAACTTGTCGCCAGCCGGGCAGTCATGCAGCGGAATGTAGTGGAACACCGCCATAATCTCGGCTTCTTTCAGGAAGTTAATCAGCGCGCTACGATCGTCAATGTCGCGCAGCTTGATATAAAACATATGGGCGTTCTGTTTGCAGTCATCCGGAATGGATGGCAATTCAATTCTGCCCGCACGCGCCAGCGGTGCGAGGGCATCGTAGTAGGTCTGCCACAGCGCCAGACGCTGCTGATTAATGCGGTCCGCCGCTTCCAACTGTGCCCAGAGATAAGCGGCCTGTAGATCGGACATCAAATAGCTGGAACCAATATCACGCCAGGTATATTTGTCGACCTGACCACGGAAGAACTGGCTGCGGTTAGTCCCTTTTTCACGAATGATTTCGGCTCGCTCAATAAGGCTGCGATCGTTAATCAGCGTTGCGCCGCCTTCGCCACCGGCGGTGTAGTTTTTGGTTTCATGGAAACTAAAGCAGCCGATGTGGCCGATCGTTCCCAGCGCCCGGCCTTTGTAAGTCGACATCACCCCCTGCGCGGCGTCTTCTACCACAAACAGGTTGTACTTATCCGCCAGCGCCATGATGGTGTCCATCTCACAGGCCACACCCGCATAATGCACCGGCACAATCGCCCGCGTTTTTTCGGTGATCGCCGCTTCAATGCGCGTTTCGTCAATGTTCATGGTATCCGGACGGATATCCACAAAGATGATTTTAGCGCCGCGCAGCACAAAGGCATTCGCGGTCGACACGAAGGTGTAACTCGGCATGATCACTTCATCACCCGGCTGGATATCCAGCAGCAGTGCCGCCATCTCCAGTGAGGCGGTACAGGAAGGCGTCAGCAGTACCTTCGCACTGCCAAAACGCTGCTCAAGCCACTGCTGACAACGACGGGTAAAGCCCCCGTCGCCACACAGCTTGCCGCTGCCCATTGCAGACTGCATATACTCAAGTTCGGTACCCACCACCGGCGGTGCGTTAAACGGAATCATGTTGTCACCTGTATAACCAGTACGCGGTGCTTTCTACATTCGCACCGCTTTGTATATAACGTTTAAGCGCGGCGGTGTTGCCCATCTGGGTCGCCACCCGCAATGTTGTTTTGCCGCGCACCTGCGCCCATCCCAGCGCCGCCTGCATCAGCTCTGCCCCAACGCCACGCCCGGCGAGCAAGCCGATTCGCGCCTCGCGGTCATCCAGTTCACGCAGCGAGACATAGCCGCGAATATCCCCATTTGAGGTGCGAAGAACCAGACACTGATGATCAAACGTGCCGTGCACCGCGTTTTCAATCCACTGCGCATAAAAGCGAGCGCTGGCATCAGGCGCATACCACGGCGTGCGAAAGCGGCTTTGCGCAAAGGCCGCCGCAGCGAGCTGGCGCAAGGCCGGAATGTCCGTCAGTTGTGCAATTTCTGCGCCAGTTTGACCGTTGTTTTTCCCGACAGGAAGAACAAAATCGACTTCCCCTTCCACCAGCGCGAAACCCAGTTGTTGCAGAGCATCCAGCTCGCGGGTATTGGCCGCCGGGATTTTGGCCTGCACCCGCGACCAGGGCTGTAAGGCTTCTGCGGTCAATAACGGCGCCGCCGGATCCAGCCGGACAATGGCGCTGTTGATGCCAAAGAAGCGGTTTTCCCAGCCCAGCGGCTCAATACTGGCGTGGACGTGCACGAAGCAGCTCCAGTAAATATTGGCCATAACCTGTTTTCGCCAGAGCGCTGGCGGCACGTTTCACGCCGTCATCATCCAGCCAGCCATTGCGCCAGGCAATCTCTTCCAGACAGGCAATTTTGAATCCCTGACGCTTTTCAACCGTCTGCACAAAGGTGCTCGCCTCAATCAGGCTGTCATGCGTTCCCGTATCGAGCCAGGCAAAACCGCGGCCCAGCAGCTCAACGGTCAGATTGCCTGCGTCAAGGTACATCTGATTGATAGAGGTAATCTCCAGTTCGCCGCGTTCAGATAGTTTCACGCGCTTTGCGTACTCCACCACCTTGCTGTCGTAGAAATAGAGCCCGGTCACCGCCCAGTTAGATTTTGGCTGCTTCGGTTTCTCTTCTAACGAGATGGCGCGGAAATTGTCATCAAACTCCACCACGCCAAACCGTTCTGGATCCATCACCTGATAGCCAAACACGGTCGCCCCTTCGGTACGCGCGGCGACATGGCGCAATTTAGGACTGAACCCCTGACCGAAGAAAATATTGTCGCCTAACACCAGGCAGGAAGGTTCGCCGTTCAGGAACGTCTCACCGATGATAAACGCTTGCGCCAGGCCATCCGGACTCGGTTGTTCGGCATACTGCAAATGAATGCCAAATTCAGAACCGTCGCCTAACAGACGCTGAAAATATCCTTTGTCTTCCGGCGTGGTGATAATCAGGATCTCACGAATGCCGGCCAGCATGAGCACCGATAACGGATAATAAATCATCGGCTTATCGTAAATGGGGAGCAGCTGTTTCGACACGCCACGCGTGATAGGATGCAAACGGGTGCCAGAGCCGCCCGCCAGAATGATACCTTTCATGCCTTCCTCCTCCGGGAAATTAGCCCTTCAGACCTAAACGTTGCCCCTGATAACTGCCGTCTTGTACGGGCTTCCACCAGGCCTCATTCGCCAGATACCACTCCACGGTTTTACGCATGCCGCTTTCAAAGGTTTCCTGCGGCGTCCAGCCAAGCTCACGGGCGATTTTTGACGCATCAATGGCGTAACGTAAGTCGTGGCCAGGACGATCGTCCACAAAGGTAATCAGGTCGCGGTAATGTGCGATACCCTGTGGTTTGTTCGGCGCCAGCGTTTCCAGCAGCCCGCAAATCGTCTCAACCACGTCCAGATTCTTACGCTCGTTATGACCGCCGATGTTATACGTTTCACCGACTTCTCCCGTGGTCGCCACGCAGTACAGCGCTCTCGCGTGATCGTCCACATACAGCCAGTCGCGGACCTGCTGTCCGTTGCCATACACCGGCAGCGGTTTGCCCGCCAGCGCATTAAGAATCATCAGCGGGATCAGTTTTTCCGGGAAGTGGTAAGGGCCATAGTTGTTAGAGCAGTTGGTGATAAGGGTTGGAAGACCGTAAGTGCGCAACCAGGCGCGCACCAGGTGATCGCTGCTGGCTTTTGACGCGGAATAGGGGCTGCTAGGGGCGTAGGGCGTCGTCTCAGTAAAGAAATCATCCGTCGAGTGCAGATCGCCATACACCTCGTCCGTCGAGATATGGTGGAAGCGAAACGCCGATGTCTTCTCGTCAGCCTGTTCACTCCAGTACGCCCGCGCCGCTTCCAGCAGCGTGTAGGTGCCAACAATGTTGGTTTCGATAAACGCCGCCGGTCCGTCGATAGAGCGATCGACGTGGCTTTCGGCGGCCAGGTGCATCACGCAGTCTGGCTGATACTGTTGAAATACCCGATCCAGCGAGGCACGATCGCAAATATCCACTTTCTCGAAAGCAAAGCGATCGTTCTGCGCAACCGGAGCCAGAGACATCAGATTGCCGGCGTAGGTGAGTTTATCCACCACCACCACCGCATCTGCCGTCTCATTAATGATATGCCGTACCACCGCTGAGCCGATGAAACCTGCGCCACCCGTCACCAGAATCCGTTTCATTAACGCCACACTCCTTTGGTATCCACGACGTACTGCTGCTGCACAGCATCGCCCTGAATGGCTTTAAACTGGCTATGATCGACCAGCATCACCAGCACGTCGGCCGTCGCCAGCGCGTCGTTCAGGGCGGCAAGAGTACAAAGACCGTCCAGCTTTTTCGGCAACTGGTGAATATTCGGTTCCACCACCAGCGTTTCACCGCTGTGCCACTGGGCGATACTTTTTGCGATCCCCATTGCCGGGCTTTCACGCAAATCGTCGATATTGGGTTTGAATGCGAGGCCAAAGCAGGCGATTTTCACCTCGCTGGCGCGCTTATTCGTCGCCGCCAGGCAGTCCGCAACGGCGGCTTTGACCTGATCGACGACCCAGTGTGGTTTACCGTCGTTTACTTCACGCGCGGTACGGATCAGACGCGACTGCAACGGATTCTGCGCCACAATGAACCACGGGTCGACAGCAATACAGTGCCCGCCCACACCCGGTCCAGGCTGGAGAATGTTGACACGTGGATGACGGTTCGCCAGGCGGATCAGTTCCCAGACGTTAATCCCCTGCTCGGCGCAAATCAGCGACAGTTCGTTCGCAAAGGCGATATTGACGTCGCGGAAGCTGTTTTCCGTCAGCTTGCACATTTCGGCCGTACGGGAATTGGTCACCACGCACTCGCCTTCAAGAAATATTTTGTACAGCTCGCTGGCACGCGCCGAGCACACCGGCGTCATGCCGCCGATGACCCGGTCATTCTTGATCAGTTCAACCATCACCTGACCCGGCAGAACGCGCTCAGGACAATAGGCGATATTCACATCCGCCTGCTCGCCCGCCTGCTGCGGGAAAGTGAGATCCGGACGCATTTCGGCCAGCCACGCCGCCATCTGTTCGGTCGCGCCAACCGGAGAGGTCGACTCGAGGATCACCAGCGCGCCCTTTTTCAGCACTGACGCAACGGATTTCGCCGCCGCTTCGACATAGGTCATATCCGGCTCATGCTCACCTTTAAACGGCGTCGGTACTGCAATCAGATACGCATCGGCATCGACAGGGGTCGTGGTGGCGCGCAGAAAACCGCCTTCCACCGCCGTTTTCACGACGTTATCGAGGTCCGGCTCAACAATATGGATTTCACCGCGGTTGATGGTCTCCACCGCATGCGGGTTAACGTCCACCCCAATCACCTGCTTTTGGCGCGAAGCAAAGGCAGCCGCCGTCGGCAAACCGATATATCCCAGCCCAATAACAGAAATGGTAGAAAAACTCATAGCGATACCCGATTGTTTTTTAATGCGTGTAAAATGCGGCCGCAGGCCTGCCCGTCACCGTAAGGGTTATGGGCGCGGCTCATAGCCTGATATTCGTTTTCGTCATGCAGCAAACGCGTGACTTCTTCAACAATGCGCTGTGGGTCTGTCCCCACCAGACGCACGGTCCCGGCGGTAATGGCCTCGGGTCGTTCGGTTGTTTCACGCATCACCAGCACCGGTTTGCCCAGTGACGGTGCCTCTTCCTGAATCCCGCCGGAGTCCGTCAGAATCAGCCAGGCGTGATTCATCAGCCAGACAAAGGGCAGATAGTCCTGCGGTTCAATCAGCGTCACGTTTTCAACATGACCGAGAATGCGGTTGACCGGCTCGCTGACGTTCGGGTTCAGGTGCACTGGATAGACAATCTGCACATCCTGATTGGCGGCCGCAATCTCCGCCAGCGCATGGCAAATCTGCTCAAATCCACGGCCAAAACTTTCGCGACGATGACCGGTCACCAGGATCAGTTTTTTATCCGAACTGAGGAACGGATACTGCTCGGCCAGTTCTGAACGCAACGTATCACTAGCCAGAACGCGGTCGCGCACCCAGATCAGCGCATCGATCACCGTATTGCCGGTGACAAAGATGCGGCTGTCGGCAATATTCTCGCGCAACAGGTTTTGCCGCGAGTTCTCCGTCGGCGCAAAGTGATACATCGCCAGATGCCCGGTCAGCGTACGGTTTGCCTCTTCCGGCCACGGGGAATAGAGATCGCCAGTGCGTAACCCGGCCTCGACATGGCCGACCGGTATACGTTGATAAAACGCGGCCAGACTGGTCGCAATCGTGGTGGTGGTATCTCCGTGTACCAGTACCACATCTGGCTTGAAGTCAGCGAGGATAGGCTTCAGCCCTTCCAGTATCCGACAGGTTATCTCTGTCAATCCCTGACCCGGTTGCATAATATTGAGATCGTAATCAGGAACAATAGAAAAGAGATTCAATACCTGATCGAGCATCTCCCGGTGCTGCGCGGTGACGCAGACTTTTGCGTCGAAATCAGGATCCTTTGCCAGCGCATGCACCAGAGGTGCCATTTTTATGGCTTCCGGTCGCGTGCCAAATACAGTCAGTACTTTCACATCGATTCTCTTCGAATAGTCAGTGAGGGCCCAGCCCCTCACTGCGGCAGTCGTGCTAAATCGTGCGGCGGCGGGTTAACGCAACACCTGCGCCGATAAGCCCCCCCACGATGCCCCACATCACCATCAGGAAGGCACGGCGCGGGCTATCGCGTTTTACCGGTTCTTCCGGTGTACGCAAATAGCGATAGGTCTGAAAACGCGGGTCCAGCGTGGGGCCCACATTCAATGTATTTAGCATGGCTCGATTCTGGAAGTAGTCCAGATCGAAAGAGGGGCCGACCGCCTGTAAATTTTCAAGGCGTGCCTGGAGCATGGGACGTCCGAGCAGAAACAGCTCCGAATCCGGTAATTCATCCGCTGGCACATCGGTCGCACTGCGGGAGATATTGTGCTGTTCAGCGATTTTAAGCGCCTGTTCAATACTGCTCACGCGGCGGGAGAAAATTGCTTTCGCCACCTCTTCCTGACGTTTGACCTGCGCCTTCATTTGCACGGTCCGCGCGGCCCACGCGCCTTTCAGTTCTTCATTGAGATGGCTTGCCGCACGCTGGCTGGAGAACGCCACATACTGACGCAGCAGATTGTTCGCATCAGGTGCGGTTTCGGCAATCAGCTTGACGCTGTCGTTAATGGCACGGGCAAAATCACCGGGGGTGAACTGAATGTTGTTGATCATCTCATCCAGCATGGCGGCATCGGCCTTGCTGTTGCCAACCATCCGCTGCTTGTAATAGTCAGTTTGCAGCCAGAAGTCGCGACGCGTATCCCAGGAGGCCAGTTGCATCACAAACTCTTTATAGGCTTCGTCCATAACCGAAGGTTGATCACCTGACGCGTTGTCCGCTTTCGCATCCAGATTCCGCAAAAACTGCTGTTGGGAATAGTAACCCCCCAGCATATTCACCGTGGGGCGATCGGAGATCGCGGTCGCGCTCCACTCCTGACGAGCAAAAAAAGTATACGCCAGCGCGATCAGCGCGAATAACAGCGCGATACCGACAATCCACACCTTCCCGGCCCATAAGGTACGAAACAACCCACGAATATCCAGTTCATTTTCAGCGCTCACAACGTGTGCCCCCGGTAATGGTTGAGTCATCGCACCCTCATTTACTTGGTTAATTTTGGATTGTTATCACGGTTTCTTCGTAATCTGCGCTTCATGCGCTTAATGAACCTCGCCACCTTCCAGGCACGTTTAATGCAGTAACCGTAGAGGAAGAATGCTAGCAAAAAGAGCACCAGCATGACCCATTCCGGGACAAAATGAGAATATTCCGCCAGCACGCCAATCGAGGCCAGTATTGCGGCGGCTAGCGTGATCAGGACAAACGCCTGACGTGAAGTAAACCCTGCACGCATGATCAAATGATGAATATGCTGACGGTCTGGCGAGAACGGGCTCATCCCTTTACGCAGACGACGATACATGATGGCCACCATGTCCATCAGCGGAATGGCGATGATCCATAGCGCGGTAACCGGGCTTATCGGGTGCGTTTTACCCTGGGTAGTTTCAAGCAGGATCCAGATAACGGTAAAACCAATCAGCGTACTGCCGGCGTCACCCATAAACACTTTATAGCGACGGCCAAGCGCACCGAGGTTCAAGAGAATATAGGGCAGGATGGCGGCGATCATGGCAAAGCACCAGATAGCCAGACTGGTCTGTCCATCAAACCACAGAATAAGCCCCATTGCGGCAAATGAGACGCTGGAGAGCCCGCCTAATAAGCCATCGATACCATCCACCATGTTGAAGGCATTGATCGCGGCCCATACGGCGAAGAGCGTGAGGAAATAACCAAACGGGCCGAGCACCATCTCCCACGGGCCAAAGATATAACCGAGGCTGCTGAGATAAAGCTTGCCCACCGCCATCATAATTACGCCGATAGCAGCCTGAATGGTGGCACGTATTTTTACGCTAATATCAAAGCGATCGTCCAGTGCACCGATAAAGACCAGGACACCGGCACAAGCCAGATAGAGAGCAGCGTGGGGGATATAGACATTCACAATGCTAAATGTGAAACAAATCCCCGCATAAACTGAGATGCCCCCAACCAACGGTATCAATCCCTGGTGGCGTTTACGGAAGTTGGGTTTATCCACTAAACCGACCTTTTTTGCGACCTTCCGTGCAAAAAACAGGAACAGTGTCGTGAATAAAAAAATACTGATGAGATCAGTACTGACTGTCAGTAAATTCACAATGCGTGCTCTCAGAGAAAATTATAAGCAGAAGTATAACCACGAAGGCCTGTATTCAGAAGGGAAACTCCACTCCGAACCGTCTGTTTTGTATAATTATTAACCACGTGTCGCACTTGATGGCTGACGCACGTGCAGCGGAGGACAATAACCCCTGATTTGTTAACTTGTCGTTAAGATTACAGACATAAAAGCAAAACGCCACGTAAAAACGTGGCGTTTTCGGCTGAGAGCTCGTTTACGAGCGCTTCATCATGTCGAAGAAGTCGTCGTTAGTCTTGGTCATCGCCAGTTTATTAATGAGGAATTCCATTGCGTCGATTTCGCCCATCGGGTGAATAATCTTGCGCAGGATCCACATTTTCTGCAGCTCTTCCTGAGTGGTGAGCAGCTCTTCTTTACGGGTACCGGAACGGTTGTAGTCGATAGCCGGGAAGACGCGTTTTTCAGCAATCTTACGAGAGAGGTGCAGTTCCATGTTACCGGTGCCTTTAAACTCTTCGTAGATGACTTCATCCATCTTAGATCCGGTATCGATCAACGCCGTTGCGATGATGGTCAGGCTGCCGCCCTCTTCCACGTTACGCGCCGCACCGAAGAAACGCTTCGGACGATGCAGAGCGTTAGCGTCCACACCACCGGTCAGCACTTTACCGGAAGCCGGAACCACGGTGTTGTATGCACGTGCCAGACGGGTGATGGAGTCGAGCAGAATGATAACGTCTTTTTTGTGTTCAACCAGACGTTTCGCTTTCTCGATCACCATTTCCGCTACCTGAACGTGACGGGATGCCGGTTCGTCAAAGGTAGAAGCAACAACTTCACCTTTCACCAGACGTTGCATCTCGGTCACTTCTTCCGGACGTTCGTCAATCAGCAGCACCATCAACACACAGTCAGGGTGGTTGTAAGCGATGCTCTGCGCAATGTTTTGCAGCAGCATGGTTTTACCGGCTTTCGGCGGTGCGACGATCAGACCACGCTGACCACGACCGATTGGTGAAGCCAGATCCAAAACGCGCGCCGTTAAGTCTTCGGTAGAGCCGTTACCACGTTCCATACGCAGACGAGAGTTTGCGTGCAGCGGGGTTAAGTTTTCGAAGAGAATTTTATTACGGGCGTTTTCCGGTTTGTCGTAGTTAACTTCGTTAACTTTCAGCAGCGCAAAGTAGCGTTCGCCTTCTTTTGGCGGGCGAATCTTACCAGAGATGGTATCACCAGTGCGGAGGTTGAAACGGCGGATTTGGCTGGGGGAAACGTAGATGTCATCAGGACCGGCGAGGTAGGAGCTGTCTGCAGAACGGAGGAAACCAAATCCATCCTGCAATATCTCCAGCACACCGTCACCAAAGATATCTTCGCCACTCTTTGCGTGCTGCTTCAGGATGGCAAAAATAATGTCCTGCTTACGCATACGAGCCAGGTTTTCCAGCCCCATATTTTCGCCGAGAGTGATCAGCTCAGAAACCGGCGTATTCTTTAATTCGGTAAGATTCATAGTGGTGTGAGTTCTTAAACTTGGGGTAAATCTCGAACTTAATGTTGTGAATGGTATGGCAGGGTCATCCATGCCTGTTTACGGCCATCAACTCATGTCTGTTCGCTGTCTGGTCACAGGAAAGTACGCAGAACTGAAACGACAAGACGGATTGAATGATAAGCCAGGAATCTGTCCACTTCGCGTGCGAGAAAAAACGGGAAGTATTGGAGTTATCAAGATTCAAACTTAATAAGGTATGTTTAATACGAAGTCAACACTAACTTAGCACGACTCAAGTCGGGCGTCCAGTCATCCGAATCAATTAGGATTCAGGTCGCCCGAACATGAGACGTCCGGCTTACGCCAGGTTCGCGTCGAGGAACTCTTTCAGCTGACCTTTGGACAGTGCGCCCACTTTGGTCGCTGCAACCTCACCGTTCTTGAACAGCAGCAGGGTCGGGATGCCACGGATACCATACTTCGGCGCAGTGCCTGGGTTTTGGTCAATGTTCAGTTTAGCAACCGTCAATTTGCCCTGATATTCGTCAGCGATTTCATCCAGAATCGGGGCGATCATTTTGCACGGTCCGCACCACTCTGCCCAGAAATCAACGAGGATCGCCCCGTCCGCTTTGAGTACATCCGTGTCAAAACTGTCGTCAGTCAGGTGAATAATTTTATCGCTCATATAAACTCCACAGGAATAAGCCTGGTGTGTTGGTGTATACACATCATCCTTTAAGCTGCCTCTTTGTTGGCTTCACTCATCGTCCAGGTCACGTACTCTGTACGTTCTTGTGGACGCGTTCGCTTGCCGCCTCGACGCATCATGAATGATTTGTGTACAGCATTAACCAACTAAAGGTTGACTTTATTTCACCGGATACGCTTTCGTAAAGCAATAGTAAGCTGATATTCTACCACACTATGAGCAAAACACATTTAACAGAACAGAAGTTTTCCGACTTCGCCCTGCACCCAAAGGTTATCGAAGCCCTTGAAAATAAAGGCTTTCATAACTGCACGCCCATTCAGGCCCTCGCACTGCCGCTTACGCTGGCTGGTCGCGATGTTGCAGGGCAGGCGCAAACCGGTACCGGAAAAACGATGGCGTTCCTGACGTCAACGTTTCATTATCTTCTCTCTCATCCCGCGATTGACGATCGCAAGGTGAACCAGCCACGCGCCTTAATTATGGCGCCGACGCGTGAGTTAGCCGTGCAGATCCACGCTGATGCCGAGCCGCTGGCACAGACGACCGGTCTGAAGCTGGGTCTCGCTTACGGCGGTGACGGTTACGACAAACAGCTAAAAGTGCTGGAAAGCGGCGTCGATATTCTCATCGGCACCACGGGTCGTCTGATCGATTACGCGAAACAGAATCACATCAACCTGGGCGCCATCCAGGTGGTGGTCCTCGATGAAGCCGATCGCATGTACGATCTGGGCTTTATTAAAGATATTCGCTGGCTGTTCCGCCGCATGCCGCCGGCCAACCAACGCCTGAACATGTTGTTCTCTGCTACCCTCTCTTACCGCGTGCGTGAACTGGCGTTCGAACAGATGAACAACGCCGAATACGTTGAAGTCGAGCCGGAACAAAAAACGGGTCACCGTATTAAAGAAGAGCTTTTCTATCCGTCTAACGAAGAGAAAATGCGCTTACTGCAAACGCTGATCGAAGAAGAGTGGCCGGATCGCGCCATCATCTTCGCGAACACCAAACACCGCTGCGAAGATATCTGGGGTCATCTGGCCGCCGATGGTCATCGCGTTGGTTTGCTGACTGGCGATGTGGCGCAGAAAAAACGTCTGCGTATTCTCGATGAATTTACCCGTGGCGATCTGGATATTCTGGTCGCAACCGACGTTGCCGCGCGCGGCCTGCACATTCCTGCCGTGACGCACGTATTTAACTACGATCTGCCGGACGATTGCGAAGACTACGTACACCGCATCGGTCGTACGGGCCGTGCTGGCGCAAGCGGTCACTCGATCAGCCTGGCCTGTGAAGAGTACGCCCTGAACCTGCCTGCGATTGAAACCTACATTGGTCACTCGATTCCGGTGAGTAAATACAACCCGGAAGCGTTGATGAACAATCTGCCGAAGCCGCTGCGCCTGACGCGTACGCGCCCTGGCAATGGCCCGCGCCGCTCTGGCGGTGCTCCGCGTAATCGTCGTCGTTCAGGTTAAAAAAGTTATGCCATACACAACATCATTCAGCCTGTATCAGGGCGGCAAGAAAACGAATCCTGATGAGCTTACTTTCAGCGATTCGGGTGAAAAAACGCAGCCAGCACAGATACCGGTTGAAGGATGAAGTGTATGAATTCTACCTCGTTGTACGCCGCTATCGATCTCGGTTCCAATAGTTTTCATATGCTGGTCGTACGCGAGGTAGCGGGCAGCATCCAGACGCTCACGCGCATTAAACGCAAAGTGCGTCTGGCCGCCGGTCTGAACAGCAACAATGTCCTTTCTGCTGAAGCAATGGAACGCGGCTGGCAATGCCTGCGTCTGTTTGCCGAGCGCCTTCAGGATATTCCGCAGCCGCAAATTCGCGTGGTCGCTACGGCTACGTTACGTATCGCGGTAAACGCCAGCGAGTTTATCGATAAAGCGCAGGAAATCCTCGGTTGTCCGGTTCAGGTCATCAGTGGTGAAGAAGAAGCGCGCCTGATTTATCAGGGCGTGGCGCACACCACTGGCGGAGCGGATCAGCGTCTGGTCGTCGATATCGGCGGCGCCAGCACCGAACTGGTCACCGGAACAGGTGCGCAAACCACCTCCCTGTTCAGCCTGTCAATGGGCTGCGTCACCTGGCTCGAACGCTACTTTACCGATCGCAATCTGGCACAAGAGAATTTCGACGAAGCGGAAAAAGCGGCGCGCGATGTGCTGCGCCCGGTCGCCGATGAACTTCGCTATCACGGCTGGAAAGTCTGCGTCGGTGCCTCCGGCACCGTTCAGGCGTTACAGGAAATCATGATGGCGCAGGGGATGGATGAGCGCATCACGCTGGCGAAACTGCAGCAGTTGAAACAGCGGGCGATTCACTGCGGTCGTCTGGAAGAGCTTGAAATTGAAGGCTTAACCCTGGAACGCGCGCTGGTGTTCCCCAGCGGGTTGGCTATTCTTATCGCCATCTTCACCGAACTCAATATTCAGTGTATGACCCTGGCCGGTGGCGCATTACGTGAAGGGCTGGTCTACGGGATGCTGCATCTTGCGGTGGATCAGGATATTCGCAGCCGCACGCTGCGTAATATTCAGCGCCGGTTTATGGTGGATACCGAACAGGCGCATCGCGTTGCGAATCTGGCGGTGAGTTTTCTCGATCAGGTAGAAAATGAGTGGCATCTTGAGCCGATCAGCCGCGAACTGCTGATCAGCGCCTGCCAGCTGCACGAGATAGGCCTGAGCGTTGATTTTAAGCAAGCGCCTCAGCATGCCGCCTATCTGGTCCGTAATCTGGATCTGCCGGGCTTCACGCCCGCACAGAAAAAACTGCTCGCCACGCTATTGTTAAATCAGACCAACCCGGTCGATCTCTCGTCGTTACATCAGCAAAATGCCGTACCGCCGCGTGTGGCGGAGCATCTTTGTCGTCTGCTCAGACTGGCGATTATCTTCGCCAGCCGCCGTCGTGACGATCTGGTGCCAGCCATTACGCTACAGGCATCGAATGAAATTCTCACCCTGGCGCTACCGCCGGACTGGCTGGAACAGCATCCGTTGGGGAAAGAGTTGATTGAACAAGAAAGCCAGTGGCAGAGCTATGTCCACTGGCCTTTAGCAGTGCGTGAATGATTCACTGCCGGAGGGCGGCGTAAATGCCTAATCCGGCCTCCAGCCTACGATTTCTCTCTTTTCGCCGCCATCATCGCTTTCAGATTCGCCAGATGGCTTTGCCCCTTCTGCATTCGCTCTTCGGCGCTCACTACTTTGCGTTCCTGCTCCCAGATCAGATCGTCCTGCGGTAACTCCAGCAGGAAACGGCTCGGCTCCGGACGCACCAGTTCACCGTACTGACGCCGCTCTTTACACAGCGTAAAAATCAGCTCTTTCTGCGCGCGGGTGATGCCGACATAAGCCAGGCGGCGCTCTTCATCAATGTTGTCTTCATCGATGCTGCTCTGGTGTGGCAGGAAGCCTTCTTCCATACCCACCATAAACACATACGGGAACTCCAGCCCTTTCGAGGCATGCAGCGTCATCAATTGCACCTGATCCAGCTCTTCCTCACTCTCGCCGCGCTCCATCATGTCACGTAGCGTGAAGCGGGTGACAACCTGAGTGAGCGTCATCGGCTCATCCAGTTCGCTGCCTTCCAGCATTTCGGTCATCCAGCTAAACAGCTGGTTGACGTTTTTCATGCGCATTTCAGCGGCTTTTGGGCTGGGCGACGTTTCGTAAAGCCAGGATTCGTAATCAATTCCGTGGATGAGATCGCGAACAGCGGCAATCGGCTCACGTTCTGCCAACCGCTGAACCTCGCCCAGCCAGTGGGTAAAACGGGTGAGCGAGTCATAGCCGCGCCCGGTGAGCGTCTGGCTCAGCCCCAGATCAAAACTGGCGGTAAACAGGCTTTTGTTCCGCGTCATCGCCCATTCACCCAACTTTTGCAGCGTGGCGGGGCCGATTTCACGCTTTGGCGTATTCACAATACGCAGGAACGCGCTGTCATCATCCGGATTGGTCAACACCCGCAGATAGGCCAGCAAGTCTTTAATTTCCGGACGCGAGAAGAACGACGTTCCACCGGAGATTTTGTAGGGGATCCGGTTCTGCATGAGGAATTTTTCGAATACTCGCGCCTGGTGGTTGCCGCGATACAGAATGGCGTAATCTTTGTATTCCGTTTTATTTACAAAGTGATGGGCGATGAGTTCCCCGGTCACCCGCTCGGCTTCGTGCTCCTCATTATTCGCACTCAGAACTTTGAGTTCCGCGCCATATCCCAGCTCGGAAAAAAGCCGTTTTTCAAAGACGTGCGGGTTATTGGCAATGAGGATGTTCGCCGCCTTCAGGATCCGCCCGGAGGAGCGGTAGTTCTGCTCCAGTTTGATCACCTGTAACGCCGGAAAATCCTGACTTAACAACACCAGGTTTTGCGGACGCGCCCCGCGCCAGGAGTAAATCGACTGATCGTCGTCCCCTACGACGGTGAATCGCGCCCGGTTTCCCACCAGCAATTTCACCAGTTCGTACTGACTGGTGTTGGTGTCCTGATATTCATCCACCAGCAGATAGCGAATCTTGTTCTGCCAGCGCTCACGCACCTCTTCATTACGTTGCAACAGCAGCGTCGGTAGCAGAATCAAATCATCAAAGTCGAGGACATTGCAGGCTTTCATATGCGCGTCGTACAGCCCGTAGCAGTGCGCAAAGATACGATCGCGCTCGCCTTTCGCACCGGCGGCCGCCTGTGCGGGCGTTTTGAGATCGTTCTTCCAGTTCGAGATCGTCGAGATCAGCTGTTGCAGTATCACTTTGTCGTCTTCAATCAGCCCTTCCGTCAGATCTTTGAGCAGCGCAACCTGGTCCGTGTCATCAAACAGCGAAAAATTCGACTTCATCCCCAGCGCGGCGTATTCGCGTTTAATCACCTCCAGCCCTAGCGTATGGAAAGTGGAGATCATCAACCCGCGCGCTTCTTTGCGTCCCAGCGTCTGTCCGACACGCTCTTTCATTTCGCGCGCCGCTTTATTAGTAAAAGTCACCGCCGCAATGTGTCGCGCCTGGTAGCCGCAGCCACGGATCAGATGGGCGATCTTGTTGGTGATAACGCGTGTCTTACCGGAACCCGCCCCCGCCAGCACCAGGCACGGTCCGGTGACGAATTCGACAGCTTGTTGTTGGCCGGGGTTTAAACGCATAGGTAAAAGTGCTCAATCTTCGAACGGGGGACGAATTGTAGCAGAAAGCGAGGTCGAGATTGAGCTTTCCGTAACCCCGCGTAACGCTGCCTGTGAGGGTAAGTAAGCTTGTGCTGCTGTCCAGATTCTGAACAATCCTGAACGCCGATCACACGGAAAAAATTACACAACGCCTGCACAAGAGGTTGAATTAACATATTGAGTATAAAAGAAAAACAGTAACAATAGTCGGACTAAGCTGCTTTGGCTTGTATAAACCGACAAAAAAGAAGACCGTTCATCCCACTTTCTTTGTTTATTCAACCGAAACATTTCTGAACCAAATACGCTAATAAATCAGGTGCTGCCACGTACTGCACCTCCTCTTATGCTGAGCATACAATGAATAAGATCCAGGCCACTTACTACCTACAAGACTCAACCGCTCGCCAGATAGTCCAACGCACGATGGGGATTATCCCCTATTCGGTTAACGTCATGAACGAGCACGGCATGATCATTGCCTCAGGTGAGGCGTCCCGTTTACATCAGCGCCATGAAGGTGCGGTGCTGGCGTTAACTGAAAACCGGATTGTTGAAATCGATTCGGCGACGGCTGACAAACTCAAAGGTGTGAAGCCCGGTATTAATTTGCCAATAAATTTTCGCGATCAGCTTATCGGCGTACTGGGTATCACCGGAGAGCCGGGTGAGGTGAAGGCTTATGCGCAACTCGTCAAGATGGCGTCGGAACTCATCATTGAACAAATGGCGTTACTTGAACAAAAACAGTGGGATAAACGCTACCGCGAAGAGCTAATCAACCAGCTTATTTTACGCGACCCGCCTCCGTCATCGTTAAGCGCCGTGGTCTCATGGTTAGGCGTTAATCTCCAGCTGCCGCGCGTGGTGCTTATCATGGAATTGCAGCAGCCGGATCGCGATGCGCTACGTACGCTGATGGATTATTTTGAATACAGCGCCCGCGACCATCTGGTGACATTTTCCGACTTTAACGAGCTGATTATCCTCAAACCCGTCACCCTGAAAAATGGGACTCTCAATAAATCGCTGGAGCAGCACGAGCTACAGAAATTTAAGCATTACGCACAGTCCTGCGGCTTTTCACGTCTCATCGTCGGCGGCTATTTTGCGGGAGAAAATGGCCTGCGACGCTCCTATCAGACGGCGAAATCAACCCAGGCAATGGTGAAAAGGCTGAAGCTTAAGCATCAGTTTATCTTTCACGATGACTACGCGCTGGCCTCATTGCTGGGGGGACTTTCCGGCACCTGGCAAGCGGAAGAGTTATCAAAAATATGGTGCGAGTTGGTTACTCAGGACAGCAAAGGCGTCATGCAAAAAACATTGGAGCACTATTTCGAACATAATTGTGATCTTTCGCAAACTGCCACCAGTCTGCATATTCACGTAAACACCCTGCGCTATCGACTGCAACGCGTTGAAGAGATAACGGGAATAAAAATCAACAACTTGAAACAACTCCTTTGGTTGTACATTGGCATGGAGCTGCAACGGTAGTCTGTATTTTCCTCCAAATTTACATCCTGTCAGACGCGTATTTTTTAGCGGATCCTCACAAGGCTATTCCCGGCGGCTTCTCCATACTGCCTCAGTCAATTTTATGGAGAACGCAGAAGATGGTTTCAATATCCGCAACAGGCGCCATCATCGCACTCGTGGTGGCGATCGTCTTAATATTACGCAAAGTCTCTCCCGCGTACGGCATGATGGTGGGTGCGCTGGTCGGTGGTCTCGTCGGCGGGGCAGACCTGGTCCAGACCGTCACGCTGATGGTCACGGGTGCGCAGGGCATCACCAATGCCGTACTGCGCATTCTCGCTGCAGGCGTACTGGCTGGTGTGCTGATCGAATCCGGCGCCGCGAACACAATCGCGGAAACGGTAGTGAAAAAAGTGGGCGAAAGTCGTGCCCTGCTTGCCTTAGCCATTGCCACTATGATTCTGACGGCCGTTGGCGTTTTTATCGATGTCGCGGTGATTACCGTCGCGCCGATTGCGCTTTCGATCGCCAGACGCGCCGGGCTATCAAAACTCGCCATTTTGCTGGCGATGATTGGCGGTGGCAAAGCGGGTAACGTCATGTCACCGAATCCCAATGCCATTGCCGCTTCGGATTCATTCCATGTCCCGCTCACATCCGTCATGATGGGGGGGATTATTCCCGGATTGTTCGGCCTGGCAATCGCCTATTTTCTGGCGAAGCGTCTGAGCCAAAAAGGCTCGATGGTCACGACGGAAGAGATCATTTCTCAGGACACGCACGGCACACAACCCGGATTTCTGGCGGCCATCAGCGCCCCCCTTGTTGCCATTATTCTGTTAGCGCTGCGTCCTGTGGCGGGCATTGCTATCGATCCGCTCATTGCTCTGCCAGTGGGAGGATTAGTCGGCGCAATCCTGATGGGCCGATTTAAACAAAGTAACGCCTTTATGATGTCCGGGCTGACGCGCATGGCACCTGTCGCCATTATGCTGCTCGGTACCGGCACGCTGGCTGGCATCATTGCCAACTCAGCGTTAAAAGAGGTCCTGATCGACGGATTAACCTCTTCCGGTCTCCCTTCTTATCTCCTGGCCCCCATCTCTGGCGCAATTATGTCGATGGCAACTGCGTCGACAACGGCCGGAACCGCCGTTGCAGCAGGCGTGTTCAGTCAAACGCTGCTGGGACTTGGCGTCTCTGCGCTTGCCGGTGCAGTCATGATTCATGCCGGGGCGACGGTTCTGGATCATCTCCCTCACGGCAGTTTCTTCCACGCCACTGGCGGTAGCGTCAGTATGCAAATCCATGAACGCTTAAAACTTCTGCCTTATGAAACCCTTGTTGGTTTCGTCATCGCATTGATTTCGACACTGCTGTTTGGTGTCTTCGGACTCGCCGGGTAAGCACACAATGAAAATAGTTATCGCACCAGATTCATTTAAAGAAAGTTTGTCTGCCATGCAGGTGGCGACGGCTATCGAACAGGGGTTTCGCGAAATATATCCCGATGCCCAGTATGTCAAACTCCCTATGGCGGACGGCGGCGAAGGCACCGTTGAGTCGATGGTGGAGGCCACTGAGGGCCATTACCACTTTATCGATGTCACAGGCCCTCTGGGAACACCGGTCCAGGCACGCTGGGGAATACTGGGTGACGGGAAGACGGCGGTGATCGAAATGGCTGCGGCGTCAGGTCTCCACCATGTGCCGCCAGAGCATCGTAACCCACTGCTGACCACCAGCTATGGAACGGGCGAGCTCATCCTTGCCGCACTCGATCGGGGCGTTGAGCACATTATTCTTGGCATTGGCGGCAGCGCGACGAATGACGGAGGCGCGGGCATGCTACAGGCGCTGGGCATCGACCTCCTGGATGAAAAAGGAGACGCGCTTCCCGAAGGCGGCGGTGCGCTCAGTAAACTGGCAACAATCGACACTTCCCACGCCGACCCGCGTCTAAAGACGGTCTCCATCACCGTGGCCTGCGACGTCAACAATCCGCTGTGCGGTCCGACGGGGGCCTCTGCCATTTTCGGCCCACAAAAGGGGGCGACGGAAGCGATGGTTGCAGCGTTAGACGGTGCGCTGGCGGTTTATGGCAAGCGACTACAGGAGTTTACCGGTCGGGATGTAATGAATGCGCCGGGCGCTGGCGCAGCAGGCGGAATGGGAGCCGCATTACTCGGTCTACTGGGCGCTGATTTAAAACCCGGTGTGGAGATTGTGATTAACGCGCTGCAACTGGAGCGCCTGGTAGCCGATGCCAGTCTGGTGATCACCGGAGAAGGTCGCCTCGACAGCCAGAGCATCTGCGGCAAAACGCCGATTGGCGTTGCCCGCTGCGCCAAACGCTATCAAAAACCAGTTATTGCGCTTGCCGGCGGTTTGACCCAGGATCATCAGATTGTTCATGAGCATGGGCTGGATGCCGTTTTCTCTGTGTTGACGCGCATCGCCACGCTACCGGAAGCCTTAGAGGACGCGGAATACAATCTGCGCATTTCGGCACGTAATATTGCCAGCGTCTGGAAGCTGTCGCAGCAGCAAATTCACTAATCCTATATCCAGGCCAGTCACCAACCGCTGGCCTGGATATTCTTTCCCTCTCCCCACATGCTAAAATCGCCCCCTTCATTTCCCCGACTCAAGGCACGATCATGGCAAAAACCGCAGCAGCACTGCATATCCTTGTTAAAGAAGAGAAACTGGCACTGGATCTTCTGGAGCAGATTAAAAACGGCGCCGACTTCGGCAAACTGGCGAAGAAACATTCCATCTGCCCGTCAGGCAAACGAGGCGGTGACTTAGGCGAATTCCGCCAGGGCCAGATGGTTCCGGCGTTCGATAAAGTGGTCTTTTCCTGCCCGGTGCTGGAACCGACCGGCCCGCTGCACACCCAGTTCGGCTACCACATCATCAAAGTGCTGTACCGTAACTAAGCAAAAGCCCAGAGCGTTCAGACTCTGGGCTTTTTTTGCCGGATGGCACGATGCTTATCCGGCCTTCGGCTTTGCACTTTTGTAGGTCGGGTCAGGCGTAGCCGCCACCCGACAATGTCGGTTTAACCCG
Source organism: Citrobacter sp. LST-B2 (assembly GCF_057983045.1). Taxonomy (NCBI): domain Bacteria; kingdom Pseudomonadati; phylum Pseudomonadota; class Gammaproteobacteria; order Enterobacterales; family Enterobacteriaceae; genus Citrobacter; species Citrobacter sp. LST-B2. Next base: position 5,017,377 of record NZ_CP192598.1, read on the forward strand.
CAACGGCAATGCGCTTCATATCCGTCATATAGCCGCGCAGTTTCTGGCCGACTTTCTCGATAGCATGGCTGCGAATCGCGTCATTTACATCGCGCAACTGAGCGTTATCCACTGCGCCTTCAGCAATCGCTTTACCCAGGTCGCCGGTCTGCAGCGTGGTCATGAACTCTTTCAGCAGCGGTACGCAGGCATAAGAGAACAGGTAGTTACCGTATTCTGCGGTATCAGAGATCACCACGTTCATTTCGTACAGACGCTTACGCGCAATGGTGTTGGCGATCAGCGGCAGCTCGTGCAGAGATTCGTAGTACGCAGACTCTTCGATGATGCCGGAATCCACCATGGTTTCAAACGCCAGCTCAACACCTGCTTTCACCATCGCGATCATCAGTACGCCTTTATCGAAGTACTCCTGCTCACCGATTTTGCCTTCATACTGCGGCGCGGTTTCGAACGCGGTTTTACCAGTCTCTTCACGCCATGTCAGCAGTTTCTTATCGTCGTTAGCCCAGTCAGCCATCATGCCGGAAGAGAACTCACCGGAGATGATGTCGTCCATGTGTTTCTGGAACAGCGGCGCCATAATTTCTTTCAGCTGTTCGGACAGCGCGTAAGCACGCAGTTTTGCCGGATTGGACAGACGGTCCATCATCAGCGTGATACCGCCCTGCTTCAGCGCTTCAGTAATCGTTTCCCAGCCGAACTGAATCAGTTTCTCGGCATATGCCGGGTCAGTCCCTTCTTCCACCAGCTTATCGAAGCACAGCAGAGAACCAGCCTGCAGCATACCGCACAGAATGGTCTGCTCGCCCATCAGGTCGGATTTCACTTCCGCCACGAAGGAAGATTCCAGCACGCCCGCACGGTGACCGCCGGTCGCTGCAGCCCAGGCTTTAGCAATCGCCATGCCTTCGCCTTTCGGATCGTTTTCCGGGTGAACCGCAATCAGCGTCGGCACACCGAAACCACGTTTGTATTCTTCACGCACTTCAGTACCCGGACACTTCGGTGCCACCATCACTACGGTGATGTCTTTACGGATTTGCTCGCCCACTTCAACGATGTTGAAGCCGTGAGAGTAACCCAGCGCCGCGCCGTCTTTCATCAGCGGTTGTACGGAACGCACTACGTCAGAGTGTTGTTTGTCTGGCGTCAGGTTAACCACCAAATCCGCCTGCGGGATCAGCTCTTCATACGTGCCGACTTTGAAGCCGTTTTCAGTCGCTTTACGCCAGGATGCGCGCTTCTCAGCAATCGCCTCTTTACGCAGGGCGTAGGAGATATCCAGACCGGAATCACGCATGTTCAGGCCCTGGTTCAGGCCCTGCGCGCCACAGCCGACAATGACCACTTTTTTACCCTGAAGGTAGCTCGCGCCATCGGCGAACTCATCGCGGCCCATAAAGCGACATTTACCCAGCTGTGCCAGCTGCTGGCGCAGGTTCAGTGTATTAAAGTAGTTAGCCATGGTGGTGTACTCCGTGATGTTGTGTTGTGGTGCTTATTATTCGGTTCGCTGTTCAGCGAGAATGACTCCACAGTACAACAGGAAATTTATTGCGGAAATTGATATATTCACAACGTCACATTGCAATAACTGCAACGTAAAAATTAAGAGGTTCGCCGGTGGATTTACGCGATCTGAAAATGTTCCTGCATCTGGCGGAAAGCCGCCACTTTGGCCGCAGCGCGCGGGCGATGCACGTCAGTCCTTCTACGCTGTCACGGCAGATCCAGCGCCTTGAGGAAGACCTCGGGCAGCCGTTGTTTGTCCGCGATAATCGCACAGTCACGCTGACCGAAGCGGGTGAAGAGCTGCGAACGTTTGCCCAGCAGACGCTGTTGCAGTATCAGCAACTGCGTCACACCCTCGATCAGCAAGGTCCGTCGCTATCGGGCGAACTGCATATTTTCTGCTCGGTGACCGCCGCCTACAGCCATCTGCCGCCAATCCTCGATCGCTTTCGCGCTGAGCATCCCTCAGTAGAAATTAAACTCACTACCGGCGACGCCGCCGATGCCATGGAAAAGGTGGTGACCGGCGAAGCGGATCTGGCGATTGCCGGTAAGCCTGAAACGCTGCCGGGCGCGGTGGCGTTTTCGATGCTGGAAAATCTGGCGGTGGTACTCATTGCCCCGGCCCTGCCCTGCCCGGTACGCAATCAGGTTTCGGTGGAGAAACCCGACTGGTCTACGGTGCCATTCATCATGGCCGATCAGGGGCCTGTGCGCCGCCGCATTGAACTGTGGTTTCGTCGCCATAAAATCAGCAACCCGCAGATTTACGCCACCGTGGGGGGGCACGAAGCGATGGTGTCGATGGTCGCACTCGGCTGTGGCGTGGCGCTACTGCCCGAAGTGGTGCTGGAAAACAGCCCCGAACCGGTGCGCAATCGCGTCATGATTTTAGAGCGTAGCGACGAGAAAACTCCGTTCGAACTGGGCGTCTGCGCGCCGAAAAAACGGCTGCATGAGCCGCTTATTGATGCGTTCTGGAAAATTGTGCTGGAGCGCAAAATTGCCGAGTAGTATCAGCGTCAGGTCTAAAATCAGAGGTAGATTCAGTTTTGCGGAATCTTTTCTGTATAATGACCCGCCATAATACACAGACGGTGTCATTGCCCCTATGACAGCGAAACACAAACTAAATTAGCCATCATTATGATAATCAAGCCAAAAATCCGTGGATTCATCTGTACAACGACCCATCCGACTGGCTGTAAAGTCAATGTGGAAAAGCAGATCGAGTACGTTAAACAAAACGGGAAAATCGAAAACGGTCCTTCCCGCGTGCTGGTCATCGGTGCTTCAACCGGCTATGGACTGGCATCAAGAATCTCCGCAGCGTTTGGCAGCGGAGCCGCCACTATCGGCGTATTTTTCGAAAAACCGGGTACCGAATCTAAACCAGGTTCAGCAGGCTGGTATAACGCCGCGGCTTTCGATGAAGCTGCAAAGCGGGAAGGTCTGTATTCCAAAAGCATTAACGGTGATGCGTTCTCCGACGAATGTCGTGATGAAGTCATCAAGCTCATCAAAGAAGACCTGGGTCAAATTGATTTAGTCGTTTATTCACTCGCTTCCCCGGTTCGTAAAATGCCGAAAACGGGTGAAGTTGTCCGTTCGGCGCTGAAACCTATTGGTGAGGTTTACACCTCTAAAGCGATTGATACCAATAAGGATCAGATCACGACGGCCAGCATTGAGCCCGCAACGGAAGAAGAAGTTCAGAACACCGTGACCGTAATGGGCGGAGAAGACTGGGAGCTGTGGATAGATGCCCTGCGCCAGGCCAATGTGCTGGCCGACGGCGTGAAAACCGTTGCTTACTCTTACATCGGTACCGACCTGACGTGGCCAATCTATTGGCATGGCGCGCTGGGCAAAGCGAAAGAAGACCTTGACCGTGCGGCAGGTGCGCTGCGTAATCAACTGTCTTCAATCAATGGCACAGCCAACGTTGCGGTCCTGAAATCGGTAGTCACACAGGCTTCTTCAGCCATTCCAGTAATGCCGCTGTATATCTCTATGGTCTTCAAACTGATGAAAGAACAAGGGATTCATGAAGGATGCATTGAGCAGATTAACCGTCTGATGACCACCAGCCTGTACGGTGACAAGGCTGCGCTTGATGACCACCAGCGTATCCGCATGGATGACTGGGAACTGCGTGAAGATATTCAGCAGGCATGCCGCGATCTGTGGCCGCTGATCACCACCGAAAACCTGGCGCAAGAAACCGATTATGCAGGCTACAAGCTGGAATTTCTCAATCTGTTCGGTTTTGGCCTCGACGAAGTCGATTACGAGGTTGATGTGAACCCCGAAGTCGAATTTGATGTGGTGACTCTGTAATTTGCTGATGTAAGAGCAAAAACAGACGTCTGATCAAGTCCTGGCTGAAAAGTCAGGACTTTAACTAATCAGAGCAGTGCCGCCCTGCGCAAAGAATATTCCCTACCGCAATATTAGAAACCCTCCCCCTTATTAAGCCGTTCCCAAAAAACAGAACAAGTAGCCAGTGATGCGTGAGAGACGGCGTTGTGGCGATAACATTGGGTGAAAGGCGTCGGCACTTGCTACACGAAAATATATTTATGGGTAATGCCTGACGCACAGAGTAAATCATCACCTTATAGATATTAATAAATAACGAATAAACTGTTACCATTTTTCATGCCATAAACCAGTAGACTTAATAACGACGACTCCTGTACGATGCGATCTGATGTTTGATCTATATAACGCAAATTAAGTTGTGAATTAACTTAACGCATATTATCCACACAGGGTATATTAACTAGCACCCATTCATATTCCAAATCATTCAGAATATGAATTAAATTGAAGTTGCCATTAGATATATAGAGCCTATCCCAATAGGTGTACTTTTACAGTCATGTTGCAACACGGGTGGCACGGCACAAAAGGTTCATAGCCGGAATACGTGAGGAGGACTCGCTTCACACACCTTTCAGGCTGCTCTGATGGTCGTTCAAACGCCTGCCCAGGTTCAGAATGCCAAATGTAATAGCCCATTGGGATAGACTCTTAATCCTGCTCATGGATCGGAGCTTACTATTATGCATTCAACGCATTTTCATCGATTTGGTTATTCAGATAATTTATTAACTCACGCCAACTATATTTCTCGACAGGTTGCCTTCTCCCCAGTTGAGATACCGGCGGCAGAGCCCGCGCCCCTGGTTTCGGCAATCATTCCATGCCTGAATGAAGAACTTACGCTTGCTATCTGTATTAAGAAAGTAACAGAAGCGTTTACTCGCCTGGGTATTCAAGGTGAAATTATCATCGGTGATAATGGCTCAACAGACCAATCCGTTGAAATTGCAAAATCACTGGGTGCCCGAGTTATTCATCAGTCCGTCAAAGGTTATGGCGCAGCAATAAGCGCGGCTGCCAGTGCGGCAAAAGGTAAATATCTCATTATGGCTGATGCCGATGACTCCTATGACTGGAGCCAGCTAGATATTTTCGTCGATGCACTGGAAAGCGGTGCAGACTTTGTTATGGGTAATCGATTTGCTGGAGGAATTGAACCAGGGGCAATGCCTCCTCTGCATCGCTATCTGGGAAATCCACTGCTTTCCGGCATAGCCAGGCTGCTTTACCACTCACCCATTCGCGATTTCCACTGTGGGATGCGGGCCTTTACCCGCGAAGCATTTCAAAAAATGGCCACTCGTTCTACCGGTATGGAATTTGCCTCTGAAATGATCATTAACGCGCACCGCGCAGGACTCATCATTCATGAAGTGCCTATCAAGCTCTATCCGGACAAACGCAACCGTCCTCCTCATTTACGTTCATTTCGTGACGGCTGGAGACATCTGCGTCTTCTCATCGCTCATGCCCCGGACAGGCTCTATTTGATCCCTGGCTTTACGCTACTACTGCTCGGAGCTATCGGCCTTGCGCTGCTTGCCGCAGGCCCCATAGAAATCAACGGTTACTATTTTGGTATCCATTTCGTTGCCCTGGCGACAATGTCGACGCTTATTGGTCTTATCGCGGTCCTGTTAGGCGTGTTAGCGAAGGTCGCCATCGCCATTAACCACCCGATTGCGGAAAGCCGGGTTATCCCCTGGCTCATGCGCTCGCATCCTCTCGAGTGGCTGGTATTCAGCGGATCTGTGCTTGCCATAGCCGGTTTTTTTGCCGACCTCCTCCTTGCTTTTCACTGGATATTTACCCGTGGCTCAATGGAACAGTCGGTACACATTGTTTTTGCCATCAGCACAGCCTGCATCGCTGGAGTGCTGATGGTCCTGGCCGGATTCGTACTACAGCTCCTGCTGGACAGCCTGAACCGGCATGATTCAGATACCTCACCGCAAGGACCCGGAGTATGAAAAGAAACAGGGCCACCCCTCGAATTTGGCACACTGACTGGTTGTTGTTACGTGCACTGGCGAGACGATTACGCGAGCAAGCAGAACGTCACATTCAGCCAAATACCTTCATGATCGACTTTGGCTGCGGCGATTCCCCCTATGCTGAAATGATGCGTCAGTTGAATATTAACTATTGTGGTGCCGATCTTGATGACAGCGGTACACTCAAAATTGACCCACAAGGACGTATCCCTTTAGCTGATGGTACCGCAGGAGCCATACTTTCCGTCCAGGTACTGGAACACGTCAGAGATCTTGATGCGTATTGCGCTGAAATTCGGCGTTTGTTAAATGATGATGGTCTCTTGTTACTCTCCACGCACGGAACCTGGCTCTATCATCCTCATCCGGAAGATCACCGCCGCTGGACCCGCACCGGTCTCATATCCGATCTTACCGATCGCGGGTTTGTGGTTGAAGAAGTCGACGCTCTGGTTGGCCCATTGGCTACAACCACCATTATTCGCCTGACAGGTTTTGCGTTTTTCATCCGTCGGCTCCCCCTCATCGGCGGCATTCTAGCCTCAAGTCTAGCCGTCATGATGAATCTGCGCGCCATGTTCGAAGATTATGTCACGCCGGCGCAAGTACGGCATGACAACGCCTGCGTATTTTTACTTCGTGCCCGGAAAGCACCCCGATGAAAATTCGCACCTCTTTTACTTATCTCTGCATTTCTGGCTGCTGTTTCCTGGGACATAATGCCATCATGATCGTGGCGGATAGTTTATGCGTTGCACTCTGGTTAGCGATCCTGTTGTCTTTCGCCATCATCGCTACCGTCGGTTATATCCTGCACAGCTTATTCACGTTTAAACAGCCGCTTTCATTTGCTGGCTTTGGCCGTTATACCATCAGCATGTTGCTGAATATCCCTCTTGCCTTTGTCAGCACCTGGATTTGGTATCACTGGCTGGAATTGCCGATGACCATCGCTGCGCCGCTTGCTTCGCTCTGCATGCTCGTGCTGAATTTTCTCCTTAGCCGTTGGGCTATCAGCACGTCAGGTCGCAGTAAAGCCATACAAATATGATTAACGTTCCCCTGAACCCGCACTATCAACAGAAGACGGTATCACACCATCTCGTGGTTTATCCCCATTCGATGCGTCTGGTGAGGGTCTAGCCAGTGAATATCTTGACGATCAGCCATTTCTACGAGGCACACGGCGGGGGTATTGAACGCGTTGCCGGGCATTTGTGCCGCCAGTTCGCACACCTGGGAGCGACACCGTATTGGGCAGCCAGCGCCAGCGATACGTTACCTACCGGTAATCTCAACATTATCGCGTTACGCTGCGTCGATCCGTTGGAGAAACTCACCGGTCTGCCAATGCCGTTACCTGGCCCTACAGCCATTTGCGCACTTAGCGACGCCGTACGGCGTAGCGACGCGGTGGTGATTCACGATGCGCTCTATGCCACATCAATCCTTGGTATGATGATGGCCAAACTCCACGCGAAGCCCGTCATTCTGATTCAACATATTGCCGCCATTCCTTTCAGATCACCCGTACTGCGTCTGCTTATGCGGCTGGCTAATTTGGTCGTAACACGCCCGATGTTATGGGCCGCCGATGCCAGGGTATTTATTAGCGATACTGTCCGCCACGACCTGCTTGGGACCCCTGCGCGTTATCCGTATAAATTGCTGTTTAACGGGGTTGATAGCACCATTTTCTATCCCCCCGTGACTTCAGTATCCAGTCAAACTCCGCTGGCAAGATACAACCTCCCGCCTTGTGCCCGGCGCATACTATTCGTGGGTCGTTATGTTGAAAAGAAAGGGTTGTCGATACTGCGCGCTCTGGCAATAACCAGACCGGAATGCCAGTTTTTACTGGCCGGAAACGGCCCACTTCGCCCCGCAGAATGGGGATTGAGCAACGTTTACGATCTTGGCGTTCAGGCCCCCCGCGCACTGGCAGAGCTTTATCGCTGTGCGGATGTTCTTCTGTTACCGGCCGTCGGAGAAGGCTATCCCCTTGTTATCCAGGAGGCAATGGCTTGTGGATTACCCGTCATTTGCGGTAGCCCGGCTCACAGAGCCGATCCCGTAGCGGCAAGCTGGATACATGGTGTGAACATAGACCTCAACGAGCCACAACGTTCGGCACAGCTCTGCTCTGTCGCAATAGATAACTGCGCGCTCTCCCTCCACGAACGTGAAGCCATGATTTGTTATGCCAGAGAACATTATAGCTGGCGAAAAATGGCGCAGGAAATCATGGAGTTGGTGCTAAATGGAGATGGAGATAAAGCCAATGGCAAAGCCAGAAGATAATAAAATGGATACCTCCGGCACGCTTTTTATTGGCGCCTGCCCGCGCAGGTTAACGCTCCTCCTTGGTGTGAGTATTGCCATTAAAGTTACGCTTATTTTCGTTTTTGCCTGGCATATTCTCTTGATCATGGATGAGTTTGCCCAACTTGGCTACGCCAAGTATTTTGCTAATGGACTATTCGACACAATTCACCCCCCTAAAGCAGTAGGGTTTGCGGTGTTTTATAAACTGGCTCACCTGATTGGCTGGGATGCGGTTTCGATCATTCTCGTCGCGCGGATGCAGACGGCACTTCTCGCTTGTGGAACCCTGCTGCTGATCTATGCCTGCGCGCGTGCGCTGGGCGAGCAGCGCTTACGGGCGCTTTTTATTATTCTCGTTTTGCTCTGTTTTACGAATTTTATGGAGCGTATCTTCCGCACCCGTTCAGAGCCCCTGGCGCTGTTTTTCGCCCTGGCCGCCGTTCTGGTAATTCTGCGCGGCCATACGCTCAACGCAAGAAAGATTTTTATCGCCGGTATCCTGAGCGGACTGGCGTTTTTAGTTACCCAAAAATCAGCGTTCTTCAATCTGGCGCTTGGGCTTGGATTAGTGATTGACGCTACGCTGCGCAAACATTTCATCGATGCTATCGTTCGCGGCTTTTACTTAACCGCCGGTTGGTTACTTCCTGCAATTGCCTATTGCTTTATATTTGGCGGCAGCGACCCGTTACGTATCGCTGAAGGTTTGATCTTCGGTCCGGTAGAAGTGGCGATATACAGCAGCGAAGCCTATAACGGGATTCGTGTATATGTCTTGCAAACCCTTTTAGACAATACGCTTCTCTATCTGCTCTGTTTTAGCGGCATGATAATGGCATTAAAGCGCTGGAAAACCTTGAATGAAAAAACGCGCATCGCCCTGATTTTTTCATTCGTCATTACCACGTTAGTTTTCACTCATAACCAGCCCTGGCCCTATGTGTTTATTATGGCGCTACCGTTTATATCGCTCTGGTCCCTCATCCCGCTAGATAGCCTTCTCGCCCAAAACCGCAGGCCAGCCACGAGATTATTTATCCTGGCGGTGACAACAGTAACCCTGGTTTCAAGCTACTGTCTCAATCTCAGCTACCTGAAAATTAACAATGTGCAACAACTTGAACTGGTTACCAGAGCAGAAGCACTGCTCAAACCTGACGAAAAGTATTTTGATGGTATAGGGATGCTGCCCAACAGGCTGGAGCCGACGACGCTATGGCTCGATGCCTGGTATGTTTTAAAGACACGGCGAGAAGGTAAACATTCCGAAGCCTGGCAAGTGCTGACTCAGTCCCCCCCGAAAGTCATTATATGGTCCTACCGGTTGAGTAATATCTATTCTGCTATCGCAGAAGCCATCGACAACAGCTACGTCAAGGTCGCGCCAAATATAAGATTGGCGGGGCGACAACTACACATTGGCCGTCAGGAGGAATTTAACGTACCGCTGTCCGGAAGATATCAGTTGTACAGTGAAACCGGCACCCCCATATCAGCACAAATAAACGTGGAAGGGATCACACTCGCCCCGCCGGTTACTTTGTCGGCAGGCGCTAAAACTATCACCTTACTTAATGGTCCGGAGAAGGCGCTATTGTTGCCGGAAGGAAATTATGATGGGTTGTTCAAAGACGGAGATGATAACAATAAACTGTTTGCCCATACGTATTACCGTTGAGCTTACAAAAAAACAGGAGATAACCCGGCCAGGTCATCTCCTGTTAAGCCGCGGTTAGCCTGCAAGAAAAAAGCGGAATGCCGGGTTATGCGTTTCGTCGTGACACTCATAGCCCAGTTCTTGCAAACGCGTTTCGAAATCCGGTTCGTGATCGCCCAGTTCAAACGCGGCCAGTACGCGGCCATAGTCCGTGCCGTGGCTGCGGTAATGGAACAACGAGATATTCCAGTGGGTCCCCAGCGTATGCAAGAACTTGAGCAGCGCGCCGGGTGATTCCGGAAATTCGAAGCTGAATAAACGTTCCTGTAGCGGTTTCGATGGACGACCGCCAACCATGTAGCGTACGTGCAGCTTCGCCATTTCGTCGTCAGAGAGGTCAACCACGCTGTAGCCACCGTCGCGCAACAGATTCAGGATCTCTGTGCGTTCTTCCATCCCCCTGCTCAACCGGACACCGACGAAAATGCAGGCGTTCTTATCATCGGCAAAGCGATAGTTAAATTCAGTGACTGAGCGACCACCCAGCAGTTGGCAAAACTTCAGGAAGCTGCCTTTTTCTTCCGGAATGGTCACTGCCAGCAGCGCCTCACGCTGTTCGCCCAGCTCGCAACGCTCGGAAACGTAGCGCAGACCGTGGAAATTGACGTTAGCGCCGGAAAGGATATGCGCCAGACGTTCGCCGCGGATATTGTGCTGAGCGACGTACTTTTTCATTCCCGCCAGCGCCAGCGCGCCGGAAGGCTCTGCGACTGCGCGAACATCTTCGAACAGGTCTTTCATCGCCGCACATATCGCGTCGCTATCCACGGTGATGATGTCGTCGAGATATTCCTGACACAGACGGAAGGTTTCATCGCCAATGCGTTTTACCGCGACACCTTCGGCGAACAGGCCAACGCGTGGGAGATCGACCGGATGGCCCGCATCCAGCGCCGCTTTCAGACAGGCGGAGTCTTCCGCCTCCACCGCAATCACTTTGATTTGCGGCATCAATTGCTTAATCAGTACCGCCACGCCCGCCGCCAGACCGCCGCCGCCGACCGGTACAAATACACGATCAAGATGCGCATCCTGCTGCAGCAGTTCCAGCGCCAGCGTCCCCTGACCGGCAATCACCATCGGATGATCGAATGGCGGAACCCAGGTAAAACCCTGTTGCTGCGACAGTTCAATCGCTTTCGCTTTCGCTTCATCAAAGTTTGCGCCATGCAGCAGCACTTCGCCGCCAAACCCGCGAACGGCATCGACTTTGATATCGGCCGTCGCAACAGGCATCACGATCAGCGCCTTCACGCCCAGACGAGCGGAGGAAAACGCCACGCCCTGGGCATGGTTGCCTGCAGAAGCGGTGATCACCCCGTGAGCTTTTTGCGCCTCGGTCAGCCCTGCCATCATCGCGTAAGCGCCTCGAAGCTTGAAGCTGTGAACGGGCTGCCGGTCTTCGCGCTTCACGAGGATCACGTTATCAAGGCGCGATGAGAGCTTTTCCATTTTTTGTAGCGGCGTTACCTGCGCCGCTTCGTATACCGGTGCGCGGAGCACCGCACGCAGATATTCAGCCCCTTCCGGGGCTGCTGACAGAGGTTGTGATTCGGCCATCATCAGCCTCCCAGTTTCGATTTATCGCGGACCGCGCCTTTATCGGCGCTGGTCGCCAGGCTGGCATAGGCGCGCAGCGCAAACGACACCTGACGCTGACGATCTTTCGGAGTCCACGCTTTGTCGCCGCGTGCTTCCTGTGCTTCACGACGCGCAGCAATTTCCGCATCGCTCAGTTGCAGTTGAATGCCACGGTTTGGAATATCGATAGCAATCATGTCACCGTCTTCAATGATCGCGATATTGCCGCCGCTGGCCGCTTCCGGTGAAACGTGACCAATGGAGAGGCCAGAGGTGCCTCCAGAGAAACGACCGTCGGTAACCAGTGCGCACGCTTTGCCGAGGCCCATCGACTTGAGGAAGGTGGTCGGGTAAAGCATTTCCTGCATCCCCGGTCCGCCTTTCGGCCCTTCGTAGCGGATCACGACCACATCGCCTGCCACCACTTTGCCGCCGAGGATCGCGTCAACCGCCTCATCCTGGCTTTCATACACTTTGGCCGGGCCAGTGAACTTCAGAATACTGTCATCCACGCCGGCGGTTTTGACGATGCAGCCATTTTCCGCGAAGTTTCCGTAAAGTACCGCCAGACCACCATCTTTGCTGTAGGCATGTTCCAGCGAACGGATACAACCTTCAGCGCGATCGTCATCCAGCGAGTCCCAGCGGCAATCCTGCGAGAACGCTTCTGTAGTACGAATACCCGCAGGGCCTGCGCGGAACATCTGCTTCACGGCGTCATCTTGCGTCACCGTGATGTCATACTGCTCAAGGGTTTGCGGCAACGTCAGCCCCAGCACGTTCTTCACGTCCCGGTTCAACAGGCCCGCACGATCCAGCTCGCCCAGAATCCCCAGCACCCCGCCCGCACGGTGAACATCTTCCATATGGTATTTCTGCGTACTCGGCGCCACTTTGCACAGCTGCGGCACTTTACGGGAAAGTTTGTCGATATCACTCATTGTGAAATCGATCTCCGCTTCCTGCGCCGCCGCCAGTAAGTGCAGAACGGTATTGGTGGAACCGCCCATCGCGATATCCAGCGTCATGGCGTTCTCAAACGCTGCCTTGCTGGCTATGCTGCGCGGCAGCGCGGAGGCGTCATCCTGCTCGTAGTAACGTTTAGTCAGCTCAACAATGCGTTTACCGGCATTGAGGAACAACTGTTTACGGTCGGCGTGAGTCGCCAACAGCGAACCGTTACCCGGCTGTGACAGGCCCAACGCTTCGGTCAGACAGTTCATCGAGTTCGCGGTAAACATCCCGGAACAGGAGCCACAGGTCGGACAGGCGGAACGTTCAACCTGATTACTCTGATCGTCAGAGACTTTCGGGTCCGCGCCCTGGATCATGGCATCGACCAGATCGAGCTTGATGATTTTATCAGACAGCTTGGTTTTCCCGGCTTCCATCGGACCGCCGGAAACGAAGATCACCGGAATGTTCAGACGCAGGGAAGCCATCAGCATCCCTGGGGTGATTTTGTCGCAGTTGGAGATACAGACCATTGCATCGGCACAATGGGCATTCACCATGTACTCCACCGAATCTGCGATCAGCTCGCGCGACGGCAGTGAATAAAGCATGCCCCCATGACCCATAGCGATACCATCATCCACGGCAATGGTATTGAACTCTTTCGCCACGCCGCCGGACGCTTCAATCTGTTCAGCGACCAGTTTACCGAGATCGCGCAGGTGCACGTGTCCTGGCACAAACTGGGTGAATGAGTTCACGACGGCAATGATCGGTTTGCCAAAATCGGCATCCGTCATTCCGGTTGCGCGCCACAGCGCGCGGGCTCCTGCCATATTGCGGCCATGAGTGGTGGTAGCGGAACGGTACTTAGGCATGCGTTATTTACTCCTGGTGTCTGTAAAACGGGACGGTGCGTGCCGTCCCATTTATCTTTAATTATGAATTTACCTGATCCAACCAGCCCCATTTGTCCTCGGTTTCGCCGGTGAACAGGCCGAAGAACGCTTGCTGGATGCGTTTGGTGACTGGACCACAGCGGCCTTCGCCCACCTGAATGCCGTCAACGCTGCGAACCGGGGTGATTTCCGCCGCGGTACCAGACATGAAGACTTCATCCGCCAGATACAGGGATTCGCGGGACAGAACCTGCTCGCGCACTTCAATACCCAGTTCTTTCGCCAGTTTAATGATGGCGTCACGGGTGATCCCCGGCAACGCGGAAGAGGTAAACGGCGGGGTAAACAGCACACCGTCTTTCACTTCAAACAGGTTTTCACCAGCGCCTTCGGAGATGTAACCATTCACATCCAGCGCAATACCTTCCTGATAGCCATGACGACGTGCTTCGCTACCCACCAGAAGTGACGAAAGGTAGTTACCGCCCGCTTTTGCGGCGGTCGGGATAGTGTTAGGTGCGGCACGGTTCCACGAGGAAACCATTGCATCGATCCCTTGTTCCAGCGCTTCAGCGCCCAGGTACGCGCCCCACGGGAACGCAGCGATAATGACGTCGGTGGTGTATCCCGGAGGCGGGTTCACGCCCATGCCTACATCGCCAACAAACACCAGCGGGCGAATATAAGCGCTGGTCAGGTTGTTTTTACGGATCACCTCACGGCAGGCTTCCATCAACTCATCCACGCTCTGAGAGACCGGGAAACGATAAATTTTGGCTGAGTCATGCAGGCGTTGCATATGTTCACGATGACGGAACACCACCGGGCCTTTGTGCGAGTCATAGCAACGGATGCCTTCAAAGACAGACGTACCGTAGTGCAGCGCGTGGGACATCACGTGAACTTTCGCGTCTTCCCAACGAACCATCTCGCCATTGAACCAAATGTAATCAGCTTTTTTCGTCGTCATTTCTTCTTCCTGTCACGCTTACGCGCGGATTTGTTGTGATGTTGTTGTGCTCTGGCAGATGGCAACATGTGCCACATCCACCAGCTTACTTAACTGACTAAACAGTAAGTCGACCGACCGTGGACTGGCAACGGTCAATTCGATATTTATATTCTGCGCGTCACGGGCGGCTTCCATATTCATGGCACATACCTGAAAACCACGGTGGCGTACCACACGTAAAACACGTTCCAGCGTTTCCGGGTTAAAGCGAGCCTCTACGGCGACCTGATGTTGCATCATGATAATTTCTCCAGCATTTCAGCGTTGCTGGCGCCAGGCGGCACCAGTGGCCAGACATTCTCAAGTTCGTCGATTGAGACATGAAGCAGGTATGGCCCGTCGCTGTTCAGCAGGGTATCGAGCGCCGCTTCAACCTGGTCTTTTCGGGTGATGTGTTGGCCAGGGATGCCGAAGGCGCTGGCTAACGTGAGGAAATCGGGGTTATCGGTTAAGGTGGTTTCGCTATATCGTTCCTGGAAAAACAGCTGCTGCCATTGTCGAACCATACCTAACCGTTGGTTATCCAGTAAAACTATCTTCAACGGTAACTGCTTACGTTTTACGGTGCCCAGCTCCTGAACATTCATCATGAAGGAGCCGTCACCGGAGATACAGATAACGGTGTCGTCCGGTCGCGCAACCTGCGCCCCAACGGCAGCCGGTAAACCAAAGCCCATCGTGCCTAAGCCGCTGGAGGTGATGAAATTCTCCGGGCGACTGTAGGTCATATGTTGTGCAGACCACATCTGATGCTGACCGACATCCGTCGTTACAACACAGTTGGCAGGCTTACGCTCCGACAGCTGTTTCAGCAGCAGCGGCGCGTAGATGGCCTCCCCTGGATGATCGTAGCGCCAGGTGTGGTCAGTACGCAGTTCCGCATTACGCTGACGCCATTCATCGATGTCGACCGGTTGTTGCAGCGCAGGCAGCAGCGCATTCAAATCGCCCTGCAAGGTGACATGCGCCCGGCGCAGTTTGTTCAGTTCAGCCGGATCGATATCCATGTGGATAACACTGGCATGGGGCGCGAAAGTATCCAGTTTGCCGGTCACCCGGTCATCAAAACGTGCACCTACGGCAATCAACAAATCACATTCCTGCACGGCAAAATTCGCGGCTTTGGTGCCATGCATGCCCAGCATCCCCAGATAGTAGGGATAATCCGCCTCAACAGCCCCCAGCCCTTTCAGCGTGCAGGTCACCGGCATTTGCGTTACCGCAATAAATTCACGCAGCGCCGGAACCGCCTGCGCCATCCCTACGCCTCCTCCCACATACAGCATCGGTTTTTGCGCCTGAGCCAGCATGTTACGCGCCTGCTCTACGTCAGCCTGAGGGAAAACAGTCGCGTTTTCGACGGTCGTGAAATACGGTTCCAGCGCCCCGCTGGCTAACTGGATATCTTTCGGGATATCAACCAGAACCGGACCCGGACGACCCGAGTTAGCGACCTCAAACGCCTCCGCCATGATGCGTGGCAGCTCTTCCAGTGACTGCACCAGGAAACTGTGCTTGGTGCAGGCCAACGACAACCCCAGTACGTCCACTTCCTGAAACGCATCAGTGCCGATGAACGGCGCAGCAACCTGTCCGGTGATCGCGACAACAGGGACCGAATCTAACAGCGCATCTGCAAGTCCGGTGATCAGGTTGGTTGCCCCCGGACCAGAAGTAGCGATGCAGACCCCCGTTTTACCGGTGGAACGGGCATAGCCAATGGCTGCGATCGCGGCCCCCTGTTCGTGTCGGCACAGCAGGTGTTCCACGCCACCGTCGTACAACGCATCGTAGACCGGCATAATTGCGCCACCGGGATAGCCGAATACGGTGTCGACCCCCTGTGCACGCAACGCATGTACCACCCACTGTGCTCCATTCATAGTTAGTTCCCCGTCATAAATCTGAAGAAACAGAATTTTATGCTGTTATTCATTTTCTGCTCCTCTGTTGTGTTTTTAAGGTCAAAAAAAACCCCCGGACCTTTCGGTGCGGGGGTCTTAGTTCGTTAAGGCTTGATTTTTAAGCCTTTCCTCGTCCAAGTGCAGCCCCGCACGGTGGGATAATAATCACCACCACGCTAATCACGACCAGGCTAATCACTCGTAGAAGGGCTGTCATTTTTGTCTTTTCTGGCATCTTGTTCGAAGGAATGCCTAAAGAGTTACCATAGATTTCGCCAATAGCACAAGATTTTTTTCTTTTCATTTTTCTGACTCAGCTAACGGATTAAAGAAAAGTCCTTGTTTTATATACAAAAACCAGGAATTGAAAAAAAATCACTATCTGGACGGAAGTAAACCCCTTTTTCATAACGTCGCAGGAGAGGAAAACGGATTGCGAGCGCCCTTCCAGAAAAAGAGAAGACGTAATCTAATTGCATTAAAAGTGCGGAATCTTCTGCGAATAAACATTATTTAGCAGTGATCTTGCACAGAGGAAATTAGACATAATAGTGGCATCTGGAGGGACTATGTCACTGTCAATTGTTCATACACGCGCTGCGCTGGGTGTCAATGCACCGGCGATTACTATCGAAGTGCATATCAGCAACGGTTTACCCGGTTTAACACTGGTGGGGTTACCAGAAACGACCGTCAAAGAGGCGCGCGACCGGGTACGCAGCGCGATCATTAATAGCGGATATGACTTTCCCGCAAAGAAAATCACCATCAATCTCGCCCCTGCCGATCTTCCCAAAGAGGGCGGGAGATATGATTTACCTATTGCTGTGGCGCTTCTGGTTGCCTCTGAGCAGCTTACAACCCATAAACTCGACCAATATGAGTTAGTGGGTGAATTAGCGCTTACAGGTGCGTTACGCGGCGTTCCCGGCGCCATATCCAGCGCAACCGAGGCGATACGGGTGGGAAGGGGCATTATCGTGGCAAAAGAGAACGAAGACGAAGTCGGGCTGATTGAGGGTGAAGGATGTCTGGTTGCCGATCATCTACAAGCTGTCTGTGCCTTCCTGGAAGGAAAACATGACCTTAGCCATCCTGTTGTTAACAACGACACTATCAGTGTGTCATCAGATGATCTCAGCGATATTATTGGTCAGGAGCAAGGGAAGCGCAGCCTTGAGATCACCGCCGCAGGTGGCCACAATCTACTATTAGTTGGCCCACCGGGTACGGGGAAAACGATGCTTGCCAGCCGTCTTAATGGCCTGTTGCCGGCATTAAGTAACGAAGAAGCCCTGGAAAGCGCCGCTATCCTCAGTCTGGTTAACTCGACCAGCGTGCAAAAATTATGGAAACAACGACCTTTTCGCTCACCACACCACAGCGCATCCCTGACCGCCATGGTTGGTGGCGGAACTATCCCCGCACCAGGCGAAATTTCTTTGGCACACAACGGCATACTGTTTCTTGATGAGCTGCCTGAGTTTGAACGACGCACATTAGATGCTCTACGTGAACCGATAGAGTCTGGTCAGATCCACCTTTCGCGTACGCGCGCTAAGATCACCTATCCTGCGCGCTTTCAATTGGTAGCGGCAATGAATCCCAGTCCCACCGGTCATTATCAGGGCAACCATAACCGCAATACGCCTGAACAGACATTACGCTATCTCAGTCGGCTATCGGGCCCCTTTCTGGACCGCTTTGATCTTTCTCTTGAGATCCCTCTCCCACCGCCAGGCATACTCAGCCAGCCCGGTGTAAAGGGAGAAAACAGCTTTACGGTTAAACATCGGGTCATTGCTGCGCGGGAACGTCAGCATAAACGCCAGGGCAAATTGAATGCGCACTTGCAAAACAAGGAGATACGTGAACACTGCCCATTAGCAGATGAAGACGCGCAGTGGCTTGAAGAGACCCTCATCCATCTTGGATTGTCTATACGCGCCTGGCAGCGGTTATTAAAGGTATCGAGGACTATTGCCGATCTCGCGCAAGCCGAACACATTTCACGAAGACACTTGCAGGAAGCGGTCAGTTACCGGGCGATAGATCGACTGCTTGCTCACCTGCAGAAACAACTGACATAAAAAAAGGGCCTTCGCCCTTTTTTATTAGTCATCAGACTCTGTGTAGTCCTCAGCACCTTCCATCTGCGGTTTACCGCCGGACAGGGTATGGAAACGTTTTGGACGCTTGATACGCGTCATATATTTGGACCAGACGCGTTCCGCTTCGGTCACTGGCTCACGTTCACCACGACATACCGCAACAAAGAGCTTCTCTTCTTCGGTAACCGGCTCGCGTTTTCCGAGATCCAGCTCGTTGAAGGCATAACCGTGACGTTCAAGCAGTTGCGCCTCTTTGATGGTGAAATCACCATGACGAGAGAATCCGCGTGGATAATATTTGTTGTCGAAATATCGATTAGTCGTCGTAAAGCTTTCCGCCATCCTGCACGCTCCTAATTCTTTGGCCGATCTATTTATGGCGCGGAGTATTAGTTACGCTTGACAGAGTGTAAAACAAAACATTTAAATCATAACGACAAATAATTTTGCGGAGAGCACTGTGGATACGGAATTGTTAAAAACTTTCCTGGAAGTTAGCCGAACGCGCCACTTTGGCCGGGCTGCGGAAGCGCTCTACCTGACTCAGTCGGCGGTAAGCTTTCGCATCAGACAGTTGGAAAATCAACTGGGTGTGAATCTTTTTACCCGCCACAGAAATAATATCCGTTTAACGGCGGCCGGCGAGAAGCTTCTGCCCTATGCGGAAACGCTAATGAATACTTGGCAGGCAGCACGTAAAGAGGTCGCCCATACATCCAGACATAATGAATTTTCAATCGGTGCCAGCGCCTCTCTGTGGGAGTGCATGCTCAACGGCTGGTTGGGACGCTTGTATCAGTCACAAGAGCCCCAGAACGGCCTGCAATTCGAAGCCCGTATTGCGCAGCGCCAGTCACTGGTAAAACAGTTGCATGAACGTCAGCTTGATCTGCTTATCACCACAGAAGCCCCAAAAATGGATGAATTTAGCAGTCAATTACTGGGGTATTTCACCCTGGCGTTATATTGCGCCAGCCCCTCAACGATGAAAGAGGCTCTGAATTATCTGCGCCTGGAGTGGGGGCCAGACTTTCAACAAAACGAAGTGGGATTGATTGCTGCCGATGAAGTCCCGGTACTCACCACCAGTTCTGCTGAACTGGCCAGACAGCAACTTCATGCTCTGAACGGCTGCACATGGTTACCCACACGTTGGGCAAAAGAGAAAGGAGGTTTGCATACTGTTGCAGACAGCGCAACGCTTTCGCGTCCGTTATACGCTATTTGGCTGCAAAATAGTGATAAACATGTACTGATCAAAGATCTTCTAAAGATAGATGTACTGGGAGAATAAGCAGAAATGAGATTGGCAAGGATGCCAGAAAAGGAAGAGATCGGTATCTGGAGGCGCGTTTTACAGACAAAAAAAATCCTTAGCAGATGCTAAGGATTATTTTCTGGCAGGGGCGGAGAGACTCGAACTCCCAACACCCGGTTTTGGAGACCGGTGCTCTACCAATTGAACTACGCCCCTAATTAGGGTGGCGGAACGGACGGGACTCGAACCCGCGACCCCCTGCGTGACAGGCAGGTATTCTAACCAACTGAACTACCGCTCCACCGAATTTTTCTACAACCACTGATTTTTACATCAGTTTACTGCTTAATTTGATGCCTGGCAGTTCCCTACTCTCGCATGGGGAGACCCCACACTACCATCGGCGCTACGGCGTTTCACTTCTGAGTTCGGCATGGGGTCAGGTGGGACCACCGCGCTAAAGCCGCCAGGCAAATTCTGTTTATTAACCCGCCTTTCGCCGGTTAATCTAATCTGTAATCACGCTGAAAATTTTCTCTCAATCCGCCAAAACAGCTTCGGCGTTGTAAGGTTAAGCCTCACGGTTCATTAGTACCGGTTAGCTCAACGCATCGCTGCGCTTACACACCCGGCCTATCAACGTCGTCGTCTTCAACGTTCCTTCAGGACCCTTAAAGGGTCAGGGAGAACTCATCTCGGGGCAAGTTTCGTGCTTAGATGCTTTCAGCACTTATCTCTTCCGCATTTAGCTACCGGGCAGTGCCATTGGCATGACAACCCGAACACCAGTGATGCGTCCACTCCGGTCCTCTCGTACTAGGAGCAGCCCCCCTCAATTCTCCAGCGCCCACGGCAGATAGGGACCGAACTGTCTCACGACGTTCTAAACCCAGCTCGCGTACCACTTTAAATGGCGAACAGCCATACCCTTGGGACCTACTTCAGCCCCAGGATGTGATGAGCCGACATCGAGGTGCCAAACACCGCCGTCGATATGAACTCTTGGGCGGTATCAGCCTGTTATCCCCGGAGTACCTTTTATCCGTTGAGCGATGGCCCTTCCATTCAGAACCACCGGATCACTAAGACCTGCTTTCGCACCTGCTCGCGCCGTCACGCTCGCAGTCAAGCTAGCTTATGCCTTTGCACTAACCTCCTGATGTCCGACCAGGATTAGCTAACCTTCGTGCTCCTCCGTTACTCTTTAGGAGGAGACCGCCCCAGTCAAACTACCCACCAGACACTGTCCGCAACCCGGATTACGGGCCCACGTTAGAACACCAGCCATTAAAGGGTGGTATTTCAAGGGCGGCTCCACACGAACTGGCGTCCGCGCTTCAAAGCCTCCCACCTATCCTACACATCAAGGACCAGTGTTCAGTGTCAAGCTATAGTAAAGGTTCACGGGGTCTTTCCGTCTTGCCGCGGGTACACTGCATCTTCACAGCGAGTTCAATTTCACTGAGTCTCGGGTGGAGACAGCCTGGCCATCATTACGCCATTCGTGCAGGTCGGAACTTACCCGACAAGGAATTTCGCTACCTTAGGACCGTTATAGTTACGGCCGCCGTTTACCGGGGCTTCGATCAAGAGCTTCTCCTTACGGATAACCCCATCAATTAACCTTCCGGCACCGGGCAGGCGTCACACCGTATACGTCCACTTTCGTGTTTGCACAGTGCTGTGTTTTTAATAAACAGTTGCAGCCAGCTGGTATCTTCGACTGATTTCAGCTCCACGAGTAAATCGCTTCACCTACGCATCAGCGTGCCTTCTCCCGAAGTTACGGCACCATTTTGCCTAGTTCCTTCACCCGAGTTCTCTCAAGCGCCTTGGTATTCTCTACCTGACCACCTGTGTCGGTTTGGGGTACGATCTGATGTTACCTGATGCTTAGAGGCTTTTCCTGGAAGCAGGGCATTTGTCACTTCAGCACCGTAGTGCCTCGTCATCACGCCTCAGTGTTAAAGTGAACCGGATTTACCTGGAACACACACCTACACGCTTAAACCGGGACAACCGTCGCCCGGCCAACATAGCCTTCTCCGTCCCCCCTTCGCAGTAACACCTGGTACAGGAATATTAACCTGTTTCCCATCGACTACGCCTTTCGGCCTCGCCTTAGGGGTCGACTCACCCTGCCCCGATTAACGTTGGACAGGAACCCTTGGTCTTCCGGCGAGCGGGCTTTTCACCCGCTTTATCGTTACTTATGTCAGCATTCGCACTTCTGATACCTCCAGCATGCCTCACAGCACACCTTCACAGGCTTACAGAACGCTCCCCTACCCAACAACACTTAGTGTCGCTGCCGCAGCTTCGGTGCATGGTTTAGCCCCGTTACATCTTCCGCGCAGGCCGACTCGACCAGTGAGCTATTACGCTTTCTTTAAATGATGGCTGCTTCTAAGCCAACATCCTGGCTGTCTGAGCCTTCCCACATCGTTTCCCACTTAACCATGACTTTGGGACCTTAGCTGGCGGTCTGGGTTGTTTCCCTCTTCACGACGGACGTTAGCACCCGCCGTGTGTCTCCCGTGATAACATTCTCCGGTATTCGCAGTTTGCATCGGGTTGGTAAGCCGGGATGGCCCCCTAGCCGAAACAGTGCTCTACCCCCGGAGATGAATTCACGAGGCGCTACCTAAATAGCTTTCGGGGAGAACCAGCTATCTCCCGGTTTGATTGGCCTTTCACCCCCAGCCACAAGTCATCCGCTAATTTTTCAACATTAGTCGGTTCGGTCCTCCAGTTAGTGTTACCCAACCTTCAACCTGCCCATGGCTAGATCACCGGGTTTCGGGTCTATACCCTGCAACTTAACGCCCAGTTAAGACTCGGTTTCCCTTCGGCTCCCCTATTCGGTTAACCTTGCTACAGAATATAAGTCGCTGACCCATTATACAAAAGGTACGCAGTCACCCCATAAAGAGGCTCCCACTGCTTGTACGTACACGGTTTCAGGTTCTTTTTCACTCCCCTCGCCGGGGTTCTTTTCGCCTTTCCCTCACGGTACTGGTTCACTATCGGTCAGTCAGGAGTATTTAGCCTTGGAGGATGGTCCCCCCATATTCAGACAGGATACCACGTGTCCCGCCCTACTCATCGAGCTCACAACACATGCAATTTTGTGTACGGGGCTGTCACCCTGTATCGCCGGCCTTTCCAGACCGTTCCACTACCACACATGCTGATTCAGGCTCTGGGCTGCTCCCCGTTCGCTCGCCGCTACTGGGGGAATCTCGGTTGATTTCTTTTCCTCGGGGTACTTAGATGTTTCAGTTCCCCCGGTTCGCCTCGTTAACCTATGGATTCAGTTAACGATAGTGCAACGAATTGCACTGGGTTTCCCCATTCGGACATCGCCGGTTATAACGGTTCATATCACCTTACCGACGCTTTTCGCAGATTAGCACGTCCTTCATCGCCTCTGACTGCCAGGGCATCCACCGTGTACGCTTAGTCGCTTAACCTCACAACCCGAAGATGTTTCTTTCGATTCATCATCGTGTTGCGAAAATTTGAGAGACTCGAACACACCATTAACAGTGTGTCGTTTCAATTTTCAGCTTGATCCAGATTTTTAAAGAGCAAATATCTCAAACATGACTCGCTGAGTCAGTTTTGAGATACAAAGGCCGGCGACTTTCACTCACACAAACCAGCAAGTGGCGTCCCCTAGGGGATTCGAACCCCTGTTACCGCCGTGAAAGGGCGGTGTCCTGGGCCTCTAGACGAAGGGGACACGAAAATTGCTTATCACGCGCTGCGTGATATTTTCGTGTAGGGTGAGCTTTCATCAATAGAAAGCGAGCGGCCTTATTCTGTTCAGCCTCACTCCCAACGCGTAAACGCCTTGCTTTTTACTTTTCATCAGACAATCTGTGTGGGCACTACAAAGGCAGGTTCTTTAAGGTAAGGAGGTGATCCAACCGCAGGTTCCCCTACGGTTACCTTGTTACGACTTCACCCCAGTCATGAATCACAAAGTGGTAAGCGCCCTCCCGAAGGTTAAGCTACCTACTTCTTTTGCAACCCACTCCCATGGTGTGACGGGCGGTGTGTACAAGGCCCGGGAACGTATTCACCGTGGCATTCTGATCCACGATTACTAGCGATTCCGACTTCATGGAGTCGAGTTGCAGACTCCAATCCGGACTACGACATACTTTATGAGGTCCGCTTGCTCTCGCGAGGTCGCTTCTCTTTGTATATGCCATTGTAGCACGTGTGTAGCCCTGGTCGTAAGGGCCATGATGACTTGACGTCATCCCCACCTTCCTCCAGTTTATCACTGGCAGTCTCCTTTGAGTTCCCGGCCTAACCGCTGGCAACAAAGGATAAGGGTTGCGCTCGTTGCGGGACTTAACCCAACATTTCACAACACGAGCTGACGACAGCCATGCAGCACCTGTCTCACAGTTCCCGAAGGCACCAAGGCATCTCTGCCAAGTTCTGTGGATGTCAAGACCAGGTAAGGTTCTTCGCGTTGCATCGAATTAAACCACATGCTCCACCGCTTGTGCGGGCCCCCGTCAATTCATTTGAGTTTTAACCTTGCGGCCGTACTCCCCAGGCGGTCTATTTAACGCGTTAGCTCCGGAAGCCACGCCTCAAGGGCACAACCTCCAAATAGACATCGTTTACGGCGTGGACTACCAGGGTATCTAATCCTGTTTGCTCCCCACGCTTTCGCACCTGAGCGTCAGTCTTCGTCCAGGGGGCCGCCTTCGCCACCGGTATTCCTCCAGATCTCTACGCATTTCACCGCTACACCTGGAATTCTACCCCCCTCTACGAGACTCAAGCCTGCCAGTTTCGAATGCAGTTCCCAGGTTGAGCCCGGGGATTTCACATCCGACTTGACAGACCGCCTGCGTGCGCTTTACGCCCAGTAATTCCGATTAACGCTTGCACCCTCCGTATTACCGCGGCTGCTGGCACGGAGTTAGCCGGTGCTTCTTCTGCGGGTAACGTCAATGGCTAAGGTTATTAACCTTAACCCCTTCCTCCCCGCTGAAAGTACTTTACAACCCGAAGGCCTTCTTCATACACGCGGCATGGCTGCATCAGGCTTGCGCCCATTGTGCAATATTCCCCACTGCTGCCTCCCGTAGGAGTCTGGACCGTGTCTCAGTTCCAGTGTGGCTGGTCATCCTCTCAGACCAGCTAGGGATCGTCGCCTTGGTGAGCCGTTACCTCACCAACAAGCTAATCCCATCTGGGCACATCCGATGGCAAGAGGCCCGAAGGTCCCCCTCTTTGGTCTTGCGACATTATGCGGTATTAGCTACCGTTTCCAGTAGTTATCCCCCTCCATCGGGCAGTTTCCCAGACATTACTCACCCGTCCGCCACTCGTCAGCAAAGCAGCAAGCTGCTTCCTGTTACCGTTCGACTTGCATGTGTTAGGCCTGCCGCCAGCGTTCAATCTGAGCCATGATCAAACTCTTCAATTTAAGTTTGATGCTCCTAGAATTAAACGTCGTAATGAATTACGTGTTCACTCTTTGAGACTTGGTATTCATTTTTCGTCTTGCGACGTTAAGAATCCATGTCACTCTGAGTGCCCACACAGATTGTCTGATAAATTGTTAAAGAGCAGTGCCGCTTCGCTTTTTCTCAGCGGCGCGGGGTGTGCATAATACGCTTTCCCGCTTCAGAGTCAAGCATTTATTTCGCTTTTCTCTGTCGGTGTTCATCACTGGTTTTCACCGGAGAACCCTGCTGACCCGGCGGCTTGTGTGCCGTTGTTCCGTGTCAGTGGAGGCGCATTATAGGGAGTTATTTCGGGCTGACAAGGGGAAATTTAAAATAATTTTCCGAGTGTTCTTTTTTTCACCAAAACCGGTATTAACGTGCCATAAAATAAGCGTTTTGCTGTTTTTGCAGCCGCAATCACACTTCCTGGTGGCATACTAATGAGTAAGAAAAAGATAAAGGACAAAGAGTCATGCCTTTAAGCGCACAACAGTTGGCTGCACAGAAAAACCTTTCCTATGTCCTGGCTGAGAAGCTGGCGCAGCAGATCCTCAAAGGTGCATATGCCCCTGGCGCCATTCTTCCTGGCGAAATTGAGCTTGGCGAACAGTTTGGTGTGAGTCGGACCGCCGTTCGGGAAGCAGTTAAAACATTAACGGCCAAAGGGATGGTGCTGCCGCGCCCTCGCATTGGCACCCGAGTGATGCCACAGGCAAACTGGAATTTCCTCGATCAGGAATTACTCACCTGGTGGATGACTGAAGAGAATTTTCAGCAGGTTATTGAACACTTTCTGGTGATGCGTATCAGCCTGGAGCCTCAGGCGTGCTCGCTGGCGGCAACAATCGGTACCGCAGAACAAAAAGCGCATCTGAATACATTGATGGAAGAGATGGTGGCGCTGAAAAAAAACTTTAAGCGCGAACGCTGGATTGAAGTGGACATGGCCTGGCATGAGCACATTTATGAAATGAGCGCGAACCCGTTCTTAACCTCTTTTGCCTCGTTGTTTCATTCTGTCTACCATACCTATTTTAATTCAATTACTTACAACACCGTTGTGAAGCTGGATTTGCATCAGGCGATTGTCGATGCCATTGCACAAAGCGACGGTGACGGTGCGTTTAAGGCCTGTCAGGCGCTACTGTTCGCCCCAAATGAACGTCCAGAAAATAACCAGGATTGTGCATGACCAACAAAAAAGCACGCAGTATGGCCGGATTGCCGTGGATAGCGGCAATGGCTTTCTTCATGCAGGCACTGGACGCCACTATTCTAAATACCGCTTTACCCGCCATTGCCCAGAGTCTCAATCGCTCCCCACTGGCAATGCAGTCCGCAATTATCAGTTATACCCTGACGGTAGCCATGCTAATTCCGGTGAGCGGATGGCTGGCCGATCGCTTTGGTACCCGACGCGTATTCATGATCGCTGTGAGCTTGTTCACGCTCGGCTCACTAGCCTGTGCGCTTTCAAGTACGTTACCGGAGTTGGTTATCTTTCGCGTGATTCAGGGGATTGGTGGCGCAATGATGATGCCCGTTGCTCGCCTGGCATTATTAAGAGCTTACCCACGCAGTGAACTGCTGCCGGTGCTGAATTTTGTGACGATGCCTGGACTGGTCGGCCCCATTCTGGGTCCCGTACTGGGAGGCGTTCTGGTCACCTGGGCCAGTTGGCACTGGATTTTCCTGATCAATATTCCGATAGGAATCGCCGGTATTTTATATGCGCGCAAATATATGCCGAACTTCACCACCCCTCGGCGCAAATTTGATATGACTGGCTTCTTTCTTTTCGGCCTGAGTCTGGTGCTCTTTTCCAGCGGGATGGAGTTATTTGGCGAGAAAATTGTCGCCACCTGGATAGCACTGACCATTATTCTGCTGAGTATTGTGTTACTGCTGGCTTATATTCGTCATGCGCGACGCCATCCCACCCCGCTTATTTCGTTGTCACTATTTAAGACGCGCACTTTCTCCGTCGGCATTTCCGGTAACCTGGCAACCCGTCTGGGAACAGGATGTGTGCCGTTCCTGATGCCATTGATGCTACAGGTAGGATTTGGCTTTCCGGCGCTGATTGCCGGTTGCATGATGGCGCCCACCGCGCTGGGTTCAATACTGGCGAAGTCGATGGTGACGCAGGTACTGCGCCGTCTGGGTTATCGAACCACCCTGGTGGGCATTACGGTCTTTATCGGATTGATGATTGCGCAGTTTTCTCTGCAATCTCCCGCCATGCCCGTCTGGATGTTGATTCTGCCGTTATTCATTCTCGGGATGGCGATGTCGACGCAATTCACCGCAATGAACACCATTACGCTGGCCGATCTGACCGATGATAACGCCAGCAGTGGCAACAGCGTACTGGCCGTTACGCAACAACTGTCCATCAGTTTAGGGGTAGCGATAAGCGCGGCGGTGTTACGCATTTATGAAGGGATGGAAGGAACCAATACGGTCGAACAGTTCCACTACACCTTTATAACGATGGGTGCGATTACGATCGTGTCAGCCCTGATGTTCATGTTGCTGAGAGCCAAAGATGGCCGCAACCTGATCAAAGAGCGACACAAACCTACACGGAACCCCGCGCCATCAAAACAGGAGTAAGTTGCAAACGCTGCTGTTGTAGGGCGGGTTGCGCCATCCGATGAATCAGAACATCGATGGCCAGCTCACCCAGTTCATCTTTCGGCTGATGAATCGTGGTAAGCGGCGGCGTCATGTAACGCGCCAGTTCGATGTCATCGTAGCCAATCACCGCCATGTCCTGCGGAATTCGCAATCCGGCCTGGTACAACGCCTGATAGGCGCCGACGGCCATGGCATCATTGCCGGTAAACACAGCGTGGGGCCGATGTTGATGCGAAAGCAGTTTCTGCATGGCCTCAAACCCACCGCCAAATTCAAAATCACCGGTAATTTCGTAACCGTCCGGGATATCCAGCCCGGCACGCTTCATCGCTGCGCGATACCCTTCCAGACGCAATCGCGCCGGGGTTTTATCCAATGGCCCGGTAATGCAGGCGATACGGGTAAAACCTTTATCAATCAAATGCTGTGTAGCCAGGTCGCCGCCAAGCAACGAGTTATCCTGAATAAGATCGCTATCACCATCGCCATCAAAAGGCGACCAGTCCATCATAACAGTAGGGATAGAAGGATAGCGCTGCATGATCTCACGCGATGGCTGGTGTGTTTCGGTACAGAGCAACAATAAACCATCCACCCGCTTTTGCATCAGGGTTTCCAGATTACGGTTCATGCGCTGCTCATCGCCTTCAGTATTGCATAACACCAGGCTGTAGCCGCGTTCAAAACAGCTGCGCTCAACGCCACGCACCAGTTCGGAATAAAAGGGGTTGGTACTCGCTGTAATCAGCATGCCGATGGTGCGCGTCTGATTCAGCTTCAGGCTGCGCGCCAGCGCAGAAGGGGCGTAATTTAATGACTTGATCGCCGCATCGACTTTTTGAGTTATCGCTTCACTGACAAAGCGATCCTTATTAATGACATGCGAAACGGTTGAAGTGGAAACGCCCGCCAGGCGGGCAACATCCTTCATGGTAGCCAAGCGTTACCTCTGCTGACCTAAAAACGCCTCAATTTCTTCACGCCACGGCACGGAAGGCTGTGCTCCTTTACGGGTCACCGCAATTGCCGCAGCGGCATGCGCAAAGCGGATTGCGTCAGACAACGGTTTTTCTTCCAGCAGAGCGGTGATCAGCGCGCCGTTGAAGGTATCGCCCGCAGCGATAGTATCGACAGAGTCAACTTTAAATCCAGGTATCCGACTGCCTTCGCCATTCACACTGGCCCAGACACCCCGGCTTCCTAATGTAATCAATACGGTACGAATGCCTTTTGCATGCAGTGCCTGGGATGCTTTCGCTGCGTCAGCATCAGTTTCGACACGGATCCCCGTCAGCTTTTCCGCTTCGGTTTCGTTGGGGGTGATGATATCCACCAGCGCCAGCAGTTCGTCGGATAACTCACGCGCCGGAGCCGGGTTCAGCGCCACAATCGTATTGTTTTGCTTTGCGATCTTCGCGGCCGTCAACACGCTTTCTATCGGCGACTCCAGTTGCATCAACAATGCAGATGCCTGAGCAATGCGCTCACGCTGCGCCTCAACGAATGCAGGGGAAAGCGCCGCATTAGCGCCAGCATGAATACCAATAACGTTTTCACCGTCGCCGTTCACAAAAATCAGCGCCACGCCGGTGGACTCACCGCTAATGACACTGATCGAATCGACGTCAATGTTGTCACTGACAAGCTGTTTACGGATGTTACTTCCGATATCGTCATCGCCCGTACAGGCAATGAACGCAATATTAGCCCCACTGCGACCCGCAGCCACCGCCTGATTCGCCCCTTTACCGCCAAAAGCCACCTGATAGTGATTTCCGGTGACGGTTTCGCCTGGCGTAGGGAATGTTTCAAGGTTCAGGATATGGTCGGCATTAATGCTGCCTAGAACGACAAGACTGCCTGCGGTTTTCATGTTCGGGGTGTCCATCTGAGATCGCCACCGGTATTACCCGGTGGCGTATGCCACACTTTTCTTTATATTTAGTCCCTCAGGCGACACGCGGTCGCCTGAATCGCCAGTTACTGCTTGATGACCAGCTTCAGGTCAACTGGATATTTGGCCTGAACTTTCTCGCCTTTCAGCACCTTATCCGCTGTCTCAACGCCTTTCGCGCCGATCTGGTCCGGTAACTGTGCGATAGTCGCAGCCAGTTTGCCATCATTTACCGCTTTTTCGCCATCAGGCGTACCGTCAAATCCGACCACCATCACATCAGATTTACCTGCGGTTTGCAGAGCACGCAGCGCACCCAGCGCCATTTCATCGTTCTGTGCAAAAACAGCCTGCACGTCCGGATGCGCAGTCAGTAAGTTCTGCATAACGTTCAGACCCTTAGTGCGGTCGAAATCTGCCGGCTGACTGGCCAGAACGTTAAATTTGTGTGCCGCAACGGCCTGCTGGAAACCTTCACCACGCTCACGCGCCGCGGAAGTCCCGGCAATACCTTGCAGTTCAATGACTTTTGCGCCTTCACCGGCTTTTTTGGCGATGTAATCACCGGCGATTTTCCCGCCCAGCACGTTATCAGATGCGATATGGCTGACGACGTCACCTTTAGTTGCCTGGCGGTCAAGGGTAATCACCGGGATATTCGCCTGGTTCGCCATCTTCACTGCGTTACCCACCGCGTCGGAATCCGTCGGGTTGATCAGCAGAATTTTAGTACCACGTACGGTTAAATCCTGAACGTTCGCCAACTCTTTCGCCGGGTTGTTCTGAGAATCCAGTACCACCAGGTTGTAACCCAGCTTGTCAGCCTCTTTCTGCGCCCCGTCTTTCAGCGAGACAAAGAACGGGTTATTAAGCGTGGAGACCACCAGCGCAATGGTATCTTTCGCCATTGCGTTCGCGCTCACGGTGGCGCTTAGCGCAACAGCAGAAACCAGGGTAGCCAGTTTTTTCATGTTCATATTTAAGATGTCCTGTAGTCGTTGTTACTGCTTTTTGTTGTCTACCAGTACCGCCAGCAAAATCACCACCGCTTTGACGATCATCTGGTAATAGGAGGAAACACCTAACAAATTCAAACCATTATTGAGGAAACCCAGAATTAATGCGCCGATCAAGGTCCCAACAATACGACCTTTGCCGCCCGCCAGACTGGTCCCACCCAGCACAACGGCTGCGATGGCATCCAGCTCATAGCCCGTACCGGCAGTCGGCTGGGCAGAGGAGAGGCGCGCCACTTCAATGATGCCCGCCAGCGATGCCAGCAGCCCACACAGTGAATAGACGATAATCTTGATTTTACTGACGCTAATGCCAGACAGACGCGTTGCCGCTTCGTTACCACCCAGCGCATAGATATAGCGACCCAGACGAGTGTGGTGCAACATGTACCATGCCGCCAGGAAAACAATACCCATGATCCAGACCGGCGTTGGAACCCCCAGCGGACGACCGATACCGAACCAGCCAAACAGATCGGCATTATCGGTAAAGCCCGTATTAACCGGACTCCCGTTGGTGTACACCATTGTCACGCCGCGCAGCAGTAGCATCATGACCAGCGTGGCGATAAACGCCTGCACGCGGCCTTTCGCCACAATCACACCTGTGACTGCGCCAACAGCGGCACCTAATGCCAGGGCAGCAGCAACGGCCACCAGCGCGTTAACTTCAATCCCTACAATTGAAGCCGCCACCGCGCCGGTGAGCGCCAGCAAGGAACCGACAGACAGATCGATACCCGATGTCAGGATCACCAGCGTCATCCCCACCGCCATAATGGCGTTCACGGATGTCTGTTGAAGAATGTTGAACAGGTTATTGACGGTAAAAAAGTTAGGGCTCAACGTCGAGACAATCGCGATCAGCACCAGCAGGGCGATGAGCGACTTCTGCTCCATCAACCACGCTTTGGTGAAATAACGGCGACCAGAAACAGCCTGGGTAGTCATCTTTTTTACTCCTGATTCACGCGATTAAGCTTGCCTACAGCGGCAGCCATCAGAACTTCCTGGGTGGCCTGCTCGCGAGTGAATTCACCGCCGAGATGCCCTTCATGCATGACGATAATGCGATCGCTCATGCCTAATACTTCTGGCATCTCAGAGGAGACCAGAATGATGCTCAGGCCGTCGGCCTTAAACTGGTTAATTAACTGATAAATTTCTTTCTTGGCCCCCACGTCCACGCCGCGGGTAGGCTCATCGAGGATCAGCACCTTCGGACGGGTCATCAACCCACGGGCAATCGCCACTTTTTGCTGGTTGCCACCGGACAGCAGACCGATAGCCTGTTCCATCGACGGCGTCTTCACGTTGAACAGGCGGATAAAATCGCTTACCGCCTGTTGCTCATCCTTATGCTTCAGACTGCCGCCGCTGCGACTGAAATAGCGCAGCGCGGTCAGCGACATATTCTCTTTTACCGACATACCGAGCACTAAACCGTCGCGCTTGCGGTCTTCAGAAATATAGACGATACCGTTCGCCAGTCCGTCCTGCGGAGAACGAGTGATCACTTCATGCCCGTCGAGCGTGACATAACCACTGGTGCGTGGCAGCGCGCCATACAGAACCTTCATCAGTTCGGTACGCCCGGCTCCCATCAGGCCCGAGATCCCTAATATTTCACCTTTACGCAGAGTAAAAGAGACATCATTCACACCGGGTCCGCACAGGTTATCGACCTTCAGACGGATGTCACCAGGCGCTTTATCCAGGCGCGGATACTGCTCTTCGAGCTTACGTCCCACCATCATCTCTATCAGGGAGTCTTCGGTCAGCGAGGCCACTTCACGTTCGGCAATAAACTGCCCGTCGCGGAAAACGGTCACGTCATCGCAAATCTCGAAGATCTCTTTCATGCGGTGAGAAATATAGACAATACCGCGCCCCTGCGACTTCAGTTCGCGGATCACGCGGAACAGGGATTCGGTTTCGGTATCGGTGAGCGCATCCGTTGGCTCATCCATAATGATGACTTTCGACTCAAAGCTCAGCACTTTGGCGATCTCGACCATCTGCTGGTCGCCAATCGACAATTCACCAACCTGGCGGTCGCTCTTAAAGCGCAGATTGAGTTTAGCTAACAGGAGATCCGCTTCGGCATACATTTTCTTCCAGTCAATCTTGCCAAAGCGGTTAACGAATTCGCGGCCGAGGAAAATATTTTCCGCAATGGTGAGCTGTGGGATCAGGTTAAGTTCCTGATGGATGATGCCGATACCGGCTTCCTGGGACGATTTAGGGCCATTAAAGGTGGTTTCTTTACCCAGCCACAACAGCGAACCCGCATCACGGGTATAGATACCGGTCAGCACTTTCATCATGGTGGATTTGCCGGCACCATTTTCCCCCACCAGCGCCATCACGCGGCCGGGATAAACATTGAGTGCGGCGCCGGATAGCGCTTTCACGCCAGGGAACGCTTTATCGATCCCTTTGAGTTGCAGTAATGCGTCCATGACAGCCTCAGAAAGTGACGCCAGCACAGAGAATGATATTCGCATACGGGGAACACTCCCCGCTGCGAATTACCGCCTGACTGTCTGCGGTTTGTTTTTTAAATTGTTCATGCGTGGTGTAACGAATTTCTATGGTATTTCCCTGGTGTTGTTGCAGTTGCTCGATATGGCTGAGCAACGTTTCGTGGAGCTGCGGATTATGTTGTTTAATTTCCGTCGCGAGAATGGCCGACTCAACCTGCATTTCACGGGTCACCACATCCAGTACCTGCATAAAAGAAGGTACGCCCTGGGTTAATGCCATATCAATACGCGTAGTTCTGTTCGGGATGGGTAAACCTGCATCACACACCACCAGCGTATCGGTATGCCCCAGACGGGAGATCACCGATGAAATCTCTGAATTGAGTACAGTGCCTTTCTTCATTTTCTTACTCCACTAGCGAAACGTTTCGCTGGTATTGAGTGTAGTCTGAGAAGTGAGCAAATAACCATCATTACGTAACAGATTTGTGATCACCGTCGAAACGTTTCGCTAAGTGAAATGGCAAGAGAGACAAAGCAGAGCTGGACGGGAAGAAAAATGCCGGGCAAGCGTTGCGCTGCCCGGCTGGATGAGCACGTTAAATCTCGACCTGTGTCCCCAGTTCAATCACGCGGTTAGGCGGGATCTCAAACTGGTCAGGCGCGCGCAGCGCGTTACGCTGGAGAAGCAGATACAGCTTGCCACGCAGACGCAAATACCAGGGGCGTTTGCCGACGATTAACGACTCGTGCGACATAAAGAACGACGTTTCCATCATCCGGCAACTCAACCCTTCCAGACCACAGCGATGGAAGACTTCTTCAACATTCGGCGTTTCACGCCAGCCATAGCTGGCAACGACGCGCCAGAAGGTTGGCGACAGCTGTTCAATCTGCACACGACGGACGTTATGCACGTACGGCGCATCTTCAGTCCGCAGCGTCAGCAGGATCACTCGCTCATGCAATACCTTGTTGTGCTTGAGATTGTGCATCAGAGCAAAGGGGATCACATTCAGCGCGCGAGACATATATACCGCAGTTCCCGGTACGCGTACCGGCGGGGATTTCTCCAGCGAGGCAATCATCGCTTCCAGAGAATTACCGTGCTCGTGCATACGACGCAGCAGGCGGAAACGTTCGCTCTTCCAGGTGGTCATGATGGTGAACATCACCAGACCCAGCGATAACGGTAACCAACCACCAGACAGCAGTTTGTCGAGGTTTGCCGAGAACAACGGAATATCAATACACAGGAACGCGACGAGAATCAGCGCTACGAAATACTTATTCCAGTGCCAGTTTTTACGCGCCACGGTGGTTGAGAGAATCGAGGTCAGCACCATCGTGCCGGTCACGGCAATCCCATACGCCGCCGCCAGGTTACTGGAGTGTTCGAAGCTGACAATCACAATGACCACTGCGATATAAAGCATCCAGTTGACGAACGGAATGTAGATCTGCCCGGACTCCATTTCTGACGTATGAATGATACGCATGGGCGACAGATATCCCAGGCGAACCGCCTGACGCGTCAGCGAAAAGACGCCTGAAATCACCGCCTGAGAGGCGATCACCGTCGCCAGCGCCGCAATGATCAGCAGCGGAATCAACGCCCAGTCCGGCGCCAACAAGAAGAACGGGTTTTTAATCGCTTCCGGATACTTTAACAGCAGCGCGCCCTGACCAAAGTAGTTGAGCACCAGCGAAGGCAGTACCACGGTGAACCACGCCAGACGGATGGGGAACTTACCAAAGTGCCCCATATCGGCATACAGCGCTTCGACACCGGTAATCGACAGAACCACCGCGCCAAGCGCAACAAAGGAGACGGTTTTATATTCCAGAAAGAAATGCACCGCCCACATCGGGTTCAACGCCTGCAGCACTTCGGGGTTGGCAATAATGCTGCGCAGGCCAAGCACGGCCAGAATCAAAAACCAGGCCAGCATGATAGGCGCAAATAATTTCCCCACCATCCCGGTACCGTGCTTCTGAATCATAAACAGCAGCGTCAGGACGATTATCGACAGCGGGACAATCCAGGTATCCAACTGTGGCGCAACGATCTCCAGACCCTCAATGGCCGACATCACCGAGATGGCCGGGGTGATCACCACCTCACCATAAAAGAAGCTGCCGCCGATTAAGCCCATGATGACCAGCATAGAGGTCGTTCGCGCGGAGGTATTACGCCCCGCCAGCGACATCAGCGTCAGGATCCCCCCTTCACCAGCGTTATCAGCACGCATGACGAAAGTCAGATACTTAATCGAAACAACAAAGATGAGTAGCCAGAAAATCAGCGACAAAAAACCAAAAACGGCATCGCGTTCAACGCCAAAACCAAACTGACCGGACAAACATTCACGAAGTGTATAAAGTGGGCTGGTACCAATATCACCGTAGACAACCCCAATGGCTGCGAGGGTAATCGCAGACAATGATTGCTTATTATCAGTGCTCATAGACTAGTCTTTCATATATAAAGAAATGTGTGCGTAGTCCCTTGGCCCACAAAAAGCGCACAGTATGCACGATTCCAAGCAAAATCGTACCCCTAAATGAGACCAGATTAACCTGGCTCAAAGAAAAATAAACAGCCTCCCGAACAAGTTCAGCCTGTGAACCGAAACGTCTATACTCGCTGTTAACGCAGTACATTTATGAAAGGACGCCACTCTATTATGGCTCACCCACATTTATTAGCGGAAAGAATTTCCCGCCTGAGCAGCGCGCTGGAAAAAGGTCTCTATGAGCGCAGTCACGCCATTCGGCTTTGCCTGCTGGCCGCCCTGAGCGGCGAAAGCGTTTTCTTACTTGGCCCTCCAGGGATCGCCAAAAGCCTGATTGCCCGTCGGCTGAAATTTGCCTTCCAGAATGCGCGGGCGTTTGAATATCTGATGACGCGTTTTTCCACGCCGGAAGAGGTTTTTGGCCCACTCTCTATTCAGGCGCTTAAAGATGAAGGTCGTTACGAACGCTTAACCGCCGGTTATCTTCCCGAAGCGGAAATCGTCTTTCTTGATGAAATCTGGAAAGCGGGTCCGGCAATCCTCAATACCCTGCTGACTGCAATTAACGAACGTCACTTTCGCAACGGCGCGCACGAAGAAAAAATCCCTATGCGCCTGCTGGTGGCCGCCTCCAACGAACTACCGGAAGCAGACAGCAGTCTGGAAGCGCTGTACGACCGTATGCTGATCCGTCTGTGGCTGGACAAAGTGCAGGACAAAGCTAACTTTCGCTCCTTACTGGTAAGCCAACAGGACGAAAGCGAAAACCCGGTTCCCGCCTCACTACAGGTGAGCGATGAAGAGTATTACCGCTGGCAGAAAGACATTGGCGCAATTACGCTGCCCGATCATGTTTTTGAGCTGATTTTTACGCTGCGCCAGCAGTTGGATAATCTGCCGAATGCGCCTTACGTCTCAGACCGTCGCTGGAAAAAAGCGATTCGTCTGTTACAGGCCAGCGCCTTCTTTAGCGGGCGTGACGCCGTTGCCCCTATCGATCTCATTCTGCTAAAGGACTGCCTGTGGTACGACGCCCAGAGCCTGAACCTGATGCAGCAACAGCTCGAAATATTGATGACCGGACACGCCTGGCAACAGCAAACCATGCTGACACGCCTCGGCGGTATCGTCCAGCAACGCATTCAGTTACAGCAGCAACAAAGCGATAAAACCGCGTTTACCGTGCTGCGTCAGGGTGGCATGTTCAGCCGTCGTCCGCATTACGATTTGCCCGCTGAGGTCACTGCGACAACTCTGACACTACTTCTGCAAAAACCATTGAAATTGCATGATATGGAAGTGATCCACATCGCTTTTGATCGCAGCGCGCTGGAGCAATGGCTGGCGAAAGGGGGCGAGATCCGCGGTAAACTTAACGGGATCGGGTTTGCTCAGACGCTGAATATGGAAGTCGATAGCGCCCAGCATCTGGTTGTGCGCGATGTGAGTCTACAGGGCACGCGCCTGGCGCTTCCTGGTTCGTCGGAAGAAGCCATGCCCGGCGAAATCAAGCAGCAGCTGGAGGCGCTGGAAAACGACTGGCGCCAGCAGCATACCCGCTTTAGCGAACAGCAAAAGTGCCTGTTTATTCATAGCGACTGGTTAGGTCGTATTGAGGCCAGCCTTCAGGATGTCGGTGAGCAGATCCGTCAGGCGCAACAATGCTGACACTGGATACACTCAATGTCATGTTAGCCGTCAGTGAAGAGGGGATGATCGAAGAGATGATCCTCGCGCTGCTGGCCTCGCCACAGCTGGCGGTCTTTTTTGAAAAATTTCCCCGTCTGAAAGCGGCAATCACGGACGATCTGCCGCGCTGGCGCGAAGCGCTTCGTCGGCGGCTTAAAGATGCACGCGTACCGCCTGAGCTGACGGAAGAGGTGATGTGCTACCAGCAGAGCCAACTTCTCTCTACCGCGCAGTTCATCGTCCAGCTTCCGCAAATATTGACGCTATTACACCGGCTGCACTCGCCGTATGCCGAACAGGCGCAGCAACTGGTGGACAGCAACACGATATTCACCCCCGCTCTGCATACGCTCTTTTTACAGCGTTGGCGCTTAAGTCTGGTGGTGCAGACCACGACACTGAATCAGCAATTGCTTGAAGAAGAGCGTGAACAGTTACTGAGTGAAGTTCAGGAACGAATGACCCTGAGCGGGCAACTGGATCCGGTTCTGGCAGAAAACGAAACCGCCGCAGGCCGCCTGTGGGATATGAGCGCCGGTCAGCTCAGACGCGGTGATTATCAACTGATCGTTAAGTACGGTGATTTTCTGCGCGAACAGCCGGAGTTGATGCGACTGGCAGAGCAACTGGGGCGTTCCAGAGAAGCCAAATCCGTTCCGCGAAAAGATGCGCCGATGGAGACCTTTCGCACGATGGTGCGCGAGCCCGCCACGGTGCCTGAGCAGGTTGATGGTATTCAGCAAAGTGACGATATTCTGCGTCTGTTGCCACCGGAACTGGCCACGCTCGGCATAACAGAACTGGAATATGAGTTCTACCGGCGGCTGGTGGAAAAACAACTGCTCACTTATCGTCTGCACGGTGAAGCCTGGCGCGAGAAGGTCACTGAACGACCGGTGATTCATCAGGATTTCGATGAACAGCCGCGCGGGCCGTTCATTGTGTGCGTTGACACCTCCGGCTCAATGGGGGGCTTTAATGAACAGTGCGCAAAGGCCTTTTGCCTGGCCCTGATGCGCATTGCCCTTGCCGATAACCGTCGTTGCTTCATCATGCTATTTTCCACCGAAGTGGTGCGCTATGAGCTTTCCGGCCAACAAGGCATTGAGCAGGCTATCCGCTTTCTGAGCCAACGCTTTCGCGGCGGTACGGATATCGCCAGCTGTTTTCGCGCCATTATTGAACGCATGCAGGGACGAGAGTGGTTTGATGCCGATGCGGTGGTGATTTCAGATTTTATCGCCCAGCGGTTGCCTGACGAAGTGGTGAGTAAAGTCGGAGAGCTGCAACGGGTTCATCAACATCGCTTTCACGCGGTGGCGATGTCAGCACATGGCAAACCCGGCATCATGCGCATTTTCGATCATATCTGGCGCTTTGATACCGGGATGCGAAGCCGCCTGCTCAGACGCTGGCGGCGATAAGATTACAGCAGCGAAGCTACGCTTTCACGGACCTGTGCAGGCCATACGCCGCACTGAACCTGACCAATGTGCGGCAGTTGCAGCAGCAGCATGGTTAAGCGCGACTGACCAATGCCGCCGCCGATAGTCTGCGGCATTTCACCGCGCAGCAGCGCCTGGTGCCATTCCAGACTCAGACGATCTTCATCACCGGTAAGCTTAAGCTGATGTTTCAGCGCGTCGGCATCGACACGGATGCCCATGGAAGAGAGTTCAAACGCATCTTCCAGCACCGGGTTCCAGACCAGAATATCGCCGTTCAGACCGGCATACCCCAACTCGGATGCGGAACTCCAGTCATCATAGTCCGGCGCACGAACGTCATGGCGGTGGCCATCGCTGAGCTTACCGCCGATCCCCACCAGGAAGACCGCGCCTAACTCTTTGGCGATCGCACGTTCACGACCTTTTGCATCAAGACCCGGATAACGGCTCAGTAATTCCTGGCTGTGAACAAAGTGGATCTGCTCTGGCAGGAACGGTGCCAGACCAAATTCTTTGCTTACCGCTGCTTCGGTCGCTTTAATTCCCGCCCAGATAGCCTCTACCGTGCTTTTCAGAGTGGAGAACTGACGCTCACCGTCGCCCATCACGCGTTCCCAGTCCCACTGATCGACATACACTGAGTGGAGCGGGGAGAGACGATCTTCATCCGGGCGCAGGGCTTTCATGTGCGTGTAGAGCCCTTCGCCAGCGCTGAAGTCGTGTTGTCCCAGTGTTTGACGCTTCCACTT
Organism: Citrobacter sp. LST-B2; assembly: GCF_057983045.1. Lineage (NCBI taxonomy): Bacteria > Pseudomonadati > Pseudomonadota > Gammaproteobacteria > Enterobacterales > Enterobacteriaceae > Citrobacter > Citrobacter sp. LST-B2. Next base: position 5,056,953 of record NZ_CP192598.1, read on the forward strand.
CGCCAGCGAATGAACCACTTCGAACTGGGCATCTGGCAGCGCTTTCACTTTCACCTGCACCGCTTTTTCACAGCCCGACAAGTTATCCTGCGTGCCATCCCCTACACGGCTGAGGATCGGTGCCTGGACTTCAATCAGACCCAGACGCTCCTCCAGTTGACGAGAGAAGTGAGATTTCACGAAGCTAATTTGGCGTTGTTTGGCAATGTAAGCGGTTTTCATTTTTTTACTCCTGCGTCCTGTTGCCTATGATTAAGCAACAAAATGGGGGTGATATTCAATAATCAACAAATAAAAAGCCGCATTCAATTTTGATTCATTAAAATTAACCGCTAAAATAGAGTGAATCATTAATACACATAAGAAAAAACTATGGAAAATTATCAGATCGACAATCTGGACCGCGGCATTCTTGATGCCTTAATGGAAAATGCCCGTACCGCCTACGCCGAACTGGCAAAACAGTTTGGCGTCAGTCCGGGGACCATTCACGTGCGTGTGGAGAAAATGAAACAGGCGGGGATCATCACCGGTGCGCGCATTGACGTCAGCCCGAAGCAACTCGGTTATGACGTCGGCTGCTTTATCGGCATCATTCTCAAAAGCGCCAAGGACTATCCTTCGGCATTGGCCAGACTGGAAAGCCTGGATGAAGTCACTGAGGCGTACTACACCACCGGCCACTACAGCATCTTTATTAAGGTCATGTGCCGGTCGATCGATGCGCTCCAGCATGTACTTATCAACAAGATCCAAACAATTGATGAAATTCAGTCCACCGAGACACTGATCGTCCTGCAAAACCCGATTATGCGTACCATCAAGCCGTGATCGCCTTTTTTAATCCCACATTTTTCCACAGGTAGATCCCAGCTCACTCACAGCGTACAATAGCCCTTCTTTAACAGGATGGGCTCGTATGGCTGACATAACTCTTATTAGCGGCAGCACCCTCGGCGGCGCTGAATATGTTGCAGAACACCTGGCTGAAAAGCTGGAAGATGCCGGTTTTTCTACTGAAACCCTGCACGGCCCGCTGTTAGAGGATCTTTCTGCCTCCGGGATCTGGTTGGTCATTAGCTCCACGCACGGTGCGGGAGACATTCCGGATAACCTTGTTCCTTTATATGAAGATCTTCAATCGCAAAAACCAGATCTGTCGCAGGTTCGTTTCGGCGCGATCGGTATAGGCAGTCGCGAGTATGACACCTTCTGTGGCGCTATCGAGAAGATCGAAGCTGAACTGAAGCATTCCGGAGCCAGACAGATCGGCGAAACGCTGAAGATCAATATCCTTGAACACGATATTCCGGAAGATCCGGCAGAAGCCTGGCTGGGATCCTGGATTAATTTACTCAAATAAGTGTAAAGATCGTGCGATCGTGTGTGGATAACTCTGTCAGGAACCTTGGATCAACCAGTAGTTATCCAAAGAATAACCATTGTTCAGTTTTTGAGTTGTGTATAACCCTTCATTCTGATCCCAGCTTATACGGACCAGGATCACCGATCATTCACAGCTAATGATCCTTACCAAAGTATTGATCTTAATACAGGGATCCGCCTTATCCACAGCCAATGGCGATCCTAATAAGAGATCACAATAGAACAGATCTCTAAATAAAAAGATCTTCTTTTTAATAGCCAGGATCCCGGGGTCTTTCTCAAGCCGACAAAGTTGAGTAGAATCCACCGCCCGGGCTTCAATCCATTTTCACACCGCGTTATGCGAGGCAATTACCATGTTTTATCCGGATCCTTTTGACGTCATCATCATTGGCGGGGGTCATGCAGGCACTGAGGCCGCGATGGCCGCAGCGCGTATGGGTCAACAAACCCTGCTTTTGACACACAATATCGACACGCTGGGGCAGATGAGCTGCAACCCGGCGATTGGCGGTATTGGGAAGGGACACCTGGTAAAAGAAGTGGATGCGCTCGGCGGGCTGATGGCACAAGCAATCGACCAGGCAGGTATCCAGTTTAGGATACTAAACGCGAGCAAAGGACCGGCGGTTCGCGCTACCCGTGCTCAGGCGGATCGTGTGCTGTACCGTCAGGCGGTGCGTACCGCGCTGGAGAACCAACCCAACCTGATGATCTTCCAGCAGGCGGTTGAAGATCTGATTGTTGAAAACGATCGTGTCGTTGGCGCTGTGACCCAGATGGGGCTAAAATTCCGCGCCAAAGCGGTAGTGTTAACCGTTGGAACTTTCCTTGACGGCAAAATTCATATTGGTCTGGATAATTACAGCGGTGGCCGTGCTGGCGATCCGCCATCCATTCCGCTCTCTCGCCGTCTGCGCGAACTGCCGCTGCGCGTAAGCCGTCTTAAAACCGGCACCCCGCCGCGTATCGATGCACGCACGATTAATTTCAGCGTGCTGGCGCAGCAGCATGGCGACAACCCAATGCCGGTCTTCTCGTTCATGGGCAATGCTGCCCAGCACCCACAACAGGTGCCGTGCTATATCACGCATACCAACGAGAAAACCCATGACGTGATCCGTAATAACCTCGATCGTAGCCCGATGTATGCAGGCGTGATCGAAGGGATCGGGCCACGTTACTGCCCGTCGATCGAAGATAAAGTGATGCGCTTTGCCGATCGTAACCAGCACCAGATCTTCCTGGAGCCGGAAGGGCTTACCTCAAATGAAATTTACCCGAACGGGATCTCCACCAGCCTGCCTTTCGACGTGCAGATGCAGATTGTCCGCTCAATGGAAGGGATGGAGAACGCGAAAATCGTCCGTCCGGGTTATGCCATTGAGTATGATTTTTTCGACCCGCGCGACCTGAAACCGACGCTGGAAAGCAAATTTATCCAGGGCCTGTTCTTCGCCGGACAAATTAACGGTACCACCGGCTACGAAGAGGCTGCTGCCCAGGGCCTGCTTGCAGGGCTCAATGCCGCGCGTCTGTCCGCAGACAAAGAGGGGTGGGCACCGGCACGTTCTCAGGCCTATCTCGGCGTACTGGTTGACGACCTGTGCACGCTGGGCACCAAAGAACCGTACCGCATGTTTACCTCGCGTGCCGAATACCGTCTGATGCTGCGCGAAGACAACGCCGATCTGCGTCTGACCGAAATGGGGCGTGAACTGGGGCTGGTGGATGACGTGCGTTGGGCTCGCTTCAACGAGAAGCTGGAGAACATCGAACGCGAACGCCAGCGCCTGAAATCTACCTGGGTGACGCCTGCGGCGGAATCGGCCAACGAAGTGAATGCTCACCTTACTGCGCCGCTGTCTCGTGAAGCCAGTGGTGAAGATCTGCTGCGTCGTCCGGAAATGACCTATGCACAGCTCACGAGGCTGACGCCGTTTGCCCCCGCACTGGAAGACGCGCAGGCTGCTGAGCAGGTTGAAATCCAGGTGAAGTACGAAGGTTATATCGCTCGTCAGCAGGATGAGATTGAAAAACAGCTGCGCAATGAAAACACGCTGCTGCCTGCCACGCTGGATTACCGCCAGGTATCTGGCCTGTCGAACGAAGTGATTGCCAAGCTAAACGATCACAAGCCGGTTTCGATCGGCCAGGCATCGCGCATCTCTGGCGTCACGCCTGCCGCTATCTCCATTCTGCTGGTGTGGCTGAAAAAACAGGGTATGCTGCGCCGCAGCGCTTAATGTGTTGAACGTTGCCCGGTGGCGCATTGCTTACCGGGCAAATTAGTTAAAACAGGTAATCACCGTGCTCAACAAACTCTCACGCCTGCTGGCAGACGCCGGCATTTCGCTTACTGATCACCAGAAAAATCAGCTGATTGCGTATGTTGAAATGCTGCACAAATGGAACAAAGCGTACAACCTGACCTCTGTGCGGGATCCCAACGAGATGCTGGTTCGTCACATTCTCGACAGTATTATCGTGGCACCGCATTTGCAGGGTGAGCGTTTTATTGATGTCGGAACTGGACCGGGGTTGCCGGGCATTCCGTTGTCCATTGTGCGTCCGCAAGCGCATTTCACCCTGCTCGACAGTCTGGGTAAACGCGTGCGTTTCCTGCGTCAGGTCCAGCATGAGCTGAAGCTGGCTAACATCACGCCAGTGCAAAGTCGTGTGGAAGAATTTCCCGCAGAGCCACCGTTTGATGGCGTGATCAGCCGGGCGTTCGCTTCACTCAATGACATGGTGAGCTGGTGTCACCACCTTCCGGGCGAGAAGGGCTGTTTTTATGCGCTGAAAGGCCAGCTACCGGAAGACGAAATAGCGTCGCTTCCTCCTGCGTTTTGTGTTGAATCGGTAGTTAAACTGCAGGTTCCGCATCTGGAAGGTGAGCGCCATCTGGTGGTGATTAAGCCAAACAAAATTTAATATTTATCAAAAAAAATAGAGAAAAATCGGTCTTTTTATTGTTAAAACACTGAGACATTTTTGCCGATATAAGTCGTCACACTTAACGCCACATTTACTGTCTATTATCAACAGGGCAACGTGGCTTTTTTGGCTAAAGACAAAATTAGTCAACACTGAAAATATCAGGCTGCTAAAAATCCAGGCGTAGAATCACTCTCGAGTGTTGAATTTTTATTAAAAATGTCAATGGTTGGTTTTTGAGATGTAATCGGTCGTTTTTAAAAGAGTGAGTGATTTTAGGCTTAAATATCAGAAAGTTGAAAAGGCATCATTTGCCAAGTAAATAAATACCGTCGGGGCGAATATGCTCAATATGTGATCTGAAGCACGCTTTAACACCAGTGTTTACGCGCTATTTGCAGTTTTGCATGATCGTTCACAGTTTGGCTAAAAGTCATAAATGTGGGCCAGGGAAAAATATTTAAACATTTATTCACCTTTTAGCTACTTATTGTTTGAAATCACGAGGGCGCACCGTATAATTTGACCGCTTTTTGATGCTTGACTCTAAGCCTCAAAGAACGTTTTATACGACACGCGGCATACCTCGAAGGGAGCAGGAGTTAAAAACGTGATGTCTGTGTCGCTCTTGAGTCGAAACGTTGCTCGTAAGCTTCTGTTCATTCAGTTTCTGGCGGTAGTAGCAAGTGGATTGCTGTTCAGCCTCAAAGACCTCTTCTGGGGCACTTCCGCAATATGCGGAGGTATGGCAGTCTTTCTGCCTAACGTGTTGTTTATGATATTTGCCTGGCGTCACCAGGCGCATACACCTGCTAAAGGCCGAGTGGCCTGGACGTTCGCCTTCGGCGAAGCCTTCAAGGTGTTAGCGATGCTGATTTTGCTGGTGGTGGCGCTGGCGGTTTTCAAGGCGGTATTTTTGCCGCTGATCGTTACGTGGGTTTTGGTGCTGGTGGTTCAGATACTGGCGCCGGCTGTAATTAACAACAAAGGGTAAAAGGCATCATGGCTTCAGAAAATATGACGCCGCAGGATTACATAGGACACCATCTGAACAACCTTCAGTTGGACCTGCGTACATTCTCGCTGGTGGATCCGCATAACCCCCCAGCCACCTTCTGGACGCTCAATATTGACTCCATGTTTTTCTCGGTGGTGCTGGGTCTGTTGTTCCTGGCTTTGTTCCGCAGCGTGGCCAAAAAGGCGACCAGCGGCGTACCAGGCAAGTTTCAGACCGCGATTGAGCTGATAATCGGCTTTGTGCATGGTAGCGTGAAAGACATGTACCATGGCAAAAGCAAGCTGATTGCACCACTGGCCCTGACGATCTTCGTCTGGGTATTCCTGATGAACCTGATGGACTTACTGCCAATCGACTTGCTGCCGTACATCGGCGAGCATATCTTCGGTCTGCCTGCACTGCGCGTGGTTCCGTCTGCTGACGTGAACGTTACCCTGTCCATGGCGCTCGGCGTATTTATCCTCATTCTGTTCTACAGCATCAAAATGAAAGGCATCGGTGGCTTCGCGAAAGAGTTGACGCTGCAGCCGTTCAATCACTGGGCGTTCATCCCTGTCAACTTAATCCTTGAAGGGGTAAGTCTGCTGTCTAAACCGGTTTCTCTCGGTCTGCGACTGTTCGGCAACATGTATGCCGGTGAGCTGATTTTCATTCTGATTGCTGGTCTGTTGCCGTGGTGGTCACAGTGGATCCTGAATGTGCCGTGGGCCATTTTCCACATCCTGATTATTACGCTGCAAGCCTTCATCTTCATGGTTCTGACGATCGTCTATCTGTCGATGGCGTCTGAAGAGCATTAATTTACCAACACTACTACGTTTTAACTGAAACAAACTGGAGACTGTCATGGAAAACCTGAATATGGATCTGCTGTACATGGCTGCCGCTGTGATGATGGGTCTGGCGGCAATCGGTGCTGCGATCGGTATCGGCATCCTCGGGGGTAAATTCCTGGAAGGCGCAGCGCGTCAACCTGATCTGATTCCTCTGCTGCGTACTCAGTTCTTTATCGTTATGGGTCTGGTGGATGCTATCCCGATGATCGCTGTAGGTCTGGGTCTGTACGTGATGTTCGCTGTCGCGTAGTAAGCGTTGCTTGAATTAAGAGCAATATCAGAACGTTAACTAGATAGAGGCATTGTGCTGTGAATCTTAACGCAACAATCCTCGGCCAGGCCATCGCGTTTGTCCTGTTTGTTCTGTTCTGCATGAAGTATGTATGGCCGCCGTTAATGGCTGCCATCGAGAAGCGTCAAAAAGAAATTGCTGACGGTCTTGCTTCTGCTGAACGCGCACACAAGGATCTTGACCTTGCAAAGGCCAGCGCGACCGACCAGCTGAAAAAAGCGAAGGCGGAAGCTCAGGTAATCATCGAGCAGGCGAACAAACGTCGCGCTCAGATCCTGGACGAAGCCAAAACGGAAGCAGAACAGGAACGTACTAAAATCGTGGCCCAGGCGCAGGCGGAAATTGATGCCGAGCGTAAACGTGCCCGTGAAGAGCTGCGTAAGCAAGTTGCTATCCTGGCTGTTGCTGGCGCCGAGAAGATCATCGAACGTTCCGTGGATGAAGCTGCTAACAGCGACATCGTGGATAAACTTGTCGCTGAACTGTAAGGAGGGAGGGGCTGATGTCTGAATTTGTTACGGTAGCTCGCCCCTACGCCAAAGCAGCTTTTGACTTTGCCGTCGAACACCAAAGTGTAGAGCGCTGGCAGGACATGCTGGCGTTTGCCGCCGAGGTGACTAAGAACGAACAAATGGCAGAGCTTCTCTCTGGCGCGCTGGCGCCGGAAACGCTCGCCGGGTCGTTTATCGCAGTTTGCGGTGAGCAACTGGACGAAAACGGTCAGAACCTGATTAAGGTGATGGCTGAGAATAACCGTCTGAACGCGCTCCCGGATGTTCTTGAGCAGTTTATTCACCTGCGTGCCGCGAGTGAGTCTATCTCTGAGGTAGAAGTCACTTCCGCGAACGAACTGAGTGAAGAACAGCTTGCGAAGATTAGCGCTGCGATGGAAAAACGTCTGTCACGCAAAGTTAAGCTGAATTGCAAAATCGATAAGTCTGTAATGGCGGGCGTAATCATCCGTGCGGGTGATATGGTCATTGATGGCAGCGTTCGCGGCCGTCTTGAACGTCTTGCAGACGTCTTGCAGTCTTAAGGGGACTGGAGCATGCAACTGAATTCCACCGAAATCAGCGAACTGATCAAGCAGCGCATTGCTCAGTTCAATGTTGTGAGTGAAGCTCACAACGAAGGTACTATTGTTTCTGTAAGTGACGGTGTTATCCGCATTCACGGCCTGGCCGATTGTATGCAGGGTGAGATGATTTCCCTGCCGGGTAACCGTTACGCTATCGCACTGAACCTGGAGCGCGACTCCGTAGGTGCAGTGGTGATGGGTCCATACGCTGACCTCGCCGAAGGTATGAAGGTTAAGTGTACGGGTCGTATTCTGGAAGTTCCGGTTGGCCGTGGTCTGCTGGGCCGTGTGGTTAACACACTGGGTTCTCCGATTGACGGTAAAGGTCCGGTTGATAACGATGGCTTCTCGCCAATCGAAGTTATCGCACCAGGCGTAATCGAACGTCAGTCCGTCGATCAGCCGGTGCAGACTGGTTATAAATCCGTTGATGCCATGATCCCAATCGGTCGTGGTCAGCGTGAATTGATCATCGGTGACCGTCAGACCGGTAAAACCGCGATGGCAATCGATGCCATCATCAACCAGCGTGATTCCGGCATTAAATGTGTGTACGTGGCTATCGGCCAGAAAGCGTCCACCATTTCTAACGTGGTTCGTAAACTGGAAGAACACGGCGCCCTGTCTAACACCATCGTTGTGGTAGCGACCGCGTCTGAATCTGCCGCACTGCAATACCTGGCGCCGTATGCCGGTTGCGCAATGGGCGAATACTTCCGTGATCGCGGTGAAGATGCGCTGATCGTTTATGATGACCTGTCTAAACAGGCTGTTGCTTACCGTCAGGTTTCCCTGCTGCTCCGTCGTCCGCCAGGACGTGAAGCATTCCCGGGCGACGTGTTCTACCTCCACTCCCGTCTGCTGGAGCGCGCATCCCGCGTTAACGCGGAATACGTTGAGAACTTCACCAAGGGTGAAGTGAAAGGTAAAACCGGCTCCCTGACCGCTCTGCCGATTATCGAAACCCAGGCGGGTGACGTTTCTGCGTTCGTTCCGACCAACGTAATTTCTATTACCGATGGTCAGATCTTCCTGGAAACTAACCTGTTCAACTCCGGTATTCGTCCGGCGGTTAACCCGGGTATCTCCGTATCTCGTGTAGGTGGTGCTGCTCAGACCAAGATTATCAAGAAACTGTCCGGTGGTATCCGTACCGCGCTGGCACAGTATCGTGAACTGGCTGCGTTCTCTCAGTTCGCATCCGATCTGGACGAAGCAACCCGTAAACAGCTGAGCCACGGTCAGAAAGTGACCGAGCTGCTGAAGCAGAAACAGTATGCCCCTATGTCTGTAGCACAACAGGGTGTGGTTCTGTTCGCGGCTGAACGCGGTTACCTCGAAGATGTGGAACTGGCGAAAATCGGTAGCTTCGAAGCCGCTCTGCTGGCTTATGTCGACCGTGACCATGCTCCGCTGATGCAAGAAATCAACCAGACTGGTAACTATAACGACGAAATCGAAGGCAAGCTGAAAGCTATCCTCGATTCCTTCAAAGCAACCCAGTCCTGGTAACGTCTGGCGGCTTGTCTTAGGACAGGCCGCAAGGCATTGAGGAGAAGCTCATGGCCGGCGCAAAAGAGATACGTAGTAAGATCGCAAGCGTCCAGAACACGCAGAAGATCACTAAAGCGATGGAGATGGTCGCCGCTTCCAAAATGCGTAAATCGCAGGATCGCATGGCGGCCAGCCGTCCTTATGCAGAGACCATGCGCAAAGTGATTGGTCACCTTGCGAATGGTAATCTGGAATATAAGCACCCGTACCTGGAAGAACGCGACGTTAAACGCGTGGGCTACCTGGTGGTGTCGACTGACCGTGGTCTGTGCGGTGGCTTGAACATTAACCTGTTCAAAAAGCTGCTGGCGGATATGAAAACATGGTCCGATAAAGGCGTTCAGTGCGACATCGCAATGATCGGCTCTAAGGGCGTGTCTTTCTTTAATTCCGTTGGCGGTAATGTGGTTGCGCAGGTAACCGGTATGGGGGATAACCCTTCCCTGTCCGAACTGATCGGTCCGGTTAAAGTGATGCTGCAGGCTTACGATGAAGGTCGTCTGGACAGACTGTACGTTGTCAGTAACAAATTTATCAACACCATGTCTCAGGTTCCGACGCTGACTCAACTGCTGCCATTACCGGCATCAGAAGATGAAGAGTTAAAACAAAAAGCCTGGGATTACCTGTATGAACCTGATCCGAAACCGCTGCTGGATACCCTGCTGCGTCGTTACGTTGAATCTCAGGTTTATCAGGGCGTGGTAGAAAACCTGGCCAGCGAGCAGGCCGCACGTATGGTGGCGATGAAAGCCGCGACCGACAATGGCGGCAGCCTGATTAAAGAGCTGCAGTTGGTATACAACAAAGCTCGTCAGGCCAGCATTACTCAGGAACTCACCGAGATCGTCGGTGGTGCATCCGCGGTATAACCAGGTTAATTCGTAGAGGATTCAAGATGGCTACTGGAAAAATTGTCCAGGTAATCGGCGCCGTGGTTGACGTCGAATTCCCTCAGGATGCCGTACCGCGCGTGTACGATGCTCTTGAGGTTATGAATGGTAAAGAGAGTCTGGTGCTGGAAGTTCAGCAGCAGCTCGGCGGCGGTATCGTACGTACCATCGCAATGGGTTCTTCCGACGGTCTGCGTCGTGGTCTGGAAGTCAAAGACCTCGAGCATCCGATCGAAGTCCCGGTAGGTAAAGCAACACTGGGTCGTATCATGAACGTCCTGGGTCACCCGATCGACATGAAAGGCGATATCGGTGAAGAAGAGCGTTGGGCTATCCACCGCGCAGCACCGTCCTATGAAGAGCTGTCCAGCTCTCAGGAACTGCTGGAAACCGGTATCAAAGTTATCGACCTGATGTGTCCGTTCGCGAAGGGCGGTAAAGTGGGTCTGTTCGGTGGTGCGGGTGTAGGTAAAACCGTAAACATGATGGAGCTTATCCGTAACATCGCGATCGAGCACTCCGGTTACTCCGTGTTTGCGGGCGTAGGTGAACGTACTCGTGAGGGTAACGACTTCTACCACGAAATGACCGACTCCAACGTTCTGGATAAAGTATCCCTGGTATATGGCCAGATGAACGAGCCGCCGGGAAACCGTCTGCGCGTTGCACTGACCGGTCTGACCATGGCAGAGAAATTCCGTGACGAAGGTCGTGACGTACTGCTGTTCGTCGATAACATCTATCGTTACACCCTGGCCGGTACGGAAGTTTCCGCACTGCTGGGTCGTATGCCATCAGCGGTAGGTTACCAGCCGACCCTGGCGGAAGAGATGGGTGTTCTGCAGGAACGTATCACTTCTACCAAAACCGGTTCTATCACTTCCGTTCAGGCGGTATACGTACCTGCGGATGACTTGACTGACCCGTCGCCAGCCACCACCTTTGCTCACTTAGATGCAACCGTGGTACTGAGCCGTCAGATCGCGTCTCTGGGTATCTACCCGGCCGTTGACCCGCTGGATTCTACCAGCCGTCAGCTGGATCCTCTGGTGGTTGGTCAGGAACACTACGACACCGCGCGTGGCGTACAGTCCCTGCTGCAGCGTTACCAGGAACTGAAAGACATCATCGCCATCCTGGGTATGGATGAACTGTCTGAAGAAGACAAACTGGTGGTAGCACGTGCGCGTAAGATCCAGCGCTTCCTGTCCCAGCCGTTCTTCGTTGCGGAAGTATTCACCGGTTCTCCGGGTAAATACGTTTCCCTGAAAGACACCATCCGTGGCTTTAAAGGCATCATGGAAGGCGAGTATGACCACCTGCCAGAGCAGGCGTTCTACATGGTTGGTTCTATCGACGAAGCCGTAGAAAAAGCCAAAAAACTTTAACGCCTTAATCGGAGGGTGATATGGCAATGACTTACCACCTGGACGTCGTCAGCGCAGAGCAACAAATGTTCTCTGGTCTGGTCGAGAAAATCCAGGTAACGGGTAGTGAAGGTGAACTGGGTATTTTCCCAGGGCACGCCCCACTGCTCACCGCCATTAAGCCTGGTATGATCCGCATCGTTAAACAGTTCGGTCATGAAGAATTTATCTACCTGTCTGGCGGCATTCTTGAAGTGCAACCTGGCAGCGTGACCGTACTGGCTGATACCGCGATTCGCGGGCAGGATCTCGATGAAGCGAGAGCCCTGGAAGCGAAACGTAAGGCTGAGGAGCACATTAAGAGCTCTCATGGTGACGTGGATTACGCTCAGGCATCTGCGGAACTGGCCAAAGCGATCGCGAAACTGCGCGTTATCGAGTTGACCAAAAAAGCGATGTAACACCGGGTTGAAAAAATGAAAACCAGTCTGATTTCAGGCTGGTTTTTTTTTGCCTGTCATTAATGTGCTGTTTGCGTCATCTTTCTTTAGGGATCAAAAAAAGAGCAAAAACATTAGCCTGGCGTGTTAATCGCGATATCAGGTGACATTTCAGAAGACAAAAGTCGCAGCAATGGACGAAAATGTCTCTATCTTCGTTGGGGAAAATTCGCGATTGTGCGTTTTATCCTCTGCCCATTTCACGACGAAAAAAATGTAGTATTTTCAACGTGAAACGGTATAAATTCGTTCTCAAATTATAGTCAGGGCGCGTATGTTGAATAAAGCGATGAGCGTAGTGATCCTTGCCGCAGGCAAAGGCACACGTATGTATTCCGATCTTCCAAAAGTGCTGCACACCCTTGCCGGGAAATCGATGGTTCAGCATGTCATTGATGTAGCAAATGAATTAGGCTCATCTCAGGTGCATCTGGTCTACGGCCACGGTGGCGATCTGCTTAAAGAAAGCCTGAAAGAAGACAACCTGAACTGGGTGCTGCAGGCGGAGCAGTTGGGCACCGGCCATGCTATGCAGCAGGCAGCGCCGTTCTTTGGCGATGATGAAGACATTTTAATGCTCTACGGTGATGTCCCGCTGATCTCCGTTGAAACCCTGACTCGCCTGCGTGAAGCTAAACCCCAGGGCGGCATCGGTTTGTTGACCGTCGTGCTGGACGATCCGAGCGGCTATGGTCGCATCACCCGTGAAAACGGCAAAGTGACCGGCATCGTTGAGCATAAAGATGCCAGCGAGGAACAGCGCAGGATTCAGGAGATCAACACCGGGATCCTGATTGCCAATGGCGCGGACATGAAACGCTGGCTGTCTAAACTGACCAATAACAATGCGCAGGGTGAATACTACATCACCGACATCATTGCGATGGCCTACCAGGAAGGGCGTGAGATTGCGGCGGTACATCCGGCGCGTATTAGCGAAACTGAAGGGGTAAATAACCGTCTTCAGCTCTCCCGCCTGGAGCGTGTTTACCAGTCCGAGCAGGCAGAAAAACTGCTGCTGGCGGGCGTGATGCTGCGCGATCCGGCGCGTTTTGACCTGCGCGGTACGCTCGTTCACGGGCGAGATGTTGAAATTGATACTAACGTTATCATCGAAGGCCACGTCACGTTGGGCCATCGCGTGAAGATTGGCGCGGGCTGCGTCATTAAAAACAGCGTTATTGGTGATGACTGTGAAATCAGCCCGTACAGCGTAGTGGAAGATGCCCATCTGGACGCGGCCTGCACCATTGGACCCTTTGCTCGTCTGCGCCCTGGTGCGCAACTGATGGAAGGTGCTCACGTCGGTAACTTCGTCGAGATGAAGAAAGCGCGTCTCGGCAAAGGTTCAAAAGCCGGTCACCTGACCTATCTGGGCGATGCGGAAATTGGCGACAACGTGAACATTGGCGCAGGCACCATTACCTGCAACTACGACGGCGCGAACAAGTTTAAAACCATTATTGGCGACGATGTGTTTGTCGGATCCGATACTCAGTTGGTGGCGCCGGTGACCGTAGGCCATGGGGCAACCATCGCTGCCGGGACCACCGTCACCCGTAACGTGGCTGATAATGAGTTGGTCATCAGCCGTGTTCCGCAGGTGAATAAGCAGGGCTGGAAACGCCCGGTGAAGAAAAAGTAGATATTTTTGCCGGATGGCGCTTTCGCTTATCCGGCCTACGTTCAGTGATGTTTTGTTGGCCGGATAAGGCGTTGCCTGCATCAGGCCAACCCGGGTGAGGAAATAAAAATGTATTTCCCCCCAGCAGTACCTATAAAAATAACCCCACTCTCTACAAGGCTCGGGGCGCCCGAAAATACGGGCATACAGGTCGAAAGACAACGACAGGCATAATGCCTTGATTCGGAATAAAAAACTATGTGTGGAATTGTTGGCGCTATCGCGCAACGTGATGTAGCTGAAATCCTTCTCGAAGGTTTACGTCGTCTGGAATACCGTGGTTACGACTCTGCGGGTCTGGCCGTGGTAGATGCAGAAGGTCATATGACCCGTCTGCGTCGTCTGGGTAAAGTACAGATGCTGTCTCAGGCTGCGGAAGAACATCCGCTGCATGGCGGTACTGGTATTGCTCACACCCGTTGGGCTACGCATGGCGAACCTTCAGAAGCAAACGCGCATCCGCATGTTTCTGAACACATTGTGGTGGTGCATAACGGCATCATCGAAAACCATGAACCACTGCGTGAAGAACTTAAAGCGCGTGGCTATACCTTCGTTTCAGAAACCGACACCGAAGTAATTGCTCACTTAGTGCACTGGGAGCTGAAACAGGGCGGTACGCTGCGTGATGCTGTGCTGCGTACCATCCCGCAACTGCGCGGCGCGTACGGTACGGTAATCATGGATACCCGTCATCCAGATACGCTGCTGGCTGCACGTTCAGGTAGCCCGCTGGTTATCGGTCTGGGAATGGGCGAAAACTTTATCGCCTCCGATCAGTTGGCGCTGCTGCCGGTGACCCGTCGCTTTATCTTCCTGGAAGAAGGCGATATTGCGGAAGTGACTCGCCGTTCCGTCGCGATTTTTGATAAAACGGGCGCGGACGTGAAGCGTCAGGATATCGAATCTAATCTGCAATATGACGCGGGTGATAAAGGTATCTATCGCCACTACATGCAGAAAGAGATTTACGAACAACCGAATGCGATTAAAAACACTCTGACCGGGCGCATCAGCCACGGCGAAGTGGATTTAAGCGAACTTGGGCCAAAAGCTAACGAGCTGTTGTCTCAGGTTGAGCATATCCAGATCATCGCGTGTGGCACGTCTTACAACTCCGGGATGGTTTCTCGCTACTGGTTTGAATCTTTGGCCGGTATTCCGTGCGACGTCGAAATCGCTTCTGAATTCCGCTACCGCAAATCAGCAGTACGCCGTAATAGCCTGATGATCACGCTGTCTCAGTCGGGTGAAACGGCGGATACGCTGGCAGGCCTGCGTTTGTCGAAAGAACTGGGCTATCTGGGTTCACTCGCCATCTGTAACGTTCCGGGGTCTTCTCTGGTACGTGAATCGGATTTGGCGATGATGACCAATGCCGGCACGGAAATCGGCGTGGCGTCGACGAAAGCCTTTACCACTCAGTTAACCGTTCTGCTGATGCTGGTGGCGAAACTGGCGCGTCTGAAAGGTCTGGATGCGTCCATTGAGCATGACATTGTTCATGGCCTGCAGGCGCTGCCGAGCCGTATCGAGCAAATGCTCTCTCAGGACAAACGCATTGAAGCGTTGGCTGAAGATTTCTCTGACAAACACCATGCCCTGTTCCTGGGCCGTGGCGATCAGTATCCGATCGCTCTCGAAGGCGCGTTGAAGCTGAAAGAGATCTCCTATATACACGCAGAAGCCTATGCGGCAGGTGAGCTGAAACACGGCCCGCTGGCGCTGATTGATGCCGATATGCCGGTTATCGTTGTTGCACCAAACAACGAACTGCTGGAAAAACTGAAGTCCAACATTGAAGAAGTGCGCGCCCGTGGCGGTCAGCTGTATGTCTTCGCCGATCAGGACGCCGGTTTTGCCAGCAGCGACAATATGCACATCATTGAGATGCCGCATGTGGAAGAGGTGATTGCACCGATCTTCTATACCGTGCCGCTGCAACTGCTGGCTTATCACGTGGCGCTGATTAAAGGTACCGACGTGGATCAGCCGCGTAACCTGGCAAAATCAGTTACCGTCGAGTAAAACGCTCATGCCCTGCGAAAGCGGGGCATTTTTTTTTCATTCCTGTGCTGTTTTTAATCAATTTTCCCGCCGTTTTACTGTGACAAATCGTCATCTTCAGCTACTTTTTTCAGTGTCACAAAAAGAAAATTTTCCTGAAAAGCTATTGTCATATTTTCAGTTAACTTAATGATAAACAGGAAAAAAATCATTCTGATTTAACGGAAATTTTCATTGTCATAAAACTGTCATATTTCGTACATTTAACTGTCACCTGTTTGTCCTATTTTGCTCATCGTAGCCACTTAACAATGATTTACGAAAATCTTGCAGGAGACATTATGAAAGTTATGCGTACCACTGTCGCAACTGTTGTCGCCGCGACCTTATCTATGAGCGCTTTCTCTGCATTAGCAGCAGCAAGTCTGACAGGCGCAGGTGCAACTTTTCCTGCGCCGGTGTATGCCAAATGGGCTGATACTTATCAGAAAGAGACCGGTAGTAAAGTTAACTACCAGGGTATCGGCTCCTCCGGTGGTGTTAAACAAATTACAGCGAATACTGTTGATTTCGGTGCCTCTGATGCGCCGCTGTCTGACGAAAAACTGAATCAGGAAGGCCTGTTCCAGTTCCCGACCGTGATTGGCGGCGTGGTACTGGCGGTGAACATCCCAGGTCTGAAGTCTGGCGAACTGGTGCTGGATGGTAAAACGCTGGGTGACATCTACCTGGGTAAAATCAAGAAGTGGGATGATGAAGCCATCACCAAACTGAACCCAGGCGTGAAACTGCCTTCTCAGAACATCGCCGTTGTGCGTCGTGCCGATGGTTCTGGTACCTCCTTCGTCTTCACCAGCTATCTGGCGAAAGTGAACGAAGAGTGGAAAACCAAAGTGGGCGCTGGCTCTACCGTTAACTGGCCAACCGGTCTGGGCGGTAAGGGTAACGACGGTATCGCCGCGTTCGTACAGCGTCTGCCAGGTTCCATTGGCTACGTTGAATACGCTTACGCTAAGCAGAACAACCTGGCATACACCAAGCTGGTTTCTGCTGACGGTAAACCGGTTAGTCCGACTGAAGAGAACTTCGCTAACGCCGCGAAAGGCGCTGACTGGAGTAAATCCTTCGCACAGGATCTGACGAACCAGAAAGGTGATGATGCGTGGCCGATTACCTCCACCACCTTTATTCTGATTCATAAAGAGCAGAAGAAACCTGAGCAGGGTGCTGAAGTACTGAAATTCTTCGACTGGGCATACAAAAATGGCGGCAAACAGGCTAATGACCTGGATTACGCCAGCCTGCCGGACAGCGTGGTAGAGCAGATCCGTGCAGCATGGAAGACCAATGTGAAAGACAGCAGCGGTAAAGCGCTGTACTAAATACCCGTCATACTTCGAGCCGCAGCTGTGTTGGCTGCGTTTGTTCACCCCAGTCACATAGTGAATCTATGCTCCTGGGGATTCACAAGCTTGCCGCCTTGCTGCAACTCGAATTATTTAGGGTATGGCATTACGTTAGCCAGGAAGCGCGATAAAATGCGCGCTTCCTGGCCCAAACTTAAAGAGTGATTTATGGCTGCAACCAAGCCTGCTTTTAACCCACCGGGTAAAAAGGGTGACAAAATCTTCAGCGCGCTGGTAAAACTGGCTGCGCTGATTGTGCTATTGATGTTGGGTGGCATTATTGTCTCTCTGATCATCTCCTCCTGGCCCAGCATTGAGAAATTTGGTTTCTCTTTCCTGTGGACCAAAGACTGGGACGCGCCAAACGATATCTACGGGGCGCTGGTACCGATCTACGGTACGCTGGTCACCTCTTTTATCGCATTGCTGATCGCCGTTCCGGTGAGCTTCGGCATTGCCCTGTTTCTGACCGAACTCGCGCCAGGCTGGCTGCGTCGTCCGCTGGGGATTGCGATTGAATTGCTGGCAGCTATCCCGAGTATCGTCTACGGCATGTGGGGCCTGTTTATCTTTGCTCCACTGTTTGCCACTTATTTTCAGGAACCGGTCGGTAATATCCTTTCCAACATTCCGTTTGTTGGCGCGCTGTTCTCCGGCCCGGCGTTTGGTATCGGTATTCTGGCGGCTGGCGTGATCCTCGCCATCATGATCATCCCTTACATTGCAGCTGTAATGCGTGATGTATTTGAACAGACGCCGGTGATGATGAAAGAGTCTGCATACGGTATCGGCTGTACCACTTGGGAGGTTATCTGGCGCATCGTGTTGCCGTTCACCAAAAATGGGGTAATTGGCGGCATCATGCTGGGTCTGGGACGAGCACTGGGTGAAACGATGGCGGTGACCTTCATCATCGGCAACACCTACCAGCTCGACAGCGCATCGCTGTATATGCCGGGTAATAGTATCACCTCGGCGCTGGCGAATGAATTTGCGGAAGCGGAGTCTGGCCTGCACGTTGCGGCGTTGATGGAACTGGGTCTGATTCTGTTCGTGATTACCTTCATCGTGCTGGCAGCGTCTAAGTTTATGATTTTGCGCCTTGCGAAGAACGAGGGGGCACGCTAATGGCTACGCTTGAAATGCAAACCAGCGCGGAACTGGCGGAATCCCGCCGCAAAATGCAGGCTAAGCGCCGGATGAAAAACCGCATCGCCCTGACGCTTTCTATGGCGACGATGGCGTTTGGTCTGTTCTGGCTCGTCTGGATCCTGATGTCCACCATTTCCCGTGGTATCGACGGGATGTCGCTGGCGCTGTTCACCGAAATGACGCCGCCGCCGAACACGGCGGGTGGCGGTCTGGCGAACGCCCTGGCGGGCAGTGGTCTGTTGATCCTCTGGGCAACCGTGTTTGGTACACCGCTGGGCATCATGGCCGGGATTTATCTGGCGGAATATGGTCGCAAATCCTGGCTGGCGGAAGTGATTCGCTTCATCAATGACATTCTGCTTTCCGCCCCGTCTATTGTGGTTGGTCTGTTCGTGTACACCATTGTGGTGGCGCAGATGGAGCACTTCTCCGGTTGGGCGGGCGTGATTGCGCTGGCGCTGCTGCAGGTGCCTATCGTGATTCGAACCACCGAAAACATGTTGAAGCTGGTGCCGGATAGTCTGCGTGAAGCGGCTTATGCGCTGGGGACGCCGAAATGGAAAATGATCTCCGCGATTACGCTGAAAGCGTCTGTCTCCGGGATCATGACCGGTATCCTGCTGGCGATTGCGCGTATCGCAGGTGAAACCGCTCCGCTGCTGTTTACCGCGCTCTCCAATCAGTTCTGGAGTACCGACATGATGCAGCCGATCGCCAACCTGCCGGTCACCATCTTTAAATTTGCGATGAGCCCGTTTGCGGAATGGCAGCAACTGGCGTGGGCCGGGGTGCTGATTATCACGCTGTGCGTATTGCTGCTGAACATTCTGGCGCGCGTAATTTTCGCCAAGAGTAAACACGGTTAACACGTTGCCGGATGGCGGCGTGCGGCCTACGGTTGAACCTATTTGTTGTAGGCCTGATAAGCGAAGCGCCATCAGGCATGATAAGGAAAAGAGTAAAATGAGTATGGTTGATACTGCTCCGGGTAAGATTCAGGTTCGTGATTTGAACTTCTACTACGGCAAATTCCATGCCCTGAAGAACATCAACCTGGATATTGCAAAGAACCAGGTAACGGCATTCATCGGGCCTTCTGGCTGCGGTAAATCGACGCTGTTGCGTACGTTCAACAAGATGTTTGAACTCTACCCGGAACAGCGTGCGGAAGGTGAAATTCTGCTCGATGGTGACAATATTCTCACCAATACCCAGGATATCGCCCTGCTGCGTGCCAAAGTCGGGATGGTGTTCCAGAAGCCGACGCCGTTCCCGATGTCTATCTACGACAACATCGCCTTTGGCGTGCGTCTGTTTGAGAAGCTGTCCCGGGCGGATATGGACGAGCGTGTGCAGTGGGCGTTGACCAAGGCCGCACTATGGAATGAAACCAAAGATAAATTGCACCAGAGCGGATATTCTCTCTCCGGTGGTCAGCAGCAGCGTCTGTGCATCGCGCGAGGTATCGCCATTCGCCCGGAAGTCTTGCTGTTGGATGAGCCGTGCTCAGCACTGGATCCGATCTCAACCGGTCGTATCGAAGAGCTGATTACCGAGCTGAAACAGGATTACACCGTGGTGATCGTGACCCACAACATGCAGCAGGCTGCGCGTTGTTCCGATCATACGGCGTTTATGTACCTGGGCGAGTTGATTGAGTTCAGCAACACGGACGACCTGTTCACCAAGCCCGCGAAGAAACAAACCGAAGATTACATTACTGGCCGCTACGGTTGATATGCCCGGGCATCTGGAGAAATGATGGACAATTTAAACCTTAATAAACACATTTCAGGTCAGTTCAACGCCGAACTGGAAAGTATCCGCACTCAGGTAATGACGATGGGCGGCATGGTCGAGCAGCAGCTTTCTGATGCCATCACCGCGATGCACAATCAGGACAGCGAGCTGGCGAAACGCGTTGTTGATGGCGATAAGCACGTCAATATGATGGAAGTGGCGATTGATGAAGCCTGTGTTCGCATCATCGCCAAGCGCCAGCCGACGGCGAGCGATCTGCGTCTGGTGATGGCGATCATCAAAACCATCGCCGAACTGGAACGTATTGGCGACGTGGCGGATAAAATCTGTCGTACCGCGCTGGAGAAGTTCTCCCAGCAGCATCAGCCGCTGCTGGTGAGCCTGGAGTCACTGGGGCGTCACACCATACAGATGCTGCACGACGTGCTGGATGCGTTTGCGCGGATGGATCTGGATGAAGCAGTGCGTATCTACCGTGAAGACAAGAAAGTGGACCAGGAATACGAAGGGATTGTGCGTCAGCTGATGACCTATATGATGGAAGATTCGCGTACGATTCCCAGTGTACTGACTGCGTTATTCTGTGCACGCTCTATCGAGCGTATCGGCGACCGCTGCCAGAATATCTGCGAATACATCTTCTACTTCGTGAAGGGCCAGGATTTCCGTCACGTAGGCGGTGATGAACTGGATAAGCTGCTGGCGGGTAAAGATCCAAAAGAGTGATAAAACGTAGAAAATAGGCCGGATAAGCGTTAGCGCCATCCGGCAATTGCCCGGTGGCGCAAGCTTACCGGGCCTACAAAAATTACCGGGTAATATTCCAGCCGCGTGCTTTCCACAACGCTGGCAACTGTGCCAAATCGGTAAAAGTCGTCACTTTGGGATGTTCGATAGGCTTGTTGTGCGGATCGGCACAGAAGTAGAACACTTCCATTCCCGCATCAATCCCCGACTGCGCGCCAGCGGAAGAGTCATCGACCAGAATGCAGTTCTGTGCGTTGACGTTCATCGCTTTTGCTGCGTGGAACATCAGCGCCGGATCGGGCTTCCAGCGTTGAATATCGTAGCCGCTGTACAGTTTGTCCGGAAAATGATGCAGCATGCCCAGTTTACCCAGCGAGTGTTGCATTTTGCTGACCGGACCGTTAGAAACCACGCACATCGGCACTGTCATGCTGTCCAGCAGGGTATTCGCACCAGGGATCACTTCCAGTTCCGAGTCGAACAGGCGTGCGACCTCGGCGCGGTAGACGGGTTCTAAGTCGGCTTTGGCCAACGTCACCCCATGCTCCTCGTTAATGATATCAATGATTTCGTAGAGTTTTACGCCCTTAAAGCGTTTAAAAGTTTCTTCGAGATCGAGGGTGATACCGAATTCCTGGAACATTGCGACGTACGCGCGGGAACAGATCACTTCACTGTCGACCAGCGTACCGTCACAGTCAAAAAATACCGCTTCAATTCCGGACATGCCTTTCCCTTTTCACAAGTTTAACGTTTACGTACTGCCTGATTGTGCAACGCAATCGTTGCCGTATAAGCAAATTCAATGAAAAAAACCTCACACAATCACCCCCTATTGTCGCATTTTGGTATAGGATAGCGACGAATTTTCCCTCCTTGTTTGGAAATTGATAATGAGTCAACAACACACAACCCAGACGTCTGGTCAGGGGATGCTGGAACGCGTGTTCAAACTGCGCGAACATGGCACAACGGCACGAACCGAAGTGATCGCCGGTTTTACCACCTTCCTGACGATGGTTTACATCGTTTTTGTTAACCCGCAAATTCTGGGCGTTGCTGGCATGGACACCAGCGCCGTCTTCGTGACCACCTGTCTGATTGCCGCGTTCGGCAGCATTCTGATGGGGCTGTTCGCTAACCTGCCGGTGGCACTGGCGCCTGCGATGGGGCTGAATGCGTTCTTTGCCTTCGTTGTGGTTGGCGCGATGGGCCTGTCGTGGCAGGTCGGTATGGGGGCGATTTTCTGGGGCGCCGTCGGTCTGCTGCTGCTGACTATTTTCCGCGTGCGTTACTGGATGATTGCCAATATCCCGGTCAGTCTGCGCGTGGGGATCACCAGCGGTATCGGTCTATTCATCGGCATGATGGGGCTTAAAAACGCGGGTGTCATCGTTGCGAATCCGGAAACGCTGGTCAGCATTGGTAATCTGACCTCCCATAGCGTCCTGCTGGGCGTGCTCGGTTTCTTTATCATCGCTATCCTGGCGTCACGTAATATTCACGCCGCCGTGCTGGTATCCATCATCGTCACTACGCTGTTGGGCTGGATGCTGGGTGATGTGCACTATAACGGCATTGTCTCTGCGCCGCCGAGCGTCTCGTCGGTGATTGGGCATGTCGATCTGGCGGGGTCGTTTAACATTGGTCTGGCTGGGGTGATTTTCTCTTTCATGCTGGTTAACCTGTTTGACTCCTCCGGCACATTGATCGGCGTAACTGATAAAGCCGGTCTGGCGGATGAAAAAGGGAAATTTCCGCGCATGAAGCAGGCGCTGTTTGTCGATAGCGTCTCCTCTGTGACCGGGGCATTTATCGGTACGTCTTCCGTCACTGCTTATATCGAGTCCTCTTCCGGCGTTTCTGTTGGGGGGCGTACTGGCCTGACCGCGGTGGTGGTTGGTCTGCTGTTCCTGCTGGTGATCTTCCTGTCACCGCTGGCGGGGATGGTGCCGGGCTATGCGGCTGCAGGCGCGCTGATTTACGTCGGTGTGTTAATGACGTCCAGTCTGGCGCGCGTGAAGTGGGACGATCTCACTGAATCTGTACCGGCGTTTATCACTGCCGTGATGATGCCGTTCAGCTTCTCCATTACCGAAGGGATCGCGCTGGGCTTTATCTCTTACTGTGTGATGAAAATCGGTACCGGTCGTCTGCGTGAGCTGAGCCCGTGCGTGGTCGTTGTAGCGCTGCTGTTTGTGCTGAAGATTGTGTTTATCGACGCGCACTAATGTAGAACATGCTTCAGCTTTGTTATCAAGGCTGAAGCATTTCCTGTCTGATAGTCTTTTATTCCTGTCCCAAAATATCAAGCTTGAAAATTATCTCTCTGCGAATAAATAATCTCTGTAATTTATGACCATGTTTTAGCGAGTTGTGGTTTCTTCTGGTGAATTATCTGTTAACAGATTGAAATGTTTTTACTTTGGTTTTTTTGAAATATCAAAAATAGCCATAGTAAATGCAGGGGGTATTTCAACTTTCGCACAGGCATTTTTCGTTACTGTTTCTTATCTCTATTAAAAGGAGTTTCGAAATGAAGAAAACTGTCATTGCGACGTTCTGTATCTCTCTGTTTTTTCCGCTATTCGCAAGCGCTACCACCAGCGTGACGCTGGATGGTCATTCATTAACACTGGATGATGCCTGGGCCATTGCTCAGGGGGAAAAACAGGTTGAGATCGCTGCCACTGCGATGGATCGCGTCGATAAAGCCAATAAACTTTTAATGATTGCTGCCGGAAAAGGCGTTCCCGTTTACGGACTGACGGTAGGTGTGGGACTCAATAAAGATAAATCTTTGTTTGATGCGCATGGAAAACTGACTCCGGAGGTTATTCAGGCCTCTCGTGAGTTTAATATCAACGCGCTGCATGCGCATGCGGCTGGCGTTGGTCCAGACATGCCGGATGAACTGGTGCGTCTGGCTATGGTGATTCGCCTGAATACGATGTTAACGGGAAATACTGGTGCCCAACCGCAGGTTGCCAAAATGTATCAGCAGTTTCTCAATAAGCACATTACCCCCGTCGTGCCCTCACAGGGCTCTGTGGGTGAAGCTGATATCACGCTTGCCTCTCATATCGGCGATGTGATGATTGGTGAATGGCGCGTTCGCGTAAAAGGCGTCGAGATGGATTCGGCAAAAGCGCTGAAACAGGCGGGTATTGATAAGCTGGAACCGCTCGGCAAAGATGCGCTGTCGATTCTTTCTTCCAATGCAGTATCAACAGCTTATTCTGCGCAGGCTCTTCTGGAGTCCAGACAGATTATTAACGTCACCCCGGCGGTGTTCGGTTTATCGCTGGAAGCGCTAAATGGCAACGTTGCGCCATTCCTGCACCAGAGTTTAAGCGTTAGACCTTTCCCTGGCATTCAGGATACTGCCGGAACGATTCGAACTGTGCTCACGGGTTCTTATCTCTGGCAACATCAGGATGGACGTCCTTTGCAGGACCCGCTCTCTTTCCGTACGACGGTATTTGTGCTTAATGAAGCGCGTCGCGAATGGAATGAAGCTTGGCAAATGCTGGAAATCCAGATGAACAGCTCGGACGACAACCCCGCGGTAATCGTAAATGCCGATCGTTCGTTGGCGGAAAATAGCCAGGTTGAGCAGTATTTCGTGAGCGCAAAAGGGGCCAATGGCGAAACCCTCAGCGGCGCGATTTTCCCGACCTCTAATTTTGAACCGCTGCCTCTGGCACTGGCGATTCAGAATCTGTCTTTAGCGATGGGACATCTGGCGCATAACAGCGTTCAGCGCACTTTGCATTTATCTGACGATCATTTCACCGGACTGAGTCGTTTCCTCGCTTCCGACACCAATCAGCAGGGACATGCCTTCGGCGCTATTCAGAAGCCACAGGTTGCGTTACTGGCGGATATTCGCGACTTGGTTAACCCAGTATCACTGGATGGGCAACCGATGGCGGGAACGATTGAGGATACCTACACCAACAATCTCCGGGCGTCCAAGCGATTGAGTCAAATCGTGGATGATATGCGCAGCATTTATGGTCTGGAACTGTTGCACGCCAGTCAGGCTGTCGATCTACGGAAACAGAAAAATCCTGACCTGAAGTTGGGTGAGATGACTGGAAAACTCTTTGCCGCCTATCGTGAAAAAGTACCGTTTGTTGTGCAGGATAGGATTTTTACTGACAACATTGCTGATTCATCCGCGTTAGTCGCATCGTTTCCTTCCGGTTCCCTGGTCAGTACGCAAGCAGGGAGCAAATGACGACAATGAAAAAAACCGTTAATGCGTCGCGGCGAGCCTTTTTGACGAAAAGTACCCTCCTGGCGACCGGCGGCGCACTTACGGCGCTGACTGGAAAGGTGATGGCGCAGGATAACTGCGCCCCGGCTTCGTCGGTTCGTTACCATAAAGTCTATGATGTGATCGTTGTCGGAAGCGGCTTTGCCGGACTAGCTGCTGCACTTGAAGCCGCTCAGGCTGGCCGCAGCGTGCTGGTGATTGAAAAGATGCCTGTTTTTGGTGGCAACTCAGCGATTAACGGCGGTGCGGTTGCCGTAGCCGGATCGACTGTGCAGAAAAAAGAAGGGATCGTCGATTCACCAGAGTTGATGTTTAAGGACATGTTGAAAGCTGGACGTGGGCTAAATGATAAAGATCAGTTGAAGATTCTCGTTAACAACACGACCGCTGCATATGAGTTTACCCTACAACACGGCGTAAAATATAAACCGTTCGTACAGCATTTTGGCGGTCACTCTGTCCCTCGTACGTTGCAAACGGTAGAGAGTTCTGGGGCGGGGATCACTCGGCCGCTAAAAGAGTCCGCCATGAAAATGGGCGTTGTTTTTCGCGCCCAATGCAAGCTGGAATCTTTCCTGCAAAATTCTCAAGGACGTGTTATCGGTCTGACGGTACGTGACGGCTATCGTTTCCCGGATGAACAGAGCGGCAAGATAAGGCATTACGGCGCGCGTTACGGCGTGGTGATGTGTTCTGGCGGTTTTTCCAATGATCTGCGTTTTCGTAAAATGCAAAACCCCATGCTGGATGAGCGTGTCGACTCCACCAACCACCCTGGCGCTACATCGGAATGTCTGGTGCAAATGCTACGTATTGGCGCAACGCCAGTGCAGCTTGATCTTATCCAGCTAGGCCCCTGGTCTTCGCCAGACGAACGCGGATTTGGCTACGTTTCGCAGTTCAATACCATCTCAGGTTTTCCTAACGGAATTATGGTTAACCCGCGTTCTGGTCATCGTTTCACAAATGAGCTTGCCGATCGCAAAGAGCGTGAAGAGGGGATTCTGGCGCAGGTGGATGAGAAAGGGGATCCACTTTATCCCATCTGCTTCACCACGCTTGAAGGCGCGAAACTGGCTCAAAGCCTGAAACATGCCTTGCATTATGGTGTCGCCTGGCAGTTTGACTCACTGGATCAGTTGGCGGCGCATTTCGGCATACCTTTCGACACACTGCAAGAAGAAGTGGAGACCTACAATGCGGCCGTTGCGCGCAAAGGCGGCGATCGCATGAAAAAAGATGTGAGTCGTGCGGTTCCGTTAGACAAAGGGCCATTTGTTGCTGTACGCGTGTGGCCTAAAGTGCACTACGTCATGGGGGGGGTGCAGATCAGTATGCGCACAGAGGTACTCAATGCGGCTGATAGCAAACCTATCCCCGGCCTGTACGCTGCCGGAGAAGCGACAGCAGGTTCACATGGTGGAAGTCGTCTGGGGAGTTGCGCCGTTGCGGATTGCCTGGTTTTTGGCCGGATTGCGGGGCTTAGCGTTGCCTCAGCGACTGCTGCGGATGAAGCCTTTGACGTTGAGGGAATTTAATATGGCAAAATTATGGATAGCCATGCTGTTGCTGTGTATTGGTGGTTTTTCCCAGGTCATCGCTGCGACTGACGACGAAGCTGCTTTTCATCAGCAACTGAATGCAATGAACGTCAAGCCTTATCACCATTCATTGGAAGCCACCGGACGCAATACATCATGTCAGTTATGTCACGGTTCCAGCACGCCTGTAGCGGCACCGAATGATAAATCTTGCCTGAGTTGCCACGGTTCGCGCGACCAGATTGCCGGACTAACGCAACCCAATCCGCATGACAATAATGCAGAGCCCAACCCGCATGATTCAATGCATTACGGCAAAGATGTTCCTTGTACCGCTTGTCATAACGAACATAAACCCTCGGTAATTTATTGTAATAATTGCCATCTCTTTAAATATCCGGATATGAAGCCATGAGAGATATCATGCGCGGATTATTAACAAGAGGACTATTCTTTCTGCTGGTGGGATGGATACCCCTGTCGGGATATTGTGCGCCAGTGCCGACAGCGCAACTCAATCAACCTTGTCTGGCATGCCACGCTGATAGCGATATTCAGGGGATCTCGACGGACAAAGTACAGGTGAATTTAGTTGTCTCCGCCGATAAATATCACGACAGCGTGCATGGTGAAGTGCCGTGTATCGCCTGCCATCAGAGCCAACCCGGAAGCGAGGGATTTTCTGTCACCCCGCATGTTCTGAAGCCTGGCGACGACCAAAACTGCGAAAGTTGTCATGGCGTGGTCATGCGCGATACGGTGCATGCCGTACAGCAGAGCGCCCACAGTGAAAAGATAGCCAAAGGACTCTTCTCTTGTACCTCATGCCATAACGCGCACACCATGACGGCGGGAGAGCTAAACCATCCGGGTAAACAACGGGTTGCCGACGACAATTTGATGTGCACGAATTGTCATTCGCGGGCGGGAGTCTTTATGCACCTGTCCGGTGGGAAAAGCTCAACATCTCAGGATATGGCACACTCTGCGCTGCCTTATGCTTCTGAACATCTCAACAGTTTACGCTGCATTGACTGCCATGCCGATGCGGCGGATAGCACTTTGCATCGTATTCTGCCTGCTTCAAAAGCCATCAGCTGTGTACAGTGTCATGGCGACGGAATGCTGCTTACCGCTCGGCGGAAAACGTTTGCGCCTGATGAAAATGCCATGGCAGGTAGCTTGTTAGGGAAAGGGTTATTTGATGATGTATCTCTTAGAGAAAAACTGACGGCGGTGGCGCCTCCTGTTCCCGCAGTTCGTCAGATAGATGGTGTGTTATTTACCGATACCTACATGATTGGTAATAACGGCAGTGGTCAGGCCGATCGCTTCATTGCCTGGGCGCTGAGCGGCTTCGTAGTGTTGCTACTCTGTCATGGTTTGGGGCGGCTAATCATGTCGCGTCGTAAGACAGATATGCCGCTGGAGAAAAGTTATCTCTATACGCTGCCTGTCCGCTGCTGGCACTGGCTGAACGCACTCTGTTTTGCCGCGCTAATTATCAGCGGCTGTGCCTTGCATTGGGTGAGTGCGCGATTCTCGCTGTGGGTTGATGTGCACAATATTGCAGGGATATCGCTGTGTGTTATATGGCTGGGTTTTATCCTGGTTTCGATGTGTGGCAACGGGCACCATTATCAGGTGCGCTGGCAAGGTATTACAGGGCGGCTTATCCGTCAGACCCGCTACTACCTGTATGGTATTTTCCGTGGAGAACCTCACCCGGAGCATGCGTCGCCAGCGGCTAAATTCAATATTCTCCAGCAACTGGGCTATATTGGTGTGATGTTCCTGTTATTGCCGCTGCTCATTGTGACCGGATTACTGATGATGTATCCCGGTTATACGCCAGAAACTCTGTTTGCGTTACCTGGTAAGCAGGTTGTGGCTTGGCTCCATTACGCTTTGGCTGTCGTGATGGTGGCATTTATCATCGTGCATCTCTATTTAAGTAGTACAGGGGATACGCCGGGGGCACTGATTAAAGGTATGCTCGACGGTTTCCATCGCGCCAGAAAGCAAAAATAAAGACTGCTCCCCTTTTCCTGAAGAGAGAAGGGGACGTCAGATTATTTTTCTTTCACCACAATGCCCAGTTTCTTCATTTTGCTGTATAGCGTGTTGCTGTTAACACCAAGTAACTCTGCTGCACCGCCTTTGCCTGATATTTTCCCCTGACTTTGTTGTAACGCCATTTGGATATGTTGGCGCATTGCGTCATCAAGCGGAGGGATGGTTATCGCATTTCTCTCTTTTGGTAGGACAATGTGTAACTCATTGCCTGTGCAACGGAAAAACGCATTTTCTAATAATCCTATCAATTCAGTAATGTTGCCCGGCCAGTGATACTTCAATAATAAGCGTAGTGAATCATCACCCAGTACAGGTAAAGAGGTGCGTCTATACTGGCTTGATAGCTTCCTCAGGTAGTAGGTCAGCAGCAGAGGAATATCATCATAGCGATGCCGCAACGGTGGCAATGTAACGACCTGACAAAGGGTATTTGCATAATATTGGTTTGTCAGATAGTGAGTGGATATATCGTGATTAAGTGTGTTGTTTACCATTGAAAATGGAAGTGTTTGTATGGCAATAATCTGTAGCTGGCAATACTCGCTGTAATTTGAGTGCAGTGCCAGTAAAAATGTTTGCCAACGATCCGGAAAAGAATTTATTTCTTTTATCAGTAAAGATCCCTGATGCAAGATTAGAAATGAAGCCATGTTAGGGGGGGTGTTGAAATCAATAGTTATAGTGCGGTTCAGGACACCATTTTTCATGACGATCAACTGCCCCTGAGGACTAATCAATCCATAATAACCACTGCGCGTTGAACGTTGTTGCTGAAGCTCGGAAGCAAGTGAGTTTTTTCCAACCCCTTTCTCTCCAAGTAATAAAACAGGCAATTCACTGTTTGCCAACCTTTTCAATGAATGGTACAACTGAAAAAGAGGAAGATTATTTTGACTAACGACAAATTTTTCGCTCTCTTCTGCAATAGATAGTCCGGGAATAGAAGGAGGCGTATTATTTAATAAAAGGTTATGTCGAGAAAGGGCAATAAAGGCCAGTAAGGAGAGTTCTCCCCGTACTGATTCGAATAATTCAGCATGTTGAGGTGTAAAAGCATCAGTCCGGTGGCTAAATATACCCATCGCGCCAAGCCGTAGACCATCCAGGTGCATACGCATCAGGATCAGAGATTTGATATTACGAAAGCAGGTGTTAACGACATATTCAGTCAGCGGACATTGGCTCAGAGTATCGATAACTTGGGTAGAGAAGTTATCTGAGTGATTGAATTGCTTGGCTATAACTTCAGGGATCGGGATGATATCTCGTTTCAGTCGCGCTGTTTTGTGTGTCGCTAATGCTAAAAACTGGATACAGCGAATATCACTTCGATAATAGTTAAAGAAAATACCATCACAAACAATTGAGTCAGGTATCGACTGTAAGCAGGCATGCATGGATTTCTCCAGTTGTGTACTGCTACATAATGCGGTCCTTAGATGTGAAAATGTCCTGTCCATGGTATATCCATTGTTCACGGTAGACAAAATGTCGGAAAAATATTAGATATATTTATTGATTTTATTGCAACAGCAATGCTGGTAACACTATGGCACAATAATGAAGGGGAAAAAACAGACAACAGTGATTTATAGACAGATTTACGCAAATAATAATAAGAAAATAATCCAGATGCATAAGCGCTTACTGGATTATTTAAGAGTAGTCGGCAAGTTTTGTTATCAGGCCTTCACGCGCTCGATGTAGTCACCAAACGCGGTGAGCTGGCCGGTTAGATGGTCCAGCGTACTCTGGTCAATCACTTCACCCGTCTGCGGGTCTACTTTGTTCTGTATCACGCCACCCATAAATTCCGGCTTGTTCATGACCATGGCATCCAGGAAAACCAGGATCTGACGCAGATGATACTGGCAGCGCGCGCCGCCAATAGCCCCCATCGAGCTGGTCTGGATGAGCACCGGTTTGCCTGAAAGCGGCTGATCGGGCAGGCGTGACAGCCAGTCGATGGCGTTCTTCAGACCACCCGGTACCGAATAGTTATATTCCGGCGTAACGATAACCACGCCATCAGCCTGGCGAATTTGCTCAGCCAGCGCGTCGACGCTTGCCGGAAACCCCTCTTCCTGCTGCACGTCAGCATCGTAAAGCGGGATATCACCGATAGACGGTAACGCACTGATTTTCATACCCGCCGGGGCGATTTTCGGCAGCGTACGGGCAACCATACCGTTAAACGAACCTTTGCGCAGGCTTCCCAGTAACGTAACAACATTCAACGTTTCAGACATGGTAACTCCATCAGTTGTGCGTATAAGACGTCGCGGCAGATAATTGCGCGAATCGCATCAGACGACCCGTCGGCGCATTCGCGCGGGTCTGGATATCAGGCAGGCTTTTCCAGCCCTGCTTAACATCAAACTCCCAAAGTTGAAGTTTATCAATGGCTGGCGTAACCGCAACCGACCACACTAGCAGGTCTTCGGCATCGCAAATAGCCTCAATCTGAGTAACACGGGCACATTTCAGACGCCCGGAGACTGGCAGCAATTGCAGCTCATGCGGATCGTTGTTGCGGACGTCACCCGTCAGTTTCAAGACACTCTGGCGTAAGGTGATCATCTGCGCGCGCGCTTCGTCCGGATCGTTTTGCTTGCTGATCCACAGGCTTTCGTTGCTGGAGAAGGTCGGGACGTCGGCGGTATGGGGGCTAATAAATCCACGGGGGGCGCGTTGGAGTTCCATATCCAGTCCGCATTCCCCTTCGGTTGTCAGCGCCACACCGACCATATTACCGGCATAGGCGATGGAAAAGCTGGGTAGATTTTTATCGCGAAATGCCGGTTTGCCTTTGGCTTTGTATACGATTTCCGGTAACTCGAGCGTGCCATACAGCATAAACATCAGCTCGGCGAGAAGTCCTCGGGATGCCAGAAAACGGGTCTGGCGATGTGTGGGGAGTCTTCGTGCTTCATGATGGCAGGATGACGGAAGGCGCATCGAAATCAAGTGTCCTTCCGTCAGGATCCCTCTGGCAAAATGGGTCGCCATTTTTCTCTCCATGATTAATGGTCGGTGATAATGACGAGAGTAACATTTACTCGGTTTATAGACAGAGTAAATAGCCAAAAAGTACGAATGAATCAGCCTCCCTTACGCGCATTTACATTTCCTGGTACGGATTGGCTGTTTTTGCGTCAGGAGAGGTTGTTTGATGGTCTCCCAGGGAAGAAGGCGAATTGCCATTTGGACAACAGTGAATTCCTGACTGACATGCCGCCCTGAATGAGGCGGCATGTCAGCATGGAGGAACAGCAATTTAACTGAATCGGGGTAACAGGTTGAAGACGTTGCCGAACCAGCAAACAATAACCGCTACGCCGAACAGGATCACGATAGTCGGGATAAAGACACCGCCCCAGACGGTAAACATTTTATTGGGGAACTTCTGGCGGGCTTTCAGGGCCAGTACCGCAGGGATGATCACGGCCCATATCGTTGCGCACAGCCCTGCGCCGCCGATGCCATAGATAAAACCGTTCGGGAAGATTAAGTATAAAAGCGCCGGAGGCAGGAAGGTTAACAAGACGGTTTTAAAACGTCCCACTGCCGAATTGTCGAATTTGAACAGATCCGCAAGATAATCAAATAGCCCCAGAGTCACGCCAAAAAAGGAACTGGCGACGGCCAGGTTTGAAAAAACCAGCAGACAAAATTCGATGATTCCGGTTTGCCTGGTGCCGAGAAATGATTTTACTAATGAATCAACATTACCGCCCGACGCAATGATCTCACTGAAGCTTTCCCGTGTAATGTTACCCATGGTGCAATACAACCAGAACAGATAAATCACCAGCGCCAGCAAAGAACCAAAGACAATGCTTTTAATTAATTTATCTTTTCTTTTGCCATAGCAGATGATCAGACTGGGAATGTTTCCGTGAAAGCCAAATGAAGCCAGGCATACCGGTAATGCCATAAAAATATAGGGGAAGTAAGAGACGTTGTTTTGAGCCTGGCCTGCCGTATCCCGCAGTATAGAAAAATCGACCTGGAAGAAGAATGACCCAAAAACGATAATAAAAGAGATGATTTTAATCCCGAGGAACAAGGAGGTAATTCGACTGGCTGCCAGTGAACTGATCCACAACACGCTGGCGACAAAAATGGCAGTACAGATTCCGACAATTCGGGGGTTAACGCGATATCCCATATTCATGGAGATCGTTTCGCTAATGATGGCGCCATTAGCAGAAATATAGGCATACGTGAGAATGTAGAGAACAAAGGCAACGGTAAATCCACTCACAATGTTCCATTTGTTGCCAATAAGATCTTTAGTAATGGTATTAAAACTGGATCCGACGGGGTAATTTAAATTTGCCTCTAATAACAGGAGTCCGGAATGCATCATTGAAAACCAGGCGATTATTAAAATAAACGCCCCCCAAAAAAACCACGCGCCGGACAAATCAACGGGGAGAGCAAACATCCCCCCACCAATCACCGTACCGGCTATGACCATAATCCCCCAAAAGGAGGAGTGTTTAGCATTCGAATTTTCTTCCATGATGCCTCATTAATTATAGTGAACCTATAAGGTTTTAATTATGCAACAATATAAAGGAAGTGGATTTATCGCTGGGGGGTTAAAGCGTATAACCCCCTCTGATGCTTATAATTAAACTTCTTTCAGTTTAGCGGTGAAGTGACGTAATACTTTCGGTTCGTAGGTGAAGGTCAACCCTTTAATATTCATCGCGTTTTCTTTGACGTGTTCAAAGGCTTCAATAATGAAGTCCATATGAGATTGCGTATACGTTGCCCTTGGGATGGTTAGACGCAGAAGCTCGGCCGGGCAAGGTAATTGCTTACCGGTTTTAGGATCTCTGCCTAATAAGAATGAACCAATCTCAACGGCGCGGATACCGGCCACTTTATAGAGTTCGCAAGCGAGAGCCTGAGCCGGGAACTGTTCTGCCGGAATGTGCGGCAATAATTTACCCGCATCGACAAAGGCCGCGTGGCCGCCAGCCTGTTGGCAAGTGACGCCAATCGCCTCGAGGCCATCGACTAAATATTGCACTTGCGCGATACGATAGGCCAGCCAGTCCTGGTTCATACCATCCACCAGACCCACCGCAAGACGCTCCATTGCCCCGCCTTCCAGACCACCGTATGTCGGGAAGCCTTCCTGTACGACGCACAGGGTTCTGCACTCGGTATAGACGTCAAAATAGGTGTCGTCTTTAATGCACAGTAAGCCGCCCATTGGCACCATCGCATCTTTTTTCGCGGACATTGCCAACATATCGGCATATTTGTAAGTCTCGCGGGTAATTTCTTCGATGCTCCAGTCCCGGTATTCTGCTTCGCGTTTCTGGATAAAATACGCATTCTCGGCAAAGCGCGCGGAGTCCATGACTACCGGAATGTCATATTTTTTAGCGATATTATACATGGCCTTCAGGTTGGCTAATGAAACCGGTTGCCCGCCTGCAGAGTTACTGGTAATGGTCGCCACAATATACGGAACGTTGTTGGGGCCGACTTCCTGAATGCCGCGCTCTAATCCATCGAGATCGAAATTTCCCTTAAAGTCATAACGAACACCAGTATCAAATGCCTCTTTGATGTACACGTTACGCACGGCGCAGCCGTTGATTTGACTGTGTCCCTGAGTGGTATCGAAGAAGTAGTTGGAGAAAACCGCCATCTTACTTCTGTCTAACCCTTTTTCCTGCTCACGTTTTTTGATGAGAACCGGAATATAAATTTGTTCTGCACCGCGGCCCTGGTGCGTTGGAATTGTATATTGATAACCAAAAATGTTTTTCACTGCTTCAGATAACGCATAATAGCTACGGCTGCCGCTGTAGGCTTCATCCCCACGTAGCATGGCTGCTTGCATATTCTGTGTCACTGCGCCAGTACCGCTGTCGGTCAGCAGATCAATAAAGACATCTTCACTATCCAGCAGGAAAGGGTTCATCCCGGATTTAATAATTGCGTTATTCCGATGTTCTCTCGTTGTACGTTTTACCGGTTCAATAACACGAATACGGAAGGGTTCTGGTAAATGTTTAAAGTTATCCATGACATAATCCTTTAATTTATTTCACTGTATTGACTCAATACGTCTGCACGCGGGTACAAATATACCCGGCATAATTCATCTCTCATTTATTCCAGTCATGACTGTATTTTCGTTTTAAAAAACGAACAGGCATACGTGGCGTTGCGATATGCAACCACAATGAGAAATTGAGCTATGTTTGAGATGTGCCAAATGAACAGACTACGAATAGCCTATGTTCTGGCAAAATAAAGGCAGGGAAATTTAAGGGTGATGATTGACAATTTTATTGTCAACATTAAACCATTTTGAAATGATGTATGCATGTAAGATAATCATGATTGAGTTATCCTCTGTAGACACAGTGCTACATTATGGCAATGAAAATATTTGTCTATGAGAGAATAATTTAACTGTGATAAAAATCACAGTTAAATTAACATTTAATTAATTAAGGATCATTCAAGAAAATACAATATTCCGCTAGCGATTTACCGAACGGGCAATACGTGTATAAGTATGTCTGACGCCACGAATCGCCACGCTGTAGGC
Source organism: Citrobacter sp. LST-B2 (assembly GCF_057983045.1). Taxonomy (NCBI): domain Bacteria; kingdom Pseudomonadati; phylum Pseudomonadota; class Gammaproteobacteria; order Enterobacterales; family Enterobacteriaceae; genus Citrobacter; species Citrobacter sp. LST-B2. The sequence continues at coordinate 5,092,056 of NZ_CP192598.1, forward strand.
CAGTATATTTTGCGGCAACGCCATTCCCATATAGCCAGTATCGCCAATATGATGGAGATCCGCCCCTGCCATTTTACTCATCAGGGCTATCTGGCGAATTGTACTGACGTCTGCGCCCTCCTGAGAGGTGCCGATTGCCGTCATTGCCAGCGCACCGTGCGCGTGTGCACACGCGATCAGCGCCTCTACTTTTTGCTGGCTCATACCCGGTACTGTTCCTGGCGCAGGAATAAGCACGATATCTGCGCCCTGTCCGGCAAAGGCGGCGACGTCACTTTCACTGATAATTGCGCTGCCGCTTTCCCGCACAATCCCTGCGCCGTGCATTTTACCGGTGATGATAATGGCCTTGTCGCCAACGGCCTCACGGATCGTTTTCACCGCTTTTCCCAGAGAGAGATTGCTAACGCCGTTGTTGGGATTTCCCGTCAGTACCAGGATCTTCGCTCCCATTTCTACCAGTTTGCGAGCATTCTCTGCGGTTGCGGCACGGCCTGGTTTCATCTTCCAGATGTCATCATGCGCACTGGCAAATTCAGGATCGACGGCCTCAAGGTTGACGCCTATGATGCGTCCGGTCAGGCGCTGCAGTTCATGCAACGTCTGATCCGGTGCAGTACCGGCATGCATTCCCTGGATTAGCGGTGCTTTGCTATCGAACATGTTGATCAGCAGAATGTCCGCCCCCTGCGACGCGGCAAGTTCGGCATTAGTGACGTTATTGAGCAATGGTTGGGTAATGGCGATGGTTTCACTGACCAGGACGCGGCCTTCACTGGCGCGGATTGCGTACAGCAGCGCCGTTTTGTCCATGCACACGAAATCAGAAGCACTACAGTCAAGTAAACGTTTATGTTCCATAAAAAGAGACCCTCTTATAAAACGATAATGCCCTGAATTAACCGTCAGTTAATTCAGGGCTACGGGATTACTTACCGATACAGAAGCTGGAGAAAATTCTTCCCAGCAGATCGTCGGAGGTAAACTCACCGGTGATCTCACTTAAGCTTTGCTGCGCCAGACGGAGCTCTTCAGCCAGTAGCTCACCGGCCCATGCACCTAACAGTTGGGCCTTGCCCTGCTGGAGATGCTCAGCGGCGTCGGCCAGCGCCTGTAAGTGACGACGACGGGCCAGGAAGCCTCCTTCCATGTTGGTATCAAAACCCATGCTCTGTTTGAGATGGTTGCGCAGTACGTCCACGCCTTCACCGGTGCGCGCCGAAAGACGAACCAGTGAGTGACCATTCACCTCGCTGATGCCCAGCGGTTCGCCGGTGATATCCGCTTTGTTTCGTACCACGGTAATGGGCAGTTTTGACGGTAAACGGGCGATAAAGTCCGGCCAGATGTCAGCCGGGTCAACGGCATCCGTGGTGGTGCCATCGACCATAAACAGCACCTGATCCGCTTGCTCAATTTCCTGCCAGGCCCGTTCGATACCGATACGCTCCACTTCGTCGCTGGCCTCACGCAGACCGGCGGTATCGATAATGTGCAGCGGCATACCATCGATATGGATGTGCTCACGCAGCACATCGCGCGTGGTACCGGCGATGTCGGTGACAATGGCCGCCTCACGGCCCGCCAGCGCATTCAGGAGGCTTGATTTACCGGCGTTAGGGCGTCCTGCAATGACCACCTTCATCCCTTCACGCAGCAGGCTGCCCTGACGCGCTTCAGCGCGAACGGCATCGAGATCGGCAATCACGCCATTCAATTGCGCTTCAATTTTGCCATCCGACAGGAAGTCGATCTCTTCATCCGGAAAGTCGATGGCCGCTTCTACGTAGATGCGCAGGTGAGTGAGTGCTTCCACCAGATGGTTTACGCGGGTGGAAAACGCTCCCTGCAATGAGTTCAACGCTGAACGAGCCGCCTGCTCAGAACTGGCATCAATCAGGTCGGCAATCGCTTCGGCCTGGGCTAAGTCGAGTTTATCGTTGAGAAACGCGCGCTCAGAGAACTCGCCGGGGCGGGCAATGCGTAGGCCGGGCAGCGTCAGGATGCGTTTTAACAGCAGGTCGAGAATGACCGGGCCGCCGTGTCCCTGAAGTTCCAGCACATCCTCACCTGTAAACGAGTTCGGGCCGGGAAACCACAGGGCGATCCCCTGGTCCAGCGCGGTACCGTCGGCATCTTTAAACGGCAGATAGTCGGCGTAACGGGGTTTGGGCAGCTTGCCCAGCACAGCTTCGGCCACCTCACGCGCCTTCAGGCCGGAAATGCGCAGAATACCCACACCACCGCGTCCCGGTGGGGTTGCCTGGGCGACGATAGTGTCGTTATGGCTCATGATATGTCTCTTCGTAAATGTAAAAAAGGCGGTCTAATGACCGCCTTCTCTATGGCATTAACTTTACCGTGAATACTCGAAATAATTCACGTTGCAGGAAGGCGGCAAGTTTGTGAGCCCCAGGAGCTTACTGAAGTAAGTGACTGGGGCAAGCAAATGCAGCCAACGCGCCTGCGGCTTGAAGAATGAAGAGTATCAGGACTTTTTCTTCTCGCGGCTATGCAGGCCACGTTTTTCCAGACCACGGTAAATCAGCTGCTGCTGGATGATCGTCACCAGGTTGCTGACGATATAGTACAGCACCAGACCTGACGGGAACCACAAGAAGAACACGGTAAAGATGACCGGCATAAAGGTCATGATCTTCTGCTGCATCGGGTCGGTCACGGTGGTCGGCGACATCTTCTGGATGAAGAACATCGTTACGCCCATCAGGATCGGCAGGATGTAGTACGGGTCCTGTGCAGACAAGTCATGGATCCACAGGGCGAACGGCGCATGACGCAGTTCCACGGAGCCCATCAGCATGTAGTACAACGCCAGGAAGATAGGCATCTGGATGATCAGCGGGAAGCAGCCGCCCAGCGGGTTAACCTTCTCAGCTTTGTACAGGGCCATCATTTCCTGGCTCTGACGCTGTTTGTCATCACCCAGACGCTCACGCATTGCCTGAATCTTCGGCTGCAGCATACGCATCTTCGCCATGGAGGTGTACTGCGCTTTAGTCAGCGGGTACATGATGCCACGAACGATAAAGGTGATGATGATAATGGAGAAGCCCCAGTTACCGACAAAGCTATGGATCCATTTCAGCAGTTTGAACAGCGGCTGAGAGATGAACCACAACCAACCGTAATCCACGGTCAGATCCAGGTGCGGTGCAACGGCCGCCATTTTGTCCTGAATTTCCGGGCCAACCCACAGGGTGCTGGTCATCGCGCCAGACTGACCCGGCTGAACCAGTACCGGCTGAGATTTATAGCCGATAGCGGCAATGCCGTTACCCAGGTTCGCGGTATAGAAGTTGTTGGTACCGTCGTTACGTGGCACCCATGCCGTTGCAAAATACTGTTGCAGCATCGCCACCCAACCGTCTTTCGCATTGACGTTCAGGTTTTCGTTATCCGCGATGGTGTCGAATTTGTATTTTTCATACTTCTCATCTGGCGTGGAATACGCAGCGCCACGGAAAGTATGCAGCGCGAAGTTGCTGCTTCCGGTGTCGCGATGAGACGGCAGATTGATGGATTGCTTCAGCTGACCAAAGGTGGAGATCTCCAGCGGTTTCTCGCTGGCGTTCTGCACGCTGTAGTTAACGTTAACCGCATAGTCGCCACGTTTGAGGACAAACGTTTTGGTAAAGGTGTTACCCGCGGCATCCGTATAGGTCATCGGGATCTGCAGTTCGTTCTGACCATCAGCCAGTACAAAGGCGTCTTTTTCGACGTTGTACAGCGGACGTGGGCCGTTAGCCGGGTTATCCGGGCCGTCACGACCTGTCAGACCGCTCTGAGCCTGATAGATAAACTGCGGCGTGGTTTCCAGCAGTTGGAACGGTTCGCTGGAACCGAGTTCTTTCGGGTAAGCTGGCAGCAGGGCCTGTTCCACATCACCACCACGGGTGTTAATGGTCAGATCAAGCACGTCAGTCTTAACCGTAATCAGTTTCCCCTGGCCACTGGCCGGTACGCCCTGGTCGGCGGCGCTACCCGCTGCGGTGGTCGTTGTCTGCGTGGTCTGTTGGGTCTGAGGTTGCGGATTTTTATCCTGCTCCCAGGCTTGCCAGATCATGAAAGACACGAACAGCAAAGCGATGACTAAAAGATTGCGTTGCGAATCCATCGTTAGTGTTCTCTGGTATCAAATGGTCCGGGCGGGACGGGATCGTCACCACCAGGGTGTAAAGGGTGGCATTTTAATACGCGTTTCACCGTCAACCAACTGCCTTTTATCACTCCAAACCTGCGCAATGCCTCAATTCCGTAGCTTGAACACGTTGGAGTGAAACGGCAATGCGGCCCAAGCAGCGGACTGATCAGGCGTTGATAGACCCGAATAAGGGCTATCAGGACCCGCGAGCCAGGCGACAATGGCGGCGCCATAATTTTTCCAACGCTTCCGAGAGAGCACGGTTATCGAGGTCGGCAACCCCTTTTTTCGCCACCACTACGAAGTCCATTGCTGGCAATTCGTGTTGACGCAGACGAAAGCTTTCACGCGTCAGACGTTTAATCCGATTGCGTTCATGCGCGCGTCGAACGTTTTTCTTGGCGACAGTAAGACCGATACGGGGATGCCCCAGCGAATTCAGGCGGCCGAGGATGGTGATTTGCGGCGTGCCAGCCCGTTGTGGCTGCTGGAAGACGAAAGTGAAATGAGCGGGAGTTAACAAACGTAACTCCCTGGGAAATGCGAGCTTAACCACTCAGGGGTTAGCTTTATTACTTGGAAACGGTCAGACGAGCGCGGCCTTTAGCACGACGACGTGCCAGAACCTGACGACCATTTTTAGTAGCCATACGAGCACGGAAGCCGTGAGAACGGTTGCGCTTCAGTACAGACGGTTGAAAAGTGCGTTTCATGGCGATTTCTACCTAAACTTGAATAAATTCACTGACTTTTGCGTATACCCGAACGAGTTTCGAACGACTAACGCCTCAGCGTGGGTGATTAAAGAGGCCGGATTGTAATAATTGTACACTCCGGAGTCAATTCTCTTTCCTTATTTCCCGCGTATTTCCGCACGTTTTCGCGTGAAAAACAGGCAGCGTTGACACCGTGTTACGGGCATCGCGCGACGGGGGAAAGATTATACGGGCTGATGAACAAAGCGCAAGGATCGCTCGGGATCTTTATGAGATCGTTTTAGCAGTATAGCGTCTTTACTCATTAATTTTTCCAATATGCGGGCGAAATCGTGCAGCACTTCTCCAGGATCGTTTACACTTATCCGGTCCTGTGAAGGCCTGTGGATAAATCGGGAAGAATCTGTGAGAAACAGAAGATCTCTTGCGCAGTTTACGCTATGATCCGCGGTCCCGATCGTTTCAAAGGATCCTGATCGGGTTAAAATTGCAGATAGCAATTCGCACGTCACCCTTTGCATAGGGTCTAGCCGACGTGCGTCAACAATCATGAATGTTTCAGCCTTTGTCATTTATCGACTTTTGTTCGAGTGGAGTCCGCC